>NZ_CM173824.1:0-4915693 GCF_057812255.1 Erwinia sp. 2186 | reverse complement strand
GGCGGACTCCACTCGAAAAAATTCGATAAGAAAAAAGGCGCTGAAGCGATAAATTCATCATTGTTGACGCATGCAGATGACGCACATACGAACCGCTGTCCGCGGTTATCCCGCCATCGATCGACCCGGAGGATCGCAAACGGAAGGGCGGATCATAGCGTAAAGCGAAGCAGAGATCTTCACTTTCTACACAGTTTTGATCCAATTTATCCACAGGCCATCGCTGCGGGGATAAGTTTACGCTCTCGTGCTCAAAAGGCATTCAGGATCGTCTGCATTCATCGAATTTTAAAGCGCCCGTCACGTTATTGTCGCAAGCCTGATGTAAGGGATCGCAAGAAGATCCTGAACGATCCTTGCGCTTTATAGCAGAGGCCGTATAATTCTCGCCCCGACGCGTAGCGCTCTGGCCCGTACCGGCTGGTTTTGCGGTCGACCGGGACATCCAGACGCGGCTTTTAACGCGAAGTAAATTGACTCCGGACTGTACAATTATTACAATCCCGCCTCTTTATTAAAGACACACTGAGGCGTCGGTCGGTTTTCTGACCATCAAAACGCGTCACCCAGTGAAAATTTTCCAAGTTTAGGTAGAAATCGCCATGAAACGCACTTTTCAACCGTCCGTACTGAAGCGTAACCGTTCACACGGTTTCCGTGCTCGTATGGCAACAAAAAATGGTCAACAGGTTCTGGCACGTCGTCGTGCTAAAGGCCGTTCACGCCTGACCGTTTCTAAGTAATAAAAGCTAACCGCTCAGTGGTTAAGCTCGCATTTCCCAGGGAGTTACGTTTGTTAACTCCCACTCATTTCACTTTCGTCTTCCAGCAGCCACAAAGAGCTGGCACGCCGCAAATTACTATTCTCGGCCGCCTGAACTCGCTGGGGCATCCCCGCATCGGTCTTACCGTCGCAAAAAAACACGTCAAACGCGCGCATGAACGCAACCGGATCAAGAGATTGACCCGCGAGAGTTTTCGCCTGCGTCAACATGAACTTCCAGCAATGGATTTCGTGATCGTGGCGAAAAAAGGCGTGGCTGACCTAGATAACCGTGCGCTGACGGAAGCGTTGGAGAAACTATGGCGTCGTCACTGTCGCCTGGCTCGCGGCTCCTGATAGCGGTCATCCGCGTGTATCAACGCGCGATTAGTCCGCTTTTAGGACCCCACTGTCGCTTCCATCCCACCTGTTCTCAATACGGTATTGAGGCATTGCGCAGGTTTGGGGTGATAAAAGGCAGTTGGTTAACGATGAAACGCGTATTAAAATGCCACCCCTTGAACCCGGGTGGCGACGATCCGGTGCCGCCAAAAACCGACGATAACAGAGAACATTAACGATGGATTCGCAACGCAATCTTTTTCTCATCGCTTTTCTGTTCGTGTCTTTTATGATCTGGCAAGCCTGGCAGACGGACCACGCTCCGCAGCCTGTGCAGACTCAGACCACACAAAACACGACCAGCGCAGCCGGTGATGCCGCAAACCAGGGCGTACCTGCCAGCGGACAGGGCAAAACGATCACCGTTAAGACTGATGTCCTGACATTACATATCAACACCCGTGGTGGCGATATCGAGCAGGCACAGCTGCTGACTTACCCGGATAAACTGGGTTCTTCTCAGCCATTCCAGCTGCTGGAAACCAACCCAGGTTTTCTGTATCAGGCTCAGAGCGGTCTGACCGGTCGTAACGGCCCGGACAACCCGGCTAACGGCGCGCGTCCACTGTTCACCACCACTCAGGATAGCTTTGAGATGGCGGACGGCCAGAGCGAACTGCGTATCCCGATGACCTACACTGCGGAAAACGGCGCAACCTACACCAAAACCTTCGTACTGAAGCGCGGTGAGTTTGCGATCAACGTGGATTATCAGGTTAACAACACCACCCAGCAGCCGCTGGAAGTGGCGATGTTCGGTCAGCTGAAGCAGACCATCGACCTGCCAAAACACCGCGATACCGGCAGTAATAATTTTGCGTTGCACACTTTCCGTGGCGCGGCTTACTCCAGCAGTGAGACCAACTACGAGAAGTACAAGTTTGATAAAATCAGCGATAACGAAAACCTGAGCACCACCACCAACAACGGTTGGGTGGCGATGCTTCAGCAATACTTCGCGACGGCCTGGGTGCCACGCACCAACGGCACCAATACGCTTTACACCAGTAACCTGGGTAACGGTATTGCGGCTATCGGCTACAAATCTGCACCGGTCACTATCGCCCCTGGCGCGCAGCAGAATCTGGCTGCCACCCTGTGGGTTGGACCGGAAATTCAGGACAAGATGGCCGCTATCGCGCCGCATCTGGACCTGACCGTGGATTATGGCTGGTTGTGGTTTATCTCGCAGCCGCTGTTCAAACTGCTGAAATTCCTGCACAGCTTTATCGGTAACTGGGGCTTCTCCATTATCGTTATCACCTTTATCGTTCGTGGCATCATGTACCCGCTGACTAAAGCGCAGTACACCTCCATGGCGAAAATGCGCATGCTGCAGCCGAAGATTCAGGCAATGCGTGAGCGTATCGGTGAAGATAAGCAGCGTATGAGCCAGGAAATGATGGCGCTGTACAAAGCAGAGAAAGTGAACCCATTGGGTGGCTGTCTGCCGCTGGTTATCCAGATGCCAATCTTCCTGGCGCTGTATTACATGCTGATGGGCTCGATTGAACTGCGTCATGCGCCGTTTGCACTGTGGATCCATGACCTGTCTGCACAGGACCCGTACTACATCCTGCCGATCCTGATGGGCGTAACGATGTTCTTCATTCAGAAGATGTCGCCGACCACCGTGACCGACCCGATGCAGCAGAAGATCATGACCTTTATGCCGGTGATCTTCACCGTGTTCTTCCTGTGGTTCCCGTCTGGTCTGGTGCTGTACTACATCGTCAGTAACCTGGTCACCATTATCCAGCAGCAGCTGATTTATCGCGGCCTGGAAAAACGTGGCTTACACAGCCGTGACAAGAAGAAAGCATAAGTTTCACTAAAAGATGCTTCACCCGGAGGATTTCTCATTGCAGCCAATACGCGGGCAGTGAGAAAGAGGAAGGGTGTACTATAAGGCGGTCACTGACCGCCTTATTTTTTTGCCAAAAAAAGAGAGTCGAATATGAGTCATAGCGAGACTATCGTCGCCCAGGCGACGCCGCCAGGTCGCGGTGGTGTGGGCATCCTGCGCATTTCCGGCAGCAAAGCCGCTGAGGTTGCTCAGGCACTGCTGGGCAAGCTGCCTAAACCCCGCTACGCCGACTATCTGCCCTTCCGTGATACCGATGGGAAAGCGCTGGACCAGGGCATTGCGCTGTGGTTCCCAGGCCCGAACTCCTTTACCGGCGAAGATGTGCTGGAACTGCAGGGTCATGGCGGCCCGGTGATCCTCGACCTGCTGCTTAAGCGCATTGTCGCCATGCCTGGCCTGCGTATCGCCCGTCCCGGCGAATTCTCAGAACGCGCCTTCCTCAATGACAAGCTGGACCTCGCGCAGGCTGAGGCGATTGCCGACCTGATTGATGCCAGTTCTGAACAGGCAGCGCGCTCGGCGCTGAACTCCCTTCAGGGGGCGTTTTCGCTGCGCGTTAACCATCTTGTGGAAGCACTTACTCACCTGCGAATCTACGTCGAAGCGGCTATCGACTTCCCGGATGAGGAGATCGACTTCCTGTCAGACGGCAAAATCGAAGCGCAGCTGGAACAGGTGATTGCCGATCTGGATGGCGTGCGGGCCGAAGCGCGTCAGGGCAGCCTGCTGCGGGAAGGCATGAAGGTGGTGATCGCCGGTCGCCCCAATGCCGGTAAGTCCAGCCTGCTGAATGCGCTGGCAGGCCGTGAGGCGGCGATTGTGACCGATATCGCCGGTACCACCCGCGACGTGCTGCGCGAGCACATCCATATTGACGGCATGCCGCTGCATATCATTGATACCGCCGGACTGCGCGAAGCCAGCGACGAAGTTGAGCGCATCGGCATCGAACGTGCGTGGAACGAGATCGAACAGGCAGATCGCGTGCTGTTTATGGTTGACGGCACCACCACCGGCGCCACCGAGCCTGCCGAAATCTGGCCAGACTTTATTGCCCGTTTACCCGCGACTCTGCCGATCACCGTGGTGCGTAACAAAGCGGACGTCACCGGCGAGGCGCAAGGTCTGACGGAAGTGAATGGCCACTCACTTATTCGCCTGTCGGCCCGCACCGGCGACGGCATTGACGTGCTGCGCAACCATCTGAAAGAGAGCATGGGCTTCTCCGGCAACATGGAAGGCGGCTTCCTGGCGCGTCGTCGTCACCTGCAGGCGCTTGAGTTAGCAGCTACTCACTTACTCCAGGGAAGAGAGCAGCTGCTGGGCGCCCGTGCTGGCGAACTGCTGGCGGAAGAGCTGAGAGTGGCGCAACAGGCGTTAAGCGAAATCACCGGCGAGTTTACCTCCGATGATTTGCTGGGCCGCATCTTTTCCAGCTTCTGCATCGGTAAATAAATCAAAGGGGAAACGCAGGTTTCCCCTCTTTTCTCTGCAAAACGTCCAATGCTGCTCAGCTATCGCCAAAAACATGATCTTAATCTGAAAGTCTGCACTTCCACGTAAAGTGAGGTGATATTTGCTAAGAAAATTCTTACAATAGCCCCGATGATTTTCCGACCATTTTCACGGAGCGACAGATGGCCAGTCATTTTGCACGCCGCACCCTTACCCAGGGTCTCCCCTCGGTACAGCGACTCTCACAACCCCTGCTTGATTTCTCCAGCACGCTGGCTGAAAAGCGCCGTGTGCGTTATCTGGCAGCCCGCGCGTTGCTGGCTGACCTGATGCTGCGCGTTTATGGCCTTTCACAGCTGCCGGAAATGACGCTCAGCGCGTGTGGCCGCCCGGTGTTTGCCGACCCCGACCTTCCTGACTTCAGCCTGGCCTATGCCGGTAACATTATTGGCGTCCTGCTGGCAGAAGAAGGCGGTCATGCCGGGCTGGGCATTGAAATTGTCCGTGCGCACAGCAGGCAAACCCAGGAGCAGTATCTGCAAGGCCTCTCTTCCGGTGAACGCGCCTGGATTAATGCGCAAACCGACCCCAGCGAAGCCGCTATCCAGCTGTGGGCAATGCGTAAAAGCCTGATGAAGCTGACCGGGGTGAAAGAAGGCCGCAGCGAGTCATTGCGGCTGCATCCCGCCTCTGGCCGCTTACGCTCGCTGGAGTATCCCGATATTCAGGCGGTTTCCGACGTGGAACCCTTATTGATCTGGTCCTGTGCGCTGTCACCCGGCAACGAGCGTTTGCATCTTTGGGAGTCTGACGAAGAGAAGAACTGGACGCGACTGCAGGATATTCAGGTCAACAAACCGGCGATGGGCCAACGCATGCTGCGTCTGACCAGTCTGCCAGCAGAGAAAGTGTTTCAGGGATAGGCACGGGAAACGCGGCGAACGCCGGCGTTGAGAAAGCCACAGGCCAGCCGGAGCTGGCCTGCTTAACGCGATTAATGCGCGTCGATAAACACGATTTTCAGCACAAACAGCAGCGCGACAACCACCACGCAGGGGCTGATTTCACGCCAGCGACCGGTGCCAAACTTCATCACGCAGTAAGAGATAAAGCCTAACGCAATCCCTTCGGTAATGGAGAAGCTGAAGGGCATCATCACCGCCGTGACAAAGGCCGGAACGGCTTCGGTCAGGTCATCCCACTTCACGCGCGCCAGGCTTGAGCTCATCAGCACGCCAACATAAATCAGCGCACCCGCCGCCGCATAGGCTGGAACCATGCCCGCCAGCGGTGACAGGAACATCACCAGCAGGAACAGGATCCCGGTCACCACCGCCATCAACCCGGTACGGCCCCCGATGGAAACACCGGATGAGCTTTCGATATAGGCCGTCACGGAAGAAGTGCCGATATAAGAACCGGCCACCGAGCTGATGCTGTCAACGAACAGCGCCTGCTTCATGCGTGGGAAGGTGCCTTTCTCGTCGGTCAGACCCGCTTTGTCGGTGACGCCAATCAGCGTACCGGAGGAGTCGAACAGGTTAACCAGCATAAAGGAGAAGATGATGCCGGCCATGCCAACGTTCAGCGATCCGGCCAGATCCACCTGACCGACAATCGAGGTGATGCCGGTTGGCGCGGAGAAGACGCCGCCGTATTTCACATCACCAATCGCCAGACCAATCAGCGTGGTCACCACAATCGACACCAGCACCGCGATATGAATATTGCGGGAAGCCAGAATGGCGATAATAAAGAAGCCCAGCGCACCCAGCAGCACGCTGTGTGAGGTCAGGTTACCGACCGCCACCAGCGTATCTTTGTTGGAAACGATGATGCCGGCATTTTTCAGGCCGATCATCGCAATAAACAGACCGATACCGGCGGTGATCCCCACGCGCAGGCTGGCAGGAATATTGGCAATCATCCAGTAGCGGACGCGGAAAATGGTCAGCAGCAGCAGGCCAACCGCGCCCCAGAAGATGGCACCCATCCCCACCTGCCAGGAGATGCCCATCGCACCGACCACCACGAAAGCAAAGAAGGCATTCAGGCCCATTGCCGGCGCAAGTGCCACCGGCAGGTTAGCGACCAGGCCCATCAGGATGCTGCCGAACGCGGCAATCAGACAGGTGGTGACAAACACCGCCTGGGTGTTCATGCCCGCCACACCGAGGATCTGTGGGTTCACAAAAACGATATACACCATCGTCAGGAAAGTGGTGATACCTGCAATCACTTCGGTACGGACGGTCGTGCCGTGTTCCTGCAGTTTAAAGATCCGCTGTAGTAGGCCTGGATTAGTCATTATGTGATTCCAAAACGGAGAAAAGTTGTCGACGGCTATCCTAACCTAAAATTCTGATTTTGGGAGCTAACCGACAGGTTTTTTCGCAACCGGTTGCGCCGCGTTTTACAGACGTTCACAACCACTAACTGGAATTGACATTTCTCAGTCGCAATTCCGCCGCAGGTAAGTCAAAGTGGAGCGACCGTAAAAAAACTCCGGGAGACACCGATGACTGTTGGATGTGTATTTTTTGATTGCGACGGAACGCTGGTGGACAGTGAACTGCTTTGTACCCAGGCCTACGTGAATACCTTCGCGCAGTTTGGCGGCGACCTTTCACTGCAGGAGATGTTTGAAAAGTACAAAGGCGTCAAGCTGTACGACATTATTGCCGAGGTGCGCGCCGGGCATCATCTCAGCGTCAGCAAAGAGGAGTTCGAACCGGCATACCGCAAAGAAGTGGCGCGGCTGTTCGATCTGGAACTGAAGCCGATCGCCGGCGCAAAAGCGCTGCTTGAGCAGATCACCGTGCCGATGTGCGTGGTATCCAACGGGACGGTGCCAAAAATGCAGCACTCGCTGGGGCTGACGGAGATGCTGCCGTGGTTTACCGATCGCCTTTACAGCGGCTATGACATTGGCAGCTGGAAACCCGATCCGGAATTGATGTACCACGCCGCCCGCGAGATGAACGTTCCCATCGGGCAGTGCATTCTGATTGATGACTCGGAAGCGGGAGCGAAGGCCGGTATTGCGGCAGGCATTCCGGTGTTTTACTTCTGCGCGGATGCGCATAATAAGCCGCTGGATCACCCTTTGGTCACCCCTTTCACCGAGATGGCCGAACTGCCTGCACTGTGGCGGGCAAAAGGCTGGAACATCACCAGTTAAGCGGCGTCAGAGGCGAATCTCTTCGCCCCTGAGCCGATCAGCCAATCGCGCCCAGCGAATCCTCCGTGCCCTGCTTTTTGGGCAGCAGGAACAGGGTGGCGAAGATATCCAGCAGGTAAATCAGCGCCAGCAGGGTAATGGCGGCGGTAAACGACAGGTGGATCACCAGCAGACCTATCACCAGTGGACCAAAACCGCCCACACCACGGCCGAGGTTGAACAACACGTTCTGCGCCGTTGCCCGCACCTTCGCCGGGTAGGTGTCGGAGATCAGGGCACCGTAACCGCCAATCATCCCGTTCACAAACATCCCCATCACCGCACCGGTAAACAGCATCACGGTCGGGTCGCGCAGCTGCGCATACACGATCACCATAATCACCGCACCAAACTGGTAAAGCAGGAAAATCTTCCAGCGCGCGAAGCGGTCCGCCAGCACGCCAAACAGCCAGATGCCAAAGGTCATGCCGATCACCGTCACCGCCGTCCACAGCCCTGACTTGGTCAGCGAGAAGCCGAAATTGCTGGAAAGGTAGCTTGGCATCCAGATCATCAGGCCGTAATAGCCAAAATTCTGCACCGAACAAAGGATGAAAATCCCCAGGCTGGCTTTGGCGGTCGCGCGATCCTTGACCAGCAGCTTAAGCCTTGCTGAGAACGAAAGGCCCTGGTTCACATCCACATGTTGGGTAAATCCGGCCGGTTCGCCCATGCCGCGGCGGATAATAAAGGAGGCGAGAGCCGGCAGTAACCCGACCAGGAACATGCCGCGCCAGCCAATGTAGCCCAGCAGGAACGGGGTGATAAATGCCGCCAGTAACACGCCCAGCTGCCAGCCGATACCGACCCAGGCCGACGCGCGGTTACGCTTGTTGGCAGGCCAGGCTTCGGCAATCAGCGCCATACCAATGCCGAATTCCCCGCCCAGCCCGACGCCCGCTAAGGTGCGGTAGGCCAGCAGATCCCAGTAACCCTGCGCCACCGCGCACAGACCGGTGAACACCGAGAACATCAGGATGGTATAGGTCAGTACGCGGATGCGGCCAAAGCGATCGCTCAGGTGCCCGAAGATAATGCCGCCGAGTACCGCGCCAATCAGCGTCCAGGTCACCAGTGAGCCCGCCTGCGAAGGGCTGAGCGCCAGTGAAATCGAGATGGCGGGCAGCATAAAGCCCAGAATCAGCAGATCGAAGCCGTCCATTGCATAGCCGCTGATCGCCGCCAGCATGGCCTTGCCTGGAGTAGCGCCCTTTACGGGCGTCTTTGAAATCATGAGTGTTCCCTGCCAGAAATAAAGTGCGGCAAGTATAAGTAGGCAGGCGGTCACATTCCAGACGAAAAGTCGCCGGCAGGATCAACGGGCCGGACTCAGCCGGCCAGTGAGGAACATCAGGTAGGAGAATTACTGCCTTCGTCGTCGCCGGTTAACAGCTTATCGAGCTCGTCACCGCCAACGTGGCGGAAATCCTGCCCTTTAACGAAGTAGAAGATGATTTCGCAGATGTTCTGACAACGATCGCCGATACGCTCAATGGCGCGGGCGCAGAATAACGCGGTCAGCACGCTGGGAATGGTGCGCGGATCTTCCATCATATAGGTCATCAGCTGACGCACGATGCCCTCATACTCCTGATCGACCTTCTTGTCTTCACGGTAGATCTCAATCGCCGCGCCCAGATCCATCCGCGCGAAGGCATCCAGCACATCATGCAGCATCTGAATGGTGTGATGGCCCAGCGACTCCAGGCTGACCAACAGCGGCTTGTGATGCTGACCGAATTTCTCCAGCGCGGTGCGGCTGATCTTCTCGGCCACATCACCAATGCGTTCCAGCTCGGAGATGGTTTTGATGATCGCCATCACCAGACGCAGATCGCTGGCGGTGGGCTGACGTTTGGCGATGATGCGCACGCAGGCTTCATCAATCGACACTTCCATCATGTTGACCTTCTGGTCACCATCAATCACCTGCTTCGCCAGCTCGCCATCCTGGTTGTGCATCGCTTTGATGGCGTCCATCAGTTGCTGCTCAACCATGCCGCCCATGGTCATCACCTGGGTACGGATATGCTCCAGCTCGGCGTTAAACTGCCCGGAGATATGTTTATTCAGATTCAGGTTATCCATCGTACTCTCCAGTCAACTCAACCGTAACGGCCGGTAATGTAGTCTTCAGTTTGTTTCTGATGCGGCTTGGTAAACAGCGTGTCAGTATCGCTGAATTCAATCAGTTCGCCCAGATACATAAAGGCCGTGTGATCGGAACAGCGTGCAGCCTGCTGCATGTTGTGCGTCACGATAACCACGGTGTAATCCTGCTTTAATTCGGTGATCAGCTCTTCAATGCGGCCGGTCGAGATCGGATCCAGCGCCGAGCAGGGTTCATCCAGCAGCAGCACCTCTGGGCGAATGGCAATGCCCCGCGCGATGCACAGACGCTGTTGCTGACCACCCGACAGGCTGTAGCCACTCTGGTGCAGCTTGTCTTTGGTTTCTGTCCACAGCGCGGCCTTGGTCAGCGCCCACTGTACGCGCTCATCCATATCCGCGCGGGACAATTTTTCAAACAGGCGCACGCCAAAGGCGATGTTGTCATAAATCGACATCGGGAACGGCGTCGGCTTCTGGAACACCATTCCGACCCGGGCACGCAGCAGCGCGATATCCTGGCTGGCGGTGAGAATGTTTTCGCCATCCAGCATGATCTCGCCTTCTGCCCGCTGTTCCGGGTAGAGCGAGAACATCTTGTTAAAGGTACGCAGCAGGGTGGACTTGCCACAGCCTGACGGGCCGATAAACGCCGTGACCTGGTTTTTCGCGATATCCAGATTGATGTTTTTCAGCGCATGAAATTTCCCGTAGTAGAAGTTCAAATCACGAACCTGAATCATCTTACTTGAGGTGTTGTCAGCCATTCTCTTTCTCGCTTATTCACGCCGCCGCAGCCGCGCTTAAGTAATTAATGTTTGCCCTTGGCAAAAACGACGCGCGCCAGGATGTTCAGCAACAGCACGCAGAGGGTAATCAGCAGCACGCCCGCCCAGGCCAGACTCTGCCATTCGGCAAACGGGCTCATGGCGAATTTAAAGATGGTCACCGGCAGGTTGGCCAGCGGCTGCATCATGTCAGTACTCCAGAACTGGTTGGAGAGTGAGGTGAACAGCAGCGGCGCCGTTTCGCCCGCAATACGGGCAATCGCCAACAGCACGCCGGTCAGAATGCCGGAGACGGAGGCTTTCAGGGTGATCGCCGAGATCATCTTCCACTTCGGCGTGCCCAGCGCGTACGCCGCTTCACGCAGGCTGTCCGGCACCAGTCGCAGCATGTTTTCCGTGGTGCGGATAACAATCGGGATCTGCAGCAGGGCCAGCGCAACCACACCCGCCCAGCCAGAGAAGTGCTGCATCTTGGCCACAACCAGCGTGTAGACAAACAGACCGACCACAATCGACGGAGCAGACAGCAGGATGTCGTTAATAAAACGGATCACCTCGGCCAGCCAGGATTTGCGGCCATATTCGGCCAGATAAACCCCGGCCATAATGCCCAGCGGCGTGCCGATCACCGTTGACCATAAGATTAACAGTCCGCTACCGGCGATGGCGTTGGCCAGGCCGCCACCGGCGGTATTTGGCGGCGGCGTATTCTCGGTAAACAGCGACAGCGTCATGCCATCCACGCCACGGGTGACGGTGGCAAACAGGATCCACACCAACCAGAACAGGCCAAAGGCCATGGTCAGCATCGACAGCGCCAGCGCGATGCGGTTTTTCATTCGACGCCACGCCTGCATTTTGCGGCGGGATGCGTCCAGTTCGGCGCGAGACTGCATTTCCATGGTGGTCATGAGCGCGCTCCTTCACTTTTTGCCAGGCGCAAAATCATCAGTTTTGAGCAGGCCAGCACGATAAAGGTAATCACAAACAGGATCAGGCCCAGCTCCATCAGCGCGGCGGTATGC
The DNA here is from genome assembly GCF_057812255.1 of Erwinia sp. 2186. Lineage (NCBI taxonomy): Bacteria > Pseudomonadati > Pseudomonadota > Gammaproteobacteria > Enterobacterales > Erwiniaceae > Erwinia > Erwinia sp. 2186. Next base: position 4,904,064 of record NZ_CM173824.1, on the reverse strand, counting down.
ACGCCGGATTCCGCTTCAGCAAATTCGTTCGCCAGCGCGGAGGTAATACTGTTGCCCGGCATAAACAGCGACGGGCTGTCGAGCTGGTAGGTGTTACCGATGATAAAGGTCACCGCCATGGTTTCACCCAGCGCACGCCCCAGACCGAGCATCACGCCGCCAATCACGCCGTTTTTGGTGAACGGCAGCACCACGCGCCAGATCACTTCCCAGGTGGTGCAACCGATGCCGTAAGCCGACTCTTTCATCATCACCGGCGTTTGTTCAAACACATCGCGCATCACAGACGCGATGTACGGGATGATCATGATCGCCAGGATAATCCCGGCAGCCAGAATACCAATACCAAATGCCGGACCCGAGAACAGCGTACCGACGATGGGAATGTTCGCCATCAGGTCGCCCAACGGGGTCTGGAAGTAGGTGGCAAACAGCGGCGCAAAAATAAACAGGCCCCACATGCCGTAGACAATGCTGGGGATCGCCGCCAGCAGCTCAATCGCCGTGCCCAGCGGGCGGCGGAGCCAGTTCGGTGCCAGTTCAGTCAGGAACAGGGCGATACCAAAGCTGACCGGAACGGCAATAATCAGCGCGATAATCGAGGTCACGACGGTGCCGTAAATCGGTACCAGCGCACCAAATTGTTCGTTGGGTGCATCCCAGGTTTTGGTCCACAGGAACGAGAAACCAAATTTCTCAATGCTGGGCCAGGAAGAGATGATCAGAGAGACAATAATGCCACCGAGCAGCAGCAGCACGATCAGCGCAGCCAGTTTTACCAGTGCACCGAAAATGATGTCACCCTGCTTGCCGGGGGCTTTGAATGTCGGCTTGGTTGCAGCCATAGAGTTCTCGATGTTGAAAGTGTAGGGGCGGCACGACGGTGCCACCCGAGGGAACGGGCCGGAGTGCTCCGGCCCCTACAACAGCTTAGTACAGTGCTTTACCGGAGCTGTCTTTCACGTTGGTTTTCCAGGCGGCACGGATCTGCTCAACTACCGAGTCTGGCAGCGCAGCATAGTCCAGGCTGTTGGTGGTTTTGCCGCCGTTTTTGTAGGCCCAGTCGAAGAATTTCAGTACCGCTGCGCCTTTCTCCGCGTTGGCCTGCTCTTTCTGCACCAGGATAAAGGTGGTGGAAGAGATTGGCCATGCGTCGTCACCTTTCTGGAAGGTCAGGTCCTGGGCGAAAGATTCTGTCCAGTTCGCGCCTTTCGCGGCGTTGCTGAAGCTCTTCTCGCTTGGAGAAACGGCTTTACCGTCGGCATCCATCAGTTTGGTGTACGCCAGGTTGTTCTGCTTGGCATAGGCATATTCTACGTAACCGATTGAACCCGGCAGACGCTGAACGAACGCGGCGACGCCGTCGTTACCTTTACCGCCCAGACCGGTTGGCCAGTTAACGGTGTTGCCCTTACCAATTTTGCTGTTCCAGTCGCTGTTCACTTTCGCCAGGTAGCTGGTGAACACGTAGGACGTACCGGAACCGTCAGCGCGGCGCACCACGTTGATGTTGCTGTCTGGCAGCTTAACGCCTGGGTTCAGCTTGGTGATTGCCGGATCGTTCCACTTCTTGATGGTACCCAGGTAGATATCACCGACGGTTTTACCGTCCAGCGTCAGCTGACCGGATTTGATTCCCGGAATGTTGACGGCCAGCACCACGCCACCGATCACGGTTGGGAACTGGAACAGGCCATTCTTCTGCAGATCTTCATCTTTCAGTGGCGCATCAGACGCACCAAAATCGACGGTTTTTGCGATGATTTGCTTCACGCCACCGGATGAACCGATACCCTGGTAGTTAACCTGAGCGCCAGTCGCTGTGTTGTAGTCTGCAGCCCATTTGTTGTACACAGGCGCCGGGAAAGTCCCACCGGCACCGGTCAGGTTAGTGGCGGCAAAAGCAGAAACCGCGGTCAACGAAAGGGTTACCGCTACACATTGAGCCAGGGTTTTTTGCATCAGTGTCATGTTCCCTCCAGGGGGATTAAAAGTCAGGCTTAACGCCATTTTAATAATGAATAATCATTGCTGCTGGAGGCAAAATAGGACAGTTTGATGACAGTAAAATGTACACTTTATGACAGTTTTGTGACGGTGGGTGAGTTTGAGTCAGGTCGTGACGCGGATAGGCCAGGAGCCGAAAAGATAACCATCAAATTCAGGGGCATCGACATCTGACAGGGCCATCAGACGTAACTTTACGTTCTCCAGATGCGTCCACATCGCCAGTTTGGCGGCAGCGGCATCTTTTTTCTGTAACGCAGCCAGGATCAGCTGGTGATCCTTCAACCATTCGCGGCGGTACTCCTTGCTGGAGATGCGCTCATGCAGCTGTTGCCACATGGGGTTGTTCTCCCGCTGCGCCCAGCACTGCTTCCACATCTCTGTCAGCATATTGTTGTGGGTGGCTTCGACAATGGCCAGATGGAACAGCTTATCGCCATCCTCACCGCCACCGGTTTCAATATCTTTAATCTCGGCATCCAGCGCGGCGCGCATTTTCTTGATATCCGCTGGCGTGACCTGCAGTGCGGCAAATTCGGCAATGTTGCTTTCCAGCAGCTGCCTGGCCTGCAGCAGTTCGAACGGCCCGATCAGCGAGGCACCGTCCTGTTGCTGGCGATCGCCTGGCATGGCAATCACATAGATCCCCGAGCCTTTGCGCACCTCAACGTAACCTTCAATTTCCAGCATGATCAGGGCTTCACGCACCACTGAGCGACCAACCCCCACCCGCTCAGCGATATCCCGCTCGGGAGGCAGTCGCGTGCCGATCGGATACTTGCCTGAATGCAGCTCTTCTTTCAGGTATTCACCGACCTCGCGGTATTGACGCTTTACTTCAACACTCATAGCCACAGCCTCAGTCAGGAAATACGCCTTCAGATAGTAGGAAAATGCTGAAGAGTGGTCAACCAGAATGCCGGTCTGGTTGACGCATTCTGCCGCTTAGCGCAGCGTCCAGCTATCCTGACGCTCGCCGTTAATGGTCAGCGTGCGGGTTTCTCCTGTGGGCAGCTGCAGGCGTAAGGTTTTCCAGGCCGGGCGATAGTGTCCATGGGCAGTGAACTGAATATTGATGCGCTCAGCATCGCTGCTCAGCGTCCAGTTGAGCCACAACGCACCGTCGCGCTGCCACTCCCAGCTTTCCCCATCATCTTCAAACAGCATGCCGGTCTCTTCAGCGATCCCTTGTGCCGGGAACAGCAGCAGCGTGCGCTGGTCATCCAAATCATTGTCGATATGGCCCACCCGGCTGGCCTGCGGCAGCGCCGCGCCCGCTCTGACCATCAACGGCAGTCGGTCTAAGGGCGCATCCACGCTAATCGTCTGGCCGCCCTGGTGCCACTGACCGCTGTAATAATCGTACCAGCCGGTGGTATTTTCAGGCAGGTAGATGGCGCGCTGCGTGGCTCCCGGCTCGACCACGCTGGCCACCAGCAGATCACGCCCCAGCATAAAATCATCGGTCTCGTCGAAGGTGCGGGGATCGTGCTCGTGGTCGAGGAAGGTCGGGCGCAGCATCGGCTCATCGTCCTGACTGGCCTGCCACAGCAGCGTGTACAGGTAAGGCATCAGACGGTAGCGCAGCGCCATCGCGTCGCGGATCGCCGGGGTGACCTCCGGGTACATCCAGGGTTCATTGACCGTGCGATCGTCATTCCATGAATGGATGGTGAAACGCGGATGCATGACGCCGTTCTGGACCCAACGCACAAACAGCTCCGGATCGGGCTTGGCGCCTGAGAATCCGCCCACGTCATGCCCAACGTTATATAAGCCGGAGAGGCTCATCCCGACGCCCATCCGCGTGTTATAGCGCAGCGTCTGCCAGTTAGTGCGGTTGTCGCCACTCCAGGTCTGCACATAGCGCTGCATCCCCGCACAGCCTGAACGGGAGATCAGGAAAGGACGCTTTTCGGGCGCGAACCGCTGCTGGGCCTCCATCGAAGCACGCATCATCAGTAGCGGCATGACCGGACGGATCAGCTTGATCGGCAACGGCTGACCGAAGCCGTGACAGCGCGCTTCGCCATCCCAGACTTCATATTCGTTGTTGTCATTCCAGGTGGAATCAATCCCCTTTTCCAGCAGCTGGTGGGTGACATTTTCCTGCCACCAGGCCACCGTGGCCGGATTGGTGAAGTCGAGGTGCGATCCTTCGTCATCCCAGAAGACCGAGCGTTCAGGCGCGTCTGATTCAGAATCGCGAATAAACAGCCCCTTCTGCGCCACTTCGTCATAGCGCGGATGGTCCTGCAACAGGCAAGGCTTAATGTTGGCAGCCAGCTTCATCCCGGCCTCATGAAACGCCGCACTCATCAGCTCCGGCTGCGGCACCTTGTCGTGGTTCCAGTTGAAGACATAACGCTTGTCGTTGATTGAGGTGTAGCCTGACGACAGCTGGAACGAGTCGCACGGAATGGCATTTTCCCGACACAGCGAAATAAAGTTCATCAGCTGAACCTGCGCATCCGGCGCATCGGTGTAATGCATGGTCGAACCGCTGTAGCCGAGGCTCCATTTCGGGCCAAACAGCGTTTTCCCGGTCAGACGAACAAAGGCTTTGGTGACATCCAGTACTTTTGGCCCAAGGAACAGGTAATAATCGAGGTCGCCTGCCTCGGCCTGATAACGGCGGTACGGCAGATGGTAATTATCCAGCTCGTTGCCTAAATCCAGCTGAGTGGTGCTCAGGTTGTCATAAAACAGCCCGAAGCTGACGGTATCGCGCCGCGTCAGGGTGAAGGGAATATGCTTATACAGCGGATCGGTCGAGGCGGCGTTATAGCCCATCGCATCCAGGTTGCGCATTTCATAGCGGCCTCCGGTACGGTTAAGATCGCCCGCTTTCTCGCCCAGGCCGTAATAGTTGTCTTCCGCGTAACGGCGCTGATAATGCGCCACGCCATCACCATGGGCATTGAGCAGATAGGCGCCGGTAGGGCGATCGGCGCAAAGCGGCTGCCATCCCGCCTCTTCATTAAGATATTCCCACTCCAGCCACAGCGGCTGATGAACGGTCACCCGCAGGCAATCGGTGGTCACCACCAGCCTGTCGTCCTGATGCTCGCAGTGATAACCCGGCAGCGAGAAGCCTTCACAGCTTTCCCGCAGGCGACCTTCCCACGGCACGTCCGCTTCCGGCGCGATGCTCCAGGTGCGATCCAGCGCCAGCTCCCCTTTCTGCTTGATCAGCACCCGACACAATCCCTGTTCCAGCACGTAGAGGCGGAACAGGTGTTTTTCATCGACGCAAAGCTCAATAAATTCGGCCGTTTTCTGCCCTAACACCCAGTTTTTCAATGTTTTCATCGTTTACTCTTCAAAATTGTCAGTCTGGAAATCAGGCCGCGCGCGACGTGCTTCGACGTTCGGCAATAAACGCGACCAGGAACACGGCACCAATCAGATCGAAAAAGCCCATGGCCACAAACAGCGGATTGAATCCGATGGTGTCAGCCGTGACGCCTATCAACAGGGAGAACAGGAAGCTGGCGATCCAGGCAAAGGAACCCCGCATCCCGTTCACCGTAGCCATCTGCCCTTTATCAAAGGACTCCACCACCAGCGCACTTAACATGCAGGAGATCACCTGATGGCCAAAGCCACCCACCGAGATCAGGATAATGGTGATGTAAGGGTCTTTGGTGATCGCCACCAGCGCCAGCGACAGCATCAGGAATGCGCCGGTCACCGAGCTGGCAACCACCGAGTTCACCAGCGAGCAGCCAAACCAACGGGTGTAGAGGCGCGTCAGGTAGCCACTGGCGATGCTGCCCAAATCGGCGGCGAGGAACGGCAGCCAGGCAAACATGGCAATCTGTTTCAAATCCATGCCGCGTTCGCTGGCGAGGTACAGCGGTACCCAGAAGCTTAAAACTGCCCAGGCGGGCTCAGCCATAAAGGCCGGGATGGCGATGCCGTAGAAACGTTTGTTTTTGCCGACGGTTTTCAGCGCGGTGAAGAACGGCAGTCTGACCGCATCGGGCTCGTTATCCTGCTTGATCAACGCCAGCTCGTCTTTGTCCAGACGCGGGTGATCTTCCGGCGAATGATAGAACAGCAGCCACAGCACTACCCAGCCAGCTGCCAGCGCGCCCGAGAACAGGAAGGCGCCTTGCCATCCCCAGTAGCTGTGGGTGACGTAAATGATCGGCGGCGCCAGCATGGCACCGACAGAGAAGCCGACACCGGCCCAGCCTGCGGCGATGGGACGCTCTTTTTTCGGGAACCAGTCGCCAATGGTTTTGGCGTTAGCGGGCGTGGCAGCGGCTTCCGCGGCACCCATAAAGAAGCGGAGGATCGCCAGATGGATCCAGCTTCCCGCGCCGGCATGTAACAGGCTGACCAGTGCCCAGATACTGGCGCAGATCACAAAGCCCAGCTTGAGGCCAATCACATCAATCAGCCAGCCACACAACGGCTGGAACAGCGTATAGGCCAGCTGGAAAGCACCGACAATCCAGGAATACTGTTCGGTGGTGATCCCCAGACTGGTTTTTAATTCCGGGGCCAGAATGCCCAGCGAGTTGCGGGTCAGGTAGTTAACGGTAACGCCCAGCAGGAACAGCACCAGCATCCACCAGCGTAACTTTTTGACTTTTCTCTTACTGCCCACCGCCTCTTGCACACTGTTTGCCGTCAGGCTCATCGCTTATCTCCGGTCGAAAGAGGTAACGGCGGCGGTCAGTCACGTCACTTTCCAGACGCATTGCTGATCCACACCCTCACCCTGGTTGCCCGCATCTTGCGGACAAGGTGAAAAAGTGGTCAACAGGAAATGTGCAGATGGGTGATATCACTCACAACAATAGCCAATATTGGTCGACCAAAACGCTATTTTGGTGTTTTATGGCAGTTAACCGCCTCTCTTCGACCATTCAATGAGCGAATGCGAGCATTTATATAAAAAGTGGTCAACCAAATATCCTGGCGCGATGGGATGTCTGGCAAAACGGAGCCTACGCAATGACGGTATTTATGGGTGAAGATTTCTTACTGCGCAGCGATGCCGCGCGCGAGCTGTATCACCGCTATGCGGCGGATATGCCAATCTATGACTATCACTGCCATCTCAACCCGCAGGATATTGCTGAAGACCGTCAGTTTGAGAATCTCAGCCAGATCTGGCTGGAAGGCGATCACTATAAATGGCGGGCGCTGCGTGCGGCGGGCGTGGCAGAATCGCTGATCACCGGCAACGGCAGCGATTATGATAAATATCAGGCCTGGGCGCAGACCGTGCCGAAAACGCTGGGCAATCCGCTCTATCACTGGACGCACCTCGAGCTGAAGCGGCCGTTTGGCATCACCGGCCAGCTGTTCCGGCCTGAAACGGCAGAAAGCCTCTGGCATCAGTGCAACGCGCAGCTGGCGACGCCGGAATTTTCCGCGCGCGGCATTATGCGGCAGATGAAGGTGAAAATGGTCGGCACCACCGACGACCCGATCAGCGACCTGCGTTACCATCGCCAGATCGCCGCTGACCGCACGTTCGACACTGAGATCCTGCCAAGCTGGCGTCCGGACCGCGCCTTTAAAATCGAACTGGACGGTTTCGCCGACTATATCTCTCAGTTGGGTGAAGCGGCGGACGGTGAAATTACTGACTGGGACAGCCTGCTGACCGCCTTAATGCGTCGGCTGAATCACTTTGAGGCCCATGGCTGCCGCGCGGCCGATCACGGCATCGAAATCGTGCGCTTTGCGCCAGTGCCGACAGAAGCCACCCTAAGCCGCCTGCTGCAACGGCGGATTGCCGGGCAGACGCTGGATGAGGCAGAGGTCGCGGGCTTCACCACCGCCGTGCTGGTGTGGTTAGGTCAGCAATACGCGCAGCGCGGCTGGGTGATGCAGTATCATATTGGCGCATTACGCAATACCAACAGCCGGATGTTCAGGCTGGTGGGCGCCGATACCGGGTTTGATTCCATTGGCGACCGCACCTACGCCCGCGAGCTTTCGCAGTTGCTGGATCAGATGGATAAAACCGACCAGTTGCCGAAAACCATCCTTTACTGCCTGAACCCACGCGATAACGAGATGATCGCCGCGCTGACCGGCAATTTCCAGGGCGGCGGCATTGCCGGCAAGATCCAGTTCGGCTCCGGCTGGTGGTACAACGATCAGAAAGACGGGATGCAGCGCCAGCTGGAACAGCTCTCTCAGCTTGGCTTGCTGAGCCAGTTCGTCGGCATGCTCACCGATTCCAGAAGCTTCCTGTCCTATACCCGTCACGAGTACTTCCGCCGCATCCTGTGCAATATGCTGGGTGGACTGATGGAGCAGGGCGAAATCCCGCATGAAATGGCGTGGGTGGGCGAAATGGTGCAGAACATCAGCTATAACAATGCCCAGCGCTATTTTGCTAAAGCCTGAGTCGCCCGGCGTTAAGCCATAAAAAAACCCCGGTTGTGCCTTCAACAGCAGAACCGGGGTTTTGTTTTTGCGGAAAGTCTCCGACGAAAGCGGTTATTCCACCGTGACTGACTTCGCCAGGTTACGCGGCTGGTCGACGTCGGTGCCCTTAATCAGCGCCACGTGGTACGACAGCATCTGCAACGGCACAGTGTAGAAGATAGGTGCAATGATATCTTCAACGTGCGGCAACGGGATGATGCGCATCCCTTCGGAGTTGCTGAAACCGGCATCCTGATCGGCAAACACGTACAGCAGACCGCCGCGCGCGCGCACTTCTTCGATGTTCGACTTCAGTTTTTCCAGCAGCTCGTTATTCGGCGCGACCACAATCACCGGCATATCGGCATCAATCAGCGCCAGAGGACCGTGTTTCAGTTCGCCGGCCGCATAGGCTTCCGCATGAATATAGGAGATCTCTTTCAGCTTCAGCGCCCCTTCCATGGCGATCGGATACTGATCGCCACGGCCAAGGAACAGCGCATGATGCTTGTCAGAGAAGTCTTCCGCCAGCGTCTCAATCAGCTTGTCCTGCGACAGCATCTGCTCGATGCGGGCTGGCAGCGCCTGCAGGCCATGCACGATGTCATGCTCAATCTGCGGATCCATGCCTTTCAGGCGACCCACTTTCGCCACCAGCATCAGCAATACCGTCAGCTGCGTGGTGAAGGCCTTGGTCGACGCCACGCCGATTTCGGTGCCCGCTTTGGTCATTAGCGCCAGATCGGATTCACGCACCAGCGAAGAACCGGCCACGTTACACACCGCCAGCGATCCCAGATACCCGAGCTCTTTCGACAGACGCAGCGCAGCCAGCGTGTCCGCCGTTTCACCCGACTGGGACAGGGTGATCAGCAGGCTGTTTTTACGCACGGCGGATTTGCGGTAGCGGAATTCAGAGGCAATCTCAACGTCACACGGCACGTTGGCCAGCGCTTCGAACCAGTAGCGCGACACCATGCCGGAGTTGTAGGAGGTGCCACAGGCGACAATCTGGATATGCTCAACCTGCTTCAGCAGTTCGTTGGCCTGCGGTCCCAGCTCAGAGAGGTCCACTTCACCGTGACTGAAACGCCCGCTCAGGGTGTTTTTGATCGCCATCGGCTGCTCGTAAATCTCTTTCTGCATGTAGTGGCGGAACTGGCCTTTATCGCCGGCATCGTACTGCACGTTAGATTCGATTTCGGCGCGGGTGACCTGCTCGCCCTGACGATCGACAATGGTGACATCGCGACGGGTGATCACCGCAATATCGCCTTCCTCAAGGTAAACGAAGCGACGGGTGACCGGCAGCAATGCCAGCTGATCGGAAGCGATAAAGTTTTCGCCCACGCCACGGCCAATCACCAGCGGGCTGCCGGAACGGGCGGCCACCAGCAGCGACGGATCGCGGCTGTCCATGATCACCATGCCATAGGCACCGCGCAGCTGGGGGATCACGCGCTGTACCACTTCACGCAGTGAACCGCCCTGTTGCTGCTGCTCCCAGTGAACCAGGTGAGCAACCACTTCCGTATCGGTCTCGGAGGCAAAGCGGTAGCCACGCTCGATCAGCAGTTCGCGCAGCGGCTCATGGTTTTCAATGATGCCGTTGTGAACGATGATGATGTGTTCAGAGATATGGGGATGCGCATTCGCCTCGGAAGGCTCGCCGTGGGTTGCCCAACGGGTATGCGCTATGCCTGTTCCACCCAGCAATGGCGTGGTTTCAGCCGCTTCGGCCAGCATGGCCACTTTACCGACACGGCGCAGGCGCGTGACCTGGCCTTCTGCGGTAACCACTGCCACACCGGCAGAGTCGTAGCCGCGGTATTCGAGACGACGTAAGCCTTCAAGCAGGATTTCAGCGATATCACGCTGGGCTACTGCACCAACAATTCCACACATAATGTTATTCCTGAGGTCATGACCGTAACGGTCATTAACTTTGTCTTCTGACCTGATGAGTCCGGATTGCGCCGGTTCCCCGAGCCTTTGTAGAGAGTGGGGATTATATTTATGACTGCTTTTGCGGGAGGGATGGTTCCCTCCTCAGAATAATTTGGGGGTAACCTGGGTTACCCGGTTAGTGCTTACTTCTTCTTCGCCGGGCGCTGCCAGTCTGTTTTCAGATTCTGGTCTTTGCGGTTATACACCAGGCCTGCGGCGGCAACGTCTGTCATCACCGTGGTGCCCGCAGCGATGGTGGCACCCGCCGCAACATTGACCGGTGCCACCAGCTGCGTATCCGAGCCGACAAACACATCATCGCCAATCACCGTCAGCGATTTGTTCACGCCATCGTAGTTGCAGGTGATGGTGCCCGCGCCGATGTTCACATTGGCGCCGATCTTCGCATCGCCAAGGTAGCTCAGGTGACCGGCTTTCGAGCCTTTGCCTAACGAGGCTTTTTTCATTTCGACGAAGTTGCCAACGTGGGCACCTTCCGCCAGCTGCGAGCCTGGACGCAGACGCGCAAACGGCCCAATGGTGCAGGCAGCGGCCAGCTCGGCGTCATCCACCACGCTGTAAGGACTGATTTCACAGTCATCACCAATCACGCAGTTTTTCAGGATACAGCCGCTGCCAATTTTGACCCGATTGCCAAGCTTAACCTGACCTTCAATGATCACATTGGTGTCGATCTCCACGTCCCGGCCGTGGGTCAACTCACCACGCAGATCGAAACGGGCCGGATCTTTCAACATCACGCCAGCCAGCAACAGCTTCTCAGCCTGTTCAGCCTGGTACACACGCTCAAGCGTCGCCAGCTGCAGGCGATTATTCACCCCTTCGGTCTCTGTCGAGCGCGTCGGGTGAACCGCCTGGGTCGCGCGGCCTTCCTGATGGGCGAGCGCTATGATGTCGGTAATATAGTATTCGCCCTGAGCATTGTTGTTGGTCAGCTTGCTCAGCCAGCGTTTCAGATCGGCACCGTTAGCCAACAGAATACCGGTATTGATTTCGGCGATCGCCAGTTGCTCCGGTGAGGCATCTTTCTGTTCGATAATGCCGACTACCGAGCCGTTCTCACGAATGATGCGCCCGTAACCGGTTGGATTATCCAGAATGACCGTCAGCAGCGCGATGCCGCCTTCTGGCTTCACGCTTTGCAAACGTTGCAGCGTCTCAACCGAGATCAGCGGCACGTCGCCATACAGCATCAGAATGTCTTCATCGTCGGCAAAGTAAGGTGCAGCCTGCTGCATCGCGTGGCCGGTTCCTTTCTGTTCTGCCTGCAATACCCAGTTCAGCGCCGGGTCCGTTAAGGTGGATTGCAACAGATCGCCACCGTGGCCATAGACCAGGTGAACCTTGTCAGCGCCAAGCTGGGTAGCGGCATCAATGACATGTTGCACCATCGGCTTTCCCGCCAGGCGGTGCAGCACTTTCGGCAAGTCGGAGTACATGCGGGTTCCCTTGCCGGCGGCAAGGATCACCACGCTCATTGCGCTGGTAGACATAGACATCCTGAAATTCAGTTATTGAACGGAAGTAAAACGGTTTAACGGTGAAAATACTACATTTTTCTCGGCAAAAAAAATGCCAGTCAGTTTCCTGACTGGCATTCTGCAGATTAAACCTGAGTTACATCGCTCTTTTGGTCAACTCGATCACGCGCAGTTTGGCGATCGCTTTAGCCAGTTCAGCCGACGCGGTTGCAAAGTCCACATCACCGTGGGAGCTGTTCATGTGCTCCTCGGCTTTGCGTTTTGCTTCCATTGCACGGGCCTCATCGAGGTCGGTACCACGGATCGCGGTGTCAGCCAGCACGGTAACCGCGCCAGGCTGCACTTCCAACACGCCGCCGGAGAGATAAATATACTCTTCTTCGCCCTGCTGTTTAACGATGTGAACCATACCAGGTTTAATGGCGGTCAGGAGAGGAGCGTGATTTGGGCGAATACCCAGCTCACCTTCCGTTCCTGATACCTGGATGCTTTGTACCAGACCGGAGAACATTTGCTGTTCTGCGCTGACAACGTCCAGGTGAAAAGTCATAGCCATAATTAACCTCCACAGAAACCGTTATTACAGTTTCTTCGCCTTTTCTACAGCTTCTTCGATGGAACCAACCATGTAGAAAGCCTGCTCTGGCATATGGTCGAATTCACCTTCCATGATGCCTTTAAAGCCACGGATGGTATCTTTCAGAGACACATATTTGCCTGGAGAACCGGTGAAGACTTCTGCCACGAAGAATGGCTGGGACAGGAAACGCTGCATCTTACGAGAGCGTGCTACCACCAGTTTGTCTTCTTCAGACAGTTCGTCCATACCGAGGATGGCGATGATGTCTTTCAGTTCCTGATAACGCTGCAGCAGGGACTGAACGCCACGTGCAGTGTCGTAGTGCTCCTGGCCAACAACCAGTGGATCCAGCTGACGGCTGGTAGAATCCAGTGGGTCAACCGCTGGGTAGATACCCAGAGAAGCGATCTGACGGCTCAGTACCACGGTTGCATCTAAGTGAGCAAAGGTGGTGGCTGGTGATGGGTCAGTCAAGTCATCCGCAGGAACGTAAACGGCCTGTACGGAGGTGATTGAACCGGTCTTGGTGGAGGTAATACGCTCCTGCAAGACACCCATCTCTTCAGCCAGCGTTGGCTGATAACCTACCGCAGAAGGCATACGACCCAGCAGTGCTGATACTTCAGTACCGGCCAGGGTGTAACGGTAGATGTTATCGATGAACAGCAGTACGTCACGACCTTCGTCACGGAACTTCTCAGCCATGGTCAGACCGGTCAGCGCAACGCGCAGGCGGTTTCCTGGTGGCTCGTTCATCTGGCCATAGACCAGTGATACTTTATCGATAACGTTTGAGTCGGTCATTTCGTGGTAGAAGTCGTTCCCTTCACGGGTACGCTCGCCCACACCGGCAAATACAGAGAAACCTGAGTGCTCAGCCGCAATGTTACGGATCAGCTCCATCATGTTTACTGTTTTACCTACACCCGCACCACCGAACAGACCGACTTTACCGCCTTTAGCAAACGGACACATCAGGTCGATAACTTTGATACCGGTTTCCAGCAGTTCTTGCGAGTTTGACTGATCTTCGTAAGAAGGTGCCGCGCGGTGAATCGCCCAACGCTCTTCTTCGCCGATGTCGCCTTTCATATCGATCGGCTCACCCAGCACGTTCATGATACGGCCCAGTGTGGCAACGCCCACTGGCACTTCAATCGGGTGCTCAAGGTCAACCGTTTCCAGACCGCGCTTCAGGCCGTCGGAAGAACCCATGGCGATGGTACGAACGACGCCACCACCCAGCTGCTGCTGGACTTCCAGCACCAGACGAGCATCACCATTTTTAACCTCAAGGGCGCTGTACACTTGTGGTACTGCGTCCTGAGGGAACTCGACGTCCACTACGGCGCCGATTACCTGGACAATCTTTCCAGTAGCCATCTTGAATCCTCTACCTAATTCGTTTATACCCCGCCGCTAACAGCTGGCAGGGTATACCTGGTTAAACCGCGGAGGCCCCACCGACAATCTCGGTAAGTTCCTGGGTGATGCTGGCCTGACGAGCTTTGTTGTATACCAACTGCAGCTCTTTGATCAGGTTTCCGCCGTTGTCGGTAGCAGCTTTCATCGCCACCATACGTGCGGCCTGCTCGCTGGCCAGGTTCTCTACAACACCCTGGTAAACCTGAGACTCGACGTAGCGACGCAGTAATGTGTCCAGCAGCGCTTTCGGATCCGGCTCATACAGATAATCCCAGGTACTCTTCTTCACCACGCCTTCGCTCTCGTCTGCTGGCGGTAACGGCAGCAACTGAACGATTTGTGGAGACTGGGACATGGTGTTGATAAATTTGTTGCTGACGACAAACAGCTTGTCGAGACGACCTTCGTCATAGGCTTGCAGCATCACTTTCACTGGGCCAATCAGATCGGACAGGGAAGGTTTATCTCCCATGCCGGTCACCTGGGCAACAACGTTGCCACCGACAGAGCTGAAGAATGAAAGGCCTTTCGATCCGATAATCGCGAGATCGCTCTCAACGCCTTTATCAGACCAGCTTTTCATATCTGCCAGCACGCGTTTGAACAGGTTAATGTTCAAACCACCACAAAGCCCGCGGTCGGTAGACACGACCAGATAACCAACGCGCTTAACGTCACGCTCGTCCAGGTAAGGGTGTTTGTACTCCAGATTCCCTAACGCAATGTGACCAATCACTTTGCGCATGGTCTCTGCATAAGGACGGCTGGCCGCCATGCGTTCTTGCGATTTACGCATTTTAGAGGCAGCGACCATTTCCATCGCTTTGGTGATCTTCTGCGTGTTCTGGACGCTTCCGATCTTACTACGTATCTCTTTTGCGCCGGCCATAAGCTTCTCCTCAAAGCCTTGCGGCTTGCCCCCTAAGAGACAAGCCGCCAGACATTACCAGGACTGGGTTTTCTTAAACGTTTCGAGGAGGCCTTTCAGCTTCTCTTCGATTTCGCCGTTATAGTTACCAGACTGGTTGATTTCAGCCATCAGCTCAGCGTGATCGCGATCCGCAAAAGCCAGCAGCGCCGCTTCGAAGCTACCGATTTTCGCCAGTTCGACGTCATTCAGGAAGCCACGCTCGGCCGCAAACAGCACCAGACCCTGCTGCGCTACGGACATCGGCGCATACTGTTTCTGTTTCAGGAGCTCGGTCACTTTCTGACCGTGGCTCAGCTGCTTACGGGTCGCTTCGTCCAGATCGGAAGCGAACTGAGAGAACGCTGCCAGTTCACGATACTGTGCCAGCGCGGTACGAATACCACCGGACAGTTTCTTGATGATCTTGGTCTGAGCAGCACCACCCACACGGGATACCGAAATACCCGGGTTAACTGCCGGACGAATACCGGAGTTAAACAGGTTAGTTTCCAGGAAGATCTGACCATCAGTAATCGAGATTACGTTGGTCGGAACGAACGCAGAAACGTCGCCAGCCTGAGTTTCGATGATTGGCAGTGCAGTCAGTGAACCGGTTTTACCCTTCACTTCGCCTTTGGTAAACGCTTCAACGTACTCAGCGTTAACGCGAGAAGCACGCTCCAGCAGACGGGAGTGGAGATAGAACACGTCACCAGGGAAAGCTTCACGACCTGGCGGACGGCGCAGCAGCAGGGAAACCTGACGGTAAGCAACAGCCTGTTTAGACAGGTCATCGTACACGATCAGTGCATCTTCACCGCGGTCACGGAAGTATTCGCCCATGGCGCAACCTGCATACGGAGCCAGGTACTGCAGAGCAGCAGACTCAGATGCGGTAGCCACAACAACGATGGTGTTAGCCAGTGCGTTGTGTTCTTCCAGTTTGCGAACCACGTTAGCGATAGTCGACGCTTTCTGACCGATAGCGACGTACACACACTTGATGCCGGAATCACGCTGGTTGATGATCGCATCGATCGCCATCGCGGTTTTACCGGTCTGACGGTCACCGATGATCAGCTCACGCTGGCCACGGCCGATTGGGATCATCGCATCGACTGACTTGTAGCCAGTCTGCACAGGCTGGTCAACGGACTGACGATCGATAACGCCTGGTGCAATCACTTCGATTGGCGAGAAGCCATCGTTGTCGATTGCGCCTTTACCGTCGATTGGTGCACCCAGGGTGTTCACCACGCGGCCTAACAGGCCACGACCAACCGGTACTTCAAGAATACGGCCAGTACACTTAACTTTCATGCCTTCGGCAAGGTCAGCGTATGGGCCCATCACGACTGCACCAACGGAGTCGCGCTCCAGGTTCAGTGCGATTGCGTAACGGTTGCCCGGCAGTGCGATCATCTCACCCTGCATAACATCGGCCAGGCCGTTTACGCGGATGATGCCGTCACTGACGGATACAATAGTGCCTTCATTGTGAGCTTCGCTCACTACATTGAACTGAGCAATGCGCTGCTTGATCAGTTCGCTGATTTCGGTGGAATTCAGTTGCATATGCTCCAGTCCCCTTAAGACTGCAAGACGTCTGTAAGACGCTCGAGACGGCCGCGTACGCTGCCGTCAATGACCATATCACCCGCTCGGATGATTACGCCTGCCAATACAGATTTATCGATTTTGCAATTCAGCTTAACTTTGCGTGACAGACGTTTTTCCATAGCGGCGCTGATTTTGGTCAGCTGTTCGTCACTCAGTGTAGTGGATGAGATTACCTCAACGTCCGCGGTCGCATCATGTGCGGCACGTAGTTGGATAAACTGAGCCAGTACATCGGGAAGCGCTGGTAAACGTTTGTTTTCAGCCATGACCTTAACAAGGTTCTGACCGGCTTCATCCAGTTGATCACCACAGATAGCGATGAACTGTGCAGACAACGCTTCCGGCGCAACAGCGCCGGAAAGAAGTTCTGCTACCTGTTCATTGCTGGCTACCTCGGTAGCGAACGCCAGCATCTGCTGCCAGCGATCGACACTTTGATGCTCAACAGCAAAGTCAAAAGCTGCTTTGGCGTAGGGGCGAGCTACAGTAGTAAATTCAGACATCAGCCCCTTCCTCCTTACAGTTCAGCGACCAGTTTATCAACGATGTCGCTGTTAGCAGCTTCATCCACGGAACGTTCAATGATTTTCTCGGCGCCGGCAATTGCCAGCATCGCGACTTGCTTCCGCAACTCTTCACGTGCACGTTTACGCTCAGCATCAATTTCAGCCTGCGCCTGGGTGACGATCTTGTTACGTTCCTGCTCAGCCTCAGCTTTGACTTCGTCCAGGATCTGCGAACGGCGCTTGTTAGCTTGTTCGATGATTACCTGAGCTTCTTCTTTCGCTTTCTTCAGCTGATCGGTCGCATTAGCCTGCGCGAGATCCAAATCTTTTTTGGCACGTTCAGCGGAAGCAAGGCCTTCGGCAACTTCTTTCTGGCGCTTTTCGATAGCGGCCATTAAAGGCGGCCATACGTACTTCATGCAGAACAGGACAAACAGGATGAACGCGATAGCCTGGCCGAGGATTGTTGCGTTAATGTTCACAGCACAATGCCTCTTGTTAAGTTAACTTTTTCTCCGGCTGGCAAGCCAACCGGAAGAATCCGTTCATCACCAGACATAACACCCGGCGATGAACTATCGGTTATTACGCGACAGCAAACATCACGTACAGACCCAGACCAACAGCGATCATTGGGATTGCATCCACCAGACCCATTACAACAAAGAACTGCGTACGCAGCAGAGGGATAAGATCCGGTTGACGCGCAGCGCCTTCCAGGAATTTGCCTCCGAGGATGCCGATACCGATTGCAGCACCGATTGCCGCTAAGCCCATCATCACAGCGGCAGCCATGTACAGCAGATCCATATTCAGGTTTTCCATGACAGTCTCCAGTTTGTTTCAGTTAAAACGCAGTAGTGTTAAGTAAAAAATCAATGTTCTTCAGATGCCATCGACAGATAGACAATCGTTAAGACCATGAAAATGAAAGCCTGCAACGAAATGATCAGGATGTGGAAAATGGCCCAAGGCACATTCAGGATCCACTGTGACCACCACGGCAACAGACCGGCAATCAGGATAAAAATCAATTCACCCGCATACATGTTTCCGAACAGTCGCAGACCCAGAGATACCGGTTTGGACAGCAGGCTCACACCTTCCAGAATCAGGTTGATCGGAATGAAAATCGGGTGATTGAAGGGTTGCAGTGTCAGCTCTTTCGTAAAGCCGCCAATGCCTTTCATCTTGATGCTGTAGAACAGAATCAAAACAAATACGCCAAGTGCCATAGACAGCGTGATGTTCACGTCTGCAGAAGGCACCACACGCAACGCTGGCAAACCTAAGACGTGCTCACCGATATACGGCAGGAAGTCTATAGGCAGCAGGTCCATGAAGTTCATCAGGAACACCCAGACGAAAATCGTCAGGGCCAGCGGTGCGATTAATTTGCTTTTACCGTGATACATGTCGCGGACGTTGTCGTCGACAAAACCAATTACCAACTCGATCGCGGCCTGCATTTTACCCGGTACGCCGCTGGTGGCTGATTTCGCAACTGAACGAAACAGCACCAGAAACACCAGTCCGAGCACCACAGAGAAAAACATGGAGTCGATATTTAGTACCCAGAACGACGGTGCGTCGTGTGGATTCACTAGCTCGAAGGTACGCAGATCAAGCTGAAGATTCTTCAGGTGATGACCTATGTATTCCTGCGGCGTAGAGATTTCTCCTGCAGCCATGATGCCTCTTACCCTTTGTTGTTAATTACAGCCGGTGCGACGATTTGCACAATCAGCACCGATAACCAGGCCAGTCCGAGCGGTGTAAACGCCGCCCCAAATACTGCCAGCGCCAACACCAGCAGGAGAATGGTGGCCAGGACCTTCAGCACCTCACCCAGTAAAAAAGTCCAGGCGATGCGCCCTTTCACTGGGTCTCCTGCCTGATGACGCCAGGCAAAAATCATAAACACAATGTTTGGCAGCCAGGCTGCCAGTCCACCCGCGAGGGCGGACAAGCCCCACGCCAGATCTTTCAGGGCAAACAGCGCGCCGATTACGACGAAAGTCACCAGCTGAAGCATCAGCACGGTTCGGGCAAATTTTACTCTGTAAAGGGACACTGACATGACGCTGAAACTCTCCTGCCCCATCCGGGGTATGTCGCGTGTCGTATAAAACTGCCTTTGCTCTTTTGAGTCAAGCAGCAAAAAACGAGCAAATTATACGGTGCGCCCCTGCGATTTCAATGGATAAGTAGCGAAAAGGTGAACAATTATTTAAATTTCTTTCCACAGGCCTGTTTTTCAAAATTGTAAAGAACAGCAAACCAAGTGAAATTTACTGCAATAGCCGACAAACCTTGCTCATAAAGCGTGCGTGTGATCACACTTCGGTAACTTAATGCTTAAGTTCTGTGCAGGATTAGTCTCATTAGAATGAAATTTAAATTAAAAAACCCAATACAATTCAATAAGTTACCTAATAATAATTTAAATATGGCAATTATTGTCGATTAAAAGCCCTTATTGACATTCGTAGCAACTAATTCTCGCCCCATAAGCCATTACTTACGTCGATTTATAAAGGGGATATATTTTCCTGCGTGACGACTGACCAGACGATAATGGTGGCAAAAGGTGATGTTAATGATAATGGAATGTGAAAATAAGGTTAAATGTTGCCAATCGTGTCGGATAATTTCAGCCTGTGCTTTTAACCTTGTCGAAACAACCTGGCAGCGGAAAAAAGTGTGAATGCGATCGTTCAACTGATGCATTTTCAGACAACACCTTAGCCGGTCTGGCACGCCAGGTGTCGTCACCTGGCAGGATAGTCACTGCACTTAACTAAAATCCAGTAACATAAAGCACTTACAGACAATAAGGCTATTCCGCTTCAGGCGGATAATCCGGGTAAAAAACGCCGAAATATCGCCGCTAGTGCGGAATAAAAAAGCAGCGCCTGCTGCTTATTTCGTCACGTTAACCACAATCAGATGACGCTCACCTTCCAGCTGCGGAACCGCTAATTTCACTACCCGATCAACAGCAAATCCCGCCGGTAATGTCGCCAGTTCATCGTCAGGAACGACGCCTTTCAGGGCATAAAACTGGCCTTTTTCGCCTGGCAAATGGTGGCACCAGTTGAGCATATCGTTCAGTGAAGCAAAGGCCCGGCTAATCACGCCATCAAACGGCGGCTCCGCAGGAAAGTCCTCTACCCTACTCTGCACTGGCTCTATGTTCACCAGCTTCAGCTCATGCTGAACCTGCTTCAGGAAGCGTATGCGCTTACCTAAGCTGTCCAGCAGGGTGAAATGCGCGTCAGGCCGGACAATCGCTAAGGGTACGCCTGGCAGGCCTGGGCCGGTGCCGACATCAATAAAGCGGCTGCCCTGCAGGTGCGGCTCAACCACAATGCTGTCCATGATATGGCGGATCAGCATCTGCTCAGGGTCACGCACTGACGTCAGATTGTAGGCTTTATTCCACTTGTGCAGCATTTCAACATAGCCCACCAGCTGGTTTTTTTGCTGATCGGACAGAGAAATAGTAGCCGCTTTAAGCAGCGAAGTGAGTTTATTAATCACAATGAGGTCCTGTGAGGGATTTTGGGGGGAATTTATTCGTCCCGCCTGACAAATACAAGAGGGGCGAGAAAACTCCCGCCCCTCTTACGTTGTGACTGTCAGTGAAAGTCAGGCGCTTTTACGCAGCAAGCCCTGCTTTTTCAGGTAGATCAACAGAATGGAGATCGCCGCCGGGGTGATCCCAGAAATACGCGATGCCTGGCCAATCGATCCCGGTTTGTGATCGTTCAGCTTGGCAATCACCTCATTGGAGAGGCCGCTCACCTGACGATAATCCAGTTCTGCCGGCAGCAAGGTATTCTCATTGCGCTGCTGGCGATTAATCTCTTCCTGCTGGCGCGCAATGTAACCTTCGTACTTCACCTGAATCTCAACCTGCTCAGCCGCCTGAGGATCGGCCAGTGCCGGGGCAAAGGTGCTCAGGGTCATCAGCTGCTGATAGGTCATTTCCGGACGGCGAAGCAGATCTTCACCGCTGGCTTCCTTGGTCAGCGCAGCACTCAGCACGCCGTTCACTTCTTCCACGCTGTCTGATTTCGGGTGTACCCAAATATCGCGCAGACGCTGGCGTTCTTTTTCGATGCTTTCCAGTTTCTCGTTGAAGCGAGCCCAGCGGGCATCGTCAACCAGACCCAGTTCACGACCGGCTTCGGTCAGACGCAGATCGGCATTGTCTTCACGCAGCATCAGGCGATATTCAGCACGTGAGGTAAACATGCGGTACGGCTCTTTGGTACCCAGCGTGCAGAGATCGTCGACCAGTACGCCAAGGTAAGCCTGATCGCGGCGGGGTGCCCAGGTCTCTTTGTCAGCAGACAGGCGACCCGCGTTCAGACCAGCCAGCAGTCCCTGAGCCGCCGCTTCTTCGTAACCGGTGGTGCCGTTGATCTGTCCGGCAAAGAACAGACCCTGGATATGTTTGCTTTCCAGCGTCGGTTTCAGATCGCGAGGATCGAAGAAATCGTACTCGATGGCATAGCCAGGTCGAACGATCTTCGCGTTTTCCAGTCCCTTCATCGACCGGACGATCTGGATCTGAACGTCAAACGGCAGGCTGGTAGAGATGCCATTTGGGTAAATTTCATTGCTGGTCAGGCCTTCCGGTTCCAGGAAGATCTGGTGCGCGTTACGATCGGCAAAGCGCATCACCTTGTCTTCAATCGACGGACAGTAGCGTGGACCAATTCCTTCAATCACGCCGGAGTACATCGGGCTACGATCGAGGTTATTGCGGATCACATCGTGGGTATTCTCGTTGGTGTAGGTGATGTAGCAAGGCACCTGTTGTGGATGCTGTGACACATTGCCCATGAACGAGAAAACCGGCATTGGCGTATCGCCATGCTGCGGATCCAGCACGCTGAAATCAATGGTTCTGGCATCGATACGCGGTGGCGTTCCGGTTTTCAGACGGCTGACACGCAACGGCAGTTCACGCAGACGACGTGCCAGCGGAATCGAAGGAGGATCGCCTGCACGACCGCCGCTGTAGTTATCCAGACCGATGTGAATTTTACCGTCGAGGAAGGTTCCGACCGTCAGAACGACCGACTTAGCACGGAACTTCAGTCCCATCTGGGTGACTGCACCGACAACACGATCGTTCTCAACGATAAGATCGTCTACGGCCTGTTGGAAGATCATCAGGTTAGGCTGATTCTCTAACGCAGTACGCACTGCCTGTCGGTAAAGCACGCGGTCAGCCTGAGCACGGGTAGCCCGAACCGCAGGACCTTTGCTCGCGTTTAGTATCCTAAACTGTATGCCAGCCCGATCGATGGCATGTGCCATCAGCCCGCCAAGTGCGTCCACTTCTTTAACCAGATGTCCTTTTCCAATCCCACCGATCGCCGGATTACAGGACATTTGTCCAAGCGTATCAATGTTATGGGTTAATAGCAGGGTTTGCTGACCCATTCGGGCAGCCGCCATTGCGGCTTCGGTACCCGCATGACCACCACCGATTACGATGACGTCAAAAGGATCTGGATAAAACATGGAACTGCACCTCGCGATTGTGCGATTTAGGGAGATTGGTTATCAGGGCGTGGATTCTACGCAACTTTGGGCGATGGGGAAAGCGCACTACCCGGTGTGTATTAAAAAGAAGATCTTTTTTATCTAGAGATCTCTTTGTTAGATCTTCTATTAGGATCGACGATCTCTGTGGATAAGCCTTTTTTCCTGATAACGATCATCATCTTATTAAGGATCGTTAGCTGTGAAAGATCGGTGATCCTACGGCGTATAAGCTGGGATCTAAATGCCACCTTATCCACAGGCTCCGGCAAGTACTCAAGTTGTTCTTGGGATAACAACCGGTTATTACCGGGTTTTAAGCATAGTTATACACAAACGATCGCCACTTAAATGAACAAAAAAGGACATTATTTACAAAACCTGGCCGTTTTTTTTCGATCCGGCAGCCAAAATCAGGGCGATCCTGCTACCAGCGATCCTCATTTGAGTAAGTTTTTCCAACTTTCTACCCAAACCTCAGCCGGATCCTCAGGGATCTCATGTTCCAGCACATCGATATCCAGTCGATCGCCGATCCGTTGAGCGCCACAGGACGTTAACAGCACGTCGATCTTCTCTATTGCACCGCAGAACAGATCGTACTCGCGGTTGCCAATACCGACGGCGCCGTAACGCAGTTGGGAAAGATCGGGCTTTTTCTCTGCCAGTTCATCAAACAGGGGTTGCAGATTGTCAGGAAGATCGCCTGCACCGTGCGTGGAGCAAACCACCAGCCAGGTGCCTTCAATGCTCAGTTCTTCCAGTTCAGGACCGTGAAGTAACTCGGTTGAAAAGCCCGCTTCTTCCAGCTTCTCAGCCAGAAGTTCGGCCACATATTCCGCGCTGCCTAAGGTGCTACCCGTGATTAACGTAATGTCAGCCATTTATAAAGATCCCTGTACCTCAAAGGCGGCTATTGTACGCTGTGATCAAGCGGGGATCTACCTGTGGATAAGTAAGGGTAATTGGCTGGGAGGGATGAACCGAAAAAGACGCGGGTGATCAGCAGCCCGACGATAGCTGATGAAAAAGAGAAAATGCTGGCGATCGGTCCTTAAACGATCCCGATCGGTGTGTGGATAATATTGTGCACAGATCAGGGCTTGATGGTGCGCATAATCGGGTTCTGCAGGGAGATCAGCGTCTCGGTTGACTGGATTTCATCGATGGTCTGGATCTTGTTGATCAACACCAGTTGCAGGGCATCGATCGAGCGGCACATCACCTTAATAAAGATGCTGTAGTGGCCGGTGGTGTACCAGGCTTCCACCACTTCATCCAGCGCATCAAGTTTTGCCACCGCAGCCGGATAGTCACGGGCACTCTTCAAAATGATGCCGATAAAGCAGCAGACGTCATAGCCAAGATGCTTGGGATCAATCTCCAGCCGCGTGCCTTTAATGATCCCCGCCTGCTTCATTTTCTCCACGCGAACGTGAATAGTGCCCGGGCTGACGTTGAACACTTTTGCCAGTTCAGCATAGGCGGTACGGGCATTTTCCATTAACGCATTAAGGATGCCACGATCGAGACTGTCAATTTGCAGGTTATCCGCCATGATGGCTCCTGAGTTAAGGAATATTCAACGTATAGCGGGATAATGTGCAGGAAAGGGAGCAGACAGGCAATATTATTGTGGAATAAACAGCGGGCACAGGGCGTGCCCGCTGGAGGGGTTTAACGCTTACGCCACACGGTCAGCTGCGCAACGGTGTGCTGATACTTGCGCGCCGTTTCACGTATCACGAAAGGCACATCCTGCGGCGCGGCGATCTCTTCGAAATCGTTGGCCAGCAGCCGTTGTAACGCCTGATAGGTGGTCAGTGCTTCACCGTTCTCACGGATGCCGCCCAGCCAGTTCTCCTTCGGCGTAAAGTCTTCCAGCCAGGTGTACGGCGAGGAGAGCATCAGGACACCGCCCGGCGCGATCATCGTCGTAATGTCCTGCAGGAAGCGCTTAGGCTGACGCAGGCGGTCGATCAGGTTGGAAGCCAGCACCAGGTCATACCGTTCGGGCTGCGGCTTGAGGTTACAGGCATCGCCCTGCACAAACTGAATGCGTTGCGCCTGTTCCGCGCCGAGATCGAAATCTTTCAGCCGCACCTGACGGTATTCCACCAGGTCGCCTTCTTCCTGGGTGACATAACGGAACTCTTCGCCACTGGTCAGCTGGATGGCCACATCGATAAAGCGCGCGGAGTAATCCATTCCCACTACGTCGCTGAAATGACGGGCCAGCTCAAAGCTGGCGCGGCCGGTGGCACAACCGATATCCAGTGCGCGACCGCGTTTTTCCGTCATCCGGCAGGCAATGTCCACCAGCGCTTTGCCGTAATTCGGCGTGCCGAAGTAATCCGGCCCGTACTGGAAGTCGAGATACTGCGAAACCATGCTGTCGGTTTCATACGGGTTCAGCATCTGTTTTTCCTGATGGTTGGAGACCACATAGCGGAAACCGGCGTGCTGGAAGAAGTGACGGCGGAAGGCGTAGCGGGCAGATTTCAGCGCTTCGTTACCGGTGGAGATCCAGCTACCGCCTTTGATCAGCGCATGTTTGCCATCAAAGGTCGGCGTCGAGAAGTCGTCATATAAAGGATGAACCTTAAATCCTTCCAGACCGTTGGTTGGCGTGGTGGTCCACTGCCAGACGTTACCGATCAGATCGTAAAACTCGCCCTGAGCAAAACGATCGACCGGACAGGAAGACGCCCACCAGGCCAGATTGATATTGCCCGGTGCCTCGCGCCAGTCGGTCTGATCGCCTGTCACCTGCTCACGCAACAGCAGCCATTCGGCTTCGGCAGGCAGCTGTACCGATTTGCCGGTTTCATCGGCTTTCCAGCGGCAGAACGCGGCGGCTTCCAGCTGGTTCACTTCGGCTGGCCAGTCCCATGGCATCGGCACTTCTTCGGTCATCAGACGCAGTTTCAGTGCATCAGGCTCGGCGACAGAACCGACCCAGAACGTGGGCTGAGTGGCTTTGGCAAAGTCGCGCCAGCCAAGACCTTCTTCATCCCACCAGCGCGCGTCCTGATAACCGCCGGCGGCGACAAATTCGAAGAATTCGGCGTTGCTGGTCAGCATCTTGCTGGCTTTAAACGGCTTCACGTCGGTGGTCAGCGTGCCGTACTCGTTATCCCAGCCGTAGGTATCATCGCTTTTGCCCTGGGTGACCCGAGCGCCGTCAACGTCGACCAGCGCGTTCGCCGGCACTTTGCTTCGATCGTGACGGGCTGAAGGGCAGGCTGGCCAGTGCGCCTGCGGCTTTACCCACTCAATGGGTAACTGGCGGATCAGCACGCTGGAGGTTTCCAGATGGATGCGCTCGTGCTCAATGCCCATCAGGATCACCCACGCCGGACTGTCCCAGTTGATCGGTAAGGTCAGCGGCATCTCTTTAATAAAGTTTTCGATAAGCGAGCGGACTTTGCCGCGATAGTCGCGCAGTTCGGCGACGGTCGGCCACGGGTAGTTGTGGGTGTCCAGATCGTCCCAGCTCATCTCATCGACGCCGATCGCCATCATCGCTTCGATGTTGTCATCCACGCGGTTATCTACCAGCCCACCCGCCATCATTTTATTGATGTAGAAAGTGGCGGTGTGGCCGTAATAGAAAATCAGCGGATGGCGCAGGGAAATCGCTTTGGTGAACCAGGCCTTTTCATCGGCGAGGCAATCGAACAGGCTCTCATACAGAGACCAGGTCTGATTGAAGTACGTCAGAATTTCCTGACGTTTTTGCGCCTCGCTGCCGCTGCTCAATAACAACGTACGGGTCGGTGCGGGTAATCCTGGTGCGAACTCTTGTTGTTGTGCTGTCACGTAATGCTCCCAATCTGCCTGTTGGCTAAAGCGTACACATGACTATAGCAAATAAGCATTTCCAGATTGTGTCTGAGGGAGAACTAGCGTTGCCAGCGGCGCAGCAGACGGCTTTTCAGGCCGGTATCGAAGTGCCAGATGTGGTCGAAAATCCGCATGATGCCGGGTTTTCCATGATCGGACAGCGCAACGGCATGAAAGCGCTGCTGCTGTTTCAGCTGGTGCTGTTTGATGCGTTTGACCAGCTCTTCTGGCAGGCGCTGGGCAATAAAATCGGAGATGATCACCGCATCGGCATCGTTCCATGCCGGCGTGGCCAGTTTAAGCAGCACCGAGTCCAGGCAGGCGGCCAGATCGGTGCCGCCACGAAAACGCTGGCTGAGAAAGCGGATCGCCTGGGAGATGCCATCGCCCGCGGTCAGTTCGTAGGCCACCACTTCATGGGCGAACAGCATAATGTAGCAACGACGGTTATCCGCCAGCGCCACCTTCAGCAGGGCGAGGCAGAACGCTTTGGCGCAGCGCTCGTTGAAGCCGCCCATTGAACCGGAGGTATCCACACAGACGATAAAGGGGCCGCGTGGCTGCTGGTCGTGATGATGATGACTGACCGGCCTGAGCATCACCTTGTCGTGCCAGGCATCGCCCTGCAGACGGTAGGTCAACAGCCTTTTCTCCACCAGCCGACGGTAGAACTCAATTTCCAGCTCGCTGATGCCCAGCGTGACCAGTTCGGGTGGTAGCAGGCGCAGAATGTCGTCGCTTTGATGTAGCCCGCTGACCTCTTCCGGTACGCTTTCCGGCTCGCGCACCAGATGATGAAACTCCTCCAGCGGCGCGTCTTCGGTCGGCACCGCCTTGGCTTCTTTGCTGCGGCCCAGTTGTTCAGCCAGCTTCAGCAAGGCCGGTTGCTGGGCCAGAAAGTCGCCGTACTCAACGATCAGCTGGTAATCGCCCCGTTGCAGCGGGCTTTTGGTCAAATCCCACAGACGTCCCGCCGCAGCTTCATCGTTGTCCGATAACACCTTTGCCAGTTGACCACTCATGGCTAAACGTTGCTGAAGCTCGGCCAGCAGTTTTTCTCGCTCCTGGTCCAGCAGCTGCTGATTCAGGGTCAGGGTTTGCAGCGTCAGGCTTAACCGCCAGCGCTGGAGAAACAGGGTTTGCTGGGCCTGACTGAGCGCGCTGGGATCGGCATTGGCGACCAGCTGGTGGGCTTTTTCACTAAAGGGAGAATGATGTTCACTGAGGTAAGCCAGCAGTTCAGGCAGCTTCTGGCAGAACGGCGTATGACCCAGGCCCTGAAACTGCTGGAACAGCGCAAATTCGGCGGCGAGATCGTCCGGTACGGAGGTGGTCTTCAGCTGTTCCAGCACTTCGGTTTTCCAGCGCGGCAGATCGCGCAACAGCGCTTTCTTCATGCCGGGGAATTTTTCAAAAAAAAGCGCCAGCTGGGGACTGGCGAGCAGGGCGATCACTAACTCTTCGAGCAGGTCGCCCTCGCTGATGGTCAGAAGGGCGCTCAGTGTATCAAGCGAGATCACCGACGCGCCTGCTTCAGCTGATCGGCCACCTGTTGCAGACTCTCTTCAATTTTTGCCAGCCAGTCATCGCTGATAAACAGGCAGCGCTGATGCTGGCTGAACAGCGTGCGCTGGTTGCGCAGCTGGGTTTCCACCTCATCCAGTGCCTGCACAATCTCTTCCGGCAGCCCGCTGGCCTGCTGTTTGCCCGGCAGCATCAGCCGGGTGGATTGCAGGCTGACATCGCGCAGCGTCAGGCAGTCAGTACCGTCCACATGCAGGTCCAACGTCTGGGCAAAGCCAATGCCGTTAAGCTTGCCGCGAATATCGCCGCTTTTTTGCAGCCAGTGATGCAGCGGTTCACGCGCAATCACCACGTGCGTCACCTGCATGTCGTGCAGCATCAGCGGCTTTTGCAGCATCAGCGTCAGTGAGTCATCGGCCAGCGTGGCGGGCAGTTCGTAATGCGGTTTGCGGCTGAACATCCCGCCATGTTTTTCCAGACGGATCGCCTGTTCGACGCTTTTTTCCTGCTGCAAGGCCAGCCGGCGCGACTCAATTTGCTGCAGCTTAATCAGCATCGGCTGCTGCTGCCAGGCGTGCTGGGTGATCAGGCTGTCGATTTCGCGATCCAGCAGCTTCATCGACGCCACGTCGTGCCACAGGCAATCCTTCAGCAGGATAAGATCGACCGGCGCAATGCTGTTGCGTCCGCTGTAAAACGCGCAGGCTTGCAGCAGGTGGATGGCTTTTTTCCAGCGGCGATCGGAGATATACGGCGCTTCGGGCTGGTTTTCCATCTGCTGACGCAGCAGGAAGATCAGTTCAAAGACATCGTCAGTCAGCGCGACCTGAGTAATGCCTTTCTGCCATTCGCTATACTCTTCATCGGTGATGCACAGAGAGTCCGCCACCGGGTTGATGGTTTCATCCTGCTGGTGGGTAAGCATGCTGCGGAAGTTTTGCTTCTCATGCACGTTATCCAGCCACAGGCGGATTAACATGCGGTCATACAGCGCTTCCAGCCCGCTGTCGGCCTCGGGCAGCTCATTCGACGCGGTAACCAGCAGGCGCATGGGGATTTTTTCTTCGCTGTCACCGTTACGAAAGCGACGTTCATTAATGGCGGTCAGCAGGGTATTGAGGATCGCCGGGCCCGCCTTCCAGATCTCATCGAGAAAGACAATTTCGGCATCCGGCAGATAACCTTTGGTCAGTCGCTGGTAGCGGCCTTCGTCTTTTAGTGCCTGAATAGAGAGAGGGCCAAACACTTCTTCCGGGGTGGAAAAACGGGTCATCAGGTATTCAAAGGCGCGGGAATGTTGAAAAGCGTACTTGAGTCGGCGGGCAATCAGACTCTTGGCAATGCCCGGTGGGCCCAGCAAAAAGACGCTTTCGCCGCTCAGCGCAGCCAACAGGCAGAGGCGAATCGCGTGATGCCGCTCATAAAGTCCTTTTTCTAACGCATTGCTGAGGCGGGCGATTCTTTCCGCAAGTAAATGGGGCTGGGGCATGTTCAAACATTCATCCTTTTCTACGGTCAGGCCAGCAGGGTGACTGGCGAGCGCAAACACTACTGGCTATGATGCTTGAAAGAGTTGATACGAGTCAGCTTTTTTCTTGTCAAAGAGTGACGCAGGGCAGTGAAGTCATTTCTCTTAACGTAATAAGGATAGGCATTCATCATGATTCATGCATACTGTGCGCGTTTTGATGGCTTGATGAGCTGTGCGCAATCCCGCGTCACTCGGCTCCAACAAAAGACTAGTTTATGAGTTCTGAAAAAAAGCAGTCCCTTGGCGCAGTGACCTTAGCCGCCATTGGCGTTGTCTATGGTGATATCGGTACCAGCCCTTTATATACCCTCCGTGAATGCCTTTCCGGCCAGTTTGGCTTTGGCGTGGAACGTGACGCGGTATTTGGTTTTCTTTCCCTGATTTTCTGGCTGTTAGTGCTGGTGGTGTCGCTCAAGTACATCAGCTACGTGATGCGCGCAGATAACGCCGGAGAAGGGGGAATACTGACCCTGATGTCGCTGGCCGGCCGCAATACCGGGGCCAGAGCCACGGCGGTACTGGTGATCATGGGACTGATTGGCGGCAGCTTCTTCTATGGTGAAGTGGTGATCACGCCGGCCGTTTCAGTGCTTTCGGCGATTGAAGGTCTGGAGATCATCGCGCCGAACCTCGACCGCTATATTGTACCGATGGCGATTGCCGTGCTGACGCTGCTGTTTGCTATCCAGAAGCACGGTACCGGCATTGTCGGCAAACTGTTCGCCCCGGTGATGTTGCTGTGGTTCATTGTGCTGGCGGTGCTCGGCGGCATGAGTATCGCTGCGAATCCGGACGTGCTACATGCGATGAACCCTTACTGGGCGATGCATTTCTTTATGGAATATAAAGAGGTGTCGTTCTTTGCGCTGGGCGCGGTGGTGCTGGCGATCACCGGGGTAGAAGCGTTGTATGCCGATATGGGCCACTTCGGTAAATTCCCTATCCGTCTGGCGTGGTTCATTGTGGTACTGCCGTCGCTGGTGCTGAACTATTTCGGCCAGGGCGCGCTGCTGCTGAAGAACCCTGAAGCGATAAAAAACCCCTTCTTCCTGCTGGCGCCTGACTGGGCGCTGATCCCGATGCTGATCCTGGCGACGCTGGCCACGGTTATTGCCTCGCAGGCGGTGATTTCTGGCGTCTTCTCGCTGACCCGGCAGGCCGTTCGTCTGGGCTATCTGCCGCCGATGCGCATTGTGCACACTTCGGAAGAGGAATCCGGTCAGATTTATATCCCGGTCATCAACTGGCTGCTCTATTTCGCCGTGGTGATTGTGATTGTTGGCTTCCAGCACTCCAGTAACCTGGCCGCGGCCTACGGTATTGCCGTCACCGGCACCATGGTGTTGACCGCGATCCTCTGTACCACGGTGGCGATTAAAAACTGGCACTGGAACCGTTATCTGGTGCTGACGGTGCTGGTCGGCATGCTGTGCATTGATGTGTCGTTGTTCTCTGCCAACCTGGTGAAAGTGTTCTCCGGTGGCTGGTTGCCGCTGTGCCTGGCACTGGTGATGTTTATCATCATGACCACCTGGAAAAGCGAGCGTTTCCGCCTGCTGCGTCGTATGCATGAACACGGCAACTCACTGGAAGCGATGATTGCCTCGCTGGAGAAATCGCCGCCGGTGCGCGTACCGGGCACCGCGGTGTATATGTCCCGTGCGTTGAACGTGATCCCGTTCGCCATGCTGCATAACCTTAAGCATAACAAAGTGTTACATGAGCGCGTGGTGCTGCTGACGCTGCGAACGGAAGATGCGCCTTATGTGCATAACGTCCGGCGCGTGACCATCGAACAGCTTTCGCCAACCTTCTGGCGCGTGGTGGCCAGTTACGGCTGGCGTGAAACGCCGAACGTGGAAGAGATTTTCCACCGCTGTGGGCTGGAAGGGCTTAGCTGCCGGATGATGGAGACCTCGTTCTTTATGTCGCATGAGTCGCTGATTATCGGTAAACGACCGTGGTATCTGCGCCTGCGCGGCAAGCTGTTCCTGATGCTGCAGAAGAACGCCCTGCGTGCGCCAGACCAGTTCGAGATCCCGCCTAACCGGGTGATTGAGTTAGGGACACAGGTCGAGATTTAATCCCGACCGGTAGAGAAAAGGGGCCTTTGGGCCCCTTTTTTTGTGCTCGCTGACGCGGGCTACCAGCTGACGGACGCCGCAAAACCGCCCGCATCACGGTTAGCAAAGCTGGCCCGCATCCCATGCAGTTGGGCAATATTGCTGACGATGGACAGTCCCAGCCCGCTGCCGGACTTTTCCTGTCCCGGAGGCCGGTAAAACCGCTCGCCAACCCGCGTCACAGCCTCTCCCGTAACACCGGGTCCGTTATCCAGAACCTCAATACGGCGTGGCGACAGGATCAGCTGCACGCTTCCGCCGGACGGGCTGTAACGAATGGCGTTATCCAGCAGATTACGCACCATCAGCGCCAGCAGCAGCGGCTGTCCATTTTTGATGACCGGAACCCCGGGCGCCTCAAGGCTAAGCTCGATACCGGCGGCCTGCGCGTTGCCATAATGATCGACAACGGCCTGTTGCAGCAGCTGTTGCAGATTGACCGGCTGCGTCTCCAGATCCTTCTCGCTGTCCAGTCGTGAGAGCGTCAGCAACTGATCGACCATCCGTGTGGCTCTGTCGATCCCCGCATCCAGATTGGCCAGTGCATGGTGACGCATCGCTTCATCGTCATGGGCCAGCTGCGCCACTTCGGTTTGCACCTTCAGCGCCGCCAGCGGCGTGCGCAGCTCATGCGCGGCATCTGAGGTAAAGCGTCGCTCGCGGGTCAGCATCTGTGCGATCCGGGCAAACAGCGAATTCAGTTCGTCCACCAGCGGCCGGACTTCTTGTGGAACCCGATCTTCCCTTAACGGCGTCTGATCGTCCGCAGAGCGATGCCGCAGCTGGCTGGCGATACGTTTCAGCGGTGCGAGCTCATGGGTGATCAGCCATAGCAGCAGGATCAACATCACCGGCAACGCAAACAGCCACGGCCAGAGGTTGGTCTGCACGATATCGCGGGTCATATCATCGCGATATTCCCATTCCTGACCGACCACCACCACATACTGCTGATCCGGTGTGCTCAGCCAGACCATGCGCCACAAATCATCGTCACCTTTCAGCTTGCCGTCGGTGAAGCCGTTGCGCGGGTAGTGAAAGCGGAAGTCTTTGCCGTTTTCACCGTCGTTCATCACCATTTTTCCGTCGCGGGTGAACACCGCAAAGGCCAGCGCATCGTCTTCCTGATCGCCGCGATGATGCTTGAGCAGCTTTTTGGTTTTAGGCAGCGTCAGCGGTTCGTGGCTGAGCTGTTCCGGGTTCATCGTTGCCAGCCTTTTGGCAAACAGCATCTGCTGGGTATCAAACAGCTCATTGATTTTATGCCGCGTCTGCCACCATGAGCCGAGGCTGGCCGTTCCCCAGCAAATCAGCGTCAGGAGCAGAAAGCCCAGCATCAGACGCAGGCGCAGGCTCAGGCGATTCACACCGGTTCTCCCAGCGTATAACCGACGCCGTGAATGGTGCGGATAAACTGGCTGCCCAGTTTTTTTCGCAGATGGTGGATATGCACTTCAACGGCGTTGCTGGAGACGTCTTCATCCCAGCTGTAGAGCTTTTCTTCTAACTGCGCTCGGGTCAGCACTCTGCCGGTATTCATCAGAAACAGTTCGAGCAGCGCCAGCTCGCGGGATTTTAGCTCCAGCGGTTCGCCGTTCAGCGTCACGCGGTGCGAGCCGCTCTCCATCACCACTGCACCATGGCTGAGCAGCGGGTGAAGCTGGCCATGGCGGCGGCGAATCAACGCCTGTAACCGGGCCGCGACTTCGCTCAGGGCGAAAGGTTTGCAGAGATAGTCATCGGCCCCTTGCTGTAGGCCGGTTACCCGCTGTTCCAGCGCATCCCGCGCGGTGAGGATCAGCACCGGTTCATCCTGTCCCTGCTGACGCCACTGGCGCAAAATATCCAGCCCGTCCATGCCCGGCAGGCTTAAATCCAGCACCACCGCGTCATAAGGCGCCGCGCTGAGTGCCGCCAGTCCCTCTTTACCTTCGGTGAACCAGTCGACGCTGAATCCCATTTTTATCAGCCCGGCTTTAATCCCGTCGCCAATTAACCGATCGTCCTCAATGACTAAGATGCGCATGATAAATTCCTCTGTGATTACCCGCTTTATACGTAACAGGCAGACCGGTTGTACAGCGCAGATCGCCGGAATTCGCGTTTTTTCGCTAATTTTGATAAATATTAAGCGTGCCGCGAGGTTCTTAAGAACCTGTTAAGAACCCTTTGCTTTAATAGCTCCCGAAGAGACAAACGAGGCACTATTTATTACTGCCGAACCTCCAAGGAATAAAGGTGACAATATGAAAAAGACCGCTGCTTTATTAGCCATTACCGCGCTGGTTTCAATGCCTGTTCTTGCTGCTCAGACCGGTGGGTTTGTTGACCCAAATGCCCCCACTGCCCAGGTGCAGAAAGGCGGCTTTTCCGGACCAAACGGCACGGTAGCCACCGTTAAACAGGCGCAGGATATGAAGGATGATGCCTGGGTAACCATGCGCGGCAATATTGAAAAGCGTATTGGTGATGAGGATTATCAGTTCCGCGATGCCACCGGCACGATGAAGGTTGAGATTGATCATAAGCGCTGGGAAGGCCAGACCATTTCGCCGAAAGATAACGTCGAGCTTCAGGGCAAGATTGATAAAGACTTCAACTCGGTTGAACTGGACGTAAAACAGATCCGCAAAGTTCAGTGATAATACGTCGCGGCGGGGACAACGAACCCCGCCGCGCGTTATTTAGCTGACCAACGCACTGGCAGCCGTGCGATGTTGAGCAATCAACGAGGCAATATCCAGACCCGGAATAACGCCATCTATCACCCGCCACTGACCGCCCACCATCACGTAATCAGCTCGCTCCGCGCCACACAGAATTAAGGCGGCAATCGGATCGTGGCTGCCGCTGAACCGTAATTCATCCATTTTAAACAGCGCCAGATCGGCCTGCATGCCGACCCGTATCTCACCAATATCCTCGCGCCCTAATAAACGCGCCGATCCGCGTGTCGCCCAGCCGAGCACTTTTTGCGGCGTGATACGTTCAGCGCCGTAACGCAGCCGCTGCAAATAGAGCGCCTGGCGGGTTTCATACATCAGGTTGGAGGCATCGTTAGAGGCGGAACCGTCCACGCCCAACCCTATGGTTGCGCCAGCCTGTTCCAAATCCAGCGTCGGGCAGATACCCGAAGCAAGCCGCATATTGGACACCGGACAGTGGCAGATGCCGGTTCCGGCCGCGCCGAGGCGGGTTATTTCATCAGGATTGAAATGAATTCCGTGCGCCAGCCAGGTGCGTGGCCCCAGCCAGCCCACCTTCTCCAGATAATCCACGGTGCGCAGGCCAAAACGATCCAGACAGAATTGCTCTTCATCCAGCGTTTCGGCCAGATGGGTGTGCAGACGGACATCCCACTGCCCGGCCAGCTTTGCGCTTTCAACCATGATCTCTTCGGTAACCGAGAACGGAGAACAGGGCGCCAGGGCAATCTGTATTTGTGCGCCGGCGCCGCGCTGGTGGTAGCGCTTAATCAGCCGCACGCTGTCTTCGAGAATAGCTTCACCCGTCTGCACCGTGTGCTGAGGCGGCAGGCCGCCCTGGTCTTCGCCGAGACTCATTGAGCCACGGGTTAACAGCGCCCGCATGCCCAGCTCTTTCACCACCTCAACCTGCACATCAATCGCCTCTTCCAGTCCGTCGGGAAAAAGATAGTGATGATCGCTGGCGGTGGTGCAGCCAGACAGCAACAGTTCCGCCATTGCCACTTTGCTGGCCAGCGCCAGCGCATCGGGCTTCAGTTTTGCCCACACCGGATAGAGCGTTTTCAGCCAGGGAAACAGCGGCTGATTGACGACGGGTGCCCAGGCTCGGGTCAGCGTTTGGTAAAAATGATGATGCGTGTTGATCAAACCCGGCAGCACCACGTGCTGGCTGGCGTCTTTGATCTCATCGCAGGGCTGGGAAGGGTGTTGGCCTGAAGCCAGGATTTCAGTGATCACCCGATCTTCAATGACCAGTCCACCTCGTCCATCGGTGTCTTCAGGGGTAAAAATAGCGAGCGGGTTTTTCACCCAAATACGGTGTGCGGGCATAGCCAGCTTCTCCTTTATAAAGAATAAGATAAGCCAGCTCAGTTATACCCTGTCTGCTGATCCAGGGAGCGCGTACGCGTTACAAGACTATTTTTCCGTTGCCAGTTTGCTTTCGCGGGTCTGACGTACCGCGGTGTCGGACGGCAACACCAGGTTCAGCACGATGGCAACAATGCCACCCGCGCTAATCGCTGAGCCAAACAGGTTAGCAAAAACCTTCGGTAAATGGCTGAGGAATTCAGGTTGCGCTTCGATGCCGAGGCCAATGCCAAACGAGACGGCAATGATCATCATGTCGCGGCGGGTCAACGGCGATTGGGTCATGATGCGGATGCCAGCGGCCAGTACGCTGCCAAACATCACCAGCGTCGCGCCGCCTAAAACCGGTGCCGGGATTTGCTGGACCACCGCGCCAAACGCCGGGAACAAGCCCAGTAACGCCAGCAGGCAGCCAATCCACA
Organism: Erwinia sp. 2186; assembly: GCF_057812255.1. Classification (NCBI taxonomy): domain Bacteria; kingdom Pseudomonadati; phylum Pseudomonadota; class Gammaproteobacteria; order Enterobacterales; family Erwiniaceae; genus Erwinia; species Erwinia sp. 2186. The sequence goes on along the minus strand of NZ_CM173824.1, from coordinate 4,868,084 downwards.
TGCCGACATAGCGGCTGGCGACGCCAGTCATCTGGATCACGCCATTATTCTGCGCAAAGGTAGTGCTGGGCAGCGCCGAGAAGATGGCTGCCAGCATGCAGCTGACGCCATCCGCCAGAATGCCGCCCTTTAAACGTCTGACGTAGCTTTCCCCTTCAACGGGCTGGCGTGACAGCAGGCAGTTCGCCGTCAGATCACCGACCGCTTCAAGAATACTGATTAACGAAATCAGCGCAATCGGCAGAAACAGCGAGAAATCGAACTGGAAGCCGAAGCGATAGGGCTGTGGCACGGCAATCCAGGATTCGGTGAACGGATGCAGGGTCAGATTGCCGCTCAGCGCAGCGGCCACGCAGCCAACGGCCATACCGAGGATCACCGCAGAGAGACGCAGCCAGCGGTTGCGCGCGTGGCTGAACAGCACGATGGTGGCCAGCGTCAGCAAACCCAGCAACAGGTTAGGTACCGAACCGAAGTTTGCCGCGTTATGACCGCCGCCCCAGTCGGTGATGCTGACCTTAATCAAGCTGATGCCAATCAGGCACACCACGGTGCCACTGATTAACGGGGTGATCAGGCGGCGGATCTGGCCCAGAAAACGGCTGACGATCATCGGAATAAAGGCCGCAACCGTGGTCAGGCCGAAAATCATCGCCATCACATCTTCCGGGCTGCCGCCGCGATTTTTCACGCTGAATCCGGCCGCCAGAATCACCGCCAGAAAGGCAAAGCTGGTGCCCTGCAGGCAAATCATCCCGGCACCGATATGCCTTATCCGGCGAGCCTGAATAAAGGTGCCAAGGCCGGAGACAAACAGCGACATGCTGATCAGATAAGGCAGCCAGGCATTGAGGCCCAACACCGTACCGATAATCAACGGTGGTGTAATCACGCCCACCAGACTCGCCAGCACATGCTGTAACGCGGTAAACAGCGCGACCGTCGGAGTGGGTTTCTCCTCAAGGCCATAAATCAAATCAGAAGGTTCATTAGCAGACATAACTACACTCCATGGATCGGCAGACTTTGTCTCATGCATGAAACACGCCAGAGTGCAGTAAATGATGCGGTGGTTTTTTATTATCTGATAGATAAGGGCTTTTTTCTTGAATCGGATGATCCGAAAGTTTCACGATGTTTTTACGTGAACCTAATTGGTGCGATCCAACCCGGCAAATACGCACCAAAATGGCACATTCTCAGCGCGTGGCCGGCTGAATTTCATTGAGGGTGGCCACCAGATGCAGCACCGCCGGCGATCGATCCAGCCGTCGCCAGGCCAGGGCGATATCGCTGTTTAGCACCGCATCATCAATGGCATGCAGCGTGACGTCCGGATGGCGAATGCAGCCCAGCGATTCCGGCACGAGGGTATAGCCAAACCCACTGGCCACCAGCCCGATGGCGGAGGCGATTTGCGGTGCCTGTTGGCCGGTGCGCGGCTGGAATCCGGCCCGCAGACAGGCGCTGATGATCATCTCATACAGGCTGGGCGCCACTTCCTGCGGAAAGAGGATCAGCGGATCCTCCGCCAGCTGCTGCAGCGACAGGGATGCCTGGCCCGCCAGCGCATGGCCCGGCGGCAACACCGCCAGCATTTTTTCACTGGCGATGACCTTCAGATTAAAGGCTTTGCTGCTTTCACACGGCAGGCGCACAAAGGCCGCATCCAGCAATCCTTCCTGCAGGTTATGCAGCAGCGTCGCCATATTCTGCTCGCCGGTGATCATCTCCATATCCGGGTAGCGATGCTGAAACTCCCTGAGCAGGCTGAATACCGAACCATGAAACGCCACCGAGCTGGCGAAACCGAGGGAAAGTCGTCCCCGGGTGCCGCGCGCAATGCCTTTGGCTTTCTCCAGCGCATGACCACTGAGTTCGAGGATCTGGCAGGCATCCTGATAAAAGGCCTCTCCGGCTTCGGTCAGCTCAACGCTGCGGGTCAGTCGTTTCAACAACGGCAGGCCAATTTCGCGCTCAAGGCGAAGGATTTGCTGGCTCAGAGGCGGTTGGGAAATCCCAAGCAGTTCGGCCGCGCGGGTGAAGTTGTGGGTCTGGGCAACGGCCACAAAATAGCGCAGGTGACGGAGTTCCATATCAAAAACGTCTCAAAGTGAAGGCTTCCCTATATTGGTATCCGGCACTGAATCGAGTCAACATCCTGTTAATGATTCTTAACCTTTTAGCCACGAGGATGACATGAAAAATTCTGCAACTGACTGTTTATGCGAACAAGAGCTGGCCTCTACCGTCAGCGCATTGCAGCAGCATAAGCCAGAAAGCGTAATCTATCAGACCTCTCTGATGAGCGCGTTGCTGAGTGGGGTTTACGAGGGCAATATCACCGTTGCCGATCTGCTGAAAAAAGGCGACTTCGGCCTCGGTACCTTTAACCAGCTGGACGGCGAACTGATTGCCTTCGATCGTGAGGTCTATCAGTTACGCGCTGACGGCAGCGCCCGCGAGGCCAGTCCGCAGCAGAAAACCCCCTTTGCGGTGATGACCTTCTTCCGTCCGCAGCATCGCCATCATTTCGATCGGCCGGTGGGTCGTCAGCAGATTCACGACTATATCGACAGTCAGGTCACCTCCGATAACCAGTTCTGCGCCCTGCGCATCGACGGCCGTTTCTCGGAGGCGCAGACCCGCACCGTGCCGTGCCAGCATCGTCCTTATCGCAGCATGCCCGAAGTGCTCGGCCAGCAACCCACCTTTCATTTCAGCGAGCGCAACGGCGTGCTGATTGGTTTCCGCACGCCGCAATATATGCAGGGCATCAACGTGGCGGGTTACCACGAGCACTTTATTACCGATGACCGTCAGGGTGGCGGCCATCTGCTGGATTACCGGCTGGAGGAAGGGGTGCTGACCTTCGGTGCGATCAACAAACTGGTGATCGACCTGCCAAAAGATAACGACTTTCTGCAAGCCAACCTGAATCCCGACGATCTGGATTCGGCCATTCGTTCCGTTGAGAGCTAATTCCCCTAAGGAGTCATGATGAAAAATCCAACCGATACTCAGCTATGGCAGCATGGCGCCGATCTGGTCGTGGCGCAGCTGGAAGCTCAGGGCGTGAAGCAGGTCTTTGGTATTCCGGGCGCCAAAATCGATAAGGTCTTTGATTCGCTGGTGGACTCCACTATCCAGACCATCCCGGTGCGCCATGAAGCCAATGCTGCCTTTATGGCGGCGGCGGTAGGACGGCTGACCGGCAACGCGGGCGTGGCGCTGGTCACCTCCGGCCCCGGTTGCTCGAACCTGATCACCGGTATGGCCACCGCCACCAGTGAAGGCGATCCGGTGGTGGCGCTGGGCGGCGCGGTGAAGCGCGCGGACAGTGCAAAACAGGTGCATCAGAGCATGGACACCGTTGCCATGTTTCGTCCGGTCACCAAATATGCCGTTGAAGTCACCGATGCCAATGCCCTGTCTGAAGTGATCTCCAACGCCTTCCGCCAAGCTGAACACGGCAGAGGCGGCGGTGCCTTTGTCAGCCTGCCGCAGGATATTGTCGATCAACCGGCCCGGGGCAATCTGCTGAGCAGCAAAGGTCAGGTGTTGCTGGGCGCCGCGCCGGATGTGGCGATTGAGGCGGTTGCCGCACAGATTGCGCAGGCCAAAAACCCGGTTCTGCTGCTGGGACTGATGGCCAGCCAGCCGGAAAACAGCGATGCGCTACACCGCCTGCTGGAGCGCAGCCATATTCCCGTCACCAGCACCTATCAGGCGGCTGGGGCCGTCCGTCAGGGACACTTTTCACGCTTTGCTGGCCGGGTAGGCTTGTTTAACAATCAGGCGGGCGATCGTCTGTTACGTCAGGCTGACCTGATTATCACCATCGGCTACAGCCCGGTGGAATATGAGCCGGCCATGTGGAACAGCGGGACGGCCACGCTGGTGCATATCGATGTGTTGCCTGCGGAAGCGGATAACTGCTATTTGCCGGATGCTGAGCTGGTGGGCGATATCGCCGCAACGCTCGACAAACTCGCCGCGCGCATTGCCTCGCCTTTGCAGCTCAGCTCACAGGCCGCATCGATTCTGCACGATCGCCAGCAACAGCGGGAGCTGTTGACATTGCAGGGCCAGAATCTGAATCAGTTTGCCTTGCATCCGCTGCGCATCGTGCGGGCGATGCAGGACATCATTAACAGTGACGTCACCCTGACGGTGGATATGGGAAGCTTCCATATCTGGATTGCCCGCTATCTTTACAGCTTCCGGGCGCGTCAGATTATGATCTCCAACGGGCAACAGACGATGGGCGTGGCGCTGCCGTGGGCCATTGGCGCCTGGCTGGTCGACCCGAGCCGTAAAGTGGTGTCGGTCTCCGGCGATGGCGGATTCCTGCAGTCCAGTATGGAGCTGGAAACTGCCGTCAGGCTCAAAGCCAATATTCTGCACATCATCTGGGTGGATGAGGAATACAACATGGTGGCGATGCAGGAACAGAAGAAATATCAGCGGGTGTCGGGGGTTAAATTCGGCCCGGTCGATTTCAAAGCCTATGCCGAAGCCTTCGGCGCTGCCGGATTTGCGGTAGACAGCGCAGAAGCGTTAGAGCCAACGCTGCGTAAAGCCATGGATGTGCAGGGACCTGCAGTGGTCGCGGTGCCGGTCGATTATGCCGACAATCATTTGCTGATGGGCCAGCTCCATTTAAGCCAGATCCTCTAACCTCCAGCCACGATCCCAGCCTTAAGCCAAACCCGAGGCAGGCAACAGCGAAACGTTTCGATGGCGATCACAATTTCGCGATTTGGCGGTTGTTTTCGCCCCTGCCTCTCTTAAACTCCGGATCAGCGAAACGTTTCGCTCTGGAGTGAAAGATGAAAAAAGGCACCTTACTGAATTCTGATATTTCGTCCGTGGTTTCCCGCCTCGGGCATACCGACAGCCTGACCATCGGCGATGCGGGCTTGCCAATTCCGGCCGGTCCTCAGCGTATCGATCTGGCGCTGACCCACGGTATTCCCAGCTTTCTGCAGGTGGTTCACACCGTGACCGAAGAGATGCAGGTAGAAAGTGCCATCATCGCGGAAGAGATCAAATCTCATAATCCCAAGCTTCACAGCGACCTGTTAGCCCTGCTCGACTTGCTGCAACAACATCAGGGAAACACCATCTCGATCCAGTACGTCACTCATCACCAGTTAAAACAGCAAACCCAGCGTAGTCAGGCCGTGATCCGCAGTGGGGAATGTTCCCCCTACGCGAATATCATCCTGACCGCTGGCGTGACCTTCTGAGGCCATGATGCAACCTTTACTGCAACTGCAAGGTATTGATAAATCCTTTCCCGGCGTGAAGGCGCTTTCCGGCGCGGCACTCTCGGTCTATCCGGGCAGAGTGATGGCGCTGGTCGGCGAAAATGGTGCCGGTAAATCCACCATGATGAAGGTGATGACCGGGATCTATCCGCGTGATGCGGGTCGCATCACCTGGCTGGGCAATGACGTCTCCTTCAACGGGCCAAAAGCGTCGCAGGAAGCCGGCATTGGCATCATTCATCAGGAGCTGAACCTGATCCCACAGCTGAGCATTGCGGAAAACATCTTCCTCGGCCGTGAGTTTGTTAATGCGTTTGGCCGCATCCAGTGGAAGAAAATGCACGCCGAAGCCGACGTGCTGCTGAAAAAACTCAATCTGCGTTTTAGCAGCCACAGGCTGGTGGGCGATCTGTCGATCGGCGACCAGCAGATGGTCGAGATTGCTAAAGTGCTGAGTTATGAGTCGAAAGTGATCGTGATGGACGAACCCACCGATGCACTGACCGATACCGAAACCGCGTCGCTGTTCCGCGTGATCCGCGAGCTGAAGGCGCAGGGATGCGGCATTGTCTATATCTCGCACCGCATGAAGGAAATCTTCGAAATCTGCGATGACGTGACCATTTTCCGCGACGGACAGTTTATTGCCGAGCGGGCCGTGGAAAGCCTGGAAGAAGATTCGCTGATTGAAATGATGGTTGGCCGCAAGCTGGAAGAGCAATACCCGCGGCTGGATAAAGCGCCTGGTGAGGTTCGCCTCAAGGTGGAACATCTTACCGGGCCGGGCGTTGACGATATCAGCTTCACCCTGCGCAAAGGTGAAATTCTGGGTGTTGCCGGGCTGATGGGCGCGGGCCGTACCGAATTAATGAAGGTGTTATACGGCGCGATGCCGCGCAGCAGTGGCAGCGTGCAGCTCGACGGCAAAAACGTCACCACGCGTTCGCCTGAAGAAGGGCTGAAAAACGGCATCGTCTATATCTCTGAAGACCGTAAACGCGATGGACTGGTGCTGGGCATGTCGGTGAAAGAGAACATGTCTTTGACCGCGCTGGATTACTTCAGCCACAAAGGCGGACGCCTGAAGCACGCTGAAGAGCAGATGGCCGTTGGCGATTTTATTCAGCTTTTCAATGTGAAAACCCCGTCAATGGACCAGCCAATTGGGCTGCTGTCTGGCGGTAATCAACAGAAAGTCGCCATCGCTCGCGGTCTGATGACCCGCCCAAAAGTGTTGATCCTCGATGAGCCGACGCGCGGCGTCGATGTCGGGGCGAAGAAAGAAATTTATCAGTTAATCAATCAGTTCAAAGAAGAAGGGCTGAGCATCATCCTCGTCTCCTCTGAGATGCCTGAAGTGCTGGGTATGAGCGATCGCGTGCTGGTGATGCACGAAGGCCGCCTGAGCGGTGACTTCCCCATTGAACAAGCCACGCAGGAAGTCTTAATGGCGGCGGCGGTAGGCAAGCAACATAGCGTGGAGCTAGCAAAACTATGAGTACCCAAACCCTTCGTGCCAACCGCATCTTCAGCAAAAGCTGGCTGCTGGAGCAAAAATCGCTGATCGCCCTGATCGTGCTGATCGCCATTGTGTCGAGCCTCAGCCCGAACTTCTTCACCGTCAATAACCTGTTCAACATCCTGCAGCAGACGTCGGTCAACGCCATTATGGCGGTGGGCATGACGCTGGTGATCCTGACCTCGGGCATCGATCTTTCCGTGGGTTCATTGCTGGCATTGACCGGCGCGGTGGGCGCTTCGCTGGTGGGCCTGGAAGTCAATGCACTGGTCGCCGTGGCGGGATCGCTGGCCTTGGGCGCGGCGATTGGCGCGCTGACCGGTACGATTGTCGCCAAGGGCAAGGTTCAGGCCTTTATCGCCACGCTGGTGATGATGCTGCTGTTGCGCGGCGTGACCATGGTTTATACCAACGGTAGCCCGGTGAACACCGGCTTTAATGATAATGCCGATCTGTTTGGCTGGTTCGGCATCGGCCGCCCGCTGGGCATCCCAACGCCGGTGTGGATTATGGCCATCGTCTTCTTCGCGGCCTGGTACATGCTGCATCACACGCGTCTGGGCCGTTATATCTATGCGCTGGGCGGCAATGAAGCGGCGACCCGTTTATCCGGCATCAGCGTCAGCCGCGTTAAAATCATCGTTTATGCCCTGTGCGGCATGCTGGCCGCGCTGGCAGGCACGATTGAAGTGGCGCGTCTCTCTTCGGCTCAGCCAACGGCGGGAACCGGCTATGAGCTGGATGCTATCGCGGCCGTGGTGCTCGGCGGTACCAGCCTGGCAGGCGGTAAAGGACGCATTATGGGAACCTTGATCGGTGCGCTGATCCTCGGCTTCCTGAATAACGGCCTCAACCTGCTCGGTGTTTCTTCTTACTACCAAATGATCGTCAAAGCTGTGGTGATACTGCTGGCGGTGCTGGTAGATAACAAAAGCAGTAAATAACTCTCCCCTACAGGAATTTATGATGAAAATGAAACTGACTGCACTTGCTGTTCTGCTCGGCGTAACCGTCAGCGCAAACGCGCTGGCAAAAGACACCATCGCGCTGGTGGTTTCCACACTGAATAACCCGTTCTTCGTCTCCTTAAAAGATGGCGCACAGAAAGAAGCGGATAAGCTGGGCTACAACCTGGTGGTGCTGGATTCACAGAACAACCCGGCGAAAGAGCTGGCTAACGTGCAGGACCTGACCGTTCGCGGCACCAAACTGCTGCTGATCAACCCAACCGATTCAGACGCGGTGGGCAATGCCGTGAAGATGGCGAACCAGGCGAATATCCCGGTGATCACCCTCGACCGCGTGGCTTCCCAGGGCAAAGTGGTGAGCCACGTCGCTTCGGATAACCGTTTCGGCGGTAAAATGGCCGGTGACTACCTTGCCAAAAAACTGGGCGATAACGCCAAAATCATCGAGCTGGCCGGTATTGCCGGTACCTCGGCTGCCCGTGAACGTGGCGAAGGCTTCAAAACCGCGGCCGATGCGCACCACTTCCAGATCCTTGCCAGCCAGCCCGCTGATTTCGACCGTACTAAAGGCCTGAACGTGATGCAAAACCTGCTGACCGCGCATCCTGATGTGCAGGCCGTGTTCGCGCAGAATGATGAAATGGCGCTGGGCGCGATGCGTGCATTGCAAACCGCAGGCAAATCTGATGTTCTGGTGGTTGGCTTTGACGGCACCGCCGATGGCGTGAAGGCGGTTGAAGGTGGCAAGCTGGCCGCGACCGTGGCGCAGCAGCCAGAGCAGATCGGCGTTATCGGCGTGGATACCGCTGATAAAGTGCTGAAGGGCCAGAAGGTTCAGGCAATCAACCCGGTTGATCTGAAACTGGTCACTAAATAATTCAGCACGACACGCGCCACCTCCTGCAGGTGGCGCCTTTTTCTGGACGACACCCTGATGAAAACACCCGGTAAGCTGGCTGTCCTTGGCAGCATCAACGCAGATCACATCCTTAACCTGAACACCTTTCCTCGTCCCGGTGAAACGGTGATCGGCAAGCATTATCAAATCGCTTTCGGCGGCAAAGGGGCCAATCAGGCGGTCGCGGCCGGACGCAGCGGCGCTGACATCGCGTTTATCGCCTGTGTGGGTGAAGACGATATTGGTCAGCGTATTCGCGAGCAGCTGAATAAAGACAACATTGATGTTTCCCCTGTCGAAGTGATTGCGGGTGACTCCACCGGCGTGGCGCTGATTTTCGTCAATGCCGAAGGCGAAAACAGTATCGCCATCCATTCGGGTGCCAACGCGGCGTTGACGCCAGCCATCGTCATCAAGCACCAAAAAACGATCGCTGAGGCTGGCGCGTTACTGATGCAGCTTGAGTCTCCGCTTGATAGCGTGCTGGCGGCCGCCAAAATCGCCCATCAGCATCAGACCAAAGTGATCCTCAATCCCGCGCCTGCCACGCCGCTGTCCGATGAGCTGCTGGCGCTGGTGGATATGATCACCCCCAATGAAACCGAAGCCGAGATCCTGACGGGCGTCCATATCGACAGCGATGAGGATGCAGCCCGTGCGGCGGCGGTTCTGCATGATAAAGGCATCCACAGCGTGCTGATTACGCTGGGCAGTCGCGGCGTGTGGCTCAGTGAGCAGGGCGACGGGCAGCGCATTGCCGGCTTTAAGGTGGATGCGGTCGATACCATCGCCGCAGGCGATACCTTTAACGGCGCGTTGATTACCGCCTTACTGGACGAACAGCCGATGGCGCAGGCCGTGCGCTTTGCCCACGCCGCGGCCGCGATTTCAGTCACGCGATCCGGTGCGCAGCCTTCGGTGCCCTGGCGTCACGAGACCGACAGCTTCTTGCAGCAGCAGGGGTAGCACTTGGCCACCATGAAAGATGTCGCACGGCTGGCGGGCGTTTCAACGTCCACCGTTTCCCATGTGATCAACAACAACCGCTTTGTCAGTGACGCGGTGCGGGAAAAAGTGACCACGGCGATTTCGCAACTTAACTATGCGCCATCCGCCCTGGCACGAAGCCTGAAGCTTAACCAGACCCGCACCATCGGGATGCTGCTGACCGCCAGCAGCAACCCGTTCTATTCGGAAGTGGTGCGTGGCGTCGAAAGAAGCTGTTATGAGCGCGGCTACAGTCTGGTGCTGTGCAATACCGATGGCGATGAAAACCGCATGAACCGCAGTCTGGAGACGCTGTTGCAAAAGCGTGTCGACGGGCTGTTAATCATGTGTACCGAAAGCCATATTCCGTCGGTTGAGATCCTGACGCGCTATCCTTCTATCCCTTCCGTGATGATGGACTGGTCCCCTTTTGACGGTGGCAGCGACATTATTCAGGATAACTCGCTGCTGGGCGGCGAAATGGCCACCCGGCATCTTATCTCCCGGGGGTATACGCGTATTGCCTGTATCGCCGGACCACAGGATAAAACGCCGGCCCGTTTACGCCTTGAGGGATTTCATCAGGCGATGAAACAGGCGGGTTTACCGGTGCTGCCTGGCTATATCGTCGCTGGCGATCTGGAGTTTGAGGGCGGCTACAATGCGATGAACCAACTGCTGGCGCTCAACCCGCTGCCGCAGGCGGTGTTTACCAGCAACGATGCGATGGCGGTTGGGGTTTATCATGCGTTGTATCAGGCAGGACTGTCGGTGCCGCAGGACATTGCGGTGATCGGCTATGACGATATCGAGCTGGCCCGCTATATGACCCCGCCGCTGACCACCATCCATCAGCCGAAAGATGAACTGGGTGAGTTGGCCATTGATACGTTGCTGCATCGTCTGGCCGAGCCCGGTGGCAGCCAGCAACTGCTGGTGCTGACACCGGAACTGGTCGAGCGTGGATCCGTCGGGGAGCGTTAAGCGGCTTTCTTCTTTTTCTCCCGGTTGCTGATCAGATGCCTTCCGTCGCCGGGTTTCAACATCAAAAACACCGATCCTGAGATCACCGTGACCACACCCATCGTCAGGAACGTGGCATGGAAGTGCTGAACGGTGGTGCCATCAAAGTTTTCATAGAATCGCAGCACGGCGGCACTGACCGCCACCCCGAAGCTGATCGCCAGCTGTTGGGTCACGGCCAGCATGCTGTTGCCGCTGCTGGCGTTGGCATCATTAAGATCCGCCAGTGTGATGGTGTTCATGGCGGTGAACTGTGTCGACATCCCCATCCCCAGAACAAACAGCGGCAGCAGGAGCACCAGCAGGCTCATCCCCGGCGTTTGTAAGGCGAAGCTGGCAACCAGCACGCCGATGATCACGCTAATCCATACCAGGGTTTTACGGTAGCCAAACCAGCGCAGCACCTGCGTCACCATCGACTTGGCCATAATCGAACCTAACGCGGTCGGTGCCATCATGCAGCCTGCCAGGATCGCCGAGTAACCAAAGCCAACCTGCAGCATCAACGGCATCAGGAAAGGAATGCATCCCGTCCCGAGGCGTGCGGCGATATTGCCCAGTATGCCTACCGAGAAAGTGCGGGTTTTAAACATCGGCAACGGGATGAGCGGCGTAGGGTGGCGTCTTGCGTGCACTATATAGAGAAGAAGTAACAGAACGCCGCCCAGCGTGACCGCCAGCGCAATGCTGGTGGCAACGATCTTCTCGCCAAACAGCTCTATTCCGCTCGAAAGCAGCACCAGCCCAATCCCGAACAGCAAAAAGCCCAGGAAATCGAAGCGGCGGCGTGGCGTGGTGAAGTCCGGCATATATTTGCGGGCATAGATGATGCCGGCAATCCCCATCGGGATATTAATCAGGAAGATCCAGTGCCAGGTAGCATAGGTCACCAGCACGCCACCCAGCATCGGCCCCAGTACCGGGCCAATCAGTCCGGGCATGGTGACGAAATTGAGTACCGGCAGCAGTTCGCTCCGTGGGTAAGCCCTTAACAGGGCAAGGCGTGCAACCGGCATCATCATCGCGCCGCCGACACCCTGCACCACCCTGAAAGCAACCAGTGAGGTTAGCGACCCCGAGAGTGCGCAGGCGAGAGAGCCGAGGGTAAACAGTGAGACAGCGACGATAAAGACTTTGCGGGTGCCGTAGCGATCGGCCAGCCAGCCGCTGACGGGAATAAGCAGGGCAACCGTTAAGGTGTAGCTGATGACGGCGGACTGCATCGCCAGCGGAGAGCGGTTAAGACTTTGGGCGATTGCAGGGAGGGCGGTGTTCAGTATCGTGGCATCCAGCGCCTGCATAAAGAAGGCCATGGCGGCGATCCACGGAAGTCCGGCCATACTGCGCGCGGATTTTATCATTTAGCATCCTTTTTAATGTTCAATGCTGGCAGGGCAAACCTGCAATGCATAAAGAATAGTATCAGCTGACCTGGTTACAGGAAGGGCAAAAGGGCTTTTAAAGGCCATTTAGCTGCTAAAAACAGCGTAAGACGGGTGTTTTTTCACCTTTTGGTGAAAAAAGAGGCGGTCAGATCTTTTTTGTTGAGAAACACTTGCGGCCTTCCAGGAATTCCCTATAATGCGCCTCCACTGACACGGAACAACGACTTACGAGTCACCGGGTCAGAGGTTCAGGAAGCTGAATCGCCGGAGAAAAACTTCCCAAAAAGAAGTTGACTCTGAAGGAGGAAAGCGTAATATACGCCACCTCGCAGTAAGGCGCCAAGGCACTTACCGCAACGCTCTTTAACAATTTATCAGACAATCTGTGTGGGCACTCGCAGGATTGATATCAGCGCCGCAAGGCGCAAAAAAATATCAAGCCTTAAGAGTGAACACATAATGAAATTCATTATGACGTTTTACACTTGAGCATCGCTGAACTTGTTTCAGCAAATCGAACTTTTAATTGAAGAGTTTGATCATGGCTCAGATTGAACGCTGGCGGCAGGCCTAACACATGCAAGTCGAACGGTAGCACAGAGAGCTTGCTCTCGGGTGACGAGTGGCGGACGGGTGAGTAATGTCTGGGAAACTGCCTGATGGAGGGGGATAACTACTGGAAACGGTAGCTAATACCGCATAACGTCTTCGGACCAAAGTGGGGGACCTTCGGGCCTCACACCATCGGATGTGCCCAGATGGGATTAGCTAGTAGGTGGGGTAATGGCTCACCTAGGCGACGATCCCTAGCTGGTCTGAGAGGATGACCAGCCACACTGGAACTGAGACACGGTCCAGACTCCTACGGGAGGCAGCAGTGGGGAATATTGCACAATGGGCGCAAGCCTGATGCAGCCATGCCGCGTGTATGAAGAAGGCCTTCGGGTTGTAAAGTACTTTCAGCGGGGAGGAAGGCGATAAGGTTAATAACCTTGTCGATTGACGTTACCCGCAGAAGAAGCACCGGCTAACTCCGTGCCAGCAGCCGCGGTAATACGGAGGGTGCAAGCGTTAATCGGAATTACTGGGCGTAAAGCGCACGCAGGCGGTCTGTCAAGTCAGATGTGAAATCCCCGGGCTTAACCTGGGAACTGCATTTGAAACTGGCAGGCTAGAGTCTTGTAGAGGGGGGTAGAATTCCAGGTGTAGCGGTGAAATGCGTAGAGATCTGGAGGAATACCGGTGGCGAAGGCGGCCCCCTGGACAAAGACTGACGCTCAGGTGCGAAAGCGTGGGGAGCAAACAGGATTAGATACCCTGGTAGTCCACGCCGTAAACGATGTCGACTTGGAGGTTGTGCCCTTGAGGCGTGGCTTCCGGAGCTAACGCGTTAAGTCGACCGCCTGGGGAGTACGGCCGCAAGGTTAAAACTCAAATGAATTGACGGGGGCCCGCACAAGCGGTGGAGCATGTGGTTTAATTCGATGCAACGCGAAGAACCTTACCTGGCCTTGACATCCACGGAATTCGGCAGAGATGCCTTAGTGCCTTCGGGAACCGTGAGACAGGTGCTGCATGGCTGTCGTCAGCTCGTGTTGTGAAATGTTGGGTTAAGTCCCGCAACGAGCGCAACCCTTATCCTTTGTTGCCAGCGAGTAATGTCGGGAACTCAAAGGAGACTGCCGGTGACAAACCGGAGGAAGGTGGGGATGACGTCAAGTCATCATGGCCCTTACGGCCAGGGCTACACACGTGCTACAATGGCGCATACAAAGAGAAGCGAACTCGCGAGAGCAAGCGGACCTCACAAAGTGCGTCGTAGTCCGGATCGGAGTCTGCAACTCGACTCCGTGAAGTCGGAATCGCTAGTAATCGTAGATCAGAATGCTACGGTGAATACGTTCCCGGGCCTTGTACACACCGCCCGTCACACCATGGGAGTGGGTTGCAAAAGAAGTAGGTAGCTTAACCTTCGGGAGGGCGCTTACCACTTTGTGATTCATGACTGGGGTGAAGTCGTAACAAGGTAACCGTAGGGGAACCTGCGGTTGGATCACCTCCTTACCTGAAGATACCTTCCCGCGTAGTGTCCACAACAGATTGTCTGATAGAAAACGTAATGAGCAACAGTAACAGAGTCCCCATCGTCTAGAGGCCCAGGACACTGCCCTTTCACGGCTGTAACAGGGGTTCGAATCCCCTTGGGGACGCCATCTCCTGATAATGAGTGAAAGACATTATCAACCAGTATCTCAAAACTGATTCTCTCCGCAAGGACGAGTCACGTTTGAGATATTTGCTCTTTAACAATCCGGAACAAGCTGAAAATTGAAACGACATGTCGTTTTCATTCTCCGTAATAAGAATGAAATCAATGATATGTTCGAGTCTCTCAAATGCTTACAACAGCAATGTGTCTTTCGGGACGCTTGTGGGTTGTGAGGTTAAGTGACTAAGCGTACACGGTGGATGCCTAGGCAGTCAGAGGCGATGAAGGGCGTGCTAATCTGCGATAAGCGTCGGTAAGGTGATATGAACCGTAATAACCGACGATACCCGAATGGGGAAACCCGGTGCACTTTGGTGCATCATTGCAACATGAATACATAGTGTTGCAAGGCGAACCTGGGGAACTGAAACATCTAAGTACCCAGAGGAAAAGAAATCAACCGAGATTCCCCCAGTAGCGGCGAGCGAACGGGGAACAGCCCAGAACCTGAATCAGTTTGTGCATTAGTGGAAGCGTCTGGAAAGTCGCAGGGTACAGGGTGATACTCCCGTACACAAAAATGCACTTGCTGTGAGTTCGATGAGTAGGGCGGGACACGTGACATCCTGTCTGAATATGGGGGGACCATCCTCCAAGGCTAAATACTCCTGACTGACCGATAGTGAACCAGTACCGTGAGGGAAAGGCGAAAAGAACCCCGGCGAGGGGAGTGAAACAGAACCTGAAACCGTGTACGTACAAGCAGTGGGAGCACCTTCGTGGTGTGACTGCGTACCTTTTGTATAATGGGTCAGCGACTTATATTCTGTAGCAAGGTTAACCGTATAGGGGAGCCGAAGGGAAACCGAGTCTTAACTGGGCGTTAAGTTGCAGGGTATAGACCCGAAACCCGGTGATCTAGCCATGGGCAGGTTGAAGGTTGGGTAACACTAACTGGAGGACCGAACCGACTAATGTTGAAAAATTAGCGGATGACTTGTGGCTGGGGGTGAAAGGCCAATCAAACCGGGAGATAGCTGGTTCTCCCCGAAAGCTATTTAGGTAGCGCCTCGTGAACTCATCTTCGGGGGTAGAGCACTGTTTCGGCTAGGGGGCCATCCCGGCTTACCAACCCGATGCAAACTGCGAATACCGAAGAATGTTATCACGGGAGACACACGGCGGGTGCTAACGTCCGTCGTGAAGAGGGAAACAACCCAGACCGCCAGCTAAGGTCCCAAAGTCATGGTTAAGTGGGAAACGATGTGGGAAGGCACAGACAGCCAGGATGTTGGCTTAGAAGCAGCCATCATTTAAAGAAAGCGTAATAGCTCACTGGTCGAGTCGGCCTGCGCGGAAGATGTAACGGGGCTAAACCATGCACCGAAGCTGCGGCAGCGACGCTTATGCGTTGTTGGGTAGGGGAGCGTTCTGTAAGCCGTCGAAGGTGGACTGTGAGGTCTGCTGGAGGTATCAGAAGTGCGAATGCTGACATAAGTAACGATAAAGCGGGTGAAAAGCCCGCTCGCCGGAAGACCAAGGGTTCCTGTCCAACGTTAATCGGGGCAGGGTGAGTCGACCCCTAAGGCGAGGCCGAAAGGCGTAGTCGATGGGAAACAGGTTAATATTCCTGTACTCGGTGTTACTGCGAAGGGGGGACGGAGAAGGCTATGTTAGCCGGGCGACGGTTGTCCCGGTTTAAGCATGTAGGCGGAGAGTTTAGGTAAATCCGGACTCTTTTTAACGCTGAGGTGTGATGACGAGGCACTACGGTGCTGAAGTAACAAATGCCCTGCTTCCAGGAAAAGCCTCTAAGCATCAGGTAACACGGAATCGTACCCCAAACCGACACAGGTGGTCAGGTAGAGAATACCAAGGCGCTTGAGAGAACTCGGGTGAAGGAACTAGGCAAAATGGTGCCGTAACTTCGGGAGAAGGCACGCTGGCGCGTAGGTGAAGGGACTTGCTCCCGGAGCTGAAGCCAGTCGAAGATACCAGCTGGCTGCAACTGTTTATTAAAAACACAGCACTGTGCAAACACGAAAGTGGACGTATACGGTGTGACGCCTGCCCGGTGCCGGAAGGTTAATTGATGGGGTTATCCGCAAGGAGAAGCTCTTGATCGAAGCCCCGGTAAACGGCGGCCGTAACTATAACGGTCCTAAGGTAGCGAAATTCCTTGTCGGGTAAGTTCCGACCTGCACGAATGGCGTAATGATGGCCAGGCTGTCTCCACCCGAGACTCAGTGAAATTGAACTCGCTGTGAAGATGCAGTGTACCCGCGGCAAGACGGAAAGACCCCGTGAACCTTTACTATAGCTTGACACTGAATATTGAACCTTGATGTGTAGGATAGGTGGGAGGCTTTGAAGCGTGGACGCCAGTCTGCGTGGAGCCAACCTTGAAATACCACCCTTTAACGTTTGATGTTCTAACCTGGCGCCGTGATCCGGCGTGGGGACAGTGTCTGGTGGGTAGTTTGACTGGGGCGGTCTCCTCCTAAAGAGTAACGGAGGAGCACGAAGGTTAGCTAATCACGGTCGGACATCGTGAGGTTAGTGCAATGGCATAAGCTAGCTTGACTGCGAGAGTGACGGCTCGAGCAGGTGCGAAAGCAGGTCATAGTGATCCGGTGGTTCTGAATGGAAGGGCCATCGCTCAACGGATAAAAGGTACTCCGGGGATAACAGGCTGATACCGCCCAAGAGTTCATATCGACGGCGGTGTTTGGCACCTCGATGTCGGCTCATCACATCCTGGGGCTGAAGTAGGTCCCAAGGGTACGGCTGTTCGCCGTTTAAAGTGGTACGCGAGCTGGGTTTAGAACGTCGTGAGACAGTTCGGTCCCTATCTGCCGTGGGCGCTGGAAGATTGAGAGGGGTTGCTCCTAGTACGAGAGGACCGGAGTGAACGCACCACTGGTGTTCGGGTTGTCATGCCAATGGCATTGCCCGGTAGCTAAGTGCGGAAAAGATAAGCGCTGAAAGCATCTAAGCGCGAAACTTGCCTCGAGATGAATCTTCCCTGGGCCTTTAAGGCCCCTGAAGGGACGTTGAAGACTACGACGTTGATAGGCCGGGTGTGTAAGCGCAGCGATGCGTTGAGCTAACCGGTACTAATGACCCGTGAGGCTTAACCTTACAACACCAGAAGCGTTCTGGTGGGTGTCTGAGAGACACGAACGATATTTTCAGCTTGAACCGGATAAATTTGCGCGGCCTTATGGCGGCGTGAATAACAGAATTTGCCTGGCGGCTTTAGCGCGGTGGTCCCACCTGACCCCATGCCGAACTCAGAAGTGAAACGCCGTAGCGCCGATGGTAGTGTGGGGTCTCCCCATGCGAGAGTAGGGAACTGCCAGGCATCAATTAAGCAGACAAGCCTCATGCGAAAGCATGGGGCTTTTTTGTGTGCGTAAAAAGCAAAAACCCACAGCAGACCCGCCTCAAAACAGCTCCTGAACCCCCCAAAATACCCAAAAACCAGACAAAAAAAGACGCCGTGCTGCCGCACGACGCCTCTAAATTCCGCTAAATTCAGCGCTTACCCTGAAATGAAGCGAGATCTTCAGGCGTATTAAGATTAATAAACGCCTGCTGGTTGTCGAAATTAACCGCTGAACCGCCCACTTCTGTCAGGAAAACCATCAATTTGCGGTCGCCACGCTGCAAATATTCTTCCAGCTGAGGCGCCAGACTCCGGTGAACTAACGCCAGTGTGGGATGATCGCGTTCACCACATCTCACCCAGGCTGCTTTTGCCCCGGCATTTTTTACCTGCCAAAGCTGACTGACCAGATTTGTTGGAAGGAAGGGCGTATCACAGGAGGCAAAAACGGCCCAATCGGTGTTGATTCGCTGCAAAGCGGCCAACATGCCTGCCAGCGGACCCGCAAATCCGGTAAAAGTATCGGCAAAAACCTCGCAACCACTTTCCAGGTAGCGCTGATGATGACGATTGGCACTGATACAGACCTCCGCAACCTGCGGCTGCAGGATCGCCAGCACATGCTGATACAGCGGCTTGCCATTCAGCATCACCAACCCTTTATCCTCGCCCTGCATCCTGGAACCTCTCCCTCCGGCCAGAATCACGCCGCTGACATCCTCTACTCTATACTTCACTGGTTGAGTCATGCGCCACAATACCCCTCTTTTCATGTGGGATTAAAGCTGGTAACCTGGCGTCCTCTGTCGACCTTAAGGAACCCTGTCATGAAATGCCACCGTCTTAATGAACTGATTTCTCTTCTTCAGCCTGAATGGCAGAAAGAACCCGACCTTAATCTGATGCAATTTTTGCAGAAACTGGCGTCTGAGTCAGGTTTTAGCGGCCCAATAGGCGATCTGACAGACGATATTCTGATCTATCATCTGAAAATGCGCGGTACCGATAAAGATGAGCAGATCCCAGGTCTGAAAAAAGATTATGAAGAGGATTTTAAGACCGCGCTGCTGCGTGCCAGAGGAGTCATTAAAGATTAATTCCCCGCAGTCTCCCGTAGCCTGCTGCGTTTAATGGTATTCTTAAGGGCTAATTCACGCCATGAGCATCCCGGATGAAAGAACCCGCGTTTAATTTTCAACATCTTGATCCCGATACCATCCTTGATGCACTCTGGGAGACTGGGATCCGTGTGGAATCAGGGCTGACTGCCCTGAACAGCTATGAAAACCGGGTCTATCAGTTCTCAGATGAAGACAAAACCCGCTATGTGGTGAAGTTTTATCGCCCACAACGTTGGTCACAGCAGCAGATCCTGGAAGAACATCAGTTCACTGCAGAACTGTTTGATGATGAGGTTCCCGTCGCAGCGCCGCTGCAATTACAGGGAAAAACCCTCCATCAGCATAATGGTTACCTGTATACCGTATTCCCAAGCCTGGGTGGTCGTCAGTATGAAACGGACAATTATGACCATCTGGAATGGGTAGGGCGATTCCTTGGTCGTATCCATCAGACGGGCCGCAAAAGCACCTTTGCCGTTCGTCCTACCCTGGGGCTGGACGAATACATCAACGAACCGCTTCAGGTCTTTGAAGCCAGTACATTAATTCCCCGTAAGTTGAAGGAGCCCTTATTGGCCAGCGTGCGGCTGATAGGCACAACTTTACAAAAATACTGGCATACTCAGTGGCAGCCTTTACGCCTGCATGGTGACTGCCATCCGGGCAATATTCTCTGGCGTGATGGCCCGTTCTTTGTTGACCTCGATGACGCCCGTAATGGCCCCGCCGTGCAGGATTTATGGATGTTAATTAACGGGGATAAACAAGAACAACGCCTACAATGGGATATTCTGTTAGAGGCTTACAGTGAATTCTGCGAGTTCGATACACACGAATTGTCACTTATTGAACCTTTACGCGCTATGCGGATGGTTTATTATCTGGCGTGGGTTGTTCGCCGCTGGCAAGACCCTGCATTTCCTGCAAGTTTTCCATGGATGACGGATGAAGATTTCTGGCGCAGGCAGATTTCACTATTTAACGAGCAGGCAAGGTTGTTGCAGGAGCCCCCGCTACAACTGACGCCCGCATTCTAAGGCTGACCGTCTTTTCCGGTTTGCCCAATTTGCTGTTAGGAGAGAGTTTCACGATGAAAAAGATTTGGTTTGCGCTGGTTGGTCTGGTTTTGGCCTTTAGTGCGTCAGCAGCCCAGTTTACGGATGGCCAGCAATACGTGACGATGCAGAAACCCGTCGCTGGCGAACCTCAGGTTCTCGAGTTCTTCTCTTTCTTCTGCCCTCACTGCTATGAGTTTGAAAACGTCTGGCATGTTAGCGATGCGGTGAAGAAAGCCCTGCCTGCTGACACCAAAGTGACCAAATATCACGTCGAGTTCCTGGGTGGTGAGATGGGTAAAACCGTGACTCAGGCCTGGGCTGTTGCAATGGCTCTGGGCGTGGAAGATAAAGTTACCACACCACTCTTTGATGGCATTCAGAAAACACAGACCATCACTGATGCAGCGAGCCTGAAAGATGTCTTCGTCAAAGCGGCAGGCATTACGCCCGAAGCTTATGACGGCGCCTGGAATAGTTTCGTCGTGAAATCTCTGGTGGCCCAGCAGGAAAAAGCGGCAGCCGATGTACAGCTGCAGGGCGTTCCAGCGATGTTTGTTAACGGCAAATATATGGTTAACAACGGTGGCCTGGATACCAGCTCAATGGACAACTATGTTCAGCAATATGCCAACGTAGTGAAGTTCCTGCTGACTCAGAAGTAATTGACGTCAGTCTGCAACGCCGGCGTAATGCCGGCGTTGTTGTTTTCAACTGCCGGCTCTGGTTTCTCCACGGAATAAACATGCTGAGAAGATCCTGATTGAAAGACAGAGATCCTGTGCGATCGGCAAAGGCAATAATTAATATCCACATATAATTCATTCCGTGAAACCTGAAGTTATTCCTGGCGAATAAATTTAACTTGTTGAAAACAGGTTTTTTTTGTTTTTATGCCGGCATTTTATTCTAGGTATGAAAAACCGGGATCATTTTTACGCACAAACTTATCCACAGCTTATTACTGCGTCACCTCCCGCAAAATCAACAGCCAAATGAAGTTTATCCGTCAGGTTATTTCAACTTTCGTCCTCAGCTGTGGCATCCTTACCGCATTGAAAAAACCAACGAAGAACGTGACGACTTATGGCACAAATTGCAGAAAACCCGCTGATTCTGGTAGATGGCTCTTCTTACCTCTATCGCGCATACCACGCGTTCCCTCCGCTGACCAACAGCGCAGGAAAACCTACCGGCGCGATGTACGGTGTGCTGAATATGTTGCGCAGCCTGCTGCTGCAATATAAGCCCAGCCATGTAGCCGTGGTTTTTGATGCCAAAGGCAAAACCTTCCGCGATGAGCTTTTCGAAGCCTATAAATCCCACCGCCCACCGATGCCGGACGACCTGCGAGCGCAGATCGAGCCCTTGCATAATATGGTCAGAGCGATGGGCTTGCCTCTACTGGCCGTCAGTGGCGTGGAAGCCGATGACGTCATCGGTACGCTGGCGCTGGAAGCCGGTAAAAAAGGCAAGCCGGTATTAATCAGCACTGGCGATAAAGATATGGCGCAGCTGGTAACGCCAGATATCACCCTTATCAACACCATGAACAATGCGATCCTCGGCCCTGACGAAGTGGTGGAGAAATATGGCATTCCGCCTGAATTAATCATCGACTTCCTCGCGCTGATGGGCGACGCATCCGATAACATTCCCGGCGTACCGGGCGTGGGCGAGAAAACGGCTCAGGCGCTGCTGCAGGGGCTGGGCGGAATTAAAGATATCTATGCCAACCTGGATAAAGTCGCTGACCTGACGTTCCGTGGGGCAAAAACCATGGCCACCAAGCTGGAGCAAAATAAAGAGATGGCGCTGCTCTCTTACCAGCTGGCGACCATTAAAACGGATGTGGAATTAGATCTGACCAGTGAACAGCTGACGGTGAATGAGCCGGCGGTGGAAGAGTTACTGGGCCTGTTCCGCGAATATGAGTTCAAACGCTGGATCACCGACCTGGAAGAAGGAAAGTGGCTACAGGGTAAAAAGAGTCATCCTGCCGCGCAGAAAGCGCTGGTTGAACAGGTTGAAGAACAGGTCGAAACCACCAGTACGCTCTCTGCCGAAGGCTATGTCACTATTCTGGATGAAGAGACCTTCGAAAGCTGGCTGAAGCAACTCAAGACCAGTTCACTGTTTGCGTTCGATCTGGAAACCGACTCGCTGGATACGCTGAGCGCCAATATCGTGGGGATTTCCTTCGCCATTGAGCCAGGCAAAGCCGCCTATCTTCCCGTGGCGCATGATTATCTGGATGCGCCAGCCCAGCTGGATCGCAACAGCGTGCTGGAGCGCCTCAAGCCGCTGCTGGAAGATCCGGCGTTGCTGAAGGTGGGTCAGAACCTGAAATACGATCGCGGCGTGCTGAAGAACTACGACATCGAATTACAGGGCATCAAGTTCGACACCATGCTGGAGTCGTACGCGCTGAGCAGCGTGGGGAGTCGTCATGATATGGATACGCTCTCATCACGCTGGCTGAACCATAAAACGGTCTCCTTTGAGGAGATTGCCGGCAAAGGCAAAAAGCAGCTGACCTTTAACCAGATCGATCTGGAACAGGCCGCGCATTATGCTGCCGAAGATGCCGACGTAACGCTCCAGCTCCACCTGAAGATGTGGCCAGAACTGGAGAAAGAGCAGGGGCCGAAGGAGGTGTTCGAAAACATCGAAATGCCGCTGCTGACGGTGATCTCGCGCATTGAGCGTAATGGGGTGTTGATCGATCAGGGGATTCTGGCCGCCCATTCGAAAGAGCTGACCATTCGTCTGGCAGAGCTAGAGCAAAAAGCCCATGAACTGGCGGGTGAGCCGTTTAACCTCTCTTCGCCAAAGCAGCTGCAGACCATTCTCTTTGAGAAGCAGGGCATCAAGCCAACCAAGAAAACGCCTGGCGGCGCGCCGTCTACCAGTGAGGAAGTCCTTGCTGAGCTGGCGCTGGATTATCCTTTGCCGAAGGTGATCCTGGAGAACCGTGGCTTAGCCAAGCTGAAGTCGACCTACACTGACAAGCTGCCGTTGATGATTAATCCTATCACCGGACGCGTGCACACCTCTTATCATCAGGCGGTCACGGCCACCGGCCGACTCTCTTCTACCGATCCCAACCTGCAGAACATTCCGGTGAGAAACGAAGAAGGTCGCCGCATTCGTCAGGCTTTCATTGCTTCCAAAGGCCATAAGATTGTTGCCGCTGACTATTCTCAAATTGAGCTGCGCATTATGGCTCACCTGTCACAGGATAAGGGCTTGTTAAGCGCCTTTGCTGAAGGCATGGATATACACCGTGCGACGGCTGCCGAAGTCTTTGGCATGGCACTGGATAAAGTCACCGGCGAACAGCGACGCAGCGCGAAAGCGATCAACTTTGGCCTGATATATGGCATGAGCGCCTTTGGCCTCTCCCGTCAGCTGAATATTGGTGCAGGTGAAGCGAAGAAGTATATGGATCTGTACTTTGAACGCTATCCTGGCGTGTTGGAATATATGGAAAGCACCCGCCAGCAGGCCGCTGAAAAAGGCTATGTCTCAACGCTGGATGGCCGACGTCTCTATTTGCCGGATATCAATGCCAGTAATGCAATGCGCCGTAAGGCGGCCGAACGCGCAGCAATCAATGCGCCAATGCAGGGCACGGCGGCTGACATTATCAAAAAGGCGATGATTGCGGTCGATGGTTGGTTAACGCCGCAGTCAGCACCGGACGTGAAAATGATCATGCAGGTACACGATGAACTGGTCTTCGAAGTGAAAACCTCTGAAGTGGAGGCGGCCACGGCGAAAATTCGCGATCTGATGGAAAACAGCATGAAACTCGACGTTCCTCTGCAGGTGGATGTCGGCGTTGGCGATAACTGGGAACAGGCGCACTAATTTCCCGGCTGCCCACGGATGAGACTGATTTTATAGCAAATTCAGTCTCATTTTTTATCCATAAGAAAATGCTTTAGTTCCGCTGTACGCCTGAAACTTTGGGCCAACCACCGTTCAGAATTTCACCTAAGCAGTTATCCTGGAAGCATTTTTTTTGTAATTAAGCTACAGGCAAGGGCGGTTTCTGTGACCTGAGTTGGATAACACCCGGTGTTTTCTGAAAATTAACTACAAAAAACCCTTTTGAGGGCCGAAAAAATCCTGTAGAGTTTCAGTTGTAGGGTACAGAGGTAAGATGTTCTATCTTTCAAACCTTTTACTTCACGTAATCGGATTTGGCTGAATATTTTAGCCGCCCCAGTCGTTATGACTGGGGCGTTTTTTATTGGGCGCTATCTGGCCCCAGGGCGAGAATCTTACTCTGCAGGCGCTTCTTGTTCTTCGTCTTCTACTGCTGGCGGAAGTTCGCTAAACCACGTATTTAACTGATCGCTCAGTTTATCAACGCCAATTTTC
The DNA here is from genome assembly GCF_057812255.1 of Erwinia sp. 2186. NCBI lineage: Bacteria > Pseudomonadati > Pseudomonadota > Gammaproteobacteria > Enterobacterales > Erwiniaceae > Erwinia > Erwinia sp. 2186. Next base: position 4,843,869 of record NZ_CM173824.1, on the reverse strand, counting down.
TTCAGTGAAGAGAACATCTCTACCCGAACATCCCCAATGAACCCTTTGGCTGTTTCACGCACCGCATTCAGCTGCGCTTTGCGTGCGCCAGAAGCCAGTTTGTCTGCCTTGGTCAACAGCACCAGCACCTGAATGCCGCTCTGCACTGCCCACAGGATCATCTGCTGATCCAGGTCCTTCAGCGGATGGCGGATATCCATCAGCACCACCAGGCCCTTCAGGCACTGACGATCGCGCAGATATTCTGCCAGCGCTCTCTGCCACTTCAGCTTCATCTCTTCCGGTACTTCTGCATAACCATAGCCCGGTAAGTCGACCAGACGATAGCCTTCAGCAACCTGGAAAAGGTTGATCAGCTGGGTACGGCCTGGGGTTTTACTGGTACGTGCCAGGCTTTTTTGATTGGTCAGCGTATTCAGTGCGCTGGATTTGCCCGCGTTGGAACGACCGGCAAAAGCCACTTCAAGTCCGGTATCGGCTGGAAGGTGACGAATGTCAGGGGCACTGGTGACAAAATGGGTAACGTGATAATTCCAGCCAGACAAAATAAAAACTCCAGATAATAAGGTCAATTGCGCAGAGTATACCCTGTATAGAATGAAAGCGCCCAACCGACCTTTTTACGGCCGGGATTTTGTAGGAGATTGGCTATTAGATTTGCCAGAAGTTTCCTCTTTTTCACGCTAAATAAAACTAATAAAACATTTAATAACAATAAGTTATATAAAATTATGACTTTCCGAAAAGAATTTTGTTGTGGCACCTCCCTTGTCAGTTTGACCATTTAGTCTAAAGTAATTGGCAGAACCCGGACGGTTCTCTTCAGGATGATGTGCTCATGGGCGCCAGGACGGTGTGGAGCAGGGAAGGAGCGTGTTGGGATTTTCAACACAACATGGAAAGGATCGAGTCCAGGACGGGACTCCCAGGCAATGGAAAACCGGGATGTTGGCTGCTCAAAAGGATGCTGACCTAGTCAGTCCTTCTGCGGAAGGTGCGAAAAAAGGCGACAGGGTGACCTGGCGCCTTTTTTCTTTGTCTGCTTTCTGCTAGATTCCGCCGCAATTCTATACTGAATATAAATCGTCTGAGAGCAGAAAACATGAAGCAACCCGCACGCGCGCCACAGGATAAGAAACCGGCAGCAAAAACCCAGCGTAAAACGCGTGATGAATCCAACGCGGAAGCGCGCGATCGTAAGCGCGACAAGAAGCATCGCGGCAATGCCTCCGGCAGCCGTGCTAATCCGGTCACCGTTAACAAGAAGAGCGGCGAAAGCGCCGTCAGCAAAGATCCGCGCATTGGCAGCAAAAAGCCCATTGCCCTGGGTCCGGTAACTGCAGACGCTCAGCCCGCGAAGAAAGTGGCTAAAGTCGCTAAACCTGTAGAAGAGAAAAAAGTCCTTCTGTCGCCGGAAGAAGAGCTGGCGAAGCTGGAGAATGACGAACGTCTGGACACCTTGCTGGATCGCCTGGAAAAAGGCGAGACGCTGTCAGCAGAAGATCAGGCCTGGCTGGACCAGACGCTCGACCGTATCGACGTGCTGATGGAAGAGCTTGGCATCGCGCTGGACGACGGTGCGGAAGATGAGCAGGCGGAAGAAGATATGTACCGCTTGCTGAAAGGCGGCCAGTAACCTTTCTGCGTTATTGGGTAAAATTGAGGTGGCGCAGTATTGCGCTGCCCTTTTAAAAGGTTTCTCTGCGAATGAATTGGCCTGGATCAATTTTCGTGCTGATTATGCTCTGCAGCCTTGGCGGGTTATTCGTTAAACTACGTCGTCTTTCGCGGTTGAAAACCCGACTGCACCGAGCGACCGTCCGCCAGTCTGCCAGGCACACCCCTTTCACCCGACGGTCGGCATCCAGACGCCAACGCAGGAGTGAATACCGTGACGCAGATGATTGAATGGGATCAACGCCTGATCCAGACCTACAATATCTCCGGCCCCCGTTATACCTCCTATCCCACCGCGCTGGAATTTACCGAGCAGTACAACGAAGCGGCTTTTCAGCAGGCAGCGCAACGCTATCCCGATCGTCCTCTGTCCCTGTATGTTCACATCCCGTTCTGCCATCGGCTGTGTTATTTCTGCGGCTGCAACAAGCTGGTCACGCGTCAGCAGCACAAGGCGGATGCCTATCTGGATGCGCTGGCGAGCGAAATCCAGTCTCGCGCCAGATTATTTCGTGGCCGCACCGTCAGCCAGATGCACTGGGGCGGCGGCACACCGACGTATTTAAATAAGCAGCAGATAACCCGGCTGATCACCCTGCTGCGGCAGGCTTTTACCTTCAGTGAAGACGCCGAGCTGTCGATTGAGGTCGACCCGCGAGAAATCGAACTGGATGTGTTGGACCATTTGCATGCGGCAGGCTTCAACCGCCTGAGCATGGGCGTGCAGGACTTCAACAAAACGGTGCAGGAGAAGGTGAACCGGGTTCAGGATGAACAGGTGATCGTCGATCTTATCGCGCGTGCCCGTCAGGTTGGCTTTGCTTCCGTCAGTCTGGACCTGATCTACGGCCTGCCGGCACAGACGCCAGAGAGTTTTGCCTTCACCCTGCAGAAAGTCATCGCGTTGAACCCCGATCGGCTTAGCGTGTTTAACTACGCGCACATGCCGGCCTTGTTTGCCGCACAGCGCAAAATCAAAGAGGCTGATATGCCGACTGCTCAGCAAAAAATGGATATCCTGCAGCAGTCAATCGCCATGCTGACCGGCGCGGGCTACCAGTTTATTGGCATGGACCACTTTGCCCGCCCTGACGATGAGTTGGCCGTCGCGCAGCGGGAAGGGAAGCTGCACCGCAATTTCCAGGGCTACACCACGCAGGGCGACAGTGATTTACTGGGCATGGGCGTTTCAGCCATCAGCATGCTTGGTGACACGTATGCGCAAAATGAAAAAGAGCTGAAATCCTGGTATGCCGCCGTGGCTGAAAATCACACGGCGTTATGGCGGGGTGTGGCGCTGTCGGCTGATGATTGCCTGCGTCGGGACGTGATTAAAACGCTGATGTGCAATTTCGCGCTCAATTTTGCTGACTTTGAGAGCGGTGAACGGTCCTTTAGCGACTATTTTGCCGAAGATCTGGCGCTGTTAGCGCCGTTCATCAGGGACGGGCTGGTGGAATGCCACGAGAAGGGCCTTCAGGTGACGGCTAAGGGACGTTTGCTGGTGAGGAATGTCTGTATGTGCTTTGACGTCTACCTGCGTCAGAAGGCGCGTATGCAGCAATTCTCACGGGTGATCTGATTGCCAGAAAACAAAAAGGCCGGACAAATACTGTTCCGGCCTTTTTTTTGGGTGACAGACTCGCGGTATCCGCTACTCCATTCCCAACTCTTTCAGCTTACGGGTCAGGGTATTTCGTCCCCATCCCAGCAAACGTGCGGCTTCCTGCTTGTGCCCCTGCGTATGACGCAGTGCGGTGGTCAGCAGCGTGCGCTCCATTTCGGGTTGCGCTTCTGACAGCAGGTTTTGATGACCGGAACGCAGCGCGCGATCGGCCCATTGTGCCAACAACGTTGCCCAGCTGTCCGGCAGTGACTGCACCGGATTTTCAGGCGTTGAAGTCTCAAACAGCTCGGACGGCAGATCCTGAATTAACACTTCTTGTCCGGCCGCCATAACGGTCAGCCAGCGGCAGGTGTTCTCAAGCTGACGAACGTTACCAGACCAGTGAAGCCGGGTGAGGGCCGTTTCGGTTTCTGGGTGCAGGATCTTCGCTTCAACACCGAGTTCACGTGCCGCAACCTGCAGGAAATAGCGTGCCAGGCGCGGAATATCTTCGCGACGTTCGCGCAATGGCGGCAGGTGCACACGAATCACGTTCAGGCGGTGGAACAGATCCTCACGGAACTTGCCTTCCTGTACCCGCAGCTCCAGGTTCTGGTGGGTTGCCGCAATAATGCGCACATCCACTTTCACCGGTGCATAGCCACCAACGCGATAGAACTGACCATCCGCCAACACACGCAGCAAGCGGGTCTGAACATCCATCGGCATATCGCCGATTTCATCCAGGAACAGCGTGCCGCCGTCGGCCTGTTCAAAACGGCCCTGACGAATTTGATTAGCGCCGGTAAATGCGCCTTTCTCATGGCCAAACAGTTCCGACTCAATCAGGTCTTTCGGGATCGCCGCCATGTTTAGCGCGATAAATGGCGCTTTTGCCCGCGGGCTGTGGCGGTGCAGAGCATGGGCGACCAGCTCTTTACCGGTACCGGACTCGCCGTTGATCAATACGCTGATCGACGAACGGGAAAGGCGTCCAATAATGCGGAAAACATCCTGCATCGCGGGCGCTTCGCCAATGATGTCGGTAGTGGGGCCGCTAACCGGTTGATTACGCGGCTGCTGCTGCTCCTGGTAATGGCTGATCGCCCGTTCTACCAGCGCAACGGCCTCATCGATATCAAACGGTTTTGGCAGATAATCAAACGCACCCTGCTGATACGCGCTGACCGCCGCATCCAGATCGGAGTGGGCCGTCATTATGATGACCGGAAGCATCGGATGACGCTGCTTAATTTGTTTCAGCAGCGCCAGGCCATCCATGCCGGGCATGCGAATATCTGAAAGTAAAACGTCTGGGGTTTTACTGGCAAGGGCGTCCAGCACCTCATTAGCGCTGTCAAACGTGGCGCAGTTCAAACCGGCTCCAGTGAGCGCGCGTTCAAGCACCCAGCGGATGGAGCTATCGTCATCGACGATCCAAACTATCCCTCGTTGCATAGAAACCTCACTGGCGAATAGGCAGAAATACCGAAAATTCAGTGTGACCGGGCCAACTGCTAAATTCTATTTTTCCCGAATGCTGATCGATCAGGCTTCGGGCAATCGACAGGCCTAAACCTGTGCCGCCTTCACGCCCGCTCACCATCGGATAAAACAGCGTATCCTGCAGTTGTGCCGGAATGCCTGGGCCATCATCTTCAACATCGATGCGGGCCACCAGGCGATAGCGTACGCCGTGCAGCGTTAACTGAAACGCCGTGCGGGTACGAAGAGTAATAGTGCCGCCTTCTTCACCCAACGCCTGAAGCGCGTTGCGTACTACGTTCAGCAGGACTTGTTCAATCTGATCCGGATCGTGCGGCAGTTCAGGCAGGCTGGGATCGTAATCCCGCACCAGCGTGACGTTATCGGGCAGCTCCATCGACACCAGGTTCACGATGCGTTCTGCGACCTGATGGATACTCTGCGTGACGTGCATACCCGGCTGCTGTGGACCCAGCAGGCGATCAACCAGATTGCGCAGGCGGTCAGCCTGTTCAATGATCACCTTGGTATATTCGGTTAATGACGGATCGGGCAGGGCTTTCGCCAGCAGCTGTGCTGCGCCACGCAATCCTCCCAGCGGGTTTTTAATTTCATGTGCCAGACCACGGACTAAATCCCGGGCGGCGACCTGCTGAGCATGTTGAATTTGTTCCTGACTGAGACGGCGCTGATTATCCATCGGGGCCATTTCAAGCAGAATTAAGCCTTCAGGCAGACGCTGTGCGGTTAGCGACATAATATGCGCACGGCTGTCGACCACCAAAGTCACTTCACTGTCAGTAAAACCCTGACCTGCATCCAGACTCTCAAGCATGACGTCGATATTTAACGAAAAATATCCCATCAGTTCCGGCAGCGGTAATCCAAATAGCTTGCGGGAGCTTTGCGCTAACAGTTGTTGGGCCGCGGGATTGGCGTAATGCACCACCAGTTCGCTGTCGACCAACAAAATACTGTTAATAAGGGAATTGAGAATCTGCCCAGCATCGGGCAGCGTGCCTGTTGCCATACAGCCTTCTCCTGCACCATTTTAGTGCATTATAGTCCTTAAACCCGAAATTCGTCTTCCCGGACGATGAATTCGTGGTGAAAAAAGCCCATCCGGAGATGGGCTGGAATTTTCCACGGCAACAAATACTGTCTTACCTGTTAAACGCTGTAGTACAGCTCGAACTCAACAGGGTGTGGCGTCATACGAACGCGGTCCATCTCGGCTTTACGCAGTTCGATGTAAGCTTCGATAGCGTCGTCAGTGAACACGCCACCACGGGTCAGGAACTCGCGGTCTTCGTTCAGTGCTGCCAGCGCTTCGTCCAGTGAACCTGCCACTTTAGGGATCTCAGCTTCTTCTTCCGGCGGCAGGTCGTACAGGTTTTTGTCCATCGCATCGCCAGGGTGGATCTTGTTGATGATGCCGTCCAGGCCAGCCATCAGCAGTGCAGCGAAGCACAGGTACGGGTTAGCCGCTGGATCAGGGAAGCGCGCTTCGATACGACGTGCTTTCGGGCTGGCAACCACTGGGATACGGATAGAAGCAGAACGGTTACGGGCAGAGTAAGCCAGCATTACTGGCGCTTCGTAGCCTGGGACCAGACGCTTGTAGGAGTTAGTGGTTGGGTTCGCCAGGGCGTTGATCGCTTTAGCGTGCTTGATAACACCACCGATGTAGAACAGGGCCATTTCAGACAGGCCGCCGTATTTGTCGCCGGCGAACAGGTTGTTACCGTCTTTAGACAGTGACATATGGCAGTGCATACCAGAACCGTTATCACCGAACATAGGTTTCGGCATAAAGGTCGCTGTTTTGCCGTAGGCGTGCGCCACGTTGTGAACAACGTATTTGTAGATCTGAATTTCGTCAGCTTTTTTGGTCATGGTGTTGAAGCGGGTTGCCACTTCGTTCTGACCCGCGGTTGCCACTTCGTGGTGGTGAGCTTCAACAACCAGGCCCATCTGCTCCATGGTCAGACACATCGCAGAACGGATGTCCTGTGAGGAGTCGACAGGTGGAACCGGGAAGTAACCGCCTTTCAGACCTGGACGGTGACCTTTGTTGCCGCCTTCGTAAGCTTTACCGCTGTTCCAGTAAGCTTCGATATCGTCGATAGCAACATGGGAACCGGAGGTGCTGCTGCCGAAACGGATGTCATCGAACAGGAAGAACTCTGGCTCTGGTCCAAACAGAACGGTGTCTGCAATGCCAGAAGAGCGCAGGAAATCTTCAGCGCGCTTTGCGATGGAGCGTGGGTCACGATCGTAGCCCTGCATGGTGCCTGGCTCGAGAATGTCACAACGGATGATCAGCGTAGGATCTTCGAAGAATGGATCCAGCACAGCGGTGGTCGCATCTGGCATCAGAACCATGTCTGATTCGTTAATGCCTTTCCAGCCACCAATAGAGGAGCCGTCAAACATTTTGCCTTCTTCGAAGAAGTCAGCGTTAACCTGATGAGCAGGAATGGTGACGTGCTGTTCTTTACCTTTGGTATCGGTAAAACGCAGGTCAACGAATTTGACTTCGTGCTCGTTCATCATCGACAGAACGTGTTCAGCGGACATACTTAACTCTCCTGGATTTTGTCATTGTCGTCGTGGTTAGCGATCTCAAGGTGGACTTTGCTTATCTCGCATTGTCATCCGATAATAAAGATCTCTCACACGCTATCAACCGTTGTGAAAAACTGCATTCTTCGCTTGAGTGTATAAAGCGAAATCTATGCCAACTTTATTATTTACCTGAAAAAGCGCTATGATGCGCCCTCTCGTGATACGGGACCTGCACCATGATGGAAGTCGCGCACCATTTTGGTGCTATTGAGTGCTGAGTGAGCACTATTCTGGTGCATTTTTTCGATGGAGTGCGATTCTTGCACTGTTTAAGGTGTAAAAAGCAATCCTGACAGTTATCTTTAATTGAAATTTGTGATCCTGTTCAGTCCTTCGATTAATCCGTGTACAATAGCGCGCTATTTCTAATGCCTGAGGCAAAGCTGTGATCGAAAATTTGCGTAACATCGCCATTATTGCCCACGTTGACCATGGTAAAACTACCCTGGTCGATAAGTTGCTGCAGCAATCCGGGACCTTTGACGCCCGTACTGAAGCCACCGAACGCGTAATGGACTCCAACGATTTGGAGAAAGAGCGTGGGATTACCATCCTCGCAAAAAACACCGCCATTAATTGGAATGACTACCGCATCAACATCGTGGATACCCCAGGACACGCCGACTTCGGCGGTGAGGTTGAGCGTGTGATGTCAATGGTTGACTCGGTGCTGCTGGTTGTGGATGCAATGGATGGCCCAATGCCGCAAACCCGCTTCGTGACCAAAAAAGCGTTTGCTAATGGTCTGAAGCCGATCGTTGTTATCAACAAAGTTGACCGTCCTGGTGCGCGTCCGGATTGGGTTGTTGACCAGGTATTTGACCTGTTCGTAAACCTCGATGCGACTGACGAGCAGCTCGACTTCCCGGTAATCTATGCATCAGCGCTGAACGGTATCGCTGGTCTGGATCACAACGATATGGCTGAGGATATGACTCCGCTGTATCAGGCCATCGTGGATCACGTTTCTCCTCCGCAGGTTGAGGCAGAAGCGCCATTCCAGATGCAGATTTCCCAGCTGGACTACAACAACTACGTTGGTGTTATCGGCATCGGCCGCATCAAACGCGGTAAAGTTAAGCCAAACCAGCAGGTTACTATCGTAGATAGCGAAGGCAAAACCCGTAACGGTAAAGTCGGTAAAGTCCTGACCCACATGGGTCTGGAGCGTATCGAAGCGGTTGAAGCTGAAGCGGGCGATATCATCGCTATCACCGGTCTGGGCGAGCTGAACATCTCCGACACCATCTGTGATCCACAGGCTGTTGAAGCGCTGCCAGCACTGAGCGTTGATGAACCAACCGTAACCATGTACTTCAACGTAAACACCTCTCCGTTCTGTGGTAAAGAAGGTAAGTATGTGACTTCACGTCAGATCCTTGACCGTCTGAACAAAGAACTGGTGCACAACGTTGCGCTGCGTGTTGAAGAAACCGAAGATTCTGACGCCTTCCGCGTGTCAGGTCGTGGTGAGCTTCACCTGTCCGTTCTGATTGAAAACATGCGTCGTGAAGGCTTCGAAATCGCCGTTTCACGTCCTAAAGTTATCAACCGTAAAATCGATGGCCGCATGCAAGAGCCGTTCGAGAACGTGACGCTGGATATCGAAGAACAGCACCAGGGTTCTGTAATGCAGGCAATGGGCGAGCGTAAGGGTGATGTTAAAGACATGATCCCTGATGGCAAAGGCCGTATTCGTCTGGATTACCTGATCCCGGCGCGTGGACTGATCGGTTTCCGTACCGAATTCATGACCATGACGTCTGGTACCGGTCTGCTGTACTCCACCTTCAGCCACTACGATGATGTTCGTCAGGGTGAAATCGGCCAGCGCCAGAACGGCGTGCTGATCTCTAACGGCCAGGGTAAAGCGGTAGCATTCGCCCTGTTCAGCCTGCAGGATCGCGGTAAGCTGTTCCTCGGCCACGGTGCTGAAGTGTATGAAGGCCAGGTTATCGGTATTCACTCACGTTCAAACGACCTGACCGTGAACTGCCTGACCGGTAAGAAACTGACCAACATGCGTGCTTCGGGTACTGATGAAGCAACCACGCTGGTTCCGGCAATCAAGATGTCTCTGGAGCAGGCTCTGGAATTCATCGATGATGACGAACTGGTTGAAGTTACGCCAACGTCCGTACGTATTCGTAAACGTCACCTGACGGAAAACGACCGTAAACGCGCAAGCCGTGGTCCTAAAGAGTCTTAATCCTCTTTAAGCACTGCACTCTCAAGGCCGGAGCTCTCCGGCCTTGATTCTTCTCCCTGATTTTCCCCCTCTCCTGTTCAGTCTCCCGATTTACCGCTAGAGTGAATATCTCACCGGCACAAAAGGAGATGACCATGCTGTATATCTTTGATTTAGGTAACGTCATTGTTGATATTGATTTCAACCGGGTTCTTGGCGTCTGGAGCGATCTGGGGCGCGTACCGCTGTCTACATTGCAAAGCCGTTTCCAGATGGATGCGTCTTTCGAACAGCACGAACGAGGTGAAATCAGTGATGAAGAGTTCGCAGAGAAAATGTGCGAACAGCTGGATGTCGCGTTAAGCTTCGAACAGTTTGCGGCGGGCTGGCAGGCGGTTTTTGTCGGCGTGCGTCCGGAAGTGATTGCCATCATGCACAAGCTGCGTGAGCAGGGCGATCGCGTTGTTATCCTCTCTAATACCAACAAGCTGCATTGTACCTTCTGGCCGACGCAATACCCGGAAGTGCAGAGCGCGGCAGATAAACTCTATTTGTCCCAGGAAATGGGGCTGCGCAAGCCTGAGCCTGAAATCTATCAGCAACTGCTGAATGCCGAAGATGCATCCGCACAGGAGGCGATTTTCTTCGACGATAATCTTGCCAACATTGAAGCTGCCCAGGCATTGGGTATTCACAGCGTGCACGTCACGGATGCCAGCGTGGTGCCGATGTTCTTTAGCGATCGCTTCTGAATGAGCCGTATTAATCATTACCGCCACCGGCTGCGGGCTTTTTGGGGTTGGCTAAAATTACTGTGGGAACGCATTGATGAAGATGCGATGACGACGCTGGCGGGTAACCTGGCGTATGTGTCGCTGCTGTCACTGGTACCGCTGGTGGCGGTGGTCTTCGCCCTGTTTGCTGCCTTTCCGTCCTTTGCCAATGTCAGTGTTCAGCTGAAGGCATTTATTTTTAATAACTTTGTGCCGTCTTCCGGTACGGTGATCCAGAGCTATCTGGAGCAGTTTGTCGCCAACGTCAACAAAATGACTGCGGTCGGCGCCTGCGGGCTGGTGGTGACGGCATTGCTGTTGATGTACTCGATCGATACCGCGCTGAATACCATCTGGCGCAGCAAGCGCAAACGCCCGATTGTGTACTCGTTTGCGGTGTACTGGATGATCCTGACGCTGGGGCCGCTGTTAGCGGGTGCCAGTCTGGCCATCAGCTCGTATCTGCTGTCGCTGCGCTGGGCGTCCGTGACGGGCGTCAGCTGGCTGATTGACTATGGGCTCAGGATTTTCCCGTTACTGCTCTCCTGGCTGTCATTCTGGCTGCTGTACAGCATCGTGCCGACCCGCCAGGTGGCGGGAAAGGATGCGTTGATTGGTGCGCTGGTGGCCGGGCTGCTGTTTGAGCTCGGGAAAAAAGGCTTTGCGCTGTATGTTACGATGTTCCCTTCGTACCAGTTAATTTACGGTGTGCTGGCGGTGATCCCCATCCTGTTCCTGTGGGTTTACTGGACCTGGTGTATCGTCTTATTGGGGGCCGAAATCAGTGCCACCCTTGGCGACTATCGCCTGATAAAACAAGAAGAACAAAAAAAAGAAGATGAGGAATTATGATTGCCTTAATTCAACGCGCGTTGAGCGCCAGTGTGACGGTGGCAGGAGAAACCACCGGTGAAATCGGCCCGGGATTGCTGATCCTTTTAGGCGTGGAAAAAGGCGACGACCAGCAGAAAGCCCAACGGTTATGCGATCGGGTGCTGGGGTATCGGATCTTCGGCGACGAAAACGACAAAATGAACCTCAATGTCCAGCAGGCGGGAGGTAGCCTGCTGGTGGTCTCACAGTTCACCCTGGCTGCCGACACGCAAAAGGGGATGCGTCCCAGCTTCTCCGGCGGTGCCGATCCCGCTGATGCGGAGCGGCTGTATGAATCCTTTATCGGCTGCTGCCGGGAAAAGGGGATGGTCACGGAAACGGGGCGTTTTGCTGCCAATATGCAAGTTGCACTGGTCAATGACGGACCGGTGACGTTCTGGCTGCAGGTTTGAGGCAGCTGGCTGAACGGCAGGGAGGCGTTGCGGGCTCAGAGAGAGAGAACCACTTTATGTATCACCTTCGGGTTCCTGAAACAGCAGAAGAGCTGGATACCTACTATCAGTTCCGCTGGGAAATGTTACGTAAGCCGCTCCATCAGCCGATGGGCTCAGAGCGGGATGCCTGGGATGCGTTAGCGCATCATCAGATGGTAGTGGACGAGCGCGGAGAACCGGTTGCGGTTGGCCGCCTGTACATCAATGCAGAAAATGAGGCCGCTATCCGCTTCCTGGCGGTGCATCCTTCCGTGCAGGGCAAAGGGCTGGGTACGCTGGTGGCGATGACGCTGGAGTCTGTGGCGCGCCAGGAAGGGGCCAAGCGAGTGGTCTGTAGCGCCCGTGAAGATGCCGTCGAATTCTTTGCCAAGCTGGGCTACATCAATCAGGGCGAAATTACCGCGCCGCAAACCACGCCGGTGCGCCACTTCCTGATGATCAAACCGGTGATGTCGCTCGACGATATTTTGCACCGTGCCGACTGGTGTGGGCAGCTGCAGCAGGCCTGGTACGATCACATCCCGCTGAGTGAAAAGATGGGCGTGCGCATCTTGCAGTTCACCGGGCAGAAGTTTATTACCACCATGCCGGAAACCGGCAACCAGAACCCGCACCATACCCTGTTCGCGGGTAGCCTGTTCTCGCTGGCGACGCTGACCGGCTGGGGATTAATCTGGCTGCTGCTGCGCGAACGTCGGCTTGGCGGCACGATTATTCTTGCCGATGCGCACATCCGTTACAGTCATCCGATTACCGGGAAACCGGGTGCCGTTGCCGATTTAGGCTCGCTGAGTGGCGATCTGGATCGGCTGGCGCGCGGACGTAAAGCGCGCGTGCAGCTGGAAGTGGAGCTGTTTGGTAATGAAGAGTGCGGGGCGGTGTTTGAAGGGGTTTACATCGTGCTACCCGCCGATGCTGACGGCCCTCTTGAGCAGGGCGGTTCCGGCGGGTAACGGAAGGGGCGCTGAGTTAGCGCCCTTTCTTTTTGCGCCCAGGCTGAACGAAACGCTTACGGGCAGCGCCGTTGGCGGTCGGCTTTTCTGCCGTTTTCGGTCCGGCGATGGTCGGCTTTTTCACCGCAGCAGGTTTAGCCTTCGGCTTGGCTTTCTTCTCCGGGTTTTCTTCCGACGAGGAATGCTCGATCAGCTTAAATAACTCAATCAGCTCATCATCCGTGAATTCACGCCATTCGCCGATTGGCAGGCCTTTCAGGCTGACGTTCATAATGCGCGTGCGTTCAAGCTTGGTTACTTCATAACCAAAGTGCTTACACATGCGGCGGATCTGGCGGTTAAGTCCCTGCACCAGCGTGATGCGGAACACGAACGGTGCCTCTTTCTTCACCTTGCACTTTTTGGTCACCGTGCCCAGCATCGGCACGCCGGCACCCAGCCCGGCAATAAACTCGTCAGTGACCAGTTTGTTGACCGTCACCACGTACTCTTTCTCGTGATCGTTGCCGGCACGCAGGATTTTGTTCACCAGATCGCCGTGGTTGGTCAGGAAGATCAGTCCCTGGGACTCTTTATCCAGACGGCCAATCGGGAAGACGCGTTTGCTGTGGTTAACGAAGTTAACGATATTGTCGCGCTCACCTTCTTCGGTGGTACTGATGATGCCGACGGGCTTGTTCAGCGCGATAAGCACCAGATCGTCTTCGTTACGAGGCTCAATCAGCTGACCGTTAACCTTTACTACATCCCCTGCATAGACCTGATCGCCCACGGCTGCACGCTTGCCGTTGATAAAAACATTTCCCTGTTCGATATAGCGATCGGCATCACGACGAGAACAGATACCGCTCTCGCCGATGTATTTGTTAAGACGAATGGATGAGTTGGTCAGCATGGTTCCTCCGTAAAAAAACGGACTATACCTTACCTGCGTTACTGCGCGCCAGTGACCTGACCCGCGTGCAGGGTTTGCTGCACGCTTTTGTCACCTGCGCTGGCGGAGAGGCTGCCGTTTACCGTCGGTTTTAACGGCGCATCAGCCGCCAGACTGGCCTGCGCTTTCAACTGCAGATCGCCATCGCCTTCCAGCGGAACCGTTGGCCAGCCCCAGTCGTGCAACAGATTAACCGGCACCTGACGACCGTTCAGGGTCAGCGAAAGGGCACGTTGCGGCTGCTGGGAAAGGGTCGCCAGGCTCTCGACCATGCCGTTTTTAGTGAACGCGCTCATCTCGGTAACGTTGATTTTGCTGTCGTCCGCGGTCAGTGCGATTGACGGATGGCGCAGATCCACCCGGTTAAAGGTGGCTTCAGCCGCGTTCAGGCTCAGGCTGCCTGACCAGATCCCCCACTGATGATCCTTCGCCATCAACAGGTTGCTGCCATTGCCATCCAGCGAGGTGGTCTGGAACGGGAAGGCCGGATTAATATCAATAATCAGATTGCGGTTGGCGGCAAATTTGGTCACTTCAACGCTATCCAGCCAGTCCGGCAGACGCGCCATCCAGTGTTCGCGCCAGTTCTGCGGCAGCGTGTATTCCAGACCGGCGATCGCCAGCTCATTCAGCGTGAGTTTCTTGTCACTGCGGTTCCAGTTGCCTTCGGTGCGGACCAGACCGTTAACCCAACGCGAACTGAACTGCGTCAAGGCGACGCCCTGTGGCGAGAAGGCCAGGTTCACAATCGGATCGTTGAGTTCCAGGCTGCCATTCACAAAAGTACTGGCGTTCATCGATAGCGAACCGTCATCGCTTTCCCAGTCACCGTTTTTCAGGGTGATATTCTTCAGCGCCATATCCAGGTCGGTCACTGCCCAGTCCGTTCCCTGCAGGCGGGCATCGGTCATATCAATGCGGTCAAAATGCACTGACGGCAGCGCTAACAGCGGATCGAGGAAGCCGCTGAGGGTGTTATCAGACTGCAGGCGGATGCTGTTGAGGCGCAAATTCGCCACGTCCCAGTTTCCCTGAGCATCACGTTGCGCGCTGGCGGTGATCGAGCCCAGCGCAGCATCCGCGCCAATATTGCTGATGATCAGCTGCCTATTCTTGATGCTGCCCTGAATCAGCACATTGCTGGCGGGAATGCCGTTAATCTCCACTGAACCGGCACTTATCTGGAAGCTGGCATCGTTGCCGATGAAATCGCCGGCCTGCGGTTTCCAGGGGAGAACGCCGCCATCGACTCGGGTTGCCGTGACGGGCAGGCTGCTGTCCGGGCTGTTCACCGCCATCTGGTTCAGTTGCAGCCTGTCAGCCTGCAGCGGCAGCGGTTTTCCCTTGCCGGAAAGCGTCAGCGAGCCTTTTTCCAGCCAGATGCTGGCGAAATGCAGCGGCTGGGTAAACTGGATAACGCTCAGGCCAAGATCGACGCGTTTAGCGGTTACCATCGCCGGCTGCGTTTTGTGGCCAAAGGAGACATCGTTCAGGATCAGATGGTCAGGATCGGAAAAGTTATGCTCCAGCTTGCTCATCGCCAGCTGATAGTCGGTATGTGAGCTAATGGTACGGCTAATCCAGCGGGCACCCCACTGGGTCTGCACCACAACATACAGCGCAACCACTGCCAGCAGCAGGATCAGCAGAATCGTCAGCAGAATTTTTCCGATTACTTTCATGGCATCTGTCCCTGTGAACATCGGGTAAAAGGTTGTTATGCCTGATTTATCATCGAAGCTCAACTCTCAGAAGACGCAGAGGGCACCAGGACCCTCTGCGAATCACCACAGGATGACACAAGACGGGATTATTTTTCCTGCGGAAAGAGCAGATTCAGAATGATGGCAGTGATGCCGCCAGCGGCAATTCCGGAAGAAAGTAACGTTTTCAACCAGTCAGGAGCAAATTGCAGGATCAGCGGCTGCTGAGAAACGCCCAGGCCAACTGCCAGTGACAGCGCCATAATCATGATCGCCCGGCGGTTTAGCGGCTCGCGGGAGACAATGCGCACCCCGGAAGCGGCAATCGTACCGAACATCACCAGCGTCGCGCCGCCCAGTACCGGTTCCGGAATATGCTGCACAAAGCCACTCACCGCCGGGAACAGACCCAGCACAATCAACATTAACGCCACGACAAAGCCAACGTAGCGGCTGGCCACGCCGGTCAGCTGTATCACGCCGTTGTTCTGGCCGAAGCAGGAATTAGGGAAGGTATTAAACAGCGCCGAGACGAAAGAGTTCAGCCCGTTAGCCAGCACGCCGCCTTTCAGGCGCTTCATATACAGCGGTCCGCTCACCGGCTGCTCGGAGACATCTGACGTTGCCGTGATATCACCGATGGTTTCCAGCGAGGTCACCATAAATACCAGCATCAGCGGGATCAGCAGGTTCCAGTCAATGCCCAGGCCGTAATAGAACGGCGTTGGAACCGCGATCAGTGGCTGACTGACCGGAGCGCTGTTTTCCGGCAGCATACCGAGCGCCCAGGCCAGCAGATAGCCGACGGCCATCGCAATCACCAGAGACGCCACGCGCAGATAAGGATTCCGCTGGCGGTTAAGCAGAATAATCACCAGCAGCACCGCACCTGCCAGCATCAGATTCCTGGGCGCACCAAAGGTGTGATCGTTCATCGCCGCAAAGCCACCGCCAATCGACGTCAGGCCAACCTGGATCAGTGACAGGCCGATAATCATTACCACAATGCCTGACACCAGCGGGGTAATTACCCGGCGGGCAAGATGCAGGAAGCGGGAAAGGATCATTTCCGTGCAGGAGGCCAGCATCAGCGTGCCGAACAGCGCGGCCATCATGGTGGGCACATCGGCACCGCCATTCTTCAGCGTCATTCCGCCCATAATCAATGGCGTGACGAAGTTAAAGCTGGTTCCCTGAATCGACAGCAAACCCGAACCAACCGGGCCCCAGGTTTTAATTTGCAGTACGGAAGCCACGCCCGACGCAAACAGCGACATGCTGATAATGTGCTGCGTATCCTGCGCCGGCAGGCCCAACGCCTGGCAAATCAATAATGCGGGGGTGATCACCGCCACAAACATCGCCAGCAGATGCTGACAGGCTGCAAACAGGGTTTGCGGCAGAGGAGGGCGATCTTCCAGACGGTAGATTAATTCACTTTTCACCGCAGGTATTGGGTTACGGCTGGCTGCTGCATCGGGGATATTGGCGGACATTCTCGGGCTTCTCTGACGAAGAAAGTGGCGATTTTAATCGTCTGGTGGGCAAAAGCAAACGTTTGCCGGGCGTTATAGTTCGGTTGTTCAGCCTTCACCCAGCGAAACGGCGCGCTGTTCGCTAGACTAAGGGTAACTACGTCCACTGAGAGAGGAACACATGCAGGTATTTATTATTGGTGCAACGGGTGGCGTCGGAAGCCGTTTAAGAAAGAGTCTGGTCAAAGCCGGGCATCAGGTGACCGGTGTTTACCGCAGCGAAAGCCAGGTGGATGACCTGGTCGCCGATGGGGTTAAGCCGGTAAATGTGGATTTGATGAACACCAGCGGGGAAAAGCTGGCCGAGGTGATGAAAGGCTGTGATGCGGTGGTGTTCTCTGCCGGTGCTGCCGGTGCCGGTATCGAACAGACGGACGGGATTGATGGGCGCGGGTGCAAGTTTGCCGCCGAAGCGGCCAGGCTGGCAGGGATCAAACGCTTTCTGCTGGTCTCCGCGTTTCCGGAAGCCGGTCGGACGAAAACCCTCTCGCCTACCTTCGAACACTATATGCAGGTGAAGAAGCAGGCCGATGTGATGCTGGCCGCCACCGCGCTGGATTGGGTTATTCTGCGTCCGGGTACGCTGGTGAATGGCTCTGGCAGTGGAAAAGTGCGGCTGGGTCTGGCGATCCCTTATGGCACGGTGCCAAGAGCGGACATTGCCGCCGTGCTGCACAGCCTGATCGATCATCCTGAGGTCAACCGGGTGATCATCGAGCTGACGGCCGGCGAGCAGGCGGTTAATGATGCCGTGGCAGAAATGGCGGCTTACAGCGGCCGATAGCGGGATTCAGGCGTTAGTATAGCGCTGCGTTTCCGGCAGCCAACGCTCAATCAGCGACTGTGCCTGAGTCGGATAATGCTGGTGGATGTGGCGGGCGACGCGCTGAACTTCGGGGATCATTGCGGCATCCCGCAGCAGGTCCGCCACTTTGAATTCGGCGTTACCTGTCTGCCGGGTGCCGAGCATTTCGCCTGGCCCACGAATTTCCAAATCGCACTGGGCAATCACAAAGCCGTCATTGCTGTCGCGTAAAACCTGCAGGCGCTTTTGCGCCGTTTTGCTCAGCGGCGCTTTGTACAGCAATACGCAGTGCGATGCGACCGATCCACGGCCCACGCGGCCGCGCAGCTGGTGGAGCTGTGCCAGGCCCAGCCGCTCGGGATTCTCAATGATCATCAGGCTGGCGTTCGGCACATCCACACCCACTTCAATCACCGTGGTGGCGATCAGCAGGTGGATCTCACCCAGCTTAAAGGCCTGCATCACCGCCTGCTTTTCCGACGGCTTCATGCGCCCATGCACCAGTCCAACGTTCAATTCTGGCAGCGCCAGCTTCAGTTCTTCCCAGGTGGCTTCTGCGGCCTGCGCCTCTAGCTGTTCAGATTCTTCAATCAGGGTACATACCCAGTACGCCTGACGCCCTTCATCGCTGCAGGCGCTTTTCACCCTGGCGATAATGTCCGGCCTGCGGGTATCGGGGATGGCAACCGTGGTGACCGGCGTTCTGCCCGGCGGCAGTTCATCAATCGTCGAGGTATCAAGGTCAGCATAGGCAGTCATCGCCAGCGTTCGCGGAATGGGCGTGGCGGTCATGATCAGCTGATGCGGATGGAAACCCTGCTCTTCGCCCTTCTCCCACAAAGCGAGGCGCTGATGGACGCCAAAGCGATGCTGCTCATCAATAATCACCAGTGCCAGCCCGTTAAACTGCACCTGTTCCTGGAAAATGGCATGAGTGCCGACAATCATCGACACCTGACCGCTGGCGATGGCTTCCTGCTGCGCCAGTCGGGCTTTGCCTTTTTGTTTTCCTGCCAGCCAGCCCACTTCAATCCCCAGCGGTTCAAACCACTGACGGAAGTTGTTGGCATGCTGTTCAGCCAGCAGTTCGGTCGGCGCCATCAGGGCAACCTGCTTACCGTAAGCGATGACGTTTAGTGCGGTGAGTGCGGCGACCAGCGTTTTGCCCGAGCCCACATCGCCCTGAACCAGACGCATCATCGGATAGTCGTGAACCAGATCCTGCTCAATTTCACGCACCACGCGTGCCTGGGCACCCGTCGGGCTGAAGGGCAGCGCGGCCAGTAATTTGTTACTCAGGTCATGGCGTGCAGGCATTGATAAGGCATGGTAGCGCTGGGCACCGGCGCGGACGGCAAGCATGCTGAGATTGTGCGCCAGCAGTTCTTCCATAATCAGCCGCCGCTGAGCGGGATGCTTACCGCTCTCCAGATCGGCGAGCGCCATATCCGGCGGCGGACGGTGCAGGGTACGCAGTGCGTCTTTCAGGCTGATCATGCCCTGGCTTAACTCGGGCGGCAGCAGTTCGGCAATGGCGCAGGTATCCAGCAGAGCCAATGCCTGGTCCGTCAGATTGCGTAGCGTCGCCTGGCGGATGCCTTCGGTGGTGGAGTAAACCGGTGTCAGCGTCTCCTGCAGCTCAACCCCGCTATGGTCACCCTGGATGCGATATTCGGGATGAATAATCTCCGCGCCGCGCTGGCCACGTTTCACTTCGCCATACGCGGTGACGCGTTTGCCTGGAGAGAGGCTGTTTTTCATGCCAGCGTTGAAGTTGAAGAAGCGCAGGGTGAGGATGCCGCTGCCGTCACTGATCTGACAGGTCAGCATGCGCTTACGGCCGAAGGAGATGTCGCTTTGCAGCACTTCGCCCTCTACCGTGGCATAAATATTGGGAAGGAGATCGTTAATCGCGTACAGCTGGGTGCGGTCTTCATAACGCAGCGGCAGATGCAGCAATAAATCCTGCACGGTTACCAGCCCCAGCTTCGCCAGTTTGCCTGCCTGACTTGCGCCAACGCCAGACAACGAATTCAGCGGGACGGCATCGAGCAGGCGGCCGGTCATTTTCTGCGTACCGAAGCTTGCATGCTGTCCCACCATTCGGCATCGGCGATCACTTCACCGACGTCGCTAATTTCCGGGTAAGGCAGACCTTTGTGCTTCGCGACGCGCGCCAGCACCGGGTAACCGCCTTCGAACAGTAAACGCTGCTGCTCGCTGTATTCCAGCGTGCTTTCCCGTCGCTGATACATGCCGGCGTTTTGCCGCTGGCGCTGGGCTTCGTAGAGGATTAAGGCCGAGGCCACAGAGACGTTCAGCGACTGCACCATCCCGATCATCGGGATAATGATGTCCTGGTCAGCAAGGTCGAGGGCTTGCTGGGTGATGCCGGTTTTTTCCTGCCCCATCAGAATGCAGGTAGGGCGGGTGTAATCAATCTCACGGAAATCGACGGCTTTATCAGAAAGATGGGTGGCAAGAATTTGCATCCCCTGGCCTTTGAGCTGGCCGACGGCATCAGCAATATTGCTGTGCGTTTTCACCTGGACCCAGCTGTTGCTGCCTGCAGCGGACGAGACCATGGTGCGCATCCGGCTACCGGGCCAGACCGCATGGACTTCGTGCACGCCAACCGCATCCGCGGTACGGATCACCGCGGCGACGTTATGGGGCTTATGAACCTGCTCCATACAAACGGTCAGGTCGTGCTGGCGGGCGGCCAGCATCTCAAGGATGCGGGCATAGCGTTGAGCATTCATGCGTTAGTTTCGGTTGCGATGAACTTTAATCACGTCCGGCATTACGCGGATTTTACGCATAATATTCGCCAGGTGAACGCGATCGCGTGCCGTAAGACGGATAAAGGCGCTGTAAACCCGGCCATCTTTTTCTTCCGTATTCAGGCTCTGGATATTGGACTCAGCCGTATTGATTGCCGCGGTCAGATTCGCCAGCGCGCCCTGATGGTTGAACATGTCCACTTTGATCTCCGCCACAAACTCATGCTCGGTGACTTTATCCCATTCTACGGCCATGTACTTCTCTGGCTCTTTCTGCCAGCCGCGAATGTTACGGCACGACTCATGGTGCACCACCAGGCCTTTGCCAGGGCTGACGTGCGCCACAATCGGATCGCCTGGAATCGGGCGGCAGCACTTGGCGAAGGTGATCAGTACGCCATCTGCGCCTTTGATTGGCAGCTTATTGCGCGAAGAGGACGTCGTTGTTTGCTGTGGTGCAGGCGCAGCGTGTTCGCCCTGCTGCAGATTCTTCGCCACCACCACGCTCATCGCATTGCCGAGGCCAATTTCAGCCAGCAGGTCATCCATGGTCGGCAACTTCATTCTTTCCAGCTCATGCTGAACATTTTCAGGCGGGATTTCGGCCAGTTTACGGCTGCCCCCTAACGCATGGTTCAACAGACGACGGCCAAGGCTGACGGAGTCTTCGCGCTTGAGGTTTTTCAGCAGCTGACGGATTTTCGCCCGGGCTTTCGAACTCACCACAAAGTTCAGCCAGGCGGCGTTTGGACGCGCGCCAGGTGCGGTGATGATTTCGACGGTTTGCCCGCTGGTCAGCGGCTGGGAAAGCGGATACGGCTGACGATCGACACGTGCGCCAACGCAGGCATGACCGATATCGGTATGCACGGCGTAAGCAAAGTCGACCGGCGTTGCGCCCGCAGGAAGTTCGACAATGCGGCCTTCCGGGGTAAAAACGTAAATCTCATCCGGGAACAGATCGGATTTCACGCTTTCAATAAATTCAAACGAGCTACCGGCACTCTGCTGCAGCTCCAGCAGGCTTTGCAGCCAGCGCTGGGCGCGGATTTGTGCGGTGGTGCTGCTTTCACCTTGCTCTTTATAAGCCCAGTGCGCGGCGACACCCATTTCTGCCATCTGATCCATATCTTCGGTACGGATCTGGACTTCGACCGGCACGCCGTGCGGACCAATCATCGAGGTATGCAGCGACTGATAGCCGTTGGCCTTGGGGATCGCGATGTAGTCTTTCACCCGACCTGGGCGCGGTTTGTAGAGGCTGTGCATCTGCCCCAGAACGCGGTAACAGGTATCGAAATCACTGACAATCACCCGGAAAGCATAGATATCCATAATGGAATGGAAGCGCTGCTCTTTCAGGTGCATTTTGCAGTAAATCGAATAGAGGTGTTTTTCCCGACCACTGACGCGACAGGGGATCCCGGCTTCCTGCAGACGACCGTCAATTTCAGAGAGGATTTTCTGGATCATCTCTTTACGGTTGCCGCGGGCCGCTTTAACCACTTCTTTAATGACGCGGTAGCGGTTTGGGTAAAGTGCTTCGAAACCCAGCTCTTCGAGCTCAGTTTTCAGGTGATGAATACCCAGACGGTGAGCCAGAGGGCTGTAAATTTCCAGCGTCTCTAACGCAATGCGTCGTTTTTTATCCGGGCGCAGGGCCCCGAGGGTACGCATATTGTGGGTGCGGTCAGCGAGTTTGATCAAAATGACGCGGATATCCTGCACCATCGCCATGATCATTTTGCGGAAGTTTTCCGCCTGCGCTTCTTTTTTATCGCGGAATTTTAGCTTATCGAGTTTAGAAACCCCCTCGACCAGTTCAGCAACAGTCTGACCAAACAGCTGTTCCATATCCTGATACGTTGCGGGCGTGTCTTCGATAACGTCGTGCAAAAGCGCGGCCATGAGCGTTTCATGGTCGAGCTTCATTTCAGCAAGAATGCAGGCCACGGCTACCGGGTGGGTGATATAAGGCTCACCACTGGAGCGCGTCTGTCCCTCGTGAGCATCACGTGCGACAAGGTAAGCTTGCTTGAGGCGTTTAATCTGATCCTCAGGCAAGTATTTTTCAATCAGTTGATTGAGACTTTCGAACAGATACAAGGGCGACCTGCAGGCTGGTGATTAACGACGACCTTCAGCGATAGCGGTTACGGCCTGCAATTCAGCGGCTTCCTGCTCATGCTGTTCCTGGCGATCACGCACATCCAGAATCTGGTTGGTGATCAGACCTTCTTCGATTTCGCGCAGCGCGATCACGGTAGACTTGTCGTTTTCTTCCGGAACCAACGGATCTTTACCGCCAACCTGCATCTGACGTGCGCGACGAGCCGCGACCAGAACCAGGTCAAAACGGTTACCAATTTTCTCTACTGCGTCCTGAACGGTTACGCGTGCCATAAGT
This sequence comes from Erwinia sp. 2186, assembly GCF_057812255.1. Taxonomy (NCBI): domain Bacteria; kingdom Pseudomonadati; phylum Pseudomonadota; class Gammaproteobacteria; order Enterobacterales; family Erwiniaceae; genus Erwinia; species Erwinia sp. 2186. The sequence continues at coordinate 4,821,064 of NZ_CM173824.1, read as the reverse complement.
GTGATACTCCACGGGTGACGAAATGACTGGGCATCATACTGAGTTGTCCTCAGTCTGCCAATAGTTTGCTGATTAATGCGTCATGACGGGATTTTTGACGGCCCATACGCAGACGCTCAGCGCGAATGATGGTTTTCAGATCGGACAGTGCCAGGTCGAAATCATCGTTCACAATAAGGTAATCATACTCCGCGAAGTGGCTCATCTCTGCCACGGCCTGAGCCATGCGCTTGGTGATAACCTCTTCGCTGTCCTGTCCGCGGCCACGCAGGCGACGATCCAGTTCATCTTTCGATGGCGGCAAAACAAAAATGCTGCGTGCCTGGGGCATTTTCTGGCGGATTTGCTGCGCGCCTTGCCAGTCGATATCCAGGAACACATCCACGCCGGTCGCTAATACCTGCTCGATCGCTTTACGCGAGGTGCCGTAATAGTTGCCAAACACTTCCGCGTGCTCAAGGAAGGCTTCTTCCTTAATCATGCCGCGGAATTCGTCATGACTGACGAAAAAGTAGTGTTCGCCGTGATTCTCACCGGGACGCACTCCCCGCGTCGTGTGGGAAATGGAAACCTGAGTATCGTACAGCGGCTGCGTTTTCAGCAACGCGTGAATCAAGCTGGATTTTCCCGCCCCACTGGGAGCAGAAACAATAAAAAGTGTGCCTTGAGCCATGATTATCTTGATATGCCAATAAAGCGGAGTCTACTTCCTGCACAGTATACACGGCTGATGCCCTTCATGCAGCGTTTCAGCGTCCTGGCGGTGCATTTTCTCAGAATATGGAAAGCGGGTCGCGGTATGGATGTAGCTTTTCATGCTAGGCAAATCAATTTTCGAGCGGCATTCCAGGTCGTTTCTTTGCCTCTCGCCAACCGGTCCATTTTTGCATTTAATCCCCACAGCACCCTAAAAGGAGACAGGGATGAACAAACTATGGCTGGTACTGGCCTTGTTCGCGGGCATCGCGCAGGCCGCTTGTCCTGCCTGGACGCCGGCCAGAGCAGAGCAGGAAATGAATGCGCTGGAAAATCAGCTCAGTGCATGGGATGACGCCTATTACCGGGCGGGCGAACAGAAAGTGCCGGACGATCGTTACGATGCGCTGGCACTTAAGTATCAGTCGTGGCAGCACTGCTTTGCCCCCGGCAGCGATCTTCGCCAGCCGGCGCTGGCCCGTAACGGCAAAGTCCTGCATCCGGTGGCTCACGTCGGGGTGAAAAAGGTGGCTGACCAGCAGGCGCTTTCACGGTGGATGGCGGGAAAAGACGCGCTCTGGGTGCAACCCAAGGTAGACGGTGTGGCCGTTACCCTGCATTACAAACGGGGAAAACTGGCTCAGGTGATCAGTCGCGGAAATGGATTGCAGGGAGAAGACTGGACGGAAAAAGCCCGCTTTATCCCCGATATTCCCCAACAGATCGCGCTGGGGTCTGACAGCCTCGTTTTGCAGGGCGAGCTTTACCTGAAGATGACCGATCACCAACAGACGTTACTGGGCGGCCTGAATGCCCGTGCCACGGTAGCGGGGGCCATGCGGCGCAACACCCCTACAGATACGCTGAACAGGCTGGGTATCTTTATCTGGGCGTGGCCCGACGGACCGGCAACCTTGCGGGAAAGGATCGAAAGGCTCAGCGAAGCGGGCTTTCCAATGATGGGCGAGTGGAGTAAACCGGTTCGCTCTGCGGAAGAAGTCGCTGGCTGGCGTGAACGTTGGTTTGCTCAACCGTTACCCTTTGTCACCGACGGCGTGGTGGTCCATAGCCAACCTGTTAAAGGCGCTTACTGGCAGCCCGGCGAGAACGCCTGGTCGGTGGCCTGGAAATATCCTCCCGCCACGGTGACCACGGAAGTCCGTTCGGTGGATTTTCCGATTGGGCGCACCGGGAAAATAAGTACGGTGCTGAATCTTGTCCCGGTAAAGCTGGATGATAAGCAGGTCAGTCGGGTAAATGTCGGTTCGTTCAACCGCTGGCGGGAGGCGGACATTGTCGCCGGCGATCAGGTTGCGGTCAGCCTGGCGGGGCAAGGCATTCCACGGCTGGATGAGGTGGTCTGGCGTGTGGCCGATCGCACGCTTCCCGCGTTACCTGATGCGACCTTATTCCATCCCCTGAGCTGTTTTAGCCTGACGCCTGTTTGTCGTCAGCAGCTTCTGGCCCGGCTTGTCTGGCTGAGTGGCAGGGCCGCCTTAACTCTATCTGGTGCCAGCGAAAGCACCTGGCAGCGGATTATGCAGTCCGGCCAGCTCACTCACCTTTTCTCCTGGCTGACGTTAACGGCAGAACAGTTAAGCCAGATCGCCGGTATTACCCCGGCAAGGGCGAATCAGCTCTATCACCAGTTCAACCAGACCCATCAGCAACCTTTTAAACGCTGGGTCAGGGCGTTAGGCGTGCCGGTTCCCAACAAGGCGTTAGATGCGCTGGATGATGACAACTGGCAGAGCCTGCTCTCGCGGAAAGTTGCCGACTGGCAGCGCCTGCCAGAGATAGGCGAAAGGCGTGCGGGTCAGATCGTGACCTTCCTTCAGCATCCCGATGTGCAGGCGCTGATCGCTTTTCTCTCAACACATCTTCAGCAATCGATCAGTGTTCAGCATGAGGGTAATTGAAAATGGGCAGGCCAAGCTTAAATCGCAGTGCCAGCAGACGGGCAATAAAGCCGAAGAGCAGGGTCGCGGTGATCACCACTTCGTGGGAAAGCGGGGTCTTCAACAGCAGGATATAGATCCAGCCAGAGGCGAAAGCGATGCCGGCATACAGTTCTTTCTGGAACACTAACGGGATGCGGTTGCAGAACATATCGCGCAGCACGCCGCCAAACACGCCGGTAATGACCGCGCAGATTGCCGCAATGATCGGCGCATGGCCCATATCCAGCGCGACTTTTGTGCCGATGATGGAGAACACCACCAGGCCAAGCGCATCCAGCACCAGGAACACTTTGCGCAGGTGCGGCATCAGATGGGCTAATTGGGTGGTGACGACGGCCGCTGCGGCCACAATGATGATATAGACCGGATGCTGCACCCAGCCAAGTGGATAATGGCCTAGCAGCATATCCCGCACCGACCCGCCGCCAATGGCGGTGACCGAGGCGATAATGATGACGCCGAACATATCCATTTTGCGCCGCCCGGCTGCCAGCGCGCCGGTCATGGCTTCAGCGGTGATACCGATGATGTAGAGAACAGTAAGTAACATAGCCAGCTCCAGAGTGATCGCCGGCAAGCCTGCAGGATCTGCAGCAGATTGACGATTGAATTTTTTTAAGGCGAATTCAGCTAAATTAGATTAGCTAATCCGAATTGTCATCAGGATATAAATGGGAGAGTGCAATGAATAAGCCATTTACCATCGTTATGCCGTTGTATCAGGGAATTACGCAGTTAGATTTCACCGGTCCTTATCAGTTTTTTTCCCGCCTGCCGGATGCAAAAGTTGTGGTGGCATCACTTGGCGCTGAGCCTGTCGTTGTGGAAAGCTTCAGCTTTTCCGGCCTTGCTGCCCTGGATGAGATTACCGAATGCGATCTGCTCTGTGTGCCGGGCGGCACCTGCACTAACGCGATCGAGAATGCCGACTTTCTCGCTGCCATTCGACGCTTAGGGTTGAATGCCAGCTACGTGACGTCAGTCTGTACGGGTTCAATGATCCTCGCAGCCGCTGGCTTGCTGAAGGGGAAAAGAGCCGCCTGTCACTGGGCATGGCGTGATTCGCTGGCGCTGTTTGGCGCGATCCCGGATAACGAGCGCGTGGTGAAGGATGGGCACATCATTACCGGCGGTGGCGTGACCGCAGGAATTGATTTTGCGCTGGTGGTGATTGCCGAAATTGCCGGAGAAGAGATGGCGCAGTCAATTCAGCTTGGCCTTGAGTACGCACCGCAGCCGCCTTTCAATGCCGGACGACCTGAAACGGCGCCTCCCGCTGTCAGAGAGAGAGTGATGGCGCGGATGCAAAAAGTGGTGGAGGAAAAAATGCCGATCCTCGAAAAAGCGGCCCGCGAGCTCAACTGACGATCGCCCCGACGTCCCTGTCCGGACCGACGCATCGGCGCCGGGCAGGCAACTTTCACACTAAGATTCCGGCATCTTTCAGGATTAGTTCTTCTTCACAAACTCTGATTTCAACTTCATCGGGCCAAAACCATCAATTTTGCAGTCAATATTGTGGTCGCCTTCCACCAGACGAATGCTTTTAACTCGGGTGCCGATTTTTAGCGGGGTTGAGCTGCCTTTCACTTTTAAATCTTTAATCACCGTGACGCTGTCGCCATCGGCCAACAGGTTGCCGTTAGCATCTTTCACAATCAGCGCGTCATCAGACGCGGCTTCAGCCCCTTCGGACCAGACGTGACCGCACTCAGGGCAATTGAAGAGCGCGCCATCCTGCCAGGTATATTCAGAGTGACACTTCGGGCAGGGAGGAAGGGTTTGCATAATAAGCCTCAAAATAATCCATAGAAAATAAGGGGGCATTTTAGCCTGGCGGCTGGCGTAAGCCCACAAAAAACGCCGATGCAGGTCCGGAAGGCGTCATTGCGCAACCTTCCGTACCGCTTTGACATAAAGGAGTTACCGGTATCACAGAAATAAGAAATCATAAAAATGGAACGAGATCCCGCAATTGAGCCTTCCTCGCCTCAACTCTATAACTAAACGTCAGTTTCCCTTAAGGCTTCCAGGCCACGATCTGCAACCCTTAACAACAGGCGTGCCATCTATGAAAGAGACGTTATCGGTAAAAGAAAAAATTAGCTACGGCCTCGGCGATATGGCCAGCCATATTGGTCTCGAAAATGTGATCATTTTCCTGACCTTTTATTATACCGATGTGGTGGGATTGCCCGCCGTCTTCGTCGGAACGATGTTCCTGCTTGCGCGCGCGGCTGATGCCATCATCGATCCCCTGATGGGCCTCATTGCGGACCGCACCAAAACGCGCTGGGGTAAATTTCGCCCCTGGTTGCTGTGGCTGGCTGTGCCGTTTGGTGCCAGTTGTCTGTTGATCTACGCCGTGCCGGAATCCCTCTCGCTGAGCGGAAAAATGATTTTTGCCAGCGTGACTTACGTAGCGATGATGCTGATGTACACCGCCATCAACATTCCTTATTGCTCGATGGGCGCGATCATCACGTCGGATAATGAAGAGCGCATTTCGCTGCAATCCTACCGTTTTTTCCTCGCGACCCTCGGCGGCGCGATGTCCACTTTCCTGATGATGCCGCTCGCCCAGTATATTGGCGGCGAAGATAAACTGGCCGGTTATCGGGGGGCGATGGCCATCATGGCTGGCGCAACCGTCTTTATGTTCCTGATCTGTTTCAGAAATACCAGGGAGCGTATCCAGGCACCGGCCAGCCACGAAAACTTTATCAGCGACCTGCGCGACTTACTGCGTAACGACCAGTGGCGTGTTGTGGCGGGTCTGGTGTTTTTCAACATTGCTTTTGGCGTTATCAGGCTCGGCGCCATGATGTATTACGTGACCTATCACCTGGGCAATCCCAGCTATTTTATGTGGCTGCTGGGGGCACACATCGTCGGCAAAAGCGCGGGCAGTGCGCTGTGTAAACCCCTGACCACCGGCCGCAGTAAGGTGCAGGTATTCAGGCTGGCTGCCTGGGCCGCAGGCCTACTAAGTATCGCGATCTTCTTCCTGCCCGCCTCCATCAGTCTGCTGGTGGTGATGGTGGTACTGGTTTCCACCTTCTACCAAATTACCACCACCCTGATGTGGGTGATGATGTCTGATGTGGTCGATTACGGTGAATACACTCAGGGAAAACGTATGGACGGCACCATCTTCTCCACGCTGCTTTCCATCTTGAAAATGGGCATGGCGGTGAGCGGAGCGATCGTCGGCTGGACGCTGGGCCTGAGCGGCTACATTCCCCATGCTGAGATGCAAAACCCGGTCGCCATGTCCGCCATTATCGCGTTGTTCAGCCTGGTTCCCGGCGTGCTTTCAATTCTCAGCGCGCTGACGCTGCGTTGGTACATGCTGAGCGATGCCACGATGGCTGACGTTAATACCTCGAAAAGATCGCTACAAAGCGATCGTTACTAATCAGGAGTTTCTATGAGCGAGTTAATCGCAGAGCAGCGCCGTATTCTGTGGCATTTCGATCGACAAACGCTGGTTGTTGAACCCTGGGGGAAGAACAGCCTGCGCGTTCGCGCCACCTGCTTACCGCCGATCAAAGATGAATGCTGGGCACTGTTACCAGACCCGCAAGAGACACCCGTGTCGATCACGGAAGGGCCGGAAACCCTGAGCATCACCCACGGCAATTTAAAAGCGGTGCTGAACATCAAAGGCCAGCTGGCTTTTTATAACCAGCACGGTGAATTACTGCTGGAAGAGTTCTGGCGCCAGCGCACCACGGTGGGCATTGGCGCCAGCGAAAAGAATCAGGATAAGTACATCAGCGCGCTGAAGCTGGATGCCCGTGAGTTCCGTCCTATTCCCGGTGGAAAATATCAGCTGACCGTCCGCTTTGAAGCCCGGCCGGAAGAGAAAATCTATGGCATGGGCCAGTATCAGCAACCCTGGTTAGACCTGAAAGGCTGCACGTTAGAGTTGGCGCAGCGTAATTCCCAGGCCAGCGTGCCCTTTATGCTCTCCAGCCTGGGTTATGGGCTGCTGTGGAATAATCCGGCTATTGGTGAGGCGACCTTCGCGAAAAATGGGACCGAGTGGCAGGCCAAAGTGACTGAGCAGATGGATTACTGGATCACTGCCGGTGAGACGCCTGCGGAAATCGTCCGTCAATATGGCGCCGTAACAGGCACTGCGCCAAAAATGCCGGAATTCGCCACCGGTTTTTGGCAATGCAAATTACGTTACCGAACCCAACAGGAAGTGTTGGAGGTGGCACGTGAGTATCATCGTCGTCACCTGCCATTGTCTGTAATCGTTATCGACTTCTTCCACTGGCCGAATCAGGGTACCTGGTGCTTCGATCCCAAAGACTGGCCAGATCCGAAGGCGATGGTCGCCGAGTTGAAATCGCTGGGCATCGAAACGATGGTATCAGTGTGGCCAACCGTCGACAGCCGCACCGAAAATTATCAAGAGATGAAGTCCAAAGGCTATCTGGTGAATACCGATCGCGGCGTGTCGGTCAATCTGGATTTTATGGGCAACACCACCTTCTTCGATGCAACACATCCTGAGGCACGGCGGTTTGTCTGGGAGAAGGTAAAACAGAATTACTATGACCTGGGTATCAAGCTGTTCTGGCTGGATGAAGCCGAGCCGGAATACCGCGCCTATGATTTTGATAACTATCGCTATCATCTCGGTCCGGTGCTTGAGGTCGGTAATATCTATCCGCAGAAGTTTGCTGCCGGTTTCTATGATGGGCTGAAAGAGCAGGGAGAAACCGACATCGTCAATCTGGTTCGTTGTGCCTGGGCAGGTAGCCAGCGCTATGGCGTACTGGCATGGTCTGGCGATATCCATTCCTCTTTCCATTCACTCCGCAACCAGATTGCCGCCGGCCTGAACATGGGGATGGCAGGTATTCCCTGGTGGACCACCGATATCGGCGGATTTCAGGGCGGTAACGTTAACGATCCTGCCTTCCAGGAGTTGCTGATCCGGTGGTTCCAGTGGGGCGTTTTCTGCCCGGTTTTCCGTCTGCATGGCTACCGGGAACCACAGATCCAACCTCCTGAGGCCTGGCGAGACGGTATTGCCCAATGTAATAGCGGGTCGCCGAATGAGGTCTGGAGCTACGGTGAGGATAACTATCAGATCATGCGCCACTGGCTGCTGGTTCGTGAAAAGCTGCGTCCTTACATCAACCGCATGATGGATGTGGCTCATGAGCAGGGCGATCCGGTGATGCGTGCCATGTTCTACGCATTCCCTGAACAGAGTGAAAGCTGGCAGGTGGAAGATCAGTACATGTTTGGGCCCGATATCCTGGTGGCACCCATTCTTCACCAGGGACAGCGCGAACGCCGTGTCTGGCTGCCTGCGGGGACGACCTGGCGTGAGTTAAACGGGGAGCAGCATGAAGGCGGTCAATGGATAGGCGTTGCCGCGCCGCTCGACGCAATTCCCGTGCTGGTGCGTGATGGCTCGCAGGTTCAGCAAGAGCTGGGGGAGTATGTGACGCGTTAAGTGTTGGAATGATCGTGAAGTCAGGTGAAAGCCCACTGAACAGTGGGCTTTGTACGCATGGACGCGGTTATTCGATGTTTTGGATTTGCTCGCGCATCTGCTCAATCAGCACTTTCAGCTCGATGGCGGAGGTGGTGATCTCGGCATTGATCGATTTAGAGGCCAGGGTGTTCGACTCGCGGTTGAACTCCTGCATCATAAAGTCGAGACGGCGGCCAACGGCTTCCTTCTTCTTCAGGATGTTGTAGGTCTCTTTAACGTGCGCTTCCAGACGATCCAGCTCTTCAGCCACGTCAACACGCTGTGCCAGCATGATCAGTTCCTGCTCAACGCGGTTGCTGTCCAGCTGTACCTGCGCATCTTCCAGCTTGCTGACCAGCCGCTCGCGCTGCCATTTCAACACGTCTGGCATCTGCGTTCGCACCTTGCCGATTTCCGTCGTCACGCCTTCAAGACGTTGTTCAATCATCGCTTTCAGCGCCGTGCCTTCTGTCTCACGGGAAGTGATAAAGTCTTCCAGTGCGGTATCCAGCGACGTTAACAGCTCGGCGGAAATAGCATCCAAATCCTGCTCTTCGGCAGACATCACGCCAGGCCAGCGCAGAATATCAACCGGGTTGATTTCCCCTTCATCGCTCTGCATTTTGACCCAGTTAGCGGCCTGAACCAGCTGAACAGCCAGCTTTTCATTCAGCACCAACGCGCTCTGCGCGCTGGGATCGGCGTCAAAACGCAGGTTGCATTCGATTTTACCGCGGGTCAGGCGGTTACGGATGCGCTCACGGATCACCGGCTCCAGGCCACGGAACTGCTCCGGCAGGCGGATGTAGGTTTCTAAATAGCGCTGGTTAACGGAACGAAGTTCCCAGGCTGCGTTGCCCCATTCGCCTTTGGTTTCACGCCGCGCGTAGGCGGTCATACTGCGGATCATGTGCGTACCCGTTTTCTGAGAAAGATAAACGGATTATAGCGGCGCAAGCCAGGCCTTAACAGGCATTCGGCTAAACTCAATGAAATCAGCGATCGTCACTGGTTTTTTACCCGGGCCAGCTTATGATGCAGTTACCCGTAATCTGCATCAGGAACTTCATGAAAACCTCTTCCGTTATTGCTGTGGCTGTCGCCTTTACCCTCAGCGGCTGCATGGCTTCCAGCCAGCAAACTACCGTGACCCCCGCCAGCTGCCAGGTGGGCGATGCCATGCAGCAAACCACGCTTTATTTTGGTCTGAGCCGGCCTCATGGCGCGGATATCACTCACGCTGAATGGCAATCGTTTGTCGACAGCGAGGTTACGCCACGCTTCAAAGATGGCCTGACGGTATTTGATGCCAAAGGTCAGTGGCTGGGAGAAGACGGCAAGGTGGCACGAGAGGGCAGTAAGGCGTTGATGCTGATCCATGCGCCAGGCAAGCAGTATCAGCAGAATATTGAAGCGCTGCGCACGCGTTACAAGCAGCGCTTCCAGCAGGAGTCGGTGATGCGGGTGGATAGCCTGGTCTGTGTCGGCTTTTAAGTTCAGCCCGGCATCACGCCGGGCTGGTTGTCAGATTACAACACCAAACCGGCAAAGGCGGCTGACAGCAGGCTGACCAGCGTCGACCCGTAGACCAGCTTCAGACCAAAGCGGGAAACCACGTTGCCCTGCTGTTCGTTCAGGCCTTTGATCGCGCCCGCGACAATGCCAATGGAAGCAAAGTTGGCGAACGAAACCAGGAAGACGGAGAGGATGCCAAGCCCGCGAGGTGAAAGCTCCGCCGCGATTTTCTTCAGCTCAATCATTGCCACAAACTCATTTGCCACCAGTTTGGTCGCCATGATACTGGCTGCTCGCAGCGCATCCGGGGCCGGAATGCCTATCAACCAGGCAAATGGCCAGAAGATGTAGCCGAGGATTTCCTGGAAGCTGATGCCAAACAGGCTGGAGAAGATGGCGTTGACCGCAGCAATCAGCGCAATAAAGCCAATCAGCATCGCCATAATAATCATCGCCACCTTAAAGCCGGCAAGAATGTATTCCCCCAGCATTTCAAAGAAGCTCTGATCTTCGTGCAGCTTTTCCAGTTTGATTTCCGGCTCGTCGCCTGGCACCGTCGGATTGATGATCGACAGGATAATAAAGGTGCTGAACATGTTAAGCAGCAAAGCCGCCACCACGTAGCGCGGTTCAATCATCGACATATAGGCGCCAACAATCGACAGTGACACCGTCGACATCGCCGCCGCCGCCATTGAATACAGGCGGCGAGGGGAGATATCAGCCAGAATGCCTTTATAGGCGATAAAGTTCTCAGACTGGCCGAGGATCAGGGTACTGACCGCGTTAAACGACTCCAGTTTGCCCATCCCGTTCACTTTCGACAGAACCGTGCCAACCAGACGGATCAGCAGCGGCAAAATACGCAGGTGCTGCAAAATCCCGATCAGTGCCGAGATAAAGATGATCGGGCAGAGCACACCCAGGAAGATGAAGGCCAGACCCTGACTTGCCATGCCACCAAAGACGAACTCCGATCCTTGCCCGGCAAATTTCAGCAGGGTTTCAAAGAATCCGGACACCGCGGTGACCAGCGTCAGGCCACTGGACGCGTGCAGGAAGAACCAGGCCAGCGCGGCTTCAATCACGACCAGCTGAAGGATCACCCGAGGGCGGATTTTTTTACGGTCGTTACTGAACAGCAACGCCAGGCAAAAGATGACCACAAGGGCCAGAAGAAAATGAAGTACGTCAGGCATTTCAATGATGTCCGGCAGACTAATGAGAGAAGGCAGCATTTAGCCACAACTTGCCGCGCTTTTCACTCTGCGTTGCGCTGCGCTGCAATTTTAGACGTAAGAAAGTCATCTCAGGCATAAGAAACGCCGTCTGCATCAGGCGAACGTAGGCATTCGGCGGTGAAATCCGTATAATGCGCAGCCAATACTGATTTGCTAGCCGGAGAGAAACCATGCGTCCTGCAGGCCGTAGCGCACAACAAGTGCGCCCTGTCACACTGACCCGTCATTACACCAAACATGCTGAAGGTTCAGTTCTGGTTGAATTCGGTGATACCAAAGTGCTGTGTACCGCCACCATCGAAGAAGGCGTACCGCGTTTTCTGAAAGGTCAGGGACAAGGCTGGGTAACCGCTGAGTACGGCATGCTGCCGCGCGCGACCCACAGCCGTAATGCCCGCGAAGCCGCGAAAGGTAAGCAGGGTGGCCGCACGCTGGAAATTCAACGTCTGATCGCCCGCTCTTTGCGTGCGGCGCTGGATTTGAAGGCGCTGGGTGAATTCACCATCACCCTGGACTGTGACGTGCTGCAGGCGGATGGCGGAACCCGTACCGCCTCCATCACCGGTGCCTGCGTGGCGCTGGCCGATGCCCTTAACCATCTGGTCTCTATCGGCAAGCTGAAAACCAATCCAATGAAAGGGATGGTGGCCGCCATTTCCGTCGGTATCGTTAACGGCGAAGCGCTGTGCGACCTGGAATACGTCGAAGACTCCGCCGCTGAAACCGACATGAATGTGGTGATGACGGAAGATGGCCGCATGATTGAAGTGCAGGGCACCGCAGAAGGCGAGCCCTTCAGCCACGATGAGCTGCTCCAGCTGCTTGCTCTGGCAAGAGGGGGAATTGATTCCCTGATTCTGGCGCAGAAAGCAGCGCTGAAAGACTGATTTTATGAGGCGACCCGTGAGTCGCCTTTTTTATGACAAGCAGAGGACCAAGACATGAAAGCCTGGCAGCGCCAATTTATCGAATTCGCCATCAACAAGCAGGTGCTGAAGTTTGGTGAGTTCACGCTGAAATCAGGGCGCACCAGCCCTTATTTCTTCAATGCTGGCCTGTTCAATACGGGCCGCGATCTGGCGTTACTTGGGCGTTTCTATGCCCAGGCGCTGGTAGATTCCGGTATTGATTTCGACCTGGTTTTTGGTCCGGCGTACAAAGGTATCCCAATTGCGACCACCACCGCCGTCGCGCTGGCCGACCATCACGATCGCGATGTGCCTTATTGCTTCAACCGTAAAGAAGCCAAGACGCACGGTGAAGGTGGCACGTTGGTGGGCAGCCCGTTGCAGGGGCGCATTATGCTGGTGGACGATGTGATCACGGCCGGTACCGCCATCCGCGAATCGATGGAGATCATTTCAGCAAGTCATGCCACGCTGGCTGGCGTGCTGATTTCGCTGGATCGTCAGGAACGCGGACGTGGCAAGGAGTCAGCCATTCAGGAAGTTGAGCGGGATTACGGCTGTAAGGTCATTTCGATTATTACGCTGGAAGAGCTGATTGCTTATCTGGAAGAGAAGCCGGAGATGGCAGACCATCTGGTGGCGGTTCGTGCTTACCGTAAAGAGTACGGTATCTAAGATTGTCGCGGGTCAGATCCCTCTGACCCGCAGTCTGTTTATACCAGCTGAGACGCCAGCAAGGGCCAGCGGGTATCAAAGTCTACCGTTGGACGGTAGCGGAAGCCGGAACGGACAAAGCGGGAAAGCAAGCCTTCACAGAACGCCAGCAGTTGACTGGCCAGCAGCGTTTCATCGGTCACAAAACCCTCGCCTTCCCGCAATTTCTGCTCGCGAAGCACCTGACGCAGCTGCACTTCAATGCGCTCGAACAGCTGATTGATTCGTCCCTGCAGACGGTCCTGTTCAAACATCAGTGCATGGCCGGTCAGAATGCGCGTTAAACCCGGATTACGCTCACCAAAACCCAGAATTAACTGGATAATCAGACGCAGACGCGGCAGCGTCTCTTTTTCGTCTTTCAGAATCAGATTGATGCGCGTAATCAGGCTGTCTTCAATGAACTCGATCAGGCTGTCAAACATCCGGGTTTTGCTGGGGAAATGGCGATACAGCGCCGCTTCCGAAACCCCAACGTTGGCGGCCAGTTTGGCCGTGGTGATCCGCTGACTGCCATCGCTTGATTCCAGCATTTGCGCCAGAGCCTGCAATATTTCTTCGCGACGATTCCTTTTCGCACTCTTTTTCTCTGCCATGACCTGAAAAACCCCTGAAATATCACTTTAATAGGGCAGTAGCCCACGCAACGTCCGTGAGCAAAGCGCTCACGGCGAAAATAAGGATAAGTGACTGGCTAACGATCTGCAGGCAGACGCTTACTGGCGACCAGAGTGACCAAAGCCACCTTCTCCGCGATCGCTGGTATCAAAGTCTTCTACCAGATTGAATTCAGCCTGAACGACCGGCACGAAGACCATCTGAGCGATGCGCTCGCCGGGTTCAATGTTGAAGGCTTCCTGACTACGGTTCCAGACGGAAACCATCAGCTGGCCCTGGTAATCCGAATCGATCAGACCGACCAGATTACCCAACACCACGCCATGTTTATGGCCAAGGCCAGAGCGGGGAAGAATGACTGCTGCCAGTTGCGGGTCGCCAATGTGAATAGCCAGACCGGTTGGCACCAGCGTGGTGGCGCCTGGTGCCAGTAAAATGGCTTCATCCAGGCAGGCGCGCAGGTCAAGACCTGCCGATCCAGAGGTGGCGTAGGTGGGTAATGGGAAGTCTTTACCCACACGCGCATCTAAAATCTTAACGTCGATTTTTTTCATCATAACGGCTGACTATCTCGTCTAGTAACTGTTGGCCAAGGAGTGACTTATCGCTGAGCGGTAAGACTTTCTCTCCCTCCTGCCAAAAAAGGTGCAGAGCATTGGTATCACTGTTGAAACCCTGCCCGGCTTTCGAAACATCGTTGGCGCAGATTAAATCCAGGTTTTTACGGACCCGTTTTTGTTGCGCGTATTCTTCCACATTCTGGGTTTCTGCCGCAAACCCTACGACGTAAGGGCGGCCCTCCTGCATGTGCGCGACCCCTGCAACGATGTCGGGGTTTTTTACCATTTTGAGGGTGACTTCATCACCCTGTTTTTTGATTTTATCTGGCGCAACTTCAGCGGCACGATAGTCTGCAACGGCTGCCGTGCCAATAAAAATATGTTGTTTAGCGGCGCTTGCCATCACCGCATGTTGCATCTCTAACGCGGTTAACACGTCGGTGCGTTTAACCCATTGCGGCGTGTTTAATGCCACAGGACCACTGATCAAGGTGACGTTTGCGCCCCGTTTTGCCGCCGCGGCGGCAATCGCGAAGCCCATCTTACCTGAGCTGTGGTTAGTAATGAACCGAACCGGATCCAGCGATTCACGGGTGGGACCGGCGGTGATCATAATGTTGAGATGTTTCAGATCGTTGACGGGTGAAGACCAGTTCACCGCTTCATCCACAATCGCCAGCGGATCTAACATCCGGCCTGGACCGACATCACCACAGGCCTGGCTGCCGCTGTCCGGCCCCCAAATCAGCACACCCCGCTGTGCCAGCACCTGCAAATTATGCTCGGTGGCCGGTGCCCGGTACATCTGCTGATTCATTGCCGGCACCACGGCAATCGGTGCCGGTGTGGCGAGGCAGATGGTGGTCACGAGGTCATTTGCCATCCCTGCCGTCACCCGCGCAATAAGGTCCGCTGTAGCGGGTGCCAGGATCACCAAATCGGCCCATTTCCCCAGCTCGATGTGCCCCATCGCCGCTTCCGCTGCCGGATCGAGCAGGTCATCAGATACCGGATAGCCAGAAACAGCCTGCAGGCTAAGCGGTGTGATAAAGGCTTTTGCCGCTTCCGTCATCACCACGCGCACCTCAGCCCCGCGATCGCGCAGGCGCCTGACCAGTTCGGGTGCTTTATAGGCTGCGATACCGCCGCTTACGCCCAGAACAATGTGTTTACCGGTTAATCCCGTCATCTTGCTATCCGCCCTGTAGAGTCAGACTGGCGCGGCTCACTGCCGCCACAATGCCGCTATTTTACCATACTCATCCGGCGGTGCCTGTTAGCACTCTGTAGCCTTTGCGAGACAATTCGCAGAGTCAGACCGGAAGGGTGGAAAAGTACTGTATATAATGCCATGCTTTTTCGGGCTGAGGAAGAAGGGATACGCAAGATGAAACAGTGGACGGAGTTACCGCCGAGAGAAAAATTACTGGTGAAAGGCGTTGAGGCATTGAACGATACCGAATTACTTGCGCTGTTTTTACGCACGGGATCGGGCGGTGTGCATGTGATGGCGCTGGCGCAGCAGCTGATAGGGACATTTGGCTCGTTATACCATTTGATGACGGCAGACCGGACGGCATTTGATCGGGTTAAAGGGATAGGTGATGCAAAATATACCCAGATCAATGCGATAGCCGAGTTAGCCCGCCGTTTCTTTTCCAGTATTCCAGTTCAGGAGCGCCAGCTGGCGGGCGGGACGGCCGATATGCTTACCTTTTTTATTAGTCAACTAGCGCACCGTGAGCGAGAAATTTTTATGGTGGCGTTTCTTGATAACCAGCACCGGATGATTCACGCGTGCGAAATGTTTGCCGGAACCTTAAATAGCGTCGAAGTTCATCCACGGGAAATCGTCAAAGAAGCGCTGGCGAAAAATGCGGCTGCGCTGATTCTGGCGCATAATCATCCCTCCGGGATTGCCCGCCCCAGTAGGGCTGACCATCAGGTCACGCGGCGAATTGTCGCGGCCTGCCAGTTAATGAATATTCACGTATTGGACCATATTGTCATTGGGCACGGCGAGTCGGTCTCTTTTGCCGAACGCGGGTGGATGTAGCCCACCCGGTTCGGCTAAAAGCTCATTTTTTGTCCCGAGTTAAGAACGGTTAAGTGTTCAAATGAAGCTATTTTGCACGATCCAGAGGGATCTTTATCTGTTCGGGACTTGAGCAGCGGCGGCGCAGGGCGTATACTACGCCACCTTTGAGAATCTCGGGTTTGGCAAATAGGCCTACTCAGCGGGTTCACATTGAACTCGCCTGGAGGGTCTTAGAGCCTGACGAGGCGGCCAAAACCTTATTTTTAAAGCTCGAGCTGATTTGATTTTTGGAGAATAGACATGTCACGAGTCTGCCAAGTAACTGGCAAGCGTCCGGTATCGGGTAACAACCGCTCCCACGCAATGAACGCGACGAAACGCCGTTTCCTGCCGAACCTGCACTCTCACCGTTTTTGGGTTGAGAGCGAAAAGCGCTTCGTTACACTGCGCGTCACTGCCAAAGGCATGCGCGTAATTGATAAAAAGGGTATTGAGACGGTCCTGGCCGATCTGCGTACCCGCGGTGAGAAGTACTAAGGTAAAGGAACTGAATCATGGCTAAAGGTATTCGTGAGAAGATCAAGCTGGTTTCTTCTGCTGGGACAGGTCACTTCTATACCACCACGAAGAACAAGCGTACTAAGCCGGAAAAATTGGAATTGAAGAAATTTGATCCAGTTGTCCGCCAGCACGTGATCTATAAAGAAGCTAAAATCAAGTAATTGATTTCAGTGGATGAAAAACCCGGCTTCGGCCGGGTTTTTTGTTTTTAAAAAAGGATAACGGACCTTAACGGGAGGCAAGTACATGCCGGAGTTACCTGAAGTCGAAACCAGCCGCCGCGGCATTGAACCGCATCTGGTGGGCGCCACTATTCTTCATGCTATTGTCCGCAATGACCGCCTGCGTTGGCCGGTTTCCCTCGAAATTCAGAGCCTCAGCGATCAACCGGTGCTCAGCGTGCAACGCCGTGCCAAGTATCTGCTGATTGAGCTGCCGCATGGCTGGATCATCATTCACCTGGGAATGTCCGGTAGCCTGCGCGTGCTGCCCGAAGAGCTTCCCCCTGCCAAACATGACCACGTCGATCTGGTGATGAGCAACGGTAAGGTCCTGCGTTATACCGATCCTCGCCGCTTTGGTGCCTGGCTGTGGTGCACGGATTTAGCCGCGAGCAATGTGCTGGCCCATCTTGGCCCGGAACCCCTGCATGATGCCTTCTCGGCGGAGTATCTGTTTGATAAGTCGAGAAACAAGCGGACGCCGGTTAAACCCTGGCTGATGGATAACAAACTGGTGGTGGGAGTGGGGAATATTTACGCCAGCGAATCCCTGTTTGTTGCCGGGATCCATCCCGATCGTCCGGCCATGACCCTGACTCAGGACGAAGCGGCTTTGCTGGTGAAAACCATCAAGGCGGTACTGCTACGTTCAATTGAGCAAGGGGGAACAACGCTGCGTGATTTTCTGCAGACGGACGGTAAGCCGGGTTATTTCGCGCAGGAGTTGCAGGTGTATGGTCGGGCAGGCGAACCCTGTCGGGTCTGTGCCACGCCGATTAAGAGCGCGAAGCACGCCCAGCGCAGTACCTTTTATTGTCCGACCTGTCAGAAATAAGGCTTAGAGTTTAGCCTGCAGCGCGTCAAAAACGGGCTGCGGTAGAAAGGCGCTCACATCACCTTTGTGACGCGCCACTTCTTTCACCAGCGAAGAAGAGATAAACGAGTACTGCTCTGAAGGCATCAAAAACACGCTCTCCAGCTCCGGCAACAGATGGCGGTTCATGTGGGCCAGCTGCATCTCATATTCAAAGTCAGAGACGGCCCTCAGGCCTCTTACCAGCACATTGGCTTGCTGATCGCGGGCAAAGTTCGCCATCAAATCACTGAATCCCACCACCTCCACGTTCGGCAAATGGGCTACCACCTGCTGCGCCAGGCTTACGCGCTCTTCCAGCGTGAACATCGGTTTCTTGCTGGGACTGGCCGCGATAGCCAGTACGATACGGTCAAACATCAACGCGGCTCGCGTCACGATATCCAGATGGCCATTGGTCATCGGATCAAAGGTGCCAGGATAAATCGCTTTGGTGCTCATAGACCGCCCTTGCCGGAAGCGTGAGAAGAGTTATTCAGCGCCCAAAGCGCCGCGTATTTATTGAAGGTGTACTGCGCATTGACGACCGCCAGCAGCCAGCCCTGTTTGCCATCCAGAAAACCTGCACGCAAAACCAGCGTTTTGAAGAAGGCGCCGATGGTGTGCGTAAAGATGGAAACAATGCCGCAGCGCTTGCCCTGATGATAGCGCTGTTTTGCCCAGGCCTCCGCGTAGGCGAACTGTTTCCACTGGAAGGCAGAAAAGTCACGACAGGTCAGATGCAGAAGATCGCCTTTCAGCGCAGTCACGGCAACGCCTTGGGTGTCGAGCGACTCATGCACCTGGTGATCGTTGTATTGATAGCGGGAAGGATAGAGGCGGGTGACCCGGTCCGGATACCAGCCGCTGTGGCGCATAAAGCGGCCTAAAAACAGGTTACGGCGACCCAGACTGTACACCGCGTCAGCTGAGGCGGGGCTTGTTAGCACGGCCTCTATCGAAGCGCGCAGCTGTTGCGTCACGCGCTCATCGCTGTCGATCATCAAAATCATCGGATGGCTGGCATAACTCTGCGCCAGCTGACGCTGACGGCCATAGCCGTGCCATTCCGTGGAGTGAAAGACTTTTGCGCCGTGTCGGGCAGCAACCTGGGGTGTGCCATCACTGCTACCTGAGTCGAGCAGGACGATCTCATCGGCCCAGCTCACGGACTCCAGACATTCTGGCAGCAGGTCAGCCGCGTTTTTGGCGATCAGCACGACTGAAAGAGCCTGGCGTGAAGACATTTAGTGATTCCGCTGTGGCAGATGGGGTTCGAGTAACTGTAGCAGACGCTGCAGCGCACCCTGGTTCTGATGCAGCACTTCGACGGCATGACGGCCATAGTAAAGGCGATAATCTTCGTCGGTCAGCAGCGTACCAATTTCTTTATCCAGCGAGTCCGCATCGGTGACGGTAATCAGGCCGTCAGCCTGCTGCAGCTTGGCGCAGATATCTTTGAAATTGAGGGTATAAGGTCCCATCAACACCGGGATAGCATGTGCGGCCGCTTCCAGCGGATTGTGGCCGCCACGATCGACCAGGCTGCCGCCAACAAAGGCCACATCGGCAATGCCGTAAAGCAGCATCAGTTCACCCATCGTATCGCCAATCACCACCTGCGTGCTGCCTGACGGGATCTCGCCACTGCTGCGAAGGGTGTAGCTGAGTCCGGCTTTCTGCGTCAGTTCGCGGGCGGTAGAAAAACGCTCCGGATGACGGGGAACCAGAATTAACAATAAATTGGGGAAACGCGTCAGCAGCTTACGGTGCGCATCCAGAATAATGCTCTCTTCGCCATCATGCGTACTGGTGGCAATCCACACCGGACGGCGAGGTGCCCACTGGCGACGCAGGGTAATCGCTCTGGCGGCCAGTTCTGGCGTGACGGAGATATCAAACTTCAGGCTGCCGGTCACCGTCAGCTGCGAGCGTTTTAAGCCAAGGCTGATAAAGCGTTCGCCATCTTCCTGATTCTGCGCGGCAATCAGCGTAATGCGTTGCAGCAGCCGTTGCATAAATTTGCCGAGTTTTTTGTAGCCCTTTGCAGAGCGTTCTGACAGGCGGGCATTGGCGATCACCAGCGGGATCTTTCGTTTGTGCAGCAGCGCGATCATGTTCGGCCACAGCTCGGTTTCCATAATGATCACCAGACGCGGGTTCACATTATCGAGGAAGCGGTTCATCGAGCCGGGGAGATCGTAGGGCAGATAAACATGGTGCACATCTTTGCCAAACGCTGAGGCTGCGCGTTCAGAGCCGGTTGGCGTCATGGTGGTGACGGTGATTGGCATCGAGGGATAGCGATGGCGCAACGCCCGCACCAGCGGGACCGCAGCCAGCGTCTCACCGACAGAAACGGAGTGCAGCAAAATACCGTCTGGCTTCACTTTGCCGGCGCAATAGCCATAGCGTTCTGCCCAACGTTTGCGGTAGGCGGGAGCCTTCCGGCCGCGGAGCCAGAGCCGGAGCCAAATCAGGGGCTGAATGAGGTAAAGCAGAACGGTATAAAGTGTTGTCATCACAGTGTTTATTCAGAGTGGAGAGACTCGCGCCAGAGTATGCCAGAAAAGAGGAATAATACGGCATGTTAGCAGATAAGTCGTCTCCGCTCACACTTCTTATCAGGGCTGCTGCAACACTTGTTGATATAGCACATGAAGCTGCGTGGCAAGCTGTTGCGGAGAGCAGGGCAGGACCCTTTCCCGGGCAAGATCGCCCATCCGGCTGTCCAGCGTGCGTTGTGGGATGGCAACGGCCGCCGCCGTCAACGCCGGCACGTCCAACGCATCACAGACAAACCCTTGTTTACCATCGACAATGAATTCCGCACCGCCACAGGTAAAACTGGTGATGACCGGTAATCCGCAGGCCATCGCTTCCAGAATGACGTTAGGGAAGGGATCGTACAGCGTAGGCAGAATCAAGCTGTCAGCGGCGTGATAGAAGGGGATGACGTTGTTCTGCACGCCCAGGAAATGAATGCGTTTTTCGCATCCCAGGCTGCGCGCGAGGTTTTCGTAACGTGATTGCTGCTTGTCCTGCCCGATCACCAACAGGTGCGCATCGGTCGCTGCCAGCGCGCTGATACTGGCCTTAAGACCTTTGCGTTCAAAGCCTGAACCGACATAGATAAACACTTTCGCATTATCCGGCAGGTTAAGCTGCTCACGAGACTGCTGACGTTGCTCGGCGGTTGCGGGCATAAAGCGCGTGGAGTCGATGGCATTATAAATCACCGCAAACTTCTCTTCGGGTACCTGGAAGCAGCGCATGATGTCGTTTTTCACCATCAGCGAATTGCAGATGATCTTTTTAAGCGCAGGGGAGCGGAACATCTCTTCTTCTGCGGTCATCACATAGCGGTGATAACGGCTTACCTGCGTCAGCAATCGCTGCACCGGAGACACGACCCGGGCGCGCTGTTCCAGCCACACCCGGTGCACGCCGTCGCCGGCGCGGAAAATATCGCAGCCCGCAATACGCTCGTGACTTTGCACGATATCAAACTTCTCCTGCTGCCAGCAGGCCCGTGCGGCCACGGCAAAGCCACGTTCGCGGGAGATCCGGCCCCACTTTTTCGGGTTGCAGATATGCAGGTGCCACTCTGGCTTGGGTTCTCCCTGCCAGCTGCGGGTAATGATGTTTAATTCCAGGCTATCGTCATCCAGCGCTTCCAGCGCACGTGAGATAAACCGCTCGGCGCCGCCATCGGGGCGATATTTCTGGCGCACTATGGCCAGTCTGACCTTACTCATCCAGATAATTCCTTGCGGCTTTCACCACGTCTTCAAGTGGGATAGCGCTGAGATAACGCGTTTCCGTTTTGGTATCGATGCTGTCCGGTGAGGGCAGCGGCGCATAGTCACCCGCCCAGATCACCTTGTTGTTGTCGCCCCACGGCCGCCATTGCTTCAGCTTGGTTGGGCCAAACAGCGCAATACAGGGCGTATCCAGCGCGGCAGCCATATGCATCGGGGCGGAATCGACGCCGATAAACAGGTTGGCATGGTCAATCAGCGCGGCTAACTGCGGCAGAGTCAGTTTACCTGCCAGAGAGATGGCCTGGCGGTTCTGGCATAGCGAGAGAATATTGTCGATCATCGCCAGCTCTTTCTTATCTGGCGCAGCGGTCAGCACAATATCCATTTCATCTGAGGCAAGACGGTCAATCAGCCCAGCCATTTTATTGTCTTCCCAGCACTTGAACAGCCAGCGGGACGTGGGCTGAATCACAATATAAGGTTTACGGGTTGGCTGAAGCTGTTCCAGCTGAGTGCGGGTGGTTTCCCAGTCGCTCTCACTGTAGTGCATTGCGGCCGGAAAGCCGTGGAAAGGGATGTTTAGCGGCGTTAACGCCATCAGGTTTTGTTCAACCGTATGCAGATTTGCATGCTGTTCAGTGGTGGCCCGATGGGTATGCGCCAGGCGCCAGATGGCATTGCGACGCTTATGGTAATCAAAACCAATCCTGACTTTCGCACCCGAGAAGGCGGTAATAATGGCGCTGCGCCACTGGTCCGCGAGGTTGACCACCAGGTCGTAATGACACTGGCGAACGGCGGAGACTAACGCCACCTCATGCCGGATGTGCTGCCAGGCACCCTCTTTTTTCCAGTTACGATCGATAAAGTGGATCTGTCGAATGTCCGGATGCGCCTGCAGCATCGGGCGCGTCTCTTTATACAAAAGCACGTCAATACTGGCATCGGGATATTGCTGGCGCAGGGCGTGGATCACCGGGGTGGTCAGCAGCATATCGCCATGATGGCGGAGTTTGATCAGCAGAATGGTTTTTGGCGTAAACAACGGGCTGATTTGCGGAGTAGCCATGCTCATGAGATCTCAATGTTGAGTTGACCCACTGCAAGGAGGGGCCTGCCAGTAAAAATGTCGACGGGTTTCATCATTAGCCTTTCCGCCAGCGATAAATTCGGCTCAGCCACAGCAGCAACTGGTACCACTGCTGCACGCCACGCGCATTTCGCAGCATTCTGCCCGGCGTTTTACTGGCGATCAGGTCCGCTATCATCGCCTGTCGGGCGGCCGCATCGGGTTCGCGGCGAATAGAGTGGCACACGGTCAGGGCTTCTTTCGTGACCTGCCGATACAACGGCGCAGACAGCTTTACGGTGTTTTTATAGCGCTGGTTAATCTCATCCAGCATCCGCGCGATTTTAAGATAGTGGCGCTGATATTCCACATTCCGCATTCCCGTGCGCTTCTGATTACTGATTGACTGATCGTGTACGTAATAACGGTACATCACCTCGTCGGTATACCGCACCCGACGGGCATTCAGCATCAGTTCAGTGGTCCACGGGATATCCTGATGATGCAGGCCGGGCTCAAACTGTAGGTTAAGTTGGTCAATCAATACACGGCGGTAAACGCCCAGCCAGACAACATGCAGATAGCGATTGGTCGCCAGGGCCTTGCCGAGCCATTCAGCGCCGCTAAGAACGCCGGTGGATTGTAAACGGTCTTTAGGGATCAGCGGTTTGGCTTTATCCCCGTCCCAAAAAACGCGTTCTGCATTGCACTGGGCGATATCCAGATCGTCGGCGTTGGCCATGGCGATCAGTTTTTCATACATATCAGGTGCAAGGGTGTCGTCAGCATCGGGGAAGGTCACGTAGCGGCCTGTCGCTATTGCCATCCCGGCGTTGCGGGCGCGAGATACGCCGCCATTTTGCTGATCGATAACCCGAACGTGCGGATACTCAGCGGCATACTGATGCGCCATCGCGGCTGACTCGTCAGTTGAACCATCATTAACAATAATGACTTCAAGGGATTGCAACGTTTGAGCCAGTAATGAAGCCATGAAAGCCTCAAAGCTTTTCCCGGCATTGTACATCGGGATAACCACGCTCAGTTCAGGCGCGGCGGGATCGGAATGCGGCATCATACTCAGGGTAAAATCTTCTCTTCGTGAGTCAATTGAGGCTTGCGGGCACTCACAAAATCATGGATATCATCCAGCTTACGCTTATCCAGTTCAAACAGTTGTTCGGCAGGATGATTGAATTTGTAGAGCGCCTGAAAAACAAAGGAGGTTGGCGCAATATGGTTCGGCCCGATCAGCAGAACATCGCCTAATGGCCGTTGTTCTTCTACGCAGCAGGGACCATAAATCAGCACCACTGGCACATTCTGCGCGTCAGCAATATAAACATTGCCGGAGTCCGATGCCACGTAGATATCCATCTGCTCGATCGCATAGGGCAATCCCTCCAGCGAGACCTTGCCAATCATGTTGACCAGGTTGTCGAGTTCACCAACCACCTTATTGAGCTCATTTAAGCGAGGAAGTTCATTCGGTGAACCAAATACATAGAACAGGCAGGGCAGGTCGCTCAGACGATCGAATAGGCTTTTCCAGATAACCGGGGGAATGGTTTTCGCCTGATTTCCGGCCGAGATGCTGATGCCGATTTTAATTTTGTCCGTCCTGAACAGCTCTTCCGGCGTATTGACGGGTTGCACTAACGGCAGCGTCGCATGCTTGGGATAGCTCTCTTTGGTCAGCGAGCGGTCGGCCAGTTTCAGGTAGTTTTCCAGCGTCAGCGTGTTTTTCTCATGCTCCACCGTGCCGCTGGCGGTGAGATAAAAAATCCCCTGATACCAGCGACGGCGATACATCGACAGAAACTGTTTATTCTCCGCATTACAGCAGGCGGCATAGAACAGATTGGCGTTGTTAGGATGCAGCAGATAGACGTTGCGATAGCGGTTCATCAACCTGATGGCCAGCTTCAGTTTGGCCATCGTGCTGGATTTATGCTCTTCAACGTAAAAAATCTCGTCCAGAGTGGCATCATTACGGGCAAGCGGCGCGACTGAGGTGCTGAGCAGGGCGTCGCTATGCTTAAGATGCTGCATCAACGGGGTGATGTTGATGAAGTCCCCTATCTTTGCCGTCTGAATGATCAGATTACGGTTGCTTGTGTTCTTACCCAGCTTTTTCCATAGCTTAAGCGGTAAGAGCAGCAAAAATAACAATACATAATTCACGCTCTGTTCTCCCTGAGCGAGCTGAAAGTTCCACGGAAGAGGATCTGGGTAAGCGTACGTCCCATTGTCAGCCGTATTGATGAGGTCAAGCTTTTCACTGAGCTCAGATATCCGTTCCTGTTAATGAGCGTTATCATGGGCCAAAACCTTCAATGATGAGTAAACAAAAAGTGGCTTCAGGTTGTCTTCGCCCTGATGTTGTGGGCTGATTTTAACGCTGAAACGAATGACAGTGCAGCAGGACTTTGTTAATTACGATTAATTAAATCAAGGTACTGTCTGCAAACAGCCTCAATACTGTAAGCATCGACATCAGGCTTAAGCATTATGGGTGGATGAAGATAAATATCCCGCATTGTCGCCGCCAGCGAATCGTCATTCATTTCTGCCAACCCCCGCGATAATTCGCCGGTCAGGATGCTGACGGGGCCACCCGGGCAGCGGGTGCTGACCACCGGCGTATGGCAAATTAATGCTTCGACTAATACGTTGCCAAACCCTTCGCTGTCCGAGCTAACGACCAACAGCTTCGCATGACGGATGTAGGGATAGGGATTGCTGATAAATCCCTTAAAAATGACACGCTTGCTGATGCCTAAGTCAATAGCCAAATCTTTAATCGCGCGGGTAGCCTCGCTACTTCCCTGGCCAATTAACACCAGCGGCGCTTCGAGGCCACTTATGGCGTAGGCGCGTAACAGCCGGTCATGGCGTTTGGTCGGATGAAAACGGCCCACATGGACCAGATAGTCCTTACCTTCCATCGAGCAGGGTTTCAGCGAAAGGGCTTCAATGGCCTCAAACTCAAAGGGATTAAATATCACCTGCTCACGTTTGGGCTGGATTTCAAACGAGCGCTTCAGGTCCTCCACGACGTATTGCGAGACGCCAATGATGTTTCGGCCCTGATAAATGCGGCGGATTTTGGCCTTTTTAAGCCACAGAGAGAAGCCTTTACGGCGGGCAAGGTATGAGGCAGAAAACACCCCATGCAGGCAGAACCAGGTCTTTTCAGGTTCAAGGTGCGGGCAGCGGCGTACGATGCGATCCGTCTTGTGCAGATGAGAAATCACCAAATCGAACGGGGTGTCGCTTGTCTCCGCCGCATGGATTTCTTTATCCAGCTGTGCAGCGCGGCGGCTCAGTTCGGTCAGTTTGCGCCACGGTTTTTTGCAGTTATCTTTGATCACCCGGAAATCCAGACCGGGCGGGATGGCGTACTCACACACCGAACGCAGTGAGAATAACGACACCCGATGTCCACGCTCCATCATCCCTTTTGCAAGAGTCAGCACGACTTTCTCAGCTCCCCCTCCGGGTAAGCCATCAATGATCATCAAAATGCGCTTGGACAATTTTTTACCCTTAGCCAGAAAAATACTGCGGAGAAGGCGCCGTAGCCTCTTTTGCCGCATAAATGCCGCTCATCTTTTTTTTGATTCAGGCGGATCCTTCTGCCAGAGCTGTGTAGATTATAATCGGGAAAACAAGCCGAACATCAGGGGCTTCCCAATGTACTCTTTTTTATTAGCTGTAGTTATCTTAGAAAATTAACAGGAAGAGTGCCACAGCATAATCCACTGACAATATTGCCTCGCGAATCTCTTTGCGTCTCTATTGTCCGCTGCGTAACATACCCGCAGACTAACCAGGAGTATGGAAACGGCATGACCACACCCGCATTTCTCATCACTATTGATACGGAAGGTGACAACCTGTGGCGCAATCGCTCGGGTATTGTTACCACCAAAAACGCGGGATATCTCGCACGTTTCCAGCAACTTTGCGAAAAATACGGTTTCAAACCGACCTGGCTGACCAACTATGAAATGGCCATCGACCCGGTTTACCAGGCATTCGCCCGTGATGTGATCGCCCGCGGAACCGGTGAAGTGGGGATGCATTTACATGCCTGGAACAGTCCGCCAGCGTACTCACTGACTGACGATGACTGGAAATTTCAGCCCTATCTGATCGAATATCCAGTTGATGAAATGCGCCGAAAAATCGCCTACATGACTGAGCTACTGGAAGAGACCTTTCAGACAAAAATGCTCAGCCATCGGGCCGGGCGTTGGGCGTTCAACCAGCAATATGCCCGGCTGCTGGTTGAGTTTGGCTATAAGGTAGACTGCTCCGTCACGCCTGGCGTGAACTGGCAGTTTTCTCCGGGTGCGCCGCAAGGCTCCGGCGGCACCAACTACACGCATTTCCCGCGCAATGCTTATTATGTGGATGCGGAAGATATTTCCCGTGAAGGCACCTCGCCGTTGCTGGAGGTGCCAATGAGCGTTCAATACAAGCATTCAGGATTGATGAACAGCCTGAAACAAGGCTATGACCGTTTACGCGGCAAGCAGCGCAGTCCGTCGGTTCACTGGCTGCGTCCGACGGGCGGTAACGTGCAGCAGATGATTGGCGTGGCTGAAAAAACGCTGGCTGCGGGGTCGGATTACGTTGAGTTTATGCTGCACTCGTCCGAATTTATGCCCGATGGCAGCCCGACCTTTAAAAATGAAGCGGATATCGATCGCCTTTATGACGATCTGGAGCAGTTGTTTAACTGGTTACATAGCCGGACCGTCGGGATGACGTTAACGGAATATGCGGCCACTAAAGCTCGTTGATGTGATAAACAGGACTCGGTGAGAGAGAAAATGAAAATGAGCTTCAAAGATACGGACTTCCGTGCTGTTTTTTACTTGCTGGCCCTGGCTTGTACGCTGCTAACCATTATGGTGACCTTTATTGACGTTAAGGGTGCCAAGGTGCTGTTTTACTGGAGCTTCTATTTTTCACTCGCGGGGATTTTGTTTAACCTGAAAGAGTATGATAAATCGCGGCTATGGTTCATTGGGCTATTGGCCGTGCTTGGCTTGAGTAAGGTCATCTGGTTCTACTGGGAATATCTGGGCAGCGCGGATTACAGCGAGTTTAACGACTACTTTAATGCGGGAAAACGCCTGCTGTTGGCGTGCTTTATCGGTTACTGGCTGTTTTCTCAGATGAAGAACTACCCGAAAAGAAGTCTTTGGTTAATCCGCACAGGCTTACTGGTGGCGTTTTTTGCCGCGACCCTGTTCGGTTTATATCAATACTTTAGTGATATTCACCGGGTCGCTTTTTCGTTAGACCGCGCCACCATATCCGCCTATGGCTATGCGATGCTTTCAACGATGGTGCTGTTTATGCTGGCCACCGAAAAGCATACCCCTGAAAACATCCTGTTCTGTCTGGCGATCTTTTGTCTGTCCTATTTTATCCTGGTGCAAACCGGCACCCGCAATATGATGGCGGCTTATCCCCTGATTATCCTGCTGGTTGGCGTACTGCAATTCCGTCACTTCGGCCTGAAGTCATTATTCTCGGTGGTGATTGCCTTGGTGATCTTGGTTGGGGTGAGCTATAAGCCGATGATTGAGCCGAAGCTGGACTCGACTCTGCAAGAGTACAATACCTATATCCAGTCGGACGGGAATCAGTTTGGGTCGTTAACCACGCGTCTGGCAATGTGGCGAGTGGGGTCAGTCTGTTTCATCGCGCATCCTCTGGGGATGAAAACAGAAGATCGTACGGCGTGCTTCGAAAACTATGTGAAAACCCGCCATACAGACACTATCTCGCTGATGTATGAGAAAGTGCATTTGCACAACGAATTGCTGGATAGCGCGACGCTACAGGGAATTCAGGGCGCGTTGGTGATGCTGCTATTTTATGTCGTGCTGATTGCCTACGCTCTTCGAAGCAGAAATGCGTTGATGCTGGCGGTGATGTTTGGGGTAGTGATTAGCGGCCTGAGTGACGTGGTGTTCATCAGCCGTGAGTTAACGATTTGCGTGGCGTTGATGCTGATCGTCAGCGAGATGTTCAATGCATTGAGAAGCCATCAGCAGAGCAGCCTGGCCCGTTAACGTCTTCACCGGGGTCTTCACAGACCCCGTTTACGCACCTGCAGCATTTTTCTTTTGTAGCTGAGTCTGATTTTTCTATCCAACAGGAAACGGCTCAGACTGACCCGACCAATACGCGCGTTGACGATCCTGTCCTGGCCGCTGCTTCGCAGCGCGTCTGGATAGCGGTTGGCGATATCTAGCCAGTGGCAGGTAATTAGCGAGGCAAAGTTAGCGGGTAAAACCTCATCCATATGCTGCGTTGCCGCAATCAGGCAGTCGATTTTCCGCTCATCTATCGCGGAAGACAGGCTGTTGGCGTGTTTGCGATAGAGATAGAATCCGCTGTCTGAATAAAGCGTCTTCTGGCTCAGTGTCAGTAACAGTGGAAATAACCAGCTGTCCTCATAACAAATGAAGTCTGGAAAAGCGTGCTGCTGGAGCAGATGACGGGCAAAAAACTGGCCAATGAAATGTGCCTGATAGTCGCGATGGATCAGAAACCGTTCAACAGACTGATGCTGAGTCAGTATTTCAGGTGCCTTTGCCTGCCAGACGGGCTGATTGGCGATCTCACCACGCACCTCAATTATTTTACTCAGGAAAATGTCCGGCGCGTGCTCTTGCAACGTGACCAGCCGATCGCGCAAAGCATCAGGCAGGAGGTGATCGTCACTGTCTACCATCAGCAAGTAATCACCCGTTGCCAGGCTCACCGCCTGATTACGAACTTTACCGACGTTTCGGTGGGCCGAAAGGACGCTGCGAAGACGGGGTAATTGCCCTGCATAGCGATCGATAATGGCCTGCGTGCCGTCCGTGGAACCATCATTAACGATGATAATTTCAGCTTGATCGAGTGCCTCACCCAATGAAGCCACAATGCTGTCGAGCGTTGCAGCAAGATAGGTTTCACTGTTATGGGCGGCAATCAGGATGCTGAGCGGGCAGGCGTTGGTCATCGGCTTAACGGCACCGGTAAGGCGATAGCGGGTAAGAGCAGCGACAAGACATTCTCAGCAGTAATCGAGGCCATATTATTGCCCTGCTCGGGGCGCAGCACGCACTGGTTCTTGCCGTAACCGCCTATCAATCCCGGGTCGGTCGGGCCATAAAGTGTGATATTCGGGCGATCCAGCGCGGCGGTAAGATGGCTTAAACCGGTATCGACGGAGACGACTGCTCTGGCGCCTGCCAGCGTGCGGGCAACCTGCTCAAGCGTCAGCTTTGGCAGCACCTCGACATAGCTAAACCCTTCGGCCAGCCTGATGGCGCGCTGGTGTTCGTGGTCAGCGCCCCACGGCAATTTAATCCTCAGGCCGCTGTCGGCGAGTAAGCCAATCAGCTCGCGCCAATGGCTTTCTGGCCAGTGCTTGGCATCACGCGTGGTGGCATGAAGAAACACCAGGTACTGTCCGGCATCAGATGGCGGCTCGCTAAGGAAATGCTGCGCGATGGCGTAATCCCCTTCGCTATCCGGCATCGGGTAACCCAGACTTTTGGCGAACAGCTCGCGAGTTCGCTGCACGGCATGTTGTTTTTTACTGATTTCATGGCGCTCGTCATACCACCAGCTGGCGAAAGGTTCTCGCGCACTGCGGCTGTCCTGACCATGCTTAACGCCTTTTGCAATGCGCGTGACCAGCGCGGCGCT
Organism: Erwinia sp. 2186; assembly: GCF_057812255.1. NCBI lineage: Bacteria > Pseudomonadati > Pseudomonadota > Gammaproteobacteria > Enterobacterales > Erwiniaceae > Erwinia > Erwinia sp. 2186. Next base: position 4,791,114 of record NZ_CM173824.1, on the reverse strand, counting down.
TTTGATCAGTCCCTGTGCATCGATCACCACATCATACTGGCGCGACTGCACTTCGCGTTTAAACAGGAAGCGCTCTTCGCGGACTTCACTGCCAAACCAGTGTTTACGCCAGCGGCGGATGGCCACCGGGATCACTTTATCCACGGCAGGATGCCAGGCGGGGATCTGCGCAAAGCCTTCTTCCACCACCCAGTCAAAGCGAATGCCGGGAATCGCCTGCATGGCATCAGTCAGCGCCGGAAGCGTGTGCAACACGTCGCCCATGGAGGAGGTTTTAACAATCAGGACGTGCATGTTTTTTCCTCGTCATCCGCTAACAAGGCCGTCAGCTCGGCGATCACCCGCTCAGGCTGAATATCGATCAGGCTCTGATGATAGCCTTCTTCCGCATCTCCTTTGCGTACCTTGTGGTAGCCGGTGATCAGGCGGATAACGCGTGCTTTATCGGACAACGGCGGCGTAAAGTCAGGGCTGCTTGGGCCGTAGAGTGCGATCAGCGGACGATCCAGCGCGGCGGCAATGTGCATCAGGCCGGAATCGTTGCTCACCACCGCGCGGCAATGCGCCAGCAAAATCACCGCCTGTTCCAGCTGGGTTTCACCGGCCAGATTGCGGCAATGCGCACGCGAATCTTCCTGCAGGCTTTGCAGGATCTGTTCGCCCGTCTCTTTATCTTTGGCCGAACCAAACAGAATGATTTGATAGCCACGGTTGATCAGGCTCTGCGCCAGTTCAGCGTAGTGGTAATGCGGCCAGCGTTTTGCCGGACCAAATTCTGCGCCAGGGCAAAAACCGATCGCGGGACGATCTGCCGATAAGCCGAACGCCGCGGCGGTCGTCAGCTTTTCAGCTTCATTGACCTGCAGCTTCGGCCACAGCAGCGGCTGCGGCAGCTGGGCCGCATGGCTGTAGCGCGATTTGTCGTAGGCCAGCGCCACATAGCGCTCAACCATTAAAGGCCACGCGGCTTTATCCAGCACCCGCACGTCGTTCAGCAGCCCGTAGCGCATTTCACCGCGCCAGCCGGTGCGGGTTTTGATATCGGCAAAGAAGGGAACTAACGCGGACTTAAACGAGTTGGGCAACACGTAAGCCCGATCGTAACCTTTGCTGCGCAAGGCTTTGCCCAGACGACGACGCTCGCCTAATGCCAGCGCACCATGGCCCAGCGGCATCGCCAGCGCTTCGTTGACCTCTGGCATACGCGATAACAGTGGACGGCACCACGCGGGTGCCATCACATCAATTATCGCGTCGGGTTCAGCCGCCTTCAACGTGCGATAGAGACTTTGCGACATCATCATATCGCCAACCCATGAAGGGCCGATTACCAGAATCTTCATTGCCGGAATTGTCCCGTTACGCCTTGCGGTTCAGCCATGCCATATATTCAGCGACGCCTTCAGCGACGGTTTTGAACGGCTTATCATAGCCCGCTGCCAGCAGGTTGGTTTGATCCGCCTGGGTATAGGCCTGGTAGCGTCCCTTCAGTTTTTCCGGGAAAGGAATGTATTCGATTTCCCCTTTCTGATGGAAATTCAGCGCCGCATCGGCCACTTCCTGGAACGACTCGGCACGACCGGTACCGCAGTTGAAGATGCCGGAAACGTTATTTTCCCAGAACCACAGGTTCACCGACGCCACATCTTCCACGTAGATAAAATCACGCTTAAAGGTATCGCTGCCTTCGAACAGCTTGGGATTTTCGCCGTTGTTTAACTGGGTGTTCAGGTGGAAAGCCACGCTGGCCATGCTGCCTTTATGGCCTTCACGCGGACCATACACATTGAAGTAGCGGAAACCACAGACCTGCGAACCCGCTTCCGGCAGGATCTGACGGACATAGTGATCGAACAGCATTTTGGAATAGCCGTAAACGTTCAGCGGCTCTTCATACTGGCGCTCTTCGATAAAGTTATCGTTGCGGCCGCCGTAAGTGGCTGCGGAAGAGGCATACAGGAACGGGATTTCGTGCTCGAGGCAGTAGTGCAGCAGCTCTTTGGAATACTGATAGTTGTTGTCCATCATGTACTTGCCGTCCCACTCGGTGGTGGATGAGCAGGCGCCTTCATGGAAGATCGCTTCAACATCGCCGAAATCTTCATCGGCCAGAATGCTGATCAGAAAGTCTTCTTTATCCATGTAATCGGCAATATTCAAATCCACCAGATTGACGAATTTGGTGCCGTCTTTCAGGTTGTCGACCACCAGGATATCGGTATGGCCTTTGTCATTCAGCGCTTTAATAATGTTGCTACCGATAAGTCCTGCGCCGCCGGTGACGATAATCATGAGCATTAACCTTTAAACAGGGGGGTGAAACGGGAGGTTTCACACGCTAATGCCTCTTATCATAACATCTGATGCGGCGTCAGACAGCCAGATGACTCCGTAACGGAATGTAATTGTTGGAAGCTGGCGTTAATTATGCTGCGAAAATCACACTACACGATCTGTATCCTCGTCCCATCCCTTGCCCTTCAGTAAGATATTCCGCTACTAAGCCTGTTTCGGAGTATGAAAATGTCATCGCCATTTTATCAGCAACTTACGCAACAATTACGGGAAGTCGAGGCGGAAGGGCTGTTTAAGTCCGAACGCCTGATTATCTCCGCGCAACAGGCCAATATCGAACTGGAAGGCGGCGGGAAAGTCGTTAACTTCTGCGCAAATAATTACCTGGGTTTGGCTAATCATCCCGCCCTGATCGCCGCGGCGAAAGAAGGCATGGACAGCCACGGATTTGGCATGGCGTCAGTACGCTTTATTTGCGGCACGCAGGACAGCCATAAACAGCTGGAAAAGCAGCTGGCGGAATTTTTGGGCATGGAAGATGCCATTCTCTATTCCTCCTGCTTTGATGCTAACGGCGGTTTGTTCGAAACGCTGCTTGGGCCGGAAGATGCGATTATTTCTGACGCGCTGAATCACGCGTCGATTATTGATGGCGTAAGGTTATGCAAAGCCAAACGCTACCGCTATGCCAACAACGATATGTCGGAACTGGAAGCGCGGCTGGAAGAAGCCAAAGCGGCCGGCGCGCGCCATATCATGATCGCCACCGACGGCGTTTTCTCCATGGATGGCGTGATCGCCAACCTCAAGGGCATCTGTGACGTGGCGGATCGCTATGGCGCGCTGGTGATGGTCGATGATTCTCATGCCGTTGGCTTTGTGGGCGCAGGCGGTCGGGGCACGCACGAATACTGCGAGGTGATGGGCCGGGTCGATATCATCACCGGTACGCTGGGCAAAGCGCTGGGTGGCGCTTCGGGTGGCTACACGGCGGCTAAAAAAGAGGTGATTGAATGGCTTCGCCAGCGATCCCGTCCTTATCTGTTCTCGAATTCGCTGGCGCCGGCCATTGTTGCCGCCTCAATACGTGTGCTGGATATGCTGACCGAAGGAGATGGTTTACGTCAGCGTCTGTGGGACAACGCAAAATTTTTCCGTGCCGAAATGACCAAAGCCGGGTTTACCCTGGCCGGCGCCGATCACGCCATTATTCCGGTGATGCTGGGCGAAGCGAAAGTGGCGCAGGAATTTGCCCGGCTGTTGCAGCAGGAAGGCATCTACGTTACCGGCTTCTTCTATCCCGTGGTGCCGAAAGGGCAGGCAAGGATCCGCACGCAAATCTCGGCGGGACACAGCCATGAGCAGCTAGTCCATGCGGTGGATGCTTTCAGCCGGATTGGCAAAAAGCTTGGCGTGATTAAGGAGGCGTGATGAAAGCATTAGCGAAGCTGCGCGCGGAAGAAGGGATCTGGATGGTTCACGATGCGCCTGTCCCCGAGCCGGGTCACAATGACCTGCTGATCAAAATTCGTAAAACCGCCATTTGCGGCACGGATGTGCATATCTATAACTGGGATGAATGGTCACAGAAAACCATTCCCGTGCCGATGATCACCGGGCATGAATATGTTGGTGAAGTGGTCGGGATCGGTCAGGAAGTGAAGGGCTTCTCGCTGGGCGATCGGGTTTCCGGGGAAGGGCATATTACCTGTGGCCACTGCCGAAACTGCCGGGCGGGGAAAACCCATCTTTGCCGCAATACGGTCGGCGTTGGCGTTAACCGGCAGGGCTGCTTTGCGGAATACCTGGCGATCCCCGCGTTTAATGCCTTTCGTATTCCCGACAACATTTCTGATGAGCTGGCAGCGATTTTCGACCCTTTTGGTAATGCGGTGCATACGGCGCTGTCATTCGATTTGGTCGGCGAAGATGTGCTGATTTCAGGTGCCGGCCCGATTGGCATTATGGCGGCAGCAATCTGCCGTCATGTCGGCGCCAGGCATGTGGTGATCACCGACGTGAATGACTATCGCCTCGATCTGGCCCGCAAGATGGGGGTGACCCGCGCGGTGAACGTCAGCCAGCAAAAGCTGGTGGACGTGATGCAGGAACTGGGCATGACCGAAGGATTTGACGTAGGACTGGAGATGTCCGGCGCACCGGCAGCGTTCAGAACGCTGTTAAGCGTGATGAATAACGGTGGCCGCATTGCATTACTCGGCATTCCCCCTTCAGAGATGTCGATTGACTGGAATCAGGTGATTTTCAAGGGACTGTTTATCAAAGGGATTTATGGCCGGGAAATGTTCGAGACCTGGTACAAAATGGCGGCATTAATCCAGTCCGGGCTGGATATCACGCCGATCATTACCCATCACTTTGGGATTGATGATTTTCAGGCGGGGTTTGATCAAATGCGCTCGGGCCTTTCAGGCAAGGTGATTCTGGACTGGTAATCAATCTGTTGGGTCGGCAATGGGCCGACCCAATTTACAATGTTACTTGAGCTTTTCGGCATCCGTCAGATAGCGCACCTTACGGGTGTAATCCTGACCTTTAAAGGTCAATGGCGTATCGGATGACTGCAAATACTTTTGCCATTCCGAAAGCGGGAAGCCGCCATGCGCACCAACCACCTCTTTCGGGATCGCTGCCGTGCTGCCACCAATCTTCTTCGAGACCGGCCAGTTCATCCAGTCACCCAGGTTTACCGTCTTCAGATCCAGCATATCCAACAATGCAGCCAGTGGGAGCTGATCGGTGGGTGGCTGCGAATCATCCATTAATTCCCAGGTATCCTGGAAAAGCGTTAACCACAGTGGGCAAATGCGTTTCCACGTCTGCCGTGTCGCGGCAAGAAAAGCGCCATTCACATGGTCAACAATATAAGGTCTGACGCTATTGCGGTAATAAGCCGGTCGGTTTTGCTCAGGCGCATTGGCCAGTTTGGCGATCATCTTGCCCTGGCGGAAGCTGGAATAGATATGCCCGTCATGCATGTTGATATCGGGCATTTTCAGCAGATTGAGATCGGAATCGATCATCAAAATGCCGTCGGTTTTTGCCTGCAAAGGCGCCTGAAGCTTAATCAAACGACTGCGGTAAATTTGTTTATAGCGGTAGTTCTCTTCCCGCAACGGCACGTCCAGCGTCACCACCCGGGTTTTCGCCGGCAGCTCGCCAAACTGTGCGGCAGGCTGATCGGAGACGATGACAATCTCTTCTGCATCAGGCGCAAAACGCGATGCAAATAACGCGCTTAAGGTTGCCTCTTCGACAAAGTCAGCGCCCGTACAGGGAATGACAATAGAAGTGACCGGTGTTGCGCCTTGCACCTCTTTCTGCTGATAAGAGAGGTTATGGCGCGAACGAATGTGGCGGAACTGAGGGTTCAGGAATTCAAACATGCGAAGAGTTTCCATGTGACGCATTTTTCAAAATAGATTCCACGCCTGCGACGTAATGCTCAATAGCATAGTGCGCTTTCACGTTGGCGTTGGCCTGTTGCAATAATGTCGTGCGTTTTTCCGCATCAAGATACAGCGTCTTCATCTGCTCAAACAGGGTATCGGTATCGCCGTAATCGAACAACAAGCCCGTTTTATCCGGCGAGATAAGTTCGGCGGTGCCGGTGACTTTCGAGCCAATCACCGCGGTATTGAGCAACATGGCCTCCAGCACCACGCGCGGCAACCCTTCACTTTTGGACGCCAGAATAAACACGTCCAGCGCGGCCAGATATTCCAGGGCATTGGGGCGGAAACCGGTAAAAATCACCCGATCCGCAATACCGGCCTGAGCCGCCTGACGTTTTAACGCCGCTTCTTCCGGGCCTTCGCCGAGGATCACCATCCGCCAGTCGGCCTGGGGGAAGGACGCGGCAAACTTTTCCAGCGCCTGCAGAATATGGTGATTGGATTTGCGGGGGATTAACGATCCGATGCTGCCAAACACAAAGGTGCGGTTATCCAGCGCCAGCAGCTGTTGCCGCATCGCATCGCGGGAGGGCAGCGGTTGCCAGATGTCGATAGCATTGAATACGGTGAAGCATTTTTCAGCCACGACGCCATGGGCGATCAGCACTTCGCGGACGCCGTTTGATACAGCGATGATTGCATCCGCGCGCTGATTCACCATCCCGACCAATTCGCGGTTCAGGACCGGTTCAATGCGGCAATGCTGCACCAGGGTAATCGGTAAACCTTCGGCCGCAAGATAGCCTTCAGCGTTCGATCCCGGCTGATTATTCATGTAGAGCAAATCAATATTCTGGCGGGAAATCGCCTCGGCAATACGTTTCGCATTGGGCTTGATGCGCCAAAGCATATCCACCCAACGGGTCGTTTTCAGCCGTAAAGAACGGTTGAAAAATACCAGCGATCGCAGTAGTTCTTTGCAGACTTTCGCCCAGCGAGGTTGCTTGCGTTGCGGAATAAACATCACCGGGATGCCGAGCGCTTCCAGCACGTCAGCAATGGTGTCACCTTTACCACGGCGGTAATTATGGTAGAAGCAGCAGCGGATATCGAACTGACTGCGGTCGATACGCTTCAACAGCTCAAGCATGCTGTTGGTGCCGCCACCCCATTCATTTCCGGTATCCAGCAACAGAATTTTTTTACGCTGATCTTCCATGTGTCCGCGACTCTCTGGGCCTGCGTCCCTTCAGTCAGGGACGCTGCAGAAAAATTAAGGTTGGGTCCCGATATCGAGCTTCAACCCGCTAAAGTGCGTATCGATATAACGCATGCCCGCGCTGTTGCCAATACTTTCAGCCACCACGCTCAGTGCACGGGTTGCCGGAACCGGTGCAATCTTCACCGGACAGCTTTTCACGCCGTGGAACGGATTACGCGGTTTTTCAGCCGGTGGCAACGGCTGGCGGCCGGTGGATTGGGGCTCATTCAGCAACTGGCTTGGACGAACCAGCGTCACGTCTGCCGGAAGCGTTGGCAGCATTTCCTGCAATACCCTGACGGTGGTGGGATGCGGATGGCCGATGGCAATGGCTGAGCCATCGCGCTGGGCCAGGCGCACCGCACGCGTGAACTGCTTGCGGATATCCGCTTCGTTCTGCGTATCGTCGAGGAACACGCGGCGCTTCAGCACGTTGACGCTGGTTCCGGCGGCGGCGCGCGTTGACTGGCTGTTACCGATGGTCATGCTGTCGAGGAAGTAGAAATTATAGTGATCCAGTACCTGCATCACCTTCTGCATCCCAGGCAGACTGGAGGTCATCGCGCTGCCCATATGGTTATTCAGGCCGACCGCAAAAGGCACATCGGCCACCGCTTCACGAATAATGCGCGCGATCTCCGCACTGGACATGTTCGGGCGCAGGGTGTCTTTTTCCAGCGGTTGTTTGCTCAGGGGCGCCATCGGCAGATGGATCAGCACTTCGTGACCCAGCTGGTGGGCTTTGGTCGCCATTTCACGGGCGTGGGTGGCGTTAGGCAGAACCGCGACAGAGATGTTCTTCGGCATCTGCAAAACCTGATTCTCTTCCTTCGGACGATAACCAAAATCATCAATGACGATAGAGAGTTTTCCGGCGTGTGCCGTACAGGCCATTAACAGGCCTGCCAGCACGCCACTCATTTTGCGGAGGTGTGACAAAAGTTATTTTCCTAACCACGGAAGTGGATTGACGGCCTGTCCCTGGCGTCGGATTTCGAAATAGAGTGAAGGCGTGCCCCGGCCGCCACTGGTCCCGACCAGTGCGATTGGCTGTCCTGCCTTAACCTGAGTTCCCACGCTCACCAGCGCACTTTGGTTGTAGCCGTAAAGGCTCATATCCCCTTTGCCGTGTTCTACCACCACCACCAGACCGTAGCCCTGTAGCCAGTCGGCCATCAGAACGCGGCCATCGGCAATGGCTTTCACTTCGGTGCCTTCAGGTGCGTCAATCACCAAGCCTTTCCAGCGTAGCTCACCCTGCAGCTGTTCGCCGAAGCGATGTTCAATCGTGCCGCGCGCCGGCCATACGGCCTGGCCAGAAGGACGGCCTAATCCGCCGGTGCGCGCCATTAATGAACGCTCACCTTCGGTCGGTTTGTAGGTGGTGCCTTTGCTCTTCGCCTGAGCCTGACGCTGACGGACTTTTTCCGCCTCGCGCGCTTCTTTCTCTGCCCGGGCTTTGGCTTCCCGTTCAGCTTTGGCAATTTTGTCGCGCAGGCGGCTTTCGTTTTCCCGCATATCGACCAACTGCGCCTGATCTTTTTCGAGAGACGACTCCAGCGTGGTCAGCGTTTTCTTACGGGCAACGCGCGCACCTTCCAGCTTCTGCTGTTGCGACTGCTGCTGGTCGAGTAAGGATTTCTGCTGCGCCTGTTTATCCACCAAAGACGCTTTCTGCGCAGAGAGGTCGCTGCGGGTCTTTTTCAGGTCATCAATTGATTTTTGGCGGGCATCGTTAAGATAGCCAAAGTAGGAAAGGATGCGCTCGCTGCGCTGGCTCTCTTCGCCGCTGAGGATCAGCTGGACGCCGCTGTGTTGTCCCTGACGGAAAGCCGCATCGAGCTGCTCGGCAAGCAGCTTTTCCTGACTGACTTGTTGCGCCTCCAGCTTGCTGATCGAGGCGGTCAGCGATGAAATGTCCTTATTCAGCCCGGTGAGGGTGATTTGGGTTTCACGCAGTTGGCGGCTGGCCTGAGCAATGATCTTTTCCTGGCTGGTCAGCTGCGCCAACAGCTTGCCGCGTTGCTGCTTTTGCTGCAAAACGCTCTTCTCTTTCGCTGCAATATCCTGCTGCAGGCTGGAGAGCTGCGACTTGTTATCGTCGGCCGCGTGGCTGGCAAAAGACGACAGCAAAAGACCGGCGCAAAGTACGCTGGCAGACAGGCTGAACACATGAGATCGCAACAGAACGCCTGTGGCAGATCCGTTACCCTGTGCTCGTAAAGATGAAACTGGCGCTTTTTCCCTCATAGGACCAGATTATTCCACGATGAACAGCAGCTTACCAGCCATCTGTCCCGGCTTTTGCATTTCCACCAGTGACAGCGTTGCCTGAAACCGGTCGCTGGGCAGGCGATCCTGCGGGGAAGTGTCAGGCAGATTTGCACAACAAATAACCGCTCAGGATTGCAGCGAACTCGCACTGACACGGGCATTTACACTTAAGGCAATTTTTTTTGGGAATCTGCCTCAGAAAACGCAACTCTGACGGCTTCATGACTGTACATGACAATACTGGCAGGTATACTCAGAAGCCTTGTTTTAGCTTATTAACCCTTTCGGGAGTTGTTACCCCTCATGCAAGATATTATGCAGTTCGCAGGCAGCCACACCATTCTTAGTCTGGCGTGGGTTGTCCTGTTGGTTTTGGTGATCGTGACTACCGTTAAGGGTATGTTCTCCAAGATAAAAACGATTAGCCGCGGTGAAGCAACCCGTTTAATTAATAAAGAAGAAGCCGTGGTGGTCGACGTGCGTGGGCGTGATGACTACCGTAAGGGCCATATCTCCAATGCCATCAACGTGCTGGCCGCTGACATCAAAAAAGGCAGCTTTGGCGAATTAGAGAAGCACAAAGCGCAACCGATTATCGTGGTGTGTGCCAACGGCACATCCGCTGCAGAACCCGCTGCTCAGCTGAACGCGGCCGGTTTTGAAAACGTCTCCATACTGAAAGATGGCGTCTCCGGTTGGAGTGGTGAAAACCTGCCGCTGGTACGTGGAAAGTAAGACTGATGTAGTGATGCGCAGCACTTTGTTGGCTGTGAAGACCAGTTCGCGCTAGATGGCTTTTCTGGCCTCGACCCGCTACTTAAATAAGACGGGCGAGTGGCGAAATAACGGATTATTAACCAATAGGATTACGTAACATGTCAGAGCAAAACAACACCGAGATGGCTTTCCAGATCCAGCGTATTTACACCAAGGATATCTCTTTTGAAGCGCCTAACGCGCCTCAGGTTTTCCAGAAAGAGTGGGAACCAGAAGTGAAACTGGATTTGGATACGGCTTCCAGCCAGCTGGCAGAAGACGTGTATGAAGTCGTACTGCGTGTGACCGTAACGGCAACCGTGGGCGAAGATACTGCGTTCCTGTGTGAAGTTCAGCAGGCAGGTATTTTCTCTATCTCCGGTATCGACGGTAACCAGATGGCGCATTGCCTCGGTGCATACTCGCCGAACATCCTGTTCCCTTATGCTCGCGAATGCATCACCAGCCTGGTTTCACGCGGTACCTTCCCGCAGCTTAACCTGGCGCCAGTGAACTTTGACGCGCTGTTCATGAACTATCTTCAGCAGTCAAACGAAGGCGCCGCTCCTCAACAGGATGCATAATGCCTCACGCTAACGCTTCAATGAGCGTCCTCGGTGCCGGATCTTACGGCACCGCTTTAGCCATCACGCTGGCTCGTAATGGGCACAACGTGGTGCTGTGGGGACACAACCCACACCATCAGGCTCAGCTTCAGGCTGACCGCTGTAATGCGGCTTTCCTGCCCGATGTTCCTTTCCCTGATTCGTTGAGCCTTGAAACCGATTTGGCCAGTGCGATTGCTGCCAGTCGCGATCTGCTGGTGGTGGTTCCCAGCCATGTGTTCGGCGATGTATTACAGCAAATCAAACCGCATCTGCGCGCTGACTCCCGCATTGTCTGGGCCACGAAAGGCCTGGAAAAAGAGACCGGACGTTTGCTGCAGGATGTCGCGCGTGAGATCCTCGGTCCGGATATTCCGCTGGCAGTGATCTCGGGCCCGACTTTTGCCAAAGAACTGGCGGCGGGTCTGCCGACGGCGATTGCCCTGGCGGCAACGGACAGCGAATTTGCTGATGACCTGCAGACGCTGCTGCATTGCGGTAAAAGCTTCCGTGTGTATAACAATCCGGACTTTATTGGCGTCCAGCTCGGCGGCGCGGTGAAAAACGTGATCGCTATTGGCGCGGGCATCTCCGATGGAATTGGCTTTGGTGCCAATGCACGTACCGCATTAATTACCCGTGGCCTCGCTGAAATGACCCGTCTGGGCACCGCTCTCGGTGCCGATCCCACCACCTTTATGGGCATGGCGGGATTAGGCGACCTGGTGCTGACCTGTACCGATAATCAGTCACGCAATCGGCGCTTTGGCATGATGCTGGGGCAGGGAATTGACGTGGAAGCGGCGCAAACGACCATCGGTCAGGTAGTGGAAGGTTTCCGAAATACTAAAGAGGTTAAGGCTCTGGCTGCGCGCTGCGGCGTGGAGATGCCAATAACCGAGCAAATTTATCAGGTTCTGTATTGCGAAAAAAATGCGCGAGAGGCAGCATTGAGCTTACTTGGGCGCACAAGGAAAGACGAAAACAGCGCCAGTTGAGAAAGGGATGCAAACTGATATAGCGCGCAGGCAGTCGCCGGGCGCTATTTTTTGATGTGGAGAGAGCAATGCCGTGTGTAGAACCTGAACTGGTCTGGGATTATATCAAAGCGGAAGCGCGGGCCCTGGCTGACTGCGAACCGATGCTTGCCAGTTTTTACCACGCAACGTTGCTGAAGCACGACGATCTGGGCAGTGCGCTGAGCTATATGCTCGCCAACAAGCTGGCCAATCCGATCATGCCTGCCATCGCCATCCGTGAAATCGTGCAGGAAGCCTATAATCAGGACCCGTCGATGATCCAGTCGGCAGCCTGTGATATCCAGGCCGTCCGTCAGCGTGACCCGGCAATCGATAAATACTCCACGCCCTTGCTGTACCTGAAAGGCTTCCACGCCTTACAGGCCTATCGTATTGGTCACTGGCTGTGGAATGAAGGACGACGCGCGCTGGCGGTGTATCTGCAGAACGAAGTGTCGGTCTCGTTTGCGGTGGATATTCATCCGGCGGCCAAAATTGGTCGCGGCATCATGCTCGATCACGCCACCGGCATTGTCATTGGCGAAACGGCGGTGGTTGAAGACGATGTCTCGATCCTGCAATCCGTTACGCTGGGCGGTACCGGCAAAACCAGCGGCGATCGCCATCCGAAAATTCGCGAAGGGGTGATGATCGGGGCAGGAGCGAAAATCCTCGGCAATATCGAAGTGGGACGCGGGGCGAAAATTGGTGCCGGTTCGGTAGTGCTGCAACCGGTTCCGCCACATACCACCGCAGCTGGCGTTCCTGCCCGCATCGTTGGCAAGCCGAGCAGCGACAAGCCTTCGATGGAAATGGATCAGCACTTCAATGGCACCGTGCCGGGCTTCGAATTCGGCGACGGGATCTGACGTTTACGCCTTCACCACTGCGCCAGCGTAATCCAGCTGGCGCCACGCCTCGTATACCACCACTGAGACGGCATTAGACAAATTCATGCTGCGGCTGTCCGGCTGCATCGGGATTCGGATTTTCTGCTGTGCCGGCAGCGCATTGAGAATGTCGGCTGGCAATCCCCGCGTTTCCGGTCCAAACAACAGGTAATCACCCGGCTGATAACTCACCGCGCTGTGCGCGGGCGTGCCTTTTGTGGTGAGCGCAAACAGCCGCTGTGGCGCTTCTGCAGACAGAAACGCAGCATAGTCAGCGTGATGTTTGATGGCGGTGAACTCATGATAATCGAGCCCCGCACGGCGCAGGCGCTTATCATCCCAGGCAAAGCCCAGCGGCTCAATCAGGTGCAGTTGAAAGCCGGTATTGGCGCAAAGACGGATGATATTCCCGGTATTGGGTGGGATTTCAGGTTCAAATAAAACGATATTCAGCATCGACAACGGCCCTCATTAGCGAGGGCCGAAGCATAGCAAACAATCAGGCTTTGCTGGAATAGAGCGGCAACCAGATTGTCAGACGCAGACCGCCCAGCGGGCTGTCATCCGCTTTGACCCAACCCCGGTGTTGCTGGATGGCGGTATCGACAATCGCCAGCCCCAGGCCGGTTCCACCGGATTCACGGTCGCGCGCTTCATCAGTGCGGTAGAACGGCCGGAAAATCTGCTCACGATCTTCCGCGCTGACGCCTGGGCCATCATCATCAACGTGGATGGTAATGCCCTGTTTATCCACCGAAAAACTGACGGCGATTTTGGAGTAGGAGTAGCGCAGCGCATTGCGGACGATATTCTCCAGCGCGCTGTCCAGCGCACTCGGGTTACCGTACAGCGGCCATGGGCCAGGCGGATAGGGCACGTCCAGCGTTTTGCCCATCTGCTCGGCTTCAAACTTGGCATCATCCAGCACGCCGGACCACAGCTGGTTGGCTTTCATCGCTTCGCTGACCAGCGCATTTTTGTGCTGAGTGCGGGAGAGCACCAGCAGGTCGTTGATCATGCCATCGAGCCGCTGTGCTTCCATCTCAATACGCTGCAGCTCTTTGCCTTCACCCTGACGGCGGCGCATCAGTGCGGTGGCCAGCTGCAGGCGAGTCAGAGGCGTACGCAGTTCATGTGAGATATCCGACAGCAGACGTTGCTGACCGGTCATCATTCTTTCCAGGGCGCTGACCATCTGGTTGAAGCTGGCACCGGCCGCCAGAAACTCCTGCGGGCCGGATTCCAGTTCGGGACGCTGACGCAAGTTACCGGCCGCCACATCATCGGCAGCATGCTTGAGCTTACGGGCCGGTTTAGCGAGGCTCCAGGCCAGCCAAAGCAGCAATGGCGAGCTGATCAGCATAGTGACAATCAGCAGCAGCAGAGGACGGTCAAACAACAGATTGATAAAGTCCAGCTGTGAGCTGCCCGCCGGGCGGATCAGGTAAAGCTGGTAGTTATCTTCTCCGTCGCGAACCGAGAAGGGGCCAACCATCTCAACGCGGCCGTATTTCTTTTTCTGCGGATGATCGGAGTTATCAGACTGGCCGATAAAATTACGGATCACCTGCATTTCGTTATGCTGTGCGCCGATCACGCGACCCTCACTGGTGACCAGTAAAAGCCGTTGACCAGGCGGAGCCCATTTGTCGATTGCGCGAAACAGTCTGCGCCACCACATCAGGTCGTTGGGCGGATCCTGCATCAACTCCGCTTCAACGTGTTGTTCAATCATGGTGCCCTGACGCTGCTCGTTATCCAGCAGCGGCGTCATCTGACGGGTATCCAGCTTTGGCACCATTAAAACCAGCATCAACACCAGTGCCAGGGTCAGCCAGAAAATAGCGAAGATGCGGGTGGTCAGGCTTGAAATCATGTAGCGGAAACCATCAGATAGCCGCGGCCACGCAGGGTTTTAAACCAGGGATGACCATCTTTGCGGTCCGGCAGTTTTCGGCGCAGGTTAGAGATATGCATATCGATCGCGCGATCGAACGGCGTCAGGCGTTTTCCAAGCACTTCCTGGCTCAGATGTTCGCGGGAGACCACTTGTCCAAGGTGCTGGGCAAGCAGATACAGAAGCGTGAACTCTGTCCCGGTCAAATCCAGCGTCAGGCTGTCGAAGCTGGCTTCCTGGCGGCCTGGATTCAGGCGCAGGTGATCGACTTCCAGCGTCGGTGAGCTGTTATCGTGTTGCTGTTGCTGCTCGCTCCAGTTTGAACGGCGTAAAATAGCGCGTATACGCGCCACCAGTTCGCGATCGTTAAATGGCTTAGGCAGATAGTCATCTGCACCCAGTTCGAGGCCCAGAACGCGATCCAGCTCGCTTCCGCGCGCCGTCAGCATAATGACCGGCGTCTGGTGCTGTTGACGCAATTCTTTCAGGGTGTCGATACCGTTTTTCTTCGGCATCATGACGTCGAGCAGTAAAAGATCTATCGTGTTATCAATCAGGGTGAGTGCCTGCTCGCCGTCGCCGGCAACCAGAACGTCAAACCCTTCCATTTCAAGTAATTCTTTCAGCAGCGAAGTCAATTCGCGGTCATCGTCAACCAACAGGATTTTATTCATTTTTATTGCCCTCCGCAGGCAAAATACCGTGAACGAATGCTGTCATTCCATGACTTTACGTAGTTTTACACCGGCTGACGCATGTTTGCAGCGGGCGCCGTAGACTGGCTCTCGTTGAATCGAAAATGGAAACCAACCTGGGAGTAAACGATGCGCAAAGTTACCGCCGTCGTTGTGGTTCCGGCGCTGATAATCAGTTTCTCCGCCGCCTGTTCTGCAGCAGTGACGACGACTGACGAGATGCATCAAGACAACGCGGCGACACGCAGTATGACGCAAATTCCGCAGAGTCACATGTTTGATGGCATCAATCTCACCGAACAGCAGCGTCAACAGATGCGAGATTTGATGCAACAGGCGCGTCATGAACGTTCTTCCATAAGTATTAACGATTTAGAACAACTGCACGAGAAGATTATTGCAGATAAATTTGATGAAGCGGCCTACAAAGCTCAGCTGGATAAGATTGCACAGGCGGAAGTCTCGCGGCAGGTAGAAATGGCCCGGATACGCAACCAGATGTACCACCTGTTAACACCAGCCCAGCAGGACGTTTTAAACGAGAAACATCAGCAGCGCATGAGTGAAATGCGCAAGCTAACGAACATGCAGCAGGCGTCATCGCTGCAGGCAGTGAGTAGTACCGGCAGTAACCAGTAACATAGTATCCCTGTTTTTCCTTGCCATAGACACCATCCCTGTCTTCCCCGCCATGATGGCGGGGCTTTTTTTTGCCTGAAATCCAGTATACTTACGCACTCAACTTAAGGGAGTGTGGCATGGATCAACACTACGCACGTCTGGTGAATCGCGCCGCACTGGCCGCCACGATGCTGGCTTCGGTGCTGCTGCTGGTGAAGATTTTTGCCTGGTGGTACACCGGCTCCGTCAGCCTGCTGGCCGCCCTGGTCGACTCCCTCGTCGATATCGCCGCCTCACTGACCAATCTGTTTGTGGTCCGCTACTCCCTTCAGCCTGCTGACCGCGAGCATACCTTTGGTCACGGCAAGGCAGAATCGCTGGCCGCGCTGGCTCAAAGCATGTTTATCTCCGGCTCTGCACTGTTCCTGTTCCTCACCGGTCTCCAACACCTGGCGACGCCCAATGAAATGCGCGGACCGTTAATCGGTATCGTCGTCACCTTGATCGCCCTGTTTTCCACTCTGATGTTGGTCACTTTCCAGCGTTGGGTGGTTAAGCGCACCCGCAGCGTGGCTATCCGCGCCGATATGCTGCATTACCAGTCTGATGTGATCATGAACGGGGCCATTCTGTTGGCGTTGGGGCTAAGCTGGTACGGCTTTAAGCGTGCGGATGCGCTGTTTGCGCTGGGGATTGGCGTGTGGATTTTAACCAGCGCATTGCGCATGGGCTACGATGCCGTTCAGGCGTTGCTGGATCGGGCGTTGCCGGATGAGGACCGTCAGACGATCATTGATATCGCCACAAACTGGCCGGGCGTTCAGGGCGCGCATGATATCCGTACCCGTCAGTCGGGCCCAACCCGTTTTATTCAGCTGCATCTGGAAATGGACGATAATTTGCCCCTTTATCAGGCGCACAAAATGGCAGAAGACGTTGAAAAGGCATTGTTAAGCCGCTTTCCGGGGTCGGATGTGATCATTCATCAGGATCCCTGCTCGGTGGTACCGGCTGAAAGGGCGCGGGGACTTGATCTATAATTCCTTGGGAAATAAATGGGTTAGCGCAATGATTGTGAAAAACGTGACGCGGCGCAAAAAAAATAGCTGAATCATGACTGACCTGAATCAATTCAGCTGCCTGGCTTTGATATACTATTGCCATCATTAGTGGGTAAGATCGCCTATGCGCCGACCTTCCAGGGCGCTCAGAATTCTAATTTTGCATCAACAAGTTCAGAGGTTGTCATGATTAAAAAAATCGGTGTACTGACAAGTGGTGGCGATGCGCCAGGAATGAACGCAGCCATCCGGGGCGTGGTCCGTGCCGCCCTGAGCGAAGGCCTGGAAGTGTGTGGCGTTTACGATGGCTATCTGGGCCTGTATGAAGATCGCATGGCCAATCTGGACCGTTACAGCGTATCTGACATGATTAACCGTGGCGGCACCTTCCTGGGCTCCGCGCGTTTCCCGGAGTTCCGTGAAGAGTCAGTGCGCACCGTTTGCATCGAGAACATGAAAAAGCGCGGGATTGATGCGCTGGTAGTTATCGGTGGTGATGGTTCTTACATGGGCGCCAAGCGTCTTACTGAGATGGGTTTCCCGTGCATCGGCTTGCCGGGCACCATTGATAATGACGTGGCCGGAACGGATTACACCATCGGTTACTTCACCGCGCTGGAAACCGTCGTCGAAGCGATTGACCGTCTGCGTGACACGTCTTCTTCTCACCAGCGTATTTCCATCGTTGAAGTGATGGGCCGTTACTGTGGCGATCTGACGCTGGCTGCGGCCATCGCCGGTGGCTGTGAATTTATCGTATTGCCTGAAATCCCTTACACCCGCGAAGAGCTGGTAGAAGAGATCAAAGCGGGCATCGCCAAAGGTAAAAAGCACGCTATCGTGGCCATTACCGAGCACATCTGCGATATCGATGAGCTGGCCAAATACATTGAAGCTGAAACCAAGCGTGAGACCCGTTCAACGGTGCTGGGCCATATCCAGCGCGGCGGTGCGCCGGTCGCTTACGACCGTATCCTGGCATCCCGCATGGGCGCCTACTCGATTGAGCTGCTGTTGCAGGGCTACGGCGGCCGTTGTGTCGGTATTCAGAATGAGAAGATGGTGCACCACGACATCATCGATGCGATTGAAAACATGAAGCGTCCCTTCAAAGGTGACTGGCTGGATACCGCCAAGAAGCTTTATTAAGCAAAATCAAGGCGCTGAAACCCAGCGCCTTTTTACTGCCTTGCTATATTCCATTAGGTTATTAAAGCTTGTTTTTAATTCTTTAAATCGTGGATAGGTTTGTGTCAGGCTCTCCTACAGCGAAAACCTTTGGGAGAGAGAGTAATGAATAAGTGGAGTGTGGGATTTACCCTGTTACTGGCTTCAACCAGCGTGCTGGCGAAAGATATTCAGCTGCTGAATGTTTCTTACGATCCAACGCGTGAGCTGTACGAACAGTACAACAAAGCCTTCAGCGCGCATTACAAGCAGGAAACAGGTGACAATGTTGTCGTCCGTCAATCCCATGGTGGCTCCGGTAAGCAAGCGACGTCCGTTATCAACGGCATTCGTGCCGATGTGGTTACGCTGGCGTTAGAATCTGATGTGGATGCCATTGCTGAACGCGGTCGTATCGACAAAAACTGGATTAAACGTCTGCCAGACAACTCTGCTCCTTACACCTCGACCATCGTCTTCCTGGTCCGCAAAGGCAATCCAAAGCAAATCCACGACTGGGGTGATTTGATCAAACCTGGCGTGTCGGTGATCAGTCCGAATCCAAAAACCTCCGGCGGCGCACGCTGGAACTATCTGGCGGCATGGGGTTGGGCACTGGATCAGAACCATGGCGATCAGGCGAAAGCGCAGGCTTACGTCAAAGCCCTGTATAAAAACGTTGAGGTTCAGGATTCCGGCGCGCGTGCCGCGACCAATACCTTCGTAGAACGTGGCTTAGGCGATGTGCTGATCGCGTGGGAAAACGAAGCCTATCTGGCGGTGAACAAGCTGGGTAAAGACAAGTTTGAGATCGTGACGCCAAGTGAATCAATCCTGGCGGAACCGACCGTATCCGTGGTGGATAAAGTGGTCGACGAGCGTGACAGCCGTAAAGTGGCCGATGACTACCTGAAGTATCTCTACTCGCCAGTGGGTCAAACCATCGCGGCAGAGAACTACTATCGCCCGCGCGATCCTGAGGTCGCGAAGAAGTTTGCCAGCACCTTTGCGCCGGTGAAATTGTTTACCATTGATAATAAGTTTGGCGGCTGGACTCAGGCCCAGAAAACACACTTTGCCGATGGTGGCACTTACGACCAGATTATGAAACCCGATTAATTGTTACCCAGGCGGTGAATACCTTCACCGCCTGATTTGCCTTATCCACGGTCTTTACTGCTTATTTACGCCTTCCTTACCCTTTCCGAACCCTTCCGAATACTGCCTTAAGTCGATTTATCCCCGCCCAGAAAAATGGTCACCGCGATTGATTATTTGACATGATCTTTATCCGTAATTCGTTTACATTACGAGCAGATTATGAGCAGAGGTTTCAATGATGCAGGGGCGAAAGCGGGTCCTGATTGTAGTGGGTATTGCAGGGGTAATTTTGACGGCGGGCTGTGCCTCGATCGCGTTGAATTATAAAAACAATTCGGATGCGTTATGGAAAATTGTCAGTCAAAAATGTGTGCCTAACCAAAATCAAAATAACGATCCCACACCCTGTCGTCAGGTCGACTTGCGCAATGGTTATGTGGTCCTGAAAGATCGCGTTGGTCCTCTGCAGTTTTTATTAATGCCGGTGGAAAAGATTACCGGTATTGAAAGTCCGGCCTTACTCAATCCTGCTACGCCTAATTTCTTTGCGGAAGCCTGGCGCTCGCGTCATTTTATGGAAGAAAAGCGCGGTGCGCCCATCAATGACAGTGCCTATGCGTTAAGCATTAATTCAGAGCGGGGAAGAACGCAGAATCAGCTGCATATTCATATCTCCTGCCTGCGCCCGGATATTCGCCAACAGCTGGACAGCCTCAGCCCTAAACTGACCAGCCTATGGCAATCCGAGCAGTTGGCTGGGCATACCTATCAGGTGCGGGCGGTTACCCGCGACGAGATCAAAAAGATGAGTCCGTTTCTGCGTCTCGCCAGAGAGATACCCGGCGCGCGGGAAGAGATGTACAAATACGGCATTGCCGTTGCGGCGCTGCCAGATGGCCGTCGCGTGATGATGGTGATCAAACGTAATCTGTTGCTGATGAACCGGGGTTCTGCTGAAGAGTTGCAGGACCACAGTTGCAGCATCCTCAAGTCTTAAGGGCAACCCACGCTGCCCTTAAATCCCTGCCTCAGGCTTTTTTAGCCGCTGGCTCGATGGGTTGATCGTCCTTGTACTTCGCCGTGGCAATCCACGCGGCGCAGAACAGGGTCAGACGGGCAAAGAAGTAGAAAAAGGCCATCAGTCCCAGCACCGACCCAAAAGCTGCGCCGGAAGGCGAAGACGCCAGCTTAGGCAGGGTCAGCGTCATAATGAATTTAATCACTTCAAAGCCAATCGCCGCCAGCAAGGTCCCACGGAATAACGCTTTTTTACGCGGCTTATGCCGTGGCAGGATCCAGAAAATCCACAGGAACAACAGATAGTTCGCCAGAATGGAAATCGACAACGCAATCAGCGTCATCGCCGGTTTCAGCCAGTCGATTCCCTCCAGTCCTAATGCCCGCACAATCATATCCTGCGCCGCGCCGGCAATAGATGTCAGTGACAGCGTGATAATCAGCGCCAGCACCAGTCCGGTCAGCGAAATAAAGTCGCGGGAATAGCGCCGCCAGATTTTCTCTTTGTCCTGCTCGTTTCTTTCCCAGACATCGCGCGACTGGGCGCGGATCGCCTCGCGCAGATTGCCCATCCAGCTAATCCCGGAATAGAGCGCAATGAACAAGCCGGTCAGCCCGACGGTAGTACGCTGTTGAATCGCCGTATTAACGGTGTTTTTCAGCGTCGAGGCCAGCGTGGGATCGCTGATATTGTCGACGATCTTATTGATCAACTGCGTCAGCAGGTCCTGGTTAGACGCCAACACAAAACCGACGGCGGCAAAGGAGACCATCAGGATCGGGATCAGCGAGAGAAATGAGAAATAGGTAATCGCCGCGCCAAACTGGCTACCCAGTCGATCGTTAAAGCGTTCACCCGCGCGCAGGAAATGCGCCACGGCGGGAATGGCCTGGAACCAACTCGCCAGCTTTGAAACCCGGGTAATGGATTTATCAACGGTGTGATTGCCTGTCTTGATATTGATCAGCGGTTTGTCTTCTTGCTGGTTTTCAGCGGATTGGTTTTCCTTCATGTCACCTTCTTCATGTCCTTCAAATGAATGTACCTGCCTGAAATTATAGCCCCGCACTCAGGTAACGTATTTTTTCATCGTCTGAGTGATCCATTCCATAAAAACGTGCACCCGACGGGCGAGGTTACGGCGGTGGGGATATATCAGCGAGATGGGCATCGGTTCAGCCCGAAAATGCGGCAGAACTTCCACCAGGGTTTTGTTGGCCAGTGACGCTTTCATTCCGGCGAGAGGCGCCTGAATGATGCCAAGTCCGGACAGACAGGCCGACTGGTAGGTTACCGTATTGTTGACGGTGACCGCGCCGCCGGTCTGGATAAAGCGGGTTGTTTTGCCGTCCCAGTACTCAAATCCTTGCGGATGGACGCCCAGCTGCTGGCTGTAATGCACCATCGCATGTTGTCCCAGATCGTCGAGGGTCTGTGGGGTGCCAAACCGTTCCAGGTAGTCAGGGCTGGCGCAATTTATCTGCGTCATTTTCCCTAACGGACGCGCGATCAGCCCGGAGTCGCCCAGGGTGCCGCCACGGATCACGCAGTCAAAGCCTTCCCGAATCACATCGACACGGCGGTCACTGCTGCTCAGCTCCAGCTCGATCCCCGGGTATTGCTGCAAGAATTGCGGCAGCAGCGGCAGGATGAAATTACTGGCAAGGCTGACCGACATATCCACCCGCAGCCGGCCGCTGAGCGTGGTGGGATCGTGCTGAAACAGGGAATCCATCTCTTCCAGCGTGGCCAGCACATCACGGCAGCGCTCGTAATACACCAGTCCATCCTGGGTCAGCTGCACGCGGCGGGTGGTACGGTGCAGCAGTCGCGTTCCCATGCTGTTTTCCAGCGCCTGTAACTGACGCGACAGGCTGCCTTTCGGTAAACCCAGGCTGTCTGCCGCGCGGGTAAAGCTCTGCAACTCCGCGACTCTGACAAACACCTGCATTGCGTGAATTTTATCCATTTTTGCGCCTGTTGTTGTCCGGAATGAAACAGTGAAGCGTCATTCAGGACATTTATAGATCAGAACGGAGGTAATATCCTGTTTTTTGTCCACAGAAACAGACTGGAGAAGAAAATGAGCCATAAAATCGCAGTGATCACCGGCGGAAGCCGGGGTTTAGGTGAGAATGCCGCCCTGAAACTGGCCGCTAAAGGCGTTGACGTCATTTTGACGTACCGTAGCAAGCAGCCGGAAGCCGATCGGGTTGTGCAGCGTATTGAGGCGCTCGGAGCCCGTGCCGTGGCGCTTCAGCTGGATGTTGGCGACAGCAAGAGCTTCGTGGCCTTTGCGGCTGAAGTGAAAAAACAGCTCAACGCTGTCTGGCAAAGAGAGCATTTTGATTATTTATTGAACAATGCCGGGACCGCACTTCACGCCAGTTTCGAGGAGACCACCGAAGCGCAGTTTGATGAGATGGTGAATGTCCATTTCAAAGGGCCGTTTTTCCTGACCCAGACGCTGCTGCCGCTGCTGGTGGACGGCGGACGTATCCTGAATATCTCCAGCGGACTGGCGCGCTTTAGCCTGCCAGGCTCCAGTGCGTATGCGTCGGTAAAAGGGGCGATGGAAGTGCTGACCCGTTATCAGGCGAAAGAACTGGGTAAGCGTGGGATTGCGGTGAATATCCTCGCGCCAGGCGCGATTGCCACCGACTTTAGCGGTGGGATGGTGCGTGATAACCCGGAAGTGAATGCCTTTGTCGCCTCGCAAACGGCGCTGGGACGGGTCGGTTTGCCGGATGACATCGGCAATGCCGTCGCGCAGATCCTCAGCGATGAGAGCGGCTGGATCAACGGTCAACGTATTGAAGCGTCCGGCGGCATGTTTATGTAATCCTCTGGCGCCGCTCTCTGGATCCAACGCCAGCAGAGCGGCGGCCGTGACTGGCGTGCTTAAACGGCGAGCGTCCCGTCGATAACCGTGACGGTTTGTCCACCAATCCACAGGCCATCGCTGGCGTAGGTGACGCTCAGCCTGCCTGCGCGCTTCATCGCCGTCCCCTGGCGAACCCGATAATCCAGCTCAACGCCCTGTGCCTGAAGATAGCGGGCCAGACAGGCGTTGGCGCTGCCGGTGACCGGATCTTCAGTGAAGGAGCCGTTCTCGACCAGCAGGCCTCGCACTTCATACTGCTCGGGCAAACCGTCCAGCGGGCCAAACGGCATCACGCCGTTCACCTGCGCTTTCCGCAACAGCCGTTCAAACTCCACGATATTCGGTTTGATCGCCAGCACCGCCTCAGCGGATTGCATCGGCACCAGCAACCAGCGAATGCCCATATCGGCCACCATTACCGGCAACTGAGTTTCCAGCGCGTCACTGTTCAGGGCACTGCTTAACGGCGCATCGCTGAACCCGGTCAGCGTGGCTTCCGGTGCGGCAAAGGCCAGCGCACCCTCGGCGGCAATTTTGATGGTGACCAAACCAATCCCGCACTCCTGCACAATCTTGCCGGGATTTTTCACGGTGACGCCCGCTTCGAGCAGCGCATGGGCGGTACCCAGCGTCGGATGCCCGGCGAACGGCAGTTCCAGATCCGGGGTGAAGATGCGCACCCGATAGTCCGCGGCGGGATCTTCAGCCGGCAGCACGAAGGTGGTTTCTGACAGATTGGTCCAACGGGCAACGGACATCATCTGCTCATCGCTCAGGCCGCTGGCATCCATAATCACCGCCAGCGGATTGCCGTTGAGCGGTGAAGAGGTAAAGACATCAACCTGTTTAAATGCACGTAACTGTGTCATCACTAAAGTCCTTCTGGTTGGCATGTTGCAAGAGTAGACGGAAAATTGCCTGCTTAAGCCGGCGGAAATCACATTGTTGAGGCAGCAAGGGGTTAGCCATTGTCAGCCTGACCGAATATGGGTATTAATAGCTCCACGCTGCACAAAAAAGTGACGGAACTATGCTGAAAATACTGGGACGCGCCTCATCAATCAACGTTCGCAAAGTGCTGTGGGTTTGTGAAGAGCTGGACATTGCCTTCCGCCGGGAAGACTGGGGCGACGGATTTAAATCCCCCCAGGACGCCGCCTTCAAAAACATGAATCCCAATGCCCTGATCCCGGTTATACAGGAAGGGGATTTCATCCTTTGGGAATCCAACGCCATTATCCGTTATCTGGCCAATGCGTACGGCGGCGGCTGGCTCTATCCCGAGGATCCCCGCGCCCGTGCGCCCGTCGATCAGTGGATTGACTGGCAGGCCACCGAGCTGAATACCTCCTGGCGCTATGCCTTTATGTCGCTGGTTCGCCACTCTCCGGCGCATCAGGATCCGCGTTTACTGGCCGCGGCGAGTAAAGGCTGGTCGCATACCATGGGCATTCTCAATGCGCAGCTGGAACGTACCGGCGCGTATGTTGCGGGCAAAGCCTTCTCGCTGGCGGATATCCCGGTCGGACTGTCGGTTAACCGCTGGTATGAAACGCCGCTGGACCATCCTGACTTTCCGGCGGTGCGGGCCTATTACGAGCGACTGACCCTGCGCAAAGGCTATGCGACCTATGGCCGCAACGGCACGCCGTAATCTCAGGCGATACCCGCTTCCAGCCCGCTAAGTTCACAGGCCACCGCACCGGTTCGCTTCAGTGCCCAGGTGTAGCGCTCATCAAAGGGATAGCAGCAGGACAGGCGAAGCGCGCTGTTCCCGCGATCGCTCAGGGTATAAAGTGCGCCGGGCGTCAGACATATCTTCTCCTGCAACAGGCGATGGAACAGCTCGACGGTATCCACTTTCGCCGGCAGCTCCACCCAGAAGACAAAGCCGCCGCTGGGCAGCGTTGCTTGGGTTCCCTGCGGGAAATGGCGGGCAATAATGCCACGCGCCTCATCCAGCTGCGCGGCATAGCGGCGGCGCATGGTGCGAAGATGATGATCGTAGCCGCCTGATTCCAGAAAATGGCCCAGCGTTTCTGACAACAACCGCGATTCTGCCAGCGAAGAGACGGCTTTCAGCCTGGCCAGTTCACCGCTAAACCGTCCCGCCGCAATCCAGCCGATATGGAAATCAGGTGCCACCGTTTTGGTAAAACTGGCGCAGTACAGAACCCAACCCTGGGTATCGAAGGCTTTCACCGAAGGCGCGAGGGGCCAGCAGAACTGTAGCTCGCCGTACAAACCGTCTTCCAGTAGCGGCACCTGGTAGCGGTTGACCAGCTTCGCCAGCCGCTTTTTATCGTCCAGCTTCATGCTGCATCCCAGCGGATTCTGCACGTTGGGCATGGCGACAATCGCCTGCAGCCGCTTTTCCTGTAGCAGCAGCTCCAGCGCATCCAGCGACATCCCGTGTTGGGGATCGGTGGGGATTTCCAGCACCTTCAGCCCCAGGCTTGCCAGCAGCGGGAACAGGTAAAAATAGGTTGGCGTTTCGACGCCCACACAGTCACCGGGCCGGGTGACCGCCCGCAGCGCCAGCTGGAGCGCTTCCATACAGCCGTGGGTCAGGGTGATATCTTCGGTCGCCAGCGCCATGCCCAAATCCATCGAGCGTTTGGCGATGGCCCGGCGTAAGCGTTCGCTGCCGGGTGGCAACGCATAGCGGCCAATTAACTCCGGCTCGCGGCGTAACAGCGAGGCCATAATGCGGCTGATTTTTGCCGTGGGAAAAAAATCACTGTTCTGCGGGCAGGCCAGCGAGATATTGGTGTAGTCCGGATGATTCTGCGCGGCAAAAACCGCATCAATCAAATCCAGCTTCTCGCTGCTGGGAGAGCGCACTTTCGCCCGCCGATCGCCGCTGCTTTTCACCGAAGGCAGCATGCCACGCACGTAATAACCGGATTGAGGTCGTGCTTCGATCAGGCCGCGATCTTCAAGGATACGGTAGGCCGTCAGCACCGTATTGATACTGACCTGATGATTACTGGCGCAGCGACGTATCGCGGGCAGACGCGTGCCGGGCAGGAAAGTGCCGTTATGGATGGCTTCTGCCAGCGATTCTGCCAGCTGGTGATACAGGGTACTTTCCTGCGGTTCGACAATGGACACAATCGCCTGCCTTAGTGATGGGTACAGTGAAAGTCATTTCGACATTGTACTCATTACAATAGTGTATTTCTGAATCTGTTACCATCCTGCTGCCCGCACTACCATGGTGTTCTCAACCATCTGCAGGATACTGACCATGCTTGATCCCTCCTTTTTCAGTTATGTCACCGTTATGTCGATTACGCCTGGGCCGAACAACCTGATGCTGGCGACCTCTGGCGTCAATTTTGGCATGCGTAGAACGCTACCGATGCTGCTGGGAATCATGATCGGCTGCGCGATCCAGACGGCGATAGCGGGATTACTGCTGGAGGTCTTGCTGGTGTGGATGAGCGCCATTCGCCTGCCGTTAACGCTGTTGGGCGCGGCTTATCTGCTCTGGCTGTCTTGGAAAATTTTCCGCAGCGGCGCGCCAGAATTGCGTGAGAAAGCGCAGCCGATGACGCTGCTGGGCGGGGCGATGTTCCAGGCCATTAACCCAAAAGCCTGGCTGATGGCCACCAACGTCGCGTTGATGTACACCGCCAGCAGCGGAATTTTGACGGTGATGATTGGGTTTATGGCGCTGAATCTGCCGTGCATTCTGATCTGGGCAGCGATGGGAGACCGGTTGGGGAAACATCTGCAGGTGGCGTGGAAGCTGCGTGTCTTTAACACCGTGATGGCACTGTCGCTGATGGCGACGACGTTATGGATGCTAGTTGAAGTGATTCACCCCTGATCGGAAAGGGCGGCCTTTAGGCCGCCCTTTATTGCCTGATGCCCGGCCAGTAATTACTTACCGATCACCGCCGCATTGGCTTCTTCTGCTTCATCGTTCGCGGCTGAGGTTGGGGTGTATTCCAACTGCAGAACACGACTGGTTTCCGCCAGCTCTTTCTCGGTCGCCGCCACGTTGCCGTTCAGCTTCCTGCCATACGATGGGATCATCGTTTTCAGCTTCGCCTGCCACTCAATCGATGAGAAGCGATCCTCAAACACTTTGGCCATCAGATCGATCATGATTGGCGCAGCGGTTGACGCGCCCGGAGACGCACCCAACAGAGCGGAGATGGTGCCATCCTGAGACGTCACCACTTCGGTGCCGAGTTTCAGCACGCCACCTTTATCCGCATCTTTCTTGATGATCTGCACGCGCTGACCGGCCTTCACCAGACGCCAGTCTTCCTTTCTGGCTTCCGGGAAGTACTCCTGAAGTGCCTTCAGGCGATCGTCATCGGTCAGCATCACCTGACCCACCAGGTATTTCACCAGATCGAAGTTGCTCAGGCCAACGTGCAGCATCGGCTTAATGTTGGAAGAGGTCAGCGAGCCAAACATATCCAACAGCGAACCCTGCTTCAGGAACTTGGTGGAGAAGGTGGCGAACGGACCAAACAGCAGTGTCTGTTTACCATCCAGCATCCGCGTATCCAGATGCGGAACCGACATCGGCGGTGCGCCTACGGACGCTTTGCCATAGACTTTCGCCAGATGGCGCTTTACCACGTCCGGATTCTCGGAGACCAGGAACTCGCCGCCCACCGGGAAGCCGGCATAGTCTTTCACTTCCGGGATGCCCGATTTCTGCAACAGCGTCAGGCCCGCGCCGCCCGCGCCGATAAAGACATATTTGGCGCGCAGCGTTTTTTCCTGACCGTTGTTTTTCAGGTCGGCGAGGGTCACGCTCCAGCTACCGTCTTCGTTACGCTTGATATCGCGCACTTCGTGACTGGTTTTGAGCGAGAATTGCGGGCTCTTCTGCAGTGAATTCACCAGTTGATGGGTGATTTCGCCAAAGTTGACGTCGGTACCGGTCAGAATACGGGTCGCGGCAACGCGGTCAGTCGCTTCGCGACCTTCCATCATCAACGGCACCCACTCCCTGACTTTTTCCGCATCTTCTGAATATTCCATGCCACGGAACAGCGTGCTTTTCTGCAAGGCTTCAAAGCGTTTTTTCAGGAATTCGACATTGTCGTCGCCCCAGACAAAGCTCATGTGCGGCACGCTGTTGATAAAGCTGCGAGGGTTTTGCAGGTTGCCTTTTTGCACCTGATACGCCCAGAACTGGCGGGAAATCTGGAAGGATTCATTGATTTCCACGGCCTTTTTGATCTCAATTGAGCCGTCGCTTTTTTCCGGGGTGTAGTTCATCTCTGCCAGCGCGGAATGGCCCGTGCCTGCATTGTTCCAGCCGTTTGAACTCTCTTCAGCGATGCTGTCCAGACGTTCAACCATGCCAAGTCGCCATGTGGGCTCAAGCTCCTGTAAATAGGTGCCGAGCGTGGCGCTCATGATTCCGCCGCCGATCAACAACACATCGACGTCATTTTTCTCTTCTTCAGCCGTTACCGATTTTGCCAAACTTATTGCGTTGAACCAGCCAGCCAGGCGTACTGCTAAATTTCGCATGAGGGCGACTTCTCCGTATGTTGAATCATCAACATGGTAAGCAGGTGAAACAGTTTCGGCTTCTGAGGAGCGCGTTTTGCTGTCTCGTTTTTCCAGGGTAATTTTTAAGCAAATTCACACATTAAAACGAATGTATTGAAAATGGTTAAAGCGATAGAAATATACCATTGTTACCAGTCAATTAAAAAATTGTTTAAAGATTAAAAATGAGAATGAAAAATCAAACGAAATTAGTAACATTGATACCGCGCCGTGAGGGTGGCGCGGTCGGAGGAAGTGAGAGCAGAAGAGCTATTTTATAATCAGCGACTTAGGTTCAGTTAGGGCATCGAGCCCTCAGCGGCTCGCGCTTTTTAGCCGTAAAGGTGCGGGATCATTTTTTTTGGCAACGCGTTTAGCTTTTTAACATTAGCGCGGGGCACTGTCAGGCAGTTTACGGTGGCTGATCGCCAGGCGGTTATAGGCATTCATCAGGCCAATGGCGATGGTCATATCGCTGATCTCTTTTTCACTGAACGCCGCCTCAACCTCCGCGAAGACCGCATCCGGTGCGTGGGATTGGGCAATCAAGGTTAGTGACTCTGCCCATGCCAGCGCTGCTTTCTCACGCGAGGTGAACCAGTCGCCCGCTTCACGCCAGACCTGGGTCAGCACAATTTTGTCCCACGGCAGGCCCCCTTTGTGCAATGCTTTGGTATGCATATCAATGCAGTATGCGCAGCCATTGATTTCCGATACGCGCAGGAAAACCAACTCGATCAGATCCTGTGGCAGGCCGCATTGCGCTACATAGTTGTAGACGCCACCGAGCGCTTTCATGCCAGCCGGGGCAACCTGGGTGTAATCGATACGTTCGCTCATTTTTCTTTCCTTTAATGGTCTGGTGCAGGTGAGGGGCTGAATAGCCCCGCTGGCGATGATTCTCTCTTCTTCGATGGGACAGTAAAAGTGCCAGGAATTGACAAAAACAGTGGTCCATCTGCCGTGCAGATTGCGCTCTCACGACGAGGGGAACTGACGCTCAGCGAGCAGATCCGCGATGAGGTGACCGCCGCTATCCGGGAAGGTCGGCTGGTGGCTGGCGCGCGCGTGGCATCCTGCCGGGATCTTGCGGCTCAGCTTGGGGTGGCAAGAGGAACCGTTCGCCATGCCTACGATATGCTGGTAGACAGCCAGTTGCTGGTGGCGAAGGGCGCGGCGGGCACCTTTGTCGCGGCACAGCTGCCGGTTACCTCGAAGCCTGGCGCCCGGCAAAAAGTGATGTCGCCACTGTTCGACATTATTCACGACTTCGATTTAGCGCCGCTCACCTTCCAGATGGGCGTACCGGCGGATGACGCATTCCCGGCTAAAGTCTGGTCGCGCATTCTCACCCGCCACGCCCGCGAGATGGCGACGCGGCCGGTTAGCTATCCCGATCCCCGAGGCAGCGTAATTCTGCGGGAACAGTTGGTCAGCTATCTGGCGATGACGCGTGGCATTCGTTGCCAGGCATCGCAAATCATGATCACCAACGGCTATGCGGGCGCGCTCGGACTGATTTGCCTGACCCTGGGTCTGCGGGACCAGCAGGCGTGGATTGAAGATCCCGGCTACCTGCTGGCACGCAAGGCGCTGGAAATGGCCGGCGTGACGCCGGTGGGCATTTCGGTGGACAGCGAAGGGATACGGGTGGATGAAGGCAAACGGCTGGCGCCCGAAGCGCGGATCGCGCTGGTGACGCCAGGCCAGCAGGCGCCGCTGGGCATGACGCTTTCTCTGGCGCGCAGGAGCGAGCTGATCCAGTGGGCGCAGCAAACCGATGGCCTGATTGTCGAAGATGACTATCTGGGGGAACTCCAGCTTGATGGCCGGGCGGCGCCGGCAATGGCTTCACTGGATACCGAGCGCGTGCTGCATATTGGCACCTTCAGTAAGAACCTCAGCCCTTCACTGCGTTTAGGCTATCTGGTGGTGCCTGAAAGGCTGGCGAGCCGTTTTGGCGACGTCACGGCTTTACTGTCTCCAGCCTCCTCCTTTGTGCTGCACAATGCGGTGGCTGAATTTTTACGGGAAGGGCATTTTATGCGGCATTTACGGCGCATGAAACGGCTGTACGCGGAGCGGCTGGAGAATATGTTGCAGGCTTTGCGACCGCATTTCCCGTCGGTGACCCGTGCGGCACTCGGCGTGGTCATTGAATTGCCTGCTGGCACGCGGGACAGCGTGATCGCGCGCGAAGCGCTTGCCTGGGGCATGGCGCCAACGGCGCTTTCCGTCTGGTATCAGTGTGCAGAACGGCGTCGTTATGGCTTAGTGCTTAGCGTGACCAATATGCCGAAAGGGGGATTTGAAAGCAGTGCGCTGAGGTTAAAAATGTTGGTCGAGCAGTGTGGCTGAAGGGGAAAATATCCTGCGCTGTGACCAGCGCAGGAGGCAGAGCATCAGGCGTTTTTCGCTGCTGCAGCTGCTTTAACGATCACCGCGAAAGCATCTGCTTTCAGTGATGCGCCGCCAACCAGCGCACCGTCGATGTCCGGCTGAGCAAACAGTTCAGCGGCGTTCTTGTCGTTAACAGAACCGCCGTACTGAATGATAACCTGAGCGGCAACGGCTTCATCTTTTTTGGCAATATGGCCACGAATGAATTTGTGAACCGCCTGGGCCTGAGCTGGAGTCGCCGATTTACCGGTACCGATCGCCCATACTGGCTCGTAAGCAATAACCACACCGTTGAACGCGTCCGCGCCCTGGGTGTTCAGCACCGCGTCGATCTGACGTGCGCAGACTTCTTCGGTTTTACCCGCTTCGTTTTCTGCTTCGGTTTCACCGATGCACAGCACAGGGATCAGACCGGCTGCTTTCAGCACGGCAAACTGCTCAGCCACGAACTCGTCGCTCTCTTTGTGGTAAGTACGACGCTCAGAGTGGCCGATAATGATGTATTTCGCGCCAACGTCTTTCAGCATGTCGGCAGAAATTTCACCGGTAAACGCACCAGACAGGTTCACACCCACATTCTGCGCGCCAAGGGCGATATGGCTGCCAGAAATAGCGTGTTTCGCCAGATCCAGATACATCACCGGAGGGGCAATGGCTACGCCGCAGCCGTCAACATTGCTCAGCTCTGTACGCAGGCCGGCAATCAGTTCGTTGACCATATGCTTGCTGCCGTTCAGTTTCCAGTTACCCATTACTAACGGATGTCGCATTATATCCTCCACGCTTAGCGCGATGCTGTTAAATTACCCTGCCTTGGCAGCGTTGTCTGCCAGACAGTATAGAGATCAAAAACACGAAAGGCTTTGCTTTTCGTCATCTTTGCGGAGGGTCAGTTGGTGGCCAGCGCGAGTTTAATCGGCTCGATGGCGAAGGTCAGACCCTTGTCGCCATTGTCCGCCACGATGTAGCGCACCGCGCCCTCATCCTGAGTGTAATAGCGCGATCCTTTCCCTTTGCTCAGCACATCATCCAGCCGTTTCAGGCTTTGCGCTTCGTTAAGCGTCGGCTCGAAAAAACGCTCCATGGCGGCCATGTACGCACGGGCTTTATCCTGCGCTTCCTTCTGATCCGGACCGGGAACCGGTAGCCAGGTTATCTGTAACGTTTTGATCTTACCGGTCCCTTGCTCAAGGGCGGTCGACGCGTACAGATTTTCATTGATCTTGCTGGCGGCGCGGGTCAAATTACTTTTGTCCCCACGGTTGTCGATGGCGCGATATTCAGCAATCTGTAACGTTGGGTAGATAGCATTATACTTTTCGCGAAACTGGCCGATAGTCATATCAAAGGTGGGCGATCCCGCCTGAAGATAAGGCGCGGCAGGCAGGTGTTCAGTACGATCCTGCGCAACAGGGGCGTCGTCTGCTCTGGCCGCCGTAAGCGTTAGCAGTAACGTGATGCCCAGAAAAATCGCTTTATTCATACCGTCAGCCCTAACCAATAAATTCAGCTCAAGATTAGAACGGACAATGACCGGCAAAGTCAAAGCCTGACGCTGTTCTGGGGGATAAAAATGACCTTACAAGCGTGGTGTTTTTCCTGGCGGGGCCGAATAGGACGCCGGGATCTGTGGGTCTGGCTGACGCTGTGGCTGGCACTGATGGTGGTGCTGTTCTGGCTGGCCGACCGGGGATTTATGTCGACACAATCTGCGGCTTTTTGCGTGGTTTGTCTGCTATGGCCGACCGGTGCGGTGGTGGTGAAACGCCTGCACGATCGCAATAAAACCGGCTACTGGGCGCTGCTGTTGGTGGTTGCCTGGGTATTACTGGCGCGTGACTGGGATATGTTACCGGCCAACTGGCAGTGGGCGTTGGGATGCTTTATTCCAACCCTGATCCTGGTGACCATGACGCTGGAACTCGGCACCTTTCGCGGCACGCCGGGCGAGAACCGCTTTGGTAAAGCGGCCAGCCCGGTGAACTATTTACGTCGCAGGGCGCCTGATTACCAGTAATGCTCGGCGGTCATATGGCCGGGCTTACGTTTCAGGTGCTTGCGCATCTCGCGGGTCTCTTTCAACAGCTGTTGGGTGTCTCTGACCATTTGCGGATTGCCGCACAGCATGACGTGGCTGTCTTCAGCATTCATTGGCAGGCCAACGGCGGATTCCAGCTCACCGCTCTCAATCAGCGCCGGGACGCGGCCGGTCAGTGAACCGGTAATCTCTTCGCGGCTGACCACGGTCTGGATGCGTAACTGGCCGTTGTAACGCTGCTGTAGCTGCTGCATCAGCGGCAGGTAGCTCAGATCCTGGGCATAGCGGGCGGCATGAACCAGCACGATATTCTCAAAGCGCGCCAGGCCTTTGCCTTCCTGCAAAATCGACAGGTAGGGACCGATGGCGGTGCCGGTTGCCAGCATCCACAGCGTTTTGCATTCCGGGACTTCATCCACGACAAAAAAACCGGCCGATTCTTTGGTGATCATCACTTCGTCGCCGGGCTTCAGGGCATGCAGGCGCGGGCTGAGTTTGCCTTCCGGCACGGTGACCAGATAGAACTCCAGATTGTTATCGCTCGGGGCATTAACAAAGGAGTAAGCCCGCTGTACGCGCTCTCCGTCAATTTCCAGCGCCAGCTTGGCAAACTGACCGGCAGTAAACGGGTCGATGGGGGCGGTAACGATCAGACTGAATAAACTGTCGGTAAAATCGTTCACCTGTTTGATGCTGGCGTTAACCCATTCGGCCATAAATAACTCCTTTATTCGGGGGTAAGGGCAAGGTGGCGTAGCGGTATCTTCTCCACTCAGCGGCTGATTTTCCAGTGTCAGTCGGTGACAAAGCTCGTATCGACAAATTGTCCGCACCTGTAAACACTATAACGTACAGATAGATTTACGCTGCTGCCTGCTTTCTCTGACAGTGGATGCCTGACCATTTTCAGCCTGCCTCTCGCTTTGTCATCGAATCCTGATATTTTCCCCGGCATAACACTCCCTCCTGCTGGCGTTATTGCTGAATTAAGTGAGTAACGCCGATAAATGTGCTGACTGAAATGAGAAAAATTGAAAACGGGCATCTGTTGCTGATGCTGATCGCGCTGGTGGCTGTGGGGCAGATGGCGCAGACCATCTATGTCCCGGCGATGGCGACCATTGCCGAGGCGTTTAACGTCCGGGATGGCGCGGTACAACGGGTGATGGCGGCGTACCTGATGACCTATGGCGGCTCCCAGCTGTTGTATGGGCCGTTGTCCGACAATATCGGCCGCCGCCCGGTGATCCTCGCCGGTCTGGCGATTTTCTGCGTGGGTACCCTGGTGGCGCTCAATGCGGCCACCTTCGATCTGCTGGTGCTCGGCAGCGCGATTCAGGGACTGGGCACCGGCGTAGCGGGCGTGATGGCCCGAACCATGCCGCGCGATTTGTATGCCGGCAGCACATTAAGGCTGGCAAACAGCCTGCTGAATATGGGTATCCTGGTCAGCCCGCTGGTGGCACCGGTGATTGGCGCGCTGCTGACGCATCTGTTTGGCTGGCAGGCCTGTTTTGCTTTCCTGCTGCTGCTGTGTTTCTGCGTAGGTACCGCGATGCTGCGCTGGTTACCGGAGACGCGTCCCGCACCGGTTGAGAAACGCCGGTTATTTTCGCGCTATCGCCCGCTGCTGGCGGATGGCACCTTTATTCGCTACCTGATTATGCTGATGGGGGCGTTGGGCGGCATCGCGGTGTTTGAGGCCAGCTGTGGCGTGTTGATGGGCGGCGTGTTGGGCCTGAACAGCTTGACCGTCAGCCTGCTGTTTATTCTGCCAATCCCGGCGGCCTTCTTTGGTGCCTGGTTTGCCGGGCGCGATAACCGACCTTTCCCGCAGTTGATGTGGTGGTCAGTGAACAGCTGCCTGCTGGCCGGGGCGTTGATGTGGATCCCCGGCTGGTTTGGGGTGATGACCATCTGGACGCTGATCGTGCCGGCGGCGGTGTTCTTCTTTGGGGCCGGGATGCTGTTTCCGCTGGCAACAACCGGTGCCATGGAACCCTGGCCTTATATGGCCGGGACCGCGGGGGCGTTGTTAGGAGGATTGCAGAATCTGGGATCGGGTCTGGCTGCATGGCTTTCCGCCCTGTTGCCGCAGACCGGGCAGTTCAGCCTGGGTATGCTGATGTCGGCGATGGCGCTGCTGATCCTGCTGTGCTGGCTGCCGCTTTCCCGCCGTCCGGAGCCGATGGCGGTTTAATCGCGACCGCCCATAAAAAACGGCCCCGCCAGCAACACTGCTGCCGGGGCCGTTTTTAGTTGTCCACAGAATCGGACAACTCAGGCGTTACAGAATAAACGGGTGCAGATTTTCATCTTTGCGATCGAGGTAGTGAATCGACTGAATACGGCGAATGGTGCGGGATTTGCCGCGAACCAGCAGCGTTTCAGTGGTCGCGATATTGCCGTTGCGGGTGATGCCCTTCAGCAGGTCGCCGCTGGTGATGCCGGTTGCCGAGAAAATCACGTTATCGTTACGCGCCATCTCGTCCAGACGTAAAACCTTGCCGGCTTCGATGCCCATTTCCTGACAGCGTTTCAGCTCCTGCTCGCCGAGCGCGCGGTTCTCCGGCGTGTCGCCTTTGACATCATGACGCGCCAGCAGGCGGCCTTGCATATCGCCATCCATCGCCCGGATCACCGCCGCCGAGATCACGCCTTCAGGTGCGCCGCCGATGCCGTACATCACATCCACTTCACTGTCTGGCATACAGGTCAGGATCGATGCCGCAACATCGCCATCGGGAATGGCAAAAATCCGCACGCCAAGCTGCTGTAGCTGGGCAATCACGGCATCGTGACGGGGCTTCGCCAGAATGGTGACGGTCAGTTCAGACAGCGGCTTGCGCAGCGCCTCAGCGACGCGCTTCAGATTCTCTTCGAGTGGCAAAGCCAGATCGATTGCGCCTTTCGCGCCGGGCCCGACAATCAGTTTTTCCATATACATATCGGGCGCATTCAGGAAGGTGCCCTTATCGCCAACCGCCAGCACCGCCAGCGCATTAGGCTGGCCCATCGCGGTCATGCGGGTGCCTTCAATCGGATCGACGGCGATATCTACCGCATCACCCTCGCCGCTGCCGACCTTCTCGCCGATATATAACATCGGGGCTTCATCAATCTCGCCCTCGCCAATGACGATCTGGCCGTCAATGTTCACTTTGTTCAGCATGATGCGCATGGCGTGGACGGCAGCACCGTCTGCGGCGTTTTTGTCACCGCGTCCCAGCCACTTGTAGCCTGCCAGAGCAGCGGCTTCCGTTACGCGTGAAAATTCAATGGCGAGTTCTCGTTTCATGATTGGCCTCGGGAAATGTTGAGGCGGAAAGTTTATCACAGCGGGGAAGCGGGGGAGGGGGAAAAGCCCGTAGCCGGGAGGCCACGGGCAATTTTCAGACTTACGAGTCGTCCTGATCTTCCCACGCCTGGGCGCGAGAAACGGCTTTTTTCCAGCCGGCATAGAGGTAGTTACGCTGAGTGGTTTCGATGCTTGGGCGGAACTCACGCTCAATCACCGCTTTTTCACGCACTTCATCCAGATCTGACCAGAAACCGACGGCCAGGCCAGCCAGGTACGCTGAACCTAACGCGGTCACTTCCAGCACTTCAGGGCGCTCAACACGCGTACCCAGAATGTCGGACTGGAACTGCATCAGGAAGTTGTTGGCAACCGCACCACCATCCACACGCAGAGACTGCAGGCGGGTATTGGCATCGATCTGCATTGCTTCCAACACGTCACGCGTCTGATAAGCAATCGACTCCAGCGTGGCACGGATGATGTGGTTAGCATTCGCACCGCGCGTCAGGCCGAAGATCGCGCCACGGGCATACGGGTCCCAGTAAGGAGCACCCAGACCGGTAAAGGCAGGCACCATATAAACGCCGTTGCTGTCCTTCACCTTAGTCGCAAAGTACTCGGAGTCGGTTGCATCGCCGATCAGTTTCATCTCATCGCGCAGCCACTGGATAGAGGCACCGCCGATAAATACCGCGCCTTCCAGTGCGTAGTTCACTTCACCGCGTGGGCCACAGGCGATGGTGGTCAACAGGCCGTTGGTTGAGGTCACCGCTTCGGTACCGGTGTTCATTAACATAAAGCAGCCGGTGCCGTAGGTATTTTTTGCCATACCCGGCTGAACACACATCTGGCCGTACAGCGCCGCCTGCTGGTCACCGGCGATACCGGCGATTGGAATACGCGTACCGCCTTTACCACCAATGTTGGTCTGGCCGTACACTTCAGAAGACGATTTCACTTCTGGCAGCATTTCACGCGGGATATCGAGGATATCCAACATGCGCTGATCCCACTCCAGCTTGTGGATGTTAAACATCATGGTACGCGAGGCGTTGGTGTAATCGGTGATGTGCACCCGTCCCTGCGTCATTTTCCACACTAGCCAGGAGTCAACCGTACCGAACAGCAGCTCGCCACGTTTCGCACGATCGCGTGAGCCTTCCACGTGGTCGAGGATCCACTTCACCTTGGTACCGGAGAAGTAAGGATTAATCACCAGGCCGGTGGTGTGCTGGATATACTCTTCCAGCCCTTCTTTTTTCAGTTTTGCACAGTAGTCAGCGGTGCGCGGATCCTGCCAGACGATAGCGTTGTAGATCGGCTTGCCGGTCTCTTTGTCCCAGATAATGGTGGTTTCACGCTGGTTGGTGATACCGATCGCGGCAATCTCGTCTGAACGAATATCGGCATGCGCCAGCACTTCTACCAGCGTGGAGCTCTGGGAAGCCCAGATATCCATCGGGTCATGCTCAACCCAGCCGGGCTTAGGATAAATTTGCTGAAATTCGCGCTGGGAGACGGCAACGATGTTGGAGTCATGATCCAGGATCACGGCACGAGAGCTGGTCGTCCCCTGATCGAGCGCGACAATGTATTTTTTTTCTATGGTCATAATTCATTCCTGATGGTGTAAAGGGTTAGCACTTACGCTTTACGCTGCTCAGCACGCGCTATCGTCTTCTCGTCTTTCTTTACTACAGCTGCGCCAGGCAGGTTACGGGCAATCAGATAGCGATAGCCAACTGCGCCCAGGCTGGCACCCACAATCGGTCCAAAGATCGGCACGAGGAAATACGGGATATCACGGCCACCGGTAAAGGCGACGTTACCCCAACCCGCAAGCCAGGCAAAGAGTTTCGGTCC
Organism: Erwinia sp. 2186; assembly: GCF_057812255.1. Classification (NCBI taxonomy): domain Bacteria; kingdom Pseudomonadati; phylum Pseudomonadota; class Gammaproteobacteria; order Enterobacterales; family Erwiniaceae; genus Erwinia; species Erwinia sp. 2186. Next base: position 4,753,023 of record NZ_CM173824.1, on the reverse strand, counting down.
GAAATCACGCGCCGGGTTCAGTGCGAAGCCGGTCAGTGGACCCATTGAGCCACCGATTACCGCAATCAGCAGGCCAATCAGCAGCGGAGCCATCGGACCGCGAGGCAGGCCGTTACCGTCATCGGTCAGCGCCATAATCAGGCCCATCATCACCGCGGTGATCACCGCTTCAACCAGGAAGGCCTGGCCAACGCCGATGTGCGGATTTGGATAGGTGGAGAAGATCCCAGCCAAATCGAGGCTCTCGATACTGCCGCGCACCATCTGATGCGTTTGCTCGTAATCAAAGAACAGATTGTAGTAGAGACCGTAAACCAGTGCGGCGGAGCAGAAGGCACCGGCGATTTGTGCCAGAATGTACGGCACAACTTTACGGCGTTCGAAATTGGCGAACAGGCAGAGTGCAATGGTCACTGCAGGATTCAGATGCGCGCCGGAGATAGCGGCGCTGAGGTAGATGGCCATCGCAACGGCAATCCCCCAGATAATACTGATTTCCCACTGACCAAAACTTGCACCAGCCAGTTTCATGGCGGCGACACAGCCGGCACCAAAGAAGATAATGGTGGCGACACCAAGGAATTCGGCGATGCACTGCCCTTTGAGCGTGCTTGTTGCTGTCTGACTCATGATGACATTTCCTGAAGGCGAGGTTTAATGTTGTACTTCGTTTTTTTCTCACTCCCTGAGCCGCCCAAATCTTATGTAGGGCTGATGTAAATTTATCGTTAACGAGCATAAACGAGAAATAGCGAAATCAAAAGTTGTGTGCTGTGTCATAAAAATGAGCGTTTTCGCGTCTTTTTGCTTTCCTGAAACAACATTTCAATTTTCCATTTGGTGATTTTTATCCCAAATCGTTAACATTAGCCCCGCAAATACTGCGGGTAATGTTGCAGATTCCAGGTCTATGCTGAAAATTGTTACAGTCTGCACCCTGTGCGGGTTCGCTACTGGACTTGGGGCGCGGGTCTACTTACAATCGGGGAAGCGTTGTTATCCGTGGAATCCCGGCTTATCCCCTCATGATCTGCGGCTGGCAACATCAACGCCTGGCGATTTGGAGAGGTCTTTTACAATGTCATTTGAAGTGTTCGAGAAACTGGAAGCGAAAGTACAACAGGCGATTGATACCATCACCCTGTTACAGATGGAAATTGAAGAGCTGAAAGAGCAGAACAACAACCTGAATCAGCAGGTTCAGCAGGCTGCAGGGAATAGCGAATCAGTGGTGCGTGAGAACCAGCACCTGAAAGAAGAGCAGCTTGTCTGGCAGGAGCGTTTGCGCGCCCTGTTGGGAAAAATGGAAGAAGTCTGATTTAACGGTCAGCAGAGAAACGGGTGCCAGTGGCACCCGTTTTTTTTATTCGATATCGAGCGGATCTTCGGAAAGGATAATGCCAGTGTTGTCGGCGTAGAGATGATCGCCGGAGAAGAAAGTGACGCCACCGAAGTTGACGCGAATATCGCTCTCGCCAATGCCTTCACCCGCAGCACCGACCGGAATGGCAGCAATCGCCTGAATGCCAATATCCAGCTCTTCCAGATCGTCAACCTGACGTACGGAACCGTACACCACAATGCCTTCCCATTCGTTCTGCAGTGCCAGCCTGGCCAGCGCCGCATCAATCAGCGCACGACGCACTGAACCGCCGCCATCAACCAGCAGCACACGACCTCGCCCGTTTTCCTCCAGCAGATCGTACAACAGCCCGTTGTCCTCGAAACATTTTACCGTGATGATTTGCCCGCCAAACGACGTACGGCCACCGAAGTTTGAAAAGAGCGGTTCAACGACGTTCACATCTTCGTGATAGATGTCGCAGAGTTCAGAAGTATCATATTTCATAAGGGTTTCGTCTGTTTGCCACAGGAACTCTAAGTATATCGCTTTCTCGCCGCTGTTGGCAAAATCATCAATTGTTAAAAGTTGCGATGAGTCAAACACATCGCAGTTAATTGAGGACCAGCCCGAGCGAGAAAAGCAGGTTGAGTAACAGGGCGGATTTCACGGTTTTCGCCAGCATAGGACGCATGGCAACGGCGGAAGGCTGCTGCGTAATGTAGCGGGCCTGTCTGAACAGCAACGGTGCGGAGAGCAGGAATAACCAGCCGGCGAGATTCAGCGAAGTGAGCAGGGCAAAAACCGCGCAGCACAGCACGGCCGCGGTGAGGATTAGCTGATGATAGCGCCTGGCGCCACTCGCCCCTAAGCGCACCGCCAGGGTAAACTTGCCATGCTGCTGGTCGCTTTCAATATCGCGCATGTTATTGACGTTAAGCACCGCGACCGCCATCAGCCCACAGGCTGTGGCAGGTAACAGCAGTAGCAGGGAGAGTTGATGGGCCTGAAGATAGTAGCTGCCCATTACCCCAAGCCAGCCGAAGAAAATTAATACCGACGCATCGCCCAATCCTAAATAGCCATAGGGTTTCTTGCCGACGGTGTAAGCGATGGCGGCGACGATCGCCACCGCGCCCAGCGCAATAAAGCCCAAAAAATCGTTTACCGACTGGCAGGCGCGGATCACCAGCGCGACGCCGGATATCATCGTCAAGGCCACGGTGAGGATCAGGGCACTGCGCATCTGCTTCTGACTAATCGCCCCTTTTTGCATGCCCCGCAGTGGCCCGATGCGGGCCGGCGTGTCGCTGCCTTTCAGGGCATCACCATAGTCATTTGCCAGGTTGGACAGAATTTGCAGCAGGGCGGTGGTGAGCAGTGCCAGCGCGGCGGTGCCCGCATTAAAATGTCCCTGCCACCAGGCCAGCGCGGAACCGGTCATCACCGAGGCACAGGCCAGCGGCAGCGTGCGCAAACGCAGGCTTTCCAGCCAGGCGCGGGAAGAAGATATTGCGGTCATCGGGTGCAGATTATCCGTCATAGCGGCAGGTCCTGGCTGAGGGAAGACGTCGCGCTATGGTAGCGTCTGCGACGGGCCAGAGAGTTATTCCACGTCAAGGATGCAACTGCCGGGAAGGGATTTCAGGCAATAAAAAAGGAGGCCGAAGCCTCCTGATGTGTCGATTTTCGCCGCGCGGTTACAGAATAAAGCGGCTCAAATCTTCGTCTGCGACCAGCTCGTCCAGATGCTTTCCAACATACTCGGCATCAATGGTAAACGACTGACCGTTGAGGTCGCTGGCGTCATAGGAGATATCTTCCATCAGACGCTCCAGCACCGTATGCAGACGGCGCGCACCGATGTTCTCGGCGGTTTCATTCACCTGCCACGCGGCGGCGGCAATCTTGCTGATGCCGTCTTCGGTGAAGTGAATATCCACGCCTTCGGTTTTCATCAGCGCTTTGTACTGCACGGTCACGGAGGCACTCGGCTCGGTCAGAATGCGCTCGAAATCATGGGTGGTCAGTGCCTGCAGCTCAACGCGGATTGGCAGACGACCCTGCAGTTCCGGGATCAGGTCTGACGGGCTGGCAACCTGGAACGCACCCGACGCGATAAACAGAATGTGGTCTGTTTTCACCATGCCGTGCTTGGTGGATACGGTGCAGCCTTCCACCAGTGGCAGCAGGTCGCGCTGTACGCCTTCGCGGGAAACGTCCGGGCCGGAGCTTTCGCCACGCTTACAGACTTTGTCGATTTCATCGATAAAGACGATACCGTGCTGCTCAACCGCGTCGATCGCTTCCTGCTTCAGCTCTTCCGGATTGACCAGTTTGGCGGCTTCTTCTTCAATCAGCAGCTTCATCGCTTCCTGAATTTTCAGCTTACGCGGCTTCTGCTTCTGGTTACCCAGGTTCTGGAACATCGACTGCAGCTGATTGGTCATCTCTTCCATGCCCGGAGGCGACATGATTTCAACGCCCATCGATGAAGAGGCCAGATCGATCTCAATCTCTTTGTCGTTCAACTGGCCTTCACGCAGTTTTTTGCGGAAAGACTGACGGGCGGCAGACGGTGCGGCTTCCGCTTCAGACTGGCCCCAGTTGTTCTTGGCCGGTGGGATCAGCACGTCCAGAATGCGTTCTTCCGCCATCTCTTCAGCGCGGTAACGATTTTTTTCAATCGCCTGAGAACGCACCATCTTCAGTGCAGAATCGGTCAGGTCGCGGATGATGGAATCCACTTCTTTACCGACATAACCCACTTCGGTGAATTTGGTCGCTTCGACTTTGATAAACGGCGCGTTGGCGAGTTTTGCCAGACGGCGGGCAATTTCTGTTTTACCCACACCGGTCGGGCCGATCATCAGAATGTTTTTTGGCGTCACTTCGTGGCGCAGCTCTTCGTCGAGCTGCATACGACGCCAGCGGTTACGCAAGGCGATCGCCACGGCGCGCTTGGCATTATCCTGGCCAATGATAAATCTGTTCAGTTCGCTGACGATCTCGCGCGGAGTCATTTCGGACATAGTTGGGATCCTTACGCTTTAGACGGTAATGCTTCGATGGTGAGGTTGTGGTTGGTATAGATGCAGATGTCGCCTGCAATACCCAGCGCTTTTTCAACGATGTCACGTGCGCCGATTTCGGTGTTTTCCAACAGCGCACGGGCAGCAGCCTGCGCGTAAGGACCACCAGAACCAATGGCAATTAAATCGTTTTCCGGCTGAATGACGTCGCCATTACCGGTAATAATCAGGGAGGCATTTTCATCGGCTACCGCCAGCAGCGCTTCAAGCTTGCGCAGCATACGGTCGGTACGCCAGTCTTTCGCTAACTCAACGGCCGCTTTCACCAGGTGGCCCTGATGCATTTCCAGCTTACGTTCGAAGAGTTCAAATAGCGTAAAGGCATCTGCGGTCCCACCAGCAAAACCGGCAATGACTTTGTCGTTATAGAGACGACGCACTTTTTTGACGTTGCCTTTCATTACGGTGTTGCCGAGGGTAGCCTGGCCATCACCGCCAATTACTACCTGGCCGTTGCGTCGTACACTTACAATTGTTGTCACGGGCAGACCCCTTGTTGCAGTCAGAAGATGTCCCCGCAGTTCACCTGCGGGGCATTGATGCAACCAGATATGGGGCGGCTTTAAGGGGTTTCAACCCCCGGAGGCGAGAGGAATACAATTTGAATGGCCCGATCCGCGCAGACGTTTCAGCGTGCTGTCAGCCGAAGAACGGCTGTTGTACGGGCCGATCACTACGCGATTCCAGCCACCGCCGGTCGTGATTCGGCTTTCAAATCCTTCGAAGGCCAGCTGTGCACGAATCGACTCTGCCTGGTCGGTCCCTTTGAACGAACCACACTGCACCATCCAGTGCTGAGACTTCTCGGCCTCTTTCGGTTTGCTCTCCGTTTTCGGCTGCTGAGCGGTTTGTGCCGGTGCCTGCGCTGGCGCAGCCTGCTGCTGCTTAACCGACTCACGTACTGCCGGCTCACGCACTGCCGGCGTTGCCCGGGTCACCGGCGCGACAGGTGCCTGACGAGGCGCCTGTTGCTGCTGTTGCTGCTGTGGCATCCGTGACTGCTGCTGTAACTGGCTCTGCTGCTGTTGACGCTGCAACGTTTGCTGACGCTGTGCCGGGGTCTGTTCGTTCCACGGCACCTCATTCAGCTGCGTTGGCTGCTGGCGCATATCAGACTGCATTTGCTCCAGCAGCTGGCGCTGTTCGTCGGTGAGCTGGGTTTTGGATTGCACTTCGCCACCTGATGACGGTTCAACAGGTGAGGGAACGGTAATCTGACGGTTTTCCAGCTCTTTGATATAACGCCAGCGCTCTTCCGGTTTAGGCGGAAGGCCGTTACCCACGGCTTTGTGCGCGGGGATTTCCGGCGTCTCTTCTTTTTTATGATGGGCAATAAACCACAGTCCGCCGACGAACGTCACCAGCACGGCAACGGCAAGCACAACCATAATTTTTGAAACTCCTGAACCACCACCACTGCGCTTTTTAGTGCGACTGTTGGTCTTCTTGCGACGCGTCCCTGTCGAACGCCCGCGGCCTACGTAATCTTTTTGTGCCACTAATCGTTCCGCTAATATTCAATGAAAGGTGAGGCCGGACCAAAGCTGACGCGCCCGGCTATCAGCCCGTCATGTTACTTAAGGGCCGGAAGTTTGACCAGCGGGGATCCCTGTAAGAATCCACTGAATCTTGTTTTTGCGTCTGTGGTGACGGAAATAGTGAGCTTTTCAGACTTTTTCCCGCAGGGAAGGCGCGGTACTGCCGCGAATTTTCAGTTCAAAATCTAACAGGCGGGAACCGCTGTTAACGGTTTTGCCCTGCAGCTGTTCGAGTAACAGCAACATCGCTTCCCGACCGATATTAAACCTCGGCTGGGCAACGGTGGTCAGTTGCGGGTCGCTGTAACGGGACAGTTCGATATCATCGAAGCCAATCAGCGATAAATCCTGAGGCACGCGTAACCCCATGATTTTGGCCTGCGACATCGCGCCTAGCGCCATGATGTCACTGTGACAGAACAGCGCGTCCGGCGGCTTAGGCAGCGTCATCAGATGTTTCATCGCCCGCGAACCGGCATCGAAGGTAAAGTCGCCGCGCACAATGTAGTGTGGATCGACCGCCAGGCCATTGCGGCGTAACGCCTGGATGTAGCCCTGCAGACGATACTGGCACAGCGGCATATCCTGCGGACCGGCAATACAGGCAATGCGACTGTGGCCGAGTTTTAGCAGATGATTAACCGCTTCGAAGGCCGCGGTCAGGTTATCGATATGCACGGTTGGCAGCTCAAGCTCAGGCGCAAATTCATTGGCCATCACCATTGGCGGAAGATTGCGCTGCTCTTCAATCCCGGTGTCGAAAGGCACCTGTGAACCCAACAGCACCATGCCATCGATTTGACGGGTCATCACCAGGTTGAGAAAGGATTTTTCCTGCTTGTTCTGATGAGCGCAGTCGCCGATCAGTACCAGATAGCCCTGATCGGCCGCGACCACTTCAATGCCGCGGATCATCTCACTAAAGAAGGGATCACAGATGTCAGGGACGATCACCAGGATCGTACGGGATTCGCTGCGTTTGGCACTGCGGGCCATCGCGTGAGGGGAGTAACCAACGGCAAGCACCGCTTTTTCGACTTTTTTGCGCGTGGCGGCAGAGACCTTTTCCGGGTTCATCAGGGCGCGCGAAACGGTCGCCGTTGATACGCCTGCTTCTTCAGCCACGTCCTTCATGGTCGCGCCTGTTGTCTCTTGATTGTGCTCCAACGCTTTTCTCCTCACGCCAGCCTGAGCTGACCTGACACTTGGGGACGATTCTAATTATAAGTAGCCGCGAGAGGTCATTTTGCAGGCCAGACACTCATGTTTATCAGATGCGGCGACAGGCTGTTACTTAATTTGCATAAAAATTGTGACTTGTGCGACTTTTTTCGATGTTACTCGCACCCGTAAGACGATTTAGCCTTCTGTAGGATCCACATCCAGCGTCCATTTCACTTTTCGCGCCTGCGGCAAGGTGCCAATCAGCGGCAGTGAATTTTTAATTAACCGCTGTAATACGGCGCGTGACGGATGCTGTAACAGTAACTGCCAACGGAAGCGGCCACCGCGCTTAGGTTGCAGTGCCGGAACCGGCCCCATCACCCAAAACGCCTCATCTTTTAACGGGCTGGCTTCCAGCAAATTACGCAGCTGCTGTAAGAACAGCGCAGACTGCTGATTATCATGGTCTTCGGAGCGGAACAGCGCATGGCTGGTAAACGGCGGCAGGAACACGGTTTTGCGCTCGACCAGCGCCTGCTGGGCAAAGGCATCGTAGCCCTGATGCAGCAAGGTTTGCAGCAGCGGGTGCTCAGGATGGTGCGTCTGCAGCATCACTTCTCCTTGCTTACCCGCACGGCCTGCGCGTCCGGCCACCTGAGTGTAAAGCTGGGCGAAGCGCTCGGCTGAACGGAAGTCGGCGGAAAACAGCGCGCCATCCACATCCAGCAACGACACCAGCGTCACATCCGGGAAGTGGTGACCTTTGGCCAGCATCTGCGTGCCGACCAGAATGCGCGCGCCGCCCCGATGCACATCCGCCAGATGCTGTTCCAGCGCCCCTTTGCGGCTGGTGGTATCACGATCGATGCGCGACAGCGGAACGTCAGGGAACTGCTCGCTGAGATTGTGTTCGAGCTGCTCGGTTCCCAGCCCGACCGGCACCAGGTTGGTCGATCCGCACTGCGGGCATTGATGGGGCACCGGACGCTGGCTGTCGCAATGGTGGCAGCGCAGCTGGCGATGGTGCTGGTGCAGCGTGTAGTAGCGATCGCAACGCTGACACTCGGCAATCCAGCCGCATTCATGGCATAGCATGGCGGGAGAGAAACCGCGACGGTTCAGGAACAACAGCACCTGATTGTCCGCTTTGAGGTGCTGACTGATTTTTTTGATCAGCATCGGCGACAGTCCGCCCTGCAATTTCACCCCTTTCAGGTCGATCAGCTGTTGCGTCGCCTGTCGGGCGTTACCGGCACGTTTGTTGAGGTTGAGCTGGCGGTATTTGCCCATCTGCACGTTGTGCAGCGTTTCCAGCGCGGGCGTCGCGGTGCCCATCACAATCGGAATATCTTCCTGTCGTGCGCGGAACACGGCCAGATCGCGAGCCTGATAACGCCAGCCTTCCTGCTGCTTATAGGAGCTGTCGTGCTCTTCATCAATGATGATCACCCCAAGCCGTGCGAAGGGCGTGAACAGCGCAGAGCGCGTGCCGATAACAATCGCCGTTTCACCCTGACGGGCGCGCAGCCAGACGGCCAGGCGTTCGCCGTCGTTCAGGGCGGAGTGCAGCACGTCGACCGGTGCGTTAAATCTTTCCCGAAAGCGGGCGATGGTTTGCGGCGTCAGCCCGATTTCAGGCACCAGTACCAGCGCCTGACCGCCGTTCGCCAGCACATTCTCCAGCACGCTGAGATAGACTTCTGTTTTACCGGAACCGGTGATCCCGGCCAGCAGCCAGGCGGCAAAATGATCGTCTTCGCTGCGGATCGCGCCCACAGCGGTGGCCTGTTCGGTATTCAACCTTAACCGCTCGCCTTTCACCGCATAATCGGTGCGCCAGTCCTGCTGAGCCCGCGGCTGCGCACGCAGATCGCACAGGCCTTTCGCCCGCAGCGCCTGCAGTGTGGCGTCGGTAATATCGTGCTGGCTGACTTCATGGCGATAGAGCGGGCGCTGACGCAGCGCGGCGAGCGCCTGCTGCTGCTTCGGCGCACGCTTCAGGCTTTCCGGGGCCGTTTCTTTCCCTGACTCGCTGAGGAACCATTGATAGATCGGCGCGTCCTGCGCGGGTTTCCCCTGTCGCAGCAGCACCGGCATGGCGTGAAACAGCACTTCGCCCAGCGGATAGTGATAATAGTCGGCGGCCCACAGCAGAATGCGCCACAGCGACGGCGGATAGAGTGACGCCTCGTCCAACACTTCATGCACGGCTTTTAGCTGATCCAACGGGAAATCGCTGGTTTCAGACGTGCCGACCACCACGCCAATCGCCTTGCGCTTGCCAAAAGGCACGCTGACGCGCGCGCCGGCTACCGGTAACGGCAGATGAGCGGGTAACGCATAGTCAAAATTGCGGGCAAGCGGGACGGGTAGCGCGACCTGAACAACGGGCATGAAATCATCCGGATGAAATTATGAGCGAGATAGTGTACACTGTGTCTTCCGTAATGTGCGGATTCGATTGCAGCAGACGTTACCTTTCTGTATAGTTTGCCGCCGTTGATACGGCATTATTGGTATCAAAACACCTGTTATTATTAATCCGCGTGTGGTGCCGGTGCAGGAATAATCCTGGCACGGGAGAGCGACACGGCCTTAACTGAGGTTTCCCATGAAAAAAGGTATTCACCCTAATTACGCTGAAGTTACTGCTAAATGTTCTTGCGGTAACGAAATCAAAACCCGCTCAACCGTGGGTCACGACCTGAACCTGGACGTGTGTGGTAACTGCCACCCGTTCTACACCGGTAAGCAGCGTGACGTTGCTAGCGGTGGTCGTGTTGACCGCTTCAACAAGCGTTTCACTATGCCTGGCAGCAGCAAGTAAGTTGCCTGAAAGAAACGGTCTCCGTTTCGCAAGTGATGAAAACCCAGCTACGGCTGGGTTTTTTTATGCCTGTCATTCCGCTCAGGGCTGGCGGTTAAACGCCTGCAGCCACGCAATGAAACAGCGCAGCGGCGTTGAGGTGTATTTCCTGCCGGGATAGTAAAGCCAGAAGCTTTCAGCCGGGGCGGCAAAATCCGCCAGCACTTCCACCAGCTCACCGTTATCCAACCGGTTTTGCACCAGCTCTTTAAACACAAAAGCCAATCCTGCACCCGCGCTCGCCGCGTCTGCCATCACAAAATCATTGTCCAGCGTCAGGCTGCCCACCACCGCAACCGCCAGTGGTTTCCCTGCATCACTGAATTCCCATTTGTAGTTCATCCCACTGGGAAAACGTCGCTGGATACAGGGAAAGTTGATTAATTCCTGAGGGTGCTTAGGGACGCCATGTAGCGCAATATACGCCGGGCTGGCGATCACCGCTCCCCGCAATTTTCTGCCAAAGGGGATCGCCACCATATCCTGCGGGATGGCCTCGCCAAAACGAACGCCCGCATCAAATCCCCCTTCGACAATGTTCACCAGACTGTCACTGGTCGTGACCTCCAGCGCGATATCGGGATACTGCTGGCGAAAGGGCAGCAGCAATGACTGCAGGTACAGGGCTTCGGCGCTGCGCGGCATATTCAACCGCAGCGTGCCGCGCGGATCGACCCGCCAGTGATTCAGTTCATCCACCGCCAACGAAAGATCCAGCATCGCCGGTTCAATACGCAGTAAAAATGCTTTCCCGGCATCAGTCAGTGAAACGCTGCGCGTGGTGCGATTCAGCAAGCGAACGCCGATGCGCTGTTCCAGATTGGTCATGGTGTGACTGAGCGTCGAGGGCGTGACGTTTCGCTCCTTCGCCGCTTTGCCAAAGTTAAGATGGCGGGCGATGGCGGTGAAAATCTCTAATTCCTGCAGCGTGGCGCGTGTTTTCATATTCGTGATTATTTTTCACTAATCTGCTTAAAAGGCATCAATTGTTGAATAAATCTGAGCAAAGTATAACGGTTCTGTCGCCAATTACCGGAGAAGAAAATGAAGCGCAGAACATTAGGCAGTCAGGGTTTTGAGGTCTCGGCCATCGGCCTCGGCTGCATGGGGATGACTTTCGCTTACGGTCACAACGATCGCCAGCAGGCGATCAACACCCTCCACCGTGCGTTCGATCTGGGCGTGGATTTTCTCGATACGGCGGAAGTTTACGGGCCTTTCAATAACGAGGAACTGCTGGCAGAGGCCCTGAAGGGGTATCAGGGACGGATTAAGGTCGCAACGAAATTCGGCTTTAACATCACTGACCAGGGGGAAGGGTGGGAACGGATTAAAGGCGTTAACAGCCAACCGGCGAATATCCGCGCCGTGGCGGAAGCGTCGTTAAAAAGGCTCAACGTTGAGACGCTGGACCTGTTTTATCAGCACCGTCCCGATCCTGCGGTGCCGATTGAAGCGGTGATGGGCACGCTGGCAGATCTGGTGCGCGAAGGTAAAATCCAGCATATCGGCCTGTCCGAAGTCTCCAGCGAGACGTTGAGAAGAGCGCAGGCTGTCTATCCGGTCACCGCTTTACAGAGCGAATACTCGTTGTGGAGCCGGGATGTTGAACAGGGCGTTTTGGCTACCTGTCAGCAGCTGAACATCGGTTTCGTGCCGTACAGTCCGCTTGGACGCGGCTTCCTGACCGGCAAGTTGCCCGATCCTGACACGCTTGATGCCTTCGACTATCGCAGAACGCTGCCGCGTTTCCAGCCCGATGCCCTGGCGCAAAACAACAAGCTGCTCGCCCAGTTGGCGGAGATGGCATCAGGTTATGGCGCGACGTCCGCCCAGATCGCGCTGGCCTGGGTGCTGGCGAAAGGGCAGAACATCGTACCCATCCCTGGCGCGAGTAAAATCGCCAACCTGGAAGATAACTGCAAAGCCACCGAGATTGCGCTGGCGGCTGGCGATGTCAGCCATCTTGACCGCTTATTCAGCGTTGGCAATATCGCGGGAGAACGTTATAACGCCGGTGAGTTTGGGCTGGTTGAGCGTGACTGAATGCCGTAAAGGCGATCCGCACAGGCGGTGAACCCCTAAATCACGGCCAAAAAAAATCCGCGAATGCTATCCATTCACGGATTTTTTTATGCCTTGAGGCGGGCCTAGTATTCCCAGGTATCGGGATCGACGCCCATCTCACGCATGATTGCTTTGGCTTCTTCCGGGATCTCATCGCTGCGTTCTTTACGCAGATCAACATCATCTGGCAAAGGCTGGCCGGTGAAAGCATGCAGAAACGCTTCGCAAAGCAGTTCGCTGTTAGTGGCATGACGCAAGTTATTAACCTGACGGCGTGTCCGCTCATCGGTCAAAATTTTTAATACTTTCAACGGAATGGATACCGTGATTTTTTTAACCTGTTCGCTTTTCTTGCCGTGCTCAGCGTACGGGCTGATATATTCGCCGTTCCATTCAGCCATGGGTTACCTTAGTCATCATTAAATTGAAATTACCCTTTATTTCCCGGCATGCCTGCCTGTGAGCGTTGGGTATATACCGAAATTCGGCTAATTATGCCCGAAGTTAGTGACCATCACACTGCATTGGCTCAACTTTCTGTCGGCTATAGCGTCATAATCTTAACGGTTATTGTCGGTTTGCTCAATCTATACGCAAAGACATTTAGATGTCCAGATGTATTGACGTCCATCTTTGCGCTGTTATGCTATGGCTCTTCTTTATTATCCAGTCAGGAATATTTGCACCATGACGCGTAAACAGGCAACCATCGCAGTACGCAGCGGTTTGAATGATGACGAGCAATATGGCTGCGTTGTCCCGCCGATCCACCTTTCCAGCACCTATAACTTTACCGATTTCAACGAGCCTCGCGCCCATGACTACTCTCGCCGTGGCAACCCGACGCGCGATGTGGTTCAGCGTGCGCTGGCCGAGCTGGAAGGCGGTGCCGGTGCGGTGATGACCAATACCGGAATGTCAGCCATTAACCTGGTGTGCACGGTATTCCTGAAGCCTGGCGATCTGCTGGTGGCCCCGCACGACTGCTACGGCGGCAGCTATCGCCTGTTCGACAGCCTGAGCAAACGCGGTGCGTACCGCGTGAAGTTTGTCGATCAGGGCGATGAAGCGGCGCTGAACGCGGCGCTGGCCGAAAAGCCGAAACTGGTGCTGATCGAAAGCCCAAGCAATCCGCTGCTGCGCGTGGTGGATATCGCCGCCATCTGCAAAGCGTCTGCGGAAGCCGGTGCCATTACCGTGGTGGACAATACCTTCCTCAGCCCGGCCTTACAGAACCCGCTGGCGCTCGGCGCTGACGTGGTGCTGCACTCGTGCACCAAATACCTGAACGGCCACTCTGATGTGGTAGCGGGCGCGGTGATCGCGAAAGACCCGGCGCTGGTGACCGAACTGGCGTGGTGGGCAAACAATATTGGTGCCACCGGCAGCGCGTTCGACAGCTATTTGCTGCTGCGCGGCATGCGCACGCTGGCACCGCGTATGGCGGCGGCACAACGCAATGCGTTAGCCATCGTTGATTACCTGAAGCAACAACCGCTGGTCAAAAAGTTGTATCATCCTTCCCTGCCGGAAAACGCGGGCCACCAGTTTGCCGTTCGTCAGCAAAAAGGCTTTGGCGCGATGCTCAGTTTCGAGCTGGATGGTGATGAGCAGACCTTACGCCGTTTCCTGAAAGCGCTGGAATTGTTCACGCTGGCAGAGTCACTGGGTGGCGTGGAGAGCCTGATTTCTCACACCGCAACCATGACCCACGCAGGCATGTCGGCTGAAGCCCGTGCCGCCGCAGGTATTTCTGAGACGCTGTTGCGCGTGTCAGTTGGAATTGAAGACCACGAAGATTTAATCGCCGATCTGGATAATGCATTCCGGATAGCGGCCGAGAGGTAAGTATGAGTCAGTCAGCAGTGGCAGCAGGTACGCGTCAGTTGCATAAATTTGGTGGAAGCAGTCTTGCGGACGCCAAATGTTACCTGCGTGTGGCGGGGATCATGGCGGAATACAGCCATCCCGGCGATATCATGGTGGTCTCCGCTGCGGGGAGCACGACCAACCAGTTGATCAGCTGGCTGAAGTTAAGCCAGAGCGATCGGTTATCGGCTCACCAGGTGCAGCAGGCGCTGCGTCGCTATCAGAGCGAGCTGATTGCCAGCTTGCTGCCACCTGCTCAGGCAGACGGCATGATTGCCGAGTTTATTCACGATCTGGAAAAACTCGCTGCGCTGCTGGACGGCAAAATCACTGATGCAGTCTATGCCGAAGTGGTGGGACACGGCGAAATCTGGTCCGCCAGGCTGATGGCTGCGGTGCTGACACGGCAAGATATCGCGTCCAGCTGGCTGGACGCGCGTGAATTCCTCTGTGCTGAGCGTGCTGCGCAGCCGGAAGTAGACGAAGGGAAATCCTGGCCGCTGCTACAGCAGCTGATGATCCAGCATCCCAACCGTCGTCTGGTGGTCACCGGTTTTATCTGCCGCAATGAAGCGGGTGAAACGGTGCTGCTCGGTCGCAACGGCAGTGACTACTCAGCCACGCAAATTGGTGCACTGGCGGGCGTGTCCCGCGTCACCATCTGGAGCGACGTGGCGGGCGTCTACAGTGCCGATCCGCGCAAGGTAAAGGATGCCTGCCTGTTGCCGCTGCTTCGTCTGGATGAAGCCAGTGAGCTTGCGCGCCTTGCCGCGCCGGTTCTGCACACCCGTACTCTGCAACCCGTCTCCGGCAGCGATATCGATCTGCAACTGCGTTGCAGCTATCAGCCTGAGCAGGGTTCAACCCGCATTGAGCGCGTGCTGGCTTCCGGCACGGGCGCAAGGATTGTCACCAGCCATGATGACGTCTGTCTGATTGAGTTCCATGTGCCTTCGCAGCACGACTTTGCCTCTCAGCATAAAGAGATCGATCACCTGTTGAAGCGCGCGCAGCTACGTCCGCTGGCCACCGGTGTGCATCCCGACCGCAATCTTATTCAGCTGTGCTACACCTCTGAAGTGGTCAGCAGCGCGCTGGATCTGCTGCAGGATGCGGGCATCCCGGGCCGCATTCAGCTGCGTGAAGGCATGGCGCTGGTGGCGATGGTCGGTGCGGGCGTCTGCCGTAACCCGCTGCACAGCCACCGCTTCTGGCAGCAGTTGAAAGATCAGCCGGTAGAATTTATCTGGCAGTCTGAAGACGGAATCAGTCTGGTGGCGGTGTTGCGTGTTGGCCCGACCGAAAGCCTGATCAGAGGCCTGCACCACTCGCTGTTCCGTGCGGAAAAGCGTATTGGACTGGTGCTGTTTGGCAAAGGCAATATCGGTTCACGCTGGCTGGAGTTGTTCGGACGTGAGCAGGAAATCCTCTCTGCCCGCACCGGCTTCGAATTCCTGCTGGCTGGCGTGGTGGACAGCCGCCGCAGCCTGCTGAACTATGACGGACTGGACGCCTCCCGCGCGCTGGCTTTCTTCGAAGATGAAGCGGTCGAGCAGGATGAAGAGTCGCTGTTCCTGTGGATGCGTGCCCACCCGTATGATGATTTGGTGGTGCTGGATGTCACCGCCAGCGAAACGCTGGCCGATCAGTATCTGGATTTCGCCAGCTACGGCTTCCATGTGGTCAGCGCCAATAAAGTGGCGGGCGCCTCAACGACCGATCGTTATCGCCAGATCCGCGATGCGTTCGCCAAGACCGGCAGCCAGTGGTTGTATAACGCCACCGTCGGCGCGGGCTTGCCGGTGAACCATACGGTGCGCGATCTGCGTGAAAGTGGCGACAGCATTCTGTCACTCAGCGGCATCTTCTCCGGCACGCTCTCCTGGCTGTTCTTGCAGTATGACGGCACGGTGCCTTTTACCGAGCTGGTGGATCAAGCCTGGCAGCAGGGACTGACCGAGCCCGATCCGCGAGTGGATCTCTCCGGTCAGGACGTGATGCGTAAGCTGGTGATCCTGGCGCGTGAAGCGGGTTATGACATCGAGCCGGATCAGGTTCGCGTCGAGTCGCTGGTGCCGGACAGCTGTAAGGGCGAGTCGGTCGATCACTTCTTCGAAAATGGTGAGGCGTTGAACGACCAGATGCAGCAGCGTTTTGAAGCCGCTCAGGAAATGGGGCTGTTGCTGCGCTACGTGGCGCGCTTCGATGCCAATGGCAAAGCGCGCGTGGGTGTGGAAGCGGTGCGCAGCGAGCATCCGCTGGCTTCACTGCTGCCGTGCGATAACGTCTTCGCGATTGAAAGCCGTTGGTATCGTGATAACCCGCTGGTTATCCGTGGGCCGGGGGCTGGCCGTGATGTGACCGCCGGTGCCATTCAGTCTGACCTGAACCGTCTGGCACAACTGCTGTAATCCTGTCTTCGGGGCCGGCATCCGCTGGCCCCTGATTTTCCTCAAAATTTTCCTGCCATCATGAAGTCTGTTCAACTTGAGTGAGAATTTGTCACGCATGTTGACCAACTATCTGTTGACTGAATAAGCGATTTCGTTCATTTTGAATGTCTGGACGTCTAAACGTATGGATGTTCAGAGAGGGATTTTTATTCTATTGCAGCGATCGATGAGGTAAGCAGGTATGAGTTTTTTCCACGCCAATCAGCGCGACGCGTTGAACCAGAATCTGGCCGAACTGAACGGGCAAATTAACGTCTCTTTTGAATTTTTCCCGCCGCGTACCAGTGAAATGGAACAAACTCTGTGGAACTCTATCGATCGTCTCAGCAGCCTGAAACCTAAATTTGTGTCGGTGACCTACGGCGCCAACTCCGGCGAACGTGACCGTACCCACAGCATTATCAAAGGCATTAAGGATCGCACCGGGCTGGAAGCGGCACCGCATCTGACCTGTGTGGATGCCACTCGCGACGAGCTGCGCACCATCGCCCAGGATTACTGGAACAACGGTATTCGCCATATCGTGGCGTTGCGGGGTGACCTGCCACCGGGCAGCGGTAAGCCGGAAATGTACGGTGCCGATCTGGTCGGCCTGCTGAAAGACGTTGGGGATTTTGATATCTCTGTTGCCGCCTATCCGGAAGTCCATCCGGAAGCGAAAAGCGCGCAGGCTGACCTGATCAACCTTAAGCGTAAGGTCGATGCCGGTGCCAACCGTGCCATCACCCAGTTCTTCTTCGATGTGGAAAGCTATCTACGTTTCCGCGATCGCTGCGTGACCGCCGGTATTGATGTGGAAATCGTCCCAGGCATTCTGCCGGTTTCAAACTTTAAGCAGCTGCAGCGATTTGCCACCATGACTAACGTGCGCGTGCCGGGCTGGATGACCAGCATGTTTGAAGGGCTGGACGACGATCCTGAAACGCGCAAAATGGTTGGCGCCAACGTCGCCATGGACATGGTGAAAATCCTCAGCCGTGAAGGGGTGAAGGATTTCCATTTCTACACCTTGAATCGCGCAGAGCTGAGCTACGCTATCTGCCACACGCTGGGCGTTCGCCCGCGCGGTGCCGTCGTCTGAAACGGATGAAATAAAGGAAAAAAGACGCCCGTGGGCGTCTTTTTTTATGGGCGTTGCCCGCTGCAGAAATTGCGGGAGGCCTGAGCCTCCCGACTGCGGCTTAGCCGGTGTTACGCATGCCGGCAGCCACGCCAGCAATGGTGACCATCAGCGCTTGCTCTACGTGCGGATCGACCGGTTCGCCTTTCGCTTCCTGCTGACGTGAACGGTGGAGCAGCTCTGCCTGCAGAACGTTGAGCGGATCGGTGTAGACGTTACGCAAGGCAATCGATTCGGCAATCCATGGCTGATCGGCCATCAGGTGCGCATCGTTGGCGATAGTCAGGATGGCTTTGATGTCTGAGTCCAGCTGATCGCGCAGCTGTTTGCCTAGCGGCCACAATGACGGTTCGACCAGGCGCTGATCGTAATATTCGGCCAGCCACAGGTCAGCTTTCGAAAACACCATCTCCAGCATGCCGACGCGGGTTGAGAAGAACGGCCAGTCGCGACACATGGTTTCCAGCTCATCCTGATTACCGGCTTCCATCGCTTTTTGCAGCGCGGCACCGGCACCCAGCCAGGCCGGCAGCATCAGGCGGTTCTGCGTCCAGGCAAAGATCCACGGAATCGCACGCAACGATTCAACGCCACCGCTTGCACGGCGTTTGGCTGGACGGGAACCCAGAGGCAACTTGCCCAGCTCCTGCTCCGGCGTTGCCGAGCGGAAGTAAGGCACGAAATCTTTGTTTTCACGCACGTAGCCACGATACATCTCGCAAGAGTCCGCAGACAGCTGGTCCATAATGCGGCACCACGCTTTCTTTGGCTCCGGCGGTGGCAACAGGTTGGCTTCCAGAATGGCACCGGTATACAGCGACAGGCTGCTGATAGTGACTTCTGGCAGACCGTATTTAAAGCGGATCATCTCGCCCTGTTCGGTAACGCGCAGGCCACCTTTCAGGCTGCCTGGAGGCTGGGAAAGCAATGCCGCATGGGCAGGTGCGCCGCCACGGCCGATAGAGCCACCGCGTCCATGGAACAACGTCAGGGCGATGCCGGCTTTCTCACAGGTTTTGATTAATGCATCCTGCGCTTCATACTGCGCCCAGCTTGCGGCCATCACGCCGGCATCTTTCGCAGAGTCAGAGTAGCCAATCATTACCATCTGCTTGCCCTGAATGATGCCGCGATACCAGTCGATGTTGAGCAGCTGGCTCATCACGTCATTGGCATTGTTCAGGTCATCCAGCGTTTCAAACAGCGGTGCTACTGGCATGGTGAACGGGATACCGGCTTCTTTCAGCAGCAAATGCACCGCCAGCACGTCGGACGGCACTTTGGCCATCGAGATAACATAAGCGGCAATCGAACCTTTCGGCACTTCAGCGGCGACGCGGCAGGTTTCAAGCACCTCACGCGTATCGGCACTTGGCTCCCAGTTGCGCGGCAGCAGCGGACGTTTTGAATTCAGTTCGCGGATCAGGAACGCCTGTTTGTCGGCTTCTGACCAGCTTTCATAATCGCCCAGACCGAGGAAGCGGGTGATTTCGGCAATGGCTTCAGTGTGACGGGTGCTTTCCTGACGGATATCAATGCGCACCAAAGGCACGCCGAAGCACTTCACGCGGCGCAGCGTATCCAGCAGCTGGCCATTGGCAATGATGCCCATGCCGCACGCCTGCAGGGACTGATAACAGGTGTACAGCGGATCCCACAGCTGGTCGTTGGAGATCAACAGGTCAGCCGGGCGCGGCAGACGTTCGCCCTTCAGGCGACGTTCCAGGTAGGCCTGGGTGCTCATCAGCTGACCACGCAGGTTTTTCATGATCTCGCGGTAAGGTTCCAGCGCTTCCGGGTTACCACACAGCTCACGCACTTCTGGCGTACATTCAGACATCGACAGCTCTGACACCAGCACGGCGATATCACGCAGGAACAGGTCGGTCGCTTTCCAGCGGCTAAGCTGCAGCACATGGCGGGTGATATCGGCGGTGACGTTCGGGTTGCCGTCACGGTCGCCGCCCATCCACGAAGTGAACTTGATCGGCACGAAATCCACCGGCAGCTTGACGCCAAACGAGGCTTCAACCTGCTCATTCAGTTCGCGCAGGAAGTTAGGCACGCCTTCCCACAGGCTGTTTTCGACCACGGCGAAGCCCCATTTGGCTTCATCAACCGGGGAAGGGCGGTATTTACGTATTTCATCGGTATGCCAGGCCTGAGCAACCAGCTGGCGCAGGCGGCGCATGATCTGCGATCGGTCGTAATCAGAAAGATCGTTGTGATCGAGCTGCTTCAGGCAGCTGTTCACTTCAACCAGTTTGTGGATCAAGGTACGACGGGTGATTTCCGTCGGGTGGGCAGTCAGCACCAGCTCCAGTGAAAGCGATTCGATGGCTTCACGGATCGAGGCTTCGGTCAGATGAGGTTGCTGCTTCAGGCGATCGAAGACTTTGGTCAGCATTTCCGGGTGATTGGCCCCTTCACCCTTCGGGGAAATCGTATGGTACTGCTCGGCAACGTTAGTCAGATTCAAAAACTGGCTGAAGGCGCGTGCAACAGGCAGCAGCTCATCATTCGACAGGTTTTGCAGCGTTGACAGCAATTCTTTACGGTGGGCGTCATTTCCCGCACGTGATGACTTCGAGAGTTTGCGGATGGTTTCCACCCGCTCAAGGATGTTCTCTCCAAGTGCATCCTTAATCGTATCCCCGAGCAGTTTGCCGAGCATACTGACATTACTTCGCATTGCGGAATATTGTTCGTTCATATGACCCCTGACACCCTTCTTGTTTTTGTCACTTTATTTCACCGTTGCCGGCATAACTTTGCCTTTTATCTAGCCACGTTCGTTACCATTCGTCAAATGACTTAAATCTGGCGGCTTCAGCGGCTAAATGTCGGTAATTTATGAAATTTAATTACAGGCAAGTGAGATAAGTTATTCTTATCATGAAAGACGGAACAAATCAGGGGCAACACGCTGTTTCAGCAGTGAATTGCCCCAAATGTGATTTAGTGGTGGCAAAAATGCTGCACAACCTGAGCGATCAATTCACGGGTGGGTTTAATAAATGCGGTGTCGATATATTCGTCCGGTTGGTGCGCCTGATTGATCGATCCCGGGCCCAAAACCAGCGTTGGGCACAGCGTCTGAATGAACGGCGCTTCGGTACAGTAGTTCACCACTTCGGTTTCGGTTCCCAGTAATTTCTCCACTACCTGCACCAGCTGATGGTTGCGCGGACATTCGTAGCCTGGAATGGGCGGATGCAATTCACCAATCGTCACCCGGCCTGGCCAGCGTTCACTCACCGGAGCCAGCGCATCATTCAGCAAACCTTCCAGATCCTGCAGTGACAGGCCCGGTAACGGACGAATATCCATATACATCTCACAGCAGGCACAGATGCGGTTTGGCGCATCGCCGCCGTTGATGTAGCCGAAGTTCATGGTCGGATACGGGATGGCAAAGCCATCATGGTGATAGCGCTCTTTCAACGTATTACGCAGGCCCATCAGGTGAGTGATGGACTCATGCATCAGCTCAATCGCATTGACGCCACGCGCCGGATCGCTTGAGTGACCCGACTGGCCCTGAATGCGGATCGACTGAGATAAATGGCCTTTATGAGCCCGCACCGGTTTCAGTGAGGTGGGCTCACCAATAATCGCGCAGTCCGGGCGGATGGTGGTGTTTTCAGAGAAATACTGCGCGCCGGCCATGGTGGTTTCTTCATCGGCGGTGGCGAGGATGTAGAGCGGCTTTTCCAGTTTGGTCACGTCAACATCACGCAGAGTATCTAAAATAAAGGCAAAGAAGCCTTTCATGTCGGCGGTGCCCAGACCGTAGAGCTTGTTGTCATGCTCGGTCAGGGTGAACGGATCGCGCGTCCAGCGCCCATCGTCGAACGGGACGGTATCGGTATGACCGGCGAGCAGCAGGCCGCCCGCGCCGTTTCCGGTTCTGGCCAGCATATTGAATTTGTGGCGCGTGCCGGGCACCGGTTGCACTTCAACGCTGAAGCCAAGGTCACGGAACCAGCCTGCCAGCAAATTGATTAAAGTTTCATTACTCTGATCGATGGCAATATCGGTTGCGCTGATCGACGGTGTGGCAATCAACTCACGGTATAACTCGATAAAAGGGGGTAATTTTGTCTTCACTGTTGCCATTCCTTGAGTTAGGATAGTGTCATATTCATGCATTAATAGTGAATAAAAATACATTAACGGCGTACGGATGGAAACCACAAATTGCTCCATCGTCCAGCGCCGCTCGCGTGGGAAGACAGCGAAAATTCGCTGCAGCCCGGAAATTTGAGACCAGAAAAAGGTGTCAGTCTGATGTTGAATACGCTGATTGTTGGTGCTAGTGGTTATGCTGGCGTAGAGCTTGCGACTTACCTGAATCGTCATCCACAGGTGAACATAACCGCTTTGGCGGTTTCAGCGCAAAGCCCGGACGCAGGAAAATTACTTTCCGATCTTCATCCGCAGCTGAAAGGCATCCTTGATATGCCGCTGCAGCCCTTGAGCAGCGCCTCGCAGTATGCCGATAAAGTGGACGTCGTTTTTCTGGCGACCGCTCACGAAGTCAGCCATGACCTTGCGCCAGAGTTCCTCGCCGCGGGTTGTGTGGTATTCGATCTCTCCGCTGCTTTCCGCGTGAACGATCAAAGCTTCTTCACAGACTACTACGGCTTCCCGCATCAGCATCAGGACTGGCTGGAAAAAGCGGTATATGGTCTGGCCGAATGGCAGCATGACAAAATTAAAGAAGCGCAGCTGATTGCGGTGCCGGGTTGCTATCCTACCGCTGCCCAGTTGGCCTTAAAGCCGCTGGTCGAAGCGGGCCTGCTGAACGATGCGCAATGGCCGGTGATCAACGCCACCAGCGGCGTGAGCGGAGCAGGGCGCAAAGCGGCGGTCGGCACCAGCTTCTGTGAAGTGAGCCTGCAGCCGTACGGTATTTTCACCCATCGTCATCACCCAGAAATCGAAGCGCACCTCGGTGTGCCGGTGATCTTCACCCCGCATCTGGGCAACTTCCCGCGCGGTATTCTGGCAACCACCACCTGCCGGTTAAAAGCAGGTGTGACGTCTGACGACGTGGCAGAAGCGTTCCATAATGCCTATCACGATAAGCCATTGGTGCGTGTTTACGACAAAGGCGTGCCGTCAATTAAGGGTGTTGTTGGTCTGCCATTCTGCGACATCGGTTTTGCGGTGAGGGGTGAACACCTGATTGTCGTGTCGGCAGAAGACAACCTGTTGAAAGGCGCCTCCTCGCAGGCAGTGCAATGCCTGAATATTCGTTTCGGCTTCCCGGAAACGCAGTCACTTATTTAATCGGTGAAGAAGATTATGACGACTCCTTTAATTATTAAACTCGGTGGCGTGCTGCTGGATAGCGAAGAAGCGCTGGAGCGCCTGTTTGGCGCGCTGGTGGCCTACCGGGCTGAGCATCAGCGTCCACTGCTGATTGTGCACGGCGGTGGCTGCCTGGTGGATGAGCTGATGAGCAAGCTCTCGCTGCCGGTGAAAAAGAAAAATGGCCTGCGCGTCACGCCTGCGGATCAGATCGACATTATTACCGGCGCCCTGGCGGGAACCGCAAACAAAACCCTGCTGGCCTGGTCGAAAAAGCACGGCATCGAGGCAGTTGGCCTCTGCCTGGGCGACGGCAGCAGCGTTAACGTGGAAGCCTTCGACGAAGAACTCGGCCACGTGGGTCTGGCCACGCCAGGTTCGCCGATGTTAATTAATACTCTGCTGACCGCCGGTTTCCTGCCAGTGATCAGTTCCATCGGCATCACTCAGGATGGTAAGTTAATGAACGTCAACGCCGACCAGGCTGCGACCGCATTGGCGGCCACCCTGGGTGCCGATTTAATCCTGCTGTCGGATGTCAGTGGCATCCTCGACGGCCAGGGACAGCGTATCGAAGAGATGACCGCCGCCAAAGCTGAGAAGTTGATTGCTGAAGGCGTGATCACCGACGGTATGATTGTCAAAGTCAATGCAGCCCTGGACGCTGCCCGCACGCTGGGCCGTCCGGTAGATATCGCCAGCTGGCGTCATGCTGAGCAGCTGCCGACCCTATTTAACGGCGTGTCAATTGGCACCCGGATCCTCGCTTAATCAGAAACGGATTCAAGGAAAAGACAATGCAAGACAAGAGCATCAAAAAAATCGTTCTGGCTTACTCCGGTGGTCTGGATACCTCCGCCATCATTCCATGGCTGAAAGAGAACTACGGCGGCTGTGAAGTGGTCGCATTTGTGGCTGATATCGGTCAGGAACGTGGCGATCTTGAAGGCGTTGAGCAGAAAGCTCTGCAGTCAGGCGCGTCCGAATGTCACGTTGTCGATCTGCGTGAAGAATTCATCAGCGAATACGTTTACCCCGTGCTGCAGACCGGTGCGTTGTACGAAGGCACCTATCTGCTGGGCACCTCGATGGCGCGTCCAATCATCGCTAAAGCGCAGGTTGAGCTGGCGTTGAAAGTGGGTGCCGATGCGCTGTGCCACGGTGCGACCGGTAAGGGTAACGACCAGGTGCGTTTCGAAACCACCTATACCGCGCTGGCACCACAGCTGAAAGTGGTTGCGCCATGGCGTGAGTGGAACCTGCGTTCCCGTGAAGCCCTGCTGGACTACCTGAAAGAGCGCAACATCCCAACCACCGCCTCTCTGGAAAAGATCTACAGCCGTGATGAAAACGCCTGGCATATCTCTACCGAAGGCGGCGTGCTGGAAAGCCCATGGAATGCACCGAATAAAGATTGCTGGGTGTGGACCGTCGATCCGCTGGAAGCGCCAGATCAGCCGGAGCAGGTGACTGTGACTGTTGAGAAAGGCCGCGTTGTTGCGGTTAACGGCAAAGCGATGAGCCCGTTCCAGTGTCTGGACGCGCTGAACGTGATCGGTGCCAAACACGGCGTTGGCCGTATCGATATCGTGGAAAACCGTCTGGTCGGCATCAAATCCCGCGGCTGCTACGAAACCCCAGGCGGCACCATCATGGTGAACGCACTGCGCGCCGTAGAGCAGCTGGTTCTGGACCGTGACAGCTTCAAATGGCGTGAGCAGCTGGGCCATGAGATGTCGTATGTGGTGTACGACGGTCGCTGGTTCGCGCCATTGCGCAAATCCATCCAGGCGGCGGCTGAGTCACTGGCTGAAGACGTCAACGGCGAAGTGGTGCTGCAGCTGTACAAAGGCACCGTGACGGCAACGCAGAAGAAATCGGCTAACAGCCTCTATTCTGAAGAGTTCGCGACCTTCGGCGAAGATGAAGTGTACGATCACCGTCACGCGGGTGGCTTCATCCGTCTGTTCTCCCTTTCTTCACGCATCCGTGCGCTGAACGAAAAGAACAAGGCCTGAGTTCAGGCTAATCGCGCCAGGGAGATCCTCTCTGGCGCCCCGCTGAAAATTTACTCTCACCAAACGAATTAATGGAGCACTGACATGGCACTTTGGGGTGGACGGTTTACTCAGGCAGCAGATCAACGTTTCAAACAGTTTAATGACTCGCTGCGCTTCGACTATCGTCTGGCAGAGCAGGATATTGTCGGATCCGTTGCCTGGTCCAAAGCGCTGGTGACGGTCAATGTTCTGACAGCAGAAGAGCAGCAGCAGCTGGAAAGCGCGCTGACGGTATTGCTGGAAGAGGTGCGTGCCAATCCGCAGCAAATCCTTGAAAGCGATGCAGAAGATATTCACAGCTATGTTGAGGGACGCCTGATCGAGAAGGTCGGCGCGCTTGGCAAAAAGCTCCATACCGGACGCAGCCGTAATGACCAGGTGGCGACCGATCTGAAATTGTGGTGTAAAGCGCAGGTCAGCGAATTGCTGATCGCTTCCCGCCAGTTGCAGCAGGCGCTGGTGGCCACTGCGGAAGCAAACCAGGATGCGGTGATGCCGGGTTACACCCACCTGCAACGCGCTCAGCCGGTGACCTTTGCGCACTGGTGCCTGGCGTATGTGGAAATGCTGGCGCGTGATGAAAGCCGCCTGCAGGATACGCTGAAGCGCCTGGATGTCAGCCCGTTAGGCTGTGGCGCATTAGCCGGAACCGCGTACGAAATCGATCGTGAGCAGCTGGCCGGCTGGTTGGGCTTTGCGTCCGCCACCCGTAACAGTCTGGACACGGTGTCTGACCGCGATCACGTGCTGGAACTGCTGTCCAATGCCTCGATCGGCATGGTGCACCTGTCGCGTTTCGCAGAAGACCTGATCTTCTTTAACACCGGTGAAGCGGGCTTTGTAGAGCTATCCGACCGCGTGACCTCCGGTTCTTCTCTGATGCCTCAGAAGAAAAACCCGGATGCGCTGGAGCTGATCCGTGGCAAATGTGGCCGTGTACAGGGCGCACTGACCGGCATGATGATGACATTGAAAGGTCTGCCGCTTGCTTACAACAAAGACATGCAGGAAGACAAAGAAGGCCTGTTTGACGCGCTGGATACCTGGTCAGACTGCCTGCATATGGCGGCGCTGGTGCTGGATGGTATTCAGGTGAAGCGTCCGCGTTGTCAGGAAGCGGCAGAACAGGGTTACGCTAACTCAACCGAACTGGCGGATTATCTGGTCAGCAAAGGCGTGCCGTTCCGTGAAGCTCACCATGTTGTCGGTGAAGTGGTGGTGGCGGCGATTGCTAAAGGCGTGGCGCTGGAAGCCCTGCCGCTGACGGAATTGCAGGCTTACAGCAGCGTGATTGCCGAAGATGTCTATCCGTTCCTGTCACTGCAATCCTGCCTGGACAAACGTAATGCGAAGGGCGGCGTTTCTCCTCATCAGGTGTCGCTGGCGATAACTGATGCGAAAAATCGTCTGATTTAAGGTGCGTCAGAGCGGGAAGCGTTTTCCTTCTCGCGAAAAAAAGGCGGACCAGGGGTCCGCCAAATAAGATTCGACTTTATTATACGTTCTCGGCACATAAGAGAACGGGTCATGCAGGCATCACCCGTTCTGCTCAGGTTCTCAGGCTACAAAAAACTTTTCCAGATCGTCGCTGCCACCAATGTGGCGTCCACCGATAAAGACCTGTGGCACCGTTGCTCGGCCCGTTACGGCGCGAAGGCTGACGGTTGTCGCGTCCTGCCCCAGCACAATCTCCTCGTACTGAATACCGCGATCCTGCAGCATCTGTTTGGCCTTAGCGCAGAATGAACAGCCTGGCTTGGTGAACAGCGAGACGGACTCCTGCACCTTAAACTCCGGTGCCAGATAGCGCAGCATGGTGTCAGCATCAGACACTTCAAACGGGTCGCCCGGCTTGTTGGGTTCAACGAACATTTTTTCTACCACGGCGTTGCGCACCAGCATGGAGTAACGCCATGAACGTGGGCCAAAGCCGAGGTCGGCTTTCTCAACCAGCATCTCCATGCCACGGGTAAAATCACCGTTGCCATCGGGAATAAACGTAATGTTCGAGGCGTGCTGATCGGCTTTCCAGGCATTCATCACAAAGGTGTCATTTACCGACACGCAGAGAATGCTATCAACGCCGTGCTTTTTAAAGACGTCAGACAGTTCGTTGTAACGTGGTAAATGGCTGGAAGAGCAGGTTGGGGTAAAGGCACCCGGCAGCGAAAACAGAATGACGGTTTTATCTTTGAACAGCTCATCAGTAGTAACATCTACCCAGTTATCGCCCTGACGAGTATGAAAAGTGACCTGCGGGACTGACTTACCTTCCTGACTAACAAACATAAATACCCTCTGTAATTTCTTAAAAATTGATTTATCTCGCGAACGGGGGACATTATTGCCATCTGCGCTTGATAGGGATAATCGTTGATTGCTATCCTATCTATCGCCACGGACTATCGTGGCCCGGAGGATAAAATGAATATTCGTGATCTTGAATACCTGGTAGCGTTGGCCGAACATCGTCATTTTCGACGTGCAGCAGATTCCTGCCATGTCAGCCAACCCACCCTGAGCGGCCAGATCCGCAAGCTTGAAGATGAGCTTGGCGTGATGTTACTCGAGCGAACCAGTCGTAAGGTACTGTTTACCCAGGCTGGACTGTTGCTGGTCGATCAGGCGCGTACGGTTTTACGTGAAGTGAAAGTGCTAAAGGAGATGGCCAGCCAGCAAGGCGAAGAGATGTCCGGGCCAATGCATATCGGGCTGATACCAACTGTCGGGCCGTATTTGTTGCCGCAGATCGTCCCCAACCTGCATAAAACCTTCCCTAAGCTGGAAATGTACCTGCACGAAGCGCAGACCCAGCAGTTGCTGGCTCAGCTGGATAGCGGGAAGCTGGATTGTGCCATTCTGGCGCTGGTGAAAGAGTCGGAAGCCTTTATTGAGGTGCCGTTGTTTGACGAGCCGATGAAGCTGGCGATTTATCAGGATCACCCGTGGCGCGATCGCGATCGTGTACCGATGTCCGATTTGGCCGGTGAAAAGCTGTTGATGCTGGAAGACGGGCACTGCTTACGCGATCAGGCAATGGGATTCTGCTTCCAGGCAGGCGCAGATGAAGATACGCACTTCCGTGCGACCAGTCTGGAGACGTTGCGCAATATGGTGGCAGCAGGCAGCGGCATCACGCTGTTACCGGCGTTAGCCGTACCGAAAGAACGCGTGCGCGACGGGGTTTGCTATCTGCCGTGCTACAAACCTGTCCCGCAGCGTACTATCGCGCTGGTTTATCGCCCGGGATCGCCACTGCGCGGCCGCTATGAGCAGCTGGCAGAGGCAATCAAGGTCCATATGCAAAACTATATGGGCCCGGCGTTAAAACAGGCGGTTTAAACCGTTTAATGCCGCCACGCGGTAGGCTTCGGCCATGGTGGGATAGTTGAAGGTGGTATTCACGAAGTACTCGATCGTGTTGCCGCCGTTCTTCTGTTCCATGATGGCCTGGCCGATATGAATGATCTCCGCAGCACGCTCACCAAAGCAGTGGATGCCAAGGATCTCTTTGGTTTCGCGGTGGAAGAGAATTTTCAGGCTCCCGACATTCATCCCGACAATCTGCGCACGCGCCAGATGCTTAAACTGCGCACGACCGACTTCGTATGGCACCTTCATCGCCGTCAGCTGCTGTTCCGTTTTGCCGACAGAGCTGATCTCAGGGATGGTATAAATCCCGGTAGGGATGTCTTCAATCAGGTGGGCATTGGCTTCACCTTTAATCAGCGCCTGTGCCGCAATACGGCCCTGATCGTAAGCCGCAGAGGCCAGACTTGGGTAGCCAATCACATCACCCACCGCGTAAATATGCGGTTGAGCGGTCTGATACATGCTGTTCACTTTCAGCAATCCACGGCCGTCCGCTTCCAGACCCACATTTTCCAGCGACAGCGAATCGGTGTTACCGGTACGTCCGTTGGCGTAAAGCAGGCAGTCAGCTTTCACTTTCTTGCCTGACTTGAGGTGCATAATCACCCCGTCACTGACGCCTTCAATCTTCTCGAACTCTTCGTTATGGCGAATAACCACGCCGCTGTTCCAGAAGTGGTAGGAAAGTGAATCCGAAATTTCCTGATCGAGGAACGCCAGCAGGTGGTCGCGAGTGTTAATCAAATCGACCTTCACGTTCAGGCCACGGAAGATTGAGGCGTACTCACAGCCAATCACCCCAGCGCCATAAATAATGACGTGGCCGGGTTCATGGTGCAGGTTCAGAATGGAGTCGCTGTCGTAAACGCGAGGATGGGTAAAGTCGACGTCTGCAGGATGGTAAGGGCGTGAACCGCAGGCGATGACAAATTTCTCTGCCGTCAGGCGCTCCAGGCTACCGTCGTGGGACGCAATTTCAATGGTGTTGGCATCGATAAAGCGTGCATCACCCTGATACAGTTCGCAGCGGTTACGTTCATAGAACCCCTGGCGCATACGGGTTTGCTGGCTAATCACGTTTTCAGTGTGGTTAAGGATGTCGGCAAACGAGGAGCGCAACAGACGGGTCTGATCGCTGTAAAGCGGGTTCTGGTTGAACTCGATAATACGGCTGACTGCATGACGCAGTGCTTTAGATGGAATGGTTCCCCAATGCGTACAGCCGCCACCGATGTTGTGATAGCGCTCGATAACGGCGATGCGGGCACCCTGTTTCAGCAGGCCCATCGCGGCTCCCTCACCGCCAGGACCTGAACCAATCACAATGGCGTCGTAATCATAAGACTGTTGCATACCAATACGTCCTATTTTTTTATACAATTTTTCAACGAGATTCTAACATCCCGATGACCACTTCCCAATTCTAACCGACTTTTTTGCCATCATTTGTCAAAGCGTGGGGTTAACAGGCGCTCACAAACTAGATGCCACTGTACGCTGAAATTTTTGTTATAGTGCCGATCAGCTAAGTAAAACAGGCACAAACATGACTACCATGGGCGTCAGAGCACAGCAGAAAGAACGGACAAGACGTTCGCTGATTGAAGCGGCATTTAGTCAACTAAGTGCCGAGCGGAGTTTTGCCAGCCTGAGTCTGAGAGAAGTCGCCAGGGAAGCGGGGATCGCACCGACGTCATTCTATCGTCATTTCCGTGATGTAGATGAGTTAGGGCTAACCATGGTAGATGAAAGTGGTCTGATGCTACGCCAGCTGATGCGCCAGGCGCGTCAACGCATCGCCAAAGGGGGCAGCGTCATTCGCACCTCGGTCTCCACGTTTATGGAGTTTATTGGCAACAATCCCAACGCATTCCGCCTGTTGCTGCGGGAACGTTCCGGGACTTCGGCGGCGTTTCGTGCCGCGGTGGCCCGGGAAATTCAGCATTTTATCGCCGAACTGGCGGACTACCTTGAGATTGAAAACCGCATGCCGCGCAGCTTCACTGAAGCGCAGGCGGAAGCCATGGTCATTATCGTGTTTAACGCCGGTGCAGAAGCGCTGGATATCGATATCGATCAGCGCCGTCAGCTGGAAGAACGGCTGGTGTTGCAGCTGCGGATGATTTCGAAAGGGGCTTATTACTGGTATCGTCGTGAACAGGAGAGGCTGGCGGTAACGCTGGAATCCCATGACTAAAGGAAAGTGACATGAGTTTAGCGCCTGGCCGTGACAGAGGTACGCTGTTGCTGGCATTTCTTACCGGTTTGTCGATCAACGGGACGTTTTCGGTGTTATTCAGTTCCCTTGTGCCGTTCTCAATTTTTCCGCTTATCGCGCTTGGCCTGGCGGCCTGGTGCCTGCATCAACGCTATCTTAACCGCTCAATGCCGGATGGCATGCCTTCACTGGCCGCCGCTTTTTTTCTGCTTGGTATCCTGCTTTACAGCGCCATTGTGCGCGCGGAATACCCGGAAATCGGCTCTAACTTTATCCCGACCATCCTGATGGTAGCGCTGGTGTTCTGGATTGGGCTGAAGCTGCGTACGCGCAAAAGCCAGGAGTAAAATGGGCGACTGAGGTCGCCCAACCTTTTAGCGTCGGGTCAGCAGAACGCCGCACTCCATATGGTGGGTATACGGGAACTGATCGAACAGCGCCAGCTTCTCAACCGTGTGCGTTTCTGACAGTGTGGCCAGGTTTTCGCACAGCGTTTGCGGGTTGCAGGAGATATAAAGGATGCGCGGGTAAGCCTGCACCATTTTCACCGTATCGGCATCCAGCCCACTGCGCGGCGGATCGACGAAGATCGTCTCGCACTGATAGCTCTGCAAATCGATGCCTTCCAGACGCCTGAACTGGCGCTTCCCTTTCATTGCTTCGGTAAACTCTTCCGCTGACATGCGGATGATCTGCACGTTATCAATATTGTTCACCGCAATATTGTACTGAGCTGAGGCCACCGACGGTTTCGCGATTTCAGTCGCCAGCACGCGGTTAAAGTTGCGGGCCAGCGCCAGCGAGAAATTGCCGTTACCGCAATACAGCTCCAGCAAATCCCCGGATGAATCTTTGGTGACTTCCAGCGCCCACTCCAGCATCTGAATATTCATCGCCGCATTCGGCTGGGTGAAGCTGTTTTCGACCTGACGATAGATAATGTCTTTTCCGGCAACCGGTAAACACTCATCAACGTAATCGCGATCCAGGCAGATTTTGGTCTTGGTGGCGCGACCAATCAGCTGTACGTCAAAGCCTTCTGCCCGCAGCGCATCCCGCAGGGCTTCCGCTTCCTGCTGCCACTCTTCGGTCAGAGCACGGTGATACAGCATTGAAACCACGATCTGGTTGCTCAGCGTGGACAGATAATCGACCTGGAAAAGCTTGTGGCGCAGCGTTTTGTT
Organism: Erwinia sp. 2186; assembly: GCF_057812255.1. NCBI lineage: Bacteria > Pseudomonadati > Pseudomonadota > Gammaproteobacteria > Enterobacterales > Erwiniaceae > Erwinia > Erwinia sp. 2186. Next base: position 4,721,362 of record NZ_CM173824.1, on the reverse strand, counting down.
ATCGCGAACGGCGGCAATCAGGCGTGGCATCAGCGCATTGATTAACTGGCTGGCCGCCGGGAAGCTGTCAACCCGAATCCGCTCGCGGGTCTGTTGATCAAAGATGATGTGATACAGGTCATCCCCTTCATGCCAGAGACGAAACTCCGCGCGCATACGGTAATGGCTGACCGGTGAACGAAATACGTCAACTTCCGGAGCCGCAAACGGGGTCATCAACGTCTGCAGACGGGTAACCTTTTCCTCAAGTTGGGCATCATAGTGTTCAATGGGCAGCTGTTCGGGCGTCATGCGTTTTCCTGGGTTGAAGGGCTTTTATTGCCGGGCGATTGTAGGCATCTGGCACTCAATGTCCAGTATTGTGCAGTTTCGCTGGGTTTTGGATGTCTGGATATCTGGACTTCTCTCATTGTTGAACATAAGATGCGATTTCCGGCCTTTCAAACAGTTAAAAGGGAATCCAGTACCAAGCTGGAGCTGACGCGCAGCGGTAGGGAATGTCTTGGCGAACGTAATTCAGACACTGTCTCCGGATGGGAAGTCTTCGCCATTTATGATTCCGAGCCCGAAGACCTGCCGGTATTACGTCGCAATTCCTGTGACCATCGCGTGCTATCGGTCGCAGGCCTGCGGCATCCTGCATGAATTTATGGATGCTTTGTCAAAAATGATAATTAATAAAACCCCACTGTTGGCTTTTAGCGCAACGGCGATTTCCCTCTGGGCGCAAAATGGCTTTGCACAGGATGCGGATAATACGCTGGTCACCACGGCGAATCGCTTTGCGCAGCCTGTTTCTTCGGTATTAGCCCCGACTACGGTTGTCACCCGGGAAGAAATTGACCGTTGGCAGTCCAAAAGCGTCGCGGATGTGATGCGTCGTCTGCCCGGTGTTGATATCGCGCAGTCCGGGGGCCTGGGACAGCAGAGCTCGTTGTTTATCCGTGGTACCGAATCCCGCCATGTGCTGGTGCTGATTGATGGTGTCCGTCTGAACCAGGCCGGTATCAGCGGCTCTTCCGACCTCAGCCAGATCCCCATTTCACTTGTCCAGCGTATTGAATACGTCCGTGGCGCGCGTTCTGCCGTATACGGCTCAGATGCCATTGGCGGTGTGGTTAACATTATCACCGGCCGCAGCAAACCAGGTACGACGCTTACCGCCGGCGTCGGCTCGAATGGCTATCAGTCTTATGATGGTTCGACTCAGCAGATGCTTGGACCAAACACCCGGGTGACCCTGGCAGGTAACTATACCTATACCAAGGGTTATGACGTGGTTGCCAACTATCCTGACGTCTACGGGGACCCGGCACAGAAAGATCGTGATGGATTTATGAGTAAATCCCTCTACGGCTCGGTAGAACAACAGTTTAGTGACGAGCTGAGCGGTTTTGTGCGTGGCTATGGCTACGACAACCGCACCGCGTACGATAGCAGCCTCAGTTATAACGTTCCCGGCGCACTGGTTGATACCCGTCAGCTTTACAGCCAGACGTGGGATACCGGGCTGCGCTTTAACCGTGACATCTATTCCACTCAGCTGATTGCCAGCTACAGCCATACCAAGGATTACAATTACGATCCGCGTCTGGGACGTTATGCCGATCCCGCCACGCTGGATGATGTTGAGCAGTACAACCTGCAATGGGGTAACACCGTTGCTGTCGGTTACGGCACCGTCAGCGCCGGCGTGGACTGGCAGAAGCAAACGTCAGAGCCGAACACCAGTACTGTTACTGAAGGGCAGGAACAACGTAACACCGGCGTGTATGCCACGGCACAACAAAAGCTGGGCAGCGTCACGCTGGAAGGGGCAGTTCGTGGCGATGACAACAATACCTTCGGCTGGCATAACACCTGGCAAACCAGTGCCGCGTGGGAGTTTGTTGATGGTTACAGCGTCTTCGCCTCTTACGGTACCGCGTTTAAGGCACCAAATCTGAGCCAGTTATACAGTGGAGTCTATGGTAACCGCGATCTGGACCCGGAAAAAAGCAAGCAGTGGGAAGGAGGCTTCGAAGGGCTGACCGGTCCGGTTAACTGGCGCCTGTCGGGTTATCGCAACGACATTGATAACCTGATTGACAGCGATCCAACCACGTTCCGTTATTACAATATCGATAAAGCCACTATTAAAGGTGTAGAGGCTACCGCGTCATTCGATACCGGCCCACTGAGCCATACCGTTTCTTATGACTATGTGGATCCGCGTGACGGCAATACCAACGAAATCCTTGTTCGTCGTGCTAAGCAGCAGGTTAAGTACCAGCTGGATTACACGATTTATGATTTTGACTGGTCACTCAGCTATCAATACCTGGGCGAGCGTTACGATAAGGACTTCAATACCTCTTATACTACCCGCACCGTCAAACTGGGTGGCGTGAGCCTGTGGGATCTCGCCGTTTCGTATCCGGTCACGTCTCAGCTGACCGTTCGTGGTAGAATAGCCAACCTGTTCGATAAAGATTACGAGACAGTTTATGGCTATCAAACTCCAGGAAGGGAGTATTACCTCAGCGGCAGCTACACCTTCTAAAGAGCGTCCTACCGTGCTGGTTTTTGACTCCGGCGTCGGTGGGCTTTCAGTCTATGAAGAGCTCCGGCAGCTGATGCCGGATCTCCACTACGTTTATGCCTTCGATAACGTGGCCTTTCCTTATGGTGAAAAGTCAGAAGAGTTCATCGTTCATCGCGTTGTCGATATCGTCGAGGCTGTCACCCGTCGCTACCCGCTGGCGTTAGTGGTGATAGCCTGTAACTCTGCCAGTACCGTTACCCTCCCAGCACTTCGTGCCCGTTTTGACTTCCCTGTTGTTGGCGTTGTGCCCGCGATTAAACCGGCTGCCCGCTTGACCCGTAATGGCATCGTCGGATTACTGGCGACGCGAGGTACGGTTAAGCGTCCTTATACTCACGAGCTGGTGGCGCGTTTTGCCAGTGAATGTAAAACGGAAATGTTGGGATCGGCAGAGCTGGTTGAGCTGGCTGAAGCGAAGCTGCAAGGCAAGCCCGTTCCGCTGGAAGAGGTTCGCCGCATTTTGCAGCCGTGGCTGCGAATGAAAGAACCGCCGGATACCGTCGTGCTGGGCTGTACCCACTTTCCTCTGTTAAATGAGGAGTTACAGCAGGTATTGCCGGAAGGGACGCGTTTAGTGGATTCAGGCGCGGCGATAGCGCGTCGTACGGCCTGGTTATTAGAAAATGAATCCCCTGCAGCTTTTTCTGCCGACAGCAATATCGCTTTCTGCACGGACATCACCGAGCAGGCAGTACAATTAATGCCCGTTTTGAAGCGTTATGGCTTCGAAAAGCTCGAAAAACTGGCACTTTAGTCGGTTTGTGAGTGAAAAATAATCGGTTGAAAAGTTTTTTGCATTTAGCGCTTGTCAGACTCCAGAAAATCCCTATACTGCGCCTCCACTGACACGGAACAACGACTTACAGGTCGCCGGGTCAGGAAGAGAAAAGTGAGAAAATTCCTTGACTCTTCAGCGGGAAAGCGTAATATCTGCACCCCGCGCCACACGAGATTATGTGGCACTGCTCTTTAACAATTTATCAGACAATCTGTGTGGGCACTCGCAGGATTGATATCAGCGCCGCAAGGCGCAAAAAAAATATCAAGCCTTAAGAGTGAACACATAATGAAATTCATTATGACGTTTTACACTTGAGCACCGCTGAACTTGTTTCAGCAAATCGAACTTTTAATTGAAGAGTTTGATCATGGCTCAGATTGAACGCTGGCGGCAGGCCTAACACATGCAAGTCGAACGGTAGCACAGAGAGCTTGCTCTCGGGTGACGAGTGGCGGACGGGTGAGTAATGTCTGGGAAACTGCCTGATGGAGGGGGATAACTACTGGAAACGGTAGCTAATACCGCATAACGTCTTCGGACCAAAGTGGGGGACCTTCGGGCCTCACACCATCGGATGTGCCCAGATGGGATTAGCTAGTAGGTGGGGTAATGGCTCACCTAGGCGACGATCCCTAGCTGGTCTGAGAGGATGACCAGCCACACTGGAACTGAGACACGGTCCAGACTCCTACGGGAGGCAGCAGTGGGGAATATTGCACAATGGGCGCAAGCCTGATGCAGCCATGCCGCGTGTATGAAGAAGGCCTTCGGGTTGTAAAGTACTTTCAGCGGGGAGGAAGGCGATAAGGTTAATAACCTTGTCGATTGACGTTACCCGCAGAAGAAGCACCGGCTAACTCCGTGCCAGCAGCCGCGGTAATACGGAGGGTGCAAGCGTTAATCGGAATTACTGGGCGTAAAGCGCACGCAGGCGGTCTGTCAAGTCAGATGTGAAATCCCCGGGCTTAACCTGGGAACTGCATTTGAAACTGGCAGGCTAGAGTCTTGTAGAGGGGGGTAGAATTCCAGGTGTAGCGGTGAAATGCGTAGAGATCTGGAGGAATACCGGTGGCGAAGGCGGCCCCCTGGACAAAGACTGACGCTCAGGTGCGAAAGCGTGGGGAGCAAACAGGATTAGATACCCTGGTAGTCCACGCCGTAAACGATGTCGACTTGGAGGTTGTGCCCTTGAGGCGTGGCTTCCGGAGCTAACGCGTTAAGTCGACCGCCTGGGGAGTACGGCCGCAAGGTTAAAACTCAAATGAATTGACGGGGGCCCGCACAAGCGGTGGAGCATGTGGTTTAATTCGATGCAACGCGAAGAACCTTACCTGGCCTTGACATCCACGGAATTCGGCAGAGATGCCTTAGTGCCTTCGGGAACCGTGAGACAGGTGCTGCATGGCTGTCGTCAGCTCGTGTTGTGAAATGTTGGGTTAAGTCCCGCAACGAGCGCAACCCTTATCCTTTGTTGCCAGCGAGTAATGTCGGGAACTCAAAGGAGACTGCCGGTGACAAACCGGAGGAAGGTGGGGATGACGTCAAGTCATCATGGCCCTTACGGCCAGGGCTACACACGTGCTACAATGGCGCATACAAAGAGAAGCGAACTCGCGAGAGCAAGCGGACCTCACAAAGTGCGTCGTAGTCCGGATCGGAGTCTGCAACTCGACTCCGTGAAGTCGGAATCGCTAGTAATCGTAGATCAGAATGCTACGGTGAATACGTTCCCGGGCCTTGTACACACCGCCCGTCACACCATGGGAGTGGGTTGCAAAAGAAGTAGGTAGCTTAACCTTCGGGAGGGCGCTTACCACTTTGTGATTCATGACTGGGGTGAAGTCGTAACAAGGTAACCGTAGGGGAACCTGCGGTTGGATCACCTCCTTACCTGAAGATACTCTCCCGCGTAGTGTCCACAACAGATTGTCTGATAGAAAAGTAACGAGCAGAAAAAACCTCTACAGGCTTGTAGCTCAGGTGGTTAGAGCGCACCCCTGATAAGGGTGAGGTCGGTGGTTCAAGTCCACTCAGGCCTACCAAATTTTCACTCATGCTGCGTTATGTTTCCGGCTTGCATAGTGAACTATGCGGCGCGAAAACATGCCTTGCCTGAGCAAAAATTAACATTTGTCGCCTGACGGTGGCTGATGAACTCACGTTGAGTGGTAGTAGATGGTCTCTGCAGTAACTGTATGGGGCTATAGCTCAGCTGGGAGAGCGCCTGCCTTGCACGCAGGAGGTCAGCGGTTCGATCCCGCTTAGCTCCACCATGCAGTTTTCTGACAATACTTCAGAGCGTACCGGCAACGGTGTGCTGCGAAGTATTATGCTCTTTAACAATCCGGAACAAGCTGAAAATTGAAACGACATGTCGTTTTCATTCTCCGTAATAAGAATGAAATCAACGATATGTTCGAGTCTCTCAAATGCTTACAACAGCAATGTGTCTTTCGGGACGCTTGTGGGTTGTGAGGTTAAGTGACTAAGCGTACACGGTGGATGCCTAGGCAGTCAGAGGCGATGAAGGGCGTGCTAATCTGCGATAAGCGTCGGTAAGGTGATATGAACCGTAATAACCGACGATACCCGAATGGGGAAACCCGGTGCACTTTGGTGCATCATTGCAACATGAATACATAGTGTTGCAAGGCGAACCTGGGGAACTGAAACATCTAAGTACCCAGAGGAAAAGAAATCAACCGAGATTCCCCCAGTAGCGGCGAGCGAACGGGGAACAGCCCAGAACCTGAATCAGTTTGTGCATTAGTGGAAGCGTCTGGAAAGTCGCAGGGTACAGGGTGATACTCCCGTACACAAAAATGCACTTGCTGTGAGTTCGATGAGTAGGGCGGGACACGTGACATCCTGTCTGAATATGGGGGGACCATCCTCCAAGGCTAAATACTCCTGACTGACCGATAGTGAACCAGTACCGTGAGGGAAAGGCGAAAAGAACCCCGGCGAGGGGAGTGAAACAGAACCTGAAACCGTGTACGTACAAGCAGTGGGAGCACCTTCGTGGTGTGACTGCGTACCTTTTGTATAATGGGTCAGCGACTTATATTCTGTAGCAAGGTTAACCGTATAGGGGAGCCGAAGGGAAACCGAGTCTTAACTGGGCGTTAAGTTGCAGGGTATAGACCCGAAACCCGGTGATCTAGCCATGGGCAGGTTGAAGGTTGGGTAACACTAACTGGAGGACCGAACCGACTAATGTTGAAAAATTAGCGGATGACTTGTGGCTGGGGGTGAAAGGCCAATCAAACCGGGAGATAGCTGGTTCTCCCCGAAAGCTATTTAGGTAGCGCCTCGTGAACTCATCTTCGGGGGTAGAGCACTGTTTCGGCTAGGGGGCCATCCCGGCTTACCAACCCGATGCAAACTGCGAATACCGAAGAATGTTATCACGGGAGACACACGGCGGGTGCTAACGTCCGTCGTGAAGAGGGAAACAACCCAGACCGCCAGCTAAGGTCCCAAAGTCATGGTTAAGTGGGAAACGATGTGGGAAGGCACAGACAGCCAGGATGTTGGCTTAGAAGCAGCCATCATTTAAAGAAAGCGTAATAGCTCACTGGTCGAGTCGGCCTGCGCGGAAGATGTAACGGGGCTAAACCATGCACCGAAGCTGCGGCAGCGACGCTTATGCGTTGTTGGGTAGGGGAGCGTTCTGTAAGCCGTCGAAGGTGGACTGTGAGGTCTGCTGGAGGTATCAGAAGTGCGAATGCTGACATAAGTAACGATAAAGCGGGTGAAAAGCCCGCTCGCCGGAAGACCAAGGGTTCCTGTCCAACGTTAATCGGGGCAGGGTGAGTCGACCCCTAAGGCGAGGCCGAAAGGCGTAGTCGATGGGAAACAGGTTAATATTCCTGTACTCGGTGTTACTGCGAAGGGGGGACGGAGAAGGCTATGTTAGCCGGGCGACGGTTGTCCCGGTTTAAGCATGTAGGCGGAGAGTTTAGGTAAATCCGGACTCTTTTTAACGCTGAGGTGTGATGACGAGGCACTACGGTGCTGAAGTAACAAATGCCCTGCTTCCAGGAAAAGCCTCTAAGCATCAGGTAACACGGAATCGTACCCCAAACCGACACAGGTGGTCAGGTAGAGAATACCAAGGCGCTTGAGAGAACTCGGGTGAAGGAACTAGGCAAAATGGTGCCGTAACTTCGGGAGAAGGCACGCTGGCGCGTAGGTGAAGGGACTTGCTCCCGGAGCTGAAGCCAGTCGAAGATACCAGCTGGCTGCAACTGTTTATTAAAAACACAGCACTGTGCAAACACGAAAGTGGACGTATACGGTGTGACGCCTGCCCGGTGCCGGAAGGTTAATTGATGGGGTTATCCGCAAGGAGAAGCTCTTGATCGAAGCCCCGGTAAACGGCGGCCGTAACTATAACGGTCCTAAGGTAGCGAAATTCCTTGTCGGGTAAGTTCCGACCTGCACGAATGGCGTAATGATGGCCAGGCTGTCTCCACCCGAGACTCAGTGAAATTGAACTCGCTGTGAAGATGCAGTGTACCCGCGGCAAGACGGAAAGACCCCGTGAACCTTTACTATAGCTTGACACTGAATATTGAACCTTGATGTGTAGGATAGGTGGGAGGCTTTGAAGCGTGGACGCCAGTCTGCGTGGAGCCAACCTTGAAATACCACCCTTTAACGTTTGATGTTCTAACCTGGCGCCGTGATCCGGCGTGGGGACAGTGTCTGGTGGGTAGTTTGACTGGGGCGGTCTCCTCCTAAAGAGTAACGGAGGAGCACGAAGGTTAGCTAATCACGGTCGGACATCGTGAGGTTAGTGCAATGGCATAAGCTAGCTTGACTGCGAGAGTGACGGCTCGAGCAGGTGCGAAAGCAGGTCATAGTGATCCGGTGGTTCTGAATGGAAGGGCCATCGCTCAACGGATAAAAGGTACTCCGGGGATAACAGGCTGATACCGCCCAAGAGTTCATATCGACGGCGGTGTTTGGCACCTCGATGTCGGCTCATCACATCCTGGGGCTGAAGTAGGTCCCAAGGGTACGGCTGTTCGCCGTTTAAAGTGGTACGCGAGCTGGGTTTAGAACGTCGTGAGACAGTTCGGTCCCTATCTGCCGTGGGCGCTGGAAGATTGAGAGGGGTTGCTCCTAGTACGAGAGGACCGGAGTGAACGCACCACTGGTGTTCGGGTTGTCATGCCAATGGCATTGCCCGGTAGCTAAGTGCGGAAAAGATAAGCGCTGAAAGCATCTAAGCGCGAAACTTGCCTCGAGATGAATCTTCCCTGGGCCTTTAAGGCCCCTGAAGGGACGTTGAAGACTACGACGTTGATAGGCCGGGTGTGTAAGCGCAGCGATGCGTTGAGCTAACCGGTACTAATGACCCGTGAGGCTTAACCTTACAACACCAGAAGCGTTCTGGTGGGTGTCTGAGAGACACGAACAGATATTTTCAGCTTGAACCGGATAAAGAATTATCTGTTCTGCGGACCCCGGTCCGTGGGATTTTGCTTTGTGGCAAGGCGGCAAGCGCCGTGAAGGAAGGAGCATACTGAAGTATGTGACTGAGTTTACAAGCGCGGCCAACGCGGCCACGGAGCGAAATACACAGGACAGAGCACAAGAATTTGCCTGGCGGCTTTAGCGCGGTGGTCCCACCTGACCCCATGCCGAACTCAGAAGTGAAACGCCGTAGCGCCGATGGTAGTGTGGGGTCTCCCCATGCGAGAGTAGGGAACTGCCAGGCATCAATTTAGACCATTTTATGGTCATGACCTTTCCAGTGACACGGAAAGGGCGAAACACCTGATATCAGAAGCAACATTCTGAAGTCAGTACAGAATCGGTGGAGCGGTAGTTCAGTTGGTTAGAATACCTGCCTGTCACGCAGGGGGTCGCGGGTTCGAGCCCCGTCCGTTCCGCCACCCTTTTAGGGGCGTAGTTCAATTGGTAGAGCACCGGTCTCCAAAACCGGGTGTTGGGAGTTCGAGTCTCTCCGCCCCTGCCATTAAAAATGATCCTTTGCTTCGGCAAAGGATTTTTTTTTGCCTGTAATACAGCAATTTCTGCTGCAAATTCCTCCAGTCCCCTCTCTTCAGATGAAAAAAATGGCCAGTAAACTGACCATTCTGTTCGCTTTTCATGCCCGAATTACTGCGTATTAACCGGAAATTTAATCAACTGACGAATATGCGTTTGTTGATCGCTGTTCTGTAACCACACGGCATAAAGCGGTCTGACGGCCACTGGCGTGTCCGGGATCACCACCAGATCCGGGTATTCACTTTGCCAGATGTCCGGCAAGAATGAGCAGGCTCCCGTGGTGTGCAGCAGCTGCCGGGTTAAATGGGCCGAGGTGGTCGTTAACACAGGGACGTCATCTGCACCGGCAAGATAGCTCTCATGTTGGTGAAAATCAGCGCCCCATTCCAGCTTGATATAGTCATATTTCTCACGTTTGTCCGTTTTTCGTGAACGATACAGGGTTAATGAGATATGCCCAATTTGCTGGCTGGTGAGCTCATCCATTTTCGGTGCCTCAGTGGTGATCAGCAGATCCAACTGACGCTCATGCAATTGCTTCACCAGCAGATGACGCTGAGCGACGCGCGCTTCGAGGTGCAGGCTTTCACGGTTCTCATACAGTGTCTGCAGCCAGGGCGTGAGGTAAGCCTCCCATAACGACGCACTGGCCCCTATCGACAGCTCATGATGCTGCTGGGTGTGCGAGACTTCCTTCTTGGCCATCATCCATGTGCTCATCAAACTTTCGGCGTAAGGCAACAGGCGCTCACCAGCCGAAGTCAGCCGTATGTTATTGCGGTGACGGGTAAAAAGATTCACCCCCAGCTGATTTTCAAGCTGCCTGATGCGAAAACTCACGGCCGATTGTGTGAGATAGAGCGCTTCAGCGGCACGTCCAAAGTGGCGAGTTCTGCTCACTTCAAGAAAGGTCTTCAGTAATTCCGTATCCACATCCATCTCCTAAAAAACATTTGTCGTTATGATTTAAATGTTTTGTTTTACACTCTGTCAAGCGTATCTAATACTCCGCGCCATAAATAGCACGGCCATAGAAGAGTTAGGAGCGTGTAGAATGGCGGAAAGCTTCGCAACAACTAATCGTTTTTTTGACAACAAACACTATCCGCGTGGATTCTCCCGTCATGGTGATTTCACCATCAAAGAAGCCCAACTTCTTGAGCGTTATGGTTACGCTTTTAACGAGTTGGATCTGGTAAAACGTGAGCCTGCAACGGAAGAAGAGCGTCTGTTTGTTGAGGTGTGCCGCGGCATCCGTGAGCCACAGACTGAAGCAGAGCGCGTCTGGTCCAAGTACATGAGCCGGATTAAGCGTCCTAAACGTTTCCACACCCTGTCTGGCGGTAAGCCACAGATGGAAGGTGTGGAAGATTACACGGATAGCGACGATTAAGATAAAAGGGGCTTCGGCCCCTTTTTCATTCCAGACTTTTCTGTAGATGGCTAAGTAACCTGTCGATCCCCCGATAACTTAGCGCCTCGTGCAGGTGCTCTCGCTGAATACTCTCCTTCTTTCCTAAATCTGCAATCGTGCGGGCAACCTTCAGAATACGCTGCCAGGCGCGAACTGACAGACCTAACTGATTCAACACCTCTTCGAGCCACTGCGCATCCTGCTGCGTTATCCGGCAATCGCGCTTAATTTCTTTGGGCTGAATAAGGGCATTAACCTTTCCGGCACGATTAAGCTGGCGTTGTCGGGCCGCAATCACCCTCAGCCGAATAGTGGTGCTGCTTTCACTGTTGGCGTTTTGCCTGCTCAGTGTGCCAGGTGGAAGCAGAGGGACTTCAAGCGACAGATCGAAGCGATCGAGGAACGGCCCGGACAGTTTGTTGAGGTAGCGAAGCGTCTGCTGCGGCGTGCTGCGATTATGGGTACCCTGATAATGACCTGTCGGGCTGGGGTTCATTGCGGCTATTAACTGAAAGCGCGCCGGGTAGGTCACTTTCGCCCGCGCGCGTGAAATACAAATCTCACCAGACTCAAGCGGTTCTCTCAGCGCATCCAGCGTTTTACGATCAAACTCTGGCAGCTCATCCAGAAACAGAATGCCATTGTGTGCCAGCGAAATCTCGCCGGGTTTTGGCATTGAACCGCCACCGACCAGTGCATAGCGTGATGACGTGTGATGAGGGGCCCGGAATGGGCGCTGTCGCCATTGCTGATGCAGAACACCTGTGCTGACCAGGCTGGCAATGGCGGCGCTCTCCAGGGCCTCCTCATCGCTTAATGATGGCATTAACCCGGTTAGCCTGGTGGCAAGCATTGTCTTCCCTGTGCCGGGCGGCCCAATCAGTAACAGGTTATGCCCACCGGCGGCACAAATTTCCAGTGCCCGCTTCGCCTGTTGCTGACCCACGATGTCACTGAGGTCTCCTCCTTGCCAGCCTACCTCAGGTAACTCACATCGTGCCTCTTCAAGCGTTGTGTGGCCGGCCAGAAAATGGCAAACGTTTAGCAGATGACCGCTCAGCAAGCTTTTCGCCTCGTGGATCATGCCGACCTCTTCAAGGTTATCGCTCGACAAGATCAGCTGGCGCTGTGCCTGAGTGGCTGCCAGCGCTGCGGGAATGGCGCCCTGTACGCCACGGAGAGCACCTGTTAAAGCTAACTCTCCCAGGAATTCATATTGCCCCAACTTCTCCGCAGGAATCTGCTCTGAGGCCGCCAGAATCGCTATTGCGATTGGAAGATCGTATCTTCCTCCTTCTTTCGGAAGATCGGCTGGCGCAAGATTGACGGTGATGCGTTTAGCGGGAAAGGTAAAGCCACAGTTGATGATGGCACTGCGTACCCGATCGCGGGCTTCTTTTACCGTCGTTTCAGGCAGACCCACCAGTGAAAGCGCGGGCAGGCCATTACTGAGATGAACTTCAACCAACACCAATGGCGCCTCGATACCAATAGCGGCTCGGGTATAGGCGAGAGATAGCGACATAGACACTCCTTGTTTATCGCAGTCTTACTTTTCAGCGGAACACTTTCGAGTGCCCGCGGCTGCTTTACCGGGCGGGCTCGCAAAGAACATCGTCCTGAGGACAGATTTTATGAGTGGCGTTCGACAGGGCTCGCAATATGAACGGTGTTTTTTTCACCTGTAGTCATTGCGCAGGGTGCGTAATGAATAATTTTCAGGATCTGGCTTATTCCCTGAATAACCATCGCTTTTTTGAATATTGCAGCGCGCAGCATAAAATAAAATGATCAAAAAAGTTGAGTTTGACTCGCTAACTGTGATAACTCTGTAGGCATTACTTCGAACAAGCGAAATTATCGAATACAAATGAAAGCCCTTCTACGAGTCGTCAGCCTAGTCATTATTAACGTCGTCGTGATTATTATCACGCCGTGCGGGGCTACGCTCGGAGAAAGAAAGGCTTAAAAATCAAGCCTGATTTCGAAAGAACCCCCGCACCGAAAGGTCCGGGGGTTTTTTTTTGGCAGGTTATCAATGACAGAGGAACAGATTATGAACAGTAGAATAAAATGCTGTTGTTCCCAGCCAGAGGCGGGGAAATAACTATGAATGGTGCTCAGTGGGTGGTTCAGGCGTTGCGTGCGCACGGTGTCGAGACAGTTTTCGGCTATCCGGGTGGGGCGATTATGCCCGTCTATGATGCGCTCTATGACGGTGGCGTCGAACACCTACTCTGTCGCCATGAGCAGGGCGCAGCAATGGCCGCTATCGGCTACGCCCGTTCTACTGGCAAAGTCGGCGTGTGTATCGCCACTTCCGGCCCGGGTGCAACGAACCTGATCACCGGCCTGGCTGATGCGATGATGGATTCTGTGCCTGTGGTGGCGATCACCGGTCAGGTTTCCTCTGCCTTTATCGGTACTGATGCGTTTCAGGAAATTGACGTGCTGGGAATGTCCCTGTCCTGCACCAAACACAGCTTCCTGGTGGAATCACTGGAAGAACTGCCAGAAGTGATGGCTGAAGCTTTCGCTATCGCGCAGTCTGGTCGTCCTGGCCCGGTACTGATCGACATTCCTAAAGATATTCAGCTGGCGAGTGGCGAGTTAACGGCTCACCTGTTGCCGGTCGAAGCCGAAACCGAGCATCCTTATCAGGAATTGCAGCAGGCAAGAGCCATGCTGGCGCAGGCGAAGAAGCCAATCCTCTATGTCGGTGGCGGTGTTGGCATGGCCGGTGCCGTTGAGGCACTGCGCGCTTTCGTTAAAGAGACCGGTATTCCAACTGTTGCTACGCTTAAAGGATTGGGTACGCCCGATGCCGAAGACCCATGCTACCTGGGCATGTTAGGTATGCATGGTACCAAAGCCGCTAATTACGCAGTGCAGCAGTGTGATTTGTTGATTGCCGTCGGTGCGCGCTTTGATGACCGTGTGACGGGCAAGTTAAACACCTTCGCTCCACATGCCAGCGTGATCCATATGGACATTGACCCGGCTGAATTGAATAAACTGCGTCAGGCCCATGTGGCATTGCGCGGCAACCTGAATAAAATGCTGCCAGACTTATATCATCCGGCAGACATCAGCGCCTGGCGCGATCACGTCATCACGATGAAAGCGGAAAACGGCTGGCGTTACGATCATCCAGGTGAAGCTATCTTTGCCCCATTGTTCCTGAAGCAGTTGTCCGATCGTAAACCCGCCAGCGCTATCGTCACCACTGATGTGGGCCAGCATCAGATGTGGGCCGCACAGCATATGCGTTTCAGCCGCCCGGAGAACTTCATCACCTCCAGCGGGCTGGGCACGATGGGCTTTGGCCTGCCAGCCGCCGTCGGTGCGCAGGTTGCCCGCCCGGACGATACCGTTATCTGCGTTTCCGGCGATGGTTCATTCATGATGAACGTGCAGGAACTCGGCACCATTAAACGTAAGCAGCTGCCGGTCAAAATCGTGCTGATGGATAACCAGCGTTTGGGCATGGTTCGCCAGTGGCAGCAACTGTTCTTCTCCGAGCGCTACAGCGAAACCAATTTGTCCGACAATCCAGACTTCCTGACCCTGGCCAGCGCGTTTGATATCCCTGGCCAGCGCATTACCCGGAAAGACCAGGTCGACGCCGCGTTAGACGCTTTGCTGCACAGTGAAGGGCCATACATGCTCCACGTCGCCATCGACGAGCATGAAAACGTCTGGCCTTTGGTACCGCCTGGTGCCAGCAACGAAAATATGATGGAGAAAACCTCATGATGCAGCATCAATTGTCTATCGAAGCCCGCTTCAGACCCGAAATACTGGAGCGGATATTGCGGGTTGTCAGACACCGTGGTTTTCAGGTGTGTGCGATGAATATGGCTTCCAGTAATAATACCGACAACATTAATATTGAAATGACCGTTGCCAGCCAGCGCTCAGTCGATTTACTGTCAACACAATTAAGCAAGCTGATGGATGTCGCGTGCGTCCAGATCCAACAACAGACAACACAACAGATCCGCGCCTGAGCGCGAAAGGAAAATAAGAATGACGAAGAAAGCTGACTTTATCTGGTTCAATGGCGAGATGGTTAAGTGGGAAGACGCGAAGGTCAGCGTGATGTCCCACGCACTGCACTACGGTACGTCTGTGTTTGAAGGCGTCCGCTGCTACGACTCGCACAAAGGCCCGGTAGTCTTCCGCCATCGTGAACATATGCAGCGCCTGCACGACTCTGCAAAAATCTATCGTTTCCCGGTCAGCCAGAGCGTTGATGAACTGATGGAAGCGTGCCGCGAAGTTCTGCGCGTCAACAAACTGAAAAGCGCTTATATCCGTCCGCTGGTCTTCGTTGGCGACGTGGGTCTGGGTGTTAACCCGCCAGAAGGCTTCAGCACCGATGTGATCATTGCCGCGTTCCCTTGGGGCGCGTACCTGGGTCCTGAAGCGCTGGAGCAGGGTATTGATGCCATGGTCTCCTCCTGGAACCGTGTGGCACCCAACACCATCCCAACTGCTGCGAAAGCGGGCGGTAACTACCTGTCCTCACTGCTGGTAGGCAGCGAAGCTCGCCGCCACGGCTATCAGGAAGGTATCGCTCTGGATACTCAGGGCTACATCTCTGAAGGTGCGGGTGAGAACCTGTTCGAAGTGAAAGAGGGCATTCTGTTTACCCCGCCATTCACCTCTTCCGCGCTGCCGGGCATTACGCGTGATGCGATCATCAAGCTGGCTAAAGACATGGGTATCGAAGTGCGTGAGCAGGTGCTGTCACGTGAATCTCTGTATCTGGCCGATGAAGTCTTCATGTCAGGTACGGCTGCTGAAATCACACCGGTTCGCAGCGTAGACGGTATCCAGGTAGGTGAAGGCAAGCGCGGCCCGGTTACTGCCCGCATTCAGTCCGCCTTCTTCGGCCTGTTCACTGGCGAAACAGAAGACAAATGGGGCTGGCTGGATTCGGTTAACCCATAATAAAAAAATACCTGAGCGGGCGTCATATGACGCCCGCGCACTATCTGATTTTGGAGTATGAGCATGCCTAAGTTACGTTCCGCTACCACCACACATGGCCGCAATATGGCCGGTGCCCGTGCCCTCTGGCGCGCCACTGGAATGACCGACGACGATTTCGGTAAGCCAATCATTGCGGTAGTTAACTCCTTTACCCAGTTCGTACCGGGCCACGTTCACCTGCGCGACATGGGGAAACTGGTCGCTGAGCAGATTGAAGCGTCCGGCGGCGTGGCAAAAGAGTTCAACACCATTGCGGTGGATGATGGGATCGCGATGGGGCATGGCGGCATGCTGTACTCCCTGCCGTCGCGTGAATTGATTGCAGACTCGGTCGAGTACATGGTGAATGCGCACTGTGCCGATGCGATGGTCTGTATCTCCAACTGCGACAAAATCACCCCGGGGATGCTGATGGCTTCCCTGCGTTTGAATATCCCCGTGATCTTCGTTTCTGGCGGCCCGATGGAAGCCGGTAAAACCAAGCTCTCTGACAAAATCATCAAGCTGGATTTGGTTGATGCCATGATCCAGGGCGCAAACCCGAACGTCAGCGATGCCGACAGCGAGCAGATCGAACGCTCCGCGTGCCCGACCTGTGGCTCCTGTTCCGGTATGTTTACCGCCAACTCGATGAACTGCCTGACCGAAGCGCTGGGCCTTTCCCAACCGGGTAACGGTTCACTGCTGGCGACTCACGCCGACCGTAAAGACCTGTTCCTGAATGCCGGTAAGCGCATTGTTGAACTGACCAAACGCTGGTATCAGCAGGATGATGAAAGCGCGCTGCCGCGTAACATCGCCAATAAAGCGGCTTTCGAGAACGCCATGACGTTGGATATCGCCATGGGCGGTTCCACCAACACCGTTCTGCACCTGCTGGCCGCTGCGCTGGAAGGTGATATCGACTTCAATATGTCAGATATCGACCGTCTGTCACGCAAAGTGCCACACCTGTGTAAAGTGGCGCCGAGCACCCCGAAATACCATATGGAAGATGTGCACCGCGCCGGTGGCGTATTCGGTATCCTCGGCGAATTAAGCCGTGCCGGCCTGATGGATCAAAGCGTCCGTAACGTGCTGGGTCTGACCCTGCAGGAAACGCTGGATCAGTACGACATCATGCTGACCAAAGATGAAGACGTGAAGAAAATGTTCCGTGCTGGCCCGGCCGGTATCCGCACCACGCAGGCGTTCTCTCAGGACTGCCGCTGGGAAACGCTGGATGACGATCGCAAAGAAGGCTGTATTCGTACGCGTGAATTCGCCTTCAGTCAGGACGGTGGTCTGGCCGTGCTGTACGGTAACCTCGCTGAAGATGGTTGCATCGTCAAAACGGCGGGCGTGGAAAAAGAGAGCCACACCTTCCGTGGTCCGGCCAAAGTTTACGAAAGCCAGGATGATGCCGTTGCGGCGATCCTGGGCGGCAAAGTGGTTGCCGGTGATGTGGTTGTAATCCGTTACGAAGGGCCTAAAGGCGGACCGGGCATGCAGGAAATGCTTTACCCGACCACCTATCTGAAATCGATGGGCCTCGGCAAAAGCTGTGCGCTGATCACCGATGGACGCTTCTCCGGCGGTACTTCCGGGCTGTCAATCGGCCATGCTTCACCAGAAGCGGCCAGCGGCGGAACCATTGCGCTGGTGAGAGACGGCGACATCATTGATATCGATATTCCTAATCGCGGCATCAAGGTTGATGTGCCAGATAACGTGCTGCATGCCCGTCGCGAAGAAGAAGAAGCCCGCGGTAGCGAGGCCTACACGCCACATGGTCGTGTGCGTGAGGTTTCCTATGCCCTGCGCGCTTATGCCTTACTGGCAACCAGTGCGGACAAAGGCGCTGTGCGTGACAAGAGCAAGCTGGGAGGCTAACAACGATGGCTGAGTCTCAACCGTTACCCGACGAGCCATGCGGCGCGGAGTATCTGCGGGCGGTTCTCCGTTCGCCGGTCTACGAAGTGGCGCAGGTGACCCCGTTGCAGAAGATGGAGAAGATCTCTTCCCGTCTGGGCAACACCATTTTGGTCAAGCGTGAAGATCGTCAGCCGGTGCACAGCTTCAAGCTGCGCGGGGCTTACGCGATGATCGCAACGTTGAATGAAGAGCAGAAAGCGCGCGGGGTGATTACCGCCTCCGCCGGCAATCATGCTCAGGGCGTGGCGTTATCGGCATCAAAGTTAGGGATTGCTTCCCTGATTGTGATGCCAGTGACTACCGCAGATATCAAAGTGGATGCGGTGCGGGCGTTTGGCGGTGAGGCTTACCTGTTTGGTGCCAACTTTGACGAAGCGAAAGCCAAGGCCATCGAACTGGCGGAGCAGAAGGGCTACACCTTTGTGCCGCCGTTCGATCACCCGATGGTGATCGCCGGACAGGGTACGCTGGCGATGGAGCTGCTTCAGCAGGATGCGCATCTTGACCGCGTGTTCGTGCCCGTTGGCGGCGGCGGTCTGGCAGCAGGTGTTGCCGTGCTGATTAAACAGCTGATGCCGCAGATCAAAGTGATCGCGGTGGAAGCAGAAGATTCGGCCTGTCTGAAGGCGGCGCTCGACGCGGGTCATCCTGTCGATCTGGCCCGCGTTGGGGGCTTTGCTGAAGGTGTGGCGGTCAAACGCATCGGCAATGAAACCTTCCGTCTGTGCCAGGAGTATCTCGACGACATCATCACCGTCGACAGCGATGCGATATGTGCGGCGATGAAGGATTTATTTGAGGATGTCCGCGCCGTTGCCGAGCCTTCCGGGGCGCTGGCACTGGCCGGCATGAAAAAGTATATCCAACAGCACCAGATCAAAGGGGAACGTCTGGCACACGTGCTCTCTGGCGCAAACGTCAACTTCCACGGTCTGCGATATGTCTCGGAGCGTTGTGAGTTGGGTGAACAGCGCGAGGCATTGCTGGCGGTCACCATTCCGGAGCAGAAAGGCAGCTTCCTGAAGTTTTGCCAACTGCTTGGCGGTCGCTCGGTCACCGAGTTTAACTATCGCTATGCGAATGCCGATAACGCCTGCATTTTTGTTGGCGTGCGGCTGACGCGTGGGCTTGAAGAGCGCAGCGAAATCCTGCAACTGTTGCAAGAGGGCGGCTATAAAGTTGTCGACCTGTCCGACGATGAAATGGCCAAGCTGCACGTGCGTTATATGGTCGGCGGACGCCCTTCAAAACCGCTGCGTGAGCGGTTGTTCAGCTTTGAGTTCCCTGAAGCGCCGGGCGCATTACTGCGCTTCCTGCAAACGCTGGGCACACACTGGAATATTTCGTTGTTCCATTATCGTAGCCACGGCACTGACTATGGTCGGGTGCTGGCAGGCTTTGAGCTCAGCGACAGCGAGCCCCAGTTTGAAGAGCACCTGGCCGAGCTGGGCTATGATTTCCATGATGAAAGTAACAACCCGGCCTTCAGCTTCTTCCTCGCAGGCTAGTTACATCAGTGCCCAAAACGCATCGATAAGCGGCTCATTGAGCCGCTTTTTTTGTACGCAAACGCCCAGTTCGAACGGTGCGACCATCTCCACGTTATCCAGCTCAAGAATACGATTGCGCACGGACTCCGGACTGTTCTCCAGCACCACATCCGGCAGCAAAGCAATGCCACAGCCCAGCGCAACCATCGACACAATCGCTTCGTGACCAGCCACCGTGGCGTAAATCAACGGATTAGGAATGCGGCGGCGGCGGAACCATAAATCAATGCGCTGCCGGGCAGGACCCTGATCGGGCAAAATAAACGGGATCTCTGACCAGTCCGGCTCAGGTTCTGTGGCCTGAGTCCGGACCGGGCAGGGCAACGCCGGGGCAATCAACACCAGCGGGATCAGCCCAATCGGCGTAAAGCCAATACTGGCCGGCAGCGTTTCCGGCCGTCCTGCAATGGCAATATCAGCCTCTGTGCTCTGCACTTTCTCCACCGCGTCCGCGGCATCCCCGGTTGTCAGCTTAATTTCTACCAGCGGATGTTCAGCACGGAAGCGATCCAAAATCGGTGGCAAGTGGCTGTACGCCGCGGTCACGGAGCAAAAAAGGCGCAACTCACCGCTGAGTGATGGGCCATTCTGCCCAATGGAATGCAGCAGATGTTGATACTGCAACAGCGTATGCTGGGCGAACTGGCGCAGCTGCTCACCTGCATCGGTCAGGGTGACCGTACGGTTATCCCGCAGGAACAAAGCCTGGCCGAGGTCTTCTTCCAGCCGCTGAATTTGTCGGGATAAGGTGGAAGGACTGACGTGCATCGCCCTTGCGCTGCGGCCAAAATGCCGGCTTTCGGCCAGATGAAGGAACAGTTTCAGATCACGTAAGTCCATATAATTCAGGCCTCAATTTCACGTTGCAGTTTTTGCAATGTCACGTTGTTAATATATCAATTTAAGCAATGCATTTCCTGTCATATGATAAGGTTTATACAGGGTAAGCGCGAAAGGCGTTCCCTCCTTATTAAAAGACCCAAACAACCCTATACGGAGTTTCCATGGCTAACTATTTCAACACTTTGAACCTGCGCAACCAGTTGGCGCAATTAGGTAAATGCCGCTTCATGTCCCGTGAAGAATTTGCTGATGAAGCAAGCTACCTGAAAGGCAAAAAAGTCGTCATCGTTGGTTGTGGTGCTCAGGGCCTGAACCAGGGTCTGAACATGCGTGACTCCGGTCTGGATATTGCTTACGCCCTGCGTGCAGAAGCGATTGCTGAGAAGCGTGCTTCATGGCGTAAAGCGACCGAAAACGGCTTCAAAGTGGGAACCTACGAAGAGCTGATCCCGCAGGCCGACCTGGTCGTTAACCTGACGCCAGACAAGCAGCACACCTCTGTTGTTCAGGCTGTTCAGCCGCTGATGAAAGATGGCGCGGCGCTGGGTTACTCACACGGCTTCAACATCGTTGAAGTGGGCGAGCAGGTTCGTAAAGACATTACTGTAGTGATGGTTGCGCCGAAATGTCCGGGCACTGAAGTCCGTGAAGAGTACAAGCGTGGCTTCGGTGTTCCAACGCTGATTGCGGTTCACCCGGAAAACGATCCGAAAGGCGAAGGCATGGCGATTGCTAAAGCCTGGGCCGCTGCAACAGGTGGTCACCGTGCCGGTGTTCTGGAATCTTCCTTCGTTGCTGAAGTGAAATCTGACCTGATGGGCGAGCAGACAATTCTGTGCGGTATGCTGCAGGCGGGTTCACTGCTGTGCTTCGACAAGCTGGTGGCAGAAGGGACTGACCCGGCCTATGCCGAGAAACTGATTCAGTTCGGTTGGGAAACCGTGACCGAAGCGCTGAAGCAGGGCGGCATCACGCTGATGATGGATCGTCTGTCTAACCCAGCGAAAGTGCGTGCTTACGCGCTGTCTGAGCAGCTGAAAACCATCATGGCGCCACTGTTCCAGAAGCACATGGATGACATCATCTCCGGTGAATTCTCTTCCGGCATGATGGCTGACTGGGCGAACGACGATAAGAAACTGCTGGGCTGGCGTGAAGAGACCGGTAAAACGGCCTTCGAAACGGCTTCACAGTTCGAAGGTAAAATTGCAGAGCAGACGTACTTTGATGAAGGCGTGGTGATGATCGCGATGGTCAAAGCAGGCGTTGAGCTGGCATTTGAAACCATGGTTGATGCCGGCATTATCGAAGAATCAGCTTACTACGAATCTCTGCACGAGCTGCCGTTGATCGCGAACACCATCGCGCGTAAGCGTCTGTATGAAATGAACGTGGTGATCTCTGACACGGCGGAATACGGTAACTATCTGTTCTCTTACGCGGCAGTTCCGCTGCTGAAAGAGTTTATGACTACCCTGCAGGCCGGCGATCTGGGCAAATCACAGGCGACCTCTACCGCCATCGACAACGCTCAGCTGCGTGATGTTAACGAAGCCATTCGTCACCATCCAATCGAAGCCGTTGGTAGCAAACTGCGTGGCTACATGACTGACATGAAGCGTATTGCCGTTGCCGGTTAATGCCTGACTGACGGGCTGGTTTCACTGGCCCGAAAGCAAAAAAAAGAGCGGAATCCGCTCTTTTTTTTCGTCCGTCATCCGGCAATCAGTTGCGGTACAACACCTTGATGATGTGGTAACCGAACTGGGTATGCAGAGGACCATAGGGCACGATAAGTGGGCAGGAGAACACCACTTTATCAAACGCCGGCACCATTGCGCCCTGTTTGAACTCGCCTAAATGGCCGCCTTTTTTGCCCGATGGGCAGGTGGAATGCTTCTTGGCCAGCTTTTCAAAGTCTGCGCCTTTTTCCAGCTCAGCCAGAATATCCTGAGCCAGTTTTTCTTCCTTAACAAGGATATGGAGTGCTGCTGCGGTTTTTGCCATGATCGTACCTTGAGTCGTATGGATGCTGCTGGCTATACTACCACGCTGAATTTCTCTTTCCTTCTGTCTTTTCATCGAGCGACTTTCCTATGCGTCTGAATCCTGGCCAACAACATGCCGTCGAATTTGTTACCGGGCCCTGCCTGGTGCTGGCGGGTGCGGGGTCGGGCAAAACACGCGTGATCACCAATAAAATCGCCCATCTGATCCGTGAATGCGGCTATCAGGCGCGCCATATTGCCGCGGTAACCTTTACCAACAAGGCCTCGCGCGAGATGAAAGAGCGTGTGGCGCAAACGCTCGGGCGCAAAGAAGCGCGTGGGCTGATGATTTCCACCTTCCACACCCTGGGGCTGGAGATCATCAAGCGCGAGTATGCCGCGTTGGGTATGAAGTCGAACTTTTCGCTATTTGACGATCAGGATCAGCTGGCTTTGCTGAAGGATCTGACCGAAGAGTGGCTGGAAAATGACAAGACCTTGCTGCAACAGCTGATCTCCACGATCTCCAACTGGAAGAACGATCTGATGGATCCCTCCCGTGCGGCGGCGGGTGCCGTGTCGGAGCGGGATAAGCTTTTCGCCCACTGTTATGGCCTTTACGACAAACATCTGAAGTCCTGCAACGTGCTCGACTTTGATGATTTGATTTTGCTGCCGACCCTGCTTTTCCAGCGCAATCAGGAAGTGCTGGAGCGCTGGCAACAGCGCATCCGTTACCTGCTGGTGGATGAATATCAGGATACCAACACCAGCCAGTATGAACTGGTGAAGCTGCTGGTGGGCGCACGCGCGCGTTTTACCGTGGTAGGGGATGACGATCAGTCGATCTACTCCTGGCGCGGCGCGCGGCCGCAAAACCTGGTGCTGCTAAACGAGGATTTCCCGGCGTTGCAGGTCATCAAGCTGGAACAGAATTACCGCTCCACCGAGCGCATCCTGAAAGCCGCCAATATTCTGATCGCCAACAATCCGCATGTGTTTGAGAAACGCCTTTTCTCCGAACTGGGTTATGGCGCAGAGCTTAAAGTCGTCACCGCCAACAACGAAGATCATGAGGCGGAGCGGACGATTGGTGAATTGATTGCCCATCACTTTATCAATAAGACCCAGTACAAGGATTACGCGATCCTCTATCGTGGCAACCATCAGTCGCGCGTATTCGAAAAAATGCTGATGCAGAACCGCATTCCTTACCGCATCTCCGGGGGAACCTCTTTCTTCTCCCGACCGGAGATCAAGGATCTGCTGGCGTATCTGCGCGTGCTGACCAATCCCAATGATGACAGCGCATTTATGCGCATTGTGAATACGCCCCGGCGTGAAATTGGCTCGGCGACGTTGCAGAAGCTGGGTGAGTGGGCGATGCAGCGCAACAAGAGTTTGTTTACCGCCAGCTTCGATATGGGGCTTGAGCAGACGTTGTCAGGACGTGGGCTGGAATCGCTACAGCGCTTCACGTTCTGGCTGCAGGAAGTCGCACAGCTGGCTGAACGTGAGCCGGTCGCCGCTGTTCGCGATCTGATCCGCGGTATCGACTATGAAAGCTGGCTGTTTGAAACCTCTGCCAGCCCAAAAGCGGCCGAAATGCGGATGAAAAACGTCAATACGCTGTTCCAGTGGATGACAGAAATGCTGGAGGGCAGCGATATCGATGAGGCGATGACGCTGACGCAGGTTGTCACCCGGTTTACGCTGCGCGATATGATGGAGCGCGGCGAAAGCGAGGAAGATATGGATCAGGTTCAGTTAATGACGCTGCATGCGTCGAAAGGCCTGGAATTCCCCTACGTCTACCTGGTCGGGATGGAAGAAGGGCTGTTGCCACATCAAAGCAGCATCGATGAGAACAACGTTGAAGAAGAGCGTCGGCTGGCCTACGTGGGCATCACCCGCGCCCGCAAAGAGCTGACCTTCACCTTGTGCCGCGAGCGTCGGCAATATGGCGAGACCATCCGCCCGGAACCGAGTCGTTTTCTGATGGAGCTACCACAGGATGATTTGAAGTGGGAATCCGAGCGTAAGATTGTCAGCGCCGAAGAGCGGATGCAGACCGGACAAAGCCGCGTCGCCAATCTGAAAGCGATGCTCGATAAGGCGAAAGGGAAGTAGAATCACTGAGCGGTTAAAAATGAAAAAGGGGCTGAATCAGCCCCTTTTTACTGCCTGTCGGTCAGCCGATGGTCAGCGGCCAGTGAACATAGCTCTGCCAGTGGCATTCTTGCTCCAGCAGCTCCGCACGAAGCGGATGCGCTTCCAACCAGCCTGCGGGCAGCGTCACATGCAACGCATCGTCATCGGCATGAAGCCGAACCGCAGGTAGCGTATCGTCACGTCGACGGCTGGAGAAAATGATCGCCAGACGCAGCAAACGACAGAGTCGTTCAGCCATTCGCGGAGGGATGGCATTTTGCTGGCTTAGTACCGCCAGATCGATACTGTTGACCTGATTTTGCAGCAAGGTTGCCAGCAGTTTTTTCTGTGCGGGAGTAAAGCCGGGAAGGTCGAGATGGCGGATCAGATAGGCAGCGTGTTGCGGAGCCTGTTTGAAATCGACGCTCAGACCGATTTCGTGCATCAGGCAGGCACTGTCCAGCAGCTCCCGACATCGATCGTCCAGTTTCCAGCTGTGGCTGACCTGGCGGGCGAAACTTTCTGCCAGATTGCGCACGCGGTCGGCTTGCTCGGCATCAATAGTGAAACGACGCTGGATATTTTTCAGCGTGCGGCTGCGAATATCACGATCGATCGGCAAATGAAGCATGCCATAAACCAGGCCTTCACGCAGTGCACCGCCCGCCAGCGTCATGCTGTGGATATTCAGCTCGGTGAAAATAGCGATCAGAATCGACAGACCGCTTGGAAATACCAGCGCGCGCTCCAGCGTTAGCCCTTCGATCTCAAGCTCTTCCAGCTTGCCGCACTGAATCGCCCGCTGCTTCAACTGCTGCAGCTTGCTCAGGGTGATGCGTTCATCCATGCCCTGCGCCATCATAATTTCCTGCAACGCCTGTACGGTGCCAGAAGCCCCCACACAGACCTGCCAGCCGTGCTCACGTAGCTCGGCAGCAATCGGGCGGATCATGGCGCGAGCGGCAAGTTCTGCCTGTTCAAAATTGGCTTTCGCCAGATGACGATCGCCAAAATAGCGTTCAAGCCAGGTGACACATCCCATCGACAGGCTGAAAAGGGAGGTGGTTTGCGAACCGCTTCCGGTCACCAGCTCCGTACTGCCGCCGCCAATGTCCACCACCAGACGCTTATCGGATCCGCCGGTGGTATGCGCAACGCCCTGATATATCAGGCGTGCTTCTTCCTCGCCGCTGATGACATTCACCGGGCAGCCAAGAATGTGTTGGGCGGTTTGCAGGAAAGTGCCGGCATTCGACGCCAGCCGCAGCGTGGCGGTGGCGACGACGCGAATTTGCTCAGCAGGAATGTCCTGCAACTGCTCTGAGAACAGCCGCAGACACTGCCAGCCGCGCTCCATCGCTTCATCGGAAAGATGGTTTTCGCTATCGAGGCCGGCGGCCAGACGCACTTTGCGCTTGATGCGCGCTACGGTCTGGATATTTCCAGCCACCTCGCGCACCACCAACATATGAAAACTGTTCGATCCCAGATCGATAGCAGCATAAAGTGATGACGCGCTCAGCATGGCTGTTTTAACCTGAACGTTTACGGTTATTGTTGCGTGGTGCACTGCTGCGGCGATTGTTGTTGCCGCCACGACGTGGACCATTGCCAGAACGATGACGTGTTAAACGCTTCGGTGGCGGCAGATCGGTCATCAGCGCATCACTGTTATAGCGGCTCACGGTAATGCTGTGGCCAATATACTCTTCGATAGCAGGCAGATTCAGCGCGTACTCTTCGCACGCCAGGCTGATGGAATGTCCATTGGCGCCAGCGCGTCCGGTACGACCAATACGGTGCACATAGTCTTCACGGTCATCCGGCAGGTCATAGTTGAACACGTGAGTTACCGCAGGGATATGCAGGCCACGCGCGGCAACGTCGGTGGCGACCAGGATATCAACATCACCTTTAGTGAAGTCATCCAGAATACGCAGACGTTTCTTCTGTGCCACATCGCCGGTCAACAGCCCAACACGGTGTCCATCTGCTGCCAGGTGGCCCCAGACATCTTCACAACGGTGCTTGGTGTTCGCGAAGATGATGGCACGATCTGGCCACTCTTCTTCCAGCAAAGTTTGCAGCAGGCGCATCTTCTCTTCATTAGAAGGATAGAAAAGTTCTTCTTTAATGCGGTGGCCGGTTTTCTGCTCGGGTTCCACTTCCACATATTCCGCGTTGTTCATGTTTTCGAACGCCAGTTCGCGAACACGGAAAGAGAGGGTCGCGGAGAACAGCATGTTCAGACGCTGATTTGCCGCAGGCATCCGGCGGAACAGCCAGCGAATATCTTTAATAAAGCCGAGATCGAACATGCGATCCGCTTCATCGAGCACAACCACCTGAATGGCGCCGAGGTTAACGTGATTTTGCTTGGTATAGTCAATCAGTCGGCCCGTGGTGCCGATTAAAATATCGACACCGCTTTCCAGCACTTTCAGCTGCTTATCGTAGCCGTCACCGCCATAAGCAAGCCCAAGCTTGAGACCGGTTGCCTGCGTCAGCGGTTCAGCATCGGCATGGATCTGTACGGCTAATTCGCGCGTAGGGGCCAGGATCAGCGCACGTGGCTGATTCACCTGACGGCCTTCTGGCGCAGGGTTAGAAAGAAGATGATGGAACGTTGACGTCAGGAACGCCATCGTTTTTCCGGTACCGGTTTGCGCCTGTCCCGCTACATCACGCCCTGAGAGCGTGAAAGGCAATGCCAGCGCCTGAATCGGCGTGCAGTTATGAAAGCCTTTAGTTTCAAGGGCTTCAATCACCTGAGGGTGCAGGGCGAAGTCGGAAAACTTCTGTTCGGTTAAGTGTGTTTTGCTCATAGTGTGGTAGAATATCAGCTTACTATTGCTTTACGAAAGCGTATCCGGTGAAATAAAGTCAACCTAAGTTGGCAGATTTTACGCCAACCAGCCAGGCATAATCTTTTGGAGTAAGACATGAGCAGCGATAAAATTGTTCACCTGACCGACGACAGCTTCGATTCCGACGTATTAAAAGCAGAAGGTTTGACGCTGGTCGACTTCTGGGCAGAGTGGTGTGGTCCTTGTAAAATGATCGCCCCAATCCTCGATGAAGTCGCCGAAGAGTACGACGGCAAGCTGACAATCGCGAAACTGAATATCGACGATAACCCGGGCACCGCGCCTAAATACGGTATTCGTGGTATTCCTACTTTGCTGCTGTTCAAAAACGGCGAAGTCGCGGCAACGAAAGTTGGCGCCCTTTCTAAAGGCCAGCTCAAAGAGTTCCTTAACGCGAACCTGGGCTAACAGCCTGTCCGGCGCCTGGTCTGAGGGGGTTTATTTGCCCTCAGTCAGGTGCCCGGCATATTTTTAGTCAGCTGCTAGACGTTTCACATCAGTCGTGCTAAGTTGTTTTTACTGCACTACGAACTTACCTGTAGTTTGAATCTTAGATTTATTCCTTGTTGAACGCCTAATCATCTTCTCCTTACGGGCATTCAGCAATCTGACGGTTAGCATCATCAGAATTTCCGGCGTCTTGTCCTTACCGTCTCCTCGTCTCAGATTTGCGTTTTCCTGCACGTGATCATCGAGCGGATCCTGACAAGAGTGCCATTAACAGGCATGGATTTTTCGCCATACCACTTACGACAATCATTCCGAGATTTACCCCGAGTTTAAGAACCCACCATTATGAATCTTACCGAATTAAAAAATACGCCGGTTTCTGACCTGATTACACTCGGCGAAAACATGGGGCTTGAAAACCAGGCCCGTATGCGCAAACAGGACATTATCTTCTCCATCCTGAAGCAGCATGCAAAAAGCGGCGAAGACATCTTCGGCGACGGCGTACTGGAAATTTTGCAGGATGGCTTTGGATTCCTCCGTTCTGGAGACAGTTCCTACCTCGCCGGTCCTGATGATATCTACGTTTCCCCTAGCCAAATCCGCCGCTTCAACCTCCGCACTGGTGACACCATTTCCGGCAAGATCCGCCCGCCGAAAGAAGGTGAGCGTTATTTCGCCCTGCTGAAAGTTAATGAAGTTAACTACGACAAACCTGAAAACGCCCGCAACAAAATCCTGTTCGAAAACTTAACCCCGCTGCACGCAAACTCTCGTCTGCGCATGGAACGTGGTAACGGTTCGACCGAGGATTTGACCGCTCGCGTACTGGACCTGGCCTCGCCAATTGGTCGTGGTCAGCGTGGTCTGATCGTTGCACCACCAAAAGCCGGTAAAACCATGCTGCTGCAGAACATCGCCACCAGCATCGCTTACAACCACCCAGACTGCGTACTGATGGTACTGCTGATTGACGAGCGTCCGGAAGAAGTGACCGAGATGCAGCGTCTGGTGAAAGGCGAAGTGATTGCATCTACCTTCGATGAGCCAGCATCCCGCCACGTGCAGGTTGCCGAAATGGTTATCGAGAAGGCCAAGCGCCTGGTTGAGCACAAGAAAGACGTGATCATCCTGCTGGACTCCATTACCCGTCTGGCGCGTGCCTACAACACCGTTGTTCCTGCTTCAGGTAAAGTCCTGACCGGTGGTGTTGATGCTAACGCCCTGCACCGTCCAAAGCGTTTCTTCGGTGCTGCACGTAACGTAGAAGAGGGCGGAAGCCTGACAATCATCGCCACCGCACTGGTTGATACCGGTTCGAAGATGGACGAAGTGATCTACGAAGAATTTAAAGGTACAGGCAACATGGAACTGCATCTGGCGCGTAAAATCGCTGAGAAGCGTGTGTTCCCTGCTATCGATTACAACCGTTCAGGTACGCGTAAAGAAGAGCTGCTTACCAGCTCGGAAGAACTGCAGAAGATGTGGATCCTGCGCAAAATCATCCATCCAATGGGTGAAATTGACGCGATGGAGTTCCTCATCAACAAGTTGGCAATGACCAAAACAAACGATGAGTTCTTCGACATGATGAAACGCTCTTAAGGCGACTCATCGGGCTGTAACGTTCAGGTTCAGCCAGGCTGAACCTGCTCTTTCTGGCCTTTTCGTGTGGATCGGGCTGTTCGCGACAGCAAAAAAATAAGAAAACTCGGGGAACGCCACGCTCAGACGTGGCGTTTTTCGTTTATGGGCTATACGATATTCAGCAACTGGAGAATTAAACCAAAAGGTGCGGTTAGCAAAAAAGGGACTTTAGGCCGTTTTATGCTCATCACGCACAACAGAAATCAGAATTAAACGGATGTTAATGGCACATAAAATGCTTATAACACTGCGAGATTCTTTGCAGAGAGCTGGTTAATGTGAATTTACTCAATATGAGTACTGAGCTTGCTTTAATATTTGTCTTTTCGATGGTTTTCCTCTTTTTTGCCCGTAAAGCAGCTAAAAAGGTTGGTCTGGTAGACAAGCCTAACTACCGTAAGCGCCACCAGGGTGTGGTTCCTCTGGTGGGTGGCATCTCTGTTTTTGCCGGGACCTGCTTTGGCTTTGCCATCACTAACTTCTACATTCCCCACGCTCTGCTCTATCTTTGCTGCGCTGGCATGTTGGTCCTGATCGGTGCCCTCGACGACCGTTGGGATATCAGCGTCAAAATTCGTGCTATTGTCCAGGCCATTGTTGCCGTGCTGATGATGAGCATGGGTAAGCTTTACTTGCTCAGCCTGGGATACATCTTTGGTCCCTGGGAACTGATTGTTGGCCCCTTTGGTTATGTCCTTACCCTGTTTGCCGTCTGGGCAGCGATCAACGCCTTTAATATGGTGGATGGCATAGACGGACTGCTGGGTGGGCTGTCCTGCGTCACTTTCCTCGCAATGGGCATCATCCTGTTACTGGATGGTCAGCAGAGCCTGGCGATGTGGTGCTTCATCATGATTGTCGCCATCGTGCCCTATATCTTGTTGAACCTGGGCGTGTTCGGTCGCCGCTATAAAGTGTTTATGGGCGATGCGGGAAGTACGCTGATTGGTTTCACCATCATCTGGATCCTGCTCGAGGCGACACAGGGTCAGTATCACCCTATCACCCCGGTCACCGCGCTCTGGCTGATTGCTATCCCGTTGATGGACATGGTTGCTATTATGTACCGCCGCCTGAGTAAAGGGATGAGCCCGTTTTCCGCCGATCGGCAGCATATTCACCACCTGATTATGCGTGCCGGGTTCACCTCCAGGCAGGCGTGTTTCCTGATTACGCTGGCGGCAGCGTTGCTGGCTGCGGTGGGCGTGTTGGGCGAGTCGCTGAGTTTTATCCCTGACTGGGCGATGCTGGTGCTGTTCCTGCTGGCCTTTATGCTTTACGGCTACTGCATCAAGCGGGCATGGCGAGTGGCCAGAATGATCAAACGCTTCAAAAGACGCTTACGGCAGACACAGTAAAGCGCTTATTACCTCTGAAAAGCTGACCCTGATAACAAGGAATATGAAGTATGACGCATCCTGACGTTACCCATAACGAGCTGGATATTCGCGGGCTTTGCTGCACGTTATGGCAGGGTAAAAAATGGATTGCGGGCGTGGCGCTGGTGTTTGTCCTGCTTGCCTGGATCTGGTCGCTGTTGGTGACGCCACAATGGAGTACCACCGCGGTTACCGATCGTCCGACGGTCAATATGCTGAGCAGCTACTATTCGCAACAGCAATTCCTGAATAATCTGGATCTGCGCGCCAGTCAGTCTGCGGATACCCCTCCTTCGGTGATGGCTGAGGCCTACCAGGAGTTTGTGATGCAACTGTCTGCCTATGACACCCGTCGCGAATTCTGGCTGCAAACGGACTATTACAAGCAGCGGCAGCACGGCAACACCCGTGATGACGCGGTGTTGTTAGACGAGCTGATTGCCAACATTCAGTATCAGCCGGCGGATGCCGCTAAAAACCTCAATGATTCCGTGCGTCTGGTTGCTGAGACGTCGAAAGATGCCAACACGCTGTTACGCCAGTATGTGGCTTTCGCCAGCCAGCGTGCGGCCACGCACCTAAATGAAGAGCTGACCGGTGCCTGGGCAGCCAGAACCATCCAGATGAAAGCACAGGTTAAAAGGCAAGAAGCCGTCGCGAAAGCGATCTACGATCGTCAGGTGAACAGTGTTCAGCAGGCGTTGAAAATTGCCCAACAGCAGGGTTTTGAACAGGCCAAAACGGATACCCCTTCCGAACAGCTGCCCGATTCTGAACTGTTCCTGTTAGGTCGCCCGCTGCTGCAGGCCAGGCTGGAAAATCTGCAGGCGACCGGACCGGGTTACGATCTGGACTATGATCAAAACAAAGCCATGTTGTCGACGCTGAATGTCGGCCCAACATTGGTGACTACTTTCCAGACTTACCGCTATCTGCGTACACCGGAGGAGCCGGTGAAACGCGACAGCCCTCGTCGCCTGTTTTTGATGATTATGTGGGGCGCTGTGGGTGCCTTAATTGGGGCAGGGATTGCACTGGCACGTCGACCGCGCTAACCGCGGCTGGCCTGTTGTTATCAGACAGATGAACGAAAGAGAGTCACTGTGAAAGTATTAACAGTTTTTGGCACGCGCCCTGAAGCGATAAAAATGGCGCCGCTGGTCCATGCGCTGGCGCAGGATAGCGAGATTGACGCTCGCCTGTGCGTCACCGCACAGCATCGTGAGATGCTGGATCAGGTGCTGCAACTGTTCGCCATCATTCCGGATTATGATCTGAATATCATGAGTCCGGGGCAGGGGCTGACTGAAATCACCAGCCGGATTCTCGAAGGATTAAAGGCTGTTTTCGCTGAATTCAAACCGGATGTGGTGCTGGTCCATGGCGATACCACCACGACCTTTGCTGCCAGCCTGGCGGCATTCTATCACCGCATCCCCGTTGGCCACGTTGAGGCCGGTCTGCGCACCGGCGACCTCTATTCTCCGTGGCCGGAAGAAGCTAACCGCACGCTGACCGGTCACCTTGCCACCTGGCATTTCACCCCGACGGAAAATGCCCGTCAGAACCTGCTGAAAGAAAACCTGCGCAGTGACCGGATGTTTGTCACCGGTAACTCGGTAATTGATGCGCTGTTCTGGGTAAGAGATCGGGTATTGGGTGATACAGGACTACGGGAAGGCCTGGCTTCGCGCTATCCGTTCCTTGATTCAGACAAAAAAATGATTCTGGTCACTGGCCACCGACGCGAGAGTTTTGGTGGCGGTTTTGAACGCATTTGTAGCGCGCTGGCTGAAATTGCCCGCCTGCATCCTGATGTTCAGATTGTTTATCCTGTTCACCTGAATCCCAACGTCAGCGAGCCGGTAAACCGCATCCTGAGCGGCATCGACAATATCTTCCTGATTGAACCTCAGGAGTACCTGCCTTTTGTCTGGCTGATGGTGCGTTCCTGGCTAATCCTGACGGATTCTGGCGGCATTCAGGAAGAAGCGCCGTCATTGGGTAAACCGGTGCTGGTGATGCGCGAAACCACCGAGCGGCCAGAAGCGGTTGCGGCGGGAACGGTCAAGCTGGTGGGCACAGACGTACAGAAGATAGTTGGTGAGGCCACGCGCCTGCTGACGGATGAAGACGCTTATCAATCCATGAGCCGTGCCCATAACCCTTATGGTGACGGCCTGGCCTGCGAACGTATTGTGCAGGCACTAAAAAATAATCGGGTTACGTTATGATTTTCAATACCATTTCCATTATCGGCCTGGGCTACATTGGCCTGCCAACCGCAGCGGCATTTGCCTCACGGCAGAAGAAGGTCATTGGCATCGACATCAATGCGCACGCTGTTGAGACCATCAATCGCGGTGAGATCCACATCGTTGAGCCAGACCTCGACCGGGTTGTGAAGACCGCCGTTGAACAAGGTTACCTGCGCGCGGCAACCCAACCTGAAGAGGCCGATGCCTTTCTGATTGCTGTACCAACACCGTTTAAAGACGATCATCAGCCCGATCTCAGCTGGGTGAAAGCGGCCGCTGAATCCATCGCGCCGGTGTTGAAGAAAGGGGATTTAGTGATCCTCGAATCGACCTCACCGGTGGGTGCCACCGAGCAAATGGCGGCCTGGCTGGCGACAGCACGTGAAGACCTGAGCTTCCCGCAACAGGTTGGTGAAGCCGCCGATGTGCATATTGCCTATTGTCCTGAGCGTGTTCTGCCGGGCAAGGTGATGGTCGAACTGTTCAAAAACGATCGGGTGATTGGCGGGATGACGCCAGCCTGCTCGCAGCTTGCCTGTGACCTGTACAATATCTTTCTTGAAGGTGAGTGCGTGGTCACCAACTCCCGCACTGCCGAAATGTGTAAGCTGACCGAAAACAGCTTCCGGGACGTCAACATCGCCTTTGCCAACGAGCTGTCGTTGATTTGTGCCGATCAGGGGATCAACGTCTGGGAACTGATTAGCCTGGCGAACCGCCATCCGCGGGTGAATATCCTGCAGCCCGGCCCTGGCGTTGGCGGCCACTGCATCGCCGTCGATCCCTGGTTTATCGTGGCGCAAAATCCGGTACAGGCGCGATTGATCCGCACCGCGCGTGAAGTGAATGACAGCAAACCGCTGTGGGTCCTTGAGCAGGTTAAAAAGGCATTAGCCGAGAGTCTGACCACCAGCGACAAGCGCGCCAGTGAGCTGACGATTGCCTGCTTTGGTCTGGCGTTTAAACCGGATATTGACGATCTGCGTGAAAGCCCGGCGATGCACGTGGCTGAAATGATCGCGGACTGGCATTCCGGCACCACGTTAGTGGTGGAACCGAACATTCACCAGCTGCCGGAGAAACTGGCCGGTAAAGCTGAACTGGTTGGGCTGCATCACGCCCTGAAGCAGGCTGACGTGCTGGTGATGCTGGTCGATCACGCGCAGTTCAAAGCGATGGATGCGAAACAAATCCACGCTCATCAGAGAGTGGATACCAAAGGAGTCTGGCAATGAGTGCCAGCAGCCAGCCTGCGCTTATGCCATCGGTAGCCCTCAACCCGTTGAGTTGGGAAAATACCTTCTTTGGCGTGAACAGTGGCTTGCTCTCATTTGAGGCGAATGGGTCGCCATTAACTGACGCGCTGTTTGCAGGCTACGATCTCGTTCAGGCGAAGGTGCTGTCGCAGCAGACCGCCGAGCTGGACGCGCTCAGCGCGCTGGGTTTTAAGCTGGTGGAAGGGGAAGCCGACTTTGTGCTGGGCATTGCCTCTGCAAGCCGCCCTGAAGGGATCCGCATTGCCAGAAAAGAGCATATTCCTGCCTTACGCGAAGCGGCAAGCGGCGCGTTTGCGCAAAGTCGCTTCCGTGCGCCCTGGTATCAGCCCGGTGACAGCGGCCGTTTCTATGCTCAGTGGATTGAAAACGCGGTGCTTGGCACCTTTGATCATCAATGCCTGCTTGCTATCAATGAGCAGGGCGATCTGCAGGGGTTTATCTCCCTTCGTGAACTGTCGGATGGCAGTGCGCGCATCGGGCTGCTGGCGACGTTACCGGAAGCTCAGGGATTAGGAGTGGGACAGCGCATGATCGAAGCGGCGTCCGACTGGTGTCGCGCGCGACGCCTGACTCGTCTGCATGTGGCAACTCAACTGGGCAACTTACCCGCGCTCAGACTCTATCATCGCTGTGGGGGTGTTATAGAACGCACCGCTTACTGGCTCTACAGGTAACATTATGATCCCATTTAACGCACCACCGATCGTGGGAACCGAACTCGACTACATGAAATCGGCGATGGGAAGCGGCAAGCTGTGCGGCGACGGTGGATTTACCCGACGCTGCCAGCAGTGGATGGAAAATAAGTTCGGCAGCAAAAAAGTGCTGCTGACCCCATCCTGCACGGCCTCTCTGGAAATGGCCGCGATCCTGATCGATATCCAGCCTGGCGATGAAGTGATCATGCCAAGCTATACCTTCGTCTCAACGGCTAACGCCTTTGTGCTGCGCGGCGCGACTATCGTGTTCGTCGATATCCGCCCGGATACGTTGAACATGGATGAGACGCTGATTGAAGCGGCGATCACCGACAAAACCAAAGCCATTGTTCCGGTTCATTACGCCGGCGTCTCCTGTGATATGGACGTGATTATGGCGCTGGCAGCCAAACACCATCTGTTTGTGATTGAAGACGCCGCACAGGGCGTGATGTCCACCTGGAAAGGCAAAGCGCTGGGGACAATTGGTCATATCGGCTGCTTCAGCTTCCACGAAACCAAGAATTACACGGCAGGCGGTGAAGGTGGCGCGACGTTAATTAACGATCCGGCTTTGGTTGAGCGTGCTGAAATCATCAGAGAGAAGGGCACGAATCGCAGCCAGTTTTTCCGTGGGCAGGTGGATAAGTATACCTGGCGCGATATTGGTTCCAGCTACCTGATGGCCGATTTGCAGGCGGCTTATCTGTGGGCCCAGCTGGAAGCCGCGTCGGCGATTAACGCGCAGCGCCTGCGCTTGTGGCAGAACTACTACAGCGCGCTGCAGCCGATTGCGGCCAGCGGCCGGATTACCCTGCCCACCATCCCGTCGACCTGTCAGCATAACGCGCACATGTTTTACATCAAGCTGCATGATATTGACGACCGCACGGCGCTGATTAACTGGCTGAAGGAAGCCGAAATCCTGGCCGTCTTCCACTATATTCCGCTGCACTCTTCACCTGCCGGTCAGCGCTTTGGCCGCTTCCACGGCGAAGATCGCTACACCCAGTCCGAGAGTGAACGACTGCTGCGTCTGCCGCTGTTTTATAACCTCACTGATAATAATCAGCAGACGGTGATTAACTCCCTGCTGAGCTATTTTTCCTGATATGTCGCTGGCTAAAGCGTCGGTGTGGACGGCAGCGTCCACGCTGGTAAAAATTGCGGCCGGTCTGCTGGTGGTCAAAATGCTGGCGGTATCATTTGGCCCGTCAGGCGTTGGTCAGGCAGGCAACTTCCGTCAGTTGATTACCGTGCTTGGCGTGCTGGCCGGGGCGGGTATTTTTAACGGTGTCACCAAATACGTTGCCGAATATCAGCAAAACCCAGCGCAACTTCAGGCGGTAACGGGCACCGCCTCGGCAATGGTGCTGGGCTTCTCCACCCTCCTGGCCATCGTATTTTTGCTGTTTGCCGGACCGATTAGCGTCGGCTTATTTGGCCACAGTGATTACCAGAACGTGGTGCGTATTGTCGCCTTCCTGCAGGCAGGCATTGCCTGGGCCAATCTGGCGCTGGCGGTAGTGAAAGGCTTCCGCGATGCGAAGGGCAATGCGCTGGCGCTGATCCTGGGCAGCCTGATTGGCGTAATGGCCTGGTTTGTCTGTTACTGGATCGGCGGCTATAGCGGGGCGCTGGTGGGCATGGCGATGGTTCCGGCGCTGGTGGTGGTGCCTGCGGCGCTATTACTGGCAAAGCGTGACCATCTGCCGGTGCGATTTTTCAAACCTTGCTGGGATGGCGCGATTGCCCGCAATCTGAGTAAGTTCACCCTGATGGCGCTGATGACCTCCATCACCTTGCCGGTGGCATGGATCATGATGCGAAATCTGCTGGCCGACCATAACGGCTGGGAGCAGGTAGGTCTCTGGCAAGGGGTGACCAGCATTTCAGATGCCTATCTGCAATTTATCACCGCCTCATTCAGCGTCTATTTGCTGCCAACGCTGTCGCGTCTGACCAGCAAAAAAGAGATCTCCCGGGAAATTCTGCGCTCGCTGAGTTTTGTACTGCCCGCGGTGATGGGAGTCAGCCTGATGGTATGGCTGTTGCGGGACGTGGCTATCTGGCTGCTGTTCTCCAGTCAGTTTACCGGCATGCGGGATCTCTTTATCTGGCAGCTGACCGGCGATGTCTTTAAAGTAGGCTCCTACGTTTTTGGTTATCTGGTGATCGCCAAAGCCTCACTACGTTTTTATGCCCTGACCGAGATCAGCCAGTTCATTCTGCTGACGCTGTTCGCGCGCTGGCTGATCCCGCTGCACGGGGCCACCGGCGCGGCACAAGCCTATATGGCGACGTATATGGTCTATTTTGCGCTCTGCGCAGGCACCTTTTTTCTTTATCGTAGAAAAGTATGACAACATTGATTCACGTTCTCGGCTCTGCCATTCCACACCATAATCAAACCGTGCTGCGCTTTTTTAACGACAGCGTGGCCGAGGCCGTGCCGCGTGCGGAACCTCGTCAGTTTTGGGTGGTTGGGGAGCCTGCCGCCGCGGATTACAGCCGGCTGGCGATCCGCTGGTTTGCCAACAAACGCGCCATTGCCGATGCGGTCGTCGCCCTTGCACAGGCAGACAGACAAACCCATTTCTTTTTCCACGGACAGTTCAATCCCACGCTGTGGCTGGCGATCCTGTTCGGTAAGATTAAACCGGCGCAGGTTTACTGGCATATCTGGGGTGCAGATCTCTACGAACAGGCCGGTGGTCTCAAATTTCGCCTGTTCTACTTCCTGCGGCGGCTGGCGCAAAAAAGGGTCGGTCAGGTTTTTGCCACGCGTGGCGACATTAACTATTTCCAGCAACGCTATCCCGATGTCCCAGCGGCACGGCTCTATTTTCCGACCCGAATGGCTCAGGTGGCGTTGCCTGCCGCCGAGCCGCAGCCAGAGATGACCTTGCTGGTAGGAAATTCTGGCGATGAAAGTAATCGCCATATTCAGGCGCTGCAGGAGATCCATCAGCAGTTTGGTCGTCAGGTTAATGTGGTGGTCCCGATGGGCTACCCGGAACACAATGACGCCTACATTCAGCGCGTGCGTGAAGCCGGGCTGGCACTTTTTGCGCCGGAAAGATTACAGATCCTCACGGAAAAGCTCGAGTTCGCCACTTATTTACAGCTGATCTCGCGCTGCGACCTGGGGTATTTTATTTTTGAACGTCAGCAGGGCATTGGCACATTATGCTTGCTGATCCAGGCCAACGTGCCGTTTGTGGTTAACCGTAAAAACCCGTTCTGGCAGGATTTGACCGAGCAACAGGTGCCCGTGCTGTTTGCCGGCGATTCGCTGGATGCACAGGTGGTTGGCGAAGCAAAACGGCAAATGTCCCTGTTGGATAAACCCGCGATTGCCTTTTTTGAGCCTGCTTATCTCGACGGCTGGAAAACGGCGCTGGCCCAGGCTGAAGGAGTGAAAGCATGACGCTGATGCAATTTGCTGGTCTGCTGGTGGTCTGGCTGCTGTCGCTGGGGCTGATCCTGACGCTGACCTGGAAGGAATTTCGACGGGTAAAGTTCAACTTCAACGTCTTCTTTTCGCTGCTATTTTTGCTGACATTTTACTTCGGCTTCCCGCTGACCTGCATGTTGGTGTTTGGTTTTAACGTTGAGGTGGTTCCTCCTGAATTTCTGCTCGAGGCGCTGCTTTCCGCTACCGGGTTTTATGCCATTTACTATGTCAGCTATAAAACACGCCTGCGGCCAGCCTCGTCCCAACCCAGCCGGCAGTTTTTCACCATCAACCGGGTCGAAGCGCATTTAACCTGGGGCATTCTGGCGGCGATAGCGCTGGGCACGGTGGCGGTATTCTTCCTGCACAACGGCTTCCTGCTTTTTAAGCTGCACAGTTACAGCCAGATCTTTTCTGCCGAAGTGTCAGGCGTCGCGCTGAAGCGCTTTTTCTACTTCTTTATCCCGGCGATGCTGGTGGTCTATTTCCTCAAGCCCGGATTCCGTAACTGGTTGTTTTTCCTGGTGGCGACCGTCGCCTTTGGTTTGCTGACCTATGCCGTAGTGGGCGGGACGCGGGCAAATATCATCATCGCTTTTGCGCTGTTCCTGTTTATCGGCATTATTCGCGGCTGGATCTCCTTATGGATGCTGGCGATGGCGGGTGTGTTCTCCGTGGTCGGGATGTTCTGGCTGGCGCTGCGCCGCTATAACCTTGATGTCAGTGGCTCTGAAGCGTTCTATACCTTCCTGTATCTGACGAGGGACACCTTCTCTCCGTGGGAAAACCTCGGCCTGCTGCTGCAAAATTACGACAAAATTGATTTCCAGGGACTGGCACCGATTGTTCGTGATTTTTACGTGTTTATCCCCAGCTGGTTGTGGCCCGACCGGCCCTCCATCGTGTTAAACAGCGGCAATTATTTCACCTGGGAGGTGTTGGATAACCATTCCGGGCTGGCAATTTCGCCGACGCTGATAGGCTCTCTGGTGGTGATGGGAGGCGCGTGGTTTATCCCGCCGGGCGCGGTAGCCGTGGGGATGATCATTAAATGGTTCGACTGGCTCTATCAAAAGGGACAGCAGGAAACCAACCGCTACAAGGCTGCGATCCTACAAAGTTTCTGCTTTGGCGCGGTGTTTAATATGATTGTGCTGGCACGTGAAGGGCTGGACTCTTTCGCTTCGCGAGTGGTGTTCTTCTGCCTGATCTTTGTGGTGGCGGTGGTGGTGGCGAAACTGCTGTTCTGGCTGTTTGATGCGGCAGGTCTGATCCGCCCCCGTAAAATGCCGGTCGCGCTACATGACTAATTTTCTCAGGCCTGCGGGCCTGATTTGTTGCATTTGACCTGAAGGAACCGATTGTGGATTCAGTACCGCTATACCAAATCCGCGGCTTCACGCTGCTCGGTTTTCGCGATATGGCTGCGTTTCTTGACTATCTCTATCTGGGAAAAAACCTCAAGACCGGCACGCTGGTGGCGATTAATGCGGAGAAAGTCCTGACCGCCGAAAGCCAGCCGGCGATCCGCCAGCTGATCGACGAAGCGGAATTTAAGTACGCCGACGGCATCAGCATCGTGCGGTCCGTACGCAAAAAATATCCGCAGGCGGAAGTCTCCCGCATTGCCGGTGCCGATTTGTGGGAAGGATTAATGGAACGTGCCGGACGCGAAGGCACGCCGGTGTTTCTGATTGGCGGCAAGCCTCAGGTGCTGGCACAAACGGAAGATAAGCTGCGTCGTCAGTGGAATGTGAACATTGTCGGTTCGCAGGACGGTTATTTTGCGCCGGCAGACCGCGAAGCCTTGTTTGCCCGAATTGCCGCCAGCGGCGCGAAGATTGTTACCGTGGCGATGGGATCGCCGCGACAGGAAATTCTGATGCGCGACTGCAAGGCCGTCTGGCCAGAAGCCCTGTATATGGGCGTGGGTGGCACCTACGACGTCTTTACCGGTCATGTGAAGCGTGCGCCTAAGATCTGGCAGAAAATGGGCCTGGAGTGGCTCTACCGGCTTATTATGCAGCCATCACGTCTGCGCAGGCAGCTCAGGCTGCTGAAATATCTGAACTATCACTGGCGTGGCGATCTGTAGTTTTCGTATTTGTTTGCCGGCGGTTGGCTGAATGCTGAACGTTTTAGCCCGGAAATCGGGTGAAAACGTTCGCCATTTAGACAGAACGCACAAAGCGTAATCAAACAAGATATTTAGTGATAAAAAGCACTGGACAGGATCGGCTCAAATACGTAGTATGCCCATCCGCAACGGCGCTAAGCGCCCGTAGCTCAGCTGGATAGAGCGCTGCCCTCCGGAGGCAGAGGTCTCAGGTTCGAATCCTGTCGGGCGCACCATTAATTTAGTGCAGCAAGAGCTGCGGTGGTAGTTTTACCGCGTTAGGTAGTAAGCAGTAAGCAGTAAGAAGTTCGGTAGTACAGCAGTAGATGTGGTGGCTATAGCTCAGTTGGTAGAGCCCTGGATTGTGATTCCAGTTGTCGTGGGTTCGAGTCCCATTAGCCACCCCAGATTTTGTCCGGTACGCGATGGTGGCGGAATTGGTAGACGCGCTAGCTTCAGGTGTTAGTGTTCTTACGGACGTGAGGGTTCAAGTCCCTCCCTTCGCACCAACAAAATCAGCAGTATTGTCAAGCAGTAAGCAGTATTCGGCGAGTAGCGCAGCTTGGTAGCGCAACTGGTTTGGGACCAGTGGGTCGGAGGTTCGAATCCTCTCTCGCCGACCACTTTCAAAGACTTGCCGAGGCAGGTTTTTTTGCTTAAGGTCCACGGATCTTAGCAGCAGTAAAAAGCAGTAATGAAGTGCCAGCAGTATTCGGCGAGTAGCGCAGCTTGGTAGCGCAACTGGTTTGGGACCAGTGGGTCGGAGGTTCGAATCCTCTCTCGCCGACCAATTTAGAAAAACCCCGCTTTGGCGGGGTTTTTTGCTTTCCGCCATTCGCTATCCGCAGCCCTGTCGTTTCTTCCCGTTTTTTGTCTCCGTTAAGAGACAGCTAATTCGTTGTTTATTATAGCCTTTACTCAACTTCATTTTCGCTGTCGTTAATCCACGACGCCCGTACAACCGTTTGTCGTTAAATGCCAACGGCCAGAACGGTGTTTGACTCACAGTGATGTAAATAAAATGGCTAACTATCAAAGAGTTAATATATTTTTCAGCGGTGTCGATAAAGCTGGCACGTCTCCTGCAATATCACCACTGTAGATGCTCATTCCACTCCTTATGATTGTTAACGCTTCATAAACCAGGAATGATGCAGAGCCCTTTACGGTACCTGTTGTCCGCCCGCCAGTCTCGCTTCGGCCTTACTGGAGTCCAGGGACAATACGTTGAGTCAGGTACCAGCCAAATTGTCTTACCGACCTGATCTTTACACCTGCCAGTTTGGCAGGTGTTTTTTTTTGTCTGTCTGCCAGAGATCAGGCATAAAAAAACCGGGCACAGGGCCCGGTTATCTGGAAGATGCAGGATTACGGTGCGTTCTTCAGGGTCAGCAGCAACCCGTCACGCCGCATCTGTGCCGCTTCTTCTGGCTTATGCTGACGATCCAGCGTGTCAGCCAGCCAGGCGTAATCAAAGGCATCAGGACGCTGCTTAAGCGCTTCTCTGAAGGCCTCGGCTGCCTGCTCCCACTCGCCATGCTTCATCAGCAGCTGACCCAGCGTGCTGTGCAGCAATGGTGTGGCACCATGCTGTTTGATCTGCTGGCGCAGCGCTTTCTCAAGCTGTTCCGGATTGCCGGTCTTCAGGCGTGGCATCAACAGGATTAAACGCTCGTCATAGGCCTTCTTGAGGCCATCCAGCACGATTTGCTGCGCCGTTTCGTGGTCATCACAGACGATCAGGTGATCTGCCATGGCAACCTGCAGGGCCGTCTCATTGCGCGTTTTACGGCTCTGATCCTGCCACCAGCGTTTCAATCCATCGCTACCCTGATCGGCCATTGCCTGGTTCATTAAGCCCAGCCAGGCTTCCTGTTGCAGAGCCAGACGATGCGCTTCATCCGACACCTGGGATTTCTCCATCGCAGGCAGGATATCCAGCAGGGCGCTCCAGGCACCGGTCCGCACGTAAGCCTGCTCAGCCAGACGCAGCACTTCAGGATGGCGCGGAGCCACTTCCAGCAGTCGATCAACACCATGACGCGCGGCGTGATCTTCATTACGCGCCAGTTGAATACGCACGCGGGTGATCTCCACCGGCAGCTGATCGCTGCCCGCCAGTTCCGCGGCACGTTCAAGGTGCTGGTTGGAACGAATTTCGTCACCACGTTGCTGAGCGGCTTCTGCTGCCAGCAGGTAGTTCACCACAGGCTGTTCTGCATGGTCAGCATTGCGCGACAGCAGTTTTTCAACCTGGCGATAATCTCCTTCAGCCAGCTTAACCAGCGCAGCATTGGTTTGCTTACGCGCGCGGTTACGCTTACGGCCCATAAACCAGCCACGGGTTCTGACGCCGGTGCGTAACAGGCGACGCAACACCCACTCCACCACCAGGATCACGATCAGTGAGAGGATCAGGATGATGGCCAGTCCGGTGACGCTGGTTTCGATATTCCAGTTATCGGTCTGGATCAGCACATAACCCTGGTGGCCGGCCAGCATTGGGCCAAGCACCACGCCAGCAATTAGCAGGAGAAACAGTATCAGGACTTTAAGCATGCTTATTCTCCCTGCTGCTGTTGCCCGGCACTTGGCTGTGCCAGCAGGTTGCGCACGCGCGTTTGCATCAGTTTATCCAGCATCGGCTGGCTTTGCAGTGCATCCGGAACGTCCATTGAGACGCTTTGCTGGCTCAGGTCGTCCAGCTGGCTGAGAAACGCCTTCGTGGCCGGATCGTGAGTATCAAACCAGGCGCGAACCCAGGTCGACACCGTGTCGATGGACTGCTTATAGATTTGATCCTGATGACGTGGCACGGCCTGCGCCGCAATCAGCAGGCGTGAACGGATGTTTTCACGCAGATAGACATCCTGATTCGGGGCCAGCAGCGGTTCGGCAGTGGTATCGCGACGACGGATGGTAATGAAATCATCCATAAAGTTGTGCCAGCTTTTCACCAGATTCTGACGCCACTCGCGCAGGGAAGAAGAGAGCTCGCCGCTGTCCTGATCCATTGGGCTGCCGTCGGAGTCATTGTCAGCAAGGCGCAGGTTATCAACGCCATTGGAAAGCTGATTCAGTTTGAGGATGATGCCATCGTAATCCACCTGGCTAACGGCAGAAAGCGTGCTGATGTCCTGGGTCAAGGCGCGACGCACATCAATCAGGCTCGGGTCGTTCATATCGGCCAGACTCTGATCGGCGCTTTTAAGCAGTGCAGCCGCGGTGGTGACATCCTGATCGCTCCACAACTTGCGGCCCGCCAGTTTCACCAGATAGTCGGCCTGAGCCAGCAGCCAGGTATGCGCATCATTGCCGGAAATGGTCGCGACTTTCTGTTTAAGCTCATCCAGCTGCTGGCTCATCGCCGTTTGCTGTTGATGGGCAGTGTCTAACGCGCTGCTTTGCGTCGCCAGTTGCTGCACCAGCGTCTGCTTGTCGCTGGCGGCCTGCTGCTGCAGGTCGGAGAGTTGATTAGCCAGCGTCTGGTTAGCCGCAGCCTGCTGTTGAGCCTGGTGTTTACCATTTATATAAAGTCCAACGCCTATCGCCAGCGCGATCGCTATAGCCAGAACGCCCAACGCCGTGCCGGTATTCTTCGGCTTGCGGGGTGGTTTTTGTTCTGCTGTAGTGGTCTCACCCGCTGGGGTGGTTTCTTCAACCATGGCGGAGGAATTTTTTTGTTCCGTCATTGTGGCACATCCCATATTTAAGTTTGTTGTAACGCTCGCAGCAACGCGTCGTTATCGGCACCATCGGCTACCCGTATCTCTCGCCAGCCCAGTTCCCTGGCGCGAGTAGCCAAACGATCACTGACGACAACCAGTCGACAGTGCAGAAGCCATTCCTCACGATCAATCTCAAGGAACAGCGAATAAAGCTGTTGCAGCATTTCGCCACTGGTCACCACCAGCGTATCAATCTGACGATCGCGCCAGCGCCGACCTTCTATTGCACCCTG
Organism: Erwinia sp. 2186; assembly: GCF_057812255.1. NCBI lineage: Bacteria > Pseudomonadati > Pseudomonadota > Gammaproteobacteria > Enterobacterales > Erwiniaceae > Erwinia > Erwinia sp. 2186. The sequence continues at coordinate 4,677,005 of NZ_CM173824.1, read as the reverse complement.
GTAAATCTTCGCACAACGTTGATAGCATTCAACAAACTGTACAGTAGCGCCGCGCGCTTGCAAGGTCTCTGCCAGCAGTTCACGCCCGCCGTTACCCCTGAGGATCAGCGCGCGCTTGCCCGCAACCTGCTGCAAGGCCGGGAGCTGAATCAATATTTCGCTGGTTTCACGCTCGTGCGGCCAGACAACATCCAGTCCGCTTGCCGCATGCAGGGCCAACGCCGTTGTCCGGCCAATAGCATAATAGTTCAAGCTGGCGGGCCATGATGCCTTCGCGCGCACAAGAGCAGGCTGCGCATAATGAATGGCCTGCTGCGACAGAATAAAAACCAAGTCATCCGGCCGCAGGGTGGCGAGGTGACCGGGCAGGCTGTCGAGATCAACGCCAGGCGTGAATTCAATTAGCGGCATCGCCCAGGCCGCCCGTCCTTGCGTGCGTAAACGGCTTACCAGCTCGTCGGCGGCCGGTGATGGACGGGTGACCAGGATGGTCATGCGGGAGGATTTCCCTGGTAAACTTCGGCAAGGATCTCGCGAGCGCCATTATTCAGCAGCTCTTCGGCCAGCGAGATGCCCATTTTTTCCGCATCGGCCCTTGGCCCACGGCGTTCGCCACGGATCATCGCGGTGCCGTCTGGGGAACCGACCAGCCCACGCAGCCAGAGTTCATCACCCTGCAGCAGCGCAAAGCTACCGATTGGCACCTGGCAGCCACCTTCCAGACGGGTGTTCATTGCCCGCTCCGCTTTCACACGGACGGCGGTGTCGTCATCATTTAAGGCTGACAGCAGCGCGATAGCCTGCGCATCATCCAGACGGCATTCAATGCCGACCGCGCCCTGGCCAACGGCCGGCAAGGATTCTTCCGCCGGCATGGCATAGCGGATGCGATCGCCAAGGCCCAGGCGCTTCAGTCCGGCTACGGCAAGAATGATCGCGTCATAGTCACCCGCATCGAGCTTACCCAGACGCGTGCCGACGTTGCCACGCAGCGATCGGATGATCAAATCTGGTCGACGGGCGCTGAGCTGACATTGACGACGCAGGCTCGATGTTCCCACGACCGCGCCCTGCGGCAGGGCATCAACCGAGTCGTATTGATTAGAAACGAAGGCGTCGAGCGGATCTTCACGCTCGCAGATTGTGACCAGTCCCAGCCCTTCCGGGAAGGCGATTGGCACATCTTTCATCGAATGAACGGCAATATCTGCGCGGTCTTCGAGCATCGCCTGCTCCAGTTCTTTGACGAATAATCCCTTGCCGCCGACCTTAGCCAGCGGCGTGTCGAGGATCACATCACCCTTGGTCACCATCGGGACGAGTTCGACCCGAAGCCCCGGATGGCAAGCCATCAGACGCTGCTGAACATAATGTGCCTGCCAAAGTGCAAGCGGACTTTGCCTGGTGGCAATTCTTAAAATTTTGTCTAACATGCTTCTTACCGTTTTGATCGCTCATTGATTATCCTATCATTGATACGGGAATGCTGTCAGTTTCCACGCTGTCAAACGGCCACCAGCGGACGGATCACGGCATCTAAAACCAGGCAGAACGTAAAACGTGCTAAACTGTTGTGTAGCGCAACTTTCTTTACGGTCAATCTGCCAGGTGTTAGATTGATCACGTTTCCAGCAATAATTCGCCCGACTATTTTTAAATCAAGCGGCGGATTTCGGAAACAGGGTTTTTGTAAGCACTGGGATAATCAGGCGAGACGTCTTGTACCTCTACATAGAGACACTGAAACAGAGACTGGATGCTATCAACCAGCTGCGCGTAGATCGCGCGCTGGCTGCTATGGGACCTTCGTTCCAACAGGTCTACAGTCTGCTGCCAACCTTATTACATTATCATCATCCGCTGATGCCGGGTTACCTCGAAGGTAACGTTCCACATGGCATCAGCTTTTACACGCCTGATGAAAGCCAAATTGATTATCTCAATGATTTAGAAGGTAAATCTGGATCATTCGCTGCTATTCCGCCCCGCGGCGAACTGCCGATTACCGGCGTGTATTCGATGGGTAGTACCTCTTCTGTTGGTCAAAACCTCACCTCCGACCTCGATATCTGGGTCTGCCACCAGTCATGGCTGGATAATGAAGAGCGCCTGGCGCTGCAAAAGAAATGTACCCGCCTGCAGAAATGGTGTGCGTCGATGGGCGTTGAAGTCAGCTTCTTCCTGATTGATGAAAACCGTTTCCGCCATAACGAGAGCGGCAGCCTCGGCGGGGAAGATTGCGGCTCCACGCAGCATATCCTGCTGCTGGATGAGTTTTACCGCACCGCAGTGCGGCTGGCAGGTAAGCGTATTCTGTGGAATATGGTGCCGGGAGAAGAGGAAGAGCATTACGACGATTACGTCATGTCACTCTATCAAAAGGGCGTGTTAACCCCGAACGAGTGGCTTGATTTGGGCGGCCTGGGCACGCTGTCTGCCGAAGAGTATTTCGGAGCCAGCCTGTGGCAGCTGTATAAAAGTATCGATTCTCCGTACAAAGCGGTGTTGAAAACCCTGTTGCTGGAAGCCTACTCGTGGGAATACCCGAGTACTCAGCTGCTGGCGATGGACATCAAGCAGCGCCTGCACGACGGTGAAATCGTTTCTTACGGCCTCGACCCTTACTGCATGATGCTGGAAAGAGTGACGTATTACCTCACCAGCATTGACGATCATGCCCGTCTGGATCTGGTTCGCCGCTGCTTCTATCTGAAAGTCTGCGAAAAGCTGTCGGTTGATCATGGCAAGTCTGGCTGGCGGCGCGAAATTCTTAATCAGCTGGTGACGGAATGGGGTTGGGATGCGGATCGCATCACGATGCTGGACAGCCGCGCCGACTGGAAAATTGAACGGGTGCGTGAAGCCCACAACGAACTGCTGGATGCGATGATGCAGAGTTATCGCAACCTGATCCGCTTCGCCCGTCGTAACAACCTGAGCGTTAGCGCCAGCCCGCAGGATATCGGGGTGTTGACCCGTAAACTGTACGCGGCTTTTGAAGCGCTGCCGGGCAAAGTGACGCTGGTGAACCCGCAGATTTCGCCGGATCTTTCTGAATCGCATCTGACCTTTATTCATGTGCCGCATGGCCGTGCCAACCGCGCGGGCTGGTATTTGTATAATCAGTCGCCGGATATGCAATCGATCATCAGCCATCAACCGCTGGAATATAACCGTTACCTGAATAAGCTGGTGGCCTGGGCCTGGTTTAACGGCCTGCTGACCAGCAAAACCCGCCTGCACATTAAAGGCAATGAAATCTGTGACCTCGCCAGATTACAGGAGCTGGTCGCTGACGTGTCGCACCACTTCCCGTTGCGGGTGCCCTCACCAACGCCGAAAGCGCTCTACAGTCCCTGTGAAATCCGCCATCTGGCCATTATCGTTAACCTCGAATATGACCCGACCGCCGCTTTCCGCAATCAGGTGGTGCATTTTGACTTCCGTAAGCTGGACGTCTTCAGCTTTGGTCAGCAGCAGCAGTGCCTGATTGGCAGCATCGATCTGCTTTATCGCAACTCGTGGAATGAAGTGCGCACGCTGCACTTTAATGGCGAGCAGGCGATGATCGAAGGATTGAAAACCATCCTTGGCAAAATGCACCAGGATGCTGCGCCGCCAGACTCAGTGGAAGTGTTCTGCTACAGCCAGCATTTGCGCGGATTAATCCGTACCCGCGTTCAGCAGTTGGTGTCGGAATGCATCGAGCTGCGCCTGTCCAGCACCCGTCTGGAACCCGGGCGTTTCAAAGCGGTACGTGTGGCAGGTCAGACCTGGGGTCTGTTCTTTGAACGGCTGAGCGTGTCGGTGCAGAAGCTGGAAAACGCCGTCGAATTCTATGGCGCTATCTCCAACAACAAATTACATGGCCTGTCGATCAAGGTGGAAACCGATCAGACGCGCCTGCCTGCTGTCGTAAATGGCTACGCCAGCGAAGGGCTCATCCAGTTCTTCTTCGAAGATACCAAAGACGATTTCGGCTTTAATATCTACATTCTGGATGAAACCAACCGGGTAGAGATTTATCACCATTGTGAAGGCAGTAAAGAGGATCTGGTGCGCGACGTGAGCCGCTTCTACTCCTCTTCACACGATCGCTTCACCTACGGCTCGAGCTTTATCAACTTCAATCTGCCGCAGTTCTACCAGATTGTGAATGTTGACGACCGTTTCCAGGTCATCCCTTTCCGCAGCCAGACGCTGGCCCAACTTTGCGCCACCGTCTCGGATAACGATCCGAACGGCGACTACGCCCAACGCTATCAAATGCATTGATGTCATGGCGGGATGCTTTCCGCTACTGACTGTGACATCGAATCAGCTTTTCCTGTTGCTTTTAGCACTTCACCTGCGATGATAGACAACAAACAGGCCCTGATAACGAGCAGAATAAGCATGAACAAAATGATTTGCCGGATGGCGCTGGTGCTGGCTGTAGTCAGCCTGGCAGGGTGCGGACTGAAAGGACCTTTGTACTTCCCGCCGCAGGAAAAGCCAAAGCAGCAAACCACTGAGAGCACCAAAAAGACACCCGCGACCGCCACGGATCAGCGCGCTGTCACGACGCCAGCTCAGAATGGAACGCAGAGCCAGCCTTCGACCACCGAACCGGAAACGCAAACGGCTCAGTAAACTATGACGCACTCGTTGGAGCCAAAAATGCAGTTCTCCAAAATGCACGGTCTGGGCAATGACTTTATGGTGGTCGATGCCGTGACGCAAAACGTCTATTTTTCTCCAGAATTGATCCGGCGTCTGGCGGATCGTCATCTGGGGATCGGTTTCGATCAGCTGCTGATCGTCGAGCCACCGTACGATCCCGATCTCGACTTCCATTACCGTATTTTCAACGCTGATGGCAGTGAAGTTGCCCAGTGCGGCAATGGCGCGCGCTGTTTTGCCCGCTTCGTGCGGTTGAAAGGGCTGACCAACAAAAATGATATTCGCGTCAGCACCCAGACCGGGCGTATGGTGCTTAGCGTCACGCAGGATGAGCTGGTTTGCGTCAACATGGGTGAACCCAACTTCGATCCGCAACAGGTGCCGTTCCGCGCCAATAAAGCCGAGAACCTCTACCTGATGCGCGTTGCTGAGCAGACCATCATGTGTGGCGTGGTGTCGATGGGTAATCCTCACTGCGTACTGCAAGTGGACAGCGTGAAAACCGCCGCTGTCGAAAGTCTGGGGCCGGTGCTGGAAAGTCACGATCGCTTCCCTGAGCGCGTTAACGTCGGCTTTATGGAAGTGGTCAGCCGTGAACACATCCGCCTGCGCGTGTATGAGCGTGGCGCGGGTGAAACTCAGGCCTGCGGTAGCGGAGCCTGTGCGGCGGTTGCCGTCGGCATTCAGCAGGCGCTGCTGGCTGAAAAAGTACGCGTCGATCTGCCTGGCGGCAGCTTAAACATTGCCTGGAAAGGCCCGGGACATCCGCTGTATATGACCGGTCCAGCCACTCACGTTTATGACGGATTTATTCATTTATGAAAAATGTCGGAGAACAACAGGCGACCAGCGAATTGCTGCTGGACGATCGAGCGGTCAGCGAGTTCCTGCTGCAAAATCCGGACTTCTTTATCCGTAATGCCCGTCAGGTTGAGCAGATGCTGGTGCCCCATCCGGTGCGCGGTACGGTCTCGCTGGTGGAGTGGCAGCTGGCTCGCCAGCGCAACCATATCACCCAGTTAGAAGAAGAGATCACCCTGCTGATGGAGCAGGCCAGCGCGAATCAGCAGCTGTTTGACCGCCTGTTATCCCTGCAGGCCCGCCTTGCGGCCGCAGACAGCCTGCACGATATGCTTAATCGCCTGCATCGCTGGGCCAGAGAGCTGGGGCTGGCAGGCGCTAACGTCCGCCTGTTCAGCGAGAAATGGCGGATTGGCGCGCCTTCTGACTTCACTCAGCTCGCGCTTTCCCGACACGCTTTTGAATCCGTCCGCATCCAGCGGCTGGGTAAACAGCAGCATTACCTGGGCAGCCTGAATGGCCCTGAGCTGTTGCTGTTGCTGCCTCAGGCCAAAGCGATTGGTTCGGTGGCGATGTCGCTGATGGGCGAACAGGGCGATCTGGGCGTGCTGATTTTCAGCAGCCGTGACACGCAGCATTATCAGTCAGGCATGGGAACCGTGCTGTTACAGCACCTCTCTCTGATGCTGCCCGATCTGCTGACGCGCTGGGTCGAACGCGCATGAGCAGTGACTCGCCTCTACAACCCGCCGTAGAGGGATTCCTGCGCTACCTGAAGGTAGAGCGCCAGCTCAGTCCGCTGACTCAAATCAATTACCAACGCCAGCTTGCCGCCTGCCTTGCCTTGCTCACCGAGATGAAGCTAACGGCCTGGGACAAGCTGGATGCGGCGCAGGTGCGTTCGCTGGCGGCCCGCAGCCGTCGCGGCGGCCTGAAACCGGCCAGCCTGGCCTTACGTCTGTCCGCCCTTCGCAGCTTCCTCGACTGGCAAATCAGCCAGGGCGTGCTGAAAGCCAATCCGGCAAAAGGCGTAGCCACGCCGCGCGCGCCGCGCCATCTGCCGAAGAATATCGATGTGGATGAAGTCAGCCAGCTGCTGGATATCGACCTGAACGATCCGCTGGCGGTGCGCGACCGCGCCATGCTCGAAATTATGTACGGTGCCGGATTGCGTCTTTCAGAGCTGGTGGGCATCGATACCGGCCATCTGGACTTAGCTTCGGGCGAAGTGTGGGTGGTGGGTAAAGGCAGCAAGGAGCGACGCTTGCCGATTGGCCGCACCGCCGTGCAATGGATGGAACACTGGCTGGAAATGCGCGAACTGTTTGCACCCGAAGACCAGGCGGTCTTCCTGTCGAAATACGGTAAACGCATGTCCGCCCGCAACGTGCAAAAGCGCTTCGCCGAGTGGGGCGTGAAGCAGGGCGTTTCCAGCCATATTCACCCGCATAAATTGCGCCACTCTTTTGCCACCCATATGCTGGAATCCAGCGGTGATTTGCGCGCGGTGCAGGAGTTACTGGGTCATGCCAATCTCAGCACCACACAGATTTATACCCATCTCGACTTCCAACACCTGGCGTCGGTTTACGATGCTGCCCATCCCCGTGCCAAACGAGGAAAATCCTGATGCACTTTTACCGACCGCTGCGACCGATTGCCGCGATGACCTTTGATCTGGATGACACGCTGTACGACAACTATCCGGTGATCATGCGTACCACTGAAGAGTCGCACGCTTTCCTGCAGTCTTATCATCCGGCCTTAAACCATTTCAGCGTTGAGCAATATCAGCAGCTGCGCGACAGCCTGCGCGAGCAGGAGCCAGACATTTATCACGATGTCAGCGAGTGGCGACGCCGCGCGGTGGAACTGGCGATGCTGAATGCCGGCCTGACGCCGCGCGAATCCGAAGAAGGTTCACGCGCAGCGATGGCGCACTTCGCTCACTGGCGCAGCAAGATCGACGTGCCGGAAGAGACCCATCAGACGCTGGCCACGCTGGCAAAACAGATCCCGCTGGTGGCGATCACCAACGGTAACGCTGAGCCGCACCTGTTTGGTCTGGACAAGTACTTCCAGTTTATCCTGCGTGCCGGTCCGGATGGCCGCGCCAAGCCGTATGACGATATGTATCACGTTGCGGCTGAGAAGCTGAATCTGCCGCTACAGAGTATTCTGCATGTGGGCGATGACCTGACGACTGACGTTGCGGGTTCAGTGCGTTGCGGTATGCAGGCCTGCTGGATCAATCTGCGCAAAGGCAACCTGATGCATATCGCAGATTCCCGCCTGCTTCCCACGCTGGAAATTTCGCAGTTGGCATCGCTGACTGCGCTGATATAATAGACTGGTTAAATATCCAGTGGAGCGCGTGGCGCTCCCCCTTTCCTGACGGTGCCTATGGACGTTTCTGACCTGCTAGACAGCTTGAATGACAAACAACGCGACGCCGTTGCCGCGCCGCGCAGCAACTTGCTGGTGCTGGCTGGTGCTGGCAGCGGCAAGACACGCGTGCTGGTTCATCGTATTGCCTGGCTGATGGCCGTTGAAAACTGCTCACCTTATTCGATTATGGCGGTGACCTTCACCAACAAAGCGGCGGCAGAGATGCGTCATCGCATAGAGCAGCTGATCGGCACCAGTCAGGGCGGAATGTGGATTGGGACTTTCCATGGCCTGGCGCACCGTTTGCTGCGTGCGCACCACCTGGACGCCAATCTGCCACAGGATTTTCAGATTCTGGACAGTGAAGATCAGCTGAGGTTGTTGAAGCGCCTGATCAAAGCGATGAATCTGGATGACAAGCAGTGGCCCGCGCGTCAGGCGATGTGGTACATCAACGGCAAGAAAGACGAAGGGCTGCGCCCGAAACATATCGAAAGCTACGGCAATCCGGTTGAGCAAACCTGGTTACGCATTTACCAGGCCTATCAGGAAGCCTGCGATCGCGCCGGGCTGGTGGATTTTGCCGAACTGCTGCTGCGTGCTCACGAGCTGTGGCTCAACAAACCGCATATCCTCAACCACTATCGCGAGCGTTTTACCAACGTGCTGGTGGATGAGTTCCAGGATACCAACAACATTCAGTACGCCTGGATCCGCATGCTGGCAGGTGACACCGGCAAGGTGATCATTGTTGGCGATGACGATCAGTCCATTTATGGCTGGCGTGGTGCGCAGGTCGAAAACATTCAGCGTTTCCTGACCGACTTCAAAGGGGCCGAAACGGTTCGTCTTGAGCAGAACTATCGCTCGACCAATAACATCCTTAAAGCCGCTAACACTCTGATCGCCAATAACAATGGCCGTCTGGGTAAAGAGCTGTGGACCGATGGCAAAGATGGCGAACCGATTTCGATTTACTGCGCCTTTAACGAGCTGGATGAAGCCCGCTTTGTGGTCAACCGCATTAAGGTGTGGATGGAAAACGGCGGGGCGCTGAAAGACTGCGCCATCCTGTATCGCAGTAATGCCCAGTCGCGCGTGCTGGAAGAGGCCTTGCTGCAAACCAGCATGCCTTACCGCATTTATGGCGGTCAGCGCTTCTTCGAACGTCAGGAAATCAAAGATGCGCTGGCGTATCTGCGAATGATCTCCAACCGTAACGACGATGCGGCATTTGAACGTGTGGTGAACACGCCAACCCGCGGCATCGGCGATCGTACGCTGGACGTTGTGCGTCAGACCGCCCGCGAACGTCAGCTGACCTTGTGGCAGAGTACCCGCGCGCTGTTGCAGGAAAAAGCGCTGGCTGGTCGCGCCGCTTCTGCTCTGCAGCGCTTCACCGAGCTGGTGGATTCGCTGGCGCAGGAAACCAGTGAAATGCCACTGCACGTGCAGACTGACCGGGTGATCAAGGATTCCGGCCTGTGGTTGATGTACGACCAGGAGAAGGGCGAGAAGGGCCAGGCGCGTATTGAAAACCTTGAGGAGCTGGTCAACGCCACCCGGCAGTACAGCTATCAGGATGAAGATGAAGATCTGATGCCGTTGCAGGCATTCCTCTCACATGCTGCGCTGGAGGCGGGCGAAGGTCAGGCCGACAAATGGCAGGATGCGGTGCAACTGATGACCATGCACGCCGCCAAAGGTCTGGAATTTATTCAGGTGTTTATCGTCGGCATGGAAGAGGGCATGTTCCCCAGCCAGATGTCGCTGGAAGAGGGCGGCCGGCTGGAAGAGGAACGGCGCCTGGCGTATGTCGGCGTGACGCGAGCGATGCAAAAGCTCACCCTGACCTACGCTGAAACCCGCCGCCTTTATGGCAAAGAGGTGAATCACCGTCCTTCCCGCTTTATCGGCGAACTGCCGGTTGAGTGCATCGAGGAAGTTCGCCTGCGCGCCAGCGTCAGCCGGCCGGTTAACCATCAGCGTATGGGCACGCCGCTGGCACAGAATGACAGTGGCTTTGCGCTGGGCCAGCGGGTGCGGCATGCCAAGTTTGGTGAAGGTACCATCGTTAATCTGGAAGGCAGCGGGGAACACAGCCGTCTTCAGGTGGCATTTCAGGGGCAGGGCATCAAATGGCTGGTCGCTGCCTATGCGAAGCTTGAAGCAGTTTAATCACGTTTACGGGGTGAGTTTTTCGTCACCCCGATCCTCTCTCCTGCTCGCTTAACACTTGTCAATATTTGTTGCGTATTTATGCTGGTACGGTTGTTGACGCCATTTTCAGCACAGCGTAACATGCGCGCACCATTACCCTAAGAGGACATTCGCCTTGGACACACCCAGTACCTACTGGCTCATTGACCTGCAATCCAGGTACAACTCCTAAGGCTATCCTCTTCTGCTGATAGCCTTCGCGGTTGTTGGCGACCTCGCATTTCCGTCGCTCTGAGTCAGATGCTGTTGCTGACCGAAACGCTCTCGTTTCCTGTGTACAAGCGTATTGTCCCATTCTGATACTGTGAATTGGGAGTACAGCTATGCTGAGCGCATTTAAACTGGATAAAAGCCGCTTAACCCGCCTTGAGCTGGAAGAGCCGAACGACGAGCTGTCCAGCTCCGTTTGGGTCGACCTGATCGAGCCGGAAGAAAATGAGCGTGACCGTGTCCAGAACGAGCTGGGCCAGAGCCTGGCCACCCGGCCTGAATTGGAAGACATCGAAGCCTCAGCACGTTTCTTTGAAGATGAAGACGGCCTGCATATCCACTCCTTTTTCTTCTATGAAGATGCGGATGACCACGCCGGTAACTCCACCGTGGCCTTCACCATTCGTGAAGGGCGTCTGTACACGCTGCGCGAGCGCGAACTGCCTGCTTTTCGTCTCTACAGGATGCGTGCCCGTAACCAGATCCTGATCGACGGGAATGCCTACGAGCTGTTGCTGGATCTGTTCGAGACCAAAATTGAACAGCTGGCGGATGAAATCGAAAACATCTACAGCGATCTGGAAAAGCTCAGCCGCGTGATTATGGAAGGTCAGCAGGGCGACGAATTCGATGGTGCGCTGTCGACGCTGGCCGAGCTGGAAGATATCGGCTGGAAGGTGCGTTTGTGTCTGATGGATACCCAGCGCGCGCTGAACTTCCTGGTGCGTAAAGCGCGTTTGCCGGGCAATCAGCTGGAGCAGGCACGTGAAATCCTGCGAGATATCGAATCGCTGCTGCCGCATAACGAATCGCTGTTCCAGAAGGTTAACTTCCTGATGCAGGCGGCGATGGGCTTTATCAATATCGAACAGAACCGCATCATCAAGATCTTCTCGGTGGTCTCGGTAGTGTTCCTGCCGCCAACGCTGGTGGCATCCAGCTACGGGATGAACTTCGAGTTTATGCCCGAGCTGAAATGGAGCTTTGGTTACCCAGGCGCGATTACGCTGATGATCCTGGCAGGGCTGGCGCCTTACGCCTACTTCAAGCGTAAAAACTGGCTTTAATCCCGGCTGCAAAAAACGAAAACCCCGCGCAAGCGGGGTTTTTTGTTTCAACACTCAGGCCAGACCTGGCTGCCTGCTCCGCTTCAGCGTCCACACCGCATCCAGAATAAACAGTGCCAGCGCGGCCCAGATAAAGCTGAAGGTCACCACTTTATCAGGCGTCATCTGCTCACCATAAAACACCACGGCCAGCAGGAACATCAGCGTCGGGCCCAGATACTGGAAGAAGCCAACGGTCGACAGGCGCAGCCTGCTACAGGCGGCAGTAAACAGCATTAGCGGAATGGTGGTGACGATCCCGGCGGCCACCAGCAACAGGTTCAGCGTCAGTGGATTCTGGCTCAGGTGGCTGGTGCTGGAATCAGCAATGCCAAACAGGTAAATAGCTGCCACCGGCAGCAGCCAGCTGGTTTCGACCAACATGCCGGTCTGGGCATCCACACCAATCTTTTTGCGGATCAGGCCATAGGCGGAAAAGGTGACCGCCAGCCCGATAGCAATGATCGGCACCGAACCAAACTTCCACAGCTGAATGAGCACACCACAGGCGGCCAGCGCCACTGCCAGCCACTGCAGGCGACGAAAGCGTTCTTTCAGGAATACCATGCCCACCACCACGTTCAGCAGCGGATTGATAAAGTAACCCAGGCTGGCTTCCAGGATATGCTGATTATTCACCGCCCAGATAAAAATCAGCCAGTTTGCACAGATAACCGTGGCCGAGACCGCCAGCATCAGGATCTTTTTCGGCTGCTGCAGGATCAGCTTCACTTTGGCCCAGTTCCGGCTGAGACTGACCAGCAACAGCATAAAGAAGAATGACCAAATCACCCGGTGCGTCATGATTTCGCCCGGCGCGACCTGTTGCAGAAGTTTGAAATAGGCTGGGGCAATACCCCAGATAAAATAGGCGCCGAGGGCAAAAAAGATCCCCTGGCGGGTGTGTTGCGCATCCATGAAAACAGGCTCCATCAGGTCTAATGTAGGGGTGTAGGGACTGCTATTGACGGCATGATGAGCGCATTAACCCGTCAGGTACGTGGCCGTAGCGCTGGCAATATACAGGCCCGTGTCGTTATGCAGTTCAACGCGCGCGACCGAGACCTTATTGCCGCCCCGCAGCAGGCTGCTGGTGGCAATAAACCGCTCTCCGCGACCCGGACGGAGATAATCGACCCGCAGATCGATGGTGCCCATACGCGATAATCGCTGACGCAGCTCCTCTTCGGTAATACTCTCCTGACGCGTCAACGCGCTGCTGACGCAGACCAGACCGGCCGCCACGTCCAGCACTGACGCGATCACGCCACCGTGCAAAATCTTCTGCGCCACATTGCCCACCAGCTGGGTCTGATTGGCAAAGCTCAGCTCGGCGTAATCGGGTTCCAGCCGGTCTAAATGCAGGCCCAGCGCCTGGTTAAACGGCATATGATAAACAAAAATGTCACCGATCAGGCGGCGCGCGGCATCCTGAGTCAGAGGGACTGCAGACATCATGAGAATTCCTTTGCGGCAATGTCATTTTAATGGGAAGCAGCTGGCCATATTAGGCTCAGGCGGGTCAGGTTTCCACTTTACAAAAACAGCGCTAATGCCACACTCGCTTTCTGTGTAGAATGGCGTGCTTTTTATCCACTTATCCCTTTATTCGCTCTGGAGAACATTATGCCTATGCTGAGAGGATTGCTGGTTGCAGCCTTCCTGTTTCCCACGTTAGTTCTGGCACAAGAGGCCACGGTCACTGAGGTCCATGACAAGCCCGCCGTGCCTGGCAGTATCATTGCTAACCTGTTGGAAAAGCATGACAACCCTTTCGTTCTTTTCCCGTACGAAAGTAACTATGTTCTGTATACCGACACCAGCAACATCAATAAAGATGCGATCCAGACCTATAACTGGGGCAATAAAGCCAAGCATGATGAAGTGAAATTCCAGCTTAGCCTGGCGTTTCCGCTGTGGCGTGGCATTTTGGGTGATAACTCAGTGCTGGCGGCGTCTTATACGCAAAGCAACTGGTGGCAGCTTTCAAACCGCGGTGCGTCTTCACCGTTTCGTGAAACTGACTACCAGCCACAGATCTTCGTGGGATGGGCAACGGATTACACCTTTGCCGGCTGGACGCTGCGAGATATCGAAACCGGTCTGAACCACCAGTCCAACGGACGCTCAGAACCGACGTCGCGAAGCTGGAACCGTGTCTATGCGCGTTTGATGGCGCAGAACGGCAACTGGATGGTCGAAGCCAAACCCTGGTACCGCCTTCCAGAAAATGAAAATAATGATGATAACCCGGATATCACTAAGTACATGGGGTATTATCGCCTGACCGTTGGCTATCAGTGGGGCGAGAGCATTTTCAGCGTGAAGAGCAACTATAACTGGAACAGCGGTTATGGCGGCGCGGAAATGGGCTGGAGCTACCCGATGACCAATCACGTTCGCTTCTACACTCAGGTGTTCAGCGGCTATGGTGAATCACTGATTGACTACAATCACCGCCAGACGCGCGTGGGTGTGGGCGTGATGTTGAACGACCTGTTTTAATGTTTTTGGGTGAGTGGTTGACGCCGCTCACCCCTCATCAGATTTGGGGAATACGTGTCAACGGCAGTTATTAATCAGGAAGCGCTGGCGGAACAGGTACTGCAAGAGACCTTCGGCTACCAGCACTTTCGCCCAGGACAACAATCGATCATTCAGGCCTCACTGAACGGGCGTGACTGCCTGGTCGTGATGCCGACCGGCGGCGGTAAGTCGCTCTGCTATCAAATCCCTGCGCTGGTAAGAGAAGGCCTGACGCTGGTGGTCTCTCCGCTGATCTCGCTGATGAAAGATCAGGTGGATCAGCTGCTGGCTAACGGCGTTTCGGCCGCTTGCCTCAACTCCACCCAGACCCGTGAAGAGCAGCAGGAGGTGATGGCCGGTTGCCGTACGGGTAAAGTGCGGCTGCTGTATATCGCGCCTGAACGCCTGATGATGGATAACTTCCTCGACAATCTGCTGCACTGGAATCCAGCCATGCTGGCGGTCGATGAAGCGCACTGTATTTCTCAGTGGGGCCATGATTTCCGTCCTGAATACGGCGCCCTGGGCCAGCTACGCCAGCGCCTGCCTGATGTGCCGGTGATGGCCCTGACGGCCACGGCGGATGAAACCACCCGCAATGATATTGCGCGTCTGCTTCAGTTGGACGATCCGCTGATCCAAATCAGCAGCTTCGACCGCCCGAATATCCGCTACACGCTGGTCGAAAAATTCAAACCCACCGAGCAGCTGCTCCGCTACGTGCAGGATCAACGGGGCAAGTGCGGCATCATTTACTGTAACAGCCGGGCGAAAGTGGAAGACACCGCCGCCAGGTTGCAAAGCCGTGGGCTGAGCGTCGGCGCCTATCATGCCGGGATGGACAATGCCCATCGCGCGCAGGTTCAGGAAGCTTTCCAACGCGATGACCTGCAAATCGTTGTCGCCACGGTGGCGTTCGGCATGGGCATCAACAAGCCCAACGTACGCTTTGTGGTGCACTTTGATATCCCACGCAACATCGAGTCCTATTATCAGGAAACCGGACGCGCCGGGCGCGATGGCCTGCCTGCCGAAGCCCTGATGCTGTACGATCCGGCCGATATGGCCTGGCTGCGCCGCTGCCTGGATGAAAAAGCGCCGGGTCCGTTGCAGGACATTGAGCGACATAAGCTGAACGCTATGGGTGCCTTTGCGGAAGCGCAAACCTGCCGTCGACTGGTGCTACTGAATTACTTTGGCGAAGGTCGTCAGCAGCCTTGCGACAACTGCGATATCTGCCTCGATCCGCCACGCCGGTATGATGGCCTGGTGGAAGCGCAGAAAGCATTATCCGGTATTTATCGCGTTGGGCAGCGTTTCGGTATGGGCTACATTGTTGAAGTGCTGAGAGGCGCGAACAATCAGCGTATCCGCGATATGCAGCACGACAAATTGCCGATTTACGGCATTGGTAAAGATCAGAGCCATGAACACTGGGTGAGCGTGCTGCGTCAGCTGATCCACCTCGGGCTGGTGACGCAAAACATTGCGATGCACTCTGCCCTACAGCTTACGGAAGCGGCCCGACCGGTCCTCAGGGGCGAAGCCTCACTGATGCTGGCGGTGCCAAGGCTGGTAACGGTCAAAACCCGCAGCAGCAGCCAGAAATCTTACGGCGGCAATTACGATCGCAAGCTGTTCGCCAAGCTGCGGAAATTACGCAAAGCGATTGCCGACGAAAACAACGTCCCGCCGTATGTGGTGTTCAACGATGCCTCGCTGATTGAAATGGCCGAGCAGATGCCGATCACCGCATCAGAGATGCTGGGCGTCAACGGGGTAGGGCAGAAGAAGCTGGAGCGATTTGGTAAGCCGTTTATGGTGATGATCCGGGATCACGTCGATGGTGACGAAGAGTAAGGCAATCAGAGGCCGGGCTGGCTGCCCGGCCTTTTCGCTTCGCCTGTCAGGCAATGCGTCGGGCTGAGGCCAGCAACGCACCCACCGCCATAAACATCCCGCCAAAGGTTCTGTTCAGCAACTTCATCTGCTTTGGCCCTTTGATCCAGCCCGCGATGCGCGTTGCTAATGTGGCATAGCCAATCATCACAATGATATCGACCACCACCGTCGTCACGCCCAGCACCAGATACTGAATCGCCTGCGGCTGATGCGGAATGATGAACTGCGGGAACAGCGCCGCCAGAAAGACAATGCTCTTCGGATTGGTCAGGTTAACCAACACCGCCCGCTTAAACAGCTTGCGACGTGGCATGGCTTTCGCCACGGCTTGCAGATCGATACCGCCGCCAGAGCGCCACTGCTGGATGCCCAGCCAGACCAGATAGGCCGCACCTGCCCACTTCAGAATTTCAAACGCCAAAACGGACTGGGAGAACAGCGCGCCCAGCCCAATGCCGACCAGCACAATGTGCAGCGACAGACCGACCTGCAGGCCAGAAATAGAGGCAACCGCGCCACGATAGCCATGGCTGATGCCGGTGCTCATGGTATTAATGGCACCCGAACCCGGGGAAAGACTTAAAATGCTGGTTGTAAGAAGATAAGCCAGCCACCACTCGATGGTCATGGGTAACGCTCCCTGATAGCGCAGAAGTGTGACACAATACGTCATTGTTTGCGGTTGCGCTACGGGATGACGTGAGGTCTTTCGCAGCGGATGAAGGGAGTGAGGGCTGAAGCCGATGACAGGTCGAAAAAACGGCTGGCCAACGCGTGAAAAGGCGTTTGCCGCTTTTGCTACAGGCCCGCTGCTGGATTTCTGGAAGCGCCGGGAAGAGGGTGAATTTACCGGCGTGGAAGACGTGGCGATTCGCTACGTCCGCTTCAGCGCTGCAAAACACGATAACGTTATTCTGCTCTGCCCGGGGCGCATCGAAAGCTACGTGAAATACCCTGAGCTGGCCTACGATCTGTTCCACTGCGGCTATGATGTGGTGATTATCGACCACCGTGGGCAGGGACGTTCGGGCCGGTTGCTGCAGGATTCGCACCGTGGCCACGTGGAAGCCTTCGACCACTATGTCGACGATCTGGAAACGCTGTATCAAAAGGAAATTGCCAGCCGCAATTACCGTTATCGTTATGCGCTTGCTCACTCGATGGGTGGCGCGATCCTGACGCTGATGCTGGCAAGACAGCCGAAAGCGTTCGATGCGGTGGTGCTGGCGTCACCAATGTTCGGTATCTATCTGCCGATGCCCGTATGGATGGCCAACCAGATCCTGAACTGGGCAGAGAAACGTCCGGCATTCCGTGATGGTTATGCGATGGGCACCGGAAAATGGCGCGCACGCCCGTTTGGTATCAATGCGCTGACCCACAGCCGTGAACGTTACCGGCGCAATCTGCGCTTTTACGCTGACGACCCCGGCCTGCGGGTAGGTGGTCCAACCTACCATTGGGTGCGTGAAGGCGTGCTGGCCGGACAAAGCATTTTAGAGAAAGCGAAAGAAATCACCACGCCGCTGCTGCTGCTGCAGGCCGGTGCGGACAAGGTGGTGGATAACCGGGCCCAGGATTTATTCTGTCAGGCCATGACCACTGCGGGGCAACCCTGCGAAGGGGGAAAACCGTTTGTTATCGACGGCGCGCGTCATGAGATCTTGTTTGAAAAAGACAGCATGCGTGCCGAAGCGCTGGACGCGATCGTCGCGTTTTTTTCCAGACATCCCTAATTGTGCACGACTCAGATATGACTCTCATTAGCGGGCAAGAAAGCATGCCCGATAACAGACAAACCAGAGGTTTTATGTACCCTATCGTTGCTTCCGATCTTGATGGCACCCTGTTGTCTCCGGATCACCGTCTCTCCTCCTTCGCCCGTGAAACGCTGCCGCTGCTGACCCGCAAAGGCGTGAACTTTATTTTTGCCACCGGCCGTCACTATATCGATGTCGCCCAGATGCGCGACAGCCTGGGGATTGATGCGTTTATGATCACCTCCAACGGCGCTCGCGTGCACAATACCGCCGGCGAGCTGGTGTTCAGCCACAACCTGGATGAAGACATCGCCAGTGAGTTGTTTGCGATGCACCACGACCATCAGGACATCTTCACCAACGTCTATCGCGATGAAGAGTGGTTCCTGAACCGCAATCGCCCTGAAGAGATGGATTTTTTCCGTGAGTCCGACTTCAACTATCAGATCTATCAGCCGGGTTCGCTGCCAACCGATGGCATCAGCAAGGTGTTCTTTACCTGTGGTAAGCCCGAACTGCTGATCCCGCTGGAAGAAGCGCTGATTGCTCGCTGGGGCGATCGGGTTAACGTCAGTTTCTCGCTGCCGACCTGTCTGGAAGTGATGGCGGGTGGCGTCTCTAAAGGCCACGCGCTGGATGCCGTCTCGCAATCGCTGGGTTACAGCCTGAAGGACTGCATTTCCTTTGGTGACGGCATGAATGATAAAGAGATGCTGAGCATGGCGGGCAAAGGCTGCATCATGAGCAACTCTCACCAGCGCCTGAAAGATTTCCTGCCGGAGCTGGAAGTGATTGGCAGCAACGCGGATAACGCGGTGCCGCATTACCTGCGCAAGATGTACAACGTCTAAGCCGTAATAACCGCCCCGAATCCGGGGCGGTCTCACGTTATTCAGCCGACTTCAGCTGCTGTTTATGTTTGTTTTCACTGAGCATGGTCAGCAGCAGGAAGATCACCGACAGCACGCAGCCGCCAATCATGATGATAAAGCCGCCGTCCCAACCAAAGTAATCCACGGTATAACCGACAATCGCGCTTGCCGCGACCGATCCGCCAAGATAACCAAACAAACCGGTAAAGCCTGCCGCCGTGCCTGCCGCCTTTTTCGGTGCCAGTTCCAGCGCATGCAGTCCAATCAGCATCACCGGGCCATAAATCAGGAAGCCGATGACGATCATGCAGGCCATATCAATCCCCGGATTGCCTGCGGGATTCATCCAGTAAATCACCGTGGCAATGGTCACCAGCACCATAAAGAACACCCCGGTCGCCCCGCGATTGCCCTTAAAGACTTTGTCCGACATCCAGCCGCACAGCAACGTTCCTGGGATCCCGGCGTATTCGTAGAAGAAATATGCCCAGGAGGATTTATCCAGCGCGAAGTGCTTAACCTCTTTCAGGTAGGTCGGTGACCAGTCGAGGATGCCGTAACGCAGCAGATACACGAACACGTTCGCCAGCGCGATGTACCACAGCAGTTTGTTCGGCAGAACGTACTGCATAAAGATCTGCTTAGCGGTCAGCTCCTCTTCATGCTTCTCATCGTAATCCACCGGATAGTCGTTCTTGTACTCTTCAATCGGCGGCAAACCACAGGATTGTGGCGTGTCTCGCATCAGCGCAAAGGCAAAAACAGCCACCAGAATCGCGCCGAACGCCGGCATATAGAGCGCTGCTTTCCAGTCGTTAAACCACGCCATGCCCAGCAGGAACAGCAACGGTGGGATGCCGCCGCCAACGTTATGTGCACAGTTCCACACCGACACAATGCCGCCACGCTCTTTCTGTGACCACCAGTGAACCATGGTTCGCCCGCACGGTGGCCAGCCCATGCCCTGGAACCAGCCGCAGAGAAACAGCAGGACAAACATCACCATGATGCTGGACGTTGCCCAGGGCACAAAGCCCATAAACAGCATCACCGCAGCGGCCAGGATCAAACCGGCGGGCAGGAAATAGCGGGGATTAGAGCGGTCCGAGACCGATCCCATAATGAATTTGGAAAAACCGTAAGCGATAGAAATACCGGATAACGCGAAGCCGAGATCGCCCCGTGAGAATCCCTGTTCAATCAGGTAGGGCATGGCCAGCGCGAAGTTTTTACGCACCAGATAGTAGGCGGCGTAACCGAAGAATATACCCAGGAAGATTTGCCAGCGTAGCTTGCGGTAGAGCGGATCCACCTGGCTGGCTTCAACGCGCGGCTGATGAGATGCCGGTTTGAAAATACTTAACATATAAGCCTCCAATGGCGACGTTCTTGTTGTTTTAACCTCCGCGGACGCCTCACATCATCGATCCGTCCGTCAAAGGGCGTAGGGATGTTCCATTTCGCGCACAGGATAGGGGTTTTCTGCTGTTGAGACTGTGAAGGTTTACACAAATGTTACATTTTTATGACAGCGCGGAAGGATGAAAAAGCGCCAGATGTAAACTAAATACTTTCCTGCAACTTCGGTCATTTCGTTACACTGGGCGCACTTTTCGCAGCAGAGTCTTCCATTGTGACGTTACTGATTGTCACCACAATTTTGTGGGCATTTTCTTTTAGCCTGATTGGCGAATACCTGGCGGGCCAGGTCGATAGCGTATTTTCGGTGTTAGTGCGCCTGGTGCTGGCGGCGGTGGTGTTCCTGCCGTTTCTGCGCTGGCGTGGCTATCGGGCCTCGACCATCCTGATGTACATGGCGGTGGGCGCATTGCAGCTCGGCATCATGTATCTGATCAGTTTCCAGGCCTATCTCTACCTCAGCGTGCAGGAATTCCTGCTGTTTACGGTGATGACGCCGCTGTACGTGACGCTGGTTTATGATTTGCTGACCGGCCGTGGCGTGCGCTGGGGCTATGCCCTTAGCGCGATGCTGGCGGTGGGCGGCGCGGCTATCATCCGCTACGACAAAGTCAGCGATCATTTCTGGTTCGGCCTGATGCTGGTGCAGCTGGCTAACCTCATCTTTGCCATTGGCATGGTCGGGTATAAGCGCCTGCAGGAAATCCGGCCGGTACCGCAGCACACCGCGTTCTCCTGGTTCTATCTGGGCGCGGCGATGATTGCCGTTGTGGCGTGGTTTATGTGGGGAAATCCGCAAAAATTACCGACGACTTCGCTGCAGTGGGGCATTTTGATTTGGCTGGGTGTGGTGGCGTCTGGGCTGGGCTACTTTATGTGGAACTATGGTGCGACGCAGGTTGATGCCGGCACGCTGGGGATCATGAACAACATGCATGTGCCCGCCGGACTGCTGGTGAACCTGGCGATCTGGCAGCAGCAGCCACACTGGCCGAGCTTTATTATTGGTGCCGCGGTTATTTTCGCTTCATTGCTGGTGCACCGACACTGGATCGTGAAAGGCCGATAGCGTGGGGAACGTGCAGGGATAACGGGCAGACTGCTGCTGCCCGCTATGACTTACTTGGCTTTTGGCACAACCGCAGGACGGATTTTCATGGTCAGTCCTTTCAGGAAGTTACGCAGGATCTGATCGCCGCACTCGCGGTAGTTTTTGTGACCAGGCTTGCGGAAAATCGCCCCAATCTCAGACTGTCCCACCGCAAAATCCGCCATCTTCAGAATGTCGAGAATGTCGGTGGTTTTCAGATCGAACGCCACGCGCAGCTTCTTCATCATGATGTTATTGGTCATCTTGCGCTCGATGGACGGCTCTGGTGCATCTTCACTTTTGCCGCGGCGCTGGAAAATCAGGCCATTCAGGAAGTAGCCCATAATCACATCCGGGCATTCACGGAAACCGTCTTCATCGTCTTTCTTCAGGAAGCTGTTGATTTCGGCTTCGGTGACTTCTGTTTCTGCCAGCGCCAAAATTGCCACAACCTGCGCATCGCTCAGGTTAAGCATGAAGCGCACGCTGCGCAGAACGTCGTTATTAGTCATAAAAATCTCATCAGGGATCAAAGGCTGTTGTGCGCATTATAGTGACAAATGGCCGTTGATACAGGAAAACCCACCAGCGATTCAGGCTGGCAGGTAAATCAGGAGTGGGTCAGCGGAGAGGGCAGTGCGGCACCGGGCTGAGAAGCGTCTCTGACCAGCGGCAGATGATCGCAGGCATGCTGGCGGGCAGAACGGATAAAGGCTTCGGTCACCGGCTGACGCTGTTCACCATCGCGCACGGCGGCATACAGCCGACTCCACAGGCCATCACCCAGCGTTTTGGTCACCACCAGTCCCTGATGTTCGAAGCTTTCCACCACCCAATGCGGCAGTGCCGCAATCCCCATTCCGGCCGACACCATCTGGATCAGCAGTAGGGTGTTATCGACGCTTTTCAGCGCCGGGCTGACGCCAGCCGGTTGCAGGAAGTGTCGCCAGATATCCAGACGCTGACGCTGCACCGGATAAATCATCAGCACTTCATTCGCCAAATCTTCCGGCGAGATATGGTCCACTTTCGCCAGCGGATGATCCTGGGCCAGCACTAACCTCACTTCAAAATCAAACATCGGCGAATAGAACAGGCCACTGCGCGGCAGAATATCGGAGGTCAGCACGATATCCAGCTCGCCCTGCTGCAAGGCAGGCTGAGGGTCGAAGGTGACGCCCGATTTGAAATCCATCACCACCTGAGGCCAGCTCTGGCGGAAATTACTCAACGCCGGCGTCAGCCACTGGATACAGCTATGGCATTCAATGGCGATGCGCAGCGTGGTCTGGTGAGGCTCGTGGCAGGCCTGAAGCGCCTGCTGGATCTGCGGCAACACCTGTTCCGCCAGCTGCAGCAGGATTTCGCCCTGGGGCGTAAAGCGCAGCGGCTGGCTTTTACGCACGAATAACCGAAAGCCCAGACGCTGTTCCAGGTCGCTGAACTGATGAGATAACGCCGACTGCGTTTGGTGAAGCTGGGCCGCCGCGGCCGCCAGCGAACCGGTTGTCCGCAGCGCCTGCAGCGTCCGCAGGTGTTTGAGTTCGATCATGAGAGTCCTTCACATCGACAGTGAACAATTTGCGCTTGTGGTGACTACAGTACCTGCGGATTATAGATGTGTAAACATCTGGACGTCTAAAAGCCTGATTGCATCTGCAAGGACAGCGGGCAACAACTGAGGAAAGAACTGATGACCATTCTGAACCACACACTTGGATTCCCTCGCGTCGGTCTGCGTCGCGAACTGAAAAAAGCGCAGGAAAGCTACTGGGCGGGTAACAGCACTCAGGACGATTTACTGGCGGTAGGCCGCGAACTGCGTGCCCGCCACTGGCAGCAGCAGAAGCAGGCGGGCGTTGATCGGGTGCCGGTGGGTGACTTCGCCTGGTACGATCACGTTCTGACCACCAGCCTGATGTTGGGCAACGTGCCGGCCCGTCACCAAAACAAAGACGGCTCTGTCGATCTGGATACGTTGTTCCGTCTTGGCCGTGGCCGGGCACCCACGGGTGAGCCCGCTGCCGCTGCCGAAATGACCAAGTGGTTCAACACCAACTACCACTACATGGTGCCGGAATTCACCCAGGGCCAGCAGTTCAAACTTAGCTGGACACAAATTCTGGAAGAAGTCGATGAAGCGCTGGCTCTTGGCCACAACGTAAAACCGGTGCTGCTGGGCCCGGTAACCTATCTGTGGTTGGGTAAAGTAAAAGGCGAACAGTTTGACCGACTGAGCCTGCTGAAAGACATTCTGCCGGTCTACCAGCAGGTGCTGGGCGAGCTGGCTACCCGCGGAATTGAATGGGTACAGATTGATGAACCTGCGCTGGTGCTGGAACTGCCGCAGGAATGGCTGAACGCCTTCAAACCGGCTTATGATGCCTTGCAGGGCAACACCAAACTGCTGCTGACCACCTACTTTGACAGCGCCGGCACTAACATCAATACCCTCCGTACGCTGCCGGTGCAGGGGCTGCACGTTGACCTGGTGCAGGGTAAAGACGATATCGTTGCGCTAAATGCCAGGATCCCTGCCGACTGGTTGCTGTCCGTCGGCGTTATCAATGGCCGTAACGTCTGGCGAGCCGACTTAAGTAGCTGGTTTGAACGCCTGCAACCGCTGGTTTCCCAGCGCAAACAGCTGTGGATCGGTTCGTCCTGTTCGCTGCTGCACAGCCCTATCGACCTGAGTACCGAAACCCGCCTGGACGACGAAGTGAAAAGCTGGTTCGCCTTCGCCCTGCAAAAGTGTGCTGAGCTGTCACTGCTGAGCAACGCGCTGAACAACAATAACCCGCAGTCACTGGAGGCCTGGAGCGCACCGATCCGTGCCCGCCGTGATTCGGGTCGGGTGCATAACGCGGCGGTCAGCAAACGTCTTGCGGCGATCACCGCGAAAGACAGCCAGCGCGATCATGGCTATAGCGTACGTGCTGACGCGCAGCGCAAGCGCTTTAACCTGCCGGCCTGGCCGACCACCACCATCGGTTCGTTCCCACAAACTACTGAAATCCGTGGCCTGCGCCTGGACTTCAAACAGGGTCGCCTCGACAGTAATCACTACCGTACCGGCATTGCCGGACATATCAAACAGGCCATTGCTGAGCAGGAACGTCTGGGTCTGGATGTGCTGGTTCACGGCGAAGCCGAACGTAACGACATGGTTGAGTATTTTGGCGAGAACCTCGACGGTTTTGCCTTCACGCAAAATGGCTGGGTGCAGAGCTACGGTTCACGCTGCGTCAAACCGCCCGTTATTATCGGCGACGTCAGCCGCCCGGCGGCGATCACCGTTGAGTGGGCGAAATACGCCCAGTCCCTGACGGAGAAACCGGTGAAAGGCATGCTGACCGGGCCGGTTACCATCCTTTGCTGGTCATTCCCGCGTGAAGACGTGAGCCGTGAAACCATCGCTAAGCAGATTGCCCTGGCGCTACGCGATGAAGTGGAAGACCTGGAAAAAGCCGGTATCGGCATCATTCAGATCGATGAGCCTGCCCTGCGTGAAGGTCTGCCGCTGCGCCAGTCCGACTGGGCGGCCTATCTGGCATGGGCCGTTGATGCCTTCCGCCTGAACGCTGCCGTGGCGCGGGATGACACGCAGATCCATACCCATATGTGTTACTGCGAGTTCAACGACATCATGGGGTCGATTGCGGCACTGGATGCGGACGTGATCACCATCGAAACCTCACGGTCGGATATGGAACTGCTGGAGTCGTTTGAGGAGTTTGATTACCCGAATGAGATCGGCCCTGGCGTGTACGACATTCATTCGCCAAACGTGCCCGGCGTGGAATGGATGGAGGAACTGCTGCTGAAGGCGGCGAAGCGCATCCCGACTGAGCGTCTGTGGGTGAATCCGGATTGTGGTCTGAAAACCCGCGGCTGGACAGAAACGCGTCAGGCGTTAGCGAACATGGTGCAAGCCGCCCAGAATCTGCGCAAAACTAAAAAACCGGCCTGATTTCTGAGTGATTGAAGTGATGTGGGGCGCCTGGCGCCCCTTTTTTTATTACTTCACGCCATTCTGCCGGAACCAGGCGAGCATGCGCTGCCAGCCATCTTTGGCCGACTCTTCATGATAGCTTGGGCGGTAATCGGCATTAAAGGCATGGCCCGCATCCGGATAAACAATAATTTCCGATTTGGCGTTCGCTGCACGCAGCGCCTGGCGCATAGTCTCCACGCTCTCCTGCGGAATGCTGTCATCCTTGCCGCCATAAAGTCCTAACACCGGCGCAGTTAAATCCACCGCGATATCAACCGGCTGCTTCTGCTGCTTCAGCGTCTTCTCTCCGACCATTTTGCCATACCAGGCCACGGCGGCTTTCAGCTGTGGATTGTGTGCTGCATACAGCCAGGTAATGCGTCCGCCCCAGCAGAAGCCAGTGATGCCCATATTGCGCATATCGCCGCCGTGACGGGAGGCCCAGTTGGCAACGTGATCCAAATCGGCCAACACCTGATTATCCGGAACGGTGCTGACTAATTCTTTAAACAGCGTCGGGATATCGTCGTATTCAGCAGGATCGCCCTGGCGGAAGTAAAGCTCTGGCGCAACCGCCAGATAGCCTTCGGCAGCCAGGCGACGGCAGATATCGCGAATGTGTTCATGCACGCCAAAAATCTCCTGAACCACCAGAATCACCGGCAGTGGGCCGCTGACATGACGCGGTTTGGCGTGAAAAGCGGGCATGTTCTCGCCCTGAGTAGGAATGGATGTTTCACCTGACTGGATGGCGTCACTGTCAGTAATAATCGTGGTCGATGCGGTAGGCGATACCGCAGGAGTGAACCCATTATTGCTCATTTTTTGAGTCGTATTCTCGTCGGTTTTCATTGTCCTCTCCATGCATGCATTAGCGCAATCAGCTAACTATAGCCAGGATTACGTTTGGGTCAGGGGGTTGCTCTCTACCCATCATTAACACTGCCATTACCTGACCGTGAGGGCAAGTTGTGGCAATCCGAAAGGAAAGAGTGTTTAAATGTGATGTATGTCACTTCTTGTTGTTGATTCAATGTAACTTTCATTGGACGAAGTGATGCGATTCACATAATTTTCGGCAGCTTTGCATTATTGTGACCGCCAGATCCTTATCCCCCTTTCCCGTTACAGGAGTTTGAAATGGCACACTCAGACGTTTTTCATTTGGGTTTAACAAAAGCGGATTTGCAGGGCGCGACCTTGGCGATTGTGCCGGGCGATCCTGAGCGGGTGAAAAAAATTGCGGCATTGATGGAAAACCCGGTCCATCTGGCTTCACACCGTGAATTTACCAGCTGGCGTGCAGAGCTGGATGGCAAGGCGGTGATCGTCTGTTCCACCGGCATCGGCGGTCCTTCAACGTCTATTGCAGTGGAAGAACTGGCTCAACTGGGCGTGCGCACCTTCCTGCGCGTCGGTACCACTGGCGCTATTCAGCCAGAGATTAACGTCGGCGATGTGCTGGTCACCACCGGCTCAGTGCGTCTTGATGGCGCCAGCCTGCACTTCGCCCCGCTGGAGTTCCCGGCTGTCGCGGACTTTACCTGCACCACGGCGCTGGTCGACGCGGCGAAAGCGGCAGGCGCAACCACCCACATTGGCATCACCGCATCTTCCGATACGTTCTATCCTGGTCAGGAGCGTTACGACACCTTTTCAGGCCGCGTCGTCAGCCGTTTCCAGAACTCAATGAAGGAATGGCAGGATATGGGCGTGCTGAACTATGAAATGGAGTCGGCAACGCTGTTAACCATGTGTGCCAGTCAGGGACTGCGGGCCGGTATGGTGGCGGGTGTGATCGTCAACCGCACTCAGCAGGAAATTCCTGATGCGGAAACGATGAAAAGAACCGAGAGTGATGCGGTACGTATCGTAGTAGATGCGGCGCGCCGCCTAATCTGACGCTTTTTATCTGGACATTCATACAGTAGGCCTCTACCTTTTCCCGTAGATAAGTCCATGCGGGAGAATAAAGGTGGATGCAACAATCAGTTATGGCGTTTGTCTGGCGCTGGCCGGTGTGCTGGCAGGCTGGACAATCGCCTGGTTTCGCGGGCAGCAGGTCTCAGCCCGGCAGGAAACCGAACGGCAATTGCTGCTGCAGTCAGCGGAACAGCTGCGCGAAGAGCGTCAACGGCTGCAGCAGCAGGTCGAAACCTGTCAGCAGGCGCAACGGCAGAATGAGCTCGAGTTGCGCCAGCTACACGGGACGCTGTCTGCGGCCCAGGAAAAGCTTCACCACCTCGATCACTGGCGCAATGAAACTGAACAGCTGACGCGGGAATTACGCAACCAGCTGGAAATCAACAGTTCTCAGGAAGCCGAACTGCGCGAAGTCACCATCCGTCTTGAAGAAACCCGCATGGCTGCTGAAGAGAAACAGCGCCTGCTGGTCAACAGCGAGCAGCGGCTGAACGCGCAATTTGAAAACCTTGCAAACCGGATTTTCGAAAACAGTGGCCGCCGCGTTGATGAGCAAAACAAGCAAAGCCTTAACAGCCTGATTTCGCCACTGCGTGAACAGCTGGAAGGCTTCCGCCGCCAGGTGCAGGACGGATTTGGCCAGGAAGCCCGTGAACGTCATACCCTCTCGCATGAAATCCGCAACCTGCAGCAGCTGAACGCGCAAATGGCGCAGGAAGCGATCAACCTGACCAAAGCGCTGAAAGGCGACAATAAAACCCAGGGTAACTGGGGTGAAGTGGTCTTGAGCCGCGTGCTTGAAGCCTCCGGGCTGCGGGAAGGCCATGAGTATGAAACCCAGGTCACCATTCAGTTAGAACAGAACGGAAGGATGCAGCCGGATGTGATCGTGCGTCTGCCGCAGGGCAAAGATGTGGTTATCGATGCCAAAATGACGCTGGTGGCCTACGAACGTTACTTCAACGGTGACGATGAGGCGCAGCGCGAAGCGGCAATCAGCGAGCATATTGCCGCCATTCGTGGGCATTTACGTCAGCTGAGCCGAAAAGATTACCAACAATTGCCCGGTTTACGCTCCCTGGATTATGTGTTGATGTTTATCCCGGTTGAACCGGCCTTTTTACTGGCGATCGATCGTCAGCCGGAGTTGATTAACGAAGCGCTCAACCTGAACATCATGTTAGTCAGTCCAACCACCCTGCTGGTGGCGTTGCGGACGATTAACAATCTTTGGCGCTATGAGCATCAGAGCCGCCATGCCCAACGCATCGCCGATCGTGCCGCGAAGCTCTACGATAAAATGCGCCTGTTTGTCGATGACATGTCCTCAATGGGCCAAAGTCTGGACAAAGCGCAGGACAGTTACCGTCAGGCAATGAAAAAACTGTCGGAAGGGCGGGGCAATATGATCGCCCAGACCGAAAGCTTCCGTCAGCTGGGTATCGAGGTGAAACGGCCGATTAATCCGCGGCTTGTTGAACAGGCCATGCCGGAATCGGCCGAAAATATCGCTGAGCTGGAGGACGATGAAGCCCAGCCAGATGGCGATTCCGGGCAGGATAACGGCGCATTAAGAGTCAATGAATAAGCCGCCAGGCTGCGTGCCTGACCTGCTGGACTCTGGTACACTTGGCAGATAATTGATTGCAGAGCAGGCAAAACAAATGGCAGATGAATCAAAGGACACCACTCATTTCGGCTTCCGTACCGTAGCGAAAAGCGACAAGGAAGAAATGGTGGCAGATGTTTTCCATTCCGTTGCGGCCAAATATGACCTGATGAACGATTTAATGTCGTTCGGCATCCACCGCGTCTGGAAGCGTTTTACTATCGATTGCAGCGGCGTCCGCCGTGGGCAGCGCGTGCTGGATCTGGCGGGCGGCACCGGCGATTTGACCGCGAAGTTCTCGCGCCTGGTGGGCGAGACGGGCGAAGTGGTGCTGGCTGATATCAACAGCTCGATGCTGAAAGTGGGCCGTGAGAAATTACGCAACAACGGCATCATTGGCAACGTGAACTACGTGCAGGCCAATGCTGAAGCACTGCCTTTCCCGGACAACTATTTCGACTGCATTACCATCGCCTTTGGCTTGCGTAACGTCACCGAGAAAGAGAAAGCGCTGGCGTCCATGTTCCGCGTACTGAAGCCGGGCGGCCGTTTACTGGTGCTGGAGTTCTCCAAGCCGGTGCTGGAACCGCTAAGCAAGGCCTATGACGCATACTCTTTCCATATCCTGCCGCGCATCGGCGAGTTGGTGGCGAAGGATTCCGGGAGCTATCGCTATCTGGCCGAATCCATCCGTATGCATCCGGATCAGGACACACTCAAGCAGATGATGGAAGACGTGGGCTTTGAAAACACCACGTATCACAATCTCACCGGTGGCATCGTTGCACTGCACCGTGGGTTCAAGTTCTAAACAGGAAAGCGAATGACTTTAACGCCGCTGTTAACCGCGGGCCTGGAAACGGCACTTAACCAGATCCTCTATCGCGATCGCGGCCTGAAAGCAGCACGTCAGCGCCTGAATGGCAAAAGCCTGGCCATCGTGCTGGCTGAACTGAAACAGCCGCTGATCTTTATCTTCAGCGAGCATCAGGTTGATGTGCTGGGCGAGTGGAATGACACGCCCGATTGCACGGTAAAAACGCAGATTGCCACCTTGCGCAAGCTGCGCGATCGCCAGCAGCTGACCAGCGTGATCCGCAGTGGCGAGCTGGAAGTCGACGGCGATCTGCAGGTTGTGCAGCACTTTTCTGCGCTTATCGATCTCGCCGAGCTGGACCCCGCTGAATACCTTGCGCCCTGGACCGGGGACGTGGTGGCGCAGGGTATCAGCCAGTTTGCCCGTCGCGGTTTCCAGCTGTTACGTGGTGATGCTGAACGCAAGCAGGCCTATCTCGGTCAGGCGCTGACCGAAGAGTGGCGGCTGGCACCCGGCGGATTAGAAGCAGCCTGGTTTGCTGAAGAAGTTGATGCGCTATCGCGCGATCTTTCCGCGCTTGAAAGCCGCCTTGCAACGCTGGAGGGCAAATGACGCCAGGAGAATTGCGCCGACTCTATTTGATTATCCGGGTATTCCTCACCTACGGCCTGGATGAACTGATCCCCAAAACCCGTCTGGCATTGCCGATCCGCATGTGGCGTAAGTGCCTGTTCTGGCTGCCCAACAAGCACAAAAACCTGCCGCTTGGCGACCGTATTCGCCTGGCGCTGGAGCAACTGGGTCCGGTATGGATCAAGTTTGGTCAGATGATGTCGACACGACGCGACCTGTTCCCGCCGCAGATTGCCGATCAGCTGGCGATGCTGCAGGACCGGGTAGCCCCATTTGACGGCGTGCTGGCTAAGCAGCAGATCGAACTGTCTCTTGGTTGCCCGGTTGAATCCCGCTTTGATGATTTCATGATCAAACCTCTGGCATCAGCGTCGATTGCCCAGGTGCATACGGCAACGCTGAAAGAAAACGGCCAGAAAGTGGTGATCAAAGTGATTCGCCCGGACATCCTGCCGGTGATCAGAGCCGATATGAAGCTGATCAACCGCATGGCGCGCTGGGTTCCACGCCTGTTACCCGACGGCCGCCGCTTGCGTCCGCAGGAAGTGGTCGCAGACTACGAAAAAACGCTGATTGATGAGCTGAACCTGTTGCGCGAAGGGGCTAACGCCATCCAACTTCGCCGTAACTTCGATAAAAGCAAAATGCTGTACGTTCCGGAAATCTTCTCCGACTACGGCAGCGAAACCATGCTGGTGATGGAGCGGATCTACGGTATTCCGATTTCCGACGTGGTGACGCTGGAGAAGCATGGCGTGAACATGAAGTTGCTGGCTGAGCGCGGCGTGCAGGTGTTCTTTACCCAAGTGTTCCGCGACAGCTTCTTCCATGCGGATATGCATCCGGGCAATATTTTTGTCAGCTACGACCATCCAGAAGATCCGCAATATATCGCCATCGACTGCGGGATTGTCGGCTCGCTGAATAAAGAAGATAAGCGCTATCTCGCCGAAAACTTCATCGCCTTCTTCAATCGTGATTACCGCAAGGTGGCCGAGCTTCACGTCGACTCTGGTTGGGTTCCGCCGGACACCAACGTGGAAGATTTCGAATTTGCCATCCGCACCGTGTGCGAACCCATTTTTGAAAAGCCGTTGGCAGAGATCTCCTTTGGCCACGTGTTGCTGAATCTTTTCAACACCGCCAGACGCTTCAATATGGAAGTTCAGCCACAACTGGTTCTCCTGCAGAAAACATTGTTGTATGTTGAAGGCATTGGGCGGCAGCTTTATCCGCAGTTGGATCTGTGGAAAACAGCCAAACCGTTCCTGGAAGACTGGATCAAAGATCAAATCGGTATTCCGGCCATTGTCAGGGCACTGAAAGAGAAAGCGCCTTTCTGGGCTGAGAAATTGCCAGAACTGCCGGAACTCTTCTATGACAGCCTGCGCCAGCACAAGCATTTGCAACACAGCGTCGACAAGCTGACCAACGATTTAAAAGGCGAGCGGATCAGACAGCATAAGTCCCGTTACCTGTTCGGCGTCGGTGCGACCTTGTTGCTCAGCGGCACTGCCATCTTGCTGACACGGCCAGATTGGGATCTGATTTCCGCGGCGATGATCGCCGCCGGTCTGGTGAGCTGGCTGGTTGGCTGGCGTAAAACCAGCTGATTGTCATGAAAGGTAAACAGAAGGTTATCCCGCGCTGGTGATGGTTTGCTCATCGTCAGCGCAACACAAGCTGTATATACTGAAAAACTGGCATCACAACTCAATATCAGAGGCAAAATCATGGGCGGTATTAGTATCTGGCAATTGTTAATCATTGCCGTAATTGTTGTTCTTCTGTTTGGTACCAACAAACTCCGTACGCTGGGATCTGATTTGGGTTCATCGATCAAAGGCTTCAAAAAAGCCATGGGCGATGAAAACGAGAAAGATAAAGACCATGCTAATGATGCTGACTTCCATGCCAAACTGGCGGAAAAAGATCAGACAGAAGCGAAGAAAGAAGACGTCAAGAACGACAAGGTATAAACCGTGTTCGACATAGGCTTTAGTGAACTGATTTTGGTGTTCGTTATCGGGCTGGTCGTGCTGGGTCCACAGCGTTTACCGGTGGCGGTCAGAACCGTCGTTGGCTGGATCCGCGCTCTGCGTTCACTGGCGACCAGTGTGCAGAACGAACTCGCTCAGGAACTTAAATTGCAGGAGCTGCAGGACAGCCTGAAAAAGGTGGAAGAGGCCAGTAAGAACAGCCTTTCTCCTGAGCTGAAGGCGTCAATGGAAGAGCTGAAGCAATCAGCAGAATCCATGAAGCGTTCTTACCTCGGCGAAAATGAAAAAGCCGATGACGAAGCCAACACCATCCATAACCCCCTTGTGAAGAACTCTGCCGAGACGCATGAGGGTGTGACGCCAGCGGAAGCCGACCATCAGGCCAGTTCCCCTGTCAAAGCCCCTGACGCGGTGACCACACCGGTTCAGGTATCTGAAGCGGCAACCTCACCCATTCCGGCTACTGACGTGGCGTCTGCGCCCGTTCAGGCACCCGAAGTGGCTACCGCGCCAGCTCAGGCCCCGACAGTGAAACCTGAACCGAAACCGGCCTTGACCACGAATGGCGACGCGCCAATCCTGTCCAGCCGTGCTCCTGTTTCCACCCATTTACCGAGCGATGAACGATAAACATGGCTGTTGAAGATACCCAACCGCTTATCAGTCATTTGATTGAACTCCGTAAGCGCTTGTTGAACTGTATTATTGCCGTCGTCGGCATCTTTATCTGTCTGGCTTATTTTTCCAATGACATCTACCAGCTGGTTTCCGCGCCGCTGATTAAGCAGATGCCAGCGGGCGCCAGCATGATCGCCACTGACGTTGCGTCCCCGTTTTTCACCCCAATAAAACTGACGATGATCGTCTCGGTATTCCTTGCGGTACCGGTGATCCTGTATCAGATCTGGGCCTTTATCGCCCCTGCGCTTTATCGCCATGAGCGCAAGCTGGTTATGCCGTTGCTGTTTTCCAGTTCATTCCTATTCTATACCGGAATGGCTTTCGCCTACTTTGTTGTCTTTCCGCTGGCCTTTGGCTTCTTCGCCAAGACCGCGCCGCAGGGCGTGTTGATTGCCACTGACATTAACAACTATCTCGATTTTGTAATGGCACTGTTTATGGCATTTGGCGTCTCCTTTGAAGTGCCAATTGCTATCGTGTTGATCTGTTGGACCGGCATGACAACCCCGGAAGACCTGAAGAAGAAGCGCCCGTACGTGTTGGTGGGTGCTTTCGTGGTGGGAATGCTGTTGACCCCGCCAGATGTCTTCTCTCAGACGCTTCTGGCTATTCCGATGTATTGCCTGTTTGAAGTCGGCGTGTTCTTCGCGCGCTTCTATGTCGGCAAGCGTCGTCAGGACATGGACCCGGAAGAATCGGGCCCAGAGTAGCGTAAAGCAGGTCCAGCGCTCCCTTACATGACGTAACGTAACCGCCCGAAAGGGCGGTTACTGTTTGGAAAATCCTATGTTCGATATTGGTGTGAACCTGACCAGCACGCAGTTCGCGAAAGATCGCGATCAGGTCGTAAAACGTGCGAAAGACGCCGGGATCACCGGCTTACTGATCACCGGCACCAACGCGCTGGAAAGCCAGCAGGCGCAAAGCCTGGCCACGCGTCGTCCGGGTTATTGCTGGTCCACCGCCGGTGTCCATCCTCATCATGCCAGTGAATGGTCAGGCGAAACCGCCGCGACCCTGAAACGGCTGGCGGAGAGCCCTGAAGTGGTCGCCATTGGCGAATGTGGTCTGGACTTCAACCGCAATATCTCTGAACCTGAGCAGCAGGTTTATGCGTTCAATGCCCAGCTTGAGCTGGCTGCCGAATTGGCGATGCCGGTGTTTCTCCACTGTCGCGATGCCCACGATCGTTTCCTCGCCGTCCTCACGCCCTGGTTACCAACGTTGCCTGGTGCGGTGGTGCACTGCTTTACCGGCACGCGCGAAGAGCTTGAAGCCTGCCTGGCGGCGGGACTCTCAATTGGGATTACGGGCTGGGTGTGCGATGAGCGACGTGGCGTAGAGCTTCGTGAGTTAATGCCGTTGATCCCAGCCGACCGTCTGCTGCTGGAAACGGATGCGCCCTATTTGCTGCCCCGCGACATGCGCCCGAGGCCGCCTTCACGACGTAATGAACCCTGCTTCCTGCCGCATATTGTGCAGGTAGTGGCGGGATTACGTGGGGAAGAACCCGAGGCGCTGGGACGTCAGTGCGATGCTAATGCGCGTAAGCTGTTTCGTTTGCCGGCGTAATTCCGGCATCAGCGGCAGGAAGGGTTAAAGCTTGTGGAACTGCTTGTTGTCGAGGCTGCGCGTGATCTGCTTATTGAGCAGGTTCAGCAGCAGCATTGAGCGCGCTTCCCCATCGGGCTCGGTGAAGATGGCTTTCAGCCCTTCAAACGCGCCGCAGGTAATTAACACGCGGTCGCCGGGCTGAGGCACGTCAGGATCGACCATGGTGATTGGCGTATCGGTTTGCAGTGCCATAATCACGTCATGAGGAACGCTTGCCGGCAGACTGCCGAAGCGAACGAAATGGCTGACGCCCCGCGTGGCGCTTATGGTTGTGGTATGAATCGCTTCCGGATCAAATTCTATAAACAGATAATTGGGGAAGAGCGGCTCATCCACCTGGGTGCGTTTTCCGCGAACCAATTTCTCTAATGCAATCATTGGGCTAAGACAATGCACCGATTGACGCTCAAGATGTTCTTTCGCGCGAAGCAGCTGGCCACGTTTGCAATAAAGTAAATACCAGGATTCCATAACGTCACTTTTTGATTACAGGGCCGCTAAGAATACCAAACTCATCGCCAGAGTTATAGCGGGATCCAGCAGAGATGCGGCCCTGGCAAGAATTTGGTTTGCAGATCGCGGTCGCTCCAAAAAACTAAGCATAGCGTAACAATCCTCCCTATAATGGCCGATTCACTGACCGTATTGATGAGAAGTCATGAAATACCACGACTTACGCGATTTCCTTGCCTTGCTTGAGCAGCGCGGGGAATTAAAACGTATTACGCAAGAGATCGACCCGGATCTTGAGATGACCGAAATCGCCGATCGCACCCTGCGAGCTGGCGGCCCGGCACTGCTGTTCGAAAACCCAAAAGGGTACGACATGCCGGTGTTGTGCAACCTGTTCGGTACGCCGGACCGTGTGGCCATGGGCATGGGACAGAAAGATGTCTCGGCGCTGCGTGATGTTGGCCGCCTGCTGGCGTTCCTGAAAGAACCTGAGCCACCTCGCGGTTTCCGTGATTTCTTCGATAAGATGCCGCAGTGGAAGCAGGTGCTGAACATGCCGACCAAGCGTCTGCGTGATGCGCCGTGCCAGCAAGAGATTTGGCAGGGTGACGAGGTCGATCTGCACCGAATCCCGGTAATGAAATGTTGGCCTGAAGATGCGGCCCCGCTAATTACCTGGGGATTGACCGTCACACGCGGTCCGCACAAAGAGCGGCAGAATCTCGGCATCTATCGCCAGCAGGTGATTGGTAAGAACAAGCTGATTATGCGCTGGCTCTCCCATCGCGGCGGCGCGCTGGATTTCCAGGAGTGGACGCAGCAGCATCCGGGGGAACGTTTCCCGGTATCCGTCGCGTTGGGCGCCGATCCGGCCACGATTCTGGGTGCCGTGACCCCCGTTCCTGACACCCTGTCTGAATATGCCTTCGCCGGCCTGCTGCGCGGCACTAAAACGGAAGTGGTGAAGTGCATATCCAACGATCTGGAAGTGCCCGCCAGCGCGGAAATTGTGCTTGAAGGCTATATCGAGCCTGGCGAAATGGCGCCAGAAGGCCCTTACGGCGATCATACGGGTTACTATAATGAAGTAGACAGTTTCCCGGTGTTCACCGTGACGCATATCACTCAGCGCCGCAATCCGATCTATCATTCGACCTACACCGGTCGTCCACCGGATGAACCTGCGGTGTTAGGCGTGGCGCTGAATGAAGTCTTTGTGCCGATCCTGCAGAAGCAGTTCCCGGAAATTGTCGATTTCTATCTGCCGCCGGAAGGGTGTTCCTATCGCCTGGCCGTCGTTACGATGAAAAAACAGTATGCGGGACATGCCAAGCGCGTAATGATGGGCGTCTGGTCTTTCCTTCGTCAGTTTATGTATACCAAATTTGTTATTGTCTGCGATGATGATGTGAATGCCCGTGACTGGAACGACGTCATCTGGGCGATCACCACGCGAATGGATCCGGCGAGAGATACTGTCTTAGTTGAAAATACGCCGATCGACTACCTGGACTTCGCTTCACCTGTTTCCGGCTTAGGCTCGAAAATGGGACTGGATGCGACCAATAAATGGCCAGGCGAAACGACGCGAGAGTGGGGACGTCCAATCCGTAAAGATCCGGCGGTAACAGCCCGTATCGATGAGATTTGGGACGAACTGGGCATCTTCAGTGAGCCACCTACGCGCAATAACACGCCCGGCAAATAACTGCCAGAGACCCGACAGAGGGAACGCATGACAACGTTAAGCTGCAAAGTGACCTCAGTAGAGGCGATTACCGATACTGTGTACCGAGTGAGAATGGTGCCGGAGGCTGATTTTAGCTTCCGTGCTGGCCAGTATTTGATGGTGGTGATGGACGAGCGTGACAAGCGTCCATTCTCACTGGCTTCCACTCCGATGGAAAAAGACATTATCGAGCTGCACATTGGTGCCTCAGAACTGAATCTGTATGCCATGGCGGTGATGGAACGCATTCAGGAACAGCGCAAAATCACCGTCGATATTCCCCATGGTGATGCCTGGCTGCGGGAAGAGGGCGATCGCCCGCTGGTGCTGGTTGCGGGTGGAACCGGGTTCTCCTATGCCCGTTCTATTCTGCTGACCGCCCTTTCTCAGCAGCCGGATCGTGATATCGCCCTTTACTGGGGCGGACGCGAGCTGAAGCATCTCTACGATCTGGAAGAGTTAGACGCGCTGGCCATTAAGCACCCTAACCTGAAAATTATTCCGGTTGTCGAGCAGCCTGAAGCGGGTTGGGATGGGCGCAGTGGTACGGTGCTGACCGCCGTGATGAATGACTATGCCACGCTTGCCGGTCATGACATCTATATTGCAGGCCGTTTCGAGATGGCCAAAATCGCCCGTGAGCGTTTTTGTGCCGAGCGCGGCGCGAAGGAAGATCAGATGTTCGGCGATGCCTTCGCCTTTATCTGAGGTTGCCGGGGGCAGGACGCTCTGCCCCTGAACCTGAGCAACGAAAAAACCCGCCCCTGACAGGCGGGAATTGAATCAGTGAAACAGCCAGTTCAACGTATCAGATGCGTTCGAAGACGGTGGCGATCCCCTGTCCCAGACCAATACACATGGTCGCCAGGCCAAATTGGGCATCGCGCCTTTCCATCAGATTAAGCAAGGTAGTACTGATGCGGGCACCCGAACAGCCCAGCGGATGACCTAACGCGATTGCACCGCCATTCAGATTGACCTTTTCATCCATCACTTCCAGCAGGCCGAGATCCTGAATACAGGGCAGCGTTTGCGCGGCGAACGCTTCATTCAGTTCGAAGACGCCAATATCCGTCACGTTCAGACCGGCTCTTTTTAACGCCAGTTTTGACGCCGGAACCGGACCGTATCCCATCACCGAAGGGTCACATCCCACCACCGCCATCGCGCGGACAACCGCTCGCGGCTTAAGGCCCAGCTCACGCGCACGGGATTCACTCATTATCAGCATCGCAGCGGCACCGTCTGACAGTGCGGAAGAGGTGCCTGCAGTGACCGTGCCGTTGACCGGATCGAAAGCGGGACGTAATGCGGCGAGGCCCGCAACGGTGGTATCTGAACGGATCACTTCATCGAAGTCGTAACGGCGCAGCACGCCATCCGCATCATGTCCGCTGGTTGGCACAATCTCATTGGCAAAGTGACCGGCCTGGGTGGCAGCCCAGGCACGCTGATGGGAACGTGCGGCGAAGGCGTCCTGACGCTCACGGCTGATTTTATGGATGCGCGCGAGCATCTCGGCGGTTAATCCCATCATCCCAGCCGCTTTGGCGACGGTTTTGCTCAATCCCGGATGAAAGTCCACCCCGTGATTCATCGGCACGTGGCCCATATGTTCAACGCCACCAATCAGGCAGGCATGGGCATCGCCCACCATAATGGCGCGCGCCGCATCATGCAGCGCCTGCATTGAGGAACCACACAGGCGGTTGACCGTGGTCGCCGGCACGCTGTGCGGGATCTCTGCCAACAGCGACGCGTTGCGGGCAATATTGAAACCCTGTTCGAGGGTTTGCTGCACGCAGCCCCAGTAAATATCGTCCAGCGAAGCCGCGTCCAGCGCGGGATTGCGGCTCAACAGGCTGCGCATCAAATGTGCCGATAAATCTTCAGCACGAACGTGGCGGTAAGCGCCACCTTTAGAACGACCCATCGGCGTGCGGATGGCATCAACAATCACGACTTTTTCCATTTTCTTACCCTCACGCCGTTTTCAGAGTGGCATCGCCGATGGGCGCGGCCTGTGGATACCAGCTTTCGTCTTTCTGCGCTTTTTCACGCAGGCCAGCAGGCGGCTGATAAAGCGCACCCAGCTCGCTGAACGGTTCAGCCTGGCTGACAAAACGCGCATTGCCTTGCGTATCGAGATAGCGGAAAGCGCCGCCGTGGAAGGGCGGGAAGCCGAGTCCATAAACCAGCGCCATATCGGCCTCGGCAGGGGAGGCAATAATTCCCTCTTCCAGACAACGTACGACTTCATTGATCATCGGGATCATCATGCGGTACACGATCTCATCATCGCTGAACACCCGCTTTGGCTGACAGACCGTCTGCAGCAGGTCATCGACCGCCGGATCTGCCACCTTCTTCTGTTTACCCTTGCTGTCCGTTTCCCAGCGATAGAAACCAAGCTGATTTTTCTGACCAAAGCGTTTGGCATCGAACAGCACGTCAATCGCATCGCGATAATCTTTCTTCATGCGGGAAGGGAATCCGTCAGCCATCACCATCTGTGCATGGTGAGCGGTATCAATCCCCACCACGTCCAGCAGCCAGGCCGGGCCCATTGGCCAGCCGAACTGTTTTTCCATCACTTTATCTATCTGGCGGAAGTCTGCGCCATCGCGCAGCAGCAGGCTGAAGCCCGCAAAGTAAGGGAACAGCACCCGGTTAACGAAAAAGCCCGGACAGTCATTAACAACGATCGGCGTTTTGCCCATTTTGCTGGCCCAGGCCACCACGGTTGCCAGCGTCGCGTCTGAGGTTTTCTCACCCCGGATCACTTCGACCAGCGGCATGCGGTGAACAGGATTAAAGAAGTGCATGCCGCAGAAATTTTCTGGCCGCTTCAACGCGTGGGCCAGCTGGCTGATTGGGATGGTGGAGGTATTCGACGCCAGGATCGCACCGCTGTGCAGATAGCCTTCCGTTTCTGCCAGCACCGCGGCTTTTACCTTCGGGTTTTCAACAACGGCTTCAACCACAATGTCTGCCCGCTCAAAGCCGGCATAGTCCAGCGTGGGTTGAATGGTGCCAATAATGCCAGCCAGTTTCATGCCGTCGATTTTTCCGCGTTCCAGCTGTTTATTCAGCAGTTTCGCGGCTTCTTTCATACCCAATTCCAGCGAGGCCGGATTAATGTCCTTCATCATCACCGGTACGCCTTTCGAGGCGGACTGATAAGCAAT
Source organism: Erwinia sp. 2186 (assembly GCF_057812255.1). NCBI lineage: Bacteria > Pseudomonadati > Pseudomonadota > Gammaproteobacteria > Enterobacterales > Erwiniaceae > Erwinia > Erwinia sp. 2186. The sequence goes on along the minus strand of NZ_CM173824.1, from coordinate 4,637,408 downwards.
GCCGCCGCCCATAATACCGGCGCCCAGCACAGCGGCTTGTTTTGGCGTTTCAACGTCGCGGGTCAGCTTTTTGGCTTTGGCCTTCACCGCCTGATCGTTGAGGAAGATCCCCACCAGTGCGCGAGCCTCGTCAGAACGGGCCAGTGGCACAAAGGCCTGCGTCTCCAGCTTCAGCGCAGCATCACGGCCCAGACCTGCTGCGGCCTCAATGGTTTTCACCGCCATCATCGGTGCCGGGTAATGTTTCCCGGCGGTCTGCAGCACCATACTTTTTGCGATGCTGAAGCTCATGGTGGCTTCAATCTTGCTCAGTTTCAGCGGCGCAAGCTTCGGCTGACGACGTGCGCGCCAGTCCTGCTTGCCGGACATCGCTTCCTGCAGGATGGCCAGCGCGGCCTGCTGCAATTTCTCAACCGGGACCACGGCATCAACCAGACCGATGGCCAGCGCTTTTTGCGCATCGACATCTTTGCCGGCGGCTATAATTTCCAGCGCGCTGTCCGCACCTAACAGGCGAGGCAGACGTACCGATCCCCCGAATCCAGGCATGATGCCCAGTTTGGTTTCCGGCAGGCCGATGCGGGCGTCCGGGGTGGCAATACGGAAATCGGTCGCCAGAATGCATTCACATCCGCCGCCGAGGGCATAGCCCTGGATCGCGGATAGCGTCGGCACGGGCAGGTCTTCCAGTCGGCTAAAGATGGCGTTGGCAAAGCCCAGCCACTGTTCCAGTTTTTCAGCCGGTGCCGCAAACAGAGAAAGGAACTCAGTGATATCCGCGCCAACAATAAAAGCCGGTTTGCGGGAGCTGAGCAGCAGCGCTTTCAGCCCTGGCTGCTTCTCCAGAACCGAAATAGCTTCACCCAGGCTGGCCACGGTTTGTGTATCCAACTTGTTCACCGAGCCGTGCGCATCAAAAGCCAGCTCGGCGATGCCATCTTCCAGCCAGTCCAGGGTAAGCGTGTCGCCTTTGTAGAGCATGTTGATCTCCTGAAGCCGCATTAAGGGGATCTGGTCATACCAGATGATCGAGAGTGTGGAAGGGATGTTAATTATTTGCAAACGAGAGTTTGCTAATTTGCAAACAAGATCACAGGCGCGGCAAAACGGCATCGGGTAAAGGGCTGTGATAAGATGCGCTCAATTTCACGTTAATGGAGACGGAGTTATGGAATCGTTGGTCACTCTTTATCAGGACCACCTGAAAACACTACAGGCGCGTGCTCAGCAGGTATTAGCTCGCAGCAAGCTGGATGCCATGTTGATCCATTCGGGAGAACTGCTCACCGTTTTCCTCGACGATCATACCTATCCCTTTAAAGTGAATCCGCAATTCAAAGCCTGGGTGCCGGTGACCTCTGTGCCGAACTGCTGGCTGTGGGTGGATGGCGTAAACAAACCTAAGCTGTGGTTCTACTCGCCGGTTGATTACTGGCACAACGTTGAGCCGCTGCCGCAAAGCTTCTGGACCGACGAAATCGACATCGTGGCGTTAAAAAATGCCGATGAGATTCAACAGCTGTTGCCTGCTCAGCTGGGTAATGTGGCTTATATCGGCCCTGTGCCCGCGCGCGCAGCGCAGTTAGGCATCAAAGCGGAGCTGACTAACCCGAAAGCCGCTATCGATTTCCTGCATTACCATCGCTCGCTGAAAACTGACTATGAGCTGTACTGCATGCGCGAAGCGCAGAAAACCGCGGTGATCGGTCATCGTGCGGCCAAAGAGGCGTTCCTCTCAGGCATGAGCGAGTTTGATATCAATGGCGCTTACCTGAGTGCCACCGGCCACCGCGATATTGATGTGCCTTACGGCAATATCATTGCGCTGAATGAACACGCTGCGGTGCTGCATTACACCAAGTTGGATCATCTGCCCCCTGCGCAGTCGCGTAGCTTCCTGATTGATGCCGGAACAGAATACAACGGCTATGCGGCCGATCTGACCCGCACCTATTCAGCGCAAAGTGACAATGACTATGCCCAGCTGATCCGCGATATGAATGAAGAAGAGCTGGCGCTGATCGCCACGATGAAAGCTGGCGTTCGCTACACCGAATACCATCTGCAAATGCACCAGCGTATTGCCAAACTGTTGCTTAAGCATCAGCTGGTGAAAGGGCTGAGTGAAGAAGCGCTGGTGGCGGAAGATCTGACCGGGCCGTTTATGCCGCATGGTATTGGTCATCCGCTGGGACTTCAGGTTCATGATGTCGCCGGATTTATGCAGGATGAAGAGGGCACCCATCAGGCCGCACCTGCGCAATATCCTTACCTGCGCTGCACGCGTATTCTGGAACCGCGGATGGTGGTCACCATTGAACCTGGCATCTACTTTATTGATTCCCTGCTGGCGCCATGGCGTGAAGGCAAGTTCAGCCAGCATTTCAACTGGGATCGCATTGATGCGCTCAAGCCTTATGGCGGCATCCGTATTGAGGATAACGTCATTATCCGCGAACAGGGCGTGGAAAATATGACGCGTGACCTGAAGCTGGACTGATGGACGCGTATGACATCCCCGCTGAGCGCTTCAGCGTCAGCGAGGAGATTAAAAAAAGCCGCTTTATTACGCTGTTGGCCCATACTGACGGCGTGGAAGCGGCGCGGGCCTTTGTTCATCAGGTCAAAGGCGAGCATCCTTCTGCCCGCCACCATTGCTGGGCATGGGTGGCGGGAGCCCCTTCCGACTCACAACAGCTTGGGTTCTCTGATGACGGTGAACCCTCTGGCACGGCAGGTAAACCGATGCTTGCCCAGCTGATGGGAAACAACATCGGGGAAGTGACCGCCGTCGTCGTGCGTTATTACGGTGGCATCCAGTTGGGTACGGGCGGCTTAGTGAAGGCGTATGGCGGGGGTGTTCAACAGGCATTAAAGCTGCTGCCGCGTCAGCAAAAAGTCCCGATGCTGACCTTCACGCTCTCCTGTGACTATGCTCAACTGGCAGAGATAGAAAGAATGACTGGCCGCTTTCATGGCCAGCTGTTGCAGACAGAATTTTTGGCATGCGTCTCGCTGACGCTGGCCTTGCCCCATGCGCAGGTGGCCGGGTTTTCGCAAAATCTTACAGACTTTAGCCGAGGGGCGCTCACGCTCACACTGCTCGACTAACCTCATCATCGTCAGGAAGGAAAGGCTACATGCATTATCGTGCCATTACCCGCATCGTTGGGTTGCTGGTCATTTTGTTCTCGGGGACGATGATCGTGCCGGGCCTGGTCGCGTTAATCTACCGCGATGGTGCCGGACGAGCCTTTACTCAGACCTTCTTTATGGCACTGCTGATCGGCTCGATGCTGTGGTGGCCCAACCGAAAGCAGAAAAAAGAGCTGAAGCCTAAAGAGGGCTTCCTGATCGTCGTGCTGTTCTGGACAGTGCTGGGCAGTGTGGGGGCGATGCCCTTTATCTTTGCGGAACATCCCAACCTTTCAATTACCGATGCCTTCTTTGAATCCTTCTCAGGTCTGACGACGACCGGTGCCACGACGCTGGTGGGGCTGGACTCGCTCCCTAAAGCGATCCTCTTCTACCGGCAAATGCTGCAATGGCTGGGCGGCATGGGGATCATTGTGCTGGCAGTGGCGATTCTGCCGATTCTGGGCGTGGGGGGTATGCAGCTCTATCGCGCGGAAATGCCCGGCCCGTTGAAAGACAATAAGATGCGGCCGCGTATTGCTGAGACGGCGAAAACCTTGTGGCTGATCTACGTGTTGCTAACCGTCGTCTGTGCGCTGGCACTCTGGCTGGCGGGTATGCCGCTGTTTGATGCCATCGGCCACAGCTTCTCAACGATCGCCATCGGCGGCTTCTCCACCCATGATGCGAGTATCGGCTATTTCAACAGCCCGACGATTAACACGATTATTGCCATCTTCCTGCTGATTTCCGGCTGTAACTACGGCCTGCACTTCTCTCTGCTGAGTGGTCGTAATCTTCGCGTCTACTGGCGCGATCCAGAATTCCGCATGTTTATAGGGGTGCAGCTGACCTTAGTGGTGATCTGCACCATCGTGTTGTGGTTCCACGATGTCTATCATTCCGGACTGCAAACGCTTAACCAGGCCTTCTTCCAGGTCGTGTCGATGGCCACCACCGCCGGTTTTACCACCGACAGCATCGCGCGCTGGCCACTGTTCCTGCCGGTCTTGTTGTTGTGCTCTGCCTTTATTGGTGGTTGTGCCGGTTCGACGGGCGGCGGGCTTAAGGTCATCCGTATCCTGCTGCTGTTCAAACAGGGTAACCGTGAGTTAAAGCGCCTGGTGCATCCGAACGCGGTTTACACCATCAAGCTGGGACAGCGCGCGCTGCCGGAACGTATCCTCGAAGCGGTGTGGGGATTCTTCTCTGCGTATGCGTTGGTGTTCCTGTTGAGCATGCTGGCGATTATCGCGACCGGCGTTGATGATTTTTCTGCGTTTGCGGCGGTGGCAGCTACCCTGAACAATCTGGGCCCAGGATTGGGAGTGGTGGCAGATAACTTCACCACCATGAATGATACGGCGAAATGGATCTTAATCCTGACGATGCTGTTTGGTCGTCTTGAAGTGTTCACGCTGCTAGTCCTGTTTACGCCGACCTTCTGGCGCGAGTAACTAAAACGAGTAATGAATATGAAAGCGTTGATTCTGTTTTCCAGCCGCGAGGGACAAACCCGCGAGATTGCAGCTTATATAGCTAACCAACTTAAAGAGCAGCAGGAGTGTGAGGTAGTGAATATCGAACATGCCTCTGCTGTTGACTGGTCTAAGTACGATCGGGTGTTGATCGGGGCCTCTATTCACTACGGTCACTTCCATCCGGCGGTAACCAAATTTGTGAAGAAGAACCTGGCCCAATTAAATGAAAGGCCAAGCGGCTTCTTCTCCGTCAACCTGACCGCCCGTAAAGCAGAGAAGCGTACGCCGCAGACCAATGCGTATACCCGCAAGTTCCTGTTGCAGTCGCCATGGCAGCCGGACTGCTGTGCGGTATTCGCTGGCGCACTGCGTTATCCGCGCTATGGCTTCTTCGATCGCTTTATGATCCGCTTGATTATGCGTATGACCGGCGGCGAAACCGATGTCAGTAAAGAAGTTGAGTACACAGATTGGGTTCAGGTGGGTCGCTTTGCCCATGAATTTGCTGGATTATCAGGCAAAATGCAGGAAAAAAAGGCGCTTTGATGAAAAATGACGCTGTCAGTCATTTTTCTGCAATAAACACTTGTCCTCCGTCAGGAACTCCCTATAATGCGCATCCACTGACACGGAACAACGACTTACGAGTCACCGGGTCAGAGGTTCAGGAAGCTGAATCGCCAGAGAAAAACTTCCCAAAAAGAAGTTGACTCTGAAGGAGGAAAGCGTAATATACGCCACCTCGCAGTAAGGCGCCAAGGCACTTACCGCAACGCTCTTTAACAATTTATCAGACAATCTGTGTGGGCACTCGCAGGATTGATATCAGCGCCGCAAGGCGCAAAAAAATATCAAGCCTTAAGAGTGAACACATAATGAAATTCATTATGACGTTTTACACTTGAGCATCGCTGAACTTGTTTCAGCAAATCGAACTTTTAATTGAAGAGTTTGATCATGGCTCAGATTGAACGCTGGCGGCAGGCCTAACACATGCAAGTCGAACGGTAGCACAGAGAGCTTGCTCTCGGGTGACGAGTGGCGGACGGGTGAGTAATGTCTGGGAAACTGCCTGATGGAGGGGGATAACTACTGGAAACGGTAGCTAATACCGCATAACGTCTTCGGACCAAAGTGGGGGACCTTCGGGCCTCACACCATCGGATGTGCCCAGATGGGATTAGCTAGTAGGTGGGGTAATGGCTCACCTAGGCGACGATCCCTAGCTGGTCTGAGAGGATGACCAGCCACACTGGAACTGAGACACGGTCCAGACTCCTACGGGAGGCAGCAGTGGGGAATATTGCACAATGGGCGCAAGCCTGATGCAGCCATGCCGCGTGTATGAAGAAGGCCTTCGGGTTGTAAAGTACTTTCAGCGGGGAGGAAGGCGATAAGGTTAATAACCCTGTCGATTGACGTTACCCGCAGAAGAAGCACCGGCTAACTCCGTGCCAGCAGCCGCGGTAATACGGAGGGTGCAAGCGTTAATCGGAATTACTGGGCGTAAAGCGCACGCAGGCGGTCTGTCAAGTCAGATGTGAAATCCCCGGGCTTAACCTGGGAACTGCATTTGAAACTGGCAGGCTAGAGTCTTGTAGAGGGGGGTAGAATTCCAGGTGTAGCGGTGAAATGCGTAGAGATCTGGAGGAATACCGGTGGCGAAGGCGGCCCCCTGGACAAAGACTGACGCTCAGGTGCGAAAGCGTGGGGAGCAAACAGGATTAGATACCCTGGTAGTCCACGCCGTAAACGATGTCGACTTGGAGGTTGTGCCCTTGAGGCGTGGCTTCCGGAGCTAACGCGTTAAGTCGACCGCCTGGGGAGTACGGCCGCAAGGTTAAAACTCAAATGAATTGACGGGGGCCCGCACAAGCGGTGGAGCATGTGGTTTAATTCGATGCAACGCGAAGAACCTTACCTGGCCTTGACATCCACGGAATTCGGCAGAGATGCCTTAGTGCCTTCGGGAACCGTGAGACAGGTGCTGCATGGCTGTCGTCAGCTCGTGTTGTGAAATGTTGGGTTAAGTCCCGCAACGAGCGCAACCCTTATCCTTTGTTGCCAGCGAGTAATGTCGGGAACTCAAAGGAGACTGCCGGTGACAAACCGGAGGAAGGTGGGGATGACGTCAAGTCATCATGGCCCTTACGGCCAGGGCTACACACGTGCTACAATGGCGCATACAAAGAGAAGCGAACTCGCGAGAGCAAGCGGACCTCACAAAGTGCGTCGTAGTCCGGATCGGAGTCTGCAACTCGACTCCGTGAAGTCGGAATCGCTAGTAATCGTAGATCAGAATGCTACGGTGAATACGTTCCCGGGCCTTGTACACACCGCCCGTCACACCATGGGAGTGGGTTGCAAAAGAAGTAGGTAGCTTAACCTTCGGGAGGGCGCTTACCACTTTGTGATTCATGACTGGGGTGAAGTCGTAACAAGGTAACCGTAGGGGAACCTGCGGTTGGATCACCTCCTTACCTGAAGATACCTTCCCGCGTAGTGTCCACAACAGATTGTCTGATAGAAAACGTAATGAGCAACAGTAACAGAGTCCCCATCGTCTAGAGGCCCAGGACACTGCCCTTTCACGGCTGTAACAGGGGTTCGAATCCCCTTGGGGACGCCATCTCCTGATAATGAGTGAAAGACATTATCAACCCGTATCTCAAAACTGATTCTCTCCGCAAGGACGAGTCACGTTTGAGATATTTGCTCTTTAACAATCCGGAACAAGCTGAAAATTGAAACGACATGTCGTTTTCATTCTCCGTAATAAGAATGAAATCAACGATATGTTCGAGTCTCTCAAATGCTTACAACAGCAGTGTCTTTCGGGACGCTTGTGGGTTGTGAGGTTAAGTGACTAAGCGTACACGGTGGATGCCTAGGCAGTCAGAGGCGATGAAGGGCGTGCTAATCTGCGATAAGCGTCGGTAAGGTGATATGAACCGCAATAACCGACGATACCCGAATGGGGAAACCCGGTGCACTTTGGTGCATCATTGCAACATGAATACATAGTGTTGCAAGGCGAACCTGGGGAACTGAAACATCTAAGTACCCAGAGGAAAAGAAATCAACCGAGATTCCCCCAGTAGCGGCGAGCGAACGGGGAACAGCCCAGAACCTGAATCAGTTTGTGCATTAGTGGAAGCGTCTGGAAAGTCGCAGGGTACAGGGTGATACTCCCGTACACAAAAATGCACTTGCTGTGAGTTCGATGAGTAGGGCGGGACACGTGACATCCTGTCTGAATATGGGGGGACCATCCTCCAAGGCTAAATACTCCTGACTGACCGATAGTGAACCAGTACCGTGAGGGAAAGGCGAAAAGAACCCCGGCGAGGGGAGTGAAACAGAACCTGAAACCGTGTACGTACAAGCAGTGGGAGCACCTTCGTGGTGTGACTGCGTACCTTTTGTATAATGGGTCAGCGACTTATATTCTGTAGCAAGGTTAACCGTATAGGGGAGCCGAAGGGAAACCGAGTCTTAACTGGGCGTTAAGTTGCAGGGTATAGACCCGAAACCCGGTGATCTAGCCATGGGCAGGTTGAAGGTTGGGTAACACTAACTGGAGGACCGAACCGACTAATGTTGAAAAATTAGCGGATGACTTGTGGCTGGGGGTGAAAGGCCAATCAAACCGGGAGATAGCTGGTTCTCCCCGAAAGCTATTTAGGTAGCGCCTCGTGAACTCATCTTCGGGGGTAGAGCACTGTTTCGGCTAGGGGGCCATCCCGGCTTACCAACCCGATGCAAACTGCGAATACCGAAGAATGTTATCACGGGAGACACACGGCGGGTGCTAACGTCCGTCGTGAAGAGGGAAACAACCCAGACCGCCAGCTAAGGTCCCAAAGTCATGGTTAAGTGGGAAACGATGTGGGAAGGCACAGACAGCCAGGATGTTGGCTTAGAAGCAGCCATCATTTAAAGAAAGCGTAATAGCTCACTGGTCGAGTCGGCCTGCGCGGAAGATGTAACGGGGCTAAACCATGCACCGAAGCTGCGGCAGCGACGCTTATGCGTTGTTGGGTAGGGGAGCGTTCTGTAAGCCGTCGAAGGTGGCCTGTGAGGGCTGCTGGAGGTATCAGAAGTGCGAATGCTGACATAAGTAACGATAAAGCGGGTGAAAAGCCCGCTCGCCGGAAGACCAAGGGTTCCTGTCCAACGTTAATCGGGGCAGGGTGAGTCGACCCCTAAGGCGAGGCCGAAAGGCGTAGTCGATGGGAAACAGGTTAATATTCCTGTACTCGGTGTTACTGCGAAGGGGGGACGGAGAAGGCTATGTTAGCCGGGCGACGGTTGTCCCGGTTTAAGCATGTAGGCGGAGAGTTTAGGTAAATCCGGACTCTTTTAACGCTGAGGTGTGATGACGAGGCACTACGGTGCTGAAGTAACAAATGCCCTGCTTCCAGGAAAAGCCTCTAAGCATCAGGTAACATAGAATCGTACCCCAAACCGACACAGGTGGTCAGGTAGAGAATACCAAGGCGCTTGAGAGAACTCGGGTGAAGGAACTAGGCAAAATGGTGCCGTAACTTCGGGAGAAGGCACGCTGGCGCGTAGGTGAAGGGACTTGCTCCCGGAGCTGAAGCCAGTCGAAGATACCAGCTGGCTGCAACTGTTTATTAAAAACACAGCACTGTGCAAACACGAAAGTGGACGTATACGGTGTGACGCCTGCCCGGTGCCGGAAGGTTAATTGATGGGGTTATCCGCAAGGAGAAGCTCTTGATCGAAGCCCCGGTAAACGGCGGCCGTAACTATAACGGTCCTAAGGTAGCGAAATTCCTTGTCGGGTAAGTTCCGACCTGCACGAATGGCGTAATGATGGCCAGGCTGTCTCCACCCGAGACTCAGTGAAATTGAACTCGCTGTGAAGATGCAGTGTACCCGCGGCAAGACGGAAAGACCCCGTGAACCTTTACTATAGCTTGACACTGAATATTGAACCTTGATGTGTAGGATAGGTGGGAGGCTTTGAAGCGTGGACGCCAGTCTGCGTGGAGCCAACCTTGAAATACCACCCTTTAACGTTTGATGTTCTAACCTGGCGCCGTGATCCGGCGTGGGGACAGTGTCTGGTGGGTAGTTTGACTGGGGCGGTCTCCTCCTAAAGAGTAACGGAGGAGCACGAAGGTTAGCTAATCACGGTCGGACATCGTGAGGTTAGTGCAATGGCATAAGCTAGCTTGACTGCGAGAGTGACGGCTCGAGCAGGTGCGAAAGCAGGTCATAGTGATCCGGTGGTTCTGAATGGAAGGGCCATCGCTCAACGGATAAAAGGTACTCCGGGGATAACAGGCTGATACCGCCCAAGAGTTCATATCGACGGCGGTGTTTGGCACCTCGATGTCGGCTCATCACATCCTGGGGCTGAAGTAGGTCCCAAGGGTACGGCTGTTCGCCGTTTAAAGTGGTACGCGAGCTGGGTTTAGAACGTCGTGAGACAGTTCGGTCCCTATCTGCCGTGGGCGCTGGAAGATTGAGAGGGGTTGCTCCTAGTACGAGAGGACCGGAGTGAACGCACCACTGGTGTTCGGGTTGTCATGCCAATGGCATTGCCCGGTAGCTAAGTGCGGAAAAGATAAGCGCTGAAAGCATCTAAGCGCGAAACTTGCCTCGAGATGAATCTTCCCTGGGCCTTTAAGGCCCCTGAAGGGACGTTGAAGACTACGACGTTGATAGGCCGGGTGTGTAAGCGCAGCGATGCGTTGAGCTAACCGGTACTAATGACCCGTGAGGCTTAACCTTACAACACCAGAAGCGTTCTGGTGGGTGTCTGAGAGACACGAACGATATTTTCAGCTTGAACCGGATAAATTTGCGCGGCCTTATGGCGGCGTGAATAACAGAATTTGCCTGGCGGCTTTAGCGCGGTGGTCCCACCTGACCCCATGCCGAACTCAGAAGTGAAACGCCGTAGCGCCGATGGTAGTGTGGGGTCTCCCCATGCGAGAGTAGGGAACTGCCAGGCATCAATTAAGCAGACAAGCCTCATGCGAAAGCATGGGGCTTTTTTGTGTGCGTAAAAAGCAAAAACCCACAGCAGGCCCGCCTGATAACGGCCAAAACCCGCCACTGAAATCCAAAACCGCCCCAAACACCCCCTAAAACTCCCAAACCATCCCAAACCATCCCAAACCATCCCAAAACCAGACAAAAGAAGACGCCGTCCTTCCGCACGACGCCTTAAAGGATAATGACAGGCAGATAACGTCGTGTTCTGAAAGCGTTAATTACCCGACCTTGTTAAGGAGAACATAATGGTAATTTTATTGAGATCCATAAACCCGATGGAATAACCAAACTATAAGAGTAATTAGCAAAAATTTATTCTGACTGTGGTTTTTTACAGATAATATTTAAATTATAAGGAGAGAATAAAAGTGCAGAGGATAAAGACACTGAGTGAAGGGTTTGTTGAGTGAAATAACTGAGCGACTGATATTGCTATATCCTAACCTTCCATTGCACGCATTGTACATGACGTAAGACAGACAGGGGAGCTCAAAATATTTAAATGATTTCTTGGTGGTAAACACCAATCACTCGCATTATATATTAGCCAGTTTTTATGGCCAATCTCCTGCTAATGGCGTCCCGAGACAATATGAAAAACTGAACCTGAATAGCGTTAAAATAATTCCATCTCATCAGCTATCCTATCAACAGTTGTAGTCTGGTAGACCTTCATTGCCTGAATCTGTATCAAATAGTCTTCAGATGGAATGAATATCATCGGGTCGTCTGATGTGATCTAAATTCATTATTACAATCATGCATTCAATTAAACCTCATCATTGTTAAAGGGGGTTATTTAATGGTGGGTGAATGTTTTGGTGAAACAGTCGATTGATTGAGATGGGGTTTTGTCCCTGCATTTTAATATAAAGCAATATTCAAGAGTTTGGTTTTTAGGGGTTATCCGTAACTCATTCCCGTATTACAACAAAAGTCTTTATTAAATCAAAATCCACTGCAAGCTTGCGGATGGATGGGGTACACTCTCCCGTAGATTAATTTATTAAGGTTTGAGCATGTCCTCTCAACATAACTCCCTTCAATCCTGGAATACTTTTGGCCTTGACGCCCATGCCGCCAATCTTGATGTAGCGACCAGCGCAGAGTCGCTTCTGCAAAGCTGGCAGCAGAGCCTGCTACACAACCAGCCGGTGTTGCTACTGGGAGAAGGTAGCAACATTCTTTTCCTGGAAGACTTTTCTGGCCGGGTGATCATCAACAGAATTAAAGGCATACAGATCGAGGAAGATCAGCATCACTGGCAGCTGCATATCGGCGCGGGTGAAAACTGGCACAATCTGGTGCAGGTCCTGCTGGAGAAAGGCATACCGGGACTGGAAAATCTGGCGATGATCCCCGGTTGTGTTGGTTCAGCACCTATACAGAACATTGGGGCTTATGGCGTCGAGCTAAAGGATGTCTGTGCTTATGTTGATGTATTGGATTTAAACACCGGTGAAGTCGAACGTCTGACGGCAGCCGCATGCCAGTTCGGTTATCGGGACAGCATCTTTAAGCATCAGTATCAGCTGGGCTATGCCATTGTTGCCGTAGGACTGGTGTTGAACAAACAGTGGTGCCCGGTAATGACTTACGGCGACCTGAGAGCATTAGATCCACAGACAGTCACTCCCCAACAAATTTTCGATGCGGTCTGCGCAATGCGTAGCAGTAAGCTGCCGGATCCGGCGATAACAGGTAACGCTGGCAGCTTCTTCAAGAATCCGGTTGTCACTGCTGAAGCCGCAGAGGCGATCCGCACTGCCTACCCAACGCTGCCCGCTTATCCTCAAGCGGATGGAAGAGTAAAGCTGGCTGCAGGCTGGCTGATTGAGCAGTGTGAGCTTAAAGGGGTTAGCGTTGGCGGCGCAGCGGTGCATCAGCAGCAGGCGCTGGTTTTGATCAACAAAGAGAAGGCGACAGGGAGCGACATAGTGGCTTTAGCGCATGAAGTGCGCCAACGAGTGGGCACGAAATTTAACGTGTGGCTTGAGCCTGAGGTGCGCTTTATTGGCGCGCAGGGTGAAAAGGATGCAGTTGGAGTCATTGCATGAAAGCAAATACCGTCCCGTTAACGCTGATTGGCCTGTTGGCTGATGGCGAGTTCCATTCCGGAGAGCAGCTTGGCGAACAGCTGGGTATGAGCCGCGCCGCAATCAATAAGCACATTCAGACCCTGAAGGATTGGGGGATTGATGTCTTCACTGTTACCGGCAAAGGCTATAGCCTGCCGGCACCGATGCAGCTGCTGGATGAAGAAACGATTATGGCGCAGCTGAAGGAAAAACGGCTGGCCGTAATCCCGGTGATTGATTCAACTAATCAGTATCTGTTGGAAAGAATGGATTCACTGCAATCAGGTGATGCCTGTGTCGCAGAGTATCAACAGGCTGGCAGAGGACGGCGTGGTCGTCAGTGGTTCTCCCCGTTTGGTTCTAATCTCTATTTATCTCTTTACTGGCGCCTGGACCAGGGGCCAATGGCGGCAATGGGCCTGAGTTTAGTTATCGGGATTGTCATTGCCGAAGTTTTGCAATCACTGGGTGCTAAAGACGTTCGCGTAAAGTGGCCTAACGATCTCTATCTGAACGATCGCAAACTGGCCGGCATTTTGGTTGAGTTGACCGGAAAAACCGGCGATGCCGCTCAGTTGGTGATCGGTGCGGGTATCAATCTTGCTATGCGCTCACCCGATGCCGGTATTGTGAACCAGGGCTGGATAAACCTGCAGGAAGCCGGCGTCAACGTGGACCGAAATACGCTAACGGCGCATCTGATCAACAATATGCGTGAATCGTTGCCGATATTTGAGCGCGAGGGACTGGCACCTTTTATCGATCGCTGGAGCGAGCTGGATAACTTTATTAACCGGCCGGTTAAATTGCTGATTGGCGATAAAGAAATCCCGGGAATTGCGCGCGGCATCGATCAGCAAGGCGGATTAATTCTGGAGCAGGATGGGGTAAGGAAATCCTGGGTCGGGGGCGAAATTTCGCTTCGTCCGCAAGATTAATTGCAAGAAAAGGGGCTTTCGCCCCTTTTTTTATTTCCGCAAGCGGACCAGGTCCACCGCATGATCGACGCTTTTGGTCATTATCAGGCTGGCTCGTTCCCGGGTAGGCAAGATATTTTCCTTAAGGTTCATAAGGTTGATCTCTTCCCATAGCTGAGTTGCCACGCCCACCGCTTCCTCTTCAGAGAGTTTCGCGTAGTTGTGGAAATAAGAGTCTGGATCGGTAAAGGCGCCCTGGCGGAATTTCAGGAAGCGGTTAATGTACCAGCTCTGCAGCAGATCTTGCGGGGCATCGACGTAAATTGAGAAGTCTACAAAATCAGAGACAAAGACGTGATGCGGATCGTGAGGATAGTCCATCCCACTCTGCAAGACGTTAAGCCCTTCAAGAATCAAAATATCAGGCTGCTGCACAACCTTGTCACCCTGCGGGATCACATCATAAATAAGATGAGAGTAAACCGGAGCCGTGACCTGCGAAGCGCCTGATTTTAAATCTGATACGAAATTCACCAGTCGGTGCATGTCGTAAGACTGCGGAAAGCCTTTCTTCTTCATCAGACCGCGTTCTTTAAGCACCTCATTAGGGTGCAGGAAGCCGTCAGTGGTGATCAGCTCTACCCGCCGATGCTCAGGCCAGCGGCTCAGCAGAGCCTGCAGTACACGCGCTGTAGTGCTCTTACCCACGGCGACGCTGCCAGCAATACTGATGATATAGGGAATCTTCTGGCCATTGGTTCCCAGGAACTGCTCAAGTACAGCCTGACGACGAACGTTAGAACTGATATAGAAATTAAGCAGACGTGAAAGGGGAAGATAGATCTCGGCTACTTCCTCAAGAGATAAATCTTCATTTATCCCCTTCAGGCGGGCAATTTCTTGTTCACTCAAGGTCATTGGGACTGAATCGCGGAGCGCAGCCCATTGATCACGATTGAATTGTAGATAGGGGGTGGTCAACAAGGAGTCTTTTTTGCTCATATGCATGCTTCTGCCAGCAAGAATTTGCCTGTCGTAGAGTTAACTACTCTGTCGAGGGGGATAAACCCGCCTTTTCCAGCTCATGTGACTAAGGTAAATTTCAGAAAACAATGGGCAGGAGGTTACCACCAGAGAGACAGTAGCTGAAGGAAAAATATATTCTGCGAGCGCAAACGGAACGGCACCCGCATTTATTGAATAATGTGCTGGCAATCAGCAAAAGAAACTGATCACACACGCCAAGAAAAAATCGCTTATACGCCGCCTCTGTTTAGTCAGTCATGGCACGATGCCTGCCAATTGTCGCCTTTTTAAGCGTAGAGTGTTGCCATCGCAATTTTTTTGCCGCGATCATGCATCTTTTAAACTTAGCGGCGCAGTTGAATCGCAAAATCATCCGCGTGGATGCTGGTGAAAAAATCGCTAAAATGGCGCTTCTTTGAACTGTTTTTCTGCCCCAATGCGATAATTTGCGAAGAATTGCACAAATAGTAAGCATAAGAACATTTATCGCAATTTTTTTGTTGCATCAGAGGCCAGGTCTTCCTAGAATGCGCACCACTTGATGCCGGCTTAGCTCAGTTGGTAGAGCAACTGACTTGTAATCAGTAGGTCACCAGTTCGATTCCGGTAGCCGGCACCATCAAGTAACGAAATACCCCTGGTGGGGTTCCCGAGCGGCCAAAGGGAGCAGACTGTAAATCTGCCGTCATCGACTTCGAAGGTTCGAATCCTTCCCCCACCACCATTTCGACCCGGAACGTTAAGGTTGAAATGAATGAAGATTTTAGACTGAGCACCAGCGCAGTCAGGGTCATCAAGCGTATGCGGGTTGACTCGAATAGCAAGGGGGCATCTTCTTGTTGTTCAAAAGCTACAGACAGAACAGGTAGCCGAGTTCCAGGATGCGGGCATCGTATAATGGCTATTACCTCAGCCTTCCAAGCTGATGATGCGGGTTCGATTCCCGCTGCCCGCTCCAAGCCGTGCTGATATGGCTCAGTTGGTAGAGCGCACCCTTGGTAAGGGTGAGGTCCCCAGTTCGACTCTGGGTATCA
Source organism: Erwinia sp. 2186 (assembly GCF_057812255.1). Classification (NCBI taxonomy): domain Bacteria; kingdom Pseudomonadati; phylum Pseudomonadota; class Gammaproteobacteria; order Enterobacterales; family Erwiniaceae; genus Erwinia; species Erwinia sp. 2186. The sequence goes on along the minus strand of NZ_CM173824.1, from coordinate 4,621,707 downwards.
GCACCACTTCTAATTCTCCCTCCCTGATTCTTTCTCTGTACGTTAAAATTCAACTGTTCAGGCTTTGCCTGGTTGATGTGGTGATATCACCGATTTATCCGTGTCTTAGAGGGACAAGTTATGTCTAAAGAAAAATTTGAACGTTCCAAACCGCACGTCAACGTTGGTACAATCGGCCACGTTGACCACGGTAAAACTACCCTGACTGCTGCTATCACTACCGTTCTGGCTAAGACCTACGGTGGTTCTGCTCGTGCATTCGACCAGATCGATAACGCACCAGAAGAAAAAGCGCGTGGTATCACCATCAACACTTCCCACGTTGAATATGACACCCCATCACGCCACTATGCGCACGTTGACTGCCCAGGCCACGCCGACTATGTGAAAAACATGATCACCGGTGCTGCACAGATGGACGGTGCAATTCTGGTTGTTGCTGCAACTGACGGCCCTATGCCTCAGACCCGTGAGCACATCCTGCTGGGTCGCCAGGTTGGCGTTCCTTTCATCATCGTATTCATGAACAAATGCGACATGGTTGATGATGAAGAGCTGCTGGAACTGGTTGAGATGGAAGTTCGTGAACTTCTTTCTGCCTACGACTTCCCTGGTGATGACCTGCCAATCGTTCGCGGTTCTGCACTGAAAGCACTGCAGGGCGAAGCTGAGTGGGAAGAGAAAATCATCGAGCTGGCTGGCCACCTGGATAACTACATCCCAGAACCAGAGCGCGCAATTGACAAGCCATTCCTGCTGCCAATCGAAGACGTATTCTCCATCTCCGGCCGTGGTACTGTTGTTACCGGTCGTGTAGAGCGCGGTATCATTAAAGTTGGTGAAGAAGTTGAAATCGTCGGCATCAAAGATACGGCTAAATCAACTTGTACCGGCGTTGAAATGTTCCGTAAGCTGCTGGACGAAGGTCGTGCAGGCGAGAACTGTGGTGTTCTGCTGCGTGGTATCAAGCGTGAAGACATTCAGCGTGGTCAGGTTCTGGCTAAGCCAGGCTCTATCAAGCCACACACCAAATTTGAGTCAGAAGTTTACATTCTGTCCAAAGACGAAGGCGGCCGTCATACTCCGTTCTTCAAAGGCTACCGTCCACAGTTCTACTTCCGTACAACTGACGTGACCGGTACCATCGAACTGCCAGAAGGCGTTGAGATGGTCATGCCTGGTGACAACATCCAGATGGTGGTTACCCTGATCCACCCAATCGCGATGGATGACGGTCTGCGTTTCGCAATCCGTGAAGGTGGCCGTACTGTTGGTGCGGGTGTTGTTGCTAAAGTTATCGCATAATCGCGGATAATATTTGACGCAACGCACATGAAAAGGGCATCATTTGATGCCCTTTTTGCACGCTGTAACATAGAACCTGGCTCATCAGTGATTTTCAACCATAATCATTGCTGAGGCAGGCTCTGTAGCACGGCGTTATATGCCGAGTTTCGCCTGAAAGCCTCATTCGGTTTGGTTGCCTCGTATTACGGGGCAAAATAGTTTCTGTTTATTGTGGCAGGTTGGTTTATGAGTGCTAATACCGAAGCTCAAGGGAGCGGGCGTGGCCTGGAAGCGGTAAAGTGGCTAGTCGTAGTGTTACTACTGATTCTGGCCATCGTAGGTAACTACTTTTACCGTGAAGTCTCGCTGCCGTTGCGTGCGCTGGCCGTCGTTGTCCTTATCGCTGTCGCCGGTGGCATTGCGCTGCTGACCACGAAAGGTAAGTCTACACTGGCGTTTGCCCGTGAAGCCCGCACCGAAGTTCGCAAGGTCATTTGGCCGACTCGCCAGGAAACGTTGCATACCACGTTAATCGTTGCCGCGGTTACTGCCGTGATGTCACTGATTTTGTGGGGACTGGATGGTATTCTGGTCCGTCTGGTATCGTTTATCACTGGCCTGAGGTTCTGAGATGTCTGAAGCTCCAAAAATGCGCTGGTACGTCGTTCAGGCGTTTTCCGGTTTTGAAGGCCGCGTAGCCCAATCGCTGCGCGAGCATATCAAGTTACATAACATGGAAGAGCTTTTTGGCGATGTCATGGTTCCAACTGAAGAAGTGGTTGAGATCCGTGGTGGTCAGCGTCGTAAAAGCGAGCGTAAGTTCTTCCCGGGTTATGTCCTGGTCCAAATGCTCATGAATGATGCAAGCTGGCACTTAGTGCGTAGCGTGCCTCGTGTCATGGGATTCATTGGTGGTACCTCCGATCGTCCGGCACCTATTAGCGATAAAGAAGTCGATGCGATCATGAACCGCCTGCAGCAGGTTGGTGATAAGCCACGTCCGAAAACCATGTTTGAACCTGGTGAAATGGTCCGTGTTAGTGACGGTCCGTTCGCAGACTTCAACGGTGTGGTTGAAGAAGTGGATTATGAGAAAAGCCGCCTGAAAGTGTCGGTTTCAATCTTTGGGCGTGCTACGCCGGTTGAGCTGGACTTTGGTCAGGTTGAAAAAGGCTGATAATCACTCTGCGCGGAGACAGACTGTGGGGTAACCACTCCCTGCATATAAAATGATCTCTTTGAGTGAAAATTGGTTGCGAGAGGCGCGAAATTGCCATACAATTTCGCGCCTTTTGTTTTTATGCGCTGTTCGCAGCGTGTGGAATATTAATCACGGGGAGCTCTTCACGGAGCGTCTGAACCCAATTGAGGAATTATCATGGCTAAGAAAGTACAAGCCTACGTCAAGCTGCAGGTTGCAGCTGGTATGGCAAACCCAAGTCCTCCGGTCGGTCCGGCACTGGGTCAGCAGGGTGTTAACATCATGGAATTCTGTAAAGCGTTTAACGCCAAAACAGAATCCCTGGAAAAAGGCCTGCCTACTCCAGTTGTGATTACCGTTTACTCTGACCGTTCTTTCACCTTCGTTACCAAAACGCCTCCAGCACCTATCCTGCTGAAGAAAGCGGCTGGTATTAAGTCTGGTTCCGGTAAGCCGAACAAAGACAAAGTCGGTAAAGTAACGCGTGCTCAGGTACGTGAAATCGCAGAAACTAAAGCTGCGGACATGACTGGTGCTGATATTGAAGCGATGGCTCGCTCAATTGAAGGTACTGCTCGTTCCATGGGCCTGGTTGTAGAGGACTAAGAAATGGCTAAGCTGACCAAGCGTATGAGCGTGATCCGCGACAAAGTTGATGTAACTAAACAGTATGACATCAACGAAGCTGTTGCTCTGCTGAAAGAACTGGCTACTGCCAAGTTCGTTGAAAGCGTTGACGTAGCGGTAAACCTGGGCATTGATGCCCGTAAATCTGACCAGAACGTTCGCGGTGCAACTGTACTGCCACACGGTACTGGCCGTTCTGTTCGCGTTGCCGTATTTGCCCAGGGCGCAAACGCTGAAGCTGCTAAAGCTGCAGGCGCTGAGCTGGTAGGTATGGAAGATCTGGCTGACCAGATCAAAAAAGGCGAAATGAACTTCGACGTTGTTATCGCATCTCCTGATGCAATGCGCGTTGTTGGCCAGCTGGGCCAGGTACTGGGCCCACGCGGTCTGATGCCTAACCCGAAAGTGGGTACCGTAACCCCTAACGTTGCTGAAGCGGTTAAGAACGCTAAAGCCGGTCAGGTTCGTTACCGTAACGACAAAAACGGCATCATCCATACCACTATCGGTAAGGTTGATTTCGATGCAGATAAACTGAGAGAAAACCTGGAATCCCTGCTGGTTGCGCTGAAAAAAGCAAAACCTTCACAGGCGAAAGGCGTTTTCATCAAGAAAGTTAGCCTGTCCACCACTATGGGTGCAGGCGTTGCAATCGATCAGGCTGGCCTGAACGCTGCAGTTTAATCTGCTTTACGCGGGCGAAAGTTTCTATTAGAATCTTACGCCCGTTGTTCCGTTAATTGCGGAACCAGAATTTTCGGTTGGAGCCTGGCCTTATCCAGGCCTCCGTCCAAGACCGCAGGTGTCTCGAAAGAGGCTTAATCTCCTGCGTAGACGGTGACAGAACCTGAAGAATATTTTTATAGTCTTTGCTGGATTCTGCTCACCGTGTTAAGCGCCTGACTTCGGAAACGCGGTCAGGTGAAGTGAGTTCCGGAGAAATTCATCTCCGGCAAAATCCAGGAGCAAAAGCTAATGGCCTTAAATCTTCAAGACAAACAAGCGATTGTTGCTGAAGTCAGCGAAGTAGCCAAAGGCGCGCTGTCTGCGGTAGTTGCGGATTCTCGTGGCGTACCAGTAGGCAAAATGACTGAACTGCGTAAAGCAGGTCGTGAAGCTGGCGTTTACATGCGTGTTGTTCGTAACACCTTGCTGCGCCGCGTCGTTGAAGGTACTCAGTTTGAGTGCCTGAAAGACACGTTCGTCGGTCCAACCTTGATTGCATATTCTATGGAACACCCGGGCGCTGCTGCTCGTCTGTTCAAAGATTTCGCTAAAGCGAATGCAAAATTTGAGGTTAAAGCTGCGGCCTTTGAAGGCGAGTTAATCAGTGCGGCTCAGATCGACCGCCTGGCAACTCTGCCTACTTACGATGAAGCAGTCGCACGCCTGATGGCAACCATGAAAGAAGCCGCTGCCGGCAAACTGGTTCGCACTCTGGCTGCAGTACGTGATCAGAAAGAAGCTGAAGCTGCATAAGCTCAGGCCTTTCATTTTCCGTACTCTTGCTAACGTATTTACACCTAAACTGAATTTCAGGAACATTTGACATGTCAATCACTAAAGAACAAATCATTGAAGGCGTTGCAGCCCTGTCTGTAATGGAAATCGTTGAACTGATCTCCGCTATGGAAGAAAAATTCGGCGTTTCAGCTGCTGCTGCAGTTGCTGGCCCAGCCGCTGCTGCTGAAGCTGTAGAAGAAAAAACCGAGTTCGACGTTGTACTGAAAGCTATCGGCGCTAACAAAGTTGCCGTGATCAAAGCAGTACGTGGCGCAACTGGTCTGGGCTTGAAAGAAGCTAAAGACCTGGTTGAGTCTGCACCTGCTGCCCTGAAAGAAGGCATCAGCAAAGACGACGCTGAGTCTCTGAAGAAAGCACTGGAAGAAGCTGGCGCAGAAGTTGAAGTTAAGTAAGCCAACCTTTCAGGTTGCAGCCTAATCTGATTTAGGCTGACGGCTGGTGACTTTTTAGTCACCAGCCTTTTTGCGCTCTACAGCGTCAATGACGTTTCACACTGTTTAGTCATTGAATTGCTTAATATCTTTCTCTATCGACGACTTAATATATTGCCCTCCTGCGGCGCTTCTCTGCTTTGCTACGGCAACGAAATGATTTAAGCGTGATAGAAAGAGGTATTACGGAAGGGGAGTCTTCTTTCCGCGTCACAAAATAGTGTTGCATGAACTGTCCCCTCTGGACGGACAGCGAGGTTCTACCTTTCAGCGAGCTGAGGAACCCTATGGTTTACTCCTATACCGAGAAAAAACGTATTCGTAAGGATTTTGGAAAGCGCCCCCAGGTGCTCGACATTCCTTATCTCCTTTCTATCCAGCTTGACTCGTTCCAGAAGTTCATCGAGCAAGACCCGGAAGGTCAACATGGTTTGGAAGCGGCTTTCCGTTCCGTATTCCCAATCCAAAGCTATAGCGGTAATTCTGAACTGCAGTACGTCAGCTACCGTTTAGGCGAACCTGTTTTTGATGTGAAAGAGTGTCAGATTCGTGGCGTCACGTACTCTGCACCCCTGCGCGTAAAACTGCGCCTGGTGATCTACGAGCGCGAAGCGCCGGAAGGCACCGTTAAGGACATCAAAGAACAAGAAGTTTACATGGGTGAAATTCCACTCATGACCGATAACGGTACCTTTGTCATCAACGGTACAGAAAGGGTTATCGTTTCTCAGCTGCATCGTAGTCCTGGTGTCTTCTTCGACAGCGATAAGGGTAAAACCCACTCATCGGGTAAAGTGCTTTATAACGCACGTATCATTCCTTACCGTGGTTCGTGGTTGGACTTTGAGTTCGACCCGAAAGACAACCTGTTCGTTCGAATTGACCGTCGCCGTAAATTGCCTGCGACCATCATTCTGCGTGCACTGAATTACACCACTGAGCAGATCCTTGATCTGTTCTTTGACAAAATCGTGTATGAAATCCGCGACAACAAGCTGCAGATGGAACTTGTTCCTGAGCGCCTGCGTGGAGACACTGCCTCATTCGATATCGAATCCAACGGTACTATCTACGTTGAGAAAGGCCGTCGTATTACTGCACGTCATATCCGTCAGCTGGAAAAAGATGGCATTGAGCACATCGAAGTTCCTGTTGAATACATCGCCGGCAAAGTCGTTGCTAAAGACTATGTTGACGAGAGCACCGGTGAGCTGATCGTTGCTGCCAACATGGAGCTGTCGCTGGATCTGCTGGCTAAGCTGAGCCAGTCTGGTCACAAGCGCATCGAAACGCTGTTCACCAACGACCTGGATCACGGTGCGTACATTTCCGAAACCGTCCGCGTCGACCCAACCAGCGATCGCTTGAGCGCACTGGTTGAGATCTACCGCATGATGCGCCCTGGTGAACCACCAACGCGCGAAGCGGCTGAAAACCTGTTCGAGAACCTGTTCTTCTCTGAAGACCGCTACGATCTGTCTGCGGTTGGTCGTATGAAGTTCAACCGTTCTCTGCTGCGTGACGAGATCGAAGGTTCCGGTATTCTGAGCAAAGACGACATCATCCAGGTGATGCGTAAACTGATCGGGATCCGTAACGGTATTGGCGAAGTGGATGATATCGACCACCTCGGCAACCGTCGTATTCGTTCCGTTGGCGAAATGGCAGAAAACCAGTTCCGTGTCGGTCTGGTCCGTGTTGAGCGTGCGGTGAAAGAGCGTCTGTCTTTAGGCGATCTGGATACCCTGATGCCTCAGGACATGATCAACGCCAAGCCAATTTCTGCAGCAGTGAAAGAGTTCTTTGGTTCCAGCCAGCTGTCCCAGTTTATGGACCAGAACAACCCACTGTCTGAGATTACGCACAAACGTCGTATCTCTGCACTTGGCCCGGGCGGTCTGACGCGTGAGCGTGCAGGCTTTGAAGTTCGAGACGTTCACCCGACGCACTACGGTCGCGTGTGCCCAATCGAAACGCCTGAAGGTCCAAACATCGGTCTGATCAACTCCTTGTCCGTGTACGCACAGACCAATGAGTACGGTTTCCTGGAAACCCCATACCGTCGCGTTCGCGAAGGCGTGGTGACCGACGAAATTCATTACCTCTCTGCAATTGAAGAGGGTAACTACGTTATCGCTCAGGCTAACACCAACCTCGACGACGAAGGTCACTTCGTAGACGATCTGGTTACTTGCCGTAGTAAAGGCGAATCGAGCTTGTTCAGCCGCGATCAGGTTGACTACATGGACGTATCCACCCAGCAGATCGTTTCTGTTGGTGCGTCACTGATCCCGTTCCTGGAGCACGATGACGCCAACCGCGCATTGATGGGTGCAAACATGCAACGTCAAGCGGTTCCAACTCTGCGTGCTGATAAGCCGCTGGTTGGTACCGGTATGGAACGCGCGGTAGCGGTTGACTCCGGTGTTACAGCCGTAGCAAAACGTGGTGGTACTGTTCAGTACGTGGATGCATCCCGTATCGTTATCAAAGTTAACGAAGACGAAATGTACCCAGGCGAAGCCGGTATCGACATTTACAACCTGACCAAATACACCCGTTCTAACCAGAACACCTGCATCAACCAGATGCCTTGCGTGAACCTGGGTGAGCCAATTGAACGTGGTGATGTGCTGGCTGATGGTCCTTCAACGGATCTCGGCGAACTGGCACTGGGTCAGAACATGCGCGTCGCGTTCATGCCTTGGAACGGCTACAACTTCGAAGACTCCATCTTAGTCTCCGAGCGTGTGGTACAGGAAGATCGCTTCACCACCATCCACATTCAGGAACTGGCATGTGTGTCTCGCGACACCAAGTTGGGGCCGGAAGAGATCACCGCTGACATCCCTAACGTGGGTGAAGCTGCGCTCTCCAAGCTGGATGAATCCGGTATCGTTTATATCGGTGCTGAAGTGACCGGCGGCGACATTCTGGTTGGTAAGGTAACGCCGAAAGGTGAAACCCAGCTGACGCCAGAAGAGAAGCTGTTACGTGCGATCTTCGGTGAGAAAGCGTCTGACGTTAAAGACTCTTCTCTGCGTGTACCAAACGGCGTATCAGGCACCATTATTGATGTGCAGGTCTTCACCCGCGATGGCGTGGAAAAAGACAAGCGCGCGCTGGAAATCGAAGAGATGCAGCTGAAGCAGGCGAAGAAAGACCTGTCTGAAGAATTGCAGATCCTCGAAGCTGGCCTGTTTAGCCGTATTAGCTACCTGCTGGTTGCCGGTGGCGTTGAAGCGGAAAAACTGGAAAAGCTGCCTCGCGAGCGCTGGTTGGAACTCGGCCTGACCGACGAAGACAAGCAAAACCAGCTGGAACAGCTGGCAGAGCAGTACGACGAGCTGAAGCACGAGTTTGAGAAGAAACTCGAAGCGAAGCGCCGCAAAATCACTCAGGGCGATGACCTGGCACCTGGCGTGCTGAAAATCGTTAAAGTGTATCTGGCCGTTAAACGTCAGATCCAGCCTGGTGACAAGATGGCTGGTCGTCACGGGAACAAAGGTGTTATCTCCAAGATCAACCCGATCGAAGATATGCCATACGATGAGAACGGTACGCCGGTCGACATCGTACTGAACCCGCTGGGCGTACCATCACGTATGAACATTGGACAGATTCTTGAAACCCACCTGGGTATGGCTGCGAAAGGTATTGGCGAGAAGATCAACGCCATGCTTAAGAAGCAGGAAGAAGTGTCTAAGCTGCGTGAGTTTATTCAGCGTGCGTACGATCTGGGCTCCGATTTACGTCAGAAAGTCGATCTGAACACCTTCACCGACGACGAAGTGCTGCGTCTGGCAGAAAACCTGAAGAAGGGGATGCCAATCGCAACACCAGTGTTTGACGGCGCGAAAGAAAGCGAAATCAAAGAGCTGTTACAGCTCGGCGGCCTGCCTTCTTCTGGTCAGATCACGCTGTTTGATGGTCGTACTGGCGAGCAGTTCGAGCGTCAGGTTACCGTTGGCTACATGTACATGCTGAAACTCAACCACTTAGTGGATGACAAGATGCATGCACGTTCTACCGGCTCTTACAGCCTCGTTACTCAGCAGCCGCTGGGTGGTAAGGCGCAGTTCGGTGGACAGCGATTCGGTGAGATGGAAGTGTGGGCACTGGAAGCATACGGTGCCGCTTATACCCTGCAGGAAATGCTGACCGTGAAGTCTGATGACGTTAATGGCCGTACCAAGATGTATAAAAACATCGTGGACGGTAACCATCAGATGGAACCGGGCATGCCGGAATCCTTCAACGTACTGTTGAAAGAGATCCGCTCGCTGGGTATTAACATCGAGCTGGAAGACGAGTAATCCCTGTGACTTTCAGGCTGTAGCCCATGTGGATGCAGCCTGAGAGATAACGGGAAAAGCACTCGAATTTGTACTGGTTACAGCACGTCCGCCTGGACGTGCTGAGAAGTCTCACTCCGACGGGAGCTAATCCGTGAAAGACTTACTTAAGTTTCTGAAAGCGCAAACTAAGACCGAAGAGTTTAGTGCGATCAAAATTGCTCTGGCCTCGCCAGACATGATCCGTTCATGGTCTTTTGGTGAAGTTAAAAAGCCAGAAACCATCAACTACCGTACGTTCAAACCAGAACGTGACGGGCTTTTCTGTGCGCGTATTTTCGGGCCGGTAAAAGACTATGAGTGCCTGTGCGGTAAGTACAAGCGCCTGAAACACCGTGGTGTGATCTGTGAGAAGTGTGGCGTTGAAGTTACACAGACCAAGGTTCGCCGTGAGCGCATGGGCCACATTGAGTTGGCATCACCTACTGCGCACATCTGGTTCCTGAAATCGCTGCCTTCGCGCATCGGTTTGCTGCTGGATATGCCACTGCGTGACATCGAGCGCGTGCTGTACTTCGAATCATACGTTGTGGTTGAAGGCGGCATGACCAACCTCGAGCGTCGTCAGATCCTGACTGAAGAGCAGTATCTGGATGCGCTGGAAGAGTTCGGTGACGAATTCGACGCGAAGATGGGTGCGGAAGCTATTCAGGCCCTGTTGAAAAACATGGATCTGGAGCAGGAATGCGAGACGCTGCGTGAAGAGCTGACCGAAACCAACTCCGAAACCAAACGCAAAAAACTGACCAAGCGTATCAAGCTGCTGGAAGCGTTCGTTCAGTCTGGTAACAAGCCAGAGTGGATGATCCTGACCGTGCTGCCTGTACTGCCACCGGATCTGCGTCCGCTGGTACCGCTGGACGGCGGTCGTTTCGCTACGTCGGATCTGAACGATCTGTATCGTCGCGTGATCAACCGTAACAACCGTCTGAAACGCCTGCTGGATCTGGCTGCGCCAGATATCATCGTACGTAACGAAAAACGTATGTTGCAGGAAGCGGTCGATGCGCTGTTGGATAACGGCCGTCGCGGTCGTGCGATCACCGGTTCTAACAAGCGTCCTCTGAAATCTTTGGCCGATATGATCAAAGGTAAGCAGGGTCGTTTCCGTCAGAACTTGCTGGGTAAACGTGTCGACTACTCTGGTCGTTCGGTTATCACCGTCGGTCCATACCTGCGTCTGCACCAGTGTGGTCTGCCGAAGAAAATGGCACTGGAACTGTTCAAACCGTTCATCTACGGCAAGTTGGAACTGCGTGGTCTTGCTACCACCATTAAAGCTGCCAAGAAAATGGTTGAGCGTGAAGAAGCTATCGTTTGGGATATCCTCGACGAAGTGATCCGCGAACACCCGGTCCTGCTGAACCGTGCACCAACTCTGCACCGTCTGGGCATCCAGGCATTTGAGCCAGTACTGATCGAAGGTAAAGCTATCCAGCTGCACCCGTTGGTTTGTGCGGCTTATAACGCCGACTTCGATGGTGACCAGATGGCTGTTCACGTACCGCTGACGCTGGAAGCCCAGCTGGAAGCGCGTGCGTTGATGATGTCTACCAACAACATCCTGTCTCCAGCGAACGGTGAGCCAATCATCGTTCCTTCTCAGGACGTTGTATTGGGTCTGTACTACATGACCCGCGACTGTGTTAACGCCAAAGGCGAAGGCATGGTGCTGACTGGCCCGAAAGAAGCTGAGCGTGTTTACCGCGCCGGTCTGGCCTCTCTGCACGCTCGTGTGAAAGTCCGTATCACCGAGCACGAAAAGAACGAGCAGGATGAGTGGGTTGCTAAAACCAGCATCATCGATACCACCATTGGTCGCGCCATCCTGTGGATGATCGTGCCTAAAGGTTTGCCGTACTCTATCGTCAACCAGGCGCTGGGCAAAAAAGCGATCTCCAAGATGCTGAACACCTGTTACCGCATCCTGGGCCTGAAGCCGACCGTTATCTTTGCGGACCAGACCATGTACACCGGTTTTGCCTATGCAGCGCGCTCAGGTGCGTCAGTAGGTATCGACGACATGGTCATCCCAGAGAAGAAAGTGGAAATCATCACCGAAGCGGAAGCAGAAGTGGCTGAGATCCAGCAGCAGTTCCAGTCTGGTCTGGTTACCGCTGGCGAACGCTATAACAAAGTGATCGATATCTGGGCTGCGGCCAACGAACGCGTTGCTAAAGCGATGATGGAAAACCTGTCTACCGAAGTGGTTATCAACCGTGACGGTGAAGAAGAGCGTCAGGTTTCCTTCAACAGCATCTTTATGATGGCTGACTCCGGTGCGCGTGGTTCTGCAGCACAGATTCGTCAGTTGGCCGGTATGCGTGGTCTGATGGCTAAGCCAGATGGCTCAATCATCGAGACGCCAATTACCGCGAACTTCCGTGAAGGTCTGAACGTACTCCAGTACTTCATCTCGACGCACGGTGCACGTAAAGGTCTTGCGGATACCGCACTGAAAACAGCTAACTCCGGTTACCTGACCCGTCGTCTGGTTGACGTGGCACAGGATCTGGTTGTCACTGAAGACGATTGTGGTACCCACGAAGGTATCATGATGACCCCGGTTATCGAGGGTGGCGATGTTAAAGAGCCACTGCGTGAGCGTGTTCTGGGTCGTGTGACGGCTGAAGATGTGATCAAGCCGGGTACTGCTGACATTCTGCTGCCACGTAACACCCTGCTGCACGAACAGCAGTGTGATCTGTTGGAAGAGCACTCTGTTGACAGCCTGAAAGTCCGTTCCGTAGTAGGTTGCGAAACTGACTTCGGTGTGTGTGCACACTGTTATGGACGCGATCTGGCACGTGGTCACATCATCAACAAAGGTGAGGCCATCGGCGTTATCGCAGCACAGTCCATCGGTGAGCCGGGTACCCAGCTGACGATGCGTACATTCCACATCGGTGGTGCGGCATCTCGTGCGGCTGCTGAATCCAGCATCCAGGTGAAGAACAAAGGTACGCTGAAACTGATCAATGCCAAGTCGGTAACCAACTCCGCTGGCAAGCTGGTGATCACCTCGCGTAACGTTGAACTGAAAATGATCGACGAATTTGGTCGTACCAAAGAGAGCTATAAAGTTCCTTACGGTTCAACCATGGCGAAAGGCGACGGCGAGCAGGTTGCAGCGGGCGAGACCGTAGCAAACTGGGATCCGCACACCATGCCAGTGATCACCGAAGTGAGCGGTTTCATTCGCTTCACTGACATGATCGACGGCCAGACCATTACCCGTCAGACAGATGACCTTACCGGTCTTTCTTCTCTGGTGATCCTGGACAGTGCTGAACGTACTGCCGGTGGTAAAGATCTGCGTCCAGCGCTGAAAATTGTTGATGCTAATGGCAACGATGTAATGATCCCAGGCTCCGATATGCCTGCTCAGTACTTCCTGCCGGGTAAAGCAATTGTGCAGCTGGAAGATGGCATCAAGATCAGTTCTGGTGACACCCTGGCTCGTGTACCGCAGGAATCTGGCGGTACCAAGGACATCACCGGTGGTCTGCCACGCGTTGCTGACCTGTTCGAAGCCCGTCGTCCGAAAGAGCCGGCAATCCTGGCTGAAATCAGCGGCATCATTTCCTTCGGTAAAGAAACCAAAGGGAAACGTCGTCTGGTTATCACCCCGATTGATGGCAGCGATCATTACGAAGAGATGATCCCGAAATGGCGTCAGCTGAACGTGTTCGAAGGTGAACGTGTTGAACGTGGTGATGTTGTTTCCGATGGCCCTGAGTCTCCACATGACATTCTGCGTCTGCGTGGCGTGCATGCGGTGACCCGTTACATCACTAACGAAGTGCAGGAAGTTTACCGTCTGCAAGGCGTTAAGATTAACGATAAGCACATCGAAGTCATCGTGCGTCAGATGTTGCGTAAAGCAACCATCGCAAGTGCAGGAAGTGCAGACTTCCTGGACGGTGAGCAGGTTGAGTTCTCACGCGTTAAAATTGCTAACCGTGAGCTCGAAGCCAACGGCAAAATCGCAGCGACCTTCGCACGCGATCTGCTGGGTATCACCAAAGCGTCTCTGGCGACCGAGTCCTTCATCTCTGCGGCCTCGTTCCAGGAAACGACGCGCGTACTGACCGAAGCAGCCGTTGCGGGCAAACGCGACGAACTGCGCGGCCTGAAAGAGAACGTCATCGTGGGCCGTCTGATCCCAGCCGGTACCGGTTACGCTTATCATCAGGATCGTATGCGCCGTAAAGCAGCTGGCGAAACGCCGGTTGTTCCTCAGGTGACTGCGGACGAAGCTTCTGCCAGCCTGGCAGAGTTGCTGAACGCGAGCATGGGCGGCAAAGACGATTAATCGTCTCTGACCCTCAAGCCACTAAAAACCGCTCTCCGGAGCGGTTTTTTTATGCCTGCGATTTACAGACAAAAAAATGGGTGGCCGGATTTCTCCAGCCACCCTAAATACGGGCTGTGTCAGCCCAACACCACATCATTTATAGCGACGAACATCCTCACAGGTCATGCCAATATCTTTCAGCTGGCTTGCGCTAAGTCTTGAGAGAATTTTGCGGGTCTCTACCCGGCTCCGCCAGGCTTTCCACAAACGGTAAGGCAATTTGTAGATCAGATGAAACGGTGAATCGGCGAAAGGCTTTGCAGCCCGATTTTCATTGAATTCCATGATGCTCTCCTCAACGGGGTATGGGGCTATTTTGCGCGGAAGCGGAATTTCAATACAGATGCAAAAAACACCTTTATTTAACATACAGATTGGAAGATAGTGGGTCTGAATGGTCAGATGCAGAGCGATCTGTACTGGTTTCTGGCTTGTGTACCGTGTGGAGACGATACGATGACGCGTTATCAACATCTGGCAGATTTGCTGGCAGGGCGGATTGAACAAGGGCTTTACCGCAGTGGTGAGCGCCTGCCCTCGGTCAGGATCCTCAGTACTGAACATGGCGTAAGCATCAGTACCGTTCAGCAGGCGTATCATTTGCTGGAAGAGAGGCAGTTGATCACGCCGCAGCCTCGCTCAGGCTATTTTGTCACTCCGCGCAAAGCCGAACCGCCCGTTCCTCCGCTAACCCGTCCGGCTCAGCGTCCGGTAGAAATTACGCAGTGGGATGCGGTGTTGGATTTGTTAAACGCCCGTCAGGAAAAAGATGTGTTGCAGTTAGGCAGCGGCATGCCTGACCTGAACCAGCCAACGCTCAAGCCGCTGTGGAAGATCATGAGTCGGATCGGCCATCAGCAGGATGTGCGGATGCTGAACTACGACAATATTTATGGGCTGCCGGAATTACGTGAACAGATTGCCCGTCTGGCCATTGATGGCGGTTGTCATCTGACGGCGGATGAGATTGTGGTCACCACCGGTTGTCACGAAGCCTTGTCGGTATCGATTCGCGCTGTCTGCCAGCCGGGCGATATTGTGGCGGTAGAATCCCCGACCTTCCACGGCACCATGCAGTCCCTGCGGGGCTTTGGCATTAAAGCCATTGAGATCCCCACCGATTCAGAAACCGGGATCAGCCTTGAAGCCCTTGAGCTGGCGTTTGAGCAGTGGCCGATTAAAGCGGTGGTGGTGGTACCCAACTGCAATAACCCGCTGGGCTTTATCATGCCCGAACCACGTAAGCGTGCCTTGCTGGCTCTGGCGCAGCGTTTTGACGTGGCCATTGTCGAAGATGACGTCTACGGCGAACTGGCGTATGAATATCCCCGCCCGCCAACCATCAAGTCGTTCGATGATGAAGGCCGGGTTTTGCTGTGCAGTTCCTTCTCCAAAACCGTCGCCCCTGGTCTGCGGGTGGGCTGGGTTGTGCCGGGACGATATCTCGATCGTGTACTGCATATGAAATACATCGTGACCGGTTCAACAGCCACGCAAACCCAGATGGCCGCGGCGGAATTTGTTCGCCAGGGCTACTATCCGGCGCATCTGCGACGGATGCGTCAGCAGTACCAGCGTAATCTGGAAATATTTACCCACTGGGTTCGCCATTACTTCCCTTGCGGCATTTGCGTCACCCGGCCGCAGGGCGGTTTTTTGATGTGGATAGAATTGCCGGAAGCATTCGACTCCGTCAGGCTTAACAAGGAGTTGCGCGAGGCCAAACTGCAAATCGCGGTGGGATCGCTGTTCTCCGCCTCTGGAAAATACCGCAACTGTCTGCGCCTAAGCTATGCCCAACCGTTTACCGACAGAACCGGCATAGCGCTGGAAATCCTTGGTGCTGCGGTGGAGCGGGCAATGGAGCGCTGTGGTATCAAGGTGCACTATCCGGTCACCTCCACCGATGAGGAAGGAGGCAGGGTCAGCGAGAGGGGTTGATACTGACCCTGGTTAACTCCCCTGTTGGAGTCAACGAGAGGGAGTTTACCGTCCTCACTGAACGGTGCCAGTGAGGACGTGACGCGATGCGAAGCGGATTCCAGCGTTTTTGAGGTCCGTTACATCCGCTGGCATTTTACTTCGCGGCTCTTCCCAGATAGCCATCCCAGTCCTTCCAGACCGGCTGCATTCCTGACTGAATCAACGCTTTCGCGACCTGCTGCGGGTGACGGTTATCATGTGGGGAGAACTGTTCCAGCTCCGTCTGCCCGTCGGCATAGCCGCCGGGCTGCGTTTTCGAAAAGGCGCTGACAGTATTAATCGCCAGCGGCACCACCTTATCGCGGAACTGGGGTGATTCCCGGGTTGAGAGCGACTGCTCAACTTCCGGTGCAAACAGCCGGAAAGCGCAAATAACCTGAACCAGCTGCGCTTCATCCATGATCGACGCCGGCTGAATGCCGCCCGCGCAAGGCCGGAGTCGGGGAAAGGCCACCGAATATCGGCTTTGCCAGTAGGTTTTCTGCAGCCATAACAGGTGTTCAGCCATCATATAACAGTCGGTGCGCCAACTGTCTGACAGGCCGATCAAAGCGCCCAGGCCAATCTTATCCACGCCGGCACGGCCCAACCGGTCTGGCGTTTCCAGCCGGAAGAAGAAATCCTGCTTGTTGCCTTTAAGGTGATGCTGGCTGTAGACCGAAGGATGATAGGTTTCCTGATAGACCAGTACGCCATCCAGCCCTAATGTTTTCAGTTCGGCATACTCCGCTTCACTCATTGGCTGCACTTCCATCATTAAGGAACTGAAGTGCTGACGAATGGCGGGAACATGTTCACGGAAGTAAGCCATGCCGACTTTTGCCTGATGCTCGCCGGTGACCAGCAACAGGTTATCAAACCCCATCTTGCGGATAGCCTGACATTCCCGGGCAATCTCATCAGCATCTAACGTCTTACGCCTGATGCGGTTACTCATCGAGAAGCCGCAATAGGTGCAGTCGTTGGCACAGAGATTGGACAGATACAGCGGCACAAAGAGATTAACCGCATGGCCGAAGCGTTGCCGGGTTAAGCGCTGGGCCTTTTGCGCCAGCGGCTCCAGATAGGCCTGAGCAGCGGGCGAGAGCAGGGCCATCAGCTCTTCCCGCCCGACGTTGACCGCATTCAGCGCTCGCTCAACATCCGCGGCCGTTTTGCTGTGGATCCTCAGGCGAATATCATCCCAATCGAGCGTTTCCCACTGTGAGACGAAGCTTTTCATTGCGGCTCTCCTGCCTGCAAAAAGTGGGTCAGCGGGCTGGTGGCCACGGCCTGATGGTGGCGACTGCCCAACCCGCTGCGGTAAGCCAGTGCGCCAGCTTCAACAGCAAGTCTGAACGCCCTCGCCATTTGCACCGGGTCTTGCGCGGAGGCCATTGCGGTATTCACCAGCACCGCGTCAGCACCCATTTCCAGCGCTTCACTGGCGTGGCTGGGCGCGCCAATGCCGGCATCTATCACCACCGGCACATTAGACTGCTCGATTATGATCGCCAGCAGATCGCGTGTTTTCAGCCCTTGATTACTGCCGATCGGCGCACCCAACGGCATCACGGCCGCACAGCCCACTTCTTCTAACCGCTTGCACAGCACCGGATCGGCGTGGCAGTACGGCAATACGGTAAAGCCTTCCCGCACCAGGATCTCCGCTGCTTTCAGCGTTTCGATGGCATCGGGCAGCAGATAGCGAACGTCCGGGTGGATTTCCAGCTTTAGCCAATGGGTGCCCAGGGCTTCGCGTGCCAGACGGGCAGCAAAAATGGCTTCCTCTGCGGTTTTAGCGCCGGACGTGTTTGGCAGCAGCTGCACGCCCAGTTCCTGAAGAGGCCGCAGGATCCCGTCATCGCCACCGCGTAAATCAATCCGCTTCATCGCCATGGTGACCAGCTGGCTGCCGGACTCGCGCAACGCCGCAAGCATCATTTGTGGACTGGAGAATTTGCCCGTACCGGTAAATAAACGAGACGAAAAGGTTTTATCAGCAATTTGCAGCATGTCAGCCTCCGGCAATGGCCTGGAAAATCACCAGATCATCGCCTTCCTGTAATAAGTAAGAGGACCAGCGATCGCGGGGAATAATCTGCTGGTTAACGGCCAGCGCGGTGCCTGGCTGGTGGCGGGAAAGCTGCTCCAGCAGCCCGGCCAGCGTCAGCGTGCCGGCCAGCGTCAGGTTTTCATCGTTAACCACGATTTTCATCACTGACCCCGCATACCGGGCAATCCACACTGCGTTGCAGCGACAGCGTTCGCCAGGTTTGTTGCCTGCCGTCAAACAGCCGAAGTTTGCCGTCAAGGCAGGACGGCTGGCCTGCCAGCATCTTTAAGGCTTCTAACGCCTGTAAGGTACCCATTACGCCCACCACAGGACCCAGCACGCCTGCGGTACGGCAATTTCGCTGGGGTTCATCTGCGTCCGGCCATAAGCAGCGATAGCAACCGTGTTCAAAAGGAGGCGTAAGCACCAGCAGCTGGCCACCCAAGCCAACGGCGCTGGCACTGACTAACGGCTTACCCTGTTCCACGCAGGCGGCATTGACCGCATGGCGGGTTTCCATGTTGTCGCTGCAATCCAGCACCAGGTCGACCTGCTGCACGACTTCCCTGAGTGATTCAGCCGTCATCCGCTGCGCCAGAGCAATAAACTCCACCTGCGGGTTTAGCGACTGTAGGTGCTTCTTCGCCACGGCGACTTTGGACTGACCGGTTTCATTCGTGCGAAACAGCACCTGGCGCTGAAGATTACTGATATGCACGCTATCGTCATCGGCCAGCACCAGCTTGCCAACGCCTGCGGCAGCGAGGTACAGCGCCGCAGGTGAACCCAATCCGCCGAGGCCGATAATCAGTACGCTGCCTGCCTGCAATTTCTGCTGGCCATCGAGGCCAAACTCCTCCAGCAGGAGCTGACGGCTGTAGCGTAAAAAGTCGTTGTCACTGAACATGGGCTTCGTCCCCGTTTCCAGCCAGATCGAGCAGCTGCGCGGTAGCTGCCTGCCAGTCAGGCGCCAGCGTGATGGCGCTGACCACCGCAATGCTTCCCACGCCGGTTGCCAAGACCTGCGGTGCCCGTTCCAGACTGATGCCGCCAATCGCCACCGTGGAAATCCCTTTCAGGCGGGAAATATGGCGCTGCAACTCCTGCAATCCCTGCGGCGAAGAGGGCATATTTTTGGTCTGGGTCGGAAAGACGTGTCCGAGGGCGATATAGGACGGCTTCTCAGCCAGCGCCCGATCGAGCTCGGCATCGTCATGGGTTGAAAGCCCAAGCCGTAATCCGGCGCGATGGATCGCATCCAGATCGGCGACATCCAAATCTTCCTGGCCCAGATGCACGCCATAGGCCTGATATTTAATCGCCAGCTGCCAGTAGTCATTGATAAACAGGCGTGCCTGATAACGCTTACCCAGTTCGATAGCCGCCGCGATATCGTTTTCGACCGCCGCGTCAGGCAGATCCTTGATTCGTAACTGAATCGTACGCACGCCCGCTTCAAGCAGGCGCGCGATCCAGGGCACCGTTTCCACGACCGGATAGAGTCCAAGCTGGGCCGACGTTGGCGGGAAGGCTGAGCGGCTCATGCTTTTTCCTCCTGCGACAGCGCATCGGCGGGGTGATAAAGTTCCCCGCCGCGGGTACGGAAAGCCTCTGACATTTCGGCCATACCAACCTCAATCGGTTTGGCTTCCGCCTCCTGTCTGGCGGCATAGTCCCGCACTTCCTGAGTAATTTTCATCGAACAGAATTTCGGGCCGCACATTGAACAGAAGTGGGCGACCTTGCCCGATTCCTGCGGCAGCGTTTCATCGTGATAGGCGCGCGCAGTATGAGGATCGAGTGCCAGATTAAACTGATCTTCCCAGCGGAATTCGAAGCGGGCTTTGGACATGGCGTTATCGCGGATCTGCGCGCCGGGATGCCCTTTTGCCAGGTCGGCGGCATGCGCGGCAATCTTGTAGGTAATCAGACCCTGCTTAACATCTTCCTTGTTGGGCAAGCCCAGATGCTCTTTCGGCGTGACGTAACAGAGCATTGCGCAGCCAAACCAGCCAATCATCGCCGCGCCAATACCGGAGGTGAAATGGTCGTAGCCAGGCGCGATATCGGTGGTTAGCGGGCCGAGCGTATAGAAGGGCGCTTCATGGCAGTGATCGAGTTGCTCGGTCATATTACGGCGGATCATCTGCATCGGCACATGTCCTGGCCCTTCGATCATCACCTGCACGTCATACTCCCAGGCAATTTTGGTCAGCTCGCCCAGCGTATGCAGCTCGGCAAACTGCGCTTCATCGTTGGCATCCTGAATCGATCCTGGACGAAGTCCGTCGCCCAGCGACAGCGAAACGTCGTAGGCGACGCACAGCTCGCAGATCTCGCGGAAGTGTTCGTAGAGGAAGCTCTCTTTGTGGTGAGACAGGCACCACTTGGCCATGATCGATCCCCCCCGGGAGACGATCCCCGTCAGGCGTTTTGCGGTCATCGGCACATAGCGCAGCAACACACCGGCATGGATGGTGAAGTAATCGACGCCCTGTTCAGCCTGTTCCAGCAAGGTATCGCGGAACACTTCCCAGTTGAGATCCTCTGCCACACCGTTCACTTTTTCCAGCGCCTGATAGATCGGAACCGTACCAATCGGAACGGGACTGTTACGCAGGATCCATTCGCGCGTCTCATGAATATTGCGCCCGGTAGAAAGATCCATCACCGTATCGGCGCCCCAGCGGGCGGACCACACCAGCTTCTCCACTTCCTCTTCAATCGACGAGCTGACCGCGGAGTTACCGATATTGGCGTTAATCTTCACCAGGAAATTGCGGCCAATAATCATCGGTTCGGATTCAGGATGGTTAATATTTGCAGGGATGATGGCGCGGCCGGCCGCCACTTCCTGCCGGACGAACTCTGCCGTGATATTTTCCGGCAGGCTGGCACCAAAGCTATTGCCGGGATGCTGTTGCAACAGCACGTCACCCCGGATACGTTCGCGGCCCATATTTTCACGCAGGGCGATAAATTCCATCTCTGGCGTAATCACGCCCAAACGCGCGTAATGCATTTGCGTCACGCAGCGGCCAGCCAGTGCCTTGCGTGGGCGGGGAAGATGGTCAAAACGCAAATGATCGAGGCCTTCATCCGCCAGGCGCTGTTGGGTATACACCGAACTGAGCTGCTCAATGTGCTGAGTATCACCACGCTGTTCAATCCAGTCATTGCGTAGTCTGGCAAGTCCGCGATGCACATCAATTTTTGCGTCAGGATCGCCATAAGGTCCGGCCGTGTCATACACCGGTACCGGTTCGTTATCTTCAAACTGCGGATTGTCTTTGCTGCCACCGACCATCGTCGGACTGAGCTGGATTTCACGCATCGGCACGCGAATATCCTCGCGCGAACCGTTCAGCCAGATGCGTTTAGAATTGGGGAAAGCGGTGCCCTGAAGGGAGTCGATAAACTGCTGGGCTTCTGCGCGCTGTTTGCGGCGGGTCAGTCTTTTATCACGGGTAGACATAGCTCGTTCCTGAAAAAAGGGAATTTGCTTGCCTGGAGTTCGGAGGAGTAAGCGCAGGGTGTGAAAATGGTCGGATCCACACCGTCACTGAAGATTTACTCTTGTTCCCTTCGCAGGTACTAACCTGATCAGGTTCCGCGGATCCCGAATTAACGGTCTCAGCCCCTAAGGGCACTCCGACAAGAAGAATTTTGCTGGCAGACAGCACCAGCAAAACAATCGTGGCAGGTCTGGCCTCGCCACATAGTGCCCTTTCAGCATAAAGGGGCTTTTTTGAAACTACAAGGGGTTTACAATCTGATAACGTTTACGCCGGACGGGCAAGCGCACTCTCATTAGCTGCCTCAGGCTTA
Organism: Erwinia sp. 2186; assembly: GCF_057812255.1. Classification (NCBI taxonomy): domain Bacteria; kingdom Pseudomonadati; phylum Pseudomonadota; class Gammaproteobacteria; order Enterobacterales; family Erwiniaceae; genus Erwinia; species Erwinia sp. 2186. The sequence continues at coordinate 4,600,079 of NZ_CM173824.1, read as the reverse complement.
TCCGCCGTTTTTTCCAGCGCCAGCTGAATAAAGCGGTCTTCAAGCGTGAAACGCGCTTCCAGCGCTTCGCCCACTGTGGACAAAGCATTCTGGAATTCGAGACAGTTATCGTGATCGATAGCCTTCTCGAGATGGGTATCATACACCTGCATGATCATCTCGGTGTTTGCCTGCAGGGAAGGGTAGATCAGCGCGGCTTTAGCCAACTGTTCGCTGCCTTCCATCTCCTGAATAAAGCGTTGATAAACGGTGAAATGCCCGGTGGAAAGGTAATCCACCAATCCCTGACAGAAGCTGTCCAGCGCGTTTTCATCGAGCGTAGTGAGCGATTCCTTGTTAGGCTTGATGCCAACCAGACGATAATAGGCAATCAACAACTGCCTGCGGGAGCGTAGACAAAAGTCTACCAGGTCGCTACATCCGCCGACGCGCGCGGTCAGAACTTCTAACTGGTTAAGCATGAGTGACTCCATGAGTGTAATTATTACTATTTCGCCCCAATCCAGTAATTCAGAAAGTCTGTAAAGCTGAGGATGAGCAATTTTATGCAACGTGAGATTTCAAGCGTAGACGTTGGCTGGTGGGTTGTCAGTCATGAACATAAACTTTGGTTACCGAAAGGTCAATTACCGTTCGGTAGCGCGCAAGAATTAAGCCTGACAGGATCGAACGGATCACAAATCGGCGAGTGGCAGGGCGATCCCGTCTGGCTGATCTGTGAGAACCGTCAAGAGGGCATGGGATCCTTGCGTCAGATCCTCGATCTGGACGTGGGCCTGTTCCAGCTGGCGGGTAAAGGGATCCAGCTGGCGGAGTTCTATCGCTCGCATAAGTGGTGCGGCTACTGCGGCCATGAAATGCACCACAGCAAAACCGAACTTGCCTGCCTCTGCCGCCATTGTCGACAGCGCTATTACCCGCAAATCGCGCCCTGCATCATTGTGGCGATCCGCCGTGGGGAAGAGATCCTGCTGGCCCAGCATACCAAACACCGTAACGGCATCTACACGGTGCTGGCCGGTTTTGTTGAAGTCGGCGAAACGCTGGAACAAACCGTCGCGCGGGAAGTGATGGAAGAGAGCGGGCTGAAGGTGAAAAACTTGCGTTACGTCTCCTCTCAACCCTGGCCGTTCCCCCAGTCGTTGATGATGGCTTTTATGGCCGATTACGACAGCGGCGAGATTGTCATCGATCCCAAAGAGCTACTGGATGCGGGTTGGTATCGCTTTGATGCCTTACCGCAGCTTCCTCCTCCAGGAACGGTCGCCCGTCGCCTGATTGAGGATACCGTGGTGCTTTGCCGCGAAGAGGCTGAGTAAGTACCCAGGCCGGCAAATTCACCCTTTGCCGGCTTTTGCTGAACCCGCTCGGGTGTTTAATCATCGTATTTCATTTTTTTAAATAAACTACTGTGCTTAATCGTGCAGCATCACGTATTTTATTGTTCTGATTTTGTCTGCCAGACTGCATTAATATTAATGTCATGTTAATAACATCAGGGAATGATGCCATGGAAAGGTTCAAGAAAGAACATTACTTATGGGGCCTGTGGCTCTTATGGATTTTTTCTCTTTGTTGTTACCTCTTCCCGCAATATAAATTCTTTGATTGTTGCCTGAGGGTGACGATCGGCTGTTATTTAATATTCGTTTTATTAACTCTCGCTAAAAGGATGGATCCCAATATGTTTAACTTCAATAAGAAAGAAACAGACTCGCCAGTGAACGGCTCAGTCGCTACCGCCTCGCCGCAGGCACCGAAGGCCGCGCTGGAGCTGGCTGATGAGAGCGCGACGGCGAAAGAAACCCGCATTTCATCAGGCAGTAAATTGACGGGTGAAATAATTAATGAAGCTAATATTTCGATAAATGGTCAGATCGTTGGCGATATTGTCAGTAAGAAAACGGTGCAGATCGGTCAAGAGGGGAAAGTGAATGGTAAGGTGTCTTCTTTGAAAGTTGTTGTAAATGGTTCGCTAAAAGGATGCTGTTACGCGAAGTCAGTCACGATTCTTTCCCGTGGCCGAATTGAAGGGGATGTTTATGCCGAGGATTTCTCTATTGAGAAAGGCGGCGTATTTATTGGCAATTCTCATGTGCTTGATGAAAACAGGCTGCCAGATAAAGCCTCGACCGCGGTGAGGACAAAGCCAGAAATATCTGAGTTAATGCCGCCGGCACCGGGAAAAAATACCAATAAAGAGCGGGGTGACAAAGTCGCTAAATAAGGGTTTGATATGCGCATTCAGCCACCCAACCGGGCGCGAGGTTCACTGCCCGGTGGGTGAGCCCATCCTGTCTTATGCTCTCAGCCGCCCGGCGATCGCTCAATTTTTGTGACGCTGTGGCAGCGCCATTTCCAATAAATGTTACACTACGCGCATGCATGTGTGCTTAGAGAGCTTTTAAAAATGAGTGAACTGAAGAACGATCGTTATTTGCGCGCCCTGTTGCGCCAGCCGGTAGATGTGACGCCAGTGTGGATGATGCGCCAGGCCGGGCGTTATTTGCCTGAGTACAAAGCGACTCGCGCGGTAGCCGGTGATTTTATGTCGCTGTGCAAAAATGCCGAACTGGCGTGTGAAGTGACGCTGCAACCGCTGCGTCGCTATAACCTGGACGCGGCGATCCTGTTCTCCGATATCCTGACCATTCCAGATGCGATGGGCTTAGGCCTCTATTTTGAAACGGGTGAGGGTCCGCGTTTCTCTTCACCGGTCACCTGTCGTGCAGACGTTGAAAAGCTGCCAATCCCCGATCCTGAACAGGAACTGGGTTATGTGATGAATGCCGTGCGCACCATCCGTAAGAATCTGAACGGTGAGGTTCCGCTGATTGGTTTCACCGGCAGCCCGTGGACGTTGGCGACCTATATGGTGGAAGGCGGCAGCAGCAAGGCCTTCACCAAACTGAAAAAGATGATGTATGCCGAGCCGGCCACCCTGCATCTGATGCTGGATAAGCTGGCTGACAGCGTCACCCTGTACCTCAATGCGCAAATCCGCGCCGGTGCGCAGTCGGTGATGATCTTTGATACCTGGGGCGGCGTGTTGACGGGTCGTGACTACCTTGAGTTCTCCCTTCACTACATGCACAAAATCATTGATGGCCTGCAGCGTGAAAACGACGGACGTCGCGTACCGGTTACTATGTTCACCAAGGGTGGCGGACAGTGGCTGGAAGCCATGGCGGCGACCGGCTGTGATGCGCTGGGGCTGGACTGGACGACCGATATTGGCGATGCACGCCGCCGTGTAGGCGATAAGGTCGCGCTGCAGGGCAATATGGATCCTTCCATGCTGTATGCCGCGCCTGCCCGTATCGAGCAGGAAGTAGCAACTATCCTTGCAGGCTACGGTAATGGCAGCGGTCACGTGTTCAATCTGGGTCACGGCATCCATCAGGATGTGCCGCCAGAGCACGCAGGGGTGTTTGTCGAGGCAGTCCACACGTTGTCTCGCCCATACCATCAGGACTAAGCATGGATATTCAGGCATTAAAACAGGAACAGCTTGCGCGTGCCGCTGAGGTGATACGTGAAGATGATTTTGAGGTAATGCCGCCCCGTTACATTGGCGGTGCCGATGTCGGGTTTGAGCAGGGCGGTGAGATAACCCGCGCCGCCCTGGTTATTCTGGAATATCCTTCGCTCCAGTTAGTGGAGCATCGTGTTGCGCGCATCGCCACCACCATGCCCTATATCCCCGGTTATCTCTCCTTCCGTGAATATCCCGCGTTGATGGCCGCCTGGCAGCAGCTGGAGCATCGTCCTGACCTGTTAATGGTCGATGGGCAGGGCATTGCCCATCCGCGTCGCCTGGGCGTTGCCAGCCACTTTGGCCTGCTGGTGGATGTGCCGACGCTGGGCGTAGCAAAAAGCCGGCTGTGTGGCACCTTCGAACCGCTCGCCGATGAGCCGGGCGCCAGCCAGCCATTAATGGACAAAGGCGAGCAGATCGGTTTTGTCCTGCGCAGTAAAATCCGCTGTAATCCGCTTTTTATATCGCCTGGCCATCGCATCAGCCCGGCTACCGCATTGAGCCTGGTGGAGAGCTGCCTGAAAGGTTATCGCCTGCCTGAACCCACGCGCTGGGCAGATGCCGTCGCTTCCCAACGGCCCGCTTTCCTGCGCTGGCAACAGAGGGGTTAACGGTGTGAGCCGTCACCTTTTCGGTTACACTGCAGGCCGCGCACTTATCTTTAAGAGATCCGAACATGTTACGTAATCCCATTCATCTGCGGCTTGAGAAACTGGAAAGCTGGCAGCACGTTACTTTTATGGCCTGCCTGTGTGAACGCATGTACCCCAACTACTGGGCGTTTTGCCAGCAGACAGGCTTTGGCGACAGTCAGATTTACCGCCGTATTCTCGATTTGATTTGGGAAACGCTGGTGATTAAAGACGCCAAAGTGAATTTTGACTCGCAGCTGGAAAAGTTTGAAGAAGCGATCCCGGCCGCAGAGGATTACGATCTGTACGGCGTCTACCCGGCTATCGATGCCTGCGTGGCATTAAGCGAATTACTGCATTCGCGTCTGAGCGGTGAAACTCTGGCGCATGCCATTGCGGTAAGTGAAGCGTCGATCACCAGCGTCGCGATGCTGGAAATGACCCAGGCCGAACGCGAAATGACCGATGAAGAGCTAAAAGAGAATCCTGCTGTTGAAGAGGAATGGGATATCCAGTGGGAGATTTTTCGCCTGCTCAGCGCCTGCGAAGAGAGGGATCTTGACCTCATCAAAGGACTGCGATCTGACCTCAAAGAAGCCGGGATCAGCAACATCGGTATAAATTTTCAGCAGTAAGGCGATAAAACGTGACTTCAGGCCTGATTTGTAGCGCCTAAAGGCTTCACATTCGCCCCCTGTCTGGTCTACATTTGGGGGGCTGAAAAATGTGGCTATCGGTGCGTGTATGCAGGAGAGTGCCAGAAACTGGTTTTTCCCTCGCACTCGATACTTAGCAAGCGATAAATACACTGTAAGGATAACTTATGAACAAGACTCAACTGATTGATGTAATTGCGGACAAAGCGGACCTGTCTAAGACCCAGGCTAAAGCTGCACTGGAATCCACCCTGGCGGCGATTACTGAGTCTCTGAAAGAAGGTGATGCTGTACAACTGGTTGGTTTTGGTACCTTTAAAGTTAACCACCGTGCTGAGCGTACTGGCCGCAACCCGCAGACTGGTAAAGAAATCAAAATTGCTGCTGCTAACGTACCGGCATTTGTTTCTGGTAAAGCACTGAAAGACGCTGTTAAGTCATAATTTGACAGTGAAGAGTTTAAACAGGGGGGCGTCGAGCCCCTTTTGTTGACGCTCTCCGTTGAGATCCCTCTGCTTTCGCCAACCAGGCTGCGGCAAACCCTTCTGCAATGTGTGATAATCACACCATGATACGAAACCCAATAACGACTTCTGCGCTGTTCCTGATGCTGCTGACGCTGGCAGGATGCAGTTCAACCCCGAAAGTCCCTGACTTTACCGCCAGTGGTTATCTGGCCGATCGCGGAACCGTGAGGATTTGGCGTAAAGACAGCCATCAGCATTCCAGCCATCTGGTCACCATCTATACCCCTTTCAATGAAACCACGAGCGAGACCACGGATTATCAGTGGCAGGCAGACAAGCTGGTGTCGATTGAAAGGAAGACTAAAGGCGACCATCCTGAAAGCGTCACGCTGCGTTTTGATCAGGACGGGAATCTGAGCTTTATGCAACGCCAGCTGGACGGACGACGAGAAGCGCTCTCAGCAGATGCGATAGCGTTGTATCAGTTTGATGCAGGGCGGATGTTGAAAATCAGTGACGACCTGATAGATGGGCGGGTATGGCTGAAGCAGGGGCACTGGTCACCTTCAGGCACCGTGACGCTATGCCAGGGCGGTGAGGAAAAACCGACCTTTGATAGCTTCTTTATGCATTACATCACTCAGCATCAGCGCGAGTCAGGTAAACCGGTGAGTATTTCATGGCTGGAAGCGCCAAAAGGCACGCAGCTGATTCTGGTTTCTGCGGAAGATCAGTGCCTGTCGGAACCGAAAGAAGCGGACTTCTAATAACGGGGCAATCAGCTTGCCCCGTCAGCATGACTTAACTACTTACGACCAATCGCACGATAGCCGATATCGCTGCGGCAGAAGCTGCCGTTCCAGGAGATATGCTTAGCCAGTTCATAAGCGTGTTTCTGAGCCGCGGCAACATCTTCGCCCAGCGCGGTCACGCACAGCACACGTCCGCCGTTGGTGACCACCAAATCGTCCTGCATCTTGGTCCCCGCATGGAAGACTTTGCCATTCGGCGTCTCTTCCAGCGGTAAGCCGTGGATCTGATCGCCGGTAGCGTAATCGCCAGGATAGCCGCCAGCAGCCAGCACCACGCCCAGAGAAGGACGAGGATCCCACACCGAGTCTTTGGTATTCAGCTTGCCGTCCACGGCAGCCAGGCACAGATCCACCAGATCCGACTGTAGACGCAGCATGATCGGTTGAGTTTCCGGATCGCCAAAGCGGCAGTTAAATTCGATCACTTTCGGCTGACCGCTCTGATCGATCATCAGGCCAGCGTAGAGGAAGCCGGTATAAACGTTGCCTTCGGCGGCCATGCCACGCACGGTTGGCCAGATCACTTCATCCATCACGCGCTGGTGGATTTCATCGGTCACGACCGGAGCCGGAGAGTAAGCACCCATGCCGCCGGTATTAGGACCGGTATCCGCATTGCCGACACGTTTGTGATCCTGGCTGGTGGCCATCGGCAGCACGTTCTCGCCGTCGACCATCACGATGAAGCTGGCTTCTTCGCCGTCAAGGAACTCTTCTACCACGATGCGGTGTCCGGCATCGCCAAAGGCGTTTCCTGCCAGCATATCCTGAATCGCGTCTTCTGCTTCCTGCAGCGTCATCGCCACGATCACGCCTTTACCGGCGGCCAGACCGTCGGCCTTGATCACTATTGGCGCACCTTTACTTCGGGTGTAAGCCAGAGCGGGCTCCACTTCAGTAAAGTTCTGGTACTCAGCGCTTGGGATCTTGTGGCGAGCCAGGAAATCTTTGGTGAAGGCTTTCGAGCCTTCAAGCTGAGCAGCGGCCTGCGTTGGGCCAAAAATCTTCAGGCCAGCAGCACGGAAAGCATCAACCACGCCCATCACTAACGGCGTTTCCGGACCGACGATGGTCAGGCCGATATTTTCACTCTGGGCGAAGCTCAGCAGCGCGGGAATATCGGTGGCGCTGATGTCGACGTTCTGCAAAGCAGGTTCAAGTGCCGTTCCGGCGTTGCCTGGGGCAACAAACACGGTTTCTGCCAGTGGCGACTGCGACGCTTTCCAGGCCAGCGCATGTTCGCGTCCGCCATTACCAATCACTAAAATTTTCATTGTTCAGTCTGCTCCGTAATTAATGGCGGAAATGGCGCATGTCGGTGAAGATCATCGCCAGGCCGTGTTCGTCGGCGGCGGCAATCACTTCGTCATCACGAATCGAGCCACCAGGCTGGATAACACAGCTCACGCCAGCAGCCGCTGCGGCATCGATACCATCGCGGAACGGGAAGAACGCATCAGACGCCATGGCCGAACCTTTCACTTCCAGTCCTTCATCGCTGGCTTTGATACCGGCAATTTTCGCTGAGTAGACGCGGCTCATCTGGCCTGCACCTATGCCGATGGTCATATTGTCACGGGCATACACGATGGCATTGGACTTAACGAACTTGGCCACTTTCCAGCAGAACAGCGCGTCACGCAGTTCCTGCTCGGTTGGCTGGCGCTTGCTGACGACACGCAGCTGGCTTTCATTCACCATGCCGAGATCGCGATCCTGCACCAGCAGGCCACCGTTGACGCGTTTGAAATCCAGCGCGGTCTGACGCTCCTGCCACTGACCGCAGGTCAGCACGCGAACGTTCTGTTTCGCGGCGGTAATCTTCAGGGCGGCTTCGCTGGCAGATGGCGCGATGATCACTTCGACGAACTGACGGCTGATGATCGCCTGAGCAGTGGCTTCGTCCAGCTCGCGGTTGAACGCAATGATGCCGCCAAACGCGGAGGTTGGATCGGTTTTGTAAGCACGCTCGTAGGCATCGAGGATTGAACCGCCAACAGCCACGCCACACGGGTTCGCATGCTTGACGATCACGCAGGCTGCCTCGGTGAACTCTTTCACACATTCCAGCGCGGCGTCAGTATCTGCGATGTTGTTATAAGAGAGGGCTTTGCCCTGAAGCTGTTGCGCGGTGGCCACGGATGCCTCTGTGACATTCTCTTCTATATAGAAGGCCGCATCCTGATGGCTGTTTTCGCCGTAGCGCATATCCTGCTTCTTAATGAAGTTCAGGTTCAGCGTGCGGGGGAAGCGGCCAGCAGGTTCGCTGGTTTCACCATGGTACGCCGGCACCATGCTGCCAAAATAGTTGGCAATCATGCTGTCGTAGGCGGCGGTGTGTTCGAAGGCTTTAATTGCCAGGTCGAAACGGGTGGCCAGCGTCAGAGAGTTCTGGTTGGCATCCATCTCGGCAACGATTGCCTGGTAGTCGCTGCTCTTAACGACAATCGCCACGTCTTTGTGGTTCTTCGCCGCTGAGCGCACCATGGTTGGCCCGCCGATATCGATATTCTCAACCGCATCTTCCAGCGAGCAACCTTCACGGGCAACGGTCTGGGCGAACGGATAAAGGTTAACGACTACCATGTCGATAGGAGAGATGCTGTGCTCCTGCATGATGGCATCATCCTGTCCGCGGCGTCCTAAGATGCCGCCATGCACTTTCGGGTGCAGGGTTTTGACGCGTCCATCCATCATTTCCGGGAAACCGGTGTAGTCGGACACTTCAGTAACAGGCAGGCCCGCGTCTGCCAGCAGGCGAGCAGTACCGCCAGTGGAGAGGAGCTCGACGCCGCGCTGAGTCAGCGCCTGAGCAAATTCGAGAATGCCGGCTTTGTCAGACACGCTCAGAAGCGCGCGGCGTACAGGACGAGGTTGTTGCATGAGGTTTATCCCTTGGCTTTGGTTCGCATCGATAAGATCGTTACCTCAAGCTTAGCCATTTTCTTCCTCTATATAGAAGAAGAGTGAATTCAGCCTCAGGGAACGCCCTTAACAGCGGCAGTTTTTTTCGGGGGCATTGTAGCGAAAACGTTTGCGTGGTGCTTGTCTAATTTAACGGGCGCTGACGAATGTGGATAAGATTGTGCATAACTGCGTATAAACAGCCCTTTTGCTGTGGATTGCAGCGAACGGTCTGTTTTTCGCAATTTAGGGGTTGTCAGGGTGCGAGAACTCCCTATAATGCGACTCCATCAACACGGCACAACGACTTACGAGTCATCGGGTTGAGAGATTCAGGAAGCTGAATCGCCAGAGAAAAACTTCCCAAAAAGAAGTTGACTCTGAAGGAGGAAAGCGTAATATACGCCACCTCGCAGTAAGGCGCCAAGGCACTTACCGCAACGCTCTTTAACAATTTATCAGACAATCTGTGTGGGCACTCGCAGGATTGATATCAGCGCCGCAAGGCGCAAAAAAATATCAAGCCTTAAGAGTGAACACATAATGAAATTCATTATGACGTTTTACACTTGAGCACCGCTGAACTTGTTTCAGCAAATCGAACTTTTAATTGAAGAGTTTGATCATGGCTCAGATTGAACGCTGGCGGCAGGCCTAACACATGCAAGTCGAACGGTAGCACAGAGAGCTTGCTCTTGGGTGACGAGTGGCGGACGGGTGAGTAATGTCTGGGAAACTGCCTGATGGAGGGGGATAACTACTGGAAACGGTAGCTAATACCGCATAACGTCTTCGGACCAAAGTGGGGGACCTTCGGGCCTCACACCATCGGATGTGCCCAGATGGGATTAGCTAGTAGGTGGGGTAATGGCTCACCTAGGCGACGATCCCTAGCTGGTCTGAGAGGATGACCAGCCACACTGGAACTGAGACACGGTCCAGACTCCTACGGGAGGCAGCAGTGGGGAATATTGCACAATGGGCGCAAGCCTGATGCAGCCATGCCGCGTGTATGAAGAAGGCCTTCGGGTTGTAAAGTACTTTCAGCGGGGAGGAAGGCGATAAGGTTAATAACCTTGTCGATTGACGTTACCCGCAGAAGAAGCACCGGCTAACTCCGTGCCAGCAGCCGCGGTAATACGGAGGGTGCAAGCGTTAATCGGAATTACTGGGCGTAAAGCGCACGCAGGCGGTCTGTCAAGTCAGATGTGAAATCCCCGGGCTTAACCTGGGAACTGCATTTGAAACTGGCAGGCTAGAGTCTTGTAGAGGGGGGTAGAATTCCAGGTGTAGCGGTGAAATGCGTAGAGATCTGGAGGAATACCGGTGGCGAAGGCGGCCCCCTGGACAAAGACTGACGCTCAGGTGCGAAAGCGTGGGGAGCAAACAGGATTAGATACCCTGGTAGTCCACGCCGTAAACGATGTCGACTTGGAGGTTGTGCCCTTGAGGCGTGGCTTCCGGAGCTAACGCGTTAAGTCGACCGCCTGGGGAGTACGGCCGCAAGGTTAAAACTCAAATGAATTGACGGGGGCCCGCACAAGCGGTGGAGCATGTGGTTTAATTCGATGCAACGCGAAGAACCTTACCTGGCCTTGACATCCACGGAATTCGGCAGAGATGCCTTAGTGCCTTCGGGAACCGTGAGACAGGTGCTGCATGGCTGTCGTCAGCTCGTGTTGTGAAATGTTGGGTTAAGTCCCGCAACGAGCGCAACCCTTATCCTTTGTTGCCAGCGAGTAATGTCGGGAACTCAAAGGAGACTGCCGGTGACAAACCGGAGGAAGGTGGGGATGACGTCAAGTCATCATGGCCCTTACGGCCAGGGCTACACACGTGCTACAATGGCGCATACAAAGAGAAGCGAACTCGCGAGAGCAAGCGGACCTCACAAAGTGCGTCGTAGTCCGGATCGGAGTCTGCAACTCGACTCCGTGAAGTCGGAATCGCTAGTAATCGTAGATCAGAATGCTACGGTGAATACGTTCCCGGGCCTTGTACACACCGCCCGTCACACCATGGGAGTGGGTTGCAAAAGAAGTAGGTAGCTTAACCTTCGGGAGGGCGCTTACCACTTTGTGATTCATGACTGGGGTGAAGTCGTAACAAGGTAACCGTAGGGGAACCTGCGGTTGGATCACCTCCTTACCTGAAGATACCTTCCCGCGTAGTGTCCACAACAGATTGTCTGATAGAAAACGTAATGAGCAACAGTAACAGAGTCCCCATCGTCTAGAGGCCCAGGACACTGCCCTTTCACGGCTGTAACAGGGGTTCGAATCCCCTTGGGGACGCCATCTCCTGATAATGAGTGAAAGACATTATCAACCCGTATCTCAAAACTGATTCTCTCCGCAAGGACGAGTCACGTTTGAGATATTTGCTCTTTAACAATCCGGAACAAGCTGAAAATTGAAACGACATGTCGTTTTCATTCTCCGTAATAAGAATGAAATCAACGATATGTTCGAGTCTCTCAAATGCTTACAACAGCAGTGTCTTTCGGGACGCTTGTGGGTTGTGAGGTTAAGTGACTAAGCGTACACGGTGGATGCCTAGGCAGTCAGAGGCGATGAAGGGCGTGCTAATCTGCGATAAGCGTCGGTAAGGTGATATGAACCGCAATAACCGACGATACCCGAATGGGGAAACCCGGTGCACTTTGGTGCATCATTGCAACATGAATACATAGTGTTGCAAGGCGAACCTGGGGAACTGAAACATCTAAGTACCCAGAGGAAAAGAAATCAACCGAGATTCCCCCAGTAGCGGCGAGCGAACGGGGAACAGCCCAGAACCTGAATCAGTTTGTGCATTAGTGGAAGCGTCTGGAAAGTCGCAGGGTACAGGGTGATACTCCCGTACACAAAAATGCACTTGCTGTGAGTTCGATGAGTAGGGCGGGACACGTGACATCCTGTCTGAATATGGGGGGACCATCCTCCAAGGCTAAATACTCCTGACTGACCGATAGTGAACCAGTACCGTGAGGGAAAGGCGAAAAGAACCCCGGCGAGGGGAGTGAAACAGAACCTGAAACCGTGTACGTACAAGCAGTGGGAGCACCTTCGTGGTGTGACTGCGTACCTTTTGTATAATGGGTCAGCGACTTATATTCTGTAGCAAGGTTAACCGTATAGGGGAGCCGAAGGGAAACCGAGTCTTAACTGGGCGTTAAGTTGCAGGGTATAGACCCGAAACCCGGTGATCTAGCCATGGGCAGGTTGAAGGTTGGGTAACACTAACTGGAGGACCGAACCGACTAATGTTGAAAAATTAGCGGATGACTTGTGGCTGGGGGTGAAAGGCCAATCAAACCGGGAGATAGCTGGTTCTCCCCGAAAGCTATTTAGGTAGCGCCTCGTGAACTCATCTTCGGGGGTAGAGCACTGTTTCGGCTAGGGGGCCATCCCGGCTTACCAACCCGATGCAAACTGCGAATACCGAAGAATGTTATCACGGGAGACACACGGCGGGTGCTAACGTCCGTCGTGAAGAGGGAAACAACCCAGACCGCCAGCTAAGGTCCCAAAGTCATGGTTAAGTGGGAAACGATGTGGGAAGGCACAGACAGCCAGGATGTTGGCTTAGAAGCAGCCATCATTTAAAGAAAGCGTAATAGCTCACTGGTCGAGTCGGCCTGCGCGGAAGATGTAACGGGGCTAAACCATGCACCGAAGCTGCGGCAGCGACGCTTATGCGTTGTTGGGTAGGGGAGCGTTCTGTAAGCCGTCGAAGGTGGCCTGTGAGGGCTGCTGGAGGTATCAGAAGTGCGAATGCTGACATAAGTAACGATAAAGCGGGTGAAAAGCCCGCTCGCCGGAAGACCAAGGGTTCCTGTCCAACGTTAATCGGGGCAGGGTGAGTCGACCCCTAAGGCGAGGCCGAAAGGCGTAGTCGATGGGAAACAGGTTAATATTCCTGTACTCGGTGTTACTGCGAAGGGGGGACGGAGAAGGCTATGTTAGCCGGGCGACGGTTGTCCCGGTTTAAGCATGTAGGCGGAGAGTTTAGGTAAATCCGGACTCTTTTTAACGCTGAGGTGTGATGACGAGGCACTACGGTGCTGAAGTAACAAATGCCCTGCTTCCAGGAAAAGCCTCTAAGCATCAGGTAACACGGAATCGTACCCCAAACCGACACAGGTGGTCAGGTAGAGAATACCAAGGCGCTTGAGAGAACTCGGGTGAAGGAACTAGGCAAAATGGTGCCGTAACTTCGGGAGAAGGCACGCTGGCGCGTAGGTGAAGGGACTTGCTCCCGGAGCTGAAGCCAGTCGAAGATACCAGCTGGCTGCAACTGTTTATTAAAAACACAGCACTGTGCAAACACGAAAGTGGACGTATACGGTGTGACGCCTGCCCGGTGCCGGAAGGTTAATTGATGGGGTTATCCGCAAGGAGAAGCTCTTGATCGAAGCCCCGGTAAACGGCGGCCGTAACTATAACGGTCCTAAGGTAGCGAAATTCCTTGTCGGGTAAGTTCCGACCTGCACGAATGGCGTAATGATGGCCAGGCTGTCTCCACCCGAGACTCAGTGAAATTGAACTCGCTGTGAAGATGCAGTGTACCCGCGGCAAGACGGAAAGACCCCGTGAACCTTTACTATAGCTTGACACTGAATATTGAACCTTGATGTGTAGGATAGGTGGGAGGCTTTGAAGCGTGGACGCCAGTCTGCGTGGAGCCAACCTTGAAATACCACCCTTTAACGTTTGATGTTCTAACCTGGCGCCGTAATCCGGCGTGGGGACAGTGTCTGGTGGGTAGTTTGACTGGGGCGGTCTCCTCCTAAAGAGTAACGGAGGAGCACGAAGGTTAGCTAATCACGGTCGGACATCGTGAGGTTAGTGCAATGGCATAAGCTAGCTTGACTGCGAGAGTGACGGCTCGAGCAGGTGCGAAAGCAGGTCATAGTGATCCGGTGGTTCTGAATGGAAGGGCCATCGCTCAACGGATAAAAGGTACTCCGGGGATAACAGGCTGATACCGCCCAAGAGTTCATATCGACGGCGGTGTTTGGCACCTCGATGTCGGCTCATCACATCCTGGGGCTGAAGTAGGTCCCAAGGGTACGGCTGTTCGCCGTTTAAAGTGGTACGCGAGCTGGGTTTAGAACGTCGTGAGACAGTTCGGTCCCTATCTGCCGTGGGCGCTGGAAGATTGAGAGGGGTTGCTCCTAGTACGAGAGGACCGGAGTGAACGCACCACTGGTGTTCGGGTTGTCATGCCAATGGCATTGCCCGGTAGCTAAGTGCGGAAAAGATAAGCGCTGAAAGCATCTAAGCGCGAAACTTGCCTCGAGATGAATCTTCCCTGGGCCTTTAAGGCCCCTGAAGGGACGTTGAAGACTACGACGTTGATAGGCCGGGTGTGTAAGCGCAGCGATGCGTTGAGCTAACCGGTACTAATGACCCGTGAGGCTTAACCTTACAACACCAGAAGCGTTCTGGTGGTGTCTGAGAGACACGAACAGAGATTTTCAGCTTGAACCGGATAAAGAATTATCTGTTCTGCGGACCCCGGTCCGTGGGATTTTGCTTTGTGGCAAGGCGGCAAGCGCCGTGAAGGAAGGAGCATACTGAGGTATGTGACTGAGTTTACAAGCGCGGCCAACGCGGCCACGGAGCGAAATACACAGGACAGAGCACAGAATTTGCCTGGCGGCTTTAGCGCGGTGGTCCCACCTGACCCCATGCCGAACTCAGAAGTGAAACGCCGTAGCGCCGATGGTAGTGTGGGGTCTCCCCATGCGAGAGTAGGGAACTGCCAGGCATCAATTAAGCAGACAAGCCTCATGCGAAAGTATGGGGCTTTTTTGTGTGCGTAAAAAGCAAAAACCCACAGCAGGCCCGCCTGATAACGGCCAAAACCCGCCACTGAAATCCAAAACCCCCAAAACCCCCAAAACCCCCAAAACCAGACAAAACTAAACAAAAAAAGACGCCGTGCTGCCGCACGACGCCTTATCCAGTTCATTTTTTACCCTATCCCAACTTAATTAATCGGACTATTTCGCCTCCGTGCGCGTCACTTTCATCTCAATATCGCCAAAATAGTGCTGCTTGATCGTCTGCCAGGTGCCATCGGCCATGATCTTCGCCAGCCCTTGATTCAACATTTGCTGCGTTTTCTCATCCCCTTTGCGCACTCCGTAAGCAGAACCAATGCTGTAAAGCAGATCGTCACGCACTTCCGGGCCGGTCAAGGCAAAGTCTTTGCCTTCAGGCTTCTGCAGGAAACCAAATGTAATGGCCACCGCCGGGCTTAAAGCCCCATCGAGCCGTCCTGCAGCCAGATCCTGATAAATCACATCCTGATCCGGATAGGTTTTGATCTCCACACCCTGGGGTGCCCAATACTTATTGGCGTACATTTCCTGAATGGAACCCTGCTGAACAGCAATCGATTTACCCTGCAGCGACTCTGCAGTGGGCTGCAAATTAGTGCCTTTACGTGCCACTAACTGAGAAGGGACATGATAAATAAAGTCACTGAAATCAATGGATTTCTTACGTTTAATGGTCGCGCCAAGCGGTGAAATGAAGTCCACTTTTTTCGCCATCAGCGAAGGGATCTCTGCATCAAAGCTGCTGACGACATAGTCACATTTCACCGCAATCGCTTTACACACTGCGTTAGTAATATCGATCTCAAAGCCGGCAGGTTTGCCGTTTACATCGCGATATTGAAACGGCGGATAAGCCAGATCGGCCGCGACGCGTAAGGTACCCTCGGCCGCGATGGCGGAAGAGCAACACAGGGCGAGCGTGGCCAGCGTCAGAGCACGGGATACGTTGATCATTGCTTCTCTCCATCCAGTAATTTTTGGGTATGCCACTGAGTAAATTCGTTTTTAACCGCCGCCAGCTGGGCTTCATCGTGGCAAAGGTCATACGCCGTCATTGCCAATGCTTTCGCCGCCGTTAACATGGCGCGGAGTCCGACAGCCGATCCGGCCGCAGCCGCAAACTCAGGCGTATGCGGGGTGACGTCACCAATGCGCAGATAAGGGTGTATTGCTGCCGTGACCTGGCTGACGTTGCCAATATCGGAAGACCCTACGCCGCCACTTTTGGGTGGGTCGTAGCTTTCCACGCCAAGCAGCGCCAGGTTATCGGTAAAGTTGGCCGCCAGCGCCAGATTATTATTCCGCTCGGCGTAAATCAGCCCCTCTTCGATCTCTACCCGTGCGCCGGTCATTTCAGCGGCGCCATTCACTGCGGCATACACTTTTCGGCGCACTTCACTCAGGCCACCCACCGTCGCCGCTCGCAGGATAAACTTGGCTTCAGCATAAGCGGGAACGATATTTGCCGCGCTGCCGCCGTGAGTAATTATCCCATGCACACGGACATCATCGGTAAAGAACTGGCGCAACGCGTTGATTGCGTTGAAGGTATGGATCACCGCATCAAGCGCACTGATCCCTTGCTGCGGCGCGGAAGCCGCGTGGGCCGGTTTACCAAAGAATTTAAACGTGGAGTCATGACAGGCAAGGGCACCACGCAATACCATGTTGCGCTCCCTGGGATGGAACATCATCGCCGCATCGACATCATCAAAGACGCCTTTCTCAACCATGATGATCTTGCCGCCGCCATCTTCCTCGGCAGGTGTGCCAATCACTTCTATGCAGCCATTGAACTCAACGTTCGCGGCCTTCAGAGCCAGCGCGGCAGCAACCGAGGCGGTGCCAATCAGGTTATGACCGCAGGCATGACCAAGTTCGGGCAGCGCGTCATACTCCGCCAGAAAAGCGATAGTCGGGCCGCCGGTGCCCTGTTTCCAGCTGGCGCGAAAAGCCGTTTCCAGCCCGCCGGTGCCGGTTTCAATGCTGAAGCCAGCCTCGCGCAACGGCTTGATCAATTCTGCCGCAGAGCGATGTTCTGCAAAGCTCAGTTCCGGGTGCTGATGCAGGCTCAGCGCCAAATCGTTCATTGCCGGGCTGAGTTGTTCAGCCGCATAAATAATTTTATCTTTCTGCGCGCTGTTGGTGCGTTCAGACATAGTGATTCCCCAATTAGGTGCAGTTAAATACTGAAAAACCAGTGCGTTATAATGGTATAGGCTTTTTTATGCGCAATTCCCAATTGTAGTTTTTTATGGCTTGCATCACTCTGCCAAAAATTATTTTATGGTTGCAGGGCACAAGGCGCATGGGCATGCAATGAACGAAAAAGACTGGTTAATCATCCGTACTGTCTGGCAGTACAAAAACATTACGCGCGCTGCGGAAGAGCTGTTTACCTCACAGCCTGCGCTCAGTTACCGGCTGCGGCAGATCGAGCGCAAGCTGGCCATTCAACTATTTGAAACCGGCGGTAAAGGCCTTAACTTCACGGCGCAGGGGCGTTATCTGGCGCAGCATGCTGAAACGGTGCTTGATGAACTTCAGCTCTTACGCGCTACCTTGCAAAGCCTGAACGGACCGCAGCAGGGCGAACTCAAGATGGGCGTATCGAGCAATTTCGCCGCCTACCGGTTACCCGATTTGCTCGCCGAATTTAGCCAACAGCATCCGGGGATTAGCGTCAATCTGGTCAGCGGGCTCAGTGAGGAGATGTTTCTGAAGCTGCAGCGCGGCGACGTGCATCTGGCGGTGGTCAAAGACGACTATGGCTGGAAGGAAGGCAAGAGGCTGATCGATGAAGATGACTATTACCTGATTAGCCGGCAGCCGATCGACCTGGCGCTGCTGCCCCATTTGCCGCAGATAAAGATCAGCCACGGTGGCCATATCACTAAACTTATCGAACGTTGGTGGAATGCCAATTACTCGCTGGCGCCGCGCGTGGCGATGCACGTCGATAAACTGGAAGTCTGTCTGGCGATGGTTGAGCGGGGGTTGGGTTATGCCATCGTCTCCAGCTATCAACCGCTGGCACCCACGCTTTGCCGCACGCCGATAGCGGTTGGCGGGGAGTCGGTTAAGAGCCGTACCTGGCTGCTCTATCGACATGCCAGCACCGACGCGGCGGTGACGCTGCCCTTTGTCGAAATGTTTGGCGACCGGAGATGAAACATTTTCAACTAAAGCATGAAGCCTCGACATTCAGCGGGCATCACGCTATCTTCGGCTGTCTGGATGTCTAAACGTATGAATGGATAAATGAGGAAGCAAGGTTATGCCAATCAGGGTACCCGATGAACTACCAGCAGTGAATTTTCTGCGTAACGAGAATGTCTTTGTGATGACCTCTACCCGGGCCAGCACGCAGGAAATCCGTCCGTTGAAAGTGCTGGTACTGAATCTGATGCCGAAAAAGATTGAGACAGAGAATCAGTTTCTCCGCCTGCTTTCCAACTCGCCGCTACAAATTGATATCCAGCTGCTGCGCATCGACAGCCGTGAAACCCGCAACACGCCAATGGAGCACCTGAACAACTTCTACTGCAACTTTGAAGACATTCAGCATGACAACTACGATGGCCTGATTGTCACCGGCGCGCCGTTGGGGCTGGTTGATTTTAATGATGTGGCCTACTGGCCGCAGATCCAGCGCGTGCTTCACTGGGCGAAAGAGCACGTGACCTCGACGCTGTTTGTCTGTTGGGCGGTTCAGGCGGCATTGAACATCCTTTATGGCATTCCCAAGCAAACGCGTGAAACCAAGCTGTCAGGCGTTTACGACCACCAGATCCTGCATCCTCATGCATTATTAACCCGTGGCTTTGACGATAACTTCCTGGCGCCACATTCGCGCTATGCGGATTTCCCTTCGCAATTACTGCGGGATTACACCGACCTGGAAATTTTTGCTGAATCGGAACAAACCGGCGCCTATCTGTTTGCCAGTAAAGACAAGCGGCTGGCCTTTGTCACCGGGCATCCTGAGTATGATGCACTGACCTTGTCGGGAGAATTCCATCGCGACTTTGAAGCCGGTCTGAACCCCGATATTCCGTATAATTATTTCCCGCAGAATAATCCTCAGCTCACGCCGCGCGCCAGCTGGCGTAGTCATGGTAACCTGCTGTTTTCAAACTGGCTGAACTATTACGTTTACCAGATCACGCCGTTCGATCTGCGCCATATGAATCCCAGCCTGGAATAAACCGGCGAGTCGCAAAGAAAGGGTCAGTCTCTGAAAAAGGCTGGCCCTTTTTTATTGCCTGAAATCTGTCACGCCCGAGTATTTATCCCGTTAATCTTCCGAGACTTACCCCATCACTACGGCTCTGAAATCCTTCATTGAAACTCCCTTCCTGTAATAACAAAACTTTAAACAATTATTTTTCAATAAGTTAAATGGCATTTTGCATTAAAATGGAAATAGTTTTTGATTTTGTAATTTAAAAAATTGTATGTTGATTTACGGGTTAAAAATCACCCAATGACGAAACCGACCTTCTGAGAATGCAACCAGGCTGGGAGTGAAGAGATGACACAACAGGTTATCAGCACAGATTTGGCGTTCCAGCGCCCATCAGGCCCGAAAGAGCGGCAAATCCTGACCGATACGGCAGTTGAATTCCTGACTGAACTGGTGACGCGCTTCACCCCGCGTCGCAATGAATTACTGAATGCCAGGAAGCAGCAGCAGCAGCGATATGATGCCGGTGAGTTGCCAGGATTTATTTCGGAAACGAATTCCATTAAGCAAAGCGAGTGGAAAATTCGCGGCATTCCCGCTGACCTGCTCAACCGCCGGGTCGAGATCACCGGTCCGGTTGAACGCAAGATGGTAATCAATGCGCTGAATGCCAACGTGAACGTTTTTATGGCTGACTTCGAAGACTCGCTGGCACCCTCGTGGGACAAAGTGATCGAAGGGCAGATCAACCTGCGTGATGCGGTTAACGGCACCATCAGTTACTGCAATGAAGCCGGGAAGATCTACCAACTGAAGCCGGATCCTGCAGTGCTGGTGTGCCGCGTTCGCGGTCTGCACCTGCCTGAGAAACATGTCACCTGGCGCGGTGACGCTATCCCCGGCAGCCTGTTTGATTTCGCGCTCTACTTTTTCCACAACGTTGACGCGTTGCTGGCCAAAGGCAGCGGTCCCTATTTTTACCTGCCAAAAACCCAGAGTTGGCAGGAAGCGGCCTGGTGGAGCGAGGTGTTCAGTTTTGCTGAGGATCGTTTCGATCTGCCACGCGGCACGATCAAGGCCACGCTGTTGATCGAGACGCTGCCGGCGGTCTTCCAGATGGACGAGATCCTTTTCAGCCTGCGCGATCATATCGTCGGCCTGAACTGCGGTCGCTGGGACTACATCTTCAGCTATATCAAAACCCTGAAAAATCACCCGGACCGCGTATTGCCCGATCGCCAGTCGGTGACGATGGAAAAAGGCTTCCTCGATGCCTACTCGCGGCTGCTGATCAGAACCTGTCACCGCCGGGGCGCGTTTGCAATGGGCGGAATGGCGGCCTTTATCCCGAGCAAAGATCAGGAGCGCAACCAGTGGGTGCTCAACCGGGTGAAGACCGATAAAGAGCGTGAGGCGACCAACGGCCACGACGGCACCTGGATTGCTCACCCTGGGCTGGCAGATACGGTCACGGCGGTGTTCGATCGGGTGCTGGGCGACAAACCCAATCAGCTGGACGTGCTACGGGACGACGACGCAGCCATTACCGCGGAACAGCTGCTGGCGCCCTGTGACGGTGAAAGGACCGAGGCTGGGATGCGCGCCAACATTCGCGTGGCCGTGCAGTACATCGAAGCGTGGATCTCCGGCAATGGCTGCGTGCCGGTGTATGGATTGATGGAAGATGCCGCGACGGCCGAAATCTCCCGCACCTCGATCTGGCAGTGGATCCGCCACGGCAAAACGCTGCAAAGCGGTGAGCAGGTGACCGAAGCGCTGTTCCGCCAGATGCTGGCCGAAGAGATGCTGGTGATTCAGCAAGAGCTTGGCGACCAACGCTTCTCTCAGGGGCGCTTCTGTGAAGCCGCCGAACTGATGGAACGCATCACCACTGAACCTGAACTGGTGGAGTTCCTGACTCTGCCGGGCTACAGCTTACTTCACTGATCGACCGGAGAATTTGCTATGACATCTCGTACCCAACAGATCGAACACCTGACGCAATCCTGGAACGATGCACGCTGGGAAGGCATTACCCGTCCTTACACAGCGGAAGAGGTGGTGAGGCTGCGCGGCTCGGTTAATCCGGCCTGCACTCTGGCACAGCTGGGAGCAGAAAAACTGTGGCATCTGCTGAACGGTGGGTCGAAGAAGGGCTATATCAACAGCCTTGGCGCGCTGACCGGCGGCCAGGCACTGCAGCAGGCGAAAGCGGGGATCGAGGCGGTGTATCTCTCCGGCTGGCAGGTGGCGGCGGATGCCAACCTCGCCGGCAGCATGTATCCCGATCAGTCGCTCTACCCGGCCAACTCGGTGCCATCGGTGGTTGAACGCATTAACAACACCTTCCAGCGAGCCGATCAGATCCAGTGGGCCAATCAGATTGAACCTGGCGACGCGCGTCATGTGGATTATTACCTGCCGATCGTTGCCGATGCAGAAGCGGGCTTTGGCGGCGTGCTGAATGCCTTTGAACTGATGAAGGCGATGATTCAGGCCGGGGCAGGCGGGGTGCATTTTGAGGATCAGCTGGCGTCGGTGAAAAAATGCGGCCATATGGGCGGCAAGGTGCTGGTGCCCACCCAGGAAGCGATTCAGAAGCTGGTTGCGGCAAGGCTGGCGGCGGATGTGATGGCGGTGCCAACGGTGCTGATTGCCCGCACTGACGCGGATGCCGCCGACTTAATCACCTCCGACTGCGATGACTATGACCGCGAATTTATCACCGGCGAGCGCACGCCTGAAGGCTTCTTTAAAACGCATGCCGGTATTGAGCAAGCGATCAGTCGCGGGCTGGCTTACGCGCCCTATGCCGATGTGCTGTGGTGCGAAACCTCGACGCCGGATTTGTCGCTGGCGAAGCGCTTTGCCGACGCTATTCATGCCCGTTTCCCGGGCAAGCTGCTGGCCTATAACTGCTCGCCTTCGTTTAACTGGAAGAAGAACCTCGATGACAACACCATCGCGCATTTCCAGCAGTCGCTGAGTGAAATGGGTTACCGCTTCCAGTTTATTACCCTGGCGGGCATCCACAGCATGTGGTTCAACATGTTCGATCTTGCCCGCAGCTACGCCGAAGGGGAAGGGATGCGCCATTACGTGGAAAAAGTGCAGCAGCCGGAGTTTGCCGCGCGGGAGCAGGGTTACACCTTCTCCTCCCATCAGCAGGAAGTCGGAACCGGTTATTTTGACAGCGTCACCAATATCATCCAGGGCGGCGTATCGTCAGTGACCGCGCTGACCGGATCAACGGAAGAACAGCAGTTCTGAGTGCAACAACGGGGGCCCCATGACGCAACGAGAAACGCTGATCGCACACACCATCCTGCAGGGATTTGATGCGCAGTATGGCCGGTTTCTGGAAGTGACTGCCGGGGCCCAGCACCGTTTTGAACAGGCCGACTGGCCTGCGGTACAGGCGGCAATGAAAGCCCGTATTCATCTGTACGATCGCCATGTGGGTCTGGTGGTGGAGCAATTGCGCTGCATTACCGGTGATCAGGTGAATGACGATGCTTTTCTGTTGCGGGTGAAGGCGATTTACACCGACCTGCTGCCCGACTATCCCCGATTTGAAATCGCTGAAAGCTTCTTTAATTCCGTCTATTGCCGTCTGTTTGGGCATCAACTGCTGACGCCCGAGCGGCTGTTTATCTTCAGCTCACAGCCGCAGAAACGCTTTCGCACCCTTCCGCGTCCGTTAGCGAAAACCTTCCACGCCCACGGCGACTGGCAGGCACTGCTGGGCCGGGTGCTGCACGATCTGCCGTTACGCCTGCCGTGGCAGGACAGCCCGCGGGATATCGGCTTTGTGATCGCCCATCTGCAGGAAAACTTCAGTGCGCAGCAGCTGGCTGGCGCATCGCTTGAAGTGGCCAACGAGCTGTTCTACCGCAATAAAGCCGCCTGGCTGGTGGCAAAACTGCATCTGGCGTCGGGCGTGTATGCCTTTCTGTTGCCGATCCACCGCAGCGATCGGGGCGAACTGTTTATTGATACCTGTCTGACGCGCAAGCGCGAAGCCAGCATCGTATTCGGCTTTGCCCGCGCCTATTTTATGGTTTACGCGCCGCTACCCGCCGCGCTGGTGGAGTGGCTGCGCGAAATCCTGCCGGGAAAAACCACCGCCGAGCTGTATATGGCGATCGGTTGCCAGAAGCATGGCAAAACCGAGTGTTACCGCGAGTATTTGCAGTATATGCGCGCGACTGAGGACGAATTGATCATTGCGCCTGGCGTGCGGGGACTGGTGATGCTGGTGTTCACCCTGCCGGGATATGACCGGGTTTTTAAGGTGATCAAAGACCGCTTTGCGCCACAAAAAGAAGTGACGCCGGCGCGCGTCCGCGCGTGCTATCAGCTGGTCAAGGAACACGACCGCGTTGGACGCATGGCGGATACCCAGGAGTTTGAAAACTTCGCCGTCGACAAGGCGCGTATCAGCCCCGCGCTGTTACAGGCGTTGCAGCAGGAGATCCCGGAAAAATTGCAGCCGCAGGGCGACAAGCTGGTGATCAGCCATTTGTACCTTGAACGCAAAATGACGCCGCTGAATCTGTGGCTGGAACAGGCGGATGTGCAGCAACGGCGGGAAGCGATTGAAGAGTATGGCAATGCGGTTAAACAGCTGGCCGCCGCCAATATTTTCCCCGGCGATATGCTCTTCAAGAACTTTGGCGTAACCCGTCACGGTCGGGTGGTGTTTTATGATTACGACGAGATCAGCTACATGACCGAGGTGAATTTCCGGCAGATCCCCGCGCCGCGCTATCCGGAGGATGAGCTGAGCCATGAACCCTGGTACAGCGTGTCGCCTGAAGATGTTTTCCCGGAAGAATTTCGCCACTATCTTTGTGCCGATCCGGCGATTGCGCGGCTGTTTGATGAGATGCATGGGGAATTATTTACCGCTGCGTTCTGGCAAAACCTGCAGCAGCGTATTGCGGAAGGGCATATTGAGGATGTTTTTGCCTATCGCCGCCGGCAGCGCTTCTGCCAGCGCTATCCGCAGAGCCTGACTGAAAGCCAGGCTCTGCGCCAGGATCAGGCGGAGGCGCCTGCTACCGCTTCACGTGCCAGCGAGGTGATGCGATCGTAATCGCCGCTCTCCAGCGCGTCATTCGGCACCAGCCAGGAGCCGCCGATACAATGCACGCTGTTAAGCGCCAGATAGTCACGGTAATTCGCCGGTGAAATGCCGCCCGTCGGGCAGAAGCGAACCTGAGGGAATGGACCGGCGATGGCCTGCAACGCTTTCACGCCGCCGTTGGCTTCCGCCGGGAAGAATTTAAACTCACGCAAACCCTGATCCAGTCCCAGCATCAGCTCGGACACGGTGCTGATCCCAGGGATCAGCGGGATCGTGCCGGCGTTTGCGGCCTGCAGAAGATCCTCAGTCAGACCTGGGCTGATGGCGAACTGCGCGCCCGCTTCGGTCACCTCGCGCAGCTGCTGCGGGTTGATCACCGTGCCGGCCCCAACGATCGCGTCCGGGACTTCTTTGGCAATGGCGCGGATGGCGTCAAGGGCGCAGGCGGTACGCAGCGTCACTTCCAGCACGCGAACACCGCCCGCCACTAAGGCTTTAGCCAGCGGCACCGCGTGCTCCAGCTTATTGATCACGATGACCGGGACCACCGGACCTGAGGTCAGGATCTGCTCAGCACTGATTTTCCAGTTATTCATTAGCCTATTCTCCGTTAAAATTTGATGCAGCAGGCGCCCTGTTCGGCACCGGAAAGCTGACTACGCAACGCGCCAAATAATTCGCGCCCGGAGCCGATATGTTCAGCGCTTAAATCAGGCTGATAAGCCATTCGGTCATGCAGAACCTGCGGATCAACCTGCAGTTCCAGCTCGCCAGTGCGGCCATTGACCCGAATGATGTCCCCGTTTTGCACTTTCGCCAGCAGTCCGCCGGTGTAGGCCTCAGGCGTCACATGGATGGCGGAAGGCACCTTGCCAGATGCGCCAGATAAGCGGCCATCGGTGACCAGCGCCACCTTAAAGCCGCGATCCATCAATACGCCGAGCGGTGGCATCAGCTTATGCAGCTCCGGCATGCCGTTGGCCTGTGGGCCCTGGAAACGCACCACCACCACACAATCTTTGTTTAATTCACCGGCCTCGAAGGCGGGCAGCACGTCATGCTGGCTTTCAAACACCACCGCAGGCGCGGTAATGATCTGGTTATCCGCCGGCACGGCAGAGGTTTTCATCACTGCGCGGCCCAGATTTCCCTGCAGCACCTTGGTGCCGCCATGCTGCTCGAAAGGCTGCGCAACCCTGGCGATCACCTTGTCATCAAGTGATACTTCCGGGCCGTCCCGCCACGCCAGCTGGCCGTTTTCCAGCCACGGTTCCTGGGTATAACGCTGCAAGCCAAAACCGGCCACGGTATGCACATCTTCATGCAGCAGGCCGTGCGCCAGCAGTTCCCGCACCAGCAGCGCCACGCCGCCGGAAGCCTGGAACTGATTAATGTCGGCCGGGCCATTGGGATAGATCCGGCAAAGCAGCGGAATAGCTTCGGAAAGGTCGGAGAAATCATCCCAGTTAATCTGTATTCCCGCCGCGCGGGCCATCGCCACCATATGCATGGTCAGGTTGGTGGAGCCACCGGTCGCCAGCAGCGCCACAATCCCGTTCACCACCACTTTTTCATCAACCAGTTTGCCTAACGGCAGATAGTTGCCGGACATTTCGGTCAGGCGGGTGACCTGACGGGCAGCGGCATCGGTCAGCGCGTCGCGCAGTGGCGTATCGGGATGGATAAATGACGAACCCGGCAGATGCATGCCCATCACTTCCATCACCATCTGGTTGGTGTTCGCGGTACCGTAGAAGGTGCAGGTGCCAATGCCGTGATAGGAGGCGGCTTCCGCTTCCAGCAGCGCATGGCGATCGGCTTTCCCTTCGGCATACAGCTGGCGAACGCGGACCTTTTCTTTATTGGGCAGCCCGCTGCTCATTGGCCCGGCGGGAATAAACAGCGCCGGCAGATGACCAAAGGACAGGGCGGACATCACCAGACCGGGAATGATTTTGTCGCAGATGCCAAGGAACAGCGCGCCATCGAACATATTGTGTGACAGGCCAACAGCCGAAGACATGGCAATGATATCGCGGCTCATCAACGACAGCTCCATGCCGTCCTGGCCCTGCGTCACGCCGTCGCACATTGCGGGCACGCCACCCGCCACCTGACCCACGGCACCGACCTGATTCAGGGCGCGGCGAATTTTATCCGGGTAAACCTCGTAAGGTTGGTGGGCGGAGAGCATGTCGTTATAGGCGGTAATGATGGCGATATTGCTGCGCACCATATTTTTCAGCGATGCCTTATCGTCTGGCTGGCAGGTGGCAAAGCCATGGGCAAGGTTGCCGCAGGCCAGCTTGGCACGCTGCACGGTTTTGGATCGGGCAGCGTCGATACGCTTCAGATAGGCGGCGCGTGTCTCAGCCGAGCGATCGATAATGCGCTGTGTGACGCGGGCAATGGCGGGGTGAACGCTGTTCATGCGCAGGCTTCCTGTGGCTGGAAGAGCTGGATATGCTCAACCGTGGCGGCAATCACCTGCTCCAGCGGTTGATTGATGTCGATGATTTTGACGTCACTCTCTTCGACGCCTGGCTGTTCCAGCGCGGCAAACTGACTGACCAGCATCTGGGTTTTGAAGAAATGCCCGCTGCGGGCGGCCAGGCGCGCTTCAATCACCGGGAAATCGCCATGCAGATAGACAAACGAAAGGTTGCTGTTACCGGCGCGCAGACGGTCGCGATACTGCTTTTTCAGCGCGGAGCAGACGATAATCGACACGCTGTTAGTACGCTGCATGGCAAAGGCGGCATTGTTAAGCGCCGTCAGCCATGGTGCGCGGTCGCCGTCATTTAACGCTTCGCCTGAGGCCATTTTCTGAATGTTATCGCGGGGATGCAGGAAATCGCCATCCAGCATGCCTGCAGAGAGCTGGCGGGCGACGCTTGCCGCCACGGCCGATTTTCCGCTGCCGGAAACCCCCATGATGACGTAGATTCGGTGGTGTTGATTGCTCATAGCTAAGCTCCAAAATAGCAAAGGCACGACGCTCGCTGGCGTTGTTACCGGTAACATCTTTCCTTAGCATTGTTGGGGGAATGCGCTGAGGACGCAATCAGAACAGCGGGGAATCGGCGGTAATTGTGATCTGGTTCAAATTTTGTTTAGCGCGCGCCGCCGTATTCGCGGGTGATCTCTTTCGCGGCTTTTATCACCAGCGCACCCAGCTCGGTGACCCGGTCATCGGTCACTCTGGAAATCGGGCCGGAAATCGAAATCGCGGCAAACGGTTCGTGGTGCTCGTCATAAATGCAGGCCGCCACGCAGCGCAGGCCCAGCGCATGTTCTTCATCATCGAAGGAGAAGCCCACTTTGCGAACCTGCGCGAGGTTCTCTTTTAAGCTGTGCGGCGACATCAGGGTTTTTGGCGTGTAGTGATGTAAGCCCTGACGGTGCAGCAGCTCGCTGACCTGCGCATCATTCAGATTGGCGAGGAACGCTTTGCCCGCGCCGGAGGCGTGCATCGGCAGCTTGCCGCCAATCGGCGCGGACATCCGCATCAGCTGCGTACACTGCACCTGGTCAATAATCACCGCCTGGCGATCGCTCAGGTCCAGCACCGCCAGATTGACGGTTTCGCCGGAGTCTTCCATCAGCTGGCGCAGCATCGGATGGACCAGCGCCAGCAGATTGCGGCTCTGTAAAAAGCTGCTGCCGACCACAAAGGCATGCGCACCGATGGTCCACAAACCCAGATCGCCCACCTGGCGGACAAAGCCCTGCTGTTGCATGGTGGTCAGCAGGCGATGCGTGGTGGAGTTGGGCAAGCCGGCCTGTTGTGCCAGCTCGGTTAACGCCACGCTGCCGTGCGAATCAGCGATAAATTCCAAAAGCTTCAGGCCACGGGTCAGTGACTGAACCTGTCCGGCTGGTTGGGCGGGCTGAGCAGCAGCCGCGCGGGGTTTTTTACCGCGTTTAACCACGACGGGGGTCGCCATATCTGACTCCTTAATTTTCACCATGTGGAAATCATTTTCGTTTTATTGGTTAATAATGCAACGTGAGCTTTACTGGTCGGAGGTGTTGGCGCTTTGCCTGAAAATGTCTCACCGTCGATTTCTTTTACCCGCTCAAAAGTTGTGCCAGTATGTTCAGCTGGCCGTGTTGCCAGTGGGTAGACGTTGAAGGGGCGAGAGTGAGCAACAGAATTGAAGCACTGCAGCAGCAGCTGGCGAAACGTATCATGCTGCTTGATGGCGGCATGGGCACCATGATCCAGAGTTATAAGCTGGACGAGGCCGATTTTCGCGGTCAGCGTTTTGCCGACTGGCAAAGCGATCTCAAAGGAAATAATGACCTGCTGGTGCTGACCCGACCGGACATTATCAGCGAGATCCACCACGCTTATCTGGAAGCGGGTGCCGATATTCTGGAAACCAACACCTTCAACTCCACCACCATCGCCATGGCGGATTACCATATGGCGTCGCTGTCGGCAGAAATTAACTTTGCCGCCGCCAAACTGGCACGCGCCGCCGCCGATGAATGGACCGCGCGCACGCCGGATCGCCCGCGCTACGTGGCGGGCGTGCTCGGCCCGACCAACCGCACCTGCTCAATATCGCCCGACGTCAACGATCCTGCTTTCCGCAACGTGACCTTCAATCAGCTGGTGGACGCCTACCGCGAATCCACCCGCGCGCTGGTGGAAGGCGGTTGCGACATCATCATGATCGAAACCGTTTTCGACACCCTGAATGCCAAAGCCGCCATCTTTGCCGTCGAAAGCGAATTTGAAGCGCTGGGCATTACGCTGCCGCTGATGATTTCCGGCACCATTACCGATGCGTCTGGTCGTACGCTGTCTGGCCAGACGACGGAAGCGTTCTATAACTCACTGCGCCATGCCAGGCCGCTCTCCTTTGGCCTGAACTGCGCGCTGGGCCCGGACGAGCTGCGCCAGTACGTGGCTGAACTTTCGCGCATAGCCGAAGGCTACGTCACTGCTCACCCTAACGCCGGTTTGCCAAATGCCTTCGGTGAATACGATCTGGATGCGAAGATTATGGCGGAGCAGATCGGCGAATGGGCGCAGTCAGGCTTCCTGAACATTGTCGGCGGCTGCTGTGGCACCACGCCTGAGCATATTGCGGCGATGGCGAAAGTGATTGAAGGCGTTGCGCCGCGTGCGCTGCCTGAGCTGCCGGTCGCCTGTCGCCTGGCGGGCCTTGAGCCGCTGACCATCAGCGCCGACTCGCTGTTTGTGAACGTCGGCGAACGCACCAACGTCACCGGCTCAGCCAAATTCAAGCGTCTGATTAAAGAAGATAAATATAACGAAGCGCTGGAAGTTGCGCTGCAGCAGGTACAAAGCGGCGCGCAGATTATCGATATCAATATGGACGAAGGGATGCTGGATGCGGAAGCGGCGATGGTGCGCTTCCTCAATCTGATCGCCGGCGAGCCGGATATTGCCCGCGTGCCGATCATGATCGACTCCTCAAAATGGGAGGTGATTGAAAAAGGCCTGCAGTGCATCCAGGGCAAGGGCATCGTTAACTCGATCTCGATGAAAGAGGGCGTCGACGCCTTTAAGCATCACGCCAGGCTGGTACGCCGTTACGGTGCCGCGATGGTGGTGATGGCCTTTGATGAAATCGGTCAGGCAGACACCCGTGAACGTAAAATCGAGATCTGCCGTCGGGCCTACAAGATCCTGACCGAAGAGGTCGGTTTCCCGCCTGAAGACATCATTTTCGACCCAAATATCTTCGCGGTAGCGACCGGGATTGAAGAGCATAACAACTACGCGATGGACTTTATTGGCGCCTGTGAAGACATCAAACGCGAACTGCCGCACGCGATGATTTCCGGCGGCGTCTCGAACGTTTCCTTCTCCTTCCGCGGCAACGAACCGGTGCGTGAAGCCATCCACGCGGTGTTCCTGTATTACGCCATCCGTAACGGTATGGATATGGGCATCGTTAACGCCGGTCAGCTGGCGATATACGACGACCTGGACGAAGACCTGCGTCATGCGGTGGAAGATGTGGTGCTGAACCGCACCGATCAGGGAACCGAGCGTCTGCTGGAGATTGCCGAAAAATACCGTGGCACCAAATCCGACGAAGGCAGCACCAAACCGCAGGCCGAATGGCGCAACTGGGAGGTTGAAAAACGCCTTGAGTACTCGCTGGTTAAGGGCATCACCGAATTTATCGAAGAAGATACCGAAGCCGCCCGCCAGAATGCCAGCCGCCCGATCGAAGTGATTGAAGGGCCGTTAATGGCCGGGATGAACGTGGTCGGCGATCTGTTTGGCGAAGGCAAAATGTTCCTGCCGCAGGTGGTGAAATCGGCCCGCGTGATGAAGCAGGCGGTGGCCTATCTCGAACCCTATATTGAAGCCAGCAAAGAGAAGGGCAGCACCAACGGCAAGATCGTGCTGGCGACGGTGAAGGGCGATGTGCATGACATCGGCAAAAACATTGTCGGCGTGGTTTTGCAGTGTAATAACTATGAAATCATCGACCTGGGCGTAATGGTACCGAGCGATAAAATCCTTAAAACTGCCCGCGAACATAACGCCGACATCATTGGCCTGTCCGGTCTGATCACGCCATCGCTGGATGAAATGGTCAACGTGGCGAAAGAGATGGAGCGCCAGGGCTTTACGCTGCCGCTGCTGATCGGTGGGGCGACCACCTCGAAAGCGCATACCGCGGTGAAGATTGAACAGAATTACAGTGGTCCGGTTGTCTATGTACAAAATGCCTCGCGTACCGTTGGCGTGGTGTCGGCCCTGCTGTCCGCCGCCCAGCGCGATGACTTTGTTGCGCGCACGCGCAAAGAGTACGACACGGTGCGGATCCAGCATGGGCGCAAGAAGCCGCGCACGCCGCCGGTCAGCCTGCAGGTTGCCAGGGACAACGATCTGCCATTTGACTGGGCAACCTACACGCCACCCGTAGCCCACAGGCTGGGTGTAAGCGAAGTAAGTGCTAACATCGAAACCCTGCGACATTACATCGACTGGACGCCATTCTTTATGACCTGGTCGCTGGCGGGTAAATATCCGCGCATTCTGGAAGATGAAGTGGTCGGTGAAGAGGCCAGACGCCTGTTAGCGGATGCCAACGCGATGCTGGATGACCTGAGCGCCAATAAATCCTTAAATCCGCGTGGCGTGGTGGGGATTTTCCCGGCTAACCGCGTGGATGACGATATTGAAATCTATGAGGACGAGTCGCGCAGCCATGTTTTGCAAGTGAGTCATCACTTACGTCAGCAGACAGAAAAGACGGGCTTCCCGAACTATTGCCTCGCCGATTTTGTCGCGCCGAAGTCCAGCGGTAAGGCCGATTACCTGGGGGCCTTTGCCGTCACCGGCGGGTTGGAGGAAGATGCGCTGGCCGACGCGTTTGACGCGCAACATGATGACTACAACAAAATCATGGTGAAGGCGTTGTCAGACCGTCTGGCCGAAGGGTTTGCTGAATACCTGCATGAGCGGGTGCGTAAGGTGATTTGGGGCTTTGCCGCCACGGAAAACCTGAGTAATGAAGAGCTGATCCGCGAGAACTATCAGGGCATCCGTCCGGCGCCGGGTTATCCGGCCTGCCCGGAACACACCGAGAAAGAGACTATCTGGAAGCTACTGGACGTGGAGAAGCATACCGGAATGAAGCTGACCGAATCCTTCGCCATGTGGCCAGGCGCGGCGGTATCAGGCTGGTACTTCAGCCATCCGGACAGTAAGTACTTCGCGGTAGCACAGCTGCAGCGCGATCAGATTGAAGACTACGCCCGCCGCAAAGGCATGGCGGTCAGCGACGTTGAACGCTGGCTGGCACCGAATTTGGGCTACGACGCAGACTAACCTTCCTCTTCAGGGCAAGCCGGCTGGCGGCTGGTTTGCTCTGCTTCTCTCACCTGCACATCAATATACAGCGCGTCATAGCGCCAGTATTCGTAGTCACAGTCGATGATGCGATCGTGCTGATCGCGGTTAACGCGGGTGATAAACAGCGCGGGACTGCCTGATGCCACCTTCAACGCCGGTGCGGCAAAGGTTGGCAATGGCGCGGGTAACATGGTGAAACCCACGCGCCCGTAATTGATGCCGTACTCTTCCTGATACAGGTGGGTCAAAGAACGGGTGAGATCAAAGCTCAACAGGTCCGGGAAATACTGGGGATTCAGGTAGTGCTCGACATACAGCACCGCGCGGCCATCAATCCGCCGCAGCCGCTGGATGCGATAGACGTCTTCGCCTTCGTTCATGCCCAGCTGCCGGGCCAGTCCGGCGCTGGCCTGAACGCGTTGCGCATCCAGCACCTCCGTTTGGGCTTTTCGGCCCTGTTGCTCAGCCATCGCATGGAAGTGGCTGCGCAGCAGCGGATCGTAAGCTAACCGGGGAGGCGCGATAAACCAGCCGCGACGCAGTTCACGGTAAATCATCCCCTGAAACTCTAACTGGCCCAGCGCCTCGCGCAGGGTGATGCGTGTGGTGGAGAACTGCTCGCTCAGACTACGCTCCGACGGCAGGCGTCCGCTGGCCGCAAAATCACCGCTGGCGATCCGCGCGGCCAGCGTCTGGCAAATGACATCTACAGTTAACGCTTTCATCACATCAAAGCCTCAATTTGGTGCGAAGCTGCACATAAACAGAACAATCTTCGCGCAGATCCCACATTCCAATGCTATCAGAGATGTTGGACTAGTCCACAGCCCACAAGGCCCTGACATAAAACTGTCATATCGCCAGGCTAGATTGGCTCGGATCTTGCTGGACTAGTCCAGAAGGCCACTCAACTTATCATCTGGAGCAGCAGTTATGAAATCTTTGTTCGCATCTGTGTTAGCCAGCGCCATCTTCCTTGCCCTTCCGGCCGCCCACGCCGCCGAGTCCGACCTTGCCGCACTGGAGAAAGCCGCGAAAGCGGAAGGTCAGGTCAACAGTGTCGGTATGCCTGACAGCTGGGCTAACTGGAAAGGCACCTGGGCCGATATCAGCAGCAAATACGGTATCAAGCACAGCGATACCGACATGTCCTCTGCTCAGGAACTGGCGAAATTTGCCGCTGAAAAGAGCAATGCCACCGCCGATATCGGTGACGTCGGCGCCGCGTTCGGCCCGGTTGCCGTGCAGAAAGGCCTGGCGCAACCGTACAAGCCCAGCACCTGGGATCAGGTTCCTGCCTGGGCAAAAGACAAAGAGGGTAACTGGGCGCTGGCCTATACCGGCACCATCGCCTTTATCGTCAACAAAGATCAGGTTAAAGACATCCCGCACAGCTGGGCTGACCTGAAAAAAGGCAAATACGTTGTGACCATTGGTGACGTTGGCGTGGCGGCGCAGGCAGCGAACGGCGTGCTGGCAGCTGCCTATGCAATGGGCGGTGGCGAGAAAGATCTGAAGCCGGCGTTGAGCTTCTTCAGTGACCTGGCGAAAGAAGGCCGTCTGGGCGTAACCGATCCGGTGATTGCCAACATTGAGAAGGGTGAAATCCAGGTTGCCGTGGTCTGGGACTTTAATGGCCTGAACTACCGCGATCAGATTGATAAGAGCAAGTTCGAAGTGGTTATCCCGTCTGACGGCTCAATCACTTCTGGCTACACCACCATCATCAACAAATACGCCAAGCACCCGAACGCCGCCAAACTGACGCGCGAATATATCTTCTCCGATGCCGGTCAGATCAACCTGGCGCGTGGCTATGCCCGTCCAATCCGTGCAGAGCATCTGACGCTGCCAGCGGACGTGCAGGCGAAATTGCTGCCTAACGCGGAATACAAAAATGCGCACCCGATTGCCGATCCTGAAGCCTGGGATAAAGCATCAAAAATGCTGCCGCGTCTGTGGCAGGAAAACGTCATTGTTAACATGAAGCAATAAGGATTCGGGATGAAAACGATTCTGGTAGTGCTGGACGGCCTGAGTTATGAAGTGGCGCAACATGCCATGGGGTATCTGTTTGCGGAATGCGCGCAGGGGAACGGGCAGTTCTACCAGATGACCTGCGAGCTTCCGTCGCTCTCACGTCCTTTGTACGAATGCATCCTCACCGGCGTGCCGCCGGTGAAAAGCGGCATTATTCACAACGGTGTCAGCCGTTTGAGCAAAGAGCGCAGTATTTTCCATTATGCGCGCGATGCCGGGCTGACCACGGCGGCCGCGGCCTATCACTGGGTAAGCGAACTCTACAATCGCTCCCCGTGGCAGGCCGCCCGCGATCGCCACACTGAAGAGGCCTCGTTGCCGATTCAGTACGGCCACTTTTACTCTGACGACGGCTATCCGGACTCGCACCTGTTCGAGGATGCGGAAAGCCTGCGCCTGCGCTTCAACCCTGACTTCCTGCTGATCCACCCGATGAACATCGACGATGCCGGACACAAGTTTGGCCTCTCCACGCCGCAATACCGCAACCGCGCCCGCATGGCCGATGGCTATCTGTCGCACTGGATGCCGGGCTGGCTGGAGGAAGGCTATCAGGTGGTGGTCACCGCCGATCACGGCATGAATGATGACCGCAGCCACGGCGGGATCCTGCCGGAAGAAACGCAGGTGCCGCTGTTTGTTTTCGGCAGCGCCTTCTCGTTACAGAAAGACGCCGCGCCGTTGCAGACCGAACTGTGCGGCACGCTGTGCGACATCCTGGGCATCGATCACGATAAGCCGGTATGCCCGGAACTGCTGAACACCCAGGAGAACGCATGATGAAAGGCAAAGGAATAGCGCTGCTGTGCCTGCTGCCCTTTGCGCTGTTCTATATCGCTTTTCAGATCGCGCCTTTAGTGTGGATCGCGATTAACAGCTTCTACAGCGAGATGAACGAAGCTTGGGGCTGGGGAAATTACCGCGATATTTTCACCTCGACCTTTTATCAGCAGGCAATCCGCTTCTCGCTGGATATCTCGATCTGGTCGAGCGTGTATGGCTTGCTGATCGCGCTGGTGGGCGGCTATTCCCTGCATCAGTTGGGCAGCGGCAAGCTGCACCGCTTCTTTATGTCGTTTACCAATATGACCAGTAACTTTGCCGGGGTGCCGCTGGCGTTTGCCTTTGTGATCCTGCTGGGTCTGAACGGTTGCCTGACGCTGCTGATGCGCAAATATGGCCTGCTGGAGGGATTCAAACTCTACTCCACCGACGGCCTGATCGTGGTCTACACCTGGTTCCAGATCCCGCTTGGGCTGTTGCTGCTGTATCCCGCCTTTGACGGGCTGAAGAAGGACTGGGAAGAGTCCGCCGCGTTGCTCGGTGCCAGCCGCATGCGTTACTGGCTGCATATCGGATTGCCGATCCTGACGCCGGCGCTGCTCGGCACCTTTGTGATCCTGCTGGCGAATGCTCTCGGCGCTTACGCCACCATTTATGCCCTGACCACCGGAAACTTTAACGTGATCCCGGTGCGCATTGCAGCACTGGTTTCGGGCGATATCTCGCTCGATCCGAATATGGGCAGTGCGCTGGCGATGGTGCTGGTGGCGCTGATGTCGGTGATCACCGTGGTTCATCAGTGGCTGGTGCGTCGCAGCTACCAGAACGCGCGTTAACGGAGGCGATTCATGTCGAAAATGGAATATGTCTGGCACCGGATCGTTGTCTGGCTGGTGTTTCTGATCCTGGCGTTGCCGCTGGTGGCGACGCTGTTATATGCGCTGGCGACCAGCTGGGGCGCAACCATCCTGCCGGATGGCTTTACCTTCAAATGGATGATCCAGCTGTGGAGCGATCCGCGCTTCCTGGTGGCGCTGGGGCATTCACTGCTGATCTGCTTCGGCGCGCTGATCTTCTCGCTGGTGCTGGTGCTGCCGACGATGTTTGTGATCGCCTACTACTTCCCGAAACTCGATGCGGTGATGAACATTCTGATCCTGATGCCGTTTGCGGTGCCGCCGGTGGTCTCGTCGGTCGGCTTGCTGCAGCTCTATTCCGAACCGCCGCTGATGCTGACCGGCACGCCGTGGATCCTGATCGGCTGTTATTTCACTATCGCGCTGCCGTTTATCTACCGGGCGATCTCCAACAACATGCAGGCGATCAATATGCGCGAGCTGATTGATGCCGCCAATCTGCTGGGTGCCAGCACCTGGCAAGCGGCACTGCTGGTGGTTCTGCCGAACCTGCGTAAGGGCGCGCTGATTGCCGTGCTGCTCTCTTTTTCATTCTTAATCGGCGAATTCGTCTTTGCCAACATGCTGGTCGGCACTAGCTATGAAACGTTGCAGGTCTACCTCTACAACGTGCGCAATGCCAGCGGTCACTTCAGCAGTGCGCTGGTGATCTCCTATTTCTTTGTTGTACTGCTGGTGACCTGGCTGGCGAATGCCCTGAACCGCGAGAGAGGCTGAAGATGTCTTATTTACACGTCACGCAACTGAACAAGAGCTACGGACCGACGACCATTTTTCAGGACATTGATTTCACCGCCAGCGAAGGGGAGTTCGTTACGCTGCTGGGCCCAAGCGGCTGCGGTAAATCGACGCTGCTGCGTTGTCTGGCTGGCCTGACCTCGGTCGACAGCGGGCAAATTCTTCTTCAGGGCCAGGACATCGTGCCGCTGACTCCACAAAAGCGCTCGATTGGCATGGTGTTCCAGAGCTATGCGTTGTTCCCGAATATGACCGTCGAACGCAACGTCGCCTTTGGCCTGAAAATGCAGAAATGCACCCCCGCCGATATTCAGCGCCGGGTCGGTGAAGTGCTGGAGCTGGTGGAGCTGAATGACTACGCCAAACGCTATCCGCATCAGCTTTCCGGTGGGCAGTGTCAGCGTGTCGCGCTGGCCCGTTCGTTAGTGACCCGGCCGCGCCTGTTGCTGCTGGATGAACCGCTGTCCGCGCTGGATGCGCGCATTCGTCGCCATCTGCGCGACCAGATCCGCCGCATCCAGAAAGAGCTCAATCTCACCACCCTGTTTGTCACCCACGATCAGGAAGAGGCGCTGACGCTTTCTGACCGCATCGTGCTGATGAACAAAGGCAAAATTGTGCAGAATGGCAACGCCGAATCGCTCTACACCCAGCCGGTAAATCTGTTTGCCGCCGGTTTTATTGGTAACTATAACCTGCTGAGTGCCGAACAGGCTTCGCGCCTGACCGGCGAGACCTACACCAGTCAGGTCGCGTTGCGACCGGAATCGGTAGCCTTCTGCGCACCGGAGCAGGGGATCCCGGCTGAAATCCTCAGCCACAGCCTGCTGGGTAACGTCATCCGTTACCGCGTAAAAGCGCGTGAGGTTGAGCTTTTTGTCGATGTGCTTAACCGTTCGGTGGCGGATCTGCATGCGGCGGGCCATCAGGTTGGCCTGCATCTGGACAAGCTTACGCTGCGGGAAGTGGCCTGATTTTGCGGATATATCACGCTGATTAAACAGATTTTTTCAGTAACTCGACTAAACTTACTGCGGTAAGCTGGGCGGAGAAATCCGCTCTCAGTCCGTTTAGTTTGAGAAGTTGTGAGGTCGATATCGGTGTTAACCCTGCTTAATTTGCTTTCTGCTGTCGCGTTGCTGATCTGGGGAACGCACATTGTTCGTACCGGCATTATGCGTGTCTATGGCGCGGATTTACGCCGCGTGCTCAGCCGCAGCGTGTCGAAAAAACCAATGGCCTTTGTCGCCGGGATTGGCGTGACCGCGCTGGTCCAGAGCAGCAATGCCACCACGTTATTGGTCACGTCGTTTGTGGCACAGGAACTGGTCGGGCTGACGCCTGCGCTGGTGATAATCCTCGGTGCCGACGTCGGAACTGCGCTGATGGCGCGGATCCTGACCTTTGATCTCTCCTGGCTGTCGCCGCTGTTTATCTTCTTTGGCGTGGTCTTTTTCCTCGGGCGCAAACAAACGCGCGCCGGGCAGCTTGGCCGCGCCAGTATTGGCCTTGGGCTGATCCTGCTGGCGCTGCAGCTGATTGTGGCCGCAGCGACGCCAATCACCCAGGCTTCTGGCGTTAAGGTGCTGTTCTCCTCGCTGACCGGCGACGTGATGCTGGATGCGCTGATTGGTGCCGTCTTCGCCATCATCAGTTACTCCAGCCTCGCGGCGGTGCTGATCACCGCCACGCTGACGGCGACCGGCGTTATCTCGTTCAAGGTGGCGCTGTGCCTGGTGATCGGTGCCAATCTGGGCAGCGGATTGCTGGCGATGCTCAATAACAGCGGCTCGAATGCCGCCGGAAAACGCGTGGCCCTCGGCAGTCTGATCTTTAAATTTATCGGTTCGCTGCTGGTACTGCCGTTTATCGATCTGCTGGCAGAGTGGCTGCAAAAATTGCCGGTGAACGACGAAGAACTGGTGATCTTCTTCCATGTTTTCTACAACCTGATCCGCTGCCTGATTATGGTGCCATTTGCCGATGCCATGGCCCGGCTGTGTACCGCGTTAATCCGCGATGAGCCGGAAACCGATCTGCGCCTGAAACCCCGTCATCTGGACGCCAGCGCGCTGGATACGCCGGCGCTGGCACTGGCTAATGCCTCGCGCGAGACGCTGCGCATGGGCGATGTGCTGGAGCAGATGCTGGCCACCTTCAGCAAAGTGGTGCATGGCGAACTGCGGGAAGAACGTGAAATCCGCAAGCTGGATGATGATGTGGATGTGCTGTACACCGCGATCAAACTCTATCTGGCGCAGATGCCGAAAGAGGATCTGCCCGAGGAAGATTCGCGCCGCTGGGCTGAAATCATCGAGATGGCGTTAAATCTGGAGATGGCCGGCGACATTCTGGAAAGGATGAGTGGCGATGTGGCTGACAAATCGCTGACCGCGCGCCGCGCCTTCTCCGAAGAGGGGATGAAAGAGCTGGATGCGCTGATAGAACAGCTTTCCGGCAATCTGCGGCTGGGCCTGTCGGTGTTTTTATCGCAGGACGTGACCAGCGCCAAGCGCCTGCGCCGCTCAAAGCACCGTTTCCGCATTACTAACCGCCGTTACTCCCACAAGCATGTGAATCGCCTGCATCAGCATAACGTGCAGAGCATCGAAACCAGCTCACTGCATCTGGGATTGTTGGGGGATATGAAGCGGTTGAATTCGCTGTTCTGTGCCGTGGCGTATAACGTGCTTGAACAACCGGATGATGACAGGGACGACGACTGAGGAAACGTCCCCCGCCTGGCGGCGGGGGAAACAGGCTTATTTCTTTTTGATCGGCTTGCCGGACCAGTAACCGGCCAGCAGAGAACCAGACAGGTTGTGCCAGACCGAGAACAGCGCGCCCGGCAGTGCCGCCAGTGGCGAGAAGTACAGCTTGCCTAACGTGGCCGCCAGGCCCGAGTTCTGCATACCCACTTCCAGCGCCAGCGTACGGCAGGTGGATTCATCAAAGCCAAACAGCTTCCCGCCCCAGTAACCGCCTAACAAACCAATGGCGTTATGCAGGATCACCGCAGCAATCACCACCAGGCCCACCGAGCCGATAAAGCCCTGACTGCCGGCAACCACGGCACTGATAATCAGCAAAATACAGACCATCGAGAAGGCCGGCAGGTACGGCTCAACGCGCTTCACCAGACCGTTCATGGTGTGGTGAACAATCAGGCCAATGCCGATCGGCACCACCACAATCTTCACGATGCTCAGCAGCATGCCGACCACATCCACCTGAATATGGGTATCGACATACAGTTTGGTCAGCAGTGGCGTGGCGAACACGCCAACCAGCGCCGACACGGACGAGATGGTAACGGAAAGGGCCACATCGCCTTTCGCCAGATAAATCATCACGTTGGATGCCGTGCCGCTGGCCACGCTGCCCACCAGGATCATCCCGGCCGACAGGTCAGGCGGCATATGGAACAATTTTGCCAGGCCCCATGCCGCGAGCGGCATCACCAGATAATGCAGGAAGGTCCCGGCAATCACCGGTGCAGGGCGGGTCAGTACACGTTTAAAATCACCGATATTGAGCGTCACGCCCATGCCGAACATGATCAGCATCAGCAGATACGTCACCCACGGACCAATCGCGAGAAAGGTGGTCGGGGTGTAATAGGCGGCAACAGAGAGCAGGACTGCCCATAACGGAAACAGTCGGGTAACAAAGGCGAGCATAGCCAGACTTCCTTTTTTCCGATGGCGAAAAAAACCGGGCCAGGCCCGGTTTAGTAAAACTATTCAAACAGATTGTGATGAAGCGTCTGCACCACCTGCTCGGCGTCGCTGCCGGGCACCAGGAAGCACAGGTTATAGCTGCTGGCGCCATAACAGATCAGGCGAAGGTTGAACGGCTCAAGCACGCCAAACACTTCTTTGCCCACGCCACAGGCCTGCGACAGTTTGTTGCCGATGATCGCCACCAGTGCCAGATCCTCTTCGACTTCCACCCGGCAAAGGGAAGAGAGTTCGGTCAGCAACGCCTGGGTTAACAGGCTGTCCCCGGTCGAGGTTGAGCCGGTGGTGTCCAGCGTCAGCGCGATGCTCACTTCGGAGGTGGTGATCAGATCCACCGAAATATTGTGGCGCGCCAGGATGGTGAACACTTCCACCAGGAAGCCGCGAGAGTGCAGCATGTTCAGGCTATGCAGGGTCAGCAACGTCTGTTTACGCCGCAGCGCCAGCGCGCGGAACAGCGGTGGGTTCTGCGTTTCATTGCAGACGCGCGTGCCGCCGGCAGCAGGATCCTTGCTCGAGCCCACAAACACCGGGATATCGCTGCGGACTGCAGGCAGCAAGGTGGCCGGGTGCAGAACCTTGGCGCCGAAGGTGGCCATTTCGGCCGCTTCTTCGAAGGTGATCTCATCAATGCGTTTGGCGGTCGGCACCACGCGCGGATCGGTGGTGTAAATCCCCGGTACATCGGTCCAGATATCGATGCGGCTGGCATGCAGCGCCTCGCCTAACAGCGCCGCGGTGTAATCACTGCCGCCACGCCCTAAGGTCGTGGTGCGGCCTTTGGCTTCGCTGCCGATAAAACCTTGCGTCACGATCAGCGCTTCCGCCAGTTTCGGGGCGAGTTGCGTTTGCGTCAGTTCGGCAAGTAGGGCGACATCGGGCTCGGCACGGCCAAAGCGATCGTCAGTGCGCATCACCTTACGCACGTCAAACCACTGCGAGGCGACATTACGCTGGCGCAGCACTTCAACGAATAACAGCGAGGAGAGCAGTTCACCGTGACTGACCAGTTCATCGGTCAGCGCAGTTGAGGTCGCCAGGGAGGCAGCCTCAGACAGCATGGTGATGTTTTCCAGCACGCGGTCCACTTCGTCGCGGATCACTTCAGGCTGCGATAACTGGTCGACGATGGCGTACTGGATACGGCGGATCTCATCGAGCTGATAAGCCCGCTGCTCCTGCTCCTGGCCTTCAGCCAGAGACACCAGCAGGTTAGTCACACCCGCAGAGGCGGAAAGGACCACCAGGCGCGTGTTGGGATCGGCCAGCACCACATCGGCGCTGCGGTTCATGGCAGTAAAATCGGCAACGCTGGTGCCGCCAAATTTGGCCACGATCAGGGATTGGGACATAGTTGTTGACATACCTCGTGTCAGGATAAGTTTCCATCAGCTTGGTACAAGGGAGGAGCAGAAACGGGGCAGACGTAGAAAAGGGATGAACTACGAATCACCCAGAAGCGCCCCACCTTGTATACCTACCGGGTCTGACGTCGCCTGTAACTGCGCCAAAACGGTAAATATTGATCGCCCGGTTTACGAACGATGCTGGTGACAACCCAGAGGATTCAGCCCCTGCGGTCGATACGCTCCCTTCCGCGGGGAGAGTACCTCGGCGTCGCACCCCATGATGTGTTTTCTGCGGATTCGGTTCCTCCAACACACTGCCTGGGCGACGCGCCTCTTCTGGCTTGCGCATCAGATGCGCAACAAGCGGACTAGAAATATCGGTTTATGGCGCTGCTGTCAATCTCTGCCGTCTGAGGAATTTTCATTTTGCACCAGCGCAATCAGGGTACAGGGCAGCGCCGGCGTCTCTTCACCCTGCACTGGACTCAGAATGCCGGCCTCATTTTGCACAAACAACGGGATCACGCCCTGGTTTTTCTCAAGGTATTCCAGCCAGCCGAAATTCTCGTTCAGTCGGGTTGCTTTGATGATCGCGCCCTGTGACAGCAGGCTGCTCAGGCGGGCATAGGTCTGCTCATGACCGAACAGCACTTCATGGCGGCGAAAGCGCGGGCTTTCACTGTCACGCTTCGCGCGCAGCGCTGCACCGGAGCGGATCGCGGCGACCTTTTTCTCGCCAAACAGATGGCTGAAGTGGTACACCGCCAGCGCATTCTGGTGGCGGTTGGGCGACAGCGCCAGAACCTGCGAGGTTTCGCTCAGATCGAGGAAGTTCTCCGCATGTTCCGACCAGGCATTACCATAGTAGGCCGGGATCCCCTCCATGCGGGCGAGGCGATAGTATTCCCAGCTGCTGTCGGTCACCAGCACCGGAATATCCAGTTTCTTCAGCGCCGCCGCCAGGGTTCTGGCCACGCTGTTGGCGCCAATAATCAGCACGCCGCGCGGTTCACGCTGCTGCACCTTAAGCATTCTCGCCAGCAGGGAGCTGGTCAGGCTTTGCAGCACCACGGTGCCGATAATCACCGCGAACACCACGGTCACCAGCTTGTCTGCGCCAGCAAAGCCGGTTTTTTCCAGCGTCAGCGCAAACAGCGAGCTGACCGCCGCCGCCACAATCCCGCGTGGCGAAATCCAGCTCAGCATCAGCCTGTCCCGCATCGGCAGTGACGATCCCCATGTCGAGACGGCAATACAGAGCGGACGGGCAACAAACTGCACAATCAGCAGCACCGCCACTAACGGCCAGCCCATCGACAGCAGCGCCATCAAATCCAGTCGCGCCGCCAGAATGATAAACAGCCCGGAGATCAGCAGCGCGGATAACTCTTCCTTGAAGGCGATGATCTCGGTCAGATCGACGTCGCGCATATTGGCCAGCCAAATCCCCATCACCGTGACCGTCAGCAGCCCCGATTCATCCGCCAGCGCGTTCGACAGGCCAAACGCGGTCAGCATCACCGCCAGCACCGCAAAGTTCTGCAGATAGCCCGGCAGCCAGACCCGCTTCAGGGCCACGCCCAGCAGCCAGCCAAATACCACGCCGGCAATCAGGCCCACCACAGCGGTCTGGCCTAAGGTCCAGAACAAGTGCGTTAACGATTCAGCTTTCTGACGCAGCACAATGAATTCAAACACCAGAAGCGTGAAGATAGCGCCGACCGGATCGATGACGATGCCTTCCCAGCGTAAAACCTGGTTAATGGCTTTATTTGGCCGAACTACGCGCATCAACGGCGCGATCACCGTTGGGCCGGTCACCACGGTGACGGAACCGACTAACGCCGCCAGCTCGGGCGGGAAATCCAGCAACGCCCAGCAGGCGACGCTGATCACCAGGAAGGTGATTAACATGCCGACGGTAACCAGATTGCGGACCACGTTGCCCAACCCGCGAATTTCATCGAAGCGAAGCGTTAACGCACCTTCGAACAAAATGATGGCGACAGAAAGTGAGACAAAGGGGAACAGCAGGGTGCCAAACAGCGCATCCGGCTGCAAAACATGGCACAACGGCCCCAGGACAATGCCGAAAACGAGCAGTGGCAAAATGGCGGGCAGCCGTAGCAACCAGGCCAGCCACTGGGCTACCAGCGAACTTAATCCAATGATAACCAACAGCAGTGGGGCGGATAACTCCATAAAATTTTTCCTTTCGACAGCAAGAATAGTCATACTGAAACGCTGAGCGGACAAGCTGACCGCCGACTGAATTATAAATAGCCCCGGACAAAAAGGTGGGAAAATCCTGCCTTTATGATAGTTGCAACCTGTTGCAGGAAGAGGGAAGCCGAAACGGCACCTCGGGTAACATGGCGTCCGGTCTGATTTACGGTTCTTAAATAAAAAGAGTGTGTTGTTATGAAAAATATCAATCCGACACAAACTGCTGCCTGGCAGGCGCTGCAGCAGCATTTTGAAGAGATGAAAGACGTTCAGATCTCAGAGTTGTTTGCGAAAGACAGCAATCGCTTTGCGACCTTCTCTGCCACCTTCGACGATCTGATGCTGGTGGACTACTCCAAAAACCGCATCACCAGTGACACCCTCGCAAAACTGCAGGCTCTTGCTAAAGAAACCGATCTGCAGGGCGCAATTAAGTCGATGTTCTCCGGCGAAAAAATCAACCGCACTGAAGATCGTGCCGTGCTGCATGTTGCGCTGCGCAACCGCAGCAACACGCCGATCGTGGTCGACGGTAAAGACGTGATGCCGGAAGTGAACGCGGTGCTGGAGAAGATGAAATCCTTCTCTGAACGCATCATCAGCGGCGACTGGAAAGGCTACACCGGCAAGCCCATCACCGACGTGGTGAACATTGGTATCGGCGGGTCTGACCTGGGGCCATTTATGGTCACCGAGGCGCTGCGCCCGTACAAGAATCACCTGAATATGCACTTTGTGTCCAACGTTGATGGCACGCATATCGCGGAAACCGTGAAGGATCTGGATCCTGAAACCACCCTGTTCCTGGTGGCGTCAAAAACCTTCACCACCCAGGAAACCATGACCAACGCCCACAGCGCGCGTGACTGGTTCCTGAAAACCGCTGGCGATGAGCAGCACGTAGCGAAGCACTTTGCTGCGCTCTCAACCAACGGTAAAGCGGTCGGTGAGTTCGGGATTGATACCGACAACATGTTCGAATTCTGGGACTGGGTTGGCGGACGTTATTCACTGTG
The DNA here is from genome assembly GCF_057812255.1 of Erwinia sp. 2186. NCBI lineage: Bacteria > Pseudomonadati > Pseudomonadota > Gammaproteobacteria > Enterobacterales > Erwiniaceae > Erwinia > Erwinia sp. 2186. The sequence continues at coordinate 4,555,283 of NZ_CM173824.1, read as the reverse complement.
GTCGGCGATTGGCCTGTCGATCATTCTGTCGGTCGGTTTCGACAACTTTGAGAAGCTGCTCAGTGGCGCACACGCCATGGACAAACACTTCTCTACCACACCCGCAGAGCAGAACCTGCCGGTGATCCTGGCGCTGATCGGCATCTGGTATAACAACTTCTTCGGTGCTGAAACCGAAGCGATCCTGCCTTATGACCAGTATATGCACCGTTTCTCTGCCTATTTCCAGCAGGGCAACATGGAGTCGAACGGCAAGAACGTTGACCGTAACGGCGCACCGGTCTCTTATGAAACCGGCCCAATCATCTGGGGCGAACCGGGCACCAACGGTCAGCACGCGTTCTATCAGCTGATCCACCAGGGCACCAAACTGGTTCCTTGCGACTTTATCGCCCCTGCCATCACCCACAACAAGCTTGGCGATCACCATGCCAAGCTGCTGTCGAACTTCTTTGCACAGACTGAAGCGCTGGCGTTTGGTAAGTCACGCGATCTGGTCGAGAAAGAGTTCACCGACGCAGGTAAAGATGCGCAGTCGGTCGAGCACATCGTGCCGTTCAAAGTGTTTGAAGGTAACCGCCCAACCAACTCCATCCTGCTGCGTGATATCACGCCGTTCAGCCTGGGTGCGTTGATTGCGCTGTACGAACACAAAATCTTCACTCAGGGCGCGATCCTCAATATCTTCACCTTCGATCAGTGGGGCGTTGAGCTTGGCAAACAGCTGGCGAACCGTATCCTGCCAGAACTGTCGGGTAGCGAGCAGGTCAGCAGCCACGACAGTTCAACTAACGGGCTGATTAACCGTTATAAAAACTGGCGCGGCTAAGCGGCGTCTAGCCGTTAACCGTCCTGCATAAAGGGGCTGGTGCCAATGCGCCAGCCCTTTGTTTTTTCAGCTATCCCGTCCGGCATCAGGACCGCCTTTAGCTACTTTTGGACCTGGTTGACATCACCCTGTTTTCTGCGCGATCCCAGCATGCCACCGCTTAGCGCGGAAATCAGGCGGCTGCTCGTGCTGAAATACCCCCAAAGATGAATAAAGTCAGCGTTATGAGGCTGAGGATATTCTTAAAATCACCCATTATTGTCCGAATCCCGCCAAGATAAATCCTAAAGCCATAGCGCCCATTACGCTACTTAACTGCCCTTAACGCCTGTTAACTTATTGAAAATAAATCCTTTAGTTCATTAAAAGCTCCGTGACGCGCTTTTCCCAGTGAATTCGCCGTGCTAAAGGCTATTGTCAGCGAATGGCACTAACAAGCAGGGTTAAATCAGTCATAAATTCCAATATATTGAATTAATTAGTCAAATGTTGCCTTGAGCAGCCAAAACGTGCTTATTTTAGACATCAGAAATCGCCCGCTGAATCGAAGGCGACCCCCCTCAATTCTGGTCATTTATTGCCTTATACTGAACGCGCCTGAAACCCTTCAGGTGAAGTATCCATTCATTTAATGAAGGGAAATGTTATGAAAAAAGTCTTATGTGCTGCTGCAGCCATAGTGTACTTAGCAAGTGCTTCAGCCGCGTTCGCTGCGCCTGAAGAAGCTGGCGCCGCGGCGGGTGCCTCAGCGGGAACCCTTTCCGCAGGAACCACCACTGCGGTGGGTATTGGTGCGCTTGGCGCACTGGTTGGTGTTGCTCTGGCAGCATCGAGTGGCGGAAACGGTTCTAATACCGGCACCACCACCACGACCACGACCAGTACCACGCGTTAAGTGCGGTAAATTACTCATAACCACACGCTCGTGTGGTTATTTTTTGACATTGTCAGACTTTGTTCAGGGACACACACAGGTGCGCTACCTACCACTGCTGCTTTTATGCCTGCTTCTCCAGGCCTGTACACAAACACAAAAAGGGCTGGGAGAGACGGTAAAACTCGCTCTGCTCGGGCCGGACGATGTTCAGGTCTCTGATGAGCAAATAGAAAGTTTGCCTTATGCCAGCATGTACCTGCGCGTGAATAACGGGCAGCAGATCTTCGTGGTGCTGGGCTTCGATGAAAACGGTCAACAAAAATGGATCACCCGCGACCAGTCGATGGTGGTGACTCAGCATGGCCGCGTGGTGAAAACCCTCGGGTTAAGCGACAACCTGCTGGAGGTGAACAACCTGCAACAGGATCCGCTGACCGCACCGCTGTCGTTGACCGAAGGCGCAAGCTGGACCCGCACGCTGAGCTGGACGGAAGCCGGTAAATTCCGCTCGGCAACGGCGACCTCACGCTTCACCCGCCTGAAAGATCAGGTGCTGACGCTTGGCGGTAACACCGTCGCCTGCCGCGTCTGGCAGGAAGAGGTTGAGCTGCCTGCCGAGGGAAAATCCTGGACTAACACCTTCTGGATTGATACCACCTCCGGCCAGGTTCGCCAGTCACAGCAAACGCTGGGGGGCGACTATTTCCCTCTCGAAACCACCATCCTGAAGCCTGCGAAATCATGAAAAAAATAACCCTCCTTCTCGCAGGAATTTCAGCCTGCGTTTCGCTCAACGTGTCTGCAGAAAGCCAGGTGACGGTCTATTCCCCTGGCCAGACGCAGACCTCGATTGTCAGCCATGCACAGAACCTGGCGCAGTTGGTCAGCAGCCCGGCATTGATGGATAAAACCTGGTGGCCGGGAACGGTGATTGCCGAAAAACTGGCCACCGCGGCGGCGATTCAGCAGCAGCAGCAGGTGCTGGCGCGGCTGAAAGCCTGGAGCAATCAACTTCACGCCGATGGCGATAGCGAACAGGCTGCAGTGGTCGATAACGTCTGGCAGCAGGTATCGGCAGTAAAAGTCACTGGCCGTCAGCGGGCTAATCTCGATCCGGACTGGGTGCGGATGCGTCCGGCACAGAATCGCCGTCTGGAAGGGGATTACAGCGTTTATACGCTGCTAAAACCGACCAGCATTACGCTGGCTGGCGTGCTGGCCAACAGCGGTAAAACCCCGTGGGCACCGGGCCGCAGCGTGGTGGATTATTTGCAGGATCATGACCGTTTGTCCGGGGGCGAACGTAACTTCGTGGTGCTGATTGCGCCGAATGGCGAAGTGAGTGACGTTCCTGTCGCCTACTGGAATCGCCGCCACGTGGAGCCTGAAGTGGGCAGCATTGTGTACCGTGGCTTTTCCTCATGGACGTTGCCTGGCGACGATGAAGACCTTAACCAGCAGATTGTTTCTGTTCTGACGCACCGGATCCCTGACTGATGAAAAAAACCTATCTTCTCAGCCTGATAGCTGTTTCCGTTGCCTGTGCCTGCCAGGTTCAGGCGGCGACGTATCCCGATCCGGTAGGGCCTTCGCAGTCAGATTTTGGCGGCGTCGGTCTGTTACAGGTTCCCACTGCGCGTATGGCGAAAGACGGCGAATTCAGCCTGAACTACCGCTATAACGATCAGTACCGTTTCTACTCCTCCTCGGTGCAGCTGTTCCCGTGGCTGGAAGCGACCATCCGCTATACCGACGTGAAAACGCGCGAGTACAGTGCGGTTGAGAGCTTCAGTGGCACCCAGACCTACAAAGACAAAGCCTTCGATTTGAAAGCCCGTCTCTGGCAGGAAGGCTACTGGCTGCCCGAAGTCTCGGTCGGGGCGCGTGACCTTGGCGGTACCGGCCTGTTCGACAGTGAATACCTGGTCGGCACCAAGGCCTGGGGGCCGTTTGATTTCACCCTCGGACTGGGCTTCGGCTACCTCGGCAACAGCGGCACGGTGAAGAACCCGTTCTGTGAAGCCGACAGCAGCTATTGCTATCGCTCTGGCAGCAACGGCACCGCCGGTTCGGTTAACGGCAAAGACATGTTCAAAGGCCCGGCCGCGTTCTTTGGTGGGGTGGAATACCAGACGCCATGGCAGCCGCTGCGCCTGAAAGCAGAATACGAAGGGAATGATTACCAGGACGACTTTGCCGGCAAGATTGAGCAGAAAAGCAAAGTTAACGTCGGCGCCATTTACCGTATTACCGACTGGGCGGATGTGAACGTCAGCTATGAGCGCGGCAATACCTTTATGGCCGGCTTTACGCTGCGTACCAACTTCAACGATCTGCACACCGCCTCGATCGATTCGGCGAAACCGGCCTATCAGCCGCGTCCGCAGGGCGAATTCCTTGAGCAGACCACCGTTGCTGGCCAGCTGACCGACCTGAAATACAATGCCGGTCTGGATGCGCCAAACATTCAGGTACAGGGCAATACCATGTATGCCTCTGGTCAGCAGAGCAAGTACCGCAATACCCAGGAAGGCGTCGATCGTGCCAACGTGATCCTGATGAATAACCTGCCAGCCAATATTGATACGCTGAAAGTGACCGAAAACCGCAGCCGTATGCCGCAGGTGACCACGGAAACTAATGTCGCCAGCCTGCGTCAGCAGCTTGAAGGCTATCCGCTGGGCAAAGAGCAGCCGCTGGATCAGAAACGCGTGGAGCCGGTCGATCCGGGTCATACCGAGCAGGGTTATTACATCGATGCCGATGACTTTAACTACAGCCTGGCACCGGTACTGAATCAGTCTGTGGGTGGACCGGAAAGCTTCTACCTGTATCAGGTTGGCGTGATGGCGAACGCTAACTACTGGCTGACGAAGCACCTGTTGATTGATGGCAGCGTGTTCGGCAACCTGGCGAATAACTACGACAAGTTCAACTATAACGGTGCGCCGAGCGATTCCTCATTGCCGCGCGTGCGTACCCATATTCGCGACTATGTTGAAAACAACGTCTACGTTAACAACCTGCAAGCGAACTACATGCATGCGCTGGGCAATGGTTTCTACGGCCAGGTTTACGGCGGTTATCTGGAAACCATGTACGGCGGTGTGGGTGGCGAAGTGCTGTACCGTCCGCTGGACTCTGACTGGGCGTTTGGTGTTGATGCCAACTACGTGAAGCAGCGTGACTGGGACAACATGATGCAGTTTACCGACTACAACGCGAAGGTCGGGAACCTGACGGCTTACTGGCGTCCGTCGTTCTTCAACAACCAGGTGTTGGTGAAGGCGAGCGTAGGTCAGTATCTGGCAGAAGATAAAGGGGCGACGATTGATGTCTCCCGCCAGTTCGACAGCGGCGTGATCGTTGGCGCTTATGCCACCAAAACCAACGTGTCGGCCGAAGAGTATGGCGAAGGCGACTTCACCAAAGGCTTCTATATCTCGATTCCGATGGATCTGTTCACCGCCTCACCAACGCGTGGCCGTGCACAGGTTAACTGGACGCCGCTGACGCGTGATGGCGGTCAGATGCTGGGCCGTAAGTACCAGCTGTATGATATGACCACCGACCGCGATATCGATTTCCGCTAAAAATAGCCGCGACACCGCCTCCGCCTGTGGACAGCGGTGTCGCCCGCTTATCTCTCCGGCATCAAGCAAAACTTGTGAACCCGCTCACACTAAAGCATATTGTCACTGTCAGGATTATCCTGACGGATAACAGTGACTTTTGAGGGTTTTTGCATGATTACCGCGACGCGTATTGCCTGGTTGTTACAGATGGTGCTGAATATAGGGCTGATCGTCCTGGCCGCTATTCTGGCGATCTTTCTTGGCAAGGAGACCTTCCATCTGGCCAACGTGTTGCTGAACACCGGCGAACAGACGTCTTCTTATCTGTTGATCGATGGCATAGTGATTTACTTCCTTTACTTCGAGTTTATTGCCTTAATAGTCAAATACTTCCAGTCGGGTTATCACTTCCCGCTGCGCTATTTTGTCTATATCGGTATCACGGCGATCATCCGGTTGATCATTGTCGATCACAAAAACCCGGTGGATACGCTGGCCTACTCCATTGCCATTCTGATCCTGGTGGTCACGCTGTGGCTGGCAAACAGTAACCGGCTGAAACGCGAATAACATGTCGGCGCGCCGTCCCAGGCGCGCCAACCTCTTACTTTACCGACCTGAAATCCGCACTATTTCCTCCAGCAATCTGTGTTCTCTCCCAGCCTCTGCGTTACACTGTGGCACCAAAATTTTTGCCCGGAGAAGCCGAATGGCTGATAACGCGCTGGTGCAATTGCGCGCCCTCGACTGGCTGCCAGCCTCATCACCCTTGCTTTCAGCCCCGCTGCTGGACTGGTTGATGGAAGAAGACTCCATGACCCAACGTTTTGAGCGCCACTGTCAGCAAGTGACGGTAAAAGTGGTGCAGGAAGGTTTTATTACCGCAGAAGAGGTCGGTGAAGACGTGGCGTTGCTGCCGCATGAGTCCCGCTACTGGCTGCGTGAAATTCTGCTGTGCGGCGATGGCGAACCCTGGCTTGCCGGGCGGACAATCGTACCGGAATCCACCCTGAACGGGCCTGAGCAGATGTTGCAGCAGCTTGGCACGCGCCCGCTGGGCCGTTACCTGTTTGCCTCTTCCACGCTGACGCGGGATTTTATCGAGCCGGGCAAGAGCGGCGATTTGTGGGGACGTCGCTCTTTGCTGCGCCTTTCCGGCAAGCCGTTATTGCTGACCGAGCTATTTTTACCGCCTGCGCCGCTGTATGCCTCGCTAACCGGTACCGGAGATGAGTAACGTGGAGAGAAGTCTGCCAATGAGTAAATTCCGGGCCTACAGCCGCCTGATGCGTATTGATAAGCCGATTGGTTCGCTGCTGCTGATGTGGCCGACCTTCTGGGCGCTGTGGCTGGCGGGAATGCAGATCCCGCCGTTGAATATCCTGATCGTCTTTGTGCTGGGGGTCTTTTTCATGCGTGCCGCGGGCTGCGTGGTCAACGACTTTGCCGACCGTAAGATCGATGGTCATGTAAAGCGCACCCAGTCGCGGCCATTGCCGAGCGGCGCGGTAACCTCAAAAGAGGCCAAGCTGCTGTTTGCCGGACTGGTGCTGGTGTCGTTCTGTCTGGTTCTGACCATGAACGCGATGACCATCTGGCTGTCGTTTGGTGGGCTGGCGCTGGCGTGGGTCTATCCCTTTATGAAGCGCTACACCCATCTGCCGCAGGTGGTGCTGGGCGCGGCGTTTGGCTGGGCTATCCCGATGGGTTGGGCGGCGGTCAGTGAAACCGTGCCGCTGACCTGCTGGCTGCTGTTCGCCGCGAATATCTGCTGGACGGTGGCTTATGACACGCTGTATGCGATGGTCGATCGCGATGATGACCTGAAGATTGGCGTCAAATCCACCGCCATTCTGTTTGGTCGTTTCGATAAGCTGATCGTGGGTTTGTTGCAGCTGGCGACGCTGGTACTGATGGCGGTGATTGGCTGGCGGATGCAGCTGGGCGGCGCATTCTACTGGTCCATTCTGGTGGCTGGCGCGCTGTTCGTGCATCAGCAGAAGCTGATCTCAGCCCGCGAACGCGATCCCTGTTTCCAGGCTTTCCTGAACAACAACTACGTTGGTTTGGTGTTGTTCCTGGGGATTGCCCTCAGCACGGCGCCATTCTCTGGCTGGCTCTGAGTGATGCCAATAAAAAAGGGTCGATGATTGCTCATCGACCCTTTTTTTATGCCCTGACGCTTACTCGTGCGGTCCCGCACTTTCAATCGTCATTCGCACTTCCTGAGTGATCAGGTCAGCCAGCATCTGATAGACCCTGTGCGTCTGTTCTACCTGCGCATCGCCGGTATCACTGATATAGCCTTCATCACGCAGGGTCAGCACCAGTGAAGAGAACACCGCTTTGTCGAAGAACTCCGGCGAGTTGATACCGTGCAGTACCGACAGGCGCTGAGCCATGGTCCGGCTCTCTTTTTCCAGCGTACCGCGGTTGATCGACGGATTCGCGCTGAGGATAGAGAAGGTGATGGCATAACGCTGCAGCGTTTCACGCACACCCGCCGCCAGCAGTTGCAGCGTTGGGAAGCGTGCCGGGCTCAGACGCAGCGTCTGGTCATCGGCCGTCAGCAGGCCCTGACGCGCCATCTCGCTCACCAGCGAATCCAGCACGGCAGGCAGATCTTCTTTATTCCAGTGCAGGAACAACTCGCTCTTCAGCATCGGGTAAATCACGCTGATCTGACGCAGCAGTTCGGCCCGGCTCAGTTCGCGGTAATGCGACAGGATCACCGCGATCAGCGACGGCATCACCAGCATATGGTGAACGTTGTTGCGATAGTAGGTCATCAGCACGGCCTGCTCGCGCGGCAGTACGATGATTTCGCCAATGTTATCCTGCTCAATATCGAACTTGTTCATGCTTAACGCATGGTTCAGCAGCGCTTCTGGCGTCATGTCCGGCACGGTCGAGTCCGGCGAATACGGCACGTTACGCAGCAACTGAACGTAGCACGCCAACTGCTCGGTCAACTGTTCACGGGTCAGCGAGCGCTGGCGCGATGCGAGCAGGGCGGTAACGCACAGGTTCATGGCATTGGCCGCACCGGCGTTGTTGATACGCACCATCACGCGCTGCGCGATGTCATTCACCGCAGGCGTCAGCCAGGCTGGGCGCTGGGCTTCGATGGGGTCGATGGCATCACGCCACTCAGGCACATGCTTGTTCAGGTAGGTCACCAACGGCAGCGGCTCCCCGAAGTTCACATACCCCTGGCCGAGGTTACGCAGCTTGCGCAGTCCGCGCACCATCTGCATAAACCCTTCTTTTTCTTTCGTCGCACCACGTAACTCTTTGGCGTAGGTTCCCACTTCCATCACGTGCTCATAACCGATATAGATCGGCACCAGTGTGATAGGGCGGTTACCGCCGCGCAGCATCGCCTGAATTGTCATCGACAGCGTGCCGGTTTTCGGGTCAAGCAGACGACCGGTACGGGAACGACCGCCTTCGACAAAGTATTCTACCGAGTAACCCCGGGTGAACAGCTCGCCGAGATATTCACGGAATACCGTTGAGTAGAGCTTATTACCCTTGAAGGTACGGCGGATAAAGAATGCGCCCAGACGGCGGAAAATCGGGCCCGCTGGCCAGAAGTTCAGGTTGATACCGGCGGCAATGTGCGGTGGCACCAGACCCTGGTGATACAGCACATAAGAGAGCAGCAGGTAGTCCATATGACTACGGTGGCAGGGCACGTAGACGATCTCGTGGCCGTCTTGCGCCAGCTGACGCACGCGCTCGCCGCCGTTGACGTTGATGCCCTGATACAGCTTGCTCCACGTCCAGCCCATGATGCGGTCCGTCAGACGGATGGCTTCATAAGAGAAGTCGGCGGCGATCTCTTCCATCAGCTCAACGGCGTTCTGCTGGGCTTTTTCATGGGAGATTTTCTTGCTGCGCGCTTCGTCTTCCACCGCTTTAGCGATGGCTTTGGACTGCAGCAGTTTATTAAACAGGTCCTGACGCACCGGCAAACGCGGGCCAATGGCCGCCAGGCGCTGACGGGCAAAGTGCATGCGTGCCACGCGCGCCAGCTTCTGCGCAATGATTTTGTCGGTGCCGTGTTCCGTTGCCATACGGCGCAGGGAAACCATCGGTGAGAAGCGGACAAAGCTGTCGCGGCCTAACCACAGCACGGCAAAGAATTTTTGGATGCCGTTCAACACGCGCAGATGAGGCTGATCGTCGCCCTGCACTTCGCGGCCTGGAGCCCGGCCAAACATCACGGATACCGGCACCATCTGCACGTCCAGCAGCGGGTTGCTGCGGTGCAAATCGAGGTATTCGTGGAACAGTTTTACCGATTCAACGTTAGGCACGAAATAGGGGAATACGCGTGGGCCGTCATGGATAAACACATGACGTGGCAAAACCGTACCGTCGATTTCCAGCGGATCTAAAGGATCGGGCAGATCCTGTTTACGGCATTGCTCACGCAACGCCAGCAGATCGGCCTTTGAATCATAAGGCAGCACATACATAATAGGGCGCGATGTATCCAGCGCCAGCTCGGAAACCGGCTCGGCGGGAATCGCTTTACTTTTTACCAGGAATTTTACTGGTAAATTCAATAAGTTATAATATAAGTTACGCCAACCTGACATAGATACCATGAAGCCTCTTGTTAGCAAAGCGCCGCAAGCATACCAGAAAGCGCCAGTGAGATCTGTGGTGTTGCAAAATGTGCGCCACCCAGACATTGACGTTAAACATCTCAAAGGGTTCCCTGATTATGGCAAATAACGTCACCGGATTGACTCGTATCATTAATGCCGCCGGTTATTCCTGGAAAGGAATACGCGCCGCCTGGCAAAACGAAGCGGCTTTTCGCCAGGAAGCGGTGGCCGGCATTGTCGCGGTGATTGTGGCGTGCTGGCTGGATGTGGACGCCGTCACGCGGGTGTTGCTGATAGGGTCCGTGATGTTGGTGATCATTGTTGAAATCCTTAACAGCGCGCTGGAAGCGGTGGTCGACCGCATTGGCAGCGAGATGCATCCTTTATCGGGTCGCGCCAAAGATATGGGCTCCGCTGCCGTCCTGCTGACGATACTACTCGCTGTTTTCGTCTGGGTAATGCTGCTAATTCCCTGATTGCGGCGCGCTTTCCATAATCTGACAAACTGCTGTTTTTTCCACATCTTTAGGTTTTCAACGCACAAATACCTGTATATACTCACAGCTGACTGTATAAACAACCAGGGGGCGGGATGAAAGCACTAACTGCAAGGCAGCAGCAGGTTTATGACCTGATACGCGACCACATTAACCAGACCGGCATGCCACCGACGCGGGCAGAAATCGCTGCACAGCTCGGTTTCCGTTCCCCGAATGCGGCTGAAGAGCATCTCAAAGCGCTGGCACGTAAAGGCGTGATCGAGATTGTTTCCGGCGCGTCTCGCGGTATCCGTCTGATGATGGAAGAAGAGGAAGGGTTGCCGTTGATTGGCCGTGTCGCCGCAGGTGAACCTTTGCTGGCGGAAGAGCACATTGAAGGTCACTACAAGGTGGATCCTGAACTGTTCAAGCCGGGCGCCGACTTCCTGCTGCGTGTTAGCGGCATGTCGATGAAAGATATCGGGATTATGGACGGCGATCTGTTGGCTGTGCATAAGACTCAGGATGTGCGTAATGGCCAGGTCGTGGTTGCGCGCATTGACGACGAGGTGACGGTAAAGCGCCTCAAGAAGCAGGGCAATATCGTGCATCTGCTGCCTGAAAACGGCGAATTCCAACCGATCGTGGTCGATCTGCGCTTGCAGACCCTGTCGATTGAAGGTCTGGCCGTCGGCGTAATCCGCAACGGCAACTGGCTGTAAACGCCTGACCTTAACGCGCTGCTTTCGCGGCGCGTTTCTCTTTTGGTAAGCTGTATGCCTTATTGACTGGCATATTCAGCTTCCGTGATGCTTTTAAGCCAGTCGCACAGTGGATGACCATGCGATTATTTTCTCCCTCAGATAACCAACTCTGGCGGCTGGCGCTGCCAATGATCCTGTCGAATATCTCCGTGCCCTTACTGGGCCTGGTGGATACCGCGGTCATTGGTCACCTTGACAGTCCTTCCTACCTCGGCGGCGTTGCCGTGGGCACTACCGCGACCAGCTTCCTGTTTATGCTGCTGCTGTTCCTGCGGATGAGCACCACCGGATTAACCGCGCAGGCGTTTGGTGCGGGTGATAAACCTGCGCTGGCCCGTGCACTGATGCAACCATTATTGATTGCCCTGGCGGCTGGCCTGCTGTTTATTCTGCTGAAATCCCCGCTTAACCACCTGGCGCTCTCTGTCGTGGGTGGCGATCCTGCCGTGCTGCATCAGGCCGCCCTATTTATGAATATCCGCTGGTTAAGTGCACCTGCGACGCTGGCCAACCTGGTATTACTGGGCTGGCTGCTGGGCGTACAGTATGCCCGTGCGCCGGTGATCCTGCTGGTTGTGGGAAACCTGGTCAACATCGTGCTGGATCTGTGGTTCGTGATGGGGCTGGGCTGGGGCGTGCAGGGTGCGGCGGCGGCCACCGCGATTGCAGAATACGTTACGCTGGCGATTGGGCTGGTGATGGTCTGGCGGGTGCTGAAGCTGCGGGGCATTTCGCTGCCGATGCTGAAAACCGCCTGGCAGGGCAATTTCGGCCGGCTGCTGCGGCTGAATCGGGACATTATGTTGCGATCTTTACTGCTGCAACTGTGCTTTGTTTCCTTGACGATATTGGGTGCGCGGCTGGGAAGTGAAGTCGTCGCCGTCAACGCCGTATTGTTGATGTTCCTGACCTTTACCGCTTACGCGCTGGACGGCTTTGCCTATGCGGTAGAAGCCTGCTCCGGCGAAGCCTATGGGGCAAAGGACGCAAAAAGGTTGCTGCTGATTTGGCACGCGGCCTGTCGCCAGGCAGGACTGGTGGCGCTGGCCTTTTCAATTCTCTATGGACTGGCCGGGACGCATATTGTTGCCTTACTGACCTCAATCCCCGAACTACAGCAGCAGGCTGACACCTATCTGTTCTGGCAGATTGTTCTGCCGGTCTGCGGTGTCTGGTGTTATCTGCTGGATGGCATGTTTATTGGTGCCACGCGCGCCAGCGAAATGCGCAACGGCATGCTGATTGCGGCACTGGGCTACGGCGCGACGCTGTTCACCGTGCCGGCATTAGGCAACCATGGTCTGTGGCTGGCCGTTACCGTGTTCCTGCTGCTGCGTGGGCTGACCTTGTGGCTCATCTGGCGCAGGCACTGGCGCAACAACAGCTGGTTTGCGGGCTGAAATAATTCGTTACACCCGCCTGCCGCTTCGTTATCTGCTGATCTCCCTGCCTTTTTTCACTTTTCGTTGTCACTTTTAGCTAAAAATGTGGCTTTATCTTTCGCCATTACGGGCAAACTCGCCATCATCTACTACAATTATCTGTACGTTAAGCAGTTAAGCAGCGTTTTATGTTGCTGCTGTGTGGTCTGCAAAGACGAAATCCCTAAAGCTGTGAACCTAAGGTTGAGGAGTTATAAGATGAACAAAGACGAAGCCAGCGGTAACTGGAAACAGTTGAAAGGTAAATTTAAAGAAAAATGGGGCAAGCTGACTGATGACGACCTGACCGTCGTCGAAGGTAAACGCGATCAGCTTGTAGGCAAGATTCAGGAACGCTACGGATATGGCAAAGAGCAAGCAGAGAAGGAACTCGGTGAGTGGGAAACCCACAATAACCACCGTTTCTGATTGGCAGCAAAATCTCTGACAAGATTTAGTTTCAGGACGATGCTCCTACCCCGGCACAAGGACAGTGCCACTTAATCCCCCAGCACTCCCCCTTCTTTACTTCAGAACTTACCCTGCGATAACGCTCTACTTGCCACGCTTCTTGCTGGTGACAGTATGATCGTGCTGGCATGCATCCTGATGCGTACAGGCTTCAACTTCCACACAACCCCGGCACAACCCATGAGCTTCAATAACACTGTTAGCCAGTGCGAATCCCGAGGTCAGGGCCAGCATTTTCAAAATGTTTTCCACCCCTTCAGCCTGTTGCTCTGCAACTGACCCGCAGCGATCGCAAATCAGCATCGCAGAAGTGTGAGAAGGCTGTTCAAAATGATGGCAGACCACGTAGCTGTTGGTGGACTCAACGCGGTGCACAAATCCCTGTTCAAGCAGAAAATCCAGCGCGCGATAAACCGTTGGCGGCTTCGCCTGAGGCTCGCTTGCCCGCAGCAGATCCAGCAGGTCATAGGCGCTGATCGCCCCATGGTGCTGGCTCATCAGCCGCAATACTTCCATACGCTGAGGCGTCAGTCTGACGTTGCGTTGCTGGCACAGGGCTTCAGCCTGCGACAGGATTTTTTCAGGACTGCTTACGTTCATAACTTTCCCCTCAGGTCAGATCAGTTTGTTATGTTATCACGTCCACCGAAAATCGCCGAATCCCGCCTTAACGCGTCAATCCGCCGGCTGTTGCCGTTTAACAGACTGAAAAAACTCTTAAAATGAGTGGTATTTCCCTCAAGGGAAAACAGTTAGCGATGCTGATTGGTTTAAGCGTTTCAAACCGTGCCATAAAATTTCTATAAAACTCTATTAATGTAATTTGCAGGCTGTAACGTTACTGACTACCTTTTTACTGGGTGTTACAGCGATCCTGGCCTTAAATGACGGGATCAAAATGCTTATTGATTAGCCTGATAACAGATAAACAAACAGCCAATGAGCAGATAAGCCCCACCATTGTTACTTACTTCACAGCAATGAAATGTTGCCTTTGTGTCCATTATTCAGGCAGCAGAAATCTTCACGCCTGAACAGGCGTTTTCCTCTTTGTCACGGTGGGTTCTAGGTAAAATGGCGAAATTAATCCGTAAGTTGAACAGTTTTTCCCGTCCTGCAGTTTTTCCCATAGTGTTTCTGGCCCCCCTTAGCGCGTTAGCCGCTGGCAACTATTACGATGCCCGCAATGACGCCATGGGTGGGACGGGTGTGGCTTCCTCTACTTACGGCACGGCAGTGCTGGCTAACCCCGCGTTGATGACCAAAGCAAAACCGGATGACACGGTCAGCGTGATCCTTCCGGCGGCCGGTCTGCAGGTGACGGATAAAAACAATCTGGTGGATAAAGTTGATGACCTGACTGACAGCGTCGACCGTTATCAGGACATAGCCAAAAGCATCACCAGCTTTGCCGATTTTGCAAAAGTGCAGTCAGCGGCCGGTGACTTATCCAGTCAGCTGCAGGGTATCAAGGGGAATCAGGCCCACGGCACGGCGGGCGCAGCGTTTGCGGTAACCATTCCCAATGAAACGCTGCCATTCGCTTTCGTGACCAAGGCCTACGGCACCGCGCACGTTACGGCAGATGTCACCCAAAGCGATATCGATTACCTGGATGAAGTCGCAAATGGCACCCGAATCCCCTTCCCGGGCGATCAGAACAAGCTGACGTCGGCTGGCCTTGGCCGTGGCGCGATTGTTTATGATTACGGTGTGGCGGTTGCGCACGAGTTCAATATCGCAGGCCATCCGGTTTCCTTTGGCGTCACGCCAAAGCTGCAGAAAACCTACCTGTATAACTACAGCGCCTCGGTTTATAACTACGACAAATCAGATTTCACCAACGGTCGTTACAAAAACACCAACAGTGGCTTCAACCTTGATGCCGGTGCCGCCACCGATATTGGCGACAACTGGACGCTGGGTCTGAGCGCGCAGAACCTTATTTCGCGCGATATCGATACCAAAGAAGTGAACGGCTACAAAGATACCTACCAGATCAGCCCAATCGTCACGCCCGGCGTGTCTTTCCATACTGAGCGACTGACCGCAGCGCTGGACGTTGACGTAACGCCAACCAAAGGCTTCAAAACGCAGGAAGAAAGCCAGTATGCGGGCGTGGGTGCCGAGTACCGTCTGCTGAGCTGGTTACAGCTGCGTGCCGGTTACCGTGCCGATATGAAGTCCAACGACACCAACGTTTACACCGCCGGTTTTGGCCTGTCACCGTTTGGCAAGGTGCATCTGGATCTGGCCGGTATGAAAGGCGACGACAGAACCTGGGGTGCGGTTGCCCAGCTGAACTTCACCTTCTGATGCTTCGGGCTGCCTCAGCCTGAAGGGTTAACAACAGGGCGGGATCCTCTTCCGCCCTGTATTTCCTCTCACCGTCGCAGCGGTTAACGGCGGCAATGCCCGCGATAATGCGTTAGCCCGCGTGCTGAAGGTGTGTCTCCGTCGGCAGGCGTGTTATCATTGCGCACATTATCGTCATTTGTTAATCACACCGAGTTTGCGCGCTTTATGACCCAGATTTTACCTGCACACCGTTTTTCCGTTGCCCCGATGCTTGACTGGACCGACCGTCATTGCCGTTATTTCCTGCGTCAGTTAACGCGTCATTCCCTGCTGTACACCGAGATGGTTACCACCGGTGCCATTGTGCATGGCAAAGGCGATTATCTGGCGTGGAATCAGGCAGAACAGCCTGTTGCCCTGCAGCTGGGCGGCTATGACGCTGCGGCGCTGGCCGAATGCGCGAAGCAGGCGGAAGCGCGAGGCTACAACGAAATCAATCTGAACGTCGGCTGTCCGTCGGATCGTGTGCAGAACGGCCGCTTCGGTGCCTGCCTGATGGGCGAACCGGCGCTGGTCGCCGATGGCATTAAAGCGATGCGCGACCAGGTGTCGATCCCGGTGACGGTGAAAACCCGCATCGGTATTGACGAGCAGGACAGCTATGAATTCCTCTGTGAGTTTATCCGTCAGGTGTCCGAGCAGGGCGGTTGCGACAGCTTTATCATTCATGCCCGCAAGGCCTGGCTGTCGGGGCTGAGCCCGAAAGAGAACCGCGAAATCCCGCCACTGGATTACGAACGCGTCTATCAGCTGAAGCGTGATTTCCCGCATCTGACGATGTCGATCAATGGCGGCATCAAGTCGCTGGCAGAAGCCAAAGTGCATTTGCAGCACGTCGATGGCGTGATGATGGGCCGTGAGGCGTATCAGAATCCTGGGCTGCTGGCGCAGGTCGATCGCGAACTGTTTGGCAGCGAGTTGCCCGCCCCGGATCCGGTGGCCGTTGTGCGGGCAATGTACCCGTACATTGAGGCTGAACTGGCGAACGGCACCTATCTTGGTCACATCACGCGCCATATGTTGGGCCTGTTCCAGGGCATTCCGGGCGCGCGCCAGTGGCGACGTCACCTGAGCGAGAATGCCCATAAGCCGGGAGCCAATATCGAAACGGTTGAGCAGGCGTTGGCGCTGGTGGCGGATAAAATCCCGGCCGCGGTTTAAGCGTCAGCACCAGGATGAACGCACAGGTCAAGCCGCGACGGTTTGAACTGTGCGATTATCGTCACCGCTTCACCAATTAGTCATCAATTTCACCAGGTGCACTTCACCGCTGTTTATTCCATCTCATTCAATTCAATCACTTAATCCAATCCCAATCCTGGCACGCTTCTTGTAATAGTCTCTGAGGAATCTTTTCTCTGGAGCGAACCTGATGGAAATCTTATTTGTGCTTGGCTTCTTTGTCATGCTGCTGCTGACCGGTATTTCCGTGCTCGGCATTATCGCCGCGCTGGTCGTCGCTACCGTGGTGATGTTCTTTGGCGGCATGCTGGCGATTGTTATAAAATTGTTGCCTTGGCTGGCGTTGGCGGTGGTGGCGGTATGGATTTATCGCGCGTATAAAAAACCGAACTCGAAACTGGACCGTTGGTTATCCCGGTAATATCAACGTGTTAGACGGTAAATTACCGTAAAGAATGCGCACTGGATCACAAGATGGCATATTGCATAGACGAATCAGCAATTAAACATATTATTTACTTATGAATTCTGCCAGGATGTTTCCACTGAATTGACACGAATTCATCGCTCTGACCCTACAACCAGCGCGAACTAAAAAAAAAAAAAGGGGCTTCCTACGGGAAGCCCTGTTTGCATCTGGCGATCGGGAAAATTACCGCAACCGACGATCAGGGGATCAGCAGGCTTGAGCCTTGCGTAGCCCGACTCTCCAGCGTTTTGTGCGCCTGCTGCGCATCCTTCAGGGCAAACTTCTGCTGCTCCGGCACATCGACATTAATCGCTCCGATGCCAATCAGCGAAAACAGCTCATTGCTGGCGCTGGTTAACGCGTCGCGGTTGGTGACGTAGCCATTCAGGGAAGGGCGGGTGACGTATAACGAGCCTTTCTGGTTGAGGATTGCCAGATTCACGCCGCTGACCGGGCCGGACGAGTTACCAAAGCTGACCATCAATCCACGCCGTTGCAGACAGTCCAGCGACGCTTCCCAGGTATCTTTGCCGACCGAATCGTAAACCACCCGCACCTTCTTGCCGTCGGTTAACTCGCTGACGCGTTTGGCGATGTCCTCTTCGCGGTAGTTAATGGTTGCCCAGGCGCCGGCCGCTTTCGCACGCTGCGCTTTCTCAGCCGAACCCACCGTGCCGATCAGATGTGCGCCCAAGGCTTTCGCCCACTGGCAGGCAATCAGACCGACGCCGCCCGCCGCGGCCTGGAACAGAAAAATCTCGCCCGGTTGTACCACATAGGTCTGCCGCAGCAGATAGTGAACCGTCAGCCCTTTCAGGAACGAGGCGGCGGCCTGCTCAAAGGAGATGTTGTCCGGAATTAACGCCAGCTTATCGACATGCACTGCATGGAACTCGCTGTAGGCACCCAACGCCGACTGCGCATACACCACGCGATCGCCCGGCTTAACCGCCGTCACGCCGTCACCCACGCTCTTGACCACGCCAGCCGCTTCCGTGCCCAGGCCAGAAGGCAATGCCGCCGGATACAGGCCGGTCCGCATATAGGTATCGATGTAGTTAATGCCGATCGCTTTATTCTCTACCACCACTTCCCCGGCCGCTGGCTCAGGGATCGCGACATCAATCAGTTGCATCACTTCCGGTCCGCCATGCTGGCTGATTTGTATACGTTTTGCCATGCTCACTCCTGTTGATTCCGCTGTATTGAGGGAGGACGACAGCATCCCAAACGGGTATACTTGCCCGTCCCCACACTCTTCGGTATTGCATCACTATGGCAGGAAATAAACCCACCAACAAATCCAACGAAAACCGTGAACCGCGCGACCGGCAGATGGAAGGCCTGAAGTTGCCGCCGCATTCTCTGGAAGCGGAACAGTCCGTGTTGGGCGGGTTAATGCTGGATAACGAACGCTGGGATAACGTCTCCGAACGCGTGGTCGCGCTGGACTTCTTCAGCCGCCCGCACCGGATGATCTTCAGCGAAATGCAGCGCCTGCTGGAACTGGGCAAACCCATCGATTTGATCACCCTGTCTGAATCGCTGGAAACCAAAAACGAGCTGAATCTGGTTGGCGGATTCGCCTATCTGGCCGAACTGTCGAAAAACACCCCAAGTGCGGCGAACATTGGCGCCTATGCGGATATCGTGCGCGAACGTGCGGTGGTGCGTGAGATGATCTCGGTGGCGAATGAAATTGCCGATGCGGGTTACGATCCGCAGGGCCGCACCAGCGAAGATCTGCTCGATCTGGCGGAATCCCGCGTGTTCCAGATTGCCGAAAGCCGTGCCAATAAAGATACCGGCCCGAAGAGTGTCGATCAGATCCTTGAGGCGACGATCGCCAGGATCGAATCGCTGTATCAGACGCCGCACGATGGTGTGACCGGCGTGGATACCGGCTATCAGGATCTGAACAAGAAGACCGCCGGTCTGCAGCGTTCGGATCTGATTATCGTCGCGGCGCGTCCGGCGATGGGTAAAACCACCTTCGCCATGAACCTGTGTGAAAACGCCGCGATGCTGCAGGACAAACCGGTGCTGATTTTCAGTCTGGAGATGCCCGGCGAACAGATCATGATGCGTATGCTGGCGTCACTTTCCCGCGTCGATCAGACCCGTATCCGTACCGGCCAGCTCGATGATGAGGATTGGGCGCGTATCTCCAGCACCATGGGCATTCTGCTGGAGAAAAAGAACATGTTTATCGATGACTCCTCGGGCCTGACGCCGACGGAAGTCCGCTCCCGTGCCCGCCGCATCTTCCGCGAACACGGCGGCCTGAGCATGATCATGATCGATTACCTTCAGCTGATGCGCGTGCCGTCGCTTTCTGACAACCGTACGTTAGAAATTGCCGAAATCTCCCGTTCCCTTAAGGCGCTGGCGAAAGAGCTTCAGGTGCCGGTGGTGGCGCTGTCGCAGCTTAACCGCTCGCTGGAGCAGCGTGCCGATAAGCGCCCGGTCAACTCCGACCTGCGTGAATCAGGCTCCATCGAGCAGGATGCCGACTTAATCATGTTTATCTACCGTGATGAGGTCTACCACGAAAACAGCGATCAGAAAGGCATTGCGGAAATCATTCTGGGTAAACAGCGTAACGGCCCGATCGGCACGGTGCGCCTGACCTTCAACGGTCAGTGGTCGCGTTTTGATAACTACGCTGGCCCGCAATACGACGACGAATAACCCGTCATGCACGAAATGTGCATCGCCTGGCCTATCCATCAGAAAATAGTGTTGGACAACCAGGCGAAGAATGCGGTTATCTGTCTGGGTAGCGTCCCTGATTAGCCGCCCGGATCGATAATGACCCAGATAGATGATTTCGACCTTAAGATACTGACTTTACTTGAAACTAATGGTCGTCTGACCAATCAGGAACTGAGCGATCTGGTGGGGCTTTCTGCCTCACAGTGCTCACGCCGCCGTATCAACCTTGAGCAGGCGGGCTTGATTCTGGGATACCACGCGCGGCTGTCGCCGGATGCCGTCGGTTTAGGCATGATTGGGCTGATTGAAGTGCGCCTGATTAACCATACTTCAGATTACGTTGACAGCTTCCACAGCATGGTTGCCGAGCAGTCAGCGATTGTTGATGCCTATAAAACCACTGGCGATGCCGACTATTTACTGAAGGTGGCGGTGAAGGATTTGGCCGGGCTCAGTGCCTTAATCAGCCAGCTGGTTGCCGGTCACCAAAGCGTATCTCATGTCAAAACGTCCGTGGTGTTAACCCGTCTGAAAGAGAACGGCGTGATGATCCCCGCCTGAGGGCTGAGCGCACCAAAACAGTGCGCGGGTGGATCGTGTTAGTGCATGAAACGCGGTGTTGATGCGTGAAGCGTGTAGGAAAAAGAATTCGAGTGCGTGATCTGACGGAGTAGCCCGTCTTTCATGCACGAAAATAAGTAGTAAAGCGCCTTGTATTCAATGGGATAATTCGCTGGCACCATCCGGCAGTCGTCTTTACTGCCGGATTGGTGCGATTTTTGCTATACCCAGAGACTATTTCTCTGAGAATCAGCACCATGGATAATGTCGTTTCCCCCACAAAAGTCCCCCACACCCTGGTTGAAGATGCGCTGGCGATCCTGTTTGGTACGCTGCTGGTCTCCTTTGGCATTACGCTGCTGAAAACGGCTGGTGCGTTAACCGGCAGCACTGCGGGCATCGCCTTCCTGATCAGTTACCTGACGCACACCTCTTTCGGCGTGGCCTTCTTTGTGATCAATCTGCCGTTCTACTGGCTGGCGGCAAGCCGCATGGGCTGGGCATTCACCCTGAAAACCTTCTGCGCGGTCGGGCTGGTTTCGCTGTTCACCCATTTACATCCGCTTTTCATCCACTTTTCCGCGTTGGATCCCTTTTACGCCACACTGTTCGGTAACGTGATAATGGGAATTGGGTTTATAGTGTTGTTTCGCCATAAAGCCAGCCTCGGCGGCATCAATATTCTGGCGTTATGGCTGCAGGATCGGTACGGTATTCGTGCCGGGAAGCTGCAAATGGGCGTCGATACCTGCGTGGTACTGGCGTCGTTATTTGTGGTTTCCATGCCGATGCTGGCCGCTTCAATCGTTGGCGCGCTGATCCTCAATCTGATCATTGCCATGAACCATCGCCCTGGCCGCTATTACGTCTGATAAGTTGTTAACCTACAGCACCACACCAATTAATGGAGATCTGCACCGTGTTTCAAAACGTTGATGCCTACGCTGGCGATCCAATTCTCTCCCTGATGGAGACGTTCAAGCAGGATACCCGACCGCAAAAGGTGAACCTGAGCATCGGCCTGTATTATGACGGCCACGGTGTGATCCCACAGCTGAAAGCCGTGGCGGAGGCGGAAGCGCGTCTGACGGCCCAGGCACAGAATGCCTCGGTGTACCTGCCGATGGATGGCCTGCCACCTTACCGTAGCGCGGTGGCTCCGTTACTGTTTGGGCAGGATCACCCGGCGCTGAAAGCCGGCCGCATCGCCACCATCCAGACGGTGGGCGGCTCTGGCGCGCTGAAAGTCGGTGCAGATTTTCTGAAAACCTACTTCCCTGGCTCGTCTGTGTGCGTCAGCGATCCGACCTGGGATAACCATGTGGCGATCTTCAGCGGTGCCGGATTCGAAGTCAGCACCTATCCGTGGTACGACGAAGCGACCAACGGCGTGAAGTTTGACCAGTTCATGGCCAAGCTGAACACCTTGCCCGCGCAGACCATCGTGTTGCTGCACCCGTGCTGCCACAACCCGACCGGTGCCGACCTGACAAACGCCCAGTGGGACAGCGTGACCGAAGTGCTGAAAACCCGCGATCTGATCCCGTTCCTCGACATCGCCTATCAGGGCTTTGGTGCCGGAATGGAAGAAGATGCCTACGCCATCCGCGTTATTGCCGCCGCAGGCTTGCCGGCGCTGGTCAGCAACTCCTTCTCTAAAATCTTCTCGCTGTACGGTGAGCGCGTTGGCGGCCTGTCAGTGGTCTGTGATGATGCGGAAGAAGCCTCTCGCGTGTTGGGCCAGCTGAAAGCGACCGTACGTCGCAACTACTCCAGCCCACCCAACTTCGGTGCCCAGGTGGTGTCCTGCGTGCTGAACGATGCTGAACTGAAAGCCAGCTGGCTGGCCGAAGTGGAAGAGATGCGCGTGCGTATCTCCTCTATGCGTCAGGCGCTGGTCGACGCGTTGACCCAGGCGATGCCGGGTAAAAGCTTCGACTACCTGCTGAAGCAGCGTGGCATGTTCAGCTACACCGGCCTGAGCGCAGCACAGGTTGATCGCCTGCGCGAAGAGTTCGGCGTCTACCTGATCGCCAGCGGCCGCATGTGTGTCGCCGGGCTGAACAGCCAAAACGTTCACCAGGTGGCCGAAGCCATGGCTGCAGTAATGTAACTGCACGCCCGCACTCATTGAGTTAAAGGAACAAGACAATGTGGTATCAGCAGACGATTACCTTAAGCGCCAAATCTCGTGGATTTCATCTGGTTACCGAAGAGATCGTCGACGAGCTGCGGCGCTTAAGCGACGTGCAGGTTGGGCTGCTTCATCTGCTGCTACAACACACCTCCGCGTCTTTGACCCTGAATGAGAATTGCGACCCAACGGTGCGCAGCGATATGGAACAGCATTTCCTGCGCGCCGTGCCGGAAAACGCGCCTTACAAACACGATTATGAGGGGGCAGATGACATGCCCGCGCATATCAAGTCGTCGCTGTTAGGCACGTCGCTGCTATTGCCCATCAGTCGTGGGCGTTTGCTGCTTGGCACATGGCAGGGGATCTGGCTCGGTGAGCACCGCGTGCAGGGCGGATCGCGGCAGATTGTTGCCACGCTGCAAGGCGAATAAGTCGTCAGATACGCCAGATCGCCTATACTCACCTACCAACGCCGGGCAAAAAACCGACAACATTGCCAGGCTGCAAGGAGAATGTAAAAGATGAACGTATCGGATCTTCTGTCTTACTGTATGGATAAGCCAGGCGCGGAGCAAAGCGTGCACAGCGACTGGAAAGCGACGCAAATTAAAGTGGATGATGTGCTGTTTGCGCTGGTGCATGAGGTGGATGGCCGACCGGCCGTGGCGTTGAAAGCCACACCGGCGCTGGCCGATTTACTGCGTGAAGCGCATACCGACGTCCGTCCCAGCGACCATCTGAATAAGTCGCACTGGAGCACCGTCTTGCTGGACGGCACCTTAAAGGATTCGCAGATCTATTATCTGGTCGATGCCTCGCTGCAAAAAGCGCTGGATACCCGCGGCGCCCATTAATACTCAGCCGTTTTGCCAGTCAACTATCAGCTGGCCATACAGCCTTTCCGCTTCGGCAAGGCGGCTCAGCAGGCAATACTCATCGGTCTGATGTGCCATGGTCGGCTCTCCTGGCCCCAAAATAATGCACGGCGGATTGCCCATTGCCGGCAACAGCAACGATGCATCGGTAAAGTAGGGGACGATTTTCGCCTCAATCGGCTGGTCGTGCAGCGGCTGACAACGCCGATACACGCCGGCAATCCAGCGGTTATCCTCTTCACTCAGCACCGCAGGCAGATCGACCAGCGTGGACACCATCACCTTTTCGCCCAGCGTGGTGGTGAGGTTCTGACGGATGGTGGCGTGCTGCAGATTGGGTGCGGTACGAATATCCACATCAAACTGCGTGCGGTCCGGCACCGAATTAATATTCAGCCCGCCCTGGATGCGGCCAACGTTAATTGTCGGCTTCTTCATCAGTGGATGAGGCGCGCCAGGCGTAAAACTCTGGATCTTGCCTAACGCTTCCGCCGCCAGATAAATGGCGTTGATCCCCAGCTCCGGCATCGCACCGTGCGCCGTTTTGCCCCGCGTTTCGCACCGTAACCACAACGCGCCTTTATGCCCAATCACCGGATAGTTAGCCGTGGGTTCACCGACGATCAATGCGCCCACCGCCGGCAGATCGCCAGCCGAAATCAGCGCTTTCGCCCCGTCACAGCCGGTTTCTTCTCCGCCGGTGAGCAGCAGTACCACGCCTGAACCCTTGCGGATCGTCGCCAGATTGCCCACGCAGGCCACGGCAAAAGCCGCCACGGCCGCTTTCATATCACTGGCGCCACGACCGTACAGACGATCCCCGTCGATCGACGATCCAAAAGGATCGTGCTGCCAGCGTTGATTGCCCAACGGCACGGTATCGAGATGGCCGGTGAAGCCCAGCGGATCGCCAGCGGTTTCGCCGACGATCCGCGCGATCAGGTTCACGCGATCCTCACCGAACCCGCTGAGCGTCACCTCAAAGCCATTGTCCTCCAGCCAGCCGGCAAAAAAGGCCATGCAGGCCGCTTCGTTGCCGGGCGGATTAATGGTATCGAAGCCCAGCAGGCGCTGGGCAAGCTGAAGCGTTCGATCGGTCATGCGCCGGACTCCTCAGGTGGGGACAGCAGGTTAGCCACGGCCATTATGCCTTCTCCGTCAGCCAGTCCAGACAGTTGACCCACAGCTGACGATAGCCCGGCCAGGCGGCAAACTCCGTCGGCAGCCAGTGTGCAGACATATCGCTGGTCCAGACTAACGAGCGGCCTTGTTGATATTGGCGCACCGCGACCAGAGGATGCTCAGTGCCCGCGATGGTCGCCAGCAGCGTGCCTTCCGGATGCATCTCCACTTCGTTGTAGCCCAGCAGCCACGGCCAGTCGCCGGAAATATCGTTGAACACCGCGTGTGACTCTTTGATCTCCGGATAAATGCCTTCCGGCGATTCAATCCGGTCATCCCAGGCCAGGCAGCGAACCGGCAGCACCTTTTCCACCGCGGTGTTGCGGTAGCGCGCGCCACCGTTGATTCCCTGGAAACTGTAATAGCCGCCAATCATCATCAGGCTGCCGCCGGCGGCAACATAATCGTGGATCAACGCCAGACGGTTCGGCGTGCGCTGGCTCTTCAACCAGGTATCGGGATGCAGCAACAGCGTATTGGCACCGATATCGGAAAGGATAATCGCATCCCACTCCTGTAAGCCCGCAAGCGTCAGCGGAAAACTCACCGGCGCTTCATGGGCCGGCATATGCGTGATGGCATAATCGCTGTCCGCCAGCGCGGCAAGAAAATCGGTGGCGCCATTGTGCCAGGTTGCCGTGGCGAACTGGTCGAAGCCCTTAACGTGTGTCGAGGTGCTGGTCCAGGATTCACCGACCAGCAGAATTTTCTTTGGCATTATTCTCTCCCTTTACCCGCCAAATACGCGCTGCGGGTTAGCAATCATTAATGTTTCAAGCTGCTCACCACTGACGCCATGGCGGCGCAGACGGGGAACGAAATGTTTAAGGATGTAGCCGTAACCGTGGCCGCCGTAGCGGGTCAGCATGGTTTTCAGAAAAACATCCTGCGACAGCAGAATTTGCTGAATATAGCCGTCATCGATCAGCTCGCGGATCGCCCGCGCATTCTCTTCATCAGAAGGCGACTGCGCAGACTCATCGGCGTAGTAGTAGCTCATGCCGATCATGTCGTATTCCAGAAACGCCCCGCGCTGCGCCAGTTCACGCTGATAACGTTTGTCAGCAAAACTGGGGTTCATATGGCACAGCACCGTATGACGCAGATCGGCGCCTTCCTGTTCCAGAATATCCAGCACCTTATGGCCGAGTCGTTCCCAACCCGGCAGGTGCACCTCAATCGGCACGCCCGTTGCCGCGCTGGCCCGGCCGGCGGCCCGCAACGACTTCTCTTCATCGGCGGTAAAGCGGCTGGAAACGCCGATTTCGCCAATCAGACCGGCAATCACCTCCGGCTTTTCGTCCGCGCCGCCGACATCGTAAATCAGCTTTTCGGTCAGCTGTTCGACGGAGATAGTCTTCACCCATTCGGGATGCGAAGGCTCCAGATACAGGCCGGTGCCCATCACGATATTCAGCCCGGTCAGTCGGGAAATGCGTTGCAACGCTTTGGGATCGCGGCCGATGCCAATGTTGGTCGGGTCGATCACCGTCTGGCCGCCCAGCGCGCGGTACTTCATCAGCTCCTCGATGGCGACATCGACATCAAACAGCTGGCAGTTATCGCGGCTCATCAACGGGTTAAGCGACAGCTCGCCCAGATTTTCAATTTTGACCGGCATCTCGGCCACATGACGATCGCTACAGCAGCAGGGCGCCACCCACTTGCCGGACGCATCCAGCAGAATGTGTTCGTGCATCAGCGTCACGCCCATCTCACTCAGCGGCATCGGCCCCAATACGGTCATCACATGGCCACTGCTCACCCCAACGGGCAGGGGATCGGCATGGCGAAAAATAGACCCTTTCATCAGCTATCCTTTCGAGGGCGCGCGCGCCGGGTTAAGAATGCGGGTGTTCAGCCAAATCGCCAGCAGGATGATGGTGCCGGTGGCGATCTGGGTATAAAACGGCGAGATATGCGACAGGATCAAACCGTTCTGAATGATGGCAATCGACAGGGCACCCAGCAGCGTGCCGATAATGGTGCCAAAGCCACCAAACAGGCTGGTACTGCCCAGCACCACTGCGGCAATCACCTGCAATTCAAAGCCTTCGCCCTGGTTGGAGGAACCGCTGCCCAGACGTGCGGTGATAATCATCCCGGCCAGTGCCGCCGCCATGCCGCTGATCATATAGACGCGCATCGTTACCGCTT
The DNA here is from genome assembly GCF_057812255.1 of Erwinia sp. 2186. Lineage (NCBI taxonomy): Bacteria > Pseudomonadati > Pseudomonadota > Gammaproteobacteria > Enterobacterales > Erwiniaceae > Erwinia > Erwinia sp. 2186. The sequence continues at coordinate 4,528,612 of NZ_CM173824.1, read as the reverse complement.
TGGTGTTGATCCCGCTGCGGCGTGCGCCTTCGGTGTTGGCACCAATGGCGGTGACGTAACGGCCAAAGCGCATATGATTCAGCACAATATGACCGACAAGCAGCACCACGATGCCAATCAATGCCGGCATCGGAATGCCTACAACCCACGCGCGGCCCATCAAGGTAAACGGGCTGTCAGCCGGAATTGGAATCGAATAGCCCTGGGTGATCAGCAGCGCCACCCCGCGCACCACCGCCAGCGTGGCGAGGGTGACGATAAAGGCGGGAATGCCTTCGTAAGCAATAAAGAAACCGTTGATCGCCCCAACCAGCGCGCCGAGCATCAGGCCGCCAATCAGCACTACCGGCCAGGGCAGTCCCCAGCTATTCAGGGCAATCGCCGACAGCGCGCCAACCAGCGCCAGCGTGGAGCCGACCGACAGATCGATACCGCCGGTGGTGATCACCAGCGTCATCGCGGTGGCGACAATCAGCAGCGGGGCGCTCTGACGGATGATATTCAGCCAGTTGGTGCTGCTGAGAAAGTTGCTGGTGATAAACGAGAACACCACGCAACAGAAGATGAAAAACAGCGCGATACTGACCACGCCAGAATGGCTGTGCAGCAGGCGACGCGGCAGCGAATGCCGGATCATGCGTGTACCGCTTAAATTGATCATACTCATCCCGTTTACCTCAGTGCGCGGCGGCAGAATGTGCGGTGAATTTCTCGCCGACAATCAGGTTAACGATATCGCTGAGGCTGGTATCAGCCACCTGACGATCCGCCACGTTGGTGCCTTCGTACATCACCATGATGCGGTCACAGACCAGGAACAGATCCTGCAATCGGTGGGTGACCAGAATAACGCTGACGCCACGCGCGCTGACGCGCCGGATCAGTTCGAGTACCGCTTCCACTTCGGCCACCGCCAGCGCGGCGGTCGGTTCGTCCATGATCAGTACCTTTGGCTCAAAGGCGGCCGCGCGGGCAATGGCAATCGCCTGGCGCTGACCGCCGGAGAGATTGCGCACCAGCAGGCGGGTATCCGGAATCGAAATGCCCAATCCTTTCAGCATTTCCCGCGCATCGGCATGCATTTTTGCCTGGTCGAGAAACGGGATGCCCAGCAGATGCTTCAGCGGTTCGCGGCCCATAAACAGATTGCCGGCCACGTCAACGGTGTCGCACAGCGACAGATCCTGATAAACCATTTCGATATGACACCGGCGGGCGTCCGCCGGATTGGTAAAGTGCATCTCTTCACCATCAATGCGGATCGCGCCACTGGTGGGCACCACCGCGCCGGAAAGCACTTTGGTCAGCGTGGATTTCCCCGCGCCGTTATCACCCACCAGGCCCAACACTTCACCCGGCGCCAGCTTGAGGTTCACCCCGCGCAGCGAGCGGATCGCACCGTAGGTCTTGGTGATATTGACCATTTCTACCCGCGCTCTGGCAGGCTGTGGCTGTTGCATCGTTGACTCCCATCGCAGTTCGTTTATGAGGGAAAACCCTCTCGCCAGACATCGATTACCCGGGACGGTGATGGCCGAAAAGGGTTCCGCTGGTCGCGGTCTACTTCTTGTAAACCGGTTTACCTGAACAGCGGAACTGTCTCCAGTGCACATCGGGACAAAACGCTAACTATTTGTTCGCCACTGATGACTAAGCAGCTTCCATGCCAGGCTTGTGAGGAGGGCGGAGAGAGGATTTCTAATTGGCTGTAATCTAATAGGATAATTTTAAATGTATCGGTAAACCGGTTTACCAGATGGCTCATCGCCTGAAAGGGTTGAACAGTTTTTGCGCCAAAGTTGTGCGATTACTGCGCCATTTTGGACCGGGCTAACGTGATTGAATGGAATCGCGTCCAATCCAGGTGACCGGCAGGCGGGTTTCGGCAGGGACATTTTCCTCGCCTTTTAGCAGCCGCAGCATCAGGCTGACCGCGGTTCTGCCCAGTTCCCGTGCGGGTTGGCGAATGGTGGAAATGCGCGGTTGGGTGAAATCGGCGTAGCTGGCGTCATCGAAGCCAACCAGCGATAAATCTTCTGGTGCACGCAGGCCCAGTTCCCGCAAACCATCTAACAAACCGAGCACCAGAAAATCACTGGCGGCAAAGATCGCCGTCGGGCGGATCGCCTTGCTGAACAGCGTGTGCAGCGCCTGCTGACCGAACTCGCGCTGATATTCGCCGTACATCACCCACTCTGGCGGACAGTGTAAACCGGCCTGCGCCAGCGCGGTGCAAAAACCCTGGTAACGTTCGCGCACGCTCATCAGCTCATCGGGCCCGCCGATAAAGGCGATCTGCTGGTGGCCAGCGGCAATCAGCTGCTGGGTGGCGATAAAGCCACCCTGAACGTTGTCGGCAAACACCTTTGGTACCTTGCTGCCGGGGATATCTTCATCCAGCAGGACAATGCGCTGATGGCGCTGGATCTCCCGACATAACAGGCCGTTATCCGGGCGGTTAGTGGTAAACAGCAGGCCATCAACCTGGCAGGTATCCAGCCAGCGAATAAACTGCGTCTCTTTTTCGGGATTGTTCCGGGTGATGCACAGCACCAGGCTGTAACCGTGTTCGAAAGCGGCTTCTTCTGCCGCATCGGCCAGTTCGGCAAAGAAGGGGTTGGTAATATCCGGCAGCACCAGGCCGAGCGTTTCGCTACCGCCTTTACTCAGCCGGCGGGCGAGGCTGTTTCCGCGATAATCCAGCTCGGCAATCGCGGATTCAATGCGCGCAATGGTCTCTTGTGGCAGCACAATACTGTTGTTCAGATAGCGGGAAACCGTCGCTTTCGACAGTCCCGCATGGGATGCCACATCGGAGAGCAAAACGCGTTTTTTAATCATCATGCCGGCCACATCAGAAAAAGAAGGGTATCTGTAACATAGTTAAGCGCCGCTGTTATACCCTTTTCGCTGCAATTCGCGCTGGCAAAAATAGCGCTTGACAAAAAAACGGCCAGAGAGAATTGTAATAGGCAGTTTACCTGCATGACCCGGGAAGAGATTCCCACCCGTTTAAGAGACATTTTATCCCTGCACCGAAATGGACCGGCTGCCTAAATGTTTTTTTCACGGTTTCACCTTAACGCCCCCATTTCTACCGGGTGTTTACGCCATCACGCTACTATTTGCCCTGCCATCCATAATTCCGCCCGGTGTATTTTACGCCGAGGTAGAGATTTACTCCCATTGAGGATCATGATGATGGTTTTTAACACCGGAAAATTGCGAATTGTAGCCCTGGCAACCGTTTTACTGGCTTCTGGCAGTTATATGACCTCGGCGCTGGCAGCAGCACCGACTTATGCATTAGTGCAGATTAATCAGCAGGCGTTGTTTTTCAACCTTATGAATAAAGGTGCGCAAGACGCGGCGAAAGCCAGCGGCAAAGATCTGGTGATCTTTAACGCCACGGATAATCCCGTTGCCCAGAATGATGCCATCGAAAACTATATTCAGCAGGGTGTGAAGGGCATATTAGTCGATGCGATTGATGTGAACGGCATTATGCCGGCAATTAAAGAAGCCGCAGCGGCAAAAATCCCGGTCATCGCCATTGATGCCGTGCTGCCAGACGGTCCTCAGGCCGCGCAGGTGGGCGTGGACAACATCGAAGGCGGCAAAATTCTCGGCCGATACTTCGTTGATTACGTTAAAAAAGACATGGGTGGCAAGGCACGCGTCGGCATCGTCGGTGCGCTGAACTCGGCTATCCAGAATGACCGTCAGAAAGGCTTTGAAGAGACGATTAAAAGCAATAAACAGATTACCGTTGCGGACGTGGTCGATGGCCAGAATATTCAGGACAACGCGATGACCGCGGCGGAAAACCTGATCACCGGTAACCCGGATATCACCGCAATTTATGCCACAGGTGAACCGGCGCTGCTTGGCGCGATCGCGGCGGTAGAAAACCAGGGTCGCCAGAAAGATATCAAAGTCTTTGGCTGGGATCTGACCGCGAAAGCCATCAGCGGCATTGATGGTGGCTACGTCACGGCGGTATTGCAGCAGGATCCGCAGAAGATGGGCGAAGAAGCGTTAAAAGCCCTGAATGAGATTACCGCCGGTAAAACGGTACCGAAGCGTATTTTGGTGCCGGCAACCGTGGTCACCAAAGACAATGTCGGTCCCTATCGCACGCTGTTTAAATAAGGCTGAAGGCCCACATGAAACTGTGGGCCCTGCAGTTTAGTTTTGCAGTAAGGCGGTCAGTTCGCTGATGCTGGGGAACGCGCTGTAGGTTCCGGCACGGCTAACGGTAATGGCAGCGCCCTGACTGGCGTGAGTGAGTGCTAACTTATCAATCTCTGTATGACGCAGCAACGCAGAGGCCAGCATCACTGCCAGAAAGGTATCGCCAGCTCCGGTACTGTCGACAGCAGTCACGGGAATTGCGGGACAAAACGCTTCGTTATCAAGGGTTTTGAGCAACGCGCCCTGTGAACCGTGAGTGACCACTAACGTTTTGACCCCTTCTGGCTTCAGCAGCGCCGCTTCATGCTGATTGAGGACGGCAATATCGACCAGAGACCAGAGCTCAGCGAAGGCGGCTTTGACCGGTGAAGGGTTAAACACGGTGATCATGCCACGGGCTTTGGCGAACGCGAACAGGCCACGGGTTTTCTCAATGGAGAAATTACCCTGTTGCAGCAAAACGTCACCGGGCTGGGCGGCAGAAAGCGCCTGCGTAATCCCGGTGAGCGATAATGAATCCGCCGCGGTGGTGGTGGTGATAATGGCATTATCACCGTCGGCGCTATTGAAAATAATTGAGGTATCACTGTGACAAGGGAATAACGTGTCAGGCAACAGTTGCAGGGGTTCAGCGAGCATCTGCTCTTTGATCCACTTGCCATTATTGTCATTTCCGATCGCGGCAACTAACGTTGTTTCTATGCCGCAGCGGGAAAGTAATATTGCCTGATTGGCGCCCTTGCCACCGATATCTTGTGACGTTTTATTGCCATGAATGGATGAGCCTTTTGTGGGAATATCGGGAATTGACCAGATTTCATCGACGGCTATATTCCCGGTGACATAAACACGCATAGTGTTTCCTTGAACAGGATGAAGAAGATGGTTTCTATATCAGCAGGAAAAACAGACGCAATACAAGCTATTTTTTCACGTAAGAAAGTGGTCATTGGTGTTATTCATTGTGACCCTTTCCCCGGCACGCCGAAATACAGAGGGAAAACAATCGGTGATATTATTGAACGTGCGTTACGCGATGCGGATAATTATGTTTCCGGCGGCGTTCATGGTCTGATAATTGAAAATCACGGCGATATTCCTTTTTCCAAACCGGAAGATATCGGCCCGGAAACCGCGGCGCTGATGGCAGTGATCACCGAAAAGGTGCGCACCCGTTTTAACGTGCCGTTAGGCATCAACGTGCTGGCAAATGCGGCGATCCCTGCGCTGGCTACCGCGCTTGCCGGCGGCGCCGACTTTATCCGCGTCAATCAATGGGCCAACGCCTACATCGCCAACGAGGGCTTTATTGAAGGTGCGGCGGCCAAAGCGCTGCGCTATCGCAGCCAGCTGCGCGCCGAACACATTAAGGTCTTTGCCGACAGCCACGTGAAGCATGGCAGCCATGCCATCGTCGCCGACCGCTCAATTCAGGAACTGACCCGTGACGTCGACTTCTTTGAAGCCGATGCGGTGATCGCCACCGGTCAGCGCACCGGCGACAGCGCCACGCTGAGCGAAATTGATGAGATCCGCAGTGCCACCGAATTGCCGCTGCTGGTGGGATCGGGCGTTACGCCGGATAACGTTGGGCAGATCCTGTCGCGTACCCAGGGCGTGATCGTCGCCAGCGCGCTCAAGGTGGATGGCGTCTGGTGGAATGAGGTCGAGCTGGCGCGGGTGAAGCATTTTATGGCTGCGGCGGCATCCGTGTTGGAGGGCGAATAGATGGAAACCTTCAGCGATCGTTTGCTGCGGGAGCATCAGGGAGCCTGGCATGAGATGCAGCAGCATCGCTTTGTCTGCGAGATTGAGCAGGACGTTTTGTCTGCCGACGTTTTCAATCGCTACCTGGTGTTTGAAGGTAACTTTGTCGCCACCGCCATCGCCATCTTCGCGCTGGGCGTCAGTAAAGCGCCCGATATTCGTCAGCAGCGCTGGTTGATCGGCGTGCTGAATGCGCTGGTCGATACGCAGATCGCCTGGTTTGACACGGTGCTGGCCAAACGGCAGGTCAATCCGGCCTATTATCCGGACGATCTGCCTGGCGTCAGACGATTTCGCGACGGCATGCTGAACGTGGCCCAGCGCGGCAGCTATGAAGAGATCATCACCTTGATGTTCGGCGCAGAGTGGATGTACTACCACTGGTGCAAGCGCGTCAGCCTGAAAACGCAATCCGATGAAGATGTGCGACGGTGGATTGAGCTGCACGCGGAAGAGGAATTTTTCCAGCAGGCCAGCTGGTTAAAAACGGAGTTGGATCGCTGTGCGACACAACTGAGCGCCGAGCAGAAATTCGCGCTGTCTGACCTGTATGGCAAGGTACTGAAGTGGGAAATTGATTTCCATAGCGCCGCCTATGCGGAAGCAAGCTGACGGGCGAGGGAGTGTCCGGCGGTTCAGACGCAAAAAAGGGCGGAAATCATTCCGCCCTTTCTTTATTATCCGGCCACGACAATCTGAGGCCGGTTGTGCCCATCGGCCTTACTGGTTGCGTAAGGTATCGATGTCGATCACAAAGCGGTATTTCACATCGCTTTTCAGCATACGTTCGTAGGCGTCGTTCACTTCATCCATCTTGATCATTTCGATATCAGAGGTGATGTTGTGCTTACCGCAGAAATCCAGCATCTCCTGCGTTTCTTTGATGCCACCGATCAGAGAACCGGCCACGCTACGACGTTTGAACACCAGGTTAACCACCTGGGGTGCCGGATGGTCATGCTCTGGCACGCCGACCAGGGTCATGGTGCCATCGCGACGCAGCAGGGTGATGAACTGGTTCAGATCGTGCTGAGCGGCAACGGTGTTCAGAATAAAGTCGAAGCTGTTGGTGTGCGCCGCCATCTGCTCAGGATCTTTGGAAATGACCACTTCATCTGCGCCCAGGCGCTTGCCGTCTTCGATTTTAGAGGGCGAAGTGGTGAACAGCACCACGTGTGCGCCCATCGCATGAGCAATTTTCACGCCCATGTGACCCAGGCCGCCGAGACCAACGATACCGACTTTTTTACCCGGACCCACTTTCCAGTGGTGCAGAGGCGAGAAGGTTGTGATGCCTGCACACAGCAGTGGCGCTGCGCCAGCCGGATCCAGGTTTTCAGGAATACGCAGCACGAAGTCTTCGTTAACAATTACCTGAGTGGAGTAGCCGCCGTAGGTGATGTCGCCGGAAATGCGGTCTTCGCCGTTATACGTGCCGGTGAAACCGTTTTCACAGTACTGCTCCAGGTCTTCTTTACAGCTGTCGCACTCGCGACAGGAATCAACCAGACAGCCAACGCCAACTAAATCGCCCACTTTATATTTATGGGTGTGTCCACCAACAGCGGTAACACGGCCGACGATTTCATGGCCAGGGACGACAGGAAAAATGGTGTTTTTCCACTCGTTACGGGCCTGATGCAGATCCGAGTGGCAGACGCCACAGAACATAACTTCAATCTGGACATCGTGTTCACGCAGTTCGCGCGGCTGGAACTCAAACGGAGCCAGCTTTGATTTGGCGTCCTGTGCGGCATAAGCATGCGTAATATTCATGGTGTCTCCAGTCATTGAAAGTGTTTAGAACTTATTGCTTAGAGGATGTTCTGACAGACCGTGCTGGCAGAATCGGTGTAGGGAGTCGAGCCTATTAAGGATAGTTAGCTATTGGCAAAGGGGGTATGCCGGAACCTGTCTAAATCTTGCCTGATCCTGCAGGATTTGCTCTGAAGCGGCAAAAGGAAGGGGAAAAGGACGCTAATTTGTTGCTGAGTGTGGAGTTTATTTCTTCATGTAAATCAAATAAAACTGTCATCCGCCCGGCGGACGGCGGCGAAAAAAACAAGGGGCGATGAAATCCGCCCCTTGCTCACACTTTGCCCGAACTGTCCTGAATCTCCCGCTTATCCTTGCGATAAACGGCAGCTAGCTTAATCCAGATTCAACAGCGGTTTCAGGAAGCGTGCCGTGTGCGACTCTTTGCACATTGCGACCGTTTCCGGCGTGCCGGAGGCGAGGATCATCCCGCCGCCGCTGCCGCCTTCCGGACCCAGATCGACAATCCAGTCCGCGGTTTTGATCACATCAAGGTTGTGCTCAATCACCACGATGGTGTTGCCCTGGTCACGCAGCTGATGCAGCACTTCCAGCAACTGCTGAATATCCGCGAAGTGCAAACCGGTGGTCGGCTCATCAAGGATATACAGCGTCTGGCCGGTACCGCGCTTGGAGAGTTCTCTCGCCAGCTTCACGCGCTGCGCTTCACCGCCTGAAAGGGTGGTCGCCGACTGGCCCAGTCGGATATAAGACAGGCCGACGTCCATCAGCGTTTGCAGCTTACGCGCCAGTGCAGGCACGGCATCAAAGAACTCGCGGGCTTCTTCAATGGTCATTTCCAGCACTTCGTGAATGTTCTTGCCTTTGTACTTCACTTCCAGCGTTTCACGGTTATAGCGCTTGCCTTTGCACTGGTCGCACGGCACATAAATGTCCGGTAAAAAGTGCATCTCTACCTTGATCACACCGTCGCCCTGACAGGCTTCGCAGCGGCCGCCACGGACGTTAAAGCTGAAACGTCCAGGCGTGTACCCGCGCGTACGGGATTCCGGCACGCCGGCAAACAGTTCACGCACCGGGGTGAAAATACCGGTGTAGGTGGCCGGGTTCGAGCGCGGCGTACGGCCAATCGGGCTCTGGTCGATATCGATAACCTTATCGAAGTTTTCCATGCCGGTGATATCGCGATACGGTGCCGCTTCGGCGATGGTCGCCCCGTTCAGCTGACGCTGGGCAATCGGGAACAGCGTATCGTTGATCAGCGTGGATTTACCGGAACCGGAGACGCCAGTAATGCAGCTGAATAACCCGACCGGCAGCGACAGCGTCACATCCTTCAGGTTGTTGCCCTTCGCGCCTGTAAGCTTCAGCACTTTACTCGGATCGGCCTTCACGCGTTCTTTCGGGATGGCGATACCGCGCTTGCCGCTAAGGTACTGACCGGTCAGCGATTCCTCCACCGCCATAATGTCATCAACGGTGCCTTCCGCCACCACCTGGCCGCCATGCACACCGGCACCGGGCCCGATATCAATCACGTGGTCTGCGGCGCGGATCGCATCTTCATCATGCTCAACCACAATCACCGTATTACCGAGGTCGCGCAGATGCACCAGCGTTTCCAGCAGGCGTTCGTTATCGCGCTGATGCAGACCGATTGACGGCTCATCCAGCACGTACATTACGCCGACCAGGCCCGCACCAATCTGGCTTGCCAGACGGATACGCTGCGCTTCACCACCGGACAGCGTGTCGGCGGAGCGTGACATCGAAAGGTAGTTCAGACCGACGTTAACCAGGAACTTCAGGCGGTCGCCAATCTCTTTCAGCACTTTTTCGGCAATCTGCGCACGCTGGCCGCTCAGCTTCATGTTCTGGAAGAACTCCATCGCATGGCCGATGCTCATATCGGAAATGGTCGGCAACGTGGTGTTTTCAACAAACACGTGGCGCGCCTCGCGCTTCAAACGGGTGCCGTGGCAGCTGGTGCAGGAGCGGTTGCTGATAAATTTCGCCAGATCTTCGCGCACGGCGGAAGATTCGGTCTCTTTATAGCGGCGCTCCATATTGTGCAGCACGCCTTCAAACGGGTGGCGACGCACCGAGGTGTCGCCGCGATCGTTGATGTACTTAAACTCGATGGTCTCTTTACCGGAGCCAAATAGGATCACCTGACGGGCATGATCTTCCAGCGACTCAAACGGCGATTCGATATCAAATTTCAGGTGCTCCGCCAGCGAGCGCAGCATCTGGAAGTAATAAAAGTTACGGCGATCCCAACCACGGATTGCGCCGCCCGCCAGCGACAGCTCAGGATTCTGTACCACCCGGTCAGGATCGAAATACTGCTGCACGCCCAGGCCATCACAGGTTGGGCAGGCACCGGCCGGGTTGTTAAAGGAGAACAGGCGTGGTTCCAGTTCGGTCATGCTGTAGCCACAGACCGGGCAGGCGAAGTTCGCGGAGAACACCAGCTCTTCCGCTTTTTCATCGTCCATATCCGCCACCACGGCGGTGCCACCGGAGAGCTCCAGCGCCGTTTCGAACGACTCTGCCAGCCGCTGCTGCAGATCTTCACGCACCTTAAAGCGATCGACGACCACTTCAATGGTGTGTTTCTTTTGCAGTTCCAGCTTCGGCGGATCGGAAAGATCGCACACTTCCCCATCGATACGGGCGCGGATATAGCCCTGCGAGGCCAGGTTCTCCAGCGTTTTAGTGTGCTCGCCCTTACGCTCTTTCACGATCGGCGCCAGCAGCATCAGGCGGCGGCCTTCTGGCAGCGCCAGCACGTTATCCACCATCTGGCTGACGGTCTGTGCCGCCAGCGGAATGTCATGATCCGGGCAGCGCGGCTCGCCGACGCGGGCAAACAGCAGGCGCAGGTAGTCATGAATTTCAGTGATCGTGCCCACGGTGGAACGCGGGTTGTGTGAGGTGGATTTCTGTTCGATCGAAATGGCTGGCGACAAACCTTCGATATGATCGACATCCGGTTTCTCCATCAGCGAGAGAAACTGGCGCGCATAGGCCGACAGGGATTCTACATAACGGCGTTGCCCCTCGGCGTACAGCGTATCAAACGCCAGCGAGGACTTACCGGAACCTGACAAGCCGGTGACAACGATCAGTTTGTCGCGCGGGATGGTCAGGTTGATATTTTTCAAATTATGGGTGCGTGCACCCCGTACTTCGATCTTATCCATTCACAATTCCCGGATTAACACAGATCTCACCATGCCGGTCCGGCATGGCCAGAATTAAGCCTGTAATTATGGCACAAAATAACCTGATTGGATATCCAGTGTTTTGCCGAAAGCACTCAGCAGGATCCTGTTGCAGGCTGCGACAGGACCGTAAAAAATCTCGATCCTGCTCAGGCCGCAATCTGCAACGGCGCAAGCGTGATAAAGGCCTTTGAGATCCGGATCTGAAAGTAGGATCTCAGGGAGTGGCATGTTAGAATTTCCGGCTTAGACTTAAAGCAGAACAATTATCGGAGACTCGAACATGGCCAGCAGAGGCGTAAACAAAGTGATCCTGGTGGGCAACCTGGGTCAAGATCCGGAAGTCCGCTACATGCCTAATGGCGGCGCCGTTGCCAACATCACGCTGGCCACGTCCGAAAGCTGGCGTGACAAGCAAACCGGCGAAACCAAAGAAAAAACCGAATGGCACCGCGTTGTGCTGTTTGGCAAACTGGCGGAAGTCGCGGCAGAGTACCTGCGTAAAGGTTCTCAGGTGTATATCGAAGGCGCACTGCAGACCCGTAAATGGACTGACCAGGCTGGCGTTGAGAAGTACACCACCGAAGTGGTCGTCAACGTTGGCGGCACCATGCAGATGCTGGGTGGACGTCAGGGTGGCGGTGCAGGCGCACCGGCTGGCGGCGGCGGTCAGGGCAGCAACAACGGCTGGGGCCAGCCACAGCAGCCACAGAGCGGCGGCAACCAGTTCAGCGGAGGCCAGCAGGCACGTCCGCAGGCTCAGCCACAGCAGAACAGCGCGCCGGCTAACAACGAGCCACCAATGGACTTTGACGACGATATCCCATTCTGATTTCAGAACGTCGTTGAACCTCCCTTAAAAACCCCGCTCCGGCGGGGTTTTTTTATGCCTGCGCGACCAGCTTTCTCCCCGTATCCCTCCGCTTTCCCTCGCTTTACATTCTGTTACGTAATCGCAGTGAACCTTTGCAAGATTCCTTGAAGCCAAATGATTACTATTCACATTCTCATTTCGTGCGCATCGCGCCTGATGTGAGTTCAGCCGGATAACAGTGGCAAGCTGCACCGGCGTAGAAAGACAAAAAAGAAGCCTCAGCTTCCAATAATAAAATTCTATGGGATACGGTTATGTCTTCATTTGGCAGGGAAAAAGGGTCGCAATCACGCGCGCCTGAGAATAAAACACGCGTCAATTTTTCACTTTCGGCACTGGCGATGCTGGTGCTGGTAAACCCTGCGCTGGTGCAGGCCGCCGACAGTAATAGCGCTGCTCCGGCAGTAAATGCCGCCGTAACCCCGGCCAAAACCTCTTCTGCTCCATCCACCACTCAGCAGGATATGGTGGTTGGCGCAACGGTGGACGATTATGCCGACGAGCAGCAGGATTACAGCGTAAAAACCACCACTGCCGGCACCAAAATGCTGCTGACGCCACGCGATGTGCCCCAGTCGCTCAGCGTGGTGACCAAACAGCGTATGCAGGACCAGAACCTGCAGTCGGTCGGCGATGTGTTAAATAACACCACCGGTATTTCGACGGAAGTGATCGACAGCGAGCGCGCATCTTACTTCTCCCGCGGATTTATGATCAGCAGCTACACCTACGATGATATTCCCAGCTCGGTTAGCGATACCTGGAACTTTGGCGATGCGGCAGAAGACACGGCGATTTATGACCGCATCGAAGTGGTCCGTGGTGCTACCGGCCTGATGACCGGCGCCGGAAACCCGGCGGCATCCGTCAATATGGTGCGTAAGCAGGCGGACAGCCGTGAGTTTACCGGCAACGTCAGCGCCAGCTACGGCAGCTGGAACAAGCAGCGTTATGTGGCGGATGTCTCCGGTCCCTTAAACGAGGCGGGCACCGTGCGCGGCCGTGTGGTGGCGGGCTATCAGGATCAGGACGGGCAGCTGGATCGCTACCATAAAACCAAGAAATTTCTTTATGGCGTGGTCGATGCCGATCTGACTGAAAACACCACGCTGTCACTGGGCTACGACTATCAGCAAACCAACACCAGCGACCCGACCTGGGGCGGCTTGCCAACCTGGTACAGCAACGGGGTGAAAACCCATTACACCCGCAATACCAGCACCTCGACCGACTGGACGCATTACGACATCAACTCGCGCAAGGTCTTCGCCAATATTCGCCATGATTTTGATAACGGCTGGAGCTTCCGGGTCAATGGCACCCATGCCGAAGAGACCTTTAACGATGCCTTGCTGTATATAGAAGGTTTCCCGGATGCCACGACGGGCGAAGGCACCACCGGCTTTGGCAGTAAGGATCGAGGAACGCGTAAGCTTGAATCCGTTGACGCCTATGCCAGCGGGCCGTTCGACCTGTTTGGCCGCCAGCATGAGCTGATCACCGGGGTGAGTTACAGCCGTCAGCGCAATACCACCTACAGCGCGGATGGTCCAATAGACAGCGAACAAATGGGCAGCTTTGGCAGTAACTGGGACGGCAACGTCGCCGAACCGGAGTGGGGCGACTGGTATCAGAACCTGGACGACACCGTTCGTCAGAAAGCGGGCTATATCGCCGCGCGTTTTTCACTGGCCGATCCGCTGTCGCTGATTTTAGGCAGCCGTTACACCCAGTGGAGCACCATCGGCTCCAGCGGCGACGTGCATAAAAACAACCTCACGCCGTATGCGGGCCTGGTGTATGACATCAACGACTCTCTGTCGGCCTACGCCAGCTACACCTCGATCTTCCAGCCGCAGACCTATCGCGATCGCAACGGCACTTACCTCTCGCCGGTGACCGGAAAGAACTACGAAACCGGCCTGAAATCTGACTGGATGAACGGGCGTCTGACGGCCACCTTCGCCATCTTCCGCATCGAGCAGGAGAACGTGGGCCAGGCCGATGGCTCCAACTTCGTCAATGACAGCAGCGAGCAGGCCTATTATGCCGCGCAGGGCACGGTAAGTAAGGGTGCTGAATTCGAAATCAATGGTGCGGTGACCGACAATCTGCAGCTGACCTTCGGCGCGACGCGCTATGTGGCCAGGGACGATACCGGCGCACGCTTAAACAGCAATATGCCGCAAACGCAGCTCAAACTGTTCAGCCGTTATCAGCTGCCGATGCTGGCCGATTTGACCATCGGTGGCGGCGTAAACTGGCAGAACAAGACCTTCCAGGACGCCACCGGGCCGGATGGCGAAACGACGCGCGTCTATCAAAGCAGCTATCCGCTGGTTGATCTGTTTGCCCGTTACCAGCTGACCAAACAGCTGGCGGTGCAGGCCAACGTCAACAATGTCTTCGATCGCACCTATTACTCCTGGCTGAGCGATTACGCGGTGTATGGCGATGAACGCAACTACTCCGTCAATCTCTCCTATGCCTTCTGATAGCGTAGCGCCGGGCACGTCAGCCGGCATCGACAGACCGCGTCGCCGCTTAGTCACCGCGTTGATGCTGTCGCCGCTGCTGGTGGGCTTTCCGCTTCGGGCGGCTGAGCCTGCCCGGCGCATTATTGCGCTGGAATGGCTGCCGCTGGAAATGCTGTTTGCCCTTGGGATCACCCCGATGGCGGCGGCAGATACCCGCGATTATCAGCTGTGGGTGCGCGAACCGGCGATACCCGCCAGCGTGATTGATGTCGGCACGCGTTCCGAACCCAATCTTGAGTACATCGCTGAACTGAAGCCTGACCTGATCCTCTATTCGCAGGGCTATGGCCCGCGCGAGGCGCAGTTACGCGCTATCTCACCGGCACAGGCCGTGGCGTTCACCGATGAGCACGGCCAGCCGTTGCAGACGGTGCGGGCAGGGCTGGTGACGCTTGCGCAGCGGTTGAATTGCCAGGCGGCTGCGCAACATCATCTGGCCTGGTTCGATCGCCAGCTGGCTGATGCGCGCGAACAGCTGGCGGCTTACCGCCATCAGCCGTTACTGGTTTTCTCACTTATTGATGAAAGACATGCGGTGATCCTCGGTGAAACCAGCCTGTTTGGTAACGTGATGCAGCAACTGGGGATTAAAAATGCCTGGCAGGGAGAGAACGGCTTTTGGGGAACGGCAACGGTGGGGATTGAACGTTTAGCCAGCCTGCCGGCCTGCCGGGCGATTTGTCTGGATCATGGCGATGAAGCCGCCAGGACGCGGATTCGCGCCACGCCGGTCTGGCAGGCGATTCCCTTTGTGCGACAAAACAGCGTGCGTACCGTGCCCGCCATCTGGATTTTTGGCGCAACGCTCACCGCGATGCAATTTTGCCGCATGCTGCAGGGACTGGAGAAGCAATGGTGACGTTGAACGCACGGCGGGCAGGCAAACCGCACCGCACACCCTTTGCGCTGATCCTGCTGACGCTGGCGGTTGCCGCCACGCTGATACTGAGCCTCAGCAACGCGCAGCAGCTGCTTCCCCACCATCTGTGGGCGGCGACGATCCTCCATCCTGATAAAGCCGATATCCAACAGGTTCTGTTTTATTACAGTTTCCTGCCTCGCGTGGCGATCTCGCTGCTGGTTGGCGCGGGGCTGGCGCTGGCCGGCGTTTTATTCCAGCAGGTGTTACGCAATCCGCTGGCCGAACCCGCCACCCTTGGCGTCGCCAGCGGCGCGCAAATGGGCGTCACCCTGGCCAGCCTGGGCATGTTGCCCGCCGGTATTGTCGGTCAGCAAGGTGCCGCGATGCTGGGCGCGCTGGTGATTGCCGTGGTGGTGTTTGGCACCGCCTGGGGTAAAAAGCTTTCTCCCGTCACCCTGATCCTCGCGGGGCTGGTGCTGAGCCTGTATTGCAGTGCCCTTAACAGCCTGCTGGCGATCTTCCATTTTCAGGAACTTCAGAGCCTGTTTTTATGGAGCAGCGGGGCGCTCAATCAGCAGGACTGGTCAGCGGTACAGTCTCTTCTGCCAAGGCTGATCCCGTGCCTGCTGCTGGCGCTGATGCTGGTCAGGCCGCTGACCTTACTGGGTGTGGATGATGATGTGGCCCAACAGTTAGGGCTGGGGCTGTCGTCTGCCCGCTTTGTCGCGCTGGCGCTGGCGGTGGTGTTGAGCGCCTTTATGGTGAATGCCGTCGGCGTGGTCGGCTTTATCGGCCTGTTTGCGCCATTGCTGGCCAAATTACTCGGTGCCCGACGCCTGTTGCACCGGCTACTGCTTGCGCCGGTGTTAGGGGCCTTGCTGCTGTGCCTGTCCGATCAGGCGATGGTGATGCTGGCGCGCGTCTGGCAAGAGGTGCCGACGGGGGCGGCAACGGCGTTGATCGGCGCACCCGTTCTGCTTTGGCTGTTACCCCGCCTGCGACACGCCAGCCAGCCTGCGGTCTCCGGCGAGTTACCGGCGGAGCGCCAGCGGCCAGCAGGGTGGATTGCCGGCGGAGGCGTTCTGCTGCTGGCGACAGTAGTGGTGGTGCTGATGGTCGGACGCGACAGCCAGGGCATTCATTGGGCGGGTGGCGACCTCTGGCGCGTCTGGCCCTGGCGCTGGCCGCGCACCCTGGCGGCGTTGAGTGCCGGTGTGATGCTCGCCGCAGCGGGTACCTTGATACAGAAACTTACCGCCAATGTGATGGGCAGCCCGGAAGTGTTAGGCATCAGCGCCGGCGCGGCGTCAGGAGTGGTGCTCACTCTGTTCCTGCTGCCCGCCGGCGGATTCGCAGCGATGTTAGTGGCAGGCAGCGGCGGCGCGGCAATCACCCTCGCGGCCATTTTGCTGGTGGCGGGCCGGCGCCATTTCTCCACCCAGCGCCTGTTACTGGCGGGCATTGCCTTAGGCACGCTGTTTTCTGCCATCATTTCACTGTTACTGGCCAGCGGCGATCCGCGTCTCGGTAACCTGCTGAGCTGGATTTCCGGTTCGACTTACGGCGTCGAGCCGCCGCAGGCCATCGCCAGCGCGGTGCTCGCACTGGTACTGATGCTGTTAATGCCGTTGTGCCGTCGCTGGCTGAACGTTATGCCGTTGGGCGGCAATACCGTCAGAGCGCTGGGCGTACCGCTGATGCGCTCCCGGCTGATCGTTCTGTTGCTGGCCTCGATACTGACGGCGGGCGCAACCTTAACGGTCGGCCCGTTGAGTTTTATCGGGCTGATGTCACCGCATATGGCGCGCATGCTCGGTTTCCGCCGCGCGATGCCGCAACTGGCGATGGCCGCGATCGTCGGTGCACTGCTGATGCTGCTGGCCGACTGGTGTGGCCGGATGGTGTTATTCCCCAACCAAATCCCGGCCGGACTGCTCACCACCTTTATCGGCGCGCCGTACTTTATTTTCCTGCTCAGATCGCAGGGAAAAGGGTGATGTGGGTTAGCGGGGAGTGAAGCCTGTTAGTGGTGGGTAAAGTGATAGTATTTTATTGAAAAACACCCAATAACGATAAAATATTATCGTTTTTAAATCGCTCAATACACGCTCAAAAGGTCGGGTTTCTGCATGCCTGGTAAGGCACGTGGGCGGGCATTATTTGAGTTTCAGTATCATCCACCCTCACACCGGCAATGCATCCGCTGAGCCAATCGCCATCACCAGCGTCGCCTGCTATCCTGCGGGCAGGTAAAAAGCAAAGGAAAAACAAGATGGCGGGACTGGTTTTACTGCCGGGCGTAATGTGTGACGCCGGATTATGGCAGGCAATGACCGACGAGCTGGCGGCGTTTGGTCCATTGGTATTTGGCGATCTGTCGCAGGATAGCTCGCTGGAGGCGATGGCGGCGCGGGTGCTGCAACAGGCACCCGAGCGCTTCACGCTGGTCGGCTTTTCGATGGGCGGATTTGTGGCGCGCGAAATGATCCGTCAGGCGCCAGAAAGGGTGGAAAAATTGATACTGATTGCCACCTCCAGCCAGCAGGACAGTGAACAGGCTCAGGCCTTTAAGGCGGCGACGGCGAAAACGCTCCAGTCTGCAAGCGGCGCGTTTCGCGGTCTTGGCCATAAGGCCATTGCACTGTCGCTCAGTGAAAAGCATGCCGGCGATGAAGGATTACAGCAGCAGGTGCTCGCCATGAGCCAGCGGATGGGAAGGGAAGCGTACTGTCGTCAGCTGCTGATGGCCCGCAACAGCGACACGGCACTTTTACCGCAGATAACCTGCCCAACCCTGGTGATTGCTGCAGCTGAAGATCGGATGCGGACGTTACGTGAATCCGAAGTGCTGCGCGATAACATTGCCGGTGCAACGCTTACCGTGATTGAAGATTCCGGCCATATGCTGCCGCTGGAACAGCCGCAAGCGCTGGCCACGGTGATGACGCGCTGGCTGACGGCGCATCCGCTATAAACATTTACCAAAAATAACGCAGATAATCGCTCAAATACTGTCGCGAAAGGGTAAATTAGCGGGGCATTTTGGCATTCCCGGGTAGAGATGGCATTAGATGAAAAGATGGTTACTGGCACCGGTTATCGTGCTGATGGCTTGGCAGGTTGCGGCGGCAGAACACCGCAGCGATCCTGAAGCGGTCAGCCAGAGTTTTTACAGTTGGTATCTGACAGCGTTAAGCAAAGATGAGAGTCCCATCGATGAGCACGATCCGCTGCTCAACACCTATGTGACGCCTGAGCTGCTGAGCAAAATCAATGTGCTGATCAAAAGTCCGGATGGCATGGACGATGATTTCTTCCTGCAGGATCAGGATTACAGCGATTCCTGGGTCGATCATGTCAGCGTCGGGCGCTTTACCCTGAACGGGCTTACCGCCACGGGCGACGTTACTCTGGGTAACGATCCCAACGATCAACAGCTGCTGGTGGTGACACTGCAAAAAAAAGGCGCGATCTGGAAGATCGATGACGTGGAAAAAGAAGAGAATAAGCAGCCCTGACATCTGCACAGGGCTGGACCTTCCTGATATCAGGCGATGACCTGACTGAATTGCTCACGCAGCGTATCCAACAGATCGTACCGTTTGCGGTACTCCGAACGCTTTTTACTGGCGATCTCTTCCAGCGGCTTCCTCGGGAAGCTCAGCGGCAACGAGTAGAGCTTGTTGCCTGACGGCTGGGCATTCAGCGTTTCCCAAAACTCGTTATAGCTGGCATGGAACAGGCTGCGTTTCTTCAGACGATAGCGCAGGCTGCGGAAGATGTGGCCATTGTCGCTGACCGCCTCAATTTTCGTCACGCCCGTCTCGGCACAGATAAGCGACAGGGTTTCCATTAACAGCCGTTTTGGAAACAGGCCATAGCACGCCTTGGTCGCTTCGCGGATCAGCTCATGCGGCGTATCGCGATGAGCACCCTGAATACCGCCAATCATCGCCACCTTCTCACCGTCGACCGTTGTCACTGCAAAGGTCAGCATCGCCAGCTGCACACCATCCCGGCGGAACAGCAGGTTCACTTCACCTTCACGTTCGCACCGGCCGGTACAGGCCAGGGTGACGGTAAAGGTTTCGCCGTTTTTACCGGCAAAATTCACCAGCTCCACGCCCTGTTGGGTCAGCATTGCCTGGCGTAAGCGCAGGGAAGACAGCTGCTTCACATACTGGTAATGGCTGATGATGGCGTGGGTGCGCGCGGCCATCGGCATGCCATTATAAAGGTAAGGGCGGTGGATCTTGCTCGGCAGCGTGTGTTGGATCGGCAGAACCTCGCGCATCACCGGCTCTTCGGTGATCGCCGTCAGCATCTTGTGGGTGGCGACAGGCCAGGCCAGCGAGCGGAACAGATACTTGATGCGATACTCCGGGTCATACCACAACTTGCCCGGCTTAACTTTTCCGGAGATCAGTGACAGAAAAAAGGTCAGGCTGTTTTCCTGATGGGGAACGAGTGTGGTATCGGTCATGGTCGGCATTCCAGGGATGAAAATGACAGTCAACCATGATCACGCTCAACGTTTGGTAAACATCCTGGCCGCAAATGGCCCTGTTCGCAGTCGGTTGAAGCGGCGTTTAATTTGCTGACGACTTAAGGCAAATCAAGATGATAAACGGCCCGTTAATGAGGCTATTGGACTCAAGCCCGGTTCACGGGTGCGCTTGTTCAGGCTGCCTGCGGGCTATAGCCTGCCTGCTTCTTTGCTCACTCTCCCACCAATCCCGCGGGTAAAGCTTCTTTCTCGGCTGGCCGCAAATGCGCGGTTTATTATGTCAAATCTGTGAAGCGCACCGTGTTTTTAGGACAATACCGCAGGCCGAATAGCGGTTACACCGCACGCTTTTACCAGGCACAGTCTCTAATTGTTCCGCTATAAGAATAATCGTTAATGATAATCACCCGCTTTTTGGACAGTGTACGGGCGCTTCTTAATGGTAAAGGCGCGCTTTTTGAGACGGTTTTTATATTCTCAAACCAGCCTTAACTCAAATTTCCAGTTCATCTAAAGGTTAATATCGGCGAAAGGTAAGGGCGAACACATTAGAAAATCCGTGATTATGATTCCTTTGGCGAACGCTTCAGAGGCCTTCAGGGTGTAAATCTTAAGTGTTACTTTATGGTTTCTTACAGTATGACTGGCTCTGATCGTGACGGATGCACCATCAGGCGGGGTTTTAAGCCAAATCGTTGAGTAGCATATGAAATGCACTTTTGCCAAAAAGATGAAAACCATGAACCATTTAATAAAAGAGAATGTTAACGGAATTTGAAGGTGGGCGGGTGTTTTTTGACCTTCCGGTTAGCGAGGTTAATGTCAGGAAAGGCGCATTTATCTTTGGGTTCAAAGATAAATGCGCTCAGAAGGGATTGAAACAGATGGGTTTTTAGCTGGTGGTTAGTAAATATACAGCCTAACAGGGGACAATCCAGACAATTAACTCATCAAGAAAAAGCGTCTCCAGAAAATCGAACCGTACTTTTCAATTAGCATTGGGAATATTTTATTTTGGTCCTGCGTCTAATATAGAAACGTGCTGTGGATCTCAATTAATGGTTTTCAATGTTGTACGGGTAATGATACACGCTACGGCTAATATCCAGCAGGCGGCAACTGCGGCGAGTCCCGATATCAAAGGTATCCTGAAGGTAATTAACGGCCTGGCGCTTGTCATTGGTAGTAAAGAAGTTTTTAAGCACGCTTTGCAGCATCTCTTTGTCGGAGTTAAGGGTCTGCAGCTCGCGCTCCATGTTATGCACTCTCTCCTCCAGGTCTTTGATTTTACGGCCTTCTTCAGAGGATAAACCGGCAAATTTCTTCTTCCAGCTATAGAAGGTCGCTTCAGAGATACCCAGTTCGTCGCAGATCTCTTTCACCTTTACACCGCATTCTGATGCTTTAATGGCACTGGTGATTTGCTCTTCTGTATATCGTGACTTTCTCATAAATGCTCTTCCCTTTCTTAACAATAATGTGATGAGAACGACTGCAATAATTAGTGGATCTGATTATTCCAAAAATCACAGCAGTGTCGTTAAGTGCGCGATTTGAATGGCAGGGATTAAGTTAAGTGATTATGAAGAAATATCATCATGGGATTTCTCCTATTTTATTTCCAAACCCCTTAGTTAGCTTTCGATATGCAGGTTTTTGATATAAATTCGTCTCATGAAATCTTCAATGCCAACATGTGATTCAGAATACTCCCGCATGTGCAGCCTGAAATTTGTGCCATGATAATTAGCGCCAAAAAGTGACTTGTGAAAAGGTTTACATGAATTTAAGCGCGTAATTACCCTGGCTATTTTTCAGCGGTGAAGCGCTCAGACAAAAAAACGCATTTGATTGCGAGCGGATTAGGAATTGTCCGTATTATAAATTTTAGGTCCATTTTTATCGCCAGGTATATTGAGCGTTAATCTTTTCCGTTTTCGACATGGACGTGCCGAGTTATTGCAATAAGTGATTAGTTTTACAAAGGATGCTTCGATGAAACACAGCGCAATGTCAAACGCCATCTGGATGATGTCGGAAAAGGTCGTTTCCGTATTTGGAGTGATATTTGTCACATCCTATGTCGCAAAATCCTTTGGCCCCTCAATATTCGGGCAAATAGCATTTTCTGCATCACTTTTTTCAATTGTTCAGACTATCGCTATTTTCGGTACTGAAACCATTCTGTTTAAAAGTATCAGCAAAAGTGCGCCAAAAGGAATACGGCTGATGGCGGTGGCCAAACAGCTGAGAATGGTTTTGTTGTTAGTCTTATCTTTGCCGGTATTAATTTACGTCTGGCTGGAGATGCGGGAAAACTTTTTGGTTTTTGCGGTCGCGTCATTCTTGTCGGCAATGTTTGTTACGCAGGATATCTTCAGCGTTTACAACAATGCCCGGTTAGAGTCCCGGATGAACACGGTGGCGAATGCCACGGGAATGATCATCAGTTTTGGCATCAGCTTTCTGGTGGCCTGGTTCAAACTGAGTCCTTTGCTGCTGTCGTTTTCAATCGTGGCGGTCACGCTGGTGCCGTACATGATCAAGCGCAGCCGGTTCCTTCAGGCGAACACCATCAGCTCGCCGCCTAAGCGCAAGCACAGAAGCTATTTGCGCTACCTGTTACATGCGGGACTCCCGCTGGCCATCTCCAGCGTGTTCATCTCAATACAGGTAAAGCTGGCACAATTTTTCCTGGTGGGCGTGGGCTCAGCGCATGAGCTGGGGCTGTTTACCGCCGCCAACACTATCTCTGCTTCGTGGATTTTTATCCCGGTAGCGATCATTACATCCTGCTTTTCTGAGATCTTCAGGGAGCGTGCGGATGTGGCAGTAAAACTGGCCGCAAGGCTGAATGGCTATGTAATGGCAGTTTCCTTTTTGATGCTTCTCGTCGTCGCGCTGTTTGGCGAAAAGATCATCACTACCCTTTATGGGCATGACTACACACAATCAGGAAATCTCGTTACGTTATTGTCGTTAGCAACCTGCTTTTCGGCAATGGGAACAGTAGCTTACCGCTACATGGTGAAGGAAGGTGGTTTTAATTACCTGCTGGTCAAGATCGTGGTGCTGGTCGTAATTAGCGTGGCAACCAACTGGTTCTTCATCCGTTTCTGGGGATTAACAGGCGCAGCCTGGAGCGTTCTGGTCACCGAACTGCTCTCCCTGACCGTAATGAATTATTTCTTTAAGAATGCCGTCATTCTTAAAATACAGCTTTCCTCACTTAACTACAAAACATACAAATGAGGTAAAAAATGTTAAAACTCAAAGCAGAATTGAGAAAAGGCGTCTTATACCTGCTCAAGAAAATGCCGTGGTCTTATCAGGACCGAGTTTACTATTTTCACACTTTTAAGCGGTTACCTAACATTCGCCAGCCGAAACTGTTTAATGAGAAAATTCTGTACCGCAAATTCGTCACTGGCGACTATGTTCGTTATGGGAATCTTTCGGATAAAGTTTTAGTGCGCGATTACATAGCAAAAACAATTGGTGAAGAGTATTTAATTCCTTTGCTGCATGAAACGGCCGATCCGATTTCATTGCTGGGGCTTAAATCCTTAAAAAACACCGTTATTAAACCGAACCACGGTTCTGGTATGGTAGAAATCTTTCTTGAAGAACCAGACTGTATTCAAAAACAGTTGCTGGTGCGCCGGTGTGAAGAGTGGTTGCGCTGTGATTTCTCGCATCAGTCGCGGGAAATTCATTATCGCTACATTAAGCCGCGCATTCTGGTGGAAGAGTATGTTGGTGATGGCAAGTTTGCCGCCATCGATTACAAATTCCACATGTTCAACAAGAAAGACGGCAACTTTGAGTACGTGCTGCAGATCATCTACAACCGCTGTGGCAACTCACCGCTGTCGATGAACTTCTACGTCAACAACCTGGAGCAGTGCTTCTACAAGATCCGCGATACCGGACTGGATATCAGCGGGGATATGGAAACGTTGAAGAAGGCGCTGGAGCTGAGCAAAAAGCTGGCCAGTGACTTCGACTATGTTCGCGTTGACTGGTACATCAGCGAAGGGCAAATCTTCTTTGGTGAGCTGACCTTTACGCCAGGCGCAGGCATGGTGACCGGGCTGGATATGGGCCTGGATAAGATGATGGGTGATATGTGGTTGCAGGAACACAAAGCAGCCGTATTGCCAGCAACGTCAGGAAGCGTTACGCCGCTGCCGGTGGCCTTTAAGAAGTTTTGATTGAGCCGAATACAATAACGAGCCGCTGACTCTCTGAGTCAGCGGCTCGTTTGTTTTCAGGGCATAGGATAATCAGTTGGGGTGTGGCTCATCACGTCGATAAACACATCTTTGGTGATGTGCCAGAAGTTATGCAGGTTATCCATACTCAGAGTGATACCTAACAGCCCGGTAACGAACCAGCATGACATGCCAATACCCACGCCGGTGAAGACAAAGGCAATGCCTTTATGGCTGGCCTGACGGCACTTCACGTTAAAGGTGCTGGCAATAAACATCATTACTGCACTAACCAGTTCCCATCTCATCAATACCAGGCTAGCGGTTAAGGTACCCATATCGTTCAAACTCCGAGATTTACTGCCCTGACAAGAGGCGGTGTCATCACCGATCCAGACGAAAAGTTGCCAGGTTGCTTTTCACTTGAACGGACATAACAGGTCACAGAAGTGTGATGACGGTCACATTATATCACTCGATTTTAAAATTTGAACAAAATTTAGGCCTGGTATGGTAGTTTTTTGTCAGTGGAAAATTAAGCCTTTTATTAACTGAGGTTTACCGATTTAATTCCAAAATATGGGGAATAATCCGTATAGGGAAAGAATGAAAACCGTCTTACAGGCTATATTACTGCGCATAATTCCTTATATTTTGGAAAATAATTACTCTCCGATATCAATTTTATTTTTAATTTAAGGCAGTTAGCTTTATTTTGAGACGACAAATGACAATTAAACTCATTATAAATGATTAGCCCGATCGTCCGGTTCCACCTCTTATTTTCAACGGCACTGATGAAAACTAAGCAAAAACAGGCACTTGACATTGCTAGCAATTGCCGGGATTGTTCCATACTTAAACCTTACTTAGCTTTTATTTGACGCGACTTAAGTCAAATTACCTCTTTGAGATGAATCCGACCTCTTAAAAGTTGTACAACCCGCCAATGGGTTGTAGGATTTTTCATGGTAAAAATCCTTATAACTCATTCCCTTCCATTTCCACAGGGCGGGATCTCTACACCTCAAATACAGCTCACGCCATATTCGCTAAAGCGAAATGCGTTAACGGAGCAATAAAAACAATAAAGGAGGCTTTGTGTTTTCGACTGACGCAAAACAGCGCCCGCTGACGCCTGATGACGTGGCGACCCTGAGTAGCCACCCCGTGTTACGGGTCCAGCACAACCAACAGGGCCACATTACCTCTGTGGAAGCACTCCGTGCACAAGGCTAATACTACGGCTAAAAAACCGCTGCTGACCTTACGCAAAAGTCTGCAACGCATTCATCTGGTGATCATCGTGGTGTCGCTGTTGTTCAGCGGCATCTCGCTGTCGGTGCTGTCGATGTTTGCCCTACGCAGCTATGCGGAAAACAATCTCCAGCTGGTGGCCACCACCCTCGGCTACAGCGTGCAGCCGGCGGTGCTGGCGGGCGATGCGGATGCGGCTAACGACATCGTGCGGCAAATCGGGGCGAAGGCGGAGTTTGGCCACGCCAGAATTGTCGATGCCCGTAATCGCCTGCTGGTGAACTGGCCTCCATCCGGGGCGCAACATCATCAGGGCGCCGGGGAGCTGGTCACCCACTGGATTTTCCCGCAGCCTGCCAACGTGCCGATCGTGCACAACGGCAAGGTGATTGGCCAGGTGTGGTTGAGCGGTGATGCCAGCCGGGTGCTGCATTATCTAAGCCAGGCGTTGAAATGGCTGAGCGGCAGCCTGCTGGTGACCGCGCTGCTGGCCTCGTGCCTGTCCAACCGCATGCACGCGGGGATCCTCAGCGGACTGCAAAATATTGCCTCGGTGGCGCACGACGTTCGCCGACGGCGCGCTTTCTCGCTGCGGGTGCCGTCATCGTCGATTGCCGAGCTGAACAAGCTGAGCGGGGATTTCAACAGCCTGCTGGATGAGCTGTCAGACTGGCAGACCCATCTGCAGCGCGAAAACGACTCGCTGGCCCATCAGGCACGGCATGATGCGCTGACCGGTTTGCCTAACCGGACAGCGTTTGAGCAGGCGTTGCACACGCTGATGAACAATCCGCAAACCGCCGATCGGGTGGCGGTGCTGTTTATCGATGTTGACCGCTTTAAAGAGGTGAACGATACCTATGGTCACGCTGCCGGGGACAACGTGCTGACGGAAACGGCACATCGCCTGCGTGGCAGGTTGAGGAAAGATGATTTAGTGGCGCGTCTGGGCGGTGATGAGTTTGCGGTGCTGTTGGCGGGCATCGAAAACGGCGAGCAGGCGGCCAGAATGGCTGAAAACGTCATCGAAGCGATGCGCGAGCCAATCAGGCTGACCGACGGCAAGACGGTGGCGCAATCGCTGAGTATTGGCGTGGCGCTGGCCAAAAATCACCGCACCGGCGAGGCGATGATTGCCCAGGCCGATGCGGCGATGTACCACATCAAGGAACTGGGCGGCGGCTGGTACTTCTCCCCGTCATTCTGGGGACAGGATCCGCAGGCCGCGCCAAAGATGCGTAACCGGGCCTAGTTACAGGCCGGGCTGTTGCTGTCCTGCTGCACTTTGCCGTAAGCGGAGCTGGCAAAGTCGCTGCAGTCGAAGCTGTAGCTCACCTGGCGGGTCAGCGACTGACGGCGCATGGTGTGACGGTAGGCGGTCGGCGTCTGCGAGAACTGGCGGCGGAACACGCGGGAGAAGGTCTGCTGCGAGTCGTAACCGTACTGCATGGCAATATCAAATACCGGGCGCTGGGTCTGACTCAGCGCTTCGGCCGCCAGCGTCAGCCGACGCTCACGAATATAGCCGCCCAACGTCTGTTTGGTGACGGTGCGGAACATCCGCTGCAAATGCCACTTCGAATAGCCCGATTTCGCGGCCACTTCATCAATCGACAGGGTTTTATCCAGGTTGGTTTCAATCCAGTCGGTAAGGGTGTGGATGATGTCGTCATGCATGCTGCTCTTCTCCCTGGCGAAATAATTTCTGGTCGTCTTCTCAATGGCTGCTGAGTATAATTCCTCAAGTTAACTTGAGGTAAAGAGCTAAATGAAAAAAAGTCGCAACTGCCCCAACAAGCGAGAACTGACCCCAGGCGACGTAGCGCAACGCTGCGGCGTGGCGGTTTCTGCGCTGCACTTCTATGAAAGCAAAGGGTTAATCACCAGCTTCCGCAATGCCGGTAACCAGCGGCGCTATCACCGCGACGTGCTGCGCCGGGTGGCGATCGTGAAAATTGCGCAGCGCATCGGTATTCCGTTGGCCACCATTGGTGACCATCTGATGCAGCTGCCGGCGGGAAACCGCATGTCGCCGAAAGAGTGGAAGGTGCTGACCGAGAAATGGCGCGAGGAGTTGGATCGGCGCATCGAAACCTTAACCCGACTGCGTGACGATCTGGACGGTTGCATTGGCTGCGGCTGTTTATCGATGCAGGATTGCCCGCTGCGCAACCCGGACGACAGGCTGAGCGAGCGCGGCACCGGCGCAATCCTGCTGGAGTCTTAGCGGAAGTGAGCGGCATCAGGCTGTGGCGGAGGGTCTATACTGATAACTCTTCGTATAACACAAGGTTAGAGCATGATCACCGTTCACCATCTGAATAACTCCCGATCGCAGCGTGTGCTCTGGATGCTGGAAGAGCTGGAAGTGCCTTACCAGATCAAACGCTATCAGCGTGAGAGCACCATGCTGGCCCCGGACGCGCTGAAAAAAGTGCATCCGCTGGGTAAATCCCCGGTCATCACCGATGAAAATCGCGTGATTGCCGAATCCGGCGCGATCCTTGAATACCTCGCCGAGCGTTATGACGCAGAAAATCGCCTGAAACTAAATGATGAGGACGAGCGCCTGCAGTCTCGTTACTGGCTGCATTATGCCGAAGGGTCGTTAATGCCGCTGCTGGTGATGAAGCTGATCTTCAGCCGGATGGGCAAGCCGCCGGTGCCGTGGCTGCTGCGTCCCATTGGCAATGCCTTTGGTAAGGGCGTGCAGAAAGGCTATCTGGATAAACAGCTGGCGACCCATCGCGAATTTATCGAACAGCATCTGGCCAGCAACGCGTGGTTTGCCGGCGAGCAGTTCAGCATTGCCGACGTGCAGATGAGCTTCCCGATCCAGGCGCTGACCGCGCGAGGCGGTGCCGCCAACTCCCCGGCCATCCAGGCCTGGCTTGCGAAAGTGCAAAACCGTGCCGCCTGGCAGCGTGCGCTGCAACAGGGTGGTGAAGTGAAGCTCGACTGAATGGATTTCTGCCTGAAATGCCCCTGCGTTTCAGGTTGCTGCAAATATAGGTGCGATCAGGAGTTGATAATGCACTGATAAAGGCTGGATAATCGTTTGCCTTTAAAATAGTGCGGCTTAATGCGTGACGTAGTAAACGTTTGCCTTTTTTCCGACCGTTGCCCGGCTAACGGGTTTTCGCGGTCTGTGAACAGTGCGTCCTGGGATGGTGAAACGTTGAATCAGTCAGCTTCATGCGTCACGCATCAATAACTCATAAGAAATCTCAGGGGATTTTTCACTATGTCGACTCCTTCTCATCAGCCCGGCGGTTCGCTGGACAGCTGGTTTAACATTTCTGCGCGCGGCAGTTCGGTCCGTCAGGAAATTCTGGCGGGCCTGACCACCTTCCTTGCCATGGTTTATTCGGTGATCGTGGTGCCGTCTATGCTCGGCAAAGCCGGTTTTCCGCCGACGGCGGTCTTCGTCTCCACCTGTCTGGTAGCGGGCTTCGGATCGCTGATCATGGGCCTGTGGGCCAATCTGCCGATGGCGATTGGTTGTGCAATCTCACTGACCGCCTTTACCGCCTTCAGCCTGGTATTGGGACAGCATATCAGCGTGCCGGTGGCGCTGGGTGCGGTGTTCCTGATGGGGATCCTGTTCACCATCATCTCCGCCACCGGCATCCGTTCGTGGATCCTGCGTAATCTGCCGATGGGCGTGGCGCACGGCACGGGCGTTGGGATTGGCCTGTTCCTGCTGCTGATCGCCGCGGACGGCGTTGGCCTGGTGGTCAAAAACCCTGCGCCGGGCTTGCCTGTGGCGCTCGGTGATTTCGCCTCGTTCCCGGTGATGATGTCGATGGTTGGCCTGGCGGCAATTTTCGGTCTGGAAAAGCTGCGCGTGCCGGGCGGCATTCTGCTGACCATTATCGCCATTTCCATTCTCGGGCTGATTTTTGATCCGGCGGTGAAGTACCAGGGGCTGTTTGCCATGCCAAGCCTGAATGATGCCAATGGTCATTCGCTGGTGTTCAGTCTGGACATCCTGGGTGCGCTGAAGCCTGCGGTACTGCCAAGCGTGCTGGCGCTGGTGATGACTGCGGTGTTCGATGCCACCGGCACCATCCGTGCCGTTGCCGGACAGGCTAACCTGCTGGACAAAGACAATCAGATCATCAACGGCGGCAAGGCACTGACCACCGACTCGGTCAGCAGCATCTTCGCCGGTCTGGTGGGCGCATCGCCTGCGGCGGTGTATATCGAATCGGCGGCCGGAACGGCGGCGGGCGGCAAAACCGGCCTGACGGCAATCGTCGTCGGCCTGCTGTTCCTGGTGATCCTGTTCCTGTCGCCGCTGGCCTATCTGGTGCCGGGTTATGCCACGGCACCGGCGCTGATGTATGTCGGCCTGCTGATGCTGAGCAACGTATCAAAAATCAATTTTGACGATTTTGTTGATGCGATGTCCGGCCTGCTGGCCGCGGTGTTTATCGTGCTGACCTGTAATATCGTGACCGGCATCATGCTGGGCTTCGGTTCACTGGTGATTGGCCGTATTTTTGCGGGCGAATGGCGCAAGCTGAACGCCGGCACGGTGATTATCGCGGTGGCGCTGGTGGCATTCTATGCCGGCGGCTGGGCGATCTAAACCGTCAGGGGCCGCCCGTCGGCCCCTGATTTTAGCCTTTAAATGCATTAATCCCCCGATAGCGCACTTCCTGTTTTTAAACCCACCGCATTTTTGTTTTACTATTCTCTCAGGTCGATCGTTCCGACTGGCATTTGTGTATTTCGCAGGAAGACAGATAAGGACAACATGGAAATCTTCTTTACCATCCTCATTTTGACGCTGATGGTGTCGCTCTCAGGCGTCGCTGCCCGCATCATTCCGTTTCAAATCCCACTGCCGCTGGTGCAGATCGCCATGGGTGCCTTGCTCGCCTGGCCGACGTTTGGTTTGCATGTCGACTTCGATCCCGAGCTGTTCCTGGTGCTGTTTATCCCGCCGCTGCTGTTTGCCGATGGCTGGAAAACCCCGACCAGTGAGTTTCTGAACCACGGCCGCGAAATTATCGGGCTGGCGCTGGTGCTGGTGTTGATCACCGTGGTCGGGATTGGCTATCTGATTTACTGGCTGGTGCCGGGCATTCCGTTGCTGGCGGCCTTTGCGCTGGCAGCGGTGCTGTCACCGACCGATGCCGTGGCGTTGTCCGGCATTGTCGGGGAAGGGCGCATCCCGAAGAAAATCATGGCGATTTTGCAGGGCGAGGCGTTGATGAACGATGCCTCTGGCCTGGTGTCGCTGAAGTTTGCCGTCGCGGTCGCGATGGGCACCATGGTGTTTACCGTCTCCGGGGCCACCATCGAGTTCCTGAAGGTCGCCATTGGCGGGCTGTTAGCCGGTATCGCCATCTGCTGGCTGTACGGTAAATCGCTGCGTCTGCTCAGCCGCTGGAGCGGTGATGACCCGGCGACACAAACCGTGCTGCTGTTGCTGTTGCCGTTTGCCTCTTACCTGATTGCCGAACATATCGGCGTGTCCGGGATTCTCGCGGCGGTGGCGGCGGGGATGACCATTTCCCGTTCCGGGATTATCCGTCAGGCACCGCTGGCGATGCGTCTGCGTGCTAACAGCGTCTGGCAGATGCTGGAATTCGTGTTTAACGGCATGGTGTTCCTGATGTTGGGCCTGCAGCTGCCGGACATCCTCACCAACTCGATGAATCTGGCCGAAGCCGATCCTAACGTCGATTTCTGGATGCTGGCGCTGTCGGTGGTGCTGATTTACGCCGCGCTGATGATCGTGCGCTTTAGCTGGTTGTGGGCGATGCAGCAGATCAGCAAGCGCCTGCTGAAGAAGAAGCCGATGGAGTTCACCAGTTACTCAACCCGTGAGCTGCTGATTGCTTCGTTTGCCGGCGTGCGCGGAGCGATCACTCTGGCCGGTGTGCTGTCGATTCCGCTGTTCCTGACCAATGGCGATGCCTTCCCGGCACGTTACGAGCTGGTGTTCCTGGCGACGGGCGTGATCCTGTTCTCGCTGCTGGTGGGTGTGATTCTGCTGCCGTTATTGCTGCGTGGCATTGAAGGCATGGATAAAACCGCCCATCGTCATGAAGTGCAGATGGCGCGGGCAGTGATGGCCGGCACGGCGATTGAAAGTCTGCACAAGATGGAAGAGCGTCTGGCCGCCGATACCGAAGAGAACATCGATCCGGAGCTGGTAAAAGAGGTCAGTTCGCGCGTCACCGGCAATCTGCGCCGCCGCGTCGACGGCAAAGAGGATTTGGAGCGCGCGCTGTACGCCGAGAATCTGGAGCGCCGCTTCCGCCTGACGGCACTGCGGGCTGAGCGAGGCGAGCTGTATCACCTGCGCGCCACGCAGAAAATCAGCAACGAAACCATGCAGAAATTACTGCACGATCTCGACCTGCTGGAAACGCTGCTGATCGAGAAAGAAGAGTAAATAGCGCA
The DNA here is from genome assembly GCF_057812255.1 of Erwinia sp. 2186. Taxonomy (NCBI): domain Bacteria; kingdom Pseudomonadati; phylum Pseudomonadota; class Gammaproteobacteria; order Enterobacterales; family Erwiniaceae; genus Erwinia; species Erwinia sp. 2186. The sequence goes on along the minus strand of NZ_CM173824.1, from coordinate 4,496,977 downwards.
GGTCGTCTGGATGTGCTGGTGGCTTTCGCCTGGTAGCGTGAGTCGTCTGGATGTGCTGGTGGTAGGGTGAGTGTGGGTTTTTGCTGTTAGCGCGTAGGTCGTCTGGGTGTGCTGGTGATTTGCTCAGGGAGAGAGGGGTGAACGCAAAGACGCCGTAAACCCATCCCTGGGGGCTCAGCGGCGACATCCCTGTCGCCGATGCTTTGCTTATCACCCCTCTCACCCTTCCCCTCAAGCTTCAGCGTTGAATGGTCGATTGTGGACACACACGTCAAACCCATTTTTTTTGACCTGTGTGTCCACCGGCCCAATCCAAAACGTCAGTGTTAGTGGGTGGCGGCATAGAGCACGTTAGCCGGGTGTCTGCGGCAGGGATGCCGCAGCCAAGCCTCCAGGGATGGATTTACGGCGTCCCGGAAAACGTGCTCTATGCTGACGCCGTACCCCGAACCGCCTTTGACCCTCATCCCTTCAGCCTTTGACCTTCAGCCCTTTTGCCCTTCACTCTTTCAACCTCCCAACCGACAGCGTCGGGGCCTGGCCCGGCCAGAACTCGCGACAACAGGCAATCCATGCCTGCGCGCTTTTCGACAGATAGCTGCCTTCCCGCCAGATTAACCCCAGCTTCCACACCAAATCCGACTCTAACGGTAGCCACAGCAGATGCTTCTTATCCAGACGCTGGCAAATCGGCTCGGGCAGGATCGCCACGCCCATGCCCGCCTGCACCATCGCCGCCAGGAAATCCCACTGACCGCTGCGCACCGCGATCTGTGGCGCAAAACCGCTGTTTTGAAACGCCTTCATTAACTGCCGGTTTAACGAAAACTCCTCGTTATAAATCAGGATCGGATGCCCGGCTAACTCCGCAATCGGAATATGCGTGCGCCGCAACCATTCACTGGTGCGCGGCACCAATACGCATAACGGATGACTCATCAACGGCAGCGAATTGAGCGGCAAATCATCGGCCACCGGCAATGCGGTCAACGCGATATCCAGCGTGCCGGACAACACCGCCTGCTGCACGGTGAGGCCGCCAAATTCGGAAATCTTCAGCTCCACGCCGGGATAACGGTGACGGAAGGCCGAAATCGAACCGGCAATCTGCATCCCGACCATCGGCGGGATCCCCAGCCTCAGCTCGCCGGTTTTTAAATCATTGATATCGGTGATTTCCGCTTCCAGCTGCTTAAACTCCTGCAGGATGGTCAGCCCGCGCTGATAAACCGCCTGCCCGGTATCGGTCAGATGCAGCTTGCGACCTTCGCGGATCAGCAACGTGCAGCCCAACTCATCTTCCAGCTGGCGCAGCATCTTGCTGATGGTCGGCTGGGTGACAAACAGCTGCTCCGCCGCGCGGGTAAAGCTTTGCTGGCGGACCACTTCGACAAAATAACGCAGGGCTCGGACGTCCATAAACATTCCTGAATGGCATAGTTTGAATAATATTAAGTCATTTTTTTCACTCTTTGTTACCGATTTATACTACCCACTCGCAATCTCGGGGAGAGGTCATTATGGCGTTAGCATTACATCCGCAAAGAACGGGCTGGCTGCAACGTGTTCAGGTGCCATTACAGGTGGCGCTGTATATCGGATTCTTTTTAGTGGCTGAGCAACTGGTGGACTGGCTCCACCTGCCGCTGCCGGCCAATATCGTCGGCATGCTGCTGTTGCTGGCGCTGATTATGCTGCGCGTGCTGCCGCTGGACTGGGTTAAAGCCGGCTCCCGCTGGCTGCTGGCGGAAATGCTGCTGTTCTTTGTGCCGGCGGTGGTGGCGGTGGTCAACTACTCGCAACTGCTGCGCGTCGAAGGCTGGCGCATCATGCTGGTGATCGGCATCAGTACGCTGCTGGTGCTTGCAACTACCGCGCTGGTGGTCGATCGCGTTTATCGCTTCGAAATCTGGCTGGCGGAACGCAAACAGGCGCGCAACCATGAATGATCTGCGGGTCAGCGTACTCTGTCTGATCGCCACGCTGGCGATCTACTTCCTCAACAAACGGCTGTATCGCCGCTGGCATAAACTGCTGATGATGCCGCTGGTGATGACGCCGATGGTGCTGGTGGCGCTGCTGGTGATCACCCATATCTCCTGGCAGAACTATATCGGCGAAAGCCACTGGCTGCTGTGGCTGCTCGGCCCGGCAACGCTGGCCTTTGCCGTGCCGGTGTATGAAAACCTGGCGATAATCCGCCGCCACTGGATGTCGCTGAGCGCCGGGGTGATCACCGCCACCTCGGTTGCCGTGTTCAGCTCGGTGTGGCTGGCGCGCATGTTAACGCTGCCGGAAGCCATCCAGCGCAGCCTGGCGGTGCGCTCGATCACCACGCCTTTTGCGCTGGCCGCCGCGAAACAGCTCGGTGGACAGCCGGACCTGGTGGCGCTGTTTGTGGTGATCACCGGGGTGTTTGGTATGGCAGTGGGCGACGTGCTGTTTATCCGTCTGGCGGTGAAACAGGGCATGGCGAAAGGGGCCGGATTTGGCGCGGCGTCGCACGGTGCCGGCACCGCCCGCGCCTATGAAATCGGCCAGGAAGAGGGCGTGGTATCAAGCCTGGTGATGATGCTGTCTGGCGTAGTGACGGTGATTATCGCCCCGGCGATTGGCCATTTGCTGTGGGCCACGGTCTGACAGACACATCCTGTTACTGCTGTTTTGTAATGTTAACTAAATTCTGCGTTCTGTCAGTGATGTCTCATAGGAATACGCTGGCAGTTGGTTTACTCTGCGAGGCCGCCCGTACAGGGTGTGAGTAAATTCATCAGGAGAATAAAAAATGAAAGCAGTGGCAACTACCGCAGGCGCACTGGCGCTTCTGGCGCTGGCAGGATCCGCGCAGGCAATCGATGGCGGCGTTGACGTCGGTCGTGATTACACCAACCTGCATTTGGGTCTGGGCACCGATTCCCCAGGATTTGCGCTTTCAGGTGACTGGCTGCGTAGCGATCATGATGGCAACGTTGAGAGCCTGGGTCTGGGTTATAACGTCGCGATTGGCGATGTGTTCCTGTCGCCTGGCGCGAAAGTGATGTCGACCAACCCAACTGACAGCAAAGATGGCTATGCCGTTGCCGTCGGTGCTGGCGTGAAGGTGCCGGTCACCCACATGTTCAACGTATTTGGTGAGTACTACTACTCGCCGGACGCGTTCTCCAGCCATATCGACAACTACCAGGAAGCCTCTGGCGGCGTGAGCTTCCAGCCAATCTCGCTGGTTGACGTGCGCGTGGGCTATAAGTACATGACCATGAACGGCAAAGACGGTCGTAAAGACAACGTCATTGCTGATGGTCCTTATGTCGGTGCGTCAGTTCACTTCTGATGCGCAAGGGCGGATCGTTCGATCCGCCCCTCAACGCCCGTTTAGTGTGATTTCCCGCCTTCAATCCCGACACCCGTCTGTGAACGCACAAACTGTGCCTGGAAGCGCTTACGCTCCTCTGCGCCCGATGCCGAACTGTCGGTGATCGAGAACAGCCAGGTGCCGATAAAGGCCGCTAACATCGAGAATAGCGCCGGATACTCATACGGGAAGATCGCTTTGGCATTGCCCAGCACCTGAACCCAGATTGTCGGGCCCAGCACCATCAGCATCACCGCCGTAATCAGCCCCAGCCAGCCGCCAATCATCGCGCCACGCGTGGTCAGTTTCGACCAGTACATCGACAGCAGGATAATCGGGAAGTTACAGCTCGCCGCGATAGAGAACGCCAGCCCGACCATAAAGGCGATGTTCTGCTTCTCGAACATAATCCCCAGCGCGATGGCGACAAAGCCCAGCAGCACCACGGTAATTTTCGACACCCGCAGCTCCTGCAGCTCGGTGGCCTGGCCTTTGCGGAACACGCTGGCATACAGGTCATGAGAGACCGCCGAAGCGCCCGCCAGGGTCAGACCGGCGACCACCGCCAGAATGGTGGCGAAGGCCACGGCAGAGATAAAGCCGAGGAACAGACTGCCGCCAACCGCATCCGCCAGATGCACCGCCGCCATATTGTTACCTCCGATCAGCACGCCGCTGGCATCCTTAAACGCCGGATTCGCGCCGACCAGCAGGATCGCACCAAAGCCGATAATAAAGGTCAGGAAGTAGAAATAGCCCATAAAGCCGGTGGCATAGAACACGCTTTTGCGCGCTTCACGGGCATCGCTGACGGTGAAGAAACGCATCAAAATATGTGGCAGGCCAGCGGTACCAAACATCAGTCCCAGCCCCAACGACAGCGCGGAGATGGGGTCGTGAACCAGCCCGCCAGGACGCATAATTTCAACGCCTTTCGGGTGCACCGCCATCGCCTGGGTAAACAGGTTATTGAAGCTGAAGCCGACGGTTTTCATCACCATAAACGCCATAAACGACGCGCCGAACAGCAGCAGCACGGCTTTGATGATCTGCACCCAGGTGGTGGCCAGCATGCCGCCGAACAACACATACATCACCATCAAAATCCCGACCAGCACCACCGCAACATGATAATCCAGGCCGAACAGCAGCTGGATCAGCTTGCCTGCGCCCACCATCTGCGCAATCAGATACAGCGCCACCACCACCAGTGAACCACAGGCGGACAGCGTGCGGATCGGCATCTGTTTCAGACGATAGGACGCCACGTCCGCGAAGGTATAGCGCCCCAGGTTACGCAGACGCTCGGCAATCAGGAACAGGATGATCGGCCAGCCAACGAGGAATCCCAGCGAATAGATCAGCCCGTCATACCCGGAGGTATAAACCAGCGCGGAAATACCCAAAAATGACGCGGCGGACATAAAGTCACCGGCCATCGCCAGCCCGTTCTGGAAGCCGGTAATATTGCCGCCAGCGGTATAATAATCGCTGCGCGAGCGGGTGCGTTTCGACGCCCAGTAGGTAATCCCCAGCGTAAAGGCGACAAAAATCAGGAACATCACGATCGCTTCGTAATTGGTGGGCTGCTTTTGCACCGCACCGGTGATCGCATCCGCCGCCAGGGCAGAGAACGGCAGCAGCGCCGCCAGACAGAGCAATAAACGAGGGCGCTTCATCCTTTCACCTCTTTCAGCAGTTCACGGGTTAAGCGGTCGAATTCACCGTTGGCGCGCCAGACGTAGACGCCGGTCAGCAGGAAAGAGATCACGATCAGGCCAATACCAATGGGAATACCACGGGTTACGTTGGTACCGGCATGCAGAGGCGCGCCCAGCCAGCCAGGCGCAAAGGCAATTAACAGAATAAAACCGACGTACAGGATGAGCATGATGACGGAGAGCAGAGTGGCAAAGGCCTGGCGTTTTCTCACCAGTTCTTTAAAGCGTGCACTCTTTTCTATCCGTTGATAAATAAGTTCATTCATCACAGAGTCTCCAGAGGTATAAGTACAGGGTTTATTTTTTTAAAAAGGGTAATGGTCAGTGAAAGGAATAATGGGCAGCGTTATTAACGACTTTTTATTACGCTGCCCATCAATAAAGGAAATCTATTAACCGGACTTAAGGCATCTTAATAGACTGTTTCTCTTCAAGTAGTTTTTCTACCACGCCAGGATCGGCCAGGGTTGAGGTATCGCCAAGATTGCTGGTATCGCCGGAGGCAATTTTGCGCAGGATACGGCGCATAATTTTCCCCGAGCGGGTTTTTGGCAGTGAATCCGTCCAGTGCAAGACGTCCGGCGTGGCAATTGGGCCGATCTCTTTACGCACCCAGTTACGCACTTCGGCATACAGCTCTGCTGACGGTTCTTCACCGCTGTTCAGGGTGATATAGGCATAAATCGCCTGGCCTTTAATGCTGTGCTGAATACCGACCACCGCCGCTTCGGCGATTTTCGGATGCGACACCAGCGCCGACTCAATCTCTGCCGTGCCCAGACGGTGGCCTGAGACGTTCAGCACGTCATCCACGCGGCCGGTGATCCAGTAGTAGCCATCTTCATCGCGACGGGCACCGTCTCCGCTGAAGTACATGTTCTTAAAGGTGGAGAAGTAGGTCTGTTCAAAGCGATCGTGATCGCCGTACAGCGTGCGCGCCTGGCCCGGCCAGGAGTCGACAATCACCAGATTGCCTTCGCCCGCGCCTTCCTGCGGATTGCCTTCGTTGTCCACCAGTGCCGGCTGCACGCCGAAGAACGGCTTGGTCGCCGAACCGGCTTTCAGCTCGGTGGCACCCGGCAGCGGGGTGATCATAAAGCCGCCGGTTTCGGTCTGCCACCAGGTATCGACGATCGGGCAACGGCCGTCGCCAATCTTGTTGTAATACCATTCCCAGGCTTCCGGGTTAATCGGCTCGCCGACCGAACCCATAATGCGCAGGCTGCTGCGATCGGTGCCTGCAATCGCCTTGTCACCTTCGGCCATCAGGGCGCGAATGGCGGTCGGTGCGGTGTACAGCAGGGTGACCTTATGCTTATCGACCACTTCGGCCATCCGGCTGGGTTTCGGCCAGTTTGGCACCCCTTCAAACATCAGCGTGGTGGCGCCACAGGCTAACGGGCCATACAACAGATAGCTGTGCCCGGTGATCCAGCCAACGTCAGCGGTACACCAGTAGACGTCATCCGGATGATAATCAAAGACATATTTGAAGGTGGTCGCCGCATACACCAGATAGCCACCGGTGGTGTGCAGCACGCCTTTCGGTTTGCCGGTGGAGCCGGAGGTATAAAGGATAAACAGCGGGTCTTCCGCGTTCATCTCTTCGGGCTGATGGTGGGCGCTGGCTTTGTTGACCAGCTCGTGCCACCAGAGATCGCGACCATTTTCCCAGGCCACCTCTTTGCCGGTGCGGCGGAACACCACCACGTTGGCGATCGATTTCACCCCAGGATTGGCCAGCGCATCGTCGACATTTTTCTTTAACGGGATTGAACGGCCGGCGCGCACGCCTTCATCGGCGGTGACCACCAGACGGGCGTTGGAGTCGATAATACGGCCGGCAACGGCTTCCGGTGAGAAGCCGCCAAAAATAACCGAATGCACCGCGCCAATGCGGGCGCAGGCGAGCATGGCAACGGCCGCTTCAGGCACCATTGGCATATAAATAGCCACCACATCGCCGCGCTTCACGCCGAGTTCCAGCAGCACGTTGGCAAAGCGACAGACTTCCCGGTGTAACTCGCGGAAGGTCAGGGTTTTGCTTTCACTGGCATCATCGCCTTCCCAGATAATTGCCGGATGGTCACCGCGGCTGTGCAGATGGCGATCGAGACAGTTGGCCGCCAGGTTCAGCGTGCCGTCTTCAAACCAGCGAATATCGATATTGCCCGGCGCGAACGAGGTGTTCTTCACCGCGGTATAGGGTTTGATCCAGTCGAGAATTTTACCTTCCTGGCCCCAAAAGGCATCGGGGTCCTGCACGGACTGCTGGTACATGCACTCATACTGCTGGGCATTAATCAGGGTGTTTTCCGCAATATTGGCGGGAACAGGATGTCGGTGTTGTTGGCTCATGGCTATTCTCCTTGAAGATGTTAATGATATGTCAATCAAAGGTTAATTGAAGCGAGCCGGGGAGTTTTGTTTGCTTTTTGCGCCACAGATCACGTCATAACAACAGGTAATGAAAAGCGCGAAAACGGCCGCCGGAGACGCGAAATTTGCCTTTATTTCCGTCGGTCAAAACGCCGACGCAGGCCGCTGGGCTGAGTGAAAAGTAGACAACCGAACCGCAGGGCTATTTCAGGTCACAGCACGATATTGCATAGATATGCTTTATCAGTAACAAATATTGCCAAGTATAACAATGGCTTAGTTTGTGTGGGGCTGTTTCAGAGCTTTATCCTGTCCGCAGGCCATAAAGTAGCCACATCTCGCCGAGGGTTGCAATTTACCCAGTGAAAATGGTACTTATCACGCGCCTGAAATTCAGGTTTCAACCATCCATCATCCGCGAATTAGCCGACTTCGGCCTACTCCCCTTGAGAGTGATTCATTCCGCCAACTGCGTGCGGAGACCGGGTTTTGTTAAGGAAAAAGACAAGTTATGAAAGTAAAATTCAGCCTTGCCTGGCAAATAGTGACGGCGTTAGTACTGGGGATCATCGTCGGCGCTATATTGCATAATCAGCCATCCGAACGTGAATGGTTAATCACCAACATTCTCAGCCCGGCCGGTGACATCTTTATTCACCTGATCAAAATGATCGTCGTGCCGATCGTCATCTCTACGCTGATTGTCGGTATTGCCGGCGTCGGTGATGCAAAAAAACTCGGACGCATTGGCGTAAAAACCATCGTCTATTTCGAAGTGATTACCACCATTGCCATCGTGGTAGGGATTACCCTGGCGAATGTGTTTAAACCTGGCTACGGCATTGATATGTCGACGCTGGCAACGGTGGACATCTCTAAATATGAAGCAACCACGGCACAGGTGCAGAGCGGGGCGCACAGCCTGGTCAACACCATCCTGTCGTTGATCCCGCAGAATATTTTTGCCGCGATCGCCAAGGGCGACATGCTACCGATCATCTTCTTCTCGGTGCTGTTCGGGCTGGGGCTTTCCTCGCTGCCGTCTGAACACCGCGACCCGCTGTTGAAGGTGTTCCGCTCGACCTCGGAAGCGATGTTTAAGGTCACGCACATGATCATGCGTTATGCGCCGATTGGCGTGTTTGCGCTGATCTCGGTGACCATCGCCAACTTTGGTTTCGCCTCCCTGTGGCCGCTGGCGAAGCTGGTGATCCTGGTGTACGCCGCCATCCTGTTCTTCGCCTTTGTGGTGCTGGGCGCGGTGGCCCGGCTCTGTGGCCTGCGGATTACCACGCTGATGCGCATCCTGAAAGATGAGCTGATCCTGGCATACTCCACTTCTAGCTCCGAAACCGTGTTGCCGCGCATCATGGAGAAGATGGAAGCCTACGGCGCGCCGAAATCCATCACCAGTTTTGTGGTGCCGACCGGCTACTCGTTTAACCTCGATGGCTCGACGTTGTACCAGAGCATTGCGGCGATTTTTATCGCCCAGCTGTACGGTATTGACCTGTCGATTGGGCAGGAAATCGTGCTGGTCCTGACGCTGATGGTGACCTCAAAGGGCATTGCTGGCGTACCAGGCGTCTCCTTTGTGGTGCTGTTGGCCACGCTGGGTAGCGTCGGTATCCCACTGGAAGGACTGGCCTTTATCGCCGGTGTTGACCGTATCATGGATATGGCGCGTACCGCGCTGAACGTGGTCGGTAATGCGCTGGCGGTGCTGGTTATTGCCAAGTGGGAGAACCAGTTTGATGCTAAACAGGCGGTTGCCTACGAGTCTAAAATGAAGACCTTAGCCTCGACGTCTTGATTTAACGCTGGTGCTGGTGGCAGGTTTTCCTGCTGCCAGCCTTCATCCATCTGATTTGTCCCACCTCGCAAAAATCACACCCTTTTTCGCAGCAGATTAATTCATATCGTTAATGTATTAATGCGTTATTCCTTTTTTCCATGCCCGCCATCTCCCTGATTCCAGAGAAGTCATTTTTTAAGCGAAAGGCTTTTAAAATAGCGATTTAATCCAAATTTAAGACGACAGGTGATAATTAATCTCATCCTGTTAATGATTAGCGTGCAATGTTTTTATTCAGTCAAATAAATCGGCCGCACGGGATTATTTTTTGCGTAAACAAAAGCCTGCATCTATAGCTACTGATATCTGGATCTGACGCGCTACGCAAAGGGAATTTAATTTCGAAACCCATCAGGTCCATTTATTTTAAGAGCCTTTCTCTTATTTAATTACGCCCGTTATCACCTTGCGGTGAGGGGTATTTCTGTCGCCTGACGGCGACCGATCCTTGTTATTTCAGGTTGACCGCTGGGGCTAAGACCTTTAAATGCATTACTGCTGTCAGTATTTCTCCCCGGGTTAGCACACTGGTGTCTGTTTTATTTCAGGCACGTGATGGGTTTTGCGTGGAGAAAAACGATGAGGTTAAAACTGAATCCGGTAATGATGGGTTTATTAGCCGCGCAGGCGGTCTTTATTCCACTGCCCGTTGCCTGGGCGGCGGTACTGGATAGTTATAATCCGACGGCGAATGACGGAAAAGTTGGTTCGCTGAATATTACCGATGGCGCTTCGCAATCGTTAACCGGCATTCAGCAATTCGATCCGGGCCTGGTCGGGACGCAGCCGACGGTGCTCGGCGACTTACTCAACAGTTCGCGCATTACCTCGGGGGCGGCGCTGATTGGTGCCGCGCGCCTCGATCCCGGCCCGCAGAATTTTGGCATCACCATTCCCGATCCCACCACCGGCGGTAACACCACTTTCCAGGTGTATAATCCCGGCAGTCTGGTCGATCAGGCTCCGGTCACCGCCGCCAACAGCGTGCCGGACGTGGTGAACGTTGGCGACCGGCAATATATCGACGCGCGGGTCTCTGACGTCACCGCTGGCGCGCTCGACGTCAATATTGGTCAGGCGGGTGCCAGCATCACTTCGGCCAACAACAGCTGGACCATGGCGGCCAAACAGACCACCTTATTCAATGCCGAAAGCACCTCCACGGCCGATCCGGCGTCAATCAACTGGACGTCGCAGAACCGCATTACTTTCACCGGCGTCGCCGCCGATCCGACCGTGCCCCGGCAATTTCAGGTTACCAACGTGGCAACTTACAACGGCGCGTTCAGCGTCACCACGCTGGATGGCAACAGCCGGGCATTTAACGTCACCAATGCGGCCAGCTTAAAAAGCTACAACGACTGGCTGATTACCGAGTTGAAAGCCGGTAATCTCGCCACCAGCAGTTACCTGACCGAATTCAATAAGGCCTTTAGCAAATCCAATCAGAATATCGCTTACGCCATCACCGCTGACGACCCGCTGGATGATGTGGCGCAGGCGGTTGGCGACCGCGTGGTGCTGAATGCGACGGGTGCGGGTGCGACCATCACCGTGGCATCCACCGCCCGACTGGAAGTGGCGGGGGCCAACGGCGGCGCTATCCGTGCCACCAACGGTGCCACCGTGGTCAATAATGGCAAGGTGGCAAGCCAGGGCTCGTTGGGATCGGACAGCGCGGCGCTGAGCCTGAACAGCAGCACCGGCACTAACAATGGCGTGATTAACGGCGGCTTCTTCAACCGGGTTGACGGCACGGGCGTCGGCTCGACCGGCTATAACTCAAACGGGGTGAACGTTGCCGGCACCGGCACTTTCAGCAACAACCCGGGCGGCATCGTTAACTTTGCCACCACCGGTAACCCTGCCGGCGGTTACACCGCGGCCATAAACCTGACCGACAGCGCCACCGCCCATAACAGCGGCATTATCAACGTTGGCGTTAACGGTTCCAGCGCCAGCGGCACCACCAGCGGCGTGGCGGTCGGCGCAACGTCGCAGTTTACCAATAACGCGCAGGGCACCATTTATATCGGACGCGGCCCGCAAAACAGCGCCTCAGACAGCGTGGCCGATACGGCGATGAACCAGAGCGGCACCACCAGCGGTATTTCGGTCAGCGCGGGCGGCACGGCCACCAATGACGGTAACATTGTGATTGGCAGCAAAGTGCAGAATGCGGCCGGGATGCTGGCCACCGGCGGCAACAGCACCCGCATGGTCAACAACGGGACCATCAGCGTTAACGGCGCGGCCTCGACGGTGCCGCGTGAAAATATCGGCATGTCGATCGTCAACGCCGGCCTCGGCGGCAACATCAATAACGCCGGCACGCTTAACCTCAACGGCATTAACTCCACCGGGGTGAAAGTCGTCGCCACCAACGGCAATCAGGCATCCGCCAATTCAACCGGCACCATCAACGTGGCGGGCGGCGCCGATCCCGCCAGCGGCACCCGCAACTTCGGCATCTGGGTTGAAGGACAGGGAAGCGGCACCTCGACGGCCAATGTCGATGGCGCCATCAACCTGACCGGCACCGGGGCGATTGGCGTCCATGCGCGCGGCAACGCCACGGTCAATGTCGACAGCGCCGCCATTCCGAGCTTCAGCCAGGGCAGCAATCAGATTGCCTTTTTTGCCTACGGCCCCAATGCCAAAATCAATGTGGTGGGCAACAACGCCTTTGACGTCACCACCACCGGCTCAACCCTGTTCCGTCTGGAGCAAGGGGCCGATTTTGATGGCACCAACCTGGCGCTAACCGCCTCCGGAGCCAACTCGGTCGGCGTGCTGGGCACCGGCACCGGCGGCACGCAAATCAGCACCCAGAATGCCGATATCAACGTGTCCGGCACCGGCGCGACCGGGGTGATTGTCGAAGGCGGTGCCACCGGCACCATTGATGCCGCCACCAATATTAACCTCAGCGGCGCGAATGCGGTTGGCGCGATTGCGGACGGGCAGAAGCATGATTTATCGGGCAAAAACAGCGGCCCGGCCCAGACCGCGACTACGCTGGTCTCGAACGCGGCGCTGGGTTCAACGCAGAGCGGCCTGACCGGGCTGATTGCCCGCAACCGTGCGCAGCTGACCAATACCGGCGACATTAACTTTTCCGGGGCGGGCACCACCGGCATCTCGGTGGAAAGTGGTGCCACCGCCAGCAACAGCGGCAATATCTCGGTCAATAACGGCGGGACCGGCATCCGGGTGGTAGGCGGCACGCCACAGGCGACCACCGCAAACAACACCGGCACCCTCAACGTGAACGGCGGCAGCACCACCAGCCGCACCCGTGGCGTCAGCGCAACGGGCAGCAACGCCATCGCCAACCTGAATGGCGCGATCGCCATGAACGGCCTCGGTGCCATCGGTGCGGAAGCGCTGAACGGCGCGCGAGTGAATCTGAATGCGGCCTCCACCCCGGTGTTCAACAATACCGACCAGATTGCCTACCATGCGGCGGGCGCAGGCTCGGCGATCAACAGCGCGACCTCAACCAACACCGTCAGCACCGATCGCTCAACGCTGTACCGTATCGACGATGCGGCGGCGCTGAACTTCACCTCTCCGGCCGCCATCACCCTCAGCGGGGCCGACAGCACCGGAGTGATTGCCTCTGGCAGCGGCAGCCAGTTTAACAGCGGCAGCAGTCAGTTTATCGCCAACGGTGACGGCGCCACGGCGGTCAGCGTGGAAGGCGGCGCCAATGGCACCCTGGCAAGCGGCAGCACCCTCACCCTCAACGGCGCCAACAGCGTGGGCGTACGGGTCAATAATCTGCGCACTGACCTCAGCAATGCCCTCAACGGCACTTCCGCCGCCACCGCCGTCACCAGCCAGGCCAGCGTCACCGGCAGCGGTCAGAATGCCATCGGCTATGACGTCGCCAACGGCGGCACGCTGGTCAATCAGGGTAACGTCACTCTGAACGGGGCCAACAATATCGGCATCCGCACCCGCAGCGGCAGCAATATCACCAATCAGGGCGTGGTTAACGTCGCGCAGGGCACCGGGCTGGATATCAGCGGCAGCGGCACCACGCTGGCGCGCGGCGGCGAAATCAACGTGGCTGATGGCATCGCTGGCGTGCGGGTCGGCAGCGGGTCCAGCCTGGCCCTGACCGGCAGCGACACGGTGATCACCACCAACGGTACGGCGCACGGCATTCTGCTGGATAGCGGCGCCGCAGCGTTAACCGCCAGCGACGCCACGCTCAACGTTAACGGCAGCGGAAACGGCATTGAAAACCGGGTGGAAACCGGCAACGTAACGCTGAATAACCTGACGGTGAACGTCGCCAACGGCAGCGGCCTGCGCACCGCGGTGCCGTTTGATGCCGGATCGCGGGTGACCACCAACGTCTCCGGCAGCGGCACCGGTCTGAACTTCACCCAGGCCGACGGCGCTGCCACTGACAACGATCTGATCCTCGGCGACGACTATCAGTTTAACGTCAGCGGCGCGGGCGGAACCGGCATCCGCGCCAACACCACTGGCAACGTACAGTCGGCGGCGAACGTGAATATCACCAGCATCAACGGCGGCTCGGCGCTGGTGGCGGGAACCGCCCGCTCGGTGCTGAATACCGGCACCCTGACCTCCGCCAGCACCACCGCACCGGTGGTGGATCTGCGCGGCGGCACGGCGGTATTTGAAAACCTCGGTACCATCACCACCACATCGCCGCTGGGGCAGGCGGTGGCGGGCAGTGATGCCAATGACGTGGTGCTGCTGACGGAAGGGGATGTGGTCGGCGATGTCAGCACCGGCGGCGGCACGGACAGCCTGCGCTGGACCGGCGGCACGCTGAACGGCAGCCTGACGCTCGGTGGCGGCGTGAATAACTCGGCGCTGATCGATGGCGTCGATCTCAGCCAGACCCGGCATATCACCAACGGTGGCGCAACGGGTGGCGCGCTGACCTTTAACAACATCGACGCACGCGGCGGCTCCTTCGCCTCAGACGACCTGAGCAAAGGCGTCAATCTGGGCAGCGGCTGGAGCACCATCAACTTCACCGGCAGCCGCTGGGAGCTGACCGACGATCTGCAACTGGCGCACAGCACGATCGCTATCGCGGCTGATTCGATCCTGTATGCCGGTAACGGCGTCAATCCCACCCTTGCCGGCGGCAGCAACAATTCGCTGACGGTGAACAATGCCGGGATTATCGATCTGACCAACGGCAGCGGTTCGCCGGGTAATGCGCTGTCGATTGACGGTAATCTGGCCTCTGACAATGGTCAGGTAAAGCTGAACACCGATCTGAATGAGGGCGGCGTGCTGAGCAATCAGTTCACCGACAATCTGCGTGTGGAAGGCAACGCCAGCGGCACCACCTTGCTGGATGTCACGCCCAGCGTACTCAGCAACGGTAATCTGACCGATCTTAACCACAGCAGCACCGTGGAAGGCTATGAAGGGATCTCGCTGGCGCAGGTGGCAGGCAGTGCCCGCGCGGACAGCTTTGCCTTAAAAGGCGGGTATCTGGCCGCCGGGCCCTGGAGCTACGTGCTGTACAGCTTCGCGCCGGGCAGCAGTGACGCTAACCAGCGGCGGGTGGGCGACGGCAACACCAACCAGTTCTGGGATTACCGCCTGGCGAACAAATACGTCTGCGAAGGTGGCATTGCCTGCCAGCCCGGCGCCAACGTGGCGGCGGTGGCGACCACGCCGGATGGCGCGGGCCTGAGCAACCCGCCGGCTGACAATTGCGTCAAGGATGGCATTGATACCTGTGCGCCAGGCCGTCCGGCCGTGGTGCCGCAGGTGCCGGCCTATATCTCTGCGCCGCTGGGCCTGGCGTACTACACCACCGCAATCATTGATGACCTGCATAAACGTTTGGGTGAACTTCGCCATCAGCAAAGCCAGCCGGAAGGCTACGGCGGCGAAATGTTCCTGCGCTATATCGGCTCGAACATGACCTACAAAACCAACCAATCCTTTAAGGCTTTTGGCTACGATTTTGATGAGGATTACAGCGCGGTGCAGGTGGGCGGCAACCTGCTGAAGTTTGATGGTGAAAAAGACAGTCTGCGCGGCGGTATTGCCTATACGCGCGGCAACACCCGCCTGCGCCCGGATGCGGCGGACGGTTACAGCAGCACCACCTTCGACAGCGACAGCCTGGCGCTGTATGGCACCTGGCAGCGCGATAACGGCTTCTATCTGGATGGCGTGCTGTCGTACGACTGGCATCGGGGTGAAACCGATATCGCCCGGCAGAAAACGGTGGCGAAGCTGAAAGGCCAGGGCTGGACCGCCTCGCTGGAAAGTGGCTATCCGTTTGAGCTTGGCAACGGCGTGCGGCTGGAGCCGCAGGCGCAGCTGATGTATCTGCATCTGGACATGGACAACTTCACCGACAAGGACAACCTGACGGTGAAATACAATGACTACAACCAGACCATCGGGCGTCTTGGCGCGCGGCTGGACAGAACCTGGACCGATGACAGCGAACGTCAGTACACGCCGTATGTTCGCGGCAATGTCTATAAAGGGTGGGGTGGCCAGTCGAAAACCACCCTTGGTCAGCAGGGCTACGATAACTTCGATCACACCTTCACCGGCGGCCAGTTTGGTCAGATGTGGGAGTTAGGCGTGGGCGGCACCACCACCTTTAAAAATGACGTCTCGCTGTATGCGGAAGCGGATTACCGCAAAGAGATTGATGGCAACGGAGCGAAAGGCTGGCGCTATAACGCCGGCGTCCGCTGGACATTCTGACAGATCGCGGGCTGGGGAAACTCAGCCCGTTATTCCCCCTCACTGAAGATATATCCGCAATACACTAAAACCCGCCTTAATAATAATGGCTTAGCAATTCAAGGGGCATTACCTGCCCTGGAACCGGTTCAAATTGCACTAATCACGCAGCGGAAGGGCTTTGTCTGCTTTTTGGTCTGGATCGCAAAAGTTAGGTTAAGTCGCTAAAGTTCACTGATTTCCCGCCGAAACTATAAAAAAAGATAACTCTTCTGCCTAACCCCAATCCTGGCGACAGCCTCAAGGATGTTGATTCATGCGTACAAATTTGCCCGTAACACAGCAGGAATATGTGTTTGACGATAATGCCACTCTGATGACCACCACCGACATCAGCAGCCACATCACCTATGCCAACGATGCGTTTATTGAGGCCAGCGGATTTTCGCCGGAAGAGATCGTCGGCCAGCCGCACAATATGGTGCGCCATCCGGATATGCCGCCTGAAGCCTTTGCCGATATGTGGGCGACCCTCAAGCAGGGCGAACCCTGGACCGGGCTGGTGAAAAACCGCCGTAAAAATGGCGATCATTACTGGGTGCGTGCCAACGCCATTCCGGTGGTCCGGGACGGCAAGGTGCAGGGATTTATGTCGGTTCGCACCAAACCCGGCAAGCAGGAAGTGCGTGAAACCGAAAAGCTGTACCGCGAGTTCCGCGAAGGGAAGCGTAAAGGCTGGCGCTTCCATAAAGGGCTGCTGGTGCGTACCGGCTTGCTGAGCTGGACCACGCTGTTTAAAACCCTGTCTCTGCGCTGGCGCATCCGCAGCGCGATGATCGCCTTGTTGCCGTTGGCGCTGCTGGGCGTCTGGCTACTGGGCTTGCCGGGCCGGTCGCTGGCGATCTTTGCCGCCGTCATGGCGGTGCTGTTAATGCTGGCGTCGGCCTGGCTGGAGCAGCAGATTTCCCGCCCGATCGAGCGGATGTGCCAGCAGGCGCTGAAGGTGGCGACCGGGGCCAGCCACAAGGTGGATGAAACCGATCGGGTTGATGACGTCGGCATGACGCTGCGGGCGGTGGGTCAGCTGGGGCTGATGTTCCGCTGGCTGGTGGATGACGTCAGCGGCCAGGCGATTAACGTGCTGAGTGCCAGCGATGCCATCGCCCACGGCAACAACGAACTGAGCCGCCGCACCGAACAAGCGGCCGCCAACGTGCAGCAAACCGCCGCCACCATGAATGAAATGACCGCGACGGTGCAGAGCAATACCGAAACCGCCCGTCAGGTGAACACGCTGTCGAAAAGCACCAGCGATGTGGCCACCAAAGGCGGCAAGGCGATGAACGAGATGGTGACGATGATGGCCGAAATCGACGAAAGTTCGAAGAAAATCGCCAGCATTACCAGCGTGATCGACGGCATTGCTTTCCAGACCAATATTCTGGCGCTGAACGCCGCAGTGGAAGCCGCACGCGCCGGCGAACAGGGTAAAGGCTTTGCGGTGGTGGCTGGCGAAGTCCGCAGCCTGGCGCAACGCAGCGCGGTCGCCGCCAGTGAGATCAAGAATCTGGTGGAAAACAGCGCCACCAAGGTGCGTTTAGGCAGCGATCACGTCAACGATGCCGGTAAAACTATGGAAAACATCGTCAGTCAGGTCCAGAACGTCACCTCACTGATTGCGCTGATCAGCGCGGCGACCTCCGAGCAGGCCACCGCGCTCAGCGAAGTCAGCCTGGCGGTGGAAGACCTGGACAACATCACCCATCAAAACGCCGCGCGGGTGGAAGAGGGCGCTCAGGCCTCCGGCCGCATGACGCGTCAGGCAACGCGGCTGGTGGAAGCGATCAGCGTCTTCCGCTAATCCCGGTCCCGGTTGCGGCGCGCGAATGCGCGGCAACCGGCTCGCGTTGGCCAGTCCGGTTGCCGCATAATATTGCACTGCAACCGGCTCGCATTTCTCACCGGTGGCGTGATACGTTTCTGTCACAACCTGCCGCCGGTAATCGTCATGTCGACCACCTTTATCCCCGAATTTTCCACCCGTCCACTGATCCCCTTCGCCCATGATTATCAGCATGGCGACCGCGAACAGATGCATCACCACGACTGCGCGCAGCTGATCCACAGCCTGACCGGCGTGGTCAGGGTCGAAACCGCCGCCGGACACTGGATTGTGCCGCCGGGGCGCGGCGTCTGGATGCCCGCTGGCGTGCGGCATGCGTTGCAGATCACCGGCCAGGTGGCGGCGAGAACGCTGTTTATCGACCCGCTCGCCCGCGCGGATTTGCCGGTCAGCTGTCAGGTGGTGCAGGTTTCGCCGTTGCTGAGAGAGTTAATTGTCAGCTCGCTGTCGCTGCCGCCATCTTATTCGGCCAACACCCGCACCGAGCGGATTTACGAGCTGATGCTGGATGAAATCCGGGTGATGGCGGCGTTGCCGTTTTGCCTGCCGGAGCCACAGACGCCGCCGCTGATGGCCCTGTGCCAACGTATCCGCACGCAGCCCGCCGAACGCTGGACGCTGGAAAATAGCGCCAGCCAGCTGAGTGTCAGCAGCAGGACGCTGGCCCGACGTTTTTATCAGGAAACCGGCCTGCAGTTCAGTGACTGGGTGCGCCGCGCCAGGCTGATGGAAGCCCTGACGCGGCTGGCAGCGGGTGAGTCGGTGCTGCGCGTGGCGCTGGATATGGGTTACGAAAGCCACAGTGCCTTCAGCGCCATGTTCCGGCGGATTATGGGCGTGGCGCCCAGCGACTATTTCCCGGCCAAAGACGTCCAGTGAGCGAAGGCGTTGAGCAGCGCCTGCAGAGAAGCTCTGGCCACGTCGCCATCGATGCCGACGCCCCAGCTGCTCTGGCCGTCCGGTAGGATGCAGCGCAGATAGGTCACCGAGCGGCTGTCACTGTGTTGCCCCAGCGTATGCTCGTGGTAATCCTGGATCGACAGCGTGACGTTATAGGTCTTGCTCAGTGCCGCCACGGCCGCCGACAGCAGGCCCTTTCCCCGACCGTCCAGTTTCTGGCGTTTTTCGCCCTGCCACAGTTCGCCCTGTAACAGCAATTCGCCGCCTTCGCTCTGGCTGCGGTAATCATGCAGTTGCAGCGCGGGCGAGGTTAAGCCATACAGGCGGCAGAACAGTTGCCAGATGGCGGCCTGGGTCATTTCCCCGCCTTCGCTGTCGGCCTGCTGCTGCACGTGATGGCTGAAATGCTGTTGCAGCGCGCGAGGCAGGGACAGCCCGTGGTTTTGCTCGATCATCCAGGCGGCACCGCTTTTCCCCGACTGGCTGTTGACGCGGATCACCGCTTCATAGCTGCAGCCGATATCCGCCGGATCGATGGGCAGATACGGCACTTCCCACTGCGCGTCCGGCGTCTGCCGGCGGGCGCTGAAGCCTTTTTTAATCGCATCCTGATGCGATCCGGAAAAGGCGGTAAACACCAGTTCACCGGCATACGGATGGCGGGGATGCACCGGCAGCTGGTTGCACTGCTCGACGGTTTCCACCACCTGTTTAATCTGGCTGAAATCGAGACCCGGCGGGATGCCTTGGGTATAGAGGTTCAACGCCAGCGTCACCAGATCGACATTGCCGGTGCGCTCGCCGTTGCCAAACAGGCAGCCTTCAACCCGATCGGCCCCGGCCAGCATCGCCAGTTCGGCACAGGCAATGCCGGTACCACGGTCGTTATGCGGATGTACGCTGATGCACACCTGCGATCGCGCCGAAAAATGGCGGCAGAAGTGCTCAATCTGATCGGCATAAACGTTCGGGGTGTTCACTTCCACCGTGGCCGGTAAGTTGACGATCATCGGGCGTTCGGCACAGGGTTGCCAGACGGCGGCGACGGCTTCACAAATCTCCAGCGCAAAGTCACTTTCGGTAAAACAGAAGGTTTCCGGCGAGTATTCAAACGTCCAGTGGGTGGCCGGGTTCTCTTCGCAGCGCTGGCGAATTTGTCGGGTGGCGTTGACTGCCAGCGCGACGATCTCTTCCCGGCTTTGGCGGAACACCAGCTTACGGAACACCGGTGCGGTGGCGTTATACAGATGCAAAGTGGCGCGGTGTGCGCCTTCAAGGGCGGCAAAAGTGCGGTCGATTAAGTCACTGCGGGCCTGGGTCAGCACCTGAATGGTGACGTTTTCGGGGATATGATCCCCTTCGATCAGCTCACGGACAAAGGCAAAGTCCGTCTGTGATGCCGACGGAAACGCCACTTCAATTTCGGTGAAACCGCACTGCAGCAGCAGGTTCCAGAACAGCATTTTGCGCTGGCTGTCCATCGGCTCGGCCAGCGCCTGATTGCCGTCGCGGAGATCGGTGGATAACCAGCGTGGTGCCTGGGTTAAGGTCCTGCCCGGCCACTGACGGTCGGGGAGTGCCAGCACCGGGGACGTGGGGTATTTTTCTGCGGGGGATAACAGCATGATGAGTCTCCTGAAAAGGGAGAACCATCATGACCGCAGGTCGCGGCAGAGACTGGCGGAAAGCTGACAATCAGTGTGGCAAAAGTGACAAATGAAAAAAAAGCAGACCTTGCGGTCTGCCTTCTGAACGCCCTGGAATTGGCGTGTTGAACCAAAGAGATTTGCTGTCAGCGGTATTAATTGTTGGTTGTATAAAAATCCGCTGGCTTTTTTTTTATAGGAAAACGATCTTTGCCACAAGCTGTTCCTGGAAATCCGCCATATTTTTAAGCCATTTCTCGGAAAATTGCAGCAAGCTTTACGGTGAAATGTGACAAAAACAACACTCTCCTGACCTTTTTCAGAATGTGGAACATGTCGTCCGGATAATGAGTAATCATAAAACTGATCTATATCAATCGGTTGTAATTAACGTTGAAAAAAATTCACTGATTGTAACGGCATGTATCAGGTTTTTTAAAACGTCAGCAGGACATTATTCTGCTGTGGCCTTTATATTAAGAATGAATAATTAGCGGAGTCAGTAATCGCTATTTAAGTATTGCCGCCAGATTTTCTGGAAATGCGCTTCTATTACTGCATCGCGTTACTGACTCTTTTTGCCCAATCACGAAAAATAATTCAGCTACAGTTAGACACTTAGCTCGTTTTCCCCTTCATCATTCACATCATCAGAGAGAGAAGCGTCATGAGTCAGTTTTTTATGAATCAGAAGAGCGGCCTGGTCAATGAAGCCATCGAAGGTGCCCTGATTAGCAGTGGTTATCACAATATCAGTCAGCTGGACGTGGGGCTGGATATCCGGGTGGTGGTGCGGAATGACTGGGATAAGTCGCGCGTGGCGTTGATTTCCGGCGGTGGTTCCGGTCATGAGCCGGCTCACGTTGGTTTTGTCGGCAAAGGGATGCTGACCGCAGCCGTTTGCGGCGATATTTTTGCCTCACCCAGCGTTGACGCGGTATTAAGCGCCATTGTTAACGTAACCGGTAAGAAAGGCTGTTTGCTGATCGTCAAAAACTACACCGGCGATCGGCTCAATTTTGGTCTGGCGGCGGAGAAGGCGAAGAAGCTGGGCTTCAAGGTCGATTTGGTGATGGTGACCGATGATATCGCCCTGCCGGATAACCCGCAGCCGCGCGGCATTGCGGGAACGGCGTTGGTGCATAAGGTGGCCGGTTATGCGGCAGAGCAGGGCAAATCCTTAAAAGACGTGACGGCGCTCGCGAATAAAGCGATTGCGGCCACGGCGAGTATTGGTTTGGCATTTTCCACCTGTCATGTGCCTGGTGAGACGCGCGACGATCGGGTGAAGGAAGGGCAGAGCGAGTTGGGCATGGGCATTCACGGCGAACCGGGTGCATCGACGCTGAAGACGCAGAACAGCGAGGAGATCGTCAGCGTGTTGGTGGAGAAGCTGGCGAAGCACAATCCGGATGGCAAGAAGGTGGCGTTGTTAGTGAACAATCTGGGCGGTTTTTCGGCGCTGGAGATGGCGGTGCTAACCCGCGAGGTGTTGAAAACGGATTTAGGTAAAACCGTTAAGCAGTTGGTGGGGCCGGCAACCCTGGTGAGTGCGTTGGACATGAAGGGCTTTTCCCTTTCGACGCTGGTATTGACGCCTTCGTTGGAGGAAGCATTGCTGGCGCCGGTCGAGGCCAGCGGTTGGCAGTCGGCGGTGAAGGTGAAGGCTCCGAAGGTGATCAAAGGTAAGAAAGTGGCCTCCCAGCAGAAGGTGAAGCCATCGGAGAATGCAAAGGTTGCCGCGGTGGTGAAGGCCATTTGCAGCACGTTGGTGGGATTAGAGAGTGAGTTGAATCAGCTGGATGCGAAGGTCGGTGACGGTGACACCGGTTCAACCTTTGCGGCCGGCGCGGGCAAGGTGTTGAAGGACTTGAAGGCGAAGGCATTGCCATTAGACGATTTGTCCAGTCTGCTGACCTATGTCGGTGAGCAGTTGGCGGTGGTGATGGGCGGTTCCAGCGGGGTATTGATGTCGATTATGTTTACCGCGGCGGGGCAGAAGCTGGAAGAGGGCGAGCCGGTGGCGAAGGCGTTGAGTTGGGGTCTGGACAGAATGCAGCATTACGGCGGCGCGCAGCCGGGTCATCGCACGATGATCGATGCGTTGCATCCGGCCTTTGAAGCCTTGGTCGCCGGTAAGGATTTGAAGAAGGTGGCTGCCGCGGCGAAGAAGGGGGCGGACAGCACCGCGAAGATGAGTTCAGCCAAAGCCGGACGTTCATCGTATCTGAACAAGGACAGTCTGAACGGGGTGAAAGACCCAGGCGCTTATGCCGTGGAGCAGGTGTTTGCTGAGTTGGCTAAGGGCGGTAAGGCTTAAGGGGTAAGGTCAAAACCGGCTCGGGTGTCTCGGCGTCGGCAGAGTGCGCGTGATCCGAGGCGCCGTGAACCCATCCCTGGGGGCTTGGCTGCCGCATCCCTGCGGCAGACACTCGGCTAACGCGCACTCTGCCGCCACCCTTAATCTTCTGAGTTGTTGGTGGGATTTGGGGATGCACAGGTCAAGGGCTGACTCGGTGGTATGCCGCCAGCCCCAGTCGCAATGCACCGATAGCGGCCTGGCGATGATTGGAGGGGAAAAGGTGCCGCTGAGTCATTGAACCACGCATAAAAAAGCCCGATATATCGGGCTTTTTTTACAAGGGCTTCCTGCCCGCAGGTTCTGCTGTTGCGGGATTACTCGACGGTGACGTCCTGTGGGTCGGGCAGATTATCCAGCGTGCGCTCGAAGCTGCGCAGACGTTTGTAGATCGACAACAGCTCCACCAGAGTGGTCCAGGAGTTAATCAGATACTGGAAGGAGCCGCGAACCTGATCGAAAACGTTGGTGATCTGCGTCAGCAACCCGAGGGTGATGGCGCCGGTGATAATCGACGGGAACAGCACAAACAGACTGAATACCGCATCAAGCTGCAGATACAGAATGCGCGCAATGTTGAAGTACAGATAGTGGAAGTACAGGCGGAAATAGTTGCGGCGCACGTTGGAGAACAGCTCGCGCACGGTCGGTGGACGGGCGCGGTGCGGATCGTCTTCGCCGTAGACCAGCTCTTTACGGTACGCGGCTTCAACCCGCTGATTCCTGAACTCCAGACCCGGCAGCTTAATCCCGATAACCGCCAGCAGGCCGGTTCCCAGCAAGGACCACAGCAGCGCGGCAATCACCAGCGAATAGGGAATGCTGCCCAAAATCGGAATGGTTTTGACGTGGACCGACAGCGCGACCAGCACCGGTAAAAAGGCAATCAGCAGCATGATCGAATTGATAAAGCTGGTGCCCATATCTTCCAGCGTCGAAGAGAAACGCATGGTGTCTTCCTGCACACGCTGAGCCGCACCTTCAATGCCCCGCAGTTCCGGCCAATGATCCATATAGTAATTGTTCATCGCCGTGCGCCAGCGGAATATGTAGTGGCTGACAAAGAACATATTCAGCACGCCGACTACCACCGCAATCATCGCAATACTCAAAAATCCCTGAAGCTGCAGGTAAAATGCTTCGATCTTGATGGTATTAGGGTGCGACATCGCCTTTTGAATTAAATCATAGAAAGGCTCGTACCAGGCATTCACCGCCACGCTGACCTGCACCGAAAACCAGGTGGCGAAGATAATCAGCGCTGAACCCAGAATCGACCAACGCTGCCACGGATGCGGGCTGACGATGGCCCAGAAGGCATAAAATATCGCTACCACCAGCAGATAGTAGAGATAAAAAGCCAGCGCGCTGGGGGCGATAAAGCGCAGTGCGTTATTCGGTAACGGTTCCTGCGCGTTGCCAGCAAAGGCCGAAAAGTGAGTCATCCAGGTACTGGCACCCGCAAACCACAACAAAATGGCCAGGGCACTCCAGAGCACGACACTTCCAAAAAACAGCCCCGGTCGGGGAAAAAATGATTTGAACATAATGACTCCAAATAATGTGCTCTTTTTTTATAACGCTTTTTGCTGTGAACAATCTTATCGCGGTTGTTTCCGAAAGTGTCAGCCCTAAATAAACGCTGAATGTTTTTTAAACAATGCCGATAAACAGGAAAGAACCTCTGACATTCATCTGAAATCGCTTGAAATTACAGCGCTTTTCAGTTTATAGCTATTAAGAATATTCTTAGAAAAAACAGACGGCCTGCTGATAAAAGGCAGCGTTGAGCCCATTGGCGTCAAGCCCTGACGCACTTGAAAGCCAGGGGTCTGGACAGGCAAATACCCGTCCAGACCTTCAGCAACCAGGCGAAAAGACCATGACAGAAAATAGCGATGTGATGTACCGCTTATTGGTACAGAGCGTAGTGGATTACGCAATTTATATGCTCAAGCCGGATGGCACCGTCGCCAACTGGAATGCCGGCGCACAGCGCGCCAAAGGCTATCTGCCGGAAGAAATTGTCGGGAAAAACTTCTCGCTGTTTTACAGCGAACAGGACCGCGCTAAAGGCCTCCCGCAGCATGGGCTGGAAACCGCCAGCCGCACCGGGCGTTATGAAGTGGAAGGCTGGCGCTACCGCAAAGACGGCAGCGCCTTCTGGGCGCATGTGATTATTGATGCTGTGCGCGCGGAAGACGGCACGCTGATTGGCTTTGCCAAAATTACCCGCGACTGCACCGAACAAAAGGCCGCCCAGGCCGGGCAGCGCGCGCATGAAGAAAAATTTCGCCTGCTGGTGGATGGCGTCAAAGATTACGCCATCTACATGCTGGATGCCGAAGGCAACGTGGTGAACTGGAACGCCGGTGCCACCCGGTCAAAAGGCTATACCGCCGATGAGATCGTCGGAAAACACTTTTCGGTGTTCTACAGCACCCAGGATCGGCTGGCGAAAGTGCCGGAAGCCAACCTGCGGACCGCACACCGCACCGGACGTTTTGAAGAGCAGGGCTATCGCTACCGCAAAGACGGCAGCGCTTTCTTTGCCCACGTGGTGATTGATGCGGTCCACGACGACGACGGCAAGCTGATCGGCTACGCCAAAATCACCCGCGACTGTACCGAACAACAGCGTCTGCTGGTCGAGCAGCGTGAAAGGGAGCAGGTGTTCCGCCTGCTGGTGGAAGGCGTGACTGACTACGCCATCTACATTCTGGATCCTAATGGCCTGGTGGTGAACTGGAACGCCGGTGCGCGGCGGGCCAAAGGCTACAGCGCCGATGAAATTGTCGGAAAGCACTTCTCCTGTTTCTACAGCGCGCAGGATCGCCTGGCGCGCCTGCCTGAAACCAACCTGAAACTGGCTGAAACCACCGGTCGTTTTGACGACGAGGGCTGGCGCTACCGCAAAGATGGCAGCGCGTTCTGGGCCCATGTGGTGATCGACGCAATCCATAACGACAGTGGTCAGCTGATTGGCTACGCCAAAATCACCCGCGACTGCACCGAAGTGCGGGAATACGAGCAGCAGATTTTAAGGGCGAAGGATCTGGCCGAGCAGACCAGCGCCAGGACGGCGTCGCTGTCAAAATTCCTCGACACCATCATCGCCAATATTCCCTCTTCGGTGATTGTGGAAGATGTGGTTTCGCGCGAAATCCTGCTGATGAACAACAAGGCCGAACAGCTGCTGGGGCTGACTCAGCAGCAGATGAGCGGCAAAAAGCTGGCAGCCTGCCTGACCTCTGAAATGAGCGACTATTTCACCCAGCTTTCCACCGCCGCGCAGCGCTTCGAAGGGCTGCATAAAAACGAGCAGCTGTTAAATACCCGTGGCGGCGAGCGGATTATCTCCGCCTCGGCGGCGATTATTCGCGGCAACGATGCGCGCACTAACTACGTGCTGCTGATTGCCGATGACGTCACCGATCAGCGTGCGGCGGATGCGCGCATTCACCATATGGCGCATCACGATAACCTCACCAGCCTGCCGAACCGCGTGCTGTTCAGTCAGCGGCTTAATGAGGCGCTGCGTGCCGATCGCGAGGCCGGGAAACTGACCGCCACGCTGGGTCTGGATCTCGATAACTTTAAAAACGTCAACGATGCGCTTGGCCATCAGGTTGGCGACGATCTGCTGCGCGCGGTAGCCAGCCGGTTGCGCGGGGTACTGCGCGATGTCGATACGCTGGCGCGGAATGGCGGCGACGAATTCTCGATTGTGCTGCCCGGCCTGACCCATCAGCAGGAAGCCGACGCGATTGCTCACCGGCTGATTGAAGTGACCAAACTGCCGTTTAACGTCGATGGCCATAACCTCTCGGTCGGGCTGAGCATCGGCATCGCGATTGGCGGTCGCGAGCTGGCGACGCCGGAGCAGCTGCTGCGCTGTGCCGATATGGCGCTGTATGAAGCCAAGCGCAACGGCCGTAACCGCTTCGAACACTTCTCGGTGCAAATGGGCGAAGCCGCCAATCTGCGTCGGATGATTGAAAATGACCTGCGCGATGCGATTACCCATAAGCATTTGCGGCTTTACTATCAGCCGATTACCAACAATCACGGTCGCGAAATCATCGGCTACGAAGCGCTGATGCGGTGGCATCACCCGGAAAAAGGGCTGATCATGCCGATGGACTTTATCCCGATTGCCGAAGAAACCGGGTTAATCCACAGCCTGGGCGCTTATGCCCTGTATGAAGCCTGCCGCGAGGCCGCCAACTGGCCGGCGCACCAGAGCGTGGCGGTTAACCTGTCGCCGCTGCAATTTAAAAACAGCTCGCTGGTGTCGGTGGTGGAAGCGGCGCTGAAAGACTCCGGGCTGGAGCCGGGCAGGCTGGAAGTGGAGATCACCGAGTCGGTGCTGCTCGACAACACGCTGGTCAATATCCGCACCTTGCAGAAGCTGAAGGCGCTGGGCGTGCGCATTGCGCTGGATGATTTTGGCACCGGTTATTCGTCGCTCAGCTATCTGCGATCCTTCCCGTTCGACAAAATCAAAATTGATAAGTCATTTATCAACGATATGAAGGACAGCCGTGAAGCGCTGGCGATTATTCGCGCCATTACCGGCATGAGCCGCAGTCTGGATATTCAAATTACCGCAGAAGGGGTGGAGAGCAATGAGCAGTTTGAACAGCTGAAAAGTGAAGGCTGTACGCTGTTCCAGGGCTATTTCTTCGGGCGACCGCAGCCGCCAGAAACCCGACTCAAGGTGTTTAATCCGCCGGAAAGATTTGCTGAAGTCTCAGCCGAAAAGTAAGCCTGCCGCCGGTATTGCCTGAACCGTCAGGCAATACCGGCGCGGTGTCAGATCCGCTCCGGATCCAGCCCGCGCGTCTTCGGACCAAAAATCCCAATCACCAGCATCACAATCACCATACTCACCACGATAAAGGCAATCACGCCCTGCGCACCGGCCACCTGCAAAATCATGCCGATAATAATGCTGCTGAACACCGTGGAAAGACGGCTGAACGAGTAGCAGAACCCGACGGCGCGCGCGCGAATAAAGGTCGGGAACACCTCGGTCTGATAGGCGTGATAGCTGTAGGTCAGCCAGGCGTTGGAGTACGTGATGCAGAAGCCGCAGACAATCAGCAAAATCGGGCTGGTTTGCAGCGCAAACAGCGTGCCGAAGACCACCGTCATCAACGAGGCGAGCACGATCTGCCATTTATTCTCAATCTTGTCGGCATAGCGGCTGCAAATCAGCGAGCCCAGCGGATAGGCGAGGGTAATGAAAAAGGCATACAGCAGGCTGTGGGTGATGCTCGCGCCTTTGCCGGACAGCAACGCGGGCAGCCAGTTGCCGAAGCCGAAGAAACCGATCGCCTGGAAGATATTCATCACCACCAGCATCAGCGTGCGCTGACGGTATTCAGGGCGCCAGATATCGCGGAAGCGACCTTTCTTTTCAATGATGCCGCCGGTTTCGATCGTCGCTGCCGCCGGTTCGGTGCTGGCTTTACCACAGCGGATCTCCATCGCCGTCACGCCTTTATGCGCCTCCAGATGGCGGCCCTGCTGCGCCAGCCAGCGCGGCGATTCCGGCAGATTTTTTCGGATAAACCAGATCACCAGCGAGCATAACGCCCCGGCAATCACCACCCAGCGCCAGCCGGTCAGGCCGAGGATGGTTTGCGGCACCAGCCACCACGACATCAGCGCAACCGCCGGCACCGACAGAAACTGCACAAAGAAGGCGAAGGCAAACGCCTTGCTGCGCAGGTAGCTCGGCACCGATTCGGTCAGATAGGTATCGATGGTCACCAGTTCGATGCCCAGCCCGACGCCGACCAGGAAACGAAAGAAAATGATCCCTTCGGCGTGATTCTGGAAGGCCATGATCAGCGAAAAACAGCCGTACCAGGCCAGCGCGCACATAAAGGTGATGCGACGGCCAAAGCGGTCGGCATAGGGAGCCAGCAGGCTGGCACCGAGGAATAAACCCAGGAAGGTGGAAGAGGCAAAGGCGGCCTGATCGGAGATGCCAAACACGCCCTGGCTGCCGACATGGAAGATATTTTCCGCCACCAGACCGGCGCTGATATAGCCGGTCTGAAACAGGTCGTACAGCTCGAAAAACCCACCCAGCGAGAGCAGGGCGATAAAGCGCCATAGTCCGGCTGAGGCCGGCAGTGCATCGATACGTTCGGAAAGCTTATTGTTATTGAATGCAGGTTCAGACGGCATCGTCCCTGGCGAACAGACTTCACTCATTGCTTTTTAATCCTCGTTCTTGCGGTACGCAGATCCTCCATCCTAAGGGTTTATGTCAGGTTTTGTATATCCAGATGCAAATCTTGTTAATGAATTTGTGCCATTTTGTTTCCCTGCGCTAAATCTTTGCTAAAAGACCTGTTAAACTCCATGGCATTGTTACCGGTAACATTGATTCGGTAACCGCGTTATGTGCCCGATTAAAAAAAATACTGCAAGCAACCGTGAATCCCAAGCCGAAGCACCAGGCGCAAGTTATTAAGGCAATGTCATGTCGAAAGAAACCACAGGAAGCTCCCGCCGGGACTTTCTGCTGAAAACCATCACCCTGGCTCCGGCCATGGCGATCGGCAGTACCGGAATTGGCGCGCTGACCGCCGCTGCTCCGGCCGCCGCGAAAGAATCCGCGCCATCCGGTCCACAAAAAGCCCGTGATTACCAACCGACCTGGTTCACCCCCGAAGAGTATGCCTTTGTGCAGGCCGCCTGCGCGCGCCTGATCCCGGCCGACGATCGTGGACCTGGCGCGCTGGAAGCCGGCGTGGCGGAATATATCGATCGCCAGATGAATACGCCGTATGCCATTGGTTCCAACTGGTATATGCAGGGACCTTTCCACCCTGATGCCGACAAAGAACTGGGCTATCAGTACCCGCTGGTGCCCCGCCAGATTTACCGTTTAGGGCTGGAAGATGCCGATGCGGTCGCGAAAGCGCAGCATGGCAAGGTCTTCGCCAAACTGAGCGCGGACCAGCAGGACACGCTGCTGCAGGCGTTCGAAGCGGGCAGCGTTGCGTTCAAACAGGTTCCGGCCAAAGTCTTCTTCTCTTTCCTGCTGCAGAACACCCGTGAAGGGTTCTTCAGCGATCCGATCCACGGCGGCAATCAGGGCATGGTCGGCTGGACGCTGATTAACTTCCCGGGCGCGCGTGCGGACTTTATGGACTGGGTTGAACGTGGCGAGCGTTATCCGTTCCCACCGGTATCGATTCGTGGGGAAAGAGCATAACCATGGCAAACGAAATGAAGAAAGTAGATGCGGTGATCGTCGGCTTCGGCTGGGCAGGATCGATCATGGCCAAAGAGCTGACCGAAGCCGGTCTGAACGTGGTGGCACTGGAACGCGGCCCGCATCGTGATACCTATCCGGACGGCGCCTATCCGCAGGTAATTGATGAGCTGACCTATAACATCCGTAAAAAGCTGTTCCAGGATCTGTCGAAAAGCACCGTCACCATCCGCCACAATTCGGCGCAAACCGCACAGCCTTATCGTCAGCTGGCGGCGTTTTTGCCGGGCACCGGCACCGGCGGCGCGGGCCTGCACTGGTCAGGCGTGCACTTCCGCGTCGACCCGATGGAACTGCGTATGCGCAGCCATTACGAAGAGCGTTACGGCAAGAACTTCATTCCTGAAGGCATGACCATTCAGGATTACGGCGTCACCTACGACGAGCTGGAACCGTTCTTCGACAAAGCGGAGAAAGTGTTCGGCACCTCAGGCTCTGAATGGAGCGTAAAAGGCAAGGTGATTGGTCAGGGCAAGGGCAACCCGTTTGCGCCAGACCGCTCCGATAAATTCCCGCTGCCGGCACAGAAGCGCACCTTCTCGGCGCAGATGTTTGCCCAGGCCGCAGAATCCATCGGCTATCACCCGTACGATCTGCCGTCGGCCAACACCTCCGGCCCGTATACCAATACCTATGGCGCGCAGATGGGACCGTGCAACTTCTGTGGTTATTGCAGCGGCTATGCCTGCTACATGTATTCCAAGGCCTCGCCAAACGTCAACATCCTGCCGGCGCTGCGTCAGGAAGCGAAGTTCGAGCTGCGTGAAAACGCCAACGTGCTGCGCGTTAACCTGACCGCCGATAAAAAGCGCGCCACCGGCGTGACCTATGTCGATGCGTTAGGCCGTCAGATTGAGCAGCCTGCCGATCTGGTGATCCTCTCTGCCTTCCAGTTCCACAACGTGCACCTGATGCTGCTGTCCGGCATTGGCAAGCCTTACGATCCGGTGACCAATGAAGGGACCGTGGGCCGTAACTTTGCTTACCAGAACATCTCCACCATCAAGGCGTTCTTCGATAAAGACGTGTTCACCAATAACTTTATTGGTGCGGGCGGTGCGGGCGTGGGTCTGGATGATTTCAATGCCGATAACTTTGACCACGCCAAATACGGCTTTGTTGGCGGCTCGCCAATGTGGGTGAACCAGGCGGGCGTGAAGCCTATCTCCGGTCTGCCAACGCCTCCGGGCACGCCAAACTGGGGCAGCAAGTGGAAAGCCGCCGTGGCCGATCACTACACCCATCACGTGTCGATGGATGCGCACGGGGCTCACCAGTCCTATCGCAACAACTATCTGGACCTGGATCCGAACTACAAGGATGCCTTTGGCCAGCCGCTGCTGCGTATGACCTTCGACTGGCAGGACAACGACATCAAGATGTCGCAGTTTATGCACGGCAAGATGCACAA
Source organism: Erwinia sp. 2186 (assembly GCF_057812255.1). Taxonomy (NCBI): domain Bacteria; kingdom Pseudomonadati; phylum Pseudomonadota; class Gammaproteobacteria; order Enterobacterales; family Erwiniaceae; genus Erwinia; species Erwinia sp. 2186. The sequence goes on along the minus strand of NZ_CM173824.1, from coordinate 4,465,440 downwards.
AATTGCCGAAGCGATGAACCCGAAACTGATCAGCGGTTCACCGAAAGCGGCCGGCACCCACTTCGACACCACCGTCTATCAGACCACCCATATGAACGGCGGCGCGATTATGGGTGAAGATCCAAAAACCAGTGCGGTGAACCGTTATCTGCAAAGCTGGGATGTCCCGAACGTGTTTGTCCCCGGCGCTTCTGCCTTCCCACAAGGTTTGGGCTACAACCCAACCGGCATGGTGGCAGCCCTGACCTACTGGTCAGCTAAAGCGATTCGTGAACAGTACCTGAAAAATCCAGGTCCGTTGGTGCAGGCATAAGGACAACCCGATGAAGATGATGATCCCGGCCCTGTTACTGGGCATGGCAAGCTTTGCCGCGCTGGCGGACGACTCCGGCGCGGCGCAGATCCAACGCGGTGAATACCTGGCGCGCGCCGGTGACTGCGTGGCCTGTCACACCAAAGCGGGCGGCCAGCCGTTCGCCGGTGGCCTGTCGATGGCGACGCCAATCGGCAATATTTACTCCACCAACATCACGCCGGATAAGCAAACCGGTATTGGTGATTACAGCTACGACGATTTCCAGAAAGCGGTGCGTCATGGCGTGGCGAAGAACGGCGATACGCTCTATCCGGCGATGCCGTATCCGTCTTACGCGGTGGTCAGCGATGAGGATATGCAGGCGTTGTATGCCTACTTTATGCATGGCGTGCAGCCGGTTTCGCAGGCCAATCAGGACAGCGACATTCCGTGGCCGCTGTCGATGCGCTGGCCGCTGGCCATCTGGCGCGGCATGTTTGCGCCGGACGTGAAGGCCTTCCAGCCAATCAAAGGTCAGGATGCGGTGCTGGCACGCGGTCAGTATCTGGTTGAAGGCCTCGGCCACTGCGGTGCCTGCCATACGCCGCGCAGCCTGACCATGCAGGAAAAAGCCCTCAATGACAGCGAAGGCAGTGACTATCTGTCCGGCAGCAGCGCGCCGATTGATGGCTGGACCGCCAGCAACCTGCGTGGCGATAACCGTGACGGCCTGGGCCGCTGGAGTGAAGACGATCTGGTGCAGTTCCTGCGTACCGGCCGTAACGATCAGACCGCCGTATTCGGTGGTATGACCGATGTGGTCGAGCACAGCCTGCAGCACCTCAGCCCGGAAGATGCCACGGCGATTGCCCGTTATCTGAAGTCGCTGGGCGCGCGCGATCCGAATCAGGTCGGCTTCAAGTCTGATGACGCGGTGGCGAAAGCCCTGTGGAAAGGCGATGACAGCAAGCCGGGCGCCTCGGTGTACGTCGACAGCTGTGCTGCCTGCCATAAAACCGACGGTAGCGGCTATAAGCGCTTCTTCCCGGAACTGCGCGGTAACGCGGTGGTGCAGGCAGAAGACCCAACCTCGCTGATCCATATCGTGCTCAGCGGTGCCACGCTGCCGGGCGTGAAGGGTGCGCCTTCCAGCATCACCATGCCGGCCTTCGGCTGGCGTCTGAACGACCAGCAGGTCGCTGACGTGGTGAACTTTATCCGCAGCAGCTGGGGTAACAGCGCGAAGCAGCAGGTCAGCGCCAACGATGTGGCGAAAGTGCGCAAGACGGTGCCTGAGCATCAGGGCAATGCCGACGTTGAAAAGTTGATGGAAGAGAAGTAAGCGACTTTACGATCGAAAACGGCCAGCAAACTGGCCGTTTTTTTTTGCTTTATTTTTAGTCATCTCGCTATTTTTAGCATGTTGATGTCCATTCGTTGAAGCAATTTGAAGAATATTGTATCGCTCATAATCTGGGAAACTCTTTCTTTCCCGGCGACTGTTCCCGCGCCGCTATACGGTATTCATAACCGCTTATCCTCTGTCTTCTTTGCATATGTTATTAACCAGTAAAATGTAATTAAGCGCCAGATTTGAGTCGCCTGCTACACTTTCTTCGAGCTTGTTCTTAAGCACATACCTCAAACGAAGGAGATGTTATGCAACTTTCGCCTTATTTATATTTTTCGGGAAACTGTGAAGAGGCTATCGCTTTTTATCAGCAGGCTACGGGAGCCAAACTGACGGTTAAAATGACCTGGGGTGACGTGCCTGCGGAGAAAAAACAGCAGCCGCAGAAACAGAACAGCCCAGCCGCGGAACAGCCAGCGGATGATAAAATCATGCACGCGCTGCTGCATATCGGCGAAGGTGAGCTGCAAATGAGCGACAGCGCGGAAGCGGTAAGCTACAACGGTTTTGCCGTTAGCCTGTCGAGCAACGATCCTGCCGAAGGCAAACGTTGGTTTGATAATCTTTCCGCTGGCGGTAAGGTCACGCTGGAATGGGAAGAAACCTTCTGGGCGGCCGGTTTCGGTACGCTGATCGATAAGTTCGGCGTGCCGTGGCGCATTAACGTAAATAAACCCGCTACTGACTGATTTTTAGCCGATCCAGCGTGGCAAGCAGCGCGTCGACCTTCGGCAGCAGCTGCTTTCTGCGCGGCCAGACGATAAACAGCGGCAGACCTTCTACCGCCAGCTCTGGCAGGATCGGCACCAGCGCACCGCTGGCTAACTCTTTTTCCATCAGCCAGGTCGCCATCTGCGCCACGCCGAGTCCGGCTACCACGGCGGCGACCTGGGCTTCGCCATCCCCCAACGCCATCCGATAAGGTAGGGTTCGGGTTATCGTTCGTCCATCCGGCGAGCGGATATGCCACGGACTGGTGCTGCCATCTACCCGATCGTAAACAATGGCTCGCCTTTCGGTCAGCGCCTGCAAAGAATCAGGCACGCCGTGCTGCGCCAGATAGTCCGGCGAAGCGCAGAAGATCAGCCTTTCATTACCCAAAAAGCGGTAGCCCAGCGAGGGCGGAAAATCTGTCGAGCCGCCAATACGTATCGCGATATCCACGCCTTCCTCAAACAGATCGACAAAGCGATCTGAAAAAGAGAGGGCAATCTGCATCTCCGGGTTCTGCTGGCAAAATTCGTTGATTAGCGGCATCACCTGCATCCGGCCAAAGGTGTTGGGTACGGCAATCCGCAGTCGTCCGACCGGAATGGCGCGCTGGGCGGCCAGTACGGATTCCGCTTCCGCCAGCTCGCTCAGCACACGCGTACAGGTTTCATAAAAGGCCTGACCGGCATCGGTCAGCGCCAGCCGGCGGGTAGTGCGTTCAAACAGCTGCGAACCTAATCGCGCTTCCAGCCTCGCCACGCTTTTACTGACCGCTGAACTGGTCAGGTGCAGTACCGCAGCGGCGGCGGTAAAACTGCCCTGTTCGACGCTGGCCACAAACGGCGTAATGCCCTTAAGGCGATCCTGAGTCATCATCATTAGGGAATCCAGTTCATTAATTATGTGAATTTATACCTCAGATAAGACTCCAATTCTCTATTAAGCTGATTGTTACCCCTTTATTCAGGAGTCTGGCTATGCAACAACGTGCACTTATTGTCGGCGTCAGTGGCGTCATTGGAACCGCGCTGGCGGAACAACTCACCGGTGACGGCTGGCAGGTTTACGGCCTGTCCCGTGGACGCACCGCGGTGCCAGCCGGTTGCACCGCGCTGACTGCCGATCTCACCGACAAAGCCTCGGTAGAAAAGGCGCTGCAAGGCGTCACCGTGGATAAGGTCTTTTTCAGCGTCTGGGCCCGTCAGGCCAACGAGAAAGAGAACATCCGCGTTAACAGCGCCATGGTTCGCAACGTGATTGACGCGCTGGGCGACAGCCTGAAAGGCGGCCACGTCGGGCTGGTCACCGGCCTCAAGCACTACCTCGGCCCGTTTGATGCCTACGGTAAAGGCGCAGTGCCGATGACGCCGTTCCGCGAAGAACAGGGCCGTCAGCCGGTGGATAACTTCTACTACGCGCAGGAAGACGAAGTGTTCGCTGGCGCGGAAAAATATGGCTACAGCTGGAGCGTGCATCGCCCGCACACCATCATCGGTTTCGCGCTGGGCAATGCGATGAATATGGGCCAGACGCTGGCCGTCTACGCCAGCCTGTGCAAGCAGACCGGCCAGCCGTTTGTCTTCCCAGGTTCCAAAGCGCAGTGGGAAGGCGTCACCGATATGACCGACGCGCATATTCTCGCCCAGCAGCTCGAATGGGCCGCCACCACGCCGTCGGCGCAGGATCAGGACTATAACGTGGTGAATGGCGACGTGTTCCGCTGGAAGTGGATGTGGGGCGAAATCGCCAGCTACTTTGGCATTGAGGCCGCGCCGTTCCCGGACGACGTGCAGCCGCTGGATGGCCGCATGGACGCGGCTCCCGCCGAATGGCAGGCGCTGGCGAAGCAGTTCAACCTGAAGGAAGCCGACATCAGCAAGCTGGTATCCTGGTGGCACACCGATGCCGATCTGGGCCGTCCGATGGAAGTGTTTACCGACATCAGCAAGAGCCGTAAAGCAGGCTTCACCGGCTATCAGTCCACGCGTGACGCCTTCTACGCGCTGTTTGATAAGCTGAAAGCGGAAAAGCTGATCCCTTCCTGATTTCGGTTTTCAGCAACGACTGTTTCCTGTGGGAAACAATGCAGGGTTAAAGTGTTTTATTGTTGCCTGAATGGCGGTTTGACGTCAGGATGGTTGCAACAGGCCAGTGCAGGGTTAGCCAGCCATGCTACCTTGAAATACTGACCGACACACTTTAACCCTCTACGTTATACAGGTGCGACCATGAGCAATAAGACTATCCATTGGAACGGCGGCTTACAGCCAGAAGCAGTTAAGGTTTTGTCTGCTGACGGCGGCATGATCGTCTGCCCGACCAAAGTGGGCTACATCATCATGACCTCCGATGCCAAAGGGCTGGAGCGTAAATTTGATGCCAAGCAGCGCAACCGCAACAAGCCGGGCGTGGTGCTGTGTGGTTCTCTGGAGCAGTTGAAAGAGCTGGCGCAGCTGAACCCGGAAATTGAATCGCTGTATCAGCAGCACTGGGATCAGGACGTGCTGTTGGGCTGCATCCTGCCGTGGAAAGAAGACGCAGTTGCACGCATTCCGGAAGACGGTTCAAAAGACCTGATGATGGATCGCCGTCAGACCAGCTGCTTTGTGATCAAATTCGGTACCCCTGGCGAAAACCTGGCGAAAGAGCTGTGGGAAAACCACGGTAAATTCTCCTTCGCCAGCTCCGCTAACCCGTCAGGCAAAGGCAACCGCGGCCTGGTCGAAGGGATCGGCGAGCGTATCGAATCGCAGGCTGACCTGATTATTGAAGCCAACGACTACGTGAAATCCATCCAGCCGAACGAGTCTGAGAAAACCCGTTACGAGCAGGGTGTGATGGTGGCGATGGTGGATGAGCAGGGCAAACTGGTGCCAGAGCAGAAAGGCGAGCGCAACATCACGCCATGCCCAATCTTGATCCGTAAAGGTCTGGATGTGGACAAAATTATGTCGATGCTGTCTGACACCTTCACCACCTGGGATTACCGTCACGGTAACTACTACTAAGCATGCTGAGGGCGGACGCTGTTCCGCCCTTTATTTCAACCGTAACGCCTGCTGCAAATCCTCGATAAATACCCTGACCCGCGGTGAAATCAAACTGTCGGCTTTGGTCAGGATCCACGACTGATAGACGTCCATTTCCCATTCCGCTAACACCCGACTGAGCTTGCCCTCTTTGACGGCTTCCTGCGCGACGTATTCCGGCAAATAGGCAATGCCGCTGTTGGCGATGGCGGAATTCAGCAGCGCGGTGCTGTTATTGGCGCGAAAACGGCTACGTACTTCGATATCCAGCTTCTGCTTCTCTTTGCGGAACGGCAGCGAGATGGTGTGAGCCGGGCCACGGAACAGGATAAAGTCATGGCGCGGTAGATCGTCCGGCTGGGCGATGGGCGGGAAGCGTTGCAGATAGTCCGGTGCGGCAAACAGGCCCCAGCCGATGTCCATCAACGGCGTGCAGTGGGCATGCTCCGGCGGCTCGCGGCGGATCACTATCGCCAGATCGACATTGTCATCGACCAGGTTAACCGGGCGATCGGTCAGGTCCAGATCGACGCTGACATGCAGGTTATTGGCGACAAACTGATTGAGCACCGGCACGATGCACTGACAGCCAAAGGTGACGGGCGCCACCACGCGCAGGCTGCCGGTCGGCTCTTCGTGATACTGGCGGATAAACAGCCCGGCACTTTTCACTTCGCTGAGGATGCGCGCGCAGTAGTGATACCAGGTCATGCCGACATCGGTGACCACGATTTTACGGGTGGTGCGTTGCAGCAGTTTGGTGCCCAGCCGGACTTCCAGCGCGGAGATCTCTTTGCTCACCGAGGATTTGGATAATCCCAGCAGCTTTGCCGCTTCGGTATAGCTCAGCGTCTCCACCACTTTGGCGAAGATCACCATCCCCTGCAGGTTTTCTACGTCGCTCATCGCCGGTCCGGCTCCTGAAAATTCGCTGCCTGAACAGGGTCGCAGGCGGGGAATAAAGGGGTGTGATAATCAGGGGCGCTAGCTTAATGGTTGGGCAGGGGGAAGTAAATCGTCACGGCAGGCGAGCAGGGGCGGAGCCTGAGCTCCGCCCGCCGGTTAGCGAACTTTTTTCACCAGCACCGGGATCTTACGCAGGTTGTTGGCCAGAAACAGGCCGCCGATCAGCATCACCGCCACAAAGGCGGAAACGCCCATCCAGCCCCAGTTGTGCCAGAACACGCCACCAAGCGTACCGGCGACGCTGGAGCCGAGGTAATAGAAGAACAGGTACAGCGACGACGCCTGTCCTCGGGCGCGGCGGGCGCGGTGTCCTACCCAACTGCTGGCCACCGAATGCGCGGCAAAAAAGCCGGCGGCAAACAGCATCAGTCCCGGCAATACCAGCAACAGCGTGGTGAACTGGGTGGCTAACAAGCCGACCAGCATCAGGCTGAGCGCGCCCATCAGCACCACGCCACGGCCATATTTCACCGTCATCATTCCCGCACGCGGCGAGCTGTAGGTGCCGGTCAGATACACTACCGACAGCAGTCCGACCACCGTCTGGCTTAACGAGAACGGCGCGGCCATAAAGCGGTAGCTGACGTAGTTAAACAGCGTGACAAAGCTGCCCATCAGGATAAACCCGACGATAAACAGCATCGGCAGCCCCATGTCGCGCCACTGGAACATAAAGTTAACCAGCAGCTTATGCGGCCGCAGCGAGCAGGCGCGGAAATGCTGCGACGGCGGCAACAGGCGGAAGAACAGCCCGGCGGCCGCCAGCGCAAAGAGCCCGACCACAAACAGCGATACGTTCCACGAGAAGTGATCCGCCAGCATCCCGGTCGACAGTCGGCCGACCAGCCCGCCAATCGAGTTGCCGCTGATATACAGCCCCATCGAGAAGGAGAGGAACACCGGGTGCAGCTCCTCGCTCAGCCAGGTCATCGCCACCGCCGCCACGCCGCTGAGGGCCAGGCCGGTCAGCGCGCGCATCGCCAGTACGCCTTCCCAGCTGCTCATGGTGGCGCAGATAAGCGTGAAGAACGCCGCCAGCAGCAGCGAAATCGACATCACCGATTTGCGCCCGATGGCATCCGACAACGGCCCGGTGACCAGCAATCCCAATGCCATCATCGCCGTGGTGACGGAAAGTGACAGGCTGCTCTGGGCCGGCGTCAGATGAAAACTCTGCGAGAACACCGGCAGAATGGGCTGAACGCAATACAACACCGCAAACGTCGAAAGCCCGGCACAAAATAGCGCCAGCGTGGCGTGGGTAAAACGCCGGGTTCCACGGGTAATATAGGTTTTATTTATGGGAGCGGGTGTATCGAAGGGGGAAACTAAACTGTCATCCTCATCAGAGAGGCTTTCCGAGTGCAACGCTGCGGATTTATTTACTACCGGTGCCACGAGAGTTCCTTAATTAATCATTTAAAGGTCTGGTTTGCTATCAGATAAACTTATTTTTACCAGGCGTGGCAAGGGCTGCGCGACGATCTGGCCTGCACAGTATTCGACGGTTTAAATATAATGTAAATGGTAAAACCAATTATTTTTTATAAACGTAAATTTTCAGTTAATTTAATTTCAAAACTGGATAAATAAACATCATTTTAACGGTTTGGCTTAAGTGCAGGGCTGGCGGGCTTCTGAACAACGGCGATATGGAATGCTCGCTTTTCAATTACTGTAAATTAATATGCAGAATAATCTTAAGTAACTGCTTACGGTTATTTTTTGAAATATCTTCTCATCGTCGGTAATAAGTTCAATGGGTTGCGTTGTGAGACTGGGGTACTATACTGAGGGCTTGTTTCTGAAATTCAGCGCAATCATTGTCGATATCAATTGGCACAGGAGGTTTCTATCACTTTTAACCAAAATGACCTAATCATTGACAATAATCAGACTGACTACGAAGCCTATTATCACGATTACGAGGCGGGTCTGGAATCGGTCGTTGAGCCGCAACCGGAGTCGATTCGTGGTCTGCCCGCATCGGACATCCTGACGCCTTCCGATCGGTATCAGGAGCTATTTGAAGCCGTGCAAACGTCGCGGATATTTACCGACAGCAAAACGTTTGCCGACTGTGCGCCCAAAATTGAACCTGAAAGAATTCTGTACCGCTATTTTATGCAGCGTGAGCGCGAGGATTTTAATTTACTGGCGTTCGTGCTGGAGAATTTTGACCTGCCAAAAGTCCATGACAGCCGCTATGTTTCGGACCCCAATAAATCGATGGGCGAGCATATCGACGCGCTGTGGCCGGTGTTAACCCGTAAGCCGGAGAAGCACTCGGAGTTCTCTTCGCTGCTGCCGTTACCGCAGCCTTACGTGGTGCCGGGCGGACGATTTGGTGAGACCTACTACTGGGATTCCTACTTCAGCATGCTGGGCTTTGCCGCCAGCGGTCGCACCGATCTGCTGAAGAATATGGCGGATAACTTTGCCTGGATGATCGACACCTACGGGCATATCCCTAACGGCAACCGCACCTATTACCTCAGCCGCTCCCAGCCGCCGGTGTTTGCGATGATGGTCGAGCTGTTCGAAAAGGACGGCGTGCACGAAGCGCAGCGCTATCTGAAGCACCTCAAGCGCGAATACGAATTCTGGATGGACGGTGAAGCGTCGCTGACGCCGAACGAAGCCTATCGCCACGTGGTGATGCTGTCGGATGGCTCGGTGCTCAACCGCTATTGGGACGATCGGGATACGCCGCGCGACGAGTCGTGGATTGAAGATGTGGAAACCGCGAGAAACTCTTCGCGGCCGTCGAACGAAGTGTATCGCGATCTGCGTGCCGGTGCGGCGTCCGGTTGGGACTTCTCATCGCGCTGGCTCAGCGAGCCTGGCCGTCTGGAGAGCATCCAGACCACCAGCATTGTGCCGGTGGATTTGAACGCCTTCCTATATAAGCTGGAAACCACCATTGCGCGGCTGTCGGCCAGCAAAAACGACCATGCCACGGCCGAGCTGTTCCAGCAGAAAGCGGTGCGCCGCCGGGAAATCCTCGACAGATATCTGTGGGATGCCGAAGCGGGTTTGTATCGCGACTACAACTGGCGTGACCGTGAGAAAGGCGCGTTTTCTGCCGCGTCGGTAACGCCGCTGTTTGTCGGTATGGCGAGCCTCGATCAGGCCACGCACACTGCAGCGGCGATCCGCTCGCATCTGCTGGCGCCGGGTGGGGTACTGTCAACGGTGGAAGAGACCGGCGAGCAGTGGGACAAGCCTAACGGCTGGGCGCCAATGCAGTGGATGGCGATCAAAGGGCTGAATAACTACGGCGAAGAGCTGCTGGCGAAAGAGATTGCTACCCGCTGGCTGCAGATTGTCGGCGCCACCTACCATCGTCATCACAAGATGGTCGAAAAATATAACGTGGCCGGACGCGCGCCGGTGCTGGCGGGCGGCGGTGAGTATCCGCTGCAGGACGGTTTCGGCTGGACCAACGGCGTCACGCGCCGCCTGCTGGAGATGTATCCGGATGCCGCACCCAAACGCTAATCCGCGTTGTCACTGAATCAGAGCCTTCTTATGAAGGCTCTTTTTTTTGCGCAGCGCCTGTTCACAGCGAAGAAAAAATCCCCACTTTGCGCAATAAATCATGGTATGAAAGAGGATAACCGCTTTTTTATTAACCCTTTTTGCTTTTTGGGAGCCTGCATGAAAAAAATCGCCCTGTCTGCTTTGGTGTTGCTCGCCTGCGCCAGTTCACCCGCTTTTGCTGCCGAGTCGCTGCGTTTTGGCGTCGATCCCACTTTCCCGCCGTTTGAGTCCAAAGCGCCCGATGGCAGCCTGCAGGGCTTTGATATTGAAATGGGCAACGCCATTTGCCATCAGATGAAGGTGAAGTGCGTGTGGGTGCAGACCGGCTACGACGGCATTATTCCGGCGCTGCAGGCGCGTAAATTCGATGCGATCCTCTCGGCGATGGCGATGACCGACAAACGCCGCCAGCAGGTTGCCTTCACCGATATGCTCTACAACACGCCAAGCGCGCTGGTGACCAAGAAGGACAGCGGCCTGAAACCCGATGCGGAGTCGCTGAAAGGCAAGTCAGTGGGCGTCGCGCAGGGCACCACCCAGGAAACCTATGCCAAAGCCGTCTGGGCGGGCACCGGCATCAACGTGGTGTCGTATCCTAACCAGGAAGAGATCTGGCCCGATCTGGCGTCAGGACGGGTGGATGCAACGCTGACCAGCGCCGCCTCAGCGGAAACCGGCTTCCTGAAGTCGCCACAGGGCAAGGATTACCAGATCAGCGGCGATACCCTGTATGACAAAAAATACTTCGGCGAAGGCGTGGGGATCGGTCTGCGCAAAGACGATCGTGCGCGGGTTGAGAAGATCAACGCGGCGCTGGCCGAACTGCATAAAAACGGCACCTACGAGCGGCTGGCGAAGAAGTACTTCAGCTTTGACGTTTATCATATTCAGAAGTGAGCCTGATGCGATCTTTACCTGATTACAGCGCGCAGCGGGCGCGCTTTCTTGCCGCCGTGGCGCGGCTGGACGGCCACGTCACCCATTATCCCCATCCGCTGAGCGGGCCGAAGGGCGAAGCCTTAAGCACCGATGTGGCGGTGATTGGCGACCCGGCAGCAGACAATCTGCTGCTGATCGTTTCCGGCACCCACGGTGTTGAAGGCTATTACGGATCGGACAGTCAGATTGCCTGGCTGGACGGACTCGACGCTGCAACATTGCCCGCCGGTGTGGCGCTGGTGATGGTGCATCTGATCAATCCGTGGGGCACGGCCCACCTGCGCCGGGTGAACGAAGATAACGCCGATCTTAACCGTAACTTTATCGACTTCGCGGCCGGAGCACCGGATAACGCCGCCTATCGCGATCTGCATGCGGTGTATTCCTGCAAGGATCTGGATGGCGCAGCGCGTCAGCAGGCCGATGCGCTGTTGCAGGCCAGTCGCGAAGCGCTGGGTTGGGCGGGCGTTAAGCGCATTGTGGAAGCCGGTCAGTATCAGTTTGCCGACGGCATTTTCTTCGGCGGCCAGCAGGCCAGCTGGTCGCATCAGACGCTGAAAACCATCATTTCCCGCCACCTGGCGCAGGCGAAGCGCATCATCAGTTTTGATCTGCATACCGGCGCGGGCGCCTATGGTCATCCGATGCTGATGGCGATTGCCGAGCGGGATTATCCGGCGCTCGAACAGGCGCGGGCGATCTTTGGCGAATGGCTGACGGTGCTGATCACCGGCGCCGGACGCGACAGCGAAACCGGCGTCACCGCCACGGCGACCGGCTATCTGTCGCAATTTATGCTGGATCATCTGCCGGAGACGCAGCTGCTGCAGCTGGTGGTGGAGTGCGGCACGCTGGATGGGGAAGAGATGCATCGCCGCCTTCGCGACGATCACTGGCTGCATCTGTATGGCGATCCTGCCAGCGATCGCGGGCAGCAGATCAAGCAGGATCTTTATGACGGTTTCTATCCTTACGATCCTGACTGGCAGGCGCTGATCGCCTTCCGCACCCAGCAGATCTTCGCCCGGGCCTGGAAGGCGTTGTTGAGTCAGTAACCGTTGAATAAGTGATAAAAGGGCTGAATGATTTCAGCCCTTTTTTTATCGGGACGATCTGGCCGCTGCGGATTTAAAGCTTAAAGGCGGCCGTAAAAGGTCATGCGGGCGGTTTCGGACAGGGCAATATCGGGCTGGGCATTGTACGCCAGCACCACCAACATCCGGCTGGTATCGCCTTCGGTTGGCGTGACGCGGTGCAGCGCATTGCGGCCGCGGAACAGCACCAGGTCGCCGGGATTAATCGCCAGCTTCTCGACCGGCTGCTGCTGGTGCAGCACCTTTTCCACACCCTCGAAATTCATCTCGCCCGCTTCGGCATTGCGCAGATTGCTGACGTACTCAAACACGCCGCCGCCCTGCGGTTTCTGGATCAGCAGGGTGATGGCAAACGACGAGTTATCGAAGTGCCAGCCTAGTTCCTGGCCGGTGTGGGCATAGTGCAGATTGATAGAGGAAAGGGAATCCGCATAGGGATACAGCTGCTGCTCGCCCAGCACGCTGCACAGAAACGCTTTAAATGCCTCGGCGTTATACAGCGTGCGCAAAGGGGAGTGCTCGGGCACCTGATCATCGGTGATGCAGCCTTTGGACGAGACAATCTGATGGTTGCGCGGATGATCGGCCGCATAGGCGTCATCCGGCGCTTTCAAATAAACGTTGTGCTTGCTGGCGGTATAAAACGCCAGATGCTGCTGCGCTTCACCCTCCTGGCGTATAGCATCCAGCGCGTCGGCAGTCAGAAAATTTCGCAGGACCAGCGCACCGCTGTCGTCCAGCGACGCTTTGCAACTGGCAAGGTATTCGGCATCCATAATCGGATGGGAGGACAAATTGATAATCGGGGCCAGCTGGGTCATCACACGCTCATCGTCATCAGTTATCAGGATTTCTTACTCTACTGCCAGTTGGTCTTGCTCACCAGATATTCGCCGGGCCGATTGGCTGGTTTGTGGTTAACTGACTAAAGTTAAAAGCTAAATTGTGATCATCATCGAACAGGAGCCACGCATGCGAATTGGACTAGTGGGATACGGCACCGGCGGTCAGAACTTTCATGCACCGTTTATTACCGCGGCAAAAGGCGTGGAGCTGGTGGGGATCGTCGCCAGAGCACCGGCCACCATTGCCCGCGTGAAGGCGGATTTTCCGGATGTCCCGATCTATCCAAGCCTGACGGCGATGCTGGACGCGGGCGTGGATATCGTCACCATCACCACACCCCCGCAAACCCGCCGGGAGCTGGTGCTGGAAGCGATTGAGGCGGGCGTGGCGGTGATTGCCGATAAGCCGTTTGCGCCGGATGCCGCCACCGGACGCGAACTGGCCGCCGCCGCGAAAGCGAAAGGCGTGGTGTTGGGCATTTATCATAATCGCCGCTTTGACGCAGATATCCTGACGCTGCGGGATGTGCTGGAACAGCAGCGCGTCGGCAAGCTGTGGCGGCTGCATAACCGCATGGATCTTGACGATCCCCATACGCTGGAAGGCGGCGAAACCGGCGGCCTGCTGCGTGATATGGGTAGCCACCTGGTCGATCAGGCGGTGTGGCTGCTTGGGCCGGTGAAATCGGTGCTGGCACAGACGGATAGGGTTGACCGCCCGGAAGGCCAGACCGATGCCAGCTTTGTCATCACCCTGACGCACACCAGCGGCGTGCATTCGCATATCTCATCCAGCAAGCTGAATCACCTGGCCGCGCGCGATATCCGTGCCTATGGCGACCAGGGCAGTTACGTCTCCAACGGCACGGACGTGCAGGCCAACGCCATCTTTGCCGGAAAGCGGCCGGCCGACGATCTGCAAGGTTGGGGTTATGAAGAGCAGGCGCTGTGGGGAACGCTGCGCACGGCGGCGGGTGAAGAACGCGTGCCGTCCGCTCAGGGCTGCTATCACGCCTATTACGAAGCTTTCGCCAGGGCCGTGCGGGAAGGGACCGCGCCTCCCGTTACGCCAGAGCAGGCAATTATGACGCTGGAAGTGCTGGATGCGGCATTACTCAGCGCCAAAGAAGGGCGGCTGGTGACGCTGGAATAAGCGGCTCAGCGGCCTGCATAAGCGACTGGCCCGATGCCTCTGACGATGCCGGGGCATCAGCGGCCGGTCAGTAAAGGCAACAGGCCGCCTTCCTGAAGCAGTGTTTCCAGTGGGGCGAACAGCGGCTGCGGCAATTCATCGGCGGAAAACCATTCCCATCCGGCACACTTGTCGGGTTCACAGCGCTGCGGCGTGCCGCTAATGTCTTCCGTCAGCATAAAAAGCGTAACGTAGTGTTTCTTCTCGGCGATAAAAAAGTCGTTAGTGAACGCGACCTTAGCCAGTTTTCCCACAACCAAACCCGTCTCTTCCAGCACTTCCCGGCGCGCACACGCCTCTGGCGTTTCGCCAAATTCCAGGTGTCCGCCGGGCGCTGACCAGCTGTCTGCACCATGGCTTCCCCTGCGTCGGCCCAGTAACAGCCTGCCTTCCCGCACAATCAGTACGCCTACGCCAATTTTTGGCTGGGTCATTTCTGTCTCCTTCGAGGGCCGGGTGAATCCGCCATTGTTAGCTTAATGGATTCAGCTGGTGAGTTTTATGTATTGGGTTTGTTATCAGCGCTGCTTAATAATTCCCTTGGTTTACAAAGCATTTACAAATGTGGGGTTATAACGTGAAATGGATCACACTTTATCAACAAGGATGATTACGATGTTATCGCGCAGACAATTTATGACTTCCGGTGCCGCCCTGCTGGGGTTTGCCGTGCTTCGCCCCGCGCTCTCCTGGGCTGCCACGCCCGCATCCAGCTCCGACAGCGCACAGTTTCTGGCCATTTCGCAGCTGCTGACCGGTAAAGCGTCGCTCAGCTCACTGGTCGCGCAGCGGGCGCTGAATGGGCTGACCGAAGAGGATAGCCAGTTTCCGCAGAAGCTGCAAAAGCTCGCGGCGGCGCTGAACGCGGCAGGGATCACTTCGGCAGACGCGCTTAATGGCCACGCCATTATGGCCGATGCCAATACCGGTGCGACGGCGAAGAAAATCGTCTCGGCATGGTATCTGGGCTTTACCGGCACGCCAGTAAGCCTGCGGGCGGTGGATAACACCCGCTTTGTCACCTACACCGACGCCTTGATGTACGCACCGACGCTCGATGCCACGGTGATCCCGACCTATTCCCGGGGCCATACCAATTACTGGACACAGCCGCCAGCGACCCTGAAAAACGACTAATTTTTCCCAATTTATGTGAGCACACCATGGACAAGCAATTTGATGCCGACGTGATTGTCGTCGGGTCCGGCGCGTTGGGCAGTAATGCCGCGACGACGCTCGCCCGCGCGGGTAAATCCGTGATTATTCTTGAAGCCGGTGAGAAGATCCCGCGATGGAAAATCGTCGAGAATTTCCGTAACTCTTCCAAAAAAGGCAACTACAACTCGCCGTATCCCAACGAGCCCTGGGCCCATCACTCCTACGACGAGCAGTACATTGAAAACGTCGGCTCTTTTGATTTCCGCCCGGGAATGTTGAAGTTAGTCGGCGGCACCACCTGGCACTGGGCATCCGCCTGCTGGCGCTATCTGCCGAACGATATGAAGCTGAAAACCCTGTATGGCGTTGGCCGCGACTGGCCGATGGAGTACAGCGAGCTGGAACCTTTTTACCAGAAAGCCGAAGAGGCGCTGGGCGTCTGCGGCAGCGATACCGACGATCAGAGCGGTCAGGCTGGCGGCGCATTCCCACCGCGATCCAAACCCTATCCGATGGAGCCAGAAGGCGAAACCTATCTGTTCCAGCGCCTGAAAGCGCGCCTCAGCCCGTCAGGCTATCACTTTATCCATGAGCCAAACGCCCGTGCGACGCGTCCTTACGACGGTCGTCCGGCCTGCAGCGGCAACAACAACTGTATGCCGGTCTGCCCTATCGGCTCGATGTACAGCGGCGATAAGCACGCGCAGCACGCGGAAGATGCCGGTGCGAAGCTGATGACCGATTCCACCGCGTGGAAGCTGGAAAAAGGCAGCGACGGCAAGATTGTCGCGGTGCACGTGCGCAGCTCCAAAGGGGTGGATACCCGACTGACCGCCAAATACTTTATCGTTGCCGCGCATGGCCTGGAAACGCCAAAACTGCTGCTGATTTCTGATGTGGCCAACAGTTCCGATCAGGTCGGCCGTAACCTGATGGACCACACCGGGATGGGCCTGCAATTCCTCGCTGACGAACCGATGTGGCCTGGCCGTGGTGCGGTTCAGCAGGGCGGGATTTTTAACTACCGCGACGGGGATTTCCGTAAAAATCACGCGGCGATCAAGCATGCCGTGTCCAACAACGTGCCGAATATGGCGGTGGCACAGCGTCTGATCGGCCAGGGTGTGATTGGCAGCGAGCTGGATAAACAGATCCGCCATCAGGCCGCGCGCTGGGTCGATATTTCAACGGTGTTCGAAATCCTGCCGCACGCGACCAACACCGTGCGTCCAAGTACCACCCGTAAAGATGCGCTCGGCATTCCGATGCTGACGGTGAATTACGAGGTGGATGACTATGTGAAGGCCGGCAAGAAGGTGGTGGATGCCGACTACAAAAAGTTCGTCAGCCTGATGGGCGGTGAAGTGATAGAAGACAATACCGGCTGGCAGAACCGTGACCACCTGATGGGCACGGTGATCATGGGTGACAATGCGAAAGATTCGGTGGTGAATCACGAGTGCCGGAGCTGGGATCACAGCAACCTGTTCCTGGCGACAACCGGCGTTATCCCGGCTTCCGGGGTGATTAACCCCACGCTGACCGGCGTCGCGCTGAGTATTCGTCTGGCCGAAATTATTGAGCGGGAGATCTGATCATGAAACTGTCTGGATCTTATTCTCTGCTGAAAAGCGCCGTGCTGGTGGGCAGCCTGCTGGCCTCTGCCGCCGCGCTGGCGGACAGCGCGGCCGATGAATCGGCATTAATTAAACGCGGTGAATACACCGCCGTGGCCGCTGACTGCGGTGCCTGTCACCGTCAGACCAAAGAAGACGGTGCGCCCTTTGCCGGTGGCTATGCCATCGACTCGCCGATGGGGCGGATTATTGCCAGTAATATCACGCCATCAAAGCAGTACGGCATTGGCAACTACAGCGAGCAGCAGTTTGCGGATGCGGTGCGCAAAGGCGTCGCAGCCGATGGCAGTAACCTCTATCCGGCGATGCCTTACACGGCTTACGGCGCGATGAGCGACGAGGATATTCACGCGCTTTACACCTACTTTATGAAAGGGGTGAAGCCGGCGGATATTCCGGCGGAAGCGAAAACTGACCTGAGCTTCCCGTTCAACGTTCGCCAGATTATGTGGGGCTGGAACCTGCTGTATCGCAACGATAAACCATTTGAAAAGCAGGCGGCCGCGTCCGATCAATTGAATCGCGGTAAGTATCTGGTGGATGTGCTGGCGCACTGCAGCACCTGCCATACGCCGCGCAATATGATGATGGCCGAAAAAGGCGACCAGGCGCTGGCGGGCAGCCCGCTGGGAAGCTGGTATGCGCCGAACATCACCCCGGACAAAAGTGGCATTGGCGACTGGAGTCAGGATGATATCGTCACCTACCTGAAAACCGGGCATCTTGCCGGCAAAGCGCAGGCCGCCGGGCCGATGGGCGAAGCGGTGGAACACAGCTTCCAGCATATGAACGATGACGATCTGCAGGCGATTGCAGCATGGATGAAACAGGTCCCGGCGATCGCCACACCGTCCGCACCTGCGGCAACCCAGCCGGTGAAAGCGACCGATATTAATCAGGTGATCGGCGGGCAGGGCGATCAGGCGTCGCTGGCCGACAGCCGCAGCACCGATGGCGCGGAGCTTTACAGTGGCGCCTGTGCCAGCTGTCACGGTCGCGCAGGCGAGGGCACGAAGGATAACTTCTATCCGTCACTGACCCACAACAGCGCGGTCTCGGGTCAGACGGCCAGCAACCTGGTGATGACCATCGTCGACGGGATCCACCGTAAAAGCAGTGACAGCGATGTCGGCATGCCGGCCTTCGGTCAGCAGTTGGACAATGCGCAAATTGCGTCCGTCACCAACTACGTTCGCAGCCACTTTGCCAATATCGACTCGCAGGTGACGGCTGAGCAGGTGAAAACCCTGCGTGCCGGTGGCGATGCGCCGTTTATCGTGCGGTACGTCAACGTGTTGATGGCGGTTGGCGGCGGGGTTGCGCTGCTGGTGCTGTTTGCGTTGTATCGCCTGGTAAGCAAAAGAAAACGCCGTTAACGGCGAGGCGTCCCCTGCGCGGTCTGGCGGGGGACGCGTTACGCTTTTTCAACGTCGCCGGCATACTGGCGGCGATGATCCATAATCTGTTGCAGGTTCATCTCAATCCAGTCTGCCAGCCCGATCACCTGGCCCCGCACTTCATGTCCGCTGGGCGAAAGGCGGTACTCAACGTGTGGCGGAATAACGTCATAGGCTATACGCTCTACAAAGCCATCCTCTTCCATAAATCGTAACGTTTGCGACAGCATGCGTTCACTGATGCCGCCGATTTTTCTTCTCAGTTCGCTAAAGCGCAGCGTGTCATCCTGCAAGGCGACGAGGATCAGCAGGCTCCAGCGGCTGGTTAGCCGTTTCAGCACGTCGCGTGAGGGGCAGTTGGCATCGAACAGTTCACCCCGGCGAAACTTTTCGCTGAGCGAGTCACAGGCCACATCTTGATTTTTTTTCACACTAACATTCCTGTAAGTACTTACTTTTGATTAGTGTATGGCATAGGCTGGTTGGGTGAAAGCGATTTCGGCGGCAGCGGCCGCCACACCTTATTAAAATCCACAGGAGATGATCATGATTGCTGTTACCGGTGCGACGGGCCAACTGGGCCGCTTAGTGATTGATGCTTTACTGAAGAAAGTGCCTGCCGCGGAAATTATTGCCGCCGTGCGTTCGCCAGAAAAGGCGGCGGATCTGGCGGCGTTGGGCGTGCAGCTGCGCAAGGCCGACTATGCCAAACCCGAAACCCTGGCCAGTGCCTTCAGTGGCGTGGAAAAAGTGCTGCTGATCTCGTCCAGCGAAGTCGGCGCGCGTGAGGCGCAGCATAAAGCGGTGATCGCCGCGGCGAAAGAGGCGGGCGTGTCTCTGCTGGCCTACACCAGCTTGCTGCATGCGGACACCAGCCCGCTGGGACTGGCAACGGAACACCGGGCCACCGAGCAGGCGTTGATCGCCTCTGGCGTGCCTTACGCCATCTTGCGTAACGGCTGGTATACCGAAAACTATGCCGCCAGCATTGCGCCGGCCATCACGCACGGCGCATTTATTGGCGCAGCAGCCGAAGGCAAGATTGCCTCCGCCAGCCGCAAGGATTATGCCGAAGCCGCTGCTGCGGTGCTGGCTGGCAATGAGGCTGCGGGTCAGATTTATGAGCTGTCTGGCGATACCGCTTACACCCTGGCGGAATTCACTGCGGAGATTGCCCGCCAGAGCGGCAAAGAGATCCAGTATATCGATATGCCACAGGCCGATTTCTCCGCCGCGCTGAAGGGCGCAGGCCTGCCGGACTGGCTGGCAGAGATGCTGGCGGATTCTGATGCCGCAGCGGCGAAAGGCGGCCTGTTTGATGACAGCCATACTCTGAGTAAACTGACCGGACACCCGACCACCCCATGGCAGGATGTGGTCAAAGCGTTCGTGACCAAAGGCTGATGATTACGGGAGAGTCTGACTCTCCCGTGCTTCTTTATGCTGGCTGGCATGGAATCGCCATAACACCGGCACCACCATCAATGCGATACCCGCCGCGCCACAAAAAATCCCACTGCGATTGCCAGGCATCAGCTCCATAAAAGAAGAGCAGAACTGCCCGGAAAAAATCGCCATCGACAGGTAAGCCAGATTTTGTCCCCGGCGACTGACCGGACTGTGCTCAACCACCAGATGATTGACCAGCGGCACCGACAGACCAAATCCGCATCCCATCAGAATGCCTGCGGCGATCAAGCCACCGGGATCGGAAGAAAATGCCAGCAGCAGATGCGCGGCGGCGTAGGCCAGAAACGCCAGATACAGCGTCGTAAACTCTCCCAGTCCTTTGACCGCGCGCGGCATCAGCCAGGCGGCAACCACCGCCATCAGCGAAATAAATGCCAGGTAATAACCCGTTTGCGCTTCGTTATAGCCCAGACCATGCAGCTGGAGAGGCAGCACGATCACTGCGGTGAAAAAGCACACCATCGAAAAGAAGGCGGCAAGATAAACCGGGATCAGTCGGGAGGTTGCTGGCGCGTCGGCCTCTTCCAGAACCGACTGATAACGGCTTTCATCCGGGCGGGGCACAAAGATCAGCAGCATCAGTAAAAACAGCCAGGCAAACAGATACAGACTGAATGGCCAGCGCCAGCCTGCCGTGGCCAGCAGCCCGCCAAAGAACAGGAAAATCACCCCACCCAGCTCAATCGACATGCCCTGACGCGCAATCATCTTCAGCCGCTGTTCGCCGCTAAAGAAGCTGGAAAGCAGCCCGGTTCCGGCTGACATCACCAGCGCCGTTGCGCCGCCTAACAGAAAACGGTCGGCGAACAGCACCGCCGGATGCGTCAGGAAAGCCCCGGCGGCGCCTAACGCGCCATAGCTGAGCAGACCCACCATCAGCGAGCGATACAGCCCTTTACTTTCAATGATTTTGGCGGCAATCGGCCCAAACATCACCACGCCCAACGAGGGCAGGGTGATCAGCCAGCTGGCCTGCCCGCTAATGCCCAAATGGGCGGCAACAGAAGGCAATCCTGGGACAATCACACAACCGACCATAATGGTCAGACAGGCGATAGCCAGCAGCGTAAACACCCCGGCGGTAGAAATCTGCTTCATGGTCTTCTCCATAATAAAAACGTCCGCACCGTCCGAATAGTGGACAGTGTGTCCGTATAGTGGTATAAGTGTCGTGGGAGAGTGCGTCAATGTCAATGGCCGCAGGAGGATCGACGGTGAAAGCAGAAGGTGAGTCTGGGGTTATTGCCCGGGCGGCGGCGGTGCTGAAAGTGCTGGAGAGTTGCCCTTCCGGGCTGAGTCTGACCCAGCTTGCGCGTCAATGCGGATTGCCCCGCACCACGGTTTACCGGCTGGTGGCCTCGCTGGAAGCGCAGCAGTTTGTGATGCAGACGGCGGAAGGCGTGACGCTGGGTCCGGCGTTGGCCCGACTGGCGGCGGCTGCGCATACCGATATTGTGGCCCTCGCCAGACCGGGGGTGGAAGCGCTGGCGCGCCGAACGCGGGAAACGGTGGATCTGGTGGTGTTTCGCGGGCTGCATGCCATTTTGGTAGAGCAATGCGTGTCGGATCAGGAGCTTCGCGTGGTGTCGCCGGTGGGCACCGCCTTCCCGGTCAATGCCACCGCGCCGGGAAAAGCGCTGCTGGCCGCGCTGCCTGACGATCAGCTGCAGGCGTTACTGTCGCAGCCGCTGGAGCAGCGCACGGTCAATACGCGGGTAGGGCGGGAAGCCTTGCTGGCGGATATCGGCAGTGTCCGGCATAAGGGCATGGCCATCGATCGCGAGGAGCATGCGCTGGGCGTCAGTGCGCTGGCGGTGGTGTTAGACCTGCCCGGTAACGAACGTTATGCGCTGTCGGTGGCGGTGCCCAACCTCCGTTTCGACGATCGGCTGGAAAGTTTACTGCGTGCGTTATTACAAACCAAAGCGGAAATAGAATCCCTGGCGGGAAAGTAATTACGCGTGTCGGCTAATCTTTTTGACAGACCCGGTCAAATATCTTCACTATCGGCACAGAGATTAATCTTGCACTATCAGCGGTACACTTCGCGAAAATAAAGGCTAGATTGATGTCCTTGATTAAAAAAATGTCCGTCCCGTTATTCATTACCGCCGCGTTATATTCTCAGTTCTCTGCGGCTGCGGTTGAAAGCTATGCGATGGATTCAGGCCACACCTCGGTCGTTGTCACCTGGACGCACTTTGGTTTTTCGCATCCTACGGCTGATTTATCTGGCATCACCGGTAATATTGATTTTGATAATAGCAACGTGGCGAAATCAAAAGTGAGCGTTTCCATTCCGGTCGACACCATTAATACCCATGTTGACGCGCTGACCACCGAATTTAAAGGTGCTGAGTATTTCGACGTGACTAAATTCCCCACCGCGACCTTCAAAAGCACCAAAGTGGTCAGCAAAGGGAAAAATAAAATGGACGTTTACGGCGACCTAACCATCAAAGATATTACCAAGCCGGTGATCCTGCACGCGGTACTGAACAAGCAGGGTATGCATCCGATGGTGAAGAAGCAGGCGGTGGGCTTTGACGCCACCACCACCTTCAAGCGCTCTGATTTCAAGCTGGATAAATATGTGCCAGCCGTCAGCGATGACGTGAAGCTGACTATTTCTACTGAAGCTTACGCGAAATAAGCTTTGTCAGTGCGGAAGGCCTGCTTTCCGCACTGCTTATCGTCCTCCTGCGCAATTTCCCTGCCTGCGCTACTGCCAGAACTTCTTCTTACTGGTTTTGCCAATCCCCGGATTACAGCTGTTGGTCGGATCGAGCTGACGCATATGCGACTCATGTTCACAGGACGCGTGATAAAGATGGCCGACGTTATGCTCCGCCGGATATTTCGCGCCACGCCGATCGAGGTATTCCAGCACATCATGTTTAAACGCCAGCGCATCCACGCCGGGTTTCAAAATATAGTCCTGATGATTCACAAAGCAGAAGAAGTGCCCACAGCACGAGTCTTCCAGCACCTGATCCTGCAACGCCTGCGGTAATTTAATTCGCCATTCCGTATCGTTCCGACGTAACGCCACGTCAAAGGCGATCAGCCGTTGGTCGGTATTAATCCCTTTATAGTCGCAATAAGAGATGGTGCAGCCGCCGACGCCAAAACGCACCAGGAAAGCATCCCGCTCTTCGCGCGCGTCGCAGGCAAAATACTGACCCGACCGAGCTGAGAAGAAGGTGTCCAGCAGCCGCTGCAACTCATCGGCATGGCGGGCTTCCGCTTTGATCATCAGATGGTGCTCAAAACGCTCGCGGTAATCGAGAATGCGTGGCGCAACCCCTTTTGGCGTCACATTGTTGGCAAACTGCAGCACTTTATCGACAAAGTTAGCAGGAAGGACCTTCAGGTTTTTTACCCGTATATCCCATTTCGCCTTGTTAGCCATCAGCTGCGGCAGGGCTTCAGGACCGAAGCGGTTGATCGCCCAGTACATATGTTTGGCGTAGCGCACGGTCAGGTCAAAGGCATCGCGGTGGATATATTCCGCCTGCAGCGGCAATTCCGACAGCCCTTCCAGCAGATAACGGCGCAGGGCAACCAGCTCGGTTTCATCATTGGTGCCGATATAAAAGGTGCGGGTGCGGTCGCTGGCATCGAACGTCGACAGGCGCACCGCGAAGACCGCGATCTTGCCGGCACTGCCGGAACTGTCATGCAGGTACTGTACGTTGCCGTTGTAGCGGGTTGGCGTGTCGGCATCGACATTACGCAGGATCGCGGCGTAATCATCGGCCCAGATTTTACCTTCCCAGTCTGGCGCCGTGCCGGTGGTGAACTGCTGCGACTCCAGGTTAGCAATCATCTCTTCTGGCGTGCTGCCCAGTTCAATACCCAGATGATTAACCAGTTGCAGTGAGCCATCCGCATTGATGCGCGCGAAAAGCGATTTTTCAGTGAAGGCAGGACCACGGCGGATCAGCGAGCCGCCAGAATTATTGCAGACGCCGCCGATAACCGACGCGCCAATACAGGATGAACCGATCACCGAGTGCGGCTCTTTACCGTGAGGCAGCAGCGCCTTTTCCAGTTCGGTCAGCGTACTGCCGGGGAAGGCAAGGACCTGGCGGGCCTGGTCGATTACCTGCACCCCTTTCAGCCTGCGGGTGCTGACAATCACCACCTCGCGGTCATAGTCTGCGCCATCCGGTGTTGAACCGCCGGTCACGCCGGTATTGGCCGCCTGCATCAGAATGATGGTGTCGCAGGCGACGCAGGCCTGCAGCACCTGCCAAAGCTGCATCAGCGTTTGCGGTATGGCCACCGCCAGCGCGTTGCCCCCGCCGACGCGAAAGCCTTTGGTGTAATACGCTTTGCTGTCCTCGCTGGTCAGCACCTGCTCTTTACCCAATACCTGCTCCAGTCGGGTAATGACGCCTGAATCCTTCACCATCTGAACTGCTCCTGAATGTAACCTGTCCAGCAGCGGCCGCGCTAAGGCGGCAGCCTGATTGGGCCTGAAGGTTCCATACTACAGAGCACATCGGCGAAAAACTGTGATTTCTGTGCGGCTGCTTTTTACCCATACCGCTGAATTTACAGGCAGGGACGCGGTGCCAGATAAGTGGAAACCACTTCACGAATGGCCACGCCAATCACCGTCGCGTCATCCAGCTGCTCACCTTCAATGATCTCGCCGTCATCGGTGACCAGCTGTGGCGGATTTTGCCTGACCCGTGCCCAGTTGCAGCTGCCATCCAGCTCGACCAGCACGCGGCTGCCGGCAATGGCGGGACGGTAACGGTCAATAATGCACAGCGTGCCGTTGCAGGAGGTCAGGTAGCAGTCGTGATTGGTCGGCACCAAATCCTGCAATTTACTGAACAGAAATTTGATTTCGTGGCGTGCAGGAGAGGGAAAGCTGGCCGCATGAGAAGCCAGTACCTCACCCGTAACATCATATTTAATCAACTCAGTCATACCTGCCTCTGTGTTATTCCATCGCTTTTATGGTGAAGGTCACCACGCCAAAAATCTCCAGCTTATCTTCCCCGGACAACACAATCGGTGCCCAGCGCGCGTTCATCGCGATCAGCTGCACCGTGGGCCGCAGCTGCAATTTTTTTACGGTGAACTCACCGTCGATAGCGGCGACCACGATATCGCCATGGCCCGCCGTCAACGAGTTATCCACCACCAGTAAATCGCCATCGTTGATCCCGGCATCCTTCATTGACTCGCCGCTGACCTTAATAAAGTAGGTCGAGTCTGGACGCTGGATCAGCAGGTTATTGAGATCAAGACGCTGCCCGACATCATCTCCGGCCGCAAAGGGCGTACCGCAAGGCACGCGGGAAAGAAAAAGGGGCAAATGCAGGCTTTTCCGCACTTCGGCAATCTGGAGAAGGTTCATGATGGTGACTCGCAAAATTACTGTATATAAATACAGTATTATCATTTGCGGTCAGCGATCAAGTCTGATAGCGGAGTTTTTTAGCGGAATGATGTTAATCATATGTTAAGTAAGGCTAAATTTCGATTTCACCTCCTGCGCGTGTTACTGCAACCCGTCATCCCGCTGTCTTCAGGCAATGCGACCCCGATGATAATCATCCGCCCTGACAATCATAAGTCTGAACAGTTAACCAAATGTAATGGTATCGCACCGGCGTTAACCTTTTCTCCTGCGGTGGAAAAGGGACGCTTTTGTTTATTTTTCGGACGAATCTTATTATTAATGCGTTTTTTAATCATGAGCTTAACGAAAACTATAAGAAAAGTACTAGATAAATCGATGATAAATATCGAATATTTCATATTGCTCATCTTAAACTGACTGCTATATAGTCGCGCCGGTACACACAGGGAAAGTGTGCGTAACGCCTGCTTTCCGCGCCCATTTTTACAGGAATAAATATGAGCAACTCTTATCAGAACGAGATCCCAAAAGCGCGAGTAAATATCAAGCTGGATGTTCATACCGGTAACGCCCAGAAAAAGATGGAGCTGCCGCTGAAGCTGCTGGTGACCGGCGATTTCAGCAACGGTCAGGAGCAGCGGGTGCTTTCTGAGCGTGAAAAGATCAACGTCAATAAAAACAACTTCGACAGCGTGCTGGCGGAGTTCTCCCCGGCACTCAACATCTCGGTAGAAAACACCCTCGCCGGCGACGGCAGCGAAGAGAACGTCAGGCTGACCTTCCGCGATATGAACGACTTCACGCCGGAGCAGGTTGCCCGCCAGATCCCGCAACTCAACGCCATGCTGGCGATGCGCAACCTGCTGCGCGATCTCAAAGCCAACCTGCTGGATAACGTCACCTTCCGCAAGGAGCTGGAAACCATCCTGAAAAACCCGGCGCTGAGTGACGAATTGCGTGGCGAGCTGTCTGCGCTGGCGCCTGAAAAAGCCTGATCCCCCTTCACGGAATGATATAGAGAGAATGCTGATGTCAGTTCACAATGAAACCGCCTCTGCCGGCACCACCACCGTGCTGGATCGCCCCGTTGCGGGCGGCGTTTATGCTTCACTGTTTGAAAAAATCAATCTCAGCCCGGTCACGCACCTCAGCGACCTGAATGTCTGGCAGGACAACCAGGCGATGTCCGACGCCAGCGTCGACGAACGCGTCACCGCGGCGATGAAGGTGCTGGTTGAGTGCCTGAATCAGTCAGGGTCAACGGTTGAAAAGCTCGACAAGACCCTGCTGGACCACCATATCGCCCGGCTGGACGGGCAGATCAGCCGTCAGCTCGATGCGGTAATGCACCACGACGCGTTCCAGCAGGTGGAATCCCTGTGGCGCGGCCTGAAGTCGCTGGTCGATAAAACCGACTTCCGTCAGAACGTGAAGATCGACGTGCTGGACCTGTCGAAAGCCGACCTGCTGCAGGACTTTGAAGACGCGCCGGAAATCATCCAGAGCGGGCTGTACGCACACACCTATATTGCCGAATACGACACTCCCGGCGGCGAGCCGATTGGCGCACTGATCTCCTCCTACGAATTCGACGCCTCGGCGCAGGACGTGGCGCTGCTGCGTAACATTTCTAAAGTCGCGGCTTCCGCGCATATGCCCTTTATCGGCTCCGCCGGCCCGCAGTTCTTCCTGAAGGACAATATGGAAGACGTGGCGGCAATCAAAGATATCGGCAACTACTTCGATCGCGCCGAATACATCAAGTGGAAGGCGTTCCGCGAAACCGACGACGCGCGCTATATCGGCCTGGTGATGCCGCGCGTGCTCGGCCGCCTGCCGTACGGCCCGGACACCGTGCCGGTGCGCAGCTTTAACTACGTTGAAGAGGTGAAAGGCCCGGATCACGACAAATACCTGTGGACCAATGCCTCGTTCGCCTTCGCCGCCAACATGGTGAAAAGCTTTATCAACAACGGCTGGTGCGTGCAGATCCGCGGTCCGCAGGCCGGTGGCGCCGTTCAGGATCTGCCGATCCATCTGTACGACCTCGGCACCGGCAATCAGGTGAAAATCCCGTCTGAGGTGATGATCCCGGAAACCCGCGAGTTTGAGTTCGCTAACCTCGGCTTTATCCCGCTGTCGTATTACAAAAACCGCGACTACTCGTGCTTCTTCTCCGCCAACTCGACGCAGAAACCGGCGCTGTACGACACCGCAGACGCCACCGCCAACAGCCGCATCAACTCGCGCCTGCCGTACATCTTCCTGCTGTCGCGCATTGCACACTATCTGAAGCTGATTCAGCGCGAAAACATCGGCACCACCAAGGATCGCCGCCTGCTGGAGCTGGAGCTGAACACCTGGGTGCGCGGGCTGGTCACGGAAATGACCGATCCGGGCGACGAGTTGCAGGCCTCCCACCCGCTGCGCGATGCCAAAGTGATTGTCGAAGATATCGAAGACAACCCGGGCTTCTTCCGCGTCAGGCTGTTCGCCATCCCACATTTCCAGGTGGAAGGCATGGACGTCAACCTGTCTCTGGTTTCCCAGATGCCGAAGGCGAAAGCGTAAGGCGGGTTAACAGGGATGAAAATTTACCGTCCGTTATGGAACGAGGGGGCGTTGCTGTCCCCTCAGCAGTTCCAGCAACAGTCCGAATGGGAATCCTTCCGCAGTGCAGGGGTGTCCTCGCTGGCATCCCCGTTCCCGTGGGGGACGGAAATCGTCGAACTGGATGAAGGCCTGCTTTCGTCCGGGCTGATTCAGGTGCGGCATCTGCGGCTGTGGTTGCCCGACGGCACGCTAATCGACACCCTCAGCAGCGATTTGCCTCCGGACCCGCGCGAACTGGACGAAGTCGCGGGGCAGGATGCGGTTACCGTGCTGTTGGCCCTGCCTCTGATGCAGTCGGGTACCCGCAACGTGCAGTTGACGACCTCTGCCGCTGAGCGCCCACTGCGTTTTCGTGAAGAGTGGGTCAGGGTGGCGGATGCCTTCGGTCCTGAAGAGGAGTCAATGGCGGTGGCCCGGCATAACCTGGCCCTGCGCTTTGAACATGAAAGCAATGACGCCTGGAAAACCTGCCCGCTTGCACGATTGATCCGTGATGGGCAGGGCGGCTGGCGTCAGGATCCGGAATTTATTGCCCCGATGGCGCTGTTTTCTGCCAGTGCGGCGCTGTGCGAGCGTCTGGTGCTGTTGAACCGCCAGCTGCGATCCCGCCGTCAACGTCTGATGTCGATGCGTCGTGAAAGTAATGAACGTCTGGCGGATTTTGCTGTAGCGGACGTCTCGCTGTTCTGGCTGCTCAATGCGCTGAATTCCCACGCGCGGGTGCTGACCGAATATGAACGCTTTCCGGCGCGTCACCCTGAACAGGTCTGGGCCGAACTTGCCCGTCTGGCCGGAAGTATGCTGACGTTCTCGCTCGATCACGATCTGGATGCCATTCCCGGTTATGACCACCAGGAGCCGGGTAACGCCTTCCCGCCGCTGTTCGAATTGATCGCCGGGCTGCTTGAAGCCAGCTTGCCATCAAGAGTGATTGCTCTGCCGATGTCGCGTCCCGATCCACAGACCTGGAAAGCGTCACTGCACGATCTTCGTCTGCGCGAAGAGGCGGATCTCTATCTCTCCGTGCGCTCCGATATCCCGGCCTGGCAGATTGCCGAACGCTTCCCGGATATGTGCAAAGCCGGTTCACCGGATGACGTGAACGCCATTTATGGCGTGTCGCTGAAGGGGATCCCGCTGATTGCGGTTAACCGCGTGCCTGCCGCGTTGCCGGTGCGTCTTGAGAACCAGTATTTTGCGCTGGATATGGAAAGTGCGGCAGCTGCCAGCATGCAGGAGCAGGGCATTTGTATGTTCTACGTGCCTTCGCTGCTCGGCGCGCTGGAGCTTGAACTGTTTGCGGTGATGCGCTCATGAGAAAAGACGTCGATATCGATCAACTGATGGAAGACACCTGGCTGACGGTAACCATGCTACGCCAGGGCGCGGTGACGCCGGACGGTTATGCACTTTACCACAACTGCTGTCAGCAGGTGGAGAGCGTGCGTCAGGCCCTGGTCGACGCCGGTTATGACGAGGCGAGTATCCGTCATATCTCCTATGCCCAGTGTGCGCTGCTGGATGAAACCGTGATGAGCCGCAAGCCGAAGGAGGCCGAAGCAGGGCAGGAGGTCATACCGGACGAAGGGCAGCGCGCCTGGCGTACGGCGCCCCTTCAGGCGAAGTATTTTGGCTCGTTGCATGCCGGTGAAGCTATCTGGGATCGCATCGCTGAAGTGCTGCATCAGCCTGCCCCCGTCGAGGCAGTGCTGGTCTGTTATCACCGTATGCTGGCGTTGGGTTTTCAGGGCCTCTACAGCGTGAAAACCGTCAGCCAGACGCAGCGTGATGACGCCCTCAACGCGCTTAGCGAGCGGGTGCCGACGCTGGATCCGGGCCTGTCGCTGGTGATTCATCGTACGGGACGGCGGCGCTATAGCCTGCTGCGATCCGTCTGGTTCTGGACGGTATTTGCGCTGGTCCTGACCGGGCTGGTGTGGCTGGGTGGGCATCACTGGCTGCAAACATTGCTCTCCTCTCAGTTACCGGAGCTGCGACGTTAATGCGTAAATCTGCCGTCATCCCGGGCGTTCTGCCTGTTATCGCTGGCAGCTCAGCGCTGCTGTGGCTGCTGTGGTATTTCGTGCCGACCGCGATAGCAGTCAGGGCGCTTTGTACGCTGGCGATTGTGCTGGTGGCATGCCGGATGCTGTGGTTGCGCTGTCGCCGGCCTGCTGCGCCAGAGGGCAGCGAGCCGGTTATCGCGCTGCCGCTGGCAGATGCGCAGGGGCCTATCGTCCTCGTCTGTGGCGATGGCCTGGAGGCATTATTTCCTGAGCAACCTGTCCGTAACACTGCGCAAGGCTGCTGGATTAAAGTCAGTGATATCAGCGCGTTGCCCGATGTCGTCCGCGCCATTCGCTCACGCCAGCCGCGCCAGGTTGGGCAACTCTGCGTGATGTACACCTGCCTGCCGGACGATCATCCGGATGAAGGCGTGCTCCGCGCCCCGATCAAAACCCTGCGTCAGCAAATCGGCAAACTGCATTCCCTGATCGGATTTGACCTGCCGCTGGTGCTGAGCGGCCAGTTTTCTGGCCCGGACACGCCGTGGGTCATTGTGCGAGGCAGCCAGGCGTTTGTCTGCCCGGCCGGTGAATCGATGATTGCTGCTCAGGCGTGGCAGCAGGCGCAAGACAACCTCCCCCTGCTGCCGGTGCTGAGCCAGGCATTCAACTTTATGCGTGACGTGATCGTGGATGAGCTGACCAAAGCCGATCGTCTTTGCCCCGCGATTTATCCCTTCGCGGTGGCGTTGCATACGGGAGCGTCAGGGGCGGATGGTGACTCTCTGTGGTCCCAGCGCTTGTTCGCCCGGACCTGTCTTCATTTCAGCCCCATGGCGGCCCGCACTCAACGTGGACGGTTTGCTGATGCGCTGCTGCCGTTGCTGTCAGCCGTCGCGCTGCCAATGCAGGGCGGACAGGCTACGCGCAGGACCGTCTGGATCCTGCTGTGCTGTGCGCTGGCGGCTATCGGTTTTTCGGTGCGTAACAACGGTGAGCTGATCCACCGCGTCGGCGGCAATCTGGCTCGCTGGCAGGCAATCCCAATGGATCACTACGCGCCAAAAGCCCAGTCGCTGCTCTCACTTAAGCAGGATGCCCTGCTGCTGGAACGCTGGCAGCGCCAGGGTGAACCGCTGAAATATGCGCTGGGAATGTACCCGGGGCAGCGCCTGTGGCTGGTTCTGCAACAGGCCATTGATACCTATATTCCGCCACCGCCACCGGCCCCGTCGGTGGCGAAGGACAGCCCTAAAATCGTGCGCCTGGACAGCCTGTCGCTCTTTGACACGGGCAAGGCGGTGCTTAAACCCGGTTCGCTGAAAATGCTGGTCACGGCACTGGTCGATATCAAAGCCCGCCCGGGCTGGCTGATTGTCGTCGCCGGACATACCGACAGCACGGGCAACGCGCTGGCCAATCAGCAACTGTCGCTGACGCGCGCCGACGCGTTGCGCGACTGGATGTTGTCGACCAGCGACGTATCGCCAACCTGCTTTGCAGTACAGGGCTTCGGGGCTTCACGCCCGATAGCCACCAACGATACCCCGGCCGGTCGCGCGTTGAACCGCCGGGTCGAAATCAGTCTGGTGCCGCAGGCAGACGCCTGCCAGGCAGCAGCAACCCGAACGTCATCACAGGATGATGACACAACAGTAAGTTCTGATAAGGAGTAACACATGGCAATTCCAGTCTATCTGTGGCTGAAAGACGACGGCGGTGCGGACATCAAAGGGTCCGTGGACGTGAAAGACCGTGAAGGCAGCATCGAAGTGGTGGCGCAGGAACACAACCTGTACATCCCGACCGACAACAACACCGGCAAGCTGACCGGGACCCGCGTGCACACGCCGTTCCTGTTCACCAAGGAAATCGACTCATCCAGCCCGTACCTCTACAAGGCGGTCACCACCGGTCAGACCCTGAAATCCGCCGAGTTCAAGTGGTACCGCATCAACGATGCCGGTCAGGAAGTGGAGTATTTCAACACCCGGCTTGAGAACGTCAAGCTGGTGAAAGTCGCGCCGCTGATGCACGACATCAAGGATGCGTCGAAAGAGAAGCACAACCACCTGGAGCGCATTGAACTGCGCTACGAAAAAATCACCTGGACCTACAAAGACGGCAACATCATTCATTCCGATTCATGGAACGAACGCACCACCGCCTGATTACCCGTCATTCTTCGCGCCGCAGGTGCGTTGGCTACGTTCGCCGGCCCGGGTCACAGAGTTATCTCTGCTCCCGGGGACCTGCTCACTTGCCGCCTTCCTGCGCCACGAATTATTGAGGGTAATGGTTTATCTGCAGGCGGTTCGCCGCCTGCTTTTTCAGTTGTTTCCGTTCAGCGAACGCGCTGACCAGAAATAATTTTATCCGCAAGTGTGACCTTATGGGCCTTGGTTCCTGCTTCAGGAAATGGCTATGGGCGGTAGCGTGCCGCCATCCTACTCAGAGAGTGAAAACATGGAAAACCAGTCAGCCGTTCTTTTACGTCGTTTAAACCCGTTCTGCGCCCGCGCGCTGGAAGCGGCCGCTTCGCTGTGCCAGACCCGCGCCCACAGTGAGGTCTGCACTGAGCACCTGCTGCTTAAGCTGCTGGAGCAGGGCGAGGGCGACATCACCGTGCTGGCCCGGCGCTACGAGTGGGATATGGACGGCATCTGGCAGGCGCTGCTGGGCTGGCTGGATAACGTGCCGCGCTCGGTCCGCACCCGCCCGCAGCTCGCCGGCCCCCTGCTGGCGCTGATTAAGCAGGCCTGGCTGATTGCCTCGCTGGAAGATGACGACGCCCACATCCGCAGCCATCACCTGCTGGCGGCGCTGACGGATAAGCCGTCGCTGGTCAGCTGCGAAGGTCTGTGGCCGCTGCTGAGCCTGACGCGCGCCCAGCTGGATCGCCTGCGCCCGCTGCTGGACGCGCAGTCCGACGAGCGCCCGGAAGTGCAGCAGCAGGAGAGCCTGAGCCCGTCGCCTTCAACGCTGGGCGATGCGGATGCTCCGGCTAAAAAGGATGGCGGCAGCCCGGCCGGCGATGCGCTGAGCGAGGCGCTGCAGGCCGCGCTCGACAAATTCACCCTCGACGTCACCGCCAAAGCGCTGGCGGGAAGCATCGACCCGGTCTTTGGCCGCGACACGGAAATCCGCCAGATGGTCGATATCCTCTCGCGCCGCCGCAAGAACAACCCGATTTTGGTCGGCGAACCCGGCGTCGGTAAAACCGCGCTGGTGGAAGGGCTGGCGCTGCGTATCAGCGAGGGCAACGTGCCCGACAGCCTGAAAACCGTCAGCGTGCGTACCCTCGACCTTGGCCTGCTGCAGGCCGGCGCGGGGGTGAAGGGCGAGTTTGAGCAGCGGCTGAAGAATGTGATTGAGGCCGTGCAGCGGTCGCCGGCGCCGGTGCTGCTGTTTATCGACGAGGCGCACACCATTATCGGCGCGGGCAACCAGGCGGGCGGCGCCGACGCCGCCAACCTGCTGAAGCCGGCGCTGGCACGCGGCGAGCTGCGCACCATCGCCGCCACCACCTGGAGCGAGTACAAG
This sequence comes from Erwinia sp. 2186, assembly GCF_057812255.1. Lineage (NCBI taxonomy): Bacteria > Pseudomonadati > Pseudomonadota > Gammaproteobacteria > Enterobacterales > Erwiniaceae > Erwinia > Erwinia sp. 2186. Next base: position 4,432,208 of record NZ_CM173824.1, on the reverse strand, counting down.
CAGTATTTCGAGAAGGACGCCGCGCTGGAGCGCCGCTTCCAGATGATAAAAGTCGACGAGCCGGACGACGAAACCGCCTGCCTGATGCTGCGCGGCCTGAAGTCGCGCTACGCGCAGCACCACGGCGTGCATATCACCGACGACGCGGTGAAAGCGGCGGTCAGCCTGTCGCGCCGCTACCTGACGGGCCGCCAGCTGCCGGACAAGGCGGTGGACCTGCTGGATACCGCCGCCGCGCGGGTGCGCATGAGCCTCGACACCGTGCCGGAGGCCATCACCCTGCTTAACGCGCGGCTGACCGCGCTGGCGCTGGAAGCGCAGGCGCTGACGGACGATATTGCCGCCGGCAGCGCGCAGCATGACGAACGTCTGCGCGCCATCGCCGCCACCCGCGCCGGACTGGAAGCGCAGCGCGGGCAGCAGGAAGCGCATTTCGCCGCGCAGCAGGCACTGGCGCAGCAGCTGATGACCAGCCGCCAGGAACAACGGCCGCAGGCGGAGATTGCCGCGCTTCAGCAGCAGCTGGAAGCCCAGCAGCAGCAGGACGCGCTGATTCAGGTGGACGTGGATACCCGCACCGTTGCCAACGTGATTGCCGACTGGACCGGCGTGCCGCTCTCCGCACTGATGAAGGACGAGCAGACCGGACTGCTCGGCCTGGAAGCGGAAATCGGCAGGCGCGTGGTCGGGCAGGACGTGCCGCTGAACGCCATCGCGCAACGGCTGCGCGCCGCCAAAACCGGGCTGACCGCCGAAAACGGTCCGCAGGGCGTGTTCCTGCTGGTCGGGCCGAGCGGCACCGGCAAAACCGGTAGCGCGCTGGCGCTGGCCGACGTGCTGTACGGCGGCGAAAAGTCGCTGATCACCCTCAATCTCTCCGAGTACCAGGAGCCGCACACCGTCTCGCAGCTGAAGGGTTCGCCTCCGGGCTACGTCGGCTACGGCCAGGGCGGCATCCTGACCGAAGCGGTGCGTAAGCGGCCTTACAGCGTGGTGCTGCTGGATGAGGTGGAGAAGGCGCACCGCGACGTGCTGAACCTGTTCTACCAGGTGTTTGACCGCGGCTTTATGCGCGACGGCGAAGGGCGCGAAATCGACTTTCGCAACACGGTTATCCTGATGACCTCAAACCTCGGCAGCGACGCGATTATGCAGCTGCTGGCGGAAAACCCGCAGGCCACGGAAGGGGATTTACAGGAGCTGCTGCGCCCGACGCTGCGCGACCACTTCCAGCCCGCGCTGCTGGCCCGCTTCCAGACCGTTATCTACCGGCCGCTGGGGGCAGAGGCGATGCGCACCATCGTCGGCATGAAGCTCGACCAGGTCAGCCAGCGGCTGGCGCGGCACTATGGCCTGAAAACCACCCTCGGCGACGGCCTGTCAGCGGCCCTGACCGCCGCCTGCCTGCTGCCGGACACCGGCGCGCGCAATATCGACAGCCTGCTGAATCAGCAGGTCCTGCCGGTGCTGAGCCAGCAGCTTTTGCAGCACATGGCCGTGAAACAGAAGCCGCAGCACCTGACGCTGGACTGGGATGATGAAGAAGGGATTGTTCTGGCGTTCGATCAACCTGCATAAGGAATATTGCAATGAGTGATTTACCAGAAAAGGTGGAAAGCCTGCTCCAACTGCTGCCGGGTCAGTCGCGTTACAAGGTGGACGTGCATGACTGCCCACATTTCCTTGATGTCCTGAATTTTCGCGGCGAAGAGGCGCTGAGCCAGCCGTGGTTTTATAACATCTCCGTGACCAGCGCCGCGTCCGATATCGACTGCGCCTCGCTATTGCTCAAACCCGCCTCATTTACCTGGCAGGTACCGGAATTTACCGGGGCACCGGCCACCCCGCTGCGCACGATATATGGCGTGGTGCAGTCATTTCGTCGCATCTCGACAGCGAGAGACGATACCCGCTACGCCCTGCGTATTGTGCCGCGCATCGCGCTGCTGGCGCACAGTCGCAACAGCGACATTTTTCTCAACCAGTCGGTGACGGAAGTGGTGGAGCAGGTGCTGCGCAAGCATGGCATGGAGGGGCCGGACTTTGAGTTCCGCCTGTCGCGTAACTACCCGGCGCGCGAGCTGATCACCCAGTGGCGGGAAACGGATCTGGCATTTGTGCAGCGCCTGTTAGCAGAATCCGGCATTTTTTGGCGTTTTGAGATGGATGAGCGCATTGAGCAGGACGTCGTTATTTTCCAGGACACGCAGGAACAGTATCAGTTCGGCGTTACGCTGCCGCTGCGCAATCCGGCGGGCGCGGGAATGAGCGATACCGGTCAGGAGAGCATCTGGGACATTCATACCGCCTCCAACGTGGTCAGTGCTGGCGTGGCAACCCGCGACTATAACTACCGCGAAGCGTTGACTCCGCAGGACAGTAGCGAAAGCATCAGCAGCGCGGCAGGCATTACCATCGGTGAGGTCTATCACTACGCCGAACCCTTCCTTTCCGAAGGAGACCCCGACAGCCCGGAGAGCGGGGCTTTTTACGCCCGCCTGCGCCATGAGCGCATCCTCAACGGGCAGCATAGCGTTCGCGGACGTTCTACCAGCCCGCAGCTGGCCCCGGGCCAGGTATTGGAAACCGACAGAAGCCTTCCCACTGTCGTGAAGGAGGGCATCGTCATTACCCGCGTGCGCAACCGAGGCTCCCGCAGCAGCAGCTTTGCCCAGAAATTTGAGGGTATTCCCTACAGTGAAACCGTCTGCTTCCGACCGGCGCTGGTTAACCGACCGCTGATGGCCGGCACGCTGCCGGCACGGGTAGAGAGCAGTGAAAAAGGCGACATCTATGCCTGGCTGGACGACCAGGGGCGCTATCGGGTCAGACTGGATTTTGATCGCAACGGCACCGAAGCGGGTTATGCCTACCTGTGGCTGCGCCTGGCGAAGCCCTACGCCGGTGATACTTATGGCTGGCACGCGCCTCTGCTGGACGGCACCGAAGTAGCCGTGGCTTTCGACGGCGGCGACCCGGACCGTCCCTACATAGCCCACGCCCTCCACGATTCGGAACACCCGGACCACGTCACCAGTGAAAACCACACGCGTAATATCTGGCGCACGCCGGCGAATAACGAGCTGCGCATGGAGGATCTGCGGCAAAAAGAGCATATCCATCTCACCACCGAGTACGGCAAAACCCAGCTCGGCATGGGCCATATGGTCGACACGCAGAACGCTGAGCGCGGGACCGGATTCGAGCTGCGCACTGACGAATACGGCGCGGTGCGCGCGGCAAAGGGCCTGTTCCTGACGGCAGAGAAGCAGCCGGATGCACAGGGCCAGGTACTGGAAATGACGCCCGCCGTCAGCCAGATCCAGCAGGCAAATAACCAGATGCAGGCGCTGAATGATGCCGCGCAGGCCGCCGGGGCGCTAGCCTCGGACATCAGCACCCAGATGAACCTGGTGACTGACCATATCGAGGCGCTGCGCTCGGCGGTGCTGCTGGGAAGCGCGCCTCAGGGCGTGGCGCTAACGTCGGGGGAACACCTGCAGCTCACCAGCACCGGCAACACCATGCTTAACGCCGGGCAGCATCTGGATATTGGCGCGATGAAGAACCTCTCGCTTGTGGTGGAGAAAGCGCTGGGGCTGTTCGTGCATAAAGATGGCGCAAAGCTGGTGGCCAATCAGGGCGATATCGAGATTCAGGCGCAGCACAACACCATGGCGTTGTTTGCCAAACAGCAGGTCACCATCACCAGCAGCGAAGATGAAATCATTATCAGCACGCCGAAAACACTGACGCTGAATGGCGGCGGCTCATATCTGAAGCTAAGCGAAAACGGCATCGAGCACGGCTCGAACGGGGACTACATCGTCAAGACGTCGAATTACCTGGTAACAGGAGTGGGGGCGGATCTGCCCTATGAAACCCAAAGCTTCAGTCAGAGCGAGGTGAATGACGCCAGCGACAGCGCGGCTGGCGATGAGGCGGGGGAAGGGGCGGAGACGTCGCCTGAATCCACCGGCTCAAAAAAGACCAAAGCGAAGCCCGTCAGCAAGATACCGGCCAAGTGGGGCAGTAATTAACAGGGAGGTCATTCATGCCTGCAAAACTTTTGAAAATCAGCTACCCCGTGCCGTCGGACAAAAACGGTCATGAGTTCTCCTCGGCAGAGCAGCTTCTGTCACTGCTGGGCAGCGAAAATTCCGGCCAGTATCTGGTCGGCAGCCAGGGCATGTGGCACGGCGGTATCCATATTACCGACGCCACCGTACCCTGGTGTGCGCTGAGCGCTGATACCGCCGCAGAACGGGAATACCTGGCAAAAAACGCGCCCTACAAGGGCGGGCAGTTTATCCGCTGCATGGCGGAGGGGAAGATAGTGGCGTGGCGCGTGTGCAAAGACTATGACAGCGCGGCCATCGCCTGGCGCGACGGCCACGTTTTTCAGTCAACGTCGTTCGTGCTGGTCGAGCACTACATTCAGCCGGGTGAGAAAGACAGCAGCGGACTGACGTTCCACACCCTGTATATGAATATGGCTCCCTTCGAAGCCTATATCACTGAAGAAGGGGCGAACCAGCGCAAAGTGGCTAAAAGCCAGCGCTATTACGCCAGCAAGGAAGACGTGCTGGCGTCCCCCGCGAAGCCGGCAGGCACACTGCCGGGAGGGACCGCCGTAACGCTGAGCGATAACCTCATTACGCGCGGCAGCGACCGCCGCCAGTTCACGCAGGTGACCCTGAGTGCCGAAGCAAAAAATACGGCCGGGAAAAAGCTGGCGGCGGGAACGCCGGTATGGACCGTGTCCGACCGGGGCTCCCTGCTGGCGGCGTCGTCTGCGGTGCCCGTGCCGTCCTGGTGGACGAAGTGTTCTCCGGCCTACGGCAATCAGACAGGTGCCGGCGTGCAGTGCACGGCAAGAACCAACTGGCAGTTCTACCTCAGCAGTGATGACGTGTTGAAAGGGAACAACGCGGGGAGCCTGACGGCGGGGTTTCCGCTGACGTACGAACCGGACAATGCCGGGCAGCAGATGACCCGCCCGGCGAAAAATAAGAACGAAGCGGCCCGCATCTTCAGCCTGGTCACGCTGGGGCAGAACGTGGGCAAAATGAAAAAGGGCGACCGCGTCTGGGTGGTATCCGACGGCGACAGCCTGACGAAAACGGCGCAGGCGGCGGCAGGCGGCGAACCCAAATTTGGTGAGGTTGTCATTCCTGCCGCACCGGTAGAGATCAACGCGGGTGACAGCATTGGCCACATGGGCTTCTATGAGCTGCCCGAAGAGGATGGCAAGCAGTCACGCTATCAGGTGCACATTGAGTGCCTGAGCATGGACAGCAAATTACCGACGTTCCTGACCAATCCGGATAAGGTCGGCGGGGACTCCCCCACCTTCCTGAAGTATCCCGAAGGAGCCAATCTTTTTGCCGGCAACGCGGAAGGAGCGATGGTGGACACTAAGCGCGTGACGCGCGCGCCGGGTATTCTGACGCTGTCGGGCGTGCCGGTAATACGTGCTGACGAGGTGGTGACGCATTACCAGATCCGTCCGGAAGGGGGCTGGCTACCCGCGGCGAATATTATCAAGCTGCCGCAGTGGGCGCTGGGAGATCTGGGTTTTGTCACGCTTGACAGGAAACCGGAAAGCTTCGACCTGATAGACGGGAAAAAGCAGCCGAATAACGTGGTGAAAGGTATCCTGGCGGAAATGTACAAGGCGGCTAAGGCCGATCCCCGTACCGGTTCGGCGCTGTATCATTATAACTATGATCGGCTGCTGAAGCAGATAGACCGGAATAATGACGGTCAGTTTTCGGAAGAGGAGTACATTCAGGCCATACGGCTGCCGGCCTACCGCGACCACTTGTACCGTATTATCGCAAAGCATCCGAGCGAGTGGTGGTACGGCAAGGACGACGCGCTGTGGAAAAAGTACCTGGACACGCTGAAGGAGGATGCGCCGGCGTGGAAAACCTACCTTGAAACCTTTATCGACCGGCTGACGTGGATGAAGTCGGTAGCGGGGATAGGGCCTGACCCGTGGCATATGCATCCGGTGGTGTTTCTGGAAGCTCTTAATATTAAAAATGCATGTGCTTGTAATAGAGATATAACCTTAGAAGAATTAATGGGGATATCTAGTGATTTGTCAGAGACTAATGCAAAAAAATATCTCAGCACTCTTAACGACTCTTTCACTACATATAGCGTGACGACATGTTTGGCCAAAGCTCATTTAATAGCACAATTATTGCACGAAAGTGGTCGATTCAAGACTACAAAGGAATATAAGGGTGAAAATGCAAACTATAGCCCTTGGTATGGGCGAGGTTTAATTCAGATAACCCTTAAAGATAACTATATAGCGTATGGTAACTATATTAATGAGGATGTAACTTCTTCAGACACGAATAGAGATAAACTTCTAAATGTTCCACATAGTGTAAAGTCTGCATTATGGTTCTTTAAGATTCACACTTCTTGCTATGAATATGCATTGCTGGATGATTTCAATAAGTTATCTCACACAATTAATGGTGGTTTTATTGGGTATAATGATCGGCTGGATATTATTAATTCTGCTATAAAGTCGCTGCACTCAGAACATCTGATTAAGTTAAACTCGGGTGGAAATTATGCGTTCTCAGAAAGTAAGATTTTTGATATCAAAAGAGGAGCCCTAGCATGGGGGTTGTGGCATGATCCCGGTGCGAATAAAGAGGGTATGAATAAAGATCAAGTGCTTGCTCTAGAAGGGTATTTAAGATTTAAAGAGATATTAATATCATCACCATTTACAAGTAGCGAGTTGAAGCGAAGTTGGTATGGAATAAAAGTATTAGAGTTAGAGAACTATGTTAACAACAGAATTGCTCAATTAGGAGTTTAGGATGTTTAACCTTAAAGGTATATTTTTATTTTTTATGGTTAGCTTCGGAGCTAATGCAGGATCTTTTAAAGATGGTGACTTTGATCTTGACGGTATAAAAGATAGCGTGATCATTAGTTACGGAAAAACAATTCAGTTAAAATTCACCCCTTCATCTTCTGGTAAAAACTTTAGTTACAATATTGAATATCTTAATTCAGCTGATGAGGGATACACTGATTTATATAAATATAACAAGAGAAATTATATCGTATCCTATTATTCTGATTTTAGAAACGGAGAAGAATACAATGAAAGTATTTACAGGTGGGATTCTAACTTAGAAAGTTTCGTGATGTTCATGGATGTTGATGTTACAAAAGTAAATGGTTCGTCAGTCTATAAGCCTAAAATGGTGGTGTGTTGTGTATTGCTAGGGGACGAAAATGCTAACCTTAATTTTTTATCTGATGCTAACGAGTCAGTTCATGTTGATAAAGTGATTAAAAATATTAACACCTCCTTTATTAATAAAGATGGTTATATTGATAATATGGTCGTCGAAGAATTGTCATTGATTAATAAACACTATAGCTCAGAATTTAAACCTGTACTAACTTCACTTAAACAGTATTTTTCAAAAAACAAGGATTCTGAAATGTATTATGAGTTGGCTAAAATTTTAAGTGTTAGCTCAAAACCATTATCAAAAATTGATAAGTAAGGCTCCATTGTACAAAGCCCATTCCCTCTTAGATAAAAAGTGAATACGACTATATTTCTGAAAGCATGGGTGTCTCTTTCATATTAAGTGGAGCCATTCAAGTTAAAAACAACGAAGTAGATACATATAGTAACAGCGACCGCCGCCAGTTCACGCAGGTGACCCTGAGTGCCGAAGCAAAAATCGCGAAGCATCCGAGCGAGTGGTGGTACGGCAAGGACGACACACTGTGGAAAAAGTACCCGGACACGCTGAAGGAGGATGCGCCGGCGTGGAAAACCTACCTTGAAACCTTTATCGACCGGCTGACGTGGATGAAGTCGGTAGCAGGGATAGGGCCTGACCCGTGGCATATGCATCCGGTGGTGTTTTTAGAAGCGATCAAGCCATTGAGTAATAGATGTTTTTGCTACAATCAAGGGATTGTTGATCGCCCTTGTCAGGCTGGTGCACTGAATGTAACTAATAATGATTTTGAGTTACTTGCGACTGAGATAGGCGTTGAAAGAGAAGTGTTAAGAGCGATTGCTGTAGCTGAAACTGGTGACAAGGTACCTTTTAAGCAATATGTAAGTGGTGAGAATCACGCAACAATTCTCTATGAAAGGCATTATATGAAAAGATTGGCTCCGGCCATGGGAGTAAGTCTGCAAACAGTAAGAGACATAGAAGTATCCGAACCAAAAATTTTGCATTCGTTTGAAAGTGGTTATCGTTATGGTTCAGATAGTGAACAGTATCATCGGTTGTTGAGGGCTCGAGAAATTAATTATGATGCTGCGAATATGTCTTGTTCCTGGGGGAAGTTCCAAGTCATGGGGGAGTATTATCACCACCTTTATGAATCAACCAAGGAATTAGTCGATGCTCAAAACTATTGTGCAATGCAACATCTGCAGTATTTTAAGGTTTTCTTAATTAAGGAGAAAAGAATGCTTCAGCCAATGAAGGATAAAAATTGGTTAACGATAGCCAATAAGTATAATGGAGCTGGCCAGGTGGGTTATGACGATAAGATTAAAGAGGCATATGACCACTTGAAGGAGAACTGGTAATGATTACGTTTTTTTTTAAATTTATGCTTTATATCCTCTTATGTTGCACCCCTGTAGTTACCTTAGCTAAGGATTCGAACCTGTTACGTGAAGTTAATAATTACGATGGTAGTAGATGGTATGTTGAGAAAAATGATGAAAAGTATATTTTAAAATACATAAACTCACGGGGCGTGGTTTATAGCAACAGTGCAATTATTACATCCGATGTTGAAGGGAGTGGTTTATTCTTAAATACTAACTCAAATGGTGATGTGTCGCTTATTATGGATTATCCTAGAGATCTCTACAAGTTTAGGTTTTCATCAGGAGATAAAGCATCTTTGTTATCTGCTTGCAAACAAATAAAACTCCCCTCAACTAGTACAAAACAAGTAGTTGCTATTCTCACATTATGTTCAAAGAGTGTAAGCGCTCAGGTTTTTTCAAAATTAGAGGCAGAGACAGTCTTAGCATCAAAAAATTTAGTTATTAATGGGAGGGTTAAAACTATAATCGGGAATGACAAAGCTTTTTTATATGATGGTAATGGGCTGAGGGTTAATAAAAACCCTTACTTAATCAAAGGTGATGACATTGAAGTGCTGGAGTACAAAAACTCATTTTTGAAAGTAAGATATATGTCAAAAAATAAATCAGTAGTTTCCTGGATACAATTCAGTGATATTCTTTAAATTTAAAAGAGATTAACAAAGTGGGAGGTATTTTATTGGAGGGGCAAGGGGGGTAATGGCGATCGCAATACGAAATTGTGTGATGAGTATTTGCCATTTAGAGTAGCATCAGATAAGTCATATTTTTATGATGAGAAATTATCTCAAAAGAATTCATATATTATAAAAGGTTACTATATTAATTTACAAAGAGTTGATGAATCAGGTAAGTGGTGCAAAGTAAGCTATTTCAATGAAAAAGGTAAGGTAATTGTAGGTAATCTACTATGTAGTACTTTAGCGTTGAAGTAGTCAAGTTGAGCGATCGGTTTGAGATGACTTTTTTGTCAGGCTCGTAATTGATTATAAAATTATGGCATTTAATAGTACATACCGTTGTCATCAACCTTTCTAATGCAAATTCGATTGAAACACCCGCACAGAAACGTATAGAGATCTATAAATGTCAGACAGAAATGACGCTGAACCGTATCGCTTTCCTGGGCGGCGACCGTGAAGACTAATCATTAAATTTCATAAATATGTGCCCGTGATTGCGGGCATATATCTGATGCTAATAAATCAATACAATCAATTAAGGTCTAATACCATGCTGCAAATAATACGCAAAGGCGATAAAACAACTCACGGTGGTTCGGTTTTAACTGGTTCCGAAACCATGAAATTTGGCGGAATTGGGGTTGCTCGTAAAGGTGATAGGGTTTCATGCCCAATATTAGGACACGGCCTTACAACCATTATTGAAGGCAATCCGAATTATCTCGACCACGGGGTTCCTGTCGCTTTCCACGGTCATAAATGTGGATGCGGTTGCACCCTTATCAGTTCTTTTGCTGCGGCCAGGGTTGGCTAACTATGCCTGTCTGGCTGGATGCCATCCCTGAAAGAGCGCCGGAAGTTAACCGGCCAGAAACCCGCCGCTGGCTGCTATTTCTGGTAGCGGTCATGCTGATCGGAATCGCATTAACATTCTGGCACTGGACCAGCGAACGCGCCGGGTTTGTGTTCTGGTTTACCGCGCTGGGCTTACCGTTCTGCATCTGGGGGCTACTTTTTTCGTTACGTAGGTTCGCCTATAAAGCCGGGCAGGTGGCGGCAGAGTCGAGAAATATCGAACGCGACAGGCTGATTGAAAGTGAGACAAGCCGTGGTCAACGTTGCGCCTGGATACTGGGTACTTATGTTCAGACCTCTTTTGGAAATAAGCCCAAAGGATTACTGACAACCATCGAGGGTAACCCGCCGCTTGTTGAATTCTCTCAGCCTCGCGGTCTTAACACCCCTGTCAGATATGTCGCACTCACCGAGTTTCAGAAAAATATGGCGGCTGAACTTAAAAGCGTCATATCCAAACTCTCGGCTCGGATTCAGGAGATCGCAGGCGTTCTTCCTGCTGATATTAACTGCGGATTGATCCTTGATTGCGACAGCGATCTTGAAGATCAAATCCTGGAGCCGTTCACCAGCGAACTTTTTCAGAAAACAGGCAGAGCTTTTCGCCTGATGTCGGGTAAAGGGCTGAGCGCTTTTGATCAGTGGCTTGACCGGCGTTGGGAACATCCAGCCATCCTGGCCGTGGTGACAGTGTCGCTGCCAGCCGTCCCTGTTGAAGGGGATGCCGACGCCATCACCTTGCTGGTACTCAGCAATCGCCCGGCTGATGACTTCCCCGATGCCGCCTGTCTGCATCGCCCTGAACGAGGGGAAGCGGCCTCGCTCACAAAGGCACTGGTCCGCGCGCTGCTTTGGGCAGGTATTGGGTCGAATGAGCTGCGTGGTGCCTTATTTTCTGGCAGGACGATCAGTAGGAGCGGTGACTGGAATAAAGCCTGTGAGAACAGCAAGGTCACATTCAGCCTCACCCAGCAGAATATCGGTATCGATCAGGTACTGGGACATGCGGGTCATGCCTCGCCTTGGCTCTTAATTGCTCTCGCCGATGCCGCCTGTAAGACCCGTGGTCCGCAGGTTATCGCCGCTCAACCTACCGCTGACAAAGATGACATCTGGGTCACCGTTATCACCAACGATGAAGCACCTAAGGAAATGCCAGGGAATGTCTAAGGTCAAAGTCAAAACACTTATTGGAGCTACCGTCGCGGTACTTTTTTTTCTGACAGCGATCGTCGCTTTTTTGCTGTACGCCTTTCCAGAAAAAGTCGCCTCCGCGATCGGCTTAGGGCCTTATGACGGTCAACGGATCCTGACATGCTGCGCCGCGATGGTGGCGGTGCTGTTTCTGGTGGGCTGGCTGGTCGAAAAGGCATTCGATTTTGCCGGAAAATCGGGGCTGTACTTTCACTGGGGAGCAAACAAGGATCGAGCGGAAACGCCATCATTGGGACGAATATCCGGTGATGAAGAGGACAAGGATGCCTCATTCAACGCCTTCGCCGTCATCGAACACCTTAGCCTGCGCTATGACCGCCGTTGGAAGCGCAAAGTCCGTATCCTGTTGATTCAGGGCAACGATGAACATATCGAAAAAGCGGTGCCCGGCCTGCGCCGCGATCTGTGGCAGGAGAGTGACGGGGTGGTTCTGATCCACGGCGGCGATGCGGAATCCGCGCCCGATGAGGCATTTTTACAGGAACTATGTCAGCTGCGCCCTCGGCGTCCACTGGACGGGATCGTGCAGGTGCTGAATACCCTTAGTCTGCCGACGGAAGCTCAGCGCGATGCTTGCGTCCGCCACCGCCAGAAGGCCGACAAGCTGCTCGGTTGGCAGGCTCCGGTCTGGTTATGGCTGATTGATAAAGCCGCTGGAGAACAGGATGGCCGTGAGCTGGCACCGGTGGGCGCGCTGTTTGGTCCGGGGGCACCGCCAGAACAGGCGGTGGCCTCACTGGATGCCCTGGTGCCACGTCTGCGCACGGCCGGGATGGCGCATTTGCTGGAGGATGTCCGCCATGACTGGCTGTTGAATCTGTCTTCACGTCTGCACCAAGAGCTGAGAACCCGACTGACGCTGCTGTTTACCGGCCTGATGCAAGGGCCGGCACCGTATCGCCTGCGCGGCATCATGATCAGTCCGGCACTGGCCGGCGCGGGCACCGCAGCGCATGTCCGCCTGAGCAGCCCCGGCTGGCAGGCGCTGGAGGAGGACAGCCGTCAGGTCGCACCGCTAAAGCTTACCTTTGACTGGCTGAAAACGCTGCGCCTGCTGTTGCTGTCCCTGGTTGTGCTGTGGGGTGCCGGGACGCTGATGTCACTGGCGGTTAACCGCACGCAGATTTATCAGGCGCAGGAAACCGCCCGTCTCGCGGCCGATTCCACATTGCCGCTGACGGAAAGGCTGCGCAATCAGCTGATACTGCAACAGGCCATCGCCCGCCTGCAGTATCGCCAGGCCACCGGGGCGCCCTGGTATACCCGCTTTGGGCTGAATCAGGACGGCGATACCCTTGCCGCGCTCTGGTCGCTGTATGCCCGCAACAATAACCGGCTGATGCGCGATGCGGCTGCCGCCCACCTCAAGGAAAAGCTGGACGCTTTTGTGCAATTGCCTCCCGCCAGCCAGGCAAGAACGCAGGGTACGCAGCGTGCATACCTGCTGCTTAAGGGCTACCTGATGTTGGCTCAACCGGACCATGCGGATGCGGACTGGCTGGGGAAAAACATGCTGACAGCCTGGCCAAAACGACAGGGCATCCCGGATGGCAACTGGCAAGCGCTGGCACCAAAGCTGCTCGGTTTTTACGCCCAAAACCTGCCGGATCACCCGGAGTGGCGCACCAAACCGGATGCGCAGCTGGTCAGCAACGTACGTCAGATCCTGCTTAAACACATCGGGCAGCGCAACGCCGAGTCCGGGCTGTATCAGGAGATGCTAAAGCGCATCGCCAGCAACTGGCCGGACTTAACCCTCAGGGATATGACCGGCGACACCGATGCTTCTCCGGTCTTCAGCACGGAAGAAGTGGTGCCAGGCATGTTCACTCGCCAGGCCTGGCAGGAACAGGTGCAGGACGCGATAAACGAGGTGGTGAAAACCCGCCGCGATGAAATTGATTGGGTGCTGTCGGACAAAAAGCATCCGTCGGACAGCGAGATGTCGCCAGAGGCGCTGAAAACGCGCCTGACCGGGCGCTATTTCACCGATTTCGGCAATGCCTGGCTCAACCTGGTGAACAGCATTCAATGGCATGAGGCGACGTCTCTCTCGGAAGCGATTGCCCAGCTGAGCCTGGTCGCCGACGTCCGCCAGTCGCCGCTGGTCGCACTGATGAACACCCTGGCGTGGCAGGGTAAAACCGGCGAGAAAAGCGAAGCACTGGCCGATTCAATCGTCGATTCAGCGAAGAAGCTGATCGGTAAAGAGAAGAATGAGAAGCAGTTTATCGCTCAGGCGCAGGGGCCGCGTGGCCCGCTTGAAAGCGTGTTTGGACCGTTGATTGGAGTGATGACCGGGAAAGAGGGAACTGGCAGCAACGGCAACCTGAGCTTCCAGTCCTGGCTTGCCCGCGTAACCCAGGTGCGCCTTAAGCTGCAGCAAGTGACCAGCGCACCCGATCCGCAGGCGATGTCGCAGATGTTGGCACAGACGGTTTTCCAGGGAAAAGCCATCGATCTCACCGACACCCGTGATTACGGCAGCCTGATGGCAGCCAGTCTCGGGCAGGAGTGGAGCGGATTTGGTCAGTCTCTGTTCGTGCAGCCGCTGGATCTCGCCTGGCGCCAGGTGCTGGCTCCGGCAGCGGGTAGCCTGAACGCCCGCTGGCGAAATTCGATTGTCGAACAGTGGAACAAAGCCTTTGCCGGACGCTATCCGTTTAAGGCGACGGGTAGCGATGCCTCATTGCCGCTGCTTGCGCAGTTTCTGCGCGCCGATTCCGGACGTATCGATACCTTCCTGAAAGCGAACCTCAGCGGCATTTTGCATCAGGAGGGCAACCGCTGGGTGGTCGATGCCGCCGCCAGCCAGGGGATGACGGTCAACCCGCTGTTTATGAAGGTGATTAATCAGCTGGCTGAAATCGGTGACATTGCCTTTGCTCAGGGAGATGCCGGGGTGCAATTTGAGCTGATGGCCCGTCCGTCGCGCAACATCGCCCGGCTGCAGATGACCATTGGCGAGCAGAGTCTGGATTACTTCAACCAGATGGAAAGCTGGCAGAACTTTAGCTGGCCGGGTAACACCTTTTATCCGGGCGCGCAGCTGAGCTGGCGCAGCGTCAAAACCGGTATGCAGCTATATGCCAATAACCCGGGCAACTGGGGGCTGATCCGCCTGCTGGATAAGGCGAAGGTGACGCCGCTGGACACCAGCCGCACCCAGCTGGTGTGGTCCACGCCGGACGGCGATCCGCTGAAAGTCATTCTGCGCAGTGAACTGGGCGAAGGCCCGCTGGCGCTGCTTCAGCTACGCAATTTCAGACTGCCAGAGCAAATTTTCCTCGATCAGCCCACCGCGAACGAGGCTGAGGAAAGCAGGGATTCGGCAGGATATTGATGAGTCACGTCGGGCGCACCTGCGCCAGACGCAACAGGGATCCAGAGATAACGTTATGGCTTCATTACAGACACTGATAACCACCTGCACCGACGATCCGGCCGGACAGCAGGCGCTACTGTCACGGGCATCGGCGGATGCCGCGCGATGGGATAAATGGCTCAGTCCGATTTCAGAGGACAGCCCGGTGGGTGACGACCCGGGATACGACGATGACTTCCAGCAGATGCGCGAAGAGATCAACAAACTGTCCGGCATTGATACCGGGCTAATGTGCGAGCTGGCGGAAAGGCTGATCTGCACCCGCTGCAAGGATGTTCGGGTAGCAACCTGGTACATCTGGGCAAGGCTGCACCGCGACGGGGAGTCGGGGCTGGCGGAAGGGCTGTCGCTGCTGGCCGCGCTGGTGAAGCGTTTTGGCCATGCGTTACTTCCCGCCAGAACTAACAGCCGCAAGAAGGCGGCAGAATGGCTGGGAGGCGGGCGTTTTCTCGACAGCCTGTCCCTCTATCCGGAAGTGGACCGCACCGGCTTTGAGCGCATCGTCGCTGCACTGGCACTGCTGGACACGGGCCTACAGCAATGGCAGGAAAGCAGTCGTCCTGAACTGGGCGGCCTGTACCAGGCGCTGGAAAACCGGCTGGTGCAATCGGGCGGTCTGCACAGCGTGGTCCCGCAAAACAGCCGTCCGGCAGACGATGCGCGTTACGGCAATGAGTCTGCGCCTGCCGCCCCGGCGGCCCAGCTGAAAGACGTGCAGTCAGGTCGTGACCTGCTGGACCAGGCGCGTTTACTGGTGCGCTTTCTCAACGAACAGCCTCTTGGCTGGCTTTCCGGGCATCATCTGATGAAAAGCCTCCGCTGGGATACGGTGCACGAACTACCGCCGCTGGATGCCAGTGGGCGCACCCGGCTGGTGCCGCCGCGTACCGACTACCGCGCCCAACTGAAACGCCTGTACCTGCAGCAAAGCTGGCAGGAGCTGATGGAGCACGCCGGCAGCATGTTTGGCGAAGGGGTCAACCACCTCTGGCTCGATTTACAGTGGTATCTGCATCAGGCCCTGAGCCGCTGCGGAGCGCCTTACGACGGCTGGGCCGATATCATTCGCGAAGATGTGCGCCTGTTCCTTCTGCGCCTGCCGGGCTTTGAAACCCTCGCCTATAACGACGGCACCCCGTTTGCGGATGAGGTGACGCTGAACTGGATAAACCAGCAGATCAGAGAGGAACCGGGCGGCTGGATGGGCGATACCCCCAGTGCCACACCCGGTGGGAATGACGACGATATTCTCGGGCTGGAGAGCGAAGCGCTGGCGCAGGCCGATGCGGATGGGATCGAGGCGGCGCTGGGCTGGCTGCAATTGCGGCCCGGCATCACCTCGGTTCGTCAGAAGTGGCTGCTACGTCTGCTGATGGCACGTATTGCCGAACAGCACGGCAAGAATGATATGGCGTTGCACCTGCTCAGTGAGCTGCTTGAGCAGGCCGGAGAGATCCTGTTGCCCGCCTGGGAACCACAGCTAATTTTTGAAGCCAGAGCCCGCAGCCTCAAGCTGCTGCGCATCAAGGCCAGCCGCAGCGAGTCGGATAAAACGCGCCTTGCGGCGGAGATGGACAGGCTGCTCGCCGGGCTTATCGCCATTGATCCGGCTCGTGCCATGGTGCTCTGTAGCTGATTTTTTCTCTGACAACTCACTGGATTTGCCACCATGGATGATTTGACCCTGCGCTATTACGAGGCCGAAATGCGCTACCTGCGCGAGGCCGGTAAAGAATTCTCACGCGCACACCCCGACCGGGCCGCGCAACTCAATCTGGACAAGCCGGGCGCCCGTGATCCGTATGTGGAGCGCCTGTTCGAAGGTTTTGCTTTCCTTATGGGGCGGATGCGCGAAAAGCTCGACGACGATCTGCCTGAGCTGACTGAAGGGCTGGTTAGCCTGCTGTGGCCGCACTATATGCGCACTATTCCGTCGCTGGCTATTGTGGAGTTTTCCCCAGACTGGCGCAGTCTGCGCCAGACCGAAGCGTTACCCGAAGGGTTTCCGGTGCTGTCGCGACCGGTCGGGCCGCACAAAACCGCCTGCCAGTACCGTACCACTTATGACATCCCGCTCCAGCCGCTGCACCTGGCGGATGCCTGCCTGCAAACCGAAACCAACGGTCGATCGGCGATCCGTTTGCGTTTTGAATGCCCGGAAAAAGTGAACTGGGCCAAAGCTGGTCTCGACAAAGTGGCCATTTACCTGAACGCCGACAGCCCGGTGGCTTCCGCGCTGCATCTGGCGATGACGCGCCGCGTTCATGCCACCTATGCGCGCCACGCCGGTACTCACACCGAACGCCGCAAATTTGACGGCTGGTGCAAGCCAAGGGGGTTTGAGGAGCAGGATCGCCTGTGGCCGAAGGGGGAATCGGCCTTTAGCGGCTACCAGCTGCTGTTGGAATACTTCAGCTTCCGGCCGAAGTTTATGTTCCTGGAGCTGCACGGGCTGGAGACTATCGGCCTGAATGCCGCCAGCAGCTGGTTTGAAATCGACATCGTGCTGAATGAAACCTGGTCCTCTGACCTGCCGTTTGAAACCGAAAACTTCCGCCTGCACTGTGCGCCGGTGATCAACCTGTTCACGCTGGAAGCCGACCCGTTGACGCTCAACCCGCTGGACAATGAATACCTGTTGCGGCCACTGCGTCTGCAGGACGGGCACACCGAGATTTACAGCGTCGATGACATTCACGGCGCGGTGAAGCACGGCAGGCATCCCTACGTGCCCTTTACCAGCTTCCGCCATCGGGGCGGCATGATGCGCCACGACGCGCCGGAGCGTTATTACCACACCCGCGTCAGGCGCGGTGCCTCCGGGCTGTACGACACCTGGCTAATCCTTGGCGGCGGCGCGTTTGAAATCGAAAAACTGGCCGAAAAACCCGAATCGCTCTCACTGCGCATTACCGGTACCAACGGTCAGCTACCGCGTAAAGCGCTGGAAAGCACGCTGCTGGACCGGGTGGTGAAGGCCGGAAAGGTGCCGGTTAAGGTGCTCAACCTCTCTTCTCCCACCCTGCCGCTTTATCCGCCGGCCAGCGATCGTTTTCACTGGCGGGTGATGAGCCACCTGGGATCGAACTTCCTCAGCATGATGGATAACCCCGAAGTCCTGCGCGGGACGCTGGCGCTGTATGACTGGACCGATGATGAAATGAACCGCCGCCGCCTTGAGGCGATTGTCGCGGTGAAGCACCAGCTTATCCGCCGCTTTGAGCGCGGTTTTATGCTGCGCGGCGTGGACATCGAAGTGACCCTTAATGCCGACAATTTTGCCGGGGAGGGCGATGTGAATCTGTTTGGTGAAATGCTGCACCGCTTCTTCGCGTTGTATGCGGATATTCATCTCTTCAACCAGCTGACGCTGGTACTGCAACCGACAGGGAAACGACTGCGATGGCGCGAGAATCACAGCCAGCACGTACCGGGCTGACGCTGGCATTAAGCCAGAACATCTGGCGGGCTAACTTTTACCGCTTTTGCCAGCTGCTTGAACAGGCAGAGCCGGATTCTCCGCTGTTGGGGGCAACCAGCCATCCGGGGACGGATCCGGTGCGTTTTCGTCCCTGGCCAGGTATGGGGTTTCCGGTCAGCGAACTGAAACAGATCGAGACCGACGTCGATCGCCCGGACTTGCCGCCGACCGTGCGTACCACTTTCCTCGGGATGTATGGCGTGGATTCGCCGCTGCCGGGCACCTATCTGGATGACATTGCCCAGCGGCGGGAAGGCCATGAAGCAACAACCGCATTTCTGGATATCTTTAACCACCGTATCACCACTCAGTATTACCGCATCTGGCGCAAATATGCCTATCCGGCCACGTTTGAGGCGGGTGGGCGAGACGCCACTTCGCAGTGTCTGCTGGGGCTGGTGGGGTTGGGGATCCCCGGCACGGCCAGGCACATTGCCACACCCGTTTCGCGTTTTCTGGCACTGCTGGGCACCATGAGGTTGCCTACGCGCAATGCCGAGGGCATCCGTGCCCTCGTCCGCCTGCTGGCTCCGGACACGGAAGCGATCGTAACCCCGCACGATCCGGTGAAAGTCCCGATTGAACGACGTACGTGTCTCAAAGCCGGCAATCGCGTGCCGCTATCGCAGCGGGCCACGCTGGGCAAAACGGCGAAAGAGGCCAGCAGTCGCGTGCTGTTGACGCTGGTGACGAGTAATCCGCAAGAGGCTGAAGGCTGGCTACCGGGCGGTCATCACCATGCCGATTTGCTGGTGCTGCTACGCGTTTATCTCGGTTATCGCAGTGACGCCCGCTTACGGCTGACCGTGCCGGTCAGCTTGCTGCCGGAACCGCGTCTTGGCAACGGTCGGCGGATCCAGCTCGGTCGCACCGGCCTGTTGGGGCTGAAGAATGGCCGATGCGGTGACCGCGAAACCCTGACCGTCAGCCTCGGCTGCTACACGGGCGTGCAGTGCGCATCCTTATCCCCGGCCGAAGATGGCCACTACCGCTTTGAATAATCACTAACAGGAATATCTGAATGGCAAAAGTAATCTGGCGGCGAACCTTTGCGTTCATCGCCTGCTGCCTGCTGGCAGGCTGCGGTCTGACCCAGAGCGTCACGGACGGCACGGTCAGCCTGACCAAATCTATCTTTTACAAGCAGATCAAAGTGCTGCATCTGGATTTCATACCACGTGCAGCGTCTAACGCTGACGGCGAACAGACGCCGTTGGCGACCATGGTGCGCGTTTACCAGTTGAAAGATCGTAAGGCGGTGGAGGCGGCGAACTACCCGACCTTACTTAATAAAGCGGATGCAGCATTAAAGGACGACGTACTGGCCTCACGTTCACTGCTGGTGATGCCGGATGGCAGCGTCACGCTGAATATGCCGATGGATGACAATGCCCGGTTTGTGGCGGTCGTAGGGCTGTTCAACCGCCCGGATCTGAAGGATAACCGCTGGCGTCTGGTACTGACCCGTGACGATCTCGACCCGGACAAAGCACGCATTATTGAACTGGGTGACGGCTGGCTCAGCCTTATCACCCTCAAGGAGTGAGTTATGGATAACTGGAATGCGCTGTTTGATCTCAGCCCGCGCTTTGCGCTGGAGATCACCGGCAGCACGCTGCGGCCGGACGTGCTGAACATTAAGGGGCGGGAGGCGCTGAGTGAACCGTTTTGCTGGACGATCGAGTTCACCGCGCCGCCGGAAGACATCGCCCCGGAGCAGGTGCTGATGAAGTACGCCAGCCTGCGGATGCGCGCGGGTCGCGCGGTGCATGGGGTGCTGACCGGGCTGGAGTGGCTCTCCACCACCGCCGACCAGTCGCACTGGCGGGTGACGCTGGAATCAGGGCTGGCGCTGCTGTCGCGCACCCGGCGGTGCGCCGTATTCCAGAACCAGTCGGTGCCGGAGGTGGTGGAGCAGGTGCTGCGCAGTCACGGCTTTACCGGGCCGGAGTTCGAGTTCCGCCTGGCGCGCAGCTACCCGCCGCGCGGGCTGATAACCCAGTGGCGGGAGACCGACCTCGAATTTATCCAGCGGCTGCTCTCCGAAGTTGGCATCTGGTTCCGCAGCGAAATGCAGGCGGCCACCGAAACCGAAACGCTGATATTTGCCGACGCCCAGGCGGGCTACCGCTTTGGCGTCAGCCTGCCGTACCGCGAGCCGTCCGGGCTGTATGACGGTGCGGCGGAGTCGGTGTGGGACGTGCGCACCCGTCATGAGGTGGTGACGGGCGGCACCGCCACGCGCGACTACAACTACCGCACGGCGGCAACCCCGCAGGACTCCACGGTCAGCGTGCGCAGCGATGCCGTCACCACCGGCGAACACTACCGCTACGCCGTGCCCTTTCGCGAGGCGGGCGATGACGGCGACCCGGAGCCTGCCACCGAATCCGGCGCGTTTTACGCCCGCCTTCACCACGAGCGCGAGCTGAACAAATCGGCGCGGGTACTGCTGTTCAGCAACGCCGCCGGCCTCGCGCCCGGGCAGGTGCTGGAGCCGCAGGGTGAGGTGATTAACGCGCTGAAGGAGGGCGTCATCATCACGCGGGTGAGCTTCAGCGCGGCGCGCGACACGCGGCTGCACGTGCTGGTGTCGGGGATGCCTTACGGCGAGCGCTACTGCTTCCGCCCGGCGGAAATCCCGCGCCCGGAAATCCGCGGCACGCTGCCCGCCCGCATCGAGAGCCGCGAGAAGGGCGATATCTACGCGCACCTGGACGGCCACGGGCGCTACCGGGTGAGGCTTGACTTTGACCGGGCCGATAGTGAGCAGGGTTACGCGTACCTGTGGCTGCGCCTGGCGAAGCCTTACGGCGGGCGCGACCACGGCTGGCATGCGCCGCTGACCGACGGCACCGAGGTGGCGATAGCGTACGGCAACGGCGACATCGACCTGCCGTACATCGCGCACGCGCTGCACGATTCGGCGCACCCGGACCACGTCGCCCGCGACAACCGCACGCGCAACGTGCTGCGGACGCCGGCGAACAACAAGCTGCGCATGGAGGACCGGCGTGGCCTGGAGCATATCAGGCTGGCGACCGCATACGGCAAAACCCGGCTGAACGCCGGGCACATCGTCGACGCGCGTGAGGCACCGCGCGGCACCGGCAGCGAGCTGGGCACCGGTGAGTACGGCGCGCTGCGCGCGGGCAGGGGCCTGTTCATCAGCGCCGACGCCCGGCCGGCGGGCGACGGACCGGTGCTGGATATGGACGCGGCGCTGCGGGAAATAGAGCGGCTTGAGCGCCGGCTGGCGCAGCTGCAGTCCGCGGCAGAGGCGGCCGGCGCGCTGAAGGCGGACACCGATGCGCAGATAGCGATGTTTAGCGAACGGCTGAAGCCGCTCAACGAGGCGCTGCACTTCTCGGCACCGGCGGGCATGGCGTTCACCAGCGGCGCGGAGATGCAGCTGGCGGCCGCGAAGAACCTGAGCATCAACGCGGGGGGCGATATCAGCGCGGGCGTTATGGGCAACCTGACGGCGCTGGCGGGAGAGAAAGCCGGGCTGTTTGCGCGCACCGGCCAGCTGAGCCTGAAGTCGGGCGAAGGCCCGTTGGAGGTGCAGGCGCAGAACGCCCGGCTGGGCCTGTTTGCGCAGAAGGCGCTGACGCTGACCAGCACCGCAGACGTGCTGTTCGCCGGGAAAAAGCGCATCACGCTGAGCGGCGGCGGCAGCTACCTGAAGATCGACGCGAACGGGGTGGAGTACGGCACCACCGGGATTTATATGCGCCGGATGAAGCTGACGCTGAAGCGGGTGAAAGATGCGGCGGAGATGGATTTCCCCTCCGTGAGCGTTGAGCTGATGGAGGATGGCGCGGAGGGTGCAGTGCCACTGACCATTCCGTTGTTCCCTGAACAGTACCCGGTATTTAAGAAGAAAATCTGTATTGAGTGTCTACTAAACGCGATTAAAGCAAATGATGCTGTGGTGCAGGGAGCTTAGAAATGGATATGACAACGTTACTTCAGTCCGTTTGCAGGGAAGATGAATATCGCTTCTCTCTCTTAATTGAGGGGGGTACTCAGACGGCAGACCTATTTGCTGCATTACGTGCGCAGCATAAATCCGAAATGTTTCCGCTATATATTCATCCTCAGCTGTATCAAGCAAAAGATTACGGCCCGTGGTTACTGGATATCAAGCATAAGGAGAAATTTGGCGAGTATATTTCCAAAACCCCGGGTATTGTTGGCGTGATTGTATCAACACGATCATCCAGTGCACTGGCAATTCAGCTTGCGAACGGCTGTAGCATTATTACGCCGGATGGCACTACTGCATTGGTTCGTTTCCACGCTCATCATGTTCTCAGCATCCTGGCACTACAGAACGAACAAGAATGGCATGCCTTATTATTTAATGGAATTACGCAGTGGTGGGTTCCCGCAAAGGAGGGCTGGCAGCCGATCGAGATTCCAGCGTCAACGATTGAAAATCCCAGTGATCATAAGGTGAGACTCAGCGAAGAAGTTTGGCAGCAAATAGCTGACAAGCCAGAGGTCAGTAGCGTTTTGAGGGAATGGCAGAAGATGCCGATGAGCCAGCATTTCACTCCCTGTATACAGCGTGACATGGTGATTAAAGCACTGAGAAAAGCAGTAGAAGCCGGAGTCGCAACTCCACTGGATCAGAAAGTTTATGCGCTGTATTACCTCAATGGTGGGAGGGCTAAGCTGGAATCAGACTCACTGAGGGTTGCAGTACCGAACATAGTAAATGGAACGCTAACGCTGGCAGATGTGCTGGTTAACCTCGCGAATACACAGTACTGAAAATCTAAACAGTTCATGGTGTTTGGTTCAATTAGGAAATGAATAATGGGATTTTTTAAGTCTTACGACAAAGTTGATAACGCCATTAATCGTGTCTATGCCCGCTGGGGAAAATGGATCTGGGGCAGTTTGTTGGCAGTGGTTCTGGCATACATTAGCTGGTTAATCTGGGCATCTATCTGGGGGCCACCGACTGGAGGGGTAACGTTAATTATTCACAGTGAAATTGACCGGCCAATTTTGGGATTCAGTGTTAACGGAGTGGCGGGCGGTAATTCTTCAGCATATGACAAAAATAACCCATATGCCAAAGGTGCAGGTAAGGCAACCTGCTGTGGCAGCATCAGTGGAAAGACCGCGGAAGTAATATGGACACTAAGCACTACACGTGCTCAGTATGATGCAGGGCTTCGCAAAGAAACTCGCCGTGTTGTAATGCATTTGCCAGAAAGAAAGTGGGGAGAAAATGATTTGCATGTTCATTTTTTACCAGGTGACTGGGTGCTGCTGGGCTGGAGTGATAACGCTTTTTCGCCCCATGATCCCCGTAGTCCGAATTACATTCCCACAGAAAATCTTAAGGATAAATAAAAAGAATAAATAGGGTGATTAACTTGGGTGTCATTATTTTCGGAAGAATTGTTTTTAAGACTCTTACCTGATGGTAATAAAATTTGAGGAATAGTAATGGGTTTTTTTACCTATATGGAAAAAATTGATACCGCCGTAAACAGGTTTTACGAAAGGCGTAAAGTATGGATCTGGGGCGTTATATTTCTACCGGTGGTGTATCTGTTTGGGTGGGTGGTCTGGGTGATGCTCTGGGCACCGCCGGCGGGCGGTGTGACGCTAATCATTCACAGTAAAATCGATCGTCCCATTCTCGGCTTCAGCGTGAACGGCGTGGCGGGGGGCAATGCGGGGGCTTTTGATCCCAATAATAAGTATGCGGGTGAAAATGGAAAAACAACCTGCTGTGGTTCGATTAAGGGCAAAACCGCCGAGGTAATCTGGACCGTGAACTATACAAGAGCGCAGTACAATGCCGGAATACGAACAGAGATTCACAGAGTTACTATGCCGATGCCTGAGCGTAAGCGCGGCGAAAACGATCTTCACGTCCATTTTTTCCCCGGCGACCGGGTGCTGCTGGGCTGGAGTGATAACGCTTTTTCGCCCTATGACCCGCGCAGTCCGAATTACAAACCTACAGACAGTATTAAGAATAAATAAAAGGATAAGTGGATATGGATATTAATTTGGATGCCATTATCTCCGCGGCGAACCAAGCGGAGCAGGCCTGCGATTTCGGACTAAGTAACTGCTCGAGGGTGCTGCATATTGGGTTCTTTTTTGACGGCGTGGGACGCAATATCGAACAGGACGCACCGGCTAACCGACTGAGCAATATTGCCCGTCTTTACAGGGCATATCCTCAACCAGAAAAAGATAATTCAACCGAATCTTACCAAGCGCACTACATATCCGGCCTGGGCACACCGTTCGACGAGACGACGGCGGAGCGACTTCAGGGGATGATGGATAAATCCCTAGGCTCGATACTGGATGACATTAAAAATACACCTACCGATATGGCCAAAGAGGCCTTTAAATCGTTGATAGGCGGTGCCAGCCGCAATGATGTACTGACGGAAATGAAAGATACGCTTCTGACCCCAAAAGGGAGGCAGGGGTTGCTGAACAAGTCGGCGATCAATGCCATGAAACGGGTGAGCACTGAAGCGACGCCGTGGCTGCGTGATTCAGAATTTATGGCCTACACATTTTTGACTGGCGTAGATACCCGGCTTAACAGTGTAAAAAAACGGTTTATACGGTCATTTGATGAGGCGTTAAAAAGCGGGGAAGTTCCGGTGCGGCTGATATCGGTGTCGGTATTCGGTTTTGACATGGGGGGAACACTGGGTAGGCAGTTTCTCGATAATCTGCTGGATGATGTATGCGACAAGAAAGCCAGTGGATCCCCCACCTTTCGCGGCGTGCCGGTTGATATCGTATTTACCGGACTGTTTGACTGCTCGCGGGACACGCCGCAGAGCAGCGATAACGGTCTGGACTATGCGGCCTCGGTGGTCAGCTGGTTGCCGGGCCCTGTCGCTAAAACGCTGGCAATAACCGGTACCATGTTCGGACGTAAATATCTGGAGCATATGTCACCGCTGCCGGACGCGGTTAAAGCATCCTTGCACCTCGTGGCGGCACATGAGCGGCGACTCTGGCGGTGCGTGTACCGCACTGGGCGTGGAGGGAGTAAGCATCAGGAAGTGCTAATGCCGGGATACAGCGAGGATATTGGGGGTGGGTTACAACCCGACGAGCAGAAGCCGAGCGCTGAGCTTTGTCGGGTGTCGCTGAGGAAAATGTATGTTGAGGCCGTTAAGGTCGGAATACCGTTTCCTGACCTGAAGACCTTAGATGAGTTTGATCCCGTAGTTGCTGCCTATTTTACCCTGCAAGACGGCGTGCAAAATAGGTCTGCCGGGCAGTGGGTAAGCCGCTATCAGCAAGCGGTACCTGACAAATTGCTGAGCTATGGGGCGATGAACCGGCATCTGGACAGCTATTTTGAATGGCTGGGTAAGCAGCATTATGAATACAAGAGCGAACTTCGCCGTCTGGAAAACATTCAATCGAGCATTCTCACGGCTGCAGGCGCCTCGATGGGGTTGGTGGGTATCAATCCGCAAGCTAAACAGGCAGGGGGTGAGGTGATCGATGAGATCCTTATCTTGAAAAAACACTGGGGCTGGCTGACAGACGTCGTTAACGCGGCAAATCTTCTGCTAACCCGGCAGTTGTCAAATCCGCCACAACTATTTTTGGTGAATATTCACATGCCAGCATGCGCCCGGGCGAAACGCTTTATTGAATGCGGGGCGGCTGGCTTTAATGGCAAACCGTTGCCGATGATGTTGTACAACGCACCAGAGGTGCTTTATGCGTGGTTTTTACACGATGTGCAGCGAGGAGAAGGGATAAATGATGCGTATTTTTACATCCGCTGGACCGAACCGCGACAATAATCTGTAGGCCAGTAACCTAAAATCATCAGATTGAATATTTCTCTCCGCATAAATTAGTAAATCACCTCTTTATTTACAGAAAGGATGTATGCCTGTCTCTACTATATTTAGTGATTTTTGCTATTGGCGTCTATATGGTTGGATCAAGCCTGTGCTATAGGGCTAAAAATAAGAATCAGGACCTTACGATGTTTTTTATAGGGATTTTTATTTTGCCCCTACTCAATCTTTCTGATTTTTATTGCCTCTAATAAGATTATCCCACTAAATATAAACTTGCCATAAATAACATCTGAGTACGTTATTTTTAATTAATAAACATTCTGGACGCGTTTATGAATCACAACAGTGCGTCGTTATATGAATTGCTGTACGGCAATTTTAGCGGCGATCTCGACCTCAATCAGGTCAGCGAAGAAAATCAGGTTATTCTATCCGTGCTGGATAATATTCAACGGATACTCAACTCTCGCGCAGGTACTCTGTCTCAATTACCCGACTACGGTTTGCCTGACATGACCAGGATACTGCAAGGCATGCCGGGAACGGCACATGAATTAATAGATGCCCTGGCCAGAGTTTTGCTCAAATACGAACCACGATTGCAGTCGCTGAATGTCACTCTCCTCCAGCAAACACTCCCCGGCGAACTGCGTTACACCATTGATGCCGAACTCAAAGGTATCGGCCTGGTGCGCTATGGCACCGACTTTATGCCGGAAGGCAAAGTGCTGATCCGCCATTTGAAACAGCAGCAGTTTATTAACCCTAATGCCAGGAAATGGATATCAGGTCATGAATGACACCCCCTCCCGTAAAATCAAAACCGGTAACGACCCGCGTACGCTGGCGGATTATGCCGCCCTGCGTGATGAGCTGAACAAGCTGTCCCACCCTGCGCGGCCCGATGTGAACTGGCACTATGCCGAAAAGTTGTGTCTTTCGCTGTTTGAGCAAAATGGCGTGGAGCTACAGACGGCGGCCTGGTACACGCTCGCCCGCACGCAGCTGGCCGGACTGTATGGCCTTAATGAAGGATTGTCTGTCCTGGAGGCATTGATAAGCCATCAGTGGGGCGCTCTCTGGCCGCAGCCTGTGCACGCCCGCATGGAGATCCTCAGCGGTCTGAGCCAGCGTATCCAGCAGCTGATGCGCACCTTACCGTTGAGCTACAGCGACATCAGTCAGCTGTATCGTGCCGAGCAGCACCTCACCCGTCTGGGGGACGTTCTCCAGCGGCTGGAGCTTAAGCATCTGAGCCAGCTTGATGCATTACGTAGCCAGATGCATAACAGCGCTGTCCGGCTGGAAAACAGCGATGGCGCCGCTGGCACGGGCGCTGCGATTCAACCCGGCGTTGTACTGCCCGCACCGGCAACAGACGGCCAGGCAAGCTGGGCTAATGCCCCGTCCGGCCGTCCGGCGGCAGATATTTATGACCGCATTAACGCGGTTAAGTGGGTGTATGTGGCGCAGCCGGAACCTCAGCCGAATGTGGCCGTGTTGACGACGCTGCCGGCACCGGCAAAATCCTGGAAGCCGTTTGCGTTGGGGGTGATTACCATGCTGGCGGCAGGAAGCGCCGCGCTGTGGGGATGGCATGCTTTCCACCGGCCTGACCCGCTGCAGGCGCAGCTGGCGGCATCGCTGGCCCCGCTGCCCGCGATTCTTTCTCCCGCCCAGCGGGATAGCCTGCGCCAGCAAGCGTCGTTACCGCCCCAAATTGCACAAACCCAGCGGCAGCTTTCCAGCCTGGCGCAGTTACCGCCGGGCTGGAATATCGATTACGGTCGTCAGCTGGTTGAACAGGCGCAGATACTGTGGCCGGAGCAGGCCAGGCCGCTGGTGCAGGCCTGGCAGCAACAGCAGAAGGCCAATGCGTTGTCAGCAGGGAGCCTGTCTGGCTGGCATCAGGGTATGACGAAGCTGACGCAACTGAGTGAGCGGCTGAGCAGGCTGGATGAACAGAAGGGAAAATACATGACGGTCAGCGAACTGAAATCCGCCGTGTTTGCCACCCAGCAGTCATTTAATCAATCGATACCGGCTGAGGAGCAGCTACGGGCATTGTCACAAACGCCCACGGGACAGCCTTTGCCCGCTGCAGCTAAAGCGCAGCTGGAGATGCATCTGAAGCAGCTAACGGCGAGCTATGCAGAAATTAAGCAGAATGCGTCAACAGGGGAAAGAGGCTAACGGAGGAAAGAGGCTAACAGAGAAAAGAGGCTAACAGAGAAAAGAGGCTAACAACGAGGTGTGATGGAAGCGTGTTTTATTCGCGTGCCAGAGGGCTATCAGGGAGGTAGCCACTCTGGAAAATACCACGGCATCCCTGACAGTCATTTTCTCAGGTCATCCGGGTACGATCTGACGTATTACTCTGCGCCAGAAACGAAAAAAGCCTCGCTTTTCAGCAAGGCCTTATAAATATGGTGCCCGGACTCGGAATCGAACCAAGGACACGGGGATTTTCAATCCCCTTGCTGAGAGTTTAGGTTTGATTTTTTCACCGGATTTCATGCAGTAAACGGGCATTGACGGAATAAGCAGGTGTACACCCGAACTAACTTCGGATGTGCATGATGAAAATACTTCCCGTAATTTCCACCAAAGGTGGAGAAGGCAAATCTACGCAAGCCGCCAACCTCTGTGGCTTCCTCGCTGATGCAGGTTTGAAGACGCTGTTAATCGATGGCGACTTCGGCCAACCCACCGCCAGCAGCATCTATCAACTCACCTATGAAGCGCCGTGCGGTCTATACGAGCTGCTTATGCAGACCGTGGATCTGAGCGATGCGAGCAAGATAATTTCCCACAGTTTTATCCCTAACCTTGACGTCATCATCTCCAACGACCCCCAGGCTCATTTGCTGACGGCCATGCTGCATGCGCCGGACGGTCGGTTACGCATGCGCAATATTCTGCAGCATCCACTTTTTAGCGGATATGACGCAATCATCATTGATTCGCAGGGCGCGCGCTCTGTGATGTTGGAATTGATAGTGCTCGCTGCGACTGATTCCACCATCGGTATCGTGAAGCCAGTGCTACCAGATATTCGTGAGTTCCTGCGTGGTTCAATAGCGATGTTTGAGCAACTGCGCTCCCTTTCCTCTTACGGCATAAAGCTTCCAGCTGTTCGCATTCTGGTGAACTGCATGGATTACACGTCGCTGGCTAAAGCCACGTTGTCGCAGTTGGAGGCAATTGTCAGCGAGGGGAAATACAGTCCCTACGCCGCCGAACTGCCTGTATCGCTGCTGAATACCCAAATCTTCGATCTCGACATCTATAAAGCTGGCCATTTTGCTGGCGAACCTGCGCACCGGCTTGAAACGCAAACGCGTCGTAAAAGCGATTCGGCGCTGCAAACCATGCATAACCTGGCATGTGAATTATTCCCGGAATGGCAAAGCCAGTTTGATGCGCTTCTTTCACGTTCGGTGAAGGAGGTGAATCATGTCTAATTCCAGCAATTACCCAATCGATATGCCGCATTCAATTGATGCTGAGCAGGCCGTGCTGGGCGCGCTGATGCTGGATAACGATCGCTGGGATGATGTGGTCACGTTGATTCAACGCGAAGACTTCTTCTCCGGACCGCATCGCTCGATTTTCAAAAGCATAGACGAGCTCGCTAGGGGCAACAACCCGTTCGACCTGATCACCCTCAGCGAATTACTGGAACGTCACAACATCATTGACCAGTGCGGTGGATTTGCTTATCTCGCTGAGTTAAGCAAGAACACGCCGAGCGCGGCCAACATCCTTGCCTACGCGCGGATAATTGCCGAAAAGAGCCAGCTACGTCAGCTGTACATGCTAGGCAACCAACTCACGCGCGATGTGCAGCTTCCTAACGCCGCCGCCAGCAACATCACTGAAGTCGCTGAAAGCCAGCTGTTTAACCTCGCCGAAAAAGGCCATGCACGCCAACACCAGGAAATCACCGTGCTAGATGGCATGTCGCAGCTGCTTACCCGGTTAGAAGAGACGACCGGCGGCAATGGCATCACCGGTACGCCGACAGGCTTTAGAGAAATGGATCAGATGACCTGCGGTTTGCAGGCTGGCGATTTAATTCTGTTGGCCGCACGCCCCTCGATGGGCAAAACGGCACTGGCTTTAGCGATGTGCGAAGCGGCGCTGGACGCGCTGGAGAGCAATTTAGTTTTCTGCTTCAGCCTGGAAATGCCAGCTGAGCAGTTGATGATGCGGCTGGTTGCGATGCTGGGTCAGGTTGAGCTGAATTTACTACGTAGCGGCCAGCTCGATGATGAGTGCTGGGCCAGAATCAGCATGGCAATGGAGCGCGTCACTGCCTGGAAAGATCGGCTAATCATTGATGAAAACAGCGACCAGACTCCGGCGCTGTTGCGTGCCCGAGCACGGCGCTACATCCGCAAATACGGGCAACCCAGTCTGATTCTGGTCGATTACCTGCAGCTGATGCGCGCACCTGAACAAGAGAATCGCACGCAGGAGATATCAGAGATCTCGCGTTGTCTGAAGGCGCTGGCCAAAGAGCTGAAATGTCCGCTTGTCGCACTATCCCAATTGAATCGGCAAGTTGAATCCCGCCCCAATAAGCGGCCAAATAATGGTGATTTACGTGATTCTGGCGCTTTGGAACAGGATGCCGACCTGATTCTCTTCATCTATCGCGATGAAGTTTACAACGAGAACTCTCCCGATAAAGGCATTGCCGAAATCATCATTGGTAAGCAACGCCAAGGCCCTATCGGCACCGTCAAAACCGCCTATGATGGCCGTTACACGCGCTTCTCTAATGCTGAAAACAATTCCTATCACTTCGGTTATGGGAGGGCTCAGGCATGACAGCGATGGCAAAACAGCGAACTACCGATCTGACTGATGCGCTTCTGAAACGCGGACGTCAGGCCGAAGCGACATTAACTGTGGCGACGCCAGATGCGCCGGGCAGTGAAATGCCCATGGTGCTGACACTGGATCAGCTTCGCCCCAATCCTGATAACCCACGAACCAGCCGCAATCCACGTTTCGACGATATCAAGGCATCGATTCGCGCGCGCGGCCTCGATACGGTTCCAAAAGTCACGCTCGATCCCGACAATCCTGGTTCATACATCTTCAGCGACGGCGGCAACACGCGTTACCAGGCGTTGAGTGAGCTGTGGGAAGAGACGCACAGCGAGCATTTCTACCGCGTGCATTGCCTGTTCAAACCCTGGCCTGGACGCATCAAATGCGTGATAGGCCACCTTGCGGAAAACGAGCTGCGCGGCGAACTGAGCTTTATCGAGAAAGCGATCGGCATCCGTAACGCGCGTCAGATCATTGAGGATGAATCGGGCAAAACGGTTTCCCTGCGCGAGCTGGCAACGGCGCTGACAGATCAAGGCTATCCGGTTAGTTACTCCAGCCTGAGCCGCATGGACAGCTGCGTCCGTCATCTCTATCCACATCTACCGGCGCTGCTGGAGTCGGGTCTTGGCCGTCCGCAGATCAACGCATTGTTGGTACTGCGCAGCGATGCTGAAAAATTGTGGAATCAATATGCGGCTGAAGCGAAACCAGATACGACGTTTGAAAACGTTCTGGCCAAAGTGTGCCCGCATTTTAATTCGCCTGAAAGCTGGTCGCTGGAGATGTTCCGCGACGAGTTTATCGGCGAGCTGGTCAACGCGTTGCCACATCCATCACTCAACTACGACCGCTGGCTGATTGAGCTTGATCCCAGCGAACAGAATCGCCGCCAGCTGTTCGGCGAGCCTGAACCGGTAGCGCCGCAGCTGCAGCAACAAAACCAGCAACCTGAACCGGAAGCCACACCACGCGCGCCTTCGCCGGTTAGAAAACCGACTCCGCTACCATCCAATCAGGGTGTTGCCAGTGGCAACACTTTCAATACAAGTTCCACTGTTGCCACTGGCAACACCTCCGAGTCGGCTCCAACTGTTGCCACTGGCAACACTCAACCAGCAAGCGGCCCCATTCAATCAGCCGCGCCAGATTTCTGGTCCATCCCCACTCTGCAGGACGATCCCGATCACCTGCGCAATATCGCCTTTCGTCTTGCTTTTGAGCTAGCCGATTCGGACAGCGATGGCGAAGCCGTAGTGCCGGATAACAGCGCTGATTCAGCAGGCTATCGAATTGACGAAGAACTCAGCGCCTCGCAGATTTCATGCCTGCTTTCCTCACTGGCAGGTGGTACATGCGATGAGGACTTACCGGACCTGATGCGCGAGCTGCTGATCGGCAGCAGCGATGCCGCGCCGCGCTTTGATGATGATCTAACTCAGACGTTTATGAAGTTAATCCGCACGTTGCGGCGGCTGCGCGAGCTGCAGCGCCAAAGCTGAGCGGCATGTTTAGTCGATTGAGATTACTGAAAACCGGAGATAACCATGATGAGTAACAGCTTGTCTCAGGCCACCAACGGTCTGCTTACCCAGTTAGTGATGGAACTCAAATCAGGCTACATCCGCCGCTGCGAAGCGGTGGGTTTGATGCCCGAGGAGATGCAGATGCTTCACGGGCTAACCATTGAAGATCTGCATTACCTGATGAACAGCCCCGTATCAGTGCTGACTTTCCGCATCCACCACGAAAACCTGTCGTTGATGTTGCAGCAGGCACGCCGTGAGCAAAGACGCCTGCAGCGCATCGATCGCGCGCTGGCGCTCAACGGCTCGATCGAGCTGATGCAGCATTACTTTGGCCTGTCCACTGTGGAAGTCGCCGCACGTCGCCGCATGGCAGGTATAGAAGTGCGTAAGGGACGCGGCGTAGTGCTCAACGATGAGGACAATGCCGAGATATGGCGCAAGTGGCAGAAAGCCAGCATTGACGATCCTGACAGCGCCGATGGCCTCGATGTGATGATGCTGTGTGCTGAGCAGATGGATTTGTCATTGACCGCTATCTGGCACGCCGTACATGGCTGGCACAGCAATAAAAAGTCTGAACCCGCCATGCGGAAAATGGCATGAGTCATCGCCACCAAACGCTAACTGAAGGACTTGTCGCACCGGTCAACGTTCCAGAGCCTTACCGTCGTAAAGCGGTTAAGCAGCTGACATTGTTCCGGTGCGGCAAGAACAACTTCACGCGCATCAAAGCGAAAGGATCGGATTATCTCAAAATCGACATTGGCCTGTTCTGGCGGCTGTTGAGCAAAAACAGCGGCAAAGACTGGGAACTGATGACGCATGAGAGATACAGCAAAGCGATCTGGAAATAGTGAGTGTTGTCACTCTGTATCCCGTGCGGGGTGCAGCAATAACAGCATTTACCCGATGGCATTTGGCGATCGGCGGCAAAAGGAAATGACATGAATCTCCCCTCTGACAGCTTAATCGCTTTGACGATCGAAAAAATGCAGGCGCGCCTGGCGGAAAAATCCAGTGATGACGGCGTCTCGCAGCTGCGCAGCGGTTTGCTTTATCTCGGCAATGTGCAGGATGCTTATCCGCGCCAGCTGCTGCTTGATACGCGACTTTCACCGCTCGATAAAATGGCGTGGATGATGATCAGGCTGTACGCGCAGCAGAACCATGGCACAGTGTTCCCCAGCTATGACGAACTGCAGCTGCAGCTCGCTTCCCCGCACAAAGGCAAGGCATCGCGCGAGACAGTCAGCCGTGTGTTGCTGATGTTACGGCTTACCGGCTGGCTCAGTCTGTGCAAGCGCGTTCGTGACGATCAGGGCCGTGTGCGCGGCAATATCTATGCGCAACACGATGAACCGCTAACCTGCTGTGACGCCGAAATCATGGACCCGGCGTGGCTCGATACCGTCGCTGAAGCGTGCCGCAGCGGCAATAAAACCATCCAGCAAACCGCGTTGCAGGTGCTGGATGAAATCAAAAATGACCCGCAGATGCGCCACTGCAAAAGCCATATTAGCCAGATCGAAAGCCGCCTGGGCAAGCCACAAACGCCACAGGAAATGGCTGCAGCCAGGAAGCTCA
Organism: Erwinia sp. 2186; assembly: GCF_057812255.1. Taxonomy (NCBI): domain Bacteria; kingdom Pseudomonadati; phylum Pseudomonadota; class Gammaproteobacteria; order Enterobacterales; family Erwiniaceae; genus Erwinia; species Erwinia sp. 2186. The sequence goes on along the minus strand of NZ_CM173824.1, from coordinate 4,398,170 downwards.
TCTCCCCGGATTCGGTTTCCGAACCGGGTATAAAAACACCGAGTTCGGAAGCCGAACCCAGTATGCCAGCTCATTCAAATTCACTGAGTTCGGTTTCCGAACCCTCGCTGATACCAAGGCTTCAGCCCGGAGTTCGGAATCCGAACGGTAACGTACGTTGTTTTACACAAGGTGTGAAAAAAAACACGTATACACCGGCTACGCCAACTTTGGAAATCATCCCAGAACGCTACCGCCAGCGTTTCAGCCATGAAGATCTCGCCATGCTTGAACACCGGCTGGCAGCGTTGCCCACAGAGCAGTCGCAGCAGCTGCTTCACCAACTTGGCCAGAATCTCGATGCCGGTTCAATCCAGAACCCAACCGGCTGGCTGCTGGCGATCATCAAAAAAGCGAGAACCGGCCAGTTCACTCACGTTGCTGATTCGCCCTCTGTCACCGCATCGGCTAAACCAGCACAACCTGAACCAATGATGAGAGCATCCCGCTCCGCCGCTGACATCGCCGGGATCGTGCAATCGATACGCCAACGCCTTAACAGCTGACGAGCCAGATAACTGGCAGTTGTGTGAATGGTTTTACGATAGATGTTGCCTTAACGCTCCTGAAAACTGGCGAAGCATCATCAATTATATGGAGTGGGAAATGGCTGAAGAAAAGAACGAAACCGATACGGCCAAAGCGGGCGCGTTACGCTCCTCTTTGACCATTGAACTGCACTCGCATTATGCGATTCGACTATGGGAAGGCCGCAAACGCCAACCTGATGACCTGCGTGAACGCGGCAGACCACAAATCCTCAGTATGCCGCGTGTGATTCAGCGCGCCGGTTTGATGAGCCGTGACGCTGAAGGTGATAATCCTTATGCAGATATGGCGCTGTTGAAGCTGGAGAACGCGCTGGATTTGGCGACCACAGAGATCCAGAAGTTAGTGGATGAGCTGGAAGCGACGCTTAAAGCTATCCCCGCGCGGATCTCATTGACGGATGTGTCGTCGGTGTCACCGCTCAATATTGGCGTCTTCAGCCGCACACCGCTGGGTTATCGCTGCGTCTGGCTGCTGGTAGGTTACGATCAGCTGGCAATGAAGGTGTTTCAGGCATCCCATTACGGCCTGATCAGCGGCAAAGAGCGCGATGAAATGCTCAGCAATGGCGGCCATCTGGTGCGCAAAGTGTATGGCGTGGCGCAGCACTATCGTTCGTTCGCCGTAACGCGCGCCGATCTGGAACAGAAGACGGTGATTGCCAGCGAAGCCGTCAAGTTGCTGGGTGACGTTGATCTGGAGGTGATGAAGGGGAAAATGCTCTCTACCTTTTCACCCAACCTGAAAAAGCTGGCGGAAAATAGTGAAGCTTCTGAATAACTTTCTGGCGCTTCAGCAAAGCCTTTTATGTCCTCAGCGATGCTGATAAGGTTAACAGGCTTCGATGTAGCACCCCGTGACTGCGGGATGGTTGGATGTCTTTTACGGGGACAGAAAATCATCAGTCCGGCAGGCAAATCACCGCACATCCGATTTGGTCTGTAAGGCGCACGCCCTCCGTGAAAACCGCGCCGGAGCTTCAACTCCCGGAGTAACGAATACACCACCGGTCTGCGTGCAGGCCCTGAGCGCTGGCAATTGCTGGCGCTTTTTTATTTTCATTCCCGCAAAACTACTTAATCGCTGACATCCGCTTTTAGCGGAAGGACACTGGAACGGCATTATTGTTGTTGTCTCAACAACCAGCCAATGTTTCAGCAGCCTGAGAGAGACGCTTACGCGGTTGCCATCTAAAACTTCATGACCTGAGAGAAGTGCTGCTTTTGCAGTGGTCGATCCGCTCAACCTCTTAATGCGGATGTCACCTGTGTGATGAGGTTCTTTGTACTGACCAGCCAGCGCGGCATAGCTATCCGCGCTTCCTGACGGAAAGCATTTATCCGTCAGGGATGAATGTTTCTCCGTCACTATTTCCCACTCCTGGAGTAAACATCATGACTGCTACCACTACCAACAACGCTGCAAACAACACCATCAACACTTCTACTAAAGCTGAATACTTCAATCTCAACATCAAGGGCCTGGGTTATCTTAGCAATATTCGCAGAATTGAAACCCTCACTGGCAGCTTCCTCAGCGTGGTGATTAATGCTCTGAGTGGCCCCACTGACAACCCTTGACCTGCCCCCAGGATTAGATACAACGCTCACTTAGTAATGTCGGATCCTTCACTATCAGAATTACCCTTTCTCCAGCCCGCCGCAAATTCAGACGGCGTCTGATAATTCAGTGTGGAGTGCGGGCGGCACTCGTTATAGTCCTGACGCCATTCACTGATGGTTTTCCTGGCATGACTGACGTCGCTGAACCAGTGTTCATTCAGGCATTCATCGCGAAAGCGCCCGTTAAAACTCTCAATAAATCCGTTCTGTGTCGGCTTGCCGGGCTGGATAAGCCGCAACTCCACGCCATGCTCAAAAGCCCATTGATCGAGCGCGCGGCAGGTAAACTCCGGGCCCTGATCGGTTCTTATCGTAGCCGGATAGCCGCGAAACAGCGCAATGCTGTCCAGAATACGCGTGACCTGCACGCCTGAAATCCCGAAGGCAACGGTGACCGTCAGGCACTCCTTCGTGAAGTCATCCACGCAGGTCAGGCACTTGATCCTGCGACCTGTGGCCAGCGCATCCATGACAAAATCCATCGACCAGGTCAGATTCGGCGCCGCCGGGCGGAGCAGCGGCAGACGTTCTGTTGCCAGCCCTTTACGACGACGTCTGCGTTTTACGCCGAGTCCACTCAGATGGTAGAGCCGGTATACTCGCTTGTGATTAACATGAAGCCCTTCGCGGCGCAGCAGCTGCCAGATGCGGCGGTAACCAAAACGCCTGCGCTCCAGTGCCAGTTCGGTGATGCGCCCGGATAAACGCGCATCCGATGCCGGACGCTGCGCTTCGTAACGGCAGGTCGACAGGGACAAACCTGTAAGCCTGCATGCACGACGTTGCGACAGACCGGTCGCATCACACATCAACACCACGGCTTCCCGCTTCTGGTCTGTCGTCAGTACTTTCGGCCCAGTGCCACCTGAAGCGCCTCCTTATCCAGCATGGCTTCGGCCAGCAGCTTCTTGAGTCGTGCGTTCTCTTCCTCAAGCGACTTCAGGCGCTTAACCTCGGGCACCTCCATGCCGCCATACTTTTTACGCCAGGTGTAAAACGTGGCATCGGAAATAGCATGCTTGCGGCAGAGCTCGCGGGCAGAAACTCCGGCTTCGGCCTCGCGGAGAATACTGATGATCTGTTCGTCGGAAAAACGCTTCTTCATGGGGATGTCCTCATGTGGCTTATGAAGACATTACTAACATCGGGGTGTACTAATCAACGGGGAGCAGGTCACCCTACCTATGTACGCTTTGATGCCACGGTCGCCGGTAAGGAAGCAACGGACCTTATAAGCCGCTGCCAGAAAGCCGTAGACGAGGACCAGAAAGTGCTGCTTGGGTTTACCCTCAGCAACCTGACGTCAGACATTTTCACGCTCAACAAAGGTGATCATGCAGGCGAACAGCGGGTTAGCTTGAAAGCCAGACTGATTAAGGTCGATTGGATAAAGATCGGCCAGCAGATGGTCTATAAGGTAGAAAAAATCGAAACGACTCCACCGAGCTATGCTGAAGAGCATCGCTCATATGCTAAAAATTCCTTTTAGCATAAACAAAACGCCGTGATATGTGTCACGGCGTTTTTCTTCAATGAGCAAACACTACTCTTCAGAAAATTTTAACTATGTAAGCAGTGAACTTGGTGTTATAAAACAAAAAATAAATTTCTTTTTCACAAGGACAGTAGAATGTCATTTAAACTTCGTCATTGCGTCATCCATGATTTGATTAAAGAGTCTGGGAAGCAGGCAGTTGAGACTAAAATTAAAACTAAAGTTCTCCCAAATAATGATATCTATGTTCAAACTTTGATTGAAGAGCTTTATGGCCTTATAGGGAAAAAGGAAAGCCAGGCTGCTCGTGGCACTTTTGATTCTAATATTGATGTTTATAAAGTACCTGCAGCTTTTAATAAATATTATGAAAGCAATTCAACTAGTGAAGATTTCATTTCCTTCTCCAAAACATGTATGAATGAGCTTTCCAAGCAAGCAAAAGACCCTCACAGAATAGCAGCGAGTGGTGGAGCTATTGTGTTCTCTCATTTTGAAGTTAAAGGTTCTAATTATTTTTTGGTAACAATGATAAAGCAAAAAGATGCTTTAGGTTTGAATGATGATTTAATACCAGTTAGAACTGTTGAAATTGATTTATCTAAAATTCATCAGGCAGCAAGAATAAATTATGATAGGTACTTCAACCATATAACATCTCAGGATGAAGATAAGCCTAATTACTTGGCCTTCGTAAGTCCCAAGTCAAACATTGATGCTTCTGGTTACTTTGTCTCGGCTTTAGGATGTTCGGATAGTTTGCCGCCTTCAAAAGCAACCGAATTAGCTTTAACGGGAGTAAGACAGTTTTTTGAAGCCAACGTTGATCTTAAGCCCTTTAAACAACCAGCCTATGAGGCTGTTTTCACTTACTTGAAGGAAAAAGCCAATGGGGAAACTGCGAGTATTAATGATATTGAACATGTCGTCCGTGGCATAGTCCCTCCAAAGCTTGGGGATGTTATTAACAATCTATCTGAATTTCTTAATAGTGACGATATCGGATTGCCTAATGAATTTGGCGTTAGCCAAGCTACGCTTACGAGGCGTTCCCGTGTTAGAACTAAGTCAGATGGCTGGGAATTGGTCTTCGAAAAAAGGGTATTAGGTACAAGAGATGGTGCCGATATTAGATATGTTAAAGCTGAAAATAAAATCATCATATCTAATCTAGATGATGACACTAAGGCCAAAATTGAAAAAGCCTTGGAAGAGAAAAATGGCTGATTTCAATGAGTTCAAGCTTTTAGTTAAACTTTACAGACTTCTTAACAGGCCTGATTTCGACAACAATCAGTGTACCTTTAATGGCATTTTAGCCCAGGATGCACATGCCATTTTGAATGAGATTTGGTCAAATGGTAGTTCATTATCAGAGTTTACATTGCTTAATGGTGATGATGAGATTAGCACGGCATTTGGGGATCCATGCCCTCAATACTCCAGCGATGTTGTTAAGCTAACAATTGTGTTTCCTTCAGGTGATTACACCTTCAAGAAAAATATATCATCTTATCTTCAAGGTGATAACCATTTAAATAAATCTGAAGCTTCTCATAATGTTTATTTATCAGAAGAAGATTATGACTTCTCAGAATCAGATGAAAATATTACTGGAGAGCTTAAGTCTGCTTTAGAATTAGCTAAATTAATCAATGGGTTGAAGTTGTTAAGCTCTTACTATTATGATGATAAGATATCTGGATGTCTAAATTTGGTTTTCATTGACTCAAATCCAGAGATAAAAGATACAAGTGCCCCAATAGTAATCACCCCGAGGATAACTAGTGAGCATTTAAAAAAACAACTTGATAGTGTTGGTGTTATTGACAGTATTATGTCCTCCGATGCAGACAGGTTGCACAAAGAAGAAAAATCTTCATTATTTAGGGTTTCAATCCTAGAACTTTTAAATATTGAACGAAACGGTGTGAATCCCTTTGATAAAATCGTAAACAATTGGGATGTTTTATTGAGTATTTACAGAGGGAACTTTGAAGCTTATCTAACTAAGTTTTCTTTCTTAAAGCAAAAGAAGGCTGCGTCAGAAAATTATATTGAATTGTCTTCGAAAATATCATCCTGTTTATCAGGGATATCAGGTAAGTTATTTGGCCTTCCTGTATCACTGGCTGTTCCCTTGGCTATACTCAAGTCAAAGGATTCTTTTGAATCCCTGCTTCTCTTGCTAGGGGTTTACGCTGCATCACTATTGATTTTTATAACAACACAAGAGCAAAGAAAAATAATAAATGCCATAAAGTCCTCTATTGATAGTACGTTTAGTTACTCTGAAGCAGATAATGGAAGCGATCTATCTAATTTAATAAGCAGTCAAAAACTAAAGCTTAAATCTCAAGCAAATAAACTAAAATTTTGGATGATTGTTTTTTCTTTTGTTGCTTGGCTTCCTAGTTTTATATCAACACAAATTTATTTCACAAAGTTCATTACTTTCGACAGAGTTGAAAGCATCTTAAGTTATTTGCACTCACTTATTTAGCTCATCTTGGAAAGGCAGTAATTTCAAGGTGCTTTAATTTAATAACCCACATTTCTACTTTTTCATTCATTCCTCTCACTTTAACCATCACTCTCCATTTATTTCCAGCTCATAGTTTCAAGGTAATTTAGGAGAGTCAATGAGGCGATATTTTGTCATCATAACCACAGTGCTACTAATGCCTTCAAGGTTTGTCATTGGGGCTGAGAGTGATAATTTGGACTTCACTAAAAGCACTGAAAAAATTTCGGAAGAAAATGTAGGTGGCTATTGGGAAATCAGCCAACAAGATTATCAGCGCTTTAAAGAGCTTAAAAGCGGTACAAGAGGAACCTTGTCTCCAAATTTAGATCCATTAAGCACATTGGGAATTGAAGCCCGCAACGACGCCGAGCGCCGTCACTACGCAGAACTTTGGGTAAAACAGGAGTACGAGCGCACCGAAAAAGAGCTCAAATTCCAGCGCGAAGTTGATGCTGCCTGGAAGCGCCTCATGCCTAACATGCTACCAGTTAATATGGGCAACGCCGCAGGTATCGCGCATGATTCCGGTGGCCGACTCGCGCTGTTCGTGCGCGAAGCAGATTGCCAGCGGTGCGATGCCCGACTCTCCGCTGTTCTTGCCGATAAACGTCCCGTTGATATCTATCTTGTCGATAGTGAAGGCAGCGATCAGAAACTCCGTAACTGGGCACAGCAGCACCGCATTCCCGCAGAGCAAGTTCGCGAGCGCCGGATCACCTTAAACCACGACGCAGGTCGCTGGATGCGCTACGGCAATGGCATTATGCCGGTCCTTCTTCAACAGGGGGAAAGCGGATGGCATATCGCAGCTTTCTGATAGCCGCTTTGTTGCTGAGCGCTACAAGCTCAATGGCATCAACCAGCATGCAGAGCGTGCCATCGGGTTATCAAAAAGTCGCTCTGCAGCATGGTGTTCCAGCCGAGTCACTTTACTCGCTGGCGTTGGCTGAATCATCGCGCAAACTGCCGCACGGCACGCGCCCGTGGCCCTGGACAATTAACGTCGCGGGCAAAGGCTACCGCTATGAAAGCAGGCAAGCAGCCTGGCTGGCGCTGAAGCAGTTTATGAAAAGCCATCCACTGAAGAGAATCGATGTCGGCATTGCACAGGTCAATCTCGGCTGGAATGGCCATCGCTTCAGCTCAACATGGGATGCATTTGATCCGTATACCAACCTGAACGCAGCGGCGAGCATTCTTCGCGAGTGCTGGGAACTCAGCCCCGGCAGTTGGTTGAAAGCCGCTGGCTGCTACCACCATCCGGCTGGCGGCAAACCTGCTGCACGCTATCGGCAGATTGTCAGCCAAAAGCTGGCTTCACTCACACCCAGTCAACCTCGTCCAATAGCAACACAGACACCCGCCAACCTCGCGAGCAACCAAACACCTTCAACCGAAATCATCTGGACAGAACCCCGGAGGCAACAATGAAAAAATTGATGCTGGCTGGCGTGATCGCCGCGCTGCCATTTCTCTCACATGCGGAACTCAACGTTATCGCGGATCTCGGCGGTCAATCGGCAGCGACGTTCTATGAAGGAATTAACGCTGAGCCTCAGCCGCAACAGCAATCAATCCAACCTGATTACAGTGAAGGTTCAGTGTTGCCAGTGGCAACACCTGAACTCACTCCCGGCATCATTGAGCCGCGCGCGTTGAAGCTGCCTGGAATTGGTGCGCTGTTTCTGGTTGGCGATGATGCTCAATCGCAGGAATGGCTATCACGTAACGCTGAACTGCTCAGCCGTCGTGGTGCAGTTGGGATGGTGGTCAACGTAAGCAGCTCGGTATCCTTGCAGCAGTTGCGCCAGATTGCGCCCGATCTGCAGCTCGCACCGGTATCAGGTAGCGATTTAGCGCGCCGCCTCAAGTTGGAACGTTATCCGGTGCTGATCACCGAACATTCACTGAGCCAGCAGGTTTCAGCCCAGTGATGGGATTTGCCGGATTGCATGGAATTCCCCACGCAGCGCTGATGCTCCTTCCTTTGTTCTTCATCCTTTTTCTGGCTCTGCTGCGCGCTTACTGGTATTGGCGCAATCTGCATCATCCCACGCGCAGCACGCCTGAATCCTGCCAAAAGTGAGTCACTGCTATGAGCGATCGCTATGTTATTGAAGCGCTACTGCGTCCCGCAGTTGAGTTTAACACCACGCTGGTAGCCGCTACCGCCAGCTACGTTTGCGTTGTAGCGCCCTGGGCTGTCGCGCTGTCGCCATCGGTGAGTTATGTCACCGCTACCGGCTTTGCGGTGCTGGCCGCCGTTCGAGCCCGTCAGGGATGCCAGGTGATCAGGTATCGCCGAAATCTGCGCCGCTTGCCGCGCTATGTGATGACCAGCCGCCAGGTGCCAGTAAGTCATCACCGGCTGTTCCTGGGCAAAGGTTTTCTGTGGCAGCAAAAACACACTCAGCGCCTGCTCGATACGCGTCGGCCAGAAGTCGAAAAGTATGTGCAGCCAGCAAGGATTTATCAGTATGCGCGCAGGTTAGAACGCGCGTGCGAGCATTCTCTGCCCTGGCTGTCATCGCTGATTTCAGCTGATACGCCGCTGAATCCGGTTCGTCCGTTGCCACCGGTTGGCGGTAATCCGGCGCTGCACGGCATCGAACCACATGAACGCGATGTATCAATGGATCTACGCGAGCGCGTTGGGCATACGTTAGTCGTTGGCACTACACGCGTTGGCAAAACACGGCTGGAAGAGTTGCTGGTTACGCAGGATATTCGGCGCGGCAATATCACCATTGTCTTCGACCCCAAAGGCGATGCCGATTTGCTAAAACGCATGTGGGCTGAAGCGCACCGCGCCGGTCGTCAGGATGACTTCCACGTTTTCCATCTTGGCTGGCCAGAGATCTCGGCTCGTTACAACGCGGTTGGCCGCTTCGGGCGTGTGTCGGAGGTGGCTTCGCGCATTGCTGGTCAATTAGGCGCTGAAGGTAACAGCGCCGCGTTTCGCGAGTTCGCCTGGCGATTCGTGAACATCGTGACGCGCGCACTGGTTGCACTTGGCCAGCGCCCCGACTACTCGCTTATCCTTCGCTATGTCACCAACATCGGCGAGCTCTATCAGCGCTACGTGGAACATCTCGTTGATAAGCATCTGCCGGAGCTGCGCAGCAAAATTGAGAATGGCAGCAATGTGCTGAAAGAGAAGGATTTGCCGCGAAATATGCAGGGGCAATCAAATGCCACGCGCATCTGGGCGATGGAGCTGGCGCTGAGTTCTGAAGCCGGTAAAAAGCTCTATGATCCCATTCTTGAAGGGCTGCGCTCTGCAGTGCGTTACGACCGAACCTATTTCGATAAAATCGTCGCGTCACTGCTGCCGCTACTGGAAAAACTCACCACCGGGAAAACGGCGGCGTTACTCTCGCCTGACTATGAAGACCTCGACGATCCGCGCCCGATTTTTGACTGGCAACAGGTGATCCGCCAGCGCGGCATCGTTTATGTCGGTCTGGATGCGCTCTCTGACAGTGAAGTCGGCGCTGCCGTTGGCAACAGCATGTTCGCTGATTTGGTCAGTATCGCGGGGCATATCTATAAGCACGGCATCAATGACGGCCTGCCTGAGAACGGCGACGGCAAGCTGCCGATCAGCCTTCACTGTGACGAGTTCAATGAACTGATGGGCGATGAGTTCATTCCTCTGATTAACAAAGGTGGCGGCGCGGGCATCGAGGTGACGGCGTACACCCAAACAATTTCTGACATCGAGGCACGCATTGGTAGCAGCGCCAAAGCTGCGCAGGTCACGGGCAACTTCAACACGCTGATCATGCTGCGCGTGCGCGAGAATCGCACCGCCGAGCTGCTTACCAGCCAGCTGCCTGAAGTGGATGTGTATTCTAAAACGCTGGTTTCTGGTTACACCGACATCACCAACCAGGAGCAAGGCACCGATTTCACCTCCAACACTCAGGATCGTGTGAGCATGGTGAAAACGCCGATGCTTACACCGGCTGACGTCATCAATCTGCCTAAAGGCCAGGCTTTCGCGCTGCTGGAAGGCGGCCAGCTGTGGAAGATTCGCATGCCGCTGCCCGCCGCTGGTAAAACCGATTTAATGCCGGAAAGCCTACAGAAGATCGCTGCTGAGATGCGCCGTAATTACCGTACCAGTGAAGCGTGGTGGTCTGGTGCAGCTGGCGCAGAACCGCCGGGAGGTGAATGATGCCACCACCAAACACATCGGCACCGCCAGCACGCGTGCAGCAGCCCAAAGAGCATGGCTTTCTGTTTAATCTGTTATGGGGATGGCCGTGGAAGCTGATCGGTATGCTGCTGGCATCGCTGTTTTTCAGCCTCGTTATGGAATACATCGGAATTGCTTTCTTCTGGCCGGAACAAGGTGCGGCGCATAGTCAGCAGGTTATGCAGATCGAGAGCGGCTATCTCTCCACTGAGTTCACTCGCAGCCTGTTGCTGTCTCAGCCCACGGTCACGGTCTCTGCCTGGGTAACACAGGTTTATCAGTGGCTGGTTGTGGATAGTGGTTTGCAGGGATGGATCGCGCAGCAAAATCAGGCAATGGAAAGCGGTGGTAATGCAGTTGCTGCTGGTTTAAGTGCCGGTAGCCGCTGGCTGTCATCGGCACTGCAGGAGTATTTACTGGCAACGGTTTATGTCGCGGTGGTGACGCTGATTCGTGTGACGATTTTGGTGCTATCGATACCGCTGTTTCTTATGGTAGTGCTGGTTGCGGTGGTTGATGGTCTGGGACGGCGAGATTTGCGGCGTTATGGTGCGGCTTATGAATCCAGTTTTGTTTATCACCATGCCAAACGCTTCGTTAAACCCGCGTTCTATGTGCCCTGCATGGTGTATCTGTCATGGCCATCGGCTGTGTACCCAAATTTGCTGTTACTGCCTGCCGCGCTGATGTTGGGAATGGCGCTGGCGGTGCTGACTGCTACATTCAAGAAGTATTTGTAAGCTGGACGACAGCGTACAAAGCTCGACTTTGTGCGCTGTCGTCAGCAGGCAAGCCGCAGTAGCGGCGCGGCAGAATTAAATCCAATTATGGAAATGTAGCCGACTTGAATGGCTGCTTTGAGCTGTGAGTTCAACGGGTCGACGCAACGCTATCCTTAAACAAGGGGGGACGTTGCCATGAAACGAAGAACGCGCATTTACTACACGCCAGAACAAAAAGCGATTATCTGGGACAGGTATAAGCAAGGTGATTCCCTGCATGATATCGCCAGAATGTTCGACAGATATCACTCTTCTGTTATGCCCACTATTCACCAAACTGGTGGTTATCGCCCTCCTGTCAGAAAGCGACACCAGCTGGCTCTTTCACTTGATGAAAGAGAGGAAATATCCAGGGGGCTGGTAGCAAAAAGTAGCATCAGGGACATCGCTGACAAATTATCAAGAGCCCCTTCAACTGTTAGCCGCGAGATCAAAAGGCATGGAGGTGCAAAACATTACCGAGCTGCAAAAGCTGATAAGGACGCGTGGGACAGTGCCCTGAGGCCAAAATCTTGCAAGCTAGTTGGATGCCCCGCATTGTGTAAAATCATTGCAGAGAAGATGTATCAGGACTGGTCGCCGGAACAAATCGCCGGTTGGCTTAAACGCTGTTATCCGGATAATCAGGAAATGCAGGTGTCACACGAAACGATTTATAAAACGCTTTTTATACAAACCCGGGGAGCTTTAAAAAAAGAGCTGCAGCAGTGCCTAAGAAGCGGAAGAGTAGTACGTAAATCCAGAACGACATCACTTAAAGGAAAGGGATTAGGCTCAATTCCGGATGCAATACCTATCAGCGAAAGGCCATCTGATGTTGCAGACAGATCCATACCAGGTCACTGGGAGGGAGACCTGATACAGGGCTCTAAAAACTCATATATTGTCACGATGGTAGAACGCCATTCCCGCTTTGTTATGCTTGCCAAAATCAGTGATAACAAGACAGCCACAGTCATATCCGCACTAATCAAACAAGCCCGGCAGCTGCCTGTTGAACTGTATAAAACATTAACCTGGGATCGAGGGGCGGAAATGACTAATCACACCCTTTTTACTGTAGCGACAGAAATTGAGGTCTATTTTTGTGATCCTCAATCTCCCTGGCAACGCGGCTCCAATGAAAATACGAACAGATTGCTTAGGCAGTATTTTCCAAAAGGAACTGACTTATCGGTTCACAGCCAGCAAAGACTAAACAGTGTTGCCAGGCAGCTCAACGAGAGGCCAAGAAAAACGCTAGACTATGAATCACCCGCAGAGCGTTTTAACCAATGTGTTGCATCCATCGGTTGAACTCACAGCGAACAGCGGACGTTCACAGTTAGCTGATGCATGTAAACTTTTTCAATCGCATATTAGATAACAAAGTGATGTCATGGCTGCCTCTAAAAGCGGCACATGCATGAGGCAGCGGCCGGTTAATCGCGTTTGTATAAGATGCGAAAGTTGCAGATGAGGAGCTCGTTAAAATCCAAAAAAAATGCTGGTCACCTTTGTAACCAGCATTTAAACCTACCTATACAATATGGTCCTTCAAATCAGAAATTTACTTTTACCCCCAACAAGGCGCTGGTATCGGAGTATCCTTTGTCACCCATCTGCTGGCCGATATTACCCCACAGGTTAACATTTTTGGTGATCTGGCCCTCAACCCCTACTTTCAGCTCGCCCAGATTGCGCGTGCCTTTCTGGGTGACTTTTACGCCGTTTAGTTCGCTGCCAAATTCCTTTGTATTATGGATCCAGTTAGCCTCAATAAATGGCTGGAATACGCGATCTTTGCCATCATCAATAGCGCTATGACCTTTGATAAAGGTACGCGCTCCTAAGCGGGTTTGAATGTTGCCATCGCCGGTTCCTTTCACGCGGGTGCCATTCTGCTCGCGAATCTCATCCGCTTGCACGCCCATCCAGGTGATCTGCGCCTGAGGCTGCACGAAGTAGCTCTCACGCTCATTCTTCTCGCCAATCTTCCACGTGTACCCGGTCTCAAGTGACGCGGTAATGCCTTTTGATTTATAAGACTCCGCCGTCAGTGAGTCGCCTTTCACTGTGTTATCAAACCAGCTGTATTGCGCCCAACTGTCAAGATAAGCACCTGATTTCTCTTCGTTGTCCTGTAACCAGGTCGCGTAGATGCCCGTGCTGTAACCATTGATCGTGCCATCTGCTTTCTGACCAGAAATATGGTTACGACTGTTACTCTGCTGATTAGCATAACCGGCCATCACACCAAGGTGATAACGGTTAGCGCCATCCGTAGTCCACTGCGCAATATCCCCCCCCATCTGCATCACATAGCGATTGGCCTGCGTTTTCATCTGGCCGCTGCTGTCACTTGAGCGGGTGTGGCCACCTACGTTTCGTAGCCACATACTGGTCACTTTCTCTTCGCCAGTAAGCGCGTCAACATAGTGGGTCTCACCTAAACGATCATGTAAACGCGTATTGAACAGGTTATTTGCTGCAGCCATGTTCGCTGAGTAGGCGGCAGATTCCGGGCGATAAATCTTGATGATCTCATCTTTATCGCCACCACCGCTACCTTCACCAGGGTCAATCACACCACTGAGCAAGTTGGTCAGATACCAGTTGTTGCTGTTGGCGCTTTCGCCACGTACCAGATTGTAATCATAGGCACCAGCGACGATACGGCCGTCCTTCACAAACTCACCGTCAGATTTGCCTCCGACACTGATAACTTCAATACCGTTGAGGGTTTTAGCACCGCTCCCGCCGGCATTGTTGACACTTACGAGTGTTGTACCGCTAGTGTCCCCCGCAACGATCATTTTATCAGTGGTCGAATTGTCATCACCTAAGGCGGTGTTCAGAGTAATGTGACCGTTATTACCAAGGTAATTGCCAGCAATATGCAACTGATTACCTGCCGCTGCTCCTGCACCACCCAAAATGATGTCTCCACTGTTGGCAAAATTGCCGCCGACGTTGAATCGCAGAGTTTCTGTAACGGACTTAGCGGCTGGAATGATTTCACCTAACTGCAGTTTACCGCTGTTGGTAACGTTGCCTGATGTACCACCAAAGCCACCGGCAACCGCCCCTGCGGCTATATTCAGGTTGGCTGAAGCCAGAGTGACGTTATTGCCCACGCTACCAAGCTGCAGGCCGCCCGCGTTAACCTGTGTATCTCCGGTGTACTGCGCTGCCTGCTGGCTAAGCGTTACCACACCTGAACCATTCTGGTTTAACTCACCGCTGCCGGTAATAGTGTTATTCATCAACCAGCTGTGGCTGCTGGCAAGATTTAACGCTCCCTCATTGGAGATTTCAGCTGAGCCCAGGCTCGATTGAGTTGATGCCGTCAATGCGGAGCCGTTTCCAATACTGAATTTACCTGCGAATTCACCGTTATCACCCAGCAAGATAACATCACTGTTCTGCGCAATATTGGTTTCACCTGAACCGCTCAGGCTGTTGAACAACGCACCAGCCGTATTTTTTAATGCTAATAAACCTTCGTTGACGATATTGCCGCTGCCCAAGCCGAAGGTGTTGTTCAGCTGCACGTCAGCACCAGAAGCAATTGAAGTTGTTGCCGCGAGCCCGGCATTGCTGCCATTGATCGTTAACGTACCGCCATTTACATTCAGTGCACCACTGCCCTGCAGGTTGCCGTTGACCGAACCGCCGTGTGTAATGCCCAGTGTGCCGCCGTTGAGGTTCGCCACTGATCCTGCCGTTGTGTTTAAAGCACCGATAGTCTGGTTGTAGCCATTCATGTCAAATCCAGTATTGGCCGCCAGCGAAAGTTCTGATGTCTGACCCAATACGTTGTCATTGTTCATCACCAGACTGCCGCTGCGTACATCCGTTTTACCGCTGTAACTGTTATCCATGTTGGACAGTGAGACGGTGTGACCAGTACCGGTATCAATTGCCAGATCGCCAATTCCAGTCAACTTCGCGCTCATATCCGCAGAGTTGCCCTTTTTACCAAAGGCATTCAGCACCAGTGCATCGTTGCCCTGAGTCAACAGGTCCAGCTGCGTCAGGCCGTAAGTAACATACAACCCGTCATTGGCCTGCCCACTGGTCAGTCGATAGTCATAGGTGGCATTGGCCACCACGTTGCCATCCTGCAGCACGTTGGTATTTAATTTATCGGTTATCAGGTTGCCGCTGGTATCACGCAGTTCCAGATTGCCGCCGGAGCCTTGCACCGGAATCGCGCTACCTGCCAGTTTGATGCCCTGATCGCCTTCATCCTGTTCCAGTAATGAAACGGTCTGTGGTGGCAGCACATGATGGTTTGTGACCGAACCAGGATTAATTTCAACAGTCCCTCGGCCACTTATGTCCATTAATCCGGAAGTCTGCACCACGCCTTTAGCAACCGTATCGCCAGGTGTACCGGTATTAAATACGACGGTGCCACCGTCAAAGTTAAGACCACCAATTCGCTGCACGCTATCAGCTACGGTTACACGGCTATCGGTTCCTGCTAGCAGGGTTGCGTTAGTGAGAGCCTGAGTATTCAGTCCATCTAGAGCAAATTTGCTGTCGGTTAGCGCTAACGTACCAGTAAAGGTGTTGCTGGCATTGTTGGCAGTAAAGTCAAAAGCGTTACCTGCCGTACTGGCCGCAATCATGCCTGATCCACTGATGTGACTGTTAAAAAATGTGTCAGCGCTTTGTTTCAATACCAGTGTGCTGCCGTCGGTAATATTAAAACCGGTACCTGCGGCGTCATCTGCAGAGTTGCCTAAGGACAGCAGAATATTATCCAGCGTCAGGGTTGAGCTGTTTTCAAGATTTACCTGTTCAAAACCTGTAATTGTTTTTCCAGATTGCGCCAGCGTCAGCTGACTGTTACGCAGATTGAGCTTGTCATCGCCGGCTCCGCCATTCAGAGACTTAAACAAATTGCCGTCGGTGGCATCAATGTTGACCAGATTATAGCTGTCATTACCGCTTGAGCTGGTGATATCCGTAGCGGTACTTCCATGCTGTAAATCCACAGTGTGGTCGTGTGCGGTAGTAAGATTTACCTGACCAACAATGTTGCCGCCTTGAGCATTCACAAAGTGAACGCCTGACAGACCGCTGGTAATTTCCAGCGCAACCTGTGCAGCTGAGTTGGCGATAATGTCCCCACGGTTAATAAAGCTACCCACGTAATCGTTATTAACGTCGACTACAGGGTTGATGGTGGATTTTGACACCAGGCGGCCGCTCTGTTCAACCACTGCAGTCGTTCCGCCAACTCTCAGAGCAGGTCCGCCAGCAGCATCATTGATGTTGACGCTTGCACCGGACTTCACGTCGCCTTTAATATTCGTGGCGATACCGCTGCCGTCCGCACTGTTGACATCAATTACCAGGTTACGAGAATTTGACATATCAAGGGCACTGTCAGCTGTTGAACCATCAGCATTCTGGATCAGCAAGCCAGAGCCGCTACCGTTAACGGTAATCTTTCCACTGTTTTCACTGGCCATGCTGGCGGCCGTGCGAACGCCTGCCCCGTTATCAACGGTTATCTGCGTGTTATCAAGTTTGATGCCCGCAATTTCTGCTTTGTTTTCGATGGCATTACCATTGCCTACCGGGTTCATCTCAATGCTGGCATCTTTCACCCTCAGGCCAGTAGCACCGGTGTCCAGCAGAATGCCATGAGCGCTGCCGCTGGCTTTCACCACCCCTCGGCCATCAAGGGCCAGATTCGCACCGTTACCGACCTTAATCGCAGCTTCGCCATTTGAGGCTTCGATATTGCCAGTATTAGAAATGGTTGAAGCCGGCCCCTGAATATTAACGGCAACTCCATTTACCTTGATATCGCCGCTGTTAACCAGCGTGCCGCCATCCACCAGGACGCCCGTGGTATTCGCCGTGGCGAAGTTAATGTCACCACGGTGATCTAGGGTGCCGCCATTGCGGGCAATATAGCCGATAGCATTTGGCGCTGTGGCTACGGTGCTATCGAGCGTCGCATAGCTGGTCAGCCTTGCATTGCCGCGATAAGCGGGATCGCCGTTGCCGGTAATATCTGAATAACTGCCGTCTACAATACCTGCCGTGCTGCTGGCACCGCTTATTGAAAGTGTAGTTTCCTTAGCCAGTGTGCCCTGGGCATTGCCCATCACCTTGATACCCGTTGCGCCTTCACCGCTGGCTGCGATGGACATATTACCGGTGTTAAGCTCACTTGCCTGGGCATTACTGGTTACCAGCAGAGCCGTCGAATTTTTACCGCTGCTTTCTACAGCGGATGCGCTACCGGTGCCATTAAAGCTTGCACCGCCGTCGATACGATACAGCGTCGATCCATCGGTCGTAACATTTTGCGTACCGGTGCTGTTATCGACCACTTTAGAGCCCGCACCCAGTACGTAATAGCCGGTCTGACTCACGCCATCAAAATTAATTACGCCGGCATTGTCTACTTCAATGGTTCCACCATTACGCGCATGGGCGCCGATGGCACCATCACCCTTCAGCTCAATGGTACCGGCATTGGTGGCTACTGCCCTCGCGCCGTCAGCCCACAAACCGTAGTTTGCGGTTTTGGTAACAGCATCTATTCCCCGCAGAATATTAATCAATCCGTCGTTGCGCACCGTGGTCGTTCCACTGTCTGTGCTGACAGAACTCGCCATCATGGCGACAGCGTTAATACCGTCCAGGGTGATGTTACCGTCAGCGGCATTCAGTACTGAGCCGCCTGCGGCGCCCGCGCTGGCGAAACCTTTCATGCCAACATTTTGCAGGGGAGGCTGTCCGGCCACGCCGTCTGCTGCGCCTTTGATGAGAATTTCACCGTGGTTGATAGCACGAGCAGCGGGCCCCTGAACAATGACACCAAAGGCCCCCTGTGTTTTACTGCCCAGTGTCAGCGTACCGCCGTTCTGATTGGTGAATGTTGAAAATCCACGCGCCAGTACCAGCTGATTATTTGGTGAGTTAGCCACGATATCTGTCGTCGCGTCGCCGGTACTGTGTTGTGCCTGACGGCCAAGATAAACCTCTCCACTGTTACTGAACGCAGAGCTGTCTTCAAGCAAAACACCCATACTGTAAGTTGGGTAAGTTGTTGTTACTTTACGCTCAACAGCTGAAATATTGATGCTGCCACTGTTATTCAAAACCGCATCATTGAATAGCTGCACACCTATGTTACTCACATAGGCTCCGCTGGGCGCTAGATTAATCACCCCGTCATTATTAATTGTACTACCTGTACTGGCGGCAACGGCATTATTATGTCCTGTAAAAGGAGTGCCAATCGGATTGCCAGAGCTATTCTTATAAGCACTCATTTCAGCGTTTGTCCCTGCATCAATAACCCCATAATTATTGACTACAGAGTTCTCGCGTGCAGACACGACCAACGAACCCGCACTGGAGTTTGCAAATGTCCCCAGATTGCCATAGTTATTCAGTGTTGACGCGTTAGTCAGCCTAACAACCGATATATCGGTGTTATATGCCTGAATGGATGCATCAGAATCGATATTAATAGTGCCAGCACTGCCTAAAATGTAAGCTACTCGGGTTGGGTCAATGACAAAGCGTGTTGCATCATCATCTGGCACTGTTTCGTCAACGTAAATATGTTTAACACCTGATGAGTCATAAGCTTTCTTAAATTCCGAATCATACGATCCCGGAGATAATAATCCGTCTTTTACTGCCTGAATTAACGCAGAATTATAGCTTTTCAGATCCTCAATATTTTCTACGGTTTGCACGCCAATTGCACTATCGAAAGTTCCAGTGAATCCTGCCAGAAATGCCAAGGCGGGGTCGGAGTTGTTTTTGGCATAACTGCTTATATTTCCAAGGTGTGCTACCGTCTTGCTTTTGTAATTCAGCGTCCCTCCATTTGCTAGAAATACGGATGACGTGCTGTTTTTACCTTTCATAAACAAGGTGATCTGATTATCTTTATTGTTGAACCAGTCACTGTCTGAGCTATTCCCTACATTCACATCCAGACTGGAACCAGTGCCAATTTGAATCAGATTACGATCAACATACTGCCCGTCTGCACCCACGGCATAATGGTAGCTATAAAACTGATTAGCCAGGTCAACCATACGCAGTTGATTATTCTGATATGCAGAAAAAGTAGCGCTGTTACCCGTTGCCGGGTCAATGTAGTCATAACCCGCCTGCTGACCCAGTCCGATATAGCCACCATTATCAACATAACTGGCACCATTCCCGGAGAGTTTCCCCATACCGGCCAGTACTGACAATTTAAGAACGTTAAATCCACTGTCACCGCTGGCTATTGCCATCCAGTCTGTTGAAAGCAGATTATCGTTTCCATTAATGGCCTGAACATGACCGCCATCTTTAGAATTAAAAACATCCAGGGACAAATCTGCCGCATGCGCCGGAATGAACAACGCTAACGCCAATGCGCTCAGTGACCACGCTGTTAAGTTTAGGCGCGTCCTATTGGGTTGTTTAGAGCAGCCTTTTGATGACTTACTTTTTCCCTTGGTTAATTCTGAGGTGACATCAAAACGTTGCAGGGCAGAATTCCACTTTACTTTAAATATCTTATTCATAATATTTGATTCGCGATTTAGATTGATATCAGAATATGATCTGAATGATGACGCCAGCCATAAACCAGGCACCAAGGGAAAACGCAGCTACAAAAAGCCACGCAGCAGGTCTAAGTATTTGGTTAATTTCAATGAAATTAGCAATTGCCTTCATGATTTTCTCACTGTCTTTGTGGCTCAGCGCAGGTGTGAGCACATCTGACAATAAGTGTGTCATTTTTTAATCACTGTAAATATCAGACACAAAGAGCCACAGTGTAAGCCGAGGACTACATTCCAATGTTTTAATTCTTATTTATTTTTCTTTCGTAATTAGAACTAGGATAAATGAAGTAATTTTGTGGGAGCGGGACTACAAAATAATTTTTGCAGTCTTTTTCTTGGCAACATATTATTAACCAATATCTAAACATTCAGGATGCATATGGCTGCGTTCATTGTTGTAGACGACCATCCACTGGCAAGGCTTGCCATTCGTATGCTTCTTGAGAAAGAAGGCCACCTTGTTGTAGCAGAAACTGACAACGGTTCAGACGTGTTAGATTTGGTCATAAAGCACAATGCTGATGCACTGGTGATGGACATTGATCTTCCTGGCATCAATGGCATTGAGGCGATTACCTTGCTGCGCTCTGCTGGTGTAAAAATCCCGGTCATCGTCATGAGTGGAAAAAATGCCGACTATTACACTCAACTCAGCATGAAGGCTGGAGCGAACGGTTTCATCAGCAAACAAAATAATCTTTCAGACCTTTCCTACGCTATTGGGGCGGTTTTTTCTGGCTACGGTTATTTTCCTTTGCGCATGCATGAACCTTATGAAAAGGCCATCACAGCTTCAGAATCGGAGCAACTCCGACTGCTGTCGCGGCGTGAGTTTGAAGTGTTGAAGCTTCTGGGTGAAGGGGTAGAAATCATCAATATCGCAACACGTATGCAAATCAGCAATAAGACCGTAAGTACCTACAAAGCACGTCTTATGGATAAACTGGGTCTGAAGAATCAGCGTGACTTACTGGATTTCACTCGCAGGAATAATATCTCCTGATGCGTCCAAATCGTCTTTGGATATTCGCTGCTTTCTTATATTCGGTTAGTGGCATCTCCGCTCCCGATAAGCTCAGTTATGTGCCTGACGCCCTTCCCGAAGTGACGGCTCCAACGCTCACAGATTATCAATGGCGTTGGCTCGGACAAAAGCGCGAATTGACGCTCGCGCTTTATGGTCCCACCAGACCGCCTTTGACGAGGATTGATGCTTCAGGACGCGTTACCGGGTATATCCCCGATTTCTCCTGGACTCTGGCTCGAAGCCTCGGCCTGACTCTTCGCATCGTTCATTTTAATAATGCAGAGTTAGCCTATTCCTCGCTTAACGAAGGCGACACCGACATAATATTTAGCCCCGCAGGAGATGAACTTCACTCTTATCATCAAGCAGTTATGAGCGTCAAGGTGGCAGAAGCGTATCCCTTGGAAGTTGTACGACGAAGCGCCGATGCTATGTCCGCTATCACTGACAAAAGTACTATTTCAGGTGGCACACCTGGCAGGTTGCTTGCTGCGCTCGATCAGGGAAAGGTTCAGTCTGTCATATTGCCGGCTGGGGAAGCGTACTATGTAACAGAACGAAACTACGTTAATTCCCTGAATATAATTGCTCTTTCTTCCCAGCCGATGACAGCATATAAATTCATTACCCGGAAGCATACGCCTGTTTTGCATGAGGTGCTTGAGAAAGCGACCCTTAATCTGCGTTCAAGTCAGGCAGGTGAAATAATTGCCTCTCGTTGGGATCAAGGCAATCTCATTCGCTTCATTTCCGAACCGTTAAACCTGACGTCTGATGAGCGGACCTGGCGTGAAAGTCATCCCACCGTCACCGTAGTGGCCTCAAGTTTTAATCCTCCGTTTTTTATGAAAGGCCCGGATGGGAATTACACGGGGATAGGACCTGAATTACTTTCGCTTGTGAGTCTCAAAACAGGCATTCGGTTCCGCTATTCGGACATTGGCGACGCTACGAATATTTCCGCGGCTCTGGCAAGCGGAGATGCCGCCATGACCGCGCCACTGATATGGAGTCAGGAAAGAAACCGGGACATCCTGCTCACGACCCCGTTTATGTTTACGCCCACCGTGATGGTCACCCGCAGCGGTGAACAATCATTAGATGACATCCGCAGCGTGGCATTGATTCCCGCCCAGGAAGCCACAGACTGGTTCAGAAAGGCCTTTCCAGAGGCTAAGGTTACTTTGATCGGTAATCCAGGACTTGCTATGCAATGGGTCGCTGAGGGAAAAGTTGACGCCACACTGAACACGCTCATTAGCGCCCGATATCTTCAGCAGGGTCTCTACCAGGACAGGCTTAAATTACAACAGGATTTACCTGTACCGGAGGCGGCGATTGTCTTTGGGGTAAGAAGGGCTGACCCGGAGCTGCAAAGCATACTTAACAAGACGCTTGGTTTAGTGCCAGCAGATATGGTGACCAGTATACTGACACACTGGCAGGCTACACCTGCAGCGCGCTTCGATACCTGGAGAATTTATCGCAGTGAATTTTACAGTGGGGCGGCGGGTGCCGTGTTGCTTATCCTAATTACCGCAGTATGGGCCGGCGTTCTGCGAAGACAGGTTAAGCGCACTCAACGGGCTAAAGTTTTATTACGCCAAGAAATCCTGTTTCGTGACCGGCTGATAAACGGCCCTCCCCGTCCCGTCTATGTGGCGGCTCCTGATGGACAAATCATCCACAACAATCTGGCATTCGAAAAATATTTAAGCGACTACCCCTCCCAAAATCTGGCTTTATCGTTATTTGACAGCAGACACCCACTCTATGCTGTCTGGAAAGAGTGCTTAAGAATGCCGCCGACGGGGGACGAGCCACTGGAGTCAGAATTCGCTCTTAAAGATTCATCCGGGCGCGTAAGGCAAATACGGCACTGGATGACCAGCTTCCATGAAGACGACGGGACAACCGGCGGTTTTATCGGAGGATGGCAGGACGTAACTGACTATCTCAGTATGCAGGGCCAGTTAAGCATAGCTCGGGAAGAGGCTGAACGTGCCAGTCAGACTAAGAGCCGATTTCTGGCCACTATGAGTCACGAGATACGGACGCCCCTTAGCGCAATAATCGGCCTGCTTGAGTTGCAGGTGCAGGAAAATCGTGCCGATACAGAACTCATTCGCGTGGCCCACGAATCATCCCAGAGCCTTCTGGCGTTGATTGGTGACGTTCTTGATATTGCACGCATCGAATCGGACAAAGTCACTCTACAGCCACGTTGGTGTCGTGTATCGGCTATTGCTCATGCGGTAGTAGAGACTTTTAGCGGGCTGGCACACCAGAAGGGATTACTCCTGAGCCTGGCGCTGCCGGAATACGACAGAGAGGTTTTTTCTGATGAAAATCGGCTCAGGCAAATAATAGGAAATCTTGCTGGCAATGCCGTCAAATTCACTCAGAAGGGAGAGATAAATATAAGCGTTTCGCTCCCGTTACAGAACAAAGGCAGAATGCAAATTGTCGTGCGGGACTCAGGTCCAGGTATTTCCGAAAATGATCAGAAGCGTCTGTTCTTGCCCTTTGAACAGGCAGACAACTCAGTTTCGGGGGGAAGCGGGCTTGGGCTGGCTATTAGCCGCGAACTCACGGTGCTAATGAACGGAACACTGAGTCTTGAAAGTGCTCCCGGAAAAGGTTCTGCTTTTACGATTGATATTCCTGTAGAAACAAGACCCGTCAGCTATGTAGATTCTGTCCCAGTCATTCCCCCAAGGCTGCATTCGTCGCTTAAGATTCTTGTCGTTGACGATCATCCTGCAAATCGCCTGCTCGTTTCACGCCAGGTTGCCCTGTTGGGTCACAGCGCCAGTGTTGCAGATAATGGCCGGTCAGGACTTGAGACATGGCAAAATGAGAAGCCCGATATCATCCTTACCGACTGCAATATGCCGGAAATGGATGGCCTCGAGATGACTCGTAGCATCAGGAAACAAGATCCGGGTGTTTTGATCATTGGTATTACTGCGGATGCACAGGAATCGGAAAGAGACCGATGCCTTGCCGCTGGAATGAATGCCTGCCTATTCAGGCCGGTAGATTTTTCCCGACTGGCTGAAACTATCGCTGCTTTTGAGCCACACGAACCACATGAAGTTACGGACCTAACCGAGTGGATAGATCTAGAGGCTATGGCCGCCTTTTTACCCGATAGCCCTCAGGCCATAAGAGAGTTTATTACTCTTTCTATCTGTGAAACCCGGAAAGACCTTCTTAACGCGCGCGATGCGATTGCTCAGAACGATTTACCTTCTGCACGCCGCATTTTTCATCGTGTTGCCGGGACGCTCAAGGTGAGCGGAATCAGGGAAATGGGTGAACAGTGTGCCATGCTTGAAGAGTTGGCAGAGATGGATGAAGACAACTCGATTATTATTCATCATATTGAAAAAGCACTGACTACGATTGATCAATTTGAAAATGTCTTTATGCATTCGTGATCTGCACACGATAAATTAGGATAATTCCTACAACTCAACCTAGTGCTGTCTGATGTCGTGAAAATGACAAATTCTGTTTAATGCTATTAGCAAACAGGAGGTGCTATGTTCACATTAACGGTCATGGACAGCGATAAATGGATTGCCGCAGGAATTTCTCAGTATTTTAACGACAGACATATTAAAGTAACAGTGATGACTGACGAACAGGATAGTCAAGCACTCAAACTTGCGGCGGAATCGAATATTGTCATAAGTGAGTTATACACAGCTGGACGTGATGTACAGGCAGTTTGCGAACTTTTTGTTATGCTCAGAATGATATCACCATCAACTCGATTAATTTTCCTCACAGACCTCAGGGAAAAAGCCGTCATCAAATACATTACAGCTCTTTTGCCAAATGCAAGTGTACTTCCGAAAAGCTGTGATATACACCGTCTTGCGAGTGAGGTATTTAGTTGCGCTTCGCGATCTGATGACGAGATTACTTCCTTAAACGTTAAGCGTAAAAGCGGGGCTCTGACCGCTAAGGAGTTTGGATTGCTTCGAGTTTTAGCCACTAACGACAGTCTGACTGACATAGGATGTAAGCTTCAGCTCAGCGTCAAAACAATAAGTCAACATAGAAAAAACATAATACGAAAACTAAATTGCCATACTGCTCACGACCTTTCTACTCGTCTTATTGGTATGGGATTTGGGAATAACAAATCGTCCTGACCTGCACCTCGCTACTCCGAAGAGACTGTTATAAGCAACTTCCGCTGTTGGCACAAAGTGGACTGTCATTACCCATCCCATCCGTTAGGAGGTGTCCATACCATTCCCAGCAAGCTTTACACAAGCTTGATAAGCTCGGGTTTGATCGCTGCCGTCAGCAGACAAACCGTATTAGCTGCGCAGCAATTGTATATTATTACTGGATTTTTTAATAAATTTTTTATAACTTTATAACCCTAACAATATTTAAATGGAAGTTAAAAGCATAATGACACTATTGATATCATTTGGATTACCATTTTTAGGTGTTTTAATAAGTTATTTTGTGTACATGAATAGTGTAAGAAAAGACAAAAGCTCAATAGTAATTGAACTAGCTAAAGAAATCGAAAAAAATACTCCTAATAAACTCCTTGTTGAGTTTTTATTTTCTTCAGCATTTAAATGTGGGCCAATGCCATTTAGTGATATAGTCGTATTACTAAAGCACCACCACCCTTACATGGCAACAGAGGAGTACTTGAAAGTAAAGCGACATGTTAATGCATTCAAACTAAGATTTATTAATGGAATGGTTCGCGTAGATATAAATGAAGGTTGGGACTCAAACAGAAAAATAAAAAAGATGAGAGTAATGAATATGTCCTATGCACTTACCTGTTATTTCACATCGGCAATTTTTATCAATAATTATTGGGGAGGTAACCCGCTAGCAAACATTGAGACACTCTTACATTCAGGACAGTGGCTTTGGGTAATTATTAAAGGCATCATTGATGTAGGATTTCCAATTATGATTGGATTTTTCACATTTACATTTTTACGTACTTGGCATGCCATTGGACTAATAGAGGGCTCAGTGAGATTTTTAAAATCCAGCCATCACGTTTGACTCACTTAACTCTTTCCATTACAGAATCAAAGTCGATCCCATACGGATTAATAGTTCTAAAAATTATGGCGTTTTTTCTTTCCTCGACTAACTCATACTGTTGATTTTTCCCTGTAGCCCTCATGTCTTCTGGGTAATATATCTTCATCGCCTCACTCTTCTCAATAATTTCTTTTGGCATCTCTTTGCCATTCAATTGAAATCTAATGGGGAATGACTTCATGTTATCCAGTGAGGTTATTATTTTATTATCATATCTCACCCACGTACCTGCAGAATCGCTATGATAAGTGACTTTCACTATATCTCCCGCCCCCCTTCAATAATCACATTCCCAGAGAAATTATATTTTCCATTGGCAAAGTATGACGTTATCCCTGTTACTCTTTCAGAGTATCCCCCATATCCATAATGGTAATTAACTCGCCAGTCACCAATTAAATTCCCACTGATTTCACTGTTTGGTGCTGTCGGGTGCAAGTAATAATAAAGCCCTAAGCCATTTGACAGAATAAAACTCAAAGTAAGTGTTCTCTTCCAGCTTGATAAAATAGACTTAAACATATTCATGACTGTCCTTGTTAATTATTCAGAAACACATATTATTTTAGGCTGTATGTAATCCTCAGCGGTAACAATGATAGAAAAATAATATCGTTAAGAGGGTGAACACATGAAAAGGTTATCTTTATCTAAGGCCACAAGAACTGTGATGGGTATATTTTTAATATTCACATCATTCTTTTCCTCAGCTTCAGAGCTCGACGAACTCGCCACCACCCAACGCCTTCTAGACCAAGTCCAGCTCTCCCTCGACCGCGCCCGCACCGTCGCCGCTCAGTCCGATCCCAATAACCGCCGCCGTTACCTCTTCGACTACAAGAAAGCCAACGAAGACCTCAACACCATGCGTGCTGGCATCGATCGCTACACGCAGCCTTCGCGTGCGCAGCCGTTGGATTACGGCAAGGTCAGCGGTGATTACACGCGGGGCCGTCCGCTATGGCGATGACTGCCGCGCAGATCAACGCGTTTAAAACGGCATCCGGCAACATCGATATTAGCGTTCTGTATCTGGTGTCCGTTGGGCTACTACTGTGCGTGCTGTTTCTCTGGGCAGCTTGGGCGGCGGTAGATGTCTGGCATGGCTGGGCAAATACCAAAGTAAGGGATGCCGCGCTTGCCCGATTTGTTATCCGTTCTGTGGCTTTACTGATCGTCTGCATCTGGATGTTCGCCAGTTAACGCAGACATTTTCGAAGTGCCTTTACCCGTCAAAGAGGAATGTTCCATGAAATCAAAGTTAGTTCGCTTGTCTCGCTTTAAAGACCGTCAGGTCATGCGTCTGGGTTCCGGGCTGATTCTGGCTTGGTTGTCGTGCAAACCGGCGCTGGCCGATCTCCCTACCGTTGAAGCACCTGAATCCAGCGGCGGCACCGGGTTGATGGGCCAGATCAAAGGTTACGCGCAGGACTTCATTGTGTTCGCGGGTCTGCTGGTTTGTGCCGTGGCCTTCATCAACGTTGCAACCAGCGCCGTGCATACGTTCGTCGAAGTGCGTAACGAGCGTGCCACCTGGACCAAGTTTGGCTCCATCGTAGCAACCGGCGTTGTGTTACTGGTCGCGACTATCTGGCTGCTCGGTCAATCTGCCGAAATCATTCTGTAAGGGGATTAGCATGCAGACCATCCGTTTTTTACCCGATCGACTGAATGCCGAACCTGTCGTGTTTCGCGGTTTCACCACGCCGGAATTGGGATTGGCGGCATTGATTGGATTAGCGGTTGGAGGTGTGGTGTGTCTGCCGTTTTTTCCACTGGTTGGCTGGGTCATCATCCCGACCGGGATGCTGCTCATGCCGCTGGTACTCATTGCGTTTGGCGGGCGCTGGATGGCCCGCCTCAAACGCGGCAAGCCAGAAAACTATATCTGGCAGCGGCTGGAGGAGAAGAAACGTCGCATGGGCTATGGCGATCGCACTCTCATCATCAGCTCACACAGCTGGTCTCTGCGCCGTACACCGAAGGGAGCCGGAAAATGAGCCAGTTCCGCAATGCTATTCAACGCAGCGATCAGCACATCAAATCGCTGCGCATCGCGTGTGCTTTCCTTGTGCTGTTAGTGCTGATCACCTCAACTGGCTGGATGCTCGCCCCTCGCAGCATGACCATTCATAACCCGCCAGATCTGCGCACCGGCAGCACGCGCCCGTGGTGGGAAGTGCCGCCATCATCTGTATACGCCTTTGCCTTCTATATATTCCAGCAGCTCAACGCCTGGCCAAAAAACGGTGAAACTGATTATCCCGCCAAGATCCGCGCGTTATCTGCTTACCTGACCCCGGCCTGCAAAGACTTCCTGGAAAGAGATGCCACCGAGCGCACTAACCGCAACGAGCTGATTGACCGCGTGCGTGTGGTGTATGAAATCCCCGAGCGCGGTTACAGCAGCAAAAGCGTCTCGGTGCGTGATCGTGATAACTGGGTGGCACGGCTGGATCTGGTAGCCGATGAGTATTTTCATACCGAGCCGGTTAAGCGCGCAATGGTGCGTTATCCAATGAAAGTCACGCGCTGGAATGGCGATCCCGAAACCAATCAGTTTGGTCTGGCGCTGGATTGCTACGACGGCGTGCCACAACGACTCGAAGCCGCACCACCGCAGCCGAAGCCTGAGCATAAGGGGATGTTTGAATGATGACGCTCACCAGATTGCATGTTGCCTGCAGGCTGATGTTGGCGGTGTTGCCAGTGGCAACACTTGTGCCGAATCCGGTTCAGGCGGTTGAATTAATGAAGTGGGAGCGCGTCCCGCTGCAGGTCACGTTAAAGGTTGGTCAGGAGCGCGTGGTGTTCGTCGATAAAAACGTGCGCGTCGGCATCGCACCTGCACTTAAGAGCAAGCTGCGTGTGCAAAGCACGGGCGGCGCGGTTTACCTGAAAGCGAACGAAGCGTTTTCCCAGACCCGCATCCAGCTGCAGGATGTCGAGAACGGCGAGATCATCATGCTCGATGTCACCGCAGGTGCGAAGGGTTCAGCCGAGCCGGTGAAGCTGGTTTATGAAGATGGCGACAGCGAAGGCGATACAAACCCTGGGCAAGCTGAAGCTGCCAAAGAAGAGAAGAAAGTCAGCTACTCCGCGCCATTACCGGTGTTGCTCACGCGTTACGCATCGCAGCGATTGTATGCGCCGCTGCGCACGGTTGAGCCGGTTCCCGGCGTGCGTTCACTACCGCTGCATCTGCCAAGCCGCATTACCACGCTCTATCCCGCCGAACCGTTAGAGATCCAGCCCATCGCGGCGTGGGCAGTACAAAGTCAAAACGTCGTGGCGTTTCGCGTGCGCAATATGACCAGCCGCAAAATCGTTCTCGATCCCCGCTCGCTGCAGGGCAAGTTTGTCTCCGCTACTTTCCAGCACCGTTTTCTCGGTTTAGTCGGCACGCCCGAAGACACCACCATGCTGTATCTGGTAATGGATTCGCGCCCCGAAAACGCATTGATTCCTGAAGCGAAGGTAAGCCGCAAAGCGCGAGGTAAACAGCATGCAGATTAAATCGAACACGCTGGTCAAAGTGCTGGTGCCGGTCTTTCTACTCGCGGGCGTTGCGGTGGGCATGAAAAGTTGCAGCATCAAAAGTGAGACGGAGAAAACCAGTGCCACGCCAGAAAAGCCTAAAGCGCTGGCCGATCTGACGCCTGCCGAACTCAAGGCGCTGGGCGTTGAAGGTGATACGCCAGAAGATACGCTGCGTACGCTGGTCGGCACGCTGAAAACCATTCGCGGCAAACAGGAAACGCTCGACCGCCAGAATCTCGACCTGGTGAAAGAGAACGAGCGACTGCGTACGCGTAATCAGAACGTTGCCGGACAGGTAAACGAAGCGGTATCGAACTATCAAAAAATTGCCGAAGACCGCCGCCAGCAGTTACAGCAGGAGCAGCAATCGCTGTCCAGCAAAGTGCAGGAGCTGAGCAACCAACTGGCCAAACGCATGGCTTCCGATAAGCAGGATCAGAATAACAGCGATATTCCGCTGGGACTTGGTCTGGATGATGTTGCCAGTGGCAACAGCAACGATGGCGTGATGTGGGTTTCACCCAGCGATCAGCGCAGCAGCAGCAGCAGCACGGACGCGGGCACAACATCCAGCAATGGCAAATCAGCAATCGGCGGATTCCCGACTTCGTTCCTCGGCGATAACGCGCTGAGTAAGAGTAAAAGCAATTACGAGCAGAAGGTGAAAGGCTACTCAAACAGCCAGAAAGAGGAGGAAAGCACCGAACCGGTGTATACGCTGCCGGAAAACTCCACGCTAATTGGCAGCAAAGGCATGACCGCGCTGCTGGGACGCGTTCCAATTAATGGCACCGTCACCGATCCTTATCCATTCAAAGTACTGATTGGCCGCGACAACCTGACAGCCAACGGCATCGATTTACCCGATGTTGAAGGCGCGATTGTTTCCGGCACCGCATCCGGCGACTGGACGCTCTCCTGCGTGCGCGGCCAGGTGAACTCCATCACCTTCGTCTTTAGCGATGGCCGGGTGCGCACGCTGCCGCGCCCTGATAACAACGGCAAGAGCAACGGCCAGGATGGCGGCAAAAAGCAGGACGGCGGCATTGGCTGGATCTCGGATGAAGCCGGTATTCCCTGCATCAGCGGTACGCGAAAATCCAACGCATCAACTTACCTGCCGACCCTCTTCGCGCTCTCCGGCGCAGCCGCTGCCGGTGAAGCGCTCAATGAAAATCAGCGTACCGGACAAACCAACGCTTACGGCGGCGTAACCTCAACGCTAACCGGCGATGCCGGACAAGCGGCGATGGGCAAAGCGATTGCCGGTGGCGTTGGTGATGTTTCCGAATGGGTGAAACAGCGTTATGGCCAGACGTTCGACGCGGTGTATGTGCCGCCCGGTGCGAATCTGGCCGTTCACATCACGCAGCAGCTGGCGATCGATTACGAAGATAAGGGCCGCAAGGTGCGTTACGACTTCAGCGTACCGGGTAATAACGCGCGCATCGAGCTGGACTAAGGAGATTGCGAATGAACAAAGCATTTATGTCGGTCGCGGTTGCCGCGCTGGTGTCGGTTATTTCAGGGTGCAGTACGTCAAAAGATGAAATGCTGCCAGCGGGCGACAGCAACATGCTAGAGCTGTGGCAAGGCAAAGGTGCGAGCGGTTCGGCTCAGCGCGGTGCGCAGGGACGTGAAGCGCTGCGCCGACCGCTGAGTGAAACGGAAGATCAGCGTGCCAACAAACTCGACCATACATACAGCCGCACGCAGGAAAGCGAGATCACGCAGCAGTTCCCCCGCCTGCCAAATCCCGACATGGTGATGTACGTGTTTCCGCATCTTGCCGGTGGCAACTCGCCGGTTCCCGGCTATAGCACGGTGTTTCCGTTTTACAGCCAGGTGCAGTATGCCTTGCCTGGTGAGCGCACGGAGGATCTGTAATGATGTTTTCCTTGTATAAAAAGCCTGCCTCAGTAGCTGACCAGATTTCTGCAAGCAGCCAGCCGCAGCCACTGCCGCGCCCCGGCAAAATGACGGTGCAGGATGAAGCGGCGCTGTATCACGCCAAACCTTCCATCATTGATTACCTGCCATGGGCCGAATATCTGCCGGAAGATAAATGCCTGCTGCTTGATGACGGCGTTTCGGTGGGCGCGGTTTATACCATCACGCCGATTTCGTCCGAGGGACGCACCGCCGCGCGCCTGGAGGAAATCCGCGATCAGGTGGAAGACGCGCTACAGGACAGCCTGGAAGAGGACGACATATCGCCATGGGTGGTGCAGTTCTATTGCCAGGATGAAGACGATCCATCTCCCTATCTGAACAGGGTCAAAGAGTACGTAAAACCCTGGGCGCGCGGCACAGAATTCACTAACGCCTGGCTGGGTGAAACCGAGCGCCATTTGCGCGACATCGCCATTCCAACGGGTTTGTTTCGCGACACGCTGGTCACTGGTCAACCGTGGCGAGGACAGCAGCGCCGCACGCGCATGGTGATTTATCGCTGGGTGCCTGGCGCTGCCAAAGGCGCGAAAGACGTTCACGCGCTGCCGCCCGTTACCATGCTGAATCAGGTGTGTGACAGGCTGGCGGCATCGCTGGGCGCATCAGGCGTGGCATGTCAGCGCCAAACCGGCGCGCAAATTCATGAATGGCTGTTGCGAATGTTCAATCCCGATCCGCAGCACGGCCTGAGCAAAGAAGCGTTTTACGCCGCTGCGAAGCATCATGATGCAGAAGCTGGCGAGCTACCGATGACGAACGATTTTGCTGAAACGCTGTGGTACACGCCGCCGCGTTCCGACATTGAAAATGGCGTGTGGTGGTTCGACGATAAGCCTCATCGTGCGATCGCCATCGAACGTCTGCGTCGCCCACCCGAACCCGGCATGCTGACAGGCGAAATGGCGCGCGGCGAGCATATCAACGCGCTGATGGATCTGTTGCCCGAAGGCACAGTGGTTTCACTGACCATCGTGTCCCAGCCACAGGACGTGCTGGAAAACGACTTCATTAAGTTGGCCAAAAACGCCGTGGGTGAAAATACCGAATCCGGGCGCGTGCGCGAGGATGTACGCGAGGTGAAAGAGTATCTTGGTCGCCGCCACAAGCTGTATCGCGGTGCGCTGACTTTTATGCTGCGCGGTAACGATCTGACTGACCTCAACCGACGCCAGCAAAACATGTCGGCGGTGCTGCTGACCGCTGGCCTGCAGCCGGTTCGACCTGAATACAACGTTTCCCCACTGAATACCTGGCTGCGCACGCTACCTATGTGTTTTAACCCGCAGAAAGACCGTCGCCACTGGTATACGCGCTTGACATGGGTGCAGCATCTGGCCGGTTTATTGCCCGTAACGGGGCGAGCGACCGGCAGCGGCCATCCTGGCTTCAGCTTCTTTAATCGCGGCGGTGAACCGCTGACCTTCGACCCAATGAACAAACATGACCGCACGCAAAACGCGCATATGCTGCTCTTCGGGCCAACCGGTGCGGGTAAGTCGGCCACCTTGTGCTCCTCACTTTCTCAGTTGATGGCCATTCACCGCCCGCGTTTGTTTATCGCCGAAGCCGGTAACTCATTTGGCCTGTACGCTGACTATTGCGAAAACCTTGGCCTGACGGTGAATAAAATCAGCATCCGACCCGGCTGCGGCGTCAGCCTGGCGCTGTTCGCCGATGCGCATCAACTGCTCGACCTCAAGCCTGAGCAACTGCAACTTAATGAAGCCGATATCCCGGATGCCGATGAAGATGAAGATGAAGGTGATGAACAGCGCGACATCCTCGGTGAAATGGAAATCGCCGCGCGCATGATGATTACCGGCGGCGAAAAGCGCGAAGAGGAGCGGTTAACGCGCTCCGACCGTGGCCTGATCCGTGAAGCTATTATGATGGCGGCGCAAACCAGCTACGACGAGACGCGCCAGATGATTGCTGAAGATCTGCAGACTGCACTGTTAGCCATCGCACGCGATAACAGTGTTGATAGCAGCGGCCAGCCTTTGCTGACTGAACGCCGTCGCGCACGCGCTGATGAAATGGCCGGGGCGATGTCGATGTTTACCAGCGGTTTTGAAGGTGAGCTGTTCAACCGTCCCGGCACGCCGTGGCCGGAAGCCGATGTCACACTCATCGATTTGGGCACGCTAGCGCGCGAGAACTATGGTGCGCAGATGGCACTGGCGATGGTTTCACTGGTGAACACCATCAACAACATCGCCGAACGCGACCAGTATCTGGACCGCGAAATTGTCTTCACCATCGATGAAGCGCACATCACCACGACCAATCCGCTGCTGTCTCCGTACATGACCAAGGTGGTCAAAATGTGGCGTAAGCTCGGTGCCTGGCTGTGGATGGCGACGCAGAACCTGGCGGATTACCCGGACATCGCCGAGAAGATGCTGAACATGGCCGAATGGTGGCTTTGCCTGACGATGCCACCTGATGAGGTGGAGCAAATCGCACGCTTTAAGAAGCTGAGTGATGAGCAAAAATCGGTACTTCTTTCCGCTAGCAAGTTGCCACGCTGCTATACCGAAGGCGTGGTGCTGTCTAAGAAAACCGAAGCGCTATTCAGAGCCGTG
This sequence comes from Erwinia sp. 2186, assembly GCF_057812255.1. Taxonomy (NCBI): domain Bacteria; kingdom Pseudomonadati; phylum Pseudomonadota; class Gammaproteobacteria; order Enterobacterales; family Erwiniaceae; genus Erwinia; species Erwinia sp. 2186. The sequence continues at coordinate 4,364,159 of NZ_CM173824.1, read as the reverse complement.
CCGCCCAGCCTTTACCTTGCTCTCGGCATGACCGAGAAAGAGGAAAAAGCCGAGCGCCGCAAGCTGATGAAGTTGCATAACTGTAGTGAGCTGGAAGCTGCAGTGATGGTTGCGCGCCAGCTTGATGCGGCGCGTGGCCTCAAGTCTGCCACTGCATAACCAGGGAACCGTATGTTAAAACTAAAATATCCCGTACCCCGCATCACCACGACGATTTCCCGCCAGGCTGCGCGCACGCTTTTTACTTTGATGCCGCAGGGTGAACCTGAAATCCTGAGCAGCGATCTGGCTTTACTGGACAGGCTTTGCGATGAAATCCGTACGCGCGTGAATCCTCCCGTGCAGATCACCAGTCACCCGCAACGTGTAGGCAGTCATTCATGCCTTGCGCTTAACTTCAAAGGCAAGCTGTGCAGCTCGATTGATTTGCTGATTACAGTGAATAGCCATCTGAGCTGGCCAACGCAAGATGACTACCACCATCCGCGCTGGTATATGACGGTGGTGGATGCGGCGGACCTGCTTTATTTGCAGTTATATCTAGCCCACCAACTTACAAAAAAGTAGTTTCATGGCTTCTTTATCCATCGGATTCATTGAGTTAATGTAACTCTCTCATTACTTAAGGAGGAAGAACATGATTGTTAGAACATGGCATGGTTGTGTACCGCTTGAGCATGCGGAAGGTTTTGCAACTCACCTTCAACTGACTGGCGTAAAACATTCTCAGGGAATTGAAGGCAATCTTGGTGCTGAGGTAAAACGAGTCACACAACAAAATTGGGAACATTTTTTCCTGGCTACCTATTGGACTGATATCGAATCAATCAAAGCTTTTGCCGGTGAAGATTATCATGACGCTGTGACTTACCCCGAAGATGAGAAGTTCAGCTTGTTATCTGATCCCTACGTTTTCCAGCATGAAGTTAAGACAATTACCTCTCTTTAAATCCTTATGGCTAGGTAATCAATCAACACGAAATGACGCACAAATCAGACCTCACTTAATTGTGAACTGGTCCTGAAATCAGCATAGTGTGCCTGTCTCCAGTCCAAAGGTTACATCTTCCCCCAGGTAAGTTGTTCTGCACCCCTTTGGGCTGGGGATTCATTTAATTCCGCAATCCAGCACAGAGTTGTTTACTGTGTTGCTCAGTTTTACAGCGCAACGTAATGGCTTCACTCACTTTGTGGAGTTAGTCTGATGAAAGCGCTGCTTCCGCTTGTACTGATGCTTCTGGCATCGCCTACCTTTGCTGCGATTACCGTATTTACCACTGCGAATCATCCTGCAATCAATGCGGATTCCGAAACTCGCGTCATTTTTCTTGATGCGCCTGACCGGCTGCAGAATGCGATGTTTGGCCAATTCAGCAGTGATCCATCCAGTGCTGAAAAGGAGGCTAAGAGCGGCCTGCAGCGTATGAGCATCGAGCAACAGCAGCAGATAGTTGAAGCCTGGCAAGGCGTAATCGCTGCATGGAAGCTGGGCATCGAGAAGTATCCAGCCGTGGTGTTTGATGATGTTGATGTGGTGTATGGCACCACTGATGTAGATATTGCCAGCAACATTCGCACGCAAGGTGGCCACCAATGACGCGCGCGAAACTGGCTGGCGCTGCGTTGCTTTTTGCTGCAGTGCAGCCAGCAACTGAAGCGGCGATCACCAGCGCCCAGATAATCGCGAGTGCGGTTTCTCCTTCATGCATCAGTTGGCGCGTTAGTGGGATTTGCTACTGGCTGTTCTGCACGCCGTTTGGCTGCAAGGTGCGCACGTCGGTGAAAGTGACGCACTTCATACCTGAAGCCGTAGTGTCGGCGTATGCCCAACGTGGCGCGAATCCGTGGAGCGAAATGGCATTCGTCAGCCAGACCGCAGGCGGGCTCGAAAATGGCATGTACGGCGTGCCAGCAGGTGGTGGCAATGAGGAGCTGAAAGCCCCGGGGAAACGCAAAACCAATCTGCACTTTAAATATGCGGATGCGATTGGCCATCCAGCGACTTCGCTGATTGGCGGCAGCATCTCTGGCTATTCCTGCAAAAGCGCGGCAAAGCCATTCAATCCCTATTTTCTGAGCACGCTTGATACGCTGGCATGGCGTAGCGGCATACCTGAATCGCTCTACCCGGAAGCACTGGTGCCAGGCATGCGCGAGATCGGCAGTCAGGCAGCGGCCAATATGTGGAGCAACGTATATCCGCGATCGGGCTTCGTCACACAGACAGATGATGATAAAGCCGCAGCCGTGGTAGCGCAGCGTGTTGCCGACATCATCACTCGTACTGGTCAGCCTCACGTTTATCAAACCCTCAAAGGCAATCCATCTCCTGGCTACTGGCCACCGGGCCCGGTTGAAGAAAATACCGGATTCAAAAATCACAAATGGCAGCGACTATCGCCGCTACTCAGCGAAACCTGCGCGGTGTTCCCGGATGGCAATTTCACACCAGCGGTTGATGGCAATGAAGCCTTTGCACTCTGGCAACCTTACAGCTGTTGCCAGCGGCGCGGCCAGACCTTCCTCTACAGCACCGACTTTGGAGGTGAATCATGATCTCTCGTTTTTCATTCGCTGCGACTGCATTGCTGATTACTACCAGCGCTCATGCGTTTGAGGTTTCGCTACCGCAAGTGCAGGACAGCAGCATGGGCTACGGCAAAAGTGCCAGCGGCGCGGTGTCCGACAAGCTGTTTTATACCCTTGGCGGCGGCTCGGTGATCTCGCAGCCCGCCACGCGCAGCAGCATGCAGAAACTGGGGCTGGACGTTGGCTGGAGCTCAGATCTGCAATGCGGCAACTTCGACCTTAAAGCTACCGTGGGCAATCAGCTCAACGGCATGACTAACGGCTTTAAAAACCTGATGGGTGATGTGGTTCAGGGAGCAACCGGCGCGGTGGCCAGTTTACCCGCGATGGTGATTCAGCGTGCCAATCCCGGCCTGTATGAAATGCTCACCAACGGCGTGCTGCAGGCCAATGTGGCATTCGACAAGGCGCAGCTCAACTGCCAGAACATGGCCAAGCGCATGGTGGATTTCTCGGACTCCAGTAAATGGACGCAGCAAGCAGCGATGGATGAGTACAAGAAGCTGGTGAATAGCGGCGACGCAGATGCGATACGCGTGAACGATGCCGGTGAAAAAGTGACGGGCGAATCCGGCAGCAACTGGGTTGGCGGTGAAAAGCGCGGCGGACGTGGCCAGCGTGCGATCCGACCCACACATGATCTCACCGCTGCAGGCTACAACATGATGAACAACCTGGCTGTTACCAGCACTGGCAGCGTTACGGGTGACAGCTGCACGGGTGGCAGTTGTGGCAAATTTGCCAACTCTGAAGAAGCCGCAGCAGCCGTGGTGAAAGTGCTGGGCGATCGCTCGATTCGCACCTGTAAGGATGCCGCGCAATGCACCGATGGAGATGTTGATCAGCAACCTGGCGCCAGCGTCGCGGGAACCGGGTTTTCGCCCATGCTGGAAGAAGCGACACGCATCAACGGTGAGCAACTTGTGAAACTGGTTAATGGTGCGGAGAAACCCAACGCCGAGAACCTGGCGAAGCTGCGCACCGGCAGCCTGGCAATCACCAGCGGCGTAATCAAAGCGCTGCAACGCGACCCAGACAACGCGGCGCTGGTTGGTCGTCTAGCGGGTGAACTGGCAATGGCTGACACAGTTGAAACCGCGCTGTTGATGCGCCGCATGATCGTCACCGGCCAATCTGAGCCAAATGCCGCTGCCATGCCTGAAGCACTGCAGGAAGGCGATCGCCGCGTTGAATCGCTCGATCGAGAAATCACCGCACTCAAGAATGAAATGGAACTCAAACGGGAGCTGGCGCGCAACTCGGTGCTGACCATCATCGATCGCGAAAACAATCGTGCCACGTCTAACCCGCAGCGCCAGCCGCATGAAAATACTGATTCGCGTTTCAATCAGCTTTCCGCGCCATCCGGGGAGGAGTGAGATGCGTAAATTTCTGAAGGTTTTCGCATGGCTGTTAACGTTCACCGCAATAGTCTGCATCGCCCTCGCTTTGTTCTGGTCTGCGAGTAAATCACCTGAAGCACTGACGCATCTCATGCGCTGGTTCGATAGAACATGGGTTGTATGGCTGATATGGCGGCTAGTGATTTATGCGGTGACCGCTTACTTCGCCTATCAATGCTGGCAATTGAAGAAATCAGATCCCGCCTGGCGTCGCATGATTCTGCGCATCTGCAGCATTGGCACGCTATATATCGTCGTCATGGAATGGGCGCTGTACTCCACAACAGGAGGCCACTGGTGAGCACGAACAGCTATCTGGAGTTCTTTCTTACCCTGCTGGGGTGGATCATCAATAACGGCATCTGGGGTCTGCTGATATCCACGGGCCTGTTTGCAGTGCCGCTGATATTCAAAGTGGTGGGGATCTGGCTCAAGGTGCGCGAGGAAGGTGATGACGAGGGCAACAAAGGTAAGCTATCACTGCCACGCATCGAGAACGCGCTCTACAGCGCGTTCTTCGTCATGCTGGTTTGCTGCCTGCCGATCATTAACGTCAGCCTCGACAGCATTCAATACGATGAGTCTCGCTCAAAAAGCTGCGGTACCTGGACGCCAAAAGCGCCGGATGAAAGCGGATATTCGACAATCATTAGCAGCATGGATGGGCAAACGGCAGCAGCACCAGTTTGGTGGGTGCTGATGCACAAGCTATCCAAAGGCATCACTCAGGCAGCTGTGGCGACAATTCCCTGCCGCCCGGATTTACGCCAGCTGCGCTTTGAAGTGCAGCACACCCGCATCAGCAATCCAGCACTTGCCGCCGAGCTGCAGGATTTCACCAACGATTGCTATGCACTGGCGCTGTATCTGTGGAAGCAGCAGGATCAAGGGCAAACCAAAGAGGAAGATGCGCTGCGCGATGTTGAATGGCTGGGCAGCAGCACCTTTTTGAATGGCAGCGGTTATTACGACCAGCTGCAATCCAAGACGCCGCGCGCATCATTCCCGTGGAACGAAAGTCGCGACAGCGGCAGACCGGACACCGGTCGCGGTGGCTATCCAACCTGCCGCGAATGGTGGTCCAGCACTGATACCGGCCTGGAAGCGCGAGTGGTCGATCAGGCTTCACCCGGCATGTGGCTGCGCATGTCTGCTGCATTGAAAATGATGGGCAAGGACAACACCGAATATAAAGAAAGCATTGTTCGTCGCCTGGTCAGCCCCGAAAGTCTGACCGTTTCACAAAATGGCCGCACCTATGCCGGTTATGGCGGCAATGCCGATTTCACACTGGATAATTCTGCAAGCCGCATTGGCGGTATTGCGGGAATGTCATTGGGTAGTCTGGCTGCGTTTCCAGCATTTGATGCGATGCGCCAGGCATTACCGATGGTGCAGGCATTATTGCTCATGGCGATTTATGTGATGCTGCCGTTGATATTGGCATTTGGTAGTTATGAGTTTAAAACCGTTATTACCGTGAGTTTTGTAGTGTTCGCGCTTAATTTCCTAACGTTCTGGTGGGAACTGGCGCGCTGGCTTGATAGTTGGTTAATGGAAGCACTGTACAGTTCTGATACGCATAGCCGCTGGAATGCGGCTGGGTTCCAGAATAGCTCTGACGATTTGATTATGAACTTTGTTATGGGCGCAATGTTTATTGTCTTGCCTGCGCTGTGGATGGCTGCATTTGGATGGGCTGGCATCAGAGTTGGTGGGATGGCTGAGATGTTTTCGAATGGGGCCAAGAATGTGCAAGGTGCTGCAGGGAAAGCTGGTGAGTCAGTTTCTAATGGCGCGGCGAGATTAAAATAGATTATAATAAAACTACTGGCGTATGATTAAAATTTATGTTTAATATTTTAATTTGAATCGTCCCTTTAATGTTATAAATATGACAAAGATGATAATGAATGACTAAAAAACCACCTCAGCATATAAGTAATCTCCATAGGAAACTTGATGTTTTAAGAGATGGACTAATACATAGTAATAGTAGAAATCAGTTTTATAAAAAATTCAACTCTAGAATTGGAGAGTATATTACATTGGCTCTACTGGGATTAATAACCAGGGCTAACGCTTCAATGGCAGAGGTTAAATTTATTGCTTGCATAGCGGAAACATTTAAGCCTTTAGAGTTGAGAACATATAGCACCAATATTAAAGAAAAAACAAACCTAAGTTTTTCAGGTGTTTCCGGAACATATAAAATTCTATTTGAGTTACAGCTTGACGTATTGAATACAGAAACAAATAAACTACTCCACCCCGATCTTAAACTCACTATTTTGCAACACAATAGAGGAATTGAAAAAAGCATAGCAACACTTATCATTGAATATGAAGGACATCCCAATCATCTTAAACCAGAGGAGGTAAAGCCTGCTTTTATTAGGAATCGCGAAGTTACTTATCAGACCGGTGGCCCGGTACTTCCATATTATCAAGAAGAAGTTACAGGTAAATTGGAAAGAGAAAAAGTTTTAAAACGAATTAATGAATTTGTTAATATGAAGATTAAAGAGTTTGAAATTAATGCTGAATTTGCGAGAAAATCATCAAATTCTAAGTCACCATCATTTAGCTCATTCGTTTGCTGCCCTGTCTGTGAAGGTTCAGAAACTCTTGAAGGTGAGTTTTGCCCTGCATGTGGAGGAATTGGAAGAATAAAATATTATAAATTCCAACTAATCAATCTTAATAACTTTATCGATTTTAAATGTTTTAATTGCAAGGGGGATGGTTGTTTAAGGTGTAATAATAGTGGGTTTGTATCTAGAGAAAAAGCCATCGAGAACTCTTTAAAAGGATCTCTGATGTAAATCGGAATTAAAATCCCCTTGGAATATCAAGTACCATGTCTTACACAATTATCATGAACTCCCATCAAGAAAAATGATAAAGATTCAATGTTAATCATCAGTCTTATATCCACCTGAATAATATCCATAACCTTCCGGCCCATCACGATAACCATCTTTAAAACTATAGATATTGTCATCATCGTCACTTGGCGAAGGGTGGGATTTAGGTAGAGCAATTGCGATTAATAAAAGGATCACTGGCCCAACGATACCGATAGCATAATAAAGAGCGGATGACACCAAACCAATGATGACAAAAATGCTTCCAATAAATAGCATGCTCGCCAATTTTTTTTTCCATGCTGATTGGCCCGCTCTAGCTAACATGTGATATCTAATGCTAACGAGAAAAGTAATCGTTGCTCTGGCTGCTCCGCCAATTTTCATCCCATTGCGATGTGAATTTTTCGGCATACAGCCTCCTTCGCTGACTTAAATATATACAGTAAGCATTAACTTTTTTGCTCATTTTTTCAACTATAAATCACTCTAACAATTTGACCTAAAAGACCGCACTTGCTAAGTTTTAGCCGTTGCCATTGTTGTTTACGCAACCAACAAAGCCCTCATGACCTGAAAGGGGCACCCCAGCGGCGGTTGTCAGCGAAAGTTTCAGCAGCCTGTGAGAAACGCCATTTGGCGGCTGCATCCGGTATAAGCGGCAAAGCTACTCAACCTTTGCAAGTAGCGGGCAATAGCAACGCCCAAGGTTTCCATCACTTCACTACGGTTCAATCAACTTCATCTCATCTATACCAGCTACAGCGCACGGCCAGTTTGCGTGATCGTTTCCGCCATTTGGAACATTTGGCGACGAGCGGACCTCGCAAATACAGGCAGAAGCTGCGCGGCGTCACTTGCGTTGGCGCGTAGCAACAACCAAGTGACGCGCGCAGCGCGTATACGTCAACACCACGTAATACGGCCTTCTGCGACGACGTTTACCGTCTGACCAACACGTAGTCCGTTACTACAACCATCAACTGCCCCAACATTTTATGAACGTTGGCAACTTATCTGAGGAGGAAATCAACGCGATATCAAGGCGACGTCAGCGAACCTGACGGACGGAGGCGTCCTGAGTAATCAGGAACCGGCATTAGCCGCGATCAGCTCTGAGAGCTGTGGAGACCTCGCAACAACTCAACATTTCGCCGCCCCGATGCACAGATATCCGCTGAGACGCAGGAAGCGCAACCTGAAACCATGCCGTCGGGGTAGAGATGTTTTTTTGGAGGATGTATGTCGCGAGGAAACAAGCAGTTCAGCAAACAGCTGGTGACATTGGCCAGACAATCTGGCGGCAGTTTCAAAACCGTTGCCGATCGCTCGCGCATAGCAGCACGGCTGGCTGAACAGATGCTGAAACTCAACATCCAGATCAGAGACGTCAATCATATCAAGACGCATCACATTGAGACTTACGTTAAAAGCCGCTTGGCGGATGATATTTCTAAGCGCACGCTGCAAAACGAGATGGCGGCGCTGCGAGCGATTCTGACCACTGCAGGCAGAACAAAACTGGCCGATCCGAAGCATGAGAAGTTGAGCAATGATGCGCTCAACCTGTCAGGTGCCAGTAGAGCCGGATCAAAGACGGCGATCACGGACGAGCGCTTTCACGAGGCGCTCGCCCTCGTACGGAGTAAAGACGAAGGTGTCGCGTTGGCGATGGAGATTGCTCGTTATCTCGGTTTGAGGACCGAGGAAGCTGTGCAGTCTGCGAAATCACTTAAGACATGGCAGCAGGCGCTGGCGCGAGGTGATGAGCGTCTGCGAGTTGTATTTGGCACTAAGGGTGGTAGACCTCGAGATACGACAGTGGTTAGACGCGAGGAACTTGCGCGCAGCTTGAATGAAGCGGTGGCATATTCGAAAGAACATGGCGGAAAGTTAATTGATAAAACTGGGCTGAGGAGTGCAATCGATCGTTACCGAAATCTGGCTAAGGATTCAGGACTCTTAGGGAAAGAAGCGCCACATAGTCTAAGATATGCATATTCGCGGGAGGCTAGAGAATGGCATATGAAAAATGGCCTAAGCATTAAAGAAGCTGAGGCAATGGTTTCAATGGATTTGGGGCATGGTGATGGCAGAGGTCATTACGTTAAAATAATTTACTTAATTTAGAGTTTTACTCCAAAAATTAATTTAAACTCAGAATTAAATTTCATCTAATTAATTTAGGGCGCGCTCTAAATCCGTACGCATATCATTTGTGTAATACTTCTAATAAATTTTTTTAAAATAATGTATTATTGCAAAGCCTAATTTATATTTTAGAGAAAACTATATGGTCGAGAGTTTAACTTCACCTTTGGGGCTTGTTATTGTACCAGTGGTAATTACAGCCTTGCTAACAGGCTTAGGCGCTTTAATTAAAAGAAAGTTCTTTTCAGAAAGAACCACACCCCAACCAATTAATCCCGGTGTTACGCCAATCCCCATTGAGGTTAAAATGAAAAACACCAACATCCTTTTTATTGATGACGAACGTTTTTTAGTAATTGATATACTAAAAAACTCCGGATGGGATAATACAACAAGAATAAGTGATGTTAAAGCGCTGAACCAAAAAGAGGTCATTGATGCAAATATTATATTTGTGGATATTCAAGGGGTGGGTGTAAAGCTCGGATTTCAAGACGAAGGGTTAGGCCTTTCTATCGCGCTTAAGAACAAATACCCTGACAAAAAAATAATAATTTATTCAGCTGAGAAGAATGGCAACAGATTCCATGCGGCACTAAAAGTTGTTGATGATTTTCTTGAAAAAGATGCAGATCCTTATCGCTTTGAATTAATTGTTGAAAAATTCGCATAGGTAATATGATGTTCCTCTATAGAATATTTAATTCAAATGGAAAACTACTTTTCAATAACATCAATGGTCTAATGGCTATTGAAATGTCCACTATTGATTCAAGTAAATCTTCAGCAAAAAGAAAGATTAAAGGAGTTGACTATCGTTTTTTAGAGAAAAGAGATAGTAGAGGGCAGGTCTTTTGCATTTCTGATGTTATTGACCACATAAAAAGCCCTAAAACTTTAGAACGGGAAGCTGATTTACTTCTTGGTTCTATAGAAAGAATATTTAATATTCATGAAACTATAAAAAAAGAAGTTAATATCCACTTAAACAGATTGCTTCATAACTTAACAACTATCAACGCTCATAATTTGCAAGGTGTTTACTCAATAATACCGCAGGACTTCGTTAATAATAGAAGTGGAATTCCATCACGGCAGTGGAAGGCCAGAGGAGAACATGAAGTACAGAAGAAGATAAGGGAGACCACTTCAGTTCTCATTAGACTAGCAAAAAATAATGCTCACTTCAAAAGTGAGATGGGTATATATCATGCCATGCTTAAAGATGAATTTGAGCTTAGCCCTAATGCCCATGTTTTGCATCGTGTTATAATGAACTCTTTATATGGCTTTTTCCCTGAATTTACAGATCTTCATGTTGAAGTTAATGTAAATGAAAGCTCACTAAGAGCTTCATTTGATTATGAAACAATTAATGTTGCTTTCTACCTAATGCTTGAGAATACAGTGAAATATATCAAGCCAAGCACCGAGTTATTTATATCAATCAAAGATGGGCAATTAGAAAATACATCCGATGTAATATTTAGCATGATTAGCTTAAATATTAGAGAAGATGAGATTGATAAAGTCCTATATGAAGGCTATTCAGGAATAGAGGCAATCAACGCTGGAAAGTCAGGTGATGGGATTGGCATGGCGAGAATGAATCATTTCCTAGCGTTAAATAATGCATCAATTAAGATTGTTGCAAAAAAGCATATTGATTACTTTGAATTTTGTGGAAGAGTGTATAACAGAAATGATTTTATTATAACTTTTCAAAAATGATATTTTGATATAAATTAAACATGACGCTTAAGCTTCAAGGACCTGAAAGAAGCGCCAACTGGCGGTCCCCATACCCACACACCTTTAGAGCGGGTGCCATCTCAGATGGTTAAGGTTCTCTCATCACCTCGCCGCACGGCACACTTTACCCACCCTAACGGGGATTTACTCCCGTTAGCGGATAAATCCCCTTTTTTCACATCTGGAGGATTTACCCATGGGCTTTTGCCATTGCTACACCCAACTGAAATCAGTTCCTGACGATCAGTGGTTACTGTTCACCGTACAGCTATCAAACGTGTTTTTGATAATACAAAACCGGCATGTTCCCGGCTATAAGCAACCGTTGGTGCTTTGCACAAGCGATGGTCGTTATCCACTTTTGCAGTCAGCAGAACTGATAGTACAAAGCGGCATTCGACAACCCGCTATCTCATTTAACGGCGAAGAGAAGGAAGATCTTGAGTATGAAAGTTTCTTCCTTGGCCAACATTCGTCTGGCAGTGAATTCTGCAAGACATCGTTTAACTGGTCACCAGACCGACCTTATGACTTCATGGTGAAAGCCACGCTACTGCTAGCACATCGATTCTGCATCGGCTGCTATGACATCTCATCGGATGGCACACTTGCTGAATGGCTTGATGTTCAGGAGTGGCTAACTAAGCACTTAGGTGGCCAGTGGCCAATACCTGAAGCAATCCTCAATAACCCCGAGTAATCACCCTCAATTTCAACCTGCCCAATGGCGTATCTCTTCGCCATTACGGGAAGGGATACGCCACGTAAGGAGTATCCCATGCCGACCAAAACCAAATCCCGTAAGTCATCAACCAACAATGTTGATCTCTATCAGCAGGTCACGGACAAAATCGTCGCATCGATCGAGCGAGGGGTTTTGCCCTGGCGTAAACCATGGAGAGACAGCAAGCGTTCCGCTGAATCACCGATACCCTTCAACGCAGCGACCCGCCGCCACTACAACGGCGTAAACATCATGTTGTTGTGGTTAGCTGCCGAGGAGCAAGGCTTTCATTCCAACCGCTGGCTGACATGGAAACAGGCGCAAGCGCTGGGTGGCCACGTTCGTAAGGGTGAGAAATCGACCATTGCTGTTTTCTTCAAACCGTTTGAGGTTGAGTCCACTGACAAAGCTGGCCAGACACGCAGAAATGCGCAAGGCGATCCGGTTATGGAACAACGCATCATGTTGCGCAGCATTCCTCTGTTTAACGTGCAGCAATGCGATGACCTTCCTGAATCCGTTGCATCAACATCTGCCATAAATATGGATGACCAGGATGATGGCGAGCTGGATGCTGATACGCATGGGCAGATACTGGAGATGCTTAACGCTTCTGGCGTGCAGGTGACTTCCGTCGAGCAAAATCGTGCGTATTACAATTCTGCTGCTGATCGAATCGTCTTACCGAAAACGTCGCAGTTTTTTACCAGCGCGGATTACTGGTCAACGTTGCTACATGAGCTGGTGCATTCCAGCGGGCATGTTAAGCGTCTAAACCGTGAAGGCATCACTTCAACAACGCGTCGGTTTGGCGATCCTGTCTATGCGTTTGAGGAGTTGATTGCTGAGTTGGGTAGCGCATTCCTGTGTGCTCACTTAGGTGTTTACGGTGAGGTGCAGCACGATAGCTATATCGATCACTGGTTGACGATATTGAAGTCAGACAAAAAGGCGTTATTCCGCGCAAGCCGCATGGCGCGCGAAGCATCAGAGTTCCTTTTGAAGCCGCTCAATGAAGAGGTTGAAGAAGACGCCGCCTGAAACCAAAACCATCTCCCCCGGAGATGGTTTCTTTTTTCGACGGGCATTAAATCGCATTTTCCAAAAATGATTTTAAGCTGTGATTAGTTGCTACCTGGAACGATAGTGCCTCCGATCCGGAGGTGAATCATGTTCCCAAAATTACAAAACAAGTTAAGACGCAGCACTATTCAGCCGTCAATTCCGGCTAAACGCGAAGGCTACTTCACACCGCAAAACTATCAAACGTTGCTCGGCACACCGGCGCGGCAGATGCAGGTAAAAAAAATCTGGCAGAGTTCTTTGCTGTCACGATCACTGTTCAATTCATTTTGCCTGGAGCCACTACAGGCGCTGTCAGAACGCTATCAAAATCTGCCCGCTGGACGCTTTTCTGAATGGCGTTACAGCGGCGGTTTACTTGACCTGACGCTGCAAAATATCGTGGTAATGATGCAACTGGCGAAAGGCATGATCCTGCCAGCCAATGCTTTGCCAGAGGACCAGTCAGCGCAAAGCAGCCACTGGAATTGCCTGGTCTTTTGGTTAGCTCTCTACTGGTCTGTTCCGGAGTTGCTGAACATTGAGGGGGAATTTGATGATGGCAATAGCTGGGCTCCGCTATCAGTTGCGCCGCAACAACCGTTTCGCTTCCAGCTTAATCACGTTGATTTTGGCTCTGAAGCTGCAGGCGTAACACGCCTCGCATTTACTGTTGCCATGTTGCCGAAAGAAGCGATCCGCTGGCTAGAATCTCAGCCCGCTGCGAGAAATTGCTTTTATTTAGAGTTAGCTGGATTCGAATCGCCGGAAAAACAGATCCACGATTTAATTAACAGAGTTTCAGATCGGCTCAGCCGCAAGCCATCAAATTCAGCGGAAAATACTCAGGTTGATGATGAGGAATTACAACTTCGTGTGGTGGACGTTAAAACGCACAAAAACGCGCCACGACCCGAGCTCGATGATGCTTACGAACAATACTTTAATCAAGGTAATGTGATGTCACAGGCTGGAGCCAGTTTTGATCTGGAGGAACAATTTAAGATCCGTCACCAGGAATGGAGTATTGGTTCTGATTTAGATGAAAATCAAACCCAAAAAATAGGAATAAATTCAGACGGCGATCACCAAGTGATTGATTTCAAGACCTACGGATCTTCCGAAAGTGATCAAATAAACGTCAGTAATACTTATCAAACGCAAATACCTGATCAAGAATCGGCCCCTGTAGCACCTGAGACAAGCTCACAAATATCTAAGAAACAGATCGGCGAGTCCTTTTGGCACTGGCTGAGTGAGGGTCTCGAAAATGGAACGATAGCATGCAATGAAGCAGATTCACGTGTGCAACTGGTCGCAGGTTTTGTTTTCTTGCTGGTACCGGGCATTTTTTATCGTTATCTGAAACATACCGGTCAGTCTGCAGACGAACGTGAAAACGTTCAGGCAGGGTTTGAAAGACTTAACCGACATCGGCGTAACAACGGCAAGCGCTTCACGTTTGCCACTCTCTACAACAGTGCCGACCGTAACGGCCCTTATAAACGTGTGAAAGGCTATCTGGTCAAATCCACAGTGCTGTTTCAGGCCAATCATGTGCCTGATGACAGTCAGTTTCTGGTGGTTCCCTGACGCTTTTCAGGAAGGTGTAAGGAGGAGAGTTGCTGCTTAGGGAGCAGCGGTTAAATTGCTGATTGAAGGAAATGTCATGAGTCAGGTAAACGATACTAGCTGGGAATTTTTGCTCGATGAATACTTCTTTGTGAAGGTGCTCCGCCCGGATACGGAGTGGAGCTATCGCAAGGTGGTTAACGTGTTCCGTAAGTATTATGGTCAGGATAAAAAGCCAGGAGACATCAGCCGTCGTGATATTCAGCAGTGGCGAAGGCATGTGATCAATGTCGAGGGCTCATCGGCCAACACCTGGAATAACAAAGTTGCGCATATGCGTGCGCTTCTTAATTTTGCTATCAAAGCAAACCTCGTTTCTCAGGTTGAAAATCCTTTTAACGATGTGTCAGTTCGTGCTGACAATAAGCGAAAAAAGACTCTATCAAGACAACAACTAACACGCGTCTACCTGCTGATGCAGCAATACGCCGATATGGATGCTGTTATCACAACAGCAGAAATGAAGCGTTGTGCACTCTATCCTGCATGGTACTGGATCACTGTATTGGACACTCTTCGCTATACAGGCATGCGTGTTAATCAGTTGATGCATCTGCGCTTGAAAGACATCAATCTTGAAGAAAACTGGATTGAATTACGTCTGGATGGCAGCAAAACACACAGAGAATGGCGGGTGCCTGTCGTAGGACCACTAAAATTAAAATTAGACATACTGATTCATAAAGCATTAAAGCATGGAGCCGAACCAAATGACGCCCTATTTGATGTAAATCGATTTTTATGTAATGAACTCGAGCGCGATAAATTACCCGATATACCCACATTACAACCAATAAAATCTTTTTTTAGACGTCTATCTAAAGAGTGTGGATTTCAAGTGTCTCCACATCGCTTCAGGCATACATTAGCTACAGAGTTAATGAAATCTCCTGATAGAAATCTCCAAATGGTAAGGGGACTATTAGGACACCGAAGCGTAACAACGACAATGGAATATATAGATATAAATTTAGATGTTGCTGGAAAGACGCTTGAGAGGGAGTTAGGGTTACATACAGATATTAAGTCATTCAAGAATGTAATAACTTAGCACTCCATGACATCACCAGCTGAATAATTTTCTACTGGTGATGTCATGCAAAAATAGCGTAAGACATACTAGTTTATACTTTGTCATATTAAGAGGACTTTAACGAAAGTAAGCTTTATCCGCTAGCTATTCACTTAATACGGTCCCCCGTGAATTAACATGTGTCTGCACAAATCGCGTATTTTTATTATGAAGCAGAAATTTTGAAGGTCCGCAGTGAGTGAAAAGCGGACCTCAACACAATTCGCCTGCCAATTGAGTCTCTGAACTCATGGACTTGAAACTATGGCCGTGCTCTATGAGAGCTGGTCAATTCCGGTTTGGGGATGCTGCTTGTGCCGCTGGCGGCCTTGCTCCGCGATATGCCCAATAACGTGTTGTTTAAGGTGAGCATGATCACCATCATTGGACTCTTGGCCAAAAATCTCACTCTGATTATGGAGTTTGCAAGACAGCTTCATGAGTACGGGAAAGGTACGTCAGAAGCGACGTTTGAAGCTGTGAGTATGCGTTTACATTGGTACGGGCGTATTCGGGAGTATGATCAGCGGCACTCTGCTGGCAATTTTCTTCGTGCCTTTTTTCTCTTTTGGCGTCATGAAAGTTGCAGGCAGATTCAGCCGTCAAAAAGCTCAGTAATACGTCAGTGCGTACCGTACGGTGCGCCCTTTCCACCGCGGAGTGCAGACTTTGCGATGATCGACGAGATGAGTGAGAAATATACTCACTCCCCCTTTTATCCGTGATGAATTCGTAACCTGCGAAAAGTTTCTGCATCACTTTCAGACTTTGTGATGGCGTATACCTTTAGCAGGTTAACCACGGGCGGGCGTTACCTCGCTGCGCGGCCAACCGGGGTTACAATTGTGCGTCAGATACCGGCTTCGCTGATGTCCAGGGCGCTGATGGCGCCGATGACAAAACCGTCATTTGATATCACCGGTGCCGAGGAGATTCTGCGTTCCTGAAGCAGGGCCTTAGCTTCGGCAGCAAGCTGAGTAGCAGACAGGGCGAACCCCGGAGATGTCATGGCGTCCTGTACGGGTGAACTTAAGGCTCCCCCTTTAAGCAGCCAGCGGCGCAGGTCTCCATCGGTGAAAACACCCAGCATTCGGCGATCGCCGACCGTTACAGCGACCATTCCCAGCCCCGTCCGGGTCAGTTCGAAAAGCGCGTCGTAAACCGTTGACGTCGATTCGACGAGAGGAATTCTGGCATCTGTCCGCATGATATCTCTCACGCGACACAGCAGGCGCATACCCAGACTGCCGGCAGGATGAGTCCGCGCATAGTCTTCTTCGCTGAAGTTACGGGCGCGCATCACGGCGATGGCAAGGGCATCACCCATTATCAGAGTGTTCACCGCAGAGGAGGTCGGCGCGAGGCCTAATGGACAGGCTTCCTGTTTAACGTGTACGTCTATGCAGTGATCCGCCGCTTCACCCAGTGGAGAGACAGGGCTGCCGGTGAATGCGATGACACCAACAGGAAGCGCTTTCAGGAGCGGCATCATCCGGCGAAACTCTGCGGCATGCCCTGAATATGAAATCAGAATAACGACGTCCCCTTCCGAAATCATGCCCAGATCGCCGTGAAGGGCTTCGGCTGCATGAACATAGAAAGCGGGCGTACCGGTACTGGCCAGCGTTGCCGCAATTTTTCTTCCTATATGACCAGACTTCCCGATACCACTGACGATCACCTTACCCTTACAGGCAAGGATGCGCTGACAGGCGTGAAGGAAGCCATCGTCCAGCCGTTCCGTAAGACTGGATGCCTCTCGTAGTTCTGTCTGAATTGTCTCCCGGGCAGCGCAAAGCACCAGTTCTTTCATCGATCATTCATCTCCGGCAATGATGACGTCAATCCCTTTTTCCCTGAGTTGTGCAAGGGTATCGTCAGTGATATCACTGTCGGTGATTAGGACGTCAACAGTATCAAGGCTGCAAACTACGTTCGGACTGCGCCGGCCAAACTTTGAGGAGTCGACGAGCAGAACGATTTTTTTTGCTGCATTACACATGGCCTGGCTCACTGCAAAAACCTCGTTAAAGGTCGTGACGCCGGCATTCATATCGACACCGTCTGCTCCGATAAAAAGCGTATCGAAGCCGAACTGACTGAAAGCGGACTCAGCCAGGCTGCCATGAAATGACGCGGAAGTGCGGCGATAGGTTCCACCTGGCATCAATATGACCTGATCGTTATCCAGCTCATTGAGCTCTACCACAATGCTCAGGCTGTTGGTCATCACCGTAATATTGTTGAACTTAGCCAGATGCGGCACCATCTGCAGAACAGTGCTGCCGGCATCAAATATCAGCGAGTCGCCTTCACTGATAAGCGATGCTGCACGTGCGGCGATCCGTTTTTTCTTTTCCGTGTTGATAAGTGTTTTTCTGTCGATAGGCTGGTCTCCTTCCTCGCGATTCAGCATCACGCCACCATACGTTCTGATGACCGCGCCCTCCTGCTGAAGCCGGGTGAGGTCCTTTCGGATGGTGGTGCCGGTCGTATTAAAGTGAGCAATAAGCGCTTCTACCGACGTACGCCCGTTTTGCTGCAGGTATTCAAGAATTTTCGCCTGACGTTCAACTGGTTTCATAAAAAGGTCCCTTCACGATTCTGAATATCCTTTCATCCCCAAAAACTGTCTGGTGATGCAAAGGAATATCTTTCAGAATGAAAGTTATCATCTTTTATTTGAAATCGCTAACGACAGCGCTTCACACAGTGCTTTATTCGTGGGAAATATGACCTCAGGCTGGATTTCACTGAGTACTTTGTTGCACAACGCTGTTTCTGTGTAGGGTCGGGCGAAAACGGTCAGTCCCTTCATCACAAAATTGCCCGTCACTTTTCCCTCATCACTGACGGCCATAGCCAGAATCACTTTGGGTTTGAAACGTCCCGCCGATCGCCCGATTCGTACCCGGCCTTCATTGGAAAGCGCGGCCAACGCACGGTTAAACCGGTTAATCTGAAGCCAACCAAGCCCAATCTGCGCTGTCCAAGCTATTGCTGCGGCACAGATCAATGCATTAACAGGATCCATCTTTGAACTCCTTATACCGGCGGTTACACCGCCGGTTTTATCTGTCAGAACATGACCTGCCCACCAGTAATATTGATGGACTGTCCAGTGCAGTAAGCCGCCTTATCGCTTGCGTAAAAGAGCAGAACGTTGAGTACGTCCTCATAGTCGCAGCCGCGCTTCAGAGGCACCTTGTCAATGTAATGCTGTTCAACTTCATCCGGGCTGATGCCCAGTTTTTCTGCATATTGCGGCAGTAACGACTTGAACATCGGTGACTTAAGAAGGTTGCCCAGCATCAGGGAATGAACGGTAATACCATATTCTGCAAGGTCAAGCGCCAGCGACTGCGTGAGGCCGACGCCACCAAACTTGGCCGCGCTGTAACCGGAGTTATGTTTACTGCCGACTTTGCCGGATTTTGAGTTAATCTGAATAATCCGGCCTTTTATGCCGTCTCTTATCATCAGCTTTGAAAATTCACGGGCGCACAGAAAATACCCCACCAGGTTCACCTGAAGCGACAGGTCAAAATCTCTCAAACCAAACTCAGTAATCGGCGCGGCTCTTGCAATTCCCGCGCTGTAAAGAAGCAGGTCGGCACGACCCAAATGCTCGTCTACCTGACGGGCTAAAGCGATGACGCTCTCCTCATCCGTTGCGTCAACACGAAAACCCAGCGCACGACCTGCACCATGTTGTTCGTTGATTGCGGCGGCTATTTTGTTTGCATTGTCGATATTAAGATCAGCAACCGCCACTCTGTATCCGGCATTTGCCAGTCCCTCCGACAGGTAAGCACCCAGCGTCTGACCGCCTCCGATGACTACAGCAACCTGATTCATGTTCTTCTCCTGATTATTCACTCAACATACGAAATTTCTGACCCGGTTCAATTGAGGCTGGCGTACTGCCTGCAACGTGAATAGTTCCCGGGAATTCAGCCTCCGCTGCGCCGTCAAACCGCACCGTTATGTGCCCGAGATCGCGCAGGTTTTCACGGGCTACGCTGCCGACGGCCGTAACCGGATATTCCTTCTCGCCGATGGCCAGTACGGAACCGGCATCAAAGGCACCGCCTTCATTGACTTCGGTCCGGTGGATAAAGCAGTAGTCGGCGACGTCCTGCGGTGCCCCCTCACCAAACGTGATGATAAAGTTGTCGTCCAGCGACTCTCTGGCACTGGTACCGACAGCGATAAACGTTGATTCATATACAGTTTTCATAATTGCACCTGCATTTACTGATAGATAAACCCGGAAACGGCCCAGGCAAGAAGAACTGACGGCGCGCCGGTGAGAAAACGTCCTACCAGGACTGAAGGTACGCCGACACGCACCGTTTCCTGTCGGGCTTCGGCGATCGACAATCCAACCGGTATAAAGTCACAGGCTGCCTGAGAGTTAATGGCGAAAAGTGCAGGCAGAGCGAGATGAGGCGGGATAGTTCCCTGACCGATTTGGACCCCAACGAGCACGCCGATAACCTGTGCGATAACGGCACCCGGACCCAGAAATGGTGAAAGCAGTGGAAATGAGCAGATCAGTGCCAGCGTGACCAGACCGATAGGACTGTTTGCCAGAGGTGTCAGGCCGTGTGCAATAAAGTCACCCAGACCGGAGGCCATAATGATGCCGATCAGCGCTGAAACGAACGCCATAAAAGGCAGAATGGTTTTCAGTACTGTATCGATGGTTTCCCGGCCTGCCTGGAAAAATACCGCCACTACCGAGCCCATCCCCATACCAACTTTGGCCAGGAGTCCATCGCTCTGCTCAGTGATTTTTTTAGTGGTATCGTAGTCCCGGCCTTTACCTGCTTTGACTGCATCAGATTTTTTATCTGCGTCAGGTAAAGACGTATTATCTCCTGCCTGGATGTCCTGAGGACGGACGCCAGATACATAGATATCTTCTGTTATGTACTGTGCCAGCGGACCAGATTTTCCGGTGGCGTGTATGTTAATCGTGGGAATACGTCGCTTGGGATAAAGCCCGCAGCGAAGCGTACCGCCGCAGTCAATGACCGCTACGCCAATTTCGTCTACCGGGGGTTCCCCCTCTTTGAAACCGTCAACCGCTTCCCAGCCGGTCACTTCCTTCAGCCGATCAACGATCGCCGGTCGGGTTCCTGCTGTGACATAAACAATCTTTTTCCCGGGAGTAACGGTGATGGTCAGCGGGCCGCCCCAGCCACTTTCACCTTTTTTAACGGTAATGGTGTTAGTCATTTTTTTCTCCGCTCTTATAAACGCACGTTGCGGTCGAGTTGAAGGCCCATCTTTCTTTCAAAAATGGTGGTAGTCAGATCGGTAACCCATCCCCTGAAGAAGTTGGTCACCACACCGACCAGCAGGTAACTGACGGCCAGTGGACCCAGCGGCAGGCCGAGGGTAGTCAGGCCGTTGGCGATGCCCAGATAAACGAAAAGCTCGCCTGGATTTATGTGAGGGAAAAGGCCGTTCATGGAGTGGCAGCTATAGGACGCGGCAGCGTAATAGCTCGGTTTGTATTTTTCCGGCATAAAACGGCCCAGGCTGTGCGTCATCGGGTTACAGAAAACAAAGGTCCCGATTACCGGCAACAGCAGGTAGCGTGATACAGGATTACCGGCACAGCGCTGTGCGAGCGCTTCAATGCGGCGCTGTCCAACAAACACTATCAGCGCATTCATGACTACCAGCAGGCTGATAAGGAGAGGAAGAATCCCGGTAACCATGCCGGTAAACACCTCTCCGCCTTTCTGAAAGAGTCCGATAAACCATTCGGCTCCGTGTGTAATGCTATCAATCATTTATAAACCCCTTCGCGTAGAGAACAGATTCAAATTCTTATTCACTGCGATAACAAGGTAGATCGATAACGAAACAATAAAAGAGTAATGGATCACAAAATACTCATTTTATCTTTCATTGTGAAAGGTTAAATGAAAGGTTATTTCTTTCATTTCACTACTCATCTGAGCGTTCTAGCTAGGAGTAACTCGCATAAGAGGATGCAAATGATATAAAGCGCCGTATTTTCCACGCGAGAAACTTACTGGGCTTTTCAGACGCGAAATGCTGCCGCTGTCTAACGGGGCGATGGTTAAGTTAGGCGCGCTCTCCTTATTCGGGAGTATTTCAGGCTTATCGATAACGATCGATAGCACCTCAATCATGTCGGGAGACCAGACCATTTACTCGGTGTAAATCCGGTCAGTTCAGCAAAAATCTCCTGCCGCAGATGCTTCGGGAAATGATGGCCGACGTTTCAGCAAAATAAAAACTGGTTGCCATTAAGGCAGGAGAGCGGCGATAAGAAGCTGATTTGATTGAGTGAGCTAAGCGGACAGACGTGAGACCAATGTCCGCTATAAGTATGTGTTCAAAGGGGCGAAGTAACGCCTGACTGATCAGTCAAGCTACCTACTTTTTTTATTTCCTGATTTAATTAGCTGCTTTTACAGTCAGCATCACTAATATTTTCCCCACGGACGATTTTTCCGTAGATTTCTGCACTGAGTTTAGGTGTACGCTGCTGGGTATCATAGTCCACGTATATCATGCCAAAGCGGCTTTTATAGCCACTTAACCATTCCAGATTGTCATGACTGGACCAGACGTGATACCCCTGAACATTGGCCCCCCTTGCAATCGACTGCCTCATTGCGTGGATGTGATCTACCAGATACCGGCAGCGGTTTACATCGTTCACTTTCCCATTCGTCAACTGATCTTCACCTTCAAACCCAGCACCATTTTCTGTAATTATTACCGGTGGATTGCCGTACTCATCACGCACCCGCTCAAGTAGGGCGGAAAACTGATCGGGTCTTACTGCACCATTGAAGGCAAGTTTTTCATTTTTCGGGAAGATGATTTCGGGCGAATAGACTTCTGAAGCATTTTTCTGATGGCGAATGAAGAAAGGAGCGTAGTAATTGATGCCCAAAAAACCCAGGCCCGCATCATGAATGCGTTCTGCATCTCCGGCCTGGACGTCAATATTCAGGTGTAGGTCTGCTGCAAGCTTAATTACATCGGCTGGATAGCTCCCTTTATACATGGCATCAAGGAACCAGCGATTAAGAATGCCGTCAACAAGACTGGCATCAGCTTTGTCTTCATCCGACGCGTTCTCAGCTGTCAGTATCGGGAAAAATGGCAGAGCAATTCCCAGCCGGCCTTTGTAGCCTTCTGCCTTAAAACTCTCTGCTGCCGCTGCTGAGGCCAACAGAATATGGTTATAAGACTTCAGGGAAGTTTCGAGATAGGGACCAGCCGGAACAATAGGGGGGAGTTTAAGCTCCTCACCTTTCAGCCGCTTCTCAGCCATGATCTTTGTTGCAACCTCAACGGTTGGTTCATTAATCAGTACAAACTGGTCAACCTGATCTGAGAAGTTAGCAAAGATAACCTCAGCGTAACGTTGAAACCACTCTACCGACTGCCGGCTTTCCCATCCCCCTGAAGCAGAAAGTGACTCAGGCATATCCCAGTGGTACAGCGTTACAAGAGGCTTTATTCCAGCAGCCTTTAAATCGGTAATAAACTGCCGATAGTGCGCGACCGCCTTAAGGTTTACCGGCCCCTGTCCGTCCGGGATAATACGTGTCCAGGCGATAGAGAAGCGGTAGCTGTTCAGCCCCAGCTCTTTGAACAACTGAATATCTTTGAGGTACTGATCTCGGTCGTAAAAGTTAATCGCAACGCTTCCCGATATGCCGGGGCCGGCCAGGTGCTTCTCATCAAGATAGTAATCCCATACAGACCGGCCTTTACCGTCTTTATTTGTTGCCCCCTCAACCTGGTAGGCAGCTGAAGCCGCCCCCCACAGAAAATTATCAGGAACGTCAGCTGCAGTGGCGATGTTCATCACTGCAGTCATACCTAGCGCCAGCATTCCGTTTTTCATCGCTTACTCCTCTTTTGACATAGTCAGGCTAACGAAAAATTTTTTGATGCCCAGCCAGGAAAACCGGACGGGCATCATGAATAGCAACAATATATCATCAGTCGATGATATATTGCTTAGGCGTTTTGTTTTTACGTTTTTACCTGCATGACGCCACCTGCTAAAAGCGTGACGCTCTTTTGCGACCTGGCAGTCGTTCAGGAATGTTCAGAGACGACGAACAGGCGTATAGCCTCATCAGCAATATCAGAAGAAAGAGATGTGGACTGAGGTGCATCTGGGTCGATCAGACCTGGAGTGATCAAAGGTAACGAAATTGCTGAAATCATTAATGCAAAAGTCAGCGAGGGTTGATGACTTCTGATGATGCCTTTCTCCATTGCAAGTCTGATGATGGGCAGACAGCTGTCACGAAACGGCGCGACCAGATGCAGGAGAAGGTATTCAAGCCGTTCGTCGCCTCTCGCAGCTTCGTTCAGCAGCAGCGATGGAAACTCTGGAATTTCGACGCTGATAGCGGTCAGGTGGCGAATAAACCGTCGAAATCCTTCAGCAGGATCGATACTGAACGTCTCTTCAATTGCTCTGATTTCTTCAAGATGATGCCGTTGCTTATTCAGCAAATGTTCGAGCACCGCATTCCAGAGATCGGATTTTGAACCGAAAAGGCGCGCCACCAAGGCCACATCCACACCGGCCTCTGAGGCGATTTGTCGTAGAGTTGTGCCGTCATAGCCGTTTCGTGAAAAATAACGTGTAGCTACGGGAAGAAGCGCATCCCGCCCTGATACTGTCCCGCCGGGGCGGCGACCTCGTACTGGAGGCCTGCTGTCTTGTGAGCTCATGAGATTCCGTTTTGAATAAGCACCAGACCAGGCCGGTGCTTTTTATTGATCAAAATACCATGCCCATTTTACTCACAACCGGGATCTGAAGGTAACTGTCGTATTTTCCACCGAAGTGAATGATATGCCGGCCTGCATTCCGGCTCACGGGGGTGGCTACCTGCTGTTCACTGACAAATGGCAGAAGCGTTGACGCCGGACCACCGAGGGAAATACGTTTAATTTTCTCTCCAGGGATATAGGTTCCTCCGGAAGCAGGCAGTTCTATGACGGCAGAGCCAAACCCCATGTCAATACTCGTGGGTATTGGGCGGTGTGCTGCAATGGTCAGCACCAGTTTTTCACCTGCATGATAAAGCATGCTCATCGGCCATATACCTATTTCAACGGGAACAATCTCCCCAGCATGCAACTTCTCTTCCCGCGTATGCAGGTGGAAGGGCTCTGTTTCAGTAGACAGCTTTGGATCAAGCGCGCGCTGGGAAACCCTCAGTAAACCTGAAGCGACCACAGGCCCTTTCACACCCTCACCCAGCAGACGTTCAAACGGTTTACCGTCTTTACTACGTTTCTCAACGCCAACCTCAAGTTCCATATCATCTGCTCCCTGGGCTTCAACCCAGAGCTTCAGTTTCATGTAGCCAGTAAGCTCTGTATCCTGGGTGAAGGTAAAGTGAAGCTCTGTTTTTCCTTCACTGGATACGTCATAAGAGAGAGACGCCGGTATGTTCTGCCCCACGGGGCTGAGCTGCGAGCCGGAAGTAATGAACATTTTTTTTAGCTGAGTCTGGGGCAGTGGCCAGCTGTCTTCTGTGCGGTCGACAATATCTTTACCTCCGTCGTCCAGAACGCAGATACGCACGCGGGGAGTGTTTTCCCAGCCGTTTTTATGACCTTTAAGATAATGGTCAAAAAATGCCAGAAGCTCCTGCGAATATGCGGGGGTATAAAAATCCAGCCATTCGTTTGTATTATTAACGCGCAGCCATTTATCTTCTGAAGCTATCTGACGGTAGCCGGCAAATGAGCCGTGGGTGTGAGCGTGATTGGTATAGCTTGCGACAACGTATGCAGGAATGTTGATACGCTCAAGCCTTGCCTTTTTGTCTTCCCAGTAGGCATCCATCAGCTGATTTTCCATAATCATTCGGGGCTGATCTTCTACAAGGTTCTCACCAGCGAAAGATTTCAGTATGACTTCAGGAAATGCTGGCGCAGGGATTCCTCCACGATTTCCAGTCTCTCTGTAATGATCGACAAACCCTTCCCAGGGCGCGATCGCCGTGAGATGAGGAGGCTGCTCGGCTGCAATAAACCACTGCGATACGGCAAGCCATGAGTTCCCCGC
This sequence comes from Erwinia sp. 2186, assembly GCF_057812255.1. Lineage (NCBI taxonomy): Bacteria > Pseudomonadati > Pseudomonadota > Gammaproteobacteria > Enterobacterales > Erwiniaceae > Erwinia > Erwinia sp. 2186. The sequence continues at coordinate 4,338,805 of NZ_CM173824.1, read as the reverse complement.
CATACCGACTTTTCCACTTGACCAAGACTGCTGCGCGGCCCATTCAATAAAATCATAACCATCTTCCGCGAGCTGCCGTCCCCAGTAAGAGATATGACCTTCAGATTTATAAGCCCCACGAGGATCTGGATTCAGAATAACGTAGCCTTCGTTGACCCAGAATGCCGGATCGGGGCCTTCAAACTTCTGAAGCTCTGAAACCCACTCCAGCGGCACGCCGGAGCGCTCGTGTATATCATCCAGCCACTGACCGCCTATCTCTTTTCCATAGGGGCTCCATGCAACCAGGGCCGGATATTTTCCGTCCGCTACAGGGCGGAATACATCCGTATAAATGGTTGTTCCGTCGCGCATTTTAAGAGCAACGTCACGCTCAAAGATGATGTCGCAGGGTAGTGGTTTTGCTCCTTCGCGCCGGATAGTCCCTTTTTTTAGCAGAGTGGTGCCGGGAGCAAAACCGGGATAGCGAGCGCGGGGAGCGTTAAGAGGCAGCGGGCGTCGATACCAGACTGGATAAGCGCTGTCGCCATAGATTTTTGTATTTTGCATGATGCGATTCCCTTTAGTACTGCCGCTTTGAGCAAATGCCAGCTTAGGCATCATCATATGTGTAACGGCCATTCCCACTGCACCCGCCAGTAACGAGCGTCGTGAAACTTCAGGGCCAGTAGGTTTAATTTTATTCATCGCACTCTCTTTATATCAACAGTTGATGATTTAATTCTAAAGTGGATCGTTTACAAGTCAATGTTCCTGTTGCTGGAACACGATCGCGACCGCATTTTGTGCAAAAAAAAGCCAGCTTTTGCTGGCCCGTCTTTTTAGATTTCTATGACAATTTTGCCCGTGTGTTTTCCGGCAAGCTGATACCGGAAAGCGTCCTGCAGCTCACTGAGGGGAAAAACTTTATCAATAACGGGACGTACATCTGAAGTTTCAAAAGCGCGGATCATTTCTTTCTGATGCTCACGGCTTCCAACGGTGATGCCCCGGACGGTTAGCTGCTTGCCCATTATTGCCGCCGTGGGGACTTCTCCGGCAATGCCGGTGAATACGCCAATAAGCGTAATCCGGCCACCTATGCGCGCTGCTGCAATTGACTGGGATAGCGTACCGGGACCGCCAATTTCAATCACATGATCAACCCCCCGACCACCTGTGAGATCGAAGATTTTTTTACCCCAATCAGGCTCTTCGCGGTAGTTAACTGCTCCGGCAACCCCATGATCACGCAGCCAGGCCATTTTTTCTTCAGAGGAAGACGTGCCCCAGACGCGGGCTCCGACCATTTTTGACAGCTGCAGGGCAAAAACAGATACGCCTCCGGTGCCAAGAATAAGAACATCTTCTCCCGGGCGCAGATCGCCTTCGGTAATCAAAGCTCGCCAGGCCGTCAGTGCTGCGGTAGGGAGCGTCGATGCCTCAGCATGCGTCCATCCGGAGGGGGAATGCGTGAAAAAATGGGCGGGACGGACAACGTATTCCGTGGCATATCCATCAATACCGTCTCCGGGCGTTCTGCTGAAACCCGCGAGTGGACACTCTCCTTTCTCCCAGTCGGGAAAAAATGTTGATACCACCGCATCCCCGGGTTGAAAATCTGTGACATCTTCTCCGACACTTTCGACTGTACCTGCGCCGTCAGACATAAGGACACGACCCGCCTGCGCGGGGAGGATCCCAGCAGCGACGTTGTAATCGTGAAAGTTAAGCGAGACATTATGAATACGAACGCGTATTTCACCTTTGCCGGGCAGGCCCGGCTCGGAAACGTCTTTAAAGGCGATATTATCTACGCCTGCTTCATTGCCAAGAAGTAATGCTTTCATCGTGAAGGTTTTTCCCGTATCCGATAAAGTAAACTATGACTTTAGCCCTCTTTAACGTCCTGGATAAGTACCTACAAAAATGTCCGTATTCCCTAAACCTGCTGATGAAAAAAAAAATGTGCTGGCGACACGGTTACGTAATGGAGAAACATTTGATGCGACCTGTCCCTCCAGAAGGTTGCTCAGTCACCTTACAAGCCGATGGGGAACCCTGACGCTGATAACCCTCATTGATGGCACTCATCGTTTTGGGGAGCTGAAACGTAAAATGGGCGGAATTACCGACAGAATGCTGATAAAAACGTTGCAGGAACTCGAGAGTGAGTCCCTGATCCACAAAATGGTTTATCCAGCCATACCACCTCGTACTGAATATACGCTCACCGCGCCGGGACGTGAGGCGGCGGCTCATATTGAAAAGCTGACAGACTGGATTAGTAACCACATTGACGGCACATGAAGCCGGACGGTCAGTTTACGTATGTGATGCGGCTATGGCAGGCAAGCGTAGTTTTATGAACAATGAAAATAACGCACCGATTGCTGCGGCGAACAAAAACACTGTTGAAGTGGTACCCGGAAGATAAACCATGAACGCGGACAAAAACTGTCCAAGAAAGATAGCCATTGAAAGCCGTGCCAGATTTCGTCCACGTACAGCGTTACTGCTGAGATCGACAATAAGATGATTTACGAGGGGAACGGAAAAACCGAATCCCAGTCCCAGTGCGATTCCTCCGGAGATCAATAATGGCATGGAAGACGCAAAAGCAAAGACCAGATGCGCAAGCGCATAAAAACCGAATGCAATGGACAAGGTTGAAAAATCACCGCAACGACTTACCAGCCTCGGCATCAGCCAGGCCCCACAGACGGCAACCAGAGAAACAAAAGAGAGAAAATATCCCGTCTGAGACTCGGTAAGTCCCATTTTGTGCAGATGCAGGGGTAAAACAACAATGGCGGTAAAGAAGACAATCATGGACATCAGTGCAGCTGACCAGGTCATCAGAACTGCTGGCGAAGTCTCACCGTGGCTGACGTTCGTTCCAATCGATTCAGGATCCGCTTTGTTGCCAGGTCGCGGCACAAATATCAGCACCATCAACAGCATTAGCCAGGCAAATAAATAGAGTGCGAACGGCCAGCGCCATCCCGCTGCGGCAAGTAACCCGCCGATAAACAGGAAGATGACGCCTCCCAGCTCAATCGACATGCCTTGCCGTGCAATCATCTTCATACGTTCTGGCCCATTGTAAAATACTGAAATCAGTCCCGTTCCAGCAGTCATGATCAGCGCCGTAGCCCCTCCCAGCAGGAAGCGGTCCGCAAAGACCGTAATGTATCCGGAAAGAAATGCCCCGGCTGAACCTAACAGGCCATACAGGAAAAGTCCGATGCACAATGCTTTGTAAAGCCCGGCTCGCTCGATGAATTTTCCAGCAAGCGGTCCCAGTACCACCACTCCCAAAGACGGGAGCGTAACAAGCCAGCTCTCTGCACCTTTCACGTTCAGGGCATCAGAAATACTGGTTAGTCCCGGTACAATCACGCATCCCACCATGATGGTCAGGCAGGCCACGGCCAGAAGCGTAAATCCCCCAACTTTATTAATCTGTAACATAAATCGCTCCACAATGACCAACATGCGGACAATTGTGTCCGCTATACGGATATAGTATTCTGACTATTCTCCTTTGATGTCAATGCGCAAAATGTAAGTCGAAAGTAAGGAGTCACCATGCAGGCCAAATCTGATGATTCGGGTACCAGTGTTATTGTTCGGGCTGCTCATCTTCTGAGGACGCTTGAAGAACATCCTCGCGGGCTGACGATCGCCGCTTTGTCGCGTTATACCGGAATGCCTCGCACGACGGTACACCGGCTGGTCAGTTCACTGGAGGCTGAAGATCTTTTACTGAATGCGGCAGGGCTTATCCGGCTGGGTCCTGCGCTAACAAGACTTGCGGCTTCAGCGCATACAGATGTAGTTACTCTGGCGCGTACGCCTATGGAAATGCTGGGACGCAGGACGCGGGAGACCGTCGATCTCAGTGCTTTGCGTGGGGCCCATGCGCTGCTCATCAGTCAGTATGCTTCTGATCAGGAGTTGCGTGTCATTTCACCGGTAGGCACAGCCTTCCCTAGCCACTGTACTGCTCCGGGAAAAGCGCTACTTGCCTGCCTGGAAGACGAGCAGATAGCATCGTTTTATAGACAAACACCTGAAATCAGGACGCAAAAATCATTAAGCAGCGTGGAGGATATTCTTGCTGAGGTCGTAAAAGTGCGAAAGACGGGGTATGCGATAGATTATGAAGAACATGCGCAGGGTGTATGTGGCCTCAGCGTTTATTTGCAGTCATCTCTGAGCGAGTTATACGCTATCTCCATTGCCGTGCCGTCCCTCAGGTTTGAGGAAAAAAAGGAGTTTCTCATGATATCTCTTATGAAATGTAAAGCGGAAATTGAAGCCATGATTTCAGGCTGATTGTTTTGCATAAGAATGCTGGTAACGTCCGTTTTTGGCACTTAGCGGGCATTTTGGGGCTTCTTATAGATTTAGAGCATTTAACTCAAATGGCCGTTGAAATGATGTTCGCAGAAATGGGGACATTACGGATAAACCTAAAAGGATACTTCATATTCGTCATAGCAAAAACGATTCTTGCTGCAGATGAGGGGTAGCGAGAATTGACAAAATCTGAGGTTTTATTGACAGGTGTCGCAATCATTGCAATTATTTACGCCAACGAGAAAAGGGCACTAGCGCTAACTAGTACCCTTTCTTGAAGATTTTTATGTTCAATCTTGGATGATGCATCTGCAAATGCAGTCACCGTTGCTTTGAACACCATCTTCGTTTAGACACCCGTTAGAGATCTCACTTCTAACCAGTGTGCTTCGATGTATGGTGCCCGGACGCGGAATCGAACCACGGACACGGGGATTTTCAATCCCCTGCTCTACCGACTGAGCTATCCGGGCAACGGGGCGCATTAAACCGTAAAGGCCGTCTGGCGTCAACGGCTTTGTCACAAAAATCCCGTAAAGCGCGACTGAGTGATTGCTTTTCAATCAGTCGGCGCGGTTTTTGCTCAGGCCAGCGCACCATTCTTACGACACAACGCAATGCTCAGCACATCCTCCGCCAGCGTGCGGGCCGTCACCACTTCCTGCACGTTCCGCGTCACCAACAGGCGGCTGAGGCAGCCTTCAAGGATTAACTCCATCTGATGGGCAACCAGCGTGGGATTGTCGGTTTCCAGCGCGGACAATAAATCGTGCGTGTACTGCCAGGAGGCGCGTTTCTGGAAGTCAGCCACCTGATGGATGGGATGATCCGGCTGCGGATAAAAACTGCAGGCGGCAATAAACAAACAGCCAGGGTAACGGTGATTATTTACCGCATCTTCCAGCACCTGATAGCGCGCCATCAGCTTTTGTTCTGCATTCAGCGTCTCATCCAGCAACAGCTTACGTCGCCAGATATCTATCTGTTGGCTGTGATAACGCAGGGCGTCATACAGCAGCGCTTCGCGGTCTGGCCAGAAGCGTTGCAGATCCTCTAACTGGCAGTCCACCGCATGCGCCATATCGGCGAAAGAGGTGGTGGCCGCCAGGCCTTTTTGCTCGAGTACGTTCAGCGCATGCTCGAGTACCTGTTCACGTTGCAAGTGACTCTCCTCTTGAATGCCCGTTTCGCGGTTCTTAACCGGGAAATCACGCCTTAGTGTCGTTTACTGCGCCAGTTTCTGCAAATGCTGCTGAAACGCGGCGGCATCCATAAAGCCGGTGACGCGAGAATGAGGGATCTCATGGCCGTTGGCATCGAAGAACAAAATGGTCGGCAAACCCAGCACCTGCAGCTGTTTCAGCAGCGCGCTATCCTGGGCATTGTTGGCCGTGACATCGGCCTGCAGCAGCTGAGTATGGCTCAGGGCATTTTGGACTTCAGGCTGACTGAAAGTGTATTTTTCGAACTCTTTGCAAGCCACACACCAGTCAGCGTAAAGGTCGACCATCGTGATACGCCCCTGCGCGTTTTGCAGCGCGTGGGTAAGCTGCTCAGTATCGCTAATCCGGGTGAAGTTCAGGTGCGCGATAGCCGCATTTTGACCGGGCGAAGCAAATGCCCAGTCCTGCAGCGGACGTGCTGCAACCAGCGCTGCTGCCAGCATCACGATTTGTCCCAGGCGCAGCCAGCCATTGTTCGACTTCAGACTGATAAAGGCCCAGCCAAAGAAGGCGACACCCAGCAGGCTCCATAACCGCAATCCCCACTGATCGCCAATCACGCGCTCCAGTAGAAATACCGGCAGGGCAAGGATCACAAAACCAAAGCCTTCTTTGATGGTTTGCATCCAGGCACCGCTTTTCGGCAACAGACGGTTGCCAAACACCGTGACGGCAATCAGCGGCAGCCCCATTCCCAGCGCGTAAAGATAGAGCGTACCTGCGCCCGACAGCATATTGCCGCTTTGGGCGATGTACAGCAGGATCGCGCTAAGCGGCGCCGTGGTGCACGGAGAGCAAATCAGTCCGGCCAGTGCCCCCATTAAAAACACCCCGGTCAGCGATCCGCCTTGTTGACGGTTGCTCCACAGCGCCAGACGGGTTTGTAGCGAGGAAGGGAGCTGAAGGGTGAACAGGCCAAACATCGACAGTGACAGCAGAATAAACAGTACCGACAAGCCAATCAGAATCGCCGGGGCCTGCAGCGCCGCCTGAAAACGCAGGCCAGCGGCGGCCACGATCACGCCCATCACCGTGTAAGTCAGCGCCATTCCCTGCACATAGACCATCGCCAGGGCGAACAAACGGCCCGCCGAATATTTGCGATTGCCGCCGAGAATAATGCCGGAAATCAGCGGGTACATTGGCAGCACGCAAGGGGTGAAGGCGACGCCAATACCGATCAGCAGCGCCCACAGCGGCGAAAACGGCAGGTTTTCAGTCGGTGCGGTCTGGACGCTGACCGGTGCAGGTGTCGAAGCCGCTGCCTGAGAATCCAGGCTTGCATCACCGGCCTTCACTTCATCCAGCGGCACGCTGCGTGTTTCCGGCGGATAGCAGAATCCCGCGGCGGCACAGCCCTGATAGGTGACGCTTACCGTCGCCCCTTTATCCGCCTGCTGCAGGATTAAGGGCAGCGTCAGGCTTTCGGGGTAAATTTCGGTTTTGCCGTAGAACTCATCTTCATGAGGTGTGCCCTCAGGCAGGGTAAAGTCGGCGAGTTTTGCGCCGTTAGCCGAGATTTTTATCTGCTGGCGATAGAGGTAATAACCGGGTTTAACCTGCCAGCTCAGGGTCAGCGTGTTGGCTTGCTGATTGAAGTCAAAAGTGAAGGCCTGGTCAACCGTGCCGAAATGATTGCCGTTCTGTCCGAACAGCGAAGCCGCCGCATTCAGGCTGAACAGCGTTGTGAACAGGATAAAAATCAGTGTTGTAATGCGCTTAGACATAACGGTAACCACGTTCTCCATGTTGGGCTGAGTCGGGCAGAGGACGCAAGCACGTCCGGCAGCGCTCTGACGGAGCTCAGAGGGGTATCCTCGGGGCGTGCAGACTATAACATGGGGTTACGGCAGGGAGTTTTTCAGGATGTAACCGGCGAAAGCAGGGTGGAATTCACTCCGCCCTGCTTCAGCGCGTGCCGTGGCCGTCTGTGGCTATAGAATCAGATGCCCAAAGATAAAGCCAAACAGCACGGAGAGTGCAATGGCCAGCGTGCCCGGCACAATAAACGAGTGGTTAAAGACGAACTTGCCAATGCGCGTGGAACCGGTATCGTCCATTTCTACCGCAGCCAGCAGCGTAGGGTAGGTTGGCAAGACAAACAGTGCGGAGACGGCAGCGAACGATGCCACGGCGGTGATGGGCGAAACGCCGAGCATCAGCGCGGCAGGCATCAGGGCTTTGGTGGTCGCGGCCTGTGAGTAGAGCAGGGTGGAAGCAAAAAACAGGATCACTGCCAGCATCCACGGATAATCGGTCAGCAGATCGCCTGCCACCTGCTGGATCTCGCTAATGTGCGCTTTGACAAAGGTATCGCCGAGCCAGGCCACGCCCATCACGCAAATACAGGCGCTCATGCCGGATTTGAAGGTGCTGGCAGAAAGGATTTTGGCGGTATCCACTTTGCAGGTGAAGCAGATAATCGCCGCCACGGTCAGCATAAAGACCACAATCGCTTCATTACGCGGCAGCACCGGATTGGTAATCAGGCCAACCGTATCGCTGATGGCGGTGGCATACAGCACCACCGCAACAATGCCCAGCAGGAACAGCAGCACCGACAGTTTTGCGCCGGGTTTCGCTTCAAAAACGCCTGCGCCACGCAGCACCGTTTCTCCTTTCGCCAGACGCTGTTGGTAAATGGCATCTTCTTTCAGCTCTTTGCCGAGGAAGTTGGTGATCAGCGCCGCGAGGAAAATGGCGATCATGGTTGAGGGAATGGAGACGGCAAGCAGCGCCAGATAGCTGATGCCTTTTGGCTCCAGAATCCCCGCCAGAAACACCACCGCCGCTGAAATTGGCGAGGCGGTAATGGCAATCTGCGAAGCGACCACCGCGATCGATAACGGACGGGAAGGGCGGACACCTTGCTCTTTTGCCACTTCCGCTATCACCGGTAAGGTGGAAAATGCCGTGTGGCCGGTTCCCGCCAGCAGCGTCATAAAGTAGGTCACCAGCGGCGCGAGGAAGGTGATATAGCGGGGCTGTTTCCTTAACAGACGTTCAGCCAGGCTCACCAGGTAATCCATCCCTCCGGCGACCTGCATGGCGGCAATCGCGGCAATCACTCCCATAATGATTTCGATGACGTCGAAGGGAATGACGCCCGGCTTGATTTGGAAGCCCAGCGTTAAAATTAACATGCCCACACCGCCGGCAAAACCGATGCCAATGCCGCCCAGCCGCGCTCCCAGATAAATCGCCAACAGGACGACAAGTAACTCCGGCACAATCATGATCTGCTCCTTGGTTTTTTTTGATAACTAACCGTTAATAATTTGTAGGCTGTGCCATAAAAAAAGGCACGTCGTTCTGCGAACGCGCGTGCCTTAAAGGTCTGTCAGGTTAAGCTGTTATTGTTCATTTTCATCGGTATAACGTTTGGCTTTATATACCGGGAACATCAGGTTCTGCGTTGAGAAAATATCATCGAGTTCGGCTTCGGTCAGCAACCCGCGCTCCAGCACCACTTCCCGTACGCTTTTGCCGGTCTCGGCACAAATTTTGCCGACAATATCGCCATTATGGTGGCCGATGTACGGGTTGAGGTAGGTCACGATGCCGATCGAGTTAAAGACATAGGCCTCACACACCGCTTTGTTGGCAGTAATGCCGTTAACGCATTTTTCCAGCAGATTCGAACAGGCGTTGGTCAGAATATGCACCGACTCAAACAGGGCCTGGCCGATAACCGGCTCCATCACGTTCAACTGCAGCTGGCCAGCTTCAGACGCCATGGTCACGGTGACGTCATTGCCGATCACCTTGAAGCACACCTGGTTGACGACTTCGGGCACCACCGGGTTCACTTTGGCCGGCATGATAGAAGAACCGGCCTGCAATTCTGGCAGGTTGATTTCATTCAGCCCGGCACGCGGCCCGGAAGAGAGCAGACGCAGGTCATTACAGATTTTGGAGAGCTTGACCGCCAGGCGCTTCAGCGCGCTGTGTACCATCACATAGGCACCGCAGTCTGAGGTCGCTTCAATCAGATCTTCTGCAGGAACGCAGGGCAGGTTACTGACTTCCGCTAACTTCTGTACCGCCAGCGCCTGATAGCCGTCCGGGGTGTTCAGGCGTGTGCCGATCGCCGTCGCGCCCAGATTCACTTCCAGCAGCAGTTCGCCGGTACGCAGCAGGTTCTTGATCTCTTCATTCAGCAGCACGCTGTAGGCGTGGAATTCCTGACCGAGGGTCATTGGCACGGCATCCTGCAACTGGGTACGGCCCATTTTCAGGATGGTTTCAAACTCAACGGCTTTGCGCTGGAAGCCTTCGCTCAACTGGCCGATAGCATCCAACAGCTTCAAAATAGAGGTGTACACCGCGATACGAAAACCGGTTGGGTAGGCGTCATTGGTGGACTGGCACTTGTTGACGTGGTCATTAGGATTGAGGAACTGATAATCCCCTTTCTGATGGCCCATCAGCTCCAGACCAATATTGGCCAGCACTTCATTGGTGTTCATGTTGACCGAGGTGCCGGCACCGCCCTGATAGACATCAATCGGGAACTGGTCCATGCATTTGCCGTTATTCAGTACTTCATCACAGGCCTGAATAATGGTGTTAGCGATATGGCGGGGAATGGTCTGCAACTCTTTGTTGGCCATCGCGGCGGCTTTTTTCACCATCACCATGCCGCGGACAAACTCAGGGATATCGCTGATTTTACTGTTACTGATGTAGAAATTTTCAATCGCACGCAGAGTGTGAACACCGTAGTAAGCATCTGCCGGAACTTCACGCATACCTAACAGGTCTTCTTCGATACGAATGCTATTTGTCATGAGAACCTTCTTGTTTTTGCTACCGGATACACCCAATCATTCGGTGTAGATCATCACAATCAAAGTGAATCTTTGGTCATGAACAGCCTCGGCCGACATTTTATCCATTTGCGGTAGACTGAGCACGATCATATTCTGTTAAGGGCGAAAAGCCTGAATCCAGATCACTTAAATTGCGTTCATTTTCAGCCATCTTCGACACAGTGTGATACGGGTCACATACCGCTGACCAACATGAATTTCGTATAAGGTAGTTGAAAAATGCTCTGTAAGAGCCCATTTCATTACTCTACGATCGTGACGATCCCTCTTTTTGCCGTCCCGCTGTGAGCGAGATGGCCCGGACAGACAGGAGACTGCGGTGCGCTGGTTACCGTTTTTAGTGCTATTTATTCTCGCCTGGATTGAGATCACCATTTTCATTCAGGTGGCCCACGTGATGGGCGTGCTGCTGACGCTGCTGCTGGTGGTGTTCAGCTCGTTGATCGGTATCTCTCTGGTCAAAAACCAGGGGATGAAAAACTTTATGCTGATGCAGCAGAAGCTGGCGGTGGGCGACAGCCCTGCCGCGGAAATGATCAAGAGCGTTTCGTTGATCATCGCCGGCTTCCTGCTGCTGCTGCCGGGTTTCTTCACCGATTTCCTCGGGTTGCTGCTGTTGCTGCCGCCGGTGCAAAAGCATCTGACGCTGAAGCTGATGCCGCATCTGAAAGTCTGGCGTGGTGCCGGCGCTGGCCCGGACAGTGGCTTCACCGTTGACGGTGAATTTGAGCGAAAAGACAGCAAACTGCTTGAACACGACGATCCAGAGGATCGCCGATAACTGAGCCGAAGGCGGGATTTCCCGCCTTTTTGCTTTTCAGGGGAAACGATTGCCTGTTATTTGCGCAGTTGGTTCGCAGAAGCGAAATTTTTATTTTTTTCCCCTTGAAAGCCCCTCCGCCAGGCCCTATCTCTTTCGTCACGAGGTCGGTGCCAGTGAAGCCCGGCGTTCATCCCAAAAACCTGATTGGACTTCTCAAAGGAGAGTTATCAATGAAAATTCGTCCATTGCACGACCGTGTTATCGTCAAGCGTAAAGAAGTGGAATCTAAATCAGCTGGCGGCATCGTGCTGACTGGCTCCGCAGCCGGTAAATCTACCCGTGGCGAAGTACTGGCTGTTGGCAATGGCCGTATCCTGGAAAGCGGCGATGTGAAACCGCTGGACGTGAAGGTTGGCGACGTCGTCATTTTCAGCGAAGGTTACGGTGCTAAAACTGAGAAAATCGACAACCAGGAAGTGCTGATCATTTCTGAAAGCGACATTCTGGCAATTGTTGAAGCGTAATTACGCGTAACTCACTGAACAAACGAATTTAAGGGATATTTTAAGATGGCAGCTAAAGACGTAAAATTCGGTAATGACGCACGCGTAAAAATGCTGCGTGGCGTTAACGTACTGGCAGATGCAGTAAAAGTTACCCTGGGCCCGAAAGGCCGTAACGTGGTTCTGGATAAATCTTTTGGTGCACCGACCATCACTAAAGATGGTGTATCTGTCGCACGTGAAATCGAACTGGAAGACAAGTTCGAAAACATGGGTGCTCAGATGGTGAAAGAAGTGGCCTCTAAAGCGAACGACGCTGCAGGCGACGGTACCACCACCGCAACCGTTCTGGCTCAGTCTATCGTTAACGAAGGTCTGAAAGCCGTTGCTGCGGGTATGAACCCAATGGATCTGAAGCGCGGAATCGACAAAGCGGTCATCCACGCTGTTGAAGAACTGAAAAAACTGTCTGTGCCTTGCTCTGATTCTAAAGCGATTGCTCAGGTGGGTACCATCTCTGCTAACTCCGATGAAACCGTGGGCGAACTGATTGCTCAGGCGATGGAAAAAGTCGGCAAAGAAGGCGTGATCACCGTTGAAGAAGGCACCGGCCTGCAGGACGAGCTGGACGTGGTTGAAGGTATGCAGTTTGACCGTGGCTACCTGTCCCCGTACTTCATCAACAAGCCAGAAACTGGTGCAGTAGAACTGGAAACCCCATTCATTCTGCTGGCTGACAAAAAAATCTCCAACATCCGTGAAATGCTGCCAGTTCTGGAAGCCGTGGCGAAAGCCGGCAAACCCCTGCTGATCGTTGCTGAAGATGTTGAAGGCGAAGCGCTGGCTACGCTGGTGGTTAACACCATGCGCGGTATCGTGAAAGTGGCTGCGGTTAAAGCACCTGGTTTCGGCGACCGTCGTAAAGCTATGCTGCAGGACATCGCTGTGCTGACTGGCGGTACCGTCATCTCTGAAGAGATCGGTATGGAGCTGGAAAAAGCAACGCTGGAAGATCTGGGTCAGGCAAAACGCGTTGTGATCAGCAAAGACACCACCATCATCATCGATGGCGTTGGCGAAGAAGCAACAATCTCTGGCCGTGTTTCTCAGATCCGTCAGCAGATTGAAGAAGCGACCTCTGATTACGATCGTGAAAAACTGCAGGAGCGCGTAGCGAAACTGGCAGGCGGCGTTGCCGTTCTGAAAGTGGGCGCAGCCACTGAAGTTGAAATGAAAGAGAAGAAAGCGCGCGTTGAAGATGCCCTGCACGCGACCCGTGCTGCGGTTGAAGAAGGCGTGGTTGCAGGTGGTGGTGTTGCGCTGGTTCGCGTGGCGTCTAAACTGGGCGATCTGCGTGGCCAGAACGAAGACCAGAACGTGGGTATCAAAGTTGCGCTGCGCGCAATGGAATCTCCACTGCGTCAGATCGTTTCTAACGCCGGTGAAGAGCCTTCAGTTGTCACCAACAAAGTGAAAGCGGGCGAAGGTAACTACGGTTACAACGCACAGACTGAAGAATACGGCGACATGATCGACTTCGGTATCCTGGACCCAACTAAAGTGACCCGTTCTGCGCTGCAGTACGCGGCCTCTGTTGCCGGTCTGATGATCACCACCGAGTGCATGATCACCGACCTGCCGAAAGGCGACACCCCTGACTTAGGCGGTGGCGGTATGGGTGGTATGGGCGGCATGGGCGGCATGATGTAATGCCTGCCGGCTGGCTATAACGCTCCCCGTCGTCTTTGACGGGAAGGGCAGCCTCCTGAAAAACCCCCGTTTTATAACGGGGGTTTTTCTTTTTGGGGGGAAGATAGTAAAGTTATGGCGCAAGCAGTAGCCCGAACAAGGATTTATCTGTGTTGGGCAACGGAAGCTTCACCAAGGTTGTCGATTTCCGGTACGCTCAGAACTGATTCTGATGATGATAATAATGGGGATTTAAAATGCGGATTAAGGTCTTGCTGGGACTTTCAGTAGCGACTGCGCTGCTGGCAGGCTGTAGCAGCAGTTCTAACACCCTGAGTGCTGCGGGTGAGCGCGTCAGCTTCACCGACCAGCAACCAGCCAAAGAGTGCCAGCTGCTGGGCAACCTGACCGGCGAACAGAGCAACTGGTTGAGCGGTGCAGGCGGCGGCGAAAGCAGCTCGCTGCGTGGCGCGGCCAACGATCTGCGCAACCGTGCGGCAGAAATGGGCGGCAACACCATTTACGGTGCAACCAGCCCAACACAGAATATCTGGTCAAGCTTTGCCCCGCTGGACAGCAAAATGAGCGGCCAGGTGTATAAGTGCCCTTAACCGTTTGCGGAAAGCCTCTGTCGTCTGGGCCGCGTTATCGCTGCCGGTAGAGTGTTTAAAGCAGATAATAAAGCGGGGAGGATCGATGATCCTCCCCGCTGTTGTTTTCAGGATGGGATTAAACCTGTCTTAGCTGTAAATCGAGCGGCGTTTTACTCGGTTCTCCGCCAATTTCACGGGCCAGTTTCGGCACCATATAGCCGGAAACGTTGGCCAACAGTTCCCGCATAATCGCCCTGGCATCGTCATCCGACACGTAGAAATGCGCCGCACCCTGCACTTTATCCAGCACATGCAGGTAATAAGGCAGCACGCCGGCATCAAACAGCGCGTTGCTGAGCGTCGCCAGCGTGGTCGCATCGTCGTTGATATTGCGCAGCAAAACGCTCTGGTTAAGCAGCGTCACGCCCGCGCTCTTCAGCAGTTGCAACGCATCCCGCAGCGCGTCATCAATCTCCTGGGCGTGATTAATGTGCGTCACCATCAGCACCTGTAACCGCGACTGCGCCAGACGCTGGCAGAGCGTGCGGGTGATGCGGCTGGGGATTACCACCGGTAAACGGCTGTGGATGCGCAGGCGTTTCAGGTGGGGGATCTGCTCCAGTTCGCCGATCAGCCAGTCCAGTTCGCTGTCTTTTGCCATCAACGGATCGCCACCGGAGAAAATAATCTCATCCAGTTCTGGCTGCTCTCGGATATACTCCAGGGCTTGCTGCCAGTTGCGCTTGTTTCCCTGGTTATCCTGGTAGGGGAAATGGCGGCGGAAACAGTAGCGGCAGTTAACCGCACAGCCGCCTTTGACCAGCAACAGCGCACGATTGCGATATTTATGTAACAGACCCGGCACCACGCTGCTCTGCTCATCGAGCGGGTCAGTACTGTAACCCGGAGCATCAACAAACTCCTGGCTGGCGGTGATTACCTGCAGCAGGAGCGGATCTTGTGGATCGCCTTTTTGCATTCTGGACGCGAAGGCCCGTGGGACGCGCAGGGCAAACAGACGTCGGGCATCACTGCCGGCCGTCAGCTCCGGGTGCGAATCGAGGCCTAAAAGTTGCAGTAATTCATTTGGGTCGGTGATTACATCCGCAAGTTGATGCAACCATTCTTCTCGCGAAGGGGTTTTTAGGGTTACAATGTGTGCCATTTTTTTGGCTTAGTACCAGTATTAAATTGTAGAGGGCCTTTATGGCGACTTATTCTAGCAACGATTTCCGTCCCGGTCTTAAAATCATGTTCGAAAGCGAACCTTACGCTATCGAATCGAGCGAGTTCGTTAAACCAGGTAAAGGTCAGGCTTTTGCACGCGTAAAAATGCGTCGCCTGCTGACCGGTACCCGCGTTGAGAAAACGTTCAAATCTACCGACTCCGCTGAAGGCGCAGACGTTGTAGATACTAACCTCAACTACCTGTACAACGACGGTGAGTTTTACCACTTCATGCACCCGGAAACCTTCGAACAGCACCCTGTTGAAGAGAAGACCGTGGGCGATGCCGCTAAATGGCTGCTGGATAACGCAGAATGTATCGTAACCCTGTGGAACGGTAAGCCGATCCAGGTGTTGCCACCAAACTTCGTTGAACTGGAAATCACTGATACCGACCCAGGCCTGAAAGGCGACACTGCGGGTACTGGCGGCAAGCCAGCCACGCTGTCTACCGGTGCCGTGGTGAAAGTGCCGCTGTTCGTGCAGATTGGCGAAGTGATCCGTGTGGATACCCGTTCAGGCGAATACGTTTCTCGCGTGAAATAAGCCCGATGAAGTGGGCCTGACTGTCAGGCCCTTTTCTTTAACGATGTGAGCTGAATCAGATGATGAAGTGGTTAAAACTCATTGCTGTCGCAGTGCTTATGACCAGTGCGCTCAGCGCCTGCAATACCTTCCACGGTTTTGGTGAGGATGTTCAACACCTCGGCGGTGCTATCTCACACGCAGCCAACTAGTCTCTCTTCGCAAAAAATGTCCTTTTGCTACCTGCCTCAATAGCATGTGGTTAAATTACGGCTATGCTTAATTCGCTGTACTTTACTTCACGCTAAAAGGACATTCTCATGTTAAAGAAAAGTATTATTTCAATTCTTTCTGTACTGGTGCTCTCTTCGGTGCTCACAGCTTGTAATACCACGCGTGGCGTGGGTGAAGACGTGTCAGCCGGTGGCCAGGCGATTCAAAAAAGCGCTCAGTAATTACGGTGCCGGTGCTCCCGCACCGGCCTCATTGTTTACTTCCCCTGGTTCACCCAAATCAGCTTACTGACATCAAAACCATTATCACGGGCCTTCGCTAACAACGACGCTTTGACCTGATCCGAAATCTGCGGCGTGCGGGAAAGGATCCACAGATAGTCCCGGTTCGGGCCGCTCACCAGCGAATACTGATAGTCGTTATCCAGCGCAATCACGTTGTATCCGCCATAGAACGGGCCAAAGAAGGAGACCTTCAGGGCCGCGCGGCTCTGTGGTCCGGTAAAGTAGGCTTTCCCTTCACTCTGCTGCCAGCGCTGCTTCTCGACGTTATAACCGCGATTAATGACCTTCAGACCGCCATCATCACGCTTGCTGTAGCTGGCGGTGACATGATCGAGTCCACGTTCAAACGAGTGATCCAGCCTGGCGATTTCATACCAGTCACCCAGATAAAGATCGGCATTAAAGCCTTCGACTGGCGTCACGCCCTTGGGCGGCGTGGTGCTACAGGCAACGGAGAGCAGGGCGACGGTGCCGGCAACCAGATTTTTCCACAGAGACATAGGCTATTCCTTTACGATTGAATAGCTTGAGTATAGAGGAAGTTTAGGCGGCAGGGTTGCCGCCTGTGGATTACAGGGTGATCACCCCAATTGCCGTCACCACGGTGAGGATCGCCGCCAGCCCATAGAACAGCCATTTCGCGGCGGGAACGTGCAGGCGAATGTCGTGCATGCCGTGATGAAGACGGTGAAGCGCGCACCACACCGGCATCACGATGGTCAGAAACAGGAACAGACGGCCGGGCAGGGTTTGTGCGGCCTGCAGCAGGTGCGTATAGCTGAGCCCCCGCTCCGTGCCGATGCCCAGCGGAAGGAGGATGCCAGCCAGCAGCACCACCACCGGCGAGACGATCGCCGCCCACATTCCTCCGGCACCAAACAGCCCCCAGAACACCGGTTCATCAGAACGCATGGCCTTATTTTTCACAGCGACTCCTTAATAAGCAGTGCCCATGTCAGCAGGATCAGGCTGACCACCACCATCGCCAGCCACAGTCCTTTAATCACCGGGGCGGGAGACATTTTTTTGCCCCCCAACACGATGACCTGTGCTTTGGGTGCCAGCTCAAACCAGGTTTTGCTGTGCAGCAAGGCGGCGGCCAGCGCGACGATATTGATCAGCAGCATTAAAGGATGTTGTAAGACTGCGACGAACGCCTGCCAGCTCTGCTCGCCATTCTTCAACGCAAACAGCCCGAAAATCATCTCCAGGCTGAACCACAGCGCCGGCAATGCCGTGGCTTCGCGCAGCATGTAAAAACGGTAATAGCCAGACTTCTGCCACCAGTTAGCGGTCATCGGGCGATGGAAGGGTTTCCGTTTGGTTGTCATTTCTGGGCTCCCTACTGCGGTCTGAGGGTGGTGATAAGGTAATCCTGGGCGCTTGCCACTTTGCTTTGCTGGATCGCCGCCGCAGGATCGACATGTTTCGGGCAGACCTCCGAGCAGAAACCGACAAAGGTGCAGGGCCAGACGCCGTTATCGCCGTTGAGCGTCGGCATTCGCTGCGCCTTGCCTTGATCGCGGCTGTCCAGGTTGTAGCGATGTGCCAGGGTGATGGCCGCCGGCCCAATAAATTCCGGGTTAAGGCCAAACTGCGGGCAGGCGGCGTAACACAGGCCGCAGTTGATGCAGCCGGAGAACTGATGATATTTGGCCATCTGAGCCGGCGTTTGCCGTTGAGGGCCGCGATCGGCATTCCGTGCATTACCGATGATCCACGGTTTTACCGCCTCCAGGCTTTCGATAAAGCGGCTCATATCCACAACCAAATCGCGCTCAACCGGGAAATGGGCCAGCGGTTCGACCAGCAGGCCGTCGGGGTAGTGACGTAGAAAGGTTTTGCAGGCCAGTTTCGGGATGCCATTGACCATCATGCCGCAGGAGCCACATATTGCCATGCGGCAGGACCAGCGGTAGGACAGGTCAAACGCCAGGTTATCTTTGATAAACCCCAGCGCATCGAGCAGAGAGGTCTGGTCATCCCAGGGCACGTCGAAGATCTCATGACGCGGGACCCTGTCGGACTCCGGGTTATAACGCTGAACGGTGATTTTACAGCGAGCGAGTTCACTCATGGACGGCCTCCTTACCTTCAGACTCGGCACCGTAGACGCGTTTCGCCGGCGGCAACCGGGTAATCTTAACGTCATCCCAGCTGATTTCAGGTGCGCCGTCAGGGCGATAAAAACTCAGGGAGTGTTTCAGATACTGCGCGTCATTGCGGGTGGTACAGCCTTCATCCAGCCGCTGATGCGCACCGCGAGACTCTTTGCGCTGGATAGCAGCGTGCGCCATACATTCGGCGACGTTCAGGCCGTGCGCCAGCTCGATGCTGTACAGCAGTTGGGTATTGAAGACGCTGGAGGTATCGCTGATGTGCAGATGCTTGCAGCGTTCTTGCAGCTCGGCCAGTTTGTCGATGGTTTTCTGCATCAGCTCTGGCGTGCGGTAAATCCCGCAGCCTTCTTCCATCGCCAGCCCCATCTCATCGCGCAGTTCAGACCAGGTCTCTTTGCCCTGTTGATTGACCAGCCCGTGCAGGCGTTTTTCACAGTCCCGAGCCTGGGCCTGCAACGCGCTGGCGGGTTTTTTGTGAACCTGTACCGCATGTCTTGCAGCACTTTCCCCGGCAAGCCTGCCAAATACCGCCAGTTCAGCCAGCGAGTTAGACCCGAGGCGATTGGCACCATGCAGGCCGACCGACGAGCATTCCCCGACGGCGAACAGACCGGCGATGCGCGTCTCACACTGCGCATTGGTTTCAATCCCGCCCATGGTGTAGTGCGCGGTGGGCCGCACCGGGATCGGTGCCTGAGCCGGATCGACGCCGATATAGGCCTTACTCAGCTCACAGATAAACGGCAGGCGCTCAAGCAGCTTCTTCTGACCCAGGTGGCGTAAATCCAGATGCACCACATCACCGCGCGGCGTGGCGATGGTGCGGCCTTTCCGCCACTCATGCCAAAAGGCCTGCGAAACCTTGTCACGCGGGCCAAGCTCCATATATTTATTCTTCGGCTGGCCCAGCGGCGTTTCCGGCCCCATGCCGTAGTCCTGCAGGTAGCGATAGCCGTCCTTATTGACCATGATGCCGCCTTCGCCCCGACAGCCTTCGGTCATCAGGATCCCCGAGCCTGGCAGGCCGGTGGGATGGTATTGCACAAACTCCATATCCCTCAGCGGCACGCCATGGCGCAGCGCCATGCCCATGCCATCCCCGGTCACGATGCCGCCATTGGTGTTGTAGCGATAAACCCTGGCGGCGCCGCCGGTTGCCAGCACCACCGCACCGGCATGAATATGGACCAGCGTCCCTTCCATCATATTCATCGCCACCACGCCGCGCGCTTCGCCTTCATCAACCAGCAGATCCAACACGAAGTGCTCGTCAAAGCGCTGGATTTGCGGGTATTTCAGCGAGGTTTGAAACAGCGTGTGCAGCATATGGAAGCCGGTTTTATCTGCGGCAAACCAGGTGCGCTCAATCTTCATGCCGCCGAAGCGACGCACGTTGATGGTGCCATCGTCGCGGCGGCTCCACGGGCAGCCCCACAACTCCAGCTGGGTCATTTCCCGTGGGCAATGCTCAACAAAATAGTCGACCACATCCTGCTCGCACAGCCAGTCTCCGCCTGAAACGGTGTCCTGAAAATGGAGATCGAAACTGTCGTGAGACTGCGTCACCGCGGCGGATCCGCCTTCAGCGGCAACGGTGTGGCTGCGCATCGGATAAACTTTAGAGACCAGCGCAATAGTCAGGGTGGGATTTGCTTCAGCGGCGGCAATGGCAGCGCGGAGTCCAGCTCCGCCAGCGCCGACGATGACCAGATCGGCAGTACAGGTTTGCACGGTGTTCTCCCTGTCAAAATGTCAGAAGAGGGGAAAAGAGAGGGAAATCCTCACTTTTTCCAGGGAGAACAGTATAAAACTGGCCATCAGCGCTAAACTTGATGTGCTCGGGTATTAGTATGAGAAATAAACAGAAAAAGCGGGATCTGAGCAACGTTTTTCGCCATTCAGATCGGCATATGGGCGGTGAAATCCGGCAAAGAGAGGAATTTCCCGCGGCAAATTTGTGTGTTTATCTCCGTACGGGTAGACTGCTTCACCCTGTCTGATGAGGAGTAGAAACAATGAGCGATACGGCCAGCTGGCTGCCTGGCGCTTCGATAAGCAATTTACTGAAGCGTGCGGCAATTATGGCGGAAATTCGGCGATTTTTTGCCGATCGTGGGGTATTGGAAGTGGAAACCCCGGCGATGAGCCAGGCCACGGTGACCGATGTTCATCTGGTTCCTTTTCAGACGCGTTTTGTCGGCCCGGGTGCCGCACAGGGGCTTGACCTCTATCTGATGACCAGCCCTGAGTACCATATGAAGCGCCTGCTGGCGGCGGGAAGTGGACCGATCTTCCAGCTCTGCCGCAGCTTCCGTAATGAGGAAGCCGGACGTCACCATAATCCTGAATTCACCATGCTGGAGTGGTATCGCCCGCATTACGATATGTACCGGCTGATGAACGAGGTCGATGACCTGTTACAGCAGGTGCTGGAATGCGCTCCGGCCGAAACGCTCTCGTATCAGCAGGCGTTTATCCGCCATCTGGAAATGGATCCGCTGTCGGCGGATAAAACGCAGATGCGTGAAGTGGCGGAAAAACTGGGCGTGGGCGATTTGGCTAACCGCGAAGAAGACCGCGACACCTTATTGCAGCTGCTGTTTATGATGGGTGTGGAGCCGCAAATCGGGAAAGATAAGCCGGCGTTTGTGTATCACTTCCCGGCCAGCCAGGCGTCTCTGGCGGAGATCAGCACCGAAGATCACCGCGTGGCGGAGCGCTTTGAGGTCTACTTTAAGGGGATTGAGTTAGCGAATGGTTTCCGCGAGCTGACCGACAGCCGTGAGCAGAAGCAACGCTTTGACCAGGATAACCGCAAGCGAGCGGCGCGCGGTCTGCCTCAGCAGCCGATCGATACCAACCTGCTGGATGCGCTTGCGCACGGCATGCCTGATTGTTCCGGCGTGGCGTTAGGCGTCGATCGTATCGTGATGCTGGCGCTGAAAGCCGACTCCCTGAGTGAGGTGATCGCCTTCCCGGTCGATCGCTGCTAAACCCTTCCCAGAGGCGGCGGTCTGCCGCCTCTGCTGCCTTACAATCCGCCTGATTTATAGGCTCTTGCCGCCGGTGCGCCATTCTGCGCGGGCGTCTTGCGTCCAATGGTTTCCATGCGCACCTGGAAAGGTGGGAACGGCATTTCCAGCCCGTGTTCCTGATATCCCCGCAGGATCAGCTGGTGCAGTTCATGGCGCAGCGGCATACGGTGACCCATTTCTGCGGCGTGAATACGCAGCTCAAACAGCTGGATCCCCTGCTGCAGATCGACCAGATAGGCTTCCGGCGGTGGGGTTTCCAGCACGTACTGACAGCGTTTTGCCGCGGTGAGCAGCACGTCGGTCACTTCTTCACTGTTGGCTTCGGCAGAGGCCGGGATGGTCAGCACCACGCGCGTCACCGAATCTGACAGCGACCAGTTAATAAATTGCTCGGTGATAAAGGCCTTATTCGGCACGATAATCTCCTTGCGGTCCCAGTCGGTAATGGTGGTGGCTCGGGTGTTGATTTTGGTGATGCTGCCGGTCAAATCGCGGATGGTGACGGTATCGCCAATACGGATCGGCTTCTCGAACAAAATAATCAGACCGGAGATAAAGTTGGCGAAAATTTCCTGCAAGCCAAACCCTAATCCGACACCCAATGCCGCGACCAGCCACTGCAACTTCGACCAGTCGACGCCAATCATTGAGAACCCGGCCAGCCCGCCGACAAAAATCAGCACGTATTTGGTCAGCGTGGTGATTGCATAGCCGGTGCCTGGCGTCAGGCTCAGGTGCTGCAACAGCGCCAGTTCCAGCAGCGCCGGCATATTGCGCACCAGCTGGGTGGTGATAATCAGCACCAGAATGGCAATCAGCACCGATCCCAGCGTGATCGGCTGCAGGCTTTCAACGCCCTGCACGGTGGTGCTGGCATCCCACAGATGGATGTTTTCGAGGAAGCCGAATGCCGAATGGATCTCGGACCACAGCACAATCACCGAAATCAGCGCAACCAGCGTCAGAATTGAACGTACCAGTCGCAGAGACTGCGCGCTGATGGCATCCAGATCGATCACCGGCTCTTCCACTTCAAGCGTATCGGAGTTGCTCTGATGTGCGACCGCTTCCTCTTCGCCTTTCGCACGTTGGGCGAGGATCTCAGCACGGCGATTTCGCGCACGGTCAAAGGCAATACGGCGACGCTGAATCAGCATCCAGCGGCGGATAATGTGGTAAATCACCAGCAGCAGGAACCAGATGGCGACGGAGGTTTCCAGCCTGGCCAGCAGCGCCTGCGACGTCGCCAGATAACCAATGCATGACGCCAGCGCAGCAAACAATGGAATGCAGATCATCAGATTCCACAGCAGCTTGTTGATCAGGTTGTCACCGCTGCCTTCTTTGTCCAGATGCAGCGGGATCCCGGCACGCTTCAGGCTGATGGTCACCAGGCTTATCGCGCCACAAATCAGGATAAAACAGAGCCTTCCCAGCGTGGCGGAGAACTGCCGGTCTTCCAGATTATCGAAGCTTATCAGCAGCATAATCAGGGGAACCACCAGACCGATGCACAACGAGTAGAAGCGCATCGCGCGGGCCACGCGGGCCTGAGGCCAACGGAAGTGGATAATGAACAATCCCTGCGGACGGGCAAACGCCGCGCTGATCATAAACACCCACAGCAGCGGCACGGTGGCCGTTATGCCATCGCCAATCGCTACCGCGATAGGGTACGGCCAGGCGTGTTGCAGGCCATAACCCAGCGCCATCCACAGCACCGGCAAGGGCACGGCCACCAGAATCGACCAGAACACCGTCCGCATGGTCAGGCCGAAACGATCCTGCGTGACTTTGCCGACCTTGCTGGCCGAGCGGGTCATAAAATCACGGTAATGGCGGCGCGAGCTGAGGCTAAAGCCAACCAGCAGCACGGCTCCAATAATCGGGATAACGGTTTCGCGGCTGGTAAACATCATCACCATCGCGCCGCCAAGCTGACCGAGCGTATCCAGCGACAGCAGGCTTTTCAGATCCCGCGCCAGATCCATCGGGAAATTCAGGCTTAAGGCATTAACATCCGCGGTCCAGAACAGGTAGCGGTGCGTCGCCTCTTTCACTTCATTCAGCGCATCTTCCAGCTGACCATTTGCCACCTTCAGCTTGGTCACTTCGAGGATCAGGTTGTCACAGCCTGACAGCAGCGAACTGATCAGCTCGCGCTGGGTTTTGATTTGCGCATCCAGAATGCGTTTCTGTTCCGCGGTGAGCGGCGTGCCGTCATCCTGTTTAATCTGCAACAGCTGCTGCTGACGTTCGAGAAGGTCTTCATAGCGCAGCCGTTGCACCCGCAGTTCGCCCATCTCATTATCAAGCTGCTGCGGTTTCGGCATATCAGGAAGGCGTGCAACCTGCGCGCGCAGTGCCTCGCCCAGCACGTTAGAGACGCCCAGCCACTGCGACTGCTCGCGGATGGTGCTCAGCGCCTGACGCACCTGAATGGTCTGGTTATTGGCGGTGCGTTGCTGCGAGGCCACCAGGTCCATACGCTGGGCCTGCTGATTGAGGTCATTGGACAGTTCGCGGTTGACCCGGAACTGTTTGTCGAGATTCTTCGGCAGATCGCCGCTGTTCTCCGCCAGTTGCTCGGTGCGCTCAAGGGCGATTTCGGCTTCGCGCTGACGACGGCTGTTGAGCTGGTTACGTAAGTCCTGCAGATAGGCATCGAGCTGTGCGGCTTTACGCTGGTGAAGTTCACCGCGCATTCTTGCCAGCTCCTGACGATTGTTGGCCGACAGCTGAGCCAGTTCCAGCTCATCGACTTTGGCTTTCTGCGCTGCCGATTCCGCCTGACGGGAAGCCAGCTGTGCCTGGGCTAACGGCGTGGTGGCGGAAGGCTGTCCTTGCAGACGGCGTTCAATGTCGTTTAGCGCCCGGCGGGCTTCGGTTTGTTGTTGCGGAAGTTGCGCCAGTGAATCACTGATCTCCCGGGCGCGATCCTGTTCCTGCTGGGCCTGGCGACCTTCTTCAATCAGCTGGCTGCTGACCTGCAGGATCTCCTGGTCGAGTTCAGGGGCCGTCATGGTATTGCTGATGGTTTTCGGGTTATCCGTCAGCGCGGCGATCTGCTGGCGCAGATCGCGTGAAAGTTTCGGAAAACCATCGATAACCTGCTGATAGGCATCTGAATTGGCCTGAGATTTTTGCATCTCATCAAGCCAGTTCAGCGTCGCCTGCAGCGCGTCTATCGTTTCCGCCTGATTCGGCGTGGTCTTGTCCGACTTAACGTCCTCAAGCTGCTGCTTGATTTGAGCATTATCCGGGGCGCTGGCGCCCCAGGCGGGCTGGAGGAGCATCCAGCCGAACAAAATTGGGAGGATCAGGCGTAACATAGGTGTCTGCTATGGGTGGTGTAAAACTTCTTCCGCACTGGTTTTCTGCAGTGCGATGGCGAGCGTCTGACCCAGGCGCGTTTTGGTCTCTGGCGTCAGGCTTTCGGCCAGTTTTACTCTGTCTTTCGCAAACAGGTTAATCACCGTTGAACCCAGCTTAAAGCGGCCCATTTCCTGGCCCTTCAACAGCACCACCGATCCTTCAGCGTCGGCACCCGGCCAGCTCCAGCGCTTGATCACGCCTTCACGCGGTGGGGTGACCGTGCCAGCCCAGACGGTTTCGATGCTGCCAACGATAGTGGCACCGACAAGAATCTGCGCCATCGCGCCAAATTCGGTATCAAACAGGCAGATCACGCGCTCGTTACGGGCGAACAGGTTAGGGATGTTCTGTGCCGTCAGCGGGTTAACGGAATAGAGATCGCCAGGCACATAAATCATCTCGCGCAGGATGCCATTACACGGCATATGCACGCGGTGATAATCCCGTGGTGCCAGGTACGTGGTGATGAATTCACCATCCCGGAACAGGTCGGCCATGGCGGTATTTCCGGCCAGCAGCGCTTCCAGTGAGTAAGTGTGACCTTTCGCCTGGAAAATCTGATCGCCTTCGATATGACCTAACTGGCTCACCGCGCCATCGGCAGGCAGTACCAACAGGTTAGGATCGGTCTCAATCGGACGCGCTTCGTCACGCAATGGGCGCACGAAGAAGTCGTTGAAGGTGCGATAGCTCGCCGTATCTGATTTCTGCGCCTCTTTCATATCGACTTTATAGAACCAGACAAACGCATCGATAACCGCTTTAGTGAGCCAGCCCGCGCGCTTACCTGCGCCCCAGCCAGCCAGTTCAGTCAGGCCTTTTTTAGGCAAAATGTTATTCAGGCCGAGTTTAAAACGATCCAACACAGTAGCCTCCTGGCTTGATCAGACAAATAGAGAAACGGGGCGGATTGTAGCAGCGCCCTGGTGATTAGGCTATGGCGCCTGCCTGCGGTATGCAGGCAGGCCAGTATTAGTTACTGTTTTCTGAGAAAGATCGCCGGGTTTTCAACTGCATATCCTCCATGCTGTCCAGAATCCGGTGGTAGCTTTCAAAGCGGGCAGCATCGATCTTGCCGTTTTCGACGGCTTCACGCAGCGCACATCCCGGATCGTTGTCATGCTTACAGTCGCGGAATTTGCAGTGGCCCAGAAACTCACGGAATTCGACAAATCCACGGGTGATTTGTTCCGGCTCAAGATGCCATAAACCGAATTCCCTGACGCCAGGGGAGTCAATCACATCGCCGCCCTGCGGGAAGTGGTACAAACGGGAAGCGGTGGTGGTGTGCTGGCCGAGACCGGAGACGTCAGAGACATCGTTGGTCAGGATCTCATTGGCACCCAATTCCAGCCCCAGCAGGGTGTTCAGCAAGCTGGACTTGCCGACGCCCGACTGGCCCGCAAAGATGCTGATACGCCCAATCAGTGCGGCCTGCAGCTCTTCCAGACCGTTCTTTTGATGGCTGGAGACCATCAGCACGCGATAACCAATGCGGCGGTAAATCTCCATCTGCTTATCAACAAACTTGCGGCCTGCATCATCCAGCAGGTCGGTTTTGTTCAGCACCAGTAAGGGCTCGACATCCAGCGTCTCGCTGGCGATCAAATAGCGGTCGATAATATTCAGTGATAATTCGGGCAGGATCGCAGAAACAATCACGATCTGGTTGAGGTTGGCTGCAATCGGCTTCACGCCATCGTAAAAATCGGGGCGAGTCAGGACCGAGGTGCGTTCATGAACGGCCTCGACAATCCCTTTAACGGTGGCACTGCCTTCGACACCTGGACGCCACAGCACGCGGTCACCGGTGACCAGCGAGCGAATGGTGCGACGGATGTTACAGCGGTGCACTGAACCATCCGCATCTTCCACATCGGCGTGCATACCAAAACGGCTAATGACCACACCGTCCCGCGCATCGCCAAACAGGCTGTCATCGGGCTCGGGTTTATCCGCGCGTTTAAGACGGCGGTCGTGGTTAGCGCTGACGCGACGTTGCTGACCTTTGGACAGTTTGTTTTTACTCACTCTTCCTCACACGGCTTGGCAGGCTTCGCCCTGACAGGGCAAAACGTTTATGATACACCCTAATGTTTGATGATATAAGCCACGGTGAGGATCCCTATGACCGCAAATGCCAGTAACCTGATTTGGATTGACTTAGAAATGACCGGGCTGGACCCGGAACAGGACCGCATTATTGAGATTGCGACCCTGGTGACCGACGCCGATCTGAATATTCTGGCGGAAGGGCCAGTTTTCGCGGTGCATCAGTCCGATGCGCAGCTGGCACTGATGGATGAGTGGAACGTGAATACGCACACCAACAGCGGCCTGGTCGAACGCGTGAAGGCCAGTCAGTATGACGATCGTGCGGCTGAACAGGCGACAATTGAGTTTCTGAAAAAGTGGGTGCCGGAAAACAGTTCGCCAATTTGTGGCAACAGCATCGGCCAGGATCGTCGGTTCCTGTTCAAGTACATGCCTGAACTGGAAGCCTACTTCCACTATCGCTACCTGGACGTCAGCACGCTGAAAGAGCTGGCGCGCCGCTGGAAACCAGGCATTCTGCCGGGCTTTAAGAAGCAGGGCACGCATCAGGCATTGGATGATATCCGTGAATCGGTGGCGGAACTGGCGTATTACCGCGAGCATTTTATCCGGTTGTAAACCCTGCAACCTGCTGTTGCTGATTAAATTGCCACTTTGCCGATTTAATCAGCAATCAGACCGAAAGCAGAAAATTTTTGTATTTTCAGTCTTGCAGCAGGTCTGTTTTCTCGTATAATGCGCACCCCGTACCGAGAGAGTTTTTTACTCGTTACGCAGAGCGGGAATAGCTCAGTTGGTAGAGCACGACCTTGCCAAGGTCGGGGTCGCGAGTTCGAGTCTCGTTTCCCGCTCCAAATTTTTTTGCAGTGATGTACCAGGTATCTTAAGCGGGAATAGCTCAGTTGGTAGAGCACGACCTTGCCAAGGTCGGGGTCGCGAGTTCGAGTCTCGTTTCCCGCTCCAAACGTTTTGCAGTCATATACCAAGTATCTTATGCGGGAATAGCTCAGTTGGTAGAGCACGACCTTGCCAAGGTCGGGGTCGCGAGTTCGAGTCTCGTTTCCCGCTCCAAATCTTCATTCTTCTCATTATATCCAGATGATGTTATCCACAGCGATAACCCAGCTGCGCTTCGTTGCATTTGCTCATCACAAAAAGTTCTTTAACAGAGTTATCCACAGGCGACGTATCTGTCATCAGTTGGTCATCTTTGCGCACAGTTGTTGAGAGTTCGTGTAACTTACTGTTTTTACGCTTTATAATAATATTTCAAATTGTTATCTGGATCGCTTGTGCTTTCTGTGACTCTTGAATGACAACAACTTTTTATTTTTATGCACAGCGTGTGGAAAACCTTCTACGGCAGAAAATAATCGCGCATTGTTCACTTATGCATCGCGTGGTAACCCTTTTTCTACCGCTCTCACCAGCCGTTTCTGCTGTCCCTGAATTTCGACCGCATGTTCGCTGCGATTCGCCAGTTGGCGGGCCAGCGCCCAGTTGATATGTTCATCCAGCATCGCGTTCTCTCCCTGACGGGCTTCCAGTGCCGCCACATTGTCGGCCGACCACGGCGCATTGCCGAGGGCCACCGCCACATTGCGCAACCAGCGAAGATGACCAATACGGCGGATGGCGGAACCCTCGGTTACCCGTAAAAATTTGGCCTCATCCCAGGCAAATAGCTCGTTGAGCGGCGGGGCATGCAGCACCGCGCGGGGACTAAAATCATCTTCGTCAGTCAGCTGTCCATAACGGTTCCACGGGCAAATCAGCTGACAGTCATCACAACCGTAAATCCTGTTACCGATCAGCGGCCTGAACTCTTCCGGGATCGCGCCCTCCAACTCGATGGTCAGATAAGAAATGCAGCGCCTGGCGTCGACCGTGTAGGGCTCGACAATGGCGCCGGTAGGGCAGATGGTCATGCAGGCTACGCAGCGGCCGCATTGTTCTTCCTGCGGTTGGTCGACGGGCAGCGGCAGATCAATCAGTAGTTCGCCCAGGAAAAACCACGAACCGGCCTCGCGGTTAAGGACCAGCGAATGCTTGCCCGTCCAGCCCAGCCCCGCTTTGACGGCAATGGGCCTTTCGAGGATCGGCGCAGAGTCGACAAACGGGCGAAACTGCACTTCTTCACAGCGCGCACGGATCAAGTCTCCGAGCTTTTTCAGGCGATTGCGCAATACTTTGTGGTAATCCCGCCCGAGGGCATAGCGACTGACATAACCCAGTTGGGGATTTTTTAAGGTGCTGGCGAAAGCCGCTTTGGCAGGAAGATAGTTCATCCGCACGCTAATCACCCTGAGCGTGCCGGGCAACAATTCATGGGGACGTGCGCGCATCATGCCATGACGTGCCATCCATTCCATCTCGCCATGGTATTGCTTGTCCAGCCAGGCCTGCAGGCGCGGTTCTTCCGCGCTTAAATCGGTATCGCAGATACCGACCTGTTGGAAGCCGAGTTCCTGCCCCCAGCGTTTGATATCGAGGGCAAGTTGATGGAGATCGAGAGGAAGCGACATGACAAACCTGAATAAACAAAGTAACCCCACCAGTTTACCCTATTCTGTCTGGCCTGTAGAGGCGATGGCGCGTCTGGAGCGTGAAGCGGCTGATGCGTTGGGCATCACGCTGTTTGAACTGATGCAGCGCGCGGGCGACGCGGCATTTGCCCAACTCCGCGCGCTCTGGCCTGACGCGCAGCACTGGCTGATACTCTGCGGACACGGCAATAACGGCGGCGATGGGTTTATCGTCGCGCGGCTGGCGCAGTCGGCCGGGTTAACGGTGACGGTGATTGCCTGCGAAGGCAGCAAGCCGTTGCCCGAAGAAGCCGATCAGGCGCGTGATGCCTGGCTGGCGGCGGGTGGGGTGATCCACGATCCGTCTTATGTCTGGCCTGACGGTATCGAGGTGATTGTTGATGCCCTGTTGGGCACCGGCCTGAACCGGGCCCCGAACGCGCCTTATGCCGATCTGATTGAGCAGGCAAACGGCCATGCGGCGCCGGTTTTTGCGGTCGATATCCCGTCTGGGTTAGTGGCCGCTAACGGTACAGCGCCAGGCGCCGTTATCGCCGCCAGCCACACGCTGACGTTTATTGCCCTGAAACCCGGCTTACTGACCGGTAAAGCCCGCGATTACACCGGCCAGCTGCATTTTCATGCCCTGAGCCTGGATGCCTGGCTGTCACAACAGCAGGCACCGATGGCCCGCTTTGATGCTTCTTCACTTTCTGGCTGGCTGAAACCGCGTAAACCCACCTCGCACAAAGGCGATCATGGCTCGCTGGCGATTATTGGCGGCGATCACGGCACCGCCGGGGCGATTCGTATGACCGGGGAGGCCGCACTGCGCGCCGGTGCTGGGTTAGTGCGAGTGCTTACTCACAAAGACAACATTACGCCGTTGCTGACCGCCAGACCCGAACTGATGGTGCAGGAGCTGAGCGACAAGGCCGTGGATCAGGCGCTGGAATGGGCGGATGTGATTGTCATCGGTCCGGGGCTCGGCCAGGGCGAATGGGGTAAAAAAGCGTTACAAAAGGTGGAAAACTCTCAGAAACCGATGCTTTGGGACGCAGATGCGCTTAACCTGCTGGCAATCAGTCCCGATAAACGTCAAAATCGGATCCTTACGCCTCACCCTGGCGAAGCGGCGCGTTTGCTGAACTGTAAGACCAGCGAAATTGAGAGTGACCGCTTACATTCAGCCAGAGAGTTGGTGAAACGCTACGGCGGCGTGGTGGTGCTGAAAGGCGCCGGCACAATTATCGCCAGCGAGGCAGGCGAAATGGCGTTTGCCGATGTCGGCAACGCAGGCATGGCGTCGGGCGGGATGGGCGATGTGCTTTCAGGGATCATCGGCAGTCTGTTAGGGCAAAAGCTCTCACTGTATGATGCCGCCTGTGCAGGATGCGTCGCGCATGGCGCAGCGGCTGAAGCCGTTTCAGCGCGCGTCGGTACGCGCGGCATGCTGGCTACCGATCTATTTTCCGAACTTTATCTGTTTGTTAATCCAGAGATCCTGAATAAAAAAGAATGAAGACCTGTGTAATTGCACTGTCCGACGAGGCAGCAACCCTCACTTTAGGTGCCAGCCTGGCACGCGCCTGTCATGGCGCGGCCATGATCTACCTGTTTGGCGATCTCGGCGCGGGAAAAACCACCTTCAGCCGCGGTTTCCTGCAGGCGTTGGGGCATCAGGGGAACGTTAAAAGCCCCACCTATACTCTGGTAGAACCTTACAGTCTGCCCGATCGCCAGGTCTATCATTTCGATCTTTACCGCCTTGCCGACCCCGAAGAACTCGAATTCATGGGGATCCGCGACTATTTTGGCGGTGACAGCGTGTGCCTGGTTGAGTGGCCACAACAAGGCGCGGGCTTCCTGCCCGTTCCGGACATTGAACTGCACCTGAGCTATCAGGGAACGGCGCGTCAGGCGGAGTTGAAAGCCTGCTCAGCGGCGGGAGAAATGATGATTCAGCAGGTCGCTATGGAAAAGGGTTGTTCATGAGGTTGCGCATGAAGTTTGGTTTGGTACTGGCACTTTTACTGACGACGTTTAGTTCGCTTGCAGCCAATTTATCCGACATTAAAGTCTCCAATGGTGATGATAAAGCTACCGTCACCCTCAGCTTTAACGGCCAGCCGGTGTATGGCTTTTTCCCGTTGCACAATCCCGATCGCGTGGTGCTGGATATTCGCCAGAGCGGCGTTATCAAAGGCCTGCCGTTAACGTTTAGCGGTGAAAATATCGTTAAGCGCATTCGCTCCAGCACGCCGAAAGACAAGCAAAGCATTCGTCTGGTGTTTGAGTTGACCCAGGCGAGCAAAACGCGGGCGGTCACCCAGCGCGAAGGTAACAATTACAATGTGGTCTTCACTATCGCCGGCACCCGTCCGGCCGCCACGGCTTCCCGCCGTCCGGCTGAGGTAAGCTCTGCCTCCAGCAGCGCGCCATCAGCGCCGGTTGAGAATCCTTTTAAAGGCAACCCGGTGACCGCTGTCAGCAGCGGCAATGACGTTGTCAGACCGGGCAGAACGCCGGTGTCGGCCAACGAAGCGGTGATTGTGGCGATTGATGCCGGTCACGGCGGACAGGATCCCGGCGCGATTGGCGCGGGCGGTCTGAAAGAGAAGAACGTGACCATCGCCATCGCCCGTAAGCTGAAGGCGCTGCTGAATGCCGATCCGATGTTCAAAGGGGTGATGACCCGCGACGGGGATTACTTTATCTCCGTGATGGGCCGGTCCGATGTAGCGCGTAAGCAAAACGCCAACGTGCTGGTTTCCATCCACGCCGATGCGGCACCTAACCGCAGTGCGTCTGGCGCTTCCGTTTGGGTCCTGTCAAACCGCCGCGCTAACAGTGAAATGGCGGGCTGGCTGGAGCAGCACGAGAAACAGTCCGAGCTGCTGGGCGGCGCAGGGGATCTGCTGGCCAACAGTCAGGCCGATCCTTACCTCAGCCAGGCGGTGCTAGACTTGCAATTCGGTCACTCGCAACGCGTGGGTTATGATGTGGCAGTAAAAGTGATTGCGCAGCTTCAGCGTGTGGGTTCGCTGCACAAACGTCGGCCGGAACATGCCAGCCTGGGCGTTCTGCGCTCGCCGGATATTCCTTCCCTGCTGGTGGAAACCGGCTTCATCAGTAATCCTTCGGAGGAGCGACTGCTTGGCAGTAGCGCATACCAGCAGAAGATTGCCGAGTCGATTTATAAAGGACTTCGCAACTACTTCCTGGCGCATCCGCTGCAATCCATCCCAAAGGAGGAAAACCGTCCCTTGCAGTCCGCAGCGACGGTTAATGTTGAACCCAACCCGGCACCAGACACCACCCAATACACTGGGGCGATCCAGCGTCATGTGGTAAAACGGGGCGAGACAGCATCCGGTATTGCCGCCCGTTATGGCATCAGCATGGCAACCCTGCGGTCAATGAACACCCTGAAGAAAGATGTGGTCTGGGTTGGACAACGACTGAAGGTGCCGGCGGGCAGCCAGCCCGCCGCCGTGACTAAAGCCAAAACGCCGGTGCGCCACAAAGTGGTTCGCGGCGATTCTCTTACCGCGATTGCCGCCCATTACGGCGTCAGTCCAAAGGCCATTCAGCAGGCCAATAAGATGAAATCGCAAAACGTGATGCTGGGCCAGACCTTAACTATCCCGACTTCATAACCAGATAAGGAATTGATATGCCGATTCAGGTGTTGCCTCCTCAGCTCGCTAACCAGATAGCTGCTGGTGAAGTGGTGGAGCGGCCAGCGTCGGTTGTCAAAGAACTGGTCGAGAATAGCCTGGACGCGGGTGCCACCCGGATCGATATCGAAATCGATAAAGGCGGCGCCAAACTGATCCGCATCCGCGATAACGGCAGCGGCATTGGGAAAGACGAACTGTCGATGGCGCTTGCCCGTCATGCGACCAGCAAAATCACCACGCTGGATGACCTTGAAGCGATCGTCAGTCTGGGCTTCCGTGGCGAAGCGCTGGCCAGTATCAGCTCGGTATCGCGACTGACGTTAACATCGCGTACCGAAGCACAGGCGGAAGCCTGGCAGGCCTATGCCGAAGGGCGGGATATGGCGGTAACGCTAAAACCGGCGGCCCATCCGGTAGGCACCACGCTGGAAGTGCTGGATCTGTTTTACAACACCCCGGCACGCCGCAAATTTATGCGCACCGAGAAAACCGAATTCACCCATATAGACGAAATCATCCGCCGTATCGCGCTGGCGCGTTTTGACGTGGCTTTTTCGCTGACCCATAACGGCAAACTGATGCGACAGTATCGTGGCGTGGCGGATCACAGCCAGCGTGAACGTCGGCTTGGCGCAATTTGCGGCACCGCGTTTTTAAGCCATGCGCTGGCGATTGAGTGGCAGCACGGCGATCTGAGCCTGAAGGGCTGGGTTGCCGATCCGGTGGGCTCCAGAGCGATTACCGACCTGCAATACTGCTACGTCAATGGCCGCATGATGCGCGACCGGCTGATTAATCATGCCATTCGCCAGGCCTATCAGGACAAGCTGGGAGACAGCCATCAGCCGGCCTACGTCTTGTACCTGGAAATCGATCCCCATCAGGTCGACGTCAATGTCCATCCCGCCAAGCATGAAGTGCGCTTTCATCAGTCGCGGCTGGTACACGATTTTATCTATCAGGGTGTGGTCAGCGTTTTGCAGGAGGCCGGTGCCGAAACCCTGCCCGATGTGGAACCGGCGGCGCCCGCCGAACGCTGGCAGACAGAGAACCGCCAGGCTGCGGGTGGCAACCATTTTTCCACGCCCGCACCGTCTAAAATCCCGTCCGGGAAGTCACACACGGCAGGCCATTCGCCCGCGGTTTCGACCTCAGGCGGGGGAGAGCGTTCACCCGCCGGTGGGGGAGTCGGTGCAGGTTCAAGCCACTGGCAGCGACAGGAACCGATCTATCAGCCGCAGGAAGGCAAGGCCTATCAGCAGCTGATGCGCACCCCGGAGGTCCCTGTCGCCAGGGAACCTTCAAAACAGGGTGAACGCAGCACTGAGCTGCCGCTCAGCGGGCACAGCCAGAGCTTTGGCCGGGTACTGAGCGTGATACGGGACAATTTTGCCTTGGTTGAAGCGCAGGAGCGGCTGGCATTGATTAATTTGCCGGTAGCGGCGCATTGGCTGAAGCAGGCGCAGCTTGAACCTGGGGAAGAAGGGCTGAAACCTCAGCCGTTGTTGATCCCGGTTAGGGTAAAGATGGACAAGCCAGAGCGGGAAGCGATTACGCATCACGCCAGCTTATTGATCCAGATGGGAATTGAGCTGCAGGCGGATTCACACCATGTGACGTTGCGCGCGGTACCTTTACCATTACGCCAACAAAATTTACAAAACTTGATTCCAGAACTGTTAGGCTATCTCGCCCGGCAGCAGGATGTGTCCGCAACGCAGGTGGCGCAATGGTTAGCGCGTCATTCGGTAGTTGAACATCCGCACTGGAATCACTCGCAGGCGATTACGTTGCTGGCTGAAGTCGAACGGCTTTGCCCGCAGTTACTGAAATCGCCACCTTCTGGATTTTTACAGCACATCGATATTGAACAGGCGATGAACGCCCTGAAGCATGAGTGAGACATCCAAGGCTGGCCGGCCTAAGGCAATTTTTTTGATGGGGCCAACGGCTTCCGGTAAGACAGCACTGGCGATTGCATTACGTCAGGAACTGCCGGTTGAGTTGATTAGCGTAGATTCCGCCCTCATATATCGCGGTATGGATATTGGCACAGCCAAACCTTCCGCAGATGAGCTGGCATTGGCGCCCCATCGTTTACTGGACATTCGCGACCCCTCTGAAGCGTATTCTGCTGCAGAGTTCCGTCGGGATGCGCTGGCTGAAATGGCGGAGATAACCGAAAGCGGTCGTATCCCGTTGCTTGTTGGTGGCACCATGCTCTATTACAAGGCTTTGCTGGAAGGATTGTCGCCGTTGCCCCCGGCGGATCCGGAAGTGCGTCAGCGTATTGAGCAACAGGCGAGTGAACAGGGTTGGGATGCCCTTCACCGTCAATTATGTGAGATAGATCCCGTTGCAGGAAATCGTATTCATCCGAATGATCCCCAGAGACTCTCGCGAGCACTGGAAGTTTTTTTTATTTCGGGTAAAACTTTAACGGAACTGACTAAAACTTCTGGCGAAGCGCTGCCATACGATGTGACCCAGTTCGCGATTGCACCTCAGCACCGCGAAGTGATCCATCAACGGATAGAACTGCGCTTTCAACAGATGTTAGCCTCAGGGTTTGAAGCGGAGGCTCGGGCGTTATACGCACGAGAAGATTTGCATACGGACTTGCCTTCCATTCGTTGTGTCGGTTACCGCCAGATGTGGTCATATCTGGCGGGTGAGATCGATTACGATGACATGGTTTATCGGGGAATTTGCGCAACCCGGCAGCTGGCTAAGCGGCAAATAACGTGGTTACGCGGTTGGAAGGATGTTCACTGGCTGGATAGCGAACAACCTGACGCCGCGCGCGATACCCTGTTACAGGTTCTTAGTGCGAAGCCTGGGTGATTGTGTACAATTAGTGCAGTATCTTGCGCAAATTTTTACGCAGTATTTCAGAGCGTTCATGCTCTTAAGTAGTAAACAACAAGCATATAAGGAAAAGATAGAATGGCTAAGGGGCAATCATTGCAAGATCCGTTCTTGAACGCGCTGCGTCGTGAACGTGTTCCGGTTTCGATTTATTTGGTGAATGGTATCAAACTGCAGGGTCAGATCGAGTCGTTTGATCAATTTGTAATTCTATTGAAAAACACAGTTAGCCAGATGGTGTACAAGCACGCTATCTCGACTGTTGTTCCGTCCCGTCCGGTCTCCCACCACAGCAACAATGCGGGTGGCGGAAGCAGCAACTATCATCATGGCAGTAACCAGGGGGCGTCTACTCAGCCTCAGCAAGAGAGTGACGACACAGAGTAATCACTGCTCTTCCAAGACGGGGTTACCTGTTCACTCGGGTTCCCCGTCCTGGCAATTCGCCCGATCCACTCTTCGCCGAATGGCGAGAGTCGATTGCGCAAACTCGCCACCTGAGGATCTGTTGATCCCGGTGCGCATTGAGAATCTGATATTCACGCAGTATGGCCAAACGTGTTGCAGGTTTAATAAGGCTCTGAGAGGTTTTAAGTTTGTTTGACCGTTATGAAGCCGGTGAGCAGGCCGTTCTGGTACATATCTATTTTTCCCAAGAGCGGAATACGGAAGATTTGCAGGAATTCGAAACCCTGGTCTCTTCTGCGGGTGTTGAAGCGCTGAGTGTTGTCACCGGCAGCCGAAAATCTCCCCATCCAAAATATTTCGTCGGTGAAGGTAAGGCAGTTGAAATTGCAGAGGCGGTGAAAGCCAGCGGTGCGACGGTGGTGTTATTTGATCACGCCCTCAGCCCGGCCCAGGAACGAAACCTGGAAGCCCTTTGTGAATGCCGCGTCATCGACCGAACCGGCCTTATCCTTGATATTTTTGCCCAGCGCGCCCGTACCCATGAAGGTAAATTGCAGGTGGAGTTGGCACAGCTTCGCCATCTTGCCACGCGCCTCGTTCGTGGCTGGACGCACCTTGAGCGCCAGAAAGGCGGGATAGGTCTGCGCGGCCCGGGTGAAACGCAGCTGGAAACGGACCGTCGTTTACTGCGTAACCGTATTACGCTGATCCTCTCGCGTCTCGAGCGGGTAGCTAAACAACGTGAGCAAGGTCGTCAGGCGCGAAATAAAGCCGATGTACCGACCCTGTCGTTAGTGGGATATACCAACGCCGGTAAATCCACCTTATTTAACCGCGTGACGGCGGCTGAGGTTTATGTTGCTGACCAGCTGTTCGCCACGCTCGATCCGACATTACGTCGTATCGATGTAGCCGATGTGGGTGAAGTGGTGCTGGCGGATACCGTCGGCTTTATTCGTCATTTGCCGCACGATTTAGTCGCCGCATTTAAGGCTACATTGCAAGAAACGCGTGAAGCAACGTTGCTGGTGCATGTTATTGATGCCGCAGATTTACGCGTCGATGAAAATATTAAAGCCGTTGAAGTGGTGCTGGAAGAAATTGAGTCAGACGAAATTCCCACGCTTCAGGTCATGAACAAGATCGATATGCTCGACGGTTTCGTCCCGCGTATCGATCGTGATGAAGAGAATAAGCCGGTGCGGGTGTGGGTTTCTGCCCAGACAGGGGAAGGGATCCCACTGCTATTCCAGGCGCTGACCGAGCGGCTGGCCGGTGAAATTGCGCAGTATGACTTGCGTCTGCCGCCTGAAGCAGGGCGGTTACGTAGCCGTTTTTATCAGCTTCAGGCGATAGAAAAAGAGTGGAACGAAGACGATGGTAGCGTAGGTTTACAGGTACGTATGCCGATCGTTGACTGGCGCCGTCTGTGCAAACAGGAGCCGGCGCTGGTGGATTACATTGTTTGACTGATTTTGCCTGACACGCGTATCCCGGCCTTGGGATACCACCGCACACACAATTATATGGAGTATAAACATGGCGTGGAATCAGCCCGGGAATAACGGACAGGACCGCGACCCGTGGGGAAGCAGCAATAATCAAGGCGGCAACTCTGGGGGAAACAAAGGAGGGCGCGATAAGGGGCCTCCTGATTTAGATGATATTTTTCGCAAGCTGAGCAAAAAGCTTGGCGGATTTGGCGGTGGTAACAAAAACGATAACAGCGGCGGGCAGCGTACGCCGGGTCGCGGTGGTCGTCTGGTCGGTATTGTCGTGGTTGCGGCGGTAGTGATTTGGGCCGGTAGCGGCTTCTACACCATCAAAGAAGCGGAACGCGGTGTGGTGACACGCTTCGGCAAATTCAGTCATCTGGTTGAGCCAGGCCTGAACTGGAAACCGACCTTTATCGATCAGGTTCGTGCGGTGAACGTTGAAGCCGTCCGTGAGCTGGCAGCCTCCGGCACCATGCTGACCTCTGACGAAAACGTCGTGCGCGTCGAAATGAACGTGCAGTATCGGGTCACTAACCCGGAACGTTACCTGTTTGCGGTCACCAGTGCGGATGACAGCCTGCGTCAGGCAACGGACAGTGCTTTGCGTGGTGTTATCGGCCGCTCAACCATGGACCGTATTCTGACTGAAGGGCGTACCGTGGTGCGTAGCGATACGCAGCGTGAGCTTGAAGAGACCATTCGTCCATACGATATGGGTATTACCCTGTTGGACGTGAACTTCCAGGCTGCGCGTCCGCCGGAAGAAGTGAAGGCCTCATTTGATGATGCCATCGCGGCACGTGAAAACCGTGAGCAGTACGTTCGTGAAGCGGAAGCCTATGCGAATGAAGTGCAGCCACGCGCCAACGGTCAGGCACAGCGTATTCTGGAAGAAGCGCGTGCTTACAAAACCCGTACCGTACTGGAAGCACAGGGTGAAGTGGATCGCTTTGCGAAACTTCTGCCTGAATACAAAGCGGCTCCAGAGATCACCCGCGAGCGTCTGTACATTGAAACCATGGAACGCGTGCTGAGCCATACCCGTAAGGTGTTGGTGAATGACAAGGGTAACAACCTGATGGTGTTGCCGTTGGATCAGATTATGCGCGGACAGGGCGGAGCATCGTCGAACGCAACCCAGGACAGCAGTAGCAACAGCCTGTTGCGCCTGCCACCGGCCAGCGGCAGCAATGACCGCGCCAGTAACGGTTCGACGTATAATCCGGACACCATCATGGATCAGCGCCGGGCGAATGCTCAGCGCAACGATACCCAGCGCGAAGGGAGAGAGTAAGCGATGCGTAAGCCATTAATCGTCGTATTGATTGTTGTGCTGGTGGTGCTGTACGCGTCACTGTTTGTGGTACAGGAAGGCCAGCGCGGCATCGTCATGCGCTTTGGTAAAGTCCTGCGTGATAGCGAAAACAAACCGCTGGTGTACGCACCAGGTCTGCACTTCAAGATCCCATTCCTGGAATCCGTGAAGTCGCTGGACGCCCGTATCCAGACCATGGATAACCAGGCCGACCGTTTCGTCACCAAAGAGAAGAAAGACCTGATCGTTGATTCCTATATCAAATGGCGCATCAGCGACTTCAGCCGTTACTATCTGGCCACCGGCGGCGGCGACGTCTCCCAGGCAGAAGTGCTGTTGAAACGTAAATTCAGTGACCGTTTGCGTTCTGAAATCGGTCGTCTGGACGTGAAGGACATCGTTACCGATTCTCGTGGCCGTCTGACCACCGATGTGCGTGATGCACTGAATACCGGTAGTGCAGGCCAGGACGATGAAATCGCCACGCCAGCAGCAGATGATGCGATTGCCTCGGCAGCCGCGCGTGTGGAGCGTGAAACGACCAGCAACGAACCGGCTATCAACCCGAACAGTATGGCGGCGTTAGGTATTCAGGTTGTTGATGTGCGTATCAAGCAGATCAACCTGCCTACCGAAGTGTCAGACGCAATCTACGCACGTATGCGTGCAGAGCGTGAGTCTGTCGCCCGTAGCCAGCGTTCACAGGGTCAGGAAGAAGCTGAGAAACTGCGTGCAACGGCGGATTACGAAGTGACGCGTACGCTGGCAGAAGCGCAGCGTACCGGCCTGATGACCCGCGGTGAAGGGGATGCAGAAGCAGCGAAACTGTTTGCTGATGCGTTTAGCCAGGATCCTGACTTCTACGCCTTTATCCGTAGCCTGCGTGCTTACGATAATAGCTTCAAGAGCAATCAGGATGTGATGGTGCTGAGCCCGGACAGTGATTTCTTCCGCTTTATGAAATCGCCTTCTAACGCCACCCGTTAAGAATCTGCTATAAAACGAGGGGCCGGATTATCCGGCCCCTTTTTTATTGTCTGTAGCGGAAAACATAATGAACCCAACCATTTGGATGGCGCTGGCGTTAGTGCTGGTTTTGGAAGGCCTGGGCCCGGTACTGCTGCCGCGCATGTGGCGGCGGATGATTTTATCCATGGCGCAATTGCCTGACACGCTGTTACGGCGTTTTGGTGGTGGCCTTGTGGTGGCCGGTGCGGTGATCTACTACATGATCAGTTCGCATAGCGGCGGGTGAAATCTGGGAAAAAAGTCCGCAATCGTATGCTAAAAGAGCTGAAAGACGGGTTTTACGGTGGTAGAATCCATTTTTAAGCAATCGGTGATTTTGAGAAATGGGTAAGAACGTCGTCGTACTGGGCACCCAATGGGGTGACGAAGGTAAAGGTAAGATTGTTGACCTCCTGACTGAACGTGCAAAATACGTTGTTCGTTATCAGGGCGGCCATAACGCTGGCCATACGCTAGTCATCAACGGTGAGAAAACCGTCCTCCATTTAATTCCATCAGGTATTCTGCGTGAAAACGTGACCAGCATCATCGGCAACGGTGTTGTGCTGTCTCCGGCTGCGCTGATGAAAGAGATGAAAGGTCTGGAAGATCGCGGCTTCCCGGTACGTGAACGTCTGTTTATTTCTGAAGCCTGCCCGCTGATCCTGGAATACCACGTTGCACTGGACGTGGCACGTGAGAAAGCGCGCGGTGCGAAAGCCATCGGCACCACCGGTCGCGGTATTGGCCCGGCTTACGAAGATAAAGTGGCCCGTCGTGGTCTGCGTGTGGGTGACCTGTTCAACAAGGAAACCTTCGCCGCTAAGCTGAAAGACGTGATGGAATATCACAACTTCCAGCTGGTGAACTACTACAAAGAAGACGCCGTCGACTACGACAAAGTGTTGAGGGATACGCTGGCGATTGCCGACATCCTGACCGGCATGGTTGTGGATGTTTCTGAGCTGCTGGACGGTGCGCGTAAGCGTGGCGACCTGATCATGTTTGAAGGTGCACAGGGTACGTTGCTGGACATCGACCACGGTACCTATCCGTACGTGACTTCGTCCAACACCACCGCAGGTGGCGTGGCAACAGGTTCCGGCATCGGTCCGCGTTATGTGGATTACGTGCTGGGCATTGTAAAAGCCTACTCAACCCGCGTTGGCGCAGGTCCATTCCCGACTGAGCTGTTCGACGAAACCGGCGAGTTCCTGTGCAAGCAGGGTAACGAATTCGGTGCCACAACGGGCCGTCGTCGTCGTACCGGTTGGCTGGATGCGGTTGCCGTGCGTCGTGCCGTACAGATCAACTCCCTTTCTGGCTTCTGCATGACCAAACTGGACGTGCTGGATGGCCTGAAAGAAGTGAAAATCTGTGTCGCTTACCGTATGCCGGATGGCCGCGAAGTGACCACCACGCCGCTGGCAGCAGAAGGCTGGGAAGGCATCGAGCCAATCTACGAAAGCATGCCTGGCTGGTCTGAGACCACTTTCGGCGTGAAAACGCTGGATGGCCTGCCACAGGCCGCGCTTGACTACATCAAGCGTGTAGAAGAAGTAACTGGCGTACCGATAGATATCATCTCTACCGGCCCGGATCGTAGCGAGACAATGATCCTGCGCGACCCGTTTGACGCATAAGTTATCTGAGGCCGGGCAATGCCCGGCCTTACTCTATCCGCCTGCGCTTCCCACCTTGTTTTCTCTTTATCAACGCTTGCTTAAATAAAATGGCCTCGAATACGCAGGCTGGTTTATCATCATTGATAACACACTCATTTATGAGCGGATTACGGCAGCGCTTCTGGCAGTCGGTCGAGCTTTCGAGGTTACTGTGCAGCTAACAAGTTTCACCGATTATGGTTTACGTGCGCTGATCTACCTGGCCGCCTTACCGGCAGGCCAGATGGCCAGCATTACCGAAGTAACAGAGGCTTACGGTGTCTCGCGTAATCATATGGTCAAAATCATCAATCAACTTAGTCGGGCAGGTTACGTCGCCGCGGTGCGCGGAAAGAACGGCGGGATCCGTTTAGGCAAGCCAGCGTCAGAGATTGTGATTGGCCAGGTCGTTCGGGAAATGGAGCCGCTACAGTTGGTGAATTGCCAACCCTGTCTCATTAGTCCGGCCTGTCGCCTTAAGAAGGCGCTCTATGATGCGGTCCAGAGTTTTCTGGCCGTTTTGGATGGCTATACCCTGGCAGATCTGCTGGAAGACAACCATCCGCTCTACAAATTATTGCTGGTTGAACAACCTTCACTCAGCAGTTGATGACAACGGAGGAACCGCTATGTCAAAAGATCCATTTAAGGAACGGGAAGCAGAAAAATATGACAATCCCATTCCAAGTCGCGAGTTTATTTTAGCCCATCTGGATAAACGCGAAAAACCGGCCAGCCGTGAAGAGCTGGCAGCCGAACTGTCAATTTCAGACGAAGAGCAGACCGAAGCGCTGCGCCGCCGTCTGCGGGCGATGGAACGTGATGGCCAGCTGGTCTTCACCCGTCGCCAGTGCTATGCCCTGCCAGAACGCCTGGACCTGCTGCGCGGAAAGGTGATCGGCCACCGCGATGGCTTCGGCTTCCTGCGTATTGAAGGCAGCAAAGACGACCTGTACCTGTCTGCCGATCAGATGAAAATGTGCATGCACGGCGACATCATCCTGGCGCAGGCGATGGGCGCAGACCGTAAAGGTCGCCGCGAAGCCCGTGTCGTCCGGGTGCTTGAGCCACGTAACAACCAGATCGTCGGTCGCTACTTCACCGAAGCCGGCGTCGGCTTTGTGGTGCCTGATGACAGCCGTCTGAGCTTCGATATCCTGATCCCACCAGAAGATCTGATGGGTGCCCGCATGGGCTTTGTGGTGGTCGTGGAGCTGGTTCAGCGTCCAACCCGCCGCAGCAAAGCCGTGGGTAAAGTGGTCGAAGTGCTGGGCGATAACATGGGCACCGGCATGGCCGTGGAAATGGCGCTGCGTACTCATGACATTCCTCACTCCTGGTCACCGGAGCTGGAACAGCAGATTTCGAAGCTGAAAGAAGAAGTGCCGGAAGAAGCCAAAGCCGGACGTGTGGATCTGCGCGATCTGCCGCTGGTCACCATTGATGGTGAAGATGCGCGTGACTTCGATGACGCCGTTTTCTGTGAAAGAAAACGTGGCGGCGGCTGGCGTCTGTGGGTGGCGATTGCCGATGTGAGCTATTACGTTCGCCCTGGTACGCCGCTGGATGACGAAGCGGTTAACCGCGGGACATCGGTCTACTTCCCTTCGCAGGTTGTACCGATGCTGCCGGAAGTGCTCTCTAACGGCCTGTGTTCTCTGAACCCGCAGGTAGACCGTCTGTGTATGGTCTGTGAGATGACCATCTCCTCAACCGGTAAGCTGACGGGCTATAAGCACTACGAAGCGGTAATGAACTCGTGGGCGCGTCTGACCTATAACAAAGTGTGGAGCATTCTGCAGGGCAACCAGGAGCTGCGTGAACAATACCAGCCGCTGGTCAAAGACCTGGAAGAGCTGCACCGCATGTATCTGGTACTGGAGAAGTCGCGCGAACAGCGTGGCGGTATCTCCTTCGAAACTGACGAAGCCAAATTTGTCTTCAATGCCGATCGCCGCATTGAACGCGTTGAGCAGGTTTCCCGCAACGATGCGCACAAGCTGATTGAAGAGTGCATGATCCTCGCGAACATCGCCTCTGCCCGCTACGTTGAG
This sequence comes from Erwinia sp. 2186, assembly GCF_057812255.1. NCBI lineage: Bacteria > Pseudomonadati > Pseudomonadota > Gammaproteobacteria > Enterobacterales > Erwiniaceae > Erwinia > Erwinia sp. 2186. Next base: position 4,294,982 of record NZ_CM173824.1, on the reverse strand, counting down.
AAAAACAACGAGCCAGCCCTGTTCCGTGACCATGACCGTCCTGGTGAAGAGAACATCAAGAGCTTCCGCTCGGTGCTGAACGAGCTGGGCCTGACGCTTGGTGGCGGCAACAAACCGCATCCACTGGATTACGCCGAGCTGCTTAAGCAACTCTCCAGCCGTCCGGATGCAGAAATGCTGCAAACCATGCTGCTGCGCTCGATGAAGCAGGCGGTTTACGACCCGGAAAACCGTGGCCACTTTGGTCTGGCTCTGGCGTCGTATGCGCACTTCACGTCGCCTATCCGTCGTTACCCGGATCTGCTGCTGCACCGTGCGATTAAGTACCTGCTGGCGAAAGAGAACGGTACGCTGGCGGAAGGCAGTATCACCACGCCAACCGGCGGCTACCACTACGAAATGCCGCAGATGCTGCAACTGGGCCAGCACTGCTCAATGACGGAACGTCGTGCCGATGAAGCCACGCGTGATGTTGCTGACTGGCTGAAATGCGACTTTATGCAGGATCAGGTGGGCGAAACCTTTACCGGTGTGATCTCCAGCGTCACCGGCTTTGGCTTCTTTGTCCGCCTGACCGATCTGTTTATCGATGGCCTGGTGCATGTCTCCACCCTCGACAACGATTACTACCGTTTCGACGCGGTGGGTCAGCGTCTGATCGGCGAATCCGGCGGCAAAGCCTATCGCCTTGGCGATACCGTAGAAGTGCGGGTTGAAGCGGTACACATGGATGAGCGGAAAATTGATTTCGCGATGATCTCCAGCAGCCGTAAACCGCGTGGCGAAGGCAAAACCGAGCGCGATCGCGCCAAGAAACCTGCCTCGCAGAATAGCGGCAAGCGCCGTCGCGACCAGGGCAAAAAAGGCACCTTTGAGCCGGACACTTCTTTCCGAGCGCCGAAGAGCCAGGAAACCGCGGCTACAGCCGATGCGGGTGCCAAAAAAGACAAAAAGCCGAGAAAACCGTCAGACAAAACGCGTAAAATCGCGTCCGGAACCCGGTCACGTCGTGCGGCGAAGAAAAAGACTGACAATCCGGCATAAGCGATTATCCGGCATCGCAGTCATGGCCTAACAAGATTAATTGAGTAACAGATTAATGAGTGAAATTGTATTTGGTATTCACGCCGTAAAGGCGCTGCTCGACAGCAGTCCTCAGCGCTTTCAGGAAGTGTTTATCCTCAAAGGGCGTGATGACAAGCGCCTGCAACCGCTGATCAAAGAGCTGGAAGCCCAGGGCATTGTGGTGCAGATCGCTAACCGTCAGTGGCTGGACAGCCAGGTCGAAGGCGGCGTGCATCAGGGGATCGTGGCGCGGGTGAAGCCTGGCCGTCAGTATCAGGAAAGCGACCTGCCCGATCTGCTGGAAAGCCTGGACTCGCCGTTCCTGCTGATCCTTGATGGCATTACCGATCCGCATAACCTCGGTGCCTGCCTGCGCAGCGCCGATGCGGCGGGCGTTCACGCGGTGATCGTTCCGCGCGATCGTTCTGCCCAGCTGAATGCCACCGCCAAAAAAGTGGCAAGCGGCGCGGCAGAGCATGTGCCGCTGATCACCGTGACGAACCTGGCCCGCACCATGCGCGTTCTGCAGGATGCTAACGTGTGGATTGTCGGTACCGCCGGTGAAGCCGATCACAATCTGTACCAGAGCAAAATGACCGGCCCGATGGCGCTGGTGATGGGTGCAGAAGGTGAGGGCATGCGTCGCCTGACCCGCGAGCACTGCGATGAGCTGATCAGCATTCCGATGTCTGGCAGCGTGTCGTCGCTGAACGTTTCTGTGGCAACCGGCGTCTGCCTGTTCGAAGCGGTGCGTCAGCGCAGCAGTAAGTAATCTCTCCGGGGCGTGACCTGCGCCCCGAATTTCCCTTCTTTATCCCCCCAGTTCCTGTCTGTCTCTCATACTGAATGAGTGCTAATGATAAGGATGCCGCGATGAACTGGAAAACGCATACCGTTTTTAATCAACCTCTCCCTCTGGCGAACAGCAACCTGTTTCTTTCTGACTCTCCTCTGCGTGATGCCGTGCTTCGTGAAGGCGCGGGTTGGGATGGCGATCTTTTGGCTTCGGTCGGGCAGCAGTTGGGCAGTGCCGAATCACTGGAACTGGGCCGGCTGGCCAACAGCTCTCCGCCCGAACTGCTGCGTTACGATCCCTGCGGCGAACGGCTGGATGATGTGCGCTTCCACCCGGCCTGGCATCTGCTGATGCAGGGGTTGACGGCCAATCGCGTGCATAACCTTCCCTGGCTGGATAACGCCCCGGAGACGGCTTTCGTTGCCCGTGCGGCGCGCTTTATGCTGCACGCCCAGGTCGAATCGGGCAGCCTCTGTCCGGTTACCATGACCTTCGGTGCCATTCCGGTATTACAGAAACACCTGCCAGCGGCCTTTGCCGACTGGCTGCCGCCCTTACTGTCCGATCGTTATGATGTGCATATCAAAGAGGCGCCGCTGAAAAGAGGGCTCCTGATCGGCATGGGAATGACCGAAAAACAGGGCGGCACCGATGTGCTCAGCAATACCACGCGCGCTGAGCCCGTTGCCTCACGCGGGAGCGGAGAATGCTATCAGCTCACCGGCCATAAATGGTTTTTCTCGGTGCCGCAAAGCGACGCGCATCTGGTTCTGGCGCAGGCAAAAGGCGGGCTATCCTGCTTTTTCCTGCCGCGACTGCTACCGGGTGGCGAGAAAAATGCGGTGCATATCGAACGGCTGAAAGAAAAGCTCGGCAATCGCTCCAATGCCAGCAGTGAAGTGGAATTTTTGGCCGCCAGCGGCTGGCTGATTGGTGAAGAGGGCGAAGGCATCAGGCAGATCCTGAAAATGGGCGGCTATACCCGTTTTGACTGCGCGTTAGGCAGCCACGCCATGATGCGCCGCGCCTTCTCGGTCGCGCTGTATCACGCGCATCATCGTCAGGTGTTGGGGAAAAATCTCGTTGATCAACCGCTGATGCGACAGCTGTTAGCTTCCCAGGCGCTGGTGCTGGAAGGACAAACGGCGATGCTGATGCGGCTGGCGCGGGCCTGGTCCCATCAAGCCACGGCGTCGGAAAAACTTTTCAGCCGGCTTTTTACGCCTGCTGCCAAATATGTCGTCTGCAAACGCGGCATCGGCTTTGTGGCCGAGTCGATGGAAGTGCTCGGCGGTATTGGCTATTGCGAAGAGAGCGAGCTACCGCGTATCTACCGTGAAATGCCGGTGAACAGCATCTGGGAAGGATCGGGAAACGTGATGTGCCTGGATGTGCTTAGGGTGCTGAGCAAACAGCCTGGCGTCCGGGAGATGCTGTCAGCAGAATTCGACGCGGTGAAAGGGCAGAACCGCCACTTCGACAGCTTATGGCGTCAGATCAAACTTGCTGCCGGCAAACCGCAGGAAGCGCAGGCACGTAACCTGACTGAAGGCTTATTCGCGCTGGCCTGCGGCGTACAGGTGATGACCCAGCTGGAACCTGCGCTGGCGGATGCCTGGTGCCGCCAGATGCTGGATCGCAGAGGGTTTTCCCGGCTGCCCGAAACGGTGGCGGAACGGCTGTTATTGCGCGCCAGCGGTGGCTGAAGGGCCATAAAGGATCGCGCTGGAGTACCAGAGCCCAGGCATTATCGTCTCACTGACCAGCTGGATATAGTAATAGGTTGCCCCCGCTGCATTGGCCTTCGCGGCAATCGCGCGTTGCGCATCATCCGGGGAACCGCGCTCATTGACGCTGATGGTGCCGATTTTTCGCAGGTTAAGGCTTTGCGCGCGCGTGACTTCCTGCGCGTGTGAAGTGGGCGGGGGTGGCGGTTTAGGTTGGGTTTGTAACTGGCTACAGCCAACGGTCAGCAAAACCAAGAGGATTGTCAGTAACCGGCTCATAGTGCGATCTCAGCAGTGGGATAGCTCATAGTGTAAGCTATCCCACCGTGATTATTAGCCTTTCAGCGTAAATACACTCACCAGCTGAGTCAGATGGTGCCCTTTGCGGCTCAGTTCGTGGGCGGTCTGTTCAGAGGTCGACACCAGCTCGGTGTTCTGGTGCGTCGCCTGACCGATCTGGTTCATGGCAATGTTGACCTGACCAATTCCGGCGGACTGCTCTTTCGAGGCGATATTAATCTCACTCATCAGCACCTTCACCTGACCAATGCGACCCACGATATCCTCCATCGCCTTGCGCGTCTGCTCAGAAAGATCGTGCCCCTGAACCACTTTGCTTAGCGAGTTTTCAATCAGTCCGTCGATCTCTTTCGCCGCATGCGCACTGCGTTGTGCCAGCGCACGCACTTCTGCCGCCACCACCGCGAAGCCTTTGCCATGCTCACCCGCCCGTGCCGCTTCCACCGCCGCGTTCAGCGCCAGGATATTGGTCTGGAAGGCAATCGATTCAATCACGTGGGTGATGTCGGCAATGCTCTGCGAGGCGCTTTTAATATCCGTCATGGTGACCACGGAGCGCGACACGGTCTCGCCACCGTTTTGCACCACTGCAGAGGCTTCATCGACCAGCGTCAGCGCCTCAGAGACGTTAGCGGCGTTCTGCGCCACGGTCGCACTTAACTGCTCCATGCTGGCAGAGGTTTCTTCCACGCTGCTGGCCTGGCGGGAGATCTGTTCGCTGATGTTCTCGCTGCTCAGCGCAATGGCATCCGTCCCGCTGCTGATCTCTTCTGCGGCTGCGCGGACCTGCGAAACAATCCGCTCCAGCCCGTCGCCAATGCCATTGATGGCCAGGATCAGCTGCCCGACTTCATCATGGCGTTGGGTGGTCAGCGTCGCCTGCAGGTTGCCTGCCGAGTAATGACGTGCCAGTTCGATCACTTCCTGCAGCGGCTTGCTCAGCCAGTGGCGGGTAGTGATGACGAAGCCGAGGGCAAACAGCAGCACCAGCGCAGCGCCAATCAGCAGGAACAGATCGCGGGTCTGATCGATCGGCGCCAGCAGGCTGGCCTTGTTCACTTCGCCGAGGATCACCCAGTTCCACTCCGGCAGATGGCGCCAGGTCATGATCTGGCGGCTGCCATCTTCGCCTTCCGCTTCCAGCGTGCCCTTATCCTGCGTCAACAGCTGCTGCTGAACCGCGTCTGACCAGCGTGGCTGCTTGCCTTCCTCCGTTGGGTGGAACACGAAGTTGCCGTGATTTTTACCGGCCGCATTGTCCAGCACCACAAAATGGCCGGTTTCGCCCAGTTTCTTGGCAAGCACCTTCTGGCGAATTTCGGCATACTGCTTGGTAATGTCCACGCCGACAAACAGGATGGCAATCACCTTGCCTTCGCTGTCTTTTACCGGCTGATACTGGGTGATATAGCGCTTGCCGAACAGCATGCTTACGCCCTGATAAATTTCTCCTTTCTGCATCAGCTTCCAGGCCGGGCTGGTGTGATCCAGCCGGGTGCCGATCGCCCGTTCGCCGTCCTGCTTACGCAGAGAAGTGGAAATACGCATAAAGTCGTCGCCCATGCGCACAAAAATGGTGGAGATGGCGCCGGTACGCTGCTGGAAATCATCAACCAGCACCTGATCGAGGTTAAGGGTTTTCAGCCCGGCGCGTAACGTAGGGGTCTGCTCTGTGCCAACGGTGATTTGCTGGCTGTCGTCCACGGAAAAACGCTTCGGTAAGAAGCTCTGGAAAAGCGCGGTGTAATTGGCGACTTCTTCGCTAAGCGTACTGTCAAACATCGACGCCATATCGCCAATGCCGCTGACCTGGTTATCCATATTTTCCTGGGTCAACGCCTGCAGCTGTTTTGCCGCATTGTGGGTCAGCGCCAGCGTCAGGATCAGGAACAATATGGCGACACTGAATGAGGTGATCACCGAGAGCTTGACGCCAAGGCTCCAGCGCCTGAATGAGAGTTTTTTCATGGGAGGCCTGTTGAAGGTTTAAGGGGCTTGCATCGGTTAACGGCAACAGACCTGAAACATTTAGTTTTTAATTTTGTGAGCAGGCTAACGGTTTAGATAATAAACTCAAATTCCATCGCAATCCGCTGGCGCCCTGTCAGTCCACCCTGTTTTCCATGGAGGCTTAATGATTGAGATTGCTACCGAATCTTTTGCCGGCATCGACTGTTTGCACGCCACGCCCGCCGGTAAACGCCACACGCCCTTACCGACCATTTTGTTCTGGCATGGCTTCACCTCTTCAAAAGAGGTGTACGCCTATTTTGCCGTCGAGCTGGCTCAGGCCGGTTTCCGGGTGGTGATGCCGGATGCTGATATGCACGGTGCGCGGTATAACGGCGACACGGAATTCCGGCTGACCCGTTTTTGGGAGATCCTGAAAAGCAATATTGATGAGGTGCCACGGATTGAGGCGGCATTACGCCAGCAGCATCTGATTGAAGAGGGCAGGTTTGCGGTGGCCGGCGCCTCGATGGGCGGCATGACCGCGCTGGGATCGATGGCCCGTTACGACCAGATTGCCTGCGTCGCCTGCATGATGGGATCGGGCTATTTTATGTCGTTGTCGCACACGCTGTTCCCGCCGCTGGTGGCCAAAACCGCCGAGCAGAAAAAGGAACTGGCAGACCGACTGGCGCCGTTAGCGGAGTATGACGTCAGCGGGCAGCTGGAAAAACTGGCTAACCGACCGTTGCTGGTCTGGCATGGCGAAGCGGATGAGGTGGTGCCTGCCGCAGAGAGCGTCAGGTTAGAAAAAGCGATGCGCGAAGCGAAGCTCGATGCGAATCTGACGTATATCGTCGAAAGCGGCATCGGGCATCGCATCACTCCGCCAGCACTGACAGCGATAGCGGCGTTTTTTAAGCATCATTTATAAGGCAAGTTCCCGGGGAAGCCCGGGACCCTTCACCGCTACAACTGTTTGGACAGTCGCTCTGCTGCGGTAGTTGGGGCTTTATGCGATGTTTTGTCTAACGGAGAAGGTATCCGGTTAATATAGACATAACTGTTCGCCGCATTGCTGGTGTAGCTTTTCACCTGCTGCTCGGTGCCGGTCGAAATGGCAAAGGCGGATGTGGAAAGGAAGAGACCTAGTAAGGAGGCGATTGCGATGGTTTTCATAATAACTCCACAATCTGGTAATACCGTCTGACGCGGACGTCAGGGTCGTGTCATAAGCAACCTGTATAGTTTAGCCCACCGCGACTTAAAAGGTATTAGTAATTCTTGCTGTTTTAGATCAACTTTTTTGAACGACTTTTCGGTTAAGCTGATGATCTTATTCAGTTAGCACAGAATGCCCCTGTGCCTGGCCGCGAAATTGACAAATTATTTACTCCCCGCCCCGACATTACCTTGAGTTTTTCCGGCCCCGCCAGTATGATTACGCGTCAATTTTTTCAGCCGCTCAAACATACACGTTCCTTGCTTCCATGGGCCGCGGCTGACCCTGACAGGAGGCTGAATAATCCGTAAGGAGCAAATTCGATGCGTCATTACGAAATCGTATTTATGGTACACCCTGACCAGAGCGAACAGGTTCCTGGCATGATCGAGCGTTACACTGGTGCTATCACTGGTGCAGAAGGCACGATTCACCGTCTGGAAGACTGGGGCCGTCGTCAGCTGGCTTACCCGATCAACAAACTGCACAAAGCACATTACGTTCTGCTGAACGTAGAAGCTCCGCAGGAAGTGATCGATGAGCTGGAAACTAACTTCCGCTTCAACGACGCCGTTATCCGCAGCATGGTTATGCGCGTTAAGCACGCGGTAACTGAAGCATCTCCGATGGTTAAAGCGAAAGATGAGCGTCGTGATCGTCGCGAAGATTTTGCTAACGAAACCTCTGATGATGCAGATGCTGGGGATTCTGAAGAGTAATTTACCGTGACGGCTAATCGGCTGACGTTGTCTGGCACCGTGTGCAAGACACCGACGCGTAAAGTGAGCCCGTCAGGTATTCCACATTGCCAGTTCGTGCTTGAGCACCGTTCCGAGCAGGTGGAAGCCGGTTTTACCCGGCAAGCCTGGTGTCGTATGCCGGTCATTATTAGCGGCAAAGCGCATCAGCACATTACTCAAAGTATAACGGTCGGCACGCCTCTCACCGTTTCAGGTTTCATTAGCAGCCATCAAGGGCGTAATGGACTGAATAAGACGGTGTTGCATGCCGAGCAGATTGAATTGATAGATTCTGGAGACTAGCCTAATGGCACGTTATTTCCGTCGTCGCAAGTTCTGCCGTTTCACCGCGGAAGGCGTTGTAGAGATTGATTACAAAGATATCGCTACGCTGAAAAACTACGTTACCGAAAGTGGTAAAATTGTCCCGAGCCGTATTACCGGTACTCGTGCAAAATACCAGCGTCAGCTGGCCCGCTGCATCAAGCGCGCTCGCTACTTGTCCCTGCTGCCATACACTGATCGTCATCAGTAATATCGGCCGCTGTCTATTAACGACTTTAAGAGGATAAGGTAATGCAAGTTATTCTGCTTGATAAAGTAGCAAACCTCGGTAACCTGGGTGACCAGGTTAACGTTAAAGCGGGCTACGCTCGTAACTTCCTGGTACCACAGGGCAAAGCTGTTCCTGCTACCAAGAAAAACGTTGAGTTCTTCGAAACACGTCGTGCAGAACTGGAAGCTAAACAAGCTGACGTTCTGGCTGCATCTAATGCACGTGCTGAGAAAATCAACGCACTGGGCAACGTTACCATCGCGTCTAAAGCAGGCGACGAAGGTAAACTGTTCGGTTCCATCGGTGCTCGCGACATCGCTGATGCAGTTACTGCAGCTGGCGTTGAAGTGAACAAGAGCGAAGTTCGCCTGGCGAACGGCGTTCTGCGTACTACCGGTGAGCATGAAGTTGAGTTCCAGGTTCACAGCGATGTGCTGGCAAAACTGATTGTAAACGTGGTTTCAGCAGCTTAATCGCTAACGTTACCGCATAAAAACGCCGGCCACGTGCCGGCGTTTTTGTTTTTGTCGATCGGGCTTTATTGCGCGCGAATAAAGGATCCGTCTGGCTGGCGGGTAAACAAAATCTGCCCGTTATCCGTATCTACCGTTAATCCATTCACCACGCCCTGCGCATTCTGACGCACACGCACTGCCTGACCGGTTTTCAGATTACTCAGCGGCTTATCGTCGCCTTCCACCCGCGCCATCGCGAACACATCATTCACGGCTAAATTATTGTCGCGGAACAGTTGCGCCAGCGTCTGGCCGGATGCGATTTGATAGCTGTGCCAGGTGCCCTGAGAATCATTGCTGGTTTTCGCCGGCGCCTGAGGCGTTTCCGGCTGCTGGTCGTTAATCTCCGCCTGCATCGGCACCTCTGTTCCGGACGACGAATCGGCCGTGATGGGCCTTTGCGGCTGCACAGGCGAGGGCGCTGGCCAGAGGAACGCCAGTAATATCAAAATGATAGCGAGAATGATCCCCCGACGATGGCCCGGCGGCAGCGGGTCCATCCAGCGGACGGAATCCGGCAGGTGCCAGACCTGGCGGAAGAAGTGGGGTACTCGTGATGCTGAAGACGCTTTGGGCATTGCGTCATCCTCCTGGCGCGAACCACGCGCAAATAGTGAGCTTTTTGCTATCCGGTGAAACCACCCGTTTAGAGAAAGCGACTGGCTTTTCCTTCGCCTGCGGGCAAGATGGCCCATTTTGACCTCGACTAAAATATAGCTGATAACGCATTGTGCGTGCGGAGTTTATTCCGCCCGTGGGATCCGCGTATTGTTTCCTTTTAGCCAGCAAAAGTCACCTGAAGAAGATGCCATTTTACGCCCGTTGCCTGCGCTGTTATGCTTCGTCTTCTGTTTTTATCAATGATGAAAGGAAATTCCATGACTACCCCTTCTTTTGACAGCGTAGAAGCGCAAGCAAGTTACGGTATCGGTTTACAGGTTGGCCAGCAGCTGCTGGAATCTGGACTGCAGGGTCTGCAGCCAGAAGCATTGCTGGCAGGCCTGCGCGATGCGCTGGAAGGGAACGCCCCTGCTGTACCTGTTGACGTTGTTCACCGTGCGCTGCGTGAAGTTCATGAGCGTGCTGATGCCGTGCGTCGTGAGCGCCAGCAGGAAATGGCAGTAGAAGGTCAGAAATTCCTGCAAGACAATATCAAGCGTGAAGGCGTGAGCAGCACCGAGTCTGGTTTACAGTTCAGCGTGATTGCGCAGGGCGAGGGTGCTATCCCATCCCGTCAGGATCGCGTACGCGTGCATTACACCGGTAAACTGATCGATGGCAGCGTGTTCGACAGCTCTGTACAGCGTGGCGAGCCGGCTGAGTTCCCGGTTAGCGGCGTTATCCCAGGCTGGATTGAAGCGCTGACGCTGATGCCAGTGGGTTCCAAATGGGAGCTGGTTATCCCTCATGAGCTGGCTTACGGTGAGCGTGGTGCGGGTGCCTCTATCCCGCCATTCAGCACCCTGGTATTTGAAGTTGAGTTGTTAGAAATCCTGTAAGATTTCGGGCCAGGGACGCCTGGCCCACTCATCATTATTTCTGCAAATCTAGCTGATAAACGGCAAACCCCACCTCATCAGTCCCTTTCTGCTGTAACGGATACTGCGCGTGCTCGCGAATAAACTGAGCGGCTTTCTCACCTGGTGAGGTTTCAAAGCGAATATCCAGCGGCGTGGCACTCTCAATGTGCGCCAGCTTCCAGTTATTATCCGCCTGCGGTTTCACTTCTCCCTGCGCTTTGGTCTGCGCGCTGATATACGCCGCCACTACCGAGCGGTTCTCATCCGGCGAGGCGAAGGCAATATGGCTTTCACCGGTTCCGGCGAACTTGCCGCCATAAGCGCGGTAGTTATTGGTGGCCACCAGGAACGTCGCCTGCGGATCGATGGCTTTGCCGTTGTAGGTCAGATCTTTGATACGTGAGGCATTGGCATTGAGCGGCTGACACTCGGCGTCGTATTTCGCCGGTTGGGTGACATCAATGCGGTAATTAACGCCATCAATCACATCAAAGTTATAGGTGCGGAAATCCCAGTTAATCAGCGACTGCGGTTTGCTGCTGTGGATATCAATCTGATTGAACTGGCCGGCGGAGCACTCCAGCCACTCTTTAACCTCTTTGCCACTGACTTTCATCACGACCAGCGTATTAGGATAAAGATACAGATCGGCGGCATTACGGAAGGTCAGCTGTCCTTTTTCCACTTCCACATAACTGGCGGGATCGTTCTTGCGGCCACCGGCTTTAAACGGCGCGGCTGCCGTCAGTACCGGCAGGTTAGCCAGATCCGGATCGCCCTGAATATAGCGCTGCACGTAGTCGCGCTGGGCGTTATTCACAATCTGCACGGTCGGATCGTCCTGCACCAGTGACAGATAGCTGTACATCACATCCGCCGACTTGCCGATAGGCTTGCTGACAAACTCGCGGGTGGCATCGTGATCGTGCTTCATCACCTTCAGCAAGGCCTGATCTTCCGCCGCCAGCGATTTTTTCGCTGTCTTGTCGTAAATCGGGCGCGCTTCGGCCTTCGCGCTGCTGACCTGCCAGTGCCCCTGCTGATTATCCAGCACCAGATCGACCACACCGAGGTGATCGCCCCACATGCCGGGCATGACGGCCGGAATGCCGTTCAGCGTCCCCTGTTTGATGTCAGCGCCTTTAATGCTGGCAAAGTCGGCGCTCGGGAACACCGCATGCGCATGACCAAACAGGATTGCATCAATCCCCGGCACCTGGCTGAGGTAATAGACGGAGTTTTCGGCCATCGCCTTATACGGATCGCCAGACAGCCCGGAGTGCGGAATCGCGACGACCAGATCGGCACCGGCTTTGCGCATTTCCGGCACCCACTTGCGGGCGGTTTCGGTAATGTCATTCACCGTGACTTTGCCGGTCAGATTGGTTTTGTCCCAGACCATAATTTGCGGCGGCACAAAGCCGATATAACCGACCTTCAGCGTATGTTTTTTTCCGTCACGGTCCGTGACCTCGACCTCCTTAATCAAGTAAGGAGTGAACAGCGGTTTGCCGGTTTTGACATCAATGATGTTGGCGTTGATATACGGGAACCGCGCGCCGCTAATCGCTTTATGCAGGTAGTCCAGGCCATAGTTGAATTCGTGGTTGCCAAGGTTGCCGACGGTATAATCGAGGGTATTCATCGCTTTATACACCGGATGCACTTCACCCTGCTGCAGGCCTTTGGCCGCCATATAATCGCCAAGCGGACTTCCCTGAATAATATCGCCGTTGTCGACCAGCACGCTGTTGGTTGCTTCTTTGCGCGCGGCGTCAATCAGCGTAGCGGTTCGCACCAGGCCAAATTTCTCCGTGGGCGTGTCTTTGTAATAGTCAAAGTCCATCATATTGCTGTGCAGATCGGTGGTTTCCAGCAGGCGAAAATCCACCGTGGCCGCATGCAGAGAGGTCGCAACCAGCAGGGCTGCGAGGGTATAAACAGGCTTAATCATCATTTCTCCGTAAATTTCGATGCCATCACTCCCTAACATCTCAAATTTTTATGAAACTGTTACGTTGTGTCTCACATAACTGTGATCTGCCACAAATATTTACCTCTTATGACCCTGGCGGGATAAACAGGGGGTTCCGCGAGAGAAAATGAATTATGCTGTTGATAACTAAGGTCAACTTTTTACCTAATCTGTCGAAATCAGCGGGCCTGGCCCGCAGCGCGACAGGCGGCTAAAATTCAGCTGCTATGATCAGTAGAGGTTTTTAGCTGTAAAAAAGGCGGCCTGATACGTAACACCTGCCGGCAGAGTCCGGCATCAAGATGCTAATCAAGAGGTGGAAAATGTTAGACAAAATTTGCCAGCTGGCCAGGGAAGCAGGCGATGCAATCATGAAGGTGTATGACGGACAGGCACCGATGGATGTGGCTCACAAGTCCGATGATTCGCCGGTGACGGCGGCGGATATTGCAGCTCATAACGTGATTGTTCAGGGGCTGACCGACCTCTCCCCGGAAATCCCGATACTGTCGGAAGAAGATCCGGCAGGTTGGGAGGAGCGTCAGCACTGGCAGCGTTACTGGCTGGTGGATCCGCTGGACGGCACCAAGGAATTCATTAAGCGCAACGGCGAGTTTACCGTCAACATCGCGCTAATCGAAAACGGCAAGCCGGTGCTGGGTGTGGTGTACGCGCCGGTGCTGCAGGTAATGTATTCCGCAGCAGACGGTAAGGCATGGAAAGACGAGGGCGGTCATCACGAGCAGATTCAGGTGCGTGAAGCGCATCCGCCTCTGGTGGTCGTCAGCCGCTCCCACTCAGACACCGAGCTGGAAGACTATTTAAGCCAGTTGGGTGAGCACCAGACCACGGCCATCGGCTCCTCGCTGAAGTTCTGCCTGGTGGCAGAAGGCAAAGCGCAGCTTTATCCACGCTTCGGACCAACCAATATCTGGGACACCGGCGCAGGTCACGCGGTCGCCATCGCTGCCGGTGCATACGTGCATGACTGGAAGGGCAAAACACTCGACTACACGCCGCGCGAATCCTTCCTCAACCCAGGCTTCCGCGTTTCGCTGTTCTGATTGGTGTTATTGCGCGAGTCATCTGGATGTTCTGGCGGTAGGTTCAGCTGAGTTTGTCGCAGGGAGATAGCAAGTCGTCTGTGGAAACTTGTGGCAAGCTCAGGGAGAGAAGGTTGAACGCAAAGACGCCGTAAACCCATCCCTGGGGGCTCAGCGGCGACATACCTGTCGCCGAAGACTCGCTATCAACCTTCTCTCCCTTCCCCAAAGCTTCAGCGTTGCCTGTTCTTATCGGGCACACACTTCAAAACCCACTCAGCGTTGCCTGTTCTTATCTGGCACGCACTTCAAAACCCACTCAACGTTGCCTGTTCTTATCGGGCACATACTTCAACACCCACTCAGCAGCGGCCATTGACCTGTGCGTCCACAAGACCCACCAACAACACTGATGTTATTGGGTGGCGGCATAGAGCGCGTTAGCCGAGTGTCTGCGGCAGGGATGCCGCAGCCAAGCCTCCAGGGATGGATTCACGGCGTCTCGGATAACGCGCTCTATGCTGACGCCTTACCACCCGAGCAGCCTTTGACCTGAACAACGTGCTCTATGCTGACGCCTTACCACTGAGCCGGTTTTGACCTGAACAACGCGCTCTATGCTGACGCCATACCACTGAGCCGGTTTTGACCTGAACAACGCGCTCTATGCTGACGCCTGACCACTAAGCCGGTTTTGACTTAACCCGCGCCTCACTCCAATAACTTATGTACCAGCGCCACCACGTTCTTCACTTCATCCTGCGTCAGCGCACCGTCTTTGGCGAAGCGTACCTTGCCGTATTTATCCAACACCACAATCGCCGATCCGGCATCATCCAACTGCCAGGCCTTTTTGGCCACGCCGTTGCTGTCGACGATGAACTGCGACCACGGAAACTGCTTCTTGTTGTTCTCGATGCTGCTGCGAACGAACATCCCGGTGCCGGGGATCGCATCGTCGGTGTTGACGATGGTGGTGGTCTGATAACGATCATGCGGAAACTTCGCCGACTTAATGGCTTCAATCAACGCCGCATTCTTCTCCTTGGAAGAAGAGCGCCCGGCAATATGCTGGATCACCCGCACCTTGCCCGGCAGCTTTGCACTGTTCCAGTTCTGATAACTGAAATCCTCCTGCTTCAACACCAGCTCACCTTTATCCGTGATGCCCACGGCAGGCACGCGTTGCCCTTCTGCAAAACCATGTGCGCCGGCAAATGAGGAGAAACACAGCGCGATAAGAACAAAAAATAAGCGAACGGTATTCATGGACTCGACCTTTTGATGTGATCCGACCAGTTAGTCATGTTCCTGCAATAATAAGCGCAGAAGATGCTGCTGTCGCATCGGAATAACATCTTTGCAACACACAGCACAAATCCCTTTCAATTGAAGGTTTATACTGTTTCGACATAACCAGCAGGCAGTCTGTACTGTCATGATGTGTAAAAACAGGAAAAAAAGTCGGTTTTCGGACTTCAGGAAGGCGATGTTGGTCTATAGTGAATCCACTTTGCGCTGCAAGGATTCGTACCGAAATTGGACACGACGCAGCGCACATATCTTTTTCAGGAGTATTACCAGCATGAAGATCTTTCAGCGATATAATCCGCTGCAGGTGGCCAAATACGTAAAAACACTGTTTCGCGGCAGGATATACATCAAAGACGTAGGCGCATTTGAGTTCGATAAAGGCAAAATCTTGATCCCACGCGTTAAAGATAAACAGCATTACAGCGTGATGTCAGAAGTGAACCGCCAGGTACTGCGATTACAAACCGAATTTAACTAAAAAATAAGGCGCGAATTCTCGCGCCTTTCTGTTTCCTGCTTCCCGCTACGACTCTTCCGGCACCGGCGTTAACACCGACGCCGCCGTGGTTGGACGGGCATCAATCCGCGTCACCAACAGCTGATCGATACGATAACTGTCGATATCCACCACTTCGAACTTATAACCGTGGAACTTCACAAAGTCGGTGCGTTTCGGGATCTTGCGCAGCATAAACATCATAAAGCCGCCAATGGTCTCGTAGTTACCGGACTGCGGGAACTCATCGATATGCAGCACGCGCATCACGTCATCAATCGGCGTGCCGCCTTCAACCAGCCACGAATTCTCGTCACGGGCCACAATCTGCTCTTCCATGCCCTGACCGACCAAATCGCCCATCAGAGTGGTCATCACGTCGTTCAGCGTGATAATGCCGACCACCAGTGCGTACTCATTCATGATCACCGCGAAGTCTTCGCCGGCGGTTTTGAAACTTTCCAGCGCTTCTGACAGCGTTAAGGTATCCGGCACGATCAGCGCGGAACGGATCTGCACGCCGCTGTTCAACGCCATACTCTGATGGCCCAGCACCCTTAACAGCAGCTCCTTCGAATCGACATAGCCGACGATATGGTCAATATCTTCATTACACACCAGGAACTTGGAGTGCGGATGATTAGCGATTTTTTCCTTCAGGCTGTCTTCGTCTTCGTGCAAATTGAACCAAACGATGTTCTCACGGGAAGTCATCGAAGAAGGTACGGTGCGTGACTCCAGCTCAAACACGTTTTCAATCAGCTCATGCTCCTGCTTACGCAGCACGCCAGCCAGCGCACCCGCTTCCACAATGGCGTAGATATCATCGGAAGTGATGTCGTCTTTACGCACCAGCGGGATTTTAAACAGGCGGAAAATGATGTTAGCGCCGCCGTTAAAGAACCACACCAGCGGACGGAAGATAAACAGACAAAAACGCATCGGGTTGATGATCTTCAGCGCGACTTGCTCTGGCGCGATCATCCCCAGACGTTTTGGGAACAGGTCAGCAAACAGGATAAACAGGCTGGTCACCACGGTGAATGAACAGATAAAACTTAGCTGCTCGGCCAGCTCCGGGGAGGTGAAGCGTAGAAAAAGAGAACGAAATGCCGGAGAGAAGGCGGCGTCGCCCACAATACCGCCTAAAATAGCCACGGCGTTCAGGCCGATTTGCACCACGGTAAAAAACATCCCGGGTGTTTCCTGCATCTTCAACACGCGCTGCGCGTTGATATTGCCGGTATCCGCCAGCAGCTTCAGCTTGATTTTACGGGCTGCAGCCAACGAGATTTCTGACAATGAGAAAAATGAGCTGATCGCAATCAGCAGTACGATGACAAGCAAACTGTCTAACATAAAACATCCATAAAATGGCTCGATTCAGTAACGATCAGGTGAAAGTGCCCGGAACCGGCCTTGAGTTTAATTACTTGTCATTTTTGGCCTGGGCAGCGTTTGAGGATCTGCGGACGTCATGTCCCATGATAAGAGCTCGGCTATCCGTGCCAAAAATGTCTGCGCCTGTTCGGCAAGATTGCCGGGGCAGAAGTCAGTCAACAAGCCGTCAGACGACTTGTGCAAAGGATTATAGCCGTGCCGCCGCATGCTTACAATTGCGGCGATGGGCTGGGTGAGATTAATCCGAGTCTGGTTGAGGAGAGTGCCGAAGTAACATTCGATCACGATCCTGTGTTGTAACGTGTCGATACTTTGCACACAATAAGTTAATAAATTTGGCTTTACGGGCAAATAGAGGGCCATAAGCGGCAAAAAGTTGCCATGCTTACAGGATCCCGCGCCTGGAAAGAACGTAAAGAAAGCGTTGTGCCCAACTGGAATAAGGGCCGGCATCATAATCAGGAGTCAGCGTGCCACGAATTCATGTTTATTGCATGTTAGGTCTTTTAGCTGCTGCACCGTTCGCTGAAGCAGCGACCGTGCGTTTGCAGGTGACGGGATTATCGGGGGAGTTACAAAAGAACGTCCGTGCGCGGTTGTCCACCATTTCGAGCGATGAAGTCTCGGCGGATGGCCGTTTCCGTGCCCGTGTCAGTGATGCGGTAAAAGAAGGCCTGAAGGCGCTGGGCTATTACGAACCGACCATCGAGTTCGATCTGCAGCCGCCGCCGGCGGGCGGTAAAAGGCCGGTGCTGGTGGCGAAAGTCACCGCCGGCGAACCGGTGAAGCTGGCCGGTGAAACGGTGGTCCTGCGTGGTGAAGCCCGCACCGATAAAGATTACCTGGCGCTGGTCAAAAATGGCCGTGGCAAAATCGGCGGCGTGCTGAACCACAGTGATTATGACGGCTTTAAAAGCTCTCTCAGCAACATGGCGCTGCGCAAAGGCTACTTCGATGGTGACTACACCAAAAGTCAGCTGGGTGTCTCTGTAGAGCGCCGTGAGGCCTTCTGGGATATCGATTACGACAGCGGCCAGCGTTACCGCTTTGGCGACGTCAGCTTTGAAGGATCGCAAATTCGTGAAGAGTATCTGCAAAACCTGGTGCCGTTTAAAAAGGGCGACTATTACAGCTCTCGTGACCTGGCGGAACTGAACCGCCGTTTATCCGCCACCGGCTGGTTTAACTCGGTAGTGGTGGCACCAGAATTCAGTAAATCACGAAAAACCAAAATTCTGCCGCTGCATGGCGTCGTCAGCCCACGCACCGAGAACACCATTGAAACCGGTGTCGGCTACTCCACCGATGTCGGGCCTCGGGTGAAAGCCACCTGGAAAAAGCCGTGGGTCAACAGCTACGGCCACAGCCTGACCACCAGTGCCAATATCTCCGCCCCTGAACAGCAACTGGATTTCAGCTATAAAATCCCGCTGCTGAAAAATCCCATTGAGCAGTACTACCTGCTGCAGGGCGGCCTGAAAAAAACCGACCTCAACGACACCAAATCCGACTCCTCCACGCTGGCGGCCTCCCGTTACTGGGACTCGTCTTCCGGCTGGCAGCGCGCGATTAACCTGCGCTGGAGCCTCGATCACTTTACTCAGGGTAACGTCACCAACACCACCATGCTGATCTACCCTGGCGTCAGCGTTAACCGCACCCGCTCCCGTGGCGGACTGATGCCGACTTGGGGCGATTCGCAGCGTTACTCGTTAGATGTCTCTGACACCACATGGGGATCGGATATCGACTTCGCGGTGGTGCAGGCGCAGAACGTCTGGATCCGTACGCTGGCAGATAAACACCGCTTTGTGGCCCGTGGCAACCTCGGCTGGATTGAAACCAATGACTTCGACAAAGTGCCGCCGGACCTGCGTTTCTTCGCCGGTGGCGATCGCAGCATTCGTGGTTATAAATACAAAGGCATCTCGCCGCGCGATGACGATGGCAAGCTGACCGGTGCGTCCAAGCTGGCGACCGGCTCGCTGGAATATCAATACAACGTGACCGGCAAATGGTGGGGCGCGGTGTTCGTCGACTCCGGCGAAGCGGTGAATGACATCAAACAGACCGATCTGAAAACCGGCGCCGGTTTTGGCGTGCGCTGGCAGTCGCCGGTCGGCCCGGTCAAGTTGGATATCGCCCGTCCTATCGGCGATGACGAACATCGTGACGTACAGTTTTATATCGGATTGGGGCCTGAACTATGAGTCGTTGGAAAAAGGTCCTTATTGGAATCCTGATCTTCCTGATGGTGCTGCTGGGCGGCATCGCCTTTTTAATTGGCACCACGCCCGGCCTGCATCTGCTGCTTAACGGCGCCGCGCGCTGGGTTCCGGGGCTGCAAATCAAACAGGTGGACGGCGGCTGGCGAAACCTGACGCTGACCGGCGTGCAGTATGAAATGCCGGGCGTCACGGTTAACGCCGGCGAGTTCCACCTCGCGGTACAGTTGGGCTGCCTGAAACACAGTGCCTTCTGCGTCAACGACCTCTCGCTGAAAGATGTGAATGTGGTGGTCGACAGCAAGAAAATGGCGCCGGCGGCACCTGCCCCGGCGGAAGAAGAGCCGTCCTCAGGCGATCTCAGCACGCCGTATCCGATCACCTTGCGTCAGCTTGCGCTGCACAATATCAATGTGAAGGTGGATGACACGGCGATTTCCCTCGCCGACTTCACCTCCGGCATTAGCTGGCAGGGCCGTGCGCTGACGCTGAATCCCACCCATATTCA
Source organism: Erwinia sp. 2186 (assembly GCF_057812255.1). Taxonomy (NCBI): domain Bacteria; kingdom Pseudomonadati; phylum Pseudomonadota; class Gammaproteobacteria; order Enterobacterales; family Erwiniaceae; genus Erwinia; species Erwinia sp. 2186. Next base: position 4,275,629 of record NZ_CM173824.1, on the reverse strand, counting down.
GGGGCTGCTGATCGCACTGCCAAAGGCGGCGAAAGTGGCCGATGAACAGATTGTGCAGCCAAAAGTGCAGCAGCCGAAGGCCGACGAACCGCCGCTGGGCGAAACGCTGAAAGCGATGTTTGCCAAACCGTTGCTGCCGGAGCTGCCTGATTTCAAGATACCGCTGGATGTCGATGTTCAAGAGATCCTTGGCGAGCAGCTGCGCATCACCGGCGATACCGATATCACCGTTAATCGCCTGTTAGTGAAAGCGAAAACGCAGGACAAACTGCTGCATCTGGAGACGCTGGATGTTGACTCGCCGCAGGGACAGCTGAACGCCCAGGGACAAGCGACGCTGTCTGACAACTGGCCGGTGAACTTCACGCTCAACAGCACCGTCAACGTCGATCCGATCAAAGGCGAGAAGATCAAAATGACGCTGGACGGGGGCCTGCGCGAGCAGCTCAATATGGCGTTGAATCTGTCTGGTCCGGTTCAGGTGCAGATGGACGCCAATACCCGCCTGGCCGACGTGGGCCTGCCGCTGGCAATGAATGTGAAAAGCCCGCAGCTGCGCTGGCCGCTGACCGGTGAAATTCAGTACGAAGCAGATAATTTCAACTTCAGCTTTAAGGGCAAAGCGACGGATTACGCGATGTCGCTGAAGGCCGCACTAAAAGGGCAGGGCATCCCGCCCGCTACGGTGGCGCTGGACGGCAAAGGCAATATTGAGCAGTTCTCGCTGGATAAACTGCGTCTTGCGGCGCTGGAAGGCAATATTGACCTGACGGCGCTGGTGGACTGGAGCAAGGCAATCAGCTGGCGCAGCGATCTGACGCTGTCTGGCATCAATACCGCGAAGCAATATCCTGACTGGCCGGCGAAGCTGGAAGGTCACATCTCCACGCGCGGCAGCCTGTATGGCGGCAGTTGGCAGATGCGCGTGCCGGAACTGAAACTGCGCGGCAACGTCAAGCAGAACGCGGTCACCGCAGACGGTTCCCTATACGGCAACAGCTATAACCAGTGGGATATTCCGGGCCTGAAGCTGGTGCTGGGCCGCAACAATATCAACCTGAAGGGATCGCTGGGCGACAAGCTCAACCTGGATGCCGATATTGATGCGCAGCATCTGGACAACGCGTTGCCAGGCCTTGGCGGCGTGGCGAAAGGCACCATCAAAGCCCGTGGCGATCTGAAAAAGCCGCAGCTGCTGGCGGATCTGACCGGGACGGGACTGCGCTGGCAGGCGCTGACCATTGCCCGCGTTGCGCTGAACGGCGACGTCAGTTCCGGCGAGCAGGTTCAGGGTAAGCTGACGCTGAAGGTCGATCGACTGAAGCAGGATGCGCTGGATATCTCGCAAATCACTCTGGATGCCAGCGGCAGCGAAAAACAGCATCAGCTGAAGCTGAATATCGACGGCAAGCCGGTCTCGGGCCAGCTGGCGCTGAACGGCAGTTTTGACCGGGCTGAGCAGCGCTGGAAAGGCACGCTCAACAACACCCGCTTCGATACCCCGGTCGGTGAATGGCGCCTGACGCGCCCAATCACGCTGGATTATCTCAACAGCAAGCAGACCGTCAGCATCGGGCCGCACTGCTGGCTCAATCCGAATGCCGAGCTCTGCGTGCCGCAAACCATTGAAGCCGGGCCTTCCGGCCACGCCAAAGTGCAGCTCAATCGCTTCGACCTGGCGATGGCCAAGCCGTTCCTCACGGAAGACACCCAGCTTCGCGGCGTGTTCAGCGGTGATGCGGACGTCAGCTGGACCGCCGGCGGTGGTTTACCGCAGGGTCGCGTCTCGCTGAAAGGCAACGGCGTGAAGGTCGAGCAGAACGTGCAGGGCAACACGTTGCCGATTGCGTTCGACACGCTGAACCTGAATGCCGCGATGCGCAATGGCCGCGCTCAGCTGGACTGGCTGATCCGCATTGCCAATAACGGTCAGCTGGATGGCAACGTACAAATTGCCGATCCCGAGGGCAAGCGCACGCTGTCAGGCAATGTGAATATCGCTAACCTGTCGCTGGCGCTGCTGAACCCGGCGTTGATGAGAGGCGAAAAGGTCGCGGGGATCGTCAGTTCCAACCTTCGTCTGGGCGGCAGCCTGCAGAAACCGCAGGTGTTCGGTCAGCTTGGGCTGAAGAACGTGGATGTCGACGGCAGCTTTATGCCGGTCGACCTGACCAGCGCCAACCTCAATATGGTGTTCAACGGCATGAGCTCGACGCTGGAAGGGCTGATTCAGACCTCGAAAGGGCAGCTGACCTTAAGCGGTGGCGCGGACTGGAGTGTGCTGGATGCCTGGCGGGCGCGGATCGCCGCCAAGGGCGATAAAATCCGCGTGACGGTGCCGCCGATGGTGCGGATGGACGTCTCGCCGGACCTGGTATTTGAAGCGACGCCGCAAATGTTCAACCTCGATGGTCGCGTTGATATTCCGTGGGCGCGCATCAACGTGCAGGAAGTGCCGGAGAGCGCGGTGGGCGTGTCGTCGGATGAAGTGCTGCTGGATAAAAACCTGCAGCCTATCGCACCGAAATCGACCGCTATTCCGATTAACAGCAACCTGGTGATCCACGTCGGTGACGATGTGCGCATCAGCGCCTTTGGTCTGAAAGCCAAACTGAATGGCGATCTGAAAATGGTGCAGGACCGTCGTGGCCTGGGCCTGAACGGCCAGATCAACATTCCTTCCGGCCGCTTCCATGCTTACGGACAGGATCTGATTGTGCGCAAAGGTGAGCTGCAATTCTCCGGTCCGGCGGATCAGCCGTACCTGAATATTGAAGCGATCCGTAACCCGGAAGCGACGGAAAATGATGTTACCGCCGGCGTGCGCGTCACCGGGCTGGCCGATGAGCCCAAGGTGGAAGTGTTCTCCGATCCGGCAATGTCACAGCAGGAAGCCTTGTCCTACCTGCTTCGCGGACAGGGTCTGGACTCGAATGGCAGCGACAGCAGTGCAGTAACCTCAGCATTAGTGGGATTGGGGCTTGCACAAAGTGGTCAGGTTGTGGGTAAAATCGGGGAGACCTTCGGCGTAAGCAATCTCGCCCTGGATACGGCCGGCGTCGGTGACAGCCAGCAGGTCCAGGTCAGTGGCTACGTTCTGCCGGGTCTACAGGTAAAATACGGTGTTGGCATATTTGATTCACTGGCGACCTTAACCCTGCGTTATCGCCTGATGCCCAAGCTCTATTTGGAAGCAGTGTCTGGTCTCGATCAGGCCCTGGATTTGCTTTATCAGTTTGAGTTCTAGCAATGCGAATAATTGTCTACGGCACCTTAAGACGGAAGCAAGGCAACAGTCATTGGATGACCAACGGGCAGTGGCTGGGCGATCATAAGATCGACGGCTACGCGCTTTATAGTTTAGGTCTTTACCCCGGCGTTGTTGCGGGTAGCGGGCAGGTTGCCTGTGAAGTTTACCGTATCGATGCGTCCACACTGGGCGAGCTCGATGCACTCAGAACCAAGGGCGGGGAGTACAAGCGTGAGCTGGTGCAAACGCCTTACGGCAGCGCCTGGCTCTATGTGTATCAGCGTTCGATTGTCGGGAGAGAGCATATTGTCAGCGGCGACTGGCTGCAACAAAATGCACCCAAACCCACCTGAGGTTGCTGCAAATAAAAACACCGCTCAGTGAGCGGTGTTTTTTTTCGTCTTCGTCGCGAGAATTACTTCTTCGCAGCGCGCTCGAAAGAGGTCACGATTTCAGCTTTCGCTGCGGCCGCGTCGTCCCAGCCTTCAACTTTCACCCATTTGCCTTTTTCCAGCGCTTTGTATTGCTCGAAGAAGTGAGTGATCTGCGCACGCAGCAGTTCTGGCAGGTCGTTCACATCTTTGATGTGATCGTATTCTTTGGTCAGCTTGCTGTGCGGAACGGCAACAACCTTGGCATCTTCGCCAGATTCGTCGGTCATTTTCAGCACGCCAACAGGACGGCAACGGATAACCGAGCCCGGCTGCAGCGGATAGGCGGTAGGGACCAGTACATCTACCGGGTCACCGTCTAAAGACAGGGTGTGGTTGATGTAACCGTAGTTGCACGGATAGAACATCGCGGTAGACATAAAGCGGTCAACGAACAGGGCACCGGTATCTTTGTCGACTTCATATTTGATCGGATCGGCATTGGCCGGGATCTCAATAACAACATAGATATCTTCTGGCAGGTCTTTGCCCGCTGGAACCTGGGTCAAACTCATGGTCAATTCCTTCATTCAGCCTTAAACAAGTGACGCTCATTATAGCCAACTGAGTTGGAAAGTATCCCCCCTTTTTGCCCTTTAGGAATGCTCCAGTACTGGCCTTACGGCCTGTAGGGAGAATCTTCCCCTTCGATGCGCGGATGGCCCCTTGTTAAGGGTTGCCGCTGTTGCCATCCGCCAACGATTTCAGCACTAAGGCCTGGTTTTTTACCAGGCTTACGCTCTGCGCGCCCACCTGTAATGACGCCATGGTGCCGCCATCGCTCAGCCGGGCTTTGGTGGCATCCAGCCAGCTGTCGCGGTATTTCAGCCAGGCACGCTGTGCGGTGCGTAATTTGGCTTTCTGCTCACTGTTTAGCGTGGCTGTCAGTTTGCCGTATTGCTGATTCATTTCACTGTCCCAGGCCTGATTCGCTGCGCTAAAACACTGCTGCATGGCCACGGTGGTAGAGGCTTTATCCAGGCATTGTTGCTGGGCGGTATCAATCGGGCTCACGTCTGCGTGGCTGTAAAACGCCATTAACAGGCCTGTAATCGCAATGGTTTTTTTCATCGGACAATTCCTTCTGTAGGGTCATGGGCAAAAATTGATCCTTATCAAGTCAGCCGCAGTCGTCAATCCTTTTCACTTCATCAGCGCTAAAGATTGCCCGCGACCCTGCCGATACCTTCTTCGCTTTTTGGGTTCCTGGACTATTTGCTTTTTCGAGGGTCACACAAAATCATGCTTAGAAAAATTTCGATTCGAACGGGGTTATTAGTGTTGTTAGCGCTGATGACGTTGATGCTACTGGGCGTTAGCCTGATGGGCATCGTTGCCATTAACAAAGGGAATCGATCGCTGGAGGTGGTCAACCGCATTCAGGGTATCGAGTTAAACAGCTTATCGCTTACCAATAACAGCCTGCTTCATGCGCGCACCACGGCAGCGTTATCGGTAAGGAAGATGGAAATAGGGATGATTGATGAGGCCACCCTTGCCACTCAGCGGGTCAGTGCCTATATCGAACTCTCAAAAAAAGGCTTAAAAACCTTTGTGGATGCCGGCACGGTGACCGCGCATGGCAAAAAGCTCTCCGATGACATTGTCGCCAGTTATGACGTCTATCTGCAGCAGGGCATCATGCCGATGCTGGATGCGCTGCAAAAGCAAAACACCGACGGTTATTACACCGTTCTGGAAGAAAAGCTCACCGCGTTAAATAACACCTTTACCAAAGCGGCCGATGCTTTCAACGTCTATGCCAATCAGGTCACGGATGCGCAGCTGGCGGAAGCCGCTCACAACCAGAAAATGCTGACCCTTTTGATCCTGTGCTGCGGCGTTCTGACGGTGATCCTGCTTTCCGTCGCCTGGCTGCTGTTGCGGGCGATCCTGCTGAAACCGCTCGAGTCCGCCATCGGGCATCTGGAATTCGTCGCCGCAGGCGATTTAACCCAGGCACTGCCGGAAAGTGGCAACAATGAGCTGGGACGACTGAACGCGGCGCTGGCGGCGATGCAGAGCTCTCTGCAGCTCTCGGTCAGCCGGGTGCGCGATGCCAGCCTGCAAATTGATATCGGCAGCCGTGAGCTCTCTTCGGGCAACATCAACCTCTCTCAGCGCACCGAGGAGTCAGCGGCGTCGCTGGAGCAAACTGCCGCCAGCATGGAGCAACTGACGGCGACGGTGAAGCTGAATGCCGATAACGCCAGCCAGGCACATCAGCTGGCAAGGTCGGTTTCTGACAGCGCCGATCGTGGTAGCGAAGTGGTGAGCTACGTGATGGATAAGATGCAGGAGATCTCCAACAGCTCTAAGCGCATTGGCGACATCCTCGGCGTGATTGACGGCATCGCCTTCCAGACCAACATCCTCGCGCTGAACGCCTCGGTAGAGGCCGCACGCGCCGGAGAACAGGGCAGAGGCTTTGCCGTGGTCGCCAGCGAGGTGCGTAACCTGGCGCAGCGCAGTGCCACGGCGGCGAAAGAGATCCGCACGCTGATCGCTGAATCGCAAAGCCGGGTCAGCGAAGGCTCGGAGATGGCGACCAAAGCCGGAGAGACCATGGACGAAATCGCCAGCGAAGTGATGCGGGTGACCACGCTGATGAAGGAGATTTCCAGCGCGTCTCAGGAGCAGAGTCATGGCATCGAGCAGGTGAACCAGGCGGTGACGCAGATGGATGAGGTGGCACAGCAGAATGCCGCGCTGGTCGAGCAGGCGATGGCCGCCACCCAGTCGCTGGAGGAGCAGTCTCAGCAGCTGGTGCAGTCAATGGCGGTGTTTAAGGTCAGCCCAGCCTGACAGGCTGCTTAAAGACGGGAAATAAAAAGGGCGATCGTCAGATCGCCCTTTTTTTATCTGGCTCGCAGGAGGCGTTACGCGTCCGGGAACTCGCGCAGGAAACGTTCCTGATCTTCTACCATCGCGGTATTACCGACGAAGAACGGTGAACGCTCGTGCAGGGTTTCCGGGGTCAGATCCAGAATACGGTTTTTACCGTCGCTGGCTTTACCACCGGCCTGCTCGGCCAGGAAGGCCATCGGGTTGCACTCATACAGCAGGCGCAGCTTGCCTTTCGGGTGGCTGGCGGTGCTTGGGTAGAGGTAGATGCCGCCTTTCAAAAGGTTGCGGTGGAAATCTGCAACCAGAGAACCGATGTAACGTGAGGTATACGGACGATGCGTGGCAACGTCTTCTTCCTGACAGAATTTCAGGTATTTCTTCACGCCCTGAGGGAAACGGATGTAGTTTCCTTCGTTAATGGAGTAGGTGTAGCCCGCTTCCGGAAACTCCATTTTTTCCGCGCTAAGGCAGAATACGCCCAGTGACGGGTCGTAGGTGAAGGCGTGAACGCCACAGCCGGTGGTGTAAACCAGCATGGTGGACGAACCGTAAACCACATAACCCGCAGCAACCTGCTGGTTGCCCGGCTGCAGGAAGTCTTCTTCCGTGACTGGCGTGCCGGCTGGGGTGATACGACGGTAGATGGAGAAGATGGTGCCCACAGAGACGTTAACGTCGATGTTTGACGAGCCATCCAGCGGATCCATCAGCACCACGTACTTGCCGTTCTCGACACCTTCGAAGATCACGATCTCATCTTCTTCTTCGGAGGCGATACCGGCAACGATCCCGCGCGCTTTCAATGCTGCTTTGAGTTTTTCATTGGCAAACAGATCGAGCTTCATCTGCTGCTCGCCCTGAATGTTCTCTACGCCGGAGGCGCCGAGAATATCCACCAGACCGGCTTTGTTGATATCACGGTGGATAATCTTCGCGCCCAGTTTGATGGCTGAAATCAGCGCCGTCAGTTCACCTGTGGCGTGAGGAAAGTCGTGTTGCTTCTCGACGATGAATTCGCCTAACGTTTTCATAACACTATCCCTGAATCTGCGGTTGAACAGCAGCCTGATTTACAAACTGCCAACGTATGCGTAAGCAGTCTAGCCGATTGGACACTAAAGAACATAGGGCAAATCCGTTTCTTCCTCGCGATGAGGACGCTACACTGTGCGCCGGACTTTCCTGTTAACGGATCATTTTATGCGTATTCATATCCTCGGTATCTGTGGCACCTTCATGGGTGGCCTGGCCGTACTGGCCCGGGCACTGGGCCATGAAGTGACGGGTTCAGATGCGAACGTTTATCCGCCGATGAGCACGCTGCTTGAAAAACAAGGTATTGATTTAATTCAGGGTTATGATGCTTCCCTGCTCGATCCTGCGCCGGATTTAGTGATCATCGGTAATGCGATGACGCGCGGAAATGCCTGTGTTGAAGCGGTACTCGAGCGCAACATTCCTTACCTCTCAGGCCCGCAATGGCTGCATGATTTCGTGCTGCGTGACCGTTGGGTCATTGCGGTGGCCGGAACCCATGGAAAAACCACCACGGCGGGGATGGCGGCATGGATTTTACAGGCGTGCGGCCTCGAACCGGGCTTCGTGATCGGGGGCGTGCCGGGAAACTTCGATGTCTCGGCAACTTTAGGAAAAAGCCCATTCTTCGTGATTGAAGCCGACGAATATGACTGCGCCTTCTTCGACAAGCGTTCCAAATTCGTGCATTACTGCCCGCGCACGCTGATCCTCAACAACCTTGAGTTTGATCACGCGGATATTTTTGACGATCTGAAAGCGATCCAGCGCCAGTTCCACCATCTGGTGCGGATCGTCCCAGGCCAGGGCAAAATCCTGATGCCGGATCACGACGTCAACATCAAGCAGGTGATGGCGATGGGCTGCTGGAGCGAACAGGAAACCGTTGGCGACTCCGGTCACTGGCAGGCGAAAAAGCTGACGCCGGACGCCTCTCGTTGGGAAGTCTGGCTGGACGGTGAGCGCGTGGCGGAAGTGAACTGGGCGCTGGTGGGCGAACACAACATGCATAACGGCATGATGGCGATCGCCGCCGCACGTCACGTCGGCATTAAACCGGAGGATGCCGGTCTGGCGCTGAACGACTTTATCAACGCCCGTCGCCGCCTGGAACTGCGCGGTGAAGCCAACGGCGTCAAAGTCTATGACGACTTTGCCCATCACCCAACGGCGATCCTCGCTACCATGACCGCCTTACGCAGCAAGGTTGGCGGCACTGCCCGTATTCTGGCCGTACTGGAACCGCGTTCTAATACCATGAAAATGGGCATCAGCAAGGACGATCTGGCGCCGGCACTGGCGCGTGCGGATGAAGTGTTCCTGCTGCAGCCGCACCATATTCCGTGGCAGGTTTCAGAAGTGGCGGAAGCCTGCTCGCAGCCGGCGCACTGGAGCCCGGATGTGGATGTGCTGGTTGAGATGATTGTGAAAGTGGCGCAGCCGGGCGACACCATTCTGGTGATGAGCAACGGTGGCTTTGGTGGTATTCATCAGAAGCTGCTGGACAGACTGGCGAAGTAATCAGGCGAAAACCCTGGCAGGAAAGTCTCTTGCCAGAGTTCAGAAGCGCAACAAAAGGGCGGAACGGTTTCCGCCCGGTTTATTTGGCTTCGGCAAGCTCACGCAGATACTGGAAGATCTGGCGGAAGGCTTTTGGCGGTTTGTTAGCGGCTTTCTCTTTCTGCGCATTGCGGATCATCGCACGCAGCTGCTGACGGTCGGCCTCGGGATAGAGCGCCAGCACGTCCGGCACCACCTCATCGCCTTCGGCAACCAGACGATCGCGCAGCACTTCCAGCTTATGGAACAGCGCAACCTGCTGGTTGTGACGGTTCTTCAGCTTATCCAGCGCCAGGCGGATCGGCTCTTCATCGCGGGAGCGCAGCATTTTACCGATCAGCTGAAGCTGACGGCGACGCGCTTCTTTCTTGATCTTCTGAGCCAGCTCAATGGCGGTGCGCAGGTCTTCATCCAGCGGGATTTTATCCAGCGAGTTTTTGCTCAGTTCCATCAATTCTAAACCCAGGCGCTTAAGCTCCTCGGCGTCACGTTTGATTTCACTTTTACTGACCCAGATAATCTCTTCGTCTTCTTCTTCTTTGTCATCTGGTACATCATCAAGCCAGTCGTCAGGCTGTTTGGTCATTGGGGGCTCCCTAAAAAAGAGGCTCATGCTATCAGGTTACGTGGCTACTGCGAAATTGTTCTCTGAGTCTGTTAGACTCAAATGAACCTTAATCACTAAAGAGTCAGGCAATCTGGCGTTTTACCCGCTCCAGAAAAGCCCTCTGTTAATTATATGGTAGGTCGATGAAATTACTCTCCCAAGTTGCAGAACAGCGTAAAACCCTCGAACAGGCGGTAGCAACAGCACTCGAACTGGCAAAAGTCAGCACCGATGGAGCGGAAGTCGCCGTGACCAAAACCACCGGCATCAGCGTCAGCACGCGCTTTGGCGAAGTGGAAAACGTAGAATTCAACAGCGATGGTGCCCTTGGCATCACCGTTTATCATCAGAACCGCAAGGGCAGCGCGTCCTCTACCGATCTTAGCCCGGATGCGATCAAGCGCACCGTGCAGGCCGCCATCGATATCGCCAAATTCACCACCGCGGATCCGTTTGCCGGTCCGGCGGATCGTGAGCTGCTGGCCTTCGATGCGCCGGATCTCGATCTGTTCCATCCGACCGATCTCGATCCGGATCGGGCGATCGAAATGGCGGCCCGCGCAGAGCAGGCCGCGCTGAAGGCCGACAAGCGCATCACCAACACCGAAGGCGGCAGCTTTAACAGCCATATCGGCATGAAGGTGTTCGGTAACAGCCACGGCATGATCCAGGGATACTCCTCCAGCCGCCACTCGATCTCCAGCAGCGTGATTGCCGAAGCCAATGGCGATATGGAACGCGATTATGCCTATACCATTGGCCGGGCGATTGAAGATCTGAAATCCCCGGAGTGGGTCGGTGAAGAGTGCGCCCGTCGCACCCTGTCCCGTCTTTCTCCGCGCAAGCTGTCCACCATGAAAGCACCGGTGCTGTTTGCCGCGGAAGTGGCCACCGGCCTGTTTGGTCACCTTGTGGGGGCCATCAGCGGCGGCAGCGTCTACCGCAAATCCACCTTCCTGCTCGATTCGATGGGCCAGCAGATCCTGCCGGAGTGGCTGACCATTCAGGAACAGCCGCATCTGCTGAAAGGGCTGGCCTCGACGCCGTTCGACAGCGAAGGCGTGCGCACCCAGCAGCGTGACATCGTCAAAGATGGCGTGCTGCAAACCTGGCTGTTAACCAGCTACTCGGCGCGCAAGCTGGGGCTGCAAAGCACCGGTCACGCTGGCGGCATCCATAACTGGCGCATCGCCGGTCAGGGCGACAGCTTCGATCAGCTGCTGAAGAAAATGGGTACCGGCCTGGTGGTCACCGAGCTGATGGGGCAGGGCGTGAGCGGCATGACCGGCGATTATTCTCGCGGGGCGGCTGGCTTCTGGGTTGAAAACGGCGAGATTCAGTATCCGGTCAGCGAAGTGACCATCGCGGGCAACCTCAAAGACATGTGGATGAACATGGTCACCGTCGGCAGCGATATTGAGCTGCGCAGTAACATTCAGTGTGGATCGGTGCTGCTGCCCGAAATGAAAATCGCCGGGCAGTAATTTCGTCATTTTTGCGTATTATTATGGGGTGGCCTTTTGGTCACCCTTTTTTGTCGTGCTTTTCAAATAAAAATTGTCTTACTTCTCATATAAAAAGAAGGAATTGAGCAATGCGTAGAGCCTTGTTAGCCGTGATGACCGCCTCCCTGTTGTTCTCCAGCGTGTCGGCGATGGCCAGCCTGGAAGACGATATGGACACCCTGAATGCGGGTTTACATACCGTCAGTAAAACCGACGATGTCGGTGAGTTTAAAAAAGCCCTGACCAGCATGCGCGGTGCGGCGGAAGATGCCAAAACGCAAACCCCGGATAAGCTGAAAGGCAAACCCGCGGACAGTGCCGAAATCAAAGATTACCACGCGGGCCTCGACACGCTGATTGGTCAGATTGACAGCAGCATGAAGCTGGCCGACGCGGGCGATCTGGCCGGTGCGAAAGCGGAAGCGAAGAAATTCACCGCAACCCGTAATGAGAACCACAAAAAGTTTCGTTAATTTCCCGGGCTCTCAGGAGCCCATTTATTTACGCTGTGACGCCACGCCTGTAAATAACGCCTTTTATCCTGCCGACATTCTCCCGCTCCGCGCCAATTTCCTGTTGAACGATGGCTGAAATATCCCTGAGATAAGTTTTTCCTATATCACTGACCTCTTCAGACGCATTTTTCGCTGCAAAAAATTCCCGTCAATGCATTGGCTTAGCGAATACCAGCCCTGTTCTGTGACTTTCCTCTCATTTCCTCCTCTTTTATGCATGAATTAACGATTCTGTGGCACAAGCCACACCGCTCGGTGCTATTTCCACTTCGAAGTGGAAAAAGTCGGTCTACACAGTTGCCTGCCGGAGGACTAATTTGTTTGTAACGCGAATAAACCCCGTTTCAGGCCAGAGTCCGAGCGGAACATGAGGAGCAGAGAGTGAATAATGGAGCGGTATCCGTGAGCACGACCGACGACGATCAGGCTATTCAGGCGCTGGCAGGCAAAGTGATGGCGCAGATTGCCGACCTCTTTGCGGCAAAAGCTATCGTCCCTAACGCTGTTCAGCAGCAGATGCTGGCGTCGCATGTTAAGGCCATGGCGCTGCGCTCACTGACCGGCGAGCCGCTGCCTGAAGTGGAAGAGGAGCTGTTTGAAGATATCTCCCCGGAATCCATGGCTCTGGCGCAACAGGTGGTCGATCTGTTTGGCAATTTGCCAAAAGAAGAGGCCTGGCTGCTCTCCGTCCACTTTGAAGTGGCGAAAGAAAACGACTAATCCCGCAGGGCCTGCCAGCCAGGTCCGGTAAAAATTCAACATTGAGGAATTCACCATGTCACAAGTCATCGTAGTAATCGGCGATCGTTTAGGTAAAGGCCAGAAAGTGGCGGCAGGCGTTGAGAAAGCGGGCGGGAAAGCCGTGGTTGTGCCTGGCGTGGCGGCAGATATGAAGCTGGGCGACGTGATGAAAGCGGAAGGCGCCTCTTTCGGCATCTCCTTCTGCGGCAGCGGCGGCGCGGGTGCGATCACCGCACAGAACAAATATGGCTACAAGGCGAAGCACGGTATGCGTTCCGTCGACGAAGGCGTTACCGCCATCAACGAAGGTGCCACCGTACTGGGCTTCGGCTTTATGGACAAAGAAGAGTTGGGCGAGCGTCTGGTTCAGGCGTGGAACAAGAAGCACGGTAGCTGATCGATGAAGGAACAATTCACTACCACGGTGAACGTCAGCGGCAAAGGCGACAGCAAAGAGCGCGCCTTTGCCGATGCGCTAAGCCGGGTTCAGAACACCGTGCTGAAATCGACCAACAAGGTTCTGCTGCGGATTGAACCAGAGGATGTGAAGGTGGTTCAGGCCCGGGAGAGTGTCAGGCAGGAGAAGTTTTTGTTCTTCTTTCTGGCAAGACAACGGCGGAGTTACAGCGTCGAGCTGGATATTACCGTCAACGTAACGGTGATCGACACTGACAAAGTCAGTTTCGTTTCGCAATAAAGCACTGCCTGTAAGGGCAGCAATAACCTGATTTAAAAACGTTGGCGAAAGCCTGAAAGGAAGACTGATGTTTTTAATTATTCTCTTTAAGTCACTTATTATCGGCGGTCTTGTCGGTGTGGGCGTTGGCGCCGGAGCGGCGCGCATGTTCCACGCGCCAACAACGCAGGGGATGGGGGCATTTCGTACACTGGGTGAACTGAATTCCTGTGAAGGCGATCCTGCTTCTCACTTCTCCTTTGGCCTGGGCTTCTTCTTCAACGCCTGGGCATCGTCGGTTGCAGCCGGTTCTTTCACCCAGGACGTTGACCACCGCATCATCCCACACTGGGGCGCGGCGGCACTGATGGTGAAAAACCGCAACGTGGCAGAAACCCTGCACGATCCGAAAAAAATGGCGATTGCCTGCGGCATCATCGGCATGATCGTCGTGGCCTTCCTCAACTCTACCGCCTCAGCGGTGCCGGCCGCGCTGCAGGTGACCGCAGTGAAAGTGCTGGTGCCTGCGGCTAACCTGCTGGTGAACACCGTGATGCCGGTGATCTTCTGGCTGGCGGCGATCGATGCCGGCAAAAAATCGGGCTTCTGGGCCACCATCTTCGGCGGCCTGGCGCAGCTGATCATGGGTAACGCCGTCCCTGGCCTGGTGCTGGGTATCCTGATCGGTAAAGGCGTCGAAGAAGCCGGCTGGAACAAAGTCACCAAGGTGATGATGGCGGCGATTGTGCTGCTGTTCGTGCTGAGCGGCTTCTTCCGCGGCTTCGATATGAAAGTGCTGCAGTCCTTCCAACTGGGCGTCCCAGGCTGGCTGGATATGATCCACAACTCCCTGAGCGGCAAATAAGAGGAACGGTCAATGGAAGAGTCAAAAAGCGGTTTCTGGTATGCCGACTGGTCTTTCCCGATTTTCGTCGGGTTGCTGTCAGCCGGGGTGTTTGCGGGAACGCACATGTACTACACCTATGGCCTGGGCGCGTTTAACGAAGTGGCCTTCGTTTCAATGCTGCGTTCCGGCATGGAAACCGGCGTGTATGGCGCGGTAGCGGCCTTCGGTGCCAGCTTCCTGTTTGCCCGCATCATTGAAGGTTCGCTGGTCGGGATCCTCGATATCGGCGGTGCCATTCAGACCGGCGTCGGCCTCGGCGTGCCGGCGCTGCTGCTGGGTGCCGGGATCGTCTATCCGGTCGCCAACTTTGCCGCCTCGCTGGTGACAGGCCTGGTGATTGGCGTGGCGATTGGCTACCTGATTATCCTCGCGCGTAAGTTCACCATCAACAACAGCGACTCCACTTACGGTGCCGACGTGATGATGGGCGCGGGTAACTCCTCAGGTCGTTTCCTTGGGCCGCTGATCATCCTGTCGGCAATGACCGCATCGATTCCAATCGGTCTGGGTTCGCTGGTCGGCGCACTGTTGTTCTATCTCTGGAACAAACCGATTACCGGTGGCGCGATCCTCGGCGCCATGCTGCTGGGTGCGATTTTCCCGGTCGCGCTCTGATGTAACGGCGGTTTACCCATCTCGGGTAAACCGCTTAATCGGATGTCATCCCATCCGGTGCAAGAAGGAGTTTGTTATGTATGACCTGATTATTCGCCGTGCACGCCTTGCCGATGGCAGCGTGACGGATATCGCCCTGCAGGACGGCAAAATCGCCGCGCTGGGGGAGGTGACGGGCACGGCCACTGCCGAGCGCGATCTGGCCGGACGTTACTGGCTGAGCGCAGGCTGGATTGATTCCCACGTTCACTGCTACCCGAAATCCCCGATTTATCATGACGAAGCGGACCGCATTGGCGTTGATACCGGCGTCACCACCGTCGTTGATGCCGGCAGCACCGGCGCTGACGATGTCGACGAATTTTACCGCCTGACCCGCAGCGCCAGTACCCAGGTGTATGCCTTGCTGAACATTGCCCGCACCGGCATTGTGACGCAAAACGAACTGGCCGATATGACCCAGATTGATAAGGTTGGCGTGCGCGATGCGGTGCAGCGTTTACCGGCCTTCATCATCGGTATTAAGGCGCGTATGAGCAGCAGCGTGGTCGGTGCCAACGGCATCAAGCCCTTGCTCCGCGCCAAAGAGATCCAGCATGAGATTGGCGATCTGCCGCTGATGGTGCACATCGGCAACAATCCGCCCGATCTGGATGAAATCGCCGATCTGCTGACCCATGGCGACATCATCACCCACTGCTACAACGGCAAGCCAAACCGCATCCTGACCCCGGCCGGCGAGCTGCGTGCGTCGGTCAGCCGCGCCATCCAACGCGGCGTGCGTCTGGATGTCGGTCACGGCAGCGCCAGCTTCAGCTTTGACGTGGCACGCGTGGCGATTGCACGGGGCATTTTGCCGCACAGCATCAGCTCCGATATCTATTGCCGCAACCGCCTGAACGGCCCGGTGTATACCCTGGCCCACGTGATGTCCAAATTCTTTAACGTCGGCATGACCCTGCCGCAGATTATCGACTGTGTGACCGTTAACGCGGCGGAAGGCCTGCGTCTGCACAGTAAAGGGCGGCTGGAAGTGGGAAGGGATGCCGACCTGACTATTTTTGACGTCAAAGAGGAAACTTGCCTGTTTACGGACTCCGAAGGGCAGTCAGTTTCGGGTGAGAAGCAGCTGGTACCACTGGCCGCCGTGGTTGGCGGTCAGTGGTTCATTACCGACGAAGGGAAAAAGAATCATGTCTTCGATTTATGAAAAATACGGCTTAAAGCAGGTCATTAACGCCTCTGGCCGCATGACTATCCTCGGGGTGTCTACGCCCAGTGCCGACGTGGTTGAGACGGTCAACTATGGCCTGAATCACTATTTCGAAATGAAAGACCTGGTGAACAAAACCGGGGCTTACATTGCCAACCTGCTCGGCTGTGAAGATGCCGTGGTGGTCTCCTGCGCCTCTGCCGGGATCGCGCAGTCCGTGGCGGCAGTGATCGTGAAAGACGACGACTGGCTGCTGGAAAACCTGCACGCCATGCCGCTGATTGTGCCGCACGACATCGTGGTGCCGAAGGGCCATAACGTCAATTTCGGTGCGCCGGTAGGCACCATGGTGGCGATGGGCGGTGGACGCCTGGTGGAGGCTGGCTGGGCGAACGAATGCTCCGCCGATCAGCTTTCTGCGGCGATCACGCCACAGACCGCGGCCATTATGTATATCAAGTCTCACCACTGCGTGCAGAAGAGCCATCTCAGCGTTGAGCAGGCAGCCGTCGTCGCCCGTAAACACGGGGTTCCGCTGATTGTGGATGCCGCCGCCGAAGAAGATTTGCAGTGCTACTACCAGTACGGTGCCGATCTGGTGATTTACAGCGGTGCGAAAGCGATTGAAGGGCCAACCAGCGGGCTGGTGATGGGCCGTAAGCAGTACGTTGAGTGGGTTAAACGCCAGTCGATGGGGATCGGCCGCGCGATGAAGGTCGGCAAAGAGGGCATTCTTGGCCTGACCCAGGCGATTGAAAACTATCTGGTTAACGAGAAAGTCTCGGGTGCGCAGATGGTGGAAAAAATGACGCCGTTTATCAACAGCCTGAACTCGCTGAATGGCATCACTTCGCGCGTGGTCTGGGATGCGGCGGGCCGTGATATCGCCCGTACCGAAATTCATTTCGATGAGGCGGTGATTGGCCACACCACCGGCGAGCTGGTGCAGGCGCTGAAAACCGGCGTCATCGCCATCTACTTCCGCGGCTATAAGGCCAACGAAGGCATCGTCGAAGTGGATGTGCGCAGCGTCTCGCCAGAGCAGCTCAACACCATCTATCTGTGCATTAAAGCCCTATTAGCAGGAGAGAAATAAGCATGACGCTGACCCCGAAATTTTATAAAGACCGCGTATGTCTGAACGTGCTGGCCGGTTCGAAAGAGAATGCCCGTGAGATCTGGCAGGCGGCGGAAGGCCATGTGCTGGTGGGCGTACTGTCCAAAAACTACGACAGCGTGGCCAGCGCGGTGAGCGATATGCGTGAGTACGCGGCGCTGATCGATAACGCGCTGTCGGTGGGGCTGGGTGCCGGCGATCCGAACCAGTCGGCGATGGTCAGTGCCATCTCCGCTGAGATCCAGCCGCAGCACGTGAATCAGGTGTTCACCGGTGCTGCCACCAGCCGCGCCTTGCTGGGACAGGATCAGACCGTGGTCAACGCGCTGATCTCGCCCACCGGCAAGGTCGGCTTGGTCAAAATCTCCACCGGCCCGCTGAGTTCCAAAGCCGCCGATGCGATTGTCCCGGTAGAAACCGCCATCGCGCTGCTGAAAGATATGGGTGCCAGCTCGGTAAAATACTTCCCGATGGGCGGTCTGAAATCGATCGACGAATTCAAGGCGGTTGCTAAAGCCTGTGCAGAACAGGACTTCTGGCTGGAGCCGACCGGCGGCATCGATCTGGAGAACTACGAAGCGATCCTGCAGATCGCGCTGGATGCCGGCGTGCCGAAGATCATTCCGCATATTTACAGCTCAATCATCGATAAAGAGAGCGGTAATACCCGTCCGGCCGATGTCAGCACGCTGCTGGCGATGACCAAAAAGTTGGTCGGTTAAGTGCTCACGGCGGGCGTTCTGCCCGCCGCTTCTGTAGTCCCCTGACATTTCTTTGCGAGGAACACCATGCGTAACTGGTCTTTGATCTCTGCCGTGTCTGTCGCGTTGATGGCGACGGTTCCCCTGGTGGCACAGGCGCAGTTTGCCTGGGTCGGCACCTATAATCCCAATGGTGAAGGCCTTTACCGCTTCCAGGTTAACCCGGCCGACGGCGCGCTGAGTGGCAAAACGCTGGTCAGCCAGCTGGCTAATCCGGCACAGCTGACGGCGGATGCCAAAGGCAAGACGCTGTATGTTGCCAGCGAGAGCGAGAAGGGCGTGGTAGTGGCGTATGCCATTGCCGCAGATGGCAGTCTGAGCAAGCTGAATGAAGTCAGTACCCACGGTGCAGGACCGGTTTATCTGTCGCTGACGCCGGACGGTAAATTCCTGCTGGTCGCCAACTATGTCAGCGGCAGCAAAGCGGTGCTGCCGGTGCTGGCCGATGGTCGCCTGGCGGAGGCCAGCGACACGCAGCAGGATCAGGGACCGGCAGGCGCCGCCAAACCGGCAGCCGCCGTTGAGGGCAGCTTTGCGGTCAGCGATCATAACGGCCCGCATGCGCATATGATCGCCACCGATCTGAGCGGTAAGTTTGTCTTCTCCACCGATCTGGGGCTGGATCGTATCTATCAGTACCGACTCAGTGCCGATGGCAAGCTGCAGCCGAATACGCCGGCCTGGATCCTGGCTTCGTCAGCCGGTGCCGGCCCCCGCCACTTTGTCTTCCATCCCGACGGTCATTCGGTTTATTTGATCAACGAAGAAGCCTCGACGCTGACTCACTATCTGCTGAACCGCAAAACGGGTACGCTTAGCGAAGCGGCGACCGTCCCGGCGCTGCCTGCGGGCTACAAGGGCACCAGCTTTGCCGCTGGCCTTGTGATCGATAAGGCCGGGAAAAACCTATATGTCGCCAATCGCCTGCATAACAGCATTGGGCATTTCGCCATCGAGGCCAACGGCACGCTGACGCAGAAGGACGATGTCTGGACGCGCGGCGATTACACGCGCACCTTGACGCTGTCACCAGATGGTAAGACTCTGTATGCCATGAATCAGCGCAGCGATAACATCACCCGTTTCAAGGTGGATCCCGCGAATGGCGCCCTGTCGTTTACCAACGACTACACCGCGGTTGGGGCTCCGTCTCAACTGGTGTTAACGCCGTAATTATTCAGGGGCCGACGCTGTTCGGCCCTCTGCTTCGCCCCGCAATCACAGGATAAAGAGTGAGATTCCCAAACCAACGCCTTGCCCAACTGTTCGATCTGCTTCAAAACGAGACGTTGCCTCAGGATGAACTGGCGCGACGTTTTGACGTTTCCACCCGCACCGTCCGCACCGATATCACCACCCTGAATGAGCTGCTGGCCGATCACGGCGTCCGTCTGGTGTTAAACCGGGGCGAGGGCTATCAGCTGAAAGTGGATGATGAGGCGCTTTACCGCCAGCTGCAGGATCAGTCACCGTCACATCTCCGCGTGCCGCGCACCTCCGCCGCCCGCGTACACTATCTGTTAACCCGTTTTCTCACTTCAGCTTTTTCCCTGAAGCTGGAAGATCTGGCTGATGAGTGGTTTGTCAGCCGCGCCACGCTACAAAGTGATATGGCTGAAGTGAGAGAGTGGCTGGGGCGTTACCAGCTGGCGATTGAAACCAAGCCGCGTTACGGCATGAAGCTGTTTGGCAGCGAAGTGGCGATGCGCACCTGCCTGACCGATCTGCTGTATAAAATCGCCCAGGAAGACAGCGAAGATCCGCTGTTGAATCTGGAAGCGCTGAACAGCGGCATGTTAGGCACGCTTCAGCCGTTGCTGCATCAGTGCTTCAGCCGCTTCCATATCCGCATGACCGATGACAGCGAGTTCTATCTGCGGCTGTATTGCGCGGTTGCGGTCAGGCGCATCAGCGAAGGCTATCCGCTGTCTGACTTCAGCGCGGAAGACGTCGATGAAGACGTGCGCGATGCGGCGCGGCATATCATCAACCTGATGCGGCCAATCACCGGCAAGGCGATCTCGCCGTCGGAAGAGGCCTACCTGCGGGTGAATATCGCGGCACGGCGCGTCGAGGAGATTGCGCCCAGCGCCATCAGCCCGGATGACGGTGAGGCGCTGGTGGATTACATCCTCAGCTACATCAACAGCCACTACAATTTCAACCTGCAGAACGATCCCCAACTCCGCGCTGACCTGCTGACGCATATCAAAACCATGATCACCCGCGTTCGCTATCAGATAAATATTCCCAATCCGCTGTTGGCCAATATCAAACAGCATTACCCGATGGCGTATGACGTCACGCTGGCTGCGGTCTCCAGCTGGGGCAAGTACACGCCTTATGTGATCAGCGAAAACGAGATTGGCTTCCTGGTGCTGCATATCGGCGTCGGTCTGGAGCGGCATTACAACGTCGGCTATCAGCGGCATCCGCAGATCCTGCTGGTTTGCGACACCGGCAATTCGACGGTGCGGATGATCCAGGCGATGCTGACGCGGAAATATCCACAAATCGTCCTCAGTCATATCGTCTCGCTGCGGGAGTACGAGCAGAAGCAGAGCATCGAGGAAGATTTTGTCATTTCTACCGCGCGGCTGAGCGAGAAGGATAAGCCGGTGGTGGTGATGTCGCCGTTCCCGACGGAATACCAGCTGGAGCAGATTGGTAAGCTGGTGCTGGTGGATCGCACCCGGCCCTATATGCTGGAAAAATACTTCGATGCCAGCCACTTCCGCATCATCGACCAGCCGATGACCCAGGCCGAACTGTTCCAGACCCTGTGCCAGCAGTTGGAGCAGGAAGGGGTGGTCGACAGCGATTTCTGGCCGTCGGTGGAAGAGCGTGAAGCGATCGTCAGCACCATGCTGGGCGAGGGCATCGCGCTGCCGCACTCCCTTGGCCTGCTGGCGAAGAAAACCGTGGTGTACACCGTGCTGGCCCCACAGGGCATTGCCTGGGGAGAAGAGACCGCCCACGTCATTTTCCTGCTGGCGATCAGCAAAACGGAATACGAAGAGGCGATGGCGATCTACGATCTGTTCGTCACTTTTATGCGCGAAAGGGCGATGACCCGGCTGCGGGACAGTGGCGATTTTGCCAGTTTTAAAGCGGTGGCGATGGACTGTTTAAGTCGGTTGTAGCGGCAAGGAAGACAGGAATAAAGTCCGCCCGTGCAAAGGGTTGCACGGGCGGTTAGCGCTTACTTCAGAATAGTAAAGGCGGTGGTGACGTGCTTCACGCCGCTAACCCGGCTGGCAATATCAGCCGCGCTTTTCGCTTCAGTGTCGGTCACCAGCCCCAGCAGGAACACTTCGCCGTTCTCGGTGGTCACCTTCACATTGGACGATTTCACCTGGTCGCTGGACAGCAACTGCGAGCGCACCTTGGTGGTGATCCAGGTATCCGAAGAGGCGGTGCCGAAGCTGGCTTTGTCGCCGGTACGGATTTCGTTATACACCTCATTCGCGCCGTCGACACCCATGGTGATCTGCTTCGCACGGCTGGCGATATCCGCCGTTGGCGACTGGCCGGTCAGCAGCACTTTGCCCTGATAGGCCGTGGCGACGATATGGGCGTCATTTTTAATCTGCTGGTCTTTGCCAAGCGCATTGCTGACGCGCAGCTCGAGCGTGCTGTCGTCTACCTGAGTCCCAACGGTACGTGGGTCAGTGGCGGATTTGGTCGCTACCGCTGCACTGCCAATCACCGCAGCCACACAGCCCTGTAACATCAGCGCGGTCAGTACTACGGCCAGAGTTGGTAATACCTTCATTTAAGCTCCTTTAAACGTCCTGGTGGGGAAACAAGGTGTTATCGATTAAATCGCACAGGCAATTCACGGTTAACATGTGCATTTCCTGAATCCTCGCGCTTCGGTGCGAGGGGATGCGAATTTCCACATCCTGTGGTCCCAGTAAACCGGCGAGCTCGCCGCCGTCATAACCGGTAAGCGCGATGATGGTCATGTCGCGCGTTACCGCTGCTTCTACGGCCTTCACAATATCACGGCTGTTGCCGCGGGTTGAGATGGCCAGCAGAATGTCGCCCGCCTGGCCCAACGCCCGGACCTGTTTGGCGTAAATCTCTTCGTGCAGACGATCGTTACCGATGGCCGTCAGCAGCACGTTATCCGCACTCAGCGCGATCGCCGGCAGGCTTGGCCGCTCCGTTTCATAACGGTTGATCATGCTGGCGGCAAAATGCTGGGCATTGGCGCTTGAGGTTCCATTGCCACAGCTCAGAATTTTGTTGCCGTTCAACAGCGACTGAACCATGGTCATCGCTGCATTGGAGATGGCATCCGGAAGCGCTTCTGCCGCAGCAATCTGCGTCTGAATACTTTCGGTAAAACATACTTTTATTCTTTCCAGCACTTCATTCACCTGGTCAGTCGTTGGTGGAGTGTCTACTCCGCCGAAAAGGCATTGGGTAACCAGTCAACCTGGGTGCCGGTTATCGCAATCACATCAAAACGGCAGTCTGCGCTATCCAGGCTGCTGTTGCGTCCCCGAAGCCACACCGCTGCGGCGCGCAGCAGCTTACGCTGCTTGCTGCGGGTCACGCTGGCGGCGGCGCCACCAAACGCATCGCTACGACGATACCGCACCTCGACAAACACCCACGTCAGCCGGTCGCGCATAATCAGGTCAATTTCCCCGACGCGATAGCGGACGTTGGCCGCCACAAAGGTTAACCCTGCGTGCTCCAGCAGGCGGCGGGCCTTAAGCTCATAGCCCGCCCCCGTTTGCTGGCGACTCAGTTTGCCGGAACGATTTGCCCCTGGCGATACTGGTTCCATGTCAACTTCCTGTTGATAACACAGTCCTGAGTTGCGCTCAGGTTGCCGGTTTCCCCTTTCACCTGGAAGCCTGGCAGCTGGCGCATTTCGTTAAAGTGGTTTGCCAGTGTCCAGGCATCCACGCCCATGGCATACAAACGAACCAACGAGTAATCGTTGTTGAAGTTTTTAGCGGCCTGCTGCAACAGGGCCGGGTTTGAACCGGACAGCAGCGGCGCATCGCTGAACTGCAGACCTTCCATCTCCAGACGGTAGTCCGGGCCGGAACCGGCCTGGAAGCTGCGGGAGCTGGCATACATCTGCACCATGCTGCGGCTGCTGACGCGCATAGAGATCATCGGTTTGATCAGCGCCATTTCCCCTTCGGTGGCCACAATGTAGACCGCGTCGACGCTGCCGCCATTGCCCGACGTTGCCGCCACTGGCTCGGGCTGCGTCGGTGCCGGAATGGTCAGCCCGGCAATGGTCACACCCTGCGGCTGAGCCGGTTCGGTGGTAATTGGCGTGCCGGTCAGTTGCAGGCCCGCACCGCTGTTGATGCCCTGCTTCAGCTCACCGGTCGAGCCAAACTGCTGTTGCAGCACGGTGCTGCCGCCCAGCTTCTGCCATTCGGTGGCGAACGCCTTGCTGACGCGGTCACCCAGCGAGCTGCGTGGCACCATCAGCAGTGGCGAGCGCTTGCCTTGATCCCACATATGATGAGCGGCATCACGGGCTTCGTCTTCAGGAGAAAGCGCAAAGTAGCAAAGATTCGGATGGTTCTGTACCGTCTCCGGCTCGTTCAGCGCAAGGATATTCAGCGGGGTTTGCAGTGAAGAGAGCTTCTCGACGTTGCTTTTGATCAACGGGCCGACCACCAGCGTGGCGCCATCTTTCTGTGCCTGCGCCAGCACCTGGTCAATCGGCTGGGTACTGGTGTCATACACCTGTACCTGGGATGAGCTGGACGGTGGCGCGGTTTGCGCGACGTTGCCGGACTGAGCAGCAGGCTGTGCCTGAGCGGCATTAGCGTCTGGCGTCGCACTGGCGTTCTGATTAGCTTCCACTGGCGCTGCGGATGGGCTGACCGCCGCGGCGGGATCGGCTGGATTGGCCGCCGCCGCCGGCTGTGCGCTGCCATCGGCGGTTGGTGTGCTGGCCGCGGCAGGTGCCGGGGCGGCCGCCTGGGTCAGCACGCCGTTTTTCGCGTCGTTAAAGCCTTTCTGAATGGCGTTGGCAAAGATCTGCGCCTGACCGCTTAATGGCAGCAGCAGGGCAATTTTACCGGTGGTCGACTGCTGGAAGTTCTGCACCTGGCTCAATGCCGTTGGCAGCATTTTCGCCGCCGGGTTAACCGGGTAGCGGGTCTGCCAGTCCTTCAGACCGGCTTTCAGCATGTCGGGATCGTTGCTGTTGGCTTTATACACGCTCAGCAAATCGAGCCAGCCTTGCAGCGTATTCTCGTCAGCGTTGATCACCATGTTGCTGACCTGAGCAGGCGACATCTGCACCAGCGTCTGCCAGGTGGCATCAATGTTCTTCTGTTTGTCGGCCGGATTGGTCAACAACGGCTCTTGCGCGATGTATGCACGCAGCACGTCCAGCGAAGGACGACCCTGGTTCGCGGCAATCTGCAGCTGGTAGTAACGGGCCTGCTGCTCTTTCGATAACGCGCTAACATCAACCTGTTTTAACAGGCCCGCCGCGCCATTCACGTCCTGCTGAGTCAGCTTAACCTGCGCCTGTAACAGCAGCGCTTCCTGACGTTGGGTATCGTTTAACGTCTGCGGCAGACTGGAAAGCTGGTCGTTGGCCTGAGGGAACTTCCCTTCGTTGAGCAGCGCTTTGATTGCGAGTAATTGCCAGTCAACCTTGTTATCATCTGAACTTTGCTGCATTTGCTGCAGATAATAGTCAGAGGTGCCTGTAGCTGCGCCTTGCACATTCGCCTCTGGCGTTTGCGGACCCTGGCTTGAACACCCCGCAAAGAACAGGGCGGCCAGTAGAACAGGCATGCAGCGTCCTGCTTTGTTATGAATGACTTTCGAAGGAAGCATACTGTATCCAGTGATGTTTTTTTCAAGATGCTCAATATTAAATCGGCAATTCGGATCACACAATGAAACAACGCGATGATATTTCTGCCAGCACGCTCTATATCGTTCCAACCCCGATCGGTAATCTGGGCGATATCACCCAGCGTGCGCTGACGGTGCTTGCGGGCGTCGATCTGATCGCAGCGGAAGATACACGTCATACCGGACTGTTGCTACAACATTTCGCCATCAATGCGCGCCTGTTCGCATTGCACGATCATAACGAACAGTACAAAGCCGAAACGTTGATTGCCAGGCTGCAGGAAGGCCAAAGCATCGCCTTAGTTTCCGATGCCGGCACGCCGTTAATCAACGATCCTGGCTACCATCTGGTGCGTCGTTGCCGTGAAGCCGGTATCCGCGTCGTTCCACTGCCTGGCGCCTGCGCCGCGATCACAGCATTAAGCGCAGCGGGGTTACCGTCCGATCGATTCTGTTACGAAGGATTTCTACCGGCCAAAAGCAAAGGACGTTGCGATACGCTTCGCGAGCTGGAACAGGAACCGCGCACGCTGATCTTTTACGAGTCCACCCACCGTCTGCTGGAGAGTCTACAGGATATGGTGACGGTTTGGGGACCGGATCGCTATGTTGTGCTGGCCCGCGAGATCACTAAAACCTGGGAAAGCATTCAGGGCGCGCCGGTGGGCGAGCTGCTGGCCTGGGTTCTGGAAGATGAAAACCGCCGTAAAGGCGAGATGGTATTGATTGTCGAAGGTTTCCACGCCGAAGAAGACGCGCTGCCGCCGGAAGCACTGCGCACCCTGGCGCTGTTGCAGAAGGAGCTTCCGCTGAAAAAAGCCGCGCAGTTAACCGCCGAAATCCACGCTGTGAAAAAAAATGCGCTGTATAAATACGCTCTGGAGCAGCAAGAGGGGTGACAAATCGCGCGGGATCCCCTATTATCCGCGCCGAAGCTGACCAGGCAGTCGCCGCTTTGTTGCCGTCCTCCTTCGGGGGAGACAGACAGAGGGGAGGAAAGTCCGGGCTCCATAGGGCAGGGTGCCAGGTAACGCCTGGGGGGCGCAAGCCCACGACCAGTGCAACAGAGAGCAAACCGCCGATGGCCCCCCCAATAGATTTCAGGTTGCAGCAAGGCAGCAATCGCTTGAGTCCTCAGGAGCTTAGGTAACTAAGTGACTGGGGTGAAAGCGAGAAGCTAACGCAGCAGCGGCCTGAAAGATGCAGGGGATGTGGGATCAGGTAAGGGTGAAAGGGTGCGGTAAGAGCGCACCGCGCGGCTGGTAACAGTTCGTGGCACGGTAAACTCCACCCGGAGCAAGGCCAAATAGGGGTTCACCAGGTACGGCCCGTACTGAACCCGGGTAGGCTGCTTGAGCCAGTGAGCGATTGCTGGCCTAGATGAATGACTGTCCACGACAGAACCCGGCTTAACGGTCAGCTTCAACTCATTCAAATAAAAACCCCGCTTCGGCGGGGTTTTTTGCTTTGTGGCCGATGAATGACTGTCCACGACGCTTTTTATGAAAAGAAAGCGGCTTAACGGTCAGCTTCAACTCATTCAAATAAAAACCCCGCTTCGGCGGGGTTTTTGCTTTGTGGCCGATGAATGACTGTCCACGACGCTTTTTATGAAAAGAAAGCGGCTTAAGGAGGAAGTCAGTTTTGAGTAAACACTAAACCCCAGGTTTAGTGTTTACTCAACCTCAGGTTTAGTGTTTACTCAACCTCAGGTTGAATGCGCTTAGGCAACCCTATAGAATAAGCGTACTGCAAGAGCATTCGCAGGGGGCGTCAACCAGTAATTGGCCTTCTGTGCCGGGCAGTCAGATGACTGGTCATCTGCCGGGTAGTTACGACGTCAGTCGGTTTCTGAACCCTGTGTGCTAAGGAAATGCTGCGGCTACCAACACATTCCTCTAAAGGCGCTTTTAGCGCCTTTTTTATTTAAGTGTGCCAATCAATACCCCGTGTGCTCTCCGGCTTGTGTACGCCGCCACCACAACATAAATCCACCCTGAATCAGTCTCAGGTGCCTCTCTGGGTTCAAGTATCACAATACCTAATGATGACTTCAAAACTGTCGGCCTGTGTTTCCCACCAGGATGATTAAACTCACAATAAATTGCTGAACCGGGCCGGATGATATCCCGTACAAAACGCACCACATCGTCAACGGTGGTATAGCCTAATCGGGTCAGTTCAGTTTGATGCTCAGCCCATATGTGACGAACGCCAAACCCTCTGTTGGGGCCGGTATGCCTGCCAGCACGCAGGAAAATCTCACCGGCAGGAATAACATCACCCTGCGTATTAATTTCGGGAATCCTACCATAACATTCAAGCCCGTCAGGATGGGCTATCGCGCTGTTGGGAGACCCGACAACGCCAAATTCATTAAGAGGCATTTGATGATCCCTATCAAAACCAAGGCAAGCATATTATCAGCAGATGATCCCGGAGTGAAATGGCAGGCAGGTTCCTGATTTAACCCCCAGCTTCAACTATCATGGTGGGTACACTGGCAGCAGATTTTAATAAGGACATGGTTATGCTCAACAAAGACACCCAACTCTGTATTTCCCTTTCCGCCCGGCCCAGCAACATCGGTACCCGCTTTCATAACTACCTGTATCAAAAGCTTGATCTGGATTTCATCTACAAAGCGTTCTCCACCCAGGATATTGAACATGCGGTGAAAGGCGTTCAGGCGTTGGGGATCCGTGGCTGTTCAGTCTCCATGCCGTTTAAAGAGAGCTGTATTCCCTTCCTCGACACGCTGTCCGACTCGGTCAAAGCCATTGATTCGGTCAACACCATCGTCAATGACAATGGGCATCTGACGGCTTACAACACCGACTATATTGCGGTGAAAACGCTGATTGAGAAGAACTTCCCGGACAGCAACCAGACGGTGGTTATTCAGGGCAGCGGCGGCATGGCGAAAGCGGTGGTGGCAGCGTTCCGCGACAGTGGCTTTAGCCAGGTGACGGTGCTGGCGCGCAATGAAGAGAAAGGCGCCGCGCTGGCCAACAAATATGGCTTCCGCTGGAGCAAAACGCCTACCGGCGAGCAAGCCGATATCCTGGTCAACGTCACGCCGGTTGGCATGAGCGGTGGTGCAGAACAGGATCAGCTGGCATTCAGCAAAGAAGAGGTGCAGGCCGCTACTTTTGTCTTTGACGTGGTGGCCTTCCCGGCAGAAACGCCGCTGATCGTGCTGGCCCGGGAATATGGCAAAACTGTGGTGACGGGTGCGGAAGTGATCGCCCTGCAGGCGCTGGAACAATTCGCCCTGTATACCGGCGTGCGTCCCGATGAAGCTTTGATGCTGGAAGCGTCGGCCTTCTCACGTTCCTGAGCCCTGCGCTCAGCACCGCTGCCTGAACCTTTCCGTCAGCAAAGGGTCTTTTCTGGTAAGCTTGAGCGATTATCGCCGCAAAAATTGAAGGATCTGAGGAGAACAGCATGAACAGTGGACCGCTAAACGAAGAAGAGCTGGAGTGGCTGGATGAGGCGCTGATGAATCACGGCAGTGAGAATTCCGTGCTGGATATCTCCGAACTGGACGGCATGTTTACCGCCATCCTGTCAGGCCCGACTAAACTGCCTTCTTCAGTCTGGTTAACCGCGCTGTGGGGCGGCGAACAGCAGATCCCTCTGTGGCCGAGCGATGTGGATGAAAACCGCTTCAACGACCTGATCTTCCAGCATCTGAATGACACGGCTGAACGACTTGCGACCGCGCCAGACCAGTTTGAACCGCTGTTTGGCTTCAGCACCATCGATGATGAAGATTACGAAGTGGTCGAAGACTGGTGCTTTGGCTATCTGCGCGGCGTGGCGCTGGATGACTGGTCTGGCTTACCGGACAGCCTGCAACCTTCGCTCGATGCGATTGCGGTCCACGGCGATGAAGAGCAGTTCGCGAAGCTTGAAAAGATGACGCCGGATGAATATGTGCTGGCGCAGCAGGCGATCCGCCCGGCGGCGCTCAAGCTGTATGAGTACTGGACCGCGAAGCGTGAGCCTGAGTAACGCTTCACGATGATGCCAGAAACAGAAAACCCCGCTTCGGCGGGGTTTTGCGTTTAAGGACTTTCCCTGATGCCGGCTTAATTAAACAGGCAAATCAATTACCAGCGCGCGCAGCGGCGTCTCGGCCATCAGCGTTACGCTCACTTCTTCACGAATAAATGCGCCATCTCCGCAGACCAACGCTTCTTTTGCCTGAGTTCCGGTCACCGCATTCAGGCCACCGTGAATCGACTGCAAATAGGCGCGCGGCCCATGAAGTTTAATGGTCTGCGTCTCGCCAGGTTCAAGCACCACATGATGCACCCAAACCTGCTGACGGAGCTGCAGGCTGTTTTCCGCGCCATCCGGCGACGCCAGCAGCGTATAACGGGCGTTTTCTGGCATCTTCACGCGCTGTACCGCGGCGTTCTCACGCTCCGGACAGGCATCCAGCCAGAGCTGCATACGCGTCAGTTCCTGCTCTTTACTGACGTTAAATTCGCTGTAACTGATGCCGGGTTGCGTCGAAAGCAGCAGCGCTTCGCCCTGTTGTGCGAATGCGTGGTTGCCCTCGCTGTCGCGATACTCTGCCTCGCCCTGCAAAATCAGATTCAGTACGTCGACCTTTGGATAGGTTCTCGGTTGGAAGGAAGCCCCTGGTGCCAGCACTTCCTGATTGAGCACGCGTAACGACGCGTAGCCCAGTAATTTGGGGTCAAAATAGTGGCCAAAGGAAAAGGTATAGCGGGCTTGTAACCAGCCATAATCAGCCTTGCCACACTCTTGCGCGGTGCGACTGGTAATCATAAATCCTCCCCGGTCGATGTGATTTACCCGACCGTTTATTCTGCATCTATAGTAAGTTTCTGGACGCCGGATTGTTAGCCAGTTAATCTGCTCGGTATATTCAAAATTCCTGACAGAGAACCGCAATGGCTAAAGACCGCGCCCTGACGCTGGAAGCGCTGAGAGTGATGGATGCTATCGATCGCCGGGGCAGTTTTGCTGCCGCAGCGGACGAACTGGGTCGGGTGCCTTCCGCGCTCAGCTACACCATGCAGAAGCTGGAAGAGGAGCTGGACGTGGTGCTGTTTGACCGTTCCGGCCACCGCACCAAGTTTACTAACGTCGGCCGGATGCTGTTAGAGCGTGGCCGGGTGCTGTTGGAAGCGGCAGATAAGCTGACAACCGATGCCGAAGCGCTGGCGCGCGGCTGGGAAACGCACCTGACCATCGTCACCGAAGCGCTGATCCCCAGCGAATACCTGTTCCCACTGATCGGCAAGCTGGCCGATAAAGCCAATACCCAGATTTCGCTGGTGACGGAAGTGCTGGCCGGTGCCTGGGAACGTCTGGAGCAGGGCAGAGCGGACATCGTAATTGCGCCGGACCTGCATTTTCGCGCCTCGTCGGAGATCAACACCCGCAAGCTGTACAGCATGATGAGCGTGATTGTCGCCAGCCCGGATCATCCGATTCATGACGAGCCGGAACCGCTGTCCGAAGTGACCCGCGTGAAATACCGTGGCATCGCGGTGGCGGATACCGCGCGCGAGCGTCCGGTGCTCACCGTACAGCTGCTGGATAAACAACAACGGCTGACGGTCAGCACCATCGAAGACAAACACCGTGCCCTGCTGGCCGGACTGGGCGTGGCGTCGATGCCGTATCCGATGGTGGAAAAGGATATCGCCGAAGGACGCCTGCGGGTGGTCAGCCCGGAATACACCCGCGAAATTGACATTATCATGGCGTGGCGGCGTGACAGCATGGGCGAAGCGAAGGCCTGGTGCCTGCGCGAAATCCCGAAACTGATGGCCAAACGCCAGAGTTAACCGGCGGCATCATCCCACTGCGTTCCGCGCAAAAAAAACGGCCCCTCACTGAGGTGGCCGTTTTTATTTCTGCAGGCGACGACTAGCGGAAGCGCAGGTCACGGCCGTGCGGCTCGTCCCAGTTAAAGGCGGGTCCGATCGAGATCACCCCGGACGGGTTAATCGTTTTGTGGCTGCAATAGTAGTGATGGCGGATATGCGCCAGATCGACGGTTTCGGCCAGGCCCGGCATCTGATAAATCTCCCGCAGGAAACCGTTCAGGTTCAGGTAGTCACTGATGCGGTGCTTATCGCATTTAAAATGTGTGACATACACCGGATCGAAGCGCACCAGCGTGGTCCACAGACGCAGATCGGCTTCGGTCAGACGATCACCGGTCAGATAACGATGTTGCCCCAGCATCTGCTCCAGACGATCCAGCGAGCTGAACAGGGCGGTGACCGCCTCATCGTAGGCCGGTTGCGAGGTGGCAAAGCCCGACTTGTAGACGCCGTTGTTCACCGTGTCGTACACCCAGCTGTTCACGTCATCAATTTTTTCGCGCAGATCGGCAGGATAATAATCCCCGGCCCGCGCGCCCACCGCATCAAACGCACTGTTTAACATGCGCAGGATATCGGCGGATTCATTGCTGACGATGGTGTTTTGCTG
The DNA here is from genome assembly GCF_057812255.1 of Erwinia sp. 2186. Classification (NCBI taxonomy): domain Bacteria; kingdom Pseudomonadati; phylum Pseudomonadota; class Gammaproteobacteria; order Enterobacterales; family Erwiniaceae; genus Erwinia; species Erwinia sp. 2186. The sequence goes on along the minus strand of NZ_CM173824.1, from coordinate 4,244,508 downwards.
CTTGTCCCACAGCACCGGCACGGTGACGCGGCCGGTGTAGGCATTATCGGCATGCAGATAGAGCTGATACAGGTACTCGTTCTGATACAGGCTGTCGCCGGTGGCCGCCGGGAAATCGTCGTCGAAGGTCCAGCCGTTTTCCAGCATCAGCGGATGCACCACGGAGACGGAAATCATCGATTCCAGCCCTTTCAACGCGCGCATAATCAGCGTGCGGTGCGCCCAGGGGCAGGCAAGAGAAACGTACAGATGATAACGGTCTGCCTCAGCACGGAAGCCGCCTTGGCCGGTCGGGCCCGCTTCACCCTCGGCGGTGACCCAGTTACGGAAGGCCGATTCAGAGCGTTTAAAACGGCCGCCGGTGGATTTGGTGTCATACCAGTTATCGTGCCAGACACCGTCAATCAGTTGTCCCATATTTCCTCCAGTCCCTAAGTGAGAAAGCAACAAAGCCCTTAGTTCTCGCGTTGCCGGGGCGTTAGCTGCCTTCCTGCAAATCGAAATCTAAGGGCTATCAGCATCGTCGTCGCTTTGATGCTACTGAGTATAGCGGGTGTTTCTTACCACTTTTTATTCAGCAGGCGATCCAGGCTGATTGCGCCAGGGCCAGTGATGAACAACAGCAGGTAGCCACCGGCGATGCTCAGGTTTTTCATAAAGTTGATCGAGTTACCTTCTACCGAGAAATCGATGTGGAACACCATCGCGGTGATCAGGGTGAAAATAACGGTCACGATAGCGGTAAAGCGCGTCAGGAAACCGAACAGGATGGCCAGACCGCCGCCAAACTCAAGCAGGATGGTCAGTGGCAGCAAGAAGCCAGGGACGCCCATGTGCTCCATATACTGCTGGGTACCGGCATAACCGGTGATTTTGCCCCAGCCCGCCACGATGAACAGCACAGGCATCAAAATACGCGCAACCAAAAAGCCGATATCTTCTAATTTTTTCATGATTCACCCTAACAAGTTTTATCTGGCAGGAAACATTCCCCACCGCATTAAGTTCAGGCCTGAAGCGTCTTAAGCGCTTAGTACCGTTCGTTGCAGGAGATAATATTCGCGAATCGGAATCATTGTAAGCGAGATAAACTGTCGATGTTTATCAGGAAAATTGAACAGGAAGGGTAGGGCCAGAAATAACTGAGGGTGGTGAGACGGCGGGCAAAAGAAAAGCCCCAGTCAGCGAGGGCTGAAGGGGCTAGCGACGAGGGAGATAGTTGCGGACCATCCGCCAGGTGCTCCACACGCCGATGCCGCGTTTGGCCCAGCGTGAGAGGCGACGCGGATTACGCACCGACCAGATTGCCATCAGGCCGCTGCCGACGGCGACATAGCGACGCAGACCAATCAGCGTCAGCCAGCCGTGATCGTAGCGGGCTGTGCTTTCCAGAAAGCGCTTCTTACCGGCACTCAGGTCAAGCCGCTGCTGCTGGATCTGGCCTAGCAGCTCGGCTTTACGTGCATCACGCTCGCGGCTCATCAGTCATCCTCCAACAGCTGGCGGTCAGACTTCAGTTCTTTACGCGTGGCGCTCAGTAAGGTGGAACGACGTGATTTTGCCAGGGTCCACAGACCGAAGATCAACGCCAGGGCAAACAGCACTGCGGTGGTTATGCCGATCGCCATCAGACGATACTGCGCATCCACAGCCCAGATGATTAACACCATCAGGCTCATCAAGCCAAAAGCGGTAAAGAGCATGGTAAGGCCAATCATCAACAGCATCTGTATCAGATTGGCCTTCTCTTCCTCAAGCTCAACCACTGCCAGCCGCACGCGCGTTTCCACAATCCCCACCAGGGTGGTGACAATGCGCTGTCCAATGTTAATGACCCCTTTGCCGGGGCCGTGGCTTTGCTGAGAATCTGCCATTATTAACGACGCGTCAGCAAGACACCCAGTACCACACCAATGGCGGCACCGATACCTACGCTGGTCCATGGATTTTCACGCACATAGACATCAGCGTGGTCAGCCACTTCGCGAGAGGTTTTGGCAATACGATCGCCAGAGTCACCCAGACGGGCGCGCGTGTCTTTCAATGCGCTCTGTGCTTTGCTGCGCAGTTTATCCAGCTCATTCTTTGATTTCTCGCCGGTGTTGCTCAGCACTTCTTCCAGCGTATCGGCCAGGTTTTTCAGTTCAGCGCGCAGATGTTCAGATGTAGTATCTTTTGACATAACAAACTCCATTGATGTTCAGTAATTAGAGCCCGGCTCAGTAAGGGGCGGCCTGGACTTCTTTCAGTTCATGTTTTGCTTCTGCCAGTTTTTCTTCACGCTTAGCGATTTTTTTACTGTCATCGCCATCCGCTTTTTCCTTTTCCAGCTCTTTCTGACGCTCAACCACCTGCTGCTTGTGGGCAGCAATTTTTTCCTGATGCTGAGCCTTCAGCTTTTCGTCGGTACAGCCCGCTTTCGCTTCCGTTAATGCACGCTCCAGACCGGTCACACGACGTTGGTTGTCATGCTTTTTCGCCAGTTCAATTTCATGCTGGATCCCCTGTTCTTTCTGCATGCACAACGAATCTGCCGCATGGGCAAACGTGGTCAGCGAGAACAGAGCGAGTCCAAGGAGAGTGCGGGTTTTCATGCTAATCGTTACCTTCCGTTGTGTTGGGCCGCAGGACGTCCCGTTAATCCTGTAAACAGTCTTCGGGGATACTGGCATAGTAAGCATAGACAGAAATCCCAAAAAGCTCAAAAAGAGAGAAGATTCTTAGGGATAGCGCCGGAAAGCCGGATAAAAATCAACCAACGGACTGTTTGCGCAGGCTCAGGCGATTCATTAACTGCGAAGAACCCGACGGATCCATCTGGCCAATATCAAAGCCATACGGCAGCAACTGATGCAGCACTTTTTCCGCCGCCATGCTCTGTTCTTCGGTGTCGAAACGGATTACCAGCGAGTCGTTATCCGGGGTAATACTTTTGATGCGGATCCCTTCCGCATTCAGGCGCTGATAGACATAAAACCCGTCCGGCAGCGTGGTGCCCTGACGGGAGGCGCGAATTTGCAGCGCGGTATCGTTGCGAAACAGGGTCGGGATAAAAGCCACCAGCATCAATGCCGAGAAGCACACGACCAGCACGCAGAGTACCCGCGTGGAGAGATAGGGTCTGAGTAGGGCGAGCATTATAAGTTTCCTTTCTCATTGTTCACGCCGCGCTTTTTGCGCCACAGCACGAACAACGAGCCAAACAAACCAAAGACCAGCAGCACCAGCGGCAGCATCATCAGGCAGAACATCATCTGATCTTCGTATTTGCGAAAAATAGGGGTTTTGCCGAGCGCAAAGCCGATAACCGTCAGGATTAATACCCAGAGCAGCGCGCTTACCCAGTTAAAGAACTGGAAACGGGCATTGCTCAGGCCGGAAAGGCCCGCGATGGTCGGCAACAGCGTTCGGACAAAGGCGATAAAACGGCCGACCAGCAGCGCGGAAAGGCCATGCTTATGAAATAACTGGTGGGCGCGAACGTGATACTGGGCGGGCAGGTGCGAAAGCCATTTTTGCACGGTGGGGGTATTGCCCAGCCACTTGCCCTGAATATAACTGCACCAGCAGCCCAGACTGGCCGCAGTGGTAAGAATAAACAGCGTCATCGGGAAGCTCAGCGTGCCTTTGGCAATCAATACGCCAACCAATACCAGCAGGCTGTCACCCGGTAAGAAAGCGGCAGGAAGCAGGCCGTTTTCCAGGAAAAGGATCATAAACAGGACAAAATAGATTGCCCAGACCAACGTAGGGTCTGAAAGGGTTTCGAAATCTTGTTGCCAGAGGGCGTGGATTAGGGCTTTAAAAATATCCATAGGGTATTCCCTTAAGACCGTCTCAAACGGTAAGAAAAGGCGCGTAACTGTAACAAAACACCGGCGAATGAGACAGGAGAAACGTGTCGCCAACGTTGTTTTACAGGGGCAAGCGAGAAGGGAAAAGAAGCTTTACACAGGCTGACATTATAGCACTGTTTCTGCGGCTCGCTGGGGCACTGTGACGCCAAGAAAAATCCGACTTATCGACGATTGAGACAGAAAAATGGCTGACCGACTGATTTTAACCACTTTCACAATTTTACATTGAAAATACGATGGCTACATTTCCACCGTTTCGGGTTTTTATACAGTATTAAAACCTGATTTTGTGACCCGGCTGGCAATTAGTCGCTGACAGCAGGGACAACCCTTGCCATACCTCTTAAAGATGGGGGCATTCGTCAGCGCAGGTGATGCGGCTGACTTCGCTTGTTACCCCGATGAAGGATCTGGCAATGTCGACGCTCAATCGCAGGGAGTTTGCTGGCCGGACTCACCCGACAAAAATCATTCAGTTTGGCGAAGGCAACTTCCTGCGTGCTTTCATTGACTGGCAAATCGATCTGTTAAACGAACATACCGAGCTGAACGCCGGTGTGGTGGTAGTGCGTCCGCGTAACAGCCAGACCACCCGCAGTCTTAACAGCCAGGACGGGCTCTACACCACGCTGATCCGCGGCGTTAACGATCGCGGCGAAGTGGTCAGCGAACCGCGGCTGATCCGTTCGGTGAATGAGGAAATTCATCCGTGGCGGCAGCACGAGGCGTTTCTGGCGCTGGCGCGGGAAGCGGAGATTCGCTACGTCTTCTCCAACACCACTGAGGCGGGCATCCAGTATGACCCGGCCGATCGGCTGGACGATAAGCCTGCCAGCAGCTTCCCGGCAAAGCTAACCCAACTGCTGTACGCGCGCTGGCAGCACTTCTCCGGTGCGAAAGGGAGCGGCTGGGTGATGTTGCCGTGCGAGCTGATTGATGACAACGGTGAGGCGCTGAAGGCGCTGGTGCGGCGTTACGCGCAGGCGTGGCAGCTGCCCGCAGCGTTTGTGCAGTGGCTGGAGCAGGAAAATACCTTCTGTTCGACGCTGGTCGACCGCATCGTCACCGGCTATCCGCAGGAAGCCCGTGCGATTGAAGCCGAACTGGGCTATCAGGATGCCTATCTGGTGGCCGGTGAGGTCTATTACCTGCTGGCGATCCAGGGGCCGGCGTGGCTGGAGCAGGCGCTCTGTCTGGATCGCTATCCGCTGAATATCCGCCTGGTTGACGACATTAAACCGTTTAAGGAGCAGAAGGTGGCGATCCTGAACGGCGCGCATACCGCCATGGTGCCGGTGGCGTACCTCGCCGGGCTGGATACGGTGGGTGACGCGATGGCCGATGCCGATATCGCCGGGTTTATCGACCGCACCCTGCGGCAGGAAATCATTCCCACGCTGTCGCAGGATCCGGCTGAATTACATGCCTTTGCCGATGCGGTGCTCAACCGCTTCCGCAATCCGTTTATCCGCCATCAGCTGCAGGCGATTGCCCTCAACGGCATGACCAAATTCCGCACCCGTCTGCTGCCACAAATTCTGGCCAGCTGCCAGCAAACCGGTGAGGTTCCGCCGCGTCTGAGCTTTGCCTTCGCGGCGCTGCTGGCCTTTTATCGCGGTAAACGCGGCGACGAAGTTTATCCCCTGCAGGACGACGCGGCCTGGCTGGCGCGCTTTGCCGAACTCTGGCCGCAGGTCGACAGCGGCAAGCTGGCGCCGCAGCAGCTGGTTGACGCCGTTTTCCGCGACTCTGCTCACTGGGGCTGCGATCTGAATACGGTACCGGGCTTAACCGCTGCCGTCACCGAACACCTGCAACGTATTGTCGGCGGCGATATGCGCCAGGCACTGACGCATTTGAACTGAGGAACACCACCATGCAGCGTTATATCAAAATCCATCCAAACGACAATGTGGCGGTTGCCCTCGCGGAACTCGCCGAAGGGGAAACCGTCAGCGTCGGCGAGCAGAACGTGGTGCTGAAGCAGGCCGTCGAGCGCGGCCACAAATTTGCGCTGCTGCCGCTGGCGGTGGGCGAACTGGTGATCAAATACGGTTTGCCGATTGGGCACGCCACGGTGCCGGTATCGGCAGGTGAAATCCTGCATTCCCACAACACCCGCACCAATCTCAGCGATGTGGACGAGTATAGCTATCAGCCCGATTTCGCCACGCTACCGGCACAGGCCGCTGACCGTGAGGTGCAGCTGTTCCGCCGCCGCAATGGCGATGTGGGCATCCGTAACGAGCTATGGATTTTGCCCACGGTCGGCTGCGTTAACGGCATCGCCAAACAGATGGTTAACCGTTTTCTGAAGGAGAGCGACGACGCGGCGGGCATCGACGGCGTGCATCTGTTTACCCATCCTTTCGGCTGCTCCCAGCTGGGCCAGGATCACGAGAACACCCGCACCATGTTGCAGAATATGGTGCGTCATCCCAACGCAGGCGCGGTGCTGGTGATTGGCCTGGGCTGTGAAAACAATCAGGTGGATGTCTTCCGCGAGACGCTGGGCGAATACGATGCCGATCGCGTCAGCTTTATGGCGTTGCAGCAGCATGATGATGAAGTGGAAGCCGGGCTGGAACACCTGCGCCATCTGTATGCCGTCATGCGCGATGACCAGCGCCAACCGGGCAAGCTGAGTGAGCTGAAGTTCGGCCTGGAATGCGGCGGCTCGGACGGGCTGTCCGGCATCACCGCCAATCCGCTGCTGGGCCGGTTCTCCGACCAGATGATTGCCAACGGCGGCACCACGGTGCTGACGGAAGTGCCGGAAATGTTCGGTGCCGAGCGCATTCTGATGAGCCGCTGCCGCGATGAGCAGACCTTTGAAAAAACCGTCAGCATGATCAACGACTTCAAACGCTACTTTATCGATCACCAGCAGCCTATCTACGAGAACCCGTCGCCGGGCAACAAAGCGGGCGGCATCACCACGCTGGAAGAGAAGTCGCTGGGCTGTACGCAGAAAGCCGGGCAAAGCCAGGTGGTTGACGTGCTGAAATACGGCGAGCGCCTGCATCAGCCGGGTCTGAACCTGCTTAGCGCACCGGGGAATGACGCGGTCGCCACCAGCGCGCTGGCTGGCGCAGGCTGCCATATGGTGCTGTTCAGTACCGGACGCGGCACCCCTTACGGCGGCTTTGTGCCGACGGTAAAACTGGCCACCAACAGCGAGCTGGCGGCGAAAAAGCCGCACTGGATTGATTTCGATGCGGGTGCGTTGATCAAGGGAACCGACATGTCGGTGTTGCTGGAGAACTTTGTCGATACGCTGGTGGACATCGCCAACGGCCGTCAGACCAAAAATGAGCTGAATGACTTCCGCGAGCTGGCGATTTTCAAAAGTGGGGTGACGCTGTAGGGAAGGGAATACGGACCGGCTCGCCAGGCAGCGAGCCGGTTAACGCCATCAGGCGCGTTGCTGTTCTTCCTGACGCTGGTCGGCCATACAGGCCGCCGCGGTAAACAGGATATCGGCTGAGGAGTTCAGCGCGGTTTCCGCCGAATCCTGCAGTACGCCGATAATAAAGCCAACCGCCACTACCTGCATCGCCACTTCATTTGGAATACCAAACATATTACAGGCCACCGGGATCAGCAGCAGCGAACCGCCCGCCACGCCGGATGCACCACAGGCACAGATCGACGCCACCAGGCTCAGCAAGATCGCCGTACTGACATCAACCTGAATGCCCAGCGTATTCACCGCCGCCAGCGTCAGCACGGTGATGGTGATCGAAGCCCCCGCCATACTGATATTCGCCCCCACCGGGATCGACACCGAGTAAGTGTCCTCATCCAGCCCCAGCTTTTTCGCCAGCGCCATATTCACCGGAATATTGGCGGCGGAACTGCGGGTGAAGAAGGCGGTCACGCCGCTTTCACGCAGGCAGGTAAATACCAGCGGATAGGGGTTGCGGCGGATTTTCCAGTACACCAGCAGCGGATTGAACACCAGCGCCATCAGCAGCATACAGCCCAACAACAGGCCCAGCAGATGCGCGTAATCCCACAGCGCGGAGAAGCCGGTGGTCGCCAGAATCGAGGCCACCAGTCCGAAAATGCCCAGCGGCGCAAAGCGGATCACCAGCCGTACCAGCGAGGTCACGGCGTTCGAGGCATCATTGAGGAAGGTGCGGGTGGTGTCGCTGCTGTGACGGAAGGCGAAGCCGAGGCCAATTGCCCACACCAGAATGCCGATATAGTTGGCGTGCATCAGCGCATCAAACGGGTTAGCCACCATGCTCATCAACAGGCCGTTGAGCACTTCCAGAATGCCGGACGGCGGGACGATCTGCTGGTTAGCGTCGCTCAGCGTCAGGGTTTGCGGCAGTAGATGGCTGAAGACCACGGCCACCACGGCGGCACAGAACGTGCTGAGCAGATAGAGAATGACGATCGGGCGGATACTGGTTTTGCTGCCGTGCTGATGGTTTGCAATCGAGGAGATCACCAGCACCATCACCAGCAGGGGAGCAACCGCTTTCAGCGCGCTGACAAACAGCGTACCCAGCAGGCTGACAGAATGGGCGCCTTCTTTTGAGAACCACGCCAGGGCAATGCCGGCGATCAGACCGATCATAATTTGAGTGACCAGGCTGCCCTGCATCAGACGCTGCATCAGCCCAGGACTTTTTTCCATACGCATAGTAAAAAACCAGTGTTGTTTTCGATAAATAACAATGCGGCGCTTCAGCATCGTGTGTGCTGAATGGGACGGCATTGGTGTGTTTGCGCGGGTGAGTATAAGGAAATGTGATGGCAGGGGAAGGGAAAAGTCGTGAAAAGTTCGGCTGACGAAAAGAAGCGTGCGGCTAAACAGAATCTCCAGCGGGAAATTGACACCGGGCCGCGGTGAAGCAGCACGGTGTCAGGCAGCGCGTTACTGACTCAGCTTCTTCTGGTCGTTACGGTAATTAACCCAGGCATTAACCAGCAGGGTGATGGCCAGAATGCCGCCGACGGTACCCAGCGAGATCGACACCGGAATGTGGTAGAAATCGACGATCAGCATCTTCACACCGATAAACACCAGCACCACCGCCAGACCATATTTCAGCATATGGAAGCGTTCCGCGACGTTCGCCAGCAGGAAGTACATCGCACGCAGGCCGAGGATCGCGAACAGGTTAGAGGTCAGGACGATAAACGGGTCGGTGGTGACCGCGAAAATAGCCGGAATGCTGTCGACGGCAAAAATCACGTCGCTCAGCTCGACCATAATCAGCACCAGCAGCAGCGGCGTAGCGAACAGCACGCCGTTACGACGCACGAAGAACTTCTCGCCTTCCATGGTTTCGGTCATGCGCATTTTGCTGCGCAGCCAGCGGACGACCGGCTTGTCGCCGACGTTGCCTTCATCGTCACCGCCTTCCATCGCCATTTTGATACCGGTAAAGATCAGGAACGCGCCGAAGAGATACAGGATCCAGCTGAATTCAGAGACCAGCCAGCTGCCGGCAAAGATCATCCCGGTACGCAGCACGATAGCGCCGAGGATGCCGTAGATGAGTACCCGACGTTGAATGGCGGCCGGCACCGCAAAGTAGCTGAACAGCATCAGCCAGACGAAGACGTTATCCACCGCCAGCGCTTTTTCCAGCACGTAGCCCGTCAGGAAAGCCAGGGTTTGCGTATTCGCGATCTCACGGCCGACATTACCGTCGAGGTACCACCAGAAACCGGCAGCGAACAGCAGAGAGAGGGAGATCCACAGCAGCGACCAGAGTGCCGCCTGTTTCATTGACATGGTTTGGGAGCCGCGACGACCCTGCAAAAACAGGTCGATAGCCAGCATAATAACCACGATTACCGCGAAGCTGCCCCACAGCAGAGGCGTGCCAACAGAGTGCATAGACGTATCCTGTAAAATGAAAAATGGCCGACAGAAACAGGGCTGTTGATTTCATCATAGATGACAAACAGACCGATTCCTTTAACGCCAGGTCTCACTCACAGCAGAACCCGTGGTTCTGTTGCCCAACGACCGGGTATCTTCGATACCGTGCTGACGATCGGTTGGCGTAAAAGTTACTCCCCTATGCTGCGGCAGAAGATACGGTCCGCCGCGGCACAGGTCAATCATAACTGGACATATTTAGAAATATTTACACAACCACGTCATCGGGCAACTCATCCGCCGGGAAGACCACGCCGGTCTGGCGACGAATGTCGGTCAGCAGTTTCGCCGTGGTACGGGAGGTTTGCAGGCCCGGATGATTCACTTCGTTGCTCTCTACCAGCCGGGCGAAGGTCTCGGCTTCATACAGCATGGTATTGATATGCTGAGGATGGCTGAGGTCCTGCGAGCGGGCGCCGCGCGGCACAAAGCTGACGCGCTGGCATTCCGAAACGTGCTCAATAACCAGCGATCCCTCTTCGCCCTGGATCTCACTTGGCAGGCCAGACTGGCTGACTTTCGAGTGCAGAAGGGTAACGTCAAAATCGCCGTAATCCATCACCACCGTGCCGTGGGCATCCACGCCGCTGGCCAGCAGCGACGCATTCGCCGACACCTTATGCGGTTCACCCCACAGGCTGACCGCGGTCGCCAGGCAGTAATAACCGATGTCCATAATCGAGCCGTTCGACCAGGCCGGATTAAAGGTATTGGGATTCTCGCCGTCCAGATAGCGCTGATAGCGCGAGGAGTACTGGCAGTAGTTGATCACCGCTTTACGCAGCTTGCCCACTTTCGGCAGGGACGCTTGCAGGATCAGGAAATTGGGCAGGCTGGCGGTTTTAAAGGCTTCAAACAGCACTACCTGATTTTCTCGCGCGCAGGCGATCATCGTCTCGACTTCACGCAGGTTAGACGCCAGCGGCTTCTCACAAATCACATGCTTTTTATGCTGCAGGAAAAGCAGCGATTGCTGGCAGTGCAGGGCGTTCGGGCTGGCGATATACACCGCATCAATGTCGTCCGACTCGGCCATTTGCGCCAGCGAGGTAAACAGATGCTGCACGGGGTAATCGGTGCTGAAGGCCTGAGCCTGGTCCAGTGAACGGGAGTAAACGGCGGTGAGCTTCATTTTGCCGGTTTCATGCGCGGCATCGACAAACTGGCGGGTGATCCAGTTAGTCCCTACAACAGCGAAGCGGATCATGGCGTGTTTTGGTCTCCACACGTTTATGGCGGGAGTGGCGCAGCGCGTTTGCCCTGCCCACGGCGATAACCTTCAGAGTAGCATGTGAGTTCCCGCATGCCGTTTGATTTTTCCTGTATCCTCTTTCACCCTAAGAGGAAAGATTCTCCACCGGGGCACACTGAAAACATGACGACGGGCAGTAAACACGCACTGAACTGGACCAGCATTCTGGTCGCGATCCCGGTTGGCCTGGTGGCGACGCTGGTGACGCTGGGCTTTCGTCAGGCGATTGAGCTGATTAACTCGGTGGTGTTTGGCACCCGGCAGGATGTGACCCAGGCCATCGGCGTCTATCCGTGGTATCTCTGGCCGCTGGTGGTGGGTGTCGGCGGGGTGATTGCCGGTTTTTTCCTGCGTTATGCCACGGCGATTGAACAGAAAGAGACGGTTCGCACCGATTATCTGGAAGTGATCAACGCCCGACTGGATGCCGTGCCGACCAAAACCTCGCTGTTCCGCGCGCTCTCCTCGATTGCCAGTATCAGCAGCGGCGCCTCGATTGGTAAAGAGGGGCCGATGGTGCAGCTTTCCGCACTGAGCGGCAGCCTGATGGGCCGGCTGTGTTTCGCTAAGCTCGCGCTGCGCAACAGTGACATTGTGGCGATGGCCGCCGCCGCCGGGCTGTCGTCGGTTTACCATGCCCCGCTGGCCTCGGCGATTTTCGTGGCGGAGATTGCTTTTGGCATCTCGGCGCTGCAGCGCCTGATCCCGCTGATCATCTCCTCAGGCGTGGCGGTGCTGACCATGTGGACGCTGGGCTACCGTTCGGCGATTTATCCCTTCTCCCATGCGCAGTTTGATTTGACGGTCGGCAACATGCTGCTGACGGTGATCGTCGGCCTGGCGGCCGGTCTGGTGGGCTGGGCGATGATCTGGCTGATCAATCAGAGCAAGCAGCGCTTTGGCCGCATCAAAAACCTGCCGTTCCGGCTGGGATTAGGCGGCGTGCTGGTGGGCGTGATGGCGATTGCCAGCACCAATATTCTCGGCAACGGCTACGAAGTGATTGTCGAAATCATGGCCGGCAGCTTTGTGCTGAAAGGGCTGATTATCCTGCTGGCGCTGAAGATGATCGCCACGGCGGTGTCGGTCGGCTCGAATGCGGTGGGCGGCCTGTTCACGCCCTCGTTGCTGATTGGCGCGGTGCTGGGCGTGGTGATCGCCACGCTGGCGAGCCTGGCCGGCTGGCCGGTCAGCAACACCGTGGTATTCGCGGCGGTGGGGATGGGCGCGGTGCTGGCGTCGGTCAGTCAGGCACCCTTGATGGCGATGCTGATGGTGCTGGAAATGACCCTCAACAGCAGCCTGTTGTTCCCCACCATGATTGCCTGCGTGCTGGCGTCAATGACCGTCTACCGTTTGCAGTCCAGCAGCACCTATCCGGTGATCAAAAACCACTTCAGCCGCTCCGATGCCAAGTTCGATTTTGATAACGGCATCATCTCGCAATTTATCGTTTCTGGCGCGGCGCTGAAGCCGGAAGATACCGTCGGCAAGGCGCTGGCGGTCAGCACGTTAAAACGCGAGCGTTTTGTCTATGTGATCGGTGATGTTGGGCAGTTTCTGGGCGCGGTGTCGATCCATGATATTTCCAGAAAGGTGCTGGATAAAGAGATCACGCTGGATTCCCCGGTCAGCTGCGTGGTGGATGACACCTTCCCGTTTATCTACGAAAATCAGACCATTACCGAAGGCTGGGAAGCCTTTGCCCGCATCACGCTGGAGCGCCTGCCGGTGCTGAATAATCCGGTGGAAAGGAAATACCTCGGCGCGCTGACCAAAACCAGCCTGATCCAGAAAGCCAAAGACTTCCTGTAAGCAGGGGGGCCCGTCACGGGAACCCCTTGCGGATTACAGTCCGTCGGCCGGGTATTCGACCTTCTCGCTCACAGTCCTTCCCGCACTTTCATCACCGCCGCCATCAGCTCCGCCACGCGGCGCGGATCGACCGGCTTCCACCACTGTCCGTCTTCCTTCAGCCACTGGCCGATAATCGCGCCATCGGCGGAGGCAAACAGCGCCGGCACCTGAGACGGTGACAGGCCAGAGCCGACAATCACCGGCAAATTGGTACCGCTGCGCACCTCATTGACCTCGGTGTCGCTGGTGGGGTTGCCGGTGCGGGTGCCGGTGGCGATCAGCACGTCGGCATCAAACCATTCGGCGTCGGTGGCCTGCTCGGGAATGCTGCGGTCGGCGGTAATGGCATGTGCGCCAAACTTAACGTGAACATCGGCGAAAATGGCGACATCGCGGGCGTCGATCATCGCGCGATAGCGCATTGCTTCCGGGGCCGGGCCGTTGATAAAGCCTTCGTTAGCGATATAGGCATTGGCCCACTGATTGACGCGCACCCAACGGGCACCGACCGCTTTGGCAATCGCCAGCGCCGGGATGGCACCGTTGGCGACACAGGTAATGCCGATGGGCGTATCAACGGCATTTCGCACCGCGAGGCAGGCGGCGGTTAACGCAGCCACCGTCTCCGGACCGATATTTTCCGGGCGCGCGAAGGGCAGGTCGCTGGCGTTTTCGACAATAATGCCGTCCACGCCGCCGCGTGACAGCGTCAGCGCATCGGCCACGGCGGCGTCATACACCTCTTTCATCGCCTGGCCGTTATAACGTGGCGCGCCGGGCAGCGGCTTCAGGTGGATCACGCCAATCACCGGTTTCTTCACCTGAAACAGCGTCTCCAGGGCATTACTCTTCTGCGGCAGAACTTGGGGTGCGGCCATATCACTCTCTCTGTAAACGTGCTTGATGGGGTCAGAAGGTCAGCGCAGGCTGGCCTGTTGAAAGGCAGCGAGCTGCTGCCGGTCAGGATAAGAGGACTGAGCGCCAGCCCGTTCGCAGCTGTAGGTGGCGGCAAACACCGCTTCGGTCAGCGCCGCGTCGGGCGATTTGCCCGCCAGCAGGCAGGCGATAAACCAGCCGGCCAGGCAGTCGCCTGCGCCGGTGGTGTCCACCAGCGTTGGCGTCAGCGGGTAGCGTACTTCGAGGTGATCCGTGTCGGTGGTGTAGCTGGCGCCTCTGGCACCCAGCGTGGAAACCACCGCGTTTACCCCAGCCGCCAGCAGCTGTTGCACCGGGTTGTCGCCCAGTTGCGCCAGCGCGCGCTGATTGCAGAACACCACTTCCGCACCCGCCAGCAGCGATTCGATCGAGGCAATGCCGTTGCTGAAGGTGGCGGGTTCCAGATCCAGCGACCATTTGCAGCCGCGCTGACGCGCCTGCTCAATCAGCGGCCACGCGCCTTCGCCATACACCGCGGTATGCACCCAGTCGATGCCGTCTAAGGAGAGGGATTGCACCCATTCAAGGGAGGGATAGAGCGACACGCCGGGCTCCAGCAGCAGTCGCTTCTCGCCGTGCGGTTCAATCAGCACGATGGCGCGGCAGGTGCGGCCAGGCATCTTGCGGCTGACGATCTCAATGCCTGCCTGCTGCAGGCTGATCAGCAGGGAGTCGGCAAACAGGTCATCGCCGGTTTCCACCGCCAGCACCGGGTTGCCGCCGGCCAGACGGCAGGCGAGGGCGGCGTTGCTGATCACCCCACCGGCAGATTCGTTATCAATACGCACGTGCAGCTTTTCATCGGGCTGCGGGATGTGGCCCAGCTGCAGGGTGGTGTCGAGGCTGATATCGCCAACAAATAAGGCCTTTCCCGTCGCCATCAGGTGCGCACCAGATCGATGGCGAAGGCATAGCGGTCGGCGCGGTAATGCACCACTGCATACTCCACCGGCTGCTGTTCTGCATCGTGACTGAGGCGGCGGGCGACCAGGCTGGCGGAGCCTTTCGCCACCTTCAGGCGTCGGGCCAGTTCCGAGCTGACCAGCGCGGCACCGATGGTTTCCTGCGCGCCGGTAATCCGGCAGTCGCAATGCTGTTCCAGCCAGTCATACAGCGACTGGCGGTCCAGCTTGTCGCTGCCCGGCGGCGCATGCAGGTCGAACAGGCCGGGTTTCAGCCAGCTGTAGGAGAGCGCCATCGGCTGGTTATCGGCATTGAGTAGGCGCGAGATGGCATAGGCCTTCTCATGTTCGCCCAGCCCCAGCGCGGCGGCGGCTTCTGCGGGCGGCGTCACCATGCGGGCGCTGAGGGTTTTATAGCTGGCGATAAAGCCGCGACGGCGCATATCTTCGGCAAAGCTCGACATCTGGCTCAGCGGCTGGATAACCTGCGGCGGCAAAACGATCGAGCCTTTTCCCGCCCGGCGGCTGATCAGCCCTTCCTGCTCAAGCTTATCCAGCGCTGCTCTGGCGGTGGTGCGGCTGACGCCAAACACCTGATTGAGGGCCGCTTCGGACGGCAACACGTCGCCCTGCTTAAAGCCGCCAAATTCGATTTCACGGCGAAGCCGCTCGGCGATTTGCCACCAGAGAGGTTGAGTACCGGCAACAAGCGCCTGTTGATCCCATTGCATAAACCCGATCCTGTCCGAGTGAAGTTGGCTCGATAATCAAATGACATGACAACCGTGTCAATACGCGGGGGAACGGGGAAAAACGAGAAGAATCAGGCACTTTTGTCGAACTGGTTGGTATGACATTTGCCGCTTTGTCACCAGTTAACAAGCAATTAGCAGCAGACATTCAGCGGCGCTGAATTCGGCGAATATCGGGCAAAAAACAGCCATACGGAATTTGTATGACGGCGCGCGCGATCGACCCTCGCGCGGCCATTTTTTGGCGTCTGTTAAACCGGTTTGGAGTCCGCCAGCACGCGTCCAAGGAGGTCAAAAATCCGCTTATCCGCGCACTGGGAGACGTTAAAGCGCATAAAATCGCCCGCGTTTTGCAGCTGGCTAAAGGTATTGCCCGGCGCCAGCACCACCCCTTCCTGCAGGCAACGGCGCGAGACGACGGCGGCATCGGTGCCGGTGGGCAGCTGGCACCATAAAAACATCCCGGCATGCGGCACCAGCCAGGGGGTGATCCCAAGGGGTTTGAGTTGCGCCACGGTGTCGCTCATCGCCTGCGCCAGCCGCAGCCGCACGGTTTCCATATGCCGCCGGTAGCCGCCGTCAGTCATCGCGGTCAGCAACAGTTCGGCCGCCATGCGACCGCCGCTAAAGCTGGTGGCGATTTTGAAATCGGTCAGGCTCTCAATCCAGTCGGCGCGGCCGGTGATAAACCCACAGCGCACCGATGCGGTAACCGTTTTTGAAAAGCTGCCGATAAAAATCACCCGCGACAGTCCGTCAAACGCGGCCAGTCGTGGCGCGGCAGACACCTCGAGATCGGCAAAAATATCATCCTCGATAATCACCAGATTTGCCGCATCGGCCAGCTTCAGCAGCCGGTGCGCCGTGACCGGAGAAAGCGTGGCGCCGGTGGGGTTCTGAATACCGGAGTTGGTCAGATACAGCCTGGGCGCATGCTGCTGCAACGCCTGACTGAAGGCGGTGAGATCCGGGCCGGTGGCGGTATAAGGAATGCCGACGACGTTGACCCGATGCGCCTTCAGCAGCGCATGGAAATTGAAGTAGCAGGGATCGTCCACCAGCACGGTATCGCCCGGCTCCAACAGGAAGCGGCAAATCAGATCGACCGCCTGGGTGCCGGATTCGGTCAGCAGGATGCGGCTGGCTTCGGTCTCAACGCCTTCCAGCGCAAGCTTGCGCGCCAGAAACTGGCGCATCCCCGCATGGCCCAGCGGCGTGGCGTAATCGGTCAGCAGCGAGGCGTCCGATCTCGCCAGCGTGCGCATCGCCCGACGGATGCCTTCTTCAAACATCCACGAGGCCGGAAGCCAGCCGCAGCCGGGCTTCAGCATACTGTCATCGGCTTCCAGCGACTGACGAGACATCCACAGCGGATCGATATTTCTGTCGAGTCGCGGGCTGATTTGCGCCAGATCCAGCGGGGCCACCGGGCCACTGACGAAAAACCCGGCACCGGGCCTTGCCAGAATCACATTCTCCGCCGCCAGCCGTTCATAGCCCTCCACCACGGTCGATACCGACACGCCCAGCGTCTTCGCCTGGGCGCGAACCGACGGCAGCCGCGAGCCGGGCAGATAATTTCGGGCGGCAATTTTGCTGCGCACGTCCTGCATCACCATCGCGATACGCGTGAGGTTTTCCGACATCGGGCACTCCAGACTGTAGGGGAAAGTGAACCAGTACAGTTCGTTTGAATTGTACTTGATTGTCTCTGGCCCGGCGGTTTATTTCAATGCTTCAATGCGGCTATCTGCAACAGGGAGAACGCGTGACATGAATCTGAAATCAAATGGCTGGATCAACGGTTTTATCGGCATGGTGATATTCGCCGGTTCGCTGCCGGCAACCCGCGCGGCGGTGGCCGATCTCGATCCGGTTTTCCTCACCTGTGCCCGCGCCACCATTGCCGGATTACTGGGGCTGGCGCTGCTGATGGCTTTCCGCCAGCGGCGGCCTGCAGGTCAGGATATCGCCTCGCTGGCGATCGCTGCGATGGGCGTGGTGGTGGGGTTCCCGCTGCTGACCGCGCTGGCGGTGCAGCATGTCTCTTCCGCCCATTCGATTGTGTTTCTCGGGCTGCTTCCGCTTTGTACCGCCACCTTTGCGGTGCTGCGCGGCGGCGAGCGTCCCCGTCCGGCGTTCTGGCTGTTCTCATTGCTTGGCAGCGCCGCCGTGGCGGGTTATGCGCTGATCGGCAGCGCGCAGGGATCGTTGCGTGGCGATATCTGCATGCTGGCGGCGGTGATTATCTGCGGTCTGGGCTATGCCGAAGGGGCGCGCTTATCGCGCCGGCTCGGCGGCTGGCAGGTGATTTGCTGGGCGCTGGTGCTGTCGCTGCCGGTGATGCTGCCGGCGACATACCTGACGCGTCCCGATTCCTTTGCCAACGTTGGCCTGCCTGCGTGGCTCGGATTTGGTTACGTCTCGGTGTTCAGCATGCTGATTGGCTTTATCTTCTGGTATCGCGGCCTGTCGCAGGGTGGCATTGCGGCGGTCAGCCAGCTGCAACTGTTTCAGCCCTTTATCGCGCTGGGCCTGGCCGCGCTGCTGCTGCACGAAACCGTCAGCTGGTCGATGCTGCTGGTGACCCTGGCCGCCATTGTCTGCGTGGCGGGCGCGAAGCGATTCGCGGTGTGACGGCCGGGCGCTATTCGCTCTCCCGTCCGCGCAGGGACTGCTCGGTCAGCCACAGGCGGGTATCGAATTCCAGCTGGTGGTATTCTGGCTCCATATGGCAGCAAAGCTGATAGAACGCCTTGTTGTGATCCTTCTCTTTGATGTGCGCCAGCTCGTGCACCACGATCATCCGCAGAAACGCTTCCGGTGCCTGCTTAAAAATGGTGGCGACGCGGATCTCCGCCTTGGCTTTCAGCTTGCCGCCCTGCACGCGCGAAATGGCGGTATGCAGACCGAGCGCGTGCTTCATCACTTTTATTTTGCTGTCGTAGATCACTTTGTTCAGCGGCGGCGATTTGCGTAAGGTCTGGTTCTTTAAATCCAGCGCGTAATCGTACAGCGCTTTATCGCTGGTGATGCTGTGGCTGGTGGGATAGCGCTTCTGCAGCACTTCCCCCAGACGCTGCTGATCGATCAGCGTTCTGACCTGAGAAAGCAGGGATTCGGGGTAACCTTGCAGGTAAATAAGCGACGACATGCTGACTCCAGGAAAGAAAAAAGTTTACTGTTAGCCCGTTTTAGGGGATAAATCGCGGGAATTTTACCACGCCGGAGATCCCATGAGCCAACTCGAACTGAGCCACCGCACGCTGACGCTGCACCGTTTCCCCCAGACGCGCGAAGAGAGCCCGTTACAGGCCTGGGATGCTGCCGATGAATATTTGCTGCAACATATGGCCGATATTCAGACCAATGGCCCCGTTTTCCTGTTCAACGACACCTTTGGCACGCTGGCATGCGGACTGTACGGTGAAGAGCTTTACAGCATCAGCGACTCGGTGATGTGCGAGCTGGCCACGCGTCAGAACCTGAATGAAAACGCGATGGACGAAGGGGACGTGAAGTTTATCAACAGCCTCGCGCCGCTGACCATTACCCCTGCCGTGGTGCTGATCAAGATCCCTAAAACGCTGGCGCTATTAGAGCATCAGTTACGTTCACTGCGTAGCGTGGTCACGCCTGAAACGAAAATTATTGCCGCAGGCAAAGCGAAAGACATTCACACCTCGACGCTGAACCTGTTTGAACGCGTGCTGGGCGTCACCAAAACCTCGCTGGCGGTGAAAAAAGCGCGTCTGATCTTCTGTGAACCGACGCTGCCGGCGCTGGCCGATGCGCCAATGACCTCGATCTGGCCGCTGGACGACACGCAGTACGAAATCCACAACCACGCCAACGTGTTTTCCCGCAGCGGTCTGGATGTGGGCGCGCGCTTCTTTATGGCGAACCTGCCAGAAGGAATTGAAGGCGAGATTGCCGATTTGGGCTGCGGTAACGGCGTTATTGGCCTGACCGCGCTGGATCAGAACCCGGCTGCTGAAGTGCACTTTATCGATGAATCCTGGATGGCGGTCGCCTCCAGCGAGATGAACGTGGAAGTGAACCGTCCGGATGACATGGATCGCTGCCACTTCTCGGTGAACCATTCACTGGCGGGCTTCCCGTCGAATACCTTCCATGCGGTGCTGTGCAATCCGCCGTTCCATCAGCAGAACACGCTGACCGACTATATTGCCTGGCAGATGATGCGCGATTCCTATCGCTGTCTGCAGGAAGGCGGCGAGCTGCGCGTGGTGGGTAACCGCCATCTGGACTACTACCGCAAAATGAAGAAACTGTTTGGCAACTGCACCACCGTGGCTTCTAACCAGAAGTTCGTGATCCTGCGTTCGGTGAAGATGCGCTAGCGCTGTCGCGACAGACAAACAAGGCGGCACCTGCAACGGGCCGCCTTTTTTTTTTATGCGCTTAATCCTGCCTGCGGATCCACGAAAAACGCTGCTGATAGCCGTGATCGAAGTGGCTGTTGCGGCGGTAGCTGGCCTGCGCTTCCGCCATGCAGTAAGTGCATATTTCGCTCAGTTCAATCTGTGCTTCCGGCACCCCTTCACGCATCGCCATCCTCTTAGCCAGCAGCGGCAGATCAAACCACACTCCACCGGTGGTGCCTTTCGCCTGTGCGCGAACCGCATCGCGGTTAACCGGCTGCACGGTTGAGAAGGCGATCAGCCCGGCGAGATCATGAGGGTTCTCCTGCTGGATGCCCGCAATGCGTTCGTCACCCAGCTCATAGCAGCAGGGACAGATTGCCGGACCAATGGCCATCATCAGGCTGTCCGGCGTGGCGCCGCGTTCACACAGGCGTCGCAGGGTATTGATCAACACGCCGCCCAGCGCGCCGTTCAGTCCGGCATGGACGGCGGCAACCTGCTTGTGTCGGGTATCGGCAATCAGGATCGGCAGGCAGTCGGCGGTATACACCGCGACGGGCCGCGTGCCGGTGCCAATCAATCCGTCCGCCTGCTGGCTTTTGACCGGCAGCGCCTCGGTATCCAGTACCACGTTGGGGCTGTGACGCTGATGGTTATAGATGCTCTCTTCCGGCGGACGCTCACCGGCGGGCAGGAAAGCGTGATCGAGCCAGCTCAGCGAAGAGAGCAGGGGAGAGCGATAGGGTTGCGGCATGTTCCAGTCCTTTACGTCATCAGCAGGCGAACAATCTCTTCACATTACGGGGGAGATGCTACATTTTTAAGGCGTTAATTCGAAAGCCTTTCTATCCCTTTATTCTGGCAGGAGATCACCACCCTTGAAAATGAAAACCACCACCACCTTAAGTGCCGCCGTGCTGATGGCGCTGGCGCTGTCTGGCTGTGCCCCTCACAAACAGGATGCTGCCAATCAGCTGAATCAGCAGTCGGTGATGGCGCTTAACTGGTTCCAGCAGTCGGGTGAATATCAGGCGCTGGCGTATCAGGCGTTTAATTTTGCCACGCTGGCGTTTGATAAAGCCCCGTCGCTGACCGGCAAGCCGAAGGCGGTGATCGTCGATCTGGATGAAACGATGATCGATAACAGCGCTTACAGCGCCTGGCAGGTGAAGGCGAACCAGCCGTTTGCCGATAAGAGCTGGTCACAGTGGACCCAGGCAAAACAGGCCACCGCCGTACCGGGCGCGGTCAACTTTGCCAACTACGTTAACAGCCACGGCGGCACCATGTTCTATGTCTCCAACCGCGACAGTAAAGATGCGGCGGCCACGGCGGCAAACCTGACCCAACTGGGCTTCACCGGGGTGAACGATAAAACCCTGCGCCTGAAGAGCGACAGCTCAAACAAGCAGGCGCGATTTGATGCGATCAAGGCGGAAGGCTACGACGTGGTGCTGTATATCGGCGACAACCTTAACGACTACGGTGCCGCGACCTGGCATCAGGGCAACGCCCAGCGTCGTGCTTTTGTGAACCAGAACAACCGCCTGTTCGGCACGCAGTTCATTATTCTGCCTAACCCGCTGTACGGCGACTGGGAAAGCGGATTAGGCGAAGGCTATAACAAGCTGACGCCAGAGCAGAAGCTGCAAACCCGTGACGCCAACCTGAAGGCGTGGAGCGGTAAATAAGCCGCTGAACCGCCTGGCAGGATCGCCTCTGCCAGGCACGTAAAACGCCGTCGTTTAGATCGACAGCGCCAGCTGGGTGCCCTGCGCAATCGCGCGGCGGGCATCCAGCTCCATCGCCACATCCGCACCGCCAATAATATGCAGCGGCTTACCCAGGCGGGTGAGCGAAGCTTCCAGCTGACGGTTAGGCTCCTGACCGGCGCAAATCACCACGTTATCGACGGCCAGAAGCAGCGGCTCGCCCTCGCGCAGAATATGCAGGCCGCGGTCATCAATCTTCAGATACTGCACGCCGCCCCACATGTTCACCGCCCGCATTTGCAGGCTGGCGCGGTGGATCCAGCCGGTGGTTTTACCCAGTCCGGCCCCCGGTTTTCCGGGCTTGCGCTGCAATAACCAGATCTGCCGTTCCGCCGTCGGCAGCACCGGCGGCACCAGTCCGCCGGGCTGTTGCAGGGTCCGATCGATGCCCCACTCCTGGCAAAAGGCGGCAATATCCAGGCTGGTGGACGGCCCGTGTTGGCTGAGGTATTCGGCAGTATCGAAACCAATTCCGCCAGCGCCAATCAGCGCCACGCGCGGGCCGACCGGCTTTTTATCGCGCAACACGTCCAGATAGCTGAGCACGGAAGGGTGATCCAGGCCGGGGATGTCCGGCAGGCGCGGGGTAACGCCGGTCGCCAGCACGATCTCATCAAATTCGGTCAGTTGCTCAGCGCGGGCCGCTTCATTCAGCCTCAGAGTCACGCCGGTCAACGCCAGCTGGCGACGGTAGTAACGCAGGGTTTCGCTGAACTCTTCTTTGCCAGGGATCTGCCGGGCAATATTAAACTGGCCGCCAACCTCAGCCGCACGGTCAAACAGCGTCACCTGATGGCCGCGCGCGGCGGCATTGACCGCAAACGCCAGCCCCGCCGGACCGGCGCCAATCACCGCCAGCCGTTTTACGTTCTGCGTCGGCGTAACCGGCATCTCGGTTTCATGGCAGGCGCGCGGGTTCACCAGGCAGGAGGTGATCCGGCCGGCGAAAATCTGATCCAGACAGGCCTGATTACAGCCGATACAGGTATTGATCCGGTCGCTGTGCCCGGCGCGGGCCTTGCTGACCCACTCTGCATCGGCGAGGAACGGCCGCGCCATCGAAATCATATCCGCACAGCCCTCATCCAGCAGGGCTTGCGCCACGTCAGGATGATTAATGCGGTTAGTGGCGATCAGCGGAATGCTCAGGTGCTGGCGAAGTTCCCGGGTGACCCAGCCAAACGCGCCGCGCGGCACCGAAGTGGCGATGGTGGGGATCCGCGCTTCGTGCCAGCCGATGCCGGTGTTGATCAGGCTGGCCCCCGCGCGCTCAATGGCTTTCGCCAGCCGGATGCTCTGCGGCAGGGTGTTGCCCTGTTCAACCAGATCCAGCATCGACAGGCGGAAGATAATGATAAATTCCCGGCCGACCGCTTCCCGCACCGCCTTAACAATCTCCACCGCAAAGCGCATGCGGCGGCTGTCATCACCGCCCCAGTCGTCCTGGCGCTGGTTGGTGCGTGCCGCCAGAAACTGATTAATCAGATAGCCTTCCGATCCCATGATCTCCACGCCGTCATACCCGGCCTCTTTCGCCAGTGCGGCGCAGTGCGCAAAGTCGCCGATCAGCGCCAGAATATCGTCGCCATTAAGCTCATGCGGCTTAAACGGGTTAATTGGGGCCTGCAGCGGCGAAGGGGCAACCAGCGAAGGCTGATAGCTGTAGCGTCCGGCATGCAGGATTTGCAGCGCGATTTTGCCGCCGGCCTGGTGCACCGCGTCGGTGACCGGGCGATGATGCGCCAGCTGATCCGCATGATTAAGCACCGACGCGCCGGCCATCACCACGCCTTCCGCCGACGGCGCAATGCCGCCGGTAACAATCAGCGCCACGCCCGCCGCCGCGCGCTCGGCATAGAAGGCGGCCAGACGGCGCGGCCCGTCCGGGTGCTCTTCCAGCCCGGTATGCATGGAGCCCATCAGCACGCGGTTCTTCAACTGGGTAAAACCCAAATCAAGCGGAGAGAACAAGGAAGTGTTCATAAGACCCTGAAAGTGAGTGGTCGGATGAGTGCTACTGTAGCGATGAAAAGCCCATTGTTAAAGTGTTGTTAACCGGAGTGTGATGTGCCGCCAGGTATTGCGCTTTTTCAGCGGCGTAGCGCGAAAGAAGCAACTACACCTAATGCATCCTCTGACTCTTTTCTTCAAGGAATTAGCATGCCTGTAACCATCATAGCGGTTGGCGTGATCCTGCTTCTGGTGCTGATGATCGTCTTCAAAGTGAATGGCTTTATTGCGTTGGTGTTTGTCTCGGCGGTGGTCGGCGTGGCGGAAGGCATGACGCCGCTGGCGGTGGTGGCCTCGATCCAAAAAGGCATCGGCGGCACGCTGGGCAGCCTGGCGATGATCCTCGGGTTTGGTGCCATGCTCGGCAGGCTGGTGTCCGATACCGGCGCGGCGCAGCGGGTGGCCACCACGCTGATAGCCGCCTTCGGTAAAAAGCATCTGCAATGGGCGCTGGTGGTCACCGGGCTGATTGTCGGTCTGGCGATGTTTTATGAAGTAGGCTTCGTGCTGTTACTGCCGCTGGTGTTTACCATCGTGGCGGCGGCGCAGATGCCGCTGCTGTACGTCGGCGTGCCGATGGTCGCCGCCCTGTCGGTGACCCACTGCTTCCTGCCGCCGCACCCGGGCCCGACGGCGATCGCCACCATCTTTGGCGCCAATATCGGCACCACGCTGCTGTACGGGCTGATCATCACCATTCCGACGGTGATCGTCGCCGGGCCGATTTTCTCCCGTTTCCTGAAAAGCTTCGAGCGCGAACCGCCGGAAGGCCTGTTCAATCCGAAGATCTTTGAAGAACACGAAATGCCGGGCTTCTGGATCAGCATCTTTGCGGCGGTGATCCCGGTGATCCTGATGGCCATCGCCGCGATCTGCGAGCTGACCATGCCGAAAGAGAATGCGCTGCGTCAGTTCTTTGAATTTATTGGTAATCCGGCCGTGGCGCTGTTTATTTCGGTCGTGGTGGCGGTGCTGACGCTGGGCCTGCGCAACGGCCGTAAGATGGAAGAGGTGATGGAGATGTGCGGCAGCTCGATTGCCGCCATCGCCATGATTGTCTTTATCATCGCCGGCGGCGGGGCGTTCAAGCAGGTGCTGGTCGACAGCGGCGTTGGCAACTATATCGCTGACCTGATGAAAGGCTCGTCGCTGTCGCCGCTGCTGATGTGCTGGACCGTGGCGGCAATGCTGCGCGTGGCGCTGGGATCGGCCACCGTGGCGGCGATCACCACCGCCGGGATCGTTACGCCGATTATCGCCATCACCCATACCGATCCTGCGCTGATGGTGCTGGCGGTGGGATCCGGCAGCGTGATCGCCTCGCACGTCAACGATCCGGGCTTCTGGCTGTTTAAGGGCTACTTCAATCTGACCGTGGTGGAAACGCTGAAAACCTGGACGGTGATGGAAACGCTGATCTCGTTCCTCGGCCTCGGCGGGGTGTTGATCCTCAACGCCATTATTCACTGATGATTCCCGCCCGATCTCCCCTCGGTGGGACGATCGGGCAGTAACCCCTAAGGCTTATCCCCCTGGCCATACACCGGCGGCGAGGCGAGTTTCGCTTCCTGCCGACGTTCAGCCACCTGCTTTGCCGTTACCGACGCAGCCGCCGGATTGCCGAACTCGCGGCTGACAAAGTTGGCGACGTCGGCCACCTGTTCATCGCTCAGCTCCGGCGCAAACGGCGGCATAAACACTTCGCCCTGGCTCATCTTGCGGTGGACGCCGTTCAGCACCACCGAAATCAGATTGCGGCTGTCCCACGCGCCGGTGGTGGTGTGGTGGCTGAGCGAAGGATAGGCGCCAAAGCCTGTACCCGATCCGCCGCCCGACGCACCGTGGCAGCTGGCACAGTTGCCGGCAAACACCACTGCGCCGGCGTTCTCACGGCGCCAGGCGTCTGAGCTTCCCCGCAGCTGGCTGACGGTGGCGGTAGGCTGCCCCCAGTCATCGCGTGGTTTGGTCTGCTTATCATCGCCAACCGGCTTCACGCTGCGCAGGTACAGCGCGATATCCTGCAGGTCGCTGTCCGGCAGATATTGCAGGCTGTGCTCAACGGCTTCCGCCATCGGCCCGGAGGCGCTGGCGCGTCCGGCGACAAAGCCGGTTTTCAGGTAGGTGACCAGCTGCTTTTCGCTCCAGTTACCGATACCAGCGTTTTTATCCGGCGTGATGTTCCACGCCATCCAGCCGCCCAAATCGCCGCCGGACAGCGGGCTGCCATTATCCATGCCCTTGGTGATATTACGCGGCGTGTGGCAGGTGCCGCAGTGCGCCAGCGCTTCCACCAGATAGCGGCCGTTGTTCCACTGCGGGCTTTGCGCCGGATCGGGCTTAAGCGCGCCTTTATCCAGGTTCAGCCATTTCCAGAAGCGCAGTCCCCAACGCTGGTTGTACGGGAAGCCGAGCTGCGTTTCCGGCGAGGCAACATGTACGGCGGCCAAAGCCAGCAGGTACGCGCGGATCGCCAGCACATCTTCGCGGCGCATTTTGCTGAAGGCGTCGTACGGCATCGCCGGATAAAGCTGCTTGCCGCCTTTGCCAACGCCATCGCGCACCGCCGCGACAAACTCGTCCTCGCTCCAGCTACCGATGCCGTACTCGGGATCGGAGGAAATATTGGTGCCGTAAATCTGCCCGAACGGCGTGCTGACCGCAAAGCCGCCGCCAAAGGGTTTGCCGTTGGTCGCGGTGTGGCAGGCCGAGCAGTCAGCCGCCGTTGCCAGGTATTTGCCGCGCGCGATCTGGGCCGGATCGGCATGGGCGGCAGTACACATCACCGCAGTCAGGGAGAGTGCCAGCAGGGTGCGCTTCATGCGGTTGCTCCCAGGCTTTTCAGCACCGTATCGGCCATCCGCAGTGCCAGCGCGGTGCCGGTCAGCGTGGAGTTCACCGTCGAGGCTGACGGCATAATGCCGGTGCCGGCGATATACAGATTCGGGTGATCGTGAGTGCGACAGTCCGCATCCACCACCGAGTCTTTCGGATCGCTGCCCATGATCATCGTGCCGGTAATATGCTGATTGTTATCGTAAACGCCGCGCTTGCTGTACACCGCCTCGGTGCCACCCATCTCTGCCACCATCTTTTTAAAATCCTGCATCGACTGGTCATAGCCACGGTGAACGTAGTCCGGGAAGCGGTAATACACTTCCAGCCGGGGAATGCCCCAGGCATCCTTTTCGGTTTTGCTCAGCACCACGCGGTTTTCCGGTTCCGGCAGCATCTCCAGCAGGCATTTCAGCTGCACAAAACGTTCGGCCTGCCAGCGCAGCTTGTCGTTCAGTGCCCGGCCATAGAAGCCCTGTTTCACCAGCCTTTCGGTAAGATAGCGCACCGGCGAGGTGTTCGCCAGATCGACACGCAACGCCGAACGATCCTTGCGGAAGTCACCATCACGCAGGTTGTTGATGCTGCCAGGCCGCATCGGCCCACGACCAAACCACACCGGCTCGTCGGCATAAAATTCAACGGACGAACCCGGATGATCCATCAGGTTGCGGCCGACCATGCCGGAGCTGTTGGCGATGCCGTTGGGATAGCGATCGCTGGTGGAGAGCAGCAGCAGTTTCGGACTTTCAATGCCGTTGGCGGTCAGTACGAACTGCTTGCCGGTGACCCGATGGCTGGCTTTATTGCGGTCAAGGTAATGCACCGCCTGGATCACGCCTTGGTCGTCGGCCTCAATCTTGTAGACCACCGCGTTGGCGATGATTTTCACCCCGGCATCCAGCGCCTTACGGGCCGAAATGCCGCCGTGATACTGCGCGTCAATCGGGCAGACCGGCATACAGTTGTTGTTGCCGCAGCAGGCCGGGCGGCCATCGTAAGGAATGCTGTTGCGCGCCTGCGGGCCAATCCCCACGTCGTAGCCCAGCGGCGCCAGACGGGCTTTCAGCCGCTCAAAGCCGTAAGGCAGCGGAATGCCGGGCAGCGGATAGGGACGCGAACGCGGCGAGTTGAGATCGTCATCGCCCGATACGCCCATCTGGGCTTCCGCATCGCAGTAATAAGGTTCCAGATCGGCATAGCTCAGCGGCCAGTCGCGGCCGACGCCGTACAGCGTGTTGAGGCGGAAATCGTTGGGCAGCAGGCGAAATGCCTGACCCGCCCAGTGCCAGGTGGTGCCGCCGGTGCCGCGCAGGTATTGTGCGCGATAAGGATCCGGCCCTTTCTGGATCAGATAGTGATTATCCACCGGGATAAATTTGGGCTGCGGTGCCCAGGGCTCTGGCGGATAGGGTTCGGTGAAATCGCCCTTAAACGGCGAGTGACGGAAATACTCCACGGCCTGGTCCCGTTTGATTTCCGGGCCGGATTCCAGCATCAGCACCGAAACCCCGGCCTTGACCATTTTCAGGGCGGCCAGCGAACCGGCAATCCCGGCGCCAATCACCACCACATCTGCGCTTACATTCTCAGCCATGTGCATTGCTCTCCTTGCCTGGCGGTTGCGTCCAGAAATTGGCTTCACCCGGCGCATAGCTCGGAAGAAGCAACGAGGTCTTAACCACGCGATAACTGACGATATTCTCAAACGCCACGCATTCCGGCTTCTGGCGGTTCACCACGCCGAGATACCAGCCGGAAACCAGCGTCTGATAGAGTTCCTGCACCGCCGCCGGCTGGTCAGCCATCGCCGCCAGCAGCGCATCGCCCTGCAGCGCAGGCTGGCGATGAAGCAGGTCGCTCAGGCCGATCAGCTGGTTGTCCAATCCGTCGATCCGCTGATGCAGCCAGCTGTACAGGCGCTGCGCCAGCAGTGCATCAGGGCGATCCATGCCGGTCAGCGTTTGCGACAGCGAGACGAAATTTGCGGGCACCGTAATGGCCGACGCCAGCGGCGCACGGGCAAATGCGGGCAGCCACTGGCTCAACGCGCCAGCAACCAACAGGCCCGTCGAGCCGACTAACAGTCGGCGACGTGTAAGCGACATAAGGTGAAATCCTTTACGGGTTGCGCTCAGTTGAGCGCGGTAGCGGCCGACTCTGAGGCCTGATTATCCAGTTCCTGTTTGGGGGTGCTGACGCCAACCGCACCGACAATCTCACCGTGCAGGGTCAGCGGGAAGCCACCGCCAAGGGCGACCGCCTGCGGGATTGCCAGCACGGTGGTTTCGCCCTGTTGCAGGCGCTGCATAAACTTCAGCGACGGCGCGTGGTACAGGGCGGAGGTGCGGGCCTTGCCGATTGAGGCGTTCACGCAGCCCGGCGGCGCGTTATCAAAACGCTGGAAGGCGACCAGCAGTCCACTGGCATCGACCACCGCCACACAGCCGGTGCTGTTGGCGGCGGCAAGGCTCTCTTTGACGTGGTTGAGCACCTGGTCAGCCTGGGCGGCATTCAGGCCTGCGGCGGCGCAGGATCCTGCCGAGGCCAGCAGCAGGCTGGCGGCGAAAAATAACGGTTTCATATCAGTCCTTAACGTAAATCCGGTCCAGCGTATGCTGCCAGACAAAGGGGGTAAGCTGTTGATAGTTGAGGTCACGTTGCGCCAGCGCATCGACCAGCCCTTGCTGTGTGGTGACGATGCCCTGGCTCATCGCCGGGACCACGTTGACGTCCTGCAGGGTTTGTACCACTTCGCGCATCTCTTCTGCGCGGCGCTGGCCGTGCTCCGCCACCCGGCTAATCAGGTAATCCGGCAGAGCGGCATTCCAGCCCAGCGACGGGAAGCTGGCATGCAGCGAGTCCAGCACCGCCTGTTCCACACCGTACTGACGGGCGGCGCTCAGGCATTCGGTGGTCAGCGCTTCCAACCCTTTGATCATCACGCTGCGGCACATTTTGATCGCGGAGGCTTCGCCCACGTCGCGGCTGCGATACTGGCTGTTCATCCCCAGCGAGCGCAGCGTGACGTTCAGGGCTTCCGCCGTTTTACCGCCAATCAGCAGCGGCGTTTTCAGCCCCGCTGGCGGCACCGGGGCCATCACCGCCACATCGATATAGTTCGCGCCACGGGCCTCAATCAGTTCGGCGGCCGCCAGTTTGGTGGCCGGTGCCACCGAGTTCAGATCGAGGAAGGTCTGGCCAGGGTGCAGATCGGCGGCGGCGGCCATCGCCACGTTCAGCGCTTCAGAAGCGGTGACGGCGGAGAAGATCAGTTCGGCCCCGTCCAGCGCATCGCCCAGCGAGCGGGCCACGCGCACACCCGCGCCATCGGCTTTCTCCACCATCGCCGCGCGGCATTCGGCGCGATCGAACTTGCGGTCCCACACCGTGACTTCAGCCTGTTTCGCCAGCGCCGCGGCGAGAATGCCGCCCGCTTCACCAAAGCCAATAAAGGTTATTTTTGTCATTACAGCGTCTCCTGTGATGAGGAAAGCGGCCAGACGGACGCCGGGATCATCACCTCACCGGCAAAAATCAGTCTGGCGGTGCGCAGCAGTCCGGCGCCGGTCAGCTGAAGGCGATCATCGCGCTGCAACAGCACGCTAAATTCGCCGCCGGGATGCTCGACGCTCAGCCGCTGATCGCGTGCGGTGCCGACCCGGGCGAGGCCGTTGGCGACACTGCCCGCCACCAGGCAGGCGCTGGCAACGCTCACCGCGCCCAGCACGCCAATCGAGGCGTGGCAGCGGTGCGGAATAAAGGTGCGGCTGTTGATGGTGCCGCCCTGACGTGGTTCCGAAAGCAGCGTCATCTTCGGCACGGTGCGCTGGCTGACGTCACCCAGATTCATTAACGGACCGGCCTGCAGGCGGATGGATTCCAGCCGCTGCTTCAGTTCAGGATCGTTGTCCAGCTGCTCGCGGCTCTCGTAGCCGGTACGGCCCAGATCGGCGGCCCGCAACAGCACCACCGGCATGCCGTTATCGATGCAGGTCACTTCGATGCCGTCGAAGACATTGCGCGGCTGGCCGGTTGGCAGCAGAGAGCCACAGCTGGATCCGGCGATATCGCTGAAATTCAGCAGTACCTCCGCCGCCGTGCCCGGCACGCCGTCGATCTTCAGATCGCCGTCGTAGCAGACTTCGCCGTCTGGCGTGGCGATCTGCGCGACCGCAATCTGCCCGGTGTTCTGCATAAAGATCCGCACTTCCGTGAGCGGATCGCCGGCCTTAACCAGCCCGCGCTGGATGGCAAACGGACCAACCGCCGCCAGCACGTTGCCGCAGTTCTGGCCGTAATCGACGATGGCCTTGTCGACGTTGACCTGGGCAAACAGGTAATCGACATCGGCATCGGCACGTTCGGATCGCCGGACGATCGCCACTTTGCTGGTCAGCGGATCGGCACCGCCCAGGCCGTCGATCTGGCGGCTGTCCGGCGATCCCATCAGCGCCAGCAGCACGCGATCGCGACGATCCGCGTCTGAAGGCAGATCGCTGGCCAGCAGGCAGGCGGCTTTTGAGGTTCCCCCGCGCATCAGCAGGCAGGGCAGGCGGCGCTGGCGCATATTAGGTCTCCAGATCGTCAAGGGTGTCCAGGTAGCGCAGGCCTTTCTCGGCCAACCGTGGGCGCATCTGGTAGATGTCCAGACCCAGTTCGCCCGCCGCCATGCGCACGCGTTTGCTCTCTTCCAGCGCTTCGCGCTTGCGGGCGCTTTCCGCCACCTGCGCCGCTTCGCCGCGCGCCACTACCACCACGCCATCGTCATCGGCGACAATCACATCGCCAGGATTGATCAGCTGACCGGCGCAGATCACCGGCACGTTGACCGAGCCGAGCGTTTCTTTCACCGTGCCTTGCGCAAACACCGCGCGGGACCAGACCGCAAAGCCCATCTCACGCAGCGTGCGCGAGTCGCGAACGCCGTGATCGGCAATCAGGCCAATCACGCCGCGCGCCTTCAGCGAGGTGGCAAGCAGATCGCCGAAGAAGCCATCCACGCACGGGGAAGTCGGCACCGCCACCAGAATGTCGCCGGGCTTACACTGCTCAACCGCGACGTGAAACATCCAGTTATCGCCCGGTGCCAGCAGCACGGTGACGGCGCTGCCCGCCACCGATTTGTTCTGCTGAAGGGGACGGATGGCGTGATCCAGCAGCCCTTTGCGACCCTGGGCTTCATGCACCGTTGCCACGCCGGATGTCGCCAGCGAAGCGATATCCTTGTTATCCGCGCGCGGGATATTACGCACCACAACGCCTTTTTGACCGATCGCACTCATGCCAGATCCTCCGTCACGCGGGGGAAGATGCTCTGATAGCCCTCGCCGTAAATGATATCGCGGGCGGCGGTGATACCGACATTGCGTTTCGCCTGCACGCCACGCTGCTGGGCCACGCGGGTGTAGTACTCCCACAGGTGTTCCTGCCCGGCCATACACTGGATCGCCGCGTACTTTTTGTCCCAGACGCGGGTGATATCCAGCAGCACGTCCGGCTTCCAGTTGCACTGCTCGGGCTGGTGCGGCTCAAAGCAGTACACCGGCGGTGCGGCAACGATCTTCTCGCCCGGACGGTAGCCTTCGGCCTGGGCGATAATTCGCGCTTCCTGCGCCAGATTAGTCGCCATCGGATGGTCGTAGTTGTAGGGATCCTGCAGGGAATGGGTCAGCACAAAGTGAGGCTGCACGCGGCGATAGACGTCCGCCAGGCGGAACAGCGTCTCTTTGTCCGCACACAGCGGGTAGTCACCGAGATCGAAAAATTCGATGCTGGCACCGAGGATTTCGGCGGCGGCCTGCGCCTCCGTGCGGCGGGATGCTTTGACCTGCGCTTCGGTCATCGACGGCCCTTTACGCCACAGCTTGGCCGATTCGCCGCGCTCGCCAAAGGACAGGCAAACGATATGCACCTGATAGCCCTGTTGCTGATGCAGCGCGATGGCGCCGCCGGCACGCCAGACGAAATCGGCAGAGTGAGCGCTGACCACCAGAGCGGTTTTCGGGGAAGTTAACTCAGTCATATTCGGGTTCCTTTGCGTTTTTTTCATGCTGTCACGCGGGCGAATCCCCGGATAATTCATTTGATTGCAGTGGGTATGCGTTTTATTTATAGTTTGGCTCAGATCACAGGTTGAGAAGGAGCGGAAATGGCACAGGAAATTACCCGGCAGGAACTGACAAACCTGATGCAAATCAGGGCATTTAGTCAGGTTGTGGTTCAGGGAAGTGTCTCAAAGGCAGCCGATGAATTATTTCGTACCCAGTCGGCGATCACCCGCGCCATTCGCGATCTGGAACTCACTTTAGGCGTGCCGTTATTTGAGCGTCATGCGGGCGGTATGCGCCTGACCGACCTGGGGAAATGCATTCTGCCGCGCGCCGAACGGGCGATAGATGAGCTGCACGCCATCCCGTTATTGCTGAGCAAACTGCAGGGCAAAGGCGGCAGGGCGGAGTCAGAACCGCTGTGGCTGTTCAACGTCCGTCGCCTGCAAATCTTCGTCAGGCTGTGCCAGACCCGGCATATGCAGTCGGTTGCTCAGCAGCTGGGGCTTAGCCAGCCGGCGGTCAGCGCCGCGCTCAAGGTGCTGGAAAACGGCGCGGGCATCGCACTGCTGGAACGCACGCCGCACGGCATGATCCCGTCGCTGGCGGGACGGGAAATCGAGCCGAACATTCGCCGTGCCCTCAACGAGCTGCGGCATATTCCGGCGGATATTGCCGCCCGCAAAGGGGTGCTGGAAGGGACGGTGCGCGTGGGGGCCTTACCGCTCGGCCGCACAAGACTGCTGCCGCAGGCGATCGTGCGGCTGACCGCGCGGTATCCGGGCATCAAGGTGGTTACCAGCGAAAGTGCCTGGGGCATGCTGACGTCTGAAATGCGATCCGGCGAGATCGACTTTATCTTTGGTGCGCTGCGTAACACCGAAGAGATCAACGATATCAGCAACGAACCGCTGTTTGCGGAAGAGATGGTGCTGGTGGCCCGACGCGATCACCCGCTGGCGCAGGCACCGGTCAGCACCCAGGCGCTGCGCGAGGCGCGTTGGGTGCTGCCGCGTTCCCATACGCCCGCCCGTAATCTGCTGGATAACTGCTTCCTGGCGATGGGCATTCCGACGCCGGATCCGGTGGTCGAGAGCGGCGATCTGGCGCTGGTGCGTGGCCTGCTGCGCGATTCCGATATGCTGGCCGCCGTCTCCGCGCACCAGCTGGAGTTTGAGCTGGCGTCCGAGGAGCTGGTGGTGCTGCCGATCGCCCTGCCGGATACCCGACGGGCGATTGGGCTGAGCTACCGCACCGGCAGCCTGCCGTCACCGGCGGCCGACGCGCTGATCGGCTTTCTGCGCGAGGTGTGCCACGGCAGCGAGCCGCGCTTATAAAGAACGGGCCGCTTCGATCAACGCATAGCGGTAGCCACGAATGCCGTAACCACAAATCACGCCCTGCGCGACATCCGACAGGAACGAGTGATGGCGGAAGGCTTCGCGCTTGTGCACGTTGGTAATATGCACTTCCCACAGCGGCAGCGCCACGCCGGTCACCGCATCGCGGATCGCCACCGAGGTGTGCGTCCAGGCGGCCGGGTTGATCACCAGCGCATCGGCCTGCAAACGCGCCTGCTGGATCCAGTCGATCATTTCCCCTTCATGGTTGGTCTGGCGAAACTCAAGAGCGATATCCAGTTCGGCAGCGGTATCGCGGCAGAGCTTTTCCACCGTTTCCAGCGTGTCGGAGCCATAGGTTTCCGGCTCGCGGGTGCCCAGCAAATTCAGGTTCGGGCCATTCAGAACATAAATGGTTTTCATGCGTTTTCCTCAGTCGTCGAAGCCAAACAGGCGCTTTGGGGTGTCCCACAGGATTTTGCGGCGGGTGTTTTCGTCGGGGATCATTTTCTCCAGCAGCAGCAGCTGGGTGCCCATGTCCATCCGTTCGGTGGCGCGCAGGAACGGCCAGTCAGAACCCCACAGGCAGGCATCCGCGCCAAAGGCGTCGAGCAGCGCCAGCACATACGGCTGCGCATCGTGCCACGGATAGCGCTGCTGCGAGAACTTGGCCATGCCGGACAGTTTGACCGACGTCCGATCCTGACCCGCCAGCGACAGCAGCGCCCGGAATGCCGGCTGCGACAGCCCGGCGTTAACGTCCGGTCGCCCGGAATGGTCGAAGATCAGTTTGGTGCGGGTGCGGTTCAGCAGCGGCATCAGCGCCAGCAGCTGATCATCCTGCACCTGGATCTGCGCAAACATCTCCAGCTCCGCCAGCCTCGCCATCAGATCGTCGAGCTGTAAAAAAGGGCCGGTGCCGAGCATCGCGACATTAAAGGCAATACCGACCACGCCGCGATCCTTCAGGGCCGCCAGCGTATTGCTGTCCACGTCACGCGGCGTCACCGCAATGCCTTTCGCCCGGCCACCGGACTGGCGGATCGCCTCCAGCATGCAGCGGTTATCGAGGTTATAGGCCGAGGTCGGGCCGACCATCAACGAATGGCGGATGTTGTAGGCTTCCATCACCGCCTGATAGTAGGCCGGCGTGGCCAGCTCGTGACCGTCCGGATGGTAGCCGCTGTTGGCATCATAGGGAAACTGCGCCGGATCGAACACGTGATGGTGGCAGTCAATAATGGGCAACGAGGTCATCAGGACGCTTTCCCCGCAACAGAGTAGAGCACCTGCTGATTGCGGGTTTGCTGGAACTCTTCCAGCGACACGCCGCGCATCGCGGAGTAGATATGCAGGTTGGAGACGCCGACCACCGCACCCAGTTTCTCCAGCAGGAAGAAGCTGACGCCGTAATGGATCATCCCGCGCCAGTCCAGCGAGCTAATCAGCGTGCGCTCTTCTTCGGTCAGTTTTGCTTCGTCATACAGCGCCTCGGGTTCGTTGCGGAAGCGCTCACGCCACGCGGGCTGGATCATCTTGTGCAGGAATTTGTTGATGCGTAATGCCTTCAGGCTGCGCGCCTGAGTGAACGGATAGGTGCCGGGCAATTTCTCCACGCCGCTGAGCTGCAGGTTGATCTTATCGCGCTGGCGCTGATGCACATCCACCGGCGCTTCCCTCGCCTGGTTTTCAAGGATCAGCGTGGCGATGCCGGTCATCGACGGCAGATAATAGGCCTGATGCAGCTTTTCCACGTTGGCAGACAGCGCGCCGCGCATCACCAGCCACATAATCACTTCCGACCCTTCCAGCCCGCCCAGCGTGGCGTATTCGGCCAGAGTGATTTCGGTCAGACGCTGCGGATCGTTGACGATCATATCGACAAACTGCGCATCCCACTCCGGGTTGTTAAAGCCGCAGCGTTCACCGTGCACCTGATGAGAAACGCCGCCGGTGGCGACGACCGCCACCTTCAGATCTTCCGGGAAGCTTTCCACCGCGCGGCGCAGCGCCTGGCCGAGTTTGAAGCAGCGGCGGGCAGACGGGATCGGGAATTGCAGCACGCCAATCGCCAGCGGAACCACCTGCATAGGCCAGCCGTTATCGCAGGGTGCCAGTGCGGACAGCGGTGAGAACAGGCCATGATCCAGCGGCTTGTCCTGGAAGAACGACATATCGAATTCATCGGCCATCAGGCTGGCACCAATGTGCTGCGACAGGGCCGCATGCCCCTGAACCGGCGGCAAATCGCGCGGGCCGCCGCCTTCATCCGCCACCGCATACTGCTCATCAATGCCCAGCGTAAAGGCCGAATAGTGATCGAAGAAGAAGGAGGTGACGTGATCGTTAAACACGTACAGCAGCACGTCCGGTTTCTTCTCTTCCAGCCAGCGTTGCATAGGCGCAAAGCCGTCGAAAATAGGCGCCCAGGCCCCTTCCTGTTGCTTGTTATGGTCGACTGCAAAGCCAATGGTTGGCGTGTGTGAGACGGCCAGACCGCCGATGATAGTAGCCATAGTTCTCTTCCTTCACTTATCGGTTATTCATACTGCGCGAGAGGGACGGCAGGTCGTTGAGATCAACCCCTTTCAGCTGTCTTGCCACCTGCGCAGGCTTATGTTGCGTAATCGAGAGCGCCGCCAGCAGAGCCGGGATCGCTAACACAATAAAGATGCTGGTTTGCCCCGGGAACACCCCGAGCAGCACGCCGCCCAGCGAGGAGCTGATAATCGCGCCGCTGCGGCCAATGCCGTGCATCCAGCACACGCCGGTGGCGCGCATTTCTGTGGGATAAAAGGCCGGTGAGAAGGCCTGCAGGCCGGTCTGCGCGCCGTTAATACAGAGCCCGCTGACAAACACCAGCAGCGCCAGCATGTCCGGACCAAAGCCCCAGACGCCCTGAGAGACCAGGCAGAAACAGCCCAGCAGATAAAAGGTCGCGATGACATATTTCGCCTTCAGGCGATCCATCAGGCTTCCGACCAGCAGGCCGCCGACGGTGCCACCCAGCTGGAACAGCCCGGCGACGATTGCCGCGCGCTCCAGCGTGACGCCGCCCGACCGCATAATGGTCGGCAGCCAGCCGTTAAGCAGGTAGATGACAAACAGGCCCATAAAGTAGGTCAGCCACAGCACGATGGTGCCGCCGGCATAGCCCTTGCTGAACAGCTGCAGCACCTGCGCTTTTTTCGGCACTATCGGCGTCGACAGCACAAAGGCGGTGGTGGCAGTAAAGGTGCCGCCCATGCGGTTCAGCACCGCGGCAATTTTTTCGCGGCTGACGTTGCGCACCACCATAAACATTGCCGATTCCGGTAATACCCAAATCAGCACCGGCAGCATCAGCAGCGGCATCGCGCCACCGAACAGCAGCACCGATTTCCAGCCAAAGTGCGGCAACATGCCGGCGGCGATAAAGCCGCCCATCCCGGAACCGATATTAAAGCCGCTGTACATCAGGGTGATCATCAGGCTGCGGCGACGTTCCGGCATATATTCCGACACCAGCGTTACGCAGTTGGGCATCACCGCGCCAAGGCCCAGCCCGGTCAGAAAGCGCAGCAGCGCCATCTCCATCGGCGAACGGGCAAAGGCGCTGCCCAGACTGAAGCAGGCAAAGCAGGCAATCGAAATCAGCAGGATCTTCTTGCGGCCAAATTTATCCGACCACGGCCCGGCGACCAGCGCGCCAATCGCCACGCCGAACATTGCGGCGCCGAGGATCGGGCCCATCTCAGCGTGGGAAATGCCCCAGTCTTCAATCAGGGCAGGGGCAATAAAGCCCATTACGGCGGCGTCATAACCGTCGAACAGGATAATTAAGAAGCACAGGGCCAAAATCAGCCATTGCTTCCCCGAGATGGCGCGGGAATCAATCCATCCCTTTACGTCGACAATGTCGTGGTTGCTCATAGGGTACGCTCTCTGTTTTTTTTATTAATCCGTGACCGGGTTAAAAAAAAATCCACTCACCTGGGATTGACGGGTGGTGTTTTTATCTGTTTTTGAGGTAAGTCTGTTCTGTTTTTTTATTATAAAACAGCCAGTTATATTGTTGTTGTTTTGTTGTGCCAATACCAACTTAAGCAGGGGCGGCGGCTTTGTCTGCCATAAAATGGTTATAGAGGCATGAGTTTTATTTATTCTGTGAGGTGTGCCGTAAGATGAAACCGGGGAAGGGCGGCAGATCGACAATGTAAAGATGTTCAAATATTTCAGTGTGTTTCTGACGTTTATTGATAAATCGCGTTATTACTCGCCAGCGTATTTATTCTTAGAGAAATAAAACCTTTCAGTGATTTAGCCAGTGGATCTATTTATTCACCCCAAAAAAAATAATGATAAAGCGGTATATTAAAGAGACGACCATCCCTTTTATGGCTAATTGAGGTCATAGGAAAAGCTTATGTTTAATTAATGCATCCGGAATGCATTAATAATCATATTATTGATTATTAGGGGTTTTAGTTGATTACTTTAGTTTATTTAATTGGCTGGAAACGCGTGTGCTGAGAAATCAACGGTAAACAGGTTAATTTAATAAAAATTACATTCGCTTATTTCATCTGACTTAAGAATAATCTTAATAATTAATACCAGTCTAAAATATCAGAACTTATTACAGCAGATGTGTACATGCTTAAACGGAGGCAGTTCCTCTGTTAACACTTATTTCCATTTATTTGGCGCTCAGGTTTATTCCTGTCGTACTTAAAAGAGAGAATGTATTTTGACGACACTAAAACCCCTGTTAGCGAAAAACCGCAGTTGGGCCTTACAGCGCCGCCAACGCAATCCTCAATACTTTCGCCAAAACGTCGATTCCCAGCAGCCGCACTCGCTGTGGATTGGTTGCTCCGACAGCCGCGTTCCCGCCGAAGTCCTGACCGGCGCGCATCCCGGTGAACTCTTTGTGCACCGTAATATCGCCAATATGGTGGTGGCCGGTGACGATAATTTTATGAGCGTGCTGCAATACGCGCTGGAGTACCTGAAAGTCTCGCGCATTGTGCTCTGCGGCCATTACGGCTGCGGTGGCGTGCAGGCGGCGATAGCCTTACCGAATATTCCGTTGTCTGACGAAAACTCGCCGCTCGCCCGACGCATCACGCAGCTGCGTAATGCGCTGGCACCGGGACTGGCCGACGCCGAGGGTATTGAGGATGAAAGCGAAAAGCTGAATAAGCTGGTGGAGGCCAACGTCCTCGCCCAATTTTCTCACCTGATCGCCGCAGAGCCGGTGCTGAATATCTGGCGATCCGGCGTGGAACTGGATGTGTTTGGCTGCGTGTATGACCTGCAGTCCGGGCATCTGAAAGAGTTAATCCAGCAAAGTGCAGAGGGTAAATCGCCATGAACTTAAGTCATCTACGTCGGGATATCCCGGCGGGTCTGGTCGTGTTTCTGGTGGCGCTGCCGCTCTGTCTGGGCATTGCGCAGGCCAGCGGCCTTCCGCCCTTCGTTGGCCTGCTTACCGGGGTGATTGGCGGGCTGGTGGTCACCACCTTCAGCCCGTCTAAATTCGCCGTCAGCGGCCCGGCCGCCGGTCTGGTGACCATTGTCACCGGCGCCATTGAAACCCTCGGATCGTTTTCCGCCCTGCTGTTCGCGTTAATCATCGCCGGCGTGCTGCAGTTTATGCTTGGCGTGATGCGCGCCGGACGCTTTATCACCCTGGTGCCTGGCACGGTGATCAAAGGCATGCTGGCGGCAATCGGTATTTTGCTGATTATGCAGCAGATCCCGGTGGCGTTGGGTGCGGCGGAAGAGAGTGAACTCAGCTCGCTGGTCACCGGCGGCGCGTTCAGCGTGTCGATCCCGGCGATTGTGGTCTCCGGCATCGGCCTGTTTATTCTGTGGTTCTGGTCGACCAACACCGTCAAAAACATCAAGGTGCTGAGCTGGGCGCCCGGCCCGTTGGTCGCGGTGCTGTTTGGCTGTATGGCGACGGTGGTCGGCGGCAGAATGTTCCCGGACATCGTCAGCAACCTGCCGCGCATTTCTCTGCCTTCCTTCGACAGCCTGGCGGCGTTGACCGGTGAACTGGAACGCCCGGACTGGAGCGTCTGGCAGAATCCGGCGGTGTATATGATCGCCGCGACCCTCGCCATCGTTGCCAGCCTGGAAACCCTGCTTAGCCAGGAAGCGCTGAAAAAGCTGCGTCCACAAAATCCACCGCCGTCGCCGGACAAAGAGATGCGCGCGCAGGGTATTGGTAACCTGATCAGCGGCTTCCTTGGCGGCTTGCCGATTACCGCGGTGATTGTGCGTAGCTCGGTCAACGTCAGCGCCGGTGCGCAGAGCAAGATTTCAATCCTGATCCACGGCGTGTTGCTGCTGGTGTGTGGCCTCTACTTCAGCGAACTGCTGAACGCCATTCCGCTGGCCAGCCTGGCGGCGGTGCTGCTGTATACCGGGTATAAGCTGGCCACGCCGCGCCTGTTTGTTGAGCAGTTCCGTCAGGGCGCGCAGCAGGCGGTGCCGTTCCTTGCCACCATCGGCGGGATTCTGGTGTTTGGCATGCTGGCGGGGATTGGTATTGGCCTGGCCACGCAGATCCTGTTCAGCATCTACAAGAGCCATCGCGGGGCGATGTTGCTGACGCGCTACGACGATCACTTTGTGTTGCGCTTCCAGCAGAACCTGACCTTTATGCATAACCCCCGGTTGAAAGGCCTGCTGGCGGAAATCCCGGAAAACAGCGTAGTGATTGTCGATCACGACAACGCGGAGTACATCGATCCGGATGTCAAAGCGGTGCTGAAAGACTTCGGTGAAGGGGCGCAGAAACGTGGCATCGTGCTGAATCAGTGGCCGGTGAAACTCGCCTGATGTGACAGGCCGTTAAATGAGCGTCAGTCTTTTGTTGCAAATGCGAAATTGCGTTCTATGCTTCGGGAGCAAAATTGCGCATTAGAGGGACTGACATGAGATTTAACGGCCTGGCAAAAGGATTTTTCATCCTGATCCTTTTTATCGTAACAGTGGCTTTTCTTGATGTACTGGGGCCGTACTACTCTTCGGTATTGTGGGCTGCGATCCTCGCAGTGATCTTCCACCCAATGAAAACAAAACTCCGCCAGATGATGGGTGACCGTAATGGATTAGCCACCTTTGCCACGCTGGTGGTGATCTGCTTAATCGTCTTCACCCCGTTGGCCATTCTCGTTTCGTCGATGGCGATTGAGTTCAATGTGGTTTACACCAAGCTGCAGAGCAACAATATGCAGCTGCCGACCATCATGGCTGACGTGATGCAGCATTTGCCGGGCTGGGCCAGAAGCTTCCTGACCGAACACCAGTTGGATACCGCTGCGCAAATCCAGCAAAAGCTTTCACAGGTGGCGATGCAGGGCGGACAGTATCTGGCGGGCAGCGTATTCCTGATCGGTAAAAGCACCTTCGGTTTCACCGTTGGTTTCGGCATCATGCTGTATCTGCTGTTCTTCCTGCTGAAAGACGGTGCTTACCTGGTCAATCTGATCCTCGAAGCGTTGCCGCTGTCCAGCTACGTGAAGCATCACCTGTTTATGAAGTTCGCAGCGGTTTCCCGTGCGACGGTCAAAGGCACGGTGGTGGTGGCGGTGGTGCAGGGCGCGCTGGGTGCGCTGGCATTCTGGATCACCGGCATTGATGGCATCCTGCTGTGGGGTGCACTGATTGCCTTCCTGTCCCTGATCCCGGCGGTGGGGTCGGCGATTGTCTGGGTGCCTGCGGCGATCTTCTTCTTCGCCTCGGGCGTGTTGTGGAAAGGGCTGTTTATCGTCGGCTTCTTTGTGGTGGTCATTGGCCTGGTGGATAACATTCTTCGCCCGCTGCTGGTCGGCAAAGATACCAAGATGCCGGATTACCTGATCCTGATCGCCACCCTCGGCGGCATGGAAATCTACGGTATTAACGGCTTTGTGATCGGTCCGCTGATTGCCGCGATGTTTATTGCCTGCTGGAATCTGCTTTCCGGTCGCGATAACCGCGAAAACAGCGATGAGATCGATGAAGAGTTTATTGAAGAAGGGAAAGCCCCGCCGGAAGCCTGATCGGCCGGATGGGTGAAATAAAAAAGCAGCGCTCCGGCGCTGCTTTTTGCTTTATGAGACTACCCCGCCATTTCCCGCTTAAACACCTCCAGCGTATGGGCTTTGACGCGAATAAATTCCGGATGACTCATGATTTCGGCGGTGCGCGGACGCGGTAATTCAAACGGGACGATTTCCGCCACCCGCGTCGGACGCCGCGTCAGCAGTAAGATCTCATCCGCCAGGAACACCGCATCCTCCAGATCGTGCGAGACAATCAGCATCGTCACGCCGGTGGCCTGCTGGACCTGCTGCAGCTTATCGCGGATAAACAGCGTCATTTCAAAGTCGAGCGCCGAGAACGGCTCGTCGAGAAACATCACCTCCGGCTCGGTCGCCAGCGCACGCATGATGCACACCGTCTGCTGCTGGCCGCCCGACAGCTCGTACGGATAGCGCTGCAGATCGAAGCGGATATCAAACATTTCCGACAGCTCGGCCACGCGCTTTTTCACCGCACCGGCCTTCATTCCCCGGCGATTCAGCGGATAGGCAATGTTGTTCCAGGCAGTTAGCCACGGAAACAACGCATCGCGGTAGTTCTGGAACACATAGCCGATGGTGGTTTCCGCCAGCGTTTTGCCATCAAACAGAATTTGCCCGCGATCGACCGGGATCAGGCCGGCAATCATATTCATCAGCGTCGATTTACCGCAGCCGTTGGGGCCGAATATCGACACAATCTTGCCGCGCGGGAAGTCGAGATTCAGATCCTGATAAAGCGGTTGCCCGGCGAAGGTTTTATCCAGCCCGCGGATCGTGACGTGGGTATTGGGTTTAGGGTAGGGAGGATGGTTCATGCTTTGCCACTCCAGTGTACGCAGCGCTTTTCAATCAGCAAAAAGCCCAGATTCAGCAGATAACCAAAGGCACCGGTAATCAGGATCGACGCGTACATGTCCTTAATGTTGAACAGCTGCTGCGCGTCAATAATGCGATGGCCCAGGCCGGTTTCCGAGCCGATAAACATCTCGGCAACGATCACGATCACCAGCGCCATCGACACGCCGGTGCGCAGGCCGACAAAGGTTTGCGGCAGGCTTTCCATCAGCATGATGTCTTTGAACACATGCCAGCGCGAAACGCCCATCACCTGCGCCGCCATGATGCGGGTCTTTTTGGCATTCATTACGCCGTACGCGCTGTTAAACAGGATCACCAGCACCGCCGCAAAGGCCGCAATGGCGATTTTATTGGTGTCGGTAATGCCGAAAATCAGCATAAACAGCGGGATCAGCGCCGAAGAGGGCGTGGAGCGGAAGAAATCGACCAGAAACTCCACGCTGCGGTACAGACGTTCGCTACTGCCGAGCATCACGCCCAGCGGCACACCAATCACCGCCGAGACGAAAAAGGCCATTAGCGTGCGATACAGGGTGGCACCGATATCCTGATTCATGCTGCCGTCGGCCAGCTTGCTGAACAGATAGCTGACGGTTTCACCCGGTGAGGGCAGTAACACCGGGTTCAGCCATTTGGCGCTGACCGCCGTCTGCCACAGCAAAAACAGCAGCAGCGGCCCAACCAGCGGCAGAAGCTTATAACGCCATGATGACTTCATCTTGCGGCTCCTTATGCTTTGTAGATCAGCGGGGCAACCTGAAGCGGCTTGCTGAAGATCTTCCGCTCGGTAAAGACGTCATAGAATTTCTGGAACCATTGCTGATTCTCGCCGGTGAGCTGGTCATACATCACAAAGCCCGGCAGCGGCACTTCCTTCACCAGCGCGGCTTCGATACCGGTGTAGCCGGCAACATACTGACGCGCGTCGTCCGGGTTT
The DNA here is from genome assembly GCF_057812255.1 of Erwinia sp. 2186. Taxonomy (NCBI): domain Bacteria; kingdom Pseudomonadati; phylum Pseudomonadota; class Gammaproteobacteria; order Enterobacterales; family Erwiniaceae; genus Erwinia; species Erwinia sp. 2186. Next base: position 4,200,800 of record NZ_CM173824.1, on the reverse strand, counting down.
TGCTGAATGTATTTCACCGCTTCGGCATAGGCTTCGACAAACTGCGTCGAGCGGGCCTTATCGGCATTAATAAAGCTGCTGGTCAGCGCCGCCGCGCCACCAAACCACGGTGCGTTGGCATCGCCCAGCACGTATTTCGCAATCACGCCGGTTTCCAGCACTTTGCCCAAGCCTTTCATCCGCGCGACCGTGCCGGTGGGCTCAAGGGTATAAACGCCGTCGATCTGGCCCGCCGCCAGTGAAGGCACATGCTGGCCAATCGGCAGTTCGATCACGTTGGTTTCCGTGAAGCCATTCTTTTCCAGAATGATTTTCGCCATGGTGACGTTCTGAATGCCGGGTCCGCAGGCGATGCGTTTGCCTTTCAGATCGCCAATGGATTTGGCGGTGCTGTTCATCGGCACCAGGAATTCATCCAGCACCATTTTTTCGTTGGACGGGTTGGAGCAGATTATTTTGAACAGGTCCGGGCTGGTCAGCGCGCCCAGTCCCAGTGCGCCGGTTGCCGTGCCGTTGGCACAGCCATGAATGCGCCCGGTGATCATCCCTTCGACCACCTGTTGCGTACTGGCAAATTTCACCGCGCGCACATTCAGGCCCGCCTTTTTAAAGAAGCCTTTCTCAATACCGACATATAAAGGCAGACCGCCGACAATCGGCCAGTAGCCAATCAGGATCTCTTCGTTTGCCGCCATCGCAGGCAGGCTCCCCAACATGCCACTGAGTGCAACGCCGCCTAAAGTCAGTGCCGAATACTTCATGATCTGGCGACGCATCGCATCGATAGTCTGTTTGTCTTTGCTGCTCATGGCTGATGACTCCCAATGTGGCCCGGTATGCGGGCTTGTATACAAGTTAGTGATCTAGCAATGCAGGAGTTATGCCAGAACGGCAAAGGCAGGCAGGGCTGGCCCTGAACGGGGATTATGGCGTAAGGTTCGTTGTTGGTGGTGCGAACGGTGCACAAATCTGGAGAAAATGCTCCTTCATTGCTAGCAGTGCGCTTGTTTTCGTTTGCGTGGCTGCCTGCCAGCGACATACTCCGCCTGCAGGGCAACGTGGTGACCGCCTACTCCGCACCCGTCATGGCGCGTGTCGCTGGCTAACCTGAATGAGTATGACTACGCCAATATCGGTAAAGCCATCCGCAGGCTGTCTCAGGAATATTATGAGAAGTTTGTCGAAGCGACCAGTGCCGACGTCCCGTCGCCTGCCGCTAAAGCAGTAAAAACGGTGAAAGCGACCGGCGCGACCCCGAAACCTAAGGCGAAGAAAAAGTCATAGTGGTTTAGGGCTAAAGTGATGCTGGCAGCTCCATGTGGGGCTGCCTTTTTTTATGGGGTGCGGGAGGTGAAATCAATTGATGGCGTCATCGCAATGCCGTCTGAGGTGTAAAAGACCGAGCTGGTGAACTGGTAGACCTTGCCGCTGAGGTTGATACTGACTCGGTTTCCCCATTTGTTGACCTTGGCATCCGCGGTATCCGCCGTCAGGAAGGGGGCAATATGGCCGAGGGCTTTTAGCGGATCGGTTTTTAATTCCGCTGAAAGGTAGTAACGGTAGACATCTGACACCGTCGCGCCGCCCTGATACTCCGTTATATAAAGCCACGTATCCGGGCCGATCTGTTTCGCTGATAGCAATGCATCGTCATAAGGCGGGCCCATTGCGCGCTGATAGGCGAAATAGCCGAGGACTAATAGCAACAGGACAAGCGTCAGGATCCGGTGGGTCCATTTAATAACCGTGCTGGGTGACATAATCTATTCCTTGAAGTGCTGAAGGTTAGGCGCAGATTGATGTGATTAGCCACAACCTTCATATTTCCATTTAGTTATACAGCCAACGGCCGGCCTTCGCCGATTCAGCCAGCATTTTTAAGGTGAGTGGTTTCGGTTCAGTCCACTTCCTCTTTTTGTCCTTTGAACGCAGAAAATTCAGAAGCATAAACACCCCTTCATTCGGCCAGTAGTTAGTGAATGAGAAATTGCCCTTATCGACATGGAATTTGTCGAAGTATTCAACAAGGATGTCTTCCCCATCCTCCCAGCACCATGGGTAATCACCTGTAGAAAGGCTGGTCTCCAGGGTAAGAGTGGGGCGCTTGAAGGAGAGGAATAACGGCTTATTCCATCTTTCCTGATACCAGGCTAATACCTGAGCGTCAGTGATGTTCATTTTTGGCCTGGGAACTGAGCGGGGGTTGGGGTGTTGTTGATTGTGTCCATGGATACTCTTCGACTCCTGTCTGGTGGAGTGGCAATCCTATAACCGCGTTGGGTTTGTGGGTAGGGGTTTTGAGGCGGGAATTTTGTGAAGTGTGCGCTGGTTGGCAGATTTAGCCTGGCGTGCGAGGACGTAATTTAGCGGAGTTTTCTGGGTGTTCCTTGATGAAGCCCAACGGCAGTTAAATGTTGATGATGTGATAGCACTAGCCCTTTTCATCTTGGGTCAACCAACGAAAACCACCAGAGGAAAGCCAGCTGGAGCAACCAAAGGAACCAGCTTCTTAAGCCAGAATTTAAGGCGTTGGATCAATATTGAAGTTGGTATGCAATTGCCTACGCTTACCAATGGTTCGATAAAAAGAAGAATATTCAGCTATGTCACTAATTTAGGGGCTTTTAGAGGGCGTTGGATCCCTATACTCGGTATTATGTTCATGATGAATCACGTGATGACCATCGCCTGGAGGGCAACGAATACATTTAATCGTATTGCGAGGGAAGAGGACAAATTATGGGGATGAGTGAAGCTAAGGCACAGGAGGTCTTCGACTGGTATGACGAGCATTGGAACTTGCCCACGCCCTTTAGTAAAAAGCGACCTCTTACTCTTGATAACAGCCTCAGCACAGGCCGCTACCCTTGGGCACGCGAGACAGGCGATGACATTATGAAGGATTATTTTTCACGCTTTGGTGTTGATGATACAAACTTCGATTTCATCAAATACTGGCCATACGAAAAAGGGTTGATCCCTAATTTCCTGCGACCTCGCTCAATGCGGGTAGAGGAAAAGGAGCCAGAGGAACTCACTATTACCATGCTGATTGAATCAGCAAAAGCGGGCCGTTGGCTTTATTGAGAGGCATTGCGCCTGTTTGGACAGGCATCGCCATTTCATCGCCACTCAAAACCCAGAAACAAAAAAGCCACCCTCTAAAAGGTGGCTTAATGTCCTGATTTGACAGGGGAAATTTGGTGGCCCCAACTGGACTTGAACCAGTGACCAAGCGATTATGAGTCGCGTGCTCTAACCAACTGAGCTATGGGGCCTGAGGCGCAGGATTATAATGTAACTCGGTGGTGCAATCCAGCAGTTATCATCCGGTTGGCTAATTTCCAACCAGGAAAACGGGTGGAATAACAACCTCTTCGCCCCTTACCCTTGTCCCGACAACGGTTTCCGCTACGTCACTAAGCCATAGCGATCCCCATTCAAGGTACTCGTTCCCCGCACCCAACATCCCTTTAGCGATAGCGATAGCGAGACGCAGACTGGCTCAGCGATAAATCCGGCAGCAGCGCGGCGCGGGCGGCATCGTAGGCTTCCCAGTTTTCATATTTCTCCAGCGATGGGATGGTCACGCTCTCGCCTAAATCCAGTCCGGCCAGTGCCGCATCCACCATGGTGTCGACTTCCATCAGCATATGCGCCGGCAGCTCGTCGGCGGAACGGCCGGAACGTTCGAAGATTTCGGTGCGGGTTAACCCTGGCAGCACGGCCTGCACACGTACGCCGTGAGGTTGCAGCGACGCTTCCAGCGAACGGCTGAAGTTCAGCACGAAGGATTTGGTGCCGTTATACACGCCGTTGGACATTTCATGCACCAGCGAAAGGACCGACGCGATGTTGATAATCGTGCCCTGTTTGCGGTCCTTAAAGGCGTTGGCCGCCGCATGTGCCAGTCGGGTCGGGGCGAGCACGTTAAGGATGATCATCCGCTGTACGCTGTCGATGTCGTTATCCAGGAAGTCGCCGGCGACGGTCATGCCTGCGTTATTGACCAGCAGCGTGATGTTGGCATCGCTGCTCAGCCGTTGTTCGACGCGCGCCAGATCCTGTTGATCGATCAGATCGGCGGCCAGCACCTCGGCTTTCACGCCGTAATCTGAGGAGAGTTTTGCGGCCAGTGCCTCAAGTTTCGTGTTGTCGCGTGCAATCAGCAACAGGTCGTAGCCGCGCTGTGCCAGGCGTTGTGCGTAAAAAGCCCCAATCCCTGCCGATGCGCCGGTGATCGCTGCTGTGCCTTTAGATGCGTTCGAATGGGTCATGATGCTCTCCTGGATATGATGGTTATCATTTGGTGTTGAGGCTTAATATGATGGCCATCATATTGGCTGTCAATAGCGCCAAAATAGCGGTTTTAGCCCGTTCTTCGTCCATCCAAAAAATTTTATCTAGCGCTTTCATCAAGATAGGCGCGCAACGGCTAACGCCACATTGAATATGACGGTCATAATAATTATTATGATAGTCATATCCTTTTAAGCGCTGAGCTAAACTGCCTGTATTTGGCTCATGCGTTCAGCCGCACAATTCAGCGCAAGCCGATTACCGATCCCGTCCCGGAGGCCCCATGTCAGAAGTCATCACCCATAAAGAACGCACCCGTCAGCGAATCCTGGACGAAGCGGCCGCCATCATGCGCGTCGTGGGCACTGAGGGCATCGGCGTGGCGGCGCTGATGAAGCGCGTTGGGCTGACGCACGGCGGGTTTTATGCGCACTTCACCTCGCGTGATGATCTGGTGGCGAACGTTATCGACCGGATGTTTAACGAAACCGGCGAACGGCTGAATGCCTTGTCGCCGCTGCCGGAAGGCGCTGCGCGGCTGACTCGCCTGATCGATCTCTACCTTTCCCCTGAAGCCCGCAACGCACCGGAGCACAATTGCCCGATGCCTTCGCTGGCGGGCGAAGCCAGCCGTTTGCCGGACGAGGCGCGGGCACGCTTTACGCTGGGCATTCAGGAAATGCAGGCGCTGATCGCCCGTTCGCTACAGGCGATGGGGCATGCACAACCGCAGTCTCTGGCCTCCTCGGCGCAGGCCGAGTTGATTGGCGCGATGGCGCTGGCGCGAGCCATTCAGGATGATGCGGTGGCTGAGCAGTTGCTGGCGGATTCCCGCAGCCAGCTCAAGCGTCGGCTGGGCCTGAACGGTGATGCGCATGGCTGAACCTCAGGCGCTGGAAACCGAGCAGCGGCGCAAGAAAATGGCGGCGCTGATTACCCGACTTGCCCCCAATAACGGCTATACCCGGTCCGCGCTGGATGATGTGCGCCTGCTGCGTTCTGACAGGCCGCTGGACCATACGCCGGTGCTGTACGAACCCTCGATTGTCATCGTCTGCCAGGGCTGCAAGCGCGGTTATTTGGGGGATGACGTCTATGTTTACGATGCTCAGCATTTTCTGGTGGTCGCGGTACCGCTGCCCTTTATCAGCCAGACCGAAGCCAGCGTGGATGAGCCGATGCTGGCGGTGGCGCTCAGGCTGGATTTTGCGGTGCTGGCCGATTTGCTGCTGACCTTAAAATTGCCGGTTCCCCGCCGTCATGACGCGGTCAGCATGCTCTCTTCGCCGCTGGATGAGGCGTTGGGTGACAGCGTCATCCGTCTGCTGGAGGTGTTGAGTTCGCCGCAGGAAAGTCAGGTGCTGGGCGCGGGGATCGTGCGGGAGATTTACTACCGGGTGCTGGTCGGCGATCAGGGCGGCACGTTACGTGCGGCGCTGGCGCAGCAGGGGTATTTTGCGCAGATTGCGCGGGCATTACATATCCTGCAAAACCGTTACAGCGAGCATTTTGAGGTGGCCGATCTGGCAAGCGAAGTGGGCATGAGCGTGGCTACTTTCCATGCCCATTTTAAAACGGTGACCCAAAGCTCACCTATTCAATACCTGAAATCCACCCGACTGCATCAGGCCCGACTGTTGATGGTGCGTGGCGGAATGTCTGCCGCCACGGCTTCAGCGGAAGTGGGTTACGAAAGTCCTTCGCAGTTCAGCCGCGAGTTTAAGCGCTTCTTTGGTCGCAGCCCGGTTCAGGAAGCGCTGTATATGAAAGAAATCCTGCGGCTGGAACCGGCCATTGAGATGGCGGGCTAAGTCTAAAAAAAGCCCGCCGGTCACGGCGGGTCTGAAGCGGATCAGTAGGGGCTGGCGGTAGGACGCACCACGATCTCGCTGACATCCACGTCCGCCGGTTGCTCAATCGCATACACCACGGCACGCGCGATGGCATCCGGTTCCAGCGCCACACGGCGGAACGTTTTCATCGCTTCGCGCGCTGAATCATCGCTGATGCTGTCCGCCAGTTCTGACGTCACCACGCCCGGTGAAATCACCGTCACCCGCAGTTTATCCGTCTCCTGACGCAGCCCATCCGATAAGGCCCGCACCGCGAACTTGGTGGCACAATACACCGCCGCCGTTGGCGAGACGCTCAGTCCACCAATCGACGAAATGTTGATGATATGGCCGTGCTGCTGCTGTTCCATCAGCGGTTGTGCGGCTGCAATGCCGTAGAGAACGCCACGGATATTGACGTCAATCATGCGATCCCACTCGTCCACTTTACGGGCCGAAAGCGGCGATAGCGGCATCACGCCAGCGTTGTTAATCAGCACATCCAGTCCGCCAAAATGCTGTTGTGCTTCGGTGATAAAGCGCTCCATCTCGCTGAGGTTGGTGACGTCAAGCGAGGTGAAATGCGCTTCGCCGCCAGCGGCACGGATCTCTGCAACCACCGTCGCCAGACGATCGGTACGGCGCGCGCCAAGCAAAACACGCGCGCCTTTGGCCGCCAGCAGTCGGGCGGTGGCTTCGCCAATACCACTGCTGGCACCGGTGATCGCCACGATTTTATTGTTCAGTTCAGACACAGGACTCTCCTTACCAGTGCTTGCTGAACGGCTTGTCCGTCAGCGAAGTTCAGGGTAAAGCCTTATCCCCTGGCTGCGAATATCCGGGCCTCTCTCAAGCTTGCCTGTTCCTCTGAAACAAACTGACGAAGTACGCATTTCTTAACAGTGGGCATGGTGCGGGTGGCTGCGATGCATTAAAATTGGTATGAATCGGTACGAATCGTACCTGTTGTATTGTTGAAGGATGTGAGTATGCACAGCTTTACCGCCAGTGAGGCCAAAATCCAGTTTGGCGAACTCATCAGCAAAGCGCAGCGCGAGCCTGTCAGTATTACCAAGAATGGCCGACCTAAAGTGGTGGTGATGTCGATTGAAGATTTTCACGATTATGAGCAGTTGAAACTAATGAAACTGCGCGCGATGGTTGCGGAGTCGATCGTCCAGTCAGAACGTGGCGAGTTGCACAGTATTGACGATGTGTTCAGCGACCTTACTGAAGAAGAAATCAAACACGCTGGGGAATAGGTTCAAGGATGACCGTCATATTTACCACACAAGTAAGGGCGCAGATCCGCGCCATAAGAGCGTATTCACATCGTCATTTTGGTGCGACTACCGCCGATCTGTATGCCAACGCATTGCGGACAACGATGCAGGATATTCTTGACCCTAACCCTGCATTGGGCCGGGACCGTAGCGCTGACATCGGTCCCGGCGTACTGAGTTTCCCTGCCAACTCCCACCTAATCTTCTACCGGGTAGTCAAAGTCGGTATTGAGATTCTGGCCGTAGTACATCAGAAAGACGAACCCACGAAGTATTCTCCTTAACCCGCTTTTTGACTTGCCTGTTCCTCTGAAATGCCGGTCAGCGCCCGACATCGGTCGAAAAGGCGATCTCTTTCTGCGCTTCCAGCGCCGCAAGGCGTTCGGTCAATGCGGCATGCACCAGCGTGTATGCATCGCTGCCCAGCGTCAGTCGGCGTGGCGCAGGGGAGCGATCGACGGAGGCAATCATTTCGCGCACCATCTTTTTCGCCTCGCCGACGGTTGGCCAGTTCTCCATCAGCTGCCGCATCGGGCTCCGATCGTAAGCCGCCAGCGGTTCAGCCATCTCCATTCCCTGGGTGAACCCCGTCTGGGCGGTGCCTGGCTCAACCAGCGTGAATTCAATATTGAATGCCGCCACTTCCTGCGCCACCGTTTCGACAAAGCCTTCCATCGCAAATTTGCTGGTGTGATAAAGGCTCAGTCCCGGGAAGGTAATCTGCCCACCCATCGAAGAGAGCTGCAGGATGCGGCCACCGCCTTGCTGGCGCAGATGCGGTAAGGCCGCGCGGATCAGCTGGATCGAGCCGAGCACATTGGTGTCCAGCAGGCGTTCAATTTGCGCATCCGCCAGCTCTTCGGCGGCGCCGCCCAGCCCGTAGCCCGCGTTGCTGACCACCACATCAATGCGGCCTAATTCCGCAAAGGCCCGATCGACGACCGTGCGCACGCTTTCGGCGTCGGTCACATCCAGTTGCGCCAGCCACAGCTGCCCACCATAACGCGCTTTCAACGTCTGCAGCACGGCGGGTTTGCGCAAGGTGGCCGCCACGCGGTCGCCGCGTTCCAGCAGGCGTTCAGTCATTTCCAGGCCGAAGCCTGATGAGGTGCCGGTAATAAACCAGGTTTTAGACATGGGGTTTCTCCTGTTGAGTGTCAGGTAACCTTACGCCGCTGGAATTGATGCTACTATCCGTCCAATCATGCATGAGTTGGTGAAAATTACCCATGAATAGCAAACCCGATCTCTCCGCGCTGCAGGCCTTTGTGCTGGTCGCCACCCGCCGCAGTTTTCGTCAGGCGGCCGACGAGCTGGGATTATCGCCGTCCACCCTCAGCCATATGCTGCGCGCGCTGGAAGAGAAGATGGCGGTGCGGTTGCTGCACCGCACCACCCGCAGCGTCTCGACCACCGAAGCCGGCGAGCAGTTGCTTAACCAGTTGAAGCCGGTGCTGCAAGGGCTGGAGAGTGCGCTCAGTTCGGTGGAGGCATTTCGCCAGCAGCCGACCGGCACCTTGCGGATCAATGCCAGCGAGAGCGCCGCGCGTCAGCTGTTGCAGCGGGTTGTGCCGCTGTTTTTGCAGCGCTATCCGGCCATTTCGCTGGATGTGGTCACCGAAGGGCGGTTGATCGATATCGTCAGCGAGCAGTTTGATGCCGGCGTGCGGCTTTTGGAGGATGTGCCGCAGGATATGGTGGCGGTGCCGTTTGGCGGCGATCTGCGCTTTATTGCCGTGGCCTCGCCCGCTTATGTCGCGAAAAGCGGCGAACCTGCCACGCCCGACGATCTGTTAACCCATCAATGTATTCGCTTCCGCTTACCCAGCGGCAAGCTCTATCGCTGGGAGTTCTCGCGTCGTGGCGTGGAGCGGCATATGGAGGTGAAGGGCGCGCTGATGCTGGATCATCTGGAACTGATGGTCGAATCGGCGGCGCAGGGGTTGGGTATCGCCTATGTCCCGAGCAGCGTGGCGGAGCCCTGGCTACAGAGCGGCAAGCTGCAAATCGTACTGGAAGAGTGGAGTCCGCCTTCGCCGGGGCTGGCGCTGTACTATCCTGGCCATCGCCATGTGCCTGCGGCGTTAAGCGCCTTTATCGAGGTGCTGAAGTCGCCCGTTACAGCATTCCCGGCGGAATAACCGGCGGATGATAAATGGCCGCGCTCCAGTGCCGGCTGCTGGCATGTTTCTCCGCCAGCCAGCCCTCTTTGCGCAGATGGCGGGCGATCATTTTATTCATGATGCCGTGTCCCAACAGCAGCACGTTGCCATGCTCCGACAGGGAAATCAGTCGGTTAGCGGCCTGAGTGGCGCGCAGTTCCGCCTGCTGGAAGGATTCGACCGATCCGGCATAGCCGCACAGCCACATCAGCCGCAGTAACGAAAGCCACAGCGATGGAGGAAGGTGGGGATAGGCAAGGCGCATGGTAGGCAGGGACACTTCGCTGAATACCGCATCGATGCAGGCCGGTTCCAGCCCCAGCTTTTGCAGTGACGAGCGCGCGCGGGGAAGGGGACTGGTCACCACGTAGTCGGCCATCGCCGCCACCCGAATACTCTTATCCGGCGGGCCATCCTGCACGTTCGACATATCATAGGCTTCACACCACTCTGTCATCGCCAGCGCCGGTAAGCGGCCGCCCACCGTATGGTCCGGCTTACCGTGACGCATCAGAATTATGGTCATTACCTTCCCTCAGGTGTTTTTTTCAAGAGTAAGCTGACGTTCAGGTTAAGACAAATAAGCGGGCTGATTTTAAGATTTGCCCGGCAATGGGCGAGGATTCATCTGACTGCAATAATCTGCCGTTTAGAATGCCCACGACTGAGCCAGTCAGACGTGAGTGAAAACTGAACTTTAGTACAGTTTATTCGGTGTATTGTAGTGCAATATCAGAGCGATAAATTAAGTTATTAATTCAAGTTAATGTATTTTATCGCTTTTATCTGGAGTCGTGCTTTCCAAATGTGAAGTGACACTAATTTATTTGCGCAGATCTATTGCAAAATCTACGCGCGTAGATACAATAGCCCTCGTAGTAAAAATTCGCGACGCATGATGCTTATCTGCCCAGTGAAGGTCACTTTGTTTCACCGTATGGATGCGATTGGTTACTTAAAACCGACGACCGGGAAACGAATATAACTCTCCCAACACCAGGGAACCTGTTCTGACCTTAACCATGGCTCAGCAAAAGAGCGTCCTAACTGGCGAATTTTTCCTGACTCTCAGGACACGCCAGGGAAGGCAAATTAGCACTCTGTATTTCAGGGAACTTTCATGTCCACTCCTCAAAGCACTCAGCATGAGGCTTCACGTTCCGCATCCTCTGCGGCAGATGAACGCCTGACTACCCCAGAAGGCCGTAAAGATTTTTGGCGCGCCACCTTCTCCTGTTGGCTTGGCACCGCGATGGAATATGCGGACTTCGCCCTCTATGGTCTGGCCGCCGGTATTATCTTTGGCGACGTCTTCTTCCCCGAATCCACCCCAACCATGGCGCTGCTGGCGACCTTTGCCACCTGGTCCGTAGGCTTTATTGCCCGACCGATCGGTGCACTGTTCTTCGGCTGGCTTGGCGATCGTAAAGGCCGCAAAGTGGTGATGGTGTCGACCATCATTCTGATGGGCGCGTCGACCACATTGATCGGCGTTATCCCGAGCTATGCCTCGATTGGCCTGTGGGCACCGGCCTGTCTGGTGGTGTTGCGCTTCAGTCAGGGCTTTGGTGCTGGCGCCGAGCTGTCTGGCGGCACGGTGATGCTGGGTGAATATGCCCCGGCAGAAAAACGCGGTCTGGTCTCCTCGATCATTGCGCTGGGATCCAACAGCGGCACGCTGGTGGCCTCGCTGGTCTGGCTGGCGGTGGTGCAGATGGATCAACAGCAGCTGCAGGATTGGGGATGGCGTATCCCGTTCCTCTGTAGCTCGCTGATTGCGCTGGTGGCGCTGTGGATCCGCCGTCATCTGAAAGAAACCCCGGTATTTGAACGCAAGAAAGCGGAACTGCTGGCGCAGCGTGAAAGTTCACGCGTTGCTAAGCCGTTGCCGGTCGATACCCGCAGCTTCTGGAAACGCAGCCGTTCGTTCTTTGTGATGGTTGGCCTGCGTATCGGTGAGAACGGCCCTTCGTATCTGGCTCAGGGTTTTATCATCGGCTACGTGGTGAAAGTGCTGGCTGTCGATAAGTCGGTTGCCACCACCGCCGTGTTCCTTGCCTCTCTGCTCGGCTTCCTGATCATTCCTTTCGCTGGCTGGCTTTCTGACCGCTTTGGCCGCCGCATTACCTACCGTTGGTTCTGCCTTTTACTGATCCTTTATGCCTTCCCGGCCTTTATGTTGCTGGATTCTCGTGAGCCAGTGATTGTGATCTCGACTATCGTTGTCGGTATGGGCCTGGCGTCACTCGGTATTTTTGGTGTGCAGGCAGCCTGGGGCGTTGAGATGTTCGGCGTGCATCACCGCTACACTAAAATGGCGACGGCGAAAGAGCTGGGATCGATTCTCTCTGGTGGAACAGCACCTCTGGTTGCTGCTGCGCTGTTGTCATGGACTGGCCACTGGTGGCCGATCGCCACTTACTTTGCGGCGATGGCGGCCATTGGCTTCCTGACCACGTTTGTTGCCCCGGAAACCCGTGGGCGAGACTTAAATGACCCGGAAGACGCGATCTGACGGGAAACCAGGCGAACCGTCGATCGCTCGGCGGTTTGCCTCTGGAAAAGGCAATAATTTGGTAAAAAGCACCGTAAATCGTGCCACCCGCAGCGATGTCGCCAAAGAAGCGGGCACCTCGGTCGCCGTGGTGAGCTATGTGATGAACAATGGTCCGAGGCCGGTTGCGGAAGCAACGCGGCTTCGCGTGCTTGAGGCCATCAAGAAAACCGGATACCGGCCCAACAGCGTGGCCCGTGCTCTGGCGTCGGGCACCACGAAAACCTACGGACTGGTGGTGCCCAATATTTCCAACGCGTTTATCGCGTCATTTGCCCATGCGTTGCAGCAGGAAGCGTTGAGCAACGGCATGGTGATGCTGTTGGGCGATGCCGGTGACAGCCGTAAGCGCGAGCTGGAGCTGATCAACAATCTGCTGAGCCGTCAGGTTGATGGACTGTTTTATAACAGCGTCGATCGCCACCCTTATATCGATGTGATTCAGGCCACCGGCACGCCGCTGGTGATGCTGGACCGGGTCGATCCCAGTCTGAAAGTGAATATTCTGCGCGTGGACGAGCGCGAGGCTGCCCGTCAGGTGACCTCGCATCTGTTGAGCCACGGCTACCAGGACATTGGCATTATCTGCGGTCCGCTGGAGCGTTTTAACACCCAGGATCGTCTTGCAGGCTGGCGTCAGGCGCTGGCCGACGCGGGTGTGACCGAGCGGCCAGAGTGGATATTCCCGACAAGCTATACCCGCGAAGGCGGCTATGAGGCCGGTCAGCAAATGCTGAAAACCGGCGCGTTACCTCGCGCGCTGTTCGCCAGCAACGAAGCCCAGGCGATTGGCTGTATTCGGGCGCTGTCGGAACACAACATTACGGTGCCAGAGCAGGTTGCTCTGGTCTGTTTTAACGGAACGGATCAATCGGCGTTTCATGTCCCTTCATTAACCACCGTGCGACAGCCGGTTGGGGAAATGGCGAAAAGGGCCATCGCAATGCTGACAGCCCCGGAAGGCGAGGCACAGCTGAGTGAGTTTGCGCACCAGCTGGAAATAGGCGAATCCTGTGGCTGTGGCTTTAACGACAGCCGCAACGCCGCACAAAAATGATAATAAAAAAATGAAAAGATTGATTATTGATTGTGACCCAGGAAACGGCATCGTCGGTGCCAACGTTGATGATGGTCTGGCCATAGCGCTTGCGCTGGGGTCACCCAATATCTCGCTCGAGTTGATTACCACGGTCGCCGGCAACACGCCGTGCGAGCAGGGATTCAACGTAGCGAAAGATTTGATTGAAAATTTAGGCCTGACTATTCCGGTGTTGAAAGGGGCGACCCAGGCACTGGTCGAACCGCCACAGCCGTGGCGTGACGCGCTGGACAATCGGGTGCACGGTAACAAACTGGCGCATCTGTGGCAGGGCGTTCGTCAGCCGGAGGCCTTTGTGGCACCGGAAGAGGACGCGGCCGATGCTATCGCCCGGCTGATTTGTGCCAATCCCGGCGAGATCACCCTGGTGGCGATTGGGCCGTTAACCAACGTGGCGCTGGCGATGGAACGCTATCCGGAGATGGTGGAAGCGGTGCAGGAGATCGCCATTATGGGCGGCGTGTTTGCGCTGGATGACTATATCAAGGACACCAATTTCGGCCTCGATCCTGAAGCCGCGCACAAGGTGCTGAACAGTGGTGCTAACATCACCTTAGTGCCGATGGACGTCACCACCCAGACGTTGATGACGCATAGCGATCTGGACCGGATTGCCCGACTGAACACGCCGCTGGCGCGCTTTGTCACCGAAACGCTCAGGCCGTGGATGGATTACTCGATGCAAACCCGCAATCTGCCGGGCTGCTGGATCCACGATGCGCTGGTGGTGGCCTGGCTGCTGAATCAGCAGGTGGCCAAGGCCGCGGATTACTACGTCAATGTGGAGTTGCGGCCGGGACAGACGCGCGGGAAATCATGGCGCTACCGTCCGCCATTACGGGTCGACGTGGCGATTGAGCCTTCAACGGCGGGACTGGTTCACGTACTGCAAACGGTGGATAACCGTCTGCTGCTCTCGATGCTGGAAAAAGCGCTGGCTTAAGGCTGCGCTCCCCGTCGCGGAAGACGGGGAGCCAGTTCATTTGACTCAGGCGACCTTCACCGCACGCTGCCAGCGAATGGCATCAATCACCAGCATCACCAGCAGACTGATGCCCATCAACGGCAGGCTCAACGCCAACGCCACGGTAACCACCGACACCGCAAAACGGCCGCTAAGCGACAGCTGTCGCCAGTGATAAATCAGCGTTTCTGCCGGATGCGGGCCTTGCCCGGCGGCCGGACGGCGCAGCCACCATAAGCGATATCCCATCACAATCATCACGCATAGTCCCAGCGCAAAAGCCGCCAGAATCAGCTGGTTCGGCAGGCCAAACAACACCCCCATATGGGCATCGACGCCCCAGCGCGTGAGTTTGGCCAGCAGGCCAAATTGCGCAAACTCCACCTTATCCAGCAGGGCATAGCTGCGCGGATCGACCGACACGCTGTCGACCTGGGTTGGCCAGCGGCGGTCGATCTCGCTGACGGTCCAGGCCTTATCGGCGCGGGTGGTGGGGCGGATTTCAATCTTGCCGGCTGAAATCCCCGCCGCGCGGGCGGTATGCACCACCGCATCAAACTGCTCCGGTGAGATGCTGACCGACGCCGCCGGATTGTCCGGCATCGGCATGCCTGACTGTTTGTGTTCAGCATGTTCATCGGCAGGCATGTTCATCCCTGGCATCGCGTGATCGGCATGTGCATCGGCAGGCATGGTCATACCCGGCATGCTGTCATCAGCCGCTTCCGCGTTTGGCGTCAGCGCGGTATTCACCGCAGGCGTCAGCCAGCCAAAGTGGGCACGCATCGACGAGATATTGTCGCCCGCCCAGCGCGACCAGGTCAGGCCGGTGGCCGAGAAGAAGATCAATCCCAGCAGCAGCGCCACGCCCAGCGTGCTGTGCCAGTAGCGGCTTCGCAGCAGGCTTTGTCCGCGAGAACGGCGGCCTTTTTTGATCCGGCCCGGCGCCCTGCTGGTGGCCCACAGCAGCAGTCCGCCTAATGATGCCACCCATAACCAACTGGCGGCCAGCTCGCTGTAGTTCCGGCCAACGTCGCCCAACAGCAGATTCTGATGCAGATAATCCAGCCAGGTGCGCAGCGGCAGCACGCCGCTGGTGCCATAAACGTTCAGCATGCCGCGTACTTCTAAGGTCTGAGGATCGACGAATACCGCGGTGGTGGCACTGCCGCCGTCAGGCGTGGTGAACATCACCCGCGTGGTTTCCCCGGCAGCGGGCGCCGGACGCAGGGCGGTAATTTTCGCCTGTGGGCCAATAAACGACTCAGCGACCCGAACCTGATCGGCAAGAGAGCGTTCCGGCCCCTGGCTGTCGGTAAACAGCTGATGTGCGTAGAGCGCGTTTTCCAACTGCGGCGTCATCACGTACAGCGCGCCGGTGAAGGCTGCGACGAAGATAAACGGACCGATAAACAGCCCGATATAGAAATGCAGACGACGCAGTAATGGCAGCAGGGCGCTGCGCGATTGTTCGGCGCGTGCAGACTGCGCCAGGATTTTTTCTGACATGATATTTTTCCATCCGCCTGTTTCCAGGCATGAGCAGGTGCCTGCCGCTATAACGACAGGATATTTTTAGTGTTTAACCGGCTCAGTAAGCGGGTGGGGCGCGGGGATGGAAAAACTGCGGAATAAACCGTGCCACAGCGGGGCGGAACGGCGGCGAATCGGGAAGCCTGGCGGCCTGAAGTGAAGACCACAAAACAGGGAAGTTGGTCAAATCTAACGGCAGGTGTGCCAGTAACACGCAGTAGCCGCAGGCGCTGTCATCCATCATCGACATCGGATGGTGCTGCATCATGCGGGCATGTTCAAGCGGCGACATCGTGGCCATGTTCATGCCGTCCATCGGCATCTCATCATGCATCGCCATGTCATGATCCATGGCCATTCCCGGCATCATCATCGAATCACGCGCAGCATCACTCACCAGGGATTTGGAAATCACCGGAGCAATAAACAGCAGCAAAATGGCCACCACCGCCAGCCAGGCCGCAAAGCGGTTGGGCGAACGGTGCATCTGAATCAGCGACAAGCCTTGAATATCCTGGTCAAAAATCCACGGCGGGAGTGTAGCAAATAAACAATTAGTGCCGAAGCATTAACATCGCGGCAGCACCTTACCCCTGCTAACTATCAGGCGGGTAATGAAGTGTTACGCCGGTTTACAGCTTGAATCTTGCGCTGACAAAGACGCGAAGATCGCTATTTACTTACATGCTATAAACAAATAGTTAACATTTCTTGACCCGATATCCGGGCCTTGGCCGCAGCAAGACAGGATAACCCTATGTTCAACTGGACTTCGACCCAGCGCAATGTGGCTTTCGCCAGCTTTGCCAGCTGGACGCTGGACGCGTTCGACTTTTTTATACTGGTCTTCGTGTTGAGTGATATTGCTACCAACTTCCACACCGAAATTTCGCACGTCTCGCTGGCGATCATGCTGACGCTGGCGGTGCGACCGATTGGCGCGCTGCTGTTTGGCCGCCTGGCCGAACGGTTTGGTCGTCGACCGATTCTGATGGTCAACATCCTGATGTTCTCGATTTTCGAATTGCTGTCCGCCTGGTCTCCGACCCTCGGCACCTTCCTCGCCTTCCGGGTGATCTACGGTATTGCGATGGGCGGCGTCTGGGGCGTGGCCTCATCCCTGGCGATGGAAACCATTCCTGACCGCTCGCGCGGGCTGATGTCGGGGATCTTCCAGGCGGGTTATCCCTGTGGCTATTTGCTGGCATCGATTATTTTCGGCCTGTTCTATGCCTCCGTCGGCTGGCGCGGCATGTTCCTGATCGGCGCGCTGCCGGTGCTGCTGCTGCCGTTTATCTATTTCAAAGTCCCTGAGTCGCCGGTGTGGCTGGCGGCACGGGAACGTAAAGAGAGCACCGCGCTGATGCCGGTGCTGCGCAGCCACTGGAAGCTGTGTGTCTATCTGGTACTGCTGATGGCCTGCTTCAACTTCTTCAGCCACGGCACGCAGGATCTCTATCCCACCTTCCTGAAGGTACAGCACGGCTTCGATCCGCATACCGTCAGCATCATCGCTATCTGCTACAACATCGCCGCGATGCTCGGTGGCGTGTTCTTTGGCACGCTGTCAGAGAAAATTGGCCGTAAGAAAGCGATGATGATTGCTGCCTGCCTCGCGCTGCCGGTGATCCCGCTGTGGGCATTCTCGACCGGTTCGGTGATGATCGGGCTGGGCGCGTTCCTGATGCAGTTTATGGTGCAGGGCGCATGGGGCGTGGTGCCAACCTACCTGACCGAGCTGGTGCCGGCCAATACCCGCGCGGTGCTGCCAGGCTTCGTTTATCAGCTGGGTAACCTGATTGCGTCAGTCAATGCCACGCTGCAATCCTCGATAGCGGAAGCGCATGGCAACAACTATGGCCTGGCGATGGCGATTGTCGCCGGCACCGTGGCGGTGTTGATCTGTGTGTTGGTGGCTTTCGGCAGGGAAACGCGCGGGGTGGAGATATCGTCTTCACCCGGCAAGGTGAGCGAACAGTCCCGCTAGGGGAGTAAGCGAAAAGGGCGGTTCTCAGAGCCGCCCTTTTTTGTTGCCGTCAGGCAGGGATCTCGCAGACGTCGACCCATTTGGCGTCGGTCAGTTGCGCCAGCATCTCGGGCGAAATACGCACGGCGCTGTTAATCGATCCGGCTGCAGGCAGCACTTCTTCATAACGCTTCAGCGAGATATCGCACAGGATCTGTAAAGGGGTTTCCAGCCCGAACGGGCAGACGCCGCCGACCGGATGACCGGTCCAGTTCACCACTTCATCGGTGCTGAGCATGCGCGCTTTGGCACCCAGCGTCGCTTTCAGCTTACGGTTATCCAGGCGGGCATCGCCGCGAGTCACAATTAATACCACCCGATCTTTCACCTTCAGCGACAAGGTTTTGGCAATCTGGCCAGGCTCCACATGGTGTGCCCGTGCCGCCAGAGCGACCGTTGCCGTGCTCTCGGCCAGCTCGATAATGCCAATATCAGGGGCGCGCTCGGCAAAGAACTGCCGTACAGACTCCAGGCTCATGCTTTTCTCCCACATAACGAAGCGCATAAAGTTGCCACAGAGCAGACTGACTGTAAACGGGAAGGCGTTAATTTAGCTTAGCGTGCAGTTTCCGCAGCGCTCAACTTCCGGCAGGCGATAGCGCTGGCAGCAGGTACGTCGCTGCATTTCACCGTCACGCGGGAGCATGGTGCGATAGAAAGGGTTGTCGGAACCGTCCAGCAGGGTTTTGCTGAAGAAGAAGGCGTGTTCGAGTTCGGCGTGCAGGGATTTGCCCAGCAGAGGGGCCAGTTCACCGAGGAACCAGTGCACGGCGAAGCCGGTGTTGCTCCAGATAAGCTTGCCGTTGATATCACCGTGCTGCTCAATGGCGCGCACCGCCGGGATCAGATGCTGTTGGATCAGGCGATCCATACGACGTTGTGGGCTAAGGAAACGGGCTTCTTCATCTTCGCGCACGTCAAACCAGAAGGTTGCCGGGCGGCCGGTTTCATGGAACTCAACGTGACAATGCTCGGGTGAGCAGTCCAGCGGGCGGTTTTCAATCAGCAGTGCCATCATCATCGGCGGCAGCACCAGGCCGAAATACCACTGCGCCCAGAGCGATTGCAGCGGCTTGTTTTCGCGTTCCATCTCGCCATGCTCACGGTAGATATAGTCACCGTACTGCGCGTTAAGGCGGGCGAAATTCTCCGGTGTCGACCAGCGGTCCAGCGTCATGCTGCTGGCGGGCGCTTCTTCCCCCAACTTCACGCTATCCAGGAAATAAGCACGGTGTTCACTGAACAAGGCGCGCAGCGAAGACGCCAGCGAACGATTGCTCTGCAAAAAGATCAGCGGATGTGAACCATACTCAACTGCCTGACGGACGATGGTGGCCATGGGATTTCCAGCGTAAACCGAATACAAAAACAAATGATAATCGTTCTTGATTCTATCTGAGGCCATACGCACAAACAAGCAGCAAATTGTGCGCCGGGCCTGAAAGGGAATTGATAAGAAATCTGGCTGAATTTTGATCGCATTGGCCATAATAACAGCAGGGATTAGGCTGAAGGTTAGCAGGCAGGCGTTATTGACGGCTTTATAGCAACTTATTCCATAGCCGCGACGTTTCCCGGCACTGTAGAGTTAATTCCAATTATAGGGAATAACAATGGCTGGGTTATTTCCTGTTATCACCTTCGCCGAAGAATGCATTATTGCCATTTTTTATTAACAACAATTTTTCATTCATCGGCTTAATGAATAGGGAATAAAATCGCCGGTCATTATGCCAAATAAACCCGTCAGGCCTGGGATTTGTATTAAGGAGAGCGATAAATTAATTCAACGTATTGGCCCGGACGTCCGGGCCAGTTAAAAATATCACATTGCATCTGCGGGGTGGGTAAGCGGACTTTTCGTTATGTCTTCAAAGGAGAGGATCGTATTACGTCCACGGCCTTTTGCCAGATAAAGTGCGCGGTCGGCATTGGCCAGCGCCGCATCGAAATCCTCTTCGATTAAGGGCGCAAACCCGGCGCTGATGGTGACGTGCGTGGCGACCCGGTCATTAAACAGATGCGGGATCTCCAGATTCAGCACGTACTGGCGGATGCGCTCCGACAGTTTGCGGGCAATCGACTCATTGACGTTGGTCAGCAGCACCAGAAACTCTTCGCCGCCATAGCGGGTCACAATGTCCCTTGAACGCACCGCATCCCGTATCGCCACCGAGACGCGCGCCAGCGCCTGATCGCCCATCGCATGGCCGTAGTTGTCGTTGTAGGCCTTGAAGTTATCGATATCCAGCAGCAGCACGAAGTGGCTGCCCGCGTGGTTCTCGAGGATGTTCTCCAGCCGGTTTTTCAGCCCACGGCGATTGTACAGCCCGGTCAACGGATCGAGCATGCTGAGGTCGCTGTAGGTCTCTTTCTCTTCATACAGCTGCCGCATCAGGCGCAGGGTAAAGTTGTCCCGGCGGCGCTGCATCAGGTGGTGCAAGGTAAAGCCAATCAGCGGCAGCGCAATGGTAAACAGGATCAGCAGCGTGTTCTGCCCGTGGTCCAGCACCAACACCGCGACGGAAGGCGGAGCCGTATGCAGGCAAAATGCCAGCAGATGGTCGCCCAGCGCGATGGCACTGATAAAAAACACGCTAATCAGACTGATTACTAAAAAGCTGCCGTCGAAATAAAATACCCTTTCGTACTTATCGTAAATTTGCCACGTCCACAGCAAACCGGTAATTACCGCGACCAGATTTAATATCGGAAATTTCCCTGACGGCTTTAAAAGCATCCACGCGATGATCACCGCACAAAATAGTGCGATGGCAACCGTGGGAATTGAAAACTGAACCTGTCCCAGTTTCCCTTTAGTGCTACATAAACAAAATAAAGACGTTGCTGTGTTTAAAAAGAGAAAGAGCATCAGCGACAGCCGATGCTTGCTGTTAAGCAATTCATCATAGCTTTGTAATTTCATTATTTTCTACTCGTGACTGCAATGAATAAACCCGCACCATTAACCTAAATTGGCGGACTACATTCGCGCGTGGAATAGTTTCTTTCTGTTATTATTTGGAATTTCTTAATAGTGAACCTGGCCAATTTACCACTTAACATTCTGAGTGTCATCAGCGCGGGCAAAGTTTCAACAGCGGCACGGTAAATTATGCTGCAAAGTGATAAATATTCTTATATGCTATTGGTAATCATTATCATTTGAAAGGGTGTGGGTACGACAATGCTGATAGCACTGGTCACCGCATGTGGACTTTGGGGGGTAAGCTGGATGTTCGGAAAAAAACTGGATAGCGCCTGGGGCGTGTTGCTGCCCTGTGCAGTGATGCCGCTTATCGCCCTGATGAAACTGTCATTCAGCGAATGGCGGGTGATCATGGTGATTGCGCTGTTGGCCACCGTGGCGATGCTCTATCACAAACGTCTGCGTCATTACCTGCTGTTACCTTCCTGCCTGGCACTGGCGGGCGGCATGGCGGCCATATCCGTTAATTTCGGCATGCTTTAACAGAGCAGGGGACGCTGAGTCGCAAAGGAATAGCGGATCGAACCGATGAAAAACGGAATGCAACGTGAAAACAGAAAGTGATTCAGAGAAAGGCCGTGCAGAGATAATCGGGGAGATGATGCAGGGAAAAGCAGTGAGCCAGTTTCAACGTGGTGCGAAGAGAGGGACTTGAACCCTCACGTCCGTAAGAACACTAACACCTGAAGCTAGCGCGTCTACCAATTCCGCCACCTTCGCATTCTGTTGAACTTAACTTTTTATTCATATCACCGCATTGGTGCGAAGGGAGGGACTTGAACCCTCACGTCCGTAAGAACACTAACACCTGAAGCTAGCGCGTCTACCAATTCCGCCACCATCGCTCGAATGCTGCGTAATATGAACAACGTGATTTATGGTGCGAAGAGAGGGACTTGAACCCTCACGTCCGTTAGGACACTAACACCTGAAGCTAGCGCGTCTACCAATTCCGCCACCTTCGCATACCATCAACACAGGTAAACTGTATTGCAACCACGGAGGCGCATTCTAGAGATTTTCCAGTCTACGTCAACAGTTATTTAGCCACCTTCCCGATGAACGCTGTAAAAAGCGACGTTATCACGGCCAGGTTGGCGAATCAGGCACTTGCTAAGCAAAAAGCGGCGAAATAATCGCCGCTTTACGGATTAACGCTTGGCTTTCGCCGCGCGCTGCAACACGGCACGGTAAACCTTAAAACGGCCATTTTGTAACAGCACTTCATGGCTGCCAAACGTCTCATCCAGAATCTGCGGATAAGGCAGGAAGGCGTTGGCCACGATGCGCAACTCGCCGCCCATGTTCAGGTGCTTCACCGCACCGCGGATCAGCGTCTGTGCTGCGTCCAGGCTGGTTTGCATGCCATCGTGGAACGGCGGGTTGGAGATAATCATGTCGTAACGCCCGTTGACGTCGGAGTAGACGTTACTGGCAAACACTTCACCTTCCAGATCGTTCGCTGCCAGCGTCGCTTTACTGGCTTCGATTGCCGCCGCATTTACGTCAGTCATAAACAGGCGAACTTTCGGCGAGAAGCTGGCGAGCATGGCGGAGAGCACACCGGCGCCACAGCCCATATCCAGCACTTTGCCTTTCATATGCGGTTTCAGCGTGGAGAGCAGCAGGTTGCTGCCGGCATCCAGACCGTCACGGCTGAACACGCCTGGCAGGGTTTTGATGGTCAGAGGGCCGAGCGGATATTCGTCCCAGTACTGCTCAACATCAAAGGTCGGCTGAACATCCAGGCTGCCATGATACAAACCACAGCGACGTGCGCTGTCGATTTTGTTCATTTTTGCCCACGGCTCCAGCATCTGTTCTGCACTGCGAACGCCGCTGCGGTTTTCGCCGACCACGAACAGATCGGTGCCCACCGGCAGCAGCGACAGCAGGTTTTCCAGCTGGAACAGCGCTTCCGGTTTGTTCTTCGGCCAGAAGTAGATCAGCGTGTCGCACTCTGCAACGTCTTCGGCTGTCGCCACCAGGCCGTAGCGCGCGTTGTCTTCAAGCGTGCGGCTCAGGATCTGCCAGTGATGATATTGTTGGGTATGCACCCGACTCAAAACGGTGTCCAGTTGGGCGGGCAGGTCATCCTGCAGATCGCCAGCAAACAGTACGCGGCGTTGAGTAAATTCATCACTGTGGCGCAGTATCACTTCACTGGCCGGGCTAAATGCAGACATCGGTGGCTCCTTACGAATCAGAGCGGCGATTATACCCAAATTAGCCAGAGTTGCAGCACTGCCCGCCGCATTCCGTTGTTTTGTGCTGTCAGCCGGCGTGCGAAGGGTGGCTTTGTTGGCGCAGAACCGATGGGTTTGCTAGCATAGCGACGCAATCGGGCGACCAGACAGGAATAAAGATGTCCTCCAGACGTGACTGGTTATTACAGCAAATGGGCATAACGCAGTATACGCTGCGGCGTCCGCGTGCCTTACAGGGTGAGGTTGCGGTGTCACTGCCGGAACAGACTCGCCTGCTGATTGTGGCGGAAGTGCCGCCTCTGCTCTCGGATCCGCTGATTAGCGATGTGCTCCGCGCGATGCTGATGCGCGAGCAGGAGGTGGTGGTGCTGACCCCGGAACAACTGGCGATGCTGCCAGACGATACCCGTTGTGCGAGCTGGTGTCTGGGTGTAGAACCCGCCGCCGTGCCTGACGGTTCACAGATCGCTTCGCCTGTTCTTGCGGAGCTCTATCATAATGCCGGTGCCAAACGTGCGCTGTGGCAGCAGATCTCCCACTATGAATCAGATTTCTTTACTGACCCCGCACGATCTTGAGACCGCTTTTGCCATTGAGCAGCGCAGTCATGCTTTTCCCTGGACAGAAAAAACCTTCTCCAGCAATCAGGGCGAACGTTACCTGAACTATCAGCTGACCGTCGGTGAGCAGATGGCGGGATTTGCCATTACTCAGGTGGTGCTTGATGAAGCCACGCTGTTTAACCTGGCGGTGGATCCCGCTTTTCAGCGCCAGGGCATTGGCCGGGAACTGCTGGAGCATGTGATCGTCGAACTCGAATCACGCGGCATCCAGACGTTATGGCTGGAAGTGCGCGCCTCAAACCGTCCAGCGATTGCGCTCTATGAGCAGCTGGATTTCAACGAAGTGTCGGTGCGCCGTAATTACTACCCAACGGCGGACGGCAAAGAAGATGCCATTATTATGGCGCTGACGTTATAAGGACCGACTGAAAGATGCTTAAAGACTGGGATTGGATCTTATTTGACGCTGACGATACGCTGTTTCACTTCGATGCGTTTGCCGGTTTACAGCGTCTTTTTCAGCAGTATGACGTGGCCTTTTCTACGGCCGATTACGATGATTATCAGGCGATTAACAAGCCGCTGTGGGTTGATTACCAGAATGGCGCCATCAGTGCCTTGCAGCTGCAGCATCAGCGCTTTGAAGGCTGGGCCGCGAAGCTGCAGGTGACGCCGCTGGACCTTAACGACGGCTTCTTAGCTGCGATGGCCGAGCTGTGCGTGCCGTTGGCCGGCGCTGTGAACCTGCTTAACTCGCTTAAAGGCAAGGTGAAGATGGGCATCATCACCAACGGCTTTACCGCATTGCAGCAGGCACGGCTTGAGCGGACGGGGTTCCTCGGCTATTTCGACCTGTTGGTGATCTCGGAGCAGATAGGCCACGCTAAACCGCATCCGGCCATCTTTGATTACGCGCTGGATCAGATGGGCAATCCTCCGCGTGAGCGGGTGATGATGGTTGGCGATAACCCGGATTCGGATATTCTCGGCGGCATTAATGCCGGTCTGGCGACCTGCTGGCTCAACGCCGACAATCGTCCACGTCCTGAAGGCATCCAGCCTGGCTGGCAGGTAAAAACGCTACAGGAACTGGAAGTGATTCTAAATACTTAAGTTTGATATTTTTGGTCAAAAACACCCTCACTCTCTGAATGCCAGCACAAATCTCTGGCATTCAGCAATATAACCCCATTTTTAGATATAAAAACCTGTAGACTCCTGTCTCAAAAACCCCACCCGATAAAATCCTAAAAATTAGTGCCAATCGATAATTTTACTTTATGATATTTGGTTATTAAAAATAATATTTATATTCCATATTGTTTTAATAAAGCCAAATATTGAGCGAACTCCTGGAAATGTCCTGGGTTTTTTCGCCTGAATATGCAGAATTTTCCTTAATTTTGTAACATTAGATTTTCTTACGTTTGTGGCAGCGTCTGCGTAGCGTTGAATAATCGATTGGACTCTGTAAACTTGCCGAAAATTTCACAATAAACTGTAACCAATGTCACGGGCGTTTTGCGTTTGCATCAGCTCGTGCGGTAGCTATGGTAGTAGGCCTGTTTTTTAATCTATATATAACAGGCAATTAAAGTGAAATGTTATTGAAACAAGTAATGAGTATAGGGACTTTGCGTAAGAAGAGTGGAGTAATTCACTACAGTATTATTCACTTCTTTATGTAGGATATTTGGAAAGGGCTTGTAGGGTAAACGGAGTTTAACCTCATTTTTGTTCGTTAAGTGAGCGATATGGTCGGCTGAATCGATCCTGTTGCTACACTATTAACCTGCTAATAAAGCCCTTCATCTCGTTTCAATGTTACTCAAGTGAATAATCTGCGTTACTAAGCTGTGAAGCGTGCTTTCGGCTATAAAGTGAAACGGATAAATGTTGACCTGTTTTAATGACTGGTCCAGTTAAGCCGTGCTTCATTTGCCTGCCTCGCTCTCCCTGCTTGTCGTTACGGTCTGCTTCCTGCTGACCCAGACACCCTCTCTATTCTGTACACGCGTATTTCTGAGTTGTCGTACGCCTTTCATTCCAAAAAAAACTTCATGAGGATCATGGTGAAAATTCGAATTGCACTGAGTCTGCTCTTTGTCCTGACCGTTGCAGGTTGTAAAGCGCCACCGCCAGCAATGACGGATGACACGATTGTTTCCAGCACTGTCGATGGTGTGAAGCTGACTTACCGTCACGCCGTTCAGCCGCCAACGTCGTTCACGCCGGTGAATGAAGAGTACCGCGCGCTGTATGACGCGTCGGTGATGAACCGTCCTGACTTCGGCGGCAAGTTGGTGAGCAATCTGGAGAACGGCAAGCCTTATACCGTGCTGGGCTCGGTGGAAAACAACTGGTTCGCCATTGCCGAGCAGGGACAGGAGCAGCTGATTGGCTACGTTCCGCTGCGTGCCGTGGTGAAGAGCGATCTGTACGACAAAACCGTCAAAGCCGACTCCCGCCGTAAGCGTGTCCGCGCCGCGAGCAAAAAAACCTGCGTTGCCGCGGGTGACAGTAAAGCGTGCCAGAACAGCAACAGCGGCACCTGGATCATCGACTGATAACGGGTTAATGGCCGCCTGACTATGAAAAGACATTCATTTTTGCGCCTGAGTCTTCAGGCGCTTTTTCTGATAGCAGTCAGCCTTGTTGCTGGCTGTGGTTCGTCTACACACAGCAATCCTGCTCACTACAACCTGGTTTTCCAGGCGCATCCGCAAATCAATGACGGCGCTCCGCTCAAGATCAGGGTGCTGTTACTGAAGTCGGATGCGGATTTCATGTCTGCCGACTTCTATTCGTTGCAAAACAGCGCGCCCGCCCTGCTGGGCAACAACCTGATCACCAGCGAGCAGTTTTTCCTGATGCCAGGTCAGCTGAATAAAGTCCTCCAGGGGCAAACCACTTCAGAGGCGCGATATATCGGGATCCTCGCGGAGTATCAGTCTCTGGATGGCAAAAAATGGCGTATCTCATTGCCGCTGCCGGTGCCCAATGACCATTCCTACGCATTCTGGCAGGGGTCTTCTGACGAACTGAAAGCCGACATCATTGCTGACATCAGCGGTCTGCGCACCGTGAAACCGTGAGCATTGCCTGACAACGGAAGCCATTATGAATAAAGCAGAAAAAGTGGTCTGGACCGAGGGCATGTTCCTGCGTCCACACCATTTCCAGCAAGCAGAGAGCTATCAACAAAGCGCGCTTCGTAACTGGGGACTGACCCAGCGGCCTTATCTCTGGGGCTTTTTAGATTATGAAATCGACGAAGCGATGTTGCGGCAGGGGAAAGTTGCCCTCAGCTCCGCCAGTGGATTGCTGCCTGACGGCACCTTTTTCTCTTTCCGCGATGCGCGTAACGGGCCGCCGCCACTGGCTATCCCGGATAATCACGGCAATGAGTTGGTGGTGCTGGCCCTGCCTGCCCGCCGTAATGGCCGTGAAGAGGTGATCTTCAGCGAGTCGGCGGATTCGCTGGCGCGTTATGTCACCTTTGAACAGGAAGTGGATGACTTCAATGCGCTGTCGGTGGGCGGCGCTGCCGTGCAGTTCGGCAAGCTTCGTCTGCGTTTGATGCTGGAAAGCGAGCTGTCGGCGGAATGGACGGCGATGGCTACTTTGCGCATCACCGAGAAGCGCAGTGACAATCAGGTTCGGCTGGATGAAAACTTCATTCCGCCGATGCTTAACTGCGTCGCGCACATCAAGCTGTATGAGTATCTCAGCGGCATGCATGGGCTGTTACAGCAACGCAGTCAGGAAATCGGCCAGCGTCTGCAACAGCCTGGCCGCTTTAATTCGGCCGATATGGTCGACTTTATGCTGCTGGCGCTGGTTAACCACCACGTTGGCCACGTCAGCCATCTGAAAGATCTGCCGCTGCTGCATCCTGAACAGCTTTTTTCTACCTGGCTGGCCTTTGCGACGGAACTGGCCACCTACACGCCTCAGCGCTTCCCGGACAGCGAACTGCCGACCTATGACCATCACGATCTGGCCTTTTGCTTCGGCAAACTGATGCTGATGCTGCGTCAGGGGCTGTCGCAGGTGATGGAAGAGAACGCCGTTCAGCTGATGCTGACCGAACGATCGCACGGGCTGAACGTCGCCACCGTGACCGAAACCTCGATGGTCCGTGAGTTCGGCTTTGTGCTGGCGGTGCGCGCCAATGTGCCCGGCGAGGCGCTGCAAACGCACTTCCCGGCGCAGATGAAGATTGCGCCGGTGACCAAAATTCGCGATCTGGTGCAGCTGCAGCTGCCGGGCATGGTGCTGCGGCCGTTGCCCGTCGCGCCGCCACAAATTCCCTGGCACACCGGTTACAGCTACTTCGAGCTGGAGAAGGGCAGTGAGCTGTGGCAGGAGATGGAAAAATCCGGCACCTTCGCGCTCCATCTGGCGGGGGATTTCCCCGGTCTGAAGATGGAATTCTGGGCTATCCGTAACCACTCAGTCTGACGCAGGGAGCGAGCAACATGCAGCAACAACAGGCTTTTGCCCAGGGCGATGTGTTCTCGGGCGCCAGCAATAACAATCCTCTGGTGGCCGCGGCGAACGGGTTATTGAATTCGATTCCGCAAATCCGCCATTCGGTCAGCCATGCCGATCCGGCCGCGTTACGCCAGCGTTTGATCGACGAAATGCGCCAGTTCGAGATGAACTGCCAGCGAGCCGGACTGGCTTATGAAGTGATTATTGGCGCGCGCTACTGCTTATGTACCGCACTGGATGAAGCCGCTGCGCTCACGCCCTGGGGCAGTCGCGGCGTCTGGCCCGGCCAGGGATTGCTGGTCACCTTCCACAATGAAACCTGGGGCGGCGAGAAGTTCTTCCAGCTGCTGGCCAAACTTTCACAGAATCCGCGTGAACAAATCGTTCTGCTGGAGCTGATCAACTACTGTCTGCAACTGGGCTTTGAAGGGCGCTACCGCGTGCTGGATAACGGCCGTTCCCAGCTGGAAACCATCAAACAGCGCCTGCTGCAGATGATCCACTCCGTGCGCGGTGGCTATGCGCCGCCGCTTTCACCGCATCCTGAAGATCATCCGGTCACGCGTAAGTTGTGGCGGCCGGTGGTGCCTTTGTGGGCCTGCACGGCGCTGGTCGGCTTACTCGCCTGCCTGTTCTATATCCTGCTGAACTGGCGTCTGGGCGATGTCACCTCGCCGGTGCTGGCTGCGGTCTACCAGACGCCGTTACCGGAAATCACCATTCATAACCCGGCACCGCCGCCGCCAGCGGCGTTGAACCTTAAGGCGTTCCTGCGTCCTGAAATCGAACAGGGCCTGGTGGCGGTAAAAGATGAAGCCGACCAAAGCGTGGTTACGCTGAAAGGCGACGGTCTGTTTACCTCGGCGTCCACCTCGGTTCGCGGGCGTTATGAAGAGGTGCTGGATCGTATCGCTCAGGCGATGAACAACGTTAATGGCCGCATTCTGGTGATTGGCTACAGCGATAACGTGCCGATCCGCAGTGCGCGCTTCGCCTCTAACTATGAGCTTTCGCTGGCCAGGGCACAGTCCGTGCAGGAGCGCCTGCAACAACATCTGTCACAGCCGCAACGCGTGAAAGCGGAAGGGCGCGGAGAGAGCAATCCTCTGGTGCCGAATACCACCGCCGAAAATCGCGCCCGCAATCGCCGGGTGGACATCACGCTGTTAGTTTCGCCGCAGAACACCCGCGCGGAAGTTAACGGTTTGCAGCAAGGAAATTAACGGATGCTGAATATTCTATTTTCCATCATGACCAGCCGTCTGATGTGGGGTTTTATCGGCATCACCGCGCTCTCCTTTATCATCTGGGTGATTGGGCCGGTGTTCTCGATTGCGGATTCCCGCCCGCTGGAGCCGGAAGTGAACCGCCAGATCAGTATCGGGCTGCTGTACGTGGCGTGGGGACTGAGCAATCTGGTGCCGCGCCTGTATAACGCCTGGCTGAACCGCAAGCTGATGGGCAGCCTGAAAACCACGCCGGGCGAAGAGGGCAGCGCTGACAACAAGCGTCTGACCAGTGAAGACCGCGTGCTGTCCGAGCGCTTTACCGAAGCCGCCGAGATGCTGAAAAAGGCCCACTTCAGCGGCGCGGGCAATAAGCGCTGGACCCAGCGCTTCAGCCGTCAGTATCTGTATCAACTGCCGTGGTACGTGATTATCGGCGCACCGGGCGCGGGCAAAACCACCGCGCTGGTCAACTCCGGGCTGAAGTTCCCGCTGGCCGACCGCTTTGGTAAAGCGGCGCTGCGCGGCATTGGCGGCACCCGCAACTGCGACTGGTGGTTCACCAATCAGGCGGTGCTGCTGGATACTGCCGGACGCTACACCACCCAGGAAAGCGAGCAGCAACAGGATGCCAGCGAGTGGGGTAACTTTGTTGGACTGCTGCGGAAATATCGCGGTCGCCAGCCGATCAACGGCGTGATTGTCACCATCAGCGTCTCCGATTTGCTAACGCAATCGGCTGAAGCGTCGCGTCAGCAGGCGCTTTCGCTGCGACAGCGTCTGATGGAGCTGCATGAGCAGCTGGGTATCCGTTTCCCGGTTTACGTAATGGTCACCAAAACGGATTTGCTAAAAGGCTTCCGTTCGTACTTTGCCCGTTTTGATAAGGCGCAGCGCGATCAGGTCTGGGGCTTCACCTTCCCGTGGGAACGCTCGAAGCTGGCCGATTTCGATCTGTTAAGCGCCTTTACCCAGGAATATGCTCTGCTGCAACAGCGGCTGGATGCCGGTCTGCCGGACACGCTGTTACAGGAAAGCGACGGCAAAGCCCGGGCCGAAAGCTACCTGTTCCCGCAGGAGTTTGCGGCGCTGCGTCCGCTGCTGAATGACTATCTGGAAACCGTCTTCAGCCGCTCCAATTTTGAAACGCAGTTCTCGCCACGCGGCATCTACTTTGCCAGCGGCACTCAGGAAGGTCTGCCGTTTGACCGGGTGATGGGCGAACTGAACCGCGCGCTGAATCTGCCGCAGGAAGAGGGCGGCAACAGCAAAGCGTGGGATCAGGTGGATAAAGCCGCGCCGATCCCGGCTAACAAAGGGCAAAGCTACTTCCTGAAAGACCTGCTGCAAAACGTCATTTTCCAGGAAGCCGGGCTGGCGGGCAGCAACCGCTGGTGGGAGCTGCGCAATCGCGCCGTGCTGTGGTCCGGCTATCTGCTGCTGGCCGCAGCGCTGATCGTGGCCGGCGTGCTGTGGATCACCAGTTACAACAATAACAAAGCTTATTTGCAGGAAGTGCAGGCGAAAGTGCCGCAGGTGGTGAAGCTCAGCCAGAACCTGCAGGCCAATGACCTGACCGATCTGTATGCGCTGCTGCCGTTCCTCAATGGCGTGCTGCATCTGCCGGAGAGCGAAGACTTCGATCTGAACGATCCGCCGATCACCCGCCGCATGGGGCTGTATCGCGGTGTGGAAGTCAGTGATGCGACGTTGTCACTGTACCAGAAATCGCTGAAGCAGCTGCTAATGCCGCAGGTGGCTCAGCTGATCACCACCTGGCTGCGTAATGACAACGGCAGTGATGCGGATTACAGCTACGAAGCGCTGAAAGCCTATCAGATGCTGTACCAGCCAAAGCATTACGACGGCAAATTCCTGCACGCCTGGCTGATGCTGAATATTCAGCGCAACCAGCCGCAGAACATCACCCAGCAACAGATTAAGCAGCTCGACTGGCATCTGATGCAGCTGTTGGAGACGCAAATTCAGGCGTCGCCGTATGCGCAGGATGATGCGCTGGTAAAGCGCGAGCAGGCGCTGATTAATCAGATGCCGCTGTCGCAGCGGGTCTATGGACGCCTCAAGCGCCTGCTGGAAAGGGATGATGCACTGAAGTCGGTATCGCTGGCTTCACTCGGGGGTCCACAAAGCGAACTGGTCTTCTCACGTAAAAGCGGCAAGTCGATTGGTGAAGGCATTCCGGGGCTGTTTACCCCAGACGGTTACTGGAACAGCTTCGACAAAAACATCGACAGCGTCACGGCGGCTTTGCATGACGATGACCAGTGGGTGCTGGGCGGACAGGTGCAGGGCGAGACAAAGGATCAAACCGATCTGGCCGTTCGCCAGCTCTATATGGCCGATTACATGCGTCAGTGGGATGGCTTACTGCAGGACATCCAGCTGAACAACAGCGCGGATTTATCGCAACGCATCAACGCGGCGCGTCTGCTTTCCAGCAGCAATTCGCCGCTGCGCAAACTGGTGATTAACCTCAGCCACTATCTGGTGCTGGAGAAAGCGGCCCCGGAAGAGGATACGGCGAAGGCCGGCGAGGACAAGCAGGAGAGCAGCGCCAGCAGCACGCTGAGCGCGCTGTTCCGCTCACGCCAGGCCAGCACCGCCGCCAGCCAGCAGCAGCAAACGCCGGAGCAGTCAGTAACCGCTCACTTCGCACCGGTGATTGAACTGGCTCAGCCGCTGGAGAAAGGCGGTAAAACCATCGCCTTCGATGATTTCCTTAAGCAAATCGACGACCTCTATCGCTACCTGACCGCGGTGCAGGATGCCGCCAACAGCGGTATGCCGCCGCCAGCCAGCGATTCAATCAGTCGTCTGCAGGCCAGCGCCGGTCGCCTGCCTGGCTCACTGCAAAACATGTTCACCAGCATGGCGGTGGGTGCCAGCAGTGATACCCAGCGTCGCGATCTGGATAACGTGCGTAAGCGGATCAATGTCGAAGTGGGCAGCTTCTGCCGTCAGGCGATTGCCGGGCGCTATCCGCTCTCCCGCAGTGGCCGTTCTGAAGTAACGCCTGACGATCTGGCGCGGATGTTTGCACCGGGCACTGGTTTGATGGACAGCTTCTTCCGCGACAATCTCGCCAACAAGGTCGATACCACGCAGTCGAGCTGGCGCTTTACGCCGGGCATCGACGGCAAGACCTTGCCAGGCGGCGAAAGCGTGCTGCGCCCGTTCCAGCAGGCGCAAAGCATTCGTGATGCCTTCTTTGCCAATGGCGCGACCACGCCTTCTTTCCGCGTCACCGTCCGCACCGTGCAGATGGATAACAACATCCTGACCTTAACGCTGGATGTGGATGGACAGCTGCTGCGTTACAGCCACGGGCCGCAGGCGGTCCAGCTGATGAACTGGCCGGGCCCCGGCGGCACCAACCAGGTGCGTATGCAGCTGGGGCTGGCGGATGGCACCACCGCCACGCTGGTCACCAACGGCGCATGGGCACTGAATCGCTTCTTTGACCGCGCCGAACTCTCGCGCGGCAGCAGCAGCCTCAGCCGTCAGGCGGCCTTTAACGTCAATGGTCATCGGGTGACGCTGGAGTTCACGCCAAACAGTATCCGTAATCCGTTTCAGCTTCCCGGGTTCTCATGCCCCTAACCGCAAGGCAAGGATTTGATAATGAACCAGACTCCTGCGATTGGCTGGTACGGGAAATTGCCCAGTGCCGGTGACTTTCTTAAGCGCCGTTTTCCCGAAACGCTCTGGCAGCAATGGACCCACTGGTTCCAGGTGGGCTTGCTGAACTGGCAGCAAAATGAAGATCAACGCGCCGACGGAGACCGATCGTTCAGCGCCGCGCCGGTGTGGAATTTTGTGGTGCCGCCGATGCTGGGCAGTCAGCTGGTGCAGATGGGCTGCCTGCTGCCCGCGCGTGACAACGTGGGCCGACAGTATCCGGTCTGCGCCTTGCTGACCTTTTCCCCGCAGAGCTGGACGCAACCGCAGCTGGCGCTGGCAGGAGAATGGTATCAGCAGGTGGGGCGCACGCTGCTGAACGCGGTGCGCAACGCGTACAGCGCTGAGCAGCTGGACCAGGCGTTGCTGTCGATTCCCGCACCGGTGCTGCCTGCCGCAGAGTCACGCTCCGACATTCTGGACGTGATTGGCTATGCCGATCGGCCCTGCACGCTGAGCTGGCGTCAGGTATCGGACTGCTTCGATCCGCAGCACTACACCAGCTTCTGGTGGACCAATCAGACCGATGGCTATCCGCTTTATACCCACGTGCACAGCGGCAACTTTACCGGTCAGCTGTTCTCGATGCTGTTTGACCCGGCAGCCGGCGCCAAACCCGGTCGCCACGGTCTTTATCCGCCGATGTTTGAGTAATAACGCAAGGAAATCCTATGAATATCGATGCGCTACTTGAGCCGATAAGCGCTGACAAGCCCTGCGGCGAGAATCTGGAATACGACGCCGATTACATGGCGATGGAGCAGGCCTGCGCGGGCAAAGCCGAGCAGCAATTTGGCAGCACCATTATTCCTGCCGAGCCTGCGGACTGGAACAAAGTCGAGCGGCTGGCCAGCGACCTGCTGAGCCGCACCAAAGATCTCCGCGTAATGCTGGCATTGACCCGCGCCTGGACGCAGCTGAAAGGGCTGCCGGGTTACGCCAACGGCCTGGAGCTGATCAAGCAGTCTTTGCTGCGTTACTGGGAGCCGCTCTGGCCGGTGCTGGAGGAGGACGGTGAGCGCGATCCGTTTTACCGCGTCAATGCGCTGGCGGCGTTAAGCGATAAGTCAGCACTCACTACCGCAGCCCGCCAGGCCCCGTTGATTCGCAGCGCCTCAGATGAGATTTCGCTGCGCGATGCCTGCGCACTACTGGACGGCAGCAAAACCGAATGCCCGGAGTATCCTGGCGGCCTCGCACGGCTGACAGATGAGCTGGCGCGCGCGGGTCAACCCGGCGTGGAAGCCATCCTGAGCATAAGTGAGCGGTTACAAACAATTCGTCAAACGCTGGTGGAACACCTCGGCGAAACCGGCGTGCCGGAGATGGAGCAGCTGCAAAAAACGGTGAACACCGTCGCGCAGGCCTGTGAAGTTACCGATCTGGCGAGCCTGATCCCCGGCCTAACGCCAGCGAGTGATGAAGTCCCGCAGGCATCGCCAGCCGCCAGACCGGCGCGTGCCGATATGGACTGGCGGACGATTCAGCCTGGCTCGCGTTCTGATGCCCAGCTGATGCTGGAGAAAGTGAAGCAGTACTTTGTGCAGCACGAGCCAAGCCATCCGGCTCCGCTGATGATCGACCGCGTACAGCGGATGATCGCGCTCGACTTTATGGACATCATCCGTGATTTGGCGCCAGACGGCGTGCATCAGCTGGAAAATATCTTCGGACGCCGCGATAACTGAGTTGCGCGTTCATTCACGTTTTACCGCGAATACCAATGGAGAACCCCATGGCACCAAGTAAATCCAGTGGGCAGAAATTTATCGCCCGTAACCGTGCGCCACGCGTGCAGATCGAATACGACGTGGAGATCTATGGCGCGGAACGCAAAATTGAACTGCCGTTTGTGATGGGCGTGATGTCCGACCTGGTCGGTAAATCGGTCGAAGGCCTGCCGGCCGTAGACGAGCGCAAGTTCCTTGAAATCGATATCGACAACTTCGACGAACGCATGAAGGCGCTGAAACCTCGCGTGGCGTTCCAGGCGGACAACACCTTGACCGGCGAAGGGCGTCTGAACATCGATCTGACCTTCAACAGCATGGAAGATTTCTCGCCGGATGCGGTGGCGCGTAACGTTGAGCCGCTGAATCAGCTGCTGGATGCACGCACTCAGCTTTCCAACCTGCTGACCTATATGGACGGCAAAAACGGCGCGGAAGAGCTGATCTCCAAAATTCTGCAGGATCCTACGCTGCTGAAATCACTGAGCCACCTGCCGAAGCAGGATGAAGCCGCTAAAAGTGGGGAGGAATAACCGATGAGCAATCCTTCACAACAGTCCGAACTGCAGGAACAGCAGGCTTACAGTCAGGATGAGTTCAGCGCGCTGCTGAATAAAGAGTTCCGTCCTAAGACCGACTCTGCGCGTGCCGCCGTGGAAAGCGCGGTGAAAACGCTGGCGCAGCAGGCGCTGGAAAATACCGTCACCGTTTCCACCGATGCCTACCGCACGATTCAGGCGCTGATCGCGGAGATCGACGAGAAGCTGTCTCAGCAGGTAAACCAGATCATCCACCACGAAGACTTCCAGAAGCTGGAAGGGGCGTGGCGTGGCCTGAGCTACCTGGTGAACAACACCGAAACCGACGAGATGCTGAAAATCCGCTTTATGAGCATCTCCAAGCAGGAACTGGGCCGCACGCTGAAGCGTTATAAAGGCGTCGGCTGGGACCAGAGCCCGATCTTCAAGAAGGTGTACGAAGAAGAGTATGGCCAGTTCGGTGGCGAGCCGTTCGGTTGCCTGGTCGGCGATTACTACTTCGACCACAGCCCGCAGGACGTTGAGCTGCTGAGCGAAATGGCGCGCATTGGCGCGGCTTCACACTGTCCGTTCATCACCGGGACTGCGCCGGGCGTGATGCAGATGGAATCCTGGCAGGAGCTGGCGAACCCACGTGACCTGACCAAAATCTTCCAGAACAGCGAATATGCCGCCTGGCGCAGCCTGCGGGAATCGGAAGATGCCCGTTATCTGGGCCTGGTGATGCCACGCTTCCTGTCGCGCCTGCCGTACGGCATCCGCACCAACCCGGTGGACAGCTTCGACTTCGAAGAGCAGACCGACGGTGCGAACCACAGCAATTACACCTGGACCAACGCTGCCTATGCGATGGCGGCTAACATCAACCGCTCCTTCAAAGAGTACGGCTGGTGCACCTCAATCCGTGGCGTGGAGTCAGGCGGTTCGGTAGAAAATCTGCCTTGCCACACCTTCCCAAGCGATGACGGCGGCGTGGACATGAAGTGCCCGACCGAAATCGCCATCAGCGACCGTCGCGAAGCCGAGTTGGCGAAAAACGGCTTTATGCCGCTGGTTCACCGCAAGAATTCCGACTTTGCCGCCTTTATCGGTGCACAGTCTTTGCAGAAGCCTGCGGAATACCACGATGCCGATGCCACCGCGAATGCCCGTCTGGCATCACGCCTGCCGTACCTGTTCGCCTGCTGCCGCTTCGCGCATTACCTGAAATGCATCGTGCGTGACAAGATCGGATCCTTCCGCGAGCGTGACGAGATGGAACGCTGGCTGAACGACTGGGTGATGAACTACGTCGATGGCGATCCGGCTAACTCCTCGCAGGAAACCAAATCCCGCAAGCCGCTGGCATCTGCAGAAGTGCAGGTTGAAGAGATCGAAGACAATCCAGGCTACTACGCCGCCAAGTTCTTCCTGCGCCCGCACTACCAGCTGGAAGGCCTGACCGTGTCGCTGCGTCTGGTATCAAAACTGCCTTCTTTAAAATCTAACGATGCGTAATGGCTATGCGGAGTAATGATTTACTCCGCAAAATTTCATCTGTTCTTTTGGTTTCTTGCTTTAACTATTAACCAAATAGCCGTTAAGCAAAGGGTGGTGAACACAATTTCGCCCAGCATAAAACCCAAAAATGACACAGATAAATGCTCATATCTTATGACCAGATAGAACGAAGAGAGAATATCTAAAATTGAATATATTGATACGATCGATAACAGGGAAATAAAAATGATTGAGATGATCCTTTTCAATTATTGATCCTTTTTCGATTATGAGTAATGCAATGTATTCCGGGTAATGTAGCGCATGAATATACCCGTTGTCTATTACCTGACAGAGCTTAAGTGATTCGTTCAATATGTTGAATGAGGTTCGAGCAGTTTTTTTGCCTTAAGTAAAGTTGACGTTACTTAAGGCACAACAATAGTTATACCGCCGGGTGGCGGGTAACTATATTTCTGGATAATCCCATGTAGCGATATTCAGAAGCGAGGCAGAGGTAAAATATGGACTGTTTTATTCAGCCCCATGCTTTCCTGTTTGCCATATCAGTGCTTTATCTAAAGCAAATTTTAACTAATGAAGAGTAGATAATCATGGCTATTGATATGTTTATGAAAGTTGACGGTGTGACTGGCGAATCAAAAGATTCAAACCACACCGGTTGGACAGATATTACTTCTTTCTCCTGGGGCGCTTCACAGCCAGGCAATATGTCTGTGGGCGGCGGCGGCGGTGCCGGTAAAGTGAACTTCAATGATTTGCATGTTGAGGCATTGATCGATAAGTCAGTAACTGCTCTATTGAAAAATTGCGCGAGTGGTAAACATCTTACTAAAATCGAACTTTCGATCTGTAAAGCGGGTGGTACTCAGGTTGAGTATGCACGCATTACTCTCGAAGATGTCCTGGTAACCACAGTAAATTATAATGGTGCTGACAATGGCGACTTAGTAGGAATGTCGTATTCATTCCAGTCCTCTAAAGTTAAACAACAGTATTGGGAGCAGAGCTCCTCGGGTGGTAAAGGCGCAGAAAGTAGCGCAGGTTGGAATATTAAAGAAAATAAAGAAGCGTAATAATAAAGCCTCCCGGCATAGGGAGGCTTAAATATTATATTCATATATCCCAGTTAAATTTTAAGTTGAGGTCGTGGCATGGCAAGGATTGGATCTGCTGTAGGTATTGGCCAAAAAAATAATTATGCGGATGTTATAACTATTCAAACATTGCTTAATAAAAATAAAAAAATAACCACGCCGTTGAATAAATTGAGCGTAGATGGATTGGTGGGTCCGGGAACCATTGATAGAATTAAACGCTTCCAACAGGAGGTTGTTAATCTAAAAAATCCTGATGGCATTATTTCTCCAACTGGCATAACAATGCGTAATCTTGTTGTGCACTCATCATTTCACACGACGACTAATCACACGACTCGGGCAATTTTATTTAGTCAGGATCAGTTGGTGGAAGCTGCAAAAGGACTGGGATGTGAAGTCGCGGCTATTAAGGCCGTGGTGTTAACAGAGACTCCACGTGGTGCTTTCGATGATCAGGGAAGGCCAAGTATCCTGTATGAGCGCCACTACTTCCATAGATTAACAAAAGGGAAGTATGATAGTGACCCAGTACTTTCAAACAAGGATTCTGGTGGTTATGGAAAATACAGTGCTCAGTATGGTAAGTTGAACAAAGCTATCGCGCTTGATAAAAGTGCAGCCTTACAATCTGCATCGTGGGGAGCATTCCAGATTATGGGAGAAAATTACAAAGCTGCCGGGTTTGCGAGTGTTGATGACTTTGTTCAAGGGATGGGGACTGTGCAGGGGCAACTGAATGCATTTGTTACATTCATAAAGAACACTCCCCCTCTTCAAACTGCGTTGCAAAACAAGCATTGGGCGACTTTTGCCAGAACCTACAATGGACCAAAATATAAAAAGAACGACTATGATACTAAGCTTGCCAATAATTATCAGGTCGCTCTAAAAAGCTCATGAGAGGAAATATGCGTTTAGTTATGATGTTTATGGGGTTACTCCTACCTACTGCTGTGTTGGCGCAGACATCGTTACATGCTGTAAGTGATACCGCATTTCAAAAAGATTTATATCTAAAATCATCTGAAAAATCGATTGAAGGGGGCGCACCAGTTGATGGGCAAAGCTTTACTTTGAAAGATAATGGCAAAACCCTGGGAACGTTCATCGCAGGTAGTGGTTTTAATGCGCAGGATGAAAATGTTTGTTTTGTCGGTTGGTCCAAGAAATCACCGGTGATTCATACATTAATCCCCACCATCGGATATGATGACTGGGAAGCTGAGAAATGTAATAAGACAAAATCCGTGGGGGTTATTTCAGGCAATAACAATCCCGCTACGAAAATTGCAGTTATTTATGAGGCTTCGTCTCCCAATGCAATCGCTGATGAGTCAGTTATATTTTCAGTAGTTAGCTCGACTGGTGATCTTGAGTTAGATAGTGAATTGACCAAGAAGATAGGTTCTTCAGGAGCTAGAACGATTAAAGAATTAAAAGAAAAATATCTCGATAAGTAATTATTTTAGAGTTTTTAGAAGGATTATTGCTAACATATCATGATGGAATTGAGCGTATCCCTGGAAGGGGATATGCATTTTACGTTTATAAACTCTTTCAAAGATATTCTTTGTTGGCCTTGTAACGGATTGTGAACTGGTATGATGGATCCATCCTCACTCTGTCACCTGTAAGTAATGGAGCTACTCCAGAGCCTTCTTTCAGTTGTTCAAAAGCTCAAAGTTCATCAGAGAAAGCAATCTGTTCTGATTATGGACTATCGTCTTATGATAAAAGTGTAAATAACTCATGGAAATCAGCAAAAGAGGGAGCTGTTTCCGTTGGTAATAATCAACAGCTGAAAGAAATTATAAACTCTCAAAAAGAATGGTTAAAAAAACGAAATGCTTGTGGTAGTGATAAGGAGTGTCTAAAAAATGTCATGGTCAATAGATTGAATGTGTTGTCTTCGATAACTGATGGTCAATAATTAATTAATGTCAATTTTTATTTTTGTTAGGTGACTGTATTTACTACAATTAATATCTCACCTAACCTAAATTATACATATGATTAAAACATGAAGATATATACTGCATTAATATGTATGGTTGTTTCTTTACTTGGATGGTCAAATCTCTCTCATGCTGATTCAACAGTCGTTTTTACTGGAAGTAAATACACTGCAAAGATAACTGAGCATTGTTCTGAAGGAAATGTCTCATGTGAGGATGTGACTGCATACTCGAAGAGTAATAAAACAGGTGAGGGTATTCACCTTAAAGGGGAAACCGTCAATGTAAATTGTCCAGAGTCGTGTAATTTTCGAGGGTATAGCTTTAAAAACGGTGCCTATACGTATTCATTCACGACTAATGACTTTGAAAAATGGAACTTAAATATTTTTAAAAATGATAAAGCAATTGCAGGAGATGTTGGGACTTTGCAGTAGGTTTATTTATTGTTCCATAGATAGGTTTCTATAAATATCAAAGACCATAGCGATAATAACTTCACTAGTAAATTTATTTTATTCTCAGCAATTGCCGAGCAGTACCCTCCTGTTTTCAGATGAAAAAATTCGTTGACCTCCGCCTACTCCCCAATTTCCAGTAAGGAATTAAATGAAAAAGCCCGCTTTGTTTTTAATTTCAGTAACAGCTCTCACCGTTTCTCAATTCGCCCGAGCAGATGAAGATTGCAGCAGTAAAACCATCAGTTGGGAAGTGGATAGTTGTAGCGTAAGAAATAAAGATGCCACCGAGGCGGTTTTAAATAAAGAGTACTCTGCTGCAAAGAAACGTATCGAAGAAGAATACAAGAGTGATAGCAGCATCGTAAAATTTCAATTACAAACCCTGCTGGAAACTCAGCGCAACTGGTTAAAGTATCGTGAAGGGCAGTGCAAAATGGAAGCCAGCCTTGCTGACGAAGATAGCAGTGCGCATCTTGGCATGGTCAGTATTTGTATAAACAAATTAGATAAACAGCGTATTGCGCAGTTTAAAGAAATGCCCTATGGCTGATTCGCCGCATTTATGCA
This sequence comes from Erwinia sp. 2186, assembly GCF_057812255.1. Taxonomy (NCBI): domain Bacteria; kingdom Pseudomonadati; phylum Pseudomonadota; class Gammaproteobacteria; order Enterobacterales; family Erwiniaceae; genus Erwinia; species Erwinia sp. 2186. The sequence goes on along the minus strand of NZ_CM173824.1, from coordinate 4,160,015 downwards.
GTCAGTTATGAATGGTAAGTCCTCAATGAAACATTATTGAATTCACATAGCGGAGGGTGATATCCATCCGCCATGAGTTTCATTGCCATCTCCCCCTAATTCAGCCTGCAAACTTCGCCGCTTTTATTTAAAGAGCCGCGAGGCTTGAATGCCGACTAAATCCAACGCAGGAAACCGTTATGCGATTTACGATAATAGCGACCAAATCGGGTCAGCAGCCGCCACAGGGTAGCTGCGACTTTATGCCGCCGGGCGGTACCATTGGCCGGGGAACTGAAAATAATCTGGTGCTGCCGGATGAGAACCGCTCAATCTCCCGCCTGCAGGCGATTGTGCATGTCAGCGCAAATGGCGAGTGCCAAATTACCAACCGCGGCACCGTCACCCTGGTGCACCTGAATGATATTCCTCTGCAACGCGGCCGCCAGGTGGAACTGCAGGATGGCGATATCATCCGTATTGATGATTACGCACTGCAGGTGAGCGAGCTGGGTGCGGGTGCGCAACCCATTGTGAGCGCGCCGATTTCCCGCGCCGTGGTTAGCGATGCGCCAGCGTCAGCGCAGGCCTCGCCACAACACGTATCATCACCATCGGCGGCTCCCAACGCTGCTTCGCAACCTGTACCGCCGAACACTGCACCGCAGGCGTCTGCACCGTCTGCAACTGCACATGCCGCGCAGCCGCCGGTGTCCACGCAGGCCGCCTCAGCGAATACGGTAAATCCACAGCCGCAGCCTTCAGCACCGCAGCCTGCTGCAAAAGAGAACTCGCCCGCTGCCATCCCCAGCGAAATCTGGGACAGCCTGGCGCAGGAGTTTTCCATCTCCGACAGCCTGTCTAATCGCAGCAAGCCACAGCCGGCCAACCTGAATCCTTTTGCAGAGGCACCGGCCCCGGATCGCAATCCGGTGGATCCGCTGGCGCAGTTTGCCAGCAAGCCGGACAGCCTGAACTTCGATCGCCGCGATCAAACGCCGGATTCCCTGTTTACCGATGACGATGGCCTGTTTAAGCAGGACAGCATCTTCAATGACAGCACGCCAAGTACCCTGATGCAGCAGCCTGCGGCTCAGCCTCAGCAGCCGGGGAAAGGGAAAGATGAGCTGGATCCGCTGGCCCTGTTTGGTGGCAGCGGCGGTGGCGTGCCGGCTCAGGCCAACAGCGACGATCCGCTGGGCCTGATGATGGGCAATGCCGTGCCGCTAACGCCGATGGATGCGTCAGGCAGCCAGCCGCGTCCGGCGACGCAGCAACCTCCGCAGCACACCATCGTGCCGCCAGCGCCGCACGCGCTGGATAGCGACTTCGATCTGTTTGCCGGTGACAAACCCAACCAGCAGCACGCTTCGCCGCTGTTTGATGATGCGCCACGGCATGGCGACGAAACGCCGTCACGGTCAGCTGACTCCGCGGCGGGCCCTGGCGATTCGCCGCTGTTCGCTGGATCCACTTCAGATCTGGCCGATTCGCCGCTGTTCGCTGAGTCTTCCGTAAATCAGCCTGACTCGCCTTTGTTTGATCAGCCGCCGACGGCCGCTCAACCGGATTACGGCGGCATCACGCTGCCCACGCCGCAGGCGGTGGCCCGTAACACCACGCCGCCGCCAAAAGGCCGTCTGCGCATCGATCCTGTCTCCAATACGGCTTCGCAGCAGTCGTCGTCATCGGCCTCCAGTGGCCAGGTGCTGGACGGTGAACTGCTGGACGCATTAATCGGCGGCATGGGGCTCAACGATCTGCAACCGACGCCGCGCATCGATCGCGATTCCATGCAGGAGCTTGGGCAGATGCTCAGCATGTTCTCGCAGGGGACCGTGGCGCTGCTCTCTTCCCGCTCGATCCTCAAGCGCGGCGTGAAGGCAGAAATGACGGTGATCCTCGACGAGGCGAACAACCCGTTCAAGCTATTGCCGTCAGGTAAATCGGTGCTGATGCAGATGTTTGGTAGCCGCATGCCGGGCTTTATGCCGCCGAAACAGTCGGTGCGCGATGCGCTGGTCGATCTGCAGGCGCACCAGTTGGGGATGATCGCCGGGATCCGCGCGATCATCGCTTCGATGCTGCAATCCTTTAATCCTCAGCAGCTGGAAGAGGAAGCAAAACAGGAAGGGATCACCTCGCGCATCTCCTTGCCGAGCAGCCGCAAAGCCGCGCTGTGGGAACACTTCACCAAACGCTATGGCGAAACCGCCGGTGAAATCGAAGACGACTTCCATACCCTGTTTGGCGAGGCGTTTCTGCATGCCTATGACATGGAAGTGAACCAGTACAAAGACTCTCAAATCAGATCGGAAGAATGATGAATATCACCATTGCCTCTATGTCGAATCAGGGCGCCCGCGAAAGCAATCAGGACCAGACAGGTGAGATCATCGGTGAGCGGTCGGCCTGCTTTGTGGTCTGCGATGGTGTCGCGGGATTGCCAGGCGGTGATGTCGCTGCTGAGCTGGCGCGCAACACCATCCTTGAGCGCTTCAACGGCGATCGGCATCTGGATGCGCAGAGCATCCGCCGCTACGTCAACGAAGCCAATGGCGCCATCCGCCAGCAGCAGAAAGCCATGACCGACTACAAACGCATGGGCACCACCATGGTCAGCCTGTTTATCGATCGGGATTTCGAGCTGGCTTACTGGGCGCACGCCGGTGACAGCCGCCTGTATCTGTTTCGCCGTGGCTATCTCTATCACGTCACCACCGACCACAGCCTGGTGCAGCAGATGAAAGATGCCGGACACCAGACCGAAGGGATCAACAGCAATCTGCTCTATTTTGCGCTGGGCATGGGCGATGAAGAGCGGGATGCCAGCTACAGCGATGTGGTGCCGATTGAAGATGGCGATGCGTTTTTACTCTGCACGGACGGCTTCTGGCACGCCCTCTCGCCAGACCATATGCAGCAGTCATTGCATATGGTGAACACCCCGGACGAGTGGCTGACGCTGATGCAGGAAGTGATCCGCAAGAACGACCAGCAATCCGAGGCCAGCCAGGACAACTACAGCGCCGTGGCGGTCTGGGTTGGCGATCCACAAGACACCACGCTGCTGCACTCCTTGTCGCAGGCAGCCCAGTTTTTCCCTCTTCGTGATTAACGGCCTTAAAGGACTTATATGAAATATTGGCTATCAGGCGCGCTCTCCCTGTTTATCGCGTCCAGCGCCTGGGCGCAGGATTATCTCGTGGTCTCTTCGCCTTCGCAGAAACTGGATATCTGGATCGATAACGTTAAAAGCAAAAATGCGGCCGACTGGTGTACGCGTGAGCTTCCGCTGCGCATCGTGGCAAAAGGCAAAAAGGATCCGGACGTGCTGAACGATTTCCTGCCGCGCGTCGGCAAGGTCTTGCAGCATCAGTGCGGCAAGATGGAATCCATTCACTGGCAGATGACCGACAGCAACGGCAGTGCGCTGGCAAAAGGCACCGCCGCCAAAGCCCAGTCCTGGGCGGTGAAGGTGGAACCTGACGCCCCGGTGACGCCTCCAGCGGCACCTCCGGCAGCCGAAACCGCACCGGCAGCCACGCCAGCGGCGGCCGATCTTTCCCCGCCGGCCGATACCACGCCGTGGGTGCAGTTCAGCCTGCTCGACGGTTGCCACTTCCGCACCTATTTCCGTAGCGGCAACCAGACCAGCGCCCTGTTTGTGCCTGCCAAAGGCGGCGTCAGCTGTGGCAGCGATGGCTGGCTGAGCGGCGAAAGCCAGATTGCTCAGCTGGGCAAAGGGGCCAGCAAAAACGTGCGCATGACCTTCCTGCAAGGCTTCCCGGTGGCCGGACTGACCAGCAAAGCGCTCAGCCAGGATCTGCAAATCACCACCGTAAATAACCAACGCATGGTCCTCAGCGATGAGAAGTCGCCGCAGAGCTGGATGGTGGTGCCGTTCGACCCGGCGGTTAACGGCTGGAAAACGGATGGCACGGTGGTGGTGGAAATTACCGCCGCACAGGCCAGCGACGAAAGCGATGTGAAGGCGCGCCTCGCTGAGGTACGTAAAGTCTGGTCCCCTTACCTGGCGGATAAAAGCACGCTGACCATCAAGCTGGTGCAGGCGCTCCATCCGCAGCTTAAAGACCCGGCAGCCGGTTCATTCCGCACCCTCAACTAGTTCACTGCACGTCAAAGGAAAGCTTATGTACTCCCTCAGCACCCTGATGTCCGGCGCCTCGCTTGCGGAAACGCTGGCGCGCGTCGAAGGCAAAATTAAAGCCAACCCGGCGGATGCCGATTTGCGCGCGGCCTTCGTGCAGTTGCTGTGCCTGGCCGGAAACTGGACGCGCGCCACCACCCAGATGAAATCCTGGGCGGCGTTGAAGCCACAGGCCAAACCGACGGTGACGCTGCTGGAGCAGGCGGTGGCGGGAGAAGTGCAGCGCGCGGCGGTGTTTGCCGGCGAGGCCTCGCCGATGATGCCTGGCGACGCCTTTAACTGGTCCGAAGGATTATTAAGCGCGCTGCGGGCCGATGCGGCGGGCAAAAACCTGTTGGCTGACGAGCTGCGTGCGGCGGCGTTCGAGGCGGCTGAAATCAATCCCGGCAGCCTGAAGCAGTTGAAGGATGAGTCAGCGCAGGCGGTCGATTGGTTGATTGATGGCGATGGCCGCCTTGGCCCAATCTGCGAGCTGATCGTCAACGGGCGCTACACCTGGCTGCCGTTCAGCGCCATCAGCGAACTGCGTTTTCAGGCACCGGCCAGCGTGACCGATCTGGTCTGGCGTCATACCTCGGTCAGGCTGACCGACGGCAGCGAGCAGGTGTGTCAGATCCCGGTGCGCTATCCGTTTGGCGCTGAAGCCGCTGATAACCTGCTGCTGGCCAGCGTCACCGAATGGCAGCCGCTGGATGGTGCCGGTCTGCACTTTAGCGGACTGGGGCAGAAAACCTGGCTGAGCGGCGAAGCGGACTATCCGTTGCTGAGCCTGGACGTGCTGACCTTCGACGAGGCGCTATGAGCAATGACTTCGACCTGAATCAACCGCAGCAGGGCAGCGATCTGCTACGCGGTGGCTACCGTCACCGCAACAAGCAGGAAGCGTTAAACGCCCGCGACAAAATGCAGCCTTCACTGCTGGATCGGCTGACCGATAACGCCCCGGACAAGCTGAAAGAGTCCGCCAGCAACACGGTGATCTCCCACACCACGCTGCGGCGGCATGTGCTGCGGGATTTGCAGTGGCTGTTTAACAGCATCAATAACGAAGGGCAGCAGGACCTGGAGCCCTTCGCCGAGGTGAAGCGCTCGGTGCTGAACTATGGCGTGGCGCCGCTTTCCGGGCAGCGCATGTCCGACATCGAATGGCAGGACGTGCAGCGCAAGCTCACCAACTCGATCCTGCATTTTGAGCCGCGCATATTGCCGGTGGGTTTGCAGGTGCGCTGCATTTCAGACACCACCTCGCTGGACCTGCACAACGTGTTGTCGATTGAAATCAAGGGGCGGCTGTGGTGCGTGCCCTATCCGCTGGAATTCCTGTTCCGCACCGATGTCGACCTGGAAAACGGCCATTTTGAGTTTAAAGACGTAGGGTAATCATGGACAGCAAACTGCTCGATTATTACAACCGTGAACTGGCGTACCTGCGCGAAATGGGGGCGGAGTTTGCCGAACGCTACCCAAAAGTCGCCGGACGGCTGGGGATGCGCGGGATTGACGTCGCCGATCCGTATGTCGAGCGGCTGATGGAAGGCTTTGCCTTTCTGACCTCCCGCGTGCAGTTAAAAATGGATGCCGAGTTCCCGCGTTTCTCCCAGCGGATGCTGGAGATGATTGCGCCAAACTATCTGGCGCCTACGCCGTCGATGGCGATAGCGGAGCTGCATCCGGACAGCCAGAAAGGCGACATCAGCGGCGGCTTTCGCGTCCCGCGCGGCACGATGATGGACAGCCAGACGCTGAAGAAAAGCGGCGTCACCTGCAGTTACAGCACCGCCCACGATGTGATGCTGCAACCGCTGACCATCACCAGCGTCGAGCTGGGCGGCGTGCCGGCGGATATCCCGCTGGGGCCGATGGGCCTCAGCCAGCGCGGTGCCGCCAGCGCGCTACGCATCCGCCTGACCTGTTTCAACGACGTAACCCTGAACACTCTGACCTTTGACGATCTGATGTTCTTCCTCAGCGGCCCGGATATTCAGGCGCAAAAGCTGCTCGAATTGATTATGCAGCACACGGTGGGCAGCTTCTGCCAGACGGTGGAAGCACAGCCGCAGCGGGTGGTGATGAACGATGAGGCGCTGACCCAGGAAGGATTTTCGCCAGACCAGGCCTTGCTGCCGGACGATCTGCGCAACTTCGACGGCTACCGGCTGTTGCAGGAGTACTTTGCTTTTCCGGCCCGTTTCCAGTTCATCAACATCAGCCAGCTGCGCGGCATTCTCGGTAAGTGCGGCCCGGAGGTGAAGGCGTTTGAGATCGTGCTGCTGCTGGATAAAGCCGACGCGGCGCTGGAAAGGGTGATCGATAAAAGCCATCTGTCGTTGCACTGCACGCCGGTGATCAACCTGTTCCCGAAGACGGCCGAGCGGCAAAAAATCAGCGACAGCGTGCATGAATATCATCTGGTGGTCGACAATATTCGCCCGCTGGATTATGAGATTTACTCGGTTCAGAAGCTGTATGCCACCGGCGATAAGCGCCGGGACGAACAGGTTTTCCGCCCGTTCTGGAGCACCTTCAGTCAGGACCACGGGGATTACGGCGCCTATTTCTCGCTGCGCCGCGAACAGCGCACGCTGTCTGAACGCGCGCAGCGTTACGGCACGCGGACCGGCTATGTCGGCTCGGAAGTTTTCCTGTCGCTGGTGGATGAACGTCATTCCCCGTGGAGCGATGATCTGCGCCATCTGACCGCCGACGTGCTGTGCACCAGCCGCGATCTGCCGCTGATGCTGCTGCAACAGGATCAGGGCAACTTCCTGATGCCGGACTCGATTCCGGTCGGTCAGTTAACGCTGAAGAAAGGCCCAACGCCACCGCGTCCGGCGCTGGCCGAAGGGCTGACGACCTGGCGCTTGATCAGCCATCTGCAAATGAACTACCTCAGCCTGATGGACAGCGATGAGGGTCAGGGCGCTGCCGCGCTGCGTCAGCTGCTGGGGCTGTATGCCAATCTGGCGGAAGCGCCGGTGGCGAGGCAGATCGAAGGCATCCGCCACTGTCAGTTAAAGCCGGTGTATCGCCGGGTGCCGGAACCCGGCCCGATCGTCTTCGCGCGGGGTGTGGGCATCGAACTGAGCGTGGATGAACAGGCGTTCTCCGGTTCAAGCCCGTGGTTACTGGGCAGCGTGCTGGAGCGGGTCTTTTCGCGGCTGGTGGCGATGAACAGCTTTACCGAAGTGACGCTGATCAGTCAGCAGCGCGGTGAAGTGGGTTACTGGTCGCCGAGGATGGGCAAAAGGGCGCTGATATGAGTGATGCGACGGCACCATCGACGTTACGATTCCGCAAAATCCAGCGGCTGCCGGAACATTTCTGGCAAGGCGTGACGCTGGCACCCTGGCGCTACGATCTGTTCCAGCTGCTGCGGCGGCTGGATGCGCAGGGCGGAGAACGCTATCCGCTGGGACGGGCGCCGCTGCCTCGCCACGAGCCGCTGCGTATTGGTCAGACGCCTTCGCTGGCCTTCGCACCCTCGACGCTCGCCAGCGCCAGCGCGCGTGAGAACAGCCCGCTGCACGATGTTTCGATCCTCAGCTTCGGCCTGTTCGGCCCCAACGGCCCGCTGCCGGTTCACCTGACCGAATATGCTCGCGAGCGCATCTACCATCATCAGGATCACAGCCTGAGCGCCTTTGCGGATCTGTTCCATCATCGCCTGACGCTGCTGTTTTATCGCGCCTGGGCCGATGCGCAGCCGACGGTGTCGCTGGATCGCGAGGATGCCCATCACTTTGAACGCTATCTGGCCAGCCTGATTGGCATGGGCCAGCCCGGCCAGCTGGAAAAAGGCAGCCTCAGCGAACATGCGCGCTATACGGTGGCCGGGCACTTAACCCGCAACGGCCGCGATGCCGAAGGATTGCAAAAAATCCTCAGCCACTATTTCAAGGTGCCGGTCACGCTGGTGGAAAACGTGCCGCACTGGCAGCCGATCGATCGCCGCGAGCGCGCGCAGCTGGGTGCCGGACGGCGGATGCCGACACTGGGCCAGTCCGCCTTTCTCGGCGTCGCGGTGCGCGATGTGCAGCATAAATTTCGCATCGAACTGGGGCCGCTGAGCCTGGCAAATTACAACCGGTTTTTGCCCGGCACACCCTGGGCACAACAGCTGCGCGACTGGGTTCGGCAGTATCTGGGCATCGAATACGTCTGGGACCTGCGGCTGATCCTGGCGGCGGAAGACGTGCAGGGCGTCAGCCTCGGCGGCCCGGCTCAGCTGGGCTACAACGGCTGGCTGGGTTGCCCTGAAAATCCGCAGCCGCGTAACGATCTGACCTTCAGCCCTGAACCGACTGAAACCCCTGGGATTTAAGGACGTCATTCTGTCGTCATCCCGCTTATCACCGCCTTCAACTACTGAGAAAAACTATGTCAGAAATCAGCCGCGCCGTACTGTTCGGCAAACTGGACAAGCTGTTATTCACCTCTCTGGAAAGTGCGACCGCGTTCTGCAAACTGCGCGGCAATCCTTATGTTGAACTGGTGCACTGGCTTCATCAGTTGATGCAGCATCAGGAGGGCGATCTGCAACAGGCGATCCGCCATTTCTCGCTGGATGAAGAGGCGCTGACGCGGGATATCGTGGCGGCGTTGGATCGCCTGCCGCGCGGGGCCAGCGCCGTCGCCGATCTGTCGGAACATATCGACAGCGCCGTCGAGCGCGCCTGGGTTTACGGTTCCCTGAAATTCGGCGTGCAGAAAATTCGTGGCGGCCATCTGCTGATCGGCATGCTGAAAACCTTCAACCTTGCCAATTTGCTGAAGGGCATCTCGCCGCAGTTTGGTCGCATCAGCGTCGACGCGCTGCTGGAACAGTTCGACACCGTGTTTGCCAACAGCAAAGAGGAACAGCAGGTGAGCGCCGCGCCGGTTGATGCCGGTGCGGTTCCTCAGCAGCAGGGCACGCTGGCGCAATATGCCCAGGACCTGACCGCGCGGGCGCGCGAAGGCAAGATTGACCCGGTGGCCGGGCGTGATGAAGAGATCCGCCAGATGGTCGACATCCTGATGCGTCGTCGCCAGAACAACCCGCTACTGACCGGGGAAGCCGGGGTCGGTAAAACCGCGGTGGTGGAAGGGCTGGCGCTGCGCATTGCCGCAGGCGACGTGCCGCAACCGTTGCAGGACGTGCAGCTGTGGCTGCTGGATATCGGCATGCTGCAAGCCGGTGCCGGCATGAAGGGCGAGTTTGAAGCGCGTCTGCAGGCTTTGATCAACGAGGTGCAGTCGAGCCCAACGCCGATCGTGCTGTTTATCGACGAGATCCACACGCTGGTCGGCGCGGGCGGACAGCAGGGAACCGGTGATGCGGCTAACCTGCTGAAACCGGCGCTGGCACGCGGTCAGCTTCGCACCATTGGTGCCACCACCTGGGCCGAATACAAAAAATACATCGAGAAAGATCCGGCGCTGACCCGCCGTTTCCAGACCGTGCAGGTGCAGGAGCCGGATGAAGAGAAGGCGCTGCTGATGTTGCGCAGCACCGTCAGCCCACTGGAAAAGCATCACCGCGTCCTGCTGCTGGACGAAGCAGTGGCCGCGGCGGTGAGACTGTCGCACCGCTATATTCCTGCGCGTCAGTTGCCGGATAAAGCCGTGGCGCTGCTGGATACCGCCTGCGCCCGCGTCGCCGTCAGCCAGAGCGCTCAGCCGCCGCAGCTGGAAGACTGCCTGCACCGAATCCACGCGCTGGAAATCGAAAAAGAGATTGCCGGACGCGAGCTGAAAGTCGGCATTGGCGACAGCACGCGCGTTGAGGCATTAAGCGAACAGCTGGCCGAACTTGCCGCGCAGGCTGAAGCACTAACCGCCCGCTGGCAGGCCGAGCGTGAGCTGGTCGATGGCATCATCGCCCTGCGTGCCCAGCTGCATCAGGACAGTGCCGAAGATGTGGCTGAACTGCATGCCACGCTGAAAGAACGTCAGCAGCAGTTAAAGGATCTGCAGGGCGAATCGCCGCTGCTGTTTGCCGCCGTGGATGCCAACGTGGTTGCGGCAGTGGTTTCCGACTGGACCGGCATCCCGCTGGGCCGCATGGTAAAAAACGAGATCGATGCGGTGCTGAAGCTGGCAGATACGCTGAACGAGCGGGTGATTGGTCAGCGTCACGGCCTGGATCTGATTGCCAAGCGGGTGCGGACGTCGCGTGCCAGACTCGACGATCCCAACAAGCCGGTCGGCGTGTTTATGCTCTGCGGCCCGTCGGGCGTCGGTAAAACCGAAACCGCACTGGCCCTGGCCGAGACGCTGTACGGCGGCGAGCAGAACATCATCACCATCAATATGAGTGAATTCCAGGAAGCGCATACCGTCTCAACCCTGAAAGGGGCGCCGCCGGGCTATGTCGGCTATGGCGAAGGCGGCGTGTTAACCGAAGCCGTCCGCCGTCGGCCTTACAGCGTGGTGCTGCTCGACGAGATCGAAAAAGCGCACCCGGACGTGCACGAAATCTTCTTCCAGGTGTTCGACAAAGGCTGGATGGAAGACGGTGAAGGACGTCATATCGACTTCCGCAACACCATCATCATTTTGACCTCCAACGTCGGCACCCAGCTGATTAGCGCGATGTGCGCCGATCCTGAACTGATGCCGGATCCCGATGCGCTGGCCGCTGCGCTGCGTCCTCCGCTGCTCGAGGTCTTCCCGCCCGCGCTGTTGGGCCGTCTGCTGGTGGTGCCGTATTACCCGCTCAGCGACGAAATGCTGGCCAGCATTGTTCGCCTGCAGCTGAAGCGCATCCAGCGTCGCCTGGAGCAGAACCACGGCATTGTTTCCGAGGTGGACGACAGCGTGATTGCCCAGATTGTGCAGCGCTGCACCGAGGTGGAATCCGGTGGTCGCATGGTTGACGCCATCCTAACCAATACCCTGTTGCCGCAGATGAGCCAGATGTTGCTCACCGCCAGCGCACGGGATGAACAGTATCGCCGCCTGCGTGTGACCTTACAGCAGGGCGAATTCCAGTGTCAGTTTGAGGCTTAAGGCCTGTCACTATCAGAGAGTTGTCCAATATGTCAGAACACGATAATCCGCGCGCAGTCCCGAATGCCTTACCGGTGGGCTACCGCTTTAACGAGTTTGAAATCAAGGAAGTGATTGGCGGTGGCGGCTTTGGCATTGTCTACCGCGCCTGGGACCATCAGCTGGAGCGGACGATTGCCATCAAGGAGTTTATGCCGGCCTCGCTGGCCGTACGCAATGATGACCTGACGCTGGTGCTGCGTAGCGAACGCTTCAGCAAAACCTTCCACGCCGGGCTGAACAGCTTTATTCAGGAGGCGCGCCTCCTGGCCCGCTTCAATCACCCGAACCTGCTGCACGTGCTGCGTTTCTGGGTACAGAACGATACCGCCTATATGGGCACCGCGTTCTATACCGGCACCACGCTTTCTCAGCTGCATCAGCAACGTCCGGAGATGATTAGCGAAGCCTGGATCCGCACCGCGCTGCCGCCTCTGTTTGGCGCGATCAACACCATCCATCACGAAGGGTATCTGCACCGCGATATCTCGCTGGATAATATCCAGATCCAGGAGAACGGCGTGCCGGTGCTGCTGGACTTTGGCTCGGCGCGAAAGGCCATCGGCAACCTGTCCGATGAGACCGAAACCATGCTCAAGCCGGGCTTCGCCCCTATCGAGCAATACAGCGACGATAACGAGAGCGAGCAGGGCACCTGGACCGATATCTATGCGTTGGGCGCGGTGCTGCACACGCTGATTGTGGGATCGCCGCCGCCGGTCAGCGTGGTGCGCAGCATTGAAGATAACTACCAGCCGCTGATGCAGCGTCAGCCGTTTGGCTACTCGCTGGCGCTGCTGAATGCCATCGATCGGGCGCTGGCCTTGCAGCCAGAAGATCGCCCACAAACCGTCGATGAGTTTGCCGCGCTGATGGAGTTCACCCCGACCGACATCAACGAGATCCACGAAGTGAAAGTCAGCGGGCCGGGCACCATGCTGGTGGCAGTCGAGCCAGAAGAAGAGGTGGCGGCGACGCCCGTTTCTCCGCTGAAACGCTTTATGGTTCCGGGATTGATTGCCGCGGGCGTGCTGGTGGGCATCGGCGTGGGGGCATTGATTGCCGGAGGCGGCAGCAACAGCCAGCCAGAGAGCGCGGCAACTGCGCCAGCATCGACAACCGCACCAGCATCGGCATCGCAGCCAACGGAAACCGCCCGCGCAAATCCGTCGGCGACTCCGGCCGGTTCGGAAACCCAGACCGGTGCCGAACAGGCGACCCCAGCCGTTGCGCCGCCACCGCCAGCCCCGGTTGCGCAGGTCTATATCAAGCTGCTGCCGGGTGACCAGGTCGCCATGAACGGCAATCCGCAGGCGTTAGTGCCGTCTCCAAACGGCTTTGCCATGCTGCAACTGCCGCCGGGCGACTACCGCTTCAGCATCAGCAATAACGGCCAGACCCGCGACCAGAGCATCACCGTCGATCGTGAAGGCGTGTGGCTGCTGAATCCGCAAAGTTAATCACCTCTCTTCAGCCCGGCGCAACTGCCGGCCGGGCGCAGTCTTTCAGGGAAATCATCATGCTTGATCGCATTACAGTTCAACTGCCGATGGAAGGCCTCCTGTTCTGGAAACTGAACGGCACGGAGGCGCTTTCCAGCGCGTTTGAAATCACCGTCCAGCTCCTGAGCACCGACGCCCGCATTGAGCGTAAGGCCCTGCTGGGGCAGCCCATGACCGTGTCCATCCCCACCCAGAACCTGATGGCCACCCGTTACCTGAACGGGAAAATCACTAAAGTGTCGGTCAGCAGCACCGAGCTGAGCGGCACGCGCTATGCGGTTTACAGCCTGGTGATGGAGCCGGACCTGTGGCCCCTGAAGCGCGACAGAAACCTGCGCATCTTCCAGAGCCAGACGGTAACACAAATCATCAAAACGCTGCTTTCCGAATACAACGTGACGGTAGAAGACAAGCTCACCGGCAACTACCGCGTGTGGGAATACTGCGTGCAGTATCAGGAAAGCAGCTTTAACTTCATCAGCCGCCTGATGGAGCTGGAAGGAATTTACTACTACTTCCGCCATGAGGCGGATAAACACACCATGGTGCTGATGGACAGCGCGCAGCAGCATCAGCCGTTCAGCGGCTACGAAACCATTCCGTACCACGTCACCCCGTCCGGCGGCTCGACCAGCGAAGAGGGCATCAGCCTGTGGAGCCTGGAAGACCAGGTGACGCCGGGGCTGTACAGCATCGATGACTACGACTTCCGCAAGCCCAACGCGTGGATGTTCCAGGCGCGGCAGAATCCGGCCTCACCGTCGCCGGGTCAAATCGACGTCTACGACTGGCCGGGACATTTTATCGACCACGACCACGGCGAGTTTTACGCCAGAATCCGCCAGGAAGTGTGGCAGGCCCAGCACCAGCAGGTCACCGCCTCCGGCACCGCGCTGGGGCTGGCGCCGGGCAACACCTTCACCCTGCTGAACGCGCCGTTCTTCAGCGATAACGGCGAATACCTGACGATTAAGGCCGTTTACGATTTCGAAGAGAACAGCTACGCCAGCAGCAACAGCGGCAGCACCATTCACAAGGTGGATATCGTGGTGATCCCGTCTGACGTCACCTTCCGGCCGCAGCCGACGGCAGAATGGCCGCGCACCCACGGCCCGCAGACGGCGAAGGTGGTGGGGCCGAAAGGCGAATCGATCTGGACCGACAAATACGGCCGCATCAAGGTGAAGTTTCACTGGGACCGGCTGGCTAAAGGCGACGACACCAGCTCCTGCTGGGTGCGCGTCTCCAGCGCCTGGGCGGGTCAGGGGTTTGGCAGTATGCAAATCCCGCGTGTAGGTGATGAGGTGGTGATTGACTTCATTAATGGCGATCCGGACAGGCCGATCGTAACGGGGCGCGTATATAACCAGGCCAGTATGCCACCCTGGGAATTGCCAGCATCAGCAACTCAGATGGGGTTTTATAGCCGCAGTAAGGATGGGCATAAAGACAACGCCAATGCATTCCGTTTTGAAGATAAATCAGGACATGAGCAAATCTGGGTCCATGCTGAAAAGAACATGGACACAGAGGTTGAGAATTGTGAAACACATGAAGTCGGTGTCGATCGTAAGAAAACGATTGGGCGCGATGAGAACGTCACTATTAAACGTCATTCAAATGTCGACGTTGGTGTAAATGCGGCACACAAGACAGGTGAGAAACATATTATCAACGTTGGTGAAAGTCAGAGCGTTCTGACCATGGATAAGGAAGGTAATGTACTTCTTGAAGCCGCGACCAGCATTAAATTAAAAGTGAATGATAATTATATTTTGATTTCCCCGGCAGCGATTGAAATTCAGGTGACAGAGGGAAGTATCCTGGCTCAGAGCGAGGATGAAGCGCTCTTTAAAGGGACCAATTTTACCTCGCTTGGTGGTGGAACGGATGCGGAATTAAAAGCTAATGATACTGTGAGTATCACTGGCGTAAATATCACCGATATTAAAGGTGCTCTGATTAAAGTGAACAGCTAATGGCATAGGGAAGGATGATAATTTTATGGGAAAACCAGCCGCCAGAGCAACTATTGATCAGTGTGCTCATACCGGTCAAATTCAGTCCGGCAGCCCCAATGTGCTTATTGGGGGCTTCCCCGCAGCCAGAAAGGGTGACCCAGTAGGCTGCTCTCAGCATGGTAGTGGCATTATTGTCGGCGGCTCTGCAAGCGTTCTGGTAAATGGGCTACCTCTTGCTAGATTGGGGGATAAAACTCAGTGTAATACGTCGGGGGCACCGGCAGTAGCTCCAAATATCTACTGGGGAGGCTCATTAGCTGAAAAAGCGGGTGACGATGGCATGTTACATGGAGAAAAGTTTGATCTCCGAGTACTGGGTGCCTATGACAATAGCGAGGATAAAACCGGTGATGGTAATTATGATAGTGCATCGGCTGGGTTTTCACTTTTAGACCTCACCGTTGGTAATATGAAAAGTGATGATTTATTTAAGTTTGAAAATCGTAATAAATTGGCCGTAGCGAATCTCAATAGTTCACTATATGGTGGTGACTCCGGAATATTTGGAGTGAACGGGAGTGGTACTGCTACTGCGGTACAATATGGTGGTACCGCAGGCTTGGGGAGTCAGGGGTCCCTCTATGGTGGTGTGTCAGGTGACGTAAGCATAGCAACGGTCGAATCTAAAGCTATTGGTGAACTTTATTATGGTAATAAGGGGCGCTATGGATTTAGTGTGGAGGGGGGAAGCGAAGCGGCGTTACTAAAACCTGAAGCAATTGTAAACATTGATATATATAGTTTTATTGTCGCCGAAGCTAAGTTCGGAGCCCCTATTGGTGGAGCTGGGGTTTCAGCAGGATTGACTGCTTATATAGATGAGACTGATTACTCAGGTAATCTAAAGATTGCTGGGGAGTTAGCTATAATTTTAGGGCTTAAAGGCGATGTTAATGTTAAAATTTCAGCTAAACCTATACTTAAATTACTTTATGGAGATGATGGCGAGATTAAACCGTCTGATGGTGATGGGGTGATTTTAACAGGTTGTGTTATTGTGTTGATTGGCGATTGAATTTTTAGAGGCTTTTAATGATGAACTGGATTGGGTTCTTGTTTTTTTTAATGCTGGCATTATGTTACCTTTGGAATGGAAAGGATACTTTCAATAAGAAAGAGTGGATTTCATTTGGTCTCAAGTTTTTAGCGGTTATTTTAGGTGTATTTATATTTGGGTTTATTTTCAAGTTTTTTGCAACTGTAGTTCCTGTTATTTCAGTAACTACAGCTAAATATTTAACCGTTACACTTTTCCTGTCGTTTATTATGATTTTAGGAACGAAATTTCTTGTGGTTATGATTTGTGCTATTTTTTCAAGGATAATTGCATTTCACCGTGACCATAATAAAGAACATTATCAAGAGATAGCTTCTATTTCTAATCGTTATGGGTCATCACTTATCTTGTTAGCAAAATGCCTGATTTCATTCGGCAGCGTATTAATATTTTATGGTATTTGGTTGGCATAACCGCCTGGACAGAGGGTTTTTATGAACATTGATCGCAGTTATGACTTCCCGCTGACCTCAGCATTTACAAATGAGCAGGTGCAGCAGTATTTCTGGAAATGCCTTTATACTTCTGCTAAACAGGAGATGCTGCATTATTGGGTGATATTGCCACAGAAGGTTAAGCCAGCCGAACTCGATCCTATTGATTTTCATGACGTCGGCTTAACCAATATCGGTCGCTATGTCTCGCCAGATAAGTCACCTTATCTTGAGATATGGGCTGCATATGAGCATTGCCCGTGGGAAATGAATGCCTCTGATTGGTTGTTTAATAAGCTATCGTTGATGGGAGAGAAAATTCTTCATCAACGCATACTCGATAATCCCTCTGGCAGTGGGAAATTCGCTGATGTGTTAACAACCAAAACGCAACCTTCGGGTGAAGAAGTGATCTCCCGTTACACTGTGCAAAAAGACTACAACCCTAAGAGCGCTGGTGGTAATTACTTTCTTCTGAAAGCTTCCTGCGCTTCGGGGGATTACCCCGCGTTGGCTGATGATATCTATACCGTTGTGGTCAATTGGGATCTTCTTCATCGTAGTCATCTGGGCACAGCAGAATTGCTGACGACTATTAATCTTAATGCTGACAGCTCATTTAAAGTTCCTGCCTCCTGGAGGGCTAAGAACGTTGCCGATAACCGATTGCTTGTAGAGCATACGATTAAAGGTATTAACTATGGCGTAATAAATATTTATTTTTACTCCAAGCCTTTGCATCATTCACCGGAACAAGTATTTAATAAATCTGTTGAACGGTTCTATCATAATGAAAATTCTGTGACGCTTACGGTTAAAAAAGTCCAGCGCATCATTAATAATTTCAATGATAATCTGGATCAAGACGTATATACCTGTATTGGCGACGTGTTCAGCGCCACTGAGAATATGCGCGCATTTTATCAAATGTTTATACTTAGCCATGCCGATTTGTGGGTTTACATCGAATTGGTGGGCAAAAATATTAATCATAAAGAATACAATTATGAAGCTAACAAACGCTGTCTCGAACTAGTCCTTTCAACAATTAATATCAACGTGAAAACAGGCCAGTAAAAGCGTGTGGCTTCGTGACCCGTTCTTGATTTTTCGAGACTCACTGTTGATGACGTGAAGTGCTCAGTATCATTCAATCAATTTTCTCTTCTGCCCTATTTAATCGCAACGTCCTCCTGAAGGTACGGTTCTCTCTGCATTACCCCTCTTCTTCATTCAGCCCGGCCCATCACCGGCCGGGCGCAGTCTTTCAGGGAAATCATCATGCTTGATCGCATTACAGTTCAACTGCCGATGGACGGCCTGCTGTTCTGGAAACTGAACGGCACGGAGGCACTTTCCAGCGCGTTTGAAATCACCGTCCAGCTCCTGAGCACCGATGCCCGCATTGAGCGTAAGGCCCTGCTGGGGCAGCCCATGACCGTGTCCATCCCCACCCAGAACCTGATGGCAACCCGTTACCTGAACGGGAAAATCACCAAAGTGTCGGTCAGCAGCACCGAGCTGAGCGGCACGCGCTATGCGGTTTACAGCCTGGTGATGGAGCCGGACCTCTGGCCCCTGAAGCGCGACAGAAACCTGCGCATCTTCCAGAGCCAGACGGTAACGCAAATCATTAAAACGCTGCTTTCCGAATACAACGTGACGGTAGAAGACAAGCTCACCGGCAACTACCGCGTGTGGGAATACTGCGTGCAGTATCAGGAAAGCAGCTTTAACTTCATCAGCCGCCTGATGGAGCTGGAAGGAATTTACTACTACTTCCGCCATGAGGCGGATAAACACACCATGGTGCTGATGGACAGCGCGCAGCAGCATCAGCCGTTCAGCGGCTATGAAACCATTCCGTACCACGTCACCCCGTCCGGCGGCTCGACCAGCGAAGAGGGCATCAGCCTGTGGAGCCTGGAAGACCAGGTGACGCCGGGGCTGTACAGCATCGATGACTACGACTTCCGCAAGCCCAACGCGTGGATGTTCCAGGCCCGCCAGAATCCGGCCTCACCGTCGCCGGGTCAAATCGACGTCTACGACTGGCCGGGGCATTTTATCGACCACGACCACGGCGAGTTTTACGCCAGAATCCGCCAGGAAGTGTGGCAGGCCCAGCACCAGCAGGTCACCGCCTCCGGCACCGCGCTGGGGCTGGCGCCGGGCAACACCTTCACCCTGCTGAACGCGCCGTTCTTCAGCGATAACGGCGAATACCTGACGATTAAGGCCGTTTACGATTTCGAAGAGAACAGCTACGCCAGCAGCAACAGCGGCAGCACCATCCACAAGGTGGATATCGTGGTGATCCCGTCCGACGTCACCTTCCGGCCGCAGCCGACGGCAGAATGGCCGCGCACCCACGGCCCGCAGACGGCGAAGGTGGTGGGGCCGAAAGGCGAATCGATCTGGACCGACAAATACGGCCGCATCAAGGTGAAATTTCACTGGGACCGGCTGGCAAAAGGCGACGACACCAGCTCCTGCTGGGTGCGCGTCTCCAGCGCCTGGGCGGGGCAGGGCTTCGGTGGCGTGCAGATCCCGCGCGTCAACGACGAGGTGGTGATCGACTTTATCAACGGCGATCCGGACCGGCCGATCGTCACCGGCCGGGTCTACAACGAAGCGAGCATGCCGCCGTGGGCACTGCCGGCAGCCGCCACCCAGATGGGCTTCCTCAGCCGCTCCAAAGACGGTTCGCCGGACAACGCCAACGCCCTGCGCTTTGAAGATAAGGCCGGGGAAGAGCAGGTGTGGATCCAGGCGCAGAAGAACATGGATACCCATGTGAAGGCGGATGAAACGCAAACCGTCGGTGGCAATCAGACCATCAGCGTGGAAAAAGCGCTCAGCAGCACCGTGTCCGGGACTTACGATCAGAAAACACAGTGGACGCGCAGTGAGCTGGTCGGCAGCGATTACGTGCTGAAGGTGCAGGGAGGAATGGTGCTGGCCTCCGGGGAAGGTATCAGTCTGGTATCGGGTGACAGCATGCTGACGCTTATGCCGAACGGCACCATATCCTTGCAGTGCAAACAGTTCCAAATCAATGCCAGCGGGCAGGCTGAAATCAATACCGGCGGGACGCTCGACCTCAATATTAATGTGCCGGGCACGGCGGCTCAGCCCTCGCCAACTCCGGATGAAATCAAAAATGACGTTATGGAAGCCTTTCAGAATAAAGGGAGCAGCAAATGAGTCAGCCAGTCAGTTATCACCTCACCGAAGGAATGCTTCCACTTCCGGAAGCCGTGCAGGAACAAAGCATCACTTTGCTAAAACTGCCAAAGATCGGGGCTTCGCTGGTGGTCACCCGGGCCTGGGAAGTGAAGGCGGGTGAGGAAGAAGCCTATCTGCAGCAGCAGTTAGCCAAAGTTAAACGCGACATGAAAAAGTTTGCTGCAGACGCCGTAGAAGAC
The DNA here is from genome assembly GCF_057812255.1 of Erwinia sp. 2186. Taxonomy (NCBI): domain Bacteria; kingdom Pseudomonadati; phylum Pseudomonadota; class Gammaproteobacteria; order Enterobacterales; family Erwiniaceae; genus Erwinia; species Erwinia sp. 2186. Next base: position 4,140,394 of record NZ_CM173824.1, on the reverse strand, counting down.
ACGACGTTTGGCGGGATCCCTGCACGTGAAGTGAGTATGCATTTTGAAAATCATGGCGTGGTGGTGATGCAAAAGCTGCTGGTGGTGATGTTGGAAACCCACCTGATGGCAGTCACCTTCAGCCGTGCAGCCAGTTTCGATGAGGCCTCTCTGGCGGTCTGGCAAAACATCAAGCTGGGCTTTGTGCCTGCCACGGGCAAGGAGGCCTGATCGATGTCTGACGAACTGATTGCTGCCCGGCTGGGCGATCCGCTGGTTCACAGCTCTGTCATTGCCGATTTTGTCAGTGGCGTGGTTGAAGGGGCGATTTACGGCGGAATTCTTTTTGGTGCCGCGCTGATCTCCAGCACCGGCGTGGGGCTCGCCGTTGGGGTGGGCTTAACCGTGGCCGCCATGGCGTCCGGTTATCCGGAAAAGCTGGGGAATAAGGCCGGAGAGGCGGTTGATGGCCTGTTGGATATGCTGGGCATGCGCGGCCCACCGGATGCGTTCATCACCAGTGGTTCAGACAATGTACGAATAATGGGTAAACCCGCCGCGCGTGCCGCCGGCACGGTTAATCATGAATGGCTTAATTCGCCCCAGGCGGGCAGTGAAGAACAGCCCGGCGCACTGGATATCGCTATGGCCGTGGCGGCGGATATCGCCTCTGCGGTCAGCCATCCTGGCGCAACCGCCAGTGCCTTGTGGGATAAAGTCAGCAGCACCAGCGGTGATTCGGTAAAGCACTGGTTTGGCAGCCTGTGGGATGACCTGGTGCAACCGACGGTCGCCAGTGCCAGCCCGTATGCCACGCCAGCCAGCAAAGATACGGTGGCCTGCACCAAAGGACATCTCGCCGAAAGGGTGAATTTTATCGCCGAAGGGTCGAAAAAAGTGCTGATTAACGGGCACCCGGCTGCACGTAATGGCGACCGCAGTACCTGTGAAGCCAAAATTCAGGTCAGTGAAAATCCCCGGGTACGTATTGGTGGCGACAGTGTTGTGGTCCGCGATATTCGCAGTGGGAAAAACTTCCTCGCGTATTTCCTTGGCGGAATTGTGGGCGGCGGTATCGGTAAAGAAGGGGCCCAGTTGCTGAAGCAACTCTTTACCCGCATTGCCGCCCGACGCGCATTGCGCCAGATCACCTGCATCATCGCCTCTCAGGCCGGTGGACAGGTGGCGGGCGCGGTTGCCATCGCCGCAGTACAGGGTTCGCATCCGGTGAATTACGCCACGGGGGCGAAGATCCTTGCTGGCGAAGAAGACCTGGATTTTGTGCTTGAAGATCGCCTTCCGCTTTACTGGCAACGTATCTATAACAGCCGAAATCTCAGCTGTGGAATGCTGGGGACCGGCTGGATGCTGCCGTTCGAAACCCGTCTGATTCGTTTCCGTCATGAGGATGGTTCATACCCGTTTATGTGGCGGGACATCTCCGGTCAGGAGCTGGGATTAGGCGAAATCAGCCCTGGCGATGTGATTCATTTTGATGAAGAGGGCTTCACGCTCTATTGCACCCTTCAGGGGGTGATCATTATGCAAACCGCACAGGGAGAGTTTCACCTCTATGAGCCCGATCCCACCCGCGAAGGTGAATGGCGCATTGGGCGCATTTACGATCGTCATGAAAACTGTCAGCACTTCCAGTGGAATGACGCGGGGCAGCTGGTGGCCATTGCCGGAGATAATCAGGCCCTTGAAGTCCGGCTGAGTTATGAGCCGGTGCAGGGGCGGTTGATTGCGCTGCATCAGGTGGTGGGGGAAGAGCATCGGCCGCTGGTGCGCTACAGCTACAATCCTGAAGGACAGCTGACGACGGTGCAGGATGCTGATGGCGTGGTTACCCGACGCTTCAGCTGGGATCGTGCCAGCGATCTGATGGCATCGCACAGTTATGCCACCGGACTGACGGTGGCATATCAGTGGAAGCCGTCGATCGATCCGCGTTACTGGCGGGTTTATGAGTATCAGGTGCTGGATGAAAACAGGGCCACACTCGAACACTGGGTGATCGATGCGGATGAACAGGATCGCAGCGCGTCAGTGACCTGTTTTTCCGGCGGAACCACCCTGCATCGCTGGGATGAACTTTGCCGTATTACGGAATACACCGACAGCTACGGGGCGCACTGGCGCTGGCGCTGGGCAGGCGAGTTGCTGATGGCAACCGAGGCGCCGGGTGGAAGGGTATGGGAATACGGCTATGACGAGCGTGCCAACCTGACGATGGTGCGCGATCCGGCGGATCGAACCACCATCACCACCTGGCATCCTTCTTACGCTTTCCCCCTGAAAGAAGTCCTGCCTGACGGTGCGGTCTGGGAATACCAGTACAACGTTGCGGGCGATGTGGTGGCGGTGATCGATCCGCTGGGCGGGATAACCCGCTTCACGTGGAATGCGCAGGGTGACCTGGTCACCCGCACCGATGCGCTGGAGAATACGCATCGCTTCTGGTGGAACGATCGCGGTCAGATCCAACGTGATGAGGACTGTTCCGGCCATCAAAGCCATAACCAGTATGATGGGGCGGGCAGGCTGATCGCCAGTTGCGATGCGGAAGGAAATACCACCCGCTATCAGTGGAGCAACGCCGGGCGACTGCAATGTCTGACCCGTCCGGATGGTCGCGATACCGAGTATGAATATGATGCCGCCGGGATGCTCACCGGTGAAAATATTGACGGCTTTTCTGAACGTCGGGTTAAGCGCAATGTTCGTGGGCAGATCGTCACGGAAATCAATCAGGCCGGGCATCAGACCCGCTATCAGTACAATCGTTTTGGCCACCTGACCGCGCTGATCAACCCCAACAACGATCGCTGGCAGTTTGAATATGATAACGGCCAACGTCTGCTTGCGCAGATCGACTATGCCGGCAGACGTAAAAGCTATCGCTATGACGATCTGGGTCAGGTTACCGAGGTCACCCAGTCACCGCTGAATGCGGCAGATGAACAGCTTTCACCGCACTCGACCTGGTTTGAATACGATGTGGTGAACCGACTTACGGCTAAGCTCACCCGGCAGAACCGTACCGAATATCACTACGGCCCCGATCGGGTGGATATCAAAAAAATGTCCCTCGAAAGCTGGCAGCGCGCCCGGACAGGCGGCTTTGAGGTCACTGACGCTGAGGTGATTACGCTGACCAGCGATGCGGTCGGCAACCTCATCCGCGAGGAAAGCAGCGCTGGGGCGATCGCCCATCAGTACGATGTGCTGGGTAATCTTATTGGCAGCACGCTGCCGGACGGCCGCGAACTAAACTGCTTGCGCTACGGGACCGGGCATCTGCTGCAGATGAACCTGAAACTGGGCGGTAAACAGGTTGAGATTGCCGGCTATCAGCGTGATAAGTTGCATCGGGAAATCGGACGGACTCAGGGGCCGCTGAATCAGCAAACCCGTTACGATCCGGTGGGCCGTATTGTGATGCGGCGCAGTGGCTTTGAAGATCGTTCGGGCGCTGTTTTTGAGCGTCGCTATAACTGGGATCGTCTGGATCAGGTCTTGCAGCAACGGATTCTGGACAGCGCCACGGGTCAGAACGAGTGGGCACAGTATCAGCAACGTTTTGGCTACGATGCGACGGGGCAGATTACCGGCGCCGTCCAGCCCCATAATACAGAACATTTCAGTTGGGACGCGGCTGGCAACCAGACGGATAAGCCGGGTCAGGTGGTCTGGCACAATCTGTTGCAGAGGCTGAAAGGCGCGCGCTGGGCATACGATGGTTTTGGGCGGATGACCTGGCGAAAAACCGGACCAGATGCCGTAGAGCAGCATTACCGCTATGACGATGAGCAGCGGATAGCGGAAGTCCGCTTTAGCGGGCATAAAGAGTTCAGCCGCGCAGAATATCGCTACGATGCCTTAGGTCGCCGTACGCATAAAATCCTGCATCGCCACCACAAGCCGGAAGAGACGATTTCCTTCCTGTGGAGCGGCATGCGGATGGTGGGCGAAAGCAGCAGCTTAACGCCGGATCGCAACACACAGTATCTCTACAGCGAAGGAAGCTGGGAGCCGCTGGCACGGGTCGACAGCATTGGCGGGCAGGCGGATATTTACTGGTACCACACCGAACTGAATGGTCTGCCCGAGCGGATGACCAACGAAGAGGGTGACGTGGTATGGCGCGGCCGGTTCTCCACCTGGGGAATGACCGGGCAGGAAAGCAGCAGCGGCTTCCAGTCAGTGCCGCAAAATCTGCGCTTCCAGGGGCAGTACCTGGACAGGGAAACCGGGCTGCATTACAATTTATTCCGCTATTATGACCCAGTGGGCGGTAGGTTTACCCAGCCTGACCCGATAGGGTTGATGGGTGGGCTGAATACTTATAGTTATGTTGGGGATCCGCTGGTTTGGGTTGATCCGCTGGGATTAACGGGGTGCTCCACCACCTTGGGAAAAAATATGATGGGGTCTATGGGACTACCGCGTTCCACAACTTGGAAAGGATACCAAGCTCACCATATTATACCAAAAGAATTATCCAGCCATCCGGCACTTAGGAAGATTAATTATTATATTGATGATGCATCAAACGGAATATTTCTTCGAAAAGCGGATGATGCTTCAAGTACAATGTCAAGACATCAAGGTAATCATCATGGTTATACTGATGCTGTTAAGGATGCATTGGATAAGATTGATTTGAGTCATTCTGTTAATGATATATCTAAGCAAGTATCAACTATTCAGGCTACTGCCAGTCGTGGGATGATGGATGGAGTTCCTATAAGATCTAAAGATATGTACAACGCTGATATTTTTGGTAGGGATGTTGGACAGGTTGGCAGGCAGAGGGTATATAATTTATGGTCAGATATATTTAGGTGATAATATGAATAGTCAAAAAGATTTTTACATGGAACCAATTCTCTTTATTAACAATGCAAGCTTTCTATCAGGAACGGGGGAGTCTTTGGCTGGGGTTGATATAATTTCAGATTCTGAGGAAGCTAGAAGGTTGCTTTTTGAGCAAAACTTAACTGCACCATATGTATGTTGGAATGATTTTTTCTCTGAGTTGGTATCAAATATCATTCTGGACAAAAATTATAATGCTTCTCAGAAGGACATTCTTGATAACTCTAAAAAGATGAAAGACGATTCACTAAAAGACAATATACGTAAGCGCAAGGCATATTTACTTAGGAAAAAAAACGGATTGTCAGAGAATACATTTTATGATGATTTTGTTAAGGATGTCAGTGATGAAGCTATTTATATGCTAAATATGGTAGCCACTCAAAGGTATTTGTATGGTCTTAAAAGCAACTCTGTACTGGAAGAAATTTTCAGGATATTTAAAGCTGGTTGCTTGCCATGCGGTTACAATAATGACAAAAAAACACTTGCAGCATTCAACCCATTTAGTATGAAGTGATGATATTTACAAAAGTGATATTAATAATATGCCGTGTGTTTTATTGCGGCATAATAATTAAATAATTCGTAATCTCTTAGTTTGAAATGCCTAATTGATTTAACGTGAAAATTGTTACTATCAACTCTTGAAAATACTTATTATATATATTTAATGTTGGTTGTATTATTAATGAATGAAAAAGTGGTTGATAATTAGCATCCTGTGAATATATGAACGCGAAAACATCAATAATTACTCTGAGTGAGAAAAATAATAAAATATCATGTATTAATGAATTTTAAGTATCTAATAGGAAAGTAGTTTAATAAATGACTTAGTCGAACTGAATTATACAATTTATTGTTTCCTGTTGTTTAACCTATCAATTGATATGAGTAATTAAGAAACTAACGAAGATCGCAGTTAATGAATTAATCAGTAAATACTCAGGGGGATAATGCCCTTAATGGCCCTGTATTCCTAAGGATTTATATTCTTTCACTGGAATATGCTAAATTCATTGTTAATATCTAAATTTAATATCAATGCATATCCTATGCGCTATTGGTAATCCTTTTTTTTAAAGGGTAATAAATAGAGTGTTTAATGAACGTATTTTAATGGAGGTATTTGAATGATTGTTATAATGGGGTTTGATGAATTGTTAAAAAAACATAGAGATCTACCGAAGTTAGGTTGGTTATATGTTGAAAATTCTTTCAATCTTGAATCAAGAAATAATATCATTAATGGTGAGTATTTTCTTGCGGAGACTGAAGGCGAAGAAATGGATTTTGAAGAGAAATATGGCACTTTTTTAGAGGCGCCTATTTTTACTGCAATTATTGAAAAGGAAATCGATAACAATCCTAATTCCACAAAAGAGGATTTTCTGAATGCCACGGTTCATTATCTGAAAAATGATGATTTTTATAACTAAATAACTTATCGGAAGCTATCTCAAAAATCTTTAGCCCATCGGGTTGACCTGAAATAAAAAAGTGTTTTTTCTTTAATCGAAAAGAAAAAGTATTAGGTAGTTATATGAAATTATTATTTAGAAAGCTAACATATAAAAACGATGGTGTTTTGCATAATGTAAATATAATTTTAACTTCAGATTCAACATGTTTTTTAAAGGTGCCATTTGAGGGTGAAAATGAGCAGGTTGTTGAAGCCGACGATTTCTACAGTTGCTTTCGTAAATTAATGGAGTTAAATCCCTCAATTACTTTCTTTTGTAAGGGTGCAAAAATTAATGTTCTCCCATCCAGAATGACCAGGCAGATGACGTCCGGATTGAGTGCTTATGAAACAACACTAGGTAAACAAGCCAGGAAAGAAGATCTTGTGGATATCTTTGATTATGAAGATACGATGTTAGTGTCTGATCCATTGCAGCTGGATAAGTATCAGAAAGAATGGTTCTCATCATTAAATAATTAGCTTCATAATATGTATTTCACTCGTTCTCTATATTTTTTAGGGTGTTAATTTTCCCTGTGTAATTTCTAAATTACCATTTATGTAGGAGGATGCTTGGATAATGAATTTGAGTATAACCTTTGGTTCAAAGACTCAAGCCTTCGTCCGCAATGGCTTACGTCAACACGGTCAATGGAAAAGGAAAGTATATTTAAACCGTGCCAAAGGGGCGTTAATTGGTCTGGCTGTGGGTGATGCTGTAGGCATGACTCTGGGCGAACAGCTCTATGTTCCTGAACACTCAAAGTCGTAAATCTGTAGAGGCACTTCATCCTGTAACCTCTTCACACAAACAAAGTACCATCAAACCCTTACCTCTAAAAATATCCGCCAAACACGCATACTTTACTGCGTTTCCCCACAATAAAGTCCATCCAAAAAAAAGGCACCCCGCAGGATGCCCTTAGTCTTACTAAGCGGCGTTATTTCGCCAGCTTATCCTCGGTGCGCAGATCGAAATCCGATGCATCGTGGCGTTCATGCAACTGCTCAGAAGGCTCACCGAAGGTACGATTGACGATGCGGCCGCGCTGGACTGCCGGGCGCTGTGCGATTTCATCTGCCCAACGCACCAGGTTTTTGTAGGATTTGGCGTCGAGGAACTCCGCTGCGTTATAGACGGTTCCTCTGACCAGCGCGCCATACCACGGCCAGATTGCGATATCCGCGATGGTGTAGTCTTCACCGGCAATATAGCGATGGTTTGCCAGCTGACGATCTAACACGTCGAGCTGACGCTTGGCTTCCATAGTGAAGCGATCGATGGCGTATTCGATTTTTACTGGCGCGTAGTTATAGAAGTGACCGAAACCGCCGCCGAGGTAAGGTGCAGAACCCTGTAACCAGAACAGCCAGTTCAGCGTTTCGGTACGGGCTGCCGCATCTTTCGGCAGGAAGTGACCAAACTTCTCGGCCAGATAGAGCAAGATCGCGCCGGACTCAAATACGCGGGTGGCTGGCTTGGTGGAGCAGTCCAGCAACGCAGGAATTTTTGAGTTAGGGTTTACGTCGACAAAGCCTGAAGAGAACTGATCGCTTTCGCCAATGCGGATCAGGTGGGCATCATATTCCGCATCGTTAACGTTCAGCGCCAGCAGCTCTTCCAGCATGATGGTCACTTTCTGACCATTCGGCGTACCCATTGAGTACAGCTGCAGTGGGTGCTTGCCCACCGGCAGTTCCGCTTCGTGACGTGCGCCAGCGGTTGGGCGGTTGATGCTGCCCCAGGTGCCGCCGGCTTCTTTGTTCTCTGACCAGACTTTGGCTGGCTGATAATCCTTGGTGCTCATGTCCGAAAATCCCCTTTCTGATAAAAAAATGGCGCATCCTGGAGCAAAGCCCACAGACGTCTCGCCGATGATGGTCTAAAAATAGCTGCTGTCTGCACAAAAAACCAAACGCGGTTGTTACATCGGATGTCAGGTATAGCATCAGGATCTGGCCGGCGTTTATCTTTACGCAGCACTCTTCACACTCTTCAACGGGAATACAGAATGGATGAGCATTATCTGGCAGATCTGAAAGAAGCCGGACTGACACTGACCGAAGATGGACGCGTGTGCTGCTACTGGCAGCCTTCAATGCCTGACTATCACGATAACGAGTGGGGCAAACCGGTGGTGGATGACCGCCGCCTGTTTGAAAAAGTCTGTCTCGAAGGTTTTCACTCTGGCATGTCGTGGCAGCTGATTTACAACAAACGGGAAAACTTCCGTCGCGCCTTTAAGGATTTTGATTTCCACGCCGTGGCGCAGTTCAACGATGAGGACGTTGCCCGTTTGCTGGAAGATAAAAGCATTGTCCGCAATCGCGCCAAAATTCTTTCCACCATCAACAATGCGCAGCGGGCCATCGAACTGATCGAAGAAGCCGGATCGCTGGCGGCGTGGTTCTGGCAGTTTGAGCCCCAGCCGGGCGAACGGCCTCATACCGTCGATCTGGAATACTGGCAGAATGCCAAAACTTCACCCGAATCGGTGCGCATGTCCAAAGCGTTGAAAAAACGGGGCTGGACGTGGGTAGGTCCGGTGACCACCTATTCGTTGATGCAGGCGTTAGGGCTGATTAACGATCATCTGGCGGGCTGCCAGTGCAGGGACAAATTCGAGCAGCAGCGAGAAGCACTCAACCGCCCGCTGTAATCAGGCCAGCAAAAACATTATCAAGAGGTCAGGCCAGTGTAGAACCCGGAACCCCGCCGCAAAATGGCTGAAAAAAACAGCAGCTGAAGCCATCTGGTTTCGCTGCGCTACGCATTTATGGGGATAACGCGGCGTTCTGCATTGTTTATAACCGCCGGATCGGCGAAAATGCCGGCCATTGATGATTAATCGCCTGTGAAATTGCCCCCGCGCCGTCTGCGCAGCGGCAGCACAGCACCAAACAGAGTTTTTTCATGTCTAATGCACCCTTTATGCAAGAGGTGGCTCGCCGCCGCACTTTTGCCATCATTTCTCACCCGGATGCCGGTAAAACCACCATCACTGAAAAAGTGTTGCTGTTCGGACAGGCTATTCAGACCGCCGGTACGGTAAAAGGCCGTGGCTCTAACCAGCACGCCAAATCGGACTGGATGGAGATGGAAAAGCAGCGTGGTATCTCGATCACCACCTCCGTGATGCAGTTCCCGTACCGCGAATGCCTGATTAACCTGCTGGATACGCCGGGACACGAAGACTTCTCCGAAGATACTTACCGTACGCTGACGGCGGTCGACTGCTGTTTGATGGTGATCGATGCCGCAAAAGGCGTTGAGGATCGTACCCGCAAGCTGATGGAAGTGACCCGTCTGCGCGACACGCCGATCCTGACCTTTATGAACAAACTGGACCGCGATATCCGCGATCCAATGGAAGTGCTGGATGAAGTGGAAAGCGAGCTGAAAATTGCCTGCGCGCCGATCACCTGGCCAATCGGTTGTGGCAAGTTGTTTAAGGGTGTTTACCACCTTTATAAAGACGAAACCTACCTCTACCAGAGCGGTAAAGGGCGCACCATTCAGGACGTGCGTATCGTGAAAGGGCTTAATAACCCGGATCTGGATGCCGCCATCGGTGAAGAGCTGGCCGTTCAGCTGCGTGAAGAGTTAGAGCTGGTGCAGGGCGCTTCCCACGAGTTTGATAAAGAACAGTTCCTCGCCGGCAAGCTTAGCCCGGTATTCTTTGGTACTGCACTGGGTAACTTTGGTGTGGACCATATGCTGGATGGCCTGTGCGACTGGGCACCGTCGCCAATGCCGCGTCAGACTACGCTGCGCACCGTGACTGCAGCCGACGAGAAGTTCACCGGCTTCATCTTTAAGATCCAGGCGAATATGGATCCGAAACACCGTGACCGCGTGGCCTTTATGCGTGTGGTGTCTGGCAAATACGAAAAAGGCATGAAGCTGCGTCAGGTCCGTTTGGGCAAAGACGTGGTGATTGCCGATGCGCTGACCTTTATGGCCGGTGACCGTTCGCACGTTGAGGAAGCCTATCCGGGCGATATCATCGGGCTGCACAACCACGGCACCATCCAGATCGGCGATACCTTCACTCAGGGTGAAAACATGAAGTTCACCGGGATTCCGAACTTCGCCCCCGAGCTGTTCCGTCGTATTCGCCTGCGCGATCCGCTTAAGCAGAAGCAGTTGCTGAAAGGCCTGGTTCAGCTGTCGGAAGAGGGTGCCGTGCAGGTGTTCCGTCCGGTACACAATAACGATCTGATTGTTGGCGCCGTCGGTGTACTGCAGTTTGAAGTGGTTGTGGCGCGTCTGAAGAGCGAATACAACGTGGAAGCCATCTACGAAGCGATCAACGTTTCAACCGCGCGTTGGGTTGAATGCAGCGATGCCAAGAAGTTTGATGAGTTCCAGCGTAAAAACGAAGTGAACCTGGCGCTGGATGGTGGGGATAACCTGACCTACATCGCGCCGACCATGGTAAACCTGAACATTACTCAGGAACGTTATCCTGAAGTGGTGTTCCGCAAAACGCGCGAACACTAACAGATAATCAGGTCTGGTCTATACTGGAAAAAGCGATGCAATATGCATCGCTTTTTTTTCGCCTTCCTCTCCACACCGCTTTCCGCACCCCGTTTTTTACAGACTGCTCTTAAAAAACCTGCTTTTTGTGCATTTATCCATCATATCAACCACAAGCGGCGGTGAAATCCTGACGAGCGTCTATATTTAATCTCAACGGACGCAAAATATGCGGCGGTAAGCTGCAACGTCTCTCCTACTGCAGTCACGCCGTTTGTGACTGAAACCTCACAGTTGTGAGTGCAAAACACATGAAGAAGGAATAATCGATGAACACGACTAAGATTACTAAAACTCTGATGGCTGTACTGGTAGGTTCTGCGCTGGTAAGTGGTTCTGCAATGGCAGAAGACACCATGATGAACAAAACGCAGAATGCTGCTGACAACGCGGGTTCCAAAATCGATAGTTCAATGAAATCAGTCGGTGGGTACATGGATGACAGCGGCGTGACTGCCAAGGTGAAAGCCGCTCTGGTAGACAACGACGCAATCAAAAGCACAGACATCTCTGTTAAGACCCATTCAGGCGTCGTGACGCTGAGTGGTTTTGTACCGTCGCAGGATCAGGCCGAACTGGCTGTTGCGGCGGCCAAAAAAGTCGAAGGCGTTAAATCTGTTAGCGACAAACTACACGTAAAAGACAGCACTAAAGCCAGCGTCAGCGGTTATGCCGGTGATACGGCAACGACCAGCGAAATTAAAGCTAAACTGTTAGCTGACGACATCGTGCCATCACGTAACGTGAAAGTTGAAACCACCAACGGTGTTGTCCAGCTTTCCGGTACGGTGAAAAGCCAGGCGCAGTCTGAACGTGCCGAAAGCATCGCTAAAGCGATTGATGGTGTGAAAAGCGTTAAAAACGATCTGACTGTGAAGTCATAAAGCAGTCGCGGACCGGCTGATAACAGGACGGTCCGCAGCTGAAATGTTTGAAGAAAATAATCCACTTTCGCCGGTTTCGGCAGAGTAAATAAATCAGGCAGTTTGATTTTCTACATATAGGGTAAGGAGAAGCTTATGTTTCGTTGGGGCATTATTTTTCTGATTATTGCGCTTATCGCAGCAGCGTTAGGTTTTGGTGGTCTGGCTGGTACAGCCGCTTGGGCAGCTAAAATCGTCTTCGTTGTCGGTATCATTATCTTCCTGATCAGCCTGTTCACCGGCCGCAAGAAGTTATAGATCCAATAACAGATGTTTCAATGAAGGCCAGTCACTGACTGGCCTTTAGCATTTCTGGCTTTACACATTCTGCCGCAAAAAACGGCAAACAGTTACCGTCCATCCAGGGTATCCTCCGGTCTTCAACTCCCTCAGAGGATCTCACCATTGGGCAAGCGCATCCCTATAACCCTCGGCAATATTGAGCCGCTGGCGTTAACCCCTTTTCGTCCGGGCAAACTGGCCCTGGTCTGCGAAGGCGGCGGGCAGCGCGGGATCTTTACTGCCGGCGTGCTGGATGAATTCCAGCGGGCAAAATTCAACCCCTTTGATTTGATGCTGGGCACCTCTGCCGGGGCGCAGAATCTCTCTGCCTATGTCTGCGGCCAGCCGGGCTATGCCCGCAGAGTGATCACCCGTTACACCACCAGTAAACTGTTTTTCGATCCGTTGCGCTTTGTGCGCGGCGGGCACCTGATCGATCTCGACTGGCTGGTGGATGTCACCTCTCAGGAATTCCCGCTGGCGATAGAAGCCGGTGAGAAGATGTTCTCCGCAGGCCGCGAATTCTATATGTGCGCCTGCCGCAGCGACGATTACTCGCCGGGCTATTTTGCTCCGACCGCCGCCAACTGGATGAATATCATCAAGGCCTCCAGCGCCATTCCGGGTCTGTATCGTCCCGGCGTGGATATGGACGGCATCAGCTATCTCGATGGTGGGATCAGCGATGCCATTCCGGTGCGTGAAGCGGCGCGTCGCGGGGCCGATACTATCGTGGTGATCCGCACCGTTCCTTCGCAGATGACCTATACGCCACAGTGGCTAAAGCGCATTGAGCGCTGGCTGAGCGACAGTGCGCTGCAGCCGTTGGTCAATATCATGCATCTGCATGAAGACAGCTACCGCGAGACGCAGGACTTTATTGACAATCCGCCGGGTAATCTGCGGATTATTGAGATCTTCCCGCCGCATGCGCTCGCCAGCATGGCGCTGGGCAGTCGCGTGGCCTCGCTGAATCAGGATTATCATCTGGGACGCCGCTGCGGCCGCTATTTCCTCGCCACTGTGGGGCAATGGTTGCAGGAGAATGAGACGCTGCTGAGTACCAAACCGGTGGTGCCACCTGCGCCGGTGGCCAACGAACCGGTGCGGGATGGCGTGATTCTCGATCCACTGGCGGGCAACGATGCCGATTACGATAAGGGTTCGCTGGCATGACACCCACGTTTATCGATACCCATTGTCACTTCGATTTTGCGCCGTTTTCTGGCAACGAAGAAGAGAGCCTGCGTCTGGCGGCAGCGGCAGGGGTGGAGAAAATCATTGTGGTCGGCGTGTCGGCTGACCGCTTCGCAGGCGTAATGGCGCTGGCAGAGCAATGGCCACCGCTATATGCCGCGTTGGGCACCCATCCGATGGCTATCGCACAGCATGATGATTCACATCTGGACCAGCTGGAAGCGGTGCTGAAACAGCGGCCGAAAAAGCTGGTGGCGATCGGCGAGATCGGCCTCGATCTGTTTATCGACAATCCCCAGTTTGATAAGCAGGAGCGGGTGCTGGATGCGCAAATCCGGCTGGCAAAGCAGTACGATCTGCCGGTGATCCTGCACTCCCGCCGCACCCACGATAAGTTAGCCCTGCATCTGCGACGCCTCGATCTTCCTCGCCGTGGCGTGGTGCACGGCTTCGCCGGCAGCGAACAGCAGGCGCTGGCCTTTATCCGCGCCGGCTATGCCATCGGTGTGGGCGGCACCATTACCTATGAACGCGCCAGCAAAACCCGCAATACCATCGCACGGCTGCCGCTGACCTCGCTGCTGCTGGAAACCGACGCGCCGGATATGCCGCTGCAGGGCTTTCAGGGTCAGGCCAATCGCCCCGAGCGGGTAAAGAACGTCTGGCAAAGCCTGTGCGAACTGCGGGAAGAATCCCCGCAGGAAATAGCCGAAACCCTTCTTGAGAACACCCGCACTCTTTTTCAGCTCTGACTGGCTAAACTCTTAAAGTCCCCTGCGAGACGGTGCGCCTTTGGCCTGCCGGGTCTACTGTCATCTGCATCTGCTACACTGAACGATGAATGTTATAATTATAACATTTTCTGATGATGTCAGCTAAAATCAGGCTCTGTTGCGCAACAATGGCCGTATCGGGCAGGTTAACAGGCTATTTATGTGATATTAATCACATTGCATGTACAATGCTTGCAACAGTAATTCCCTGTTCGTGAATTTCATCACGGAAGTGGCTCAGCCTTTTCCGTTATTATTTTAACATCACAGCCCTTCGCGGGCTCAGGCGGAAGGAATTCTTGCCCGGCATCCGGGAAGCCGCCTTATACCTTGTCTGGAGAACAGAATGACTGACGTAACCGCAGCGGCCGTACGTGCCCTGAAACTGATGGATCTGACCACGCTGAATGATGACGACACCGATGCGAAAGTGATCGCGCTGTGCCATCAGGCAAAATCCCCGGCGGGCAATACCGCGGCGATCTGCATCTATCCGCGCTTTATCCCGATTGCCCGTAAAACGCTGCGCGAGCAGGGCACGCCGGATATCCGCATTGCCACCGTCACCAACTTCCCGCACGGCAACGACGACAAAGAAATTGCTCTGGCAGAAACCCACGCGGCGATCGCCTACGGGGCTGACGAAGTCGACGTGGTGTTCCCTTACCGCGCGCTGATGGCCGGTAACGAAGAGATTGGCTACGAGATCGTGAGCGCCTGTAAAGAAGCCTGCGCCGAAGCCGACGTGCTGCTGAAGGTGATTATCGAAACCGGCGAGCTGAAGGATGCGGCACTGATCCGTAAAGCCTCTGAAATTGCCATCGAAGCGGGCGCTGACTTTATCAAAACCTCCACCGGTAAAGTGCCGGTCAATGCCACCCCGGAAGTGGCAAAAATCATGCTGCAAGTGATTGCTGACAAAGGCGTTAAGCACCAGGTGGGCTTCAAGCCGGCTGGCGGCGTGCGTACCGCGGACGATGCGGCAATTTACCTGAAGCTGGCCGATGACATTCTCGGCAGCGACTGGGCCGATGCCCGTCACTTCCGTTTTGGCGCGTCCAGCCTGTTAGCCAGCCTGCTGGAAACGGCGGGTCATGCTGGAGCCAAGAGCGACTCCGCTTACTAGTCTGACTGGCGACCCCGCCAACCTAAGCCGCAAGGGCGAAAATCATTTCGCCCTCATTACCGCAACCACCAGGGGGCAACGTGTTCCTGCCACAAGAAATTATCCGTAAAAAAAGAGATGGCCAGCCGCTGACGGAAGAAGAGATCCGCTTCTTTATCAATGGCGTGCGTGATAACACCGTGTCTGAAGGGCAAATTGCCGCGCTGGCGATGACCATTTATTTCCACGATATGACGCTGCAGGAGCGGGTCGCGCTGACCATGGCGATGCGCGACTCCGGCTCGGTACTCAACTGGAAGGCGCTGAATCTTAACGGCCCGATCGTGGACAAGCACTCAACCGGCGGCGTGGGCGATGTGACCTCGCTGATGCTCGGCCCGATGGTAGCGGCATGCGGTGGCTATGTGCCGATGATTTCTGGCCGTGGCCTCGGCCACACGGGCGGGACGCTGGACAAGCTGGAAGCCATTCCGGGCTTTGATATCTTCCCTGATGACGAGACGTTCCGTCGTATCATCAAAGACGTCGGCGTGGCGATTATCGGCCAGACCAACTCGCTGGCGCCTGCGGATAAACGTTTCTACGCCACCCGCGACATCACCGCGACCGTCGATTCGATTCCGCTGATCACTGCCTCGATCCTCGCCAAAAAACTGGCGGAAGGTCTGGATGCGCTGGTGATGGACGTTAAAGTCGGCTCCGGGGCCTTTATGCCGACCTTCGAACAGTCCGAGCTGCTGGCCCAGTCGATTGTTGGCGTGGCGAACGGCGCGGGCTGTAAAACCACCGCGCTGTTAACCGATATGAATCAGGTGCTGGCGTCAAGTGCCGGTAATGCGCTGGAAGTGCGTGAAGCCGTGCGCTTCCTGACCGGCGAATACCGCAATCCACGCCTGCTGGAAGTGACGCTGGCTTTGAGTGCGGAAATGCTGGTGTCCGGTGGGCTTGCGGCCAATACCGACGAAGCCACCGGCAAACTGCAGGCGGTGCTGGATAACGGCAAGGCAGCAGAAATCTTTGCGCGCATGGTCGCGGCGCAAAAAGGCCCGACAGACTTTATCGAGCAGATGGATAAATATTTACCGGCGCCGATGCTCAGCAAGGCGGTGTATGCCGACAAACCGGGCATCGTCAGCGCGATGGATACCCGTGCGCTCGGCATGGTGGTGGTGTCGATGGGCGGCGGTCGTCGTCAGGCCAGCGATCCGCTCGATTACAGCGTTGGATTCAGTGAGATGGCGCAACTGGGTGACCGTGCAGACAACCAGCGTCCGCTGGCGGTGATCCACGCCGCTACGGAAACCGCCTGGCAGGAAGCCGCTGACGCGATGAAGCGCGCGGTGACCTTAAGCGAAAATGCGCCGGCCCAGACCCCAGTTATCTATCGCAGAATTAGCGGATAAGCGTCATACTGTTCGGATCGATAAAATTTACGCTCAGCGCGTCACAGACGCAGGAGATCAGGATGAAACGTGTATTTATCATGGTGCTCGACTCCTTCGGGATCGGCTCCAGCAAAGATGCCCATAAATTTGGTGATGAAGGCTCTGATACCCTCGGGCACATTGCCGAGGCGTGCTTCAAGGGCGAAGCGGATGTTGGACGTAAAGGCCCGCTGCACCTGCCAAATCTCACCGCCTTAGGCCTGGGAAAAGCAGCGGAAGAGTCGACTGGAAAATTCCCGTTAGGGCTGGATAAAGACGCCGAAATTACCGGCGCTTATGCCTATGCCAGCGAACTCTCTTCCGGTAAAGACACGCCGTCAGGCCACTGGGAAATCGCCGGTGTGCCGGTGCTGTTCGACTGGGGATATTTCAGCGACAAAGAGAACAGCTTCCCGCAGGAATTGCTGGATCTGCTGGTTGAGAAGGCCGACCTGCCGGGCTACCTCGGCAACTGCCACTCGTCAGGCACGGTGATCCTCGATCAGCTCGGCGAAGAGCATATGAAAACCGGCAAGCCAATTTTCTACACCTCCGCTGACTCGGTGTTCCAGATTGCCTGCCACGAAGAGACCTTCGGGCTGGAACGTCTGTACGCGCTGTGTGAAATCGCCCGTGAAGCCTTAACCGAAGGCGGCTATAACATTGGCCGGGTGATCGCCCGTCCGTTTGTTGGCGATAAGCCAGGCAACTTCGAGCGCACCGGCAATCGTCATGACCTGGCGGTAGAACCACCGGCGCCAACCATCCTGAAAAAGCTGGTGGATGAGCAGAATGGCCAGGTGATTTCGGTCGGTAAAATTGCCGATATCTACGCCCACGTTGGCATCACCAAAAAAGTGAAGGCCACCGGGCTGGATGCGCTGTTTGACGCCACCGTTGCCGAGATGAAAATCGCGCCGGACAACAGCATCGTCTTCACCAACTTTGTCGACTTTGACTCCACCTGGGGACATCGTCGCGATATCCCGGGTTATGCCGGTGGCCTTGAGCTGTTCGACCGCCGTCTGCCGGAGTTGATGGCGCAGGTGAAAGAGGGCGATATTCTGATCCTCACCGCCGACCACGGCTGTGACCCAAGCTGGGAAGGCACCGAGCATACCCGCGAGCACATCCCGGTGCTGATTTACGGCCCAGGCGTGAAGCCGGGATCGTTAGGCTATCGCGAGACCTTCGCCGACATCGGCCAGACCGTCGCGAACTATTTTGGCCTTTCCGATATGGAATACGGCAAATCCATGCTGTAATCTGCGCAACCTAAACGACCAGCGCTAAGGCGCTGGCCAGACTGAAAAAAGGATGAAAAATGGCTACCCCTCATATTAATGCAGAAATGGGTGATTTCGCTGACGTAGTGCTGATGCCGGGCGATCCGCTGCGCGCAAAACATATCGCAGAAACCTTCCTGCAGGACGCGGTAGAAGTGAATAACGTGCGTGGCATGCTGGGCTACACCGGCACCTATAAAGGCCGTAAAATTTCGGTGATGGGCCACGGCATGGGCATTCCTTCCTGCTCAATCTATGCGAAAGAGCTGATCACCGATTTCGGCGTGAAGAAGATCATTCGTGTCGGTTCATGCGGCGCGGTGCGTTCAGACGTGAAGCTGCGTGACGTGGTGATCGGCATGGGTGCATCTACCGATTCCAAAGTGAACCGCATGCGTTTCAAAGATCACGATTTCGCCGCGATTGCCGATTTCGAGATGGTGCGTAACGCCGTCGATGCGGCCAAAGCGCTGGGCGTGTCTGCCCGCGTTGGCAACATCTTCTCTGCTGATCTGTTCTATACGCCAGATCCGCAGATGTTCGACGTGATGGAGAAGTACGGCATCCTGGGCGTGGAAATGGAAGCCGCCGGTATTTACGGCGTGGCGGCAGAGTTCGGTGCGAAAGCGCTGGCCATCTGTACCGTTTCCGACCACATCCGCAGCGGTGAGCAAACCACGGCGGCTGAGCGCCAGACCACGTTCAGCGAGATGATTGAAATCGCGCTGGAATCTGTGCTGCTGGGCGATAAAGAAGCGTAACGTAACGCCTTCTGCTGGCCGGGCATTCCGGCCAGCAGTGATATTAATGAACTTCCCCTCCGTAAAGTCTTCAGTAGAAATCACTAAAGTATCTATTCATCTTTCCTCACCATTTTTTATCATTTTTATGTCTTTTCAGCTGATTAAGTGCTAATTATCTATTCAAGTATCTATTCACGAATCTATTCACTATGTCTGATTTAACCACGCTTCTTTTGCAAGGGCCGCTGGATGCGACGACATTGACTGCCCGTCTGGCAATTAGCCAGGCCACGCTCTCGCGTCTGATTGCTGCACATCCGCAGGTGATGAAATATGGTCGCGCACGCGCGACCCGCTATGCATTGCTGCGTCCCTTGCGTGAGGAGAGTCACTTCCCGCTCTGGCAGATTGATGAACAGGGGCATTCTCATCATGCCGGGCAGCTGTTCAGCGTCTGGCCGGCCGGCAGCTGCGTGGTGGAAGATGCCCAGGGTAACTGGCAGCATTTTGCGGGATTGCCCTGGTATCTCAGTGATATGCGCCCGCAGGGTTTTCTCGGCAGGGCATGGGGGCGCGAGTGCGCGCGGCAGCTGGGGTTGCCGGAAGATATCCGCCAGTGGAATGACGATCACAGCCTGCTGGCATTGACTGCCAGAGGCAGCGATATCTCGGGTAGCTGGCTGATTGGCCGTGAAAGTTACCATCAGTGGCTTCAGCAACCCGCGCCAACGCCGGTGACGTCGGCTCTGTATCCTGAGCTGGCGCAGAGAGTGCTGGCGGGAGAAGACGTCGGTTCTTCGGCGGGCGGCGAACAGCCAAAATTTGCCTGTTACACCCAGCTGGCGGATGGCGAGAATGCGCATGTGCTGGTGAAGTTCACGCCCGCTCGGCGTAACGAAAACAGCCAGCGTTGGTGTGATTTACTGCGGGCCGAGGCGTTGGCCTTGCAGGTTCTGAGGGAAGAGGGCGTGTCGGCGGCCAAGGCCACCATCCTCTCAGGCGCGGAAGAGCAGCTGTTTCTTGAAGTGGTCAGGTTCGATCGGTTGGGCGAAAGAGGCCGACGCAGCATGGTGTCGCTGGAGTCTGTGCAGGCCGAATTTACTGGCCAACAGTCCCGCTGGCCGCAGGCACTCAGCGCGCTGGTCAGCCAAAAAATGATTGTGATGCCGGATGCCGAACGCGGCACCCTGCAATGGGCATTTGGCAAGCTGATCGCGAATGGTGATATGCATGCTGGCAACCTGGCCTTTTTCCTCACCTCGCCGACGCTGACGCTGACGCCGGCCTACGACATGTTGCCGATGAGCTTCGCCCCCAACAGCGCGGGCTATATGCGTGCAGACGCGCCGGTGATTGAACTGGATAGCAGCGTGGGGCGAACGGTCTGGCAAAAAGCACTGGCCATGGCCGATCGTTACTGGCTTCGGATGAGTGACGATGATGCCTGGAGTGAGGATTTTCGGCGCATTGCGCAGGAGATGCAAAAAGGGCTCAAATCGCTTGAGCCCCACATCGCCCGCATGGCCTGATTACGGCTTATCAGCCTGGGCCGGCGTGTCGCTGGTCTCGTCGTCGTCTTCCTTCACCGGGTTATTGGCGGTCAGCAGGAAAGGCGATTGTTGCCAGCGGGTGCGGCGGTCGCGCAGCAGGGTCCGGCTGAGGATAATCCCGATAGCCAGTGCCAGCAGCATCATCAGGCGCAGAATATTGGTGGTGTTATCCACCTGCTTGGATTCCGTCACCAGCACGTGCGTATCCAGGGTGACGCGCAGGAAGCCGCGCGGGCCTTCAGCGCTGTCCAGCGACTGCACCAGCTGATGGTTGAAGTAGCTCCCGGCTCGCTGCCCGTCCAGCGCCAGACGGTCGCGCACGTTAATGGTTTCGCCGCTGTGGGCCAGTAAGGTGCCGTCGTCGTCGTAGACAGAGGCATCAAGGATGCGGCTCTCTTTAGTGAGCTGGGCGAGGATATCGACAATCTGCTGGTGGTTATCGTCGCTGTTTTCCATCAGTGGCGTCAGGCTGAACGCCACCTGGCGCGTCAGCGTGCGGGCCAGTTCATCCACCTGCTCGGAACGTGCCATCTGGTGGCTCAGACTGAACCACGACGCACCCTGCATCAGCACCACCAGTAAGGTCAGGCAGATCAGCACGATTGCCGTGCGATGCAGACGAAATTTAAGTTTGGCCTTTGCCATCTGTACCCTTCACACTTTATGCACGAACCAGCGTTCGTCTCGAGCTTTATGTTGCCAGAAGCGGGGCTGACAGGGTAGCCTCTTGCGTGGTTAAAATGTCCTTTCAGGAGCTGTAATGCCAAATAGTCTGACCTGGTGCGACCTGCCATCTGATGTCTCTCTCTGGCCGGGTTTACCTCTTTCTCTCAGTGGCGATGAAGTGATGCCGCTGGACTACCGCGCTGGCCGTACCGGCTGGCTTCTGTATGGTCGCGATCTGAATAAAGACAGCCTGACGCATCTTCAGCATCAGCTGGGTGCGGCGATGGTGATTGTCAGTGCCTGGCGCGTGGCGGATTACCACGTTGTCCGTCTGGCCGGATCGCTGACCGCGCGCGCCACGCAGCTGGCCCACGATGCCGGTCTGGACGTTGCGCCGCTGGGGAAAATTCCGCATCTGAAAACCCCAGGCCTGCTGGTGATGGACATGGACTCGACGGCCATCGAAGTCGAGTGCATTGATGAGATCGCCAAACTGGCGGGCTGTGGTGAAATGGTGGCGGAAGTGACGGAACGCGCGATGCGTGGCGAGCTGGATTTTGCCGCCAGCCTGCGTCAGCGCGTGGCGACCCTGAAAGATGCCGATGCCAATATCTTAAAAAAAGTGCGTGACGAACTGCCGCTGATGCCGGGCCTGACTGAGCTGGTGCAGCAATTGCAGGCGCTGGGCTGGCATGTGGCGATTGCCTCCGGCGGCTTCACCTACTTTGCCGAGTACCTGCGCGATAAGCTGCGTCTGTCTGCGATTGCCGCCAATGTGCTGGAAATTCGCGACGGCAAGCTGACTGGCGAAGTGCTGGGCGATATCGTTGATGCCCAATACAAAGCCGATACGCTGTTAAAGCTGGCCGGGCGTTTTGAAATCGCGCCTGAGCAGACCGTGGCCATCGGTGATGGCGCTAACGACTTGCTGATGATTAAGGCGTCCGCGTTGGGCATTGCCTATCACGCCAAGCCGAAAGTGAACGAGCAGACAGAAGTGATCATCCGCCATGCGGATTTAATGGGCGTGCTGTGTATTCTCAGCGGCAGCCTGATCCATGAAGAGCGTTAAGGGGTAGATTTGGCCAAAGCGGTAAAGCGCGCCTTTGTTTGTAATGAATGCGGCGCCGATTATCCTCGCTGGCAGGGGCAATGCAGCGCCTGTCAGGCCTGGAACACCATCACCGAAGTGCGCCTCGCAGCGTCGCCGACCGTGGCGCGCAACGAGCGCCTCACCGGTTATGCCGGCAGCGCGGGGCCAAGCCGCGTGCAGAAGCTGTCGGAAATCAGCCTTGAGGCATTGCCGCGCTTCTCAACCGGCTTTAAAGAGTTTGACCGGGTGCTGGGTGGCGGCGTGGTGCCAGGCAGTGCCATTCTGATTGGCGGCAGTCCCGGTGCCGGGAAAAGTACGCTGCTGCTGCAAACCCTGTGCAAGCTGGCCGAGGGGATGAAAACCCTGTACGTCACCGGCGAAGAGTCTCTTCAGCAGGTGGCGATGCGCGCGCACCGGCTGGGTCTGCCGACCGAAAACCTCAACATGCTGTCGGAAACCAGCATCGAGCAGATCTGCCTGATTGCCGAGCAGGAACAACCCCGGCTGATGGTGATCGACTCGATTCAGGTGATGCATATGGCGGATATTCAGTCTTCGCCAGGCAGCGTGGCTCAGGTGCGTGAAACCGCCGCCTATCTGACCCGCTTCGCCAAAACCCGTGGCGTGGCGATCATCATGGTCGGCCACGTCACCAAAGATGGTTCGCTGGCCGGGCCGAAAGTCCTTGAGCACTGCATCGACTGTTCGGTGCTGTTGGATGGCGATGCGGACTCCCGTTTCCGCACGCTGCGCAGCCACAAAAACCGCTTTGGTGCGGTGAACGAACTGGGCGTGTTCGCCATGACCGAACAGGGCCTGCGCGAAGTCAGCAACCCGTCCGCCATCTTCCTTAGCCGGGGAGAAGAAGTCACCTCCGGCAGCTCGGTGATGGTGTTGTGGGAAGGCACGCGTCCGCTGCTGGTAGAGATTCAGGCGCTGGTGGACCATTCGATGATGGGCAACCCACGGCGTGTTGCCGTCGGGCTGGAGCAGAACCGTCTGGCGATCCTGCTGGCAGTACTGCACCGTCATGGTGGCCTGCAGATGGCCGATCAGGATGTGTTCGTGAACGTGGTCGGCGGCGTTAAAGTCACCGAAACCAGTGCCGATCTGGCGCTGATGCTGTCGATGGTGTCCAGCCTGCGCGATCGTCCGCTGCCACAGGATTTGGTGGTATTTGGCGAGGTGGGGCTGGCGGGTGAAATTCGTCCGGTGCCAAGCGGGCAGGAACGCATTTCCGAAGCGGCCAAGCACGGCTTCCGTCGGGCTATCGTGCCGGCGGCTAACGTGCCGAAGAAACCCCCGGAAAATATGAAAGTGTATGGCGTGAAGAAGCTGGCCGATGCGCTGGCGATCCTTGAGGACTTATAACGCAGGAGGCATTGATGTCACCATTTGATTATTTGAAAACCGCCATTCGCCAGCAGGGCTGTACGCTGCAACAGGTGGCGGATGCGAGTGGCATGACCAAGGGCTATCTGAGCCAGCTGCTGAACGCCAAAATCAAAAGCCCCAGCGCGCAGAAGCTGGAAGCGCTGCACCGTTTTCTCGGGCTGGAGTTTCCGCGCCGGGAAAAAACCATCGGCGTGGTGTTCGGCAAATTCTATCCGCTGCATACCGGCCATATCTACCTGATCCAGCGCGCCTGTAGTCAGGTCGACGAGCTGCATATCATTATGGGTTACGACGAGCCGCGTGACCGTCAGCTGTTTGAAGCCAGCGCCATGTCGCAACAGCCGACGGTGAGCGATCGCCTGCGCTGGCTGCTGCAAACCTTCAAATACCAGAAAAACATCCGCATCCACTCGTTCAACGAGGAAGGAATGGAGCCCTATCCGCACGGCTGGGATGTCTGGAGCCGCGGCATTAACGACTTTATGGAAAACCACGGCATTGTGCCAAACCGGGTTTACACCAGCGAAGAGTTCGATGCCCCGCAGTATCAGCAGCATCTGGGCATTGAAGCGGTGGTGGTCGATGCCAAGCGCTCGTTTATGAGCATCAGCGGTGCGCAAATCCGTCACGATCCGTTCCGCTACTGGGAATATATTCCGACCGAAGTGAAGCCGTTCTTTGTGCGTACGGTGGCGATTCTGGGCGGCGAATCCAGCGGTAAATCCACGCTGGTCAACAAGCTGGCCAACATCTTTAACACCACCAGTGCCTGGGAATTTGGCCGCGACTACGTCTTCTCCCATCTCGGCGGCGATGAGATGGCGCTGCAGTATTCCGACTACGACAAGATCGCGCTGGGTCAGGCGCAGTACATCGACTTTGCGGTAAAGTACGCCAATAAAGTGGCCTTTATCGACACCGATTTCGTCACCACCCAGGCCTTCTGCAAAAAATACGAAGGCCGCGAGCACCCGTTTGTGCAGGCGCTGATTGATGAATATCGTTTTGACCTGGTGATCCTGGTCGAGAATAACGTGCCCTGGGTGGCCGACGGATTACGCAGCCTGGGCAGTTCGGTGGATCGCAAAGAGTTCCAGACGCTGCTGGTTTCAATGCTGGAAGAGAACAACATCAGCTACGTGCACGTTGAGCAGGACAGCTACGATGAGCGCTTCCTGCGCTGCGTGGAGCTGGTGAAGGAAATGCTGGGGGCGTAAGCCTCAACACAGCCGTTCAGCAGGACAGCCGTTCAGCTGGGAAAAACTGAACGGCTGTCGGTAGTGCATTAAAAAAGCGTCCGGCCCACTGTTCAGCAGGCCGGGATCGCATCAGTAAACCATCACCACTTTGCCGCGCATGTGGCCTTCCAGCACCAGCCGGTGCGCTTCTGACAGCGTTTCCACGCTCAGGCCGTGCAGCGTCTTGCTTAACGAGCTGCTGACCTTACCGGCATCCAGCAGTTTCGCCGTGGCGTCCAGAATTTCACCCTGACGGGCAATATCTGGCGTGGTGTACATGCTGCGGGTGTACATAAACTCAAAATGCAGCGCCGCGCTTTTCAGCTTCAGCTCATTCATTTCTAACGGCTTTTCATTCTCGACGATGGTGCAGATATGCCCCTGCGGCGCAATCAGCTTAGCCATCGCATCCCAGTGGCCGTCGGTGTCATTCAGGCAGAAGATATAATCCACCTGCTTCAGGCCATGCTTCTCCAGCTCGCCGGGCATGTCGTGGTAGTTGATCACCAGATCGGCACCGCGATCCTTGCACCATTGCACCGAATCCGGACGCGACGCGGTGGCAATCACTTTTACCTTGCTGTGCAGCTTAGCAAATGGGATCGCCAGCGAGCCGACGCCGCCGGCACCGCCAACAATCAGCAGCGTTTTACCTTCTTCTGCCTTATCCAGCTGCAGACGGTCGAACAGACCTTCCCAGGCGGTCAGCGCGGTCAGCGGGATTGCCGCCGATTCTGCCCAGTCTAACGACGTCGGCTTGTGGCCGGTGATGCGTGCGTCGATCAGCTGCTGGGTGGTGTTGCTGCCCGGACGGGTGATGTCGCCGGCGTAATACACTTCGTCACCGGGCTTGAATCCGCTGACTTTGCTGCCCACTTCCACCACCACGCCGCTGGCATCCCAACCGAGGATGCGCGGGTGCTGGAGTCCGTTTTTCTGTGCGCCTTTATGCACTTTGGTATCCACGGGATTTACCGAAGCGGCTTTAACGTCGACCAGCAGGTCGTATTCGCCTGGCGTCGGTTTCTCGACCTGGATCTCAATAAACTGCTGCGGTTTTTCTGGATTGATAGCAATCGCTTTGATTGTCATAGCGCATCTCCTTTAAGGTGTGTTATTCAGTGTAGAACCTAAGCAGGCTAATGATAAGCCGCACAATAACTAACGAAGTGTTCGTTTCAGGTAAACAATCATGTTTAAACAGCTGCAAGATATGGCCCTGTTTGCCCTGGTGGCCGAATGCGGCAGTTTCACCGGGGCGGCCAAAAAGGCAGGATTGCCGAAATCAAGCGTCAGTCAGCGCATCAGTCAGCTTGAGCAGGCACTGGGGCTGCGGCTGATTAACCGCACCACCCGCCAGCTGAACCTGACCTTTGCCGGCGAGCGCTACCTGGTGCATTGCCAGGAGATGATGCAGGCCAGCGAGCGCGCCAATGTGGCGATTGAACGTCTGCGGGATAACCCCAGTGGACGGCTGCGCATCACCTCACCGGCGGGAATTGGCGCCACGCTGCTGGCGCGTTTAAACGCCGCGTTTCAGCAGGAATACCCGGACGTCACGCTGGAAGTCTCAGTGTCCGATGAAGTCCGGGATATCGTGCTGGAGGGCTACGACGTGGCGCTGCGCACCGGACAGCCGCAGGACTCTTCGCTGATTGGGCGGCGAATTGGTTATTGCGAGCGGCTGCTGGTGGCTTCTAAGGGCTACCTTGAACAATATGAGGCGATCACGCATCCGCAGCAGCTGGCTGAACACCGCTGCATTGCGCACCGGGCGTGGAGCGAATGGCTGCTGAACCGTGGGGAAGAGTATTACCGCTGGCTGCTGCCGCCAACGCATATGACCGATAACCTGGTGTATGCGCGGGAGTGCGCGCTGGGCGATGCCGGGATCACGCTGCTGCCGCGATTTCTGACCCAGGAGATCCTGCCGGGAGGTGGTCTGGTGCAGGTGTTGCCGGACTGGCAGGTGGAAGGCAATGAGCTGTGGCTGGTCTA
The DNA here is from genome assembly GCF_057812255.1 of Erwinia sp. 2186. Classification (NCBI taxonomy): domain Bacteria; kingdom Pseudomonadati; phylum Pseudomonadota; class Gammaproteobacteria; order Enterobacterales; family Erwiniaceae; genus Erwinia; species Erwinia sp. 2186. The sequence goes on along the minus strand of NZ_CM173824.1, from coordinate 4,113,829 downwards.
TCCAAGCCGTAAGCTGAATTCGCCTGCGGTGGCGCGCTTTATTGATTACGCCTTGCAGTCGCCGGTGTTTCGGGAGTTTTATCAGTAACGTTGGGAAGCAGGGGACAACGCGAGTGCGTCCCGCAGAAGAAAAGCAGAGGGCGAATCGCTTCGCCCTCTGAGTGTTACTTGGTCATACGCTTGTACTTGATGCGTTTTGGCTCCAGCGCTTCTGCGCCCAGCGTCCGCTTCTTGTACTCTTCGTATTCGGTAAAGTTACCTTCGAAGAACTCGATCTTGCCTTCATCCTGATAATCGAGGATGTGGGTGGCAATACGGTCGAGGAACCAACGGTCATGCGAGATCACCATCGCACAGCCAGGGAACTCCAGCAGGGCGTTTTCCAGCGCGCGCAGGGTTTCAATGTCCAGGTCGTTGGTCGGTTCATCGAGCAGCAGCATGTTGCCGCCCACCTGCAGCAGCTTCGCCAGATGCAGACGGCCACGCTCACCACCGGACAGCTCGCCAACGCGTTTGCCCTGATCAACCCCTTTGAAGTTGAAGCGGCCCACGTAAGCACGGCTTGGCATCTCGGTGTTACCGACACGCATAATATCCTGCCCGCCGGACACTTCTTCCCACACGGTTTTGCTGTTATCCATGCTGTCGCGGAACTGATCGACCGAGGCCAGCTTCACGGTATCACCCAGCACGATGCTGCCTGAATCCGCTTCTTCCTGACCGGACATCATGCGGAACAGGGTCGATTTACCGGCACCGTTCGGCCCGATAATGCCCACGATAGCGCCTTTCGGCACCGAGAACGACAGGTCATCAATCAGCAGGCGATCGCCGTAAGACTTACGCAGATTGGCCACTTCCACCACTTTATCGCCCAGGCGCGCGCCCGGTGGGATAAACAGTTCGTTGGTTTCGTTACGCTTCTGGTAATCGGTATTGTTCAGCTCTTCAAAGCGGGCCAGACGGGCCTTGCCTTTAGACTGACGGCCTTTAGCGCCCTGACGAACCCATTCCAGCTCTTTCTCAATGGATTTGCGACGGGCCGCTTCGCTTGACGCTTCCTGCGCCAGACGGGCATCTTTCTGCTCCAGCCAGGAAGAGTAGTTACCTTCCCATGGAATACCTTCGCCACGGTCCAGCTCCAGGATCCAGCCGGCCACGTTGTCGAGGAAGTAACGGTCGTGGGTAATTGCCACAACGGTGCCTTCGAAGTCGTGCAGGAAGCGTTCCAGCCAGGCCACGGATTCTGCATCCAGGTGGTTGGTCGGTTCGTCCAGCAGCAGCATATCCGGTTTTTCCAGCAGCAGGCGGCACAGCGCCACGCGACGGCGTTCACCACCGGACAGGGTGGCGACTTTCGCATCCCACTCTGGCAGGCGCAGCGCGTCGGCAGCACGCTCAAGCTGGGTATTCAGGTTATGACCGTCGTGAGCCTGGATGATCTCTTCCAGCTTGCCCTGTTCAGCGGCCAGCTTGTCGAAGTCCGCGTCTTCTTCCGCATACAGCGCGTAGACTTCGTCCAGACGCTTCAGCGCGCCAACCACTTCCGCCAGCGCTTCCTCAACGGATTCACGCACGGTGTGTTCCATATTCAGCTGCGGTTCCTGCGGCAGGTAACCGATTTTCAGACCGGGCTGTGGACGCGCTTCCCCTTCGATATCCTTGTCGATACCGGCCATGATGCGCAGCAGGGTGGATTTACCGGAGCCATTCAGACCCAGCACGCCGATTTTGGCGCCAGGGAAGAAGCTAAGGGAGATATTTTTCAGAATGTGACGCTTCGGCGGAACCACTTTGCCGACGCGATGCATGCTATAGACGAATTGAGCCACGTAGGATGAGCCTCTTGGTGTCTGTGTGTTAATTGGGGCAGCAGATGCCCACTCAGATGACGAAGTTTAGCTGGTTTTGCTTGCTAATCACAGCCGCCACCCGAGGAATATCCTTCCTGCTTCAGGTTATCGGTGCGTTAGCTGCCCCATTCGCTGACCCGCGTCAGCGCCAGGGGATGCGCTCGCGTGCCGGATTATTGATTGATTTTTGAGCCGATGGCTTTATGCTGTTTTTTTGCCTTACAAAGCAGGGAGATAACGATGAGAGTTCTGATCGCGGCGGAAGAGAACGCTTGGGGCGGCATGATCCAACAGTTTCGTCACACCTTGCCAGACGTCGAGTTCACGGCTTCTGCGGGCCACGCCGCCGAAAGCCTGGCCGGATACGATGCCTTAATCCCCGGTATGGCAAAAGTCACGCCTGAGCTGCTCAAAACCGCTGACCGGCTGAAGCTGATACAGCAGGCCGGTGCCGGGCTGGAAGGGGTGGACCTGGCCAGCGCCAAAGCGCTTGGCATTCAGGTGGCTAACGTGCCGTCGGACCGATCCGGCAATGCCGATTCGGTCGCCGAACTGGGGATCTGGATGATGATTGGCCTGGCGCGCAAAGCCCGCGAGATCCCTGAGATGATCGCCACGCGTCAGCTTGGCCTGCCGGTGGGCATGGGGCTGATGGGGAAAACCGTCGGGCTGGTGGGGCTGGGCGGCATCGGTAAAGCGCTGGCGAAACGACTGGCACCCTTTGGCGTGCGGCTGATTGGCGTGAAACGCACCGCCGATCAGGCCTTCGCTAAAGCGCATCAGCTGGACTGGCTGGGCAATATGGCCCATCTGCCCGCGCTGCTGAATGACGCCGACTTTGTGATCCTCAGCCTGCCGGACAATGCCGACACCCGCCATATCATTGATGAAACCGCGCTGGCGCAGATGAAGCCGGGCAGTTTCCTGATCAACCTGGGGCGTGGCGGACTGATTGAAAAGCAGGCGTTGCTGGCGGCGCTGGAAGTGAATCACCTGGCAGGCGCCGGGCTGGATGTGTTCTGGCAGGAGCCGCCCGAGCCGGATGACGCGCTGTTTCAGTACAACGTCATCGCCACGCCGCATATCGGCGGCGTCACCGATAATTCGCTGAACGGCAACGTGGCGGGGGTATGTGAAAACCTGCGGCGCTTACGCGATGGCGAAGAGATCCTGAATCGCTGGGCGTAAGAGGCTGACCTAACGCGCTTTCTGCCCGACCATCACGTCAATGCCCAGCTGTTTCAGCTTCTGCGCCAGCTCTTTCGGCGGGGCATCGTCGCTGACCAGCGTCTCGAAGGCGCTGAGTTCGCCGATGCGGGCAGGCAACACTTTGCCAAACTTGCTGCTGTCAGCCACCAGAATCTTGTGGCTGGCACGCTGCATCGCCTGATGCTTCATCGGCAATTCGTTGAGGTTGTAGCAGGTCGCACCCTGACCGGCATCAATGCCTGCCGCAGAGATAAAGGCTTTGCCGGGACACAGGCTGTCCATTACCGAGCCGTGACCCAGCGGAGTGAAGATGGCGTTGTCGGCATGAAACTCACCGCCGTTGAGGATCACCTGACAGGCCGGTTTCTCTTTCAGCGCCAGGAAGGTGTTCATCGCGCAGCAGATGGCGGTAAACGCCAGCTCATTATCGATGGCATCGACAATCCACGGCATGGTGGTGCCGCAGTCAAAGAACACCGTATCACCCGGCTCAATCAGCGACGCCGCCAGCTGGCCCAGACGCCGCTTTTTCTCGACGTTATGCGCCTGCTGATCGGAGACAAAGTAGTGACCCTGATTGCTTTTCGGATCGCTGACAATGTAGCCCCCCAATAACACCACCACCGACGGCTGTTCGTTGAGATCGCGACGGATGGTCATCTCGGACACACCCAGCAGTCGCGCCGCCTCTCGCAGGTGGATTTTATCGGTTCGCTTAAGCGCAGATGCCAGCTTGTTTACGCGCTCGTCGCGGCGGGTTTCCATGGTCAGTCACTCCTGATAATACGGTTAATAACCCTCGCCGGCAGCGCTGCCGTTAACGATGGCGACGCCGGAGCTGGTGCCGATACGGCTGGCGCCCGCCTGGATCATGATGTCTGCCGTCTGTCGGTCGCGCACCGCGCCGGATGCTTTGACCGCCACCTCAGGGCCAACGGTATCATGCATCAGACGGACGTGCTCTTCGCGCGCGCCGCCGGTACTGAAACCGGTGGACGTTTTCACAAACGCGACCTTCAGTTCACGACAAATTTCACAGATTTGAATGATTTGCGCATCGCTAAGCAGGCAGGTCTCTAATATTACCTTCAATGGGATCGGGCCGCAAACCTCGCGCACCGCCTGAATATCGGCGCTGACGGCCTTCACCTCACCGCTTTGCAGCCAGCCAACGTTAATCACCATATCAATCTCCTGCGCACCGGCCGCAATGGCGGCTTTCGCTTCGAAGGCTTTGGCGCTGGTCAGGCCGGCACCCAGCGGAAAACCGATGACGGAACAGACCTTTACCTCACTTCCCGCCAGCTTCTCCGCCACTAACGGCACATAACCCGAATTGACGCACACCGCGTAAAAGTGGTGGGCGATGGCTTCGTCACACAGGGTGGCGATCTGTTGCACGGTGGCATTCGCCGCCAGCAGGGTGTGGTCGATGTAGCGGGCATAGTCCAGGTTTTGCACGAGAATCTCCTCAGCAGATTAGGGGGTTTTGTTAAAATAATAACATTTTCATTCTGGCGTCAATCGCCAATTAACATCTCGCGGGCGGGATTTTCAGGCTGAGACGGGTGTCACAAAAATAACATGAGATGATTGTTATTGTTATTTCCACAACATTTAATGATGAAAATTTACACGGGGAATACGTCATGGACATTGCCGTCATCGGCTCCAATATGGTCGATCTGATCACTTACACCAACAGTATGCCGAAAGCCGGTGAAACCTTAGAAGCGCCCGACTTCGCACTGGGCTGCGGCGGCAAAGGGGCCAACCAGGCCGTTGCGGCGGCGAAGCTGGGTGCCAGCGTGATGATGGTCAGCAAAGTGGGCGAAGACCTGTTTGCGGACAACACGGTGAAAAATTTGCAGCGGTTCGGCGTCGACGCGCAGCACGTCACCGTCGCGGCGGGCACCTCCAGCGGCGTGGCACCGATTTTTGTCGATGACCAGTCGCAAAACCGCATCCTGATTATCAAAGGGGCCAACGCGCACCTGTCTCCGGCGGATATTGATGCCGCCGCGGACGATCTTAAGCGCTGTCGTCTGATGGTGTTGCAGCTGGAGATCCCGCTGCCGACGGTCTATTACGCCATCGACTTTGCGCGGCAGAACGGCATTCAGGTGATCCTCAATCCCGCGCCGGCGGTGGCCGGTCTGGACATCGATTACGCCTGCCAGTGCGACTTCTTTATGCCTAACGAAACCGAACTGGAGATCCTGACGGGCCTGCCGGTCAGCACCGAAGACGAAGTGCTGCGCGCCGGGCAGATGCTGCTGGGACGCGGCCTGAAAAACCTGATTATCACTCTCGGCAGCCGCGGATCGGTGTGGATGCAGGGAGATGCCGTCCACCGCATTAAGCCCACGCCGGTGAAGGCGATTGATACCAGTGGCGCAGGGGATGCCTTTATCGGCTGCTTTGCCCACTTTCTGATCCAGCATGGCGATATCGCGAAGGCAATGCAGTCTGCCTCCGACTATGCCGCCTGTAGCGTCACCGGACGGGGAACCCAGCTTTCGTACCCTGATGCCGATACCTTCCACCGTTTTCTCAACGATTAACTGAGGATTCGCTATGCAACCGACCATCGTCCAGCAGCCTGATGGCTATTTAAATAAGACGCCACTGTTTCAGTTTATTTTGCTCTCGTGCCTGTTCCCGTTATGGGGCTGCGCCGCCAGCCTGAATGATATTTTGATCACCCAGTTCAAAAGCGTTTTCGCCCTCAGCGATTTCGCCAGCGCGCTGGTGCAGAGCGCCTTTTACGGCGGCTATTTTTTAATTGCCATTCCGGCCTCGCTGGTGATCCGCAGCAGTAGCTACAAGATTGCGATCCTGCTGGGGCTGGCGCTGTATATCGCCGGTTGCGTGATGTTCTATCCGGCTTCGCATATGGCGACCTACACCATGTTCCTGGCGGCGATCTTCGCGATTGCTATCGGGTTGAGCTTCCTGGAAACGGCGGCGAATACCTACAGCTCGATGATCGGTCACCGCGATCACGCCACGTTGCGGCTGAACGTCAGCCAGACGTTCTACCCGATTGGCGCGCTGATGGGCATCGTGTTGGGCAAATACCTGGTGTTCCAGGATGGCGACAGCCTGCACAGCCAGATGGCCAGCATGAACCCGGAACAGCTGCACCAGTTCCGTCTGACCATGCTGGAGCACACGCTGGAACCTTACAAATACCTGGTGATGGTCCTGGTGGTGGTGATGGTGTTGTTCCTGTTGACCCGTTATCCGCACTGCAAACCGCAGAGCAATGAGAAAAAGCTGCCGAGCCTTGGCGAAACCTTCAGCTATCTGGCCAAAAACCGCCACTTCAAGCGCGGCATCATTGCGCAGTTCCTTTACGTGGGGATGCAGGTGGCGGTCTGGTCGTTCACCATTCGTCTGGCGCTGAACCTCGGTGCGGCCAACGAGCGTCATGCCTCTAACTTTATGATTTACAGCTTTATCTGCTTCTTTATCGGCAAGTTTGTCGCCAACTTCCTGATGACGCGCTTCCGCGCCGAGAAGGTGCTGATTGCCTATTCCATCGTCGGTGTGGCCACGCTGGCCTACGTGATGCTGGTGCCAAACTTCACCGCCGTCTATGCCGCCGTGTTCGTCAGCGTGTTGTTTGGGCCATGCTGGGCGACGATTTATGCCGGCACCCTGTCTACCGTCGAGAGCAAATACACCGAAGTGGCCGGCGCGTTTATCGTGATGGCGATTGTCGGTGCCGCCTTTATCCCGGCCTTGCAGGGACTGGTGTCTGACCGTCTCGGCTCGATGCAGATGGCGTTTGGCGTCTCGCTGCTGTGCTTCGCCTGGGTGGGCTTCTACTTCTGGGGCGAACTGCGCCATAAAAAACAGCCGGCAGTCAGCGGTCGTCTGGCTGAGGAGGCACGATGAGAACCACTTTGCCACTGCATCCCTCGCTGTTCGGTGAAACGCCGCGCACGCTGCTGGATAACGCCGACGTCAAAGTCGATCTGTTCCGTTACCCCTCAGGGATTGAGGCGGTGCGGATGGAGAACCGCCGTGGCTTTGTAATCGTGCTGCCGTATTACGGGCAGATGGTGTGGGATGCGGCTTTCGACGGTCAGCGGATGACCATGGGCAACGGCTTTAAGCAACCGTTGCCGGGCAAGGACATTATCGACACCTACGGTTGCTTCGCCTTCCACTCCGGCCTGCTGGCCAACGGTTGCCCTGGCGAGGGCGATGTCCATGCGTTGCACGGCGAGATGGCCTGCGCCCGCATGGATAGCGCCTGGATCGTGCTGGAAGAAGAGGGCGTGTCGGTGCGCGGCGAGGTGGAGTACATCAAAGGTTTTGGCCATCACTATCGCGCATTGCCAGGCGTGACGTTGTTGGCGGATCGGCCACGCTTGCGCATTGAGATGGCGGTCACCAATCTGTCCGGCACGGCAATGCCGTTGCAGTACATGTGCCATATGAACAGCGCCTATGTTGAGAACGGCACTTTTAGCCAGAGTATCCCGGACAGCGCCTTTGCGTTGCGGACCTCGATTCCTGGCCACGTACATCCAACGCCGGTGTGGCTGGACTATACCCGTCAGCTTGCGGCGGAACCGCAGGCCTTTGGCGGGCTGACGCGCCCGGAGATGTACGATCCCGAGATTGTGTTTTTTGCTGATAATCTGGCGCAGTACGGCGAGACGGTGACCTTTAACCTGCACTCGCCGGACGGCCTCGGTTTTAGCACCACCTTCCAGACCGCGCAGTTCAACTATGCCACGCGCTGGATCCTGCACAACAGCGATCAGCAGGTCGCCGCCTATGTGTTACCGGCCACCTGCCGCCCGGAAGGCTTCAACGCGGCTAAGCAGGCCGGCACGTTGATCATGTTGGAACCGCGAGAGCAGCGGCATTTCAGCGTGGAAACCGGGCTAATCGAAAACCCATAAGGCCTCTTTGATTTTGACCCGTGTGTTAGGGAAGTCGTCTGGATGTTTCGGTGCTTTGCTCAGGGAGAGAGGGGGGAACACAAAGACGCCGTAAACCCATCCCTGGGGGCTCAGCGGCGACATCCCTGTCGCCGATGCTTTGCTTTTCCCCCCTCTCTCCCTTCCCCTCAAGCTTCAGTGTTGAATGATCGATTGTGGACGCACAGGTCAAAACCCCGCTGAGTTCACTCTATGCGTTTACCAAACTTCATTTGATTTTGACCCGTGCGTCCACCAAACCCCATTTGATTTTGACCTGTGCGTCCACCGGCCCCACCCACAACGTCAGTGCTTGTGGGTGGCGGCAAAGAGCGCGTTAGCCGGGTGTCTGCGGCAGGGATGCCGCAGCCAAGCCTCCAGGGATGGATTTACGGCGTCCCGGATAACGCGCTCTATGCTGACGCCTTACCACTGAAGCTGCTTTTGACCTGTGTGTTAGGGAAGTCGTCTGGATGTTTCGGTGTTTTGCTCAGGGAGAGAGGGGGGAACACAAAGACGCCGTAGACCCGTCCCTGGGGGCTCAGCGGCGACATCCCTGTCGCCGATGCTTTGCTTATCCCCCCTCTCTCCCTTCCCTCAAGCTTCAGCGTTGAATGATCAATTGTGGACACACAGGTCAAAACCCGCTGAGTTCATCCTATGCGTCCACCGAACTCCATTTGATTTTGACCCGTGCGTCCACCAAACCCCATTTGATTTTGACCTGTGTGTCCACCGGCCCCACCCACAACGTCACTGCTTGTGGGTGGCGGCATAGAGCGCGTTAGCCGGGTGTCTGCGGCAGGGATGCCGCAGCCAAGCCTCCAGGGATGGATTTACGGCGTCCCGGATAACGCGCTCTATGCTGACGCCTTATCGCCGGAGCGGGTTTTGACCTTTGCATCCGCCCTTTAGGTTTTGACCTTAAGGCCCACAACCCCACCCGTGATGCACGTTTCGTCACGCTATCCTTTCCCGGATGGAATCATTACCGCCGTGATTCCATGACATAATCTGCTGATTAATTCCTCGCCAATGACGCTGAATTTTCCCTTTCACCGTGATTATATTTTGGACGCAGATATGTCGAATAAAACGCTGTATGAAAAGTTAATTGATTCGCACGTGGTGCGTGAACTGGATAACGACGGCCACGTTTTACTCTATATCGACCGCTCAATTCTCAATGAATATACCAGCCCGCAAGCCTTCAGCGGCCTGCGCGAAAGCGGCCGTGGGGTGCGCCATCCTGAGAACATTTTGCTCAACGTCGATCATGTAAACCCCACCCGACCGACGCGCGATGCCGACATGACCGATGCGGGCGGCCAACTGCAGGTCGATTACTTTCGCCAAAACGCCGCGGATTTCGGCATCGAACTGTTTGATGTGATGGACCCACGACAGGGCATTGAACATGTGGTGGCCCATGAACAGGGCATGGTGATGCCCGGCATGGTCATTGCCGCCGGCGACAGCCACACCACCACCTATGGCGCGTTTGGCGCGCTGGGGTTTGGCATCGGCACCTCAGAAATCGAACACCTGCTGGCCACGCAAACCCTGGTCTACCGCAGACTGAAAACCATGCGGGTGACGGTCAGCGGCCTGCTGCCCTATGCCTGTACCGCCAAAGACATCATCCTCGACCTGCTGGGGAAAATCAGCGCCTCAGGGGCGACCGGCTACGCGATTGAATTTGATGGCGACGCGATCGACGACCTGAGCATGGAAGGGCGGATGACGCTGTGCAATATGGCGGTGGAAGCCGGCGCGCGCGGGGCGATTATCGCGCCGGACCAAAAAATATTCGACTATATTACGGGCAAACCGCAGATGCCGACCGGCGCGCTATGGCAACAGGCGCTGGCCGAATGGTCACAACTGCGCAGCGATCCGCTGGCGGTATTCGATAAAACCGTGCAGATCGACTGCAGCGAACTGGATCCGAAAGTGACCTGGGGCATCAGCCCGGATCAAACCAGCCCGATCGGTGGCGCGGTGCCGGATCCGGAACAGGAGACCGACCTGATTAAGCAACAGGCGATCCGCAAAGCGCTGCAGTATATGGGACTGACGGCCGGCACGCCGCTGCGGGAAATCCCCATTACCCATGCCTTTATTGGCTCCTGTACTAACGGCCGTATTGAGGATCTTCGATCGGCGGCAGCGGTGCTTCAGGGCCGCAAAATCGCCAGCCACGTGCGCGGAATTATCGTTCCGGGATCGAGCCAGGTCCGCCGACAGGCGGAAGCGGAAGGGCTGGCGCAGCAATTTCTCGATGCCGGATTTGAATGGCGGCAGTCAGGCTGTTCAATGTGTCTGGCGATGAATGAGGATGTGCTGGCACCGGGCGATCGTTGCGCCTCCGGCACCAACCGCAATTTTCCTGGCCGCCAGGGCGTCGGGGCCAGAACACATCTGATGAGCCCGGCGATGGTGGCGGCGGCAGCAATCAGCGGCCACCTTGAAGATGTGCGCACAATGCTTAACGCAGGGGGAAATCATGGAAGCATTTGATCGGGTCAGCGGCATCCTCGCGCCGTTACTGGAAGCGAACATCGATACCGATGTCATTATGCCGAAACAGTTTCTGAAAGGGATCGATCGTCAGGGACTGGATAAAGGGGTGTTTTTCGATCGGCGCTTTACCGTCGATGGCGAACTGAATCCGGACTTTATTCTCAATCAACCGGGCTGGCAGGGCGCGTCCTTTCTGCTGGTCGGGCCGAATTTCGGCTGCGGATCCAGCCGTGAACATGCGGTGTGGGGATTGCGCCAGCTGGGGATCCGTGCGCTGATCGGCACCAGCTTTGCCGGGATCTTCAACGATAATTGCCAGAACAACGGCGTGCTGACCGTGTCGCTGGACGACAGCAGCTTCGGACGCCTGAGCCAGCTGGCGGTTAACCCGGACAGCAACCGCATCACCGTCTCGCTGGAAACCTGCGAAATCACCGCCGGTGCAGAAACCCTGCCGTTTTCGGTCAGCGCCCTGAAGCGGGAAATGCTCGCCGGTGGCGAAGATGCGATTGGCTGGACCCTGCAATACCTCTCCGCCATTGAGCAGTTTGAAGCGCAGCATTATGGCCAGAAACCCTGGCTGAAGCGTCCGGCCGCCAGCCAGAGCGCCGGGAGGAATGGATGATTGCCCGTGCCGAACGCGGCGATTCGCCGTTTGTGCCGGGCTTCAGGCTGCACGATATCACCCTTGAGAGTGGCATCACGCTCAGAGTGGCGATTGGCGGCGACGGCCCGCCGCTGTTGATGCTGCACGGCCATCCGCAGAATCATATCAGCTGGCGCAAAGTGGCCCCGACGCTGGCGAAAACCCACACGGTGATCCTGCCGGATCTGCGCGGCTACGGCGACAGCGACAAGCCCGCCAGCGATCAACAGCATCGTCCCTATTCGAAACGGGTGATGGCGCAGGATCTGGTGCAGCTGATGGCGGGGCTGGGTCACCCGACCTTTGCCTTTGTCGGCCACGATCGCGGCGCGCGGGTGGGACATCGGCTGGCGCTGGATCATCCGCAACGCGTCACCTGCTGTACCTTTGTTGATATCGCGCCGACCGCCACCATGTACGCCCTGACCAATCAGGCCTTTGCCACCCGCTATTTCTGGTGGTTTTTGCTGATCCAGCCGACGCCGGTGCCGGAAACGCTGATCCTGCACGATCCTGAATTTTTCCTGCGCAAACATATCGACGGACAGCTCAAAATTCCGGGAGCGATGTCGGAAGCGGTGTTCCAGGACTACCTGCGCTGTTATCAGAATCCGCAGATGGTTCATGCGGTGTGCGAAGACTATCGCGCGGCGGCGACCCTTGATTTGGAGGATGACGCGGCCGACAGCGAGAACCGCATCCGCTGCCCGTTGCAGCTGTTGTGGGGTGAAAAGGGCACCGTCGGCCAGCTGTACGACGTGCTGGCGACCTGGCGCGAGAAGGCGCTCAATGTGCAGGGCGAAGCGTTGCCCTGTGGCCATTCGCCGCAGGAGGAGATCGCGGAACTCTTTTTGCAGAAACTTCAGCCCTTCCTGAAAACAGTGCTATAAAACCCTATTATTCCTTCTGTTTTTGGTGACGATGAAAACCCCTTCCGCCGGAAAAAATCTCCGCCAGCCTGTTGAGGGCTGGCCTTCCATTGACGATCTGTCGGTGTTTGTCACCGTGGCGCGCAACGGCGGTTTCGCCCGCGCGGCACAGGAGCTGGGGCTGTCGCCGTCCACCATCAGCAAGCGGATTGCCTTGCTGGAAAAGCAGCTGGATATCCGGCTGTTCTTCCGTAATAACCGCAGCATGCGCTTGACCGCCGAAGGGGAAATTGCGCTGGAAGGGGCGATGCAAATTGTCAGCGGCGTCGGCGATTTTGTCAGCGACCTTAACGGGCTGCGCGGCGCGGTGACCGGCAATATCACCCTCAGCTGCTCGTTTGGTTTTGGTCACGAATATATGGCGGATGCCCTGTCCGACCTGATGAACCTGCATAACGGGCTGAACGTGAAGCTGATGCTCAGTGACAGGGAAGTGAATCTGGTGGACGAAGGGATCGACATCGAGATCCACGTTGGCGATGAAATCAACGATCTCTATATCGCCCGTCAGCTGGCGGCCAACCGCCGGATCCTGTGCGCCTCACCGGACTATCTGCGTCAGGCTGGCGTACCGACATCGCTGGATGATTTGCGACAGCATGACTGCCTGATTATTCAGGAAAGAAGCGCGGCATTCGGCAACTGGGCGCTGACCAACGGCGAGGACAGTATTGTCTGCCGGGTCAACAGTCAGCATTCGTCCAACAGCGGCAGTGTGGTGCTGGCCTGGGCGCTGCGTGGACAAGGGATTGTGCTGCGATCGGCGTGGGACGTGGCGAAGCATCTGGCCAGCGGCGAGCTGGTGCAGATCCTGCCAGCGTGGTATCAGCAGGCGAATATCTGGGCGGTCTATACCCAACGTTCCTCCCACTCACTGCGGATTAAAACCTGTATCGATTTTCTCAGCGACTACTTTGCTCAACGGTTGCCCACGCCGCGATAGACGACGGTGGAAGAACAGGGGAGCCAGGCTCCCCCATTGGTTACTTGCTGTTTTTGGTCATAAATTCGGTGTAGTTCTCAGGGGTAATGGTCTGGTACGGGATCCAGATGGTGCTTTCTACTTTCTCACCGGCGAGCATTTTCTTCGCCGTCTGCACCGCGCCGATGCCCTGACCGGCCGCGTCCTGGAAGATGGTCAGCGACAGCTTGCCGGATTTCACAAAGCGCAGCGCATCGGGCGTGCCGTCGATGCCGGCGACCAGCACATCTTTTTTGCCCGCCTGTTGCAGCGCCATGATCGCGCCAATCGCCATTTCGTCATTGTTGGCGGCAATCGCATCAATCTTGTCGCCGTTCAGCAACCAGCCGGAGGTGACATCCACCGCCTCGTTACGCATCCACTGCGCGGACTGCTTCTCAACCACCTTCATATCCTTATATTTGGCGATCACCTCTTCGGTGGCCTTGGTACGCTGACGGGCTTCTTCCGCCGACAGCGCGCCCATCAAAATCGCCACGTTGCCTTTGTAGTTCATCTTTTTCGCCAGCGCTTCCATCTCCATTTTGCCGCCGAGTTCAGAATCTGAACCGACATAGGCCATATTGGCGCTTAACGGAATTTCCGGCTTTCGGTTAACGAAAATCAACGGGATTTTGGCCCGGCTGGCGGCTTCCATCATCGGTTTCACCGCCTGGGTATCCACCGGGTTGAGGATAATGGCGTCGACGCCCTGGTTAATAAAGTTCTCCACCTGCTGCACCTGCACGGCAACGTCGCCTTTGGCATCCTCGAACTGGCCGTTGATCTTCTCTTTCGCCAGCTCTTTCACCATCTGGGTACGCAGGATCGACACGAAGTTAAGGTCGAAGTTGGCCAGCGCCACGCCAACGGTTTGCTCTTTTGCCTGGCTTAACGGGCTGAGGGCCAGCGTACAGACCAGCAGTAACGATTGAGATAATTTCATAGCGATTCTTCCTGTAGGGTTTTTCCCCTTGTTGGGGATATTTTGTTATGGGTTACAACATAAACTGCTCTTTGAAACGCATCAGGGCGGTCTCGCTGTCGCCTGATGCCCAGCCTTCCATCGCCACCACGCCCTGGTAATTCATCGCCCGCAGGGCATTGGCAATGGCGCGGTAGTTGATCTCTCCGGTGCCCGGTTCCTGACGACCGGGAACGTCGGCGACCTGAATTTCGCCAATCGCGCTGCCGGCTCTTTTCACCAGCTCAATCAGGTTTCCTTCGCCGATCTGCGCGTGGTACAGGTCGAGGTTGATGCGCAGATGCGGGCTGTTGACCGCCTCGACCAGTGCCAGCACCTCACTGGCTTTGGCGAATGGCGTGCCGGGATGATCGACGGCGGTATTCAGGTTTTCCAGGGTGAACACCTTGCCTGCGCGTTCCGCCATCGTCGCCAGTTTTTCCAGCGTGCTGGCGGCCTTCAGCCACATCGCGCCGGTCACCACCTCCACCGGCTTCACCGGCAGGCCTTTCTCATCCAGCCCGGTGCCGTGCAGGTTGAGCGACGGGCAACCGAGCTGCTCAGCCACGCCCAGCGACACTTCCGCGCTGGCCAGCAGGCTGGCGATCTCACGGTCATCGGTAAAATTGCCGGACAGGTAGCCGGTCATCGAGGTAAAGCGCGCGCCGGTAGCCGCCAGCGCCGGAATATCTTTGTTCTGCCAGTTCCAGAGTTCCACGCCAAAGCCCAACTGGTGGATCCGTTTCACGCGCTCGATAAACGGCAGTTCCAGGAAAACCATTTCAGCACACACTGAAAGAGTGAAAAGGGTCATGTCCTTCCTCCGAAGTCATTTGTTCAATTGGCCAGCCGCAGGGATGCAGGCTAATCACTAATAAGCAAATGTTATGCCAGTGGCAAAACCCGCAGATTAGCGGCCTGTCAGTCGGCGTTCGATCACAAAGTGAACACAAAATCGACATGTAAACTCAACATGTCGATAAAATGGACATTCCAGAAAGGGGGAGAACAAAATGCATATACCTGTTTTGGCAGGCGCGATAGTGGAAGAGTGCGAAGGTAAACTCAGTCTGCCGCAAGGGGCAGAAGCCAGCCGCTGGGATGCCCAGTTTGAGCTGGCCTGGCGGGCGTTTGTAGCCGGGCAGGAGCCCTCTTTTCTGCGTCCGCAGATCCGCGCATCCTGGCAGGCCAGCCGCGACGCCGGTATCGATCCCGGTGCCATCAACTACGTTTTCCCCGCCGAGGCCGAACTGAAGGCGATTCTGGAAAACCATGCGGAGCTGATCGAAGTGGCGGACAGCATTATGCAAAGCCTGCTGGCCTATAACCCGGACGGGCACATCAATCTGACCGACGCCAACGGCGTGACCTTATGTTACTGCGGGCTGGATTTAACGCCGGTTGGCAGCATTCTGCGCGAGTCGGTGATGGGCACCAACTGCACCGGACGCTGCCTTAACGAACAGCGGCTGGTCTACGTGCTGAATGGCGAGAACTGGAAACAGGCGCTGCGTCAGCGGCACCGGCAGTGTGCCGCCGCGCCGGTGCGCAATGCCGAAGGGCGGATGATTGGCGTGCTGACCCTGACCGCCAGCCAGGACAATTTCCACTATCACACTCTCGGCACGGTACAGGCCGCGGCCGAAGCCATTGGCCGCCAGCTGGTACTGCGCAGCCTGCTGGCCGAACAGCGCTCCATTCTGGAAACGCTGAACGAAGGGGTGATCGTCACCGACGCGCGCGGCATCATCAAAACCATTAACCGCTACGCCCGGCAAATTTTCCACGGCATGATGCTGACCGGAAAATCGGTCGACAGCGCGTTAAACCCGGAGGGCGTGACGCTTACTGGCATCACCTTCTGCAACGACCGCGAAGTGGTGTTTCAGCCGCAGGATCGGCCGCGCGTCTCCTGCCTGGTGTCGGTGATGCCGGCGCCGGACGGTGGGCGGATCGTCTCGCTGCGCGATAACCAGCGTATCCGGGCGATCACCCGCCAGGTGATGGGCATCGGTGCCAGCTACACCTTTGAGATGATCTGCGGACGTTCCACCGCGCTATCGGAAGTGCTCGATAAAGCGCGCACCAGCAGCCGCAGCGACAGTACGGTGCTGCTGACCGGCGAGAGCGGCACCGGCAAGGAGCTGTTCGCGCAGGCGATCCACAACGGCAGCGCGCGCCACGGCGGGCCGTTTATTGCGGTCAACTGCGGCGCCTTACCGCGCGATCTGGTGCAAAGTGAACTGTTTGGCTACGTCGACGGCGCGTTTACCGGCTCGCGACGCGGCGGGGCGGCAGGCAAGTTTGAGCTGGCCGACGGCGGCACGCTGTTCCTCGATGAAATCGGCGATATGCCGCTGGAAGCGCAAACCAGCCTGCTGCGCGTGCTGCAGGAGGCGGAAGTGATGCGCATCGGCGCGCAGCGTCCGGTGAAGGTCAACGTCAGGATTATTGCCGCCACCAACTGCGATCTGCAACGGGCAATCGAAACGGGCGCCTTCCGGCGCGATCTGTTTTACCGTCTGAACGTGATCTCTCTGCGCATCCCGGCGCTGCGCGAGCGGACCGGCGACGTGCCGCAGCTGGTGGAGTGGTTTAGCGAGAAAATGTGTACCCGACTGAAGAAAGCCAGCATGCAGTTTACCCCGGCGGCGATGGCCGCGTTGGAGCAGTATCCGTGGCCGGGTAACGTGCGGGAACTGGAGAATATTGTCGAGCGGGCGATTAACCTCAGCGACAAGCTGCTGATTGATGCCGGGGATCTGCCGGAAGAGATCGCCACCGAAGAGCGGCCGAAATCCGGCGACTCGCAGCGGCTGGACAGCCACGAGCGGGCGCATATCGTCACCATGTTGGCGTCGCTCAACGGCAATCTGCGTAAAACGGCGCAGAAGATGGGGGTCTCCCGCGCCGGGTTATACAACAAGCTGAAGAAGCACGGTATCAGTGTGGATGAGTTTCGCGGCTGACGCCGACAGCGGATAACGCGGCGGCAATCTCCTGATGACAAAGGATAATCGAATGGTGATTGGCCGCCAGCGGCACGATTTTCAGCGAGGAACAGAGCGCGCCGACGCCGTTATCCTTAATCGCCAGCAGCTCATTGCCTTCCGCCGTGCCGCTGTCGCTTAAATCGAAAAACTGCATCGCTTTCAGCAAGGTCACCTGGGTGTGATGCAGTGGCGAACTGACCGCCTGATTATTGATGCTCAACTCGGTCTCTTCCGCCTGAATCGCGCGTTTTGCCGCATCGCCTTCCAGCCCAATCGCCTTCAGCAGCGACGCCAACATGCCGGGCGCGACCCGTTGTTGCACCTCGGTTTGATACAGCGAGTCCAGCAGGCAAACCTGCAGCTGGGTATAGCCCCGCTGTTCAAGCTGTGCGGCGATTTCCAGTGCGATCACCCCGCCGAGCGACCAGCCCAGCAGCCGCACCGGCCGGTCGGTCGGCAGGCCCCATTGCAGCATATGCTGCAGATAGTAGCTGGCTAACGCCGCCAGCGTCGGAATGTGCGGACGGTTGTGCAGGTTGTAGTTGTTGATCCCCAGCACGTTGAATTTTCCGCTCAGGCTGTCCGCCAGATCCTGATAGATCTCGCAGCCGACCACCGCCGGATGGATCATCCACAGATCGTCACCTTGCGTGGCGGCATTTAACGGCTGGATCAGATCAAAGGTTTGCTGCGGGCGATTCAGCTGCTTAAGCAGATTGGCCAGCGGTGCAGGCGTGTCGACCCACTGCGGGCTCTGTGCCGTCGCAGGCTGGCTGAGGGCTTCAGCCTGCTGACGCAGTTTGGGATGGGCAAACAGCGTCTTCATTTCCACCTCAATCCCCCGCTTTCTCAGCCGCATCATCAGCTGAATCGCATGCAGCGAGTGGCCGCCGAGGGCAAAAAAGTCGTCATCGCGACCGACAGGCGAGACGCCCAGCAGATCGCTCCAGCAGGCCGCTAACAGCCGTTCCTGCGCGGTGGCCGGCGGCGTAAAGGCAGGCTGCGCGTCGGCGGCAGGCATCGGCAGCGCTTTTCGGTCCAGCTTACCGTTCGGCGACAGCGGCAGGGCATCCACCCTGACGAAGCTGGCCGGGATCATAAACTCCGGCAGCGATTGCCCGATCTGCTGGCGCAGGCTGTCCGCCAGCTGCGGATCGGGCCGCGCGACCACCCAGGCAATCAGCCTTTTATCGCCGTCGTCATCCTCGCAGGCCAGCACCACGCAATCCTCCACCTGCGGGCAGGCGACAATCTGCTGCTCGATTTCGCCCAGCTCGATGCGCAGGCCGTGGATTTTGACCTGGAAGTCATTGCGGCCCAGATACTCAATGTTGCCATCCTCCCGCCAGCGCGCCAGATCGCCGGTTTTATACAGCCGCGCATCCGGCTGAGCGCTCAGCGGATCGGCGATAAAGCGCTGCTGGCTGAGTTCTTCGCGGTTCAGGTAGCCGCGCGCCACCTGCACGCCGCCAATGTGCAGCTCGCCGCTGATGCCCGGCGGCAGAAGCTGCAGGTTGGCATCGAGGATATACAGCTGGGTATTCGCTACCGGTCGGCCAATCGGCACGCTGCTGCCGATTTCGCCCGGTTTGCAGTGCCAGTACGAGACGTCGACCGCCGCTTCGGTCGGGCCATACAGATTGTGCAGCTCCACGGCGGGCAGCTGCTGATGGCAGCGCTCGACGGCGGTCAGCGGCAGGGCTTCGCCGCTACAGAACAGCCGACGCAAGCTGCGGCAGTGCGCCATCTCGCCGTGGCGCAAAAACAGTTGCAGCATCGACGGGACAAAATGCAGCGTGGTGATCTGCTGCTGCTGAATAAAGTCGCTCAGGTAGCCGGGATCCTGATGGCCGCCCGGTTTGGCCATCGCCAGCCGCGCGCCGACCATCAGCGGCCAGAAGAACTCCCAGACCGAGACGTCAAAACTGAAAGGCGTTTTTTGCAGCACGCGATCCTGCGCGGTCAGCGGGTAGGCGTCCTGCATCCACTTCAGCCGGTTCATCACCGCCAGGTGCTCGTTCATCACCCCTTTGGGTTTGCCGGTCGAGCCGGAGGTGTAGATCACATAGGCCAGCGATCGTTGCGGATCGTCGGCCAGCGCCGGCAGATTGCCGGTCGATCCCGCCTGCCAGCGCGGTCGGTCATTCCGCAGATGCACCAGCGGCAGGCTGGCGATCGGTTGCAGCGCCCGGGCGCCGACATCATCCACCAGCACCTGCTTCGCGCCGCAGTCGCTCAGCATATGTTGCAGGCGATCCTGCGGGTAATCCGGATCTAACGGCACATAGGCGGCACCGGCCTTGAGGATCGCCAGCAGGGCGATCACCATGTCGGCGCTGCGGCTGACGCACAGCGCAATGCGATCGTCCGGTTGGATCCCGCCCGCGCGCAGCCAGTGCGCCAGCCGGTTCGCCTCGGCATTCAGCGTGGCGTAAGTCATCTCCGCCACGCCACTCAGCGCCACCGCGTCTGGGGTTTTGCTGACCTGCTGCTCAAACCAGCGGTGGATCCCTTCCGGCAGTGGCCAGTCGGCGGCGGTGTCGTTCCACAGGTTGAGGATCGCATGCTGTTCGTCGGGCAGCAGCAGCGGCAGTAACGCCATCGGCTGTTCGGGCGGCGCGTCGAGGATCGCGTTCAGCAGGTGCAGCAGGCGATCGGCAATCTTGCCGGCTTCCTGCTCGCTGAACCAGGCCTGATTGACGTTGCATTCCAGCACCGGATCGTCGCCAGGATGATAATGGCGCAGGTACACCGCCACCGGCATCTGCTCAAAGCCGTGATGCAGGGCTTCCACTTTTAGCGGCGTGCCGTTCAGCTCAATATCGGTCGGGAAGGTTTCCAGCGAGAAGCTCATATCGTACAGCTGGCGGCGTCCCTGCTGGCTGAGGCGCAGATGGCGGTTCAGCTCGGCCACCGGGAAACGCTGGTGGCGATAGCTGCGGCGCAGCTCGGCGGAGACCTGCCGGATCAGCGAAGAAAACGGCTGGGCGGTGTCAATCTGCAGGCGGACGGGCAGCATCGCCGAGAACATCCCCAGCGTCTGCTTATGCCGCGCCCCGCTGCGATTGTGCACCGGCACGCCGAGGGTAAAGTCTTCCGTCTGCCACTGCCGGGCAAACCAGCACGCCATCAGCGCGCTAAAGAAATGCATCGGCGACGCGCCATAGCGTCCGGCAAACGCCGTCAGCTGCTGATAGCGCGCCTGCGGCAGCGTGCGCAGGATTTGCGTGCTCGGCCAGGCTTCGCTGGCGGCAAATCCATTGCGTCTTTCCAGCAGCGACGCCGGGGCATCGGCAAAGCGCGACAGCCAGTACGCGCGATCCCGTGGGTACCGGCTGGAGGCGAGATAGTCGCGGTCCTGGCCAATAAAATCGGTATATCCCGCGCAGGCGTCCGTCACGGCGAGTGCCTGTCCCAGCAACAGCGATTTATAACGATCGATAATCATCCGGCCTAATAACGACACCGAGGTGCCGTCGGCAATAATATGATGAGCATTAACTAACCATAAAGAGGTGGTGGCATTCACTTTCACTAAAGACGATCGCCAGAGTAATTCACCGTACAATTTGAAAGGCTGAATAAGACGGGCGTTTAATAATTCCCGTGCGGTGTGTACCGGCTGTAATTCCCTGCTGACATCGTGGCATTCGAGAATGAATTCTCTTTTATGGACGGTCGTCTGATTAATTCCCTCTTCACCTTCCGTCAATTTTATTTTTAACGCGTCATGCTGCTGTAATACCAGATTAATTGCCCGGTGCAGCAGGGAGGCGTCCAGCGGACTGTCGATGCGCCACAGCCCGCCCACGTTGTAGCAGGGCGTATCGGGCGTCAGTGCCTGGTCCAGCCAGACGGCTTGCTGTGAGGACGTTAACGGATAAATAGACAAGCGCATACCTCCGGTTAAGGAAAGTCAAAATAGGGAAAGCATTCTCAGCAAGGATTGTATAGGAAGATTTCAAAAATATGATACGGAATTATATTTATTTTGTTATGAGAATAATTCACACCCTTTGCAGAATGGAATTATTTATTGAGAGATGGTCGTCTGAATAATGACTTAAGTGAAATAACTATTAACGGAGATAAACATCTTATTTCGAGATGGTGGTTTATAATCAGCTTTAATTAAGTCGGTTAAATAAGCGCGAATATAAATAAAAGACGGGGATAATGCCGACCCTTATCCCCGTTTACCGGCACTTCTTTTGCTGCGTTAAATTGCCACCAGACTGCGGACGCCATCGGTTTCCATACTGTCGCCCCGGCCGCGCTGGACGATCTCGCCGCGTGACATCACCAGATAGCTGTCCGCCAGCTCGGCGGCAAAGTCATAAAACTGCTCCACCAGCAGGATCGCCATATCCCCGCGCTGCGCCAGCTGGCGGATCACCGCGCCAATCTCTTTGATCACCGAGGGCTGAATGCCTTCGGTCGGCTCATCGAGGATCAGCAGCTGGGGCCGACAGGCCAGCGCCCGGCCAATCGCCAGCTGCTGTTGCTGGCCGCCGGAGAGATCGCCGCCGCGCCGTTGCTTCATCTCTTTCAGCACCGGGAACAGCCGGTAGATCTCCTCCGGCACCTGTTTGGCTTCCGCGCCCGAAAAACGCGCCAGCCCCATCAGCAGGTTCTCTTCCACCGTCAGCCGGGGAAAGATCTCTCTGCCCTGCGGCACGTAGGCAATGCCGGCCTGCACGCGCTGATGCGGCTTGCGGCCGTTAAGGATTTTATCCTGCCAGCTGATGGTGCCGGATTTGGCCGGGATGATGCCCATCAGGCATTTCAGCAGCGTGGTTTTACCGACGCCGTTACGGCCGAGCAGGCAGGTGATTTCCCCGGTCTTCACCTCGAAAGAGAGGCCGCGCAGGATATGGCTGCCACCATAATATTGATTCAGTTCAGACACTTTTAGCATGTCAGCGCCCCAGATAGACTTCGATAACCTGCTCGTTAGCCTGCACATCGCGCAGCGAGCCCTCGGCCAGAACCTGGCCCTGATGCAGTACCGTTACGTGGTCGGCGATGGTTTCGACAAAGCCCATATCGTGCTCGACCACCATCAGCGAATGCTGTCCCGCCAGGCTGCGAAACAGCTCGGCGGTGTACTCGGTTTCCGCATCGGTCATGCCCGCTGCCGGTTCATCCAGCAGCAGCAGATGCGGGTCCTGCACCAGCAGCATGCCGATCTCCAGAAACTGCTTCTGACCGTGCGAGAGTAAGCCAGCCAGCCGGTAGCGTTCGGCACCCAGCCGCAGCAGCTTCAGCACTTCATCAATGCGGTCCTGCTGCTCGCCACTCAGGCGGCTGCGCAGGCAGGCCCACACCGATTTGTCGGTTTTCAGCGCGATTTCCAGATTTTCAAACACCGTCAGCGCTTCAAATACCGTCGGTTTCTGGAACTTGCGGCCAATGCCGATACGGGCAATGTCCACCGGTGACAGGGTGGTGAGATCGGTGCTCTGGTCATACATCACCCGGCCATTGTCCGGCCGGGTTTTGCCGGTGATCACATCCATCAGCGTGGTTTTGCCCGCGCCATTCGGGCCGATAATGCAGCGCAACTCGCCGACGCCAATCTGCAACGAGAGGTTGGTCAGCGCCTTAAAGCCGTCAAACGAGACGTTAATATTTTCCAGCAGCAGCACCGGATCGGTCTGGTCGCGGTGGCGATCGGCCGGATGGGGTTGGGTAAACAGTTGATCAGTCATGCTTCCTCCGGCGGATCAGCCCGATGACGCCACGCGGCAGGAACAGGGTGACCAGGATAAACATCAGGCCAAGGAAAAACAGCCAGTATTCCGGGAAGGCCACGGTAAACCAGCTCTTCGCGCCGTTGACGATCCCGGCACCCAGCAGCGGGCCAATCAGCGTGCCACGGCCGCCGAGCGCGACCCAGATCGCCGCCTCAATCGAGTTGGTGGGCGACATTTCGCTGGGGTTGATAATGCCGACCTGCGGCACATACAGCGCCCCGGCCAGCCCGCACAACACCGCAGAGAGCGTCCAGACAAACAGCTTGAAGCCTTTCGGATCGTAGCCGCAGAACATCAGGCGGTTTTCCGCATCGCGTACCGCGGTCAGCACCCGGCCAAACTTGCTGCGCGCGAGGGCGAAACCGATGCCGAGGCTGGCCACCAGCAGCAGCACGGTGGCAACAAACAGCCCGATGCGGGTGCTGGTGGCGGTCACCTGGAAGCCGAGCAGGGTGGTGAAGCCGGTAAAGCCGTTGTTGCCGCCAAAGCCGGTTTCATTTCGGAAAAACAGCAGCATGCCGGCATAGGTCAGCGCCTGGGTCATGATTGAGAAGTAGACGCCTTTAATCTTCGAGCGAAAGGCGAAGAAGCCGAAGATCAGCGCGAGGATGCCGGGCACCAGCACGATCAGGCACAGCGCCCAGGCAAAGTGCTGGGTGCCGGTCCAGAACCACGGCAGCTCGTTCCAGGAAAGGAACGACATAAAGGCCGGCAGCCCGTCGCCGGAGGCCTGGCGCATCAGGTACATGCCCATCGCATAACCGCCGAGGGCAAAGAACAGCCCGTGGCCCAGCGACAGCAGCCCGGCGTAGCCCCAGACCAGGTCCAGCGCCACGGCGACGATGGCGTAGCAGAGGATCTTGCCAATCAGCGTCAGGGTATAGGTGGAAAGGGCCAGCGGATTATCCGCCGGCAGCAGCGCGAGGAAAGGCAGCACCAGCAGCACCAGTAAGGCCAGCAGGCCAATACCGATTGTCAGGCGCGGCGCTTTCTGCGTCAGGGTCAGCGTCATCGGTTGCGTCATCAGTCAATCACCCTTCCTTTAAAGGCAAACAGCCCCTGCGGTCGTTTCTGAATAAACAGCACGATCAGCACCAGGATCAGAATTTTGCCGAGCACCGCGCCAATCTGCGGCTCCAGCACCTTGTTGAGGATCCCCAGCCCAAAGGCCGCGACCACCGTGCCGGCCAGCTGGCCCACGCCGCCGGTGACCACCACCAGGAACGAGTCAATGATGTAGCCCTGGCCCAGTTCCGGGCCGACGTTGCCGAGCTGCGACAGCGCCACGCCGCCCAGACCGGCAATGCCGGAACCGAGGCCGAACGCCAGCATATCCACGCGTCCGGTGGGCACGCCGCAGCAGTCCGCCATCGCCCGGTTTTGCGTTACCGCACGCACGTTCATCCCCAGACGGGTTTTGTTCAGCAGCAGCCAGGTGAGGAACAGCACGGCAAAGACAAAGACAATTACCGCCATGCGGTTGTACGGCAGCACCAGGTTCGGCAGCACCTGCAATCCACCGGACAGCCACGGCGGGTTCGCCACTTCCAGGTTTTGCGCACCAAACAGCATGCGCACCAGCTGGATCAGCATCAGGCTGATGCCCCAGGTGGCCAGCAGGGTTTCCAGCGGACGCCCGTACAGATGGCGAATAATGGTGCGTTCCAGCGCCATGCCTATCGCGGCGGTGACAAAGAAGGCCACCGGCAGCGCCAGCAGCGGATAGAACGCCAGCCACTCCGGCGCAAAGCGCTGGAACAGCGTCTGCACCATCCAGGTGGCGTAGGCGCCAAGCATCAGCATCTCGCCGTGGGCCATATTGATCACCCCCAGCAGGCCGTAGGTGATCGCCAGTCCCAGCGCGGCCAGCAGCAGCACCGACCCTAGCGACAGACCGGTAAAGGCCTGGCCCAACAGATCGCCGAGCACCAGCCGGTGTTTAATCTGCTTCAGGCCATCACTGGCGGCGGCGCGCACCGTGGCATCCGGCTCGTTCTGCGGCTGCGATAAGCGCTCAAGCACCGCCTGGGTTTGCGGATCGCTGGTTTCGCCTAGCAGCTTCACCGCCTGCAACCGCACCTGCGGGTTGCTGTCGGCAATCTGCAAACCGGCCACCGCCTGCGCCAGTACCGCATGGACGCCGTCGTCTTTTTCCGCCGCCAGACGCTGGGTCAGCAGCGGCAGCTGATCGGCCTGCGCCTCATTTTGTAGCGCGCGCGCCGCGCTCAGGCGCGTTGCCACGCTGTCGCTGACCAGCTGATGCGCCGCCAGCGTGGTGGCAATCATCACCCGCAGGCGATTGTTCATAAACAGCTTTTTGGTGCTGCCCGTCGGTTGCGCCACGCTGTCCAGCGCGCTCAGTTTGCCGTCAACCTCGCTGAACGGCTGTTTGTGCTCATCCAGCACCACGTTTTCGTTACGCAGGGCCTGAAGAAAGGGCAGACGGGACGGATCGGGTGTCGCCGCCCACCTCTGTAAAAGTGTGATTTGGTCGCTGCGGCTGGCGGCCGCAAAATCCGCCGCCGGACCGGCAAAGGCCGACAGCGGGGCCAGCAGGCACAGGGCCAGCAAAAATGTGCGTAAAGGGCGAATCGTCATCGCAATGCCCGTCCATGTCAGGGTTGCAGAAAACAGGCCGACGCATCGGCCCTTTCGGTAAGGATCTTACGGGCGAACTGGCGTCCGCCCGTGGGTGTTATTTGGTGGTTTTCACCGGATAGTCAGGCTTTTTATCGTTACCGGCGATATACGGGCTCCATGGCTGAGCACGTACCGGCTTATCGGTCTGCCAGACCACGTTGAACTGACCGTTATCTTCGATTTCACCAATCATCACCGGCTTGTGCAGGTGGTGGTTGGTCTGGTCCATGGTCAGCGTAAAGCCGTCTGGTGCTTTAAAGGTCTGTCCGGCCATTGCCGCACGCACTTTATCCACATCGGTGGTGCCGGCTTTCTCAACCGCCTGCGCCCACATATGGATGCCGACATAGGTCGCTTCCATCGGGTCGTTGGTCACTGCGGTGGCGGCGTTCGGCAGGTTGTGCGCTTTGGCGTAAGCACGGTAATCGGCCACAAACTGCTTGTTCACCGGATTATCAATCGATTCGAAGTAGTTCCACGCCGCCAGGTTACCGACCAAAGGTTTGGTATCAATGCCGCGCAGCTCTTCTTCACCGACGGAGAAGGCCACCACCGGGACATCAGTGGCTTTGATGCCCTGATTCGCCAGCTCTTTGTAGAACGGCACGTTAGAGTCACCGTTAATGGTGGAGATCACCGCGGTCTTACCGCCCGCCGAGAATTTCTTGATGTTCGACACGATGGTCTGGTAATCGCTGTAACCAAACGGCGTGTACACCTCTTCGATATCGCTGTCCTTCACCCCTTTTGAATGCAGGAAGGCGCGCAGGATTTTGTTGGTGGTGCGCGGATAGACGTAGTCCGTGCCCAACAGGAAGAAGCGTTTGGCGCTGCCGCCATCTTCGCTCATCAGGTATTCCACCGCCGGGATCGCCTGCTGGTTAGGCGCTGCGCCGGTGTAGAACACGTTTGGCGACATCTCTTCGCCTTCATACTGCACCGGATAGAACAGCAGGCCGTTCAGCTCTTCAAACACCGGCAATACCGATTTACGCGATACCGATGTCCAGCAGCCAAACACCACCGCCGCTTTATCCTGCGTCAGCAACTGACGGGCTTTCTCGGCAAACAGCGGCCAGTTCGAGGCCGGGTCAACCACCACCGGTTCGAGCTTTTTGCCCAGAACGCCGCCTTTGGCGTTAATCTCGTCGATGGTCATCAGCGCCACATCTTTCAGCGGCGTCTCGGAGATCGCCATGGTGCCGGAGAGCGACGAGAGGATCCCGACCTTAATGGTGTCCGCAGCCTGCGCACCCCATGACAAGCCCATACTGACAACCGTGGCGGATAGCGCAAAAGCCTTGAGCAGTGAACGTCTTTTCATCTGGCGAACCCTCAAAAGTATTGTTGTTTATGGTGGTGAATCCGGTTGTAGCCTTGCCTGTTGCAGCATATGCAGCGTGATCTTTCTGACCTCCGCCTTACTGACAGCGATATGGTCGGTCAGAATGCGTTGGGCCTCCTCAGCGTGTTGATGTAAAACCGCCTGCAAAATCCGGGCGTGCTCGTGATAGGTCGCCTCAATGCGGTCTTCCCGGGTAAAGTCGAGACGACGAATGATGCGAATTTTTTCGGTCAATTCAGCGTGGATGCGCGCCATTTCGCTGTTGCCAGCGGCGGCCACCATCGCCATATGAAACGCTTCGTCATGCAGGGAAACGGCCTTGCCGTCTTCCAGCCGTGGCGCCTCCACCCAGAACAGGCTTAACGCGCTCAGCAGTTCGCTGGCGCGCGCAGGCGGCATGCTGCACAGGCGGCGCACCGCCTCGCACTCCAGCACAATCCTCAGGTCGTAAAGCTCTTCGAAGTATTCGAAGTCGAACTGGCGAACCTGCCAGCCACTGCGGAAATAGACTTCGACATAGCCTTCACGCTCCAGCCAGAACAGCGCCTGCCGCACCGGCGTGCGGCTGACCTCCATCCGTTCTGCCATTTCGCTTTCGCTGAAGCGGTCACCCGGCATCAGGCGGAAATCGAAAATGTCGTTCTTGATGGTCTGGTAGACCTTTTCCGCCAGCGCTTCCGGTCGGGCCTTACCGCGTTTGGACTGAAGTTCCTGCATCCTGACTCCTTATTCCAGCCACAGCAGGGCATCACCTGGGCTGACGGCACGGCCTGGCTGACAGGCAATGCGTTTAACAATGCCAGCCTGCGGCGCATGAATGGCCAGCTCCATCTTCATTGCTTCAACGATGATCACCGGCTGACCGGCAACCACTTCATCGCCCGGTTTCACCAGCACTTTCCAGATATTGCCGTTCAGATCGGCGCTGACCTGCACGCCGCCATCTTCAACTTCCTCTGGCAGCAGATTTTCATCGCTGGTCAGCGGCGCGCCTTCCTCTTCCTGCGCCCACAGCGCCACTTCGGCGTCGAAGGAGCTGGCCTGTTTGCTGCGGAATTCGGCGATAGACGCGGCATTGTCCTGCAGGAACTGCTGGTGTTCGGCGAAATCAAACACCGTTTCTTCGATGGTCACGGTGGCGCGGCCTTCGCGGAAATCTTCCCGCAGCACATCCAGTTCCGCTTCGGTCACCGGGTAGAAACGCACCTGGTCGAAGAAGTGCAGCAGCCACGGCTCGTTAGCGGCGAACTGTGCGTTTTTCAGGAATTTGTTCCAGATGGGCAGCGTGCGGCCCACCAGCTGATAGCCGCCTGGCGAGTCCATGCCGTAAATGCACATATACATGCCGCCAATGCCCACCGTGCCTTCGGCGGTATGGGTGCGCGCCGGGTTATATTTGGAGCTCAGCAGGCGGTGACGCGGATCGATCGGCACGGCGCACGGCGCCCCGAGATAGACATCGCCCAGCCCGAGGATCAGGTAGCTGGCATCAAAAATGGTGTCGCGGACCTGTTCGCGGCTGCTCAGACCGTTGATGCGCTGAATAAAGTCGACGTTGTTCGGCAACCATGGCGCGGTGGATCGCACCGTTTCCTGGTAACGCTCAACGGCACCCAGCGTGGCGCTGTCCTCAAAGGCCATCGGCATATGCACAATGCGCGAAGGCACTTTCATCTTGCTGACGTCGCCGAGGTTTTTCTCCAGCGTCAGCAGCAAGGTCAGCAGCTGTTTCTGGCTAAGGATGCGGCTGTCATAGCGGATTTGCAGCGAACGCACGCCTGGCGACAGCTCTTCAATGCCCGGCTGGCCGGTCTCGCGCAGGGCGGTCATCAGCAGGTGCACGCGCAGGCGCAATGCCAGATCCAGCACGTTGTCGCCGTACTCCATCAGGATGTAGTTGTCGCCCGCCTGACGATAAACGGCGGTCGGGGTAAAAGCGGTGGCCTTGATGGCGGCCAGCACCGTTGCCGAGCCGTATTCGGTTTCAGCCAGTGATGGCACCGGATAAGCAGGCTGCGAGGTGGCGTGCAGTTTATCGACGCTTTTCGCCTGTGCCTGCTCCAGCGCATGGGCCTCTTCAAAGCTGATGGGATGGAAGCGGATGCGGTCGCCAGGCTTAACCTGACCGACTTTCCACAGCTCGGCTTTGGCGATGGTTACCGGGCAGACGAAACCGCCCAGGCTCGGTCCGTCGCGGGTGAGGATCACCGGGAAGTCGCCGGTAAAGTTCACCGCGCCAATGGCATATTCGCAGTCGTGAACGTTGGAGGGATGAAGACCGGCTTCACCGCCGTTGGCGCGGGTCCAGCTCGGTTTCGGTCCGACCAGACGCACGCCCAGACGGTTGGAGTTGTAGTGCACCTGCCACTCGCTGGCAAAGAATTCGTCGATGGATTCCTGGGTGAAGAAGTCCGGCGCGCCGTGCGGACCGTACAGCACGCCGATGCGCCATTCGTCGCCGTACACCGGCACCAGCGAGGCATCTAACGCCTGCGGCTCGCTGACCGGGGCCGGCGTGGTGCAGGCGGCCAGTTCAGGCTGCGAAATCGCCAGCATATCGGCAACGCGCAGGGTGCGACCGGCATGGCCACCAAACTGGCCCAGGGCGAAGGTGGAGCGGCTGCCAAGGTATTCCGGCACGTCAAAGCCATTGCGCACCGCCAGATAGGTACGGCAACCCATCTGCGCACGACCGAGGGTCAGCGTCTGACCGGCTTTGACGGACACCGGCTGCCAGTAGGCCACCGCGTCGCCATCCAGCGTGGCCGGGCATTCGGCACCGGTGAGGGCAATCAGGGTATCGCTGTGGAAGCGCAGGGTTGGGCCCTGTAGCGTGAACTCCAGGCCCGCCGCTTCTTCGGCGTTGCCGACAATGCGGTTGGCCAGGCGGAAGGCAAAATCATCCATCGGGCCGGACGGCGGCACGCCAATGTCCCAGTAACCCAGGCGGCCTGGGTAGTCCTGAATGCTGCTCCAGGTGCCGGGTTGCATCACTTCAATCACCGGCGAGGCCGGTACAAAGCTGTCGAGCATCCGCGTCCACACCTTGCCGCTGCGGAAGGCCTCGGTGGCGACAATCTGCCGCAGGTAATCCAGGTTGGTGGCAATGCCGTGCAGGCGGGTTTCGCTCAGCGCCTGCTGCATTTTGGCTAACGCCGCCTCGCGGTTCTCCGCATGGACGATCAGTTTGGCAATCATCGGGTCGTAAAACGCTGATACTTCGGTGCCGGTGTTGATCCAGCCGTCGACGCGCACGTCGTCCGGGAAGCAGACTTCGGTCAGCACGCCAGGGCTTGGCTGGAAGTTTTTCAGCGGATCTTCAGCGTAAATACGCACTTCGATCGACGCACCCTGCGGTGCCAGCGTCAGGCGTGGCCAGTCAATTTCCTCTTCGGCGGCGACGCGCAGCATGCATTCAACCAGGTCCAGCCCGGTGACGCTTTCAGTGACCGGATGCTCCACCTGCAGGCGGGTATTGACCTCGAGGAAGAAGAAATCATCCTGTTCAGCATCGTAAATATATTCCACGGTGCCGGCGCTGCGGTAGTTAACCAGTTCGCCCAGTTTGACCGCCGATTCCAGCAGCGCGGCGCGGGTGGCTTCCGGCAGCTGCGGTGCCGGGGTTTCTTCCACCACCTTCTGATTACGGCGTTGCAGTGAGCAGTCGCGTTCACCGAGGGCGATCACCTTGCCTTTGCCATCGCCAAAAATCTGCACTTCCACATGACGGGCGCGGTCGATGCAACGTTCGAGAAACACGCCCGCATCGCTGAAGAACTGTTCGCCCAGGCGACGGACGCTTTCCCAGGCGTTGCTCAGCGCCTCCGCATCCGCACAGCGGGTCAGGCCGATGCCGCCACCGCCGGCGGTGCTTTTTAACATCACCGGATAGCCCACGCGTTCTGCGGCGCTCAGCGCCTCGTCCAGCGAGGCCAGCAGCGGGGTTCCCGGCGTCATCGGCACGCCCGCCGCCGCAGCCAGTTCACGGGCACGGTGCTTGAGGCCGAACTCGCCAATCTGCTGGGCCGTCGGGCCGACAAAGGCGATGCCGGCCTCTTCACAGGCGGCGGCAAACGGCAGGCTTTCTGACAGGAAGCCATAACCGGGCCAGATCGCCTGCGCACCGGTCTCCCTGGCGGCGGCGAGAATTTTGTCGATGCGTAAATAGCTGTCGCTGGCCTTTTCCCCGCCGAGGGCAATGGCGATGTCAGCATCCTTCACGTGCTGCGCATTTTTATCAGCGTCCGAAAACACCGCCACGCTGGTGATGCCGAGGCGTTTCAGAGTGCGGATGGCGCGGCAGGCAATTTCGCCACGGTTAGCGATCAGGACAGTATTAAACATGGGTGGTCTCCTTGCGGGTCAGCCAGTTGCGCCAGCCGCCAAATTCAGTAATGTCCGTCGCCTCTGGCAGCACGGCGGGTTCACAGATAAAGCCTTTCACCAGGCGGCCATCTGCCAGCTCCAGCGTGCCAATCCCCAGCGGAGAGGGGATTTCAGCCACAAATTCACCGAAGCGCGCCAGTGGGATATCCCAGAGTTCCACCACGATCGACGCGCCGTCGCTGCCTTTGGCGAGGCCCGGTTTTGGCGGTGTGGTGTTGGCCAGCGCATACAGGCGATAGCAGGCGGCGGTGAGGGTCTCTTCCACCAGCACCGCATCGCGGCGGGTGAGCTGGTGGTTAAGCGGCATGCCGGTCAGGTGGGCACCGACCACCGCCACGCGCACATGCAGCGGCGAGGCCGGCAGCGCGGCAGGGGTTGCCGGCTGGGCTTTGCCGGTGGCGCCGAGGCTCAATGCCTGGCTGGCCTGCCAGCGCTGGCCGAAGGTCACCAGCGCGCGGTCGTACCAGGCCGGGGCAATCAGGGTGATGCCCGCCGGTAAACCGTCTTCGCGGAACGGGCCGGGCAGCGCCAGCGCCGAGAGATCGGCGAGGTTGGTAAAGTTGGTGTAGGTGCCGAACTGCGAGTTAAAGCGCACCGGCTCCTGCTTCATCTCTTCCAGCGTGTGGATGGTGGGCGAGGTCGGCACCACCAGCGCATCGAACTGGCTGAGGGTTTGCTGGATTTGACGGGTCAGTTCCGCGCGCAGGTATTCGGCCTTAAAGGCATCGGTGGCGCTGTAGTTATTGCCGCTGGCGACGATGCCGTACACCACCGGATCCATCTCTTCCTTGCGTGCCAGCATCTCGCCGACGGCGACGGTGCGTTCAGCCACCCACGGGCCGTAATAGAGCTGTTCCGCCAGCTGGTGGAAGGCCGAGAAGTCGATGGGATGCAGCGTTGCGCCGGTGGCTTTGAGCGCCTCGACGGATTTCTCCCACGCCGCTTCGGCCTGGGCATCGGCAAAGAATTCCAGCGTGGCGGGGATTGCCAGGCGCGGCGCGGCAGGCAGTGAGGCGGGCGCCAGACCCGGATTGCGGCGCGAGTAAGCATCGCTGGCGTCATAACCGCCGGCACAGCTGGCGGCGAGGAACGCATCTTCCACCGTCAGCGCGAAGATCGAAATGGTGTCGTTCAGGCGACAGGCGGGCACCACGCCGGTCGCGGATAACCAGCCTTTGGTCGGCTTGAGGCCAACGATATTATTAAAGCCCGCCGGTACGCGGCCGGAGCCGGCGGTATCGGTGCCCAGCGCAAAGCCCACCAGACCGCGCGCGGTGACCGACGCCGAACCGGAACTTGAGCCGCCGCTGACATACGCCGGGTTGAAGGTATTGCAGACCGCACCAAACGGCGAGCGGGTGCCGACCAGGCCGGTGGCATACTGATCGAGGTTGGTTTTGCCAATCACCACCGCACCGGCGGCTTTCAGATTGGCCACGGCGGTGGCATCCGCTGCCGCGTCATAAGCAAATGCCGGGCAGGCGGCGGTGGTCGGCCAGCCTGCCACGTCGATATTGTCCTTCACCGCGAACGGCACCCCAAACAGTGGCAGCGACGTCGGGTCCTGTTGCCAGGCGGTCAGCAGCGGTTCAACCTGTGCGCGGATCTGCGCCGGCGTCGCCAGATACAGCCAGGCGTTATCCCCGGTGGATAATTCGTCCAACAGGCCGGTCAGCGTGTCGAGAACGGCGTCAGGATGCTGCTGATAGTGATGCTGCCAGTCGCTAAGGGTGAATCCGGTGGTCAGGGCCATAAGTTGAATTCCATCTGGTATACAAGATTGAATTCAATTGAGCAAAACGCGTGCCAATCAGTAACAGGTTGAATTTGATGCGTTTTTGAAACCCGACCCGTCAGCGGTGCACGCTGGACGAGCAGGGAGTGAGCAAAAACAGGGCAGGGAGTACGCGGGGATCAGGGGTTTGGCTGACTCAGCCTTTCCTGCAGGAACGCGAGGAACTGGCGGTTAATTTCGCTTCGCTGGCGATGCTGGGGGAAGACCGCATTCAGGCTCAGCGGTGAGGGGATACAGTCATCCAGCACCCGGACCAGCTCGCCACGCGCCAGCGCACCGCCGACGATAAATTCCGGCAGCAGCACCAGCCCCAGCCCGGCCACGGCGGCATCCAGCAACACCTCACCGTTATTGCTCTGCACCGGACCGCTGACCGCCATGATCTTGCGCTTCCCGTCCACCTTCAGCTCCCAGCCCGTTTGCCCTTCGCGGCCATAGCGCAGGCAGGCATGTTGCAGCAAATCGTCCGGCTTTTCCGGTTGTGGCAGTCGCTGCAGGTAGGCAGGGCTGGCACAGATCACCCTTGGCAACTCGCCAAGCTTGCGGGCCACCAGCGTGGAATCCGCCAGCGTGCCGATGCGGATCGCCATGTCGAACCCTTCGCCAATCACATCGACATAGCGATCGGCCAGTTCGATCTGGAAATTAACCGCCGGATGGCGCGACAGAAATTCGGCAATCAGCGGAGAGAGGTGACTCATGCCGTAGGACATCGGCATGCTGATGCGAAAGGCACCGTGCAGCGCCTGATGGCGCTCGGACACCGCCTGCTGGGCTTCCTCGATATCTTCCAGGATGCGCTGCGCGTGTTGAGCAAAGGTGTGGCCGGTATCGGTGACCGACAGCTTACGGGTGTTGCGGATCAACAGCCTGGCACCCAGCGAGTCCTCCAGCGCCGCCATCCGGCGGCTGACGTACTGTTTGGAGAGCATCAGCTGCTCGGCGGCGGCGGTAAAACTGCCGGAGGCGATCACCACCAGATAAATCCTCAGATCGTCAATCTGCATATTGTCCACTTATTTGTGACAGTGATTGCCTTTACAGGCCATTGTTGAGCAAATGAGTTTACTTGTAATCTGGGTTCATCGGAAGGGCAACCGCTCTCCAGAAACCTACACTGAGATTACCGGAGCAGATCATGATCGAACAAAGACTGTCAGAACAACGCGGAGTGGGCGACCACGGTTGGTTGAACTCGCATCATACTTTTTCGTTTGCTAACTACTGGGATCCAAAACAGGTGGGCTTCTCGGATCTGCTGGTGATCAATGACGACCGGGTGGCCAAAGCCCGCGGATTTGGTGCCCATCCGCACAGCAATATGGAGATTATTTCCTATGTGCTGGAAGGTTCGCTGGAGCATAAAGATTCAATGGGTACCGGCTCGGTGATTGTCCCTGGCGATGTGCAGTTGATGAGTGCCGGTAGCGGCGTCACGCACAGCGAGTTTAACCACTCGGCAACTGAAGGCGTGCATTTCCTGCAAATCTGGATTGTGCCGGCAGAGAAAAATACCCCGCCGGGCTACCAGCAGGTGTCGGTCAGTGACGCTGAGAAACGCGGCAATTTGCGGCTGATTGTTTCCCCGGATGGCGAAGATAACGCGCTGACCGTGCGCCAGGACATGAGGATTTACGCCGGTCTGTTTAACGGTGACGAGCAGCAAACCTTCACCCTGAATGCCGATCGCTATGCCTATATTCAGCTGGCACGCGGCAGCCTGACGGTAAACGGCATTCGCTTTAAAGCCGGTGATGGTGCCCGGGTGCGTAATGAAACCACGCTGACCTTCAGTGACGGTGATGACGCGGAAGTGTTGTTATTCGACCTGCGGCCGGTGGAAGTGAATCACCAGACGCGTTAATTCGACGTGAAAAAACAACGGCCACCCGTAAGGTGGCCGTTTTTCGTGCTGGCGCGCAAAATTAATGGCTTTGCAGGAAGGCCAGCAAATCTTCGTTAAGCCGATCCTGATGGGTGACGGCAAAACCGTGCGGCGCATTGTCATACACTTTCAGCTCGGCACCGGGGATCATCGCCGCAGCGACTTTGCCGGTGGTCTCGAACGGCACCACCTGATCGTTACTGCCGTGGATCACCAGCGTTGGCACGGTAATTTTCTGCACATCGCCGCGGAAATCCGTTTCTGAGAAGGCGGTAACGCAGTCGATGGTGCCTTTCAGCGACGCCAGCAGCGCAATGTTCAGGGTCTGCGTCAGTGCGCCCGCGGAGACGGTCTGCCCGGCGTTAGTGCCGTAGAAAGGCACGGCAAAATCACTGATAAACTGCGCGCGATCCTGACGCAGGCCCGCTTTGATGCCGCTGAATACCGACAGATCCACCCCTTCAGGATAGTCATCGGCCTTGCCAAAGATCGGCGTCACCGCGCCCAGCAGCACCAGCCCGGCAATGCGATCGCTGCCGTAAGTGCCGAGATAACGCGCCACGTCGCCGCCGCCCATCGAGAAGCCCACCAGCGTCACGTCGCTCAGATCAAGCTGCACGATCAGTTCGTTGATATCAGAGGCAAAGGTATCGTAATCGTAGCCGGTCCACGGCTGATCGGAGCGGCCAAAGCCACGGCGATCGAAGGCAATGCCACGGTAGCCTCGTTCCGCCAGGAAGTTCATCTGGCTGTCCCACATATCCGCATCCAACGGCCAGCCATGACTGAACAGCACCGGTTTGCCGGTGCCCCAGTCTTTGTAATAGATCGCTGTACCGTCGGAGGTTTTAATCGTGCTCATGGTGTTTATCCTGTCGTTGAGTGAAACGGTGATAACGGGCCCCGGTCAGACCGGAGCGACCAGATAGCGAACTTCAGGCTGGCTGTCTCCCTGATGGAAGGCCAGCACCCGGTTTTGAATTTTGCTGTCGTTAATGGTGTAACGTTCCTTTTGCCGCAGGTGCTCCATCCAGGAGCCGACGACAAAGGTTTCGACAAAAATACCGGGGCGCAAAATGTCTTCGTACAGACACCAGTTGATCGCACCGCCGCGCCGTCTTACCCGGCGCATCTCCTGAATACAGACCGTGAAGCTGTGGGCTTCGTCGCTGGCGATCAGGTATTCATAGCTGACCATCACCGGCCCGCGATCGTGACGGACATCGGGCAGGGTGCCGTTTTCATCGCGGGCGATGCTGTCGAGATTCAGATCGGGGTCCTGATCCAGCCGCCAGCGCAACACGGTGGCGCTGGCGATGATCATCCCGGCGGTGGCAATCCACAGCGAGGCCGGAATGCCATAGTGGGACGCCAGCTGCCCCCAGATGGCGCTGCCGGCGGTCATTGATCCAAAGAACACCGTCAGGTACACCGCCAGCGCGCGGGCTTTTACCCATCTGGCGGCGCTGCGCTGTGCGCCAAGATTGAGGGTAGACAGCACCGCAATCCAGGCAAAACCGGTGAAGAATTCAAAGGCGTTCAGCAGCCAGAAATGACGCACCCAGGCCAGCGCCAGCATAGTGAGGGCAAACATCAGGCTGGCCAGTACCATCAGCCGGTCGGCACTGAAACGTTTGCGCATCCACGGCAGGAGCAGCGCGCCGCAAATCGCCCCGACGCCAATAAACGCCAGCATGATGCCGTAACCGCCAGGCCCCAGCCCCAGCTCACGGCGGGCGACCAGCGGCAGCAATGCCCAGCCCGCGCTGCCGAAAACAAAGAAGGCGACGGTGCGCACCAGCACATTACGCAAAACCGGCGCGGCATGGACGTAACGCAGACCGGCGCGGACCGCAGAGAAAAAATGCTCGGGCGGCAGGCGCTGCACGGTTGGCTCGGCTTTCCAGCGATACAGCACCAGCGCGACCCCCAGCACCGACAGCGCATTGAGCATAAACACCATCCACGGGCCCACGAAGGAGAGGATCAACCCGCCCAGCGCCGGGCCGATGGCGCGACTGATATTGATACCGAGGGAGTTAAGGGCAATGGCAGGACCCAGCGACGGCTTGTCGACCAGATCCGGCACGATGGCCTGAAACGGCGGCGAGCTCATTGCCGCACCGGCGCTGAGGAAGAACGCCGCCACCAGCAGCACCAGCGGCGTGACGTGGCCGGTAAACGACAGCACCGTCAGGATCGCCGCGGCAATAAAGACCCACAGTTGCGAAAACAGCAGGTATTTTCGCCGATCGACGATATCGGCCAGCACCCCCGACGGCAGCGCAAACAGGAACATTGGCAGGCTGCTGGCCGCCTGCACCATTGCCACCGACAGCGGATCGGCACTCAGGGTCAGCATCGTCCAGTTCACCCCCACATCGTTCATCCATGAACCGATGTTGGAGACGACGGTGGCCAGCCACAGCATGCGGAACACCGGCAGCCGTAAAGGCTGCCAGGGCGAAACGCTCACCGCCGGCAGGTCTTCAGGCAGCGGCGTGCTGGCACTGTGAATATCATTTACCTGCGCCATGCGGGTACCTCAGACGGTGGAGTCGTGGCGTTATTCATCGGCTCAGAACGCAAAGCAGCTGCAACCCAGCGCGCCCCAGAAAGCGGTATCTTCGGACACCGGCACGTTAGCGCCGCGCGCCGCATCGTGCTGATGGCTGTGAACGCCGCACGGGCCGCTGCAATGGTGCACCGACGGCATCATTCCCACCCGGGAGGCGGCCTGCGGTGGTGCGCTGCGATAATGGCCCGGCACCTTCACCACCGGCGACCAGTCGGGCAGCACCGGAATCGACGGCGGTGCCTCGGCACCAAAGGTCCCGGCGGCGTAGACCACGTTGCCATCGACCACGGTTAACACCGATTCAATCCCTTTGATCTCATCTTCCGGCACGCTGAAGAAGTCTTTGCTCAGCACCGCCATATCGGCCAGCTGTCCGACCTTGATCTGGCCTTTTTTCCCCTGCTCGCTGGAGAACCAGGCACTGCCCTGGGTCCACAGCATCAGCGCGGTTTCGCGATCCAGACGCGCGCTGGCCTCATACATTTGCATTCCGCCGACGGTGCGCCCGGAGACCAGCCAGTACAGCGCGGTCCACGGGTTGTAGCTGGCGACGCGGGTGGCGTCGGTGCCGAGACCCACCGGCACCTCAGTGTCGAGCATGCGCGCCACGGGCGGCGTGTGGCGGGTGGCTTCAATGCCGTAGCGCTCGGCAAAGTATTCCCCCTGGAACGCCATGCGGTGCTGCACCGCGATCCCACCGCCCAATTCCTTGATGCGGTCGATATTCTTCTGGGTGACGGTTTCCGCATGGTCAAAGAACCAGTGCAGGCCGTTGAACGGAATGTCGCGGTTCACTTTCTCAAACACGTCCAGCATGCGGCTGATGGATTCGTCATAGGTGGCATGCAGGCGGAACGGCCAGCGATGCTCGACCAGATGGCGCACCACGCGTTCCAGCTCGTCTTCCATGCCGGGCGCTAAATCCGGTCGCGGCTCCAGAAAATCTTCAAAGTCTGCCGCCGAGAACACCAGCATTTCGCCGGCGCCGTTATGGCGGAAGTAGTCGCTGCCCTGGCCGGGTGACAGCATGTCGGTCCACTTTTCAAAGTCCTCGAGTTCATGGCCCGGTCGCTGGGTAAACAGGTTGTAGGCGATGCGCAGCGTCATCTGCTTTTTCTCGTGCAGCTCGGCGATCACCTGGTAGTCTTCGGGGTAATTCTGGAAGCCGCCGCCGGCGTCGATGGCGCTGGTCAGGCCAAGGCGGTTGAGTTCGCGCATAAACTGACGCGTCGAGTTGACCTGCTGTTCCAGCGGCAGCGTCGGCCCTTTTGCCAGCGTGGCATAGAGGATCATCGCATTTGGCCGCGCAATCAGCATGCCGGTCGGGTTGCCGTTGCCGTCACGCTGGATTTCGCCGCCCGGTGGATTCGGCGTGTCTTTGGTGTAGCCGACCACGTTCAGCGCAGCGCGGTTGAGCAGGGCGCGATCGTAAAGGTGCAGGACAAACACCGGCGTGTCGGGCGCGGCTTCATTGATTTCGTCCAGCGTCGGCATCCGACGCTCGGCAAACTGGAATTCGGTCCAGCCTCCCACTACCCGCACCCACTGCGGAGACGGGGTGCGCAGCGCCTGCTCCTTCAGCATCCGCAGCGCATCGGCTAATGAAGGCACCCCTTCCCAGCGTAACTCCAGGTTGTAATTCAGGCCGCCACGGATCAAATGCAGGTGGGAGTCATTCAGGCCGGGCACCGCCGTGTGGCCTTTAAGGTCGATCACTTTGGTGGCGTCATCGTGGTACTGCATGACCTCGGCCACCGTGCCCACCTGCAAAAATTTACCCTGTGAAATCGCGACGGCTTCCGCAAAGGGCTGTTGACGATCAACGGTGTGGAACTTGCCGTTGGTGAAAATAAGATCGGCTTTAGCGGGCGTGACCATGGATCCTCCTGACGTGAGATGTCCGCACCGCCCGGCGCAGGCGGCAGTACGGAAAAGGGGAGCTGGGTGCCGGACAACAGGGCACCAACGTTGAAGAAGTATGGTGAGGAGTTTGGCCGATCGTCTAGTTATACGAAGGGATAACTATACGTCCGTATAGTTATACGCAGAGATAATAGTGACGGTGAATTAATCGCCTTAGACTGCGGGCTGACAGTGATTTTTCGCTAGCTTAATTCGCTTTTCAACCTCAATGGGTGACCACAATGACTAACGCTAAACTTGAAGTTTTGACGCCTCATAACAGCCAGATGATTTTCATCGACCAGCAGCCGCAGATGGCCTTTGGCGTCCAGTCAATTGACCGTCAGGTGCTGAAAAACAATACCGTGGCGCTGGCGAAAGCGGCAAAAGTCTTCAACATTCCCACCATTATCACCACGGTGGAAACCGAGAGCTTCTCCGGCCATACCTATCCCGAGCTGCTGGACGTGTTCCCAGGCCTGGATATCCTCGAACGCACCTCAATGAACTCATG
This sequence comes from Erwinia sp. 2186, assembly GCF_057812255.1. Classification (NCBI taxonomy): domain Bacteria; kingdom Pseudomonadati; phylum Pseudomonadota; class Gammaproteobacteria; order Enterobacterales; family Erwiniaceae; genus Erwinia; species Erwinia sp. 2186. The sequence continues at coordinate 4,074,010 of NZ_CM173824.1, read as the reverse complement.
GGATGACCAGAAAGTGCGTGATGCGCTGGCCGCCAACGGTAAAAAGAAGGTGGTGGTTTCCGGCCTGTGGACCGAAGTGTGCAACAACAGTTTTGCCCTCTGCGCGATGCTGGAAGGGGACTATGAGATTTATATGGTGGCCGATGCGTCCGGTGGCACCACCAAAGAAGCGCACGACTTTGCCATGCAGCGCATGATCCAGGCGGGCGTGGTGCCGGTCACCTGGCAGCAGGTGATGCTGGAGTGGCAGCGTGACTGGGCGCATCGCGATACCTATGACGCGGTGATGAACATTGCTAAAGAGCATTCGGGTGCTTACGGCATCGGCGTGGATTACGCCTATACCATGGTGCACAAAGCCCCTTCCCGTCAGAAGAGTGAGCACCGCACGCTGGCACCGGTGCCTGCGCGCTGATCCGGGTCGACGCTCCCGGACCGGGATAAAACGCCCTGAGCCGCTTTCCCTGACTCGCCCGCGCCATGTAAAAGGATATCCGGATGCGTTCACGGCCCATTGTTATTGTGGATGACGAACCCTCGGTCCGCAGTGGGCTGAGTAACTTATTGCAATCAGAAGGTTACTGCACGCTGGCCTTTGAGTCGGCAGAGGCTCTGCTGGCGGATCGCATCGCGCTGCGCGAGGCGGCGCTGTTTATCATTGATGTGCGGCTGCAGGGGATGAGTGGCGTTGAGCTGTTCAGCGAGCTGAGCCATCGGCTGAAGGCACCGCCTGCCATTCTTATCTCGGGCGACGGGGACGAGAACATGCTGTGGGTGGCGATTGAGTTGGGCGCGCTTGCTTTTTTGCCCAAACCCATCGAGATTGATACGTTGTTCACTCACATCCGCCAGCTGTTATCGCCAGGAGAAGCGCCGTCATGAGCCTGTCACCCGCCGCACTGCAGTTGGTCGGCGAAGAGGGATTTTCGCTGCCGGAAGATCTGACCCTCAGTCCGCTGGCACAGGAAAGTCAGCGGGCCTGGTATCTCTGCCGCAGTACGGCCGACAGCTTTATTATTGCCACCGCCGCCAGCGAAGACGCCACCTTTCAGGTGACGCCACTGCTGAAAAATGAGTACGCGCTGCGTGAGCAACTTAGCGAACGCTGGGCGATCCGGCCGCTGGCACAAAGCCATTTCCATGGTCGTTACGCGCTGATTTATGACCTCTTTTCCCATCGCACGCTGGCAGACTTTCTTAGCCTGACGCCGCAAACGCTGGCCGACTTCCTCACCAGCGCCATCCGGCTTTGTGCGCCGTTAAGCCAGATGCATCAGCAGGGGCTGGTTCACGGCGACATCAAGCCCGCCAACTTCTTTCTCACCGAAGACGGCGCGTTTCGGTTAGGCGGATTCGGACTGGCCTCGCTGACGTCAACGGCGCCGTTACCGCCGGGATTACCCGCATCCGGCGGCACGCTGGCGTATATGTCGCCAGAGCATACCCGCCGCACCGCGCAGCAGGTGACGCCGTTAAGCGATCTCTACAGCTTCGGCATGGTGCTGTACGCGCTGCTGACCGGGAAGCTGCCTTTCGGCAACGCCGACGGCGGCCATGCCGAATGGGTTCATCATCATGTCGCCTCCGAGCCGCATCCGCCGCACCTGATGCGCAGCGATGTCCCGCCGGTGCTGTCTGCCATCCTCTTGAAGCTGCTGGAAAAATCCCCGCAGCAGCGTTATCAGACGGTGGAGGGGCTGCAGGCCGATCTGCAGCGCTGCCTGGCGACTCTGACGCCCGACGGCCAGATTGCGCCTTTTACCCCAGGCTTGCAGGATACCCAGCGCAACGGGTTTGCCTGCGGAACCCTCAATAACGAACACCCTCAGACTGACCAGCTGCTGGCGCAGTTCGATGAAGTGATGCACAGCGGCCGATCCGCGCTGACGGCGATCGTGGGTGCAGCGGGCAGCGGAAAGTCCGCGCTGCTGGCCTCCGGCGTGAAAAAATTACAGCAAAAGCCGCTGCTGTTAACGGTGGTGACAGCCGATCGCTACGCGCCGCGGCGGCCTTATGCGGTCTTTACCGCCGCGTTTCGGATGGTGGTGCTGAATCTGCTGGGACTGTCGGCGGAAGAGGTTGCCCGCTGGCGATCGCACCTGGTCCGGCTGCTGGGCGATTATGTCGGGCTGGCGATCGATTTTGTGCCTGAACTTGGGGTGTTGTTGCAACAGAAGGCGCAAGCGCCTGACGATGTCGAGTCGCCCGATGCCCGACACCGTTTTACCCATATGGTATGTCGCCTGGTCAACGCTTTCGCCCGGCCGGGCAGGCCGCTGGTGATGCTGATCGACGACATTCACTGGGTCGATCGGGCCAGCCTGCAACTGCTGCAAAACCTGCTGGAAATGAGTGAAGATGCGCCGTTGATGCTGGTGATTGCCCATCACGATCTGGCTTCGCTGCCCAGTGCGCAGATCGGCCAGCAGCTGACGGCGCTTCAGCGCTCGGCGAGCCGATCGGTGGAGATCGTTCCTCAGCCCCTGTCGGTAAACGCTGTTGCGCTGTGGCTGGCGGACATCTTCCATGACCGTGCGGCGGCGACAGAGGAACTGGCGCAGCTGATCCACGAGAAAACCGCCGGTAATCCGCTCGCTACACAGGCGTTTTTCCGTCAGGCGGTGCAGGATGGCCTCATCCACCACGGCCGCACGCCGCAGAAATGGGGTTACGATCGACAAGGCCTGCGCGCCTGCCGGTACAGGGAACATGCCGCCCCTGTGTTAGCGCCGCTGGAATCGGTGTCGGTTACCCGCCGGACGCTGCTGGAAGAGACCGAGTGGGCGTTTCTACAGGGCAATCTTGCCGTGGCGCGCGCGCATTGCGAGCAGTTGCTGGCAGCGCCGGGCAACATCACCGATAAAGCGATCGCCGCCTGTTGGCTGGCGGAAATACATATGCGCCAGTCTGACAACAGCCTGGCGCTGGAAACCGCCATTGGCTGGCTGGCGGTATTTGGCATCCAGCTGAACCGCCATCCCGACAAGGCCGAATGTGATGCCGCGAGGATTTTGCTGAAGGCGGATGTCGGCATCAATCCTTACACCCGCTTCCGCTCGCTGCCGCTGATGGCCAGCCGTGAGAGCCAGGCGATCATCAACCTGATGGCCAGCGCCAGCATGTTTGCGGCGTTTTGCAATCCACGACTGCACTTTATGATCGTCTGCAAAATGCTGCACCTGACCCTGGAGCAGGGGATCAGCGGGGCCTCGACCTTTGCGCTGTCCTGGTATGGCGTGCTGTGCGGCAGCCATTACGACGAGTACAGCCGCGGCTATGCCAGTGCGCTGCTGGCGCGGGAGCTGGTTTATCACCACGATTTTACCCGCTATAAGGCCCGCACCCTGATGCCGCTGGATCAGGTCAGCGTCTGGACCATGCCATTGGCCTATGCCATCGAGCGCGCAAAGGAAACCTTCAACGTGGCGGTGGCCAATGGCGATCGCACCTCTGCCTGTCTGGCGTTACGCCATCAAACCATGAACTACCTGGCGCGAGGCGATCACCTGGAAGGCGTGCTGACCACCATTGAACGCGGCCTGGCCTATGTGCGCAAGGCGCAGTATCAGGATGTGGAATGCGTGCTGCAGATGCAGCGCGACTTCGTGTTGTTCCTGCGTGATGGCTCGCGAAGCGAGATGTCAGGCGAGCATTTTGTCGCGGGCGGACTGCGACTGGCCGGCAGCGGTATCGCTACGCAGCCGTTGTTTTTGATGCAGTTCTGGCACTGGCTTTACCGCGGTATGGCGCATTTTTTCTCGGGCGAATACCGTCATGCGGAACGTTGCCTGGCACAGGCGGCGCGCTTTACCGATTCAATCCCCGGGCACATTCATATGCTCGACTTTCATCTTTACAGCGCGCTGTCGCTGACCCTGCAGCTGGAACCGGCGACCTTCACTGCCGATAAGCAGCAACAGGTGGCGGCGCACTTTGAAAAAATCGCCACCTGGGCCACCGAAAATGCCAAAACGTTTGCCGATAAACAGGCATTGCTGCGGGCCGAAATCTTGCGGCTGGAAGGTCATCACAGTGCCGCCGCTGAGCATTATGAACAGGCCATCGCCTTATCCCGCAGCGGCCAGTTTGAGCACATTAACGGCGTGGCGCATGAGCTGGCCGCCCGCTTTGCCAGCGCGCGCGGATTATCGGTGGCGGCAGAAGCTTACCTGAAGGGCGCGATCAAGGCCTGGCAACGCTGGGGAGCCGACGCCAAAGTCCGGCAGCTGGGATCCCGCCATGCTTATCTGGCACCGGCCGCCCAGCATTCGCCTTTCAATACCGTCAGCTTCGATCAGAATGAAGCGGTCAGCGATCTGCAGAGTGTGATCGCCGCGATGCGCGCGCTGACCGAAGAGATCAACCTGGATCGCCTGATCAATACCCTGATGATGATGTTACTGGAGCGGGCTGGTGCGCAGCGGTGCCTGCTGATCCGCTTACTGGAAGGGCAGGTTCCCGAAATCGAAGCGATGGCCACCGCCACGGCCGATGGCACCCGGGTGAAAATTTTACAGGTCACCCCGACCTCAACGGATTTGCCGCTGTCGGTTTTATCGGCGGTGATCCGCACCGGCCAGGAGATCCGCACCGGTAAACCGGAGGTGTTCAGCCCGTTCAGCCAGGATCCCTATCTGGTAGCGTCTGGCGCGGCGGTGATGTGCGTACCGATGTTTAAGCAGGCGCGGATGGTCGGCGTGCTGTACCTGGAAAACAGGCTGATGCCGGAGGTGTTTACCGCGGAACACTCCAGAATTGTGGCGATTTTGGGCGCGCAGGCGGCGATTTCACTGGAAACCACCCGGCTCTACAGTGAGCTAGTGGAAGAGAACATTCAGCGACGCCGCGTCGAGAAACAGCTGCGATCCAGCCAGACCTCGCTGATGCTCGGGGAGAAGATCAGCCATACCGGCACCTGGCACTGGTATCTGGAGCAGGACATGATGGAGATTTCGGATGAATACCGGCTGATCCTCGGGCTGCCTGAACAGCAAAAGAGCCTGTCGATGGCCAACTTTTTAACCCGCGTCCATCCTGACGATCGCCAGTGTATCAGCGAGCTGGTGAGCGACAGCGTGGGTAACGGCATCATCATGCAGGCGGAGTTTCGCGTGCTCAGGCCGAATGGCGAGTGTCGCTATATCAAAGGGATTGGCGAGCCGGTCGACAGCGGCGCGGAGGTGAAAGAGTATTTCGGCACCATCAGCGATATCACCGCGCAGCGGCTGTCGGAAGATGCTGCGCGCATGGCGCAGGCCGATCTCGCCAGGGTTTCACGCGCCACCACCGTCGGGCAGCTGACCTCCTCCATCGCTCATGAAATCAACCAGCCGCTGATGTCGATTGTGGCGAATGCGGGTGCCAGCCTGCGCTGGCTTAAACGTGACCCCATCCACCTCGAAAATGCCTGTTCCAGCCTGCAGGAGATCATCAACGAAGGGAAACGGGCGGGCGATATTATCCGTGGCCTGCAATCGCTGACCCGCAATCATGCCGCTGAATTTGGCCGGGCGAATCTGCACCTGATTGCCCGCGATATCCTGTCGCTGTCCCGGATGGAGCTGGAAAGGCGCTGGATCGGCCTTGAGCTTAAGCTGCGCGCCAGCAATGACGCAGTGTACTGTGACCGCGTACAGATCCAGCAGCTGTTGTTAAATCTGGTGCTGAATGCCATCGAAGCGATGGATGAAACCCAGCAGCGGGCGCATCTGCTGACGCTGTCGTCGTCCAATCCAACGCCTGCGCTGATCCGCTTTGAGGTGTCCGATACCGGCACCGGCCTGCCTGAACCGGTGATCAAACGCATCTTTGACTCGTTCTACACCACCAAGAAAGAGGGCATGGGCATGGGACTGACCATCAGTGATGAGATCATTAAAAAGCATCGGGGCGAGTTGCGGGCTGAAAATCGGGAAGGCGGCGGCAGTATGTTCTGGTTTACGCTGCCGACTGAACCGCAGGCGTAGGGGATAAGCCGGGGCTGCTAGCGGCCCCGGGTTTTTTCGATATTGAGCCGTTCGGCCGCCCGCACCAAATCGGAAAGTGAACGCACCTGCATTTTCTCCATCACCCGGCGTTTGTGCACCTTTGCGGTGATTTCGCTGATCCCCATTTCGGCGGCGATTTGCTTATTCTGTAAGCCGCCAATAGCCAGCAACATCACTTCGCCTTCACGCGGCGTCAGCGAATGATGCCGCGCGGTCAGCTCCAGCTTTTGCTGCGAGGAAGCCATACCGTCTTCGGAAATCCTCAGCGCTTCTTCCACGGCCTGCAACAGTCGCTCGGGATCGACCGGCTTGGTCAGGAACTCGAAGGCGCCGGCTTTCATTGCCCGGACGGTCACCGGAATGGTGCCAAAACCGGTCAGAAAGATGGTGGGGATGGAATAGCCTCGTTCAATCAGCGCGCTGGCCACGCCGAATCCGTCGGTGCCCGGCATATTAATATCGACAATCAGGCAGCAGGGCGACGGGTAAAAGGGATGCGCCAGAAAGGCGTCCGGGGACGAAAAGGCCGCCACGTCATAATTTTGTGAGCTGAGTAGGTTGGTCAGCGCGGTGGTCACAGACTCATCATCATCAACAACATAAACTATGTGGTTCATAACGTTTCTCTTCTTAAGGGAACCCTCACTGACCCCTGACCACGGACATAAGCCTGCGATCAACGGAAGTATAGAATCAGTTAAGAAATCGTCAGGGCTTGGGCAGGAGCAAGGCTGGATAATAGCATAATAATTATTATTATCATCGTTTTAGCCCGCTAATAAGAATAACGCCACAAGCCGATGATTAGCCTCGCAATGCCGTCGGCAAGCTGCCCACATTTTCCCGCTATTCCGCGCCGTTTAACCCCTGCAAAGGCCGGCGAAATTTGACTCGCCTCACAGTTCGCTACTGAAACCCATTAAAAATCTTGCCTGTTCGCCGCTGAAATGACATTGATAGCGGCCACAGGATTGTTACTGTTTACAGGCAAAACCTCAGGCACGGCGTCTTCCCCAAGACGCCGTGCCTGAGGTTTTTTTTTGCTCATTTTTCACAGGCGCGTTCAGGAGACAGGGTATGCAATACCAGCAGCTGGCAGATGAAATCATCGACGGTGTCGGTGGCAAGAACAATATTCACAGCGTGATGCATTGTGCGACCCGTCTGCGTTTCAAGCTGAAAGACAGCCGCAAGGCCAATACGGCGGCCCTGAAGCAGAACCCTGGGGTGATCATGGTGGTCGAGAGCGGCGGCCAGTATCAGGTGGTGATTGGCAATAATGTCGGCGAGGTCTATCGCCTGTTAGGCACCGAGAACGGGCCGTCAGACGGTGAGAACGCCAGTAAAGAGAACCTGTTCGCCCGCTTTATCGACCTGGTGTCCGGCATTTTTACCCCGTTTATCGGCGTGATGATCGCTTCGGGGATCATCAAGGGCCTGCTGGCGTTGATGCTGGTGTTGGGCGTGATGCATCAGGAGAGCGGCAGTTACAAAGTGCTGTTTGTTGCCAGCGATGGCCTGTTCTTCTTCCTGCCGATCCTGCTCGGCTTTAGCGCCGGGAAAAAATTTGGCGGCAATCCGTTTATCAGCATGGCCATCGCCGCCGCGCTGGTGCATCCGCAAATCATGGCGGTGGTGGAAAGCCAGAAGCTGGGGCAGTCGCTTAACTTCTTCGGCATCCCGCTTGAGATCCTCAATTACAGCTATTCGGTGATCCCGATTATCTTTGCCGCCTGGGTGGCCAGCCTGATTGAGCGGGTGGTGCATCCACGATCGCCGTCTGCGGTGCGCAACTTTACCACCCCGCTGATTTGCCTGTTGTTGGCGGTGCCGCTGACCTTTCTGATCATTGGCCCCGCCGCCACCTGGCTGAGCCGCTGGCTGGCGGAAGGTTATGTCTGGATTTACAGCCTCAGCCCAACGGTGGCTGGCGCGTTTATGGGGGCTATCTGGCAAATCTGCGTGATTTTCGGCCTACACTGGGGATTGGTGCCGGTGATGCTGAACAATCTTGCCACTTTCGGCCAGGACACGCTGGTACCACTGCTGCTGCCTGCGGTGATGGGGCAGGCGGGCGCCACGCTTGGCGTGATGCTGAAAAGCCGCGACCTGAAGCTGAAAGCGATTGCCGGATCTGCCTTCACCGCCAGCATATTCGGTATCACCGAACCGGCGGTGTATGGCGTGACCTTACCGCATCGCCGTCCGTTTATCTTTGGCTGCATCGGCGGGGCACTGGGCGCCGCCATCCTCGGCTATTTCCATACCACCATCTACTCCTTCGGCTTTGCCAGCATCTTCACCTTCCTGCAAATCGTGCCGCCAACCGGCATCGATGCCAGCGTGTGGGCCGCCTTTGTCGGCTCTGCGGTGGCGCTGATTTTTGCCGCCGTAACCACCTACGGTTTCGGCTTATCTGCCGTACCGGTTGAGGTGCCCGTTGAACCGCCGGTTGAGAAAGCCTCCTCGCGCAGGCAAGCGGTAGTCAGCCCGATCAGCGGTGAAACGCTGCCGCTGGAGCAGGTTCAGGACGCCACCTTTGCCAGCGGGCTGTTGGGCAAAGGGGTGGCGATTGTTCCACAGCAGGGGCGCGTGCTGTCGCCGGTCAACGGCATGGTGTCATCGATGTTCCGCACCGGCCACGCCGTCGGGCTGACCTCCGATGAAGGGGCCGAAGTGCTGATCCACGTTGGGCTGGATACCGTCAAACTCGACGGACAGTTTTTCTTCCCGCGCGTCAGCAACGACCAGCCGGTCAGGGTCGGCGATCTGCTGCTGGAATTTGATTTAGAGGCGATTAAAGCGGCGGGTTACGACCTGACCACGCCGGTACTGGTCAGCAACAGCGATGACTACATCGACGTACTTATCCTCAGCGACGGCGCGATATCTGCAGGTGCGCCGTTACTGACCATATTGAACTAACAGGAGATTCACCATGAACACACGTTTTCCGGATAATTTCTTATGGGGCGGCGCGGTCGCGGCCAATCAGGTTGAAGGGGCGTATCAGCAGGGCGGAAAAGGGCTGTCGACCTCCGATCTGCAACCCAACGGCATTTTTGGCGGGCGAGTGGAACGCGTGCCGGGGGATGCTGGCATCAAGGACGTGGCGATCGACTTCTATCACCGTTTCCCGGAAGACATCAAGCTGTTCGCCGAGATGGGCTTCACCGTGCTGCGCACCTCGATTGCCTGGACGCGCATCTTCCCGCAGGGCGATGAACAGTCGCCGAATGAAGAAGGGCTGGCGTTTTACGATCGCCTGTTCGATGAGATGGCCAAATACCAGATTACGCCACTGGTGACCCTGTCTCATTACGAAATGCCGGTGGGATTGGTCGAGCAATACGGTGGCTGGGGAAGCCGGACCACCATCGATTGTTTCGAGCGTTATGCCCGTGCGGTGTTCAGCCGTTATCAGCACAAGGTGAAACACTGGCTGACCTTCAATGAAATCAATATGTCGCTTCACGCGCCCTACACCGGCGTGGGTCTGGCTGAAGAGAGCAGCGAGGCGGAAATTTATCAGGCGATCCATCATCAGCTGGTGGCCAGCGCCCGCGCGGTAAAGGCGTGCCATCAGATCGTCAAGGACGGGCAGATCGGCAATATGCTGCTGGGCGGATTACTTTACCCGTTGAGCTGTCGCCCGGCAGACGTGATGGAAACCCTGCAGCAGAACCGCGAATGGCTGTTCTTCGGTGATGTGCAGGTGCGCGGCTATTATCCGGCCTATATGCGCCGTTTCTTTGCCGACCGCAATATTACGCTGGAGGTGAGCGAGCAGGATAAGCAGGACCTGCAACACACCATCGATTACATCTCCTTCAGCTACTATATGACCGGCTGCGTCACCACCAATGAAGAAGAGAATCAGAAGGCGCGCGGCAATATTCTCTCAATGGTGCCGAACCCACATCTTGCCAGTTCCGACTGGGGCTGGCAGATCGATCCGGAAGGCCTGCGCATTCTGATGAATATGCTGTACGACCGTTACCAGAAGCCGCTGTTTATTGTGGAAAATGGTCTGGGCGCGAAAGATAAGGTCGAAGCCGACGGCAGCATTCAGGATGATTACCGCATCCAGTATCTGAACGATCATTTAGTGCAGGTGCGCGAAGCAATTGAAGATGGTGTGGAAGTGATGGGCTATACCTGCTGGGGGCCGATTGATCTGGTCAGCGCCTCGAAAGCGGAGTTCTCCAAACGCTATGGCTTTATCTATGTCGATCGTGATGACCAGGGGAAAGGAACGCTGGCCAGGTCCCGTAAGCAGAGCTTTTACTGGTATCAGCAGGTGATCCGCAGCCACGGTGAGTCACTGAAATAACCGCTCGCCGGGCGGTTTCCGCCCGGCGTTACGCCTCGTCCGCGTCCTCCGCTAACGCCAGCGTTTCCTTCCGCACCCGCTCAATATGAATGGTCAGAAACATGCGTTCTTCACAGGAGAGCGTGTAGTGATGCTTTTGTTGAATATGCTGGTCAATTTTTTGCGCGCACTGGTAGGAGAGCGGATATTTATCGCGCACCACATCATGCAGCGACTCATCGTCACTCCACACGCCGCGTTTGCCGAGCATGCGCTGGGCGAAGAACTTCAGATGGTTAACAAAGCGGTTATAGCTCAGGCTGTCGATGCGGTAATCCAGCTGGAGCCGATACTTCACGATATGCAGGATCTCCTGCATAAACTGGGTGATATGCGACACATCGGACATATCGCTGCCCAGCTGGGCGTTGACCAGATGCAGGGCAATAAACCCGGCTTCATCCTCCGGTAGCGTTACCCCCAGCCGTTTTTCAATCAGCTCAAGGGCGTTCAGGCCCAGCGCGAACTCTTTAGGGTACAGCGTTTTGATTTCCCACTTCAGCACATTGCGGATTGGCAGGTTTTGCCGGTGCCGCTCCAGCGCAAAGTGGCAGTGATCGCTGAGGGCAATCGACAGGCTCTCATGTAAGGGCGTGCCCAGCTCGCGGCGGGCTTCGGCGATAATCAGCTCGGTGGTGGTGATCACCTCCAGCGGGATTTCCGAAAGCAGTTCGCTCAGACGGGCAGTGAGCGCATCGCTTTGCAGCGCGAACACTTTTTCAATCAGGCCGGCATCCAGCTCATCGCCGACGCGTTTTTGAAAGGCTAAACCGCGTCCCATCACCACCTGTTCGTGGCCGTTGTCCGCCAGGATAATCGCCACATTATTATTAAGGATTTTTGCGATCTTCATTTATCCGCCCTGAAAATAAAAAAACCTGACCCACCGGGAGAACGGTGTGCCAGGTTTTGCCTGTGCCATGCACAGTAACAATCATGCGCCATGATTAACGGCGGGTGCGGATACCGCAATCACTTGATCCGTGAAATGTGATGCATATCCGCTAAAAAACTGACCAAAGTTTAGTAAATATTTGTGCATATCAGTGCAGTAGTGCGTAAGCCTGGTTAGCATGAAGGAAGTTGTAACGTGAGTTCAGGATAAAGAGAGGCGTTAACGTGGGGAAAGTCATGGCGGACAAGTGGCAGTTGTGGATAGCAGGCGCCTGTTTAACGGTAGTTACAGGAATGGCACACGCCGATTCGCTGGATGCGCAGCGCGGTCGTTATTTGCAGATTAAGCAGGCGTGGGACAGCAATCAAATGGATACGGTGGCGCAGCTGATGCCCACGTTACGTGACTATCCTCTTTATCCTTATCTTGAATACCGTGAGCTGGCTCAGCACCTGGATCAGGAAACCGGGCTGGCGGTGAATGCCTTTATTAAGCAGTATCCGACCTTACCGCCGGTACGCTCCTTACCTTCCCGCTTTGTTAATGAACTGGCCCGTCGTGAAGACTGGCGCGGTTTGCTGGTGTTCAGCCCGGAAGAGCCGAAGCCGGTGTCCGCGCGCTGTAACTGGTATTACGCCAAATGGTCGACCGGGCAGCAGCAGGTCGCCTGGGATGGCGCGAAAGCCATCTGGCTGCGCGGCACGTCTCTGCCAGCAACCTGCGATAAGCTGTTCAGCGTCTGGCAGGCCGCAGGTCAGCAAACGCCTATCACCACCCTTGAGCGCATGCGTCTGGCGATGAAGGAAGGCAATACCAATCTGGTCAATTTCCTCGCGAAACAGCTGCCGGAAGATTATCAGACCATGGCCAACGCGGTAATGGATCTGCAGAACAACCCTCAAACGGTGGTGACCTTTGCCCGCGCCGTGGGCCCGACCGATTTCACCCGTCAGGCGACCTCACTGGCGTTTGCGCGCGTGGCGCGTGAAGACGCGGAAAATGCCCGGGCGATGATCCCGTCGCTGGTGGCCGCGCAAAAAATGAGCGATCAGGAAGCGCAGGATCTGAAAGAGGCGGTCGCCTGGCGTCTGATGGGCAACGATATCACCTCTGAACAGGCCCGCTGGCGTGATGATGTGGTGATGCGCAGCGACTCCACGTCACTGATTGAGCGCCGGGTCAGGATGTCGCTCGGCAATAACGATCGTCGCGGTCTGAATACCTGGATAGCCCGCCTGCCGGTTGAAGCCAAACAGAAAGATGAGTGGCAATACTGGCAGGCCGACCTGCTGTTAGAGCAGGGCAGGAAAGAGGAAGCCGAGAAAATCCTGCATGGACTGATGCAGGAACGTGGTTTCTATCCGATGGTGGCCGCGCAGAAGCTCGGCGAAGAGTACAAAATGCAGATCGACAAGGCGCCGCCTCAGGACAGCAGCCTGACCCAGGGCAGCGAGATTGCCCGCGTGCGTGAGCTGATGTACTGGGGAATGGATAACCTTGCCCGCACCGAATGGAGCTACCTTGTTTCCAGTAAAAACAGCGGCCAGCAGCAGCAACTGGCCCAGTATGCCTACCAGCAAAACTGGTGGGTGCTGAGCGTGCAGGCAACCATTACCGGTAAATTGTGGAACAGCCTGCAGGAACGCTTCCCGCTAGCCTATCAGGATCAGTTCCAGCGCTATGCCAACGGCAAGGCGATTCCGATTAGCTATGCGATGGCCATCGCCCGTCAGGAGAGCGCCTGGAACCCGAAAGCGCGCTCGCCGGTGGGGGCGTCTGGTCTGATGCAGGTGATGCCGGCTACCGCGCAGCATACGGTGAAGGTCTACAGCCTGCCGGGCTACAGCAACAGCAGCCAGTTGCTGGATCCGGAAACCAATATTCAGATCGGCACGCAGTATCTGGAATCGGTCTATCAGCAGTTTGGTCAGAACCGCATCTTCTCGTCTGCTGCCTACAACGCCGGCCCATCGCGGGTGAAAACCTGGCTGGGTAACAGCGCGGGCAAGCTGGATCCGGTAGCCTTTATCGAAACCATCCCGTTCTCGGAAACGCGCGGCTATGTGAAAAACGTGCTGGCGTATGATGCTTATTATCGCCATTTCATGGATAAGTCAGACAAAATTCTGGCGGATAACGAGTGGCAACGGCGCTACTGATCGCGCCAGGCCTGTGCTATGCTTCTGTACTAGTTTAATAGTATGGGCCACACATGAGCGAATCTTCCGTTCCCGTTACCATGGAACCGCATAACGAAGAGTGGCAGCGTTTTGTGACGCTGCTGCAACGTGCCTTTGGCAATGGATTACATCTGCCGCTGCTGCAACTGATGATGACGCCCGATGAGCGCGAAGCATTGGGAACGCGACTGCGGATTATTGAAGAATTGATGCGGGGCGAATTGAGCCAGCGTGAATTGAAAAACGATTTAGGGGTGGGGATTGCGACCATTACCCGTGGGTCGAACAGCCTGAAAAGTGCGCCGCCAGCGCTGAAAGCCTGGCTGGAGGCGCAACTGCTGACCGGCTCAGATAAGATCTGATCCGTCGGATTCGCCCGGCTTCATCTGATAGATATCATTATGGAACGGGCAGAGCGCCAGAATCAGCGCCTGATGGTACACGCTGGTGCGTGACAGCAGGCCAGCGGTAAAGGCGCCGATGGCACCGCCTTTTTGCTTAATGTTATCAATGCCGGTGAGGCGGGACATCTCTTCACCCAGTTCACGGCCTTCGTGGATCCCTTTCATCACGATGGCCGGCAGCGTAAAGCTGGCCGAGCGCGATTCGCCGCGCAGTTTGTGGTTTTCAACCACCATCCAGGCGAAGGCACTCTCTTCTTCGATCCCGGCTTCAATCGCTACCCAGAAATCCGCTTCCGGACGAACCTGGCGGGCATTCATCACCCGTTGGCGTGCGCCAGTTCTCGTTTCGTGATTTGTTATTGGCTGTGCGGCCACGCCGCTGTCGACCTCGACACCCTCAATATGGCAGGATCCTTCACCGAATACATCGCTGAATGCCTGAGAAATTGCCTTAATTTTGGCTGGATTGATGGTGGCAGCGACAACATGGTACATAATTGTTTGAACCCTTTAGGCAAATTTGTCGCAGTATAACGGAAAATCGCATGTTACAGGTCTATCTTGTTCGCCACGGAGAAACGCTTTGGAATGCCGCCCGACGCATTCAGGGACAGTCAGACAGCGCGCTGACGGAGAAAGGAGAGCAGCAGGCTCATCAGGTTGGGGAGCGCGTGAAACATCTTGGCATCACCCATGTGATCTCCAGCGATTTGGGGCGAACCAAACGCACGGCGGAGATCATTGCGGATGCCTGTGGCTGCAACGTCACCCTCGACCCACGCTTGCGTGAGCTGAACATGGGCGTGCTGGAAGAGCAGCCGCTGGATGAACTGAGCGCCGAGCAGGAGAGCTGGCGGAAAACGCTGGTGGACGGCACCGAAAACGGCCGCATTCCTGGCGGAGAGTCGATGACGGAGATGGCAGAGCGGATGCATAACGCGCTGAACGCCTGTCTGGATCTGCCTGCAGGAAGCCGTCCGCTGATCGTCAGCCACGGTATGGCGCTGGGTGTGTTGGTCAGTACCTTATTGGGCCTGCCGGCGCATGCCGAACGTCGCCTGCGCTTACGCAACTGCTCGATTTCACGCGTCGATCATCAGCAAAGTGCCTGGCTGGCAGCGGGTTGGGTCGTGGAAACGGCCGGGGATGTTGCCCATCTCGATCAGCCTGCGCTGGATGAGCTGCAGCGCTAATCATCGGAAGATGAAGCAGGGGCGAGGTGTTTCGCCCCTTCACGCTAAAAGCCGGGGAATACCGTGCTCAATTACCCTGTGGTTACGCGGTTGCTGAGTCTGCCGGTGCACGGATGGGGATCAGATATTCACAACGGATCTCCGTCGGCGGCTCGGCGCGTTTCTTGCCACCGTGGGTGTAGAAGCGCTCGATATCCTGGCCATGGCGGCGGGTCAGCTTCAGCATCGGCATACAGGTGCCGTACACCAGCAGGATAAAGTCCTGGAATTCGCTGTGCGGGCCTTCGTACGTAAACTGCACGTATTCCCCCCCTTCTAACATCACGGTCTGCGTGGACTGCAACGGCTGCGACAGCTTGTCCGACGGCACGGCGGTGGTGTACAGGATCTCCTGCTCATCATCCTTTTCCATGCTTGGACGCGACTGATGCAGGCCATACAGCACCGGCGGCACCATATCCGTTTCGGCCAGGAACTGACGCCAGAAGTGCAACCGCATCTCACTCCGCGCACTGGAGATCTGCTCCAGCGTACAGGTGTAGCTTTGCGTTTGCCCAACCAACACCGTTTCCGGCAGAGTGATCCAGGCAGGCTCGGGAACGTGGAAATCACCCAGGCGGATCGGCGGACGTAAGCCAAACGAGTTCCAGTCAGACGAGCGGCGATAGTACGCAGGCGTCTGGTTGAACTGCTTTTTAAATGCCCGGGTAAACGTCTGTTGCGAATCAAAACGATACTGCAGGGCAATGTCCAGAATCGGACGGCTGGTCAGGCGAAGCGCTACTGCGGCCTTAGACAGACGGCGTGCGCGGATGTATGCGCCAATCGCGTGTCCGGTGACTTCCTTAAACATTCTTTGCAAGTGCCATTTTGAATAACCGGCCTTGGTCGCCACGTTGTCCAAAGACAGCGGCTGATCAAGGTGGCTTTCAAGCCAGACAAGCAAATCGCGAATGATACCGGCTTGATCCATAAATCATCCTTACCTGGTTAAAATTAGTGCAGGGAAAAGTTCCACTACGGGCTTCTGTTACGCATTCAGTCTGCAAGAAGACAAATACCCTGTGCTGATGCGCCTCAAACAACGGGGAGGTGTTACCATGCGGCAAGTGCCTGAAGAAGTTTACCTTACAATGTCATCTATTTTCTAAGCAATGGTAACGTTATGACAATGAGAAAATTGTTAATAGTCACGTCGGTAATTTTTGCATCGGTAACCGCTCATGCTGAGCAGGTTGGATCAGTGGACACGGTGTTTAAGGTGTTTGGCCCAGACCATAAGATAGTGGTTGAAGCCTTCGACGATCCGGATGTAAAAAATGTAACTTGTTATATCAGTCGCGCCAAAACCGGCGGCATCAAGGGTGGACTTGGGCTGGCTGAGGATACCTCAGACGCGGCCATCTCCTGTCAGCAGGTTGGTCCGGTTGAACTTAGCGATAAAATTGCCAAGGGCAAAGCGGAAGGCGAGGTCGTGTTCCAGAAGCGGACTTCACTGGTGTTTAAAAAGCTTCAGGTGGTACGGTTTTACGATCAGAAGCGTAATGCGCTGATCTATCTGAGCTATTCCGATAAAGTTGTGGATGGTTCGCCTAAAAACGCCCTGAGCGCAGTGCCTATTATGCCGTGGAAATAGTCTGCTGCATAGAAAAGGGCCGGATTACCGGCCCTTAATTTTTTGCACACGCAGGAGTTAGTCCTGCAGATCGCCACAGAAACGGTAACCTTCACCGTGGATGGTCGCGATGATTTCTGGGGTATCCGGCGTGGATTCGAAGTGTTTACGAATACGGCGGATGGTCACATCAACGGTACGATCGTGTGGCTTCAGCTCACGGCCGGTCATCTTTTTCAGCAAATCGGCACGGGTCTGGATTTTGCCTGGGTTCTCGCAGAAATGCAGCATCGCGCGGAACTCACTGCGCGGCAGCTTGTACTGCTCGCCCTGTGGGCTGATCAGGGAACGGCTGTTGATGTCCAGCTCCCAACCGTTAAACTTGTAGCTCTCAACCAGCTTGCGCTCTTCACTGTGCGGCGCCAGATTCATGGTGCGGGAAAGCAGGTTGCGTGCACGGATGGTCAGCTCACGCGGGTTAAACGGTTTAGTGATGTAATCATCTGCGCCAATTTCCAGGCCGAGAATTTTGTCGACTTCGTTGTCGCGACCGGTCAGGAACATCAGGGCTACGTTAGCCTGTTCGCGAAGTTCGCGGGCCAACAGCAGACCGTTTTTCCCTGGCAGGTTAATATCCATGATCACCAGGTTGATGTCGTTCTCGGTCAATATATGGTGCATTTCAGCACCATCCGTAGCTTCATAAACCATGTAGCCTTCGGCCTCAAAAATACTTTTGAGAGTATTACGAGTCACTAATTCGTCTTCAACGATAAGTATGTGCGGGGTCTGCATGTGTTCGCTACCTAAAATTGCCAACAAAGTTAAAACAGGGCATACAGTTAACAGGACCAGACAAAGCAGATGAGTCATCCGGCGCAAAACGTCAACTGTACAGAATATGTTCTTGAGCCATTAAAGACCAGGCCGTGCTTCCCGGGAAGACAAGGTGCATCCTGTCCTGGTACGCTTAAAAATGGGTGTACATCTTATCCGCATTAACAGCAATATAACAGTACAAGACCTGACCGAAATGTAATAAACAACGCTAAGTTGACTTATATCAAACCAATTGTAGCACGTTAACAAGTTTGTGAAAAACTCTTCCAAGAATGCCAGCTTAGCTCACATTTATGTGCTTTTCGCCGACAAGTTAGCGCCCGGCGGCGAAAGGAGTTTGGATAGGATTTAACATTTGGTAATTGATTGAACCCTATGGTTTTATGTGCTGATAATTGTTTTTATTAGGGTATTTAGCCTGAAGTCGTCATATAATTTGTTTATGACTGAATAGAGTATGCACCGGTAATGTTGTTTATTTGTTACTGGTGAGCGAATTTTTTTACAAGCTGGCTGTAATTTGTTTACCGCCCGGCCAACCATTATTAAGGCAGTTATGCGTTTTCCCCTGATCCTTGTCTCACCACGCAGACCAGAAAATGTCGGCGCCGCCGCCCGCGCCATGAAAACCATGGGATTTGATGAGCTGCGGATCGTCAACAGTCAGGCGCACCTTGAACCGGCCGCCCGCTGGGTTGCGCATGGTGCCGGGGAAATCCTCGACAACGCCACCCACTGGGAATCGCTGGACGCGGCACTGGCGGACATCGACTTCAGCATCGCCACCACCGCGCGCAGTCGGGCAAAATTCCGCTATTACGCTACGCCTCAGCAGGTGCAGAGCCTGTTAGAAGAGAAGCAGCAGTGGGTGCAAAGTGCCGCGCTGGTGTTTGGCCGTGAAGATACCGGGCTGACCAATGAGGAGCTGGCGTTGGTGGATGTGCTGACCGGGATCCCGATGGCTGCCGACTATCCTTCCCTGAATCTGGGACAGGCAGTCATGGTCTATTGCTACCAGCTTTCCGCGCTACGGCAGGTGAGTGCCATAAAAGAAGCGCCCGCGGATGCCCAGCAGCTGGATGCATTGCGGCAGCGTCTCGATCGGCTGTTGCTGAGCCTGGAAGTCAGCGAGGACAGCAAACTGGTGGACTGGCTGGCCCAGCGACTTGGCCTGTTGGAACAGCGCGACAACGCCATGCTGCATCGTCTGCTGCATGATGTAGAAAAAAAACTTATAGATAAAAAAACTGGCGAATAAAGCAATGGCAGTGGGTATTACTGGCATTGTTTCGACAGCTAACAGAATGGATCTGTTTTTTCGGGGAATGCCCCAAGGCTTCTCCGCTGCGCCGTCGGCCAGACGGTGATAAAAAAATTGACTTGGCCAGGGGATTGCTTTACTTCTGGAGGCCGACAGAATTTATAAACAGACAGACGATAAATCTAAAATGCGCAATTTCAGCCTGATGACAACAATCATTATTACCACCACCATTACCACAGGTAACGGTGCGGGCTGACGCATACAGGAATCATCAAAAATAAGCCCGCACCTAAACAGTGCGGGCTTTTTTTTCGGCAAAAATTCAGGAGATTTTGATATGCGAGTGCTGAAATTCGGTGGAACCTCAGTAGCCAACGCGGAACGCTTCTTACGCGTGGCAGACATTCTGGAAAGTAATGCGAAGCAGGGACAGGTTGCTACCGTATTGTCCGCGCCAGCTAAGATCACTAATCACCTGGTGGCGATGATTGAAAAAACCATCAGCGGCCAGGATGCCTTGCCGAACATCAGCGATGCGGAAAGCATTTTTGCTTCCCTGCTGCAGGGCCTGGCGGAAGTGCAGCCGGGTTTCCAGTACGACAAGTTGAAAACCGTTGTCGACCAGGAGTTTGCGCAGCTTAAGCAGATCCTGCACGGCATTGGCCTGCTGGGACAGTGCCCGGACAGCGTCAACGCGGCGATTATCTGCCGTGGCGAAAAGCTGTCGATCGCTATTATGGAAGCGCTGCTGCTGGCGCGCGGACATGGCGTTAGCGTCATCGACCCGGTTGAGAAGCTGCTGGCCGTTGGGCATTACCTCGAATCCACCGTTGATATCCCTGAATCCACTCGCCGCATTGCCGCCAGCCAAATCCCGCCAGAAAACATGATCCTGATGGCCGGCTTCACCGCCGGTAATGATAAAGGTGAACTGGTGGTACTGGGCCGCAATGGCTCCGATTATTCGGCCGCGGTGCTGGCCGCCTGTTTACGCGCTGATTGTTGTGAAATCTGGACCGATGTGGACGGTGTTTACACCTGCGATCCTCGCCAGGTGCCGGATGCGCGCCTGCTGAAATCGATGTCCTACCAGGAAGCGATGGAGCTTTCCTATTTTGGCGCGAAAGTGCTGCACCCGCGCACCATCACTCCTATCGCACAGTTCCAGATCCCGTGCCTGATCAAGAATACCGCCAATCCTCAGGCGCCCGGCACGCTGATTGGTGGCGACAGCTCGGATGATGATAATCCGGTTAAGGGCATCACCAATCTGAATAACATGGCGATGTTTAACGTCTCCGGCCCGGGCATGAAAGGGATGGTCGGCATGGCGGCGCGAGTCTTTGCCGCCATGTCCCGCAGCGGGATCTCGGTGGTGTTGATCACCCAGTCCTCGTCTGAATACAGCATCAGTTTCTGCGTGCCGCAGAGCGATCAGGCGCGTGCCCGACGCGTATTAGAAGAAGAGTTCTATCTTGAGCTGAAAGATGGCCTGCTAGAGCCACTGGACGTGATGGAGCATCTGGCGGTGATTTCAGTGGTCGGCGACGGTATGCGCACGCTGCGCGGCATCTCTGCCAAATTCTTCTCGGCGCTGGCGCGGGCCAATATCAATATCGTGGCTATCGCCCAGGGCTCTTCCGAGCGTTCTATCTCGGTGGTGGTGGATAACGATCAGGCCACCACCGGCGTGCGCGTGGTGCATCAGATGCTGTTCGCCACTGACCAGGTGATTGAAGTGTTTGTGATTGGCGTCGGTGGCGTCGGCGCGGCATTGATCGATCAGCTGCATCGCCAGCAGGCGTGGCTGAAAAATAAACATATCGATTTGCGGGTCTGTGGCATCGCCAATTCCAAAGCGCTGCTGACCAACGTGCACGGCATTCCGCTGGAGAACTGGAAAGCGTCGCTGGCTGACGCCAAAGAGCCGTTTAATCTTGGCCGCCTGATGCGTCTGGTAAAAGAGTATCACCTGCTGAACCCGGTGATTGTGGACTGTACCTCAAGCCAGGCGGTTGCCGATCAGTATGCCGACTTCCTCGGTGAAGGCTTCCACGTGGTGACGCCGAATAAAAAGGCCAACACCTCCTCTTACAATTACTACCTGCAGATGCGTGCGGCGGCGGCGAAATCTCGCCGTAAATTCCTTTACGATACCAATGTTGGTGCGGGCCTGCCGGTGATCGAGAACCTGCAAAACCTGCTGAATGCCGGTGATGAGCTGCTGCGTTTCTCCGGCATCCTTTCTGGCTCTTTATCGTTCATCTTCGGTAAACTGGATGAAGGCGTGTCGCTGTCGGAAGCCACCAAAACCGCACGTGAAATGGGCTTCACCGAGCCTGACCCGCGTGACGATCTCTCCGGGATGGACGTGGCGCGTAAGCTGTTGATCCTTGCCCGTGAAGCCGGCTACCAGCTGGAGCTCAGCGACATCGAGATTGAAGCAGTGCTGCCAGAAGAATTCACGGCGATTGCCGACGTGGAAACCTTTATGGCGCGTCTGCCAGAGCTGGATGATGCCTTTGCTTCCCGCGTGGCGCGGGCCAGTGCAGAGGGCAAAGTGCTGCGATTTGTCGGCGCCATTGAAGAAGGTGGCCGTTGTCAGGTAAAAATTGATGCCGTGGACGGTAACGATCCGCTGTATAAAGTGAAAAACGGCGAGAATGCCCTGGCCTTCTACAGCCGCTACTATCAGCCCATTCCGCTGGTTCTGCGCGGCTACGGTGCCGGTAATGATGTGACCGCAGCAGGCGTGTTCGCCGACCTGTTACGCACCTTGTCATGGAAGTTGGGAGTTTAAGAATGGTTAAGATTTATGCCCCTGCCTCAATCGGCAACGTCAGCGTGGGCTTTGATGTACTGGGTGCGGCGGTGTCTCCGATTGACGGCGCCTTGCTGGGCGACTGCGTGACCGTGGAAGCGGCCAGCGAATTCAGCCTGCGTAATGAAGGGCGTTTCGTCAGCAAGCTCCCCACCAATCCGCAGGAAAACATCGTCTGGCAGTGTTGGGATCGTTTCTGCGAAGCGATTGGCAAACGCGTGCCGGTGGCGATGACGCTTGAAAAAAACATGCCAA
The DNA here is from genome assembly GCF_057812255.1 of Erwinia sp. 2186. NCBI lineage: Bacteria > Pseudomonadati > Pseudomonadota > Gammaproteobacteria > Enterobacterales > Erwiniaceae > Erwinia > Erwinia sp. 2186. The sequence goes on along the minus strand of NZ_CM173824.1, from coordinate 4,052,184 downwards.
TCGGTTCCGGCCTGGGTTCCAGCGCCTGTTCGGTGGTGGCTGGCCTGATGGCGATGAACGAGCACTGTGGTAAGCCGCTGAGCGATACCGAATTGCTGGCGCTGATGGGCGAACTGGAAGGGCGTATTTCCGGGAGCGTGCATTATGATAACGTGGCGCCGTGCTTCCTCGGCGGCATTCAGCTGATGCTCGAGGAAAATGGGATTATCAGCCAGCAGGTGCCAGGCTTTGATGACTGGCTGTGGGTAATGGCCTACCCGGGGATCAAAGTTTCCACCGCGGAAGCCCGCGCGATCCTGCCGGCACAGTACCGTAAAGAAGACATTATTAAGCACGGTCGCTACCTGGGTGGGTTTATTCATGCCTGCCACACGCAGCAACCGGCGCTGGCGGCAAAGCTGATGCGCGATGTGATCGCCGAGCCTTACCGCACCAAGCTGTTACCGGGATTTGCTGAAGCCCGTCAGGCCGCGCAGGATATTGGCGCGCTGGCCTGTGGGATTTCAGGATCCGGCCCAACGCTATTCGCCGTCTGTAACCAACCGGACACGGCGCAGCGCATGGCAGACTGGCTCAGCCAGCACTATCTGCAAAATGATGAAGGCTTCGTTCATATCTGCCGCATAGACACGGCAGGCGCACGTAAACTGGGATAACGCATGAAACTGTATAATCTTAAGGATCACAACGAGCAGGTAAGCTTCTCGCAGGCCGTTAAGCAAGGCCTCGGCAAACAGCAGGGCCTGTTCTTTCCGCTCGAGCTGCCTGAGTTTGAACTGACCGACATCGACGAGATGTTGGAAATGGATTTCGTTACCCGCAGTAGCAAAATCCTCTCTGCCTTTATTGGCGATGAGATCGAACCTCATCAGCTGCATCAGCGCCTGAAAACCGCCTTCAGCTTCCCGGCACCGGTACAAAAGGTGACGGATGATATCGCTGCGCTGGAGCTGTTCCATGGTCCAACGCTGGCGTTTAAAGACTTTGGCGGCCGTTTTATGGCGCAAATGCTCTCCTACGTTAGCGGCGCCGATGAGAAAATCACCATTCTGACCGCCACTTCCGGCGATACCGGTGCGGCAGTTGCTCATGCTTTCTTCGGCATGGAAAACGTTCGCGTGGTGATCCTCTATCCGAAAGGCAAAATCAGTCCGCTGCAGGAAAAACTGTTCTGTACGCTGGGTGGCAATATCCAGACCATCGCCATTGAAGGCGATTTCGATGCCTGTCAGTCACTGGTGAAGCAGGCCTTCGATGATGAGCTGCTGAAGAAAGCCATTGGCCTGAACTCGGCAAACTCGATCAACATCAGCCGCCTGCTGGCGCAGATTTGTTACTACTTCGAAGCGGTGGCACAACTGCCTCAGGAGAAGCGTAACCAGCTGGTGATCTCCGTACCGAGTGGTAACTTCGGCGACCTGACCGCGGGCCTGCTGGCGAAATCCCTTGGCCTGCCGGTTAAGCGCTTTATTGCCGCTACCAACGCCAATGACACCGTTCCGCGCTTCCTTGAGAAGGGCGAATGGCAGCCTAATGCCACGGTTTCCACCTTGTCTAACGCGATGGATGTCAGCCAGCCGAACAACTGGCCGCGCGTGGAAGAGATCTTCCGCCGCAAAACCTGGCGCCTGACCGATCTGGGCTTTGGTGCGGTTGATGATCAGACCACCAAAGACACCATGCGTGAGCTGGCGGACCTGGGTTACATCTCTGAGCCCCACGCGGCGATTGCTTACCGTATGCTGCGCGATCAGTTGCAGGAAGGGGAGTTTGGTTTATTCCTCGGCACCGCGCACCCGGCCAAGTTTATCGAAAGCGTGGAAGCGATCCTCGACCGCAAGCTGCCGGTGCCAGAAGAGCTGGCACAGCGTGCCAACCTGCCGCTGCTCTCCCATGAGATGAAAGCGGACTTCGCGGAACTGCGCGAGTTCCTGTTGCACAAATAAGGTCTCCGGCCCCGTTGTGGGCCGTATCCACCCATGCAAACGGCCCTGAAAAGGGCCGTTTTTTTATGCTGCCGGTGTGCTGTCAGGCCGCTTCGCGGCGCTTAAACATCAGTTCGCTATCGCTACTCTCTTCCGGGATAAAGGCGTAGCCGTCCACATCAAACTTCTTCAGCTGTGCCGGTTTGGTCAGGCGATTCTCAATGACATAACGGCTCATCAGGCCCCGTGCCTTTTTGGCATAGAAGCTGATCACTTTGAACTTGCCGTTTTTCTCGTCGAGGAACACCGGCTTGATGATACGGCCATTGAGCTTTTTCGGCTTCACCGCTTTGAAATACTCATCGGACGCCAGGTTTAGCAACACATCATCGCCTTGCTCGGCCAGCGCGGCATTCAGCGCTTCGGTCAGCTTATCGCCCCAGAAGGTGTAGAGATCTTTGCCAGCCGGGTTTTCCAGCCTGATGCCCATTTCCAGACGATAGGGCTGCATCAAATCCAGCGGGCGCAGCAGACCGTAAAGGCCGGACAGCATACGCAGGTGCTGCTGAGCAAAATCGAAATCCTTCTCTTTAAAGGTCTCCGCCTGCAGGCCGGTATAGACATCACCTTTAAAGGCGAGGATCGCCTGACGGGCATTTTCCGGGGTGAACGGCGGGTGCCAGTTATGGAAACGATCGGCGTTCAGTCCAGCCAGCTTATCGCTGATATGCATCAGTGAACCGATCTGCGCTGGCGTCAGCTTTCGGGCAACCTCAATCAGTTTTTGGGAATCATCCAGCAACGCAGGTTGGGTGAAACGTTTGGTCGCCAGCGGGCTTTCAAAATCCAGCGTTTTGGCTGGGGAGATAACCATCAACATGCCTGAGTCCTTGTATGAATATGCCGCGAGGGGCAAAAGTTTAGCCGTTACTTTAGCAAAAAAGTGACATGAAAGGAGTAATCGCTGCCATTGCCTTTACTGATCCCCGGCGCGTTAAAGGGGGTATTCTTCATCAATTTAGCACTGCGTGGCCTGCGGGCAACCTTACCTTGCATGGCAAGCTTCGCGTGATATTATCCGTGTCAGACATTTTCTAGAACCCGATAACTCTACTCTGATGAGAATGACAACCATGACGGATAAACTGACTTCCCTGCGTCAACTGACTACCGTTGTTGCCGATACCGGTGACATTGCAGCGATGAAGCTGTACAAGCCGCAAGATGCTACCACCAACCCTTCCCTGATCCTGAGCGCCGCGCAGATCCCTGAATACCGCAAGCTGATTGATGAAGCGGTTACCTGGGCTCGCGATCAGAGCAGCAACAAAGAAGAGCAGGTGAACTACGCTGCGGACAAGCTGGCCGTCAATATCGGTCTGGAAATCCTGAAGCTGGTCCCTGGCCGTATCTCTACCGAAGTCGATGCCCGTCTGTCTTACGACACCGAAGGCAGCATCAATAAAGCCCGTTCCCTGATCAAACTGTATAACGATGCTGGCATCAGCAACGACCGCATCCTGATCAAACTGGCGTCCACCTGGCAGGGCATCCGTGCTGCTGAGCAGCTGGAAAAAGAAGGCATCAACTGTAACCTGACGCTGCTGTTCTCCTTCGCCCAGGCGCGTGCCTGTGCTGAAGCGGGCGTGTTCCTGATTTCTCCGTTCGTCGGCCGTATTCTCGACTGGTACAAAGCCAACACTGACAAGAAAGAGTACGCTGCCCATGAAGATCCAGGCGTGGTTTCCGTGTCTGAAATCTACGAATACTACAAGCAGCATGGCTACGAAACCGTTGTGATGGGCGCAAGCTTCCGTAACGTTGGCGAAATCATCGAACTGGCTGGCTGCGACCGTCTGACCATCTCACCGAACCTGCTGAAAGAGCTGGCAGAAACCGAAGGGACGCTGGAGCGTAAACTGTCTTACACCGGCGAAGTGAAAGCGCGTCCGGCGAAAATGACTGAATCTGAGTTCCTGTGGCAGCACAACCAGGATCCGATGGCCGTCGATAAACTGGCTCAGGGAATCCGTAACTTTGCGCTCGACCAGGGCAAACTCGACAAAATGATTGCCGACCTGCTGTAAGTCTCCGACCGTGGCCGGTTATCCGGCCACCGTTTTCCCCCGCTGTACATCCCGCTTTGTAATGGTTTATCCTGCTTTTATCCTCCTCCACGCCCGCGCTTTTACCGTGGCCGTAAACACAGTGACCACACCATGAATACACTACGTATAGGCTTAATTTCGGTTTCCGATCGTGCCGCCAACGGCATCTATCAGGATCAGGGGCTGCCTGCACTTGAGGCCTGGTTAACCCAGGCGCTGGCGACGCCGTTTGAGATTGAAAAACGGCTGGTGCCGGATGAACAGCCGATGATTGAACAGGCGATTTGCGAGCTGGTGGATGAAATGTTCTGCCATCTGGTGCTGACCACGGGCGGCACGGGTCCGGCGCGTCGTGACGTCACCCCGGATGCCACGCTGGCGATTGCCGATCGCGAGATGCCCGGTTTCGGCGAGCAAATGCGCCAGATCAGCCTCAACTTTGTGCCGACGGCGATCCTTTCCCGTCAGGTCGGCGTGATCCGTAAACAATCGCTGATTATTAATCTGCCGGGCCAGCCAAAGTCGATTCAAGAGACGCTGGAAGGGCTGAAGGATGCCGAGGGTAAGGCGCGCGTGCACGGTATTTTTGCCAGCGTGCCGTATTGCATTCAGCTGCTGGAAGGCCCGTATGTCGAGACGCACGACGCGGTGGTAGCAGCATTTCGTCCCAAAAGTGCGCGTCGCGAAACAAACGGCTAAAAATGGCGTAATTCAGGCATAAGATCGAGCTGGTGTAGCGGGAATTGAACGGTATAGTAAGGATAGCTTTACAACTTCTCACTCACCTTTTTTCTTCACCTTCTGGATGTGCCTGAATAATTATGCTGCACGATAACGATCGCCGCCTGAACCGGCAGGATTACAAGACACTTTCTCTGGCGGCGCTCGGTGGCGCTCTGGAATTCTACGACTTCATCATCTTCGTGTTCTTCGCGGCGGTGATTGGCGATCTGTTCTTCCCGGCGGATATTCCCGACTGGCTGCGCCAGGTCCAGACCTTTGCCATTTTCGCTGCCGGCTATCTTGCCCGTCCGTTAGGCGGCCTGATCATGGCGCATTTCGGTGACAGCCAGGGGCGCAAAAAGATGTTCAGTCTGAGCATTCTGCTGATGGCGCTGCCCACGCTGGCGATGGGGCTGTTGCCGACCTATGCCACGCTGGGCATTGCCGCACCGATCCTGCTGTTACTGCTGCGCGTGCTGCAAGGCGCGGCGATCGGTGGCGAAGTGCCGGGTGCCTGGGTGTTTGTCGCTGAACATGTTCCCGAAAAACGCATCGGCTTTGCCTGCGGCACCCTGACCGCCGGGCTCACCGCGGGCATCCTGCTGGGATCGGTGGTGGCAACGCTGGTCAACAGCGCCTTTGGTCCGCAGGGCATCCTGTCCGGCGCCTGGCGTATCCCGTTCCTGCTGGGCGGCGTGTTTGGCTTTATCGCGCTGTATCTGCGCCGCTGGTTGCAGGAAACCCCGATCTTTGTCGAGATGAAAGCGCGGAAAGCGCTGGCCGCGGAACTGCCGTTGAAAGCGGTGGTGGTGAAACATAAACGCGAAATCGCCATCAGCATGTTGCTGACCTGGCTGCTCTCGGCGGGAATTGTGGTGGTGATCCTGATGACGCCGACCTTGCTGCAAAAGCAGTACGGCATTCCGACTGCGCAAGCACTGCAGGCCAACAGCCTGGCGACGGTGATGCTGCTGGTGGGCTGCATCTGCGCGGGCTTTGCAGCCGATCGCTTTGGCGCCAGTAAAACCTTTATCGTGGGCAGCCTGTTGCTGGCGGTGTGCAGCTGGATATTTTACCGCACGGTTGGCGCGCATCCCGAGCTGTTATTCCCCTGCTACGCGCTGGTGGGCTTAAGCGTGGGCGTGGTCGGCGCGGTGCCTTATGTGATGGTGCGGGCCTTCCCGGCGGAAGTGCGTTTCACCGGTATTGCCTTCTCATATAACGTCGCTTACGCCATTTTTGGCGGCTTAACGCCAATTTTCGTCACCCTGATTATGGCGGTGACGCCGCTGGCCCCGGCTTATTATGTGTTGGCGCTGTCAGCAATCGGTCTGCTGGTCGGCATCTGGTTAAAGCGCGATGGCAAGCGTGACGCACTGGGCGGTCGTACCTTCAGCTAATAAAAAAGCCCGGTCATTTTTCAACGGCCGGGCGGGTCACTTTCTTCCGCAAATTACGCCTTATTCATCTCGCCAACGGGCAGCGCTGTGCGCCCCAAATGCGCATTAATCACTTCGGCCATGGCCAGATAAATCGCGCTGGCGCCGCAAAGAATGCCTTCATAGCCTGCCAGCATCATCACGGCATGATTGCCGGCAATATGGCCGATGGCGAGAAGGGCGAAGAGCAGCGTCAGGCTGGCGAAGACAAACTGTAAGGCCCGGTTGGCGCGCAGGGTGCCAAAGAACATAAACAGCGTGAACACGCCCCATAATGCCAGCCAGATACCGAGCGCGGTGTCATCAGCGGGCTCTGCTAGTCCGGTGCGGGGTAACAGTAAAATGCCCACCAGGCTCAGCCAGAAGCAGCCATAGGCGGTGAAGGCTGTCAGGCCGAAGGTGTTCCCTTTTTTATACTCCATAAGGCCGGCGAGGATCTGCGCCAGACCGCCAAAAAATATCCCCATGCTGAAAATGGCGGCGTTAAGCGGAAAGAAACCGGCGTTATGCAGATTAAGGTATACGGTGGTCATGCCAAAGCCCATCAGGCCGAGCGGTCCGGGGTTCGCTAATTTGCTGCTGTCCATAAATCCTCTGATATCCATGATCAAGAAGTAAAAAAAACTGAAGTAACTGACTGAAAGGGGCTGTTTTTGCGGATTAATGGCCCCATTTTTTCAACTCGCGCGGCATCATAATGATCCGCCGTCCGGCAAACCTTGATCTGAAGAGTGGAAAAAACGAAATTTTTTTCACCTTGCCCCTTGATGCCGCTCTGGATGGCCCCATCTTATTTGGCATCCAAGGTTATGGACCTGGAAAAAAAGCGCGGCGCCAGCAGTTGAAACGGCAAAAAAAGCCCGCATTAAGTGTTCATAAACTGATTTGACATAAATTTAAGTGGGAGATGTATAGATGGGTAAAATTATTGGTATTGACCTGGGTACGACTAACTCTTGTGTCGCGATTATGGATGGCGGCAAAGCGCGTGTACTGGAGAATGCGGAAGGCGATCGCACCACCCCTTCCATCATCGCGTACACCCAGGACGGCGAGATTCTGGTCGGTTCACCGGCTAAGCGTCAGGCTGTGACCAACCCACAGAATACCCTGTTTGCGATTAAGCGCCTGATTGGCCGTCGCTTCCAGGACGAAGAAGTGCAGCGTGATATCAAAATCATGCCATACAAAATCGCCGGTTCTGACAACGGTGACGCCTGGATCGACGTGAAAGGCCAGAAAATGGCACCGCCGCAGATCTCTGCTGAAGTGCTGAAGAAAATGAAGAAAACGGCTGAAGATTACCTGGGCGAACCGGTAACTGAAGCGGTTATCACTGTTCCAGCGTACTTTAACGATGCGCAGCGTCAGGCAACGAAAGATGCCGGCCGTATCGCAGGTCTGGACGTAAAACGTATCATCAACGAACCAACCGCAGCGGCACTGGCTTACGGTATGGACAAAGGCCAGGGCAACCGCACTATCGCGGTTTATGACCTGGGCGGCGGTACCTTCGATATCTCCATCATCGAAATCGATGAAGTTGATGGCGAAAAAACCTTTGAAGTGCTGGCAACCAACGGTGATACCCACCTGGGTGGTGAAGACTTCGATAGCCGCATGATCAACTATCTGGTGGCAGAATTTAAGAAAGATTCTGGCATCGATCTGCACAACGATCCGCTGGCAATGCAGCGTCTGAAAGAAGCGGCAGAGAAAGCGAAAATCGAACTGTCTTCTGCACAGCAGACCGACGTGAACCTGCCGTACATCACGGCTGATGCGACTGGTCCTAAGCACCTGAACATCAAAGTGACCCGTGCGAAGCTGGAATCACTGGTTGAAGATCTGGTGGCTCGCTCTATCGACCCGCTGAAAGTGGCGCTGCAGGATGCCGGTCTGTCTGTTTCAGACATCAACGACGTTATCCTTGTTGGTGGCCAGACGCGTATGCCAATGGTGCAGTCGAAAGTGGCTGAGTTCTTCGGTAAAGAACCACGTAAAGACGTAAACCCGGATGAAGCGGTTGCCGTCGGTGCTGCGGTTCAGGGTGGCGTGTTAGCGGGTGAAGTGAAAGACGTTCTGTTACTGGACGTTACCCCTCTGTCTCTGGGTATCGAAACCATGGGTGGCGTGATGACCTCACTGATCACCAAGAACACCACTATCCCGACCAAACACAGCCAGGTGTTCTCTACTGCTGAAGACAACCAGTCTGCTGTAACCATTCACGTGGTTCAGGGTGAGCGTAAGCGTGCTGCGGATAACAAATCGCTGGGCCAGTTCAACCTGGACGGGATTCAGGGCGCACCGCGCGGCATGCCGCAGATCGAAGTCACCTTTGATATCGATGCCGATGGTATCCTGCACGTGTCTGCTAAAGACAAAAACAGCGGTAAAGAGCAGAAGATCACCATCAAGGCATCTTCTGGTCTGAACGACGAAGAGATCGAAAAAATGGTTCGTGACGCTGAAGCTAACGCTGAGTCCGACCGTAAGTTCGAAGAGCTGGTTCAGGTTCGTAACACAGCCGATCACTTGTCGCACAGCACCCGTAAGCAGCTGGACGAAGCCGGCGATAAACTGCCAGCAGACGACAAGGCGCCGATTGAGGCAGCCCTGGCCGAGCTGAACGAAGCGCTGAAAGGCGAAGATAAAGACGCTATCGAAGCGAAAATGCAGGCGCTGACTGAAGTTTCCAGCAAACTGATGGAGTTCGCACAGCAGCAGCAGGCCGCTGGCGGCGCAGCGGATGCCGGTGACGCTTCTGCGAAGAAAGATGACGACGTTGTTGACGCTGAATTTGAAGAAGTGAAAGACAACAAAAAATAATCGCCCTGAGCGGGCACGGTGGCCTGTAACAGGCCACTGATGATAACCGGCACGGGCGTGGGAATTTCTCCACGCCCGTGCACGCATGTTAAGGGCAGGAACACCAGTATGGCGAAGCAAGACTATTACGAGATTTTAGGCGTTTCCAAATCAGCGGATGAGCGTGAAATCAAAAAGGCCTACAAACGCCTGGCGATGAAACTCCACCCTGACCGTAATCCCGGTGATAAAGAATCTGAAGCCAAATTTAAAGAAGTGAAGGAAGCGTACGAAATTCTGACCGATGGCCAGAAACGTGCAGCTTACGATCAGTACGGTCATGCAGCCTTTGAACAGGGCGGTATGGGCGGCGGTGGCGGCGGCTTTGGTGGCGGCGGTGCCGATTTCAGCGATATCTTTGGCGACGTGTTCGGCGATATCTTTGGCGGAGGACGTCGTCAGCAACGTGCTGCGCGTGGTGCCGATTTACGCTACAACATGGAGCTGACGCTTGAAGAAGCTGTCCGCGGCGTGTCCAAAGAGATCCGCATTCCAACGTTGGAAGAGTGTGAGGTGTGTGACGGTAGCGGCGCGAAAGCGGGCACCAAACCACAGACCTGTGGCACCTGTCATGGACAGGGCCAGGTTCAGATGCGTCAGGGCTTCTTTACCGTGCAGCAGGCGTGTCCTACCTGTCACGGTCGCGGCTCGGTGATCAAGGATCCGTGTAATGCCTGTCACGGTCACGGCCGCGTCGAGAAGTCCAAGACCCTGTCGGTGAAAATCCCGGCTGGCGTCGATACCGGCGACCGTATCCGTCTGACTGGCGAAGGCGAAGCGGGCGAGCATGGTGCACCGGCAGGAGATCTCTACGTTCAGGTGCAGGTGCGCAAGCACCCAATCTTCGAGCGTGAAGAGAACAACCTGTATTGCGAAGTGCCGATCAACTTTGCCATGGCAGCACTGGGCGGCGAGATTGAAGTGCCGACGCTGGATGGCCGTGTGAAGTTGAAAGTCCCGGCGGAAACCCAGACCGGCAAGCTGTTCCGTATGCGCAGCAAGGGTGTTAAATCCGTGCGCGGCGGTGCTCAGGGCGACCTGCTGTGCCGCGTGGTGGTAGAAACCCCGGTCAGCCTGAACGAGAAGCAGAAGGCGTTGCTGCAGGAGCTGGAAGAGAGCTTCGGTGGCCCAAGCGGCGAGAAGAACAGCCCGCGCTCGAAAAGCTTCTTCGACGGCGTGAAGAAATTCTTCGATGACCTGACTCGTTAATTTCTGCGGAAGTCAGACTAACGGACGGCTCAGGCTGTCCGTTTTTTTTTGCGCATTTTCCCGAACGGCTTCACAACTCGGAAATACCTACCTTATAACCGGGTATAAACTGTTTTTTACGAGCAGTTAAAGCGCGTATGCTTGCGGTACTTTTCTTCATCACTTTGTTAAGGGAATGCCAAGATGAATGCAGCGCTCAAACGACTCCTGAAAAATGAAGCCACCGGTGGCGTGGTACTCATTATCGCTGCGGCGATAGCGATGATCCTCGCGAACACGGCCGGCACCCAGCAGGCTTACCAATCTATCCTGAATATGCCGGTCGAATTCCGCTTCGGTAGCCTGGATATCAGCAAAAACCTGCTGTTGTGGATCAATGATGCGCTGATGGCGGTGTTCTTCCTGATGATCGGTCTGGAAGTGAAGCACGAGCTGGTTTCCGGCTCGCTGGCAACGCGTGAGCGTGCGATGTTCCCATTGATTGCCGCGCTGGGCGGTATGCTGGCCCCCGCGCTGATCTATGCGGCGATGAACCATAACGATCCGCTGGCCATTCACGGCTGGGCTATCCCGACCGCGACGGACATCGCGTTTGCGCTGGGTATCCTTGCGCTGCTCGGCAGCCGCGTGCCGCCTGCGCTGAAGATGTTCCTGATGGCGCTGGCCGTCATTGATGACCTTGGGGCGATCCTGATCATTGCCTTCTTCTATACCCAGGACCTGTCCGTGACGTCACTGGCCGTTGCCGGCGGCGCGATTGTGGTGCTGGCGCTGCTGAATAAAATGGGCGTGCGCAGTATCTCGCTTTATATGCTGGTTGGCATGGTGCTGTGGGTGGCGGTGCTGAAGTCTGGCATCCACGCCACGGTGGCGGGTGTGCTGGTTGGATTCTTTGTGCCGCTGAAAAAAGAGAACGGTCATTCCCCGGCGATGCACCTGGCGCATGGCCTGGCGCCATGGGTGAGCTGGGTGATCCTGCCGCTGTTTGCCTTTGCCAATGCCGGCGTCTCGTTAACCGGCGTGTCTGCTGATGGCCTGCTGTCGGCGGTGCCAATCGGCATTATTCTCGGGCTGTTTATCGGTAAACCGCTGGGGATCACCCTGATCTGCTGGCTGGCGGTAAAACTGAAGATTGCGGCCTTGCCGGAAGGCACCCGCATGCAGGACATCGCGTCGGTCGGGCTGCTGTGCGGGATCGGCTTTACCATGTCGATCTTTATCGCCTCGCTGGCCTTTGATGCCGCCCACGAAGAGATGGTGACGCTGGCGAAACTGGGTATCCTGGTCGGTTCGGCTATTTCTGCGGTGATGGGGTACACGCTGTTGCGTCTTAAACTGCGATAACGCGGAACCGGCTGGCCGGTTCCGATCACGCCATCAGGGAGGCGCGCATGTCACACATTAACTTCAACCATCTCTATTACTTCTGGCAGGTGTGCAAAGCCGGTTCGGTGGTGGGCGCGGCAGATGCCCTTAATCTGACGCCGCAGACCATCACCGGGCAGATCAAAGCGCTGGAGGACCGTCTGCAGGGCAAACTGTTTAAACGCCAGGGAAGAGGGCTGGTGCCGTCTGAGCTTGGACAGCTGGTGTTCCGCTATGCCGACAAAATGTTTCAGCTCAGCCAGGAGATGCTGGATATCGTTAACTACCGCAAGGAAGCCAGTCTGCTGTTCGACGTTGGCGTGGCGGATGTGCTGTCGAAAAGGTTGGTCAGCCAGGTGCTGCAAACCGCGGTGGTCGACGAAGATAAAATTCATCTGCGCTGTTATGAATCGACCCACGAAATGCTGCTGGAGCAGCTGAGCCAGCACAAGCTGGATATGATCCTCTCCGACTGCCCAATCGACTCCACCCAGCAGGAAGGACTGTTCTCCGTCAAGCTGGGCGAATCCTGCATCAGCTTCTGGTGTCAGGCACCGCAACCTGATTTACCTTTCCCGGCCTGCCTTGAACAGCGAAAGCTGCTGATCCCCGGCCGTCGTTCGATGCTGGGACGAAAGCTGTTGAACTGGTTTCAGACCCAGGGACTGGAAGTGGATATTCTGGGCGAGTTTGACGATGCCGCACTGATGAAGGCGTTCGGTGCCAGCCACAATGCGATATTTGTCGCGCCATCCAGCTATGCCAATGATGTATTTTTTGAGAAAGGAATTTTAGAACTGGGCAGGATAGACAGCGTGGTGGAAGAGTATCACGTGATATTTGCCGAGCGGATGATCCAGCATCCGGCGGTACAGCGTATCTGCAACAAGGACTTTACGGGGCTGTTTTCCTGAATTGCAGACACAAAAAAACCGGCAGAGCCGGTTTTTTCATCAAAGCCGATTAGCGGGCTGGAGATTAATCCAGTTTGCTGATCTGTGCAGCCAGATTTGCTTTATGGCGTGCAGCTTTGTTTTTGTGGATCAGGCCTTTAGCTGCCTGACGGTCCACAATTGGTTGCATTTCATTAAATGCATTCTGCGCAGCCGCTTTATCGCCAAGAGCGACAGCCGCGTAGACTTTCTTGATAAAAGTACGCAACATTGAACGACGGCTAGCGTTGTGCTTACGACGCTTCTCAGACGTTACTGCGCGTTTCTTAGCTGATTTGATATTAGCCAAGGTCCAACTCCCAAATAGTTCTATGAGGACAATTCAAAGGCCGAGGAATATGCCTCTTTCGCCCATGGTTGTCAATGGATTTGTGCAAATAAGCGCCGCCAAACACGCGACACTCTATTACGTTTCGATGGCGCAAGATTCTACCAGCTTCATCTCACCGAATACAGCTTAATCACAAGATAAATGCTATTGCCGCCTGACGGAGCAGTTTACCGCAGAAAATGCCGCGATAAACAGAGTAAAGCCGCATTCGCGGGTTAACCTTCAGAGCTGTACAAGGTATAATCCGCCGATTTCCACAAATTTGAGCCAGCCATGAAGTTTATCCGCGGCATACATAACCTTAGGGAGCAGCATCGCGGCTGCGTACTGACCATCGGTAACTTCGATGGCGTGCATCGCGGCCATCAGGCGCTGCTGGCCCGACTGTGTGAAGAAGGACGCCAACGCAATTTGCCGGTGGTGGTGATGATCTTTGAACCGCAACCGCTTGAGCTGTTTGCGGCTGATAAAGCGCCTGCCAGGCTGACACGCCTGCGGGATAAAGTTCGCTACCTGAGCGAAGCGGGTGTGGATGCGGTGCTGTGCGTGCGTTTCGACCGCCGCTTTGCCGCGCTGACCGCGCAAAGTTTTGTCACCGACTTACTGGTGGACAAGCTGGATGTGAAGTTCCTGGCCGTAGGCGATGACTTCCGCTTTGGCGCTGGTCGCCAGGGAGATTTCCTGTTATTACAGCATGCGGGCATCGAACATGGCTTTGATGTCATCAGTACCCAGACCTTCTGTGATGATGGCAAGCGCATCAGCAGCACGGCAGTCCGTCAGGCGTTGGCCGAAGATAATCTGCCGCTGGCGGCTGCACTTCTTGGACATCCCTTCAGCATTTCAGGCCGGGTCGTGCACGGTGATGCACTGGGCCGGACGTTAGGCTTCCCTACCGCTAATCTGCCGTTGCGACGCTACGTTTCGCCGGTGAAAGGGGTGTATGCCGTGGAAGTGCTGGGTCTGGGCGATAAACCGTTGCCTGGCGTTGCCAACATTGGCACCCGCCCAACGGTTGCCGGCATGCGTCAGCAGTTAGAAGTTCACCTGCTGGACGTTGCAATGCACCTGTATGGACGCCATATAGACGTGGTGCTCTGTCAAAAAATACGAAATGAGCAGCGTTTTGCTTCACTTGACGAGCTCAAAGAGCAAATTGCTAAAGATGTGGTGAGCGCCCGGACATTTTTCGGGCTGAAAACACCGGTTTAAACAGAACCGAAATACGGAATCGAGAATCTGATGAGTGACTATAAATCTACCCTGAATTTGCCGGAAACGGGGTTCCCGATGCGTGGCGATCTGGCCAAGCGTGAACCGGGAATGCTGCAGCGTTGGTATGATGACAATCTCTACGGCATCATCCGCGAAGCCAAAAAAGGGAAAAAAACCTTTATCCTGCATGATGGCCCTCCGTACGCGAACGGCAGCATTCATATTGGTCACTCAGTTAACAAGATTCTGAAAGACATTATCGTTAAGTCCAAAGGTCTGTCGGGCTTCGACTCGCCGTATGTGCCGGGTTGGGACTGCCACGGTCTGCCGATTGAGCACAAAGTTGAGCAGATGATCGGTAAGCCAGGTGAGAAAGTCACCGCGGCAGAATTCCGTGCTGCCTGCCGTGAATACGCGGCCGAGCAGGTTGAAGGCCAGAAAAAGGACTTCATCCGTCTGGGCGTGCTGGGCGACTGGGATCGTCCTTACCTGACCATGAACTTCAAAACTGAAGCGAACATCATCCGTGCGCTCAGCAAAATCATCGGCAACGGCCATATGCACAAAGGCGCCAAGCCGGTGCACTGGTGCATGGACTGCCGCTCTGCGCTGGCAGAAGCCGAAGTCGAGTATTACGACAAAACCTCGCCCTCTATCGACGTGATGTTTAATGCCGTTGATAAAGAGGCGGTACAGGCCAAGTTTGGCGCCGCGCACGTTGACGGCCCGATCTCGCTGGTGATCTGGACCACCACGCCGTGGACCATGCCGGCTAACCGCGCCATCTCTCTGCATCCGGAGTTCGAATACGAACTGCTGCAGATCGAAGGTCGCGCGCTGATCCTGGCAAAAGAGATGGTCGAGAGCGTGATGAAGCGCGTCGGCGTGAGCGAGTGGAAAGTGCTGGGCGAGGTGAAAGGGGCTTCTCTTGAGCTGCAGGCCTTCCAGCATCCGTTCCTCGATCACACTTCACCGGTTGTCCTCGGCGAGCACGTAACGCTGGAAGCGGGTACCGGTGCCGTTCACACCGCGCCGGGCCACGGTCCTGATGACTATGTTATCGGCCAGAAATACGGTATCGAAACCGCCAACCCGGTTGGGCCAGACGGCAGCTTCCTGCCGGGCACCTATCCCTCGCTGGATGGCGTAAACGTCTTTAAAGCCAACGACATGATCGTTGAGATCCTGCGTGAAAAAGGCGCGCTGCTGCATGTGGAAAAACTGCTGCACAGCTACCCACACTGCTGGCGCCACAAAACCCCAATCATCTTCCGTGCCACGCCGCAGTGGTTTATCAGCATGGATCAGAAAGGTCTGCGTGCGCAGTCACTGAAAGAGATCAAAGGCGTGCAGTGGATCCCAGACTGGGGCCAGGCGCGTATCGAATCGATGGTTGCCAACCGTCCAGACTGGTGTATTTCCCGCCAGCGTACCTGGGGCGTGCCGATGTCGTTGTTCGTGCATAAAGACACCGAGCAGCTGCACCCGGATACCCTTGAGCTGATGGAGAAAGTTGCTCAGCGCGTTGAGCAAGACGGTATTCAGGCCTGGTGGGATTTGGACGCCAGCGAGCTGATGGGCGCCGACGCAGAAAACTACGTCAAAGTGCCTGACACGTTGGACGTGTGGTTTGACTCCGGCTCGACCAGCTTCTCGGTGGTGGATGCCCGTCCTGAATTCGACGGTCACTCGCCGGACATGTATCTGGAAGGATCGGATCAGCACCGTGGCTGGTTTATGTCTTCCCTGATGATCTCGACGGCGATGAAAGGCAAAGCGCCTTACCGCCAGGTACTGACCCACGGTTTCACCGTTGATGGTCAGGGCCGTAAGATGTCGAAATCCATCGGCAACACCGTTTCACCCCAAGACGTGATGAACAAGCTGGGTGGCGACATCCTGCGTCTGTGGGTGGCGTCTACCGATTACTCCGGCGAAATGGCGGTATCGGACGAGATCCTGAAACGCTCGGCTGACTCCTATCGCCGTATCCGTAACACTGCGCGCTTCCTGCTGGCTAACCTGAACGGCTTCAACCCAGAAACCGACAGCGTGAAGCCGGAAGAGATGGTGGTGCTGGATCGCTGGGCAGTGGGTCGTGCCAAAGCGGCGCAGGACGATATCCTCGCTTCGTATGAGAACTATGACTTCCATGAAGTCGTCCAGCGTTTGATGCAGTTCTGCTCGGTTGAGATGGGCTCCTTCTACCTGGATATCATCAAAGACCGTCAGTACACCGCGAAAGCCGATGGCCTGGCGCGTCGTAGCTGCCAGACCGCGCTGTATTACATCGCGGAAGCGCTGGTCCGCTGGATGGCGCCGATCATGTCCTTCACCGCAGATGAAATCTGGGGCGAACTGCCAGGCAAGCGCGAGAAGTATGTCTTCACCGGTGAGTGGTTCGACGGCCTGTTTGGTCTGGCGGATAACGAATCGATGAACGACAGCTACTGGGCTGAGCTGCTGAAAGTGCGCGGCGAAGTGAACAAAGTGATCGAGCAGGCGCGTGCTGATAAGCGCGTTGGCGGATCGCTGGAAGCGACGGTAACGCTGTACGCCGATGCCGATCTGGCTAAGAAGCTGGTTAGCCTGGGTGACGAGCTGCGCTTTGTGCTGCTGACCTCGGGTGCCCAGGTGGCTGACTATGCGCTGGCAACCGAAGAAGCGCAGCAGAGCGAGCTGGTGAAAGGTCTGAAAATTGCCCTGCATAAAGCAGAAGGCGAGAAATGCCCACGCTGCTGGCATTACACTACTGACATTGGTCAGAGTGCTGAGCATCCGGACGTGTGCGGACGCTGTGCCACCAACATTGCGGGCGCTGGCGAACAGCGTAAGTTTGCCTGATGAGTAAACCTATCTTCTCGACCGGTTTACGCTGGGTCTGGCTGGTTCTGGTGGTGATTGCCATCGACTTCGCCAGCAAGCAGTGGATTATGAACACGCTGATGTTGCATGAGTCGATGTCAGTGATGCCATTTTTCAACTTCTTCTATGCGCATAACTACGGGGCGGCGTTCAGCTTCCTCGCCGATAAGGGCGGCTGGCAGCGCTGGTTCTTTGCCGGCATCGCGGTGGCGATTGTGGTGGCGTTGCTGGTGATGATGTACCGCACTGCCGCCAGCAATAAGCTCAACAATATTGCTTACGCGCTGATTATTGGCGGCGCGTTAGGTAACCTGTTTGACCGCGCGTATCATGGCTTTGTCGTCGACTTTATCGACTTCTACGTTGGCGACTGGCACTTTGCCACGTTCAATATCGCCGACTGTGCCATCTGTATTGGTGCCGCACTGATCGTGCTGGAGGGCTTTCTCAGCCCGTCCGGCAAACCGGCAAAAAATTAAGGGCAGGGCATGACTGATTCTGTACAGCGCGAGAGCGCAGTGCTGGTGCATTTCACCTTGAAGCTGGAAGACGGCTCCACGGCGGAATCCACGCGCAATAACGGCAAACCCGCGCTGTTCAGCCTGGGCGACGGCAGCCTGTCAGAAGGGTTGGAGTCGCATTTGCTGGGTCTGACCGTGGGCGAGAAGAAATCCTTCTCGCTGACGGCGGACGATGCTTTTGGCCAGAGCAGCCCGGATTTGATTCAGTATTTCTCCCGCCGGGATTTTACCCAGGCAGGCGAGCCTGAAATCGGCGCCATCATGCTGTTCAGCGGCATGGATGGCAACGAAATGCCCGGCGTGATCCGCGAGATTTCCGGTGATTCGATCACCGTTGATTTCAACCATCCGCTGGCCGGGCAGACTATCCACTTTGAGGTTGAAGTGCTGGAGATCGATCCGGTACTGGAGGCGACAAATGCAAATCCTGTTGGCTAATCCCCGCGGCTTTTGTGCCGGCGTCGATCGCGCCATCAGCATTGTGGAGCGCGCGCTGGAAATGTACGGCGCGCCAATCTACGTGCGTCATGAAGTGGTGCATAACCGCTATGTCGTCAACAGCCTGCGCGAGCGCGGTGCGATCTTTATTGAAGATATCGGGGAAGTGCCGGACGGCTCGATCCTGATCTTCTCGGCGCACGGTGTTTCTCAGGCGGTCAGGGCGGAAGCTAAAGCCCGCGATCTGACCATGCTGTTTGATGCCACCTGTCCGCTGGTGACCAAAGTGCATATGGAAGTGGCGCGAGCCAGCCGCAGAGGCACTGAAGCGATCCTGATTGGTCACGCCGGCCACCCGGAAGTGGAAGGGACGATGGGCCAGTACAGCAGCCCGAAAGGCGGCATGTATCTGGTTGAAGCGCCCGAGGATGTCTATAAGTTGCAGGTTAAGGATGAAAACAACCTGTGTTTTATGACCCAGACCACGCTGTCGGTGGATGATACCTACGAAGTGATTGATGCGCTGCGTGCCCGTTTTCCGAAGATTGTCGGCCCGCGCAAAGATGACATCTGCTATGCCACCACCAACCGTCAGGAAGCCGTGCGCACGCTGGCAAAAGACGCCGACGTGGTGCTGGTGGTGGGTTCACGCAACTCCTCCAACTCCAACCGTCTGGCCGAGCTGGCGCAGCGTGCAGGGAAACTTGCGCGACTGATCGACTCCGCCGATGACATCCAGGAAGAGTGGATCAAAGGCGTGAGCTGCGTTGGCGTCACTGCCGGTGCCTCCGCACCAGACATTCTGGTGCAGGAAGTGATCCAGCGTCTGCGCGAGTTCGGTGGCGAAACCGCTATCGAGCTGATCGGCCGTGAAGAGAACATTGTTTTCGAAGTGCCGAAAGAACTCCGCGTCGACGTCCGCCAGGTCGACTAATCGCCTTCCGCAGCGCCCTGCTGCGGAAGTTTTTTACTTCGCTGTACCGCCTGCTATACCCGCCGATCAAAGCCAGACAAAATTTGTTTTACTGATAATCCGTCGCGTCTGGCATAAAATTCTAATCATGGTGTTTTTATTGTGGCGCAGAGGTTACCGCATGGTTAACCTGTCAACGCTTTGCATGCACAGACTTTATACAGGGATTCATTATGAACAATGCACAAATCCGCCTTGCCATTGTTGGCGCCGCAGGACGCATGGGGCGTCAGTTAATTCAGGCAGCACAGGAGGCGGACGGCGTGTGCTTAGGCGCAGCTTTGGTGCGGGAAGGCTCTTCACTGGTCGGCGCTGATGCCGGCGAGATGGCCGGAACCGGCGCGACGGGCGTCAAGATTAGCGACAACCTGGACGCCGTGGTGAACGACTTCGACGTGCTGATCGACTTTACCCGTCCTGAAGGCACGCTGGCGTATCTGGATTTTTGCCGTCAGCACCAGAAAGCGATGGTGATCGGTACCACCGGGCTGGATGATTCGGCCAAAGCGGCGATCAAACAAGCGTCACATGAGATTGCTATTGTGTTCGCAGCGAACTTTAGCGTGGGTGTGAACCTGGTGCTGAAACTGCTGGAAAAAGCCGCCAAAGTGATGGGCGACTATGCCGATATCGAAATCGTTGAGGCTCACCACCGTCATAAAGTGGATGCGCCATCCGGGACCGCGCTGGCGATGGGCGAAGCGATTGCTGATGCAATGGACTGGGATTTAAATGAGCACGCCGTGTATGCCCGCGAAGGCCATACCGGTGAACGTAAGGCGCAAACTATCGGTTTTGCCACCGTTCGTGCCGGCGATATCGTTGGCGAACACACCGCGATGTTTGCAGATATCGGTGAGCGCGTAGAGATTACCCACAAGGCTTCAAGCCGCATGACCTTCGCGAAAGGCGCAGTTCGTGCAGCAGACTGGTTAAGCACGCGTAAAGCAGGTCTTTATGATATGCGAAGCGTGTTGAATTTAGATGATTTATAAGTGTTGTGCACCATCGTGATGTGGTTATTTCAATCATAAGGTTCTGATTGGATAGGGCAATAATTTTATTGCCCTTTTTATTTTGTAATAATACTGCCTTAAGTTAATTTTCGATCCATAATGGCTATTATGTGTTTTTATCCTCAATTTATTCCGCAAAAATTGTTAATTTTGACCATTTGGTCCACTTTTTAACGCCATTTTCCCTTTTCCTATGCACATCCCGTCAGGCAACCGGTTTTATGGACTGGATATCTGTCCTTTTCAGGGTAAATCCTCCGATTTCCTCTCCAGTTGAGTAAAAGACTAAGAAAAAGTGAGCTGCGGGGTAGACAACAGAGTGAGCGATCATTAGAATGCGCGCAATTTGCCAAAAATCGAGAATTCAGGCGGTTTTTGCATTGATTTATGGCTCTGTTATGAATTAATATGCAAATAATGTGACTGTTTATTCTCAGGAGGATGTTTTGATTAAGTCAGCGCTATTGGTTCTCGAAGACGGAACCCAATTCCACGGTCGGGCCATCGGGGCAACAGGATCGGCAGTGGGGGAAGTTGTTTTCAACACTTCAATGACCGGTTATCAAGAAATCCTCACTGATCCTTCCTATTCCCGCCAGATCGTTACTCTTACTTATCCCCATATCGGCAATGTCGGCACCAATTCCGCTGACGAAGAATCCTCTCAGGTACATGCTCAGGGCCTCGTCATTCGTGACCTGCCGCTGATTGCCAGCAACTTCCGTAATGAAGAAGGGCTGTCTGAGTATCTGACGCGTCACAACATTGTCGCTATTGCCGATATCGATACGCGTAAGCTGACCCGTCTGCTGCGCGAAAAAGGGGCGCAGAACGGCTGCATCATCGCCAGCGACGCACCTGATGCGCAGCTGGCTCTGCAGCAGGCGAAAGCCTTCCCGGGCCTGAAAGGAATGGATCTGGCGAAAGAAGTGACCACCAGTGAAAGCTACAGCTGGCTGCAAGGCAGCTGGACACTGGACGGATTGCCGGACGCGAAGCAAGAAGCCGACCTGCCTTTCCATGTCGTGGCCTATGACTACGGCGTGAAGCGCAACATCCTGCGCATGCTGGTTGACCGTGGCTGTCGCCTGACGATTGTGCCGGCGCAAACGCCAGCAGAAGAGGTGCTGAAGATGAACCCGGATGGCATCTTCCTTTCTAACGGACCTGGGGATCCGGAACCGTGTGATTACGCGATTGCGGCAATCAAAGCCTTCCTGGAAACCGACGTGCCGGTCTTCGGCATCTGCCTTGGCCACCAGTTACTGGCGCTGGCCAGCGGGGCAAAAACCGTCAAGATGAAGCTGGGCCACCACGGCGGCAACCATCCGGTGAAAGACCTGGATAACAACACCGTGATGATCACCGCACAGAACCACGGCTTCGCCGTAGACGAAACCAACTTACCGGCAAACCTGCGAGTGACGCACACCTCGCTGTTTGACCAGACGGTACAGGGCATTCACCGCACTGATAAAGCAGCGTTCAGCTTCCAGGGTCACCCGGAAGCCAGCCCGGGCCCGCACGATGCCGCGCCGCTGTTCGATCACTTTATCGAACTGATCGAAGCCTACCGTTCAACCGCTAAATAATCAGGAGCGAGAAAATGCCAAAACGTACCGACATAAAAAGTATCCTGATCCTTGGCGCTGGCCCGATCGTGATCGGCCAGGCCTGCGAATTTGACTACTCTGGTGCACAGGCCTGTAAAGCCCTGCGCGAAGAGGGTTACCGCGTGATTCTGGTTAACTCCAACCCGGCAACCATCATGACTGACCCGGAAATGGCCGATGCGACCTATATCGAGCCGATCCACTGGGAAGTTGTGCGCAAGATTATCGAAAAAGAGCGTCCGGATGCGGTTCTGCCAACCATGGGCGGCCAGACCGCACTGAACTGTGCGCTGGAACTGGAACGCCAGGGCGTGCTGGAAGAGTTCGGCGTGGCGATGATTGGTGCTACCGCCGATGCCATCGACAAAGCAGAAGACCGTCAGCGCTTTGATAAAGCGATGAAGAGCATCGGTCTGGATACCGCGCGTTCAGGCTTCGCACACAACATGGAAGAAGCCTATGCGGTTGCCGCAGACGTTGGCTTCCCGTGCATCATCCGTCCTTCCTTTACCATGGGCGGTTCAGGTGGCGGTATTGCCTATAACCGCGAAGAGTTTGAAGAGATTTGCGAACGCGGACTGGATCTTTCCCCCACCAACGAGTTGCTGATTGATGAGTCGCTGATTGGCTGGAAAGAGTACGAGATGGAAGTGGTGCGTGATAAAAACGACAACTGCATCATCGTCTGCTCGATTGAAAACTTCGATGCAATGGGCATCCACACCGGTGACTCCATCACCGTGGCGCCAGCCCAGACCCTGACCGACAAAGAATATCAAATCATGCGTAACGCCTCGATGGCGGTACTGCGTGAAATCGGCGTGGAAACCGGTGGCTCTAACGTGCAGTTCTCCGTTAACCCGGCGAATGGCCGTCTGATCATCATCGAAATGAACCCACGCGTGTCGCGCTCTTCTGCGCTGGCCTCGAAAGCCACTGGCTTCCCGATTGCTAAAATCGCGGCCAAACTGGCGGTAGGTTACACGCTTGATGAGCTGATGAACGACATCACCGGTGGCCTGACCCCGGCATCGTTCGAACCGTCTATCGACTACGTAGTGACCAAAATCCCTCGCTTCAACTTCGAGAAATTTGCCGGTGCCAATGACCGCCTGACCACGCAGATGAAGTCGGTGGGTGAAGTGATGGCGATTGGCCGCACCCTTCAGGAATCCATGCAGAAAGCGCTGCGCGGCCTCGAAGTTGGCGCACACGGCTTTGACCCGAAAGTTGACCTGAACGATGCGGAAGCGATGACGGTTATCCGTCACGAGCTGAAAGACGCCGGTTCTGACCGTATCTGGTACATCGCGGATGCGTTCCGTGCGGGCATGAACGTGGAAGAGATCTTCAGCCTGACCAACGTTGACCGCTGGTTCCTGGTTCAGATTGAAGAGCTGGTTCAGCTGGAAGGCCAGGTTGCCCGCGAAGGCGTTAATGGCCTGACGGCGGACTTCCTGCGTACCCTGAAGCGTAAAGGCTTTGCCGATGCGCGTCTGTCTGCGCTGGCGGGTGTGTCTGAAGCTGAAGTGCGTAAGCTGCGTGAGCAGTACAATCTGCACCCGGTATATAAGCGTGTCGATACCTGTGCGGCGGAATTCTCTACCGATACCGCTTACATGTACTCCACCTATGAAGAAGAGTGCGAATCCAACCCTAACAGCGACCGTGAGAAAATCATGGTGCTGGGCGGCGGTCCAAACCGTATCGGCCAGGGCATTGAGTTCGACTACTGCTGCGTCCATGCATCACTGGCGCTGCGTGAAGATGGTTACGAGACCATTATGGTCAACTGTAACCCTGAAACCGTCTCCACCGACTACGACACCTCCGACCGTCTGTACTTCGAGCCGGTAACGCTGGAAGACGTGCTGGAAATCGTGCGTATCGAGAAGCCGAAAGGCGTGATCGTGCAGTACGGTGGTCAGACGCCACTGAAACTGGCGCGTGAGCTGGAAGCCGCTGGCGTGCCGATTATCGGTACCAGCCCGGATGCTATCGACCGTGCAGAAGACCGCGAGCGTTTCCAGCAGGCGGTTGAACGCCTGGGCCTGAAGCAGCCGGCAAACTCCACCGTGACTGCGATTGAGCAGGCGGTAGAGAAAGCGGCGGTGATTGGCTATCCGCTGGTTGTGCGTCCTTCTTACGTGCTGGGCGGTCGTGCGATGGAAATCGTGTATGACGACATCGACCTGAAGCGCTACTTCCAGAATGCGGTTGCCGTCTCTAACGATGCGCCGGTGCTGCTGGACCGCTTTCTTGACGACGCGGTAGAAGTGGATGTGGATGCGATTTGCGACGGTGAGCGCGTGCTGATTGGCGGCATCATGGAGCATATCGAGCAGGCGGGCGTGCATTCCGGTGACTCCGCGTGTTCTCTGCCAGCCTACACGCTGAGCAAAGAGATCCAGGACGTGATGCGTCAGCAGGTTGAGAAGCTGGCCTTCGAACTCTGCGTACGTGGCCTGATGAACGTGCAGTTTGCGGTGAAAGACAACGAAGTTTACCTGATTGAGGTGAACCCACGTGCTGCCCGTACCGTACCGTTTGTTTCCAAGGCAACCGGTGTGCCGCTGGCGAAAGTGGCGGCACGCGTAATGGCAGGCAAAACGCTGGCAGAGCAGGGCATTACGGAAGAAGTCATTCCGCCTTACTACTCGGTGAAAGAAGTGGTGCTGCCGTTTAACAAGTTCCAGGGCGTTGACCCCATCCTCGGCCCTGAAATGCGTTCCACCGGTGAAGTCATGGGTGTTGGCAAAACCTTCGCAGAAGCGTTCTCGAAAGCGATGCTGGGCGCGGCGAGCAACATGAAGAAAACCGGTCGTGCCTTACTGTCCGTGCGTGATGGCGACAAGAAGCGCATCGTTGCGCTGGCCGCCAAGCTGCAGTCACTGGGCTTCGAACTGGACGCGACTCACGGTACCGCAGTGGTGCTGGGTGAAGCAGGGATCAACATCCGCCTGGTCAACAAGGTGCATGAAGGCCGTCCTCATATCCAGGATCGTCTGAAAAACGGTGAGTACGCTTACATCGTAAACACCACGGCAGGACGCCAGGCGATTGAGGATTCCAAACTGATCCGCCGCAGCGCGCTGCAGTACAAGGTGCACTACGACACCACGCTGAACGGTGCGTTTGCTACGGCAAACTCACTGAGCGCAGATCCCACCGCGCAGGTTATCTCGGTGCAGGAAATGCACGCGCAGATCCAGGGCTAAGTCTCTGTCAGCGAACATCGATCCCCGCTTCGGCGGGGATTTTTTTTACCTGAAATTCACGATATTTTATGCGGATAATTTTCGGCTAAGCCGCGAGAATGCCGGGCTTAAGAAGAGGAAACGCTTTCTACGGATAGAGCCATTTTCCGGCCCGGGCTGATTCAGCCAACATGTTGAGTGTCAGTGGTAACGGTTCGTCCTCGTCATTTCCGCATCTACAAAGCGCAAAGACCGAAAAACCAGACGCTTCAACAGGCCAATATTTCACGAAATCAAACCCGGCAGGGTCAACCTTAAATTTCCCGAAATACTCTTCCATTATTTCGTCACCTGCCTCACACGCCCATACATAGCGGCCGGTTGAAAGGCTGGTATCCATCGTGACGGGCCAGCGTTTTTTGGAAAAAAAGCCCGGTTTATTAAACCGCTCATTGTACCAATCAAGGATGTCCTCATTACTCACCATAGGCGATCCTCCTCCCTGGCAATGGTGTTGTAACGGTTAGCCTTAAGCGCTGGCGAGAATGAGCCATTTTTTTAAATCTCCCTATAAAAAGTACGACTCTCATAAATCTCCATGACATTAATTTGAAGGGGGAATTTGAGTTAAGTTCATTTTTTTGCCTGAAATTCCCCCGATCCAAACCCGCCTTGCTGGCCGATTGTTGTGCAACCGGTTAACCACTTGCACCTTTTTTAATCAGAGCTTTTTATTATCTTCAGGCGATTATCCCAGCAAATCAGTAGCTTGATTTATTGGCACCCAATTTGCTTTAAGTAAAAAAGGTAGAGTTGTTGGACCAATTATTCAGGGGAAGCCATGTCAGCATCGATCGGTAATCTCGGCCCGATTGCGGTGCAGCACAGTGATGTGCTGGTACTGGACGCGTTGACCCGTTACGTCGCCCAAAGCGGCACCCAAATCGGCGAGCGTTTACCGCCGGAACGCGTGCTTGCAGAAAAGCTCGGCGTCAGCCGTAACACCGTGCGTGAAGCCCTTAAACGGTGGGAAGCGCTGGGCATCATCGTTCGCCGTAAAGGCAGTGGCACCTTTCTCCATGCTGAAGTCACCAGTGATGACAGTTTCCTGTCGCTGCGTTTCAAAAACGACTCCAGCAACATGCTCCATGCGCTGGAAGTGCGCCGGATTATTGAAAGCGAATCCTGCGCGCTGGCGGCGGTCCGTGCTTCCGATGACGATCTGCGTGACATTGAGACCCGGCTGGAAGAGATGGAAAGAGTCCATCTGGCAGTCGGTTCTGCTGGGGCAGAAGACTGGGCATTTCACGCCAGCATTTACCACGCGGCACACAATCCGCTGTTACTGCGGATGGTGGTCGGTCTTTACGACACGCTGCATGCCTTTTTTGAATCACCGCCTGAACAGGCCCTGTTTAGCGATTCGTTTTCCCTGCATCGCACCTTGTATGAAGCCATTGCCGACCGTAATGCGGAAGAAGCACGCCGCATCAGCCATTTAATTCTCGATATAACCGAGCGTGATATGAAGGAAGTGATTAATGCAGCCTGAAAAGCCCTTTAGTGAACAAACCCGACTGACCCACGATCAACGTCATGACAAAGGCGCGGTTTCCCCACCCGTCTATCAATCCTCTTTGTTCAGCTTCAGTGATTACGACAGCATGATTGCCCGCTTTCGTGGCGACAGCGATCAGCCGTTGTATTCACGGGTCGATAACCCGACGGTCAAAGTTCTGCAGGACAAAATGGCCGAACTGGAGGGTGGGGAAGCCTGCCTGGCTTTTGGCAGCGGGATGGCGGCGATCAGCAATGCCATTCTGAGCGTGGTCCAGCCCGGCGATAAGGTGGTTTGCATCAATCACGTCTATCCGGATACCTACCGTTTCCTGAAAGGGTTCTGCACCCGCTTTAACATCAGCAGTGAGTTTGTCGATGGCGACTCGCTTGAGGCGATTGCCGCCGCGCTGCCGGGTGCGAAGTTGCTGTATCTCGAAAGCCCAAGCAGTTGGGTGATGAGCGAACAGGATCTGCAGAAGATTGCCGCGCTGGCGAAAGAGCACAAGGTGATCACCCTGATTGATAACAGCTGGGCCTCGCCGCTGTTCCAGAAGCCGCTGGCGCTGGGCATCGATATGGTGGTGCATTCCGCCTCGAAATACATTGGTGGCCACAGCGATGTGGTGGCTGGACTGGTTATCGCCAATGCCGAACGCATCAGCGCCATCTCGCGTTATATCAGCCCGTTCCTTGGCGGCAAGCTGTCGGCTAATGAAGCCTGGCTGCTGATCCGTGGCCTGCGGACCTTGCCGTTACGCATGCGGCAGCACCATGAAAGTGCGCTGCAGCTGGCTTCTCAACTTCAGGACCATCCGCAGATCCTCGCGGTAAACCATCCGGGCCTGCACAAAGCCGCCTTTTCCACCCTCAGCGGCTACAGCGGGCTGTTCTCTTTTGAGCTGGATCAGTCGGTCGATATTCCGACCTTCTGTAATGCGTTGCAGCTGTTCCATATGGGCGTGAGCTGGGGAGGATTTGAAAGTCTGGTGATGCCCGCCATTTCGGTGCTGAATCAGGCCGGTGAATTTAACTCCGCCGTGGATTTTGGCGTCTCACCACGCGTAATCCGCGTCTCCATCGGTCTGGAAGACACCGCAGATTTGTGGAACGACCTGCAGCAGGCGATTGCCGCCGCACGCCAGTAACCTGATTGCCCGCACTCCATTAACAAGAGGTCATGAAAATGCGACAGCCTTTACGCTCTTTGTTACTTAACAGCGTCCTGATTACCCTGGGAATGTGCAGCGCCTACAGCACAGTGGCCGCCACCAAACTGACGCTGGTGGAAGTGATCACCAGCCCGGCCCGCACGTCGATGCTGCAGAAAATGCTGAGCGAATATAAAACCCAGCACCCGGAGACGGAAATCGAAGTGATCTCCCTTCCCTGGGGGCAGGCGTTTGAAAAACTGGGCACCATGATGCAAAGCGGGCAGGTGCCGGATGTGGTTGAAATGCCGGACACCTGGCAAGGGCTGTATGCCAGCAACAATATGCTGGTGGATCTCGAACCTAAGCTGAAGGCGTGGCCAAACACCGCCAACCTGACCGACAAAACGCTGGATATGGCGCGGGCGTCGGACGGCAAAGCCAATATGGTTCCTTACGGTTTCTATCTGCGCGCCATGTTCTGGAATAAGAAACTCTTCCAGCAGGCAGGATTGAGTGGCCCACCAAAAACCATGGATGAGTTTGTGGCGGATGCCAAAAAGATCAGCGCGCTGGGCAATGGCATCAGCGGGTACTGCATGCGCGGCGGTGTAGGTGGCACCAATGCCTGGATGATGTTTATGACTACCATGAACGGCTCACCGGCTTTCTTTGATAAAGACGGGAACAGCACGCTGACTCAGCCAGGGGCGATCAAAGGCGCGCAGCTGCTGGTCGATATGTACAAGCAGGGCGGTGCACCGAAGGACAGCGTCAACTGGGGCTTCAATGAAATTGTCTCCGGCTTCTACTCCGGAAAATGCGCAATGCTGGACCAGGATCCCGATGCCCTGATCGCCATCAAAAACAGCATGAATCCGGATGACTTTGGCGTGGCGCCAATGCCGGTTGGGCCATCAGGCAAAGCCTATCCGACGATTGGCTACACCGGCTGGTCGATCTTCAAGCAGGCCAAACACCCGGATGATGCCTGGCAGCTGATCCAGTTCCTTAGCAGTGAAGCCAATAACCTCACCTGGTCGAAGTTTGTCGGCACCTTGCCAATCTACAAAGGGGCCGAGAACGATCCGTTCTACCATTCACCCCAGTTTGCGGGCTGGTTCACCGAGCTTAACGACCCGAAATACGTTCCCCTGACCATGCCAACCCATCTGAAAGGCTGGGGCTATTTCAACTCGGTCACGGTGAAAGAGAGTACCCAGGAAACGTTGTTAGGGGAAAACG
Organism: Erwinia sp. 2186; assembly: GCF_057812255.1. Lineage (NCBI taxonomy): Bacteria > Pseudomonadati > Pseudomonadota > Gammaproteobacteria > Enterobacterales > Erwiniaceae > Erwinia > Erwinia sp. 2186. The sequence goes on along the minus strand of NZ_CM173824.1, from coordinate 4,023,469 downwards.
ACACGACCTCGATGGTGGAGGATTGGGCCAAATACCTGACCAAAGAGCAAAAAGCCTGGATGGCTACCCAGTAACCCACGCGCCCCCGTCGTGACGGGGGCGGCAATGGAGACGGAATTATGATGCTGGACGTCAGAATGGTTGAAACTGCCAGACCGCCGCGCTTCCACCGGCTGCGGATGCTGGCAGAGCCCTGGCTGTATATGAGCCCAACGCTGATCCTGATTGGCCTGTTTATCTTCGTGCCGATGATGATCGGCATCTCGTACGCCTTCCAGAATATCCAGCTACTTAATCCGCTGGACAGCGGCTGGGTGGGACTGGATAACTTCCGCGAAATGTTTGATGACCGCCGTTTCTTTAAGGCGCTCGGGCACACCGCAAACTGGACGCTGACGTCATTGGGACTGCAGTTTTTCCTCGGGCTCGGGCTGGCGCTGTTGCTTAACCGGGAGTTTCCGCTGCGGCGCTGGGTGCAGGCGCTGGTGTTTCTCCCCTGGGCAGTTCCGGCGTTTCTGTCCGGATTAACCTGGTCATGGTTGCTGAACCCGGTGATCGGCATTTTGCCGCACTGGATGACGGCCCTGCATTTGATCAGCGAACCGTACAACATTCTCTCCGATCCGCAACTGGCGCTGTATGGGCCGGTGATCGCCAACGTCTGGTTTGGCATTCCCTTTTTCGCCATCACCCTGTTAGCGGCATTGCAGTCGATCCCGAAAGATCTGTATGAAGCGGCCTCAATGGATGGTGCCAGCAGCTGGCAGCAGTTCAGGCGGGTGACGCTGCCTTTTCTGGCGCCAATGATCGCCATTACCGTGATGCTCCGGACCATCTGGATTGCTAACTTTGCTGACCTGATCGTGGTGATGACCGATGGCGGGCCTGCCGGATCGACCTCGATTCTGTCGAGCTATATCTTCACCACGGCCTATCGCAAGCTGGACTTTGGCTATGCCTCCGCGATGGCGGTATTCCTGCTGATCCTGATGACCTGCTATGCACTGGTGCTGCTGCGGATCCGTCATCAGATGCTGAAATAAGGAGAGCATAATGCGCCAGCTATTACGTCTGATGGGTCACCGGGTGGGCATTCTGGCTTACCTGCTGTTTGCCTTGTTTCCGCTGTACTGGGTGATCAAAATTTCGGTGACGCCTGACAAGCTGCTCTACAGCGAAGGGGTGAAAATGTGGCCGAGCGCCTTCACCTTCGAGCATTTCAGACGGGTATTTGTTGAGAGCGACTTTCCAACCTTCTTCAGCAATAGCCTGATCGTCTCGTTTTCCACCGCGGCACTGGCGACGGTGATTTCCGCGCTGGCAGGCTATGCCTTTTCCCGCTTCTCCTTCAAAGGAAAAACGGTGATTGCTGCCCTGTTGCTGTTCACCCAGATGTTCCCGCTGGTGATGATCCTCGCCCCGATTTACAAGGTGATGGCGCCGTTAGGATTGACCAATAATCTGCTGGGGCTGATCCTGATTTACACCGCGTTTAACGTCCCTTTTGCCACCTTCCTGATGCAGTCCTTTTTCGACGCCATTCCCAAAGACCTGGAAGAATCGGCGATGCTGGAAGGCTGTACGCGTTTTCAGGCGTTAGTCAAAGTGCTGGCACCGCTGACCTTACCGGGTATGGCGGCCACGTTAGGGTTCGTCTTTACCGCCGCATGGAGCGAGCTGCTGTTCTCGCTGATGCTGATCAATAAAAACTCGGTGATGACCTTTCCGGTCGGACTACTGAGTTTTGTCTCGAAATTCGCCGTTTCATGGGGAGATATGATGGCAGCCGCAGTGCTGGCGCTGATCCCTGCCTGTCTGTTTTTCGCGTTCATTCAGCGTTACCTCATTCAGGGGCTGACGGCGGGTGCGGTAAAAGGATAATCATCATGGCTCAAATCTCTCTTTCGCAAATTGAAAAGCGCTACGGCAACGTCGAAGTGCTGCGTGACATCAATCTGACCATTGCTGACGGCGAATTCGTGGTGCTGGTGGGCCCGTCAGGCTGCGGCAAATCCACGCTGTTAAGGACCATCGCCGGGCTCGAACTGGCCAGCAGCGGAGATATTCGCATTGGCAACCGGTTGATGAATCAGGTCGCGCCGAAAGATCGTGATATCTCGATGGTGTTCCAGAGTTACGCGCTCTATCCGCATCTAACAGTCGCGCGCAATATGGGGTTCAGCCTGGAGGTGCAGAAACGGCCCAAAGCCGAAATTGAGGCGGCGGTAAAACGGGCGGCCGAGATTTTAAGCCTGACCGCCTTGTTGGATCGTCGCCCGAAAGAACTTTCCGGCGGCCAGCGCCAGCGTGTGGCGATGGGAAGGGCGATTGTCCGCCAGCCCAAGGTGTTTCTGTTTGATGAACCCTTATCTAACCTCGACGCACAGCTGCGTGGGCAGATGCGCGTGGAGATCAAAAAACTCCATCAGCAGATGAACAACACCATCGTCTACGTAACCCATGATCAGGTGGAAGCGATGACGCTGGCCGACCGCATTGTGGTGCTTAACCACGGGGTTATTCAGCAGGTGGGCACGCCATTAGAGCTGTACGACACGCCCGCCAATAAGTTTGTCGCCAGCTTTATCGGATCGCCGCCAATGAACTTTATCGGCGGCAACATTCAACGTCATGATCTGGGCCTCAGCCTGCAGGTCAGCGCCGAACTTTCCCTGCCGTTACTGGAGCGGGCCACGCCGCTCAGCCATGGCAAATCGGTGATTTATGGTATCCGCCCGGAAAATATCCTGCTGTGCGATCTGGCGGATCAAGGAGCGATGCCGTTTACCGTGTCGTTGATTGAGCCTACCGGCTTATCTGAGTTAATTCATGGCACGCTGGCCGGAGAACCGATGATGATTTACTGCACCCAGCGGTCGGGCTGTGCGGCGGGGGATGTCAGAGGGGTGAAGTTTGATCTGGAACGGATACAGCTGTTCGATGCCGACAGCCAGCAGCGGTTGCCGTAGCCGGTCAGTTTGACCGGCAGGCCGGTTCGCGCGATCAGGAGAGCGCGACCTTGATGCCCAGCGCGATCAGCACGCCGCCCAGCAGTTTATCCACCAGCTTTTGCGCCTTCGCCAGGCCACGACGGACCGGGGCGCTCTGGATGATCACCACCAGCAGCGGCCACCAAATCGAGGAGAGCATCAGGATGATCGCCGCGTACCAAATCTTCTCGCCGAAACCGGTATGCACGTTAAGCACCTGGGTAAACATCGACAGGAAAAACAGCGTGGCTTTCGGGTTTAGCAGGTTACACAGGTAGCCCTGCAGGAACGCCTTCTTCAGCGAGGTGGTTTCCGGCTCGATATTGCTGAGATCCATTTTGCTGTTGCCACGCGACATCAGGGCCTGCACACCGATGTAGATCAGATAGGCCGCGCCGACATACTTCAGCATCATAAACAGCCACGGCGTGGTGGTAATCACCACCGCCAGACCTGCCACGCAGTAAGCCATATGCGTCGCGACGGCACAGTTGACCCCCAGCGCGGTAAACATTGCGGCTGTGCGGGGATAACGGGCGGCATTCTTGATAATCAGGAAGAAATCGGGGCCGGGAGAGAGCATTCCCAGAGCCGCGATCGTGGCGATAATCAAGCTGGTCTCTAACATGGTGGCATCCTGTAGCAAATGAGGGGCGGATTCTAGCACGTTCGCAGGGTTTTTTAGCTATCAGCCAGAGCAAATACAACGCAAACGTTACCTTGAAGAACCTTTACGCAAATCCCCCGCCAGGGGTATCGACGAAAGTTTCACCTTTACGTATGATGGCGCCAATTTTACCCCCTTTACTGAGTTTCTATGATGATAAGCCTGATTGCGGCCATGGCGGCCGACCGCGTTATTGGAATGGATAATGCCATGCCGTGGCACCTGCCAGCCGATTTGGCCTGGTTTAAACGCCAGACCCTGGATAAGCCGGTGATCATGGGCCGCCGCACCTGGGAGTCGATCGGACGCCCGCTGCCAGGCAGACTGAACATTGTGATCAGCAGCCAGCCGGGCGATGCGGAAGGCGTCAGTTGGGTGGCCTCTATCGATGAGGCGCTGCAGGCAGCCGGAGAAGTGGATGAAGTGATGGTCATCGGTGGCGGTCGCATCTATGAACAGCTGTTGCCGCGTGCCGATCGTCTGTATCTGACGCACATTGATGCGGAAGTGGTGGGCGACACCACCTTCCCGGATTTCGAACCGGAAGAGTGGCAGTCGACCTTCAGTGAATTCCACGATGCGGATGAGAAGAACAGCCACAGTTTCTGCTTCGAAATTCTGCAACGTCGTTAATCACCACCCGCCAGATGTGACAATGCCAGACCGGAGTCTGGCATTGGCTAAGCCGCTTTATCGCGTCAGTCTTCCAGCGCACGTTCGCGGTTGGAAGGCTGAACGAACCACGCTTTATCTTCCCAGCGCAGCATCGTCAGCACGCCACCCCAGCAACAGCCGGTATCCAGCCCAATAATCCCGTCAGGTGTGCCTTTGCCTTCCAGCGAGGCCCAGTGACCAAACACAATGGTGTACTCGCTGGCGACCGGGCCAGGAATATCAAACCAGGGTTTCAGCGGCGGTGGGGCGGTGTCGGGCGTATCCTTGCAGATCATATCCAGCTGCCCGTTCGGGAAGCAGAAGCGCATCCGCGTCAAGGCGTTGGTACTGAAACGCAGACGCGCCAGCCCACTGAGTTCCGGCGTCCAGTTATTCGGCATATCACCGTACATGGCGTCGATAAACAGGGGGTAGGTGTCGCTGGAGAGGACCGCTTCAACTTCGCGGGCGCAGGTTTTCGCCGTTTCAATATCCCACTGCGGGGTGATCCCGGCGTGCGCCATCACCAGCTTTTTCTCTTCATCCACCTGCAGCAGCGGCTGGCGACGCAGCCAGTTGATCAGCTCGTCGGCGTCGTCCGCTTCCAGCAATGGCGTCAGGCGATCCTTGGGCTTATTGCGGCTGATACCGGCATAGACCGCCAGCAGATGCAGGTCGTGATTGCCCAACACCAGGCGCACACAGTCACCGAGCGAACGCACGTAGCGCAGCACGTCCAGCGATCCCGGACCGCGGGCCACCAGATCGCCGGTCAGCCACAGCGTATCCTGCTGAGGATCGAAAGCAACCTGCTCCAGCAGGGAATGAAGTTCGTCATAGCAACCGTGGACGTCACCGATCAGATATGTGCTCATTGGACCTTTCCAGGCAGACGTGTTCCTGAGCCGTTAAGCCCGATCGCCGTCTGTGCAATCAGATGAATTAATGGAGTTGGCTGGGAACGGCCATGCGGAACACCGGGATCTCAACCTGGAAGCTTGCGCCCTGATGGTCGATCATCACGTAATGTCCCTGCATGGTGCCCATCGGCGTTTCCAGCACGGCGCCGCTGGTGTACTGAAATTCACTGCCGGGCTGGATGTGCGGCTGCTCGCCAATCACGCCTTCACCCTGAACTTCGGTTTCACGGCCATTACCATTGGTAATCAGCCAGTAGCGGCCCAGCAGCTGAACGGCGTTACGCCCCAGATTGCGTATTGTGACGGTATAAGCAAAAACATAACGTTCTTCTTCAGGCACAGATTGCGAAGGAATATAGGCACTCTGAACATGGACACATACACGAGGCGTATCGATCATTCTGCTACTTCTCCGGCGTCTGGGTCTGAGGCTGGGTCTGCGGATGCGCAATCAGCCAGTTAGCTAACTGGCAATACTGCGCCACAGTGATGTTTTCAGCCCGTAAGGTCGGGTCGATGTTCATCTCCTGCAAGACTTCCAGCGAGAACAGATGCCCCAGGCTATTGCGCAGCGTTTTACGACGCTTACCAAAGGCTTCTGTGGTGATTCGGGTCAGCACGCGCATGTCGGTGACCGGATGTTCAATTTTCGCGTGCGGCATTAAACGCACCACCGCTGAATCAACTTTAGGCGCGGGCGTAAAGGATTCAGGTGGTACTTCCAGTACCGGGATCACCTGGCAATAATACTGCGCCATCACGGTGAGGCGGCCGTAGGCTTTGCTGCCTGGGCCCGCGACCAACCGGTTAACCACTTCTTTTTGCAGCATAAAATGCATATCACGGATTGCCGTGGCATAGCTGAAAAGATGGAACATCAGCGGCGTGGAGATGTTGTAAGGCAGGTTACCAAATACGCGCAGCGACTGGCCTTTTTCGCGAGCATACTCAGCGAAGTCAAAGGCCATGGCATCCTGCTGGAAGATCGTCAGCTTCGGTCCTAAAAACGGATGGGTTTGCAGACGAGCGGCCAAATCACGGTCGATTTCAATGACGGTCATGGCGTCCAGACGCTCGCCAACCGGTTCGGTTAACGCACCCAGACCGGGTCCGATCTCGACGATGGCCTCGCCTTTCTGCGGGTGAATGGCGGAGACGATGCTGTCGATAATGTACTGATCGTTCAGGAAGTTCTGTCCGAAACGTTTGCGGGCGAAGTGGCCCTGGTGGACGCGATTATTCATTACTGCTCTTGATCATGGTGATGGCGAGGTTAAGCGCCGTAATAAAGCTGCCCGCATCAGCATTGCCCAGGCCAGCCAGTTCTAAGGCGGTGCCATGGTCAACGGAGGTACGGATAAAGGGCAGGCCGAGGGTGATATTCACCGCGCGCCCGAATCCCTGATATTTTAGCACCGGAAGCCCCTGGTCGTGATACATCGCCAGGACGGCATCGGCATGTTGCAAATATTTTGGCTGGAAAAGCGTATCGGCCGGTAACGGCCCGGTCAGCAGCATTCCCTGCTGACGAAGCTCGTCCAGGGCAGGGATGATAACATCGATCTCTTCCCGACCCATATGTCCGCCTTCACCGGCGTGCGGATTTAAGCCACAAACGAAGATGTGCGGAGAGACTAAGCCAAATTTGCGCTGCAGGTCAGCATGTAAAATGCCGATGACTTCATGCAGGCTGTTGCGGGTAATCGCCGCGGAGACGTCTTTAAGCGGCAGATGGGTCGTCGCCAGCGCCACCCGCAACGCTTCCGTCGCCAGCATCATTACCACACGTTCGCACTGCGCACGTTCGGCAAAGAACTCGGTATGGCCGCTGAACGGGATACCGGCGTCATTAATTACACCCTTATGAACCGGGCCGGTGATTAACGCGGCGAATTCGCCGTTAAGGCAGCCGTCACAGGCGCGCGCCAGCGTTTCCAGCACGTAATGGCTGTTGGCGACGCACAGCTCGCCAGCGATAACCGGCTGCGGCAAAACGACGGGAAGGACGGTCAGCGTGCCGGCTTGCTGCGGCTGCGCCGCCGTACCGGGCTGATAGTCTCTCAGGGTGAGGGGTAAACCCAGCTTTGCTGCACGGTCGAGCAGCAAAGCTGGATCGGCACACACAACCAGTTCAACTGGCCAGTCGCGCTGGGCCAGTTGAAGGGTAACATCAGGACCAATCCCGGCGGGTTCGCCGGGAGTGATCACCACACGATGATTACTGTGCATTCGCATCCAGGATTTTCACGTAGGCGGCAGCACGCTGCTCCTGCATCCAGGTCTGCGCTTCTTCAGCAAACTTGCGGTTGAACAGCAGACGATAAGCACGCTCTTTCTGTGCCGCGTCGGTTTTGTCCACCTGACGGGTGTCGAGCAGCTGAATCAGATGCCAGCCGAAGGACGAGTGAACCGGTGCGCTCAACTGGCCTTTTTTCAGCTTCATCAGCGCATCGCGGAACGCCGGGTCATACATTTCCGGGGAGCTCCAGCCTAAATCGCCGCCCTGATTGGCTGAACCTGGATCCTGAGAAAGCTGTTTAGCTTCTTCAGCGAAGGTGGTTTTGCCGCTGTTAATATCAGCCGCCACCTGCTCCAGCTTCTGACGCGCCTGCTCATCGGTCATTACCGGAGACGGCTTCAGCAGAATGTGGCGGGCATGCACTTCGGTCACGGAAACGTTCTGGCTCTCGCCACGCACATCGTTAACTTTCAGGATGTGGAAGCCAACTCCCGAACGGATTGGACCGATGATGTCGCCTTTCTTCGCCGTGACCAGCGCCTGAGCAAACAGAGATGGCAGCTCCTGAATCTTGCCCCAGCCCATGTTGCCGCCTTTCAGCGCCTGGGGATCGGCAGAGTAGGTGATCGCCAGTTTGCCGAAGTCAGCGCCGCTTTTGCTCTGGCTGACCAGCTGTTTCGCCAGCGTTTCCTGATCGTCAACCTGTTGCTGAGTCGGGTTTTCCGGCAGTGGCAGCAGGATGTGGCTGAGGTTTAACTCGGTGCTGGCATTGTTTTGTGACGCAACCTGCTTGGAGAGAGAATCCACTTCCTGAGGCAGGATGGTGACGCGACGACGCACTTCGTTGTTACGCACTTCCGCAATGGTCATCTCGCGACGGATCTGCTCACGGTAGGTGCCGTAGTTCATCCCATCGTACGCCAGGCGGCTGCGCAGCTGGTCTGGCGTCATTTTGTTCTGTGCGGCGATGTTCTGGATAGCCCCATCAAGCTGAGCATCCGTCACCTGAATCCCGGACTGTTTTGCCATCTGCAGCAAAATATTGTCCATGACCAGACGTTCAACGATCTGATGACGCAAGGTTTTGTCATCAGGCAATTGCTGACCAGCCTGCTGAGCCTGGCTTTTAACCGACTGCATCATGCCGTCGACATCACTTTCAAGTACTACGCCGTTGTTTACTACAGCGGCAACTTTATCAACAACTTGCGGGGCTGCAAACGCGGTGCTGGCTGTCAGCGCTGCACCAAGGATCAGCATTCTCCAGTTCTTCATACTTTTTCCATTCTTCTATCCGCACTGCGGGTTTGCATTGTATTAATCACAACATCAGAAAGAGCGCTGATAAGGCAAGATGCCCTCACGCAGCATTTGACCGGTGCCGAGGCTATAAGAAGGACTCAGGCCACGTAGCTCAATGTTGAACGAGATTTTATTGTCGTAATTACTGGTACTGTTATCGCTATTCCAGCTGGTGATTTTACGTTCGTAACCCAGACGAATTGCATAGCAGCAGGAACTGTACTGCACACCAAGCAACTGATCGGCCGGCTGTTTGGCTTTGGTATCGTAGTACCAGGCGCCTACCACCGACCAGGCATCAGCAATCGGCCAGCTTGCCGTTGCGCCAACCTGAGAAATGCCATCCTGATAGCCTGGGTTGGTCACCGTGGATAACGTTTGGGCAATATATTCCGGGCTGGTGTAACGGTAGTTCAACTGCACCATACGGTCAGCATCGCGGCGGTATTCCAGTACGGCATTGCCTTGCGAAACGTTATCAAGACGGGTGTCGTACTGCAGGCCACCACGGGTGCTCCAACGGTCGCTGATACGGTAGTAGGTGTCACCTGCCCACACCAGACTGCCACGATCGTCGCTGTCCGCGTTCTCCAGACCGGTACGGGATGGAGTAAACGAGTAGATTTGACCTACGGAAGCGTTAAAACGTTCAACCAGATCGTTATCAAAAATTCGCGTGGTCACACCGCTGGTCACCTGGTTGGCTGACGCGATGCGATCCAGACCACTGTAAGTGCGGTCGCGGAACAGGCCGGTGTAGTCACTTTGCAGCAGCGTGGAGTCATAGGCGCGGATATCGCTCTGGTCGCGATAAGGCAGATAAAGGTACTGCATACGCGGTTCCAGCGTCTGCGTGTAGCCTTCTGACCAGTCCATATCCCGGTCAAACACCATCTTGCCGTCAACTTTAAACTGCGGCATCACGCGGTTAACGCTGCTTTTCAGCTGGTTAACTTTGTTGGTATCAACGGTGTTGTTGTAATACTCAATGTCGTCCTGCTGATAGTGGGTCGCCAGCAGTTTCGCTTCGGTATTCAGACTTCCCCAGCCGTTAGACAGCGGCAGGTTGATGGTCGGCTCGAGGTGCAAACGGGTTGCATCCGGCAACTCTTCGTTGACGTTGGTGAATTTCACCGCCTGAGCATACAGGTGGGTATCGAACGGCCCGACGTTGTTCTGGTAATAGTTGTAGTCAAACTGCGGTTCTGCACGGTAAACGTCATTGCTGGCGTTAGTGGAGAAGATCTGGAACTGTTTGGTCGACAGCGTGGCGTCCCAGTTTTTCTCGGCATAACCGATACTGAATTTCTGCGTGACGTAGCCGTCCGTCGAGTTGGCATACGGCGAGTCGAGGTCAGTGAAGTAATAGGTGTCACTGACTTTGGTGTAGTCGACGTTGAAGCGCCAGTTCTTATCGTAAACACCGGCGTGCTTCCAGTAGAACATCCAGCGTTTGGAATCGTCATCGCTGATGTTGCGTGAAGGCGCATCTTTTTCGAACTGATTGTCCGAATTCAGATAATCGAACTCCATCAGACCGGCACCCGCCAGGGTCAGATAACGGAATTCGTTCTGTAACTGCAGCCCACGGTTGCTCATATAGTGCGGCGTAATGGTGGCATCGGCCTGCGGCGCAATGTTCCAGTAATACGGCAGAATGAACTCAAAACCGTTGGAGCTGCCGTATTTGGCATTCGGGATCAGGAAACCTGAGCGGCGGCGGTCGCCAAGCGGCAACTGCAAATAAGGGCTGTACAGCACCGGTACCGAGCCGATCCTGAAGCGGGCATTCCAGATTTCAGCAACCTGCTCTTCGCGGTCCTGAATAATCTCGGTGCCGGCCACGCTCCAGCTGTTATCGCCTGGCAGACAGGAGGTAAACGTGCCGTTTTCCATAATGGTGTAACGGTTCTGGCCACGCAGTTTCATCTGATCGCCAGTACCACGGCCCTGACGGCCGACCATCTGGTAGTCGCCGTTCCAGACGTTGGTGTCTTTGGTGTTCAGGTTTGACCAGGCTTTCGGACCTTTCAGGATGACCTGATTGTCGTCGTAGTGCACATTACCTAAGGCATCTACGGTGCGCACAGGCGTCGGCTGACCCGGCTGCTGCTTTTGATGCAGCTGAACCTCGTCAGACAGCAGACGGCTGTTACCCTGCTGGATATCCACGTTGCCGGTGAAGACCGCGTTATCGGGATAATTGCCTTTGGCATTGTCGGCGTTAATCGTTACCGGTAGGTCATTATTCGTTTTTCCCTGGACCAGAGGACGGTTATAACTTGGTACACCCAGCATACATTGTGATGCCAGGTCGTCGGCCAGGCCTTGCTGGCTGTAAATCGCTGTGCCGATAAGCGTGGCCAGCAAAGTAGGTAATCTTTTTTTCATACGCGGTATCGAGAATTCCGTGATAGCTGGCATCATGCCGACAAACGGTCAGAGACTATCGCACTCAACTGCGTTGCGCTAGTGTTAATCCTGGTCGTCTGGCCGCGTTGCCGTTAGGCTCTGAGTTAAATGACAGGTATGATAATGCAATTTTTAGCCTTCAGCATGGCGAATTGAGGAGTATATGCGCTATTGGGGAAAAGTAATTGGCCTTGTGCTCGGTTTGTTGAGCGGCACCGGCTTCTGGGGTTTAGCATTTGGCCTGCTGATTGGCCACCTGATCGACAAAGCGCGGGCAGTAAAAGGACAGGGCTATTTTGCTAACCAGCAAACCAGACAGTCGCTGTTTTTCCGCACCACCTTTCAGGTTATGGGTCATCTGACCAAATCCAAAGGACGCGTGACGGATGCGGATATTCAGATGGCTTCACTGCTGATGGACCGTATGCAGCTGCACGGCGACGCCCGAACGTCGGCGCAGCGTGCGTTCCGTGAAGGGAAAGAGGGCGACTACCCGTTGCGCAGTAAATTGCGTGAACTGCGTAGCGCCTGCTTTGGCCGCTTTGACCTGATTCGGATGTTTCTGGAAATTCAGATTCAGGCGGCGTTTGCCGATGGCTCTCTTCATCCTAACGAACGCCAGGTCCTGTTTGTGATCGCCGAAGAGCTGGGTATTTCCAAAGCGCAGTTCGATCAGTTCCTGCGGATGATGGAAAGCGGTCAGCAGTTTGGCGGCGGTGGCGGCAATTATCACAGCGGTGCGGGTTCGCAGGGCGGCGGCTTTGGTCAGGCGCGACGCGGACCCACGCTGGAAGATGCCTGCAGCGTGCTGGGCGTGAAAAGCAGCGATGATGGCACCACCATCAAACGTGCCTATCGCAAGCTGATGAGCGAGCATCATCCGGACAAGCTGGTTGCTAAAGGCTTACCGCCGCAAATGATGGAAATGGCCAAGCAGAAAGCGCAGGAAATTCAGGCGGCTTACGATCTGATTAAACGCGAGAAAGGGTTTAAGTAGCGGATTTGCCTGATGGCGATGACCTGACGGTGATAATAAGGGCGGAAGAGATTCCGCCCTTATTCGTTAGAAATCCGCCGGCTGACGGAAGGTCATTGGCGTGTGGTACTGCGGATGGGTAATGGTCAGCATCTCGGCATGCAGCTGCAGTCGCGGTGCCATGGCTTTAGCCTCATCGTGGGCGTAAAAATTATCCCCCAGAATCGGATGGCCAAGCGCCAGCATATGCACCCTTAACTGATGAGAACGGCCGGTAATCGGCTTCAGCTGAATACGGGCACTGTTGTCATCGGCATAATCCAGCACTTCATACTCGGTCTGTGCTGACTTCCCCGTTTCAAAACACACCTTCTGCTTTGGCCGGTTTGGCCAGTCGCAAATCAGCGGCAGATCGACCAACCCTTTAGCTTTCTCCGGATGCCCCCAGATGCGGGCAACGTACTGCTTTTGCGGTTCCCGCTCGCGAAACTGACGCTTCAGCTCGCGTTCAGCCGCTTTGGTTAACGCCACAACGATCACGCCGCTGGTGGCCATATCCAACCGGTGCACCGATTCCGCCGCAGGAAAATCACGCTGGACGCGGGTCATCACGCTGTCTTTATGATCCTCCAGACGTCCGGGGACCGACAGCAATCCGCTCGGTTTGTTGATCACCATGATGTGCTCATCCTGATAAAGGATGTGCAGCCAGGGTTCTTGCGGTGGGTTATAGGGTTCCATCTTGTTGCCTGTCAGGGGCGGCGTGAACCGCCCCATGTTGAGTTACTGATGCGTTACGACAATCAGACGCAGCGCATCGAGACGCCAGCCTGCCTCGTTCAGCGCGGACAGAACCTGCTCACGGTTGCTTTCCAGTGCGTCAATCTCATCCTGACGGATGTTCGGATTCACGGCACTCAGGGCATCCAGGCGCGACAGTTCGGCGCTGAGCTTTTCATCGGCTTCGCGGCGGGCGACGTCAATCACCTCGCGGGCCATGGTCGCGGCTTCGTCTTCGGCCAGCTTCAGGATCTCATGGACATCCTGCTGTACGGCGTTGACCAGCTTGCTACCGGTATGGCGATTCACCGCGTTCAGCTGACGGTTGAAGCTTTCAAACTCCACTTTACCGGCCAGGTTAGTGCCTTTGCGGTCAACCAGCATGCGCACCGGCGTTGGTGGCAGGAAGCGGGTCAGCTGCAGATGTTTCGGCGCCTGCGCTTCCACCACGTAGATCAGCTCTACCAGCAGGGTGCCGACCGGTAATGCCTTATTCTTCAGCAGGGACAGCGCGCAGCTGCCGGTATCCCCGGAGAGGATCAGATCCAGGCCGTTGCGGATAATCGGGTGTTCCCAGGTGACATACTGCGCGTCTTCACGGGAAAGTGCCTGGCCGCGATCGAAGGTGATGGTACAACCGTCTTCCGGTAGACCCGGGAAGTCTGGCACCAGCATATGATCGCCCGGCGTCAGTACGATCAGGTTATCGCTGCGATCTTCCTGATTGATGCCGACGATATCAAACAGGTTAAGCGCAAAGTTAACCAGTTCGGTATCGTTATCCTGCTCGCCAATCTTCTCTGCCAACGCCTGCGCTTTCTCACCGCCGTTAGAGTTCAGCTCCAGCAGGCGATCGCGTCCCTGTTCCAGCTGCATTTTCAGCGCACTGTGCTGCTTACGGCAGTCGGCGATAAATTCTTCCAGGCCTTCGGTCTGTTCCGGCGAGGCGAGGAAGGCAACCAGCTGGGCGTAGGCCTTATCATATATAGCGCGGCCGGTCGGGCAGGTATGCTCAAATGCTTCCAGACCTTCGTGATACCACTGAACCAGCACCGACTGGGCGGTTTTTTCCAGGTAAGGCACGTGGATCTGAATGTCATGCGTCTGACCGATACGGTCAAGACGGCCGATACGCTGCTCTAACAGGTCCGGGTTAAACGGCAGATCGAACATCACCATCTGATGGGCGAACTGGAAGTTACGGCCTTCGGAACCAATTTCAGAACACAGCAGCACCTGAGCGCCATCTTCTTCAGAGGCAAACCACGCGGCCGCACGGTCACGTTCAATAATCGACAGGCCTTCATGGAACACTGCCGCGCGGATACCTTCCCGCTCGCGCAGAACCTGCTCCAGCTGCAACGCGGTGGCCGCTTTGGCACAGATCACCAGCACCTTCTTATCGCGCTGGCTGGTCAGGAAGCCCATCAGCCACTCAACGCGCGGATCGAAGTTCCACCAGGTGCCGCTGTCGCCTTCAAATTCCTGATAAATCTGCTCGGGATACAGCATGTCGCGGGCGCGCTCATCGACAGATTTACGCGCGCTCATGATGCCGGAAACCTTGATCGCGGTTTGATACTGCGTTGGCAGCGGCAAACGGATCTGGTGCAGTTCACGTTTCGGGAAGCCTTTCACCCCGTTACGGGTGTTGCGGAACAGCACGCGGCTGGTGCCGTGGCGGTCCATCAGCATGCTGATCAGTTCCTGACGCGCTTCCAGTTTTCCTTCACGGTCGCTGTTGGCGGTTTGCAGCAGCGGCTCGATATCCTGCTCGCCGACCAGATCGTTAAGCATATTCATCTCTTCCGCGCTGAGCGACTTATCGGCCAGCAGGCCGGTTACCGCATCGGCAATCGGACGGAAGTGCTGCTGCTCTTCAACGAAGGCAGCAAAATCATGGAAGCGGTTAGGATCGAGCAGGCGCAGACGGGCAAAGTGGCTTTCCAGTCCCAGCTGCTCTGGCGTCGCGGTCAGCAACAGCACGCCAGGGATCTGTTCGGCCAGTTGCTCAATCACCTGATATTCGCGGCTTGGCTGGCCTTCTTCCCACGCCAGGTGGTGGGCTTCATCGACAATCAGCAGGTCCCAGGAGGCATCCGCCATCATTTCGAGGCGCGTTTTGTTGCGGCGCACGAAGTCGAGTGAGCAGATCACCAGCTGTTCGGTTTCGAAGGCGTTATCGCTGTCCAGCTGCGCCTGCGCATAGCGCTCATCGTCAAACAGGGCGAAACGCAGGTTGAAGCGGCGCAGCATCTCAACCAGCCACTGATGTTGCAGGGTTTCAGGCACCACGATCAGCACGCGTTCTGCACGGCCGGCCAGCAGTTGCTGGTGGATGATCATCCCGGCTTCGATGGTTTTACCGAGGCCGACTTCATCCGCGAGCAGGACGCGCGGCGCATGGCGGCGGCCAACATCATGGGCAATGTGCAGCTGGTGCGGGATCAGGCTGGTGCGCATGCCACGCAGGCCACTGACCGCAAGGTGATACTGCTCGCTCTGGTATTTACGGGCGCGAAAGCGCAGGGCAAAGCGATCCATACGATCCAGCTGGCCAGCAAACAGGCGATCCTGAGGCTTGCTGAAGACCAGCTTACTGTCGAGCATCACTTCACGCATCACCACGCCGGTCTCTTCGGTATCCAGACGCGTGCCGATGTAGGTCATCAGACCGTTTTCAGTGGTGACTTCTGCCACTTCCAGCTGCCAGCCTTCATGGCTGGTAATGGTGTCGCCCGGATTGAACATCACACGGGTGATTGGAGAATCATTTCTGGCATAAAGACGGTTTTCGCCGGTGGCGGGGAACAGCACAGTCACCATGCGCGTGTCGATCGCGACAATAGTGCCCAATCCCAATTCGCTTTCCGTATCGCTGATCCAGCGTTGACCAAGTGTAAAAGGCATAGATATTCGGCTCGATTCTCTTAGAGGTTATGGCAGGCAATAGCATGACCGCCCGGCACTCGGTGCCCGGCAGAAAATTCAAATTATCTGGAAGGGCGCTATGGTACTGGAAGGTAGCGCGTTCGTCACCTGTCAAAAAAGACCTAACTGGCCTGTCACCAGTGTAGCAAAGTCATCCTGAAGGAAAGGTAAAATGCCCTCAGCCACCGGCTGGAGCTGCTTTGTCAGATAATGATCGTAGTCGAGAGGCGTGATGCGCGCTTCTAAAGGCTCGGGCCCGGAGGTGGCCATCACGTAACGAATCTTTCCGCCCTTCTGGTAAAGCAGCGGACGGCCCTGCTTCTCGTTGAATTCGTCGGCGATGCGGGCGGCGCGGACATGCGGCGGCACATTGCGCTGATAGTCGTCCAGCGGGCGACGCAGCCTTTTACCGTACACCAGCTGATCGTCCAGCTCGCCATCCAGCAACTGGCGCACCGTCTCCAGGATATAATCGCGATAGGGCAGTTTTTTAAAAATGCGGCGATAGAGCTCCTGCTGGAATTTTTTGGCCAGCGGCGTCCAGTCGGTGCGCACGGTTTCCAGTCCTTTAAACACCATGCGTTCACTGTCGCCTTCGCAAATCAGCCCGGCATAACGCTTCTTGCTGCCCTGTTCGGCACCGCGAATGGTGGGCATCAGAAAACGGCTGAAATGGGTTTCAAACTCCAGTTCCAGTGCGCTCTCCAGCCCAAACTCCTGCTGCAAATGCTGTTTCCACCAGGCATTGACCTTCTCCACCAGTTGCTGGCCAATGGCATTGGCCGACTGCTGGTCGTGGGGCTTTTTCAGCCAGACAAAGGTCGAGTCGGTATCGCCATAAATCACGTCATAACCTTCGGCTTCGACCAGCTCTTTGGTCTGCCGCATGATCTCATGGCCGCGCAGGGTAATTGAGGACGCCAGACGCGGATCAAAAAAGCGACAGGCGCTGGTGCCCAGCACGCCATAAAAGGCATTCATAATGATTTTCAGCGCCTGCGACAGCGGCTTATTGCCCTCTTTTTTGGCGGCTTCACGCCCTTGCCAGATTTGGTTGACGATTTCAGGCAGGCAATGGGTGGTGCGGGAGAAGCGCGCGCCCTTAAAACCGCTGACGGAATCGGTGTCATCAGGATGCGCCAGGCCTTCGACCAGCCCAACCGGATCGATCAGGAAGGTGCGGATAATGGCCGGATACAGGCTTTTATAGTCCAGCACCAGCACCGAATCATACAGGCCCGGCGTCGAGTCCATCACATAACCGCCTGGGCTGGCCTCAGGAGCCACTTCGCCCAGGCCCGGCGCGACAAAGCCTGCACGGTGCATGCGCGGTAAATACAGGTGGCCGAACGCCGCCACAGAACCGCCGTGGCGATCGACCGCCAGGCCATTCACCGTCGACCGTTCCAGCAGAAACGGCATCAGCTGGGTGTGATGGAAAATTCGGGTGACTAACTCGCAGTCCTTCAGGTTGTAATGGGCGAGGGCGGGTTTGTCTTCCGCAAAGCGCTGATCGATTTCCTGCATTCTGTCCCAGGGATTGTTAATCGCTTTGCCTTCTCCCAACAGTTCCCGGGAGACGGCTTCCAGACTGAATGAGGCGAAGTTCCAGAACGCCGATTTCAACGCATCAATCCCATCGACGATCAGCCGGCCGGTGGCCTGAGCAAAGAACACGCCGGGCTTGAAGCCGTGCTCACGCCACTCCAGCGCCTCGTTATTGCGTCCGAGTTTTAACGGAATACCATAACGGTCGGCGTGTTTTTGCAGCACGCGCAGGTCAAACTGCACCACGTTCCAGCCAATCAACACGTCCGGGTCGTGCTGCACAAACCAGGCGTTCAGTTTTTCCAGCAGCTGTGGCCGGCTGGAGACGTATTCCAGATTGAAGTCCAGTTTGCTGGCATCGCCGTTCTCCGGGCCCAACATATAGACATCGCGTTGTCCGCAGCCTTCAAGGCCGATGCAGTAGAGTTCGCCGTGGCGGGTGGTTTCGATATCCAGCGAGACCCACTTCAGCGGCGGCCGGTAGTCGGGATTGGGTTTCAGGCGGGTGTTGATCAGGCTGTTTCCCGCCGGCTGGCCGCTAAACCAGACGGGCGAGGTGATAAAGCGCTCCATCAGGTAGCGCTCGGGCGGCCGCACATCCGCTTCATACACCATCACGCCATTCTCACGCAGCAGCTTCTCCAGCTTTTGCAGTTGGCGGTACTGATGGCAATAGAGGCCGAACACCGGCCGATGGCGGAAATCTTTTAACCCGAGGGGAACGATACGGAAATGGCGTTCCTGCTTAAGTAACGCCTCAGCCTGCGCCTGATACTCTTGCGGAATAAAGGCAACGGATTCCTGTGGCGGCAGCACCACTCTCTGCGGGCCACTGTCGGTGGCCAGCCACAGCACCACTTCCGTGCCTGAAGGCGTATCCCGCCAGTGGCGGGTGAGCAGAAAGCCTGCGCGTGCATCGTTCACCGGAAATCCTTAATGTTGCTTCTTTGCACAATAATAGCATGTTTATTTATACAGTATAGCGCGATGCCGGGGGAATCTCGCCCGGTCGGGTCAGTGCGGATGCCGTCCGGCCCGTGCTGGAGGTTATCTTAATCTGACCGCGATCAATGAGTTCATACAAAACAGACCTTGACGCAGTACGGGTGTCTCAGGACAATCCGACCTCAATCAAAACAGAATGTGGAAAGTATGGAAGCCTGGCTGCAACATCTTATTACGCAATCACTGGCCTGGTCTTTGCTGGCGGTGGGGCTTATCACTTTTTTTGAATCCCTGGCGCTGGTCGGGCTGCTGTTGCCTGGCACTGTTTTAATGGCTTCCTTCGGCGCGCTGATCGGCAGCGGGCAAATTGGCCTGTATCCCGCCTGGCTGGCGGGGACCATTGGCTGTCTGGTCGGCGACTGGATTTCCTATCTGATTGGCTGGCAATTCAAAGGGCCGCTGCACCGATGGTCATTTATTAAAAAGCATCAGGGGCTGATGGATAAAACCGAACATGCGCTGCATCAGCACAGCATGTTTACCATCATTGTTGGGCGTTTTGTCGGGCCGACCCGTCCGCTGATCCCGCTGGTGGCGGGAATGCTGGAACTGCCGGTGAAGAAGTTTATCCCGCCGAATATCATTGGCTGCGTGCTCTGGCCACCGCTGTATCTGTTGCCGGGCATTCTGGCGGGTGTGGCGATTGATGTGCCGAAAGGGGCGAGCAGCAGCATGTTTAAATGGCTGTTGCTGGCGGTGGCATTGCTGGTCTGGCTGGGATGCTGGTTGGGATGGCGCTGGTTACGTTCGAAAAAGCAGGCCGACTGGGCCAGCGCGTATCTGCCGCCGAGCCGTCTGCGATGGCTGGCGCCGCTGGTGATTGTTATTGCCGTGGCCAGCTTTGTCGCCCTGCAATTCCATCCGATGATGCCGATATTCCGCCATCTGTTGTCAGAAGTCTTTATCGGACATTAATGCCCAGCACGGCGGCTTCAGCCACGTCACCATTGAGCAGCACGTCGGTGCTGCCGTCCCAGTAAACCCGTCCATCGACAATTAGTATGCTGCGTGGCGCTATCCGCGCGGCATCCTCAATACTGTGCGACACCATCAGTAGCGTCATCTTCCTCTCCTGACAGACCTCATCCACCAGCTGCAGCATCTCTTTGCGCAGGGCCGGATCCAAGGCAGAGAACGGCTCATCCAGCAGCAGCAACGGTTGCTGACGCACCAGACATCGTGCCAGCGCCGCCCGCTGCCGTTGGCCACCGGAAAGTTGCGAAGGCAAACGGTCCAGCAAGGTGTCCAGACCGACTCGTCGCGCGATGTCCTGCAACGCCTGCTTCTGCTGAGGATCCAGCTTCAGCCCGGGATGCAGGCCAAGGCCGATGTTCTGCGCCACCGTCAGATGCGGGAACAGGTTATTCTCCTGGAACAGCATGGAAACCGGTCGCTTCGCCGGTGGCGTGTGGCTGTGATCTTCGCCATTCAGCAGCAAGCTGCCGCTATTTACCGCAAGAAACCCCGCCACCAGGCTCAGCAGGGTGCTTTTCCCCGCGCCGCTCGGGCCGAGGATCGCCAGCCTTTCTCCCGCCTGCATGCTCAGTGAAAAGCGCATCGGCAGATGGTTATAGAGGTAGGTCAGATTAGTTAACGTCAGCATGGCGTCCCGGCAGTTTTTCAATCAGGGTGAACAGAAGGAAGCAGAGCAGCAAAAGCAGCAGCGCAGTGACCGCGCCATCTTCGCTACGGTAGGAGCCAATCTGTTGATAGAGATAAAACGGCAGCGTGCGGAAATTTTCATTACCAAACAGCGCCACCACGCCAAAATCGCCAATCGACAGCACGCAGGCAAATGCCAGCGCCTGCGCAAGAGGGCGCTTTAACGCGCGCAGTTCGATCAGTTTGACGCGATTCCAGCCGTGAATATCCAGCGACAAACAGAGCCGGTTATAGCGTTCGGCAATGTCCCGCAGAGGGTTTTCCAGCACCTTCATGGCGTAAGGAATGGCCATCAGCGCATTGGTGAAAATTACGATACCATCGGCGGCGTCCGGCAGGCCCACGGTGGCATTCAGCAGCAGAAAGAAGCCGGTCGCCAGCACGATGCCGGGCATGGCCAGAATCAACATGCCGCTCAGTTCCAGCGACTGGCCGAGCCAGACGCGCTGACGCAGGCGCAATTCCCGGCTGCTCCACAGCAGCATCACCGTCAGGATCACACACAGCACCCCCGCGCCAAGCGCGATGCGTATTGAGGTGAAGGTGGCCTGCCACAGCGCCGGTTGGCGTAATACTGCGGGCAGCCCCTGATTCAGGCCATCCACGATCACCGCCAGCAGCGGCGGCAGTAATAAAAGCAGCGCGGCGAAGATTAACAGCGCATCCCACACTTTGGCGCGCCCGCTGTCTTCAGGATTTCGCCAGCCGTTGATGCTTGCCGTGCCCGACGGAATCGCTTTGCTGAGCCACTGACTTAACATCACCAATCCCAGACAGCAGACCATCTGAATCATCGCCAGCAGGGCGGCACGGCCCGGATCGTAATCAAAGTTCAGCGCCTGAAAGATCGCCAGCTCGATGGTGGTGGCTTTTGGTCCGCCGCCGAGCGACAGGACGGTTGCGAAGCTGGCAAAACAGAGCATAAAAATCAGCGCGCCGGCAGGCAGAATTTGCCGCCGCAACCAGGGCCATTCGACCACCACGAAATGGTTCCAGCCGCGTAATCCCAGCTGCGCGGCCAGCTGGCGCTGCTCACCGGGGATCTGTTCCAGCGCCTGCAGCAGCAGACGCGCGGCTAACGGCAAATTAAAGAACACATGCGCCAGCAAAATGCCCTGCAAGCCATACGGCGTGAAGGTATAGGGAATGCCCAGCAACGCGCAGAGATCGGCCAGCCAGCCCGTGCGGCCATAGACGCTGAGGATGCCGAATACCGCCACTAACACCGGCAACACCAGCGTCATCGCGCAGAGTCTTAACAGCGTGTCCCGGCCGGGGAAGCGGCGTCGGTAAAGTGCGCGGGCCAGCGGGATCGCCGGCCCAACCGCCAGTACCGCGGAAAGAAAGGCCTGCCAGAAGGAGAAGCGCAGGACGTGCCAGAGATAGTCATCCTGCCAGAGATCCCGCCAGTGGATCGCCGGCGCACTCAGCCATAGCGCGCTGAATGCGGTCAGGGCCACGGCGACCAGCAGCGTCGCCGCCAGCGCACCGGGCACTAACGGGCCAGCACTCAGCGGCTGACGGCGCGTTGCCATGCACTGATCCATTGGCTACGTTGGCTGGCGACTTCCTGTGACGTGTATTGCAGCGAGTTGGACGGGACGGTCAGGGTATCGAAACCGGCAGGCAGGGTGCTTTTCACCACCGGATACATCCAGTTGCCGGTTGGGATGCTGTCCTGGAACGGTTTATCCAGCATAAATTTCATGAATTTCTGCGCGAGCTCCGGCTGTTTGCTGCTTTTCAGCTGGCCGGCCACTTCTACCTGCAGGTAGTGACCTTCGCTGAAATTGGCGGCGGCATACTGCGATTTCTTCTCTTCAATCAGGTGGTAAGCCGGAGATGTGGTGTAGCTCAGCACCATATCGCCTTCACCCTTGAGGAACAGCCCGTAAGCTTCGCTCCAGCCTTTGGTAACGGTGACGGTTTTCTTCGCCAGCTTCTGCCAGGCTTCCGGTGCCTTATCGCCGAACACTTTCTGCATCCACAACAGCAGGCCGAGGCCCGGGGTGCTGGTGCGGGGATCTTCATAAATAATCTTCAACGGTTTGTCGCTGTTGACCAACTCTTTCAGGCTGGTGGGCGGATTTTGCAGCTTGGTTTTATCGTACACAAAGGCGAACCAGCCGTAGTCATACGGCACAAAGGTCTTATCGTTCCAGCCACCCGGAACGGTGACCTTGCTGGTATCGACCTGGCCTGGTGCGAACAGGCCGGTTTTCTCCGCCGCATCCAGCAGATTGTTATCGAGGCCCAGCACCACATCGGCCTTGCTGTTTTTACCTTCCATCCGCAGACGGTTAAGCAGCGAGACGCCGTCTTCCAGCGCCACGTATTTCAGCTCGCAGCCGCAGTCCGCTTCAAACGCCTTTTTGATGGCAGGACCCGGTCCCCAGTCAGCGGAAAAAGAGTCGTAGGTATAAACAGTCAGGACGGGTTTAGCCGCGAAGGCCGGGAAGGTGCCGAGGATCAGTAAAGGCAGAACTTTTTTTAACACTTTGCGTTCCTTGAAAGTTAGGTGTCGCAAAGGATCTGAGCAATCTGGAGAGTCTCAAATCCCTACGCCGGCATTATCCGGATCAGGTTCGACGGGTTTGTCTCAGCGCTGGCAGTGAAACACCGCGAACGCACCCCGTTGAGAACGGCCTATTCTAGTGATTTCCGCTGGGTAACGAAAGCATCATGCGTCGTCAGGGGCGAACCAGGCGGATTTAAAATCAAACCAGCCCAGCATATTCATTCTGACCCCGCGCATACTGCGTTGACCTTCCAGCAGCAGCCAGTGATGGAACAGCGGATGCAGCGTCCAGGTGTTGATCAGCTGCTTGCCCCAGTCGGCCAGCGGCAGCTTCTGTTCGCGCCAGCGTTGCGCATCCTCTTCCCAGTCCAGCGTGACGCAATGATGCACCAGCGGGATTTCGTACAGCAGCGCAAACACCGAAAATTCCAGCGGCAGGGTGAAGTTGGCACTGCCGAGCCAGATATCGCTTTCGGCTTCGCCACGGTGCCAGACGTCATAATCGACCTGTTGGGTGATCAACTCCACGCCCTGTTCGGCGAGGATCGGCCGTAACGCATTGGCGATGCCCTGATGCTCGACGTGATCGTTATACCAGGTCAGCGTCAGGGTGGTCAGCCCGTCGGGCTTCTGGCTGGCAGCCATATCGCGGCGATGATGCCAGCGCGGCAGCAGGCCATAAGCCGGGAACCAGTAGCGTTGATAGCCAATACCGGCATGATTCAGCAGGGCGATCGGGTTGAACAGCGTGCTGACCCAGCGACGGATGTGTTCATCGCGACCCTGTTCGGATCGCTGGTCAAAAAGCAGGAAATAGCAGCCTTCTTCCAGACGACTCTCTTCTGACTTTTCTTCCAGCCCTTTGCCTTCCAGCTTAACCCCGGCATAAACCAGCTCATCACTGATTTCCGGCAGCACCCAGATATTCACTTCATCAATCAGCGCGCGGTAACCAAAATAGTCATCAAACGCCTGGATCCTCAGTTGGGTGGTCTGATTGCGCACCACCGCATACGGGCCGGTGCCAATCGGCTGACGGGCGAAGTCCGCGAGGAATGGCCACTCTTTTGGCAGGATCATGGTGCTGACGCTGCCCAGCAGCCAGGGAAGCCAGTTGTCGGGCTGATGCAGATGAATATCCAGCGTCCAGGGCGCCGAGGACTCAATGCGATCGAAATGGGCATAAAGGCGTTGGGGCTTCAGTCGCTCAAGGGTGCTGATAATGTCGGCCATCTCCAGCTCACGGCCATGATGAAAGTGGATCGCCGGGCGCAGATAAAACCGCCAGTGCAGCGGAGAAAGCTGCTGCCAGTGGTGGGCAATATCGGCTTCGATTTCCCCATTTTCCTCATTTATCCGCGTCAGGCTGCTAAAAATCTGACGGGCAAGGTGGGTTTCAGAACGACGCAGCGGCGTACCGGGTAACAGATTCAGTAACGAGCGATAGTACATCACCCGCAGGATATGTTTCCCCTGGCGGAAACTGCGGCCAAGATGCGAGATCAGCATCTGTCTGACCGCGTTTTTATCGCCCACCAGCTGCACCAGCTGGTCGATGCGATCGTTCTCCAGCAACTCTTCCGCCCGCTGCTGTTGCAATGCCAGCCCGGTGTAATGGAAGCTGAGCTTTGAACGTTTTCCGCGCCCGGCTTCAGCCTGCCAGTCCAGCCAGCCCTGTTCCTGCATCGCATTCAGCAGATTGCGCATATGCCGGCGGGAGCAGCTCAGTTGTACCGCCAGATCGTTGAGCGTGGTCTCCTGCGGCTGGCCTTCGCAGCACTGCCACAGGCGGATAAACTGTTGTTGTAAGCGGGCAGAAGACATAAAAGAGGAAGCCTTATCAGAAAGCAGTCTGTTTTTTCTTCCTTATATTAGGACGATAATGCCCGCAGATGAAAGAGCGGGAGACATTCTTCGAATGCGCTCTGACATTGATGATTCTGAGTATGGTGCCTTTCACCAGCCAGCCGGGTTAATACCTTGCTGGCTTTTTTCGCTGCTCCATGTTTTCTTCTATGCTTGCTGTTTGTCGACTCACCTCTGTGGCGACTTTTTTTGAAGGATCAGCTATGAAATCGCTCCTCACGCGCCGTCGCCGTATCAATCCTGTTTACGTCGCCTTTATGGCCGTGTCGTTTATGGTGGGCGTGGCGGGTGCGCTTCAGGCTCCGACGCTTAGTCTGTTTCTGACCCGTGAAGTGGCCGTTCGTCCGTTCTGGGTCGGGCTGTTTTACACCATCAATGCGATAGCCGGCATTGCGGTGAGCATTCTGCTGGCAAAGCGCTCGGACAACCGGGGCGACCGCCGCATGCTGATCCTGTTTTGCTGCGTGATGGCGATTGGCAACGCGCTGATCTTTGCCTTCAACCGTGACTATCTGACGCTGATTACCTTTGGCGTGCTGCTCTCCGCGCTGGCCAGCGTGTCAATGCCGCAAATCTTTGCCCTTGCCCGCGAATATGCTGACAGCTCGGCCCGAGAGGTGGTGATGTTCAGTTCGGTGATGCGTGCCCAACTGTCACTGGCCTGGGTAGTCGGGCCGCCGTTGTCCTTTGCGCTGGCGCTGAATTACGGCTTCACCACCATGTTTTTGATTGCCGCCGGACTGTTTGTGGTCTGTGTGGCGCTGATCTGGTTTGCGCTGCCGTCGGTGCCGCGCGTGGAACAACCGCCTGAAGTGGTGATCACCCAAATCAGCGCGTGGAAGAATAAAGATGTGCGGCTGCTGTTTATGGCTTCATTGCTGATGTGGACCTGCAACACCATGTATATCATCGATATGCCGCTGTATATCAGCAGCGTGTTGGGGTTGCCGGATAAGCTGGCTGGATTGCTGATGGGCGTGGCGGCCGGGCTGGAAATCCCGGCGATGTTGTTGGCGGGCCATTATGTGAAGCGCTTCGGTAAACGCAAAATGATGCTGTTTGCGGTGGCGTCCGGGGCGATATTCTATCTGGGGCTGGTGGTGTTCCACGACAAAGCGGCGCTAATGGCTTTGCAGATCTTTAATGCCATCTTTATTGGTATTGTCGCCGGGATTGGCATGCTCTATTTCCAGGATCTGATGCCGGGAAGGCCCGGTGCGGCGACCACATTATTTACCAACAGTATTTCGACGGGGGTGATTCTGGCGGGCGTGATTCAGGGCGCGCTGGCGGAAACCTTTGGCCATTATTCGGTTTACTGGGCGGCGTTGGTACTGTCGATTGGGGCGCTGGTGATGTCGGCCAAAGTGAAGGATGTCTGAGGGACGTTCGGGCGGAAGTGCTTCCGCCCGTGAGGGTCACTAACGCAGAAAGGCCGGCTGGGTTTTCTCATACGCCGTAATGTCGGCGTCATGTTGTAGCGTCAGGCCAATGTTATCCAACCCGTTGATCAGGCAGTGTCGGCGGAAGCTGTCGATGCTGAACGCGTAGTGCTTGCCATCGGCGATGACTTCCTGCTTTTCCAGATCGACGGTGATTTCCACGCCTGGCTGTGCGGCAACCAGCTGGAACAGCGTGTCCACCTCTTCCTCGCTTAATGACACCAGCAGCAGCTGATTGTTAAACGAGTTATTGGCAAAGATATCGGCAAAATCGCTGCCGACAATCGCCTGAATACCGTAGTCAGTCAGTGCCCAGGGCGCATGCTCACGGGAGGAGCCGCAGCCAAAGTTTTCCCGCGTTAGCATAATGCTGGCACCGCGAAATGCGGGCTTGTTCAGCACGAAATCCGGGTTGGGGATCTGGCCTTCTGCATCGCTGTAACGCCAGTCGTAAAACAGGTTGCGGCCAAAACCGGTGCGCGTCACCATCTGCAAAAATTGCTTCGGGATAATCGCATCGGTATCGACGTTTGCCGCATCCATCGGCACCACGATGCCGGTATGTTGGGTAAATTTCTTCGCCATACAGCCTCTTTAAATCAGTTCGCGGATATCAGCAAAATGGCCTGCTACCGCCGCAGCCGCAGCCATTGCCGGGCTCAGCAGATGCGTGCGGCCGCCGCGGCCCTGACGACCTTCAAAGTTGCGGTTGCTGGTGGATGCGCAACGCTCACCGGGATTCAGACGGTCGTTATTCATTGCCAGACACATTGAGCAGCCCGGTAAGCGCCATTCAAAACCGGCATCAAGGAAGATTTTATCCAGACCTTCCTCTTCCGCCTGCGCTTTGACCGGACCCGATCCCGGCACGACATAGGCCTGAACGCCCGGCGCAATCTTGTGGCCTTTCACCACCGATGCCGCCGCCCGCAAATCCTCAATACGTGAGTTGGTGCAGGAGCCGATAAAGACTTTGTCGATCTTCACCTCGGTCAGCCGGATGCCAGGCTGCAAATCCATATAGGCCAGCGCCTTCTCGGCTGAGGCACGCTCAACCGGATCGCTGAATGAGGCCGGATCGGGGATCCGCTCGTTAACGGCGATCACCTGGCCGGGATTGGTGCCCCAGGTAACCTGTGGCGCGATGTCCGCCGCATTTAAGGTCACCACTTTGTCGAAGTGCGCACCGCTGTCGGATTTCAACGTCCGCCACCAGGCGACCGCTTCATCCCATTCCGCCCCTTTCGGCGCAAACTGGCGGCCACGGGCGTAATCAAAGGTGGTGTCGTCCGGCGCAACCAGGCCTGCTTTCGCGCCCAGTTCAATCGCCATATTGCACAGCGTCATGCGGCCTTCCATGCTCAGGGCTTCTACCGCCGGACCACAGAATTCGACCACATGGCCATTGCCGCCGCCGCTGCCGGTTTTGCCAATGATCGCCAGCGCAATGTCTTTGGCGGTGATGCCCGGCGCGGTTTGTCCCACCACTTCAATCTTCATGGTTTTGGCGCGGGACTGCTTCAGCGTCTGGGTGGCCAGCACATGCTCAACTTCTGAGGTGCCAATACCAAACGCAAGTGCGCCAAAGGCACCGTGAGTGGAAGTATGCGAGTCGCCACAGACGATGGTCATACCCGGCAGGGACAGGCCCTGCTCAGGACCGATCACATGCACGATGCCCTGGAAAGGGTGCTTGAGGTCATACAAACGCACGCCGAAGGCTTCACAGTTTTTGATCAGCATTGACATCTGGATCCGCGCCATCTCACCGCTCGCATTGATATCACGCGTCTGGGTAGAGACGTTGTGATCCATGGTGGCGAAGGTCTTTGACGGCTGGCGCACCGGGCGGTTGTGTGCACGCAGACCATCGAAGGCCTGCGCGGAGGTCACTTCATGCACCAGATGACGGTCGATATACAGCAGTGGCGTCTCGCCTGGCGCTTCGTGCACCAGATGCGCATCAAACAGCTTCTCGTATAATGTTTTCATAATCAGGCTTCGCGAATGTAACGGGCGATAATCGACCCCATTTCCTCGGTGCCGACGGACTGGCCGCCACCGGCTAAATCGCCAGTACGGTGACCTTCAGCCAACGCGCGGCTGATGGCCTGGTCAATCGCATCGGCGGCGTCTGCGGCATTCAGGCTAAAGCGCAGCAGCAGCGACAGTGACAGGATCTGGGCAATTGGGTTGGCGATGTTCTTGCCTGCGATATCCGGGGCCGATCCACCTGCCGGTTCAAACAGGCCAAAACCCTGCTCGTTCAGGCTGGCGGAAGGCAACATGCCCATCGAGCCGGTGATCATCGCACACTCATCGGACAGGATATCGCCGAACAGGTTGGAGCAAAGCATCACGTCGAATTGCGACGGCTCTTTGATCAGCTGCATGGTGGCGTTATCGATATACATATGGCTCAGTTCAACGTCCGGATAATCCTTCGCCACTTCATTCACAATCTGGCGCCACAGGATCGATGACTGCAAGACGTTCGCTTTGTCGATTGAGGTCACTTTATTGCGACGTTTGCGCGCTGACTCGAAGGCAATGCTGGCAATGCGCTCAATCTCAAAACGGTGATAGACCTCGGTATCGAACGCGCGCTCGTGCTGGCCGCTGCCTTCGCGGCCTTTTGGCTGACCAAAATAGATGCCGCCGGTCAACTCACGCACCACCAGGATATCAAAGCCTTTCGCGGCGATATCACTGCGCAGTGGGCAGAAGGCTTCCAGCTCTTTATGCAGGCTGGCCGGGCGCAGGTTGCTGAACAGTTTAAAGTGCTTACGCAGGGGCAGCAGCGCCCCGCGCTCTGGCTGTTCGGCCGGTGGAAGGTGTTCCCATTTTGGACCACCAACAGAACCAAACAGGATCGCATCAGCCTGTTCACAACCGGCTACCGTCGCCGCCGGCAGAGGCTCGCCGTGGCGATCGATGGCGATGCCGCCAACGTCATATTCGCTGGTGGTGATGCGCAGGTTGAAGCGCTCACGAACGGCAGTCAGCACTTTACTGGCCTGAGCCATCACTTCCGGGCCGATGCCATCACCGGGCAATACTGCAATATGGTAAGAGCCTGACATGATTACACCACTTCCTTATGATCGGTTGTTTGAGATTTGCGCTGCAACTCTTGCTCAACCTGACGCGAGCGCCAGATGTTGTTCAGGGCATTGATCATCGCTTTCGCCGAAGACTCGACGATATCCGTTGCCAGACCGACGCCATGGAATTTGCGGTCGTTGTATTTCACCACGATATCCACCTGGCCCAGCGCATCTTTGCCGTGGCCTTTTGCCGTGAGCTGATAGGAAACCAGCTCGGCATCGAAATCGGTAATGCGATTAACCGCCTGATAAACCGCGTCGACAGGACCGTTACCGGTTGCTGCTTCGGACTTCACGTCTTCACCGCAGGCCAGTTTGACCGACGCGGTCGCCATCACGCTTGAGCCTGACTGCACGCTGAAGTAATCCAGACGGAAATGTTCCGGCTCTTCGTTCTGCTTATTAATGAAGGCCAACGCTTCCAAATCGTAGTCGAAGACCTGGCCTTTCTTGTCAGCCAGCTTCAGGAACGCGTCGTACAGGTTATCCAGGTTGTAGTCGTTTTCTTTATAGCCCATCTCATCCATGCGGTGCTTCACGGCGGCACGGCCAGAACGGGAGGTCAGATTCAGCTGGATTTTATTCAGGCCGATAGATTCCGGGGTCATGATTTCGTAGTTTTCGCGGTTCTTCAGCACGCCATCCTGGTGGATACCGGAAGAGTGAGCGAAGGCACCGGTGCCGACTACCGCTTTGTTTGCCGGGATTGGCATATTACAAATCTGGCTGACCAGCTGGCTGGTACGGTAGATCTCATGGTGATGGATGTTGGTATTCACATTCATCAACTGGCTGCGGGTTTTGATCGCCATGATCACTTCTTCCAGCGCACAGTTACCGGCACGTTCGCCCAGACCGTTGATGGTGCCTTCAACCTGACGCGCACCGGCCTGAATGGCGGCAATGGCGTTGCCGGTGGCCATGCCCAAATCGTCATGGGTATGCACGGACAGAATGGCTTTATCAATGTTCGGCACGCGATTACGCAGCTGCGCGAAGATGTTGCTGTACTCTTCCGGCAGCGTGTAGCCCACGGTGTCCGGGATGTTGATGGTGGTGGCACCGGCGTTGATCGCCGCTTCCACCACGCGGCACAGATCGTCAATCGGCGTACGTCCGCCATCTTCGCAGGAGAATTCCACGTCGTTGGTGTAGTTACGGGCGCGTTTCACCATGGTTACCGCGCGCTCAATCACTTCGGGCAGCGTGCTGCGCAGCTTGGTGGCGATATGCATTGGCGAGGTGGCCAGGAAGGTATGGATACGGTAAGCCTCGGCCACGCGCAGGGCTTCATAGGCGGCATCGATATCTTTTTCTACGCAGCGGGCGAGGGCGCAAACACGACTGTTTTTGATCTGACGCGCAATGGTCTGGACGGATTCAAAATCACCGGGGGAAGAAATTGGGAAACCCACTTCCATCACGTCCACACCCATGCGCTCCAGCGCCAGGGCGACCTGCAGCTTTTCTTTCACACTCAGGCTGGCCTGTAAGGCCTGTTCGCCATCACGCAGAGTGGTATCGAAAATAATAACTTGTTGGCTCATCGGGATATTCCTTGTCGTGTTTGCTTTACCAGTGCTACGAGCATAAAAAAACCCGCGCATCGGCGCGGGTTCTTTAGGTTTGTAAGCCTGAATCACTGATTCATTTCTTCGCCCACAAGTCTACCGCGCAATTGGGATGCGTTTAGTAGTAGACCGAGTAGGCGAACGGTACGAATCATGTCTTCAGACCTCATAAATTTGCTGTTCCCTTATTGATACTTGATTTGCGGGGGCGATGTCAACCTTCGCCGTAAGGTTATAACGGCGGCAGCCAACGTGGCTCAGGAAAGATATTCTGGGGGGAAGCCCGTGAGCAGAACAAAAAGGAAGGCGGGCAAACAGGGATATTTTTCAGCGGGAAATGCGGCCGGATTATTCGCGCCAGGCTGGCCTTTAAAAAAGCGGTTAATCAATGGCTTGCATAGGAAAATCTTATGGCTTGCTTTGAGGCTTATGCCACTTCTCTTCAGCTAAATATGTTTGATAATTAAATGCTGGCAGCAGATAAAACTAAATTAGGCGCGATGTTTGAACAGGTGAGCTTGAATTAAGGCTGTGAGCGTTTTGATAACAAAACGATCACACTGCAAAAGAATTGCTCACCAGAACAAACCGCTTTTCTTTCAGCCTTTGGTCAGTGTATTTGTCGACAAGTCCCCATTAGCGGTAGTGCCTTGCGGACCTGGTATTCGTTAAAAGCCGTGCTTGCAGGTTTGCCTGCCAACTTTTCTACGGTTATGGTACGTCCATCAACGCATAAAAATAGCCAGGGATTCACCCTGTACCTGGATTCTGGAAATGATTTCCAGCGTCTTTGCATAAACACAGGTTTTGACCTTATCTGCCTATACGATAATTCAGCACCTTAAGAGCCTGGAGGCAAAAATGGAGATGTTGTCAGGAGCCGAGATGGTCGTCCGATCGTTGATCGATCAGGGCGTTAAACATGTATTCGGCTACCCCGGCGGGGCAGTACTTGATATCTATGATGCGCTACAAACCGTCGGCGGCATCGATCATATACTGGTTCGTCACGAGCAGGGCGCGGTGCACATGGCGGACGGCTACGCCCGTTCCACCGGTGAAGTGGGCGTGGTGCTGGTCACCTCCGGCCCAGGTGCGACCAATGCCATCACCGGCATCGCCACTGCTTATATGGATTCAATCCCATTAGTCGTGCTCTCCGGCCAGGTGCCTTCCTCACTGATTGGTTACGATGCTTTCCAGGAGTGCGACATGGTCGGGATTTCCCGCCCGGTGGTGAAGCACAGCTTTATGGTCAAGTCGGCTGAAGATATTCCGACCATCATGAAAAAGGCATTCTGGCTGGCTGCCAGCGGACGTCCTGGTCCGGTGGTGATCGATCTGCCGAAAGACATGATGAACCCGGCGAACAAATTACCGTATGTCTGGCCAGATGAAGTCAGCATGCGCTCATACAACCCGACCACTCAGGGACACAAAGGCCAGATTAAGCGCGCCTTGCAGACCTTGCTGGCGGCGAAACAGCCGGTGATCTATGCCGGCGGCGGCGTAATCACTTCCGCATGTGATGATGAGCTTCGTCAACTCGCCGAAAAACTTAACCTGCCGGTCACCTGTTCGCTGATGGGCCTGGGCGCCTTCCCCGGCACCCATCGCCAGAGCGTCGGCATGTTGGGTATGCACGGCACCTACGAAGCCAATATGACCATGCATAATGCTGACGTAATCTTCGCCGTCGGTGTGCGCTTTGATGACCGCACCACCAACAATCTGGCGAAATACTGCCCGAATGCTACCGTGCTGCATATCGACATCGATCCGACGTCTATTTCCAAGACTGTGCCGGCAGATGTGCCGATCGTCGGCGATGCTAAGCAGGTGCTGACGCAGATGCTTGAGCTACTGGAACAGGGTGACAAGCAGCAGGATTTCGACAGTCTTCGCGACTGGTGGCAGAGCATCGATCAATGGCGTTCCCGCCAGTGTCTGGAGTTCGATCGTAAGAGTGAGCAGATCAAACCTCAGGCGGTTATCGAAACCATCTGCCGTCTGACCCATGGTGAAGCCTATGTCACCTCCGACGTGGGTCAGCACCAGATGTTTGCCGCGCTCTATTATCAGTTCGACAAACCGCGTCGTTGGATCAACTCCGGTGGCCTCGGCACGATGGGCTTCGGCCTGCCCGCTGCGCTGGGCGTCAAGCTGGCGGTACCCGAAGCCACGGTGGTGTGCGTGACCGGCGACGGCAGCATCCAGATGAACATTCAGGAACTGTCCACCGCGCTGCAGTACGATCTGCCGGTGCTGGTGCTGAGCCTGAACAATCGCGTGCTGGGCATGGTGAAACAGTGGCAGGACATGATCTACTCTGGCCGTCACTCACAGTCTTATATGGAATCTTTGCCTGACTTTGTGAAACTGGCAGAAGCTTATGGCCACGTCGGCATCAATATCAGCCGGCCGGAGGATCTGGAAGCCAAGCTGACTCAGGCACTGGAAGAGTTAGGTAAAGGGCGTCTGGTGTTTGTCGATGTTAACGTCGATGGCACTGAGCACGTCTACCCGATGCATATCCGCGGCGGGGGAATGGACGAAATGTGGCTTAGCAAAACGGAGAGGACTTAATTATGCGTCGTGTTTTATCAGTACTGCTGGAAAACGAATCCGGCGCATTGTCCCGCGTGGTTGGCCTGTTCTCCCAGCGTGGCTACAACATTGAAAGCCTGACCGTGGCACCGACCGATGACCCAACGCTTTCGCGCATGACCATTCAAACCGTGGGTGATGCCAAGGTGCTGGAACAGATCGAAAAGCAGCTGCACAAGTTGGTGGACGTACTGCGCGTGACGGAATTGGGTCAGGGCGCTTACGTCGAACGTGAAGTGATGTTGGTGAAAGTTCAGGCTACCGGTTACGGCCGCGAAGAAGTGAAACGCAGCGCTGAGATCTTCCGTGGCCAGATTGTGGATGTGACGCCTTCGCTTTATACGGTTCAGCTTACCGGCACCAGCGATAAGCTGGATGCGTTCCTCAACACCGTGCGCGAAGTGGCGGAAATTGTTGAAGTCGCCCGCTCCGGTATCGTCGGCGTTTCTCGTGGTGACCGCATTATGCGTTAATCACGCCCGGTGATTATCGCTCTCTTCTGCTAACCCAGCGTAATGCTGGGTTTTTTATTTTTTGTCTGAAAGCTAACGCACAGAAGTAAAAGCGGTTGCTCGCTAAACTGTTCTGCTGTTAGATGTAACAAATCTCTTATCCATAGCCGGGACGTGGCTATTTTCTGCGCCGTCACGGTGCTAGCGTGGGGTTATTGTGAAACTGGATGAAATTGCGCGCCTGGCCGGTGTTTCGCGCACGACTGCCAGCTATGTTATTAACGGCAAAGCTAAGCAGTATCGTGTCAGCGACAAAACCGTCGAAAAGGTCATGGCAGTCGTGCGCGAGCATAATTACCATCCCAACGCGGTGGCTGCCGGGCTCCGTGCGGGGCGTACGCGGTCGATAGGGCTGGTTATTCCTGATTTGGAGAATACCAGCTACACGCGTATTGCGAATTACCTTGAACGACAGGCGCGTCAGCGCGGCTACCAACTGCTGATTGCCTGTTCTGAAGATCAGCCCGATAACGAAATGCGCTGCGTGGAGCATCTGTTGCAGCGTCAGGTTGATGCGATCATCGTCTCAACGTCGTTACCACCGGAACATCCTTTCTATCAGCGCTGGATCAACGATCCCTTACCGATCATCGCCCTTGACCGTGCGCTGGATCGCGAGCACTTCACCAGCGTGGTCGGTGCCGATCAGGACGACGCCGAAATGCTGGCTGCGGAATTGCGCAAGCAACCGGTCGAATCGATTCTGTTTATGGGGGCCTTACCTGAGTTATCCGTCAGCTTCCTGCGCGAGATGGGTTTCCGGGATGCCTGGAAAGGGGACGAACGCACCATCGACTTTATCTACGCCAACAGCTTTGAACGGACCGCGGCAGCCGCGCTGTTCGAGAAGTGGCTGGAGACGCACGATATGCCCGATGCGCTGTTTACCACTTCCTTCGGCCTGTTGCAGGGCGTGATGGACGTGACGCTGAAACGTGAGGGACGTCTGCCAAGCAATCTGGCGATTGCCACCTTCGGCGATCATGAGCTGCTGGATTTCCTCGATTGTCCGGTGCTGGCGGTCGGCCAGCGTCATCGGGATGTGGCCGAACGGGTGCTTGAGCTGGTGCTGGCGAGTCTGGATGAACCGCGAAAACCGAAGCCAGGATTAACGCGAATCCGGCGTAATCTTTATCGGCGGGGCAGGTTAAGCCGTAAAGCGAGTTAACATTTCCACATAAAAAGGCAGCCTGACTGCCTTTTTTCTTTTTGATTGCCTGGCAAAAATCAGCCTGCGTTAACAACTGCTAAATTGTCGTGAGTTTTCTGTGACCAGGATTCACGTAAATAAAAGTAAAGGCGAATCAGTCCGCCGCTTATCATTTATCTAAATCTTCCTGATTATTAAAAATTTAGGACAAACCAGTCGACAGAAGCTCAGGCGCAGCGCGACTGAGGTAGGAATCTCTTAGGATATACCCTAAAATGCCGTCCATGTCGCAAAGTTGAGGGTGAGGAATTTACGGCGTAGAACTGGCATATTTTTGAACAATCTAATTTTACCGCAGAATTTCCTGCCACTATTCATTAGTTTATTTTTAAATTCCTGACCAGACCGCGTTCTTTTTAACTCCCTCCAGTTTTAACTGGCTCAGAAATAATTCTCTCCAACCTCTGCTGCGCCTTGACAATGTTTTCCTTCGCTCCGTAAACTCCTTTGGTGGGAAATTGTGGTGTAAAGTGGTGAACAGGGGTAACTGGAGGGTGAGGCTGGCATGTTCCGTGGGGCAACGTTAGTCAATCTCGACAGCAAGGGACGGCTCGCCGTGCCCACGCGCTATCGCGAAACGCTGATCGGGGAATCACAAGGGCAAATGGTGTGTACCATTGACCTTCACCAGGCATGCCTGCTGCTTTATACCCTGCCCGAATGGGAAATTATTGAACGTAAACTGGCCCGCTTATCGAGCATGAACCCGGCAGAACGCCGCGTACAGCGCCTGTTACTGGGACATGCCAG
The DNA here is from genome assembly GCF_057812255.1 of Erwinia sp. 2186. Classification (NCBI taxonomy): domain Bacteria; kingdom Pseudomonadati; phylum Pseudomonadota; class Gammaproteobacteria; order Enterobacterales; family Erwiniaceae; genus Erwinia; species Erwinia sp. 2186. The sequence continues at coordinate 3,987,800 of NZ_CM173824.1, read as the reverse complement.
CGAGTGTCAGATGGATAATGCAGGTCGTTTGCTGGTAGCCACAACGCTACGTCAGCATGCGAATTTGACCAAAGAAGTGATGCTGGTTGGACAGTTCAACAAGTTTGAGCTGTGGGATGAACAGACCTGGTATCAACAAGTCAGGGAGGATATTGACGCAGAGCAGTCGACTCAGGAACCGTTATCTGAGCGTTTGCAGGATTTGTCACTATAGCTATGCAGGATAATTTCAAACATACCACGGTGCTGTTAGATGAGGCGGTAAATGGCCTTAACATTAAATCTGACGGCATTTATCTCGATGGCACCTTTGGACGAGGTGGACATTCGCGCCTGATCCTCTCTCAACTGGGAGAGCACGGCCGTCTCTATGCCATAGACCGCGATCCGCAGGCGATTGCCGCCGCCGCAGAGATCACTGACCCACGTTTCCAGATCATCCATGGCCCTTTTTCCGCGCTGGCAGACTATGCCGACGAACTCGGTCTGACCGGCAAGATCGACGGCATTCTGCTGGATCTTGGCGTGTCATCGCCGCAGCTGGATGATGCCGAACGCGGGTTCTCCTTTATGCGTGATGGACCGCTGGATATGCGCATGGATCCCACCAAAGGACAGTCGGCTTCGCAGTGGTTACTGCAGGCTGAAGAGAGCGATATCGCTTTTGTGCTGAAGACCTTTGGCGAAGAACGTTTTGCCAAGCGTATTGCCCGCGCCATCGTTGAACGCAACCGCGAACAGCCGATGACGCGCACCAAAGAGCTGGCGGATGTGATCTACGCCGCCACGCCAGTGAAAGACAAGTTTAAGCACCCGGCGACCCGCAGCTTCCAGGCAATTCGTATTTGGGTCAACAGCGAGCTGGAAGAGATTGAGCAGGCCTTGAAAGGCGCGCTGACGGCTCTGGCACCGGAAGGTCGTTTATCTGTGATCAGCTTCCATTCACTGGAAGACCGCATCGTTAAACGCTTTATGCGCGAGCAGAGTCGCGGACCTCAGGTCCCAGCCGGGATCCCGATGACCGAAGCGCAGCTGGCTAAGCTGGGTGGCCGCCACCTTAAAGCCTTCGGCAAAATGATGCCGGGTGACGAGGAAGTGAAAGAGAATCCACGCGCCCGCAGTTCAGTATTACGCGTCGCAGAGAGGACGGCGTCATGATTGGCAACGAGCGACACAGCTTACCGGGCGTGATCGGCGGCGATATCCTTCGCCACGGTAAAATCCCGGTGATCCTCGCTGTCGCTGTGCTGATCTCAGCGGTGTTAGTGGTGACCACGGCGCATAAAACGCGCCTGCTCACCGCACAGCGCGAACAGTTAGTGCTGGAGCGGGATGCGCTGGATATCGAATGGCGCAACCTGATCCTGGAAGAGAATGCCCTCGGCGATCACAGCCGGGTTGAGAGGACGGCAACGGAAAAACTGCAAATGCAGCATGTCGATCCATCGCAGGAAAACATCGTGGTACAACCTTAAGGGACTGAATGAAAGCCGCAAGCAACAAGAAGGTTAAACGCAGCGAGAATCCGGCCAGCTTTGTAAGCTGGCGTTTTGCGTTGTTGTGCGGCTGCATTTTCCTTGGCCTGGTCTTCCTGCTCTCACGTGTGGCTTATCTGCAGGTGATCAACCCGGACAAGCTGGTGCGCGAAGGCGATATGCGTTCGCTTCGCGTGCAGGCGGTGCCAACGTCTCGCGGCATGATTACCGACCGCGCCGGACGCCCTCTGGCGGTCAGCGTGCCGGTCAATGCTATCTGGGCTGACCCGAAAGAACTTCACGATAAGGGCGGTATTACTCTTGATAGCCGCTGGAAAGCGCTGTCGGATGCCCTGTCCATTCCGCTGGACCAGCTTGCCGCCCGAGTCAACGCCAATCCGAAAGGCCGCTTCGTCTATCTGGCGCGCCAGGTCAATCCTGCCATTGGCGATTACATCAAAAAACTGAAGCTGCCCGGCATCTTCCTGCGCGAAGAGTCACGCCGTTACTATCCGGCAGGCCAGGTCACCTCGCACCTGATCGGTTTTACCAATATTGATGGCCAGGGGATTGAGGGCGTTGAGAAAAGCTTCGATAAATGGCTGACCGGCCAACCGGGTGAGCGAACGGTGCGTAAAGACCGTCACGGCCGCGTGATTGAAGACATCTCCTCGGTCGACAGTCGTGCTGCGCATAATCTCGCGCTGAGCATCGACGAACGTTTACAGGCGCTGGTCTATCGCGAACTCAACAACGCGGTGGCCTTCAATAAAGCCGAGTCCGGCACCGCAGTGCTGGTTGATGTCAACACCGGCGAAGTGCTGGCAATGGCGAACAGCCCGGCTTACAACCCCAATAATCTCACTGGCACCACCAAAGACGTGATGCGTAACCGCGCCATCACCGACATCTTTGAACCGGGTTCTACCGTGAAACCGATGGTGGTGATGACCGCGCTGCAACGTGGCGTGGTGAAAGAAAACAGCGTGCTGAATACCGTTCCGTATCGCGTCAATGGCCATGAAATCAAAGACGTGGCGCGCTACAACGAACTGACCCTGACCGGGGTTCTGCAGAAATCGAGTAACGTCGGTGTTTCAAAGCTGGCGTTAGCGATGCCATCCTCAGCGTTAGTAGATACTTACGCACGCTTTGGATTGGGTAAGGCGACCAATTTGGGGTTGGTCGGAGAAAGCAGTGGCTTATATCCTCAAAAACAACGGTGGTCTGACATAGAGAGGGCCACCTTCTCTTTCGGCTACGGGCTAATGGTAACGCCGTTACAGTTAGCGCGAGTCTACTCAACGATTGGCAGTTATGGCGTTCTGCGCCCGCTGTCTATTACCAAAGTTGATCCGCCGGTGGCGGGTGAACGCGTCTTCCCTGAAGAGCTGGTCCGCACCGTCATGCATATGATGGAGAGCGTTGCTCTGCCGGGCGGCGGCGGCGTGAAGGCCGCCATCAAGGGCTATCGTATCGCCATTAAAACGGGTACCGCGAAGAAAGTCGGGCCGGATGGCGGATACGTTAACAAGTACATCGCTTATACCGCAGGTGTTGCACCTGCAAGCCGTCCTCGTTTTGCGCTGGTTGTGGTGATTAACGATCCACAGGGTGGCAAATATTACGGTGGTGCAGTTTCTGCACCGGTGTTTGGCGCGATCATGGGCGGCGTACTGCGCACCATGAATATTGAACCGGATGCGCTGCCACCGACACCGACGGAAAAAACCGAGATGGTAGAGAACAGAAGAGAGGGATCCAGTGACCGATCGTAGTTTGCGCGACTTACTGGCCCCGTGGGTGCCTGGAGCACCTGAGCGGGCGCTGCATGAAATGATCCTGGACAGCCGCGAGGCTGCGTCCGGCGATCTGTTCGTCGCGATTAAAGGTCATGCGGCCGATGGTCGCCGCTTTATTCCACAAGCTATCGCCCAGGGCGTTGCCGCAGTGATAGCCGATGCAGAGGGTGAAGCTGAAGATGGCGACATCACCGAAATGCACGGCGTGCCGGTGATTTATCTCGCACAGCTTTCGCAGCGTTTATCGGCGCTGGCCGGACGCTTCTACCAGCAGCCGGGCGATAAGCTCCGTCTGATTGGTGTGACCGGCACCAACGGTAAGACCACGACGACGCAACTGCTGGCGCAATGGGGCCAGTTACTGGGTGAAACCGGGGCGGTGATGGGTACCGTGGGCAATGGCCTGTACGGCCATCTTGTTCCGGCAGAAAACACCACCGGTTCTGCGGTTGAGGTTCAGCAAACGTTGCACTCACTGGTCGAGCAGGGCGCGACGCTGGCGGCGATGGAGATCTCTTCGCACGGTCTGGTACAGCATCGCGTTGCGGCACTGCCTTTCGCCGCGGCCGCTTTCACCAATCTGAGCCGTGACCACCTTGATTATCATGGTGATATGGCGCGCTACGAAGCCGCGAAATGGCTGCTGTTCTCTGAACATCAGGTCGGCCAGATCATCGTCAATGCCGATGATGAAGTCGGTCGCCGCTGGTTGCAGAAGCTGCCGGATGCGGTCGCGGTCACCATGGAAGACAACATTGATCCCGGCTGCCATGGCCGCTGGCTGCAGGCGACAGAAGTCGATTACCACGACAACGGCGCTAAAATCCGCTTCGATTCCAGCTGGGGCGAAGGGGAAATTGAGAGCCGCCTGATGGGCGCGTTCAACGTCAGTAACCTGCTGGTAGCGTTAGGCACGCTGCTGGCGCTGGGTTATCCGCTGGATTCGCTGATTGCCACCGGCAATCAACTGCAGCCGGTGACGGGCCGTATGGAAGTGTTTAGTGCACCAGGCAAGCCGACGGTGGTGGTGGATTATGCCCACACGCCGGATGCATTGGAAAAGGCGCTGGAAGCCGCGCGTCTGCACTGTACAGGCAAACTGTGGTGCGTCTTTGGCTGCGGCGGCGATCGTGACAAAGGTAAGCGCCCACTTATGGGTGCTATCGCCGAGCAATTCTCTGACGTGGTGGTGATCACCGATGACAATCCGCGCAGCGAAGATCCTGCAGCTATCGTCGCCGATGTGCTGAGCGGGCTGCTGGATGCCGGTCGCGCTCGCGTTATGCCAGGACGCGCGCAAGCGGTCACTAACACGGTGATGCAGGCGCAGGACGGCGACATCGTGCTGGTAGCCGGCAAAGGCCACGAAGATTATCAGATAGTTGGCAACCGCCGACTGGACTACTCAGACCGCATTACGGTCGCCCGTCTGCTGGGAGTGATCGCATGATTACACTGACTCTGCAAAAGCTGGCCGACTTAACTGGCGGCAAACTGTTCGGTGGTGACCTGTCCGTCGATGAAGTCACCACCGACACTCGCAAAGTCAGCGCGGGTTGCCTGTTCATCGCCCTACAGGGTGAACGTTTTGATGCCCATGACTTTGTGGGGGAGGCGATGGCAGCCGGTGCATCCGCACTTTTGGTTAGTAAGCACTTAACTGTGGCTGTGCCTCAGGTCGTGGTGGCTGATACCCGCATCGCGCTGGGTCAGCTGGCCGGCTGGGTGCGTCAGCAATCCACCGCGCGCGTGGTGGCTCTGACCGGATCCTCAGGTAAAACCTCGGTGAAAGAGATGACGGCCGCCATTCTTCGTGAATGTGGCGAGACGCTCTATACCGCAGGAAACCTGAATAATGATATCGGGGTGCCCCTGACCCTGTTGCGCCTGAATGCCTCGCATCAATATGCAGTCGTCGAGCTGGGTGCCAATCATCAGGGCGAAATTGCCTACACCACAGAAATTACCCGTCCAGAAACGGCGCTGGTGAATAACCTGGCGGCCGCGCACCTGGAAGGATTTGGATCGCTGGCGGGTGTGGCTAAAGCCAAAGGCGAAATTTTCCAGGGATTGCCAATCAACGGCACGGCGATCCTCAATGCAGACAGCAATGACTGGCCGCACTGGCAGCACTCCCTGCACAGCAAAACGGTCTGGCGTTTTTCCTCCGCGCCGCAAGCTGACAGCGACTTCTCCGCGACCGACGTTAAGGTCACCAGCAGCGGTACGCACTTCGTGATGATCACGCCTGCTGGCAGCATCGCCATTCAGCTCCCGCTGCCGGGACGCCACAATATTGCCAATGCGCTGGCCGCTGCGGCACTGGCATTGTCGGTCGATGCCCCATTAAGCGCTATCCAGAAAGGATTAAGCCATCTTCAGGCCGTACCGGGACGTTTATATCCGGTAGCGCTGGCTGAGAACAAACTGCTGCTGGATGACAGTTACAACGCCAACGTCGGTTCAATGACGGCTGCCGCACAGGTGCTGTCCGAGATGCCGGGTTACCGCGTGATGGTGGTAGGCGATATGGGCGAGCTGGGCGATGAGGCAGAAGAGTGCCACCGCGAAGTGGGCGAAGCCGCACGGCTGGCAGGAATCGATAAAGTTCTGAGCGTTGGCAAGATGAGTCACCTTATCAGTGAAGCCAGCGGCGCAGGAGAGCATTTACAAGACAAGGCGGCCGTTACGGCACGTCTGCAGACGCTGCTCGCTGAGCATGGCGTCATCACTATTTTAGTCAAAGGTTCGCGTAGTGCCGCCATGGAGCAGGTAGTACAGAGCTTACAGGAGAAAGGAACATGCTAGTCTGGCTGGCCGAACATTTGGTCACTTTTTATTCTGGCTTCAACGTCTTTTCCTATCTGACGTTTCGCGCCATTGTCAGCCTGCTGACCGCCCTGTTTATCTCTTTGTGGATGGGGCCGAAAATGATCGCCCGTCTGCAGGAAATGTCCTTTGGTCAGGTCGTCCGTAACGACGGTCCGGAATCACACTTCAGCAAACGCGGCACGCCGACGATGGGCGGGGTGATGATCCTGTTCTCCATCACCGTATCCGTGCTGATGTGGGCTTATCCTTCTAACCCGTACGTCTGGTGCGTGCTGGTGGTATTAGTCGGCTTCGGCATCATCGGATTTGTCGACGACTACCGCAAAGTGGTGCGTAAAGATACCAAAGGGCTGATCGCCCGCTGGAAATACTTCTGGATGTCGGTGATCTCGCTGGGTGTCGCCTTCGGGTTGTACATCGCCGGTAAAGGGACGCCAGCCACTGAGTTAGTGGTGCCGTTCTTCAAAGACATCATGCCGCAGCTGGGCCTGTTCTATGTGGTGCTGGCGTACTTCGTGATTGTCGGCACCGGCAACGCCGTTAACCTGACCGATGGTCTCGATGGCCTGGCCATTATGCCGACCGTGTTTGTCGCCGCCGGTTTTGCGCTGGTCGCCTGGGCAACGGGTAACGTCAAGTTTGCTGAATACCTGCACATCCCCTATCTGCGCCATGCCGGCGAGCTGGTGATCGTTTGTACGGCGATCGTCGGAGCCGGTCTGGGTTTCCTGTGGTTCAACACCTATCCGGCGCAGGTCTTTATGGGCGATGTCGGCTCTCTGGCGTTGGGCGGCGCGCTGGGCACCATTGCCGTGCTGCTGCGTCAGGAATTCCTGCTGGTGATCATGGGCGGCGTGTTTGTGGTTGAAACCCTGTCGGTGATCCTGCAGGTGGGTTCCTTCAAATTACGCGGTCAGCGCATTTTCCGTATGGCGCCGATCCACCATCATTACGAACTTAAAGGCTGGCCGGAGCCGCGCGTGATTGTGCGCTTCTGGATTATTTCTCTGATGCTGGTGCTGATTGGCCTGGCAACACTGAAGGTGCGGTAACAATGGCTGACTATCAGGGTAAAAAAGTGGTCATTATCGGGTTGGGCCTGACCGGGCTCTCCTGTGTTGATTTCTTTTTAGCGCGCGGCGTGACGCCACGCGTGATGGATACCCGTGTCGCCCCGCCGGGCCTCGATAAACTGCCCGCCAGCGTTGAGCGCTGGTTGGGTTCGCTGAATGACAGCTGGTTGCAGGCCGCTGATTTGATCGTTGCCAGCCCGGGTATGGCGTTGGCGCATCCGTCGTTAATGGATGCCGCGCAAGCGGGTGTGGAAATCATCGGGGATATCGAGCTGTTCTGCCGTGAAGCCCAGGCGCCGATCGTGGCGATCACCGGCTCCAATGGCAAAAGTACCGTGACCACCTTAGTGGGCGATATGGCGAAGGCGGCCGGGTGGCAGGTTGGCGTGGGAGGCAATATTGGTTTGCCTGCGCTGATGCTGCTGGAGCAACCGGCTCAACTGTATGTGCTGGAGCTGTCGAGCTTCCAGCTGGAAACAACCGCAAGCCTGAAGGCCGCCGCGGCAACGATCCTCAATGTTACTGAAGATCATATGGATCGCTATCCGTTAGGCATGCAGCAGTACCGTGCCGCCAAACTGCGCGTCTATGAAAACGCTGCCGTCTGCGTGGTCAACGCCGATGATGCGATGACCTTCCCGGTCCGTGGACGGGATGCGCGCTGCGTCAGCTTTGGCATCAACGCCGGCGATTATCACCTCGCAACGGAATCAGGCGAGAGCTGGCTGAACGTGAAGGGTGTCAACCTGATGAAAACCAGCGACATGACGCTGGTTGGACAGCATAACCAGACCAATGCGCTGGCTGCGCTGGCACTGGCTGAGGCCGTTGGTCTGCCGCTGGCATCCAGCCTGAAAGCCTTAACCACCTTTAGCGGGCTGGCGCACCGCTTCCAGATTGCGCTGGATCGTAACGGCGTGCGCTGGATTAACGACTCTAAAGCCACCAACGTCGGCAGTACTGAAGCGGCGTTGAACGGACTGCAGGTGCAGGGCACCTTGTGGCTGCTGCTGGGTGGCGATGGCAAGTCGGCTGATTTCAGCCCGCTGACCCGCTACCTGCAGGGCGATAACGTCCGCACTTACTGCTTTGGTCGTGATGCGCAAGCGCTGGCTGAACTGCGTCCTGAAATCGCCGTACGCACAGAAACGCTGGCAGACGCGATGAAGCAGATCGCCACGCAGGTCAAGCCGGGCGATATGGTGCTGCTTTCCCCAGCCTGCGCCAGCCTGGACCAGTTTAAAAACTTCGAGCAGCGCGGCGACGCGTTCACTCAACTGGCAAAGGAGCTTGGCTGATGCGTTTACCAGGATTAAGCCTTGCCGGTGGCGTCACGAATCGTCTGAAAGATTGGGTGATGGGCCCACGCGAGAGCGACGCCAGCTCGATGGTTCTTTATGATCGCACGCTGCTGTGGCTGACCATCGGTCTGGCGATCATTGGATTTGTGATGGTGACCTCGGCGTCAATGCCGGTCGGTCAGCGTTTGTCTGACGATCCGTTCTACTTTGCCAAGCGTGATGCGTTCTATATTGCGCTGGCGGTCGGCATGGCGCTGGTAACGCTGCGCGTGCCGATGGATTTCTGGCAGCGTTACAGCAACATCATGCTGCTGGTGACGGTGGTGATGCTGTTAGTGGTGCTGGTGGTGGGCAGCTCGGTCAACGGCGCCTCACGCTGGATTGCATTGGGTCCGCTGCGTATTCAGCCCGCAGAGCTCTCCAAGCTGTCGTTATTCTGCTACCTGGCAAGCTATCTGGTGCGCAAGGTGGAAGAGGTGCGTAACAACTTCTGGGGCTTCTGTAAGCCGATGGGCGTGATGGTGGTGCTGGCGGTGTTACTGCTGGCTCAGCCTGACCTGGGTACGGTGGTGGTGCTCTTCGTCACCACGCTGGCGATGCTGTTCCTCGCCGGGGCCAAACTCTGGCAGTTCCTGGCGATCATCGGCTCCGGTATTTTCGCGGTTTGCCTGCTGATTGTGGCCGAACCGTACCGTATGCGCCGCGTCACGTCCTTCTGGAATCCCTGGGAAGATCCGTTCGGCAGCGGCTACCAGCTGACCCAGTCTCTGATGGCTTTTGGTCGTGGGGAATTCTGGGGCCAGGGGCTGGGAAATTCAGTGCAGAAACTGGAATATCTGCCGGAGGCACATACCGATTTTATCTTCTCCATAATCGGTGAGGAACTGGGTTATATCGGTGTGGTTTTAGCCCTGTTAATGGTATTCTTCGTCGCTTTTCGCGCGATGTCCATTGGTCGTCGTGCGCTTGAGCTTGACCAGCGTTTTTCCGGCTTCCTTGGGTGCTCGATTGGCGTGTGGTTCAGCTTCCAGGCGCTGGTTAACGTTGGCGCTGCAGCGGGCATGTTACCGACCAAAGGTCTGACGTTGCCGCTGATCAGTTACGGTGGTTCGAGTCTGATCATCATGTCGACCGCCATCGTGTTTTTGTTACGTATTGATTATGAAACGCGTCTGGCAAAAGCGCAGGCGTTTACGCGGGGTAGTCGATGAAAGGGAAGCGACTGATGGTCATGGCTGGCGGAACCGGTGGGCACGTTTTCCCCGGGCTGGCGGTTGCGCATCATCTGATGGATCAGGGCTGGCAGGTTCGCTGGTTGGGCACGGCGGATCGTATGGAAGCCGATTTGGTTCCTAAGCACGGCATCGACATCGATTTTATCCGGATCTCCGGCCTGCGCGGTAAAGGCCTGAAGGCGCAGCTCACCGCGCCACTGCGTATTTTCAACGCGGTGCGTCAGGCCAGAGCCATCATGAAGGCCTACAAGCCGGATGTGGTGCTGGGGATGGGCGGCTACGTTTCCGGTCCGGGTGGCTTAGCGGCCTGGAGCTGCGGCATCCCGGTGGTGCTGCATGAGCAGAACGGTATTGCCGGCCTGACCAACAAATGGCTGGCGAAAATTGCCAAAAAGGTGATGCAGGCATTCCCCGGCGCATTCCCCAATGCGGACGTTGTTGGCAACCCGGTGCGTACCGATGTGCTGGCGCTGCCGTTACCGGCTGAACGTCTGGCCAACCGCAGCGGCCCAATCCGCGTGCTGATCATCGGCGGAAGCCAGGGCGCGCGGGTGCTGAACCAGACCATGCCTCAGGTTGCGGCGCTGTTGGGTGACTCAGTTACCCTCTGGCACCAGGTAGGGAAGGGCGCTTTGGAAGGCGTGAATCAGGTTTATGAGCAGTTGAACCTGACGCAGCATAAAGTCACCGAATTTATCGACGATATGGCTGCGGCCTACGCCTGGGCAGACGTCGTCGTTTGCCGTTCAGGTGCGCTGACGGTCAGTGAAGTCGCCGCCGCAGGCTTACCGGCGATTTTTGTACCGTTTCAGCATAAAGACCGCCAGCAGTACTGGAATGCGATACCGCTGGAGCAGGCGGGCGCCGCCAAAATTTATGAACAGCCGCAGTTTACTGCGGAGGGTGTGGCAGACACGCTGGCCCGTTGGGATCGACCGACTTTACTGCAAATGGCAGAAAAAGCGCGTGCCGTAGCGATCCCCGATGCGACCGACCGGGTTGCAGCGGAAGTCAGTAAAGCTGCGCTTTAACAGAATTTCAGGCCCGGAGCATTCCGGTCCGCAACACGATACTGAAAGGTAGCGACAGGCAGAAGAGATGAATACACAACAACTGGCAAAACTGCGTTCCATAGTGCCCGAGATGCGTCGCGTCCGGCACATTCACTTTGTTGGCATCGGTGGTGCTGGCATGGGCGGTATTGCCGAAGTGTTGGCCAATGAAGGGTATGAAATCAGTGGTTCCGACCTGGCGCCGAATGCGGTGACTCAGCATCTGAGCAACCTGGGTGCGACCATTTATTTCAACCATCGCCCTGAGAACGTCAGTGACGCCAGCGTAGTGGTGGTGTCTACCGCGGTGTCTCAGGATAACCCTGAAGTCGTTGCCGCGCGCGAAGCGCGTATCCCGGTGATCCGCCGTGCAGAAATGCTGGCTGAACTGATGCGTTACCGCCACGGCATCGCCGTTGCCGGCACGCACGGTAAAACCACCACCACCGCGATGGTTTCGAGCATTTATGCGGAAGGCGGACTGGATCCGACTTTCGTCAACGGTGGCCTGGTCAAAGCCGCCGGCACACACGCCCGTCTGGGAAGCAGCCGTTATCTGATTGCTGAAGCCGACGAGAGCGATGCCTCCTTCCTGCATTTGCAGCCGATGGTGGCTATTGTGACCAATATCGAAGCCGACCATATGGATACTTACCATGGCGACTTTGAGAACCTGAAACAGACGTTCGTGAACTTCCTGCACAATCTGCCGTTTTATGGCCGTGCGGTGTTGTGCATTGACGATGCGGTGATCCGCGAGTTGATCCCGCGTATCAGCCGCCATATCACCACCTACGGCTTCAGCGAGGATGCTGACGTCCGGGTAGAAAATTACCAGCAGAATGGCGCTCAGGGACATTTCACCCTGGTCCGTCATGACAAGCCGTTGATGCACGTGACCCTTAATGCGCCGGGCCGTCATAACGCGCTGAATGCGGCGGCAGCGGTTGCGGTGGCAACCGAAGAAGGCATCGAAGATGCAGAGATCCTCAGTGCGCTGGAGAGCTTCCAGGGCACGGGACGCCGCTTTGACTTCCTGGGGGAATACCCCGTGCAGGCGGCCAACGGCACTGCCGGTACGGCGATGCTGGTTGATGATTACGGCCACCATCCGACCGAAGTGGATGTCACCATTAAAGCCGCCCGTGCGGGCTGGCCGGACAAGCAGCTGGTGATGGTGTTCCAGCCGCACCGCTATTCACGTACGCGTGATTTGTATGACGATTTCGCTAACGTGCTGTCTCAGGTCGATGTGTTGCTGATGCTGGATGTCTATCCGGCCGGTGAAGCACCGATCCCCGGCGCGGACAGCCGTTCACTCTGTCGCACCATTCGTGGCCGTGGCAAAGTGGATCCAATCCTGGTCTCTGACCACGATGCGGTGCTCGATATGCTGGCACCAAAACTGTCCGGCAACGATTTAATCCTGATTCAGGGTGCAGGCAACGTCGGCCGTATTGCCCGCACGCTGTCAGAGCAAAAGTTACAACTGCAGAATAAAGAAGGGGAACATCATGGCTGAGAAAGTAGCGGTATTGCTGGGTGGCACCTCTGCGGAGCGAGAAGTCTCGCTGATGTCAGGTAATGCAGTGCTGGCCGGGCTGATTGAAGCCGGTATTGATGCACATGCGGTAGATATCCGTGATTTCCCGGTGATGCGCCTGAAAGAAGAGGGTTTTGATAAAGCCTTCATCGCGCTGCACGGTCGCGGTGGCGAAGACGGCACGCTGCAGGGCGTGCTGGAGTTCCTGTCCATCCCTTACACCGGCAGCGGCGTAATGGCGTCGGCCATTACCATGGACAAATTGCGTACCAAGTTCCTCTGGCAGGGCTGCGGTCTTCCGATCTCTCCTTATGTGGCGCTGACCCGTAATGAAATGGACGCCGGACTGACGCCGGAGACGGAAGCAAAAATCGCTGCGCTGGGCCTGCCGGTTTTCGTAAAACCGAGTTGTGAAGGTTCCAGCGTTGGCATCAGCCGGGTGAACAGCGCTGACACGCTTCAGGCTGCGCTGGTTGAAGCGTTCCGCCATGACGACGATGTGCTGGTCGAAGCGTTTTTAAGCGGCCCGGAATACACCGTAGCGGTGATTGGCGATGAAATATTGCCTTCAATACGCATAAAGGTGGTTTCTGAGTTCTATGACTATGAAGCAAAATACTTTTCTGACGATACTGAATACTTCTGCCCAAGCGGATTGTCTGCTGAACAGGAAGCTGAACTGAGCGATATCGTGATTAAAGCCTGGCGCGCATTAGGCTGTAGCGGCTGGGGCCGTGTTGACGTGATGATGGGCGGCGACGGTCAGTTCTACCTGCTGGAAGTGAACACTTCCCCAGGCATGACCGGGCACAGTCTGGTGCCGATGGCGGGTAAGCAGGCGGGGTTGAGTTTCTCCCAGCTGGTCGCGCGCATTCTGGAGCTGGCGGACTGATATGTCCCAGGCTGCTCTGAATGTTCGAAACCGCGAGGCGCAGGAAAAAGCGCGATCCGGGCGCAGTAATGGCTCCAGACTGGCAGGCATCATCTTTCTGACGATCGTGCTTGGCGTGGTGTTCGCCGCCGGATTTGTGGTGGTGAAGTGGATGGATGATGCCTCAAGGCAACCACTGTCAAAACTGGTGGTGACCGGGCAGACGCACTACACCACCAACGACGATATTCGCCAGGCGATTTTGTCGCTGGGCGCGCCGGGAACGTTTATGTCCCAGGATGTCGACGTCATCCAGCAGCAGATTGAACGTCTGCCGTGGATCCAGCAGGTCAGCGTGCGCAAGCAATGGCCTGACGAGCTGAAGATCCACCTGGTTGAGTATGTGCCCGTTGCGCGCTGGAACGACCTGCATATGGTTGATGCAGACGGAAAGTCATTCTCCGTGCCGGCTAACCACATTGGCAAGGAAGAGATGCCAATGCTGTATGGACCGGAAGGGAGCGAAACAGAAGTGCTGACCGGCTATCACCAGATGAGCGATCTGCTGGCGGCAAGCAAATTTAAATTGAAGGTGGCGTCGATGACCGCAAGGCGGTCCTGGCAACTGGTGTTGAGCGATGATGTCCGGCTGGAACTGGGACGCAACGAAGATATGAAGCGTTTGAAACGTTTCATTCAGCTCTACCCCACGCTGCAGCAGCAGGGACAGGCAGAAAACAAACGTATCACTTACGTGGATCTGCGGTACGACTCTGGCGCGGCAGTAGGATGGGCACCGGCAGAAATTAAGACCCCCGACAATAATCAGCAACAGAATCAGGCACAGGTTAAACAACAATGATCAAGTCGACGGACAGAAAACTGGTAGTTGGACTCGAGATTGGCACCGCGAAGGTTGCCGCTTTGGTAGGGGAAATTCTGCCGGATGGCATGGTCAATATCATTGGCGTGGGCAGCTGTCCTTCCCGCGGAATGGATAAAGGCGGGGTGAACGACCTCGAATCCGTGGTCAAATGTGTTCAGCGCGCGATCGACCAGGCTGAGCTGATGGCTGATTGCCAGATTTCGTCGGTTTACCTTGCATTATCGGGCAAACACATCAGTTGCCAGAACGAAATAGGGATGGTTCCTATTTCCGAAGAGGAAGTGACACAGGAAGATGTGGAGAACGTGGTACACACCGCCAAATCCGTCCGTGTTCGTGACGAGCACCGCATCCTCCATGTTATTCCGCAAGAATATGCGATCGACTATCAGGAAGGGATCAAAAATCCGGTCGGCTTGTCCGGCGTGAGAATGCAGGCCAAAGTGCATTTGATCACCTGTCACAACGATATGGCGAAAAACATTGTAAAAGCCGTTGAACGATGTGGCCTGAAAGTTGACCAATTGATTTTCGCCGGTCTGGCATCCAGCTTTGCGGTGCTGACTGAAGATGAGCGTGAGCTGGGCGTCTGCGTAGTGGACGTTGGCGGCGGCACCATGGATATCGCGGTTTACACCGGTGGCGCGCTGCGTCACACCAAGGTGATCCCGTATGCAGGTAATGTTGTCACCAGCGATATCGCTTATGCGTTTGGCACACCGCCGACCGATGCGGAAGCGATTAAAGTTCGCCACGGTTGCGCGCTGGGTTCCATCGTCGGTAAAGACGAAAACGTCGAAGTGCCAAGCGTCGGTGGACGTCCACCGAGAAGTCTGCAGCGTCAGACGCTGGCAGAGGTGATTGAACCTCGCTACACCGAACTGCTGAATCTGGTCAATGACGAGATCCTGCAGTTGCAGGAACAGCTTCGCCAACAGGGCGTTAAGCACCATCTGGCAGCGGGTATCGTCCTGACCGGTGGCGCAGCACAAATTGAAGGATTAGCGGCTTGCGCCCAGCGTGTGTTCCACACGCAGGTGCGTATCGGACAGCCGTTAAACATCACAGGATTAACGGATTACGCGCAGGAGCCTTACTACTCAACAGCGGTTGGCTTACTGCACTACGGAAAAGAGTCACACCTTAACGGTGAGGCGGATGTAGAAAAAAGAGCCTCAGTGGGCAACTGGTTCAAACGAATCAACAGCTGGCTGAGAAAAGAGTTTTAATTTAGAGAAAAGGGGATCATGCTAGACTTTTTATGATCTCCAGGCGACAGGCACATAACGGAGAGAAATTATGTTTGAACCAATGGAATTAACCAATGACGCGGTGATTAAAGTCATCGGCGTCGGCGGCGGCGGCGGCAACGCCGTAGAGCATATGGTGCGTGAGCGCATCGAAGGCGTTGAGTTCTTCGCAGTAAACACGGACGCGCAGGCGTTACGTAAGACTGCGGTTGGCCAGACTATCCAGATTGGTAATGGTATTACCAAAGGTCTGGGTGCCGGCGCGAACCCGGAAGTGGGTCGCAACTCGGCAGAAGAAGACCGTGAAGCACTGCGTCAGGCACTTGATGGTGCAGACATGGTGTTCATCGCTGCAGGCATGGGCGGCGGTACCGGTACCGGTGCAGCGCCAGTTGTCGCTGAAGTTGCAAAAGAATTGGGTATCCTGACGGTTGCTGTGGTGACCAAGCCTTTCAATTTTGAAGGCAAGAAGCGCATGGCATTCGCCGAGCAGGGTATCGCTGAGCTGTCCAAGCATGTCGATTCACTGATTACTATTCCAAACGACAAGCTGCTGAAAGTGCTCGGCCGTGGTATCTCACTGCTAGACGCGTTTGGCGCAGCGAATGACGTGCTGAAAGGCGCGGTGCAGGGTATTGCCGAACTGATTACCCGTCCTGGCCTGATGAACGTCGACTTTGCTGACGTGCGCACCGTGATGTCCGAAATGGGCTACGCGATGATGGGTTCTGGCGTGGCGTGCGGTGAAGACCGTGCAGAAGAAGCAGCCGAAATGGCGATTTCCAGCCCACTGCTGGAAGATATCGACCTGTCTGGCGCGCGTGGTGTGCTGGTTAACATCACCGCGGGCTTCGACCTGCGTCTCGATGAGTTTGAAACGGTGGGTAACACCATTCGTGCGTTTGCTTCTGACAATGCGACCGTGGTTATCGGTACCTCGCTGGACCCGGAAATGAACGACGAACTGCGCGTAACCGTCGTGGCTACCGGTATTGGCATGGACAAGCGTCCAGAGATTACCCTGGTCACCAACAAGCAGCAGCAGACTCAGCCAGTGATGGATCACCGTTACCAGCAGCACGGTATGGCACCGCTTCCTCAGGAGCAGAAACCCGCCGCTAAAGTGGTCAACGATCCGAGCACGCAGACTAACAAAGAGCCTGATTATCTTGATATTCCAGCCTTCCTGCGTAAGCAGGCGGATTAGGAATTTCCTGAGAATTGGGATTCTCCGCTCTTTGTGTTAAAATGTTCGCCCGTCAGTAAGTTATACTGGCGGTCGGATGAGTAATTTTGCGAGATAATACGATGATCAAACAACGGACATTAAAACGTATCGTTCAGACGACTGGAGTCGGTTTACATACCGGCAAAAAAGTCACGCTGACGTTGCGCCCCGCGTCGGCTAATACCGGGGTCATCTATCGTCGCACTGACTTGAATCCACCGGTAGATTTCCCGGCTGATGCCAAATCCGTGCGTGATACCATGCTCTGTACTTGCCTGGTTAATGAGCATGACGTGCGTATTTCGACAGTCGAACACCTGAACGCAGCACTTGCGGGTCTGGGCATCGATAACATCGTGGTGGAAGTGAACGCGCCAGAAATTCCTATTATGGATGGCAGCGCCGCCCCCTTTGTTTATCTGCTGATGGACGCAGGCATCGAAGAACTGAATTCTGCGAAGAAATTTGTCCGCATCAAACAGCCAGTCCGGGTTGAAGATGGTGACAAATGGGCCGAATTTACGCCGCACAACGGTTTTAAGTTGGATTTCACCATCGACTTTAACCATCCGGCGATCGATTCCGGTTCACAGCGCTACAGCATGGATTTCTCTGCTGAAGCCTTTGCGCGTCAGATCAGTCGTGCCCGTACGTTCGGCTTTATGCGTGATATCGAAGCATTGCAGTCCCGTGGCCTGTGTCTCGGCGGCAGCTTTGACTGTGCAATCGTGGTGGATGATTACCGCGTATTGAACGAAGACGGTTTACGCTTTGAAGACGAATTCGTCCGTCACAAAATGCTGGATGCCATTGGTGACCTCTTTATGTGTGGCCACAACATTATCGGCGCATTCACTGCCTATAAATCAGGTCATGCATTAAACAACAAGCTGCTTCAGGCGGTTCTGGCTAAGCAAGAAGCCTGGGAATGGGCAACGTTCGAGGACGAAGCCGAGTTGCCAGTGACCTTCAGAGCACCAAATCTGGTGTGGGCATAAAGTCAGCATTACTTATTACGACTGGTTGAGCTGGTACTCTCTCCGGCCAGTGAGGCCAGTCGTTCTATTGTCTTCTTCAGTTTTTCAGAGCCCCGGCTCGCCACACTCCGCAGTATCTCCGCACTCTGTTCACTCAGCTGACGTCCCGGCGAATTTTCTTCTGCTTCAGGTCGACCGCCGCTTTTTTGCACGCTTTCCTGCCCTTTTGCTGCCAGTGAAGGATTTATCGTGATGTCGATTGCCGTCAATGATGGTAATATTTGCGCTCGTAAAGCTGACAGCAGGCTGGATTGTTCATAGCGTAAGCGCATCATCCAACTGGCATTAGCGGTTTCGAGCACCAGAATGCCCTGGCGAAAATTGGCCACGCGGCACCAGGGATGCATCTGCGCAGGAAGAATACCCTGCACGGCCCGGTTCAGTTTGTTTAGCGCAATGGCGCGCTGCTGAATGGATTGCAGCATACCTTTGGCATCGGTGACTTCGAATAAATTTTCAATTGAATGCGGGCGACTATCACGCATAGCAAGCTCCGGCGGAAACAGTGATCGGGATTCTAAATCGTTGGCGACAACTTGGCAGACGTTATTTCTGGCCGCATCTCCTGTTGGGGATGGTCGCGGCTGGTCTTGGCCTGCCTCACGCTGCCAGCGACCGGACAACTTTACCAGAAACCGCCTCCCGAAGCCTGAATATCAGCAATGGCGTGCGTTTCGACAGCCTCGCACTGCTGCAGGAAAGCGTCCGTCGTCCTAATTTTAACGTGGATTACTGGCATCAGCATGCCATCCGCACCGTTATTCGTCATCTCTCCTTCACGCTAACGCCAGCCAATCAGCCCACTGCCGAGCAGGTTATGCCGCTCGAAGTGCAGAAACTGGCGCTGCTGGATACGCTGAACGCCTTACTGACGCACGAAGCCAGACCGCCGACGATCATTCGTCAGACCACTGAGCCTCAGAGCGCAGCAAAACCCCGTTATCAGACCGGCCTGTGGCTTGCTCAGGTTCAGGGCATTCGTGCCGGACCTGCCTCTCTCGCGTAACGTCTACGTTCATTACACCTAACTTATAATTAAGCGCTTCACCACGTCATGTGGTGGCTGAGAGAAAGTATTTACTATGTTAATCAAATTATTAACCAAAGTTTTTGGCAGTAGCAATGACCGCACCCTGCGCCGTATGCGCAAAGTCGTCGATCAGATCACCAAAATGGAACCGGATTTTGAGAAGCTGTCTGATGATGAGCTGAAGGCAAAAACCGTTGAGTTCCGCGCCCGTCTGGCAAAAGGCGAAGTACTGGAAAACCTGATCCCGGAAGCCTTTGCTACCGTTCGTGAAGCCAGTAAGCGTGTATTTGGTATGCGTCACTTCGACGTACAGCTGCTGGGCGGCATGGTACTGAATGACCGTTGCATCGCGGAAATGCGTACTGGTGAGGGTAAAACCCTGACCGCAACGCTGCCAGCTTACCTGAATGCCCTGAGCGGCGAAGGCGTCCACGTGGTCACGGTCAATGACTATCTGGCCTCTCGTGATGCGGAAAACAACCGTGCGCTGTTCGAGTTCCTTGGCCTGAGCATTGGTATCAACCTGCCAGGTATGCCAGCACCGGCCAAGCGTGAAGCGTATGCTGCCGATATCACCTACGGCACCAACAACGAATACGGCTTCGACTACCTGCGTGACAACATGGCCTTCAGCCCTGAAGACCGTGTACAGCGTAAGCTGAACTATGCGCTGGTGGATGAGGTTGACTCCATCCTGATCGATGAAGCCCGTACCCCACTGATCATCTCGGGTCCGGCGGAAGACAGCTCTGAGCTGTATATTAAGGTCAACAAAATCATCCCAAGCCTGATCCGTCAGGAAAAAGAAGATTCCGACAGCTTCCAGGGCGAAGGCCACTTCTCAGTAGATGAGAAAGCCCGCCAGGTTCACCTGACCGAACGGGGTCTGGTGGCGATTGAAGAGCTGATGGTCAGCGAAGGCATCATGGAAGAGGGCGAGTCGCTGTACTCCCCAGGCAACATCATGATGATGCACCATGTGACCGCCGCTCTGCGTTCTCATGTGCTGTTCACCCGCGACGTTGACTACATTGTAAAAGACGGCGAAGTGATCATCGTTGATGAACACACCGGCCGTACCATGCAGGGACGTCGCTGGTCTGACGGTCTGCATCAGGCAATTGAAGCGAAAGAAGGCGTGGAAATCCAGAATGAGAACCAGACTCTGGCTTCCATCACTTTCCAGAACTACTTCCGTCTTTACAACAAACTGGCCGGGATGACCGGTACAGCGGACACCGAAGCGTTCGAATTCAGCTCGATCTATAAGCTGGAAACTATTGTTGTACCAACCAACCGTCCGATGGTGCGTAAAGATCTGGCCGATCTGGTCTATATGACCGAGAAAGAGAAGATCGACGCGATCATCGAAGACATCCGCGAGCGGACCGCGAATGGTCAGCCGGTACTGGTGGGTACCATCTCCATTGAGAAATCCGAAGTGGTTTCTGAGCAGCTTTCACTTGCCAAGATCGAGCACGCGGTACTGAACGCCAAATTCCACGCCCGCGAAGCAGATATCGTAGCGCAGGCTGGTCAGCCGGGTGCCGTCACCATCGCCACCAACATGGCGGGTCGTGGTACGGATATCGTGCTGGGCGGCAGCTGGCAGGCAGAGATTGCTGAACTGGAAAATCCAACCGCAGAACAGATCGACGCGATCAAGAGCGCGTGGAAAATCCGTCATGATGCGGTACTGGCATCGGGCGGTCTGCACATCATTGGTACCGAGCGTCATGAATCACGCCGTATCGATAACCAGTTGCGCGGCCGTTCGGGTCGTCAGGGTGATAACGGTTCATCCCGCTTCTACCTGTCGATGGAAGATGCGTTGATGCGTATTTTCGCCTCCGATCGCGTGTCTAATATGATGCGTAAACTGGGCATGAAGCCTGGCGAAGCGATTGAACACCCGTGGGTGACCAAAGCGATCGCTAACGCCCAGCGGAAAGTGGAAAGCCGTAACTTCGATATTCGTAAGCAGCTGCTGGAATATGATGACGTTGCTAACGATCAGCGTCGTGCGATTTACTCTCAGCGTAATGAACTGCTGGACGTGTCTGACGTTTCAGAAACCATCAGCAGCATCCGCGAAGACGTGTTCAAAACCACGCTGGACACCTTCATTCCACCGCAGTCCCTGGAAGAAATGTGGGATGTGAAAGGTCTGCAAGAGCGTCTGAAAAACGACTTCGATCTGGATATGCCAGTAGCAGAATGGCTGGATAAAGAGCCAGAACTGCATGAAGAGACGCTGCGTGAGCGCATCATGCAACATGCGAAAGAGCAGTATCTGCGCAAAGAAGAAGTGGTTGGCGTCGAGATGATGCGTAACTTCGAGAAAGGCGTCATGCTGCAAACGCTGGATTCCTTGTGGAAAGAGCACCTGGCCGCGATGGATTACCTGCGTCAGGGTATCCACCTGCGTGGTTATGCGCAGAAGGATCCGAAGCAGGAATACAAGCGTGAATCCTTCGCCATGTTTGCTGCGATGCTGGAATCACTGAAATACGAAGTGATCAGTACGCTGTGCAAAGTTCAGGTACGTATGCCTGAAGAAGTTGAAGCAATGGAAGAGCAGCGCCGTGAAGAAGCGGAACGCCTGGCTAGCCAGCAGCAGCTGAGCCACGTTGATGTTGAAACCGAAGCCGCCATCGAGATGGCAGATCAAACCGGCGAGCGTAAAGTTGGCCGTAACGATCTTTGCCCATGTGGTTCTGGTAAAAAATACAAGCAGTGTCACGGTCGTCTTGCTTAACAGCAGACGGTGAGCATAAGAGGGCTGGAGAAGATTCTCCGGCCCTTTTTTTATGCCACAACAGGGTTGCAGATAAACAATAACCAGCCGCTAACTGCCAGCGCCGCGCCAAATGGAAAGGGATCGCGCAATGGACGTCCTGATACCCACTGCATTATGCCTAAAGCAATTAGCGAGGCGAGCGAGGCCATCAGCACCAGTATGGGCAGCCAGTACACCCCGAGCCAGGCACCCAGTGCGGCAAGCAGCTTCGCATCTCCCAGCCCCAGTCCTTCTTTTTTGCAGACCATCCGGTAGCCATATGAAAGTAGCGCCAGCACCGTAAAGCCAGCCGCCGCGCCAAGCACCGCCTCGGTGAGAAGCGCTGAGGAAATCACGCCTGCGACGTTGCCCAGCAATCCCAGCCACAGCAGTGCAAGGGTCAGTACATCGGGAAGCAGCAGATAGCGCAGGTCGATAACGATCAACGCCAGCAGTATCCAGCTTAACAACAGGGAAGCGGGCAGCAGACGGGCGGGGAGCACTGCGGCTACCAGCAATGAAATGCCGCAACAGAGCGTTGGCAGCAGCCAGAAGCCGGGAATATTTTCACGGCTGATCTCGAAGGACACACCCCGTATCTTAGCGGGCAACCAGCCACTCAGTAGCCAGACCAGGCTGCCCATCATCGCGCCGATAAGGCCTGTCGTTAGCCAGACGCCATTTGCCCATAACAGCCCCGATCCCTGTAATGCCTGCACCATCATTTCCCCTCCCTGGTCCCCATGCTTCAGTAGCGTCTGCCGGTACTATACGCCTGAGTTGAGGCCTCAGAAGGTGCACAAGATGATTACATCGCCTTGCAAAGCAGATTTTCGGGCGGGCTCGAAACAGGCGGATTCTGGCTTGCCATTCCCCGTTAACGCTGGAATAGTGGCGAGGTGTAAAGTTTCTCAGAGTGAAAGTGAATGAAGCAGCTGCAAGTGGCGGTAGGTATTATCCGCGATCAAAACCAGAATATTTTCCTCGCACGGCGTTCAGCCAGCTCGCATATGGCGAACATGTGGGAGTTCCCGGGTGGCAAAATTGAAGCAGGTGAAACGCCTGAAGAGGCGCTGAAGCGTGAGCTGCATGAAGAGACGGGCATTGAGGTTGAAAACGCCGTGGCGTATGGCTCAGGTGAGCATGGCGACAGCAGTTTCCACGTGACGCTACACTTCTTTATTGTCGATCGCTGGCAGGGAGAACCCTATGGCCGCGAAGGGCAACCGCAGCGCTGGGTACCGCAACGGGAATTAGTGGCGGATGAGTTTCCTCCCGCCAACGCCGCAATCGTTCGTCGACTGCTGGCCGAAGTGCTTTAACAAGCTTCCCGCCAGCGATGGCGGGAGCATCTTAATCGTGGTTTGGGTCGTGCTCGCTCCAGCCTTCGCTTTCTGAATGCTGGTCATTGCTGGCAATACGCTTTTCTTCCGCAGCCCATTCCCCAAGGTCGATTAACTGGCAGCGTTTGCAGCAAAATGGCCGCCACGGACTCAGTTCATCCCAAATCACCTCTTTCGCACAGGTCGGGCAGTTAACAACTATCACATCATCTTTATTCATCAGGCAAAACCTTAACAACAGGCAAGTTCAAAATCGAGGCGTGCCGGCACTTCACCGCGTTCACTGTCTAATGGCAGAAAACGAATTGCATAGCGGCTTTTGTGACCGGAAACCTGCGGGTATAGGGAATCATCCAGCGAAAGCTGAAGCCGAAGGAGCTCGGCACCTTCGCCGTTGTCCTGGAAAAAACCGTTGACGCTGGTTTGCGTGCGGAACTCACCAGACTGACGGATCAAATCCAGAATTTGGGTCAGCGCTTCGCGGATGGGCATCAGCGACTCCATCCAGACCGCAACCTGGGCATCACGCTGTTCCTGTGCGACATGTAGCCAGATATGCAGAGTCGGCAGATCGAAGCTGCAACAGCCGCCGGGAATACTCAGCCGCTGGCGTACCAGGCCAATCAGACGATCTTCACGCATCAGCTGACCCATTCGTGGGGCGGCCATCAGCGTGCCGGAACAGGCTTTAAGCTTGTCGCGCAGCGTATCGATCAGTTCCATATCCACACCCGGCACATCCACCCAGGCGCGCAATTTCTGCTGCTGTTTTTCCAGCTCTTTCACAATATCAGTGCGTAATTCGCCGCGTTCAAACACATCAAGCAGTTCGGCCGCGTTACGGAAAAAGGTCAGTGCTCCAAGAGGATCGGTGATGGTTCGGCTGCTCTCTAACTGGCTGATTAAAAACTCGATTCTTAGCCAGGTGCGCATTTTTTCGTTCAGTGGGTACTCAAATAGAATCGTTGTGCTCATGCTGTTAATCCTGGTCAATGGCCCCGGCCAGCTGGCGATATTGCTGGTCAAGCAGGGCAACGCGCGCGGTCACCGACTCGGGTGACCCGCCGTTATCAATAATGTCGTCTGCTACCGCAAGGCGCTGTTCGCGCGATACCTGGGCAGCCAGAATATGTTCCGCCTGTTCGCGGCTGATACCATCCCTGGCGATGGTGCGTCTTAACTGGGGCTCACGATCCACGTCGACGACCAGCACCCGGTTCGCCAGATGCTGAAGATTATTTTCAACCAGGAGCGGCACGACCCACAAACACCAAACGGAGTGAGTTAGCGCGAGCTGGCGGCGTGTTTCTGCCTGAATAAGGGGATGGAGCAGGGCGTTGAGCCAGGTTTTATCCTCCCCCGAGGTGAAAATGCGCTGACGCAGCGCTTTACGATCGAGGCTGCCATCACTTTGCATCACGTCTGCGCCAAATCGCTGGCGGATCGCGGCAAGCGCTGGCTGGCCTGGCTCGACGACCTGACGGGCAATCACATCAGCATCGACGATATCCACACCTCTGTCGGCAAAGGCGTTGGCAATGGTGGTTTTTCCGCTGCCGATGCCACCGGTCAGCGCAACAGTATAGCGCATAAGCCTCTTCTCTCCTGGCTCTGAGTGTGGGCAGTCGGTATCGCGGAGGATTAACAAGGCGGCTACTGGCTTAAAAATGAGGCACCGGTCACACGAGCGGATAGCAGATAAATTTATGAGATTGTAGCGTAAATAAACCTGCTTTCGCAGTCTTGTCCGCGCGATTTTAGCGCGTATGATAGCGTCACTGGAGCTGGCAATTGCTGACTTTCGCGCCATCAACCAGGAAATCTATCATGCGTATTGAAGAAGATATTAAATTAGGCTTTAAAGATGTCCTTATTCGGCCAAAGCGTTCCACGCTGAAAAGCCGCTCTCAGGTAGAACTTACCCGTCAATTTACCTTCAAACATTCCGGTGTAGCCTGGTCAGGTGTGCCGATCATTGCTGCCAATATGGATACCGTGGGCACCTTTACTATGGCCGAAGCGCTGGCGTCCTTTGATATGCTCACCGCGGTGCATAAACATTACAGTGTTGAGCAATGGCAGCAGTTCGTCTCCCGTGTGCCTGAAAATGTGCTGAAGCATGTGATGGTCTCTACCGGCACTTCCGATGCCGACTTCATCAAGATGAAGCAGATTCTGGCGCTTTCGCCACTGCTGAATTTCATCTGTATCGATGTGGCTAACGGCTACTCCGAACATTTCGTAGAGTTTCTGCAGCGTGCCCGTGAAGCCTGTCCGGGCAAAACCATCTGTGCAGGCAATGTGGTGACCGGGGAAATGGTTGAAGAACTGATCCTCTCTGGCGCAGACATTGTCAAAGTGGGCATTGGTCCGGGTTCAGTTTGCACCACCCGGGTTAAAACGGGCGTGGGCTATCCGCAGCTTTCTGCGGTGATTGAGTGTGCCGATGCGGCGCATGGCCTCGGCGGGCAAATTGTCAGCGATGGCGGCTGTTCTATGCCAGGCGATGTGGCAAAAGCGTTCGGCGGCGGGGCTGATTTTGTGATGCTTGGCGGTATGCTGGCAGCCCATGAAGAGTGCGAGGGCACGCTGGTGGAAGAAGAGGGCGAAGCGTTTATGCTGTTCTACGGCATGAGCTCCGAATCTGCGATGAAGCGCCATGTTGGCGGCGTGGCGGGTTATCGCGCAGCGGAAGGTAAAACCGTTAAGATCCCCTTCCGTGGCCCGGTCGACAACACCGTGCGCGATATCCTTGGCGGCCTGCGTTCAGCCTGTACCTATGTCGGTGCTGAGCATTTGAAAGAGTTGACCAAGCGCACCACCTTTATTCGGGTTAACGAGCAGGAAAACCGCGTATTTAACCGCTAGCCTGTTCGCGTTACCTTCGCGGGCAACCGGCAAATGGCGCCAGGCAACTGGCAACGCACCACCGCCATTGTCCGCTTAACGGCGCGCTAATCCAGCCAGCTAACATCCATGGCAGGCTGGATTTACCTTTATCCCAACGCATCCCCCAGATTGAAGATGGGCAGATACATAGCAATGACCAACGCGCCCACCAGCACCCCGGTAATCACCATCATCATCGGTTCCAGCGCGGCGGCCAGATTGTCTGCCAGCTCATGCGTCATCTCTTCATGTAATTCTCCCAGCCGTACCAGCATGCTGTCCAGTGAGCCAGACTCTTCACCCACTTTTATCAGCTGATAACACACCGGGCTGAAAAGCGGATGTCGCTTCAGGGCCTGGTAAAGCGGATAGCCAGTGGCAATGTGCTGTTGAAGCTGCTGGATCGCTTCACGCCACAGCAATGAGGTCAGCGTTTTCTCCACCGCCTGCAAGCTTTGTAGCAGTGTCAGCCCGGCCTGCTGCGTCAGTGCCAGCGTCATAAATATCCGGCTTAACAGCCCGCCCTGATACAGCTTGCCCGTTAGCGGTAAGGCTAACAGCCAGCGCTGCTCCCTCTTTTGCCATTCCGGGGAGCGTTTGGTCTGCCAGCGCCAGCTGAAGGCCAGAACCGTCAGACCTACCAGCAACTGAAAACCGTAATGCTGTAACCCCCCTGAAAGCGCGATGACGCCCGCAGTGAACGCCGGTAGCGGCGCATTGAAAGCCTGATAGACAGACATAAATTCCGGCAGCACAAACACCAGCATGCCAATGCTGACCAACAGAGCCAGCGACAGGATAAACAAAGGGTAGCGTAGCGCTTTCGTCACCTTCTTTTGCAGTTGCTGCTGGCGCTCCTGCTGACAGGCCAGTTGCAGACAGCAATCATCGATCCTGCCGGTTAACTCGCCAACGTACATCAATGCCGGAAACAGCGGTGGGAAGACCTGCGGCCACAGCGCCAGCGCGTCAGAAAAGGGCATGCCTTCCGCCACGTTGTTTTCCAGCTGCCTGAACAATGCCTGCCAACCGGGATGAGGATGCTCTTCCGCCAGCAGATTCAGACTGGCAGACAGGGTCAGACCGGCCTTCAACAGCGTCGCCAGCTGACGAAAGAAGGCAATTTTCTGTGCCCATTGCCACTCACGCGCCCGGTAGCGTTTAGCGGCAGAGAGCGACAGTGGCATTAGCCCGTCAGCCAGCAGGCGATCCATCACCTCCTGCTGGCTTTGGCAAAACAGGGCACCTTCAACCAACCTGCCGCTTTGATCCATCGCCTGCCAGCGAAACAGGTAAGGTTCAGCCATCATTGTTGCCGACAATCCTGTTCAGCTCCTCCAGGGTAGTGTCGCCACGATTGACGCAATGCAGTCCTTCGATAAACAGCGAGTTTCTTCCATGCTGGCGGGCAATCATTTCAAGCTGCTCTGCCGTGCTGTTGGCGGCAATCGCATTTTGCAGCCGGGCGGTGATCGGCAGCATCTCGAACAGCGCCAGCCTGCCATAAAAGCCCGAGTAGCAACGCTCACAACCCGGTGCCTGCCAGTTTTGCACGGTGCCGGGCCAGATAGCGGGCGGGAAGTGGGCGACAGCCTCGCTTTTCTGCCGGCAGTGCGGGCAAAGACGACGCACCAGCCGCTGGGCGACAATCAGCTTTAGGGCTGAAGCGAGCAGGTAACCTGGAATGCCAATCTGTCCAAGGCGGGTTAAGGTTTCCAGAGTGGAGTTGGTATGCAGTGTCGACAGCACCAGATGACCGGTTTGCGCAGCCTTCACCGCCGTTTCTGCCGTTTCCCGATCGCGGATCTCGCCCAGCATAATCACGTCCGGATCCTGGCGCAGCAGGGCGCGTAGCACCAGGTTGAAGTCCAGCCCGGCTTTCGGGTGGATCTGGGTCTGGTTTATCCCGGCCAGCGGGATCTCAATCGGGTCTTCGACGCTGCATAAATTACGCTGTGGCGTGTTCAGCGAATTTAAGCCGCTATAAAGCGTGAACGTTTTCCCGCTGCCCGTCGGTCCCGTCACCAGAATCAAACCCTGCGGTCGCGCCAGTGCCTGGCAATAAATCTTAAGCAGGGCAGGCGGCATGCCTAACTTATCCAGCGCCACCGCCTGCGGCTCGCTTTGCAGCAGCCTGATAACGGCCTTTTCGCCAAACTGTGTGGGCAACGTCGAGAGGCGGAACGACGCCGGGTTACCGTTCAGCTCAACGGTAAACTGGCCATCCTGGGGCGTCCGGCGTTCGGTAATGTCCAGACTGGCCAATATTTTCAGCCGTGCCAGCAAGGCTGCGGCGTTATCCTGTTCATTGCCGGAGAGGGTTTGCAGCACGCCATCGACACGTAAGCGGACCCTTAACGAACCGGCCTGCGGTTCAAGATGAATATCCGACGCGCGCCGCTGCACGGCCAGCAGTAACAGTTGCTGGATTTTATCTGGCGCGCCGCGATCGGTTGCGGCGGTGGGTTGCTGAGAAGGGGCGTTTTTCTGCTGCTGTCGAAACTGCTCAAGGCGTGCCTCCGGCCAGCATTCAATGTCCAGCGCACAGTGGGTGGCAAAACGCAGGGATGCGAGCAGCTCCTCTTCCGGCAGGGTCGCCATCGCCAGCTGCAACCGCTCGGCGGTAAAACTGACGATCACCGCGTGATGGCGTTGGCAAAGTGCTTCTACGGCACGTTGCGTAGATTCGAGGATCATTCTGACACCCCGCTGCTATCGTCATCGAAGCGGAAGACATTCTCACAGGCTTCTTTCAGGCTTGCCTGGGCGCTGCTGCAACTGCGTTGCCAGCTGATTTGACCTTGCGCCGCATCCCAGTCAGGTCGCATGGCGACCCGCAGATCGCTGAGGCTCTCCTGTCCGGTCAGTGAAATCACCCCGGCATTAATGCCCACCGCCGCGACATACCGCGATCCTTTGCCGTTGGGGATACCGTTACTTCCCTCACTGCAATTGCCAAACCCGCCATGCTCAATGGCACAGAGATCGACGGCAGTTTTATAGGGAAGCGCGGTTTGCAGCATATCGGTGAGCGCCGCTTTTTGCAGATAGCCCTGATACGCCGGCAAGCCAATGGCACTTAAAATCGCGATGATGGCAATAACGATCATCAGCTCGATCAGAGTAAATCCTTGCTGCTGTTTCATGCCAAACCTCCTTGTGATTAAGAGGCTGCACGATAACGCCGCAAAAATCAGGCTGCCATGGCGAAAGCCGGCAATGCCGGGGCGGGCCGAAAGAAGTTTTAACCGGTTGCAGTATTCAGTGCACGGGCTGGAAGGGGGATCGCATAACGAAAGCTGAACGTAAAAACGCCATCGCAAAGTCGATGGCGTGGGGGCACAATGCGCAGGCTTATTTGAAGCGCATTGAAAGATCTAACGCACGGACGTGTTTGGTCAACGCCCCGACCGAGATGTAGTCGACGCCGGTTTCCGCAAAGATCCGCAGCGTTTCATCGGTGACGTTGCCGGAGACCTCAAGCAGTGCGCTGCCGTCGGTTTGCTTCACGGCTTCACGCATCTGCTCAACGGTGAAGTTATCCAGCATCACGATATCTGCACCGGCAGCCAGCGCCTGGGTCAGCTCGTCCAAAGACTCGACTTCGACTTCAACCGGGACATCCGGATGCAGCCAGAAGGCTTTTTCCACGGCATCGCGAATCGAACCGGTGGCAATAATATGATTCTCTTTAATCAGGAACGCGTCAGAAAGCCCCAGGCGATGGTTAGCGCCGCCGCCACAGAGCACCGCATATTTCAGGGCAGTTCTCAGGCCCGGCAGGGTTTTCCGGGTATCCAGCAGCTGGGTGCGGGTCCCTTCAAGGATCGCCACATAGCGGCTGACTTCCGTCGCCACGCCAGACAGCGTCTGCACAAAATTCAGCGCCGTGCGTTCTGCCGTGAGGATCAATGCAGAAGGGCCGGTGATTTCGAACAACGGTTGATCGGCGGCGATCGCATCACCGTCCTCAACATGCCAGAGGATCTGGGTTTTATTGCCGAGTTGGATAAACACTTCCTCCACCCAACGCTTGCCGCAAAAAATACCCGCTTCGCGAGTAATAACAACGGCATGCGAGGTTGCTTCGGCAGGTAACAGGCTGGCGGTGATATCTTTGCAGGGGTCAATTTCGCCTCCCAGATCTTCACGCAGGGCCTGAGCAACACTTGGGGGAATATCATCCTCAACACGTTCCAGCAATGCCGTGCGGCGGCTGTCCGGATCGTAGCGGCGGGTAGTCATGATCGAACTCCGAAAGGTCGGATAGAGAGTTCGACCATGCTAGCCTGTTTAGCGGAAGCTTGCCAGCAAGCCGCGATGCCGCAATTGCCACCGTCAGATTGACGAAACCTTGCCGCTAAACACCACCGGACCTGTGGGTTGGCCGGTGGGTGAACCGCCCTGCGGCTCAAGGCTGATGGCCAGCAGCGGCAGGTCGCTGAGTCGGTTGCTGTTCAAGGCGATGCGCGTGATGCGCGTGGGATCAACCAGACCCAATGACTGCGGCTTTTGTCCCGGCGGGATCAGCCACAGTTCCAGGCTTTGCTTCGCGGGCAGCGCGCTGGCATTAATTGCCTGCAGCGTCAGCTCGCTCCGGGCCTGATTCAGCGCAACCACCCAGGAACCCTGCTGGCTCCCGCTGCTGTTCAGCACGGCAACGGCCTGCAAAGAGGCGGGTTGTTGATTGATGTTGACGATCAGCGCACCGGCGAAGGACGCGGCCAGCGCCCAGCCGAGGTAATGCCAGCGGAATGACATCCGCGCGCGTTTTTCGGCTGGCAGGTCACGCAGGATTTTTTGCCAGACGTCGGCAGAAGGGACAACGGGTTGCACCGCGTGGTCCATATGGCCGAGCATTGTCTGCCAGCGGCTGACCTCTTCCTGCAGTGCGGGCTCCTGTTGCAACCGGCGTTCGAACTGCTGGCGCGCGGGGCCGCGTAAGGTGCCGAGGGCATATTCTGCAGCGAGGGCCGAATCGTATTGGCTTGTTGTTTTCATATTCCCACACACTCTTTCAAATGGGCCAATGCGCGACGGATCCAGCTTTTAACGGTGCCAGCCGGTTGCTGCAGGTGCTCAGAAATTTCGCTGTGCGACAGGCCCTGATAATAGGCCAGCATCACACTTTGTCGTTGTTCTCCCGGAAGATGATCCAGGCAGTCCGCTAATCTGCGGGCTTCAGAGGTCGAGGGTAAACCGTCCGCAAAGGTGCAGGAGAGTCCCTCAGTGTAATCTTCGTTCAGCGTGTCGATATCCAGCGTATCCAGCGGAGAGGCCTGGTTGCCCTTCAGCCGAAGATAATCAATGGCCCGATGGCGGATAAGCGTGGTCATCCAGGTCTTTGGTGCACTCAGCAGCGGATCGTAGCTGGCGGCGCGCTGCCAGATGGCCAGCATCGTGTCGTGCAGCACCTCTTCGGCCCAGCCGCGCCGCCGAAGCATGCGCAAGGCGATGGCGAAAAGATAAGGGGAAAGTTGGCGATAAAGCTGTTCAAACGCCCGCCTGTCACCCCGGCCGACCGCTTGCAGTAAAAGAACCTGACTGTCGATAACATCGTCTGTCATGAAGCTTCCTGTGAAAAAAAGGTGCAGAGGATCTGAGAAAACCTGCTGCACCTGGTATAACGCTTTTTTGTTATTTCGGCATCAGCACGGTATCAATTACGTCGATTACGCCGTTACTTTGATGAACATCGTAGGTGCTGATATTAGCGACATTTCCCTGACCATCTTTCAGCTGAATATTGTGCGGGCCGTTACTCATAATCCACAGCGGCTGGCCGTTAACGGTTTTCAGCTCGGCATGGCCTTTACCCTGTTTAATCTTTTTCTCTAACATCTTCATGTCATAGTTGCCGGCAACCACGTGATAGGTCAGCACGCTGGTCAGCATGGCTTTATTTTCCGGCTTCAGCAGGTTGTCGACGGTACCCGCAGGCAGTTTGGCAAACGCGGCGTTGGTCGGTGCGAAGACCGTGAACGGGCCTTTGCTCTGCAGGGTATCGACCAGGCCAGCCGCTTTAACTGCCGCCACCAGCGTGGTGTGATCTTTGGAATTCACCGCATTTTCAACGATGTTTTTTGACGGGAACATCGCAGAGCCGCCGACCATAACGTTGTTGCTCATCGAGTCAGCCATGGCGACACCGCTGAACAGTAATGATGCGCAAAGCGCCGTGCGAACGATTGTTTTCATGATGTGTTCCTTTGAGAGTCAGAGAAGGCACATTTGCCTTACAAAGCTATCTACGGCTGGGGAGGCGAACTGGATGCAGGAGAAACAAAATAATTTTCATCAGCCGGATTTGGCGCTTATCAGAAGTTTGGTTATCCAAAAATGATTCATGCTACTCTGATGAAATCGTTATAAAAGGAGAGTAGGGCATGCAGTTGCACGAGGGTTGGATCCACGGAGTGAAGCGGGTTCACTCGCCGCATTTCAATGAGCGTCCGGATAATGAAACGCCGTCGCTGTTGGTGATCCACAATATCAGCCTGCCTCCAGGTGAGTTTGGCGGTCCGTGGATCGATGCGTTATTCACCGGGACCTTAGATCCCCACGCCCATCCCTATTTTGCCGATATCGCCCAGCTGCGGGTTTCCGCGCACTGCCTGATCCGCCGCGACGGTGAAATCGTGCAGTACGTTCCTTTTCACCTTCGCGCATGGCACGCTGGCGTATCGACCTATCAGGGCCGTGAAGCCTGCAATGACTTTTCCATTGGCATCGAACTCGAAGGGACGGACAGCCTGCCCTATACCGATGCGCAGTATCAGGCGCTGGAAGAACTCACCGCGCTGCTTATCGCCCATTATCCCGGAATAGCCGAGCACATCACCGGGCACAGTGATATTGCGCCGGTAAGAAAAACCGATCCGGGTCCGGCTTTTGACTGGACAAGATTTCGGGACGCGCTGGGCAGCCGCCCGGACGCCCCAGTACAGGAGTAACAGGCATGACGCTTTTTAGTTTGTTGTTGGTTCTGGGCTGGGAACGCCTGTTCAAAATGGGCGAGCACTGGCAGCTGGATCATCACCTGGCACCGCTGTTTCGCAAGAAGCACCGGTTTTCGCTGGTGCGTACGCTATCAATGATGCTGCTGGCGATGGCGGTCATGGTGGTTTGTCTGCTGGCGCTGAAAGGACTGTTTTTCGGCGTGCTGCAACTGCTGTTCTGGATTGCGGTTGGGCTGCTGTGCATCGGTGCCGGGTCTGTTCGTCTGCATTATCATGCCTATCTGAAAGCGGCGAGCCATAACGACACCGATGCGCATCAGGCGATGGCGGAAGAGTTGACGCTTATCCACGGTATTCCGGTCGATTGCGACGAACGGGAATACCTGTGCGAACTGCAAAACGCGCTGATGTGGATTAACTTCCGCTACTATCTGGCGCCGCTGTTCTGGTTTGTGGTTGGCGGCCCCTGGGGACCGGTATTGCTAGTGGGATACGCTTTCCTGCGTGCGTGGCAGTCGTGGCTGGCGCGTCATCATTCACCGCTGGAGCGCTCACAGTCGGGCGTGGATGCGATCCTGCATATGGTTGACTGGCTGCCGGTCAGGTTAGTGGGCGTGGCGTATGCGCTGCTGGGCCATGGCGAGCGCGCGCTGCCCGCCTGGTTTGCTTCCCTTGGCGACCGCCACACTTCGCAATATCAGGTGCTGACGCGGCTGGCCCAGTTCTCTCTGGCGCGCGATCCGCACACCGATAAGGTCGAAACCCCTCGCGTCGCCGTAGCGCTGGCGAAGAAGGTTTCGTGGGTGATGGTGGTGGTGGTCGCGCTGTTAACCATTTACGGCACGCTGGTCTGACGACGAATCTGCGGGAGGCGTGCCAAAGTCCGGCATCCCCTGCGCATTCCAGCCAAAGGTTTTGATCCGCGTATGACGATTAGGGTCATACAGCGGATCGCCCTCAATTTCGGTGTAATTCCGCGCATGATAGACCAGCACATCCTCTCCCTTCTCTGAAACCGTAAAGCTGTTATGACCGGGCCCAAACTGGCGGTGCTGCGTATTGGTAGTAAAGACCGGTTGCGCCGATTTATGCCAGTTAGCACTGTCCAGCGGATCCGCATCTGCTTCAATCCACAGTAAGCCCATGCAGTAGTTTTCGTCGGTTGCGCTGGCGGAATAGCTGACAAACAGACGATTGCCATGGCGGATTGCGGCGGGGCCTTCGTTGACGCTAAACCCCCGGCATTCCCAGTCAAATTCGGGCCGGCTGATCATCACCGGCTCACCTTTTATCGCCCACGGCGTGGCAAGCTCCGCCAGATAGAGGTTGGAGTTACCGGCGATGGCCGGATCTTTCTGCGCCCACAAATACCAGTTCTTCCCCTGATGCACAAAGTGCGTGGCATCCAGCGCAAAGCTGTCGATCGGAGTGACAATCTGCCCGCATTCACGCCACGTGCCGGTGAGGGGATTATCGTCCGTACAGGCCAGCGCAAACATTCGGTGCTGGAACAGGCCGTCTTTGATCGCCTGGGTGGGCGCCGCGGCAAAGTAGATGACCCAGATACCGTCGATTCTGTGCAGTTCGGGTGCCCAGATCAGCTCGCTCATTTCGCCGCTGTCTGGTTTTCGCCAAACCACAACCGGCGAGGCCTCAGCCAGTGCGGCCAGCGTTTTTGCCTGACGGATTTCCAGCCGGTCATATTCCGGGACTGAGGCGATAAAGTAGTAGCTGCCGCGATCGAACAGGATAAAAGGATCGGCGCGCTGCTCGATTAACGGGTTTTGCCAGAGTGAGGAAGTCATTATGTATTCACCGGTTTGGTTGGGGATTTACTGTCGTGATAGTCGTTCAATTCCTGGAAATTCTGCCGACGCTTCTCCAGGTCCTGCTGGATTTGCAGCATCATCGGACGATCCACTTTCAGTAGGCGAACCACGCCGGCGGTGATCAGATAGCCCACGCCAGGGATCACGGTAAACAGCAGCATAATGCCGTTGATGGCACTCGGTGCCTGCGCTTTGGCGCCAGCGTCGTAGCCATAATAAGAGAGCAGGAAGCCCACCATGGCACCGGCGACCGCAAGTCCCACTTTCAGGAAGAACAGATTGCCGGAGAAGCTGATGCCGGTAATGCGTTTCCCGGTTTTCCATTCACCGTAGTCATCCACGTCGGCCATCAGCGACCAGTGCAGCGGCGAAGGGATCTGATGCAGGATATTCAGCACAAAGTACATCACTACCACCAGCACGGTAGCGTGAGGATCGAGGAAGTAGAAGCCGCTGGAGAAAATCGCCAGCACGATGTTGGTCCAGAAAAATACCTTCAGTTTGCACCAGCGGTCGGTCATCACCTTCGCCAGCGTACTGCCAATCATCATGCCAATGACGCCCAGGCTGATAAACAGCGTGGCGAAGTGCGTTGACTGGCCCATCACCCAGGTGACGTAGTACATGGTGGCCGCCATACGGATAAAGCCGGGGCAGACGTTGCAGAAGGTCAGCAAAAGGATGCGAACCCACTGGTCGTTTTTCCACACGGCCTTCAGGTCAGATTTCAGATCGTCATTGCTGGGCACCGCCGGGTGGATACGTTCGCGCACCGTGGCGAAACAGAACAGGAACATGCACAGGCCAATCAGCGCCAGCACGCTCATCGCCATTTGGTAACCGCGGGCTTTGTTTTCTCCGCCAAACCACTCCGCCATCGGCAGCAGGGAAAGGGACAGGATCAGGGTGGCGATACCGACCATCACAAAGCGGTAAGACTGGCAGGAGACGCGTTCGCTCGGGTCATTGGTGATCACGCCGCCCAGCGAGCAATAGGGAATATTGATCGCCGTATAGGTCAGCGACATCAGGAAGTAGGTGACAAAGGCATAGATAACCTTGCTGTTATAGGTCCATTCTGGCGTGGTAAACATCAGCACGCTGAACAGCACATAGGGCAGGGAAATCCACAGCAGCCAGGGCCGGAAGCGGCCATATTTGCTCTGCGTTCTGTCGGCAATCGCGCCCATGATTGGGTCGGTCACCGCATCGATAACCCGTACCGACAGCAGCAGCACGCCGACCAGCGCGGGCGCCAGACCAAACACGTCTGTGTAGAAATAATTAAGGAACAGCATGATGGCGCCGCCGATCATATTGCAGCCCGCATCGCCCATGCCGTAGCCAATCTTCTCTTTAATCGAAAGTGCAGTGCCCTTCATGGATTTTTCCCTTACTGGAATCATGAAGTGCAGTATTAATGGCTTAGGGGTGATTTGCGCTGGTGGAAAGCGTCGCAGAGATGGACAAAATCCCTGTCGGCGAGAAAGTGTGAGGTGGATAACATTTATGCTTTCAGGCGAGGAAGCCGACGATGAACAGTAAGCAGAACTGGTGAACGAGCGGAAGTAAAAGAAGAGGGCACGGGCGTGCCCTCTTGCTGTCAGGCTTTCTGAGACCGCGACTTGAGCATATAGCCCACGCCCAGAATGGCAATCCACACCGGGATCAACCAGACGGAGATCGCCATGCCTGGCGTCATCGCCATAATCACCAGAATACCGGCCAGGAACAGCAGGCAGAGATAGTTACCCACGGGATACAGCAGCGCCTTAAAGCGGGTGACCACGCCCTGCTGATCTTTCTTACGGCGGAACTTCAGGTGCGCCAGGCTGATCATCGCCCAGTTAATCACCAGCGCCGACACCACCAGAGCCATCAGCAGACCGAAGGCCTCACCCGGCATCAGATAGTTGATCAGTACGCAGAAGGCGGTGGCGGCAGCAGAAACCGCGATGGCCATTACCGGCACGCCGCGTGAATCGACCTTCAGCAGCGCTTTCGGGCCGTTGCCCTGTTGCGCCAGGCCAAACAGCATACGGCTGTTGCAGTAAACGCAGCTGTTATATACCGACAGCGCCGCCGTCAGGATCACCACGTTCAGCGCATTCGCCACCAGGCTGTCGCCCAGCTCGTGGAAAATCATCACGAACGGGCTGGCTCCGCCAATCACTTTGGTCCACGGATACAGCGACAGCAGCACGGTCAGTGAGCCGATATAGAAGATCAGGATGCGGTACAGTACCTGGTTGGTCGCTTTCGGGATGCTTTGCTCTGGGTTATCCGCTTCTGCCGCGGTGATGCCAACCAGCTCAAGGCCACCGAAGGAGAACATGATCACCGCCATCGCCATCACCAGACCGGAAATGCCGTTCGGGAAGAAACCGCCACGATCCCACAGGTTGGAGACGCGCGCTTCAGGTCCGGCATGGCCACCGAACAGTAACCAGCAGCCGAACACAATCATCGCCACGACCGCAGCCACTTTAATGATCGAGAACCAGAACTCCATCTCACCGTACACTTTTACGTTGGTCAGGTTGATGGCATTGATCACCACGAAGAACACGGCGGCAGACACCCAGGTCGGAATATCCGGATACCAGTACTGGATGTATTTGCCGACGGCGGTCAGTTCCGCCATCGCCACCAGCACATACAGGATCCAGTAGTTCCAGCCAGAGGCGAAACCGGCAAAATTGCCCCAGTACTTGTAGGCAAAGTGGCTGAAGGAACCGGCTACCGGCTCTTCGACCACCATTTCACCCAGCTGGCGCATAATCAGGAAGGCAATAAAGCCGCCGATCGCGTAGCCCAGCAGCACCGACGGGCCCGCCATGCGGATGGTATCGGCAATGCCGAGAAACAGGCCGGTACCCACGGCACCGCCCAACGCGATCAGCTGAATATGGCGGTTTTTCAATCCCCGCTTCAGCGTTTCGCCCTGTGTTTGTTCCATATAAACCTCATGATGTCGTTATTATTTTCAACAAAAGACGCGTCTTTGTCAGTCAGTTGTCACAGGTAACGTATTGAAAAATTTACAGTGCCAGAGACACTAAAAAGAGGCTCATGCTACCTTCGCGACAAGAATAGTGATAAGCGGGGGCTATTGCACTCGCTTTCGCTTTTTGTGCGGGAG
Source organism: Erwinia sp. 2186 (assembly GCF_057812255.1). Classification (NCBI taxonomy): domain Bacteria; kingdom Pseudomonadati; phylum Pseudomonadota; class Gammaproteobacteria; order Enterobacterales; family Erwiniaceae; genus Erwinia; species Erwinia sp. 2186. The sequence continues at coordinate 3,950,244 of NZ_CM173824.1, read as the reverse complement.
AATGCCTAAAAATTCATCGCTTAATCACAATTCATGTTTCTGTCACAAACCCGACCAAAAGACGAATAACGTTGCCTTATGGCAGGTGGATTTTTACCCACTAAACGCTTGCCTTGTTTCAGAAAAGTTAAAAAATTTAACATTTGAAACACCCCGCTTTTCCACCCCATTTTCGGGACTCTTCCTCTATGGGAAAACGAGACGTGGGTCCTGTTTCAGTGGGTTGCCATATGGACATAAGGTGAATACTTTGTTAGTTTACGGGCACCTTTTTGCAATTGGTATTACCAATTAACTTCGGCAAATGGCAGAAGAAGGGATGATGGCCTACAGTAAAATCCGCCAACCAAAGCTATCCGATGCTATCGAGCAACAGCTCGAGTCCCTGATTATGGAAGGGACCCTGCGTCCGGGTGAAAAGCTGCTCCCGGAACGTGAGCTCGCAAAACAGTTTGATGTCTCCCGTCCTTCTCTGCGTGAAGCTATCCAACGTCTGGAAGCGAAAGGTTTACTGCTGCGTCGTCAGGGCGGTGGCACCTTTGTGCAAACCAGCCTGTGGCAAAGCCTGAGCGACCCGCTTGTTGAACTGCTGGCTGACCACCCGGAATCCCAGTTTGACCTGCTGGAAACGCGCCATGCACTGGAAGGGATCGCCGCGTATTACGCCGCGCTCCGGGGCACGGACGATGATTTTGAACGTATTCGCCACTGCCATGTGCAGATCCAGACCGCACAAGACAGCGGGGATCTGGACGCAGAAGCGGATGCGGTGATGCAGTATCAGATCGCTGTAACAGAAGCGGCCCATAATGTGGTGCTGCTGCATTTACTCCGCAGCATGGGGCCGATGCTGGAACAGAACGTCAGACAGAACTTCGAATTGCTCTACTCGCGCCGGGAAATGCTGGCAAAAGTAGGCGGTCACCGCGCCAGAATTTTTGAGGCGATTGTGGCACGCGAACCCGAAAAGGCGCGCGAAGCCTCACACCGTCACCTGGCGTTTATCGAGGAAATATTGCTGGACAGAAGTCGGGAGCAGAGTCGCAGAGAGCGCTCCTTACGACGATTACAGCAACGTAAGGACTAACGCGTAACCATAACGCGGAACTATGCCCTGCCACTGGCAAGGTATACACGACGAGCCTGTCTCACTGTGCCTGAAGGATTGCGGACACAGCGGGACAGGCTCCAGACAATTCAACGTATTAGACACAGATAAGGAATACCCCCATGTCAGAACGTTTACACAATGACGTGGATCCGATCGAAACTCGCGACTGGCTACAGGCGATCGAATCGGTCATCCGTGAAGAAGGTGTTGAGCGCGCACAGTTCCTGATCGACCAGGTAATGAGCGAAGCACGTAAAGGTGGCGTAAAAATCGCGGCAGGCGTGAATGCCCGCAACTACGTCAACTCTATTGCTGTTGAAGACGAGCCGGACTATCCGGGCAATACTTCTCTCGAACGTCGTATCCGTTCCGCAATTCGCTGGAACGCCATCATGACCGTTCTGCGTGCATCGAAGAAAGATCTGGACCTCGGTGGTCACATGTCCTCCTTCCAGTCTTCTGCGACCATCTATGAAGTGTGCTTTAACCACTTCTTCCGTGCGCGTAGCGAAAAAGACGGCGGCGATCTGGTGTACTTCCAGGGCCACATCTCTCCGGGCGTTTACGCACGTGCCTTCCTTGAAGGCCGCCTGACTGAAGAGCAGATGAACAACTTCCGCCAGGAAGTTGACGGTAAAGGCTTGTCCTCTTACCCGCACCCGAAACTGATGCCTGATTTCTGGCAGTTCCCGACCGTATCCATGGGCCTTGGCCCAATCGGCGCGATCTACCAGGCGAAATTCCTGAAGTACCTTGAGCACCGTGGTCTGAAAGACACCGCGGCGCAGACCGTTTACGCCTTCCTCGGCGATGGCGAGATGGATGAGCCAGAATCCAAAGGGGCGATCACCATCGCCACCCGTGAGAAGCTGGACAACCTGGTCTTCATCATCAACTGTAACCTGCAGCGTCTGGATGGCCCGGTCACCGGTAACGGCAAAATCATCAACGAACTGGACGGCATCTTTGCTGGCGCCGGTTGGGAAGTGATCAAAGTTATCTGGGGCGGACGTTGGGACGAACTGCTGCGTAAAGACACCACCGGTAAACTGGTTCAGCTGATGAACGAGACCGTGGACGGTGACTACCAGACCTTCAAATCCCGCGATGGCGCTTACGTGCGTGAGCACTTCTTCGGTCGTTACCCGGAAACCGCCGCGCTGGTTAAAGACATGTCTGACGACGAGATCTGGTCACTGAACCGTGGCGGTCACGATCCGAAGAAAGTCTTTGCTGCCCTGAAAAAAGCGCAGGATACCAAAGGGAAACCGGTGGTTATCTTGGCACATACCATCAAAGGCTATGGTATGGGTGAATCCGCTGAAGGCAAAAACATCGCTCACCAGGTGAAGAAAATGAACATGGATGGCGTGCGCTATATCCGTGATCGCTTCAACGTGCCTGTTGACGACAGCAACATCGAAAAACTGCCGTATGTCACCTTCGAGAAAGATTCCGAAGAGTACAAATACCTGCACGGTCAGCGTGAGAAACTGGGTGGCTACCTGCCAACCCGCCAGCCAAACTTCAGCGAGAAGCTGGAAATGCCTGCGCTGGAAGAGTTCTCCGCCTTGCTGGAAGAGCAGAACAAAGAAATTTCGACCACCATCGCCTTCGTGCGTGCCCTGAACGTGATGCTGAAGAACAAGTCGATCAAAGATCGTCTGGTTCCGATCCTCGCCGATGAAGCGCGTACCTTCGGCATGGAAGGTCTGTTCCGTCAGATCGGTATTTACAGCCCGAACGGTCAGCAGTACACCCCGCAGGACCGCGAGCAGGTTGCTTACTACAAAGAAGACGAGAAAGGCCAGATCCTGCAGGAAGGGATTAACGAACTGGGCGCAGGCGCCTCATGGCTGGCGGCGGCAACGTCTTACAGCACCAACAACCTGCCAATGATCCCGTTCTATATCTACTACTCAATGTTCGGTTTCCAGCGTATCGGTGACCTGTGCTGGGCTGCAGGCGATCAGCAGGCTCGTGGCTTCCTGGTTGGCGGCACTTCCGGCCGTACCACGCTGAACGGCGAAGGTCTGCAGCACGAAGATGGCCACAGCCATATTCAGTCTCTGACTATCCCTAACTGTATCTCTTACGATCCTTCTTACGCTTACGAAGTGGCAGTCATCATGCATGACGGTCTGGTACGTATGTACGGCGAAGCGCAAGAGAACGTCTACTACTACATCACCACGCTGAACGAAAACTACCACATGCCTGCGATGCCGCAGGGTGCGGAAGAGGGTATCCGTAAGGGTATCTACAAGCTGGAAACGGTAGAAGGCAACAAAGGTAAGGTTCAGCTGCTGGGTTCAGGCTCTATCCTGCGTCACGTGCGTGAAGCTGCGCAGATCCTGGCGAAAGACTACGGCGTTGGCTCTGACGTTTACAGCGTCACCTCGTTCACTGAACTGGCCCGTGATGGTCAGGACTGCGAGCGCTGGAACATGCTGCATCCGACAGAAGAACCACGCGTGCCATACGTTGCGCAGATCATGCACGATGCACCGGCCGTGGCCTCAACCGACTACATGAAACTGTTCGCCGAGCAGATCCGTACCTTCATGCCAGCCAGCGATTACCGCGTACTGGGCACCGACGGTTTCGGTCGTTCTGACAGCCGTGAAAACCTGCGTCACCACTTCGAAGTGGATGCGTCTTACGTAGTGGTTGCGGCTCTGGGTGAACTGGCTAAACGCGGCGAAATCGAGAAGAAAGTGGTGGCGGAAGCGATCATCAAATTCAATATCGATGCCGATAAAGTCAACCCGCGTCTGGCATAAGAGGGAAAGATTAATGGCTATCGAAATTACCGTACCGGATATCGGTGCAGACGAAGTGGAAGTCACCGAGATTATGGTCAAGGTGGGCGACAAGGTTGAAGTTGAGCAGTCGCTGATCACCGTAGAGGGCGATAAAGCCTCTATGGAAGTCCCTTCCCCTCAGGCGGGCGTGGTGAAAGAGATCAAGGTTGCTACCGGTGACAAAATTGAAACCGGCAAGCTGATCATGATCTTCGAAGACGCGGAAGGTGCTGCGGCACCGGCCAAAGCCGAAGAGAAAAAAGAAGACGCGAAACCGGCGGCAGCCGCTGCGCCTGCTCAGGCAGAAAGCAAAGACGTTGCCGTGCCGGACATCGGTTCTGACGAAGTTGAAGTGACCGAAATCATGGTCAAAGTCGGTGACACGGTGGAAGCCGAGCAGTCGCTGATTACCGTTGAAGGCGACAAAGCCTCAATGGAAGTGCCTGCACCTTTCGCGGGTGTGGTGAAAGAGATCAAAATCAGTACCGGCGATAAAATCAGCACCGGCTCGCTGATCATGGTCTTCGAAACTGCCGGTTCAGGTTCGGCTCCGGCTGAAGCGAAGCCAGAAGTGAAAGAAGAAGCGGCAGCGGCACCCGCAGCCGCCAGCGGCGCGAAAGAAGTCGCCGTGCCGGATATCGGTGATGACGAAGTTGAAGTCACCGAAATCATGGTTAAAGTGGGCGATAAAGTGGCTGCCGAGCAGTCGCTGATCACCGTTGAAGGCGACAAAGCCTCGATGGAAGTCCCGGCACCGTTCGCGGGCACCGTGAAAGAGATCAAAATCAGCACCGGCGATAAAGTCAAAACCGGCTCGATGATTATGGTCTTCGAAGTGGAAGGCGCTGCGCCAGCGGCGGCTGCGCCGTCAGCCGCACCACAGCAGGCTGCACCGGCTAAGCAGGACGCGAAAGCCGCTCCGGCTCCGGCGAAAGCGGAATCCAAAGGTGAGTTCGCTGAGAACGATGCTTACGTCCACGCCACGCCGGTTATCCGTCGTCTGGCACGTGAGTTTGGCGTCAATCTGTCGAAAGTGAAAGGCACTGGCCGTAAAGGCCGCATTCTGAAAGAAGACGTGCAGTCTTACGTCAAAGATGCGGTTAAACGTGCCGAGTCTGCACCCGCAGCAGCGGCCGGTGGCGGTATGCCGGGCATGTTGCCATGGCCGAAAGTGGACTTCAGCAAGTTCGGTGAGATTGAAGAAGTCGAGCTGGGCCGCATCCAGAAAATTTCGGGTGCCAACCTGAGCCGTAACTGGATCGTGATCCCTCACGTTACCCAGCACGACAAGGCCGACATTACCGAAGTGGAAAACTTCCGTAAGCAGCAGAACGACGAAGCCGCGAAGAAGAAACTGGATCTGAAGATCACCCCACTGGTGTTCATCATGAAAGCAGTGGCCAAAGCGCTGGAAGAGTTCCCACGTTTCAACAGCTCGCTGTCTGAAGATGGACAGAAGCTGACGCTGAAGAAATACATCAACATCGGTGTGGCGGTTGATACGCCAAACGGTCTGGTGGTTCCGGTGTTCAAAGACGTCAACAAGAAAGGCATTGTTGAGCTGTCTAACGAACTGTCGGTAATTTCGAAGAAAGCGCGTGACGGTAAGCTGACGGCCGGCGATATGCAGGGCGGCTGCTTCACCATCTCCAGCCTTGGCGGCATCGGTGGCACTTCGTTCACCCCTATCGTCAATGCGCCGGAAGTGGCGATCCTCGGCGTGTCAAAATCGTCGATGGAGCCGGTCTGGAACGGTAAAGAATTCGTTCCTCGCCTGATGCTGCCACTGTCGCTCTCCTTCGATCACCGCGTGATCGACGGCGCAGCCGGTGCACGCTTCGCGGCTTACATCGCAACAGTCATGGCGGATATCCGCCGTCTGGTGATGTAAACCGTTACAAGGCCGGCTTTTGCCGGCCTTCTCATAGCCGACTTTCGATGTGCTAAGTCGACAAGGTAGTTGAAAACGTTTCGTATCAAGCGGTTTGCAGTCTGTTAACAATTCTGTAAACTCTTGCGGTGTAAACGTACCGGTGGATGAATGAATATCCCAGCGGTTAACTAAGAGGTCATGATGAGTACAGAAATTAAAACTCAGGTCGTGGTACTTGGGGCAGGTCCTGCGGGCTACTCTGCAGCCTTCCGCGCAGCCGATTTAGGTCTGGAGACCGTCATCGTTGAGCGTTTCAGCACCCTGGGTGGGGTTTGTCTGAACGTGGGTTGTATCCCTTCCAAAGCGCTGCTGCACGTCGCGAAAGTGATTGAAGAAGCTAAAGCCCTGGAAGAGCATGGTATCGTGTTTGGTAAGCCACAAACCGACATCACCAAAATTCGTACCTGGAAAGAAAAAGTCATCAACCAGCTGACCGGTGGTCTGGCAGGGATGGCGAAAGGCCGCAAAGTGAAAGTGGTCACCGGTCTGGGTAAATTCACCGGCGCTAACACGCTGGTGGTTGAAGGCGAGAATGGTGCCACCACCATCAACTTCGACAACGCCATCATTGCTGCGGGCTCCCGTCCGATTCAGCTGCCATTCATCCCGCATGAAGATCCTCGTGTCTGGGACTCCACCGACGCCCTGGAACTGAAAGAAGTGCCTGAGCGCCTGCTGGTTATGGGTGGCGGTATCATCGGTCTGGAAATGGCGACCGTATATCACGCTCTGGGTTCACAGATTGACGTGGTTGAGATGTTTGACCAGGTTATCCCTGCGGCTGACAAAGACGTGGTGAAAGTCTTCACCAAGCGTATCAGCAAGCAGTTCAATCTGATGCTGGAAACCAAAGTGACCGCGGTTGAAGCGAAAGACGACGGTATCTACGTCACCATGGAAGGCAAAAAAGCGCCGGCCGAACCACAGCGTTACGACGCGGTTCTGGTGGCGATTGGCCGCGTACCTAACGGTAAAGGTTTGGATGCCGGTCAGGCGGGCGTGGAAGTGGACGACCGTGGCTTTATCCGCGTCGACAAGCAGATGCGTACCAACGTGCCGCACATCTACGCTATCGGCGACATCGTCGGTCAGCCGATGCTGGCGCACAAAGGCGTGCATGAAGGCCACGTGGCAGCCGAAGTGATCTCCGGTAAGAAACATTACTTCGACCCGAAAGTGATCCCATCGATTGCTTACACTGAGCCAGAAGTTGCCTGGGTCGGTCTGACCGAGAAAGAAGCGAAAGAGAAGGGCATCAGTTACGAAACTGCCACCTTCCCATGGGCGGCCTCCGGTCGTGCCATCGCCTCTGATTGTGCAGACGGTATGACCAAACTGATCTTCGACAAAGAAACTCACCGCGTGATCGGTGGTGCAATTGTCGGTACCAACGGCGGCGAGCTGCTGGGTGAAATCGGTCTGGCTATCGAGATGGGTTGTGATGCGGAAGATATCGCGCTGACCATCCATGCTCACCCAACGCTGCATGAATCCGTGGGTCTGGCTGCCGAAATGTTCGAAGGTAGCATCACTGACCTGCCAAACCCGAAAGCGAAGAAGAAGTAAGTCGCTACCTGGTTTACCAGACGGCTCCCAACGGGGGCCGTTTTTTTTTGCCCGATGAAAACGTCTGGTTATGGTAACGCGCAATACGTCCATGAAATCGCGCTTGGAGGGGAATTAATGTTGCTTTTTTGTAAACAGATTAACATGCTAACGAAATCCTGCTATGCTGCCCCTCGCGTAACCGGGCGCTTCACCCTACAGAATACGCACCTCACTTCGCGGTAAACCGCCCGGTATGCCATAACAATGTGAGCGAGGAGAACGTCGTGCTAGAAGAATACCGTAAGCACGTTGCCGAGCGTGCTGCCGAAGGGATCGTTCCAAAACCAATTGATGCTTCCCAAATGGCCGCGCTGGTTGAACTGCTGAAAAACCCGCCTGCGGGCGAAGAAGAATTCCTGTCTGATCTGTTAATCAATCGAGTTCCACCAGGCGTGGACGAAGCGGCTTACGTGAAAGCTGGCTTCCTGGCTGCTGTCGCCGCAGGCGAAGCGACCTCTCCTCTGGTTACCCCTGAAAAAGCTGTAGAACTGCTGGGCACCATGCAGGGCGGCTACAACATTCATCCGCTGATCGATGCGCTCGACAATGAGACGCTGGCCCCGATCGCGGCGAAAGCCCTTTCCCATACTTTGCTGATGTTTGACAGCTTCTACGATGTGGAAGAGAAAGCCAAAGCGGGTAACCCACACGCGCAGAAGATCCTGAAGTCCTGGGCTGATGCTGAGTGGTATCTGTCACGTCCCGAGCTGGCAGAAAAACTCACCGTTACCGTCTTCAAAGTCACCGGCGAAACCAACACCGATGACCTGTCTCCGGCCCCGGATGCCTGGTCCCGTCCTGATATCCCACTGCACGCGTTGGCGATGCTGAAAAATGCCCGTGAAGGCATTGAGCCAGACGACGCAGGCAATGTGGGCCCAATCAAGCAGATTGAAGCGCTGCAGGCGAAAGGTTTCCCTCTTGCCTACGTGGGTGACGTTGTCGGCACCGGTTCATCGCGTAAATCCGCCACCAACTCGGTGCTGTGGTTTATGGGTGATGACCTGCCGTTTGTGCCGAACAAGAAAGGCGGCGGCGTGGTACTGGGCAGCAACATTGCCCCGATCTTCTTCAACACCATGGAAGATGCGGGCGCATTGCCAATCGAAGTGGATGTGGCGAACCTGAATATGGGCGATGTGATTGACATCTACCCGTACAAAGGCGAAGTGAAGAACCACGAAACCGGCGAAGTGCTGGCGACCTTCTCACTGAAAACCGAAGTGCTGCTGGACGAAGTTCGCGCCGGTGGCCGTATCCCGCTGATCATCGGCCGTGGCCTGACCACCAAAGCCCGTGAATCTCTGGGCCTGCCGCACAGCGAGGTGTTCCGCCTGGCGAAAGACGTGGCGGTCAGCACCCGTGGTTATTCACTGGCGCAGAAAATGGTTGGCCGTGCCTGTGGCACCGACGGCGTGCGTCCTGGCGCCTACTGCGAACCAAAAATGACCTCTGTCGGTTCTCAGGACACCACCGGTCCAATGACCCGTGATGAACTGAAAGACCTGGCCTGTCTGGGCTTCTCTGCGGATCTGGTGATGCAGTCCTTCTGCCACACCGCAGCCTATCCTAAGCCGGTTGACGTCTCTACTCACCACACGCTGCCAGACTTCATCATGAACCGGGGTGGCGTCTCACTGCGTCCGGGTGACGGTATTATCCACAGCTGGCTGAACCGTATGCTGCTGCCGGATACCGTGGGTACCGGCGGTGACTCGCATACGCGTTTCCCAATCGGGATCTCCTTCCCGGCAGGTTCAGGTCTGGTGGCGTTTGCTGCGGCGACCGGCGTGATGCCGCTGGATATGCCTGAGTCGGTACTGGTGCGTTTCAAAGGGAAAATGGAGCCAGGCATCACCCTGCGCGACCTGGTTCACGCCATCCCGCTGTACGCCATCAAGCAGGGCCTGCTGACCGTTGAGAAGAAAGGGAAGAAAAACATCTTCTCAGGTCGCATCCTGGAAATCGAAGGTCTGCCAGAGCTGAAAGTTGAGCAGGCGTTTGAACTTTCTGATGCCTCAGCCGAGCGTTCTGCTGCCGGTTGTACCATCAAGCTGGGCCAGGCACCGATTATCGAGTACCTGAACTCCAACATCGTGCTGTTGAAGTGGATGATCTCTGAAGGTTACGGCGATCGTCGTACCCTTGAGCGTCGTATTCAGGGCATGGAAAAATGGCTGTCTGAACCGAATCTGCTGGAAGCCGATGCGGATGCAGAGTACGCGGCAGTGATCGAAATCGATCTGGCGGAGATCAAGGAGCCGATCCTGTGTGCGCCAAACGATCCGGACGATGCCCGTCTGCTGTCTGATGTTCAGGGCGAGAAAATCGATGAAGTGTTTATCGGCTCTTGCATGACCAACATCGGTCACTTCCGTGCGGCCGGTAAGCTGCTGGATAGCCACAAAGGCCAGCTGCCGACCCGTCTGTGGGTGGCACCGCCAACCAAGATGGACGCCGCGCAGCTGACGGAAGAGGGCTATTACAGCGTCTTCGGTAAGAGCGGTGCGCGTATCGAGATCCCGGGCTGTTCACTGTGCATGGGTAACCAGGCGCGTGTGGCAGATGGCGCGACGGTGGTCTCCACCTCAACCCGTAACTTCCCGAACCGTCTGGGTACCGGTGCTAACGTCTACCTGGCATCAGCCGAACTGGCTGCGGTCGCGTCGCTGTTAGGCAAACTGCCTACGCCAGACGAATACCAGCAGTTTATGTTGCAGGTCGATAAGACCGCGGTAGACACCTACCGTTATCTGAACTTCGACAAGCTGTCCCAGTACACGGACAAAGCTGACGGTGTGATCTTCCAGACCGCCGTATAACGTCGGTGCGGGATGAGAAAGGGAGGCCTGATGGCCTCCCTTTTTTTATTGCTTCGACCCGACCTGAAATCGCTGTTTTTCGTCTGACAGACTGCGATAATGCGGGCTATCCCCCATTAAAAGCGCACAATGCGCGGAAAATGCACGTTATCAGTGCAAAACAGGCAGTCAGAGGACAGCAGTATGGAATACGAATTTTTACGTGACCTCACCGGCGGGGTGAAAGTGCGCATGTCGATGGGACATGAAGCCGTTGGCCACTGGTTTAACGAAGAGGTGGAAGGCAACCTGGCGTTGCTGGATGAAGTGGAAGCCGCGGTAGAGAGCGTAAAAGGCAGCGAGCGCCAGTGGCAGCGCATTGGCCATGAATACACGCTGTGGCTGGATGAGGAAGAGGTGATTGTCCGCGCTAACCTGCTGAGCGTTGAAGGCGATGAGATGGAAGAGGGCATGAACTACTACGACGAAGAGAGCCTGTGCTTCTGCGGCGTGGAGGATTTCCTCGCGGTGATCGCTGCGTACCGTGCGTTTCTGCAGGGCCGTTAAACCGGGCGCCAAAAAAACGGGTGGCCCTGAGGCCACCCGCTTCTTAACGCCATAACCCTTACAGCGATTTTGATCCCACGGCCGGAATATTGCGCCCGTAGTAAATTTCACGCATCTCTTTCCACAGCAGATCGGTAATACGCTTGTGCTCTTGCGGGCTCAGGTCTTCCGGTCGGGTGTTAAACAGATAGTGTTTCAAATCAAACTCTTTCAGCAGCATCTTGGTATGGAAGATGTTCTCCTGATAGACGTTCACATCCAGCATGTCGTACATCGATTTCATGTCTTCAGACATAAAGTTCTGAATCGAATTGATCTGGTGATCGATGTAGTGCTTCAGGCCATTCACATCGCGGGTAAAGCCGCGCACGCGATAGTCGATGGTGACAATGTCGGATTCCAGCTGGTGAATTAAGTAGTTCAACGCCTTCAGCGGCGAAATCACCCCACAGGTGGAGACTTCAATATCCGCGCGGAAGGTGCAGAGTCCGCCTTCCGGGTGGCTCTCCGGGTAGGTGTGCACGCAGATATGGCTCTTATCCAGATGCGCCACCACCGAGTTAGGTAACGGGCCCGGATGTTCCGAGGTATCAATATCTTTCGGGTCGATCGGCTCTTCGCTGACCAAAATGGTCACGCTGGCCCCTTGAGGCTCGTAGTCCTGGCGCGCGATATTCAGCACGTTTGCGCCAATAATCGAACAGGTCTCGCTGAGGATCTCCGTCAGGCGGTTGGCGTTGTACTGCTCATCAATGTACGCAATGTATCCGTCACGCTCAGCATCTGTGTTGGCGTAACAGATATCGTAGATACAAAAACTCAGGCTCTTTGTCAGGTTATTGAAGCCGTGTAGTTTAAGCTTTTGCAATTTCGTTCACCCCCTTAAACGCCCGGCTGGTCGGCCAGCGCATTCAACAAATATTGTGGCAGGGCAAAGCTGCCCGTGTGGATCGCCGGATTATAGTAGCGACAGGTCAGGTTTGCCGCGGTAAAACGGGCCTGAAGCGTGGCGCTGTCAAGCTGGCGCAGCGCGGGATTGTTGCTGGCCCAGGCGAACGTCATAATGCCACCGTAATAGGTTGGGATCGCCGCCTGATAGAAGCTGACGTCGCTAAAGTAGTGGCTCAGTTTGCGGTGACTGTTAACCGCTTCCTCCTGCTGCAGGAAGCAAACGCCATTCTGCGCCACGAAGATGCCATTTTCATTAAGGCAACGCTGGCAACCTTCGTAAAATTCTGAGGTGAACAGGCTTTCTCCCGGACCGATCGGGTCGGTACAGTCAGAAATGATCACATCAAACTTTTCGCTGCACTGAGCGACAAAGTTCACGCCATCGTCAATCACCAGCGTAAAACGCGGATCGTCGTACGCACCGGCGCTGTGATTTGGCAGATACTGCTGGCAGAACGTCACCACGCCCGCATCGATCTCCACCATGGTGATCTGTTCGATATTTTTATGACGGCTGACTTCACGCAGCATGGCGCCATCGCCACCGCCAATAATCAATACGCGTTTTGCTGCGCCATGCGCGAGAAGGGGAACGTGGGTCATCATCTCGTGATAAATGAACTCATCGCGCTCGGTCGTTTGTACCACACCGTCCAGCGCCATAACGCGACCTAACGCGGCATTCTCAAAGATGACTAAATCCTGATGACCGGTCTGTTCACGGTACAGGATCTTATCGACAGAAAAGTACTGTCCAAACCCGGTATGAAGCGTTTCATACCACATTTCTTTTTCGGCCATGCTGGGATTCTCCTCATAACAGCCACGAAAAATGGGCGCGACATAATAGCTAACTCTGACCGTGGTTGCACGGTCAAATTATCAGCAAGAATTGGAAAAAGGGAGGGGATTATTTCACGTACGCGAGCAGGCTCAGGGAGTCACGTGCCAGGGATTTGCACTTCATGTCGTTCGGAACGGCGATACCGCTCAAATCACGATAACTGTCTTCGCCCAGCGCTTTCATATTAAAGCTGCTGTAATTGGCTAAATCCCAGCGGTTCTGCTGGGCAAAGAACACCAGCGCCCGTCGAATTTGCCCGTCCGGCAGATCCTGATATCCGCAGTCATTTTTCAAATAGACAAACACAGCCGTTAAATCGGCTAAATCTTCCGCTTCAGATTCGCTCAGTGCGAAACTGGTCGACGAGAAGCCAAAGAGACTCAGTAACAACAGAGCCTTGATGCTTTTCTTCATAATTGATCTCAATCGATTGCAATAGTCTGACGTTAGCACAGTTATTCGCAGGCTTCAGACAATTTTGCGGCAGAAAACTCCGGATCCGGCTATTTTACTGGCCCTTGGGTGGCAAAGCTTGACCTTCCCGGTAGGGAAGGGTTTATGCTTCCCAACAAGAATTTTCTGCCAGGGCGAACTGAATCAATGCAACGTCGTGATTTTATTAAGCTAACCGCGGCAATGGGCGCGGCCAGTGCCTTGCCATTATGGAGCCGCAGCGCCATGGCGGCTGAACGCCGTCCTGAATTGCCGATCCCGGCGCTGTTAACGCCCGATCCGCGCGGCGTGATGAATATTACGGCGAAGACCGGTTCTAAGGTCTGGCAGGGTAAAACCGTGCCAACCTGGGGTTATAACGGCGATCTGCTCGGTCCGGCGATCCAGCTGGAACGCGGCAAGCCGGTGACCATCAACGTGCGAAACCAGTTGCCCGAAGCGACCACCGTTCACTGGCACGGTCTGGACATCCCCGGTTCCGTGGATGGCGGCCCGCAGGCGCAGATCGCACCGGGACAGACCCGCACCGTCAGCTTCACGCCTGACCAGCGCTCTGCCACCTGCTGGTTCCACCCTCATCTGCATGGCAGAACCGGTTATCAGGTCGCTCAGGGTCTGGCTGGGCTGGTGATTGTGAAAGACATCGCCGGCGAGAAGCTGCTGCTGCCAAAAATCTGGGGCGTGGATGATATTCCGCTGATCCTGCAAGACAAACGATTAAGCAGCGACGGCAGTAAAATCGATTATCAGCTGGATATCATGAGCGCGGCGGTGGGCTGGTTTGGCGATACTATGCTGACCAATGGCGCCATTTACCCTCAGCACGCCGTGCCGCGCGGCTGGTTACGTCTGCGCGTGCTGAACGGCTGTAATGCGCGCACGCTGAACCTGACCGCCTGCGATCGTCGTTCGTTGTACGTTATCGCCAGCGATGGCGGATTGCTGGCCGAGCCGGTTGAGCTGACAGAGCTGCCGATGATGCCGGGTGAACGCTTTGAAATCATGGTCGATACCCGCGATGGCAAAGAGTTCGATCTGCAAACGCTTCCCGTGCGTCAGATGGGCATGTCGCTGGCACCGTTTAACCAGCCGTTGCCGATACTGCACATCGTGCCGCTGCAAATTATGGCCAGCGGTACGCTGCCGGACAGTCTGGTCGAGATGCCGGCTTTACCTTCCATTGAAGGGATTGCTGAACGACAGCTTAAACTGACCATGGATCCGGAGCTCGATCGCCGTGGCATGCTCGCCCTGATGGAGAAATACGGCCACGCGGCCATGGCCGGCATGAGCGGCGATGCGCATGATAACGACAGGGATGATGCGGGCATGGCCGGCATGGATCACAGCAAAATGGCCGGGATGGAACAGGCGCCTGTGGCCGGCACGGACCACAGCAAGATGGCGGGCATGGATGATGGCGCGATGTCCGGTATGGATCACGGCGGCGATAAGACGGCCCGGGATTTCCATAGCGGCAACCGTATCAATGGCAAAGCCTTTGATATGAATACGCCGTCCTTTGACGTCAAGCGTGGGGTTGTTGAGAAGTGGACGATTTCGGGTGAAGGCGACGAGATGCTGCACCCGTTCCATATTCATGGCACCCAGTTCCGTATCCTGTCAGAAAATGGCAAGCCTCCGGCAGCGCATCGCAGCGGCTGGAAGGATATTGTCAGGGTTGAGGGCTGGCGCAGCGAAGTGCTGGTGCGTTTTGACAACCTGGCGGCGAAAGATCAGGCCTATATGGCGCACTGTCATCTGCTGGAACATGAAGATACCGGCATGATGCTCGGCTTTACGGTGAGCGAGTAACGTCCGTAAAATCCCTCACCCGTGGAACAGTGACGCCTTCCACGGGTGAATTTCCTGCCTGACTTGCCCGCACGCCTTCTGTGAATAATCTGAATTTGGCTTAAGTTATTTGCGATTGAAAAATAAGACCAGCATTTATTTAATGAGATTTAACCGAGTCGACCTGAATATTACATGGTATTAGTTCTTATTTTAACCTGCTGTAAGATCTGTTTTTTCCTGCCTTAGCTGTTTTCTGAAATTAAAATCCCAGCCCGGATGAACTCTGTTATTGGCTGGTCTTGGTGATATTAAGCGAAAATATGCCTGCCCGTAGCAGTGTTGGAACGTTAATGCTTTCTTGACTGATATTCATTGCGGCAATAAGTTGAAATAACTTCCCCTTACACAAAGCTGACACTCTGATGAATGCGCATGAGCTGGTGAAAGAAAAAGTAACTTATACCGCAGATGGCAATCTTAATGCCGATATTCATATTCTGTTTACCACGGATAAACGCTATCTGACGTATTGTGGCGTCTGTATTTTTTCAATCATTGATAAAAATCCGGCACTGAATATTACCTTCCACCTGTTTACCGATGAGTATAACGACCTTTTCCCGGCGTCGTTCTTTACCCGTTATCCCAATGTCAGCGTGGTGGTGTATCTGTTGAATAATGCGGTATTCGATGGACTGCAGGTGTATGATTTCTATCCCAGATCAATCTACTACCGCATTGTGGCCTCCAACATCCTGCATGAGCAGGTGAGCCAACTGCTGTACCTCGACTGCGATATCGTCTGTGATGGCAACATTGCTCCGCTATTAGCCATCGACATGGCGGACTACACCATCGCTGCCGTGCAGGATAAGGGAATGAACAGCGACTATCTGACCTATCTGGGGTTAAGCAAAGAGAAAAAATACTTCAATTCTGGCGTGATGTTAATTAACACTCAGGCCTGGGTTGATCATGATGTGACGGCGGAATTCTTCGTTAAAATCAAAGATAAAAAATACACTTTCCCGGATCAGGATTGCCTGAATATTATCCTGGATAATGAAGTGTGTTTTATAGAACCAGAATTTAACTTTATTCCTAAAAATAAAAGCACCAATAAAGCGCCGGTGTTTATTCATTACGCCGGGCAGACTAAACCCTGGAGCGTTTCCATCGATGAGTCGGGTTATAACAAAAAATACATTGATATGTATAACCGCTCACCGTGGAAAGACGTCCCGCTGGAGTTGCCGAAAAAAGCCTTTGAATCCTATCACTACGCGAAAAAGCTGCTGATGAAGAAACGTCTGATTCAGGCAGCGTATTGGCTGACCGTCTCGACGTTTCAATTCACCGCCAAAAAATTGCGCAGCAAGGCCGCCGGTTAAAGGGCTGACAGCGCGATCTTGAGATCCTCAATCAGGTCATCTTTGTTTTCGATGCCGATTGAGACCCGCACGGTTGCCTCGCTGATGCCAATTCTTGCCCGGACATCAGCAGGGACGCCGGAGTGGGTGGTGCTGGCCGGATGGCTGGCCAGTGATTCTGTACCGCCCAGGCTAACCGCCAGTTTAAACAGTTGCAGGGTGTTCAGCAGCTTGAACGCGGCGGGCTGACCGCCAACCACATCGAAGGAGAAGGTCGAGCCTGCGCCGCTGCATTGCTTACTGAACGTCTTGCCCGCCGGTGAATCCGGCTCAAGGAACGACAGTGAATGCAGCTTGGCGATCTTCTCGTGCCCGCGCAGGAAGCCCGCAACGGCGACGGCATTGTCATTGGCCCGCTCCATTCTTAACGCCAGCGTTTCCAGCGAACGGCCAATCATCCAGCTGGAATGCGGATCAAGCTGGGTGCCAATCGCGCTGCGTAGTGCTTTAATCTGCCTGACCAGTGCTTTGCTGCCCATCACCGCTCCGGCAATCAAATCTGAATGGCCGCCAACATACTTAGTCAGCGAATAGAGCGACAGATCCGCGCCGTGCTCGATAGGGCGCTGGAAAACCGGGCCGAGCAGGGTGTTATCGCAGGCAATGATCGGGCGATGCTGCTGCTGCTGTTCAATGGCGTCGGCCACCCGTTTAATCAGGGCGATATCCACCAGACTGTTGGTCGGGTTGGCCGGTGATTCAATCAGGATCACCGACACGCGGCCCAGCTTCATCGCGTCTTCAGCGGCGGCCTGCACGATCGCCTCATCTAACCCATCAGAAAACCCTACCGCCGCCACTTTCAGCTTGCTGAAGGTCTTGCTTAACAGCGTCTCGGTGCCGCCATACAGCGGCTGAGAATGGAGGATCGCATCGCCAGGTTCGACCAATGCCAACAGCGTGGTGGAAATGGCGGACATGCCGGAGGAAAAGAGTGCGGCGCTCTCGGTGCGTTCATATATTGCCAGCCGGTCTTCAACAATCTCACTGTTAGGGTGATTAAAACGTGAATAGACCAGACCATTGGCGCCGCCCGCCGGTGGCTCTTTGCGTCCTGAGACGTAATCAAAGAAATCCCGGCCTTCTTCTGCGGTATTAAAGACGAAGGTTGAGGTAAGAAACACCGGCGGTTTGACCGCGCCTTCAGACAGCGCCGGATCGTAGCCATAATTAAGCATTTGGGTTTCGGGCTGAAGCTCACGACTGCCAATATGGGTCTTCTTAGAATGGGGAGAGGCCATGCAAACTCCTGCCGCTGAGGCATGCTGAGGGGGTTAAAGTGAGCATACGTTATCATGGGCCCAATCGCGCTGATAAATGAATTATCGTTCTATGGTTAAAACCTTTTGCATGATTAAATATGGCTTTCCCGACAGATAGAAGTCTATACGTCTGCTGAGAATTCCGCTGCGCGGTTTGCGCAACAACGGGAAAACGACGGCGGATCTGTGATAGACTTCGCTGCTTCCCTTAAGCCATCAAGAACGACAAAAGTTATGAAACATACCGTAGAAGTGATGATCCCCGAAGACGAGATCGCGAAACGCATTGCCGAGCTCGGCCAGCAGATTACCGAGCAGTATAAAGACAGTGGCAGCGACATGGTGCTGGTGGGCCTGTTGCGCGGCTCCTTTATGTTTATGGCCGATCTGTGCCGTAAAATTGAGGTGTCCCATGAAGTCGATTTTATGACGGCATCCAGCTACGGCAGCGGCATGTCCAGCACCCGCGATGTGCGCATCCTGAAAGATCTGGATGAAGATATTCGTGGCAAGGACGTGCTGATCGTTGAAGACATCATCGATTCCGGCAATACGCTGAGCAAAGTGCGTGAGATCCTCAGCCTGCGTCAGCCAAAATCTCTGGCCATTTGTACGCTGCTGGATAAGCCCGATCGCCGTGAAGTGGAGGTGCCGGTTGAATACGTCGGCTTCACCATTCCTGACGAGTTCGTGGTGGGATACGGCATTGATTATGCCCAGCGTTATCGTCATCTGCCGTACGTCGGCAAAGTGGTGATGCTGGAAGAGTAATTACGCAGGCAGGGTTACAGCACAAACGACTAAGGCCGGTTTTTCCGGCCTGATATAAGATGCGAACCCGTTAATCCGGGCTTTGTACGTCGTTCAGCAAGTTGGCGATACCATGGCGGTAACGTTGCTCAAGGATTTCACGGTTTGTGGCAGCCACTTCCAGATCGCGCAGATAGCCGTCCTGAATACCGTAAACCCAACCGTGGATAGTCACATTCTGACCGCGTTTCCACGCAGACTGCATCACGGTGGAATGACCCAGGTTATACACCTGCTCAATCACGTTGATTTCACACAGTTTGTCAAAGCGTTTTTCCGGCGGCAGTTCACCCAGTATCGCGCTATGCTTGTACCACAAATCACGGATATGCAGCAGCCAGTTGTTGATCAGACCCAGTTCTGGATTCTCAACCGCCGCCTGGACACCGCCGCAGCCATAGTGACCGCAGATGATGATGTGTTCCACTTCTAACACTTCAACGGCGTACTGCACCACGGACAGACAGTTCAGGTCCGTGTGAATGACCAGGTTGGCCACGTTGCGGTGAACAAACAGTTCGCCCGGCTCCAGGCCGGTCAGGCGCTCGGCGGGAACGCGGCTGTCAGAGCAGCCAATCCACAGAAAACGCGGCTTCTGCGCCAGTGAGAGACGCTCGAAGAAGCCTGGGTCCTCCTCTTTGAGCAGCTTGGACCACTCGCGGTTGTTGCTGATAAGGGTATCAATATCTTTCATGTTAGTGTCGACCAATACTCGAAATGCGTTGCAATAATATAGGCCAACGCGGCGTGATTTAAAACGGCAAACAAGAAAACCACACAAAACAGGGCACTCTTTTACCTATGACTTATGCACTGGAACTTGAAAAACTGACCAAAACCTATGCAGGCGGCGTTCAGGCCCTCAAGGGAATTGATCTCAATGTAGAAGCCGGTGACTTCTATGCGCTGCTGGGTCCGAACGGAGCCGGCAAGTCCACCACGATTGGCATTATCAGCTCGCTGGTTAACAAAACGGCCGGTAAGGTGCGCGTCTTTGGTTATGACCTGCAGCAGGATGTGGTCAATGCCAAACGCCAGCTGGGCCTGGTGCCACAGGAGTTCAACTTCAACCAGTTTGAGACCGTGATGCAAATCGTGGTCAGCCAGGCTGGTCTGTACGGCGTGGAAAAGCCGGAGGCGCTGAAGCGTGCTGAAAAATACCTGAAGCAGCTCGATCTGTGGGAGAAGCGCAACGAACGTGCGCGCATGCTCTCCGGCGGCATGAAGCGTCGTCTGATGATTGCCCGTGCCCTGATGCACGAGCCAAAACTGCTGATCCTTGATGAACCGACCGCCGGTGTCGACATTGAGCTGCGTCGTTCGATGTGGACCTTCCTGCAGGATTTGAATGCCAAAGGCACCACCATCATCCTCACCACCCACTATCTGGAAGAAGCTGAAATGCTGTGCCGCAATATCGGCATCATTCAGCGCGGTGAGCTGGTGGAAAACACCTCGATGAAAGGGCTGTTGTCGAAGCTGAAATCCGAAACCTTCATCCTCGATTTGGCCGCGAAAAGTCCGTTGCCACAACTGGAAGGTTTCCAGTATCGCCTGACGGACACCTCGACGCTGGAAGTGGAAGTGCTTCGCGAGCAGGGCTTGAACAGCGTGTTCAGCCAGCTCAGCCATCAGGGCGTGCAGGTATTAAGTATGCGCAACAAGGCTAACCGTCTTGAGGAGCTGTTTGTCGACCTGGTCAACGGTCGCAAAGGAGAGAAATCATGACACACCTTTATTGGGTCGCTCTGAAGAGCATCTGGGGCAAAGAAGTTAACCGTTTTGCCCGTATCTGGATCCAGACGCTGGTGCCGCCAGTGATCACCATGACGCTGTATTTCATCATCTTCGGTAACTTAATCGGTTCCCGTATCGGTGAGATGCACGGCTTCAGTTATATGCAGTTTATTGTGCCGGGCCTGATCATGATGGCGGTAATCACCAACGCCTATGCCAACGTGGCGTCGTCGTTCTTTAGTGCCAAATTCCAGCGCAATATTGAAGAGCTGCTGGTGGCACCGGTGCCGACTCACGTCATCATCGCCGGCTATGTTGGCGGCGGCGTTGCACGCGGTATCTGCGTGGGCGTGCTGGTCACGGCTATTTCGCTGTTCTTCGTGCCGTTCCAGGTTCACTCGTGGCTGATGGTGGCGGTGACGCTGCTGCTGACCGCGATCCTGTTCTCGCTGGCAGGTCTGCTGAATGCGGTGTTTGCCCGGACGTTTGACGATATCAGCCTGATCCCTACCTTCGTGCTGACCCCGCTGACCTACCTGGGCGGCGTGTTTTATTCGCTAACTTTACTACCACCGGTTTGGCAGATGATTTCCAAATTGAACCCGATTGTTTACATGATCAGCGGCTTCCGTTTTGGTTTCCTGGGCATTTCTGACGTGCCGGTGGTGTTCACTTTAGCGGTGCTGCTTGCCTTTATTGCGGTGTTCTATTTGCTGGTTTGGGTACTGATCCAACGTGGCAGAGGCCTGCGCACCTGATGTATTTCAGGATCTCTTCCCGTCGGGGAGAGATCCTGAATTCTTCCCCCTTGTGACTACCCATTGTCTTTATTGATAATCTTCTCTTTCTCCCGCTGCCTGTCGATCGGATTCACCTCCGCGTTATCACATAATTTTAATTAATCTAAGTCCATTATTTATTCAAGTCATTATGAAGAACCATTAATGATTATTGCGGTAATAAAGCAACCTCCTTCCTCCAGTAATAAATACAGGCAATAACTTTATAAATACCGTTGCAGTGCTTTAAGCATATTCTCATTTTACCCTTAGATCTGTTTCAGGCTGTTTTCTCAAATGTCAGTTTATGTATACTAGCGTTTCACAATCAATGCCTGACGTTTCTTATGGCCAAAATATGATTCGCCATCAGGCAGGCTTGTTATTGCTATTACAATAATAACTATTGGCACGGGATAAATATGAACAGACTAACATGGGTTGATAACCTGCGTGGGATGAGTGTGCTTGCCGTTATTTTTCTACATAGCACTATCGCCGTAAATGGCGATGCCGGGCACCTTACCATCGTAACGAACACCGTTAACCATCTGCTGGAGCCCGTCAGACTGGGCCTGATGTTTTTTGTCTCAGGGCTGTTTGTGGACAGTGGATTGAAGAAAGGCTTTGATAGCTTTGCGAAAAATAAGGTCAAAAGCATTCTTTACCCGTTTATCGTCTGGGTGGCGATTTATGGCGGGCTGAAACTCCTGTTTAACTCGGTCTCCAATAAACCACAGTCGCCCATGAATATCCTGCTTTCGCATTTGACCGGCGGCGGCGATATTACCTGGTTTCTGCATTCGTTATTCATTTTCTTCATGATCATTCCCTTAGTGCGGCGCGTTCCATTTTATATTGTCATTCCGCTGTCGCTGTTTATCAGTTATATCCTGCCAGAAATTCCCGCAGACAGCGTATTTGCTGGCTTTGATAACAGCCACGTTAACCGAATGTTTTACCTGTTCCCATTCTTTTTCCTCGGGGATATGCTGGTACGAAAGCAGGTCGATATTCCCGCCGTCATCAGCAAAAAATCCATTTTATTACCTTCACTGTTATGTTTTATCGCGCTCTCTTCGATGAATCTGTTGATTGAGGAAGGCATTTCCTGGCAGCTGCTGGCGCCACTGGCCCTGTGCTCGATCCCGATCTTTATCTTCCTGGCGCTGCACACCAACGTGAAGCTGGTGCATTTTGTTGGCGTTAACTCGATTGTCTTTTACCTGTCGCACTATCTGGCCGTGCAGGTGTTTGCCAAAGCGGTGAAAATCAACAGCAGCAATATCCTGATCAGCGATCTGAAATTTATCGCGGCTTTCCTCTCCGCACTGCTGCTGCCGCTGGCTATCTGCTGGATACGCAAGCACGGGATGCTGAACTTCTTGTTCACCCTGAAGAAAAAGCCCAAGGTCACCGCCACGCTGGTGCATTAAGACCAAGCTATTCAGATTAGCAGGCAATAAAAAAGGGCCGACAGCGGTCGGCCCTTTGCACGTTTGGACGGGGTAGGGGATCAGGCAACCTGAACCGGAACCGCTTTCGCCAGACGCTTCATGACGTTTGCGCCTTCAAAATAGGCCACTTTCGGCTGCCATTCGCGTGCCTCTGCATCCGGCATATCCACATAAGAGCAGATAATCAAAATATCCCCTTCACAGGCACAACGCGCTGCGGCACCGTTAACAGAGATAATCTTTGAGCCGCGCTCAGCCGCAATGGCATAGGTCGAGAAACGCTGGCCGTTAGTCACGTTGTAAATGTCGATCGCTTCGTATTGCAGAATGCCGGAAGCGTCGAGGAAATCCTGATCGATGGCACAGGAGCCTTCATAATTCAGATCCGCCTGAGTGACGGTCACCCGGTGAAGCTTGCCCTGCAGCATAGTACGGTTCATAACCTTGTTACCTTTCTCGGAAATCACAAAAACGAACGCCAGGAACCCCTGAGCGCCAGTGACTGTTACTGCGTCAGATCGACCTGTTGGTTGTCAATCAGACGCGCTTTACCTAACCAGGCGGCCATCAGGATCACCGCGCGCTGGCTGTCGACATTCAGCGGCAGCAGCGTGTCGGCATCGCAAATCGCCAGTCCATCAGCCCGTAAGCCTTTTTCTGCCAGCGCCTCTTCCGCGGCGGCAATGATCTCTTCGATATGCCGTTCACCGTTGGACAGCCGCTCGGCCATGCTGTTCATCACTTTGCTGACCACCGGGGCGATTTTACGCTCATCCGCGGTCAGATAGCCGTTACGCGAACTGAGTGCCAGACCATCTTTGGCTCTGACCGTCGGCACACCGATGATATCGATGTCGTAGCCCATATCCGCCACCATCTTGCGGATTAACGCCAGCTGCTGGTAATCCTTCTCGCCGAACAGCGCCATATCGGGCTGCACCAGGTTGAAAAGCTTACTGACAATGGTCGACACGCCACGGAAATGGCCGGGACGGCTGGCGCCTTCCAGCAGCGTTGAAAGGCCTGGTACATCGACAAAGGTCTGATCGCTCAGTCCCTTTGGATAGACTTCGCCCGGTGCCGGGGAGAAGACCAAATCGACTTTGCGGCGGTTCAGCTTCTCGCAGTCTTCCTGCAAGGTGCGCGGATAGCGGGCCAAATCGTCCGGACGTTCAAACTGCATCGGGTTAACAAAGATCGAGACAACCACAATGTCTGCCTGCTCGCGCGCTTCATCGACCAGTGTCATATGACCGTCATGCAGGTTGCCCATGGTCGGCACCAGCGCGATGCGCTTACCGTCCTGCCGCCAGCGCCGGATTTCACGGCGCAGCATCGGCAAGGTTTCAATAATCAGCACAGATCGTCTCCTGTGTTAGTGAAAACTGTGTTCTTCGGCAGGGTAAGTCCCCGTTTCGACGTCCGCAACATACTGCCTGATGGCGGCGCGGATATCGCCGGTTTCCGCGAGGAAGTTTTTAGCAAACTTGGGAATGTGGCCGCCGGTAATGCCAAAGGCGTCATGCATCACCAGAATTTGACCATCGGTGACGTTGCCGGCACCAATGCCGATCACCGGAATGCTCAGCGCGTCGGTGATGCGCTGAGCCAGCGCCACCGGCACACACTCCAGCACCAGCAGCTGCGCACCGGCCGCTTCCAGCGCCAGCGCATCGGCCAGCAGTGCATCGGCCGCCTCGCTTTCGCGACCCTGAACCTTATAGCCACCAAAGATATTCACTGACTGTGGCGTAAGGCCGAGATGTCCGCAAACCGGCACGGCACGTTCGGTTAACTGCCTGACCGTCTCTGCCAGCCATTTTCCGCCTTCCAGCTTGACCATGTTGGCCCCGGCGCGCATCAGCTGCGCGGCGCTGTCAAAGGTTTGCTCAGGCGTGGCATAGGTCATAAACGGCAGGTCGGAGAGCAGCAATGCAGCAGGCGCACCGCGGCGCACGGCCTGAGTGTGGTAAACGATGTCGGCAAGGGTCACCGGCAGCGTGGAATCATGTCCCTGAACCACCATGCCCAGCGAATCGCCCACCAACATGACCTGCAGGCCTTCATCGGCGAACAGTCGGGCAAAGCTGAAATCATAGGCAGTAATGGAGGCAAACTTGCGTCCGCTCTTTTTCCACTGGCGAAGGGTAGAGACCGTGGTCGGTTTCATCGCAACCTCTGTAAGCGTGTTCTGGTGGGCGTATCTTAATGGAAGGGAAGGGGGTTTGCACTACCAGCGCTGAATGGCGCTCGCATCCAGTTTAGCCAGCATGCGTTCGGCGGCGGTTCCATCCGGGAAGGTCAGATTGGGGGCGATCTCAAGCAGGGGAACCAGCATAAAGGCGCGATTGGCAATATCGTAATGCGGCACGGTCAGACGGGGGGTATTCAGCGTCAGGTCGCCAAACAGCATGATGTCCAGGTCCAGCGTACGCGGTCCCCAGCGTTCATCTTTGCGCACGCGTCCCTGTTCCAGCTCAATACGCTGGGTGTGATCGAGCAAGGCTTCCGGCGACAGTGAAGTGTTCAGCAAAACGGCGGCATTAAGGTAGTCAGGCTGGTCGGGTGGACCATAAGGTGGCGTGCGGTAGAAAGCGGAGGTGGCAACCAGCGTGGTGTGGGGGATAGCAGCCAATGCATCAAGTGCAGCCTGCACCTGATGCATTGGATCGGCAAGATTACTGCCCAGCGCTAAGTAGACGCGCATCATGCGTTGCTGTTGTTACCGTCACGACGCGGGCCAGGCACGCGCTTGCGCGGACGACGGGTGCGGCGACGTGGCACCGGATCGTCACCCAGGGTATTCAGCATGGTTTTTTGCTGCGGCGGCGCGGAAACCTGGAAATCGTTCCACCAGGCGGTCAGCTTCAGCAGTTCCTGATTGTTTTCCACTTCAGCACGCAGCGCCAGCAGGTCATAGGCGGCACGGAACTTAGGATGCTCCATCAGCTTCCAGGCGCGTTTGCCGTGACGACGGGACAGACGCAGCTGCAGCTGCCAGATATCACGAACCAGCGTGGTGATGCGCTTTGGAATTGCCAGCGAACGGCAGGCTTCATCCAGCACGTCATTCATCGCCAGCGCGAAGGCATCGTAGTAGGCCAGGCCGCTTTCCTGAGCAATCTTCTGAGCCGCTTCTAATTGCGGATACCAGAACATGGCGGAGAACAGGAATGCCGGGTTAACGCGCATCTGATTGTGAATACGGTGATCGGTGTTTTTCAGCACCTGCACAATCATCCGCTCCATATTGCTGTCGCCCTTTTCCGTAAAGTAACGGGTAATGGTCGGGAACAGTGGCTGGAACAGCTGGTATTCACGCAGTTGCAGATAGGTGCTGTAGCCGTATCCCGCCTGCAGCAGCTTGAGGGTTTCTTCAAACAGACGGGCCGGCGGAATGTCATGCAGCAGCGTCGCCAGACGGGGGATCGGCTCGGCGGTTTCAGCGGCAACCGACATATCCAGCTTGGCGGCGAAACGCACCACGCGCAGCATCCGCACCGGATCTTCACGGTAGCGGGTTTCAGGATCGCCAATCAGACGGACAATGCCCTGCTGCAGGTCGTTCAGGCCACCAACATAGTCACGGACTGAGAAGTCCGAGACGCTGTAATAAAGGCTGTTGATGGTTAAGTCACGGCGCTGAGCATCGTCTTCGATGGTGCCGAAAATGTTGTCGCGCAGCAGCATGCCGTTCTGGCCGCGCTGAGAGGTGTTGCGATCTTCAGCGACCTGCTCGGCTTCGTGATGACCACGGAAGGTCGCCACTTCGATAATTTCCGGGCCAAACATCACGTGGGCCAGGCGGAAACGACGGCCAACCAGACGGCAGTTGCGGAACAGTTTACGCATCTGATCCGGCGTGGCGTTGGTGGTGACATCGAAATCTTTCGGTTTTTTACCCAGCAATAAGTCGCGGACGCCGCCACCGACCAGATAGGCTTCGTACCCTGCTTTATTCAGGCGATACAAGACCTTGAGGGCATTTTCACTGATGTCTTTGCGCGAAATAGTATGACGATCGCGAGGGATCACGGTCATCTGATGCACTACACCGACCTCAGCAGCTGGCGCTTCGTCTTCGCGACTCAAAACTTTTCGGCAAAAATTAGCAACTCGGGTAAAAATGGGACACCTCGATAGTGACATTAAAATCTGGGCGATAAAAAACAGCGGCTAATCATAGCTCAGAGAAGCGCATTTGAGAATGCTCATCTGACATCCCGGACATCTTCCCGATAGTAACCGGGTTTTTGTCAGGTCTGCGCACGATTATAAACAGCGTTTTCTGAGGGGATCTTAGCCACATTCCAGTGAACAATTGCCTGCTGCAACGTCGCTGACAGCGGCAGATCCTGCCAGCCTTCACTGACCGACTGGCCCAGAAAACGTAATGCCTGGACCACCGCCGGGCGCGCATCACCCGTGGGCAGCGGCGTGGCGTAATTCTGTTTCGACAACTTATTGCCATCCGCACCGATGGCCAGCGGCAGGTGCAGATAGTCAGGCACCTGCCAGCCAAACTGCTGATACAGGGCAATCTGTCTGACCGTCGGGTCAATCAAATCGGCTCCGCGGACCACGTCGGTAATGCCCTGGAAATGATCGTCGACCACCACCGCCAGGTTATATGCAAACAGGCCGTCACGGCGATGAATAATAAAATCCTCGCCTGCCATGCCGGCATTCGCCACTATTTCACCGCGCAGCGCATCCTGAAACTGACTAACAGGATGGTCTACTCGCAAACGGATCGCGGCGTTTTCCGCACCCAGATGCAAATCGCGGCAGTGCCGATCGTACAGGCCGCCAAGTTGTTGAATGCGGCTTCGCGTACAGGTGCAGTAGTAACTGCGCTGATGTTCTTCCAGCCAGGCCAGCGCGTCGCGGTAGGCCTGATGACGCGCTGACTGCCAGAGCACGTCGCCATCCCACTCAAGACCGTGCTGTTCCAGCTGTTGCAGGATCCTGTTTGCCGCGCCGGGGACTTCACGGGGCGGATCGATATCTTCAATGCGCACCCGCCACTGGCCATGCTGAGCGCGGGCCTGCAGGTAGCTGCCAACCGCAGCAATCAGGGAGCCAAAATGCAATTCACCAGAGGGAGAGGGGGCAAAACGCCCGATGCAGGAAGTGAGCATGGTAGTAGAGACAGGCAGTGAAGCGGGTAACGTACCAGCCTCACTGCACAATCCATTAGCCATTAACCGGCCATTTGTTTTTCGCGGATTTCCGCCAGCGTTTTACAGTCGATGCAAAGATCGGCAGTAGGACGTGCTTCAAGGCGACGGATACCGATTTCAACGCCACAGGAATCGCAGTAGCCAAAATCGTCGTCTTCGACTTTCTTCAACGTCTTCTCAATCTTCTTGATCAGCTTGCGCTCACGGTCGCGGTTACGCAGTTCAAGGCTAAATTCCTCTTCCTGTGCAGCGCGGTCAACCGGATCGGGGAAGTTGGCGGCTTCATCTTGCATATGAGTTACCGTGCGATCAACTTCATCCCGGAGCTGGTTGCGCCAGGCTTCAAGGATCTTCTTGAAATGCACCAGCTGGGCTTTGTTCATGTACTCTTCGCCCGGCTTCTCTTGGTATGGCTCCACCCCAGCGATGGCGAGAATACTCAGGGACGAGGTTTTACGGGTTTGCCCTTCTTGCATGTTGTTTCTCCTGGATAACACGCACTATCGATCCCCAATGGGGATAAAAACAGGTCGCTATAAATAGCAGAAGCGATCAAGGTTGGCAATTATTCCTCAACATGCCTTGACAAGCCTGTGAGGAAAAGCGTATTTGGGCGCCAGCTAAGAGCTTTCCTATAACAGCAAATTGCGCCTTACTTTACAACTCCACAGCCAGTGGCTTTTTCAATGACATGCCATCGGATGATAACTGCGCTTTATAACAAAGCACTTCAACCCCGCTCTGCTGAGCCTGTGCCAGTAGTTCTGCGTAGCGCGCATCAATATGACGCGCCGGGGAAACGTCCTCAATCCCCGAGTGCAAAACGGCAAAAAACAGAACCGCACGCTGACCATTTTCAGAAATCTTCGCCAGTTCGCGAAGGTGCTTTTGGCCGCGTTCGGTAACCGCATCCGGAAAATACCCTTTACCTTGCTGGAGTAGCGTCACGGATTTGACTTCAATATAGCAGTTTACCCGATCCTCCGCCTGTAACAGAAAGTCGATGCGGCTCTTTTCTGCGCCGTATTTCACCTCAGCGCGGATGTCGGTGTAACTGGAAAATTCTGGAATCGCGCCGAGCGCGAACGCTTCTTTTACTAAGCTGTTGGCTCTCAGCGTGTTCACACATATCCAGTCGCCTTGCTGTGTCTCGGTCAGTTCCCAGCTGTGCGGGTATTTCCGCGTCAAACTGTCGGACGTGGAGTACCACACGGTGTCGCCTGGTGTGGCGCAACCGGTCATCGCACCGGTGTTGGCACAGTGTATTGTCAGCGTTTCGCCGTCGGGTGTGACAACATCGGCCAGAAAACGTTTGTAACGCTTTATCAGCGTTGCCGACTGTAGCGCAGGGCTAAATCTCATATCACTTCCTGTGTTAATGCCCATTCTGCGAGCTGCTGATAGCGGGTTCGGCCACCGGCGTAAACGGACTGAAACAGCGCGAAGCGCTCGACGCGAAACGGCCAGCTAAAATTGCGTGGCGGCAACGAGACGGGCTGCGTAGCGTTGCGCAGTAATGTGACATGCGGATGAAAGGGCATCGGGCTTTGATAACAGCCACTTCTGGCTGCCTGCGATCGCAACAGTTCCGCCAGTTGCAGCAGTCCACGCGGCGACTGTTTTGGCCCCAGCCAGACCACGCCGGAGCGCGGCCAGTGCCCGGCATCATCCAGCGTCAGCGTAAACGGACGCTGTTGGATGCGGCCCGCCAGCTGCGCTAACGCGCCGGCCTTTTCGTCACTGATTTCACCGAGGAACGCCAGCGTCAGATGTAAATTCGCCGCGGCGACCGGACGACCGGCCTCGGCGGGGAAGGTGTCAGCACGCCATTGAATGACGCTCTGACTGATTTCATCCGGCAATGCGATGCCGAAAAACAGCCTTTTTTGCTCACTCATGGGGCTCTCCGGTATTCCAGAAACAGGGATGCTACAATGCCCGGCTATTTATGACCATGACGTTCTGGAGCAAAAACGTGAGTTCATTACCGGTGAGTGCCGTATTACCCGAACTGCTTTCGGCGCTGCGGACCTCTTCGCAAGTGCTGCTGGCGGCACCTACCGGCGCAGGCAAATCCACCTGGCTGCCGCTGCAAATCCTGCAGCAGGCGGATTTTAGCGGACGTATTTTGCTGCTGGAACCCCGTCGGCTGGCGGCGCGGAATGTTGCACAACGACTGGCCGAATTGCTCGGGCAGCAGCCCGGCGACACCGTTGGCTACCGCATGCGTTCTGAAAGCCGTGTCGGGCCCACTACGCGGATAGAAGTGGTGACCGAAGGGATCCTCACGCGCATGTTGCAGCAGGACCCGATGCTGGACGGCGTTTCGCTGGTGATCCTCGATGAATTCCATGAGCGCAGTCTGCAGGCAGATCTTGCGCTGGCGCTGCTGCTGGACGTGCAGCAAGGCCTGCGTGATGACCTCAAAATCCTGCTGATGTCCGCCACGCTGGATAATCAGCGGCTGCAGCAGTTGCTGCCTGACGCGCCGATGATCGCCTCTGAAGGCCGTTCTTTTCCCGTCGACCGGCGCTATACCTCGCTGGCCACCCACCTGCGTTTTGATGACGCGGTGGCAAAGCAGGTCAGCCAACTGCTGCGGGAAGAGTCCGGATCGCTGTTACTTTTCCTGCCGGGCGTTGGCGAGATCCAGCGCATCCAGACCCAGCTTGCCTCACTGATCGGCAATGATGTCGATCTCTGTCCCTTATATGGCGCGCTGCCGCTGAGCGAGCAGCAAAAAGCCATCCTGCCGGCGCCAGCAGGGCGGCGCAAAGTGGTGCTGGCCACCAATATTGCCGAGACCAGCCTGACCATTGAAGGCATCCGCCTGGTGGTGGACAGTGCGTTAGAACGCACCGGCCAGTTTGATCCTCGCAGCGGATTAACGCGTTTGCAGACGCAACGCGTCAGCCAGGCGTCGATGACCCAGCGTGCCGGACGCGCCGGACGACTGGAGCCCGGAATTTGCCTGCATCTGACGGCGAAAGAGCAGGCCGAGCGGGCAGCGACGCATGCCGAAGCGGAGATCCTGCACAGCGATCTGGCCTCGCTGTGGCTGGACCTGCTGCAGTGGGGTTGTCATGACGTCAGCCAGTTGCAGTGGCTGGATACCCCGCCGGAGAATAATCTGATTCAGGCCCGAAAATTATTACAGCAGTTAGGCGCGACGGATAAAACGGGTATGCTGACCGCGAAAGGCAGAAGCATGGCCAATCTGGGCAGCGATCCCCGTAATTCTGCGCTGTTAGTGGATGCCGGCCGCGATGCGGACCGAGTCGCCACCGCGGCCCTGCTGGTGGCTATTCTGGAAGAGCCTGCGCGGGGAAGCGCCGACCTTCGCGACAGTTTTCACCGCCGACAGCCCAACTGGCTGAAGCGCGCCACCCAGTTGCAGCAGCGGTTGCAGGTGACCGGCGGCACTGCGGACAGCGACCTTATCGTGCCACTGCTTGCCGGTGCGTTTCCCGACCGCATTGCCCGTCGGCGCGGTTCAGAAGGACGCTATCAGCTGGCGAACGGGATGGGCGCCATGCTGGATAATGACGCGGCGCTGACCCGCTACGAATGGCTGATTGCACCGGCACTTTTACAAGGCAGCTCACAACCTGACGCGAGAATGCTTCAGGCCACGCCGTTCGACATTGACAGCCTGACCAGCGAATGCCCACAGTTGCTGGATCGCCGCACGGAAGTGGAATGGGATGAAGAGCGCGGTACGCTGCGGGCCTGGCAACGGCAGCAGATCGGCGAGCTGGTCATTAGCTCGCAACCGCTGGCTAAACCCGACGAGGCCGAACTGCATCTGGCGATGCTGCGCTGGATCCGCAGCAAAGGGTTATCGGTACTGAACTGGACCCCGCAGGCGGAACAGCTGCGGATCCGGCTGGTTTGCGCCCGCCAGTGGTTAGCGGAAGAAGCCTGGCCTGCGGCCACAGAGGCGGACCTGCTGGCGTCGCTGGAGCACTGGTTGTTGCCGGCGATGGGTGGCGTGCGTGATGGCCGGGGCTTGAAGCAGCTGGATATTGTCGGGGCTTTATTACAATTGCTCACATGGTCACAGCGTCAGCAACTGGATACTGTCCTGCCAACTCATTACACTGTGCCGACCGGAAGCCGGCTTCCGATCCGATATGATGAAGAGAAGCCCCCGGCGCTGGCCGTTCGCCTGCAGGAAATGTTTGGCGAAGCGCAAAATCCCGTGGTCGCGGGTGGGCGAGTCCCTCTGGTGCTTGAGCTGCTTTCACCGGCTCAGCGCCCGCTGCAAATTACCCGCGATCTCGCCGGGTTCTGGCAGGGTGCGTACCGCGAGGTACAAAAAGAGATGAAAGGACGCTATCCAAAACATGCCTGGCCCGATAACCCGGCAACCGCGCTGCCGACACGGCGCACCAAAAAATTCTCGGCACCTTCCTGAAGGAAGCGGCTGGAGTACGCATTTCGGAAGGTTCCAGTTCCGAAGCTTATTGAGTAAGAACATAGTAGTCGGCTTTGCCGACGGCAGTTCCCGGAGAAGAAAAACGAATGTCTGACGATCGCGAACCGATTGGGCGCAAGGGAAAACAGCCCAAACCCCCGCGCAAGGTGGCGGGCAAAGGTCGCCGCAGGGATGATGAGCACGATGATTATGATGATTTTCAGGATGATGACCATGAAAACGAGGAGGTAGAACCGGTGCCACGTAAAGGAAAAGGGCGTCCACCCGGTAAGAAAAGAGGCTGGCTGAGCTTATTGATTAAGCTACTGCTGGTCTTTATCGTGGTGATGGCCGTGTACGGGGTTTACCTCGATTCACAAATTCGCAGTCGTATTGATGGCAAAGTCTGGCAGCTGCCGGCCACCGTGTATGGCCGTATGGTCAACCTTGAGCCGGGCATGTCCTACAGCAAGAAAGAGATGGTCGCCCTGCTGGAAGGCACACAGTATCGTGAAGTGACGAAGATGACGCGTCCTGGCGAGTTTACCGTGCAGGCCAACAGCATTGAGATGATCCGCCGTCCGTTTGACTTCCCGGACAGCAAAGAAGGGCAGATCCGCGCGCAGTTAAGCTTTAGCGGCGACACCTTAAGCGAGATCAAGAACCTCGACAGCGGCCGTGACTTCGGCTTCTTCCGCCTCGATCCGCGTCTGATCACCATGCTGCAATCGCCAAACGGCGAGCAGCGTCTGTTCGTCCCGCGTGCCGGCTTCCCGGACTTGTTGGTCGACACCCTGGTGGCAACAGAAGACCGTCATTTCTATCAGCATGACGGTATCAGCCTGTACTCGATTGGCCGTGCGTTCCTTGCCAACATCACTGCCGGTAAAGCCGTGCAGGGTGGCAGTACCTTGACGCAGCAACTGGTGAAAAACCTGTTCCTGACCAACGAGCGTTCGCTGTGGCGTAAAGCCAACGAAGCCTATATGGCGCTGATCATGGATGCGCGTTACAGCAAAGACCGCATTCTTGAGCTCTATCTGAATGAGGTGTACCTCGGCCAGGCCGGCAACGATCAGATCCGCGGCTTCCCGCTGGCCAGCCTTTACTACTTCGGCCGTCCGGTTGATGAGCTGAGCCTCGATCAGCAGGCATTGCTGGTTGGCATGGTAAAAGGCGCGTCACTGTATAACCCGTGGCGTAACCCGAAACTGGCCCTCGAGCGCCGCAACCTGGTGCTGCGTCTGTTGCAGCAGCAGAAAGTGATCGACCAGGAGCTGTATGACATGCTCAGCGCCCGTCCGTTAGGCGTGCAGCCTAAAGGCGGCGTGATCACCCCTCAGCCAGCCTTTATGCAGATGGTGCGTAACGAACTGCAGGCCAAGCTGGGCGATAAAGTCAAAGATCTCTCCGGGGTGAAAATCTTCACCACGCTGGATCCGGTCTCACAGGATGCGGCCGAGAAATCGGTGGAAGACGGCATTCCGGCGCTGCGTAAACAGCGTGGGCTGAAGGATCTGGAAACCGCGATGGTGGTGGTTGACCGCTTCAGTGGTGAAGTACGTGCGATGGTTGGCGGTGCCGATCCGCAGTTTGCCGGTTATAACCGTGCGCTGCAGGCGCGCCGTTCTATCGGCTCCCTGGCAAAACCGGCCACCTATCTGACGGCGTTAAGCCAGCCAGATAAGTACCGCCTGAATACCTGGATTGCCGATAACCCGATTGCGCTGAAACAGCCTAATGGCCAGGTGTGGAAACCGGAGAACGATGACCATCGCTTTAGTGGTCAGGTGATGCTGGTGGATGCATTAACCAACTCGATGAACGTTCCGACGGTCAACCTGGGGATGACGCTTGGGCTGCCACAGGTCATTGATACCTGGACCAAACTGGGCGTGAACAAAGATCAGCTGCAGCCGGTGCCTTCAATGCTGCTGGGTGCGTTGAACCTGACGCCAATTGAAGTCGCGCAGGCCTTCCAGACCATCGCCAGCGGCGGTAACCGTGCCTCGCTATCCGCGCTGCGTTCGGTGATCGCTGAAGACGGTACCGTGCTGTATCAGAGCTTCCCGCAGGCTGAACGTGCGGTTCCGGCTCAGGCCGCTTACCTGACGCTGTATGCTATGCAGCAGGTTGCGGATCACGGTACGGCACGTGCGCTGGGTGCCCGTTATCCGAAGGCTCATCTGGCCGGGAAAACCGGGACCACCAATAATCTGGTCGACAGCTGGTTTACCGGTGTCGATGGCAAAGAGGTGACGGTGACCTGGGTTGGGCGTGATAACAACCAGCCGACCAAGCTCTATGGCGCCAGCGGTGCGATGCAGATTTATCGCCGCTATCTGGATAACCAGGCACCGATGCCGCTGACGCCAACGCCGCCGGAAGACATTGCGCCGATGACGGTGGATTCAGCCGGTAACTTTGTCTGTGGCACCGGCAGCAGCACCTGGCGAACGCTGCCAGTCTGGACCATCGATGCCAGTGCGCTGTGTCAGCAGCAACAGCAGCAGGTTCAGCAGCAACAACAGTTGCAGCAACAGCAGCAGAGCGAGCAGAAAGACAGTAACGGTGTGGCGGGTTGGATTAAGGATATGTTCGGCAAGTGATCCTCCTGACCTGAAGAAGCCGGCTCATGATGAGCCGGCTTTTTTTATGCCTGTCAGATCGCGCTGGGCCTGAATGATCACCGGTAAAAGATCATAATTCGCCTCTTAGACGCAACATCGTGTTCAATGCGTCATTTCCCACACTTAACATGCGGTTATTCCTCAGCCAAACGGCCTGTCAACCGGGCATTTCTTCTTGCAGAAACGCCGCCAGTTCGCATATTATCCAATCGTTATAATAATAATTCTCGTTTACGTTTACATTCAATCAATCTCATTCAGAGAAATGCTAAATGGCTACTTTGTCTTTTGATCGTTTATCTTTGCCAGTGAATACCTCAAAACGTCGTCTGGCTCTCCTTGTTGCAATGACGATTTCCTCTTCTGCTTATGCTGCCAATGAACAAACCTTGACGGTTAGCGCCGATGCAAATAGCTCCGCGCCGCAAGAAAGTGCCTGGGGACCCGCCCCAACCATCGCGGCTAAGCACAGTGCCACCGGCACCAAAACCGATACGCCGATCGAAAAGAATCCTCAGTCTGTCTCCGTGGTGACCCGTCAGGAGATGGATACTCATCAACCAATGTCAGTGAAGCAGGCGCTGGGTTACACGCCAGGTGTGACAGTGAGCAGCCGTGGCGCTTCCAATACATATGACTTTGTTATTATTCGCGGATTCTCTTCACGCGGCCTTAACCAGAATAATTATCTGGATGGGCAAAAGTTGCAGGGCGACTTTTATAACGATGCAGTGATCGATCCCTATTTCCTGGAGCGCGTTGAGTTAATGCGCGGCCCAACCTCGGTGCTTTACGGAAAAAGCAGCCCGGGCGGGATCATTTCGATGGTCAGCAAGCGTCCGACGACTGAGCCACTGCGCGAAATCCAGTTCAAAATGGGCACGGATAACCTGATGCAAACTGGTTTCGATTTCAGCGATTCGCTGGACGATGCCGGAGAGTTCTCCTACCGCCTGACCGGTTTGGCTCGCTCTGCCAACGAACAGCAGACCAATGCGGAAACACAGCGTTATGCCATTGCGCCTTCCTTCAGCTGGAAGCCGAATGACAAAACCAACTTCACCTTCCTCTCCTATTTCCAGAATGAACCAGAAACCGGTTACTACGGGTGGTTACCGAAAGAGGGAACGGTTGAGCCATTACCGAATGGCGGCCATCTGCCGACAAACTTTAATGAAGGTGCGAGCAACAACAGTTATTCGCGCAACCAGAAAATGGTCGGCTACGCATTCGAACATGGTTTTAATGACACCTTCACCGTACGTCAGAATCTGCGTTATTCAGAGATGAAAACCTCTCAGCAAAGCGCATATGGCACTGGGCTGTGTAATAACAGCATGAATGGTTTCAACAGTTACTGCCAGGCACTGACTCCAGCCCAGCAGGCTCATTATCTGGGCCGCGGTACTGTTGTGGATCAGGAACGTTTGCAAAACTTCAGCGTGGATACCCAGTTGGAGAGCAAATTCGCTACCGGCGATCTGGGCCACACTCTGTTAACGGGCGTTGACTATTCGCGGATGCGTAACGATATCAGCGCAACCTATGGCAACGCGCCAGCCCTGGATCTGGATAATCTGCCGTCGATGAGTGATGTCGATTTTGACAACGCTGAACCCTACCAGATGAACGAGTCGAAGCAGACTGGCATTTATGTTCAGGATCAGGCTGAGTGGGACAAATGGGTGTTTACGCTCGGTGGACGTTACGATTGGTCTACTCAGGCGACTACCGTGCGTGCTGATAACGGTTATGTTGAGCGCAACGACCGTCAGTTTACCTGGCGTGGTGGTGTGAACTATCTGTTTGATAACGGAGTTTCACCTTACTTCAGTTACAGTCAGTCATTCGAACCTAACGCATTTAGCCTGTTCAGCGATCCACGCGTGGCATATGCGCCATCAAAAGGTGAACAGTACGAAGCCGGCGTGAAGTTTGTGCCAAAAGACCGTCCAATTGTGATGACCGCAGCCGTCTTCCAGTTGACCAAAAGCGATACGCTGACGGCGGATCCAACCAACGCTCTGAACCAGGTTCCATCAGGTGAAATTCGTGCTCGCGGTGTTGAGCTGGAAAGCAAGGCTGCGCTGACACCTAACATCAACATGACCGCGTCATACACTTATACCGAAGCCGAGTTCACTAAAGACACCACCCTGAAAGGCAATACGCCAGAGCAGGTGCCTAAACACATGGCTTCATTGTGGGGTGATTACACCTTCAATAGCGGTGCAATCAGTGGGTTGACTGTCGGTGCTGGCGGACGCTTTATCGGATCAAGCTACGGCGATCCGGCGAACAGCTTCAAAGTAGGCAGCGCTGCAGTGATGGATGCTGTAGTGAAATATGACCTTGGACGTTTCGGCCTGTATGGCTCCAGCCTGGCAATTAACGTGAACAACCTGTTCGATCGTGAATACGTGGCCAGTTGCTTCCAGACTTATGGTTGCTTCTGGGGCGCGGAACGCCAGGTCGTTGGAACAGCGACCTTCCGTTTCTAATCTTTAAATCGGGCGCGGTTCGCCGCGCCCACCAATCAGAAGACCGCTATGTCTCATCCGCACGCTACAGAAACAATCTTCTCGCTTGATCATGCCTCGTTTACCGTCCCGGGCAGAACGCTGTTGCAGCCGCTGTCACTGACCTTTCCTGCCGGAAAAGTCTGTGGCTTGATTGGCCACAACGGCTCCGGGAAATCGACGCTGTTAAAGCTGCTTGGCAGACACCATCCGGCCACAGAAGGCCAGGTTTTGCTGAACGGTAAAACGATTTCAGAGTGGCAAAGTAAAGCGTTCGCCCGTGAGGTGGCCTATTTGCCGCAGCAGCTTCCGCCGGCTGAAGGTATGACGGTGCGCGAGCTGGTGTCGATGGGGCGTTATCCCTGGCACGGCGCGCTGGGCCGGTATGGCGCAGAAGATCGTGAGCGGGTCGAGGAAGCGATTACGCTGGTTGGCCTTAAGCCTTTTGCTCAACGCCTGGTAGACAGCCTCTCCGGCGGGGAGCGTCAACGTGCCTGGATAGCGATGCTGGTGGCACAAAACAGCCGCTGCCTGTTGCTGGATGAGCCGACCTCGGCGCTTGATATCGCCCATCAGATTGAGGTGCTGGCGCTGATCCAACGTCTGAGCCGTGAGCGCGGACTGACGGTGATTGCCGTCCTGCACGATATCAATGTTGCCGCTCGTTACTGCGACCATCTGGTGGCGTTGCACAGTGGTCGGGTGATCGCCCAGGGCGATGCCATTGAGATTATGCAGGCCGATGTGCTGAACAAAATTTATGGTATCCCGATGGGGATCCTGCCTCACCCTAACGGCGGTGCGCCGGTGAGCTTCGTTTACTAAGGGTTTCCATGCCGGACTTAATTCGCCGACGCCTGCTGATGGCGATGGCACTTTCCCCGTTGTTGCCAGCCTTGCGAACGCAGGCTGCCGCCTCTGTCGACACGCAGCGCATTATCTCGCTGGAGTGGCGGCCGACGGAGCTGCTGATGGCCCTCGGCGTGCCGCCGATGGGTGCCGCTGAACTCTACAACTACGGTCTTTGGGTGGGTGAGCCTGCGCTGCCGGCTTCGACGGTGGATGTCGGGCTGCGAACCGAACCGAACATCGAACTGATGATTCAGATGAAGCCCTCGTTGCTGCTTTACTCCTCTGGCTATGGTCCTTCTGTCGACACCCTCAACAAGATTGCCCCAAGCATGGGGTTTGCCTTCAGTGACGATCGCGGCAAGCCGTTGACCGTCGCCCGTGAGTCGCTGATGCAGCTCGCCAGGCGGTTAGATCGGGTGCCTGTGGCACAGAAGCACCTCGCGGAATATGACGACTTTACCGCGCAGATGAGAAATCAGCTGTCCCATCGGCCAAAACGCCCGGTGCTGTTGATGTCGGTACTGGATCCCCGCCACACGTTGGTGTTTGGCAAAGGCAGTTTGTTCCTGCAGGTAATGGGCGATCTGGGGCTGGAAAATGCCTGGCAAGGCGAAACTAATTTCTGGGGCAGTGCGGTGATTGGTATTGAACGCCTGGCGTCGATTGCTGAAGATGTGGACGTGGTCTGCTTCGATCATGGCGAGGATCTGATGATGGCGCAGGTGACGTCGACGCCGCTGTGGCAGTCGATGCCTTTCGTGCGCAAAAATCGTTTCCACCGCGTTCCTCAGGTGTGGTTCTACGGCGGCACGCTGTCTGCGATGCGCTTTAGCCGGCTGTTGAGCAGTGCACTGGTGACCGCATGAAAACCACACTGCGTTTCCCATTCCTTCTGCTGACCGCCTTGCTGCTGGTGACCGCCGGACTGACCTTTTACAACCTGAACCAGCATTTACCCGTCGCGCAATGGCGCGAGGCGTTCTATTCAGCGGATCCCGATCGCGTGGATCAGATGGTGTTTCACTTCAGCCTGCTGCCACGGCTGACGCTGTCGCTGCTGGTTGGCGCGGGGTTGGGGCTGGTCGGTTTGCTGTTCCAGCAGGTGCTGCGCAACCCACTGGCCGAACCCACCACGCTCGGCGTGGCGACCGGCGCACAGCTGGGCCTGACGGTGGTTACCCTCTGGAACCTGCCCGGTGGCCTGTTTACCCAGCAGATCGCCGCGATGGTCGGCGCGATTGCCGTCGGACTGATCGTGTTTGGTATCGCCTGGGGCAAACGCCTCTCGCCGGTGACGCTGATCCTTGCCGGGCTGGTGATGTCGCTCTATTGCGGCGCGGTGAATCAGATCCTCGGGCTGTTCAATCACGAACGGCTACAAAGCATGTTTCTGTGGAGTACCGGCACGCTGAATCAGATGGACTGGCACAGCGTCAGCTTTATCTGGCCGAAGCTGCTGGTGGGCTTTGTGCTTTCGCTGCTGCTGCTGCTGCGCCCAATGGCGCTGATGGGACTGGATGACGGCGTCGCCAAAAATCTGGGACTGGCCTTATCGGCTGCCCGGCTTGGCGTGCTGGCACTGGCGATTGTGCTGAGCGCACAACTGGTCAACGCCGCAGGGATCATCGGCTTTATTGGCCTTTTCGCGCCCCTGTTGGCAAAAATGCTCGGTGCCCGGCGCCTGTTGAGTCGGCTGTTACTGGCACCGCTGATTGGCATGTTGCTGCTATGGCTGGCCGATCAGATCGTGATCTGGCTGACCGATAACTGGCAGGAAGTCTCTACCGGCACCGCAACTGCGCTGATTGGCGCGCCGCTGTTGCTGTGGTTACTGCCTCGTCTGAAGACTGCGGGGACGCCGCCATCGACCAGTTATGGCGACCGCGTTCCGGCCGAGCGCAATAATGTCTGGCTGTGGGCGGCCATCGGCGGCGGCGTGCTGCTGGTTTTGTCGATTGTGGCGTTAAGCTTCGGTCGCGATGCTCAGGGCTGGAGCTGGGTGTCCGGCGATCTCTGGCAACAGCTGCTGCCGTGGAGAATGCCGCGTCTGGTCGCCGCCATCGCCACAGGCATGATGCTGGGCGTGGCGGGATGCATTGTCCAGCGTCTGACCGGCAACCCAATGGCCAGTCCGGAAGTTCTGGGGATCAGTTCCGGCGCGGCTTTTGGCGTGGTGGTAATGCTGTTCCTGGTGCCTGGTGATGCCTTCGGCTGGCTTCTGCCGGCGGGAAGCCTGGGTGCGGCGGTGACGCTGCTGATCATTACGGTGGTTGGCGGACGCGGCGGATTCTCGCCCGAGCGGATGCTGCTGGCGGGAATGGCGCTGAGTACCGCTTTTGCCACGCTGCTGCTGATGCTGTTAGCCAGTGGCGATCCGCGCATGGCGAACCTGATGACCTGGATCTCCGGGTCGACCTACAGCGTTGATGCGGCGCAGGCGTGGCGCACGGTGATAATCACCGTGGTGCTGTTGGCCCTAGTGCCACTCTGCCGCCGCTGGCTGACGCTGCTACCACTGGGCGGAGAGACCGCCCGTGCGCTGGGTGTGGCGCTGAAACCCTCGCGCTTTGCTCTGCTGCTGTTGGCGGCCGGATTAACCGCGGCGGCGACGCTGACCATTGGTCCGCTGAGCTTTATCGGTTTGATGGCGCCGCATATTGTCAGAATGCTGGGCTTCCGCCGCGCGGTGCCGCAGGTGGTCATGGCCGCGCTGATGGGCGGGGGGTTAATGGCGATAGCGGACTGGAGTGGTCGGA
Organism: Erwinia sp. 2186; assembly: GCF_057812255.1. Classification (NCBI taxonomy): domain Bacteria; kingdom Pseudomonadati; phylum Pseudomonadota; class Gammaproteobacteria; order Enterobacterales; family Erwiniaceae; genus Erwinia; species Erwinia sp. 2186. The sequence goes on along the minus strand of NZ_CM173824.1, from coordinate 3,909,543 downwards.
TTGTGGCCTTCCCGAACCAGATCCCGGCAGGGCTGCTGGCGACGTTTATCGGCGCACCTTACTTTGTTTATCTGTTGCGTAAGGTGTGAGGGCAAAAACCCGCCGCTAAAAAAAACGCCAGACGAGTCATCGTCTGGCGTTTTTTTATGGGCAACGTGCTATCCGCTGGGCGGAAGCACGTTGGTCAGCGCGATGGCGATCAGGCCAGTTTAGCGAAGCACCGGCGTGCCGCATCTACCGTGCGCTCGATATCCTGCTGGCTGTGCGCCAGAGACATAAAGCCCGCTTCGAAGGCCGACGGTGCCAGATATACGCCTTCTTCCAGCATCAGATGGAAGAACTTCTTGAAGCGCTCGACGTCACACTCAGTCACGTCCTGGTAGCTGGTCACTTCTTTCGCCGACGTGAAGAACAGACCGAACATGCCGCCAACGTGGTTCATCACCAGCGGGATCCCGGTCTCTTTCGCTGCCGCCAGCAGGCCGTCCGCCAGTTGCGTGGTCAGCGCGGTCAGCTTGTCGTGGCTGCCAGGCTTGGCAATTTCGCTCAGGCAGGCAAAACCCGCCGCCATGGCAATCGGGTTGCCGGACAGCGTTCCCGCCTGATACACCGGGCCAGTCGGCGCCAGCGCTTCCATCACGTCACGGCGGCCACCAAAGGCGCCTACCGGCATGCCGCCACCGATAATTTTTCCGAGGCAGGTCAGATCGGGCTTCACGCCGTAATGCGCCTGAGCGCCAGCCAGCGCCACACGGAAGCCGGTCATCACTTCATCAATAATAAACAGCGCACCAAATTCGTCGCACAGCGCACGCAGGCCTGGCAGGAAGTCAGCATGCGGTGGAATGCAGTTCATGTTGCCGGCAACCGGCTCAACGATGATACAGGCGATTTCGTGCGGGTATTGCTCAAAGGCCGCGCGCACCGAATCCAGATCGTTGTAGGTACAGGTCAGCGTATGCTTGGCGAAATCCGCAGGCACGCCCGGAGAATTCGGCTGGCCCAGGGTTAACGCACCTGAACCGGCTTTTACCAGCAGGCAGTCAGCATGGCCGTGATAGCAGCCTTCGAACTTGATGATCTTGTCACGGTGAGTGAAGCCACGCGCCAGACGGATCGCGCTCATGGTCGCTTCAGTCCCTGAGTTCACCATACGCACCATGTCCATGGTGGGCACCAGGTCGGTGACCAGCTTCGCCATCTTCACTTCCATCTCGGTCGGCGCACCGAAGCTCAGGCCGCGTTGGGCCGCTTCAATCACCGCATCACGGATGGCAGGATGGTTATGACCCAGCACCATCGGGCCCCAGGAGCCGACGTAATCGACGTACTCTTTGCCATCGGCATCATATAAGTAAGCGCCGTCAGCGCGTTCAATAAAGAGCGGTACGCCGCCAACGCCGCTAAACGCGCGCACCGGGGAATTCACGCCACCGGGAATTAGTTGCTGCGCCTGAGCATACAGATTTTCAGACTTACTCATGGTTCCGCTCCTGAGGATGCATTAAGAAAAACCCGACCATTCTAAGGGAACATGGGGGGCGGATAAAAGGCAAGTCGCGCTTTTGACACGATTAGAGAGGAATTTTCCCCGGGACATCGCCACGCAGCGGAGTAAGATATTGGCCTGCCTTTACTGAACAATGAACAGGATATGAACGAGACGACGTCATCTACTGAGCAGTTGAACACCGTACCGGCGCGGCGCGGCGCGGCGACTTTTTACGCCTGCTGCTGCGCAAGGATAAAACACCCGCTGCGGTGTTGATTGTGGCGGGTATTGTTGGCACCCTGGCGGGCCTGGTCGGGGTGGCGTTCGAAAAGGCCGTCAACGCGGTGGTCAGCCAACGCCTGTCGATGCTGGCCACGGTGGAGAAGCACTGGGTGCTGGTGTTCCCGTTAGCGTTCATTCTCTCTGCGCTGCTGGCGATGGTGGGTTACTACCTGGTCAGGCGCTTTGCGCCGGAAGCCTCAGGTTCTGGCATCCCGGAAATTGAAGGCGCGCTGGAAGAGTTACGTCCGGTTCGCTGGTGGCGCGTGATCCCGGTGAAGTTTGTCGGCGGCATGGGCGCGCTGGGTGCGGGCATGGTGCTGGGGCGGGAAGGGCCGACCGTTCAGCTGGGCGGGAATATCGGCCGCATGGTGCTGGATATTTTCCGCATGAAAAGCACCGAAGCCCGCCACTCGTTACTGGCCACGGGCGCGGCTGCCGGACTGTCCGCCGCGTTCAACGCGCCACTGGCCGGCATCCTGTTTATTATCGAAGAGATGCGGCTGCAGTTTCGCTACAGCGTTATCTCGATCAAGGCCGTTTTTATTGGCGTCATCATGTCGAGCATTGTTTTCCGCATCTTCAACGGTGAAGGCGCGGTAATTGAAGTCGGCAAACTGGCGAATGCACCGGTGAATACGCTCTGGCTCTATCTGCTGCTGGGAATGCTGTTCGGTGTGGTCGGCGTGCTGTTTAACACGCTGATTTTCCGCACCCAGGATATGTTTCAGCGCCTGCATGGCGGCAACATGCGCAAAGTCCTGATTATCGGCGGCGTGCTGGGCGGTATCTGTGGCGTGTTGGGCGTGATTGAGCCAGAAGCGGCGGGCGGGGGCTTTAACCTGATCCCGATTGCCGCAGCCGGAAATTATACCGTCGGCATGCTGCTGTTTATCTTTATCACCCGCGTAGTCACCACGCTGCTTTGTTTCGGCTCCGGCGCGCCGGGCGGTATTTTTGCCCCGATGCTGGCGCTGGGCACGCTGCTCGGCACGGCGTATGGCATGGCCAGCGCCTCTCTGTTTCCGGCCTATCATCTGCAGGCCGGTACGTTTGCCATTGCCGGAATGGGGGCGCTTTTCGCCGCTTCGGTGAGGGCGCCGTTGACCGGGATCGTGCTGGTTTTGGAAATGACCGACAATTATCAGCTTATTCTGCCGATGATTATTACCTGTTTAGGGGCAACCTTACTGGCACAGTTTCTTGGCGGCAAACCGCTCTATTCCTCACTTCTGGCGCGCACACTGGCAAAACAGCAGCAGAAAGATGATGACAAAGTGGCAGCACAGAGTGCCACGCAGGCGGCAGTGAAAACGGCGGATACTTGATTGCTATACTTGTGTATAAGATAATGATGCGATAGATGGTCGATTTATGACCTGGCAGGCAACCGCCTGAATGCATACTGGAGTATTAAATGAGTGACGATATAGCTCTGCCCCTGCAGTTTACTGAAGCAGCGGCCAGTAAAGTCAAAAATCTGATTTCAGACGAAGAGAACCCGGATCTGAAACTGCGTGTGTATATCACCGGTGGTGGCTGCAGCGGTTTCCAGTACGGCTTTACCTTCGATGATAAGATCAACGATGGCGATATGACCATTGAGAAAGCGGGCGTGTCGCTGGTTGTAGACCCGATGAGCCTGCAGTATCTGGTTGGCGGCGCAGTCGATTATACCGAAGGCCTTGAAGGCTCCCGGTTTATTGTGACCAACCCGAACGCGAAAACCACCTGCGGCTGTGGTTCTTCGTTCAGCATCTGATGATGTTGCCCCGGCGGCTTAAGCCGGGGTTCCTACCATTCTACCGTAATCAACTTCGACGCTTCCCGATCCCGACTCTTTGCAGAGAGTACCGTTTCAGTCACTTTTGGCTGGGCCGATAGCTGCTGGCCGCAGTTTACTGAGGGTGAGTTTGCTGGTGTCGTGCTTTGCCCGTCAATGTGACATTGCGAGTAAATGGTCAGTTTGACCCCAATGCTGCCCGTTATGGACGCAGCACAGGCATGACCAGCCATCATAAGGCCAAGGGCCAGATAAACGGCTTTCATTGTATGTTCTTTCCTGGTGAAGAAAAATCAGGGCTTTCGCCTAAAAATTGGGCAGCGAGAATAAAATATTTCGCCGCCTCGTTATTTGATTAACGACAAATTTTGTTGAAACTTTAACCGGCTTTGATGCGGTTTTTAAGGTTTCAGGGTTTTTGCTCTGGATGCAGTTGGCTGCACAATTGTTGAGCTGCCAGCATAATACGGGGTCCGGGGCGACTGAACCAGTCATCATTAACAATAATCACCGGTACCGTTAATTGCGGACGCCAGAAGTTTTCGACTTCTGCGGGCGTTGCCTCTCCTCCCGTCACAATGACGTCGGGTTTACGCATCAGTACCTGCTCGCGGCTCACCTGCGGCCAGGCCACCCGACTGTCAGCAAAGATATTCTCCCCACCACACAGCTGCAAAATCTCATTCTGTACCGTTCTGCCCGAGGCGGTGAACAGAGGATGCTGACCAAACTGTAAAAACACCTTCTTCTTTGGCAGGCCGGCATAGCGACGGCTCAGGGTTTGCTGCTGATGAAGCAGACTATCCGCGGCCGCATTGGCCTTCGCCGGATCGGGGCTCCAGTTCTTAAGCTGCCGCAGGTTGGCTATTACTTCAGAAACGCGGGTGGCGTCAATCCACACGACTTTGACGCCAAAGGCGCTGAGTTGATCCACCTGACGGCTGGGGTTGCCGCTGCGCCAGGCCAGCACCACATCAGGCTTGAGGGCCAGAATGCGTTCGGTATTAATGCCCTGCCAGTTTGCCACTTGCTCAATGTGCGTCGCGGCAGGCGGATAATCGGACCAGGCGCTGACGCCAACTGGGGTAATCCCGGCAGCGAACGCCAGTTCTGTCAGGTTGGGGGCCAGGGTGACCACCCGGGGCGATGCCGCTGCTGTGGCAAAACAGGCCAGCAGCAGCAGACAGGCGAAGAAACGCTTAGCCACGTGACAAATTGGTCAGCAGGGTTTCTACCATCAGAGAGGATTGTTTTGCCGCGACCACCAGGAATTCATCAAAGCTCAGGTGCGATTCTTGATCGGCCACGTCGGAAATGGCACGAACCACTACAAACGGCACGTCGAACTGATGGCAGACATGGGCAATCGCCGTGGCTTCCATTTCGACACCGATAGCATCTGGGAAGGTAGAGCGAATGCGCGCCAGCGGTTCAGCACCATTAATGAACGCATCACCACTGACCACCAGACCACGAACCGCGTGCAGGCCGAGTTGTTTAATACAGGCTTCAGCCGCTTCGATCAGTTTTGCATCCGCAGTGAAGGCCGCCGGGCAACCCGCCATCTGACCTGGCGCATAGCCAAAAGCAGTCACATCCGCATCGTGATAACGCACTTCATCCGACACCACGATGTCGCCCACTTTCAGTGAAGGCGCCAGCCCACCCGCAGAGCCGGTGTTGATAATAAAATCGGGTTTGCAGAGTTGCAGCAGCAAGGTCGTTCCGAGCGCGGCAGAGACTTTACCGATGCCCGATTTCAGCAGCGCAACCTCAACGCCATTGAGCGTCCCGGTATAAATTTCGCAGCCTGCCAGCGTCAGCGTTTGACGGTTTTCAATCTTGTCGCGCAGCAGAGTCACTTCCTGCTCCATTGCACCAATAATGCCTGCTTTCATAGGGATACTCGCTAATGTTGTGGAATTAATCTGTGGTTTCGGCGCATAGTCTATCATGGCAGGATGAAAGGCATCACGCGTACCAGGCTTGAATCTGGTGCCGGACAACGGGAAGCAGGCATGACCGAAATCGACTTCAGAAAAAAGATCAATTATCAGCGCCGTTATCGCCCGATGCAGGGGATGAAAGACGAGCATGAGATTCTGCGTATTTTTGAGAGCGACCGCGGGCGCATTATCAATTCGGCGGCTATCCGCCGCTTGCAGCAGAAGACCCAGGTTTTCCCACTTGAACGCAATGCCGCCGTTCGCTCAAGGTTGACTCACTCCCTTGAAGTGCAACAGGTTGGACGCTATATCGCCAAAGAGATCCTGACCCGTCTGAAGGAGTCAGGGCAGTTGGAAAATTACGGCCTGGATCAGCTAACCGGCCCGTTTGAAAGCATCGTTGAAATGGCCTGCCTGATGCACGATATCGGCAATCCGCCTTTCGGCCATTTTGGTGAATCGGCGATCAATGACTGGTTCCGTCAGCGGATGGATAACGATTTTCTCCCGCCAGACGATCGCGCAGACCGTTGTGAGCCGGAAGTCCTGCGCTATCAAACCGATGGCTTTAACGATCTTCGTGCAAAGATTCGTCAAGATTTATCCCAGTTTGAGGGGAATGCGCAGGCGATCCGCATGGTGCATTCGCTGTTAAGAATGAACCTGACCTGGGCACAGGTGGGCTGTATTTTGAAATATACCCGTCCGGCGTGGCACAGAGGAAAAATTCCGCCAGGCCACGATTATCTGATGAAAAAACCGGGATATTATCTGGCGGAAGCAGAATACGTCGCCAGATTACGCAAAGAACTGGATCTTCAACCGCACTGTCGCTTTCCATTGACCTATATCATGGAAGCCGCGGACGATATCTCTTATTGCGTGGCCGATCTTGAGGATGCGGTAGAAAAAAACATTTTCAGCGTTGAGCAACTTTACGAGCACTTATATGCATTATGGCCGAGCCATAAGCCGAATGATTTATTCAATTTAGTGGTAACCAACGCGCTGGATAAATCCAGAAGTTCCCAAACCAGCCGCAGCAGTGAAGATCAGTTCTTTATGTATTTGCGGGTGAATACGGTTTCCCGCCTGGTGCCACATGCGGCCAGCCGCTTTATTGATAATTTGCCGGAAGTCTTTGACGGGAAATTCAATGGCGCACTGCTGGAAGATGGGAATGCCCAGAGTCAGTTACTGGAAATTTTCAAAAAAGTTGCCTTTCGTCATGTGTTTAACCATCCTGACGTTGAACAGCTCGAGCTGCAAGGCTATCGTGTGATCAAAGGGCTGTTGGATATTTATCACCCTTTACTGATGCTGAGTCAGGACGAATTTGCCGAACTGATCGAAAAAGATTACTTAAAAGGCTATCCGATTGAGACACGCCTTTTCCATAAATTGTCGACGCGCTTTCGTCTGGCATATAGTGAGGCCGTGGGTCGTCTGGATAATCGCGCGGGCGATATCGCTATCTGGGAATATTATTACCGGGCGAGAATGCTGCAGGATTACGTCAGTGGAATGACGGATTTATATGCATGGGATGAGTATCGCCGCCTGATGGCGGTGGAATAACGTTTACGCCCGGTTGAATTGTAAAGCCAGAGAATAAATATTTACCTTTGGCTGAAACTTTTTCATGAACTTAGCGTTAAAACGTGAATCTCATCATCACGACCACAGCAATGGTTGCATAATTGGACACTAGAGAAACAGACGCATGAAAAAAACACTTTTAGCAAGCGCGTTGGCTCTGAGCCTGGGAATGGCGATGACCCCGCTGGTTGCTTCCGCAGCCGAAACCGCTTCTTCCTCCAGCCAGCAGCTGCCAAGCCTGGCTCCGATGCTCGAAAAAGTGATGCCCTCCGTTGTGAGCATCAATGTTGAAGGCAGTACCACGGTGAAAACGCCGCGTATGCCACAACAGTTCCAGCAGTTCTTCGGTGATAACTCGCCATTCTGTCAGGACGGCTCGCCATTCCAGAGCTCTCCGATGTGTCAGGGCGGCGGTGCGCAGGGCCAGGGACAAGACCAGGGCCAGGATCAGGGCGGAGCCGGAACCCAGCAGGAGAAATTCCGTGCGCTGGGCTCGGGAGTGGTGATTGATGCCGCGAAAGGCTATGTCGTGACCAATAATCATGTGGTCAACAATGCTACCAAAATCCAGGTTCAGCTGAGCGACGGCCGCAAATATGATGCGAAAGTCATCGGCAAAGATCCAAGTTCAGATATTGCGTTAATCCAGCTAAAAGATGCCAAAAACCTGACGGCCATTAAGATTGCTGATTCTGACGATCTGCGTGTGGGCGACTACACCGTGGCGATCGGTAACCCGTATGGACTGGGTGAAACGGTCACCTCCGGGATCGTTTCTGCATTAGGACGCAGCGGCCTGAACGTTGAAAACTACGAAAACTTTATTCAGACCGATGCCGCAATCAACCGGGGTAACTCCGGCGGCGCGCTGGTCAACCTTAACGGTGAACTGATCGGTATCAATACCGCGATCCTCGCACCGGACGGCGGCAACATCGGCATTGGCTTCGCTATCCCAAGTACCATGGTGAAAAACCTGACCGCGCAGATGGTTGAATATGGCCAGGTGAAACGCGGCGAGCTGGGCATCATGGGTACCGAGCTGAACTCCGAGCTGGCGAAGGCGATGAATGTCGATGCCCAGCGTGGGGCGTTTGTCAGCCAGGTTCTGCCGAACTCTTCCGCTTCTAAAGCGGGCGTGAAGGCGGGTGACGTGGTGACGTCGATCAACGGTAAGCAGATCTCCAGCTTCTCCGCACTGCGTGCGCAGATTGGATCGCTGCCGGTGGGCACCAAAATGTCGCTGGGCTTGATCCGTGACGGTAAGCCGGTGACGGTGAACGTTGAGCTTCAGCAAAGTACTCAGACCAAAGTGGAATCGGCAACGATCTACACCGGCATTGAAGGCGCCGATCTGAGCAACTTTGACGAGAAGGGCACCAAAGGCGTTAAGGTCGATAACGTGAAGGCCGGCTCTGCCGCTGCACGCATTGGTCTGAAGAAGGACGATGTGATCCTCGGCGTTAACCAACAGGCGATTGCGAATCTTGGCGAACTGCGCAAGATCCTCGATACCAAACCTTCAGTACTGGCGCTGAATATTCAGCGTGGTGACAGCACAATCTACCTGCTGATGCAGTAAACCCTCAGGTGTCGGCGACCATCGCCGGCACCGCTTTATGCCCGCGTTAACCCCTTCTCTTTGTGATGCTCCCCGCAATTTTCACAGACCAAACGCCGCTTAGTGCAGATGCACAATGTACCGTCGGTATTGCACAGGTATGCTGACTGAATAACGCTTTTCAGGAGCAGTGAATGGCTACCTATCATCTCGATGCCCGCCTGGCACAGGACATTGTCGCCCGCACCATGCAAATTATTGACAGCAATGTCAATGTGATGGATGCGCGTGGCCGGATCATCGGCAGCGGTGACCGCGAACGTATTGGTGAAATGCACGAAGGCGCGCTGCTGGCGTTATCGCAGGCGCGCGTGGTGGATATCGACGAAGGCGTGGCGAAACATCTGCACGGCGTTCGGCCCGGCATCAATCTGCCGATGCGCATCGACGGCGATATTGTTGGCGTCATCGGTCTCACCGGCGCGCCAGAAACCTTAAGGCATTATGGCGAGCTGGTCTGCATGACCGCGGAAATGATGCTGGAACAGGCCCGCCTGCTGCATATGCTGGCGCAGGACAGCCGTCTGCGAGAAGAGCTGGTGCTGAACCTGATCCGCAGCGACACGCTGTCGCCCGCGCTGGTGGAATGGGCGCAGCGTCTTCGCATCGACCTTAACCAACCCCGGGTTGTGGCGGTCGTTGAAGTGGACAGTGGCCAGCTGGGCGTAGACAGCGCAATGTCGGAACTGCAGCAGCTGCAAACGCTGCTGACCACGCCCGAAAGGGACAATCTGATTGCCATAGTTTCCCTGACCGAAATGGTAGTGCTCAAACCGGCGTTTAACGCCCATGGCCGCTATGACGCCGACGATCACCGCAAGCGGGTGGAGCTGCTACAGTCACGCATGACCGAAAGTGGCCATCTGCGGATGCGTATCGCCTTAGGGAATTTCTTCACCGGGCCGGGCAGTATCGCCCGTTCGTACCGTACCGCGCATACCACCATGGTGGTGGGCAAGCAGCGGATGCCCGAGCAACGCAGCTATTTCTATCAGGACCTGGTGTTACCGGTACTGCTCGACAGCCTGCGTGGAGGCTGGCAGGCCAATGAGCTATCTTTGCCGCTGGCGAAACTCAAGTCGATGGACAACAACGGATTGCTGCGAAGAACGCTGATTTCCTGGTTCAGCAATAACGTCCAGCCGTCGGCGACGGCTAAAGCGTTGTATATCCACCGTAATACGCTGGAATACCGTCTGAACCGCATCTCTGAGCTGACCGGGCTTAACCTGAGTAATTTTGACGACCGCTTGCTGTTGTATGTTGCGCTGCAGCTTGATGAACAGCCTTGAGTGAGGGAAGGGCAGGGAAGGATTCAGCGAAAGACGTTGCGACGTGACGCGTAGGGATACTGCGGAAGGGAGTATTTCAGGCATAAAAAAAGGCGGAGTGATCTCCGCCTTTCTGTTGCAGATTGCCGGGAATTAACGGCCGCTGCGGGTCAGCTTTTCCAGATCGGATTCGATCTCGCTGATTTTGTTGGAAACCACGTGCTCCAGATGGCGCAGGTCTTCCAGAATTTTACGTTTCAGATCCACTTCAACCTGGTCGCGCTGGCAAATCTGGTCCAGCTCATCAATCACATAACGCAGGTTCGGGCTGATTTCCTGAATTTCTTTATAACCCTGGCTGGCGTTATCGGCCACCACGGTTTTGCGCTGACGTGGGTATTTAAACTTCACGCTCTTGGCAAAGAACTCGCCTTTATCCTTACGGAAATAGATTTTCAGGATGTCGTTACTGGCTTCCTGACGCAGGCTGTAACGGTCGATGTCGTCAGGAGAAGAGATGCCCAGACCTTTCAGATTGTCATACATAATGTCGTGTTCCTTTGCGGGAGATTGTCGATTCGGCTGCGCGTTACAAATCCTGCGTTAACCCTGCATGCCTGTGCTTGCGTACTGCATGTACGCTGCGGTGGCAGTGCCTGGTCGCGATGTCTTTGCTGAGCTCGCTCATCCCGTACTCAAGGTGAAAACTGTGAAATCTGGAGGCGATGGGGGAGCGTCTGTGCGCTTAACGGCGCGGATTATCGCTCAGTTGTTGCGCAATAGCATCAGTTATTTCGATGCGCGAAACAGGTAGTTGCTGGGGGAAGTGTAAAGAAAAGATTACGGGCCACTGAAGGTGGCCCGGATGACGTTAGTCGATAGTGCGCAGCAGCTCGTTGATGCCGACTTTCGCGCGGGTTTTCGCGTCCACTTTCTTCACGATAACCGCACAGTACAGGCTGTAGCTGCCGTCTTTCGAAGGCAGGTTACCTGAAACCACAACAGAACCTGCTGGCACGCGGCCATAGGTCACTTCGCCGGTTTCGCGATCGTAGATTTTGGTGCTCTGGCCGAGGTACACGCCCATGGAGATCACCGCGCCTTCTTCAACGATCACGCCTTCAACCACTTCTGAGCGTGCGCCGATAAAGCAGTTATCTTCGATGATGGTTGGGTTAGCCTGCAGTGGCTCTAGTACGCCACCGATGCCCACGCCGCCAGACAGGTGAACGTTTTTACCAATCTGCGCACAAGAACCCACGGTCGCCCAGGTATCCACCATTGAGCCTTCATCAACATACGCACCGATATTGACGTAAGACGGCATCAGCACGGTGTTACGGGCGATATAGGCACCCTGACGCACGGCGGCGGGTGGCACAACGCGGAAACCTTCTTTCTTGAAGCGCGCTTCATCGTAGTCAGCAAACTTCATCGGAACTTTGTCGTAGAAACGGCTTTCTGCACCGTCAATCACCTGATTGTCATTGATGCGGAACGAGAGCAGCACGGCTTTCTTCAGCCACTGATGCGTCACCCACTGACCGTCGATCTTTTCTGCGACACGCAAGGCACCGCTGTCCAGCAGGGCGATAACCTGGCTGACCGCTTCGCGGGTGACGGTGTCGGCGTTAGCGGGGGTGATCTCAGCGCGACGCTCGAAAGCGCTCTCAATAACATTCTGTAATTGTTGCATTAATTCAGATTTCCTGTGTCAAATCGTGTTCCAGGTGCGGGAAGGTTGCGCGGTTTTCGGCTGGCCGAATCCGCTCACTCTGCCCCACAAGGCGTGTTAAAAATTAAATCTGGGTCACACTTTATCGTTTGGATTAAGGGCCTCTGTCAACCGTTGTTGCAACACTTCACGCAATTCCGGACTCAGGGCACGACGTTCGCTGTTCGCCAGAATAAACAAATCCTCGACGCGTTCGCCAATGGTGCTGATGCGTGCGCCGTGCAGCGAAACACCGAGATCGGCGAACACTTCACCCACTCTGGCAAGCAGCCCAGGTTGATCCAGCGCGATCAGTTCCATATAGGTTCGGCGATCGGTATGGGTCGGTAAAAATTTGGCTTCAGTATCGACACTGAAATGCTTGAGCCGGGATGACTGGCGGCGCGGACGCGGTGACTGCCAGCTGGTCTGACTGATGGATTGCTCCAGCGCCTGGCGGATCATTTCATGGCGATCGGCAGCCAGCGGACTGCCATCCGGTTCCAGAACGATAAAGGTGTCCATCGCCATGCCATCACGGCTGGTGAAGATCTGCGCGTCATGCACGCTGAGGTTCCGTCGGTCCAGTTCTCCGGCTACCGTGGCAAACAGGTATGGGCGATCCGGACTCCAGATAAAGATCTCCGTGCCGCCTCGGGTTGCCTGCGGGCTGACCAGCACCAGCGGTTTGGTCAGATCGTGATTCATCAGATGGCGCGCGTGCCACGCCAGCTGGTTTGGCGTGTGACGCAGGAAATAGTCGGCACGGCAGCGTCCCCAGATATGGTTTAACGCCTGCTCATCGATATTGTCCATCCGCAGCAGCGCCAGCGCCTGCAACCGGTGATGACGTACCCGTTCACGCAGGTCAGGGCTGTTCTCCATACCCCGACGCAGCTGTTTCTCGGTGGCGAAAAACAGTTCGCGCAGCAGGCTCTGTTTCCAGCTGTTCCACAGGTTTTCGTTAGTGGCGCAAATATCGGCAACGGTCAGGCAAGCCAGGTAACGCAGGCGATTCTCATTCTGCATCACTTCGGCAAATTGCTGGATCTCGGTCGGATCCTGAATATCCCGACGCTGAGCGGTGACGGACATCAGCAGATGATGGCGAACCAGCCAGGCGACCAGCTGGGTTTCACGGGAATTAAGCCCGTGGAGTTCGGCAAATTCCAGCGCATCCTGCGCCCCGAGAATGGAGTGATCGCCGCCACGTCCTTTCGCAATATCGTGGAACAGCGCGGCCATCAGCAGCAGTTCAACCTGTGGCAGGCGCGGCCAAATCTCAACACACAGCGGATGACGAGGACGCGTGGCTTCACTGGCGAAACTTTCCAGCTTTTGCAGCACGCGAATGGTGTGTTCATCAACGGTATAGGCATGGAACAGATCGAATTGCATCTGTCCGACAATGTTGGCCCACTGCGGCATATACGCCCACAGCACGCTGTGGCGATGCATCGGCACCAGCGCCCGGCTGACGGCTCCCGGATGACGCAGGATGGCAAGGAACAGCTGACGCGCTTCCGGAATGTTACACAGCGGCTCCTTCAAATGGCGACGCGCATGCCTGAGCTGGCGCAGCGTCGTTGAATAGATGCCGGTGATACTTTGCGTACGCACCATGACGTAGAACATCCGCATGATTGCTTCCGGCTCGCGGGCGAACAGCGTTTCATCAATCAAATCGATCAGCGATCCACGGACCTGGAACTCATGGTCAATGGCGCGGGGTTTTTCATCGGTGCCCAGCGCCAGAATCGCCTCATCAAACAGCTGCAACAGCATATGGTTGAGCTCGCTGATGCGGCGGGTGACGCGGTAAAAATCCTTCATCATCCGTTCGACCGGCTCATTCACCTCGCCCTGATAATTCAGGCGTTGAGCCACGGTCAGCTGACGATCGAACAACAGGCGGTTGTCGTAGCGCGGCAGCGTCAGATGCAGGGCAAAACGGATGCGCCACAGGAACGTCTGGCACTCGTTAAGCTCATTACGCTCCACGTCGGTCAGGAAGCCAAAACCGACCATCTCATCCAGCGAGGTGGCGCCGAAATGGCGGCGGGCCACCCACAGCAGGGTATGAATGTCGCGCAGGCCACCGGGGCTGCTTTTGATGTCGGGTTCGAGGTTATAGCTGGTGCCGTGATAGCGCAGGTGGCGCTCCTGCTGCTCCTCAATTTTGGCGGCAAAGAAGCGGTCAGACGGCCAGAAGCCATCGCTGAAGACGTTCTTTTGCAGCTCGAGGAACAGCGCCACGTCGCCAGTCAACATGCGGGACTCAATCAGGTTAGTGGCCACCGTCAGATCGGACAGACCTTCCAGCAGACACTCTTCCAGCGTGCGCACGCTGTGGCCGACTTCCAGCTTCAAATCCCACATCAGCGTCAGTAATTCGCTGGTGCGTTGGGCATCCTGTTCGGAGAGCGGCAGGCGGCTGAGGATCAACACATCAATATCGGAAAGCGGGTGCAGTTCACCACGACCATAGCCACCGACTGCCACTAACGCGATGCCGTCCTTTTCCGGGAAGCCATAAAAGCGCCACAGGCGTCGCAACAGGCGGTCAATAAACAGTGTGCGTGCGTCAATCAGCGCTTCCACCTCTGCGCCAGCATCAAACTCGATGGCCAGCAGCTGATGAAATTGCTCAAGGTGTTGTTTGAGGGATTCGCGGGTCAACTCCGCATCAGCCCAGTGGGCAGGGGAGCCAGACTTCTTGTAATCCTTGAGGGTTTTGGTCACGCCAGTGCTCCTGCTAAATGCTCTGCGAGTCAGAATAGGAAAAATCAACACTGACAATAGCGCCAGCACCAGCCTGAGATCAAAAAAAACCGGCCTCAGCCGGTTTTTTTATTTAACGAGCGGTTACTCGTCGTGCGTCAGGATGGCGGGAATGGTGTCATCTTTGCGCAGTGTCATAATTTCACAGCCGTTTTCCGTCACCACGATGGTGTGCTCGTACTGCGCCGACAGGCTGCGATCTTTGGTTTTTACCGTCCAGCCATCTTTCATGCTGCGAATGCGGTAATCACCGGCATTAACCATCGGTTCGATGGTAAACGCCATACCGGCCTGAAGCACCACGCCGCCGTCATCCGCATCGTAATGCAGTACCTGTGGCTCTTCATGGAAGCCTTTACCGATGCCGTGACCGCAATATTCGCGCACCACGGAGAAGTCCTGAGCTTCGACAAACTTCTGGATTTCACGGCCAATGGTCCGCAGGCGAATGCCCGGTTTTACCATCCGCAGCGCCAGATACAGGCTCTCCTGAGTGATGCGGCACAGGCGCTCACCCTGGATGGTTGGTTTGCCGGCGATAAACATCTTTGAGGTGTCGCCGTGATACTCATCTTTGATCACCGTGACGTCGATATTGACGATATCGCCATCTTTCAGAATGCGCTCGTCGCTAGGGATGCCGTGGCAAACCACTTCATTAATCGAGATACAGACAGATTTTGGGAAGCCGTGATAGCCCAGGCTGGCTGAGACCGCTTTCTGCGTATTGACGATGTAATCGTTACAAATGCGATCCAGTTCACCGGTGCTGATGCCCGGCTTCACGTGTTCTTCAATCATTTCCAGCACTTCAGCAGCCAGGCGGCCCGCCACGCGCATTTTTTCGATTTCTTCAGGGGTTTTAATTGTAATTGCCATCAATTTTGTCCGCAGTTGTCGCTATTTTCGACAATAATAAAGGAAGTGCAGCAATGGTAGCAGCCCACCCTTGCTCTGCCAATTGCAGTTTGTGTCAGGGTGGGCTGTTGCTAACAAAACTTGGCTTCACAGGGCGCTTTGTGGTATAAAGCGCGCCGACGATTCTCTGTAGGGAAGTTCTACAGGGAAACGCATAACTCTCATTATGTGTAAATAACACACATGTATCGACACATACTCCGGGGTGCCTGAACGCCTGCGTAAGCAGTCTGCCGGGTCGGTTGTATGGGATACATGGAGGCTTAACCCCAAATCATTCTATAGAGGTAATCATGGCAACTGTTTCCATGCGCGACATGCTCAAGGCCGGTGTACACTTCGGTCACCAGACCCGTTACTGGAACCCGAAAATGAAGCCATTCATCTTCGGTGCTCGTAACAAGGTTCACATCATCAACCTTGAGAAAACTGTACCAATGTTCAACGAAGCTCTGGCTGAACTGAACAAGATCGCTTCCCGTAAAGGTAAGATCCTGATCGTTGGTACTAAGCGCGCTGCAAGCGAATCAGTAAAAGAGTCTGCGTTGAGCTGCGATCAGTTCTTCGTAAACCATCGCTGGTTGGGTGGCATGCTGACTAACTGGAAAACCGTTCGTCAGTCCATCAAACGTCTGAAAGACCTGGAAATCCAGTCTCAGGACGGTACCTTCGATAAACTGACCAAGAAAGAAGCGCTGATGCGTACTCGCGAACTGGCCAAGCTGGAAAATAGCCTGGGCGGTATCAAAGACATGGGCGGCCTGCCTGACGCACTGTTCGTTGTTGACGCTGACCACGAACACATCGCTATCAAAGAAGCAAACAACCTGGGTATCCCAGTCTTTGCTATCGTTGATACCAACTCTGATCCAGACGGCGTTGACTTCATCATTCCTGGTAATGACGATGCAATCCGTGCTGTGAGCCTGTACCTGACTGCAGTAGCGACTACTGTACGTGAAGGTCGCTCTCAGGACCTGGCTCAGCAGGCTGAAGAAAAATTCGCCGAAGCTGAGTAATAAGGATCGCTCTCCCGAGAGCCCTTAGACGTCAGATGTTAATCTGTAAGGGGCCTGCATTGGCCCCTTTATTTTATTCGAATTCGCTTTGCCGGTTGTGATTACGGCGGGGCAGAATGTTTCTCCCGAGACCAGGCATCAGTGGCGAACCTCTCAGGCTCTCGCTGACCGATGCAAGCTAACCGAGGATTATAGAATGGCTGCTATTACCGCTGCTCTGGTAAAAGAACTGCGCGAGCGTACTGCTGCTGGCATGATGGATTGCAAAAAAGCGTTGACTGAAGCTGACGGCGACATCGAGCTGGCGATCGAGAACATGCGTAAATCTGGCGCGATCAAAGCTGCTAAGAAAGCAGGCAACGTTGCTGCTGATGGCGTGATCAAAACCAAAATCGAAGGCAACTTCGGCGTGATTCTGGAAGTAAACTGCCAGACTGACTTCGTTGCGAAAGACGGTGGTTTCCAGGCCTTTGCTGACAAAGTGCTGGACGCTGCTGCTGCAGGCAAAATCACTGACGTTGAAGTGCTGAAAGCCCAGTTCGAAGAAGAGCGCGTTGCACTGGTTGCTAAAATCGGTGAAAACATCAACATCCGTCGCGTTTCCATCCTGGAAGGCGATGTGCTGGGTAGCTACCTGCACGGTGCTCGCATCGGTGTTCTGATCGCCGCTACCGGCGCTGACGAAGAGCTGGTTAAGCAGCTGGCAATGCACGTTGCTGCCAGCAAGCCAGAATTCGTTAAGCCTGAAGATGTGTCTGCTGAAGTGGTTGAGAAAGAGTTCCAGGTTCAGCTGGACATCGCCATGCAGTCTGGCAAGCCGAAAGAAATCGCAGAGAAAATGGTTGAAGGCCGCATGAAGAAATTCACCGGCGAAGTTTCTCTGACTGGCCAGCCTTTCGTTATTGACCCATCTAAAACTGTGGGCCAGTTGCTGAAAGAGAAAAACGCAGACGTTGTTAACTTCATCCGCTTTGAAGTGGGCGAAGGCATTGAGAAAGCTGAAACAGATTTCGCAGCAGAAGTTGCGGCGATGTCCAAGCAGTCTTAATGAACGATAAGAACCGCCAATCGGCGGTTCTTTTTTATCTGTCTTTCGTTCCACCCATTTTCAGTCTCATCCCAATAGCATTTCTCCGATGCTAAGAGGATGATAGTCCAGATTTTACTCCTCACATCGATTAAACCATTCGGGAAAATACACCATGGCGACCAATGCAAAACCTGTATATCAACGTATTCTGCTTAAACTGAGTGGCGAAGCGCTGCAAGGTGCCGAAGGCTTCGGCATTGATGCCAGCGTGCTGGATCGTATGGCTCAGGAAGTGAAAGAACTGGTAGAACTGGGCATTCAGGTGGGTGTGGTTATCGGTGGTGGTAATCTGTTCCGTGGCGCGGGTCTTGCGCAGGCTGGAATGAACCGCGTAGTGGGCGACCATATGGGCATGCTGGCGACCGTGATGAATGGTCTGGCAATGCGTGATGCTCTGCATCGTGCCTATGTGAATGCCCGCCTGATGTCCGCAATCCCATTGAATGGCGTGTGCGATAATTACAGCTGGGCAGAAGCAATCAGCCTGCTGCGTAACAACCGCGTGGTGATCTTCTCCGCCGGTACCGGTAACCCGTTCTTCACCACTGACTCCGCAGCCTGCCTGCGTGGTATCGAAATTGAAGCTGACGTGGTGCTGAAAGCCACCAAAGTGGATGGCGTTTACTCGGCCGATCCGGTGAAGAATCCAGATGCGACCCTGTACGACCAGATCAGCTACACCGACGTGCTCGATAAAGAACTGAAAGTCATGGATCTTGCGGCCTTTACGCTGGCCCGTGACCACAAACTGCCGATCCGCGTGTTCAACATGAACAAACCTGGCGCGCTGCGCCGCGTGGTGATGGGCGAAAAAGAAGGCACCCTGATTACGCAATAATATCAGTCGCTGCGTAAAATAAGGTATATTCTGCCTTTGTGGCGTGTTGCACGCTACACTCAGGATCGTCATAGATTATTTTGAAACGGGCTCTGTGTTCAGAGCCTGCCTGGTAACCAGAATCCAAGGGTTCCAACGTGATTAACGAAATCAGAAAAGATGCTGAAACGCGCATGGAAAAATGCGTCGAAGCATTCAAAAACCACATCAGCAAAATCCGTACTGGCCGCGCCTCGCCGAGCATTCTTGACGGCATTATGGTCGACTATTACGGTTCTTCAACACCTCTGCGCCAGCTGGCCAGCGTGACCGTTGAAGATTCACGCACACTGAAAATCAACGTGTTTGACCGTTCTATCAGTGCTGCTGTTGAAAAGGCAATCATGACTTCTGACCTGGGTCTTAACCCAAGTTCAGCGGGCAGCGATATCCGTGTTCCTCTGCCAGCCCTGACTGAAGAGCGTCGTAAAGACCTGATCAAAGTCGTTCGTGGTGAAGCAGAGCAGGGCCGTGTGTCCGTGCGTAACGTTCGCCGTGATGCGAACGATAAAGTGAAAGCGCTGCTGAAAGACAAAGAAATCAGTGAAGATGATGAACATCGTTCACAGGATGACATTCAGAAAATGACCGACGTCTTTATCAAGAAAATTGATACTGCGCTGGCAGAAAAAGAAGCGGAGCTGATGGACTTCTAAGTCTGTCATGGTTCCGATGAAACGCCGTACAGATTGCCGTTCTTTGGAGTGGTCAGTCTTGCGGCGTTTTGCATTTATTCTCTTATCTGGCGTGCAGGGAAAGGCTTTCCCTGGCGGCGGAGTTGACACAGAGCAACCTCATGAAGCAATTGACCATCCTCGGTTCAACGGGCTCTATTGGCACCAGCACGCTGGCAGTCGTTCAGGCTAATCCAGAGCTGTTTGCTGTTAAGGCGCTGGTCGCAGGCCACAATGTTGAGCTGATGGCTGAACAGTGTCTGGCCTTCCGTCCGGCCTATGCCTCAATGTCCGATGAACACTCGGCAGCGGCCCTGCGACTTCGTCTGAAAAGTTTGAATGTGGCGACCGAGGTGTTCAGTGGCGAACAGGCTGCCTGCGATCTGGCCGCGCTGGATGATGTCGATCAGGTTATGGCGGCAATCGTCGGTGCGGCAGGATTATTGCCTACGTTAGCCGCAATTCGTGCCGGAAAACAGGTTCTTCTGGCGAATAAAGAGTCGCTCGTCACCTGCGGCCAGCTTTTTCTGGAGGCGGTCAGCGCCTCAAAAGCGCAGCTGTTACCCGTCGACAGCGAGCACAACGCCATTTTTCAGAGTTTGCCTGCTTCCCTCCAGCAACAGTTAGGATACGCTTCTCTGGAAGATAATGGCATTGATAGCATTATCCTCACGGGGTCGGGTGGCCCTTTTCGTGACACGCCGTTGGACCTGCTCAAGAGTATGACTCCCGATCAGGCCTGCGCGCATCCGAACTGGTCAATGGGGCGCAAAATCTCCGTTGATTCCGCCACCATGATGAACAAAGGTTTGGAATATATCGAAGCCCGCTGGCTGTTTAATGCAACCGATGCCCAGATGGAAGTCATCCTGCATCCGCAGTCGGTGATCCACTCGATGGTGCGTTACCGTGATGGCAGCGTGCTGGCTCAGCTGGGATCGCCGGACATGCGCACACCGATTGCGCATGTGATGGCCTGGCCACAGCGCGTGCCGTCCGGGGCGAAGCCACTGGATTTCACCCGCATGGGGGCGATGACTTTCGCCGAGCCGGATTATGCTCGCTATCCCTGCCTGAAGCTGGCAATAGACGCCTGTTCTGCCGGACAGGCGGCGACCACCACGCTGAATGCGGCCAATGAAATTGCGGTTGCCGCGTTTCTGGATTCGCAAATTCGCTTTACCGATATTGCTGCGGTCAATTTGGCCGTGCTGGAGGCGCTTTCCTGTGCAGAACCGGACAGCGTTGAAGCGGTGCTGGAGATTGACAGACAGGCACGAGCGGTTGCTCAGGCCCAGCTGTCGCGCTTCTCTGAAGCCCGATAATTCAGCCAATTAGCGCGCCGCTATTTGTGAGGCGAGGGCGGAGATGGTATAGTCTTCGGCCGCTAATTCAGTAATTCGTTGCGATGTAGCGGGGATACAAACCGTGTTTAGCACGGTTTTCTTACGTCGAGCGGGTAAGATATTTCAGAAGCCGTTGTATTTCTGATTAAAGGAAATAATTACGCGTTATGTCGTCCGAAAATCAACTAAAAACCGATGACTTGCAAGAAGGGGAGAATCCCCGTCACGTAGCCATCATCATGGATGGCAATGGCCGTTGGGCCAAAACCCGTGGAAAATTGCGTATCTCTGGCCACAAAGCCGGAGTGAAGTCCGTTCGTCGTGCGGTGAGCTTTGCTGTCAGCAACAATCTCACTGCGCTGACGCTTTATGCATTCAGCAGCGAAAACTGGAACCGTCCTCCACAGGAAGTCATGGCCTTGATGGAGCTGTTCGTCTGGGCACTCGACAGCGAAGTGAAAAGTCTGCACAAGCACAATGTTCGTCTGCGGATTATTGGCGACATCGGCCGATTCAGTGACCGTCTGCAGGAGCGTATTCGTCGCGCTGAGGAACTTACTCAACAAAATAATGGACTAACCCTCAACATTGCCGCGAATTATGGCGGACGTTGGGATATCATCCATGGCGTCAGAAAAATAGCAGAGCAGGTTCAGGAAGGTCTTATCCGTCCTGATCAGATCGAGGAAGAAACCCTTGGTCAGTATCTCTGCCTCAATGAACTGGCTCCCGTGGATCTGGTAATAAGGACAGGGGGAGAGCATCGAATCAGTAACTTCTTGCTGTGGCAGGTTGCCTATGCAGAGTTCTTTTTTACCGATGTTCTCTGGCCTGATTTTGATGAACAAGTCTTTGAAGGTGCACTGAATGCGTTTGCACAACGAGAGCGTCGCTTCGGCGGTGCAGCACCCGGCGGCGCTTAAGCGCACTGGGGGTAATCTTTGCTGAAGTCTCGCCTGATTACCGCGTTTATACTTATCCCGATTGTGATTGCAGCGCTGTTCCTGCTTCCGCCTCCTGGATTTGCCATTGTGACCCTGGTGGTATGCATGCTTGCCGCCTGGGAATGGGGACAGTTTGCGGGCTTCGCGACCCGCTCGCAACGCATCTGGCTGGCAGTCCTGTGTGGACTGCTGCTCGCCTTTATGATGTTCACTCTTCCTGCTTATCAGCACTCGGTACACCTGCCACAGGTTGCCGGTTCGCTATGGGCCGCCCTTTGTTGGTGGATCGTAGCCTTGCTGCTGGTACTCTCTTATCCCGGCTCGGCCTCGTTTTGGCGCTCGTCTAAAGCGCTTCGCCTGCTGTTCGGTGTCCTGACCATTGTGCCGTTCTTCTGGGGCATGCTGACGTTACGCCAGTATCACTACGATACCGACCATTTTGCCGGTGCCTGGTGGCTGCTGTACGTGATGCTGCTGGTCTGGGGCGCTGATTCTGGTGCCTACATGTTTGGCCGCCTGTTTGGTAAACACAAGCTGTCACCTAAAGTCTCACCGGGGAAAACCTGGGAAGGGTTCTTTGGTGGCCTGCTGACGTCTGCACTGATTGCCTGGCTGTTTGGCCTGTGGGCGCCGCTGACTATCTCGCCTGTTACCCTGTTGGTTTGTTCACTGGTCGCCGCACTGGCCTCGGTGTTAGGGGATTTAACCGAGAGCATGTTCAAGCGCGAAGCCGGCATTAAAGACAGTGGTAATTTGATCCCCGGACATGGGGGCATCCTTGACCGTATCGACAGCCTGACTGCAGCCGTACCTGTGTTCGCCTGCCTGTTGTTGCTGGTTTTCGGGACGCTATAAGGGACCCTATGCTAAGCATTCTCTGGAGCCTTGGGGCATTTATCGTTGCCCTCGGCGTATTGATCACCGTGCACGAGTTTGGCCACTTCTGGGTGGCCCGTCGTTGTGGTGTCAAGGTTGAACGCTTCTCTGTTGGTTTCGGTAAAGCGCTGTGGCGCCGGACCGATAAACAGGGAACGGAATACGTCATTGCTCTGATCCCCTTGGGTGGTTACGTCAAGATGCTCGATGAGCGTGTTGAAAGCGTGCCGCCTGAGCTGCGTAACCAGGCGTTTAATAATAAAACCGTGCTGCAACGCGCGGCGATTATTAGTGCCGGTCCTATCGCCAATTTCATCTTTGCCATTTTCGCTTACTGGCTGGTGTTTATCATCGGTGTGCCTGGTGTTCGCCCGGTTGTTGGCGAAATAGTGAGCGGTTCGCAGGCTGCTGAGGCTCAAATTACGCCTGGGATGGAACTTAAAGCCGTTGACGGTATCGAAACGCCTGACTGGGATGCTGTGCGTATGGCGCTGGTGTCGAAAATTGGCGACCAGCAAACCACGTTAAGCGTGGCGCCATTTGGCTCTTCTCAGGTCAGTGACAAGCGGCTCGATCTGCGCAACTGGCAGTTCGAACCGGATAAGCAGGATCCTGTTGTTTCACTCGGCATTAAGCCGCGTGGACCACAGATCGAAACGGTGCTGGCAGAAGTCCAGGCGAACTCGGCGGCAAGTAAGGCGGGTTTGCAAGCGGGCGACAGGATCGTTAAAGTCGATGGTCAGCCGGTGGACCAGTGGCAGCGTTTTGTCACTCTGGTTCGCGATAATCCGGGTAAAGCGTTGGCGGTAGACATTGAGCGACAGGGCAGTCCAGTCACAGTGACACTGACGCCAGACGTGAAGCCAGGCAGTAAAGCAGAAGGGTTTGCCGGGGTGATCCCGCGCATTGTTCCTCTGCCGGATGAATTTAAAACGGTACGCCAGTATGGTCCGTTTGCAGCGATCGGTGAGGCTAGCGCCAAAACTTGGCAGCTGATGAAACTGACGGTCAATATGCTGGGCAAACTGATTGTCGGCGAAGTGAAGTTGAACAATCTCAGCGGGCCGATTTCTATCGCCCAGGGTGCTGGGATGTCGGCGGAATATGGTTTGATCTACTACCTGATGTTCCTGGCTTTGATCAGCGTGAACCTCGGGATTATCAATCTGTTCCCGTTGCCGGTATTAGATGGTGGACATTTGCTGTTCCTGGCGATCGAAAAGATCAAAGGTGGGCCGGTGTCTGAGCGAGTTCAGGACTTCAGTTATCGCATTGGCTCTATTTTGCTGGTGCTGTTAATGGGGCTTGCACTATTCAATGATTTCTCACGTCTTTAGTCTGCCAACAGGCAAACTACCCGTGAGAACCAGTTAGGAAGAATGCATAACAACGATGGCGATGAAAAAGTTGCTCATAGCGTCGCTGCTGTTTAGCAGCGCTACCGTATACGCGGCAGACGGCTTCGTAGTGAAGGATATTCATTTCGAAGGCCTGCAGCGAGTCGCCGTCGGCGCGGCATTGCTGAGTATGCCTGTCCGCGTGGGAGACACCGTCTCCGATGATGATATCAGTAATACTATCCGTGCTCTCTTCGCGACCGGGAACTTCGAAGACGTACAGGTCCTGCGCGACGGCACTACGCTGATCGTCCAGGTGAAAGAACGCCCAACGATTGCCAGCATCACCTTCTCCGGTAACAAAGCGGTGAAAGATGACATGCTGAAGCAGAACCTTGAAGCCTCTGGCGTGCGCGTGGGTGAAGCCCTTGACCGCACCACCATCTCATCCATTGAGAAAGGGCTTGAAGACTTCTACTACAGCGTCGGTAAGTACAGCGCCAGCGTAAAAGCTGTGGTCACACCGCTGCCGCGTAACCGTGTCGATCTGAAACTGGTCTTTACCGAAGGTGTTTCTGCCAAGATCCAGCAAATCAACGTGGTCGGCAACAAAGCCTTCTCGTCTGATGAACTGATCTCCCGCTTCTCACTGCGTGATGAAGTGCCATGGTGGAACGTCGTTGGCGATCGCAAATACCAGAAGCAGAAACTGGCGGGTGACCTTGAAACCCTGCGCAGCTTCTACCTCGATCGTGGTTATGCCCGTTTCAACATTGATTCGACTCAGGTCAGCCTGACGCCGGACAAAAAAGGCATCTACATCACCATCAACATCACCGAAGGCGATCAGTACAAGCTTTCTGGCGTAGTGGTTAACGGCAGCATGGCCGGCCATTCAGCTGAAGTTGAGCAGCTGTCGAAGGTCAAGCCAGGCGAGCTGTATAACGGCGCCAAAGTGACCAAAATGGAAGATGACATCAAGAAGATGCTGGGCCGTTATGGTTACGCGTATCCACGCGTATCGACGCAGCCAGAAATCAATGATGCGGATAAAACCGTGAAGCTGCACGTCAACGTTGATGCGGGCAACCGTTACTCCGTGCGTAAAGTGCGCTTTGAAGGTAACGACACCTCTAAAGATTCCGTTCTGCGTCGCGAAATGCGCCAGATGGAAGGTGCATGGCTGGGCAGCGACCTGGTTGAGCAGGGGAAAGAGCGTCTGAACCGTACCGGTTACTTTGAGACGGTTGATACCGACACGCAGCGCGTGCCAGGCTCACCAGACCAGGTTGACGTGGTGTACAAGGTGAAAGAACGTAACACCGGTACCTTCAACTTCGGCGTCGGTTACGGCACCGAGAGTGGCGTCAGCTTCCAGGTTGGCGTGACGCAGGAAAACTGGTTAGGTACGGGTAATACCGTCGGTATCAGCGGCACCAAAAACGATTATCAGACCTATGCTGAATTCTCACTGATCGACCCGTACTTCACGGTCGACGGTGTCAGCCTGGGCGGTCGTGTGTTCTATAACGACTTCAAAGCGGATGATGCTGACCTGTCTGACTATACCAACAAGAGCTATGGTTTAGACGGTACGCTGGGCTTCCCGGTTAACGAAAACAACACCTTGCGTGTCGGTCTGGGTTACGTGCACAACGACCTGTCCAACATGCAGCCTCAGGTATCGATGTTCCGTTATCTGCGTTCGGTCGGTCAGGATCCTAGCCTGTCGGAAGATGCAGATTATGCAGCAGATGACTTCACCTTCAACTATGGTTGGACATACAACAACCTGGACCGTGGGTTCTTCCCAACGTCCGGTAACCGTACCAACCTGAACGGTAAAGTGACGATCCCGGGATCGGATAACGCCTTCTACAAAGCGACGCTGGATACTCAGCAGTATGTTCCGCTGAATCAGGATCGTACCTGGGTTCTGTTGGGTCGCGGTAAAGTCGGTTACGGCGATGGTCTGAGCGGCAAAGAACTGCCGTTCTACGAGAACTTCTATGCCGGTGGTTCCAGCACCGTGCGTGGTTTCCGTTCTAATACCATCGGTCCTAAAGCGGCCTACTACAATAATGGTTCGGATACATGTTCTACGGGCACGCTGTGTGATTCCAGCGATGCGGTTGGTGGTAACGCATTGGCTACGGCCAGCGCGGAGTTGATCACCCCAACACCGTTCCTGAGCGAGAAGTATGCCAACTCGGTCCGTACATCGCTGTTTGTCGATGCCGGTACAGTGTGGGATACCAATTGGGAAAACACGGCCGAAACACGTGCCGCGGGTATTCCTGATTACAGCGATCCGGGCAACATCCGTATGTCGGCGGGTCTGGCACTGCAGTGGATGTCTCCACTGGGTCCACTGGTGTTCTCTTACGCCCAGCCGTTCAAAAAGTATGATGGAGATAAGGCCGAGCAGTTCCAGTTTAACATTGGTAAAACCTGGTAACGGCGGTTTCGCACGGAAGCGTGTAAGTGAGTATCGCGACGTTTAATGGCAACCTGCGTGGTTGCCTTAACGCGCAACACATGTGTCGAAGACACAAACGTTGATGGTAAGGAGTTTATAGTGAAAAAGTTGTTGTGTGCCGCAGGCCTCTCTATCGCTCTGGCGGTTTCCGCTGGTGCCCAGGCTGCAGATAAAATTGCAGTGGTGAACGTTTCCAGCATTTTCCAACAGTTACCGGCGCGTGCGACAGTTGCGAAACAGCTTGAAAACGAGTTCAAAGGCCGTGCAACTGAGCTGCAGGGTATGGAACGCGATCTGCAGACTAAAATGCAGAAGTTGCAGCGTGACGGCTCTACCATGAAGGCTAGCGATCGCAGCCGTATGGAAAAAGACGTTATGGCTCAGCGTGAAGCCTTCTCAACTAAAGCTCAGGCTTTCGAGCAGGATAACCGTCGTCGCCAGGCAGAAGAACGTAACAAAATCCTGAGCCGTATTCAGGATGCTGTGCAGAAAGTTGCTGATGATGAAGGTTACGACGTCGTTGTTGATGCTAACGCTGTTGCGTATGCAGCTAAATCTAAAGACATCACTGCTGATGTTCTGAAACAGGTTAAATAATCGATGTCTTCAATTCGACTGGCTGATTTAGCCCAGCAGTTGGATGCAGATTTGCACGGAGATGGCGAACTCGTCATCTCCGGCATTGCTTCTATGCAATCCGCCCAATCCGGTCAAATCACTTTTCTCTCTAACAGCCGTTACCGCGAGCAGCTCGTCACCTGTAAGGCCTCCGCCGTGGTGCTGACGGAAGCGGATCTGGACTGCGTTCAAGGCGCCGCTCTGGTGGTGAAAGATCCTTATCTGACTTATGCCCGCATGGCTCAGATTCTGGACAGCACGCCGCAGCCTGCCAAAGACATCGCGCCGAGCGCGGTGATCGATGCCAGCGCTAAGCTGGGTCAATATGTCTCTATTGGCGCAAATGCCGTTATCGAATCTGGCGTTGAGCTGGGCGATAACGTGGTTATTGGTGCCGGTTGTTTCGTCGGGAAAAATACCCGCATTGGCGCCGGAACCCGTTTGTGGGCCAACGTCTCTATTTATCATGAAATTCAGATCGGCGAGCGTTGCCTGATCCAGTCTGGCACCGTTATCGGTGCGGATGGTTTTGGCTACGCTAACGATCGTGGCAATTGGGTGAAAATCCCGCAGCTCGGAACGGTGATTATCGGCGATCGTGTTGAGATTGGTGCCTGTACCACCATCGATCGCGGCGCGTTGGATAACACTCAGATCGGGAATGGTGTTATCATTGATAACCAGTGCCAGATTGCACACAACGTTGTGATTGGCGACAATACCGCGGTTGCGGGTGGCGTCATCATGGCAGGCAGCCTGAAAATCGGCCGCTATTGCATGATTGGTGGTGCAAGCGTAATTAACGGTCACATGGAAATTTGTGACAAAGTTACGGTCACCGGAATGGGAATGGTCATGCGACCAATCACCCAACCTGGGGTATACTCCTCCGGGATTCCACTGCAACCCAACAAAACCTGGCGCAAAACGGCAGCGCTGGTGATGAATATCGATGAAATAAGCAAACGCTTAAAAGCCATCGAGCGTAAAGTCGACAAAGACTAAACGCCTTCCCAGCACCTTGACCAGCTGACATTACCCCACAGGGTAGAATTAGAATGCTAAGCAAGGAAGCCCGGCGCACAGAACCTGATTTGCGGCCTGCGGATGATCTTTGCAGGCCGTGTTATTGATGCCATCAGAATTTTTTAGGACAGGAAGAGTATTTTGACTACTGAAACTCATACTCTGAAGATTGAAGAGATTATTGAACTGCTGCCTCACCGCTACCCGTTTTTATTGGTAGACCGCGTCCTTGAGTTCGAAGAGCACAAGTTCCTGCGCGCAGTGAAGAATGTCTCGGTCAACGAACCGTTTTTCCAGGGCCATTTCCCTGGTAAGCCGATTTTCCCAGGCGTGCTGATTTTAGAAGCTATGGCTCAGGCAACCGGTATTCTGGCGTTTAAAAGCGTGGGCAAACTGGAACCTGGCGAGCTGTACTACTTCGCAGGGATTGATGACGCGCGCTTCAAGCGCCCTGTCGTGCCTGGCGATCAGATGATCATGGAAGTCACCTTCGAGAAAACCCGCCGTGGTCTGACGCGCTTTAAAGGCGTGGCAACCGTAGACGGTAAAATTGTCTGTGAAGCAACGATGATGTGTGCCCGCAGCCGGGAGGGATAATTCGTGATTGATGAAACTGCTGTAATCCATCCAAGTTCCGTCATTGAAGAGGGCGCCGTCATTGGCGCTCGCGTCCATATCGGCCCTTTCTGTTTTATTGGGGCGAATGTTGAGATTGGTGAAGGCACTGTCCTCAAATCTCATGTGGTGGTCAATGGTCACACCCGTATTGGCAAAGACAATACCATTTATCAGTTCACCACCATCGGTGAAGCTAACCAGGATCTGAAGTACGCTGGCGAGCCAACCCGAGTGGAAGTGGGCGACCGTAACAGCATCCGTGAGAGCGTCACTATTCACCGTGGCACTTCTCAGGCTGACGGCCTGACCAAAGTGGGCAGCGATAACCTGTTTATGGTTAACGCGCACATCGCTCATGACTGCATTATTGGCGATCGTTGTATCCTCGCCAACAATGCAACGCTGGGCGGCCATGTGGTTGTGGATGACTTTGCCATTATTGGTGGGATGACAGCAATTCATCAATTCTGCGTTATCGGCGCGCACGTGATGATTGGCGGCTGTTCTGGTGTCGTCCAGGATGTTCCGCCATTCGTAATTGCCCAGGGTAACCATGCCACGCCGTTTGGTATCAATCTGGTGGGGCTACAGCGTCGTGGCTTCAGTAAAGAGGCCTTACACGCGATCCGCAATGCGTACAAGATCCTTTACCGCAGCAATAAAACGCTGGAAGAAGCGAAGCCAGAAATCGCTGAGATTGCCAGCAAGCATCCAGAAGTGCAGCCGTTCTACGATTTCTTCGCTCGCTCTACGCGGGGTTTGATTCGTTAACTCATGCCAAAGCATCCTTTAACGATTGCCCTTGTCGCCGGAGAAACCTCCGGCGATATTCTTGGTGCCGGTCTTATCCGTGCACTCAAAGAAAAGCACCCGGAAACCCGCTTTGTCGGCGTTGCCGGACCGCTGATGCAGGCCGAGGGTTGTGAAGCCTGGTACGAAATGGAAGAGCTGGCGGTGATGGGGATTGTTGAGGTGCTTGAACGTCTGCCTCGCCTGCTGAAAATCCGTCGCGATCTGACCAAACGCTTCACTGCACTGCAGCCCGATGTCTTCGTCGGTATTGATGCGCCTGACTTCAACATTACGCTTGAAGGGCGTCTTAAGCAGAACGGTATTCACACGATTCATTACGTCAGCCCATCGGTCTGGGCCTGGCGTCAGAAACGCGTATTCAAAATTGGCCGCTCTACCGATCTGGTATTAGCCTTTTTGCCGTTTGAAAAAGCGTTCTACGATCGTTTCAATGTTCCCTGCCGCTTTATCGGCCATACCATGGCTGATGCGATGCCGATCCAGCCAGACAAACGCGCTGCGCGTCTGGAGCTGGGGATTGCTGAGGGAACGCCGTGCCTGGCCTTGCTGCCGGGTAGCCGCAATGCGGAAGTTGAGATGCTTAGCGCTGACTTCCTGAGAACGGCGGTGTTATTGCGCCAGAAATGGCCAGAGCTGGAAATCGTGGTGCCGCTGGTTAACCCGCGCCGCCGTGAACAGTTCGAACGAATTAAAGCCGAAGTGGCGCCAGACCTGAAAATGCACTTGCTGGATGGCAAAGGGCGTCAGGCAATGGTTGCCAGCGATGCGGCATTGCTGGCGTCCGGTACCGCTGCACTGGAGTGTATGCTGGCTAAATGCCCAATGGTGGTCGGTTACCGCATGAAGCCCTTCACCTTCTGGCTGGCCAAGCGGCTGGTGAAAACGGACTACGTGTCGTTACCTAACCTGCTGGCGGGCCGTGAACTGGTGAAAGAGCTGCTGCAGGAAGAGTGTCAGCCCGATCTGCTGGCTGCCGCGCTTGAACCTTTACTGGCAGAAGGCGACACCCGCGATCAGTTGCTGGCAACCTTTACCGAACTTCATCATCAAATCCGCTGGAATGCCGATGAGCAGGCCGCGGCTGCCGTACTGGAACTCTGTCCATGAGCGACTTTATCTATCCTGACGCGACCTGCATTGCCGGCGTGGACGAAGTAGGGCGTGGCCCGTTAGTCGGCGCTGTGGTGACCGCGGCGGTTATTCTCGATCCAGCCCGTCCGATAGTGGGTCTGGCCGATTCCAAAAAGCTGTCTGAAAAACGCCGCCTGGCGTTGTACGATGAGATAGTCGAGAAGGCGTTAAGCTGGAGTTTAGGTCGGGCTGAGCCGGAAGAGATCGATCGGCTGAACATCCTGCATGCCACCATGCTGGCGATGCAGCGTGCTGTTGCCGGACTGCATATCTGTCCAGACTTTGTATTGATTGACGGAAACCGTTGCCCGGTGCTGGCGATGCCTTCTCTGGCGGTGGTAAAGGGCGACAGCCTGGTGCGTGAAATCAGCGCGGCGTCTATTATTGCCAAGGTCACGCGTGACCGGGAAATGAGCGAGCTGGATGTGTTGTTCCCGCAGTATGGTTTTGCTCAGCATAAAGGCTACCCGACCGCACTGCATATGGAAAAACTGGCGCAGCATGGCGTAACACCGCATCACCGTCGCAGTTTTGCACCGGTGCGTAATGCGATACTGGATGCCGACGTCGCGGCTTCAGCCGGACAGACCCTGTAATTTTCACCCCTCAGCCTTAAGTGGGATCCAAGATGGCCGAACCTCGTTTTATTCATTTACGCGTTCACAGTGACTATTCCATGGTTGATGGATTAGCCAAGACGGGCCCGTTGGTGAAAAAAGCTGCCTCTCTGGGCATGCCGGCCATTGGGATCACCGACTACCTCAACCTGTGCGGCCTGGTGAAATTCTACGGCGGTGCCCACGGTCAGGGCGTTAAGCCGATCATCGGTGCGGACTTTAAGGTCAGCAGTGACGCGATGGGCGACGATCTGGGTCAGCTGACGATCCTCGCAGCGAACAACACCGGTTATCAGAACCTCACCCTGTTGATCTCAAAAGCATACCAGCGTGGTTATGGTGCCGCCGGTCCGATCATCGATCGTGACTGGCTGATCGAGCTGGGCGAAGGGCTGATCCTGCTTTCCGGCGGGCGTCGTGGCGATGTTGGCCAGATGCTGCTGCGCGGTAACCATGCCCAGGTTGCCGAGTGCCTGGCGTTCTATCAGCAATACTTCCCTGAGCGCTACTATCTTGAGCTGATCCGCACCGGACGCCAGGATGAAGAGACCTGGGTTCATGCTGCCGTCGAGCTGGCCATTGCCAACAGTATTCCCGTGGTCGCCACCAACGAAGTGTGCTTCCTGGAAGCCGGCGATTTTGATGCGCATGAAATCCGCGTGGCGATCCACGATGGTTTCACCCTCGACGATCCCAAAAGACCGAAAAACTACAGTCCTCAGCAATATCTGCGTACCGAAGAGGAGATGTGCGAGCTGTTCTCGGACATCCCCGAGGCGCTGGCTAACAGCGTAGAGATTGCTAAGCGTTGTAACGTCACCATCCGCCTGGGTGAGTACTTCCTGCCGCAGTTCCCAACGGGCGAAATGACCACCGAAGACTTCCTGGTGATGAAATCGCGGGAAGGGCTGGAAGAGCGTCTGGAATTCCTGTTCCCGGACGCCGCAGTGCGGGCAGAAAAACGGCCTGAATATGACGATCGCCTCGAAATCGAGCTGAACGTGATCAACCAGATGGGCTTCCCGGGCTACTTCCTGATCGTGATGGAGTTTATCCAGTGGTCGAAGGATAACGACGTGCCGGTAGGGCCAGGTCGTGGTTCCGGTGCCGGATCGCTGGTGGCCTATGCGCTGAAAATTACCGACCTCGATCCGCTTGAGTTTGACCTGCTGTTCGAACGTTTCCTGAACCCGGAACGTGTATCGATGCCCGACTTCGACGTCGACTTCTGCATGGAAAAACGCGATCTGGTGATTGAGCACGTGGCCGAGATGTATGGCCGTAAAGCGGTATCTCAGATCATCACCTTCGGTACCATGGCGGCGAAAGCCGTGGTGCGTGACGTTGGGCGCGTGCTGGGGCATCCGTATGGCTTCGTCGATCGTATTTCCAAGCTGATCCCCCCAGAGCCCGGCATGACGCTGGAAAAAGCCTTTGCGGCCGAGCCGCAGCTGCCAGAAATCTACGAAGCTGACGAAGAAGTTAAAGCGCTGATCGATATGGCGCGCAAGCTGGAAGGCGTCACGCGTAACGCCGGTAAGCACGCCGGTGGTGTGGTGATCGCACCGACGCAAATCACCGATTTTGCGCCGCTGTATTGCGATGAAAACGGCAACTTCCCGGTAACCCAGTTTGATAAGAACGATGTGGAATATGCCGGGCTGGTGAAGTTCGACTTCCTCGGTCTGCGCACATTGACCATCATCGACTGGGCACTGGCGATGATCAACGCCCGGCGCAAGAAGCAGGGCGAACCGCCAATCGATATCGCCGCGATCCCGCTGGACGATAAAAAAAGCTTTGATATGCTTCAGCGATCTGAAACCACCGCGGTGTTCCAGCTTGAATCGCGCGGCATGAAAGATCTGATCAAACGTCTGAAGCCTGACAGCTTTGAAGATATGATCGCCCTGGTGGCGCTGTTCCGCCCGGGTCCGCTGCAGTCAGGCATGGTAGATAACTTTATCGACCGTAAGCATGGCCGTGAAGCGATCTCCTACCCGGATATCCAGTGGCAGCATGAATCCCTGAAGCCGGTACTGGAGCCAACCTATGGCATCATCCTGTACCAGGAACAGGTCATGCAGATTGCTCAGGTGCTGGCAGGTTACAGCCTGGGTGGCGCGGATATGCTGCGTCGTGCGATGGGTAAAAAGAACCCGGTCGAGATGGCCAAACAGCGCGGTGGCTTTGAAGATGGCGCCAAGTCGCGGGGTATTGAAGGTGAGCTGGCGGTTAAAATCTTTGACCTGGTAGAGAAATTTGCGGGTTACGGTTTTAACAAATCCCACTCCGCCGCCTATGCGCTGGTCTCTTATCAGACGCTGTGGCTGAAAGCGCACTACCCGGCCGAATTTATGGCCGCGGTAATGACCGCCGATATGGATAACACCGAGAAGGTGGTCGGTCTGGTTGATGAATGCTGGCGCATGGGGCTGAAGGTGTTACCACCGGATATCAACTCCGGTCAGTATCAGTTCCACGTCAACGATGACGGCGAAATTGTTTACGGCATCGGCGCCATTAAAGGCGTGGGCGAAGGCCCGATTGAAGCGATCATCGAAGCGCGTAATGAAGGCGGCTACTTCCGCGAGCTGTTCGACCTGTGTGCCCGTACCGACACCAAAAAGCTTAACCGCCGCGTGCTGGAAAAGCTGGTGATGTCCGGCGCGTTTGACCGTCTGGGGCCGCACCGTGCCGCCCTGATGAGCGCGCTGCCAGAAGCGTTGAAAGCCGCCGATCAGCATGCGAAAGCGGAAGCGATCGGCCAGGCCGATATGTTCGGCGTGCTGGCGGAAGAGCCGGCACACATCGAAAAATCCTATGCGGACATCAAGCGCTGGCCTGAACAGGTCCAGCTGGATGGCGAAAGAGAAACCCTGGGGCTTTACCTCACCGGGCACCCGATCAATCAGTATCTGAAAGAGATCGAGCGCTATGTGGGGGGAATGCGCCTGAAAGACATGCACCCGACCGATCGTGGCAAAATGACCATGGCAGTTGGTCTGGTGGTGGCGGCCCGCGTAATGGTAACAAAACGCGGTAACCGGATTGGCATCTGCACGCTGGACGACCGTTCTGGTCGTCTGGAAGTGATGTTATTCACAGATGCGTTAGAGAAGTTCCAGCATTTGTTGGAAAAAGACCGTATCCTGATCGTCAGCGGACAGGTCAGCTTCGATGACTTCAGCGGGGGGCTTAAAATGACCGCCCGCGATGTGATGGACATTGATGAAGCCCGTGAAAAATATGCTCGTGGGCTTGCTATCTCGCTGACGGACAGGCAAATTGATGACCAGCTTTTGAACCGTCTCCGTCAATCCCTGGAACCCCATCGTTCGGGGACCATTCCGGTACATCTCTACTATCAGAGAGAGGATGCACGGGCGAAGTTGCGCTTTGGCGCAGCCTGGCGTGTGTCGCCCAGCGATCGTTTACTCAACGAATTGCGGTCGCTGATAGGGTCGGAGCAGGTGGAACTGGAGTTTGACTAAAACAGGAATATTATGAGTCTTAATTACCTGGATTTCGAACAGCCAATCGCAGAACTTGAAGCGAAGATTGATTCGCTCAAATCGGTTGGCCGTCAGGATGAAAAACTGGATATTAATCTGGATGAAGAAGTTCAGCGTCTGCGTGAGAAAAGCGTAGAGCTGACCCGTAAGATCTTCTCCGATTTGGGCGCATGGCAGATCGCGAAATTAGCGCGTCATCCTTTGCGTCCTTACACGCTGGACTATGTCCGCAACGTGTTTACTGACTTTGACGAGCTGGCAGGCGATCGCGCCTATGCGGATGATAAAGCCATTGTTGGCGGCATCGCTCGTCTGGATGGTCGCCCGGTGATGATCATTGGTCATCAGAAAGGCCGCGAAACCAAAGAGAAGATCCGTCGTAACTTCGGTATGCCTGCACCAGAAGGCTACCGTAAAGCACTGCGTCTGATGGAGATGGCCGAGCGCTTCAAAATGCCGATCATCACCTTTATCGACACCCCGGGTGCGTATCCGGGTGTTGGCGCAGAAGAGCGCGGTCAGTCCGAAGCCATTGCACGCAACCTGCGTGAGATGTCCGGTCTGAAAGTGCCGGTCATCTGTACCGTTATTGGTGAGGGTGGTTCCGGTGGCGCGCTGGCTATCGGCGTTGGCGACAAAGTAAACATGCTGCAGTACAGCACCTATTCGGTGATTTCACCGGAAGGCTGTGCCTCAATTCTGTGGAAAAGCGCTGATAAAGCGCCGCTGGCCGCAGAAGCGATGGGCATTATTGCTTCGCGTCTGAAAGAACTGAAGCTGATCGACACGGTGATCCCAGAGCCATTAGGCGGAGCGCATCGCGAGCCGCTGGTGATTGGTGCCACACTGAAAGCCCAGCTGCTGGCCGACCTGGCCGATCTGGACGTGCTGAGTACTGAAGAACTGCTGGACCGTCGTTACCAGCGTTTGATGAACTACGGCTACGCCTGACAGTTCATGATCCACTCACAACGTCATGTTGTGGGTGGTTCATTCCCCAATTTTTTCCCTTCTGCCCGCCATCTTCGCTATGCTTACCCCTGCTGCACAATACCAGGAGGTACGCATTGAATATCATCGCGATCATGGGACCGCATAACGCATTCTATAAAGATGAACCCATCCGTGAGCTGGACGGGGCGCTCAACGCCCAGGGATTCCAGACTATCTACCCGAAAGATGCGAACGACCTGCTCAAGCTGATTGAACACAATCCCCGGATCTGCGGCGTCATCTTTGACTGGGATGAATACAGCCAGGATCTGTGCAGCGAAATCCAGCTGCTGAACGAATACCTTCCGCTTTACGCCTTTATCAACACCCACTCCAGCATGGACGTCAGCATCAACGAGATGCGCATGGCGATGTGGTTCTTTGAATACGGCCTCGGCGTTTCCGAAGAGATTGCCCAGCGTATCCGCCAGTACACCAATGAATACATCGATACGATTACGCCACCGCTGACCAAGGCGCTGTTCAACTATGTGAAAGAGGGCAAATACACCTTCTGCACGCCTGGGCATATGGCCGGCACCGCTTTCCAGAAGAGTCCGGTCGGTACGCTGTTCTATGATTTCTTTGGTGCCAACACGTTAAAGGCCGATATCTCTATTTCGGTGACTGAGCTGGGATCGCTGCTGGACCACACCGGTCCGCATCTGGAAGCGGAAGAGTATGTCGCGCGCACCTTTGGTGCTGAACAGAGCTACATGGTGACCAATGGCACCTCGACCTCAAATAAGATCGTCGGCATGTATGCCGCCGCCGCAGGGAGCACGGTATTAATCGACCGTAACTGCCACAAATCGCTGACTCACCTGTTGATGATGAGCGATATCATTCCCATCTGGCTGAAGCCAACCCGAAATGCGCTCGGCATTCTGGGCGGGATTCCCAAACGCGAATTCACCAAAGAGAGTATTGCGCTGAAAGTGGCGCAGACTGAACGCGCCACCTGGCCGGTGCATGCGGTGATCACCAACTCAACCTATGACGGGCTGCTGTACAACACCCAGTACATCAAAGAGACGCTGGACGTGCCGTCGATCCACTTTGATTCTGCCTGGGTGCCTTACACCAATTTCCATCCGATCTATCAAGGGCTGAGCGGGATGAGCGGCGATCGTACGCCGGGAAAAGTAATCTACGAGACGCAGTCGACGCATAAGCTGCTGGCGGCGTTCTCTCAGGCTTCACTGATCCACATTAAAGGCGATTACGACGAAGAAACCTTTAATGAAGCCTATATGATGCACACCACCACTTCGCCGAACTATTCGATCGTCGCGTCCATCGAGACGGCGGCGGCAATGCTGCGTGGCAATCCGGGTAAACGGCTGATTAACCGTTCTGTTGAGCGTGCGCTGCACTTCCGCCGGGAAGTCCAGCGACTGCGCGAAGAGTCAGAAGGCTGGTTCTTCGATATCTGGCAGCCGGCAGGGGTTGATGAACCAGAATGCTGGCCAATCCAGCCAGGCGAAGAGGACTGGCACGGCTTCAAAGAGGCGGATGCGGATCATATGTACCTCGATCCGATCAAAGTCACCATCCTGACGCCGGGGATGAGCGAACTGGGCGTGATGGCGGAGGAAGGGATCCCGGCGGCGCTGGTGGCTAAATTCCTCGATGAGCGCGGCGTAGTGGTCGAAAAAACCGGGCCCTATAATCTGCTGTTCCTGTTCAGTATTGGCATCGACAAGACCAAAGCGATGAGCGTGCTACGTGGCCTGACCGAGTTTAAACGTGCTTACGATCTGAATCTGCGGGTCAAAAACATGCTGCCGGATCTCTACGCGGAGGATCCTGATTTCTACCGCAATATGCGCATTCAGGATCTGGCGCAGGGGATCCACCGGCTGATCCGCGAACACGATCTGCCAAGGTTGATGCTGCAAGCCTTCGCCATCTTGCCAGAAATGAAAATGACGCCGCATCAGATGTTCCAGCAGCAGGTGAAGGGCAATGTTGAGACGGTCGATATTTCGCAGCTGGTTGGGCGCGTTTCGGCCAATATGATCCTGCCTTATCCGCCGGGCGTTCCCGTGGTGATGCCGGGTGAAATGATCACCGAGCAAAGCCGCGCGGTGCTCGACTTCCTGCTGATGCTTTGCACCATCGGCAAACATTACCCGGGATTCGAAACGGACATTCACGGCGCGAAGCTGACGGAGGAAGGGCAGTATCTGGTGCGGGTATTAAAAAACCCGGTCGATTAATTCCAGATTAGTGCCATTGTCGGTCGTTGAAGGCCTGCGTACAGTAAGGGATAGAAGCCATTAGCAAGGAGTTATTATGTTAGGTATTAAGCAGGTGCACCATATCGCCATTATTGCCAGCCGGTATCAGGTCAGTAAGGACTTTTACTGCGACATTCTGGGGTTTACCTTAATCGGCGAAGTGTACCGCGAAGCACGCGACTCCTGGAAAGGGGATCTGGCGCTCAACGGTCAGTACACCATTGAACTGTTCTCTTTCCCTTTCCCGCCTTCGCGGCCTACTCAACCTGAATCCTGTGGCCTGCGCCATCTGGCCTTCAGCGTTGACGATATTGATGCCGCCAAAGCGCATCTGGAATCAAAGGGCGTAATTTGCGAAGACATCCGTATCGATCCGATCACCGATAAGCGCTTTACCTTCTTCAACGATCCGGATGGTTTGCCGCTGGAGCTGTATCAGGCGTAATATAGCGCCATTCAAACCCGGCCAGCTCTGGCCGGGTTACCACTTCCCGTAACGGAATGCTCATGGCACTGCATGCACTTGCTCAGCACCTCGCCGGACACCAGCATCTGCTGGTGGGCTTCAGCGGTGGGCTGGATTCAACGGTTCTGCTGCATCAGCTGGTTACCCTGCGTGCACAGCGGGACGATCTGCACCTGCGGGCTATCCATATTCATCATGGTTTGAATCCGCTGGCCGATGGCTGGGTGGAGCATTGTCAGCAGCTGTGCCAGCGATGGCAGGTCGAGCTGGCGGTGGTGTACGTCACGCTGGATAGCCGTGAAAAAGGGGTGGAAGCGGCGGCCAGAGATGCGCGCTATCAGGCGTTTGCTGACCATCTTCGACCTGCCGAATGCCTGCTCACCGCCCAGCATCTGGACGATCAGTGCGAAACCTTCCTGTTGGCGTTAAAGCGCGGCAGCGGGCCCGCCGGGCTGGCAGGCATGCCGGTTCAGTCGCTGTTGGGCACACATACGCTGCTTCGTCCTCTGCTCTTACAAACCCGGGGACAGCTCGAAGCCTGGGCAGCGGAGCATGCGTTAAGCTGGATTGAGGATGACAGCAATCAGGACACCCGTTTTGACCGTAACTTTCTGCGGCAGAAGGTGATCCCTGAGCTGACTTCCCGCTGGCCCCATTTTGCTCAGTCAGTTGCCCGCAGCGCGACGCTTTGTGGTGAGCAGGAGCAACTGCTGGATGAGCTGCTGGCTGAATCATTGGGCACGCTGGTGGATGAGGCGGGTGGTC
This sequence comes from Erwinia sp. 2186, assembly GCF_057812255.1. Lineage (NCBI taxonomy): Bacteria > Pseudomonadati > Pseudomonadota > Gammaproteobacteria > Enterobacterales > Erwiniaceae > Erwinia > Erwinia sp. 2186. The sequence goes on along the minus strand of NZ_CM173824.1, from coordinate 3,870,692 downwards.
TGGCATGGGCACCGTTGCTGGCCATGAGCGACGTCAGGCGGGCGGCGCTGCTGCGTCGCTGGATTGCCTCACAGGGCGGACTGATGCCGTCGAAAGCGTCGCTGCAGCGGCTGTGGCAGGAAGTGGCGTGTAGCCGTGAAGATGCCGAACCGCGTTTGCGGCTGGGTCGGTTTGACGTCAGGCGATATCGCGATCGGCTTTACTGGCTGGCGCTGACCGAGCCGGTCACCGATGTGATCCTCCGCTGGCCTGCAGGCGATGCATCCCTCCGCTTGCCCGACGGTCTGGGACACCTGCTGCGCGATGATGCCGGCATAAAGATTCGGCCAGCTTTGCCGGAGGAGATCGTCAGCGTACGTTTTCAGGCGCAGGGGAAATTCCATCTCACCGATCGGGCCGGCAGCCGCGCGCTGAAAAAAATCTGGCAGGAAAAGGGCATTCCCCCCTGGCAACGCGATCGCACGCCACTGCTGTTTTATGGCGAGACGCTGATTGCAGCGGTTGGGGTGTTTGTCACGCGGGAAGGTAAGCCTGATGAAGACGTTTACGGGCAGGTGAGCTGGATAAAACAGACGTGATACTGAGGAGCATGGGCGGGAGCAACCCCGCCCGGCGGTTTAATCAGATTCGCTGACCACTACAGTGCCCAAATCGGGATGACTGAAGCTGGAAATGTGATCCAGTCTCAGCTCGCGGACTTCACCAGAAAGATCGATAGCCAGATATTCCACATTCTTTCGTGACACCATATCTGTGGCTTTCGCCTTCAGCTTTTCACCATCTTTCATTTCCAGCGCCAGCGTCCAGCTGTTCTGGCAGGCGAGTTCAAGGTTGTCGTAATCGTCGCAGTTTATCGGTTTGTAGGCTTCATTCGTCAACATAATCGCTCACCAATAAGTTTGCAGCAGCAAAAGCTGCCTGTTCCCTGATGGAAGAGTGTAGCTCAGTATTTGCCGCTACCTCGTCAAGTGCTTTCAGTACGCAACCTAATGCGTCTGGCACGTATCCCAGATCGCCGCTGCCTATCTGGGCATACTTGCGGCGAACTAATTCACAATACTTTTGCATTTGCACCTCACTCAGAGTTTTCTCTGGCTATTTCACGACTATAACACAGGCTTTTGCGTGAAATCAGCCCACCGGCGAGTGATTTGCTGTGTCAACGGGTTACAATAGCAGCCAATAACGATAAGGAACCCCATGGCACTTAAAGCGACCATTTATAAAGCAACGGTCAACGTTGCGGATATGGACAGAAATGTTTTTATCGACAGCAACCTCACGCTGGCTCGTCATCCTTCGGAAACCGAAGAGCGTTTGATGCTGCGGCTGCTTGCCTGGCTGGTGAACGCGCACGAACGTCTGGTCTTTACCCGCGGCTTGAGCGCGGAAGATGAGCCAGAAATCTGGCTGATGAACGACCACAACGGCATTGAGCTGTGGGTTGATTTGGGCCTGCCGGAAGAGAGAAGGGTGAAAAGAGCCTGTAATCGTTCTGCCAGCGTGGTGTTGTATACCTATAACGGACGTGCAGCACAGATCTGGTGGCAACAAAACCAGAGCAAACTGGCACAGCAGGATAATCTGACCATTCGTTTTATCGACGATGAGCAGCTGAGTGCGTTGATCAAACTGGCATCACGCTCGATGACGCTGCAGGCAACGATTCAGGACGGCACGATCTGGCTTTCTGACGACCAAAACCACCTGGAGCTGCGCTTCACTGACTGGTTGGTTAACGGCAAACGCGCATGATTATTCTGTCACGCAACGTCACCATCCCTGGCAGTGAGCTGGAACTAACGGCGATCAGGGCTCAGGGAAACGGCGGACAAAACGTCAATAAAAGTTCGACGGCGATCCATCTGCGCTTTGATATCCGTGCCTCCAGCCTGCCTGAGTTTTATAAAGAGCGACTGATGGCGGTCAGCCACCATTTGATTACCCCGGAAGGCGTAGTGATCATCAAGGCGCAGGAATACCGCAGCCAGGAAATGAACCGCGAAGCGGCGCTGAAGCGACTGGAGAATTTGATTCAGGAGCTGACGGTGGTCGAAAAGACCCGGCGAGCGACGCGGCCTACGCTGGCATCGAAAAAACGCCGGCTGGAAGGCAAGTCGCGTAAGGCAACCACCAAATCGCTGCGTGGAAAAATGCGTGGAGCAGAGTAAGCCTGGTTTTGAACGCGCGTTGCACAAGGCAACGATGTGGCAGGAACTGGGGTGAAGCGCATTGCGGGCCGGATAAGGGATTATCCGGCCCGCGGTCTGACTAGCCGTTGATCTCGCTGACCAGGAAATCAAGGATTTCGCCGGTTTTGATCATCCGCTTCTCGCCTTCACGGCGGGATTTGTACTCAACTTCTTCGCTGTCGAGGTTACGGTCGCCGATCACGATCGTATGTGGCACACCAATCAGCTCCATATCCGCAAACATCACGCCAGGACGCTCTTTACGATCGTCCAGAATCACGTCGATGCCTTTCGCGCGTAACTGAGCATACAGCTCTTCTGCCAGCTCTTTCACCCGGAAGGATTTGTGCATGTTCATCGGCAGGATGGCGACCTGGAAAGGTGCCAGCGCTGCAGGCCAGATAATGCCGCGTTCATCGTGGTTCTGCTCAATGGATGCCGCCACAATACGGGTAATACCAATGCCGTAGCAGCCCATGGTCAGGATCTGATTGCGTCCATCTTCACCCTGCACTGAGGCCTTCATCGCTTCCGAGTACTTGGTTCCCAGCTGGAAGATATGGCCCACTTCAATGCCGCGTTTGATCTGCAGCGTACCTTTCCCGTCCGGGCTGGCATCGCCTTCCACCACGTTGCGGATGTCTTCTACACGTGGCAGTGGCAGATCGCGCTGCCAGTTGATGCCGGTAAAGTGCTTACCATCAACGTTGGCACCGGCAGAGAAGTCACTCATCACGGCGACCGTGCGGTCAATGATGATGGGCATGTTCAGACCAACAGGACCCAGTGAACCCGGACCGGCACCAACCAGCGCACGGATCTCTTCTTCGGTGGCGAAAGTCAGCGGCGCGTCAATGATATCCAGCTTCTCAGCTTTGATTTCGTTCAGCGCGTGGTCGCCACGAACCAGCAGAGCAACCAGCGTATGGCCACTCTCTTTGGTCGCTTTCACCATCAGCGTTTTCACGGTTTTCTCGACCGGCAGGTTGAACTGCTCAACCAGCTCGGCGATGGTTTTCGCGTTTGGCGTGTCGATTTCCTGCATCGCTTGTTTAGCATCAGCACGGCCGCCCGCTGGCGCCACGGCTTCGGCAAACTCAATGTTGGCCGCATAGTCAGATTCGGTCGAGAAGATCACATCATCTTCACCGCTCTGCGCCAGCACCTGGAATTCATGCGAAGCGCTGCCGCCGATAGAACCGGTATCCGCCTGCACGGCACGGAAGTCCAGACCCATACGCTTGAAGCTCTGGCTGTAGGCGCGGTACATATCATCGTAGGTGGCCTGCAACGATTCCTGTGACGCATGGAAAGAGTATGCATCTTTCATGATGAACTCACGGGAGCGCATCACGCCAAATCGTGGGCGAACTTCGTCACGGAATTTGGTCTGGATCTGGAACACGTTCAGCGGCAGCTGCTTGTAAGAGCTCAGCTCGTTACGGATCAGATCGGTGACCACTTCTTCATGCGTTGGACCGAGAACGAACGGACGATCGCCACGATCGACAAAACGCAGCAGCTCAGGACCATATTGCTCCCAGCGTCCACTCTCCTGCCATAAATCAGCGGGCTGAACGACCGGCATGGAGATCTCAATCGCACCGGCGTTGTTCATCTCTTCACGCACGATGTTTTCAACTTTTTTCAGTACGCGCAGACCGGTTGGCAGCCAAGTGTATAAACCTGAGGCCAGTTTGCGGATCATCCCGGCACGCAGCATCAGCTGGTGGCTGATCACTTCAGCGTCGGCTGGCGTCTCCTTTAAGGTGGAGAGCAGATATTGAGTAGTACGCATGAGTTACGATTCCATTAAGCGGAAAGCTATTCGAAGTAAGCAGAGCCAAAAAAATTCTGGCGGCTAGTGTACCAGCGTGGCCGATGACTCAAAAGATGCAGGGGAATAAATTAACGAGGATCGAGCGCAATCACCACGGTTCCCGCTGCGTTTACGCACCAGCGAACGTTGAAATCCAGCAGCCAGGCCGCGTATTCACGTTCGGGCTCTTCGCCTTTACGGTAAGCCGGACGCGGATCCTGCGCCAGAACCTGCTGAATAAAGCGTTCGAGATGAGGATATTGCGCGCGGTGTAAAGCAAGCTGTTGCTGCGCCAGCGGCGAAAAGGTCACTGACATGGCGGCTTCAGGGGCCATTTGCGCAAATCCGGCCTGGGCCTCAGGAATCGACTCGGCAAAAGGCAGGTAGGGTTTGATATCGACGACGGGCGTACCATCAACCAGATCCAGACTGCCCAGTTCGAGAATCACCTGGCCTTTATCGGTACGAATGCCTTTTAACTCAACCAGCGACATGCCGATGGGATTGGGCCGGAAGGTGGAACGGGTCGCAAAGACTCCCATACGCGCATTCCCGCCAAGCCGGGGAGGGCGAACCGTCGGTCGCCAGCCGCCTTCCATCGTCTGGTGAAAGACAAACAGCAGCCACAGATGGCTGAAGGCTTCCAGGCCGCGCACGGCTTCGGGCTGATTATAAGGCGCGTGCAGATGAAGTTCTCCGCCGCCATCCTCAATCAGGCCGGGCTGGCGGGGAACGGCAAACTTCTCCTTCCAGGGGGAATGAACCGTTGCGATTTGCTGGAAGGAAAATGCACTCATTGATTGGAGACTTTCAACGCTGAACCCTGGCAAACGGCCTGGCGGTAGCAGCCTGGTGCATTGCTGACGATTTCACACTGATGGACCAGCACCGCATTGGCTTTCATCGCAGAAGCACGGATCTGCATTCTTTTGCGCGCGGTGTTGAGGTTCGGTGGCGAGCTTTGCATCGTTGCCTGACAATCATCGCCATAAACTTCACCAAGATCGCGGAATGGTTTACTCACCAGGTCGCTGGCATTGGTATAGAGTTTTACCGGCGCGGGCCGCGTTTGCGGTTTGCTGCGTTCAGGCTGAGTCTGCGTAGTCTGCTTAAAGGGTTCGACGGGCTTATAAGGTTTATGCATCAACGAACACCCTGTCAGCGAAAGGGCTAACAAACAGAGCGGTAAAACACGCATGGGATTATCCTCAGGTTCGGTAAAAGTGGCGTTATTGAAACAAGCCTTCAGGGAAATAACAAGCGCTTAAAAAGGCAAAAAGCGGGCAAAAGCCCGCTTTGTACTGAGTCACGCTGGATCGGCGGCGATCTCCGCCACCGCCCGGCTTACCAGCCTTTAACTGCACCACCATTGAAAATCTTGTTAGCCGCAGCGCTCACTTCGTCAGACTGGTAAGCCTGAACGAATTTCTTCACGTTTTCTGCGTCTTTATTATCTTCACGCGCCACAATCATGTTCACGTAAGGAGAGTCTTTATCTTCTACGAAGATGCCGTCTTTTTCCGGGGTCAGGTTGATCTGGCTGGCGTAAGTGGTGTTAATCACCGCCAGCGCGATCTGCTGATCGTCCAGTGAACGTGGCAGCTGTGGAGCTTCCAGTTCAACCAGTTTGATGTTCTTAGGATTCTCAACCACATCCAGAGAGGTTGGCAGCAAGCCGGTGCCTTCTTTCAGTTTGATCAGGCCCACTTTCTGCAGCAGCAGCAGTGAACGGCCCAGGTTGGTTGGATCGTTAGGGATAGCAACCTGCGCACCGTTCTGCAGCTCATCCAGAGATTTGATCTTCTTGGAGTAGCCCGCGATTGGGTAAACGAAGGTGTTGCCAACCGGCGTCAGCTTGTAACCACGATCCTTGATCTGCTGATCCAGGTAAGGTTTGTGCTGGAAGGCGTTAACATCAATGTCGCCTTTGCTCAGCGCTTCGTTCGGCAGCACGTAATCGTTAAAGGTCACCAGCTCAACATCCAGGCCGTATTTATCTTTCGCGACCTGCTTGGCCACTTCAGCAACCTGCTGTTCTGCGCCAACAATCACGCCGACCTTAATGTGGTTTGGATCTTTCGCTTTCTGATCGCAACCAACCAGCGCCAATGTACCAATCAGCGCGCCCACAGCGGCAAATGTTTTAAAGTTAAAAGACATATCCCTTCCTTAATCTAAGAACAGTTGGTTATTTATGGGTGACTACACGTGCAATGCGGTCGCCACAGAACTGAATCAAATACACAAGAACAACTAACAACACTAATACCGTGTTCATCACCGTAGCGTTATAGCCGATATAACCGTACTGAATACCAATCTGGCCCAGACCGCCGGCGCCAACGGCACCGCCCATTGCGGAATAGCCAACCAGAGTAATCAGCGTAATGGTAGCGGCATTAATTAAGCCGGGCAGTGCTTCAGGTAGCAGAACTTTCTTCACGATCTGGAACGGCGTGGCGCCCATCGCGCGGGAAGCCTCGATCAAGCCGGTAGGCAGTTCCAGCAGCGTGTTCTCAACCATACGGGCAATAAAGGGTGCCGCGCCAATCGTCAGTGGCACAATCGCCGCCTGCAGGCCAATAGAGGTGCCGACAATCATTCGGGTGAACGGGATCATCCAAACCAGCAGGATAATGAAGGGTATCGCACGGAAGATATTCACCAGCGCTGACAGTGAGCGATACAGTGAACGGCTTTCAATAATCTGACCTGGGCGAGTGACATATAAAAGAACGCCAAGCGGCAGGCCAATAACAAAACCGAAGAAGCCAGAGACAAACGTCATGACCAGCGTCTCCCAGACGCCCCGGCAAAGAAGCATAATCATCGCTTCAGACATAACCTAATACCTCTACCTTTACATGATGCTCTTTCAGGAACGTAATAGCCGCCTGAGTATCGGCTTCGGTGCCATGCATTTCGGTCAGCATGATGCCAAACTTCACACCACCGGCGTAATCCATCTGGGCACTGATAATATTGTTATTCACGTTGAAGCGGCGGGCCGACTCGGAAAGCAGTGGCGCATCGACAGACTGACCGGTGAATTCCAGGCGTAATAAAGGCACGCTCTCAGGAGTGTTGTCTGCGGACAGACGGGCGCTGTAGTCTTCCGGGATATCCAGATGCAGCGTCGACTGGATAAATTGCTGTGCCAGCGGCGTCTTCGGATGAGAGAACACTTCACTTACCGTGTCCTGCTCAATCAGTTCACCGTTACTGATCACCGCAACCTGATCGCAGATGCGCTTCACGACATCCATCTCATGGGTGATCAGCAAAATGGTGATCCCCAGACGCCGGTTAATGTCCTTCAACAATTCGAGGATTGAACGCGTGGTTGCCGGGTCCAGTGCGCTGGTGGCTTCATCACACAACAGAACCTTCGGATTGGTGGCCAGCGCACGGGCAATCGCCACGCGCTGCTTCTGCCCGCCAGACAGGTTAGCCGGCCAGGAATCGTGTTTGTCCGCCAGGCCAACCAGCTCCAGCAGCTCTTTTACGCGGGCGTTGATTTCGCTGCGGGAAAGCTTGCCTAACTCCAGCGGCAGGGCAACGTTCCCTGCAACGGTACGGGAGTTCATCAGGTTGAAGTGCTGGAAGATCATGCCAATCTGGCGACGGGCCTGGGTCAGCTGAGTTTCAGAAAGGCCGGTTAGGTCCTGACCGTCGACCAGCACAGTGCCGGACGTTGGGCGTTCAAGCAGATTCACGCAGCGGATCAGGGTACTTTTCCCTGCGCCCGATGCGCCAATAACGCCATAAATTTGTCCGGCCGGCACGTGCAGGCTGACATCAGACAGCGCTGTAATGGTGCGTGTGCCCTGCTGGAACACTTTGGTGATAGAGTTAAGTTTTATCATTTTATTATCGTAGTGCAGTTATCCGTGGCGTGTATTGAGTGCATCGCCCTTGGGCGAAATGCGAGTGGATGTTAAGGCATCCAGACGTCTAAATCAATCAAAGTCATTCAATCTGCCATTCTCACCGTTAGCGCAATCATGCGATACTCTACGGCAACTTTAGTAGCAGGAGTTTCTACGTGACAGACAAAGTCCCCGCCATATTTCTCGATCGTGATGGCACGATGAATGAGGATCATGGCTACGTCCATGAGATCGACAACTTTCAGTTTATAGACGGTGCCATTGAGGCGATGCAGGAACTGAAGAAGATGGGTTACGCACTGGTAATGGTGACGAACCAGTCCGGTATTGCGCGCGGCATCTTTTCCGAAGACACCTTTATGCAGCTCACTGAATGGATGGACTGGTCGCTCGCCGATCGTGACGTTGACCTGGATGGCATCTATTTCTGCCCGCATCATCCGGAAGGTGTAATAGAAGAGTATCGCCAGCAGTGTGATTGCCGTAAGCCAGAACCCGGCATGCTGTTATCCGCGCAGAAAGAACTGAACATCGATATGGCCGCTTCTTATATGGTTGGCGACAAAATTGATGACATGCTGGCAGGTAAAGCCGCCGGTGTAGGAATAAAGGTATTAGTTCGTAGCGGCAAGCCGATTACCGAAGAGGGTGAAAAAGCAGCTGACTGGGTGATTAATAGCCTTGCAGACCTGCCTGCACGCATCAAACAGGGCTAAAAAGCAGCGTTCTGAGTGAAGTTTCATCGAACGGTAAAAAAGTTCAGATTTACGCTTGCCTTCCCGCGGCGTATCCCTATAATGCGCCTCCATCGAACGGCAACGAGCAAACGCTCAGTATGCTGAAAGATGAAGAGAAAAATCCTGATTTAAGGGGTTGACTCTGAAAGAGGAAAGCGTAATATACGCCACCTCGCAGTAAGGCGCCAAGGCACTTACCGCAACGCTCTTTAACAATTTATCAGACAATCTGTGTGGGCACTCGCAGGATTGATATCAGCGCCGCAAGGCGCAAAAAAATATCAAGCCTTAAGAGTGAACACATAATGAAATTCATTATGACGTTTTACACTTGAGCACCGCTGAACTTGTTTCAGCAAATCGAACTTTTAATTGAAGAGTTTGATCATGGCTCAGATTGAACGCTGGCGGCAGGCCTAACACATGCAAGTCGAACGGTAGCACAGAGAGCTTGCTCTTGGGTGACGAGTGGCGGACGGGTGAGTAATGTCTGGGAAACTGCCTGATGGAGGGGGATAACTACTGGAAACGGTAGCTAATACCGCATAACGTCTTCGGACCAAAGTGGGGGACCTTCGGGCCTCACACCATCGGATGTGCCCAGATGGGATTAGCTAGTAGGTGGGGTAATGGCTCACCTAGGCGACGATCCCTAGCTGGTCTGAGAGGATGACCAGCCACACTGGAACTGAGACACGGTCCAGACTCCTACGGGAGGCAGCAGTGGGGAATATTGCACAATGGGCGCAAGCCTGATGCAGCCATGCCGCGTGTATGAAGAAGGCCTTCGGGTTGTAAAGTACTTTCAGCGGGGAGGAAGGCGATAAGGTTAATAACCTTGTCGATTGACGTTACCCGCAGAAGAAGCACCGGCTAACTCCGTGCCAGCAGCCGCGGTAATACGGAGGGTGCAAGCGTTAATCGGAATTACTGGGCGTAAAGCGCACGCAGGCGGTCTGTCAAGTCAGATGTGAAATCCCCGGGCTTAACCTGGGAACTGCATTTGAAACTGGCAGGCTAGAGTCTTGTAGAGGGGGGTAGAATTCCAGGTGTAGCGGTGAAATGCGTAGAGATCTGGAGGAATACCGGTGGCGAAGGCGGCCCCCTGGACAAAGACTGACGCTCAGGTGCGAAAGCGTGGGGAGCAAACAGGATTAGATACCCTGGTAGTCCACGCCGTAAACGATGTCGACTTGGAGGTTGTGCCCTTGAGGCGTGGCTTCCGGAGCTAACGCGTTAAGTCGACCGCCTGGGGAGTACGGCCGCAAGGTTAAAACTCAAATGAATTGACGGGGGCCCGCACAAGCGGTGGAGCATGTGGTTTAATTCGATGCAACGCGAAGAACCTTACCTGGCCTTGACATCCACGGAATTCGGCAGAGATGCCTTAGTGCCTTCGGGAACCGTGAGACAGGTGCTGCATGGCTGTCGTCAGCTCGTGTTGTGAAATGTTGGGTTAAGTCCCGCAACGAGCGCAACCCTTATCCTTTGTTGCCAGCGAGTAATGTCGGGAACTCAAAGGAGACTGCCGGTGACAAACCGGAGGAAGGTGGGGATGACGTCAAGTCATCATGGCCCTTACGGCCAGGGCTACACACGTGCTACAATGGCGCATACAAAGAGAAGCGAACTCGCGAGAGCAAGCGGACCTCACAAAGTGCGTCGTAGTCCGGATCGGAGTCTGCAACTCGACTCCGTGAAGTCGGAATCGCTAGTAATCGTAGATCAGAATGCTACGGTGAATACGTTCCCGGGCCTTGTACACACCGCCCGTCACACCATGGGAGTGGGTTGCAAAAGAAGTAGGTAGCTTAACCTTCGGGAGGGCGCTTACCACTTTGTGATTCATGACTGGGGTGAAGTCGTAACAAGGTAACCGTAGGGGAACCTGCGGTTGGATCACCTCCTTACCTGAAGATACTTTCCCGCGTAGTGTCCACAACAGATTGTCTGATAGAAAAGTAACGAGCAGAAAAAACCTCTACAGGCTTGTAGCTCAGGTGGTTAGAGCGCACCCCTGATAAGGGTGAGGTCGGTGGTTCAAGTCCACTCAGGCCTACCAAATTTTTACTCATGCTGCGTTATGTTTCCGGCTCGCATAGTGAACTATGCGGCGCGAAAACATGCCTTGCCTGAGCAAAAATTAACATTTGTCGCCTGACGGTGGCTGATGAACTCACGTTGAGTGGTAGTAGATGGTCTCTGCAGTAACTGTATGGGGCTATAGCTCAGCTGGGAGAGCGCCTGCCTTGCACGCAGGAGGTCAGCGGTTCGATCCCGCTTAGCTCCACCATGCAGTTTTCTGACAATACTTCAGAGCGTACCGGCAACGGTGTGCTGCGAAGTATTATGCTCTTTAACAATCCGGAACAAGCTGAAAATTGAAACGACATGTCGTTTTCATTCTCCGTAATAAGAATGAAATCAACGATATGTTCGAGTCTCTCAAATGCTTACAACAGCAATGTGTCTTTCGGGACGCTTGTGGGTTGTGAGGTTAAGTGACTAAGCGTACACGGTGGATGCCTAGGCAGTCAGAGGCGATGAAGGGCGTGCTAATCTGCGATAAGCGTCGGTAAGGTGATATGAACCGTAATAACCGACGATACCCGAATGGGGAAACCCGGTGCACTTTGGTGCATCATTGCAACATGAATACATAGTGTTGCAAGGCGAACCTGGGGAACTGAAACATCTAAGTACCCAGAGGAAAAGAAATCAACCGAGATTCCCCCAGTAGCGGCGAGCGAACGGGGAACAGCCCAGAACCTGAATCAGTTTGTGCATTAGTGGAAGCGTCTGGAAAGTCGCAGGGTACAGGGTGATACTCCCGTACACAAAAATGCACTTGCTGTGAGTTCGATGAGTAGGGCGGGACACGTGACATCCTGTCTGAATATGGGGGGACCATCCTCCAAGGCTAAATACTCCTGACTGACCGATAGTGAACCAGTACCGTGAGGGAAAGGCGAAAAGAACCCCGGCGAGGGGAGTGAAACAGAACCTGAAACCGTGTACGTACAAGCAGTGGGAGCACCTTCGTGGTGTGACTGCGTACCTTTTGTATAATGGGTCAGCGACTTATATTCTGTAGCAAGGTTAACCGTATAGGGGAGCCGAAGGGAAACCGAGTCTTAACTGGGCGTTAAGTTGCAGGGTATAGACCCGAAACCCGGTGATCTAGCCATGGGCAGGTTGAAGGTTGGGTAACACTAACTGGAGGACCGAACCGACTAATGTTGAAAAATTAGCGGATGACTTGTGGCTGGGGGTGAAAGGCCAATCAAACCGGGAGATAGCTGGTTCTCCCCGAAAGCTATTTAGGTAGCGCCTCGTGAACTCATCTTCGGGGGTAGAGCACTGTTTCGGCTAGGGGGCCATCCCGGCTTACCAACCCGATGCAAACTGCGAATACCGAAGAATGTTATCACGGGAGACACACGGCGGGTGCTAACGTCCGTCGTGAAGAGGGAAACAACCCAGACCGCCAGCTAAGGTCCCAAAGTCATGGTTAAGTGGGAAACGATGTGGGAAGGCACAGACAGCCAGGATGTTGGCTTAGAAGCAGCCATCATTTAAAGAAAGCGTAATAGCTCACTGGTCGAGTCGGCCTGCGCGGAAGATGTAACGGGGCTAAACCATGCACCGAAGCTGCGGCAGCGACGCTTATGCGTTGTTGGGTAGGGGAGCGTTCTGTAAGCCGTCGAAGGTGGACTGTGAGGTCTGCTGGAGGTATCAGAAGTGCGAATGCTGACATAAGTAACGATAAAGCGGGTGAAAAGCCCGCTCGCCGGAAGACCAAGGGTTCCTGTCCAACGTTAATCGGGGCAGGGTGAGTCGACCCCTAAGGCGAGGCCGAAAGGCGTAGTCGATGGGAAACAGGTTAATATTCCTGTACTCGGTGTTACTGCGAAGGGGGGACGGAGAAGGCTATGTTAGCCGGGCGACGGTTGTCCCGGTTTAAGCATGTAGGCGGAGAGTTTAGGTAAATCCGGACTCTTTTTAACGCTGAGGTGTGATGACGAGGCACTACGGTGCTGAAGTAACAAATGCCCTGCTTCCAGGAAAAGCCTCTAAGCATCAGGTAACACGGAATCGTACCCCAAACCGACACAGGTGGTCAGGTAGAGAATACCAAGGCGCTTGAGAGAACTCGGGTGAAGGAACTAGGCAAAATGGTGCCGTAACTTCGGGAGAAGGCACGCTGGCGCGTAGGTGAAGGGACTTGCTCCCGGAGCTGAAGCCAGTCGAAGATACCAGCTGGCTGCAACTGTTTATTAAAAACACAGCACTGTGCAAACACGAAAGTGGACGTATACGGTGTGACGCCTGCCCGGTGCCGGAAGGTTAATTGATGGGGTTATCCGCAAGGAGAAGCTCTTGATCGAAGCCCCGGTAAACGGCGGCCGTAACTATAACGGTCCTAAGGTAGCGAAATTCCTTGTCGGGTAAGTTCCGACCTGCACGAATGGCGTAATGATGGCCAGGCTGTCTCCACCCGAGACTCAGTGAAATTGAACTCGCTGTGAAGATGCAGTGTACCCGCGGCAAGACGGAAAGACCCCGTGAACCTTTACTATAGCTTGACACTGAATATTGAACCTTGATGTGTAGGATAGGTGGGAGGCTTTGAAGCGTGGACGCCAGTCTGCGTGGAGCCAACCTTGAAATACCACCCTTTAACGTTTGATGTTCTAACCTGGCGCCGTAATCCGGCGTGGGGACAGTGTCTGGTGGGTAGTTTGACTGGGGCGGTCTCCTCCTAAAGAGTAACGGAGGAGCACGAAGGTTAGCTAATCACGGTCGGACATCGTGAGGTTAGTGCAATGGCATAAGCTAGCTTGACTGCGAGAGTGACGGCTCGAGCAGGTGCGAAAGCAGGTCATAGTGATCCGGTGGTTCTGAATGGAAGGGCCATCGCTCAACGGATAAAAGGTACTCCGGGGATAACAGGCTGATACCGCCCAAGAGTTCATATCGACGGCGGTGTTTGGCACCTCGATGTCGGCTCATCACATCCTGGGGCTGAAGTAGGTCCCAAGGGTACGGCTGTTCGCCGTTTAAAGTGGTACGCGAGCTGGGTTTAGAACGTCGTGAGACAGTTCGGTCCCTATCTGCCGTGGGCGCTGGAAGATTGAGAGGGGTTGCTCCTAGTACGAGAGGACCGGAGTGAACGCACCACTGGTGTTCGGGTTGTCATGCCAATGGCATTGCCCGGTAGCTAAGTGCGGAAAAGATAAGCGCTGAAAGCATCTAAGCGCGAAACTTGCCTCGAGATGAATCTTCCCTGGGCCTTTAAGGCCCCTGAAGGGACGTTGAAGACTACGACGTTGATAGGCCGGGTGTGTAAGCGCAGCGATGCGTTGAGCTAACCGGTACTAATGACCCGTGAGGCTTAACCTTACAACACCAGAAGCGTTCTGGTGGTGTCTGAGAGACACGAACAGATATTTTCAGCTTGAACCGGATAAAGAATTATCTGTTCTGCGGACCCCGGTCCGTGGGATTTTGCTTTGTGGCAAGGCGGCAAGCGCCGTGAAGGAAGGAGCATACTGAGGTATGTGACTGAGTTTACAAGCGCGGCCAACGCGGCCACGGAGCGAAATACACAGGACAGAGCACAGAATTTGCCTGGCGGCTTTAGCGCGGTGGTCCCACCTGACCCCATGCCGAACTCAGAAGTGAAACGCCGTAGCGCCGATGGTAGTGTGGGGTCTCCCCATGCGAGAGTAGGGAACTGCCAGGCATCAATTTAGACCAATAAGCGTGAGTAACCCGCTTGTTGCAAGAAATAAGCGTGCTGATATGGCTCAGTTGGTAGAGCGCACCCTTGGTAAGGGTGAGGTCCCCAGTTCGACTCTGGGTATCAGCACCAGTAATTAACCGATAACTCGGTAACAGATTTGCCTGGCGGCTTTAGCGCGGTGGTCCCACCTGACCCCATGCCGAACTCAGAAGTGAAACGCCGTAGCGCCGATGGTAGTGTGGGGTCTCCCCATGCGAGAGTAGGGAACTGCCAGGCATCAATTCAGACCATTTATGGTCATGACCTTTCCAGTGACACGGAAAGGGCGAAACACCTGATATCAGAAGCAACATTCTGAATTCAGTACAGAATCGGTGGAGCGGTAGTTCAGTTGGTTAGAATACCTGCCTGTCACGCAGGGGGTCGCGGGTTCGAGCCCCGTCCGTTCCGCCACTTAAACATGAAGCCCTGAGTCATAAGACTCAGGGCTTTTTTGTGTCTGTTATTTGGCTATTGTTGCTCACAGGGCAAAAGTGTTGTGATTGTTAGCGGTTTTTTCGTCAATAATTCCTCTGTCATACTCCTCGCAACTTAACCAATAACAGTAACAACAGAGGATTTATGACACTTCCAGCATTCGGTTTGGGCACCTTCCGCCTGCAAGATGACGTGGTAATCGCATCCGTGAAAAACGCACTGGATCTCGGCTATCGCGTCATTGATACCGCCCAAATTTATGGTAATGAAGCTGCAGTAGGGCAGGCGATCGCTGAAAGCGGTGTGGCGCGCGACCAGCTGTTTATCACCACCAAGATTTGGGTAGAAAACCTCAGTGCCGACGCCTTGATCCCCAGCCTGAAAGAGAGCCTGAGCAAGTTACGCACTGATTACGTCGATCTGACCTTGATTCACTGGCCATCGCCAGGTGCGGCGGTAACGGTCGCGGAAACCATGAAGGCGCTGGTTGCGGCGAAAGAAGCCGGGCTGACCCGCCAGATTGGTATCTCCAATTTCACCACAGAGCTGATGCAGCAGGCGATTGATGCGGTCGGGGTTAAGCCGATTGCTACCAACCAAATCGAACTCCATCCTTTCCTGCAGAACCGCAAGGTGGTGGATTTTGCCCGTGAGAAGGGGATCCACATCACCTCCTATATGACGCTGGCGTATGGTAAAGCCTTGCAGGAACCGGTGATAATTGAGATTGCCGCTAAGCATCAGGCGACAGCCGCTCAGGTAGTGCTGGCATGGGCTATGCAGGAAGGGTATGCGGTGATCCCTTCCTCCACTCAACGTGCGAATCTGCAAAGCAACATGGCAGCAAGGGATCTGAAGCTGGATACTGAGGATCGGGCGAAGATCGCCAAACTGGATCGTGCTGAACGTCTGGTCAGCCCTGAAGGTCTGGCACCAGACTGGGATTAAATCTTCACTCTGGCTTTACGGCGCTTCCCGTGTCCCTGGGAGCGCTGCTTTCACCCACTCATCGAGAAAATCGATAAATGAACGGATGCGCGTACTCACCGCCCGGTCACTGTAATACACCGCGTTAAACGGCATTTCGATGGGCAGGATCTTATCAGCCAGTAATTCCACCAGGGTTCCCTCTCTGATCTCACGGTCAATCATAAAGTCTGACAGGCAGGCAATGCCGTTGCCGCTCAGGCAGAGTTGCTTGATGGTTTCGCCACTGTTAGAGGTGGGATCCGCCGTGATGTCGTAAAGCTGCCCGTCGGCTTTTGCTATCGGCCAGCGGTTCAGACTCAGAGGTTCGACAAATCCCATGCAGACATGCCCGGCGAGATCCTGACAAGAGTGCGGGATACCGTGCTGCTGCAAGTAGCCGGGACTGGCAACAATTTTACGGTAGCTGGTAAAAAGAGGGCGAGCCCGCAGACTGGAGTCAGTCAGGTTACCTGCCCGGATGGCGATATCCACCTTCCGCTCAATCAAATTAATAAAGGTCTCAGAAGACACCAGCGAAAGCGTGACTTCCGGATAGCGCTCCCGGTAAGGCTTGATCATCGGCATCAGCAGATGCAGCACGACCGGCGTGGCCGCATCGATCCGCAACAGTCCTTGCGGTATCTGTCGGCTTTCCATCAGCTCGTTTTCAGCCGCAGCCATCTCCTGTAGCACCGACTGGACCCGGCGAAAATAGACTTCGCCTTCCTGAGTGAGATTGACCTGTCTTGTGGTTCGGGTCAGTAACTCCACACCCAACTTGGTTTCCAGCTTTTTGACAGCCCGACTGACGGCAGAGTTAGCCATCTCCAGCTGCTCTGCTGCCCGGCTAAAACTGCCGCTCTCGACCACTGCGACAAAAATTGCCAGTTCTTCTGAATTGGCCTTCATTATTGCTCCTTGAGCAAAATTCTGCTGAGACTTTGAATTATTTTGTTATTTAATCATGTGCCGATCCCGAGCGCCATGGAAACCGTTACCGCAAGCAAGCCGGATAACGCTCGGCCCTTGTTATCATTTGTTTACCGACTAACAGCAGTTATTAGTCTGATCCGATTGAAACTCACTACCAAAGCCCCTATAACTGAATGACACAATGGTTCATTCAGTAGTAACTAAGGCCAGGCGGTAGAGTGCGAAGAAAGACGTATGCCATGAGATATGTAGCGGGACAACCAGCGGAACGCATTTTTCCGCCCGGTGCCATGCTGCACGTTGGCAAAGCCTTGCCGCCGGGAACGCCGCTGACGACAGAGTCCACGCTGCGGGTGCTGGTGTGGAACATCTTCAAACAGCAGCGTGCTGACTGGCTCTCCGTCCTGCAGAATTTTGGTAAGGATGCGCACCTGGTGCTGTTACAGGAAGCGCAAACCACGCCGGAGCTGGTGCGCTTCGCTACCTCCAACTATCTGGCCGCCGATCAGGTTCCGGCCTTTGCTTTGCCTCAACATCCATCTGGGGTGATGACGCTGGCTTCTGCGCATCCCGTCTATTGCTGCCCGTTACGCGAACGCGAGCCTTTGTTAAGGCTGTCTAAATCTGCTCTGGTGACGGCCTATGCCTTGCCTGACGATCAGATGCTGATGGTCGTGAACATCCATGCCGTTAACTTCAGTCTGGGGATTGATGTTTACAGCAAACAGCTGGGGCCGATTGGCGAGCAGATAATTCATCATCGCGGCCCGGTGATTATGGCCGGTGACTTTAACGCCTGGAGCCGTCAGCGCATCAATGCGTTATATACCTTCGCCCGCGATATGGGGCTGGAAGAAGTGCGCTTTACCGACGATCACCGACGCAAAGCCTTTGGTCGTCCGTTAGATTTTGTGTTTTACCGCGGTCTTGGCGTGGCTGAAGCCTCCGTGCTGGTTACCCGCGCCTCCGATCACAATCCCCTACTCGTTGAATTCCATCCCGGCAAGCCTGCGCTTCTCTAGGGAATGTTTGGCCTGCCGTCACGGGCAGGTCGACCTCACGTTCTGCCCATAACTCCAAAAAATCAGTAAGGAACACAGAGATATGGCTACACATCATCATGATAACGTCGACAAACAGTTTGGTGACCAGGCAAGCGCCTATCTGAGCAGTGCCGTGCACGCCAGCGGCCGCGACTTAGTGCGTCTGGGTGAACGTCTGTTTGCGGAAAAGGATGCGCATTTACTCGATTTAGGGTGTGGTGGTGGGCACGCCAGCTATGTTGCGGCTCAGCATGTTAAGCGCGTGGTGGCATACGATCTCTCGGCGAAAATGCTGGCGGTGGTAGCTGAAGCGGCAAAAGAGCGTGGCTATGAGCATCTGTCGACGGTGCAGGGCTATGCGGAATACCTGCCTTTTGCCGACGAATCCTTTGATATCGTTATCAGCCGTTATTCAGCTCACCACTGGCATGATGTCGGACGGGCGCTGCGCGAAGTGAAGCGCATCCTGAAGCCAGGCGGTAAAGTGATCTTTATGGATGTGAACGCGCCGGGCAATGCCGTGCTGGATATCTGGTTACAGACCGTTGAGGCGCTGCGCGATACCTCCCACGTCCGCGATTACAATCCTGGTGAGTGGCTGACGATGTTCACGGAAGCCGGACTGGCAATCACGGCCGTCAGTCATGACCGCCTGGATTTGGAGTTCAGCAGCTGGATTGAACGCATGCGCACGCCGAAGGTGATGGCGGATGCCATCCGGGCTTATCAGCAGTCTGCTTCTGAAGAAGTGCAGCGCTACTATGCTCAACAGCCGGATGGCAGCTTCAGTACCGACGTGATCTTTATCGAAGCGTTTAAGCCCTGAATCAAAACGGCCCCGCAAGGGGCTGTTACTCAACCAGTGCCACGGCCCGAATCGGCGAGGCGGAAGCGCCCTTAATTCGTAGCGGCAACGCCATAAAGATAAAGGCTGTCGGCAGGCTTCGCAGATTGGCCAGATTCTCAATAATCAGGCAATCGGCACCCAACACGGCAAGGTGCGCGGGATGCGCTTCATTACTGTAGCGATCGAGCGACATCGCATCCGTTCCGAACACCGTCACGCCTTTATCTATCAGATACTGCGCGCCTTCTCCTGACAGTCCCGGCCAGTTCTGCAAAAACGCCGCCTGATGCGGACGGCAACGCCATTTCTCATCATAGCCGGTGCGAAAAATCACAATATCCTGAGCCAGAATCTCGCCATGCTCTGCCTCCCATGCGGCGATCATCTCGCGGGTGATATCGGCGTTTTCCGCCAGATGGGACATATCCAGGCAGCGTCCACGTCCCGTCAGTTGCTGCACGTCCACCTGTTCAATCGTCTTGCCACCCTCAATAAAATGCACCGGCGCATCAACGTGCGTACCGCAGTGATCTCCCAGGCTTAGCTGGCAGTTATAGTTGCCGTCCCCGGCAGCGTAATCCTCCGCGCGGCTACAGAAAAACTTGCCGTGGGTCGGCCAGACGGGCATGAATTCCTCATACTGATGGTTCAGCTCGATGAGGCGGTGTTGACGCAATACGCTAAGCAGATCGTGAGTCATATCAGGCCTTATTCAGGTTGACGGTTTCTTTGATAAACCACAGTGGGGCGCAGGAGAGCAGCAGCACGCCGACAATCACCAGATAGTGAACGGTGAAGCCATAACTGTGAATGATCCAGCCGCTAACGGGCGCAACCAGAATGCCGGCAATGCCGACGGCGAGGCCAATCATCAGTCCCATGCTGGATGCGGCGGCACGCGGCGAGGAGTCAATCAGTAAAGCGTAGGCAACGGGATAGGGAGAGTTGCGGAACAGCCCCCAGAAAATCAGGATCGCCCAACCCAGCGCGGCAGAGTGGATAAACATGCACAGTGCCGCCGCCAGGATCCAGCCAGCAATAATAAAAGTCAGCGAGCGTTTGCGTCCTTTAACGTCTGAGAAGCTGCCCCACAGGATCTGGCCAATCCATCCGGTTAAGCCAGAGGCACCCGAAATAATCGCTGCGGTGGAAAGGTCCAGTCCCACTTCGCGGGTCAGTTGCAACGTCAGGAAGTTAGCAATGCCCATCTCGGCCCAGGTAAAGCCAAAAATCAGCAGGATCGCCAGCTGGCAGTTGCGGTTTTTCAGGCAGGAGACCGCGTTGGACCAGAGAGAGGCGTTCTCTACCGTTTTTTGCAGAGATTCGGTGACCGGCGGCGTCAGTTTGTTTTCAACAATCCAGTCATTCACTTTCTGATGATTTTTGCGGGTGCCGATAATCAGCTGGGCAATCAGGATCACCAGACCAATCAGCGGGATAAACAGAAAGGCTTCGCGCCAGGTAGCAAAAGCCAGAATGGCAGCGATCAGGATTGGGCCGATAAACTGTCCCAGCGGGAAGCCGGTATGGTGCACGCCGATCGCAAATCCACGGTTCTCTTTCTGCCACCATTCGCCCAGCAGCGCGACGTTAATCGGTTCTGAGCCGCCGGTGCCCATCCCCATCGCCACTCTCAGCGCCTGAAACGCCCCGAGAGACTTGCAGAACGCCGTAGCGACACCCGAGACAATCTCTACCAACACCGCGACACACCAGCTGTAACAGCGTTTGTGACCGGTGCCGACCCAATCCGAGAACAGCCCGAAAAGCACGGCGCCGGTTAAGGTGCCGACAAAACTTAACGAGTTGAGCCAGCCAGCCTGCACTTCGGTCAGGTTGAAGGATTTCATGATCGCCGGCAGCAGGGTCGGCAGAATAATCCTGTCGATGGAGTTCATCAGGATCGCCAGCGTGGTGATCACCAGCATCCACCAGGAAAGCGGGTGGGCTCTCGGCAGGAAGCGTAAAAGCCCACGCCGGGGTGCCTGCGCGCCAGCGGCAGCGCTAACCTGAGTCGTTTGATGTTCAGCCAGTTCAGAAGAAGGGAGTGTCATATCTGGTGCCTTTCAATGTCATCGTTGTCTGCAGCCGTCATTAAACGGTCCGCGCCCTGTTTTACGCTGTTTCTTGTTATGTATGCCGAAAATAGAGATCAAAAAATAAACAAGTTGATAACATAGACACTGAGATTACTACCATACAAGCGCTGATTGACGGTTACTGGATCTTGATCACAGTTGTACCAGCAAGGATGCGTGAAGCCGCGAGGCGATCACAACGTGGAGCGAAGGGGAGTAAGGGGAAATTCAGGGCATAAAAAAAGCCAATCCGCAGATTGGCTTTTTATCGGTCTCAGTCTTAACTGTCTGGCGTACTGGTGTTGCTTACAAACAGCGTCAGCTTGTCGCCTGGCTGGATGTTCTGTGAGCCACTGGTGTTCCAGCGCATCACATCTTTAATCTCAACACCGTGCCCTTTAGCAATGCTGGCCAGAGAATCACCTTTACGAACTTTATAGGTGATGCTGTTGCCATTATCGGCCAGTTTGGTGGCGTTGCCGCTACCGCCCGTGCTCAGGGTCTGTCCTGGTTTGATACTTGCGCCACGCAGGTTATTTGCGCGCTGCAGGTCTTTCACCGAGACGTTCAGACGTTTTGCAATTCCTGACAGGGTATCGCCGTTGCGCACCTTGTAAGAACCGGCTGTCGTGTTATTCGCCAACGCTGTTGGCTGCACGGCAGCAATATCGCCTGTTGCCAGCGAGTTACGCAGCTGCGCTACGTTCGACTTCGGTACCATGATGTACTGAGGTCCACCTTTCGGTGCCGTAGTGCCGCGTTTGTAGCCCGCGTTAAAACTTTTCAGCTTGCTCAGTGACATGCCCGACATTTCTGCCGCCTGCGTCAGTTCAATCTGTTGGCCCACATCGACACGTGCCAGAGCACGGGTTTCGTTAGGCGCCGGCAGACGTAAACCGTAACGCTTGTTGTTCTTCAGGATATCTCCCAAAGCCAACATTTTTGGCACGTAGACCGTGGTTTCGCGTGGCAGAGATAAATGCCAGAAGTCCGTCGGTTTCCCTCGGGCTTTGTTGGCTTTTACCGCTTTCATGACGCGTCCTTCACCGCTGTTATAGGCGGCGATGGTCAGTAACCAGTCACCGTCAAACATCTTGTTCAGACGTTCCATCATGTCCAGCGCAACCTTAGTGGAAGCCACGACATCGCGGCGTCCGTCATACCACTGGCTCTGCTTCAGACCGTAGTTTCGCCCCGTCTGCGGTACAATCTGCCAGATGCCTGCGGCATTGGCGGCTGAGGTCGCATGGGGGTCAAAAGCGCTCTCCACTATGGGTAGTAGTACCAGTTCCATCGGCATTTTACGTTCTTTAATCTGCTCGACAATCCAGTACATATACGGCTCTGCCCGTAATGTTACATCGTGGAGATAGCTCTTGTTGCTTAAGTATTTCTGTTTTTGTTCGCGTATCCGGGCATTATCCGGAACCTTCATCTTCAGCTCGGTACTGATGAGATTCCACAAATCTTTATCCTGCGTAACGCGGGTTCCATCATCCTGCCAACGCGGGGATAACAACCGATCTGTGTCCTGCTCTGCTTCATTCTGACCTGCCGAAGACAAACTCTGTGCATGCTGTTCCGGGATGTTGGTGTCATGCTTTGACGCCTGGCAACCCACCAGCAAGACCGAGGCGAGTAATATCGCTTTAGCCTTCATGTGTGTGTCATTCTTCGCTTAAAAGACGAGCAACTATACTTGCTCGCCCATAGCAACACAACCCGAAAAATCAAAAACGGTCTTTCTTCTCGCGTAGAGTTGCAAATACTTGCCACTCATGTTGTGGAGATGTTTCATACCCTATAAGTCTCTGTAAATCAGGTTCTTGCGTTCTTAAAAAAACATTAATTTGTCGCTCTAATTCCAGCTTTGTCGGCACGGAAACGCCGTTTTTCGCGCGTAACTCCTTAATTTCACGGTAATAGCTCTCTATCTTCGCATCCTGCGGTAAAACGGCATGCGCAAAGGTTAAATTCGATAAAGTATACTCATGCGCGCAACATATCAGTGTATCGGCGGGTAGCTCGTTAAGCTTCTGAAATGATTCAAACATTTGTTCCGGCGTGCCTTCGAATAAACGACCGCAACCGCCTGAGAACATCGTGTCGCCGCAGAAAAGGTAAGGGTGACTGAAATATGAGATGTGTCCTAAAGTGTGACCGGGTGTGTAGATCACGCTGAATTCGGTATCCAGCACGGTAATGCTATCCCCTTCACTGACGATCGATGTCGCCCCTTTATCGGCGGTTTCATTCGGCCCATAGACCGTCATTCCCGGATATTTCTCCAGCAATTCTTTCACGCCGCCAACATGATCGTGATGATGATGAGTAAGCAAGATCGCCACGGGCTGCCACTGGTTTTTTGCCAGAACGGAGAGCACCGGCGCCGCTTCGCCTGGGTCAACGATCAGGCACTGGCCCTGTTCATTATTTAATGTCCAGATGTAGTTGTCCTGAAGTGCCGGAATGCTGGTAAGATTCATCATCGCCTCTTTTATTGGCTGAAATGGAAAGAGAATGGTAAAGCATGAAGCCCGCTAAAACACGCCAAATTCGTCAGGTGCCAGACTCGTGGGCAGAGATCCCATGGGGAGAGTTTTATCGTGATGCCCTCAACAAGCATCTCCAGCCTTGCCTCGCCAAACTCTACGGTTTTCATCTGTTAAAAGTGGGCCATCTTAGCGCCGAAATCGACACCGAAAGCTGCGCCATCTCTCATCAGGTTAACGTGGGATTAAGCGGCGAAGGGCTGCAGGTCAAGGCGGATCCGATGAGCCTGCCGTTTGAATCGAAATCCGTTGATGCCTGTCTGCTGGCACATTGTCTGGCCTGGAGCAGCGATCCGCACCGCATTCTGCGGGAAGTGGATCGGGTACTGATCGACGATGGCTGGATCATTATCAGCGGCTTTAACCCGTTTAGCGTGCTGGGGATCGGCAAACTGATCCCGGGCATCCACAAGCGCGTGCCGTGGAACAGTCGGATGTTTACGCAGATGAGGTTAATGGACTGGCTGAGCCTGCTGAATTACGAAGTGGTTCAGCGCACGCGGTTCCAGGTCGTGCCGTGGAACCGGCAGGGCGGCAAGGTCATCAGCACGCATTTTCCGGCGCTGGGCTGCCTGAGCATCATTGTCGCGCGTAAGCGCACCTTCCCGCTGATCATGAATCCGGCCAAACGGGCCGCGGCGAAAAGAAGGATCACCTCGGCGGTTGGCGCAACCAGCCAGTTTCGCTCGCGGCAGGGGCATCAGGATTCTGACGTGTAGCCCACATCTTGCTGGGTCGGGTTGCCTGCGGCCGCGCGGGCTAACTCGTCACACTGTTCGTTTTCGACGTGTCCCGCATGACCTTTGACCCATTCCCATTTGATCTCATGGTGGCTCAGGGCGCTGTCCAGCCGCTTCCACAGATCGACATTCTTGACCGGTTTCTTATCGGTGGTTTTCCAGCCGCGTTTTTTCCAGTTATGGATCCAGCTGGTGATGCCCTGGCGAACATACTGGCTGTCGGTGCTGAGCACCACTTCACACTTCTGCGTTAAGGCTTCCAGCGCGACAATAGCAGCCATCAACTCCATGCGATTATTGGTGGTTAAAAAATAGCCTTCGCTGAAGGTTTTTTCGTGCTTACCATAGCGTAAGATAGCGCCATAACCGCCCGGTCCGGGGTTGCCCAGGCAAGAACCGTCGGTGAAAATTTCTACCTGCTTAGTCATCTCTGGTAGACTCCCTGCTGAAAAACGCCAAGTCTGACATAAACGGGTCCTATGAGCACAGTAAATACAACGCGTCAGATCGTACTCGATACTGAAACCACCGGTATGAACATGATTGGGGTGCACTATGAAGGGCATCGCATCATTGAAATCGGTGCCGTTGAGGTCATAAACCGCCGTCTGACCGGCAATAACTACCATGTTTATCTGAAGCCCGATCGGCTGGTGGATCCGGAAGCTTTTGGCGTTCACGGTATTGCTGATGAATTCCTCGCCGACAAACCCACTTTTGCCGACATCGCCGACGGCTTCCTCGAATACATCGATGGCGCCGAGCTGGTGATCCATAACGCGTCGTTTGATATCGGCTTTATGGACTACGAGTTTGCCAAGCTTGGGCGCAATATTCCCAAGACCGAAACCTTCTGCCGCATTACCGACAGCCTGGCGATGGCGCGCAAAATGTTTCCCGGCAAGCGTAACAGCCTTGATGCGCTCTGCTCACGCTACGAGATAGATAATACCAAGCGAACCCTGCACGGCGCACTGCTGGACTCCGAAATTCTGGCGGAAGTGTTCCTGGCGATGACCGGTGGCCAGACGCTGCTGAAGTTCTCGATGGAAGGCGATCAGCAGCAGCAAAGCAACGGCGACACTATTCATCGCATTACGCGTCCGGCCTCGGGGCTGGTGGTGCTATCGGCGAGTGAGGCGGAAAACATGGCCCATGAAGAGCGGCTGGATCTGGTGATGAAGAAGGGCGGAAGCTGCCTCTGGCGCGCATAAGTGCTGAAAATCACGGATTAAATCAGCGAAAAGGCGAAAAAACAGGCAGTCGGTTGAAAACCCCGATAAAAAGCGTTGACGGGGGGAAGGGCTGGCCGTAATATTCGCCCCGTTCCCGACGGGGAACATCGGTGGAGCGGTAGTTCAGTTGGTTAGAATACCTGCCTGTCACGCAGGGGGTCGCGGGTTCGAGCCCCGTCCGTTCCGCCAAGTATTCAGAAAGCCTGATTCAGCAATGAATCAGGCTTTTGTCGTTTCTGGAGACGGTAAAACGCCGTCCCCTTCTTTATTAACGCTTCTCTACCGCCACCTTACGACCATAACCCTGGCTGCTGACCACCCGATCCTCACGCGCAATCCAGCGATAGAACCCGCCAGCCAACGCCACGCCAATAAACCAGCTAAAGTTTGCCACGTCATGCAGCGAAGGAATAAAGCTGATCACCAACCCAATCAACACCGACGGGACGAGGGCGACGATGGCTTTCGGGTTGAATCCACCGCGATACCAGTACTGGCCCTGAGGCGTATCATCAAACAGATCCTTCACGGAAATCTGGCTGCGTTTAATCAGATAGAAGTCGCACAGCAGGATACCGAACAGCGGACCAATAAAGGCACCCAGTACGTCCAGCGTGTAGTGGATCAGCTCAGGGGACTGGAACAGGTTCCACGGCGTTAACAGCACCGAACCAACCGCCGCGATCATGCCGCCGGTGCGGAAGCTGATTTTCTGCGGTGAACAGTTGGAGAAGTCGAATGCCGGGGAAACAAAGTTCGCAACGATATTGATGCCGATCGTGGCGGTGATCATCGTCAGCAGACCAATGGCGACCGCCAGATCGTTACCGACGCGGCTCACCGTTTCAATCGGATCGGTGATCATATGGCCGAACAGCGACTGAGTACCGGAAACAATCACCACCGTCACCACGGAAAACAGCAGGAAGTTGAACGGTAAGCCCCAGCGGTTGCCGCGACGGATTTCATTCATGCTCTTACCGTAGCGCGAGAAGTCACCGAAGTTCAGCAGTGGGCCAGAGAAGTAGGAGACCACCAGCGCGGTCGCGGTAATCATTTCCCAGACCTGCTGGCCACCGGTGAGCTGCTTGCTGGCCAGCGTCAGCGAAATACCGTCAAAGCCCGTCTTGTACACAATCCAACCGGCCAGCGCCACCATCACCACATACACTGCCGGACCGGCGATATCGATAAAGCGCTTAATGGCGCTCATGCCGTGCCAGAACACCATGGCCTGCGCCAGCCACATAATGCCGAAGCAAATCCAGCCCAGCTGAGACAGACCCAGCCAGGACGCGTGCGTCATGGCGGCCAGCGACGGCCAGAATTTCAGCGACACCAGCATGAGCGCATTGGCGGCGAGATAGGTCTGGATGCCGTACCAGGCAAACGCAATCAGCCCGCGGATCACCGCCGGGATATTGGCACCAAACACACCAAAGGCCTGACGACAAATCACCGCATAGGGTACGCCGGCCATCTGGCTCGGTTTGGCGACCAGGTTGGCACAAATCTGCACGATGCAGATGCCGACCAGCAGGCAAAGCAGCACCTGCCAGCTTGCCAGCCCGAGCGTAAAGAAGCTCGCGGCGACCACATAGCCACCCATACTGTGTACATCCGACATCCAGAAAGAAAAGATGTTGTACCAGCTCCAGTTCTGGTCGCGAGTCGGCGCCAGGTCTTCGTTACACAGCCGTGGGCTGTAGTTTGCGTGGGCTTCAACCGCCGACGCCTGGCTGACATTCTGACTATTTGGCATGAAACCTGCTCCTGTGTAGGTCACTAAACGCAAATCGGTTTAGCAAGACATTGCAGGAATCAGGCCAGAATCGTTTTTTTGTATACAAAACTTGAGATTCATGTGTACGATTCTTTACGGAACTGATGTTTACCGGAGTGGGTAATGAAGAGTGAAACCGGCCTGAAAACGGCCTCTGACCTGAACGACAAGGACGAGCCAATCTATCAGGCGTTGATGTCGGCCATTGTGGAGCACCAGCTGCCACCGGGCAGTAAGCTGCCGGAAGAAGCGCTGGCGGAGGTGTTTGGCATCAGCCGCACCGGGATCCGCAAAGTGCTTCAGCGCCTCGCCGCGGTGCAAATGATCGTCCTGACGCCCAAACGTGGTGCACAGGTAGCGACACCCTCAGTGGAAGAGGCTCAGGATATTTTCCGCACCCGTGCCTTACTTGAATGTGCCAATCTGCCGGCGATCCTCGCACGTTGCCAGTCGACGCACCTGGTGGCGCTGGAGAAACTCAATCGCCAGGAACAACAGGCGCACGAGGCGCACGATGGCCCGGCCGCTATCCGCCTTTCCGCCGCTTTTCATATTCAGCTGCAGGCTATCTCAGGCAATCAGGTACTGACCGAAATGGTGACGCGATTAACGCAGCGATCGTCGCTGGTGATTGCGGCGTACGGCGCGCCGTGGCAGCAGGGCTGCCGCTGTGACGATCACGATCGGCTGATTGAACTGTTGCGACAAAAAGCGCTGCAACCGCTGACTGACGCTATGCAGCAACATTTCGCGCATATCGTAGACAGTCTGCACTTTGAACGCAGCGGCGAGCAGCTGCCTGACTTTGGCCGCCTCTTTGCCGGCTTTGGAGCGAAAGCATGAGCGTGAAGCAGATCGTTCAGGTGATTAACCCGAACACCAGCCAGGCGATGACCGCGACAATCGGAGCCGCAGCACGCGCCGTGGCCGCGCCGGGAACCGAGATCCTCGCGGTGTGCCCGTCGCAGGGCGTGCCGTCTATCGAAGGGCATTTTGACGAGGCTATCGCCGCCATCGGCGTGCTGGAACAGATCAAGGCGGGACGGGAATTGGGCGTCAGTGGGCACGTGATTGCCTGCTTTGGCGATCCGGGGCTGCTAGCCGCCCGCGAACTGGCTCAGGGACCGGTGATTGGTATTGCCGAAGCGGCGATGCATATGGCGACGATGGTGGCGACCCGCTTTTCTATCGTCACCACCTTGCCGCGCACCTTAATCATTGCACGGCATTTGCTACAGCAGTATGGCTTTGAACAGCATTGCGCCGCGTTGCATGCCATCGATTTGCCGGTGCTGGCACTGGAAGATGGCACCGGTCTGGCGCAGGAGAAAGTGCGCGAAGGCTGTATACAGGCGAAGAAGCGAGACGGCAGCGGCGCAATTGTGCTCGGCTGTGGTGGCATGGCCACGCTGGCGCGTGAGTTAACGCTGGAACTGGGTATCCCGGTCATTGATGGCGTGGGAGCCGCAGTAAAAATGGTGGAGTCGCTGGTGGCGCTGGGGTTATCGACCAGTAAACACGGTGACCTGGACTATCCTGTAAGAAAAACCCTGTCGGGTCAGTTTGCCTCTCTTAAACTGGATTAAGTCGTCCCGACACAAGGACTTTGACCATGAATGATGCCGTAGAGAAAAAAGAGTACAGCTTTAACAAAAACTACCCACGCGATCTGCGTGGCTATGCCGGCAATCCACCCCATGCGGCCTGGCCGGGCAACGCGCGGATCGCCGTGCAGTTTGTGCTGAACTATGAAGAGGGTGCAGAGAACAACGTGCTGCATGGCGATGCGGGTTCCGAACAGTTCCTGTCCGATATTATCGGCGCGGCAAGCTATCCCGAGCGTCATATGTCGATGGACTCGCTGTATGAATACGGTTCTCGTGCCGGTTTCTGGCGCATCCATAATGAGTTCCAAAAGCGCGGATTGCCGCTAACGGTGTTCGGCGTGGCGATGGCGCTGGCGCGTCATCCCGAGATTGTTGATGCTATTAAGGCTGCCGATTACGACGTGGTCAGCCATGGCTGGCGGTGGATCCACTACCAGTCGATGGATCCGAAAGCGGAACGTCAGCATATGCAGCAGGCGGTGGATACCTTAAAAGATCTGTTTGGCAAAGCGCCGACGGGTTGGTACACCGGACGCGACAGCCCGAACACCCGCAGGCTGGTGGTTGAGCAGGGCGGATTCACTTACGACAGCGACTATTATGGCGACGACCTGCCGTTCTGGACGCAGGTCACCTGCCAGGATGGCACGGTGAAGCCGCATCTGATTATCCCGTACACGCTTGAAACCAATGATATGCGCTTCGCCACGCCGCAGGGCTTCAACACCGCAGAGCAGTTTTATACCTATCTGAAAGACAGCTTTGATGTGCTGTATGAAGAGGGCGAAACCGCACCGAAGATGCTGTCGATTGGCATGCACTGCCGCCTGTTGGGCCGTCCGGGTCGCTTTAAGGCCTTGTTGCGCTTCCTGGATCATATTCAGCAGCACGAAAACGTGTGGATTTGTACGCGTCAGCAAATCGCCGAGCATTGGGTTAAAGCCCATCCCGCGCCGGCGGAGTGAGTCTGCAAGCGGGTGGCCTGAGAAATCGGGCCACCGGGATCGGCTATCCGGGCCAGATGGTTACATCCGGCCCGGATAATCCTGCTTTACACCATCAAACTGACCTGCGCGGCCACGATGCGCCAGCCGCACGGCAGCTTGACCCAGGTCTGTTGCTGACGGCCAATTTTATCCGTTCCTTCGCGGGTGAATTCAGTGCTACACACCGCATAATCTTCGCCAAAGGTGGTGATCACCGTATTGCGCAGATCGCGGTTCAAGCCGGCTGACGGCCGTGACGCGCGATATTCTCTGATCTCCTCAATGCCATACAGATTCTCCCCGGCACCCAAACGCACGGTGCGATCGTCATGCCAGAACAGCTCATCCAGCACCACCGTATCATTGCTGATCAGGGCTTCTTCATAGCGGTAAAACGCGGTGGTGACTTCAGCCAGAATCGCCGGGCGATCGATATATTCACTCTTCATTAGTTTGCGCTCACGTTGACGGGGGCTGCTTGGGCAATGCCCATTTTTTCCAGTGCCCATGCGGCACGCAGACAGGCCTCTTCTTTGAACGGTGCCGCAATCAGCTGCAGACCGATCGGTAAACCGCCCGGCGTTTGCAGCGGCACGGTGGTCACCGGCAAGCCGAGGAAGGAGATCGGCTGCGTCAGCATACCCATGCTGGCGCGGATCGGCAGATCGGTGCCGTTGATGTGCATGGTATCCTGGCCGATAAGCGTTGCGGTACTCGGCGTCGCGGGCGCGATCAGCACGTCGAACTGCTCAAACAGCGGCAGGATCTGCTGCTTAAAGTGATGACGGAACCGCTGCGCCTGCACGTACCAGGCCGACGGGATCATCGCACCAGCCAGTAAACGCTCGCGCGACAGCGGTTCAAAGCGTTCAGGCTGGGTACGCAGCGCCGGGAGATAGTGGTTGCCGCCCTCAGAGGCGGTAATGATAAACGCGGCAGTGCGCGCCAGCTCCGCTTCCGGGAACAGCACTTCATCCTGCGCGTTCAACGCATTAGCCGCAACCGCGACCGCTGCGCGGGCGTCTTCACTGCACCAGGTCTGGAAATAGCCGCCCAGCACGCCGCAGCGCAGGCCTTCAAGGCCATGCTCAAGCAGGCGATGGGCGGGATGAATGGCTTTCTCCGCCTGGAAGCTGTCCTGCGCATCGCGTCCCTGCAGCACGTCGTAGACGACCGCCAGGTCTTCCACCGAGCGGGCAAACGGACCGATGTGATCCAGACTGGCGACAAACGGATGGCTGCCGCTGCGGGACAGGCGACCAAAGGTCGGTTTCAGGCCAAAAATGCCACACAGCGAAGCCGGTACGCGGATCGAACCGTTGGTGTCGGTGCCCAGCGAAAAGTTAACCAGACCTGCCGCAACGGCGGCAGCGGAACCACCGGACGATCCGCCCGCGATCCGCTGCAGATCGCGGGGGTTTTTGGTCGCGCCATAATGGGTGTTCTCGGTGGTGAAACCGTAGGCATAGGCGTCCATATTCAGCATGCCGGAGAGCAGGGCGCCCGATTCGCTCAGTTTATTCACCGCAAAGCCATCCTGTTTTGCCGGCTGACGATCGCTGAACAGGCTGGCACCGGCGAGGGTGGCGTGCCCGGCAACATCAAACAGATTTTTCACCGCATACGGCACCGCGGCCA
Organism: Erwinia sp. 2186; assembly: GCF_057812255.1. Classification (NCBI taxonomy): domain Bacteria; kingdom Pseudomonadati; phylum Pseudomonadota; class Gammaproteobacteria; order Enterobacterales; family Erwiniaceae; genus Erwinia; species Erwinia sp. 2186. Next base: position 3,839,420 of record NZ_CM173824.1, on the reverse strand, counting down.
GCGGCGGCAGCGCACGGCCGTCTTTACGCAGACGATCGAGGCGATCGGCTTCGTTCAGCATGCGATCCTGCGTCACTTCCGTCCAGGCATTGATCGCCGGGTTGGCCGCTTCAATATGACTCAGCGTCTGCTGCGCGATTTCGCGGGCGCTGAGCTCGCCTTTCGCCAGCGCGCCCTGAATGTCGGTAATGGATAATGAGGCCGGATTCATGCTTTATACACTCCTGCCACTTCCAGACGGTCATCCAGCGGGAACGCCATCAACGGGGCGGCCATTCCGGCGATGCGGGTAAACTGCACTAACAGTTCGGCACGTCGCTGCTCGTCCAGCGGCACGCCCAGAACCTGTTCCATTTGTGCCACGTAGGCTGCCCAGTCGGGCGAAGTTTGCTTCATGATCCTCTCCTGTTAAAAACCGGCAGCGCTGCCGTTGCTTCTTGGGTCACATGCCCCTTCCAACATGCCGTTGGTATGACGGACGATGGCGCCGGCGTGACCAACGGCCTCGCTGTAATCGGGCAGCGCTTCAACGTCGTGACCCAACGCACGAAGTTGTGCAAAGGTGTGTTCGGAAAAACGGCTTTCCAGCTTCAGTGAATCGGAGGCCTGGCCCCAGGTGCGGCCGAGCAGCCAGCGCGGTGCGCTGATGCACTGCTGAAGCGGCATCCCCTGAACCACGTGACGGGTGAAAATGGCGGCCTGCGTTTGCGGCTGTCCATCTCCGCCCATCGACCCATACACCATGGTGCGGCCATCATTCAGGCGCGCGGCGGCAGGATTCAGCGTATGGAACGGCTGTTTGCCGGGCACCAGCGTTAACAGATGGTCAGGATCGAGGCTGAATGCCGCGCCGCGGTTCTGCCAGGTAATGCCGGTGTCGGGCAGCACCACGCCGCTGCCAAACTCGTGATAAATGCTCTGTATAAATGACACGGCCATGCCGCTGCTGTCCATCACGCCCATCCACACGGTGTCGCCCGGACCTTTGCCCGTTCCCCAGGGCGCGGCTTTCTGCTCATCGACCTGGTTCGCCAGGGTGGCCAGCACGTCGGAATCCAGCAGCGCCTGCATCTCTTCGCGCATATGCAGCGGGTCAGTGATGTAGCGATCGCGCAGGCTGAAGGCGAGTTTGGTCGCTTCGACAATGCGGTGCACGGTCTGGGCTTCATCGGCTTCCGCCATATTTAAGCGGTCGGTAATGCCAAGGATCGCCAGAGACACCAGCCCCTGGGTTGGCGGCGTCATATTGTAGACCTCGCCATACTCATGCTGAATACGCAGCGGCACCCGGCGCTTAGCGCGGTGATTATTCAGATCTTCCAGCGTGACCGGCATCCCCAGGCGCGACATCTCGCTGGCCAGCTTATTGGCCAGCGGACCGCGATAAAAACTCTCCAGCCCGTCTTCCGTCAGCAGGCTGAGGGTATTCGCCAGCTCCGGCTGGGTGAAGCGGCTGCCCGCTTTCGGCACTTCGCCATCCGGCAGGTAGGTGTGAGCGAAGCCAGGCTGCTTCGCCAGCTCATGGTATTTGCTTTCGGTGGCGGCAGACTGTGACTGGGTGACGGGAATGCCATCGGCAGCATAACGGATGGCATCGGCCAGTAACCGGGTAACCGGGGTGGGCGTACCGCCAAACTCAGCTGAAATCGTTAACGCTTCAGCCCAACCGCTGACGGTGCCGGCCACGGTCAGCGCCGCTTTAGGACCACGATGCGGAATCGACGCGAGGCCCTCGTAGAAGGCGCGATCGGCGAGCGAACCGGCAGCGCCGCTGGCGTCGATGGCAATCGGGTCACCCTTTGGCGGCACGATCAACCAGAAGCCGTCTCCGCCCAATCCATTCATGTGCGGGTAGACCACGGCAATGGTCGCGGCGGCGGCCACCATCGCTTCAATGGCATTGCCGCCTTCGCGTAAGACGGCCAGCGCGCTTTCACTTGCCAGATGGTGCGGCGCCACGGCCATGCCCAGCGGGGCGATATTACTCTGAATCATTCCAGTCTCTTTTTTTAGGGTTACAGGGGAACAAGGAAGCAAGAGATGTTCCAGTTTTTCAGAATCAGGGCGCTTAAGCGTGGAAAACTGCCGGCCGGCGCGGAAGAGAGAGACAAATTTCTCGTCTGACGGCAGAATGACTTCCCCGGATGGGCACGTTATTTGTATATGTTAGGTTCTCTGAAACAAAAGTTACAAGGTCAATACCATGAAGCAGCTCGATGAACGTCTCAGAAGTCACTATCCGCAGCTCTCGCCGCAGGAGCAACGGGTAGGGGATTTTGTTTTCGATCACTTTGATGATTTGATCAGCTACAACAGCGCCGAGCTGGCCCGCCTGAGCGGCGTATCCAAGGCGACGGTCAGCCGCCTGTTCAAGCGCTTAGGCTATGAAAAATATAAGGATATGCGCGATGAACTGCGCACGCTGCGTCAAAGCGGGATGCCGTTAACCGACAACCGTGACGCCGTGCAGGGCAACACGCTGCTGGCCCGCCACTACAAGCAGGAGATGGCCAATCTCACCCAGTGGGTTAACGAGGTGGATACCGCTCAGTTTGGTGAAGTAGTCCAGCATCTGGCCAACAGCAAGCGCGTATTTGTGGTCGGGCTGCGCAACGCCTATCCGGTGGCGCTGCACTTCCGCCAGCAGTTACTGCAGGCGCGGGGCGGCATTCAGGTGCTGCCGCAGCCAGGCCAGACGCTGTCTGAAGAGCTGGTGGAAGTGACGCAGGAGGATATGGTGGTGGTGCTGGCCTTCCGTCGCCGTCCCCGTATTATCAAGCCGTTACTGCAACAGCTGCAGCATGATGGCATCCCCACGCTGGTGATCTGTGAACCGCAGGCGCAGGCCATTATTGCGCTGGCCCGCTGGCAGCTTTGTGCTCCGCTGGACAGCGTCTCCGCCTTTGACAGCTACGCCTCGGCCAACAGCTTAATCAACCTGCTGGCCAATGCCGTGCTGCATGAACTTTTAACCGAAGGACGCCAGCGCATTCATCAGATCGCCGACCTTTACAGCCATCTGGACGAGCTGGAACAGCGCTAATGGGGCACCATTTTGGTGCTTTGCCTGTTTATAGGGCGCTGGCCCATCGCTAAACCCTTTCATCATACCCGCCCGATTCACGCGGGCTTCTGGCGCAATAGCAAACGATTGCCTGACAAATTACTGCCACTAAAACCTTAACTTCCGGTTTCAACGCGGTTTTTATCGCCCGATTTTCCCCGCGATCCCGCACGCGGCTCGCCGCCGCAAAAAATTCTCCGCCTTTTATTCTCGCTGGCACATTAGTTGCAAATAAATTCTTCAAGAATCTTTCGTTTCATGTTTTATTACTCGGGGAACACCTAATGAAGAAAGCAATACTGGCAATGCTTGGCGCGGCACTGATGTTGACGCAGGTGACGCATGCAATGGCCGATCAGCTGCAGGACATTGAAAAACGTGGCGTTCTGCGCGTGGCCGTTCCTCAGGACTTCCCGCCGTTTGGCTCAGTCGGCACCGATTTGCAGCCGCAGGGCTATGACATTGATATGGCGAAATACCTGGCGAAGCAGATGAAACTTAAGTTGCAGCTGGTGCCGGTGACCAGCGCCAACCGCGTGCCTTATCTGCAGACCGACAAGGTGGATCTGGTGATCTCCAGCATGGGTAAAAACCCGGAGCGTGAGAAAGTTATCGCCTTCAGCCGGGCCTATGCACCGTTCTTCCTCGGGGTGTTTGGACCGAAAGACGCGCAGCTGAAAGATGCCGCGGCGTTGAGCGGCAAAACCATTGGCGTGACGCGCGGTGCGGTGGAAGACATGGTGCTGACCGACGTGGCACCGAAAGACACCCAGTTGAAGCGTTATGAAGATAACAACACCACGCTGTCTGCCTACCTGTCGGGTCAGGTGCAGTACGTGGCGACCGGCAACCTGGTGGTGGCGGCGATTGCGCGCCAGAATGCCGACAAAGCGCCGGTGGCGAAATTTATGCTGAAAGATTCACCGTGCTTTATCGGCATGCGTAAAGATGAGCCGGCACTGAAAACCAAAGTCGACGCGCTGATTGAGCAGGCGATCAAAGACAAAACGCTGAACGGTCTGTCTGAAGAGTGGTTGAAAGCGCCACTGCCTGCAGATCTGGGCGCGTAAGGGCAGGCAATGATTGGGCAACTGAACTTTCCCGCTCTTTGGCCCTACTGGCCGGAACTGCTTTCCGGCCTGTGGGTCACCATCCAGCTGACCGTACTGGCCACCGTGGGTGGCGTCTCGCTGGGGATCCTCGGCGCCGCGCTGCGTAGCGGCAAGCCCTCGCTGGTGAGTCGCCTGTGGGGCGTCTATGTCGAGCTGATCCGCAACACGCCGTTTGTGGTTCAGCTGTTCTTTATCGTCTTCGGCCTGCCAAATCTGGGGCTGAAGCTGACCGCTGGCGAGGCGGCGCTGCTGGCGATGCTGATTAACCTCGGCGCATACAGCACCGAGATTATCCGCGCCGGCATCCAGGTGACGCCGAAAGGGCAGTGGGAAGCCGGCCGCGTGTTGGGCTTAACCCGACTGCAAACCTTTATGCGGGTGGTGCTGCCGCCGTCGCTGAAGCGCATTTACCCGGCGCTGGTCAGCCAGTGCATTATCGTGATGCTCGGCTCGTCGGTGGTGTCGCAGGTCTCTTATGAAGAGCTGACCTTTGCCGCCAACCTGATCCAGTCGCGCACGTTTTTAAGTTTTGAAGTCTATCTGGTGACCACGCTGATCTATCTGGCGTTGTCGATTGTGATGCGTCAGCTGTTGCTGGCCGCAGGCCGTAAATGGTTAGGGAGCGCCCAGGGATGAATACCTTTACCGATTGGGACATTCTGCGCAATTTGCTGCTGGCTGCCCGCTGGACGATTTTACTGTCGCTGACCGCGTTCTTTGGCGGCACGGTGGTCGCGCTGCCGCTGGTGATGGTGCGATTAACCCGCCGCCGCTGGCCGAACCGCCTGATCCGCGGCTACATCGAACTGTTTCAGGGCACGCCGCTGCTGATGCAGCTGTTCCTGGCGTTCTTTGGCGTGGCGTTATTTGGCATTGATGTGTCCCCGTGGACGGCGGCCTCGCTGGCGTTAACCTTTTACACCAGCGCGTTTCTGGTGGATATCTGGCACGGCAGCATTCTGGCGCTGCCAAAAGGGCAATGGGAAGCCTCACGCTGCCTGGGCCTGAACTTTGGTCAGACCTTATTTCGCGTGGTATTACCGCAGGCGTTGCGGATTGGCATTGCGCCCACCGTCGGCTTTGCCGTTCAGGTGATTAAAGGCACCGCGCTGGCCTCGATTATCGGTTTTATCGAGCTGACCAAAGCCGGCACCATCCTGAATAACGTCACCTATCAACCGTTCAAAGTTTTCGGGCTGGTAGCGCTGGGCTACTTCCTGATGTGTTATCCGCTGTCCCGTTACAGCCAGTACCTGGAGAAGAAATTCAATGCCGCTCATCACCATTAATCAGGTGCAGAAATATTATGGCGAGAACCACGTGCTGAAAGGCGTGGATCTCGATATCGATATGGGGCAAGTGATCTCCATTATCGGCCGCAGTGGCTCGGGCAAAAGTACCTTGCTGCGCTGTATGAACGGACTTGAAGGCTATCAGGAAGGCAGCATCAAGCTGGGTGGCATGACCATCACCAACCGCGATTCACAGGCGCGTGAAATCAGCAGTTCAATCGGCATGGTGTTCCAGAACTTCAACCTGTTCCCGCATATGACCGCGCTGGAAAACGTGATGCTGGCCCCGCGCCGCGTATTGAAAAAGAGCGAAGCGGAATGCCGCGCGCTGGCCGCCCAGATGCTGGAAAAAGTCGGCCTGGGCGACCGTATGGATTACTTCCCGGCCAACCTGTCCGGCGGACAGCAGCAGCGCGTGGCGATTGCCCGTGCGCTGGCCATGACGCCAAAAGTGCTGCTGTGTGATGAAATTACCTCGGCGCTGGATCCGGAGCTGGTGGGCGAAGTGCTGAAGGTGCTGGAGCAGTTAGCCAAAGAAGGCATGACCTTAATCCTGGTGACCCACGAAATGAACTTTGCCCGTGAAGTGGGCGACCGCGTGGTGTTTATGCATCAGGGGCGGGTCTGGGAGCAGGGCGACAGCAAAAGCCTGTTCGCCAATCCGCAGACGCAGGAACTTAAACAATTTATCTCCTCGGTGCGTGGCTTAAGTTAACCGCGCCGGTTCAGACCAAAAAGGAAAGAGCAGATGGATATCACCAAATACCCACAGATTAACCCGCCACAACGCCTGTTGATGGGGCCGGGACCAATCAATGCCGATCCGCGCGTGCTGCGCGCGATGTCCAGCCAGCTGCTGGGACAGTACGATCCGGCGATGACCCATTACATGAATGAAGTGATGGAACTGTATCGCGGCGTGTTTCGTACCGAAAACAAATGGACCCTGCTGATCGACGGCACCTCACGGGCCGGGATCGAAGCGATCCTGCTGTCGGCAATCCGCCCTGGCGATAAGGTGCTGGTGCCGGTGTTTGGCCGCTTTGGCCATCTGCTGTGTGAGATCGCCCGTCGCTGCCGGGCAGAAGTGCACACCATTGAAGTGCCATGGGGTGAAGTCTTCACGCCGGATCAGATCGAAGACGCGATCAAAAAAGTGAAACCGCGCCTGCTGCTGACCGTGCAGGGCGATACCTCGACCACCATGCTGCAACCGCTGGAAGAGCTGGGCGCGATCTGTAAAAAATACGGCGTGCTGTTCTACACCGATGCCACGGCGTCGTTTGCCGGTAACGCGCTGGAAACCGATGCCTGGGGACTGGATGCGGTCTCTGCGGGCATGCAGAAGTGTCTTGGCGGCCCTTCGGGCACCTCGCCAGTGACCTTAAGCGCGGAGATGGAAGCGGCGATCCGCAAGCGCAAATGCGTTGAGGAAGGCATTCGTACCGCGGCCCATCAGGACGGCGATGACGAGATGATCTACTCAAACTATTTCGATCTCGGGATGATCATGGATTACTGGGGACCGGAGCGGTTAAACCACCACACCGAAGCCACCAGCGCGCTGTTCGGTGCGCGTGAGTGCGCGCGTCTGATCCTGCAGGAAGGCCTCGATAACGGCATCGCCCGTCACAAGCTGCACGGCGATGCGATGCTGAAAGGCATTCAGGGGATGGGGCTCGCCACCTTCGGCAACCTGAAACACAAAATGAACAACGTGCTGGGCGTGGTGATCCCGGAAGGTATCAACGGCGACCAGGCGCGTAAGCTGATGCTGGAAGACTTCGGCATCGAGATCGGCACCTCGTTTGGTCCGCTGCACGGCAAAGTCTGGCGCATTGGCACCATGGGCTACAACGCGCGTAAAGACTGCGTGATGCAAACCCTCAGCGCGCTGGAGTCGGTGCTGACCCATCTGGGCTACAAAACCCCGCAGGGCGCGGCGATGCAGTCCGCCTGGGATCATTACGCCAACGGGAGCAACTGATGAGCGACGGCCTGATGAATGCCGCCAGTGCGGCGCAGGCGGCCGCCCGGGTGATGGCGCGTTGCGATCGGCTGGCGGAGATCAGCGAAACGCCCGGCATGCTGACGCGCGTTTACCTGTCACCTGAGCATATGCAGGCCAATGCGCTGGTGGGCGAGTGGATGCGCGAAGCCGGAATGCGCGTCTGGCAGGATAGCGTCGGCAATATCTGCGGACGCTACGAAGGGCTGGAAACCGGCGCGCAGGCGCTGCTGCTGGGATCGCACCTCGATACCGTACGCAATGCCGGCCGCTATGACGGCATGCTGGGCGTCCTGACCGCCATCGAAACCGTGCAGGCGCTGCATCAACAGCAGCAACGCCTGCCGCTGGCGATTGAAATCGTCGGCTTTGGCGATGAAGAAGGCACCCGTTTCGGCATCACCCTGCTGGGCAGCCGTGGCATTACCGGCACCTGGCCGGAAAGCTGGGTCACCCATCCGGATGGCAACAGCATTACCGTCGCCCAGGCGATGGCCGATATCGGGCTGGACGGTGAAAAAATCCAGCAGGCGGCCCGCGATGTCAGCGAGATTGTCGCCTATCTGGAACTGCATATTGAACAGGGACCCTGTCTGGAGCAGGAAGACCTGGCGCTGGGCGTGGTCACGGCGATCAACGGTGCCCGCCGTCTGAACTGCCAGTTTGTCGGCGAAGCCGGTCATGCTGGCACGGTGCCGATGTCGCACCGCAAAGACGCGCTGGCGGCGGCGGCCGAATGGATGGTGTTTATCGAGCAGACCACGCCGAAACACAGTCCTCAGCTGGTGGCGACGGTGGGCACGCTTCAGTGTTCACCTGGCGCGGTAAACGTGATTCCGGGCGACGTTGCCCTGACGCTGGATGTGCGTGGGCCGGAAGATCTGCCGCTGGCGGAACTGCTGTCCGATCTGCTGACTCAGGCCGAAGCCATTGCGCTGCGCCGTGGGCTGACCTTCAGCGCCGAAGAGTATTATCATATCCCGGCGACGCGCTGTGATGACGGCCTGCAGGCGGCGTTAAGCCGCGCCGTTTCCGGCGTGCAGGGTCGCAGCGTCTCATTGCCGAGCGGTGCAGGACACGACGCCATCGCCATTGCCGAACGCTGGCCGGTCGGCATGCTGTTCGTGCGTAACGATCGCGGCATCAGCCATCATCCTGCCGAGGCGGTGATGGAAAAGGATGTGGCGCAGGCGATCCAGGCATATACCCGGGTGGTGTTTGACGTGGCATCCGGAGGCGTGAAATGAGCCTTGAACAGTTTAATCAGGCCCCGGTAGCGGACGCGAAGCAGCAGATTGCGCACTGCGTGGCGATTGCTGACTGGTCTGAGGCACTGGTGGCCGCCAGACCGTTCGCGTCACTGGCATCGCTGCTGACCACCGCTAACGCACTGGCCGGAGAGTGGGACGCGCAGGCGCTCAACCAGGCGCTGTCAGCCCATCCCCGCATTGGTGAAAAAGCGCAGGGAACAGGTAAAGAAGCCACGCTTTCCCGTGGCGAGCAGTCGAGCGTTAACGCAGACGATCTGGCGCTTAAACAGGCCCTTCAGGCGGGCAATACCGCCTATGAAGAACACTTTGGCCGGGTGTTTTTGATCCGCGCGAAAGGCCGTAGCGGCGAAGAGATGCTCTCAGAGCTGGTCCGGCGGCTGGCGAACGATCCGCAGCAGGAGCAGCAGGAAGCCCTGCAGCAGCTGCGAGAAATTACGCTGCTGCGTTTGAAGGAGACTTTTGCATGAACACCATTACCACGCATGTGCTGGACACCGCAGTGGGCAAACCGGCCACCGGCGTGTCGATTTTACTGGAGCAGCACGGCAGCAACGGCTGGCAGCCGGTCAGCAAAGGCAGTACCGATGCTGACGGCCGTATCAAGGATTTAACCCCGCAAGGTCTGGGCGCGGGTCAGTATCGGCTGGTGGCCGACCTCGCCAGCTTCTTTGCCGCCAGCGGGCGCGAAACGCTGTATGCCAGCGCGCAAATTGACTTCGTATTGCCCGAACAGGGCGGGCATTACCATCTGCCTTTCCTGATTTCACCCTGGTCGTGGTCCACTTACCGCGGTAGCTGAGTTAGCACGCGTTACCCGCGTACCGCTTACAGGCTAAAGGCGTCGGCATCGCGCCATGCGGGGAATCTCTCGCGGTATTCGCGCAGGTTCTCCAGCGACAGCTCGGCATTCAGAATGGCTGGCTGATGGGCTTCGCCGGCCGACAGGATTTCACCCTGTGGGCTGATAATCCGGCTGTCGCCGCTGTACTGATGGTTATTGCCATCGGTGCCGACGCGATTGCATCCGGCGATATACGCCTGGTTTTCAATTGCGCGCGCCAGCAGCAACGCCTGCCAGTGCGCGGCACGCGGAGCAGGCCAGTTGGCGACGTACAGCGCCAGGTCATAATCGTTGCTGTTGCGGGAAAACACCGGGAAACGCAGGTCGTAGCAAACCTGCGGCAGAATACGCCAGCCGCGCCATTCAATGATTTCACGGCGATCGCCAGCCAGATAGTGATGATGTTCATCGGCCATGCGGAACAGGTGGCGTTTATCGTAATGGTGAACCTTGCCTTCCGGCTCAACCAGCAGGAAGCGATTCACCGCGCCCTTTTCAGTCTGAATCGCCGCGCTGCCGCCGACCATGGCCTTGGTGGCTTTCGCCTTCGCCTGCAGCCATTCGATCACCCGCGCCTGCGGCAGCGAGCTTTTGGCCGCTTCCATCGCGAAGCCGGTGGTGAACATTTCCGGCAGGATAATCAGATCCTTGCCCTGCAGATCCGCTAACAGGGTGTCGAAAAAGGCGAGGTTCGCTTCGCCATCCATCCACACCAGCGGTTGCTGTAATACCGTCAGGTTTAAAGTTGACACAGGCGCTCCGCAGCAGCAATCAGCGTGGCTTCCTGTTTGGCGAAGCACAGGCGGATCAGTTTATGGGGGAAGGCATCCGCACAGAACACCGACAGCGGAATGGCGGCGACGCCCACTTCCTTTGTCAGCCACTGACAGAATTCGACGTCGTTGAGGTCTGAGACCGCACTGTAATCGGCCAGCAGGAAATAGGTGCCTTCACAAGGCAGCACTTCCAGGCGGCTTTTGGCCAGCGCCTGCAGAAACACATCGCGACGGGCACGATAGAAATCCGGCAGCTCGCGGTAATGCTCAGGCTCTGCGGTCAGCATATCGGCGATCGCCAGCTGCGCCGGGGTGTTCACCGAGAACGTCAGGTACTGATGCACCTTACGCACTTCCGCCGTCAGCGCCGCCGGAGCCACGCAGTAACCCACTTTCCAGCCGGTCATATGGAAGGTCTTACCGAATGACGATACGGCAATCGCCCGCTCGCGCAGCTCGGCATGCGCCAGCACGCTGGCATGACCGTTCGGATCGAAGCAGATGTGCTCATACACTTCGTCACTCAGCACATAGATTTCCTGCGCTTTTACCGCCTGCCACAGCGACTCAAAATCGCTTTTCTGCCAGACGGTGGCGGAAGGGTTGTGCGGCGTATTCAGGATCACCAGTCGGGTGCGTGGTGACAGCAGGGCAGAGAACGCCTGCCAGTCGACGCGGAATGCCGGTGGCTGCAGGGCGATGCGTTTCATCACGCCACCGGCCAGCGTCACCGCCGGGGCATAGCTGTCATAGCTTGGGTCGAAACAGATCACCTCATCACCCGGACGCACCAGCGCGGTGATCGCCGCATACAGCGCTTCGGTTGCGCCAGAGGTCACCGTCACTTCGCTGTTGCTGTCAGGCTGGTAGCCATACAGCTCGGCGGTTTTGGCCGCAATGGCATCACGCAGCGGCTGGACGCCGGTCATCGGCGCATACTGATTCGCACCCTGGCTGACATGGTGCGCCAGGCGGGCTTTCAGATAGTCCGGGCCGTCGAAATCAGGGAAACCCTGCGACAGATTGATGGCGTTGTGCTGCTGCGCCAGGGCGCTCATTTGCGTAAAGATGGTGGTGCCCAGAGCAGGCAGTTTGCTCTCGGGAACGCGTGGAGTCTGGCTCATGAATGTTAACCCTTGAATAACGGTTTTTATGATGTGTTAACCCTGTGTTGCTGCCACTATAGCGTCGATGCTACTATTTGGCAATCGAGACGCTTAGACGTCTAAATGCCACTAAAAGGCCGGAAAATAACCGGCTCTATAAGGAAAGGTATGAGCATAACCCCGCAGTTGGATCAGTTGGTGGCGGCCTGCCACTGGATCGGTGCAAAAGGGTGGGCACCGGCAACCGGCGGCAATATGTCGGTGCGTCAGGACCGTGAATACTGCCTGCTGAGTGAATCGGGCAAAGATAAAGGCGCGTTGACGCGTGACGACTTTATCCAGGTGGATATCGCCAGCAATCAGGTGCCATCAGGGCGCAAACCGTCGGCGGAAACCGGGCTTCATACCTTAATCTATCGCCTGTTTCCTGAGGCCGGCGCCGTGCTGCATACCCATACCGTCAACGCCACGGTACTTTCCCGGGTTGAGAAGGGCGCCGCATTAGTGTTGCAGGGCTATGAAATGCAGAAAACCCTCGCCGGGCAGACCTCGCACCTTGATGCCGTGCCGATTGCGCTGTTCGATAACGATCAGGATATTGATGCTCTGGCGGTGCGGATTGCGCAGTTTGCCGAACAGACGCCGCTGCGTTACGGCTTTTTACTGCGTGGCCACGGGCTGACCTGCTGGGGAAAGGATGTCAATGAAGCACGTCGCCATCTTGAAGGTCTGGAATTCCTGTTCCAGTGTGAATTACAACGTCGTGTGCTGGAGGCCAAATGATCCGCGCGATTATCACCGATATTGAAGGAACGACCAGCGATATTCGCTTTGTTCATAACGTCTTGTTCCCCTATGCCCGCGAGAATCTGCCGGCATTTATCACCGCGTTCCAGCACCGCGAAGACGTGGCGCAAGCCTTAACCGATCTGCGTGCCGAACTGGCTCAGCCGCAGGCCACGGTCGATGAACTGATCGCCGCGCTGTTTGGCTTTATGGATGAAGACCGGAAGTCCACGGCGTTGAAAGCCCTCCAGGGCATGGTCTGGCACGATGGCTATGTTAGCGGCAGCTTCACTGGCCACCTGTACCCGGACGTATTGCCCGCCCTGGAAAAATGGAAGCAGCAAGACGTTGATCTCTATATTTATTCCTCAGGCTCGGTTGCCGCGCAGAAATTATTATTTGGCTACAGCGATGAGGGTGATATCACTAGCTTATTCAGCGGCTATTTTGATACCCATGTTGGCGCCAAGCGTGACGTGCAGTCTTACCGCAATATCGCGGCAGAGATTGGCCTGCCAGCGCATGAGCTGCTGTTTTTGTCCGATATACACCAGGAGCTGGATGCCGCACAGGACGCGGGCTGGAACACCGTGCAGTTACTACGCGGCGAAGCGGATGCCGAAAGCCGCCATCGTCAGGTAAACCGTTTTGATCAGATCAACCTGGAGCTGTTTTCCTCATGAGTGCACTGACTATTTTTACTGACAGCGAAGCGACCACCCCCGTGTGGCACAGCACCGATGCTGAAGAGATCCGCCAGCGGCTGAACGCTAAAGACGTGCGTTTCGAGCGCTGGGAAGCCGACCGCGATCTGGGCGAAAACCCGGCAGCGGAAACGGTGATTAACGCCTATCAACACGCCATCGACAAGCTGGTGGCTGAAAAGGGCTATCAGAGCTGGGACGTGATCAGCATGCGTGCCGACAATCCACAGAAAGAGGTTCTGCGCGGCAAGTTTCTGTCCGAGCATACGCATGGCGAAGATGAAGTGCGTTTCTTTGTTGAAGGCGCGGGCTTGTTCTGTCTGCATCTGGATGGCCACATTTATCAGATCCTATGTGAGAAGAACGATCTGATTTCCGTGCCCGCCGGCACGCCGCACTGGTTTGATATGGGGTCATCCCCGCATTTCACTGCCATCCGTATTTTCGATAATCAGGAAGGGTGGATCGCCAATTTCACCGGCGATAGCATTGCGGATGCCTATCCGCGTCTGCCTTAACTCGCGGTAAATAAAAGGGGCGAAAGCGGCTTTCGCCCGCTTTATTCTTACTATCATTTCACCATGCCATTGGGACTTCGCCCAGGTCGTTTCTTAATTCGGGCCGCCAACCTAGCCGGGAGTTAAACGTGCCGGGTGAATAAGATTTAGCTCAGGAGCAGAAAAAAACCGCTGTGATAATTTAAGGGTCGTTGTTTATTTTTTGTGGGCATTTGCCTGCCATGAAAACGTCATCTTTATTTCACAGAGGGAGAATGTCTTGAGCTTATTCCATGTACTGCTGCTGGCCGTCGTGCAGGGGCTGGCAGAACTGCTGCCGGTCTCCAGCTCGGCTCACGTGATCATGACCGAGAAGTTATTGGGGCTGGATCCTTCCGCCCCGGATATGACGCTGCTCCTGGTGATGCTTCACGCCGGAACCATGTTTGCGGTGATTGTTTATTTCTGGAAGAGTTGGGTAGAAACCTATTTCAGCTCAGTTCGGGCATTTAAAAAGAATATGCTGCTGATATTTTTAGCCAGCCTGTGTACCGGCATTGTCGGGCTGGTGTTATTAAAAGTGATTACCGCGCTGTATGCCAAAAATGCGCCGCACTTTGAAATCGAACAGCTGTTCAGTAATACCAAACTGATTGCGGGAGGACTGGCGGCGGCGGGGCTGTTGATCCTCTATTCGTCCAGACAGAAAGAGAATAAAGACGGCGAGCTGAGCCCAAAGAGCGCGATGATCGTCGGCATTGTTCAGGGACTCTGCCTGCCGTTTCGCGGTTTTTCGCGTTCCGGTGCGACGATTTCTGCCGGGATGGCGTCTGGCGTGTCCCGCAAACGGGCGGAAGAGTTCAGCTTTGCGCTGGCGGTAGCGTTAACGCCGCCGGTGATAATTAAGGAAGTGGTCAGGGTCTATCAGCACGGTGGACAGGCCGCTGCTGCCGGTGGTCATGGGGCGATGAGCGGGATCCTGGTGCCGTCGCTGGTGGGGATGGTGTTCAGCTTCCTGTCCGGTTTGCTGGCGCTGCGTTGGCTTTCACGCTGGCTTGAACACGGCAGATGGCACCTGTTTGGCGGCTACTGCCTGTTGGCCGCCGTGGTGGTGGGGGTGTTTGGCTAATCGCCACGCACAGAAATCCCCTTTGCCAGCAGCGGATGGCAAAGGGGCAATGTTACGCGGTCGGGCGGGAAGGCTGGAAAATGCCCGCCTCAACCTGTGCAGGCGTGACCACACCCGTATCCAGCACCCAACCGCTGATCAACGCCGCAGGCGTCACATCGAATGCCGGGTTGTAAACCTGCGCATCTTCCGGTGCCCACTGCACGTCACCAAAACTGCCCGCAACGCCGGTCACTTCACTGGCCGCGCGCTGCTCGATAGGAATTGCGCTGCCATCCGTGCAGGCGGGATCCAGCGTGGTATGTGGCGCGGCAACATAGAACGGGATGCCGTGATAGTTCGCCAGTACCGCCAGGCTGTAAGTGCCGATTTTATTCGCCACATCGCCATTGGCGGCAATGCGGTCTGCACCCACCCAAATCGCATCAACCTGTTTCTGCGCCATCAGGCTGGCCGCCATGCTGTCGCAAATCAGGCGGTACGGCACGCCCAGCTCACCCAGCTCCCAGGCGGTCAGGCGTCCGCCCTGCAACAACGGACGGGTTTCATCGACCCAGACGTTCGCCACGTTGCCTTCCTGCCAGCCGCGCGAAATCACTCCCAGCGCGGTGCCCACGCCTGCGGTTGCCAGCCCACCGGTATTACAGTGGGTCAGCAGGCGGCTACCCGGCGTAATCAACTTCGCGCCAGCCGTGGCAATGTTGTCACACAAGGCTTTGTCTTCTTCCACCAGGCGCAGGGCTTCAAAGGTCAGCGCGGTCACAAAATTCTCCTGCGCTAACGCTTGCTTCATGCGGTCCAGATTGTTCATCAGGTTGACGGCGGTTGGCCGTGACGCGCGCAACACCTCCAGCGCCTCGGCCAGTTCCGTTTTGCTCAGCCCGTTTTCAGCTAACAGGGCCAGCAGCAGGCTGGCGGAGAGGCCAATCAGCGGCGCACCGCGCACTCTCAACGCTTTAATATGACCAACCAGTTCAGCGACGTCTGGCGTCGGGCACCAGATTTTTTTCTGCGGTAGCGCCTGCTGATCGAGGATCCAAAGCTGGTTATCACGAACTTGTAAGCTGGTTGTGCTCAGTGTCTGCATGAAGGTTAAATCCTGGTTGCGTAATCAGGGCATATTGTGCCAACATGCGGAACGGATGTATAGACGTCTGAACGGCTTGCGCAACAAATTTGCGCGAAAAAGGCTCGCAAGATACGCGATGGGCAGACTGGAACGTTTTGATGAGGATGAGTTAATGTCGCAATACCGTACCTTCACTGCAGCGGATGCCGTGGACTATGCCCGCCAGTTCGGCGGCGTTGAAAATCCAGAGAGTCTGGTGGAGTCACAGGAAATCGGTGATGGTAACCTGAACCTCGTCTTTAAAATCTTCGACAGCGAAGGCGTCAGCCGGGTGATCGTCAAGCAGGCGTTGCCGTATGTGCGTTGCGTCGGCGAGTCCTGGCCGCTGACCTTAGACCGTGCGCGTATTGAAGCCGAAGTGCTGAAGGTGCACGGCACATTCTGCCCGGCGCATACGGTAAAAATCCTGCATTACGATCCGGTGCTGGCGGTGATGGTGATGGAGGATCTCTCCAGCCATGCCATCTGGCGCGGTGAGCAGGTTAAAGGCGTGGACTATCCTCAGGCCGCCTCGCAGCTCGGGGAATATCTGGCGCAGACCCTGTTCCATACCTCTGATTTCCATCAGCATCCTCATCAGAAAAAAGCCGATGTCATCCGCTTCACTAACCCTGAACTGTGCCAGATGACCGAAGACCTGTTCTTCGATGAGCCTTACGAAATTCACGAGCGTAACGCCTATGCCCCGGCACTTGAGCCGTTGGTCGCCTCCTTGCGGACCGACGACGAGCTGCGTCTGAAAGTGGCGGCACTGAAGCATCGCTTCCTGTCGAACGCTGAAGCCTTGCTGCATGGTGACGTGCACAGCGGGTCAATTTTTGTCGCCGAAGGCAGCCTGAAAGTCATTGATGCGGAGTTTGGTTATTACGGTCCGATTGGCTTTGATGTCGGCAGCGCGCTCGGCAACCTGTTGTTGAACTACTGCGCCTTGCCGGGGCTGCTGGCACCGCGTGAAGCGGCAGACGTGCGCGAAAAGCGTCTGCGTGACGTCAGTGCCGCGTGGAAAAGTTTTGCCGAAGGATTCCTCGCGCTGGCGGCGGAAAAAACCACCGATCGCGCGCTGGCTTATCCGGGCTATGCGGCGGCGTTTTTGCAGAAAATCTGGCGGGATACGCTGGGCTTCTGTGGCGTGGAAATGATCCGCCGTACCGTGGGCATTTCGCAGATCGCCGACATTAAAACCATCAAAGACGACACCATGCGCGTTGAGTGCGTTCGCCAGTGCATCACGCTGGGCCGGACACTGATCCTGGCGGCCGATCATATCGCCGACAGCGATGCGCTGATTGCCCGCGTGCGTCAGAACGGCTGAGCCAGAGGATTCCCCCTGTCGTCATGATATCCACAGAATGACAGGATCAAAAAAGGCCGGAAAGTTTCCGGCCTTTTTTATTATGTTAGCGGTCAGGCCGCTTCGGTTTTGCGCGGTTGCTGTGGCTCAGCCTGCACCACCGGCAGCGCCTTTTTTACCGGCTGGGTCGCCAACGCTTCAGGTTCAAACTCATCAACGTTGATGGAACGCAGACGGCTGGCTTCCGCACGGATCAGCACGCTCGCTTCCTCCTCGCTCAGCCATTTCTCCTGCAATCCTTGCTTCGCCAGCTCATCCAGACGGGTAAACGGCAGGTGTTTCTTCTGCTGTTTACACAGGCGATCGTGGATGGTTTCGGCGGCCATCACATCGGCCAGCGCCTCTTCAAGCTGACCGGCAGGGTTATGCTCGGTCGGCTTCAGGTACATGCCACGGCCCAGACGGGTGCGGGTGGCCGATGGAATTTGCAGAATACGCGCCAGCTGATGATCCAGACGGTCTGAAGGCGCACGGCAATGACGACCCAGCGGGAACACGGTCAGGCGTAACACACCCGCCACCAGACGATTAGGGAAGTTACGCAGCAGATCGTCAATGGCGATTTCCGCCTGATTCAACGCATCCTGAACGCCCCAATGTACCAGCGGAAGATCGGCTTCGTTACGGCCTTCATCTTCATAACGCTTCAACGCCGCCGAGGCCAGGTACAGCTGGCTTAACACATCGCCCAGACGGGCCGAAATGCGCTCGCGACGTTTCAGGCTGCCGCCCAGCACCGATATCGAAATGTCCGACAGCAGGGCCATATTGGCGCTCAGGCGATTCAGATGCTGATAGTAACGGCGCGTGGCATCGCGGGTTGGCGAGGCGCTGGTGCGTCCGCCGGTCAGACCCAGCCACAGGCTGCGCATCTGGTTGCTGCCCACGTGACCAACATGGCTGAACAGGGCTTTATCAAACTTCACCACGTCGTTGCTTTGTGCGGCGGCCATCTCTTCCAGCACATAAGGATGGCAACGGATCGCGCCCTGACCAAAGATGATCATGCTGCGGGTAAGGATGTTGGCCCCTTCGACGGTAATGGCAATCGGCGCGCCCTGATAAGCCCGCGCCAGGAAGTTGCTTTTACCTAACATAATGCCCTTACCGCCGGCGATATCCATCGCATCGACAATGGCGCGCTGCCCACGGTGGGTACAGTGATATTTGACGATGGCGGACAGCACCGCCGGTTTTTCACCGAGCATAATGCCGGAGGTGATCAGCGTGGCGGCGGCATCCATCACGTAGGCATTGCCGGCAATGCGCGCTAATGGCTCTTCAATCCCTTCCATCTTGCCGATTGGCAGGCGGAACTGACGACGGATATGCGCATAGGCGCCAATCGCCAGCGCAATACTTTTCAGGCTGCCGGTGGAGTTGGATGGCAGGGTGATGCCGCGTCCTACGGACAGACATTCCACCAGCATCCGCCAGCCCTGACCGGCCATTTTTGGCCCGCCAATGATGTAATCAATCGGCACAAAGATATCGTTACCGCGCGTCGGCCCGTTCTGGAACGGCACGTTAAGCGGGAAGTGGCGGGTACCGATTTCCACGCCGGCGGTATCGGTTGGGATCAGCGCACAGGTGATGCCCAGCTCTTCGGTCTGACCCAGCAGATGCTCAGGATCCGACAGCTTAAAGGCCAGACCCAGCACGGTAGCGACCGGCGCGAGAGTGATGTAGCGTTTATTCCAGGTTAAGCGCATGCCCAGCACCTGCTGACCCTGCCAGTTGCCCATGCACACCACGCCCGTATCCGGAATAGCACCTGCATCCGAACCCGCTTCCGGGCTGGTCAGGGCAAAGCACGGGATTTCGTCACCGCGCGCCAGGCGCGGCAGATAATGATCTTTTTGCTCATCGGTGCCGTAATGCTGTAACAGTTCGCCGGGGCCGAGTGAGTTCGGCACGCCAACGGTGATCGCCAGGATCCCGGAGACGCCAGCCAGTTTCTGCAACACCCGCGCCTGAGCGTAAGCCGAGAAGGCCAGCCCGCCGTACTCTTTCTTAATGATCATCGCAAAGAAGCGGTGCTCTTTCAGATAGGCCCACAGCTCCGGCGGCAGATCGGCCATTTCATGGGTGATCTGGAAATCATTGGCCATCCGGCAGGCTTCCTCAACCGGGCCTTCGAGGAACGCCTGTTCCTCTTCGCTCAGCCGTGGCTGCGGGTAGTTGTGCAGTTTCTGCCAGTCCGGCGTCCCGCGGAAAAGATCGCCTTCCCACCAGGTGGTGCCGGCCTCGATCGCTTCTTTTTCGGTGCGCGACATCGGCGGCATCACCTTCTGGAAGGTGCGCAGCATGGATTTGGAGAACATCGCCCGACGCAGTGGCAAAAGGTTGAACGGCAGCAGAATAATCGCCAGCGGGATCAACAGCCACGGCGTCCAGAGATGCGCGAATGACCACGCAGCTGTCCAGGCGAGCATGATCGCACTGCTCAGCAGCAGGTTAACGCGGTGATAAAAGAGTGCGCCGATCAACACGATCGTGGCCACGATACTGAGAACCATCATAACTAACGCTCCGTAAGTTGTAAGAGGTCTGACCTGTTGAATACAGGTTTAATGGAGAAGCTGTGCGTTAGCAATCTGTTTACATAATAATTACAACCTGGCTCACAAACCGGCCGCACCAAAAGTCAAAGCCCAAGCTTGAGGTGCAGGGCGCTTTTCGCCCCTCTCCCAACTTGGTAAACTGATGGCGACCTCACCTCTAAAGGACTTTCCCTATGTATCAGGACATCATTCGCGCCGAGCTCAACGAAGCAGCGGAAACGCTCAATAAATTCCTCAGTGACGATGCCAATATTCACGCTATCCAGCGCGCTGCGGTGCTGCTGGCAGACGCCTTCAAAGCCGGTGGCAAAGTGCTTTCCTGCGGCAACGGCGGCTCCCATTGTGACGCCATGCACTTCGCTGAAGAGCTGACCGGGCGCTACCGTGAGAACCGTCCAGGCTATCCGGCCATTGCTATCTCTGATGTCAGCCACCTGTCCTGCGTCAGCAACGATTTTGGCTATGATTTCGTCTTCTCGCGTTACCTTGAAGCGGTCGGTAAATCCGGTGATGTGCTGTTCGGAATCTCCACCTCCGGCAACTCCGCCAACGTGATCAAAGCGGTTGAAGCCGCTCGCGCTCAGGGCATGAAGGTGATCACCCTGACCGGCAAAGATGGCGGCAAGATGGACGGCATGGCCGATGTGGAAATCCGTGTACCGCACTTTGGTTACGCCGACCGCATTCAGGAAATCCACATCAAAGTGATCCACATCCTGATCCTGCTGATTGAAAAAGAGATGGCCGAGTAGTTTTTCTGGCCAGCTGCGGCTGGCCGCTACGTGAGGATTTTCTATGTGCGAATTGCTCGGGATGAGCGCGAATGTTCCGACGGATATCTGTTTTAGCTTTACCGGGCTGGTGCAGCGCGGCGGGGGAACGGGTCCGCACAAAGATGGCTGGGGCATTACCTTTTACGAGGGAAAAGGCTGCCGCACCTTTAAAGATCCCGAGCCCAGCTTTAATTCGCCTATCGCGCGGCTGGTGCAGGAATACCCGATCAAGTCCCGTTCGGTGGTGGCGCATATCCGCCAGGCCAACCGGGGCGAAGTGTCGCTGGAAAATACCCATCCGTTCACCCGTGAACTGTGGGGCCGCAACTGGACCTATGCGCACAACGGGCAGCTGAAAGGCTATAAAGGGATGGATACCGGGCCGTTCAGGCCGATCGGTGAAACGGACAGCGAGCAGGCATTTTGCTGGCTGCTGCATAAGCTGACCACCCGTTATCCGCGTACGCCCGGGAACTGGCCGGCGGTATTCCGTTATATTGCTGAACTGGCGGCGGAGCTGCGTGAGAAGGGCGTGTTTAATATGCTGCTGTCGGACGGGCGGTATTTAATGGCGTTTTGTTCGACCAATCTTTTCTGGATCACCCGACGGGCACCGTTTGGCAAAGCCACGTTGCTGGATCAGGATGTCGAGATTGATTTTCAAAAGCAGACCACGCCGAACGACGTGGTCACGGTGATCGCCACTCAGCCCCTGACGGGGAATGAAACCTGGAACAAGATTGAACCAGGTGACTGGGCGTTATTTTGCCTCGGTGAGCGCGAGCGCTGATCCGGAAACCGGCGCGCTGATCAGGGAACCTGGCTGGTTCAGCACGTAATGACCTTCATTAACACTCACTGACGGCGGCAGGCGGTTTTGCACAAATTGTGCATAACCAGGCTGCAGCTGTTTCCAGAAGCTGTAATACACCGAATTGCGATGACGCTGCAGATTGCTGTCGGTCATGCGGAACGGGTAAATGCTCACTTCCACTCGCGGCTGGCCGTTACGCAGCGCCGCATCAACAAACTGATAGATATCGGCAATGTTGGCATCGGTCATCGCATAGCAGCCAATCGACACGCAGCTGCCGTGGATCATCAGGTATTTCCCTTCATAACCCTGCTGGCGATCGTATTCGTTGGGGAAGCCGACGTTAATGGCGCGGTAGAACCGGCTGTCAGGCTTCAGCTGGGAAAGTCCCACGCTGTAAAATCCTTCCGGACTTTTAAAATCGCCCTGACGACGTTTTGGGCCTAAACCGCCCGAAAAGTTACAGATGCGGTAGCTGTCCAGCAAGCGGTAGTCGTTACCGATTTTGCCATACAGTTCCAGCGTACGTTCTTCTTTGAAAATCTGGATATACACGGGGGTGCCGAGTAATTGTTTCTTTAACTCTTTGCTTACCGGCGCGAGCGGAAGTACCGGGGACGTTGGTACGCTGGCGAAGACGACGGCTGGCAGAAAAATCATCGCAAACAGCAGTGCGATTTTGCCCATTCTGGTTCCCTTGAAAAAGAGGGTTGGATGCTATGCCCGAGGGCAGTGTCACTTGCAATATCGGAGAAATCCGCTATCGCTGCGTCACATTAGCATTGTCTATTTTTTTATCAAGTCGCCAGTGAACAAATTGAGAAAGAAAAAATTGCCGGAAGCCTATGCCGCTGCGCTTTACCGGGCGAACGGCATGTTGAAACCCGGCTGATTAACTGTATACTTATCCAGTGCATCTGGGGGGGATATGCGTAAGATCATTCACGTTGATATGGACTGCTTTTTCGCGGCGGTAGAAATGCGCGACGATCCCAGCCTGCGTGATATCCCGATCGCCATTGGCGGCAGCCATCTGAAGCGCGGGGTTATCAGCACGGCCAACTACCCTGCGCGGAAGTTTGGTGTGCACAGCGCCATGTCCACCGCGATGGCGCTGAAGCTCTGCCCGCATCTGAAAGTGATCCCTGGCCGCTTCGAAGCCTATAAAGAAGCCAGCCAGCATATTCGTGAAATCTTCTCGCGCTACACCTCGCTGATTGAACCGCTGTCGCTGGACGAAGCCTATCTCGACGTCACCGACAGCCCGCACTGTCACGGCTCTGCCACGCTGATGGCGCACGACATCCGCCAGACCATCGCCCGCGAACTCAATCTCACCGCTTCCGCCGGCATTGCGCCGATCAAGTTCGCCGCCAAAATCGCCTCCGATTTAAACAAGCCTGACGGGCAGTATGTGATTACGCCCGACTCGCTACCGCAGTTTCTGCTGACGCTGCCGCTGGCGAAAATTCCCGGCGTCGGTAAAGTCACCGCCAAAAAGCTGGAGGAAATGGGGCTGCAAACCTGCGCTGACGTGCAGAGCACCGATCTCTCCGCGCTGTTAAAACGCTTTGGCAAGTTTGGCCGGGTGATCTGGGAACGCAGCAACGGCATCGACGAGCGGGAAGTGGTGACCGAGCGCTTACGCAAATCACTCGGCGTGGAACGCACGCTGTCGGAAGATATTCACAGCTGGGAAGCCTGCCTGGAGATCATCGATTTCCTGTATGACGAGCTGGAGCGTCGGCTGATCAAAATCAAACCTGACCGGCAGATTGCGCGTCAGGGCGTGAAGCTGAAGTTCTCCGATTTCCAGCAAACCACTCAGGAGCACATCTGGCCGATGCTGAATAAGGCGGATTTGATCGAGGTGGCGCGCAAAACCTGGGAAGAGCGACGCGGTGGAAGAGGCGTCAGGCTGGTGGGATTGCACGTTACGCTGCTGAATCCGCAGCTGGAAAGGCAGTTATTGCTGGGGCTGTAAGACGGCGGAGTTGTGATCGACAGAGGTTGCCGGGGGATGAAAGAAAACGGGCGGAATCTCATCCGCCCGTCAGCCGGCTTATGACTTGGCCGGGATCGCCTTCAGCAGCGCGGTCAGCAGTTTCCAGTACAGGCCAACGCTTTCGATATGCACTTGCTCATCCGGTGAGTGTGGGCCGGTAATGGTCGGTCCGATAGACACCATATCCATGTCCGGATACGGCTTCTTAAACAGACCACATTCCAGACCCGCGTGGATCACCTGAATGTTCGGCGTTTTGCCAAACAGTTTTTTATAGGTCTCACCAACCAGCGCCATCACCGGCGAGGACGCGTCCGGCTGCCAGCCAGGGTAATTGCCTTTGGCCACGGTTTTCGCGCCCGCCAGCTCGCCTAACGCGGTCAGCATTTCCACCACGTAGTCTTTCCCGCTGTCGATCAGCGAACGGATCAGGCAGTTGATCTTCGCTTCATCCTCTTTCAACGACACCACGCCAAGGTTCAGCGAGGTTTCGACCACGCCTTTCATCACGTCTGAATTACGGATCACGCCGTTTGGCGTGCTGTTCATCAGGGCAATAAAGGTATCGCGGCTTGCCGCCGTCAGCGCCTGGTCGCCAGCCGCCACGTTCTCAACCACGATGTTGATGTTCTTCTCTTTCAGGCTCAGCTCGGACTTAAGCGTTTCCAGATAGCTCAGCGCCAGGCTTTTCAGCGCGTCGACGTTGTCTGCCGGTACCGCCAGCGTGGCCACCGCTTCACGCGGGATGGCGTTGCGCAGCGTGCCGCCGGTGAAGTCCACCAGACGCAGATCCAGCGCCTTAGCGTGCGCGAACAGGAAGCGGGACAGCAGCTTGTTGGCGTTACCCAGACCGACGTGAATATCACAGCCAGAGTGGCCGCCTTTCAGGCCTTTCAGGGTCAGCTTCAGCGGCTCGTAGCCAGCCGGAACGGCTTCACGGCTGATGGCGAGCGTCGAGGTGAAATCAATGCCACCGGCGCAACCCATATAGATCTCACCTTCTTCTTCGGAGTCGGTGTTGATCAGGATATCGGCCTGCAGCCAGTTCGGCTGAAGACCAAAGGCGCCGACCATGCCGGTCTCTTCGGTCATGGTCAGCAGCACTTCCAGCGGACCGTGCTCAACGCTCGGGTCGGCCAGCACCGCCAGCGCGGACGCCATGCCAATGCCGTTATCGGCGCCCAGCGTGGTGCCGCGCGCTTTTACCCATTCGCCGTCAATCCATGGCTGAATCGGATCTTTCGTGAAGTCATGCACGGTGTCGTTATTTTTCTGCGGCACCATATCGAGGTGCGCCTGCAGGGCAACCGGCTTCAGATTTTCCAGACCGGCAGTGGCAGGCTTGCGGATCAGAATGTTACCCACTGCATCGCGGTCGGTCGTTAAACCTTGCTCTTTCGCCCACGACAGAATGTGTTCTGCCAGTGCTTCTTCGTGATAAGACGGGTGCGGAATCGAGCAGATTTTGGCAAAAATATCCCACAACGGCTGGGGGAAAAGTTGAGATAATTCAGACACGACAAATCTCCTGTGTCATCACCATCGGCCAGCTGGGCTGCGGATGGCGAGGATGTTTAGCGAGTGGATGACTCCCGTCAGATGCTCTGACGCGATGGGCAAAGAATATCATCGTTTCCCCAGCCGTGCTTACTTCGCGGAAGGAAAAAAGGGTCACGGCGCTGGTTTTTAGCGGCTCAGATCACTATAATTCCGCGCAACCTCTCCCATTGTACATTTTTAAGCCAACACCATTGGTCGGGACTCCTTTATGAGTGAAAAATACGTCGTCACCTGGGACATGCTGCAAATTCATGCCCGTAAACTGGCCCAGCGCCTGCTTCCTGTTGAACAGTGGAAAGGCATTATCGCGGTCAGCCGCGGTGGTCTGGTTCCCGCCTCTTTGCTGGCTCGTGAGCTGTGCATCCGCTACGTCGATACCGTGTGCATCTCCAGCTACGATCACGACAACCAGCGCGAAATGACCGTGCTGAAGCGTGCAGAAGGCGATGGTGAAGGCTTTATCGTCATTGACGATCTGGTAGATACTGGCGGCACCGCTCAGGCCATCCGTGATATGTATCCAAAAGCGCACTTCGTCACCATTTTCGCTAAGCCAGCCGGTCGCCCGCTGGTGGACGACTATGTGGTCGATATCCCGCAGAACACCTGGATTGAGCAGCCGTGGGACATGGGCGTGGTCTATCTGCCGCCAATTGTTAAAGGCTGATTGACGCACGTCAAAGCAACGCCCGGTTATGCCGGGCGTTGTCGTTTTTACGAGCGTCAGGGCTGAGGCTGGGATAGACTCATCCCATGCCCCGTGCTGGAGGATCGTTACGTCATGTCACCTAAAAATCTGAGCGAAGAGCTGTTCAAACCTCGCTTCAAGCATCCTGAAACGTCATCGTTAGTTCGCCGTCTCCATCACCATAAACCGCTGCCCATCCACTCCGCGTTGGAAGGGGATAGTAATGCCGGTTGGTATCGGATGATCAACCGCCTGCTGTGGACGTGGCGCGGCATCACCCCGCAGGAAATCAGCGAAGTGCTGGCCCGCATCGCCGTCAGCCGCGTTGAACATACCGACGACCAGCTGCTGGATACCGTGGTCGGTTATCGGGGCGGGAACTGGATTTATGAGTGGTCGAAACAGGCGGCGCTGTGGCAGAAGAAAGCCGGTGAGGCTGAAACCGATGCGGAGGCCGGTCAGTGCTGGCTGCATGCCGCCAATCTGTATGGCATTGCCGGTTATCCGCATCTGAAAGGCGATGAGCTGGCCGAGCAGGCGCAGGTACTGGCGAACCGCGCGTATGAAGAAGCTACGCCGCGCCTGTCCGGTGAACTGAAGGAGCTGGAATTTGCCATTCCCGGCGGCAGCCCGATCTTTGGCTTCCTGCATATGCCGCCGGGCGTCAGCGCGCCTTATCCTACCGTGCTGCTGTGCGGCAGCCTCGACTCGCTGCAAACCGACCATTATCGCCTGTTCCACGACTACCTGGCGCCGCGCGGCATCGCCATGCTGACCATCGATATGCCGTCGGTAGGCTTCTCGGCCAAATGGAAGCTGACGCAGGATGCCAGCTTCCTGCATCAGCATGTTCTGCGTCAGCTGGAGAACGTGCCCTGGGTCGATCATCAGCGCGTCGGCGCGTTTGGCTACCGCTTTGGTGCGAACGTTGCCGTCAGGCTGGCCTATCTGGAAGCGCCGCGCCTGCGGGCCGTGGCCTGCCTGGGGCCGGTGGTGCACAGCCTGCTGTGCGATCAGGCGAAGCAGGACAGCGTTCCCGAGATGTATATGGATGTGCTGGCCAGCCGGTTGGGGATGGCCACCGCGTCTGACTCTGCGCTGCGCGTCGAGCTTAATCGCTATTCGCTGAAGATGCAGGGCTTGCTGGGACGTCGATGCCCAACGCCGATGCTGTCCGGCTACTGGCCAAACGACCCGTTCAGCCCGGAAGAGGAGTCCCGGCTTATCGTCAACTCGTCCGCTGACGGGAAGTTGATGCCGATCCCGCTCTCGCCTGCAATGCTCAACTTTGATAAAGCATTACGTGATATTGTCGACTGGTTAGCGAAACGGCTGACGCGATGAGTTGCTAAAATTCAATCCTTTGCTATAACCTTTAAGCCTTAAACCGCTGTGTTGCCGCGTTTAAGCGCCATAGAGGATTAATTAACAGGCTCAACGATGGAGGTTTACTGATGACGTTACCGAGTGGGCATCCCAAAAGCCGCTTAATGAAGCGCTTTGGATCGCTGGGGCCTTATATTCGCGAAGCGAAATGTGAAGACGACCGTTTTTTCTTTGACTGCCTGGCGGTCTGCGTCAATGTGAAACCCTCACCTGAGCTGCGTGAGTTCTGGGGCTGGTGGATGGAGCTGGAAGCGCAAAGCGATCACTTCACCTACGAGTACCACTTCGGTCTGTTCGATAAAGAAGGCAACTGGAAGCCGTCGACCGTGAAAGGGAAAGAGAATAACGAACGGCTGGAAGAGACCTTACGCAATTTCCACGTGCGGCTGAAAGCGCTGCTGGAAGAGATGGAGCTGGGGCTGAAACCCGCTGCAGACTTTGCGGATGCGCCGGTCAAACTGACCGCCTGATCCCGGCGTAAGTCATAACCTGAGCATTAAAAAAGGCTGGCAATTGCCAGCCTTTGTTTTAGACACATAACGAGGGTGGAACAACCGTAGCAGTGGCGTGTTACGGGGAATAAAAAAACGGATTAGAACTGGTACGTCAGGCCAACAGCAACCACGTCGTCGTTGTTCAGACCAAGTTTGTTGTCGTCGTCCAGCTGGTTGAGTTTGTAATCAACGTAGGTGTTCATGTTCTTGTTAAAGTAGTACGTCGCGCCCACGTCGATGTATTTCACCAGGTCAACATCACCCAGTCCTTCGATGTCTTTGCCTTTGGTCTGCACGTAGCCCACGGATGGACGCAGGCCGTTATCGAACTGGTACTGTGCCACCAATTCAATGTTCTGTGCTTTGTTGGCTGCACCCGCGACCGCGGTGGTGGCACCGTTGATCACGGCCGTGCCGCTGATTGGCGTCATGTTGCGGGTTTCGGTGTAGATGGCGGCCAGGTAAACGCTGTTCGCATCATATTTCAGACCGGTGCCCCAGGAATCGGCTTTGTCGCCCTGGCCCCAGACACGCGCTTGCTGTGCGTTGGTGCGGTCTGAAGAGGTATAAGCACCGCTCAGGCTCACGCCGCTGTCGCCCAGCGCATATACCGCCGACAGACCGTAGCCGTCGCCATTCTGCTTGCTGACGTCAGTACGCGAGTTAGAAGAACCCGCATCGTTCTTGCCCTGATACTGTAAGGCGAACTTCAGGCCATCAACCAGACCGAAGAAGTTTGAGTTGCGGTAGGTCGCCACGCCGGTGGTACGCTGGGTCATATAGTTATCACCACGCGCCGTACCGTCACCGCCGAATTCCGGGAACATATCCGTCCAGGCTTCCACGTCATACAGCACGCCGTAGTTACGGCCATAATCGATTGAGCCGTAGTCGCCAAATTTCAGACCGGCAAAGCCCAGACGGGTTTTGTTACCGGTGTTGGCATCGCTGCCTTCAGAGTTGTTGGTGTTGAACTGATATTCCCACTGGCCGTAACCGCTCATCAGATCGTTGATTTGGGTCTGACCTTTGAAGCCCATACGCATGTATGACTTATCGCCGTTGCTGCCGTCGTTGTCGCTGAAATAGTGCAGGCCTTTGATTTTACCGTACAGATCCAGCTTGTTGCCGTCTTTATTATAGATTTCTGCGGCTTGTGCAGCGGTGGACAGAGCCAGTGCGGCGGTTAAGATTGCCAGTGCGCTTTTCTTCATTTTGCTATCAATCCCGAATGAGTAAGTTTTCAAGTGGCCTTAAGACTTCTCTGAAGGCAGGAACGTTTTACCCTGAGGAGATGAACGTTTTATTACATTTCGACTCATTTCTTGTTATTTGCGAACTTTTGTACTAGCTGATTGTCACGCTAAATTCCGCCTTTTCTCCCGCCGCCTGTTGGCTTCCAGCACCACACCTGTTAAAAAGTCAGTTCACGCTTTTTTTTACGTAACGGCAGGAAATAATGAGCAGCAGCCAGACCCTGGTAGTGAAACTGGGGACCAGCGTATTAACCGGCGGATCGCGTCGGCTGAACCGGGCACATATCGTCGAATTGGTGCGCCAGTGCGCGCAGCAACATGCGGCAGGCCATCGGATTGTGATTGTCACCTCGGGCGCCATGGCGGCCGGACGTGAGCACCTTGGCTACCCGGAACTGCCGCCGACCATCGCCTCAAAGCAGCTGCTCGCTGCGGTGGGGCAGAGCCGGTTGATTCAACTGTGGGAGCAGCTGTTCTCGATTTACGGTATCCATATCGGCCAGATGTTATTAACCCGCGCGGATCTGGAAGATCGTGAACGTTTCCTGAACGCCCGTGACACCCTGCGCGCGTTGCTGGATAACCATATCGTGCCGGTGATTAATGAAAACGACGCGGTGGCCACCGCTGAAATCAAAGTCGGCGACAACGACAATCTGTCGGCGCTGGCGGCGATCCTGGCTGGCGCAGATAAGCTGCTGCTGCTGACCGATCAGCCGGGTTTGTTCACCGCCGATCCGCGCAATAATCCCGAAGCGGAACTGATTGGTGATGTGCATCTGATCGACGATGCGCTGCGGGCATTAGCCGGCGACAGCGTTTCCGGACTGGGCACCGGCGGCATGGCGACCAAGCTGCAGGCGGCCGACGTGGCCTGCCGCGCGGGCATCGACACCATTATTGCCGCCGGCAATCGCGCTGGCGTGATTGGTGACGTGATCGACAGCAAGCCGGTTGGCACGCGTTTCCATGCGTTGGAAACCCCGCTGGAAAACCGTAAACGCTGGATCTTCGGTGCGCCGCCAGCGGGTGAAATTACCGTTGATGACGGTGCGCTTTCCGCCATTCTGGAACGCGGCAGCTCGCTGTTGCCGAAAGGCATCCGCGAGGTCAGCGGCAACTTTTCGCGTGGCGAAGTGATCCGTATTCGCAGCCTGCAAGGGCGCGATGTGGCGCACGGCGTCTGCCGCTACAACAGCGATGCGATGCGGATGATTGCCGGGCACCATTCCCAGCAGATCAGCGACATTCTCGGGTATGAATATGGTCCGGTGGCCGTTCACCGCGACGATATGATCGTCAGTTAAGGAGTAAGACATGCTTGAAGAAATGGGCAAAGCCGCGAAAGCCGCGTCTTACCAGCTGTCGGTGCTGTCCACCGTACAGAAAAATCAGGTCTTGATGACCATTGCCGATCGCCTTGAAGCGCAAAGCGCGGAGATCCTCGCGGCTAACGCGTTGGATCTGGCCGATGCGCGGCAGAACGGCATGAGTGCCGCGCTGATGGATCGCCTGATGCTCAATCCGGCGAGGCTGAAAGGCATTGCCGATGATGTGCGCCAGGTCTGCCGTCTGGCGGATCCGGTGGGCGTGGTGATCGACGGTGGCGTGCTGGACAACGGTCTGCGCATCGAACGCCGCCGTGTGCCGCTGGGTGTGGTGGGGGTGATTTATGAAGCCCGCCCGAACGTCACGGTAGACGTCGCCAGCCTGTGCCTGAAAACCGGCAACGCGGTGATCCTGCGCGGCGGCAAGGAAACCTACCGCACCAACGGCGCAACCGTGCGGGTTATCCAGGGGGCGTTAAAAGAACACGGCCTGCCTGCGGGTGCGGTGCAGGCGATTGAAAGCCCGGATCGTGAGCTGGTCAATCAGCTGCTGAAACTGGATCGCTATGTCGACATGCTGATCCCTCGCGGCGGCGCCGGTCTGCACAAGCTGTGCCGCGAACAGTCGACCATTCCGGTGATCACCGGCGGCATTGGCGTTTGCCATATCTTTGTCGACCAGCAGAGCGAGCTGGAAGCGGCCATGACGGTGATTATCAACGCCAAGAAACAGCGTCCAAGCGCCTGTAACTCGGTGGAAACGCTGCTGGTGCATGCGGCTATCGCCGACAGCTTCCTGCCTGAACTGAGCCGCAGCATGGCGGAAGAGGGCATCACGCTGCATGCCGATCCGCGTTCGCTGCCGCTGCTGCAACAAGGCCCGGCTGAAGTCAGTGCGGTTACTGAAGCGCAGTACCGTGACGAGTGGTTAGCGTTGGATCTGAACGTTAAGCTGGTGGACGATCTTGACCAGGCCATCGCCCATATCCGGGAATATGGCACTCAGCATTCCGACGCGATCCTGACCCGCAGCATTCACAATGCCGATCGCTTTGTAAATGAAGTCGACTCCTCGGCGGTGTACGTCAATGCCAGCACGCGCTTCACCGATGGCGGTCAGTTTGGTCTGGGCGCTGAAGTCGCCGTCAGCACGCAGAAGCTGCATGCCCGTGGCCCGATGGGCCTTGAAGCGCTGACCACCTATAAGTGGGTGGCCTTCGGCAATGACACGGTGCGTGCGTAAGCAAAAGTCCGACGTTGAAGCCTGAATTTATTGGGCAAGCAGAGCCACAGGGAAGTGGCTCTGGTCGTATCCAGGGAGAAGTTGTCGCCTGTTGCTGCTCAACATCGTAAGGACATTCTGCATGGTTACCCTGTCGCAAATTCTTCCCTTCGCTGCCATCGCGCTCGGTCTGGTGCTGACGCCCGGTCCAAATATGATTTACCTGATTTCCCGTTCGCTCTGTCAGGGACGAAAAGCGGGATATATATCGCTGACCGGCGTGGCGCTGGGTTTTATGTTTTATATGGTCTGTGCCGCGCTTGGGATTACCGCGCTGATTATGGCCGTGCCGCTGGCCTACGATGCGCTGCGCATCGCCGGTGCAGCGTATCTGCTGTACATGGCATGGCAGGCTGTCTTCGGCGGCAAATCGCCGTTCCAGGTCCGCGATTTGCCGCCCGACAGTTCGCGTAAGCTGTTCACCATGGGGCTGCTGACCAACCTGCTTAACCCTAAAACCGCGGTGATTTATCTGACTCTGCTGCCGCAGTTTATCCGGCCTGAACAGGGGCACGTACTGGCCCAGTCTCTGACCTTAGGCATTACGCAGATCGTCACCAGTATGCTGGTCAATGGCCTGATTATTTTCGCCGCAGGCACTATCGCTAACTTCCTTGCTCAGCGCCCAACCTGGCAAAAAATCCAGCGCTGGCTGATGGGCATGGTGCTGACCGGACTTGCCCTGCGCATGGTGATGGATGGCAGAAAATAGCGTCGCGGCCGATCGAACTCATCGATCGGCGCCTCGTTAAATCCTCGACGCACTCTCTTCTTCCGCCAGCATCTGGCGCAGCAGATCCTGCAACGCGATCTGCTGGGGCTGACTGAGCCCTTGCAGCATCCTGTCCTGGGTTTGCGTATGCACTACCAGCGCCTGCTCAATCAGCGATAATCCCTTTGGCGTTAAGCCCACCATCATGCTGCGCTTGTCCGCCGGGTCCGGGATCCGCGCAATCAGCCCACTGGCTTCCAGCCGACTCAACCGGTTGGTCATCGCCCCGGACGTCACCAGCAGCGAAGTGAAAAGCTGGGTGGGCGTCAGGCGGAAGGGTTCTCCGGCACGGCGCAGCGTGGCCAGCACATCAAACTCACCTTCACGAAAGCCAAACGGCGCCAGTGCGCTGGCACGGGCTTTACTCAGCTGCTTCATAATCCTCAACATTCTGCCGAACACCGCCATCGACGACGCATCCAGATCCGGCATGGCGTCAGCCCATTGAGCGATAACGAAATCAACATGATCTGGCATCATTTCCCTTAATTCTTTGTGGTTAACATGTTCATTAGTGCGCACCGACTATCGGCAAGGCGATATTTATCTTAACGTTAAGATAAATCAATTCACACTGCCAGCACGCCTCTGCTGCGCAACACCTTATCCGAAGGAGTCGGTTATGAAATCTGCATTCTCAGCCATTACGCTGTTTGCCCTGCTTGTGCTGTTGGTCGGCCTTAATCTGCGGCCACTGATGGCCGCTGTCGGGCCGCTTTTGCCCCTGTTACAACGCCAGGAGCAGCTGACGGGTACCACTATCAGCCTGTTAACGACCCTGCCGGTACTGATGATGGGCATCATCGCGCTGGCCAGCGGCACGGTATTACGCCGAATCGGTTACGCGCGGGGCATCGCAGCCGGCTTAGGGATTATTACATTTGCCTGCGTGTTCAGAGGGTTTTATACGTCCGGCGGGGTGTTAATGGCAACTGCGCTGGCGGGCGGAATGGGCATTGGCCTGGTGCAGGCGGCGATGCCTGCCCTGATCAAACGGCGCTACGCCCGGCATACCGGTACGCTGATGGCGCTGTTTTCAACCGGGATTATGGGCGGCGCGGCGCTGGCGGCGGCAACAGCAGAACCGCTGTCGGTCTCGTTGGGGCTGAATTATGCCCTCGGCCTGGCGGCGTTGCCAGCAGCGCTGGCCTTTATCATCTGGTTCGCCGCCGAAAAGAATCAGCCGCAGGCGGCGACTCAACCGGTTCAGTCAACGTATTCGACCTCGCGCGCCTGGCTGCTGCTGGCTTTTTTTGGCATCGGGACCGGCGCTTACACGCTGGTGCTGGTCTGGCTGCCGCCGTTTTATATTGAGCACGGCTGGAGCGCACGTAACAGCGGCTTTCTGCTCGCCGCGCTGACCTTAACCGAAGTGGTTTCTGGCTTTATCGTCTCGGCGGTGATCCACCGTTTCACCGACAGACGCACGCCTTTACTGCTGGTGTTGCTGATGATTTTGGCCGGGCTGCTCTGTCTGGTGTTCTTCGGAGGAAAGGCCGCGATCCTGTCGACGTTGCTGCTGGGGTTGGGAATTGGCGCACTGTTTCCTCTTTCGCTGATCGTGACCTTTGACCACGCCAAAACGCCGGAAGAAGCAGGTAAACTCCTCTCTTTTGTTCAGGGCGGAGGCTATATCATCGCCGCAACCATGCCATTGATCGCTGGCATGGTGCTGGACAGCACGGCGTCACTGAATACGGCATGGATGTTGATGAGCGGCGGAATTGTGTTGCTGATGATCCTTTCACGCCGTTTTCGGCCAGCGTGACAGGCCGCGCCGTCGCAAGCCATGTTCGGCAGTTTCCCGGCAAAGACCTTATTTCTTACGGAATTCCCTTGGGCTGATTCCCATATGATTTCGAAACAGGCGGGAGAAATAAAGCGGATCGGTGTAGCCGACCGTTAACGCAATATGGGTGATGGCAAAACTGGTTTTGCTTAGCAACAGGCAGGCACGGGCAATACGCTGTTTTTCACGCCAGGCAAAGACAGTTTGACCGGTCTCTTCTTTAAATAAGTGGGCCAGACGCGATGGGGAAAGGCAGGCGCGGCGGGACAGCTGTTCAATGGTGGTTTCTTCAGCCATATGTTCGTTCAGATACTGGCAAAGTGCTTCAATGCGGGGATCGCACTTGTGGCGGTGCAAATTGGGCTGCGCGCGGAAGCACTCCAGAATCACCCGTTCAACGGCATTCATTGCCAGCGCTTCGGATAACGGTTCCTGACTGACGCTCAGCTGGATCACTTCCATAAATCGCGCCTGCATCTGACTGGTGTCTTCTGCGGCGGCAAAGGTCAGGCGGCCGATGCCATCGCGAACATTGTCCCACTGCAGCCAGTCAATCCAGTAGGTTCGTGGAATAAAATAGATCCACAAATGGTCCCAGCACTCGCTGTGTTCGCTGCGACCATAATGATGCGGTACGCCAGCCGGAAAATGCAGCACGTCGCCCGGCTTGCAGATAAAGCTGCCCTGAGACGTATGAATTTTCCCTTCACCTTTAAGGGTGATATTTAATACGTGGCCCTTCATGCCGGCAGCCCGGTTAATATAAAAGTCGAGCTTACTTCCGCGGGATATTGGGGTGAATCCTGCCACCATCCATGCGGTGAAGGTAAAGCGCCTGTAGAGAGGTGAAAAATTCAGCATCTCGGTATCTTCACTATGCGCCATCGCTGCGCTTCCTGCCGACAGAATAAAGAGTTGAGCAGCATAGCGCAGAGAATTAACCCTGCCGCGATGCGGCTCACATCTTCTCAACATTCAGAAAACCTGCGCTCAGCACAGCCTAATTTTGCAGTGAGGTGGCGGATAACCCGGAATCAACCGGCTGCGCAAACTTTCCTTCTGCCAGGTCTGCGGCAACCTGAGGATAAATAGCATCCAGCTTGTAGAAATAGAGCATGACGATATTGGCTACCGCGAGGATCACCGGGAAGAATATAAACAGGAACTGGATCATCTGAATGGCGCTGGCGGGTTGCATGCCGCCTCCGCTGGTGAATCCGGCCAGGCTTAACAACCACCCGACGCTTGCCGTTCCCAACCCCATGCCAACCGTCTGGCCCAGCGTGCCCGCACTGAATAAAATCCCTTCAATACGTAAGCCGGAGACCCATTCGCCGTAATCGATGGTGTCGGCAAGGAAGGCGAACATGGTGGCACCAATGCCGCAGAAGCCAATGCTTCTGACCACCGTCGCCGCAATCACAAAGAAGGCATCCTGACGATCAAACAGCGGCAGAAGATAGCCAATACAGCAGACCAGTAATCCGCTCAGCGCCAGCTTACGTTTGCCCAGTCGTTTAATTAAAAAAGGAATCACCGTCAGCGTCAGTAATCCCGGCAAATATTGCGCCACGCTGACCCACGACATCATCGACAGGTCTTTCAGAATGTATTTGGTGTAATAAACACTGACGGTGCTGAGCGCGGTCAGGCTGGTAAAGGTGATCATTAAATACATAAAGATCATCAGCCAGTATTTATTCGCCCGTATTGCCGGCAGCACTTTTTTAAGCTCAATATTTTCGCGGTTGTCTTGCCGTACTGGCTTAATACGTTCACGGGTGCCCAGTGCGGTAAGAGTAAGAAACAGCGCGGTGAAAAAGCCATAAATGGCGAAGATGGTCATCCACGCACCGCTGCTGTTACCAAACCACGCCACCAATGGCAGCGTAATGACACCGACCGTCAGCGATCCGCAGGTCGACAGGCCTTTGCGGAATACGCTTAACACGCCACGTTCTACGGTATCGCGGGTAATCAACGCCAGCAACGAGCCATAAGCGATGTTATTGGCGGTAAAAAGAATGTTAGCCAGCAAATAGGTTACGCACACCCAGGTGACTTTAACCGCATAGCTGCTGTCCGGTACGCAGGCCAGCAGAAAGGTGGAAAGTCCGAACGGGATGGCGGTCCAGAGAACCCACGGCCGGGCTTTCCCCATCCGGGTTTGCGTCATATCGATACGCACTCCCACCCAGATGCACAGCAGGCCATCGAGCACCCTGGCAAGGAACATTAACGAGCCCACCAGTAATGCTGACACGCCCACCACGTCGGTATAGTAATAGGCGAGAAAGGTCACCATCGTGGTGTAGGTGAGGTTAGTGCCGTAATCGCCGAGACCAAAAGACAGACGCTCTTTCAGCCCAATCGGCTGGGTTGCCACGCCATCACTCTTCATACCGCTTCTCCGCCAGATAAAATGACAAAATCCCAACCGGCTATTTCCAGCGTTTCGCCCGGTTCAACCTGCCGGTTATCTATCAGCGAAGTGGCTTGCCCCAACGGGTTTGGCAGCTGCTGCGGCGTCTGAGAGTAGTTAAAGATAAAGCACAGGGCCTTTTGCGCTTTACTTTGCGCCCGTCGAATTATTAGCGGGAAACTCACCTCCGACAGCAACGCGCTCAATGCCGGCGTGCTGAACAGGGTCGAGAAAACCTGCTCCATTCCGGCGGATGACAGGTTGCAGCCAATATAGGTCGCCGTCCCTTTGCCGAACTGATTGCGGGTGATGGCGGCATATTTTCCCCACTGTGGATGCTGATAGCGGGCCAAAATTTCGGTCTGTGACGACACCGGTTCCAGCAGCTCCATCCAGTCGGTCACCTGACCCGTTTCCTCCGTCAGCGCAAAGGTCTCCGTGGACAGCTGCACCTCATCTGGCTCAACGAACAGCTGATAGGTCACGCCGCAGGCTTCGCTGATAATGCCCGGCTGGATAGCCGTGCGCACCTTCAGATCCTGATTGGCAAAGCCGGATTTAAAGGAGTAAATGACATGGCCGCCTTGCCCGACGAAGGCATTGAGTCGCTGAAGCAGCGCATCGGATGCCGCGTAGAGCAAGGGGACAATCAGCACGTCATAGCGTTCGATACGCGGATCGTCGGCATCAAGAATATCCATCTCGATATTTTGTCGGTACAGGGCATCGTACCAACTGCGGAACAGATCGTTGTACTGGTGATTTTTGTCGCCGCCGAACTGATGTCCGCGCCACGGATGCCAGTCAATGGCGGTCAGCCCACGGTTACTGACCAGCATCGCCACGCGGTTACTTTTGCTTAAGCCGCTCAGTTCGGGCGTTAAGCGCTGCAGCGTTTTGCCAATGTCGCAGGCCTCGTCATACACCGGATTAGGCAGCAAGTCGTGGCTGAGCAGGCCTTTCCAGTAGGTTTCCCACGAATTATGAATCGAATGCCAGTGCCAGTAGCCCACCAGGCTGGCACCGTTGGCGATATGGCTAAACGCCTGCAGACGCAGCTGGCCAGGGTAAGGCGTCCAGTCCTTAAAGGCCTGAGCCTGGGTTTCCAGCACAAAGTAATTCTTATCCTTGGTGGTGCGGGCAATATCCCCGGTGAAGGCAATTTCGGCGCCGGTCAGCCGCGACTGGCCGGGATGATAAACGTCCACGCCGGTGATATCGACGACCTCAGACGCCGCGAAGTGATCGACCTCACTTCGCAAACCAAACGACCAGTTTCGCCAGTCAAAATCGAAGTTATGGGTGACGAAGCGATCGGCCGATTTATATTCGCCGACCAGATCGACCTGCCAGCGCAGAAAATCGATCACCAACTGGCGTTGAAAGGCCTGAAACTCAGCGCCGAGGCTGGCATTAATGGTGCCCTGGACCGACGGGAAATCTTCCCATGCATCCACGCGATTACTCCAGTAATCCAGACCAAACGCCTGATTTAACGCCTGCAGATCGTCGTTGAATTTTTTCCGCAGATATTTAACAAAGGCGATCTGCACCGCCGGGCCACTGGTTTCATAATATTTGGTTTCGTTGTCGACCTGGAAACCGATCACGGCGGGATGGGACGCGGTGGCCGTTAACAGCTTGCGGATAATACGCTCGGAATAATAGCGATAGACTGGACTGGTAATATCCATCTTCTGCCGGGGACCATATTTATTCAGCCCCTGCGGCGTGACGGCCATCACTTCAGGATATTTCTTTGCCAGCCAGCCAGGAATAGCGTAGGTCGGCGTACCGATGATCACGCGAATATCGTTGGCCTGCATCTGGTCGAGCACGGTGATCACCGAAGTGAAATCAAATTCGCCTTCCTGAGGTTCAAAGGTGCTCCAGGTACTTTCGGCAATGCGGACATAGTTGATACCAGCGGCTTTCATCATGGCGATATCTTTTTCCAGCCGCTCCTCTGGCATATATTCGCGGTAATACGCCGTACCAAACCAGATCTTATCCATTTCAGCCTCAATGCAGTCTCTGTAAGTGTGCTGCTAACTTAGCGGAGAACAATCAGCCGAAGCGGTAGCTGACTGTCGTCAACATAAAGAAATCTGCTGCCGTCAGCGCAGTCCGATCTGGATCACAAAACTCGCCGGACCGCTTTGCGCTTTCGCCGGGTGGGGTCGGTAATAAGAAGCCTGCGGGCTGCCCTGCGGGTGAGCAGGGCAGTTACTGGAAGGGGGTTTAGCTCTGTTCGGCCACCAGGATCGCCAGCGTATCGGGTTCCAGTGCGACAAAAATATGTTCCTGGTCGCCGGGGTAACAGATGTAATCCCCGACGCCTAACTCTTCTGGCGCGGCCTTCAGCCCCAACAGCGCGCGGCCCTGGGTGACAATAATGTGCTCCACCGATCCCGACGGATGGGGGTGAGACTGACGCTCCGATCCCGGTTGCGCCATCAGCAGGTAGATATCCCGACGCGCGCCCGGCGGGCAGGTTGCCAGCAAAATGGCCTGATAATCGGCCTTTTCAGCCACCACCTTGCTGCCTTCACCCCGGCGGATCACCTGAGTGCTGGCGCTTACCGGCTCAAGTAATTTGGCAAACGGGATATTCAACGCGCCGCATAAGGCCCACAGCGTTTCAATGCTCGGGTTGCCGTTAGCGGATTCCAGTTGCGATAACGTGGATTTGGCGATCCCCGCCCGACGGGCGACCTCGGCCAGCGACAACCCGGCACGCGTGCGTTCGCGTGCGAGGCTTGCGGCAATGACGCTGATCGGCTGGGTCATGGTGTACCTCTTTGTTCATTTAATCGAACGAATCGTTCGCTTGATCTCGCTGTTTGTTGCGTTCATTATAATGGCGATTTCGTTCGATATGGTAAAACTTTATGCTTATGCACGCATTTTCCAGCCTGAACTCTCAGACTAAAAAAGCCATTTATCTGGTGTGCCTTGCCGTCGGCGTGGTGGGCGCTTCCTACGGTTCGCTGGCCACGGCCTACGGCTTCCCGTTATGGGTGCCGCTGTTCTCCACGTTGTTTGTGCTGGCGGGAGCATCGGAATTTATGTTTGTTGCCATCATCGCCAGCGGCGGCAATCCGCTGGCGGCGGCGGTGGCGGGATTACTGGTTAACGCCCGGCACTTTCCTTTCGGCATCGCGGTGCGGGATCTGGCCGGCACCCGTCTGAAGGGATTGCTGGGATGCCACATCATGAATGACGAAAGCGTGGTGTTTGGTCTGTCGCAATCCACTCCGAAACAGCGTAAAGACGCGTACTGGCTCTGTGGGCTGGGCGTGGCGATCGTCTGGCCGGTTGGCGCGATGGCGGGAAGCGTGGTGGGTAAACTGCTGCCGGATATCAATGCGATCGGCCTGGATGCGGTCTTTCCGGCGATCCTGTTAGCGCTGGTGATCCCGTCACTGAAATCGAAAACCACGCTGATCAGGGCGTCGTCCGGGGCGCTACTGTCATTAGCGGTGACGCCGTTTGTCGCCGTGGGGATGCCGGTGCTGATCTCGATGCTGGGCTTACTGACGAGGAAAAAATAATGCCGTCGAATGAATTAATTATTGCCGGGATCGCCTTACTGTCTGTCGGCACTTACCTGATGCGTTTTGTCGGGGTGAAGCTGGGCAACCGTATGGCGCTGTCCGAGCGCACGCGGGCATTACTGTCCGATGCCGCCACCACGCTGTTGCTGGCCGTGGCGTTAGGGAATACGTTCTATGAAGGCGTGCATTTTGCCGGAACCGCGCGCGTGGCGGGCGTGGCGGTGGCAGTGATTCTGGCCTGGCGAAAAGTGCCGTTAATCGGCGTGATTCTGGCGGCGGCGGTGGTTACCGCGCTGCTGCGTTACGTCGGCGTGCCCTGATCCGCAACTACCAGAACCATGACGACATGGTAAAGCAGTAAGCTATTGTTACGGATAATAAAATAAGTTCGACAGGTTTAAAGTAGGTCATGATGTTGGCAGGTGTTTAGGTTAAGTACTCAATACATCGGTAATAACGGCAGAAACTTTAGGCCAAATTCGGGATTACTTTTGCTAGCAAAAAGAGGGAATTCCCCCCTGCCGCCGCAACGCGCGTGGATGTTCAGGTAAATGTTGGGAATAGTCGGCTAAGCCGCTATTTTAGGGGCTGATTTTTGCGTCAGGAGACGAGAGATGGAGAGACTGGATTGCGACCGGATGTTTATCGCGGTAATGGAAACCGGCAGCTTTACCGCCGCCGCTCAGCGTCTGGGCACCAGCCACGGCCAGGCATCTAAACTTATCTCCCGCCTTGAGCAGCATCTCGGCGTGCAGCTGTTTCGCCGCAGTACCCGGGCGCTGGCCGCCACCGACGTGGGTCGCGCCTATTATGAAAAAATCCGGGTGCTGCTGGCGGATTACGATGCGCTGAATGACTCGGTGCGCAATTCATCGGATGCCCCGGCCGGAAAAGTGCGTATCTCTGCGCCCGTGACCTTCGGCACCACCCAGCTGACTCCGCATCTGATCGACTTCGCGCGGCGCTATCCCGGTATCGAACTGGACGTCAGCTTTGCCGACCGTGCGGTGAACGTGGTGGATGAAGGCTTTGATCTGGCGTTGCGCATCGGCAAGCTGGCGGACAGCAGCCTGATGGCGAGAAAGCTGTGCGATATCCGCATTATCACCGTTGCCTCGCCGGGCTATCTGGCAGAGCGTGGCACGCCCGAGCACTGGGAAGCCCTGGCCAGCCATGACTGCATTATTGATACCAACTTCCGCGATCCCTGGCGCTGGCCGTTTCAGGACGAGAAGCTGGCGCTGCAGGGGCAGCCGGTTAACGGACGCCTGAAGTTCTCCAATGCCGAGGTGTGCTTAAAAGCCGCCATTGCCGGACTGGGCATTGCCCGCTTGCCCTCTTTTGTTGCCGGCGAAGCCCTGAAGAATAAAGAGGTAGTGCCGGTGCTCGCCGCCAGCGAGATTGTGCCGCTCGGGCTGTTCGCCCTCTATCCACCGGCCAAATACCTGGCCCATAAATCCCGCACCTTTATCGATTATCTGGTTGAAGCCTTTGCTGGCGAGCCCGTTTGGGAGCAGGGCTGGTGATTGTTTCCATAATGGAATAAAACATCCGCAGAACCGCTGGATAATCATCATTCCGGAAATAAGATAGAGTCCTCTCATCAACTACTGAGAGGACACCACCATGACTGATACCCGTAGCGCACCCTATGCCCTGAAGCCAACACCGCTGAGAGGATAAGGGAGGATTTATGCTGGTTAATGGAAAATGGACGGCCGAATGGCACCCGGTGCAGGCTACCGATGAGAAGGGCGGTTTCGTCCGTCAGACCTCAAGCTTTCGTCACTGGGTCACCCCAGACGGCGCCGCCGGACCGACCGGCGAAGCGGGCTTCAAGGCCGAAGTGGATCGCTATCACCTGTATGTGGCGCTGATTTGTCCGTGGGCATCCCGCACGCTGATTGCCCGCAAGCTGAAAGGGCTGGAGAAAGTGGTCAGCCTGTCGGTGGTCGAGCCGTGGTTGCTGGATCAAGGCTGGCACTTTGGTGACTACCCTGGCGCAAATAAGGACGAACTGAATCAGGCCGAGTGGGTGCATCAGCTTTACACCCAGGCTGATGCCACGTTTACCGGTCGGGCAACGGTGCCGGTGCTGTGGGATAAGAAAACCCGCACCATCGTCAATAACGAGTCAGCCGATATTGTGCGCATGTTTAACAGCGGCTTTGGCGAGCTGGCGAGTCACAGTTTCGACCTTTATCCTGCGGACTGGCAGAGTGAGATTGAGGCATTAAACGCGGAAATCTACCCACGCCTGAATAACGGCGTATATCGCGCCGGTTTTGCCACCACGCAGATCAGTTATCAGGAAGCCAGCGATGACGTCTTCGCCATGCTGGATAAGCTGGAACAGCGGTTGAGCGATGGCCGGGCATTTTTGACCGGCAACCAGCTTACCGAAGCGGATATCCGCCTGTTCGTCACGCTGATCCGTTTTGACGCGGCCTATCATGGCCTGTTCAAATGCAATCAGCGCAAGCTCAACGAATATGCCGGACTGGACGCTTACACCAAACGAATGCTGGATATTCCCGGTGTGCGTGAAACGGTCAATATCGATCATATTAAACAGGGCTATTACTCGATTAAGGCATTAAACCCCAATGGCATTGTACCTGCCGGGCCGGATTTAACGGCTTACGGGCTGTAAGCGACTGTATTAACAGAAAGCCGTTACCTGTATTTAGGTGGCGGCTTTTTTAATGTCATTCTTTTGTCATAACTCGCTCATGCCGTCGTCAGTTGCCGGGCCGTAAACTCCTCAGCGTAAACCCAACATTCTCCTGAGGAACGCAACATGAACGCATCACTGAAAAAAAACGTAAAATCGGCCGCGATCGCCAGTGCTTTTCTGCTGGCAGGCGCAAGCAGCGCCGCGATGGCGCAACCGGTTAACAATATCGTGCTGGTCCACGGCGCATTTGTTGGCGGCTCGGGCTGGCGTCCGGTGTACGACATCCTTAAGCATGATGGCTACAAGGTGACGCTGGTGCAGGAGCCGCTGACTTCCTTCCCGGAGGATGTGGCCGCCACTAAACGCATTCTCGATCGGCAAACGGGTCCGGCAATCCTGGTGGGACACAGCTATGGCGGCGCGATCATTACTGAGGCAGGCAATAATTCGCACGTGGCGGGTCTGGTTTATATCGCTGCCCATGCGCTGGATAATGGCGAAACCGAAGCAATCAACGGCAAGAAATTTCCTAATGCCGCCCATCCATTTATGAAAAC
Source organism: Erwinia sp. 2186 (assembly GCF_057812255.1). NCBI lineage: Bacteria > Pseudomonadati > Pseudomonadota > Gammaproteobacteria > Enterobacterales > Erwiniaceae > Erwinia > Erwinia sp. 2186. The sequence goes on along the minus strand of NZ_CM173824.1, from coordinate 3,796,430 downwards.
GCCGGACGGCTTCCTGATGATTGCGCCACAAAACTTCCACAGTGACTTTGCCGCCGACCTTTCAGCAAAGCAGGCGGATTTTGAAGCTCAGGCGCAAATGCCGACCTCAGCCTCGGTGTTTACCGCAAATATTCCCGATCCGGCATGGAAAACCAAACCAAGTTGGTACATGGTGGCAAAAGCCGACAGGATCATTAATCCTGATTTAGAACGTATGTACGCCAAACGCGCCCACAGCACTACGGTGGAAGTGGCCGGGGCCAGCCATTCGGTCTATGAGTCGCACCCGAAAGAGGTTGCCGCACTGATCGAGCAGGCTGCACAACACGCGCTGAAGTAATCCTGTCCGCTGCGCCCGCTATCCTGGAGAAGACGATGAAAATTCTGGTGATTGATGATGAGCCCAAAGCCCGGGAATACATGCGCAGCGGCTTAACCGAATCTGGCTATGTGGTTGATGTGGCGGTAAACGGCCGCGAAGGGCTGTTTATGGCGCAGGAATATCATTACGACCTGATCCTGCTGGACGTGATGATGCCGGAGCTGGATGGCTGGGAGGTGATGAAAACGCTGGATGCGCAGAATATCCCGGTTATTTTCCTCACCGCGAAAAGCACCGTCGAAGACCGGATCAAAGGGCTGGAACTGGGTGCCGACGACTATCTGGTCAAGCCTTTCTCGTTTGCCGAGCTGCTGGCGCGGATCCGCACGGCACTGCGGCGCGGCGCTAACGTCAAGCGTGATGAGCTGCTGCAGGTCGGTGATTTGCAGCTGGACAGGGCGAAACGCCGCGTCGAACGGGCCGGGTTACGCATCGACCTGACCAACAAAGAGTTCAATTTGCTGCAGCTGTTTATGCTGAACCCCGGCCAGGTGATGAGCCGCACGCTGATTGCCTCGCGGGTGTGGGATATGAATTTCGACAGTGATACCAACGTGGTCGACGTGGCCGTTCGCCGGCTGCGGCAGAAGGTGGATGAGCCCTTTGCCACGCCGCTGATCCACACCGTGCACGGCGTCGGTTATCGCTGTGAAGGTGACGAATCCTGATGAAACCGCTCTCGCTGACCACGCGCCTGTCGCTGCTGATTTCAGGCATGGTGCTGCTGGTGATGATCCTCGTCGGTATGGCGCTGTATCACTCGCTGGCCCGGCAAATCAGCGTGCGCGATGATGGCGCATTGCTGTCGCGGATGGAGCAGATCCGCACGCTGCTACTTAATGAAGACGCGCTGCAACTGATCCGCGACAAGCCCAAACTGTTTGCCAATATGCTGGGCAATACCGAGTCGCTGCTGGTGCTGCGTTTTCCCGGTCAGCCGCCGTTAATCGAAGTCAACCCTGGCCATGCGCCGATCCCGGATCTGACGCCGGTGCCGCAGGGCCAGTCGCTTGGCCTGGCCAGCGTGCATCACCAGCTTACCCGCGACGGCACGCCGTTTATCTCGGCGGCGGCGCTGGCGCAAACCCGTGACGGGCCCGGCCAGCTGGAAATTATTACCGGCAGGCTGATGACCGAGCGCACCGCCACGCTCAGCGACTATCGCCAGCAAATTGGCGTGCTGATTGTGCTGGCGACGCTGATTGCAGCGCTGATGGTCTGGTTCCTGACGCGGCGCAGCCTGCGGCCGTTGCACCGGCTGGCGCAGGAAACCGCCGCCATCGACGTTCGCCATCTGTCGCGGCGCATCACCCTGACCAACGTGCCGCATGAACTACTATCGCTGGTGGCGGCGTTCAACCAGATGCTGGATCGGCTGGAAACCAGCTTTCAGCAACTGAGCCAGGTGTCGGCCGATATGGCGCACGATCTGCGCACCCCAATCGCCAATCTGCTCGGCCAGACGGAAGTCGCGCTGACGCAAAAACGCAGCAATGACTATTACCTTGGGGTGATGGGATCAAACTTTGAGGAGTTGCAGCGGCTGGCAAGGATGATCGACAACATGCTGTTTCTGGCGCGGGCAGAAGATGCCAGCCAGGCAATCCACCGCGTGGAGCAGCCTTTATCTGAGGTGCTGCAGCCGCTGGCCGACTATTTTGAAGGTCCGGCGGAAGAGCGCGAGATCCAGCTGGTGTTTCCGCAACAGGGGACGGTTTACGCCGACGCCGATTTACTGCGCCGCGCGGTGGCGAATCTGGTGGCCAACGCCATCCGCTATGCCGACGTGGGGAGCACCATCGCCATTACCCATCGGAGCGAGCCGGGCGGCGTGACGATAGCGGTGGAGAACCAGGGCGCAACCATCTCAACGACGCAACAGGCGCGGCTGTTCGATCGTTTCTATCGTGCTGACGCGTCACGTCATAACTCGTCAACGGGCAGCGGCCTGGGGCTGTCGATCGTGCGCGGCATTATGCAACTGCATCAGGGACGTTACGCGGTGCAAAGTCAGTCGGGAGAAACCCATTTTTCGCTCTTTTTCCCCTCTCGCGGTGGGAATCCTCCGCAAGATCGCTAGCTAACTTGCCTGTCGGGCGGAATAGCGACTACTGTTGACGGCTCAGGTTGGGTTTTTCCCGGAACGATTAAGACAGGGAGCCGTCATGAAAAAAGTCCTCGGCACTTTTTTACCGCTTTACACCACCACGTTACTGATGCTGTTAGGCTCCGGCCTGTTAACCACCTATGTCTCACTGCGACTGGCCCATGAAGCGGTCAGCGGCAGCATGATCGGTGCCATCACCGCCGCCAACTACTTCGGCCTGGTGCTGGGTGGCAAAGTCGGCCACAACCTGATTGCCCGCGTCGGCCATATCCGGGCCTACGTATCCTGCGCGGGGATCATTACCGCTTCGGTGCTGGGGCACGGGCTGACCGATTATCTGCCGATGTGGATCTTCCTGCGGCTGATAATCGGTCTGTGCATGATGTGCCAGTACATGGTGCTGGAGAGCTGGCTGAATGATGGGGCGGAAACCGGACAGCGCGGGCTGATTTTTGGCTTCTATATGGTCGCCACCTACCTTGGCCTGTCCGCCGGGCAGATCATACTGATGACGCAGATTGGCTCCGGGCCCTCAAGCCTGCTGATTGTCGCGTTGTGCTTTGCGCTCTGCCTGGTGCCGATGGCCCTGACCACCCGCACCAATCCGCACCCAATGACGCCTGCGCCAATGGAGCTGGGTTATTTTTTCCGCGCCATTCCCCGCATTCTGCTGGTGACGCTGGCGACCGGCATGGCCATCGGTGCGTTCTACGCGATGGCCCCGGTGTACACTAGCCAGCTGGGCTTCAGCACCCAGCAAACCGGCCTGTTTATGGCCATCACCATCTTTGCCGGGCTGGTTTCTCAGTTCCCGCTAAGCTGGCTGTCTGACCGCATCGACCGCAGCCGCCTGCTGCTGTTTACCGCACTGTTCTATATCCTCGCGGCGCTGCCGTTGACCATGCCTTTCCACTTCAGTTTCTTCGCTATCGTGGTGGTGGCGTTTATCACCAGCATGATGCAGTTCTCGCTCTATCCGCTGATTGTGGCGATGGCCAACGATATCGTCGCGCCTGAACGCCGGGTCTCGCTGACCGCCTGTCTGCTGATGGCCTACGGCGTCGGTGCCTGTATCGGGCCGTTGGTCACCGGCGCGATTATGCAGCCGCTGGGCGGCAATATGCTTTACGTCTTCTTCTGCCTGTGTGGCTGTGTGATTGCGGTGATCAGCTGGCTGGCCAGCAGACAGCGTCAGATTATTACCGACGCGCCGATCCCACACGTGGTGTTGCCTGCCAGCCTGACCAGCTCACCGCTGGCGGCGGCACTTAACCCGACAATCGCCGAAGAAGACATCCAGACCGCGATGTTCGACACCGAAGAAACCGATGTTGAGCAGAATAGCGAAGAGGAAGGGGAGTTAGAAAATAGTGAAAGCGAAATCAGATAAGGTTTAAAAATGTGATTATTCCGTTAAGGATAATCCGAAAGTTGATCACCAGTGCTGATTGTTTATACTGGCTACCAGTCTAAAACTGATTGCCAAGTATAAGGGATCCTAATGTCGACCAGAGGAAAGGTTTGGCTGGTGATTATCATCGGGTGTATTGCCTTCTGGGCACTCCTCCTGCTGTGGGGAATGGCGGCATGACTGCAGGGAAGGACGATGACAACCGGGAAGTTGAAGAAGATGGGCCGTTAGCCGGCTGGGCGTTAACCCGCAAGCAAAAATCCTTTTTACAGGCGCTCCTCCCGGACGATGTGCCGGAGGAGCCAGAGGCTACCCAGCCTCCTGACGAACCGTAAAAAATAAGCTGGGCTGAAAGCCCTCCACGTCGAGGATCATCCCGGTGCAGCGCATCCCGGCTTTGGTTAGCACCTTTTGCGATGCCAGGTGATTCTCCCTGACGGTAGCGGATATCTCGGTCATGCCGAGCTGCCGAAAGCCAAAGTCGACAGCCCACCGGGCAAACTCCGTGGCCAGCCCTTTTCCCCACGCCACCGTGCTGAAGCGATACCCCAAATTAATGAAATCCTGCTGATTTACCTGGCGCACCGTCAGGCCGCCAAAGCCAATCACCTCGTCACTGCCTGTCAGCGTCAGCGCCCAATAGCCAAAGCCAAATTGCTGCCAGTGTGCAAGCCACTTATCCAGCACCTCATCGGCGACATGTTGGCAGGAAAACGGGCCGGCAGGATTGAACAGATTGGTCGCCGGATCGCCATAGATAGCAAACAGGGCCTGGGCATCTGCGGAGGTGACCGGGCGAAGCGTCAGTCGTTGGCTGTTGTGCATAATGGTTAGGTAGTAAAGGGTTGATTGCAAGACGTTATCACGCAGGCTCCGCCGCTGAAAAATGAATTTTTAGCAAAATGTTAACTTAGGGCTGTCTGTCATCTCCGCTCCACGAATCTGTCATCTGGCTGTGCCAGAGTAGCCTCTGCTGAAGTTAACCCGATGCAGGGCAGCTCCGCTTTTTGCGCGCTGCACTCATCCAGATATCCGACCAGATGAGGCTTTATGACCGTCATTGAATTGCATCAGCCTAAGTTAGCCGACACCTTTATCGATGAGAGCGTCACGCTGCGTGAAGTGGAGATTGGGCGCTGCTGTGAAATCCTCGCCCATAGCCACCTGGAGTATGCCAGCCTCGGCGATTACAGCTATCTTGGCCCGTATTGCACGGTGGCTGACAGCGAGATCGGCAAATTCACCGCCATCGCGTCTAACGTCCGCTTAGGGGCACCCAACCATCCGATCGATCGGCCTTCACAGCATCGCTTTACCTACTGCGCGGAATATTACAGCGCTACCGCCGAGCGTGACCGCGAGTTTTTCGCCGCCCGGCGGGCGGACAAGGTGGTGATTGGCCACGATGTGTGGATCGGTCATGCGGTTACGGTATTGCCCGGGGTGACGGTGGGGGATGGCGCGGTGCTTGCCGCGGGTGCGGTGGTGACCAAAGATGTTGCGCCCTACACCATTGTCGGCGGCGTGCCGGCCAGAGTGATCAAAGCGCGCTTTTCGCCCAAGGTGGCGGAACGGCTGGCGCGGATTGCCTGGTGGGACTGGCCGATGAGCGAGATCATGGCGCATCTGGCCGATTTTAAAGCGACAGACATCAACGCGTTTTGTGACCGTTGGGACCCGCTTTCCCGTTAGCGCTTACGGCTTTGACGATTTTCTGACGATCTGGCTGCGGGTAAACAGGCGGGTCATCAGGATGGCGAACAGCGCAAATGCACCGCCCATGGCGGTGGCTTCCAGCCGGTGAGTGGCAACCGCGTCGGTCTGCGTCACCCCCAGGCTTGAAATCATAAAGATCACCATCAGCGTCACAAAGAAGGTAAAGACGAAATAGGATTTGGAAATCAGTGAATAGGAGAAGGTGAAGGCGATATAGCCGCAAAGGATAAAGCTGCACACCAGGAACAACGGGCTGTGCCAGTAGCGCACCAGGGTTGCGGCCAGAATGCTGGCCATCAGCGTGCCCAGCACCCTGGCCTGAACGCGGGAAAAAGTATCCTTGTAGTTATTCCGCAGGCAGAACAGCAGCGTCATGCCCGCCCAGTAACCGTTCTTCATCTGGAAAATTTCCACCGTACTCAGCGCCAGACACATGGTGAGCAGGGCATAAAACACCGACCATTGCAGATGGATTTTGTGTTTGTATTTTCTCAGCGTGACGCGGAAGAACATCAGCCAGGAGCGCGGACTGATGTCCTGTAAATGGAAGGGAAAGCGGCGGAACACCAGATAGAGAAAGGCCATTTGCAACAGGCCGCCTGCGCCGGTTAACGCCGCGCGCTCGGCGGCGTATGCCATGTTGCCGGCATAATAGCCGGAGACCAGATAGGCAATTGACCACTGCAACAGCATCCACCAGGCGCTGCTGTCGATATTCGCCATCGCGACATAGACACCGGCATACAGCATCGCCACGGCGATATACAGCGGCATCACGTTGCCGGTCAGACAGCCGAGCCAGGAAGAGAAGGCGAGGCCAAGGCTGGTGGTCAGCAACAGTGAAAACGACGATCCTTCCCAGGTTTTATTGGCACCGAAGGCTAAGGTCAGCGCACCGCTGGCCATGATGCTGGCCGCAGGCACCTGCTGAAACAGGAAGCCGACCAGAAAAATTACCCCAATGGCGGGCAGGCAGCACAGGCCAAGCAGCATATCGTGTTTTAAAACGGCGGAAAGACGCATCGGGATTCGGGCTCTCTGGGCTGACAATAAGGTTAACGAAACGTTGAAGCTTAGCAGCCCACCGCCGGCAGATCATCACCGGCGCCGCTGACCTTTGCTTATTGCAAAAAATGAGCCTGCTCAGTAGGCTAACGTTCCGGGTGATGGGTCAACAATGAGAGAGTTATGCTTAAGACGTTAGTGGCAATTGCAGTGGGCGGTTCCGCAGGCAGTATCCTGCGATGGTTGCTGTCGGTGCGTCTGAACGCGATTTTTCCGTCTCTTCCGCCGGGAACGCTGACGGTCAATCTGGTGGGCGGTTTTATCATCGGCGGGGCAATGGCCTACTTCTTGCGCAATCCGGAACTCGATCCGGCGTGGAAATTGCTGATTATTACCGGGTTTTGCGGGGGCTTAACCACGTTCTCCACCTTCTCAATGGAGATCGTCGGATTGATGCAGGCCGGCAATTATCTGTGGGCGATGATTTCGGTCTTCACCCACGTCATTGGCTCATTGCTGATGACCTTTGCCGGCTTCTGGCTGATTTCACTGCTGTTCTGACCCGCAACTCACAGACCGGGCGGCAACGCGCTGCTGCTGCCCGCGATCCTCAGGCCGGTTCTTCGTCGCTCTTCATTGCCAATGCGCTGGCGCTGGCGGCATCAAACAACGACAGGCTTTCAATCTGATCAAGCATGATAACTTTACGGAACGCCATCGCGGATTTAGGTTCTGAATCCAGCGTGATCCCATGCTCGTCATACCATTTGCTGTAGTTGTGCTCGATGCACAGGCTGAGGGTTTTGCCATCGCGATAGCCGCTGAGCATCGGGATCAGCACGATATTGGCGGTGGTGGCATTGTCATAGGTGGCGGTGTGGATCATGCCGATATAGATGCGGCGGGATTTCAGCGTTACCCAGGCCAGCTCACCTTCTTCCATGCACTGGAACATCAGCCCTTCAACACCATTCGAACGCGACAGTTTCTTATAGAGTTTTTTACGGCCCGAGCTGTTCAGTTTGGCACTGCCAGACCAGCTGGAGCGATACAGACAGAACGCCACGGCAAAGGCCAGCATGATCACCACCGGTGCCTGAATACCGAGGAAGCTCCAGGTCATAAACTCGACCTGCCAGTGATGGTGTAAGCCTTCATTCAGCTGCGGTAAGGCGTTGAGCCCGGCGGAAACAATCAGCAGGATTAGCCAGATAATTCCGGTAGCGATCACCCCTTGCAGCACGAAAATACAGCCGTAAAGGGCCACCAGGAAGTAAACATCCCAGCCGAAAGAGCGTTTTACCTTAAACCGGGTGGAGAGGTCGCGACTGGTGTACCAGTAGCCGCACACCATCAGCACCATAAATATTGCCGTTCCCATGTTAAGCCCTCTTCAGCGCGTTGACGTGCCGGGCAAAATCCTCACGCACATCCGGGCTGAAGATATTCACGGTTGCGCTGCCATCCTCATCAATCAGGATGCGCTCACCTTCTTCAATGGATTCTTCAATATCTTGCTGGCTCATGACTTGCAGCAGCAATTCGGGGCTGGAAAACAGGGAACATAAAAACCTGAACATGACGATCCTTTCTTAAGAATAAGCACTAAGCCTGGTCGGCAAACCGACGTCTCTCCATAAGATTAGTATGAAATGCAACAATTAGACCTGAAGTGCCGTCCCTGGCACGCAATATCAGCTACCGGTTTGCGGCGCCGGATCGTCCTGCAGGTGTTTTTTGAAGTGGACTTCAATCTGCTCCAGCGTTTTGCCCTGGGTTTCCGGCGCAAAAATCAGCGCGAAGATCCCGCCCGCGACGCCAATCACCGCAAAGGCAAAGAAGCAGGTGGTCAGACCGAAGGCTTCCAGCAGGATTGGGAACATAAAGGCGATGGAGAAGTTGGTCATCTGCATGGCAAATACCGAGATGCCGTTGGCCATACCACGGATGCGCATCGGGAAAATTTCCGACAGCAGCAGCCAGGTCACCGGAGAGAGCGCGCCCTGCTGGAAGCTGAGGAAAATCAGCATGCCACCCAGCACCAGGTAACTGCGCAGCACGTCAGGCTGACCGTGCACCGTTTCCGGCATCAGCCAGGTCACCAGACCGATCGCCAGCAGCGAGCAGGTGCAGCCGATCTGACCCACCAGCAGCAGCGGACGGCGGCCAAAGCGGCTCAGTAACATGATGCCGACAAAGGTCATGATCACCGAAATCACCCCGTTGGCGATGGTTGCCAGCAGCGAGGCATTGGTACCGAGGCCCGTCGCCTGCAGCATCGTCGGCGCATAAAACATGATGGTGTTGACGCCGGACAGCTGTTGCAGCATCGCAATACCGATCCCCAGCGCCACCAGCCGCTTCATCCATACCGAGATAGTTTTCTGACGGCGGGCATTTTTCTGGCTTTTCGAATCCATCGACTTGCGGATTTCGCTCATCTCTTTTTCGACTCTGCCGGAATGGCGGGTGCGCTCCAGCACGTCACGCGCTTCGCGGTAGCGGCCATGCATCGCGTACCAACGCGGCGTGTCCGGCAGGAACAGCATGCCGACCCACAGGATCACCGCCGGCACGCAGGCCACGCCGAGCATCCAGCGCCAGGTGGTTTCGCCGCCCCAGACTTCATTGATTGCAGCGTTGCTGGTGTAGGCAATCAGCTGACCGGACACAATCATCAATTCCTGCAGGGTGACAAACTGCCAGCGGCGGTTAGCCGGGACAATTTCCGCAATATAGATTGGCACGATAGCCGCTGCGCCACCGACCGCCAGGCCGAGGATAAAGCGGAACAGGATCATCAGCACCACGTTCGGTGCCAGCGCACAGCCCAGCGAGCCGCACATAAAGATCACCGCCATCACCAGAATGACCTTTTTGCGGCCAAACCGATCGGCCACGCGGCCGGCACAGATCGCCCCAATCGCCGATCCGAGGATCAGGAAGCTGGTGACCATCCCGGTGGTCAGTGAGGTCAGATGCAGGTCGTGCTTCATAAACAGCAAAGCACCGGCAATCACGCCGGTATCGTAGCCAAAAAGCAGGCCGCCCAGCGTGGCAATAAACGCAATTACTTTTACCAGCGGTTCGGTCGGCTGCGGTGCTTTTGCCGCCGTCGTCCCACTGTTTGATGAGTCAGTCACAAGTCACTCCCTGGAAAAACGTTATTATTCTGTTTTTAGTAGTGTGATGCAGATCACACGACCCTTAAATCTAAGACAGATATGCGAATTTGCCAGCGAAATGACGATTTTTAATTTTTTGCGAGGTAATCAGGCGGGGCGGGAAGTGACAGACAGGCTACCGGGATAATACCGGCAGCCTGATGCCTGCTAGGAAAGGCTGCGTGTCAGCCTTGAAGCGGGGGTAGTGGTATGCAGCCTGGGCTGGTGGTTGCCGGTCAGTGGCCGACAGCTTTCTTTGGTGATGCCACGCGCAACAACCGGCGTTTCCTGTGGTGCCGCCACGGCGATGTCGCTGCCGTTGTACTCCTGCAACCACTTCAGGTATTCGCCCAACACCTGCGCAATATCCTCTCCCGGCTGGGTGGTGCGGATGTAAAGCTGCGCGGATGTTTTGCTCTTGTCCTGAATATAAATCTCGTACTTTTTATTCCAGGCTTGTGTGTCGGGACGTTCACGCAGGGTGACGTCATTAAAGCGCAGATGCTGCCAGCGCGTTAGTCGCTCATAAAAATGATTTTTATCCATGACGGATTAACCTCTCCGTTTTTTCTCTGTGTGTGTAATCAAAAAAACGCCCTGGACAGAGGGCGGAATAACAGGGTTATTCGTGTAATTAGTAGAGGGAATGCGCCAAACCCGGCGGGATAGCCGGTTGGCAGCTTAAATCTAGTCGAAATCGGCCTGTTCGCCACCGCATGAAGAGATTTTAGGAAAATTACGCATTCAGAAGCAGGGAAGCTGCGCGGCAAGCGTTTGATACAGCGGGTAATGCCGCCAGAAATATCCCGACAGTTCTGAATAAGAGTCAGCGAAATCCTGTTTACTCGTGACCAGAGGTGATGGTAATTTCGGGGGCATATTATTTCAGGAGCAGGCCATGAAACAGTTAGTTATTGATATCTTGATGAAGATTGCAAAAATCGATGTAGACGCGAAGGAACTGACCGCGCAAGTCGAAGCCCAATCTCTGCTGATTGCTGCTCTGTTGCTGACTGCAGGTAAAGAAGGGGCCAATAACATTTCTGAAAATATCCAGAATGCGATTGTCACCGCCTCAAGTTCAGGTCAGGGTTTTATGCAGTCGGATGTTGATTTGCTGTTGACCCACGTTAACCGCCTGCTGGCCGTTACCCGCTACGTTGACGAGAAATCCGATACCGAAGAGCAAAGCTAAGCGCCTGTGCCTGGGACAATGCACCGATGCATTCCCCCAGGCCGCATAAGCGCGACGATTATTTCACCGCCCCTTCCGTCACGCCGCTGATAAACTTACGCTGGAACACCAGGAATACTGCCACCAGCGGTAAAATTACGATCATCGCGCCGGCCATCAGCACCGGAATGTTGATGGTGTTTTTGTTCTGGAAGAACATCATGCCGATCGGCAGCGTCCTCAGTTCATCCTTGTTGACCAGAATCAGCGGGATCAGGAATTCATTCCACGTCCAGATAAACAGCAGCAGCGCCAGAGTGGTCAGCGTCGGCACGATTGCCGGCACCAGGATCCCCCATAATATGCGCGTGCGTTTCGAGCCATCCATCACCGCCGCCTCCACCAGCTCTTTCGGCACTTGCTGGAAAGCGGTGGCAATCATCAGCGTGGTAAACGGCAGCGACAGCGCCACCTGCGGCAGGATCAGCGCCAGATAGGTGTTGGTGAGTCCCATCCAGTGCAATTCGTGGTACAGCGGGATAATAAAGGCTTCGCTGGGCAGCACCATGCCTAACGCCATCAGCGCGGCAAACACCGTTTTACCCGGAATACGCAGGAAGGCGAATCCAAACCCGGACAGAATGCCGACCAGGATACTGATAATCAGCACCGGAAACACCACCAGCACCGAGTTAAGGAAATAGGTGCTGAAATGGCCTTCCCGCCAGGCGGAAACGTAGTTAGCAAAACTGAAGTGCGAGGGCAGGGCAAATACCCCGGCAAACAGCTCGCTTTGCGTCTTAAACGAGGTCATCAACGCCATCAGGAAAGGCAAAATGGTGACAATGGCGATCAGCCAGATAACCGCACGTGAAACAACAGGCGTAGCGCGCATCAGTGACGCTCCCGGATGGCAAAATGAATAATACTGTTGATCGCAAACACAATGATCATTCCGACGATGGCCACCGCCGAAGCGTAACCGTAGTGGCGTAAATCAAAGCCCTGTTGATACATATACAGGTTGGTCACCAGCGTGGAGGTGCCTGGTCCGCCATGGGTCATCACGTACACCAGGTCAAAGGCTTTCAGGCTGGAGATCACCGTCAGCAGCAGCGCGACGCGAATTTCAGGCCGCAGGCCAGGCAAGGTAATGCGCATAAACTTCTGCCGGCGCGACGAGCCATCCAGATCGGCGGCTTCCAGCAATGACGGATCCATACGTTGCAGGCCGGACATAAACAGCACCAGACAGAAGCCGAAGAAGTACCAGGTGGCGACAAAGCCGACCGCCGGTAACGCCCAGTCAAAATCCCCCAGCCAGGACAGCGCCAGCTGCGGCAATCCAATCGCGCGGAAGAAGTGATCGATCGGCCCAAAGGCCGGGTTATATAACCAGCGCCAGACCACGCCGAGCACCGCCATCGGCATGATATAAGGCAGGAAGAACAGAATACGCAGCAGGCTGCGCTCTTTGTTATTGCGGGTATCGTTGAGGAAGCTGCACAACACCAGGCCAATACAGAGCGGGAACAGCGTGTAGAACAGCATCAGTACGGCGTTATTTTTGATTGCCACCCAGAACACCGGATCGCTAAACATCTGGATAAAGTTATTCAGCCCGATAAAAATCGGCCGGGTCGCACCGTCCCACGAGGTAAAGCTGACGCCGACCGAGACCAGCAAAGGGAACAGCAAAAATAGCGAATAGATAAGCATTGAGGGCAAAATATACAGCGCATTTTGCAGTCGTGACTTATTAAGCATAACGGTGTTCTCGCGCGTCAAACTGAATAACGGCCCGGCCTGTCTCAGCGCCGGGCAGAGGGATTACTTTTTCAGGCTGGAGAGGTACTGCTGGTAATTGGTATCCAGTTTGTCGGTCATCTGTTGCGGCGTAAGCTTGTCGGCCAGCAGCAGCTGCACATTTTCATTCAGCGCATTGCCCATGGTCGGTGTTGCCCAGTCCACGTAGTGGCCAAGGCCATCGTGGCCGTTAACCGTGGTCCAGACGTTATACACATCGGCCAGCAACGGGTTGTCCGCCGGAAGTTTGGCATCCTTGTTGGCGCTGGCGGGCAGGAAGCCGGCCTTCAGCCATTTTTCAGCCATCTTGTCGGAAACGATGTAATCAATGTATTTGGCCGCCGCATCCTGCTGTTCTTTGGTTTTCGCCGTCAGGGTGATGGAGAACGGCAAATCGGTTCCGCCGACCATCAGCGGTTTGCTGACGCCGTCAAACTGCGGGAAGGCAGCGAAGTGAATATCTTTATTATCTTTGAACTGCCCCATGTACCAGGTGCCGCTGACAAAGAATGCGGCCTGCCCACTCTGGAACAGCGTGGCCGCATCGTCTTTACCAATGCCCTGGAAGCCCGGGAAGAAGTAGCCTTTCTTATTCCACTCCTGCATCAGTGCGGCAGCTTTCTGCAGTTTCGCATCTTTAAAGGTGCCACCGACGTCGTAAATCAGGTCATCCATCGCTTTGCGATCGCTGCTGCTGATCTGATCCTGCCACAGCGTGGTCAGCATCTGCTGGCCGGCAGCGCCGTCGAGGATGCCTAACATCAGTGGCGCCGTACCCTGTTCTTTCAGCTTCGCCATCGCGGCTTCAAACTCAGCCATGGTTTTCGGCACGGCAATCCCGGCCTTATCCAGCAGCTGCTTGTTGTAGTAGAGCCCGACCATTTCACCGAGGCTGGCAACGCCATACAGACTTCCGCTACCGAACTGCTGGCTATCAGACCAGCGGTTGCGCTTCAGCATCGAATCCGGGAAGCGCGTGGTCCAGCCATACTGTTTGGCGTAGCCGTCCAGTGGGATCAGCAACTTCTCTTTCACCAGCGCACCCATATCACCGCCGCCCTGATTCACCTGGGCAACCTGCGGGCCGTCACCGGAGTTCAGCGACAGTTTCAGCGGGATGCGGGTATCGTCAAAGGAGTGAACGGAACGGTCAATGCTGACGCCCGGATTCTGCGCGGTAAACTCTTTGATCGCTTCATCGATGGCCGAGGTCTGGGACGGATAGTTATAGATATCCCACTCGGACAGCTTGGTGTCCGCCTGCGCGGGCAGCTGGAACAGTGCGGTAAGTAAGCCAACCGCCAGCAACGACAAGGCCGGGCGGGCAGTGACAGTGCGGGAAGAACGGGTAACCCTGGAAGCAGTGAACATGGATCTGTTTCTCCAACATCAAGAGAGCATCCTTTCATGATGGCAACCGACTTTCCCGCTGGTTGCATGAGGGCGTTTATAGATGATCACGTAGCCTTAGTTCATACTTACTTTAATGATTAAATAAAGTCAAACATCCCCACCTCCGCATTGCTGAAAGGTGATGCAGAGCAGAAAAACTGATAATTTTTCATTTCTCAGGGTGAAAAACTGCAGAATCGCGCTTTTCCTGCTTAAACGCCGGGTTGCCTGGGGCGATCAGGTGTTCTGTCTGGTGGGCGTTGGGGTGAGCTAATTCACTGAATGGTCATATGAAAATAGTATGTCGTCAGGGGCCATATTATCAGGGAACGGCACTGCGCCTGCATTATGGCGCGATTTTGCCGTCAGATTGCCGTCTGCGGGGGGTCTTACGCCAGACTAAAGTTCAAGACTGTGATCGACTGCATAATCTCAACGGCTCAGGTGCAGTGCAGGGGTATTATTTTTTCTTGAAAACAAAGTCGGCTTTATTTAAGTTGGTGTTCTCTTCTTCACCGACTGTATGAGCGTGGACGATGACTTTGCTTGAAGGAAAGATCCGCCCGGCAACCGCCGATGATACCGACGCCCTTTATGAGATCTGCCTGAAAACAGCGGATGCCGGCAAAGATGCCAGCGATCTGTATGCCGATCCTCACTATCCGGGCACCCGCTTTGCCGTGCCCTATGCGCTGTTTGCCCCTGATTTCGCCTTTGTTCTGGAGAAAGCCGGCAAGGTAATCGGCTATGTGGTGGCAACGCCCGACACCGTGGCGTTTGAGCAGCAGTTGCTGAAAGAGTGGTGGCCACTGCAGGTGGAACGCTTTGCCGACCGTCAGCCGGTTAAACCGCTGGACAGTAAAATCCTCGACGCGGTTCGCCAGCCTGAAACCGCCTCTGAGACGCTGACCCGCCGCTATCCCGCGCATCTGCATATCAATATCTTGCCAGAAGGCCAGCGCGGCGGCTGGGGGAAACGGCTGATTGAACATGAACTTGCCGCATTAAAAGCCGCAGGTGTCAGCGGCGTTTATCTCGGTATTAGCCTGCAAAATGAAGCGGTTGCCTGTTTCTATCAGCAACTCGGTTTTCAGCCGCTCTTCCGCAGCAATGCCATTTATATGGGCCAGGATCTGAACTGAGGACGCTATGGCTACTCTGCACTTAAAAAACGTCAAAAAGTCTTACGAGCACGTCAATGTGATCCACGGCATCGATCTGAAAATCGATAACGGGGAATTTATCGTGTTCGTGGGTCCATCCGGCTGCGGCAAGTCCACGCTGCTGCGGATGATCGCCGGCCTGGAAGAGATCAGCAGCGGCGAACTGTTTATCGATGAACAGGATATGACCCACCAGTCGGCTACCGAACGCGGCATTGCGATGGTCTTCCAGTCATACGCGCTCTATCCCAATATGACGGTCAAAGGCAATCTGGCCTATCCGCTGGAAGTCGCCAAGCGGCCGAAGGCGGAAATTGCCGAACAGATTGCGATCACCGCCGAAAAACTGCACCTGACCGAACTGCTGGATCGCCATCCGCGCGCGCTCTCAGGCGGCCAGCGCCAGCGTGTGGCGATTGGCCGGGCGATCATTCGTCAGCCACGAATTTTCCTGTTTGATGAGCCGCTCTCCAACCTTGATGCCGAGCTGCGCTTACAGATGCGTATCGAGATTGCCAAACTGCATGAATCGTTGGGTAACACCATGATTTATGTCACCCATGATCAGCTGGAGGCGATGACGCTGGCGGATCGCATCGTGGTGCTGCGGCAGGGTAAAATTGAGCAGGTTGGCGCGCCGCTGGATCTCTATCACGACCCGGACAACCTGTTTGTCGCTGGATTTATCGGCTCCCCGAAAATGAACTTCGTCAGCGCCCGCGTGCTGTCTGTCGAAGCGGGTAAGGTGCGGCTGGCGGTGCCGGAGCTGAAGCTGACGTCGATTGAATTGCCGGTGCACGCGGCGCTGGAGGAAGGGCAGAAGGTGACGCTGGGCATCCGACCTGAGCATTTCGTCAGCGCCGAACAGGATAACCGTGACTGGTCATTCCCCGGCACGCTGTCGTTTGCCGAGCGGCTTGGTCACACCAACTATCTTTACCTGGATATTGGCCGCGAGAGTTTGCTGGTGATTGAAGCGCGGAAAATGGAGGAGGTTGAGTTGGGAGAAGAGGTGCAGCTGGCACTTAACCCGCAGCACTGCATGCTGTTCGATGAGCAGGGCATGCGCATCCGCTAGATTTCAGCCTGGCGTCGGTTAAGCCCGCCGCCAGAACCTGCCTGTAAACCCGTTACCCTTCTTCATCTGCCTGCGCCGACAGCACGTCAATCAGCCGGTTTACGGTGAATCCTGCTGCGCCCAGGGCCCACATGCGGCTGGATTCGGTCAGGAACTGCAGCGGCGTCAGCTGCGGTGTCAGCTTCAGGCGATACTCCTGAAAACTCTGGCTGATCTGATCGAGTAAAATGCGCGAAGCCATTTGTGGCTCCATCGCCAGATAGATCACATCGGGATCGTAGGCCACGGCAAGGTTTGCCAGCGACAGGCCCAGATGTTGACCGGCCGTCGCCAGCGTTTGCAGCGCCAGCGGTGACGGGTGTTTATCCAGCGCCAGCAGATTGGCCGGCACCGCTTCACCGGCCTGCTGCAGGGTCTTCAGAATGGCTTTGGACGAGGCGATCTCTTCCAGCGTGCACTTTGAGCCATCGTTCAGCAGCGCATTACCAATCTCGCCTGCGGTGCCGGTGCGGCCGCGATACAGCGCCCGATCCAGAATAATCCCGGCACCAATCCCTTTACCGTAGGTGGCGATAATCGCCGTCTGCGCTGCGCCAAGCTGACCGAAGACCAGCGTGGCGAGGGCCAGCGCATTGGCATCGTTCTCGATATACACCGGAATGGCAAAGCGCTCTTCCAGCAATGAGGCAATCGCCACGTGGGTCCAGTCCAGCACCGTCGAACGGATGCAGTGGCCGCTGACCGGATCGACCAGCCCCGCCAGCGCCAGACCAATCGCTGCCACGCGCTTGTCCTCAACGGTTTTCAGGAACTTTGCCAGCGCATCGCTGAGCTGCTTGGGCGTCAGCTCGCCTGAGGGCATCTGCTGCTCGCCAATCAGGTTGCCGGTCAGATCGGTCAGCACAATCAGGTTACGTTCCGCATTGAGCTGGATGCCGACCACCGTGGCGTAATCCGGATTCAGGCCGAGCAGGGTTTTGGGTCTGCCCATCGAGACGCGACGCAGGCCTTTTTCAATGATGATCCCCCGGCTCAGCAGGCGGTTTGCCGCCTGGGACACGGTGGACATGCTCAGCCCGCTGCGGACTTTCAGATCGGACTGGCTGATCGGGGAGTTCTCAACAATCAGCCGCAAAATGCGGGAGGTAACGTTCGGTGCGATCATAAAAGGTGCGGGTCTCAAAAAGTAAGTGGCTGGCTGTCAGCGGTTGACCGGCTCAACAGAGGCTGGCCAGACGCAAAGCACCTGACAGCGCATCTTCCTGTGCAGGCACAATCTTATTGCGCGTGGCTTCAGCCAGCCAGGGGAGAAGCGGGGCGGCCATTCCACCCATCAGCGCCAGCGGGCCGTGGCTGGCTTGCGCCAGCGCATCCAGCATCACCGTCACTTCTGCGGCGCTTTCGGCGATCAGCTCAGCGGCAAGTTCATCACCCTGCTGAGCGGCGTCAAACACCCAGGGCGAGAAATGTCCCCAGTCGCCGGGCGTGGCGTGCCGGGTCCAGCTGAGTAGCGCATCCGGTGAGTGTGAAAAATGGCGCATCACGGCCTCAGTCAGCGGAGTGACGGCAATAATGCCATCATGAGCCTGTAAGGCTTTTCGCAGCGCGCGCTGGCCCAGCAATGCGCCAGAGCCGTGATCGGCAAGCGCAAATCCCCAGCCGCCGACCCGGTGAAAACGCGTGCCGTCCCAGGCCGCGCCCTGGCTGCCGGTACCGGCAATCAGCACCGCGCCCGGTTGCCCCTGATGGGCGCCCGCGCAGGCGATATCGACGTCAGAGAATAACGAGAGTCGGGCAAAAGAAGACGGATGTTGCTGCAAACGCTGGTCGACCGACGGTACATTCGCCCCTGCCAGTCCCCACACCGCGTGGGTGTTTTTACGCGCCGATAAAGGCAGGTCAGCGGCGATAAAGGTCTGTTCGATCAGCGTGTTGACGCGGTCCAGCGCGCCGGTGAAATCAGAATAGACGTTGGCCGATCCGCCGGTGCACTCCGCGAGGATCCTGCCGTCAGGCGTCGTGAGTCTGGTCCGGCAATGCGTGCCGCCGCCATCTACTCCGATCAAAAATTCTGATTGCATGATCCTCCCGTGACCGGCGTTGACCCACAGTGTGGCGAAAAACTACTGGCTATTTTGCTCGAAACGATAAAATAAAAAAACTTAAATCGCAATAACAAATAAATATGGATGGGTTTGTTAATATTATAATGATTTAAATCAAGTGTTTAATAAAAAGTGTGTTTTTGTTTGAGCTTTCATTGTTGACATTAGTTTTTCTGTCGTACTAAGTTGGTGTCCAACAATTGCGCGATTCCGGATGCCGATCACACCGCATCAGGGACGCTTTTCTTTTTCCGTGACCAAGATGGGCAGGGGTCAATATGAAAGTAGCGATCATCGGACTGGGCTTTCGGCTGTCGAACGTAGTAAATGAGTTCAACAAAGCTGACCCGGATTTCAGTATTGTCGGGTATGTCGATCCGGCACCTGCGGGCATACCTAACCTTGAGAAGTTTGGTATTCCTGCCGGAAAAGCGTTTGCCACGCTGGACGAAATGCTGGCAGCAGGCGGGTTTGATCTGCTGATGGTCGGCTCACCTAACTATCTGCACCTTGAGCATATTGAAGCCGGACTGAAGGCCGGCAAGCGGGTGTTCACGGAAAAACCGGTGGTGATCAACGAAGCGCAGACCATGGCGCTGGCAAAACTGATCAGCCAGTACGGTCAGGAGAATATTCTGGTTGGGCTGGTGCTGCGCTACTCACCGCTTTACCACGATCTGTTGCAGGCCAAGGCGGAAAACCGGCTGGGTGAAATTACCTCTATCGAAGCCACCGAGCACATCAAGCCGTATCACGGGGCGTTCTTTATGCGCGACTGGCGTCGCTACGAGCGCTATGCCGGTCCCTACATTCTGGAAAAATGCTGCCACGACATCGATCTTTATCAGGGATTAATGGGAGAACGACCGGTGCGGGTTGCCAGCTTCGGTGGCCGCAAATCCTTCACCCCGGAACATGCACCGCAGGGCGCGATTACCGCCGATTCCGAGCTGTACCATATCAAGCCCAGCGGCTGGTCGAGCACCGAAGCGGTGTTCGAAAGTGATGCGGATATTGTTGATTATCAGACGGCGATTGTGGAGTACGCCGGCGGTGCCACCATGGCATTTCACGCCAACCTCAACGTGCCGGATGA
Organism: Erwinia sp. 2186; assembly: GCF_057812255.1. Lineage (NCBI taxonomy): Bacteria > Pseudomonadati > Pseudomonadota > Gammaproteobacteria > Enterobacterales > Erwiniaceae > Erwinia > Erwinia sp. 2186. The sequence continues at coordinate 3,776,831 of NZ_CM173824.1, read as the reverse complement.
GTTCCGCCGTTTTTGCGTGATGGGCACCGATGGCATGGCCGAAGGCGACTTTGTACGCAACTACTTCCGCGTCCATGACGCGCGCACTGGCGAGAAAACCGTTGCTACAGAGTATGAAGGCAATGCTTACGATGGCCATTACGGCGCGGATGCGTTGATGGCTGCGGAGATTGTGAAGCACATTAAAACCGGTTCGCTGCTGAAGGTGTCGGTGATTGATGCGCTGGAGGCGGGACTGACGGCGATAAAAATCGATGAGGCGCGTAAGTCGCGGACGGTTATCGATCTGACGGACTGCTGGAACACCTTTGACGCCAATTTGGGTCGCTAATTAACTCCCTTCCTGACACTGTCAGCCTGGCATTTCCCCCGCAGGCTGGCCTTCTGATGGCACGCTGACTGACTGCTTGACCGCCGAACCCGACGGTCATTTTTCTCCGTTGACACGGGTAATCGTCGTACCTTCATTGCGGTGAACCTCACCACACAGCAACACCGCATCCGGCCGACGCTGGTGAATACGGCCGGCCATTTGTTCACAGGCGACCTGCGTGGGAAAAATGTGCTCAGAAACCGGCAATGCATCACATGCATCATGGCCACAGGCGCTGACCAGTAAAACGAAGCCAATTAACATAGCTCACTCCTTTGATGAATCAGACCCAATGTTCAGTATAGTCCAGCAGCGAGACGGCTGTGGTATCACCCTGTGTGCTGAGGTGATATAAAAAAGGGCAACCATGCGTAATCCTTTCAGGGAGATTTCTGATGCAATTCACCGGTCTTTCCGCTTTCCCCATCACACCCGCCAGTGAACAGGGTGTGGTTGATGTTGTTGCACTGGAAAAGGTTCTGCTGCGCCTGAAGCAGGCGAAGGTCAATTCCGTTGGCCTGCTCGGCAGCACCGGGCTGTATGCGTTTCTGCGGCGGGAAGAGAAGCGCCGCGCGATTGAAGCCGCCGTTGACTGCCTGCAAGGCGAGATCCCCATTATCGTCAGCGCCGGTGCGCTGCGCACGGATGACGCCATCCAGCTGGCTGAGGATGCAGATGCGGCGGGCGCAGATGGGATCCTGCTGGCGCCGGTGTCCTATACGCCGCTGACGGAAGAGGAAGTGTTCCAGCACTACGCGGCGGTGGCCCAGAGCACATCGCTGCCGATCTGCATCTATAACAATCCGGGCACCACGCACTTTACCTTTACGCCGACCCTGCTGGCTCGCCTTGGCACGCTGCCCACGGTGAAAGCGCTGAAGCAGCCGTCGTCCGACAAAACCGATAAGGATCTGGTGGCCGATCTGCGTGGACGCTTCGCGGACGATTTTGCCCTTGGCTTTAGCGTCGACTGGCATGCGCCAGAAGCCCTGTACGCCGGTGGCGACGTCTGGTTCAGCGTGTTGGGCGGATTGCTGCCAAAACAGGCGATGGCGCTGACTGAGGCCGCATTACGCAAGGATGGCGAACAGCTGGCCCAGCTCAACGCTGAACTTCAGCCAATGTGGACCTTATTCAAGACCCTCACCAGCCTGCGCGTGATGTACAGCGCGGCGGAAATTCTGGGGATTTGTCAGCCGGTATTGCCACGTCCGCTACTGCCGCTGCGGCCTGAGGATTATAAAAAAGTGGAAATGGTGCTGCGGGATTTACAGCTGGACTAGCCAATGAAAAAGGCCTTCCCGTGAGGAAAGGCCTCTGCAATCCGCATTACGCATCCTGCCAGTCAGTGCTGATAACGCGAATTAATGCGCCATGGTGCCGGTTGTGGTGGTGGTGGTGCCGGTGTTGGAGCCATCGCTACCACCACCGCCGCCGCCCATAGTCGCCAGGGCAACACCTAACAGCGCAGCAACAGCACCGATACCCACAGCATTTGAGTTGCCGTCGGACATCGCAGTGGCTTCACTTCCTGCTGCTGCTCCGGTAGTCGGTGCGGCATAAACGCTGGCGCTGGTAGCCAGAGTCAAAATCAGAGCAAGCGTCGTTATTTTTTTCATTTTTATCGTTCCTCAGGAAGGGGTAACCAGACAACGCTTGAGAGCATAATTTCAAAGTTCAGGGTTGAATAGTGGCCGCCCGGGAGGGAATTATTGTTATTCTGATTAAGGTGTTACCGGTTTAGCGCCAGTAATTTCCACAGTAAAAATGACCGATTAGGGTTGCTTGACTGGCGGAAGGGCTGTAGGGATTGAGAACGAGGTGATTAAAGCCAGATTATCCTTAAAACGCTCGGGAATTTATCTCATAGGACAAATTGCTCATGCTGGCCATAAATATGAGCCAATCTGCGCTGTAGTTTACCCTGCGTTTTAAGAATAAATACCGGCGCCTTTTTTTCGCTTTTTCTCCCTAAAGCAAATTTCTCGGGAGCGAATTGAGTGTGAGGCTATATTGATATCTGTTGCGAAATATAAATGATTACCCCGAAATACGGCGGCATTTATGCGATTAATCCTGGTTTTAACCCAGGGCTGAAAGGTTTTAAGAAATTGTTAAGTGTCTTGTGGCTTACTGGGCGTAATCATTTTTGCCAGGGGCTCAACTATGTTGTTATCTGCGTTTTCCTATATCAAAGATAAAACCGGGTATTTACAGGAATTCATCTCCGATCCACGGAAAACAGGCACTATCGCTCCTTCCTCTTTGTCTCTGTGCAAAACCATGTCTGATGCCGTCGACTGGAACCAGTGTCAGCGTATTGCTGAGTTGGGGGCCGGTGACGGCGTGGTCACCCGCCATCTGCTGACGCGCATGCGGCCCGATGCCGAGCTGCTGGCCTTCGAGACCAACAGCCGCTTCCATCCCAAGCTGGCCACCATTGACGATCCCCGCCTGCGGGTCACCGGCGCATCCGCTGAAACCCTGAGCGGTGAATACGACGCGATCTTCTCAGGCTTGCCGTTGCTGTCGCTGCCGAAAGAGGTCCGTCACGGCATTCTGGAGCGCGCCGCGTCGCTGCTGAGCCCGCAGGGCGTCTTCGTGCAGTTCCAGTACACCTCGCTCTCTGAGCCGCTGCTGTCCGAATACTTTGCGTGGAACCGCAGCCGCGTGCTGTGCAATCTGCCGCCAGCATGGGTGTATCGCTGCCATTCGCTGGATAATTTACCGCAGGAGAATGCGGGAGTTAGCACACCCTGATGAAGGGAATGTGACTTAGAGATGGCAATCTCCGTATGGTCTGCCAGGCTTAACCTTTACCCACAACAGGAGGAAATAATGAGTATTGAAAGTGACCTACCCACCTCAAGTGATGAAGAAGTCTGTACTATCATTGGCAAAGCAGTGGTTGACCTGAGTATCACCGGGCAACCTGTCAATAAGGCTACGCTGGCACACAAGCTGTTGGCGATGGCAGATCAGGATGGCGATGAAGAACGCATTTTACTGTACTGGATTGCCCGGAAGGCAATCAACCAGCCACACAGGTTTGCTGCTGCAGCCTTCTAATCTCGCGTGGCATACCGGCACATTGTCGGAAAGACGGCCGCTCCTCACAGAGTGGCCGTTTTTATTGCGCTCAGGTAATGCGGCGCACGAAGGGGATCAGTCTGATCAGCCAGACAATCAGTGCAGAGATGGCAAAGCAGGCGATCGCCACCAGTGGAATGGTCAGAATCGAATAGTAGCCTTCGAAATTAAGCTGCAGCAGGTTCAGCAGCACTTCCAGCACCATTGCATGCACAAAGAAGATTCCGAGGCTGAGATTGGACAGCGCGCGGATCACCCCAATAGCCGATTTGCCGAAGCGTAACGGGGCATTCAGCAGCATAAAGAAGAACGACAGGGACACCACAACCATGGTTGGCGCGGCGTAAAACAGGAAGATTTGGTTAGGCTTGAAGGTACTGATCGACAGGGAGTAAGTCATGACCGCCGTTAACACCACGGACAGAATAAAAATAACGCCCGCAATGATCACCTTCGGATTTATTTTAAAGCGGCGAACCACCCCACCGAGAATATAAAACCCGGACAAATACACCACCATATCGATATTACTCGGATCCGGCAGCGGACGGTTTTCCAGTAAATTGGCCTTCACGTTATCAAATAACATATACACCGAGGCCAGCACAAACCAGATGGTCAGCGTGTAGTTAACCCGCTGCTGGCTGCCATAGGTGATAAAGGTATTCAGCAGCGGCGTCACCAGATACAGCAGGATCATGGTGTAGATAAACCACATATGCGGCCACGCCGGGGTACTCAGCAGCTCCAGCACGCTGACCGACGAGTGGTTCATTTTCACCTGTTGCCCGTAGACAATATAAATCACCGACCAGGCAATCAGCGGGATCACTAAATCCAGCACGCGGGTTTTCAGCGTACTGAGTAGCGACTCATTTTTATTGAGGGAAACATAACCGGCGACCAGCAGGAACAGCGGAAATGCGATGCGCCCAAGCGCTTCATACATTACCGAGACCGACCAGGCCAGATGGAAATAGCTAAAAGGGATAGCAGCCGTATGCAACAAAATAACTAAAAACGTTGCCACAAGTGTGAGCAGCTTTATATTAATCGTTTTCAATGCCAGGTTCCTTGTCATAAAGCACACTCTGCCGGAAAGGAACAGACTGTCGCCACCTGGCTAAAGGTATCATATTTCGCTGTTGCCGATGTAGCTTCTGCTAAGAAAAAGGCCGGGCGCTTTCAGCTCGAATGGCGCGTTGCGTCTACCGTCAGCGTGGCGGGACAGGCCTGCTGAGGCTGAACAACGCGGTATTCCGCTTTCCCCTGATGGATGTACATGCAGGCCCGGCCAGCGTCACCGCCATCCTGTTCCTGGGACAGCGTCAGGACCACTTGCTCAGCGGGCACAAAACAGGACCATAAGATGCTAACGCCCAGCGTCACCACCAGTGAGATGACTTTCATTATTCCATTCATATCAGACAGCCAGAAAAAGTGAAAAGAAGGGTTCCGCTCTGACAATCCCTCCGCAAAGGGTGTCAGAAAACATGACCCTCGCATCAGTGCCTGGCCGACTGCAAGCGTCGGCATGCAATATCGGACGAAGCCTGGGGGTAAGCCAGCAGAGTTTTCTTATTTTACCTGGTCTATATTCCACGGCTGTGATCTGGCGACGGTTAAGCGGTCCTATTGGAGATAATTGAGTGAAAAGGGATTTATTTTTCCAGCTATCAGGGCGCACCATAATTCAGGACCAGTTTTTTTATCAAGTTTTTAACGCGCAGGATAATTTGGCTTAGGCGGAAAAAGGGCGGTTCGGTGGCGGTCGGGCGGCTTGGGAAAAAATTCACCACAGCGCGGGAAAGTTGTTAAAATTACTCTTTCGTCCTTTTTCATGGAAGCCAAGATGACTACTGAAATCTCCCATCCTGCCAGCAGCCCAAAGCAGGCCGCGTTACAACTGGTTATTGAACTGGTGCGTGCCGGTAAACTGAGCCCAATGCAGGGCGATGCCGCCAATATGATCTCCATCTACGAGCAGTTTAAAGATCACTTTGAAGCGGATAAGCACAAGCACTCCACGGACTCGGCTATCTCCTGATAGCAAAAAGGCGGCCTGAGGCCGCCCTTTAACCCTATTTGCTGACCTGATCGTAATACAGCATGCTGTTACCAATACCCTGATTGGCTCCGGTTATATTACTGCGTAATCCCACCAGTTTTTGTCCCTGCAACGTCACCACGTAAGGCGAATTTTGCTGAACCTCGGTCTGCAACTGCTGATACAGCGCGTTGCGCGTCTTCACGTTGCTCTCTGCGGCAGCCGCCTTGGTTTCTGCACTCAGTTTTGGAATTGACCAACCGACGCGCCACGCCAGGGTTTTCGGCCCGTTTGGCACGTTATAGGCAAAGGTGCTGGCATTAGTGTTGGGATCGACGTAATCAGCGCCCCAGTAAATAAAGATCGACTGGAAGTTTCTGCTGCGCATCTTGGCCCACAGCTCCGCCTCGGCAACCGGCTTGATGGCGATCTGAATATCGGCCTTGGCGAAGCTGGCCTGTAAAGCCTGCGCTACATCGGTATACGGCGGTTGATTAACGATGGTCAGCGAGAATTGCGTGCCCGGCTTGATGCCGCCTTTGCTTAAAATCTCCTTCGCCTTGGCCAGATCGTACTTAAACGGCTGGTTCTCCAGCGCGCCGTCAAATCCCTGCGGTAAAAAGGCCTGATGCACCTGATACTGATCTTTCAGCAGCTCATGCGAAATGCTCTGGTAGTCAACCAGCCAGCGGGCGGCCTGCCACAGTGCCGGGTTGCCTAACGCCGGCTGCGCTTTATCCTGAGTGTTAAAGCCGAGGTAATAAATCAGGCTGGAAGGGAAGCTGGCAACCCGCACCGAAGAGACTTTTTTCAGCGCATCAAACTGATCGGCGCCCAGCTCGTAAGCGACGTCGGCATCACCTTGCTCCAGCAGCAGACGGCGTGAACCGGGATCGGAGACCCCTTTCAGGATCACCCGCTTCAGTTTTGGCTGAGGTTGGGCATTGGGGTTTTGCTCAAGCACCAGCGCCTGCTGCGGGACATAGGTTTTGATGGCGTAAGCCGCGCTGCCTGCCGAATGGGTTTTCAGCCAGCCGTTGCCGAAGTCATGATTGACCGCGTGCTGCTCCGCCAGTTTGCTGTCGACGATCGAGGCCACCGGCGCGCTCAACAGCCGCAAGGCCAAATCCCGACCGATGGCCGAGGTCCAGCGGATCTCCAGTTGGTTGTTGCCGTGGCGGGTGAACTGCGCGTCAATATTGTCGGCCGACCAGCCAAATTCATTGAGGATAAATGCCGGCGTTTTGTTGAGCTTCACGCCGCGCGTCAGCGAGTAGATCACATCGTCTACCGTCAGCGGATTGCCGCTGGCAAACTTCGCCCCCGACTTCAGCGTAAACAGCAGGCTATGTTCGCTACTTCCCGGCTGCCAGCTTGATGCCAGCTGCGGCACCAGCTTGCGCGGATCGGTACGGTCCGAATCAACCAGCTTTTGATAGACGTTCAGCAGGCTGCTGGTACTGACGGTTTCGAAGCTTTCGGCCGGATCAAAGCTGATGATACCGTCCAGCGGGATGGCGACAATCAGCGTATCGGCTGGGGTGGCAGCATGGGCAGCAGCCGTCAGACTTAACGCGCAGGCAAGGGCTACGGGCAACAATTTACGCATCAACAGGTCCTGTAAAATGAGTGATTTCAGGACTATAGAGGGAAAGCGCAGGAGGGAGAAATGCCAATTCCGGCAAGCGTAATCTGATTAACAGCATAGCCGGAAAGGCAGATTGGGGCCGACCTGCAGGCCGGCCCCTGAGGTTCAGCTGACGATGTAGCCACGTTCCATATGCACCGCGCGATCGCACATATGATCGATCACGTCCGGATCGTGACTGACCAGCACCATGGTCAGATTGTCTTGACGCTTCAGACTGTTAAGCAGGTTAAGGATTTCAGCCTGCACCGACATATCCAGCGCCGAGGTCGGCTCATCCAGCAACAGGATTTTCGGCTCCAGCAGCAGGGCACGCACGATCGCCACGCGCTGGCGCTGTCCGCCTGAAAGCTGGTGCGGATAGCGATCGGCCATCGCCGGATCTAATCCCACGTGACGGAAGCCGCGATCGATACGATCGTTGATGTCACTCTTCTTCAGCAACGCCAACGGCTCCGCCAGCGTGCGGCGCAGACGATGACGCGGATGCAGCGAGGCATAAGGATCCTGGAACACCATCTGCACATCCTGACGCAGCTGGCCGGTAAAGGATTTACCGGGCTTCACCTGATGCTGTGCCAGCGACATTTCGCCCTGCCAGTTGGGATTCAGTCCCGCCAGCACCCACAGCAGCGACGACTTACCGCAGCCGGACGGGCCGACCAGTCCGAAGCATTCACCGGCCTTCACCTGCAGGCTGACATCGTGCACCACGGTGCGCTGCTCATAACCCTGTCGATGGGAAACGCTTAATTTGTTCAGTTCAATCATGTTCACGCCAGGCCTCCAGCGCAGCACGATCCAGTACCGGCAGTGCCTGGCCCTGAGTGGCTTTACTCGGGCGACAGGACCACAGCGTGCGGGTATAAGGATGGGTGGCATTGGGCAGTTCAGCGGCGGGCAGCGTATCGAGAATGTTTCCCTGATACATCACCATCACCCGATCGCAATGCTCGGAAACCTGCTGTAAATCATGGCTGATCAACAGCAGGCCCATATTACGTTCTTCCACCAGACGGCGGATTAATGCCAGCACCTGATCGCGCATCGCGTGATCCAGTGCGGACGTTGGCTCATCAGCAATCAGGCAGTGGGGATCGGCAATCAGCGCCATCGCCAGCATCACACGCTGGCCCATCCCGCCGGAAAGCTGATGCGGATAGCGCTGCATCAACTGCTTAGGATCGGGCAAGCCGACCGCATCCAGCATCTCACAGACTTTCTCGTTGATTTCCGCACGTCCCAGCTTGCTGTGCAGCTTCAGCGGCTCCGCCACCTGCCAGCCGATGGTGCGCATCGGGTTTAAGGCATATTTTGGATCCTGCATCACCATCGCCAGCTTGCTGCCGCGCAGCTGGCTCCAGCGGCGCTCGCTCAGGGTCAGGGCGTTTTCTCCGGCCACCTGCAGCGTCTTCGCCTGCAGCTGCAAACCCGGTGCCAGCAGGCCCATCAGGCTACGGGCAGTCAGTGACTTACCGGAGCCGGATTCACCCACCAGCGCCAGACGTTCGCGGCCCAGGGTAAAGCTGATTTCTTTCACCAGCGGCGTGCCGTCCGGACTGGCGATTTTCAGCTTATCCGCGACGATCAGGTCAGAGGTTTCAATTGCCATTTCGGGTATCCAGTCGGTCACGCAGGCCATCGCCCGTCAGGTTAAACGCCAGGCTGGCAAACAAAATCGCCCCGCCTGGTGCGGCGGCTACCCACCACTGATCGAATATCACTTTACTGCCTTCGGCCACCATCGATCCCCATTCCGCGGTCGGCGGCTGAACGCCCATCCCGAGGAAGCCGAGGCCGGCCGCAGACAGAATGATGCCGCCGAGGCTCAGCGCGGCACGCACTACGGCACTCGGCATACACAGCGGCAGAATATGACCAAACATCAGGCGTAAGCCGTTGATGCCCTGCATCCGCGCCGCCGCCAGATAATCACTGCGACGCAGCGCCAGCGTTTCAGCACGCGCCTGACGGGCGAACGGCGGCCAGCTGGTCAGCGCCAGGGCCAGCGCACCGTTCATCAGGCCGGGGCCAAGCATGGCGACCAGCGCCAGCGCGATCACCAGATTCGGCAGGGACAGGAAAATATCGGTGATGCGCATCAGCACGCGCTCCGTCCAGCCACCGAGGTAGCCGGCACAGATGCCGATCAGCATGCCCACCGGAATGGTCAGTACCAGGATCAGCGACACCAGCAGCAGGGTCGGGCGCGAGCCATAAATCACCCGTGAAAGCAGGTCGCGGCCAAAGCCATCGGTTCCCAGCCAGTGCAGGGAGGAAGGCGGCAGCAGGCGCGCGGACATCTCCTGCGCATTCGGGTCGAACGGCGCCAGTAACGGCGCAAACAGCGCTGCCAGCAGCAGGATCGCCACCAGCGTGCCGCCAATCACCAGCGACGTCAGGCGGGGACGGCGACGGCGCGACGGTGCCACGTTGTCGAGGTCGGTAAGATTTTGCGTCATCGGGTTCTCGGGTCGGTTAGCCAGGTTAACGCATCTGCCAGCGCATTGAGGATGATAAAGCAGCTGCCGATCAGCAGCGTCGAGCCCAGAATCGCCGGGGTATCGGAGGCGAACAGCGCGGTGGTCATATAGCGTCCCACGCCGGGCCAGGCAAACACCGTTTCGGTCAGAACCGATCCTTCCAGCAGCGTGGCGTAGGAGAGGGCCAGCACGGTAATCAACGTGCCACGAACGTTAGGGAACACGTGCAGCAGTAAAATCCGACCACGGCTGGCCCCTTTGGCCCGCGCCAGCGTGACGTATTCTTTGCTGCTCTCTTCCAGCAGCGCCGCGCGCAGCAAGCGGGTTATGCCGGCCATCGCCAGCAGGCCCAGCACTACCACCGGTAACCATAAATGCGCGACAGCATTGCGGAACATCTCGGGATCGCCGGACAGCCAGCTATCAACCAGCACCAGCCCGGTTTTCGGCTCCAGCGTGTAAATCCAGATATCGTCCAGTCGTCCGGGACCGGCCGACCAGTGCAGCACCGCATAAAACAGCAGCAGACCCAGCAGGCCCAGCCAGAATACCGGCACCGAGTAACCAAGCAGGGAAATCATCCGCGCAAGGTTATCGAGCAGGCTACCGGGCTTCCACGCGGCCAGCAGCGCCAGCACAATGCCGAAGAACGCACCAAAGATCATCGCGCAGGTCGCCAGTTCAATGGTGGCCGGGAAGGTGCGCAAGAGATCGCTGGATACGGCCTGATTGGTCAGGCTGGAAATGCCCAAATCGCCATGGGCGAGGTGCGTCAGATAGTGCCAGAACTGCACCGGCAGCGGCTTATCCAGCCCTAAATCGTGACGAACCTGGGCGTAGGTCGATTCACTGGCGTGATCGCCGGCGATCTGCAACGCCGGATCGACCGGCGACAGATGAGAAAGCATAAAGGTGAAGGCCAGCAGACCGAGCAGCGTCACCAGCAGTGAGGCTAACCCGGTCAGCAGGCGTCCGCTCTTTAACCAGAAAAGCCGGGAGGACCCGGCTTGTGCAACAGTGACCGTCATTACTTGGTGACCTGGCTGTAGTAAACCATATCCGGGTTAATGCCCTGGACGTAGCCTTTAAGATTATCACGCAGGGCGATCAGGTTACGCGCCTGCAGACCCACCACGTACGGGGAGTTCTTCTGGATTTCGCGCTGCATATTCTGGTACAGCTCGACGCGCTTAGCCTTATCGCTTTCCGCGGTGGCGGCCAGCGTCTGCTTGTTCAGCTCCGGGATATGCCAGTTTGAACGCCAGGCCAGCGTTTTGCTGCCATCTTCCGGGTTATAGGCGAAGGCGGCGGCGTTGGTGTTCGGGTCAAAGTAATCCGCGCCCCAGGCGTTCAGGGTGGCTTCATATTTGTGGGCTTTAACCGAGGTAGCGATTTCGCTGCTCAGGCCTGGGATCAGCTCAACCTTAATACCCCCTTTGGCAAAGCTGGCCTGCAGGGCCTGGGCAATGTCCAGATACGGCGGCTGGTTGCTGACGCTCAGCTTAAAGCTGACGTTGTTCAGACCGGCTTTCTTCAGGATGGCTTTCGCCTTCTCCGGATCGTAGCTGAAAGGATTGTCGTTCAGCGCGCCGAGGAAGCCTTCCGGCAGGAACGACTGATGCACCTGGAACTGGCCTTTCAGCAGATCGTCGGCAATGCCTTTGTAGTCAAACAGGTAGCGCGAGGCTTCCCATAACGCCGGGTTTTTCAACGCCGGATTGGCATCAATGTTGAACTGCATGTAGTAGAGCGACGCCATCGGGATCGCCATTGGCTTCACGCCCGGTTTGCCCTTCAGCCCGGCCATCTGATCGGCGCCCAGATTACGGGCAATATCCACATCGCCCTGCTCAAGCAGCAGGCGGCGGGTTGCCGGTTCCGGGACGTTTTTGATCAGCACGTTTTTCAGCTTCGGCGCGCCACCCGGTGAGGTTGGGTTGGCGGACAGCAGCACCACTTCATGCGGAATGTATTTGCGGATCTGGAACGGGCCGCTGCCGGCAGAATGCACCGCCAGCCACTTGTTGCCGAAATCATTGTTTTTGGCATTGGCCATCGCGGTTTTTTCATCAACGATGGATGAAACCGGGGCGGCCAGCAGGCTCAGCACGTAAGTCGGGCTGACGTCGGCGGTCCAGCTAATCTGCACATGGGTTGCATCAACCTTCTTCAGCTGCGCATCCACATTGTCTTTGGTCCAGCCCAGTTGGGTCAGGATGAAAGAGGGATCGAGGTTCAGCTTAACTACACGACCCAGCGAGAAGATCACATCTTCCGGACGCACCGGATTGCCGGAGGCAAATTTCGCGCCATCGCGCAGGGCAAAGGTCAGGCTGCGGTTATCGCTGCCCGGCTGCCAGGATGTGGCCAGCGTCGGTTTCAGATCGGTCGGATTCTGCGGATCGGATTGCACCAGGCGCTGATACAGGTTGGTAAACGCCTGTACCGACGTCAGCTCAAATCCTTCGGCCGGATCGAAGCTGCTGGCATCATCAATGGATTGAGCAATCACCAGCGTATCTGGCGGGGTTGCAGCGTGAGCAGCCCAGGAGGCGGTCAGTGCAAGGGCAATAATTGACGGGTAAAACGATTTCATGACGTTTCCTTACCTGTGAGTTGCTGGCGAGTGTAAGGTACCCGCCGGTAAGACAAATAGTAGATTATCGGCTATCGATAGATGAAATTGTTATAACGCGCGGGAATTGGTTATAAACCGTCAGCAGGTTATCCCGCCAGAGCCAGCCACAGCCACGGCGACACACCAATCAGGTTGTTGAGCATATGCAGAAAAATCGGCAGTTTTAAACCACCCGAGATTAAGCGCGCATAGCACAGCAGCAGCGAGAGGGCGATCAACGCAATCATCGTTTGCGGATGGGTGTACTGCGTGTGCATGGCGGCAAAACCGATCGAGGTCAGCAGGGCGCACGCCAGCCGTTGCCGGGGAGCCCACAGCAGCAAACCTTGCAGCACAAATCCCCGAAACAGGATCTCTTCAAACACCGGTGCCAGTAGCACCACCGCCAGCGAGAACAGCAGGATTTTGCTTTTCCCTTCGCCAAACTGCCCGCCGGTCCAGCTCTCCTGCTGCAGATATAACGACTGAGACAGGATCAGGCACAGCAGCAGTCCGCTGAATATCAGCCCCTGGCGGACGCTGATTTTACCGAACGGGATATTGCTGTAGTGCCTGGCATACCAGCGATAAAGCGGCACCAGCGCGGAAAACTCCAGTGCACAGAGCACCGGCATCAACAGGCCCGTTTCCCTTAACGCCGGATAGGCCGGCAGGGCGCTGATCATCACGGTGATCGAATACCAGACCAGGCACATCCCCATGCACAGCAGCGTACAGGTCACTCTGTCGGCATGATTGTTCATTGCAAGGTCTCTCGGTCCGGGGTGAAAGGATGGTAGCAAGCGGTTTGGGGGCTGTCGAGGCGCCCGCATTTCTGGAAAAACCCGCTAAACAGTTCGCCCGCCAGGCCGATAGTGCATTAACGATCGCGTCTTGAGGACGAGAGGACCAGCGATTCCACTACGCCATGCAGGCAATAAACGACAGGCGAAGTAAGTCAGCCTGCTTGAAAAGGTCCGAGTACATGAAATTTCCACCGACCCTGAATCTACACCTTACCGCCGAGGGTCATAAAACGACGTTTTTCACCCGGCGCTTACTGATGTCGCTGTCCCTGTTGCTCAGTATCGTGATGCTGCTGGCAATGCTGTTGGTGGTCGGCATTGCCTGGCGACAGAATGCCGACGCGGTAAAGCAAGAGACGTTCTTGTTGCACAACGCCTGGAAGGAAAACCGCCAGAACATTCTGACCGATATCCGTGACTATGCCTTCTGGGGCGAAGCCTGGAACCATCTGCATCTGACCGTGGATCCGGTCTGGGCTTACGATCAGCAGAACTTTGGTCCGGGGCTTTTCACCGAATATCACTACGAAGGGGTGTTTGTGGTGGACGGCAGCGGGCGGACAAGTTATGCGGTGATCAACGGCAAGCTGTCCGACCTGAAGCTGGAAAGCTGGCTGGGCATTCATGCGGCGCCGCTGATCAAAAGTGCCCGCGCGCTCGCCGCCGAGGATAATGCGCTGACCATCAATGCGATGATTGGCACCACACCGGCAATTGTCGCCGCTGCGCCGATCACCAACGGCAAAGTCCCTGGCCTGAAAACGATGCCCGGCCCGCCGTCGGTGATGGTGTTTGTGAATCGCTTCACCCCGGAAAAACTGAAAGCGTTTGGCGACAGTATAGGCGTCATCAACGCCCGGGTCCCTGACAGCGCCCACGACAGCTTTGTCCCGCCGCTGCTCAATGAAGAGATTGCTGATGAACCGCCGATTGTGATCCGCTGGGATTCGTTAGCACCTGGCGGCACCCTGCTGTTTATCGTGTTGCCGATGCTGCTGATTACCGCGCTGATCCTGGCGCTGGTGGCCCGCAGAGTGATCAATCACGCCATGCATAACGCCGCGCTGTCCGACGATCGCTTCACCCAGCTAATGCACAGCCAACGCGAACTGGCGGACAGTGAATCCCGTTTTCGCGACGTGGCAGAAACCGCCTCGGACTGGATTTGGGAAACCAATGCACAGGGCGCGCTAACCTATCTGTCCAAACGGTTTGCCGCCGTGACCCACTACGACGTGGCGAAGATGCTGGGACGTTCGCTGGATGACGTATTGCAGCACGACGAGCATCTGGTTTCTGACTGGATCATCCAGCAGCGTGCCGACGGTCTGCGCCATGCCTTGCGCTGCTACTCGGTGACGGCGTTGGGGGCAAAACGTATCTGTAGCCTGATCGCCAATCCGGTGACGGTGAATGGGCAGATCGCCGGTTATCGCGGCACGGTGTCGGATATCACCCAGGAAGTGGAAGCCCAGGCGCGCATCCATTATTTATCTCAACACGATGCGCTGACCGGCCTGCCAAATCGCGTCTATATGAGCGAGTTTCTGCTCGGTCGCCTGCAGGCGCAACCGACGGTGGAGCGGCCGCTGGTGCTGATCAGCCTGGATCTGGATAACTTCAAACCGATCAATGATACCTGGGGACATGCGGCCGGGGATTGTGTGCTGAATGAGGTCTCTCACCGACTGCGCAGCGTGTTGAAGGCGGGCGATCTGGTGTCACGGCAGGGCGGCGATGAGTTTGTGCTGATCGTCTCTAATCTGGCCGATGAAGCGGAAATTGCCGCCTGCTGCAAATCGCTGATCGATGAACTCCGTCGTCCGTTTATGCTCGGCCAGCATGAAGTTTTCCTTGGGGCAAGCCTGGGGATTGCGCTGGCACCGCGCGATGCGATGCAGGCCGAAGAACTGCTGCGGCTGGCGGATATTGCCCTGTATAAATCGAAGCAGGAAGGGCGCAATCGCTGGACCTGGTACACGCCAGAAATGGCCGAACTGTTGGTCAAACGCCGTGAGATGGAGCGCAACCTGCGTAAAGCCATCGGCGGTGATGAACTGCGGTTGTACTATCAGCCTCGCTATGACCTGAAAAAAGAGCGGCTGGAAGGGGCGGAAGCGCTGATCCGCTGGCAGCATCCGGCCAGCGGGATGATCATGCCGGACAGCTTTATCCCGCTGGCGGAAGAAACCGGTTTAATCATCGATATCAGTACCTGGGTGTTGCACCGCGCCTGCACCGACGCGATGAGCTGGCCGTCGCCGATGTACGTCTCGGTGAATATTTCTCCGGTTGAGTTTCGCAGCGGCCACCTGGCGAAGCGCGTGGCGAATGCCCTGCACAGCAGCGGGCTGCCGCCGGAGCGCCTTGAACTGGAAATCACCGAAAATATCACGCTGGAGAATCCCCAAAGCGCGCTGGAAGTGATGCAGGCGCTGAAGACCCTTGGCGTACGGTTAACGGTGGATGACTTCGGCGCAGGCTATGCCTCGCTGGGGTATTTGAAAACTTTCCCGTTCGATGGCATGAAGATGGACCGCTCCTATATGAATGACTTCCCGAACTCGCCACAGGCGCTGTCGATCGTCGAAGGCATCATTGGCCTCGGCAGGGCATTTGCCCTGACGGTGACGGCAGAAGGGATTGAAACCCGCGAGCAGCTGCAGGAGTTGCAGTCGATTGCCTGTCAGGAAGGCCAGGGTTATTACCTCGGCCGGCCGATGCCGCTGGACCGGTTCCGCCTGCTGCTGGACACGGAGGTTTCACCGGTAGCATGACGATCGCCGACACAAAAAAGCCCGCTTAAGCGGGCTTTTTACGTTAGCGGACACGAACCGCAACAAACGTCATGATGACGGCGAACAACACAAACACAACCAGTTCCATAAGAACCTCCTATCTCAGATAATTCTTAAATTATAGCGCTGGCTACGGCATCCCGCTGAGGCATTTTGTGCCGCGTTATCCCGGATCACAGAAACAAACAGCGTTACGAAAAGCGATTATCATCACGGCGTCGGGTCTGGTAGGCTTCCTGTTGATTGCCGAAGATAAAAGCACAGGAGAGAAGTTATGAAGTTTTATGGAAAAATTGCCGCTATCGCAGCGCTGCTGGCGTTATCCGGTTGCCAGACGGCGACGAAGAATGGGAACAGTTCCGCTGCGGTCGATCCGGAAATGGATCGTTGTGGTGCCTCTGAATATCAGCAGTACGTGGGCAAACCCTTGTCAGCCATAGATGGATTGCGTTTCGAACATCCTGTTCGCGCGATTCCGTATAATTCTGCGGTGACAATGGACTTCAACCTCAATCGTCTGAACTTTATGGGCGATGCCAAAAGCAACATCAGCCGGGTTTATTGCGGCTAAAAAAAGGGCCGAATTTCCGGCCCGTTCAGTATTAATGTTTTTTTTGCGCCCACCAGAGGCGCAACTTCATTCCCCAGTAGCTGGTCCAGCCGGTAGTGCTTTGCACCACCTGACCTTTCGAGACGACCAGCAGCGTCGGCGTTACGCTGACATCCCAGTTAGCCGCCATGCTTCCCTGCGGATCGTTGACCACCGGCAGCGTCAGATGTTTGCCATTCAAATAGCGCACCACGCGACTGTCGTCACCCGAGCGAATGGCCACGGTCAGCACGTTGCTGCCGTTATCGCTGAGTTTCACCACGTCAGGCGTGGTGTAGCGGCAGATGCCACACCAGCTCGCCCAGAAGTAAACCAGCAGCGGTTTTTTCATGCTCAGCTCGGCCAGCGTCACGTCCCGGCCATCAATGGTGTGAAGCGGGATGTCTGCAAAGCCTGTCGGCGCCTGCGGGGCACGGAAGAAATCAATCACCGTAAACAGCACCGCCATCATCATCATCATCAGCAGCAGATCGCGAAGAATGCGTCGCCCCTTAGCCATTATTTCACCTGCTCAAGCTGCGCTTTGACCAGCGCTTCCAGCTGTTCATAAGGGATCGCGCCTGAAACCATCTGCTCGCCAATCAGCGTGGCGGGCGTACCGGAAACGCCGAGATGCTGAGCCAGCTGCAGGTTGCTGTTGATGGTTTCCGTGCTGCGCCGATCGGGGTCGATGAAGCTCAGCCCCACTTTTTTCTCCGCCGCTTTGATGCTGGCCTCATCGTGATAGCCTTTTTTAGCCATCAGCCGCTGGTGGAGTGCCCAAAACTGCGCCGGCTTTTCACGCCAGAACATCAGTGCCTGGCGTGCGGCGGTCAGGGAGGTTTCCGAGCGGTACGGCAACGGTTTGATCACCACCGCAACATCCGGGTAATTTTTGACTAATTTCTCCAGCTCGGGATCGAACTGTTTGCAGTAAACGCAGTTGTAATCGGTAAAGTTAACCAGCGTCACTTTGGCCTGTTTCGATCCCAGCCGTGGGCTGCTCTCATCCTCGAACAGCGCCGCTTTATTTTGTTCAATCACCTGAGCAATCACCGCGCCTTGCTCTTTTTGCGCCTGCTTATCATAAGCATCTGCCGCTTCCGCCAGGATTTTAGGGTTCTCAACCAGCGTTTGGCGGATCAGTTCCCGGATACGCACTTCCTGCTCGGGCGTAAACGGTGGCGCAGCCAGTACCGGAGAACTGACCAGCAGCAGAGTTATCAGTAACTTTTTCATTTCGCCTTTCCTTTTGCGTCAGATAACGCGGTTAATAATTGTTGACGCTCAAGCAGCGGTGACAGCACGGTTCCCTGTGGATTGCCTGGGCCATAAACCTGATTGAACGGGACAGCCACGCTGCCGCGACGTTTCAGAAAGGTGTTGATGGCCGCAGAGGGACGGCTCCAGTCGCCGCGAAGTGCCACCACGTCCCCGGATTGTAAGGCCTGCTGGACGTCAGGCCGCATCAGCACGTTGAATTTGTTGGCCTTGCAGGTAATGCACCAGTCGGCCGTGACATCGATGAACACCCGTTTGTCGGTGGCGAGGGCATCAGTAATGGCTTGCTCGCTCAGCGGTTGCCAGTTGATGTGGTCATCCATCAGCGTGAAGCTGACGCCCTGATGACTGAACAGCAGGCTGACCAGCCACAGGCAGGAAGCCAGCATCATCACGCCCATGGCAATACGCACGCCGTTCATCCAGCGACCGGCTTTTGGTAACTTCAGCGCCAGTGCGGGGAACAGGGCGATTACCAACCACGGCAGGCTCATACCGATGCCCAGCGCGATGAAAATTCCCCATAACATCGGCAGGGAAGCCGCCAGCGCAAAGGCCACCGCTGTTCCAAGGAACGGCGCAGAGCACGGCGTTGCCAGCAACGTGGCAAAGGCGCCCTGCCAGAAATGCCCGGCGATGCCGTCGCCGTTGTGCGTGGCCAGACGCGTGGAGAGAGAAGAGGGCAGACGGAAATAGAACAGGCCGAACAGATTGGCGCTGAACAGCAGCGTAATCAGCACCATAAAGCCGATAAACCACGGATTCTGGAACTGAATTCCCCAGCCTAACGCGTGGTTGCTCAGACGAAGGACGGTCATCAGCAGCGCCAGCGCCATAAAGGACGCGATAATACCGGCGCTGGAAGCGATAAATTGCAGCCTCACCGCGCGTTTATTGCGCTGTTCTACCTGCAGGATCGAACCTAACTTCATGCCCAGCACCGGCAGCACGCAGGGCATCAGATTGAGGATAAAGCCGCCCGCCAGCGCCATTAACACCACTTGCCACAGCGCAATGCCGCCGCCGATTGACGCCACGGGCGGGCCAATTTTTAATTCGCTCTGCTGGGCCAGACCGCCGTCGGCAAGCACCAGAGAGACCGTTTCGCCCTGCAAATCCGGCGCACCTTCGCCCCATTGATCGCTGACGGGCACCACTGCCTGCAGGGTGTCACCCTTGATGGTCAGCGCCGGTTTGCCAAAGCTGGCGTCACTGCGATCGTCAATAAACAGGTCCGGCTGGCGCCAGCCGCCGGCACGCGTCGCGGTGATCTGCAGCTTGCCGGACTGATAGCCCGCCTGCAGCGTATCGGTCAGCACGTTGGCTACCGGAACCTGGCCCATCGCCTCGGCAAAATCATGCGCAAAGCGTTTGTCTGAGGGACGCTGCATATCCAGACTGAACGGATAATCGGTCAGAATACAGACGTTGCTACAGGTTGAAAGCGTCAGCGTACCGCTCAGGCGATCGCGCACCTTGCCCGCCATCGTAATGGGCAGCGCGACCTGGTGGTGATAACCCTGGGTAGTCAGGCCCGCAACGTCAAAGCGTTGCGGCACCGGCCAGAACCATCTGGCTGCTGGAGGCGAACCGTCCCAGCGGATTTCGGGCGCAATTCCGCCTTCGCCAGGCGATCGCCAGTAGGTCTTCCAGCCGTCCTGCAGTTTGATATCCAGCAGCACGCGGGTGGATCCTTCGCTGGCATTATCGGCACGAACGCGAACCTGGGCATGATCGTTCTGAGGGGTGGTCAGCCAGCCGCTGTCTGCTGCCTGCAACGCAGGCAGCCACAGGCTGAGCAGGACAACCAGTAAGGTCCTGAAAAGATATTGCATTGTTTCTCCGTAAATAAGTAAAAGACACCAATCCGATCGGGCGGTGACTTATTCACGGAAGACGCAGTGGCAGAGATGGAGCCTTCGTTCAGGCGGGGCCAGCGGCGGACGCAGGTAGCGGACTGGCAGGCGCATCAGCAATGGCGTAAACAGCAGGATCACCACCGCTAATGCCAGCAACGCCATCGCGGCAATTTCGGGCAAGGCAGAGAGCAGGGACTTCACGCTCAGTTCACAAGGGGTAGGAGACAGGTCAGAGTCAGCCGCGTCACTGAGTGTTGAAACGGAGGTTACCGCGGGTGCAGGCGCAGGCGCGCCAACCATCCGCACACCCAGACAGAGCAGGATAACCAGACAGGCCAGACTTAATAATCCCGTTGCGCGCCGTCGCTGAGCGTTCATGCCGAATCCTTTGAAAAGAGTGCGCCAATGATAACGGGGTGGTCAGGGTTAGCAATCTGGTCGCGTGTAAACATACGTAATATCAGGAAAAGGAAGTTCAGCATGTCACAGAATTGCAACCTGGGCGCGGTAGGGTATCGGGCTAACAAAGGTGATCTGCTGGTCACTGCGAAACATGCAATGCTCGTCTTATTCCCGCCTCGTGCGGGATTTTTTTTGCATCAGGCAGGCGAAATTAAGGCAGCGACACGCAGGTGGGCACCTTTCATCAAGCAGGAGGGCAGGCCGAAAATTACTCTTCTTTCTCTTCCAATAGCTGCGTCAGTAAATTGCGATACCCTTGCAGCAGCGCCTCATCGACTTCCCCTTCCAGCTTGGCAATCACCGTGGCGATAATCACTTTGCTGTGGGTAGGCCGTCCCCGGCGCATCAGTTCGGTCAGGATTGCCGCCAGCAGTTCACTCTCTTTCGGCGCATGAAAAGCCGGACTGTTAAAATATTCCGTTATTGCGCGGCCAGCGCCAGGCGTTGAATGTCTCATGATTAACCTCCAGAAAGGCACCACCGATCGCCCAGCGGCGAACCGATGAGATCAGGATTATCATTTTTAAATACGCGTCGATTCACCAGGACGGTCAATCGATACTGAGCCTGCGAATAATCAGGCGGAGATTTTAATTACTCTAGATGGCAGCCGCAGGAAAGCCAGTAACAATCAGAAATATTTTTCATTATGCTTTTTACTCTGGCGCAGAGGAGAGCGCACCCACAGGCCGGTTTTGACTGGGGTTTGCCACGGTAAATGAGAAGGTAAAGTGGATGATTTCGTCGCTGAACGAAAAAAACTAAACTATTTTTAGTTATTTTACAGTGACTTGATGTTGGTTTCGGTTTTTTTTAATCATCAGGTATTGAACTGCATCCTGCGTTATGAGTAAATGCATCGTCGGTTTTGAAACAGACAACGTATGCGAGCAAATTTATTAAAGCAGTTTTCAGTTAAAGGTTATCTCTGATATCTCTTCCTGACTTCCTTCTTAAGTGCCTCATAAGTCCACCCTGTTGAAAAACCCGTGCCCTTTGCGGCTTAATACTTATTGAAGGAAAGACAAATGTCTAACAAAATGACTGGTTTAGTAAAATGGTTCAACGCTGAGAAAGGTTTCGGCTTCATCTCCCCAACCGACGGCAGCAAAGACGTATTCGTACACTTCTCTGCAATCCAGAACGGCGGCTTCAAGACGCTGGAAGAAGGTCAGAAAGTTGAGTTCTCTATCGAAAACGGCCAGAAAGGCCCAGCAGCTGCTAACGTAACTGCTCTGTAATTAGAGAACTTTTCGCAGGCGAACCGGAGTCTACTCCGTGTAGAGCTAGCGAGAATACGAAAACCCGCTTAACGGCGGGTTTTTTGCGTCTGGGGCTTTTAAATCCTGGCTGCGACATGCTGCACTTTCCCGCCACGTTTTCACCAGTCAGAAATACTGCGCATCCGGCATGAAATGCCAGCGCCAGCGCCATTTTGCGGCTGGAGACCCTATGCCAACAGGGTAAAACTTCAAAGTTAACCCCATCCCGTTATTTGCCACTCATTGCTAAAATGTCCTTGTTACACTGCCAACTCGCTCTTCTGCTATAAGGCCCTCAGCACAGCAAGATGGAATCCTGGAAGGTTAACCTCATCTCAGTCTGGTTCGGCTGCCTCTTTACCGGCCTCGCGATCAGTCAAATCATCCCTTTTTTGCCGCTCTACGTTGAGCAACTGGGCGTTACCGATCCCAGCTCGCTGACCCTCTGGTCCGGACTTATCTTTAGCGTAACCTTTATGGTCTCGGCCATCGTCTCGCCGATGTGGGGCAGCCTTGCCGATCGTAAAGGCCGCAAGCTGATGCTGCTTCGTGCTTCTCTGGGCATGGGGATAGTGATTTTTCTGCAGGCATTTGTCACCGATGTCTGGCAGCTGTTTTTGCTGCGGGCCTTAATGGGGCTGACGTCCGGCTATATTCCCAACGCCATGGCGCTGGTGGCAACCCAGGTGCCGCGTGAGCGCAGCGGCTGGGCGATGAGTATGGTGACCACCGCCCAAATTTGCGGCGTGATCATGGGGCCGATGATGGGCGGTTTCCTGGCGGACTGGGTTGGGCTACGCGCGGTGTTCCTGATTACCTCGGGATTATTGCTGACCAGTTTTCTGATAACGCTGTTCCTGATCAAAGAGGGCGGCCAGCCGCGAGTGAAAAAAGAGGATAAGCTCTCCGGCACCATGGTCTTCCGTTCACTCGGCAATCCCGGCCTGATTATCAGCCTGTTTCTGACCACCCTGACTATTCAGCTGTGCAATGGTTCGATCAGCCCAATTCTGACGCTGTTTGTGCGGGAACTTGAGCCGAACGTGCAGAACATTGCCTTTATCAGCGGCGTGGTAGCGGCCATACCCGGCGTGTCTGCGCTGTTTTCGGCGCCGACGCTGGGGAAACTGGGCGACCGGATTGGCGCCCAGCGCATCCTGTTTTCCGCGCTGATCCTGACCTTCGTGCTGTTTGTGACCATGTCGTGGGCCGGAAGTGCCTTCCAGCTGGGTGCTCTGCGTTTCCTGCTCGGGTTTGCGGAAGGGGCGATGATGCCCGCGGTGCAAACCATGCTGCTGCGCTATTCCAGCGATCGGGTTACCGGACGCATTTTTGGCTACAACCAGTCATTTATGTACCTCGGCAACGTCGTCGGGCCGCTGATTGGTTCCGGCGTGTCGGCCATTGGCGGATTCCGCTGGGTATTTGCGGCAACGGCGGTGGTGGTCCTGGCCAATACGGTTCAGCTGATCGTCACCTGGCGTAACCGCAAAGTGGTGACTGCGGCTCAGGCCTGACGCTGCTGCCGTCAGGCCTGAACACGCGTTTATTCTGCTTTCAGCGTCAGCGCATAACGATAGCGTGAGGCTGACAGCAGAAATTCAGGGCTGACGCTGGGGCTCCACGAGTCATCGCCGCCGACGCCCATATGATACCCATCCAGCACCAGCCAGCAGCCTTCCTCTTCCTGCAGCAGATGACGGTGGGTCACCTCGCGAAGCTGTTGCTGGCTGTAGCGACTGACCGAGAAATGAAACTCCCCGTCGACCTTCATCCTGCCTACGCTTAACGATTTTGTGCCGCAGCGCAGACCATTTTCGCTGGGGAACACATACGGCGTAGTGAGCGCGTCGAGTGGCTGCGTCCAGCGTGAGAACTGCGCGGACAGCAGGCGGTCCGGGTAGTTTTCGTGCGGGCCCAGGCCCAGCCAGCTGACGTTTTCTGCCGGCTGACTTAACTGGCAGCTGAGACCGATGCGGGCCGGTGCCGGTAAGCCGGCAGCCACATCTACCTCAACCTGAATATGTAATTCTCCCGCGCTATCAATCAGGTAGCTTTTACGGCTGATAAATAGCCGTTCGCCCTGATGCAACCAGGCATGGGTGGTGGTCAGCTGCACGCTGCGGCTGAGTGCATCGACCTGGAAATCTGTCAGCTCGCTTTCCAGATGATTGAAACCGGCGCGCTGCCAGCGTTCAACCCAGGCATTCGGATCGACTTTAGTCACTTCGCTGATGCCGATATCGTTATCCAGCGGCGCGCGGGTGAAATTATCGCGTAATGGCGTCAGTAGTTGAGGCTGCCCATCAATCAGCCACTGCACCAGTTCGCCACTGTGTTTTGAGAACTGCCAGCGCTGGTTCTGCTGACGGATTTCGATCAGTTGTTCGGTCTCCACCATTTCGGGGATGAACAACGACTTAAGCGGTGAAGGCATCGGCAGACGAGAAGGCAGTTGCCATTGATCCCAGGCCACGCGATGATTTTCCGGCGACCACGCTGTCGCCTCTGGCTGGATAATCTCAACGTTAAGCCACAGCTGATCATCAAGTTCGGCAAACGGTGGCAGTTCGATATCCACCCGACCTTCCGCAGCGATGGCCAGCGGTTGTTCACCTGCCGCTATCTCCACGCCATTATGCTCAATGCACCAGCGCAGGATTTCATTGTCGCTGTGGCGGAAAAGATATTCGCTCTCAATGCGCAGGATTAACGGCCGCGTGCTGAGCAGCGAAAACTGGAAGAATTGCTGCGCACGCTGCGCTTCAAACAGGGAAGGATGCGGCGTACGGTCGGCAAAAACCAGACCGTTCATGCAGAACTGACGATCGTTGGGCGTGTCACCAAAGTCGCCACCGTAAGCCTGCCAGGCATTGCCCTGCGCATCGTAACGGGTCAGGCTTTGATCGACCCAGTCCCAGACAAAGCCGCCCTGCAATCGTGGAAACGCTCTGAAGGCCTGCCAGTATTTGGCAAAGCCGCCAAAGCTGTTGCCCATTGCATGCGCGTATTCACAGAGGATCAGCGGACGGGTTTCTTCCGGCAGACCGATCCACTTCTTCAGTGACCATTTCGGCACCGCGTCGAACGGTTGATCCTGATCGACGCGGGCATACATCGGGCAGATGATATCGGTGGCGGCGGTATCGGCACCGCCGCCTTCATACTGCACCGGCCGCGTCGGATCGTTACTTTTGATCCAGCGCCAGAGCGCGTCATGCGTGCTGCCATGCCCCGATTCGTTGCCCAGCGACCAGATGATGATGCAGGCGTGATTGCGATCGCGCTGTACCATTCGGGTCACGCGTTCGCTAAAGGCATTGAACCACACCGGATCGTCCGACAGACGGTTCATCGGCTGCATACCGTGCGTTTCGATATTCGCTTCGTCCACCACATACAGTCCGAAGCGGTCGCAGAGGCGATACCACAGCGGATGATTGGGATAATGCGAGCAGCGCACGGCATTGAAGTTATGCTGCTTCATCAGCGTGATGTCGCGGATCATCGTCGCTTCATCCATCACCTGGCCATGTTCCGGATGATGTTCATGGCGATTGGTGCCGCGAATCAGCAGCGGTTTGCCATTCAGCTTCAGCAAGCCCTGATGGATTTCGATTTTGCGGAAACCGACATCATAGGCTTCCACTTCCAGCAGGTTCCCCTGCAGATCGCGCAGCGCCGCGGTCGCCCGATAAAGATGCGGCGTTTCCGCACTCCATAACGCAGGATTTTCGACGCGCAGCGTCAGCGTGGTGCGATCGCTGTAGCGGCCTCGCTCATCCACGATCGCGCTGCCAAACGGTTGGTGAACGCTGCCAACCAGCGCGTTATGCCGCCACAGCTGAACCTCAACCTGATACTGCCCGGCATGCTCCAGTGAGCAGACCGCCAGAATTTTCAGCTGGGCGGAGTGAAACTCAGGGCTGAGATGCGTTTCAATCTGGATATCGCTCAGCTGCACGGCGGGTTTATGCAGCAGGCTGACATCGCGGAAAATCCCGCTCATGCGCCACATGTCCTGGTCTTCCAGATAGCTGCCGTCACTCCAGCGCAGTACCAGTACCGCCAACCGGTTCTCGCCGTGGGTCAGCACCGGGGAGAGATCGAATTCTGCCGGCAGGCGGCTGTCCTGCGAATAGCCAATAAACTGGCCGTTGCACCATAAGTAAAAGGCCGAGTTCACGCCGTCGAACTGGATCCGCGTCTGTCCGGACGTCAGCCAGTCCGGATCGCAGCTGAAGGTGAGTGAATAACAGCCGGTCGGGTTTTCCTTCGGCACAAAAGGTGGCGTGACCGGAATAGGGTACTGGACGTTGGTGTAGATCGGGGCGTCATAACCGGCCAGTTGCCAGTTTGACGGCACCGGCTGGGGATCCGCCTCCGGCAGATCCTGCGCTAACCAACTGTCCGGAACCAGTTCTGGCTGGCTGAAATAGCTGAAGTTCCAGACGCCATTCAGTGACTGGCGACGCTCGCTCGTTCTGTCTTCTCTGGCCGCAGCAACCGAACGCCAGCTGGAGAAAGGCGGATGCGCAGGCAGGCGATTCAATTGTGTTACGGCCGGATTTTCCCAATCACGGCGGATCAGTTGCTGTTGCAAAGAGAGAGAAGGAGCGGGTTTCATCAACAATACCTCATAAATGTTATGCGCTCACATTGCGCCGGTTTGGCGTCGTTGTAAAGCAGATCCCTGCGATCCTGCGAGCACGATCGCAGGTAAAACAGCCTGCGGATAATCCGCAATTTACCGGGTTAACCCAGCATTGTTACGGGGTTCTGACAGGAAAGTGTTAAGCGTAGTGACTGGCGGTAAAAATGGTCCTGAACCGGACTATTCTGCATTGCTGGGCCGGTAACGGACGCTTACTATCAGCGCCACTGTTCCGTGGAGGTCTGTACAATGAACCGATTAATGAAAGTAGTAAGTGTGATTGCGCTGGTAACAGCCTTAAGTGGTTGCCTGTTCCCACCTCCAGGTGGTGGCGGCGACGGCGGTCACGGTGGCGGTTGGGGCGGCGGTGGCCCACGCGGTGGCTTCTCTCAGGGCCCAGGCTGATAAAACCTTAAATCAGAGGCAAATTGCCTCTGATTTTTATTGCTGACGATTATTTTGTGACATTAACAGGCAGCAAAACGTTTCGCTCGCAATAAAAATTTGCTGCGCTTCGCAAAAGTGAATAATGAAATCAATACCGTGTTTAAGTAACGAAAAAATATAGCGATTATCTATTTTCTTTTTTTTTTGCTGGTGTTAACGTCTTGCTTTAACTCGCTGAGACGTCCGCATGAAAAACCTCATTGCAGAACTGCTGGTCAGGCTGGCGGAGAAGGAAGAAGAGTCCAAGGAATTAGTGGCTCAGGTTGAGGCGTTAGAAATCGTGGTGACCGCATTACTGCGTAAGCTGGACAGTCATCAATTCCAGCAGATCTCAGACAGCATCACTACCGCGATGGACACGGCGACACGTTCGGAGACCATCAATCCCGAAGACTCGTCATTGCTGGAAGGTTACATTCAGCGCCTTTTGCTTCATCCCCGCCAGTAATCTGCTTTATCAAACCCGTCGCTCGCATGTATGCGGTGACGAGTTGACCCCGTTCATTATTCCCTTATGTTTATTTCTGCTTTTCTTTCTCGCTCCCGTCTGAATTTCTGCCAAACTTTGAGTGTTCGTTAATCAAATAGGGATGGAAAACATGAAGCTGAAATATCTGATGGTTGCGGCAATGCTTTCGTTAATGGCCGGTGGTTATGCCAGCGCGGCAGAAAAGACCGCCCAACAACAAAAAATGACCGTGTGTAATCAGCAGGCCGGTGAAAAGACCTTAAAAGGCGATGAACGAAAAACCTTTATGAGCAATTGCCTGAAGAAAGACAGCAAAATGGACTCGATGACGCCACAGCAGATGAAAATGAAAACCTGTAATACCCAGGCCGGTGAAAAAATGCTGAAAGGGGATGAACGTAAAACCTATATGAGCAGCTGCCTGAAAAAAAGTTAACCTGAGGTGGGCCTGCTCAGGCCCCTCTTTTTGCACTTCCCTCCGTCCCACCGTTCATTCATATTTCCTTAGATATTAATAATCGATAATAAACAATGGCTTAAGCGTAATTATCCTCGCTTCGCCTGCCCCTTTTCGATCCTTTCCCCTGTAAATGCCAGGCTTATTACTGTTGATTTGAAAACAGATAATAAAAAGGAGCCTTGTCGTGAGCTATCAAAATGCCATCGTTTTACAGGATCTCCCTGAGCGAAAACCCGTCAGAGTGCCGGTAGGTGAAACCGGTATAATTCTGATCCGCGAGCAGCAGGAAGTGAAAGCCTTCCAAAGTAAATGCCCCCATTCTGGCGCGCCGTTAGAGCAGGGCGCAATCTATGGCGACAGGCTGGTTTGCCCGTGGCATAAAGCCAACTTCAGCCTGAATGACGGCAGTCTTTGCGAGCCGTTAGCGCTGAGCGATCTTAAGCGCTATCCGGTCAGAGTTGAAAACGGCATGGTGCAGGTGGATCCCCAACCGCTGCCGCCGCTGGCCACTTTCCAGGCCGATCGCCAGGATCCGGTCTTTGTGATCCTCGGCACCGGCGCGGCAGGAGCGGCTGCGGCATGGACGCTGCGCAGGGAAGGCTTTACCGGCAAGCTGATCCTGGTCGATCGTGAAAGTGAGGCGCCCTACGATCGTACCGTGCTGACCAAATTTGTCCCTTCCGGCAACATGAAGATTGATGAGGTTCCTCCGCTGTTAAAAGAGGATTTCTCCGCCTATGCCGAACATAAGCTGGCGGACGTCGAACGGCTTGAAAGCCGTAATCAGACCCTGCATTTCGCCGATGGCACAAGCTTGCAGTATGACAAGTTGCTGATTGCCAGCGGCGGCATTCCGCAGCGGCCAGATCTGGAAGGTAAGGCGCTGCAGGGCGTGCATGTGCTGCGCAGCCTTGAGCAGGCTGACAAGCTGCTGCAGGCGGTCGATGCCACCAAGCAGCTGGTGATTATTGGTAACAGTTTTATCGGCATGGAGCTGGCGTCTGCGCTACGGGCGCAGGATGTGAAGGTACAGGTGGTAGCACCGGAACCGTTGCCGTTTAAAAACACCTTCGGTGAGGAGATTGCCGGTTACTTCCGCAAGCTGCATGAAGATAAAGGCGTGGAGTTTATCGACGGCGAGGTGGCTGAGCTGAAGGAAGATAACGGTCACGTCAGTGCGATTGCGTTAAAAAGCGGTAAAATCGTGCCGGCTGATATCGTTCTGTTGGCTACGGGCGTCGCGCCGGGCACCTCGTTTATTCATGACATTCCGCTCAATGACGATGCCAGCCTGACCACCAGTGAGACGTTAGAAGTGGCCAGCCAGGTGTGGAGCGCAGGCGATATCGCCACCTTCCCGGCGGCGTCAGGCCCGCTGCGGATTGAGCACTATCGGGTAGCGCAACAGCAGGGTCGGGTTGCCGCTAAGAACATGTTGGGGCAAAACGAAGCGTTCGATCGCGTGCCGTTCTTCTGGACCGCGCAGTTTGGGACGCGCTACGAATATCTGGGTCATGCGGAAGAGTGGGATGACTATCAGCTGTTTGGGTCGCTGGCAGATAAGAAATTTGTCGCGCTCTATGGGCAGAAAGGCCAGCTGGCGGCGGTAGCCTCCTGCGGGCTGTATACCTTCACCGCCGAGTTGGTCTTGCGGATGCAGGAGCCGATGACGATGGCTGAAACCGCTGCGCTGGTCAAAGAAGCGCTGAAGTGATCGACAGGGGCGAACGCCGTTCGCCCCTTAAGGTCAGGCCTTGCTCATCCGCTCGGATTTGGCCATGCACTGCTGCATCGCTTCCATCACCGCCGCGCGGAAGCCTTTCTCTTCCAATACTTTCACCGCTTCAATGGTGGTGCCGCCAGGCGAGCACACCATATCCTTCAGTTCAGCAGGATGTTTGCCGGTTTCCAGCACCATCTGCGCTGCGCCTTTAACCGCCTGCGCGGCAAACTGATACGCCTGCGCGCGTGGCATCCCGCCCAGCACCGCTGCATCCGCCATCGCTTCGATAAACATAAACACATACGCCGGGGAAGAACCGCTTACGCCGACCACCGCATGGATCATGTATTCCGGCACCAGCGCGGCTTTACCGAAACCCTTAAAGATATCAACAATCTCATCGGCTTCTTCTTTGGTGACCAGCACGTTTGGCGTCACTGAGGTCATCCCTTCATTCACCAGTGCCGGCGTGTTCGGCATGACGCGAACCAGCTTACGGTCGTGGCCCAGTACGTTCGCCAGTGAATCCAGCGTGATGCCCGCCGCAATTGACACCACCACGGTATCTTTATTCAGGCTGTTGGCGATCTCTTTCAGCACGTTCAAAATGACATTGGGTTTCACCGCACCAAACAGGATATCGGCCTGTTTGGCCACTTCTTCCGCGCTGGACGCCGGCGTAATGCCGTATTGCTGCTGCATCGCTTCATTGGTGGCCGGTTTACGGTCAAATACCCAGATGTTCTCAGGTGCGATCTGACCCGACGAAACCAGACCACCGATAATGGCTTTCGACATATTGCCGCAGCCAATAAAACCAATTTTCTTATCCACCGTTGTGCTCCCTGTTTCAGTCAGTATTTGATACGGCTCTAGCTTACGTCATTCCCGGCCTTTATCCAGTTTCCGCTTCGTTTAGCCGTTACCGGCAGATTAGATTTGCCATTCCTGAAAAGCACGGCATGATCTCCCTGTTTATCGTAATAACAAAAAGGAAAGGGGTCATATGCCAATCTGGGTGGATGCCGATGCGTGCCCGAAAGTGATCAAAGAGGTGCTTTACCGGGCTGCCGAACGCGAGCAGATGAAGGTCACGTTGGTGGCGAATCAACCGCTGAGCGTACCGCCATCGCGCTTTATTACCACGCTGCGCGTGCCGGCGGGTTTTGATGTGGCCGATAACGAAATTGTGCGCCGGGCTGAAGCGGGCGATCTGGTGATCACCGCGGATATTCCGCTGGCGGCAGAAGTGATGGAGAAGGGGGCGATTGCGCTGAATCCACGGGGTGAACGCTACAGCGACGCCACTATTCGCGAACGGCTGACCATGCGTGATTTTATGGATACGATGCGGGCCAGTGGCGTGCAGACCGGCGGACCGGCGACGCTGAACCAGCGCGATCGCCAGCAGTTTGCCAATGAACTGGATAAGTGGCTGCTCAGCCAGAAAAAGAAATAATCAAGAAGCGGGTGGAGAACTCCACCCGCTGAGTTAATCAGACAAAGCTGTCGTCGTCGCCAAAATCATCGCCGCTGAAGTCGTCACCACCGAAATCAGCAAAATCATTGCTGTTATCCTGCTGATAGCCCGAATCCTGGCTGGCGAACTGATTGTCATTGCCGGTGCCGTTAAAAGTATCGAGATTATTATCAAAGTTTTCCTGCGGCATCGCCGGCTCGTTGATAATGTTCACAATTTCCTCTGGCTGCGAATGATGGAACATGCTGGTCAGCATATCTGCCATCACCACGCCACCGGCAACGCCGACCGCCGTCTGCAATGCGCCGCCTAAAAAGCCGCGCGTCGCGGAAGGGGCCGCAGCCTGAGCGGGCGCAGGCGCATAAGCAGGCTGCTGCTGCTGTTGCGGAGGCGGCGCGCTGTTCCACGGGTTCTGCTGCTGGGCCTGTGGCTGTGTCGGCTGCTGCTGGCGCTGACTGCCGCCGCCAAACAGGCCGGCCAGAAAACCGCCGCTGCTCTGCTGGGGCTGTTGCTGCTGCGCCTGAGCCAGCCTGGCTTCCAGCTCACTGACACGGTTGTTGAGCTGCTTCAGTGCCGCTTCCTGAATCAGAATCGACTGCGCCATATAGTAAGGTGCACCTGGCTGTTGCTGAACCTGCTGCTGGATTAATTTCTCCGCTTCGGCGTCACGCTGGCCGGACTGAGTTTCAGCCTGTTTTAAACGGCCAAACAGGCTCTCTATTAACTGTTGTTCTTCGCTCTGCATTAGTCTAACTCCGTAACGGGTGATGCTGACTATATTGGGGCTACGCGTGGGAAAGTAAACGTGCATCGGGTAAGGAAATGTTGCTGTTATCGCGCGGTTATTGTGTGACTGTAAAGTTAAAATTACAGCCTGTTAATTGTTATAATTCAGTCTGTTAATCGACCTCGGTCACACGGCGGGTGTAAAGAAAAAGTGACTACTGGTCGCGCAGGGAAATTATCGGTATGATGCGACGCAAAGTTCATTATTATCTGCCTTTCGGCGTGGGCGTTGACCCTGACGAGCAGGCTGAGGAAGTGCCAGTTATGTCGTTACCCCTTTATCTGATCGGCGCGCGCGGCTGCGGAAAAACTACCGTAGGTCAGGCGCTGGCGAACGCTTTAGGCTATGCCTTCAGTGATACCGATCGCTACCTCCAGCAAACCACGCAGCGTACCGTTGCTGATATTGTGTCCGCAGAAGGGTGGGAAGGGTTTCGTCAGCGTGAAACGCTGTCATTAAAAGCGGTGACGGCGCCGGCCACGGTCATCGCCACGGGCGGCGGTATGGTTCTGGCGGCGGAGAA
Source organism: Erwinia sp. 2186 (assembly GCF_057812255.1). Taxonomy (NCBI): domain Bacteria; kingdom Pseudomonadati; phylum Pseudomonadota; class Gammaproteobacteria; order Enterobacterales; family Erwiniaceae; genus Erwinia; species Erwinia sp. 2186. The sequence goes on along the minus strand of NZ_CM173824.1, from coordinate 3,744,973 downwards.
CGGCAAATTTATGCGTGAACAGGGCCGGGTTATCTACCTGAAAGCGGACGCCAACGTGCTGGCCGCGCGGCTGGAAGCCTACCCGGAGCAGGATCAGCGTCCGACGTTAACCGGCCGCCCGATAGCCGATGAAATGGTGGAAGTGCTGGCTGCACGTGATGCACTGTATCAGCAGACCGCGCATTACGTGATTAATGCCATGCAGTGCCCGGACAAGGTGGTAGAGGACATCATTACGATGCTCTCTCTGGCCCGCGCCAGCTAAATACTGCGGAAAAATACCAGTCTTTGTCTATACTTAGTCAGATACGCGATTGTCGGGCCTTTATTGCCGACAGAGGTTTTTATTCTGACAAGAGGGAAATTATATGGCTGGTAAACCCCCGTATCCACGTGAAGCAAAAATTGTCCCGGTTAAAAAAGGCACCACCGAGAAAACTGTCACCTGGTATGAACTGCGCGCCGATCATCCTAAGCCTGACACGCTGATCAGTGAGCATGAAACTGAGCAAGAGGCGCAGGACGCCAAAATCCGTTACGAAGATAAAGACAAAGAGTGATGGCGGCCGGCAAGGATGCCAGCGATCTCCCCGCGAGATTATGACTTGACCCCGCCAGACCCTCCCCGTATTTTTCTGTGGCACCCTGATTTACCTAAAATAAAAACCGATCATCCCTTAGCCCGAGCTGGACTGACTCTTGAAAGATTTTCTGAAAAACACCGCCACGCCTGCTGACCCTCACGCTGTTTCAGAGGCAGCTGCTATGCTTTCTGTATCTGTGGTTCCCGGTACTGACACCACTGAGGATCTGGCGGTTACGTTCGCTGACAGGGCGAACTTTGCGGAAAGTAAAACGATGAAACACTCACTTGCAACACTTACACTAGGCCAGGCTGCCCGTAGCGATCTCCATCCTCTGCTACTGGAAAATCTCCCTGAAGAACAAATCGCCCACGTTGGATTGCTTGACGATCTGACCCACGACGAAATACAGCAAAAATACGCCACGGCAGGCAATGAAAAGGTGGTGATGACCCGCCTGGAAGACGGCACTCACGTGGTGCTTTCGGCCGCGAAAGTGGAAGCGGCGCTGCAAAACAAGATCCTTGAACTTGAACAGCAGGGCTTTGAGACTATCCTGATGCTGTGTAGCGGGCAGTACAAAAACCTGTTTACTGACAGCGCCATTCTGCTTGAACCTTACCGTATCCTGCCGCCGCTGGTGGACGCGATCACCGGTGGGCATCAGGTCGGTATTGTGGTGGCGCGGGAAGAGTATATCGCGGAGCAGGCGTACAAATGGCAGAGCCTGGGGCAGAAGCCCCACTTTGCAGTAGCCAGCCCGTGGGAAACCAGCGATGATGATCTGATTGACGCTGCGCTGCACTTACAGGAGCAGGGCGCGGATGTGGTGGTGCTGGATTGTCTGGGCTACCACCAGCGGCATCGGGATTTCCTGCAGAAACTGTTAGGCATTCCGGTATTGTTGTCCAATGTGTTAATAGCCAAACTGGCAGCAGAACTGCTTGTGTAAACGAGAACTTCTCGGCACTTTTACACTGTTATCTTTTTCTCTGATTTTAAGGATGTTTATATGCTCAACGTCAGTGAGTACTTCGACGGAAAAGTGAAATCAATTGGTTTCGACAGTGCCAGTACCGGGCGCGCCAGTGTGGGCGTGATGGCGGAAGGCGAATATACGTTTGGCACCGGCCAGGCGGAAGAGATGACGGTAGTCAGCGGATCGTTGAAGGTGTTGTTACCAGGTGAAGCCGAGTGGAAGCACTTTGAGCCAGGCCAGGTGTTTAACGTCCCCGGTCACAGCGAGTTTCATCTGCAGGTGGCAGAGCCTTCTTCCTATCTGTGCCGCTATCTGAAAGATTAAACCTGAAGGGCCGACGCCGTTCGGCGCCAAAAGAAGCTCAGCCGTCTCGCGCTGAGCTTCTTTAATGCATTCGCTTAACGCTGCGCTTCGCCACCCAGGGCTTCAATCGTATTGCTCACCAACGCCGCCAGCACGCTGGTCATCAGAATAAAGTCGGCATCAAATCGCGCCTGAACATCATCCCGATCGATATCATCATTCTGTTCACGCAGGGTGTCTGAAAACTTCAGACGCTTCAGCGAGCCATCATCGGAAAGGATCAGCTGCACGCGCTCCTGCCAGTCCAGTGCCAGTTTGGTCACCAGTTTGCCGGCTTCGATATGGTTAGCAATCTCATCGCACACCAGATCCTGCTTCTTACAGCGGATCACGCCGCCATCTTCCAGCAAGGCTTTCAGCTCGGCTTCGTCCATCAGTGCGAACCCGGCCGGCGTTTCACCTGAACGCACCCATTCGGTCATGGTCAGCTCAATCGGGCTTTCCAGCGTCAGTGGCACCACCGGCAGCGAACCGAGGCTCTTGCGCAGCAGCGCCAGCGTATCTTCGGCTTTTTTGGCACTGGCACAGTCAACCATGATCAGGTTGTTAACGGTATCAATCCACAGGAAGGTCTGGCTGAAACGGCTAAAGGCGCGTGGCAGCAGGCTGTGCAGCACTTCATCTTTCAGCGAATCTTTTTCGGTCTTTTTCAGTTTGCGCTGCTGTTCGGCTTCAAGCTTGCCGATTTTAGCTTCCAGCGCCTGTTTGATTACCGTGGAAGGCAGGATTTTCTCTTCTTTGCGCGCGCAAATCAGGATCTGGCCATTATTGACGTGGGTAAATGCATCATGGCGCGGGCCCATTGGCGAAACCCAACCGGTTTTTGCCATATCCTGGCTGCCACAGGGAGCGAAAGAGAATGCCTCAAGCTGTTTTTCCATCTCGTCAACCGCCAGTGGGATCTCGCGATTCAGACGATATACCATTAAATTCTTAAACCACAGCATTATGCTTTCCCTCTCGGGCGCGCATCAGGCGCGCTAATTCAAAGTCAGCGCGCATGATAGCGAATCGGCGGCGGGGTTTCATTGCCTTTCCGCCTCCGGCCTTCTAAGGTAAGACGATGACCGTCAAATAATGAGGAATAACAAGTGCGTATCGGGATAGATTTAGGTGGAACTAAAGTTGAGGTGATAGCACTTGCTGAATCCGGCGAGACGCTGTTCCGTCATCGCGTGCCCACGCCGCGTGATGATTATCAGCAGACGCTGGATGCCATTGTCGGCCTCGTCAGGCTGGCCGAAGAGAAGACCGGTGAGCAGGGCACGGTCGGCATCGGCATTCCGGGAACGCTATCTCCCTACACGCGGCTGGTGAAGAACGCCAACTCGACCTGGCTCAACGGGCAGCCGCTGGATAAAGACCTGCAAAAAATGCTTAACCGTGAGGTGCGGATCGCCAATGACGCTAACTGCCTGGCGGTCTCCGAAGCGGTGGATGGCGCGGCGGCAGGGAAGCAGACGGTGTTTGCGGTGATTATCGGCACCGGCTGTGGTGCGGGTGTGGCGCTGAACGGTCAGGCGCACATTGGCGGCAACGGTAATGCGGGCGAGTGGGGGCATAATCCGCTGCCATGGATGGATGAAGATGAGCTGCGTTACCGCGAAGAAGTGCCGTGCTACTGCGGTAAACAGGGCTGCATTGAGACCTTTATCTCCGGCACCGGCTTCGCCACGGACTATCACCGCCTGAGCGGCGTGGAGCTGAAAGGCGCGGAGATTATCACGCTGCTGGAGCAGCAGGATCCGGTTGCGGAGCTGGCGATGAGCCGTTATGAGCTGCGGCTGGCAAAATCGCTGGCGCACATCGTCAATATTTTCGATCCGGAAATGATTGTGATGGGCGGCGGCATGAGCAATAACGACCGTCTGTATCAGACGGTGCCGCAGTTGATGAAGAAGTGGGTGTTTGGCGGAGAGTGTGAAACCCCGCTGCGTAAAGCGGTTCACGGCGATTCAAGTGGCGTACGTGGCGCCGCCTGGCTCTGGCCGCAGTAAAAAATCAGGGCCGATGGTCGGCCCTTTTTCTTGCTTACTCGCCTGCCAGCATCGCATCACGCGGCGCGTTGGCACGCTGGTTTTTGGTCATCAGGAAGTAGATATAGCCTGCCACCATAAAGGCCACGAACAGGGCCCCAATTAGCGCATTAAACCACAGCATGGCAATCAGGCAGACCACGGCCAGTACCAGCGCAATGCCCGGAACGATTGGGTAGCCCGGCGCACGGAAGCTACGCTCCAGCTCTGGCGCAGTGCGGCGCAGTCGGAACAGGCTCAGCATGCTCATGATATACATCACGATGGCACCGAACACCGCCATGGTGATCATCGCGGCGGTCAGCGTCATGCCCTGCAGGTTAATCCAGCTGTCGCTGAAGATCGCGGCAATGCCAATCAAACCACCGGCAATGATGGCGCGGTGTGGCGTCTGGAAGCGGGACAGCTTAGCCAGTCCGGCAGGCAGATAGCCAGCGCGGGACAGGGCGAAGAACTGGCGGGAATAGCCCAGAATAATACCGTGGAAGCTCGCCACCAGGCCAAACAACCCAATCCACACCAGCATATGCATCCAGCCGGAGTTTTCGCCCACCACCATTTTCATCGCCTGCGGCAACGGATCGTTGATGTCCGACAGCTTACGCCAGTCACCCGCACCGCCGGCCAGCAGCATCACGCCAATGGCCAGGATCACCAGCGTCAGAATACCGCTGATATAGGCCTTCGGAATGGTGCGTTTCGGATCTTTGGCTTCTTCAGCGGCCATCGCGGCCCCTTCAATGGCGAGGAAGAACCAGATAGCGAACGGGATAGCGGCAAAAATCCCGGAAAGCGCAGGCAGTCCGAAATGCTCGCCACCCGACCAGCCATTGGCGGCAAAGTTGGCCACGCTGAAGCCCGGCGCCACCACGCCCATAAACACCAGCAGCTCAAGCACCGCTAACACCGTCACCACCAGCTCAAACATCGCCGCCAGCTTAACGCCGAGGATATTCAGCGTCATAAAGATGATATAGGCGCCCACCGCGGCATATTTCGGATTCAGATCGGGGAACTGCACGTTGAGATAGGCGCCGATAGCCATCGCAATGGCTGGCGGGGCAAAGACGAACTCAATCAGGGTTGCCATACCGGCAATCAGGCCACCGGTTTCGCCAAAGGCGCGACGGCTGTAAGCAAAAGGGCCACCGGCATGCGGGATCGCCGTGGTCAGTTCGGTAAAGCTAAAAATAAAACAGGTATACATAAGGGCGATCAGCGCGGTGGTGACCAGAAATCCTAAGGTTCCCGCCACACCCCAGCCGTAACTCCAGCCAAAATATTCGCCGGAAATCACCAGACCTACCGCAATGCCCCACAGATGTATTGTGCCCAGAGTGGGCTTCAGTTTGCCTGTCATAACGCATTCCCCGTGATGAGTTTTATTGTCAGTCGATAATGCAGCCGTGGCCCGCCGGAAAACTTGACGCTGGCGTAAGGAATTTTGTGCTCTGCTGTCAACTCAGAAGCAAAAAAAGCGCCAGATGCACGCTAAAGTCAAAAGAGGGTCATCTGCGGTCAAGCGGGTCAGAGGCAGGTGACGCCATGCTGGTATCACACGGCGGGTAACCGACAGCCAACCATTACGGAGCCAGACTATGACTGCCACGCAATATGACAACCTGGATACAGCCGCGCTGCTAAACCTTGCTCAGCGCACGCTCACCCGTTATCCCGCAGCCTTACAGGGAACGCTGAGCCTGCTTTGCCGCTCAGAGAACGCCACGTTTTTACTGCAGGCCGGTGGCAAACGCTACGCGCTGCGCCTGCATCGCGGCAATTATCATCAGCGTGCGGATATTGAAAGTGAACTGCACTGGCTCGATGCGCTGCGGGAAACCGGCATCGTGGTGCCGCAGGCGGTGCCGGATAAAGAGGGTCAGACCGTGCAGACGCTGCAACTGGAAGACGGTAGCGAGCGCCATGTGGTGCTGTTTGACTGGATTGAAGGCGAGATGCCGACCACCGAGGTCGATCCGCGTGCCTTCCAGCAGTTAGGCCATATCACCGCCCGCCTGCATCAGCACAGCAAAAGCTGGCAGAAGCCGGCGGGATTCCAGCGCATCATCTGGGATCACCAGACGATGGTCAGCCCGCAGAGTCACTGGGGCGACTGGCGCGATGTGCCGAATCTGCGCCTGCAGGATCGTCCGGTGGTGGAAGAAGCGATCGCCCGGGTCGGTAGCGATCTGACGATCTTCGGTAAAGACGCCTCGCGTTACGGCTTGATCCATGCGGATCTGCGGCTGACCAACCTGCTGCTGCACAAAGGCGAGACGCGGGTGATCGACTTCGACGACTGCGGCATGGGCTGGTATCTGCACGATCTTGCGGCAGCGATCAGTTTTGTCGAGCACCATCCTCGTGCAGCGGAGTGGGTGGATCACTGGATCAAAGGCTACGAGCAGATTGCCCATATCAGTGATGAAGAGATGGCGATGCTGCCAACCCTGCTGATCCAGCGCCGCATCCAGCTGATGGCGTGGGCCGGATCCCATGCCGAAACCGAGATGGCGCACAGTCTTGGCCCGCAGTGGGCGGATCATTCTGTGCGGCTGTGCCGCCGCTATCTGGAGGCCCGCGAGCTTCCGGTTGGCGCCTGAGTTGCACCCAGAACGGGCAGGCATGCTGCGGGTACCGCATCTGCCCGTGATTGTCCTGTCATAACACCTTGTTTTTAAACGTCACCGACGAGGTTGGTATGAATATTGCTGCATTAGCAGCATATTTTCTACGCCGAGGCGACGATGATGGAAACCGGTCTTATCAGACAGCCTGACATGGCAACGGCGCTGAATGCCAGCGCCGTGAGTAATCGTGGGGTTCTGGCGGCGGCGGCCAGCGGCCTGAGCAGTTTTATCAGTGAGAAGGGCGGCGATGTCGATCGCATTTTTGGCGTCAGCGGCATCGATCCCGAACTGCTTTCCAGTCCGACCTTGAGCCTTGGGCTGATCAACTACTGTCGCGTGATGGAAGAAGCGGCGCGTTATTCAGGTTTTGATAACTTCGGTTTGCACTACGGCAAGCAGTTTAAACCGCAGTCATTAGGTCTGATTGGTTATGTCGGCCTGTGTTCGGCGACGCTGGAACAGGCGTTGCAGAACGTGGTGAATGCCTTTCCGTATCATCAGCACGACACGCTCACCCGGCTGGTTGATAAAGGGGATTGCTGGCGGCTGGATTATCAGGTGCGCCACGGTGCGATCCTCTGTCGCCGTCAGGATGCTGAACTGACGCTGGGGATGTTTATGAACCTTATTCGCCACGTGGCGGGTAAAAACTGGGCACCCAGAGAGGTCCATTTCGAGCATCCACGGCCTTCACAATGGCATGAGCACTGCAAAGTGTTCGATGCGCCGGTCTATTTTGATCAACCCTTCAATTCATTACTGATCCCGAAACGCGATCTGGCACGATCGATGCCGGACAGCGATCCGATGCTGTTAATGGTGATGCAGGATGCGATCCGCCGCCTGAACAGCGCCACGCCACAACAAAATATTGTCGATCAGGCCCGTGCGCAGGTGCATCTGGTGTTGCTGAAAGGTGAGCCGGTGCTGGAAGAGGTGGCTGAAAAAATGGGGTTGTCGAGCTGGTCGCTGCAACGGCGGCTACGCGATGAAAACCTGAGCTTCACCGCGCTGGTGGACAAGGTGCGTTGCGAAATGGCCAAGCACTATCTGCAACAGCGCCAGCTGCCAATTTCAGAGATGGCGCTGCTGTTGGGCTATTCCGAAGTCAGCGCATTTTCCCGCGCCTTCCGCCGCTGGTTTGGCATCAGCCCACGTCAGTGGCGGCAGGACGAGTTGGCGGGTTAAGCGGCCGGCTTAAAGTCGAGAATAATTTCGCTGGGAAATTTTTTTGGTGGCGCGGGCAGATTTTCCGCGCTGCTGACCACACCCCAGGCTTTCTTACACAGCTGCTCATCGCCCGACGTACTCAACACGCTATACCGCCCATTCTGTTTCCAGCTGATGGTCAGCACGCATTCGCGTCCGACATAACGCGCGTGGTCATAAAAATTGCGCTGAATACCGTACTGCATTTTCGCGTAGTAGCGGCAGTCTTCCTCAGACATTTCTGCAGTGGCGGCTGTGCACTGCTGGTCAGCAAACGCCTGCATTTCCTGCGCCGTCGCCGGGGCATTTTGATGAGTATTTTTGGCTGACTGACAGCCGGCCAGCAGCGTCGTCATCGCCGTTGCCGCCAACGCCCATGCCATTTTGTGCCGATTCATTTTCATTTATTCATCACTATTTCTAAAGAATCCTGACGTCCAGCCGATAGTTTATCCTGTTAGCTTCTTGCTGGCTGACTCTTTTTTCGCCGTCAGACTCTTTACAGATAAATCTCTACTTCAGCGGAAATATTCTCTCAGATTAAAACAAACCGGCAGGGAATTTACTTAATAACGGGAATAAATTATTTTTCAATTCTCCTTTTCCAGCGTAAATTATGCCTGTTTTTATTAAGTGCTTCGGGAAGTAGGGCAACAGGTTTGCCGTAAATAAAGCCGTCAGACGGGTTTTCACCTTAATTCATGGAACAGAAATGAAACCTTATATTAACGTCCTCGCATTGACCTTATTAAGTAGCGCCATGCTCAGCGGTTGCGCGACTGAATCCTCGCGTGCCATTGAAGCGCCTCAGGTGACTGCTGCCACGCAACCGGCCTGGCAGGGCGCTAAAAGCCCCATCGCGGTCGGTAAGTTCGATAACCGCTCTGCGTATATGAACGGCATCTTCTCGGATGGCGTCGATCGTCTGGGCAATCAGTCCAAAACGATTCTGATCACCCACCTGCAGCAAACCGGCCGCTTTAACGTGCTGGATCGCGCCAACCTGGATGAGCTGAAGGCTGAAGCGGGCTACAAGCGCAGCGCGCAGACCATCAAGGGTGCGGACTATGTGGTGACCGGTGATATCACCGAATTCGGACGCAAGGAAGTCGGCGATCAGCAGCTGTGGGGTATTCTGGGTCGGGGTAAAACGCAGGTTGCTTACGCGAAAGTGAACCTGAACATCGTCGATGTGGCCACCTCTGAAGTGGTTTATTCCGTGCAGGGCGCGGGCGAATATCAGCTTTCAAATCGTGAAGTGATTGGCTTTGGCGGCACCGCCAGCTATGACTCAACGTTGAATGGCAAGGTGATCGATCTGGCGATGCGTGAAGCGGTAAATCATCTGGTCAGCGGACTGGAGTCCGGCGCATGGCGCGCAGCTAAATAACTCAGGGAAGGGAATACAATGCGAATTAATAAGACACTGCTAATCGCGACAACCGCGCTGTTATTGACGGCCTGCGCCGAAAAAAGTAGCAATATCTATTATTGGGGTGACTATCAGCCCTCGCTTTACAGCTATTACCAGAAAAGTGCGGCACCTGAAAAAGAAATTGAGACGCTTAATGCGGTTATTCAGCAAGCCCACGCCAAAAATAAACCGGTAGCGCCAGGCCTGCGCGCACAATTGGGATTGTTGTATGTCGATACCGGTCATCCGGATCTGGCATTCGAGCAATTTAACGCCGAGAAAACCGCGTTTCCAGAATCCGCTCACTATATGGACTTTCTGATGCGTAATAAGCAGGGAGCAAATTAATGAAGAAAATTTTAGTTATTTCCGCCGTCCTGGCGGTGCTGGCCCTGACCGGCTGCGCCAAAAAAACGCCTTATGATTACACCGCGTTCCGAGCCAGCAAGCCGGCCTCGATTCTGGTGCTGCCTGCGGAAAATCGCACCACGGATATCAATGCCGCCCACAGTTTTGCCTCGCTGGTAACGCAGCCGCTGGCGGAATCGGGCTACTACGTCTTCCCGGTCGCCGTGGTGGAAGAGACCTTTAATCAGAACGGCCTGACCAATGCCACCGACATTCGTGGCGTCAGCGCGGCTAAGTTGCGCAGTATCTTCAATGCGGATGCGGCGCTGTACATCGATATCACCTCGTACGGCACCAAGTACATTGTGGTAGACAGCGTGACCCAGGTGACGGCCACTGCCAGACTGGTGGATTTGCGCACCGGCACGCAAATCTGGAGTGGGTTGGCCACCGCGGCGAACAACGAAAACAACAATAACCAGGGACTGGTGGGGATGCTGGTTGCCGCTGCGGTGAAGCAGATCGTCAACAACGTCAGCGATGAGGCGCATACCGTGGCCTCTGTCACCAGTGCCCGTTTGCTGAGCGCCAATGACAATGGCGGCATTTTAAAAGGGCCGCGCGCGAAATCGCCGACCCTGTAAGTCATCATCGGGCGCCTTCCAGGCGCCCGCTTTACGCCGAGGGCGTTTCCAGCTTGCTGTAACCCAATCCGTTGACTTTCCTGACCTTGATCTGCACCGGGATGCGTTCTTTCATCGCTTCCACGTGGCTGATCACGCCAATCGTTTTGCCACTGGCATTCAGGGCATCCAGCGCGTCCAGCGCACTGTCCAGCGTTTCCGCATCCAGCGTGCCAAAACCTTCGTCGAGGAACAGGGATTCAATCCGGGTTTTATGGCTGACCAGGTCCGACAGCGCCAATGCCAGCGCAAGGCTGACGAGGAAGCTTTCGCCGCCGGACAGGGTGCGGGTATCGCGCAGTGAATCTGCCTGCCAGGTATCCACCACCTGCAACTCCAGCGCCTCTTTCGATTTACGCTGCAACAGATAGCGTCCGTGCAGCCGGTTCAGCTGGTTGTTCGCCAGCCATACCAGGTGATCAAGGGTCAGTCCCTGGGCGAACTTACGGAATTTATCCCCTTCGCGGGAACCGATCAGCTGGTTGAGATAGCCCCAGTCTTCCACTTCCTGTTCGTTCTGCCGGATTTGTTCCAGTAACGATTGCTGCTGCTGGCGACGCGCGGCATCGCTGGTCAGCTGCTGGCGGGTTTCCCCTTGCTGGCGATTATTCTCTTTCAGCAGGTTCGCCAGCCGGCTGACCGCTTCACTTAACGCCTCAGTCTGCTCCGTGAGTTCGGCGGGTTTCTGCTCAATATGCCGATCCCGGGTTTTTTGCGCCTGTTGCAGCAATACGCTGGTTTGCTGGCGACGCTGGTCGTGCTGTTTTTGCAACGCACGCAGTTTCAGCGTCTGCTCTTCATCCAGCAATGCCGCAGTGAAGGCCGCTTCATCACTGAAATGACTGGCGGCCAGTGCGGTATTCAACGATTGCTGAGCATTTTCAAGCCGTCGTGCCAGCGCAACCGACTGCTCAGATAGTGAGTTATGCTGTCCGGTCAGTGTATTTAACTGGTTCTGCTCTGTCTGCCACTGTTGCAGGCAGGCCTGGCTGCTTTCTGCGTGACGCTGAGAATCCAGACGCAGCTGCTGTTGCACCGCTGAAGTCGCCTGCTCGCCAAATAGCTGCAGGCGTTGGGCTCGCAATTCGCTCAGCGATTCAGCTTCGGTGTTAAGGCGCAGTGCCAGTTCCGCAAGGCGCGATTTTTCGCGGCCGATTTCATCGCTCAATGCCTGCTGCTGAGTGGCAAGGGTCGTCAGCTGTGGCAACAGGTCAGTTAGCGCCTGCTCCGCTTTCAGCCACTGCTGCCACTCATCTTGTCTGCTGGCCAGCCAGCTTTCATGGCTGCCCGGCTCGGGTGGCGTCAGCGCAGATTCGGCCAGCGAGGCCTGCAGGTCGTCGCGCTGCTGCTGCACGGCGGCCTGCTGCTGTTTATGCTGCTGCTCCAGCTCGCTCAGCGCCTGTCGGGTAGTAAGCAGTTGCTGACCTGCCAGCTGTTGCTGCTGCTGCAAAGCTGCCAGCTCATTCTGCCGCTGGTTCAGCGCATCCTTCTGCTGTTGCAGTTCACGCGCGCTTTGCTGCAGGCTGAGTAAGTTAGCCTGACCCTCAGTTTCTGACTGGTCCTGAGCGGCCAGCCATTGCTGCGTTTCTTCCCGGTCTGCCAGCGTCAGGGTTAACGCCAGGCCATCGACTGCGGTCTGCCACTGGCTTTGTAACTGTGCGGCTTCACGATCGTTCTCTTCCCGCAGCTGCTGCTCTTTCTCCGCCTGCTGCTGCAGGTTTTTCAACTGTTCCCGCGTCGCCGTGCCCTGATCTTTCAGGCTATCGACCTCGGCTTTCAGTTTGACCAGCCGCTGCTGATTTTCTGACGGCTCAAGGGCCTGATAGTCGGCAATTGCAGGATGCTCGCACGCGCCACACAGCGGACAAGGCTGACCGGCTTCCAGTAAGGCACGCTGCTGCTCCAGCCCGGCAATGCGCCTCTCAAGCTCGCAGCGCTTCTCCAGATCCTGCCAGTGCTGATGCTTCTCTTTCCAGTTGGCGCGCAGCACCTCGAGTTGCTGTTCGGTCAGCTTCAGCTGTTTCTGACCCTCTGCCTGGCTGGTTTGCTGTCGCTGCATGCGGGTCTGCAACTGCTGCCACTGCGGGATCAGCAGCGCCAGGGTTTGTCGGAGTGGACGTTGCTGGCTGAGCTGGGCCAGCGAGGCCTGCAGCCGATCTTCCGGATGCTGCAGCTGACGCTGGTGATGCAATTTTTCAGCTTCATCACAGCGGGTTTTGGCCTGTTCCAGCTGCTGTTGCTGAGGCTGTATCTGCCGATCGAGCGCGGTGTAATGCTGTTCCTGCTGAACCACCTGAGCGGCCTGTTGTGCACTGCGTGCCTGCAGTGCAGTCAGCGCCAGTTCGCTCTGATGCTGCTGCTCAAAGCGCACGCGCCACAGGGGAAGGGAGGCACCCCAGCCGGAAAAGTGCGGATGTGCCTGCTGCCATTGGCGGGTTTGCTGCTGCTGAAGTTGCTTCTCAGCCTGGGATTTCTGGTTCTGTTGCAGGGCATCCTGCCGACGAGTAAGAGATTGTTGGTACTCACTGACCTCTTTTTCGAGCAGCTGGTTTTGCTGGTCCAGCGTGGCGATGCGGTTATCCAGCGGCAGCACCCTGTCGGTAATCACCGTTTCCTGCTGCTGGCGATGCGCTTCATGCTGTTGCCGTGCCTCATCGGCCGCTTTCAGCTGCTGAGTTAAGCCGGTCATCTGCTGCTGAGCCCGATCCTTTTGCTGGGACAGGCTCTGAAGCTGGACGCTGAGCTGATGCGCATCCTGCTGATACTGTTCGCGTTGTTGCCAGAGCGGGCGCAGTTTTTCTGCCGGTTCGGCCTGAACCAGACGGGCCAGCTCGCTGCTGTCCTGTTGCCAGGCGCTTTCGGCCTGCTGATGATCGTCTTCGGCCGCTTTCAGCGCCTGCAAGGCCGCGTGATATTGCTGCTGCCATTGCCATAAAAGGCTGTGCTGCTGATGTTGCGAAGTGAGTACCTGCTCATCCGACACCAGCTGCGCTAACTGGGTTGTTAGCAGCTGCAGTTGCTCTTCGTCGAGCAGCGCCATGCCGCTGGCCTGCGCACGCAGCGTATCCAGCGCCACTTTGGCGTTTTTATGCCGTTCAAAGACGTTGGCGGACAGGCGACCGTATATTTCGGTGCCGGTCAGCTCTTCCAGCAGCTCTGCCCGGCTGTTGGCATCGGCATTCAGAAAGGCGGCAAACTGCCCTTGCGACAGCATCATCGATTTGGTGAAACGCTCGAAATCCAGCCCGGTCAGCGCGGTCAGCATATCCAGCTTGTCTTTCACCTTATCGGCGACGATTTTGTTGTCATCACAGCGGGCCAGCTCGACGCGCGGGGCCTGCAGATTCCCATCCACCGCGCCGCGTGCGCGGTTCTGGCTCCAGAATGCCCGCCAGGCCACGCCTTTCACTTCAAATTCAACCTCGGCCAGACATTCTGAGGTGTCGCGGGTCATCAAATCGTTCTGCGTCTGCGAGAGTTTCCCCAGCCGCGACGTCTCGTGGTACAGCGCCAGGCAGATGGCATCCAGCAGGGTGGTTTTTCCCGCGCCGGTCGGGCCGGTAATGGCAAACAAACCGTTGCTGGCAAAGGGCTCGGCGGTAAAATCTATCTTCCATTCGCCTTTCAGCGAGTTGAGGTTTTTAAACCGCAGCGTCAGGATTTTCACGGTTGCACCTCATCATCAATTTCTGCCAGCGTCAGGGTGAACAGCGCCGTCGCCCGCGCCAGCCGTTCAGGCTGTTCATTTTCTTCCAGCGCCAGACGGCGGCTAAACACCTCCTGCGCGCTGAGTTCGCTGAGGGTTTCATTGTTTTGCCGGTCGATAACCTGTTCCCGTTGCTCGCGGCTGCGGCGCAACAGCACCACCTCCACCGGCATTTCCTGGGTCAGTTCCTGAATACGCCGCTGAAGGTCGTTCAGCCACGCCTGGGTGGAAATCTCGATATCCAGCCACACCGGCTTGCCATCTTCACGCGGCGCAATCGCGGCCAGCTGCTGCTCAATCTCCTCCAGCGAGCCTTTGATCATCTGCATCGGCTGAAACAGCGGGACGGAGAGCGTTTCAACCTGGCTCAGCTTGCCGTCGGCAAAGTCGACCAGAAACACGCTTTTGTCTTTGCCCAACTCGTCAAAACTGAGCGGAATCGGGGAGCCGCTGTAGCGAATATGCTCCGTGTTGGCGATGCGCTGCGCGCGGTGGATATGACCGAGCGCGATGTAATCCGCCGGGGGAAATGCCTGGGCCGGAAAAGCATCCAGCGTGCCGATATAGATATCGCGTACCGCATCACTTTTGGTCACGCCGACGGTGGTCAGATGGCCGGTAGCAATAATCGGCAACGGTAAATCCAGCCTTTGCCGCTCGGCCTGCGCCGCCTGCCAGCAGCGATCGTAATGCTGGGTGATGGCCTCCAGCAGGCTCTGCTGCTTTTCATGGCCAGACTGACCGGCCTGGCTGACGGTGATGTCACGCGGGCGAAGGAAGGGAATGGCGCACAGGACCGCGCCAGGTTCGCCATTGCGCTTATTCAGGATCACCACCTGCTGGGCGATATCGTCACTGGCCGCGGCGATCACCCGGGTGTTGAGACAGGCCAGCAGCTCACGCGATTCATTCAGCGTGGCGACGGAATCATGATTGCCACCCAGCACCACCAGCTGACAGCCGGTTTGCTGGAGGTTGACCACGAAACGGTTATACAGCTCGCGCGCATAGCTGGGCGGCGAACCGGTGTCGAAAATATCCCCCGCGATGATAATGGCATCCACCTGATGTTCCACCGCCTGAGCCAGCAGCCAGTCTGTAAAAGCCTGATGTTCCGGGGCGCGGCTTTTGGTGTAAAAAAATTGGCCCAGATGCCAGTCTGACGTGTGGATAATTCGCATGAGATCCCTTTAAGGCGCAAGGCAGAGTCGACGATTATAAACAGCAACGCGTAAAACCCCAGTCTGAATGACTGTAACCTTCACAAAAGTGTTATAAAACGGCGGCCCGGGCCGTGCTTTTTTCATAAAACTGTCATAAAACTGACGCATAATGACGCCGCAAATCCAGTGACATTCCGTCACAGTAGCAGGAGCAATAATGGCTAAGCGTATTCTGGTAGTCGAAGATGAAGCCCCAATCCGTGAGATGTTGTGTTTCGTGCTGGAGCAAAATGACTATCAACCGATAGAAGCGGAAGATTATGACAGTGCGGTCAATTTGCTTATCGAACCCTGGCCTGATTTGATCCTGTTGGACTGGATGCTCCCGGGTGGTTCAGGCATTCAGTTTATCAAGCATTTAAAGCGTGAAGCGATGACCCGCGACATTCCGGTGATGATGCTGACGGCGCGCGGTGAAGAAGAAGATCGCGTTCGCGGTCTGGAAGTGGGGGCTGACGACTATATTACCAAGCCGTTTTCGCCGAAAGAGTTGGTGGCGCGGATTAAAGCGGTAATGCGCAGGATCTCGCCAATGGCGGTGGAAGAAGTGATTGAGATGCAGGGACTGAGCCTGGATCCTTCGTCTCATCGCGTGATGTCAGACACCCAGCCGCTGGAAATGGGGCCGACGGAATACAAGCTGCTGCATTTCTTTATGACCCATCCTGAGCGGGTTTACAGCCGTGAGCAGTTGCTTAATCATGTCTGGGGCACTAACGTGTACGTCGAAGATCGTACCGTTGACGTTCATATTCGCCGCTTACGTAAAGCGCTGGAACTGACCGGGCACGATCGCATGGTGCAGACGGTTCGCGGAACAGGTTACCGTTTCTCTGCACGTTACTGATCGTTCGCACTGGAGTCTTCACCGTGTTGGAACGCCTCTCCTGGAAGAGATTGTTGCTGGAAGTGGTGCTCGCCTGCCTTCCGGCCCTGATTTTGGGGCTGCTGGTGGGCTACCTGCCCTGGCTGCTACTGGTATCGGTGTTAGCCGTTTTGGGCTGGCATTTCGCTAATTTACTTCGTTTATCCCACTGGCTGTGGATTGACCGCAGCATGACGCCACCGGCGGGGCGCGGCAGCTGGGAACCTCTCTTTTATGGCCTTTACCAGATGCAGGCGAGAAATCGCCGGCGTCGGCGTGAGCTGGGCCATCTGATCAAACGCTTTCGCAGTGGCGCCGAATCCTTACCTGATGCGGTGGTATTGACCACCGAAGAGGGCACCATTTTCTGGTGTAACGGCCTGGCGCAACAGATGCTGGGACTGCGCTGGCCGGAAGACAATGGTCAGAACATCCTTAACCTGCTGCGCTATCCCGAGTTTACCCGCTATGTGCGGCAGCGCGATTTTACCCGACCGTTGACGCTGGTGCTGAACAGCAATCGTCAGCTGGAATTCCGCGTGATGCCCTACTCGGAAGGGCAATGGCTGCTGGTGGCCCGTGATGTCACGCAGATGCATCAGCTTGAGGGTGCCCGCCGCAACTTCTTTGCTAACGTCAGCCATGAGCTGCGCACGCCGTTAACGGTGCTGCAGGGCTATCTGGAGATGATGAACGATTCGGTGATGGAAGGCCCGCTGCGTGACAAGGCCCTGCACACCATGCAGGAGCAGACCCGCCGCATGGACGGCCTGGTGAAACAGTTGCTGACCCTGTCGCGGATTGAAGCCGCACCGGCGCTGGATCTGCAGGAAAAAGTCGACGTGCCGATGATGCTGCGTCTGCTGCAGCGTGAAGCGGAAACCCTGAGCCAGGGCCGGCACGAGATTCACTTCACGATGGACGCAGATTTGCGAGTGTATGGCAATGATGAACAGCTGCGTAGCGCCATCTCAAACCTGGTGTACAACTCGGTTAACCACACGCCGGCCGGCACGCGCATCGATATCAGCTGGCTGAGAATCCCACAGGGCGCGCAATTTAAGGTGAAGGATAACGGTCCGGGCATTGCACAAGAGCATATTCCCCGACTGACCGAACGCTTTTACCGCGTCGATAAGGCCCGTTCGCGGCAAACCGGCGGCAGCGGGCTTGGCCTGGCGATCGTCAAGCATGCGCTCAGCCACCACAACACCCGGCTGGACATTACCAGCCAGCCCGGCAAAGAGACCTGTTTCAGCTTCTCCTTACCACCAAGGTTGATTGTCAGCAGCGAGTTGGCACAGAATGCGGTTCGATGATCGTAGCGGAACCCTGTGATGAAAAAGCTGTTTCTGATGCTGCTGGCCTGTTTCAGCCTGACCACCCAGGCACAAGAGGGGATGCTGGCCGGTAACCTGACCAGCGTTGGCTCGGATACCCTTGGCAGCTTAATGACGCTGTGGGGCGATAGCTTTAACCGACAGTTTCCGGGCGTGAATGTGCAGGTGCAGGCCGCCGGTTCCTCTACCGCACCCACCTCGCTGGCGGCCGGCGCGGCGCAGATTGGCGCAATGAGTCGCCCGATGCAGGCGGTTGAGCGCCAGCTGTTCGAGGACCGCTATGGCTATCCACCGCTGGCCGTGCCGGTGGCGATGGATGCGCTGGTGGTGGTGGTCAATCAGGACAACCCGATCAAGGGTCTGAATACGCAGCAGCTCGATGCGATATTTTCCGTTACCCGCCGCTGTGGCGCGCTCTCCGCGGTGCATCGCTGGGGCGATGTGCAGTTAACCCAGCCGGGCTGGGTGTCCCGTCCTTTGCAGCGTTTTGGCCGCAATTCCGCTTCCGGCACCTGGGGCTTTTTCAAACAGCAGGCGCTGTGTAATGGCGATTTCCGCAATGATGTCGGGGAATATCCCGGCTCTGCGGCGGTGGTGCAGGCCGTGGCGGGCACGCTGAATGCCATTGGCTATGCCAGCATGGGCATTCATCTTAGCGGCGTGAAGACATTACCGGTGTCCCGCGATGGCCAGAACTGGGTGGCGCCGGATGCGGCCAATATTCGCAGCGGCCGTTATCCTTACGCCCGCAAGCTGTACCTGTACGTCAATAAACCACCCGGCAAGCCGCTGGAACCTCTTACCGCCGCGTTTCTTCATCACGTGTTATCCGCTGACGGCCAGGCGCTGGTCACCCAGGCGGGATATCTGCCGTTATCGCCAGAGCAGGTCAGTCAGGCGCGTGCGCTGATTGAGGATCGTTAACACCGGCCAAGATGAATTTTTTTCATGTCTGATGAATTATCCTCGTTTGCGCCAGCGTCGCTCTCATGACACTCTTGCGTCTGGACATATAGACATCCAGAAGTCTAAGAATAACGATTCGTGATAATTTCACCGGTAAATTATGCGCGTGTGCGCAGGTCAGGAGTGACACAACATGCAAAGAGATTCAGCTCAGTATCGTGCCGAAGTGGTAGGCAGCTTCCTTCGTCCCGCCGCCATCAAACAGGCGCGCGAGCAGTTCCAGAAGGGTGAGATTGATGCCGTTGCCCTGCGTCGTATTGAAGATGAAGCCATTCGTGATGTGGTCACTCATCAGCGCGCCTGTGGACTGAAGGTGGTCACCGACGGTGAATTCCGCCGCGCGTGGTGGCACTTTGACTTCTTCGATGGCCTGGAAGGCGTTGAGCGCTATGAGTCTGAGCAGGGCATCCAGTTCAACGGCGTGCAGACCAAAGCCCACGGTATCCGTGTCACCGGCAAGATCGCCTTCGGTAACCATCCGATGCTGGAAGACTTCCGCTACCTGAAAAGTATCAGCGGCGACGCGGTGGCGAAAATGACCATTCCTAGCCCAAGCGTGATGCACTTCCGCGGTGGCCGTAAGGCGATCGACGCCAACGTTTACCCGGATCTTAACGACTACTTCGACGATCTGGCCACCGTCTACCGTGACGCGATAAGCGCATTTTATGCGGCCGGCTGCCGTTACCTTCAGCTCGACGACACCGTCTGGGCTTACCTCTGTTCTGAAGATCAGAAAAGCCAGATCCGCGAGCGCGGCGACGATCCAGAACAGCTGGCGCGCATCTATGCGCAGGTGCTGAATAAAGCCATCGAAGGCAAGCCGGACGATCTGACCATTGGTCTGCATGTCTGTCGCGGCAACTTCCGTTCAACCTGGATCTCCGAAGGCGGCTATGAGCCGGTGGCAGAAATTCTGTTCGGCACCGTGAATATTGATGCCTTCTTCCTGGAGTATGACAACGAGCGTTCCGGCGGCTTCGAGCCTCTGCGCTTTATCAAACCCGGCAAGCAGCAGGTGGTGCTGGGCCTGATCACCACTAAAAACGGTGAGCTGGAAAATCCGCAAACGGTGAAAGCGCGGATTGCCGAAGCGGCGCAGTTTGTCAGCCTCGATCAAATCTGCCTGAGCCCGCAGTGTGGCTTTGCCTCCACTGAAGAGGGCAACAGCCTGACCGAAGAGCAGCAGTGGGCGAAGCTGCGTCTGGTGGTCGATATCGCCAAAGACGTCTGGTAACCCTGCATCAACCTGTGTAAAAGGCGCGGAATTCCGCGCCTTTTGTGCATCATCCGGCCATTCCCTGCAGAAATTAACCCCGCGTTGCACAAATAAAATACAAATCATGTAAGGCATCCAGCCGATAACCTGAAGTGATACACTGGCTGGTTCTTTTTTTGCAACATATCGCTCTGCTTTTCCGATCCCGCCTTGCCTTTCTGCCCTATAAACGGTTTACTTAGCGCCGTTTTTACGTTATCCCCCTGTAAACAGATTAAAATCAGCGCAAATCCGCTACCAGAGTGACCACAGGACAGACAATCGCCCTGTATCGGTCTGAAATTCTGGCGTTTTTAGTGCAGGCAGGGTGATGAAGCTGACATCGCGACTTCACTTAACACCAGTACGGGCTAATTTTCTGCTTATGACGAATCGTTTAACTTCCAAAGACATCCTGGCACTGGGGTTTATGACCTTTGCGCTGTTTGTGGGTGCAGGTAACATCATTTTCCCGCCTATGGTCGGCATCCAGTCGGGTGAACATGTCTGGATTGCGGCCCTCGGCTTCCTGCTCACTGCCGTCGGTCTGCCGGTGATCACCGTCATTGCGTTGGCCCGTGTCGGCGGCGGCGTGGATGCGCTGAGTACGCCTATCGGTAAAGCAGCCGGACTGGTGCTGGCCACCGTTTGCTACCTTGCCGTTGGCCCGCTGTTCGCCACGCCGCGTACCGCAACCGTCTCGTTTGAAGTCGGCATCGCGCCACTGACCGGTGACGGCTGGCTGCCGCTGTTTATCTACAGCCTGATTTACTTCTCGCTGGTGATCGGCATTTCCCTGTATCCCGGCAAACTGCTGGATACCGTTGGCCACTTCCTGGCGCCGCTGAAAATTGTGGCGCTGGCGATATTGGGCATCGCGGCGCTGATCTGGCCTGCTGGCGGCCTGGCCCCGGCGACCGAGGCGTATCAACATGCGGCGTTCTCCAGCGGCTTCGTCAATGGTTACCTGACCATGGATACGCTGGGAGCAATGGTGTTCGGCATCGTGATTGTCAACGCAGCGCGTTCGCGTGGCGTCAGTGACGCGAAATTGCTGACGCGTTATACCGTGCTGGCCGGTTTGATTGCCGGTGTCGGCCTGACGCTGGTGTATCTGGCGCTGTTCAAGCTGGGTTCCAACAGTTCAGCTATCGTTGATCAGGGTGCCAACGGCGCAACTATCCTGCACGCCTATGTTCAGCAGACCTTCGGTGGCATGGGCAGCGTGTTCCTCGCCGCGCTGATCTTTGTGGCCTGCATGGTGACGGCAGTTGGCCTGACCTGTGCCTGTGCCGAGTTCTTTGAGCAGTACCTGCCGCTGAGCTATCGCCAGCTGGTGTTTGTGCTGGGTCTGTTCTCAATGGTGGTGTCTAACCTCGGCCTGAGCCATCTGATTGCCATCTCCATTCCGGTGCTGACCGCGATTTATCCGCCGTGCATCGTGCTGGTGCTGCTGAGCTTTACCCTGACCTGGTGGAACAAAAACACCCGCATTATTGCGCCAACCATGCTGGTCAGCCTGCTGTTCGGCATTGTTGATGCGATCAAAACCACCGGCTGGAAAGATTTGCTGCCGGCGTTTGCCCAGCATCTGCCGCTGGCAGAACAAGGTCTGGCCTGGTTGCCGCCATCGCTGGCCATGCTGGTACTGGTGGCCGTGTATGACCGCGTCTCCGGCAGTCGTGAGCAGGTCAGCGCGCAGCAGAAATAGTCTTAACCCCCGCGTCTTCTGTTGCCCGTGCGGCAGAAGACGCAGTCAGAGTGAAAGCAGAACCCGAAACATGACAAAAAATACGCTCAAAAAGGGACTGAGTACCCGCCACATTCGTTTTATGGCATTGGGATCGGCAATCGGCACCGGGCTGTTCTATGGCTCGGCAGATGCG
Source organism: Erwinia sp. 2186 (assembly GCF_057812255.1). Classification (NCBI taxonomy): domain Bacteria; kingdom Pseudomonadati; phylum Pseudomonadota; class Gammaproteobacteria; order Enterobacterales; family Erwiniaceae; genus Erwinia; species Erwinia sp. 2186. The sequence continues at coordinate 3,723,483 of NZ_CM173824.1, read as the reverse complement.
ATGAAAATGGCCGGTCCGAGCGTGATTCTCGCGTATATTATCGGCGGCGCGATTGCGTATATCATCATGCGCGCGCTCGGCGAAATGTCCGTCAACAATCCTCAGGCCAGCTCCTTTTCGCGCTATGCGCAGGACTACCTTGGCCCGCTGGCCGGGTATATCACCGGCTGGACCTACTGTTTCGAAATCCTGATTGTCGCCATCGCCGATGTTACCGCCTTTGGTATCTATATGGGCGTTTGGTTCCCCGACGTTCCGCACTGGATCTGGGTGCTGAGCGTGGTGCTGATTATTGGCGCCATTAACATGGCGACGGTGAAAGTGTTCGGGGAAGTGGAGTTCTGGCTGTCGCTGTTCAAGGTCGCGACCATCATCATTATGATTGTCGCCGGTATCGGCATCATCTTCTGGGGTATTGGTAACGGCGGTCAGCCGACCGGCATCCATAATCTGTGGACCAACGGCGGTTTCTTCGCCCACGGGGTGATCGGCATGGTGCTGTCACTGCAGATTGTGATGTTCGCCTATGGCGGCATTGAGATCATCGGCATCACCGCAGGTGAAGCGAAAGATCCGGAAACCTCGATCCCGAAAGCGATCAATACCGTTCCGCTGCGTATTCTGGTGTTCTACGTCGGCACGCTGTTCGTGATTATGTCGATTTTCCCGTGGAACCAGGTCGGCACCAACGGCAGCCCGTTCGTGCTGACCTTCCAGCATATGGGCATTGCGGCCGCGGCGGCGATCCTGAACTTTGTGGTGATCACCGCCTCACTGTCGGCGATTAACAGCGATGTGTTTGGCGTCGGACGTATGCTGCACGGTATGGCAGAGCAGGGCCACGCGCCGAAAATGTTCGCTACGGTTTCCCGTCGCGGCATTCCGTGGGTGACGGTGCTGGTGATGATGGCGGCGATGCTGGTGGCGGTCTACCTGAACTACCTGATGCCGGAAAAAGTGTTCCTGGTGATCGCCTCACTGGCGACCTTTGCCACCGTTTGGGTGTGGATTATGATCCTCTTCGCCCAGATTGGTTTCCGCCGCTCGCTGACCAAAGAGCAGGCGAAAGCGCTGAAGTTTGCCGTGCCAGGCGGCATCTTTACCGCCATCGTGGGCATCCTGTTCCTCGTCTTTATCATCGGCCTGATTGGTTACTTCCCGGATACGCGGATTTCGCTGTATGTCGGTGTCGCCTGGCTGGTGGTGCTGCTGGTGAGCTGGCAGTTTGTGAAGAAAACGCTGAACAAGAACGCCAACGCTTAACCGCGCTAACCGTTTAAGAACCGCCCCAACGTGGGCGGTTTTTTTATGGCTGCGATGCGGATTGAGGGTAGCTGACCGGCACCTGACTTGAGCGATCTGTTGCCTGCCCGATACGCTGTAAGGCAGCGTCATAAGGGCACAGCGTGCCCACCTCGGTGCGTTTGCAGCCGTCGGGGTGCCATTCCGTGGTCAGCAACGGATCGCTGGCGCTGATGGGCGTTAACTGGCGCAGTTGATCCAGGCTTTGAGACTGGAAGTAGACCCGGAGAAAACGCTTACCGAGATTATCGCGCCAGCGTTCAAACACCAGGCTGCCGCCGGGCGGCAGATTGCCTCGTGGATAATCGCCCTGTTGCCAGTTGAAGTGCAGCAGCGTGCGCAGGTAGGAGAGGTTAATATCGCTGGCGACGAACAATAACCAGCGCACGTCGGGTGGTGCATCCTGCGACTGAGAGGTTTGCAACGCTTTGGCAATCTGATCCAGCAACACCGATCCGCCCCGGCGTGCGGCGGAAGGCAAATCGTTGGTGAAATCATATTTCGCCGTCAGCAAAGGCAGTAATGCGCTGACCCTGGCCGCACTATCCGCCTGGCCAAACGCCACCTTGCTCAACGGCTGATTCTCACTCCAGGCTAAGCGGATGCTTTCTGCCATTGCCGCCAGGGTATCCAGCCCCTGGATAGCGATGCCGCCATTCGACCAGACGTTCAGAGTCCAGGGCCGATCGAATACCGGGCAGGGCTGGCCATGTTGGCAAACGGCGTGTTTAAGGGCGTCAATTTGCGGTTGCAGACGCTGCTGCGCCTGTTCGGGCGTGCCGCCCATTGCGTCCAGCGCTTCCTGCTTATAGCGGGCCTTTTGCGACTCACTGACTTTATCCGAGGGGAAGGCAAACAGCGCATCGTCTTTGTCCAGCGCATGCACCGGAACGCCGCAGCCAGGGAACGCGGCCGCAGACCAGGCTTCTGCACTGGCCTGGGTGCGCTGCAACGGACTGGAACGGATATAGACGTCGCCAGGGGATGGGCAGCCGGCTTTTAGCACGCCCAGCTGGCGATAGCGCCCGGCTTCATAGCGGGCCTTCAACCAGACGGCGGTGTAACCGTGGCCGGTCAGGTTGCCGTCGGCCGTTAACCAGCGCGGCCAACTGCGCTGCGTGCCCGCTTCAATGGACTGACGATCGCCCGGGGTGGGCGGCCGCACGCCATGGCGGCTGACTTCGACCACTTTTTCCAGCGTGTAATCTTCTGCTTTCGCTGCGGCGTACGGGCTGAAGACCTCGTACAGGACAGAAACCATCAGGGTGGTCACAAGGGAGAGTTTAGCGTCCATGTTTTCCTTTGCTTAGCGTTGAGTCAGGGGCGTGCCAGGCCCCTGACAGTAACGCAATCGTCAGGCCATTGAAACCGTGACGCTGCGGGCAAGGCTACAAATTGTTGCCCAGTGCAATGCTGCTGCCCAGATCGGTAAGATGGTGGGTGTCGTAGTAAAGCGGCAAGCCTTTACTGGCAATCAGACAGCCTTTTTGCGTGCATAAATTCTCTTTCAAATTGAGCACTTTCACCCCCGGCTGCGCATAGGCGCCGAGGATTTTATTGACTTTATCTTCCGTCAGATGAAAACGCAGCGTGCGGTCGGCAGCCGTATTTACGCCAGAGCCGTTGCTCAGCCACGCGTTAATTTTCGCCCGCAGCGGGATATTCTGGGTAATGCTGTAACGCAGCGGATCGATATCCAGACTCGGTACATCTTCCACTATTGTCACTTTCTTATTCGCCGCGCGTAATAGTTTTACCGCATTACCCAGGCCCTGATCGAGCGCCAGATAATTATCCTGTTGTTTTCCATCGATTGAGCGATAGCCATAGCCGGGAATTAATGAAAAGCCGGATGACCAGAATGCGGTAATCACCACTTCGTCGACCTTGTCACTGAGTAACGTTTTCATCACTTCTTTATTAAAGGCGGTACATTGGTCGCCCTGTTCAGGATGATCCAGCATATAGCGGCTGCTGCCAATCAAAAATGGACAGGAGGATTTGGTCATCTGGAATAAGGGCTTTTTATTTTTTAAGGCATATTGCGCGACGGCCGAGCGCAGCGCCGCAGCATGGCTGTCGCCCACCAGTGCCACAGCCGGCACCGCTATCGCCGGCATACACAGACTGTTGGTTGACGGCAGGTTCGCACCATAGGTTAACAGGCAGGGATTGGTTTCCGCCTCGACCTTAAACAGCTCACCGTTGTTCACCAAATCGTTAACGCGATATTTCAGCCCGCCGGTCATATAGATAGAAACGAATGACAGAATACCGACCACGCATAATATGGCGTAGGACGTTATAATACGCTGTTGCGGCTGAGCCGGACGCCGGAACGGCTTCTCGACAAAGTACCAGGAAAAGGTGGCAATCAGCAGTGCGCCAGCGCTGATGGATAATCCCTGCACCACGCTTAAAGGATCGTTCGCGCTGATACGGGCCAGGCTCAGTAACGGCCAGTGCCACAAATACCATGAGTAAGAAACCTTGCCGATAAATACCATCAGCGGGTTTTCCAGCAGAGTCTGATGCAGGCGGTTATGGGTAAGAATAATCAGCACCGCGCCGACCACCGGCATCAGCGCGAGGAAGCCGGGAAAAGCACTCTCTTTATCGAGGAAAAACACCGGTAGCAGGATTAACAGCAGGCCCGCCAGCGTCAACGGCACGCCTTTGCTGCCGGTCAACGGCTGGTTGCGCCACAGAGCCAACAGCACCCCTGCGCCAAGCTCCCACGCCCGGGTGTGCAACAGGTAAAACGCGCTGTTGCCGTTGATTGGGGTGATGATAATGCCCGCGACCAGCGAGGCCAGACTGAGGGTAACAATGACCGCCTTCAGTGAAAATCGTAACCGGTGGGCAATGATCATCAACGCCGGAAGCACAAAATAAAATTGCTCTTCAATGCCCAGCGACCAGGTCATCAGCATCGGATTGAGGTCGGCGTCAGGATTAAAGTAATCAATGCCTTTCAACAGCATGACGTTGGGAACAAACAGCAATACGGCGGTGACATACTTTGCCAGATCGCGGAATTCCAGCGGTGACAAAATGCTGTAACTTAATGCGGTGATGCAAAACAACATAAAGAACAGGGCGGGGGCAATACGGCGGATGCGTCGAACGTAAAATTGATAAAAGGTGAAGGTATTATTGCTTATTTCTCTGGAGATAATGCTGCCAATTAAAAATCCAGAAATAACAAAAAATACGTCAACGCCAATAAATCCGCCCGATAACGCGCCAACGCCAGAGTGGAACAGAACCACCAGCAGGATCGCAAGGGCCCGCAGCCCGTCAATGTCTTTACGATAGGAAAATAGATGCACACTCTTCATGGTCACTGATCCCAAAAATACGCAGTATTGCCGTTAATAAAAAAACGAAAATAACCACTGATTACCCCACACGCGTTACTGACGTCTGTCAGGCCACCTGTGAAGCAAGCCGCGATGAATAATTGGACTAATTTTCATATCAGGCTATGGCAATACGCGGGGATTTCCAATACGGAGAAACAAATATAGATATTCCTGAGGGAATTATCTCAAAACGACCGGTGTTAATTTCGGCTAAGCAGAGGGGAACTAACAATTAAGTAAAAAAATGGTGGGGCGCAGAAATGAAAAAGGCCCGCCGAAGCGAGCCTTTTCGACAGCGGACGCTATTACAGCTTAGCCGCGTTCGCAGACAGGTATTTAGCAACGCCGTCTGGAGACGCGCCCATACCTTCTTTTCCTTTTTCCCACTGAGCCGGGCACACTTCGCCGTGCTCTTCGTGGAACTGCAGCGCGTCAACCATGCGCAGCATTTCGTCAACGTTACGGCCCAGTGGCAGATCGTTAACAACCTGGTGGCGAACCACACCGGCTTTGTCGATCAGGAATGAACCGCGCAGTGCAACGCCAGCGTCCGGATGTTCGATACCGTAGGCTTTCTGCACTTCACGTTTGATGTCAGCAACCATGGCGTATTTCACTTCGCCGATGCCGCCTTTTTCGATTGGGGTTTTGCGCCATGCGTTATGCACAAACTCAGAATCGAAAGACACGCCGACAACTTCAACGCCGCGCTTCTGGAATTCTTCGTAACGCTTGTCAAAAGCAATCAGTTCAGAAGGACAAACGAAGGTGAAATCCATTGGCCAAAAGAACACAACGGTGGCTTTACCAGCGGTGTGTTTTTTAAAGTTGAAGTTCTCAACGATTTCACCGTTGCCCAGCACAGCTGCGGCAGTAAAATCTGGGGCTTGACGAGTTACCAGGACCATGTTCACTCCTGTAGAGAGAGGTGGGTTAATGAGACGAATCGCCTGCAGTATAAGAGCGATGTCGGGACAGGTGCCAGCGTAAAACGCTGATTGTTCAGATAGGTAAAACCTATCAAAAAATTAAAATGCTTAAAGCAGCCTCATACAATAACCGTTTTCGCCAAAAGGGCAAGCGGCAAACGTCTCACCCGGCTTTTACAGCGCTTTATGCACGGCTTTATCCATCATACGCGGATAAAACTGCCAAAAAAAATCTTCAAATATTTGATAATTATCAATAAAGTCGTCGAACGAATCTTCCAGCGCGGCCAGGCGTGGGCGACGACTGGCCATGCCCCGCAGTACCGGCTGCAGGTAATCGGCGTCGGCGTACTTCTCCATCCAGCGATCGGACCATAAATAACGGTTAAGATTCTGGAATCGCTCGGGTGTCGAGGCTAATTCGGGCGCGATCACAGATTTTGCCTGAGCCAAAAAAGCTGGCAAGGAAATTTCCGGAACGATTTTATCCCAGTTTCGTGACAGAAAATGATCCCAGATCACGTCGAGGGTGATGGGGGAAACGCGACGGGTTTCGGCACGGAAAAAGTCACGCGCAGCGCGCACTTCGGGCAGCGCGTCGGTCATCACATCAATGCGACGATGATGCAAAATGCCCTCGGCAACCGGCGTCGGCCAGTCGTTATGCGGATTACCCCGCACAAAATCGGCCATCAGATTGCCCAACAGGGAGCTTTCGGCCAGCGAGGCCAGGTGGAGATGCGCAAGAAAGTTCATCCGGGGAGTATATCGCCTAATCCGCTGGTGGTGTAGTTGCGTTAGCCGGTGCAGGAACTCTGGATGAATGCGGCTCTGACAGGACTCCGGAGGTGTTCCCGGCGCGTGCAGCATTAGATTGTTTAGAAATGGCGGGATTTCAGCTAGAATGTGCGCCCTGATTTCCCAACAGTGAATGACCATGCGCGTTGCCGATTTTTCGTTTGAGTTGCCCGAATCTTTGATTGCCCATTATCCGCAGGCCCAGCGCAGCGGATGTCGTCTCCTTTCCCTTAACGGGCCGGACGGCGAGTTGTCTCATGGCATCTTTACGGATTTGCTGGATAAGCTCACCCCTGGCGACCTGCTGGTGTTCAACAACACCCGCGTTATCCCTGCGCGCGTGTTTGGTCGTAAAGTCAGCGGCGGCAAAATTGAAGTGCTGGTTGAGCGCATGCTCGATGACCATCGCGTGCTGGCCCATGTGCGGGCGTCGAAAGCGCCTAAGCCGGGTGCAGAGTTACTGCTCGGCGATGATGAAAGCGTCAAAGCGACGATGGTTGCCCGCCACGATGCGCTTTTTGAACTGCAGTTTGACGATGAGCGCGCGGTGCTCGATATTCTCAATGCGGTGGGGCATATGCCGCTGCCGCCTTATATTGACCGTCCTGATGAAGACGCTGACCGTGAGCTGTATCAGACCGTCTACAGCCAGCGGCCAGGTGCTGTCGCTGCGCCAACGGCCGGCCTGCATTTCGATCAGCCCATGCTCGACGCGCTGCGTGAAAAGGGCATCGAAACGGCCTTTGTCACCCTTCACGTTGGGGCAGGGACCTTCCAGCCCGTGCGGGTTGACAGCATTGAAGACCACATTATGCACGCGGAGTATGCCGAAGTGCCGCAGGATGTGGTGGATGCGGTGCTGGCCTGTAAAGCCCGTGGCAACCGCGTGGTGGCCGTAGGCACCACTTCCGTGCGTTCGCTGGAAAGCGCCGCGCAGGCGGCTCAGGATGCGCTGATCGCGCCGTTCTTCGACGATACCAAAATCTTTATTTTCCCCGGCTACCAGTATCAGGTGATTGATGCGCTGGTGACCAATTTCCACCTGCCGGAGTCCACGCTGATTATGCTGGTCTCGGCGTTTGCGGGTTACCGCAATACGATGCACGCCTACCAGCAGGCGGTGGCAGAGCAGTACCGATTCTTCAGCTACGGCGATGCGATGTTTATCACCCGCAATCCCGAGGCTGTTACCGAGCAGGTTGGCGAATAACATCCAACCGGCAGTATCCTCAGCCGTGCACCCTGTGCGGCTGATAACACTTAACATCAGACTGTATCTCTGGTGGAGGCAACGTGAAGTTCGAATTAGATAAAACTGACGGGCGCGCGCGCCGTGGCCGTCTGATCTTCGATCGCGGCGTGGTGGAAACCCCGGCATTTATGCCCGTGGGCACTTACGGCACGGTAAAAGGCATGACGCCGGAAGAAGTGATTGATACCGGTGCACAGATCATCCTCGGCAACACCTTCCACCTGTGGCTGCGTCCTGGCCAGGAAGTGATGAAGCTGCACGGCGATCTGCATGACTTTATGAACTGGAAAGGCCCGATCCTTACCGATTCCGGCGGCTTCCAGGTGTTCAGCCTCGGCGACATCCGTAAAATCACCGAAGCCGGCGTGCACTTCCGCAACCCGATCAACGGCGATGCGATCTTCCTCGACCCGGAAAAGTCGATGGAGATCCAGTACGATCTCGGTTCTGACATCGTGATGATCTTCGATGAATGTACCCCCTATCCTGCTGACTGGGATTACGCCAAGCGCTCGATGGAGATGTCACTGCGCTGGGCGCAGCGTAGTCGCGATCGCTTTGATTCTCTTGAGAATAAAAAAGCCCTTTTCGGCATAATCCAGGGTGGGGTTTACGAAGATTTACGAGATGTCTCGGTAAAAGGGCTGGTAGAGATTGGCTTTGATGGTTACGCTGTGGGCGGCCTGGCGGTCGGTGAGCCAAAAGAAGATATGCACCGTATTCTGGAGCATGTCTGCCCGCAGATCCCGGAAGACAAACCCCGTTACCTGATGGGCGTCGGTAAACCTCAGGATCTGGTGGAAGGCGTACGTCGCGGAATCGATATGTTCGACTGCGTGATGCCTACCCGCAACGCGCGCAACGGCCACCTTTTTGTGACCGACGGCATCGTAAAAATCCGTAATGCGAAGTATAAAGATGACACCGCAACGCTGGATGCGGAGTGTGATTGCTACACCTGTCGCAATTACAGCCGTGCCTACTTGCATCATCTTGATCGTTGTAACGAAATACTGGGTGCGCGTCTGAACACCATTCACAACCTGCGCTATTACCAGCGTTTAATGGCTGGTTTACGTCAGGCGATTGAAGACGGTAAGTTAGAGCACTTTGTGACTGAATTCTACGACCGGACGGGTAACACGGCTCCGCCACTATCCGTTTGATAATTAAACAATGAGGGAAATTTAATGAGCTTGTTCATTTCTGACGCAGTGGCAGCAGCTGGCGCGCCGTCTCAGGGAAGTCCTTATTCACTGGTTATTATGCTGGTGGTTTTTGGTCTGATTTTCTACTTCATGATCCTGCGCCCGCAGCAAAAACGCGGTAAAGAGCACAAGAAGCTGATGGACTCCATCTCTAAAGGTGATGAAGTGCTGACCACCGGTGGCCTGGTTGGCCGCGTCACCAAAGTGGCTGACACCGGTTATGTTGCTATCGCGCTGAACGAAACTACTGAAGTGGTAGTTAAACGTGACTTCGTGGCTGCCGTTCTGCCGAAAGGTACGATGAAGGCGCTTTAATTTTTTGTTTTCCCTAAGGGAACTGCCGTGTTAAACCGTTATCCTTTGTGGAAGTACATCATGCTGATCGTCGTGTTACTCGGCGGCCTGCTGTACGCACTTCCCAACCTGTATGGTGAGGATCCGGCCGTTCAGATCACTGGTGCGCGCGGAAGCGCCGCCAGTGAGCAGACGCTGGTTCAGATCCAAGATGCCTTGAAGCAAGATAATATCCAGAGCAAATCCATTGCACTGGAAAATGGCGCAATTCTGGCGCGTTTCGCAAACGGTGACGTGCAGCTGCGTGCCCGTGATGCCATTACCAAAGTGTTGGGTGAAGACTTCGTTGTCGCGCTTAACCTTGCTCCCGCAACGCCAACCTGGCTGACCTTGCTGGCCGCAGAGCCGATGAAACTCGGTCTCGATCTGCGCGGCGGCGTACACTTCCTGATGGAAGTCGATATGGATACCGCTCTGGGTAAACTCCAGGAGCAGAACATCGATAACCTCAGAAGCGATCTGCGTGACAAAAACATTCCTTATACCAACGTTCGCAAAACCGACAATTACGGTCTGGAAATTCGTTTCCGTGATGCCGCGTCGCGTGATGCTGCCGTCAGCTATCTGTCGGACCGCCATCGTGACCTGGTGATCAGCGGAACCAGCGGTAATACCCTGCGAGCGGTGATGACTGACGATCGTCTGCGTGAAGCCCGTGAATATGCGGTTCAGCAGAACATCAATATCCTGCGTAACCGTGTTAACCAGCTTGGCGTAGCCGAACCGCTGGTTCAGCGTCAGGGTTCCGATCGTATTGTGGTTGAGCTGCCTGGTATCCAGGACACGGCCCGTGCGAAAGAAATTCTGGGCGCGACCGCCACGCTGGAATTCCGTCTGGTGAACACCACTGTTGATCCAACCGCTGCGGCTAACGGCCGTGTACCGGGTGATTCAGAAGTGAAAAACACCCGTGACGGTCAGCCAGTGACCCTGTACAAGCGCGTGATCCTGACCGGTGACCACATTACTGACTCCACGTCGAGCCAGGATGAGTACAACCAGGCACAGGTGAACATCTCGCTGGACAGCGCGGGCGGTAACATCATGTCCAACTTCACCAAGGATAATATCGGTAAGCCGATGGCAACGCTGTTTGTCGAATACAAAGACAGCGGTAAGAAAGATGCCAACGGCCGTGCGATCCTGGCGAAGCAGGAAGAGGTGATTAACGTTGCGAACATCCAGTCCCGACTGGGTAACAGCTTCCGTATTACCGGCATCAGCAACCCGAACGAAGCCCGCCAGCTGTCACTGCTGCTGCGTGCCGGTGCGTTGATTGCGCCAATCCAGATTGTTGAAGAACGTACCATTGGTCCAACCATGGGTGCGCAGAACATCACTCAGGGTCTGGAAGCCTGTCTGTGGGGCCTGATCGCCTCTATCGTATTTATGGTGGTTTACTACCGTAAGTTCGGTGTGATCGCCACCTCGGCGCTGGTGGCTAACCTGGTGCTGATTGTTGGTATCATGTCGCTGCTGCCGGGTGCAACGCTGACCATGCCGGGTATTGCCGGTATCGTGTTGACGCTGGCGGTTGCGGTGGATGCGAACGTACTGATTAACGAGCGTATCAAGGAAGAGATCAAGAATGGACGTTCCATTCAGCAAGCTATCCATGAAGGCTATAAAGGCGCGTTCTCCAGTATTGTCGATGCCAACGTCACCACGCTGATCACTGCAATTATTCTGTATGCGGTGGGCACCGGGTCAATCAAAGGCTTTGCAATTACGACCGCGATTGGCGTCGTGACCTCGATGTTTACCGCCATTGTCGGTACCCGTGCCCTCGTCAACCTGTTGTACGGCGGCAAACGCATCACCAAGCTGTCTATCTGAGGAGTGCGTTGTGGCACAGGACTATACCGTTGAACAACTGAACTACGGGCGTAAAGTTCATGACTTTATGCGCTGGGATAAAGTGGCCTTTACCATTTCAGCTCTGCTGCTGATCGCGTCCTTCGCGATCATGGGACTGAAAGGGTTTAACTGGGGCCTGGATTTTACCGGCGGAACCGTTATTGAAATCACCCTGGAGAAACCAGCGGATATTGACAGCCTGCGCGGTGCGCTGGAGAAGTCAGGATTCGTGGATCCTCAGGTACAGAACTTCGGCAGCAGCCGTGACGTGCTGGTGCGTATGTCCCCTAACGAGGGCAATGCGGGCCAGGAGCTGGGTAACAAGGTGGTGAGCATCATCAACCAGGCCAGCGAGCAGAACGCCACGGTTAAGCGTATCGAATTTGTTGGGCCAAGCGTGGGTAGCGATTTGGCGCAGGCTGGCGGCATGGCGCTGCTGGTGGCGTTGATTGCTATCCTGATCTATGTCGGTTTCCGCTTTGAGTGGCGACTGGCGTTAGGTGCGGTGCTGGCACTGGCGCATGACGTGATCATCACCATGGGTATCCTCTCTCTGTTCCATATTGAGATTGATTTAACCATCGTGGCGTCACTGATGTCGGTTATCGGTTACTCGCTGAACGACAGTATCGTGGTATCGGACCGTATTCGTGAAAACTTCCGCAAGATCCGTCGCGGCACGCCTTACGATATCGTTAACGTCTCGCTGACGCAGACGTTAAGCCGTACCATCATGACCTCGGCGACCACGCTGATGGTGGTGCTGATGCTGTTTATCTTCGGCGGCGCACTGCTGGAAGGCTTCTCGCTGACGATGCTGATCGGGGTGTCTATCGGGACCGTTTCCTCTATCTACGTGGCTTCAGCGCTGGCGCTGAAACTCGGCATGAAGCGTGAGCACATGCTGCAGACCAAAGTAGAAAAAGAGGGTGCCGATCAACCTTCGATTATGCCGTAAGCTGTGACGTTACGATGAGAAAGGGCCGCGAAAGCGGCCCTTTTTTTATGGCGCGGTGGCCGGTTTTGGCGCGTCTTGCAACACGATATCGTGAACCCTGATATAGCCCAACTGCTCAGGGGTGATATTGCTCAGGCGTAAGGGCACGGTAACTTCACTGCGCGCCAGCAGCGAGTCTTTCACCATCAGTGACTGACTTTGGCTGTCGACCTGCAGCGGTTTACCGGTGGTGGGATCCATTTCGCCCCATTCCACCTGCGCGGTAAAGGCCGGTATGGTGTTATCCGCTGCCGAGCGGATATGCAGAATGGCACGGGTGCCGTTAGCGTCGCCTTCAATCTGGCTAAGGGAAAGGCGGACTTCGCCAGCCTGGCTCTTCAATGCCACTGCCGTTTTGGTGGCGGGCAGCAACCAGGCACCCTGGTTTAAGGTACTGTTCAGCATGTTTTGCTGTTCAAGGCTGGCAGCCTGTTGAGTGAGCTGCTGCATTTCAGTATTGAGTTTACCGACCTGATTATGCAGTTTATTCAGCTCTGGCTGCTGCTTGGGTGCTGCACAACCCGCCAGCATCAATGCTGCAACCAGCAGCAGAGGTTTTTTCTTTAAGTCTTTCGCCATACCCGCTCAGAGCTCCTTGCCGTCAATTTATTCTGGAATGCGCAATGTCTGCCCGGGATAAATTTTATTCACATCAGACAGCATCGGCTTGTTAGCTTCAAATATCTTATTGTATTTATTAGCATCGCCATAGACTTCTTTCGAAATGGCGCTCAGCGTGTCGCCTTTTTTCACCGTGTAGAAACGGGCTTCCGTGGCGAGTTGCTCCACGTTTACGTTGTCTTCCACTGCGGTGATGCCGGCGACGTTACCGACAGCAATCAGCACTTTCTCTTTCAACTCCTGTGAAATGGCATCGCCACTGATGCTGGCTTTGCCGTCGGCAACCTTCACGTCAATCTTGTCGCTGCCGGGCAGGTTGAGCTTGGTGATGTGCTCCTGCAGCTTTTTGTTCTGGTCATCGCCTCCGGTGACGGAGTCCCACAATTTCTCACCTGCTTCTTTTACGAAGTTAAACAATCCCATATATCCTCCGGTTTATCCTTGGTTAGAGAAGAAATAACGCTATACAACCTGCTTATTATAGCGGGTAAAGCGTTAAGCCACGTCAGGACACGCGCAGGTTCTGAGCGGCGAGGCAACATTCGCCAAAGGCACGGAAAGGGCGATGACGTTATTTTGTTAGTAGCCACTTCGCGCTACACTGTGGGCCAATTTCCAGGATTATCAGGAATTATCATGCATTGCCCGTTCTGTTCTGCTGTGGATACCAAAGTGATCGACTCCCGTTTGGTTGGGGAAGGCACTTCGGTGCGCCGTCGTCGCCAGTGTCTGGTGTGCCATGAACGTTTTACCACCTTTGAGGTGGCCGAACTGGTGATGCCTCGGGTCGTTAAAAGCAATGATGTCCGCGAACCCTTCAATGAAGACAAGCTGGCCAGCGGCCTGATGAAAGCGCTGGAGAAGCGTCCGGTCAGCTCTGACGATGTGGAAAATGCCATCAGTCATATCAAAAGCCAGCTGCGCTCCACCGGCGAGCGTGAAGTGCCGAGCAAAATGATCGGCAATCTGGTGATGGATGAGCTGAAAAAACTGGATAAGGTGGCCTATATTCGCTTTGCCTCCGTCTACCGCAGCTTTGAAGATATTCGCGAGTTTGGCGAAGAGATTGCCCGTTTACAGGATTAAACCATGAGCGATGAAATCTGGATGGCGCGCGCCCTTGAGCTCGCCCGCCGTGGCCGGTTTACCACCACGCCCAATCCGAATGTCGGCTGCGTGATTGTCCGCGATGGCGTGATGGTCGGCGAAGGCTACCATTTTCGCGCCGGTGAACCGCATGCTGAAGTCCACGCGCTGCGGATGGCTGGCGATAAGGTGAAAGGGGCAACGGCCTATGTCACCCTTGAACCCTGTAGCCACCACGGGCGGACGCCACCTTGCTGTGATGCGCTGATTGCCGCCGGCGTCAGCCGGGTTATTGCAGCGATGCAGGATCCCAATCCGGAAGTGGCCGGTCGCGGGCTATATCGCCTGCAGCAGGCGGGCATTGAGGTCAGCCATGGGCTGATGATGCAGGAAGCAGAAGCGCTTAATCGCGGCTTCCTGAAGCGGATGCGAACCGGTTTCCCGTGGGTGCAGCTGAAGCTCGGCGCCTCTCTCGATGGCCGCACGGCGATGGCCAATGGCGAAAGCCAGTGGATCACCTCAGCAGAAGCCCGCCGCGACGTTCAACGCCTGCGCGCCCAGAGTTCGGCTATCCTCAGCACCAGCGCCACCGTATTGGCCGATAATCCGTCGTTAACCGTGCGCTGGCAGGATTTTGCCGCGGATACCCAGGCCGCGTATGCCGAAGCGGATCTGCGCCAGCCGGTACGGGTGGTGATTGACAGTCAAAATCAGGTGACGCCTGAGCACCGTTTGATTTCCCAGCCCGGTGAGACCTGGCTGGCACGCCAGCAGGCAGATAACCTGAACTGGCCGGAGAACGTGGAGCAGTTCCTCGTTCCGCGCCATAATGACCATACCGATTTAGTGTCGCTGATGATGCTGCTGGGTCGCCGACAGATCAATACGGTCTGGGTGGAAGCCGGCGCAAAACTGGCCGGCGCACTGCTTACCGCGGGCGTCGTGGACGAGTTGATTGTCTATATGGCACCGAAATTACTGGGAGATAATGCACGCGGTCTGTGCCATTTACCGGGCATAGCACATCTTGCTGACGCTCCCGCCTTCACCTTCAGCGATAGTCGCCAGGTTGGGCCCGACATTCGCCTGACGCTGACGCCTGACTCTTAGCTTTTAAAAGCGGAGCAGAGCGGTGAAGAGTATGATAGAATCCGCCCCCCTGCGGGGCCATAACTGAACCCTGAAAGGAAGATTATGAACGTTATTGAAGCTGCTGTTGCTACTCCTGACGCGCGCGTTGCCATCGTCATTGCGCGTTTCAACAACTTTATCAACGACAGCCTGCTGAGCGGTGCCCTTGATGCGTTAAAGCGCATCGGCCAGGTGAAAGATGAAAATATCACCGTGGTGTGGGTGCCAGGCGCCTATGAAATGCCAATGACCGCACGTGCGCTGGCTAAAGCCGGTAAGTACGACGCTGTTGTCGCCCTCGGAACCGTTATTCGTGGCGGGACTGCCCACTTCGAATATGTCGCTGGTGAAGCCAGTTCTGGCCTGGCCAGCGTCGCGATGAACAGCGATATTCCGGTCGCATTTGGTGTCCTGACGACTGAAAACATCGAACAGGCCATTGAACGTGCCGGAACCAAAGCGGGTAATAAAGGCGCAGAAGCTGCCCTGACCGCACTAGAAATGATTAACGTATTGAAAGCCATCAAAGCCTGATTTTAAGGGGAATTTCGTGAAACCTGCTGCTCGTCGCCGCGCCCGTGAATGTGCTGTCCAGGCGCTTTACTCCTGGCAGTTGTCTAAAAACGACATCTCTGATGTCGAATATCAGTTTCTGGCGGAGCAAGACGTCAAAGACGTTGATATCAGCTACTTCCGCGAGTTGCTGGTAGGCGTTGCAACCAACAGCGCATACCTGGATGGCCTGATGAAGCCGTACCTGTCGCGTCAGCTCGAAGAGCTGGGCCAGGTAGAAAAAGCCATCCTGCGTATCTCGCTGTTTGAGCTGAGCAAGCGTGCCGATGTTCCCTACAAGGTGGCCATCAATGAGGGCATTGAGCTGGCGAAAGTGTTCGGCGCCGAAGACAGCCATAAGTTTGTCAATGGCGTGCTGGATAAAGCCGCTCCCTACATCCGCCCCAACAAGAAGTAATCCTCCAAGGCCGGTCTGACCGGCCTTCTTCATTTTTCAAACTCGGAACGCATAGTATGGCATGTGGCGAATTCGAACTTATCGCGCGTTATTTCGATCGTGTGACAAGCTCCCGTCGCGATGTGGAAAAGGGCATCGGCGACGACTGCGCATTACTGACGCTGTCTGAAAAACAGACCCTCGCTATCAGCACCGATACGCTGGTAGAAGGCGTTCACTTCCTGCGTGATATCCATCCTGCCGATCTGGGCTATAAAGCGCTGGCGGTTAACCTCAGCGATCTGGCTGCAATGGGCGCCGATCCGGCCTGGCTGACGCTGGCCTTAACCCTGCCATCCGTCAACGAAGCCTGGCTGAAGGACTTCAGCGACAGCCTGTTTGAGCTGCTCGACTACTACGATATGCAGCTGATTGGCGGTGACACCACGCGTGGGCCGCTGAGCCTGACGCTGGGCATTCATGGCCTGGTGCCGCAGGGCAGGGCGCTGAAACGTTCAGGTGCCCGTCCCGGCGACTGGATCTACGTCACCGGCACGCTGGGCGACAGTGCCGCAGGCTTAGCGCTGCTGCAACACCTCGTGAAGATTAACGATCCGGTGGCGCATGAAATGCTGATCAAACGCCATCTGCGTCCGATGCCGCGTATTTTGCAAGGACAGGCGCTGCGCGACCTGGCCAGTTCGGCGATCGATCTGTCCGATGGGCTGATTTCCGATCTGGGTCATATCCTGAAAGCCAGCGACTGCGGCGCCAGACTGAATCTGGAAGCCTTGCCGCTTTCTGAAGTGATGAAACTGCACTTCGAGCCAGAGCAGGCGATCCGCTGGGCGTTAAGCGGTGGCGAAGATTACGAACTGTGCTTCACCGTGCCGGAGATTAACCGTGGCGCGTTAGACGTGGCGCTGGGGCATTATGGCGTGCCGTTTACCTGTGTGGGTCAGATCGCCCCACAATCCGAAGGCTTGGTGCTGTTACAGGACGGCAAGCCCGTCGAAAAAGACCTGAAAGGATTTGACCATTTTGGCCGCGAATAAGGATGTGGCGAAAAGCCGCCTGAAAATGAGCAACCCCTGGCATCTGCTGGCCACCGGTTTTGGCAGCGGACTCAGCCCCTATGTCCCGGGCACCATGGGCTCGCTGGCTTCGATCCCGTTCTGGTATCTGATGACCTTTTTGCCGCAGGATATTTACTCGCTGGTGGTGATGTTCGGTATCTGTATCGGGGTCTATCTTTGCCACCGTACGGCGAAAGATATGGGCGTTCACGATCACGGCAGCATTGTCTGGGATGAGTTTATTGGCATGTGGATTACGCTGATGGCGATCCCGGTCAACAGCTGGCAGTGGGTGCTGGCGGGGTTTGTGATCTTCCGTATTCTGGATATGTGGAAGCCGTGGCCGATCCGGTGGTTCGATCGCAACGTGCACGGTGGCATGGGGATTATGGTCGACGATATCATCGCCGGCATTCTCTCCGCGGGCATTCTCTATTATGCCGGGCTGCATTTTACGTTCTGAACCGCGTGTTCTGAAGCGGCAGGATAAGAAAGGGCGACGGTAACCGTCGCCCTTTTTCTTTACTCGAAGCCGACCACGTTATGTGGCTGGTAGGCACTTTCAAGCTGGATAATCTCTTCCTGCGTCAACTCAACGTCAACCGCCTGTACCAGATCGGCGAGCTGTTCGGTTCTTGATGCGCCGATGATCGGGGCAGTGACCGCCGGCTTAGCCAGCATCCACGCCAGCGCGACCTGCGCGCGGCTGATGCCCTTATCTTCCGCAATCGCGGCCACCCGGGCGGCAATCGCGCCGTCGTTCTCTTCGGTTTTGTCATACAGCGTGCTGCCGAACTCATCAGAGACGGAACGCGCGGTGGTTTCGCCCCATGGACGCGTCAGACGGCCTCGCGCCAGCGGACTCCACGGCAGCACGGCAATATTCTCGGCCTGACACAGCGGATGCATTTCCCGCTCTTCCTCACGCTGGATCAGGTTGTACTGGTCCTGCATGCTGACAAAGCGTGTCCAGCCATGTAAATCTGCGGTGTACAGTGCTTTAGCGAACTGCCAGGCGAACATCGAGGATGCGCCGATGTAGCGAGCCTTGCCCGATTTCACCACGTCGTGCAGCGCTTCCAGCGTCTCCTCCAGCGGGGTGTTGTAATCCCAGCGGTGGATTTGCAGCAGGTCGACGTGATCCATCCCCAGCCTGCCAAGGCTGTCGTCAATGGATTGCATGATATTCGCGCGGGAAAGGCCGCCCGAAAGGTTGCTCATCGGGAAGTAGACTTTGGTGGCGACCACGACCTCGTCGCGGCGGGCAAAATCTTTCAGCGCGCGGCCAACAATCTCTTCACTACTGCCATCGGAATAGCTGTTAGCGGTATCGAAGAAGTTGATGCCGGATTCCAGCGCTTGCTTGATCAGCGGGCGACTGCTCTCTTCAGGAAGTGTCCAGGCGTGGCGGCCTCGATCGGGTTGACCGAAGGTCATACAGCCCAGGCAAAGGCGGGAAACCGTCAGATCGGTTGTGCCCAGTGTGGTGGTTTTCATGCGAGCTCCTGCCAGTCGGTTGGCGGCGTTAAGCCGGTAAAGAACTGAATAAGCATAGCAGGAGAAAAGCTCCCCGGACGGGGAGCATTGTGCGGAATTACTGCGCGAGCCAGTCGGTGATTTGCTGCTCAATGCCTTCTGCATCAAGCAGATAGTCATGGCGGATCTCATCCTGGGTGCCCTGCGGTATAAACACATCAGGCAGCCCGATGGTCAGAACCGGGACCAGCAGGCGCCTGGCCATCAGCAGTTCAATCACACCGCTGCCTGCGCCACCTTTAATTGCGCCTTCCTCCAGCGTAATCAGCGCTTCATGGCTGGCAGCCAGCTCAATAATCAGCGCGTCATCCAGCGGTTTCACAAAACGCATATCGACCAGCGTGGCATTCAGCTTTTCAGCAACCGCTGCCGCTTCTGGCAGCAGGGTGCCGAAGTTGAGGATCGCCAGCTTCTCGCCTTCGCGTTTGACCAGGCCTTTACCCAGTTGCAGCGAGGCAAGCGGCTTCAGTTCTGCGCCGGTTCCGGTGCCGCGTGGATAACGTACCGCGCTTGGCCCCTGCGAATAGTGGTAGCCGGTGTACAGCATCTGACGGCATTCGTTTTCATCGCTTGGCGTCATGATCACCATATTCGGGATGCAGCGCAGGAACGAGATATCAAATGCGCCCTGATGGGTCTGTCCGTCAGCACCGACAATACCGCCACGGTCGATGGCGAACAGCACCGGCAGCTTCTGGATCGCCACGTCATGGATCAGCTGATCGTAGGCGCGTTGCAGGAAGGTGGAGTAAATCGCCACCACCGGCTTATACCCCCCGATCGCCAGACCGGCAGCAAAGGTCACCGCGTGCTGCTCAGCGATGGCCACATCGAAATACTGGCCAGGATAATCGCGTGAGAAGCTGACCATGCCAGACCCTTCACGCATGGCTGGCGTGACCGCCATCAGCTTGCTGTCATCGGCGGCGGTTTCGCTCAGCCACTGCCCGAAGACTTTCGAGTAGCTTGGCAGCCCTTCAGCCGCTTTTGGCAGCAGGCCGCTGGCAGGATCGAACTTAGGCACCGCATGCCAGGAGATCGGATCCTTTTCTGCCGGGGCGTAGCCTTTGCCCTTTTTGGTCATGATATGCAGGAACTGCGGGCCTTTCAGCTCGCGCATATTCTTCAGCGTTTGCACCAGTGCCAGCACGTCGTGACCGTCGACCGGGCCGATGTAGTTAAAGCCCAGCTCTTCAAACAGGGTGCCCGGCACGACCATCCCTTTCAGGTGCTCTTCCGTACGCTTCACCAACTCTTTGATTGGCGGCAGGCTGCCCAGCACTTTTTTGCCCCCTTCACGCAGGCGTGAATAGGTTTTGCCGGACAGGATTTGCGCCAGACGATTGTTCAGCGCGCCGACGTTCTCTGAAATCGACATTTCGTTGTCATTCAGCACCACCAGCATATCGGTTTTGATATCGCCCGCATGGTTCATGGCTTCAAACGCCATCCCCGCCGTCAGCGCACCATCGCCAATCACGCACGCCGTGCGGCGGTTTTTGCCTTCTTTTTCTGCGGCGACAGCCATACCCAAACCGGCGCTGATCGACGTCGAGGAGTGCCCAACGTTCAGCACATCAAACTCGCTTTCATCGCGCCACGGGAACGGGTGCAGGCCATTTTTCTGGCGAATGGTGCCAATACGATCGCGTCGTCCGGTGAGGATTTTATGCGGGTAGGCCTGATGGCCGACATCCCACACCAGATGATCAAAAGGCGTGTTGTAAACGTAATGCAGCGCGACGGTCAGTTCCACCACGCCAAGACCAGAGGCAAAGTGGCCGCTGGAGCGGCTTACGCTGTCGAGTAAATACTGACGTAGCTCATCACAAAGTCTTGGCAGGCTCTCTTTGGGGAGCGATCGTAATTCTTGTACCGTGCTGGCCAACGCCAGCGTCGGATATTTTGCAGTATCAAAACTCATCAGAGACTCATTGTGGAAGTTATTTATTGCGTTCAATTATGTAACTTGCCAGCGCTTGTAATGACGTTGTAGTAAAAGAGTGCGCGGCAAGTGTTTCTAATGCGCTGAGTGACTCCTGATAGAGGTCCCACGCTTTGGCCCGTGCGCCGTCGAGTCCCATCAGGGCCGGGTAGGTACTTTTGCCTAAATGCTGATCGGCTCCCTGCCGTTTGCCGATAATGGCGGTATCACCCACCACATCTAAAATGTCGTCCTGCACCTGGAACGCCAGACCAATCGCATTGGCATAACGATCGAGTGCGGGCAGGGCAGCGCGCCCACGTTCTCCGGCGGCTAAAGCGCCCAGACGAACGGCGGAGCGAATTAACGCCCCGGTTTTATGGCGGTGAATTTGCTCCAGTGCGGCCAGATCAACCTGCTGGCCTTCGGCAGCCAGATCCAGCGCCTGTCCGCCGCACATCCCTGCCACGCCACTGGCCTGAGCCAGTTCTGAAAGCATCGCCACGCGGTATTCTGCGCTCACGCCTGGCATCGGTGTATCGGCCAGAATTGAAAAGGCCAGCGTTTGCAGAGCATCGCCGGCCAGGATCGCCGTATCCTCGCCAAACTTAATGTGGCAGGTTGGTTGGCCACGGCGCAAGCTGTCATCATCCATCGCCGGCAGATCGTCGTGGATCAATGAATAGGCATGAATGCATTCAACGGCTGCCGCGGGCGCATCCAGCGCGGCATCGTCCGCGCCGAGCATTTCTCCGGTGGCATACACCAGAAAAGGACGTAAGCGTTTACCCCCCAATAATGCCCCATATTCCATGGCATTAACCAGCGGGGAATTCTGAAACGGCAGTGGCGCGATAAAACGCTGTAAAGCCTGATTCACACGCGTGTGGTGCGCGGTCAGTAAATCGCTAAAATCCATTACTCATTTTCCGGCGTGAAGGGCTGCAGGTCAGCGTCTTTATCGTCGCTCAACAGAATCTGCACGCGCTGTTCAGCGGCCTGCAGTTTTTGCTGGCCCGCACGTGCGAGCTGCACGCCGCGTTCAAATTCATTCAGCGCTTCTTCCAGCGGCAGGTCACCGCTTTCAAGACGGGATACAATCTGCTCCAGCTGCTGAAGAGAGGTTTCGAAGCTGGCTGGCTGTTCGGCTTTTTTAGGCATAGTGGCGTTCTGCTCAGTCGTTTTTTTAGCGTGAAGCCGCCCATGGTAGCCGACTCGAAATGATTAGCAAAATAATGATGCTGCTAACGGATGAAGAAGCAGTGAGCGGACAGGTGTGATACACTCGAGTATTGAATGTAAAGGGCTACAAGCTGCTTTGCAATACCCTCATTTTACCAGCTAAGTGCGTCCCATTTCAGCACTTAATTGCTTAACGAACCCATGCCGCCATGAAGTTTATCATTAAGTTATTCCCCGAAATCACCATCAAAAGTCAGACCGTTCGCCTGCGTTTTATTAAAATCCTGACGACGAATATCCGTAACGTGCTGAAGGACAGCGATGAAACGCTGGCCGTGGTCCGTCACTGGGACCATATCGAAGTGCGTTCAAAGGACGATACCAAGCGTTCCGTACTGGTTGAAGGGCTGCAGCGCATCCCCGGCATTCACCATATCCTCGATGTGGAAGATCGTGCTTATACCGATATGCACGACATCTTTGAGCAGACGCTGGAGCTGAACCGCGATCGTATTGAAGGGAAAACCTTTGCTGTCCGCGTGAAGCGCCGGGGCAAGCATGATTTCAGCTCGCAGGATGTGGAGCGTTACGTTGGCGGCGGGCTCAATCAGCACGTGGCCAGCGCCCAGGTGAAGCTGAATCACCCGCAGGTGACGGTGAATCTGGAAATTGAAGACGATCGTATGCTGTTAGTGACCGGCCGTCATGAAGGCATTGGTGGCTTCCCGATCGGCACTCAGGAAGATGTGCTGTCGCTGATTTCCGGCGGCTTCGACTCCGGCGTATCCAGCTATATGCTGATGCGTCGCGGTTGCCGCGTGCATTACTGCTTCTTCAACCTTGGCGGCGCAGCGCATGAAATCGGCGTTCGTCAGGTGGCGCATTATCTGTGGAACCGTTTTGGTCGCTCGCACAAGGTGCGTTTTGTGGCGATCAACTTCGAGCCGGTGGTCGGTGAGATCCTCGAGAAAGTGGAAGACGGTCAGATGGGCGTAGTGCTGAAGCGCATGATGGTGCGTGCCGCATCTCAAATCGCCGAGCGTTATGACGTGCAGGCGCTGGTAACCGGTGAAGCGCTTGGCCAGGTGTCCAGCCAGACGCTGACCAACCTGCGCTTAATCGATAACGCCAGCGACACGCTGATCCTGCGCCCGCTGATTTCCCATGATAAAGAGCACATCATTAATCTGGCGCGTCATATCGGTACGGAAGATTTTGCCCGTACCATGCCGGAATACTGCGGTGTGATTTCCAAAAGCCCAACCGTCAAAGCGGTCAAGGCGAAGATCGAAGCGGAAGAGCAGAACTTCGATTTTGCTATTCTCGATCGGATGGTCGCAGAAGCCACCAACGTCGATATCCGGCGTATTGCGGAAGATACCGAGCAGGAAGTCGTTGAAGTCGAAACGGTGGTGTCATTCGGCCCGGAAGATATGGTGCTGGATATCCGTTCTGCCGATGAGCAGGACGATCGTCCGCTGGAGCTGGAAGGGGTGGAAGTGAAAGGCCTGCCGTTTTATAAGCTCAGCACCCAGTTCGGCAATCTGGACCAGAGCAAAACCTGGCTGCTTTACTGCGATCGCGGCGTAATGAGCCGTCTGCAGGCACTTTACCTGCACGAGCAGGGCTTCAAAAATGTGAAGGTCTATCGTCCGTAGTGGGCCGTGGAGCTGACTTATCCCGTCAGCTCCACTCTTGCCAGCAGGCACTTTCCCCGCCTGCTGGCACCTCAGGCTATTTCTGAGCGTCGATTCTATTCAATCCACTCGCGGTAATCATAAATTCCGGCAGCGACCACCAGCTGTTTCGCCACTTCATGGGCTTTATCCCGGCCCAAAATCAGGTCGATTAACTTCAGCGCGAAGTCGATAGAGGTGCCCGGTGCCTGGCTGGTCAGGAGATTGACGCGCGGATCCCACACCACCCGTTTATCCATCCACTTCTCATCCGGAATGGTCTCTTTCAGGCCCGGAAAACCGGTCATGTTGCCGACCGGGAACAGGTTATGGGGGATCAGCACCGTGCCGGCGGCGGCACAAATCGCGGCAACAATACGGCCTGAGAGATGGAACTGGCGCACCGTTTCAACCAGTAGCGGGCTGTCGCGGAAGGCTTCAGCGCCTTTCAGGCCGCCGGGCAGCACGATGGCGGCAAAATCATTATCTGCCACCTCCACCAGCGGCGCATCGGCAATCAGCCTGACGCCGCGCGAGCAGCGGATTTCTCTGCTGCCGTCATCCGTCACGCTGGCAGTGGTCACGTTCAGCCCGGCGCGCACCAGCAGGTCGATAGTGGTGACTGCTTCCGTTTCTTCACTGCCAGGTGCCAGGCAAACCAGCACCGATGCGTTCTCGCTCATAATCTTGTTCCTTTCGCTTAATCAATTCATAAAGTCGGCTATTTTCAGGCGTTGCCAGGCCTTGTGCCCGCGCTCGTCGGATGACGTAGCCGGTAATGTAATCTATTTCAGTGCGGCGCTCGGCGCGGATGTCCTGCAGCATGGAAGAGGTATTGGCGGCGGTGGAGTTGATCACGTCCAGCACATAGTCGAGCAGCCCTTCACGCGAGGTATGCTGGCCTTCGCGTTCCATCACCATCGCCACTTCATTGCACAGCGCCGAGACTTCATCCAGATGATGAAGCAGTTCGCCATTGGTGCAGTCGTACTGCACGGTTAGCGGGTTAATCACGCAGTTAACGGCGAGTTTCTGCCATGCGGCGGAGGCCACATTATTGTGCCAGGCGACATCCGGCAGCGCCTGCTGCAACACCTCTGCCAGATCGCTGAGTGCCGCTGCATCGGCAGAGGTTGGGCCGATGTGGGTGATACCGGCCGCCACGTGGACGATCACCGTACCGTCGCGTTTCGCCGCATGCGTGGTGATACCTCGCAGTAGCGGTTGATGCAGGGCTTTCAGTTCATCCAGCGTCCCCATGCCGTTATGCAGCAGCAGGATCGGGCAGTCATCGCGCAGGATAAACTGCAAATTCTTCACCGCCTCGGAAACCTGCCAGGCTTTGAGGGTGACGAGCAGCAGGTCGCTTTCCGCGAGGAACTTTGGATCGTTGGCTATGCATGTCTTATTGATCGTCGTGCCATTCAGATCGATGACGTTGACCGAGCAGTAGGGCTGCGGCACCCGCAGCCAGCCCTGTACATCATGTCCCTGAGCGTCGAGGGCAGCTAACCAGATTTGCCCTAATGCACCGCATCCCAGTACGGTAATCTTCATACGTCCTCCCCGCGTGCGGGTTGCGTTAGTACCACCTTGCTGTCAGCCCATCACGGCGCCGCGCAGGTTTGTTATCCTTATTATAGCTTTCAACGCCGATGGTTTTTTTAACGGCGCTAAGTCGGTATTATGCATGTCACTTTAGGATCAGGAGAATACATCATGCCATCTTTCGATATCGTTTCAGAAATTGACATGCAGGAAGTCCGAAATGCGGTGGAAAATGCCAACCGCGAAATCTCAAGCCGTTTCGATTTTCGTAACGTGACCGCCAGCTATGAGCTGATTGAGAAAAACGAGTCTATCAAGGTGTTAAGCGAGTCTGACTTTCAGGTTAAACAGCTGATTGATATTCTGCGCGAAAGGCTGCTGAAGCGTGGCATTGAAGGCGCGGCGCTGGAGATCCCGGAAGAAATTGAGCACAGCGGTAAAACCTGGAGCGTGGAAGCCAAAATGAAAAAAGGCATTCCTGCGGATGTGGCGAAAAAGCTGGTTAAGCTGATCAAAGACAGCAAAATCAAAGTGCAGACGCAGATTCAGGGTGAAGAATTACGCGTGACGGGGAAATCTCGTGATGACCTGCAGGGCGCAATGGCGCTGGTGCGTGGTGGTGATTTGGGACAGCCTTTCCAGTTTAAAAACTTCCGCGACTAAGCGATCCCAGACAGCGGGGCTTTTCAGGGCCGCGCTGGCTGGTTATCTGCATCGATCAGGCCGCTTCGGCGACCAGCTTTTCGATCTCTGCGCGGTTGGTCACCTTGCTGTCGATCTTCACGTAAGCACTTCTCTCTTCCGGCACGATAAACACCGCGGCCACGCCCGGTTGCGCTTTAAGACGCTGCTCCAGCACGCTCTTGTCTAATGTACTGCCATCCAACATGATGCGTAAGCTGCTGACATACGGCGGTTCCTTCATTGTACAGCTCACCAGCAGCCAGATCGCCGCCACCAGGCTGCCGACCACGAACACCGATTGCGCATCAAAATGACCGAATACCCAACCGCCCATGCTGCCGCCAATGGCCACGCCTAAAAACTGGCTGGTGGAATAGAGGCCCATTGCGGTGCCTTTATAACCCGGCGGTGACTCTTTACTGATCAGCGACGGTAAAATGGCTTCCATCAGGTTAAAGCCAATAAAGAACAGCTGCACACCGACCACCAGCGTCCAGAAATTACTTCCCGCACCCCACAGCACGATCTCTGCAATCAGCATCAGAGCAACACAGCTGACAAATACCCGCTTCATGCGACGCTTCACTTCCGCGTAAATGATAAACGGGATCACGCCGCAGAAGGCGACCAGCATGGTGACCAGATAGACTTTCCAGTGCTGCTCCGCAGGGAAACCTGCGCGCTCAAACTCACCCGGTAGGGCGACGAAGCTCGACATCAGCAGAATATGCAGGCACAGGATGCCAAAGTTCAGCTTCACCAGGCGCGGATTGGTCAGCACGGCTTTGAAGGTGCCTTTCACCATGCCCGATTCGCGATTCAGAATATGGTTCGGCGTCGACGGCACCACCCACAGGGTGATCACAATGCCTAAGGTCGCCAGACAGGCGATCATCCAGAACAGCGCATGCAGGCCAAGAGCATGGGTAATGATCGGGCCCAGCACCATCGCAATGGCAAAGGTCACGCCGAAGCTGATACCAATAAAGGCCATCGCTTTGGTACGGTTCTGTTCACGGGTTAAATCGGAAAGCAACGCCATCACCGCGGCGGCAATCGCACCGGAACCCTGCAACGCACGGCCCAGGATCACGCCCCAGATGGAAGTGGTGCTCGCGGCAATGACGCTGCCGAGAACGAAAATCAGGAGTCCACCGACGATTAACGGTTTGCGGCCAATACGGTCCGACAATAATCCGAAGGGGATTTGGAAAACGGCTTGCGCTAAACCGTAGATGCCAATGGCGAGTCCAATCAGTGCTTCACTTGCTCCCTGCAATGCCATGCCGTAAGTGGTCAGGACGGGCAATACCATAAACATTCCCAACATACGCAGGGAAAATACCGTCCCCAAACCCCATGTCGCACGCAACTCGACTGGAGTCATTTTATTATCGTTCATTACTACCTCAGTTTATCTGGTCGACGTATTTTAGGCGGCGGGGGAGGGTGGGTAAAATAATACTTGTCGCGAAGTGGTAACAAAAAGAAAGGGCGCGATAATCGCGCCCTTTATGATGAGGTCTGTGTTACCTGACCATCGTCAGCAGGTCTTTCGAGGCCGGAGCCATGAAATCGACCGACATCATAACGCTCAGTGCGGTAATGGCGACGATAGAGAAGACAAACAGCTTACGGGCCCAAACGCGATCGTTCTGCGTTTTGTAACCTGAAAGCGCCATCCCCAACCACCACACGCTGACTGCCGCAGCAACCACCAGATATTTGTAGCCGGCATAACCGCCCAGCGTCAACATCAGGGTGGCAACCATAAAGGCGATGATGTACATCGTAATATGGTTTTTTGCCACGGAGATGCCTTTTACCACCGGCAGAACAGGGATATTCGCTGCCTGGTAATCTTTAAAGCGGAAGATCGCAATCGCATAAGAATGCGGCATCTGCCACAGGCTAAAGATAGCCAGCAGGATCAAGGCACCCGCATCGAAATGGCTGGTGACGGCACAGTAGCCAATTACCGGCGGCGCAGCGCCAGAAAGACTACCAATCAACGTGCCGTACACAGAATTGCGCTTCATGTACAGGCTGTAAACGCCGACATAAACCACAAAGCCCATCACCGCCAGCCACATGGCCAGCGGGTTTGCTCCGAAATACAACAACGCGAATCCAGCAATACCCAGAACGGTTGCATAAACCAGAGAGACTGTCGGAGAAATGAGGCCTTTAACCAGCACTCGATTTCTGGTCCTCTCCATTTTTACGTCGATGTCACGGTCGATAAAGTTGTTATAAACACAACCTGATGCGACCACCAGCGAAACGCCGACTAAGGTGGAGAGAAACAGGGGATAGTCGATGCTGCCTTTCGAGGCCAGCAGGAACCCCCCAATCACAGAAATTAAATTTCCGAAAATAATTCCTGGTTTCGTTACTTGCAGGTATTGCTTAATCATCACGGGTAACTCGGTTAGTTGGCCATCATGTTGTAGTTGAGGTTCCACATGATCCACAGCGAGCCAACAACTACTATCAAGATGATAATTGCAGAGAACACAATTGCCACCAGGTTCCATCTTTCTTCAGAGGAAGTGTTTAAGTGCAGGAAGTAGACCAGATGCACCAGCACCTGGACAATCGCACACACAATCACCACACCCAGGATGGTCGCTTTTGAAGCGCCGCCGTCCATCACCATCCAGAAAGGGATTGCCGTCAGAATGATCGACAGGATAAAGCCGATCATATAAGACTTCACGCTACCGTGTGAGGCACCATGTTCGTTCGTAGAATGACTCATTACATGGCTCCCATCAGGTAGACAATGGTGAATACACAAATCCATACCACATCCAGGAAGTGCCAGAACAGGCTCAGACACAGGATACGGGTACGGTTAGTCGGCGTCAGACCACGTTTGGAGACTTGGTACATCAGTACCGCCATCCAGATCAGGCCAGAGGTTACGTGCAGACCGTGCGTCCCAACCAGCGTGAAGAACGCTGACAGGAAGCCACTGCGCTGCGGACCAAACCCTTCCATAATCAGGTGATGGAATTCATAGATTTCCATCGCGATGAAACCGGCACCGAACAGGAAAGTCAGCATCAGCCAGCTGATCACTGAGCCTTTGCTGCCTTTGTTCATGCTGATAACTGCAAAACCATAGGTAATGGAGCTCAACAGAAGCAGGGCGGTTTCACCGAGAACGAACGGCAGTTCGAAAATATCTTTACCAGCCGGGCCACCCGCGGTGCTGTTAACCATCACACCGAAGGTTGCAAACAGGGTGGCAAAGATGATGCAGTCGCTCATCAGGTAGATCCAGAAGCCAAAGACTTTATTGGCTCCTGCATCGTGATGCCCATGCTCCGCATGGGCGTCGTGGTGCTTAGTCAGAGTTTCAGTCGACATTTTTCAGACCTGCTTTGCTAATTTCGTCAAAGTGCTGATTCTCGATTTTTTCGATCTCGGCAACGGGAACGTAATAATCAACGTCTTCGTCAAAGCTCTTGATGATCCAGGTTAAGATCATACCGAGGAACGACAGACCTACCAGCCACCAGATGTGCCAGATAGCTGCGAAACCAAACACCAGGCTGAATGCACCGATCACCACACCAGCGCCGCTGTTCTTCGGCATGTGGATCTCTTCGTAGTGCGCAGGCTGTTTGTACGCTTCGCCTTTTTCCTTCATTTCCCAGAACGCATCGCGCTCGTGGATAACAGGCACTTCAGCAAAGTTGTAGAACGGTGGTGGTGAAGAGGTTGCCCACTCCAGCGTACGGCCGCCCCATGGATCGCCGGTCACATCACGCAGCTGCTCACGGTCACGTACCGAGACCCAGAACTGAGTGATTTGGCACAACACACCACAGGCGATCAGCGCAGCACCAAACGCTGCTACAACCAGCAGTGGGTGGAACTGTGGATCGATATCCTGGCTCAGACGACGGGTCATCCCCATGAAGCCCAGTGCGTACAGCGGCATAAAGGCAACGAAGAAACCAATGATCCAGAACCAGAAGGCGCGGATGCCCCATTTTTCGTTCAGGCAGAAGCCGAACGCTTTAGGGAACCAGTAAGTCACACCTGCGAAGCAACCGAATACCACACCACCGATAATTACGTTATGGAAGTGAGCAATCAGGAACAGACTGTTGTGCAGCACAAAGTCAGCACCTGGCAACGCCAGCAGAACACCGGTCATACCACCGACAGAGAAGGTGACCAGGAAGCCTACGGTCCACAACATCGCAGAGTGCATCTGAATGCGGCCCTGGTACATGGTGAACAGCCAGTTGAAGATTTTAACGCCGGTAGGAATGGCGATAATCATCGTCATAATACCGAAGAAGGCGTTAACGTTCGCGCCCGCGCCCATGGTGAAGAAGTGGTGCAGCCACACGATGAAGGACAGGATGGTAATTACAATCGTTGCCCAAACCAGTGAGGTGTAACCAAACAGGCGCTTTTTAGAGAAGGTTGCTACCACTTCGGAGAACACACCGAAGACCGGCAGAACCAGGATATACACTTCCGGATGTCCCCAAACCCAAATCAGGTTTACGTACATCATCATGTTGCCGCCCATTTCATTGGTGAAGAAATGGAAGCCCAGATAACGATCCAGGGTCAGCAACGCCAGCGTCACGGTCAGAACCGGGAAGGAAGCGATAATCAGAACGTTAGTACACAGCGACGCCCAGGTGAAGACAGGCATCTTGAACATGGTCATGCCAGGTGCACGCATTTTCAGGATAGTAACGAAGAAGTTAATACCTGTTAATGTCGTACCGATCCCCGACAGCTGAAGACTCCATATCCAGTAGTCAACCCCGACCCCCGGACTGTACTCAGCGCCGGAAAGCGGTGGATAAGCCAGCCAGCCGGTCTGAGCAAATTCGCCCACACCCAGTGACAGGTTAACCAGCACCACACCGACAGCCGTGAACCAGAAGCTCAGGTTGTTCAGGAACGGGAAGGCCACATCGCGCGCACCGATCTGCAGAGGAACAGCAATGTTCATCAGACCGATAACAAATGGCATCGCTACGAAGAAGATCATGATCACGCCGTGAGCGGTGAAGATCTGGTCGTAGTGATGAGGCGGTAAGAATCCTGCCTCGCCGGCCGAAGCCAGTACCTGCTGGCTACGCATCATCACCGCATCGGCAAAACCGCGCAGCAGCATGACGAAGGCCACGATGATATACATGATACCGAGTTTTTTATGGTCGACAGACGTCAGCCACTCAGACCACAGGTATTGCCACTTACCGAAATAAGTGATTGCTCCAGCGACTGCCAGACCACCAAGAATGATGGCGGCGACCGTAATCACGATAATCGGTTCGTGATACGGTACTGCATCAAGGGTTAATTTTCCCAACATCGTATTATTCCTCGGCTCCCGCTTTAGGGGCTTCGTTCATGTCCATGCCTTCGTGTCCTGACATGTCCATTTTCCCGTGGCTCATCTTGAATTTGCCAATCACTTGCTTGAACAATTCAGGATTTGCGGTAGAGAAGAACTCAACCGGATGGTTTTCGCTTGGCGCTGCCAGTTTCTCGAAGTCATCCATGGTTGTCAGCGTATTGGATGAGTCTTTCACTTTTGCTACCCACTGATCGAATGACGCATTATCAGGAGTGGCAATCGCTTTGAACTTCATACCAGAGAAGCCGCGACCACTGAAGTTGGAGGAGATACCGTCAAACGTGCCTGGTTCATTCGCAATCAGATGCAGTTTAGTCTGCATGCCCGCCATAGCGTAAATCTGGCTACCGAGGGTAGGAATAAAGAAGGAGTTCATAACGGAGTTAGACGTGATCTTGAAGCTGACCGGCGTATTCGCAGGGAATGCGATTTGGTTAACTGTTGCAATACCCTGTTCCGGGTAAATGAACAGCCATTTCCAGTCCAATGCAACCACATCAATCTCAATCGGCTTCACATCGGAAACCAAAGGCTTGCTTGGATCAAGCGCGTGGGTAGATTTCCACGTCAGGATCGCAAGGAAGATAATGATCAAAATGGGAACAGTCCACACCACGGCTTCCACTTTATTAGAGTGTGACCAGTTAGGGCTGTATTTTGCATTGGTATTGGATGCCCGATATTTCCAGGCGAACACCACTGCCATCAAGACTGCGGGAATAACGACGATCATCATCAAGCCGAAGGCTGTCAGTATCAGCGAACGTTGCTCCAGTGCAACCTGTCCTTTGGGATTCAACAATGCACTATCACAGCCACTTAACAATAAAGTGCCTGCAATTAATGACAAAATCCCCAAACTTTTATTGTATTTCCTGAGTCTCATTTAACGACCTCAATGACAAGGGCTCTATTGTCGTTTAAGTGTGGCGGCATTTTACGGGAACGTTTCAGTACTGTAAACCAGCAACATCTTGTGTCAGCGCCGTGTTGACACCTTTTGCAAACACAGTCACAGATGTTGCCGAAGGTGACAAAATATGAATGCCAGCAAGGGTTTGCCTCTAATATAACAAAAACCAATGATAACCGCGTTTTTTAACAGGTCTCTGCTATAAACAGCGAAATTGGCACTCAATTATTTAACATACCCGCATCATTTGTGTGATTTAGTTTATACAATAATAATAACGCACCGGGTTTTAATAGTCTGTGGCAGAGAAATGTAAAGGTGAAAACCTTTTAGGAAATAACGGAAGGCGGGAAAATGTGACAATGCACTAATTGTTAAAAAAAGGCGGCTTTTCGAACGGTGCCGCCGTTTTTTCGCCCGCTAAAAAGGGCGGTATTGTTAAATGTTTGTGCCGGGCCGAGGCGTTATTTTTTTGCCAGAGCCTACATAACTTTACTTTTACTGTGTTGCCGGGCGCTGAGCGACGAAGTCTAACAAACTGCCGGTGACGATGCCCAACAGCGCCAGAATGGCCCCTGATTCAAACAGAACGCTAATGATTGAGCCCGCATCCAGCAGGTTTGTTGCGCGTAATGCCAGCAAAATCAGTCCTGCCACTACCAACGCTGAACCCAACTTCAAGGCGCGTAATGCCCATTTATATCCGGAAGCGAAGCGGGTTCGCGGTAAAAATGTCTGATGGGTTTGCGCATGTTCCAGCGTGGTTCGGCATCCCGCCAGCAATAGCAAACCGGGCAGGGCCGCCACCACAGAGAAGGCATAAAACGTCGGCCAGCCCCAGCTCTCAACAAACCATCCTGCCACCGGGCCAACATACACCCGGCCTACGGCGGACAACGCGGAGAGCAGGGCAAATTGCGTGGCGGAGAAAGACTTATTGCACAGCGTCATCAGCAGCGCCACAAATGCGGCGGTGCCCATACCGCCACACAGGTTCTCGACAAACACGGCCGCTGCCATGCTGTAAAGATGTTTGTCGGTGACGGCCAGAATCCAGTACGCCAGGTTTGATACCGCCTGCAGGATGCCAAACAGCATCAGCGCCCGGAACAGGCTCAGGCGCTGCATCAGTACGCCGCCGTAAAGCGCGCCAATTATCGTGGCGATCAACCCGAGCGTTTTATTCACCAGCCCCACGTCGCCGGCATCAAAGCCAACGCCACGGATCAGGAAAATGGTGGTCAGGCTGGCAGCAAACGCATCACCCAGCTTATAAAGGACAATAAGAGAGAGGGTCAGCCAGGCATTGTTGCGGTTGAAGAAGTCGCGCAGCGGGGCAATGACCGCCTCTTCAAGGCTGTGAGGGCGGGCAACCGGATCGCTGGGCTCTTTCGCTAACAGCGTGGCGATTACTCCAGGCACCATCATCGCCGCCATCAGCCACCAGATCGCCTGCCATCCGAGATATCGGTCTGCAAGCCATAGCGCCAGCCCGCCTGACACCAACATCGCCAGACGATAACCAAGGACGCTGATCGCCGCACCGCTACCGCGTTCTTCGGCGGGCAGCACATCGGTCTTCCAGGCATCAAAGACAATATCCTGCGAGGCGGAACAGAAGGCAACCAACACCGCGAGAGCCGCCAGCAGGGTCAGATTGCGTGAGGGATCCATAAATCCCATCAGGGCAATCCCGACAATTAACAGGATCTGCGTCACCAGTAACCAGCCACGACGACGGCCTAAAAACGGCGGCGTGTAGCGGTCCATCAACGGAGACCAGAGGAATTTGAACACGTAGGCCTGCCCGACCAGAGAGAAGAAGCCTATCGTTTTGATATCGACGTTTTCGACGGCCATCCAGGCTTGCAGCGTTCCCGATGTCAGCGCGAGCGGCAGACCGGAGGCAAAGCCAAGGAGCAGAAGAAGGGCGGCATTTCGTTGGGTAAAAATCTGGAGGTAATGGCTGGGCATACGAACCTTAAAACAAAGCCCGCCGGGATCCCGACGGGCACTGGCCAATTAACGGGCGTTTTGCTTGATAAACTCGTGGATGCTGGTGTCCTGAGCCATATCAGAAATCACGTCGCTCAGCGTGGAGTTAACCGCGTTAGTGATTTTAGCGTTGGTGGCTGAGAAGGCGCCTTCAACACTGTAGGTCTGGCGGTAGTTCTTCACTTGCTTGTTGCCGTTTTTCGCGGTGGCAACAATCGAAATATCGGCTTTCGTGGTGATGCTGTAGCGCACATTACCTTCGGTAACGTCGGCATACAGGTTATTCACGATGATCTGCAGGTCAACGGCGCCATTAGGACCGATCATGTAACCACGAGCACCCATCTGCTTCTCCAGCGTTTCCTGTAGCAGGAAGCGCAGATCGCGTGAAGGGGTCAGGGTAACCAGCTGTCCGTCGCGGTTAACTTTCGCCAGTGCCTGATCGCTACGCTGATCGGCGCCGTTGATGCTAACAGTGATGCCGGTCAGGCTGGGATCCTGCTGAGGCAGCTGAATTTTTGGCGAAACGGTGAGTGTGTTGCTGTTGCTTGCACAGCCAGCCAGAATTAACACGGCCAGCAGAGGGAATAATAATTTTTTTAACATGCTTATTTTCTCAATGACGAAGGTTGTAGTGCTGACAAAACTGAGGTCATCATAGCATTGCCTGTAACAAGGGGAAGCCCCGATAGCGCGTAAATTCATCGCCTTGCACTTTTAAGGCTGACGCCAGGCACGGGAACTTCGACCGTTTAATAACGGAGTGGTTGCAGCAGCAAAGATGAAAATGCACAGTAGCGGGCATTAAACGGCGGATATTTTTCGCGAACCCATCAGGGTTTGGTAAAAAACCAGCTAATATTTAAAGAGATGGGGCCACCGTCTTAGAGGAGTCCAGGTATGATCCGCGAAGAAATAGAAGAAAAGTTAAGAACGGCGTTAGCGCCTGTTCATCTGGAAGTTCATGACGAAAGCTATCGTCATAACGTCCCAGCGGGTGCAGAGAGTCATTTTAAAGTGGTTATTGTGAGCGACCATTTTATCAACCAGCGCTTTTTAATGCGTCACCGTACTATTTATAGTGCGCTGGCAGCAGAACTGGCTGGAAGCGTTCACGCGCTGGCTCTACATACCTATACTGTTAAGGAGTGGGAGGGGTTACAGGACACCGTTCCATCCTCACCCAACTGTCGCGGAGCGGGAACGCTTGCCTGATAGTGCACTTTTCAACCAAGGCGGCCTGCGGGCCGCTTTGTCATTTCTGACGTTAAATCCCCAGCGCACCCCCGTTTTCTGCCATTTATGAGAGAAAAGCAACGAAGTTAGCGAAATGTCAGGGTTGAGCAGCCTCGACTCGCTTAAACGTTGTCGCTATAATGCTGCGTCTATTTTTTTCCGGAATATCTTCGGGACCCTTTTGGTACAGCGACTACGATTCTGACACCAGAGGCCATCCCGGTTCTTAGTCTCACTCTGTTTCTTGCGGAGCAGAGAGGGTCTGAAGTTGACCGAGCACGTGATTTTTTGAGGTAATAAGATGCAAGCTTCAGTAGAAACAACTCAGGGCCTGGGCCGTCGCGTTACGATTACCGTTGCTAAAGATGTGATCGAAAACGCGGTGAAAAGTGAGCTGGTCAGCGTATCTAAAAAGGTACGTATCGACGGTTTCCGCAAAGGGAAAGTGCCGATGACTGTCGTAGCACAGCGCTACGGTGCCTCTGTTCGCCAGGACGTTCTGGGCGAACTGATGCAGCGCAACTTCGTTGACGCCATCATCAAAGAGAAGATCAATCCGGCTGGCGCACCTAAATACGTGCCAGGCGAATACAAAGAAGGTGAAGACTTCACTTTCGCCGTTGAGTTTGAAGTGTACCCGGAAGTTGAGCTGAAAGGTCTGGACGCAATCGAAGTTGAAAAACCGGTTGTTGAAGTGACTGACGCTGACGTTGACACCATGCTGGACACCCTGCGCAAGCAGCAGGCCACCTGGAAAGAAACTGACCGCGCAGCAGAAGCTGAAGACCGTGCCACTGTAGACTTCAGCGGTTCAGTAGACGGCGAAGAGTTCGAAGGCGGCAAAGCGTCTGACTTCGTACTGGCAATGGGCCAGGGTCGCATGATCCCAGGCTTCGAAGAAGGCGTTGTTGGCCACAAAGCGGGCGAAACCTTCACTATCGACGTAAACTTCCCGGAAGATTACCACGCTGAAAACCTGAAAGGGAAAGCAGCGAAGTTTGAAATCGTCCTGAAGAAAGTGGAAGAGCGTGAGCTGCCAGAATTCACCGCCGAGTTCATCAA
This sequence comes from Erwinia sp. 2186, assembly GCF_057812255.1. NCBI lineage: Bacteria > Pseudomonadati > Pseudomonadota > Gammaproteobacteria > Enterobacterales > Erwiniaceae > Erwinia > Erwinia sp. 2186. The sequence goes on along the minus strand of NZ_CM173824.1, from coordinate 3,687,401 downwards.
ACGTTTCGGCGTTGAAGATGGTTCAGTAGACGGTCTGCGTGCTGAAGTGCGTAAAAACATGGAGCGCGAGCTGAAAGGCGCCGTGCGTAACCGTGTGAAGACTCAGGCTATCGACGGTCTGGTCAGCGCGAACGACATCGACGTGCCAGTTGCACTGATCGATGGCGAAATCGACGTGCTGCGTCGCCAGGCTGCACAGCGCTTTGGCGGTAACGAGAAGCAAGCTTTCGAGCTGCCTCGTGAACTGTTTGAAGAGCAGGCTAAACGCCGCGTAGTTGTTGGCTTGCTGCTGGGCGAAGTGATTCGTACCCACGAGCTGAAAGCTGATGAAGACCGTGTGAAAGAGCTGATCGAAGAGATGGCTTCTGCTTACGAAGATCCATCAGAAGTGGTTGAGTTCTACAGCAAGAATAACGAGCTGATGAACAACATGCGTAACGTTGCGTTGGAAGAACAGGCAGTGGAAGCTGTGCTGGAGAAAGCCAAAGTGACCGAGAAGGCCACTAACTTCCAGGAACTGATGAACCAGGCGCAACCAGCCTGATCCACTGATTCTGTAAGCTAAATAAAAGCCCGCAGTTATGATGACTGCGGGCTTTTTGCTTTTATCCGTTGCCCGGACGTGCCTTAGTGCGCTTATTCGCTCATTAAACCGGCAAAATATCAACTAAGCTGTTTTTCCTGGTTAGCAGTTGATAAAAACGTTGTTATGCTTGAATCAGCGGGGCAACATCCCCAAATAGACTATTATGGCGTACTGAGTCCTGTCTTGATTGTCCCCGGTCAGTGTGGGGAATGTAATGGAAACATAGTGTTCCGGATCGCTCTCAAGTAGAATCGGTACGGAGTGTTGCCAAATGAAATTTATCCAGGAGACGGTAATGTCATACAGTGGCGAACGTGAACAAACTGCACCTCATATGGCTTTAGTGCCGATGGTGGTCGAACAAACCTCTCGCGGAGAGCGTTCTTACGACATCTTTTCCCGCCTGCTCAAGGAACGTATTATTTTCCTGACCGGACAGGTTGAAGATCATATGGCGAACCTGATCGTCGCTCAGATGCTGTTTCTGGAAGCTGAGAACCCGGAAAAAGACATCCACCTTTATATCAACTCTCCTGGCGGTGTGATCACTGCAGGGATGTCGATCTACGACACCATGAAGTTCATCAAGCCAGACGTCAGCACCATTTGTATGGGCCAGGCCTGTTCAATGGGCGCGTTCCTGCTGACCGCAGGGACCAAAGGCAAGCGTTATGCGCTGCCTAACTCTCGCGTGATGATCCACCAGCCGCTGGGCGGATATCAGGGTCAGGCAACTGACATTGAAATCCACGCGCGCGAAATTCTGAAAGTGAAAGCGCGTATGAACGAGCTGATGGCAGAACATACGGGCAAAACTCTTGAAGAAATCGAGAGAGACACGGAACGTGACCGTTTCCTGTCAGCGAGCGAAGCTGTAGAGTATGGGTTGGTAGATTCCGTTCTGACGCATCGCACGTAAGCCTGATGCCCATCTGTCGTCTATAGTTATGGATGGGCTAGAGCAACGAATGAGGGTGCCGCAAGGCGGCATCATCGCCGCAACACAGTGCGGACGAAGATAACAGAAGAGGTTAACTGATGACTGAGAAGCGCAAAGACGGTTCAGGAAAGCTGCTGTACTGCTCTTTCTGCGGCAAAAGCCAGCATGAAGTGCGCAAGCTGATTGCCGGCCCGTCAGTGTATGTCTGCGATGAGTGTGTCGATCTATGCAATGACATCATTCGCGAAGAGATTAAAGAAGTTGCGCCGCATCGTGAACGTAGCGCACTGCCGACGCCGCATGAAATCCGCCATCACCTCGACGATTACGTTATCGGCCAGGAACGGGCGAAAAAAGTGCTGGCCGTAGCGGTCTATAACCACTACAAACGCCTGCGCAACGGTGACACCAGTAATGGCATTGAGCTTGGCAAAAGTAACATTTTGCTGATCGGGCCTACCGGTAGCGGTAAAACGCTGCTGGCGGAAACCCTGGCTCGCCTGCTGGATGTGCCGTTCACAATGGCGGATGCCACCACGCTGACCGAAGCCGGTTATGTTGGTGAAGACGTCGAAAACATCATTCAGAAACTGCTGCAGAAATGTGACTATGACGTGCAGAAAGCACAGCGCGGCATTGTTTACATCGATGAAATCGATAAGATTTCCCGTAAATCTGACAACCCTTCCATTACCCGTGATGTTTCGGGCGAAGGTGTTCAGCAGGCGCTGTTGAAGCTGATTGAAGGCACTGTGGCGGCGGTGCCACCTCAGGGCGGACGTAAGCATCCACAGCAAGAGTTCCTGCAGGTTGATACCTCCAAGATCCTGTTTATCTGTGGCGGTGCGTTCGCCGGGCTGGACAAGGTGATTTCTCAGCGCGTAGACACCGGTACGGGGATTGGCTTTGGTGCCACCGTGAAGGGCACGGCAGAGAAAGCCACTGAAGGTCAGCTGCTGGAGCAGGTCGAGCCAGAAGATTTGATCAAATTCGGTCTGATCCCAGAGTTCATCGGTCGTCTGCCAGTCGTGGCAACCCTGAGCGAGCTGAGTGAAGAAGCGCTGATTCAGATCCTGCGTGAGCCGAAAAACGCCCTGACCAAGCAGTATCAGGCGTTGTTCAATCTTGAAGGTGTGGACCTGGAATTCCGTGAAGAAGCGCTGACGGCGATCGCCAAAAAAGCCATGTCACGCAAAACCGGTGCCCGTGGCCTGCGTTCCATTGTGGAAGGCGCGCTGCTGAATACCATGTATGACCTCCCTTCAATGGACGATGTTGAAAAAGTGGTGATTGACGATTCAGTGATCGATGGCCAGTCTGAGCCAATGCTGATCTACGGAAAACAGGAAGCTCAACAAGCTTCTGGTGAATAAATAACCACATCTTTCCAGTCAGTTATCATAAAAAGGGGGAATTTATTCCCCCTTTTGCTTTTCTCTCGCGGATAACATTGAATGTCTTACATTCATCCCCATATACTCAACTACCTGTGGGTAAAACTGCACTTTAGTGGTCTGTTGCGGTTCCCATCACCCTGGCGGAAATTAAACTAAGAGAGAGCTCTATGAATCCTGAGCGTTCTGAACGCATTGAAATCCCTGTGTTGCCGTTGCGTGACGTAGTGGTTTATCCGCACATGGTAATTCCGTTGTTTGTCGGTCGTGAGAAATCGATTCGCTGCCTTGAAGCCGCCATGGATCATGATAAAAAAATCATGCTGGTCGCCCAGAAAGAAGCTTCAACGGATGAACCTGGCATTAACGATCTCTTTTCTGTAGGGACCGTCGCCTCTATTCTGCAAATGCTCAAGCTGCCAGACGGTACGGTTAAAGTGCTGGTAGAAGGCCTGCAGCGTGCGCATATCACAACGCTTGCGGATAATGGTGACCATTTCACCGCACAGGCTGAATACCTGGCGTCCCCTGAAATCGATGAGCGCGAGCAGGAAGTGCTGGTGCGCACCGCAATTAATCAGTTTGAAGGCTATATCAAACTGAATAAAAAAATCCCTCCTGAAGTGCTGACCTCGTTGAACAGCATTGAAGATGCTGCACGTCTGGCTGATACCGTTGCGGCACATATGCCGTTGAAACTGGCCGACAAACAGTCCGTGCTTGAGATGTCAGACGTCAATGAGCGTCTGGAGTATCTGATGGCGATGATGGAGTCAGAAATCGATCTGCTCCAGGTGGAAAAACGTATCCGCAATCGCGTCAAAAAGCAGATGGAAAAAAGCCAGCGCGAGTACTATCTGAACGAGCAGATGAAGGCTATTCAGAAAGAACTGGGCGAAATGGACGATGCGCCTGACGAAAATGAAGCGCTGAAACGCAAAATCGACGCGGCAAAAATGCCGAAAGAAGCGCGTGATAAAACCGAAGCCGAACTGCAGAAGCTGAAAATGATGTCTCCGATGTCAGCGGAAGCGACCGTGGTACGCGGTTATATCGACTGGATGGTGCAGGTGCCGTGGAATGCCCGTAGCAAGGTCAAAAAAGACCTGGTGAAGGCGCAGGAAACGCTGGATACCGACCACTTCGGTCTGGAACGCGTGAAAGATCGCATCCTGGAATATTTGGCAGTACAGAGCCGCGTCAGCAAAATTAAAGGACCCATCCTCTGTCTGGTTGGGCCTCCGGGCGTGGGTAAAACCTCACTGGGCCAGTCTATCGCCAAGGCGACGGGCCGTAAGTATGTCCGTATGGCGCTGGGTGGCGTGCGTGATGAAGCGGAAATTCGCGGTCACCGTCGTACCTATATCGGTTCTATGCCGGGCAAATTAATCCAGAAAATGGCTAAAGTGGGCGTTAAAAACCCGCTGTTCCTGCTGGATGAAATCGACAAAATGTCGTCGGACATGCGCGGCGACCCGGCTTCAGCGCTGCTTGAAGTGCTGGATCCGGAACAGAACATTGCCTTTAACGACCATTACCTGGAAGTGGATTACGATCTCTCCGACGTGATGTTCGTGGCAACGTCCAACTCGATGAACATTCCTGCGCCGCTGCTGGACCGTATGGAAGTTATTCGTCTGTCGGGATACACCGAAGACGAGAAGCTCAACATTGCTAAGCAGCATTTGCTGTCCAAGCAGATCGAGCGTAACGCCCTGAAAGACAGTGAAATCACCGTCGATGACAGCGCCATCGTCAGCATCATTCGTTACTACACGCGTGAAGCGGGTGTGCGTAGCCTTGAGCGCGAGCTGTCCAAACTGTGCCGTAAAGCGGTGAAGACCTTGCTGATGGACAAAACCATCAAGCATATTCTGATCAATGCTGACAACCTGAAAGACTACCTCGGCGTTCAACGTTATGACTACGGTCGTGCGGACAACGAAAACCGCGTCGGTCAGGTAACCGGTCTGGCGTGGACGGAAGTGGGTGGCGATCTGCTCACCATCGAAACGGCTTGCGTACCGGGTAAAGGTAAACTGACCTATACCGGTTCACTGGGCGAAGTGATGCAGGAATCTATCCAGGCGGCGTTGACCGTGGTGCGTGCCCGCGCTGAGAAGCTGGGTATCAACGGTGACTTCTACGAGAAGCGTGATATTCACGTTCACGTCCCGGAAGGCGCGACGCCGAAAGATGGTCCAAGTGCGGGTATTGCAATGTGTACCGCGCTGGTGTCCTGTCTGACCGGTAACCCGGTGCGTGCCAATGTGGCGATGACCGGTGAGATCACTCTGCGTGGTCAGGTTCTGCCAATTGGTGGACTGAAAGAGAAACTGCTGGCTGCACACCGTGGTGGTATCAAAACGGTGTTGATCCCGGATGAAAACAAGCGCGATCTGGAAGAGATCCCGGACAACGTTATCGCCGATCTGGACATCCATCCGGTGAAGCGCATCGAAGAAGTCCTGACACTTGCGCTGGTCAATGCCCCTTATGGCATGCAGGTTGCGACCGCAAAATAGTGATTTAAGGCAAAAACAGGCCAAAAGCCGGGCTGGCAAGCAAATTGGGACTTGCCAGCTTTTTTTTGTGCCGCTAATTTAGAGAGCTGCTAGGCCAATGACGGCTGTTGCCGTTTTCGGCATGACAGGAATACTGAATCCAAATAATTGATGCGCGTTCGTCGCGGGTGGGAAGCCCGACTGCGAAGTGAATAATAAAAGAGGGGATTATTGAGTGAATAAGTCACAGTTGATCGACAAAATTGCTGCAAGCGCCGACATTTCTAAAGCGGCAGCGGGACGTGTTTTAGATGCTTTCATGGGCTCAGTGTCAGATTCACTGAAAGAAGGCGATGAAGTTGCACTGGTAGGCTTCGGCACGTTCTCCGTGCGTGAGCGCTCAGAGCGTACCGGCCGTAACCCACAGACCGGTAAAGAAATCACCATCCCAGCGGGTAAAGTACCAGGCTTCCGTGCCGGTAAAGCGCTGAAAGACGCCGTTAACTAATGGCGGTATGTTTCCACTGAGGCAATTTCTTCGGTGGAGAGTGAGGACTGTGTTCGCGTTCTCATGTACCATACGGGGCACATCAAAAAAACTGATGTGCCTTTTTTTATGTTTCAATGACATTTGCGAATTGCGGTTGTCATAGTGGCGTGCGGTTTGCTACGCAGCGGCGTGGAGCGTCCCCGGGAAGACGGGACGAAAGCGCAAGGGTTTACATTCACACTACAGCGGAGTGTTGTCACACCATGATGGACAATTTACGCGCGGCGTCGAACCATGTCGTGCTCAAAATTATATTGGCATTGATCATTCTGTCTTTCGTTTTGACCGGGGTGGGCAACTACCTGATCGGCGGTAACGGAGATTACGCCGCCAAGGTTAACGGACAGGAAATCAGCCGTGCACAGCTCGAGAACGCCTTCTCAAATGAACGTTCACGTCAGCAGCAGCAGTTGGGCGAACAGTTCTCCCAGCTCGCCGGAAACCCTGCCTACATTCAGCAGATCCGCCAGCAGGCGCTGTCTCAGCTGGTCGATGAATCGCTCCTGACCGGCTATGCCAAAGATCTCGGCCTGGCCATCAGCGATGATCAAATCAAACAGGCTATTTTCAACCAGTCGGCTTTCCAGACCAACGGCAAGTTTGATAATACAAAATACCTGGGTCTTATTAATCAGATGGGCTTCACCGCCGATCAGTACGCTGAAGCACTGCGTAAGCAGTTGACCACCCAACAGCTGATTGCTGCGGTGACCAATACCGACTTCATGCTGACCGGTGAAACTGACGCACTGGCTGCGCTGGTTTCTCAGGAGCGTCTGGTTCGCGAGGCGACGATCAATGTGGCGGCACTGGCCGCTAAACAGACCGTCAGCGCGGAAGAGATCAAAAACTACTACGAGCAGAACAAAAACAACTTCATGTCTCCTGAGCAGTTCCGCGTTAGCTACATCAAGTTAGATGCGGCTTCGATGCAGGAAACCGCCAGCGAGGCTGATATCCAGAGTTGGTACGATCAGCATCAGGCTGATTACACTCAGCCGCAGCGTAGCCGTTACAGCATTATCCAGACCAAAACCGAAGCGGAAGCGCAGTCGGCTCTGGATGCACTGAAAAAAGGCGGTGACTTTGCCGCGCTAGCTAAAGAAAAATCTGCTGACCCAATTTCTGCCCGTAACGGTGGCGACATGGGCTGGCTTGAGCCAGACACCACGCCGGATGAACTGAAAAGTGCCGGCCTGAAAGAGAAAGGTCAGCTGTCAGGGGTGATCAAGTCGTCTGTCGGCTTCATCGTTGCCCGTCTGACGGATGTTCAGCCACAGCAGATCAAGCCGCTGGCTGCCGTCCATGACGACATCGCTGCAAAAGTGAAGCAGGAAAAAGCGATTGATGCTTACTACAAACTGCAGCAGAAAGTGAGCGATGCGGCCACCAATGACAATGAGTCACTGGCGGGTGCAGAGCAGGCTGCTGGTGTGAAGGCGGTGGAAACGGGCTGGTTCAGCCATGATAATCCGCCTGCTGAGCTGAACTTCAAGCAGGTTGAGCAGGCCATCTTCAATGGCGGCTTAGTCGGCGAGAACGGCGCACCTGGCAGTAACTCGGACATCATCACTGTCGATGGTGATCGTGCGTTCGTGCTGCGTGTTAGCGAGCACAAGCCTGAAGCGGTGAAACCACTGGATCAGGTCACGGCCCAGATCACCGATACGCTGAAAACGCAGAAGGCGCAGGCTCAGGCGAAAGCGCAGGCGGATAAACTGTTGGCCGATCTGAAAGCAGGCAAGGGTGATGAGGCGATGAAAGCCGCTAACCTGAGCTTCGGCAGCCAGAAAACGCTGACCCGCAACGGTCAGGATGCCGTAACCCAGGCCGCATTCACCATGAGTCTGCCAGCGAAGGACAAACCGTCTTACGCGACCAGTGAAGATGGTGAAGGCAACGTGCTGTTGGTGGCGCTGGATCAGGTGCGTAGCGGTTCAATGCCGGACGCGCAGAAGAAGGCAATGGTTCAGGGGATCACGCAAAACAACGCGCAGATCACCTTCGAAGCCATGCTGAGCAACCTGCGTAAAGAAGCCAAAATCAAATACGGTGCAGCCGCGCAGGCCCAATAAGCCTCGCAAATTTCCTGCAACGACATGCAATACCAAAGGCCGCTTTCGCGGCCTTTTCCATTTCTCTAATCCGCCATTTGTTTACCGAATTCTTCCGCTGTACCGTGGCGTTGCTGTCACACACATGGAGGAATACAGCATGAAACACCCACTTATCGCGTTATGTTTTTTTACCGCAATGAGCGCAGGCATCCTGACTGCAATACCGGTAAAAGCGGCAGAAACGACATCGGCGGCGTCTGCTCAGGTCGCTACGGAAAGTACGGCCACTGCAAGCGACAAGGTAAGCCTGAATCAGGCTACCGCCCAGCAACTGGCCGCGGCATTGAATGGCGTCGGGCTCAAAAAAGCCGAAGCCATTATCAGTTACCGCGAGCAGTACGGCGCGTTTACCGATATTGAACAACTAAAAGAAGTGCCCGGCATGGGGAATGCGCTGGTGGAGAGAAATCTGTCACGGCTGAAATTGTGACTTAACTCGCGACTTTAACGCATTATCTGCTGAAGGCCTGAAACGGCTGCTAACCTGTAGAGGTCATACCAGTTGGGTGACTTCTACTTTTTTATAAGGGCAGCGTAACTATGCATACCACCATCAAAGTCCGTGGCTATCATCTGGATGTTTACCAGCACGTCAATAATGCCCGCTATCTGGAGTTCCTTGAGGAAGCCCGTTGGGAGTGGCTGGAACGCCTGGAGTCGTTCAACTGGCTGCAGGAGAACCAACTGGCGTTTGTGGTGGTCAACATCAACATTAATTATCGCCGGCCAGCGGTGATGGGCGATGTGTTAGACATCCACAGTAAGTTGCTCCAGCTGGGCGGGAAAAGTGGCGTGATTGGTCAGACCGTGACGCTGGCCCCAGCGGGTGAAGTGGTGGCCGACGCCGCGCTGACGTTTGTCTGCATCGATCTGCGCACACAAAAGGCGCAGCCGATGGAAGGAGAACTGAAAAGAAGAATGGAAGAGATGCTGTCAGCGTAGGCCGGTTTTGCGTTTCATTTCGGCCATCACCGCCTGTCCGTTGGCCTGATACTCGTTCAAGCCCTTCGCGCGAAGATGGCAGGCAGCGCATTCGCCACAGCCGTCGCCTTTCACGCCGTTGTAGCAGGTCAGCGTTTCATTGCGCACCAGCGGCAGTTGCTGCCAGTAGTCGGCCAGCGCCCAGGTTTCAGCTTTGTTCAGCCACATCAGCGGCGTTTCAAAGCGCACAGACCTTGCCATGCCGAGTTCAATCGCATGGTTCAGCGCCTTAACAAACTCATCGCGGCAGTCTGGGTAGCCCGAGAAATCGGTCTCACAGACGCCCGTGATCACCGCTTCCGCCTCAACCTGATAAGCATAAATGGAGGCGAGGGTCAGGAACAGGATATTGCGGCCCGGCACAAAGGTGCTCGGCAAGCCGCTGGCATCGGGATCGTAAGCCGGTACCGGAATGCTCTCACGCGTCAGGCTGCTGACCGCTAACTCATTTAACATGGTTACATCAAGAACTTTGTGCGCGCGTGCGCCCAAAGAAAGTGAAAGCTCGCGGGCAATATCGATTTCCGCACGATGGCGCTGGCCGTAATCGAAGGTGATGCAATGCACCTCATCATACTGTTGCAAAGCCTGAATCAGACAGGTTGTTGAATCCTGTCCACCGCTGAAAACCACCACTGCACGTCTCATTTTAATCACCTTAGTCATCTGTTAGGCCGTATGGTACTGCCTGTGGCGGCAGAAGGGTAGTTTTGCTCAGGGAATGGTGACCGGCGGCGGGATCCACGCGCGGGAAAAATCAAACCATCCCCAGGCATTTAAGGCGATATCTTCCACGTCCGGTGGGGCACTCACCTGATAACGATAGTTGAACAGCGGCGTAATCACCGACTGCGCCATCAGCTGATGAAAGGCCTGTTGCAGTCCGGTCAGCCGCTCGGCTTCGATGTTATTGCACTGGATCTGCTCGAGCGTGTTCAGCAGTTGCTGATAAGTCACCTCACCCAGCAGCGTCGGCCAGAGAGGATCCAGTTTTAGCCAGCTCTCCAGGGTGAACGCCGGCGCTTCACCAATCAGGCGATCGCCCATAATGATGTCAGCCGTTTCCAGACCGCTATACCCCTGCCAGTTTTTCGCTGGATGAAAGTGCAGTCTTAGCTGGCAACCTTCCTCCGTCAGCACCTGTTGCAGCTTTTCGGCCATCGCATGCAGTTCCACCGGCAGGTGATAGTGCAGATTCAGCGTGGCGGGCAATTCCGTTTCTTCCTGAGCGCTAATCTCTGGCACCGGCCAGCCGGGCAGCATCTCCAGACTCGGGGTAATCAGACCTTCCTCCAGAGGCAGTTCTTCAATCACCTTCTTACTGCGGATCAGCGCCAGTATTTTTTGTGCCTGAGCGGGGGAAAGGGCGCCGTTCTGCTTCAACGCCAGGTAACAAAATCCCAGGCTAATCCGACGGCTGACCGGGCGTAAAAGCGACAGTTCATGTTGCTCACCAATTGCTATCTGCACCGGATGGCGGCAGCTGGTCCCGAGGGTTTTGTCGAAAAGCTGCGGCGTGATCCAGTACTCCACCATCTGCATGAGCGGCTGATTGCCATAATAACGCTCGTGATTTTCGATTCTGACCAGCTCCGGTGACCAGTGGCTCAATTTCCACGGACCGGATCCAATAGCAGGATCGTCCGGATGCGTCAGCAGACAGAGCACCGTGGCCAGGCGCCAGGTGAGCCAGTAATCGGGGCGATGCAGATCGATTTGCAGGCACATCGATTGAGGAAGAGAGAGGGATTTTACGCTGGCTAACTGCTTTGTCCCTGCCGGGCTGTCGATGACCCTTTGCAGGTGCTGCATGATCTGCAGCGATGTCACTCGCTCGCCGCTGTGCCAGTAAAGCTGCGGACGCAGAAAGAAGAACCAGCTTAAGCCATCCTCACTGCATTGCCAGTGGTGAGCCAGATCGGCGACAACGCGATCGTCCTGAAAACGCGTCAGGCCGGAAAAAATCTGCCCGGCAAGATGTTGTTCAGCGCGCCCAGGCATATCCAGTGGATTGAGGGGATCCAACGGACGGTAATAAGGAATACGTAACGTGGGGCGATCGTCCAGCCACTGACCGCCCATAAAGGGTTTGAGCAACTGATTAAGCTGTTCCGGTGCGATCTGTACCAGTTCCAGCGCCTGATGTGACAAGCCCTGATCTAACTGCTGCTGAAAAAGGATTGTTCTGAGCTGAGTCGGAGACTGTAAAAATTCGAGTTCACCGCGTTTACCGCGACCGGACTGGGCCTGCCAGCGCAACCAGCCGGCCGACTGCCACTGGCCCAGTAGCGTGCGGACATGGCGTTCGCTGCAAATACAGCGCCCGGCGATTTCCGCCACGCTGGTTAACTGAGGTTCGCCCAGGCTGGCCTGCCACAGGCGTTGATATTGATTGAGTCGGTTTAACTGGCGCATCGAAATAAACCCGGAACACTTTTTCAGAAGTATTCACTATTAGTTCCGTAAATACCAGGTGATACTCAGCACTCGATGAAAAAACAGGCACTGGAGAAATAATGGCTCGTCTGGCGGCGTTTGATATGGATGGTACCTTGCTGATGCCTGACCATCAGCTGGGAGAACGAACTCTGACGGCGCTGCGTGCGCTGGATGAAAAGGGCGTATTACTGACCTTTGCTACCGGTCGCCACTGGCTGGAAATGCAGCCGCTGATCGCGGATTTTAAATTGAAGGCCTACCTGATCACCGGCAATGGCACGCGAGTACACGATCAGCAGGGCAACTTACTTTCCGCCTGCGATCTGTCGCCTGATGTGGCGGAAGAGGTCATTCATACGCACTGGGACACTACCGCCAGCCTGCATGTTTTTAATGATGATGGCTGGTTAACCGAGTTCGACGTGCCGCACATTCTCCACGCGCATCAGATGAGCGGTTTCCGCTATCAGCTTGCCGATCTGAAACGCCTGCCGGCACATATGATCACGAAAACCTGTTTCATCGCCGATCACGACGAGCTTTGCCAGCTCAAGGGACGGTTGGAAGATGCGCTGGGCAATCGTTCTCACATCTGTTTCTCTGCGCGGGATTGTCTTGAAGTCCTGCCGCCAGGCTGCAACAAAGGCACTGCGCTGGATTCACTCTCGTCTTCGCTGGGTTTTACGCTGGCAGATTGCATGGCGTTTGGCGATGCCATGAACGATCGTGAGATGCTGGAAACGGTCGGGCGCGGATTCATTATGGGTAACGCGATGAGTCAGCTGAAAGCCTTATTGCCGCATTTGCCGGTTATCGGACATTGTGAAACGCAGGGCGTGTCGCATTACCTCAATCACTGGCTTTCTACCCCAAACCTCGCTTATTCCCCCGAATATTGAGGTCATTATGCCGGACAGGGCGGTCCGGCATTTAACGCTGATGTTTGCCGGGCGGGAAAGCCCGGCGTTTTAGTTGAGCATGTTCTGCCAGGGCGTAATATCGCCGATGTTTTCCGCGACCCACTCCGCATTGTAATAGCTGTCCAGATAGCGTTCACCGCTGTCACACAACAGCGTGACGATGGCGCCTGTACGCTGCTCTTCCGCCATTCTGCTGGCTATCTGCAACGCTCCCCACACGTTGGTGCCGGTTGACGCGCCAGGCTTACGGCCGAGCTGTTTTTCCAGCCAGAGCATAGTGGCAATACTCGCGGCATCCGGCACGCGGATCATCTCATCCACCACGTCAGCAATAAATGAAGGTTCGACGCGCGGGCGACCGATCCCCTCAATCTTCCCGCCGGTGGTGTTGCGCAGGGTTTTATCCCGCTGATGCCAGTAATCGTAAAACACCGAATTTTCAGGATCGACCACCGTCAGCCGGGTAGCGTGTCCCTGATAGCGCAAATAGCGGCCAATGGTTGCCGAGGTGCCGCCGGTGCCAGCGCTCATCACGATGCTTTCCGGCACCGGGAAGGGTTCGTTCTGCATCTGCTGGAAAATGCTGTCTGCAATATTGTTATTACCGCGCCAGTCAGTGGCCCGTTCGGCATAGGTAAACTGATCCATAAAGTGGCCGTTCAGCTCACGGGCCAGCTGCTCGGATTCAGCATACATCTGGCAGGGATCGCTGACGAAATGGCAACGGCCGCCGTAGAAGGTAATCTGCTCAACCTTACGTTTTGCCGTGGTGGCGGGCATAACGGCAATAAAAGGCAGGCCCAACAACCGCGCGAAGTAGGCTTCAGAAACCGCAGTGCTGCCCGAAGAAGCCTCGATAATTGGCGTACCTTCTTTTATCCAGCCGTTGCACAAGCCATACAAAAACAGCGAACGCGCCAGGCGGTGCTTAAGGCTGCCGCTGGGATGCGTGCTCTCGTCTTTCAGATACAGCCAGATGCCTGGATAGGCTGCCAGCGGCAGGCGGATCAAATGCGTATCGGCTGAACGTTGAATGTCGGCATTGATCTCTTTAATAGCGTGCGATACCCATAAATCTGACATGTTCTTTCCCCGGCAAAATTTGTTAAAGAGTACGGCATTAATCGGAAAAAAGGTTTACTCTCTTTCCTGTAAAATGGCCCCTTAAGAGAAAATTATTCTCCGGAAATCGGCAATGACAGATAAAACTGACCTTAAGCTGTTGGCGCTGCTGCAGCAGGACTGCACGTTATCGCTGCAGGCGCTGGCTGATGCGGTGCATTTGACCACCACGCCCTGCTGGAAACGGTTGAAAAGGCTGGAAGATGAAGGCTATATTCGCGGCCGGGTCGCGTTGCTTGATGCCGATAAACTCGATCTGTCATTGACCGCCTTTATGCTGATCAAAACCCAGCAGCACAGCAGCAGCTGGTATCAGCAATTTGTTGAGGTGGTGCAGGCGATGCCCGAGGTGATGGGCTGTTATCGTATGGCCGGAGAATACGATTATCTGCTGCGCATTCAGGTGGCTGATATGAAAACCTATGATGCCTTCTATAAACGTTTAGTGAACGGGGTTCCAGGATTGCTGGATGTGACTTCGAGCTTTGCGATGGAAGAGATAAAATACACTACCGCGCTGCCATTAAAATGAGCAGGCGCCGGCGTTAACCCTGCTCAATCTTAACCAGGACGTTTTCTGTGCGACTGTTTAGCCAATTAAGCTGGTATTTTATTCGTGAGTGGCGCCGCTACCTTGGGGCCGTTGCGTTACTGATTGTGATTGCCATTCTGCAATTGTTGCCGCCAAAAGTGGTCGGCATGGTTGTCGACGGCGTTTCTCATCAGCAGATGAGCACCTCTCAGTTGATGATGTGGATCGGCGTGATGCTGATCACCGCCGTGGTGGTTTATCTGCTGCGCTATGTCTGGCGCGTATTGTTGTTCGGGGCCTCTTACCAACTGGCGGTCGAACTGCGTCAGGACTTCTACCGCCAGCTGAGCCGCCAGCATCCCGAATTTTATCTGCGCCATCGCACGGGCGACCTGATCGCGCGGGCCACTAATGATGTCGATCGCGTGGTGTTTGCCGCTGGCGAAGGGGTGCTGACGCTGGTGGACTCACTGGTGATGGGGCTGGTGGTACTGTTTGTGATGAGTACCCAAATCAGCTGGCAGTTGACCCTGCTGGCGCTGTTGCCGATGCCGATCATGGCGATAGTGATCAAGCGCTACGGCGACCAGTTGCACAACCGCTTTAAGCTGGCTCAGGCCGCGTTCTCTTCGCTGAATGATCAGACGCAGGAAAGCTTAACCAGCATCCGCATGATCAAGGCATTTGGTCTGGAAGATCATCAGTCCGGTCAGTTTGCCGATATTGCCAAAGACACCGGCCGCAAGAATTTGCGGGTAGCGCGCGTCGATGCCCGCTTTGATCCGACCATTTATATCGCGATTGGCATGTCTAACCTGCTGGCCATTGGCGGTGGCAGCTGGCTGGTCTGGCACGATCAGATGACCTTGGGGCAACTGACCAGTTTTGTCATGTACCTGGGCTTAATGATCTGGCCGATGCTGGCGCTGGCCTGGATGTTTAACATTGTTGAGCGCGGCAGCGCTGCCTGGAGCCGCATCCGCTCGTTGCTGTCTGAAGCGCCTGCGGTGGAAGACGGCAGCAAAACCCTGCCAGAAGAGCGCGGATCGCTGCAGATCGCCATTCGCGAATTCTGCTACCCTGGCGCGCAAAATCCCTCGCTCCGGCACGTCAATGTCCACCTGAAACCGGGACAAATGCTCGGGCTGTGTGGGCCAACGGGGTCCGGGAAAAGCACCTTGCTCAGCCTAATCCAGCGCCATTTTGATATTTCCCAGGGCGACATTCGTTTCCACGGCATTCCCTTACCGCAGCTGCGGCTTGATAGCTGGCGGGGGCGTCTGGCCGTGGTCAGTCAGACTCCTTTCCTGTTTTCCGATACCATCGCCAACAATATCGCGCTGGGACGGCCAACCGCCAAGCCGGCGGATATTGAGCAGGCGGCCAGGCTGGCGAACGTTCACGACGACATTTTGCGTCTGCCAAAAGGCTATGACACTGAAGTGGGCGAGCGTGGCGTGATGCTTTCCGGTGGACAGAAACAGCGTATTTCAATCGCGCGGGCACTGTTGCTGGATGCTGAGATCCTGATCCTCGATGATGCACTCTCGGCGGTAGATGGTCGTACTGAACATCAAATCCTGCATAACCTCCGGCGCTGGGGGCAGGGAAGAACGGTGATTATCAGCGCGCACCGCTTATCTGCCCTGACCGAAGCCAGCGAAATTCTGGTGATGCAGAAAGGCGCGGTGACCCAGCGTGGAGAGCACGAACAACTCGCCGCTGAACCCGGCTGGTATCAGGATATGTACCGTTATCAGCAGCTGGAAGCGGCACTGGACGAAGAAGAGATCGAAAAGGGAGTGCCACATGGCTAATCTTGCCCACCTCTGGCCGACCCTTAAGCGGTTACTGAAATACGGATCGCCGTGGCGTAAATCGCTCGGCCTGGCGGTATTGCTGCTGTGGATAGCCGCCGCCGCCGAGGTGATGGGGCCCATCCTTATCAGCTACTTTATTGATAATATGGTCGCCAAACATAATATGCCGTTAGCGTTAGTCTCCGGGCTGGCTACCAGTTTTATCCTGCTGCAAATTCTCGCGGCCTCGCTGCATTACTGGCAGGCGCTGCTGTTTAACCAGGCCGCAGTGGGCGTGGTTCAGCAACTGCGGATGGACGTGATGGATGCGGCCTTACGGCAGCCGCTGAGTGCGTTTGATACCCAACCGGTTGGGCAAATCATCTCCCGCGTTACCAATGACACCGAAGTGGTGCGCGATCTGTACGTCACGGTGGTTGCCACCGTCTTACGCAGTGCCGCGCTGATTGGGGCGATGCTGGTGGCGATGTTCAGTCTTGACTGGCGCATGGCGCTGGTGGCGATCACCATCTTCCCGGCCGTGCTGACGGTGATGCTGATTTATCAGCGTTACAGCACGCCGATTGTCCGTCGCATGCGCAGCTATCTGGCTGATATCAATAATGGCTTCAATGAAGTGATTAACGGCATGAGCGTGATCCAGCAGTTCCGCCAGCAGGCGCGCTTTGGTGAGCGTATGGGTGAAGCCAGCCGCTCGCATTATCTGGCGCGTATGGAAACGCTGAAGCTTGATGGTTTCCTGCTGCGTCCGCTGCTCAGCCTGTTCTCTGCCCTGATCCTTTGTGGACTGATGCTGCTGTTTGGCTTCTCGTCTGCGGGCAGCATTGAGGTCGGCGTTCTGTATGCCTTTATCAACTACCTCGGCAGGCTCAATGAACCGCTGATCGAACTCACTACGCAGCAGTCTATGCTGCAGCAGGCGGTGGTGGCAGGAGAGCGCATCTTTGAACTGATCGATGCCCCGCGCCAGGATTACGGCACGGATACCCGGCCACTGACCTCGGGGTCCATCTCGGTCAGGGATCTGACTTTCGCTTACCGCGACGATCGCAATGTGCTGAGCGATATCTGCCTTGACGTCCCGTCGCGTAACTTCGTGGCGCTGGTCGGCCATACCGGCAGCGGTAAAAGCACGCTGGCCAATCTGATGATGGGTTACTACCCGATTCAGCACGGTGAAATTTGTCTGGATGGTCGACCGTTAAGTACGCTCAGCCACAGCGTTTTACGTCAGTCGGTGGCGATGGTTCAACAGGATCCGGTGGTCCTGGCGGATACCTTCTTTGCTAACGTGACCCTGGGGCGCGATATCTCTGAAGAGGCGGTGTGGCAAGCGCTGGAGACGGTGCAGCTGGCTGAACTGGCGCGCGGCCTGTCTGAGGGCATCCATACTCGTCTTGGCGAGCAGGGGAATAACCTTTCCGTCGGGCAAAAGCAGTTGCTGGCGATGGCTCGGGTGCTGGTGGCTTCGCCGCAGATTTTGATCCTCGATGAAGCAACGGCCAATATCGATTCTGGCACTGAACAAGCCATCCAGAAGGCGCTGAAAGCCGTGCGCGAAAAAACCACGCTGGTGGTCATTGCACACCGGCTTTCAACGATTATCGACGCCGATACCATCCTGGTTCTGCACCGTGGTCGTGCTGTCGAACAGGGGAATCATCAGACGCTGCTGGAAAAACAGGGCCGTTACTGGCAAATGTACCAATTGCAGCAGGTCGGCGATGAACTGGAAGCGGGCGAGGCGGTGTAAAGACTGCCGCTTCGCTGCACCAGGAACAGGCGCATAACCGGCCGAATTCCCGCTTTTGCACATAATTAACGCGCGACGCACCGTAATGGTGCGTTTTTTGTTGGCTACATTCTGCTTCACCTCCTTCTGTTTTTCTCTGCTTTGCTCAGCAACACTGAGCCAGACTGACTAATCGTCTGAAAAATGCCAATTTTTAATTTATGGCACAGCCTTTGCTTTAATCAATCCGTGTTGGGCGAAACAACCGTATTCAATATCTGGAGGGGGATCATATGAAGCTGGTTACCGTGGTAATTAAACCGTTTAAGTTGGAAGACGTGCGTGAAGCACTTTCCTCTATCGGTATTCAAGGGCTGACCGTGACCGAAGTGAAAGGCTTTGGTCGCCAGAAAGGGCATGCAGAACTTTATCGCGGTGCAGAATACAGCGTGAACTTCCTGCCAAAAGTAAAAATAGACATTGCGATTGCAGACGACCAGCTGGATGAAGTGGTTGATGTGATCAGCAAGGCTGCCTACACCGGCAAAATCGGTGACGGTAAGATTTTTGTTGCGGAACTGCAGCGAGTTATCCGTATTCGCACTGGCGAAACTGACGAAGCAGCACTGTAATCTCGGGGCTAAGAATGTTGATGGGATGGGATAAAATGAATAAAAAAATTGCTCTGTTCGGCCTCGCCAGTCTGGCTCTGTTACCGTCGCTTGCGATGGCTGCAGCACCGGCAGTGGCTGATAAAGCTGACAACGCCTTTATGATGATCTGCACCGCGCTGGTGCTGTTCATGACGTTGCCGGGTATTGCCCTGTTTTACGGCGGTCTGCTCCGCGCTAAAAACGTGCTTTCCATGATGACTCAGGTCTCTGTGACCTTCGCGATGGTGTGCGTATTGTGGATGCTTTACGGTTATTCACTGGCCTTCAGTGAAGGTAACGCCTTCTTCGGTGGCTTCAGCATGGCGATGTTGAAAAACATCCAGCTGACCTCACTGGTAGGCACCTTCTACCAATATATCCACGTCTCCTTCCAGGCTTCGTTCGCCTGTATCACCGTGGGCCTGATTGTTGGATCGATTGCTGAGCGCGTTCGCTTCTCAGCGGTACTGATCTTCGTTGCTATCTGGCTGACCTTCTCGTATCTGCCTATTGCACACATGGTCTGGTCAGGCGGTTTGCTGGCCCAGGACGGTGCGCTGGACTTCGCAGGCGGTACCGTTGTGCACATTAACGCCGCAGTTGCTGGTCTGGTGGGTGCTTACCTGGTGGGTAAACGTGCTGGTTTCGGCAAAGAAGCCTTTAAGCCTCACAATCTGCCAATGGTCTTTATGGGTACGGCGATTCTGTATGTGGGCTGGTTTGGCTTCAACGCTGGCTCAGCCAGTGCAGCTAACGAAATTGCCGGTCTGGCGTTCCTGAACACCGTTATGGCAACAGCTGGCGCGATGCTGAGCTGGACCTTCGGTGAGTGGGCTCTGCGTGGCAAACCTTCACTGCTGGGCGTCTGCTCTGGTGTGATTGCCGGTCTGGTCGCGATTACTCCTGCCTGTGGTTATGTTGGTGTGGGTGGTGCGCTGATTATCGGCATCGTCGGCGGTCTGGCAGGTCTGTGGGGTGTTACCATCCTGAAGAAATGGCTGCGTGTGGATGACCCATGTGACGTGTTCGGCGTTCACGGCGTCTGCGGCATCGTAGGCTGTATCCTGACCGGCGTCTTCGCCTCTTCTTCACTGGGTGGCGTAGGCTATGCACCTGGCGTGACCATGGGCCATCAGGTCTGGATCCAGATCTTCAGCGTCGGTGTGACCATCGTCTGGACCGGAGTGGTCGCCTTCGTGGCCTTCAAAATTGCTGACATGATTGTGGGTCTGCGTGTTCCGGAAGATCAGGAACGCGAAGGTCTGGACGTCAACAGCCATGGCGAGAATGCTTACAACCAGTAAGCCCGTATCAAGAAAAGCAGTGCGCTAAAAGTAGAATAAAAAAACGGCTCCTTCGGGAGCCGTTCGTTTTTCCGCTCTTCAGGTGACGTTATTTCACTTCGCGCACCCGCATCACGCCTTCCTGAACCGTAGACGCGACCAGCGTACCGTCCTGAGTGTAAAACTCACCACGAACAAAACCACGCGCACTCGACGCAGAGGTGCTCTCCACGCTGTACAGCAGCCATTGATTGAGATCGAACGGACGGTGGAACCACATTGAGTGATCGATGGTAGCGACCTGCATACCCGGTTCGAGGAATCCTTTACCGTGCGGTTGCAGTGCTACCGGCAGGAAGTTGAAGTCGGAAGCATACCCCAACAGATACTGATGGATGCGCCGGTCTTCAGGCATCACGCCGTTTGCCCGCAGCCAGACGTGACGGGTCGGTTCATCCACGTGGCCTTTAAGCGGGTTATGAAACTTAACCGGCCGGATTTCAAAAGGCTTCTCGGAGAGAAACTTGTCACGCGCTTTCTCGGGGATATAGCTGGCAAGCTGCTTTGCATAGTCGGCTTCGCTGGGCAGGTTATCAGGACCCGGCACCTCAGGCATCGATTTTTGATGCTCAAAGCCGCTTTCTGGCCCCTGGAATGAGGCGGTCATATAGAAAATAGGCTGTCCGTTCTGAACGGCTTTCACCCTTCTGGCGCTGAAACTCTGCCCGTCACGCAGCGTTTCCACATCATAAATAATCGCCTTCTGGCTATCGCCCGGGCGTAAAAAATAGCTGTGGAAAGAGTGAATGATGCGGTCTGCCGGAACGGTCTGTTTGGCGGCATACAGCGCCTGGCCGACAACCTGGCCACCAAAGACCTGGCGTAATCCCAGATCCTCACTCTGGCCACGAAAAAGGCCCTCTTCAAGCTTTTCCAAATCCAACAGGTTTAACAGATTTTGCAGGGCCTGGCTCATAGCGTGGATCCTCAGTAAACGACTGGAGGATAGTTTGCGAGATCCGACCAGTTACCGTCAACGGGGCAGGGCAATTATCTTTTAAGAAGAAGAGAGAAGGGTGCGCTTCCAGGCAGAAATCAGTAAGTTGTGCCAGAATTAAAGCTAACGGAACAGTGATTCACTGTTTACAGGCTAACTGAGACCTCAATTTCACCATTGATCTTAAGGAGATTACATCAATGAAAGTCTGGCCAATGTTAACTGGCGCCGCACTGGCGGTGGCACTCTCAGGATGTGCCGATAAAGGAAAAGATGTGCCGACGGCAACGCTGGCTTCACAGGTCGCCGGCGAGCAGGCGACGCTGCGTCAGCCTAATGTCAGTGGTTCTATCTACATTCGTCAGAAAGTGGCGCTGCCGCCTGACGCCGTGCTGACCGTGACGTTATCGGATGCCTCCATGGCAGATGCACCTTCTAAGGTCATCTCCCAGCGCGTGGTGAGAACCGATGGCAAACAGGCACCGTTCAACTTTATTCTGCCGTACAACCCTTCAGAGATTCAGCCTAATGCGCGCATCCTGTTGAGTGCGGCCATTACGGTTGACGGCAAAATGATGTTCATCACCGACAGTGTCAAACCGGTGATCAACAATGGTGGCAACAAGCAGGAGTTGTTATTAGTGCCGGTGCCATCAATGGCGATGCCAACGCTGCCGGGTGCTGCCACTACCGTGCCATCAACGTCGCCGACGCAGGTCAATCCTTCGTCGTCCGTTCCCGCACCAAGTTCAATGTAGTTACAGCCGCCCCTTCTGGGGCGGTTATCCTTCCCAACGGTACTGCTTCAACGCGATTTTTCCTTCTGCACTGACCTCAATCCCTTCTTCCAGTAATGCATTACGCTGTCGATCCAGATCATCCCCAGTCAGCGAGATTTCACCCAACCGGTTAATCACCCGATGCCAGGGAAGTTTGCTGCCCTCGGGAAGGCGCTTTAATACGCCCCCGACCTGACGCGCGGCACGTGGTGACCCTGCCAACCGTGCAATATCACCGTAGGTGGTGACTTTGCCATAGGGAATAGCGGCAAGGATTTGGTAGATGCGTTGTTGAAAGCTGTCAAAGTGTTCCATCTGTTCTCCCCCTGTCGACGTCAACAGTAATCGAAAGTGCGGAACATCTGAAGCGATTTCATGATGTTATAAGAGAGCCTACGGCTTAACCCGTATCGGCTTTGAAAACAATCAGATAGGAATTTTTTAACGGAGTTGAACAAGAAAGCAACGGTCATCAGGAGCAGGCTTGCAATTGCCTGGGGCTTCATTGATAATGCCCTCGCTCCATCTGATGGAGCACTCAATGGGGGCCCGGTTGGTTCTCCCGCAATGCTAATTTGTGAACTCGGTCAGATCCGGAAGGAAGCAGCCGTAGCAGATGACGCGTGTGCCGGGATGTAGCTGGCAGGGCCCCCACCCAATTCTGCCCTCGTATGCCAGCCAGTCCATCCTGCAATCAAACTCAAACTTATCGAACGAACTTCCAAACTGCTACCGGGATTTTATCGTAGAGTTTATTCATCGTCAGTTCGGCCAGACGATGATCAGCCGCAGAATAAAACACAGCCAGTTCATTATCGGATAATTCGTATTTGTTTTTTTCGATTACGCGCTCGAGGGTGTCGATTGACCGACACCGTCTTAAACGCATCAGATAATCAGTTTTAGTAAGAAGTTTATCTGTCATTGTTAAACCGTAGAAAAAATAATGGGTTGCTAAAATGAATGGCTCGTCTGTACGGGCACGAGAGCGCATTCCTCGGCGAAAATGTTAAACAAGCGTTTTGCTGATTTTTGCCAGCGCTGCAAATCCTGAACATTAATGCCGTAATTACTAAAGAGCATAAACGTATCATCGAGATATTCATCAATCTGACTAATCAGGTCACTATCTTCGAGATGTTTAATTTTGTAATTCATGGTGAAGGCAGCAATATGCTCAATCAGATCATTGAGCTGTAAATTGACTGCAGCAGTAGGATCGTTAACCCAGCCGTGATGACTATCGCCTAACGTCGCCAGGCTTTCATCGTACAAATTTTCACACACAAATTTCAGCTGGGCGATATCATGCCTTTTTGGTGAGTATTCGTCCATCTTTTTCCCCTCCATAGCGAGTGAAAGATGCCGTCAGCGCGGGCTTTCAGCGATTGGTATGCCAGGAGCGATAATTAACGTTAACCTAAATCTATTAATAAATATAACGTAATAAAGCTGTATTTGTAATGCTATTACGCAATATTACAATTCGTCAGCGGTACTGGTCTGTTGATTATCGATGAAATCAAAGGTCAGCAGGCCTGATTGCCATTCAAAATTGACTGTTTCAGTTGTGGTCTGGTCTGCATCTATATCGAGACAGGCGTTGAATACGTTCCAGCGGAAGCTGTAAGTCATCTTATAACGCGATTCACCTGAATATTCTATAGAAATAATTTTCATACTTTCGGGAACATATTGCGCATTCTGTGAATACCATAACAGCGAACCCGTTAACTCTACTTCTATTTTGGGAATAATCCGTTGAAGGTTATCTGATAACGTTAACAGATCGTCTTCATTGCCTGAGTAAGAAAAGGGAATAGTTTTGCGCATTTTTCCCCCACAGTGTTAATTAGCGCTTATAGAGATAATTGGTCTGCCTGTGAAAATAAGCAAGTGCCTTTAGTGTCTTCTAAACTATCTTAATGATTTGGCTATTAATTATCTTAGTAGATAATGTCATGTCCCGCGACAGTAAAACTAAAGAAGTTGAAAAAAGTTTATATAACCCTGGGTAATGGAAGGCATTATTTAAGTAATAATTAGATACACTTTGTCTGAACCCGCCAGAGCCAGAGATTGTATGATATTGTTATGTTATAACATAATGGTGGTCGCAATCGATGTCCTCTCTTCCTGTCTTTCTTCGCTACGGCACCTTACTTACCCACTCAGCGCTGGTGCGCCTGCTGTTGTCTGCTGCGGTGGTCGTGTTACTGGCTGCGTTAACTTATTGGGCTGTTGCCTGATGATTACCCTTAATCAACTGACGGTAGGTTATCAGGGGCGCGCGGTGACGCCGGCTCTGCAAGGGGAGTTTGCTCGCGGTTCGATGACCGCGCTGGTGGGGGCCAATGGCTCTGGCAAATCCACGCTGCTGAAAACCCTGGCCGGTCTGTTGCGTCCGGTAAGCGGATCGTTGAGCTTGCCCGCGCCGCGGACAAGTCTTGCCTGGATGCCACAGCAATCAGAAATTGAGAAGACCTTTCCACTCCACGTATTTGATTTGGTGGCGATGGGCTGCTGGCAAAAGTGTGGCTGGTTCGGCGCGATTAATCGCACGATGCGCAATCAGGTGATGACCGCGCTGGACCGGGTAGGAATGCTGCAGTTTGCCACCGCCCAACCCGGCACCTTATCGGGTGGGCAGTTGCAGCGCGTGCTGTTTGCCCGTCTGCTGGTGCAGGATGCGGACCTGCTGATGCTGGATGAGCCTTTCGCCGGCGTCGACAGCCAGACTACCGCGCTGTTATTGCAGCTGCTGCAGGAACGGCATCAGGCTGGCTGTACGCTGATTGTCGTGCTGCACGATATGGCCACCGTCGAAAAATACTTCCCGCAAACGCTGCGGCTTAAAAGCAGCCACGCTGAATGGTCCGGTTCCGGCTCAGCCGTTACCCAGCTGAATTTTAACCGCAGCCTGGGAGCATCATGATGCTGGCGATGTTCCATCCTTTTATTGAATTCGGCTTTATGCGCCGTGCCCTGGTGGCCTGCATTGCGCTTTCCCTCAGCGCTACGCCCTTAGGCGTCTTTTTGCTGCTGCGCAGAATGAGCCTGGTGGGCGACGCACTGTCACACGCCGTCTTACCGGGCGCGGCAATTGGCTATCTGATATCGGGCTTGTCTCTGGTGGCGATGGGAACCGGAGGCGTGATTGCCGGGCTTTCTGTTGCGTTGTTGTCTGGCGCGGTCAGCCGCTATACGCCGCTAAAAGAAGATGCCAGCTTTGCCGGCTTTTATCTTGGCTCGCTGGCGCTGGGGGTGACGTTGGTCTCCTTGCGCGGCTCCAGCGTGGATCTGTTGCATGTGCTGTTCGGATCGCTGTTAGCGGTAGATAACCCCTCAATCCTGTTGGTCTGCGTCATTTCAGCTGTTTCTTTATTAGTGCTGGCGCTGATTTACCGCCCGCTGGTAATCGATGCTTTTGACCCTGGTTTCCTACGCGCGCAGAACCGCTGGACGGCGCCGCTGGTGCACAGCCTGTTTCTGATGCTGGTCGTCACCAATCTGGTGGCAGGTTTTCAGGTGTTGGGCACCCTGATGTGCGTCGGCCTGATGATGCTTCCGGCAGCCGCGGCCCGTTTCTGGGGCAAAGGTCTGCCGGGCATGATGGTGTCAGCGATGATCCTTGCGCTGATAGCCAGCTTCAGCGGGCTCATTGCCTCCTTCTACCTGTCACTGCCTGCCGGTCCGGCGGTGGTGTTAAGTGCCGCGATCCTGTTTTTTATCTCGATTTTAGTGGGGCCGTGCGGCGGAATTTTCCGTCAGCGCCCGTTTTCAGTTGGTAAGGAGAAAGTATGAAGAAGTTACCTGTAGCGCTGGCAGTGGCGGGGATTTTACTCACCCCAATGGTGATGGCTAAAACGGTCAACACCGTTGCCAGTTTCTCGGTTCTGGCAGACATCGTGAAAGAAGTGGGTGGCGAACACGTTAAGGTGAAAAGTCTGGTCGGGCCGGATGGCGACCCGCACAGCTTTGAACCGACGCCTCAGGACAGCCAGGCGCTGGCAAAAGCAGATGTGGTTTTCGTCAGTGGCCTCGGGCTGGAAGGGTGGATGGATCGCCTGATTAGCGCGTCGGAATATAAAGGTAAGGTGATCGTCTCCTCTGAGGGGATTGAAACCCGCTCAATGGAAGAAGACGGTAAAACCATTACCGATCCGCATGCCTGGAACAGCATGAAGAATGGCGTGGTGTACGCCAACAATGTGATGAACGCGTTGATAGCCGCCGATCCAGAGGATGCGGCCTATTTCCGTCAGCAGGGATCGGCCTATATTGCCCAGTTAACCAAACTGGACAGTTGGGCGGCGAAAAGCTTTGCGGCAATCCCGCAGGCTAAACGCAAAGTGCTGACCAGCCATGATGCATTTGGCTATTTTGGTCAGCGTTATGGCGTCAGTTTCCTGTCACCGGTGGGCTTCTCTACCGAGTCTGAAGCCAGCGCATCTGACGTGGCAAAACTGATCACCCAGCTTAAAACCGAGCATATTCGTAGCTACTTTATCGAGAACCAGACCGATCCCCGCCTGGTGAAGCAGATTGCTTCTGCCTCCGGTGCGCAGTCGGGTGGTGAACTTTATCCGGAAGCGCTGACTAAAAAAGGTGGCGCGGCAGATACCTACGTCGCTGCCTTTAAGCATAACGTCAACGCGATGGTTGCCAGTATGAAATAGTGATGCAGACGGTCAGCATGCTGGCCGTCCGTTTCAGCGATAAAAAAAGCGGGCCACAATGATTGCGGCCCGCTTTTTCAGTGCAGAACAGATCAGCGCTTTTTCTTGCCACCCTGAACCGCTTTAAAGCGCGGGTTACTTTTACAGATAACGTAGACACGACCATGACGGCGGACAACTTTGCAGTCTTTATGGCGTTTCTTGGCCGACGCCAGCGAGCTTAATACCTGCATGATGACGCCTTATTTATCTGAAGATGAAGTAAAGAAGCGACCAAAGCGCTGATTAAAGCGATGCGCGCTGCCTTCTTTGGCAAAGTCTTTCTGCTTACCGGTGTAATAAGCATGAGACGCTGAAGAGACGTCTAGCGGGACGTATGGCAGCACTTTGCCCTCCAGCTCAATAGTGCGATCGGTTTTGATGGTTGAACCGACCACGAAGTAGGTGTCTGCGCTGGTATCGTGGAACGCCACGGTGCGGTAAGCCGGATGAATACCCTGTTTCATAAATCCTCACTGAAATAAGTAATGTTATAACATAACAATAATTATGCGCGTGCGCTGAGCGGATTGCAACTGGAAAAGAGAGGCAGGGGAGAAGGGCAAAAAAAAGAGGCCGCATTAGCGGCCTCTCAGTACAGCAATCAAATGCTGATTAGTGCGGGTTGTGCTCTACAGGATGACCCTGTTCCAGCTCTTCTTTGTTCTTGCCGAAGCGGCGGCGAACCACCACAAAGAAGACCGGCACGAAGAAGATAGCGAACAGCGTTGCGGTCACCATGCCGCCCATTACCCCGGTACCCACCGCATTCTGCGCACCGGAACCTGCACCGGTACTGATCGTCAGTGGCAATACGCCGAGGATAAAGGCCAGCGAGGTCATCAGGATTGGACGCAGACGCATACGAACGGCTTCAAGCGTCGATTCGACCAGACCTTTGCCTTCCTTCTCCATCAGATCCTTGGCGAATTCTACGATTAATATCGCATTCTTCGCCGACAGCCCAATGGTTGTCAGCAGGCCTACCACGAAGTAGACGTCATTACTGAGTCCGCGAACGGTGGTAAAGATCAGTGCCCCAATAACCCCAAGCGGGACCACCAGCATCACCGAGAATGGAATCGACCAGCTCTCGTACAAGGCCGCCAGACAGAGGAAGACCACAATTAACGAGATGGCGTACAGAGCCGGTGCCTGGTTACCAGACAAACGTTCCTGATACGACATTCCCGTCCAGTCGTAGCCGATCCCTGAAGGGAGCTGAGAAGCGATTTGCTCCATCAGGCCCATCGCTTCACCCGAGCTCTTGCCCGGTGCCGGTTGCCCCAGGATCTCCATTGAAGGCAGACCGTTGTAGCGTTCCAGTCGTGGCGAACCATACTGCCATTTGGCAGATGCGAAGGCGGAGAACGGCACCATGGTTCCACTAGAGTTACGGACGAACCATTTGTTGATGTCGTCCGGTAACATACGGGAATCCGCTTCACCCATTACGTACACTTTCTTCACACGACCGCGGTCGATGAAGTCGTTGACGTAAGATCCGCCCCACGATGCACCCAGCGTGGTGTTGATGTCAGAGATTGAGACGCCGAGGGCTTCTGCTTTCTCCTGATCAATCATCAGCTTGTACTGTGGTGTATCTTCCAGTCCGTTCGGGCGCACGCCAACCAACACATCAGGATGCTTGGCAACCATGCCCAGCAGCTGATTACGGGCCTGAGTCAGCGCATCGTGACCCAGGTTACCCTGGTCAATCAGTTCAAAGTCGAAGCCGGTGGCGTTACCCAATTCGATAATCGCCGGCAGGTTAAACGGAATAACCATGGCATCTTTGATTTCGCTGAACGCCTTCATGGCACGTCCGGCAATCCCGTCAACTTTGTTCGCTGCACCTGAACGCTCGTCCCACGGTTTAAGGCTGACGAAGGCGATACCGGTGTTCTGACCACGTCCCGCAAAACCAAAGCCGTTAACGGTAAAGACGGATTTAACGTTGTCTTTTTCCTTGGTCAGGAAGTAGTCAGTCACCTGGTCGAGAACTTTCTCAGTACGTTCCTGAGTCGCGCCCGCAGGTAACTGTGCCTGTGCCAACAGCAGGCCCTGGTCTTCTTCCGGCAGGAAGGAGGTCGGAAGCTGAATGAACAGGTACGCCATGCCCACCACGATCAGCAGGTAAATCACCAGATAGCGACCTGTGCTACGGATGATATGACCCACGCTGTTGGTATAGTGGTTGGTACTCTTATCGAACATACGGTTGAACCAGCCGAAGAACCCGGTGGTTTTACCGTGGTCGCCTTTCTTAACCGGCTTCAGCATCGTTGCGCACAGCGCTGGCGTCAGCACCAGGGCAACAATTACCGACAGCACCATTGCCGAGACGATAGTGATCGAGAACTGACGGTAGATAACCCCGGTCGAGCCGCCAAAGAAGGCCATCGGGATAAATACCGCAGACAGCACCAGCGCGATACCCACCAGGGCACCCTGGATCTGCTCCATTGACTTCTTGGTGGCTTCTTTCGGCGGTAGGCCCTCTTCAACCATCACGCGTTCGACGTTCTCGACCACGACGATGGCATCATCTACCAACAGGCCTATCGCCAACACCATCCCGAACATCGTTAGGGTGTTTATCGAATAACCGAAAGCACTAATAATGGCGAAAGTTCCCAACAGAACCACCGGAACGGCGATAGTCGGGATCAGCGTGGCACGGAAGTTCTGCAGGAACAGATACATCACGATAAACACCAGCACAATCGCCTCAATCAGGGTTTTCACCACTTCAATG
The DNA here is from genome assembly GCF_057812255.1 of Erwinia sp. 2186. NCBI lineage: Bacteria > Pseudomonadati > Pseudomonadota > Gammaproteobacteria > Enterobacterales > Erwiniaceae > Erwinia > Erwinia sp. 2186. The sequence goes on along the minus strand of NZ_CM173824.1, from coordinate 3,658,576 downwards.
ATGGAGATTTTAACAAACGGCGTGGTGTCGTACGGATAGACGGTTTCCATCCCTGACGGGAAGAACGGTTCCAGCTTTTTCAGCTCATCCTTAACGGCTGCCGCGGTGTCCAGGGCGTTAGCGCCGGTCGCCAGTTTGATACCGATACCGGACGCAGGCTTGCCGTTGTAGCGCGCAATGATCTCGTAGTTTTCACCGCCGAGCTCAATGCGTGCCACATCTTTCAGCAGAACACGCGAACCATCCGCATTCACTTTCAGCAGGATCTTGCCGAACTCGTCGGTCGAAGTCAGACGGGTCTGAGCAATGATCGAGGCGTTCAGCTGCTGGCCTGGCACCGGTGGAGAGCCGCCGAGCTGACCTGCAGCGACCTGGGAGTTCTGTGAGTCAATGGCGCTAATCACATCTACCGGGGTCAGCTGATAGTTATTCAGCTTGTGCGGATCCATCCAGATACGCATCGCATACTGCGCACCGAAGATCTGCGTATCGCCGACACCCAGCGTACGACTGATTGGATCCTTAATGTTAGAGGCCACATAGTCAGAAATATCATTCTGATTCATGCTGCCATCTTTACTCACAAAACCGGCCACCATCAGGAAGCTGCTGGAGGATTTCTGAACCTGGATCCCCTGCTGCTGCACTTCTTGTGGCAGTAATGGTGTCGCCAGCTGCAGTTTGTTCTGCACCTGAACCTGCGCGATATCCGGGTCGGTCCCTGACTGGAAGGTCAGAGTCAACTGCAACGTACCGGAAGAATCACTGTTCGATGACATGTACATCAGGCCATCGATACCATTCATGTTTTGTTCAATAACCTGCGTGACGGAGTCCTGCAGTGTTTTCGCATCGGCACCAGGGTAAACAGCGCGAATCTGAACGGCCGGCGGAGCAACATTAGGATATTGCTCAATCGGCAGTTTTAGAATCGACAGCACGCCCATCAGCATGATGATGATGGCGATTACCCACGCAAAAATGGGGCGATCGATAAAGAACTTAGCCATGTATCAGCGGCTCCTGTTTAAGACTTAGGTTGTTCAGATCCAGCCTGTTTGGCTTCATCTGCAGTGACTTCCTGTGGAGTAACCTGAGCGCCAGGTTTGGCTCTCTGCAATCCAACGGTAATCACCTTATCGCCTTCTTTCAGACCACTGGTCACCAGCCATTTATCGCCGATAGCCTGCTCAGCCGTCAGAGTGCGGACTTCTACTTTATTATCTGCACCAATCACCATCGCCGATGCCTGGCCCGTTGGCGTACGAGTAACCGCCTGCTGAGGCACTAACAGCGCGCTTGGGTTGGTTCCCTCTTCCAGACGGGCACGAACAAACATTCCTGGCAGCAGTGAGTGGTCCGGGTTAGGGAACACGGCACGCAGCGTGATGGAGCCCGTCGTCTCATCAACGGTGACATCAGAGAATTCTAATGTTCCGCCCTGAGCGTATTCGCTACCATTTTGCAGAAGAAGTTTGACCTGAGCCTTGCCGTTAGCCTGCTGGAGCTTGCCGGAGTTCAGTTCATCACGCAGGCGCATAAAGTCTTCACTCGACTGTGTGACGTCCACATAGATAGGATCAAGCTGTTGCACGGTAGCCAGTGCGGTGGTTTGCGCGCTCTGAACCAGTGCACCTTCCGTGACGGAAGATTTACCAATGCGACCACTGATAGGGGAGGTCACTTTGGTGTAGGCCAGATTAATACGCGCGGTTTCAACGTTGGCTTTCGCAGCCTGAACGGCAGCTGCCGTCTGACTTTCGGTGGCTTTCGCCGTGTCATAATCCTGCTGACTGATGTACTTGGTACCCAGCAGCGGCTGATAACGTTTAACGGTCACCGCAGCAATTTGCGCGTTGGCCACAGCCTGCGCTAAATCACCTTTGGCACTGTCATACGCAGCCTGATAGGTTGCGGGATCGATCTGGTAAAGAGATTGTCCTGCCTTAATGTCGCTCCCTTCCACGAAATTACGTTTCAAAATAATGCCCGAAACCTGTGGGCGAACTTCTGCAATACGGAATGATGAGGTGCGACCTGGAAGGTCGGTGGTGATCTGCAATGGCGCGTTTTTAAGCGTTACAACACCCACTTCGGGTGGTTTTTGCTGTCCGGCCTGCTGCGCTTCTTTGTTATCACATCCTGTCAGCATAATGCTGCCTGAAAGCATCAGAACGGCCGCCAGAGGCGTTAACCCTCTGTTTTTGTTCATAAATAAACCTCGAGTATCCGATTTCGATTGTTCAATGGATCACAAACCCATAAACCCATTGCTGCGTTTAAATTATGGTCGTGGTATGTTACATACATTCGCAAATGTATGTAAGTGCACCCTTTTGTAAAAGTCACCCTATGGCACGAAAAACCAAACAACAGGCGTTAGAAACGCGAAATCACATCATTGATGCGGCAATTGGCAGATTTTCCGAGCATGGCGTATCCAAAACATCACTGGCCGATATCGCGACTGCGGCTGGCGTGACGCGTGGTGCAATTTACTGGCATTTCAAAAACAAAGCTGACTTGCTAAATGAAATCTGGGCACAGTCCGAATCAGGACTGGAAGACTTAGAGCTTGAGTATCAATTAAAATACCCTTCCGATCCACTCTCCGTTATGCGTGCAATGATTACCTATGTCCTTGAAGCCACGGCAAGGGACCAGCGCAGACGCTCACTTCTGGAAATTATTTTTCATAAATGTGAGTTTGTGGGTGAAATGACCACTTTACAGATGATGCAACAAACTCTGTATCTTGAGTGTTACGAGAAGATTGAAGAGGTCCTCCGTCAGTGCATTGAAGCTGGGCAACTTCCTGTTGAACTCGACACCCGACGCACCGCGGTCGTGATGCGAGCTTACATCACCGGGATTATGGAAAACTGGCTATTTATGCCGGAAAGCTTTGATTTAGCAGCCGATGCGCCACAGCTGGTGGAGGTATTGATCGACATGCTTCTGCACAGTCCAGCGCTGCGGACCCGGGCGCATTAACCTTTTTCAGCCGGCTGTTCAGTCGCTAATTTGGCTTCAAAATCTTTCTGCACCATCGCCAGCGCGGCCAATACCGTTTGCGGCGCGATAGCATTCTCTTCCAGCAGCATGATCAGATCCACCGCCAGCTTAACTTCTGCAGGCGCATTTTCCAGTGACATAGCAATTTCCTCTGATAGCCGAATAAGGCATTAAATACGCAGTTTTTTTACCAACAGAACCATCAACAGCGCGCCAGCGATGGCGATCAGCAGCGCGCGTGGCTCGATTTCTGACAGCGTGCCGTAGTTAAAGAACACCCCGACGTAGCCGCCGATCAGCGCACCAACCACCGCCAGCACCAGCGTTGGGATCAGCCCGCCTGGCCGGCCGGGGAAAAAGCGCCGGGTTAAAAAACCGACCAGCAAGCCGATGATAATCCACGAAAGAAGTCCCATCTTTTCTACCCAGAATGAAATTTTATCCAAGTATAGCTAGTGTTCACGCTTTTCAATGGCGCGCTCGATACGCTTAGTGGCTTGCAGGCAACGTTGCAGACGTCCTTCCTGCGCCGCAATTTCCCGCTGCAGGTTTTGCTGTTGGACCAGCGTTTCGCATTTCGCCAGCTGACTTTCGCGATCGGTAATCATATCCCGCAGCCGCCGTTCGTAATCCTGATGTTTCGCCAACTTTTCGTAGAGGTTCTCACTGACCGGTTCAGCAACGGCTTCGCCTTTACGCAAGGTCTGCGTGGCCAGCTCCCGTTGCAAGGCGCTGATTTGCAGCACCACGCGCTCGGCCAGCCAGGCCACACGCTCGGTGCGCTGGTCGGCAACGCTCTGGTTGAGCATTTTCAGGCTCTCCCTGATCTCCAGCAAATAATCTCCCAACCGGGTGCTGTGAGAATGAAATAACTGGGCATCAAAACGCGCTTTGGGCGTCCGTTTATTGCGGTGAGGCTCGACGGCTTCAGCCAGCTGCTCCAGCCGGGAGGCTAACTGCTCCAGCATAAGGGCACTTTTCATCTTCGATCTCCAGGCATTGCCCTGATTATGCTAGTCTCACCTCGTGTGAGGGAGGGATGTAGAGCAATGAAGCGGATCATTCTACTGATTATTGGCTGGTTAGCGATGGCGCTGGCGACACTTGGCGTAATTTTACCGTTATTACCGACTACGCCCTTTCTGTTACTGGCGGCCTGGTGCTTTGCCCGATCCTCTCCACGCTTCCACCACTGGTTGCTGCACCGTTCGCTGTTTGGCCCTTACTTACGCCACTGGCAGAAGCACCGGGCGCTGCCGCCCAAAGCGAAAGGGCGCATGGTGGTGTTTACCGTCATCACCTTTGCGGTTTCTCTGTGGCTGGTCAACATTCTCTGGGTGCGGCTATTGTTAGTCTGTCTGCTCTGCATCCTGATCCTCTTTATGCTCAGGCTCCCGGTTGTTGAGGATCCGCAAGAAAAGCCGTGATTTTGCGGTGTATGGTTGCAATTGCCCGACGGTTTGCATAGATTTGGTCGTTTTCGTGCGTAGCTTCCCCTGACGTTCTCTTTTTGCCCTGTGACAGAGTGTCAGTGCAGATGAAGCTGCGCGAGTCAGATTTGTATTTACCAGGCATAACACTATGACCGCGACTGCTCAGCAGCTTGAATTCCTTAAAAACAGTATCAAAAGCATCCCGGATTACCCTAAGCCGGGCATTCTGTTTCGTGACGTGACCAGCCTGCTGGAAGATCCCACCGCGTTTGCACTCAGTATTGAACTGTTGGTTGAACGCTATCGTGACAAGGGGATCACCAAAGTGGTCGGCACTGAAGCCCGTGGCTTCCTGTTCGGCGCGCCGGTGGCGTTAGGTCTGGGTGTGGGCTTTGTTCCCGTGCGTAAGCCGGGCAAACTGCCCCGTAAAACCTTCGCCGAAAGCTATGAGCTGGAATACGGCACCGACCAGCTGGAACTGCATTGCGATGCCATCGGCCCTGGCGATACCGTGCTGATGGTCGACGATTTGCTGGCGACCGGTGGCACCATCGAAGCAACGGTGAAACTGATCCGCCGTGCCGGTGGCGAAGTGAAAGATGCCGCTTTCATTATCAATCTGTTCGACCTGAGCGGTGAAGCCCGCCTGAAGGCGATGGGGATCGACTCCTTCAGCCTCGTTAACTTCCCCGGGCACTGATCCCGCAACCTTCAGCCTCGCCGTAAAGGTGGGGCTGTGTTAGCATTACCCTCCGGTTCACTCAACACATCCCGCGAATTAATGAGCTATCAGGTACTGGCCCGCAAGTGGCGTCCACAAGCGTTTACTGATGTCGTCGGTCAGGAGCATGTCCTGACAGCGCTGGCTAATGGCCTGTCGCTCGGCCGCATCCATCACGCTTATCTGTTTTCCGGCACCCGAGGTGTGGGAAAGACCACTATTGCCCGCCTGTTGGCGAAAGGACTGAATTGCGAAACCGGCATTACGGCGACCCCGTGTGGTCAGTGTGATAACTGTCGTGAAATCGAACAGGGGCGTTTCGTTGATCTGATTGAGATTGATGCCGCCTCACGTACCAAAGTTGAAGACACGCGAGACCTGCTGGATAACGTCCAGTACGCCCCTGCGCGTGGCCGCTTCAAAGTTTACCTGATTGATGAAGTGCACATGCTTTCCCGTCACAGCTTCAATGCGCTGTTAAAGACGCTGGAAGAGCCGCCTGAGCACGTCAAATTCCTGCTGGCGACCACCGATCCGCAAAAGCTGCCGGTGACGATTCTGTCGCGCTGCCTGCAGTTCCATCTGAAAGCACTGGATGTCGAACAGATCCGCGGTCAGCTTCAGCATGTGCTGCAGGAAGAAAAAATTGAGGCTGAGCCGCGTTCGCTCCAGCTATTAGCCCGTGCGGCTGATGGCAGCATGCGTGATGCGCTGAGCCTGGCCGATCAGGCGATTGCCATGGGGCAGGGACAGGTCACCACCGTGACGGTCAACGCCATGCTCGGCACGCTGGATGATGAACAGCCGCTGGCGCTGATCGAAGCGCTGGTCAATGCGGAAGGCGAGCAGGTGATGTCGCTGCTGAATCAGGCGGCTTCCCGTGGCGTGGAGTGGGAAGCGCTGCTGGTTGAAATGCTGACCTTGCTGCACCGCGTGGCGATGATCCAGCTGCTGCCTTCGGCGCTGGGTGATGATTACGCCGCCGTTGAACAGCGCCTGCGTGAACTGGCCCGCGTGCTGCCACCGCCCGATGTGCAGCTCTATTATCAGACGCTGCTGGTGGGCCGCAAAGAGCTGCCGCTGGCCCCGGATCGCCGCATGGGCGTGGAAATGACGCTGCTGCGTGCGCTGGCTTTTCACCCTAAACAGGTGATTGCGGAGCCGGTCGCGCGTCCGTCCATGATGCCGCAGGCCCAACCTGTGGCACCACAGGCGGCAACGCCAACGCCACCGGCGGCCACCACGCCTGCCCATACCGTGCAGGACGCGGAAGCGCCGGGGAACATGCCCGATACGACCAACCAGCTGCTGCTGGCGCGAACACAGTTGATGCGCCAACAGGGAGCGACCAAACCAAAAAAGGATGAGCCGGCAGCGCAACGTGCGCGGCCGGCAAGTTCGGCACTGGAGCGGTTGGCTTCAGTTACCGAGCGCGGCCAGAAGCGGCAGCTTGCCGCTGAACCCGCCGCGCCGGTAAAAGAAGAGGCGTATCGCTGGAAGGCGCAGACGCAGGAAGACGCGATCCCCGAGCCGGTTGCCACGCCAAAAGCGTTGCGTACCGCACTGGAGCATGAGAAAACCCCGGAGCTGATGGCCAAACTGGCCGCAGAATCGCTGTTGCGGGACGCCTGGGCGGCAGAGATTGCGCAGTTGACGTTACCGAAGCTGGTGCAGCAAATGGCGCTGAACGCCTGGAAAGAGCAGACGGAGAGCGGCATTTGCCTGCACCTTCGCTCCAGCCAGCGCCACCTGAATTCCCCCTCAGCGCAGAAGGTGCTGACGGAAGCATTAAGTGCCGTCTCCGGTCAGCCGGTTGAACTGACACTGGTAGAAGATGATAATCCCGCGGTGTTAACGCCGCTGGAATGGCGTCAGGCGATTTACGAAGAGAAACTGGCGCAGGCGCGTCAGTCGATTATTGCGGATAATCATATTCAGACGCTGCGTCGGTTCTTCGATGCAGACGTGGATGAAGAGAGCATTCGCCCCCTTTGAAACGCTGCATTATCGCTTAGGCGGTATGCGGCCCGATCTGAGAGAGAAAAACTATGTTTGGAAAAGGCGGACTGGGTAACCTGATGAAACAGGCCCAGCAAATGCAAGACAAGATGGGCCAGGTTCAGGAAGAGATCGCGGCAATGGAAGTCACCGGTGAATCAGGCGCAGGCCTGGTGAAAGTCACCATCAACGGTGCACATAACTGCCGTCGCGTTGAAGTCGATCCAAGCCTGTTCGACGATGACAAAGACATGCTGGAAGATCTGGTTGCTGCAGCCTTCAACGATGCGGCACGTCGCATTGCGGAAGTGCAGAAAGAGAAAATGGCCGGTGTGTCTAACGGTATGCAGTTGCCACCTGGCTTCAAGATGCCGTTCTGATGCAGACCAGCCCGCTCCTTGAAAGTTTGATGGAGTCGCTGCGCTGCCTGCCAGGCGTTGGGCCGAAATCGGCCCAGCGTATGGCTTTTCAGCTTTTGCAGCGCGATCGCAGTGGCGGTATGCGTCTGGCTCAGGCGTTGACGCGTGCGATGTCTGAAATTGGTCATTGTTCCGACTGCCGGACCTTTACCGAGCAGGAAATCTGCACCATCTGCGCTAATCCACGTCGTCAGCAAAATGGTCTGATTTGCATCGTGGAAAGCCCGGCCGATATTCATGCCATTGAGCAGACCGGGCAATTTGCCGGCCGCTACTTTGTGCTGATGGGCCACCTTTCACCGCTCGATGGCATTGGTCCCAATGACATTGGTCTGGATCGGCTGGAGCAACGGCTGGAAAAAGAGTCTATTCAGGAAGTTATCCTCGCCACCAACCCCACGGTGGAAGGGGAGGCAACCGCCAACTACATCGCTGAAATGTGCGGGCAGTATGGCGTTGACGCCAGCCGCATCGCCCACGGCGTGCCGGTTGGTGGTGAGCTGGAAATGGTCGATGGCACCACGCTGTCGCACTCTCTGGCCGGACGCCACAAGATTAGATTCTAACCATTCAACGGCACGATCCGTCGTGCCTGCTTGAAATCCTGTTGTTTGCCCCCACTCTACTTCTCAACGTATATCCATCCGTATTAGTTGAGGTAGCAATGACCATGAAAGGACAAGAGACGCGTGGCTTCCAGTCAGAGGTAAAACAGCTTCTGCACCTGATGATCCATTCCCTCTATTCAAACAAAGAAATCTTCCTGCGCGAGCTGATCTCCAACGCATCTGATGCCGCTGACAAGCTGCGTTTCCGCGCGCTTTCCACGCCGGATCTCTATCAGGGCGATGGCGACTTGCGCGTACGGGTTTCCGTTGATAAGGACAACCGCACGCTGACGCTGAGCGATAACGGCATCGGTATGACGCGTGACGAAGTCATTGAAAACCTGGGCACCATTGCCAAATCAGGCACCAAATCTTTCCTTGAATCGATGGGTTCCGACCAGGCGAAAGACAGCCAGCTGATCGGTCAGTTCGGTGTCGGTTTCTACTCGGCATTTATCGTGGCGGACAAGGTCACCGTGCGCACGCGTGCGGCTGGCGCAACGGCTGACGAGGGCGTGTTCTGGGAATCTGCTGGTGAGGGCGAATACACCCTGGCCGACATCACTAAAGAAGACCGTGGCACGGAAATCACCCTGCATCTGCGTGAAGGTGAAGACGAGTTCCTTGATGCCTGGCGTGTGCGCAGCATCATCAGCAAATATTCTGACCACATCGCGTTGCCGGTAGAAATCGAAAGCCACAACGAAGAAGACGACACCACCAGTTGGGAAAAGATCAACAAAGCCCAGGCGCTGTGGACGCGTAACAAGTCGGAAGTCAGCGAAGACGAATACAAAGAGTTTTACAAGCACGTTTCTCATGACTACGCCGATCCCCTGACCTGGAGCCACAACCGCGTGGAAGGGAAGCAGGAATATACCAGCCTGCTGTATATCCCAACCCAGGCGCCGTTTGATATGTGGAATCGCGACCACAAGCACGGCCTGAAACTGTACGTGCAGCGCGTATTCATCATGGATGACGCCGAGCAGTTTATGCCGAACTATCTGCGCTTTGTGCGCGGCCTGATAGATTCCAGCGATCTGCCGCTGAACGTCTCCCGTGAGATCCTGCAGGACAGCCGCATTACCCAAAACCTGCGCAACGCGCTGAGCAAGCGTGCGCTGCAGATGCTGGAGAAAGTGGCGAAGGACGACGAAGAGAAATATCAGCAGTTCTGGCAGCAATTCGGTCTGGTGTTGAAAGAAGGCCCGGCTGAAGACAGCGCCAATGGCGAAACCATCGCTAAACTGCTGCGTTTCGCCAGCACCAGCAGCGAAGGTTCTGCGCAGAAGGTGTCGCTGGAAGATTACGTCAGCCGCATGGTCGAAGGTCAGGACAAGATTTACTACATCACGGCCGACAGCTATGCCGCCGCGAAGAGCAGCCCGCACCTGGAGCTGTTCCGCAAAAAAGGTATCGAAGTGCTGTTGCTCTCCGATCGTATCGATGAGTGGATGATGAGCTACCTCACCGAGTTCGATGGCAAACAGTTCCAGTCCGTCAGCAAAGACGATCAGGATCTGAGCAAGCTGGCCGACGAAGAGAGCGAAGAGCAGAAAGAAGCCGAAAAGGCGCTTGAGCCGTTTGTTGAGCGCGTGAAAACGCTGCTGGGCGATCGCGTGAAGGAAGTGCGTCTGACGCACCGTCTGACCGACACGCCGGCTATCGTCACCACTGAAGCCAACGACATGAGCACCCAGATGGCGAAGCTGTTTGCCGCTGCGGGCCAGGCCGTGCCGGAAGTGAAGTATCTGTTTGAGCTGAACCCGGACCATGCGCTGGTGAAACGCACGGCGGAGACGCAGGACGATACGCACTTTGCGGAGTGGGTTGAGCTGCTGCTCGATCAGGCGATGCTGGCTGAACGCGGCACGCTGGAAGATCCCAACCAGTTTATCCGCCGCATGAACCAGCTGCTGCTGGCGTAAGGCATTCTACCGACACTGTCATCACCAGGGGGCGAAGCGATTCGCCCCTTTTTCTTTTCTGCCGTTCTATCCCACCATGGCCGCTTCTTCTAACAGCCAGCGGCGAAACAGTTCGATCTCCCGCTCTTCCTTGCGTGACGCCTTAACCATCATCCAGGTTGCCCTGTCGACCTCGGCAAAGCCCAGCGGCGCGATCAGCGATCCCTCACGGATCTCTTTTTTCACCAGGATCTGCGGCGTCATAATAATCCCCAACCCATTGCGGGCTGCCTGGATCGCCAGCGTCAGATTATCAAAGTGCTTTCCTGCCCAGAAATCGCCCCGTGCGCCGGTTTTCTTCGCCCATTCAGCCCAGGCATGCAGCTTGGTATCCGCGTGCAGCAGCGGCAGGGTGGAGAAGTCCGTTTCATAGGTAAAGCGGTTGCTGAACGAGGGCGCGCAGACCGGGCCGATATAATCGACGGTGATAAGCGTGGCGGCAATATCGTCCTGCACCAGCTGTTCATGGCTGAGGATCAGCAGGTCGGACTGTTCGTTGCGCACCCGCTCAATATCCACATGGGTCTGGAACGTCAGCGCAATATCTTTGTGGCGCTCGGTAAACCGGCTGATCCTCGGGATCAGCCACTGCGCGAGAAAGCTGGGTGCGCAGGAGACGGTCAGGCTGTTCAGGTTTCTGGCGCGGATCTTCTCACAGGTGGTTTCGATCTCACGGAAGGTGTGCATACAGCAAACTTTCAGCCGCTCGCCGTCAGAGGTCAGCTGTACCCGACCATTCGCCCGCAAAAACAACGGCTTCCCTAACCACTCTTCCAGCAGTTTTATCTGATGGCTGACCGCACTGTGGGTCACGCTCAGCGACTGCGCCGCCAGACTGAAATTTTGATGCAGTGCGGCCTGATGAAAATAGCGCAGGGCGCGCAGTGAGGGGAGTCCTGACATAAGAGTGCTCTGTGAGAAAAACTAACAGCAAGTGTCTGTTTATATCATTTTAAAGTCCAGTCGGTTTTACCTAATCTGATTTCGCAGACAGGGAGGTCTGCCCGAAAACAAAGCTGCAGGCTGTTAACTGCGGCGCATGAGGCGGCCATCTCTCCCCGGATTAACCCACGATTACATACAACAGCGACGTGAAGGAAAGGAAAATGACAACACAGCATTCCGTAAAAACACAGCTTGTAATGTTTACCGGTGGACGTGATAGCACACTGGCAGCGTGTTATCTGATGTTACAGGGTATCCCTGTGCATCTTTGGTCAGGAAACAGTGGATGTTCACTGCATCGTGGCATTTTATCGCACCGGGTTGATGAGCTAAAAAACCGCTTTGGCGATTTAGTGGTTGACCATACGGTGGCGGATATCAGCGGGGCATTCCGCTCCATCGCCATTGAACACCTGGAAGACGATATCCTCAAATACCGGAAAAACCTGGTGTTATTGGGCGAGAAACTGGCAATCCATGCCCATCTGGTGGATTTCTGTCGACGTAACGACATCAACACCATTAACGATGGCATCACCCATTATCAGATGGAGTTCCCGGAGCAGCGGCAGGTGGCGAAATCGTTCCTGATGGAGATGATGGCGCAGTTTGATATCAACTATCAGTCGCCGATCTATGAATTCGCACAGTCAGCGGATGACGTGAAATATCGCCTGCTGCAGCTCGGGATTTCCACCAAATCGCTGGAAGGCATCAGCATCTTTGCTGACAGCTTCTCCACCCCAAGCGATGAAGTGATCCTCGCATATCTGAAAGACAAAACCCCGCTGGCCCTCAACATTGTGCGTTTCCTGTCAGGCGAAACCCTGACCACCCAGCTGCTGGGTAAAACGACCAGTGCCGCTGCCTGATACGGTCTCTTTATGCGACGTAACCTTCGGGTTACGTCCTTTTTCGGAGCCTGATATGAAAATTATCGTGAAATGTGCGGCCATTATCATCTGGCAGCGTTCCTTGTTGCTGACCCGCAAGCGGGGGACCAGCACCTTTATCTCGCCTGGCGGCAAGCCGCTGGCCGGGGAAGATCATCTGGCCTGCCTGAAGCGCGAACTGCAGGAAGAGCTGGGTGTGCAGGTGAAAGCGTTCCGGCCTTTTGGCCTGTTTCACGGCCTGGCGGAGTTTGAGGCCACCGCCATTGAGAACCATGTTTATCACGTGGAGATCGCCGGCCAGCCGCGCGCCGGATCGGAAATTGAAGAAATTGCCTGGGTTAACTACCGCAGGCCACCTTGTGAAATCGCGGTGGGTTCGATCTTCCGCGATAACGTTATGCCACTGCTTTATCAGCAAGAGTTGATTAACTAATGGACGCATCCTCCTTATCACCCCATTTACAGACGGTTCACGGCGAGCAATTTTTTAAGCGAGCGCGTATGCAACGAGATGAATTAAGGGAAGAGCTTTCCCGCCTGTATAAGCTGCAGGAGTACGATATTTTCTTCGTCCAGTCCGTGCGGGTTGGGCTGGTGATCCTGTCGCACCTGTTCCATAAGCAGGAGACCACGCTGTGCCTGGCAAAGCATGCGCATTACCAGCCGGTGAGCGAACTGTTCCATCATCCGGCGTCGCAATTTACCGGGCCGGGCAACGTGCCGATTATCACGCACGTCAATCCTTACACCGGCGCGGTAAACAGCCTCGACGACAGTAAAGGCAAAGGCGTGGTGGATGCCTCCCACAGTTTCGCCACTAACCTGCACAGCGAGCTGATTGAAAAGAGTTCGATTTTTGTCGCGCCGATGCACAAGCATGCTTCGCTGACCGTTGGTTTGGCGATCATTGCCCTGCGCCCGGAGCATTTCAGTACGCTGATGCGCAGCGAACTGCGTCTGTTTGAAGAATCTACCGCCTCAGCAAAACCGCTGGAAGAAGCGATCGGCAATATTCGCAGCGCCAGCTGGCAGCCGTATAACGTGGCGAAAGTGATGAAGATAGCGCTGAAAGACATCGCCGGGATGGATTTCACCTCGATTAGCCATCCGGCGTTGCCGTTTGCCTGCTTTAACGTGCCACCGTTAAGCGACGCGCTGCAAAAGCAGGTGAAAGCCGCCGGTGCCAGTTACTTTGCCCACTCGAAAACCCTGCGGCTTTCTTGCTGGGAAAGGGGAGACGGCAAAAAGGCCGTCGATATGAGCCGCCAGGTCGAACGGGATCTGACTCAGCTTTGGGAGCAACCCTGAATGAAACAGACTCTGCCGCTGAACGGCAATATGATCGGCATCCTGGGCGGGATTATCCTCAGCACCGACTCGGTGTTTATCCGCCTGATGAATATCGAAGACTCATGGACGATTGTCGCGCTGCGTGGCGTTTTTATGTGGGGGATCTGTCTGCTGGTGTGGGCGCTGTGGGGGAAAAGTCGCAGCACGCTCGGCCAGCCCTGGTTAACCAAAGATAACGTCTTATCAACGCTGTTTTTCTGTATCTCGTCAGCCTGCTTCGTTAATGCGCTGAACCGGGGAAATGTGGCGACGGTGCTGGTGATTATCTCCTCGACGCCGTTTATTTCCGCGTTGATCTGTCGGCTGTTCTTTAAGATCAAAAGCGATCGCAGCGTAATGATCGCCGCACTGGCGGGCATTGTCGGGGTGATCATCGTGATGTCTGGCCGTGCGGCAGGCGATCACGCCATCGCCAACGTCTACGCGCTGGCTACGGCGGTGTCGATGGCGCTGGCCTTTATCTTCACGTCGCGGGTGAAAGGCGGCACGGTGGGACTGCCGTCTCTCGGTGGCTTACTGGCGTCATTGCTGATTGCACTTTGGATGGGCCCGGAACTGAGTGCTAGTCTGAAAACGCTGACTTTTGCGCAATATGGCTGGTCGCTGGCCGAAGGCGCGCTGATCATGCCGTTGGCTATGGGTTTGATCACCTTATCCACCCGATATGTTTCCCCGGCAAATGCCGGACTGTTCCTGCTGCTGGAAACGGCGCTGGCGCCGTTATGGATGGCGGTGTTCCTCGGGGAAATGCCGACAATTCAGGCAGTTGTTGGTGGCGCCGTGATCGTGACGGCGGTGATTTCACAAACTATCTGGGCGCGTCGTCATGTTGCGGATGCCCGTTACGCGGACGCAGGTTAGACGCTGCGTTCCTTGTGGATAAAGGGCCATAATGGTATGGTTCCAGGCTTGGATAAATAGATCATTTAAGCGATTCGCAAGGGGATTTACGCAATGCGTATTATTCTGCTCGGTGCACCGGGTGCAGGTAAGGGGACTCAGGCTCAGTTCATTATGGAGAAATACGGTATTCCGCAAATCTCCACGGGTGACATGTTGCGTGCAGCAGTGAAAGCAGGCAGCGAACTGGGTAAACAAGCCAAAGAGATCATGGACGCCGGTAAACTGGTCACCGACGAACTGGTTATTGCGCTGGTCAAAGAGCGTATCGCTCAGGAAGACTGCCGCAACGGTTTCCTGTTAGACGGCTTCCCTCGCACCATTCCTCAGGCTGATGCCATGAAGGACGCGGGTATCAAAGTCGACAACGTGCTGGAATTTGCTGTACCAGACGAACTGATTGTTGAACGCATTGTGGGTCGTCGCGTTCATGCGCCTTCTGGCCGCGTTTATCACGTCAACTTCAATCCACCAAAAGTGGAAGGCAAAGATGACGTGACCGGCGAAGAGCTGACCACGCGTAAGGACGATCAGGAAGAGACCGTGCGTAAGCGTCTGGTCGAATACCATCAGATGACCGCGCCGCTGATTGCTTACTACAGCAAAGAAGCCGCAGAAGGCCACACCGCGTATCACAAAATCGACGGCACCCGTAAAGTGTCTGAAGTCAGCGCAGAGCTGGCTAAAATCCTCGGTTAATTTCTCAGGGGCCAGGCCTTGTCTGGCTCCTACTACAGCAATTGGTTTTCCCCCCGCCATTTTCCGCTAGAATAAGTCTCGTTTACATCACCCAAGATGCCCAGATAAGGAATAATAATGCGGCAAGATAAACCCGGCGTGCTGTTGGTGAACTTAGGCACACCTGATGCACCCACCACGCCTGCTGTAAAACGCTACCTGAAACAATTCCTCAGCGATCCGCGCGTGGTCGATACGCCGCGTTGGTTGTGGTGGCCGATCCTTAACGGTGCGATCCTGCCGATCCGCTCTCCGCGCGTCTCCAAACTGTATGCCTCGGTATGGATGGACGAAGGCTCCCCGCTGATGGTTTACAGCAAGCGGCAGCGTGCTGCGCTGGCAGCCCGACTGGATATGCCGGTTGAACTTGGCATGAGTTACGGCAACCCCAGCCTGAAAAGCGCGCTGGACAGCCTGATGGCGCAGGGCATTAACCGCCTGATCGTCCTGCCGCTCTATCCACAGTTCTCCTGTTCAACCGTCGCCGCGGTTTGGGATGGCATTACCAGCGTGTTCGCTGGTTATCGCAGCTTGCCATCCGTGGACTTTATTCGCGATTATGCCGAACATCCGGCCTATATTGCGGCGCTGAAAGCCTCCGTTGAGCGCTCTTTTGCCACCCACGGCAAACCCGATCTGCTGGTGATGTCTTTCCATGGTATTCCGCAGCGCTTTGCCGATGAAGGCGATGACTACCCTAAACGTTGCCATGACACCTATGATGCGCTGACCGCCTCGCTGGGTCTGACCGATCAGAATGCGATGCTCACCTTCCAGTCCCGCTTTGGTCGTGAACCCTGGCTGATGCCTTACACCGATGAGACGATGAAGTCGCTGCCGGCAAAAGGCATTAAGCATGTACAGATCATGAGCCCGGGCTTCTCTTCAGACTGCCTTGAGACGCTGGAAGAGATCAGTGAGGAGAACAAGGAGTTCTTTATCCACGCGGGCGGCACTAAATTTGAATACATTCCAGCCCTGAACGATGATGAATTGCATATCGATATGATGGTTGAGTTGGTCAACGGGCGGAGATAGCCGAATGAAATTTCCCGGCAAGCGTAAATCTAAACACTACTTCCCGGTCAGCGCGCGCGATCCTCTGCTGCAAATCGCGCAGCCTGAACAGGAGGTCTCCGGCAGCTGGATCGTCGGCATCGATCAGACGCTGGTGGACATTGAAGCCAACGTCGATGATGACTTTGTGGCGCGTTATGGCCTGAGCAGCGGTCACTCGCTGGTCATCGCCGATGACGTGGCGGAAGCGCTCTATGCAGAGTTAACCCGGGAAAACCTGATCACCCATCAGTTTGCGGGTGGCACCATCGGCAATACGCTGCACAACTATTCGGTGCTGGCGGATGACCGTTCGGTGCTGCTGGGCGTGATGTGCCGCAACGTGCAGATTGGCAGCTATGCCTATCGCTATCTGTGCAACACCTCCAGCCGCACTGACCTGAACTACCTGCAGGGCGTCGACGGGGCCATCGGTCGCTGCTTTACCCTGATTGGGGAAAACGGCGAACGTACCTTCGCCATCAGCCCCGGCCTGATGAATCAGCTGAAAAAAGAAAGCATCCCGGAAGAGGTGATTGCCGGTGCCTCCGCGCTGGTTTTAACCTCGTATCTGGTGCGCTGCGCGCCGGGCGAGCCGATGCCGGAAGCCACGATGGAAGCGATCGGCTTTGCCAAAAAGCATAACGTGCCGGTGGTGTTAACGCTGGGCACCAAATATGTCATTGGCGATAAGCCCGAGTTCTGGCAGGCGTTCCTGCGTGAACACGTTTCGATTCTGGCGATGAATGAAGAGGAAGCGGAAGCGCTGACCGGGCTCAGCGATCCGCTGATGGCGTCGAATATGGCGCTGGACTGGGTGGATTTGGTGTTGTGTACCGCCGGACCAAACGGCCTGTTTATGGCGGGATATACCGAAGAAGAGGGCAAACGCGTCACCCAGCATCCTTTGCTGCCTGGTGCGATCCCCGAATTCAACCAGTACGAATTCAGCCGCGCGATGCGCCATCAGGACTGTG
This sequence comes from Erwinia sp. 2186, assembly GCF_057812255.1. NCBI lineage: Bacteria > Pseudomonadati > Pseudomonadota > Gammaproteobacteria > Enterobacterales > Erwiniaceae > Erwinia > Erwinia sp. 2186. Next base: position 3,641,553 of record NZ_CM173824.1, on the reverse strand, counting down.
AGCAGCCGTTGAAGATTTTCTCGCACATTGCGCCTTATATGGGCGGCCCGGAGAAAATCATGAACACCAACGGTGCGGGAGACGGTGCGCTGGCGGCGATGCTGCACGATATCACCGCCAATAATTATCACCGTCTGAATGTGCCCAACTCCAGCAAGCATGGCCGCAACTATCTGACCTATTCGTCACTGGCCCAGGTGTGTAAATACGCCAACCGCGTCAGCTATCAGGTGCTTAATCAGCATTCTCCCCGGCTTTCACGTGGCTTGCCGGAGCGTGAGGACAGCCTGGAAGAGTCCTACTGGGAACGCTAACGGTTTTCCCCGCCGGCTATCTGGCCGGCGGGGAGGCCAGTCAGATCGGACACTCTCGTGGCAATTCACTCAGACTGGTGTGCATCAGCGTATGCATACTGCTGGCAATCTCGCGCTCTCCCATCACCACCTGATCGGCACCACGCTCAATGATATAGCTCACTTCATCATCATGATGGGCGCGGGCAATAATCTCGATATTAGGCCGTTTCTCGCGTGCGGCGGTGACAATCTCGCCCGCTTCATAGCCATTGGGAATGGTCAGTAGCAGCCAGCGTGCGCAGTCCAGCCGCGCTAATTCCATGGTGTCGACGCGGGCCGCATTGCCCAACACCGCGCTGATCCCTTGTTCTCTCAAAGCCTCAACGCGCGGACGGCTGTTCTCGACCACCACGATCGGCACGCCTTCCTCGATCAGCTTTTTCCCCAACAGACTGCCGACGCGACCAAAACCTACCACAATGGCGTGATTACAGAGATCGACCGGGATCTGCTTCTCTTCCTCAATGGCTTCTTCGATCACCTGATCGTCCAGCGTCTCGGTTTTATTCAGGTAACTCTGCAACAGGGTAAACAGGATCGGGTTGAGCATAATCGACAGGATCGCCCCTGCCAGCACCAGATTGCGTCCTTCGCCGGTTAACAGGTTAAGGGAGATCCCGAGTCCGGCAAGGATAAAGGCGAACTCACCAATCTGCGCAAGGCTGACGGAAATGGTTAAGGCCGTGCGGCGTGAGTGGCCAAACATCCTGACCAGCACCAACGCCGCCAGCGATTTACCGAGCACGATAATCGCCAACACGCCAATCACCGCCAGCGGCTCTTTCAGCAGGATCATCGGGTCGAAAAGCATGCCGACAGAGACAAAGAACAGCACCGCAAAGGCATCACGTAATGGCAGGGTATCATGGGCCGCACGGTGGCTGAGTTCCGACTCGTTCAGCACCATGCCTGCGAAGAAGGCGCCAAGGGCAAAGGAGACATCGAAAAATTCCACCGCACCGAGGGCAATGCCCAGCGCCAGGGCGAGGACGGCGAGGGTAAACAGTTCGCGGGAACCGGTTGCCGCGCTGCGGGCGAGGATCCACGGCACCACGCGGCGACCCACCACCATCATCAGCACCATAAAGGCCACGACTTTGCCGATGGTGATCAGCAGGTCATACAACACCATGCTGATGCTGGCGTTGCCTTCTTCGAACATACCGGCAATGGCGGGCAGCAGCACCAGCGCCAGCACCATCACTAAATCTTCCACAATCAACCAGCCGATAGCGATTTGCCCCCGCTGGCTGTCAATTAACTGACGCTCTTCCAACGCACGCAGCAATACCACGGTACTGGCCGTTGAAAGACACAGACCGAACACCAGGCCGGTTAACCACGGCCAGCCCATCGCCCATGAAAGCCCCATTCCCAGCAGTGTCGCCACGGCAATCTGCGCGATTGCGCCGGGAATGGCGATGGCCTTTACCGCCATCAAATCCTTCATCGAGAAATGCAGGCCGACGCCGAACATCAGCAGGATCACACCCAGTTCCGCCAGTTCCGGTGCCAGGTTGGTATCGGCAACAAAGCCAGGGGTGAAAGGACCGGCCAGCACACCCGCTAACAGATAGCCAACCAGAGGAGAAATTCGCAGGCGATTTGCCAGCATACCAAAGAGGAAGGCGAGAACGAGGCCTCCCACAATGGTGGTGATAAGCGGTGTGGTGTGGTGCATGCCTCTCTCCTGTGTGAAAATGTGTCCGGTTGTAATATTAAGCGTATAACATAATTGATCACACTGCTTGATATAAAGGGTTATAACGGCAATAAACTGCAATTCCTTAGCCGGAATCGCACAGAAGTGTGATTTCTGTGAGTTATCGGGGTGGAAGCTTGATTTGTGGCAGAAATTAAGCGGCGCAGATCGCAATTATCTGCGCCGGGAAGGGTTATTTAGCCCGGTTATCAGGCAGGAATATGGTCAGAATACCGAGAAGTGGCAGGTAAGCACAGATTTGATAGACAGTATTAATGCTGCTGTGATCGGCAACCACGCCCAGCACCGCCGCGCCCAGGCCGCCCATGCCGAAAGCGAAGCCGAAGAACAGGCCGGAAACCATGCCAATCCGGCCCGGCATCAGTTCCTGGGCGTAGACCAGAATGGCCGAGAAGGCGGAGGCGAGCACAAAGCCGATAATGGCCGACAGCACGCCGGTCCACCACAACGACACATGCGGCAGCAGCAGGGTAAACGGGGCCACGCCGAGGATCGATACCCAAATCACCCGCTTACGGCCCACCTTGTCACCGATGGGCCCGCCGATCACCGTCCCGGCGGCGACCGCGAATAAAAAGGCAAACAGGTGGAACTGGGCACTCTGAACCGTCAGGCCAAACTTCTGCATCAGGTAGAAGGTGTAATAGTTGCTGAGGCTGGTCAGATAAAAGTATTTTGAGAAGATCAGCACCAGCAGTATTGAGATAGCGAAGGCCACTTTTTTGCGTGGTAAGGTTGTCACCTCTGTCGGCATCGCCTTGCTTTTTGCCACCCGATGCTGAGCCTGATACCAGCGGCTGATTTGCAGCAGCACGACGATCGCCAGCAGCGCGGCGAGGGTGAACCAGGCGACGTTACCACGGCCGTAGGGGGCGATAATCAGCGCAGCCAGCAGCGGGCCAAGGGAACTGCCGAAGTTTCCGCCCACCTGGAACAGCGACTGTGCCAGGCCATGTCGCCCACCAGATGCCATACGCGCCACGCGGGACGATTCGGGATGAAACACCGAAGAGCCGGTACCGACCAGCGCCGCCGCCAGAAGAATGGTGGGGAAGTTCGTTGCCAGCGCCAGCAGGATCAGGCCGCCCAGCGTGAATCCCATGCCGATCGGCAGCGACCACGGCTGCGGATGTTTATCGGTGTAGTAACCGATCACCGGCTGCAGCAGCGAGGCGGTGACCTGGAAAGTCAGGGTTATAAGGCCCACCTGCACAAAGCTGAGGGTAAACTCCGTTTGCAGTAGCGGATAGATCGCCAGAATCAGTGACTGGATCATATCGTTCAGCAGATGGGCCACGCTGATGGCGCCAAGAATGCCAAATGACGTCCTGGCTGGGGCAGAAGAAGCAGAAGACAGTATTTGTTCGCTGGCCATGAGAAAACCTGTTCGTTCGAAGGGTTGGAGGAGCAGTAAGAAGGCTAATTATTATCCCGCTCAGTTATCCTGCGGCATAATCGATAAATAGTCACAAATAAATGACAAAACCGCCGTTAATTTTTGACATCTAGTTTACGCGATACCGCGCGACCCATTCATAACAAGGAGATTCGTTGTGCTTTCATTGAATAAAAGGCTGGTGCCAGCCCTGACCTTACTGATGCTAAGCCTGCCGCTGGTGGCCCAGGCCTATGTGAAGGATCGGGTGTACAAATTCACCGTGCTGCACACCAACGACCACCATGGACACTTCTGGCAGAACGAGCACGATGAATATGGCCTGGCCGCGCAGAAAACCATGATGGATGAAATCCGTTACGACGTTCAGGCCCACGGCGGCCAGGTGCTGATCCTCTCTGGCGGCGATATCAATACCGGCGTGCCGGAATCCGACCTGCAGGATGCGGAGCCGGATTTCCGCGGCATGAATCTGGTGGGCTATGACGCGATGGCGATTGGCAACCATGAATTTGATAATCCGCTGTCGGTGCTGCGCCAGCAGCAGAAATGGGCCAAATTCCCGCTGCTCTCGGCCAATATCTATCAGAAAAGCACCGGCAAACGCCTGTTTCAGCCTTACGCGTTATTTAACCGTATGGGCCTGAAAATTGCGGTGATTGGTCTGACAACCGACGACACCGCAAAAATTGGTAACCCGGAATACTTCACCGACATGGAATTCCGCAAGCCCGCCGCTGAAGCCAAAGAAGTGGTGGAAGCGCTGAGGAAGAAAGAGAAGCCGGATGTGATTATCGCCGCCACGCATATGGGCCATTACGATAACGGTAACCATGGCTCCAATGCGCCGGGCGATGTGGAAATGGCGCGTGAATTGCCGGCAGGCTATCTGAATATGATTGTCGGCGGCCACTCGCAGGATCCGGTCTGCATGGCGAAAGAGAACGTCAGCCAGAAGGATTACGTGCCGGGAACGCCGTGTACGCCGGACCAGCAAAACGGCACCTGGATTGTGCAGGCGCATGAGTGGGGCAAATACATTGGCCGTGCCGACTTCACTTTCCTCAATGGCAAACTGACGTTGGAACATTACGAACTGGTGCCAATCAACCTGCGCCACAAGGTGACCAACGCCGACGGCAGCGTCAGCTGGATTAACTACACCCAGGAAATCGCGAAAAACCCGGCGATGATGAAGTTACTGACGCCGTTCCAGAAAAAAGGCGAAGCGCAGCTGGGGGTAAAAATCGGCAGCGTTAACGGCCATCTTGAAGGCGACCGCAGCAAGGTACGATTTGTGCAGACCAACCTTTCCCGCCTGATCCTGGCGTCTCAGATGGAACGCACCAAAGCCGACTTTGCGGTGATGAGCGGCGGCGGCGTGCGTGATTCAATCGAGTCCGGCACCATTACCTATAAAGACGTGCTGAAGGTGCAGCCATTTGGCAATAAGCTGACCTATGTGGAGATGAAAGGCAGCGACGTCGAGAAATATCTGGCGGTGGTGGCCAATAAGCAGGTGGATTCCGGGGCCTACGCGCAGTTTGCCAACGTCAGCCTGGTGGCTTATGGCACCGGCGTCAGCGAGATTAAAATCAACGGTGAGCCGCTGCAGGCGGATAAAATGTACCGCATGGCCACGCTGAGTTTTAACGCCACCGGAGGCGATGGTTATCCGCCGGTCAATCAGCTGCCGGGCTATGTGAATACCGGATTTGTCGATGCCGAAGTGCTGAAGCAGTACATCCAGAATCACTCGCCGCTGAATGCGGAGGCGTTCGCGCCAAAAGGCGAAATCGTTTACCAGAAAGAGGCGCCGGTAGAGAAAAAAGATCCGGCGGAGCAGGACGAGCCGCTGCTGCCGAAGGTGTGGAAATTATTTAAAATCCAGACCGCCCAGCGCTAGACGAAAAAAAACGGCACCCCAACTGGCGGTGCCGTTTTTTTACGTTGCCGGTTAAACCTGGCACTGTCTGCGCTGGATCAACCTGGCGCGCAGGGTGTCGTAAACCCAGTTATAGGCCACGGTGTACGGCAGGAAGAACAGGAAGAAGGAGACTTCCAGCAGAAACGCCTGCCAGAGACCAATCCCCAACATCCAGGCCGCAATCGGCAAACCAATACCGATAAAGCCACCCTCAAAGCCTAACGCATGAACGACGCGCAGCAGCAGCCCGCGTTTCACCGTTGGCGGCACCAGTCGGTCAAAACCGGCGTTATAAATGATGTTCCAGCCCATCGCCACGGTGGACAGCATGATGGCTAACGCACCCATCTGAAACAGCGGCTTCTCCATGATCCAGGCGGCAAGAGGGGACACCAGCAGGATCGCCAGCACCTCAAAGCCTGCGGCATGATAAAAACGTTCTTTCAGTGTTCTGGTACGCATAAATGCTCCTTAGTTGTTACCGGACGCTATTTTCCCCGTTTTCTTTGCTAAGATAAAATGACTACCTATCTAGAAAATCGATACTTCAATGCGTTATTCACCGGAATCGTTGCAAGCTTTTGTGCAGACCGTCGAAAGCGGTTCGTTTTCTGCCGCCGCGAGGGCGCTGCGCAAAAGCCAGTCCACCATCAGTACTGCCGTAGCTAATCTGGAAACCGATCTGGGATTTTCCCTGTTCAGCCGTGATGCCCGTTCGCCGGTGCTGACTGAAAATGGCCGACGGGCGCTGGCGCAGGTCAGGGAGATCCTTAACGCCAGCGCGCAGCTGGATGAGCTGGCGGTCAGGCTGGCAGGCGAGGTGGAGCCGTGCCTCAGTCTGGCGATATCGGACTTCTGGCAGGCGGATTATCACGAGTCGCTGCTGAAACGGTTGGATGCCCGTTATCCCGACATCGAATTTGAGTGCATGATTGCTGAAGATGCCGACGTGATCGATCTGCTGCAGGCCGGTCGGGCGCATATTGGCGTGATCCGCGTTCAGCCCGATTACCCGGAAGAGATTGCTACCTCGCGGCTGCAGGTTGAAGCGCAGATGGCGATCTATCTGCATCAGGATCATCCGTTGGCCAGCAAAGCGAAGGTCACCGAAACCGAGCTGAAATCCCTGCGTCAACTCTGCCTGAATACCTGGGTGGAGAATGAACGCTATCAGGGCGGGAAGGGGATTTGGTCGGCACCGTCATACCTGTTGCTGCTGGAGATGGCTGAGCAGGGATTTGGCTGGAGTATTTTGCCGCGCTGGCTGGTGGAGCAGTTTGGTCATCAGGTGTTAAGCGAGTTGCCGGTCACCGGCTGGCCGCAAAAAATTTCGGTGGATGTCGCCTGGTCGCGGCGTTCGCCGCCCGGACCGGCAGGCCAATGGATGATTGACCAGCTGCTGGCCCAGACGGCGGACTAACCGGCAATCAGTCGCGCCGGGCGATATCGGCGAAGGTGGCACTCAGCAGCTGCGCCAAATCCTGCGGTGAGAGCTCAATTTCCAGCCCACGCTTGCCGCCGGAAACAAAAATGGTCGGGAACTGCTGCGCCAGGCTGTCGATCACCGTTGGCAGCCGCTTCTTTTGCCCCAGCGGGCTGATCCCGCCCAGCAGATAACCGGTGGTACGCTGCGCAATCTGTGGATCGGCCATCTCGACCTTTTTCGCACCCAGCGCTTTTGCCACGTTTTTCAAATCCAGCTGGCTGGCAACCGGCGTAACGGCCACCGCCAGCGTTTTGCCATCGCCATTCAGCGACACCAGCAGGGTTTTATACACCTGTTCGGCATTTTGATTGAGTTTACGTACGGCCTCATCACCAAAATGGGTATCGTTGCTGTCATGTTCGTAGGCATGCAGCTGAAAGCTGACCTTTTGTTTTTCGAGAAGTTTTACTGCTGGTGTCATACTTCACGTCCTTCTGTAAGCGTCTGGCTGGACCCAATATCTACAATAATAGTGGCGAAATTTCAGGCTTTGAGCGACAATCGGCCCCCCGCTGGCAACCTGATTGCTACCGGATAACTAAAATCATAAAAAAATTCCTCTTTGACGGGCCGATAGCAATATTGGCCTTTTTTTTATCTCTTTTTCAGCAGATCGGGCAGATTGCCCTCGCCATAAAGGTGCAGTGCGCCCACCGCCACCACGTACCTGCCTTGCGGCAAATCCCGTAACGTTTGTACCCAGCGCTGATTCCTTTGCAGCATCAGCACATCATTCAGCGCGCTGTTAAAGGTACTCGGCAGCGCGGTCTGTTTCTGGCCCGGCGGGCTTTCCAGCCACCAGCTAATCATGGTTTGCAGCAGGCGCGCGTTGGTATGCCAGTGGATCAGGGTATCCTGCAGCAGCGTCAGGCCGTTATCCGGTAAGGCTCTGAGCAGCGCCAGCTGCGTTTCCGGGCCTTCCAGTTCAATCACCGGCTTTTGTAAGGCGCGGGCCGCTTTCAGCAGCTGGAAGTCGATACCGTAATCCGCCCGCAGTCCCAGACGCTGGGCCTGCTGCGCCTGAAGCATCAGCGCAACCTGCCAGGCGGGCAGCGTGTCGATCGCTTCGGGGCTGATCGCCACTTCTTCACACAGGCGATGCAGCCGGGTCAGTTCCTCTGACGTCAGCCGTTCTGCCAGCGGTGGGCAGGTTTCGCTTTCACTAAAGGGGGACGCGCTGCCGGTGATATCCGCCTCAACGATCAGCGCATCCGCCCGCTCAAGCTGTGCCTGCAGGGTTGCTGGCAGCGGCATCATATTCTGGGTGCCCATATGAATACTGCCGACCAGATGCAGCTGACTGTGATCTGTGGTGACATCCTGTGCCGGGTAGGCGTAGCGCACTGGCGACAGTAATCGCCAGAGAGATGCCGCCTTATGCAATAGTTTTCCCATACTTTCCGCCTTGTCAGTTAGCCAGCCATGCTAACGCTTTAACTGGCTGAGTAACAGGTAAAAACGGCGGATCCGGCGTGCGATAAATCCGTTATTCCGCCGGTGGCTGGTAGCGGATCAGTCGGTTGGCGTTGCTGACCACGGTAATGGAAGACAGCGCCATCGCGGCACCCGCAACCACCGGGCTGAGCAGGGTGCCGGTCAACGGATAAAGCACGCCGGCGGCAATCGGGATACCGAGGGCGTTATAGACAAACGCGCCCAGTAAATTCTGCTTCATATTTCGCAAGGTGGCTTTTGCGATGGCCAGCGCATCGACTACCGCATTCAGATCGTGGCGCATCAGGGTGATGCCGGCCGTTTCAATCGCCACATCGCTGCCGCTGCCCATCGCAATGCCGACATCGGCCTGGGCCAGGGCGGGCGCATCGTTGATGCCATCCCCAATCATCGCCACAATCTGCCCCTGCTGTTGCAGCGCGCGAATCGCCTCAGCTTTGCCTTCCGGCAACACCCCGGCGATCACCCGGTCCATACCGGCTTCTCTGGCGATGGCCTGGGCAGTAATTTCGTTATCGCCGGTCAGCATCACCAGCTGATAACCACGTTCACGCAGGCGTTTCAGCGCCGATACGCTCTCTTTGCGCAGCGGATCGCGCACTGAGAATAACGCGACAATTTTGCCATCGGCGGCCAGCAGCACGGGCGTTATGCCTTTGGCGGCCTGCCGATCGATCCGATCGTTCAGGCTTACGCTGTCGATCTGCTGCTGATCCATCAGCGCGCGGTTGCCCAGCCACAGTTCAACGCCGCTGACCTTACCGCTGACGCCTTTACCGGCAAGGGTGCGGAATTGCTCAACGGTCGGCAGCGTTTGCCCGCCGGCTTTTTCTTGCAACGCGCGGGCCAGCGGATGGGAAGAACCCTGTTCCAGCGCGGCGGCCCAGCCGATCGCCTGCTGCTCATTGGCACCATTAAACAGCATGATGTCGACCACGCGCGGTGTCCCTTCGGTCAGGGTGCCGGTTTTATCAAACACCAGAGTGGAAAGGGTGCTGGCGCGTTGCAGTGCATCGGCATCCCGCACCAGCACACCAAATTCGGCAGCACGCCCAACGCCGGCAATGATCGACATCGGCGTGGCCAGACCCAGCGCACAGGGGCAGGCGATAATCAGCACGGTGGTGGCAATCACCAGCGTGTACACCACCTGCGGGGCCGGGCCAACAACGTACCAGATGGCGGCGCTGATCAGGGCGATAGCCACCACCGCCGGGACAAAGACCGCCGAAATGCGGTCAGCCAGCTTACCGATCTCCGGCTTGCTGCTTTGTGCCTGGCGCACGCTGTGAATAATTCTTGCGAGGGTGGTGTTTTTGCCGACGGCGCTGGCGGTGAACAGCACGCTGCCATCCTGCATCAGCGTGCCCGCGTGGATCTCGTCGCCAGCCACCTTCTGCTGCGGCATCGCTTCGCCGGTCAGCATCGCTTCATCCAGCCAGGCTTCACCCTGGCTGAGCGTGCCGTCAACCGGGACGCGATCGCCGGTGGTCAGACGCAGCGTCATGCCTGGCTGAACGTCACTGAGTGGCAGCACGCGTTCACCGTCTGCCGTCACCACGCGCGCGGTGGGCGGCGTCAGATCGAGCAATTTCTCCAGCGCTTTTGAGGAGCGCTGCCGGGCGCGTTGCTCCAGCATATGGCCGAGGTTGATCAGGCCGATAATCATCGCGCTGGCTTCGTAATAAAGATGGCGCGCCTGAGGCGGGAAAAAGTCCGGCCACAGGTTCACAGAAATGGAGTAAAGCCAGGCGGCTGCGGTTCCCAACGCGACCAGCGTATCCATGGTGGCGGTGCCTTTTAGCAGGCTGCGCCAGGCGCTGCGATAGAAATGACCGCCGGCCAGCACCATTACCAGCAAGGTGGTGAGGCCAACGGCCAGCCAGCCATTGCGGTTGCTGTCGGTCAGCATCATATTGTCGCCGACCATTCCCCACAGCATCAGCGGAATGCCCAGCGTCAGGGCAAGCGCGGCCTGCCAGCGGAAACGGCGAACGGCCTGGCGGGCAGTCTGCTGCTGTTTTTCCCGCCGTTCGACGTCATCTTCAATAATTTCTGCCGTATAACCGGCATTTTTCACCGCATCGATCAGCGACTCAGCGGCGGCATCGCCCATCACCAGCGCACTGCGCTCGGCAAGGTTGACCCGCGCCTGGCTGACGCCGCTCACCTGTTGCAGCGCGTTCTGCACCCGACTGACGCAGCTGGCACAGCTCATGCCATCAATCAGCAGGTGAAAACTCGCTGCAGGTGCAGCTGATGCCGTCAGCGGCTCAGCGTGGGCGAGCGGGGCCGCTTCAGCTGAAGAGGCCTGTGGCGCCGGAAGCTGGTGGGAGTCCGCTGTCAGCGCTTCCGGCTGGGTGTCTGATGCTGTCAGCGGTTCAGCCTTTGGGAAGCTGTCGTCCTGCGCCAGGCTGGCGTGATAGCCGGCCTGTTCAACGGTGGCGATCAGTTCGCTGGCGTCAGCGCTGCCGCTGATACGCGCTTCAGCGATCGACACGTCGGCCTGTTCAACGTCGGCACGTTGCTCCAGCGCCTCTTTCACTCGTTTTACGCAGTGGCCGCAGGTTAAGCCATCCAGCGCCAATAACGTGGTCTGTGACATGGTGTAAGCTCCTGGTTATCCGGTTTGACCCCAATGGGGTTTTACAGTAGTAATGAAGGTTAAACCTTCCATCAAGGGGAAGGTCAAGGAGAGAAGATGAATATCAGCGATGTGGCGAAAAAAACCGGGCTGACCAGCAAAGCGATTCGATTTTACGAAGAGAAAGGTCTGGTTACCGCGCCCTTGCGCAGCGAAAACGGCTACCGCAGCTACACGGCGAAACATTTGGAAGAACTGACCCTACTGCGCCAGGCCCGGCAGGTGGGTTTCAATCTGGAAGAGTGCGGCGAGATGGTGACGCTGTTCAATAATCCGCAGCGGCACAGCGCGGATGTGAAGGCCAGAACGCTGGTCAAAGTGGCGGAAATTGAGTCGCATATTGAGGAACTGACCAGGATGCGTGAACGCTTGCTGGCGCTGGCGGCAAGCTGCCCTGGCGACGACAGTGCCGATTGCCCGATCATTAACGATCTTGCCGGTTGCTGCCCCAGCAAAAAGGCCGGCTGATCGTCCGCCAGAGTCTCAGCTTAAACGCAGCAGGTAGGGCGGCAGTTCAGGCACCGGTAACACAGAGAGCACCTTGAGCTTCTGTAATGTGCGGATCTGCGAACGTTCCAGATGCTCCCGCAGCCCCATCGCCGCCAAATCCCAGCTTCCCTTCAGCAGCATCTCATACACCAGACGGTGTTCTTTGACGATGGCGTCATCGATCGGGATCGCCAGCATCTCATAAAAAATCCGCGTGACGATCAACGGTGACTGGCTCTGCCGCAGGATCTCCATCATCGTGCGGTTGCCGGCAGGCTCCAGGCAGAACAGATGCAGATCGTCCTCGACCAGTTCCAGCTCGGCGGAGCTGACCCGTTTGCCTTCAACCTGATCCAGCCGTTGCAGATTGTCGAGGATCTGTTGCTGCGGCAGATGCGGTGCGGCTTTACGCAGCGCGGCGGATTCCAGGCTGGCGCGGATCTCATAATGATCGGTGATCTCTCTGGCGGTTAACGGGCCTGCCAGCCACTGGGAATAGGGCTCTTTTTCCACCAGCCCTTTGTCGCGCAGGCGCATCAGGCTTTCGCGGATGCTGTTGCGGCTGACGTTATAGAACTCGGCAGCCTGGGCTTCATTCAGCTGGTAGTGGCCGAAAACCATGCAGGTGGAGAGCGCTTCCTGCAAACTTTGCAGCAGTTTTTCGCCGGTGCTGCGGGTATCAACCAGTTCCCGCTGCTGATCCAGTCCCAGCACGCTGCGCGTCAGGGCGATACGCAGGGGTTCAACCTCTTCATTCTGCCGGGCAACGATAAAGCCACGGCCCTCAAAGCGGGTGATCAAGCCCTGATCGTGCAGCAAACTCAGTGCCTGGCGGACCGGCACGCGGCTGGTGCCAAACAGCTGGGCCAGCGGGCCTTCAACCAGTACCAGGCCATGGGGAACCTTGCGGGAAGCGATGGCATCTTCAAGTACCTGACGAATGGTTTCATAGCGCGCGGGCGCTCTGGCCTCCACCTTCAAACTGTCACTGTCGTTAACCATCCTTAATCCCACTCTCCCGCTGAACAGACCGCCATTATGCCATATCCCCTCAGTTTCAGGGGAGCGAAGCCGTGCGCATCGCCATGGTGCAGGCTGCACAATAATGGATCGTTTAGCACACCAGTCATTATTCACCGGCTGCCTCGCCGAGACGCCTTAACGGCTTACCGTGCGCCTGATACGCGATTAATCCAACTATTTTATAATATTAATCAATTGCTTAATTTTACCTTTCCGCGATTTGCGAGGCGCATCACCAAAACCTGGCATCCTCTTTGCTACTTTAAAAATGTACATTTGTTTTTAATATCCATTTTATAGGCGACAAAGTGAGCGGCTTCAGGCCTGGCTTGTGAGTCGACCCGATGAGGAGAGTGAAAGATGGCCAAAGAAATCCTGTGTGCGTTTGGTGTCGATGTGGATGCCGTTGCCGGCTGGTTGGGATCGTACGGCGGTGAAGATTCTCCCGACGATATCTCACGCGGCATGTTCGCCGGTGAAGTGGGCGCGCCGCGTCTGCTGAAGATGTTTGCCGAACATCAGTTAAAAACCACGTGGTTTATTCCCGGCCACTCAATCGAAACCTTCCCGGAGCAGATGCAGGCCGTGGCTGACGCGGGCCATGAAATTGGTATTCACGGCTACAGCCATGAAAACCCGATCGCCATGACCCCGGCGCAGGAAGAAGCCATTCTCGATCGCAGCATCGAGCTGGTCAGCAAACTGGCCGGCAAGCGCCCGACCGGCTATGTCGCGCCATGGTGGGAATTCAGCAACGTCACCAACGAGCTGCTGCTGAAGAAAGGCATCAAGTATGACCACAGCCTGATGCATAACGACTTCCATCCCTACTACGTTCGCGTCGGTGACAGCTGGACCAAGATTGATTACAGCAAGCATCCTGACAGCTGGATGAAACCGCTGGAGCGCGGCGTGGAAACTGATTTGGTGGAGATCCCGGCCAACTGGTACCTCGACGATCTGCCGCCGATGATGTTTATCAAAAAATCCCCTAACAGCCATGGCTTCGTTAACCCGCGCCATCTGGAAGAGATGTGGCGTGACCAGTTTGACTGGGTCTACCGCGAAAACGACTTCGCGGTGTTCACCATGACCATTCACCCGGACGTGTCAGGTCGCCCACAGGTGCTGCTGATGCTCGAGCGCCTGATCAAATACATTCAAAGCCATGAAGGCGTGCGTTTTGTCACCTTCGACGAAATCGCTGATGACCACCTGAAGCGCAATCCGCGCAAGGGTTAAGCCCATTACCTTTTGATGAGTGAGCGCACTATGAGCCTGTTTAAACGTCCCTCTGTTAACGGCTGGCTTCCACAGCAGCTGAGCATCAAAGATGTGAAGTTTGCTACCTGGATTGCCTTTTTCGCCTGGGTGTTCGCGGTCTATGACTTCATTTTATTCGGCACCTTGCTGCCGGCGATTGGCGGCCACTTCGGCTGGAGTGAAGTGGAGCAGGCTGAAATTGCCACCTGGGTGGCGGTTGGCGGCGCAGTGATTGCGCTGGCGATTGGTCCGCTGGTGGATCGACTGGGACGTCGAATGGGCATCGTGATTACCGTCGGTGGCGCCGCGCTCTGTTCGCTGCTGACCGCCATCGGCGGGGCGTGGGCTCACCGCCATTCGTTCAGTGGCTGGCCTTGGTTATGCCGAGCAGACGGTTAACGCCACCTATCTGTCCGAGCTGTATGCGGCGATTGACGATCCGAAACTGAACAAGCGTAAAGGCTTTATCTACAGCCTGGTGCAGGGCGGCTGGCCGGTCGGCGCGCTGGTGGCGTCGGCGCTCACCGCAATTTTAATGCCGGTTATCGGCTGGCAGGGCAGCTTTATCTTTGCGGCCGTTCCGTCTCTGGTGATTGCGGTGATGGCGTTAAAACTGAAAGAGACACCGCAGTTCCAGGTTCATCAGCATATCAAACAGCTGCGGGCCGCCGGCAATGAAACCGATGCGCGTCAGGTGGCGCAGGACTATGACATGCCGTACGAAGAGCAGCAGAAGTCCGGCCTCGCGGCGGCGTTTCGCGGCACGTCCTTGCGGGCAACGCTGGTGTTAGGCGGCGCGGTGTTGCTGAACTGGTTCGCGATACAGATCTTCAGCGTGCTGGGCACCACGGTGATCACCAAAACGCATGCTGTGTCCTTCGATAACTCGCTGCTGATCCTGATTATGTCCAATCTGGTGGGTTACTGCGGCTATCTGGCGCACGGCTGGTTAGGCGATCGGTTTGGTCGTCGCAACACCATCGCCGTAGGCTGGATGTTGGGCGGCGTGGCCTTCGCCGGCATGCTGTTCTGCCCGGATAACTTTGCCATCATCGTGGCGCTGTACAGCGTTGGCCTGTTCTTCCTGATTGGCCCTTACGCTGCCGCGCTGTTCTTTATCAGTGAAAGCTTCCCCACCGCTATTCGCGCCACCGCAGGTGCGCTGATTGGTGCGATGGGGCCGGTTGGCGCCATTATCGCTGGCGTCGGCACCACCTCAATCCTCAGCAACGGCGGCCACTGGCAAGAAGCGGCCTTATGGTTTGGCGCGCTGCCGTGCTTTATCTCAGGAATGATCATTTTACTGGCACGCCACGTTCCGGAAAAAGCGGCTGCAGCGCAGAACGCATCGCATAACGGCACTATTCAGATTCAGGAGTGAACTGTGACTACAACGCAAACAACCCCGGTAGCGCTGATCAGCGGCGCAGCGAGTGGCATCGGGCTGGCACTGGCAAAAAACTATGCCCAGCGTGGCGTGAAGGTGGTGGGCGGGTTTTATCCCGCCGATCCACACGACCCGAAACGCGCCGCCGCAGAAGTGGAGGCGCTGGGAGGCGACGCGCTTTGGCTGCCGCTGGATGTGGCGGAAACGGAATCGGTTAATGCGTTTGTCGCCGCAGCCATCGCCCATTTTGGCCGCATTGATTATGTCGTTGCCAACGCGGGCGTGCTGCGCCGCGCGCCGATTGCAGAGATGAGCGACGATCGCTGGAATGAGATGCTGAATGTCGATTTGACCGGCGTGATGCGTTGCTTCCGCGCGACGGCGCCGCACCTTGGTGAGGGTGCCAGTCTGGTGGCGGTGTCCTCCATCGCCGGCGGCGTCTATGGCTGGCAGGATCATGCCCATTACGCGGCGGCTAAAGCCGGCATTCCCGGCATTTGTCGCTCGATGGCTGTGGAACTTGCGCCAAAAGGCGTGCGCTGTAACGCGGTGATCCCAGGACTTATTGAAACACCGCAGTCGCTGGATAAAGAGAACTCGCTGGGGCCAGAAGGGCTGGCAAAAGCCTCACGGGTGATCCCGTTAGGGCGTCCCGGCCGCGCTGATGAGGTGGCTAACCTGATCAGTTTTCTGACCAGCGATGCCAGTAGCTATCTCACCGGACAAAGCCTGATTATTGACGGCGGTCTGACGGTTCGCTGGCCAGAATGAAGGAGGCAATGATGCAACTGGAACAGAAAAGAGCGGTCATCACCGGTGCTGCCAGCGGAATTGGCCTGGCCATCGCCAGCCTGTTCGCCCGCGAGGGCGCCCGACTGGTGCTGACCGATCGTCATGCGGATAACCTGCAAAACGCGGTTGCGGCCTGCCGTGAACGGGGAGCTGACTGCATCGGCGTGGTGGCGGACGTCGGCCAGGTGGCGGGCGCGCAGTCGGGGGTTGATGCCTGTGTCGAACAGTTCGGCGGCATCGATATTTTGGTCAACAACGCCGGGATGCTCAGCCAGGCGCGCTGCACTGATATCAGCCTCGCGATGTGGGACGAGATGATGGCGGTCGATCTTCGCAGCGTATTTCTCGCTTCACAACGCGCGCTGCCATGGATGCTGGCGCAGAAATGGGGTCGCATTATCAACGTGGCGTCACAGCTCGGCATCAAGGGTGGAGCAGAGCTTTGCCACTATGCTGCCGCCAAAGCGGGTGTGATTGGCTTTACCAAATCGCTGGCGCTGGAAGTTTCCGCGCAGAATGTGCTGGTGAATGCCATTGCGCCAGGCCCGATCGAAACGCCGCTGATTGAGGGTCTGAACAGCGAGTGGAAGAAAGCCAAAGCCGCCGAACTGCCTTTAGGCCGTTTTGGCCGGGCAGAGGAGATTGCACCGGTGGCGCTGCTGCTGGCAAGTGAACCCGGCGGCAACCTGTTTGTCGGGCAGACCCTTGGGCCGAACTCCGGCGACGTGATGCCCTGAAACAAGGAGCGCAACATGTGTGGCGTATGTGGTTTATTGGATAGCGGTCCGCAGTGGAGCGATCCGCTGCAAAATACCTTGCCCCGCCGACAGCTGCGGCTGCAGCAAATGGCGATGTTAAACCATGCGCTGGCCCCTTTCCGCCTGAAGCTGACGGATTTTCACACTAGCTGGGTGCTGGCCAGCCCGACCGGGCAGCAGGTGATAGTTAACAGCCTGGAGCAAATCTGGCAGGAAGCGGAAGCGCTGTTAAAGCGTCCGCTGGATCCGCTGGATGATGACTGGCTGGATGCACTGGAACAGACGAGGTAGCAGATGCAGGATGGGCAGAAGATCCCGGTTCACGTGCTGAGTGGCTTCCTGGGCAGCGGTAAAACCACGCTGCTCAAAAGCTGGCTGGGCGGACAGGCGCTGGCAGACGTTGCGCTGCTGGTTAACGAGTTTGGTGAGGTGGGCATCGATCATCTGCTGTTGGGCGAAGTTGCGCCGGATACGGTGTTACTGCCCAGCGGATGCGTCTGCTGCCAGGTGCGGGGAGAACTGAAGCAGGCGCTGCTGGATCTGAGCGAACGGCGTGAGCGCGGACAGCTGCCGCCGTTTAAAAAGGTGATCCTTGAAACCACCGGTCTGGCCGATCCCTCGCCAATCCTCTCTACCTTGCTGCACGATCGTCAGCTGCAGTATCACTTTGCGCAGGGCGTGCTGGTGACGCTGGTCGATGCTGAGCACGGCTGGCAGCAGGCAAAAAACCAGCCGGAATGGCTGGCGCAGGTTACCGCGGCAGATAAGCTGGCGGTGAGTAAAGGCGATCGGGTAAGCACGGCGCAACGGCATCAGCTGGAAGCCTATCTTCAGCAGCTCAACCCGCTGGCCGAAATTGCTGAAACCACCACCTTTCTGCATCAGGCTGATACTTTGTTCGAAGCCGCTATCAGTGAGGGCAGCGCTCAGCAGCGTTTTCGCTGGCTGGGCAATCTGGCGGCGGAAAAGATCGGCGTTATCAGCAGCGATCCGGCCCCGGCAACGGCCGCTCTCAAGGCCGACGGTACCGCTGTCGCCCACCTCGGTAGCCATCATCCGCAAACGGAAACCTGTGTGATTACCCTGACCGAGAAGTTTAACTGGGCGGCCTTTGCGGTCTGGCTGTCGATGCTATTACACTGTCATGGCAGTGCGATACTGCGGATGAAAGGCATCTTACGGGTTCAGGAGAGCGACACGCCGGTGGTGATCCATGGCGTTCAGCACAGTCTGCATCCGCCGGTTCATCTGACAGACTGGCCGGGCGAGCTGGAAAGCTCCCAGCTGGTATTTATTCTCCGGGGCCTTAGCGCCTCGCGGTTGCAGAGCGCCTTCCTGCGTTTTCAGCAGCCCTTTTTAATCGGTGATAAGTAATGAACTCCGCGGCCGTGGCGACCAATCAAATCACTCTGCGCGTACTGGGGACGTCGGTAACGCTGCTGGAGCGCCTTCGCCTGCGCGCCGAACAGGATTTAGGCATCAAAATTGTCTACCTGTTACGCAGCGTGGAAGATGCTCAGCGCATCGCGGTAATGGAGCCTGAAAGCTACGATCTTTACGATCAGTGGTTCCACAATATCGATTTTGTCTGGCCAGCCCGCGCCATTCAGCCGCTGGAAATCAGCCGACTGAAATACTGGGATGAGATCAACGCGCTGCCGAAGCAGGGCACCTTGATCCCCGGCGGCAAGCTGGGCGACGGCAGCGTCCCGGTCAACCGTCTGTACGTGCAGCACGATGGCAGCCTTGGCGGCCAGCCGACTGAGCTGATCAGCATGCTGCCGTTGACGCACAATGCCGACAGTTTTGCGTACCATGCCGACCGCCTACCCGCCGCGTTAAGCCGCGAAGAGGAGAGCTGGGGCTGGTTACTCCATCCGGCGTTTTCGGGCCAGGCCGCATTGCAGGATGATGCGGCCATGGGCGCGCTGGATGCGGTGCTGGCCGTGCAGGGCGCCGGGCTGGGCGAATTCAGCAACGTCGGCAATCTGACGCTGGAAGAGATTGATAGCCTGACCGGCGTGCTGGCGGGATTGCAGCGCCAGGGACATTTCGCCGCCTTCTGGTCTACTCAGGATGAGGCCTGTGCGCTGATTGAGAATCAGCAGGTCGGCGTGCAAAGCCTGTGGGCTCCGACCTATTTCCGGCACCATTTCCGTCAGAGCGGCTACAAGCTGGCGACGCCAAAAGAAGGTTACCGCGCCTGGTACGGCGGCATGTCTCTGTCGCGTTGCGCGACGGGGAAAATCAAGGATGCGGCCTACGCCTACCTTAACTGGTGGCAGTCGGGCTGGCCTGGCGCCATTATGGCCCGTCAGGGCTATTACATCTCCAATCCGCAACGTACGCGCGAGCATTTGTCGGAAGCGGAATGGGATTTCTGGTATGGCGGAAAACCGGCCAGTGACGTGTTGCCTGATGCCTCAGGCCAACCGCTGATCGCCAAAGGCGAAGTTCGCGATGGCGGCAGCTACGAACAGCGGATGAGCCATATTGGCGTCTGGAACTCAGTGATGGATGAACATAACTATCTGGTCAGACGCTGGCAGGACTTCCTGCGCGCCTGATGATTTTCAGCGTGACCCCTTCCACGGCAACCACCGTGACCGGGGTGCCCGCCGGGAAGTTTTCAGCCGCCTGCACACGCCAGCCGCTATCGCCAATGCGCACATGGCCAAAGCCATCGACCAGCGTTTCGTCCAGCGTCAGTTCGCGGCCAATCAGCTGAATGCCGCGCTGATTAAGCGAAGAGGGCGGCTGCTGGCGATCTTTGCCTTTCAGCCAGCGATACCACCACAGCGCCGAAAGCACCGTTAACAGCGCAAAGCTGACGCCCTGCCATTCCCATGGCAGCGGCACCAGCCACACCAGCAGGCTGACCAGCAGGGCTGCGACACCGCTCCACAGCAGGTAGCCGCTGGCACCGAGCATTTCCGCCGCCAGCAGCACGCCACCGACCGACAGCCACAGCCACCAGGGGTTCGCTAACAGCTCGGTGATCATTTCACACCCCGTTCCTTTTTGCTCTCGCCCATCAACTCGGCAATCCCCGCAATGGAACCCATCAGGCTGCTGGCTTCCAGCGGCATCATCACGATTTTGCTGCTGTTGGACGAACCAATTTTTTGCAACGCATCGGTGTACTTCTGCGCAACGAAGTAGTTGATGGCCTGAATGTCGCCGGCGGCAATCGCTTCAGAAACCATTTTGGTGGCAATCGCTTCCGCTTCCGCGCTACGTTCGCGGGCTTCAGCCTGCAGGAAGGCCGACTGGCGTTCACCTTCGGCTTTCAGAATCTGTGATTGCTTCTCACCTTCAGCCCGCAGGATCGCGGCCTGACGCACCCCTTCGGCTTCAAGAATACCGGCGCGCTTGGTACGTTCGGCTTTCATCTGCGCATTCATTGAGGCGATCAGTTCAACCGGCGGCCGCACGTCACGGATTTCAATACGGGTGATTTTAACGCCCCACGGATTGGTCGCTTCATCGACGATGCGCAGCAGGCGGGTATTGATGTTATCGCGCTGCGACAGCATCTCATCCAGATCCATTGACCCCAGTACCGTTCGCATATTGGTCATGGTCAGATTGACGATCGCCAGTTCAAGATTACGCACT
Source organism: Erwinia sp. 2186 (assembly GCF_057812255.1). Taxonomy (NCBI): domain Bacteria; kingdom Pseudomonadati; phylum Pseudomonadota; class Gammaproteobacteria; order Enterobacterales; family Erwiniaceae; genus Erwinia; species Erwinia sp. 2186. The sequence continues at coordinate 3,621,236 of NZ_CM173824.1, read as the reverse complement.
TCATAGGCAGCACGCGGCGCATCCACCACCTGGGTAAAACAGACCGCATCAATGGTGACGCTGGCGTTATCTTTAGAGATGATTTCCTGCGAGGGGATATCCAGCACCTGTTCCATCATGCTGATCTTGCGACCGACACGATCCATAAACGGCACCAGAAGATTCAGGCCAGGCTGCAGGGTTTTGGTATAGCGGCCAAAGCGTTCCACCGTCCACTGATAGCCCTGCGGGACAATTTTAATGCCTGACCAGACAATAATGAGGGCCAGAACAATAATGACAGGAATGACTATAAGCATATAACCTCCGGATTGTTGTTACCTGGGCCGACTCATTCGGCCCAACCCCGTCATCATTCAGCCTGCCTGTGCAGCAGGCGGAACGGTTCCGGGAGGATCAGTACAGCAAAGAGTAGAGCTGTCTGCGGTATTTCGCCGCCAGTGCATCGCCCGTTCCCAGCGCGGCCAGGATCTCTTGCAGCATTTTGCGCGCCTGACCATTGGCCGCGCCCAAATCTTTCTTCAGATGGGTAAACAGCAGCTCAAGCGCCTCTTCATTTCGTCCCACCTGATGCAGTTGCAGCGCCAGTTTGGTCGCCAGCTCAGCATTTTCAGGTTCCGCTTCCAGCTGTTGTTGCAGCTGTTGGATCTCCGGCGTATCGGCCGCCTGCTTCAACAGGTCGATCTGCGCCATCAATCCCTGATAACGGGTATCTTTGTCCTGCAACGGCACGACGCTCAGCACCTGCTCAGCTTCTTCGCTGCGGTTTAAGGCAATCAGCGCTTCTGCCAGCAGGAAGCCCATTTCACTGTTCTGGTTACTCAGCTGCCAGGCGTCTTTCAGCAGCGGCAGGGCATCCAGCACTTTGCCTTCATCCATTAACTGCATGCCTTCCTGCGCCTTCAGTTCTTCCGGCTTTGGCAGCACTTTATCCAACAGCGCGCGGATCGCTTCTTCCGGCTGCGGTCCCTGGAAGCCATCAACCGGCTGGCCATTCTGGAACAGATAAACGGTCGGAATAGAGCGCAGACCAAACTGTTGCGCGACTGCCGGTTCGGCGTCGCAATCCAGCTCGGCGAGGATGAACTGACCGGCATACTCCTGCGCAAGGCGCTCCAGCACCGGTGACAGTTCCTGGCAATGCTGGCTGCGGGCAGACCAGAAGTAAAACAGTACCGGCACCTGCATCGACTGCTCTAGCGTCTGTTGCAGGTTGGTTTCGTTAATCGTAACAATTGCAGCTTGTGGTGACATGAATTTGTCTCTTTATCCGGGTTTCTTACTTTATTGGGGCGCAGCGCGGTGCTTCAAGGCTTATCGTCGCGATCCGGCTATTTCCCGCGCAAAATGCGATCCAGCATCCAGCCGGGCAGTAAACGGCGCAACAGGCTCATGCCATGGGCGACAACCGTCACCGGGTAGCGCAGGCGCGGATGCTTACTCTCTAAAGCATGGCGCAACTTCGGCAAAATTGCTTCGGGTGGCAGTGTGAAACGGGCAGCAATCCCAGGGTTCCTCACCGGTTTGTCTGACTGCCCCTGGCTGACATTATCGGTAAAGCGGGTTTTAATCGGACCCGGTTCAATCAGACTGACGCGAATGCCGCTGCCGTGCAGCTCCATCCGCAGCGCATCGGACCAGGCTTCCAGCGCATATTTACTGGCGGCATAGGTGCCGCGACCGGGTGTGGAAATCAGCCCTAAAACCGAACTGGTATTCACAATCCGGGCCTGGCCACTGGCGCGCAATGCCGGCAAAAGTAGGGTGGTCAGCTGGTGGGTGCCGAACAGATTGGTGGCGAACTGCTGTTCCATCTGCTGACGGGAAATCGACTCCAGCGGGCCATACACGCCGTAGCCGCCGTTATTAAACAGGCCGAACACGCGCCCTTCGCTGAGGGTGAGGATTTCTGCGGCGGCGCGCTCAACGCTCTCGCTGTCGTTCAAATCGAGCTGAATGCCGGTAAAGCCCAGTTCATTCATCCGCGCCACGTCTGCCGGCTTACGACAGGCCGCATAAATGTGATAGCCACGACGCAGTAAATCGTTGGCGGCGACCAGGCCAATTCCGCTGGAACAGCCGGTTATTACTATGATTTTTTGCATAACTTTACCTGTGAGCCGTCTGCAAACCCCGTTACTCATGCTTAACTAATGGAGCCAGTTCTTTGGCCATCAGCCCGGCAATAAACGGCTGAGCATCGGGATTGGGGTGGATCCCATCCTGTTGCATCCATTCTGGTTTCAGGTACACCTGTTCCATAAAGAAAGGCACCAGCGGGATGGCATTTTCTTTTGCCAGCTTCGGGTAAATGTCACTGAACGACGCGGTGTAGCGGCGGCCGTAATTGGCCGGCAGACGGATTTGCATCAGCAACGGCTGTGCGTTTGCCGCTTTTACCTGAGCAATAATTTTACTCAAGTCCTGCTCAATGTTTTGCGGTGGGAAGCCCCGTAAACCGTCGTTTCCTCCCAGTTCTATCAGCACCCAACGCGGTTGATGCTGCTTCAGCAGCGAGGGCAGGCGCGCAAGCCCCTGAGTGGCAGTGTCGCCGCTTATGCTACCGTTAATGATAGTGGGCGATTTCTGCCATTTATCATTGAGTAACGCGGGCCATGCCGTGGTGGCGGACATCTGGTAACCGGCGCTTAAACTATCGCCCAGCACTAACAGCGTATCTGCCGCCGTCGCGCGCAGCGACATCAGGGCCAATAATAACAGGAAAGGGTAATGCCAGCGGAAAACATTCTTGAAGTTCATCGTCTTAGTAAGTCCGTCGGTCAGGGTGAGCATCAGCTTTCCATCCTTACCGGAGTTGAGCTGGTTGTCAAACCGGCTGAGACCATCGCGTTGATTGGCGAGTCGGGTTCCGGTAAGTCGACTCTGCTGGGTATTCTGGCTGGTCTGGATGACGGTTCCGAAGGTGAAGTCTTTCTGCTGGGCTCGCCGCTGCACAAAATGGATGAGGAGCAACGCGCTGAACTGCGGGCCAAAAGCGTCGGTTTTGTTTTCCAGTCGTTCATGTTGGTGCCGACGCTAAACGCGTTAGAAAACGTGCAGCTACCGGCGTTGCTGCGCGGCGAGAGCGATCGTCAAAGTCGCGAACAGGCGCAGGCGTTACTGGCTCAGCTTGGGCTGGCAGAGCGCCTGACGCATCTGCCTTCGCAGCTGTCCGGTGGCGAGCAGCAACGCGTGGCGCTGGCACGCGCCTTTAACGGCAAACCGGCGCTGCTGTTTGCCGATGAGCCCACCGGCAACCTGGATCGTAAAACCGGCGATCGCATTGCCGACCTGCTGTTTTCGCTTAACCGCGACCTTGCCACCACGTTGATTCTGGTCACCCACGATGAACAGCTCGCCGCCCGCTGCGACCGACGCTTACGGGTGCGCGACGGTAAGCTGTGGGAGGAAGCATGATCTGGCGGTGGTTCTGGCGTGAATGGAAATCGCCATCGTTGCTGATTGTCTGGCTGGCCCTGACGCTGGCCGTGGCCTGCGTGCTGGCTCTGGGGTCACTCAGCGATCGCATGGAAAAAGGCCTGACCCAACAAACCCGCGATTTTATGGCCGGCGACCGGACGCTGCAAAGCTCGCGGGAAGTGCCGCAAGCCTGGCTGGACGAAGCGAAGAAAGAAGGATTACAGGTCGGACGCCAGTTGACGTTCATGACCATGACCTTTGCCGCCGATACGCCGCAGCTGGCGTCGGTTAAAGCGGTCGACGATCTCTATCCGATGTTTGGCACGCTGGCAACGGAACCTGCGGGGCTGAAACCTGCGGCCGGCACCGTGCTTGCCGCGCCGCGTCTGCTGGCGTTGCTCAACCTGAAATCTGGCGCAAATCTGGATGTCGGCGATACCACGTTACGCGTGGCGGGTGAGGTGGTTCAGGAGCCCGATGCGGGCTTTAACCCGTTCCAGACTGCGCCACGGCTGCTGATGAATCTGGCTGACGTCGGCAAAACCGGGGCGATCCAGCCGGGGAGCCGCGTGACCTGGCGTTATAAGTTTGCAGGCAACCCTGAGCAGCTCAGCCGTTACGACAGCTATATCAGCGCGCAGATCAAACCCGATCAGCGCTGGATCAGCGTAGAGAATTCGGAAGATGCGCTGGGCAAGTCGATGGTGCGTGCCCAGCAGTTCCTGCTGCTGTCGGCATTGCTGACGCTGATGCTGGCGATTGCCGCCGTGGCTGTGGCCATGAGTCATTACTGCAAGAGCCGTTACGATCTGGTCGCGGTGCTGAAAACCCTCGGTGCCAATCGTGCCGCGTTAAGAAAGCTGATTGTCGGCCAATGGCAGGCGGTGCTGCTGCTGGCCGCGGTGTGCGGTGGGGCGATCGGTATGGGCTTTGAAGTACTGCTGCTGCGGATGTTGAAGCCGGTGCTGCCGGGTGAACTGCCCGCCGCCAGCGCCTGGCCGTGGCTGTGGGCCATCGGTTCGCTGTTTATCATCTCGCTGCTGGTGGGCCTTCGTCCTTATCGCCTGCTGCTGGCGACTCAGCCGTTGCGCGTACTGCGTCGTGATGTCGTGGCCGATGTCTGGCCGCTGAAGTTCTATTTGCCGGCCATGGCGTTGGTGGTGATTGCGCTGCTGGCGTTGCTGGTGGGCGGCAGCAAATTACTGTGGGCGCTGGTCGGCGGCATTATCCTGTTGTCTGCACTGCTGGGGGCGATTGGCTGGGGTGGATTAATGCTGCTCCGCCGTCTTAGCGTGCGTAATCTGGCGTTCAGGCTGGCGATCAACCGGCTGTTACGTCAGCCCTGGACCACGCTCAGCCAGCTGGCGGCTTTCTCGCTGTCCTTTATGCTGCTGGCGTTGCTGCTGGTGATGCGCGGGGATTTGCTGGACCGCTGGCAGCAACAGCTTCCGCCGGGCAGCCCAAACTATTTCCTGCTTAATCTCACCCAGGATCAGGTGCCTCAGGTAAAAACCTTCCTGGAGAAGAATCACGTTGAGCCGCAAACCTTCTATCCGGTTGCCCGCGTCCGGCTGACTGGCATCAACCAGAAGCCCGCCGATCCGGCGCTGGACAACGCCTTAAACCGCGAGCTGAACCTGACCTGGCAGGAACAGCTGCCGGATCATAATCCGCTGACGGCAGGAAGCTGGCCGCCGAAAAAAGGCGAGGTGTCGATGGAAGAGGCGCTGGCCGGACGACTGGGCGTGAAGCTCGGCGATACGCTGACCTTTACCGGCGATACGCAGGAGTTCTCGGCCAAAATCACCAGCCTGCGCAAAGTTGACTGGGAGAGCCTGAAGCCAAACTTCTTCTTTATCTTCCCGCCTGGCGCACTGGACGATCAGCCGCAAACCTGGCTGACCAGCTTCCGTCTGGAAGGCAACAATGCCTTGCTGGCTCAACTCAACCGGGAATTCCCCACCCTGAGCCTGCTGGATATCGGCAGCATCCTGCGCCAGATTAGCCAGGTTCTGGCACAGGTCAGCCAGGCGCTGGAAATCATGGTGATTCTGGTAACCGCCTGCGGCATATTGCTGCTGCTGGCGCAGGTTCAGGTTGGCATGCGCCAGCGCAGACAGGAGTTAGTGGTCTACCGCACGTTGGGTGCCAGTAAGAAACTGCTGCGCGGGACGCTGTGGAGTGAGTTTGCGTTGTTAGGTGGCGTTTCCGGTCTGGCTGCCGCCATGGGTGCCGAAGCCGCCTTATGGGGACTGCAGCGCAAGGTGTTCGACTTCCCGTGGGAGCCAGACTTTGTGCTGTGGATCGCGCTGCCGCTGACCGGCGCGGTGCTGCTGTCAGTGTGCGGCGGCTGGCTGGGCGTGCGGTTGCTGAAAGGCAAAGCGTTGTTCAGAAGCTATAACGCAGACTAAAAAAACAGGCCGGATCGCTCCGGCCTGCTTCATTTCTTCCCCCGCCATCCTTATCCTTTTTCGCCTCGCGACTCACATCCTCCTCGGATAGTGCTTTGTGACAGGTTAATATTGCAGGTATTATTAGCGCAAAATTTAGCTAAGGATGGAGTAAGTATGCTGCACCTGCTTGATGTGAAATATAATTTCCTGTCTGAATTAAAATCTCAGGAGCTGTTTTCTCTTCGTAAAAAAGTCTTCAAAGATCGTCTTAACTGGATGGTCAATACTGAAAATAATATGGAGTCGGATCAATACGACAATCCGCGCACCACCTATATTTTCGGCATTTATAAAGAGTCCTGTATTTGCAGCCTGCGCTTTATCGAAATTAAATACCCGAATATGATTACCGGTACCTTTAAATCCTGGTTTAAAAATATTGATCTGCCGCAGGGTAATTATGTCGAAGCCAGCCGGTTATTTATCGATAAGGATCAGGTTCAGGCGAAAGAGCTTAAGCAGCAGCCGGTCAGCGCGTTACTTTTTCTCTCGATGATCAATTATGCCCGGCATTATGGTTACGAAGGGATTTACGCCATTGTCAGCCATCCGATGTACCTGATATTTAAAAAGTCAGGCTGGAAGGTGTCGGTGGTGGAACAGGCAATGTCAGAGAAGCAGGAGAATATCTATCTGATTTTTATGCCTGTCGATGCCGGGAACCAGTCAACGCTGATGGCGCTGGTGAAAGCGAAGGTTCCCGCATTACGCTGCGAACTGGATAGCTGGCCGCTGTCATTCCCCGTCAGGAAGCACCGGACGGATTAGGTTCAGCTCTATCCCCAGACGGATGGCGTGTTTGGCATTGGTTACGCCCAGCTTCTTCACCGCATTGCCGATATGGTATTTCACCGTGGTGAGTTTGATCCCAAGGATCAGGGCGATTTCCTGGTAGGATTTGCCGACGCTGGCCCAGTAAATGATCTCGTTTTCGCGGCTGGTGAACAGTTCGCGGGTGTTCATCTCTTCGAAATCGGCTTTTCTGGACTGCTCCTGATAGAGCTGTGTCAGCTTTTCATGCGTGGTGATCAATAACATCTGCAATTTATCTTTGTTAAGCTGGATCAGCTCTTCAATATTATCGTCGCAGTGTTTATCCAGCATAATCGACAACACCACCAGATTATTATTATGATCATGCAGCACAAAGGTATAACCGTTAATAATGTCGTGGTTTCTTGCCATATCAAACAGCTTGGGTACCTTGACGCCTTTATTCAGCATCAGGTTTTCATCCCAGGAGAAAGGCGTCATACGGTAAAGAGCGGTAATCAACACCGGATCGATAAACTGGAAATTGTTCTCGATATAAACCTTAAACCACTCCTGCCGGTTAGAGATAATGGAGAAATCCGCCGGATTCCTTTTACTCATAATGGCATAGGCGTATTTAATGTTATTGAACTGGACCAGCTTCCTTTCCAGATACTCTTTGACTGACGTATTAATAGCCTGATTATCAAAAAATAATTTAGCCATGTCATTATCTCCCTGGGAAAATATTTCTTCCATAGTTAATACAGAATTTTATCATAACTCCAAACATTCGCCTAACCCCGGCGCGCAAAGGATCGCGGGAAAAGCACCGCTTGATAAAGTCGGGGAAGTCGGCGGAAAAATCAGGCGTTTATGATGTCAGACTGGCAGAGAAGGGCGGGGCGGTAAGGGTGAACCAGATCGCATCAGGGGTATCGTAAAGGTGAATATTATTTACCTTTTTATACACAACAAATTTGGTACTGGTTCCCTTGGTGTTGGCAAATTAAATCTAATGTACTAATAATAAAGAATATTTATATTTTTGTTCGCCAATACAATACGTTTTTTGCCAGGCAATTGATAGCCATACTTAAGTACAGTTAAGGACTGTCCTTTTGCAGCTCGGGCAGGAAAATCGTCCGTTTGTTCGACGTTCCTGCCAGTTTTTCCCATCAGCCCTGCAATTTCTCAACCGCCCAGGCGATGCCGCTGGCATATTCAGCGGGTAACTGCGGCACCAGCGCCTCAATAGCGGCCTGCAACGCCGGTTTGCTCACGTCCGACAGGTTAAGATGGCCCACCTTGCGGCCGGGACGAACCTCTTTTTCGTACCAGTGCAGGTGCACCAGCGGCTGATTCAGCCAGTCCAGATTCACGGCGGTGCCAATCAGGTTAACCATCACTGACGGCGTGCTGACCACCGGCTTCGGCAAAGGCAGATCGAGGATCGCCCGCAGATGCAGTTCAAACTGGCTGATGGACGCGCCATTTTGCGTCCAGTGCCCGCTGTTATGAACGCGTGGCGCCAGTTCATTAATCAGCAGGCCTTCCGGCACCACAAAGCACTCCATCGCCATCACGCCGACGTACTTCAGCTCATGCATAATGGCTGACAGCATGGTTTCGGCCTGCTTCTGCAGGGCTGCGTCAGGATCCGGGAAGGCGACGCTGGTGCGCAGAATGCCGTCCTCATGCAGGTTATGGGTCAACGGATAGAAGACGGTGCTGCCATCATGGCCGCGTGCGCCCACCAGCGACACTTCGCCAGAGAAGTTGATGCCCTGCTCAACGATGCATTCACCGTAGCAATCGGCTGGCAATGAATCCGTATCCGTCGCGCGCAGACGCCACTGGCCACGACCGTCATAACCGCCGGTGCGGCGCTTAACGATGGCCAGTTCACCGAGGGTGTTGAACACCTGCGGCCACTCTGCGGCATCCGCCAGCAGCTGCCAGGGCGCGGTGGCCAGACCCAGCTGGTCCAGTAACTGCTTCTGTGTCAGGCGATCGGCCAGACGCGGGAAAATATCGCGGTTCACGAAGGCGTTATGGTTCGCCAGTTCGCGCGTCAGGGCGGTTTCCGGCCAGCGTTCGATTTCCGCAGTGATCACGCTTTGTTGGATTGGCAGCGCTTCCGGCTCGGCATCTAATCCAACCGGATAGACGGCGATGCCCAGCGGCTCGCCAGCCTGACGTAACATGCGGCCCAGCTGACCATTTCCTAATACGCAGACCGGCTTCATGCTTCCTCCCGCGGATCCGGGTTATTCAGCACTTCATCGGTCTGTGCCTGACGCCATGCTGCCAGCCGTGAACGCAGTTCCGCATCGTGGGTGGCCAGAATCTGCGCCGCCAGCAGCGCCGCATTGGCCGCACCGGCTTTACCAATCGCCAGGGTGCCAACCGGAATACCGCGTGGCATCTGCACGATGGAGTAAAGGCTGTCGATGCCGCTCAGCGCTGCGCTCTGCACCGGCACGCCCAGCACCGGCACCAGCGTTTTCGCTGCAATCATGCCCGGAAGATGCGCCGCGCCGCCTGCGCCAGCAATGATCACCTGAATGCCATTATCCGCAGCCTGCTCAGCGAAGCTGAACAGCTTGTCCGGGGTGCGGTGCGCCGAAACGACTTCACACTGGAAGGGCACAGCCAGAGTAGTGAGGATCTCGGCGGCAAATTGCATGGTTGCCCAGTCACTTTTGGAACCCATAACAATAGCGATGCGGGCCTGCGCGGCGTTGGATGACATGCGGGTCTGACTCCTGTGATTGTACATACGTCACCTGAAAGCCGTTTAGGCGGTCAGATGGGAAGGGCAAAGAGGATAGCATGACTCGACATCAAGGAAAACGTTTGCTCAGGCATGAAACGGGCATTTGCGGGATTTTTTTAGGGCTCAGAATGGGAAGGAAATGAGGGTGGTTTCGTCTTCGCTAACGCGGATCATTGAACCTTCGTGATGCCAGGCACCCAGCACCAGTCTTTCGGCAGGCTGGTCATTCACCTCAAGCGGATGAATTGCCGGGCGATGCGTATGGCCGTGGATCAGATACTGCACCTGATGACGGGTCATCGCGGCTTTTACGGCCTCATCATTCACGTCCATGATGGTCACGTCTTTGCTGCTGTTCGCCTGTTTACTGCCTGCGCGCATCTTCAGCGCAATCCGCTGGCGGACAAATAAAGGAAGGGCAAGGAACAGCCATTGCAGCCAGGGCTGATGCACTTTTTTGCGGAAGCGTTGATAGCCCTGATCGTCGGTGCAGAGCGTGTCGCCATGCATGATCAACATGCGCTTACCGTAAAGTTCCGGCACCTGTTCTTCCGGCAATAACGTCATGCCGCTGGCGCGGGCAAAGCGTTTGCCAACCAGGAAGTCGCGGTTACCGTGAATAAAATAGCAGGGGATACCCTGTTGCTTCAGGGTCAGCAGTGCGGCCGCGATCTCAGCATGAAGCGGGTCAGGATCGTCATCGCCAATCCAGGCTTCAAACAGGTCGCCGAGAATATACAGCGCATCGGCATGCAACGCATCACGGCGTAAAAAAGCAAGAAAACCGGCAGTAATTGCCGGTTCTTCTGCGCACAGATGTAAATCTGCGATAAACAGCGTGTGAGGCATTATTCGCTGACGGTGACTTTCTGGATCACAACGTCTTCTTTAGGAACGTCCTGGTGCATACCGCTACGGCCAGTGGCGACCGCTTTGATTTTCTCAACCACGTCCATGCCTTCAACGACTTCAGCAAACACACAGTAACCCCAGCCCTGCAGGCTTTCGTCACGGAAGTTCAGGAAGTCGTTGTCTGCCACGTTAATGAAGAACTGCGCAGTTGCCGAGTGAGGCGCCTGAGTACGGGCCATTGCCAGCGTACCCTTGGTGTTTTTCAGGCCGTTGCTGGCTTCGTTCTGGATTTCTTCTTTGGTGTCTTTCTGCTTCATGCCCGGCTCGAAGCCGCCGCCCTGAACCATAAAGCCATTGATGACACGGTGGAAAATCGTGTTGTCGTAGAAACCTTCACGGCAATAATCCAGGAAGTTAGCTACGGTAGCTGGCGCTTTGTCATCGAAGGTTTTGATAACGATATCGCCATGATTTGTCTGGAAAGTGACCATGTTCTCATCCTGTAAAGGTTGGAAGTGTGAATGGTAGAGCAGCACCGGCAGCACGAGGGCGCCAGTACGCAATTAATAGACGGCTTTTATATCACAAAATGTGATGACGAGTCAGCACCAGTGCATAAACGGCACGGGGCATAACCTTGCTTTGCGTGGCGCTTCCGTTAACAATACGTCAGAATAAGCCTTTTACTGGTTTTAACCCGCACACGTCAAAACGGAATGTCTCAATGCTAAAGATTTTTAATACCCTGAGTCGTCAAAAAGAGGAATTCAAACCTATTCATGCAGGTAAGATCGGCATGTACGTGTGCGGCATTACCGTTTACGACCTGTGTCATATTGGCCACGGCAGAACGTTTGTGGCGTTTGACGTGGTAGCACGTTATCTGCGTTATCTCGGCTATTCACTCAATTATGTCCGCAATATCACCGATATTGACGACAAGATTATCAAGCGCGCCAATGAAAATGGCGAAACCGTTGAGGTGCTGACTAACCGGATGATCGGCGAAATGCACAAGGATTTTGCCGCGCTGAATATTCTGCCGCCGGATCAGGAACCGCGTGCCACGCGCCATATCAGCGAGATCATTGAGATCGTCAGTAAGCTGATCGATCGCGAGCATGCGTACGTGGCCAGCAACGGCGATGTGATGTTCTCGGTGCCAAGCGATCCGCAGTACGGCCAGTTATCCCGTCAGGATCTTGAGCAGCTGCAGGCAGGCGCGCGCGTGGAAGTTGAGCAGGACGTGAAGCGCAATCCGATGGACTTCGTGCTGTGGAAAATGTCGAAAGCCAACGAGCCAAGCTGGTCCTCTCCGTGGGGCGAAGGCCGTCCTGGCTGGCACATCGAGTGTTCCGCGATGAACTGCAAACAGCTGGGCGAGCATTTTGATATCCACGGTGGCGGATCGGATCTGATGTTCCCGCACCATGAGAACGAGATTGCGCAATCCACCTGTGCTCACGAAGGTCCTTACGTCAACTACTGGATGCACTCCGGCATGGTGATGATTGACCGCGAGAAGATGTCCAAGTCATTGAATAACTTCTTTACCGTGCGTGATGTGTTGCAGCACTTCGATGCAGAAACCGTGCGTTGCTTCCTGATGTCAGGCCACTATCGCAGCCAGCTGAACTACGGCGAAGATAACCTGAAACAGGCGCGTTCGGCGCTGGAGCGCCTCTATACCGCTATTCGCAACACCGACCGCAGCGCTGAGCCTGCCGGTGGCGAGGTGTTTGAAACGCGCTTCCGCGAAGCGATGGATGACGATTTCAACACCCCCGAAGCCTATTCCGCGCTGTTTGATATGGCGCGTGAAGTGAACCGCCTGAAAGCGGAAGATATGTCGGCGGCTAACGGCCTGGCGGCTAAACTTCGCGAGCTGGCTGGCGTGCTGGGCCTGCTGGAGCAGGATCCGGAGCTGTTCCTGCAAAACGGCGCGCAGAGCAACGATGATGAAGTGGCAGAAATTGAAGCGTTGATCAGACAGCGTCTGGATGCGCGCCGCGAGAAGAACTGGGCGCAGGCGGACATGGCGCGCGACAAACTGGTGGCGATGGGCATCGTGCTGGAAGACGGCCCGCAGGGTACCAGCTGGCGTCGCAAGTAATCGGGTGATGCGGCAGTCAACACCATAAGGGGCGAAAGCCCCTTTTTGCCATCTGCAGGAGGCGTTTATGACCATTAAGCAACTCTCTCTGGCGGGTTTCCGCTCCATTCGCGATGTCGAACTGCCGCTCTCGCAGCTGAATGTGATCAGCGGACCGAACGGCTGTGGCAAATCGAACCTGTACAAAGCCGTGCGGCTGCTGCACGAAGCGGCGAGCGGGCGATTATCGGCCGCGCTGGCGGACGAGGGCGGTATCCAGAAAACGATGTGGGCAGGCGCGCCGAAGCGGGGCGAAAACAAGCGTAACGGCAAACGGATGGTGCTGGGTGTGGAAATGGAGGATTACGCCTATCAGCTGGAAATTGGTTTTCCCGAGCCGTTGATCAGCCTGTTTAACCTCGATCCCTTGGTCAAAGCCGAGCACATCTGGTTATCCGGTCAACGCCGTCGACCGTCCTCGCTGTTATTAGAACGCAAAAACCAGGCGGCCTTCCTGAATAATATTCAGGGCGAGCGGATAGCCTATCCTTCCTCATTACATGAAGAAGAGTCGGTTTTTTCGCAACTGTCCGATCCCCATCTTTATCCGGAAGTCTCGCAGGTGCGCGAAAATATGCGCAAGTGGCGTTTCTATCATGAATTTGCCGTCTGGCCGGGATCGCCGATTCGCGCGCCGCAGGTCGGCATTCGCGCACCGGTGCTGGCGCATGACGGCCATAATCTGGCCGCGGCGTTTGAAACGCTGCGCGAGCGTGGACATACCGAGTTGCTGTATTCGGTGCTGGCGGAAGCCTTTCCGGGCAGTGAATTCTTTGTGGAAGAGCAGGGTGGCCGCTTTCAGATGCTGATGCAGCGTGAAGGCATTCTGCGTCCGCTTGATGCGGCAGAACTGTCGGATGGCACGCTGCGTTTTCTGTGCCTGGTGGTCGCGCTGCTCAGCCCAAGGCCGCCGACGTTTATGGCAATTAATGAACCGGAGAACAGTTTGCATCCGGATTTATTGCCCGCGCTGGCGTTGTTAATTGCTGAAGCAAGCCGTTACAGCCAGATTTGGGTCACCAGCCACTCGTCCCACCTGGCGGAGCAAATTGGCAGGCATTGTGAGCTTCGCCATTATCAGCTGGCGCAAAGGGAAGGGGAAACGGTGGTGCTGTAGGATCAAGAGCCCCACCAGTGCGGTGGGGCAGCAGGCATTATTCGACGACTGCGATGCTGTTACCTTCAAACACCACGGTCTGACCGCTGACAATCTTGCAGCGTTTACGGGTTTCCACCACGCCATCAACGGTGACATTGCCCTCGGCAATCAGCGCTTTAGCGCGCGCGCCGCTTTCAACTAAACCTTCCAGCTTCAGCAGATCGCACAGGTCGACGTGCGGATGTTTACCTAAAGAGAAAGTGGCCATTATTCTACTGCTCCATCATCAAAAGTTTCGCAGGCGTAGAGCGTATTCTGAATCAGCGTTGCCACGGTCATCGGGCCTACGCCGCCTGGTACTGGGGTAATATAAGAAGCGCGCTCAGAGGCGGCGTCGAAGTCGACATCTCCCACCACTTTGCCGCTTTCGAGGCGGTTAATCCCCACATCAATCACTACCGCGCCCGGTTTGATCCAGTCACCCGGAATAAAGCCCGGTTTGCCCACCGCAACCACCAGCAGATCGGCATGCTCCACATGGTGGCGCAGATCTTTGGTGAAGCGGTGCGTAACGGTGGTGGTGCAGCCGGCCAGCAGCAGCTCCATGCTCATTGGACGTCCAACGATATTGGACGCACCCACCACCACGGCATTCATACCGAAGGTATCGATGTTGTAGCGTTCGAGCAGGGTAACGATGCCGCGAGGCGTACAAGGGCGCAGCTTAGGCGCACGCTGACACAGGCGGCCAACGTTATACGGGTGGAAGCCATCCACGTCTTTCGACGGCGAAATGCTTTCCAGCACCTTCACGTTATCAATGCCGGCCGGCAAAGGCAGCTGAACCAGGATCCCGTCGATTTCGCCATCGTGATTCAGCGTGTCGATCAGTTCAAGCAGCTCGGCTTCGCTGGTGGAGGCGGGCAGATCGTAGGAGCGGGAGAGGAACCCCACTTCTTCACAGGCACGGCGTTTGCTGCCGACATAAATCTGCGAGGCCGGGTTCTCACCGACCAGAACGACTGCCAGGCCTGGGACGCGTTTTCCAGCGGCCAGACGCTGCTGTACTTTTACCGCAACCTCTTGTCGCACCTGCTGCGCAATCGTTTTACCGTCAATAATCTTTGCTACCATCAGAGAGGGGATCCATCTGTGTTGAGTTAATACGGGGATTGGTGCCTATTTTGTCAGAAGCGGACGCTGCTGTCAGGCACAGTTTCAAGGCACACTGTTCAATAGTGCAGCAACAGAGCGCGTCAGCCCGATAAATCGTTGACTCAGCAGGTGCGCACCGTATAATTCGACGCAGTTCCCAATGCGCCCTTAGCTCAGTTGGATAGAGCACCGGCCTTCTAAGCCGTAGGTCACAGGTTCGAATCCTGTAGGGCGTACCATTATATTTCAATGAGTTGCAAGACTCACCCTGACTTCAAATTTTCCTTGTGGGACAGATTTGGGACAGAGGCACTATAAATCGCATCAATATGACGTGCATGCTCGGTCAAATGGTTCGGTGCCAGATGAGCATAACGCTGTACCATCTCGATACTTTCCCAACCTCCCATTTCCTGCAATGCTGACAGTGGCACTCCTGCCTGAATAAGCCAGCTCTCCCACGTATGTCGCAAGTCGTGAAAACGGAAGTCCTCTATACCCGCCCGAACAAGTGCGGCTCTCCATGCAGTATTTGAATCAACCCGCATTTTCCTTTCCTGAGGAACCTTAATTACCGGCCCTTTTTCGATCCACTTCCAGTCACGCTCCGCCGCCCGCATCAATGCTTTCATTAAAGCCAGGTGCTTCGCCTTCGTTGAAGTTGAAACCGGCTCCGGTTTATAAACCCCCATATCGATTCCCTTCTTCTGCATCCCTGCAGCCCGCTGTTTCCAGCGCTCCTCAGACTTCCTGTTATTCATCCTGCTTACAGCGGTGTAAATCTTCGCTTCGGTAATGTCCTTCAACAGAACACCCTCAAAGTGAATCAGCCAGAATCCCATCCGGCCTTTATCGGCATCCAGTGACTTTTTGTGTGCTTTCTCTTCAAGCCAGCGCATGCAGGCTTCGTCAAAAGTCACGCTGGGAAAATCACCGAGTTTCTCTATCCGCGATAGCTCAGCTTTTCTTTGGTCGTGCAATTCCATCCACACCTCACGGGCCAGAGTGCAGCGCGGTATGGTCCAGATTAAGCGGCGCTTTCCGGTCTGGCCTGCCCACTGGATAATCTCATCCATGTAGTGCTCAAAGGTTTTCTCTGCTTCAGTCATGTCACCCTCCGTTGTTTGCCTGCCCACTGATTAAGCTCATCATCTTTCCTGCACTCCGGGCAGCAGTAGCTCGCGCCCGGCTGAGATGGCTCCCCACAATTGCCATTGCGGCAAATGGGTGACGGCGGTTCCGCCTACTGCCTGTTAGCCAAAGCGATAGTCCTTTCCAGTTCTTCAAGCTCAGCGGGCTGGTCTGTTATGTCTGCATGCATGAGGTGGCTCCTGAATTTAGAAAACAAAAAACCGCCCGAAGGCGGTCACATTAATCAAAAATATGTATTACGGATTACGATATTGTTCATAGGTGCGTGGTTTGGGATCGGTGGCAGTACGATACTGTTCAATGCTTTCTTTGCGTTGCTTAAGGTACATCAATGTCTCATTGAGCTGATTTTGCTCATCAATAGGCATAGTGAAAACACCAGAATCATTCTTTGATTTAATCTTATCCATGATTTCAATGGCTAAACCAATCATCTCGCTATCGGTCAAAATCTCGTTTCGATACACTTCACAGCGGTTTTCGAGATCGTCAACTTTGCTTTCTAATTCCCCGACCTGATTGAAATAGCCTTCAATCTGTGACTGCGCATCGCTCAGCGCTACGTCCGCATTAATAGCGAGCTCTTTCAATTCGTTGACTTTTTCAATTGCTTGACTAGCAAGTTGTTCAGCTGTATCAGACATGATTAATTCCTTTTCAGTTTAGTAGTTTATCGTATTGACTCAGGAAAAATAGTAACCGAAAACTAATCATTTTCAAAGCAAAATACTG
This sequence comes from Erwinia sp. 2186, assembly GCF_057812255.1. Lineage (NCBI taxonomy): Bacteria > Pseudomonadati > Pseudomonadota > Gammaproteobacteria > Enterobacterales > Erwiniaceae > Erwinia > Erwinia sp. 2186. Next base: position 3,604,689 of record NZ_CM173824.1, on the reverse strand, counting down.
TATATAAATACAGTGCTTGTGTCATAAACTTGGCTAGGATTTTGCTAGCAGACCCACACCGCGAGCAGTTAAGAAGCGGATGCCCATCCGTTTAGCCATCTGACGAATTGATTCACATGAGCGGTTTATTTTTCGGGCGATTATTTTAGGAGGTAGAGAAGAGGCCATTCTCTCTCCGGCTCTAATCCAATGTCAGGGGATATGCTCTGTTTCGAGCTTTAAGGCGAAAGGGCGGCAGGCAAGATAATAGGGCAGTTAAGGGAAGGGCATTCAGTTCCGACTCTTGCCATCACATAGTTAATGTGATGAGTAAAGATACCTTATATTAAACCCGCCACCAGGCGGGTTTTTGCTTTCTGGGAGCAAGCTTTAGGTAAGCTAGGCCACTTCCTGAAAGCAAAGAAGTAGAGCGAGATGTAGTGGATCACTGGAATTGAAAGAACCAGAGCCATTGGCCATCCTAAGTCTGCTTTCCTAACCATTCTCTGGCATGGGAAGAAGGAGATTATTCACATGATGATGAACAGGTTGTTGTGTGTTTCCCCCATATTATCTCTCCTTAGATTGTTGTTACGAGCCCTCTCTGGTGGGCCTTTTTTAATCTATGGGCATCCTTGCCCAACCAGTCTTTAATCAAAAGAACAATAGCCACCTTTATGATGTGAGCCAGTTCCACCATGTGGATGCTGTCCTTTTGGGCATGCTAAAGCTGACGCAGACATGATGCCGAGGATTGATACCAGAAGGATTGCTGTAACTTTTTTCATTGTGTTCCTGTTAGTAATTTTGCCAGTTGGGAAAACCCCACAGTTAATATACTCTTAAGTTTAACAATAGGAATCCTGATAAAAGATCAGCCTTTATGCGTTTTTTTGCAGCATGGTCATATTAGGATTTCTCCTCCTACAACACGGGGGAATGCAATGAAGTGGATTTCTGTAGGAGATGCAATGCCAGAAACCAGATCCCAGTTTCAGACGGTGATTGTGGCAACTGAGAAGGGAGTAGGCGCGGCAAATTACAACTTAATCAATGGCTTCTATTCATATGAATAGAAGTCCTCTTCATCCTGATATGCGGAACGACGTGCCAGCTCATAGAATGGCCTGACCTTCCACGAAGACAATCGGCCAATAATATAACGGCTAAAAAATTACAAAAAAAAGCCCGCATGGCGGCGGGCTCAACTTATTTTAGCACAGGGGTGGATCTAATAAGTTCAACGATGAATATCGTTGATATAACCATAGTAGTGCCATGCTAAACTGTAAATCACAGGCGAAAAAAAACCGACACTATGGTCGGCTCCTGAAGTTCAGAATCACAAAGAAATTCGCGTACAAATAATCACGGATGCGAAAGATATCAGCTAAAAATCTTTAGAAAGCTAGCAGTTTTTATCGTGACGATAAGTATCATTTCAACATGCCCTTGCTCAAATTTGAGCCATAAAAAACCCGGCCGTGGAGCCGGGAATTGGAACAGTTTTACTCTTGCACTACACAAGCAGTAATCCGCATGTGTAGAATTTTTAGCCTACTATGCATGAACAGGAATGACTCCAGGCATGTTCCTATGTCATCCAAGTTCGGAGTTTTCTGGTGTAGGTATGGTTTAGGAATTGATTATTGACTGGATCTAAATGGCATAGAGGGAATAATGCTGGATGAGCTAAATGTGATCGGCAAAGTAACCTTTCACACCCGACGCGTTTACGAGGGGCGCCGGCCGACAATCTGATGGGACCAGATTGGGTTTGTACCCTTTACCAAGCCTTTGCATACTTTGGCATCATGAAGCGCGTACCATACTCTCTTCTGTTTCTTCTTTTAGCATCTCCCTGTCGGTTTACTTTCAGAATATCCCTGCTTTAAGATCTAATGCCAACCAGTCCACCTCACCGTACATGTCCATATTAAACCTTATTATTTCAGTACGCGCGGGCATATCTTGCAGTGCTAACGTTTTATTCAATGTTAAGCCGTCCCTTACTGGTCCGTTATCAGCTTAATAACCAAGGCTTTTCATGGTTTATTCCCCTGTCTCCGATGGCGCAGGTAAAAATACCTGGTGCCCCAGCTGCTGATGCCATTAGTTTGCGTAAATCGCGTTACTTAATGTTTACCTGGTTAAAGTAGTAAGCCAAACCAATAAGACGCATCCTTTGTTATATTCACAACCAGAGATACTTAGACACGGAAGAAATTTTATTCACATTGCCAATGGTAATGGTAATGGTAATGGTAATGGTAATGGTAATGGTATCGGGTTCACTTTTTGCCGCTGATACACAGGAAGGATATTACGGTTGCGTGAAATAATTGCTGGGCAAGCAGCACGCTGACTATATGGACAATGGCAGTCGACCAGGTGTGGGAGATGTTGTTAGCGGCACGGAGAATGCGCATCCTGGCGATGCATCGCTTGCTGCAGGTTATCATTAAAAACATTCAAATTTAATCAACTCAATGCAAAAGTAACCAAAAATAAATATTGCCTAAAGTGCTGCGCATAGCATCTCGCTTACAGGCTATTAACAAAAGCATCCATCTCATCCCCATCTGAGAATCGATATTTTCATCCGCTTAAGATAAAAACGCGCTTTTTATTTATCGAACGCCTTAGCTATCGTCATTTAACGGATTTTATGGTGGGTATGTATTCCCTGAGGAAACATTGCTTTACACATTTCTTTACATCGGGCTTAAGGGCCATTCCTTGTGCTTTTTTGATTAATAATACCCTTTAATCGCCAGGTTGACGATGAATGCAGTTTTAGACAGAATTACTCTCGTCAAATAAGTTCTCAAATTCATCCTCTGGAAATAATCACTCTCCAAATAGGGGACGAAGTAAAAGATGAACTAATTGTTTATTTTTCCTTTGTCGTTAATTTAAATGTTGAGTTCTAAAAACATCACTTATCTTGGTTAAGTATTTTGATTCCTTTATTAAATCATTAAGGACTTGTAAGTATGAAAAAACATATTATTGCATCATTTATTCCTGCACTCGCAATTTTTTCCTTCTCAACGTTGGCCGCAGTAGATCCGGTAACCGTTGATGGCGGCAAGATCAACTTTACCGGTTCTGTGGTTGCTGCACCTTGTGCAGTGGACAACGTCACAGACGGTCAGACGGTGAAACTTGGACAGGTTCCTACCAACCGTCTTGCGTCAAAAGGAGACTCGAGCTCCGCTGTTCCTTTCACCATTAAACTTACCGGCTGTGACCTGAGCGGTATCGAAAAGAGCGATCCGAAAACGACAGCCAGTTATACCAGCGCGTCCATCATCTTTAACGGTGCGACCACTGGGGAAGCTACCACACTGGCTATCCAGCCTGCTTCCAACGGCGCGGGCGATACCACGACCGCGGCACAAAACGTCGGTATCCAGATATTACAGAATAACAAAGCGGTGAATGTGAACGGCAGTACTGCCACAGATGTCCAGCGCATTCTGGCTGGCACCAACGAAATTCCATTCAGTGCGGTTTACGTTGCTACCGCTGATGGTGTTGTTGCAGGCTCCGCTAACTCCACGGTTAATTTCCAGGTTAGCTACGAGTAATTAATTTTATGCCGCCTGCGTAGTTTTTTAACTACTGCGCGGGCATTTTTTCAATGACTTTTTTACAGGGCATCCCATGTTTAATTATCATTTAAGAAATATTTTGTGTGCTGTTGTTATGTCTACCTCTTGCTTGATTCCTTCTCTTGCCAGTGCGGGCGGAATTACGCTGGGCGGCACGAGGGTCATTTATCCGGCGGGTCAGAAACAAGTCACTATGTCGGTACGTAATACCGCCGATCGGGCCAGCTTTATGGTGCAGTCATGGGTTGAACAACCGGACGGGCAGAAGAGCCAGGATTTTGTCGTTACCCCGCCAATTTACGTCAGCGGTCCGGGTAATGAGAACACCTTGCGTCTGATGTATGTCGGCAAACCAATCCGTCAGGATCAAGAAAGTCTTTATTACTTCAATACCAAATCTATCCCCTCTATGGATAAAAAAGAGATTGAGAATAAAAACATCCTGATGCTCGCCGCCATCACGCGCATCAAGCTTTTTGTTCGTCCGGCAGGCCTGAAGCCAGATGTGGCCAAGGCGCCTGAATCATTGACCTTTTCACGCATAAATGGACAGCTGCGCATTGATAATCCCACGCCGTATCACATCACGCTGGCCAAAATGAAAGTCGGCAATCAGACACTGCCCGATTCGATGGTCAGTCCTAAAGGCACTCTCTCTCTGCCACTCGTGGCCAGTGCTGGGAAAAGTATTACGTTCAGAACCATCAATGATTTCGGTGCCGCCACACCAGAAATGCGTGCAGAAATAAAATAGCGCTCTTTTTCCGACAGGCGTTTACAGGCAGAAATACAGGTATTCAGATGCAAATATCACATAATAAAAAAACAGTCAGCACCCTGAATTCTCCAGTTCGTCTTCCGATGTCCATCATGACATTACTGATGGGAGCCGCTTTGTTTCCATCATCAGGGCATGCTGAGCTCTATTTTGCCCCTGAACTGATCTCTTCCGATCCGGCGATGGTGGCCGATCTGACGCGTTTGCAAAATGCAGGTAATCAGCTTCCGGGCGCCTATGAAGTGGATATTTACCTTAACGGTACCCGCGTTAACGAGCGCAGCCTGATGTTTATTGATGCGCCAGACGCCAGGAACAAAAGAGAAGTGCGTGATAGCACCGGGCTAATGGCTTGTCTGAATCGCAGTGAACTGGAAGAGCTTGGCGTAGACGTTCGGCAAATTCCGGCCGACGTTGGCGACACCTGTATTTCTCCGGGAGAATTTATACCCGGCGCCTTTACCTCTTTCGATTTTCAGCGCCAGCGACTGGAGATCAGCGTACCGCAAGCCGCGTTGCGTACCCGCGCCCAAGGATATATTTCGCCGGAACGCTGGGACGAAGGTATTAATGCGGCAATGATGAATTACAGCTTCAGCGGCAGTAACAACCGCGGGCGCTATGGTGACAGCCGCAACACCTATCTGAATCTTAAGGGCGGCATCAACGTGGGGCCATGGCGTTTGCGCGACTACCGCACGTGGAATGAGTACAGCAGTGACCGCTATAACTACCGCAAGTGGCAGCACGTCTATACCTATGCCCAACGTGCCATCATTCCCTTGCGCAGCAACCTGATGCTGGGGGACGGCACGTCGGATGGCGATATCTTTGATTCTCTCGCCTTCAGAGGTGTGCAAATTGCCACGGATGACAGCATGTATCCGGATAGTATGCGGGGATTCGCGCCGGTTATCAGAGGGATGGCCAATACTAACGCCCGCGTTAATATCCGGCAGAACGGCTATACGGTGTATCAGACGTTTGTTGCGCCTGGTGCGTTTGCCATTGACGACCTTTTCCCGGTCTATTCCAGCGGCGATCTTGAAGTCACCGTGACTGAGGCCGATGGCAGCGTTCGGGTATTTACCGTGCCGTATTCGTCGGTACCCGTTTTGCAGCGCGAAGGGCGGATGAAATACAGCCTGACGGCGGGTCAGTACCGTTCATCAAGCGACAGTTATAACAGCCCAGTGTTTGTGCAGGCCACGCTTATCAGCGGCTTACCGCATAACATGACTGGCTACGGCGGTATGCAGTACGCCGAAAATTATCTGTCGGGCTTATTAGGTCTGGGATTCAACCTCGGTTATCTGGGGGCGATCTCGGCGGATATTACCCAGGCCAACAGCACGCTGGCCGATGGTAATCAATATCAGGGACGTTCGTTACGCTTTCTCTATGCGCGCTCCCTTAATACTTTGGGAACCAGTTTCCAGCTAACCGGCTATCGCTATTCGACCGAAGGTTTCCATACGCTGGATGAAACGGCGCTAAAGGGCATGAAAGGCTGGCGATATGAGGCTGACACCGTCGCGGCCGACGGCAGCTTGGTGAAGCAGCCTTACACCGATTATTACAATCTCTATAACAACAAACGGGCAAAAATCCAGGCCAGCGTATCCCAGCGAGCGGGCGATCATGGCTCTTTATTCCTGTCTGGCGTAAGGCAGACATACTGGAACACTGACGGCCATTACGACTCTCTACAGATGGGGTTTAACGGGGCGATGGGGCAGGTGAACTACGGTGTGACCTATAGCTACAGCCGACAGACAGGTCAGGCCGATGCGGATAATTCACTATTTTTCTCGATGTCATTGCCGATTAGCACCTTGTTTGGTGGCAAAAGTGCCCCGCACTCAGCTTATGCCACCTACAGCGCCGGCAGAAACCAGCAGGGAGATATCTCCCATCAGGCCGGCCTGAGCGGCACGGCACTGAAAGATAACAACCTGAACTGGAGTCTCAGCCAGGGGATGACGCGCAATGAAGGCAATAGCGGCAGCCTGAGCACCTCCTATCGTGGCGGGTATGGCAGCACCAATCTTGGCTATAGCTACAGTGACAGTTATAAGCAGACCAGCTATGGCGTCAGCGGAGGGGTGCTTTTACACAATGAAGGCGTGACGCTGGGGCAATCACTTGGTGAAACCAGCGTGCTGGTTGCCATGCCAGGGGTAGCCAATGCCAAAGTGGAAAATGAAACCGGCGTCAAAACCGACTGGCGGGGTTATGCCCTGCGGCCTTACGCCTCCGCTTATCGTGAGAATCGTATCGCCATCGATACCGGCTCACTGGATGATCAAACCGATATGGATTCTACGGTAACCCGCGTGGTGCCTACCCGTGGTGCCGTGGTGAAGGCCGGATTTAAAGGCCATTCAGGTAGCCGGGTTCTGATGACCCTGACCAGCGCAGGCAAACCGCTTCCGTTCGGCACTATCGTCAAGGCTGGCGAGCGTGGCGGGATAGTTGGGGATGGTGGGCAGGTTTATCTGTCAGGCATGCCGGATAAGGGAACAGTCATCGCACAGTGGGGAGTCGATAAACAGTGCGTTGGCGATTATCGTCTGCCGTCAGCAACAAAGGAACAGCGCGATCCGGTGATCAGAATTAACAGTAACTGCAAATGATAAATCAGGACAGTAGCCAAGCCATCGCGCAAAAAGCGCAATCAATAATCCAGATAAGAGGATAAAACATGAAAACTCGCGGAAAGGGTGTCCTTACTCAACTTTCTCACTCGGCATTACTTCTGATTGCGGTTGGAATGGGAAATGCTTATGCGGCAACAGATACGGCGATTATCACTATTACCGGGAAAGTGGTTGCGAACACTTGCACTATGAGCAGTGGCTCTGCAACACAGACAGTCACGCTTAATGATATTGCTGACCGGGACATTCGCGGTAAAGGGGTCACCGGCGGTGATAAAAATATCAGTATCGTGCTGAAAGATTGCGGCACCGCCGCATCTGCCGTGAAGGTGAGCGCCTGGGGGAGTGCTGACAGCGAGGATAACCAGGCTTTCGGCAACGCTATTGCTAAAAGTGACGGCGGTGCGGATGGCGTCGCACTCTATTTTTATCAGACCAATGGAACGACTAAATACAACCCCGATGGCAGTGTGACAGAAACCAGCAACCTGACACCCTCCGCGGACAATACCCTGAATTACAAAGCATCTTATGTAGGTACAAAAGATACCGTGGCTGCGGGGAGTTTCATGACCGTGGTGAACATGAATTTTGAGTATTTGTAGAAATAAATAACCCATCGGGAGTCTGTAGAAGCAATAACAAGTGGCTCGCAGGAATTAATAGTGTAGAAAATACAGAGGATGGGATACCTCCGTACTACAAAAGAGTAAGAAGAATAAATGATGAATTTCAGAAATCACAGTGAGGCCAGGCAGTGCTCAAAACGCCTGTCAGGGCTGTTGTACGTCGTTGCGTTTAGTGCAGTTATACCTTGTGAAGCAATGACTATACAGGCATCAAGTATTGTTGAGATCCCAATAACTGGCTTAAAACTTTATAACAAGGGGGAGTACCCAGTTATTGACAAAAAGGTGGGCTTCACGCGTCTGATACTAATACCTAATGGACGTAACCCAGGGATAATTGGTTACGGTGATGTCGTGATCACAACCACTCAAGGCTCTTTCAGTGCAAAACTACCGTTATGCCAGGATGCCGATCAGTGGCAGTGCTGGGATAACTCCGCCTATTGGGTGAATGTACCCACCTTTGATGGGCAGGCAGTGGAAGGTGGAACCAATCCGGTGATTACGGGATTATCACTTACAGGAAGATTACAAAATATATCTCAAAAAGATACGTCGATAAATATTAAAATAGTCGCTTCGGATGAGAATAATTGGGGGAATTCGCAGTTGGGATTTAGCAGCATTGGCGGCGCGACCTTACCCGCTGCTTCAGTTTGTGCCCTGGATGTAAATACGACGGCCGATCTCGGCAATCTTACAACGGGGCAAGCGAAAAAAAACATACTGGTCAGCTCAAATGCATCTGGAAATGGCAAGGTGACATTTAGGCCAGGCGAACATGATAGCAACAGTGGCTTAATTAAAAACACTGGCGGGGGAACGCTAAAGTATTCCGTTATGGATACCTCCTCATCTAATCTGTGGAATGCGGCTGATGGGCAGTGGCAAGGTGAACTCACCAACGACTATTATCTGCAGTTGGAGAGTGTCCCTGATACCACATACCCTGGCCTTTATGAAGGCATCATGACCACAACGCTTTCATGTGAGTAAAGACTCAAGGGGAGCGGCAGGTTTTTGATTTCATACTAAGCAACAGCAGCCCGCCGTATTCGCAGGCGATACTAATTTATAAATTATGCATGATTGGCGATACAAAATCCTGAGTATGTATTTATTTCTGCATTATATTCTATCTTTGAAGGTTTCGAGATATTTTGGTTAGCGAAATAACTTCTGGTTAGCCGCAGGGGTATTTCGATTTTCATTTATCCGAAATTAATGAAGGTGAAGTATGTCTCAGTGCTTGCTCAGGAACCACAACCGGATCATTACTGCTTTATCATGCTACAGCACCGTTGCAGCGCCTGATGAAGTGGTCAGAGGAAAACGGCACTATTTTTTGAATAAAGAGAATTGCCAGAGAGTATTTTTTATCACTGAAGGTGATTTCCTTTTACGTACGATTAATGAGAATAAAATTCTCAGCATTGTGTCTGCTCCCTATGTCATTGGCGCAACGCCGGCCTTGGAACCCACACCACTTTTTCTTGAGCGTATTGATTACGGCATAATAAAAACAATTGATTACGATCAGTTCTGGCGGGTGATCAATTATAATAATTCGCATGCGGATGTGATGAATATCATCGCAGGACATTATACCGATCTAATGAACTATCTTATGGTGAGCAGAGCTGACGCCCGTGAACAGGTCATCGCGCTTTTGAATATGTGGAAAAACCTCCCAATGCGTTTGAAGAATAGATACTCCGTCTTATATCTGCTATCAAACAGCTCACATTTATCAAAAAGCACGATATGCCGTATATTGAAGGATCTGAAAGAAGAAGGGGAGATAGAGCTTGAAAATGGGCGATTTGTCGCAGAGATGGTGTAACGATTAGTGTTGAGTTGATTTTTTTCAGTTTAATCTGTTTATTTATAAATAGCCTTCTTCAGTGTTATAACACGGCAGGGATCCGAGAGAATCACAAATTTTCCGATGTTAATTATTTTGATGTGATTGGGCGTCGCTATGGGAAGTTGTTTAATTTAGGGTGATGCCAGATTGAAATCGCATCATACACTCTTCCCCTTTAACAATAGCAATGAACTCACCGAAATGGTGACGGATTATATTGTGCTCTATATGCACCATGACGATAAAGTCAGCGTGTTGGTTATCTGTCACGAATAAACCTAGCCCCGCAACACAACACTGCGGGGCTACGCGCTATTTGCGATTAAGAATGCGCAGGAAGTCGTTTTTATTGGAAATCAGCGACAGCGCATTGGAAATGATTTCATCACTGAAAATCGACGCGACGTCTTTCAACACATCAATGTGTTCTTTCTCTTTAGCAATCACGCCGATGGCGATAAACATCACGTTGCTTCTGTCCCAGATCACCCCGTCGGGGAACTGAAAGATTTCCACGCCGGTTTTCAGGATGATGCCCGTTTGCGATTTCGGTAAGTGGGGCAGGGTAATTCCGTTGCCAAGGAAGGTAGAGACCTGATGCTCCCTTTCATTCAGGAAAGCGATACAGTCCTGGCTGACATAACCCTTGGCCTTAAACTCTTTCCCCACCATCGCTAAAACATCGGCCTTATTTTTTGCCTGACATCCCAGATGAAGATTCTCTACGGTAATCGTATCTATCATTGCCCGTCTCCTTTCATTTTCCAAAGTGTGAAGGTATCAATTACCCGCAGACAGCTCTTCTTCAAGTTGTTCCAACGATTTATTGGATGTTTCTGGCAAAGCGATTATCACAAAGGCGATGGCCAGATAGTTGATGACGGCAAAAATCAGAAACACCGGTCCAAGGCCAAGTTTAGCCTCCAGCACCGGGAACAGGTAGCTGACGATGGCATTCATCACCCACATAAAGAACACCGAAATACCCATCGAAAGGCCGCGGATTTTCAGCGGGAAGAGTTCAGCCAGCACCACCCAGGTCAGGAAGCCCATCGTACCTTGCATCACGCCTACAAAGAGTGCGCCCAGCAGCCAGATAGTGGTGGCCTTCATATCGCCGGTCAGATAATAGTCCGCCGCAGCGATTAACAGGTGCAGCGTTGCCATCAGGGCGAAACCCGACACGATCAGCGTTTTGCGTTTAAAGCGATCCACCAGATACAGCACGCCAAACAGCATACCGCCAACTGAGAATACCCCGTTCAGCACGTTACAGATTAACGATGTTCTTTCCGAGAAGCCGGCCGTTTTAAGGATTTCCGTGCCGTAATACATGATGACGTTAACGCCGGTGGTTTGCTGAATCGCAGCCCAGGCAATGCCCACCAGCAGCAGTTTCAGGATCCATGGCGTCTTAAAGATAATCTCCATGGCACCACGGGTATGCAGCTTCTTTTCTTTTTCAATCTCCATCAGCGTGATGATGTCTTCGTACTCTTTTACCGCACGCGCTTCGGGACGGATCTGTTTCAGGATCACCAGCGCTTCTTCGCGACGGCCTTTACTGATCAGCCAACGCGGGCTCTCAGGTGAACGCCACATCCCCACCAGCAGTAATACTGACGGTATCGCCTGCACCATTAACATATAGCGCCAGACTTCCGGCAGGTGTCCCCACATGAAACCAATGGCCGCATTGATGGCGAAGGCGGCCAGCTGTCCAATCACGATCGCCACCTCATTCAGCCCGGTCAGCTTGCCGCGCATTTCCGTCGGGGCCACTTCGGAAATAAAGGTGGGGGCGGTGACCGAGGCGCCGCCAACCGCATAACCGAGGATGAATCTGGCCAGCAGAAGAGTGGTGACGTTAGGAGCCATGGCGGAGCAGATCGCCCCGATAAAGAAGATAAAGGAGAGCCAGAGTAAATATTTTCGACGCCCAAAGAAGTCAGCGAGCTTTCCCCCACAGACGCTGCCGATGGCGGCACCGATCAGCAGCACGCTCATTACCAGGCCTTCGGTGGTCGGCGTCAGGGCCATATTCTCTTTCAGTGAAGAGAACGCCCCGTTAATGACGCCGGTGTCATAACCAAACAGCAAACCGCCAAACGTAGCAACCAGCGCAATCTGATGTAATCGTTTTCTCTGATGTTGATTAAGGTGCATCGCCAAAGACATATTTCTACCTTTTATTTGATTATCCGTTTAAAGCCGGAACGGTTAAAAACCCATGATGGCTTCATCTCTGTTCTCATCTGATGACAACAAAGGGTGCCAATGGCTGACTGGGGACCCGTTTCTGGCTATCCAACGGTGAGGTACTCACCGAGCGATATCGTCAAAGAAGATAGCATTATGTTTGAAATAAAAATTCTACTTACGTCACACTGCGATTGATTGATTTCGTTACTGGCGGTTTTTGGTATTTCTGTTCGATTTGTCTATTTCAGATAAAATGCGCAACTTTATGATTTTTATTGAATTTATGTTTGATGATAATGACGTCTGCAAATTTCCCTCAAACCCGCTCAACTCTGGAACGCATGATTAGTACATTTCTTAAGCAATTTATGTTCATTTTGTGATTACTTTGGAAGAAAAATTCCATTGAAAAAGTAGGTGTTTTCTTAACGGGTTAATGAAGCGGAGACCTGAAATTTTGGCGAAAAAAAACCACCCGCTGGATGGCTTATCGTTGCTGGTACCGGGATTAAACCGGTCTTGGTGAGAACTGACCAATCACCTCTTCGGCAACGTCATGCTCAATAGGCTGATTATGCGCGATCAGGTAGCGCTTTTCCCCCTGGCTGAACAACGTTAAGTCATAAGGCTCATCGTCGAAGGTCAGGGTTGCCGGGAAGCCTGGGCCGCCCTCATATTGCTGGAAGCTGACTAAGTCACCCCCGGTACCGGTCAAAATTAAAATGTCGTACGTCATGGCTTGGATCCCTGCAATGCGGTGTAAAGTCGGCATCAGTATACCGCGCCAGGCATAAAAGGGGAGAGCCTGCCCCATTGCTGAGGCAGGCAGAACGCAGATTAGAAGCTGTAGTTGGCGGTAACCGAGACGTTACGTGGCTCGCCGTAAACGGTGTTTCTGCCGACGTCGATGTTATAGCTCTTGTCGAACAGGTTGTTGAGGTTCGCCTGCACCGACAGTTGCTTAGTCACGCGGTAGCGGCTGAACAGATCCACCAGCGCATAGCTGCCTTGCTCGGCGTAAATCGTGCTGGCACCGTCTGGACCGTCAACATGATCCCAGGTGTGAGTCTGCCAGTTGATGCCGCCACCTACCGTCAGATCCTGCAGCATCGGCAGGCGATAGCTGGTGAACAGTTTCAGCGAGGTGCGCGGTTGGGTCGGATTCAGTGCCTGATCCTCGCCATCTTTCGCCACATAACGGGTAGCACCGAAGGTCATTTGCAGATTGTCGGTCACCGCACCGTTGATTTCGAACTCGACGCCTTTACTGACCGTGCCATCCTGCTCGTAGTAAGCGTAATCGCTGGTGCCTGGGATAATCGCGTAATCTGTTGTGCCAAGGTGATCCTGCTCGATACGGAAGACCGCCAGCGACGCCGTTACGCGGCTGTTCATCCAGTCGCCTTTAATCCCGGTCTCGTAGCTTTTCCCGGTCACCGGCGCAAGGTAAGCGCCACTGGCGTTGCGGTAGGTCTGCGGCTTAAAGATCGAGGTATAGCTGGCGTAAGCAGACCAGGTATCGTTGATGTCATACACCAGGCCGGCATACGGCGTGATGTTGTTCTTCTCGGTATTCTCGGTCAGCGTGTCTGCGCTGTATTTGGTATAGCGCGCGCCGAGGATCAGGTGCAGCGGATCGGCCAGCGAAATGCGTGTTGCCATATAGGCTGACTTCTGATGAATGGTGTTGTCTTCCGACAGGGCCTGATCGTCCCAGTCCGGTTCCGGATAATTGCCCCAGTTATTGAAGTCGCCGACATCGGCTGACGTCAGGTTGGTGAAGGCGCTGAAATAACGATCGTTCTGGCGGATATAACTCACGCCGGCCATCAGCTCATGTTGACGACCCAACAGCTCGTAAGGTCCGCTGACATAGGCATCAAGCGCATTTTCTTTCCGTTTGGCGCTGTTATAACCGGTGCCGCCTAACAGGTCGTAACCCGCATAAGGACCCACGCCGATACCGGTATTTTTATCAAAGTAGCCGTCGATATACAGCGCTTTACTGTCCATCGTCGCTTCGGTGTGGCTGCCGCTCAGGTTAAATTCCCAACCGTTATTGAAGCTCTGCTTCAGGCTGGCGAAGACCTTTTTCGAGTCGCTGTCGTTATACGCCCAGTCTGGCGCGGTATTGGTGCTGCGATCGTAATGGGTTCTGCTGCCATCCAGATAGTAAGTTGGCAAACCGCCCCAGGTGTTGCCCGAGATATGGTTTTCCTGGTAGTCATAACCGACGGAGAGGGTGGTGGAGTCGGTCAGATCCGCATCCACTATGCCGTAGAGGAATTTCTTCTGGCTGTGATAGCGATCCAGCCAGCTGTCACCGTCCTGGTAGCCGGCCACAATGCGGCCGCGCACGTTACCTGACTCAGTCAGCGGCGCAGATAAATCGGCGACATAGCGTTGATTGTCCCAGGTGCCGTAGCTGGCCGAGACGTTGCCGACAAATTCTTTGCTGTCCGCATGCTTGTGCACCATGTTGACCGAGGCCGCCGGGCTGCCGGCACCGGTCATCAGACCGGTTGCGCCGCGAACCACTTCGACCCGATCGTAAATCGCGGTATCAGAGAGGGTATCACCGATATTCCAGCGCGGATCGACCAGCACCGGAACGCCATCAACCTGATAGTTATCGATCATAAATCCGCGCGAATAGAAATTGCTGCGGTTCGCGCCGGAGTTAAATTCAGAGATGCCGGTGGTGTTTTTCAGCACATCGTTCAGCGTTTCCAGCTTCTGATCTTCCATACGCTGTTTGGTGATCACGCTGATCGACTGCGGCGTATCACGGGCGGTCAGGGCCAGTTTTGTGGCAGCGCGGGTGACGGGAACGTTGTAGTCGGTGTCTGCGGTGTTGCTGCTGTCATCCGTGGCGGCATTGACCACCAGGTTTTGTTCTTTCTGCGCCGTTTCTGCGGCGGAAACCGGCAACGCAGAGGCAATCAGCACGGCAAGCAGTGATAAAGACGGCGTGGAAACGGGGGTGAATCTGGATCCGCTGGCGCGAGTTCCCTGGGAAGAGCAAGGAGCAAAGGACATTATTTACCCTCAAAATGATTTTATTATTTTTACTTCTCACAATGCAGAGCAAGAAAATTCCTGAACGCACCAAAAAACGAATGAGAAGTATAATCATTTTGATTGGCAATGCAAAAGAATGTGTTGAACCATTTCGAAGTGTTGCGGTCTCGGATTTTCTTACAGAACAACCAGCCTGCGACCGACAACAACTGTGGTCAGTACAATGGTCGCGAAGGCCAGCAGATGCAGGATCAAATCCGGCATAACCAGATGAACTGGATGGCACAGTGTCAGCATCACTAACGCCATGCACGCCGTACCGGCGCCGGCCGCAGCCAGACTTTTTACCGGATAAATTGCCCGCGTCTGACGCAGATAGCCAATCATAATTGCCGCCATCGGCACGCTGACTACCAGCATAAACAGGTAGCAATTGGTGCCTTCACCCTGACCATGAATCGGGGAAACGCTGCGCATATTGAACAGAATACTGCCGAGCCACAACACCGCCAGCGGCACAAACCATTTCCAGCTCAACGGTCGGCGACCGGCAATGCTGATCACAAAGGCATTACGGATCGCCAGGGTTCCGGCGATAAACGCCAGCACCAGCTGAAAAATCGCCCATCCCATCCCAGGCTGAGACCAGTCGGTCAGGCTGCGGTGCACCAGCAAACTGGCCGCTGCGCCGCAGGGCAGGGCCATCACTATCGCGGCGACCACGCGCCAGCCGGTGGGTGGCGTCCTTTTTACCGGCGCCACGCTGCGGCTGAGTTTTTCAATTAAGGCATTATGATCGGTCATGCTTTGCTCCAAAACGGCGAAGATTGGTCAACGCGCGATGCAAAAGTGACTTAACGGCCGGAACCGTCAAATTATTCTGCGTGGCGGCTTCCGCCAGGGTCATCTCCCGCAGATGTACATGCTCAACGATTTGCCGCTGTCGGGATGAGAGTTGATTCAGATACAGGCTCAGCTCTTCCCGCGCTTCCGGCCGCTCAGGCTCGACAAAAGACGTCGACGGGTAGGTGGCGGCGGCGTCTTCTTCCTCCACTTCCCAGTGACGCTGGCGGCCGCGTCGGCGAAGCGCATCCACCGATCGCGCCTGGGTAATGGCCATCAGCCACGGCAAAAACGGGCAGGCGGGATCGTAGGTATGGCGGACGCGGTGAATGGCCAGCAGAACATCCTGAATCACGTCTTCAACCAGCACCGCATCGTCAACGTGCTTATGCACCAGGATGCGGATCACCGGCACCAGCTCGGTCAGCAGGCGAGTGTAGGCCTGCTGTTTTCCAGCCTGAGCTTGCGCCATCAATTCTGGCCATTCATCACGTTGCGTACCGGATTTAACCATCCACCGCCTTTCTTTCACGTCCTGCTTTGATCACGCTTTTTTGCCGCTCGCCTGATTAAGGGCATTCACCACGATCGACGGGGTCAATACCTGCGGCAACACCTTCGGTGCACTGCCATCAGCCGGATACACCACGTACAGCGGCAGACCGCCCTGGCCGAATTCGTTCATCGCATCATCAATGTCGGGGTTAAATTTCGTCGAGTCGGCAACCATATATACCGTGCCGGTGCGCAGCAACGCCTCTTTCACCGCCGTGGTGGAGAGCGTGGTGCGCTGGTTTACCTGACAAGTAATACACCAGGATGCGGTGAAGTCCACCATGATCGCTTTACCGTGCCCGCGCGTCTCGGCAACGGTTTGTGGCGACCATTTCACCTGGGTAACGGCTGCGGCGGTTTGTCCGTCAGGCAGCGGGGCGCCAGGCTGGATAATGCCGGTCACCGGCGCTATCACAGCCACCAGCAATGCGGCGGTAACGGCATACAGCAGCTTGTGCGATTTTTCACGAAAACGTCGTTTCTGCGCGATGCCGTAAAGCCAGCCGGCAAAACCGAGCAGCACCGAGCAGGCGAGGATCGTCGCCAGTGCGCCGGTACCGGCCTGTTGCGCCAGCACCCACACCAGCCAGGCATAAGCACCGAACATCGGGAAGGCGAGGCCGTGTTTAAGCACATCCATCCACGCGCCAGGGCGAGGCAGGCGTTTTGCCAGCTGCGGGAACAGTGACACCAGCGTAAAGGGTGCGGCGAACCCCAACGCCAGCGAGAAAAATATCGCCAACGAGACGGCCGGCGGCTGCACCAGCGCATAGCCAATCGCACTGGCCATAAACGGCGCGGAGCATGGCGTGGCGACCACGATCGACAGCGCACCGGTCAGCGCCGAACGCACTAACGCACTGCGACCGACTTCGATTTCGCCCGCGCGCTGCAACGAAAGCCCGACTTCAAAGACGCCAAGAAGATTCAGCGCCGCACCCAAAATAATTAGCGCCAGGATGGCAATGACCAGCGGCGACTGGAGTTGAAAACCCCAGCCCACCGCATCACCGGTGGCCCGCGCCGCCAGCAGGATGCCCGCCAGCGCCATCATGGTGACGACCACGCCCGCCAGGAAGGCCAGTCCCTCGGCGCGTGCCGCCGACGAACTGCCCTGATGACGCAGCAAACCCAGCGCTTTCAGGGAGATCACCGGAAACACGCACGGCATAAAGTTGAGGATAATGCCGCCTAAAAAGGCGGACAAAATAGCAGTTAACATAACGGGCCTCAGCAGGCTAAAGGGTGACCGGCAAACTCAGGATCAGGAATGCGAAGCAGAGTATTGTTTCACCGCGTCCATGGCTTTCTGAATATGGGTATCCGGGTTGCGGTCGGTGAAGCTCAGCAGGATCTTGCCGTCTGGCGCGATGACATATGAGGTACGGTCAGAGACGGTTTTGCCTTTGATCTGCATGGTGGTCTGGTATTCGCTGGCCACTTTCGCGCCAGGGTCGGCAGCTACGGTGAATTTATCGCGGCATTCCAGTTTAGAGAATTCGCCAATCTGCTCGGTATTGCCGGCGGTCACGCCAACCACGCTGGCACCGAGCTTTTTAAAGCCATCGGTCGCTTCGGCAAAGTCATGAGCTTCAATGGTACAGCCTTTGCTGAAGGCCACCGGGAAGAAGTAAAGCACGACCGGGCCTTTTGCCAGCGCCTGCTGCAGCGAGAAGGTCAGCGGCTTGCCCGCCAGTGCGCCCTGAAGCTTAAAGTCCGGGGCCTGCGCGCCGACCGGCAGTGCGGCGTAAGCGTTGAGGGCAGGCATCGCGAGGCTCATAACAGCAGCGGCGGTCACAGAACAGAGAAGTTTTTTTGTACGGTTCATGTCGGGCTCCAACAGGTTTACAGGAAGTGCGTTAATAAACAGTTCGCTGTCACGCTGCGGAAAGTTTCGCGGAGGGAAAAATAAATCGCGGTTTTATGTATAAAAACAGGCGGAGGGGAACCTGCGCCGACGCAAGCCTGGCGCAAGTTCCGTTTTCAAGGGGCAGAACGCGGGGTTACAGCGGTTTTTTGGCCGTCTCTTTCGCCGCCAACACCGCCAGTAAGGTGACAATCAGCGCCACCGAGACATAACAGGATACCGCTAACGTGGTGCTGAACTCGGTAAACAGCGTGGTAATGATCAGCGGCGCGAAGCCGCCGCCAACAATTCCCGACAGCGTATAGGCTAACGAAGAGCCTGCGTAGCGCACGCGGGTCGGGAATTGCTCGGTAACAAACGCCGCCTGCGGGCCATACATGATGGCGTGAACCTGCAGGCCACCGATAACCGCCAGGCAGATCAGCACCGGATGGGCGCTGTCGAGCAGCATAAAGAACACGAAGGACCAGGCGATCGCCAGCACCGCGCCCATGATGTACACCGGGCGACGTCCCCACCGATCGGACAGCGCGCCAAACATCGGCACGGTGATGGCGTTGCCCAGCGCCCCAAGCATGGTCGCCATCAGCGCCACCGGACGCGGCAAGTGCAGCACGGTCGTGACGTAGGTCAGCGTAAACACCACCACCAGCGCATACAGCACATCTGAGCCGATGCGGGCGCCGCCCGCCACCAGCAGCGGACGCAGATGGTGAGTAAACACCTCTTTGACCGGGGTGTGGGTGGTATTTTTCGCTTTTTCTAACGCCAGGAACGCGGGCGTTTCACCAACGCCACGGCGCAGCCATAAACCAAAAATCACCAGCAGCAGGCTGAGTACGAACGGAATACGCCAACCCCATTGCTGGAAGTCTTCTGGCGACAGGAACACCGTCACCAGCGTGATCAATCCGGTGCCAATCAGCGTGCCACAGGACGGTCCAACCTGAGCGAATGACGCGTTGCGGCCACGCTGTTCCGGTTTACCATGCTCCATCGACAGCAACACCGCACCCGCCCATTCGCCGCCCAGCGCGATACCCTGAATAAAGCGCAG
The DNA here is from genome assembly GCF_057812255.1 of Erwinia sp. 2186. Classification (NCBI taxonomy): domain Bacteria; kingdom Pseudomonadati; phylum Pseudomonadota; class Gammaproteobacteria; order Enterobacterales; family Erwiniaceae; genus Erwinia; species Erwinia sp. 2186. The sequence continues at coordinate 3,585,614 of NZ_CM173824.1, read as the reverse complement.
GCTGACCAGCAGCAGCGGACTCCAGATCCCCCAACTGGCGTAGCCGGGCAACAGGCCCATCAGCGCGGTGGTGACGCCCATGATCACCAGCGTGGTCACCAGCACGAACTTACGCCCCAGCACATCGCCCAAATGACCGAAGATCATGCCGCCAACCGGGCGCGAGACATAGCCGACCGCATAGGTTGAGAAGGCCAGAATGGTGCCCACCAGCGGGTCAAACGACGGGAAAAAGACGTGGTTGAAAATCAGCGCGGCCATGATGTTGTAGACGGTAAAGTCATACCATTCCAGCGCGGTGCCGATTGAACTGGCCGCCGCCAGACGACCGGTTTTGGGCGGCGTCTGTTCAGCGCTGGCAGTTTTTGGCCGCAGGGTATCAGTAGATGACACACTCATGATTTCACCTCCTGCGCGGTCAACTGCCAGCCGAGCGCGTAATGCATGACGTCATTGTGGCGAAGTGCCAGCGCATCACAGGCCTGGGACGCCAGCCTTTGCGAGGCTTCAGCGCTGCTGGATTCAATCAGCATCATCGGCAGAAGCTGCCGGTTGTCAGGGGATTCTTTCGGCAGCGGTGTGCTGAGCGTCGCGTCCGGCGTTAACAGGCTGGAATGAATGAAGCCAGGCTGCGCGAACAGCGTTTCACCCAGTTGGGCAATGTTGCTTTCCGCGATGCCCGCGGCCAGGGTCAAAATGGCGAGATGGCTGCCAGAGCCCAGGCCAACCTGGGCGCTGATGGTGCACACCCGGCGCATCGGCGACTGCATTTTTTGCAGACAGGCCTGCGACCAGGCCGTTTGTTGCGTGAAGGCCGCGTGATACGCCGGGGAGGTGAAGCTTTCCAGCGAGTCGGTTTTATACAGGCCAAGATATTTGCGTCCGCCTTGCAGCGACTGATAGCGCGTACCAGAGCGAAAACCTTCAATTCTTACGCGTTCTTCAACGTGTTCGCGATCGTACCAGTGGTTAAAATCCGCTTCATCCTGTGCGGCGACGTCGGTGGCGACAAAAAGCATGCCCTGATTTTTTGGAGAAGTCATCATTAGTCCTGCCGTTTTCAGTGTCATGGTGAGAAGAGGTGTTTGCGGTTATCTGTCTGTTATTGGTGTGCTTTAAGCACGGTCTCAATCGCCAGCGCCCAGCTCATCAGCGCGTCGTCCTGCATGGGTAACGCCGCGACCATTAAGCCGACCGGTGCCTGACCCTTTGCCGAACAAGGCAAAGAGACGGCGCAGCCATCAAGGAAGTTGATCACCGACGGATTGCGCAGTGCCGCGCCGTTGATGCGGAAATAGGCGTCCTCATCGGCTTCCAGATCGGCAATGCGCGGGGCAATAAACGGCACGGTGGGCATTAACAGCGCGTCGTACTGCTGAACGATGTGGCTGACGCGCGTTTGCCAGTCGGCGCGTTGTTCCACCAACCGCTGGCGATCGGCTTCACCCAGGGCTTCACCGCGACGAATGCGCGAGACCACGCGCGGGTCATAACCTTCAGCGCGTTGCGCTATCAGCGGCTGGTGCCATTCCCAGGATTCCAGCGCGGTAAATCCCCCGCTGGCATTAATGGCGGAAAGCTCGGCGATTTCCCTCAGCGGAATGGCAGAAACCCTGGCTCCGGCCTGTTTCAGCGCCATCACCGCCCGCTCAAACGCGGCGGCAACCTGGGTATCCAGACCCTCCAGCACCCCCGTCTGGGGCACTGCAAAATGGGCGTCGGCAAGATTTTTTACCGTCAGCGATAACGGCCGGTTGGCTATCACCGCATCGAGTGCGACGCAGCTTAAGACGTCGTGAGCCAGGGTGCCGACAGAGTCGAGTGACGCCGAAAGCGGCAGTACGCCGGCCATTGAAATTCGACGTGCGGTGGGTTTGTACCCGGTCAGACCGCAGAACGCTGCCGGAATACGCACCGATCCGCCGGTATCGCTGCCGATTGCCCCGAGACACATGCCATCGCTGATCGATACGGCGGCACCGGAAGACGAGCCGCCAGGAATACGGCGTGCAGCGCGATCCCAGGGATTTGCCGGCGTGCCGTAGTGCGGATTAATTCCGAGACCGGAATAGGCAAATTCAGTCATATTGGTTTTACCGACGATCACCGCACCGGCTTGCAACAGCTTGTCGACAATCGCCGCATGGGATTCGGCGACGGGCGCATCCGCCAGCACGGTCGAGCCGCCGGTGGTGGCTTCACCCTGCAGGTCAAACAGGTCCTTGATCGACACCGGCACGCCATCCAGCGGCGAAAGCGCGTTGCCGGCCGCCCGGCGCTGAGCCGAGGCTTCAGCCTGCTCGCGTGCCCACTGCGCATACACTTGGGTAAAGGCCCGCGAGCCTTCACCTTCGCGAGCAGCGATCGCCGCCAGTGCCTGTTCGGTCAGCTGCACGGAGGTCACCGTACCAAGCTCCAGTTGTTCGATGGCCTGTTGCAGGCTTAAAGAGGGGTAAGAATTCATGGCGATACTCCTAGTTTCAAAGGGTGACGATCGGGGTCAGGCTCAGGCGATAACCGGTAATTCAAGGCTGTGATAGTCGTGGCAAATGCGGCGGCCCAACTGCTCATCAACCAGCTCCATACGGAATTCCGTTGCAGGACGAATGCCACCTATTGCCGCGACGGTGCCGCAGGTCATCCCCAGTCCTTCAGCCGGCACCTCACCATCCGGCAAATAGCGGCTTAGCAGGTCATCAGGTTTGCGCAGGCTGGCGAGCGTGCCTTCCTGATACAGGCGGAATTCGCCGTCTTCTTTTATCCATGCACGCAGGATCAGCTGGTCCCAGTGCCCGGCGACCTCGGTCATTCTCCAGGCCTGCGTCGCCACGGGCTTCACACACAGTTGTTTGGAGAGCGCCACGCTGTGCGATTCCAGCTCACGATCGGTGTGATCGGAGGCCAGTGAGACAAACACCTCGCCCTGATGGGTAAAGATAAACACTTCCGCTTCGCCAGAGCTGGCGGCGCCAATCACTTCCACCGAGTGACTTTGTGTCAGCTGGTTAGCGGCAACCCGATAGAAGAGGGGAACTGCACTCGGACGGGGCACGCCCAGGGCTTCCAGTTCACTAATATGGTGCGCGATAGCGTCAGGATCGCGTCCTGCCCATCCGGCGATCACCAACTTGTTGATGTCAACAGTCAGGCTTTCGGTGCGGTTTTTTGTATTATTATCAACACCATGAGCTGATGGCAGTGTGAAGGTAAGTTGCATGGGGAAACGCCTCTTTTACTGATTGAATAGAAAACACAGTGAAATTTCACTATAACTTCATTTATCAAATAAGCGATTTCCGTGCCATGTTTTGTGTAGAATGTCTAAAAATCTTCTCAGCACGCGCTGGATATGAAGACTGATGTCACAGAAACGGAGGAACGACCGGTGAGCGAACAGTCAGGGCTATCGTTAAACGAGCAGGCGTATAGCCGATTCAGGCAGGCATTGGTCACCCTGAGCTACAAGCCAGGGGAATATCTCAATACCGCGCAGGTGATGAGCGACCTGGAGATGGGCAGGACGCCGGTGAATCAGGCTATCCACCGTTTGGCCAACGAAGGGCTGTTGCAGATTATTCCGCGCAAAGGGGTGATGGTTTCACCGCTGTCCGTGGATGACGCGCTAGAACTGATTGATGTCAGGCTGGCCAATGAAATGCTGTGTATGCGGCTGGCCAGTTCGCGTATTTCGGCTCAGGAGCTGTCGGAACTCGACGCCATCAATCAGCAGATTGAAGCGGCCAGCGAGCGCCGCGATCGTGACGAGATGATGCTGCTGGATAACCAGTTTCACCAGCTGTTGGCCAGAATTTCCGGCAATAAGATGTTGATGGATATTCTTAGCGTGCTGCATGCGCAATCGCAGCGCTTCTGGGCCAGCTCGTTGTCGAAAGAAGGGCATATGCAGGAAGTGATTGAGGAACATCGGGCGATTATCAGCGCGCTGGCCGCACGGGACGGGCAGGCCGCCGCCGACGCGGCGGAAGTGCATATTTTGTCATTCCGCCATGCGCTGTTGCGCCGCTAACCGACTCACAATACCGCACCTGTTATCGATTGAAGCGGGCGCTCACCCGCTGCTTGCTTTATTCGCGGTATTAAATCTTCTCGCCCATCTTGAGTAAAGTTTCTACAGAGGTAAGATATCCTTCGTTTCCAGGGGGAACCTTCAATGAAAAACGTTATCTTTAGCATGCTCGCTAAAATTTCAAAAATGGATGCGGAATCCAAGCAGTTAACCGCACAGGTGGAAGCGCAGTCCTTACTGATCGGTGCATTGACGCTGACGGTGGGTAAAAACGGCGGTATGACCCGAATGGTCGAGAGCGTTAACAAAGCCATCAATTCGGTACTTGATTCGCAAGATGATGTGCTGAGATCCGATGCGGATATATTGCTGAACGAATTCCGTAACCTGCTGGAAGTGACGCGTCTTATCGAACAGGCTGATGCCGAACTCGATCAGGAGGCGCTGGCTGCAGCAGGGGGTGATTCACTGGAGATCTTGCCCCAGCCGAAGTAGGGCCGCCTGAAGCGGCTTCAATCCTGGCCGTGATGTGCCAACATCACCGGCCTGAGCTTATTTTTTCTTTCGCCCTGATGTGTGATGTCAGGCACCTATTGCGTAAAAGCACCTCCTATAGTTAATACACCCATATGGGCTAACGGAGGTGAGTATGTCTGAACGTCCCGATGACCTTGAACCACTCCCAGATGATGCAGAGTTCCCTGAGGAGGAAGATGAAGATGAAGCCGGATTGCCATTAGGCACGGACGATGTAGAAAATCCCGTTGAAGATGATGATGAGCCCGTAGATCCACGAGAAGACATCTGAATTCTCTGATAAACCGCCAGAATGGCGTGCGCCATACCCGATTTCGGGGGCCACGCCATCAGCGCGGTTTTTTTTCGTCCTGAATCCGTCTGCATTAACCCCGCTTCACACCGCCCGGTGCATTTTCAACACATCTTGTTGATCTTTGATATGTTATATCATAACATTTAATCCTCTGTTACTTTTTGAGGATTCAATTTTGGCGGGTCACTTTGGAAAATTTGCGTTAGCTCTGGGTAGTCTTCTGGTTAGCGGACAGGCACTGTCGCATGGTCATCATTCGCACGGTGTGCCGTTGACGGAGGTCGAGCAGAAGGCGGCTGATGGGGTGTTTGACGACAAAAACGTTAAGGACCGCAAGCTTGAGGATTGGGATGGCGTCTGGCAATCCGTTTATCCGCTGCTGTTGAAAGGCGAACTGGATCCGGTATTCAAAAAAAAAGCGCAGAAGGATAAAAGTAAAACCTTCGACGATATTAAAGCCTATTACCGCAAAGGTTATGCCACCAATATTGAGAGCATTGGCATCGAGAATGGCACCATGGAGTTCCACGTTGGCGAGCAGGTCAGTAGCTGTAAGTATGACTATGCTGGCTACAAAATCCTGAACTATGTCTCTGGTAAGAAGGGTGTCCGCTATCTGTTCACCTGCTCTGATGCCAGCAGCAAGGCACCAAAGTTCGTGCAGTTCAGCGACCATATTATCGGTCCGCGTAAATCGTCCCACTTCCATATTTTTACCGGCAATACTTCCCAACAGGCCCTGTTGGCCGAAATGGACAGTTGGCCGACCTACTATCCGTTCCAGATGACGGACGAGCAGGTGGTTGACGAAATGCTGCACCACTAAGGCGATGACTGCCCCGAGCGGGGGGATTATCTGCGCCGTTTACCCTTTATCAGGACGAAAAAAAGCCCACTCGAAGGTGGGCTTCTTCTCACTTGCCGGATAGTAGGAGTACCCAGCATGTTCGGGAATAGGGCGATAAGGCGACTACCATACAGTGATCTCATCAGATAGACAGCCTTGATCAAAGTTTAGTCAGCTTTAGGCCGGGCAGGGCAATAATTAATTAGTAAGCAGGCTAATAATAACGACAGCAAGAAGTGCTAAGAATCATCTTAAGGATTGCGGGATAATCTCTCTCGCCCCCTTCAAGAGCTAAGCCAATGCGAGTGCCGGAGATAAGCGCCGGATGGGGAGCAGTATTTAAAGAGGTCGCCTTTCGGCGGCCTTTTCTCGTTATAAAGCTCCGCTTTTCACCGACAAGGTCTGGGCAAGGTCAGATTAGCAATCATCTTCCTTTACAGCGCGTTGCCTTATCAGCAACGCCGCGTGGACGAAATGCGTCTACGGTAACCGGTTTCAATCTGCTAATGTTGATGTTCTTTTGTGCATTGGGGATCGTTATGACTGTCATAAATCCTGACGGGTTGAAGGCCAGAAGTTACTACAACCACATCAAAATCCGGCCCGGCACACCGGTGTTTCCTACCGGACAGGTCGCCTGGGATCAGGACGGCAGAATCGTTGGGGTGGGCGATATGCGGCAACAGGTTGAGCAGGTGTACGCCAATATCGACAGGTTACTGGCAGGATTAGGCGTCAGTCGCGATACCATTGTCCGAACCACTACCTATGTGACCAATCTGGCGCTGGTGGCCGAAATTCATCCGGTGCGTGAGCGCTTCTTCGCCGGGCTGGAATTGCCCGCCAGCACGCTGTTCAAGGTATCGGCACTCGCTGAGCCGGAACTGATGCTGGAAATCGATCTGGTTATTATGTTGCCGCTCTGAACAACGTCTTCTGCAACATCCTCCGCTCTGGCGAACATGTTTCTGAACCGGTGACCGTGTGTCAGGGCGGTCACCAGCCGAGATCAGACTTCCGTCACCACCAGCTCATTAAGATGATGGAAACGGCGATCCATATACAGCAGCGGCGCGGCATCGGCACGAGGATGGGTAACACCGGTCACTTCGCCAAGAAAAATACCATGGCTGTGCCAGTCAACAATCTTTGCCAGACGGCATTCAAACGACACCAGCGCTTCGGCACAGATCGGCGCCCCCTGCGCTGAAAAGCTCCAGTCACCGGTCTGAAAGCGCTCCGCCCGACGGCTGGAGTTGCTGAAAATATCCACCAGTGAAACGGCCTCTTTCGACAACACATTTACGCAGAAACGGCCTCCCTCCTGAATCATTGCAAACATCGACGCATTGCGGTTAACGCACACCAGCAAGGTTGGCGGCTCGGCACTGACCGAGGTTACGGCGGTGGCAATCATGCCGCTGTGCACACCGTCGTGATGAGTGGTGATCAGGCATACACCGGCTGGCAGCAGGCGCATCCCGCCGCGATACGCATCGGCAACATTGCCTGCCGCTTCGGTTACTGGCGGGATTATGCTGCCAGGGGCACTTCTGGACTCTGTCATGAACGAACCTTTAACAATCGGTAATGGGTTAAAATGTTATGCCTGTCACCTGCGAGTGACGCGACCTTCAATCGGGTGATGGCTGTCCACCGGACCGAGGCTGGAGCTTTTACCCGGCGAAACCAGCCGGTCGCAAAAGGCTTCATCTTCAGCCGTCCAGTCGCACGCCATCGCGGCTATACCGTCCTGCCACTGCTCAAACGTTCTCGGACCCAGTAGCGTGCTGGTCACGAGGCTGTTACGCATCACCCATGTCTGGGCAAGATGCGCTGGTTTACGTCCGGTCTGTTCGGCGTACGCCGCCAGCTCGCTCGCAGCCTGCAGCGACTCGGGCCGCCATTCCGCTTGCAACATGCGCGGGTCGCCTCGTCCGGCGCGGCTGCCCGCATCGGGTGCCTGATCCGGGCGATACTTGCCGGTCAGAATGCCGCGCGCCAGCGGACTGTAGCAAACTGTGCCGGTGCCAAAATACGCAGCAGAAGGCAGAATTTCTACTTCTGCTTCACGATTGACCAGGTTGTAAAGCGGTTGCGTAGCGACCGGCCCAGCGATGCCGGCCTGATGGGCCAGACGTACCGTTTCTGCCAGCCGCCAGGCTTTGAAATTGGATACGGCGAAATAACCGATTTTGCCCTCTCGGATCAAATCGGCGAAGGCCTGCACCATCTCTTCCAGCGGGGCATTGAAATCCGCTTTGTGCATATAGAGGATATCGATGTAATCGGTGCCCAGGCGGGTCAGTGACGCATGGGCCGCTTCGCGGATCCACTTACGTGACATGCCGCCCTGATTCGGGCCTTCGCCCATCGGATTACCGGCTTTAGTTGCCAGCACCCAGCGATCGCGTTCGGCGGCAATCGCCCGCCCCACCACGCGCTCTGACTCGCCTTTGTTATAGACGTCGGCAGTATCGATAAAATTGACTCCGCTGTCGCGTGCGGCGGCGATAATCTGCCGCGAGGTGGCCTTGTCGGTCACTCCGCCGAACATCATGGTGCCCAGGCAAATCTCTGAGACTTTTAGCCCACTGCGGCCCATATAACGGTATTGCATCTGGCAAATCCTCTTGGTTGCACTTGCGGAGCAGTAAGCTTAGCCGCTCCGCGAACGGCCCATGTCGTCAGGCTGGAATGATGGCGGTGGTAGCAATCTCAACCAGAAACTCAGGCCTGACCATTTCCAGCTTGACGCAAAAACGTGCCGGCAAAATAGCCGGGAAGTAGGTGACGTACAGTTCGTTGAATTTATGGTAGTCGTCCAGATTACGCAGGAAGATCTGATTCATCACCACGTGATCCATGCTGCTGCCGGCCGACTCTAACACCACTTTGATGCTGTCCAGTACCCGGCGCGTCTGTACTTCAATATCGCCTTCACCAACGATGCTGCCATCAATCGGATCGGTCGAGAGCATGCCAGCGACGGAAATATGGTTGCCCGACTTCACGCCCCAGTTAAGGTGATTGAGGCCGGTCGCAGTTTTGCCAATGATCCAACCTTCCGGATTTATTGCCTGATTCATCTCTGACTCCTGTTGGGGCTTCCGCCCACGGTGTTAAGTGATTAACGCCCCGATCCGCGGAGGAAAGGGCGACCTAAATCTGCCGGTGCCGCGCCCGCCCGACCCATCATGATCCAGGCAAACAGCGCGACCACAAACGGCATTGCCATTAACAGCGACGGCGCGATATCAATGCCCAGATATTGCCCCTGGAACTGCAGGGCCTCGAGCAGGCCGAGCACCACAGCGACGATCAGCACCCGCAGCGGCTTCCAGCGGGCAAAGATGGTGATGGCAATCGCCAGATAGCCGCGACCGGCGGTCATATCGTCGACGAAGATCCCGCCCGAGGCGACGATGCACAAATAGGCGCCACCCAGTCCCGCCATCAGGCCGGTGAACAACGCGGCAAAAAAGCGCAGGCGTAATACCGGGTGGCCGGCGGCATCGGTGGATAATGCATTTTCGCCCACCGCCCGCAGCAACAGTCCTGCGCGAGTAAAGCGGAACAATACCCACAGCGCGATGCCCACCAGCACCGCCAGATAGAACACCGGGCTTTGCGAGAACAGGGCGCGTCCCACCACCGGAATATCCGACAGCCAGGGCAGTTTTAACATCGAGACGGACCGCATTGAGCCGCTTGCCGGCGCACCGCTTAGCCATAGTTGCCGAATCAGTGATGTCGCGCCGATGGCCAACAAATTGAAGCCAATGCCCATCACAATCTGGTTGGCACGGGCAAAAACGGTGGCGAATGCCAGCACCGCTGCCGCCAGCAGTCCGCCCGCCATGCCAGCCAGCAGAGCGAGCATCGGCGAGCCGGTTACTGCCAGTCCCAGCGCCGAGGCAGACGCGCCAAACAGCATCAGACCTTCCAGCCCGATGGTGAACACGCCCGCCCGTTCAGAAACGGTTTCGCCCAGTGCGGCGAGCATCACCGGCACGCAGAGCCTCAGCCCACCGGCAAAAAACAGGGCCAGAGTTACAGCGTCGAATTCCATACCGGCCTCCCTTTCACCAACATCACGCCACTGATGGTCGCGAGGAAAATAATCGGCATGCCACCAAGCACATCCGCTAACGCCGCCGGGATCGAAAAGGTACTTTGCAGGGCCAGCGCGGCACTGTTGATCGCGCCAAAATAGAGCGAAACGATGATGGCGCCGAAGGGTTCAAGACCGGCGAGGAAAGAGACCGCCAGCCCTTCAAACCCCAAGCCGGAAGAGAAGCCGTCAATCAGACGGTACTGCACGCCCAGTACTTCAAATGCCCCGGCCAGTCCACTAATTGCACCTGAAATCGCCATACTGGAAATCACATTTTTTGCCGCAGACTGACCCTGAAACTGCACAAAGCGCGGGCTCTGGCCGCTGGCCCGCAGTTTTAAACCAAATGCGGTATGTTTCAGCATTACCCAGACGGCGAGGGCAATCATCAGGGCCAAGAACACGCCAGAGTGCAGACGTGTGCCGGCAATCACCTGTTCAAAAACGCCATCAGCCGGTAACTGCGCGGACATATTGAAGTTGGAATTCGCCGGACGCATCGGCCCTTGCACCAGATACTTGAGGGTATAAATAGCGATAAAATTCATCATCAGCGTCACGATGATTTCATCGATGCCACGCCAGACTTTCAGCACGGCGGGGATCAATCCCCACAACGCACCGCAAAGCGCACCACTGAGGATCGCCAGCGGCAGCAGGGCAGCGCCAATATCGCCGAAGGCGAGAAACGGCAACATCGCGCCGATGGCGCCCATTTGCAGCTGTCCTTCGCCACCCAGATTAAACATGCCGCCGCGAATGGCCACCAGCGCACCCAGCGCCACCAGCAGCCGCGGCGTCATAAACACCAGCGTATCGGACAGCGCGCGCACCGAGCCAAACGCGCCATCCCACACCACGCTGATGGCGGAATGTAGCGGCACGCCCATTGCGGCGATTAACCCCAGCCCGAGGATCGCCGATCCGATAAAGGCGCTGAGGGTGACCCATAAGGAACTGGCCGCGCTAAGCCTGGCGATAACGCGACGCAAAGATGCGCTGGATTCGGTCAGTGGATTGATTGATTCAGACATGTTCACCCCTTGCTGCTTGCGACGGCACGCCCTGACCCTGAGTCATCAGCGTGCCGATTCGCTCAATAGTCATCTCATCTCCCGCGACTTCGCCGGTAAAACGGCCGCCGTTCATCACCACGATGCGATCGGAAATGCGCAGTAATTCTTCAATATTGGAGGAGATAATCACCACGGTAGTGCTGGCATCTGCCGCTTCGGTGAGGCGGATTAACACCGCTTCTGCGGCGGCCATATCCAGCCCGCGCGTGGGCTGATAAACCACGATGATGGCCGCCGATTCCGCCATCGCCCGCGCTACCACGATCTTCTGCTGATTCCCCCCGGAAAGGGCGCGGGCAGGGCTAGTCGGCGAGTGGGTTCGAATATCGGATTGGGCGATCATTTCGCCGGCGCGCTGAGCAATGGCCGCATGGTTAAGCAGCCCCAGACGGCGGTACTGGCCCTGCATAATTTTCGGATAGAGCAAATTATGGCTAACCGGCAAATCCAGCGATAACCCTTCGTGATGGCGATCCTGTGGCACCAGCGCCACCGTCACCTCCTCGCCGCAGCGGGTGATCTCGCCACTCTCTGGCACTCGTTGGCCCGCCAGCAGTTCAAACAGTTCGGTTTGCCCGTTGCCTTCCACCCCGGCGATGCCAATCACTTCCTGCTGGCGTAGCGTCAGGTTGATATTGCTCAGTCCGGGCGAGCCACTGGCAGGACGTAAATTGACCCCGCTGACGTGCATCCGCTCAATGCCGGGCTGGCGTTGGCTGCCCAGCCGCGTGCCGCTGGCGACCGCACGGCCAACTATCTTTTCGACCAGCTCATCAGCACGACAGTCTTTAGTCATGCCCGTGCCGTTGGTTTTGCCGCGCCGGAGAATGGTGTAACGGTCGGCGTTAGCCAGCACTTCGTCGACATTGTGGGTCACCACCGCCACCGCCGTGCCTTTTTTACAGATACGCCGCACCGTGTCGTACAGCGCCACAATTTCAGCCGGGGTAAGGATAGTGGAGGGCTCATCCAGCAACAGCACGCGGGTGTCATTCACCAGCGCTTTCAGGATCTCGACGCGCTGCTGCAATGCCAGCGGTAGCTGCCCGACGATGGCGTGCGGATCGAGATCGACGCCATAGCCCTGCATAAAGGCGCGAATGTCCCCGTCCCGCCGCAGCGCTTTACGGCGTTCGCCCCTGGCAACCAGTGCCAGATTCTCGGCAACGGTAAACGGGCTGACCAGCTTGAAGTGCTGATGAACCATGCCGATGCCATTGGCTATCGCATCGGCAGGCTGGCGGTGGATCACCTGGCGTCCAGCCATAAGCACGCCACCTTCACTCGGTTCGTGCACGCCGTACAGAATATTCATCAAGGTCGACTTGCCGGCCCCGTTCTCGCCCAGGAGCGCGTGGATCTCGCCTGGATAAAAAGACATGCAGACCTTATTCAGCGCGACGAAACCGTTTGGGTAGCGCTTCGAGACGTGATCAAGTTCGATGACGGGGCTGGACATGCGGCTATTCCTCAATCTTAATCTTGCCAGCCTTCAGATCGTCAATCACCTTAAACACTTTCGTTTCAACGTCTTTGCCGACATGGGCAAACGGCGTTTTCAGCGACCAGCCATTGGTGGCTAAATTCTCGGTGATAATGCGGTTGCCCAGCTGGTGGTCAGCAAAGTGCTTACCGATATCGGCATACGACTTGTCAAAGTTCATCACCGTGGAGGTCATGATCGCGTTCGGGAAGGATTTTGATTGATCGGTATAGGAGCCGATAGTCAGTACGCCTTCATCATCGGCCGCTTGCTGAATACCGGCATCGGCGGTATCTGCCGCTGGGATGATAAAGTCGGCGCCACGGGCGATGGTGCCGGTAGCAATTTCTTTTGCGCGGGCCACGTCAGTGAAGGAGCCGACATAGGCCGAGTCGACCTGGATTTTAGGGTTGACGTAAGCCGCCCCTTTTTTGATGAACTGCACGGTGCGTTCAGCCGACGGGATCGGTTCACCGCTAATCACCGCGATATGTCCGCTCTTACTGGCAGACGCGGCCAGCACACCGAGCACAAAGCCATATTCATCCCAGTCGACCGACCAGGCGGAGTAGTTCGGCAGGTTCGCCGTAGTGCTCTCGTAGGAATAGAGTACAAACTGGGTGCCGGGGAAGGCGGGGGCCACTTCCTTGATCGCCGCGGAATAGCCGGATGAGTGGGCTATAACCAGCTTCACGCCATCCGACGCTAGCTGACGCAGCACCGCAGGCGCGGATTCATAGGTGGTGTTTTCAAGATAGCTGGGGGCGAAACCGTCTTTGGTCGCCATGGATTTGAATGCGGAATAGCCGGCCATATCCCAAGAGCCCTGGCTGACGGTTTGGGTAAACAACGCGGCAACGCGCGGTTTGCTGTCATCTGCGTGCGCAACCGGGCCGTAACTTATTGCTGAGGAGACCGCAAAAGCCAACATCATTTTCATTTTCATAGCTCAACTCCTGGCGAGCCGCGAAGCGGCAAAGGTGATTCATAAGAGGCTGAGACAGGCCCAGCCTGAAGGTGACTACCGATCAACGCTTTACAGATTTTTGCCAGGCACGGGCGTTGGTATCGACGCCATGCAGCTCCAATACCTCCAGCACCTCGGTGCCGACCGTGCGCAGGTCATCGATGAAGTCCGGCACAATCACAGTGACGCCATCCAGCTGTGCCCCTTTAACAATCGCCGCCAGCTTGTTGCCGATCGTCTCCGGAGAGCCAACCAGTGCGGCGCGCGTCATCGAATTACGCTGCTCACCCTGCGAAACGAAACGCTGAGCCATGGTGTTTTGCTTGAAGCTTTTATCGCCGGAATATTCACGCGTCTGGTTATCCAGCGCGATGGTATCGACGCCGGCGTCATAGAAGGCCACCCGCTCCTGCGCTTCAGCATCGGTTGCGCCCGGAACGATGGTAAACAGCCCGTACGTTTTGAAGTCGGGTTTACCTTGCTGCGCCGCGAGCTCTTTGGCCCGCAGGCCGGTTTTAATAAAATCGTCGTGGTCTGAGCCGAGCATAAAACTGCCGGTGCAATGTTCGATGGTGAACAGGAAGCCCCGGTCGGAGGCGCCGGCGCAGATGATCGGTGGCGGGGAAACCGGTTTAGGGTTCGACATACAGTCGGTCAGTTGGTAGTGCTTACCCTGATGATCGACCCGATCTTCGGTCCACAGGCGTTTAAGCACCTCCAGCCATTCCGCCGCCAGCTCATAGCGTTCGCCATGATCCAGATCCATCCACAGCCCCATCTGCCCCTGATCGGTGGGATTGGATCCCGAAACGATATTCAGCGCAAAGCGCCCTTTAGAGATTTGATCGAGCACAGCGGTCATTTTGGCCACTACCGCCGGATGGAAAACCATGGTATGCACCGTTCCCCACACGCCAATTCGGCTGGTGGCCTGCGCCAGTCCCGCCATGGTGGTCAGGCTTTCCAGCGTGACGTCCCAGTGTTTAGACGGACCGCCGTAGCCGCGCCATTTCGCCATCGACAAGGCAAAATCAAATCCTAATTGCTCCGCCAGCACGGTGACGTCGCGGTTGTAATCATAGGTCGCCGGCAGTTGAGGGCTGTTGGTAGAGGTGATCCAGCCGCCGTTACCGACCGGGAGAAAGACGCCAAACTCAACGTTACGCGATTCGTGGTTGCTCATAAGCACCTCCGTTTGCCGGGCTGTGGATGGCTGCCACAAACCCAAACGTAATCTGGTTAAACAATGCGGGTTCCGTTTCAGACAGACTGTGTCCGCCCTGCGGGACGATTTTTAGTTCCGATCCGGCGATGCCCTCAGCCAGCAGGCGCGACTGGTAAGGTGGGGTCAGCACGTCATCCTGTGCGCAGAGCACCAGCGTCGGGATGGCGATCAGCGGCAAACAGGCGATAGCATCGTGCGCCATAATGGCGTCAATGCGGCTGAGCACCACCTCGCGCTGCGGAAATTTGGCGGCCGAGGCCAACAACGCTGGGGACAACACCTCGGCATTGGCTCTTACATGATCCGGTGGGTAAAGGAACAATGCGCTGCCATGTACATATTCTTCCACCGTGCTGCCCACAAGCAGCGCGCGGCGCATACGGAAACACCAGTTGAAATGCCGGTCCGACTTCGCCCAGCTGGCGTACATCACCATGCCGGCCAGCAGGTCAGGATGACGCGCGGCGAGGATCTGGCCGATGGCGCCACCCGTGGAATGGCCAATCAGGATCGGCCGTTCCAGCTTCAGTTCGCTAAGCAGACAAAACAGATCGTCGACCAGCGTTTCAATGCTGTATGGTCCGGCGGGATGTTCAGTCGTGCCAGACCCGCGCTGATCGTAGGTCAGAACGGTGAAGTCTTTGGCAAAAGCCGCAATCTGCGGCTGCCAGTAGGCCGCCGTTCCGCCCAATCCGGAGACAAAGACAATGGCCGGACCCGTGCCCTGAATTTCATAGTGGGTCAGTATCCCGTTAGTCATGATGCTCGGCATGGTTCTACCCTCGTTAGCGTCTTGCCTGACCAGGTCAGGTGCGTGAAGTCTTCGATGGCTAAATAAATATCACGCCCGCCGGGCGGTGATGTAATACCGAATGCAGCACGCCGCGTTGACTGTTTTAGAACGCCCGCCGGTTTGGCAGAATTAACCAATCTCTTTGCAGATATGCTTCAGAAACTGATGGGCAGCGAAGGAGAGAGAGCGATCGCGATGCACGCAGATTTCGATGGTGGCGGATTGCATCGCCTCGTTTTCAATGGGAATGGCGCGCAGCAGATTTTGCTGGATCTCTTTGGTGGCGATCTGTTCTGGGCCGATGGTTAAGGTTCTGCCCGCCATCGCCATTGCTTTGGTCAGCTCAAGATTATTGGTGTTCACAATCGATTGCGGATTCAGATGCAGGTTGCGAATATTTTTATCGAAGGTCTGACGCAGACCGAAGCTGGAGACGGGCAGGGCGATTGGCCAGGCGCAAATATCTTCCAGCGTCAGAGAATCATGGTCGGCTAGCGGGTGTTTCGGTGACACCAGGCACTGAATTGGTGCAGCGCAGCGTTTAATCACCTCGATGCCGGGGCGTTCACCCATGTTAAAAACGATGCCAATATCAATCTCATCGCGCATGATCGCTTCAATTGTCCGGTCGGAGGATTCGCTATATATGGAGAACTGAATGGCTGGGTAATTTTCATTAAATTCAGTCACTATGCGCGGTAATATCGCCTGAACCACCGCTTCAATCACCCATATTTTGACTTCCCCTTCGCGCAGGCCTTTTAAATTTTTAATCGACTCATGGATACGATCTAAATCCCGTACCATTTTTCGGGTAAAGCGTTCCAGCATCATGCCTGCGGGCGTCAGCCGGATACCGGTGTTGGTGCGCTCCAGCAGCATAACGCCGAGGCTGTGTTCGAGTAATGCGATCTGGCGACTGATGGCCGACGGGGCGACGTGCAAGCGATCGGCGGCGCGACGAATCGATCCGCTGGCCACTACCTCATTGAAATATTTATAAGTATTTAAATTCATACCAACCCCTGAAAGCAAAATGTTGCCGTAATGACGTTCAGGGCTGATGCAACATTGATACCAACGGGCGTTGCCAAACTGGCAGCACTAGCAAAGCAGGGCTTTCATGCAGAATGCGAGAACGAACAGAATAAAAAATAATCAGCGGTGGTATGATTAGGCCCATTCACCAAAAAGGTCGACGATAATGTCCTTCTTAAATCAGCTCATGGGCAGAATGACCAAAGGGACCTCTCAAACAAAATGCCCGGTTTGCGGTAAATCATCACAACAGTCATTCGCCAAAGTGAACCGTGAACAAACGCTACTTTGCCCGCACTGTAAATCCCTGTTCGTCGTCCATCCTTAAGGCCCAGCTGAGCTATACTTTAGCTACCCAATAATGGGTGAAGGAGGTCTTATGCTCACAGACCCGGAAGTCAAAAGGTGGGCCTCGTTGATGCTCACATCCGCCTTGCGCGGAGGCACGTGTAAAGAAACCATATGTCAGCAAATTGTTCTGTTGCGAACGCGTCATGGTACAGATGCACTGGAAGAGGTGTTAGAAGCAATGCTGTTGGAGGCGGGCCGTATCGGCACCTTGCACAGCGATGGCACCTTGTATGTCCAGGAGAGTGTTAACAAACCCGACCGACGCCCGCACTGATCGTTGCTATTTCAGTTAAATCTGCCGCCTTCCTGACGTGGATCTCACTATTTAACGGGGTCCAGTTCACGAAGGCGGCTTTTTTTATTCTGCGGGTGGCTCAAAAAACTGATATGACCCGTCACCCCGGGCCTTCGCCTGGTACATGGCTTTATCGGCATTATCAAATAACACCCTGGCCGATGCGGTGCCAAACTGTGCGAGGCTGATGCCTATTGCCGCCCCGACCTGTACCTTGATGCCATTGATAGAAAAAGGCTCTATCAAACTGTCGATCAGGCGTTGGGCAATGGTCGACGCCACCTCGCGATTGCTGCACTTGGCGGCCACCACAAATTCGTCTCCACCCATACGTGCCACCGAGTCGCCCGGTCGCATGCAGTGTTGTAGCCGCTCGCTGACCCGCTGCAGCAGGACATCTCCCGTCGCGTGCCCCATCGAGTCATTGACCGCCTTGAACCCATTCAAATCGATAAACAGCACCGTTGTCCAGGCCCGATCTTCGCCCTGCGAGAGCATGCAGCTAACCTGTTCGTTGATCCAGGCCCGATTGGGCAATCCGGTCAACGTATCGTGAGTCGCCAGCTTTTCGAGTTTCCGCATCCTTTCCTTATCACGCGTAATGTCGCGCGAAATCAGCACGGCGCCGATGTTTTTGCCTGAGGAAGGATCGCTGACGCTGCAGGCCTTGGTGCCCAGCGTCATGTAATGGCCATCGCGATGTAGCTTGCGCACCTCAACCACGTCCGGCAATTCGCCGCCGTTGAAGAGGTGTTCCAATACTTCTGTGGCGGATGCGCGGTCGTCGGGATGCAGGAAGTCCACCACCCGCTGGCCGGTCATCTCATCGGCTGACCAGCCGATCATTTTGCTGTAAGAGGGCGAAATCGAAACGTACCTGCCGTCCGCGTCACAGTGGGCGATTAAATCCGTACTGTTTTCAATCAACAGACGATATTCCGCCGCGGTGCGCAGCGCGTCTTCCAGCGCTTTGCGCTGTGCGGTGATATCCAGAATAAAGCCGCTGTAACGCAGGCGAGGCACACCGGGTTGGCGATCCGGCAGGCCGGAGACAATCACCCGCCGCGTCGTTCCGTCCAGGCATTGGATAGGCACTTCGAGACTAAAAGGCGTCACACATTCCAACGCCGCAGCCAGTTGCAGCGCGATCTTCGCATCATCATCTGCCTGTGCCAGCCTTAGCCAGGCACAAAGCGTGACGCCTTTCAGCGCAGGCATCAGGCCTGCGGGGCTTTCCTGACTGGCGATGCATAAGCCTTGGGCGTCCATGGACCAAACGGCGGAGAGGGTAGGTTTGATCACAGTGTTCATGATGGTTGGATCCGGTGTTTGCTGACGCGGGCCTGTCTGACAGCGGTTTCTACGATGCCATTTTGCCTGCAGAATTGAGCGGGAATTATCGATGACGCGTTCAGGTAAAGAAGGTTGTGACTGCGTATATCGGCCAATCGGCCCACAACCTTTAATGAAACCTTTATCGGGCTACGGGCGTGATCCGGTTAGCGGAAAAGCTCCGGCCCGGGATAAAACTCACGGAAGGCATCATCGACCGGCTGGTAACCCAGCACCTTGCGGGTCTCGGACAGATCGAATCGCTTAAAGCGGTTATCCGAAATGCCGTAGCCGATAAAGAAGGTTATATCCCTGGCTTCAATCGCGCAGGTGATGAGCTTCACGGCATCTTCCGGGCTGAGCCAGGCGCTGTAGTCGCGGGCATTGTTGAGCGCATCCGCATGTCGGGTTTCAAAGGCGCCGATCCTGAGCGCGACAGATGACAGGCCATGTTGAGTGGCATAAAAAGAACAGAGCGCCTCGCCGTAGCATTTGGTGACGCCATACAGATTGGCCGGCGCGACGGCCATACCCGGAGAGATTTGCACGTCAACCGGATATCCTTCAATGGTCTGGGCACTGCTGGCAAAAACAAAGCGACGACATGTGGTGGCTGCCGCCGCTTCCAGCAGCCAGGTGATGGAGAGGATGTTGGCCGGCAAGAGCTGTTCGAATTCCGCATCGGCGTCTGGAATCCCGGCCAGGTGCACGATCGCATCAGGTGGCTCAGCGGACAGCAGTTTTGCAGCCGCACCCGGCGTCGACAGATCCGCGGCAATAAACCGGTGAGGTGATTCAATCTCATAGTCCGGTACGTTCCGGTCAGTAAGAATAAAGTTATAGGTCTCGCGCATCTTATTAAAATAGGTGCGCCCAATACGGCCGCTGGCACCTGTAAGCAGAATTGTTTTTACCGTCATCGTGCCGGATCCCTTGTTTCGTTAATCCATCATCGGGCTGATACCAAACGAGTTTAGCTCGGTCATGGCGGTCTGTAAGTCTGAGCCGCATGGAATTATGGCAAACAATCCGCCGTGATGAAGGTCAGGGATAAAAGTAATCTTTACTTCACGCTGAGCAGAGCCTGCTCCATCAGGTGTCCCAGTACCGTCCGCGCGTCAGCATTCGCTTCATTCCGTTGTCCCTGTTGTAGCGTAATCCCCAGGTTCCCCGGCGAAGGCAAAATGCTGCCCGTCACGCGCAGACTATCCGGCATCCCCACGCGCGTTCGCACGGTAATCCCCAGTCCTGCCTGAACCGCCGCCCAGATACCGCTCAGGCTGTGGCTGACAAATACCACCCGCCAGGGAATGCCAGCCCGGTCCAGGCAGGCGAGGGCAGGTGTGCGCATCAGGCACGGGCTATCAAACATCACCAGCGGCAAGGGTTCGCCATGCTCCAGCAGCGTGCTGACGTCAAATTCTGCATGCTGTATCCACTCAAGCGGGAAGTGGCTAATCAGTTTGCCCTCACGCTGTGCGTTCGCCGGCTGCCATAACAGCGCCATATCCAGAGCGTTGTCATCAAGCGCATTGAGCAGCGCCTGGTTGCGGTCCACGCGGGCAATAATCCGCATTCCCGGATGGTGGCGTGTAAACTCGCCGAGGATGCCGGGCATCAGCGACTCGCCAAAGTCTTCCTGCAACCCAATGCGGATTTCCCCCTGTAACAGCTCGCCTTTCACTGCACGCTGCGCCTCATCATTCAGCGCCAGCAGACGACGGGCATAACCCATTAAGATTTCTCCGTTAGGGGTTAGCATCAGATGGCGTCCGTTCTTAACCACCAGTTCGGCGCCGCATTGATGTTCCAGTTTCTTAAGCTGCGCGCTGACTGCGGAGGTGGAACGACAAAGCCGGGTTGCCGCCAGCGCAAAACTGCCGCACTCAATGCCGGTCACAAAGCTGCGCAGGGCATCGAGATCCAGGGTCAGACTTAACTTTTCCATAATCATCCTGATAAACGGGACTTATGATCGCGTTTAATTTGATTTTCAGGATGAAAGTATTTCGTCAGACTCGCTTCACTGTCAATAAGGAGAAAGATGATGGCGAAATCCCTCAATCGGGAAACCCTGGCAAAGCTGGCGCCGAAGCTGGCCGAACTGAGTCAGGAGATCCTTTTCAATGATATCTGGAAACGTGAAGCGCTGACGCCGCGCGAACGCAGCCTGCTTACGCTGGGTGCGCTGACAGCGCTGGGCCGCGTGCAACAGTTACCCTGGCATATCGATTTCGCGCAACAAAATGGCCTGACGCGTGAACAGATCGTCGAAGCCTTCACGCACCTGGCATTTTACGCTGGCTGGCCAGCCGCAGTTTCTGCCCTGACCTGTCTGGAAGAGGAATAACAGAGATGCCTTTTACGCGAATCATATTGCGCCAGGGATACAGCCACGTGCAGATAATGCAGATCTCCGACATCCTGCAACAGAGTCTTGAGCAGGAGTTTGCCGTGCCGCCCCGCGATCGCTTTCAGGTTTTCGAAGAATTGCCTGCCAGACTCCGCGTGTTTGACCGCCATTATAAAAGTGGCGGACGTAGCGATAATTTTATTCAGTTTCATATCCTTGCGGGCAGGCCGCGTTCATTTGCACAAAAGCAAAACCTGAGCCGCGTATTGTGCGACAGGCTGCACGGTGGCCTGAATATTGATCCGGATGATGTGATGATAATGATTCAGTTTAACAGCGCCGAGGAGTGGAGTTTCAGTCAGGGGCGGATGCTGTCTGAAGAGCAATGACGATCGCCATACAACCAGGCTGGTGGGGAATGATGGCGTTAGTTAGCGCGAATTTTTCTGCGCTAAAACTAATCCAGGCCGTTCATTGCCGGAACACCCTGCAAGGTCGTGCAATTACGCTTTCATCACCGTGACGCCTTTTTCTTCAATGCTGCGAACCCAATTCTCATCGGCTGCGCTATCCACCACGATCGTGTCGATCAACCCGAGGTCACCAATAACAAAGGGTGACGCGGCGTTGATCTTTTCAGGAGAGACCAGCACGACCGTTTCTGCCGCTCTGCCGGAAAATGCACGTTTGATGCACGCTTCTTCGTAATCACCGGTGGTTAATCCCGCCTCGGCATGGACGCCGGTGACACCCATAAAGAAAATATCGGCCTGAATTTTGCCAATGCCTTCGATAGTGGCCGCGCCAACGGTTACAACTGAGTGTTTGAACAGCCGTCCGCCAATCAAAATCACCTCAATTGAAGGGTGCTCAATGAGCCCAAGAGCAATGCTCGGGCTGTGCGTAACCACGGTGATGCGCAGGTCATCAGGGAGACAGGCAATGAGTTCTGAGGTGGTGGTGCCGCCATCAATAATCACCACCTGGCCTGAAGAGATCAGTTCTGCCCCTTTTTGCGCAACCTTCCTTTTAGCATCAGTTTTTAATGACTTACGCTCGGAAAATGTGGCGGTGGCTGAAGATGAAGGCAGCGCACCTCCGTGCACACGCTGCAAACGGCCTTCCGCGGCAAGCTCGCGTAAATCACGCCGAACGGTGTCTTCTGAGACCTCAAAGCGAACACTCAGATCCTTCGAGAGCACCTGTCCTTCCTTCAGAAGCTGTTCAAGGATGCGTTGTTTCCGTTGGCTGGTGAGCATGTCATTATTCCTGGTTTGCACGATATTGCTTGAATTTGCACGAGTGTGCTGCTTATGATGATAATCCTACGTATGGAGGAGGGAGTATGCAACCAAAACGTGCAGAAGTACGGATCGTCGACGAAAAAATTCTTTCCGATGATTGGTATTCTTTAAAGAAATACACCTTTGATATTCAACGGCGAAACGGTGACTGGCAGCAACAAACGCGTGAGGTCTACGATCGGGGCAATGGCGCCACCGTACTGCTCTATAACCGTGAGCGGGAAACGGTAATCCTGACTCGTCAGTTTCGTTTTCCGGTATTTATGAATGGTCACGAGGGTTATCTGATTGAAGCAGCGGCCGGTCTGCTGGATAACATGGACCCTGAAAGACGCATAAAAGCGGAGGCCGAAGAAGAAACAGGTTTCAAAATTTCTACGGTACAGAAAGTGTTTGAAGCCTATATGAGTCCGGGTTCGGTTACCGAAAAACTCTACTTCTACATTGCTGAATATGATGCAGGCGATAAAACCAGCGCGGGCGGTGGAATAGAGGCTGAAGGGGAAGACATTGAAGTGCTGGAAATGCCCCTGAAAGACGCGCTTGCCGCAGTCGAAAATGGCCTTATCGTTGATGGTAAAACCATCATGTTACTTTATCACGTGGCATTAAAAGTCATTTTACGAGGTTACGATGAATAAGCAGCTGATTATTATCGCGGGTCCATACCGTAGTGGAACCGAAGGAAAACAAGCGCTGATTGACGCTAATCTTGCCCGTCTGGAAAAGGCCGCGCTGGAGGTTTATCAACGAGGACACATTCCGGTCATCGGCGAATGGCTGGCGTTACCGTTGGCGAAAGCCGCAGGTTCAGAATCTATCGACGATGAAATAGGTGAGGCGATGATCTATCCGGTCGCGCACCGGCTTATCACCAAGTGTGATGCCCTGTACCGTATTGCAGGCGCTTCAAAAGGCGCCGATATGGATATCGAAATAGCACGGAAACACGGGCTGGCAATTTATACTCGAATTGAAGATATCCCCTTAGCCTGATTGAGTCGTTCAACAACGCCTGTAGCTAAAGCGGGCAGGGCTAAGTTCATGCCTGGTTTAATAAGGGGAAAGCGCAGGTGGCGATCCCCACATTTACTCACTACGAATTAGCTTTGACAGAAGCGCAGCCGGTTGCCAAACGGATCATAGACTTCCATCACATCGCCCCAATCTTGCTGCACTATTTCCGGGCGGCCGTACCCATATTGTTTACCGTGTAGTTCATCTCTGAACGACGCAATATTCTGCATCGGGATAAATATCGTTGCGCCGGGGCTGGCGTCACCATGATGTTCAGAAAGGTGTAGCTGCAAACCCTCGCGGACAATGCCCATATACAGGGGTAAGTTCGGCTCGAACCGGTGTTCAAATTCGACGCTGAACGACAGGAATTCAAGATAGAACTCACGGGCTTTTCGCTCATCAAAGCTGCGCAGAATAGGGATGGGTTTACTGAATTGAATCTCTGAGGGAGTGATATGCAGGGGTTCTGCCGTCTGAGAGGGCAGCGTTGCAACAGCGGTGTTCCAGTCGCGATAGCCCAACTGGTGTGAAACTGTTTCGAGTGCGGTGGCATAAGAAATCTTTTGATCGCGCAGCTCAAGTGAAGCTTTTAGCTTTGCGGCCATGTTTTTGGCCTGCTCGATAGATAGCATCTTATCTCCAGTCGTCAGGAATTGAGGGGGCTCGCATTACCACATCCCGACCATCAAGAGTTATTTAATCAAT
Source organism: Erwinia sp. 2186 (assembly GCF_057812255.1). Taxonomy (NCBI): domain Bacteria; kingdom Pseudomonadati; phylum Pseudomonadota; class Gammaproteobacteria; order Enterobacterales; family Erwiniaceae; genus Erwinia; species Erwinia sp. 2186. The sequence goes on along the minus strand of NZ_CM173824.1, from coordinate 3,561,849 downwards.
GAGGTTGAGCACTAACATGCTTTCACCATTTCCTTTAAGGAAGCGAGCGGCAGGCAGCGTGTGGTTGTTGGATGTTGTGGTAAAGATGCGTGACGGCAAGGTTTTCGTGATTACAGAATTTCACTCACCACAAACTCTTCTGCCACAAGCTCCATATCGTCAGAGAAAAAGCCAGCCCTTGTGAAAAAAGCCTTATGCTCTCTTCTCCAGTATTCGAGGCTTAAATCTCCTTCCCCCTCTTTCCTGGCAAACTCTTCAGTCACTTCAGAGAAACGTACCAGCCGAAGCGAAACTAATCGGATAACACATACCGGCGTGCCTTGTCCGTCCAGGACAATATTATAACTGCCTATTTTTGGTGAAGGTTCGTCTGCCTGGAATGAGGCAAGCGAGCCGCATGATGCGGTTTTAACCCCTTTAACAACTAAGCTTGCAAGCTCGTTTGCCATCTCAGGATTGTCCCCGAACGACCATGCTTGAGCATCCGGATATTTCGCGTTTAGCTCATCAATTAAACTCATTTTAAAATCCTTTTATCACCGTGAGTTGAGGGCTGAATTTAGCACGGTTTAACGGGTGGTGAACTTTGGGTAGACGCGAGATGCATAGATAAATGGAATTGGCTTTTCTGTTACTCACAAAGCACGGTGTACCCACACCCCAATCGGATACAGCAAATACAGAAAGATGGCGATTTGCATCCCTCTTATAAGCCAGCGGGCGTGCCGCCACTGGTGACGTTCTTTCTGATTGGCTTGTTGAATACTTTTTTGTATCTGATCCTGAGCTGTCATAACGTCGTCCTGAACGGGTGAGTCGGGTCATTACCTGAATTTTTAGCATAGCGATATAGATGCATACAGCAAGTTGTCTTGAGGGTATTAAACTGATTTTTATACGCCAACCAGTAATCCGTCTGCATAAAAGCCTGATAGTTTTTCACCGGGTTTATCGAAGCGGTTTTGCCCGTTAAGCCAGTTATCTTCCAGCCTGCGCAGCATGTTAAATCCAGCGGCGATACTTTCCGCTTTCAACTCCAGGAAACCGCTGTAGTCCGGGGTAATATCCTCGATGGTGACATTCATCAGTAATGCCCTTCTGTTTTAAGTTTGCGGACGATGATCTGAATGTTGCATCAGGCGTACTTTAGATCAGCATCGCCAGCAGGACCACGCACAGTAGCAGCACATAAACGCGCGCATGCCAGATATCCGGTACCGCGGGGATGTTGCTGCGGCTAAATACACTACCCGCCCAACCGGTTAAAACCAAAACAGCTAATATTTTCAGGTTGATGAAGCCAAGATATCCGCTTGCCGGCATGTGATGCCAGCCGCTTATCGCGTAGGTCGTTGCACCGCAAAGCGCCACCGGCAGTGAAAGCGGGTTGGCGGCACTGATGCAATCGCGCATCGTGTGGCCGTGTCGGCGCAACAACGGCACCGTCATCACGCTGCCGCCCAGGCCCAATAATGCGGCAATCATCCCAATCAGTACACCGCCGCCCGTTACGGTTACAGGCGCTAAACGTCGGGGGGCGCTGCCGCCAATGAATCCTTTGCGCAGCAGGCAATCAGCAATCGCCACCACCATATAGACAATAAACAAGCCGCGAATCAGCGCCTCGCCGATCGTTCCTGCCAGCCATGAACCGGCTACCGCCCCAATGGCGATAAACCCTAACAGCGGAAAAAGAATTTGTGATGAAAGCTTACCCGCGCGCCAGTTGCGATAGCTGACCCAGCCCGCGTTAAAAATCATCACCGCCGTCGAGGTGGCCACGGCGATATGCAACGCATTACCCGCAACATCGGGCTGGCGCAGCAATAACTGGTAGACAAACGGCACCACCACAAAGCCACCGCCGAAGCCAAACAGCACGGTAGTGATGCCGGTGGTAAAACCGGCCAGTGCAATAATAACAATATCGTTCAAGGGAATGTCCTGATGGGAAATAATGCAGCAGCTTACCGTGCTGGCGACTCACTTCCCATTTGCGCAACGCTCGATTACCCTTGCAAATCGGTCAGAAGGGGGCAGATGTGCGCAACGGAAAAATTGACGATTACGATCATCTGGATCGTGACGTGGTATCGCTCGGCAATGACTATGCGCAGGGATTTATCCTGCCGCACCATCAGCATCGCCGCGCGCAGCTGTTGTATGGCGCAACCGGGTTGATGCACGTATCCACTCTTGACGGGGAATGGGTGGTGCCGCCGCAGCATGCGGTGTGGATCCCGCCTGAAACGCTACATGCCGTCAAGTTTGTCGGCGTCAGCACGCGCAGTATCTATATCGAACCTGCCTGCGCGGCCGCGTTAAATAAAAACAGCCGCTGCGAAGCGATCGGCGTATCGCCACTGTTGCGGCAGTTATTGCTGGAAGCGGTGGATATGCCGCCGCTGTATGACAGCGAACGCGACAGGGCGGTGATTAGGTTGATGTTGCTGGAACTGGCGGCAATGCCGGTACGCGAGTTTGATATTCCCCTGCCGCAGCAGCCTGCACTATTGGCGCTTTGTCAGGCTTTTTTAATCGCGCCAGCCATCCACGATCCGGCCGAGCGCTGGGCCAGCGCGCTGTTTATGAGCGCCAGCACCTTTCGCCGCCATTTTCTGCAGCAGCTCGGCATGTCATTTTCTGCATGGCGTCAGCGAGCCTGTGTGGTCAGCGCGTTGGCATTATTGATAACCGGAAAGTCGGTCAAGGAAGTGGCATTGTTACTGGGTTATGACAATGGCTCATCCTTCGCAACGATGTTCCGCCGCGTTACCGGGCAGGCACCTTCACATTATCATCCGAACTAATTGCTGGCGCATCGCAGCGGCTTTATGACTGCTGTTTTTTTCCATCAAGGTAAATATCAGGACGGGTGATGGTCCACGCATAATTTTCTTTATTGACGGGTGCATAGCCTAACTTCTCATAAAGCCATGGCGCCGTGCTTGTGAATAACACAATCCTGCGAAGCTGCTCAAAAACGGGATGGTTATGAATGCATTCCATCAGCCATCTTCCCAGCCCATCCCCTTGATATTCGTCCAGCACGTAGACATCGCACAGATAAGCGAAGGTGGCGTAGTCCGTAATCAGACGCGCAAAACCAATCTGCGATTGATGGTGATACATGCCAAAGTTGAGGCTGTTATCTATTGAAGCAGAGACGATGTCGGGAGTAATGCCTTTAGCCCACGTTGACCGCGTCAAATACTGATGCACGGCCGATACATCCAGCTTCTCTTTGTCCGTGCTAACGAGATAGTCATTTTCACGCCATTCATGTATTGCTGAAATGCTCACGCTAATGTCTGCCAGGAAGATGTCGGGGAAATTAAACCTATCATAAAATAAGCAAACCAGACGTTAAAAATCGCGTAGGCTCTGTTGCGATAATTTTTTAACTGACAGAAGCCTCTTTCGATTACCGATTGGCAATATAGCTTTTCAGAACCTGTCCGGCTGAAAGTATATGTTCAACGGTACGGTCGCGCGCAGCAGCGGGATCGTCTTCCAGACAGGCCTTTAAAATAAGCGCATGTTCATCCTGAAACTTAGCCGTTTCCGACAGCAATCGATGCTGTAAGTGCTCATATCTCTCTACCTGCTCGCGTAGTTCAGTAATCATCTTCAGCAGGCGTTGATTTTTACAGCGCCGATAAAGCAGTTCATGAAATTCCCGATTGTACTGTCCCTGCAACGTTGATTCCGTCGCGCTACCCAGAAGCTTGTGCACAAGCTCTGCGCGCGTAAGGGTTTCGGCATCCATGTTTTGCACGCTCTGGAAGATTGCATCGCCTTCCAGCAATGCCCGAAGTGGGTAAATTTCGTCAACGTCGCTGGCAGTAAGGGTTCTGACAACGGCTCCCCGGTTTCGGTAAACGTCTACCAAACCTTCCCGCTCAAGTTTCTGGATCGCTTCTCTCAGCGGGATGCGGCTGACAGAAAACTGGCTGGCGAGGTCTCTTTCAACAAGGCGATCGCCATCCCGCAACGCGCCGGTGTTAATTAAAATTTTAAGCTCACGGGCAAGCATGTCCGCAGTTGAAAAGATAACCGTACTCATAAACCTTCTTTACCTGGTCGCTAAATGGTATACCATTATGCCACATTCAACGCCGGAGCGTGAAATTTATGCAACACACCTATTCGTCACACCTGTCCTGGACGGGAAATCTGGGGACCGGGACATCGGGTTACCGTTCTTATGCCCGCACATGGGACATTTCAGCCGCTGGGAAGGAAATCATTCATTGCTCTAACGATCCGCTACTGGGTGGCGACCCCGGTAAAATGAATCCGGAAGATCTGCTGATATCGTCTCTTTCTGCCTGTCATATGCTGTGGTATTTGCATCTGGCGTCGGATGCTGGCATCACCGTGCTGGAATACGAGGACTCACCGCAAGCAACGGGTGAGGTTTTAAAGAGTGGTGCAGGCCGCTTCATATCAGCAATTCTCAAACCCAAAATTACTGTGGTAGCCGGTACAAATATTGATGCTGCAACGGCTATTCACCATGAAATCCATAAAGTGTGCTTTATTGCCAGGTCAGTAAATTTCCCGGTGACCTGTGAGCCTGAATTTATCCTCTCTGATGACGTGCATTCTTCGGAGTAGGGCCCGGTATGAACAACGCCGCTTTCTAAAGGGTTTGGATTTTCCTGAAAACGGCGATATGGCTTTTAACGGATGTTTCCTCTTTGCCAGAGGCTCTTACTGCACCTTCCAAAGAGCTCTCGCAGCCCCTTCCAAAAAGCGCCAGTCACACCCCTTCGAAACCTTTTTGAAAAAACCTATAGACGACTGGTCTAATTGTTGTTAGTTTAACGCCATCGCACCGATATGCGGTCGACATTTACCCCATTACAAGACGACTGGTCTAATTCAGTCGGCCAACCTAACTTGCAGGAGAGTAACGATGAAAATTCTTATGGTCTTAACCTCACACGACAAACTGGGTGATACCGGACGTAAAACCGGCTTCTGGCTGGAAGAGCTGGCCGCGCCTTACTATGCCTTTAAGGATGCCGGCGCCGAAGTCACGCTGGCTTCACCGAAAGGCGGCAACCCACCGTTAGACCCGAAAAGTAATGAACCGGATTTCCAGACTGACCAGACCCACCGCTTTGAAGCTGACGCCGCGGCTGTGGCCCAACTGGCTGCAACGGTCCGTCTCGACAGCGTGTCATCCGCAGATTACGACGCCGTTTTCTATCCAGGTGGACACGGTCCGCTGTGGGACCTGGCTGAAGATAAACACTCCATCAGCCTGATCGAATCTTTCCTCGCGGCGAACAAGCACGTTGCACTGGTATGTCATGCGCCAGGCGTGCTGCGTCACGTTAAAACGCCAGCGGGAAAACCACTGGTCGAGGGCCGCAAGGTCACCGGATTTACTAACAGCGAAGAAGAAGGGGTAGGGCTGACCCAGATTGTGCCTTTCCTGGTTGAAGACGAGCTGATCGCCAAAGGCGGGATCTATTCCAAAGGGGAAGACTGGGGTTCATATGTGGTGAGCGATGGCCTGCTGATCACCGGGCAAAACCCAGGATCTTCGGCCGCAACTGCAGCCCAGCTGATTAAGCAATTAGGTGCATAAAGGGTAATCACGCCGGAGGGGCGCCGGTTCAGCGCCCCACGGCAAAGGATTATCCCGCACGGTCCATCAACTTATCGGGCTATCAGACGGTCTTTCAGAGCGTCTGGCTCAACGTCACCATTGAAGGAAAATCATCATGTTTAAAAAATCTTTGACCACGCTGGCATTAAGTCTGGCCTTGTCTGTCTATGCGCAGTCGTCTGTGGCTGAGCCGGTAAAAAACATTGTTTTGGTTCACGGGGCTTTTGTTGATGGATCGGGCTGGAACCCGGTGGCGCGCATTCTGGATAAAGCGGGCTATAAGGTGTCGATAGTTCAGGAGCCGCAAACCTCACTGGCGGATGATGTTGCGGCCACCCGGCGCATTCTGGCACTACAACAGGGAAAATCGTTGCTGGTGGGCCATAGCTACGGCGGGATGATCATCAGTGACGCGGGAAATGAGGCTTCTGTCGCGGGGCTGGTCTATATCGCTGCGTTTCAGCCTGAGCAAGGCGACTCCTTGCTGAGTCTGGCAAAACAAATGCCGGCAGCCGCCCAGTCAATTACCGAAACAGCGGATCACTTCCTCTATATCAAACCGGAAAACTTCCACGCTGACTTTGCGGCAGATTTACCCGTTAAAGAGACGGATTTATTGGCGCGTTCCCAGGTGATGCCTGCCGTCGCCGCATTTACGGCTGCCGCCGGCGTTCCTGCCTGGAAAACCAAGCCAAGCTGGGCGGTTGTTGCCACCCAGGACAGGGCGATTAATCCCGAATTAGAGCGCTTCATGGCGAAACGTGCTCACAGCACCGTGACGGAACTAAAGGGCAACCACGCCATTTATGCCTCACAGCCGGAAAAAATTGCGGCAGTGATTGAAAAAGCGGCGGAGAGTTTATCCCGGTAAACAAAGAGTAAGCCTGCGAGGCGCTAACAGCGCTAACCTGTCTATAGACGACTGGTCTAGCCCCTGATAAATTATGCCGATGAATACGACAACTTCACTCCATAACCATGAAATCCGCGATCACATCCTAGCTACCGGCCAGCGCATTATGGCCGGTAAAGGATTCTCTGCCGTCGGATTGAATGAAATACTCAAAGATGCCGGTGTGCCAAAAGGCTCTTTCTACCATTACTTTGGTTCGAAGGAAGCGTTTGGCGTGGATATGTTGAGCCACTATTTTGATGACTATCTGGCGGATATCGACAGAACGCTGGGCCAGCCGGGTCTGACGATGGCGCAGCGACTGATGAACTACTTCCAGCAGTGGCAGGCGTCGCAGTCATTTTCTGATTGTCAGGGTAAATGCCTGGCGGTGAAGCTGGGGGCTGAAGTTGCCGACCTGTCGGACAGCATGCGCTTAGCATTGGATGCGGGCACGTCTGGCATCATCTCACGCCTGTCGGAAGCGTTAGAAACAGGTGTCGCCGAGGGATCGCTTGCCATCGACGAGCCGCCTCGCACCGTGGCAGAAAGCCTCTATCAGCTTTGGCTGGGCGCAAGCGTCATGGTCAAGATTGTTCGACATACCGGCCCGTTCGACTCAGCCATGATCACCACCCGAAAAATTATTCATATCACCCCTTAACCGGGGGATATGCCTTCGTTAAGGTTCTTATCCCTTCTCAACGCCACGCGCACACCCGACCTTGTCTATTTTATTCTCTGCAACATATCGAGTTTGAATAGTTTGTTGTGCAGTTCAACAACGTTGCGGCAGCCCAGCTTCTTCATGATGTTTTGTTTGTGGCTGCTGATGGTTTTATTGCTGCGCGAAACAATCGGCGCTATTAGCTTGTTGGTTTTTCCGCGGGCCATCAGTTCAAGCAGCCTGAACTCTAATGGCGTCAGCGTTTTGTGCTCGTCCTGATTATATTTCCATACCATCGCTTGTGAAGAGCTGTTAAAAGGATGCCCGCTGGCACCGGCAAATATGCATGCAGCCAACTGCTGGACGCTGTCATTTTTCATCACCATATTGCAGTGCGGAACATGTTGCAGAACGTACTTTATCAGCACCGGGTCAGCGATTTGGGTGAATATAATCAGCCGGATATGTGGCCAGCGCAGGTTAAGCTGCGTCAGGAATTTTACGCTGCGGAAGAAGGTATCCTTGCTGGTGGCCAGTTCGGCGATCACCACCTGAACTGAGTGAATTTCGAGGGTAAATTCAAGCTCAGTCATGTCCGGGCAGCAGAATGTGCGGATATCCCTGGCCTCAAAATAATCAGCGATGCCTTTGCAGCAAAAGGCATCACTGTCGAGCACGGCAAGTGTAAACATGGCGAGGACTCCGTGACAGTAGGTCCCGTCATTACACCCCTAAGATTAAGGGCCAGGAATCAACCATTACTGAAGATGTTGTAAGGCCTTTCCGAGTTTGGTTTAAGCACGTTTTTTTGTTAGATACTCCGTAATGAACTCTGATGACAAGCCAGACACAGGTTCAAGGTATTCGATCTCATATCGCTCACGATTGTTTAGCCGTTTTAGCCTGGACGTTGCCGGTATTCCCCCAGTGAGCCAGCGCACAAACCGGGACTAAAGTCTCCGACAATAATTAACATAACAGCATGATTTGTAACAAGTGCAGGGCATTTGCCTAACTGTTATCGGGCAATGTCACATAGGCGCGGGTCAACTCTGCTGGGTATACCTATAGCGGTGCTCTTAACCCTACAGGTGACGCATGACCCAACAACACGCTGAATTATCAGCCGATCACGACGCGCATATCGCGTCTGCCATCGGCAAGTTCTTCCGCCGCATCATCCCGATCCTGGCCGTGATGCTTATCGTTAACCAGATTGACCGCGCCAACATTGGCTTTGTTAAGGCCGAATTGCAAACCGATGCCGGCATCAGCGCCGCCGCGTTTGGCCTGGGCGCTGGGCTGTTCTTTATCGGCTATGCGCTGTTTGAAGTGCCAAGCAATATGATGCTGAAAAAAGTCGGCGCACGGGTGTGGCTGACGCGCATCATGATCACCTGGGGTCTGGTGGTGGTGTTGACCGGCTTCGTCAGCACGCCGCTGCATTTCTATCTGCTGCGCTTCCTGCTTGGCGTTGCCGAGGCGGGCTTCTTCCCGGGCGTACTGTTCTATTTTCGTCAATGGGTGCCGAATGCCTGGCGAGGACGCGCGACGGCGATGGTGCTCAGCGCGACCGCCAGCGCCTTTCTGTTCTCCGGCCCGCTGACCGGTGCCATCCTGATGATGCACGATTTTGGCGGCATCGCAGGCTGGAAATGGGTGATGTTTCTGGAAGGCGGCGCGTCGATAGTCATCGGTTTGCTGGCGGCCATGGTGCTGGTGTCGAAACCGGACGGGGCGAAATGGCTGAGCAGCGCGGAGAAACAGGCGCTGGCGCAGCAGCTGGCGCTGGAAGATGCCGCTCGTGAAGAGCATGCGGTAACCCAGGGCCGCTGGGGATTAATTACCGACCGCAGCCTGTTAACGTACTGCCTGATCTTCTTCACCATGACCATGACCGGCTACACGCTGGTGTTCTGGCTACCGCAAATTATTCAACGCATTCAGGGCTTCAACAGTTTTGAAACCGGACTGCTGACCGCCGTTCCGTGGCTGTTCGCCATTGTGGCGCTGTTTCTGCTGGGCAAAGCCACCGACCGCTATCGCCATATGCTCGATAAAGGGCTGGGTATCGCCATGCTGATCGCCGCCTGCGGCACCTTTATGGCCACGCTGGGCACGCCATGGTTTGGTTTTGTGGCGATGATTGTTGCCTGTATTGGCTCCAAGGTCAGCGCCGCCTTCTTCTGGCCGATGCCGCAAAGCGAATTGCCGTCATCGATAGCTGCCCCCGGCATTGCGCTGATCAACTCCATTGGCAACCTTGGCGGATTCTTTGCGCCAACGGTGTTCGGCTACCTCGAAATGCATACCGGCAGCACCACCGGCGGGCTCTACGCGCTGACCAGCGTCTCCGTCGTGACCGGCCTGTGGCTGCTGCTGCGTCGCAAACCTGTTCCCCCGGCATTTGGTCATACGGAGACAAACCATGTCAGACAGTCCAGTCATTAAATCGATGCGCATCGTGCCGGTTGCCGGTTACGACAGCATGTTGCTGAATATTGGCGGTGCCCATAACTGCGTTTTTACCCGCATTATCGTGATCCTCACCGATTCTGCCGGACACACCGGCGTTGGCGAAACGCCCTGTCATGCCTCAACCCTGCAGTTGCTGGCGCAGTTTCGCCCGCTGATTGAGGGCAGTTCGCTGCTGCGGCTGAACGCGACGCTAAGCCAGCTGTTCAGCAGCGACGCGCGTCAGCAGCAAACCTCGCATACCAACGACATTCATATTCCGCAGATGAATCCGGAGAAGTTTTATAACGCCGCCGCCGCTATCGAAGCGGCGTTGCTGGATCTGCAAGGCAAGCTGTTTAACCTGCCGGTGGCGGATCTGCTGGCCAGTGGCAAGCAGCGCGATCGTATTCCGGTGCTGGGCTATCTGTTCTATATCGCCGACCGCAAGCTGACCAATATGCATTATCGCTCGGGCGATAATGAGCAGGATGGCTGGTTCCGCCTGCGGCATGAAGCGGCGATGGACAGCGCCGCCGTGGTGCGGCTGGCCGAAGCGGCGGTTGAGCAGTACGGCTTTCGCGACTTCAAACTGAAAGGCGGCGTGCAGGCGGGCGAAGTGGAAGTTGAAACGGTTGAAGCGCTGCTGTCGCGTTTCCCCGAGGCGCGGGTGACCGTCGATCCCAACGCCAGCTGGTCGCTGGAGGAAGCGATTCGCTTTGGTAAACAGCTGGCCGGTAAGGTGCCCTATCTGGAAGATCCGTGCGGTGCAGAGCAGGGCTATTCCGGTCGGGAAACGCTGGCCGAATTCCGTCGCGCCACCGGGGTGCCGGTTGCCACCAATATGATCGCCAACGACTGGCGACAGCTGCATCATGCGCTGCAACTGAATGCCATCGACATTCCGCTCGCCGACCCGCACTTCTGGACGATGCGCAACGCCAACGTGGTGGCGCAGCTGTGCAACGAATGGGGACTGACCACCGGCTGCCACTCCAATAATCACTTTGATATCTCGCTGGCGATGGTGGCACACCTTGGCGCAGCGGCACCGGGCGATCGTCAGACCGCCTTTGATACCCACTGGATTTGGCAGGATGGTCAGCAGCTGACGCGTCAGCCGCCGCAGATCCGCGATGGCTACCTGAAATTACCGCCGGGCCCCGGACTGGGCATTGAGTTGGATATGGAACGCGTTGAGCAGGCGCATGCGTTGTATAACGCGCTGCCGGATAAGAATCGCAACGATGCGTTGGGAATGCAGTTTTTGATCGACAACTGGCGCTATGACGCCAAACGACCGTCACTGGTACGCTAAGGAATAAGCATGCAGAAAATAATACGTGCAGCGGCGGTGTTAGCGTCGATCGCCGCCAGCGCGCCAGTGATGGCGCAAACCTTTGTCTACGTTTCGGAAGCCGATGATGGCACCATCGCACGCTACGCGCTGAATGAGCAAACCGGTGCGCTTAACCTGCTGGGACGCACCAAAACCGCCGGCAAAGTGATGCCGATGGCGCTGAGTGCCGATCGTACCCAGCTCTATGCGGCCATCCGCAGTAAACCGCTGCAGCTGGAAAGCTGGCATATCGACAGCAAAACCGGCGATCTCAGCCCGTCCAGTTCGGTTAACGCCGCCGCCAGCTATCCCTATATCAGCACCGACCCGCAGGGGCGTTTTCTGCTGGGCGCGTCCTATGATGGCGACGTGGTGCACGTCTACCGGCTCGCCAGTGACGGCAAGGTGATTGCGCCGCCGGTTGGCAGCTTCAAGACCGGTCACGCGGCCCACTCGGTGATTGTCGATGCCCGTGGGGAAAATGCCTACGTTGGCAATCTCGGCACCGATCGGGTGCTGCAGCTGAAGTTAAGCGCTACCGGCGAGCTGACGGCCCTTGGCAACGGCTATGTCAAAACGGCCGCTGAAAATGGCCCGCGCCATTCGGTGCTGTCGCCGGATAATCGCTACCTCTACAACATCGGCGAGATGGGCGGAATCATCACCCAGTTCCGCCGTGAAGCCAGTGGCGAGCTGGTAAAAGTGGCGGAGACGCCGAATGCGGTGGCCGAAAAACACCATCTGGAACATGGCAAAGAGCGCCCGGCAAACTACAGCGATCCCACGCCGCGCATCTGGGCCGCCGATATCCGCCTGACGCCGGATGGCCGTTTTCTGTATGTTAGCGAGCGGACCAGCAGCACCATCAGCGGTTATCGGGTGAATAAGGCCGACGGCAAGCTAACGCTGATTGATAGCTGGCAGGTTGAGAAACAGCCGCGCGGTATGGCGATTACCTCCGACGGTCGCTGGCTGATTGCCAGCGGGGAGAAGAGTACGGTTACCGGCAGTTATGCCATCGATCCGCAAAGCGGGGCGCTTAAGCGCGTCGGTGAAGCACCAGCCGGCCGTGATGCGAACTGGGTGACGACGGTGACCTATGCGGAACACTGTACGCCGGAAGATTTTGGCGGCAAGGCGGATGGAAAAACGCTCAATACCACTGCCATCCAACAGGCGATTGACCAGTGCAGTCAGCGCGGCGGCGGAACGGTTCAGCTGTCGCCAGGACGCTGGTTAAGCGGCCCGCTGCAATTGCAGAGCAATATTACGCTTCAGATTGATCAAGGCGCCACGCTGCAAGCCAGTAATCAGGAAGGAAAATTTGTTAACGCCTTTATTGGCCATCCCGCCAGAGTGAATGAAGCCTTTATTTATGCCAGCAACGTCAACAACGTGGCGATAACCGGCGGCGGCATGCTGGATGGCGACGGTGAAAAAAGCTGGTGGCCGCAAGCATTGAAAATCCGCGCAGAGGTGAGAGGAGGCAATCCTAAAGCCTTTACCGATCGCTTCCCTGGCATTCCGTTAGCCAACGGCGCACCGCGTCCGTGGTTTATCGAATTCAACAACGTCACCCACAGTAAGATCGAACAACTGCACCTGACCAATTCGCCGATGTGGAATATTGTTATCCGCAACAGCGCCGATATTACTGTGCATAACGTCAGGATTACCAATCCCGTCAGCTCGCCAAATACCGACGGCATGGACATCGTTTCCTCGCGCAATATCACCGTGTCAAATATGGATATTCATACCGGTGACGACAATATTGCCATCAAGTCCGGGCTGGTTAACGGCACGGCTGCCGCCTCGAAGGACATTACTATCGAGGATTCGGTGATGCGGGATGGCCACGGTATTTCTGTCGGCAGTGAAACCGCCAACGGCATCGGAAAAGTAACCATTAATCACGTCACCTTCCTGAATACCGAAAATGGCGTGCGCATTAAATCAGCCAGAGATCGGGGCGAGAATATCGGTCCGCTGATCGCCAGTCATCTCACCATGACCAATGTGGTGACGCCGGTGCTGGTGACCAACAGCTACAGCGGCCAGGCAGGCGCACAGGGCCACACGCTGACTCAGCCGATTGAAACGGCCGCGGTCACCGCCTCCACACCAAAAATGAAAGGGATACATATTTCCGACCTGATGGCGACGAAAGCCAGCTATGCGATGATTTTCAGTGGCCTGCCGGAATCACCTGTCGAAGACGTCACGCTGAATAACATTCGCATTGATGCGCAATATGGCGTGCAGGCAAGGTATGTCAGCGGGGAAGGGAAGAACATCACTCTCACCGTGAAGGAAGGCGAGACGCTGGCAAAAGGCCCGGATACCTCGCTGACACTAAACTGACCCGGCTTGCTCCTTCTGGACCCAATTCGTCCTAAAAGGAGCCGGTTTTTTCGCCAGAAAACAGCGTTGCACAAACTTTGAAACCATCCAGCTGACGCAGAGCATAGGGATATGCTGGATCTGGGGTTATCTTATGTGCAGGCATGTTGCCTGGAGGGGAGTTTATGAAGACAGTGATCGTGATATTAGCCTGCCTGGTGCTGTCCGGGTGTGGTGCAGGGATGGCTTCGCTGATTCCTTCCTCAGATGTGTGCCCGAACGGCATCGACAGCGTAACCGGGCAGTGCCGTTAAGAAAAACCGCCGTATCGGGATTAGCTGTGTTGGATCCTGATATCGGCGTCGGTCATTTTCCCCAGCAGTTGCTGTTCCGACACCAGCGGACGCCTGAAATCAACCGACTCGCCGGACAAACACACCGTGCGTAAATGGCGGTTACAGATAAACCAGATTTCATCCCGGTCATTCGAGAGAATGTAATACGCGTCGGAGGTTTCGGACGGATTGTAGCAACCCAACGCCCGGTAAGCCGTTTCGCTGTTGAATCCACTTTGCAGCGGAAGAGGGCGAGGACCGTTTTCCATTTCCTTCACCTTCAAATACAAGCCTTGTTCCAGCCAGAGCATAAGTCACCAATGGGTTTGCAGAAGTCCTGTAATTATAACCAGCCTCTCTCTGTTCACCCCGTCTGTGACGTTAATTGCCAACTCTGTCACAGACGAGACAAATTTATTGCCTTTAAAGCCGTTATTTACCGATCCTGGTAGGGATCTTTCTTGTGATCTTCACTGTCATCACGGGTTCGTGGGATCTCGCCATGTTCATTGGGATTATCTTTGGCAGGATGCTGGCCTTTCTCGTTGTCTTTTGGCTTTTTTTCATGCTCATGCGTTTTATCAGACATGCTTAACTCCTTCTTTTCCAGAAGTATTAAGAATAGACGATAAATGCCACAAATCTGGCTAAAACCCTACACTATTCACGGATATTGAGAGGGCGATCGATGAATAATTCACTCAGGCGAATTAAGGATAATTACCGCATTAACGCAAATTAATCTTGTAAACTTACGTAATAAGTTCAATGCCTTGAAATTGAACAGGTTTTAATTAAAGTAAGTAAAGAAAGCTTATTTGTAGTTAAAGGTATCTGTGATTTGTTAACAAAATTATTAAAATATTCCCCTAATTTTTTAATAATTGTTGAACTAAGTTACTCATATGTCGCAAACAAAAAAAGTTATTCCTGCTGTCTCGCTTCTGGCCCTGCTTGTCTGCTCCAGCGTTCACGCTGAAGAAACGGAAAAGACCGATGTCCTGCTGATTGGCGGCGGCATTATGAGTGCTTCTTTAGGCACCTTGCTGCACGACCTCCAGCCTGACTGGAAGCAGCTGATGGTTGAAAAACTGGATGGTGTTGCGCTCGAGTCCTCTAACGGCTGGAACAACGCCGGTACCGGTCACTCCGCCAACATGGAGCTGAACTACACGCCAGAGCGCCCGGACGGTTCCATTGATTACAGCAAAGCGCTGGAAATCAACGAAGCCTTTATGATCTCCCGCCAGTTCTGGACCACTCAGGTGCAGCGCGGCGTGCTGAACAATCCGCACTCCTTTATCAACTCCACGCCGCATATGAGCTTTGTCTGGGGTGACAAAAATGTCGACTTCCTGACCAAACGCTACAAGGCGCTGCAGGAAACCACGCTGTTCCAGGGAATGCAGTTCTCTACCGATCAGAACCAGATTAAGAAGTGGGCGCCGCTGATCATCGAAGGCCGCGATCCACAGCAGAAAGTGGCCGCGACCTGGACGCCAGTCGGCACCGACGTCAACTACGGTGAAATTACCCGTCAGCTGGTCGGCAGCCTGAAGAAGAACGACAACTTCAAGCTGGAAACCTCGACCGAAGCGACTGACTTCAAACGCAATGCCGATAACTCCTGGCACGTGACCGTGACCGATGTGAAAACCGGCAACACCCACGCCGTGGATGCGAAATACGTCTTTATAGGTGCCGGTGGCGGCGCGCTGAAGCTGCTGCAGAAAACCGGTATTCCGGAAGCAGACAACTATGCTGGCTTCCCGGTGGGCGGTTCATTCCTGGTGACTGAAAACCCGGACATCACCCGTCTGCACGGTGAGAAGGTTTACGGTCAGGCGTCCGTTGGCGCGCCGCCAATGTCCGTTCCGCACCTGGATGCGCGTTTCCTTGACGGTAAGCGTGTGGTGTTGTTTGGGCCGTTCGCCACCTTCTCCACCAAGTTCCTCAAGCAGGGTTCATTCCTCGATCTGCTGAGCACCACCACCACCAAAAACGTGATTCCAATGACCGACGTCGGTCTGGATAACTTCGACCTGGTGAAATACCTGATTGGTCAGGTGATGTTGAGCGATGACGACCGTTTTGCGGCGCTGAAAGAGTACTATCCTTCTGCCCGTAAAGAAGACTGGAAACTGATCCAGGCCGGTCAGCGCGTGCAGATCATCAAGAAAGATGCAGACAAGGGCGGCGTACTGAAGCTGGGCACCGAAATTGTCACCGACCAGCAGAAAACGCTGGCTGCGCTGTTAGGTGCGTCACCAGGCGCATCGACCGCTGCACCGATCTCGATCAACGTGATGAAAAAGCTGTTCCCTGAGCAGTTCAACTCGCCAGAATGGCAGAGCAAAATCCGCACCATCGTACCGAGCTACGGCCAGGAGCTGAATGGCAACGTGGCACTGACGCAGAAAGTGTGGAATGACACGGCTGCGGCACTGCAGCTGACCACGCCGCCGGTGATCAACATGAACAACGTTGATAAAGATGCGGTAACCAAACCTGCCGACCATAAATCTGTGGTCACTGGCCAGCACGATATGGCGCTGTAAGCCTGAGTGTCCTGAAGCCCCCAACGTCCGCGTTGGGGGCTTTTTCGTTTCTGGCATCTGGCGAAGGGAAGGCGGCGAAGTTTGCACCAGCCGTGGCCGGAGCCTGTGCTATCATCGCCGCGCGTGTTTCTGCTGCCCGTCGCGGGCGTTAATGATGAATGAGGAAATCATGAAAATTGGTTATTTATTCCCGGCTGCGGTGGGTATCGCAGGTGTCACTCTGCTGATCTGGTTTATCGCCAGCGGCGCGTGGATGCCGGGCGCGTAGCTCTCGGAATTATCCAGCGCCAAACCGGGGCTGACCTCTGCTACCCTATGGGAAGACATATAAGGGAGGCCTATGCGCACAAGAAATGCACTTTTGATTATCGCTTTGTCGGCAGTTTCACTGTCGGCTTCCGCTGCCGAATCGTTAACCTGCAGCCTGACGCACAGCGTGGAGTCTCCGGGACAGCAGCCTAAAGTCTCGGTGGTCAGCAAAAATTCTGCGGTGACCGATGAAGGCACCAGCTTCACCTTCTCCACCGATGGACAGAAGCGCATCACCAGCCCGGAGCTGCAGCCGCTAAAGACCGATGACGGTGAAACGGCGCTGGCTGCCAAGGTGAAAGATGTCACCTTCGTTAAGCTGAAAGACAGCTATGTGCTGCGCAACAAAAGCGAAAGCTACGTCTATTCGGACTGTAAGCCCGCCGCGAAGTAACCTCGTTTGTGACGCTCAAACAACCCAGCCACCGCGCTGGGTTTTTTATTGCCGCAGCCGCCTCAACGGGTCGGCTTAGTGCTATTTTTCCGTCACTTGCATATAACATTTTTGAAATGTTTTCGAATCAGGCTTTCCCATTGCCGCGGTGAGGCTTAAACTATCTGACTTTAGGGTGGTCATCGTCGCCCATTTGACAGGAGTAATGTATGGTTTCCCCGCTGAAGGTTGCATTTATTAAAGCCAACTGGCACGCCGACATCGTTAACCAGACGCTGGTTGGGTTCAAGAAAGAGATGGCCGCGCGTGACGTTGACTGCCAGATCACCGTGCTGGACGTACCCGGTGCCTTTGAGATGCCGTTGCTGGCACAGCGCCTGGCAAAACGGGGTGACGTTGATGCGATTGTTTGCGCCGCGCTGGTGGTTGATGGCGGCATTTACCGTCATGACTTTGTTGCTCAGGCGGTGGTGACTGGCCTGATGGATGTGCAGCTGGCCACCGACGTGCCGGTGTTCTCCGTCTCCCTGACGCCGCACAACTTCCAGCCCGCTGAAGAGTTCACCGGTTTCTACAGTGAGCACTTTATCAAGAAGGGCGCTGAAGCCGCCCGTGCCGTGTGCATGGTTGCCGAACTGAAATAAGCATTCCCGCCACACCGCAATGACGCCGGACGGAGAAATCCCCCGGCGTTTTTCATTTTTTGGTCCTACCAATTCTCCCATTCTGTGATCCCGCTTAGGCCCTGAACGCATCAGGTTACGCAATCGTTGCATTCAGGTTAGCGAAAGAGGAACAATCGCCCGGTCAAACGCCTTTTTTGGTAGGACCAATCAGCGATGAGCAACGAACTGCTGGTGGATCGTCTGCGGGACTTTATCCACCAAAATCACCTTCAACCGGGCGCACGTCTGCCTGCCGAACGTCAGCTGGCGCAGCAGTTTGGCGTCTCGCGATCCTCACTGCGGGAAGCGATTCAAACGCTCACCAGCCAGGGCGTCTTATTCAGCCGTCGCGGAGGCGGCACCTTCCTGCAACCCGAGACGGTGGACTGGAGCGAAGAGAGTCTGGTGATGCCGCTCAGCTCACTGCTGGCCGAGGACCCGGGCTATCGCTATGACGTGCTGGAAGCGCGCATGGCGATTGAAGCCAGCACCGCCTGGCACGCCGCCAGCCGCGCCACCGAAGAGGATAGGGCGCGGCTGAAAATGTGCTTCGAGGCGATGCAAACCATCTCCGATCGTGACGATCCCGATCTTGCCGCACACGCTGACGTGCGCTTTCACCTGGCGATTGCCGAAGCCTCGCACAATCTGGTGTTGCTGCAGGCGATGCGCGGCCTGTTCGATCTGCTGCAATCCTCAGTGATGCAAAGCCGCCAGAAGATGTTTACCCAGCCAGCCATTCTCGATCGGCTTTCCGCCCAGCATCAGGCCATCTACCGGGCAATTGTCGCCGGAGAGGCGGATGCTGCCCGCGACGCCACCCTTCACCATCTGGAGTTTGTTGCCCAGACTCTGCATGGCCTGACCGAGCAGGCGGCGCGACACGCCCGCAGCCTGCGTATTCCCGACATTAACCCGCAGCTTAAGTGAGGCACACCCGTGATTATCTCCTCCTCGAAAGACTACCGCGCCGCGGCAAAGGCCAAGATCCCGCCGTTTCTGTTTCACTATGCGGATGGCGGGGCCTACGACGAACACACGCTGCAACGCAACTGTGAAGACCTGGCCGATATCGCGCTGCGTCAGCGCATTCTGCGCAACATGTCCTCGCTGGACCTGACAACAACACTGTTTAACGAAACGCTGTCGATGCCGGTGGCGTTAGCGCCTGTCGGCCTGTGTGGCATGTACGCCCGGCGCGGGGAAGTGCAGGCCGCGCGCGCGGCGGATAAAAAGGGCATCCCGTTTACCCTGTCGACGGTCTCCGTGTGTCCGATAGAAGAAGTCGCGCCGGTGATGAACCGGCCGATGTGGTTCCAGCTGTACGTGCTGCGCGACCGGGGATTTATGCGCAATGCGCTGGAGCGTGCTCAGGCCGCGGGCTGTACCACGCTGGTGTTTACCGTGGATATGCCGGTGCCGGGCGCGCGTTACCGTGATGCGCACTCCGGGATGAGCGGTCCCAATGCGGCGATGCGCCGCTATCTGCAGTCGGTGACCCATCCGCAGTGGGCCTGGGATGTGGGTTTGCATGGGCGCCCGCACGATCTGGGCAATATCTCGGCCTATCGCGGCGAGCCGACCAATCTGCAGGATTACATCGGCTGGCTGGCGAATAACTTCGATCCGTCGATCTCGTGGAGCGATCTGGAGTGGATCCGTGACTTCTGGAAGGGGCCGATGATCATCAAAGGCATTCTGGATCCAGACGATGCGCGCGATGCGGTGCGCTTTGGTGCCGATGGCATTGTCGTTTCCAATCACGGCGGTCGCCAGCTGGATGGCGTGCTCTCGTCGGCGCGGGCGTTACCGGCGATTGCCGATGCGGTCAAAGGCGATCTGACCATTCTGGCCGATGGCGGCGTGCGCAGCGGGCTGGACGTGCTGCGCATGCTGGCGTTGGGGGCGGACACCGCATTGATTGGCCGCGCGTTCCTCTATGCGCTGGCCACCGACGGCGAGGCGGGCGTGACCCATCTGCTCAACCTGTTTGAGAAAGAAATGCGCGTGGCGATGACCCTCACCGGCGCCCGTTGCATCGCTGAGATCACCCGCGATTCGCTGGTTGCGGCGGCGAAACAATAGTCAGCCTGCGAATAAAATCAGCAACAGGGGACAGAAGTCCCCTGTATTTTTTTCTTCTTCTGCCGATAACCCTCTCAGAGTGATTTCAGCGCGCAACGGCGTGCAGGGGTAACACTTCCCGTATGCGCCTCGTTGAGAGCAGCGACGAAAACTAGAGGATTAAAATGGATAACTTTCAGAAAGAGATCGATGAGCGCGCCAACCTCGCCTTATCCAATAAATTTGAACTGCTGGTGTTTCGTTTAGGCTCGGATCTCAACGAAGAAAAGTCTGAACTGTTCGGCATCAACGTCTTTAAGCTGCGTGAAATCGTCCCGATGACCACCATCACCAAAGCGGCAGGCATGAAGTCACCGCTGCTGGGGATGGCCAACATTCGCGGTCAGTTTATTCCGGTGATCGACCTGCCGGCGGTCGTCGGCTGCACGCCAACCACCGGCCTTAACCTGATCCTGGTGACGGAATATGCCCGCAGCACCCAGGCCTTTGCCGTCGAATCGGTTGAGGATATCGTGCGTCTGGACTGGAGCCAGGTCCACGCTGCGGAAGCCGGCGTCAGCAGCCGTAATATCACCAGCATCGCCTGTCTGAATACTGACAAAGACAACAACACCACCATGGCGTTGGTGCTGGATGTCGAGCAGATCCTGCATGACGTGATCCCGTCGGTGCGTGAAGTGAAGGAAGGCGACATCAAGCTGAAAGAGTTTGATATCCGTCCAGGTTCGGTGGCGATCGTGGCAGAAGATTCGAAGGTTGCCCGGCAGATGCTGGAACAGGGCCTGAAGGCGATGGGCATTCCGGCAGAGATGCACAACACCGGTCTGGAAGCCTGGAACCGCATCAGAAGTATCCAGCAGCAGGCGAAGGAAGAAGGGATCCCGATCCGCGATAAAATCTCGATGGTGCTGACCGATCTGGAAATGCCGGAAATGGATGGCTTCACCCTGACGCGCAATATCAAAACCGACATTAACCTGCGGGATATTCCGGTGGTGATCCACTCGTCGCTGTCCGGCAGCGCAAACGAAGATCATGTGCGTAAGGTCGGTGCGAATGGCTACGTGGCGAAGTTTGAGATCAACCAGCTGTCGGCGGTGATCCACAAGGTGCTGGAAGAAGCTCCCCGCTAATGCGAGGAGCCATCGCGCATTATCTGCGGTTATTGCACAGGATTGAGAAGTTGAGGGCGGCGGCGATCGACAGCCACGCCAGATAAGGCAGCAGGATCAGGCCAGTCAGCGCTTCCAGCTGAAGGGCCATCACCACCATCGCCGCAACCACCAGCCACAGCAGGGTCAGGATTATCATCCCGGCAAGAATGCGGTGCGAGCCGAAGAACACCGGCGTCCACAGCGTGTTCAGCGCAATCTGTGCCGCCCACAATGCCAGCAGCGTCTCGCTGCCTGGCAGCATGGTCAGACGGTAGCCTGCCCAGGCAAGCAGCAGATAAATAATCGACCAGGCCACCGGAAACGCCCAGTTTGGCGGGGTGAAGCCCGGTTTTTTTAACGACTTATACCACTCGCCAGGTTTAAACAGCATCCCGGTACTGCCTGCTGCACAGCAGGCAAAAAGAAAGATAAAAAAGGTCATGCTCCGTCCTTAGCTTGCCGCTGTTTCCCGCTGTTGCAAAATGTTCTCAATGGCCGATTTAAAGGCTTCCGGCGGCTGTCCACCGGAGAGCAGATACTGGCGATCGAACACGATGGACGGCACGGACTGAATACCGGCATCCACCCATTCACGCTCCAGCGCGCGAACCTCGTCAGCATAGCGGTTGGTCGCCAGCACCTCGGCCGCTTCAACCGGATCCAGCCCAACGTCTTCGGCGACGTTAACCAGCACCACGTGACTCGACGGGTTTTCGCCATCGGTAAAGTAGGCGGTAAACAGCGCGTGCTTCAGCGGCTGCTGCAGGCCAAAGCCTTCCGCCCAGTGCAACAAGCGGTGCGCATCGAAGGTGTTATAGATGCGCAGTCCCGGCCCGGCGTTATTCATCTCAAAGCCCACCGCCTCAGCACGTTCGCGGATGCGCTGACGATTCTCAGCAGATTCTTCCGGTGACGAACCGTATTTCTCGGCGATATGCTCAACCAGATCCTGACCTTCAGCCGCCATTGACGGGTTTAACTCGAAGGGCTGGAAGGTGATGTTAGCCTGAACGTCGGGGCCGAGTTCAGCCAGCGCTTGCTCCAGCCCCTGAAGGCCGATAATGCACCAGGGACAGGAAATATCGGAAACGAAGTCTATCTGCAGTGGCTTGCTCATGGTGCCTCCTCTGGCGTTATGGGCAGACTGTCGCGACGCATCGCGACAGCGAATGCCTTACAGTCTAGCATTTCACGCCCGGAGCTCAGGAGGCACCTTGAGCTTTTTCTCTCAGGAAGACTTCGGCAGTGGCGTAGTGCGGCCAACGCGGAAGAAACCGGGTTTAGCAAACATCACCAGATTCCCCAGCAGGATCAAGACCAGGCCAATCACCGCGTTCGCATGCCAGACGTAGCCTTCGTACAGCGTGGACAGGGTCAGCGCCACCAGCGGGAACAGCAGGGTGCTGTAGGCGGCCTGGCTGGCACCAATGCGGCCAACCAGCGTGAAGTAAGCGCCGAAGGCGATCACCGAACCGAAAATCGCCAGATACAGCAGCGATCCCAGATAGCGCACCGACAGGTCCGGCATAAAGCGATCGCCGTTAAACAGGCTGATGGCGGCCATTACCAGCGCACCGTAAAACATCGCATAGGTGTTGGTCGAGAGGATTTCCAGCCCGCGACGCTGGTGGCGGGTGCTGATCATATTGCCCAGCGAGAAGCCGAAGGTCCCCAGCGCGCTCAGGCCGATGCCGATCAGCAAAGACGGCGCCATCTGCGTGGCCATCAGGTCGTGCCAGAAAAGGGCGATAATGCCGACAATGCCCAGCGCGGCGGCCGGTAACAGATTGGGATGCGGACGCTGGCGGAAGAACAGCATGCTGTTCACCGCGTTATACAGCACCGCCATTGAGAAAATCACCGACTCCAACCCGCTGCTGATATAAGAAGCCGCATGGTAGAAGCAGACAAAGTTAAAGCCGAACACGCAGCAGCCCTGTAACAGGCAGTAAAGGTGATCCTTCAGGCTGACTTTTCGCAGCCGACCCGCCAGGCCCAGCACGATGACCATCGCCAGCGCCGCCACCAGAAAGCGCCAGAAAATGGAGACGGTAACCGACACCACGCCTTGCTGCATCACAATGGCAATCCATGTCGTCCCCCAAATCACCACCACCAATGCGTATAAAATTCCGTTCATCGTGACACCTCAAAAACCGCGTTTAATTGCCGCCAGTGTGTCAGTTACCTGACCGTGTCGCTTTCAGCAGCCTGCGCAGACTTGCATATTCTTGCGGTTATTTTCGGCTTGCGGGGATAAGCGCTGGAATCTGCTCCGGCAGCTCCTTAAAATACGGCTTTGTTTCCACCTTCAGGTAACGTTATGCCCCAGCCCTATCAGGCTTTTGAAAATCTGCGTCAGCATCGCGCGCGCCTGCAGGGCAGCGTGCAGCTTGGCTCGGGTATTCAACTGGCGGCATGGCGTAATGACTTTGACTGCGTCCGGCAGCGTAGCGATCACCACACGCTGAGCCTGTACGTTGAGGGCGGGGTGAACACCTGGCATAAAACCCGTTCCGGCTGGCAGAACGGCGGCGGTCCGGACCGTTTTTGCCTGATGCCCGAAAACAGCGAATCGGTCTGGGATATCCGTTCCGAATTCTCCTTCGTGCATCTTTACTGCACCGATCGTCATCTGCGCCATCTGGCCGAGCAAATCTGGGATAAAAGCCCGGCAAGCATTTCGCTGGATGAAAAGGTGTTCAGTGAGGATGTGCGCATTACCCAGCTGTATCGCCATTTTTTGCTGAGCAGCGACTGGCAGCAGAATGCCAACCATCTGATGCTCAGCAGCGCCTCAACCCTGTTGATGACCCATCTGTTGCAGCATTACAGCGAGGTGCTGTGGAAGTTGCCCGCGCTAAGAGGCGGACTGGCCCCGGCGGTGTTACGCAACATTATGGCGTTTATCGAAGAGCATCTTGCCAGCCCGTTAACGCTGGCCGAACTGGCGGTGCAGGCGGGACTCAGCGAGTTTCACTTTGCGCGGATGTTTAAGCAGTCCACCCAGCTGGCACCGCATCAGTACGTGATGCAGCGGCGGATGGCCAAAGCGGAACAGCTGGTGCGCGGAAGTCCGCTTCCACTGACCGAAATCGCGCTGGTCTGCGGCTTTAACTCCTCCAGCCATTTCAGCAACCGTTTTAAAAGCGTGTATGGCTGCACGCCGTCCACGCTGCGGGGCTAGCCTGAGGCTTATCCTGGGGAGCTTTCTGAATTTGCCGGAAAGGCGAATATAAAGACATTTTTAACAGTCGACCGGGTGTACTGTCTGTTTGTCGGGTAATTTATGACAAAGAGATAACAATGGGCGATTACTATTATCTGGAGCAGAAAGCGCGCCAGGATGCTCTCAAAGTTGTCCACCGCTCAGGCTGCCTGAAGCTAAGCATTCTGAAACGACAAAGAGAGTTTTTGGGCACGTTTTATACCTCAGCAGATGCATTACTTACAGCAAACAAACGTTATGGTAGCAGCCGCTTATGTCCACTGTGCTGCATGAAGAAGCGTTAATTCAGAGGCTGCCTGCGGGCAGCCTTTTCTCTTTGTTGCAAAGGCTGACAGGCTGCTGTTACTCTGACGCCCCGCAGAATCGCCGTCCTTGAGCGGCCCGTGTCTGGAACAGGATAGTTAATGATTTGGCTGATGCTCGTGACCCTGGTTGTGGTCTTTATAATTGGTTTTCGTGTGCTGAATTCCCAGACCCGGCGGGCCAGCAAAGCGCTGACTAAGCGGTTGAATCTGGAGCCGGTGTACGTGGAGTCATTGATTAATACGATGGGACGCGTGGCGGGCGAAGAGTTTGTGCAGTACCTGGCGCGGGATAATGAAGCCCATATCGCCAACGGGGCCAGCGTGCTGCTGATCTACCAGGTGTTTATCGTCGACGAGTCCGACGAAAGCCTGATGTTCTGGCGCGGCGTGCTGCGTAAAGCCTATCTTCCGACCGAACTCAGCAATGAACACGTCAGGCTGGCGATGTCATTCCTGCGCGAGCTGGAACCCGACGCGCAGGAAATGCTGGCATTTCGTCAGCGCTATAACGCCCGCTTTGCGCCACCAGACGACCATTCGCCTGATGAGCCGCACAATAATGTCTATTCCCTGCATTCGCGCCTCGATCGTCACTGATTTCCGCTTATTCCCGTTGCCGCTGAATGTCTGAATAAGCGGGAATTCAGCGCTCAGTTGTTTTATATTTGTTAATATCATGATCCTCTTGCGTTAAATAATAAGAAAGGCGTCAGACGAATTTTTTCCATTTATTTAATGGGGGTATAGTCACGCTTTTGAATTATTCCCGGATAATCACAAGGGATAACTGGCCCTAATCAGCATAAAAACAGGGGTTATGCGGTTTTTTTAACCATAACAGGCCTTTATCATTTTCATGCTTAAATTTAACAACGTGATAAACATTTAACTATAAATAAACTGAATTCAAATTTTACATTTTGTAACCCTCCTATCCATAACATTACGTTCAGCACTGTCGATAACCATACTTATTAACTCAAATTACATTTTATTAGCATGTGAGAGTCGTGATGTTATGCTCCTTCAAAAAGAAACTACCCGTCGTAAGTTTTTAATAGGATCGCTGTTGGCATTACCGCTAGGCGATATGGTCCTGAAAGGTATTACTGCCGCCCAGGCTGCGGAAATGGCCGCACCCGAGCTGGTCGATTATAAACCGATCTTTTTTAGCGCCGATGAATGGCAATTCATCATGGCTGCCTGCGACCGCCTGATCCCGGCTGGCGGCAAAGGTAAAGCACCAGGCGCACTGGAAACCAACGTGCCGATCTTTATCGATCAGCAAATGCACGGTGATATGGGATCTGAAATCTATATGCAGGGGCCGTTCAACACCCACGCGCCTGCCACGATGGGCTATCAAATCCCGTTCCGTCCTCAGCAGATCTACAAAACCGGTATCAAGCTGATCGAGGGCTGGTGCCAGACGACCCATCAAAAATCCTTCCATGAACTGTCTGATGCGGACAAAGACGCCGTGCTGACTCAGGTTCAGAAGAACACCATCAGCTTCGCCGATCTGGGCGAAGAGGCACTGAAAGGATCGCAGTTCTTTAGCGAGCTGCTGGCCGATACCAAGCACGGTTACCTTGCCGATCCTATCTATGGCGGAAACAAGGGGATGAAGGCGTGGATCGCCATCGGCTTCCCTGGCGCGCGCGCCAGCTTTACCGAATGGGTGAAGCAGCACAACGTGCCATATCCACTGGGCCCGGTCAGCCTGTTAGGCATGCAGGCCTGAGTGCGCTAATCACGCTGATTGCGCTAATCGCGCTGACTCCGTTTTCTGATGAGTGACAGGATTTAAGATGGCAACTGTAAATAAAGAAGAAGTCGACGTCGTAGTCGTCGGCCTGGGTTGGGCTGGCTCACTGATGAGTATTGAGCTGGCGATGGCCGGGCTGACAGTTCGTGCGCTGGAACGTGGTGGCGATCGCGGCTACGAAGAGTTCAAATATCCAAAACCGGCGGATGAGTACGCTTACGCGGTCCGTAATAAAGTGATGGCCACGCCGGCGGAAGCCGCGGTGACCGTACGCTACAACATGAGCGAAACCGCGCTGCCAACCCGTAAATGGGGCGCGTTCGCACCCGGTACCGGCGTCGGCGGATCGGGCCTGCACTGGACGGCGGTATTGATCCGTCCAACGCCAACCGATCTCAAGCTGAAAACCTATGCAGACGAAGCCTACAAGCCCGGCATTCTGCAGGAAGATATGCGCATCATGGACTTCCCGTTCACCTGGGATGAAATCGAGCCGTATTACACCAAGTTTGAACATATCTGCGGCCAGTCCGGTAAAACCGGTAACCTGCGCGGCCAGATTATGGAAGGTGGCGATCCGTTCGAAGGGCCACGTTCAGAGCCGTATCCACTGCCCGCACTGGAAGATACGCTGAACAGCAGCATGTTTGCGGAAGTGACCAAAAAAATGGGGTATCACCCGTTCCCGAACCCATCTGCTTGCGTTTCCCGTGCCTGGACCAACCCGTATGGCAACCAGATCGCGCCGTGCAACTACTGCGGTTACTGCAGTAAATATCCGTGCCTCAACTACTCCAAAGCCTCGCCACAGACCGCGGTGATGGATGCGTTGAAGCGTATGGATAACTTTTCCTACGAAGTGCATGCCAACGTGATGAAAGTGGTGCTGCATGATGATAAGAAAACCGCCAAGGGCGTGATCTACATCGATGCGCAGGGCAACGAATGCTTCCAGCCAGCGAAAATCGTGGTGCTGAGCAGCTTCCAGTTCTGCAATGTGCGCCTGATGCTGCTGTCCGGCATTGGCCAGCCTTACAACCCAATCACCGAAGAAGGGGTGATCGGTCGTAACTATGCCTTCCTGAGCAACGGCGGCTCGACGCTGTTCTTCAAAGACAAAAACTTCAACCCGTTCGCCACCGCAGGCGCCACCGGCCAGATGTTTAACGATCTGTCACCGGGCAACTTCGACGGTCCTTCACTGGGCTTTATCGGCGGCGCGAAAATTCACAGCTCGCAGGCGACCGGTACGCCAATCAGCACCGCCTTGCCGAAAGGCACTCCGGCATGGGGAACCGGCTGGAAAGAGGGGATGGAAGAGTGGTACGGCCATTCGATGAAGATCAGCATCACCACCACCTGCCAGTCCTACCGCGATATCTATCTCGATCTGGATCCGAACTACAAAGATGAGTATGGCTATCCGCTGCTGCGTATGACCTTCGACTGGAAACTCAACGAGCTTAAGTTGCAGCAGCACCTGAAGCAGATCGTCGGCAATATCACCAAAGAGCTTAACCCGGACAGCTACAGCGAAAGCTTCCTGCCGATGGATGCGCACTTTGACCTGACCAAATATGTCTCGACCCACAACGTCGGCGGCGCGGTGATGGGCGATAATCCGAAGACCTCTGCGCTGAATAAGTACCTGCAGAGCTGGGATGTTCATAACGTCTTTGTGCCAGGCGGTAATGCGTTCCCGCAGAACTTCCAGGCGAACCCGACCGATACCATTGGCGCAATCACGCTGATGGCGGCTCAGGCGATCAAGGATCACTATCTGAAAAATCCCGGCCCACTGGTACAGGCGTAAGCGATATGAAGATGACATTAAAAAGTTTGGTTCTGGCCAACACGCTGCTGCTGGGCGCAGGATTTTGTCAGCTGGCGCAGGCAGACGATGCGGCGCTGGTAAAGCAGGGGGAATACATCTCCCGTCTGGGCGACTGCAGTGCCTGTCACTCGATTCCGGGCAAACCGGCGTTCTCCGGCGGCCTGGCGATTGAGTCGAACCTCGGCACGATTTATTCGACCAATATCACGCCGGATAAAGATCACGGCATTGGCAACTATTCCGAGCAGCAGTTCTCTGATGCGGTGCGTAAGGGTGTGCTGCCAGACGGCAAGCGCCTGTATCCGGCAATGCCTTATCCGGACTACGCCAAGATCAACGATCGGGATATGCACGCGCTTTACACTTACTTTATGCAGGGCGTGAAGCCAAGTGCCGACGTGCCGCCGGAAACGGATCTGAGTTTCCCGTTCAGCCAGCGCTGGGGAATGCGCTTCTGGAACTGGGCGTTTGTGTCCGACAAGCCATTCCAGCCTATCGGTGGGGCCACGGCGGAAGTAAATCGCGGTGCCTATCTGGTGGAAAGCCTCGGTCACTGTGGCAGCTGCCACACGCCGCGCGGTCTGGGGATGAACGAGAAAGCGCTGGATAGCGGTGACGACCAGTTCCTCGCCGGTGGCAACCTCAACGGATGGGAAGTGCCTTCCCTGCGTGGTCTGCCACACTGGACCGAGCAGGAAACCGTCGACTATCTGGCAACCGGCCGTAACGACAAGGCGGCGGTGGGCGGCGAGATGACCTCGGTGGTTGAGCACAGCACCTCGTATATGAGCGATGCCGACCTGAAAGCGATTGCCGCTTACCTGAAGTTTATTGGCGGCAACCCGGCGGCACCTGCCGCGCAGGAAACCACCATCAGCCCAACGGAAGCGAAGCTGACGGCGGCGAAAAACCTCTCTGCGGGCGAGCGTCTGTATCTGGACAACTGTGGCGCCTGTCACTTTGTCACCGGTAAAGGCGCACCGGGCGTGTTCCCGCAGCTGGACCAGGCGACCATCGTTAATGCCGGCGATCCGGGTGGGTTGATTCATACCATTCTGGCCGGTGCGCAGCAGCCTTCAACGGCGAAAGCGCCCTCCACGCTGGCGATGCCAGGCTTTGCCAACCGTCTTAGCGATGATCAAGTGGCGCAGTTAGCGACCTTTATCCGCCAGGGCTGGAGCAACAAAGCGTCGGCGGTTACCGCTGACCAGGTGGCGAAAGTCAGAGAATCGCTGAAGAAGTAAGGGATTTTCGGGCACCACATACAGAGAGAGGCTTCGGCCTCTCTTTTTTTATGCCGTTTGGCCCTCTTAACACAAATCATTCGCGTCTGGAAGGTCCTTAATTCGTTCATAGTGTTAAGGAAGTGATAAGAAGGGGTAAAGTAGCGTAAGTCCATGGGTTTTAAGACATTTGGAGATATTCAACCGCCTGAGCTTAGCCGATAGTACCACTCAACGGCGGCACGAAAGCCGGGTGAAAATCGAGGATACAAAAATGAAAAAAACGACTCTGGCACTGTTAATGACCGTCTTTACGGCAAGCACCCTGTTCTCCACGGTTTCTCAGGCTGATGGCCCTCCGGGACAGCCATGGCATCAGCAGGGCGGCCATGATGGACACGGCGGCCCTGACGGCCACGGTGGCGGCCCAGGTCGTGGTCCGGATCGCGGACATGACGATCGCGGCCATGATAATCACGATCGCGGTCACGACAATCGCGGCCCGGATCGTCATTACGAATCCCGCGACCGCTTTGCGTGGCAGGGACACGACTTCCGTCGTGGCGACCGCCTGCCACCGCACTATCGCTACGATGATTACCGCGTCAATGACTGGCACGAACGTGGCCTGCGTGAACCCCCGAGGGGTGAAAATTGGGCTTACATCGACGGCAACTATGTGTTGATTGCGGCGGCAACCGGGGTGATTACCTCAATCCTGTTAAATAACGCCTTCCACTAGTCCTTCTGACGGCTGGCCTCTGCGCCAGCCGTGTTACTTTTCCCCTTACTTTTCAGCCTGCTACATCCCCGCGTTTTATATCCTTCCCTCAGGGTAAAGTTTCGCCGCTCAACTACCGATAACCTCTGTAAGGCCGTTCTCTGACCTTAATTCCAGCTTAGATCCGACTGCTGCTTCACCTGAAGGGTGAGGGCGATGTCTGTCAGCTATTTACAAGGCACCAGTGAAATCACGTTGAGGTTTCAGCATGACTATTACAAAAAGACTGTTCTTTATTTTTTCCCTGCTCGCCGTGGCCCTGTGCCTGCTGGCCGGGTTCTCTCTCTATGCCATCACCGGGTTCCAGAACAGATTTGAATACGTTCAGATGAACGCCATTCCCAGCATCAAAGATTTGGATAAGGCTATCAGCACCGCCAGCAAGCTGAATCTGGCGCTTTACGAGCATCAGAGTGAAGCGAACAACAGCAAGCAGAATGAATTTGAGAAAAAGATTAACGATCAGATTGACCTGTTAAAAACCCAGACCGATTACTATATGGCTAACGATATCTCCAGCGATGAAGATAAAGCCATGACCGTGGATGCGCTGGCCAATATCGAGGCGATTAAAGCGGTGTTGCCGGCCTTTATCACCGCTTCACTGGCGCATAACGATGCGGTTACCTTGCCGATGATGCAGGGCGAAGGTGGAATTGGCGCGGCCGTAAATAAGCTGACTAAGGAACTGAAAGCACAGATTGAGCTGAACATTCAAATCGGTGAAAGCTTACGCAAAGAAAACAGCGCGATTTACTCTCGCGTGTTCTGGGGCTTGCTGAGCTTCTCTGCGGTAGTGATCCTGCTGATGGGCGCGCTGGCCTGCAAAACCATCTTCGGCGTGCGCCGCAGCCTGAACAGTATTCAGCAGGTGATGGTTGAGACCAGCGAATCGCTGGATCTGACCCGTCTGGCTGACGACAGCCGTCATGACGAGATTGGCAAAACCGCCTTCGCCTTCAACGCCCTGATGGCGCGTGTGGCAACTGCGATGACCGCCGTCACCGCCTCGGCGCAGTCCGTCAGCTCGGCTTCAACGCAGATTGCCGCCGGTAACGAAGACCTGTCTGCCCGTACGGAAGAACAGGCTGCCTCACTGGAGCAGACCTCTGCCAGCATGAGTACCCTGAACGACACGGTGAAGCAGAACGCCGAAAACGCCAAACAGGCCAGCCTGTTAGCCAGCAACGCCAACGAAATGGCCGAGCAGAGCGGGAATGCGGTGTCCTCAATGGTGAAAACCATGGACAACATTAAGGCCAGCTCCAGCAAAATCTCCGACATCACCGGGTTAATCGAAGGCATTGCCTTCCAAACCAACATCCTGGCGTTAAACGCCGCGGTAGAAGCGGCGCGTGCCGGTGAGCAGGGGCGTGGATTTGCCGTGGTCGCTAGCGAAGTCCGTAACCTGGCACAGCGCTCATCGGTGGCAGCCAAAGAGATCAAAGATCTGATCGTTACCTCGGCACAGCTGGTGGAAAGCGGTGCCGTACAGGTGGCGAACGTCGGCGATAATATGGCGAAAGTGCAGGGTTCGATCCGTCAGGTGGCAGATATCGTCGGTGAAATGGCGGCAGCAACCTCTGAGCAGAGCCAGGGCATTGAGCAGGTACATCTGGCCGTGGGTCAGATGGACTCGGTGACGCAGCAGAACGCCGCGCTGGTGGAAGAAGCGTCAGCGGCTTCCCAGTCGTTGCAGGAACAGGCACAGACCCTGAGCAATCTGGTGGGGGCGTTTAAGGTGCAGGCCGGCAGCGCGGTCGCCGCCGTTCATCAGCCAGCGGTGGTGAAATCACCGGCCAGGGCGGGAAAACTGATTAAACCTGAACTGGCAACGGATAACTGGAGCTCGTTCTGATAGCACGGCCTGACGCCGCCTGATTTGCTCAGGACGTGTCAAAGCCATAAAAAAGCCCCGCCAGAGCGATCTGGCGGGGCTTTTTATTGCCCGCTTAGCGCGGGATCTCAGCGCTTACTGATGGGCAATGATAGAAGCAATCACACCGGTGCTGATGGCAATCAGGACATAGTTGCCATCAACATTCTGCCAGCGGTGACCGGCCGGTGGCGCCTTCAGGCCACGCTGATGCCAGTCGTTGACCTGATAACCTTCACCCCGGTATTTCTGCGGCAGTGGGCGACCCTGATGGAAGTCATTGTGATGCGACTGTTTGTGCTGCGGCTCGCGGTGCTCGGAAGCACGCTGTGGCTGTGCACCGTGCGGATTACCCTGCGGCTGGCCGCCGTGCTGATTGCCGCCCTGCGGTGGACGTTTCACTGGCTGCTGCTGGTGCTGATCGTCATGACCCTGCTGTGGGCCTTCGGCAAATGCGCTCAGGCTGGTTGAAGCAAACAGCAGCGCAGAAAGGGCAATAATTCCTGATTTTTTCATCTTTTTTTCCCTATGGGTATGGAGCAAAAGTCGTGTTGATGCAGACAATTTGGGGGGCAGGGAAGGGAAGAACAACCTGAATACTCCTAAGAATGATGATCTTAACGGTAAATTTACACTTGCTTAGCGCAACGCTAACGGAGGAAGGGCAAAAGGGGAGAAATCGGGCGCTGAAAGCGGATGAATAGTGCCAGTAAATACGGCGAACACGCGCCACCGCAGTGGCGCATTGTGGATCAGAACGGGGTTTCGACCACACCGCCGTCGACACGTAAGGCGGCACCGGACGTGGCGGAGGAAAGCGGTGAACAGACATACACCACCATATTGCTGACTTCTTCGACGCTGGCGGCACGCTGAATCACCGAGGTTGGGCGGTTGGCTTTGACAAATTTCGCGCCCAGTTCTTCCAGATCGGCACCCTGATCCAGCTCTTTCTTAAACATCTCTTTAAAGCCATCGGAGAGCGTCGGGCCGGGCAGTACGGCATTTACCGTGACGCCGGATCCGGCAACCGCTTTAGCCAGTCCACGAGAGAGAGCCAATAGCGCAGTTTTGCTGACGCCATAATGGATCATATCGGGTGGGATATTCACCGCAGATTCAGAAGAGAGGAACACCACGCGTCCCCAGCCTGCCTGCTTCATCGCCGGCATATAGGCACGGCTCAGGCGCACGGCGGACATCACGTTGACGTCCCAAATCTTTTGCCAGGTATCGTCGGTGGTTTCAAAGAAATCCCCCTGCGGGAAAATCCCGACGTTGTTGACCAGCACGTCGCAGGTGGGCTCGGCGTTGATCAACGCCTGACAGCCCTCTTCCGTCCCCAAATCCACCACATGACCGCGCGCATTGTTGCCGAGTTTTTTCACCAGCGAATTCACCTGATCTTCGCTGCGGCCGGTGACAATCACCGTTGCGCCCGCGGCCGCCAGACCTTCCGCAATCCCTTTACCAATACCCTTGGTTGAGCCGGTAACAATCGCCGTTTTGCCGGTTAATTCAATCTTCATGTCGATCTCCTTTTGGGTCGCAAAAGAGATAAGTGTAGACAAGCGAAACTGCAAACCCGGCTCTCAGTCACATTCCCCAACAAAATCAATAAATGCCCGCAGCGGTGCCGGGATCAGACGGCGGTCGGGATAATAGAGCCACGGGCCGGGGAAGGTCAGCCACCACGGCTGCAAAATGGGTTCGAGTTCGCCGCGGGCAAAATAGGGCGCAAGCCACTCTTCGAACAGGTAAACGATGCCGCCGCCGGCGATGGCGGTATCCACCGCCAGGTCGACACCGGCGCCAATGCTGACCAACAGCGCGGCGGGCGGCTTAACCCGCACGTTTTCTCCCTCACGCTCAAATTCCCACTCCGGCTCCACGCCACTGGCGAAGCGACCGCGCAGGCAGCGGTGCTGTATCAGATGATGTGGATGGGTTGGCCGTCCGGCCTGATTGAGGTAATCCGCTGAGGCGGCCAGCGCAAACCGTTGCTTGCGCGGGCCAATCGGAACGGCAATCACATCCTGCTCCAGCTTTTCGTTGTAGCGTATGCCGGCATCACAGCCCTCGCGGAACACATCCTGCACGTTGCTTTCGGCAACTATCTCCAGTTGGATGTCCGGGTAGCGCGCCAGAAATGCCGGCACGATCGTCGGCAGGATCAGCCTTGAGACGCTTATCGGCACGTTTAAACGCAGGGTGCCTGAAGGCGTGTCGCGATAGCGATTAATGTCATCCAGCGCCGACTCCATCTCGTTCATAGCAGGCATCAGCCGCGCCATCAGCGCTCGGCCAGCGTCGGTCAGCGAGACCGAACGGGTGGTGCGGTGAAACAGCCGGATGCCCAGCTGCTGTTCCGCCCGTCTGACCGCATCGCTCATACGCGAGGGATTGCTGCCGGTAACGCGTGCCGCTTCGCGAAAGCCGCCGGCTTTGGCTACCGCCACCACCGCATGAAGCAGGGAAATATCGAGTTTCATTGTCCGCCTTATCGTACAGTCTGTCGTGATTCTGCTGGATAGTTGCACAGACTCAGCAGGGCTACAATCATCAGGTCATCAACTCTGGAGGTTTGTTATGTCCGATCTTTCGCTTACCTTTCCCCTCGCGGGTCGTCAGATTAACCGTATGGGCTACGGCGCTATGCAGTTAGCCGGTCCGGGCGTGTTTGGCCCACCGGCCGATCGCCAGGCCGCCATCAACGTGCTGCGTGCGGTGGTCGACGCCGGCGTCAATATGATTGATACCTCGGATTTTTACGGCCCGCATATCACCAATCAGTTAATCAAAGAGGCGCTGCATCCCTGGCCTGAAAGCCTGTGCATTGTCACCAAAGTCGGTTGCTTCCGGGATGAGAAGGGCGGTTGGCTGCCCGCGTTTAGTGCCGATGAGCTGGCGCGCGCGGTCGACGACAACCTGAAAAATCTGGGCGTTGATGTGCTGGATGTGGTGAATCTGCGCAGCATGTTCAACGTCCAGCAGCCGCAGGAAGGCTCGCTCGACGCGCCGTTGCAGGCGTTGATAAAACTGAAGGAGCAGGGACTGATCCGTCATATTGGCCTCAGTAACGTTACGCCGAAACAGGTTGCCGATGCGCAGGCGATGACCGAGATCGTCTGCGTGCAAAACCTGTATAACCTGGCTAACCGTCAGGACGACCAGCTGGTCGATAGCCTGGCCGCGCAGGGCGTGGCGTATGTGCCTTTCTTCCCGCTGGGTGGCTTCAGCCCGTTGCAGTCTGCCGAGCTGACCGACGTGGCGAAAAGCCTGAATGCCACGCCGATGCAGGTGGCGCTGGCATGGTTGCTACAACGTTCGCCGAATATCTTGCTGATCCCCGGCACCTCGTCGGTGGCGCATTTACATGAAAATATGGCGGCGAAGGATCTGCACTTACCGGCGGAGGCGCTGGAAAAATTGAATGGCATGAGCGCTTAACGGCCGGTCAGGTCGGTCTGAATGACAGGCGGAGAGGCCGATAACGTGCTGAATCAGGCTGGATAATGCAGGCAGGCCAGGGAAGGCCCGCCTGCCGTTGGCGATCAGGCGACGGAGTACGCCTGCTCCAGCATAAAGCGTTGCTGCTCTTCGCTGTAACTCACGATTGAATTCTTGCTGTTGGAACGCGCCAGGATCCAGCTGACTTCTTCCGCCGTCAGCGGCTGGGCATCGTGCCAGAAAGGCGTGATGGCATTATCTTTCAGCCAGTGAACCAGCATTCTGGCCGGCGGCAGGGTAAAGCCAGGGAACAGCGTGGCCGCCAGATCCGCCATCAGTTCCTGTTGCTGTTCATTTTCGCTGTCGTTCAGCAGCGTCAGGAAAGGTAGCAGTAAGCGCCCGCACACTTCTCCGTGATGATAATCTTTAATCGCCCCTAATTCCCCGGCGATGCCGTGGATCACCCCCAGCCCGGCCATGCTCAGGCTTAAGCCGCCCTGCCAGGACGCCAGCATCATCTGCTCACGCGCCAGATCACCCTGTTCATCTTTGCGGTTCAGATGTGGCCAGGCGCTGATAAAGGCGCGCATGCCGCTCAGCGCGGTCTGACGGCTGAACAGATTGCCTTTACTGGAAAGGTAGGCTTCAAACAGATGGGTGAAGGCGTCAATCGCGCAGCAGGCCAGCACATGCTCTGGCGCGCCGCGCAGCAAATCGGGGTCGAGAATGGCAATATCAGGTACAAAATTGGCGTGACGCAGCGAGGCTTTGACCTTGATGTCGGCCTTGTCGGTTACCACTGCGTTTTGCGTCACTTCGCTGCCGGTGCCGGCAGTTGTCGGGATGGCGATCAGCGGCAGGGTTGCGCCGGTAATCGGAGTATCACCGACTTTTTCAAGATAGCGCAGGGTATTCAGTGGGTGCTGGCTCAGCGCCGCAAAGGCTTTCGCGGCATCCAGTACGCTGCCGCCGCCAATGGCCACCACGCGTTGCACCTTGCCGCGCCAGCGACCCACCCAGCCATCAATCTCCGCAGGAGAGGCCTCATGGCTGACTATCTCATGGCCCAGCAGCAAAGGTTCCAGTTCGGCTTTCAGCGCGTCCCACGCGCCGCCTTGCAGAAATGAACGGCCACAGAACAGCAAAGTGGGTTGCGGATCGTTTTGCAGCAGCGGCAGCAGCTCGCGCAGGCTTCCACGGCCAAAATAGGTGTGGCGGTTGGCAATCATCTGGCTGGTGGTCATTGAGGTTTCCAGTAAGGTCAGAATCAGAGCCTACAAACTAGCAAGCTCGCAGGACGGGATAAAGATCAGATTGAGCGGGAAGGGCAGTTAAAGGTCAGCACCTTATCCTGCGGCGCATTGACCACCATAAAACGCGTATCGGAAAGCCGCATCGCCAGCCAGCCTTCTGGCGTGACCGCCGCAGGCACATATTTCTGGCGATCGGCGGAGTGTAATGGGCCACTGTTTAAGGTGAGATCCGGCACGGTGACGCTGAAAGAGGTAAAGCGATCGACTATTTTGCCCTGCACATTGCCCAGCACGCGGCCATCCAGCGTTTGCGCCTGGCCTTCACAGACCATGCCTTTTTCGCCGGATGAACAGCCGGTTAACAGCGCCAGCGCGGCAAGCAGCGGCACAGCAAAAATTGCCGGGTTGAGACCCGCGCACAACGGTCTTTTTGACTCCTGCCGGCGCATAATACGTCCTTTTTTTCGGGTGTTCCTCTGAGTATAGCGGGGAGTGTGTTAAATATCGCCTGGCCTGAAACCCGGTAAAGATCAGGGGTAAAAGCGCTGATTTAACGCAAACTGCCCGGTGTATTATCAATTTGTGGGGTTCGACTGAATCAATTCAGCAAAATGCGTAACAACAGTTCGCAAAGCAATTATTGAGTGCTACAATTCCGCCCGATTTTGACACTTTCCCCCTGTTTTCCGCATCTGAACAGCCGTTTTACTCGACTGATTGCGCTATCACCCTCATTCCGTAGGGGACATTGACGGGCAAGTTTCAAAACGTCTTGTATACTTTTGCAGCATGATGCGCGCGTCTTATCGCATAACGGTGCTTACGAAAAGTCCGGTTTTTCGTGGCCATTCTGACGGTGAGGCTTTGACGGCTAACTTTAAAAAAATAACGAACCGATCCTGTGAATAACAAAACGTCTGCTTTTCTCTTAACGCCGCTGTTTCTACTTCAGCCTGCGATGAGCTATGCCCAGTCAACGGCTCCGCAGAGCTCCACCGACAGCCCCTCCGAAGGCTCGCTGATGGTCATTAAGCAGCGCAGTGGCTTGTCCGAACTGGACACTCCGGCCGCGGTCAGCGTGGTCAGCGGTGATGATTTACGCAACAGCACGGCGCAGGTCAATCTGTCCGAGAGTCTCGGCAGCGTGCCTGGCCTGCAGATCCAGAATCGTCAGAACTATGCACAGGATCTTCAGCTGTCCGTCCGTGGCTTTGGTAGCCGCTCGATGTACGGCGTTCGTGGCGTGCGCGTCTATGTTGACGGCATTCCGGCCACCATGCCCGACGGGCAGGGGCAAACCTCCAATATTGATATCAACTCGATTGATAAGGTCGAAGTGCTGCGCGGCCCCTATTCGGCCCTGTACGGCAATGCCTCCGGCGGCGTGGTCAATATCGATACGCAGACCGGCAGCCAGCCAACTACACTGACAGCAGGCACTTACTTCGGCAGCTACGGCAGCTGGCGCAACAGCGTTAAGGCCAGCGGCTCGACCGGTGACGGCACCCATGCAGGCGATGTGAATTACACCATTTCCGGATCCCGCTTCACCACCAACGGCTATCGCGACCACAGCGGCACGCAAAAGAATCTCGGCAATGCCAGGCTCGGCGTTCGGATTGATGATGTCAGCACCTTAACGCTGATGTTGAACAGCGTCTCGGTCGATGCCAACGATCCCGGCGGCTTGACGCGCGCCGAATGGAAAGACAATCCCCGCCAGTCTCCGCGCGGTGATACCTTCAACACCCGTAAGAGTCTGGATCAGACCCAGGTGGGCCTGCGTTACCAGCGCGAGATGAGCGAAAACGACCAGCTGACGCTGACCACCTGGCATGGCGAGCGCCATACCACGCAATATCAGTCTATTCCTGTCGCCGTGCAGAAAAATCCGGCCTATCCGGGCGGGGTGATTGTGCTGGAACGTAAATACTCCGGTATTGATACCCGCTGGAAGCATCAGGATCAGATTGGCTCAGTGCCGTTCAGCGTTATTGGCGGCCTCGATTACGAAACCATGACCGAACGTCGTCAGGGCTTCCAGAACTATGTGATCGATAACGGCACCACCGAGCTGGGCGAGAAGGGCGAGCAGCGCCGGAACGAGAAGAACGTCATGTGGAATCTCGATCCCTACCTGCAAACCAGCTGGGATCTGGCCCCGAAATGGACGCTGGATGCGGGGATGCGCTACAGCACCGTCAGCTTTGACTCTACCGATTATTACGTCACCACCGGAAACGGCGATGACAGTGGCAGCAAGCGCTACCACAAACTCCTGCCGATGGGATCGCTGAATTACGCGGTGACCGATGCCTGGAACGTCTATCTGTCCGCCGGACGGGGCTTTGAAACGCCAACCATCAATGAGCTTTCCTACCGCTCGGTGGATGGCAGTCAGACCGGGCTGAACCTCGGCCTGAAGCCGTCAACCAGCGACACCGTGGAACTGGGCAGCAAAACCCGCATCGGCTATGGCCTGTTGACTGCCGCCGTGTTCCAGACCAACACCGATAACGAACTGGTGGTGGAAGACAGCAGCAACGGACGTTCAGTGTATAAGAATGCCGGTAAAACCCGCCGTCAGGGCGTTGAGATATCCTTCGACCAGCAGTTTGCTGAAAACTGGCAGATGAAAATGGCGTGGACGTATCTTGATGCTACCTACCGCAATTCGACCTGTGATGACAGCGGCAGCTGTACGCCATCCGGCAACCGTCTGCCGGGCGTGGCGAAAAATATGGGCTACGCTTCTCTGGCCTGGGCACCGGAACAGGGCTGGCACGCCGGCGCTGACGTGCGCTATATGGGCAGCATTCAGGCCGACGATGAAAACGACGCTAAAGCGCCGTCTTACACCGTGGTTGGCCTGAGCACCGGCTACAAATTTGGCTGGGATAAGTGGTCTCTCGACCTGTTCAGCCGCGTCGATAACCTGTTCGATAAAGCCTATGTTGGCTCGGTTATCGTGAATGAAGGCAACGGCCGTTACTACGAGCCGGCGCCGGGACGAAATTACGGTGTGGGCGCGTCGCTCTCCTATTCGTTCCTGTAATACAGAATCCAGCACAGCCTGCCGTGTTGCCAACGCAAGACGGCGGGTACAAAACACCGGATGGATAAGATGGTTAAACCGGGTGTTTTTTGCGATTTAGCATACGATCTAAATCGAAGACGTTAAATTTTGGTAAGGTCCATACTATGCAAAGTAAAGCACCGTTATCACGAATCCTCGTGATCCTTACGGCTGTGTTTGCCGTCCTCAGCGGGTTATACCTGCTGGTTGGCGGTATCTGGCTGGCCAAGCTTGGCGGCTCGTTCTATTACATCATCGCTGGTGTGATTGAACTGGTTGTTGCCTGGTTGCTGTTCCGTCGCCGCTCATCAGCGCTGTTGCTGTACGCGGTATTCCTGATCGCAACGCTGATTTGGTCGTTGTGGGAAGTGGGGTCCGATTTCTGGGCACTGACGCCACGTCTGGACGTCACCTTCTTCCTCGGCCTGTGGCTGGTGCTGCCGTTTGTTTACCGTGGTCTGAGCCAGGGCAAATTTGCCCGTGGCGCACTGAGCCTGGTACTGGTGGTAACGGTGATTGCGCTGGCTTACTCGGTGTTCAACGATCCGCAGGAAATCAACGGTTCCCTGAGCCCGGAGCAAGCGGCGAACATTGAGAAGTCTGGCGACGGCATCGCTG
Organism: Erwinia sp. 2186; assembly: GCF_057812255.1. Taxonomy (NCBI): domain Bacteria; kingdom Pseudomonadati; phylum Pseudomonadota; class Gammaproteobacteria; order Enterobacterales; family Erwiniaceae; genus Erwinia; species Erwinia sp. 2186. The sequence continues at coordinate 3,521,618 of NZ_CM173824.1, read as the reverse complement.
CCGGTGACTGGCCGGCTTATGGCCGTACCCAAGGCGGTACGCGTTACTCGCCGCTGACGCAGATCAACGACAAGAACGTTGGCCAGCTGAAGGAAGCATGGACCTTCCGTACCGGTGACATGAAGCGCCCAACCGATCCAGGCGAACTGACTGATGAAGTCACGCCGATCAAAATTGGTGATTCCCTGTACCTGTGTACGCCGCACCAGATCCTGTTCGCGCTGGACGCAGCGACCGGTAAAGAGAAGTGGAAATTTGATCCACAGCTGAAAACCGATCCGTCCTTCCAGCACGTGACCTGTCGCGGTGTGTCTTACTACCAGACGCCGGATGTGGCAACGCTGCCAGCAGGCACCAAGCCTGCCATGTGCGCACGTCGCATCATCCTGCCGGTTAACGATGGTCACCTGTACGCGCTGGACGCGGAAACCGGCGCGCTGTGCCCGGAATTCGGCGAAAACGGCAAGCTGAACCTTCAGCAGAACATGCCTAACGCCCGTGCCGGTGCTTACGAGCCAACCTCTCCGCCAATCATCACCGACAAGGTGATTGTGGTGGCCGGTGCCGTAACCGATAACTACTCAACCAAAGAGCCGTCTGGCGTGATCCGTGGTTTCGATGTCAACAGCGGTAAGCTGCTGTGGGCCTTCGATACCGGCGCTAAAGACCCGAATGTCCTGCCGGGTGAAGATCAGCACTATGTGGCTAACTCACCGAACTCATGGGCACCGGCGTCATATGATGCCAAGCTGGATCTGGTTTACCTGCCAATCGGCGTGGCGACGCCGGATATCTGGGGCGGCAACCGTACCCCGGAAATGGAGCGTTACGCTTCTGGCCTGCTGGCGCTGAACGCGACCACCGGTAAGCTGGCGTGGTTCTACCAGACCGTGCACCACGATCTGTGGGATATGGACGTACCGGCTCAGCCGACCCTGGCGGATATCAACGACAAAAACGGCAACAAAGTGCCGGTGATTTATGTTCCGGCGAAAACCGGTAACATCTTTGTGCTGGACCGTCGTACCGGTAAAGAAGTGGTTCCTGCACCAGAAACGCCAGTGCCACAAGGCCCGGCGAAAGGCGACCGTCTGTCACCCACCCAGCCGTATTCTGAGCTGACCTACCGTCCGAAGAAAAACCTGACCGGTGCGGACATGTGGGGCGCAACGATTTACGATCAGCTGATCTGCCGCGTGATGTTCCACAGCCTGCGTTATGAAGGTCCGTTCACACCGCCTTCAGAGCAGGGCACGCTGGTGTTCCCGGGTAACCTGGGCATGTTCGAATGGGGCGGCATCTCTGTTGATACCGATCGCCAGATCGCCGTGACCAACCCAATGGCGCTGCCGTTTGTTTCCCGTCTGATCCCACGTGGTCCAAACAACCCACTGTGGCCAGATGCCAACGACAAAGGCGGTAGCGGTACAGAAACCGGCGTTCAGCCACAGTATGGCGTGCCATACGGCGTGACCCTGAACCCGTTCCTGTCACCACTGGGCTTCCCTTGTAAGCAACCGGCCTGGGGCTATGTGTCTGCGGTTGACCTGAAAACTAACGATATCGTGTGGAAAAAACGCATCGGTACCGTTCGTGACAGCTCACCAATTCCACTGCCATTCAAAATGGGTATGCCAATGCTGGGCGCACCAATCTCTACAGCGGGTAACGTGATGTTCATTGGCGCAACGGCAGATAACTATCTGCGTGCGTTCAACGTGACTAACGGTAAATCCCTGTGGGAAGCGCGTCTGCCAGCGGGCGGCCAGGCAACTCCTATGACCTACGAAGTGAACGGCAAGCAGTACGTGCTGATCGCTGCGGGTGGTCATGGTTCCTTCGGCACCAAGCTGGGCGACTATATCGTTGCTTATGCGCTGCCGGATGATGCCAAGTAATCCTTGATAAGGGCGAACCCCGGTTCGCCCAATCTTCCCCGTTCATCAGGGAAGGCCAATAATAAGGACGTCTGCGCAATGCAGGCGTCTTTTTTTTGGCAAAAAAAAGGGCAGAAAGATGAAGGCAACCTTAAGTTTTCATTTTTTTCCCGTGCCTGAATTCCCCCCGCTGCCCGCAATTGCCTCGCGAAAGTAAACCCAACCTAAACCCCGCAACTGATTTCCTGACTAAATTCTCACGCCTCGAACAATCTTAATTTTTAGCTAAGGAATCTCCTATATCGTTCAGCAAATGTTGATTAATGGACATTCTGACTCTGATACAGTCATTTTCCACTGTTGCTGAGCGCTTGATAACAACGGGCTTGCCAATGCTATCCGCAGACAGACAGGCGTGGCCTGGTTAAACGACGATTAAATTTCAAGGTATTAGCGTTTGGTTTAGGCGCAGTTGGCGCACGTTCTGCTAAAGTTTTTTAGGGTTATTGTTAAAGGAATTTTACCAATGTCTGAATTTCTCCCTTTTTCTCGCCCGGCGATGGGCGAGGCCGAACTGGCCGCGGTTGGCGAAGTCATGAACTCTGGCTGGATTACGACTGGACCTAAGAATCAGCAGCTGGAACAGGCATTTTGCCAACTGACCGGCAACCAACACGCGATAGCCGTAAGCTCGGCCACCGCCGGGATGCATGTCACCCTGATGGCGCTGGGCATTGGCAGTGGCGATGAAGTGATCACCCCGTCGCTGACCTGGGTGTCCACGCTGAATATGATTGCGCTGCTCGGCGCTGAGCCGGTCATGATTGATATCGATCGCGACAGCCTGATGATTACCCCTGAGCTTATCGAAACGGCGATAACTCCCCGTACCAAAGCCATCGTGCCGGTTCACTATGCCGGTGCGCCGGCGGATATCGATGCCATCCATGCGCTGGGCAAACGCTACGGCATCCCGGTGATTGATGACGCGGCGCATGCGGCAGGCACCTTTTACAAAGGACGCCATGTTGGTAACAGCGGCACGGCGATCTTCTCCTTCCACGCCATTAAAAATATGACCTGCGCCGAAGGTGGCCTGGTCGTCACCGATAACGAAGCGCTGGCCAACCGTATTCGCAGCCTGAAATTCCATGGTCTTGGCGTGGACGCCTTTGACCGCCAGACCCATGGCCGCGCGCCGCAGGCGGAAGTTATCGCGCCCGGCTACAAATACAACCTCGCCGATATCAACGCCGCCATCGCGCTGGTGCAGTTGGCCAAGCTGCCAACGCTGAATGCCCGCCGTCAGGCAATCGCAGAACGTTATCTGAAGGAGTTGGCCGACACGCCTTTCCTGCCGCTGTCGCAACCTGACTACGACCATCAGCACGCCTGGCATCTGTTTATTCTGCGCGTTGATCCCGCCCGTTGCGGCCTGAGCCGCGACCAGCTGATGCAGGAACTGAAGGATCGCCAGATTGGCACCGGCCTGCATTTCCGCGCGGCGCATACGCAGAAATATTACCGGGACCGTTTCCCTGAACTGTCGCTGCCCGAAACAGAATGGAACTCCGAGCGCATTTGTTCAATTCCGCTGTTCCCAACGATGACCGATGACGATGTCAGCCGGGTTATTGCCGCGCTGCATGAAATTGCTGAGAAACACCATGACCGCTGATCAACCCATTAACAAAGTCTCCGTCGTAATCCCGGTCTATAACGAGCAGGACAGTCTGCCGGAGCTGATCCGGCGCACCTCTGAAGCCTGCTCCCAGCTGTCAATGGAGTGGGAAATCCTGCTGGTGGACGACGGCAGTAGCGACCGTTCACCGGAGATGCTGACCGCCGCGGCGGAAGCACCGGGCAGCCATGTTGTCGCGGTGCTGCTTAACCGTAATTACGGCCAGCATTCGGCGATCATGGCCGGTTTCAACCACGTCAGCGGGGATTTAATTATCACCCTGGACGCCGATCTGCAGAACCCACCGGAAGAGATCCCGCGGCTGGTGGCGAAAGCGCAGGAAGGCTACGACGTGGTCGGCACCGTGCGGCAAAATCGCCAGGACAGCTGGTTCCGTAAACGCGCGTCCCGGCTGATCAACAACCTTATTCAACGCACCACCGGTAAGGCGATGGGCGATTACGGCTGCATGCTGCGCGCCTACCGCCGTCACATCATTGACGCGATGCTCAACTGCCACGAGCGCAGCACCTTTATTCCCATTCTGGCCAACACCTTTGCCCGTCGGGCGATTGAAATTCCGGTGCTGCACGCCGAGCGTGAATTTGGTGATTCCAAATACAGCCTGATGAAGCTGATCAATCTGATGTATGACCTCGTCACCTGCCTGACCACCACGCCGCTGCGGATGCTCAGCGTGTTTGGCAGCCTGATCGCGCTGGCCGGCTTTGCATTGTCACTGTTACTGATTGTTTTACGTCTCTTCTTTGGCCCGGAGTGGTCCGGAGACGGGGTGTTTATGCTGTTTGCCGTGCTGTTTATTTTTATCGGTGCGCAGTTTGTCGGTATGGGGCTGTTAGGGGAATACATCGGACGTATCTACAACGATGTCCGTGCCCGTCCACGCTATTTTATCCAGCGCGTAGTTAACTCCTCCGCGCCTGTCCGCTCTGAGGAAGACCAATAATGAAAGCTGTCGTTTTTGCCTATCACGATATGGGTTGCATTGGGATCAATGCGCTGGTGAATGCCGGTTATGAAATTGAAGCGATTTTTACCCACGCCGATTCATCTAACGAGAACCACTTTTTTGCCTCCGTTGCCCGTACCGCCGCAGAGCAGGGGATCCCGGTGTATGCGCCCGAGGATGTCAACCATCCGCTGTGGGTTGACCGCATCAGAACCATGGCGCCGGAGGTCATTTTCTCTTTCTATTACCGTAACTTGCTAAGCGATCAATTGTTAAGCATCGCGACCAAAGGCGCGTTTAACCTGCACGGTTCTCTGCTGCCAAAATACCGTGGCCGCGCGCCGCTGAACTGGGCGCTGGTCAACGGTGAAACGGAAACCGGCGTGACGCTGCACCGTATGGTGGCCCGTGCCGATGCCGGCGCCATTATTGCGCAGGATAAAGTCAGCATTTCGGCCGACGATAATGCGCTGACACTGCACCGCAAACTGAATGCCGCCGCTGAACATCTGCTGGCGGACTGCCTGCCAGCGCTGAGAAATGGTCAGATCAGCGAACGTGCTCAGGACAATACGCAGGCTACCGTGGTGGGACGCCGTACGCCGGACGATGGCCGTATCGACTGGTCGCAACCGGCGGAAGTGGTCAACAACCTGGTGCGTGCGGTGACCGATCCGTGGCCGGGTGCGTTTGGCTACGTTGGCGCGGCCAAATTCATTATCTGGAAAGGCAAAGTGCGTCACGATCTGCCTGCCGCCAAAGCCGGAACCGTACTGTCAGTGAATCCGCTGGTGGTGGCCTGTGGTGAAGGTGCGCTGGAAGTGATGACCGGACAGAGCGAAAACGGCGTTTACATGCAGGGCTCGCAGCTGGCACAAACTCTGGGTCTGGTAAACCAGGCGCTGTTGACCAACAAACCGGTTTCGGCAGTGAAACGCCGCACGCGCGTGCTGATCCTCGGCGTTAACGGCTTTATTGGTAACCACCTGACCGAGCGCCTGTTGCAGGACGATAACTTCGATATTTTCGGCCTGGATATTGGCTCCGATGCCATCAGCCGCTTTATCGGCCATCCGCGCTTCCAGTTCGTCGAAGGGGATATCAGCATCCATTCGGAGTGGATTGAATACCACATCAAAAAATGCGACGTGATCCTGCCGCTGGTGGCCATCGCCACGCCGATTGAGTACACGCGTAATCCGTTACGGGTTTTTGAGCTCGATTTCGAAGAGAACCTGAAGATCATCCGCGACTGCGTTAAGTACAAAAAACGCATTATCTTCCCGTCCACCTCTGAAGTGTACGGCATGTGTGATGACCCGAACTTCGATGAAGACACCTCGAATCTGGTGGTGGGGCCGATCAACAAACAGCGCTGGATCTACTCGGTTTCCAAGCAGCTATTGGATCGCGTGCTGTGGGCCTATGGCGACAAAGAAGGGCTGCGCTTCACCCTGTTCCGTCCGTTTAACTGGATGGGCCCGCGCCTGGATAACCTGAACGCCGCGCGCATTGGCAGTTCCAGGGCGATCACCCAACTGATCCTCAATCTGGTGGAAGGATCGCCGATCAAACTGATGGACGGCGGTAAGCAGAAGCGCTGCTTCACCGATATCAGTGATGGCGTTGAGGCGCTGTTCCGCATTATTGAAAACAAAGACAATAACTGCGACGGACAGATCATCAACATTGGTAACCCGGATAACGAAGCAAGCATCAAAGAGCTGGCGGAACAGCTGCTGGCCAGCTTTGAGCGCCATCCACTGCGCGATCGTTTCCCGCCGTTTGCCGGTTTCCGCGACGTGGAAAGCAGCAGCTACTACGGCAAAGGCTATCAGGACGTTGAGCACCGCAAGCCGGCAATCCGTAACGCCCGTCGCCTGCTGGGCTGGACGCCGGAAGTGACCATGGATAAAACCATCGATGCCACGCTGGACTTCTTCCTGAGAACGGTCGAACTGGACGTGCCGGAAGAGAAAAAATGAGGAAAGTCGGCCTTCGAATAGATGTCGATACCTGGCGGGGCACGCGGGATGGCGTGCCAAAGCTGCTGGAAATCCTCAGTTTGCATCGCACTCAGGCCACTTTTTTCTTCAGCGTTGGACCCGACAACATGGGGCGCCACCTGTGGCGCCTGCTGAAGCCCAGGTTTCTGTGGAAGATGCTGAGATCGAACGCCGCCTCGCTGTATGGCTGGGATATTCTGCTGGCGGGCACCGCCTGGCCGGGCCGTCAGATCGGACGCGGGCTGGCGGAGATCGTCAGCGCCGCCAGCGATCACCACGAAGTCGGCCTGCATGCCTGGGATCACTTTGCCTGGCAAACCTGGGCGGGCGTCTGGCCTGCGGCACAGCTCACGCAGCAAATCCGTCTGGGAAAGGATGCGCTGGCGGTGATTACCGAACAGCCGGTGACCTGTTCAGCGGTCGCCGGATGGCGCGCTGACCAACGGGTGGTGAATGCGAAGGAGCCGTTCCAGTTTCATTACAACAGCGACTGCCGGGGAACCACGCCGTTTCGTCCGCTGTTAAGTGATGGCACTGCCGGTACGGTGCAGATCCCGGTGACCCTGCCCACCTGGGATGAGGTGGTCGGCTCCACGGTGAGCAAAGAAGACTTCAATGCGTTCATTATCGATCGGATTAAGCAGGATCAGGGCACACCCGTTTATACCATCCATGCGGAAGTGGAGGGGATCGTAATGAGCACCCTGTTCAGCGATCTGCTGACGCTGGCCGCCCAGGAGGGGATTCAGTTTTGCCCGCTGAGTGAGCTCTTACCTGACGATCTTAACAGCCTGCCAACAGGAAAAATTGTTCGGGGTAGCCTCCCCGGTCGTGAAGGATGGCTGGGATGCCAGCAATTAACCGAGTAATTTTTTATGACTATGACGAGAAAGGGCTTTCTCCTTCTGGCGTTATTTGCCGTGTATTACCTGGTCCCACTGGAATTTCGGGCGTTATGGCAGCCTGATGAGACCCGCTATGCGGAGATCAGCCGTGAAATGTTGGTCAGCGGTAACTGGGTGGTGCCGCACTTCTTTGATTTACGCTATTTCGAAAAGCCAATTGCCGGTTACTGGATCAACAACCTCAGTCAGCTGATTTTTGGTCATAACAATTTTGCCGTGCGTTTTGGTTCCGTTTTCTCCATTACCCTGACCGCGCTGATGGTCACCTGGCTGGCGTTCCGCCTGTGGCGCGATCGTGCTACGGCGATGGTCTCTGGCGTCATTTTCCTTACCTGTCTGTTGGTGTACGGCATCGGCACCTATGCGGTGCTGGATCCGATGATCACCTTGTGGCTGGTCGCCGCCATGTGCAGCTACTGGCTGGCAACGGAAGCGACGACCACCGGCAAAAAAGTGCTGAGCTGGCTGCTGCTCGGGTTTGCCTGCGGCATGGGCTTTATGACCAAGGGCTTCCTGGCGCTGGCGGTGCCGGTGATTGCCATTCTGCCCTGGGCGATTCATCAGCGTCGCTTCAAAGCGTTGCTGTGCTTTGGTCCACTGGCCATCGTCGGTGCGGCGTTAATCAGTGCGCCCTGGGCGATGGCTATCGCCAAAAGCGAACCGGACTTCTGGCACTATTTCTTCTGGGTGGAACATATCCAGCGCTTTGCCGAAGCCAACGCGCAGCATAAAGCGCCGTTCTGGTATTACCTGCCGGTACTGGTTATGGGCTGCGTGCCCTGGCTGGCCCTGTTGCCGTCTGCCTTACGTTCAGGCTGGCAGGATCGCCAGAGTAGCCGCGGCAGCCTGTATTTGCTGAGCTGGGTGGTGATGCCGCTGCTGTTCTTCAGCATCGCCAAAGGCAAGCTGCCAACCTATATCCTGCCATGCTTTGCGCCGCTGGCGATCCTGATGGCGCGTCAGGCGATGAGCATGATGTCAGGCAACGGCCAGGCGTTAAAAATCAATGGCTGGATAAATCTGGCGTTTGGTCTGGTGCTGACGGTCGCCGTGCTCGGTTTCCTGGCACCGTGGGGGCTGGCGAAGCATCCGGTTTACGGTCATCACGAAGTGATCAAAGTGCTGCTGGCCGCTGCGGCCTTCGCATTCTGGGCGTTGTGCGGTGGGTTAACGCTGAAAGCGCCACAGGCACGCTGGGGTCTGGCCGCGCTGTGCCCGCTGGTGCTGGCGCTGGTGATCGGCCAGGCGATCCCGTCAGGCGTGATGGATGCCAAACAGCCTCAGCAATTTATCCGGGCGATCAAAAGCGATATTGCCGGCAGCCGTTATCTGCTGGCGAATAACCCCGGCATTGCTTCTGGCCTGGCGTGGGAGATGCAACGCAGCGATATCACTCTGTACGATCAGCCGGGCGAAGTGCAGTACGGGCTGAGCTACCCGGACGCGCGCGATAAGTTTGTCAGCGGAGCCGACTTCCCGGCCTGGCTGGCAGCGCATCGCCGCATGGGCGATGTGACGCTGGTGCTGTCGCTGTCCCGCAATCAGGATCCGGACAAAGAGCTGCCCAAAGCCGATTTCAGTTACCGGCAGGGCCGGTTAGCCCTGTTCCGTTACGGTCAGACGCCATGAGTCTGCTGCTGATCCTGCTGGCCAGCCTGCTGAGTTGCGGCGGGCAACTGTGCCAGAAGCAGGCTGCGCATCATGGTTTGCAAAAGGGGAAAGGCCACCTGCTGATCTGGCTGGGGTTAAGCGTGCTGCTGCTGGGCGTGGCGATGGTGATCTGGCTGGTGGTGCTGCAAAGCGTGCCGGTCGGGGTGGCGTATCCGATGCTGAGCCTGAACTTTATCTTTGTGGTGCTGGCGGCACGCGGGTTGTGGAAAGAACCCGTTCCTTTCCGCCACTGGCTGGGCATCGGCTTGATTGTGGCGGGTGTGGTGGTGATGGGAGCCTATACCTGATGGGCATTTTATGGGCACTGTGCAGCGTCCTGCTGGTCAGCGGGGCGCAGCTGTTATTGCGCTGGTCAATGATGTCTCTGCCTTCAGTGGGCGAGCCATCAGCCTTTTTTAGCGCCTTGCTGAGCTGGCCCTTCGCCGCCTCCGCGTTGTTCGCCGGGCTGGCGGCCTATGCCTGCTCCATGCTGTGCTGGCTGCTGGCGCTGCGACGCATCGCCCTGAGTAAAGCTTACCCGCTGCTCAGCCTGAGTTACGTGCTGGTGTGGGCGGCAGCGCTGATTTTGCCTGCCTTCAATGAAGTCTTTCAGTGGGGAAAACTGGCAGGCGTGGCGCTGATTTTTAGCGGGTTACTGTTGATATGCTGGCCAAGGGACGCAGTCGATTCACACTGACGGGAAGAACAGCATGCGAATATTGCTGGTAGAAGATGACGCCATAATGGGTGAAGCGGTTGTTGAAGCGCTAAAAGAAGCCCGCTACGCGGTGGACTGGGTGCGCAGCGGCACCGAGGCTATCGCCACGCTTGCGATCCCACGTTATGACCTGGTGCTGCTGGATTTGCGGCTGCCAGGCAACGATTGCTTTAGCGTAATCAGTAGCTTGCGCGATAAAGGCAATATGCTGCCGCTGCTGATTATCACCGCCCGCGACGCGCTGGAAGACCGGCTGCGCGGGCTTGACGCGGGCGCGGATGACTTCGTGATCGCACCGTTCGACATGACAGCGTGGCTGGCAAGAATACGCGCGGTCATGCGGCGTAAAGAAGGCCACTGTGGCCCGGTGCTGAGTAACGGCATTATCCGGCTCGATCCCGCCAGCCATGAGGCCTGCGACGTGGAAAAGGGCGAGGTTTACCGGCTCTCCAACCGTGAGTTTGCCTTGCTGCAGGCGCTGTTGATCCGCCCGGGGACGTTGCTGTCGCGCAGCGAACTGGAGGAGAAGATTTACGGCTGGGGTGAAGAGATTGAGAGCAACGCAGTGGAATTTTTTATTCATGCGTTGCGTAAGAAATTCGGCACGAAAGCGATCAAGAACGTCCGGGGCGTGGGATGGAAGGTATCAGGAAATGCCTGAAGGCGCTGGTGACGACCCTCGGCCGATCCCGCCTGAGCGATAATGGCGTTCAGCCAGGGCCATAGCGGTGCGTTTGCGGGCGGCGTAAACGATAAAAAGGCGAAAATTTATCGCCTTATCACGTTATTATCCTGGGGTTAAATTTCACATCAGGTTGACTCATTATGTCGCGAACTTCTCTCCTGCTGGACGTGCAGGACGTTAGCTATGTGCAGGATGGCACCACGTTGTTGGCCCCCGTCTCGCTACAGCTGAATCAAGGTGAATTTGTGCTGCTGACCGGGCCCTCCGGCAGCGGCAAAAGCACGCTACTCAAAATCATCGCTTCCCTGCTCGAACCCACCACCGGCGATATTCAGTTTAAGGGCCGCAGCATTAACGAACTTAAGCCGGAAAGCTATCGTCAGCAGGTCTCTTACTGCTTCCAGACCCCGGCGCTGTTTGGCGACACGGTGTATGACAATCTTGCGTTGCCGTGGCAAATCCGCCAGAAAAAGGTCGACAGCGAAAAGCTGAAAGACTGGCTGAAAAAGGTCAATCTGCCGGTGGAGATGCTGACCAAAAAAACCGAACAGCTCTCCGGCGGAGAAAAGCAGCGGGTCGCGTTACTGCGCAATCTGCAATTCCTGCCGGATGTGCTGCTGCTGGATGAAATCACCAGCGCACTGGATGAGGAAAATAAGCAGGCGATTAATCAGCTTGTTGCCGGGCTGGTGAAAGATAAGGGCGTGGCGGTGATGTGGATTAGCCATGACACCACCGAGATCAATCAGGCGCAACGCGTGGTGACGCTTCAGCCACCGGTCAGGAAGGGCACAGATGAATCAGCATAATATTAGCAACGAATCCCTCGGCCTGGCGCTGATTCTGGTGCTGATTGCGCTGCTGGTCAGTAAGAAAGAGAAGCTCGGGCTGGAGAAAGACATTGTCTGGAGTATCGCCCGGGCGATCGTTCAGCTGATTATTGTCGGATACGTTCTCAAGTATATTTTCGACCTCAACAACCGCTGGCTGACGGTATTGATGGTGCTGTTTATCTGTGTCAATGCGGCCCTCAACGCCCGTAAACGCAGCCGCAATATTGGCAATGCCTTTATGCTCTCCTTTATCGCCATTACCGTCAGCACCACGTTGACGCTGGTGATCCTGGTGTTAAGTGGCTCGATTGAGTTTATGCCGATGCAGGTGATCCCGATTTCAGGGATGATTGCCGGTAATGCGATGGTGGCGGTGGGGCTCTGTTACAGCAATCTGAACCAGCGCTTTACCGACAACCGGCAGAAAATCCAGGAGATGTTGAGCCTGGGCGCGTCAATCAAAACCGCGTCGGGAAGGCTTATCCGCGACAGCATTCGTGCGGCGATGATCCCAACGGTTGATGCGGCTAAAACCGTGGGGCTGGTCAGCTTGCCGGGCATGATGTCCGGGCTGATTTTTGCCGGTATCGATCCGGTTAAAGCGATCAAATACCAGATCATGGTGACCTTTATGCTGCTGGGGACGGCCAGCATCTCCACGATTATTGCGGGCTATCTCGCCTACCGCCGCTTTTACACAGCACGCGCACAGCTACGCTAGTCAGGGCTGATGTTTGCGGGTGAGTTATGTCGATGTTGATGCAGGGATGAAGAGCAGGCGGATCGAACGATCCGCCTGACGCGCGAGGATCAGAAGTTGATATTGGCGCTGATACCGCCAACGAAGGCATTTTTCACTTCACTGACCGCACCTGGAGAAGCCACGTACTGCAGGTTTGGACGCAGTTTCAGCCAGTTGGTGACCTGAGCGTTGTAATAGATCTCATAGTTATATTCGGATCCACTCTGGATCGGCAGGTAAGTTGGGTTGTCGTAATCGTTAACCCCGTTTTCCTGGTTGGTTTTGCGCAGCATATTGCCGTAATCATTGTTGACGTGAATACGCGCGGCACCGACCCCGATCTCATCTTTCGGACGGGCATCAAACGGTCCTTTCCAGACGAAGGAGACGGACTGATAGTTGTCGGTCTTAGAGGTTTTCTGGTCGTTCATTACGGCCTGAACCGTCACGCCTAAACCGCGCGTGTTGTCGCCTTCCATCGCGGTCAGCTGTTGTTGTAACAGCAGGTAGCCGCCGTAAGAGTGGTTGTCTTCGCCGTACTGTCCCTCGTTGTAGCTGCTGTAGTTATCGCCGCGTACCGAGGAGTAGTACATCCCGACGCGGTAATTACCCGGCAATTTGTCGGCGCCCAGCGCCGGTTTCCAGCCCAATTCCACCGGCACCATATTCCCCAGCGTTGGGCTGGTATCGAGGCGGAAACCGTTACCGGTATCGTAGTTCGACGGCGTCTGATTATAGAAACCCACCTGGAAGAACAGCTCTGGCGTGAAGTTAAACTTCACGCGTCCGCCCCACTGGGAGACCGGCCAGTTATACCAGCGGTCGCCACGCCAGTTACCCGCCTGGCCGCTACCAAACGCCAGGTTCTGGAAGTTGCTGTCAAAGGAGTCGAAGTCCTCACCAACCGTGACCCGTCCCGCTTTCACTTCTACCGCATGATCAAAGAAGCCTTTATTCAACCAGAACTGCGTCAGGCGCCAGGTTTGTCCTCGTCCCCACACTTCCTGCACTGAGGAAAGGCCACCCGAACGCGGATCGTTAATATATTGCGTTAAGTCCTGACCGTTACGGCTGGTGATAGTCGTCTGGAACTGGGTGTCATTCCAGTTCAGCAGTTTTTCCAGATCCAGGGTGGTCCCGAACGCCCACTGGTCGGTATAACGCGCGCTGGTTGACTGGTTATAGCCGCCGGAGAAATTACTGGCGGATTCCATGGTGTAATTCACCTGGAAATCCACACCGTCATTTTTCAGCTGGGTGCGGGAACCCTCCCAGTCACCAAATGCGTAGGGAGAATCCATACTGAGCGGCGCGAAATCTGCCAGTGCAGATCCTGACGCCAACATCAGTCCTAAACCACAGAACGCCACCGATCTTTTTAACGTGGTTTTTGGTTGCTTGCTTTTCATGTGAAACACCTTCTTTCTTATAGTGATAGCGCTGTCCAAAAGGTTATTTATTGGACAGGGTGCGTCGCGGCCACGCTGCTTTGTTAAGCATTTTCTCCTGCTCAGGGGATCTGTTCAGGGGGGACGTGCTGACATAAGCCGGGAATGACGGCCTTAACAGACGGAATGAAAGCATTAATTGGCGGGAAAGGTGTTCTAATTAGTGCTGAAATTATTAGCCTGGTAGTAATGAGTTATAGAAGTTTTAATCGGATCACAATTTAGCCATCGCGACAGCCGTAACGACAGGGAAAAGCGGGGCAGGAAGGGGAATAGCGGGCAGAAAAAAAGGCCGAAAATGTCGGCCTTTTATTTTCAGAGCGTCGCGAGGCGACGCTGCGGGCTGATTAGCGGCGACCAAAAATCTTCGCGGCCAGGAAGCCCACGCCAGCGGCAATCGCCAGCGAGACAAACGGGGCGTCCTGCGTCTTGGTTTTTACGCAATCCAGGGCGTCGTCAACGGCATAAGAGGCTTTAGCTGCGCCCTGGCGCACACGGCCTTTGAACTCATGCTCGGGAGAATCGACAGCTTTACCAAATTGCTCCTGACCTTTACCCAGCGCTTCGTCAGCTTTGTCTGATGCTTTATCTAATAAACTCATACTGTCTCCTTCTTGATGGCATGATTTCCTCATGAACGTTAAAAGCTTAGACCATCCTGCGCCTTATGCCGCCTCGGTTATGTGACTATTTATGACTTCTGTAAAGAAAAAGGGCCGACAAATGTCGGCCCTTCGCAAATAACTGGCAATCAGAGGTTCAATGTGACTTCATGCCAGCAGCGGTCATCATCACGCGGAACAGCATCGCCACCACGCCAAGTGCCATTACGCTACCCGCGTAAATGGCAACCATCCACAGTACGCGTTTCCACGCTCGCGGTTTGACCGCCTGCTGTGTGTGTTGTGCTTCAATCATCATCGTGTCTCCAAAATATCCCGCAGTATGCCGGGTGCCGGTGGCTTAACTGCCCGCCTGCACCCGGCTCTGTTGTGGTTATCAGATTGCCGTTAAATCAATGGTAGCCTTCGTCTGCTTTGATTTTCCCACGGAACACGTAGTAGCTCCAGAAGGTGTAAACCAGGATCACCGGGATGATCAGCAGGCCACCGACCAGCATAAAGCCAAGGCTCTGCGGCGGTGAGGCCGCCTGCCAGATGGTGATGGACGGCGGAATAATGTTCGGCCAGATGCTGATGCCGAGGCCGGTAAAGCCCAGGAACACCAGCGCCAGCGTCAGCAGGAACGGCGAGTAGTGAGCATGGCGCTTCAGGGAACGCAACAGTCCCCACGAAGCCAGCAGCACCAGCACCGGGACCGGCAGGAACCAGAACAGGTTCGGCAGGGTAAACCAGCGCTGCATGATGTTGGCATGCTCCAGCGGTGTCCAGATGCTGACCACGGCGATGATCGCCAGCAGCGCCAGCAACATCGGCTTAGCCAGTGCCGTCATCTTCCGGTGCAGCTCGCTCTCGGTCTTCATGATCAGCCAGGTGCTGCCCAGCAGTGCATACGCCACAACCAGACCCAGACCGCAGAACAGTGAGAACGGCGTCAGCCAACCCAGTTCCGGGCCGCTGTAAGCACGGTTGGTCACGCTGAAACCGTTGATGATCGCGCCCAGCGCCACACCCTGACTGAAGGTGGCCAGATAAGAGCCGACGATAAACGACTTATCCCAGAACGGACGGTGCTCTTCAGTGGCTTTAAAGCGGAATTCAAACGCCACGCCACGGAAGATCAGACCAATCAGCATGGCGGTCAGCGGCACGGACAGTGCGTCAATGATCACCGCGTAAGCCAGCGGGAAGGCACCGTAAAGTGCTGCACCGCCCAGCACCAGCCAGGTTTCGTTACCATCCCACACCGGTGCGACGGTGTTAACCATCATGTCGCGCTCGGTGGCGTCCTTATTGAACGGGAACAGGATGCCGATACCCAGGTCGAAACCATCCATCACGATATACATCAGGGTCGAGAAGACGATGATGGTGAACCAGATTACAGGAAGATCGATACCCACGTTATTTCCCCTCTTCCGGCGAATTTAATTTTTCCTGCACGGCTGACAGCGGACGTGAAGGGGTGTGATGGGTACCCGGACCGCCGTCTGGCGTGTGGTCACCTTCACCCGGTTGCGGGCCTTTCTTGATCAGGTTGAACAGGTAGGTATAACCCACGCCGAACACCGACATATAGACCACGATAAAGGCAATCAGGCTGATGCTCATATGCAGATCGCCATGGGCAGATACCGCATCTTTGGTGCGCAGCAGACCGTAAACCACCCACGGCTGACGGCCGATTTCAGTGGTGAACCAACCCGCCAACAGTGCAATCAGACCTGATGGACCCATCGCCAGTGCAAACCACAGGAACGGACGAGAGGTGTAAAGACGGTTACGGAAACGCAGCCACAGGCTGGCGAAGCCAAGGAACACCATCAGCATGCCCAGACCGGCCATCACGCGGAACGACCAGAAGATGATGGTCGAGTTAGGACGATCTTCTTTCGGGAATGACTTCAGCGCAGGCACTTGCTTGTGCAGGCTGTGGGTCAGGATCAGGCTGCCCAGATACGGAATTTCAACCGCATACTTGGTTCTTTCCTGTTCCATGTCGGGAATACCGAACAGCACCAACGGCGTTGGCTCACCCGGTGGGTTTTCCCAGTGACCTTCAATCGCGGCAATCTTCGCCGGCTGATGCTCAAGGGTGTTCAGACCGTGGGCATCGCCCAGCATCGCCTGAATTGGCGAAACGATCAGCGCCATCCACATGGCCATCGACAGCATTTTACGGATTGCCGGCGTGTCGTTTTTACGCAGCAGGTGCCACGCCGCAGAAGCGCCAACAAAGAAGGCGCTGGCGAGGAACGCCGCGGTGGACATATGCAGCAAGCGGAACGGGAAGGACGGGTTAAAGACAATCTTGAACCAGTCAACCGGGACCACAATGCCGTTCTGAATGGCATAACCCTGCGGGGTCTGCATCCAGCTGTTCGAGGCGAGGATCCAGAAGGTCGAGATCAGGGTGCCCAACGCCACCATACAGGTAGCGAAGAAGTGCAGGCCCGGACCCACGCGGTTCCAGCCGAACAGCATCACGCCCAGGAAGCCCGCTTCGAGGAAGAACGCGGTAAGCACTTCGTAAGTCAGCAGCGGACCGGTCACACTGCCGGCAAACTGCGAGAAGCCGCTCCAGTTGGTGCCGAACTGATACGCCATGACCAGGCCGGACACCACGCCCATGCCAAAGTTAACGGCGAAGATTTTTGACCAGAAATGGTACAGGTCGCGATAATCCGGGTTTTTGGTTTTCAACCATAGCCCTTCCAACACCGCCAGGAAACTGGCGAGGCCGATAGTGATGGCCGGGAAGAGGATATGGAAGGAAACGGTAAACCCGAACTGTATCCTTGCCAGGTGGAACGCATCTAATCCAAACATTGCTTACCTCGATCTAACATAATAAAAAACTGCCTTTCTTTTTTATTTACCGACATTTAACAAGCGGGCTACATTCTGCCGCCGCTAAACGGGTATTTCATCGAAGGATTGATCCTGAGACCAAATCAGGTGAAGGAGTAGCTACAGTAATAGGAAATCTGCCTATAACAGCGCGGATCTTTGCGATGAATTGTTTCATCATCAGGTTAAAATATTTTGACGCGCTGTTAAATAAGAGTAGCCGAATGATGCCGCAATGTAAGAATACTGTGTCTTTCGGGCCGGAAGGGCTTTTTGCAGCCGCCGTCGGGGAGAGGGAAGGGCGACGTATTGTAAAAAAGCGCGCGACTTTTAATTATGTATGAGCGCGTTGCTATAACTTTTTAGAGATTCAATTCCTCGAACAAGCGCACAAATGGGAAATTAATCAGAAAAAACATCACTCCGAAAAGGGGTATGTTATTTTATTGTTATTTTAAAGGGTGTTTGAAATTAAATATTCACCCGCCGAATGTTATCAACAATGGTCAGGTTTCCCTGCGTCATCACTTGGTATGAAAAACCGTGTAAATGTTAAACCTTAATTTCTTATTTTGATTCACATAGAATCATTTTGTTACGTTTATCCCTTACGAAAAACGCGTTTTCTTGTTTTGGGTCAAAATGTGGTCAGCCGTTGTGTGACTCCACAAACGGCCGACCCTGCCTAAGACAACCGCTTGATCATGATATACACCACGCTTTGCTGACTGGGGCTGGTAAACAGCTCTTCCCTTAAAAAGGTAAATCCCTGGCGTTGGTAGAATTGCATGGCGCCGGGATTCTCCTTCAATACTTCCAGCCAGTAGTAAGCTTTCTGTTTTTGCCGACAAAGCGCTTCAATGTGCGCGAAAACGCCTGCGCCATAACCCTTCCCGGTGTGTTCCGGCAAGATATAAATCTTATTGAGGTAAGCGCCGTCAGGCTGGTTTTCTGCCACCGGCAAGGCCCAGTTCACCAGACAGACGCCGACTGCTTCCCCAGCCACTTCTATCCAGAACCAGTCAGTATCGGGTTTTTGCAGGCTACGGGTGATCGATTCAATGGAGAACTGGCTTTGGACAAACGCATCCATCTCCGCAGGGTTATGCCACAGACTGGCGAAGTGGTGGTAGTAGCTACGCGTGCCAACCGATGAGAGTTGCTCTGCATCCGGGAGGGTGGCGTGATGAAGTTTCATATCTGGCGATCCTTTGCATACGACGAGGAAAAACAGATTAACAGCAACGGCATAGCGTAACTATGCGCAAAGTAAGTGGAAAAATCCCCTCGAAGCGCCATGTGTCAAAAGTTTGATCTTCATCTCAAAATGTAAATTTCCCGCTGCCGGAGCATATCAGCGTTGGGATGTTACCGTTAACATGTTCCCGGTAACACCTCGTGAGTTATGCCTGATTACCCTGACACTGATACCCGTCACGCCCTGAGCAAGGCGGGAAAAATTAATGTGACCCTGATGACGCATCCGGGCCACACACCGGAGAATATTTATGCCATTAGTCATCGTTGCGATTGGCGTAGTGCTGTTACTGCTGCTGATGATCCGCTTGAAATTGAATGGATTCATTGCCCTGATCCTGGTCGCACTGGCGGTCGGCGTGATGCAGGGAATGCCTGTTAACAAAGTGATTGGTTCGATCAAAGCTGGCGTCGGCGGCACGCTGGGCAGCCTGGCACTGATTATGGGCTTCGGCGCGATGCTCGGCAAACTGCTGGCGGACTGTGGCGGTGCGCAGCGCATTGCCACCACGCTGATTGCCAAATTTGGCACCAAACACATTCAATGGGCGGTGGTGCTGACCGGGTTTACCGTCGGCTTCGCGCTGTTCTATGAAGTGGGCTTTGTGCTGCTGTTGCCGCTGGTGCTGACCATCGCGGCTTCTGCGCGCGTACCTTTACTCTACGTTGGCGTGCCGATGGCGGCGGCGCTGTCCGTCACCCATGGCTTCCTGCCTCCGCACCCGGGCCCAACGGCTATCGCCACGTTGTTCCACGCGGATATGGGGAAAACGCTGCTGTTCGGTACGCTGTTGGGGATCCCTACGGTAATCCTGGCGGGCCCCGTCTACACCCGTTTCCTGAAGAGCATTGATAAGCCAATCCCGGAAGGTCTGTATAACAAGAAAACCTTCACCGAAGCCGAGATGCCAGGGTTTGGCGTCAGCGTCTGGACCGCGTTAGTCCCGGTGGTGCTGATGGCGTTGCGTGCAGTTGCTGAGATGGTGTTGCCAAAAGGGCATCCGCTGCTGGCCTATGCCGAGTTCTTTGGTGACCCAATCATGGCAACGCTGATTGCGGTGTTAATTGCGATCTTCACCTTTGGGCTGAACCGCGGCCGCACCATGGATGAAGTGATGCAGACGCTGACCGACTCAATCAAAATCATCGCCATGATGCTGTTGATTATCGGCGGTGGCGGGGCCTTCAAGCAGGTGCTGGTCGACAGTGGCGTGGATAAATACATCGCCGGCATGATGGAAGGCAGTACCATCTCGCCAATCCTGATGGCCTGGTCGATTGCCGCCGCGCTGCGTATTGCGCTGGGCTCTGCAACCGTTGCGGCGATTACTGCCGGTGGCATTGTCGCCCCGATTATCGCCACCACCGGCGTCAGCCCTGAGCTGATGGTGATTGCGGTTGGTTCCGGTAGCGTGATCTTCTCGCACGTTAACGATCCCGGCTTCTGGCTGTTCAAAGAGTATTTCAACCTGACTATCGGCGAAACCATTCGTGCGTGGTCCGGCCTGGAAACGGTGATTTCGCTGTGCGGCTTAATCGGCTGCCTGCTGTTGCAGAACGTGGTGTAAGCTTGCTGGCCTGCCTGTAAGGGCAGGCCTTTGCCCCCATTCGCCAGACCATATAACGTTTTTGTCGTGAGTCTCAGGTCCAGAAAATTAAAATGCTTAAGGTTGTCCTAATCTTAAAAATGTCATACTGCTGCAATAATTTCTGACGTTCACCGGACCTGCTTTGTTTATGTCACTGTCATCGATTCTGAAACGGCCCACGCTCAGTCGGGTTGCCTTCCTGATATTGTTTTCCGTTTATATCGCCGTATTCCTCAATATTGCCTATTACCGGCAGGTGCTGGCCAACCTGCCGCTGACCTCATTCCATAATGTGTTGGTCTTTTTATCGATGCCGGTGGTGGCATTTAGCGTGATTAATATCCTGCTAACCATTGCCTCTTTTATATGGCTCGACCGCATTCTTATTGCCATTTTTATTCTGGTCTCAGCATCAGCCCAATATTTCATTATGAATTTCGGGATTATCATCGATCGTTCAATGATCACCAATATGCTGGACACCACGCCTTCCGAGACGCTGGCGTTAGTGACCCCGCAACTGTTATTCGCCATCCTGGTCCTTGGCCTGTTGATGGTGATTGTGGCGTTTTGGATAAAAATCAAAAAAACGCAGCCGGTGTGGAAGAGCTTGGTTTTTCGTCTGGCTAGCCTGGTGGTCTCAGTGGCGTTGATTGCCCTCGTTGCCACCTTCTTTTATAAAGATTACGCCTCGTTATTCCGTAACGATAAAGAGCTGGTGAAATCGCTATCGCCTTCCAACAGCATCGTCGCGTCCTATTCTTATTACTCTCACCACAAGCTGGATAATCTGCCATTGGTGAAAATAGGCGAAGATGCGAAACAAAATCCAAAAATGCTGGCCGGCCCGAAGAAGACCCTGACCATTTTGGTGCTCGGTGAAACCTCGCGTGCCGATAATTTCTCGTTATCTGGCTACGGCCGTGATACCAACCCGTTGCTGGCGAAAGATAACGTCTTCTATTTCCCTCATACGACGTCATGTGGCACCGCCACCGCGGTTTCCGTGCCGTGCATGTTCTCGAATATGCCCAGAGCCCATTACGATGAAGAACTGGCCAGTCATCAGGAAGGCCTGTTGGATGTGATTCAGCGTGCGGGAATTAACGTCTTGTGGAAAGAAAATGATGGCGGCTGCAAAGGGGCTTGCGATCGTGTTCCCCATGAAGATGTCACCAGCCTGGATTTACCCGGCATGTGCATTGAGGGTGAGTGCCACGATGAGATCCTGTTTAATAAGCTCGAGGATTATATTAAAAATCTGAAAGGCAACGGCGTCATTGTGCTGCACACCATCGGTAGCCATGGCCCGACCTACTATCATCGTTATCCTGCCAGCTTCCGTAAGTTCACGCCAACCTGTGATACGAACGAGATCCAGACCTGCAGCAGCGAGCAGCTGGTAAATACCTATGACAACACCATTCTGTATATCGATTATATTGTCGATAAAGCCATCACGGTGTTGAAGCAGAACGATGCGAATTTCACTACCAGCCTGGTCTATCTGTCCGACCACGGCGAGTCGCTGGGTGAAAGTGGCGTCTATCTGCACGGTATGCCGTATGCCATTGCGCCGGTTCAACAAAAGCATGTGCCGATGCTGATCTGGCTGTCGGAAGATTACAAAAAACGCTTTGGTATTAATGAGACCTGTCTGAAGAAAGAGGCGGCGAACAACAACTATTCTCAGGATAATCTGTTCTCCACCCTGCTGGGGCTCACGGGGACCGAGACCAAAGAATATGTGCCGTCTGATGACATTCTTGCAAGCTGCCGCTGATTGAGGGAGTGAGCGTTGATGAAAGCGATCGTCTTTGCTTATCATGACATGGGCTGCGCCGGACTGAAGGCGCTGATCGAGGCCGGGATTGAGGTTCTGGCGGTCTTCACCCATCCAGACGCGGTGGGAGAAAATCACTTCTACGGCTCGGTGGCGCTGGCTGCAGAGCAACAGGGCATTGCGGTGTATACGCCCGAGGATGTCAATCTGGCTGCGTCATTCAGCCATACAATGGCCTTAACCAGCGGCCAGGTTTTATCGCTAGCTCGCTGAAATCGTTATCAGTTGGAGCCGTTTATCGGCTCCTTTTATTCGCGAATCCCGCCCTGCACCCGGTAATCTCATCCAAGGCTGTTGCCAAAAAACACCTTTGCTAAGTATACTATCACCTTGATAGTATTTAATTTTTTGACTAAAGCCAAATTTCGACCGGCAATAAAAATAACAAACGACCTTAAGTCGATTTGCCCCATTTTCGGCGCAGGCCACCCAACACCTTTCTCAAACGCCTTCTGCGTTACACGGTTAATTATCCTTTTTATTAAACAGGTCTGTGGGCAATTGCCTTTGGGGATGTATGCAGTATGGAAAATGAACAGATTCAGGTGCCGACGCTCCCCGAGCTGCCGCTTAAGGGGATCCCGCAGGAAATACTGCGGTTAGGAAAACGCCTGGCGGACACCAAATATCAGATCGATATGCTCGGGAAAACAGGCTGGGGAGAACTGACGGCCAACCTTCACGGCCTTGAAGCCAGCGGTGAATGGGACGGGCCGGATGATGCCCTGACCTTTTTCAGCAAAATTTTTCCCTTCGCCAGGCTGCCGGCGGAAACCGAACCGCTGGGCATTTTCCGCGTGCCGACGGAGCGGGTCATTGGGCGCAGCTGGCGCTGGTGGCCAGAGCATTTGAGCGCCACCAGTGAAACAAAACTCCTTGAGCACCTGGACGGTCCGATGGCTGCGGAGAGTACCTCATGGTATTTCCTGCCTTCACTTGGGCTGCTGCTGGCTGCACAGGGCCAAAGCCGGGTGAACTATTGTCGTCTGCGGCATATCCCCTTTATCACCGCACGGGTGAGTAATCTGAACTATCCTCCGGCCGACCGTTTCCGTCTTTATCACGTCACCAAAGGCCAGACGCGGCAGAGTTGGGTGGTGTTTAACGACCGTTATCTTCAACCGGTTCAATGGCCGCGCATCACCCTGCCAGCATTAACCACCTATGGTGTGCACAGCGGCAGTTGGCCAGTGACATTTCCGCCGGTCGAGCGTATTTTCGATGCGCTGTATCATCCGCAACCCGCGGAAGACTTTATTGCGCCTTGTGTCGATCTGAATGCGGTTAAAGAGGCGATTGAAGCGGAAAAACTGGCGGAAAAAGCGGCCAAAAAACCGGTGAAAATGGCGCTCAGCGATATGGATATCACCAATATCTGGCCAGTCAGCCTGACGCTGTCGTTCTTCTTTATCCTGTCGCTAGTGGTGGCGGGGCTTACCGCGGGTGAAGGGATTACCGGCTGTATCAGCCTGCTGGTCTGTGGCATGGCCGGAAGCCTGTTACTGTTCCTTGCCACGCCGGTGTTTCTGGTGAGCAAACGCTTACGAAGAAATTATGATAATGATGAATCGGATGATGAGCCAGCGGAAGAGTCGCTGCAAAAGGCGGAGGCGCAAACTCCCGCGGGCTGAGGACCAAACCTGTTTTTAACGGCATAAGGATAACGTCATGCTGAAAGTCTGGGGCAGAAAAACCTCTTCCAACGTGCAGGCGGTGATGTGGTGCATTGCTGAGTTGGGATTACCCTGTGAACGGGTGGATATTGGCCATAAGTACGGTGGCAACGACACGGCTGAATTCCTGGCCATGAACCCGAATGGCACCGTACCGGTGATCCGTGATGGGGAAGGGGAGCCGCTATGGGAAACCGGCGCTATCCTGCGTTATCTCGCCAATCGTTATGCTGACAGGACGTTCTGGCCAGCGGATATTGCACAACGCGCGGCAGTGGATAAGTGGGCCGAGTGGGCCAAGATCAACGTGGCCCACAGCTTTACTGCTCCCCTGTTCTGGCGAGTGGTCAGAACGGCGGAAAAAGATCGCGATTATCCGGCCATTGCGGCAGCGCTGTCAGTGTTGAATAGCAAACTGGCAATTGCCGAGGCGCAGTTAAACCAACATGCCTATCTGGCGGGAAATGAACTGACGCTGGCCGATATTCAGTTTGGCCATCTGCTGTTCCGTTATTTCGATATTGAACTCGCCCGCACGCCATTTCCGGCCGTCGAGGCGTATTATCAGCGCCTGCAGCTGCGGCCCGCTTTTGTCGAGCACGTGATGGTTTCCTATGAGGATTTGCGGGTAACCTGAGTGAATGCACGGCCTGAGGAAAGGGCAGACAATCAGCACGCCGCGATTGTCCGCAAAACAAAAGGGCCCTGAGATAAGGGCCCTTAATCAATCACGCCACCGCTAATGCGGCTGAACAAAGCCTGCTTTTACCATCTCATCTCTGAATGCATTGGCAATCACCCGGTTTCCGCCGGTAACGGGATAAATCACGTTATTCACCACGTCGTCCAGGTAATGTTCATTAAACTCCTGGAGGGTGAGCTGCGACCCGCCTTCATCATTGATGGCAATCGATCCTTTAATATGATTGCCGTTGTGTTTGGCCTTCAGGCTATAACGGCCCATGCTGCTATTAATTGTGCTCATAAGATCTCCTTGTTAACGTCATGAAAAAGTCATAGCAAGTGAGTCCATAGCAAATGACACTCATCAGTTTAGTCCCACCGCGCAGTGACATCCTGGTGAGAAAGGTAAAGAAAACGCAGAGCGTGACCGCCATCGCGAAAAAAATCGGGTAGGGGATTTTAACGTTAATTATTTAGCTAACGTTATGACAATAAAGCATTAATTTGGTATCTGGACGCTAAGTGTCTGAACGGGCTTTATTCGCTGGCGTGAGGCGCCGATTGCGCAAAGGAAAAAATCTTCTTCTATACTCAAGCCACTACATCGTAGTGACTTTTTACTGTGGCTGAGGAAAATGGAATGAAGCTAATACTCTGGATTATTGCGATTATTTTTATTGTTGGTTTATTGACCATCACAGGCGTGTTCAAAATTCTGTTCTAAGACTCAGGTGGCAGTGGAGTCCTGCGCGCTGTCACCTCTTCACTTTGTAAAAGGGCGCTTCTGAAAGAAAGATCCTTCAGGCTGATCGGCTTTTTACAGGTTGCACAACGTGCGCCATGATGTTGACCGAACCGATCTCCTCGGGTGGTAAAGACTATCTTCACCTCACCACATTTATTGCAGCGAATTCTCATCAGCTCTCACCTCCTTGCTTTAAGCGTCCTCTGAGTCTACCAAAAAAAATCCGCACATTGATAAATTATACTTATCAGTAAACTCAGGTGATATTCACCGGTAACAAATTGATTAATAAGGATGACCTTAGAGTATGTAGGTGATTATTTCACGTTTGACGATTAAGGATTTTTCTTAGGGCGGGATTTAATTTTGCTTACAGGGGATTCTTAGCAGGAGCAACTGAGCGGGTTTCGTTCATGACGGTAAGCAGAGGACTACGCTTGCCTGGGATTCATCCTGGAGAAAGCGTGGCAAGGCATTGTTAAAATAGCCTTCAGAAGAAATTGAGCCAGATGCCCGTTAGCTGCATAAAAATAAAGCAGGTACATTCAGCAAGCGTTTAAGCGGCATCGGTATAATGGCTATTTTTACGACGGAACGACATTTGGATTGCTTCTGATTGCCGTTAGTAACAGCGTCTTTTCAACACCATGTGAACGGTAGATCATTCAGTGAAGTCACTAAAACTCCCCCTTTTCTTGCTGGCCCTGTCCAGTCTGTGTTTTGCCCCTTTTGCCGGGGCGATCACCCTGGCGACCGGTATCTCAAATACCTGGACGGCGTTTACTGACAACGTCAGCGAAACCTGGAACACCCCTGATAACTACGATGTGTATCTTCCCGCTGTCACCTGGCATAACCGACTGACCTACGACAGTGATAAAACCGACCGATACAATGAACGTCCCTGGGGAGCAGGTGGCGGGATTTCCCATTACGATGAGAAAGGGAACTGGAACGGCCTCTATCTAATGGCGTTTAAGGACTCCTATAATAAATGGGAACCGATCGGCGGTTACGGCTGGGAAAAGACCTGGCGACCGTTGAACGATCAGGATTTTCACCTCGGTTTAGGCTACACCGCAGGGGTGACGGCGCGTGATAACTGGAAGTACATTCCCATCCCTTTAGTGCTGCCCTTAGCATCAATAGGTTACAGCAAGGCGACTTTCCAGATGACTTATATACCAGGCACTTACAATAACGGAAACGTTTACTTTGCCTGGTTCCGCTGGCAGTTTTAGCTGCGGGAAGCGTGGCGAAAGTATGACGTATCTTCAAAAAAGGCGATATTTATCACTTTTTCGCGGTGGGTGACTGGACAAAAGCCTCGGCAATTGCTGTACTAACCACCGACACAGTTTAGTGTCCATTTTTCATGTAAAGGTAATATAGATGTCTAAGATTAAAGGTAGCGTTAAGTGGTTTAATGAGTCCAAAGGATTCGGTTTCATTACTCCTGAAGATGGTAGCAAAGACGTGTTCGTACACTTCTCTGCCATCCAGAGCAATGGTTTCAAAACTCTGGCTGAAGGTCAGCGCGTAGAGTTCGAAATCACCAACGGTGCCAAAGGCCCATCTGCTGCTAACGTTGCCGCTATTTAAGTTACCAGACAGAATTCTAAAAACCCGCCGATTGGCGGGTTTTTTTTTGCGTTATTTTTACCCCTTTCCGCAGGTGAAAAGGGGCGGTCGGGTCGGCGGTTAGCGGGCGAAATACTGGCTAAGCCAGAGGGCAGCCGCCAACAGGCTCACGGTGACGGCAACAGCTTCAGTCAGGGATTTTGGTAAGATATTCATTGGGTCAACTCTTTGGCTGGTTTTATCAAAGAGTGTGGCGAAACATTATTAAGGAAACATTAATAAACCCGTTTTGGCCAACGGGATCCCGCCGATTTGCCTGCTGGCCTGAAATGCGGCTGCGGGTCTGTAACAACCGCCCGGTTTCTGACACTTGCTTATCCTGCCGGGCAAGCTATAAACATAGGCGAGAGGGCCCTGCATAGGCTCATAACTGGAGGAAGCGTGATGAAAATCCGTCTGGCGGAAGCCAATGACAGTTTTGCCCTGAGTGCCCTGTTAGCCGAACTGGGCTATGAGAATACCGAAGGGTTTATTGAACGGCGTCTTGCACAGTTGATTGATGACCAGACCGAGGAGCTGTTGGTTGCCGTTTATGGCAACACGGTGCTGGGTTTCCTGTCTTTGCACTTTATTCCCCAGCTGGCGCTGGCCGGTGATTTTGCCCGCGTTAGCTACTTCTGCGTGGCAGAAGGTGAGCGCAGCAAAGGCGCAGGACAAAAGTTGCTGCAGCATGCGGAACAGGTGGCAAAGCAGCGGGGTTGCGACCGGATGGAAGTCCATTGCAATGCGCACCGCATCAAAGCCAATGCGTTTTATGCCCGGGAAGGTTACAGCGAATCTCCCCGTTATCTGATCAAAGACCTCAACGAATAGCGTTACTGTCCAGCCCACTGGCCAGCAGCAGAGCGTCGGCAATACTCTCAATGCGGTCACTTTGGATCATTGAGATGCTGACGCGGATAAACTGAATCCCTCCAATGCGGCAGCGTTCCCCTGGCAGGACGGCAATACCGCGTGCCGCCAGCGTGATCATCGCAAACTGCTCCGATTGCACCGGCATAAAAATACTCAGACCATCACGGTCCGGCAGTTCCAGGCCTCGCCTTGCCAGCGCGCTGAGCAGCTCGCGGCGACGCTTAGCGTAAATCGCTTTCGCCTGCTGTATCTGCTGCTGGGTCGCGGGATCGTTAATCATCCATGCCACTGCCTGCTGAGTAATGCGGCTGGTCCAGCCGGCGCCAAAATTGCGCCATGACTGAATACGCTTAAGGTGCTCAGACGGGCCAGAAAGGACCGCCAGACGCAGATCGGGTCCGTAAGCCTTGGAGTAAGAACGGACGTGCAGGGTGCGTTCCGGGAAATAACGGCCCAGGCTCCAGACCGGATGCACCGACAATTCGCCGATGCCATCATCTTCCACAATCAACGTCCGCGTACCCATTAACACTTTCGCCAGCGCTTCGCTGCGTGCTTCACTGACCGTATGGCCGGTGGCGGAGTGCGTCCTCGGCTGATAGATAAAGGCGGTTGCGCCTTTATTCAGTAACATCGCCAGCGCGCCAGGCAGCGGGCCGTGCTCATCACAAGCCAGCGGCATCACTTCGGCGCCAATATTGTCCAGAATATCCAGCAGCCTGGTGGCGGTGGGATCCTCAATGATCACCTTTTCTCCTGGCGAAAACAGCGTCTGCACGAGGGTATTCATCGCCGCAAAGCCCCCCTCGGTCGCCAGCCAGGCGTCGGCCTGGTAAGGCCAGTCCGGTTTGATCGCCTCCAGCAACGGCTGCGAGATCGGATCGCGCTGGTAGCTGTTGAGCTGTGGGCAAAGAACGCCCTGGCGCATCGCCTCCTGCAGATCGGGCATTAACGTCGGATCGGGGGACGCCATGGCCAGATCGGCGCGGATATTGTCGCCATAATTGCCGATCTTCTCAAAACGCACCGGCCTCGGCGTGACGTTATCGCCACAGACCCACACGCCGCTGCGGCCTTTCCCGGCAATCACCTTCTGCCGCTTTAACTGTCCCCAGGCGGCGGAAACCGTCGCCGGACTGACGCCTAACGCTTCTGCGAGATCGCGAACCGAAGGCAAATGCGTGCCTATCGGGATTTGCCCTTCGCGAATCAGGCCCGCCGTCACCCCGGCAATCCCTTTAACAGAAGCATCGGTAAGGCGTTCAGCAAACCAGCGCAGGTCCAGCGTTGAGGTCATAAGAAATCCGTTTGTTCAGTAACAAAGAAATTATTGTACAGCTATTATTATCGATCTAGTATCGAATTCAAGCAGTAATTGCACACAAATTATGCGCCCCGTTCCGGCGCTCTTCAGGGCAGAGAGAGATAACGATGGTCACGATCAGACTGGCAGTTAGAGATTGGGATTACTTCACGCCGCTGGCGCTGGGCGATATCAAACCGCAGGGGTTTGCGCTGGAAGTGCATCGCGTGGGTACGCTGGTCGGCGACCTGGCGACCAGCAGCGAGTATGACGCGGCAGAAATTTCCTTCAGCCGCTATGCTCAGGGCAGGGCAAAAGGTGACAGCGCCTTGCTCGCCTTGCCCCACATCCTGATGCGTGGCTTCCGCCAGCGTTGCATCATCACCACCGAAGACAACCCGATCGTCTCTCTTGAGCAGTTGAAGGGGGCCAAAATTGGCGTGACCGGCTGGCAGGATTCCGGCAATACCTGGACCCGTGCGGTCCTGCGTGAAGCCGGCGTCGATATTGATGATGCTTACTGGTTTGCCGGTCGCCTGACGGCTGACCATCCCGTTGTTGACCGTCTGAACGGTTTTGGCCGTCCGGGCCGCATTGAAGCCGCACCCGGCGAGCACCCGTTGATCGACCTGCTGCGTGCCGGTGAACTGGATGCCGTCTTTACGCCGTTTATGCCACAGGGCTTCTTCCTGAAAGGCTCCGGCCTGCGCCAGTTGCAGACTGATTTCCGTCAGGCAGAACTGGATTACTTCAACCGGGTTGGCTATATCCCTGGCCATCACCTGCTGGCCTTTAAATCTTCCTTTGCCGAAGCCCATCCGGACATTCCTCAGCAGCTCAGCGAGCTGATCGATCAATCGGCCAAAATGTGGAACGACAAGCGCGAAAAGTATGCCGATACCACCCCCTGGTTGTTGGACGATTTGCGACGCACCGCGCAGGATTTACCTGCCGACTGGAACGCAAATGGTTTTGACGCTAACAAGAAGATGATTGCCGATTTCGGCACAGAGCTTTTTGAGCAGGGAATTACTTCTCAATGCCTTACGCCTGAGGATCTTTTCCCGGCCGTGACCAAAGGATCAATACGATGAAAGTTGCATTAGGACAGTTCGCAGTCAGCCGCGAGTGGCAGGAAAATGCCGTGACCTGCACCGGTTTAATGGCCCAGGCGCTGGCCGGTGGTGCCGATTTGCTGGTGTTGCCGGAAGGCGTGCTGGCGCGTGATATTGCCGATCCTGATTTGGTGCTGAAGGCCGCACAGCCTCTCGATGGCCCGTTCCTGACGGAAGTCTATGCCGCCAGCCGTGGCAACACGCTGACCACGATGATGACCGTCCACGTGCCCACGCCCGATGGTCGTGCGCTGAACGTGCTGATCGCCATCCGTAACGGCGAAATCATCGCCCGCTACGACAAGCTGCATCTTTATGATGCCTTCGCGATGCAGGAATCCCGCAACGTCACGGCAGGCAATGAGGTTCCGCCGCTGGTTGAAGTTGCCGGCATGAAAGTTGGCCTGATGACCTGTTACGACGTGCGTTTCCCGGAGCAGGCGCGTCGCCTGGTGCTGGACGGTGCGGATGTGCTGGTGCTGCCGGCCGCCTGGGTTAAAGGCCCGTTAAAAGAGATGCACTGGGAAGTGCTGGTCACCGCCCGCGCGCTGGAAAATACCTGTTATATGGTGGCGGTCGGTGAATGTGGTCCGCGCAATATCGGTAACAGCCTGGTGGTGGATCCGCTCGGCGTGGCGATTGCCAAAGCCGCTGAAGCCCCGGCGCTGGTCTTTGCCGATTTAGATCCGGCCCGTATTGCGCATGCGCGCCACGTGCTGCCGGTGTTGGAAAACCGCCGTTTCGCGCGTCCTGAATTGAATAAACAATAAGACACCGGGGAAATTTATAATGAAAAAGATAGCGACCGCCATTGCACTGGCTCTGGGATTAAGTGCGGGTTGTGCCCAGGCCTCAGACGCCATTCCGGCGCAGAAAGTCGATCAGGCGTTACACGACCGTTTACCGGCGGATATTAAAACCGCTGGCAAAATGATCTCGGTAAATAACGGTTCCTTCCCGCCTTATGAGATTGTTGAAGGCCCGACCACCATGACCGGCGCGTCTGCCGATTTAACCGAAGCCCTGGCACAACTGCTGGGCATCAAAATCGAACATGCCACGGTAAGTGGTCTGTCGGGCGTGTTGGCTGGCATTAAGTCAGGTCGCTATCAGTTAGCTATTGGCCCGATTGGCGACTATCCGGACCGCCAGGCTAAAAATGATTTTATCGACTTCGTGCAGGAGTTTGTGGTGTTTGCCGTGCAGAAAGGCAACCCAGCGCAAATCAACGGCCTCGACGATACCTGCGGTAAGCGGATTGCGGTGATGGCGGCCGGCTCTGCTGAGCAGGTGATCCGCAAACAATCTCAGGTCTGTACCGATGCGGGTAAACCGGCGGTGACCGTCCAGTCATTTACCGACCAGCCTTCGTCGATTCTGGCGGTGCGTTCTAAACGTTCCGATGCCTTCTTCTCGTCTCAGGCCCCGCTGGTGTACTTCGTTGACCAGGCGCACGGCCAGCTGGAGTTAACCGGCCAGGGCAAGAAAAATGGTTTTGGCGATATCTTCCAGGGCACCGTGGTTCCTAAGGATTCTGAACTGGGGAAAGTGGTCCTCGACGGTTATAAAGCGCTGTTCGCCAACGGCACCTACGCGGCGATCATGAAAAAGTGGAAGCTGGATGGCAACATGATCAGCGCACCGGGGGTTAACCTGGCGAAAGGGGCGGCGAAATGACAAAAAGCACCACGGATTCACGAGCCAGGGAAACGGCAGACGTGGAACAGCGCGACGTGGCCTTTGCCCGCAGCGCACCGCGTTACGGACGCCTGGCCTCATGGATTGTGGTGCTGGTGATTGCCGCCAACTTTAGCTGGCTGGTGGCCACTAACCCCAATTTCGAGTGGCACGTGGTGTTGCAGTGGTTTACCGAAGGCTCGGTGCTGAGCGGATTAAAGGTGACGCTGGGACTGACGGTGGTGTCGATGGTTCTCGGCACCCTGTTGGGCCTGCTGTTAGCGGTCGCCCGGCTGTCGGATAACCGGCTGATGCGCGGCCTTTCCGGGCTGTATATCTGGTTCTTCCGCGGCACGCCGCTGCTGGTGCAGCTGATTTTTTGGTACAACATGTCGACCTTGTTCCCGAAGATCACCCTGGGTATTCCGTTCGATGGCCCGATCTTCGCCAGCTGGAACACCAACGATTTGATCACCCCGTTAACCGCGGCGATCGCCGGGCTGGCCCTGAATGAAGCGGCCTATATGGCCGAAATTATTCGTGCCGGGCTGCAGTCGGTAGACAACGGTCAGGTTGAAACCACCCAGGCATTTGGCATGAGCCGCGCGCGTGCGCTGCGCCGGATTATCATTCCTCAGGCGATGCGCTCGATCATTCCTCCGACCGGCAATCAGCTGATCAGCATGATCAAAGCCACCTCGCTGGTCAGCGTGATCGCGATGGGCGATCTGCTGTATTCGGTGCAGTCGGTGTATAACCGCACCTTTGAAGTGATCCCGATGCTGATGGTGGCGGTGATCTGGTATCTGTTTATCACCTCGATTCTCAATGTCGGACAGTCTTTCATTGAGCGATATTACTCGCGCGGCGTGCGTCGCTCGGTCTCGGCGAGTAAACGCCGCCAGCCGCCAGCGGACAGTAAAACAACGCCGATGGTTAACCGCCCATTAGTCCGTAAGGAGGATGTATGAGTGAAATGCAGCCGCTGGTTCGGGCACGTAACGTACAGAAAAGTTACGGTGATAATGAAGTGCTGAAAGGCATCGATCTGGATGTGATGCCGGGCGAAGTGGTGGTGATCCTCGGGCCTTCCGGCTCCGGTAAATCGACCTTCCTGCGCTGCATCAATCATCTTGAAGATATGAATGCCGGCTCGATTATGGTGGGCGGGCAGCAGATTGGCTATGAGCTGAAACAGGGGATTTTACAGCGCCTGTCGGCCCGTAAAATTGACCGCCAGCGCCAGGAGATCGGCATGGTGTTTCAGCAGTTTAATCTCTATCCGCATATGACCGTGCTGCAGAACATTATTGAAGCGCCGATTGGCGTGCACAAAGAGTCACGTGAAGCCGCGACGCGTCACGCTCGGGAACTGCTGGCAACGGTGGGTTTGAGCGATAAAGCCGATGCCTGGCCGCGTCATCTTTCCGGCGGGCAACAGCAGCGCGTGGCGATTGCCCGCGCGCTGGCCATTCGTCCTAAGCTTATGCTGTTTGATGAGCCAACGTCGGCATTGGATCCGGAACTGGTTGGCGAGGTGCTGGCCACCATGCGCACCCTGGCCGATCGGGGGTTAACCATGGTGGTGGTGACCCATGAGATCGGTTTTGCCCGCGAGGCTGCCGATCGGGTGGTGTTTATGGATGGGGGCGTGGTGGTTGAACAGGGGCCGCCTGAGAAGGTATTGGTGAATCCTGAGCATCCCCGATTCCAGGCTTTCCTCAGCCGGTTTATCTGATATTATCGCGAGAGTATTCTGTACAGAGAACTCTGTTACAGATTGCGGTTGTATTGACCGGCGATCTGCGCGTTAATACACTTTATCGTTATTGGCCTTGTTATTGGTCAGGTTAAAAAAGAAGGTGTGTATGGAAGGTATCAGTATTGCAAAACTGCTGATTATCGGTGCTCTGATCGTCTTGCTGTTCGGAACCAATAAGTTACGTTCTCTCGGTGGCGATCTGGGGTCAGCGATCAAAGGCTTTAAAAAGGCGATGAGCGACGACGACACTTCCGCTAAAAAAGCGCCGGTTGTTGACGAAAAGCCAGCAGAGCAGGTTGTTCACAAAGATTAATCGCCCGCTCAGGCATAAAAAAACGGATGACAGGGTCATCCGTTTTTTGTTTGTGTTGCAATAATGTAAATTATTGTAACGCAGGGCAAGTCACCTCACCCCGTCAATTTATTTCACTT
This sequence comes from Erwinia sp. 2186, assembly GCF_057812255.1. Lineage (NCBI taxonomy): Bacteria > Pseudomonadati > Pseudomonadota > Gammaproteobacteria > Enterobacterales > Erwiniaceae > Erwinia > Erwinia sp. 2186. The sequence continues at coordinate 3,488,057 of NZ_CM173824.1, read as the reverse complement.
CCAGACCTTTCGCCTGCATATCCGCATGATAAGAAGAACGGACGAACGGTCCGCAGGCAGCGTGGGTAAAGCCCATCTCCATCGCCGCATCTTTCATCTCATCAAACTCCGCAGGGCTGACATAACGCTGAACTGGCAGATGGTGACGGCTTGGCTGCAGGTACTGACCTAAGGTCAGCATGGTCACGCCGTGGCGACGCAGATCGCGCATCACTTCCACGATTTCCGCGTTCGTTTCACCAAGGCCAACCATCAGACCGGATTTAGTCGGCACGTCTGGGTGCGCTTCTTTAAAGCGTTCCAGCAGCTTCAGTGACCAGTCGTAGTTAGCGCCAGGGCGCACCTGACGGTAAACACGCGGCACGTTTTCCATGTTGTGATTAAACACGTCTGGCGGCGTAGCGGTGAGGATTTCCAGCGCGCGATCCATACGGCCACGGAAGTCCGGTACCAGCGTTTCAATCTTGATGGTCGGGTTCTTGGCGCGGATGGCGGTAATGCAGTCGGCAAAGTGCTGAGCACCACCGTCACGCAGGTCATCACGGTCAACAGAGGTGATCACCACGTAGCGCAATCCCATATCGGCAATGGTCTGCGCCAGCTTCAGCGGCTCATTCTGATCCGGGGCAACCGGACGTCCGTGGGCCACGTCGCAGAACGGGCAGCGGCGGGTACAGATCGCGCCGAGGATCATAAAGGTGGCTGTGCCGTGGTTGAAACATTCTGCAAGGTTAGGGCAGGAAGCCTCTTCACAGACGGAGTGCAGGCCATTTTTACGCATCGCAGCTTTGATGCCCTGGATGCGGCTGGAGTCCGCGGGGAGCTTGATTTTCATCCACTCCGGCTTGCGTAAAATCTCCGTGCGCTCGGTGATCACGGTTTTAACCGGGATAAGCGCCATTTTGTCTGCGTCGCGGTATTTAACACCACGTTCCATCTGAATGGGTTTACTCATAATCTTGCAAGTTCCAGGTTGGCATGCGCGATCCGCATAAAACTCAAATAAGTGATCTTGTGTTCAACTTTTTTTGATAAAGCGCAAAAATTATATCATCTCGGCGCGGCAGTTTCAGCCAGCCAGACCGATTAAATGTGACGTAATTGTAAATCCGCACGGACGGTTACTTTTCAATAAGGTTATCGGCGGCCTGCCAGCGAACGTCAGTGATGTTCAACAGTCTGGCAAAATGCGTGATTAACAGCGGCTGCACATCGGCCAGCGTCACGCCAGCTTTCAACGCGCTAAGCTGCGTCATCTCCAGCCCGGCATAGCCGCAGGGATTGATGCGCAGAAAAGGCGACAAATCCATATCGACATTCAGCGCCAGGCCATGGAACGAGCAGCCGTTACGAATGCGTAAGCCCAATGAACAGATCTTTTTACCCTGCACATACACACCGGGTGCATCGGCTCTGGCCGCCGCTTCCACGCCAAAATGGGCGAGGGTGGCAATCACCGTATCTTCGAGGGCGGTCACCAGCTGCCTGACGCCAATTTTCCGGCGCTTCAGATTGATCATCACGTACATGATTTGCTGTCCGGGTCCGTGATACGTCACCTGGCCACCGCGATCGCTTTGCATCACCGGAATATCGCCCGGACCCAGCAGATGTTCGGCTTTGCCTGCCTGACCCTGAGTGAAGACCGGAAGATGATCGACCAGCCAGATTTCGTCGGCAGAGTGCTCACCGCGCTGGTCAGTAAAATCATGCATGGCTTGAGAGATGGGTGCCCAGGGCTGTAAGCCCAGCTGGCGGATGAGTAGGGTATCGTGAGGCAAAACGTCAGTCCTGTTGAGAACAGAAGGGCAGTATAACGCTGACAGAGAGCAGATCCATGCCCGCTGTCAGCGAGAGTTTTTACAGCACCATGCGGACAATTTCGATTTTGCCCAGCTCGTCATACAGCGTTTCCACTTGCTCAATGTGGGTAGCGGTAATGGTGATCGAGACGGAGTGGTAGTTGCCTTTGCTGCTTGGCTTCACGTCCGGAGAGTAGTCACCCGGCGCATGGCGCTGAACAACTTCAACTACTTGATCAACCAGTTCCGGCTGCGCCAGTCCCATTACTTTGTAAGTAAAAGGAGTTGGGAATTCGAGCAGTTCTTTAAGATTGGTTTTCATAGGGGCTCCGGTAACGCCAAAACAAAGACTCCCGCTGTGCGTAGCGGGAGTCTACAGATAACTCAAATATGGGGTGCATTCACGCCGAAATCAAGGGGGCATTACTGCCCAAATGCGTGCCGGCATGACGGGCTTAGCCAAACCAGTGATGGAACATCAGCTTAATGTAATCGACGATGCGACCGATGAAACCACCTTCCTGCATATCGTTCAACACCACCAGCGGATGCTGTTCAATGGTTTTGCCATCCAGCTGGAAGTTGATGGTGCCGACAACCTGGTTTTTCGCCAGCGGCGCATGCAGTTCGGTATTGCTCAGCGTGTAGCTGGCTTTCAGATCTTTCATGCGGCCACGAGGGATGGTCAGGAAGACATCTTTTTCCACACCCAGCTGCACGCGGTCGCTGGTGCCGAACCACACTGGCTCAGAAGCAAACTCTTTGCCTGCTTTCAGCGGTGCCACGGTTTCAAAGAAACGGAAGCCCCAGGTCAGCAGTTTTTTGCTTTCGGTTTCGCGGCCTTTATAGGTATGACCACCCATTACGGCGGAGATCAGACGCATCTGGCCTTCGGTCGCGGAGGCAACCAGGTTGTAGCCCGCGGCTTCAGTGTGACCGGTTTTGATGCCGTCAACCTGCAGGCTGGTATCCCACAGCAGACCGTTACGGTTCATCTGGCGGATATTGTTGAAGGTGAATTCTTTCTCTTTATACACCGCGTACTCGTCCGGCACGTCACGGATCAGTGCACGGCCAATCAGCGCCATATCACGCGCTGAACTGTACTGGCCATCCGCATCCAGGCCATGAACGGTCTGGAAGTGGGTGTTCTGCAGGCCCAGTGCTTTAACGTAGTTGTTCATCAGACCAACAAACGTATCCTGGCTGCCGGCAACATAGTCGGCCATTGCCACACAGGCATCATTACCGGATTGCAGCACGATGCCGCGCGTCAGCTCGGACACCGCAACGCGATCGCCTGGCTTCAGGAACATCAGGGAAGAGCCTTTGAACACCGGATTACCGGTTGCCCAGGCATCTTTGCCCACGGTAACCATGTCATCCTGCTTGATTTTACCGGCTTTGACCGCCTGACCAATCACGTAGCTGGTCATCATTTTGGTCAGGCTGGCTGGGTCACGGCGAGCGTCGGCATTTTTCTCTGCCAGCACTTTGCCTGAGTTGTAGTCGATCAGCACATAGGCTTCCGCATCGATATCCGGCACGCCTGGGATCATTGTTTTAATGTTCACGTCGTCGGCGTGGGCGAAGGAAGTCAGGCTGAGGGCAATCAGCGATCCCGCCGTCAGGCGTTTGATCAGTTTGTAGGAGGTCAGATTGTTCATGTTTAGGACTACAACATCCATCGGCTAAGTTAAAAAAAGTGACTCACTATAGCAAAAGCAGTCCTGCCCGGCACTCGTCTTTACCATGCAGGTTAACAGCACTTTCAGCCTGTTAGCCCGCACTGAATGCCGGTCAGTATGACATTTCGTTAGGGTGCGACGGTAATAAATGAGGTGAGCTTCGCTTCGCTCGATAACCGCTGCTGCAAGGCGCTGGCCTGCTGGCGAGAGGTGAAGCGGCCCAGCTGAACCCGATAAACATTGCCGTGGCTGTCAACCGCGCCCGGCACACCAAACTGTTTGCTCAGGGAATTCATCCAGGTTTTGGCTTTGGCTGCATCGCCAACGGCGCCGACCTGCACCACATAGGTGGTGCCGGAAGCGGCAGGGCGGCTGGCAGCGACCGCTGCGGGTGCTGCGACGACGGCGGCAGCGGCTGGCGCAGCAACCGGCGCGGCGACCGGCTCACTGCCTTCCAGCACGCCAGAACGTAACGGCTGCGCGGCACCTAAAAATCCATTGCTGCGTACCGGTGCGCCCAGGCTGTCATCACTGTTGACGTTGGCGTTATCAATTGGACGCGACTCCGGCGCCTGCTGCTGACTGGCCTCCGGTTGTGACGCGGCACTGGCGGCGGCATCGCCACCCATCGTGGTCATACCGCCGCCCAGGGTGGTCATCCCACCCGCGATATCAGGACGGGCGGGCAGGGCATAGCTCTGTTTGGCGACGGTGGTGCCAATGGTGCCAGGACCCGAGAGCGTGCCATCCGGCGCGACCTTGATGTAATCGATTTTCACTTTGGTGTTATTCGATATATTCAGGCGATCGCCCGCGGCTCGGGACAGATCGATAACCCGGCCTGGCGTGTAAGGACCGCGATCGTTCACGCGCACCACCAGCTGGCGACCATTGGCCAGGTTAGTGACGCGCACGTAACTTGGCAGCGGTAACGTCGGGTGAGCCGCAGTAAGCGCATCAGGATCGAACTGCTCGCCGGTTGCGGTGCGGTTGCTGCCGGCCTCATCGCCATACCAGGCGGCCAGGCCGGTTTCGCTGAAATTAGACGGATCTTTGACGATTTTGTAAGTCTTGCCATTCACCGTGTAGTCCTGGCTGGTGCCTGGGTTCTGCGGTTCATAACGGGGTTCGGCACCGCCAATTTCCACCACCGGACCATTGTAGGCCGGTTGCTGTGGTGCGGGTGCCTGCTGCTGTTCATCGGTAGCACAGGCTGCCAGCAATACTGAAGCCAGACCAATCCAAAGCCAATCCTTACGCATGTTTACGCCTCTTAAACGCTCTTAGACAACAGTTTTCGGTGGGTGTGAATCGACATAATAATGCCAAACCCGGCCATCAGCACGATCAGCGCCGAACCGCCATAGCTGACCAACGGCAATGGAACCCCAACCACCGGGAGAATGCCGCTAACCATACCAATATTAACGAAAACATACACAAAGAAGATCAGCATTAAGCCACCGGCCATTACCCGACCAAAGGTGGTTTGCGCCCGCGCCGCCATCATCAGGCCACGCATAATCACCAGAATGTAGAGTACCAGCAGCACCAGGACGCCGACCAGGCCTAATTCTTCGGCCAGAACCGCAAAAATAAAGTCCGTGTGGCGTTCGGGTAAAAATTCCAGCTGTGACTGGGTGCCATGCAACCAGCCTTTGCCGCGTAGCCCGCCTGACCCAATGGCAATCTTGGATTGAATGATGTGGTAACCCGCGCCAAGCGGGTCGCTCTCCGGATCCAGAAGCATCATAACGCGGTCGCGCTGATAATCATGCATCAGGAAGAACCACAGCACCGGCACGAAGGCCGCCACCATCAGTACCGCCACCGCAATCAGTTTCCAGCTCATCCCGGAAAGGAACAGAACAAACAGGCCGGAGGCGGCAATCAGAATTGAGGTTCCCAGGTCCGGCTGCGCGGCGACCAGCAGCGTGGGCATAAAGATCAGCACCAGCGCGATGGCGGTGTTTTTCAGCGTCGGCGGACAGACATCGCGGTTAATAAAGCGCGCCACCATCAGCGGCACGGCGATTTTGGCAATCTCTGAGGGCTGGAAGCGCACAAAGCCCAGATCCAGCCAACGCTGTGCACCTTTACTGATATGGCCAAACGCATCCACGGCGACCAGCAGGATCACCGTGATGATATACAGATAGGGCGCCCAACCTTCATAAACCCGCGGCGGGATTTGCGCCATCACCAGCATGATCACCACACCCATGGCGATCTGGCCGATTTTACGCTCCATCATGCCTGGATCCTGGCCACTGGCGCTCCAGATCACTAAGGCGCTGTAAACCAGCAGGGCAAAAATCAGAATAAAGAATGTCGGATCGACATGAATTCGGGTCCAGATGGTGCGTTTATGGTGACGATCGTTCATGTCTATTCACCCTCATAACCGGGCGGCACGGGGGCAGCGTCCGGCAGGTTGGTATTGTTATCACCAAGCATAATATGGTCCAAAATCTGGCGCATGATAGTCCCTACGGCCGGGCCTGCGCCGCCATTCTCCAGAATCATGGTGACGGCCACACGCGGCTTGTCATACGGAGCAAAGGCGGTCATCAGCTTGTGGTCTCGCAGGTGTTCAGCGATTTTATGCGCATTGTAAGTTTCGTTGGCTTTCAGGCCATAGACCTGAGCCGTACCGGATTTGGCGGCAATCTTGTAAGGTGCGTCAGAGAAGCTTTTTCTGGCGGTGCCGTTAGGTCGGTTTGCAACACCGTACATACCGTCTTTGGCGATTTCCCAGTAGCCTGAGTGAATATCCGCAATCGGGGGTGAGTCGGGCTGACGATAAGGCACCCGCACATTATTCACCACGTTGGACTGCATCAGGTGCGGTGTTTTCACGATTCCGTCGTTAATCAGGGTCATCATCGCTTTGTTCATTTGCACCGGCGTGGCGGTCCAGTAACCCTGACCGATCCCCACCGGAATGGTATCACCCTGATACCACGGCTTTTTAAAGCGTTTCTGCTTCCATTCACGGGTTGGCATATTACCCGGCGTTTCTTCCACCAGGTCAATGCCGGTCAGGTGCCCGTAGCCAAACTTGTTCATCCATTCGCCGAGGCGATCGATGCCCATATCGTAAGCCACCTGATAGAAAAAGGTATCCGCAGACTCTTCCAGCGATTTGGTGACGTTCAGGCGGCCGTGGCCCCAATGCTTCCAGTCACGGAAGCGCTTTTCGGAGCCCGGCAGCTGCCACCAACCCGGGTCAAACAGGCTGGTGTTTTTGTTGATCACGCCAGCGGTCAGCGCTGAGACGGCAATATAGGGTTTCACCGTTGATGCCGGCGGATAGGCGCCCTGCGTCGCACGGTTAATCAGCGGCCGGTTGGGGTCATTCAACAGCATGTTGTAATCGGTGCTGCTGATGCCATCAACGAACAGATTGGGATCGTAGCTGGGCATCGACACCATCGCCAGAATGTCACCGTTGCGCGGATCGGTCACCACCACTGCGGCACGGCTGCCCGCCAGCAGCGTCTCAATATATTGCTGCAGCTTCAGGTCGATGGTCAGGTAGATATCCTGGCCGGCCTGAGGGGACTGTTCGTGAAGCTGACGGATCACCCGGCCACGGTTGTTGACTTCGACTTCTTCGTAGCCGGTTTTGCCGTGCAGCATCTCTTCGTAATAACGTTCGATACCCAGCTTGCCGATATCATGCGTGGCGGCATAGTTGGGCCACTTACCTTCATTATCCAGCCGTTCGACATCACGATCGTTAATTTTGGACACATAGCCCAACACGTGAGTCAGCGCAGAGTTGTAAGGGTAGTAGCGGCGTTGATAGCCTTTCACTTCCACGCCGGGGAAAGCATATTGATTAACGGCGAAGCGGGCGACCTGCACATCGTTCAGGCCGGTTTTAACCGCGATAGAGGTAAAGCGGCGTGAGCGCTTACGCTCTTTTTCAAAGGCGACAAGGTCTTCGTCACTTAAGTCGACAATGGGGCGCAGAGCAAGCAGGGTTTTTTCAAGGTCATCGACCTTTTCGGGCACCAGCTCAATCTGATAAATCGTGCGGTTGAGCGCAAGGGGCAGGCCGTTACGATCAAAAATAATGCCGCGGCTGGGCGCGACGGGCACCAGTTTGATGCGGTTTTCGTTTGAGCGGGTACTGTAATCGGTGTAGCGGATAATTTGCAGGTGGTACAGATTGACCACCAGGATACCGGAAAGCACGATAATGCCGATAAAGGCGATCAGCGCCCGACGAACAAAGAGAGACTGTTCGGCAGTGTAGTCACGAAAAGAGTTACGTTGTAATTTCATCCGCTGTTTCAGTGTATCCGGTTGATCCTATGGCCTATTCCCGATGGTAAGGGTGATTTGCTGTGATGCTCCATGCACGATACAAACTCTCCGCAACCAGCACCCGTACCAGCGGATGGGGCAGGGTCAGCGCGGAAAGAGACCAGCTTTGCTCAGCGGCAGCTTTGCAGGCTGGCGACAGACCTTCCGGTCCACCAATCAGCAGGCTGACATCACGGCCATCCAGCTTCCAACGTTCAAGCTGAGTGGCTAAATGGGGCGTTTCCCACGGCTGCCCTGGAATATCCAGGGTAACAATGCGGTTCCCTTTGCCAGTCGCAGCCAGCATCATTTCGCCCTCTTTTTCAAGAATGCGTTTGATGTCGGCATTTTTACCGCGCTTGCCAGCCTGAACTTCAGTCAGTTCCAGCGGCATATCTTTAGGAAAACGACGCAAATACTCCAGAAACCCGGTTTGCACCCAATCCGGCATTTTAGTGCCGACGGCAACCAACTGCAGCTTCACAGCTTAGTTCCAGAGCTTTTCGAGTTCGTAAAGCTGGCGGCTCTCTTCCTGCATGACGTGAACAATCACTTCACCCAGATCGACAACAACCCAGTCAGCGGCAGCTTTACCTGCAACAGCAAAGGTTTCCACGCCAGCAGCACGAGATTCCTGAACCACGTGGTCAGCAATCGACGCCACATGACGCGTTGAGGTGCCGGTGCAGATAATCATGCAATCGGTGATACTTGATTTGCCCTGGACATCTACAGCAACAATGTCCTGGCCTTTTAAATCGTCTAATTTATCAATGACGAAGTCTTGGAGTGCTTTACCTTGCAAAAGGTTCCCCTTGGGTTTTGAGTCGGAGCGGTTGTCCTGCGCCTGTGGCGTGGCTAACCGAAAAAAGATGTTTCCGGATTGCTCCAGAAAATTTAGCGGCGAAGTATACCACGTGCTCAGGGCTTGCGATATAAACCTGCAGCAAGGATGTAGGCCGAAACTGCCGGAGGGATCAGATCGTCACACGATTGCCCGCTGTGCAATCGATCGCGTATTTCAGTCGCAGAGATGGACACCAGCGGCGTGTCTGCCAGAAAAATCCTGCCGCAGGGATGCTGATGCAATATTTCTGCCTGGCGGGTTTGATGCTGTTCCAGCCAGCGCTGTAACGCCGGGGTTTCCATCGTGCTGTCATAACCCGGACGTTTACAGACCAGTAAATGGCACAGGCTAAGCAGTTCTTCCCAGCGATGCCACTTGTGTAAGGTTAGCAAAGAATCCTGGCCAATGATAAACGCCAGCGGCTGGTCGTCGCCCCGTTCTGCACGAAGCTCCGTAAGCGTCTCGAGGGTGAAAGAGGGCGTGTCGCGCTGCATTTCACGCAGATCCAGGTCGAACAACGGCAGGTCGGCAATCGCCAGCCTCACCATTTCCACCCGCTGTGACGGGCTGGCTTCAGGCTGTGGGCGATGAGGCGGCACGTTATTCGGCAATAACGTCACCTTTTTCAGCCCGACCTGCGCGGCTAAAACCTCAACTGGCTTCAGATGGCCAAAATGGATCGGATCAAAGGTGCCGCCGAACAGCGCTTCCAGCGTGTGAGATTCAGACATCGCAGAAATGCTCAGGGAAACCGCGCTGACAAATCAGCAACGACAGCGTTTCAAGATCGGACCAGACCGACTGACCATAATCCTGCTTCAGCGTCAGCTCAATGCGCGTCAGCAGATGGATCGCCTGACTCAGCTGCCGTGCAGAAAGACGTTGCAGCGCTTCGCTGAACAGTGGACGGCGGTTTTGCCAGACGCGGTGCTGATCAAACAGCGTTCTGATCGGTGTTTTCACCATCTGGCGCTGTAAGGTCAGCAGCATCATCAGCTCTCTTTGCACGGTGCGCAATAAGATCACCGGCTCGCTCTCTTCCGCCTGCATCTGGCGCAAAATATGCTGGGCACGTTTACTTTTCCCAGCCAACAAAGCATCCACCCAGTGGAACGGCGTAAAGTGCGCCGCATCGTTAACGGCCTGCTCCACTCTTGGCAGCGTCAGCTTTCCGTCTGGCCAGAGCAGCGACAGCCGTTCCAGCGCCTGGGCCAGCGCCAGCAGATTCCCTTCATAACAGTAGCAAAGCAGCTGAACAGCCGCATCGTCCACGCTCAGCTTGAGGCTTTTCGCACGGGCAATTACCCAGCGAGGCAACTGCGCCTGCTCGGGTGTCTGGCAGGGCACGATCACCGCATTGGCGCTCAGCGCTTTAAACCAGGCACTGTTTTCCTGCGCTTTAGTCAGTTTCGACGCCCGCAATATCAGCAGAATATCGGCATGGAGCAGTGAGGAGAGGGTAACAAGCTGTTCCGCCATCGCCGCGTTGGGACCATTTTCAGGTAGCGTTAGCAGCAGCGTTTGCCGGCTGGCAAACAGGCTTAGAGCCTGGCAGGTAGAGAAGATTGCATCCCAGTCAGTATGGGCATCAATGACCACGCTGAAGTGCTCGGTGAATTCCTGCTTTTGCGCAGCAGCCCGCACCGCATCCTGAGATTCCTGCAACAGAAGCGGTTCGTTACCGGCCAGAATGTAACAAGCGCGCAGCCCCTCGTGGAGCTGCGCGCTGAGTTGCTCAGGGTAAATCCTGATCATCTTGCCAGAGAGCTGTCTGTCAGGCCGGATGCAGGATTGGTCTGATCGATGGCTTCAGGCGTGCTGTCCAGCGTATTGATGGAAGGATCGTCCTCTGCCGCATGTACCGTCAGTAATTTACGCACCAGCTGTTGAGCCGCCTGGGTACGCATTTCACTCATGATAATGTTCTGCTCGGAGTCCTTCGCCAGTGCCGCCAGCGGGTTATCAAAGAATGAACGATACACGGTCGCGCTGATGGGATAGATGCCTTTATTTGGCACCAGCACCTGCGCATTAACGGTCATGTACATCGAGTACTCGGCCGTTTTACCGTCCTGGAAGATGGAGGCTGTGTCACGACCCTGAACCTCACCCATCAGACGCAGGGAAGGCACGGTTTTATGCAGCGTCCCTTTGCTCATCGCCGTGGTGTTGCTGTCATCCAGCACCGTCACGTTATTCAGGCGCAGCTCTTCACGTACGGTACGCGTCAGCGGACCATAAGGATCGGAGGTGTCCAGGATCATCGTTTTCATTTCTTTCGGGACCGAAGTGGTCCCGCGAAGATGAAAGCCACAACCTGCGGTGATTAACACCGCAAGACCCAGCATCACAGATAAAATCGGATGTCGCACAATTCCTCCTGACATCAACCCACGACCAGGTTAAGCAATTTGCCCGGTACGTAAATCTCTTTACGAATGGTGGTGCCATCGACGTACTTGGCAACCAGATGCTCCTGCAACGCACGAGCCTTAACCTGTTCCGCAGTGGCATCAGCCGGAACGGTAATTTTGCCACGCACTTTACCATTAACCTGCACGACCACCAGCAGAGAATCTTCCACCATCGCCTCTTCATCTGCCTGCGGCCATGGCGCGTTGTCGACGTCGCCTTCGCCACCCAGCGCCTGCCACAATGAGAAGCAGGCATGCGGGGTAAACGGATACAGCAGACGCACCACGGATTGCAGCGCTTCCTGCATCAGTGCACGGTCCTGCTCGCTTTCCTGTGGGGCACGGGCCAGCTTGTTCATCAGCTCCATAATCGCCGCAATGGCGGTGTTGAAGGTCTGACGACGGCCGATGTCATCGGACACTTTGGCGATGGTTTTATGCAGCTCGCGGCGCAGCGATTTCTGATCGTCGTTGAGGCTGGCGATATCCAGTGCAACGGTCGGTCCTTTTTCGCTGTGTTCGAAGGCCAGTCGCCAGACGCGTTTCAGGAAGCGGTTAGCACCTTCCACACCGGATTCCTGCCATTCGAGAGTCATTTCTGCCGGCGAAGCGAACATCATAAACAGACGCACGGTATCGGCACCGTAGCGCTCAACCATCACCTGTGGGTCAATGCCGTTGTTTTTCGACTTCGACATTTTGCTCATACCGGCGTAAACCAGCTCGCGGCCGGTTGCATCGGTGGCTTTGGTGACGCGGCCTTTCTCATCACGCTCAAGGGTGACATCAACCGGGGAAACCCAGTTACGCTCACCGCTGGCGCCAAGATAGTAGAAGGCATCAGCCAGAACCATGCCCTGGCAAAGCAGGCGTTTGGCCGGCTCATTGGAGGTCACCAGGCCAGCATCACGCAGCAACTTATGGAAGAAGCGGAAGTAGAGCAGGTGCATGATGGCGTGTTCGATACCGCCGACATACTGATCGACCGGCAGCCAATAGTTAGCTGCAGCCGGGTCCAGCATGCCTTTGTCATAGTCCGGGCAGGTATAGCGCGCGTAATACCAGGAAGACTCCATAAAGGTGTCAAAGGTGTCGGTTTCGCGCAGCGCAGGCTGACCGTTGACGGTGGTTTTTGCCCACTCAGGATCGGCCTTGATTGGGCTGGTGATCCCGTCCATTACCACGTCTTCCGGCAGGATAACCGGCAGCTGATCTTCTGGCGTCGGCATCACGGTGCCGTCTTCCAGGGTCACCATTGGAATTGGTGCGCCCCAGTAACGCTGGCGTGAAACACCCCAGTCGCGCAGACGGTAGTTAACTTTACGCTCGCCAACGCCTTTGGCCGCCAGCTTCTCAGCAATGGCGTTAAAGCCTGCTTCGTACGACAGACCGTCAAACTCGCCTGAGTTAAACAGCGTCCCTTTATCGGTCATGGCCGCGTCGGTCAGATCCGGCTCGCTTCCGTCAGCATTAAGGATCACTGGCTTGATAGTGAGGTTGTACTTGGTGGCGAACTCCCAGTCACGCTGGTCGTGGCCAGGAACGGCCATCACCGCACCGGTGCCGTATTCCATCAGCACAAAATTGGCGACCCAGACCGGCACTTTCTCGCCAGACAGTGGGTGCACGGCAAACTTGCCGGTGGCCATGCCTTTTTTCTCCATGGTCGCCATTTCAGCTTCGGCAACCTTGGTATTACGGCATTCGGCAATAAAGTCGGCCAGCGCAGGATTCGACGCGGCAGCCTGCGCAGCCAGCGGATGGCCCGCAGCCACGGCCAGATAGGTCACACCCATAAAGGTGTCTGGACGGGTGGTATAAACGCTCAGTTTTTCGGTGCTTTCTGCCACGTCAAAGGTGATTTCCACCCCTTCAGAACGGCCGATCCAGTTACGCTGCATGGTTTTAACCTGCTCAGGCCAGCTTTCCAGCGTGTCCAGGTCATTTAACAGTTCATCAGCGTAATCGGTGATTTTAACAAACCACTGTGGGATCTCTTTGCGTTCAACTTTGGTATCGCAGCGCCAGCAGCAACCGTCAATAACCTGTTCGTTAGCCAGCACGGTCTGGTCGGTCGGGCACCAGTTAACTGCCGAGGTTTTCTTATAGACCAGGCCTTTTTCGTACAGCTTGGTGAAGAACCACTGTTCCCAGCGATAGTACTCAGGCTGACAGGTGGCCAGTTCACGGTTCCAGTCATAGCCGAAGCCCAGCAATTTCAGCTGGTTCTTCATGTAGGCAATGTTGTCGTAGGTCCATGGCGCCGGCGCGGTGTTGTTTTTTACCGCTGCGCCTTCTGCAGGCAGGCCAAATGCATCCCAGCCGATCGGCTGCAGGACGTTTTTGCCCAGCATACGCTGGTAGCGGGAGATCACATCACCGATGGTGTAGTTACGAACGTGGCCCATATGTAGGCGGCCAGAAGGATAGGGCAGCATGGAGAGGCAGTAGTACTTCTCTTTACCTTCCTCTTCGGTCACTTTGAACGTTTGCTTCTCATCCCAGTGCTGTTGGACGTGGGATTCTATCTCTTCCGGGCGGTATTGCTCTTGCATGGCAGCCAGTGGTCCTTTGTAAACTTTATGAGTTCGTTCAGATCCGCATAGCATAGCTGATCCGCCCCCGGAGCAACAACAGTAACCGCCCTGACAAACGGCATTTCTCTACAAGCTGGAAGAGAGCAGGCATTTTTGACAGCGGGTTGGGTGCATTTTTTTGATCGACGCTAGAATTACTTCATAACGTATTGGAACGTTTAGGAGAAAATATGAACAAGGTTGCTCAGTACTATCGGGAACTGGTCTCTTCTCTGACCGAAAGGATCAACCGGGGAGAGCATGATATTGATGCTCTGGTGGAGAGTGCCCGACAACGGATGAACAATCGCGGCGAATTGACCCGCAGCCAGATCGAGGATGTCACCCGAGCGGTGCGCAGGGATTTAGAAGAGTTTGCCCGCAGCTATACCGAGAATCAGGATGATGCAGGGGATAGCGTATTTATGCGCATTATTCGCGAAAGCGTGTGGAAAGAGCTGGCCGATATCACCGATAAAAGTCAGTTAGAGTGGCGCGAAGTTTTTCAGGACCTGAATCATCATGGCGTTTATCAAAGCGGTGAGGTGGTGGGACTGGGGAATTTAGTTTGTGAGAAATGTCAGTTTACCCGGGCGATTTACACCCCTGAAACGCTGACACGCTGTCCTGAATGCGGTAACGATCAGTTCCAGCGACAACCGTTTGAACCGTAGAAAGCGGGGCGGAATTTTCCGCCCCGCTATGCTGATTAATGCAGGATTTTGGCGAGGAAGTCTTTCGCACGATCGGACTGCGGATTGTTAAAGAAGTCGTCTTTCGGCGAATCCTCCACGATTTTCCCCTCATCCATAAAGATCACCCGGTTTGCCACCTTACGGGCGAAGCCCATTTCGTGGGTCACCACCATCATGGTCATCCCTTCATTCGCCAGTTCCACCATGACATCCAGCACTTCATTGATCATCTCGGGATCTAGTGCGGAGGTGGGCTCATCGAACAGCATGGCGATCGGATCCATGCACAGCGCTCGGGCGATAGCCACACGCTGCTGCTGACCACCGGAAAGCTGCCCTGGGTGCTTGTTAGCATGGGCTGACAGGCCCACGCGCTCCAACAGTTTCAGCCCCTTCTGACGGGCTTCCTCTTTGTTACGCTTCAGCACTTTTACCTGCGCCAGCGTCAGGTTCTCAACGATGGTCAGATGCGGGAACAGCTCAAAATGCTGGAAGACCATGCCGACTTTGGAACGCAGCTGCGCCAGATTGGTCTTTTTGTCGTTGACGGCGGTGCCGTTGACTTCAATCTTACCTTCCTGAATCGGCTCTAAGCCATTGACCGTTTTGATCAGCGTGGATTTACCGGAACCCGACGGGCCGCACACCACCACCACTTCGCCTTTTTTCACTTCGGTTGAGCAGTCGGTCAGTACCTGAAAGTGACCATACCACTTAGAAACATTTTTCAGGGTAATCATTTAAACCGTCCTTTTTTTCTTTAAATAGCTGACCAACAGCGAAGCGCTAAGGCTGATAACGAAGTAGACCGCACCGGCAAACAGCACCATTTCAATTTCGGTGCCGTTGTTGATGCCGATGGTGTCGGCCGTCCTGAAGAAGTCGGCAAGGCTGAGCACGTAAACCAGAGAGGTATCCTGGAACAGCACGATGCCCTGAGTCAGCAGCAGCGGCACCATAGCGCGAAACGCCTGAGGCAGGATAATCAGCTGCATCGACTGCCAGCGCGTCATCCCCAGCGCCAGCGCGGCGCTTCCCTGGCCTCGGGCGATACTGACAATACCGGCACGAATGATTTCAGAGTAGTAAGCGGCTTCGAACAGCGAGAAGGCAACCATCGCCGAGATCAGGCGGATATCGGTTTTCGGCGACAGGCCAAGCACGTTCTGCAGGAAGCTGGGCACCACCAGATAGAACCACAACAGCACCATCACCAACGGCACCGAGCGGAACAGGTTGACGTAAAGGCGGGCAAACCAGCTGACAGGCTTGAAGCTCGACAGACGCATCACCGCCAGCAGCGTTCCCCAGACGATGCCAAAAATGATGGCCGTCACGGTAATTTTGAGGGTGATCACCATGCCGTTCATCAGATACGGCAGGTTGGGAACAATGGTGCTCCAGTCAAATTCGTACATTATTTGCCTCCCATGCCGCCAGGCAGGCGAACCTTACGTTCGACCAGGCTCATCAGCAGCATAATCACAATATTGATGCCAACGTAGGCCAGCGTAATCGCGGTAAAGGATTCATAGGCATGAGCCGAGTAATCCAGCAGCTTGCCTGCTTGTGCGGCCATATCGACCAGACCAATGGTCGAGGCGATGGCGGAGTTCTTTACCAGGTTCAGCATCTCTGAGGTCATTGGCGGCACAATTACGCGATAGGCGTTGGGTAACAGCACATAGCGGTAGGTTTGTGGCAGCGTCAGGCCCATCGCCAGACCGGCATTCTTCTGGCCTGATGGCAGCGACTGGATCGCCGCGCGAACCTGTTCGCACACGCGGGCGGCGGTAAACAGGCCTAGGCACAGCACCGAGCAAGTAAAGAACTGAATATTGGGATCCAGCTCGGATTTGAACCAGGTGCTAATGCTTTCAGGCAGCAGTTCAGGGATCACCAGATACCAGATAAAGAATTGCACTATCAGCGGGATATTACGGAATAGCTCAACGTAACAGGTGCCGAGAGTGGAGAGCAGACGGTTGGGCACGGTGCGCAGAATACCAAACAGCGAACCGACCAAAAGGGCGATAATCCACGCGCAGACTGACACAGCAATGGTGACCTGAAAGCCGGACCACAGCCACCCCAGATAGGTGGTATTACCGAAGGGGGCCTGTTGCAGGAAAATACCCCAGTTCCAATCGATTGACATAAATAACTCCGGAAGAAAAAAAGGGTAGCGAAGCTACCCTGAAGATTGATGAGAGGCTCATTTGCACGTTATGGGGAACGACCACTTCGTACCTTTGCCTGACTATCCGGATGTGTGTTCCGGATGATTCAGGCTGTTGTCTGTCCGAGCCTGTTTTCAACAATCATAGGGCAACCAGCGGTCACCCTTATTTTCATTATTAGTTCAGTGCCTTGTCATTTGGCGTTTTGAATGTCGCTTTCATGTCGTCAGACAGGGCGAAGTTCATGTTGAGGTTTTTTGGTGGGATCGGGTTGCTGAACCACTTATCAAACCACTTCGACGCTTCACCTGAGGTCTGCGCTTTCGCAATGGTGTCATCCATCAGCTGTTTGAAGCCGGCGTCGTCTTTACGCAGCATACAGCCGTAAGCTTCTTTCGACTGCGGCGTACCCACGATCACCCAGTTATCAGGTTTTTTAGCTTTAGCACGTTCGCCAGCTAGCAGGGCATCATCCATCATAAAGGCAACGGCACGACCACTTTCCAGCGTACGGAAGGAGTCGCCATGGTCTTTGGCGCTGATGATGCGCATGTCCATTTTCTTCTCATCATTCAGCTTGTTCAGCAGAATTTCGGAAGTGGTACCTGAAGTGACGACAACCGTTTTGCCTTTCAGATCCGGGAAGTCTTTAATCGGGCTGCCTTTCTTCACCAGCAAACGGGTGCCGATAACAAAGATAGTGTCCGAGAAAGCGGCCTGTTTCTGGCGCTCAAGGTTGTTGGTGGTTGAACCACACTCAAAATCGTAGGTGCCGTTTTGCAACAGTGGAATACGGTTCTGTGAGGTGACCGGCAGCATTTTCACCTGTAGATCGGGTTTGTTCAGTTTGGCTTTGATCGCGGCCACGATGGCGTTGGAATAATCCTGCGAGTAGCCGACCACTTTTTGCTGATTATCGTAGTAAGAGAAAGGAACAGAAGACTCACGGTGTCCCACGACAATGACGCCATTTTTAGCGATTTTGTCTAACGTGGGAGATTGTGATGCATCTTCTGCATGGGCGATACCGGATGCAAGGCCAGCCAGTGCCAGGCACAAGCCTAATTTCCGTAATTTCATCTCCAACTCCTTCGTTTAATGGCGTCATAAAATTGCGCCGATTGTGATGTTATGTTTATTAACTGCTGCTTTTCTTTTTATCCCAGGACGTAATCGCCCCCTGAATAGTCATAACATAGCCGAATGTTAAAACGATGAAACAAGAAAGTTTCTTTTTTGCGAAGCGTGCCGCACCAAATAAAGGCATTGTTAAAAACAATGCTCCGCCCTGGGGCAATGATTGAGCCACAATGGTGCGGAAACGCTTATGCAAGGCTTTATGCAGACTAATCAGCGAGTTCGCTGGTAATGTTTTGCAATCGTCGTGCCAAAATGTTTTTTGTGAAACAGTTAGCAGCAGGATCTGCTTGTAGATGCAGGAGCAGGAGAAGGGCAAAAAAAAACGCCGAACCCAAAGGTTCAGCGTTTTAGTGTCGTGCTTTGACGCTTAACCGCGACGTCTGAAGCCGGTAATCACCGCGCCCACTGCGAACAGCAGGGTGATGATCCACACAGGCCAGTTACCAAAACGCGCATAGGGCGTCAGGCCCTGAGTCGGCGTGATCTTGGTGGAAAGCACCGTCGCCTGGAATTGCGGGATCATCTCTTCGGCATCGCCATCAGCATTGATCACCGCCGTGACGCCGTTGTTGGTGTCACGCAGCAGTGGCCTGCCCAATTCCAGGGCACGCATCCGCGCCATCTGGAAATGCTGCCATGGGCCGATAGAGTGGCCGAACCACGCATCGTTGGAGATGGTCAGCAGGAAGTCAGTATCCGGTCGGAAATTATCCCTGACCTGCTGACCCAACACTATCTCATAACAGATAGCCGCGGTCAGATTGTAGCCGGCCACCTTTAACTGAGGCTGAATATAGGCGCCACGGCTGAAGGAGGACATCGGTAAATCGAATAATGGTGCCAGAGGACGCAGCAGCGCTTCCATTGGAACAAACTCGCCAAATGGCACCAGATGGTTTTTCTGGTAACGATTCGGGCTGAAGTAGTCGTAAGGCTCATCGCCGCCGAGCACAATAATCGAGTTGTAATCGTGGTAACGATTCTGTTCCAGACGCGAATCCACAATCCCGGTGATCAGGCTACTGCCGTGTGCCCGCAGTTCTTCATCCAGAGATTTCAGGAACGGCTGCTGGTTAGATTCCAGATCGGGAATAGCGGATTCAGGCCAGATAATAATCGGCGCTTTGCCGACGTAAGGCCGACTGAGTGAGGTATAGGTTTTCAGCGAGTTGATCAGCTGATTCGGATCCCACTTCATCGACTGCGGAATGTTGCCCTGAACCAGCGCAATATTCACTTCACGCTCGGGCATGGGCTGATACCAGCTAATCTGACGCAGCGGCCATGGAAGCACCAGCAGCGCCAGCGCGATAACACCGGCGACCCAGTGACGTTTTACCGCCGCAAACACCGCCAGCCCGGAGATAACCATCAACGCGAAGGTAATGCCTTCAACACCAAATAGCGGTCCCAGACCTTTCAGCGGTCCATCAATCTGGCTGTAACCAAACTGTAGCCATGGGAAACCGGTCAGGATCCACCCGCGCAGGAACTCGGTGATCTGCCATAAAACCGGCGCAGCAACCACCAGCCGAACCAGCGAGGTTTTTGGGAATAAGCGGTTAAGCAGGGCGGCAAACAGTAGGGTGAACAGCGACAGATACGCCGCCAGCAGCACCACCAGGAACACGTTGACCGGCCCCGGCATGCCACCAAAGGTGGCGATACTGACATAGACCCAGTTTATGCCGCTACCAAACAGCCCCATGCCCCAGACAAAACCAATCGCCGTCGCCTGACGGGTAGAGCGGTTGAGGGTCAGCGCCAGCAAACCGGCCAATGACAGCAGTGCAGCAGGCCAAAAATCATAAGGTGAGAACGACAGGGTGCCAAGGGCACCCGTTATCAGCGCTAAAAGCAGGCGAACCCGCTGGCGCTGGTACAGTGAGGCAATAGCCATAAGAAAATTATTCTTCCAGTATCGGTTGCGGCGCGTTTTCCGGAATTCTGACGTGGACCTGAATGATGCGGCGGCTGTCGGCCATAGCGACCTTGAACTGATAGCCATCGATCTCAATGCTCTCCCCGCGGGCAGGCAAATGACCAAAGGCCTGCATCACCAGACCGCCGATAGTGTCGACCTCTTCATCGCTGAAGCTGGTTTCAAACACGTCATTGAAGTCTTCAATCGGCGTGAGCGCACGAATGGTGTAGGTATGACGACTCAGCTGGCGGATATCACGATCTTCTTCATCGTCATACTCATCTTCGATTTCGCCAACGATCAGCTCCAGAATATCCTCAATGGTGACCAGTCCTGAGACGCCGCCGAATTCATCGATCACAATCGCCATATGGTAGCGTTGGGAACGGAACTCTTTCAGCATGCGGTCAACGCGCTTGCTCTCAGGCACCACGACCGCCTGACGCAGCACTTTTTCGACGCTGAACGGGGACGATCCGCTGCTCATAAACGGCAGCAAATCTTTAGCCATCAGAATGCCTTCAACATGATCTTTGTCTTCGCTGATCACCGGGTAACGGGAATGGGCGGATTCAATGATCACGTCCAGGCACTCTTCCAGTGACTGATTGCGCTTCAGGGTTACCATCTGCGAGCGGGGGATCATGATGTCGCGCACGCGCTGCTCGGCAATATCCATCACGCCTTCAAGCATGTCGCGCGTGTCCGGATCGATCAGATCGTTCTGTTCGGAATCGCGGATCAGCTCCAGCAGTTCGTCGCGGTTTTTTGGCTCACCGTGGAACAGCTGATTGAGGATAAGGGTGAAAAATCCCTTTTTGGTACTGGGACTGTCGTTGTTCTGTGAATGGTCATCGCTCATGGCGTTTTGGTTTGGTCACTCTTGTCATGTGTTGGGGTATCCCTGCCTGCCGGTTGCACAGGCCAGGGACATATCAGGCCAGCGGCCTGCTTAGGGTAACTCTTTCTCCGAAATGTACGGATCGTCATAACCAAGAGCAAGCATTATCTCGGTCTCGATCGATTCCATCTCGTCAGCTTCGTCGTCTTCAATATGGTCATAGCCCAGTAAATGCAGACTGCCATGCACCACCATATGGGCCCAGTGTGCCAGTACCGGCTTCTCCTGCTCGGCCGCTTCTTTCTCCACCACCTGGCGACAAATAATCAGGTCGCCCAGCAGCGGAAGCTCAATCCCCGGCGGGGCTTCGAACGGAAAAGAGAGCACATTGGTCGGTTTATCTTTGCCGCGATAGGTGTGATTCAGCTCATGGCTTTCAGCTTCATCCACCACGCGCACCGTGACTTCGCTCTCTTCCTGGAACTGCGGCAAAACCGCTTCCAGCCAGCGACGAAAATCAGATTCTGCCGGTAAGCCGGCGGGTTTTTCGCAGGCAAGTTGTAAATCGAGAATTACGGTGCTCATTTCTGCTCCTGCGCAGCCTGTTGCAGGGCCAGCGCGTCACGTTTGCGCTCTTCTGCCTGCGCATCACGCCGTTTTTGATCGGCGGCTTCCCAGGCTTCATAAGCAACAACCACTCTCGCCACCACCGGGTGACGGACCACATCTTCACTGTGGAAGAAGTTAAAGCTGATCTCTTCTACACCGGAAAGCACTTCAATCGCATGACGCAGGCCAGACTTAAGGTTACGCGGCAGGTCAATTTGCGTGACGTCGCCGGTAATCACCGCTTTGGAGTTGAAGCCAATACGGGTCAGGAACATCTTCATCTGTTCGATGGTGGTGTTCTGGCTCTCATCGAGAATGATAAAAGCATCGTTCAGGGTACGACCACGCATATAGGCCAGCGGGGCGACCTCAATCACGTTACGTTCGATCAGTTTCTCGACGCGCTCGAAGCCCAGCATTTCAAACAGTGCATCATAAAGCGGGCGCAGATAGGGATCGACCTTCTGGCTTAAATCGCCCGGCAGGAATCCGAGCTTTTCGCCCGCTTCCACTGCCGGACGCGTCAGCATGATGCGGCGCACTTCCTGGCGCTCCAGCGCATCGACCGCTGCCGCCACGGCCAGATAGGTTTTCCCTGTTCCCGCCGGGCCGATGCCGAAGGTGATATCGTGGTCGAGCACGTTGGCGACATATTGCGCCTGGTTTTGCGTGCGGGGCTTGATCACGCCACGCTTGGTCTTGATATTGACCGACTTGCCGAACTCCGGAATGCTCTCGGCACTTTGCTCCAGCACGCGGCTCTCTTTAATCGCCAGGTGAATTTGCTCAGGGTCGATATCCGGGATATGGCCACGCACCGGCGCGGTGTCCACATACAGGTCGCGCAGGATCCGCGCCGCGGCGTCAACAATCAGCGCTTTACCCACCAGCTTAAAGGCGTTGTCACGGCGGTTGATCTCAATCCCCAGACGGCGCTCAAGCTGTTTGATGTTGTCATCAAAGGGACCACACAGGCTCAGCAGGCGGGTGTTGTCTGTTGGCTCTAACGTAATTTCGCGTGTTTCAATATTCAAACTAATCCTTTGGGTCGCTCAGGGCCAGTTGAGGAGAATAATCAGAGGCTATCAACGCCTTCGGGTGCCGGGCCATAACGAAAGTATTTATGGCGCAACCGAAAGGCGCAAGCACTGAAGGAGATATTTGGGCTCCGCTTGCGGAAAGCAAGGGTAAGCCGATGATTTGTTGCGGCGAACCTGCGAGGCCCGCCGCAATTATTCGCGGGTTCAAGGCTGGAAAGTCCCGACGCCAAGCTCATTTTCTTTGCGTGTGCGGGCAATCACGGCTGACGGGGTCTCAACCGAACGCAGGGTCATCTGTTCTTCTTTCAGCACCACCACGCCGCGCATTGAGTTGGTATGAACCTCGACGATTTCAACATCGACGAACTTACCAATCATCTCTGGCGTTCCTTCGAAGTTCACCACACGGTTACATTCGGTGCGTCCGGCCAGCTCCATCACGTTTCTGCGCGACAGTCTTTCCACCAGGATACGCTGAACGGTGCCCAACTTACTGCGGCTCCAGTTCATCACCTGCTGGTTAATGCGCTGCTGCAGCAGCCACAGGCGCTCTTTTTTCTCTTCATCACTGACGTCGTCCGGCAAATCGGCAGCCGGGGTGCCTGGACGGGCAGAGTAGATAAAGCTGAAGCTGGTATCGAAGTTGATTTCGCCAATCAGCTTCATGGTTTGCTCGAAGTCCTGCTGGGTTTCACCAGGGAAGCCGATAATAAAGTCCGAACTCATCTGCATCGCCGGGCGCGCAGCCAGCAGCTTACGGATGGTGGACTTGTACTCCAGCGCAGTATGGGAGCGCTTCATCAACGTCAGAATGCGGTCCGAACCACTTTGCACCGGCAGATGCAGGAAGCTCACCAGCTCTGGCGTATCACGATAGACATCAATAATGTCGTCGGTGAATTCAATCGGGTGGCTGGTGGTGAAACGAATGCGGTCAATGCCATCAATCGCGGCAACCAGACGCAGCAGATCGGCGAACGAGCAGATGTCGCCGTCGAACGTTTCGCCACGATAGGCATTCACGTTCTGGCCAAGCAGGTTGACCTCACGGACGCCCTGAGACGCCAGCTGAGCGATTTCAAACAGAATGTCGTCGCTTGGACGGCTGACCTCTTCGCCACGCGTGTACGGCACCACGCAGAAGGTACAGTATTTGTTGCAGCCTTCCATGATCGACACAAAAGCCGACGGGCCATCGGCGCGCGGCTCTGGCAGACGGTCAAACTTCTCAATTTCCGGGAAGCTGATATCAACGACCGGGCTTTTGGTGCCTTTCACTGTGTTGATCATTTCAGGCAGGCGGTGCAGCGTCTGCGGGCCAAACACGATGTCGACACAGGGCGCACGCTGGCGAATCAGATCGCCTTCCTGTGACGCCACGCAGCCACCGACGCCGATCACCAGGTCAGGATTTTTCTCTTTCAGCAGTTTCCAGCGCCCAAGCTGATGGAACACTTTTTCCTGCGCCTTTTCACGAATAGAACAGGTATTGAGCAGCAGGACATCGGCCTCTTCAGCAACCTCTGTCAGGGTGTAGCCATGCGTGCTGTTTAACAGGTCCGCCATTTTTGATGAATCATATTCATTCATCTGGCAGCCCCAGGTTTTAATAAGAAGTTTTTTTGTCATCTGCTCGTAACCGCTAATAGGCCTGGAAAAATCCGGTACACTAAGGGTAACAGAATTAGCCCTGGCAAGGCCAGGTGAAGGGCGTACGGATGGCCTCAAGGACAGGAATTATATGAGCGAAATAACGCAAAAATGGGATGTCACCGTGGTCGGTGGCGGAATGGTGGGTGCAGCTTTAGCCAGTGGGCTGGCCGCGCAGGGATTTAAGGTCGCGGTGCTGGAGCAACAGGAACCCGCAGAGTTTGATGCCAGCAGCAATCCGGATGTGCGGATCTCGGCGATTGGTGCCGCGTCTGTCGCGTTGCTGAAACAGCTGGACGTCTGGCCGTTGATACAAAGAATGCGCTGCACCCCTTATCGCAAACTCGAAACCTGGGAGTGGCATACGGCGCAGGTAAGCTTTGATGCGCAGTCACTGGGGTTGCCCGAGCTGGGCTATATGGTTGAGAACAGCGTATTGCAGCGGGCGTTGTGGCAACGTTTGCAGCAGCAGGGCGTGGAGTTGATTTCTCCGGCCAGATTGCAGGCGATGCAGCCTGGTAACGGCGGATGGCAGTTAACCTTAGAGAATGGCGACAGGCTGTTGACGAAGTTGGTGGTGGGCGCGGACGGGGCCAACTCGCAGGTTCGCCAACTGGCGGGAATGGGGATCCGTGGCTGGAATTACGCACAGTCCTGTATGTTGATCAGCGTGCGCTGTGAACAGGATGCGGGCGACTGCACCTGGCAGCAGTTCACGCCGGATGGCCCACGGGCATTTCTTCCGTTGTTCAATCGCTGGGCATCGCTGGTCTGGTATGACAGTCCGGCCAAAATACGCCAGCTTCAGGCGATGAATATGGCACAGCTTGGCCAGCAGATCGCCACCCATTTCCCGGCGCGACTGGGAAAGGTCACGCCGGTTTCGGCAGGTTCTTTCCCCCTGGTTCGCCGCCACGCCACGCGCTATGTGCTGCCGGGACTGGCGCTGGTCGGTGATGCCGCGCATACCATCAACCCGCTGGCCGGGCAGGGCGTTAATCTGGGCTATCGCGACGTGGATGCGCTGATTGATACGCTGGTGGCATCACGCGACCGCGCGGAAGACTGGGCATCGGAAGGGGTGCTCAAACGTTATCAACGTAAGCGTCAGAAAGATAATCTGCTGATGCAAAGTGGCATGGACCTGTTCTATTTCGCATTCAGCACGCCGGTTGCACCTTTACGGATTGTGCGTAACCTGGGGCTGATGGTGGCAGAACGTTCGGGCGTGTTGAAACGTCAGGCATTGAAGTACGCGCTGGGATTGTAACTGTCGGGCGGGATTCATCGGGTGTGGTGGCAGGTTGTCACCACACCGTGCCGGTAAACGTCTTTAAGAAGATACACACGTCAGACGTAAAAAAGCCCGCGTTAGCGGGCTTCTTCACTTACTGGCTGGGGTGCAGGGATTCGAACCCCGGAATGCTGGTATCAGAAACCAGTGCCTTACCGCTTGGCGACACCCCAATTAGGTGTTGCGATCTGCGCTGCAAATCGTCTTTTTTATGGCTGGGGTGCAGGGATTCGAACCCCGGAATGCTGGTATCAGAAACCAGTGCCTTACCGCTTGGCGACACCCCAATAAAATTGGTGGCTACTACGGGAATCGAACCTGTGACCCCAGCATTATGAGTGCTGTGCTCTAACCAGCTGAGCTAAGTAGCCTAATTTTACTGCGTCTAACTGTACATCTTGTTCGTTCAGTCTGGCTGGGATACCTGGATTCGAACCAGGGAATGCCGGTATCAAAAACCGGTGCCTTACCGCTTGGCGATATCCCAATGTCCGTTTCAAAGCACAAAAACCATCAGAAAAAACTGGCTGGGGTACCTGGATTCGAACCAGGGAATGCCGGTATCAAAAACCGGTGCCTTACCGCTTGGCGATACCCCATCCGTGCAAAACCGTTTTGGAAATGGTGCGGGAGGCGAGACTTGAACTCGCACACCTTGCGGCGCCAGAACCTAAATCTGGTGCGTCTACCAATTTCGCCACTCCCGCAAAAAAGATGGTGGCTACGACGGGAATCGAACCTGTGACCCCAGCATTATGAGTGCTGTGCTCTAACCAGCTGAGCTACGTAGCCATCTTTTTTTCGCGTTACCTTCATCGGCGTTGCGGGGCGCATTATGCGGAGTTGACCTGTTAGCGTCAACAATTTTTTTAGCGTTTTTTCCCAGAAACCTGTCGTTTGTCTGGCTTATAACCAGCCTGGCGAATAAATCAGCAAAATATGAAGGTAATCAGCGAATTTCTCAAAAATAACGGGCCGCTGGCGGCCCGTTTTCTCACGCAAAGCAGTCGCTTATTTGTAAGCTGACTGGTGAACGCCTACCGCGCGCCCAGACGGATCGTCCATGGTTTTGAACGCTTCGTCCCACTCAATGGCTTTTGCTGACGAACAGGCCACTGACGGGCCGCCAGGTACGCATTCTGCAGCGCTTGCCAGAGGGAACTGCTCTTCAAAGATTTCACGGTACAAATAGCCTTCTTTTGAGGTCGGCGTGTTGTAAGGGAAACGGAAGTGAGCCGTTTGCAACTGCTGATCCGTGACCTGCTTCGCCGCGACTTCTTTCAGCGTATCAATCCAGCTGTAGCCAACGCCGTCAGAGAACTGCTCTTTCTGGCGCCAGGCAACGCTTTCCGGCAGATAAGAAGAGAAGCATTCGCGCAGGATGTGTTTTTCCATCTTGCCGTTGGTGCCACACAGCTTGTCCTCAGGGTTGATGCGCATCGCCACGTCGAGGAATTTTTTATCCAGGAAAGGAACGCGCGCTTCCACGCCCCAGGCCGACATTGCTTTGTTAGCACGCGCACAGTCAAACATATGCAGCGCCAGCAGTTTACGGACGTTTTCTTCATGGAATTCTTTGGCGTTCGGCGCCTTATGGAAGTACAGGTAGCCGCCAAACACTTCATCAGCCCCTTCGCCAGACAACACCATCTTGATGCCCATCGCTTTAATCTTACGTGACATCAGGTACATCGGGGTGGAAGCACGGATAGTGGTCACGTCATAGGTTTCAATGTGATAGATCACATCGCGGATCGCATCCAGACCTTCCTGCACGGTGAAATGGATCTCGTGGTGTACGGTACCCAGATGTTCAGCAACAGATTTAGCCGCTTTCAAATCCGGCGAACCTTCCAGACCGACGGCAAAGGAGTGCAGCTGCGGCCACCAGGCTTCGCTCTTATCCTGATCCTCAACACGCTTGGCGGCGTATTTTTTGGTCACAGCAGAGATGATGGATGAGTCCAGACCGCCTGACAGCAGCACGCCGTAAGGCACGTCTGACATCAGGTGACTTTTAACCGCTTCTTCCAGCGCATCTTTCAGCTCAACGGCGTCGGTTTTGTTGTGTTCAACGGCTTCATAGCTGAACCAGTCACGCTGCCAGTAACGGCGGATTTCCCCGTCGGTGCTGGACATGTAGCTTCCTGGAGGGAACTCTTTGATTGATTTGCACACCGGCACCAGCGCTTTCATTTCTGAAGCAACGAACAGGTTGCCGTGCTCATCGTTACCCATATACAGCGGGATAATACCAATATGGTCACGACCAATCAGGTAGGTGTTTTTCACGCTGTCATACAGGATGAACGCGAACATGCCTTGCAGATCGTCGAGGAAATCAACGCCCTTTTCCTGATACAGCGCCAGAATCACTTCACAGTCTGATTCTGTCTGGAATTCGTAGCGATCGCTCAGCTCTGCACGCAGCGCCTGATGGTTATAGATCTCACCGTTCACTGCCAGAACATGGGTATGGGCTGCGTTATAAAGTGGCTGAGCACCGTTGTTGACGTCAACAATCGACAGACGCTCGTGCGCCAGAATCGCGTTATCGTTGGCATAGACGCCGGACCAGTCCGGGCCACGGTGACGCATCAGACGGGAAAGCTCGAGGGCTTTCTTACGCAGTTCAACAGGATCGCTTTTGAGATCCAATACACCAAAAATAGAACACATAGCTAACTCCCTAACGACATCCCTGAACGGTGATGATGATGATTCGTGAATAAATCAGAGCGACAGTTATCGCCGATGTATAAGAAAATGCTCTATATCATCGATGTGAGCAAGCGTTTTAGCTTTTCTCTGAAAAATAGTCTGTTGACCTGCGATAAATGTTGATGGATCCACAAGGAATCGCCTTATTTATTGTTGAATCGATAATTATTTGCCGGGGGTGGCTGAATTTTGAGCAGGGGCGGGGCAATAAAAAGCCCGACGCGCTGGCCGGGCTGATGTTCAGATAATGTCGATATCGGCAACCGAGGGATAAATCCAGCTCGGTCGGAACGGCATGGCATCCACGTCACTGAGGGTGGAAACCCCTGACAGCACCAGGATGGTTTCCAGACCCGCCTGGAAGCCGGCCAGAATATCCGTGCGCAGGTTGTCTCCGACGATCACCGTTTCTTCCGAATGGGCCTGCATCTTATTTAAGGCAGCGCGGATAATCCACGGGCTGGGCTTGCCGACGTAGAAGGGCTGGCGGCCGGAGATCTTCTCAATCCCGGCGCAAAGCGCGCCACAGGCAGGGACAAAGCCGCGTGCATGGGTGTCGGGATTGGTGGCAATAAAGCGCGCGCCATTGGCAACATGGAAGGCGGCCTTATGCATCATATCCCAGTTAAAGGAGCGCGTTTCGCCCACGATAACAAAATCCGGGTTGACGTCAGTAATGGTAAAACCGGCTTTATACAGCTCATGGATCAGCGCGCCTTCACCAATGACATAGGCTTTCTTCCCTTCCTGGCGGCGCAGGAAATCGGCGGTTGCCATTGCGGAGGTATAAAAGACGCTATCCGGCAGATCGATCCCGGCAGACGCAAAACGGTTCGCGAGATCCATTGAAGTCTGGGAAGGGTAATTGGTCAGCACCACCAGCGGCATGCCTTTTTCCATGATCCGCTGCAGGAATTCATTGGCGCCAGGCACGGCGGTGTTGTCATGCATCAGTACGCCATCGATATCGCAGATGACATTTTTTATTGTGGCAGTTTCACTGTCCGACAGGGTCAAAGCGCTCATTAACCTTCCAGTAAATGTTGTAATAAGATGCCGTTAAGCATGGCCCGTTTCGCCAGCGCAAACGCGCCAATGGCAGAACGATGATCAATCTCTGAGCGTACCACCGGCAGATTCTTGCGGAAAGCTTTCAGAACCTGAGTATTGATACAGCCCTCTATGGCCGCCAACAGCACTTTATCGGCTTCGGTAATTTCACCGGCAATCACCACTTTCTGCGGATTAAACAGGTTGATGGCAATCGCAATCGCCTTGCCGAGGTGTCGCCCAACGTAATCGATAACTTCCACTGCCAACGCATCGCCCCGGTTGGCGGCTTTGCAAATCTTCGGCATCTGGCAATCATCCAGCGTCAGCGAGCTGGGATAGCCCTGTGTGAGCAGATGGCGCACCCGGTTTTCAATTGCGCCATTGGCGGCGATGGTTTCCAGACAGCCAAAGTTACCGCAGTGGCAGCGTTCACCCAGCGCATCGACCTGAATATGCCCCAACTCGCCAACGTTGCCGTTGCTGCCGAGGAAAATATGGCCATTGGCGATGATGCCGGCGCCGGTTCCCCGGTGAACGCGCACCAAAATGGAGTCGGCACAATCGCGTGATGCACCAAAGTAGTGCTCGGCGAGGGCGAGACTGCGGATATCGTGACCGACAAAGCTGGTGACGTTAAAGCGCTTTTGCAAATTCGCCACTAACGGCCAGTGATGAACATGGATATGCGGCATGTATTTAATCACGCCGTTATTCGGGTCAACCAGGCCGGGAAGAATGACCGAGATGGCGATCAGCTCACGCACCTTGCGCTGGTGCTGCTCGCTGAAGCTGGCGATAGCATTGAAGAGGGCGTTTTCCAGCGTTTCCTGGGTGCGTTCCGGCAGCGCGTAGTCTTCCTGCGCCAGCGATTTTCCGCTAAGGTCGAATAAGGTCAGGGTGGCATCGCTGCGGCCAAGACGCACACCGATGGTGTGGAAGCCGCGGGTTTCAGTAATGATGGAAATTGCGCGGCGGCCTCCGGTAGAGGCCTGCTGATCGACTTCTTTGATCAGCCCACGTTCAATCAGCTGGCGGGTGATTTTGGTGACGCTGGCGGGGGCTAACTGGCTATGCTCAGCAATCTGGATGCGCGAAATCGGCCCTTGCTGGTCGATAAGCCGGTAAACGGCCGCGCTGTTGAGTTGCTTAACAAGATCGACATTTCCTATTTGAGCCTGGCCGCCAGTGGTCATACAGTATCTACTCGCTTAAGACTTCGTCACCATTAACGATAGTCTGGATTATTTTGTAGTCACGGGTGAAAACAGTCAGGTTAGCCACTTTTCCGGCTTCGATCGATCCTAACTTTTTCTCAACACCCATAGCCCGTGCAGGGTACAACGTTGCCATTCGCAGCGTTTCGTCCAGTGAGATACCAACATGTTCAACGCTGTTCGCGACAGCTTCAATCATAGTCAGCGCCGAACCACTGAGCGTACCGTTCTCGTCAACGCAGAGTCCATCGCGATAGTATATTGTTTTTCCTGCAAAAATGAACTGGTCAATGGATGCACCCGCCGGTGCGGTGGCATCGGTCACCAGGATCAGTTTGTCGCCTTTGATGCGTTTGGCATTACGGATGTTAGCGTAGTGAACATGTAAACCGTCAGCAATGATACCGCAGTAGACATTTGGCGAATCAAAAAGCGCCCCAATCAGGCCCGGCTCACGGCCGGTAATGGTTGGCATGGCGTTATATAAATGGGTCGCGAAGCTGACGCCGGCGCTGATGCCGATGCGCGCTTCATCATGGGTCGCATGCGAGTGCCCGGCGGAGATAACGATACCGGCTTCGCTGAGCTGACGGATCACCGCACTGTCAACCTGCTCAGGCGCCAGGGTGATTTTACCGATCACATCCGCATTAGCGCAGAGAAACTCCACCAGCGCCGGCTCGGGCGTGCGGATCAATTTAGGGTCATGGGTGCCCGGTTTTCTTGGGCTTAACCATGGGCCTTCAAGATGTAAACCCAGCGCTTTATTGGCATTTTGCGCCAGATAAGCACGCATCACTTCCACCGCGCGCTTCATCATCTCGTCGGTGCTGGTAATCAGGGTCGGCAGATAGCTGGTGCAGCCAGAGCGTTCATTGGCCTGCTGCATGGTGGTCAGCGTTTCGACGCTCAGCGCGTTGATATCATCATTAAACTGAACGCCACCACAGCCGTTAAGCTGCAGATCGATAAAGCCGGGAGCAATTATCGCACCACCCACGTCACGCGTTGTAACGCCAGCAGGAATATCACTCAGGGCGCAAACGCGCTCAATCACGCCATCTGCAATGATAACAGCATGATTATCCAGTATTTCGTGGCCGGTATAGATACGGCCATGGGTTAATGCGTACATAATTTTCTCCCGGCTAATTCCAACGTGGTTTACAGATTTTTGACGTTTTCTGCTTCCATCTCGCGGAAATATTTAACAGTTTTGACTTTCAGTTCCATGGTCGCTGGCTCATCACAGACCACCACAGATTTGGCGTGAAGCTGCAGGCAGCTGATGGTCCACATATGGTTCACATTGCCTTCAACCGCGGCCTGCAGCGCCTGCGCTTTAACATGGCCAATCACCAGAATCATCACTTCTTCGGCATCTAACAGCGTACCTACGCCGACAGTCAGCGCATATTTCGGCACCTGATCGACATCGCCATCGAAGAAGCGTGAGTTGGCCACGCGCGTGTCATGCGTCAGGGTTTTGATGCGGGTACGTGAAGCCAGAGATGAAGCAGGTTCGTTAAAAGCAATGTGACCGTCGTTGCCGACACCGCCCATAAACAAATTAATTTTACCGTATGAACGGATCTTCTCTTCATACTGGCGACATTCTGCGTCAATATCTGGTGCATTGCCATTCAGAAGGTTGATGTTTTCCGGTTTAATATCAACGTGATCGAAAAAGTTGCGGTACATGAAGCTGTGATAGCTTTCCGGGTGCTCTTTTGGCAGGCCGACATATTCGTCCATGTTAAAGGTCACCACATTTTTAAAGCTAACCTGGCCTGCTTTATGCATATCGATTAAATGCTTGTACGCTTCCAGTGGGGTCCCACCGGTTGGCAGACCGAGGACGAAAGGACGGTCCGCGGTCGGGTTGAAAGCGTTAATGCGATTGACGATATGGCGCGCGGCCCATTTTCCAACCTGGGTCGGGGTAGCTAAAGGAATCAGTCTCATGTTTCACCTCATAGTAACAAGCAGTTTTAAGGGAGTCAGACGGTGTCCGGGGGATCAGTGATGCTTAAGCGTAACGCGCCCTGTCCGGTATCGGCGAGGAATAAATCCGTCTTGATAATTCGGATCATAAAATAAGTTTGAGGTGATAGCCAGCCTGACAGCTATTTTTGTCTGTGATTAGGTGATAAAAGTCACAAACAGAGCGAATTAATTTGCGAAGCGAATTAATTTCTTTTTACACTCCGTACCGTGGTTAAACTGTCTTACAGAAACCAACTAGCCGTGATAAAAACAGAAAACGGCTATTTGCGCTTAGCGGATCTCAAAGGGGGAAATGTGAATATACTCGGGTTCTTTCAAAGGTTAGGGCGGTCGTTACAGCTGCCAATCGCTGTATTGCCGGTCGCAGCGTTGATGCTACGCTTCGGTCAGCCAGATTTACTCAATATGCCGTTCATCGCTCAAGGTGGCGGCGCGATATTTGACAACCTCGCACTGATCTTCGCCATCGGTGTTGCGTCAACCTGGTCGAAAGACAATGCCGGTGCTGCGGCTCTGGCGGGTGCGGTAGGTTACTTTATCCTGACCAAATCAATGGTCACCATCAACCCAGCGATCAATATGGGCGTGTTGGCCGGTATCATTACCGGGCTGGTTGCCGGTGCAACCTACAACCGTTGGTCCGATATCAAACTGCCTGACTTCCTGAGTTTCTTCGGTGGCCGACGCTTTGTCCCGATCGCGACCGGCTTCTTCTGTCTGATTCTGGCCGCAGTGTTTGGCTACATCTGGCCACCGGTTCAGGCCGCAATCCACGCCGGTGGTGAATGGATTGTGTCTGAAGGGGCGTTTGGTGCTGGCGTATTCGGCTTCGTTAACCGTCTGCTGATCCCAACCGGCCTGCATCAGGTGCTGAATACCATCGCCTGGTTCCAGATTGGTGAGTTCCATAATGCAGCAGGCGCGGTATTCCACGGTGATATCAACCGCTTCTACGCCGGTGATGGCACCGCTGGCATGTTTATGTCTGGCTTCTTCCCAATCATGATGTTTGGTCTGCCTGGCGCCGCGTTAGCGATGTACCTGGCTGCACCGAAAGAGCGTCGTCCAATGGTGGGTGGCATGCTGCTGTCGGTGGCGATTACCGCCTTCCTGACCGGTGTGACCGAGCCGCTGGAATTCCTGTTCATGTTCCTGGCGCCGATGCTGTATCTGATCCATGCGCTGTTAACCGGTATCAGCCTGTATATTGCGACCGCACTGGGTATCCATGCCGGCTTCTCCTTCTCAGCGGGTGCGATTGACTACGCGTTAATGTACAACCTGCCGGCGGCCAGCAAAAACGTCTGGATGCTGTTGGTGATGGGCGTGGTGGCATTTGGTATCTACTTTGTGCTGTTCACCGCGGTGATCCGCATGTTCAACCTGAAAACCCCGGGTCGTGAAGATGCCAGCGCGGACGTGGTCGACAGTGAAGCCAACAGCAATACCGAAGAAGGGCTGAACCAGCTTTCCCAGCAGTATATTGCCGCGATTGGCGGTTCCGATAACCTGCAAATCATTGATGCCTGTATTACCCGTCTGCGTCTGTCGGTGAAAGATGCTGGCCTGGTCAACGATGCCGCCTGTAAGCGCCTGGGGGCTTCCGGTATTGTTAAGCTGAACAAACAAACCGTTCAGGTTATTGTTGGTGCGAAAGCTGAATCCATCGCGGAAGTGATGAAGAAACTGATTGCTAAAGGCCCGATTGCGGCCTGGTCTTCCACCACTGCACCTGCACCTCAGGCGGTGAAAGTGGCGCCTCAGGCAGTACCTAACGCCCCTAAAGGCATCATTGCTACGCTGGTTGCGCCGGTAAGCGGTGAGGTTGTGGCGTTGGAACAGGTTCCGGATGAAGCCTTCGCCAGCAAAGCGGTCGGTGATGGCCTGGCGATCAGGCCAACCAGCAGCACGGTGTTGTCTCCTGCTGCCGGTACCGTGGTGAAAATCTTCAACACCAACCATGCCTTCTGTCTGGAAACAGAGAACGGCGCTGAGATTGTGGTGCATATGGGGCTGGATACCGTGGGACTGGAAGGCAAAGGCTTTACCCGTCTGGTGGAAGAAGGTGCTCAGGTGACTGCAGGTCAGCCGGTACTCGAGATGGATCTGGCCTTCCTTAATGCCAATGCCCGCTCGATGATCAGCCCGGTGGTGGTCAGCAATATCGATGACTACAGCGGCATCACGCTGGTAGCCGGTCAAACCGTCGTGGCAGGTGAAAGTCGCCTGTTCGACATTAACGGCTAAACGCTGATTGCGTTACAATGAACGGGCGGGAAGCAATTCCCGCCCTTTTTTTATCGTTATCCCGCAACAAACGGTTGTTTCCCTTCCCGGCTTTGTGGATCATACTCCGTTATTTCACGCACTTCTTATGCTAAGCATTACTGAGGAAATTAAGATGAGTGAGGCTGAAGCCCGCCCAACTAACTTTATTCGTCAGATCATCGACGAAGATCTGGCGACCGGTAAGCATGCCAGCGTGCATACCCGCTTCCCGCCGGAACCGAATGGTTATCTGCACATTGGCCATGCCAAGTCTATCTGTCTTAACTTTGGTATTGCGCAAGATTATCAAGGCCAGTGCAACCTGCGTTTTGATGACACCAACCCGGTCAAAGAAGACCTGGAGTTTGTTGAGTCGATCAAACAAGACGTGCAGTGGTTGGGCTTCGAGTGGACGGGCAACGTTCGCTACTCCTCTGACTATTTCGACCAACTGCATAACTACGCTGTTGAGTTGATCAACAAAGGCCTGGCCTATGTTGACGAACTGAGCCCGGAACAAATTCGTGAATATCGCGGAACCCTGACTGCGCCTGGCAAAAATAGCCCGTACCGCGATCGCACGGTTGAAGAGAACCTGGCGCTGTTTGCAAAAATGCGCAACGGTGAGTTTGCCGAAGGGACTGCCTGCCTGCGTGCAAAAATCGATATGGCTTCCAGCTTTATCGTGATGCGCGATCCGGTGCTGTACCGCATTAAGTTTGCCGAGCATCATCAGACCGGTAACAAGTGGTGCATCTATCCCATGTATGACTTCACCCACTGCATTTCCGATGCGCTGGAAGGGATCACACATTCACTCTGCACGCTGGAGTTCCAGGATAACCGCCGCCTGTATGACTGGGTGCTGGATAACATCACTATCCCGATGCATCCACGCCAGTACGAGTTCTCTCGCCTGAATCTGGAATACGCCATTATGTCCAAGCGTAATCTGAATCGTCTGGTGACTGACAAGATTGTAGAAGGCTGGGATGACCCGCGCATGCTGACCGTTTCCGGTCTGCGCCGCCGTGGATATACCGCCGGTTCAATCCGCGAGTTCTGCCGCCGTATCGGCGTGACCAAACAGGACAACATCGTGGAAATGGCTTCGCTGGAATCCTGTATCCGCGACGATCTCAACGAGAACGCGCCGCGTGCGATGGCGGTGCTGGATCCGGTTAAGCTGGTGATTGAAAACCTGCCGGCGAATCACGAAGAGATCATCACCATGCCTAATCATCCGAATAAGCCGGAGATGGGTACGCGTGACGTTCCGTTCAGCCGCGAGATCTATATCGATCGTGCTGACTTCCGTGAAGAAGCGAACAAACAGTATAAGCGTCTGGTGCTGGGCAAAGAAGTTCGCCTGCGCAACGCCTACGTGATCAAAGCTGAACGCATCGCGAAGGATGAAGAGGGCAATATTACCTGCCTGTTCTGTACCTGCGATACCGAGACCTTAAGCAAAGATCCGGCTGATGGCCGTAAAGTGAAAGGCGTGATCCATTGGGTATCTGCAGAACATGCACTGCCTGCGGAATTCCGTCTGTATGACCGTCTGTTCAGCGTGCCAAATCCGGGCGCGGCAGAAGACTTTATGACCACGATCAACCCAGAGTCTTTGCTGATCCGTCAGGGATTTGTCGAACCTGGATTGCAGAAGGCAGAAGCCAACAGCCCGTATCAGTTCGAACGTGAAGGCTACTTCTGTGCTGACAGCCGTTATTCCAGTGCCAACAATCTGGTGTTCAACCGCACCGTTGGCCTGCGCGATACCTGGGCAAAAGCGGGCGAGTAACGCTCTCTGATTGCCAGACTGAAACGCAGCCTTCGGGCTGCGTTTTTTTTTATGAACGACACCGGGCGCCATTCAATATCTAAGAATTTTATTAAACAAGACCGCCAGCCAGTCCTTAATACGCTAAGGAGATGTTGTCTTTCTGTAATTAGAATATATCCGCGAGATGATATTTAAGATTAATATTAATTGAGTAAGCGCGAATTAAATTAGCGGGCTATTTATATTCTTTCATTAATAACGGCCGTTTTGTGCCGCCGCTCATACTTTCTTCTTTCACTTTTAAATAGTTATTGATAATTCGCGTCGCGAAAAATATCATCGACTTTGAGTTTCGTCGGTTAGAGGATGCTTATAACCAATTGATATCATGGCTCAGAATGGGCCTTACTCTTATGGAAGAGGGGTTATCTATGTCTGTTTTTACCTCATCACGTCATGTGATTGCGGGCGCAGTCGCCTGCTGTACGCTGTTATCGGTTCCGCTTTTTATTCCTGATGCTACTGCCGCCGGATTTATTGATGATGCCTCATTAACGGGCGGCGTTTATTACTGGCAACGCCACCGGGAAAGAAAGGATCTGAATCCTGACAGCGATAAGTTTGGCCAGTATCAGCAAAATCTCCACCATTCTACTTTTAACAGTAATCTGGATTTTTCATCGGGTTATGTTGCCGATATTATTGGACTGGATTTAGCGGTATTTGGCGCGCTGGAAATGTCAGATAAAGGCCCGGCAGCGCCAAATGAAATTGGCTTCAGCGATGCCAATACGCGCTGGGATGAAAAATGGAGCGGGGATAAAAATGGCGCCAGCCTTTATAAGGCGGCATTAAAACTAAAGCTTAACGATTACTGGCTGCGGGCCGGTTATTTGCAGCCGCAGGGACAGACGCTGCTGGCGCCAAACTGGAGTTTTTTACCGGGCACCTATCGCGGAGCCGAGCTTGGCAGCCAGGTTGATTTTGCTGATGCAGGGGCGCTATCACTTTCCTATATGTGGAGCGATGAGTATAAGGCACCCTGGTATCGCAACACCTATCACTTCCGCAAGGCTGATGGCAAAACGGGCATCCCGTATCTGCATTCGATAGGGGCAAAATACGACTTCAAAAATGACCTGCTGTTGGAAGGCGCTTTCGGTCAGGCGGCCGGTTATATGGACCAGTACTTCACCAAACTCTCTTACACCTTTGCGCTGGCTGAAAATCCGCTTACCACCAGCTGGCAATTCTATGGTGCCCGGGACAAAGAGCGCGGTGGCGCAGCCAACAGTAATGATGTCTATGACGGCCTGGCCTGGCTGCAGGCGCTGACCTTCGGTTATCGCGCGGGGCCTTTCGATCTGCGTCTTGAAGGCACCTGGGTCAAGGCCGAGGGAAATCAGGGCTTCTTCCTGCAACGCATGACGCCGGGTTATGCCACCTCAAACGGTCGGCTGGATGTCTGGTGGGATTCCCGTTCCGACTTTAACGCCAACGGCGAGAAAGCCCTGTTTGCCGGCGTGTTGTATGAGCTGAAAGGCTGGGGCCTGCCGGGCCTATCGGTCGGCACCTCCTATGCTTACGGCTGGGATGCCAAACCCAACAGCAAACCGATCTATAACCAAAATACCCGTCTGAAAGAATCTGCCTGGAATCTGGACCTGCTTTACAAAGTGCAGGAGGGCAGGGCGAAAGACACCTTATTCAAGCTGCACTTCACCCGATTCAATAACCATTCCACCCTTCCCAGCTGGGGCGGCGGCTACGGCAATATCTTCCAGGATGAGAAGGATCTGAAGTTTATCGTCACTGCACCCTTCACAATTTTATGACGTGTGTCTTGCAACGAAATGAAGAAAAACGACTTACCTACGGACAAGGAATAAAGGATGAAAAAGTTCAGAGCCAGTCTGATATCGGTTGCGCTGATATCTGCGTTAGCCAGTGGTGGAGCAGCCGCCAACCAGCAGTTAGTCGATCAAATCAGCCAGTTTGGCGTGAAGTACAAAGTGACGGACAATCTTGCCGCCCAGCATGGCGTGGATTGCGCCGGACTGGGCGCTGACTGGGCCTCCTGTAACCGCGCAACCATTAGCTTCACCAATCCGGGCCCCGCCATCGACAGCAAAGACTGGGCAATTTATATGTCTAACGTGCATGAAACGCTGAAGGTCGAAAGCGATCAGTTTCGCATGGTGCATATTGTCGGGGATTTAACCCGCCTGGAGCCGACAGACAAATTCAAAGGCATTGCGGCGGGCGAAACCATCGAGATCCCGATCGTGAATGAATACTGGCAGCTGTTTATTACCGATGTGATGCCGCGTTGGTATGCGACCTCTGGCGATGCCACGCCGAAAATCCTCGTCAGCACGGATACCGAGATACTGACCGATTTTGTGGAGCCTTTTGGCGCTCAGTGGAAGCGCATCGCAGATGATAAGAACCTGTTGATGGATGCCCAGGGCCGCTTTACTAAAAACAGCGATGTCGCCCCGATGGCCGCGTCCACTTTACGTGGGCAAATCCTTCCCACCCCGTTGAAGGTTTCGGTGTTCTCTGATGACGCGGATCTCTCTGCTGGGGTGACGCTGGAACTGGCAAGCCTGTCGGCAGAGAAAGCCGAAGCCATACAGCAGCGTTTTGCGTTGATGGGAATCAAAGCGCAGCCCAATGGATACCCGATTACCACTCGGGTGAGCCAAAAAGCGTTCGATAAAAAGCTGGCCGTTCCGGGGGGATACACGCTGAATATTGGCAAGGACAAGGCTGAAGTGGTGGGTTATGACCAGAGCGGCGTGTTCTACGGTTTACAGTCGATCCTGTCGCTGATCCCGGCCGATGGCAGCCTGAACGTGGCGACGTTAAAGGCCAGCGATGCGCCGCGTTTCCAATACCGTGCGGTGTTCCTTGATGTGGCGCGCAACTTCCACAGCAAAGAGGTGGTACTGCGCTTGCTGGACCAGATGGCGGCGTGGAAACTCAACGTTTTCCATTTCCATCTGACCGACGATGAAGGCTGGCGTATTGAAATTCCAGGCCTGCCGGAGTTAACGGAGATTGGCAGCAAGCGTTGTCACGATCTCGAAGAGAAGCGCTGTTTGCTGCCACAGTTAGGATCGGGACCAAACAGTGATAACAGTGGCAGCGGTCATTTCAGCCGTCAGCAGTATATCGATATTGTGAAGTATGCTGATGCGCGCGGTATTCAGGTCATCCCGGAAATCGATATGCCGGCCCACGCCCGGGCAGCGGTAATCTCGATGGAAGCGCGTTACGATCGCTTGTTCAATGCCGGTAAGGAAAAAGAAGCCAATGAATTCCGCCTGCTCGATCCCAGCGACAATTCCAACACCACCTCCGTGCAGCTTTACGATCGCACCAGCTATCTCAATCCGTGCCTGAGCTCCTCGTTACGCTTTACCGACAAGGTGATAGGTGAAATCCAGGCGATGCATAAAGCTGCCGGACAGCCGCTGAAGACCTGGCATTTCGGCGGAGATGAAGCCAAAAACATTCGCTTAGGATCCGGCTATTCGGATAAGAACACACCCGTTGAAGGCACCGGTTTACTGGACTTAAGCCAGCAAGATAAGCCGTGGGCAAAATCCCAGGTCTGCCAGACGATGATTGAAGAAGGAAAGATCGAAGACCTGGATCATCTGCCGAGCGACTTTGCCCTTAACGTCAGCAAGCAGGTTAAGGCACACGGTATCGGCAAAATGCAGGCCTGGCAGGATGGTATTAAAGACGCTAAAAATGCCAAAGCCTTTGCAACGGACAGGGTTGCGGTCAACTTCTGGGACACACTGTTTTGGGGCGGTTTTGATTCTGCCAATGACTGGGCAGGCAAAGGTTATGAAGTGATCGTCTCCAATCCGGATTACCTGTATCTCGATTTTCCTGCCGAGGTGAATCCGCTGGAGCGGGGATACTACTGGGGAACGCGCTTTACCGATGAACGGAAAATTTTCCACTTCGCGCCGGATAACTTGCCACAAAACGCCGAGACTTCCGTCGATCGCGACGGCAAACCTTTCACGGCTAAATCTGACAAGCCCTGGCCTGGCGCTCACGGCATCTCCGCTCAACTGTGGAGTGAAACCACCCGTACCGACGCGCAGGTGGAGTACAAGCTTTTCCCGCGCATTTTGTCCGTGGCGGAACGCGCCTGGCACCGCGCAGCCTGGGAGCAGGATTATAAAGCCGGCAAAGAGTATACCGGCGGCAAAACCCGCCTGGTAGACCAGCAGGCTCAGCTGAAGGACTGGCAGCGGTTTGCCAACCTTCTGGGGCAACGTGAATTGGCAAAACTGGATAAAGCCGGCATTGCCTATCGCTTGCCGGTGCCCGGTGGGGTGGTGCAGGACGGTAAGCTGGTGGTCAATACCGAGCTACCTGGCTTAACCGTTGAGTACAGCCTGGACGAGGGGACAACCTGGCAGCATTGGCAGGCGGATCAACCGCCGGCGGTGGCCGGTAAGGTATTGCTGCGTACGCGCAGTCCTGATGGTCTGCGCGTCAGCCGGACGGAAGCGCTGTAACGGGGCGACAGGCAAAAAAAAACCGGTGAAGGATCACCGGTTTTTTGCTGTTAGTGTAGATTACTTGTCGTGCAGCGTCTCATCTTCACGGCAGTCACCGGTTGAGCAGTGACCGTAAAGGTACAGGCTGTGGTTACTGAGTTTGATGCCGTGGCGCGTGGCGATATCACGCTGGCGAGCTTCGATGTTTTCATCACGGAACTCGATCACCTTGCCACAATCCAGGCAAATCAGATGATCGTGGTGATGCTGCTGAGTCAGTTCGAAAACGGATTTACCACCTTCGAAATTATGACGGGTAACGATCCCGGCATCATCAAATTGGTTAAGAACGCGGTAAACCGTCGCCAGACCAATCTCTTCGCCCATGTCAATCAGACGCTTGTACAAGTCTTCCGCACTGACGTGATGGCCCTCAGGTTCCTGAAGTACTTCCAGAATTTTAAGTCGTGGAAGCGTGACTTTCAGGCCGGCCTTCTTTAATGCGGTGTTATTGTCAGTCATGCGGATATTGTCCTGTTACTTTGCTAGTCACTTTGTGGCTGAAAAGCCCTGAACATCGGTCGTCGCGAAAAGCCAAACGTCTCATTATAGAACTGATATTTCGAAATGAACACCACTGGCGATGCATCTCAATCAAGGGAGGTAAGGAGAAGAGTCGTTACGTCCGTGAGAGCAAGCGGTTGGGCTGACATTTCGCTCTGCCTCATCATAGTCGCTATTAGAGCGAAAGGCGCTGAGAAAGCGGGTGACCGATGGCGATATTTTACAGATTTGCAGATGAAAGTTACAAAAATGTGTCTATTACTTCTATAGGAAAAACCACTGGCCTGATGTGAGATACCTCCCAATCAGGCCGGTCTGATTACGCTTCCAGGATTTCTTTCAGCTGGAGCTCGTCATAAATCTGTTTGACCCACTGCTCGGTGCGCTCACTGGTGAGTTCTGGCTGACGATCTTCGTCAATAGCCAGACCGAGGAAGTGCTTATCATCCGCCAGCCCTTTCGAGGCTTCAAAATGGTAGCCTTCAGTTGGCCAGTGACCGACGATCACCGCGCCTTTAGGCTCGATAATGTCGCGGATGGTGCCCATCGCGTCACAGAAGTACTCAGCGTAATCTTCCTGATCGCCACAGCCGAACAGCGCAACGAGCTTGCCGTTGAAATCAATTTCTTCCAACGTCGGGAAGAAATCATCCCAGTCGCACTGCGCTTCGCCGTAGTACCAGGTTGGGATACCGAGCAGCAGAATATCAAAGGCTTCAAGGTCTTCTTTGCTGCTTTTAGCGATATCATGAACTTCAGCCACCTCTTTACCGAGCTGCTTCTGGATCACTTTTGCAATGTTTTCTGTATTGCCCGTATCGCTGCCAAAGAAAATGCCTACGATTGCCATGACTTACTAACCTCTTGAAACGTATTGATAGGGTAAAGGCTGCTTATTACAGATACCGGCAATGATAGCAGACAGCTACAGGGGGATAAATGAGTAATCCGCCTGCTTTTGTCGCTTTGTGCTTCACCGGGGGGTGCTGAAAGCGCCTGTTCAGCGGTCCTGATCGGCCAACTGCGCCATGACCATTTCTTCAATCAGCTCGCTGCGGCTCATATTACGCTGCTCGGCAAGCTGGTTCAGAGCATCAACCGCGTCACTGTTCATTTTCAGTTCAACGCGCTTCAGCCCGCGCACTTTATCGCGCTTAAGCTGGTTGCGTTTGTTGATACGCAGCTGCTCATCACGCGTCAGCGGATTGGTTTTTGGTCGTCCCGGGCGACGGTCATCTGCGAACAGATCGATCGTGGTGCGGTCCGTGTTTTCTTTTGCCATAGAATCGTGATACTGAAA
The DNA here is from genome assembly GCF_057812255.1 of Erwinia sp. 2186. Classification (NCBI taxonomy): domain Bacteria; kingdom Pseudomonadati; phylum Pseudomonadota; class Gammaproteobacteria; order Enterobacterales; family Erwiniaceae; genus Erwinia; species Erwinia sp. 2186. Next base: position 3,445,604 of record NZ_CM173824.1, on the reverse strand, counting down.
GGCTGGAGTTCTGATGGTTCAGGCCTGATGTCGGCTGAAATTCGTGCAGCGACAAATTTTTAGCGCGCCATCATACCCCAGCGAAAGTCATGACGACAATGATTTAGCCATCTCAGGATATAATTGTTTTTACAGCGCAAAAAAACGGCGTATTGCGCGCAAAACAGCATCAGGTTTCTCGGCATGGACCCAGTGACCGGCACCGTTGACCACATGCGCACGGGCTTTGGGGAACTGCGCCAGCAGGGCGTCACGATATTCATCGGCCAGGTAGGGCGAACGTTCGCCGCGAATAAACAGCGCGGGATGCTCCCAGGCCGGAACCGGCTGCCAGCCAATAATCCGATCGTAGCACTGCCACAGCACCGGCACGTTAAACCGCCATTCCCCTTGCTGGAAGGATTTCAGCAGAAACTGAATCACGCCTTCTTCTTCTATCGTTTCACGCATCAGCGCTGCGGCATCGCTGCGTTGCGTAATGCCCGCTGCGGTGACCGCCTTCAGCGCCGCAAAAATCGTATCGTGATGGCGAGTCGGATAAGCGACCGGTGCCATATCGATAACCACCAGCTGCTCGATGCGTTCTGGCGCCAGCGCGGTTAACGCCATCGCCACTTTTCCGCCCATCGAATGTCCGATGACCGCGACCCGGTCAATCCCTTCGTCATCCAGCGTTTCCAGTACATCGCGGGCCATCGCCTGATAATCCATCTGGTCATCGCGAGGCGATAAACCGTGGTTTCTCAGGTCGATCTGCACCAGCTGGCGATCGTCCTTTAACCCTCGCGCCAACACGGACAAATTATCAAGGCTGCCAAAAAGGCCGTGGATTAACACCACGGGAACCTCAGGGCGGGCGGATTGTTCAGATAGCAAGCGGGTATTCAATTTCATAACAAAGTTCTTACTGTTGAAACGAGGGGTTAGGGTATCATAGATTCACTTTTTCCTGCCGTGACGGCCAGAAAGCGCCCGCCAATCTTTTTGCGGCATATTCTGACTTTTACTGGTATCAGGGGCTGGCGCTACACCCCGGCAGGATTTAACTTTATAATCCTCGTGTTAGAGCTGGAACGATCCTGTGCGGCTTGTTCAGGCAGCGTACAGACCGGCTCTTATCAGCAATAAATTGTACTGGATCAAGATGAAAACTATTGAAGTCGACGAAGAGCTCTACCGTTATATCGCCAGTCACACTCAGCATATTGGTGAAAGCGCCTCTGACATTTTGCGTCGTATGCTTAAATTTACGGCCGGGCAAAAAGCGCCTGCTACCGCAGCGGTAACGGCATCTACTGCCGTGAGCGTCGCGAAAGACGCGGCGCCAGTGAAGGTGGAATCCCGCCCTCAGGACCGCGTTCGCGCGGTGCGTGAGCTGCTGCTGTCTGACGAATATGCTGAGCAGAAGAAAGCGGTTAACCGTTTTATGCTCATCTTGTCGACTTTATATAATCAGGATCCCAAAGCTTTTGCCGCCGCGACCGAGTCACTGCTTGGCCGCACGCGCGTTTACTTTGCAGGCAATCAGCAGACCCTGGTACAGAATGGCACCCATACCAAGCCGCAACATATTCCCGGCACGCCGTATTGGGTGATCACCAACACCAACACAGGTCGCAAACGCAGCATGGTGGAACACATCATGCAGTCAATGCAGTTCCCTGCGGAACTCGCTGACAAGGTTTGCGGCACCCTCTAACTGATAAAGAAGCGTCAGGGAGAATCGCCAATGGCCAATCACCCCCGTGCAGGGCAACCCGCCCAGCAGAGTGATTTGATTAACGTTGCACAATTAACGTCACAGTATTATGTCCTGCAGCCCGATCTGAGCAACCCGGAACATGCGGTTAAATTCGGGACTTCTGGCCATCGCGGCAGTGCAGGGCGTCAGAGCTTTAACGAGACGCACATTCTGGCTATTGCTCAGGCGATTGCAGAAGAACGCAAAAAGAACGGCATTACCGGTCCTTGCTTCGTCGGCAAAGATACCCATGCGCTCTCCGAACCTGCGATCATTTCCGTACTGGAAGTGCTGGCCGCGAACGGTGTCGATGTGATTGTGCAGCTGGACAATGGCTATACGCCAACGCCTGCGATCTCCAATGCTATTCTGGAGCACAACAAAGCCGGTGGCCCTCAGGCCGATGGCATTGTGATCACGCCTTCGCACAACCCACCGGAAGATGGCGGCATTAAATACAACCCGCCAAACGGTGGCCCGGCTGACACTAACGTCACCAAAGTGGTTGAAGACCGTGCCAATGCTCTGATTAAAGATGGCCTGAAAGGCGTTAAGCGCATCGCGCTGGACAAAGCCTGGGAAAGCGGCCATTTGCAGGAAAAAGACCTGATCCAGCCTTACATTGAAGGCCTGGCGCAGATCGTTAACATTCCTGCCATTCAGAAAGCGGGCCTGAAAATTGGTGTCGATCCGTTAGGCGGTTCAGGGATTGCTTACTGGCAGCGTATTGCCGAGTTCTACAACCTTGATCTGACCATCGTGAACGATTCGGTCGATCAGACCTTCCGCTTTATGCACCTCGACAAAGATGGCGTGATCCGTATGGATTGCTCGTCTGAGAGCGCGATGGCGGGTCTGCTGGCGCTGCGTGATAAATTCGATCTGGCCTTTGCCAACGATCCGGATTATGACCGCCACGGTATCGTCACGCCTGCTGGCCTGATGAACCCGAACCACTACCTGGCCGTTGCAATCAACTACCTGTTCCAGAACCGTCCGCAGTGGGGCAAAGATGTCGCCGTCGGCAAAACGCTGGTTTCCAGCGCGATGATCGACCGCGTGGTTAACGACATTGGTCGCAAGCTGGTGGAAGTGCCGGTTGGCTTTAAATGGTTTGTTGACGGCCTGTACGATGGCAGCTTTGGTTTCGGCGGCGAAGAGAGTGCGGGTGCTTCCTTCCTGCGCTTTGACGGCACGCCGTGGTCTACCGACAAAGACGGCATCATCATGTGCCTGCTGGCGGCAGAAATCACTGCGGTAACCGGCAAGAATCCACAGCAGCATTATGACGAACTGGCCGCGCGCTTCGGCGCCCCGAGCTACAACCGTCTGCAGGCTTCTGCGACTTCTGCGCAAAAAGCGGCGCTGTCTAAACTGTCACCAGAAATGGTCAGTGCCGATACGCTGGCGGGCGATCCGATCACTGCACGCCTGACGGCAGCGCCGGGTAACGGTGCTTCTATCGGTGGTCTGAAAGTGATGACCGAGAACGGCTGGTTTGCTGCGCGTCCTTCGGGCACTGAAGATGCATACAAAATCTACTGCGAGAGCTTCCTCGGTGCTGAGCACCGTGAGCAGATCGAGAAAGAAGCGGTTGAGATTGTTAGCGAAGTGCTGAAAAACGCCTAATCGCGAAGCTTCAGAAAAACCAAAAGGCGCTGATATAGCGCCTTTTTTATTGCCTACGCCGCAGCCATTCACGGCATAAAGCGGTAGCCGACACCGGTTTCGGTGATCAAATGGCGAGGTTGCGCCGGATCGTTTTCCAGCTTCTGCCGCAGATGTCCCATATAGATGCGCAGATAATGGCTGTGCTCGACGGCATTGGGTCCCCAAACCTGGTTAAGCAGTTGACGTTGCGTCATGACTTTTCCGGCGTGATTCAACAGGCTGACCAGCAGACGAAACTCAATGGGCGTCAGATGCAGATCCGCACCGCCTTTGGTGACGCGTCGCCCGGCAATATCCACGCAGACGTCGCTAAAGGTGATTTCACTGGCTTGCGTCCCGTTGCCGGATTTATCCCGGTGCCGAAGCGCAACACGCACTCTTGCCAGTAACTCCCCAATACCAAAAGGCTTGGTGAGAAAGTCATCGGCGCCGGCATCCAGCGCCGCAATCTTATCCTGTTCGTCACTGCGTGCAGAGAGCACGATGACCGGCACCGCACTCCACTGGCGCACTTCGCGGATAAACTGATTGCCATCGCCGTCAGGCAAACCCAGATCGAGGATCACTAAATCGGGTTTACGGGTTGCCGCTTCAATCAGCCCGCGTTGCAGGGTGTCGGCGTCGTACACCCGCAGGGATTCACCCTCCAGCGCAATACGCAGAAAACGGCGGATCTCTTTTTCATCTTCAACGATCAGAACGGTTGTCACCGGGTTTCCTTCCTGTTATCGGGCAGCGGCGCCGCATTAGGGCGGCCCAATTTATCAAATATCCTTCCGCTTTGCTGCAAACCTTATCGGCCGTGCAACAGGCGACCGAAGACGGTAAGGGATAATCCGGCAGTGGATGTCATTCGATTGTTAATTAATAACGGTAAAGTTAACATTTATGTAACTTGATTACGGTTCGGTGAAAATATCAGCGGTTTTTTTCGCTTTTAGTGGTCGGATGAGTAGTAAAATTACACAGAAGGCGCTATTATTTTGCGCAGATTACATTCGTTTCATTGGGCTAACGGGAGGACATATGGGTCTTTATCAGCACTACTCTTTACACCGGATTGTCCTGCGTCGCATTGCGGTGATCGTCGCAGGCACTTTGGCTTTACCGGTTATGCTTTTCCGCCAGGATCGTGCCAGGTTTTACAGTTATCTGCACCGCGTCTGGTCCAAGACCAGCAGCCAGCCGGTCTGGCTGGCCCAGTCTGAAGCCGCAGGTTGCGACTTCTACTGATCTCTCCCGCTCCGGCGGGATTTTTTTTGCCCGTTATTCAACCTTCACGCGATCATTGCGCGGCTTTCAGCTACACTTAAACCTCTACAAGATTCTGGAGGTTGTACAACTATGAGCGAAAAAATTCCCGTCGGCATCAGCGCCTGTTTGCTCGGTGACAACGTCCGTTTTGATGGCGGTCATAAGCGCTGCGCTTTCGCCACCGAAGATCTCGCCCCGTTTATCCGTTATGAACCGGCCTGCCCGGAAATGGCGATCGGATTGCCGACGCCACGACCTGCGCTGCGTTTAACCGAAAATGGTGACGATCTGCCCGCGCTCTGCTTCAGTAATGGCAAAGGCGATCCGGTCACCGAGGCCATGCAGTCTTACGCAGAAAAACGCGTTTCAGCCCTGCATCATCTGTGTGGCTACATTGTCTGTGCTAAATCGCCCAGCTGCGGCATGGAACGCGTGCGGGTCTATCAGGCTGACAACAACAATAACCGCAAAGAAGGGGTAGGGGTCTTTACTCGCGAGCTGATGGCGCAAATGCCGTGGCTGCCGGTTGAAGAAGATGGTCGCCTGCACGATCCCGTACTGCGGGAAAACTTTGTTGAACGCGTGTATACGCTGCATGAATTTAATGAGCTGTGGCGCAGCGGGCTGACGCGCGGCAAATTAATGGCCTTTCACAGCCGTTATAAGCTCTCTTTGCTGGCGCATTCCCAGCCGGAATACCGCGAAATGGGGCGTTTTGTTGCGGCGATGGCCGACTGGTCGTCACTTGAAGAGTATGCCTTTGAGTATCGCCAGCGTCTGATGGACTTGCTGAAGAATCAGGCCACCCGGGGAAATCACACTAACGTGCTGATGCACGTTCAGGGTTATTTCCGTCCTCAGCTGACCTCAAAACAGCGCCAGGAGCTGACCTCGCTGATTGAACACTATCGTCAGGGGATGCAGCCGTTGCTGGCACCGATCACCCTGTTGAAGCATTACATGGCGGAGTACCCCGATGCGTATCTGGCGCAGCAGCGCTATTTTGAACCCTATCCGGAAGCGCTTCGCCTGCGCTATGGACACTAGTTTTTCTCAGGGAGTGTTATGGCAACCCATTTGATCTGGCTGCGCAACGATCTGCGCGTCCATGATAATTACGCATTGCATGCTGCCTGCCGCGATGCCGATGCCACCGTGCTGGCACTGTTTATTGCCACGCCAGCGCAGTGGAAAAGTCATTCGATGGCGCCGAAACAGGCGGCCTTTATCTACCAGAACCTGCTGGATGTTCAACAATCGCTGGCTGAGAAGGGCATCGCACTGCACACATTGCAGTGTGATGATTTTGCCGCTTCCGTCGAGGCGTTAAGTGATTTCTGCCAGCAGCATCATGTCGACCGGCTGTTCTACAACTATCAGTATGAAGTTAACGAACGCCAGCGCGATGCGGCGGCGGAGCGCTGGCTGTTTGATCTCGATATCATTTCTCAGGGATTCGACGACAGCCTGTTGCTGCCACCGGGTAGCGTACTGACCGGTAACCGTGAGATGTACAAAGTCTTTACGCCGTTCAGCCGGGCGTTTGTTAAACGCCTGCACGAAGGATTGCCCGAGTGCGTGCCGGCACCCAAACCGCGTCAGGGCGCGCCGTTAAGCAAAACGCCGGAGATAAAGCCCTTCGATTATCCGACCGAAGCGTTCGACAGCGAGCTGTTTGCCGCCGGAGAGAAAGCCGCCTTGCATCAGTTACGGCATTTCTGCCAGCAGCCGGTCACTGACTACCCCGACACCCGCAATATTCCGGCGGTTGATGGCACCAGCCGGCTTTCTGTCTATCTGGCTACCGGCGTGCTTTCGCCACGTCAGTGTCTTCACCGGCTGCTGGCGGAACATCCCCGCGGTCTGGACGACGGAAACGTTTTTGTCTGGCTGAATGAGCTGATCTGGCGTGAGTTTTACCGTCATCTGCTGGTGGCCTGGCCGAAGCTCTGTCGGTATAAACCCTTTATCGCTTGGACCGACAACGTGAAGTGGCAGCCGGCTGATAAGCAGCTGGAAGCGTGGCAGCAGGGTAAAACCGGCTATCCGATAGTTGATGCGGCGATGCGACAGATGAATCAGTTGGGCTGGATGCACAACCGTCTGCGGATGATCGTCGCCAGCTTTCTGGTCAAAGACCTGCTGATCGACTGGCGGGAAGGGGAACGCTACTTTATGTCACAGCTGATTGATGGCGATCTGGCGGCCAACAATGGCGGCTGGCAGTGGGCGGCGTCCAGTGGCAACGATGCCGCACCCTATTTCCGCATCTTCAATCCCACCACTCAGGGCGAGCGCTTTGATAAAGACGGTGAGTTTATCCGCAAGTGGCTGCCGGAGTTAAAGGACGTGCCGGTTAAGCATATTCATCAACCGCATATCTGGGCCGACAATATGGGCGTTGCGCTGGATTACCCTCAGCCGGTTGTCGATCACAAGGAAGCGCGGAAGCGCACGCTTGAGGCGTTTGAAGTGGCGCGTAAACAGAGTTAACCCTTAAGGCGACAGAATTTTTCACTGGACGCTTTACGTAATTGCCAGCAAAAAAAAGAGATCGCCAGGCGATCTCTTTTTTATTTCTTAGCAGGAACGGGAGTTACAGCGTGCCGGTACCACCATCCGAGCACCAGACCTGACCAGAGGTATAGCTGCTTTCGGTCGAGGCGAGGGTGACATACAGCGGAGCAATTTCAGCTGGCTGTCCCGGGCGACCCAGTGGGGAATCCTGACCAAACTGCTGCACTTTTTCCTGCGGCTGTCCGCCACTTGACTGCAGTGGCGTCCAGTAAGGTCCCGGTGCGACGGCATTGACGCGAATGCCTTCTTTCCCCAGCTGCTTAGCCAGTGATTTGGTAAAGGCGACAATGCTGGCTTTGGTCTGGGCATAATCCAGCAGGATTTCGCTGGGTTTAAAGGCCTGAACCGAACTGGTATTAATAATCGACGCGCCACGCGGAAGATAATCCACCGCCGCTTTAGTTATCCAGAACATGGCATAAACGTTGGTTTTAAATGTGGCATCGAAATCTTCGGTACTTAATGTCCGAATAGATTCATTAAATTGCTGACGCCCGGCATTGTTCACCAGAATATCCAGACCGCCAAGTTTGCTGGCTGCCTCTTTAACTAATTGCTGACAGAAAGCTTCGGTGCGAATATCACCCGGGATCGCGATGGCTTTGCGCCCTTCGGCTTCGATAAGCTGAATAACTTCAGCCGCATCTGACTCTTCTTCCGGCAGATAATTGATTGCCACGTCGGCCCCTTCACGAGCATAGGCAATGGCCACGGCGCGGCCGATGCCGGAGTCGCCACCGGTGATCAGCGCTTTACGTCCGGCCAGTCGGCCTGACCCTTTATAGGATTTCTCACCGTGATCCGGCACCGGGATCATTTTGCTGGCAAGGCCTGGCACAGGCTGAGGCTGTTCTGCAAAGGGTGGCGCAGGATAATCAACGGTCAGGATGCTTTTGTTATTTTGATGTGACATATTTTTCACCTTGTGCATATTTACGTGTTGTTAAAGCCTGGCACAGATGTGAGGTTTGTCACACATTAAGCCGGAAAAAGTCCTTTTATCGGAACAATCGTCCGGGCGATCCAGTGCATTAACCCGATGAACAACCCGGGCGAAATAAATAACGTACACCGCTGTTGATGCGTTAATTGTCTGTTTTATCAGCAGCTGTCGGCAGATAAAAAAATGCTGCTGATAGTCCCCACGCTTTGTTATTGTGACGGTAATCCCACACGCAGCGTTACGCGGTAATTGTTTTCCGGGTAACGCGCACTTCAGGAATTGATATGCGTAATACAGAGCTTGAACAGATTGTTAACCAACTGCTGAACACCGCTGCCTTCAAAGACTACGGCCCGAACGGCTTGCAGGTGGAAGGGCGGAGTGAGGTGAATAAAATTGTTACCGGCGTTACCGCGTGCCAGGCGCTGCTGGATGAGGCGGTGCGGCTGAATGCTGATGCGGTGCTGGTCCATCACGGTTATTTCTGGAAGAACGAAGCCTCGGTGATCAAAGGGATGAAGCGTAACCGGCTGAAAACCCTGCTGGCCAATGACATCAATATGTACGGCTGGCATCTGCCGCTGGACGCGCATCCTCAGTTGGGAAATAACGCCCGGCTCGCCAGCCTGCTGGGCATTGACATCAAAGGTGAAATTGAAGAACTGCTGCCATGGGGAGAGCTGAAAGAACCGTTGACCGGCGACCAGTTTGCCCAGCGTATCAGTCAGGTGCTGGGACGTGAACCGCTGCACTGTGGCGATAATGCCCCTGAGTCGATCCGCCGTATTGCCTGGTGCTCCGGTGGCGGTCAGGGCTTTATTGATGCGGCGGCAGCCTTCGGCGTCGATGCGTTTTTCAGTGGCGAAGTCTCAGAGCAGACCATCCACAGCGCGCGCGAACAGGGCCTGCACTTCTTCGCTGCCGGGCATCATGCCACCGAGCGTTGTGGCATTCAGGCGCTCGGCGAGTGGCTGGCAGAGAACCATAATCTGGACGTCACCTTCATCGATATCCCTAATCCTGCCTGATTTCTGCCAGGCGGCTACCCCGGCCGCCTGCAACACAGTTGACACATCCCCGACATTTCCGCATAACTATTTGCCTTATATCGATTTCAGATGGCCTTAATACCAGGTCAGGAGGAGCGTTTTGCAACGAGCTCGTTGTTACCTGTTAGGCGAACGTGCAGTCGTACTTGAACTTGAGCCGCCGGTTACGCTGGCCACTCAGCAACGGATTTGGGGCCTGTCGTCGCGATTAATGGCAAGACCTGAAGTCATTGAAGTGGTCCCGGGGATGAATAACATCACCGTGCTGCTGAGCGATCCGCAACAGACGGCGCTGGATGCCATTGAGTGGTTACAGTCCTGGTGGGAAAAAAGCGAACAGCTGGAAATGACCTCACGCGAGGTTGAGATTCCGGTGGTTTATGGCGGTTCCGCCGGGCCGGATCTGGATGAGGTTGCCCGCCACAGTGGCTTAACGCCGCAACAGGTTGTCGAAGCCCATGCCAGCGGAAAATACGTGGTTTACTTTATCGGTTTCCAGCCTGGATTCCCGTATATGGCTGGGCTGGACGATCGCCTGCATACGCCACGGCGTGCCGAGCCAAGAGTGGCGGTGCCCGCCGGATCGGTAGGCATCGGCGGCAGCCAGACCGGCGTCTATCCGTTTTCCGCCCCTGGCGGCTGGCAGTTGATTGGTCAGACGGACATCACGTTGTTCAATCCAGCAAACCAGCCACCCACTTTCTTAAGGCCGGGCGACAGCGTGCGGTTTGTACCGCAGAAGGGAGGCTTATGCTGAAGATAATTCGCGCAGGAATGGCGACCACGTTGCAGGACGCCGGCCGCACCGGTTGGCGGCAGTACGGCGTCGGTCTGAGCGGGGTTCTCGATCGTCCCGCCATGGAAACCGCCAATCTGCTGGTGGGCAATGATAAAAACAGCGCGGTACTGGAGATTACGCTGGGGCAATTCAGTGCTGAATTCACCCGCGACGGCTGGATAGCGCTAACCGGCGCGGGATGCAGTGCCGAGCTGGACAGTCAGCCGGTGTGGACCGGCTGGCGAACGGCGGTGAAAAAGGGACAGCGGCTGACGTTAAGCATGCCGCACCGGGGCATGCGCAGCTATCTGGCGCTGGATGGCGGGTTTGCCGTCGAGCCAATGTTAGGTTCTTGCAGCACGGATGCCAAAGCCGGCTTTGGTGGCTTTAGCGGCGGCCCGATTAAAGATGGCGATTTGCTGCCTCAGCGCGAGCCGCAACGGCACTTCCTGAAGCCGGTCGGCGTGCGCCAACTGCTGTTCGGTAACCGCATCCGGGTGATGATGGGGCCGGAATATCATGAGTTTACCCATGAGAGTCGTGAAGCGTTCTGGCGGACCGCCTGGAAACTTAATCCGCAAAGTAACCGCATGGGTTACCGTCTGCAGGGCCGGCCGCTGCAACGCAGCGAAAAGCGTGAAATGCTGTCGCACGGCCTGATCCCCGGCGTGATTCAGGTGCCGCCAAACGGTCAGCCGATTGTGCTGATGGCGGATGCGCAGACCACCGGCGGCTATCCGCGCATTGGCTGCGTGATCGAAGCCGATCTTTACCATCTGGCGCAGATCCGTCTGGGCGAGCCGATGCATTTTGTTTACTGCACGCTTGAAGAAGCGCTGAAAGCCAAACGCGACCAGCAACTGGCGCTGGAGCAAATGGCCTGGGGAGTGGAACATGAAAGTTGATCTCAATGCCGATCTGGGCGAAGGCTGCGCCAACGATCGTGACTTATTGCAGCTGGTGTCATCGGCCAATATCGCCTGTGGATTCCATGCCGGCGATGCGCAAACCATGCGTCAAAGCGTGTTATGGGCGCTGGAATTCGGCGTGGCCATCGGCGCACATCCGAGCTTTCCCGATCGGGAGAATTTTGGCCGCACGCGGATGCAGCTCCCTGCCGAAACCGTGTTTGCCCAGATGATTTACCAGATTGGCGCCCTGCAGGCGATTGCCCGCAGCGAAGGCGGCAAGTTGGTGCATGTGAAGCCGCACGGAATGCTCTATAACCAGGCCGCTCAGGAGCCTGAGCTGGCGGATGCGATTGCGCGGGCAGTGAAAGCCGTCGATCCGGCTCTGGTGCTGGTGGGGCTGGCCAACAGTGAATCCATTCGGGCCGGCAAGGCGTTGGGTCTGACCACGCGCGAAGAGGTTTTCGCCGATCGTGGCTACCAGGCCGACGGATCGCTGGTTCCGCGCAGCCAGCCAGGCGCGCTGATTGACAGCGATCAACAGGCCATCGAGCAGACCCTGAGCATGATCCAGCAGGGCAAGGTGAAGAGCCTCAGCGGTGAATGGGTGAACGTCAATGCTGACACCGTTTGCCTGCACGGCGATGGCGCACACGCAATGGCCTTTGCCGCCCAGCTCCGTCAGGCCTTTAAGCAACAACAGATTCAGGTCACCAGCCTTTAAGGCAATAACGCGTTGAAACGCGGCAGATTCCTCAACTCGGTTGGGGAATTTTTTTTATCAATACCGGGAGGATGTATATGGAAAGTGCAGTGAATTTGTGGCCACTGGCAGGGATTGTGGCCATCGTCATCGGTTTTTTACTCCGGTTTAACCCGGTGCTGGTGGTGATCGTCTCCGGACTGATTACCGGGCTGGCCGCGCATATGCCGCTGGGCGATATTCTGGAAAAGCTGGGCTCAGGATTTCTGAACACCCGTAACCTGCCGCTGATCCTGTTGTTGCCGCTGGCCGTTATCGGCCTGCTGGAGCGTCACGGTCTGAAGCAGCGGGCCCAGGCGTGGATCGCTCAGATTAAAACCGCCACAGCCGGACGCCTGCTGATTGTGTATCTGTTCGTGCGTGAAATCACCGCCGCGATGGGCCTGACCAGTCTGGGTGGGCATCCGCAAATGGTGCGTCCGCTGCTGGCACCGATGGCCGAAGGGGCCACCGAAAACCGCTATGGCGAGTTGCCTGACAGCGTTCGCCATCGCCTGCGCGCGATGTCGGCCGCAACCGATAACGTCGGCCTGTTCTTTGGCGAAGATATCTTTGTCGCCTTTGGCGCGATCATCTTTATGCATAACTTTATGCAGGAATCCGCCGGTATTCAGACCGAGCCGCTGCATATTGCGCTGTGGGGCATTCCGACCGCTTTCTGCGCGTTTCTGATCCACGCCGTGCGCTTACGCCGCCTGGATAAAACCATTGCCAAAGAACTGTCTGCACTGAATAACACCGCGTTGAAAGCGAAGGGAGGCCGCTAATGTTCCAGCAACAATATCTGTTCTGGCTGGCGGGAATTATCCTGCTGGTGGTCGCCGTGATGTCCTGGCGCGACAAAGGAAACCCACGCCGCTTAACCACCGGGCTGTTCTGGGCACTGTACGGGCTGGTGTTTTTCGTCGGTGACTGGGCGGTTGAGCTGCTTGGCGCACGTTCACTGCACATTGTGATAGGCGTGATGGTGGTGGTGATGGCGTTGATTGCCGGTCTGGGCGGCGTGAAGCTGGGCTCATACCATCAGCGCAGCGAAGAGCAGAAAGAGCAAAGCGCTCAGCGCTTACGCAACAAACTGTTCCTTCCGGCGTTAGCCATTCCGGTGGTGACGGTGATTGGCGTGCTGGCCTTCAATAATATTCCGGGGTTGCAGGAAGGGCTGTTTGGTCCGGGGAATCACTCCACGCTGGTGACGTTATTCTCAATGATGGTCGGCTGCGTGATCGGCTGGCTGATCGCCCTGAAACTCACCCATGAAGGCCCGGCGCAGTCGGTGCAGGAAGCGCGTCGCCTGCTGGATGCCATCGGTTGGGCATTTATTCTGCCGCAAATCCTTGCCACCTTAGGTCTGCTGTTCACCAGCGCCGGCGTTGGCACGGCGATTTCGCACCTGACCGAAACCTACCTGGCGGTAGATAACCGCTTTATTGCCGTTGCCACCTATGCCATCGGCATGGCGCTGCTGACCATGGTGATGGGCAATGCCTTTGCCGCATTCCCGATTGTTACCGCCGGCATTGGTATTCCGATCCTGGTGCTGCAACACCATGGCAATCCGGCGGTCATGGCGGCGATTGGCATGTTCTCCGGCTATTGCGGCACGCTGATGACGCCCATGGCGGCCAACTTCAATATTGTCCCGGCGGCGCTGCTCGAACTGCCTGACCGCAATGCGGTGATCAAGGCTCAGGTGCCCACCGGCGTGCTATTGTTAATAGCCAATATCTTCCTTCTGTATTTCATGATGTTCCTGTGAGGCCACAATGAAGACCGTTTTGATTACCGCTTTCGAGCCGTTCGGAGGCGAGCTGGTGAACCCGTCGTGGGAAGCCGTCAGCCATCTGCATGAGCGCATGGTGTGCGGAGCAAAAGTGATGGCCAAACAGCTGCCCTGTGCTTTTGGCGACTCGCTGACCGCGTTGTATGCCGCCATTGAAGAGTTGAAACCGGATCTGGTGATTGCCGTAGGGCAGGCGGGGGGGCGTACCGATGTGACCATCGAGCGCGTCGGCATCAATGTCGATGATGCCCGCATTCCTGATAACCTGGGGAATCAGCCGATTGACGAAGAGATTGTCGAGGATGGGCCGGTGGCCTACTTCTCCACGCTGCCGATTAAGGCGATTGTCGAAGGGATCCGCGAAGCGGGGATCCCGGCGTCCGTCTCTCAGACGGCGGGCACCTATGTCTGCAATCACGTGATGTACGGGCTGATGCATTATCTGGAAAAATACAACAGCCTGGCTAAGAACAAGACCAAAATCCGCGGTGGGTTTATCCATATTCCTTACCTGCCTGAACAGGCGGTTAAACATCCTGGCGTGGCGAGCATGCCGGCGGCGACGGTGATCCTCGCGCTGGAAATGGCGCTGAGCATTGCGCTGACCGTTGAAAAGGATATTCGTCTGGAAGGCGGCGCCACACACTGAGACTGAACGGGTGAATCATGCCAGAAGGACCTGAAATCCGCCGCGCGGCGGATAAGCTGGAGAAAGCGATCAAGGGGAAAACGCTGACTGACGTCTGGTTTGCTTTTCCTCAGCTAAAAACCTACGAACCGGCATTGCTTGGCGAACGGGTTGAGGCGATTGAAACGCGGGGCAAAGCGATGCTGACCCACTTTTCTAATGGCCTGACGCTTTACAGCCATAACCAGCTGTATGGCGTCTGGCGGGTGGCGAAAAGCGGCGTTGATCCTGCCACTAACCGCATTCTGCGCGTTCGTCTGGCGGCGGAAGATAAGGCCATTCTGCTCTACAGCGCGTCAGAGATTGAATTGCTGAATGCGGATACGTTGATGGCACATCCTTTTCTGCAGCGCGTAGGTCCGGACGTGCTGGATATGACGTTAACCTCTGAGCAGGTTAAAGCGCGGTTGCTTTCATCCCGTTTCAGACGGCGTCAGTTCAGCGCGTTACTGTTGGATCAGGCTTTTCTGGCGGGATTAGGCAACTATCTGCGGGTAGAAATACTCTGGCTGGCAGGCCTGGCGCCGCAACATAAAGCGCAGGACCTGACCGAAGAGCAGTTGGCGCTATTGGCTGACGCGTTACTGGCCATTCCGCGGCTTTCGTACCTCACGCGGGGAGTCAGTAAAGAGAATAAACATCACGGCGCGCTGTTCAGTTTTAAGGTGTTTCATCGGGCAGGGCAGCCGTGCGAGCGGTGCGGCGGCATCATTGAGAAAACGGTGCTTTCGTCGCGGCCGTTTTACTGGTGTCCGGGTTGCCAGCATTAATCAAAAAAAAACGCCGCAATTGCGGCGTTTTTTATGCGGTCTGGCGGATTATTTGGTGCCAGACTTGAAGTCACGCTTGTCGTAGCCGGTATACAGCTGACGCGGACGGGCAATTTTGATGCCGTCGTCGTGCATTTCTTTCCAGTGTGCAATCCAGCCCACGGTACGCGCCATCGCGAAGATCACGGTAAACATGGAAGACGGAATGCCCATCGCTTTCAGAATAATGCCTGAGTAGAAGTCGACGTTTGGATAGAGTTTACGCTCGATAAAGTACGGGTCGTTCAGCGCGATATCTTCCAGCTTCATCGCCACTTCCAACAGATCGTCCTTCATGCCCAGTTCGTTCAGCACTTCATGACAGGTCTCACGCATCACGGTTGCACGCGGATCGTGGTTCTTATACACGCGGTGGCCGAAGCCCATCAGACGGAACGAATCGTTCTTGTCTTTTGCACGCTTCACGAACTCAGGGATGTGATCAACGGTGCTGATCTCTTCCAGCATACGCAGGGTCGCTTCGTTTGCGCCACCGTGGGCAGGTCCCCACAGGGAAGCGATCCCCGCGGCGATACAGGCAAACGGGTTAGCGCCAGAAGAACCGGCGGTACGCACGGTAGAGGTGGAGGCGTTTTGCTCGTGGTCAGCATGCAGGATCAGGATACGATCCATGGCGCGTTCCAGAATTGGGTTCACCACGTACTCTTCGCACGGCGTGGAGAACATCATATGCAGGAAGTTTCCGGCGTAAGACAGGTCGTTGCGTGGGTAAACGAAAGGCTGGCCGATCGAATATTTGTAACACATCGCCGCAACGGTCGGCATCTTGGACAGCAGGCGGAATGCCGCAATTTCGCGGTGACGCTCAATGTTAACGTCCATCGCATCATGATAAAACGCGGCCAGTGCACCGGTAACACCACACATTACCGCCATCGGATGAGAGTCACGACGGAAGCCACGGAACAGATGATGGATCTGCTCATGGATCATGGTATGGCGGGTTACGATGGTTTTGAATTCTTCAAACTGCTCTTTGGTTGGCGCTTCGCCATTCAGCAGGATGTAGCACACTTCCAGATAGTTGGAGTGCACAGCGAGTTGATCGATCGGGAAACCACGGTGGAGCAGGATACCTTCATCACCGTCGATGTAGGTGATTTTAGATTCGCAGGACGCAGTAGAGGTGAAGCCTGGGTCAAAGGTGAAATACCCTTTGGATCCGAGGGTACGTACATCTATCTCGTCCTGGCCTAACGTGCCTTGCAACACATCAAGTTCAATAGGAGCTTCGCCTGGTAGGGTTAGCGTTGCTTTTTTATCAGCCATTTATTGTCTCCTTTGCGCCTTATCTATAGATCTTCGACACTCGAAATGCTCATTGTGTCCGCGCCTGCATAAAAAAGCGCAGTGTCGTCTCTGTGGCATCTTGTATCGTGCAGGGTACAGAGAGACGGGGCGTGCGCAGGCCGGGTGGGCACAACAGTACTGCGTTTCGCGGTTGTTAAAGATCCGGTCTGGTCGTAACTTGTTGGTAACCGATACCTGATACTTTGTACGTATATATCATCAATGTTACATAACTTGTGCTTAGGGGAAAGTGTATCCCCATAACTTTTGTGCATCATAGAACTTTTGATCGTCCGTTTGTAACAGGAATGTTGAAGTTTTGTCAAATCAGATAATTAAATTTGTATAAATTGTGAAAAATGTGAGTCGGATCACTGTTCCACCTAAATATGCCCAAGAAGTTTGTAGGGGAATTGTAATGAGTTTGTGAACCCCCTATACTTCCGCCAGGTCTCCGGAATACCCTGCAGTAGGAGCCACCCAGCGTTGCGTACGCGTCGTTTTGACACTGGATGTTGTTGTTTTAGTGCCTGGCGCAGTATCTCCGTAACGCTGTCTGACCCGCCCTCAGGACCGGAGGAAGCAAAATAAGAAAGGCTGTGTGGGCAAAACCGTGAAAAAACAAAGACCTGTCAACTTGGATCTCTCCACGATCCGGTTTCCCGTTACTGCAATAGCGTCTATTCTCCATCGCGTATCTGGCGTCATTACGTTTGTGGCTGTTGGTATACTGCTCTGGTTACTGGGCCTGTCACTCTCATCTCCCGAAGGCTTCCTGCAAGCTTCTGCCGTCATGGGCAGCTTCTTTGTCAAATTCATCATGTGGGGCATTTTAACCGCACTGGCGTATCACATCGTCGGTGGGATTCGTCACATGCTGATGGACTTCGGATATCTGGGTGAAACGCTGCAAATTGGGACGCGCTCCGCGCAAATCTCTTTTGGTATCACTGTCGTGCTTTCAATTCTGGCTGGAGTCCTCGTATGGTAAGCAACGCTTCTGCATTGGGTCGCAACGGCGTTCATGACTGGCTGCTGCTGCGTGCTGCTGCGATGATCATGACGTTATACGTGATCTACATCCTCGGTTTCGTGGTGATGTCAGGAACCCTGACGTACGACATCTGGCGTGGCTTCTTTGCCTCCAACTTTACCAAAGTCTTCACCCTTCTGACGCTGTTCTCCATTCTGGTGCATGGCTGGATTGGGATGTGGCAGGTACTGACGGATTACATCAAGCCGGTTGCTATTCGCTTGATGCTGCAACTGGTGGTGGTGGTTGCGCTGTTGGTTTATGCCATTTATGGAACTGTTGTTGTGTGGGGTGCGTAATGAGTTTGCCAGTAAGAGAGTTTGACGCCGTAGTAATCGGCGCCGGTGGTGCAGGCATGCGTGCCGCGCTGCAGATTTCCCAATCGGGCCAGAGCTGTGCTCTGTTGTCCAAAGTTTTCCCGACCCGTTCCCATACAGTTTCTGCGCAGGGCGGTATCACCGTTGCGCTGGGTAACACCCATGAAGATAACTGGGAATGGCATATGTACGACACGGTGAAAGGCTCCGATTACATCGGTGACCAGGACGCCATTGAATATATGTGTAAAACCGGACCGGAAGCGATTCTGGAACTGGAACACATGGGCCTGCCTTTCTCCCGTCTGGACGATGGCCGCATTTATCAGCGTCCGTTTGGTGGCCAGTCGAAGAACTTCGGCGGTGAGCAGGCGGCGCGTACCGCGGCGGCGGCTGACCGTACCGGCCATGCGTTATTGCATACCCTTTATCAGCAGAACCTGAAAAACAAGACCACTATCTTCTCCGAGTGGTATGCGTTGGATCTGGTGAAAAATGCCGACGGCGCCATTGTCGGCTGTACCGCACTGAATATTGAAGATGGCGAAGTCGTCTACTTTAAAGCGCGCGCAACGGTTCTGGCGACCGGCGGTGCAGGACGTATTTACCAGTCCACCACCAATGCCCACATCAATACCGGTGACGGCGTGGGTATGGCACTGCGTGCCGGCGTGCCGGTACAGGACATGGAAATGTGGCAGTTCCACCCAACCGGTATTGCCGGCGCGGGTGTGCTGGTGACCGAAGGCTGTCGTGGTGAAGGTGGCTACCTGTTGAACAAACACGGTGAGCGCTTTATGGAGCGTTATGCGCCAAACGCCAAAGACCTTGCCGGTCGTGACGTGGTTGCCCGTTCAATGATGATCGAAATCCGTGAAGGTCGTGGTTGCGAAGGTCCGTGGGGCCCGCACATCAAACTGAAACTGGATCACCTCGGTCACGAAGTGCTGGAAGCGCGTCTGCCAGGTATTCTGGAACTGTCCCGCACCTTTGCTCACGTCGATCCGGTTAAAGAACCGATCCCGGTTATCCCTACCTGCCACTATATGATGGGCGGTATTCCGACCCGCGTAACCGGTCAGGCGCTGACGGTAAATGAGAAGGGCGAAGATACTCTGGTGCCAGGACTCTTTGCGGTGGGTGAGATTGCCTGCGTATCGGTTCATGGTTCTAACCGTCTGGGCGGCAACTCGCTGCTGGATCTGGTGGTGTTTGGTCGTGCGGCGGGTCTGCACCTGCTGGAATCCATTCAAGAGCAGGGCGAGCTGAAAGACGCAACCGAAGAAGAGATCGAAGCGTCTCTGGCCCGCATGAACCGCTGGAACAACAACACCACCGGCGAGGATCCTGCCGAGCTGCGCAAAGCCCTGCAAACCTGTATGCAGAACAACTTCTCGGTGTTCCGTGAAGGCGATGCGATGGCAAAAGGTCTGGAAGAGCTGAAAGTTCTGCGTGAACGCCTGAAAGGCGCCCGTCTGGATGACCGTTCAAGCGACTTCAATACCCAGCGTATTGAGTGCCTTGAGCTGGATAACCTGATGGAAACGGCCTATGCAACGGCCGTCGCGGCGAACTACCGCACCGAAAGCCGTGGCGCGCACAGCCGCTTCGACTACCCAGAACGTGACGATGCAAACTGGTTATGCCACAGCGTGTATCTGCCGCAGAGCGAAAGCATGACTCGCCGTGAGGTGAACATGGCGCCGAAACTGCGCGCGGCGTTCCCGCCGAAAGCACGTACTTACTAGTTTGCGGAGATAAGCGATGAGACTCGAATTTTCTATTTATCGTTACAACCCGGAAGTTGACGATGCTCCGCACATGCAGGAGTACAGCCTGGAGTCCGAAGAAGGGCGCGACATGATGCTGCTGGACGCGCTGATGCGTCTGAAGGAAAAGGACCCGACGCTGGCTTTCCGTCGCTCCTGCCGCGAGGGCGTTTGCGGTTCCGATGGCATCAACATGAACGGTAAAAACGGTCTGGCCTGTATCACACCTGTTTCCGCCCTTGGCGGCGGCAGTAAAAAAATTGTGATCCGTCCTTTACCGGGTTTACCGGTGATCCGTGATTTGGTGGTGGACATGGGGCAATTCTACACTCAGTATGAGAAGATTAAGCCTTACCTGTTGAATAATGGGGAAAATCCACCGGCGCGTGAGCATCTGCAGGAGCCGGAACAGCGTGAAAAACTGGATGGCCTGTACGAATGTATCCTGTGTGCATGCTGCTCAACGTCCTGCCCATCTTTCTGGTGGAACCCGGACAAATTTATCGGTCCGGCTGGGTTGCTGGCAGCCTACCGCTTCCTGATCGACGACCGTGATACCGAAACGGATGCGCGCTTGGATAATCTGAACGATGCTTTCAGCGTATTCCGGTGTCACAGCATCATGAACTGTGTGAGCGTATGTCCTAAAGGACTTAACCCTACGCGCGCCATCGGCCATATTAAGTCGATGCTGCTGCAAAGAGGCGCATAAGCGCACCTCATCCGGGAACCGCCAGGTTCCCGGTTGTTTTACCAGGAAACCCTGCCAAGCTTATCTTCGGGTTGGCTTTGCAAGGTTCCCTTACGGGCCCGGGCGCCAGCAGTCGCGCACAGCGCTCGTATCGATGAACTTTCAGGCTGCGTCCCGCGTTGTTAGCGGAACACAGCCGAGGGCAAGCCGCTTATGCGGCGTGGGGCCTGCAAAGGCCCTGTTAAATAATCACGGCGAACTAAAGCACAAAATGCTTAAGGGATCACAATGCAGAACAGCGCGATGAAACCCTGGCTGGACTCCTCCTGGCTGGCCGGCGCGAACCAGACCTACATAGAGCAGCTCTATGAGGACTATCTAACTGATCCTGACTCTGTTGATGTTGCCTGGAAAGAGCTCTTTCAGCAGCTTCCAGGTCAAGGGGTCAGACCGGAACAATTTCACTCGAGCACACGCGAGTACTTCCGCCGTCTGGCGAAAGACGCCACGCGTTACACCTCTTCCGTAAGCGATCCTGATACCAATGCCAAGCAGGTTAAGGTTCTCCAGCTGATCAACGCCTTCCGTTTCCGCGGACATCAGCTGGCAAACCTCGATCCGTTAGGCCTGTGGCAGAATGAATCCGTGCCGGATCTGGATCCTAAATTCCACGATCTGAGCGAAGCGGATTTCCAGGAAACCTTCAACGTGGGTTCATTTGCTTTCGGCAAAGACACCATGAAGCTGGCGGATCTTTACGCCTTGCTGAAGCAGACCTACTGCGGCTCGATCGGTGCTGAGTATATGCACATCACCAACACCGAAGAGAAACGCTGGATCCAACAGCGCATCGAATCGGTAGCCGGGCAGGCATCGTTCTCCACCGCGGAGAAGAAAGGTTTCCTGAAACAGCTGACCGCAGCCGAAGGCCTTGAGCGTTACCTCGGTGCGAAATTCCCGGGCGCCAAGCGCTTCTCGCTGGAAGGCGGCGATGCACTGGTGCCAATGCTGAACGAGATGATCCACCATTCAGGCAAAAGCGGCACGCGTGAAGTGGTGCTGGGCATGGCCCACCGTGGTCGTCTGAACGTGCTGATCAACGTGCTGGGTAAAAAGCCGCAGGACCTGTTTGACGAGTTCGCGGGCAAGCACAAAGAGCATCTCGGTACCGGTGACGTGAAGTACCATATGGGCTTCTCTTCCGACGTCGAAACCGAAGGCGGCATGGTTCACCTGGCGCTGGCGTTTAACCCGTCGCACCTTGAGATCGTCAGCCCGGTAGTGATGGGGTCTGTGCGTGCGCGTCTGGATCGTCTTGACGAGCCGGGCAGCAACAAAGTTCTGCCAATCACCATCCACGGTGATGCGGCGATCATTGGTCAGGGTGTGGTTCAGGAAACGCTGAACATGTCTCAGGCTCGCGGCTATGAAGTCGGCGGCACCGTGCGCATCGTGATCAACAACCAGATTGGTTTCACCACCTCCAATCCGAAAGATGCCCGTTCAACCCAGTACTGTACCGATATCGGTAAAATGGTGCTGGCGCCAATCTTCCACGTGAATGCCGATGACCCGGAAGCGGTGGCCTTTGTGACCCGCCTGGCGTTGGATTTCCGTAACACCTTCAAGCGTGATGTCTTCATCGATCTGGTCTGTTATCGCCGTCACGGCCATAACGAAGCGGATGAGCCAAGTGCGACTCAGCCGGTGATGTATCAGAAGATCAAAAAGCATCCAACCCCGCGCAAACTCTATGCCGATCGTCTCGAAAGCGAGAAGATTGCCAGCCTGGAAGATGCCACGGAAATGGTCAACCTGTACCGCGACGCGCTGGATGCTGGCGAATGCGTGGTGCCTGAATGGCGTCCGATGAGCCTGCACTCCTTCACCTGGTCGCCGTATCTGAACCATGACTGGGATGAAAGCTATCAGGAAACCTTAGACCTGAAGCGCCTGCAAGAGCTGGCTAAGCGCATCAGTAGCGTGCCGGAAGCCATTGAAATGCAGTCCCGCGTGGCGAAGATCTATAACGATCGCGCTGAGATGGCCGCAGGCAACAAACCGTTCGACTGGGGCGCTGCCGAGAACCTGGCCTATGCCACGCTGGTAGATGAAGGCATTCCGTGCCGTCTTTCCGGTGAAGACATGGGACGTGGCACCTTCTTCCACCGCCATGCGGTGATCCACAACCAGTCTAACGGCTCAACCTATACCCCGCTGATGCACGTGCATAACGGTCAGGGCACCTTCAAAGTCTGGGACTCCGTCCTGTCTGAAGAAGCGGTGCTGGCGTTCGAATACGGTTATGCCACGGCAGAACCACGCACGCTGACCATCTGGGAAGCGCAGTTTGGTGACTTTGCCAACGGTGCTCAGGTGGTTATCGACCAGTTCATCAGCTCCGGCGAGCAGAAATGGGGCCGTATGTGCGGTCTGGTAATGCTGCTGCCGCACGGTTACGAAGGGCAGGGCCCGGAGCACTCATCTGCCCGTCTGGAACGTTATCTGCAGCTTTGCGCTGAGCAGAACATGCAGGTTTGCGTGCCGTCAACGCCGGCTCAGGTTTACCATATGCTGCGTCGTCAGGCGCTGCGCGGTATGCGCCGTCCGTTGATCGTCATGTCACCGAAATCTCTGCTGCGTCATCCGCTGGCGGTCTCTTCTCTGGAAGAGCTGGCCACGGGCGGCTTCCAGCCGGCAATTGGCGAGATCGACGAGCTTGACCCGAAAGGCGTGAAGCGTGTGGTGCTCTGCTCCGGTAAGGTCTATTACGATCTGCTGGACAAGCGTCGCAAAAACGAGCAAACCGATGTCGCTATCGTGCGTATCGAACAGCTGTATCCGTTCCCGCACAAAGCGGTTCAGGATGTGCTGCAGCAATATTCGCATGTGCATGATTTCGTGTGGTGCCAGGAAGAGCCGCTTAATCAGGGCGCATGGTTCTGCAGCCAGCACCACTTCCGTGAAGTGGTTCCTTTTGGGGCTTCATTACGTTACGCCGGCCGCCCCGCCTCCGCCTCGCCGGCAGTTGGCTATATGTCCGTTCACCAGCAGCAGCAGCAAGATCTGGTAAATGACGCGCTGAACGTTAATTAATTCAAGGAAAAATAATGAGTAGCGTAGAGATCATCGTTCCCGACCTGCCTGAATCCGTTGCCGATGCCACCGTGGCAACCTGGCACAAAAAACCAGGCGATTCTGTCCAGCGCGACGAAGTGCTGGTAGAGATCGAAACCGACAAAGTGATTCTGGAAGTTCCGGCCACCGCCGATGGCGTGCTGGAAGCGATTCTGGAAGATGAAGGCGCAACAGTTATCTCTCGTCAGGCGCTGGGTCGTCTGAAAGAAGGGAACAGCGGCGGCAAAGCAAGCTCTGCCAAAGTTGAAGAGCAGGATTCTACCCCGGCACAGCGTCAGAGCGCTTCTCTGGAAGAAGAGAGCAACGACGCGCTCAGCCCGGCTATCCGCCGCCTGATTGCTGAACACAACCTCGATGCGGCCGCCATCAAAGGCACCGGTGTCGGTGGACGTTTGACGCGTGAAGACGTTGAAAAACATCTGGCGAAAAAACCTGAAGCCGCCGCGAAAGCGCCTGCTGCAGCCGCGCCTTCTGCACCAGCCGCCGCTCTGCCAGGCCGCAGCGAGAAGCGCGTTCCAATGACCCGTCTGCGTAAGCGCATTGCCGAGCGTCTGTTGGAAGCCAAAAACAGCACCGCGATGTTGACCACCTTTAACGAAGTCAACATGCAGCCAATCATGAACCTGCGTAAGCAGTACGGCGAAGCGTTTGAAAAACGTCACGGCGTGCGTCTGGGGTTCATGTCCTTCTACCTGAAAGCGGTTGTTGAAGCGCTGAAACGCTTCCCGGAAGTCAATGCGTCTATCGACGGCGAAGACGTTGTTTACCACAACTACTTTGACGTCAGCATCGCTGTTTCCACCCCACGTGGGCTGGTCACGCCAGTGCTGAAAGATATCGATGCACTGGGTATGGCCGATATCGAGAAGAAAATCAAAGAGCTGGCAGTGAAAGGCCGTGACGGGAAACTGACCGTTGACGAACTGACTGGCGGTAACTTCACCATCACCAACGGCGGCGTGTTCGGTTCCCTGATGTCCACGCCGATCATCAACCCACCGCAGAGTGCCATCCTCGGCATGCATGCGATCAAAGATCGTCCTATGGCGGTTAATGGTCAGGTTGTGATCCTGCCAATGATGTATCTGGCCCTCTCTTACGATCACCGCCTGATCGACGGTAAAGAATCCGTCAGCTACCTGGTGGCGATCAAAGAGCTGCTGGAAGATCCGTCAAGGCTGCTGCTGGACGTTTAATCCCTGTCGGGTGCGGCCTGGTGCTGCACCCAACCCTATGTGTGGCCGACACTCTGGCAACCGCCAGATTCGGCCAAGTTTTTTCCGACCTGAATGGATAGAACATCATGAACTTACACGAATATCAGGCAAAACAGTTGTTTGCACGGTATGGTTTACCGGCACCAACCGGCTATGCCTGCACCACTCCACGTGAAGCTGAAGAAGCCGCCTCAAAGATTGGCGCCGGTCCGTGGGTAGTGAAATGTCAGGTTCATGCCGGAGGCCGTGGTAAAGCGGGCGGTGTGAAGGTAGTGAAGAGCAAGGAAGAGATCCGTGCTTTCGCTGAACACTGGCTGGGCAAACGCCTGACCACCTATCAGACTGATGCCAATGGCCAGCCGGTAAACCAGATCCTGGTTGAAGCGGCAACGGATATCGACCAGGAACTCTACCTGGGTGCCGTGGTTGACCGTGCGACCCGTCGCGTGGTGTTTATGGCCTCGACCGAAGGCGGCGTGGAAATTGAGAAAGTGGCGGAAGAAACCCCGCACCTGATCCACCAGATGGCGCTGGATCCATTGACCGGTCCTCAGCCTTATCAGGGCCGCGAACTGGCCTTCAAACTGGGTCTGACCGGTAAGCAGGTTGGCCAGTTCACCAAGATCTTTATGGGTCTGGCCACGCTGTTCCTGGAGCGCGATCTGGCACTGGTTGAGATCAACCCGCTGGTGATCACCAAGCAGGGCGATCTGATCTGCCTCGACGGCAAACTGACTGCGGATGGCAATGCTCTGTTCCGTCAGCCGGAACTGCGTGAAATGCGCGATCCAAGCCAGGAAGATGCCCGTGAAGCGCAGGCTGCACAGTGGGAACTGAACTATGTGGCACTGGAAGGCAACATCGGTTGTATGGTTAACGGCGCAGGCCTGGCGATGGGTACCATGGACATCGTTAAGCTGAGCGGCGGCCAGCCTGCTAACTTCCTGGACGTTGGCGGCGGCGCAACCAAAGAGCGCGTGACCGAAGCCTTCAAAATCATCCTGTCTGACGACGCGGTGAAAGCGGTATTTGTGAACATTTTCGGCGGCATCGTACGCTGCGACCTGATTGCTGATGGCATCATCGGCGCGGTTGAAGAAGTCGGTGTGAACGTGCCAGTGGTGGTGCGTCTGGAAGGTAACAATGCCGAGCTGGGTGCCAAAAAACTGGCAGACAGCGGTCTGAACATCATTGCAGCAACCAGCCTGAGTGACGCGGCGCAGCGCGTTGTTGCCGCAGCGGAGGGTAAATAATGTCCATTTTGATCGATAAGAACACCAAAGTAATCTGCCAGGGCTTCACCGGTGGCCAGGGAACTTTCCACTCCGAGCAGGCGCTGGCCTATGGCACGCAGCTGGTTGGCGGCGTAACGCCAGGTAAAGGCGGCACCGAGCATCTGGGTCTGCCGGTGTTCAACACCGTGCGTGAAGCGGTAGAAGCAACGGGCGCAACCGCCTCGGTCATCTACGTTCCGGCCCCGTTCTGTAAAGACGGTATCCTGGAAGCGATCGAAGCGGGCATTAAGCTGATCATCACCATCACGGAAGGCATTCCTACCCTGGATATGCTGACGGTGAAAGTGAAGCTGGATGAAGCTGGCGTGCGTATGATTGGCCCGAACTGCCCAGGTGTGATCACCCCTGGCGCCTGCAAAATCGGCATCATGCCGGGTCACATTCACCAGCCAGGCCGTATCGGCATCGTTTCACGTTCCGGTACCCTGACCTATGAAGCCGTTAAGCAGACCACAGACATCGGCTACGGCCAGTCTACCTGCGTCGGTATCGGTGGTGACCCGATCCCAGGTTCAAACTTCATTGATATCCTGAAACTGTTCCAGGAAGATCCACAGACCGAAGCGATTGTGATGATCGGTGAAATCGGCGGCAGCGCGGAAGAAGAAGCGGCAGCCTTTATCAAAGAGCACGTCACCAAGCCGGTTGTCGGTTATATCGCGGGCGTGACTGCGCCGAAAGGTAAGCGTATGGGCCATGCTGGCGCCATCATCGCGGGCGGTAAAGGCACAGCAGACGAGAAGTTTGCCGCGCTGGAAGCTGCAGGCGTGAAAACCGTGCGTAGCCTGGCCGATATCGGCGACGCGGTTAAAGCGGTTCTGCCGAATTAACTGACGCTTTCTGGAATACCTTCAAAGGCCACCTTCGGGTGGCCTTTTTAATGTGTTCAAAAAAAGTGATGCCAAAGAGGGTGTATCGCAGGCAAAGCTGAGAAACCTGACTAAGATTAGGGAAGCTGGCCGCGTTAAATTTTACCGGAAACTATTACTTAATTATTTCAAATTAGAGTTCATTTAAAACAATAAATTAACAACTTCACCCCTCTACCACACCAACAGGTCACTAAACTTTAATTAAGATCAAATAAGTGCGATCTATATCAATTCTTAAAGCTGGCTAAGAAAAAGGTTTTTCGATTAAATTGCTCTGCATCAATACGGGCGTCTCAGGCAATATTAGAAAAACCTGTATCTGGTTAAATAAAATAAATCTGGCATCACAAATTCTTTACTTTCAGCAAGGTAAAACCGCAAGGCTTATCGCCATGATGATGCGGAAAACTGTGTGTTTAATTGGATTAAAATACTGGTACTGACCGGTATCACGGATACTCAGCCGTGCTTACCGCGTCATCACCCACGTGTGTGGAGCAAGGAGTCAAGATGTTTGATATTGTCGAACTATCGCGCTTACAGTTTGCTCTGACAGCCATGTACCATTTCCTGTTCGTCCCATTAACGCTCGGTATGGCGTTTTTGTTGGCGATCATGGAAACGGTCTATGTGCTTTCAGGCAAGCAAATCTATAAAGATATGACCAAGTTCTGGGGCAAGTTATTTGGCATTAACTTTGCGCTGGGCGTGGCAACCGGGCTGACCATGGAGTTCCAGTTCGGAACCAACTGGTCTTATTACTCTCACTATGTCGGGGATATCTTTGGCGCACCGTTGGCCATTGAAGGCCTGATGGCATTCTTCCTCGAATCCACCTTCGTCGGGCTGTTCTTCTTTGGCTGGGATCGCCTGGGCAAAGTTCAGCATATGGCCGTGACCTGGCTGGTGGCGTTGGGTTCAAACCTCTCCGCACTGTGGATCCTGGTGGCGAATGGCTGGATGCAGAATCCGGTCGCCTCCGAATTCAACTTCGAAACCATGCGTATGGAAATGGTCAGCTTCTCCGAGCTGATCTTAAACCCTGTCGCGCAGGTGAAGTTCGTGCATACCGTAGCTGCCGGCTATACCTGTGGCGCGATGTTCATCCTCGGTATCAGTGCCTACTATCTGCTGCGCGGACGCGATATCGCCTTTGCGAAACGCTCCTTTGCCATTGCCGCCAGTTTCGGTATGGCCGCCATTCTCTCGGTGATCGTGCTGGGTGATGAATCCGGTTATGAAATCGGTGACGTGCAGAAAACCAAACTTGCCGCGATTGAAGCCGAATGGGAAACGCAGCCGGCGCCAGCCGCGTTCACGCTGTTTGGTATTCCCGATCAGGAAGCGCAGGAAAATAAATACGCCATTCAAATTCCGTGGGCGCTGGGGCTGATTGCTACCCGCTCGGTGGACAAGCAAGTCACCGGCCTGAAAGAGTTAATGGGTCAACATGAAGTGCGTATCCGCAACGGGATGAAGGCCTACAGCCTGCTGGAGCAACTGCGTTCCGGGAATAAAGATCCTGCTGTGCGCACCGAATTCAACGATGTGAAGAAAGATCTGGGTTACGGGCTGCTGCTGAAGCGCTACACGCCAAACGTGGCAGATGCCAGCGAAGCGCAAATCCAACAGGCAACCAAAGACTCAATTCCACGCGTGGCTCCGCTGTACTTCTCCTTCCGTATCATGGTCGGCGCGGGCGTGCTGATGCTGCTGATTATCGGTGGATCCTTCTGGACCGTAATCCGTAACCGCATTGGTAAGAGTACCTTCCTGTTGAAATGCGCGTTGTACGGCATTCCGCTGCCGTGGATTGCCATCGAATCGGGCTGGTTTGTCGCTGAATACGGTCGTCAGCCGTGGGCCATCGGTGAAGTGCTGCCAACCGCGGTCGCCAACTCCTCGCTGACCGTGGGCGACCTGCTGTTCTCGATGATCCTGATCTGCGGTCTGTATACGCTGTTCCTGGTGGCTGAAATGTATCTGATGTTCAAGTTTGCGCGCCTGGGGCCAAGCAGCCTGAAGACCGGACGCTATCACTTCGAACAGTCCAGTATTGCTGTGCGTGATGCTCAGACAGGAGTCCTGCAATGATCACTTATGAACTGTTGCGTTTCGTCTGGTGGGTACTGATTGGCGTGTTGCTGATTGGCTTCGCCGTTGCCGACGGATTCGATATGGGCGTGGGCATGCTGACCCGCATTCTTGGGCGCACCGATACTGAACGTCGCATTATGATCAACAGCATCGCGCCACACTGGGACGGTAACCAGGTCTGGCTGATCACCGCCGGTGGCGCGCTGTTTGCCGCCTGGCCAACGGTGTATGCCGCTGCGTTCTCCGGCTTTTATGTGGCGATGATTCTGGTGCTCGCTTCGCTGTTCTTCCGGCCGATCGGCTTTGACTACCGTTCAAAACTGGAAGACAACCGCTGGCGTGGCATGTGGGACTGGGCGATCTTTATCGGCAGCTTTGTGCCACCGTTAGTGATTGGCGTGGCCTTCGGCAATCTGCTGCAGGGCGTGCCTTTCCATATGGATGAGTATCTGCGCCTGTTCTATACCGGCAACTTCTTCCAGCTGTTGAATCCGTTTGCGCTGCTGGCCGGGATTGTCAGCCTGACCATGATCCTCACGCAGGGTGCGACCTATTTGCAGATGCGTACTGTCGGCGAGCTGCATGTGCGTTCGCGCCTTGCTGCACAGATCTCGGCATTGGTGATGGTGGTGTGCTTCGTACTGGCCGGCGTCTGGGTGATGCATGGTATCGACGGCTATGCCGTGACCAGCGTGCTGGATCACAACGCGGCTTCAAACCCATTGGGCAAAGAAGTGGTGCGTGAAGCGGGTGCCTGGATGGTCAACTTCAATAAGACACCGTTGCTGTGGATCATTCCCGCGCTGGGCGTTGTGCTGCCGCTGTTGACCATTCTGTGTTCGCGACTGGAGAAAGGGGCCTGGGCGTTTGTCTTCTCTTCCTTAACGCTGGCCTGTGTGATCCTCACTGCGGGTGTTGCCATGTTCCCGTTCATCATGCCGTCCAGCACGATGCCGAATATGAGCCTGACTATGTGGGACAGCACCTCCAGCCTGTTGACGCTGAAAATCATGACCGTTGCCGCCATTATCTTCGTGCCAATTATCCTGGCCTACACAACCTGGTGTTACTACAAAATGTTCGGTCGTCTGACCAAAGAGCAGATTGAAAACAACACCCATTCTCTCTATTAATTGAGGAGCTGAACAATGTGGTATTTTGCCTGGATCCTCGGCACCTTGCTGGCCTGCGCGTTCGGCATTATTACAGCGCTGGCAATTGAGCATATCGAAGACAGTGAAGTGAAAGAGAAACGCTGATGGGGCAGGGGATAACACGCCTCTATCAGTGGATGGATAAGAGCCCGTTACGGGCTCTTTCATTGCTGATGGCCTTGCTGCTGGCAGGCTGTATGTTCTGGGATCCGAAACGGTTCGCGGCGAACAGCAGCTCACTGGAAATCTGGCAGGGATTATTAATGATGTGGGCGGTGTGCACCGGGGTGATCCATGGGGTTGGTTTCCGGCCTCGTCGACTGGGCTGGCAGGCATTTTTCTCGCCTCTTCCTGCCTGGATCGTCCTTATTTTTGGCCTGGCCTTCTTCTTTTCCTAAGCTTACTCAGGCGAAGTCTCACTTCGCCTGCCTTCCCTGACCGCCTAAACCGCCTTTTTCCTCAGATTACGTCAAGAAACGTCCAGGATTTGTCCGTATTTCCTCCGGCTTGTTTCCAAACAATAATTATTTTCTTTCCCCTCTGGCAACCCATTCCAAAGGCGTATGCTCTTGCGTATAGTAGCAGCGTTTAAAGCATTACCGGGATGTAGAGTGAGTACAACGCTGTTTCGATGGCCGGTTCGTGTCTACTACGAAGACACCGATGCCGGTGGTGTGGTTTACCATGCCAGCTATGTCGCGTTTTATGAACGGGCACGAACTGAGATGTTGCGCCAGCACCATTTCAACCAACAGGCTTTGCTGGAACAGCAGGTCGCGTTTGTCGTGCGTCGGATTACGGTCGATTACCTTGCAGCTGCCCGCCTTGACGATCTTCTCGAGGTGCAGTGTGAAGTGGTAAGCATGACCAGAACGACCATGACTTTCGCACAACGTATTGTGAATGCAGAAGGACGGACGCTGAACGAAGCGGAAGTGCTGATCGCCTGCATCAATCCACATCTAATGAAGCCCATTGCGCTTCCCAAGTCTATTGTCGCGGAGTTCAAGCAGTGACTGACATGAACATTCTTGATTTGTTCCTGAAGGCGAGCCTTCTGGTCAAACTTATCATGTTGATTTTGATTGGTTTTTCTATCGCCTCATGGGCAATCATTATTCAACGCACGCGCATCCTGAATGCCGCCGGGCGTGATGCTGATGCATTCGAAGACAAGTTTTGGTCGGGGATCGAACTGTCTCGCCTGTATCAGGAAAGCCAGGCCCGTCGTGACGAGCTCGGGGGCTCTGAACAAATTTTCTATTCGGGCTTCAAAGAGTTTGCCCGACTGCACCGTGCCAATAACCATGCGCCAGAAGCGGTGGTTGAAGGCGCAACGCGTGCGATGCGCATCTCGCTGAACCGTGAAATGGAAGCGCTGGAAAACCACATTCCCTTCCTGGGAACCGTGGGCTCCATCAGTCCTTATATCGGTCTGTTCGGTACCGTCTGGGGCATCATGCATGCCTTTATCGCGCTGGGCGCGGTGAAGCAGGCCACCTTGCAGATGGTTGCGCCGGGTATTGCAGAAGCGCTGATCGCCACGGCTATCGGTCTGTTTGCGGCGATCCCAGCCGTTATGGCTTACAACCGCCTTAATCAGCGCGTGAATAAGCTGGAACAGAATTACGATAACTTTATGGAAGAGTTCACGGCTATTCTGCATCGTCAGGCGTTCTCCAGCGAGAACACCAAGTAAGAGCTGAGGTTAGCATGGCCAGAACTCGTGGTCGCGGCGGTCGCCGTGAGATGAAGTCCGAGATCAACATTGTTCCACTGCTGGACGTTTTGCTGGTGCTGCTGCTGATTTTCATGGCAACCGCACCGATCATTACCCAGAGCGTGGAAGTGGATCTGCCGGATGCGACAGATTCAAAAACTGTTTCCAGTGACGATAATCCGCCAGTGATCGTCGAAGTGGCGGGCGTGGGGCAGTACAGCCTGGTGGTTGATCACGATCGGATGGAGCAGCTGCCACCTGAGCAGGTAGTAGCCGAAGCTCAGCGCCGTATTGAGGCGAATCCGAAGACGGTATTCCTGATCGGTGGGGCAAAAGATGTGCCTTACGACGAGATCATTAAGGCGCTCAACTTGCTGCATCAGGCAGGCGTTAAGTCTGTCGGATTAATGACGCAGCCGATTTAATTCATTCGAACCGTTTTTGGGAATCGAGAGTGTCGAAGGCAACCGAGCAAAACGATAAGTTAAAACGAGCGATTATCTTTTCAGTCATCCTGCATGTGCTTGTCATTGCGGTACTGATCTGGAGCTCTTTTGACGAACACATCGACGCGAGCAGCGGCGGTGGCGGTGGTGATATCGATGCCGTCATGGTCGATCCTGGTGCGATCGTTGATCAGTATAATCGGCAGCAGAATCAGCAAAGCGACAGTAAGCGGGCTGACAATCAGCGTAAGAAGCAGGCGCAACAGCAGGCTGAAGAGCTGCAACAGAAGCAGGCCGCTGAGCAACAGCGTTTGAAAGAGCTGGAAAAAGAGCGTCTGCAAGCCCAGCAGGATGCGAAGCAGCAAGCGGCTGCGCAGGCTGCCGAGCAGAAGCAGGCTCAGGACGCGGCGAAGCAGGCACAGGAAGAGCAAAAGCAGGCTGAAATGGCCGCCGCTAAAGCGAAGTCCGATGCCAAAGCGCAGGCTGATGCTCAGGCTAAATCGGCCGCTGAAGCACAGAAAAAAGCGGAAGCAGAGGCCAAACAGGCAGCTGCCGATGCACAGAAAAAAGCCGAAGCCGAAGCCAAAAAAGTGGCAGCCGAAGCCAAAAAGCAGGCTGACGCTGAAGCCAAAGAAGCTGCCGCTGAAGCCGCCAAGGTAAAAGCGGCCGCCGATGCGAAGGCGAAAGCCACCGCAGACGCGAAAGCCAAAGCGGCGGAAGAGGCTAAAGAAGCGAAAGCTGCTGCCGCGAAAGAAGCCGCAGAAGCGAAAGAGAAAGCCGCTGAAGAGGCGAAAGCCAAAGCAGAGGCTTCTGCAAAAGCGAAAGCAGACGCCGCGGCGAAAGCCAAAGCCGCTGCCGACGCCAAGAAAAAAGCCGCCGCTGATGCCGCAAAAGACACCAGCGATGTGGACGATTTACTGGGAGGACTCAGCTCTGGCAAGAACGCGCCGAAGCAGGGTAAATCCGGTGGCGCTGCCGCAGGGCTGGGTAATCAGAAAAAAGCGGGCGCTTCAGGGGCTGCAATTGATAGTTATATAGGCCAGGTTCAGGCGGCTATCCAGAGTAAGTTCTATGATTCGGACACGTTCAAAGGCAGGACGTGTGATATTCACATCAAGATCATGTCCGATGGCACCTTAGTTTCCGCCACTGCGGCTGGAGGCGATGCTGCACTGTGTCAGGCGGCAATTAATGCTGCCCGCATGGCAAGAATGCCTAAACCGCCGAGTGCGGAAGTTTATCAGGCAGTTAAAGATGCAACGTTAGAATTCAAGCCATAAGAATTCGGTAACATCCGGCAAGTTGAACTATGGTCAACTTGCCGTACTCTATAGATGCATTATTGGTTCGTTTGAACACTGCTAATTATCGTGGACGTTGCGTTCAGGTAAGGGAGAAAAGATGAAGCAGGCATTTCGTGTAGCAATGAGTTTTTTACTGCTGTTTGTCGCTGTAGCGCATGCAGAAGTTCGCATTGAAATTACCCAGGGTGTGAACACCGCGCGTCCAATTGGCGTGGTCCCATTCAAATGGGCCGGCCCGGGTGCCGCACCTGAAGATATCGGTGGCATCGTTGCCGCTGATTTACGCAACAGTGGTAAATTCAACCCGTTAGATCGTTCACGTCTGCCTCAGCAGCCAACCACAGCAGCTGAAGTTCAGCCTGCTGCCTGGACCGCGCTGGGTATCGATGCCGTGGTTGTCGGTCAGGTTCAGCCTGGCGCCGACGGCAGCTACCTGGTTTCTTACCAGCTGGTGGATACCTCGGGCAATCCGGGTGCCATTCTGGCTCAGAACCAGTATAAGGTGACCAAACAGTGGTTACGTTATGCGGCGCATACTGCCAGTGATGAAGCCTTTGAGAAGCTGACCGGCATTAAAGGGGCTTTCCGCACCCGTATTGCGTATGTCGTGCAGACCAACGGCGGTCAGTTCCCGTATGAACTGCGCGTCTCTGACTACGACGGTTACAACCAGAACACCGTGCACCGTTCACCACAGCCGCTGATGTCTCCGGCCTGGTCTAAAGACGGCAGCAAGCTGGCTTACGTGACTTTCGAAAGCGGTAAATCAGCCCTGGTTGTGCAGACTCTGGCGAACGGCGCGATCAAACAGGTTGCTTCCTTCCCGCGTCACAACGGTGCACCGGCCTTCTCCCCAGACGGGACGAAGTTAGCCTTTGCGCTGTCCAAGACCGGTAGCCTGAATCTGTACGTGATGGACCTGGCGTCAGGCCAGATCAATCAGCTGACAGACGGTCGTTATAACAGTACTGAACCCACCTGGTTCCCGGACAGCCAGAGCCTGGCTTACACTTCGGATCAGGCAGGTCGTCCACAAATTTATAAAATCAGTGCAAGTGGCGGTACCGCACAGCGTCTGACCTGGGAAGGCGGACAGAATCAGGATGCGGACGTGAGCTCTGATGGTAAATCACTGGTGATGATTAGCACCAACGGCGGTGCTCAACACGTCGCCAGACAAGATCTGGAAACGGGAGCCGTTCAACAATTAACGGACACGTTCCTGGATGAAACGCCAAGCCTCGCACCAAATGGCACCATGGTAATCTACAGCTCTACTCAGGGTATGGGATCCGTATTGCAGTTGGTTTCGACTGATGGGCGTTTCAAAGCGCGTCTTCCGGCAACTGATGGACAGGTAAAATTCCCTGCCTGGTCGCCGTATCTGTGATGCATATGTAAATATGTATGGCTAACAATAATAGGATTGTAGAAATGCAACTGAACAAAGTGCTGAAAGGCTTAATGCTGGCACTGCCAGTAATCGCAGTGGCTGCTTGTAGCTCACACAAAAACAATAACAACGACCAGACCAATGGTATGGGCGATGGCGCTAACGCTAATAGCGGCATGAACAGCGGCAACATGTCATCTGATGAGCAGGCTCGCCTGCAGATGCAGGAACTGCAGAAAAACAACATCGTTTACTTCGGCCTGGACAAGTATGACATCCAGTCTGAGTTCGCACAGATGCTGGATGCTCACGCTAACTTCCTGCGTAGCAACCCATCTTACAAAGTGACTGTTGAAGGTCATGCGGATGAGCGCGGTACACCAGAGTACAACATCGCCCTGGGCGAACGTCGTGCTACTGCTGTTAAAATGTACCTGCAGGGTAAAGGTGTTTCTGCTGACCAGATCTCTATCGTTTCTTACGGTAAAGAGAAGCCAGCTGTACTGGGTCATGACGAATCAGCGTATGCTAAAAACCGTCGTGCCGTACTGGTATACTAAGAGAATCACATGATTAGTAACTTCAGACTTCACGTGTTGGGTCTGTCGTTACTGGTTGGCGTAGCGGCCCCCTGGGCCGCTAATGCCCAGGCGTCAATCAGTAACGTTGGCTCAGGCTCGGTCGAAGACCGTGTCACAACTCTTGAGCGTATCTCCAATGCTCAGGCGCAACTTCTTCAGCAACTTCAGCAACAGCTCTCCGACTCACAGCGCGATGTCGATTCACTCCGTGGTCAGATTCAAGAAAATCAGTACCAAATGAATCAGATGACTGAGCGTCAGAAAAGCATGTACCAGCAGATTGATACGCTAAGCAATGGCGGTGGCAATGCCAACGCACAGGCTCAGGGTGCTTCTGGTGATGCCGCCGCTGCTGCCGGTGGTGCTGCAGCCGATAATGCCGCAAACGGCAACAGCGCAGCGTCAGGGGCCTCTGCGGCACCTGTGCAAAGCGGGGATGCCAACACTGATTACAATGCTGCGGTCGCGCTGGTTCTTGAAAAGAAACAGAACGAACAGGCAATCAGTGCATTTCAGGCTTTTGTGAAGAAATATCCGGATTCCACTTATCAGCCCAATGCCAATTACTGGTTGGGACAGTTGAATTACAACAAAGGCAAGAAAGACGACGCGGCGTATTATTTCGCTACTGTGGTCAAAAACTACCCGAAATCACCAAAGAGTCCTGATGCGTTGTATAAGGTTGGGGTGATCATGCAGGAGAAGGGCGACACGGCGAAAGCCAAAGCCGTTTACCAGCAAGTGTCCAAACTTTATCCAAACAGTGATGCAGCGAAAAATGCCGCAAAACGGGCAGCTGCGCTCTAAGTGACCAGCTTTGACCGGATATTGCCGTATTTCTGGTCTTTGCGGACGAAAGGTAGTCAGTTGAACAAGTTATCTGAAAATAGTGGTTGCGCTGAATCGGTAAATCAGTAATATATGCCGCCGTTGAAGGGACATATGTGAAAACGTTCTGGCAGCGCAAAAGTGGGTCGTTAGCTCAGTTGGTAGAGCAGTTGACTTTTAATCAATTGGTCGCAGGTTCGAATCCTGCACGACCCACCACTTTCAAAGTAGTACCCAGTGTTAAGCGTGAAGGATTTGAACCTGCAGCAGGTTCGAGTTGAGCGAAGCGAAACAACGTTGCAATAAGCAACGGGCCGAGAGGCCGAGGCGTAGCCGAGTTATCCTGCACGACCCACCACTTTAAAGCAGTATGCAGTACCAAGCAGTAACCGCTCGATGCGGGTCGTTAGCTCAGTTGGTAGAGCAGTTGACTTTTAATCAATTGGTCGCAGGTTCGAATCCTGCACGACCCACCATTAAGCCTTAATAGCGCAAGTGTTTAAGCAGGCATCGAAGTGAAGTGTTACCGCGAAAGCGGGTCGTTAGCTCAGTTGGTAGAGCAGTTGACTTTTAATCAATTGGTCGCAGGTTCGAATCCTGCACGACCCACCAGTGTTAAGAAGGCGCCCTAAAGGCGCCTTTTTGCTATCTGCGATTCGTGTAGGATTTGAACCTGCAGCAGGTCGAGTCGAACGAAGTGAGACAGCGTTGCGACAGCAACGACCCGCAGGGCGAGGCGTAGCCGAGTCATCCTGCACGACCCACCAGTGTTAAGAAGGCGCCCTAAAGGCGCCTTTTTGCTATCTGCGATTCGTGTAGGATTTGAACCTGCATCCTGCACGACCCACCAGTGTTAAGAAGGCGCCCTAAAGGCGCCTTTTTGCTATCTGCGATTCGTGTAGGATTTGAACCTGCATCCTGCATGACTCACCAATGTTAAGAAGGCGCCCTAAAGGCGCCTTTATGCTTTCTGCGATTTATAAAATGTTGGTTGAAGGGCTGGTTGCCTGCGTGGCCCGGTATCCCGGTCAGGGAGAGAAGGTTGAACGCAAAGTCGCCGTGAACCCATCCCTGGGGGCTCAGCGGCGACATCCCTGTCGCCGATGCTTTGCTTATCAACCTTCTCTCCCTTCCCCTAAGCTTCAGTATCGAATGGTTAATTGTGGACACACAGGTCAAAGCCCTATTCGATGCTTGCCTTTCAAACGAGCTTCCACCGAGCCTCATCAACGCGATCGCACTTCACTCAGCCTTTGACCTGTGTATCCATCAACCTACCCATCGACACCAATTCTATGCTGACGCCATACCCCCGAACCCGGTTTTGACCTGAATCCCTTTAGCCCTCAACCCTTCCCCGGCGCAAGATTCTTCCAGATATGCATCACGGCATAACTTCGCCACGGGCGCCAGGCTTGAGATAATCGCTCGGCTTCCTTCGCCGTTACGCTACCCAGATTCTTTCTGACCACCACATCTCCGGCAGGGAATGCGTCAGGCCAACGCAGCGCCCGCATCGCAATATAATGCGCGGTCCACTCTCCTATGCCCGGCTGAGCCACCAATGATGCGATTGCGCGATCCGGATCGGTGCCTGCATCCAACCTCAGCTCACCCCGATCGTAGGCTTGTGCAATGGCTATCAGCGTCCGTGAACGCGCGCTGACGATGCCAAGGCTCGCCACCTCATCCAACGTCGCCACTGCTATCCTCGCGGCCTGTGGTGACAGCTGAGTGAGCTCAGGGAAGGGCGTCTTGATCGCCTCGCCAAAGGCCTCTGCAAAACGACCACCAATCGTGGTGGCAGCTTTCACGGTGATCTGCTGACCGAGAATGGCCCTGACCACCATTTCAAAACCATCAAATGCGCCAGGTACCCGCAATCCCGCATCTTTCGTCAGACTGTCCCGCAACAGCGGATCCTGCTCAAGATGGGCGGCAATCAGATCGGGATGGGCATCGAGATCAAAAAGATTCTTCAACCGACGCAACAGCGCAGGTAACACCGGCGTCAGCGAATGGGTAAACTCGACCTGTAATCCGTGCTTCTTGTCAGACTGTGTGACACGAACCCATCCGGTATGCTCGCCCAGACGCACGGTACGCGCATAACTTTGATTATCCACACTCTCCACGCCTTTAATGGCACGAAGCCGCAGAAAGGCTAACAGGGCGGTCCAGTTGAATGGCGGACGATAGCTCAACAACAGCGTCGAGGTCTCACTGCTGATAAAATGCCCCGTTTCGCTGGCTTCTTTGCGTAACCGGCTCGGCGGCATTCGATACTGACGGCTGAACACCTCGTTGAAGCGACGCAAACTGGCAAATCCACTGGCATATGCCACCTCAGTGACTGGCAGCGTGGTTTCGGTCAATAGCTGCTTTGCCAGCAGCAAACGACGGGTCTGCCTGAGCTCGAGCGGCGAAACGCCCAACTCTTTTTGCACAATGCGCCGCAACTGACGTGAACTGAGCGAAAACTGCGCCGCAATCTCTTCCAGACTGTCGATATCCTCAACCAATCCTTCTTCAATCCGCTGGATCAGCAAATCGGCAATCCGGTGACTGCTGTCTACCGGCGCATTCCCCGGCGCCAGTTCCGGACGACAGCGCAGGCAAGGGCGAAAGGCGGCCTTTTCTGCCGCTTCAGCACTGTCAAAAAACAGACAATTCACCTCATGCGGCGGCTTAACCGGACAGACAGGCCGGCAATAAATGCCGGTAGACGTCACGCCGACATAAAACACCCCATCAAAACGCACATCCCGGGAGGTCAGTGCCCGGTAAGCAACCTGTTTATCAATCATCATCATTCCCGACTCGCTGGCTTTTATGCCAGGTTAAGGGCAATTTGTTGCCCTCGCTAGCCGTTTTCGGACAGCTAACGTATTTCAACCTGATGTCCGAAAACGGCTAGCGTAGCGTTTCTTCTCACGGATAATAGACGTAATCTCAGCAAAACATCGTGATACAGGAAGAAGACTGATGAGCTATTTTTGCAAAGTAATGCCTTCACCCGTGGGCGCCCTGACGCTGATTGCCAGCGATCTCGGCCTGACGGCGATCCTCTGGCAGGATGACAACCCAAATCGCGTGCGCTTACCGGATATGCAAGAAAATCCGACGCATCCGGTGCTGGTGGAAACCGAGCGTCAGCTGAATGAGTATTTTGCCGGGACGCGTACCACCTTCACCATGACGCTGGATTTTGTCGGTACCGAATTTCAGAAAAAAGTCTGGCAGGCGCTGGTGGCCATTCCGTTTGGGGAAACGCGCAGCTATGCCGATATCGCCCGCGAGATTGGCAACCCGAAGGCGGTCAGAGCGGTCGGCGCGGCCAACGGTAAAAATCCAATCTCGATTATTGCTCCCTGTCATCGCGTGATTGGATCGAATGGCAAACTGACCGGATTTGCCGGCGGTCTGGAGGTCAAAGCCTTCCTGCTGAAGATTGAAACGGTGAAGCAGGACGAGGCAGAATTCATCCTGAAGTGATCGGGCTCACATCCTGAGATCTCAGCGAAAAACTGAGCGACAGCGGCGACTATTTCGGCTATCGTGTTTAGCATATAAAACAAACCAACCGCAGGTCGGCGCGGAAAGGCCAATTTCCGCTAATTTGGTTAAGTTAAAGAAACGAGAGCCGCGATATGAGCCTGATGTTCGATCCTGAAACCGCTGTATATCCCTTCCCGCCGAAACCTGCCCGCCTTACCCAGGATGAAAAGCAGATTTACCGGGAGAAAATCAAACGGTTACTTAAAGAACGCAACGCCGTGATGGTTGCCCATTACTATACCGATCCGGAAATTCAGGCGCTGGCAGAAGAGACCGGCGGTTGCGTCGCCGATTCGCTGGAAATGGCCCGCTTTGGCAGCCAGCACTCCGCCAGCACCTTGCTGGTGGCGGGCGTACGGTTTATGGGCGAGACGGCCAAGATCCTCAGCCCGGAAAAAACCATCCTGATGCCAACCCTTCAGGCGGAATGTTCCCTCGATCTCGGCTGCCCGATCGACGAATTCAACCGCTTCTGCGACCAGCATCCCGACCGCACCGTGGTGGTGTATGCCAACACCTCCGCAGCAGTCAAGGCTCGCGCTGACTGGGTGGTCACCTCAAGCATTGCCGTAGAACTGATTGAACATCTTGATAGCCTGGGTGAGAAAATCATCTGGGCACCGGATCGTCACCTTGGCCAGTACGTTACCCGCCAAACCGGGGCCGATATCCTGTGCTGGCAGGGCGCATGTATTGTCCATGACGAGTTCAAAACTCAGGCGTTGCAACGCATGAAGGCACTTTATCCGGACGCGGCGGTGCTGGTTCACCCGGAATCTCCGCAGGCGATTGTGGATCTGGCGGATGCGGTCGGCTCGACCAGCCAGCTGATCCAGGCAGCCAAAACCCTGCCTAACCCACAGATGATTGTGGCGACCGATCGCGGCATCTTTTATAAAATGCAGCAGGCTTGCCCGGACAAAGAACTGCTGGAAGCGCCAACAGCGGGCGAGGGCGCAACCTGCCGCACCTGTGCAAACTGTCCGTGGATGGCGATGAATGGCCTGAAGGCGATTGCCGATGGCCTGGAACATGGCGGCAGCCAGCATGAAATTCATGTCGATGCGGCGCTACGTGAAGGCGCGTTGATCTCGTTGAACCGTATGCTAACCTTTGCAGCAAGTTTAAAAGGCTAATCGTTGCTTTTCTGCTGAGGACACAGGTGCCAATATGGATTTTTTTAGCACGCATAATATTCTGGTTCACATCCCCCTTGGGACCGGTGGTTACGATCTTTCGTGGATTGAAGCCATTGGTACCGTGGCGGGCCTGCTTTGTATCTGGCTTGCCAGTCTTGAGAAAATCAGTAACTACGCCTTTGGCCTGATTAACGTCACGCTGTTTGCGGTTATTTTCTTCCAGATCCAACTCTACGCCAGCCTGCTGTTGCAGCTGTTCTTCTTTGTCGCCAACATCTACGGCTGGTATGCGTGGAGCAGGCAAACCACGGATAACCAGCAGGCGCTGCAAATCCGCTGGATGACCTTGCCGAAAGCCATTGGCTGGCTGCTGGTGTGCGTGGTAGCGATTGGCCTGATGACGCTGTACATCAATCCGGTCTTTGCCTGGCTGACGAAAATTGCGGTGACGGTAATGCAGGGCGTGGGCCTGTCGGTCGCCATGCCGGAATTGCAGCCCGATGCGTTCCCGTTCTGGGACTCCTGCCTGATGGTGTTGTCGATTGTGGCGATGATCCTGATGACGCGGAAATACGTCGAGAACTGGCTGCTGTGGGTGATTATTAACGTGATTAGCGTGATGATCTTCGCGCGCCAGGGCGTTTACGCCATGTCGCTGGAATATGCCATCCTCACGCTGATTGCCCTGAACGGTTGCTGGCTGTGGATTAAAAGCGCCCGCGAACAGGGTTCACGCGCGCTTTCGTCTTAGTGATGATGGTGGGCATGCTCATGCCCACCATTTCCCCAACTCAGTTCACAGTCGCCATCATCACAACTCTGATATTCCATCTGCACCGTCGCATGTTCAATCTGATAATGGTCATGCAGCCAGTCGTGGATGCGGTGCAGTAATGCATCGTGGTCGTAAGGCGGGATGACGTGAACGTGCAGCGTCATCACCGGCTTCTCACCTACCTGCCACAAATGAATATGATGCACATTGCGGATCTCCGGGATGCCTTGCGTCAGCGCCCGCTTCAATTT
The DNA here is from genome assembly GCF_057812255.1 of Erwinia sp. 2186. Lineage (NCBI taxonomy): Bacteria > Pseudomonadati > Pseudomonadota > Gammaproteobacteria > Enterobacterales > Erwiniaceae > Erwinia > Erwinia sp. 2186. Next base: position 3,403,754 of record NZ_CM173824.1, on the reverse strand, counting down.
GTCGACATCCAGTGAAGGAGGCGCGCCTTCCAGCAACTCATGAATACTCTCTTTCATCAGCGCCCAGGCACTGCGTAACACCAGCACCGAAACCAGAATCGACAGGATCGGGTCAATCGGCGTCCAGCCGGTATAAATGATGATTAATGCTGCGGCGATGGCGCCGACGGAACCCAGCAAATCCCCCAACACATGCAGCGCCGCAGCGCGCACGTTGAGGTTCTTTTCCTCACTGCCACGATGCAACAGCCAGAAAGAGAGCAGATTCGCCAGCAGTCCCGCCACGGCAACGGTCAGCATAAAACCGCCCGCCACGGGTTCCGGATGACGGAAACGAACGATCGCTTCCCAGACGATCAACACGGTGATCACCACCAGCGCGATGGCGTTGACGAAAGCCGCGAGGGTGGTCAGACGAAGCAGGCCAAAGGTGTGGCGAGCATTGGGTTTGCGTTGGGCAAACTGTACCGCAAGCAGGGCCATCAGCAGAGCGGCCGCATCGGTAAGCATATGCCCGGCGTCCGCCAACAGCGCCAGCGAGCCAGAGAGTATGCCGCCGGCCACTTCAGCCACCATAAAGACGGCGGTAACGAGAAAGGCTGCCAGCAGGCGGGTACGGTTTCCCGTGCCTTCAGAATGGGTGTGCGCCATAAGATTCCAGTTCAGTGAGTAAACTTTCTGTTAATGATATCAATAAATTCAGTTCGGTAGCAGGCTGTTGCTGTGCCCGGCACTGCCCGATAATGTGCTGGCAGCGATTTTCACCCTCGGCATAGCCTAGCATTTGCCAGCTTCCCTTCAGACGATGGGCGGCTTTTTCGGCCTTTTCCCAATCTTGTTCCTTCAGCGCGGTGACCAGCCTGGTGCTGTCTTCTCGTAGGGTCTGCTGCAGCGTTTTCTGCAATTTGCTGAAAAAGGCGTGGTCATGACCGGCCAGATCCCACAGTCGCTGGTGCAGATCGGCAAAAACGACCTCGGTGCCCGCGGTCAGCAGCGGCTCAATTTCGTTCAGGGTTACAGGTTTCAGCAACACCTTATCGGTCAGCGCCGCCACCTGTGGGCTGGCCAGGATATCGGCATCGGCCGAACACATCACAATGCGGCAGCGTCGGGCGGTGTGACGCTCACCACGACGGATGATTTTCGCCAGCGTCACGCCATCCGGATGCGGCATGCTGTAGTCAATAAACAGCAGGTCATACACGCCGCCCGCGGCGAGAAAAGCCCGGCCATCAGGATAGCAGTCGGCTTCAATGCCAAACCAGGCCAGCTGCTGCTGCATCACCAGCAGATTGGTGGGATGATCGTCGACCACCGCAACGCGCTGCACGTTTGGCGTTCCACCCGGCGAGCGCACGGGTGCCGGTTCATTCATGGCAGCATCGCTGGTGACGATCTGCAAAGGCAGAAACACCGTCAGCGTGGTCCCTTGATGCGGCGTGGATGCCAGCAGGATCTCTCCGCCCATCCTGGCGACAATCTCTTTGCAAATCGACAGGCCAAGACCGCTGCCCTGCACGGAAAGCTGACGGCCCGATGGTGTCTGATACCAGGGCTCAAACAGCCTTATCTGCTCCTCGGCAGGAATGCCGCTGCCGCTGTCGATCACCTGTAAGCGCAGGCGATCGTTTTCCGTCGCCAGGGTAACGCGAATCTCACCCTGGCGGGTAAATTTGATCGCATTGCTGATCAGGTTATTGGCAATCTGCTGCAGCCGTTGCCCATCAATCATGATCAGCGCAGGTAACGGCGGGAGGGTTTCGACGCGGAACAGCGGCCCGTTATTTCGCATCAACGGGTGATAAAAATCTGCCAGCCGGCTGAGCCATTTGGCCGGATCGAGCGGCTGCGGCACCAGGGTAAAACTGTTGCTCTCCAGCTTGGCGTGATCCTGTAGGTCGTTCAGCAAGGTCAGTAGCGTGGAGGCGCTGCTGTGGATCACGTTGAGGTTTTTGCTGGCAGGCGTGCGGGACACTTCCACTTCCAGCAGGCCCAGAATCGCCTGCATCGGCGTGCGCAGCTCGTGGCTGACGGTGGCCAGAAACTGGCTTTTCATCTGATTGGCACGCTCGGCCTCTTCGCGCTCCAGCTCCAGCTGGCGGCGCTGCAGCCGTTCGCGGCGCTGTTCCAGATAACGTCGAATCAACAGCACCAGTAAAAAGACAATGGCAAATAACGCGGCGATCAGCACAAATAACGAGATCGGCCGCATGCTGTTTTCAGCGCCTTCTGAAAGCACCGAGCTGTTGTTGCTCCAGGTCTCTCTCATCCGTTGCTGCGTATCGGCGGGGATTTGCTGCAGGCTGGTGTTGAGCAGGGTTCTTAACAGCGGGAACGCCGGGCTGACGCCCAATGTGATGGGCCAGGCGGTGTCGCTGGCGGCAAAGGCCAGGCGTAACGCGTCGCTATAGCGGGACTGAATCAGCCAGCGGGCCGAAATGACATTGTCTACCAGCGCATCGATCTGTCCATTAGCCAGCGCGTCATACAGCGTTTTGCTGTCTTCAAACGGCACGACAGTGATGCCTGCGGGTATCAGCCCGCGCGCGATATCCCCGCGACGGATGCCGACTTTCAGGCCCTGAAGCTGCTGCCAGCCGGTCGCCGGTCGCGACATCTGCCCAACGTAGACGCCCCAAAGCGCACGCCAGATTGGCAGCGTATTGCTGCGCATCGCATCGTCGCCGGTCAGGGGCAGCGTCAACTGAATCATCGCCCGTCCCTGATCGACCAGCGCCTGCGCCTGTTGCGCATTGCTCACCCACCAGGGCTGAAAACGCAGCCCGGTGTTCTGACCGATAATATTCAGCAGCTCGACGCTGTAGCCACTCGGTTGACCGTTGGCCGCCCGGTAACTCCAGGGATAGTCATCGCCGATCGCCGCATAGGTCACAACCGGATGTTGCGTGATCCAGCTGCGCTCCATCGGGGTTAAGTGGGCAGTATTGGTGTCCTGATAACGCGGTAACTGGCTGCTCCAGCGGCCCTGAATGCCGTTAATCACCTCCATCGGGAGCTGGCGGATGGCCATGTCCAGCCGTTCGGTTAACGCCGGCTGGGTGGTAATGGCCTGCAGACGCAGTTCACCCGGATCGAGCGGCGAGGCCAGTTGATAAATTTGCCCCTGTTGCAGCTGATTGAGCAAAAAACCGGCGCTGGTCTCATCGGCGACCACATAATCACTTTTATTATTCAGCAAGGCATACAGCGCCTGCAGATCGTTATCCACCACCTGCCAGTGATGCTGGCGGGCAAATGCCGGATCGATCAGCGCAATGGCCGATTTGCTGATGGTGATTTGGGCATCGGTGGAATTGAACATCACCGGCCGCAGATTTTCGCGGCTGCGGTAAATGCGCAGGGGGCTGGTAAACCAGGGCTGGGTGGCGCTCATTCCCTTTTCCAGCGTTTGCTGAGGCACGCCAAAAGCGATATCCAGCTTGCCTTCTAGCAGAGCCTGCTGCAAGGCCTGCCAGTCCGGGTAATCCGCAACCTGAAACTTCAGACCGGTGGTTTGCGTCAGCGCCACCAGATAGTCAGCATTGATGCCATAGAGATCCTGGCCAACCACCATATTCCACGGCGTGCTGTTATCGCGCAGGATGCCCACGCGTAATGGCTTATCCTGCCACTTCGACGACTGATCCAGCGGCATCATCTCCTGCGGCATCAACACGCTGCTGATCGGCCGCAACGCGGCGGCAACCGGCAGGCACAGCAACAGCATCACAGCCAGCAACAGGCGACGCGTCACTGCTGAGCCTTCCAGAATCCGGCCAGTTCAACCACCGAGGTGGCTCCGGTTTTATCCATGATGTTCTTTTTATGGGTGCTGACGGTTTTATTGCTGATATTGAGCTGTTCAGCAATCTGTAAATTAGACAGACCGCGCGCCAGCAGCGCTAAAATCTGCTGCTCTTTGCTGGTCAGTATATGCGTGGTGGTTTCACTCTCGCTGCTGACAGGGAACGCCTGCTGGCCGCCCAGTACCGCCAGAATGGCAGAGAGCAGCTGTGGCATCGGCTGACGTTTCGCAACATAGCCCGCTGCACCGGCGGCTTCGGCCAGCCGTTGATAGAGACGTTCCTCCTGCGCGGAATAGATGATCACCGGCAGGGCAGGGAAGTGGCGGCGGATAAATTTCAGCAACTGCAGGCCATCACTGTCCGGCAGCCCGATATCCAGCACCACAATATCCACCGGCTGTGCCGCCAGCAGCGCATGGGCGCGGTTTTCATCTTCGGCTGCCAGCAGGGTAAAGGGAAAAGGCGCACGCGCCAGCGCCGCTTCAAGCGCAACATGCACCAGCGGGTGGTCGTCAATCAGCAGCAGCGTAACCATGAATTTATCCGGGGGAAATCAGGGCTTTCAAGAATAGCGTAAAGGTTCAGGTAAGCAAACAGACATGAAAAAGGAGAGCCTGAGCTCTCCTTTTAATCACGCGTCAAAACGGTTATCAGGCGACTTACTGGGTAGTGCCATCCGTTTTAGTATTCGCGTCAGGTCCGACTTTTTTGTTGATGTTCGGACATTTACCGTCTTTACACTCGCTGTTTTTGTGGATCTGCTCAGCGCTCATTTTTTTGTGATGCTTCATGGTTTTATGGGTCGTACCACTGGTGGCATCACCGGTATTGTTGATTTTGCTGTTATCCACGCCATTAGGGGCGATTTTCTGGGCTGCACCACCGGCCGCTGCACCGGCATCTGCTGCCTGGTTAGACGTACCGTTGTTGCCAGATTCAGCCATTGCCGCGCCGCTACCCAGGGTCATTGCTGCGGTCAGGAATACGATTGCAAACTTATTCATCATTATGCTCCGTTTAGGTGTGAATATTGCCGAACCAAACCCGTTAAAATGCGGTTTGAATAAATAATTCGAAGAGTTCGGAATACAATCAGCACAAGATCAACTCCTCTAAAGTTAGTGATCTTTATGCGTTTTTTTTAAGTATTAACAAGTAAAAGTGTAGTTCAGGAACCGGAAACAGCAACTTTAAATGGCAAGAAGTTGACCAAAGCGGATTTACAGCACTGTAAGCACGCGATAAATTGGACGTGATGCGCCTGATGTGCAGAACGGCCTTTAAAATACTGGAAATATTATGAATTATCAGAATGATGACTTAAGAATCAAAGAGATAAAAGAACTTCTTCCCCCTGTAGCCCTGCTTGAAAAGTATCCTGCCACGGACATGGCGGCGAAAACCGTTTCTGACTCCCGCCAGGCTATTCATAATATTCTTAAAAAGACCGACGATCGTTTATTGGTGGTGATTGGACCTTGCTCCATTCATGACACCCAGGCCGCAAAAGAATATGCTGCGCGTTTACTGACGCTGCGTGAAGAGTTAAGTGACTCTTTGGAAGTGGTGATGCGCGTGTATTTTGAAAAACCGCGGACTACCGTTGGCTGGAAAGGGCTGATTAACGATCCGCATATGGACAACAGCTACCAGATCAATGACGGCCTGCGCATTGCCCGCAAGCTGCTGCTGGACATCAATGATTCCGGCCTGCCTGCCGCCGGTGAGTTCCTCGATATGATCACGCCACAATATATGGCTGACCTGATGAGCTGGGGAGCAATTGGCGCGCGCACCACCGAATCGCAGGTTCACCGTGAACTCTCTTCGGGCCTTTCCTGCCCGGTTGGCTTCAAGAACGGCACCGACGGGACGATTAAAGTGGCTATCGATGCTATTAATGCCGCCAGCGCGCCGCATTGCTTCCTGTCAGTAACCAAGTACGGTCACTCGGCCATTGTTGAAACCAGCGGCAACGGCGACTGCCATATCATCCTGCGCGGCGGCAAAGAGCCGAACTACAGCGCCCACCATGTCAGCGCCGTTAAAACCGGTCTGGAGAAGGCCGGTCTGGATCCGCAGGTGATGATCGACTTCAGCCATGCCAACAGCAGCAAGCAGTTCCAGAAGCAGCTGGTGGTGTCGGATGACGTGTCGCAGCAGATTGCGGGCGGAGACAAGGCGATTATTGGCGTGATGATCGAGAGCCATCTGGTGGAAGGTAATCAGAGCCTCGAAAGCGGTGAGCCGCTGGTTTACGGTAAGAGCGTGACCGATGCCTGTATTGGTTGGGAAGACACTGAGAAAGTGCTTCGCCAGCTGGCAGATGCCGTGAAGGCGCGTCGCGCCCACTAAGCCTCGGCGTTGAGACTACTTATGCCCGAGTACAGGTCGGGCAGCGTTTTCTCAGCGCATCAGCCATAAAAAAATCCGCCTTTCGGCGGATTTTTTGTGCTCAGTATTCTCTCTTTTCCCGCAGGGAAGAGGAGGGAATTACTTCGCTTTACCCTGGTTGGCTACTGCCGCCGCTTTCGCAGCAATTTCGTCAGCATCGCCCAGATAGTAATGTTTGATTGGTTTGAAGTTTTCATCAAACTCATACACCAGTGGCACGCCAGTTGGGATATTCAGTTCAAGGATGGCTTCTTCACTCATGTTGTCCAGGTATTTCACCAGCGCACGCAGGGAGTTACCGTGGGCCGCGATGATCACTTTCTCGCCGCTTTTCATGCGTGGCAGAATGGATTCGTTCCAGTATGGCAACACGCGATCGATGGTCAGCGCCAGGCTTTCTGTGGTTGGCAGCTGCTCAGCCGTCAGTGCAGCGTAACGTGGGTCATGGCCAGGGAAACGCTCATCGGCACGATCCAGCTCTGGCGGCGTTACCGCGAACCCGCGACGCCATTGCTTAACCTGCTCGTCACCGTATTTCTGTGCGGTTTCGGCTTTATCCAGACCCTGCAGCGCACCGTAGTGACGCTCGTTCAGACGCCAGGATTTCTCCACTGGCAGCCAGACCTGGTCAACTTCGTCCAGGATGTTCCACAGCGTGTGGATGGCACGTTTCAGCACGGAGGTGTAAGCGAAATCGAAGGTGAAGCCTTCTTTTTTCAGCAGCTGACCTGCGGCTTTCGCTTCGGTACGGCCTTTATCGGACAGGTCAACATCGTACCAACCGGTAAAGCGGTTTTCATTATTCCACTGGCTTTCGCCGTGACGTACCAGAACCAGCTTAGTTACAGCCATAGCTTAACTCCTTAATAATCTGACGTTTCTATGATAATGGTAAACCGTAAATTGCCGGTAGCACCCTGGCGGCAATTTTATAGGCCATTACCATAGCGGAAATCTGCGCACCGCGTAAGCCTGTCGCCTCTCCGATGCGCGTTTTTCATGCGCTGAATCAAACCGCTGTCAGGCGGTAGCGCGTAATCGACTGATACGATTCACCCGGTTTAAGCCAGCAGTCAGGCTGCGGCCACTCGGGATGATTCGGCGAGTCGGGTAAAAACTCGCTCTCCAGTGCGATACCCTGAAAGGCATTATAGACGCCCTGCTCACGAGCAGGGGTGCCTTGCAGATAATTGCCTGAGTAAAATTGCAGCGCCGGGGCCGAGGTAAATACGCTCAGCTGCAGCTGACCATCTGCCGACCAGAGTTCGGCCGCGGACTGGCTTTCATCCTCGGTGTTCAGCAGGAAGGCGTGGTCGTAACCTTTCACCGCGCGCTGATCGTCATCCTGCAGGAACTCGGCGGCGACCGTTTTTGGCTGGCGGAAGTCAAAACTGGTGCCGGCAACGGCTTTCAGATCGGCATTCGGGATGCCTTCACTGTCAACCGGCAGATACCGTTCAGCATTCAGCTGCAACTTATGATCGCGGGCATCGCCATGCCGGGCGTCCAGATTGAAGTAGGCATGGTTGGTCAGGTTCACCGGGCAGGCTTTATCCGTGGTGGCGTGATACTGGATGGTCAGCGTGTTGTCATCTTCCAGACGGTAGAGCAGGGTCACCAGCAGATTGCCTGGATAGCCCTGATCGCCATCGGGCGAATCCAGCTGATATTCCACTTCATGCTCTGCCTGGCGGACGATCTGCCAGCGACGGCTGCTGAAACCTTCCGGGCCGCCGTGGAGCTGATGAGGTCCCTGATTGGCCGCAACCTGCCAGGTTTTGCCTTCACCGCTGAACGTGGAATGGGCAATACGGTTGGCATAGCGACCGACGGTGGCACCAAGGTAAGCCGTCTGATGCAGATAATCCGCCGGTGTGGCGCAGCCGAGCAGGGCTTCACGCACGGTGCCATCTTTCATGGGCACACGGGCGGAGAGCCAGGTGGCGCCCCAGCTCATAAAGGTGGCAACCATGCCGCCCGCATTGCGCAGCGTGGTGATATGCCATGGCTGACCATCCGGCGCACGGGAAGTGGGTTCGGTTAGCATTGACCCGCTCCTTCAGAGGCTTTGCAGACGTAGAAGGTTTCTTTGATGCCCGATTTGGCTTCGTATTGCTGCTCCACGGCAGCTTTCACCGACTCCACCATCTCCAGCGGCATCAGCGCGACAACGCAGCCGCCGAAACCGCCGCCGGTCATGCGCACGCCGCCACGATCGCCCAGCGAGGCCTTAACGATCTCAACCAGCATATCGACCGGTGGCACGGTGATTTCAAAGTCATCACGCATTGAGGCATGAGATTCGGCCATCAGCACCGCCAGACGCGCCAAATCGCCGCGTGCCAGCACGTCAGCGGCTTCCAGCGTACGGGCATTTTCGGTCAGCACATGACGCACGCGCTTCGCGACGACCGGGTCGAGTTTGTCTTCCGCCGCTCTGAACTGCTCCAGTTCGACGTCACGCAGTGAGGTCTGACCAAAGAACGCCGCACCCGCCTCACACTGTTCACGACGCACGTTATATTCGCTGCCGACCAGGCTACGACGGAAGTTGGTGTTGATAATCACCACCGCAATGTCTTCCGGCATAGGCACCGGGCGCGTACCCAGCGTGCGGCAATCGAGCAGCATGGCGTGATCTTTTTTACCCAGCGCCGAAATCAGCTGGTCCATGATGCCGCAGTTACAGCCAACAAACTGGTTCTCTGCTTCCTGGCCGTTCACCGCAATCTCCGCACCGTCTAAAGGCAGATCGTACAGCTGCTGGAACACGGTGCCGACCGCCACTTCCAGCGAGGCAGAAGAGCTCAGACCTGCACCCTGCGGCACATCACCGGCAATCACCATATCCACGCCAGAAAAATCGCTGTTGCGCTTCTGCAGATGCTTCACCACGCCACGGACATAGTTCGCCCACATTTTGTCGTTCAGCGGCGCGATCGGCTCATCCAGCGAGAAGATATCCTGCTCGTTGTCGTAATCCGCCGCAATAACGCGCACCTGACGATCGTCGCGTTTCGCGCAGGCAATCACCGTCTGATAGTCGATGGCGCACGGCAGCACGAAGCCGTCGTTGTAATCGGTATGTTCGCCAATAAGATTCACGCGGCCTGGCGCCTGGATAGTATGGTCAGCGGCGTAACCAAACTTTTCCTGGAAAATGTTGTGGGTAGAGGTCTGTAAGGTCATGGTTATGCTCCCGTCTCGCGGAAATGAATATCACTGACGGAACGCAGACGTTCTGCTGCCTGTTCCGCTGTTAAATCACGTTGTGTTTCGGCCAGCATTTCATAGCCAACCATAAATTTACGTACCGTAGCGGAACGCAGCAGCGGCGGGTAGAAGTGGGCGTGTAACTGCCAGTGATCGTTGGCTTCGCCGTTGAAAGGCGCGGCGTGCCAGCCCATCGAATATGGGAAGGAGCACTGGAACAGGTTGTCATAGCGGCTGGTCAGTTTTTTCAGCGCCAACGCCAGATCGGTACGCTGTGCATCGGTCAGATCGACCAGGCGTTTGATATGGGCTTTAGGCAACAGCAGGGTTTCGAACGGCCATGCAGCCCACCAGGGCACCACTGCCAGCCAGTGTTCGGTTTCAACCACCGTGCGGCTGCCGTCTTTCAGCTCGCGCGCGCTGTAATCGACCAGCATTGGTGACCCGTGCTGCTCGAAGTAAGCGCGCTGCAAATCGTCTTCGCGTTTCACTTCATTTGGCAGGAAGCTGTTGGCCCACACCTGGCCGTGCGGATGCGGGTTAGAGCAGCCCATGGCCGCACCTTTGTTCTCAAAAACCTGCACCCACGGATAGTGTTGGCCCAGATCGGCGGTCTGTTCCTGCCAGGTTCTGACCACCTGCTCGATACCGGCAACGGTCAGTTCAGGCAGGGTTTTGCTGTGATCCGGCGAGAAGCAGATCACCCGGCTGGTGCCGCGCGCGCTTTCGCAACGCATCAGCATGTCTTCGCTTTCCGGCGCGTCTGGCGTGTCGGTCATCAGCGCCGCAAAATCGTTGGTGAAGACATAGGTGCTGCTGTAATCGGGGTTTTTATCGCCTGTTACACGGGTGTTTCCAGGACACAGGAAGCAGTCCGGATCGTGGGCAGGCAGTTTTTCCTGGGAAGCGGTTTCCTGCGCGCCTTGCCATGGGCGTTTGGCGCGGTGAGGAGAAACCAAAATCCACTGATCTGACAGTGGGTTATAACGGCGATGCGGATGATCGACCGGATTAAATTTTTGCATGTTGAGTCCTGATAACCTTCTTTATGCGTCGATAGCCTTAAAGAAAAATAGCACAGCGCGGAGGAATAAAGCGTGATCAAGTCTGTATAAATGGAATCGTTTACACAAGTTGAATAATCCGAACTGTCAGTAAAAACGGCAAAATAATCCATGCGTCGATGGTGGTAAGCAATAATTAGTGGTAGCGGTTACATCATTTTATCCCGCTGATAGCGATAGTGCTCGCCTTCGGCGACAAAGGTCAGGCGATCGGTAATACAGTGCGGCGCATCTTCAGCATGGTGTGAGACGAACAGCAGCTGCGTTTCGCCTTCGCCAATCAGCACATCGACGAAACGGCGAACCAGCTGACGGTTGATCGGATCCAGACCCTGCAACGGCTCATCGAGGATCAGCAGCGCCGGATGTTTCACCAACGCGCGGGCGATCAGGACCAGCCGCTGCTGTCCCCAGGAAAGGCCGTGGAACGGCGCATCGCCGAGCTTTTCCATCCCCAGCAAATGCAGCCACTGCTTAGCCAGCGATTGCTGGCGATCGGACACCGCCTGATAAATGCCAATGGAGTCAAAATAGCCGGAGAGGATCACGTTGCGCACGCTGCTGCTGACCCGGTAATCCAGGTGCAGGCTGCTGCTGACGTAACCAATATGCTGCTTGATATCCCAGATGGTTTCACCACTGCCGCGCCGGCGGCCAAACAGCGTCAGATCGTTGCTGTAGCCCTGCGGATGATCGCCGGTCACCAGGCTCAGCAGCGTGGATTTTCCTGCGCCGTTCGGCCCGACGATCTGCCAGTGTTCGCCGGGTTTCACTTCCCAGCTGAGATGATTGAGGATCGGCTTATCGTTATAGGAGACGACGCCATTGCGCAGCACAATCAGCGGATCGCCGGCGACAAGCGCAGGCTTACTTCCGGCGTCATCGGCTTCGGGCAGGGCCATCCCCGCCAGCTGTTCGCTGTGAGCGAGCTGGGCGACTAAGGCTTCGGCGAGGATTTCACGGCGGGGACCCACGTGGGTCAGGGTGCATTCAGCCAGCACGCCCACGTTGTCGATAAAATCAGGGATATCATCAAAGCGGTTCAGCACCAGCACCAGCGTGCAGTTTTGCTGATGCAGCCCGGCCAGCACCTGTGCCAGATTGGCGCGAGAATCAACGTCCAGACCGTCAAACGGCTCATCCAGCACCAGCAGGTCCGGTTGCGACATCAACGTCTGGCACAGCAGGGTTTTACGCGTTTCGCCGGTGGACAGGTATTTGAAGCGGCGATCCAACAGCCGCGTGATGCCAAATAACGCGGCCAGCTGCTGGCAGCGTTGCGGATCTTTGGTATTTTCCTGGATGATTTCTGCGGTGGTGCGGCCGGTATCGTCTTCACCGGGACTGAGCAAATCGGTGTTATTTCGCTCCCACTCTTCCGCCACCAGTTTCTGCAACTGCTCCAGGGAGAGGCGGACGGGGCGGACAAAGCTGTTGGTCAGCTGGCCTTTAGCCGCATTCAGTTCACCTGCCAGCACGCGAGCCAGCGAAGATTTACCGCTGCCGTTGGCGCCAACAAAGGCCCAACTTTCACCGGCCTGCAGGGTCAGCGCATCCAGGGTCAGGTTTTTAGTCTCACTAAGGTGAAACGTGCCTTGCAAAATTTGCAACGTCGACATTGTTCATTCCATTTTATGCATTGTTAGCAAACTATGGATCCGCAATGCCCTTGCTGTCAAATCTCCTGTCCGGTTTCAGAGCAGTGTGGCGATGATCACCTTGTCGGCATTAAAATGTGCTGTGACCGGCAGATCCTGTTGCAGGTTTTGCTCTGCCACGCGTTCGTTGGCAAGCGTTGCACACAGCGTTTCACCGCCCGGTAAGGCGATTAACACCTCACTCTGACTTTCTCCCTGTTCAATCTTGCTGATGGTGCCACTCAGCTGATTATCCGCGTCTGAGGCGCCGGTGGTCACGTCAATCCACGGCGCTTTGATTAACACCAGCACCTCTTTACCGCTGGTCAACGCCAGCCGGTTGGCGCTCTGCTCGGTTAACGCCACCGAGATTTTTGTACTGCCATCGGCCAGCAGCACTTCAACATGCTGCACCACGGCCCGATCGTCGCGGTCGGTAATCGTGCCAAACAGCTGGTTACGCGCGCTGGTTTGCAGCGAGAAGCGGGCGATGGCGCCCAGCAGGCTGCCTAACGGCACATCGTCCTGCAGCACATCAAACGCTTTCTGCTGGATCTGTTCCATCAGCGCAAACAGCTGGATCAGCCGCTCGCCGTAAGGGGTGACTTTGGCGCCCCCACCGCCTTTGCCGCCGGTGGCGCGGTCCACCAGCGTGCGGTCGGCGAGGGTATTCATTTCATTAATGGCATCCCAGGCGCTTTTGTAGCTGATGCCAGCGAGTTTTGCGCCCTGGCTGATCGAGCCCGTTTGTTGAACCTGCTTCAGCAACTCAATACGCCGTGGGTCGGCAAACAGCCGCTGCTGTAGTTTCAGGATCAGGGAAAGTTCTGCCTGCATAATGGCTCTCGCTTCGGGATAAAATAAGGGTGGGGTGCAGTGTACACCTTTGGCTGGCCGGGCGTAAAAACAGGTAAAAGGCACAAAAGGGCAGTGCACTTTTTTTGGCTGTAGATACAATGGCTTTTTTACGCTGCAATGGAGGCGACCATGCTTGAATTACTGATAGGTCTTGGCGAAGCAATCCTGATGGTGCCTGTTGTGATGGCGATTATCCTCGGTCTGATTTGGGGACTGGGTGAAGTATTTAACGTTATCTCAACAATCGGTCATAAAAAGGACCAGACGGAACAATCCCGTCATTAAGCTTTCCTGAAACGCCCGGCACCTGCCGGGCGTTCGTTTTTTGTTGATCCCCCTTAAGCTTTTCCCCCTTCCAACCGATAAACTCCATGACAGGGTAGATAAAATCGTTATATTACGAACTACATAACGAACCCTCTGGAGATCACCATGTCTGTAAAATTACGCCATTTCTTCGTTGGTGCCGTGCTCAGCGCCAGCTTTTCCGGCCAGGCGGTTGCCGCCGATAAGATCACCGTGTTTGCCGCGGCCTCGTTGACCAATGCGCTGCAGGAAATTGGCGACAGCTATCAGAAAGGCAAAAACGTGCAGGTGGTTTCTTCCTTCGCCTCGTCGTCCACGCTGGCGCGACAGATTGAGCAGGGCGCGCCTGCGGATCTGTTTATCTCAGCCGATCAGCAGTGGATGGACTACGCGGTGCAGAAGAAAACCATCGATGACGCCAGCCGTTTTACGCTGCTGGGTAACGAGCTGGTGCTGGTGGCGCCCGCCGAGACTCACCCTGAGCAAGTGACGATTTCCAAAAATACCGACTGGAAAAGCCTGTTAAAAGGACAGCGTCTGTCAGTGGGCGATCCCGATCATGTCCCGGCCGGTATCTATGCGAAAGAAGCGTTGCAGAATTTAGGTGCGTGGGAAACTCTGTCAGGCCAACTGGCGCCGGGCAACAGCGTACGCGTCGCGCTGGCACTGGTTGAGCGCAACGAAGCGCCTTACGGCATCGTCTATGGCTCTGATGCGGTTGCCAGTAAAAAAGTGAAGGTGGTTGGCATCTTCCCGGAAGACAGCCACAAACCGGTCGAATACCCGATGGCTATGGTGAAAGATCATAACTCTGCCGCCGTAACCGCTTTCTACAATTATTTGAAAGGGCCTGACGCTGCGGCCGTGTTCAAACGTTACGGATTTACGCCTGAAAAATGATCCTGAGTGAGCCCGAATGGCAGGCCGTTGCCCTGAGCCTGAAAGTCGCTTCAGTGGCGGTAATTTTTAGCCTGCCCTTCGGGATCCTGATGGCGTGGATCCTCGTCCGCTGCCGTTTTCCCGGCAAAACCCTGTTAGACAGTCTGGTTCATCTGCCGCTGGTGCTGCCGCCGGTGGTGGTGGGCTATTTACTGCTGATCGGTTTTGGCCGTCGCGGATTTATCGGCGAATACCTGTATGACTGGTTTGGCTTCACCTTCGCCTTCAGCTGGCGCGGCGCGGCGCTGGCCTCGGCGGTGATTGCTTTCCCGCTGATGGTCAGGGCCATCCGCCTGGCGCTGGAAGGCGTCGACAGCAAGCTGGAGCTGGCCGCCCGCACGCTGGGTGCCGGGCGCTGGCGCGTCTTTTTCACCATCACCTTACCGCTGACCCTACCGGGCATTATTGCCGGCACCGTGCTGGCCTTTGCCCGCTCGCTGGGCGAGTTTGGTGCCACCATTACCTTCGTCTCGAATATTCCGGGTGAAACCCGCACGCTTCCCTCCGCGATGTACACGCTGATTGAAACACCCGGTGCTGAAAATGCCGCCGCGCGGCTCTGCGTCATTGCGATTTTACTGGCGCTGGCTTCACTGCTGATTTCTGAATGGCTGGCACGCTGGGGCCGCAAAAGGTTGGGATTGTAATGCTGGAACTCAATTTCACTCAGCGCTTGGGCGATCATACCCTGACCCTCGATACACAGCTGCCCGCCAGGGGCATCACCGCGATTTTCGGCGTATCGGGTGCCGGGAAAACCTCCCTGATCAATGCTATCGGTGGCCTGACCACGCCACAGCAGGGCCGCATCGTGCTGAATGGCCGGGTGTTAAGCGACGCCGGGAGCAAACTTCATCTGCCGCCAGAAAAACGGCGGATTGGCTATGTGTTCCAGGATGCCCGGCTGTTCCCGCACTATCGCGTGCGGGGCAACCTCGAGTACGGCATGGCCAAAAGCCTGCGTCCGGAGTTTGATCAACTGGTCAGGCTGTTGGGTATTGAAGATCTGCTGACGCGCTTTCCGGCGTCGCTGTCGGGCGGTGAAAAGCAGCGTGTCGCCATCGGCCGGGCGCTGCTGACCGCGCCCGAAATTTTGTTGATGGACGAACCGCTGGCCTCGCTGGATTTGCCGCGTAAGCGTGAATTGCTGCCTTACCTGCACAAGCTGGCGAAAACGGTGGATATCCCGATCCTGTATGTCAGCCACAGCCTGGATGAAATCCTGCAGCTGGCCGATAACGTGCTGGTGCTGGATAACGGCCAGGTCAAGGCGATGGGCAGCGTGGAAAAAGTCTGGGCCAGCAGCGCGATGCGGCCGTGGTTACCGCGATCCGAACTGAGTAGCGTGCTGCGGGTGCAGGTGCTGGAGCAGCATCCGCACTATGCGATGACCGCGTTGTCGTTGGGCGATCAGCATATCTGGGTCAGTCGGGTGGATGCGCCGGCGAAGACGCCGCTGCGTTTGCGTATTCAGTCCGCCGACGTGTCATTAAGCCTGCAGCCGCCGGTCAACAGCAGCATTCGCAACGTGATCCCGGCCCATGTGGCGGAGTTGCTGGAGATTGACGATCAGATTGAAGTGAAGCTGATGGTGGGACAAAGCGAGCTGTGGGCGCGCATCACGCCCTGGGCTCGCGATGAACTGATGATCAAACCGGGCATGTGGTTATATGCCCAGATTAAAAGCGTGTCGATTATCGCGCCAACTCACAGCACTTCGCGGTAGATGGTTTCCGCAATACCTGGCTCAAGGTTGGTGCCGATTACCCGGCCGGCACGGGCTTTGATCGCCTCGTCGGCATTGCCCATCGCCACACCCAGACCCACCGTTTCCAGCATGCTCAGGTCATTGTAGTTATCGCCAAAGGCCAGCACGTCACTCATCTGGTAACCCTCGGATTCCACCCACTGTGCCAGACGCTTGCCTTTGCTGTTGCCGGCTTTGGCGATGTCCACCTGATCGTGCCATGACCACTCGCAGGCCAGCCCCATCTCTTTTTCGACCCGTTCGGCGAAGTGCTGTAATGCGACGGTGTCAGGATGGGAAAGGGCGAACTTCCAGATTGAGCCCGCATCTTTGGCTGCCTGCGCCAGGCTGTCGACCTTGTTGAACACCGGACGCTGATGTTCTGGCAGGGATAACCCCCAGTCGATGGTGCGCGTCACGTGGCCAGTTTCAGTCTGATAAAGCATGGCATCGTCGACGTACAGCAGACCGTGGATCCCGGCTTCGTCGAGCATCTCAATCACCCGCAACGCCTGCTCTTTTGGCAGCGGATCGGCTTGCAGGACCTTTTTTGCATGATAATCATACAAATAGGTGCCGTTACAGCAGATTGCAGGTGTATCTAATGCCAGTGCCTGATAAAAAGGATGGATAGCGACATGATGACGACCGGTGACGATGGCCACCTTTACCCCAGCCTGTTGTGCTTTTTTCAGGGCTTCCAGCGATTCGGGAAGGATGGTTTTGCGCGGCGTTAACAGGGTGCCGTCCAGGTCCAAAGCAATGATGCGATAACTCATAAACAGTTCCGGAAGTGGCTAAACAAGAGCCAGAGAGTGTACACCTTGTGACGGGGTTAACAAAATGACACGCCACAAATCCCCCCACGCGGGAAGGAAAAACACGCTACGCTTTGCCACAGGTCAGCTTACTCAGAAAAAGGAGAATTCATGAAACAAGTCGTATATACCGCCAGCCCGGAGAGCCAGCAGATCCATGCCTGGCAGTTAGCCGATGATGGCGCGCTAACCCTGCTGCAGGTGATTGATGCGCCAGGCCAGGTTCAGCCGATGGTCGTCAGCCCCGACAAACGTTTTCTCTATGTGGGCGTGCGCCCTGATTTCCGTGTCGTCGCCTATCAGATTGATGCGGAAGGCAAACTGAAGGAAGCCGGGCACGCGTCATTGCCAGGCAGCCCAACCCATATTTCTACCGATCGTCAGGGCCGCTTTGTCTTCGTCGGCTCGTATAACGATGCCTGCGTCAGCGTGACGCCGATTGGCGCCGATGGCCTGCCGGGCGAGCCGGTGCAGGTAATCGACGGTATGGACGGCTGTCACTCCGCCAATATCACGCTTGATAACAAAACCCTGTTTGTGCCGGCATTAAAACAGGATCGTATCTGCCTGTTTGATTTGCAGGAAAACGGCCAGTTGCAGCCGCATAAGCAGCCGCAGGTGACCACCGTTGAAGGTGCGGGCCCGCGTCATATGGTGTTCCATCCGAACCAGCAGTACGCCTACTGCATCAACGAGCTGGACAGCACGGTTGACGTCTGGAAATTGAACAATGCGCAGGGTGTGGTTGAGCGGGTGCAGAGCCTGGATACCATGCCAGCTGGCTTCAGCGAAACCCGCTGGGCAGCCGATATTCACCTGACGCCAGATGGTCGCCATCTGTATAGCTGCGATCGTACCGCCAGCCTGCTGACCATCTTTAGCGTCAGCGAAGACGGCGCTGTGCTGACCGTTGAAGGGCATCAGCCGACCGAAACGCAGCCACGCGGCTTCAACATCGATAATACCGGACAGTATCTGGTGGCGGCGGGGCAGAAATCGCATCATATCGAAGTGTATAAAATTGCTGGCGAGCAGGGGTTACTGCAACCGCTGGCGCGCTACGCGGTCGGTCAGGGCCCGATGTGGGTGGTGATCACCCAGCTGTAAGGCTGGTTCAGACAGCAAAAGGGGGCGATTTCTCGCCCCCTTTTTTTATGCGCTGAAAAGCCGCTCTTTCGCGTTAGCTGTACATCGCGGTAATTGATGCGCTGCCCAGCTGATGGAAATGGACGTTGAAGCCCAGATAAGCGCCGCTGGCCTGCTCATCGACCTCCAGTTTTTCCACATCAATGGCGTAAACGGTGAAGATATAGCGGTGGCTTTCGCCCTTCGGCGGTGCTGCGCCGCCGTAGCCGCTTTTACCAAAGTCGGTGCGTGTCTGAACTGATCCAGAAGGCAGTTCGGCCGCGCCGGAACCTGCACCCTGTGGCAGAGAACGGGTGTCGGCCGGCAGATTGGCCACGCCCCAGTGCCACCAGCCTGATCCGGTCGGCGCATCAGGATCGTAGCAGGTGACGACAAAGCTTTTGGTGCCCGCCGGCACGTCATCCCAGGCGAGGTGCGGTGACAAATTGTCCCCTTCATACCCCATGCCGTTAAAGACCTGGCGCTCCGGCAGCTTATCGCCGTCGTTAAAATCCTGGCTAATCAGTTTCATTCCCTCTCCTGCGGTTAACGATGAAGTAATTTAAGCAGCTCTTCGGCTGCTGCTGCGGAGGATGCCGGGTTCTGTCCGGTGACCAGATGGCCATCGGTCAGCGTATAAACGCCCCAGTTATCGGTTTTTTCATACTCTGCGCCCAATGACTTAAGCACATCCTCAACCAGGAAAGGTACCACATCTGTCAGCCCCACGGCTTCCTCTTCCGTGTTGCTGAAACCGGTGACCCGCTTACCGGCAACCAGCGGCGTGCCGTCCGGTTTTTTTACATGGCGCAGTACGCCAGGCGCGTGGCAGACCGCACCGACCGGCTTGCCGTTGGCAAAGAAGTTTTCGATCAGATCGATGCTGACCCGATCTTCGGCCAGGTCCCACAGCGGACCGTGACCGCCGGGATAAAACACCGCATCAAACTGGGTGGTATCGATGGTTTCCAGTTTCTGCGTATGCGCCAGCGCCTGCTGGGCCGGGAGATCGCCACGGAAGCGATCGGTGTCGGTGGTCTGCGCATCGGGTTCATCGCTGACCGGATCCAGCGGAGGTTGCCCGCCGGCCGGTGAAGCCAGCACCACGTTTACCCCGGCATCGCGGAACACGTAATAGGGTGCGGCGAACTCTTCGAGCCAGAAACCGGTTTTCTTCCCCGTTTCACCCAGCCGATCGTGTGAGGTAAGCACCATTAAGAGTTTCATTTCACTGCTCCTGAAGGTTTGTCGCCCGCCACCCGGATCAGCACTTTGCCGAAGTTGTTACCTTCAAGCATGCCGATAAAGGTTTCTGGCGCGTTATCCAGCCCGTCAACGCAGTCTTCCCGGAAGACGAAGCGTTCCTGCTCCACCCACTGGCTCATCTGGCTGAAGAATTCACCGAAACGGTGACCATAATCCTGGGTGATGATAAAGCCCTCGACCCGCAGACGTTTACGCAGGATCGCGCTCTGGAACTGCGGCAGAAGATCCGGGCCTTTGGCGGCTTCGGTACTGTTGTAGTCGGCAATCAGACCACAGACGGGAATGCGACCTTTGGTATTCATCAGCGGCAGAACCGCGTTAAAGACCTTGCCGCCCACGCTTTCGAAATAGACGTCAATACCGTCGCGGCAGTAGCGTTTCAGGGCTTCCGCCAGATCGGCTGCGCGGTGATCGAGGCAGCGGTCAAAGCCCAGAACCTCTTCGGCGTAACGGCATTTCTCTTCGCCGCCGGCAATGCCGACCACGTAGCAGCCCTTCAGCTTGGCAATCTGACCGACCATTGAGCCCACAGCACCGGTCGCGGCTGCGACCACCACGGTTTCGCCCGGCTGCGGGTTACCGATATCCAGCAAGCCCATATAGGCGGTGAAGCCGGTCATCCCCAGCAGGCCTAACGCCCAGGATGGGTGCTTCAGAACCGGACCGGAAAGCTTGAACAGATCCTTACCGTTCGAGACGGCGAAATCCTGCCAGCCGCTCTGGCTAACCACCCAGTCGCCCGGGGCATAGTTTTCATTATTGGACTGTTCGACGATGGCGACGGTGCCGGCGCCCATCACTTCATTGATGCCAACCGGCGGAACGTAGGAAGGCGCGTCGCTCATCCGGCCACGCATATAGGGATCTAACGACAGCCAGACGGTACGAAGTAACACTTCTCCCTGGCCTGGGGTAGGAACGTGCTGCGATTCAAGACGGAAATTGGCTTCCGTAGGCGCACCGTGCGGGCGGGAAGCCAGCACGATACGGCGGTTAGTCTGTTTATCTTGTGGCATAAATTTGCTCCTTTACGGGATGTTGCCCCGTAAAAGCGTAGTGCATCAGCGGCCTCGCTGCTTTGCTGTGACGCGCATAAGTCAGCGTCAGGCGCTGAGAAACAGCTCGGGACGCGCCAGCGCGGCGGCAATTGCCCCGGTGAGCTGGGTTAAGGCGTCGGCTTGAATAATGTACGGCGGCATCAGGTAAATCAGTTTGCCAAACGGCCGGATCCATACGCCGCGCTCGACAAAGAACGCCTGCAGCGCGGCCATATTCACCGGCCGGTGGGTCTCGATCACCCCAATGGTCCCCAGCACCCGGGCGTGGGCCACTTCAGGCATTTCCTGCAGCGGCAGCAGGGCGGCTTTCAGCTGCGCTTCAATGGTCGCGACCTGCTGTTGCCAGTGACCTTCCTGCAACATCGCCAGGCTTTCAGTGGCGACCGCGCAGGCCAGCGGATTGCCCATAAAGGTCGGGCCGTGCATAAAGCAGCCGGCCTCCCCGTTGCTGATGGTGTTGGCAACCTCGCGGGTGGTCAGGGTGGCGGAAAGGGTCATGGTGCCGCCGGTCAGCGCTTTACCAACGCACAGTATGTCCGGGGAAATTCCGGCATGTTCGCAGGCGAACAGCTTGCCGGTGCGGCCAAATCCGGTGGCAATCTCATCGGCGATCAGCAGAACGTTATGGCGATCGCACAGCTCGCGGACCTTTTCCAGATAACGCGGATGATAGAAGCGCATGCCGCCCGCGCCCTGAACAATCGGCTCAAGGATCACTGCCGCCAGCTCACCGGCATGCAGGCGGATCAGTCGCTCGAAGTCGTCAACATCAAGCGCCTGCCATTCATCGTCAAAGCCACAGGCGGGTGCGGCAGCAAACAGGTGCGAAGGCAGATAGCCCTGATACAGGCTGTGCATTGAATTCTGCGGATCGCACACCGACATCGCGGCGAAGGTATCGCCGTGGTAGCCGTTTCGCAGCGTCAGGAAGCGCTGACGGCGCTCGCCACGGGCCTGCCAGTATTGCAGCGCCATCTTCATCGACACTTCAACCGCCACCGATCCCGAATCGGCCAGGAACACGCACTCCAGCCCTTGCGGCGTCATCTCAACCAGCTTGCGGCACAGCGCTACGGCGGAAGGATGGGTAATGCCGCCAAACATCACGTGTGACATCTGTTCAATTTGCGCGGTCATCGCCCGGTTCAGGCGCGGATGGTTGTAGCCATGGATCGCTGCCCACCATGAAGACATGCCATCAACCAGCTTACGACCGTCGGCCAGTTTCAGGGACGTCTCCTGCGCGGCGACCACCGGATAGACCGGCAGCGGTTGGCTCATGGAGGTGTAAGGGTGCCAGATATGGTCACGATCAAAAGCGAGGTCAGCAGGCGTCATAAATTACTTGTAAACCAAATTCAAAAAAATTAGTTTACAAGTATAACCACGCAAAGATGATTAACGACAGATTTTTTTTGGAGCACGCAATGGCAACTCGTTGGACGATCCCACAGGCTCAGGCCCTGTTTGATAAACCCTTTCTGGAACTGATGTTTGAAGCTCAGCAGGTGCACCGCCAGCACTTCGATCCCCGCCAGGTGCAGGTCAGCACCTTGCTGTCGATCAAAACGGGCGCCTGCCCGGAAGACTGTAAATACTGTCCGCAGAGCTCACGCTATAAAACCGGCCTCGCCACCGAGCGGCTGATGGAAGTGGAAGACGTGCTGACCTCGGCCCGCAAAGCGAAAGCGGCCGGTTCGGATCGCTTCTGTATGGGCGCAGCCTGGAAAAACCCGCACGAACGGGACATGCCTTACCTTGAGCAGATGGTGAAAGGCGTTCGGGAAATGGGGCTGGAAACCTGTATGACGCTGGGCACGCTGAGCGAAGAGCAGGCGCAGCGTCTGGCGCACGCCGGACTGGATTACTACAACCACAACCTCGATACCTCGCCGGAATTCTACGGCAGCATCATCACCACCCGAAGCTATCAGGAACGCCTGGATACGCTGGGCAAAGTGCGCGATGCCGGGATCAAAGTCTGTTCAGGCGGCATCCTCGGCCTTGGCGAAACCGTTAACGATCGCGCGGGCCTGCTGGTGCAGCTGGCGAATCTGCCGACGCCGCCGGAAAGCGTGCCGATCAATATGCTGGTAAAAGTCAAAGGCACGCCGCTGGCCGATAACGACGATGTCGATCCGTTTGATTTTATCCGCGCCATCGCGGTTGCCCGCATCATGATGCCCACCTCGCACGTGCGCCTGTCTGCCGGACGTGAGCAGATGAGCGAGCAAACGCAGGCCATGTGCTTTATGGCCGGGGCAAACTCCATCTTCTACGGCTGCAAACTGCTGACCACGCCGAACCCGGAAGAAGACAAAGACCTGCAACTGTTCCACAAGCTGGGCCTGAATCCGCGCCACACCACCACCGAAGCGGGTGACAACGAGCAGCAGCAGGCGTTGGCAGGACAGCTGATGACCGCTGATACCGACCAGTTTTACAACGCGGCGGTGTAAGTGAGCTGGCAGCATCGAATTTCCCTGGCGCTGACCGGGCGCCAGCAAAAAGGGCAGATGCGCACCCGTCGGGTTAACCAGCACAGCGATGCGCGGACCTTGCAGATTGACGGCACGTGCTATCTGAACTTTGCCGCCAATGACTATCTTGGGTTGAGCCATGACCCGAGGCTGGTTCAGGCCTGGCAACAGGGTGCGGAACGTTATGGCGTCGGGGCCGGCGGATCGGCGCACGTCACCGGTTATCATGCGCCACAGGCGGAATTTGAGCAGCAGCTTGCCGACTGGCTGGGTTATCCACGCGCCCTGGTATTTATTTCCGGCTTTGCCGCCAATCAGGCGGTGATTGCGGCGATGCTGGCGAAAAATGACCGCATCTTCGCCGATAAGCTGGCGCACGCCTCGTTGCTCGAAGCGGCGGCTCACAGTCCCGCTACCCTGCGTCGCTTCGCACACAATCAACCGGCTGCGCTTGAAAAACTGCTGCAACATCCGGCCGGGGGCGAGACGCTGGTGGTCACCGAAGGCGTTTTCAGCATGGATGGCGACAGCGCGCCGCTGGCGGAGCTTCACCGCTTATCTCAGCGTCAGGGAAGCTGGCTGATGGTGGACGATGCGCATGGCATTGGCACCACCGGCGAGCAGGGACGCGGCAGCTGCTGGCAGCAGCAGGTTAAACCGGAACTGCTGGTGGTCACCTTTGGTAAAGCCTTTGGCCTGAGCGGGGCGGCGGTGTTGTGTGATGATGACACCGCTGATTATCTGCTGCAGTTTGCCCGCCACCTGATCTACAGCACGGCGATGCCACCGGCGCAGGCCTGGGCATTGCAGACCGCGCTGGCCTGCATTCAGCAGGGTGACGAACTGCGTCAGCGGCTGCAGCAAAATATTGCGCTGTTCCGTCAGGGCGCGCAGGCGCTGGGGCTGGCTTTACTGCCGTCGGCCACGGCGATCCAGCCGTTGATCGTCGGCGAAGAGCAGCAGGCGCTGGCCCTGGCCGACAGGCTGCAACAGCAGGGATGCTGGGTGACGGCTATCCGGCCACCGACGGTTCCGCCCGGCACCGCCCGTTTACGGATCACCTTAAGTGCGGCGCATCGGCCGGAAGATATTCATCGCCTGCTGGAGGGACTGCAACATGCAAACCGTTAATAAACAGGCGATTGCACAGGCGTTTGGCCGGGCGGCGCAGAGCTACAATCAACATGCCGGCTTGCAACGCCTCTGTGGCGAAGCGCTGGCCAGCTATGCCAACCGACAGCAGGGGCAGAAAGTGTTGGATGCGGGCTGCGGTCCGGGCTGGTTCAGCCAGCACTGGCGCGCCGCCGGTAACCATGTGACCGCCCTCGATCTCTCAGCAGAAATGCTGGTTCAGGCGCAGGCGCTGCAAACCGCGGATTGCTATCAGCCGGGCGATATCGAAGCGCTGCCGTTCAGTGATGCGAGCTTTGATCTGTGCTGGAGCAACCTTGCGGTGCAATGGTGCAGTGACTTATCGCTGGCACTGACAGAACTTTACAGGGTGACCTCGCCAGGCGGCCAGGTGCTGTTCTCGACGCTGTCTGCCGATTCATTACATGAGCTGTCCGCCGCCTGGCAACCGCTGGATTTACCCGCCCCGGTTAACCGCTTTTTGCCTTTCGACGCCATCGCCCACGCGGGCCAGCATCTGCCGCTGAAACTGATGCAACAAACGCTGACCGTTGGATTCCCGGACGTGCTGAGTGCGCTGCGTTCACTTAAAGGCATTGGTGCCACGCATTTGCATCAGGGCCGACGCGGTGGACTGCTTAGCCGCGGGCATCTGCAACAGCTGGAGCAGCACTGGCCGCGCGATCGGCGGGGATATTTACTGAGTTATCATCTGGTTTATGGAGTTATGCATCGTGAGTGAACGCTGGTTTATCACCGGAACGGATACGGAAGTGGGCAAAACGGTTGCCAGTTCGGCCTTGCTTCAGGCCGCCAACGCGGCGGGATTTCGCAGCGTGGGTTACAAGCCGGTCGCTTCAGGCTGCGAGATGACGGCAGTCGGGTTGAGAAATGAGGATGCGCTGGCGCTACAAAAGTACAGCGTGCTGCAATTGCCTTATGACAGCATCAACCCTCTGGCTTTCGCAGAGCCGACCTCGCCGCATATCGTCAGTGCCGAAGAAGGCCGGCCGATTACCTTTGAGCAGCTTTCTACCGGGCTGGCTGCGTTAACCGCGCAGTCTGACTGGGTGCTGACGGAAGGGGCCGGTGGCTGGTTTACGCCGCTCTCTGAGCAGACCACCTTTGCCGACTGGGCGGTGGCGGAACAGCTGCCGGTGATTTTGGTGGTGGGCGTGAAGTTAGGCTGTATCAATCATGCGGTGCTGACCGCACAGGCAATTCAGGCCAGCGGACTGCGTCTGGCGGGTTGGATAGCCAATGACATTCAACCGCCGGGAAAACGCCACACCGAGTATCTGGCGGCGCTTAAACAGCGGCTGCCGGCGCCAATGCTGGGTGAGATCCCCTATCTGACGCAGCCAGAACAGTTCGACCAGCTGGCACAGTACGTGCAGCTGCCGTTATAACGGTTCAACCTTCGGGCGGAGTTTCCTCCGCCCACCTTACCGTCAAGACACCGTCATCCAGGTATTGAGCATGCTTTCGTCCAGCTGGGCGACTTTGCCGTGCGCCACGTTGCGGCCCCGATGCAGCAGCAGGAAGTAATCCGCCACCTTACGGATAAACGAAATGCGTTGCTCCAGCAGCAGGATCGTCAGGCCGAAATCGTGATTCAGACGATGGATCAGATTGCCCATCTCCTCTTCCAGCCACGGCGACATACCTTCGGTTGGCTCGTCCAGGATCAAAAGCTTAGGCTGCAACACCAGCGCTCTGGCCAGCGCCAGTTGCTGCTGCTGTTCAATCTGTAAATCACCGCTGCGCTGATGGCGCAAGGAGTAGAGGGCAGGGAACAGGTCATAGACCATCTGCGGAATGGCCCGATGGCGTTCCAGGCCCGCGCCGGCCAGCAGCGCAATCTGCAGGTTATCTTCCACGCTAAGCTGGGAGAAAAGCTGTCGCCCTTGCGGCACATAGCCAATGCCCAGCGCAGCCCGTTGCTCCATCGGCTGCAGCAGCAGATCCTGCGGCGGGCGGTTGGCTTCCTGCCAGGTCATTGAGCCGCTGTTAATCGGCAGATGGCCCATGATGCAGTTGACCAGCGTGGTTTTTCCCATGCCGGGACGTCCCAGTACGCCGGTACAGGTGCCTGGGGCGAGATCCAGATCAACATCCCACAGGATGTGATTTTGTCCATAAAATTGGTTGATTGAACGTAAGCTGAGCATCTGACACTCTCCTCCAGACAGTTTTCGATCGCACCTGGTTGCATCCGCTCTACGTCGTGTGGCAAACAGTCGTCAACGTCTCCTGCGAGACGCCTGCGGCTTTGTGCTCCTCGCTCTGGTGTTATGAAAGCGTGAGGCGGTTAGACAGAGTCTTGCAATTGGCAGGCCAACCTGGCAATAGTCTCAGAAAACGCCCGCCCGCCTGATGATTAGCACCAGTAATTAGTAATAAAACTTAAACAATTGCCCGGGGTAATATTCCGCTGCACTTTGTCAGTGCTATGGACGAATCATTTCTGGTGCAGTTGCCTGTCTCAGTGGCAACCGGCGACTGTCATCAAACTGAAAAAAACGTCGAAATAGGGCTAGCGGCAACGGGGGAAATATGCCTTTCAGGACCATTAATCCTCAAGCGTCAGGCGAAAATAATGCAAAAAAAAATATTTGCGGCCCCGATCGCAGGGCAATGAGGTTTTATACACATCAGACGGCTCGGGCGCTCAAATCAGTTATCCACCATTCCTGTGGATAACCATGTGCATGAGCGTCTGAAAACTTACGGCAGGCGAGAGCGGACGCGGGTTGAGCACGAGTTGACGCGAAACTCATCTCTGAGCGCAAAGGGTGATTTATCAATATGTTAGTTAAAATCAAGCACCCGAAAAATCTCAGTTGCCTGGCCCACCGCATTTTGTCAGTGCTGCTTGACAAATGTTAAAGCGCTTCCTCTTTTGGGGATAACCTGTCCGACCAGCCGCATTGCTGATTGCCCACTGGGCCGGGAAAGGGCAACGCTGAACGCATGAGCAATATCTTGCAAAATTACTGTAATTATATCCAGTCTTTTTTTCTGGTAAATTCGCAGTAGCAGAGTAAAATTAGGATCCTGTTCGCGTCATTCATTACCAGGTAGCCACTCAATGAGCAAAGTCTTTAAACTCAACTCCGAATTCAAACCCGCTGGTGACCAGCCCGAGGCGATCCGTCGTCTGGAAGAGGGGCTGGAAGACGGGCTGGCGCACCAGACGCTGCTCGGGGTAACCGGCTCAGGTAAAACCTTCACCGTGGCCAACGTGATTGCCGACTTAAACCGGCCAACCATGGTGCTGGCACCGAATAAAACGCTGGCGGCGCAGCTGTACGGCGAAATGAAAGAGTTCTTCCCGGATAACGCGGTGGAGTACTTCGTCTCTTACTACGACTACTATCAGCCGGAAGCGTATGTGCCCAGCTCCGACACCTTTATCGAAAAGGATGCCTCGGTAAACGAACATATCGAGCAGATGCGTCTGTCAGCGACCAAAGCGCTGCTGGAGCGACGGGATGTGATCGTGGTCGCCTCGGTGTCGGCCATCTACGGTCTGGGCGATCCTGACCTGTATCTGAAGATGATGCTGCACCTGACCCGTGGCATGGTGATCGATCAGCGCTCTATCCTGCGCCGCCTGTCGGAATTGCAGTATTCCCGCAACGATCAGGCGTTCCAGCGCGGCACCTTCCGCGTGCGCGGCGAAGTGATTGATATCTTCCCGGCGGAATCGGACGATTATGCGCTGCGCGTCGAACTGTTTGATGAAGAGGTCGAGCGCCTGTCGATCTTCGACCCGCTCACCGGGCAGGTCACTTCCGTGGTCCCGCGCTACACCATCTACCCGAAAACCCACTATGTGACCCCGCGCGAGCGCATCCTGCAAGCGATGGAAGAGATCAAAGTGGAGCTGGCCGACCGGCGCAAGGTGCTGCTGAACAACAACAAGCTGCTGGAAGAGCAGCGCATCTCTCAGCGTACCCAGTTCGATCTGGAGATGATGAACGAGCTGGGCTACTGCTCCGGTATCGAGAACTACTCGCGCTATCTCTCCGCGCGCGGGCCGGGCGAAGCGCCGCCAACCCTGTTTGACTACTTACCGGCGGACGGCCTGCTGGTGGTCGACGAATCCCACGTCACCATTCCGCAAATCGGCGGGATGTACAAAGGTGACCGTGCGCGTAAAGAGACGCTGGTTGAGTACGGTTTCCGTCTGCCTTCGGCGCTCGATAACCGCCCAATGAAATTTGAAGAGTTTGAGGCGCTGGCGCCGCAGACCATTTATGTCTCCGCCACGCCGGGTAAATATGAGCTGGAGAAATCCGGTGGTGAAGTGATCGATCAGGTGGTGCGCCCAACCGGTCTGCTGGATCCGCTAATCGAAGTGCGTCCGGTCAGCACCCAGGTGGATGACCTGCTGTCTGAGATTCGTAAACGCGTGGCAATCAATGAGCGCGTGCTGGTAACGGTGTTAACCAAACGCATGGCCGAGGATCTCACCGAGTATCTGGAAGAGCACGGTGAGCGGGTGCGTTACCTGCACTCGGATATCGACACCGTCGAGCGCGTGGAGATCATCCGTGACCTGCGTCTGGGCGAGTTTGATGTGCTGGTCGGCATCAACTTACTGCGAGAAGGTCTGGATATGCCGGAAGTGTCGCTGGTGGCGATTCTGGATGCCGATAAAGAGGGCTTCCTGCGTTCCGATCGCTCGCTGATCCAGACCATTGGTCGCGCCGCGCGTAACCTGAACGGTAAGGCCATTCTCTACGGCGATAAAATCACGCCGTCAATGGAGCGCGCCATCGGCGAAACCGAGCGCCGCCGTGCTAAGCAGGAAATCTACAACGCTGAGAACGGCATTGTGCCGCAGGGACTGAACAAGAAGATTGCCGATATTCTTGAACTGGGCCAGGGGCTGGCGAAAAACAAATCCCGTGGACGTGCCAAGGCCGGACGCATTGTGGAAGATGATGCACCGTTCCTGGATCTGTCACCGAAAGGACTGCAGAAGAAAATTCACCAGCTGGAAGCGCAAATGCAGGAGCATGCGCAGAATCTGGAGTTTGAAGAGGCCGCCAATATCCGTGACCAGCTGCATAAGGTGCGGGAGCTGTTTATCGCCGCGTCCTGATCGGTCAGCCGTGACGGCGGGCAGAGGAGCGGGGAAACGCCGGACGACTTTCCCCGCTCTGGCCTTACTGAATGGCCTGAATTGCGTGTTCCAGCGCGATGTGCAGCAACTGGCGATCGTGGCGGTATTTGATATCCGCCGCTTCCAGCGGTTCCTGAATAATCAGCCGGCCGCTGACATTGCTGATGTCCACCGCCGGGCCAACCACCACCGCATCAATCACTTTCTTGCCAATATATTTTTCCATCATCTCCAGCTTGCCCGCCAGCGTCAGCTGCGCGGCCGCCGGGCTTAATTCTTTCCCGAGGTTGCCGATAAAGACCATGGTGGCGGGCGTGCGGCGCAGTGCCTGTGCCATATCCGGCATCAGCAGCAGCGGCATCAGGCTGGTGTAGAAGCTGCCGGGGCCAATCAGGATCAAATCCGCTTCGCCCACCGCTTCAATCGCTTCGCGGGTGGCGCTGACGTTGGGGGAAAGCAGCAGTTCCTGCGGCGGAAGCTGCATCTGGTCAATCTCGGTTTCGCCGTAGATCTGGTTGCCTTCGCTGTCGACCGCCACCAGATCGACCGGCTGCTCGGACATCGGGATCAGAAAGGCGTCGACCTTCAGCAGATTGCGGATCAGGTTGATGGCTTCAAACGGCCGCACGCTAAGGTGATCCAGCGCTTTCAGCATCAGGTTGCCGAGATTGTGACCGGCCAGTTCACCGTTACCGCTAAAGCGATATTCGAACATCGCCGAGGCGACGCTGGGTTCGGCGATCAGCTGATTCAGGCAGTTGCGCATGTCGCCCCAGGCGATGCCGCCTTCTGAACGGCGGATGCGTCCGGTGGAGCCGCCGTTATCGGTGGTGGTAACAATGCCGGTAAGGCGCGAACCCAAGGGGGAAAGGGCAGACATCACACGGCCAAGGCCATGTCCGCCACCTAAAGCCACCACTCTGTCGAGATCGGCTAATGTGCGATTACGCATAAAAATCCTTCATTATGTTGATGCTTTATTGATGAATCAGCCAAGCTACTGGCAGTACGGCAATTTTAGCGAAAGTAACGGTGATCTGCCGACAAAAACGTTATATATCAAAATACATAGCGAAAGTCTGTGGTGGTAAGACTTTCCGGTTAGCGGTAGAATTTTACCACCATGATTTACCGGTGTTCGGTAAATCACACTTAGCCCTGACACCTAAGTCTCCTGATACGGTGTCCTGGCCGCAACCTCGCGTTGCCAGGGTGCAGAAAGAAATGCCTGCATCTCCCGATTTGGAAGGTGTTCTGGTGTCACAATTTCAAGATAGCTTCGATCGCAAGTTTTACTACCTGCGTCTGTCGATCACTGACGTCTGCAATTTCCGTTGCAACTATTGCCTGCCTGACGGTTACAAGCCGCAGGGCATCAGCAATAAAAGCTTCCTGTCGCTGGATGAAATCCGGCGTGTTACCCGTGCCTTTGCGGCGGCGGGGACGGAAAAAGTGCGTCTGACCGGCGGCGAACCCTCGTTGCGCCGCGACTTCACCGAGATTATCGCGGCGGTGCGTGAAAACAGCGCAATCCGCCAGCTGGCCGTCACCACCAATGGCTATCGCCTGGCGCGTGACGTTGCCCAATGGCGCGACGCCGGTCTGACGGCACTCAACGTCAGCATAGACAGTCTGGATGCCCGTCAGTTTCATGCCATCACCGGTCAGGATAAATTCCAGCAGGTAATGAACGGCATCGATGCGGCGTTTGAGGCCGGTTTCAGCAAGGTGAAAGTCAATACCGTGCTGATGCGGGACGTCAATCATAACAGTCTGCAAACCTTCCTCGACTGGATCCGCACCCGTCCCATTCAGCTACGCTTTATCGAGCTGATGGAAACCGGCGACGGCGGCGACCTGTTCCGCAAACACCATATTTCCGGCGAGGTGATCCGCGCCAGCCTGTTGCTACAGGGATGGGAGCGGCAGGTCAGTGAACGCAGTGCCGGACCGGCGCAGGTGTTCCGTCATCCGGATTATCAGGGCGAGATTGGCCTGATCATGCCTTACGAAAAAGATTTCTGTGCCACCTGTAACCGTCTGCGGGTTTCCGCCACCGGCAAGCTGCATCTGTGCCTGTTTGGCGATGGCGGCGTGTCGCTGCGTGACCTGCTGCAAGACGACAATCAGCAGGATGCGTTACAGGAGCGGATTGCCGCCAGCCTGCGTACCAAAAAGCAGACGCATTTCCTGCATCAGGGCAATACCGGCATTACGCAGAATCTCTCTTATATCGGCGGTTAACACTAAGGACGTTAAAATGGGCAAACCTTCGGCTGAATTTATGCCGCTCAACGTAGCAGTACTCACCGTTTCCGACAGCCGCGATGCGACCAGTGACAGCTCTGGCGACTATCTGCGTGAAGCGCTGGCCGAAGCGGGCCACCAGGTGCTGGATCATGCGCTGGTGAAAGATGACCGTTACCGCATCCGCGCGGTGGTCTCCAGCTGGATTGCCAGCAGTGATGTTCAGGTGGTGCTGATTAACGGCGGCACCGGCTTTAACACTAAAAACTGCACGCCAGAAGCCCTGCTGCCGCTGTTTGACCGCGAGATTGAAGGGTTCGGCGAACTGTTCCGCATGATCTCGTATGAAGATATCGGCACCTCAACCCTGCAGTCACGCGCCGTGGCCGGTGTGGCTAACGGCACGGTGATTTTTGCCGTGCCGGGATCAACCAATGCCTGCCAGAGCGCGTGGGAAAGGATCATTCAGGACCAGCTGGATGCCCGCACCCGTCCCTGTAATTTTGTTTCGCATGTGAAGAAGCCCTGAACTTATGTCGCAACTGACCCATATTAATGCCTCTGGCGAGGCGCACATGGTGGACGTCTCCGCCAAGGCCGAAACGGTGCGCGAAGCCCGTGCCGAAGCCTTTGTGAAGATGCGTCCCGAGACGCTGAAGATGATTGTCGACGGCAGCCATCATAAAGGCGACGTGTTCGCTACCGCGCGCATCGCCGGCATCCAGGCCGCCAAGCGCACCTGGGAGCTGATCCCGCTGTGCCATCCGCTGTTGCTCAGCAAAGTGGAAGTGACACTGACGGCGGATGTGGAAAACAGTCAGGTCCGCATTGAGTCGCTGTGCCGTCTCACCGGGAAAACCGGGGTCGAGATGGAAGCGTTGACCGCCGCCTCCGTGGCCGCGTTGACCATTTACGATATGTGCAAAGCGGTGCAGAAAGATATCAGCATTGAGATGTGCCGTTTGCTGAGCAAAAGCGGCGGCAAATCCGGTGATTTTAAGGCGGTGTCTGATGATTAACGTGCTGTTTTTTGCCCAGACGCGTGAGCTGGTCGGTACCGGCAGCATCACCGTCACCCGGGATTACGCCACGGTAGACGAGCTGCGTGCGGTGCTTGCGGCGAAGGGCGACCGCTGGTCGCTGGCGCTGGAGTCCGGCAAAGTGCTGTCGGCGGTTAACCAGACGCTGGTGTCGCCGCAGCATGCGCTGAAAGCGGGGGATGAAGTGGCTTTCTTCCCGCCGGTTACCGGAGGGTAAGATGGAAACGCGGATCAGAGTCGGGCAGGCGCCTTTTGATATGGGCGAAGAGTATCGCTGGCTGGCGGCCTGTGATGAAGACGGCGCGGTCGTGACCTTTACCGGCAAAGTGCGCAATAACAACCTGGGTGACAACGTGTCGGCGCTGACGCTGGAGCACTATCCTGGAATGACCGAAAAAGCGCTGGCCGGGATCGTGGCTGAGGCGCGCGAACGCTGGCCGATGCAGCGCGTCACGGTGATCCACCGCATTGGCGAACTGTTTCCCGGCGATGAGATTGTGATGGTCGGCGTCAGCGGCGCGCACCGTGCCGGGGCCTTTGCCGCCGCCGAATTCATTATGGATTACCTGAAAACCAAAGCCCCGTTCTGGAAGCGTGAAGCCACGCCGGAAGGCGATCGCTGGGTTGAATCGCGTGACAGCGATCGTCAGTCCGCCGCGCGCTGGAAGTAAACGCCCGCATTCAGCCGCCTCCGATGGATTATTGCCGCTGCGCTGTGTAACCTCGGGGCGGTCGTTATTACAGAACAAGGAAAGTCATGATCGGTTCCCTCTCCAAACGCCTATCTCTGCTGGCACTGATGGTGCTGGCAGGGTGTAGCAGCCAGCCTAAAAAGTCCCTCCCCGAGCAGCGTCCGGTGGACGTCAAGGCGCAAATTTCCCGCCTGTTACCGGCCAAGGTGAGCGATCGTCAGGGCTGGAGCAACGATATCTTCGCCGCTTTTAATGGCCAGGGGCTTGAGCCGTCGGTCAGCAATCTCTGTTCGGTGATTGCGGTCACCGATCAGGAATCCACCTTTAATGCCGATGCCAATGTGCCTGGGCTGCCGAAAATTGCCTGGGGCGAAATCGATCGCCGCGCTGGCAAGCTGCATATCCCGTCGTTCGTGGTGCGTACCGCGCTGATGATCAAATCGCCGAATGGCAAAAGCTACACCGATCGCCTGGACAACGTGCGCAGCGAAAAAGAGCTGAGCGCCATTTTCGATGACTTTATCGATATGGTGCCGATGGGGCAAAAGCTGTTTGGCAATCTGAATCCAATCCATACCGGCGGCCCGATGCAGGTCAGCATTGAGTTTGCCGAGGCCCATGCCAAAGGCTATCCGTATCCGGTTGATGGCTCGATCCGCCGTGAAGTGTTCAGCCGGCGTGGCGGCGTGTGGTTTGGCACCATGCACCTGCTGGGCTATCCGGCGGATTACACCCGCCAGATCTACCGTTTTGCTGACTTCAATGCCGGATGGTATGCCAGCCGCAACGCCGCCTTCCAGGCCGCCGTTTCGCGGTTAAGCGGCATTAAACTGGCGCTGGACGGTGATTTAATTCAGTACGGTTCAGATGCGGCGGGATCGACGGAGCTGGCGGTCAGGACGTTGAGCACGCGTCTGGATATGAGCAACCGCAGCATCCGCAGCGCGCTGGAGAAGGGCGACAGCGAAGACTTTGTTAAAACCGATTTGTGGAAGCAGGTGTTTGCGATGGCGGATAAAAATGCTGGCAGACCTCAACCGCGTGAGATGCTGCCAGGCATTAAGCTGGAAAGTCCAAAAATCACCCGTAATCTGACCACCGCCTGGTTTGCCCAGCGCGTCGACGGTCGTTATCAGAGTTGCCTGGCGCGCGGGAAGTAAACGACGCCTTAAGCGGCATCCAGCCGGAAAATCTGCACGGTTTGCGCCAGCTGCTTCGCCTGGTCCTCCAGCGAAGCGGCGGCAGCAGACATCTGCTGAACCAGCGCCGAGTTCTGCTGAGTGGCGCCATCCATCTGATTGACCGCCACCGTCACCTGACCAATCCCCT
This sequence comes from Erwinia sp. 2186, assembly GCF_057812255.1. Lineage (NCBI taxonomy): Bacteria > Pseudomonadati > Pseudomonadota > Gammaproteobacteria > Enterobacterales > Erwiniaceae > Erwinia > Erwinia sp. 2186. The sequence goes on along the minus strand of NZ_CM173824.1, from coordinate 3,369,470 downwards.
GCGACTGCTCGTCGGACGCATGCACAATCTCGCCAATGATGGTTTTTACCGAGTTCACCGCGGTGGTCATCTCCTGCATGGTCTTGCCTGCATCCTGCACCAGCGACACCCCTTGATTAACGCGTAGGGTGGATTCGCCAATCAGCGCGGAAATGTCTTTAACCGCGTTGGCACTGCGCTGCGCCAGGCTGCGAACTTCTGCCGCCACCACCGCAAATCCGCGACCCTGTTCCCCTGCGCGCGCTGCTTCTACCGCCGCGTTCAGCGCCAGAATATTGGTCTGGAAGGCAATGCCGTTGATGATGCTGGTGATCGCGCCAATCTTGCGGGAACTCTCGTCAATCTGCTGCATGATCTGCACCACCTGCTGCACCAGCGACTCGCCGCGTTGCGCGATATCGGTGGCGTTTTCGGTTAACGAGGTGGCCTGATGGGCGTTATCGGCATTGTGCTTCACCGTGGCGGTTAACTGCTCCATGCTGGCCGCCGTCTCTTCCAGCGCTGCCGCCTGTTGTTCAGTGCGTGAGGCCAAATCCAGATTGCCGGAAGCAATCTCTTCGGCACCCTGACGGACCGAATCACTGGCGGAGATTATCTCGCCGACCATGGTTCTCAACTGCTGCTGCATGGTCTGCATGGCAAAGAAAATGCTCTGGCGGTCACGATCGCCCACCGGGATGTCGGCAGTCAGATTGCCTTCGGAGACGCCCAGCGCAATCGCTGCGGCCTGTGAAGGTTCGCCGCCGATCGGTTTAGAAATCTTACGGCTGAACAGCAGACCCAGCACCGAGCACACGATGACAATGCTGAGAATCATCATAATCAGCGCGTTCATCAGCTGACGGTTGGCTTCAGCCATTACCGCGCTGACCGGAGTGACGATGCCCAGATACCACGGGAACTGGCTGTTGCCGACGGTGACCGGTCGCCAGGTTTCCAGCACCTTTTCGCCCAGCGAGTCGTCAAAATGCTCCACGACCTGCTGGGTAAATTTGTCGGTTTCCCCTTTATACGGCTTGCCGGACATGGCTTTATCCGGGCTGGAGACCACCAGTCCCTTGTTGGACAGCAGCAGAGCGTAACCCACGCCTTCCCACGGCTTGATGGCCCCGACGGTTTTCTGCAGCGATGCCAGCGAAATATCGGAGGTGATCACCGCTTTCAGCTTGTTATCGTCCATCACCACCGCCGCGACCGAAGTCAGCAGGGTCGGCACGCCGTTATAGGCGTAGCTGTAAGGCTCAATCAACATATCCTGCTGCAGTTTCTGTGGGATCAGATAGTAGTCGCCCTGGCCGGGCTTGAAGATTGAGTCGAGGTTATGCAGGGCGAATTTGCCGCTGCTGTCGCGATCGACAAAGCGCGCAAAACGGCCCTTCGGCGCCGCGTCAGGCTGCTGTGCGAACTCGGCATCGCGGTCATCAAAGGCGTTCTCTTCGAAAATTACCGACATCGACAGATAGTCAGGGTTTTGTTTCAGGGAGTACTTCATCAGCTCTTCGCCGATCTTACGGTCGGTGATCCCGGCCGGGGGCAGGGCAATCAAACTCTGGCCAAGATTGCGTGCGACCGTACGGGCATAATCCAGGTCCTTCTGCACGCTTAGCGCCTTGCTCTCGGCAATCTGGCCGAGATAATTCTCTGCCAGCTTGCGCTGTTGCTGGCTGGACTCCCAGCTGAGAAAACCAATGGTGATAGTGAAGCCCAGCGTGATGGTCAGGGCTCCGGTCAGGAGCATAAGCGTGCGCGTGCTCATTTTCCGCTTAGGTGACGGCGTGGTCTGCATTCTGGCTTCCCCGATGTAAGAGATGACGCGTATTAACTTCCTGTTAGCTGTTCTCCATCTGTTCACTCTATCGGCAAAATATGGACAATCTTTATGCGGGCGAGAGCGGTTTCCGCCGATAACGTCCATGCCGGATAAACGCTTACGTAAAAAGCCCGGGGCAGGACTGGCTTATCTTCCCCTGAGTGTGCCAGACTTAACCACGACCGGGGCGGGGCGCGTTGCGCCCTTTCCCTGTGTTCACATCGTTAATTTAAGCATCAGGAGAGCATCATGGATCGATATCCACGTTCCGACAGTTCTATGGTTTCGCAGGTCAATACCGGCCTGCAGACCTATATGGCACAGGTGTATGGCTGGATGACCTGCGGTCTGTTGCTGACCGCGTTTGTCTCATGGTTTGCCGCCAACACGCCTGCGGTGATGGAGATGGTTTTCGCTAACCGCATCACCTTCTATGGCCTGATTATTGTGCAGCTCGGTCTGGTGTTCGTGCTGTCCGGTATGGTGCATAAGCTGAGCGGGGCGGTCGCCACCGGCCTGTTTATGCTGTACTCCGCGCTGACCGGTTTAACCATGGCGAGCATTTTCCTCGTCTACACCTACTCCTCCATCGCCGGGACCTTCCTGGTGGCGGGCGGCATGTTTGGTGTGATGAGCTTCTGGGGTTACACCACCAAGCGCGACCTGAGCGGCATGGGCAGCATGCTGTTTATGGCGCTGATCGGGATCGTGCTGGCGTCCGTGGTGAACATCTGGCTGAAAAGCACCGCGCTGATGTGGGCCGTGACCTATATCGGCGTGCTGGTGTTTGTCGGGCTGACGGCGTATGACACGCAGAAACTGAAAAATATCGGTGAGGGGATCAATGTTGAAGACAAAGAGAACCTGCGTCGTTATTCCATTATGGGCGCATTAACGCTGTATCTGGACTTTATTAACCTGTTCCTGATGCTGCTGCGTATTTTCGGTAACCGCCGCTAAGAAAGAGGGGGCGACTCCCGTCGCCCCCTTTGTTTTACGCCTGTTTCTCTCTCTCCCGCTCGTTCATCGCCCGCAATGACTTCGCCCGACTCTCCAGCCAGAGATAGAGCACCAGCGCCAGCAGTAGCGGGGCAATAAAGTAGATCACGCGATACGCCAGCAGCGCGGCAATGATCGAACCGTGCGACAGATGCTCGCCGCCCAGCAAGGCCAGGAACACCGCTTCCAGCACGCCAATCCCCGCCGGAATATGAATAATCACGCCCGCAATACTGCTGATCAGCAACACGCCCAGCACCTGCGGATAGTCCACCTTCTGCGCCAGCAGCAGCCAGATAATCGCGCCCATCACCAGCCAGTTGGCGCTGGATACCGCAAACTGCAACATCGCCATGCGGAAAGAGGGCAGCGCCAGCTTATGGCCCTTGACGGTCCAGCGGCGGCGTTTAGAGAAGGCACACAGCGCCAGATAGACCACCACAAACACCAGCAGCGCCGCACCGATGGTTCTCAGCGTGCCTTCGCCAATAAACCAGCCTGACGGGATCGGCACCCAGCCGGAGGTGAACACCACGCCGGCCACCAGCACGTAACCCAACCAGTTAGTGGCAATACTGAGCGAGAAAATACGGGTGATGGTGCTGCCATCCAGACCTAACCGGGAATAGAGCCGGTAGCGCATCGCCACGCCGCCCACCCAGGTGCTGAGCGTCAGGTTAAAGGCATAACAAATAAACGACACCAGCATCACCTGGCGCTTTTGCAACTTGTGACCGCAATAGGCCTGGCCAATCAGATCGTACACGCCATAGGTGAGGTAGCTGACCACCACCAGCGCGACAGAGGCCAAAATAGCAAAGCGGTTATAGTTGCTGATCACCTCAACCACGTCGTGCCAGTTGACCTTGCGCGCGTAAATAACCAGCAGCACGATAACGGCGATAAAGAACAGCCAGGTGAGAATTTTCTTCACCCACTTCCAGCGGGAATGCGCAGCAGACATCAGGGTTTTACTCGCTCATTGTCGGATTCAACACGGTCCTGGGTTTCCAGCTCTGGCTGCACCGGCGGCGCAATCTGCGCCAGTTTCGGCGTATGCGCAGGTAGCCAGCCAGCAATGGCCGGGAAATGACGCAGGAAATGGAACACCACGATGCTTTTTGCCAGCTGGCGCCAGTTCTGTTTGGGTAACTGGCTCTCCTCCACCCGCTGGCAATCTTCTGTCAGCAGGCGGTTGAGATTGCCACGCATCACTTCGTTAAAGGTGCGGTCGTGGATCATCAGGTTAGCCTCAAGGTTTAGCGACAGGCTCAGCGGATCGAGATTGCTGGAACCCACCGTTGACCAGTGGTTATCCTGTACGGCAATTTTGGCATGCAGCGGACGGCGAATATATTCATACACTTCCACACCGCCGCCCACCAGGTAGTTATAGAGCAGCTCGGCGCCCACCTTAACAATCGGCATATCCGGTTCGCCCTGTACAATCAGCTTCACCGACACGCCGCGCTGTGCGGCACTGCGCATCTCCCGCAGCAGCTTATAGCCGGGGAAGAAGTAGGCGTTGGCGATGATCACTTCCTGCTTTGCGCTACGCAGCATGTCGATATAGTGCTGCTCAATATCGTCGCGGTGCTGATCATTGTCTCGCCAGACAAAGAGGATCTGCGCATCACCAGGCGTCACATTTTTCGCCGGGCGATGGGAGCGGGCGCCCCACCAGCGGCGAGTCACCTGTTCGCTGTTGATGGCCTGCTGCACATACAGCGTGATGTCATCGACGATTGGGCCTTTCACTTCCACCGCATAATCCTGCTTGGCTTCTGCGCCATAGCTGGAATTGTGCTCAGCGGAGAAGTTGATGCCGCCGACAAAGGCAATCTCCCCGTCGCAGACCACAATTTTACGGTGTAGACGACGGAAGATATTGGTACGCATACCAAAGATCAACGGGCGCGGATCGTAATAAAGGAAACGCACGCCGGCCGCCGTCAGGCTTTGGGTAAATTCGGTTGAGAGATCGTTGGAGCCGTAGCCATCCACCATCATCTCCACTTTGACGCCGCGGTTTGCCGCGTCCAGCAGCACCTCATGGAGCGCATTTCCCACCTCGTCCTCAAACAGGATAAAGGTTTCCAACAGCACGGTTTCCTTCGCCCGCCGAATGGCTTCAAAGACTCGCGGAAAATACTGTTCGCCATTTTCCAGCAGGCGCAGGCGGTTACCGTCACGCCATTCCATTTTCATAGGTGGATCTCCACAGCCAGCGGGGCATGATCGGACAGATGGGACCAGGGCCGCAGCGGGATGGTCTGCGGGTGGCTGATCCCGGCATTACGGACATAGATCCGGTCAAGGCGCAGCAGCGGGAAGCGGGCAGGGAAGGTGCGTGCCGGACGGCCAAACTTGCGGCTGAACACCTCTTCCAGCGCCGCCCCTTTTTTCAGCACCGCGTTAGCTTTTTGCTGCCAGTCGTTGAAATCGCCCGCGACCACCACCGGCGCATCGGCCGGCAGGCTGTTGACCAGATCGCACAGCAGTTTCAGCTGCGCATGGCGGTGGGCATCCTTCAGACCCAGGTGCACGCAGATGGCATGCAGCGGCTGCTCGTGGCTGGGAATGGCAACCTGGCAATGCAGCAGCCCGCGTTTTTCGGTGCCTTCCACCGAAATATCGCGGTTTTCAAACTTCAGGATCGGGTAGCGGGACAGGATGGCGTTACCATGATGTCCTTCGGGATAAACCGCATTGCGGCCATAGGCATAGTCGTTCCACATGGTGTCGGCCAAAAATTCGTAATGAGGTGTGTCTGGCCAGTTCTCAACCTTCAATTGGTTGATGGCAGGCGCTCCCATTACCTCTTGTAAGAAGACAATATCCGCCGCGGTTGCACGCACTGCATCACGCAGTTCAGGCAGGATAAAGCGGCGATTAAAAGCGGCAAAACCTTTGTGTGTATTGATCGTCAGGACTTTTAATGAAAATCCTTGAGCATTTTGTGCCATACTGTGCGCGCTCTCCTTTTCAATGTACGAAAGGTAAAGTGTAGTCTTTGTCACAAAAGAGTGCCCTGAAACGGCGTTCTTTGCGGCATTATCCGAAAACTACGTTAGTCTGAGGAAATTCGTTATCACTTACTGTGTTAACAAGGCTGGGCGACCTCTGTTGGGTCTGCCAGGAGAAGAAAATGAAATGGTCTAACCGTATTCAGATTGTCACCGGACAAACCTGTGTACATATCGCGCTCCACCTTCTGCTGATTGCAGGGTTGGTGTGGGGTTGGAAGCACCAGGCATTGCTGCAGGTCAGCACGGTATTTCTGGCGATGTATGCCAGCGTGTTTACCGCCATGTTGTTGACTCAGCGACTGCCACGTCTGCGCCGGGTGGGCGACTTCTTAGAAGACGTCACCACCACCTACTATTTTGGCGCAGCGATGTTGGTGCTTTATATGCTCTCCCGCGTGATCCACAACAACCTGCTGCTGGGTTGTGTTGGTGTGCTAATGCTGACCGGACCCTGTGTGGTCTCTCTGCTGGCTAAAGAGCCTGTTCGCGCTCGCCAGCGTCACCGCTAAGCACAACAGGCCACGAAAGTGGCCTGTTCTTTATAAGAAACGCCTTCCTTAGAACAAAACGACCTGAATAAAATCCTGCCCTGAACTGTTAACCCTGTAATTACTCACGGGGAACATCATCATGCACCAGACTTCCGCTCCTGTTCATTACGACCGGCTTACTATTGCCCTGCACTGGCTGACGGCGCTTGACGTCATTTTTCTGTTTGCCAGCTATCAGGTGTGGTCACGACTGGAAAAAGGCACGCCGCTGCGCCATGACCTGCAATCACTGCATATCTCTTTTGGCCTGCTGCTGGCGCTGTTGATGGTGGTGCGCATTGTCTGGCGCATCAGTAAAGGCCGCCGTCTGCCGCCGGCCAGCCCTTCCCGCGCGGCGCATGTCGGCGCGAAATCCGTCCACGGCCTGCTCTATTTATTGCTGATCGCCCAGGTGGTGTTGGGTTTCCTGTTTCGCTGGGCGCAGGGCGAACCGTTCGCCTTCTTCGGCTTCGGCGATCTGTCCGATCTGGTTTATATCGAAAGTTCATTGCGTAAGCTGTTGGGATCGCTTCATTACTACAACGCCTGGCTGATTATTGTGCTGGCCGGCGGCCACGCCGTGGTGGCGCTATTGCACCATTACGCGCTGCGCGACGGCACGTTAAAACGCATGATCCCAAAACTGAAGTAACCCTCTGCTGTACTCTACCGGAGTCACAAAAATGAAGAGCAAAATCAGTCGTGTGTTATGTCTGGCCGCCTTATCGGGCGTGCTGGTGAGCGGAATGGTTCACGCCATGGGCGATGATGATGACAAGCCGCCAACCTGTCCGAAAGGGCAGATCTACGATAAAAAAGCCAAAAGCTGTGTGGCCGATAAAACCAGTATGATCAATGATAATGATCGCACCGCCTATGCCTACGCGCTGGCGAAAGCCGGCCGCTATGATGAGGCGCTGCAAACGCTGAATAAGCTGAAAGAACCCAATACCGCCAAAGCCTGGAATTATCGCGGTTATGCCACCCGCAAGCTGGGACGCACCGACGAAGGGATTGGCTATTATCAGAAATCTATCGCCCTCGATCCGCATTACGCCAAAGTCCGGGAATACCTCGGTGAGGCTTATATGGTCAAGCAGCAGCCGGCGATGGCGCGTGAGCAGCTGAATATTATCAAAGGCATCTGTGGCACCGGTTGCGAAGAGTACCGCGATCTCTCTGCCGCCATCGATGGCCACCCGGAAAGTTAATCCACGGCAGCCCAAGGAGCACCGGTGAATCACCACGATATTCGCGCTGAACTGCCGCTTTATCTGGCGCGTTTATGGCGTTACGGGCTGGTGCTGTCCCGCAAACGGGATGTGGCCGAAGATCTGGTGCAGGCGACCTGCCTGCGCGCGCTGGAAAAAAGCAGCCAGTATGTTCCCGGCACCCGCCTGGACCGCTGGCTGTTTACCATTCTGCATTCGGTGTGGATCAATCAGGTTCGGGCCACCCATCTGACGCAACAGCAAAATATTGATGACGTGGATGAGCAGGCGTTCCAGCTAAGCGAAGGCGAAGCCGATCACCTCTGGGCGCAGCAGGTGCGTGAACGGATCAACCGCCTGCCGGAAGCCCAGCGCAATGCCGTGTTCCTGGTCTACGTTGAGGGCTTTACCTATCAGGAAGCCGCCGACACGCTGGCGGTGCCGATTGGCACCATCATGAGCCGACTGGCAAACGCCAGACAGACGCTGGCCAAAGGCGTGGTGGTGGGCGTCAGACGTAACAAAAGGGGGGAAGTATGACCCAGTGGCAGAACGGCGCGCCCATTTCCGACGAGGTGCTGGTGGCCTGGCTTGATAAGCAACTCACGGTTCAACAGCATCAGCAGGTGGAAAAAATGCTCAGTGATGACCCGGAGCTGGCCGAGCGACTGGCCGAGCTCGATCGCGCCAGCGTGGACTTTTCGGCTGCCTTTGCGCCTTTACTGCAGGAAGCGCCGAAGGATCGCCTGCAGCAAAAGCTCAGCGCCGCACTGGCGCAGCCGCAAACGCCGCCATCTGCAGGCATCAGCCGCAGAACCCTGATTGCCGCGACGGTATCTGCGCTGGCGTTGGGCGTGGTCGGCGGCATGAAAGGCAGACGGTTGTTTGATAATGATGATGGCTGGCGGGATACCGTGGCGCAATATATGGCGCTGTACACCCATCAGACCTTTGAAGGGGTTTCACCTTCTGACAGCGCCATGCAGCAGCAGATAGCCAGCGTCAGCGGTCACCTGGGCCTGTCGCTCTCCGCCAGCGCGTTAACGCTTCCCGGCAGCGCGTTTAAGGGCGCAAGAATGCTGAATTACGATGATCAGGCCATCGCACAGATTGTCTGGGATGACCCAAACAGCGGGCCGTTGGCGCTGTGCATTACCGGTGCGGTTCACCCGACGGATCGCGGATTTGCCGAAGAGCAACGCCGTGGCATGAACGTGGTGTACTGGCAACAGCAACAGCACAGCTTTATGCTGATAGGCCACAAGCCCGTGTCAGAGCTGCGAAGGGTCGCCAGCAGCCTGTCGGCGGCGGTCTGAAACGGCCCGCATAAAGGCCGGGGAAATGGTCAGAATTGACCCACACAAAGAAACTCTCTCTGTGTGGGCATAACATCTGTTATAATCCGGCGCTTACGCACCGTGGTTTGTGCTCCCTTTCAAACGTCAGGCGAAGCCTGGCGTCATATTCTCCCCCTGGAAACTACATCGCTTACCGCGATCAGGGCGGATCCGGAGTCAGTCAATTTTATGTCATTTGATTCTCTCGGCCTGAATGCCGATATTTTGCGTGCTGTTGCAGAACAGGGTTACGACGAGCCTACGCCGATCCAGCGTCAGGCAATCCCGGTAGTGTTGGCAGGTCGCGACCTGATGGCCAGCGCCCAGACCGGTACCGGTAAAACCGCGGGCTTTACGCTGCCGGTTTTACAGCTGCTGAGCAGCCACAACCCGCATCCTAAAGGTCGTCGCCCGGTTCGTGCGCTGATCTTAACCCCAACCCGTGAGCTTGCAGCTCAGATCGGGGAAAACGTCCAGGATTACTCTAAGTACCTGGATCTGCGTTCGCTGGTGGTCTTCGGCGGCGTGAGCATCAACCCGCAGATGATGAAACTGCGCAGCGGCGTTGACGTGCTGGTGGCGACACCTGGCCGTCTGCTGGACCTGGAACATCAGAACGCACTGGACCTCTCTAAAGTTGAGATCCTCGTGCTGGATGAAGCCGACCGTATGCTGGATATGGGCTTCATTCACGATATCCGTCGCGTGCTGGCCAAACTGCCTGCCAAGCGTCAGAACCTGCTGTTCTCCGCCACCTTCTCTGACGAGATCAAAGGCCTGGCCGAGAAGCTGCTGCACAATCCAGAAGAAGTGTCTGTGGCGCGCCGCAACACCGCTTCCGAGCAGATCACTCAGCACGTTCACATGGTTGATAAGAAGCGTAAGCGTGAACTGCTGTCGTTCCTGATTGGCCGTGATAACTGGCAGCAGGTGCTGGTCTTCACACGTACCAAGCACGGTGCTAACCACCTTGCTGAGCAGCTGAACAAAGATGGCATTACGTCTGCGGCCATCCACGGCAACAAGAGCCAGGGTGCCCGTACGCGCGCGCTGAGCGACTTTAAAGAAGGCAAAATCCGTGTGCTGGTGGCGACCGATATCGCCGCTCGCGGCATCGATATCTCCGAGTTGCCACACGTGGTGAACTTTGAGCTGCCAAACGTACCGGAAGACTACGTGCACCGTATTGGCCGTACCGGCCGTGCGGCAGCCACCGGTGAAGCGTTGTCTCTGGTCTGTGTCGATGAGCTGAAACTGCTGCGTGATATCGAGCGCGTGCTGAAGCGTGAAATCCCACGTATGGCGATTGAAGGCTACGAGCCGGATCCGTCGATCAAAGCTGAGCCGATCCTTAACGGTCGTCAGCAGCAGCGTGGCGGTGCAGGTGGCGGCGGCGGTGGTCGTGGTCGCGGTGCGCCAGGCGGCGGCGGAAATCGCAGCGGTCAGGGCGGTCGGGGTAACGGCGGCGGCAACGGCGGCGAGCGCAGCCAGTCTGCCACCGGCGAACGTAGCCAGGGTAACGGTCAGCGTCGTCCGGCGGCGGCAGGTTCGGGTTCTGCCCGCACTGAAGGCAGCAGCAACGGGGCACCACGTACCAACAAAACCCGTCAGCGCCGCTCTAACCCAGCCTAAGCACTTCTTCCGGGGGGATCGCCAGATCCCCCTTCTCAACGCTACGAACAGGTTGTGACATGCGCGTTTTACTTGCCCCGATGGAGGGCGTGCTGGACTCTCTGGTGCGCGAACTGCTCACCGACGTCAACGAGTACGATCTCTGCATCACCGAATTTCTCCGGGTTGTCGACCAGCTATTGCCGGTTAAATCCTTCCAACGCCTTTGCCCTGAACTTCACCATGCCAGCCGCACCTCTTCTGGCACGCTTGTGCGCATCCAGCTGTTGGGTCAATACCCGCAATGGCTGGCGGAAAATGCCGCGCGTGCGGTGGAACTGGGTTCGTGGGGTGTGGATCTCAACTGTGGTTGCCCGTCCAAAACGGTCAACGGCAGCGGCGGTGGGGCGACCTTACTGAAAGATCCCGAGCTGATTTATCGCGGAGCGAAAGCGATGCGTGACGCGGTGCCGGCGCATCTGCCGGTGACGGTGAAGGTCAGGCTGGGCTGGGAATCCGGTGACCGGCAGTTTGAAATTGCCGATGCGGTGCAGCAGGCTGGCGCGACGGAGCTGGCGGTACACGGCCGCACCAAGGAAGACGGCTACAAACCCGAGCGCATTAACTGGCAGGCGATTGGCGAGATCCGTCAGCGGCTGACCATTCCGGTGATCGCCAACGGCGAAATCTGGGACTGGCAGAGCGCACAGGACTGTATGCAGGTGACCGGCTGTGATGCGGTAATGATTGGCCGTGGGGCGCTCAATGTGCCGAACCTGAGCCGGGTGATCAAATACAACGAGCCGCGTATGCCGTGGCCCGAGGTAGTGATGCTGCTGAAAAAGTACGTGCTGCTGGAGAAGGAAGGCGACACCGGGCTGTATCACGTTGCCCGCATCAAACAGTGGCTGAGCTATCTGCGCAAAGAGTATGACGAAGCCAGCGACTTGTTCAGTCACATTCGTGCGCTAAAAACCTCGAACGAGATCCAACGGTTCATTACTGCCTGGCAACCTGTCAGTCACATTTATCACAATTCTTAAGGGGATATCTTAGCGTGCTAAGGGTATGATGTGAGCTACATCACACACTAATTCCTGGCGCCGGTATGTCTTCGACCCCCGCATTATCCAATGCACAGCTCAATAAACGCATCATCTCTGTGGTGGTTTTCACCTTCTTCTGTTACCTGTCGATCGGTCTGCCGCTGGCGGTGTTGCCGGGTTATGTGCATAACCAGCTCGGCTACAGCTCGTTTATGGCCGGCCTGATTATCAGCCTGCAATATTTCGCTACGCTGATTAGCCGTCCACAGTCGGGGCGCTATGCCGATCTGCTGGGACCGAAAAAAGTGGTGCTGGTGGGGCTGCTGCTGTGCGGCACCAGCGGGCTGTTCACGCTGCTGGCGGTGATGTACGAAGCCACACCGTTAACCAGCCTGATTCTGCTGGCCATCGGCCGTATCTTCCTCGGTTTAGGCGAAAGCCTGACCGCCACCGGCTCGATACTCTGGGGCATCAATATTGTCGGCACGGTGCAGAGCGCCAGGGTGATCTCGTGGAACGGCGTGGCAACCTATCTGGCGATGGCAGTGGGTGCGCCGCTGGGGGTGATCCTCAATTCGATGTTCGGCATTCCCGGTTTTGCGGTATTGATAATGCTGATGGCGATCTTCGGCTTCTGGCTGGCGACCAGACGTCCGGCGGTAGTGGTGGCCGTTGGGCAGCGCATCCCGTTCAATCAGGTCTTTTCCCGTATCTGGGTGTATGGCTTGTGCCTGGGGTTGGGCACCGTCGGTTTCGGCACCATCGCCACCTTTATTACCCTCTACTTCGCCAGCCATGACTGGCGCGGTGCCGCTTTCTCACTGACGCTGTTCAGCCTCGGTTTTATCGCCATGCGGCTGGTGTTCAGCAGCTATATTGGCCGCTTTGGCGGCATTCGCGTTTCGCTGGTCTCCTTCGCGATTGAATGTATCGGGCTGGTGATGATCTGGAAGGGCGGTTCGGTGCTGATGGTCGATGCCGGGGCCTTCCTGACCGGTTCCGGTTTCTCGCTGATATTCCCGGCGCTGGGCGTGGAAGCCATCCGTCAGGTGGCACCGCAAAATCAGGGCTCGGCACTGGGGCTGTATTCTGCCTTCCTCGATTTTGGTCTGGGGATCACCGGGCCGATTGCCGGTTTGCTGATTGGGCGCTGGGGCGTGGATTCGATCTATCTTGGTGCGGCGGTGGTGGTGCTGTTTGCCTTTGCGCTGACGCTCCGGCTGCAGCTGATCGCCCAACGAGAAACGGTGACCACCTGGCGATAATCCCGGCCGCATCAATAGACGGGCGGAGAGACAACGACGACCAGACCCTGGCACGTCGGCTGGCTCTCCGCCCGTTTTGTTTAGTAGATTTCCGGCACGATCATATTGTCCGGCACCGGCGAGCGGCGGTAATCCTCGTTACGCTCACGCGGCGGCAGGGCGATTTTCTTCTCTTCCGTATCTTCGTAAGGCACCTGACGCAGCAGATGGCTGATGCAATTCAGTCGCGCCTTCTTCTTATCAACGCCCTGAACCACCCACCATGGCGCTTCGTCGATATGGGTGCGCGCCAGCATAATCTCTTTCGCTTCGGTGTAATCCTCCCACAGGCGGCGGCTTTCCAGATCCATCGGGCTGAGCTTCCACTGCTTAAGCGGATCGTGAATGCGGCTTAAGAAGCGCAGTTCCTGCTCTTCATCGGTAATCGAGAACCAGTACTTCACAATCTGCACGCCGCTGCGGGTCAGCATCTTTTCAAACTCAGGCACGCTGCGGAAAAACTCTTCCACTTCGGCATCGTTACAAAAGCCCATCACCCGTTCCACCCCGGCACGGTTATACCAACTGCGGTCGAACAGCACGATTTCGCCCGCGGCAGGCAGATGGGCAATGTAGCGCTGGAAATACCACTGTGTGCGCTCGCGATCGTTGGGCGCAGGCAGGGCCGCCACCCGGCAGGTTCTTGGGTTCAGGCGCTGGGTAATGCGCTTGATCACGCCGCCTTTGCCGGCGGCATCCCGCCCCTCAAAAATGATCACCATCCGGTGGCCGGTGCGCGTTACCCAGTCCTGCAACTTCACCAGCTCGCCCTGCAGACGCAGCAGCTCGCGGAAGTAGTATTTACGCCAGGCCTTTTCACCCGGTTCAGGGGCCTGCTGCTGCTCGCCGAAGCGGATATCATCGAGTTCCATTTCCAGCTCTTCGTCGTAGCTGTCATAGAACTCCTGCAGCAGACGCTGGTGGAAATGCTCGTTGCTAAAATCATTACCTTGCATAGCCATAGTTTTCTCCCGATTAGAAGTGAGTAAACAGCCAGTAAAGGGTGGCCGAAAGCAAAATGGAGACCGGCAGCGTCAGCACCCACGCCATCAGCAGATTGCGCAGGGTCGACATTTGCAGGCCGGAGCGGTTGGCGGCCATGGTGCCGGCGACGCCAGAAGAGAGCACGTGGGTGGTGGAAACCGGCAGGCCGAAAACGTCCGCCGCGCCGATGGTGGCCATCGCCACCAGTTCTGCGCTGGCACCCTGCGCATAGTTCAGGTGCGTTTTACCGATTTTTTCGCCCACGGTGACCACGATACGACGCCAGCCGACCATGGTGCCGAGGCCCAGCGCGATGGCCACCACCACCTTCACCCACCACGGGATAAAGCGGGTGGCGTTATCCAGCTCGACCTTCAGCGCATCAAGATCATGCTGGGTCTGCGCCGGGATTTTTAGCTGCTCATCGCTTTTCATATGCTTGATGGTTTCGGAGGCCAGATACATATCGTTTCGGGTATTCGACACCGCCTGAGCAGGGATCTTTTCGACCGTACCGTACTGGCGGATCTGATTACCGATCGCGCCCGTTAGCGCCGCCAGCGCCGGCATCACGTTGGCATTCATGGTGCCGGTCCGCACATAGTCGGTCAGCACGGTATGCGGCGCGGCGGGCGACGTGACGCCCGGCGACAGTTGCAGCAGCTGCTGCTGGGTCACGGTCGCCAGCGCGGCAACGCGCGGGCTTTGTTCCGCCGGAATTGAGCGGTTCAGCGCATAGGCGATGGGCATGGTGCCGACCAGGATCAGCATGATCAGGCCCATGCCTTTCTGACCATCATTCGATCCGTGGGCAAAGGAAACGCCGGTACAGGTGAGGATCAGCAAGCCGCGGATCCAGGTCGGCGGCTTCTCGTTGCTCTTGGGCGCGGTGTACAGTTCGGGCTTTTTGACCAGCCGTTTCATAATCAGCAGCAGCGCGGCGGAGAACACAAAGCCGATAATCGGCGAGAACAGCAGGGCATATCCCACTTTCAGCGCCTGTCCCCAGTCCACGCCGCTGGTGCCGGTGCGGCCATGGATCAAGGCATTCGCCACGCCCACGCCGATAATCGAGCCAATCAGCGTATGGGACGACGAGGCAGGTAAGCCGAACCACCAGGTGCCGAGGTTCCAGATAATGGCCGAGAACAGCAGGGCATACACCATGGCGAAGCCGGTGCCGGTTCCCGCCTGCAGGATCAGCTCGACCGGCAGCAGCGAGATGATGCCGAAGGCGACCACGCCGCTGGACATCAACACCCCAAGGAAGTTGAAGAAGCCGGACCACATCACCGCGATATTCGGCGTCATTGAGTGGGTGTAGATGACGGTCGCAACCGCATTGGCGGTGTCATGAAAGCCGTTAACAAACTCGAAGCCGAGGGCAATCAGCAGCGCCATTCCCAACAGCAGGAAGGGAACATAGCTGGTGACCACGCCGCCGGCATCGCTGACATCGTTGAACAGGTTAACGCCGGCGAAGGCAATCCCCAGGATCACCAGCAGAATAAACAACATCACCGAGAAGCGGCTATTTTTCCCATAAATAGGCGGGCGCCCGGCGCTGGCCTGGCCCTGCTGAATCGCACTGTTATGGCTCATAAAACCTCGTGAACGGGTTGGCTAAGGAAAACTGACCTGACGCTGTGGTGAGAATGACGTCTCACAGTCGGTGTACGCAGGTTTTGTGACAAAGAGATGAAGTTGATCGTCGCCTCCAGAAGCGGCTGGATCGAAAATTTAACGGTGCTGTGCCGCTGGCAGTCAACTCTCTGTAATAGAGTTGCGTTACCGTTCGGTGACACTTTACTGACGGCCCGCCTGACTATGACCCATCGCCAGCCACTGACCATTCAAAAACCCGACTTTACCGATGATGTCGCCGGATTGATTTACGGCTATTGCTTCCACAGCGGCGCGGAGCCGCGGCCGCTGACGGCTCAGCAGGCCTGCCAGGCCTGGCAACAGCAGCAGGGCGAAGGATTTATCTGGCTGCACGTCAACCTCAGTCATGCCGCCTCTGCGCGCTGGCTGAAGAACAATTTTGCGGTGGATGAAGACTTCTTCGATGAGATCCAACACGGTTCGCACAGTACCCGCATCGAGCGGCAGAACGATGCGCTGATGGCGGTGCTGAACGACGTGATTTTCGATGCGCGGGAAAACAGCGAACAGAACGCCACGCTGTGGATCTGGTGCCGCGCCGGGCTGGTGGTCAGCGCCCGCTTTAAGCCGGTGCGGTTGATTGAACGGCTGAACGACAAGCTTGATGAGCTGGTGCTGCACTCCTCGACCGAGCTGCTGACCCATTTACTGGTAGAGCAGGAAACGGTGCTGGAGCAGATCGTGCGTCAGGCCAATCAGGTGGTCGATCAGATCGAAGAGCGGCTGCTCAGCCACCATATCAAAAGCAACCGCAGCGAGCTGGGTCGGTTGCGGCGGATGCTGTTACGTTTTCAGCGCTTACTGGCACCGGAACCGGCAGCGTTGTTCCGGCTGATCAACCGCCCGCCGGGCTGGCTGGACCGCCAGGTGGTGCAGGATTTACGCCAGTTCACCGAGGAGTTCACCGTGGTGCTGAACGATCTGATTGGCCTGACGGAGCGCATCCGCCTGCTGCAGGAAGAGATCGCTTCCCGGCAGATGGAGCAGAGCAACCGCACGCTGTTTACCCTGACGGTGATCACCGTGCTGGCGTTGCCGATCAACATTATCGCCGGTTTTTTTGGCATGAACGTTGGCGGCGTTCCGCTGGCCAACAATCCGCACGGTTTTATTTTGCTGGTGTTACTGGTGACGCTGTTTACCTGTATCGCCGCCTGGCTGACGCTGCGGCGGCGGGATAAACTCTAACCCCATCTGATTTATCGGAAAATTTCCCTCAGATTACCGCGCCGGCGATCCACTGGTGTATAAAGAGGGAGGTCTTTCGTCTCGTCAGCTGAAGGTAAAATTACCGGTTATGTTTGTCCCTAAGCCCATTCACCTGCTGGCCGGTTGTCTGCTGCTGCCCGGCCTGGCGCAGGCCGATACCGTCTGGATGAAAAACGGCGATCGTCTGAGCGGCAAGGTGCGTTCACTGAGCGACGGTAAGCTGCTGATCGACACGCCTTATGGCGGCACGGTTTCCCTCAACTGGAGCGCGGTCAGCACGCTGTCCAGCGACAAGCTGGATGTCAGCACCGGTAAAAATACGCCACAGATTCAGGCCCGGCTGGAAGCGGCCGATGCCGGCTATATCGTCGTGCGTCGGGGCAATGACCAGCAGCGGGTGGCGGTCGACAAGTTCGAACAGTTTATGAAGCCGAAAGAGCCGTCCGATAAGCTGGACTGGCAAGGGAAGGTCGATGCCGGCGTCAGCCTGAAAAAAGCCTCCACGCACACCCAGGATTACAACCTGGCGTTCAGCAACAAGATCAACGTGGGCAAGTGGCGCAACGACCTCGGCGGCACTTACGATCGCGAGAAAGAAGACGACAGCCTGAATACCGATAACTACAGTCTGCGATACTCGCTGGACTATATGTTTCGCGACCAGTATTTCTGGCAGGGGCGGGCAACCTATAAACGTGACTGGGTGGAAGATCTTTCCCGCCAGGCGTTGATTGGCACCGGGCCCGGCTATCAGTTCTGGGATGATGAGCTGGGATCGTTTTCACTGTCGCTTCTCGGCGGCGCCTTTGGCTATGCCTACAGCGATGGCAGTTCCGACCGTCACTATGGCGCGTCGGTGCATTGGGATTATCAACGCTTCCTGCGCGGTAAAGAGCTGACCCTGTTCACCGACGGTGAGCTTGGCCACTCGCTGGACGACGATGGGGTGGTCAGTCTGGATGCGGAAGTGGGCTTACGCTACCAGCTTAACAACTGGTCGTCGCTGAATATCACTTACCGCCATAATCTGGTCAGCGGTACCCGGGATACCCTTAACGAGCGGGATTTCACCACCGGGCTGGGCGTGAAGTGGTAGAGCAAAAAAAAACGGGCCATCAGGCCCGTTTTTTTATCACCCAGTCGCTTAAGACTGGGTGTTTGCTGCCGGTGCAACCGCAACAGGTGCGGTGGCTTTAGCCGGTACGGAAGCCGGTTTAGATTCGTAAATCGGACCAGGCTGCTTTGGCACCACAAAGGTGCTGTCGTTTGGCTGTGCAGGGGCTGCTGGCGCGGCTGGCTGCGCATTCTGCGGCGCCTGCTGTGCCGGATCGCCGTTCTCTGGATTGACCGGTGCAGCCGGAGCAGCCGGTGCAGTGGTGTCCGCTGGGGCTGCAGGCTGGGCATCGGCCGGCGCAGCATTCGGATCCATCACGTTCGCGCCCTGTGGGGTCACTGGCGTCATTGGCTCTTCATGTGGCAACGCACCTTCCTGCTCCTGCACCACCAGTGGCGCTGAAGGCTGGTTATCCGCCGCACCGTTCACTTTGGTTGGCATACCGGTACGGGCTTTCAGCGCGTTTTCCATCGCCGCAGTATCGACGCTGGCATCGCTGATCACTTTGTTTACTACTGGAGTGATAGACAACGGCACCGGCTCACGAGAGTTGAACTGCTCTTCGGTCTGAGAAAGTGGGTTATGCACTTCCACCAGGCGAGAGCCGTCTGGCTCAACGGTCGCTTTGATTGGCTGGTCGATAAACTGAACGCGGGTGCCGACCGGCACGTTGTCGAACAGCCATTTAATGTCGTCAGCACGCAGACGCACACAGCCGTGGCTCACACGCAGACCAATACCGAAGTTGGCGTTGGTGCCGTGGATGGCATACAGGCGGCCGATATACAGCGCGTACAGGCCCATCGGGTTATCCGGGCCAGCAGGGAAGATGGTTGGCAGAGGGGAGCCCGCAGCCACAGAATCCTCATGCATTTTTTTGGTTGGCGTCCAGGTTGGACCGTCTTTCTTACGCTGAACGGTGGTGGTCCAGTTGATTGGGGTATCTTTGCCCAACTCGCCCACACCGACCGGCAGGACAACCACGGTTTTGGTGCCTTTCGGGTAGTAGTACAGACGCATTTCGGCGCTGTTGATCACGATGCCTTCGCGCGGTGCGTCTGGCAGGATCAGCTGCTGAGGAATGATCAGCTTGGTACCGGCTTTTGGCAGGTAAACATCAACACCTGGGTTGGCTTCGAGGATATTGCTCAGGCCCATCTGGTACTGTGCAGCAAAAGCTTCCAGCGGGAGTTTACTGTCCTGAGGCACGGTGATCTGCAGGTTCTCGCCGATCACACGGCTGTTGGCCGCAGGCAGGGAATAAACAACCGCAGAGGCTGACTGGCTGTATGCCGTAAAGGCCAGCACTAAGGTGGCTAACGCGCGAATGCTTTTTTTCATATTCTTTAAAATGAAGCGCCTGTAACAGTGGATAAATGAGCCTGTGGCCGGTCAGGTTCAACCGGCTGCACATTATATGGTCATAACCCATTAGGAAGAAACCAGGATTTGTAACAGTTGAACTAACTTTACGCAAAATGGTCAGGGAAAACGGCTGACGCCAGGCAAACCGCACGATTTGCCGTCACGGTTGCCACAGCGGATCGTCGCCACTCAGTTTTCGGTTGAGGAAAAAGGCGGCACTGATCAGGGCCAGGTGACTCAAGGCCTGCGGCGTATTGCCCAGCGCGCGTCCCTGATGGTCAAACTCTTCGGCATACAGCCCCAGCGGATTGGCATAGCTCAACAGCTTTTCAAACTCAAAGTGCGCTTCCTGCACCCGACCGGCCCGCGCCAGGCACTCCACGTACCAGAATGAACAGGCGGTAAAAGAGCCTTCATCGCCTTCCAGCCCGTCGGCCGGAGTCTCTTCCAGGTTGTAACGCCGTACCAGCCCGTCACTCACCAGCTTCTCTTTGATGGTATCCAATGTGGAAATCCAGTCCGGATCGGTGGCGCCGACAAAGCGCACCAGCGGCATCAGCAGCATCGACGCATCAACAAAGTTACCGTGGCGCGTGGCGACAAAATGGCCGCGCTCTTCGTTCCAGAAATTGGTCCAGATATCCTCGCGGATCGCATCCCGTGCCCGGCACCAGCGGTCGTAGGGGAAGGAGAGCGAGCGTTTCTCGCCGAGGCGCACCGCCCGATCCAGCGCCACCCAGCACATCAGCCGCGAGTGCAGGAAATGCTGCGGCTCGCCGCGCATCTCCCAGATCCCGGCGTCAGCCTGCTCCCAGTTTTCGCTGACGTAATCAATCATCTTGCTGACATGGGTCCAGCCACGATGCGAAATCGCTTCGCCATATTTATTGGCTAAATAGATCGCGTCCATCAGCTCGCCATAGATATCCAGCTGCGTCTGTCGCCAGGCATCGTTACCAATTCTGACCGGCGTGGAGTTGGCATACCCCGACAGATTGAGCAACTCGCTCTCCTGCAGTTCCGTGCCGCTGTCGAGGCGATACATCACCTGCAGTTTTTCAATATCGTGATGGCTGTTTTCCACGCAGCGCCCAACCCAATGGGTGAAGTGCTTGGCTTCATCGATATAACCGAGCCGCATCAGCGCATACATGCTGAACGACGCGTCACGCAGCCAGGAGGCGCGATAATCCCAGTTACGTCCTCCGCCTAACTCCTCCGGCAGACCGAAGGTGGCGGCCGCGGCGATCGAGCCATGCTTGCGGGACGTCAGCAGCTTCAGGGCCAGCGCCGAACGGTTGACCATCTCCTGCCAGCGCCCTTTATAGGTGCTTTTCGAACTCCAGTGACGCCAGTAGTGCAGGGTCTGCTGGAAGCACTGTTCGCTGCTCTCTTCATCGAGATGCCGGTCGTCGGCGCTGCCGAGAATAAATTCGCGCGATTCCCCGGCTTTCAGGGTAAAGCTGGACTCCGCCGCCGCGCCATTCAGGCTAAAGGTGACGTTGCCGCAAAGGCGCAGCGTGGGCTGGCCTTCAGCGCTGAACTCCACGCTGCCGTCTTTCAGGCTGGCGCGGGTGTCAGCGCGGGCATAGTCATGGACCGGCGAGCAGCGCAGGGAAAGGGTGGCGTGCCCGTGGACCATTTTTATCCGGCGGACAATGCGCGGCTGATCCTCATCCTGATGACAAATCGGCATGTAGTCGGTGATTTCCGCCACGCCCTGTTTGGCCAGCCAGCGGGTTTGCAGAATGTTGGTATCCGGCAGGTAAAGCTGCTGGCGGCGCACATCCTGCCAGTCAGGTTCGATGCTGAAAACGCCGGCTTCATCGCCATCCAGCAGGGCGGTAAAGACCGACGGGCTGTCCAGATCCGGCCAGCAAAAATAATCCAGCGTGCCGTCGTTGGCGATTAATGCGCAGGTGCGTAGATCACCGATCACGCCGTGGTCTTCAATTTTCCGTTTAATGTCACTCATGTTGCTCCCCGGCGTTAAGAACGTCCTTCAGAAGGGTTAACTATAGTCATGGAACCCGGGCCGTGGCGGCGCGCATCCGCAACCAGATGTAAACCGGGCTGACATTTCGTCTTCTATACTTGCCTGAGGCTTCAACCCGTTACAGGAGAGAACCATGAGTACACCGCAAAATAAGGTCGCTATTGTCACCGCATCAAGTTCCGGTATTGGCCAGGCCAGCGCCATCATGCTGGCGGAACAAGGCTTCGATATTGGCATTACCTGGCGTTCCGATGAGAAAGGCGCGCAGGAAACCGCAAAGCAGGTGCGCGAGCGCGGCAAAAAAGCCGAAATTGAACGGCTGGATTTGGGCGATCCCGAGGAAGGGGGCAAATCTTTACAGGCGCTGATTGCCCGACTGGGCAGGATTGACGTGCTGGTGAACAATGCCGGTGCCAATTTCAAATCTGACTTTCTCGACACCAGCTTTGAAGAGTGGCGGAAAGTCTTTTCCGTCGACGTCGATGGCGCGTTTGTCTGCGGGCAGATTGCCGCACGGCATATGGTCACCCAGGGCGAAGGCGGGCGGATTATCAACATCACCTCGGTGCATGAACACACGCCGTTGCCCGGATCCATTTCCTACACCGCTGCCAAGCACGCGCTGGGCGGGTTAACCAAATCGATGGCGCTCAGCCTGATCAAACACAATATTCTGGTTAACGCTGTAGCACCCGGCGCGATTGCCACCGCCATGAATCAAATGACCAATGACGATGCCCGCACCGTATCCATTCCGGAAATCCCGGCAGGCCGTCCGGGTGACACTCGCGAAATTGCCAGTATGGTCGCCTGGCTTTGCTCGCAATGGTCAAGCTACACCACCGGGCAATCCTTTGTGATTGATGGCGGGTTCACGCTGGCGAACCCGCAATTCTTTATGCAGAAATCAGACTGAATGCCGGGCAACCGGCTGCGCTAGTGTTGCGGTCGGTTGCTGCTTTCATCCTGAGAACCCTGATCCTCGTCCTCGTCGTCTTTCTCATTGTTTGAGCGCCGCTTCAGATAGAGACGCACGCCCCACACCAGCGCCAGGCTCAATACCACCCAGAAAATCTGCTTCAGATGGCGATCGATGGTATGCAGCCATGGCGCAATCACCTGGCCACCGAGATAGCCGAGAGAAACAAAGATCACCGCCCACAGCACAGCGCCAATCACGTTCAACAGCAGGAACTTTTGCGGCTTCAGCTTACTGGCCCCGATGATGATCGGGCCGACAATGCGCAGGCCATACATAAAGCGCACGCCAATCACAAACAGCACCGGCCGTTTACGGATCAGCTTGTTGGCTTTATTGATCTGCTTCTGGTGTTTCTTAAAGCGCTTTAGCAGGCTGTCGCCATAGTGACGCCCGATAAAGAACAGCGCGGTGTCACCGAGAATGCCACCGGCCATCGCCACCAGCACCACCCAGCCGTAATGTAATAACCCTTCATGGGCGGCAATACCGCCGAGCAAGGTGAAGGTTTCCCCTTCGGCTATACAGCCGATAAACAGCGCCCAGTAACCGTATTGTGATATCAGACTGTTGACGTCCATATGCATGATCTCCTCCGGTCGATGCGCAACAAACCCCTAAGTCTAACTGCTTTGGCTTAAACCGTGATGAAAGATGTTGCGAAGGCGGTTTATTTTCACTGCAAATTGAAGTGATTAGCACAAAGTTTCCCTGTGGAAAAAACAAACAGTTCACGGCCACTTATACTTGAAGACAATCCGCGCAGATTGCGGCCTTTCCGAGTAGAGGAGTGAAGATATGAACCATGTATGGGGACTTCTTGCGCATCCCGACCGTGAGATGCGTGACATCAAACAAGAGAACGAAACCGTCTCTCACCATTACACTCACCACGTCCTGTTACTGGCGCTGATCCCGGTGATCTGCGCGTTTATCGGCACCACTCAACTTGGCTGGGATCTCGGCGCACGACAGACCATCGCCTTATCGATGGTGACCGCCTTCGGCCTGGCGATCCTGTTTTATGCGGTGATCCTCGGCGGCGTGGCGGTGATGGGCCGGGTGATTCACTGGATGGCGCGGGATTATCCGCAGCGTCCCAGCCTGCAGCGCTGTACGGTGTTTGCCGGCTATGTGGCCACACCGCTGTTTATCAGTGGGTTAGTGGCGCTTTATCCGCTGGTCTGGCTGTGCCTGTTTGTCGGTACGCTGGCGCTGGTGTACACCGGGTATCTGCTGTACGTCGGCATTCCGCTGTTCCTCAATATCGACAAAGAAGAGAGCATGCGTTTTTCCGGATCGACGCTGGCAATTGGGGTGTTGGTTCTTGAGGTTTTACTGGCCCTGACCGTGGTGCTTTGGGGCTACGGATATCAGCTTTTCTAACGCTTTTCGCCGCCGGGATCCCGGCGGCGTCTCATTCATCATCAGAAACGAATATCCACTAGGAAAATACTTAGCGGCCAGCGTATGATGCGCTTGCCAGCCCCCGTGTGGCCTGCTTTTCGCGGCGGCGGCGTGCGGTTTTTCCGCACCTGAATCACTTCCCGGTTAAGTTTTTATAAGATGCCTGCAAAAATTCGCTTGTCTCTTCTGAGTTTGGCTTTAGTTTTCTCCGCTCAGCTCCCGCTGGGCCAGGCCGTCGCCAGCAGTAAACTGGCTGATGTTGCCCCGATCGTACAGCCGCAGATTGCGTCTGGCAGTGCGATGATTGTCGATCTCAATACCAACAAAGTGATCTTCGCCAGCCATCCCGATCTGGTGCGCCCAATGGCCTCCATCACCAAGCTGATGACGGTTATGGTGACGCTGGATGCCCATCTGCCGATGGATGAGATGCTGAACGTGGATATCAGCCATACGCCAGAGATGCGCGGCGTCTATTCCCGCGTGCGCCTGAACAGTGAAATCAGCCGCAAAAACATGATGCTGCTGGCGCTGATGTCCTCTGAAAACCGTGCCGCAGCCAGCCTGGCCCACCATTATCCTGGCGGCTACGACGCCTTTATCCGGGCGATGAACGCCAAGGCACAGTCGCTGGGCATGACCCATACGCATTACGTGGAGCCCACCGGCCTGTCGATTGAAAACGTCTCGACGGCGCGCGATCTGACCAAACTGCTGATCGCCACCAAACGCTACCCGCTGATTGGCCAGCTCAGCACCACCCATGAAGACATGGCGGTGTTTAAGAGCCCGAACTACACCTTGCCGTTCCGTAACACCAACCACCTGGTGTACCGTCAGGACTGGAATATCCAGCTGACCAAAACCGGCTTCACCAATGAAGCGGGGCATTGCCTGGTGATGCGTACGGTGATCAATCAACGTCCGGTGGCGCTGGTGGTGATGGATGCCTTTGGCAAATATACCCATTTTGCTGACGCTAACCGTCTGCGTGACTGGATTGAAACCGGCAAGATTTCACCGGTGCCCGCGTCCGCGCTGAGCTATAAAAAGCAGAAGGCGGCGGAGATGGCCAGTACCGGCAGCAATACCGAGATCGTCGAGTAACGTTTTCGTTAGTGAATCCTATAGTGTCGGGCCGGGCAAAAGCATAGACTTGCACGCAGGCTGCTGGATTGCCCGGCCATATCTGATACCTGGAAATTTTCATGTCTACGTTGTTAATCTATTTTCGCATCCTCCTTTTAAGTCTGGTCACCCTCTCCCCGGTGATGGCACAGGCTGCCGATGACACCACTCAACAAACCAGCGATGCGCCTGTGAAGGTCAACGCCGCGGTTGAGCTGCCTAAAATGCAGAAGGTGCTGGATAAAATTAAGCAGCAGGTTTCTGGCGAGAGCAACGACAGCAAACTCAGTGCGCTGAACGATATGGCGCTGGAACTCTCCGGCGACGCCGATACTCTGATGCAGGGCATTATTCCACAGCGCGCCCAGCTGCAGGCGCAGTTAGGCGTCCTGGGCCCGGCACCCAAGCCGGAAAGCGGGGTAAAAGAAACCGCGGAAGTCACCAGCAAACGCAAAAATCTGGAAAGCCAGAAAAGCAAAATGGATGACCAGGTTAAGCAGGCCGAAGCGATCAAAAGCGGTGCCATTAACCTCTCTGCGCAAATCGTTAACCTGCGCCGCGATGCGCTGAAAACCCAGCTGGCACTGAATGCCGGCAGTATTTTTGGCCCGCGTTTCTGGTCTCCGTTGTTCAATACCCAGAGCGATGACGGCGATAAGGTCAGTGACTTTGTTGATGAACTGAAAGATACCGCCGTGCTTTCATGGGAACCCGGCTGGCGTGTCGGCACCGTATTGTGGGTGGTGATGTCCGTGCTGGTGGCCACTTTAGGTCGTCGCTATCTGGAAGAGTTTCTGGCCTGGGTTGGCATTCATTTGCTGCCGGAAGGCCGCCTGCGTCGCAGCTTCCTCGCGGCAGCAACCGCGTTAACCACGCTCGCTGCAGTGGTGCTGGCGTTTAATTTCCTCGATCTCGCCTTTACCCGTCACGATAACGTGGTGGATGACGTGCGTGATTTCGCCGACAAACTGGTCGGCCTGAGTATTCTGTGCGGCCTGATTGCCGGGCTGGGCAGGGCGTTCCTCTCCACGCGCCGTCCGTCGTGGCGCCTGCCGAATATCTCGAATGAAGTGGCCACCGCGTTAAAACCGTTCCCGCCGCTGACCGCAGGTCTGGTGTTTGTTTTCCAGACGGTAGAAATCCTCAACAGCAGCGCCAACACCAGCGTTGGCACCACCATTTTCGCCAACGGCTTAACCGCGCTGCTGATCGGCTTTACCGCCTTATCGATCAGCTTCCGCACCAACCGCGTTCGCCGCAAAATGTTGCTGGCCGGCCAGCAGCCGGAAGCCAAGTCGACGCTGGTCGGGCTGATCCAGATGGCGATCACCCTGTTCGGTATTTCGATCATGGTGACGCTGGTGATTGGTTACGTCACCCTGGCGCGCTTCCTGAGCTATGAACTGATCTGGATGGGCATCGTCTTCGGCTCGTTCTATATTCTCAGCCAGCTGATGGCCGACGGCTGTGAAAGCCTGTTCTCCACCAATAACGCTTCCGGCAAAAGTATCCAGCGCTCGCTGAACATCGATGAACGTCATCTGGCGCAGGTTGCTGCACTGCTGGCCGGACTCGGTAAAACGATTCTGGTGCTGGCCGCTGCCATGGCGGTGTTGAACGGCACGTTCGGTAGCTCAACGCCGATTGAACTGGTGCAGAAGGCGATCGAATTCTGGGGCGGCAAAGGCCTGGAAACGCTGAACATCGTTCCGGCCCACGTGCTGAATGCGTTGATCACCCTGGTGGTCGGCATTTACGTGCTGCGGTCGGTTAAGCGCTGGCTGGATACCGATTTCCTGCCGAAAACCACCATGGACGCGGGCATGCGCGTCTCGCTGATTACGCTGTTCAGCAACCTCGGTTACGTGATGGTGTTCCTGCTGGCCCTGTCGATTATGGGGCTGCAATGGAACAAGCTGGCCTGGATCGTCAGCGCCTTGTCGGTCGGTATCGGTTTTGGCTTGCAGGAGATTGTGAAGAACTTTATCTCCGGTCTGATCCTGTTAACCGAACGTCCGGTGAAGGTTGGCGATCTGGTCAGTATCAGCGGCATTGAAGGGGATATTCGCCGTATTAACGTGCGTGCCACCGAAATCCAGCTGAGCGATAAATCGACGGTGATTGTGCCGAACTCGCAGCTGATCTCGCAGAACGTGCGTAACGCCACCATGGGCAATGCGCAGGGGGTGGCGACCATTACGCTGACCTTCCCGCTGGATATCAATCCTGAGCAGGTGCGCGATCTGTTGCTGGAAGTGTATAACGAAAACGAACGTATTCTGGAAAATCCGGAACCATCCGTCTCGTTCAAGGATCTGACGTCGGCGGGCATCGTGCTGTCAGTCACCGGTAACGTCGCCAGCCCGCGTCAGGTATCCGGCGCGAAGAGCGATCTGCTGTTCGATATCCTGACCCGACTGCGCAAAGAGGGCGTGGTGTTATCCACGCCGCAAACCATGATTGTCGAGCAACGTAACGGCACGCTGATGGTTAAGGATCCTGAGGAGTAACCTCGTCCGGTGCGCCGCTGTGAACAGCAGACGGCGCACCGCATCCACATTCTCCCCAGTATTTCGCTTTAGTGGTTTTCCCAATCCCAGGGTTAAAGCTGTTGGTCGGATCCAACTGCTGATAGAACGCCTTCAGCTGCGGTTTAGCGGCATACAAATGCCCGACGTTATGTTCAGCCGGGTACTCCGCACCGCGATCGGCCAGCATCGCCAACATCTTCTCTTTCAGCGCATGGACATCGACCCCTTTTTTGACAATGTAATCCTGATGGAAAACATGGCAGAAGAAGTGGCCGTAATAGAGACGGTGCACCAGCGCATCATCGAATTCTGCCGGTAAGCGTTCAAACCAGTCGCGATCGTTACGGCGCAGCGCGATATCCAGCGCCAGAATATCCTCCACTTCATCGTGATGCACCGCGTGATAGCGCACGGCCGCACCCGCTGCGGCAAAGCGATGCAGGAAGGCTTTGCTGCCTTCATCCGGCGTACATTCAAAGAACTCGCCGTCCGCCTGGGCGAAATACGTCGTCAGATAGTCCCGCGCTTCGCCAATCCCGTCGCCCGACATCTTAATCATCAGATGGTGTTCAAAGCGGTCGCGGTAGGCTTTCATCCGTTTGGGCAGATGTGACGGTAACGCCTTGCTGATTTTTTGCAGCAGCCGATCGCTGAAGTTCGGTTTCAGGAACGAAACAGGCTTAAGCAAGGCGTCGGTACGGCCCTTCAGGGTAAAGAACAGCGGCATCTTATCGGTGCCGAGCTTGTCGATCATCACAAAGGTATCTTTGCCGTAGACCTCGGCGATATCGAAAATATCGCGGTGCATATACTCTGCCGCCACCGGAAGATGGCTGAAGTGTTGCAGCATATGGCGGCGAAGTTCGTCCAGCACGTCGGGATCGTTGGTGCCGAGATAAAACACCTGCTGTTGCTTCTCGCTGACAAAGGTATCCAGCCGCACGGCAAACACCGCCAGCTTGCCCGCACAGCCGGACGCTTCAAATAATCGGCGGGCGTCGGCATTAAAACGTGAAGGGGTGTCCGCCTCGACGTCGCGCACGCGGTCGGCATAATCGTTGTCGGACGCCAGGCGCTGGTCGTATTTCACCGCCTCGGGCTGCCAGGTTTCGTCGTCCAGCCGGCTGAGGATCTGTTCCGGCGTGGTGCCTAAATCCATCCCTAAATGGTTGACCAGCTTCAGTTTGCCCTGCGCATCCACCTGCGCATACAGCGCCATCTCGCTGTAAGCGGGCCCGCGTTTAATCAGCGAACCGCCGGAGTTATTGCACACGCCACCGAGCACGGATGCGCCGATGCAGGACGATCCAATCACCGAGTGCGGCTCGCGTCCCAGCGGTTTCAGCACCTTTTCCAGTTGATACAGCGTGCTGCCCGGAAAAGCCAGCACCTGTTTGCCCTGATCCAGCAGCTGAATTTTATCCATCCGCAGGGTGCTGATAATCACGATATCGCGCTCGTAATCGTTGCCGTTCGGCGTTGAGCCTTCGGTCAGGCCGGTATTCGCCGCCTGCATCAGCACGATGACATCGGCGGCGACGCAGGCCTGCAGAATGCGCCATTGTTCCAGCAGGGAGCCGGGGAAAATCACCGCCAGCGCGTCACCCTGACCAGAGCGAAAGCCGGTGCGATAGCGCGCGGTTTGTTGGGGATCGGTAAGAAGATGATTGCGGCCCACGATGCGGCGCAAGTCGGCCACCAGTTTGCCCGTAGGGGAAGTGTTGTGCATATCCTTTGTCCTTTTATTTGACACGCCCTAACTTTAGCAGCTCCCGCTGCGGTCGGCGGCAGCAAAAATCTGACGCGGATCGCGCCAGTACGTTGAAAACTACCTGCTATCCTGAAGTTATGGCACACTGCCCATCTTACGACTTTGTCACCCAGACTCTTTTTGCTCCGCAGTTATTTGAGAGAAACCAACCTGATGAAATGGATTTGCTCTGTCAGCCTCGCTGCCGCCTTAACCTTGCAGCCGGCTTTTGCTGAAGACCTGTTTGGCCCACATCCGCTCACCCCTGAAGCCCGTGATGCGTTCGTGACGAATTTGCTGAAGAAAATGACCCTGGATGAAAAAATAGGGCAGCTGAGATTGATCAGCGTCGGGCCGGACAACCCGAAAGAAGCCATCCGCGAGATGATCAAACATGAGCAGGTTGGGGCGATCTTTAATACCGTCACCCGTGACAATATCCGCGCGATGCAGGATCAGGTGATGCAGCTTAGCCGCCTGAAAATCCCACTGTTTTTCGCCTATGACGTGGTGCACGGTCAGCGTACCGTTTTCCCGATCCCGTTAGGGCTTGCGGCCACCTGGGATCTGGATGCGGTGGCAAACGTCGGCCGCGTTTCAGCCTATGAAGCGGCAGATGATGGTCTGAATATGACCTGGGCACCGATGGTGGACGTCACCCGCGAACCGCGTTGGGGCCGGGTATCCGAAGGCTTTGGCGAGGACACCTACCTGACGTCGGCGATGGGCCGCACGCTGGTGGAATCCATGCAGGGTAAAAGCCCGGCGGATCGCTACTCGGTGATGACCAGCGTGAAGCATTTTGCGGGCTATGGCGCCGTGGAAGGCGGACGTGATTACAACACCGTGGATATGAGCCCACAGCGTCTGGCGCAGGATTATCTGCCGCCTTATAAAGCGGCGCTGGATGCCGGCAGTGGCGGCGTGATGGTGGCGCTGAACTCGCTGAACGGCGTGCCGGCAACGGCGGACAGCTGGTTGCTGAAAGATCTGCTGCGCGATCAGTGGCACTTTAAAGGCATTACCATCAGCGATCACGGCGCGATTAAAGAGTTGATGAAGCACGGCGTGGCCAGCGATCCGCAGGATGCGGTGCGCATTGCCATTCAGTCAGGCGTGAACATGAGTATGAGCGACGAGTACTACAGCAAGTACTTGCCGGGACTGGTAAAAAATGGCGCGGTGAGCGAGAAAGAGATCGACGATGCCGTGCGCCACGTGCTGAACGTGAAATATGATATGGGGCTGTTTAACGACCCGTACAGCCATCTGGGCCCGAAAGAGAGCGACCCGGTGGATACCAATGCGGAAAGCCGCCTGCACCGTGCCGACGCGCGCGATGTGGCGCGTAAAAGCATAGTGCTGTTGAAGAACCGTCTGGAAACCTTGCCGCTGAAGAAATCCGGCACCGTGGCGCTGATTGGGCCACTGGCCGACAGCCAGCGTGACATTATGGGCAGCTGGTCTGCCGCCGGTAAGGCTAATCAGTCGGTCAGCGTATTGCAGGGGGTGAAAAATGCCCTCGGTGATAAGGCGACGGTGCTGTATGCCAAAGGCGCCAATATTACCGACAACAAAGCGATTCAGGACTTCCTCAACCAGTATGAGAAAGGCTCGGTGATCGTCGATCCGCGCACGCCGAAGCAGATGCTGGATGAAGCGGTGGCCACCGCGAAAAAAGCGGACGTGATCGTGGCGGTCGTGGGCGAGTCGCAGGGGATGGCGCATGAGGCATCCAGCCGCAGCGATATCACCATTCCGCCAAGCCAGCTGACGCTGATTGATGCGTTAAAAGCCACCGGCAAACCGCTGGTGCTGGTGATGATGAATGGTCGTCCGCTGGCGATGGTGAAAGAGAATATGCAGGCGGATGCGCTGCTGGAAAGCTGGTTCAGCGGCACCGAAGGCGGTAACGCCATTGCCGATGTGCTGTTTGGTGATTACAACCCGTCGGGCAAACTGCCGATGTCCTTCCCGCGCTCGGTTGGTCAGATCCCGATTTACTACAATCACCTGAACACCGGTCGTCCGTATGACTTCACCAGACCTAACAAGTACACCTCGCATTATTACGATGCGGCTAACGGTCCACTGTTCCCGTTTGGATATGGTCTGAGCTACACCACCTTTACGCTGTCGCCAGTGAAAATGTCCGCTGCCACCATGCCACGTAATGGCACGGTGAATGCCAGCGTGACGGTGACCAATACCGGCGATCGTGATGGTGCCACCGTGGTGCAGATGTATCTGCATGACGAGATGGCGAGCATCAGCCGCCCGGTGAAAGAGCTGAAGGGCTTTAAGCGCATCATGCTGAAAGCGGGTGAGTCGCAGACGGTGACCTTCCCGATTGATGTTAACGCGCTGAAGTTCTGGAACGCGAAGATGCAACAGGTGGCTGAACCGGGTAAATTCAATGTGATGATCGGGCTGGATTCTGCCCGCACCACCGATGCGGAATTCACCTACCTGTAACGGTTCGCACATCCTGAGCGCATAAACCGGATAAAAGCGTTACGCCGGTTAATGCCACACTCTGAGGGACGAATTTATTCGTCCCTTTGTTTATTTAACAGGAATCTAGCACCCTTATGCCTTCGTTTCGCGACAGAATTCAGCAACAGGTCTTTCGATTAAATGGGCTGGCAATGAACGAGTTTGATCTCTCAACGCCTGCGGGCGATCCGGGCTTATATGGCCCTGACAGCGTGATCTGGCGGGTACACGGTGATTTTTCCTCCATGCTGTGCGGCGGCATATCGGCGTTGCTGATGCAGATGCTGCATCCGCTGGCGCTGGCCGGCGTGTGGGATCACTCGACTTTCCGTTCGGATATGATGGGAAGACTGCGGCGGACCAGCCAGTTTATCGCCGTCACCACCTTTGGTAACACGGTGGATGCCCAGACGCTGATTGAGCGGGTCAGGCGCATCCATTTGCAGGTTACCGGCGTCGATGCGCAGGGTGTTGAATACGCCGCCAGCGATCCCCGTTTACTGACCTGGGTGCATGTGGCTGAAACCAGCCGTTTCCTGGCCTCGCACGTACGTTACAAAAACCCGCAGCTCAGTCTGGCCGAGCAGGACCGCTATTACGCCGAAGCCGCCGTGGTCGCCGAAGCGCTGGGCGCTGAGCAGGTCCCCAAATCGGTTGATGAGGTGGAGGCCTATCTGCTGGCGATGCAGCCCCAGCTGCGCTGCGACGAGCGCACCCGCGAAGTGTTGTCGATACTGATGAATGCGCCGGCACCGAGCTGGCAGGCACGTCCGGCGATGAAGGCAATGCTGATGGCCGGCATTGAGCTGCTGCCAGAATGGGCGCAGCAGCAGTTCGGCTTTCGCTTTTCCCCGTTGCGCCGCCGCCTGATCCGCCTGCGTATCAACCTGCTGGCAAAAGCCCTGCGCTGGTCCATCCGTCGGGGTGCCTATCAACGCGCGATGCAGCGGATGGGCAGGGAGGTTTAGCGCCAGAAAACCCGCCTGACGCGCATTTTTGAGACTTTTACCCTTGCTCCGACGTGGCACATCGGGACATCCTGCCCTATTCTCCGGGAAAAGGATCCCCCTACATCCATTGTCGAGGCTTTATGACACAGTCGTACCGGATTGCTGAAGTCCACAATCAGCAACAAACGCTGATCGCCAGGGTTGAACAGGATGAGCGTACCGCCTATTTCTATCTGTGGCCTGCCGAAGGGTTCCGCAGCCAGTTTGCGGTGCGCGGCTGCTGGTTGCGCAACCTGTTGCCTGCCCCTGCCAGCGAAGACCTCGCGTCGATGGAGCAGGGGATCCCGCCGTTACTTAGCGCTGAATACTGCCGCACCTTGCAGGCCGAACCGATGCTCGATCCTGCCGGGTTACAGATTATCTGGGAACCGGCCGATGACGGCGCGGCGCTGTGGTATCAGGGGCAATTACTGGCGGTGATCCCTGGCTGGAGCCTCTATCAAAACAAGCAGGTTAGCTTCTCTGCCGGCTGCATTAAAGAGAACCGGTTGACCGCGCCGTTGGGCTCGGCCTCCACCAACGACTACTATGCTCAGGCTGAAAAGCACCGCCATTTCTGGCGTGACTGGCATGACGGTCATCTGTGGGACCCGATGCAGCGCGAAATGATCGCCTGCTACGAAGCGCAGTACGGGGAATCCCTCAAGTACTACTCCATCGACCAGGGAAACTGGCCGCCGATGGCGATCTCACAACATTATCATCAGGGCAGCTGGTATTTCCTGACCCTGGGGATGAGCATCCGCCCGATGCCGTGGGTTGATTTTCTGTTTGAGGATCTGGCCGGGCAACACCGCCGCGTTGAGCTGGCGATGGCCATCGATGCTGAGGTCATGACCGAAGAAAACGCGGTACAGATGGCCAGCGCACTGGCCAGCTTCGCGCATTTCCCCTGGGCGCGTCTCAGCTGGTTGGGCGAAGGCCATACGCTGGAATCGTCGGTGGCACCGGTCGGCTTTGAAGGCTTCCTGATCTCAGGTGAACTGAGCGGCGAAGCAGGGCAGTTCAAATTGCCGAAACGCGACGGCGAGAAGGTCAACCTGCTGTGGACCACGCCGGTCACCACCGCTGAACGTGAACTGGCCGAAGCGGAAGAGAGCGGCGGCAACCAGCTGGTGGAAAGATTGCGTCAGGAAGGCTGTAACCACGTTTTCCGCCCCCGCCCGCAGGTGGTTGATTCACAGAATTAAATTCTGCCAGGCGATCCAACCGGAGCGCTTCAGCAAAACATTTGTCTGAAATGAGACGGATGTCACATCAAGTTTCCCTGTCAGCGGCCGTTAACCCGATCAGGCAATTGTGCCTGATTGAGTTGAGTGGGGCTCGTCATGTTGAAAACAACCCAGGCCAGATTTACCCTCCTGATCGTCGGCTTTTTTGCGTTACTGCTGTTGATCACGGTAGTGGTGATTAAAATGTTTGTTGCGCCCCAGCTCACGACCAATGAGAGTCGTCTGGTGCGTTATGAAGTGGAAACGATCGGTGCACGCATTACTGAAATGATGAACCGTATCCAGGCGCAACAGCGCAGCATCACGGAATCCGCTGCGGTGCTCGACAGCGCGGCTATCGACACCGTGTTACCGGCGTTAGTGAACCAGTATCAGGACGTTAACGTGTTTGGCGGCGGCATCTGGCCACTGCCAAAAATGCGTGATGCGGCGAAAGATAAGTTCAGTACGTTTTTTGCCCGTGACAGCAGCAACACCCTGCAGGTCAACACCTTCTGGAACTCCGCCGAAGCGCCAAATTACTATGAGCAGTCCTGGTATAAAGACGGCCTGGCGGCGGCCAAAGGCCAGTGTGCCTGGGCGAAAGCCTATCAGGATGCGGCCAGCCCTCAACCCCGTACCAACTGCGCGATGGGCATCTATCGCAACGGCGCAGCCTGGGGCGTTGCCACCATCGACGTGACGCTGGGCTTCTTCAACCATCTGGCGAAAGAGATGGGCGATGCGGTGCAGGGCCAGGTGCTGATTGTCGAAGCTGACGGCAAGGTCGTTGGCGATGCCAGCCTGATCGACAGCACGCCGAAACTGCGTAACCTGAGCGAGCTGACCACGCCAATGGCGGCCTCCCTGCGCACCGCGCTGACATCGGCCGGCAGCGAAGCGTCGCAGAGCACCTATGACGGTGAAGACGGCAACCATACGCTGTTTGTGCAGCAGATCAGCGGCAGTCCGTGGTTTATCGCCAGCGACGTCCCGACGGCGTTACTGTCCAAACAAACCAACTCGATCCTGACTCGTCTGGGCCTGGTACAAATCCCATTAGCAATCCTGCTGTTGCTGGTGCTGCTGGGCTTTATCCGTACCATGATGAAACGTCTGTCCGGCCTGAATGACAACATTCTGGCGCTGTCGACCGGCGGTGCGGATTTGACGCAGCGCCTGCCCAACAGCAGCAGCCCGGAATTCAATGCGGTTGCCCAGAGCTTCAACAACTTTATTGAATACCTGCAGGGGCTGATCCGGCAGGTGGGTGAGAGCGCGATGGCGATCACCTCGGCGTCGAAAGAGATTGCCAGCGGCAACCTCGATCTGTCCGCCAGGACGGAAGAGCAGTCCAGCTCTATTGTGCAGACGGCGGCTTCGATGGAAGAGTTAACCGGCACCGTGCGTCAGAACGCCGATAACGCCACCCATGCCAACCAGCTGGCGGGCGATGCGTCTCGCGTTGCCGCGCGCGGTTCCAACGTGGTGAAACAGGTGGTGGTCACCATGGGCGAGATCAACACCTCTTCCCGTAAGGTGGTCGATATCATCAGCGTGATCGACAGCATCGCTTTTCAGACCAACATTCTGGCACTGAATGCGGCGGTCGAAGCGGCGCGTGCCGGTGAGCAGGGCCGTGGATTTGCGGTGGTCGCCTCAGAAGTGCGTAATCTGGCCCAGCGTTCAGCCAACTCTGCCCGTGAGATTAAGAAACTGATTGAAGAATCGGTGGCGAATATCGATCAGGGAAGCCAGCTGGTGCAGGAAGCCGGCAGCACCATGGATGAGCTGATGAACGGTGTCAGCAGCGTCACCACCTTAATGTCAGAAATCATGTCTGCCAGCCGCGAGCAGAGTATGGGCATTGACCAGGTGAACACCGCCATCACCCAACTGGACAGCACCACCCAGCAGAACGCCTCGCTGGTTGAACAGGTTTCCGCCGCCGCCCAGGCGATGGAAGAGCAAAGCGTTCAGCTGGAGTTAGTGGTCAGCAGCTTCAAGTTATAATCCTCCGTCCCGCCGCTAACAGGGCAGCTTTATGCTGCCCTGTCATAATTTCGCACGATTTCTTGCAGCCGAACCGCCCTAAGCTGTGCCACAATGTGTGAGATTAGTCCTAAGGAGGGCGCATGTCTGCAATCGAAGTTATCCTGGTTGATCGTCACGATCGTCCCATCGGCAGGATGGAAAAGCTGGAGGTTCATCAGAAAGGTTTACTGCATCGCGCGGTAACCGTTTACGTGTTCAACTCCCGCCACCAACTGTTGCTGCAGCAGCGCGCCACGGGTAAATATCATTGCGGTGGCTTGTGGAGTAACACCACCTGCGGTCACCCGTTCCCCCAGGAATCAACGCAACATGCCGCAGAGCGCCGTCTGCGTGAAGAGATGGGCATGCGTCTGTCGCTGGATCCGGCGTTCGAGCTAAGCTACAACCTGCCGATGGGCAACGGCTTAACCGAACACGAATACGGCCACGTCTTTTTTGCCTTTAGCGATGAGCCGCCGCAGCCCAACCCGGAAGAAGCGGGAGGCTGGCGCTATGCTTCACTGAATGAAATCGAGCAGGAGATGCAACGTTACCCGGAACGCTTTACGCCGTGGTTCCTGCACACCTTTGCCCGCATTCCCCCTGCGTTTAAGCAGTTCACCGCGCAACAGCTTGCGGGCTGAACCTCAGCCCGCATCGGCAGTTATCCTCGCGCTTACTGCGCAAAATCCTCCGCATCCACATCGTAACCTGACGGTTCCCAGCGAATCGCCAGCAGGGCGATCAGCCCGGCCAACGGCGCCAGCGCAATAATCCAGAACACATTGGTACTGAATGCCGCCGACAGCAGCGGGAACAGGAACAGCGAGGCGGTAGAGCTGGCGCGCATCAGGGTCTGATTGAAGCCGACGCCCACGCCGCGTAACGAGGTGGGATAGCTGAGCGAGGCAAAGGTCATGGTATGGGAACCCGGACCAAATCCCTGACCCAACAGGAACAGCGCCAGCATGCCGATCGACACCGCCGCTTCCGCACCGTCGGCGGGACGGCCAACCAGTGCCAGGCCAATCAATGCGGCAAACTGGAAACTGTAGCCAAGGGTGGTCATCTTCCACGCGCCAAATCTGGGCACCAGCCGCACCGCCAGGATGCCGCCGACAAAGGCAAACAGCAGATTTAACGCCAGCGACACCAGAATGGTGGTCAGCATTGACTGGGCAAGGAAGCTGGAGAGGATCACCGGCAGGCCAAAGGCCACGGCGTTATAAGCAAAGGCGGAGGCAATCGCCGTCACGGTCGCCAGAATGGTACGACGCAGGTAAACCCCTTTCAGCAGTTCACCATAGTTGCGCCAGCTGGCCTTGCGGGTGGCTTTGGCCGGCGTCAGGTCCGCGTCTTCCGCCACATGGGCATTGATGCCGTAAGAGCTGCGCAGGATCGCCGCCGCACCTTTTAAATCCCCCTGATTGGCTGCCCACACCGGTGATTCGCTCATATAGCGGCTGCGGATGCAGATAATCAGAATCGCCGGTACCGCGCCGAAGCCCAGAATGATGCGCCACAGCAAGCCGGAATGGGCTTCTGGCAGCACGGAATAGAAGAACAGCACCAGCAGATAGGAAATCGAAATCGCCGCGTACCAGGTGGGGCACCACATCGCGATACTGGCGGCTTTGTTGCCGCGCCCCTTCAGCTTGGAAAACTCGGCGAGGAACGCCATCGCCACCGGCAAATCAATCCCGACCCCTAACCCCATCACAAAACGTGCGGCGGTGAGTACATACTCATTCGGTGCGAAGGCACAGGCCAGCGCGGCAAACACGAAGAAAAACATATCGGCCATAAACACCCGATAGCGGCCAATTTTATCGGTCAGATAGCCGCCGAGCAGCGCGCCGACAATGGCCCCAAACGCAATCGCCGACGCCACCATGCCCGCGCCGGTTGGCGACAGACCAAATTCTTTGGTGACATCCTTCATGCCAAAGGCCAGTGCGCCGAGGTCGTAAGCGTCAAGAAACACCCCGCCCAGCGCAATGCCGATCACGATACGGGCGTTACTGCGGGCCTGGGTACTGGTGTTGACCAGATGTGATACGTCAGCGGCGCGGCGGATAGTGAAGGCTTCCCCCGTCGGCGCACTCCCTGCAATGGCGACATGCGCCGAAGATGCTAAGTCAGTCATGATGTTAGGGTCTTTTATTTTAAGAATAAGCCCAGAGAATACTCCCGGGGATGACAGAGATAAATTCCTGCTGGTTATAAGTTACAACAAAATGCCCGTTGAAAAAGGGTGAGCGAAAGGGTTCTCTCTCTGAGAGGCGGCTCGGGGTTTTTAGCCGTCTGGCTTTCTCTGCTGATTTATTAGGCTACGCTTGTTACTAACCTTAAGGAAAGGAACAGAAAATGTCGCAAAGAACAGGGCGTACAGCCTTACTGGCACTGGCCGGATTACTGGCTCTGACCGCAACCGCGCAGGCGGCAGACCCGGTCAAAGTCGGTTCGAAAATTGATACCGAAGGATCGTTACTGGGCAATATCATCCTGCAGGTGCTGGATAAGCACGGGGTGAAAACGGTCAATAAGGTGCAGCTCGGCACCACCCAGGTGGTCAGAGGCGCGATCACCGCCGGCGAACTGGACATCTATCCTGAGTACACCGGCAACGGTGCCTTCTTCTTCAATGATGAAAAGGATCCTGCATGGAAAAATGCCAAAGCAGGCTACGAGAAGGTGAAGAAGCTGGATCAAGAGAAAAACAAACTGACCTGGCTGACGCCGGCCCCGGCAAACAACACCTGGACGATTGCGGTACGCAGCGATCTGGCCGACAAGAATAAGCTGAAATCCCTTGACGATCTCAGCGCCTACCTGAAGAAGGGCGGTGAGTTCAAACTGGCGGCGTCGGCCGAGTTTATCGAACGCGCTGATGCGTTACCGGCGTTCCAGAAAGCCTATGGCTTCACCCTGAAACAGGATCAGCTGCTGTCTCTGGCCGGCGGTGATACTGCGGTGACCATCAAGGCGGCAGCGCAGCAGACCTCCGGCGTGAATGCGGCGATGGCTTATGGCACCGACGGTCCGGTCGCGGCGCTGGGACTGCAAACCCTGAGCGATCCAAAAGGGGTGCAGCCAATCTATGCGCCAACGCCGGTGATCCGCGATGCGGTGCTGAAAGCCTATCCGCAGATTGCCGACTGGCTGAAACCGGTCTTTGCCTCGCTGGACGAGAAAACGCTGCAGGAACTGAACGCAAAAATTGCCGTAGAAGGGCAGGATGCGAAAACGGTGGCGGCGGACTATTTGCAGCAGAAAAAACTGTTGTAGGGTGAGCCCGGGCCGGACGCACCGGCCCACAAGGTAGTGGGAAAATTTTGCGCCTCCAACTTCATAATCGGGTTTTGCTGACGCTGGCTGTGCTGTTGGCCGTTGCCGCAGCCAGCTTGCCCTTCCTGAATTACGCCCCTAACCGGCTGGTTTCCGGCCAGCCATTGCCGCTGCATCAGCTGTTGCAGGGCGTGCAATGGCTGCTGCCTGTGCCGGTCATTCTGTTGCTGCTGCTGGCTTTCCTGCCGGTTTCCCGTCGACATCTGGTGCTGACGCTGCTGCTGAGCGAAGGGCTGTTTATCGCCCTGATCGCCTTTAGCGGCCATCAGGCGACGTCACTTTCACAGCAGGGCAGTCCACTGGCCAGAACCTCGTGGGGCAGCGGCTTCTGGCTGAGCGGCGGGCTCTGTCTGCTTATCGCGGCGGATACGATCTCCCGCCTGACGCCGCAGGTCTTCTGGCGGCTGCTGTTGAATGGTCAAATCTGGCTACCGGTCATCGTTTTTTTACTGAACGGTCAGCTGGAGCAGATGGCGCTGTTGAAGGAGTACGCCAACCGTCGGGAAGTGTTCGATCAGGCTTTCTCGCGCCATCTGCTGCTGCTGGTCGGCACCCTGATCCCGACGCTGGCCATCGGCATTCCGCTCGGCTGGTGGTGCGCCAAAAAAGCGGCGGTGCAGTCACCGGTGTTTGCCGTGCTGAATGTGATCCAGACCGTGCCTTCCGTGGCGTTGTTCGGCCTGCTGATTGCGCCGTTAGCCGGACTGGCCCGCGCCTTTCCCTGGTTATCCGAACTGGGGATCAGCGGGATTGGCATGGCGCCCGCGCTGATCGCCCTGGTGCTGTATGCACTGTTACCGCTGGTGCGCAGCGTGGTCGCCGGGTTGCAGCAGGTGCCGAAAGAGGTGATCGAAACCGCAGAAGGGATGGGCATGACCCGCAGTCAGATTTTCTGGCAGGCGGAAGTGCCGCTGGCGCTGCCGGTGCTGCTGACCGGCCTGCGGGTGATTGCGGTACAGACCGTGGGTATGGCGGTGATCGCCGCACTGATTGGCGCCGGCGGATTCGGGGCGATCATTTTCCAGGGCCTGCTCAGTAGCGCGCTGGAACTGGTGCTGCTGGGGGTGATCCCGGTGATCGCTATGGCCGTGGTTATCGATGCCCTGTTCAAATTTGTTCTTTCCGTTATTGAGGCGAAGCGCCAATGATCCACTTTAACCAGGTCAGCAAATACTTTGCCGGAAAAGCGGCGGTCAGCGAGTTAACCCTGAATATCGCCAAAGGCGAATTTACCGTGCTGATCGGCACGTCCGGCTCCGGCAAGTCCACCACGCTAAAGATGATCAACCGGCTGATCGAACACGATCGGGGCACCATTGAATTTGCCGGTGAGGAGATCCGCAGCTTCAATCCGCAGATCCTGCGCCGCCGGATGGGCTATGCCATCCAGTCCATTGGCCTGTTCCCGCACTGGACGGTGGAAAAGAATATCGCCACCGTGCCGGCGCTGCTGAACTGGTCAAAGCAGCGGATTGCCGAGCGCGTCACCGAATTGCTGGCGTTGCTCAATCTCGACGAGCAGTTTCGCCACCGTTTTCCGCACCAGCTTTCCGGCGGTCAGCAGCAACGCGTTGG
The DNA here is from genome assembly GCF_057812255.1 of Erwinia sp. 2186. Lineage (NCBI taxonomy): Bacteria > Pseudomonadati > Pseudomonadota > Gammaproteobacteria > Enterobacterales > Erwiniaceae > Erwinia > Erwinia sp. 2186. Next base: position 3,328,791 of record NZ_CM173824.1, on the reverse strand, counting down.
CGTGGCCCGCGCGCTGGCGGCCGATCCCGAAGTGCTGCTGATGGATGAGCCGTTTGGCGCGCTGGATCCGGTTACGCGCGGCGCGTTACAGCAGGAAATCGCCCGTATTCACCAGATTTCTGGCCGCACCATTGTGCTGGTGACCCACGATATTGACGAAGCGCTGGCGCTGGCCGACCGACTGGTGTTGATGGACGGCGGCAAGGTGATCCAGCAGGGCACGCCGGTCGAATTGCTGACCCAGCCCGCCAACGACTTTGTGCGGGATTTCTTCGGGCGCAGCGAGCTGGGTATCCGCCTGCTGTCGCTGGGCAACGTGGGCGCGGCGGCGCGGCGCGGTGAATGGCTGGAAGAGGAGGCCATCCCGGAAGAGATGACCCTGCGTGAGGCACTGTCGCAGTTTATCGCGCGCCAGACCGACCGCCTGCCGGTGATCGACCGCCAGCAGAAACCGCTGGGCGTGCTGCACTTCGCCGATTTGCTGCGGCAGAGGAGGGAATAATATGCGCTGGACTCGGGATCCGTTGCTGTGGCTAATCGCGGTGTTTATCGCGCTGTTGGTGTTGCTGCCTTACAGCCAGCCGCTGTTCGCCAGCTGGTTTCCAGAACTCGACCGGCCGATGTACCGGCAGGACAGTTTCCTGCAGCTGGCGCTGGCGCATATCGAACTGGTGGCGGTTTCCAGCCTGTTTGCGGTGATCGTCGGCATGGGGGCCGGGATTTTTGTCACCCGTCCGGCGGGAAAAGAGTTTCGTTCGCTGATTGAAACGTTGGTGGCCGCAGGGCAAACCTTTCCGCCGGTGGCGGTGCTGGCGATTGCGGTGCCGATCATGGGGTTTGGCGAGAAGCCGGCGATAATCGCGCTGTTTCTTTATGGCCTGTTGCCGATCCTGCAAGGCACGCTGGCGGGCATTGGCGCGGTGCCGGCCAGTGCCCGCGAAATTGCGGAAGGCGTGGGCATGAGTTCGTGGCAGATTTTGCGTAAGGTCGAATTGCCGCTGGCAGCCAGCGTGATCGTGGCGGGGATCCGCACCTCGGTGATTATCAATATTGGCACGGCGGCGATAGCCTCAACCGTCGGTGCCAAAACATTAGGATCGCCGGTGATCATTGGACTCAGCGGGTTTAATACCGCCTATGTGATTCAGGGTGCCTGCCTGGTGGCGCTGCTGGCTATCGTCACCGATCGCCTGTTTGAGCGCCTGCAAAAACGCTTCAGGAACGGATAATCAGGGTATAACCGGTCAGCATCACGCCGCCAATGCCGCCGAGCGCCATTAACAGGAAGATGAAGATGACGCCAATTTTTTGCAAGTTCATGCCGGTGTGTCCATGGTGGTCTGCCGCTGAAAGAGGGCGAAGTATAACGCCATTCGCCCTCGCGGGTTAAGCCTTTGCTGTCATTTTATTGCCCGGCCGGCTGCTCTTTGTTGAAGAAAATGGTGACGCGCGCCACTTCAACGCCCAGCTTTTTCATCGACGTTACGTTCATCAGATGCGTGGCATCCTGCTGATAAATCCAGTCATCAAAGTTCAACTTGTAGCTGCTGCTGTCGGTTTTGACCGTCATCGCATATTGCCAGTTGAAGGCGTTGCCCGCCGCATGACCCTTGGCGGTGCCAATGATATCGCCCGCCGTGCCGACATAGCTACCATCCTCCAGCTTGCGGATATGCCAGACGCGGCTCTGTTTTTCACCATCATCGTAGACAAACTGCTCGTTGAGGGTCAGCGTTGACCCGACCACCGTGCCCTTGATGGTCACTTCAAAGCGGCGGATCTGCTTACCGCTGTAATCCTGAACCATGCCCCAGGCGCGGGACTGGCCGTTAAACCACTGGAAGATATCTATCTTCGGCTGGGCCTGCTGATAGTCTTCTATTTTCGCGCCGCAACCTGTCAGCAGCAGCGCACCAATTAACATCAGGGATTTCCACATCAGCTACCTCCGGTCAGTGCCCGACGGATGTCGGGATAGGTGGTTTTTTCTGAAAGCCAGATGGCCAGGAAGGCGTCGCGGAAAGCCGGGTCAAAAGGCTGCCCCAGCGGCTTGATTGGGGAAGCGATCCCCGGCGCCTGCCAGTAAAACTGTCCACCCTGTTGGCTGGCCTGAAACGCCAGTCGGGTGCCGTCCGTGACGTCGGGCCACAGTCGGTTTAATGCGGTGATCCACGCCTGACGCTGGCTAAGGGTGCCAATGTTTTGCGCCTGCCACTGCTCTTCGGTGGCCTGAGTCAGATCCTGATGGCTGATGTCGCGGCGGTAGGTGATCACCAGCGCTAACGGCCACTGCTGCGGCGTAAACGTGCCCGCCGGTGTAAACAGCTGCGAATCGTAAACCGTAAACGGTCCCCATGTCAGCGTGGCTTTCCCCACCGGCTGCCAGCGCTGCCAGTCGGAGGCCTGCGCCAGCGGCGAGAGTACCAGCATCATCAGCAACAGCGATCTCATCTCTCACTCCTTTGCAGCAGCCTGCGGGTAAGCGGCAGATAAATCGCCCAGCCGATGGCCATCAGGCCAAAGACTTTTAATGGCGACGCGGTCAGTTCCATGCCGCCCAGTCGTTCACCGAGATAATAGGTGAACGGACCAACAACGGCGCCCAGCACCGCCAGTAACGGTCCGCTTAAGGCGTAGCGGTGCAGGCACAGCGGCCACCAGCAGGCATAGGCCAGCCATAACGACAGCATCCACAGCGGCACCCAGTGTGCGTCGGCGAAATGGAACAGATCCAGCCACAGCCACAGACTGTCCATGGCTAACCCCACCAGCGCCACCGCTAACACCCGCAGCCGGATGGCGGCATCGCTGGCCCACCAGGCCAGCAGCGCAATGACCACTAACGCGTAAACCGCGCGCTCGCGCATCCCGACAGCCAGCGCCCAGTAGAGGTCAAACCCGAGCGTCAGCAGCCAGAAGCGCAGGGTGCTCATGCCCGCTCCGCGGTGAGCTGAACGGTGCCGATGGTTTTCGCGCGGAAGCCTGCTTCGCAATAGCAGAGATAGAACAGCCACATGCGGCGGAAGTGTTCGTCAAAACGGCCTTTTTCCAGCTGCGGCCAGGCGTGATCGAAACGGTGACGCCACTCCTGCAACGTGCGCGCGTAATCCAGCCCCATCTCAAACAGATCCAGGCTGACGAAATCCGTCAGCTCGTTCATGGTCTTTTGCAGCAGGTTGACCGACGGTAAAAAACCGCCGGGGAAAATATAGCGCTGGATGAAATCAACGCCCCGCGCATAGCTGTCGAAGCGTTCTTCGCTGATGGTGATTGCCTGCAAGGCCATGCGGCCGCCGGGTTTTACCAGCTGCTGACAGCGTTCGAAAAACAGCGGGATATAGTTTTTGCCCACCGCTTCAATCATTTCGATCGACACCAGCTTGTCATACTGACCGGTCAGATTGCGGTAATCCTCTTTCAGCACCGTGACCCGATCGCTCAGCCCCGCCGCCTGAATGCGCTGGCAGCTGTAGTCATACTGCTCCTGGGAAATGGTGGTAGTGGTCACCCGGCAGCCGTACTCGCGTGCCGCGAACTCGGCCATCGCGCCCCAACCGGTGCCGATTTCCAGCAGGTGATCGTTGGGGCCCAGCCCCAGCTTGACGCACAGACGGCGCATTTTTTCCTGCTGCGCCTGTTCCAGCGTCATCTCCGGCTGCTTGTAACAGGCACTCGAGTAGAGCATCGCCCGGTCGAGAAACGCGGTGTAGAAATCGTTGCCCAGGTCATAATGTGCGGCGATATTGCGCTTCGCCTGTTTCACGCTGTTGCGGCGAAACGCATGGCGCATCCTGTTCAGCGGCGACGACATCCAGCTCAGCCGCGACTCCAGCTTATCCAGCACCGGCATATTGGTGGCCAGCGTCAGGATCACCGACGTTAAATCCGGTGTATCCCAGTCACCGTCCATATAGGTTTCCGCTGCGGCAATGCTGCCACCGAACAACACCCGACGGTAAGCGCTGGAGTGATGGACCACCACTTCAGCCTGGATCGCCGCCTGGCTGTCGCCAAAGAAATGGGTGCCGAGGTGCGGATCGTGCAGACGCAGACCCGCCCCTTGCAGATGTTGCAACAGAGAAAAAATCAGCCGTCGTGAGGTGGACAAACGTTTGCCCGCTTTACCGCGACGGGTCAGGGTCAGTTCCGGTATACACATCCGCTATTTCTCCGACTTGGGGTGGTCATAAATCGGCGCGCCTTTGCGCCACAACTTCCAGGCCTGCCAGTAAATGGCCAGTCCGGTTCTCAGGGTGATCAGCGGAAACCGCCACAAATGGTGGCGCAGGGTCTTGCGGGTCAGCGGCTGATGACGCAGGTGCAGCGTGGCATCAAATTCGCGACCGGCCCGGTGATTCTCAATGTGCACCGACAACGATTTGCCGGGCGCGGAAAGCCGCCAGTGATAGACCATATCCATCGGGTTAAACGGCGAAACGTGAAACGCTTTCTGCGTGGTTTCGCTGCCGTCTGGCTTCACCGCATAGGTATGGCGTTCGTTCCACGGCGTATTGCGCACTTCGGCCAGCATCCAGCGCAGGCTGTCGGCGTCATCGTAGAGGTAGTAAAAATTTACCGGGTTAAACGAGCTGCCCAAATAGCGCAACTGGGTCAGTAACATCACCCGGCCGTTGAGCTGCTCGCCGGTCAGTTCGGCAATCCGCGTTTGCGCCCGCTGCTTAATGTCGCCGCCGCCAAGATAATCATCCTGGCAAAAAGAGGCCCAGGAAAACTTGCCGGGCCGGATGCCGACGCTGCGCAGCAGTGGCAGCTCATCAAGGTCAATCAGCGGCATAAAAATGCGGTAGCTGAACTGATGATCCACCGGGGTGAAACGCCGGTGACGCACGTGGCCGCTGTACAGGGCGCTGTTCATAGCAATCCCGCCTGTTCCATGCCGGCCACCACATCCAGCCCGCTGCGAATGCCGTCTTCATGGAAACCGTTATAGCTCCATGCGCCGCAGAACCAGCTGCGGTTACAGCCATTCAGCCGCAGCCGTTCGGTCTGGGTGATCAGGCTTTGCAGGCTGAACTGCGGATGATGGTAGCTATAGCGACCCAGCACTTTGGCCGGATCGATCGGTTGTGTGGCATTCAGCGAGACACAAAAGGTCTCGGATGACTTGATGCCCTGCAAAATGTTCATGTTGTAGGTGACGCTGGCGCCCAACAGCTCGTCGCCGGCCTGCGTATCATCCAGACGGTAGTTCCAGCTGGCCCAGGCGCGGCGGTTTTCCGGCAGCAGCGACGTATCGGTATGCAGGATCACTTCGTTGGCGCTGTAAGGCACGCCCAGCAGCATCTCGCGTTCTTCAGCGGTGGCATCGGCCAGCAGGTTCAGCGTCTGGTCACTGTGGCAGGCGAAAATCACCTGGTCATAGCTCTCCTCACCGCGCGCGCTGTACAGAGTCACACCCTGTGGATGACGCACCGCTTTCAGCACCGGTGTGGCAAGATGTACGGTGAGCTTGTCGCCCACCAGCGCGATCAGCCGGCGGATATATTCTCTGGACCCACCGGGCACCACATACCACTGCGGGCGCTGGCTCAAATCCAGCAGGCCGTGATGGTTAAAGAAGTGCAGAAACAGCGACAGCGGCATCTGGCGGATCTCGGCCAGTGACGTCGACCAAATCGCCGCGCCCATGGGCAGAATGTAGTGCTGGGCGAAGAACTGGCTGAAGCCCTCTTGCTGCAAAAAATCATCCAGCGTTCCCTGCTCCGACTGATGTTCCAGCCAGGCCTTGCCGCGTTTATTGAAACGCACGATTTCCATCAGGAAACGCCAGAAGCTCGGCTTAAACAGGTTGCTGCGTTGAGCAAACAGCGTGCTCAGCGTATGGCCGTTGTACTCCAGGCCGCTGCGATTGTTGCGCACCGAGAAGCTCATTTCGGTCGGCTTGCTTTCCAGCCCCAGCTCGGCGATCAGCGACAGAAAACGCGGATAGGTCCGATCGTTGTAAACGATAAAACCGGTATCAATCGCCCAGCGTTTGCCCGCCAGTTCCACATCAACCGTTGCGGTATGTCCGCCCAGCGTGTCGCCGGCCTCATACAAATGCACTTCTGCTTTGTTTGCCAGCTTCCATGCACAGCTGAGCCCGGAAATCCCACTGCCTACAATCGCAATTCTCAAAGATTACCTCGCTATCTGTTGGGTAAGCAGACGCTGTAGCGATACCGGCAGACGGGAGGTCATGCGCAGAATAAAGGAGAGCAGGCGCGGGAAGGAGATCTCCGCTTTGCCTTTCGCCAGGCCTTCACGAATGCAGCGCGAAGCCTGATTGACGTTGATGATCATCGGCATCGGAAAATCGTTTCGCTCGGTCAGGGGAGTATCGACAAAACCGGGCTGCACCAGGCTGATGGCGATTTGCTGACGCTTCAGATCCTGGGCCAGGCTGCGGGCGAAGTAGGCCAGCGCGGCTTTGGAGGCACCATAGGCTTCGGCCCGAGGCATCGGCACCAGGCTGGCGGTCGACCCGACCAGCGCCACCCGGCTGCCGGGGGCCAGCTGCGGCAGCAGCACGTCCAGACAGTTCACCGGACCGTTGAAATTGGTGCTCATCACCCGATGGACTTTCTCCGCTTCCACCACGCCGTGATTAAGGTATTCACAGGTGCCGGCACAGAGGATCACCAGGCTGGCACTTTTACCCAGCAGCGCCTGGCGGGTCTCATTCAGATCGGTGATATCAAACACGCACAGCACGATGTCGCTGTGGTGTTCCCGCAGCGTTTCCAGCTTGGCGCGATTTCTGCCGCACGCGGTAACGTGCCAGCCGTCGGCGGCATAATCGAGCGCCAGTTGGTAACCAATTCCGGAGCTTGCGCCGGTAATTAACACCCGTTTCATGGTTGTAACCTCTTTTTAAGCTGCCTGATTACCGATCCCAGCACGGGGATCTTTTCGTACAGCATGGCGCCCATGTCGTAGTAATCGCGCTGAAAACTGATCTTATCGTCGCGGAACTGGATGTAGCTGCTGCCCTCCAGCGTCTGCTCCGCGCCGCCTTGCAGCGAAGGGTGCGCATAGAACATTCGCCAGATAAGCAGGGCGTTATTGTCAAAATGGTGAGTCTGCGAGACGTCAAACCGGCAGTAGCGCAGGTTTTTCAGCAGTGAAGAAAAGTAGTCCGAGACCACCGGCAGCCCGCGATGTTCACCGACCGGGTCTGCCAGGCAGATATCAGAGTGGTAAATGTCGGCCAGTTGGTTGAGCTTGCTGGCCTCCAGCTTCTGGTAAAACGCCACCAGTCTGGCCAGCGTTTCCTGCTGTGTCATATGCCACTCCTCAGCCTCAGCTGTTGATATAGGTGATTAAGAACCCCTGTTCGTGCCAGTGCGTCAGCTGTTCCTGCTGTCGGCGGGTGAGGGGTTTACCGGTGAACACAAAGATTTTTTGGCCCGGAAACAGTTCAGGGCGCGGCATCTCAAGGGGTTCAGCCAGCACATCGATTCGCCAACCCTGCTGCGACAGCCGCCATGCTTCTAACCAGAGTCGGGTGCGGTCTTCATTGGCCCAACCCATCAGCAACGCGTCCTTGCCAGGTTTCTTACGCGAACCGGTTAAACAGAAGGCGACATAATCAATTAAAGCACCATCCAGCAAACTGCACATGGTCCTGGCGGTATTTTGATCCAGCCCCAGCCGCTGTCTGATTGGGATGAAAACGTGGTCAATCAACACATCTGCCGGATTTTCACGACCGGTTGCCGCAATTTTAGCGCGAAGTTTTGCCGGCCTGACATGACGGAGGACCGCCATCATTTCTTCCTGCAGTGTGACCCATCCATCATGGACGTTAACGTTTTCGCCTTCTAACAGCGCCTTGACCTTGCCGACAGGGACGCCACTTTGCACCCAGCGTTTAATCTCTTCGATGCGAAGAATATCTTCGTCATCAAACTGGCGGTGACCGCCTTCGGTCCGCTGGGGTTTTAATAAGCCGTAGCGACGCTGCCATGCCCGTAGCGTGACGGGATTGATACCGCAGCGGACTGCGACGTCACCAATACTGTACAATGCCATTCATTTCCTCAGGATCTGCCCACTCCACCTAACCGTAGCGAACTCTCCATTGCTGTACAACTATTATTTTTCTGTACAAGTTGAAGTTCACACTAAATCCCTGTAGATCTCAATTTAGAGAAAATTTCCCTTTTATGAGATTTTTATGGAACCTCTTGCCAATACCGACCGACGTCTGGCCCAGCGGCTGGCGGATTTACGTCTGGAAAAAGGCTGGTCGCTGGAAACCCTGGCTGAGCTGACCGGCATCAGCCGGGCCTCTTTGTCGCGCATTGAGCGGGGCGAAACCAGCCCAACCGCCGCCCTGATGAACCGCCTGTGCATTGCCTACGAGCTGACTATGTCGCGTCTGCTGAGCGAGGTTGAAGAGCAGGGACCGCAGCTTCTGCGCGCGGCCGCGCAGACCGTCTGGCAGGACCGCGAAAATGGCTATCACCGGCGCAGCGTTTCACCGCCGGCCACCCCTTTTCACGCTGAGCTGGTGGAAGGGCGTTTGCAGAGCGGGGCGCTGATTGAATATGACGCGCCGCCCGTAGAAGGCATTGAACAACATATCTGGATGCTCGCCGGCGTGCTGGAGTTCAGCATGAACGACGAGCAGTGGCGGCTGGAAGCCGGTGATTGCCTGCGCTTTCACCTGTTTGGCCGCTCCTCCTTCCACGCGCCGGAGGCCGAAGGTGCGCATTACGCGTTGGTGGTGTGTCGTCCATGAATGAAATTCAGTATCAGCTTCTCAGTGCAGAACAGGCAGCCAGTGAACAGGACGCGTTGTACAACGTTCTGCACGGCTGTGTGGCAGAAGGCGCCAGCATTGGTTTTATCTCGCTGGATCCGCAGCCCATGCTCACTTTCTGGCAGGGCGTGGTGACCAGCCTGGCCAGTGGCGATAAACGGTTAATCGTGGCCCGCCAGCAGGGCGAGATCGTGGCGACGGTGATAGTGGTGTTGGGCATGATGCCTAACGGCCAGCATCGCGCGGAAATGGCCAAGCTGCTGGTCCATCCCAAAGCCAGACGGCAGGGCATCGCCCGCGAATTACTGCATCAGGCGGAGAAACGGGCTGAGCAGGAGGGAAGAACCTTGCTGGTGCTGGATACCCGCAGCGGCGATGTGGCAGAGCAACTGTATCTGGCGCAGGGCTGGCAGATAAGCGGTCAGATCCCGCATTACGCGCTCTCCACCGAAGGGGTATTTGATGCCACCACGGTGATGTTTAAGCGGGTGGGCTGAAAAAAACGCCAAGGGTGCGCATCATGATGGTGCAGGCGCTCAGGCTATTCCCAGCGAATCCATAAACAGCTTAATAATCTGATTTATCTTGCGGCCCTTTTTTATTATCAGACAAAAGGGGGTATGCACCTGCAATGCATCCGGGCCGACGGCGCGGATGCTATTCTCCTGCACATATCGCGCGGCGTAATGCGTCGGTAAATAACCAATAAAATGTCCGGTGAGGATCAGCATCGCCACCGCTTCAACCTGTACCGCCTGAATGTTGCTCTCATTAAAGGCGAATAGCTTATTGCCATGGCGATGTGTGACATAGGTATGATTAATGATCTTTTGTTGTTTTAATAATTCAAGGGTAATGTCGGCATCCGCCATCGAAAATAACGCATGCTCACTGCTGCAATATAATGCCGAGGTTTCGCTGTAGGCAGAATAATAATCGAAGTCACTCTTCTCATCATAAACCGGCGCAATAGCACAATTAAAACGGCCCTCATTTAATCCTTTTTCAATATCATCCAGATGCGCGGTTTGCAGCCGGATGTTTACTTTTGGTGCAGCAATATGCAGTCGCTGCACGGCTTTGGTGACCGGCGAATGCGGATCAGAAATGGTGTTATCGACCACGGTAATACTCAGGTCGCCCAGCAGTTCATTGCGGCTGTTATGCAGCCTGTCGCGGAAGGTATTCAGCGACGAAAACAGCTCCAGCGTGGCCTGATAAACGGTAATGCCGTATTCCGTCAGCTCAAAGCCTTCCCGCCCACGGCTGCACAGAGTCATCCCTAAACGGATCTCCAAATCCGACACCTGTTTACTGATTGCCGCCAGACCAATATTCAGTTCATGACTGGCAGAGGTCAGCCCGCCGGCTTCCACGACACATTTAAATACACGCAATAACTTCAGGTCGACATTGTTAATGGTTATCGATGAATTATCGCTGCGCGGATAATTCATGTTTCCCGCATTGGAAACCTTACTTTCCATAATAACTATTCAACCCCGGCTTAAATACAGTGAAAGTAAGAGTGAACCTGAATCAGACACGAAATACCAGACAGTACGCAAATATAACCTTTATTTATCGTTAAGGCTGTTTCCAGAGGATTTCCTTATTCTCCTGCGGATCCGGCGTTAACCTCGCCATAAGAGAGAAATTATGTCAGACAGTGCCGATCGTTTATGGGGTGCCCGTTTTAAAACGCCACCAGCCGCCGCCTTAACCGCGCTGTCGCGCAGCCCTGAATACTATTTTGCACTGGCACCTTATGACCTCGCCGGCTGCCGGGCCCATGCGCACGAACTTCAGCGCGCGGGCCTGCTTACCGCAGAAGAAACCGGGCACATGACCGCCGCTATCGACCAGCTCGACCTGGATTACCGGGCAGGAAAGGTCGATCCGATCGCGGCTGATGAAGATGTTCATACATTTATCGAACGCGTCCTGACCGAGCGGCTTGGCGCGCTGGGCGGCAAGCTGCGCGCGGGCCGTTCTCGTAACGATCAGACCGTCAACGATCTGCGACTGTATCTGCGCGATAACGTCCGCAATATCACCACCGCATTGCTGGCGCTGCAGAAGGCATTGATTTTCCAGGCCGACCAGCACACTCATACCCTCGCGCCCGGTTTCACCCATCTTCAGCAGGCTCAGCCGATTGTGTTTGCTCATCAGCTGCTGGCCCATGCGCAGTCGTTCTCACGGGATATTGAACGCATTCAGGACTGGGATCACCGCAGCGCCTTCTCGCCACTCGGCGCAGCAGCGATGGCCGGTTCCGCCATTGCGCGTCGCCCGGAACTGGCGGCGAAAGAGCTGGGCTATCGCGCCCCGTGCGAGAACTCGATTGATGCCGTGGCCAGCCGCGACTACGTTGCCGAATTCCTGTTTATCACCAGCATGATTGGCGTCAACCTGTCGCGCATCAGCGAAGAGATTTGCCTGTGGACCTCCCGCCAGTTCCGCTGGGTAGAAATCAGCGACAGCTATGCCACCGGCAGCTCGATCATGCCGCAGAAAAAGAATCCGGATATTGCCGAGCTGACGCGCGGTCGCAGCGGCCGCCTGATCGGCAACCTGACGGCGATGCTGGCCACCATGAAGGCGATGCCGCTCTCCTATAACCGCGACCTGAGTGAAGACAAACGCAGCGCCATTGATTCGGTCGACACCCTGCTGTTAGTGCTGCCTGCAATGGCCGGCATGATTGAAACCATGAAGGTCAACACCGGGGAGATGCTGGCTCAGGCCCCGGATGGCTTCACCCTCGCTACCGAAGTGGCTGACTGGCTGGCGATGCGCGGCGTGCCGTTTAAGGAGGCGCATGAGATCACCGGCAAACTGGTTCAGCTGTGTGAATTCCATCAGCAGGGCCTGTCCGATCTGACCGACGACCAGCTGGCTGAGGTCGATGTCCGGCTGACGCCAGAAGTGCGCAGTGCGCTGACGCTGGAAGCGGCGATCCATTCCCGCGACGGCTTCGGCGGCACCGCACCGGCGCGCGTCAGCGAGCAGATTAGCCGCCTGAAAGCGCGTATCCAGCAGCAGGCCGAGTGGGTGAGCGTCTATCAGGGCCCTCGTCTGTAACTTCTCAGCCTTCAACCTCCGGAGCCGGAATGAACAGTTCGCAAAACGTTAACGAGACGGGCAGGGCAGCCGACCCCGCTTACGATCTCAAGCGCTACCAGATGGTCCCCAAGCGCTATTACGGGCGCATCACCGCCACGGTGGTGATCATCCTGTTGCTCGGCTCGCTGGTGCACGCCTTTTCGCAGGGCAAAATCGAGTGGTCCTATGTCGGGCAGTTCTTTACCGCCCGCGCCATTCTGGACGGGGTGGTGAATACGCTGGTGATGTCGATCCTGGCGATGGCGCTGGGCATCTTCTTCGGCGTGGTGGCGGCGATTATGTATATGTCGCCCAACCCGGTGCTGCATTACCTCTCGGTCGGCTATGCCTGGGTCTTTCGCGGCACGCCGCTGATCCTCCAGCTGCTGCTGTGGTTCAACCTGGCGCTGGTGTTCCCGGTGATCGCCATACCCGGCGTGTTCAGCGTCGAAACCGTCAACGTGATGACGCCGTTTGTCGCGGCGCTGCTGGGACTGAGCATCAACCAGGGCGCGTACACCTCGGAAGTGGTGCGTGCCGGCCTGTTATCTGTTGATACCGGTCAGTATGAGGCGGCGAAGTCGATTGGCATGCCGCGTCTGCAGGCGCTGCAACGCATCATCCTGCCGCAGGCGATGCGGGTGATCCTGCCGCCGGTCGGCAACGAATTTATCAGCATGATCAAAACCACCAGCCTGGCGAGCATGATCCAGTACTCCGAACTGCTCTACAACACGCAGAACATCTACTACGCCAATGCGCGGGTGATGGAGCTGCTGTTCGTGGCGGGCATCTGGTATCTGATTATCGTCACCGTGCTGTCGTTCGGGCAGAGCCGCCTTGAGCGCTACTTCTCACGCGGCCAGCGCCGCCGCAACTAAGGAATTCCTGCGATGAGAAATATCGTCAGAGCCGTTGAGGTGAACAAGTACTTCGACCATTTCCATGCCCTGAAGGACGTCAGTCTGGAGGTAAATTACGGCGAGGTGATGTGCATTTTGGGGCCGTCCGGCTCCGGCAAAAGCACCTTTCTGCGCTGCATCAATCAGCTGGAGAGGGTCGATCAGGGCGGGATCTGGATCGATAACGAACTGGCCGGCTACCGCATGGCCGGCAACAAACTGCATCCGCTCAGCGACAAGCAGATTGCCCGTCAGCGGCTGCAAACCGGCATGGTTTTCCAGCGTTTTAACCTGTTCCCGCATAAAACCGCGCTGGAAAACGTGATTGAAGGGCCGTGCCGGGTGCTGTTGCGGCCAAAGCGGGAAGCGACGGAAGAAGCGATGGCGCTGCTGGATCGGGTGGGACTATCCAGTAAGGCGCACGCCTATCCGCAGGCGCTTTCCGGCGGACAACAACAGCGTGTGGCGATTGCCCGCGCGCTGGCGATGAAGCCCAAGCTGATGCTGTTCGACGAGCCAACCTCGGCGCTTGACCCGGAAATGGTCGGCGAAGTGCTGGCCGTGATGCGGACGCTGGCAAAAGAAGGAACCACGATGGTGGTGGTCACCCATGAAATGGGCTTTGCCCGTGAGGTGGCCAACCAGGTGGTGTTCATGGATGAAGGCCGCATTATCGAACGCGGTGCGCCCGAAGACATCCTGCTGAATCCGCAAAATCCGCGGATGCAGAATTTTATCAACGCCATTCTTCTTTAATAACCAGGGTAAATCAGATGAAAAAGATCGTGCTTTCTGCCGTTGCTGCCGCTGTTCTGCTTAACTCCGCCGCCTGGGCTGCGGAGCTGCCTGCTACCCTGAAAGCGAAAGGCGCCCTGACCGTGGCCATCATGCCGAACTATCCACCGATGGAATTCAAAGATCCGGCCACCAATACCTTAACCGGCGTCGATGTCGATCTGGGCAACGCGATTGGCGAGAAGCTGGGGGTCAAAATCAACTGGCAGGAAATTGCCTTTGAACAGATGGTCAATGCCGTATCAACTAAGCGTGTCGATATGGTGATGTCCGGCATGACCGACACCGCCGAACGTCAGAAGGTGGTCAGCTTTATCGACTACTTCACCACCGGCCCGCAGTTCTACACCTTAGCGGCGCGCAAGGACATCAACAGCGCGACCGATTTGTGTGGCAAGAAAGTCGGCACCAGCCGTCGCACCACCTTCCCACAGGAAATCGCCAAATGGAGCCAGGCCAACTGCGAAGCCAAAGGTAAGCCCGCTATCGTAGTGGTCGGCGCGGAAGGCACGGCAGATGCGCGTACCCAGCTGCGTCAGCGTCGTCTGGATGGCGCGGTGCAGGGCAGCGAAACCCTGCCGTACGTGATGAACCTAGAGAAAAACACCTACAAACCGTTGGATAAGGCGATCGCTTCGCAGTTCACCGGCATGGCGATCGACAAAAACGATCCGGCGCTGATTGCAGCGGTGCAGGGCGCGGTCAATGCGATGATCGCCGATGGCAGCTATGTGAAGATCCTCAGCAAATGGGGCCTGGCGGATAACGCCGTGAAAACAGCGACCGTGAACGGGAACTGATGATGACCTCACCTGACGTTCGCCCGCGCTGGCCGCAAGGCAAGCAGGGCTGTATGGCACTGGCCTTCGATCTCGATGGCCCCACCGGTGACGCGATGCTTAACGGCACGATCTGGCAGACGCCCGAGTATTTCACCTTCGGCGGCTACGGTCCGTTCCGCGCGCTGGGGCGGATCCTCGATCTGCTGGAGCAGTTTGACGTTCCGGCCACCTTCTTTATTCCGGCGTGGGTGGTGGAGCAGTGGCCGCAGCAGTGCGCCGCCATCGTCGAAAAAGGGCATGAGGTGGCGTATCACGGTTACCGCCATGAATCCTTTTATGCCCTGAGCGGCGAACAGCAGCGTCAGGTGATGGCGACATCGCGTGAAATTTTCTGGCAACACCTCGGTATCCGTGCCGAGGGGTTCCGCACGCCATCGGGCGACTGGCATCACGAGACGCCGGGCATATTGCTGGACGCTGGCGTCACCTATTCCAGCAGTATGCGCGGCGACGACCGGCCCTACGCCATCGCCGTGCCGGGCTTTGCGCAGAAGCTGGTGGAAATCCCCGGCAAATGGGAGATGGATGATTACGCGTCGCTGGCCTATACCCGCGAGCCGGACTTCCCGAAAGGGCTGGATCGCACCGCCAGCTATGCCCTGACGCTGGATAACTGGTGCCGCGAATTTGATGGCGCGATGGACGAAGGGCTGTGTCTCACCACCCTGTTCCATCCGAAAATCAGCGGGAAACCGGGCCGCATTCTGCTGCTGCAACAATTTATCGCGCATATGCGCCAGCGCAACGTATGGTTCGCCCGCTGCCGCGATGTCGCCCACTGGTATCTCAAGGAGCAGCAGCATGACTGAACCCACACGCTGGCCAGACGGGCAGCAATCCGCCGTGGTGCTGACCATCGATTTCAATGATATTCACGGCATTCTGACGCACACCCCCGCCGTGGCCGGGCGCGATAAAACCCTGTCGGTCTGGCGTTACGGCACGCTTCGCGGCGTCGATCGCCTGCTGAAGCTGCTGGCAGAGAAGAACGTGCGCGCAAGCTGGTGTCTGCCCGCTATCGTGGCGGAAGAGAATCCTGAGGTGTTCGCGCGGATTGTCGCGGCGGGGCATGAAATTGCCGGCAGCGGCGATCGCCATCAGAATTTCGATACCCTGACGCTGGCGGAGCAGGTAAGCAGCGTCACTGGCGGTTGCGACCGGCTCGAAGCCGCCTGCGGCCAGCGTCCGGTAGGATTCCGCACGCCGGCTGGGCAGTGGAAACCGGGGCTGGCAGCGGCGCTGAGCGATCGCGGCATCCGCTGGTCTTCCAGCTGGCGCGGTGACGATTTGCCCTATTTTCATCCGGCCACCCGACTGGTGGAACTGCCAATGCATTATGAACTGGAAGACGAGCCTTACTTCGCCTTCAACCTCAGTCCGGCGGTGCCACCGGGGCAGTCGCGCATCGCCTCGTATCAGCAGACGCTGGAAAATATGAAGCTCGATTTTCAGGGCTTCCACCGCTTTGGCCTGTGCTACGTCTTACGCCTGCATCCCGAAATCATCGGCACGGCCGGGCGCATTGGCCTGCTTGGCGAACTGCTGGACTTTATCCTCAGCCATGAAAAGGTCTGGCTGGCCAGCGCCGGGGAGGTGGCGGAGTGGTGGCAGACCCAGCCGGATAACGTCAGCGAACACCCTGCGGAAATCTTCCAGCGCCAGCAGCAGGAGCAGCAAGCATGAGCCAGAGCATCAACCAACTGGCCCGCTTTGTCGCCCAAACCACCTTTAGCGATCTGCCTGAAGCGCTGGTTGAGCGTGCCAAACGGCATATTCTCGATACCTTCGGCGCGACCCTTGCGGGCAGCAACAGCCCGATCGCGCTGGCCGTTCAGCAAACGGTGCTGGCTGAAGGCTGCGCGCCGGCTGCCCGCGTCTGGGGAAGTCCGATGGCCACTTCGCCGCGTAATGCGGCCTGGCTGAACGGTATTGCGGCGCATATGTATGAGCTGGACGATACCGGCGGTTGCGATCACTCCGGCGCGGTGGTGCTGCCTGCGGTGATGGCGGTGCTGCCACTGTGCCCGCCTGATGTCACGGGCCGCGAGCTGATTACCGCCGTGGTGTTGGGCTATGAGATTGGCCGCCGGGTGCTGGAAGCCTGCGGTGGCTATGCACCGCACAACGAAGCCGGTTGGCATTCCACCTCCACCTGCGGCGTATTTGGCGCGGCGGCGGCGGTGGCCTCATTACTTAAGCTTAATCAGAACCAAACGGTGCAGGCGTTAGGAATAGCGGCCAGCTTTAGCGGCGGCTTATGGGGCTTTATCCACGACGGTTCGCAAAGCAAGAAGCTGCACGCCGGACGGGCCGCAGAGGGCGGGGTGCTGGCGGCGATGCTGGCCCGGCAAGGGATCACCGGGGCATCACAAACCTTTGAGGATCTCTGGGGCGGCTTCCTGAAGACGCTGGCTCCTTCCAGTCGGCAACCGCAAGCGCTGACCGCCGAACTGGGGCTGGTATGGAAACTCAACCGTTGTTCGATCAAGCCCTATGCCTCCTGCCGCGGCACGCATTCGGCGGTGGATGCCGTTGGCGAGTTGATGGCAGCCCATCGTTGCAGCGCCGCAGAGATTGCCCGCCTTCACGTTTACCTCAATCCTTTCCTGCAGGAGATGTGCGGCAACAGCGATCTTGCAAGCCTGGCGGCGGCGCAGATGAGCCTGCCTTACGCGATGGCCGCACGCGTGCTGTATGGCCATGCGGGCCTCGCGGCGTATGACGCGGAAAAACGCGGCAGCACAGAGATGGCCGCCATGCTGGAACGCATTGTGCTGCATGTCGACGCCAGCCAGAACAGCAACGAAGAGCCGATTGTTGAGCTGGAAACGCTTAGCGGCGAGCGCGGGCGTAAGCAGGTGACCGTTCCGCTGGGATCGCCGCAAAACCCATTGAGCGATGAGGCGTTGTTGCTGAAGTTTCAACAGCTGGCGGTCAGGGTGTTACCGGCGCAGCAAACCGCCGCGCTGGAAGCTTACTGCCTGACGCTGGAGCAGCAGACCGATATGCAGGAACTGCTGAATCTGCTGACGGTGCATTAAAAAAATCCCCGCAGTTGACCTTCAGGCGCTGCGGGGGTTACTTTCCTTTATTGCCCGTTTTTCCCCCGGTGGATGAAGGAACTATGCTCACGTTGAAAGTGTTAAGTATTGGATTTATCTGCATCATGCTGCTCTCTTTCGGCCAAAGTTACCTTAACGCCTCGCAGAACGGTACGGCGATGACCGGTCAGAGTTGGTCCACCGCGAAACGGGATTCCGCCGGCATCGCCCCCGACCCGGTGGCCTTCAGGCAGACCGCCATTGTGCAGGTGTATATTGCGCCTGCCTTTAGCTGGCGTGGGCTGCTGGCCGTTCATCCGTGGATCATCTTTAAGCCGGCTGGCGAGACGCAGTTCCGCCGCTATGAAGTGGTGAGCTGGGGAAGTAACAACGTCATCAGAGAGAATTTCACCCTGCCGGACGGTTACTGGTTTGGCGGTAAGCCGCAGCTGATTGTCGATCACCGGGGGGCTGGCGCAGAGGCGATGATCCCGCAGATTGAAGCGGCGATTAAAAGCTATCCGTGGCCGCACACCTACCGCGTCTGGCCTGGCCCGAACAGCAATACTTTCCTGGCGCACATTGGCCGCGAAGTCCCCGCGCTGAAGCTGGATCTGCCCGCCAACGCCATCGGCAAAGATTTCCGGCCGCTGACCAATCCGGTCGGTTTGCCGCCGTCAGGACGCGGTTTCCAGGCCTCGCTGTTGGGCGTGCTGGGATTAACGCTGGGTGGGGAAGAAGGGCTGGAGATCAATATCCTCGGCTTCAATATGGGCGTGGATGTGAAATCTCCCGCGCTGCGCCTGCCGTTTATCGGCCGCATCGGCAAAGCCCGGCTGGAAACGGATAGCGGAAGCTAGCGTCTGCTGGCATCAGCAGGCAGATAGCGAAAGCGAGGGTTGGTTGGATAACCTGGAGGATAGCGTTTGCTGCGGGTTTACCGGCGCCGAAAGGCGCCGTTTTCACCGCTGACTTCGCGGCTTATCGCTGGGCTGCCAGCGCTTCCACGCGGGCAATCGCCTGGTACAGCGCCTCGACGGTAACCGGCTCGGCCATGTTTTCCATATCCGGCGCGTGCACCGACTCGCGGACTATTACCTCAAGCTCTTCTTCCGTCAGCCCGGCAATCTCTTGCAGACTCAGCGGCACGCCGCATTTGTGCGCCAACGCCATCTCATGCAGCAACTCTTCATCACTGCGATTTTCCAGCGCCAGCAGACACAGATTGCCGTAGCCCACCAGCAGGCCGTGACCGAATTCGCGGGTTTTATCGCAGAAGGTAAAGCCTTCATAAATCGCGTGTGCGGCTGCGGCATGCGCGCCATTGCTCATCAATGAGGTCAGGCCGGCAAAGGTAAAGATCACGTCCAGCACCTGATCCAGATGGTGGTCAGGCAGATTTTTGCGCACCGCCTCGACCGCTTTCGGCCCGTGGGCGGCGATAATTTCATAACAGATATGGCTGTGCGCCAGCGAAGAACGGGCGTTGGCATCCAGCGCCGGGTGACGCTGGCTGACCGCACGGAATTCATACCACTTGGCCAGCGTATCGCCGAGGCCAGCCGCCAGCCAGCGCAGCGGTGCCAGCGCCAGCAGTTCGCTGTCGATAATCACCGCCGCCGGCGCCTGATGCAGCGGAAAGATATCGTGAAAGTTGCCGTTATCATCGTAACGAATACTCAGCGGCGTCACCGCCGAACAGGTGGCGGCAATGGTGGGCAGGGTAATCACCGGGATATTGCATTCAGCGCCTACCGCCTTGCAGGTATCCAGCGACTTGCCGCCGCCGGTGGCGATAATCACATCCGCCCTTAACGCCATTGCCAGCTCACCCAGCCGGGCAATCTGCGTGAGCGAGGTTTCCCCGCCGAACCATTCGCAGCCGACCAGCGCCACTTCTGCATCCGCCAGCTGCGTTCGCACCTGCGGCTCCACCGCTTTCAGCGCCTGATGGCCGCCAATCAGCAACGCGCGCTGCCCCAGCTCGCGACAGATTTCTCCTAACTGATGAATCACCCCTGCGCCACGCAACACACGGGCCGGGAAAACCAGATTTTGTTCAGACATGACTGACCTTATCAATGTGCCGACGCAGGGCGCCTTCAGTTGTATTTCACTCCGGGTAACACACAGAGCATTTCGTAGAGAATGTTTGCTGCCAGCTGCGAGGTGGTGCCGCTGATATCATAAGGGGGCGAAACCTCAACCAGGTCAGCGCCAATCAGGTTCAGACCGCGGCATCCGCGCACAATCTCCAGCCCCTGAATTGAGGTTAAGCCGCCCACTTCCGGCGTGCCGGTGCCCGGTGCCCAGGCGGGATCAAAGCTGTCGATATCATAGGAAAGATAAACCGGGCCGCTGCCCATCTGCGCGCGAACCTCTGCCATCAGCGGTGCCATGGACTGATACCAGCATTTTTCAGCGGGTACCAGACGGAAACCCCGATCGACGCCCCACTGAAAATCGCCGGCATCGTAGCCCTGCGCCCGCTGACCAATCTGGATCACCCGTTTGAGATCGAGTAATCCCTCTTCGACCGCCCGGCGGAAGGTGGTGCCATGCGCAATCTTCTCGCCAAACATGTCGTCGTTGGTATCAGTATGCGCATCGACATGGATAAGTCCTACCGGTCCGTGCTTTTTTACCAGCGCGCGCAGAATGGGCAGCGTCAGGGTGTGATCGCCACCGAGCGTAAGCGGCACCAGCGGAAAGGCGTTCAGCCCGGTGAAGTAGTCTTCGATAATCTGCACGGATTTATGCAGATTATAGGTGTTGATCGGCACATCGCCGAGGTCAGCCACCCGCAGTGAATCAAACGGGGCCGCGCCGGTGGCCATGTTATACGGCCGGATCATCACCGAGTCCGCCCGAATGGCGCGCGGGCCATAACGGGTGCCTGCGCGCTGCGACGTGCCGATGTCCAGCGGAATGCCAACAAAGGCCGCATCCAGTCCAGCCGGCATGTCGGCTGCCGGCAGGCGCATCATGGTGCCACGTCCGGCAAAACGCGGCATATCGTTACCGCTTTGTGGCTGCGGGAAAGATTGATTATCAACAGGTTGCATCGGGTGCGCCTCCGGGCAGTCAGCAAATGAACCGCCATCATCTGTCGTACAGGCTTGTGAAAAAATCCCTGAGAGCAAATAATCAGTTCAGAAAATTCATAACTGATTGCCGACCCTGAGGATCCGCCGTGAGCGCCACCCGTTTGCCCAACCTCAAGCTACTGACTATTTTCGCCACGGTGGCCCGCTGCCAGGGCTTTTCCCGCGCGCAGCAAGAGCTGAATATGACCATGCCGGCGATCAGCGGTTATATGAGCGAACTGGAGCAGCGGCTGGGCTTTGTGCTGTGCCAGCGCGGACGCGGCGGATTTTCGTTAACCCCGCGCGGTGAACAGTTTTTGCAATACAGCCTGCAGCTGCTGGGCACGCTGTCCGACTTTGACCGCCAGGTTGAGGGGCTGAAAACCGAACAGGGCGGCGTTTTTTCGCTGGGGGTGGTGGATTCCGTCTCTACCGACACCCGGCTGGGGCTGGCGGAGAGCATCAATCAGTTCAGCGAGCGATTCCCGGCGGTCTACCTCAATCTTTCGGTTCGCGATCCCAATGAGCTGCAGCAGAAGGTGCTGGATAACCGGCTGGATCTGGCCATCGGTCATTTCCCGGTTAACGTCAATAACCTGGTGACGGTGCCGCTGCATCACGAGCAGCACTGGCTGTACTGCAGTGACAGCCATCAGCTGTTTGACCAGCCGGATCTTGATGCGCTGGATCTGCATGATTATGGCTTTGTCACCCGCAGTTACTGGAATCAGGCCGAGCTGATGCGGCGTGGATTCAAGGCCAGCGCCGCCTCGGTGGAAAGTATTGAAGCCCAGCTGATCCTGATCCTCTCCGGGCGTTATATCGGCTATCTGCCGGAACACTGTGCGCGGCCCTGGGTGGAGAAAGGGCGGCTGAAAAGGTTGTCTCCGCAGCAGTTCAGCTATCAGGCCTCTTTCTCACTGATTTTCCGCCGTGGGCGCAGCCGGGAGACGCTGATCAGGGCCTTCCGCGATTTAGTAAAATTGCGTGCCGCGCCGACACAATAATCTAAGAAGGCTGACGTCAGCCTTATACTGTGTAAAAATACAGGCCGTCTCAGTAAAAAGTGGTTGTCATGGCGTTATCTGCCGCGTTAAAAACGCAAATTGCCGAATGGTATAAAGCCCTTCAGCAACAAATTCCCGATTTTATTCCCCGCGCCCCGCAGCGGCAGATGATTGCCGAAGTGGCGAAAACGCTGTCGGGCGATGATGGTCGCCATCTGGCGATTGAAGCGCCGACCGGCGTGGGGAAAACGCTCTCCTATCTGATCCCCGGCATCGCGGTCAGCCGTGACGAGAAGAAGCCGCTGGTGGTCAGTACCGCTAACGTGGCGCTGCAGGATCAGATTTACAGCAAGGATTTGCCGCTGCTGAAGAAAATTATTCCCGATCTGCAGTTCACGGCGGCCTTTGGCCGTGGGCGCTATGTCTGCCCGCGCAATCTCTCGGCGCTGGCCACCGACGAAGAGAAGCAGGGCGATCTGCTGCTGTTTCTTGATGAGCAGATGACCGCCAGCAAGGATGAGCGCGCGCTATGCACCACGTTAGAAAAAAACCTCAACCGCCATCAGTGGGACGGCCTACGCGATCACTGCGAAGACACCATTGAGGACTCCCTGTGGCAGCGCCTGAGCACCGATAAAGCCAACTGCCTGGCCAGCAACTGCCACTGGTTTCGTGAATGTCCGTTCTATGTTGCCCGCCGTGAGATTGAACATGCGGATGTGGTGGTCGCCAACCATGCGCTGGTGATGGCCGCGCTGGAAACCGAATCGGTGTTACCGCCAGCGAAAAACCTGCTGCTGGTGCTGGATGAGGGCCATCATCTGCCGGACGTCGCCCGCGATGCGCTGGAAATGAGCGGCGAGATCACCCCGGGCTGGACCACCTTACAGCTCGATCTGTTCTGCCGTCTGGTGGAGCAGTGTATGGCGCAGTTCCAGCCAAAAAGGCCGCCGGGGCTCAGTAACCCTGAGCGGCTGAAAGCCCATTGCGAAGAGGTGCGTGAACAGCTTCAGCAGCTGTCGCATATCCTCGCCCAGCTGCTGCCGCCCAATAATCAGGAAGGCGAATACCGCTTTGAAATGGGCCTGCTGCCGGAAGAGGTGCTGACGATCTGTGCGCGCCTGTTTAAGCTCAGCGACGGGCTGCGCGGTCTGGCAGAAGCCTTGCTTAACGATTTGAGCGAAAAATCCGGCCAGTTTGATGTGGTCAGGTTGCACCGCACGCTGATCCAGATGAACAAAGCGTTGGGCTGGTTTGAAGCCAGCAGCAAACTGTGGCGGCTGGCGGCGATGGAGAAAGCCTCTGGCGCACCGGTGTCGAAATGGGCCACGCGGGAAATCCGTGAAGGCAATGCGCATTTGATGTTTCATTGCGCCGGGATCCGCGTCAGCGATCAGCTGGAGAAACTGCTGTGGCGCAAAATTCCCCATGTGGTGCTGACCTCCGCGACCTTGCGCTCGCTCAGCAGCTTCCAGCGTTTGCAGGAGATGTCTGGCCTGACGGAGAAGGTCGGCGATCGTTTTGTCGCCCTGGATTCCCCGTTTAACCATATTGACCAGGGCAAGCTGGTGATCCCACAGATGCAGTACGAGCCGATGCTGGCGAATGAGGTGAAGCATCTGGCGGAAATGGCGCACTTTTTCCGCGATCAAATTAAGCAGGCAAAGCACAAAGGCATCCTGGTGCTGTTTGCCAGCGGCCGCGCCATGCAGCAGTTTCTCGCTTATATTCCTGAGCTGCGGCTGATGATGCTGGTGCAGGGCGATAAGCCGCGTCCGGCGCTGGTGGCCTTACACCGCAAGCGCGTTGAGCAGGGTGAAACCAGCATCCTGGTTGGCCTGCAGTCGTTTGCCGAAGGTCTGGATCTGAAAGGCGATTTGCTGTCCCAGGTGCATATTCATAAAATTGCTTTCCCCCCGGTGGACAGTCCGGTTATTTTGACCGAGGGCGAATGGTTAAAAAGCCTCAAGCGCTACCCGTTTGAAGTACAAAGTCTGCCCAGCGCCTCCTTTAATCTGATTCAGCAGGTGGGCAGGCTGATCCGCAGCCATGAATGTTTTGGCGAAATCGTGATTTACGACCGCCGTTTACTGAGCAAAAGTTACGGCGCCCGTTTGCTGGGGGCGCTTCCGGTCTTCCCGATCGAGCAACCTGCCATGCCGGAAGGGCCGCTGCCGAAAGCCAGTCCGGCCCTCAGCGGCAAGAAACCTGCCGCCCGTCGTCGTCGCTAACCACCGAACAGAGTAGAAGCATGGAATATAACAAGATCATCAAAGAAGTCGGGCGCGGTAAAAACCATGCCCGTGATATCGATTTTGCCACCGCGCGCGATCTCTATCGCCAGATGTTGGCGGGAGCGGTGCCGGATCTGGAACTCGGCGGCATTCTGATTGCCCTGCGCATCAAAGGCGAAGGCGAAGAAGAGATGCTCGGCTTTTATCAGGCGATGCAGGAACGGGTGATGCAGCTGACGCCACCGGCCGATCAGCCGATGCCGGTGGTGATCCCCAGCTACAACGGCGCGCGCAAACAGGGAAACCTGACGCCGCTGCTGGCGCTGTTGTTAAGCAGGCTCGGTTTTCCGGTGGTGGTCCATGGGGTGAGCGACGATCCGACCCGCATTACCAGCGAAGCGATTTTTGCGGCGTTAGACTTGCCTGCAGTGCACAACGCCGAACAGGCCCAGGCAAAACTGGCGCAGGGCGAACTGGTGTTTATGACCGTCGCCACGCTGTGTGAACCGCTGGATCGTCAGCTGTCGCTGCGCTGGAAGATGGGTGTGCGTAACAGCGCGCACACGCTGGCCAAGCTGGCGACGCCGTTTGCGGAAGACGCGGCGCTGCGCCTCTCCAGCGTGTCCCATCCTGAGTACATTCCCCGCGTCGGCAAGTTCTTCCAGGCGATTGGCGGTCGTGCGCTGTTGCTGAACGGCACCGAAGGCGAGGTGTACGCTAATCCCCAGCGTTTCCCGGCCATCAGCCTGATCAATGGCAGCGAACCGCAACTGATGCTGCCGCGTCAGGACGAGGTGATTACCGACCGTGATGCGCTGCCGGAAGCGAAAGATGCTGACACCACCGCCGCCTGGATCACCCGCTGCCTGAATCGTGAGGTTGCGGTGCCGGAAGCGCTGCGCCAGCAGATCGCCTGCTGTTATGTCGCCACCGGTCGGGCGGCGGATATCGCCGAAGGGTTAGTGCAGATCGACGCTGCCGGCTATTAAGCGCGACGTCGCGGGGAGTGTTGCGTGACAGAGATTCGGGCGGCGCGTTTACCGCCCGACGTCAGTTTATCGCAGAGGCAGTAAACGCTCGGCCAGCGCGGTCCACAGCGAAATGCCTTCGCTAATCAGCCGATCGTTAAAGTCGTAATGGGCATTGTGTAACGGCCTGGATGGCGTCTCGCCATCGGCGCCAATCCAGAAGTAGGCACCCGGACAGACGTCCAGCATACAGGCGAAGTCTTCCGACGCCATCGACGGACTGACTTCCCAATGCACCCGTTCAGCCGGCAGCAGCGCCAGCGCACAGTCGCGCACCTTCTCCGCTTCCGCCGCATTGTTGCGCGTCACCGGATAATCCGTCAGATACTCAATGCTGCCTTCAATGCCCATTGGTGCGGTGAAGGTAGTAACGAATTCATCAATCATCTTGCGCACTTTGCTTCGGACATCCCCTTGCAGACAGCGCAGGGTGCCGCGCAGCACCACATTCTCCGGGATAACGTTGATCGCTTCACCACCGGCAATCTGGGTGATGCTGACCACCGCAGACGCCAGCGGCGACAGGCGACGGGCTGGAATGGTTTGCAGTGCGAGGATCAGCTGGGCGGCAGCCACAATCGGGTCCGCGCCGTTTTCAGGCATCGCCGCATGGCAACTTCTGCCATGCAGGGTAATTTCGAAGGCATCCAGCGAGGCCATCATCGCGCCGCTGTTAACCGCCAGATGACCGACCGGCAAGCCGGGCCAGTTATGCAGGCCGTAGATCGCATCCATCGGGAACAGCTCAAACAGGCCATCCGCAACCATTTTGCGGGCGCCGCCGAGATTCTCTTCCGCCGGCTGAAAAACAAAGTGCACCGTACCGCTAAACTGGCGGGTTTCACTCAGATGTTTTGCGGCGGCCAACAGCATGGCGGTATGGCCATCATGTCCACAGGCATGCATCACGCCTGGCTGGGTGGAACGCCATTCGGCATTGCCCAGCTCGGTGATCGGCAGGGCGTCCATATCGGCACGGAAACCAATCGTCGGCCCAGGGCCGTTTTCCAGCGAGCCCACCACGCCAGTGCCGGCCAGGCCGGTATGCACCTGCAAGCCAAATTCCCGCAGCAGTTCAGCGACTTTGCGGGCAGTCTGATGTTCCTGGTAGCCCAGTTCCGGCAGAGCATGCAGCTCTTTACGCCAGCGGGTGGCTTGTTCAATCAGCGAAACGGGGATTGCCATAACGTCCTCTCCTCTGCGGGCTGTCATTCCTGATATCTGGCTGATTTAAGGTAGCATAAAATGGCGGGCAGAAATGGCGTGCTGTGCGGATGGCGAAAAAATGAAACAGGCCGGGCAGGGCGCCCGGCCATCAGGTCTAGCGAATCATCGGCAGGTTCAGTTCGTGCTTCGCGGCACATTCCTGCGCCAGTTCATAACCCGCATCCGCATGACGCATCACGCCGGTCGCCGGATCGTTCCACAGCACGCGGCCCAGACGCTTATCGGCCTCTGCGGTACCGTCGGCAACAATCACCACGCCCGCATGTTGTGAGAAGCCCATACCGACGCCACCGCCGTGGTGCAGGCTGACCCAGGTCGCGCCGCCCGCAGTATTCAGCAGCGCATTCAGCAGCGGCCAGTCGGAAACGGCATCAGAACCGTCTTTCATCGCTTCCGTTTCCCGGTTTGGCGAGGCGACTGAGCCGCAGTCCAGATGGTCACGACCAATCACCACCGGCGCTTTCAGTTCGCCATTGCGCACCATTTCGTTAAAGGCCAGACCGGCAAGGTGACGCTCGCCCAGTCCCAGCCAGCAGATACGGGCTGGCAAGCCCTGGAAAGCAATACGCTCCTGCGCCATATCCAGCCAGCGGTGCAGGTTTTTGTGATCAGGGAACAGCTCTTTCAGTTTGGCATCGGTCTTGTAGATATCTTCCGGGTCGCCAGACAGCGCCACCCAGCGGAACGGACCTTTGCCTTCACAGAACAGCGGACGGATATACGCCGGGACAAAGCCTGGGAAATCGAAGGCATTTTTGACCCCTTCTTCCAGCGCTACCTGGCGAATATTGTTGCCGTAGTCGACGGTGGGAATGCCCATATGGCAGAAGTCGAGCATCGCCTGCACATGCACCGCCATCGAGGCACGGGCGGCTTTCGCCACCGCTTTAGGATCGGATTTGCGGGTCTCTTCCCACTGCTCAACGCGCCAGCCCACCGGCAGGTAACCGTTGATTGGGTCATGGGCCGAGGTCTGATCGGTAACGATGTCCGGCTTCATACCGCCGGCTTTGGCGCGTTTCACCAGTTCCGGCAGGATTTCAGCGGCGTTGCCCAGCAGGCCGACGGAGATTGCGCGTTTTTCTTTGTTGGCGCTGTCGATCATCGCCAGCGCTTCATCGAGGCTGGTGGCTTTGAAGTCGACATAGCGGGTGCGCAGGCGGAAGTCGATACGCGATTCCTGGCACTCAACGGCCAGCACCGACGCGCCAGCCAGTACGCCAGCCAGCGTTTGCGCGCCGCCCATGCCACCTAAGCCTGCGGTCAGTATCCATTTACCGCTCAGGTCGCCGTTGTAATGCTGGCGGCCGGCCTCAACGAAGGTTTCAAAGGTGCCCTGCACGATGCCCTGGGCACCGATGTAGATCCAGGAACCGGCGGTCATCTGGCCGTACATCATCAGGCCGGCTTTATCCAGCTCGTGGAAGTGGTCCCAGGTGGCCCAGTGCGGCACCAGGTTGGAGTTGGCGATCAGCACGCGCGGCGCATCGGCATGGGTACGGAACACGCCGACCGGTTTGCCGGACTGCACCAGCAGCGTCTCTTCCGGTTGCAGGGCTTTCAGCGAACGCAGGATCTGCTCGAAGCACTCCCAGTTACGGGCCGCTTTCCCGATGCCGCCGTACACCACCAGATCTTCCGGGCGCTCTGCCACGTCGGGATCGAGGTTGTTCTGGATCATGCGGTAGGCCGCTTCAATCAGCCAGTTGGCACAGTTAAGTTCGCTACCATGAGGGGCACGCACTTCGCGAGCCACGGCTTTGCTTACGTTGTCACTCATTTTTCAGTCCTTAATTTTGGGGTTGCTTAACGTGCTGCACTGGGTAAAAGGGCGGCAACTGGCTGCGGCCAGCGGTCGCTGCTTGCCCATAACCGCATTTGTTCAATATCCGGCGCCATCAGGCGATCTTTGTCGAGGAAGGCGACGCGCTCGCGCAGGGCAGAGAGTTCCTGCTCAATCAGCGGAGAGCTTTGCAGCGGGCGATGGAAGTCGATGCCCTGTGCAGCCGCCATCGCTTCAATGCCGACCACCGCCGAGGTGTTAAAGCACATCGCGCCGAGGCGTCGGGCGGCATAGGTTGCCATCGAGACGTGGTCTTCCTGGTTTGCCGAGGTAGGCAGGCTGTCGACGCTGCCAGGGTGCGCCAGGGATTTGTTTTCCGAGGCCAGCGCGGCCGCGGTGACCTGGGCAATCATAAAGCCGGAGTTGACGCCGCCATCGTTGACGAGGAACGGTGGCAGGCCGGACAGGCCGGTATCCAGCAGCAGCGCCATGCGGCGTTCGGAGATGGCGCCAATTTCGGCAATCGCCAGCGCCAGAATATCGGCGGCGAAGGCAACGGGTTCGGCATGGAAGTTACCGCCGGAAATCACATCGCCGGTGTCGCTGAAGACCAGCGGGTTATCGGAAGCCGCATTGGCTTCAATCTGCAGGATTTTGGCGGCGTGGGTCAGGTTATCGAGGCAGGCGCCCATCACCTGAGGCACGCAGCGAATGGAGTAGGGATCCTGCACCCGGCCGCAGTTGGCGTGCGAAGGGAGGATTTCACTGCCTTCCAGCAGCGCAGTGACGGCGGCGGCCACGGCGATTTGCCCCACTTGACCGCGCGCTTCATGGATGCGGCTGTCGTAAGGTTTAATCGATCCCTTGATGGCTTCCAGCGACAGCGCGCCGGCAACCAGTCCGGCGGCAAAGGCTTTTTCGCCTTCGAACAGGCCGCGCAGGGCCAGTGCGGTCGACACCTGGGTGCCGTTCAGCAGCGCCAGGCCTTCTTTTGGTCCCAGCACGAACGGTTGCAGGCCGGCCAGCGCCAGGCCTTCCGTCGCCGGGATCAGTTTGCCTTCAACCCGCACGTCACCTTCGCCCAGCAGCATCAGGGAAAGGTGCGCCAGCGGTGCGAGGTCGCCGGACGCGCCAACCGATCCTTTTTCGGGAATGCAGGGCATCACGCCGGCGTTAAACAGGGCCAGCAGGCCGTCGATCAGTTCGATGCGCACGCCTGAATGGCCGCGCGCCAGGCTGATGATTTTGGTCGCCATCACCACGCGCACCACATCATCGGGCAGCAGGTCACCCAGGCCGACGCTGTGCGAGAGCACCAGGTTGCGTTGCAGTTCCGCCAGGCGTTCAGCCGGGATAGAGGTTTGCGCCAGTTTGCCGAAGCCGGTGTTGATGCCGTAGGTTACCTTGCCAGAATTAACGATGGCTTCGACGGTGGCGCGGGCCTCAAGGATTTTGGCGCGGGCGCTGTCATCCAGCGAGAGGTGAACCTCACCGTGATAGATGCGTTTCAGCATCGCCAACTCAACCTTACCGGGGATCAGGTGGCAGAGATGCGGGGTGGCTGACATGGTATACTCCTGTATAGACAAGTTCGTAGGGTATCGACCCTTTTTCAGGGATGCCGTTGCCCTTGGGCAGCGGGGGCTTAACAGGTCACTTTCTGCAGTGAAGCAGATGTGTATAGTCTTGTCTATACAATTAGCAATGCTTGTGCCAGTTCGATCACAAAACTTTCTGTCCGTGGTGAAATTCATCTCAGGCGCGGTGGCGGCGGGCTTCAGAGCCGGATCCGCGTGGTGACTGGGCTGGTGGTGTTTTTAATCGAGGCGCGGGTCGTGCGCTATTCTGAAGCAGGCTGCTCCATTGCAGTGCAGTGGTTGCCCCTCAGATGTATATACATTTGGGTGGGTTAACAGTAAACTGGCGAAAGTATTTTCATTAAGGAAGCAATTTATGGTCGAGCAGACTGCCATTTCTCAACTCTCAGCCGCCATGAGCGATCAGCCTGCGCCGATTTATCAGCGGGTGAAGCAGGCGATCGTCAGCCAGATTACGGAAGGCGTTTGGAAGTCGAATCAGCGGGTGCCGTCTGAGAGCGAGTTGGTGAATGAGCTTGGCGTGAGCCGGATGACCATAAATCGGGCGTTGCGTGAGCTGACCAGCGAAGGTTATTTGATCCGCATGCAGGGCGTCGGCACTTTTGTGGCCGAGTCGAAAGGCTACACGGCGATGTTGGAAGTGCACAATATTGCCGAAGAGATTGCTCAGCGCGGGCATCGCCACAGTTGCAAGATTGTGGCATTACGGGAAATCAAAGCCGATCCTGAGCAGGCTTCAGTATTGGGTTTGAG
This sequence comes from Erwinia sp. 2186, assembly GCF_057812255.1. NCBI lineage: Bacteria > Pseudomonadati > Pseudomonadota > Gammaproteobacteria > Enterobacterales > Erwiniaceae > Erwinia > Erwinia sp. 2186. Next base: position 3,298,620 of record NZ_CM173824.1, on the reverse strand, counting down.
CACCGGTAATGCGGTGTTCCATTCGGTGATTGTGCATTTCGAGAACGATCTGGCCGTTCAGTTGGAGGACCGGTTGGTGAATCCGCTGGTGGCGCCGGATTATTTGCAGCAGGATTTCACTGCGCAAACCCCTTACACCTATTTGATGCGCGTCGCGCCATTAACGGCGGGTGAGCACATTGTCGAAGCGGTATTGCCGAATCGTCAGCAGTGTACGTCGTTGGCGATAGAGGCCAATGAACCCTGTTTGTTAATCCGCCGTCAGACATGGAGTGACGCGAAGATCGTGACCTACGCCAAGCTGTTGTATCCCGGCTCGCGTTATAAGTTGCTGGGGCGTTTTAAGGGGCACGGCTAGGTTTACTAAAGTCAAAACCGGGTTGGGTGGTAAGTCTTCAGCCAACGTCAAAACCGGCTTTGGTGCATGGCTTCAGCCAAGGTCAAAACCGGGTCCGGTGTATTGCGTCCGCACAGAGCGGGTTATCCGAGACGCCGTGAACCCATCCCTGGGGGCTTGGATGCCGCATCCTTGCGGCATACACATACACTCGGCTAACCCGCTCTGTGCTACCGCCCGGTAACTTCAACGTTTATTGGGTGGTTTTGTGGATGCACAGGTCAAAACCGGGTTCGGTGTAAGTCTTCAGTCAAGGTCAAAACCGGGTTGGGTGTAAGTCTTCAGCCAAGGTCAAATTCGGCTTTGGTGTTAGCCTTCAGTCAAGGTCAAGACCGGGTTCGGTGTATAGCGTCCGCACAGAGCGGGTTATCCGAGACGCCGTGAACCCATCCCTGGGGCTTGGATGCCGCATCCTTGCGGCATACACTCGGCTAACCCGCTCTGTGCTACCGCCCGGTAACTTCAACGTTTATTGGGCGGTTTTGTGGATGCACAGGTCAAAACCGGGTTCGGTGTAAGTCTTCAGTCAAGGTCAAAACCGGGTTGGGTGAAAGTCTTCAGCCAAGGTCAAATTCGGCTTTGGTGTTAGCCTTCAGTCAAGGTCAAGACCGGGTTCGGTGTATAGCGTCCGCACAGAGCGGGTTATCCGAGACGCCGTGAACCCATCCCTGGGGGCTTGGATGCCGCATCCCTGCGGCATACACTCGGCTAACCCGCTCTGTGCTACCGCCCACTAACTTCAACGTTTTCGGATGCTTTGGTGAACGCACAGGTCAAAATCCATCTGGTTTTGACCTGTGCGTCCCGAATTAACTATTCGACGCTGAAGCTTAGGGGAAGGGAGAGAGGGGTGATAAGCAAAGCATCGGCGACAGGGATGTCGCCGCTGAGCCCCCAGGGATGGGTTCACGGCGACTTTGTGTTCACCCCTCTCTCCCAGACCTTGCCACCAAGACACCCAGACGACTTAACTCACCAACCCAACCTATCTCTGCCTAATCTCCGTAAACAGCAACTCGGCGTCCGCCGATCCCGGTGCCAGCGGCTCACCGTTTTGCGGCCACCAGACGCCCTGACCCTGTTGCAAACGGCGGTCGCCAAGGACCCATTCTCCGGCTAACACATAGGCGACGCCGGCGGTTTCGGCAGCAGGGGAAATACTTTCGTTCACCACCCGCACCGCTGCCTGATGCGTTTCCCGCCGGGTCATCACGTTAAAGTCACTGCTTACGCCACCGATTAACCGTGACGCAATCTCATCTTCACCCGCGAAAACAAATGGCTGATTACGCAACAACAGCTGCTGATACTTGCCACGGGCATTCAGCTCCACACCGTCGCCGTCCAGTAGCGTGATCACCCGATCGATGCCTGGAAACAGGGAAAAATCCCCGTCCTCAGCGATGGTGGCAATGCTGATGCGCCAGCTGAAGGCCTCGGCGTAGGGCGGGAAACTGATGATCTCCCGCGTTTCGCCGCCGCCATTGCGCCAACGGCTGACCGGCAAGGTTTGCATGTCAAAGAAATGCATCATTTCAGCGCCTCAACCACAGCCCGGAACGCCGCATCGATTTGCGGCTGATCGGCATGCTTACCGTCCGCAATCACCTGCTTACCGGCAACAAAGACGTCCTGAATCTGCCCACGATGCCCGGCAAACAGCCAGCGGTTCAACAGCGAAGCGTCTGCCGTGCTTCCCAATAACGCATCATCGGCCAACACCAACCAGTCGGCCCGGTATCCTTGCGCCAGCTGACCCATCTTCACGCCACAGGCCTGCGCGCCGCCTTCCAGCGACTGACGGTAAAGCAGATCGCCAACCGAGGTTTGTTCTGGGGTGACTATGCGGTTGCGACGACGATCGCGCAGCCGTTGACCGTATTCAAGCAGACGCAACTCTTCAACGACATCCAGCGAAACGTGACTGTCGGAACCGATGCCCCATCGGCCGCCAAGGGCGATATAGTCGGTGGCCGGGAAAATCCCGTCGCCGAGATTGGCTTCGGTGGTCGGGCAAAGACCGGCGACCGCCTTGCTGGCGGCGAGACGCGAAACCTCGCTCTCGTCGAGATGAGTGGCGTGGATCAGACACCAGCGCGCATCCACCGCAAACCGATTGAGCAGCCAGCTGACCGGGCGTTCACCGCTCCACGCCAGACTGTCAGCCACCTCTTTTTCCTGCTCGGCAACGTGAATATGCACCGGCAGACTGTCCGACAGGGCGGCCAGCACCTCACGCATCTGCGTTTCGCTGACCGCACGCAGCGAGTGGAAGCAAATCCCCTGATTATGCAACGGCTTGTCGGCGAGCAGCTCAGCCAACTGCTGCTGCTGACGCAAATAACCGGCGGTATCCTGAATAAAGCGCTTCTGGCCCGGCTGCGGCGGCTGCGCACCAAAACCGGCATAGCTGTAGAGAACCGGCAACATGGTCTGACCGATGCCGACGCGGCCGGCTGCGGCAATCAGCTGCTGCAACATCTGATCCTGCGGATACGGCGTGCCGTCGGTGTGGTGATGCAGATAATGGAATTCAGCGACCTGGGTATAGCCGCCTTTCAGCATGTCGACATAAAGATGGGCGGCGATGGCGCCAACCTGTTCGGGCGAAAGGCGCTGCACCATGCGATACATTAAATCGCGCCAGGTCCAGAAACTGTCCTGCGGATCGCCAGCCACTTCTGCCAGCCCCGCCATCACGCGCTGAAAGGCATGAGAATGCAGGTTTGCCATCGCCGGGATCACCGCGCCATTCAGGCGTTCGGCGTCGCCTTCAGCGGCATTGGGCGTGAGCTTCTGAATAAAACCAGCGTCGTCGACTTCAATCAAAACATCGTGATGCCAACCGTCCACCAGCAGGACGCGCGGCGCAAAATAGCGAGCCATCATGGTTGCTTCCCAGGCAATGTAGTTGTATATACATATACATACTTATGAATCAACAGTAAAGCCGGGAGAGAAGATGAGCGGTGAACTTCGCTGTGACAGCCTGTGGTACGGTGCCGATATCGTGACGATGCAGGAGGGCAAGTATAGCATCATCCCGAACGGGGCTATCGCGGTGCGTCAGGACAGGATCGTCTGGATTGGCCCGTGGAAAGAGGCAAAACATATTCGCGCCGATATCCATAACAAACTGGATGGCGGGATCGTGACGCCAGGCTTCGTCGATTGCCATACGCATCTGGTGTTCGGCGGCGACCGTAGCCACGAGTTCGAACAACGACTCAACGGCGTCAGCTACAGCGAAATTGCGGCGCAGGGCGGGGGGATCATTTCGACGGTCACCGCCACCCGCAAAGCCTCGCTCGAGGAACTGGTGGCCAGTGCCAGCTGGCGGCTGGAAAGACTGCTGGCGGAAGGCGTCACCACCGTTGAGATCAAATCCGGTTACGGGCTGGACCAGGAGAGCGAACTGCGGATGCTGAAAGCGATCCGCCAGCTGGCAAAGATCCATCCGGTGCAGATTCGCTCGACCTGCCTGGCCGCTCATGCCACCCCACCTGAATTCAAATCCGATCCTGATGGCTGGATCACGCTGATCTGCGAACAGCTGCTGCCGCAGGTCGCCCGCGAAAAACTCGCCGATGCGGTGGACGCCTTCTGCGAACATCTGGCGTTCTCGCCTGCTCAGGTCACCCGCGTGTTTGAGGCCGCGCAACGGCTGGGGATGCCGGTGAAACTGCATGCCGAACAGCTCTCTTCCCTCGGTGGGAGTTCGCTGGCGGCGAAGTTTAACGCGCTGTCTGCTGACCACCTGGAATATGCCACCGAAGCGGATGTGGCCGCGATGGCCGCAAGCGGCACCGTGGCCGTCTTGCTACCCGGCGCTTTCTACCTGCTGCGTGAAAAACAGGTGCCGCCGGTGGCGCTGTTCCGCCAGTACAAAGTGCCGATGGCGCTGGCCAGCGATGCCAATCCGGGCACCTCGCCCGCGCTGTCATTACGCCTGATGCTGAATATGGGCTGCACGCTGTTCGGTATGACGCCGGAAGAAGCGCTGGCGGGAGCCACGCTGCATGGCGCAAGGGCGCTGGGCCTGGCGGATACGCAGGGATCGCTTGAGACCGGCAAATACGCTGATTTCGTTCACTGGCCGCTCAAGCGCCCGGCGGAACTGGTTTACTGGCTTGGCGGGCAATTGCCTTGTCAGGTGATCTTCAGAGGAGAGGCAATTCGATGAAACCATTTGAGTTTACCCAGGGTTCGCTACCCTTACTGGTCAGCATCCCGCATGCCGGCACCGCGCTGACACCCGAAGTCGAACAGGGCCTGAGTGAAGCGGCCCGCGGCCTGCCGGACACCGACTGGCATATCCCCCAGCTGTATGATTTTGTCCGTGAGATGGGTGCCAGCGTGCTGGTGGCCAACTATTCCCGTTTTGTTATCGACATGAACCGACCGCCGGATAACGAGGCGCTGTACACCACCGCCACCACCGGGCTCTATCCCGAAACGCTGTTTGACGGTACGCCAACCTTCAAGCCCGGCATGACGCCGAGCGATGCGCAGCGGCTGGGCTATCTGGCGACTCTCTGGACGCCATACCATCAGCAAATCCAAAAGGAGCTGGCGCGAATTAAGCAGAAGTTTGGCTATGCACTGCTGTTTGATGCGCACTCCATCGCCTCGGTGATCCCGCGTCTGTTCGACGGCCAGCTGCCGGATGTGAATCTGGGTACCAATGGCGGCCTGAGCTGTAGCCCGGCCATCGCCGAAGGGTTGACGGAGATTTGTGCCGCGCAATCCAGCTTCAGCTGGGTGATGAACGGGCGCTTTAAGGGTGGCTATATCACCCGCGCTTACGGTAAACCGGAAGAAAATCAGCATGCGGTACAGCTGGAGCTGGCCCAGTGCAACTATATGGATGAGACGCCGCCGTTTAACTGGCGCGGCGATAAGGCCAGCACGCTGCAACCTCTGCTGAAGCAACTTATCGACCGGATGCTAAAGCGCTAACCTCAATAGCCTGTTCAATCAGCAGGCTGGCTTAATCCCTTAATTCTGCGGCTGGAAACGGCCGAACATCTTATAGCGCGCGCCCGGATACAGCAGGCGTGCGCAGGTCACCACCGCCTGCTGATGCCAGGTGCGGCGCTGAATTTGCAGGCAGGGTTCGCCCACCGCAATCTGTAGCAACTGCCGCTCCTCTTCGGTGGCGCTCACCGCTTCCACCACATGCTCGCCGGCGGTTAACGGCGCAATCCCGGTCAGATAAGCAAAGGGCGTTCCCTGGGTAAAATCCTGCTGAAGATAGTCAGGGGCGACCCGCGGATTAACCTGACGATCCTCTAACTGCACCGGTATCTCGTTATCAAAATGGATAATGCGCGAGTGAAACAGGACTGCCCCCACGCTGATGCCCAGCGCCTGGGCGGCGACAAACTCGGCCTTTTCCTCACGCAGGAACAGCACCTCGCTGGCGTGACGATGTCCCCGGCTGGCAATCTCATCGGCAATGTTATGCACCTCCAGCATCGGCGTGAACGCCTTTAACTCGGCGACAAACGTGCCGACGCCCTGCAGGCGCATCAGAAACCCTTCGCTGGTCAGCTCCCGCAGCGCACGGTTGATGGTCATTCTGCTGACGCCCAGTTCCACCACCATTTCACTTTCCGAGGGAACGCGCTGATGGGGTTGCCAGTGTCCGGCGCGGATCAGGTTGATGATGCCTTGTTTGACCTGTTGATAGAGCGGGGCGGGTTCATTGCTGAGCAGGGTAATCATCTCGGAGAGCGCTTTGTGGTCTGACACTGCGGATACCTTTTTGCGGGCTGAGGAGAAAGTGTACACAGTGTATCTGACGGTACAACAGACATTTTTTGCCGCCGTTAGCCGTACTTAACCGTGCCGTTTTGGTGCGCGATGCCTTCTTCTGGTGCAAAAGGTTGATGTCGTTACCAGGCTAAACGGCTGTTTGGCTCAGACGTGTCTTGTTTTAGCAGGGGTGAGCCGGTAAGGGTGAAAATGGCATAAAAATTGCTCTGGTTGTATGTACAAGACATAACAACTGCTGACAACAAGTCATTAACATAGAGTGCGTCACAGTTTTGTCTTTGGTCGCGGGAATAGTCACGGCTTTACTTGTATATACATGACATAGCTACTTCACCTCTGTGCGGGTTTAACAGAGACAAACTCAGGGTTGCGCCGTCAGTTGTGCCACCCCTTTTCTCCAGGAGCGCTTGATGAAACATCCGTTAGTCCGTCGGGTACTGGTTACCTCCCTTGTTACTTCAGCCTTGCTTTGCGCCGTCTCTGTTCAGGCGAAAGAGTGGAAATCGATCACCATTGCCACCGAAGGCAGCTACGAACCCTGGAACATGACGTTGCCAGGCGGCAAGCTCAGCGGCTTTGAGCCAGAGCTAATGGCTGACCTGTGCCAGCGGATGAAAATCAGCTGCAAGCTGGTGGTGCAGAACTGGGATGGGATGATTGCCGGTATGCAGGCCGGGAAATACGACGTGATCATGGATGCGATCGTCATCACCCCGGACCGCCGCAAGGTAATTGACTTCACCGTGCCGTACGCCTCAACCCCGGCGAGCTTTATCACCACCAAAAGCGGCGGCGTGCTGCCGGCGGGCACCGGCGCTGCCGGGATCATCAAGTTGCATGACGATGCGAAAGAAATCGAACCGGCGATTGCCAGCCTGAAAGCGGCGCTGAAGGGCAAAACCATCGGCATCGCCTCCGGCACGGTGTACACGCCATTTATTGATAAGTACTTCAAGGATGTGGCGACCGTGCGCGAGTACAACGCATCGGCGGATGCGATCCTCGATTTGCAGGCCGAGCGTATTGACGCGGTGTTTGACGATGTGACCTTTGCCACCTCGATTCTCAGCAAGCCGGAGAACAAGGATCTTCAGCTGGGCGGCACGCAGTTGGGCGGTCCGATCTGGGGTGAAGGCGAAGCGCTGGGCATCCGTAAATCTGACAACGATCTGAAAGCCAAACTGGATGAGGCGATCAAAGCGGCGCTGGCGGATGGCACGGTGAAAAAACTCAGCCAAAAATGGTTTAAAACTGACGTAACGCCATAGGCGGGGAGAAGCAACAATGGCCAATCTTGGGTTTGGTGAAAATGGCTGGGGAGGCTTAATCCTGAGTGCAACGCTGACCACATTACTGCTTTCGCTGGTGGCGATGATGGTCGGTGCGGTGGTGGGCAGCGGCGTGGCGGCAGCCAAGCTTTCTCCCAGACGTCCGGTGCGCTGGCTGGGTGACGGCTATTCAGTGATTTTCCGCGGCATTCCGGAACTGCTGATTATCTACCTGTTCTATTTCGGTGGCTCCGGGCTGATTACCCAGATTGGTCAGATGTTTGGTGCTGATGGCTTTATCGAGGTGCCGCCGTTTCTGATTGGCGCGCTGGCGATCGGCCTGATTTCCGCCTCGTATCAGGCGGAAGTCTTTCGCGCGGGCCGACTGGCGCTCAATTCCGGCGAGATCGAAGCGGCGCAGGCCATCGGCATGCCAAAGTGGCGCATTCTGCAACGCATCATACTGCCGCAGGTGGTGCGTTACGCGCTGCCGGGCCTGTCCAATGTCTGGCAGATGAGCCTGAAGGATTCGGCGCTGATCTCGGTGACCGGCATCGTGGAGTTGATGCGTGCCAGCCAGGTGGCGGCCGGTTCCACCCGGCAGTACTTCACCTTTTATCTGATTGGCGGCACCTGTTATCTGCTGCTTACGGTGCTCTCGAACACCGCCTTTAAAAAGGCGGAACAACGGCTGGGGCGTGCACATCAAAGCCGCACTGCGGCCCACAGCTAAAGGAGAGGCCCGATGATTGATTTTGCTTTTTTGACCGATACCTTCCTCAAACTCGCGGCCGCGCTGCCGGTGACGCTGGGGCTGTTTTTCGCGTCATTTGTGCTGGGCGGTGTGCTGGCACTGGTGATCCTGGCGATGCGTATGAGCCGCAACCCACTGCTCAGCGGCTTCGCCCGTCTGTATATTCTGGTTTTCCGCGGCTCACCGCTGATGATCCAGCTGTTCCTGATCTATTACGGCCTGGGGCAGTTCGAGGTGATCCGCCACAGCTTTGTCTGGCCGGTGCTGCGTGAGCCGTTCTTCTGCGCCGTGGTGGCGCTGGCACTCTGTACCGCGTCTTACACCGCCGAAATTTTCCGTGGTGGCCTGCTGGCGATCCCTTCCGGGCAGATTGAAGCCGGAATGGCCTGCGGCATGTCCCGCTTGCTGCTGCTGCGCCGGATTATCGCGCCCATCATGCTGCGCTATGCGCTGCCGGCCTATTCTACCGAAGCGATCCTGCTGGTGAAGTCCACTGCGCTTGCCAGCCTGGTGACGGTGTGGGATGTCACCGGCGTGGCGCAACAGATTATTCAGCGTACGTACCGCACGATGGAAGTGTTCGTCTGTGCGGCGCTGATTTACCTGATCCTCAATTTTATCATCGTCCAAATCTATGCCTGGATTGAGCGCAGGCTGTCGCCACGTCTGCGCCCGGTGGAGGCCGATGTGCCGCTGCCTGTTCCCCCTGTGATTGCCGGAGACAAACATGACTGATTACGCCCCAATTACCCTGTCGATGAACGACATCCGCAAGTCTTTCGGCTCGCTTGAAGTATTAAAAGGCATTTCGCTGGAGGCGAGAAAGGGCGACGTGATCTCGATCCTCGGCGCAAGCGGCTCCGGCAAAAGTACCTTTCTGCGCTGCATCAATCTGCTGGAAACGCCGGATTCGGGCGTGGTCAGCGTAGCGGGCGAAACTATCGAGATGAAGCGCCACGCGCGCGGGCATCAGCTGGCGGCCAACCATCGCCAGGTGGAGTCGCTGCGTTCCCGGCTGGGAATGGTCTTTCAGAGCTTCAATCTGTGGTCGCATATGACCGTGCTGCAAAACGTGATTGAAGGGCCGCTGTATGTGCTGAAGCGCAGCAAGAAAGAGTGCATTGCGCAGGCGGAAAAAATTCTCGACCGCGTCGGATTGCTGAACCGCAAAGATTTCTATCCTTCGCAGCTGTCGGGCGGTCAGCAACAGCGGGTGGCGATTGCCCGTGCGCTGGCGATGGAGCCGGAAGTGATGCTGTTTGATGAGCCGACGTCCGCGCTGGATCCTGAGCTGGTCGGCGATGTGCTGAAAGTGATGCGCAGCCTGGCCGAAGAGGGCCGTACCATGCTGGTGGTTACCCATGAAATGGGGTTTGCCCGTAACGTGTCGAACCGCGTGGTGTTTATGCATCAGGGCACCATCGACTGCCAGGGCACGCCGGAAGAGATGTTTGGCGAACAGGGATCGCCGCGTTTCCAACAGTTTATTTCCAGTCATCGGGCGGGCTAACCATGAGCACAACAGAGCAGGTCACCTGGGGCGATACGCGCCTGAACTGGCAGGACGTGGTGCAGGTGTCGAAATCCTCCGCCAGCCTGCAACTGAGTGCCGCCGCCTGGCAGCGCATCTATGCCGCGCGCGACATTGTCAGCCGCATCGTCAGCGATAAGCAGATCGCCTATGGCATCAACACCGGGCTGGGCGCGCTGTGCAATGTCACTCTGGAAGACGATCAGCTCAGCCAGCTGTCACGCAATACGCTGCTGAGCCATGCCTGCGGCGTCGGGCCTAAACTGCCGGATGTGCAGGTCAGGGCGATTATCTGCGCCGCCATTGGCAACTACAGCCACGGTAAATCCGGCGTTTCGCCAGAAATTGTGCAGGGGCTGCTGTCGTTACTGAATCGCGGCATCACCCCACAGGTGCCGACGCAAGGATCGGTTGGCTACCTGACGCATATGGCCCATGTCGGGCTGGCGCTGATTGGCGTCGGCCACGTCAGTTATCGCGGGCAAATTGTGCCGGCAACGGAAGCACTGGCGGCCGAAGATTTGCCGCTGTGCCGGTTAGGCGCGAAAGATGGCCTGAGCCTGGTGAACGGCACGCCCTGTATGACCGGACTCTCCTGCCTGGCGCTGGAAGAAGCAAGCCGCTTATTTGCCTGGGCAGACGTTACCGGCGCGATGAGTTTTGAAGCCTTGCGCGGCCAGCTCGACGCCTTCGATGCCGAGATCCTGGCACTCAAAGGCAGCGCCAACGTGCAGATTGTGGGGGAACGGCTGCGTGGCCTGCTGGCGGGCAGCCAGATTATCGCCGAGAGCAAAGGCATCCGCACTCAGGATGCTCTGAGCCTGCGATCGATGCCGCAAATCCACGGTGCCAGCCGCGATCAGTTTGATTACGCGGCCCGGCAGATTGAAACAGAGCTGAATGCCGCCACTGACAACCCGCTGGTGCTGGGAACGGCTGAGCAGTGGCGCGTGGTGTCACAGGCCAACCCGCACGGCCAGTCCGTGGCGCTGGCCGCCGATGCGTTAGCCATTGCGGTGGCCGAAACCGGCAGCGTGGCGGAGCGCCGCCTCGACCGCCTGATCAACCCGCTGGTCAGCGGCCTGCCCGCCTTCCTGGTGGCTGAACCGGGCGTCAACTCCGGCATGATGATTGCGCAATACGTTGCCGCCTCACTGTGCGGCGAGAACCGCCAGCTGGCACAGCCCGCGGTACTGGATAACTACGTCACCTCCGGCCTGCAGGAAGACCACCTGAGCATGGGCACCAGCGCGGCATTAAAGCTGCTGAAACTCACCGACAACACCGTACAGATTTTGGCTATCGAATACCTGCTTGCCGCCCAGGCGCTGGACTTCCATAACGCTGAACACGCGGGCGAGGGCACGCAACGTGCCTGGCGATTGCTGAGACAGACTGTCGCAACCTGGCGGGAAGATCGCTGGCTGGCACCCGAGATCGAAAAAGCCGCGCATCTGATCCGCACCCAGCATATTGCGGTCTGAAAGTGACTACAGATTAACGCTCATGTCGGTCTTAAAACTTTCCCACCCAGTCCCCAACAGGTTTTGACCTGTGCAGCCCCCAGCTCCCTAACAACGCAGAAGCTTAAGGGTGTCCTATGTCGACGCCGTAACACGGAACGGGTTTTGACCTGTGCAGCCACCCAGCTCCACAACAACACAGAAGCTTAAGGGTGGCGGCATAGGGCACCTTCGCCGGGTGTATGCAGCAGGGATGCTGCATCCAAGCCTACAGGGATGTATTTACGGCGTCCCGGATAAGGTGCCCTATGTCGACACCGAACCACGGAGCAGGTTTTGACCTTTGCTGACGCCGTACCCCGGAACAGGTTTTGACCTGTGCCCTTAACCTTATTTCTCAAAAACCCTACCGACGCGCATCCGGCCGAATCAAATCGAAACGCAACTCCTCGCTGATGCCGTAATACGCACTTGGACCCCCGGCCCTGAGAATCGGATTGGCCTTCGCCGTCTGGTAAATGCCGTCTTCCAACAACCCCGGATCAATGTGGATCGCGACCACTTCGCCAAACACCATCCACTGCTCCAACTTCTCGCCGTTGACCCCTTCCAACTGCAACACCTGCGTCAACTTGCACTCAAAATTGACCGGACTTTCAGCGACCATGCTCACCGCCACCTGCGTGCCCGGCAAGGCGGTTAACCCGGCCAGCGCGAACTCATCCTCATCTCGCGCAACCGAGGCGGAACTCTCGTTCATCGCTTCCGCTAACTCCCGCGTTGCCAGATTCCAGACAAACTCGCCGGTTTCAACAATGTTGGCCACACTGTCTTTCCAACCCTGACTCGAAAAGCCAATGATCGGCGGCTTATAGTTGAAACAGTTGAAAAAACTGTATGGCGCCAGATTGCGATCGCCGCTGGCACTCTGTGAACTGATCCACCCTATCGGCCGCGGACCGATAATGGCGTTTAAAGGATCGTGCGGTAAACCATGACCAAGACGGGGTTGATACGAGTAACGGGATTGGGACATCAGGACACCTTTATCTTTACGGGAATCGCACAGTGTAGAACAACTGTTCGCGGAAAAAAGTCGGGAAGTGTTTACGATCTTTACCTTAGCAGGTATCTTACGCGGCTTCAGACAAGAGAGCCGCTCATGAAATACACCGCCGAAAAAACACAGCTTCATCCCCGTAACCGTCACCGCGCGCGTTATGACTTCCCCGCGCTGATCGCCAGCTTTCCTCCGCTGGCAGACTTTGTGGCCGTTAACCAACACGGTGATGAATCGGTGAACTTTGCCGATCCGGCGGCGGTGCGTACCCTGAATCAGGCGCTCCTGCAGCACTTTTATCAGATCGCTAACTGGACCATCCCGGAAGGCTTCCTTTGCCCACCGGTGCCGGGCCGCGCTGACTATGTTCACCATCTTGCCGACCTTTTGGCGGAAGATAATAAGCGTTCTGTGCCGCGCGACATCACCGTACTGGATATCGGCTGTGGCGCGAACTGCATCTATCCGCTGATCGGATTCCGCGAATACGGCTGGCGCTTCACCGGTAGCGAAGTTAATGAAGAAGCGATGAAGGCCGCTAACGCCATTATTGCCGCTAACCCGGACCTCAACCGCGGCGTTCGCCTGCGTCGTCAGAAAGACAGCAGCCTGATGTTCAGCGGTATCATCCACAAAAACGAATTCTTCCACGCGGTGATGTGTAATCCGCCATTCCACGCCTCTGCCGGCGATGCCCAACAGGGTACCCAGCGTAAAGTGCGTAACCTTGGCCTGGCGAAAAACTCTCCGCTCAACTTCGGCGGCCAACAGGATGAACTCTGGTGTGAAGGCGGCGAAAAAGGCTTTATCAGCCGCATGATCGCCGAAAGCGTTAACTTCTCCCGCCAGTGCGTCTGGTTCACGTCTCTGGTATCCCGCAAAGAGAACCTGCCGGACATCTGGCGCGCACTGGAAGAGCACGAAGTCGTTGCCTACCGCACCATCGAAATGGCGCAGGGACAAAAACAGAGCCGCATCATCGCCTGGACCTTTATGGAAAAACCGGCGCGTGAACGTCAGATGGGCCGCGTTTAATCCGGCGCAGGTAAAGACTGGACGCTGGCGGCACCGTCAATCTCGCTACCGGTCTGCATCACCTGCACGGTCTGATGCGGCGCTCTGATACCGGCCGCATCAAAATGTTTCTTCACCATGTTGTCCAGCGCGAAGCGAACCGTCCACTGCTTCAGCGGCTGCGTGGTGAAAGACACCCGCACCGTAAAGCCCTGATTGGTCAGCCCAACCAGCCCGGCAAAGGACGGCTCGCCAATCACCATCCCGCGAATATCCGTATCCTGCATCAACTCCTCAACGGCCGCCTGTAAAATGCTGTTCACCCGCTCGCTGTCCTCCCGCCGATCGACATCGTAATTCGCCACGAACGAGCCAATGCCACGCACAAAGTTGGCGAAGGTGGTGATCGAAGACCAGGGAATGATGTGATACGCACCGGTATCCTGCCGCACGCCGACCGAACGAATCGACATCCGCTCTACGGTGCCGGTGATCGCGCCGATAGTCACCAAATCCCCGGTATTCATGCCGTTCTCAAACTGGATGAAAATCCCGGTGATAATATCTTTCACCAGCGTCTGCGAACCAAAAGAGACCGCCAGACCTAACGCTCCGGCACCCGCCAATAATGGCGCAATGTTTACACCAATTTCTGACAACAGGATCATGATGGTAATGGTGCTGATCACCACCGCCAGTGCATTGCGGAACAGGGTCAACAGCGTGCGTGTTCGGGCGCTGGGCATCGGGCGACCGTGGGAATCGGACGCCAGACGGCTCTCAATCAGACTCGCCAGCAGCGTCCAGCCGACGGCGGAGAAGAACAGGATCATCACGATGCGGATAATCACATCCACCAGCTTCACGCCCGCGCCGACCGTCAGCCAGTGCCAGAGATCAAACAGATTCCACGCGTTCAGCAACAGCAAACTCACGGCGAACACCGTCAGCGTGCGCGCCAGCTTTAACATCACCGAAATCCAGCCGTTCACCCGCTGCTGTAACTCGGGATAGTTGCGCCGTAAGTCAGGCGACAGAATGATGGTTTTGGAAATCCAGCGGGTCAGGATGCCCGACACCAGTGCGCCGATGCCGATAATCGCCAGCGAACGCACCGTTGCGGACATCATAAACTTCAGGCTGTCGCCGGGATTGAACATCGAAAACAGGAACAGGGCGATAAAATAGGCGCTGGCCAGCCAGTGCCAGACCAGCGCAAACGCGCGGATAAACAGCGAGAAGAACGACAGGGAACGGTCGGCAAGATTCACCAACTCGCGCTGAATATTGCGACGGTTGTGGAAAATCAGATACAACGCCCAGACGGTAATCAGCCCCATCACAATCACGTTAACCAGCGCGGCCACCTGGACATTGACCTGATTGGAAACAATCGGCACCACCACTAGCAAACCATAGCCAATCAGTCCGCTCAACCAGCTAAGGCGCGTGTTCCAGTACGCGGCGCGGTCATCAGCCAGATGGAAGAAACGCAGCTGAGGATAGCGTGGACAGAACATCAGCCGCAGGATCGCCTTAAAGAATTCAATCAGCGCAAAGGCATTCAGGAACAACCCTTGCTGATAGGCAATGGTGCGGTTGCCGGCATTCAGCGCGTCACTGAGGATTTGCCCGACAAACAGCGCGATACCCAACAACAGCAGATCGATAATAAACGCACCAAGGATCATGCCGGGCAGATGCAGCCAGTTGGTGCGGTCGCTGTTTTTCACCCGTCCCCATTGCCCCATCCGGCGGTAAACCGGCGTCATTGCCCAACCGATCAGCCAGTAAAAGGCGAACAGCGCTACGGCCAGCATCGAAAAGTGGCTCAGGGCGGTGAAGAACGTGTGCTGATTAAAGGGTTTGTGCGGGGCATCGGCAATATTGCGTTGCAGCGTTTCGACTTTGGTCAGGAACTCCCCGCCAAAGTGGCGGCTGACGTCGGTAACGCTCTCCAGCACCGTTTTATCATCATCCACTGCTGGTGGTGTCAGTACCGGTTCCGGCGCGCTGGCAGGCGTCTCTGAGGCGCTTCTGAGCTGGTCAATCAGCGCCTGACGCGACCGATCGTTCTGCAGGATGTTGGCTAACGCGGCATAGGCGGCCTTTTGCTCGGCAGGGTCAGGTTGATCCTGCTGGCTGGTCGCGCTGTGTTGCTGGGTTTGCGACGCCGCCACGGCAGCGGCGGGAAGTGACACGGCGTGCGCCGGTGCGGTAAACAGTATTACGGCAAAAAAAAGCCACCTGAAGGCATAGCGCCAGGGTGGAGAGGGTACCCACATCGTGTTCTCCAAGTGCGGCGCGAGAAAGCATCAGCCAGAAAGTATAGTCGGCTCAGCGTCAGCAAAAGGTAAAGAGGGCACGTTAAGATAAGGTGGGTGAAAAACAGGGCGAACCGATGTTCGCCCTGGGGGATCAGGAAACGTGCTGCAGGAATTCGCGCAGACGGGCACTCGGCGGGTTGTCGATCAACTCATCCGGGTTGCCATCTTCCGCAATACGGCCTTTATCGATAAAGATCAGACGCGAGGCGACCTTCTTGGCAAAGCCCACTTCGTGGGTGACGATCACCATGGTCATGCCTTCTTCCGCCAGATCCTGCATCACTTTCAACACTTCGTGACGCAATTCCGGGTCCAGTGCGGAGGTCGGCTCATCAAACAGCATCATTTTTGGCTTCACCGCCAGCGCACGGGCAATCGCCACGCGCTGCTGTTGTCCACCGGACAACTCAGATGGGAAGTGATGGGCACGTTCGGCCAGGCCGACTTTACCCAGAAGCTCTTTCGCCAGACGGTGCGCCTCGGCTTTTTTAGTGCCGCGCACGCGGATGGGACCAAACGCCACGTTATCCAGCGCGTTCATCTGCGGGAACAGGTGGAACTGCTGGAACACCATGCCGGCTTCCTGACGGATCAGGCGCTCGTCGACTTTCGGGTCGTTAACCTTCAAACCATCAACAATCAGTTCGCCGCTGGTGATCTCTTCCAGCTTGTTGATGCAGCGCAGCAGAGTAGATTTACCGGATCCGGACGGGCCGATAATCACCACTACTTCGCCCTGCTGAATGGTCAGGTCGATGTTGTGCAGCACCTGGGTTTCGCCAAAATGCTTGGAGACGTTTTTAAATTCAATCACAGGATTTTCATCCTTTTCTCAATGCGACGCAGAATGAAGCTCAGCATCAGGGTAATAAACAGATAGATAACGGCCACGGCGCTCCAGATTTCCAGCGCACGGAAGTTTCCGGCAATAATTTCCTGTCCCTGACGGGTCAGTTCCGCCACGCCAATCACAATAAACAGCGAGGTGTCTTTGATGCTGACAATCCACTGGTTACCCAGCGGCGGTAACATACGACGCAGCGCTAACGGCATAATCACGTAGCGCAGCGTTTCGCGACGGGACAGGCCCAGCGCCAGACCCGCTTCACGGAAACCGTTATGGATAGACAGCACCGCACCGCGCGTAATCTCAGCGATATAGGCGCCGGAGTTGATCATGATGGTGACCACAGCTGCACTGAGCGGGTCAATGCGCAGGTCGGTGAAGGCCATTGGCAGGGCAAAATAGATGAACATCACCTGCACGACAATTGGCGTACCGCGGATCAGTTCAATAAATACCAGTGCGATATTGCGGGATATCCAGCCGCCATAAGCACGGGCAAAGCCGGCTACCAGGCCAATTATCAGACCGCCGACTAAACCGAGGACCGAAATCCACAGCGTCAGTCGGGCGCCTTCAAGCAGGGCCGGAATCGAGGGCCAGATAGCGCTCCAGTCAAACTGCATGCTTTATTTCTCCGGATCAAAAAACATATTCTGGTGGTGGTGAAAAAACGCAGGCCTGAGCCTGCGTTAAAGACTGCAAAAAATTGAATTATTTAGGCTCGCTGCCGAACCATTTTTTATACAGCGTGTTGTAGGTACCGTTCTCGCGCAGGACTTTCAGTGCGCCATTCACTTTTCCACGCAGCTCGTCGCTGCCTTTCGGGAAGGCGATGCCGTACTGCTGAGCGGAGATCGACTCACCTACCGCTTTGAACTGGCCTTTGCCGGCGGTGTTGATGAAGTACAGGATGTTTGGCGTGTCGTGCAACACGGCGTCAGCACGGTTGGTGCCCAGCTCCATGTAGGCGTTGTCGATGTTCGGGAACTGGTGCAGTTCCTTGGATTTGATGTGCTCTTTGGCGTAATCCACCGAACCGGTGCCGCTCTTCACTGCCACCACTTTACCGTCGAGGTCGGCAATGCTTTTGATCTTATCGTTGTTGGCTTTTACCATCACCAGCAGGCCGCTTTTGTAGTAGCCATCGGAGAATTCAATCGCCTTTTCGCGTTCCGGGGTAATGGTGATACCGGCCAGCGCCAGATCGATATTACGGGTCTGCAGCGCAGGGATAATGCCGCTGAAGTCCATTGGCTTCAGGGTGTATTCGATGTTCAGCTGTTTGGCGATAGCGGCCCACAGATCGACATCAAAGCCAACGTATTCGTTGCCCTGCTTAAATTCGAAAGGAACGAAGGCGGTGTCAGTTGCGACAACCAATTTCTTTTCTGCGGCGGTAGAAGAGACGGCAAACGCCAACGTCAGCGCTGCCAGGGAAAACTTAACAATCGACTTCATCTTTTTATCCTTTTTGCCGTCAGGCAAGGTCTTTGCCTGATTGAGTGCCAGCAGCCATATGAAAATATTATGCCAACTTTTCAAAATATATTGAAAACAGCACGTTGAGTCAATTTAAGCCGGGCTGGAAAGCAGGGAAATCCACAATGCATCATTATGGTGCGCTACTTTGGTGCAACGTAACCATTATGGTGCAGGGTTTCTTTTAACAAACTGAGGGATAAAAACAACTGATAGTGAAGGAGGAAATTGAATAAGTGTTAACGAAGTCTTGTTTAGCTGTGAAAAGCGTGGGGACTAGCGCAACTGGCTGTCTTTACTGCCACGGCGATTATACAGCGATGCCGCCTGCTGGTTGTCGCGCTGCTGCTGACACTGTACGCAATATTGCACGCCGGGCAGGGCCAGTCGACGGGCTTCGGGGATCGGCTCACCGCAATGCTCACAATATTCCGCGCTCACACCGTGATGGATAGCCCGTCGCGCGCGCGATACGGCATCATCAATGGTGGAATCGATCTGTTCCTGAACGGCATCGTCACGTGCCCATCCACTTGCCATACTGACCTCCAGATGCAAAAGAGCAGATGGAAAACGCCATCTGCTCTGTAATCGCTCTTTCAAGCCGCGCTAAACGCGGCGACCGACATTATTCGATATTGGATTCGATGAACCACAGGAATTTATCCAGATCGCGGGATGCCGCGGTAAAGATATCTGCTGTGTCTTCATCTTCTACTTCAGAGATTGCCTTGCGGGTATCATTTGCAACGACGGCATAACGTTCTGCCAGCGCTTTAAGATGATCCTGCACGCTGTGGATATTGAGCGGGTAACTTTTCAGCGGTGTTCTGTCGTTAACAATCTGGGTGGTGCCCAGTGCCACGCCACCTAACTGCACAACACGTTCTGCAATCGTATCCTGATGGTCGGTAATCGCGGTACGGAAACCGTCGAGCATCTCATGCACACCGATAAAGTTTGCGCCGCGCATATTCCAGTGCGCCTGCTTGGTGATCAGGGACAAATCAATGAATTCCGTAACTATGCGATTAAGCACCTCGATGGTGGCTTTTTTCTCGTCGTCGGCCACGTTGTTGCGGGTGTAAATCAGATCAGGAGATTTTGCTTTAACCAGTTTAGCGGTACTCATCATTAATATCCTCTTAATTGTGGTTGTCCTAATTAAGTACGAGATTAAGTATAGCAGCGGTTTTTAACTCTGCCGGAAAGTTACTGCCTATTAGTTGTATAGAGCAGGCCTTTCACGTCCAGGCGGTTGGATATTAAACGAATTCAGACAAATAAAATGCGAGTGATAAATATTCTCACTCAAGGTTGTTTTTATAAGGTGCTAATTTATAGGGCTTTTAAGGGTGTTATTAAACCCCAGTCAACTCGCGCGTTATTTTTAATGAATAACCCTTGCAGGATATTTCTGCCCGTTGAATCAACACGATGGTCCGCTATTAATAACCGTCGTGTTACATGATGATTAAAATCCTTACCCCACTGCAGGGGCAAGAATTATCTGAAGTTTTATTCGCGGATCTCACTGACCGGATCTATTTTCTGCTTTGAAGAACGCATGGTTAGCGTTGAACCTGCGGAGGCCAGAATGATCGCCAGCAGGCCGAGCCACTGAACGAAATTGAGGATCTCGCCGAGGAACAGCATGCCTGACAGCGCAGCCATCGCCGGCTCCAGACTCATCAAGGTGCCGAAGGTTTTAGCGGGCAAGCGCGTTAACGCCATCATCTCCAGCGAGTAGGGCAGTGCGCTGGACAGCACCGCAATCAGTAACGCGACCGGGATCAGCGACAGGCTCCACAGCCCGGCGCTGGCAAACGCCAGGCCAACCGGCACATAGATCACCGAGGCGATCAGCGATCCCATCGCCACGGTCGCCGGACCATGCTCAGACCCTGCGCGCTTACCGGCCAGGATATACACGGCCCAGAAGGCGCCGGCCACCACTGCCAGTAACGCTCCTTTCGGATCGACGCTCGAGATGTCCTGACCAATCGGCAGCAGGAAATACAACCCCAATAACGCCAGCAACACCCAGACGAAATCCAGCGGTCTTCTTGAGCCGGCCAGCGCTAACGCCAGCGGACCGGTAAACTCCAGCGCCACCGCAATGCCCAACGGCACGGTGCGCAGCGCTAAATAGAAGGTGTAGTTCATGCCGCCCAGCGCCAGGCCATACAGGAACAGCGGTAAAAACTGCTGCCGACTGAAGCGTAAACGCCAGGGTTTGAAGATAATGCAGAGGATGACGGTGCCCAGCCCCAGTCGCAAGGCGGTAATGCCGGGCGCGCCAACCACAGGGAACAGGGTTTTCGCCAGCGCCGCGCCGCCCTGAATAGAGGTCATGGCAATCAGCAGAACAACAACAGGGAGCCAGAGTGGAGATTTATCAGCAGAAGACATCCGTGAACCAACCTTATTCGTCCATCATTTTGGGAAAAAGTTCCGTTGAGTGTACTGGAAGGGGGCTAAAAACGGATCTAAAGGCGGATAAAAAAGTCCAGAAACTGTCAAAAACAGGGCCGTTTCAGTAAAGAAACGTCAGATTTTAGTAAGAATAATCTGAGTGCACATTTTTTTACATTATGATGACAAGGTTAAGGGAACTCGATAATCATAAGAGAAAAGAATGACATACGAACCATCATTAACGTCCTGTTACACCAAACATTGTGTTGGACAACAAAATCTAGGCAGAGTTTCTGGCTAAGTTTTGTTATATTTTCAGCGTTGTCAGGAGAATAAGTATTTTCACATTTGAGGTGGTTATGAAAAAAATTGCATGTCTTTCCGCACTGGCTTGTGTACTGGCCGTTTCAGCTGGTTCAGCAATGGCACAAAGCACCGTTTCTGGCGGCTACGCTCAGAGCGACTACCAGGGCGTTGCTAACAAAGCAAACGGCTTCAACCTGAAATATCGTTACGAAAACGGCAGCGATCCACTGGGTTGGATCGGCTCTTTCACCTACACCGAAAAAGATAACACTGACGCTGGCATCTATAACAAAGGCCAGTACTACGGTATCACCGGTGGTCCTGCTTACCGTCTGAACGACTGGGCAAGCATCTATGGTGTTGTAGGTATCGGCTACGGTAAATTCCAGCAGAACTCTACTACCAGCCGTGACAAATCTGATTCAAGCGACGTAGGTTTCTCCTACGGTGCTGGCATGCAGTTCAACCCAGGCATTCAGGATGTTGCCCTGGACGTTGGTTACGAGCAGAGCCGCATCCGTAACGTTGACGTTGGCACCTGGATTGCTGGCGTAGGTTACAGCTTCTAAGTTGTCACCCTCAAGCCCAGCCTGACTGGTGCTATAAAAAATCCGCCCTCAGTGGCGGATTTTTTTTGTCTGTCTGCAGTAACTGACGCTTTTAAGCGAATATTTGTGCTTCTATGAGCTTAGTTTACAATGTGGCACCCGCTGCCGTTATGCGCTACCTGGGTATCCGAGAATAAGAAGAGGAAGCTGAATGAGTCGTCGCGCCAAAAGTGCAGCGCCCGCGCCACTAAAAGATATCGAAGAGCATGTCGAAGGCTTCCGCCAGGTACGTGAAGCCCATCGTCGCGAGCTGATTGATGACTATGTTGAGCTGATTTCCGATTTAATCCGCCAGTATGGCGAAGCCCGTCAGGTGGATATGGCTGCCCGGCTGGGTGTGTCACAACCGACCGTGGCTAAGATGTTGAAAAGACTGGCCATTGGTGGGCTGGTTGAGCAAATTCCTTATCGTGGCGTGTTTCTGACGCCGGAAGGTGAGGCGTTAGCGGAAGAGAGCCGCAAACGGCACTATATTGTTGAAACCTTTTTACTGGCGTTAGGGATCAGTCCTGACACCGCGCGCCGTGATGCGGAAGGGCTGGAGCATCATGTCAGTGATGAAACACTGGCTATTTTCCAGAAGTTTTACGAAAGCCGTCAATAACCCGATCCCTTCTCAGTGAGTCCTTATGGCAACGCTGCTCAGACCTTTTTTGCAAGACCGCTTTTTGCATTTGTTAGTTCTGTTGGGCCTGATACTGGCCTTTTTTGCTCCATTCTCACTGCAGCAGCTTCCCCGGGCGGTTGACTGGCCGACCATCATCACCCTGTGTGGCCTGCTGATGCTCACCAAAGGCATCGAAGCGAGTGGTTACTTCGATGTGCTGGGTCGCAGGCTGGTGAAACGCTTCCATCGCCAACGCACGTTGGCGTTATTCCTTATTGCCGCAGCTGCCTTGCTGTCGACCTTTCTGACCAACGATGTCGCCCTGTTTATTCTGGTGCCATTGACGCTGTCGCTGCGTCGCTACTCTACGTTACCCATCGCCAGGCTGATCATCTTCGAAGCGCTGGCCGTTAATGCCGGCTCGTTATTAACCCCCATCGGCAATCCGCAGAACATTCTGATGTGGCGCCACGGTGAGGCCGGATTCGCCGGTTTTGTCTGGCAGATGCTGCCGCTGGCGGCCGTGATGGTCGCCAGCCTGCTGCTGTTAACCGCACTCTGTTTTTCCGCCAGGAAAATTGAGCTGTCAGGTGAGCAGGACAGCCCGCAGTGGCAGCGCCCGTTGATGATCGCCAGTGTGATCCTGTATGGGCTGTTTATCGTCGCGCTGGAGTTGGATCAGGCGATCTGGGGTCTGGCGTTGGTATTTGCGGTGTTTATGCTGATGGCGCGGCGGATTCTACTGAATATCGACTGGAGTCTGCTGGCGGTCTTTATTGCGATGTTTATTGATGTGTTTTTACTGACGCGATTGCCCGCGCTGCAAAGCTCACTGCACCACATTACCCAGTTGTCCGCAGGAGGGCAGTATCTTCTGGCCATCGGATTGTCTCAGGCGATCAGTAATGTCCCGGCGACGATCCTGTTGCTGAGCAGCCTGCCTGCCACCACGCTGATGGCCTGGGCCGTCAACATCGGTGGCTTTGGGCTGTTACCCGGCTCGCTGGCGAATCTGATTGCCCTGCGCATGGCAAAAGACCGCAGCATCTGGTGGCATTTCCATCTCTATTCGGTGCCGATGCTGGCCTGGGCGATGGCGGTTGGTTGGGGACTGCTTTTGATATTAAATGCGGTCTGATCTGAGGAAAGTCTGAGTTCACACCGGCCGGTCGGCCATTAAATGCGTCAGGTTGCCCATTAGGGCTGTCTGGCGCTCTTTCCTGCCCTGATTTTCATCCTGTATAGTGTCGTAAAGCTGTGTTTGATTTTGTCAGTTTTCCTTCTATTGTTAAGACAGCTTGAGTGACTTCAGGCCCGGTATGGGCTTCGCTAACTGATGAGAATTATGGCTAATCAATCGAATAATGGGTCAGATGACGACCAGCGTCAGCAGGATGACAACCAGCAGCAGGACAACAACCCGCAACAGGACAATAACGAGCCACCCGAACGTAAACGCCCCGGCAAAAAACCGCTGATTATTCTGGCGGTGGTGGTGGTGATAGCGATCGTTGTGGCGCTGTTCTTCTGGTTCACCACGCGCAATATTGAAACCACAGACGATGCCTTTACGGAATCGGATGCGATCACCATCGCGCCTAAAGCGTCCGGGTATGTCACCGAACTGCGGGTCAGAGATAACCAGCGGGTGAAAAAAGGCGATTTGCTGGTGGTAATCGATCCGCGTGACAACAAAGCGCAACGCGATCAGGCACAGGCTCAACTTGGGCTGGCTGTCGCACAGCTTCACCAGGCGCAGGCTTCACTGGAGCTTTCGAAGGTGCAGTATCCGGCGCAGAAAGATCAGGCCGTGGCCCAGCAGGCGAAAGCGCAGGCCAATTACATGAACGCGCAGGAAGATTACCGGCGTCAGCGCGGTGTCGATCCCCGTGCCACCTCGCAGCGTAATATCGATGCCGCCAATTCGCAGTTAAGAAGTGCGGCGGCTGAACTCGAAAGCGCCAAAGCGCAGGTCGAAGTCGCTTCGCAGATTAAACTGCAGATCCGTCAACAGGAAACCAATGTTGAGGCGCGTCAGCAGCAGGTCGAGCAGGCCCAGGCCCAGCTGAATACCGCCAATCTCAATCTCTCCTATACCGAAGTGCGTGCGCCTTATGATGGCTTCGTCACCAAACGTAATGTGCAGGTGGGGACGCTGGTACAGGCGGGCACCGCGCTGTTCTCGCTGGTGTCACCGGATGTGTGGGTCACCGCTAACTTCAAAGAGTCGCAGCTGGAACGCATGAAGCCGGGCGACAAAGTCGATATCACCGTGGATGCCTGGCCGGATATGAAGCTGGAAGGGCACGTCGACAGTATCCAGATGGGATCGGGCTCGCGCTTCTCCACCTTCCCATCCGAGAATGCCACCGGCAACTACGTGAAGATTGTGCAGCGCGTGCCGGTCAAAATCGTGATTGATAAAGGTCTGGATCCGAACAAGCCGCTGCCGCTGGGCCTGTCGGTTGAACCGAAGGTGACGGTGGAATGAGTCACAGCGAAAGCTGGAAGCCGGCCAGCAATCCCTGGCTGGTCGCCATGACGGTGACGCTGGCGGTGTTTATGGAAATCCTCGACACCACCATCGTCAACGTGGCGCTGCCGCACGTGGCCGGGTCGCTCTCTTCCAGTTACGATGAATCCACCTGGGTTCTGACCTCTTACCTGGTGGCCAACGGCATCGTGTTGCCGATTTCGGCCTTCCTCAGCCGCATGTTTGGCCGCAAGCAGTTCTTCCTGATCTGCATCGTGATGTTCACCATCTGCTCCTTCCTGTGCGGCATTGCCACCGAACTGTGGCAAATCATCCTGTTCAGGGTGTTGCAGGGCTTCTTCGGCGGCGGTTTACAGCCGGTACAGCAGTCGGTGCTGTTGGATTACTTCAAACCGGAAGATCGCGGCAAAGCGTTTGGCCTCTCGTCGATCGCGATCATCGTGGCTCCGGTGTTGGGTCCGACGCTCGGCGGCTGGATCACCGATAACTACAGCTGGCGCTGGGTATTCTTTATCAACATCCCGGTGGGGATTTTCAGCGTGATGGCAATCTATCAGCTGCTGGAAGATCCGCCGTGGGAACGCAAATGGGCGAAAGGTAAGCTCAGTATCGATTACATCGGTATCGGGCTGATTACGCTGGGCCTCGGCTGTTTGCAGGTGATGCTCGATCGCGGGGAAGACGATGACTGGTTCAGCTCGAACTTTATCATTACCTTTGCCGTGCTGACCGCCATCGGGCTGGTCGGTGCCGTTTACTGGCTGCTGTATGCCAAAAAACCGGTGGTGGATCTGCATGTCCTGAAGGACAAGAACTTTGCCGTTGCCAGCCTGCTGATGGCCGGGATGGCGGCCATTCTGTACGGCAGCTCGGTGGTGATACCGCAGCTGGCGCAGCAGGATTTAGGCTACACCGCCACCTGGTCGGGGTTAGTGTTATCGCCCGGCGCGGTGCTGATCGTGCTGTCGATCCCGCTAGTGTTGAAGCTGATGCCGATTATTCAAACCCGGTGGATCATTGCCTTTGGCTTTACCTGCCTGTTTGTCTCCTTTGTCTATTCGGCAACGCTGACGCCCAACGTCG
Organism: Erwinia sp. 2186; assembly: GCF_057812255.1. NCBI lineage: Bacteria > Pseudomonadati > Pseudomonadota > Gammaproteobacteria > Enterobacterales > Erwiniaceae > Erwinia > Erwinia sp. 2186. The sequence continues at coordinate 3,273,186 of NZ_CM173824.1, read as the reverse complement.
ATTTCACCACGCTGGTGCTGATGCGCAGTGCGCAGACGATTGGGCTGGGATTCCTGTTTGTGCCGCTGACCACCATCGCCTTTGTCACGATCCCGCAACGGCTTAACGCGGACGCCTCCGCGTTGTTTACCATGTGTCGAAACGTCGCGGGCTCTATCGGCATTTCGCTGTCAACGGCGATGATCACCGAACGCGCGCAGGTGCGCAGCGCCAATATGGTGCATAACATGTCGCCGCTGAATGAGCCGTTCAATCTGACCGTCGAGCGCTGGGCGCAGGGCGTCCGGGATTTCACCACGGCGGTGGGCGATCCGGTCACCATTGCCACCGGACAGTTGTATAAAGAGATGATTGCTCAGGCGCGTATTCTGGCCTATGTCGACGTCTTTATGGGCCTCAGCCTTGTCGCCCTGATCCTCATTCCATTTTGTTTACTACTTTCGCCGATTAAGAGCGAGGGCAGTGCTGGAGCACACTGACATGAACGTTTATCTTCCTTTTTTGCGTTCGCGGCTTAGCGCGGTGGTGGCCACGCTGGCCCTGTCTGCCTGCTCGGTCGGGCCTGATTATCAGGCGCCGAAGCCGTCAACGCCTGCGGCCTTTAACAGCATCAAAAACGACAGCGGCTCCAATCCCCAGGCCAGCGCCACCAACGCCAACTGGTGGAAATCGTTTAACGATCCGCAACTTGACAGCCTGATCGACCGGGCCATTGCCGGCAATCTGAGCCTGCAGCAGGCGGTACTGCGTATTGCCGGTGCGCGTCAGCAGCTGAATCAGGCGCGCGGTGCGTGGTATCCTTCGGTCAATGCAAACGCCTCGGCGAAACGCGAACAGCTGGGCCTGAAGGGCGAGCTGGAGTCCAATGGCGTCTACGATCAGGCCGATAATGTTGATCCGCAGGTCAGCTCGGCGCTGAACGGCCTGACCAAGCCGGTGGCGCTCTACCAGGGCAGTTTTGATGCCTCCTGGGAGCTGGATCTGTGGGGCAAAGTCCGGCGTCAGGTCGAAATGGCCGATGCTCAGCAGCAGGAGTCGGTCGAAAGCCGCAACGATGCGCTGGTGTCGCTGGAAGCCGAAGTGGCGAGAACCTATTTGCAGCTGCGTGGCGCGCAGTCCGTCAGCCAGACCTTGCAAACGCAGATCGATGTTGCTCAGCAGACGTTTGAGCTGACGCAAAGCCAGCAGCGTAATGGCCTGGCGCCGCAAATGGACGTGGAAAATGCACGCGCGCAGTTGAATTCGCTGCGAGCCCAGCTGCCGCAATACGAGTCGCAGGTCCATCAGGCCCTGAACGGTCTGGCGGTGCTGATCGGTAAGCCGCCGGGCGCCCTCGACGCAGAGCTGATCGCCAGTAAACCTTTACCGCCGCTGCCGAAAGTGGTGCCGGTCGGTTTGCCGTCGACGCTGGCCAGAAGGCGACCTGACGTGCGTCAGGCGGAAGCGAAGCTGCATGCCGCCACCGCCAATATCGGCGTCTCGGTGGCGCAGCTGTTCCCGGATTTGTCACTGACCGGGCAGTTTGGCATGCGTAACTCGGATATCAGCTATCTGGATAACTGGAGCAGCAATTTCTACAGCTTCGGGCCATCGGTATCGATTCCGATTTTCCAGGGCGGCAGATTAATTTCCAGCGTCAAGCTGGCCCGAGCAGATCAGGCCAGTGCCGCGTTAGGTTACCGTCAGACGGTGCTGACGGCACTTCAGGACGTGGAGAATGCGCTGGTCAGCTACCGTACCGATCAGCAGCAGGTGGACGGGCTGGATCAAACCGTCGAGGCAATGCAGAACGCCTTCGACCTGGCCAGCGACAGCTACAAACAGGGGCTTTCAACCTTTATTGACGCGTTGGATGCGCAGCGTCAGCTGGCGCAGGCCAAGCAGCAGGCCGCCCAGGCCCGCGTGCAGAGCAGCCTGGATCTGGTTGCGTTGTATAAGGCGCTCGGCGGCGGCTGGGAGCTTTATCAGAACGTGAAGATGCCGGACTATTCAGTATTCGGCCCGGCGGAGAGTGCCGACAAGCCGATTAATTAACCTTCATGTCCGAACGCTGAAGTTTACAAGCGTGTTCATGGCGAGCTGAAAGCCAGTAAACTGAACTAAAGACAGTGGAAAGGGTGGCGGTGTATTCGCCGCCCCTTTTTTTTGGCATAATGCGCGCTGGTTCACATACTCACATCGCAAACGAAAGGCAATCCTGTGCTAGTTTCCAGCAACGTCACCATGCAGTTTGGCAGTAAGCCGCTGTTCGAAAACATCTCTGTCAAATTTGGCGGCGGCAACCGCTATGGCCTGATCGGTGCCAACGGTAGCGGCAAGTCCACCTTTATGAAAATCCTCGGTGGGGATTTGGTTCCTTCTGCCGGCAACGTATCGCTCGATCCTAACGAACGCATCGGTAAGCTGCGCCAGGATCAGTTCGCCTTCGAAGAGTTTTCCGTGCTGGATACGGTGATCATGGGCCACGGCGAGCTGTGGGCAGTGAAAGAAGAGCGCGACCGCATTTATGCGTTGCCAGAAATGACCGAAGAAGACGGCTATAAAGTGGCCGATCTGGAAGTCAAATATGGCGAAATGGACGGTTACACCGCAGAAGCCCGCGCTGGCGAACTGCTGTTAGGCGTGGGGATTCCGCTGGAGCAGCATTACGGCCCAATGAGCGAAGTGGCACCCGGCTGGAAGCTGCGTGTGTTGCTGGCGCAGGCCCTGTTCTCCAACCCGGAAATCCTGCTGCTCGACGAACCGACGAACAACCTGGACATCGATACCATTCGCTGGCTGGAGCAGGTGCTGAACGAACGTAACAGTACCATGATCATCATTTCGCACGACCGTCACTTCCTGAACATGGTCTGCACCCATATGGCCGATCTGGACTACGGCGAGCTGCGCGTTTATCCGGGCAACTATGATGAATACATGACCGCGGCAACGCAGTCACGTGAGCGTCTGCTGTCTGAGAACGCCAAGAAGAAAGCGCAGATCAACGAACTGCAGTCTTTCGTCAGCCGCTTCAGCGCCAACGCCTCGAAGTCCCGTCAGGCGACCTCCCGTGCCAAGCAGATCGACAAGATCAAACTGGATGAAGTGAAAGCCTCCAGCCGTCAGAACCCGTTCATTCGTTTTGATCAGGACAAGAAGCTGTTCCGTAATGCGTTGCAGCTTGAGTCACTGACCAAGGGATTCGATCAGGGTCCGCTGTTCAAGAACGTTAACCTGCTGCTGGAAGTCGGCGAGAAGCTGGCCATTCTGGGCCCGAACGGTATCGGTAAAACCACGCTGCTGAAAACGCTGGTCGGTGAATTGCAGCCGGATAACGGTGAAGTGAAATGGTCTGAGAATGCCCGTATCGGCTATTACGCGCAGGATCATGCTCACGACTTCGCCAACGATCTGAACGTGTTCGACTGGATGAGCCAGTGGAAGCAGGAAAGCGATGACGAGCAGGCTGTGCGTGGCATCCTCGGTCGTCTGCTGTTCAGCCAGGACGACATTAAAAAGCCCGCTAAAGTGCTGTCCGGTGGTGAGAAAGGCCGCATGCTGTTTGGTAAGCTGATGATGGAAAAACCAAACGTGCTGATCATGGATGAACCGACCAACCACCTGGATATGGAATCCATCGAAGCGATCAACATGGCGCTGGAGATGTATGAAGGCACGCTGGTGTTCGTTTCCCATGACCGTGAATTCGTCAGCTCGCTGGCAACCCGCGTGATCGAAATGACGCCGGGCAAATTCAACGACTTCACCGGTAACTACGAAGACTATCTGCGCAGTCAGGGCATCAACTGATTTTGACTCAGAACTGACAGAACGCAATAAGGGGACCTTCGGGTCCCTTTTTTATTGGGTTGCGCGCAGTTATCCCATCTCAACCCGGTTTTTACCGGACATTTTCGCCTGGTACAGCGCCTTATCGGCCTGACCAATCAACGCATGGCGCGAGTTATCCGGCAGGCCACCCTGCATTACGTGGACGCCAATGCTGATGGTGACGATTTTAGCCGCGTGATGGCTATTCTGATGGGGGATGGCCATGGCCGCCACCGATTCAAGGGCTGAGCTGGCAAAGCGCAGGGCGCCTTCACCCTCGCAGTCTGGCAGGATCACCGCAAACTCTTCGCCGCCGTAACGGGCGATCATATCGTCCGACCGGTGTGACACCTGCAGCAGCGCATCACCGACGCGTTTCAGGCAGTCATCGCCGGACAGATGCCCATAGGTGTCGTTAAAGTTCTTAAAGGAGTCGACATCAATCATCAGCAGCGCCAGCGGTTTTCGCAGCTTATTGGCGCGTTCCATCGCCCGATCCAGATAGAGGTCAAACTGTCTGCGGTTCGCTAACCCGGTCAGGCTGTCTACCAGTGCCAGCGTTTGCAGCGTGCGGTTCATGCTGGTGAGCTGTTCACGCACCTGAGCCAGTTCGGCCTGATCGCGGATATTCTGGCTAAGATTGCGCAGCAGGAAATAGCCCAGCACAAAAATCGCCAGCAGCAGCAGACAGCAGAGGATCAGATAGATCAGCAGATCGGTAAACCAGGCATGAACCAGCTGCTTACGATCGTAACCGACGGTCACCACCAGCGGATAACGTTTGAGGCTGGCATAGCCAAACACCCGTTCCACGCCGTCTAATGCCGACTTATAGGTTGCGGTCCCATTCGGCGAGGTTTTAAGCAGATCGGTAAATAACGGGCTATTGGCAATATTGCGGTTGATGGTGCTGTCAGGGAAGGGACGGGCGTAAAGGATAGTGCCGTTATTGACGATCAGCGCAATTAAACCTCGCTCGCCAAGATTGTAATAGCCAAATATCTGCCGGAAATAGTCGATGCGCAGGGTCGCCAACAGCACGCCACGGAAGGAGCCATCGCTATTATTCAGCCGCATGGAAACCGGAATAATCAATGCGCCGGTAGTGCGGCTACGGATCACCTCACTGATATGCACACCGGGATCGGTATGCTGCTGATGATAGCGAAAGTATTCACGATCCTGATTGTTGCTGTGCTGCTTTAGCGCGCCTTCTGACGTCACCACCCAGTTGCCCTGACTGTCATACACAAACAGCCCGTGCAGCTGTGGCAGTGACGCCTTGCGATCGGTAATCAGCGAACGCAGGTATTCCTGCCGCTCTTTATCCAGACCCACCAGGGTAATGCGATCGCGCAGATCCTGTAAGGTCAGTTCGACCTGCAAAAAGGAGTCTTCCGCCTGTCGGGAAACGGATTGCGACAGGTTGCGCGCATCGTTTTGCGTCTCGTCGACCATCCGTTCCCAGGTGTTGAACACCACCCAGGCCGTGACCATCACCACCGCACCGCCGATCACCAGCAGAAAGACAATCAGCATCTTTCTCAGGTTGAGCAGGTTGACGTCTGGCTGTGGACGGGGCTCCGCGGTCATAAACAAAACGCTCCTTTAGTACCGGCATTAACTCGCCTAACTATAGTGGCTGCGGGTAAAGGGCGTTGTTTTAACTGTGGAAAAAGAGCAGAAGTGGGCGCTTAGTAGCAAAAACGCCCAACAAGCAGAGGAAAATATCAGTGACCGCAGACCTCACAGGCCGGATCTTTCGCCACCTTCATTTCGCGGAATTGCAGCGTCATCGCGTCATACATCAGCAGTTTTCCCGGCACCGGGTTGCCAAAGTCGCTCAGCACGCGAATCGCTTCCATCGCCTGCAGCGAGCCAATCACCCCGACCAACGGCGCCATCACGCCTGCTTCGACGCAGCTGAGCGTGGCATCGCCAAACAGGCGGCTGATGCAGCGATAGCAGGGTTCATCCTGCTGCCAGCGAAAGACGGCGATTTGCCCTTCCATACGGATGGCCGCGCCCGACACCAGCGGCGTTTTACTGGCGTGACACAGCCGGTTTAGCTGTTCACGGGTGGCCACATTATCGCTACAGTCCAGCACCACATCCTGCTGGCCAATCAGCTCAGCCAGTTGCGCATCATCCAGCTGCTGGTTGATGGCGTCGAGGCGGATATGCGGGTTGATCTGGCTTAACTGCTGGCGGGCAGAATCGACTTTCGCCTGGCCAATCGCACTGTCGCGATGCAAAATTTGCCGCTGCAGATTGGAGAGCGAAACCGTGTCGAAATCCAGCAGCGTAAGCTGGCCCACGCCAGCGGAAGCGAGGTAGGGCGCGGCGGCACATCCCAATCCGCCCAGTCCGACAATCAGCGCTTTAGCGGCTTTCAGCTTCTCCTGGCCGTCAAAGTCAAAGCCGCGCAGCACAATCTGGCGATTGTAGCGCAGGCTCTCTTCGTCGCTGAGTTCAGGCAGCATGTCAGCCCTCCAGCAGGCTGTTAAACGGCTCGATCTCGACCCATTCGCCTGCTTCAACGTTGCCACGATCACGCTCCAGCACGATAAAGCAGTTGGCCTGGCTGAACGAACTGAACACATGGGAACCCTGCGGGCCGGTGGAGTGCACTTCCAGTTCGCCGTCTTCATTTTGTTGCACGAATCCGCGCTGGAAGTCGAGGCGGCCAGGCGATTTTTTCAGCGCGGTTGCCGCTTTCACCGTCTGGCGAGGCGGCAGCGCCGGTCCCTGTTGCCCGGTCAGTTTTGCCAGCAGTGGCTGAACCAGCTGATAGAAGGTGAGGACGGCGGAAACCGGATTGCCCGGCAGACCGCAGAACCAGCTGTTGGTCAGACGGCCAAAGGCAAAGGGTTTGCCCGGCTTAATCGCCAGCTTCCAGAAGCTGATTTCGCCTAACTCTTCCAGCATGCTTTTGGTGTAATCGGCTTCGCCCACCGAGACGCCACCGCTGCTGATCACCACGTCGGCCTGACTGTCGGCCTGGCGGAAAGCCTCGCGCAGCGCCTGCCGATCGTCACGGATGATCCCGAGGTCAATCACTTCGCAACCCAGCTTGTCCAGCATCAACCGCACCGCAAAGCGATTGGTGTCATAAATCTGCCCTTCCGCCAGCGGCTGGCCGACAGGTTGCAGCTCATCGCCGGTGGAGAACACCGCGACCCGCAGCTTGCGCAGCACCTTCACGTCCGCCACACCGAGAGACGCCAGCAGCGGCAGTTCGGCGGCACCTAAGCGGATACCCTGTTCCAGCACCGTTGCGCCTTGCAGGATGTCATCGCCCGCCAGGCGGATATTTTGCCCTTCGGTGACGTCGGCCAGAATGCGGATCGCATCGCCATCCTCGCCGGTCTGTTCCTGCATCACTACGGCTTCAGTGCCGGGCGGCACCGGCGCACCGGTCATAATGCGCAGGCAGGTGCCCGCGGGCCATTCACCTTTGAACGGGGCGCCGGCAAAGGCTTTTCCGGCAATTTTCAGCGGCTGTCTGGCAAGGTCTGCCATTCTTAAGGCGTACCCATCCATTGCCGAGTTCGCAAACGGCGGCACGTCAATCGGCGAGGTCACCGCACAGGCGGTGATGCGTCCGACGGCCGCGGACAGCGGCAGGGTTTCCGTCTCTGTCAGCGGGGTAATCGCCGCCAGCATTTTCGCCAGCGCATCGTCCAGCGAGATCAATCCCGCAGTAAAGGCTTCCATAATGTCTCCAGCGTGCCCGAAGCGTCGGGCCGTCATCCAGTCAGTTGCCATTATTATGGCGTGAATTCGCGGTCTGGTCACGCCTGCACCGAAGGCGGTTATGACATAGAACCTTTCGTTATTATCAGCCAGCGAACATTCTGCTTTACATCACTTTACAGCCTGCCTATAGTCGAAAACGACGCAGACCTAAACAATTTCATTCTAACTCAGTGTTTTTCATGCTGATTTAGCACCCAGGGTAATCGGATTATGGCCAGAGCAGTCATCGCGATCCACGGCGGTGCGGGCGCAATTGCCCGCGCCAGCATGAGCGCAGAGAAAGAACAGCACTATATTCAGGCCCTGTCGGGGATTGTTGCCAGCGGACAGGCGGTGCTGGCGGCGGGTGGCAGCGCGCTAGATGCCGTAACCGAAGCGGTGCGCTTGCTGGAAGAGTGCCCGCTGTTCAACGCCGGTAAGGGCGCCGTCTTCACCCATCAGGGCACCCACGAGCTGGATGCCTGCGTGATGGATGGCCGCTCGCTGGACGCCGGTGCGGTTGCCGGGGTGAATACCCTGCGTAATCCGGTACTGGCCGCCCGTGCCGTGCTGGAAAACAGCCCGCACGTGATGTTTATCGGTGAAGGCGCAGAGAAATTTGCCGCTGAGCACGGGCTGGAACAGGTTCCGCCTGACTTCTTCTCCACGCCTGAGCGCTGGGAACAGCTTCAGCGCGCGCTGCATTCCGATCATGCCGTGCTCGATCATGATGGCGCGGCGCAAAGCTCTGACGATCCTCTCGATCCGGATCGCAAGTTCGGCACGGTGGGCGCGGTGGCGCTGGATTTATCCGGTAATCTTGCCGCGGCGACCTCGACCGGCGGCATGACCAACAAACAGGCCGGACGCGTGGGCGACTCGCCGATTGTTGGCGCGGGTTGCTATGCCAATAACGCTAACGTTGCGGTCTCCTGTACCGGCACCGGCGAAGTCTTTATGCGCACGCTGGCGGCTTACGATATCGCCGCGCTGATGGAATATGGCGGCTTGTCGTTGAAAGAAGCCAGCGATCGCGTGGTGATGGAAAAAATCCGGGTGCTGGGTGGCAGCGGCGGCGTGATCGCCGTCGACCGCGAGGGCAATGTCGCCCTGCCATTCAACAGTGAAGGCATGTATCGCGGCTACGGCTATGTGGGTGATGCGCCTAATGTCGGTATTTACCGCGAAGAATAAGGAAGCAGGATGCCGGTGATCACGGACCTGCCTGCCGGGCAGGTATTATCAGTCAGAAACCTCAGCGTCAGCTTCCGTCAGGAAGAGGGCGTGGTGCAGGCGGTGAAAAACCTGTCGCTGGATGTGCAGCGCGGTGAGACGCTGGCGATTGTTGGCGAATCAGGTTCCGGGAAATCGGTCACCTCGCTGGCCTTAATGCGGCTGGTGGAGCAGGGCGGTGGCAGCATCGACAGCGGCGAAATGTGGCTGCGCAGACGCAACGATCGCATCGTCGATCTGGCCAGCGCGCGCCAATCCCAGCTGCGCACCATTCGCGGTGCGGATATGGCAATGATTTTCCAGGAGCCGATGACCTCGCTAAACCCGGTGTTTCCGGTGGGCGAGCAAATTGCCGAGTCGATTCGCCTGCATCAGGGGAAAAGCCACCGCGAGGCGCTGCAGGAAGCCGAGAGGATGCTGGATCTGGTGCGCATCCCGGAAGCGAAAAACGTCCTCACCCGCTTTCCTCATCAACTCTCCGGCGGGATGCGGCAGCGGGTGATGATCGCGATGGCGCTTTCCTGTCGTCCGGCGTTGCTGATTGCCGATGAGCCGACCACCGCGCTGGATGTGACCATTCAGGCGCAGATATTACAGCTGATCCGCGTGCTGCAAAAAGAGATGCAGATGGGGGTGATTTTTATCACTCACGATATGGGCGTGGTGGCCGAAATGGCCGATCGCGTGCAGGTGATGTACCGCGGCGATGTGGTGGAAACCGGCACCGTGGACGAAATTTTCAGCTCGCCACAGCAGCCCTACACCAAGGCGTTGCTGGCCGCCGTGCCGAAACTCGGCTCCATGACTGGCCAGGCGTATCCGGCCAAATTTCCGCTGATTTCACTGGAGAGCCGCGACGAAATCGTGGTGCCTCAGGATACCGTTTCACCCGACGCGGAGCCGGTGTTGCAGGTTCGTGACCTGGTGACGCGCTTCGATGTCCGTGGCGGCATTTTTAATCGCGTCATCCGCCGGGTTCATGCGGTGGAGAAGGTCAGTTTTGACCTGCGGCCCGGTGAAACACTGGCGCTGGTGGGCGAATCCGGCTGTGGGAAATCCACCACCGGTCGCTCATTGTTGCGGCTGGTGGAAAGCCAGGGCGGCACCATTACCTTTGATGGCCAGCGCATCGACACCCTTTCCGGTTCGGCGCTTTCGCATCTGCGGCGGGATATTCAGTTTATTTTTCAGGATCCCTACGCATCGCTCGATCCCCGGCTGACGGTCGGCTTTTCGATAATGGAACCGCTGCTGGTGCACAAGCTGGCAAAAGGGCAGGCGGCAGAAGATCGGGTGGCATGGCTGCTGGAGCGCGTCGGTCTGTTACCTGAACATGCGCGGCGTTATCCGCATGAGTTCTCCGGCGGCCAGCGTCAGCGAATTTGCATCGCCCGCGCGCTGGCGCTGAATCCTAAAGTGGTGATTGCCGATGAGTCGGTCTCCGCGCTGGACGTGTCGATTCAGGCGCAAATCGTCAACCTGATGCTGGATTTGCAGCGTGAATTCGGCATCGCGTTCCTGTTTATTTCCCACGATATGGCGGTCGTCGAGCGCATCAGCCATCGCGTGGCGGTAATGTACCTCGGGCAGATTGTTGAAATTGGCCCACGTCAGTCCGTATTTGAAAATCCCCAGCATCCCTACACGCGCAAGCTGATGTCAGCGGTGCCGGTGGCCGATCCCCGACATCGCCGTCGTGAACGAGCGCTGCTGGTGGACGAAATTCCCAGCCCGATCCGTGCCCTTGGGGACGAACCGGTGGTGGCACCGCTGATTGAGGTGAGTGCCGGACACTATGTTGCCCGTCATGCGATTGGCGGTGCCTGATATTGCTGCACAACAACAACAAGGACTTCAGGAGATGAACGCACAATGATGATTCATAGCAAACGTAAGTTACTGTTAACCGCAGGTTTATTGAGCAGCTTTGCCGCTGTGCCTGCCTGGGCGGCGAAAGATGCGGTGATCGCGGTGGGTTCCAACTTCACGACATTGGATCCCTACGACGCAAACGATACCTTGTCGCAGGCGGTGGCCAAATCCTTCTATCAGGGCCTGTTTGGCTTCGATAAGGACATGAAGCTGGTCAACGTGCTGGCTGAAAGCTCCGATGCCAGCAAAGATGGCCTGACCTACACCATCAAACTGCGTAGCGGCATCAAATTCCAGGATGGCAGCGACTTCAATGCCGAAGCGGTGAAGGTCAACCTCGATCGCGCCAGCAATCCTGATAATCACCTGAAGCGCTACAACCTGTTCAAATCCATTGCGACCACCGAGGTTATCGATCCGCTGACGGTGAAAATCACCCTGAAGCAGCCGTTCTCGGCCTTTATCAACACGCTGGCCAGTCCGGCTGCCGCGATGATTTCGCCAACGGCGCTGAAGAAATACGGTAAGGAGATTGGCTTCCACCCGGTCGGTACCGGCCCGTATGAGCTGGATACCTGGAACCAGACCGATTTCGTGAAGGTGAAGAAATTTGCCGGCTACTGGAAGAAAGGCTATCCGAAGCTGGATACCATTACCTGGCGTCCGGTGGTGGACAACAACACCCGTGCGGCGATGCTGCAAACCGGTGAAGCCAACTTTGCCTTCCCAATCCCTTACGAGCAGGCAAAACTGCTGGAGAAAAACAGCAAGCTGGATCTGGTGACCTCGCCATCCATCATGCAGCGTTACATCAGCTTTAACGTCACCCAGAAGCCGTTCGATAATCCGAAGGTGCGTGAGGCGATCAACTACGCCATCAACCGTCAGGCGCTGGTGAAAGTGGCGTTTGCCGGTTATGCCACGCCAGCAACGGGTATCGTGCCGCCAGCGATCCAGTTCGCCCAGACCTATCCGGCCCCCGAATATAACCCGGCTAAGGCGCGTGAGCTGCTGAAGGAAGCGGGCTTCCCGAACGGCTTCACCACCACCTTATGGTCATCCCATAACCACAGCACCGCGCAGAAAGTGCTGCAGTTCACTCAGCAGCAGCTGGCTCAGGTGGGTATTAAAGCCACCCTGACCGCGATGGATGCGGGACAGCGTGCGGCAGAAGTGGAAGACAAAGGGCAGAAAGAGAGCGGTGTGCGGATGTTTTACACCGGCTGGTCGGCTTCCACCGGTGAGGCTAACTGGGCACTGACGCCGCTGTTTGCCACCCAGTCCTGGCCGCCAACCATCTTCAACACCGCGTTTTACAGTAATGCCAAGGTTGACAGCGATCTGGCCGATGCACTGAAAACCACCGACGGCGAGAAGAAAGCCGCGCTGTACAAAGATGCTCAGGACATTATCTGGAAAGAGCAGCCCTGGGTACCGCTGGTGGTGGAGAAACTGGTTTCAGCCAACACCAAAAACCTGACGGGCTTCTACGTGATGCCGGACACCTCGTTCAGCTTTGACGACGCCGATCTGAAGTAAACCCCGCTCACGGTGACCGCGCCTCCCGATATGGGAGGCGTGGTTGTCTTAAGCGCAGGATGACGCATGCTCAATTATTTTATCAGACGCTTACTGGGACTGATCCCCACACTGCTGATTGTGGCGGTATTGGTGTTCCTGTTTGTACATATGCTGCCGGGCGATCCCGCCAGGCTGATTGCCGGTCCAGAAGCCGATGCAACGGTGGTGGCACTGGTTCGTCAGCAGTTAGGCCTCGATCAGCCAATGATCCAGCAGTTCTGGCACTTTATCAGCAATGCAGTGCAGGGCGATTTTGGTCAGTCGATGGTATCAAAGCGGCCGGTTTCGGCGGAGATTGCCGCGCGATTTTTACCCACCCTGTGGCTGACGTTAAGCAGCATGGTGTGGTCAGTGATTTTTGGCATGGGCATCGGCATTACCTCCGCTGTCTGGCGCAACCGCTGGCCAGATCGGCTTGGCATGACGCTGGCCGTTTCCGGAATTTCGTTCCCGGCATTTGCGCTGGGGATGCTGCTGATGCAGGTGTTCTCGGTTGAATTAGGCTGGCTGCCCACGGTGGGGGCGGACGGCTGGAAGCACTATATTTTACCGTCCATCACCCTGGGCGCCGCGGTTGCGGCAGTGATGGCGCGCTTTACCCGCGCCTCGTTTGTTGAGGTGATGCAGGAAGATTATATGCGCACCGCGCGGGCCAAAGGCGTGCGTGAGACGCTGGTGGTGGTCAAGCACGGCCTGCGGAATGCGATGATCCCGGTGGTCACCATGATGGGCCTGCAGTTTGGCTTCCTGCTAGGCGGCTCAATTGTGGTGGAAGTGGTGTTCAACTGGCCGGGACTGGGGCGTCTGCTGGTGGATTCGGTCGAGATGCGTGATTACCCGGTGGTGCAGGCCGAGGTGCTGCTGTTCTCGCTGGAATTTATTCTCATTAACCTGGTTGTGGACATGCTTTACGCCGCCATCAACCCCGCGATTCGTTACAAATAAGGACCGGCGATGAAAAACTGGCGACGTAGCGCGGCGCTGTCCGCGATGCCAACGATTAACCAACATCGCGTGCGGACACCCTGGCGGGAATTCTGGCGGCGATTTAAAAAGCAGCCGGTGGCGATGGTGGCCGGGGTGTTTGTGCTGCTGCTGATTGTGGTGGCGGTGATTGCGCCGTGGATTGTGCCATTCGATGCAGAGAACTATTTTGACTACGATCGGCTGACCGAAGGCCCGTCGATGATGCACTGGTTTGGTGTGGATTCGCTCGGTCGCGATATCTTCAGCCGGGTGCTGACCGGCACGCGCTTGTCGCTAATTTCCGGCTTCTTCTCGGTGGCGATCGGCGCGGCAATTGGCACCTTGCTGGGGCTGCTGGCCGGCTACTACGAAGGCTGGTGGGATCGGATCATAATGCGCATCAGCGATGTGCTGTTCGCCTTTCCGGGGATCCTGCTGGCGCTGGCCGTGGTGGCGATTTTAGGCACGGGTATGTCCAACGTGATTGTGGCGGTGGCGATCTTCAGTATCCCGGCCTTTGCCCGTCTGGTGCGCGGCAACACGCTGGTGCTGAAGCATATGACGTTTATCGAGTCGGCCCGCAGTATTGGTGCCTCCGATTTCACCATCATCATGCGGCATATTCTGCCGGGAACCATTTCATCGATCGTGGTCTATTTCACCATGCGTATTGGCACCTCGATTATCACCGCAGCCAGCCTGTCGTTCCTCGGATTGGGCGCACAGCCGCCGACGCCGGAATGGGGGGCGATGCTCAATGAAGCCCGTGCCGATATGGTGATGGCCCCGCACGTGGCGATTTTCCCCAGCCTGGCGATCTTCCTGACGGTGCTGGCGTTCAACCTGCTGGGGGATGGCCTGCGCGATGCGCTGGATCCTAAACTGAAGACCTGATGTCGCCGAGTGCGTGCCCTGTCGGCGCGCGCTGCAGATTTCTGTGCCATGCTTGCTTCTTTCTCAGTGGGGTGGCAATGAAAGAATTCGACTATCAGCAGGATTTCAAAACAATCGACTTTCGTAAGCATCCCGAGTTGTATCAGGTGGGGCGCGGGGAACAGGGCGTGTTAATGGTTGAGCCCTATAAAAGTGAAATCCTACCGCACTGGCGGTTTAAAACACCGGATATTGCGCAGGTCTCAGCCACGGCGATCATGGCGCTTTTTGAGCAGTACCGGAAAAATGATGAGTTTGTCGGCATGGATATGGCCCGCAAATTTATTCAGATGGGCTATACCCGCGCCAGGCGCTATGCCAACCATAAGGGCGGGAAGAAATACGATGAGAAGCGCGAGCTGTTGCCCTTCGAGCTGAACGAAGAAAAGGCGGCCTCAGCGGCGATTTTCAAAGGGTATTGGGACCAGATCCGCGCCGATAAAGACTATCTTCAGCGCAAAAAACAGCATCAAAAAGAGTACGGCTAACGCGGAAAGTGAAAAGGGCCAGCCCATTCCGGCCGGCCCTTTTGGCAGGTATTAAATCTTGGACGCCCACAGGTCGTATTCGTCGGCGTTATCAACCTTCACACGCACCACATCGCCTGGCTTCAGGGATTTCTCGCCGTTGAGATAGACGGCACCGTCAATCTCAGGTGCATCAGCCATACTGCGGCCAATCGCCCCTTCTTCATCCACTTCATCGATGATTACCAGAATTTCACGACCGACTTTTTCCTGCAAACGTTCGGCGGAGATCGCCTGCTGCAGCTGCATAAAGCGATCGTAACGTTCTTCCTTCACCGACTCCGGTACCGGATCCGGCAGCTGATTGGCGGTCGCGCCTTCAACCGGGCTGTATTTGAAGCAGCCGACGCGATCCAGACGCGCTTCCTTCAGGAAGTCGAGCAGCATCTGGAAGTCTTCTTCCGTTTCGCCAGGGAAACCGACGATAAAGGTCGAACGCAGCGTCAGGTCCGGGCAAATTTCGCGCCAGCGCTTAATGCGCTCCAGCGTACGTTCAACGGCACCCGGGCGCTTCATCAGCTTCAGGATGCGCGGGCTGGCGTGCTGCAGCGGGATATCCAGGTAAGGCAGCAGTTTCCCTTCCGCCATTAGTGGAATGACATCGTCCACGTGCGGGTACGGGTAAACGTAGTGCAGACGCACCCACACGCCCAGTTTAGCCAGCTGTTCGCACAGGCTGACCATGCTGGTTTTTACCGGCGATCCATTCCAGAAACCGGTACGGTGTTTCACGTCCACGCCGTAAGCCGAAGTATCCTGGGAGATCACCAGCAGCTCCTTCACGCCGGCTTCAGCCAGACGCTTGGCTTCATCCAGCACCGAGCCAATCGGACGGCTGTCCAGATCGCCACGCATGGAAGGGATGATGCAGAACGTACAACGGTGGTTACAGCCTTCTGAAATCTTCAGGTAAGCGTAATGGCGCGGCGTCAGCTTCACGCCCTGTTCCGGCACCAGGCTCAGGAACGGGTTATGCGCTGGCTTAGGCACATAGCGGTGGACGTGCGACAGCACCTGCTCATAGCTGTGCGGTCCGGTGATTTCCAGCACCTTTGGATGCACTTCACGGATCTGGTTCTCTTTCGCACCGAGGCAGCCGGTGACGATCACCTTACCGTTTTCATTCAGCGCTTCGCCGATCGCTTCCAGCGATTCTTGTACAGCGCTGTCGATGAATCCGCAGGTGTTGACGATGACGATTTCGGCATCGTCATAACGTGGAACCACTTCATAGCCTTCGGTGCGCAGCTCGGTGAGGATGCGTTCAGAGTCGACCAGATTTTTCGGGCAGCCGAGAGAAACAAATCCGACACGCGGCGCCATAGTTGTATTTTGCGACATTACTCATTTCCTGTTTTGCACAGCAATTTTGCGCGGGATTCTACCCATCTCTACGTAGAATTTATACAGCAATATGAAGTGTAGGGGGATTCTTCTGACCGACGGGCATTCCCGGCCGGATTGAGGGAGATCAAAACAAGCGGGATTAGGGGCGGCATTTGTTTGATTTGCTGGGATTTTGACCGGTATAACAGTGGCTGCAAACAGTATTGTTGAGGCTGTTGGCGTTATCAATGGACAGTGACAAGTTATGGTAGACAGCATTGAACAGCGGGTTTATGAGCATGTGCGGCCCTAAGCTGGCTCGTACCTGTTCAATCTTAAGAAGGTGAAATTATCGCCTGAGACTGACCTTGATACCGACCTGAGCAATGATGAGCTTGAAATTGAAGATTTGATGAATGAGTTTTTCGAAAAGTTTAATGTTCAGTGAGGAAAATTCAGGATTGAGACCTATTTCCCTGATATGCCTTTTACATGGAATGTCTTTAAAAAGAGTGCAACTTTTCCCGTCCCTGATTTCACTGTCGGGATGATGATTGAATCCGCAAAAGCCGGGAAATAGTTGTATGACTAGCCACAAGCAAGGAGCTCAAAATGGCCGTACCTGTACACTTATTTTTGACCGATGATGGCGGCGCTATAATCCGGGGTTCTTCCGAGGTGAAACACCGTGAAGGAAGTGTGGAACTGAGGAGTTTGCATCACAATATCACCCTCCCAACCGACCCTATGACAGGGAAGGTTACGGGGACTCGCCAACATTCACCTTTCCAGTTCACCAAGGAGCTTGATAGCTCCTCTCCCTACCTCTTCAAAGCTGCGGCAACAGGGCAGACACTAAAATCGGCTGAATTTCGTTTCTATCACATCAACTATGCCGGCCAGGAAGTGGTGTATTACGTAATCACACTGGAAAAAGTGAAAGTGATTTCTGTTAGTCCTGCTATGCACGACACGCGAGGTTGCCCGGGAACAGGTCACATGGAAGAAGTTTCATTGAACTACGAGAAGATCACTCACCTGTACAAAGACGGCAATCTGTTAGCCCATGACGCTTGGAACGAGCGTACAACGGCAACGGCTTGAAACAAAGGGAAAGGGGGCTATTGCCCCTTTTTCATCCGAGAGTAGCGAGTCTAAAAAGCCATTGTTGTAGGGCAATTAAGGTTTACTTGACCCCAAGAATCATATGGAAGCCTGTCATTTACCAACCTGATTGTAAAAAAACAAATCTTAAGTCTGCAAAAAAGGGATATTAGTATGGATACAGTTGAGGAACTTAATGGAACATATTTCTATGCAGGGCGATCTAACGTTAACGCCTCTGAGTTGTTTTTTATGGTATTCGTGATGAATACTGCGAAACACTTCGGGATAGTAGATGTCGCTGCTGTAGTTGCTTTATATAGCGGTATTAATGATCAGACAACGCGAGCTAAACCTATAAACGCCGTCCCCGTTACCTCACGAGTGTCTAAAAGCGTCAGAGGACTTCTCAAAAATACGATGTTCCCATTTGGGATCAAAATGCCAACATGGATAGGAGGTTATACGCCATGGACTGTGAAACTAAAGATGGTTAGAAAAGTAAGCACGTTCGTAGGGCGAACCATACCCCTCATCGGTGAGGTTATTCTGATTGCAGATGTATCAAGGATCACTTACTGCTCTTTACGCGATTATAACTTCATAGCACGAGGTGACGACAAGTTATGGTAGACAGCATTGAACAGCGGGTTATCGAATTCGTGACCCGCCGGAGTGGCGTGTATATGTTCAGGAAGAAGAAATACGACACCTACACCGCGTCCTCAAGCATTCATTTTGACGTGAAGTTAGATCAGGATGATGTTGAAGAATTGATCGATGACTTCTCGGAAGAATTCAATGTGGATATGTCCAGCTTCCATATTGAAACCTATTATCCTGACGTTCATTTTTCCTGGAATCCCTTTAAGAAATCCGAACCGGTGGATATTCCCGATTTCACGGTCGGAATGTTGATCGATTCAGCAAAAGCCGGAAAATGGTTGTATGACTAGCTTAAATTAGCGCAGAACGCGCGGCTTAGGTTAATCCCACAGGAATGTGAGCCCCATTGCAAAGGCAAGAATTGAGCAGGGTACGAGTAAAAGTATGGCGACATAACGTTTACTCTTACGCTTTCTGGTGATGCGCGGAAGACGCGCTATGCTTCAGTTGTCCTTACGTTTTTTTGCCTAATCCTCTGTGAAAAAGGAACACCCCATGCGTGTGTTACGTCTTGGTCTTGTTGCCGGACTTGCGATTGCGGTTCTGGCCGGATGCTCTTCAAAAGTAACGGAATCCCATCAGTATTCTGGGTTTCTCTCCGATTATTCCAAACTGAAACCAACCGAATCTCCGAGCGGGCATCCAACGCTGCGTTGGATCTCGCCAGACTATAAAGCTTCTGATTATCGCGGGATCTATTTCACCCCGGTGGTCTATTACCCTGCGGCGAAACCTACCGAACGCGTTAGCCAGCAAACGTTGGATAGCCTGAGAAGCTACGTAGATACCCGGTTGAAAGCGGCTGTCGCTAAGCAAATGCCGCTGGTCAGTTCCCCGGGCCCAGATACGTTAATTATGAAAACCGCGATTACCACCGTCAGTGCTGAAAACCAGGACATGAAGTTCTATGAAGTCGTGCCGGTCGCTGCGGTGATTGCCGGAACCATGGCGGCCTCTGGCCACCGGACGCAAAATAGCGTGCTTTACCTTGAAGCGCAGCTGATTGATGCCAAAACCGGTAAGCCGGTGGTGGAAGCGGTGCGTAAAGCCTATGGCAAAACGGTACCTAACAACTCGGCACCTGTCACTCTGTCAGACCTTAAGCAGGGCGCTGATGACATGATTAACGACGTCACCACCTTCCCGCATCAACCTTAATCGTCACCTTCCATTAAGCGCCGCACCGTTGCGGCGCTTAATGTTTTGTAAAAACAGCCCCGTCTCCAGCCTTCTTCACTAAATTTAACGGACATTGATCTGAAGGAGTGAAGGTATGTCACGTCTGTTTCCCCTCTGTTTGCTCGCCAGCGCCGTCCTGTTTTCCCATCCCGTACTGGCCGAAAAGGTCAGTGTCGAGCAGTTACAACAAGGGCTTGATCATCCCTGGGCGATGGCTTTTTTGCCCGACAATCAAGGCATATTAATCACCGAACGATCGGGCCAGCTACGGCACTGGCAACAGGGGAAAGGACTCTCGCAACCGATTACCGGCGTGCCGAAAGTCTGGGCGCAACGTCAGGGCGGCCTGCTGGATGTCGTGCTGTCCCCCGACTTTGCGCAAAACCGCCGCGTCTATCTGACCTGGACCGAAGCCGATGACAACGGGCGTGCCGGTGCTGTGGTGGGCTCCGGCTTGCTCAGCAAAGATCTGACGCAGCTGACCGATTTTAAAGATTTACTCCACCAGCAACCGAAACTCTCCAGCGGGGCCAATTTAGGGTCGCGACTGGCCTTTGATCAGGCAGGTTATTTGTACGTCACCTTTGGCGATAACTTCCAGGCCGCGTCAGCGCAGGATTTAACCGCCTTAACCGGTAAGGTTATTCGCCTCAATGCGGATGGCAGTATTCCAAAAGATAATCCTTTTGTCGGTAAGAAGGGCGCCAGACCTGAAATCTGGAGCTATGGTATGCGCAATCCACAAGGGCTTGCCTTTAATCCGTGGAGCAAGGAGATGTGGGAAAGTGAACACGGTCCACGCGGTGGTGATGAGGTGAATATTCCGCGAAAAGGCCAGAATTACGGCTGGCCGCTGGCGACCTGGGGAATTGATTACAGCGGTGAGAAAGTGCCAGGCTCGAAAGGAGGAACCGCGCCAGGCACCGTGCAGCCGGTGTTCTGGTGGAAGGTGTCTCCGGCGATCAGCGGCATGGCCTTCTATAACGGCCACTTCCCGCAATGGAAAAACTCGCTATTTATCGGGGCGCTGAAAGATAAAAGTCTGATCCGTCTGACGGTCAATGGCGATAAGGTCGAAGAGAAAGAGCGCCTGTTGAAGGATCGCGGTGAGCGTATCCGCGATGTCCGGGCTGGCCCGGATGGCTATCTTTATGTGCTGACCGACGAGTCGGACGGCAAGCTGCTTAAGGTGGGATTAGCGAAATAACGGCAGGCTTGACGGTATGGTCAGCAAAATCGGGAGGGCTGATTCAGCCTTCCCGATTTTTGTCAGGCTTATCTTACCCAGTGACACACTTCCCAGCCACGCTGTTCGGCAAGACTGTGCAGCTGTTCGCCGGGGTTAATGACATGGGCATGATCCGCATGTTCAAGTAACGCCAGGTCGTTAATTGAGTCGCTGTAGGCCCAGGTTTTCCCAAAGGTGGTTTCGCTCTGATCGGCCAGCCAGTCATTAAGACGGGTGACCTTGCCCTCTTTGTAGGTCATGGTGCCGTAGGTCTGGCCGCTGTAGCGGTCATCCACGATTTCCACTCCAATCGCCAGCGCGCCATGGGCACCCAGCTGTTCGGCAATCGGCACCACCAGATGTTCTCCGCTGGCGGACACCACCATCACCTTATCACCGCGTTCCTGATGCCATGCCATTCTCTCGCGGGCGGAAGGATAAACCCGTGGCAGAATATCCCGCTGAATAAAGCGACGGACCCAGCCCGTTACCGTAAGCGTGCCCATGCCGGTTAATGGCGACAGGGTGGTGGACATGTACTCTTCCATCGACAGGGAACCCTGATAATACTGGTCCATCAGTGCCCGTTCCTGCTCAATCAGCGCGGCCGGGGCAAAGCCCTGGGAGACTAAATAACGCAGCCACAGGCCGGTGCTGTCTTCGCAGATCAACGTTTCATCAAGATCGAACAAAGCTAAATCCATGGTCATTACTCCTGAGGCAAACTTTATTCAGGTTAGCGGAAAAATGTGACTGACTTAACTGTTCTGCGAAAAATCGGAATTTCACCTGGTGCTGTTCGCCGCAAACGGCGAAAAAAAGCGCAACGAAACGGCATATCCCAGATTTATCTAATAAACTCTGAATAACTTTACAGTAATGCTGTTCTTTTTAAGGCCAGAAACCGTTAGCGTGTCAGGGTTTCCGCCGCCGCGCTGCAAAACACTTGTCTTTCAAATGGATACTTGGGTCTCGTCATGAAGAAATCACGCCTTTCCGCCGGTGCTTTGACACTGACTGCCACCACTTCACTGTTGCTGTTCACCTTCTCAACCCGTGCAGAAGAGGCGCCCGCAGCGCCACAAATCGATGCTAAAGCCTGGATCCTGATGGATTACAACAGCGGTAAAGTGCTGGCGGAATCCCATGCAGATGACCGTCTTGACCCTGCCAGCCTGACAAAAATGATGGCCAGTTACGTGGTAGGGCAGGCCATCAAAGCCGGCAAAATTACCAACGACGATATGGTGACCGTCGGCAAGGATGCCTGGGCGACGGGTAACCCCATTCTGCAAGGTTCCTCGCTGATGTTTCTGAAGCCGGGCGATCGCATTCCCGTTTCAGAACTGAACAAGGGAATTATTATCCAGTCTGGCAATGACGCCAGTATTGCACTGGCCGATTATGTTGCGGGCAGTCAGGACTCCTTTGTCAGCCTGATGAATAACTATGTGCAGGCGCTCGGACTGAAAAATACCCACTTCAAAACCGTGCACGGGCTGGATTCTGACGGGCAATACAGCACGGCCAGAGATATGGCGCTGATTGGCCAGGCGTTAATCCGCGACGTTCCGCAAGAATATGCGCTGCACAAAGAGAAAGAGTTCACCTTTAACCGCATCCATCAGCAGAACCGCAACCGCCTGTTGTGGAGCAGCAACCTGCAGGTTGATGGCATCAAGACCGGCCATACCGCGGGCGCGGGAAATAATCTGGTGGCTTCGGCGGTCAGTGGCGACCAGCGCCTGATTTCAGTGGTGTTAGGCTCCCCGACCGATGCCACGCGTTTCCGCGAGAGTGAAAAGCTGCTGACCTGGGGATTCCGCTTCTATGATACGGTCACGCCAATCAAAGCCGACAAGCCGTTTTCCACCCAGCGGGTTTGGTATGGCGAAAAGAAAGAGGTCAATCTTGGCGTCGCCAGCGATGCCTCGGTGACCGTGCCGAAAGGGCAGCTTAAGAACCTTAAAGCCAGCTTTACCCTCTCACAGCCTCAGCTAACCGCGCCGTTGAAGAAAAATCAGGTGGTGGGCAATATCGATTTCCAGCTTGACGGCAAAACGATTGAACAGCGACCGCTGGTGGTAATGGAAGATGTGAACGAGGGGGGATTTATTAGCCGCATCTGGGATTTCGTGATGATGAAAATGACCGGCTGGTTCGGCAAATGGTTTGCCTGACGGGCGGTAAGAACATGAAAGGGGCGAAGAGATTCGCCCCTTTTTTTATCTCTGTCAGACCAGATCGTATGCGATAGCGGAAATCGCGATTAATCCCACCAGCACCACAAAGATATTGCTGATTTTGCCGCTGTACTGACGCATTGCCGGCACTTTATTGATGGCATACATCGGCATCAGGAACAGCAGCACGGCAATCACCGGGCCACCCAGGGTTTCAATCATTCCCAGAATGCTTGGATTCAGAGTAGCGACCAGCCAGGTGGTGATCAGCATAAAGATGGCGGTGATGCGGTTCAGCTTCGCTTCCGGCAGCTTTTTCGCTTTCTCACCGAGAGATTTAACCATCAGGCCGTTGAAGCCTTCACGCGCACCAAGATAGTGACCGAGGAAGGATTTGGTAATGGCGACCATGGCGATGATCGGTGCCAGCCAGGCCATCAGCGGCGTATCAAAGTGGTTCGCCAGATAGGAGAGGATCGAGATGTTCTGCGCTTTGGCTTCGGCAAGATTCTCCGGAGACAGGCTGAGTACGCAGCTGAATACGAAGAACATCACCGTTACCACCATCATCAGATGGCTGCGGGCCAGAATGCGTGAGCACTTCTTCTCGGCTTCCTCGCCATATTCCTGACGTTTGGCCACCGCAAACGCGGAGATGATCGGCGAATGGTTAAAGGAGAACACCATCACCGGTATCGCTAACCACAATGTCATCCACAAGCTGCTGCCGCTGCCCGCTAAGCTGACGTGCTGGAAAACGGAGCTGTTCCAGTGAGGAATCAAAAACAGCGCCAGTGCCATCAGCACAATCACAAACGGATAAACCAGCACGCTCATGGTTTTGACGATCATCTCTTTGCCAAAACGCACAATCGACATCAGACCGACAATCAGGATTAAGGCCAGCAGCGCCCTTGGCGGCGCCTGCATATGCAGCTGGTGGGTCATAAAGCTCTCAACCGTATTGGTGATCGCCACGCTGTAGACCAGCAGAATCGGGTAGATCGCGAAGAAGTAGAGCAGGGTGAGCAATTTACCGGCGCCCTGACCGAAATGCTCTTCAACCACACCGGTGATGTCTTCACCCACTTCACGTCCGGACAGCACAAAGCGACACAAACCGCGATGGGCGAAGAAGGTCATCGGGAACGCCAGAAGCGCCATAATCAGCAGCGGGATCAACCCGCCGATACCGGCGTTTATCGGTAAAAACAACACACCGGCACCAATCGCCGTGCCGTACAGGCCCAACATCCACATGGTGTCGCTTTTGCGCCAGCTGGCTGCCTCTTCGGCGCTGGCGAGAGGAAGTGAAGCCGTTTTGGATGAATCCATGATGATCTCCAGTTTGAAAACAGTAAAGTAAAGTGCGCTATACAGTGAAAACGGCGGCGAACCAGCGCAATTTAATTTAAGGCTCTGCCTGAAAGGCCGACACTCTACCATCTGAAATGGAAGAAGGAAGGGGGCGAAAACGAATTTCTGGCGATCTGAATCACAATACCAATAATATTATTAGTGATAAATGCTGGAGGAGATTTTTAAGGTGGGCAAATACGCTGGTTTTATATTGCTGCTGTGGTTTTTTAGACTGGGATTTTGCTGATTTGAGTTGGTTAAACAATGTTCAGTCGATCGTTTTTTAACGATTTACCAACATTAAATATGATGTAAATCAATGTAATAGATTTTAAGGCGGGAGAAAAAGTTAACCAATATCCTGGCTTGCGCAACACGAGAGCTAAATTCACCGAATATGAGATCGCGTTGCGCAATAAAACTGCCGCTTCTTTAACCATGCAGCGAATATGCACTTATCGGCAACGGCTAATTGCGTACCCAGCCTTTACGAATGGGGAAGGCGAACAGCAGTCGATATATCGTCGAGATATTCTGTAACAGGCGGCGGCCACAAAAAAGCCAGGCAACCTGTGCAAACAAACAGGAGAGCGCACCGACCAGCAATCCTCCCAGCATATCCATTGGCCAGTGTACGCCAAGGTAAATACGGGACCAGGCAATGGCGGCACCCATCAGCAATAACACGGCACCTGACCAGCGACGATGCCAGCAGAAGAAGGCAATGGCGAAGGTGAAAATGGCGGTGCCGTGGTCACTTGGGTAAGAGTCATCTGGCGCATGCGGCAGGAACTGATGACCCAGACCCACCACAAAAGGTCGCGCATGGGGGAATAAATTGCCGACGCACCAGGAGATAGTCAGCGCATAACCCAGCGCTATGCCCGTTTTCAACACCAGCTTACGCTGTGAACCCACTTCGCGCTCTGGTCCCCACAGCCACATGGCGACTATCAACACAGGCACAATGGCAATCAGGTCGCGCGCGATAAACGTTGCCACGGAAATCAGCCAGTCCGGTGAGGCCGGCGTCGCGTTTATCCACAGAAAAAGCATGCGGTTCAGCGCTTCCATCGTTATTTATTCCTCGTTTTAAAAAGGTGTAAGACACACCTAAAGTCCATCTCTCCAGCCAAACCTGTCAGCCAGTTGATCAAAGGGGTAAAAGGCGTTCGGCAGCGGCGCCTAACGGCGATGCCAGTACGCTGTCCTGCGTGACATCGAAGGCAAGTGGCCTGCAGGATCAGTCAGATAAGATAAAAGCACCGCACAGGAAGATAAATAGACTCTCTCCTATTTGACAGTCTGGTTGTGCTTTTGTTAAGAATTGATGACAGTTTACTGTCAGCCCGAGAAAGGGAGAGCAAAGATTTGGGGGGGTTAAAAAAGGGATCATCATGCGGAATAACTAAGATTACTCTGAAGTAGAAAGAAAAAAACCCGCCAATCATATGATTAACGGGCTCCACAATTTAGGGGATTTCAAAGAAAAGCAGTGGCACTAATTAGGACTGCGGCAAAATGCAAAAGTTCTGATCTGCACAGAAATATTTTTTTTCGCATAAGGAAGAAGGGGTAACCGGAAATTAGGGGAATTTGGCGCTTAAGAAATTTCTCAATAAAACCGCAGGTTAGGCTTAAGTCTGCACCACTCATAAACACCATGTCATTTCGATTTAACAACTTTGCGACCTTTTACTGCCTCATGTAACGTCCTGTTTACCAGTAACCTGTTGAAGTTAATCGGGATTTATCTTATATTGCGTCGCTGCCAGCAGAGTAGCGGTAATATTCCGGGATACCCTGAATAACAGCCAGCAATCAAAAACTGTTTTTGACACTTTCGTATCACTTTTTCAGCCAGTCATCGCCGCGACGTAAGTTACGGTAGTTTTTTACTCGTTAACTGAATTACATAGCCGGGAGAAGATCCTATGGTATTTAAAGGGATGTCCTGGACAGGCGTCATTGCTTGTTTTGTCCTTTACTGCCTCGTTTTTGTCGCCGTGAGATATGAAATGAGTGTCGACAGCATTATTCAGGAAAAACCCCGCCTGGGCCTGCTGATGTTTGCCTTGCCTGGGGCAATTGCCGCCTTAACCTCGAAAGAAGCGCCGCTGACGGTGGCGCTGGCGGGAGCCCTGCTGGCCACGCCTGTTTTCTTGCTTATTCTGCATTTTTCGCTGGCGGCAGCCAGCCCGGTGTTACAGGAACTGGCCTTTATCACCAGTGCGATTTTCTGGTGTGGATCCGGTGCGCTGTTGGTGATGCTGTCCCGCACGTTGCTGGGCGATGAAGATCATACGAGGCACTGACAGCCAACGCGCGGCCTGTGGCAAGAGCAGGCTAAAGTGACAAACTGCAGGCAATAAAAAAGGTCGATAAATATCGACCTTTTTTACGCCTTCAGCAGGCTGATGAAACAGCCAGCGGAGAAATCTTACTGGAACAGGCCCAGATTCTCTTTCGCGTAAGCTTCGAAATCAGTGCAACCACCAATGTGTTTCTCGTCGAGGAAAATCTGCGGCACAGTTTCGACTGGCTTGCCGACGGTTTTTTCCAGGTCCGCTTTGGTGATCCCTTCGGCGTGGATGTCCACATAGCTAAAGGAGAAGTCTTCGCGCTCGGCGGTCAGCTTTTCAGCCAGCTCTTTCGCACGGACACAGTAAGGGCAGCCAGGGCGTCCAAAAATCACTGCAAACATAGGTTTCTCCTCAAAGGTCAAAATTTATGTGATGTACATCACACTTCATCAGTTAATGCCGAATATGATGCCCGCTTCACGCAGGGAAGGGAAGAAGGAATTACCTGTTGATCTGATTCGTACAGGCTATGCACAACGCTGCGGGATAGGCTTTAATAACCTGATAAAGGATAGAGCACCCCCTACAGAGGAGATACGCCATGCGTGCTTTTAGTCAGCTACCCAAATCCATTTTACTGCTGGAAGGGCTGGGGGGTATTTTGCTGGTGCTCTCTTACTTCACGCTGCACCGGATGCTACCCTTACCGGCACCTTTTTCCGGCCCGCTGGCCGCCACCGTGATGATTTTCGTCGGGATTGCGATGATGCTACCCGCGGCGCTGATGATGATGTGGCGCACGGCTAAAGCGATGGCGCCGGAACTTTTTAACGCTAAGCGTGATGATGTAAAACCAGGAGAGAAGCATGACCCCGACCATTGAGCTACAGCGCTCGCACCGATCGATTCGATCGTTTACCGACCAGCCGATGTCTGACCAGCAACGCGAGGCCATCCTGTCGGCGGCTCAGTCAGCCTCAAGCTCAAGCTTTTTGCAGTGTTCATCCATTATCCGCATTACCGATAAGGCGCTGCGTGAAAAACTGGTTGGCCTGACCGGCGGTCAAAAATATGTCGGAACGGCTGCGGAGTTCTGGGTGTTTTGCGCCGATTTTAATCGCCTGCTGCAGATTTGCCCTGAAGCCCAGTTAGGCCTGGCGGAACAGCTGCTGTTAGGCAGCGTAGACACAGCATTGATGGGACAAAATGCGATGCTCGCCGCGGAATCCCTCGGCCTGGGTGGCGTCTTTATTGGCGGTATCCGTAACAGCATCGCGGAAGTGACCGAACTCCTGGGCCTGCCGAAATTTGTGCTGCCGCTGTTTGGTCTTTGCCTTGGCACGCCCGCGCAGACGCCACAGCTGAAACCGCGTATGCCGTTGGCGATGCTGGTGCACGAGAACCATTACCAGCCGATTGATGCGCAGGTGCTTGCGGCCTACGATGGCGAGCAGGAAGAATATTATCTTTCCCGCGAGAGCAATCCGCGCCGCGAAAGCTGGAGTGACCACATCCAGAAAACCATCGTTAAAGAGAGCCGTCCGTTTATGCTGGACTACCTGCATAAGCAGGGTTGGGCAACGCGTTAAGTTCCCTGGAGGCAGCTGTGAAAATAGCGATTCTTTCGCGAGATGGCTCGCTTTACTCGTGCAAACGTCTGCTTGAGGCCGCGCGAAAGCGTGGCCACAGCGTCGAAGTGATCGATCCGCTCTCCTGTTATATGAACATCAATCCCGGTTCATCGGCCATTCATTACCGTGGCAAGCAGCTGGCCCATTTTGATGCGGTGATCCCACGCATTGGTTCGGCGATCACCTTTTATGGCACGGCGGTGCTACGCCAGTTTGAAGTCTGTGGCAGCTATCCGTTGAATGAGTCTGTGGCCATCACCCGCGCGCGGGACAAGCTGCGGTCGCTGCAGTTACTGGCGCGACAGGGCATTGATATGCCGGTTACCGGCTTTGCCCACTCGCCTGATGACACCAGCGATTTGATTAAAATGGTTGGTGGCGCACCGCTGGTGGTGAAGCTGGTGGAGGGCACTCAGGGAATTGGTGTGGTGCTGGCGGAAACGCGTCAGGCAGCCGAAAGCGTTATCGATGCTTTCCGTGGACTGAATGCGCATATTCTGGTGCAGGAATTCATTAAAGAAGCTGAAGGTCGGGATATTCGCTGCCTGGTGATTGGCGGTGAAGTAGTGGCGGCCATTGAGCGGTCAGCGAAAGAAGGGGATTTCCGTTCTAACCTTCATCGCGGCGGTACCGCACGCAGCATCGAAATTACCGGACTCGAGCGCGAAATGGCGATTAACGCGGCGGCCACGCTTGGACTGGACGTGGCGGGCGTGGATATTCTGCGGGCGAAACGTGGGCCGCTGGTGATGGAAGTGAACGCCTCTCCCGGGCTGGAAGGAATTGAAAAGACAACCGGTTTGGATATTGCCGCAATGATGATTGGCTGGATTGAGCAACAGGCGCGCCCCGGCTTCTGTCTGAAAACCGGCGGATAAGCGCATATTTCTGTCACAATCGTGGTGTTTAACGGCGTTTTTCCGTAAGCTAGGCCGCAATTTTAAGGCGGTAAGAGAGAAAGCACATGGATTCACTCGTCGTTCCAGATATTGACGTGATACGACGTTGGCTGGATCAGCAAAGCATCACCTGGTTTGAGTGCGACTCTTGTCAGGCGCTTCACCTGCCGCATATGCAAAATTTCGACGGGGTGTTTGATGCCAAGCTCGATTTGGTCGACAACGTCATTCTGTTTTCAGCGCTGGCTGAGGTTAAACCCACTGCGCTGATCCCGCTGGTTGGCGATCTTTCGCAGATCAACGCCAGCTCGCTGACCATTAAGGCCTTCCTGGATATTCAGGATGACAACTTGCCTAAGCTGATCGTTTGCCAGTCATTGACGGTCGCTGCGGGCATCACCTACGGGCAATTTGCGCACTTTATGAAGCAGAGTGAAGAGCAAATCTCGATGGTGGTTCTGGAAGCGTTTGCCAACCAACTGTTGATCCCGGGCGAGGAAGACGACCGTACCGAAATCGTCTCTTCCCATTCGATCCTGCACTAAATTCCATCCTCTCTTCTCTGTCGGGTTGATCGCTGATTAACCCGTCCTCCGCTTTGCCTGCCGTTTATTTATTCACTCTCCTTTAACTGTTGCTATTTTCCCCAGTTGATTCGCCTGAACAACCATTTTTTATTCTGCTTTATAGCCTAAAATGCCAGATATCTGTCGCCGTTTATGCCACCTTTGGCGTATCACATAGAGGAAACATGCATTAAAAATCGATAAAAGGCGTTTTTTACGCGGAGGGCTGGCCTGAGGGCAGCAGGGGGGCTATTCTTGCCAGGCTGCATTTCGCATGCAACGTCGCTTCAGGTATAGGTTTTTTCTATTTAACAGCACCATGAATAGTCATTCATTATAGGGCCATGTTCTGGCCGGCTGAGCCTGTGCCTCTGTTTGTAATTATCCCTGTTCAGGAGAATGGAAAACATGTTCAACCAACGTAAGAAATGGTTGTCAGGTGTGGTTGCTGGCGTGTTGATGGCGGCTTCCGCTGGCGCAGGTGCTGCTGATAAGACGCTGCATGTCTATAACTGGTCAGACTATATTTCCCCGGATACCGTACCGAACTTTGAAAAACAAACCGGTATCAAAGTGGTCTATGACGTGTTTGACTCCAACGAAGTGCTCGAAGGCAAGCTGATGGCCGGTAGCACCGGTTATGACGTGGTGGTGCCGTCTTCCAGCTTCCTGGCGCGTCAGCTGCAGTCCGGCGTCTTCCAGCCTCTGGATAAGAGCAAACTGCCTAATTACAAAAACCTCGATCCGGACATTTTGAAAAAGCTGGATCAGCACGATCCGGGCAACAAATACGCCATCCCTTACCTGTGGGCGACCACCGGTATCGGCTATAACGTCGATAAAGTTAAAGCGGCGCTGGGCAAAGATGCCCCGGTCGACAGCTGGGATCTGGTGCTGAAACCGGAAAACCTGGAAAAACTGAAAAGCTGCGGCGTGTCGTTCCTCGATGCACCGGAAGAGATCTTCGCCACCGTGCTGAACTACCTCGGCAAAGATCCGAACAGCACCGATCCTAAAGATTACTCTGGTGCGGCCACCGACCTGCTGCTGAAGCTGCGTCCGAGCATCCGTTATTTCCACTCTTCTCAGTACATTAACGACCTGGCAAATGGCAACACCTGCGTGGCGATTGGCTGGGCGGGTGACGTTCTGCAGGCGAAAAACCGCGCGATTGAAGCGAAAAACGGCGTTCACCTGGCGTACAGCATTCCTAAAGAAGGTGCGCTGGCGTTCTTCGATATGCTGGCGATCCCTAAAGATGCCAAAAACGTCGATGAAGCTTACCAGTTCCTCAACTATCTGATGGAGCCGAAGGTCATTGCTGACGTCTCTAACAAGATGTTCTATGCCAACGGCAACAAAGCATCCGTGCCGCTGATCAATGAAGATATCCGCAACAACCCTGGCATCTTCCCAACGCCAGAAACCATGGCGAAACTGTTCGTGCTGAAAGTACAGGATCCGAAACTTGACCGTGTGCGTACGCGCGCATGGACTAAAGTTAAAAGTGGTAAGTAACAGACATTAGTGGATTTGACTCACTTTTGATCGTGCAACAGAGGCGCAGTGACTGGCCTCTGTTTTGTCTTTTATACGGCTGAGACGCCGTATTCTCTCAAGCCGCCGGAGAGTAATGGTAGTGAACGACGCGATCGCCCGTCCGCAACAAAAAGCAGCCAAGGCCTTAACGCCCCTGCTTGAAATCCGCAATCTGACCAAGTCTTTCGACGGTCAACATGCGGTTGATGATGTCAACCTGACCATCTACAAAGGTGAGATTTTTGCACTGCTTGGCGCCTCAGGCTGCGGCAAATCGACACTGCTGCGTATGCTGGCAGGATTCGAGCCGCCAACCTCCGGGCAGATTATGCTGGATGGCCAGGATCTCTCCCACGTGCCGCCTTACCAGCGCCCAATTAATATGATGTTCCAGTCTTACGCGCTGTTCCCACACATGACGGTGGAGCAGAATATCGCCTTCGGCCTGAAGCAGGACCGGCTGGCAAAAGACGAGATCACCAGCCGCGTGGCAGAAATGCTGACGCTGGTGCATATGCAGGAGTTTGCTAAACGCAAACCGCATCAACTTTCTGGAGGACAGCGCCAGCGTGTGGCGTTGGCCCGCAGCCTGGCTAAACGTCCTAAGCTGCTACTGCTGGATGAGCCAATGGGCGCGCTGGATAAGAAGCTGCGTGACCGTATGCAGCATGAAGTGGTCGATATTCTGGAGCGCGTCGGCGCAACCTGCGTGATGGTGACCCACGACCAGGAAGAAGCGATGACCATGGCCGGCCGTATTGCGATCATGAACCGTGGCAAATTCGTGCAGATCGGCGAGCCGGAAGAGATTTATGAGCATCCGACCACCCGCTACAGCGCGGAATTTATCGGATCGGTAAACCTGTTCGAAGGGATTTTACGTGAGCGTCAGGCCGATGGTCTGGTGATTGAAAGCCCAGGGCTGATCCATCCGCTGAAGGTCGATTCTGATGCTTCCGTGGTGGACGGCGTGCCGGTACACGTCGCGCTGCGTCCTGAGAAAGTCATGCTGTGTGAAGAGGTTCCGGCGGACGGTTGCAACTTCGCGGTCGGTGAAGTGGTGCACATTGCCTATCTGGGCGATCTGTCGATTTACCATGTGCGCCTGCGCAGCGGTCAGATGATCAGTGCCCAGTTACAGAATGCCCATCGCTTCCGCAAGGGTGCGCCAACCTGGGGAGACGAAGTGCGTCTCTGTTGGGAAGCGGACAGTTGTGTGGTTCTGACGGTGTAGTGGGGGAGTGATGAGCGAGAATTCTTCGAGAACGACCGAGCCACCAACCCGACAGCAGGGTGCTTTTAGCGCGCTTCTCGGTCGGTTGCAGATGAAACAGGGCCGCAAGCTGGTTATTGCGCTGCCTTATTTGTGGCTGATCCTGCTGTTCCTGCTGCCATTTTTGATCGTGCTGAAAATCAGCTTTGCTGATATTGCGCGCGCGATCCCACCGTATACCGATTTAGTGACCTGGGCCGATGGTCAGCTGACCATGGTGATGAATCTGGGCAACTACATCACGCTGACAGACGATCCGCTGTACGTGGATGCGTATCTGCACTCGTTGCAGGTCGCCGCGATCTCGACGGTGGTTTGTCTGCTGATTGGCTACCCGCTGGCGTGGGCAGTGGCGCACAGTTCGCCGTCAACGCGTAACATTCTACTGTTACTGGTGATCCTGCCTTCCTGGACCTCGTTCCTGGTGCGGGTGTATGCCTGGATGGGCATTCTGAATGACAACGGTATTCTGAACCGCTTTCTGATGTGGACCGGCATTACCGATCATCCGATCGCCATTCTGTATACCAATCTGGCGGTCTATATCGGCATCGTGTACTGCTATTTGCCGTTTATGGTGTTGCCGATTTATACCGCGTTAACGCGTATCGATTATTCGCTGGTGGAAGCGTCGCTGGACCTTGGCGCGCGTCCGATGAAAACCTTTTTCAGCGTGATTGTGCCGTTGACCAAAGGCGGCATTATCGCCGGTTCCATGCTGGTGTTTATCCCTGCGGTGGGTGAGTACGTGATCCCGGAACTGTTGGGCGGCCCTGACAGTATTATGATCGGTCGCGTGCTCTGGCAGGAGTTCTTTAATAACCGTGACTGGCCGGTAGCGTCGGCACTGGCGGTGATTATTCTGCTGATTTTGATCCTGCCGATTATCTGGTTCCATAAGCATCAGAATAAAGAGCTGGGGGAAACGAAATGACTACCTTACCCACCATTCGTTCTCCATGGCGCACGGCGATCCTCGTGGTGTGCTTCTTCTTCCTGTATGCGCCGATGGCGTTGCTGGTGATCTATTCGTTTAACTCCTCGCAACTGGCGGCATGGGAGAGTTTCTCCCTGCACTGGTATAACGTGTTGTTCCATGATGATGCGATGATCAGCGCGGTGACCCTGAGCCTGAGCATTGCCGCGCTGGCGGCAACGGCGGCGTCGGTCCTGGGCACCATTGCGGCGGTGATTATCGTGCGGTTTGGTCGCTTTAAAGGCTCAACCGGATTTGCGTTTATGCTGACCGCGCCGTTGGTGATGCCCGATGTGATCACCGGCCTGTCGTTACTGCTGCTGTTTGTGGCGATGGCCAATACCTTTGGCTGGCCTGCCGACCGCGGCATGCTGACCATCTGGCTGGCGCACGTCACCTTCTGCACCGCGTATGTGGCGGTGGTCATCAACTCGCGTCTGCGCGAGCTTGACCGCTCCATTGAAGAAGCGGCGATGGATTTGGGTGCCACACCGTTGAAGGTGTTCTTTGTGATTACCGTTCCGATGATCGCCCCGGCGATTGTCACCGGCTGGCTGCTGGCCTTTACGCTGTCGCTGGATGACCTGGTAATTTCCAGCTTTGTCACCGGGCCAGGTGCCACCACCTTGCCGATGCAGATCTTTGCAACGGTTCGCCGTGGCGTGAACCCGGAAATCAACGCGCTGGCGTCGTTAATCCTGTTTGTAGTTGGCATTGTGGGCTTTATCGCCTGGCGCTTTATGGCGCACGAAGAGAAGCAGCGGCTGCGTGATATTCAGAAGGCGCGAGGCGGTTAAGACGCGTTAGCGCTGTGTTAGGCGATTTTTGCCGCCACCCACTGTCGTATTTGGGTGGCGGCAAACTGTCAGAGCGAGGCTATCCGAGGACCTTCTTCACGCAGGCTTTAAACACCTTGATGCCGACAGGCAGCGAGTTCAGGTCGAAATGCATATCGGGATGATGCAGGCCCGGCACTAATCCCGTCCCTAATCCCCAGAAACCGGACTTGACCTCAGGGCGCTGCACCGCATAGTGGAAGAAGTCTTCGCTACCCGGCGTGGAACGGACCGGCATCAACGCCTCTTCACCCAGCACCTCTTTGATTGACGCCGAAATCAGCGCGGTCATCTCATCATCAATCTCTGCCGCTGGCATCGATTTCAGTACGGCGATATGCGCGGTTGCGCCATAAGCGGCGACGCTGTGCTGAACGGCTTTTTCTACCCGCGCCTGCAACACTTCCATATCTTCGTTTTCCGCTGCGCGAAGATCGAATACCACGCGGGCTTCATCGGGAATAGAGTTGGTCACGCCGGCATCGCACAGGAAGCGGGTGGCTTTTGCACTCCAGCTCTTACCGGGTGCCATATGCACGCCATTAACGGCCTGTACCGCGGCGGCACCGGCATCCAGCGCATTGATGCCAAGGTGAGGACGCGCGCCGTGTGCCGTCTGGCCGCGGATGGTCGCTTCAATGGTGACACAGGCGGAATAATAGACCGCCGGGATGGCTGTGCCGACTGCGCACTCTTCTGCCGGACGCAGGTGGAAGCCCAGAATCATGTCGACATCGTCGATGGCGCCGCCGGCAATCATCGCCAGCGCACCGGTGCCTAACTCTTCTGCAGGCTGGAAGATCAGCTTCAGGCGGCCTTTTTTCACCGCGCCTTCAGCAATCAACTCCTGCGCCGCGGTCAGCACGACCGAGGAGTGGCCGTCATGACCACAGGTATGACGTGCGCAGGCTTCGCCATTAATGATATGGCCCAGTGCATCCATGTCTGCCCGCAGAGCGAGGGTAGGGCCCGGCACGCCGCTGTCCAGCACGGCGACGATACCCGTGGTGCCATTAAAGTTGTCCTGCACCGCATAACCTGCTGCTTTAAGCTGCTGGCTGATATAGGCCGAGGTTTTAAATTCCTGGAATCCCAGTTCCGGGATCTCATGCAGATAAGCGTAATGTTCTAAAACTTTTAACACGTTAAGCACTCCATTTATCAGTTATCAGGCAACCACTCGCATGACCAACATCGAGATGACCGCATTCAGGATGCTGGTCACCAACGGCAGTGGCCAGTACTTCTTCGGCACGTCGGACACACCCAGCAGACGGCCCATGTATTGTCACTGTGCGGTGCAAACACCTTACCAATAAAGCCCATAATCCCGGGTAAATTTAGCATCTCCGCAATCACATACGCCATCACCACATTCGGCAATAAATTTTGAATGGCGATCCGCGGGATCAATACCGGAATCGACAGAGAAACAAATAGTGCTGAGCCAATGGCAAAATAGTTATTGATTAATCCCGCACCGGAATACTGCCAGGCCGCCATAATAACCCCGTCCTTTTTGCTGATTTGCTTCTCGTCATACAGTTCTTTGGTTAATGCTGCGCCTGCATCGGTACTTTGCAAATCGGTAATTAGCGCAAGGCCGGATCGACCCGCAAACCTAAAACAGGTTTTAATAACGGCGTGAGTAATTTATGCGCAGCGCGGATGGCACCGTAATGGGTGAATATTTCCAGCAGACCCCAATGCCGATGGTGTTCTGGCTGGCGAGCACGTTATCTCTTCCTTCATCAACGTTTCTCCTCCCAAAAATAGAAAAATGCAGAAAACGCAGCAAAAAAGGGGCCCTGAGTGGCACTCTTTCGGTAATTGCGCTAAAAATAACCTGTTAACTTTCAGGTAAGGATGAATTGCAGAGTTCGTGCCAGTATGGCTGAATTAAACAAAATAACTGCCGATAAACCCTTATTACCGCCATCGTTGCGTATGAAGGCGTAATAAAAAAACATCGCGTAATGCCGACCTTCAATATTTATCTAGCCTTATTTATCGTAAAATCAGGCATCAGGTCGGTGGACCCCCACTATCGCGCACGTGCACTGTTTTGGGGCGGAGCAACAGGTTGGTCAGGAGAGTGTCATGTCAGAGGTGTTCAGAGAGGGTAAAGCAGTCCTGAAATCACCGTCTTCAATTCCTGTGGCGGTGCTGGTGGCGGGCATTGCAGCAATCGCTACGCGCGTACTCGGCGTGGCCTTGCAGGTGCATGACTTAGGTCTGGCAGAAGTCATCAGCTTTGTTTATCGCAGTGCTCAGGCGTGGAACTCGACGTTGATTTTTATCGCCAGCCAGCTGATCTTCTTTTTTGAGCTGCGTTGCGCGGTTGCGATGATGCGGGGGAAAAACTGGGGGCGCTGGGGCTTTGTGATTTCTCAAATCACCGTGTTGATCTATATGTTTTGCGCGTCGATGGGCTGGATCTATCCTGAACTATTCAGCGTCAGTGGCGAGAACAACCTGCAAATTATTCATCTGCTGATCTCGCAGAAGTTGCCCGATCTGCTGATTATCCTGCTGCTGTTTATGCCTGAAAGCAGCCGGCGATTTTTTAGGCAGCACTGAACAGGCGGCACGACAGACGCCGACCTCCTGTTGGCTGAGGGAGCAATAAACCTTTTTTAAGCTAAGCCGCTGCGCCAAACCAGCGTTGGCGAAGCTTTTCCAGCGTGCCATCGTCTTTCAGGCTTTGCAGGGCTTGATTCAGGCTGTCACGCAGTTCGGTGTTGCCTTTGCGCACGGCAATCCCCAATCCTGAACCAAAAAAGCGGCTATCGGTGATTGGATCGCCGACTTTGGCCAGATGTGGATTGGTTTTCAGTAATTCCTTCACCGCCAACGTGTCGCCAAAAATGCCATCCAGCCTGCCGTTACGAATATCCAGTAAGGCATTCTGATAATTGTCGTAGGTGACGGTAATGATCTCAGGCCAGGCCGTCATTAAATAGGCCTGCTGAGTGGTTTCGGCACCGATACCGATACGCTTACCTTTCAGCTGTTCAATATTGCTGTACAAACCTGCCCTGGCGACCAGCGTCCCCGAATTCATAAAATAAGGCTGGGTAAACTCGACCGTTTTCTTACGCTCATCGGTGATATCCAGACCGGAAATGATCGCATCATAACGGCGGAACTTTAATGACGGCAGCAGGCGTTCGAAGGTGTTATTGGTAAAAATGCACTGTTTTTGCATCCGGTCGCACAGAGCTTTCGCCAGATCGATATCGAATCCGACCAACTGATTTTCAGCAGTGAGAAACTCAAAGGGAGGATTGTTAGCGTTAGAAGCAAAACGCAGCGGTTCCGCTGCCTGAGCACAGGCACATATCGAGGTCAGTAGTAGGGTAAAAACAAACTTAAGCATCACGTACCGTCCTTGCGGTCACTTTACCTGACCATTATGCCGTGGGTGATGCCTGGGCTATCCGCGGATTAACCGCTAAAGAAGGGCTGTTTCTGACGGATACCGGTGACCTGCACCGGCATCGATCAGTTTCTGCGTTCAAAGGCCAGCGCGCGACGTTCAATCATCCGCATCATTAAGGTGAGCAAGCCGTTTACGCACAGGTAAATCAGGCCCGCTGCCGCAAACACCGAGACGTCATAAGTGCGGCCATACAGCAATTGACCGTGCCCCATCACCTCCATCAGCGTGATGGTGTAGGCCAGCGAGGTACTTTTGAACACCAGCACCACCTCATTGGAGTAAGAGGAGAGGGCGCGCTTAAAGGCATAGGGCAGCAGGATGCGCAGCGTTTCTTTGCGGTTCATACCCAGTGCGGCACAGGATTCCCACTGACCGGCAGGGATCGCCCGCATCGCGCCATAGAAAAGCTGCGTGGTGTAGGCGGCGCTGTTTAGCGACAATGCCAGCAGCGCGCAGAGCCAGGGCTGCGAGAGTAAATGCCATAGCCAGGGAATGGCCTGAATCGACGGAAACTGTCCTGGCCCATAATAGATCAGGAAGATTTGCACCAGCAGCGGTGTCCCGGTAAACAGGGTGATATAGCCCCGGACTACCAGCCGCAATACCGGCACTTTCAGCGATAAAATCACCGTGAAGATCAGCGCAAACACCAGCGCGAGGATCAGCGATGCCACGGTCAGCGTCAGACTGGTATGCAGCCCTTTCAGCAGTTCGGGTAAATAGCTCAACATCAGGTATTCCCTTGCTCAAAACGGGTCGCACGGGCATCAATACGCTTCAGCACCTGCTGGCTCAATAAGGTGATCACCAGATAGATGGCCGCGGCCATCAGATACCAGGTAAACGGCTCCTGCGTGCGGGCCGCGATGCTTTTGGTTTGCAACATAATATCGTTCACGCTGATCAGCGAGACCAGCGCCGTGTCTTTCAGCAGCACCAGCCACTGATTACCCAAGCCTGGCAGGGCATGACGCCACATCTGCGGCAGGATCAGGCGGAAGAAAATGGCCGGGGTTTTCATGCCTAGCGCCTGTCCCGATTCCCACTGCCCCACAGGGACCGCTTTCAGCGCGCCGCGAAGGGTCTGAGAAGCATAGGAGGAATAGAGGATCGACAGGGCGATCACCCCGCAAAGAAACGGGCTGACGTCGAAGTTCTGAATATTCACCTGCACCGGGAAGCTGAACAGCCCCAGATTGACGGTGAAACCATCGGACAGGGTCAGCAGCAGTTGCGAGGCGCCAAAATAGACGAACAGCACCACCAGGATCTCCGGCAGGCCACGGAATAGCGTGACCAGACCGGTTCCCAGCCAGGCGACCGGACGCCAGCGGGCCGATTCCCAGGCGGCGAAAATCATCGCCAGAATCAGCCCAACGACCAGTGCAGAAACGGCAAGGCCGACGGTCATGCCGGCGGCGCTTGCTAAAGGAGTGAGTTCATTCATTCAGAAATTACTGCTGGAACCATTTGCTGTAGATGGTTTTGTAGGTGCCGTCAGCCTTCACTTTGTCCAGTGCGGTGTTGAACTGGCCCTGCAACTCGGCGTTACCCTGACGAACCGCGATGCCCAAACCGGTGCCGAAGTAAGCCTTATCAGTCACTTTCTCGCCCACTGGTGCCAGGTTTGCGTTCTGCTTCAGCCATTCGTTCACCACCGCGGTGTCACCGAATACCGCATTGATACGGCCATTTTTCAGGTCCAGGATCGCATTCTGATAGCTGTCGTAAGGAACGGCATTCACGCCGGTCATTTTTTCGGTCAGGTATTTCTGATGCGTGGTGCCGTTCTGTACGCCAACACGTTTGCCTTTCAACGCATCAACAGAAGCCACTTTGCCTTTCTGGGCAATAAACAGGGCAGAGTTGTCATAGTAAGCTTTGGAGAACAGAACCTGTTTCTCACGTTCAGGCGTGATGTCCATGCCGGCCATTACCGCGTCAAAACGACGGAATTTCAGGCTTGGGATCAGGCTGTCGAACGCCTGGTTAGTGAAGGTACAGGTTGCGTTCATTTCACGGCACAGTGCGTTAGCCAAATCGACATCAAAGCCCTGAATTTTGTTATCGGAATCGACAAATTCAAACGGAGGATAAGAGGCTTCGGTAGCAAAACGAATGGTCTGCGCGGCGCTCGCGCTCAGGCTTAAACCCGCTAACAGTGCGGCAAGTACGACTTTTTTCATCATTATACCCTGCATTAGTGCGATAGATAATTGGCAAACGCGTCGGTTTGCGGCTGTGTAAAGCGGCTGGCATCACCCTGTTCGACCACGTAACCGTTCTCCATGTACACCACGCGGCTGGCGGTTTTACGCGCCACTTCCACTTCGTGCGTTACGATGACCTGGGTGATGTTGGTCTGCGCCAGTTCCTTAATGATCGACACGATCTGGGCCGTAATTTCCGGATCAAGCGCGGCGGTGGGCTCATCGAACAGCAACACTGCCGGCTCCATCATTAACG
Source organism: Erwinia sp. 2186 (assembly GCF_057812255.1). Classification (NCBI taxonomy): domain Bacteria; kingdom Pseudomonadati; phylum Pseudomonadota; class Gammaproteobacteria; order Enterobacterales; family Erwiniaceae; genus Erwinia; species Erwinia sp. 2186. The sequence goes on along the minus strand of NZ_CM173824.1, from coordinate 3,233,547 downwards.
CTCTGGCTATCGCCACGCGTTGCTGTTGGCCGCCGGAAAGGTGCAAAGGATAGCGGTCGGCGAATGTGGTCAGGCGCAGGCGATCCAGTAGTTTTCCGGCGCGGGCATGGGCCTGATCTTTGCTCAGCCCCAGCACGCGGCAGGGCGCTTCGATCAGGTTCTGCATCACCGTCAGGTGCGGCCAGAGATTATATTGCTGGAAGACCATACCCACGTTTTGACGCAGCTCGCGGATGGCCGCGTCTGACGGGGTTTTACTGAAGTCGATTTGATGTCCCGCAATGCTCAACGTGCCGGAACGCGGCATCTCAAGCAAATTGAGAACGCGCAGCAGAGAGCTCTTACCGGCACCGCTTGGACCCAGCAGAACCAGCGTTTCGCCCTCAGGGCACGCCAGTTGAATGTCGAACAGTGCCTGATGGGCACCATAAAAGCAGTTAATACCGTTTAGTTGAATACTCATGCGCAAAAAGTGAATAGCAATTGATGCTGCGAATCTTAACGTTGACGGCATACTTATGCAATCATCGTGCGTGAAAATACCTTTATGCCTGCTGTAAACTAAAAGGCTAGCACAAGATCGCGTGCTTTAAGCGGATTTGCCCGGGAAGATGCAAGAACTGCGAGAGCGATCGTGCCATCGGGCGATGGCACGACACTGGGAGACACTACTTCAGCAGCAACTGGCTGAGCGAGCCGCCCTGAAGATGCGGGTTCGGGCTGTTGTAGCGCACGTCGTCAACTGCCCAGCAGGTGCCTTCGCGCACCATCAGCACTTCATCCTGCCACTCTACCGGCTTGCTGCCATCCCGAGTGAGCGTCACGCGCAGCGGAATGTTGCGTGCATCGGTATTCGGAATGGTCGATGCATCCGCCACGCTGGCTGAGGTTGGGCCAACCGATAAACTTGAGAAGATATCACCCTGATTTAACTCAGGCGCGCGAGTGGTGTCGCTGTTGGCTTTCAGCAAGGTGGCATACAGTTTATCGCTGAGATAAGGGCGGTATTTGGCCAGCTGTTGCGCCGTCGGCATTCCCTGAGTCGGCTCTTTCAGGCGCAGATCATAGAACTGCTGCGCGACTGAATCCGGGCCGCCATCGACGCAGGGCCCCATACGCTTACCAATGTCCTTATACGCGGGTTGTACCGTGGTACAGGCACTGAGAAGCAGCGCCATTGGAGCCAGTGCAGCAATCGCTTGGTATTTCATCTTGATTTCCTTATTGTTTCTGGATGACGGTTTTTAGCATAGAGTATAGCCGCTCTGCTTAACCAGAAGGGCTACACTGGGAAAGAACAACAAAAGGAGAGCATTCAATGATGCGTCTGTTGATATTGGCAGTTTTTTCGCTGCTGCTGAGCGCCTGTGGTTCATCAGGCTTCGAGTCGCATTCCGGCTACACCGTTGATACCCGCCATCCCGCGTATGGCGCCCGTCCCCGTATTAAGGTGCTGGTGATCCACTACACCGCGGAAGATTTCCCCAGCTCGCTGGCTACGCTCACCGATCGTGACGTAAGCGCACACTACCTGATTCCGGCGAAACCGGTGGAGAAATCACATCAGCCGGTGGTGTTTCGTCTGGTACCGGAATCACAGCTTGCCTGGCATGCGGGCCCCAGCTTCTGGCGGGGAGCCTCCCGATTAAATGATACCTCGATCGGCATCGAGCTGGAGAATCAGGGCTACAGGCGAACGTCTGCTGGCCAAATCTGGTACCCGTTTGCGCCGTCACAGATTGCGGCGCTGGCCCCGCTGGCCAGAGATATCGTACAGCGTTACAACATCCTGCCGCAGGATGTCGTTGGGCACAGCGATATCGCCCCGCAGCGTAAGCAGGATCCTGGCCCACTATTCCCCTGGCAATGGCTGGCAGAGCAGGGGATTGGCGCCTGGCCAGATGCCGGACGGGTCAGTTTTTATCTGGCAGGCAGGCCGCCGGAGCAACCGGTCGATCACGCCCATTTGCTGACGTTGCTTTCGCTTTATGGTTATCAGGCCAGTCCGGAGATGACGGCAGACGAACAGCGTAAGGTGATCGCGGCTTTCCAGATGCATTTCCGCCCCGCAAATTATTTAGGGCTGCCGGATGCGGAAACGGAAGCGACGGTGAGAGCGTTGCTGGAAAAGTACGGCGAAGGTTAGGGTGACGGAAAAGTAAAAAGCCCATCTCCCATGGTGGGAGTGGGCTGAGCAGGGTTACGCGGCGAGGAACGCCTTCCACTGCGCCACCAGCGTTTCCAGCGCGTGGCGGTCAATATCCAGATGGGTTACCAGACGCGTGACCGCACCGGTGCTGATCAGGATATTCTGCTGCTTCATCCACGCTTTCAACGGTTCAATCTGCGCGTCTGGCAACCTTACAAACACCATATTGGTGTCCTGACGGGACACATCCACGCCAATCGCTTTTAACTGCTCCGCCAGCCAGGCGGCATTATCATGGTCGTCTTGCAGACGGGCGACGTTATGTTCAAGGGCATACAGGCCTGCAGCCGCCAGAATGCCCGACTGACGCATCGCGCCGCCGGTCATTTTACGCCAGCGGCGGGCGCGCTGAATGTATTCGGCGCTGCCACACAGCAGTGAACCTACCGGGGTGCCGAGCCCTTTTGACAGACAGATGGTCAGCGTATCGCAGTAGCGCGTCAGGGCTTCCAGCTCGACCCCGAGTGCCACGCTGGCGTTGAATATACGCGCACCGTCGATATGCAGCGCCAGCTTGTGCTGACGGGTGAATTCCCAGGCGTCTTTCAGATAGGCAATCGGCAGGACTTTACCGTTATGGGTGTTCTCAAGGCTGAGCAGTTTGGTCATCGCGAAGTGGAAATCATCAGGCTTGATAAACTGCGCCACGACATCCAGCGGAAGCGTGCCGTCAGCGGCCGCCAGAATCGGTTGTGGCTGAATGCTGCCTAACACCGCGGCGCCGCCAGCCTCGTACTTATAGTTATGCGCCAGCTGGCCGACAATGTACTCCTCTCCACGCTGACAATGGCACAGCAGCGCGATTAGGTTAGCCTGGGTGCCCGTGGGTAAAAACAGGGCGGCTTCTTTGCCGGTTAACTGCGCGGCCCTGGCTTCAAGTGCATTGACCGTTGGGTCATCGCCGTAAACATCATCCCCGGTTTCTGCGGCCATCATCGCGGAAAGCATCGCCTGGCTGGGGCGGGTTACCGTATCACTGCGTAAATCAATCACACCTGAGCTCCTCTAATGAAAACGGACGCCGTAGCGTCCGTAAAAAAAGACCTGCAAATGTTTTACCGCAGCCAGTTGGTTTTTGCCAGTTCAACCACTTCGTCACCACGGCCATTGATCACCGCCCGCAGCATATACAGGCTGAAGCCTTTCGCCTGCTCCAGCTTGATTTGCGGCGGCATGGCCAGCTCATCTTTGGCGGTCACCACATCAACCAGCACCGGACCATCGTGATTCAGCGCTTCCTGCAGGGCTGCATCAAGGTCTGACGCGCGCTCCACGCGGATCCCTTTCACGCCACAGGCGGTGGCAATCTCCGCAAAATTCGGATTTTCCAGGTCGGTACCGTCAGTCAGATAACCGCCGGCCTTCATCTCCATCGCCACAAAGCCGAGGACGCTGTTGTTGAACACCACCAGTTTTACCGGCAGTTTGAGCTGAGCAACCGAGAGGAAATCGCCCATCAGCATACTGAAACCGCCATCGCCACACATCGCTATCACCTGACGCTGCTTGTCCAGCGACTGCGCCCCCAGCGCCTGCGGCATGGCGTTAGCCATCGAGCCATGGTTAAAGGAGCCAATCAGCCGGCGTTTACCGTTCATCTTCAGATAGCGTGCGGCCCAGACGGTCGGCGTTCCCACGTCACAGGTAAATATGGCGTCGTCGTCGGCAAAGCGACTTAACTGCTGGGCCACGTATTGTGGATGAATCGCCTGTTTATCATTGGCGGTTGCCAGATTATCCAGCTCTTTACGCGCATCGACATAATGCTCAAGCGCTTTATCAAGGAAGTCGCGATCCTGTTTAACCTCCAGCTGCGGTAACAGCGCGGCGAGCGTGGTTTTGATATCGCCAATTAACGCCATATCGACGTGACTGTGCGATCCAATGCTGCCCGGATTGATATCGATCTGAATGATTTTCGCATCGGCAGGATAGAACGCCCGATAAGGGAACTGCGTACCCAGCAATACCAAGGTGTCCGCGTTCATCATCGCATGGAAGCCAGACGAGAAGCCGATCAGCCCGGTCATGCCAACGTCATAAGGATTATCGTATTCCACATGCTCTTTGCCGCGCAGCGCGTGAACGATCGGCGCTTTCAGCGTCTCGGCCAGCTTGACGACTTCCGCATGCGCGCCGGCACAGCCGCTGCCGCACATCAGGGTGATGTTATGTGACTCATTCAGCAGTTCGGCCAGCTTAACCATCTCAGTGGCTTGCGGTTGCACCACCGGCAACTGAGGCGGATACCAGTTAGCCGTCGCACCTTCCGGCGCCAGCTTCAGCGCGACATCACCTGGCAGCACCACCACGGACACACCGCGATTAAGAATGGCTTTGCGCATGGCGATGCCCAGTACCTGCGGTAACTGCTCCGGGTTGGAGACCAGCTCGCAGTAATGGCTGCATTCGCGGAACAGTTCCTGCGGATGGGTTTCCTGGAAATAGCCGCTGCCAATTTCGCTGGATGGAATGTGCGCGGCAATCGCCAGTACCGGTACGCGGTTGCGGTGACAGTCAAACAAGCCGTTGATCAGGTGCAGGTTGCCGGGGCCACAGGAACCGGCACACACTGCCAGTTCGCCGCTGATTTGTGCCTCGGCACCGGCGGCAAAGGCGGCCACTTCTTCATGGCGGGTCGGCATCCATTCGATGGTGCCCATTTTGTTCAGGCTGTCGCTCAGCCCGTTCAGGGAATCTCCGGTAACTCCCCAGATGCGTTTTACCCCGGCGCTTTCTAACGTTTTCGCCACTAGGGCGGCTACGGTCTGTTTCATGCCTTTCTCCGTTTGGCTTATCTCAAATTAGTCAGAGTAAAGCATAGACGAAGGCGGGGCGTTGTCAGGGAGTGGGCGGTAGTCAAACGTGCGGTTTACGGCAGCCCGCAGGCTGCCAGAGACTCAGGAGGAGAACAGCGCGATCAGAATGGGCGCAAACAGGCTCAGCAGAAAGCCGTGAACAATGGCCGCCGGTACGATCTCCGTTCCGCCGCTGCGTTGCAGCACGGGAAGGGTGAAATCCATGGAGGTTGCGCCACACAGCCCAAGCGCGCTTGAGCGGTGACGTGAGATCAGCGCCGGGATCAGCATTATCGCCAGCAGTTCGCGCATCAGGTCATTAAAGAACGCCGCGCTGCCAATCACCGGCCCGAAGGATTCAGTCATCAGAATGCCCGACAGCGAATACCAGCCGAAGCCTGACGCCATCGCCATGCCGGTTTTTAGCGGTAGGCCAAGCAATAAGGCGGTCAGCACGCCACCGACCATCGCGCTGAGGAACACCACCATCGCCACCATCAGGCCACGACGGTTGAGGATGATCTGGCGCAGCGTCATGCCACTGCCGCGCAGCTGTAATCCCACCAGGAACAGCAAAAACAGCAGCGCGTATTCGCTGGCCAGCGAGGCAAATTTCAGCGGCGCCCAGTGGCTCAGGCCCAGCACAAATCCAATCACCACCACGCCGCACAGCTTTAATGAATCCAGCGCCATATGCAGCCGCGAAGGAAGGGCTTCCTGCCGGTGTTTGTGTGTCCACGGACGGCGCGATTCCAACAACCGCAGCGCCAGCAAATTACAGATCAAGATGCAGACCGCACTGACCGCGCAGTAATGGAAAATAGACAGCAGATTGCTGCTCAGATCGTCGAGAAAGGCCAGGCTGATGCCCATAAAAAACAGGATAACGTACACCATCCAGCTGAGAAGCTTATTTACCAGTCGCAGCAAAGAGGGGTTTTTAGTCGGCAGAATGTAGCCGAGGATCAAAGGAATAAGAATGATCAGCAATCCTGAATACATGGGGCAGGTCGTCCGTGGGGAGAATTTGTGGCGTCAAGCTAGCGAAAATTCTTAGCGGAGTAAAGCAAAGTTCCCGTCTTCACCGGGCCTCGTCGGGTTACCCGTACTGGATATGGAGCATTTCCTGCATAAGCTCGGATTTTCAGAGGGTTATCATGACACTGCTCCGTTGCCGGCCAGCGTAACGATGAATTCTGAATTTGCTCCCTTGAAAAGAGGCGTAGCAGCCCAATCTTAAAGGTATTGCCGGATGTCAGTCATAAAAATGCCAGCGTGCATGGCTGGCATTTTACTGTAGGGTTGTTCAGAATGAGGTAAGGAAAGGTCAGGCACTGACTGCCATCGCCATTTCCACAGGGACAATGAGGCTGGCATGATTGCCCTTCGGTCCCTCATGCACATCAAACTGGACTTGTTGCCCGGCTTTCAGCGTTCTGTATCCATCCATCTTGATGGTCGAGTAGTGCGCGAAGATATCCTCGCCGCCACTGACTGGACAGATAAAGCCGAAGCCTTTGGCATTATTGAACCATTTAACAGTACCCGTCTCCATGCTTCTACTTCCCTCGCAAGACATTCGAATGAGTGAGGTGGCGAGGCTTAAAGCCTCTAAGCTGGTTAAAACGCATTCAGCTTATGCCTGTACTGTAGAGATTTGGCATTGAGCGTCAAGCAAATGGGGCGTTCAAACGGGGACGAAATCATCAAAATTTGAAGCAGTTAACGCTATTGCGAATTTTGTGATGGAGGTCGCGTAGCGGCAGTTTGCAGCAAACAATCACCGGCGTGGGCCAACATTCTGGGCGTGTTAAACTTACCCTTAATAATGTTAGTCTGACCTGAGTAAGTAACGTGTTGAGATTGGGTACGTATGGCAAACACTAACGATTGGCTTAACTTTGAACACCTTGCAGATGACAAGCTCCGTGAAGGGCTTAAGCCACCTTCGATGTATAAAGTTATTCTGAACAATGACGATTATACACCTATGGAATTTGTTATTGACGTACTGCAAAAGTTCTTTTCTTATGATACTGAACGTGCAACGCAACTGATGCTTGCGGTCCATTACCAGGGAAAGGCGATCTGCGGTGTCTATACTGCTGAAGTGGCAGAGACCAAAGTCGCTCATGTAAATAAGTACGCCAGGGAGAACGAGCATCCGTTGCTGTGTACGCTGGAAAAAGCCTGAATAAGGCGATCTATTGGGGGAGGTGCCTATGCTCAATCAAGAACTGGAACTCAGTTTAAATATGGCTTTCGCCAGAGCGCGCGAGCACCGTCATGAGTTTATGACTGTCGAGCATTTGTTACTGGCATTGCTCAGTAACCCGTCGGCCCGCGAGGCGTTAGAAGCCTGCACGGTCGATATCGTGGCTCTCCGGCAGGAGCTCGAAGCCTTCATCGAACAAACCACCCCGGTCTTGCCGGTCAGCGAAGAAGAGCGCGACACTCAGCCGACGCTCAGTTTCCAACGCGTATTACAACGCGCCGTATTCCACGTGCAGTCATCCGGTCGTAGCGAAGTTGCGGGTGCTAACGTCCTGGTCGCGATTTTCAGCGAGCAGGAGTCGCAAGCCGCTTATCTGCTGCGTAAGCATGAAGTCAGCCGTCTTGATGTGGTTAACTTCATTTCCCACGGGACGCGTAAAGATGAACCGGGTCCGTCGTCAGGTGCGGAAAATCCGGTCAACGAAGAGCAAGCAGGCGGGGAGGATCGTATGGAAAACTTCACCACCAATCTTAATCAGCTTGCTCGCGTAGGTGGGATTGACCCACTGATCGGGCGCGATAAAGAACTGGAGCGTACTGTTCAGGTACTTTGCCGTCGTCGTAAAAATAACCCGTTACTGGTGGGTGAGTCTGGCGTCGGTAAAACCGCCATTGCGGAAGGCCTGGCCTGGCGCATTGTGCAGGGTGACGTGCCGGAAGTGATGAAAGATGCCACGATTTATTCGCTGGATATCGGTTCACTGTTGGCGGGCACCAAATACCGTGGTGATTTTGAAAAACGTTTCAAAGCGCTGTTAAAACAGCTTGAGCAGGATACCAGCAGCATTCTGTTTATCGATGAGATCCACACCATCATCGGTGCCGGTGCTGCATCAGGTGGCCAGGTTGACGCCGCTAATCTGATCAAGCCGCTGCTCTCCAGCGGGAAAATTCGCGTGATGGGTTCCACAACCTATCAGGAATTCAGCAACATCTTTGAAAAAGACCGTGCGCTGGCTCGCCGTTTCCAGAAGATCGACATTACCGAACCTTCTGTCGACGAAACCGTGCAAATCATCAATGGTCTGAAGCCGAAATACGAAGCTCACCACGACGTGCGCTACACCGCGAAAGCGGTCAGAGCCGCCGTGGAGCTGGCGGTGAAATACATCAACGACCGTCATCTGCCTGATAAGGCGATTGACGTGATTGATGAGGCGGGCGCTCGCGCACGTCTGATGCCGGTTAGTAAGCGTAAGAAAACGGTTAACGTGTCGGATATCGAATCTGTGGTGGCCCGCATTGCGCGTATTCCAGAGAAGAGTGTTTCTGCCACCGACCGTGACACGCTGAAAACCCTGAGCGATCGTCTGAAAATGCTGGTATTTGGCCAGGATGATGCGATTGAGGCCTTAACCGAAGCGATCAAAATGAGTCGCGCCGGATTGGGTCAGGATCGTAAACCTGTCGGTTCCTTCCTGTTTGCTGGTCCTACGGGCGTCGGTAAAACTGAGGTGACCGTTCAGCTGGCGAAAGCGCTGGGCATTGAGCTGCTGCGTTTCGATATGTCGGAATACATGGAGCGTCACACCGTTAGCCGTTTGATTGGTGCGCCTCCAGGCTATGTTGGTTTCGATCAGGGCGGCCTGCTGACGGATGCGGTGATTAAGCATCCACACGCGGTAGTACTGCTTGATGAAATCGAGAAGGCACACCCGGATGTCTTTAACCTGCTGTTGCAGGTAATGGACAACGGTATGCTGACCGATAACAACGGCCGTAAAGCCGATTTCCGTAACGTGGTGGTGGTGATGACCACGAACGCCGGCGTGCGGGAAACTGAACGTAAGTCGATCGGTCTGATCCACCAGGATAACAGCACCGATGCGATGGAAGAGATCAAAAAGATCTTTACGCCAGAATTCCGTAACCGTCTGGACAATATTATTTGGTTCAAACACCTCGATACCGAGGTTATCCATCAGGTTGTCGACAAGTTTATTGTCGAACTGCAGGCGCAGCTGGATGCGAAAGGCGTGTCGCTGGAAGTCAGCGATGATGCCCGGGACTGGCTGGCAGCGAAAGGGTACGATAAAGCGATGGGCGCACGTCCAATGGCGCGTACCGTGCAGGAATGCCTGAAAAAACCGCTGGCAAACGAACTGCTGTTTGGTTCGCTGGTGGATGGCGGCTCCGTGTCGGTGGCTCTCGATAAAGAGAAAAACCAGCTGACCTATGACTTCGTTAGCGCTGAGAAGCGTAAAACGGTAGGGTCAGAACACTAAGCTGTTCGATAGATAGAAAAAAGGCCGGATATGATATCCGGCCTTTTTTTATGGGTGCTGCGGCTACGGGCGGCAGCACGGCTGAATGCTAATTAGCGACTACGGAAGACAATGCGGCCTTTGCTCAGGTCGTACGGGGTCAGCTCAACAGTGACTTTGTCGCCCGTCAGGATGCGGATATAGTTTTTACGCATTTTACCGGAGATGTGAGCGGTAACCACGTGTCCATTTTCTAACTCAACGCGGAACATGGTGTTAGGTAACGTATCCAATACGGTACCCTGCATTTCAATATTGTCTTCTTTGGCCATCGAATCCTCTAGGTGTTACAACCTTAGTTTTGAACCGGCAAGATAATGCCGAATTTCAAGTATTATGTAAAGAATTGTTGGTGATTTCACCAGCATCAACTCCTCTGTTACGCGTTTCGCGCAGAGGAGCTCACGATTAAAAATGTGCAGTGTACGACGTCAGCGTGGGGGAAATGCGGGCTAAAAATGGGTCTCGCATTCGCTCCTGTGCGCAATGCAAACCGAAAGACAAAGTGCGTTAATATTCCCAGCCAGGCCAATCCCGGCTCGCCAGTGACAGGAGGCGATGGGCGGACGACATACCAAACGCGCATATTATATCACTGTTATCCACTCTTGCGTGGAAAACATCGTTTAATCCCACTAAAAAAGGGTCTGCGGCTGCCAACAGTTCGCTGAAAGCGGCTGATCTGCCAGCGAGTTGACCTGATGCAGGTAATCCGCACGGCCTATCTCCTCAGCGCCAAGCGAAGCGGTATGCGGGTTCAGTACCTGGCAGTCGATCACTTTTCCACCTTGCTGCTGAAAATAGCGGCTGAATACCAACAATGCCGTTTTTGAGGCATTTTCTCGCCGGCTGAACATCGATTCGCCACAAAAAATCTGTCCCAGCGCCAGCCCGTACATCCCGCCGACCAGTTCATTCTCATGCCAGACCTCAATCGACTGCGCATGTCCTGCCTCAAACAGCTTCAGCCAGGCGCGGCGAACTTCATTGGTTATCCATGTCCCTTCTTCACGATTGCTGGCACAGCCTTCGATAACATCATAAAAGCTCTGATTAAGCGTCACGCGGTAAGGTGACTGCTGATGAAAGCGCTTCATGCTGCGGCTGAGGTGGAAGCTTTGTGGATAAAGCACCGCACGAGGATCGGGCGACCACCACAGAATCGGATCCCCCGGCGAGAACCAGGGGAAAATGCCACGGTGATAGGCGCTCAGCAGGCGGGCAGGGCTGAGATCGCCACCCATCGCCAACAGGCCATTAGGTTCACGCAGCGCCATTTCCGGCGGCGGGAAGTTGAGTGACTCCCTTGAGAGTTGGATCAGGCGCATGTTAACAGCCTCTGCGGCACGAGAGGCTATGACTATAGCGCAAACCGCTGGTGGAAATACCAGTAGCGACCGCGTTTTGAGATTAATTCGACATGATTTCCCTGCTCAATGATCCTGCCGCTGTCCATAATGCAAATTTTGTCGAACTGCTGCAGGCCTTGCAGGCGGTGAGTCACCATAATCATCGTTTTGTCTTTGGCGACCTCGTGAAGTAACGCCAGAATTTGCTGCTCTGTTTCAGCATCAAGGCCTTCGGTCGGTTCATCCAGCAGCAATAAATCACCGTTATGCAGTAGTGCACGCGCAAGACCCAGCCTTCTTAACTCGCCACCGGAGAGCTGACGTCCACCTTCACCCAGCCAGGCATTCAGCCCCAAATCATCCTCCAGCAATCCGCCAAGGCCCACCTGGTTAAGGACTTCAACCAGTTGCGCGTCGCTGCTTTGCGCTGAGGCCAGCAGCAAATTTTCCCGCAGCGTGTTACTGAAAAGGTGAACACGTTGTGTGACCACGCTGGTGGCCGCACGCAGAGAAGCTTCATCCCACTGCTGCAGTGGCTGCCCGTTGAGGAGCAGGCTGCCATGCTGTGGATCCCAGGCGCGAGTAAGAAGCTGGAGGAGTGTCGATTTCCCGCAGCCCGTTCTGCCCAACAGCGCGACATGTTCCCCTTGGGCAACGTCCAGTGAGAGGCAGTCCAGCGCAGGATGATGATCGCCATAGCTGAAGCTCAGATCCTTGATACTCAGGGAAACGCCTTCGCGTGCTGGAAGGGGAGTGTGGGCAAAATGCACCGCAGGTTGCTGGTTAATTACTTCAGAAACCCGCGTCGCTGACGCCATCACCTGACCCAGGTGCAGAAACGCGCCCCCAACCGGCGCCAGCGCTTCAAAGGCCGCCAGAGCACAAAACACAAACAGGGCAATAAAGGCGCCAGGCTCCTTCAGATGACCGATGCCGCCCGCGCTTAGCCATAAAATCAGCACCACGGTAAAGCCGGTAATCAACGTCAGTAACCCCTGAGAGAGTCCCATCAGGCTGGCCTGACGTTGCTGCGCAGCCATCCAGCGTGCTTCAGTCTGGTCAAGATTCTGGCGGAAGAGTTTAGCCGCTCCGTAAAGTGCCAGCTCTGCCTGAGCCTGCAGCCAGTCGGCCAGCTGAGTGCGGTATTGACCGCGTAATGCGGTCAGAGCGATACCTGCCGGCCTGCCAGCGCGATAAAACAGCGGAGGAAGCAGTAGCAGCGTCAGTAACATCAGGCCGCCCAATATCACCGCCAGATGCCAGTCCAGCCAGCTCAAGCCAACGGTTACAGTAAGAATCACCACAAAAGCGCCAAACAATGGTGAGATGACGCGCAGATAAAGATGGTCAAGCGTATCGACATCAGCAACCAGTCTGTTCAGCAAGTCGCCTTTACGATAGCCACTTAATCCCGCAGGGGAGAGCGGCAGCAGTTTGCTAAAGGTAAACACCCGCAGATGCTGAAGGACTCTGAATGTGCCATCGTGGCTGACCAGGCGCTCGAAATAGCGTGCTGCAGTGCGGGTGATCGCCGCACCCCTGACACCAGCGGCTGGCAGCATGTAGTTGAAGCTGTATAAGCCGGCAAAGCCTGCCACTGAGGAAGCGGCCAGGAACCAGCCGGAAAGTGTTAACAGACCGATGCTGGCCAGCAGGGTAATAATGGCCAGCACAATTCCCAATGACAGCCGCCAGATATGACGGCGATAAAGGGCCAGAAACGGCATTAACGTTTTCATTCTACGGTCTCCTGACGCCTGGCAGCCAGTTCGGCAAATGCACCGGGCGAGCGCATAAGCTCAGCGTGGTCACCTTGCTGCAGGATTTTGCCGTTGCGCATCAGCCAGATTTCATCCCAGCGGCCCAGTTGATCCAACTGGTGGGTGATCATTAAGGTGGTCTGGCTGAGGGACGCGGCCAGTAAGGCTTCATTAACCCGCTGTTCACTGCGACTGTCGAGGCTTGAACCGGGCTCATCAAGTAACAGGAAATGGCAGGACTTATACAGCGCCCTGGCCACTGCAACACGTTGCGCCTGACCGACTGACAGGGAAGAGGCCTGCTCACCGATTTCACTTTCCAGTCCATTCGGCAGCTGTGAAAGGAACTCTTTTACGCCGGCCTGCTGGCAAACGTTGTCAAGCTTGATCGGGTCAACCCGGCCGGCCAGCACAATATTCTGCCGTAACGTTGCCGCAGGGAGGTGAGGGTTCTGTCCAACCCAGGCAAGTTGCTGTTGCCAGAACTCCGGCGAGATTTCCCGCAGTTCAGTCCCGTTGACCCGCAGCGATCCCTGGTAGGGCAGAAAACCCAGCAGTACGTTAAGCAGGGAGGTCTTACCCGCACCGCTTTGCCCGACCAGCGCCACGCGCATGCCAGGAAGCAAGGTGAAATTCAACGGTCCTGCCAGTACCTTGCCATCCGGGGAAAGGATCTGCAGTTCCTGTGCCTCGAAAGTCAGGCCATGCTGCGTATCAATCACCTTTTCGCCTTGTGAGGAGGTCAGGGTTTCGCTCTGATTCAGGAAGGTTTCCAGTGCATCCGCGCCGCCGACGGCCTGCGCTTTGGCATGATAAAACGCGCCGAGATCGCGGAGTGGCTGGAAGAACTCCGGCGCGAGGATCAACGCAAGGAATCCGGCAAACAGCGTAACGCCGGAGCCATAATGGCCAAAATTGAGTTCGCCGAGGTATGAGAAGCCGAAATAGACCGCCACAACCGCGATTGACAGTGAGGCGAAGAACTCAAGCACGGCGGAGGAGAGGAAAGCCAGGCGCAGGACTTCCATGGTTCGTTGCCGGAAATCTTCCGAAGACTGGCGAATGCTCTCGGTTTCCGCTTCTGCACGATGGAACAGGCGTAAGGTTTCCAGCCCACGTAAACGATCGAGGAAGTGGCCACTGAGCCTGGCCAGCGCTTGAAAGTTACGGCGATTGGCATCCGCCGCGCCCATACCGACCAGCGCCATAAACAGCGGTATCAGCGGCGCGGTACACAGCAAAATGAGCGCAGCGGCCCAGTTTACAGGGAACAGGGCAATCAGAATAAAGCAGGGGATAAAAACGGACAGCAGCATTTGCGGCAGATAGCGGGAATAGTAATCCTGCATATCTTCGATTTGTTCCAGCAGCAGCGTGGCCCAACTGCCCGCAGGTTTACCCTGGATCCAGGCCGGCCCCAATGCGCTGAGCTGGTTGAGGACCGTACGTCGGAGCGTGGTTCGGATAGCTTTGCCACATTCGAATCCCACTTTTTCGCGTAGCCAGGCCAACACACCGCGCAGAACGAAACAGCCGAACAGCAGCACGAACGGGGTGACTAAGGCTTCTCGTGGCGTGTGATCAACAATCAACGCCTGTAGCAGTGAGGCCAGCAGCCACGCCTGACAGACAATCAGCAGGGCGCTTAACATGCCAAGCATCAGAGAGAGCCGTAACCAGCGCTTACCCAGCCCGGTCTGGCTTTTTAACCAACGGAGTAACTGTTGCTGCCGTGTTTTGTTCATGCTTTTCCAGCTGAGCGTTAGACGAAAGAGGAGAAAACATCCCTGCTAAAAACAGGGGGATTGGCTGGCAATGTTACAATGCGGAAAGCAAAAAGGCGACCAGTTGAGGTCGCCTTTGGCAAGATTGATGCAGAGTGTTAACAACTCACTGAGAGTTTTTAACTAATCCATCGAGGAAGCGTTCTGCATCCAAAGCCGCCATACAACCGGTGCCGGCTGAGGTGATCGCCTGACGGTAGATATGATCCATCACATCACCCGCGGCGAACACGCCTGGAATACTGGTCTGAGTCGCATTGCCCTGCAGACCCGACTGGACTTTGATGTACCCATTTTCCAGCTCAAGCTGATCTTTGAAGATGCCGGTGTTCGGGCTATGCCCGATGGCGACAAACAGACCGGCTACATTCAGCTCTTCAGTCTGCTGATCGTCCAGCGCAGAGCGCAGGCGCAGCGAGCTGACACCCATTTGATCGCCGATCACTTCATCCAGCGTCTGGTTAGTGTGCAGCACGATATTGCCGTTGCGCACTTTTTCCATCAGACGGTCGATAAGGATTTTTTCCGCGCGGAAGCTGTCGCGGCGGTGAATCAAATGCACTTCTGCAGCGATGTTCGCCAGATAAAGCGCTTCTTCAACGGCGGTATTCCCCCCGCCGATCACCGCAACTTTCTGGTTACGGTAGAAGAAACCATCGCAGGTTGCACAGGCTGAAACGCCGCGTCCTTTAAACGCTTCTTCAGACGGCAAGCCCAGATAGCGGGCAGAGGCACCGGTAGCGATGATCAAAGCATCAGCAGTATATTCCGCGCTGTCGCCAGTTAATCTGAACGGGCGCGTCTGCAGATCGACCGTATGAATGTGGTCGAAAATGATCTCGGTGTTGAATTTCTCCGCATGCTCCTGCATACGTTCCATCAACGCCGGACCGGTCAGATCGTTCGGGTCACCCGGCCAGTTTTCAACTTCGGTGGTGGTGGTCAACTGACCGCCTTTTTCCAGGCCGGTGATTAACACCGGATTCAAATTGGCGCGCGCTGCATAAACGGCAGCGGTATAGCCAGCCGGGCCTGAGCCCAGGATAAGTAATTTACTGTGTTTGGCCGTGCTCATGAGACCCTCATTATTTGTCTGGCAAACATTTTTCGATTGTAGGGAATTTAACGCGGCAACAAAAGCATTCTGCGATTTTGTTAACGATGACTGCGAAAGGTTTGACCAATGGACCCTTTCACCTTGCGGGCGAGTTGTGCGCTATTTTGGGGCAAACGCTGACACCTGACAGTGCAATGCCCTGAAAATATCCATTTAAAAACAGTCACGCAGCGATACTTCTGGCATGTTGTACTGGTTTTAGTTGTTTTGCTTTGACAATCGGCTGCGCTTTTGCGAAAACAGTGTAGGAAGCAGAGGGGATTTAGGTTGGCAAAACAGATTTTCATTCCATGTTTTGGCACGCTGGCCGAATAAACTCAGTCTGTCATTGGTCATGACGCATGGTGTGGACAGACAACATGCGTCATACGGATGGGCGTTTTGCAAGAAGCGCAGCAGGCTCCTGACTTCACTTAGAACAACCCTGCACATCGAATGCGCCAGGGTATGGCAAGTAAAGGGAAGGCATTAAGAGAGACAATAATAATGGTAGACAATAAAAAACGACCTGGTAAAGATCTCGACAGGATCGACCGCAACATCCTTAACGAACTGCAAAAGAATGGTCGAATTTCTAACGTCGATCTTTCCAAGAGTGTGGGTTTATCCCCGACACCCTGCCTTGAACGTGTCCGTCGCCTCGAGCGCCAGGGATTCATCCTGGGTTATACCGCGCAGCTGAATCCACACTATCTGGACGCGTCACTGCTGGTATTCGTTGAGATTACTCTGAATCGTGGTGCACCGGATGTGTTTGAGCAATTTAACGCCGCCGTACAAAAACTTGAGGAAACTCAAGAGTGTCATCTTGTTTCAGGCGATTTTGACTATCTGCTGAAAACCCGTGTTCCTGATATGTCGGCTTACCGTAAATTGCTGGGCGAGACCCTGCTACGTCTGCCGGGCGTGAACGATACGCGGACCTATGTCGTCATGGAAGAAGTGAAACAAAGTAACCGCTTAGTCATTAAAACGCGGTAACACAGGGCAGGTGCAAAACCTGATAGTTTTCGGTACACTCCTGTGAATTCATACAGGTTCAGCGTCGGGCTCGCCCGGCGCTGTTGCCTCCATAGTTTACAGGCCCCTGGAGAGTACTCTTGAGCCAGGAATACACAGAAGATAAAGAAGTATCCTTACAACCGCTTAGCAGTGGGCGTCGTCTGCTCGAAGCGTTGTTGATTGTTGTGGCTCTTTTTGCCGTTTATCTGATGGCAGCGTTGGTGAGCTTCAATCCTTCCGATCCCAGCTGGTCTCAGACCGCCTGGCATGAACCTATCCACAATGTGGGCGGCGGCATTGGCGCCTGGCTTGCGGATACCCTGTTCTTCATTTTTGGTGTGATGGCCTATGCCATTCCTCCAGTCATTTTAGGCCTTTGCTGGATCACTTTCCGTCAGCGCCACTCTCAGGAATTCATTGATTACTTCGCAGTCGCCCTGCGCCTGATTGGCGTGCTGGCTCTGGTGATCACTTCATGCGGCCTTGCGGCGCTGAATGCCGATGACATTTGGTACTTCGCTTCGGGTGGCGTGATTGGCAGCCTGCTGAGTAATGCCATGGCACCATGGTTCAGCAGCGCCGGTGGCACCTTGACGCTGCTGTGCATCTGGGCTGCGGGATTAACGCTCTATACCGGCTGGTCATGGCTCACTATCGCTGAGAAAATCGGTGGTGTCGTGATGGGCGTGCTGACCTTTGCCAGTAATCGTTCGCGTAACGATGAGCACTGGCATGATGATAAGTATGAAGACGAGCAGGGCGAAGCGGTTCCGGCCGCACCTGTTCTGAAGCAAAGCGCCCGCAGCGAAGAAGATGATGTGCTGCTGTCTGCGCCGAAGAAAATACTGCAGGACGATGAGCATGAAGCAGAGGACAACGATCCGCTTCTGAGCAAATCGGCTGTGGCTGCAACTGCTGCACCATTGGCTGCGGCTCCGCAAGCTGAAGAGGCTCCTGCTGCCCCGGTTTCTCCGGTCGCCAGCGTTCAGCCTGCGCATGTTCCCGCTCAGGCGGCGACTCCCGAGCCTGTTGCGGCTGCGCCAGTAGCACAAACGCCTGAACTTTACCGCTTTGAAATGCCGGCTGAGACCACGCCTGCACCTTCAGTGCAGGTGGATGACGAAGATGAAGGGCCACGGATGGGGAACTGGCGAGACAGTTCTTCGCCATTCGACTTCTCTGCTCCGCAGTCCACTCAGCCAACCGATATGGCTGCTGGCACTCAGGGTGTCGTGGCTGCGGCTAAAGTCGCGGCAGCGTCCGCGCCGTTTATGCCGGGATTCAGTGCGACCAGTGAGGCGCCGGTTAACCCTCAGGTTAAGCAAGGCATCGGCCCGGCATTGCCGCGTCCTAACCCGGTTAAATTGCCAACGCGTCGTGAACTGGCTTCTTATGGCATCAAATTGCCTTCTCAGCGTATGGCTGAAGAGAAGGCGAAAGAAGAGCAGGAACTGCTGGGATCCACCTCCGCCACTCTGCCCGCTGCGGATGAAGATGCGATGGAGCTGGAAGAGGCCCATCTGCGCGAGGCCTTTATGGCTCAGCAGCAGACGCGCTATGGCGAAGAGTTCGCAGAAGATGATGAAGCCGCTCTGCAACAGGCTGCATTGGCTCGTCAGTTTGCTGAACAACAGCAGCAACGGTATGGCGAAGAGGACCAGCAGCAGGCTCCGTCCTTCAAACTGGATACCGCCGGAGCGTTCGATTTCTCTCCAATGGATGATTTGGTGGATGACGGCCCAAGCGAGCCGCTGTTTACCTTACCCGCAGAGACCGATAAAGCCGCAGAGCAGTGGCAACAGCACAGTTCTACGCCTGAACATGCGCCGGTACAGCAACCCGTCACGCCATCATGGCAGACGCCTCCGGCTCAACCGGTCGCGACGCAACCACAGGCTCCGGTAACCCCGTCATGGCAGACGCCTCCGGCTCAGCCGGTCGCGCCGCAGCCACAGGCTCCGGTAACCCCGTCATGGCAGACGCCTCCGGCTCAGCCGGTAGCACAGCAGCCACAGGCACCGGTTGCCCCATCCTGGCAGGCTCCTCAGGAAGCTGCGCCTGAGCCAGAACCGGCGAAACCGGCTGAAGATAGCTTGTTCCACCCGTTCCTTGTGCGTCATGAGCAACGTCTGGAACGCCCAACCACACCGTTGCCTTCGCTGGATTTGTTGACCGAACCGCCGATTGAAGCTGAACCTGTCGATATGTTTGCCCTGGAGCAAATGGCCCGACTGGTTGAGGCCCGTCTGGCTGATTACCGCGTGAAAGCCGAAGTGGTTGGCATCTCACCAGGTCCGGTCATTACGCGTTTCGAACTGGATTTAGCACCGGGCGTGAAAGCGGCCCGTATTTCTAACCTGTCTCGTGACCTTGCCCGCTCGCTTTCAGCCGTTGCTGTCCGCGTGGTGGAAGTGATCCCTGGCAAGCCGTATGTTGGTCTGGAGCTGCCTAATAAGCATCGCCAGACGGTCTATATGCGTGAAGTGTTGGAGTGCGCTAAATTCCGCGATAACCCCTCACCGCTTGCCGTGGTATTGGGCAAAGATATTTCGGGGCAGCCGGTGATCGCGGATTTGGCCAAGATGCCTCACCTGCTGGTGGCCGGTACCACCGGTTCTGGTAAGTCGGTCGGCGTTAACGCCATGATTATCAGCATGCTGTATAAGGCCTCGCCGGAAGACGTGCGCTTTATCATGATCGACCCGAAAATGCTGGAACTGTCGGTCTATGAAGGCATTCCTCATCTGCTGACCGAAGTCGTTACCGACATGAAAGACGCCGCCAATGCGCTGCGCTGGAGTGTCGGTGAGATGGAACGTCGTTATAAGCTGATGTCGGCGCTGGGTGTGCGTAATCTGGCAGGCTACAACGAGAAGGTGGCTCAGGCTGAAGCGATGGGGCGTCCAATTCCGGATCCATTCTGGAAACCGGGCGAAAGCATGGATGCCACGCCGCCGGTGCTGGAAAAACTGCCCTATATCGTGGTGCTGGTCGATGAGTTCGCCGACCTGATGATGGCGGTGGGCAAGAAAGTTGAAGAGCTGATTGCCCGCCTGGCACAGAAAGCGCGTGCCGCAGGGATCCACCTGGTTCTGGCGACACAGCGTCCGTCGGTCGATGTGATTACCGGTTTGATCAAGGCTAACATTCCAACGCGTATTGCGTTCACCGTTTCAAGCAAGATCGACTCCCGTACAATTCTCGATCAGGCAGGCGCTGAATCGCTGCTGGGAATGGGTGACATGCTTTATATGCCACCAAACTCCTCGATGCCTGTGCGTGTTCATGGTGCCTTCGTGCGCGATGAGGAAGTTCACGCCGTTGTGCAGGACTGGAAGGCGCGCGGTCGTCCGCAATACATCGAGAGCATCACCGCTGGCGAAGAGAGCGAAGGCGGTCTGACGCTGGATGGTGATGAAGAGCTGGATCCGCTGTTCGATCAGGCCGTTGGCTTTGTGGTGGAGAAACGTCGTGCGTCTATTTCTGGTGTGCAGCGTCAATTCCGCATCGGCTACAACCGTGCGGCGCGTATTATCGAACAGATGGAAGCACAGGGGATTGTCTCTTCACCGGGCCATAACGGTAACCGTGAAGTGCTTTCCCCTCCGCCACATGAGATGTAAGTCGGCTGTCAGGTCAGTTTTGCCTTAAAATACGGGCCGGGGAGACCCGGCCCGTTGAGTTTCCGGGGCTTATCCCCATATCAGACAGTATTGCCAGTTTCATTCAGGGGATCCCCTGTTGATTTCGCTAGTGCCTGGCTACAGTTATCCCCCCAGGCTTCCCCGCTTATCGGGATAAAAAGTTTTAATAAGGATGCCCTAATGAAAAAATTATTGATCTCCTGCTGTCTGCTGACCGCCTTTGCCTCTGCCAGTGTACTGGCCGATGCGTCTTCAGACCTGCAGCAGCGTCTGGACAAAGTGAAGAGCTTCCACGCCAGCTTCACGCAGAAAGTCACTGACGGTAGCGGACAGTCCGTTCAGGATGGGGAAGGTGAACTGTGGGTTAAACGCCCGAACCTGTTCAACTGGCATATGACCGCACCGGACGAAAGCGTGCTGATTTCTGATGGCAAAACGCTGTGGTTCTATAACCCGTTTGTTGAGCAGGTCAGTGCAACCTGGCTGAAAGATGCCACCAGTAACACGCCGTTTATGCTGATCGCGCGTAATCAGGGCAGTGACTGGAAGCAGTACAACATTAAGCAGCAGGGCGACAACTTCGACCTGACCCCTAAATCTACCGATGGCAACCTGAAGCAGTTCACCATCAATGTTTCCACTAACGGCACCATAAACCAGTTCAGCGCCGTGGAGCAGGATGGACAGCGCAGCAGCTATGCACTGAAGAGCCAGCAAAATGGGGCTGTTGAAGCCAGTAAGTTCCAGTTCACACCGCCAAAAGGCGTGACGCTGGACGATCAGCGTCAGTGAGGTTAGCGTGAATACTCTGTCTCTGGATTTCTCCCACAATGAATTTCAGCCTCTGGCCGCCCGTATGCGGCCAGCAACGCTGGCAGAATATATTGGGCAGCAGCACCTGCTGGCTGCCGGTAAGCCTCTGCCACGCGCCATCGAGGCCGGGCATCTGCATTCGATGATCCTGTGGGGGCCGCCAGGGACAGGAAAAACCACGCTGGCCGAAATTATCGGCCGTTACGGCCAGGCTGATGTGGAACGCATCTCCGCAGTGACGTCGGGCGTAAAAGAGATCCGCGAAGCCATCGAGCGCGCGAGGCAAAACCGCGATGCCGGGCGTCGCACCATCCTGTTTGTCGATGAAGTTCACCGTTTTAACAAAAGTCAGCAGGATGCGTTTCTGCCACATATTGAAGATGGCACCATCACCTTTATCGGTGCCACAACGGAAAACCCGTCGTTTGAGCTCAATTCAGCACTGCTTTCCCGTGCCCGCGTCTATCTGCTGAAATCGCTAACCAGTGAAGACATCGAAATCGTGCTCGATCAGGCCATGAAAGACAGCGATCGCGGTTATGGCAAAGAGAATATCGTTCTGCCTGAGGGTACGCGCAGGATGATTGCCGAACTGGTTAACGGCGATGCTCGCCGTGCGCTAAACACGTTGGAGATGATGGCCGATATGGCCGAGGTCAACAGCAAAGGCAAGCGGGAGCTGACGGCTCAACTGCTGAACGAAGTGTCAGGCGAACGCAGCGCCAGGTTCGATAATAAAGGCGATCGCTTTTACGATCTGATTTCGGCACTGCATAAATCGGTACGTGGCTCAGCACCTGATGCCGCCCTGTACTGGTATGCCCGTATTATTGCCGCGGGTGGCGATCCGCTGTACGTTGCCCGTCGCTTGCTGGCAATCGCCTCGGAGGATGTGGGGAATGCCGATCCCCGGGGAATGCAGGTCGCTATTTCCGCCTGGGACTGTTTTACTCGCGTTGGGCCAGCGGAAGGGGAACGCGCGATTGCCCAGGCTATCGTCTATCTGGCTTGTGCACCGAAGAGCAACGCGGTATATACCGCGTTTAAAGCCGCGATGCGCGACGCAAAAGATAATCCAGATTTCGATGTGCCTGAACATCTGCGAAACGCGCCGACCAAGCTGATGAAAGAAATGGGGCTGGGTGCGGAATACCGATATGCCCACGACGAGCCGAACGCCTATGCGGCTGGTGAGGACTACTTCCCCTCTGAAATGGCACAAACGCGGTACTACCGACCGACTTCCAGAGGTCTTGAAGGGAAGATCGGTGAAAAGCTAGCCTGGCTGGCTGAGCAGGATCAAAATAGCCCGACAAAACGCTACCGTTGACACTGACGTTGCGGTAAGGTTAGCAAGGAATTCAACGCATTCGCACGCCGGATGCGCCCCTCATTTACTCACTCGAATAATCACAGGACAAGCATGCTCGATCCCAATCTGCTGCGTAATGAGCCAGACGCAGTCGCTGAAAAACTGGCACGCCGGGGCTATAAGCTTGACGTTGACACGCTGCGTTCGCAGGAAGAGCGCCGTAAAGTTCTGCAGGTCGAAACCGAAACACTGCAGGCAGAACGTAACTCCCGATCCAAATCTATCGGGCAGGCCAAGGCGCGTGGGGAAGACATCGAGCCATTACGTCAGGAAGTGAACGCGCTGGGCGAAAGCCTGGATGCGGCCAAAGCGGAACTGGACGAACTGCTGAACGCCATTCGTGAAATGGCTTCTGCTATCCCGAATATCCCGGTTGATGAAGTACCACTGGGTAAAGACGACAGTGAAAACCTCGAAGTCAGCCGCTGGGGAACCCCGCGTGAATTTGATTTCGCCGTTCGCGATCACGTCGAACTGGGTGAAATGGCTTCCGGTCTGGATTTCGCCATGGGCGCCAAACTGACAGGTTCACGCTTTGTGGTGATGCAGGGTCAAATTGCGCTGATGCACCGTGCGCTGAGCCAGTTTATGCTGGATCTGCACACCGAGCAGCACGGCTATCTGGAAACTTACGTTCCTTACCTGGTGAACCATGCGTCTTTGCACGGCACCGGCCAGCTGCCTAAGTTCGGTGAAGACCTGTTCCACACTCGTCCGCTGGAAGAAGAAGCGTCCAGCAGTGATTATGCGCTGATCCCGACTTCAGAAGTACCGCTGACCAATATGGTTCGCGATGAAATTCTGGAAGAAGAGTCTCTGCCGCTGAAGTTCACCGCGCATACACCTTGCTTCCGTTCAGAAGCCGGTGCCTATGGTCGTGATACCCGTGGCCTGATCCGTATGCACCAGTTCGATAAAGTTGAAATGGTGCACATTACCCGTCCGGAAGATTCCATGGATGCTCTGGAAGAACTGGTCGGACACGCGGAGAAGGTGCTTCAGCTGCTGGAACTGCCATACCGTAAAGTGTTGCTTTGCACCGGTGATATGGGCTTTGGCTCATGCAAAACTTACGATCTGGAGGTGTGGCTGCCAGCGCAGGACACCTACCGCGAAATCTCTTCCTGTTCGAATATGGGCGATTTCCAGGCGCGTCGTATGCAGGCTCGTTGCAGACCGAAAACCGAGAAGAAAACCCGCCTCGTTCATACCCTTAACGGGTCTGGTCTGGCAGTGGGTCGTACGCTGGTGGCGGTGCTGGAAAACTACCAGCAGGCTGACGGTCGCATCGCGGTGCCTGAGGTTCTGAAGCCATATATGAAAGGTCTTGAATTCGTCGGTTAATTTCTGACGTGCTCCTGCTAAAAAGCCTGCTGGTTACGCCCGCAGGCTTTTTTTTGTTTAAGGCCCGGCGTATAGCAAAAATCGTCTGCATCGCTACGGCAATATTTTTTAATCAAAGTAATCAATGGGACAGGAAAATTATCTGATTATGAGACTCGGATGTAAATAAAAGCGTCCTAATTTCAATCGGTTAATCGCGCCCCTTAAATCAGTCTGTTTCTGCCTTCTCTGGCATGATAAGTAATTTAAATCATCGCTAATCCCTTTGGGCTTCAGCCTTTTTTTGCCAGATTGACTTTTATTCCGGCAGTGGCATTATGCGCGCAAAATCATCTCTTCTTTTGGTAGTTCCGCCACTATGTCCACCTGGTCTCGCCCTGTTATTGTGCTGCTTTGCGGCCTTCTGCTGCTGACGATTTCGATCGCCGTGCTGAATACGCTGGTGCCGCTTTGGCTCACGCACGATTTCCTGCCAACGTGGCAGGTTGGGGTGGTCAGTTCTTCTTACTACACCGGTAATCTGGCAGGCACTCTGGTTGCAGGTTGGGCAATCAAACGACTGGGCTTTAACCGCAGCTATTACATCGCTTCAGTGCTCTTTGCGCTGGCTACCGCCGCGTTAGGGCTGGAAAGCGGTTTCTGGGTTTGGGCTATGTGGCGTTTTGTTGCCGGAATTGGCTGCGCACTGATTTGGGTTATCGTTGAAAGCGCCTTGCTGTGCAGTGGAACGCTACGTAATCGTGGTCAGCTGCTGGCTGCCTATATGATTGTCTACTATATCGGTACCGTTGCCGGTCAGCTGTTGGTGAGCAAGGTTTCCACAGAACTGCTGCATGTTCTGCCGTGGGTAACCGGTATAATCGTGGCGGCTATCCTGCCGCTGGTCTTCACCAAAGTGACGGCCAAAGGGGACGACACGGAAGCCGCACCAGGACGTATGTGGCCAATGCTGCGCCGTCGTAGCGCGCGTTTGGGTATCAACGGCTGCATCATCTCCGGCATCCTTCTTGGTTCGTTATATGGTCTGATGCCGCTGTATCTCTCCCATCAGGGAATGAATGATGCCACGGTGGGATACTGGATGGCTTTGATGGTCAGCGCCGGAATTGTCGGGCAATGGCCTGTGGGTCGCCTGGCCGATCGCTATGGCCGCCTGCTGGTGCTGCGCGTACAGGTGTTTGTGGTTATCCTCGGCGCCTTTGCGATGTTGGGTAATGCGGCAATGGCACCTGCGCTGTTTGTGTTGGGTTGTGCCGGCTTTACGTTGTATCCGGTTGCCATGTCCTGGGCCTGTGAAACGGTCGCTCATCATGAGCTGGTCGCAATGAATCAGGCTCTGTTACTGAGCTATACCGTTGGCAGTCTGCTTGGCCCGGCGATGACCTCAATGCTGATGCAGAACTATTCTGACCCTGTGCTGTTTATGATGATTGCCGCTGTGGCCTTTGTCTATTTGGTGATGCTGCTGCGTAAATCTGATAAGCAAGCCACGCCATTCGCGCAAGCCTGATACTGCGTACGCAATAAAAATGGCGCCATTGGGCGCCATTTTTATTTGTGCTGTTTGAGAGGATCAGTACATCACCTTGTGGCCGTAACCTTCAAGAATGGATTTAACCCGGTCCATCGTTTCCGCCTTCGGTGGATGCACGCCGTCCAGTTTGTACTCCTCGCCCATCGCGACCCATTTATGCTTGCCTAATTCGTGATAAGGCAGCAGCTCGATTTTTTCCACGTTGCCCATATCACGGGTGAATTCACCCAGACGGTGTGCGGAATCATCATCATCAGAATAACCAGGCACCACAACATAACGGATCCAGGTGCGGATTTTCTTCTTAGCCAGATAGCGGGCGAAATCCAACGTTCGATGGTTAGAAACCCCAACCAGGACCTGGTGAACATCATCATTGATCTGCTTCAGATCCAGCATCACCAGATCGGTCACTTCCAGCAGTTCATCAATGACCGGGTCATAGCGACGGACAAAACCGTTGGTATCGAGGCAGGTATTGATGCCTTCAGCGTGGCAGGCTCGGAACCAGTCCCGCACAAACTCCGCCTGTAAAATTGCTTCTCCGCCTGAAGCCGTCACGCCGCCGCCGGACGCATTCATAAAGTGACGATAAGACACCACGTCCTTCATCAATTCCTCAACGGTAATCTCTTTACCGCCATGGGTATCCCAGGTATCACGGTTGTGGCAGTAGAGGCAGCGCATCAGGCAGCCCTGGAAGAAGGTGATAAAGCGGATGCCGGGACCGTCTACAGTCCCGCAAGATTCGAATGAGTGGATACGGCCGGTGACTGACATTGCGATGAGTTCTCCACGGTAGACCTGCCTTTAGCAGGTACGCAGTCTTTAGCTGCGTTAAGTCTGTTTTGCCAGCGGTCTGGTTGGACGGTCAGGCTGCTGGCAAACAAGGCTTTTGAAAAGGCTCCACCGAAGTGGAGCCTTACTGCTTCGCTAATTACATACTCTTAGTGAAGGTACGGGTGATCACATCCTGCTGCTGCTCTTTAGTTAATGAGTTAAAGCGAACGGCATAACCCGAAACGCGAATGGTCAGCTGCGGATATTTTTCCGGATCTTCCATCGCTTCTAACAGCATCTCGCGGTTCATCACGTTGACGTTGAGGTGCTGACCGCCTTCGATATTGGCTTCATGGTGGAAGTAACCATCCATCAGACCAGCCAGGTTCGCTTTACGCACATCATCATCTTTGCCTAACGCATTCGGCACGATGGAGAAGGTGTAAGAGATCCCGTCTTTCGCGTAGGCAAACGGCAGTTTAGCGACCGATGTCAGTGAAGCGACTGCACCTTTCTGATCGCGACCGTGCATTGGGTTAGCACCTGGTCCAAATGGTGCGCCAGCGCGACGGCCATCAGGTGTGTTACCGGTTTTCTTACCATACACCACGTTAGAGGTGATGGTGAGCACAGACTGAGTAGGAACGGCGTTACGGTAAGTTTGCAGTTTCTGAATTTTCTTCATGAAACGTTCAACCAGGTCGCAGGCAATGTCATCTACACGGGAGTCGTTGTTACCAAACTGTGGATATTCGCCTTCAATTTTGAAGTCAACAGCCAGACCATCTTCATCACGAATGGTGGAGACTTTCGCGTATTTGATAGCCGACAGGGAGTCAGCCGCAACGGACAGACCAGCGATACCACACGCCATAGTGCGATAAACATCACGGTCATGCAGCGCCATCAGTGAGGCTTCATAGCTGTATTTGTCATGCATATAGTGAATGACGTTCAGCGCAGTCACATACTGTTTGGCCAGCCAGTCCATAAAGTGATCCATACGATCCATCACTTTATTGTATTCCAGCACGTCGTCCATCATTGGCGCTTCTTTCGGGCCCACCTGCATTTTCATTTTTTCATCCACGCCGCCGTTGATGGCATACAGCATGGTTTTAGCAAGGTTGGCACGCGCACCGAAGAACTGCATTTGTTTGCCGACAATCATCGGGCTTACACAACAGGCGATGGCATAGTCATCGTTGTTGAAGTCAGGACGCATCAAATCGTCGTTTTCATACTGGACAGAAGAGGTATCGATCGAGACTTTCGCCGCAAATTTCTTAAAGTTCAGCGGCAGCTTTTCAGACCACAGAATGGTCATGTTCGGTTCCGGTGAAGGCCCCATAGTGTAAAGGGTATTCAGGAAACGGAAGCTGCTTTTGCTCACCAGCGTACGGCCATCAACGCCCATACCCGCCAGGGATTCTGTTGCCCAGATTGGGTCACCCGAGAACAGTTCATCGTATTCCGGCGTACGCAGGAAGCGAACCATACGCAGTTTCATCACCAGGTGGTCAATCAGTTCCTGAGCGTCGGTCTCAGTAATTTTACCTGCCTGCAGATCCCGTTCGATATAGATATCCAGGAAGGTAGAAACACGGCCGAACGACATTGCTGCACCGTTCTGAGATTTCACTGCGGCCAGATAACCGAAGTAAGTCCACTGAACCGCTTCCTGCGCCGTTTTCGCCGGGCCAGAAATGTCACAACCGTATTTTGCTGCCATCTCTTTGATCTGCTGCAGCGCATGATGCTGATCGGCAATCTCTTCACGCAGACGGATAGTGGCTTCAAGGTTTACGCCATTTTCCATATCTGCCTGCAGCGAGGTGAACTGCGCAAATTTATCTTTCATCAGCATGTCGATGCCGTACAGGGCAACACGACGGTAGTCACCGATGATGCGACCGCGACCATACGCATCTGGCAAACCGGTCAGCACGCCAGATTTACGGCAGCGCAGGATGTCCGGTGTGTAGACGTCGAACACGCCCTGGTTATGGGTTTTACGGTATTCGCTGAAGATTTTTTTCAGGCCTGGATCCAGTTCACGACCGTAAACTTTACAGGAGCCTTCCACCATTTTGATGCCGCCGTAAGGGATCAGGCCGCGTTTTAATGGCGCTTCAGTCTGCAAACCCACGATGGTTTCCAGTTTTTTATTGATGTAGCCCGCATCATGAGAGGTGATGGTCGAAGCCAGGTCGGTATCAAAATCTACTGGCGCATGGGTACGGTTTTCCTGTTTGATGCCTTCCATCACCTTGTCCCACAGGGACGTGGTGGCTGCGGTGGCACCGCTCAGGAAGGATTCATCACCTTCATACGGGGTATAGTTTTTCTGAATGAAGTCACGCACGTCAATGCTGTTCTGCCATTCGCCTTGTGCAAAGCTTTCCCAGGCCGCGACCTGTTTTTCGTTGTGCTCGCTCATTTGATACCTACCTTAATTACGTGGAGTTCTGGTGTTCCTGCTGCCAGCCGTCAGCAACAGGCGCTAAATCAGTTTGTGGCGCAATCAGTCATGACCGCTGTCTCGCAGATAAATCACCCAGTAAGTCAATCCAACCAGGAAACCGCCGCCGATGATGTTGCCTATCGTCACCGGGATCAGATTATCGGTAATAAAGTCGCTGACGGTCAGGTGTGAGAACTGGGCAGCGGTTGTCCCTGTTGCCTGCCAAAATTCGGGGCCAGAGAAATCCCGGATAACAATGGCCAGTGGGACAAGAAACATATTGGCAATGCTGTGCTCAAAGCCGCTGGCCACGAACATCGCGACCGGAAGCAGCATCGCTAACATTTTGTCTGTCAGGGTCCGGCCGGAATAGCTCATCCATACCGCCATACAGACCATCAGATTCGCCAGGATCCCCAGGCAGACCGCTTCAAGGAAAGTATGGTGCATTTTATGGTCAGCGGTTTGCAGGACATTGAGCCCCCAGGCACCGTTGGCCGCCATTGCCTGTCCAGCGAACCAAATCAGAGCCACGAAGAACATCGCACCGAAGAAGTTGCCGACGTACACGATGATCCAGTTGCGGGCCAGCTGTAACCAACTGATGCGTCCGCTGGCTTTCGCGACGATGGTCAGTACGGTTGAGGTGAACAGGTCAGCCCCACAGACGACGACCAGCATCAGACCGAGAGAGAAGCACAGACCCCCCACCAGTTTGCTCATGCCCCAGGGTGACGTACCAGAACCCGTAGTGGCGGTGATATAGAAGACAAACGCGATGGAGATGAAGACACCGGCGGTGATCGCCAGAAAAAATGTGGTGAAGGGTTTTTTTGTCGCTTTATAGACGCCGGCTTCCTCGGCCACTTTGGCCATTTCAGACGGTAAGAGTAAGTCGAACGGGTTGCCAGCTTTCACACTAACTACTCCCTAAATTAGTCAACGACGAAATACTAACAAAGGAGTATAGGTTAGAAATTGATGTGGATCATGTTGGCCTGGAGTACCTGCGCTTAATGGCCTTTTTTAAGTAGGGTTAATGATTTAATTAATTGAAAAATATGAATTAAATACTTTTTAATTTTCTAAAAAAAAGTTGAATTAAGCACGAATTGCGCTTTGTTTAAACGAGGTTATTCAATGAAATGTAGCTGGAAGGTTAAAGTATTCGTTTTATGACAATTAGACGTTACTTTAAAATAACATTAGAAGATTAAGAGAGTGTGGAAAGGGCAATCGAGACCGGTCCCGATTGCCATGAAGTCTTATTTCCAGTTCAGGCGTTTTGCCTGTTGCAGCTTCTCGTAAGCGGCAAGCAAGGACTGATGAGCCGGGAAGGCCATCAGGTCTTCATCAACTGACTGCAGACCATAGAAAGGGGCTTCGCCACTGATTGCAGCCGAAGCGGCTTCAACCGCATCCAGTCCGTACATCCGCACAAATGCAGTATGATACTGCACCGGATCGCGTCCTTCTTCCTGGCTCAACAGCAGCAGCGTTTGCAGGCAACGATAGTAGTTAGCGCGCGCTGGAGTGAAGATAGAGTTGTTGAACTCCATGGTCCATTCCGTCCAGATCAGCGCCTGATCCAGATCGCCACCGGCCAGCGCCAGCATCGCTTTCAGCTCACCAATACGCAGCGTGTACCAACCATTGTCTTTACCCGTTGCCAGGCCAAGCAACTCGCGCACACGGGTGAAGTCATCGTGACCATCTTCATCCAGACGCTCAATCAGTGACAGATAGTCCTCTTTTTCCCACTGAGTTTCTGGCAACGACAGCAGCGTTTCGCGCAGATACGCGCCCATGCTGTTGTTGGCCAACAGCAGATCTTCCGCAGGATAAATATCAGACATCCCCGGGACGATGATACGACAAGCGTAGACGTCCAGATGCTGGTAATCAGCGAAGTAGACTTCCTGATCTTCAGCTTTGAAGATTGCCATCAGCGTCGCGAACTCTTCTTCCGTTGACCCGTCGAAACGCCAGTCAACAAACGGATAATCGGCATCGTCTTTGAACATGTCCCAGGAGATCAGGCCGCTTGAATCAATGAAGTGCGTCTCGAGGTTGGCATGTTCAGCGACTTCTTCATCATCGAAGGTTGGCGGCGTGAACACATCCAAATCTTTCAGGCTACGGCCCTGCAGCAGTTCGGTAACGGTACGTTCCAGCGCCACGCCAAAGTCAGGATGCGCGCCAAAGGAAGCGAAACAGGTGCCATTTTCTGGGTTGAAAAGGACCACGCAGATAACCGGGTACTTGCCACCGAGCGAAGCATCGTAAGAGAAAATCGGGAACCCTTCGGCTTCCAGCTTATTGATCGACTCCACCACGCCCGGATAACGATCCAGCACGGCTTGTGGGATCAACGGCAGGCTGATGGATTCGGCAATAATACGATTTTTGATGTAGCGTTCGAACACTTCAGACAGGCCCTGTACACGCGCTTCATTCGGCGTGTTGCCGGCAGACATGCCGTTGGAGACATACAGGTTACCGATGATGTTCATCGGGATATAAACCGTCTGCTGATCGGATTGGCGCGTAAATGGCAGGGCGCAAATGCCACGATCGCTATTGCCTGACTGCAGATCAATCAGATCGCTGGCGCTGACTTCCTGCTCTGGATCATAAAAGGCGGTCAGACGTTCGTCCAGAATACAGGCTGGCAGGCTGTCGTCTTCTGGGAGCGGGAACCATTTTTCATTTGGGTAATGAACGAAGTCACCGTTGGCCACCTTGTTGCCCAACCAGAAGTCGGCGAAAAAGTAGTTAGTCGACAGACGTTCGAAGTATTCGCCCAGCGCGGAGGCCAGGGCAGCTTTCTTGCTGGCGCCTTTACCGTTGGTAAAACACAGCGGGCAGTCGCGGTCTCTGATATGAACGGACCAGACGTGGGGAACCGGGTTCAGCCAGGAAGCTTCTTCAATATTGAAGCCCAGATCCTGCAATTTTTGCTGAAAGCGTGCGATGGAATCTTCCAGCGCGGCGTCTTTGCCTGGAATATACGTTTGCGTCATAGTGCCCACTCGTTTTGGGTTGTGCCGAAAGTGCGCAATGATACGGGGTTTCTGTCCGATCCGCTACGCGAGGGGGGAAATTACTGTAGCCACCGGCCGGCATCATTCCGGAACTGGTCGGCTGACCCGATTAATCATTGCAGCGGCGGATGGGCAATGATAAAACCGATAGCAGAATAGCAATCGATTGATCTGAAAGTGGTGAGGGGAAATGAGTCAGGTTTTCAATTTTAGCTCCGGCCCAGCGATGCTGCCGGCGGAAGTTCTGCGTCGTGCCGAACAAGAACTGCGTAACTGGCAGGGATTAGGGACGTCCGTGATGGAAATTAGCCATCGCAGTAAAGAATTTATTCAGGTTGCCGAAGAGGCTGAGAAAGATTTTCGTGACCTGTTAAAGATCCCTTCAAACTACAAAGTCTTGTTCTGTCACGGTGGGGCGCGTGCACAGTTTGCGGCGATCCCAATGAACCTGTTAGGCAATAAGACCACCGCCGATTATGTTGATGGTGGCTATTGGGCACACAGCGCAATCAAAGAAGCGCTGAAATACTGCACACCTAACGTCATCGACGCGCAAACCAAGGTAGATGGCCTGCGGGCAATCACCCCGATGAGCAGTTGGGCATTGTCTGATGACGCTGCTTACGTTCACTACTGCCCGAATGAAACCATTGATGGCGTTGCTATTAATGAAGAGCCAGATTTTGGTGATAAAGTGGTGGTGGCCGATCTCTCCTCAACCATCCTTTCGTCCCCACTGGATATCAATCGTTACGGCGTTATCTATGCTGGCGCGCAGAAGAACATTGGACCGGCTGGCTTAACCCTGGTCATCGTTCGTGAAGACCTGTTAGGCAAAGCCAAGAAAGAGCTGCCTTCGATTCTGGATTACAAGGTGCTCAGCGAAAACGAATCGATGTTCAATACGCCACCAACCTTTGCCTGGTACCTTTCTGGCCTGGTATTCAAATGGCTGAAAGAGCAGGGCGGCGTGGCCGAACTCGATAAGCGCAATCAGGCTAAAGCCGACCTGTTGTACAGCACCATTGATAACAGTGGTTTCTACCGTAACGAAGTGGCGACCGCCAACCGTTCTCGCATGAACGTGCCTTTCCTGCTGGCCGACTCTTCGCTGGATAACCTGTTCCTCGATGAATCTGTCGCAGCTGGCCTGCATGCGCTAAAAGGCCACCGCGTAGTTGGCGGCATGCGTGCCTCAATTTACAATGCGATGCCGTTAGAAGGTGTGAAAGCACTGACTGATTTCATGATCGATTTCGAGCGTCGTCACGGCTAAGTCAGCCTGATTGCTCGTAGCCAGTTGGAACCCCGCAAGGCTGCGGGGTTTTATTGTTTTTAATTTGGAGAATATGTTTCGCATGTTGGAATCCCTGACCCTACAACCTGTCGCGCTGGTCGATGGCACCGTAAACTTACCTGGCTCCAAAAGCGTATCAAACCGCGCATTGTTGCTGGCGGCGCTGGCTAAAGGCACCACTCGTCTGACCAACTTGCTGGACAGTGATGATGTGCGCCATATGCTGACGGCATTGAAAGCGCTGAACGTCAGTTATTCGCTTTCCGACGATCGTACTGTCTGTGAAGTCACTGGTCAGGGTGGTCCACTGCATGCGGAAGGCCCGGTAGAACTCTTTTTAGGTAACGCCGGCACCGCAATGCGCCCGCTGGCTGCAGCACTCTGCCTGGGAAGTAATGACATTGTCTTAACCGGTGAGCCACGGATGAAAGAGCGTCCGATTGGGCACCTGGTGGATGCGTTGCGTCAGGGTGGGGCTGAAGTCAGCTACCTGGAGCAAACAGATTATCCGCCGCTGCACCTGAAAGGCGGCTTTAGCGGTGGCGAAGTGTCGGTGGATGGTAGCGTTTCAAGCCAGTTTCTTACCGCTCTGTTAATGACGGCACCGCTGGCACCGAACGACACTAAAATTGTGATCAAAGGCGATCTGGTTTCTAAGCCTTATATCGACATCACTCTGAACCTGATGCGTACGTTCGGCGTAGAAGTGAAGAATGATAACTACCGTGAATTCCACATTGCCGGAAATCAGCAGTATGTTTCACCTGGCGAATACCTGGTAGAAGGTGATGCTTCTTCGGCTTCCTATTTCCTGGCCGCTGCGGCCATTAAAGGCGGAACCGTTAAGGTGACCGGTATTGGCCGTAACAGCATGCAGGGCGATATCCGCTTTGCCGATGTGCTGGAGCAAATGGGCGCGGTGATTGAGTGGGGAGATGACTATATTTCCTGTACCCGTGGCGATCTTAACGCTATCGATCTGGATATGAACCACATTCCTGATGCGGCGATGACAATCGCAACTGCGGCGCTGTTTGCCAAAGGCACCACGGTGATGCGTAACATCTACAACTGGCGCGTTAAGGAAACCGATCGTCTGGCTGCAATGGCAACAGAATTGCGTAAAGTCGGCGCTGAAGTGGAAGAGGGCCACGATTACATTCGCGTGACGCCACCACAAACGCTGAAGTTTGCTGAGATTGGCACGTATAATGATCACCGTATGGCGATGTGTTTCTCGCTGGTGGCGTTATCTTCAACGCCGGTCACTATTCTTGATCCAGGCTGTACCGCGAAAACCTTCCCCGACTATTTTGAGCAGCTGGCGCGTATCAGTCAGTTGGCATAATTCTGCAAATCCGCTGCATTCAGGTGCAGCGGATTGCGAGCCAACTCACGTCCTGCAAGGTTGTTCCCCTCATCATCAGCATTAATCTGACAAATAATTTAATCTCGACCAGGCTTAGGGGTAACGATCCTTGCGTAAGCTGCGTATAATGCCCGTCGATATTTGCCTGGGCAGCTAACAGGCATTCCACCGACAGGAGAATGAGATGACGGCTATAGCCCCGGTGATCACGATTGATGGCCCAAGCGGTGCTGGTAAAGGGACCCTGTGTAAAGCGATGGCTGAAGCCTTGCAATGGCATCTGCTGGATTCGGGCGCAATCTACCGCGTACTGGCATTGGCTGCTTTGCATCATCAGGTGGATATTACTTCTGAAGAAGCACTGGTGCCGATTGCAGCCCATCTCGACGTGCGTTTTGTCTCGACCAACGGTGAGATGGAAGTGATCCTGGAAGGGGAAGATGTTTCTGGCGAAATCCGCACTCAGGATGTCAGCAACACCGCGTCAAAAGTGGCTGCATTCCCTCGCGTGCGTGAAGCATTGCTGCGTCGTCAGCGCGGATTCAGGGATTTGCCAGGTTTGATTGCTGATGGTCGCGATATGGGCACCGTGGTTTTCCCTGATGCACCGGTGAAAATCTTCCTGGATGCCAGCTCGGAAGAGCGTGCGCACCGTCGTATGCTACAGTTGCAGGATAAAGGCTTTAGTGTTAACTTTGAGCGCCTTTTATCCGAGATAAAAGAACGTGATGACCGCGATCGTAATCGCGCCATTGCACCACTGATACCGGCAGACGATGCGCTGGTGCTGGATTCAACCAGCATGTCGATTGAGCAAGTTATTGAAACTGCACTCAATTATGCGCGTGAAAAGTTGTCCTTGCCGCAGTGAATCACGGGCCAAACTGCCCGTAAGAATCCCCTAACCCTGTGATATGGACGTCATGGGGCATGTGAAACAACCCCACCCGTCAGGATGTCAGGTGGACGTTAAATTGAAGAATCCATAAGATTATCAATATGACTGAATCTTTTGCTCAACTCTTTGAAGAGTCCCTGAAAGAAATCGAAACCCGTCCGGGTTCCATCGTTCGTGGTGTTGTTGTCTCTATCGACAAAGACATCGTCCTGGTTGATGCGGGCCTGAAATCTGAATCTGCAATTCCTGTAGAACAGTTTAAGAACGCAGCCGGCGAACTGGAAATCCAGGTTGGCGACGAAGTTGACGTAGCTCTGGACGCTGTAGAAGACGGCTTCGGTGAAACTCTGCTGTCCCGTGAGAAAGCTAAGCGTCACGAAGCCTGGATCACGCTGGAAAAAGCATACGAAGAAGCTGAAACCGTTACCGGTGTTATCAACGGCAAGGTCAAGGGCGGCTTCACTGTTGAGCTGAACGGCATTCGTGCGTTCCTGCCAGGTTCCCTGGTTGATGTGCGTCCAGTGCGTGATACTCTGCACCTGGAAGGCAAAGAGCTTGAATTCAAAGTAATCAAGCTGGATCAGAAACGTAACAACGTGGTTGTTTCACGTCGTGCGGTTATCGAATCCGAAAACAGCGCAGAGCGCGATCAGCTGCTGGAAAACCTGCAGGAAGGCATGGAAGTTAAAGGTATCGTTAAGAACCTGACTGACTACGGTGCATTCGTTGATCTGGGCGGCGTTGATGGCCTGTTGCACATCACTGACATGGCATGGAAACGCGTTAAGCATCCAAGCGAAATTGTCAACGTGGGCGACGAAATCACTGTTAAAGTGCTGAAGTTCGACCGCGAGCGTACCCGTGTGTCTCTGGGTCTGAAACAGCTGGGCGAAGATCCTTGGGTCGCTATCGCTAAGCGTTACCCAGAAGGGACTCGTCTGACTGGCCGTGTAACTAACCTGACCGACTACGGCTGCTTCGTTGAAATCGAAGAAGGCGTTGAAGGCCTGGTACACGTTTCAGAAATGGATTGGACCAACAAAAACATTCATCCGTCCAAAGTTGTTAACGTTGGCGATGTTGTTGAAGTTATGGTTCTGGATATCGATGAAGAACGTCGTCGTATCTCCCTGGGTCTGAAGCAGTGTAAAAACAACCCATGGCAGCAGTTTGCAGAAACCCACAACAAGGGCGACCGTGTTGAAGGTAAAATCAAGTCAATCACTGACTTCGGTATCTTCATCGGCCTGGACGGCGGCATCGACGGCCTGGTTCACCTGTCTGACATCTCCTGGAACGCTACCGGAGAAGAAGCAGTTCGTGAATACAAGAAAGGCGACGAAATCGCTGCTGTTGTACTGCAAGTTGACGCAGAGCGCGAGCGCATCTCCCTGGGCGTTAAGCAGCTGGCAGAAGATCCGTTCAACAACTACATCTCTCTGAATAAGAAAGGTGCAATTGTTAACGGTAAAGTGACTGCTGTTGATGCTAAAGGTGCTACAGTTGAACTGGCAGACGGCGTTGAAGGTTACCTGCGCGCTTCTGAAGCTTCAGTTGACCGCGTAGAAGACGCAACTCTGGTTCTGAATGTTGGCGACGATGTTGAAGCCAAATTCACCGGTGTTGACCGTAAAAACCGCGTTGTTAGCCTGTCTGTTCGTGCGAAAGACCAGGCTGACGAGAAAGAAGCCATTGCGACTGTTAACACCAAACAGGAAGAAGGCAACTTCTCTAACGCTATGGCTGAAGCTTTCAAAGCAGCTAAAGGCGAGTAATTGCTTTTGCAACAGGGCGGCGTAAGTCGCCCTGAAATAGCCGTTACTGTCAGAGCTTTTCCAACAGGAATTTACCGGAGGATTTATGACCAAGTCAGAACTTATTGAAAGACTTGCTGGCCAGCACTCTCATATTCCGGCGAAAGTCGTTGAGGATGCGGTAAAAGAGATGCTTGAGCACATGGCGACCACTTTGGCGCAGGGCGAACGCATTGAAATCCGGGGTTTCGGCAGTTTTTCTTTGCATTACCGTGCGCCTCGTACCGGCCGTAACCCGAAAACGGGTGACAAAGTGGAGTTGGAAGGTAAATACGTTCCACACTTCAAGCCAGGTAAAGAGTTGCGCGACCGTGCAAATATCTACGGCTAACGCTTAGCACTACGCGATAAAACGACACTTCGGTGTCGTTTTTTTTTGCCTGAAATTTGGCACAGCGTTGCGTGCAGTGCCGCAATAAAAATCAGGACCCTGCAAGACCCACCGAAAGATTGCGCGCCGCATTTCAGCGGAGCGTCATTGCGGCTGCATCCTCTCTTCGCGGAGGATAAAGTCTGCTGACGGAATAATGGAGAACCGTCATGCCTTACAGCCTCAGCCGCCTTGCTATGTGGGTCCTCATCGCGATGTTACCTCTGACGTTCCTTCCACGACTGCCTGCCGCCCGTTATGACCTGTGGCTGATCCTCCCCTCCCTGTACTTGCTGATGCAACGCCAACGCTGGCTGAAAGATATCGCGTTATGCGTATTACTCTTTCTGTGGCTGGTTATGTCGGCAAGAACCATGTCCGAACAAATTGAATTGTTGTCCGCAAGGACGATAACGGCCACGACGCAGATAGAAGCCGTACTGGTTAATTCTGAGCGGCTAAAAATGCGGATTGTCAGCGTTGATGAGCGAAGGATTTTTCCACCGGTGTCTACTCTGGTCAGCAGCAAGGAGATTGACCAGTCATTTTGTAGCGGTCAGCGTTGGCAAATGACGCTGAAACTGCGGCCAGTTCATGCCCGATTGAATGAAGGGGGTTTTGATGCACAACGATTTGCACTGGCCAACAGTACGCCGCTAAGCGGAAGAATAATGTCGCTGACGCCAATCGATAGCACCTGCAGCTGGCGTGAACGAATTATCCAACGCAGCCGCAGTTACTATGCTGAGTTTCCCTGGCAGGCGATTCTCTCTGCGCTGGCGTTTGGCGAACGGGGAGACGTCAGCCAGCAGATGACACAGCTGCTAAGAGAGACGGGAACGGCACATCTGATGGCCATTTCAGGTATGCATATCAGTCTGGCGGCCAGTGTAGGCTGGTTATTTGCCAGGGGCTTACAGTTGGCTTTCAGCGCAGCGTGGATTGGCTATCGTTTCCCCTTGATGTGTGGGCTGCTTGTCGCAGCAGTCTATTGCTGGCTTGCGGGTGCCAACCCACCATCACTCAGAGCCGTATTAGCGGTCAGTTTGTGGGGGGCTTTACGGCTATCAGGTGTCCGCTGCAGTAACTGGCAGGTCTGGGGCATCTGCATCGCGACCATTATTTTCTTTGACCCCTTGAGTCTGCTCTCTGACAGCTTATGGCTGTCGGCGGTGGCCGTAGCGGGGTTGTTGTTCTGGTTTCACTGGTTCCCATTACCATCGAAATACGCCGGCAAGAAACGCTGGTTACCTTTGCAGTTACTCCACCTTCAACTGGGCATATTTTTTATTATGATGCCGATACAACTGCTGATTTTTCACGGTATCAGTATCAGCGCCTTGCTGGCGAATATCTGGGCAGTGCCGGTTGTCACCTTCATCTCCGTGCCGCTGATCCTTGCGGCTTTAGCATTTCTACCTTTAGCGCCACTTAGTCAGGCTTTCTGGTGGTTTGCCGATCGCTCGCTGGAAGCGGTCTTCGTTCCTCTGGCTTTGTTGCCGTCGGGTTGGCTCGATATGAACAGACAGGCGCTGCCGATAAGTGCAGCGATTTGGCTGACGGTGATTGCCTGTCGTTTCTGCTGGTGGCGCTCCTCACCGATGACGGTTCTGAGCTTAGGTTTGGCATTAGCCTGCTGGCGACTGAATAACGAGGAACCCAAGTGGCGGCTGGATATGTTGGATATCGGGCATGGTCTTGCCGTAGTGATTTCAGCCAACGGCGAGGCGTTAGTCTACGATACTGGCAATAGCTGGCCGGGTGGCGATGCAGCCAAATCCCAGATCATTCCCTGGTTAGGATGGCAGGGGCTTAAGGTTAAACACATTGTGTTGAGCCACGGTCATCTGGACCACATCGGTGGACTGGGAAGTCTGCAAACGGCTTTTCCTGAAGCGGTAATACACAGCGGGCTGGGAACACCCGGACATTTACCGTGTGAGCAGGGCGTGAGCTGGGGCTGGCAAAACCTGTCTTTTCAGGCAATTTGGCCACCGACAGGACAAACTGAGGCCGGAAATAATCAATCCTGCGTAATCAGGGTAAGTGATGGAAAATGGCGCGTGCTGTTAACGGGGGATATCGAGGCGCAGGCTGAGTATGATTTAGTTCGATATCATCGGGCGTCAATTGGTGCCGATATTTTACAGGTGCCTCACCACGGTAGCAGTACGTCCTCAGTACCTCCTTTTCTCAGAGCCGTGGGCGGAAAGGTCGCTCTGGCCTCTGCGGCGCGCTACAGCGCATGGAAATTGCCGGCGGAAAAAGTAATTAAACGCTACCAAAACTATCACTACATCTGGCATGACACGGCGCTTGAGGGGCAGCTTAGCGTGCATTTTTTTGATAAAAACTGGCACCTTAGCAGTCTGAGAGCGCAAATAATGAGCCGTTGGTATCATCAGTGGTTTGGCGTACCACGTTATTCCAGGTAGAATGAGCGGCTATTTTCAATAAAAGCTGGTTAAATAATGCATCAGGAAAAAGATCTCTCCACCTGGCAGACATTCCGTCGCCTCTGGCCGATGATCAAACCGTTTAAACCCGGATTGATTGTGGCTGCGGTAGCACTGGTACTGAACGCAGCGGGAGATACATTAATGCTGTCACTGCTGAAACCATTACTGGATGACGGTTTTGGTAAGGCTGACTCTTCCGTCCTGATTTGGATGCCTCTGGCGGTGATTGGCTTAATGTTAATCCGCGGCGTCACCAGTTATATCTCGAGTTACTGCATCTCCTGGGTCTCCGGCAACGTTGTGATGAGTATGCGCCGTCGCCTGTTCAGCCACATGATGGGAATGCCGGTAGCCTTCTTCGATCAGCAGTCCACCGGGACGCTGCTCTCGCGCATCACCTACGACTCCGAGCAGGTTGCTTCCTCATCTTCCAGTGCGCTGGTCACCGTCGTGCGTGAAGGGGCCTCGATTATTGGCCTGTTCATCATGATGTTCTACTACAGCTGGCAGCTGTCGCTGATCCTGATTTTACTGGCACCTATCGTTTCTTTTGCTATTCGTACCGTTTCAAAACGCTTCAGAAACATCAGCAAAACCATGCAGAACACTATGGGGCATGTGACCACCAGTGCTGAGCAGATGCTGAAAGGGCATAAAGAAGTGCTGATTTTTGGCGGCCAGGAAGTGGAAAGCCAACGCTTTGCACGCGTCAGTAACCATATGCGCCAGCAGGGGATGAAACTGGTTTCTGCCTCTTCTATCTCCGATCCAATTATTCAGCTGATTGCTTCTCTGGCGCTGGCTTTCGTACTGTACGCGGCAAGCTTCCCAAGCGTGATGGCAACTTTGACCGCCGGTACAATCACCGTAGTCTTCTCTTCGATGATTGCCCTGATGCGTCCGCTGAAGTCGCTGACTAACGTCAATGCGCAGTTCCAGCGGGGAATGGCTGCCTGCCAGACGCTGTTCTCAATCCTTGATACCGAGCAGGAAGAGGACACCGGTAAGCGTGTAATTGAACG
Source organism: Erwinia sp. 2186 (assembly GCF_057812255.1). NCBI lineage: Bacteria > Pseudomonadati > Pseudomonadota > Gammaproteobacteria > Enterobacterales > Erwiniaceae > Erwinia > Erwinia sp. 2186. The sequence continues at coordinate 3,192,766 of NZ_CM173824.1, read as the reverse complement.
CGCTAAAGGTGACGTTGAATTCCGCAACGTCACCTTCACCTATCCGGGACGTGAAACGCCTGCGCTGCACAATATCAACCTGGCGATCCCCGCGGGGAAAACTGTTGCCCTGGTTGGGCGTTCAGGATCGGGTAAATCCACCATTGCCAGCCTGATGACGCGTTTCTACGATATTCAGCAGGGCGAAATCCTGATGGATGGCCACGATTTGCGCGAGTACACCCTTAGCTCGCTGCGTAATCAGGTCGCACTGGTTTCACAGAATGTGCATCTGTTTAACGATACGGTGGCGAATAACATTGCCTATGCCCGTACCGAGAAGTACAGCCGCGAAGATATTGAGAAGGCCGCTACCATGGCTCATGCCATGGACTTCATCAACAAGATGGATAAAGGGCTTGATACTATCATCGGTGAAAACGGCGTGCTGCTTTCCGGTGGACAGCGTCAGCGTATTGCCATTGCCCGCGCATTGCTGCGTGACAGCCCAATCCTGATCCTGGATGAAGCGACGTCTGCACTGGATACCGAATCTGAACGTGCCATTCAGTCTGCGCTGGATGAACTGCAGAAAAACCGTACTTCATTGGTTATCGCTCACCGTCTTTCCACTATTGAAAAGGCCGATGAGATTGTGGTGGTGGAAGACGGTTACATTGTTGAGCGCGGAAGCCATGCCGATCTGTTGGAACATCGTGGCGTGTATGCCCAGCTCCATAAGATGCAGTTTGGTCAATGATTGAACGCATCTGGAGCGGACGCTCCGCGCTTTATCTGCCGCTGGTTCCGTTAAGCTGGCTGTATGGCCTGATTAGCAACCTGATCCGCCTCAGCTATGTCTGGGGCCTGCGCAAAGCGTGGCGCGCTACCGTTCCGGTGGTGGTGGTGGGCAACCTGACAGCCGGAGGCAACGGCAAAACGCCGGTTGTCATCTGGCTGGTACAGGCTTTGCAGCAGCGTGGTCTGCGTGTTGGTGTCGTTTCAAGAGGCTACGGCGGTAAGGCCGATCGCTATCCGCTGGTGCTGGATAACCGCACCACAACCGCGCAAGCGGGTGATGAACCTGTGCTTATTTATCAGCGCACAGGGGCTGCGGTAGCGGTCTCGCCTGTCAGAAAAGAGGCCGTTCAGGCGCTCACTGAGCAGGCGAACATCGACATCATCATTACCGACGATGGCCTGCAACATTACGCCTTAGCGAGAGACTTCGAGATTGTGGTCATCGACGGCAAGCGTCGTTTTGGCAATGGCTGGTGGCTTCCCGCCGGCCCGATGCGTGAGCGTGCTTCCCGTTTGAGAACCGTTGATGCGATCGTTACCAATGGCGGTGAGGCGCAGGCTGGCGAGCTGGCGATGCAGCTGAACCCCGGTGATGCCGTTAACATCCGCAGTGGTGAAACCTGCCCGGCCATGATGCTGACAAACGTGGTGGCGATGGCCGGCATTGGTCATCCTCCTCGCTTTTTTGCCACTCTTCATCAGCAGGGTGTTATGCCAGTTAAGGAAGTGCCTTTTGCCGATCATCAGTCTTATCAACCGGCCCAGTTAGCAGCATTGCTTGCGCCAGGCGAAACGCTGTTGATGACGGAAAAAGACGCGGTGAAAGTCCGGTCTTTCGCTGAAGACAACTGGTGGTACCTGCCGGTGGATGCCGAGCTGCCACAGGCGGCTTCCGGTGCCTTACTGGACAGGCTTTGCGCACTGACCGCCAAACGCTAACAAGCTGAATAAGCGCACAATCTCCGTGCCGGAATCTCCGGAAAAGAACTAAACTCACTGCATCTTTGTCACGAAGGTGCATCATGTCCGCTCTCCAACTTTCGCTTTCTCAGGCCCGCCAGTTACACCTCGCCGCTCAGGGGCTGCTTCGCCCACCGGGACGTAAAGCCAGGGCTGAAGATATCCTCAGCGCCATCCGCCAGATGTCATTACTGCAGATTGATACCATCCACGTCGTTGCCCGCAGCCCTTATCTGGTGCTATTCAGCCGTGTAGGCGACTATCCCGAAAGCTGGCTCGGTGAGGCGCTAAGCCGCGGTAACCTCTATGAATACTGGGCGCATGAAGCCTGCTTTATCCCAATCGAAGACTATCGCCTGCTGCGCCATCGCATGCTGAATCCTCACCATATGGGATGGAAATATAACAGCGAGTGGATGGAGAACTGGCAGCAGGAAGTCGGCGATCTGTTAACGCATATTGAACAAAATGGGCCGGTCAGATCGGCCGATTTTGCCGCACCTCCCGGTCAGAAGCCTGGCTGGTGGTCGTGGAAACCGCATAAACGCCATCTTGAAAATCTGTTCACGGCCGGCGATCTGATGGTGATCGAGCGACGCAATTTTCAGCGCGTCTACGATCTGCGGCAGCGCGTGATGCCGGACTGGGATGACCAGCTGCATGGGATTGAAGAGTCAGAGGCGGTCCGCCAGATGTTGCGTAACAGTGCCAGAAGTTTGGGGCTGTTTCGTGCCGCCTGGCTACCCGATTATTACCGTCTGAAGCGCGCGCCAGTAAAGGCGGTTTTGGCTGACTGGCTGGCGCAGGGAGACGTGATACCGGTGGAAGTGGAATCGCTGGGCGCCTGTTACCTGGATGCCGCTTTGTTGCCCCTTCTCGAACAGGGAACCCGGGCAACCTACACCACCTTGCTGTCTCCTTTTGATCCGGTGGTCTGGGACCGCAAACGGGCGCTGGAGTTGTTTAACTTCGATTACCGACTGGAATGTTATACGCCAGAAGCGAAGCGGCAATATGGCTATTTTGTTCTGCCAATTCTGCACCGGGGAGAACTGAAAGGGCGGCTGGATGCGAAAATGCAGCGTAAGGAAAAAGTATTGCAGATCAAACAGCTGTGGCTGGAGCAGGGCGTCAAAATCAGTCAGGGCACGATCAACGATCTGCATCAGGCCATCTCACGCTTTGCGCGCTGGCAAGGGGCCGAGGCGGTGGTGCTGGATAAGCTGCCCGAAACGCTGGCAGTTGCCTGGCAAAAAGGGTGGGCGCTGTAACATCCTGCACGCGGGGAAGTAACCGATGCCGCGCCAGCTATGATATTCTAAGGACCTGTCTGACCGGGATCACCAGGGAGAAACCATGGATCACCGTTTACTCGAAATCGTTGCTTGTCCTGTTTGCCACGGCAAACTGTATTACATCAAAGACCAGCAGGAGCTTATCTGCAAACCTGATGGCCTCGCTTATCCTGTGCGCGACGGCATTCCAGTCCTGCTGGAGACAGAAGCGCGTTCACTCACCATGGAAGAGATCCACCCATGAGTTTTGTCGCTATTATCCCGGCGCGTTTTGCTTCAACGCGCCTGCCGGGTAAACCGCTGGTCGATATCCAGGGTAAACCGATGGTAGTGCATGTGATGGAGCGAGCGCTGGAATCAGGTGCCGATCGGGTCATTGTCGCTACCGATAATGAACAGGTGGCGCGTGCTGTTGAAGCGGCCGGCGGTGAGGTGTGTATGACCCGCGCCGATCACCACTCCGGCACGGAACGGTTGGCTGAAGTGATCGATCGCTATCAGTTTGCCGATGACACCATCATCGTGAACGTGCAGGGCGATGAGCCGATGATCCCACCGGTTATCATCCGTCAGGTGGCAGAAAACCTGGCCAAAAGCGAAGCCGGCATGGCGACGTTAGCCGTGCCGATTGAGACCGCAGAGGAAGCCTTCAATCCGAATGCGGTCAAAGTCGTGATGGATGCGAGAGGTTACGCGCTCTATTTTTCCCGGGCTACCATTCCCTGGGATCGTGAGCGTTTTGCCACCTCCCGCGAAGAAATCGGCGATACCTTCCTGCGTCACATTGGCATCTACGGCTACCGTGCGGGCTTTATTCGCCGCTATGTCAGCTGGGAGCCGAGCCCGCTGGAGCACATTGAGCTGCTTGAGCAGCTACGCGTGCTTTGGTACGGCGAAAAAATCCACGTTGCCGTCGCCAAAGCGATCCCAAGCGTTGGTGTCGATACACCGGAAGATTTGGCCCGCGTGCGCGCGGCTATGCAGTAATCCTGTTGGGGCCTTCGCTGGCCCCTTCTCCACTTTTTTTAAAGGAGGAGGAAATGGAACAACTCCGCTCGGAGCTTTCTCTGGTATTGGGCGAAACCCTCAGCCGCCTGGAATGTATCAGTGAGCAACCCTGGTCCAGCCTGTATTCGCTCTATGACCAGCAAGGCCACTCGCTGCCAATGGTGGCAAAATACTTCAATGTCAAAGGCATCGCGGCACAGGAAGCCTATAAGCTTTCGATGCTGGCTAAGGACAGCACCATCCGTTTGCCGACGGTCTACGGCCTGATCGTCAGCCAGCAACCGCCACAGCATGATGTCTTGTTGATCGAGCGCATGGGCGGCGTGTCGGTTGAAGCGCCAACGCGCACGCCGGTCCGCTGGCTGCAGTTGCAGGATCAGATTGTTGCCGCCTTACTGGCATGGCATCGACTCGACAGTCACGGTCTGGTCGGCAGCGTCGACAGCACGCAGGAAAATAACTGGGTTTCCTGGTATGCCCAGCGCGTTGAGGTGATCTGGTCCACGCTCGGGTTTATGCGGCCTGACGCGCTGTCGATGGAACACCGGCGCGTGCTCTACCGCAGCCGGGAAAATCTCGGCAATCTGCTGGCGGATTTCAACGATCCTTGCGTGCTGGTTCACGGCAATCTGTCACTGAGCAGCATGTTGAAAGAGGCGTGGAGCGACCAGTTATTGTCGATGATCAATCCCGGGATGATGCTGTGGGCACCACGGGAATATGAGTTGTTCCGGCTGTGCGAAGAGGGGCTGGCAGAATCGCTGCTGTTCCATTACCTGAAGCAGGCTCCGGTGGCGGAAGGGTTTGTTGCCCGGCGCTGGTTGTACACGCTGTGGGACGAGACTGACCGGCTGATTCATACCGGCCAGTTCGATGCACGCCGTTTTCAACGCGCGGCGGACTCACTGCTCCCCTGGCTCAGTTGAGGCCCCATCCCCGGAGGTCAGCCGTTGCCAGCCTCTTCCCAACCACTCATAAATCGCCCGATCGCTGTGACCCAGCCACAATGGCGACGGAATTGCGCGTTCCCAGACATTCAACGGTGAGTCAATAGCCAGCTGATTGGCTGGCGCCGGTAGAGGATCCAGTCCCTGCTGTTGGAAAAAGATCATCGCTCGCGGCAGGTGTGAGGCGGATGTCACCAGCAGGAAGGGTGTTTTTCCCACCACCTTAGCCACTTCAGCCGCTTCCTGTCGGGTATCCCTCGGTTTATCAAGCGTCACGATCGCACTCAATGGCACGCCTAATGACTGGGCGACGCGGGACGTGACTTCGGCAGAGCTGACCGGATTGTTCTGCGCCGCCGCACCGGTAAAGATCAATTTGGCTCCCGGATTTTCCCGCCATAAGCGGATCCCTTCAACCAGCCGCGGCAAACTGTTGTTGATCATATTGGAGCCAGGCGCCCAGTCTGGATTCCAGGTGTATCCACCGCCCAGTACCACCACATAGCCGACTTTTTGCTGATTCTGCCAGGTGGGATAGCGGTTTTCGGTCGGCGCAAGCAGGCTGTCCGCCACCGGTTGCAGGCTTAACAGCGCTAACAGCAGGCAGGCAGCAGAGAGGATAATTTTGCCGGTTTTCTGCCAGCGGCTGAACCAGAGCAACAAAAGCGCAATTGCCATCAACACAATCAGCAAAGGCAAGGGCAGCAACAGCCCACCGACGAGTTTTTTTAACGCAAAAAGCATGAAAACGGACTCCTTTTGTCCGAAAAAACACCACCCGAGAGCCTGGCGATGACTGAAAGGTTCATTCCTGGTCAGTGTATGTCAAAATAGCCGCCAGTTTCACCCACTCAGCCGCCGGGAACCCGAATGCAGGATCGCAACTTTGATGATATAGCCGAAAAATTTTCGAAGAATATCTACGGTACCACCAAAGGGCGGATCCGCCAGGCGATTGTCTGGCAGGCGCTGGAAGAGATCCTCGCCAGCCTGCCGGAAGGGCCACTCAACGTGCTGGATGCCGGCGGTGGAGAAGGGCAGATGAGCTGTGGCCTGGCAGCCCGAGGTCATCAGGTCTTACTCTGCGATCTCTCCGCTGAGATGTTGCAACGCGCAGAGGCTCATGCCGAAGAAAAAGGTGTGAGCGGGAACATGCAATTCAAACAAATTAGCGCGCAACAGGTCGGTCAACATTTGGATAAGCCGGCCGATCTGGTATTGTTTCACGCGGTGCTTGAATGGGTCGCCGAGCCTGAAGCCATCTTAAAAGCACTGTATGATGTGCTGGCCCCGGGCGGCGTGCTGTCGCTGATGTTTTATAACGTCAATGGTCTGATAATGCAGACGCTGGTGCTGGGCAACTTCGGTTATATGCAGGCTGACCTGAAGAAACGCAAACGAAAAACGCTGTCGCCTGACTTCCCACGTGAACCTGAGCAGGTTTATCGCTGGTTAGAAGCAGCAGGCTTTACAGTGGAAACCAAGACCGGGATCCGCGTTTTTCATGACTATATGCGTGACAAGAACAAGCAATCTGAACGTTTTGAGGAAGTTCTGCAGCAGGAATTACGCTTCTGCCGCCAGGAGCCATTTTTAAGTTTGGGCCGTTATATCCACGTGACCGCGCGGAAACCCATAAACAGGACGAACCATGAGTGAATTTTCCCAGACTGTACCGGAACTGGTCGCCTGGGCGCGAAAAAATGACTTTTCCGTCACGTTGCCTACCGAACGTCTGACGTTTTTGCTGGCGATTGCCACCCTGAACGGGGAGCGCATGGATGGCGAAATGAGCGAAGGCGAATTGACCGATGCCTTCCGTCACGTCAGTGAAGGGTTTGAACAGACCAGCGAAACCGTTGGTGTGCGAGCCAATAACGCCATCAACGATATGGTGCGTCAGCGCCTGCTTAACCGATTTGTCAGTGAACAGGCCGATGGCAACGCCATCTATCGCCTGACGCCGCTGGCCATCGGCATTACGGATTACTACATCCGCCAGCGTGAGTTCTCAACGCTGCGGCTGTCGATGCAGCTGTCGATTGTTGCCGGCGAGCTGAAGCGCGCTGCCGATGCGGCCGATGAAGACGGTGACGAATTCCACTGGCATCGCAACGTTTTCGCCCCGCTGAAATACTCGGTGGCAGAAATCTTCGACAGCATCGATATCACCCAGCGAACCATGGATGAACAGCAGCAGGCGGTGAAAGACGATATCGCCCAGCTGTTGAACAAAGACTGGCGCGCGGCCATTTCCAGCTGTGAAATGCTGCTGAATGAAACCTCCGGCACGCTGCGCGAATTGCAGGACACGCTGGAGGCGGCAGGCGATAAGCTGCAGGCCAATCTGTTACGCATTCAGGATGCCACGCTGAGCAGCCCGGACCTCGGCTTTATCGATAAGCTGGTGTACGACCTGCAAAACAAGCTGGACCGCATTATCAGCTGGGGACAGCAGGCGATTGACCTGTGGATCGGCTATGACCGTCACGTGCACAAATTCATCCGTACCGCCATCGATATGGATAAAAACCGCGTCTTCGCTCAACGCTTGCGCAAGTCTGTGCAAACCTATTTCGATCATCCCTGGGCATTGACCTATGCCAATGCTGAACGCCTGTATGACATGCGTGATGAAGAACTGGCGTTGCGCAGTGAGGAAGTGACCGGTGAACTGCCTTCCGAACTCGAATACGAAGAGTTTAACGAAATTCGTGAACAGCTGGCCGCGATGATTGAAGAAGCGCTGGCCATCTATAAAGCCCAACAGAAACCGCTCAATCTGGGCACAGTGATGCGTGATTACCTGGTGCAGTATCCCCGGGCACGACACTTCGACGTGGCGCGTATTGTCGTCGATCAGGCCGTCCGCTTAGGCGTGGCCGAAGCAGATTTCTCCGGCTTGTCAGCAGAATGGCAGGTCATTAATGATTACGGAGCCAAGGTGCAGGCGCATGTCATCGACAAATATTGAACAAGTGATGCCGGTTAAACTGGCACAGGCGCTGGCCAATTCTCTTTTCCCGGCGCTGGACAGCCAGTTACGTTCCGGTCGCCATATTGGCATTGAAGAGCTGGATCAACATGCTTTCCTGATGGATTATCAGGAGTATCTGGAAGAGTTTTACGCGCGTTACAACGTTGAGTTGATCCGTGCCCCGGAAGGCTTCTTCTATCTGCGTCCCCGCTCCACCACGCTGATCCCGCGTTCCGTCCTTTCCGAGCTGGATATGATGGTGGGCAAAATCCTGTGTTATCTCTACCTGAGCCCGGAACGTCTGGCGAATGAAGGCATCTTCACCCAGCAGGAGCTTTATGATGAGCTGCTGTCGCTGGCTGATGAAAGCAAGCTGATGAAGTTCGTTAACCAGCGCTCAACCGGTTCCGATCTCGATCGGCAAAAGTTGCAGGAAAAAATGCGCGCTTCCCTTAACCGTCTGCGCCGCCTTGGCATGGTGTGGTTTATGGGTAATGACAGCAGCAAATTCCGCATTATTGAGTCGGTATTCCGCTTTGGTGCGGATGTGCGGAGCGGCGACGATGCCCGCGAAGCGCAGCTGAGAATGATCCGGGATGGCGAAGCGATGCCGATTGAAGGTGGCCTGGCGCTGAATGATGAAAGCGAAGAGGATGATGAGGCGCAGAGCCCGTCGTCGGACAACGCGGAGAACGAGTAAATGATTGAACGCGGAAAATTTCGCTCGCTGACCCTGGTTAACTGGAACGGTTTTTTTGCCCGCACCTTTGACCTGGATGAGCTGGTTACCACGCTTTCCGGCGGTAACGGCGCCGGTAAGTCTACCACCATGGCGGCCTTTATCACGGCGCTGATCCCCGATCTGACCCTGCTGCACTTCCGTAACACCACCGAAGCGGGAGCCACCTCCGGCTCGCGTGACAAAGGTTTGCACGGAAAGCTGCGTCCTGGCGTCTGTTACGCCGCGCTGGACGTGGTGAATTCCCTGCATCAGCGCGTGATTGTCGGTGTGCGTCTGCAGCAGGTTGCCGGTCGCGATCGTAAAGTCGATATCAAGCCTTTCAGCATTCACGGCCTGCCGATGTCGATCAACCCGACGGAAATCCTGACGGAAACGGTCAATGCCCGTCAGGCCCGCGTTCTGCCGCTGAGCGAACTGAAAGACAAGTTCGAAGCGATGGAAAGCGTGCAGTTTAAGCAGTTTAACTCGATCACTGATTACCACTCGCTGATGTTCGATCTGGGCATTGTGGCGCGTCGTCTGCGCTCAGCCGCCGATCGCAGCAAATACTATCGCCTGATCGAAGCCTCGCTGTATGGCGGTATCTCCAGCGCCATTACCCGATCGCTGCGTGATTACCTGCTGCCGGAAAACAGCGGCGTGCGTAAGGCCTTCCAGGATATGGAAGCCGCGCTGCGCGAGAACCGCATGACGCTGGAAGCGATTCGCGTCACCCAGTCCGACCGCGATCTGTTTAAGCACCTGATCTCCGAAGCAACCAGCTATGTTGCTGCGGACTATATGCGTCATGCTAACGAACGCCGCATCCACCTTGACGGCGCGTTATTGAACCGTAATGAGCTGTTCACCAGCCGCAAGCAGTTAAAAGCGGAGCAGTATCGCCATGTTGAAATGGCTCGCGAACTGGCTGAGCACAACGGAGCAGAAAGCGATCTCGAAACCGATTACCAGAGCGCCAGCGACCACCTTAACCTGGTGCAGACGGCAATGCGTCAGCAGGAAAAAATCGAGCGCTATGAAGGCGATATCGATGAGCTGACCTACCGTCTTGAAGAGCAGAATGAAGTTGTCGCTGAAGCCCGTGAAGTGCAGGAAGAGAATGAAGCCCGCAGCGAAGCCGCTGAACTGGAAGTCGATGAGCTGAAAAGTCAGCTGGCCGATTACCAGCAGGCGCTGGACGTGCAGCAAACTCGCGCTATCCAGTATCAGCAAGCGTTGCAGGCGCTGCAGCGCGCGCAGGAAATCTGCCGGGTTGCCGAACTGACCGTCGACAATGCCGAAGAGTGGCAGGAAACCTTCCGTGCGAAAGAGCAGGAAGCGACCGACAAGTTATTGCAGCTTGAACAGAAAATGAGCGTGGCGCAGGCTGCTCACAGTCAGTTCGAGCAGGCTTTTGAGCTGGTGGGCCGCATTGCCGGACCGGTCAGTCGTTCCGACGCGTATCACACCGGCCGCGAATTGCTTCGCGATGCCAGCAATCAGCGTTATCACGCCGAGCAGTTGCAGTCCTTACGTTCCCGTGTGGCCGAGATGGAACAGCGACTGCGTGAACAGCAGGATGCAGAACGGTTACTGAATGAGTTCTGTAAGCGTCACGGGCAACAGTTTGAGCCGCAGGATCTGGAAGGCTATCAGTACGAGCTTGAAGCCCGTATTGAACAGCTGTCCGAAAGCGTGTCTGAAGCGGGCGAACGTCGCATGGAAATGCGTCAGGAGCTTGAACAGGTGCGTGAACGCATTGCCCGTCTGACCAAACAGGCCCCTCAGTGGCATGCCGCGCAGGATATTCTTAGCCAGCTGAACGAGCAAACCGGTCAGGAGCTGGAGAGCGGTCAGCAGGTGACCGAGTACATGCAGCAGCTGCTGGAGCGCGAGCGCGAAACCACCGTTGAACGCGACGAAGTTTCGGCCCGTAAACGCGAAGTTGAAAAACAGGTCGAGCGTCTGAGCCAGCCTGGCGGCGCTGAAGATGGCCGTATGACCCATCTGGCCGAGCGTTTTGGCGGCGTGCTGCTGTCAGAAATTTATGACGACGTCACCATCGACGATGCGCCGTACTTCTCCGCGCTGTATGGCCCGGCCCGTCACGGTATCGTGGTGCCCGATCTGTCACTGGTGCAGGATCTGCTGGACGGTCTGGAAGACTGCCCAGAAGACCTTTATCTGATCGAAGGGGACCCGCAGTCGTTCGATGACAGCGTATTTAACGTTGAAGAGCTGCAAAAAGCGGTAGTGGTGAAGTCAGGCGATCGCCAGTGGCGTTACTCGCGCTTCCCTAAAGTGCCGTTGTTTGGTCGTGCCGCCCGTGAAAATCAGCTGGATCTGTTACATGCCGAACGCGAAACGCTGGCAGAACGCTATGCCACGCTGTCGTTTGACGTGCAGAAAACGCAGCGTCTGCACCAGTCGTTCAGCCGTTTTATCGGTAGCCATTTAGCCGTCGCCTTTGAGTCGGATCCGGAAGCCGAGCTGCGTTTACTGAACCTGCGTCGCGGTGAACTCGAACGTGGCCAGGCCGCGCATGAAACGGAAAACCAGCAGCAGCGTCAGCAGTTTGATCAGGCGAAAGAGGGCGTCGCCCAGCTTAACCGCCTGATGCCACGCGTCAGCCTGCTGCAGGATGAAACCCTGCAGGATCGTTATGACGAACTGCTTGAGCGTCTGGATGAAGCACAGGAAGCCGCGCGTTTCCTGCAGCAGCACGGCGCGCAACTGGCGAAACTGGAACCGCTGATTTCGGTGCTGCAGAGCGATCCGGAACAGCACGAACAGTTGAAGCTGGATTATCAGCAGGCGCAGCAGGTTCAGCGCGATGCCCGCCAGCAAGCCTTTGCCATGACCGAAGTGGTGCAGCGTCGCGCGCACTTTGGCTATGTCGATTCCGCCGGCATGCTCGACGGTAACAGCGACCTGAATGAGAAGCTGCGTAAGCGTCTTGAGCAGGCCGAATCCGATCGTACCCGTGCCCGCGAGCAGCTGCGCGGTCATCAGGCGCAGTTTACCCAATATTCACAGGTGCTGGCGTCACTGAAAAGTTCTTACGATGCCAAGCGCGACATGCTGAAAGAACTTCAGCAGGAAATGCAGGATATCGGTGTGCAGGCAGATGCCAGCGCGGAAGAGCGCGCGCGTCTGCGCCGTGATGAACTCTACGCTGCGCTAAGCAATAACCGCGCCCGTCGCAATCAGCTGGAAAAGCAGATCACCTTCTGCGAAGCCGAAATGGACGCGCTGCAGAAAAAACTGAAGCGTGTCGAGCGCGATTACCATCAGGGCCGCGAGCAGGTTGTTCATGCCAAGGCGGGTTGGGTCGCGGTGTTACGCCTGGTGAAAGACAATGGCGTTGAGCGCCGTCTCCATCGTCGTGAACTCTCTTACCTCGGCGGTGATGAGCTGCGTTCAATGTCGGATAAGGCATTAGGTGCGCTGCGTCTGGCAGTGGCCGACAACGAACATCTGCGCGACGTGCTGCGTCTGTCCGAAGATCCAAAACGGCCAGAGCGTAAGATTCAGTTCTTTATCGCTGTTTATCAGCATCTGCGTGAACGCATCCGTCAGGACATCATCCGTACCGACGATCCGGTCGAAGCGATTGAGCAGATGGAGATTGAACTTGGCCGTCTGACCGAAGAGTTAACCGCGCGCGAACAGATGCTGGCGATCAGCTCCCGCAGCGTATCTAACATTATTCGTAAGACCATTCAGCGTGAACAAAACCGTATTCGCCAGCTGAACCAGGGCCTGCAGGCTGTGAGCTTCGGCCAGGTGAAGAGCGTCCGTCTGAACGTTAACGTCCGCGAGGCGCATTCCACGCTGCTGGACGTGTTGTCTGAACAGCATGAAGCGCATCAGGATCTGTTTAACAGCAATCGCCTGACCTTCTCAGAAGCGCTGGCTAAGCTGTATCAGCGCCTGAATCCACAGATTGATATGGGCCAGCGTACGCCGCAGACCATTGGTGAAGAGCTTCTGGATTACCGTAACTACCTGGAAATGGAGGTTGAGGTAAACCGGGGATCTGATGGCTGGTTGCGTGCGGAAAGTGGTGCGTTGTCAACCGGTGAAGCGATCGGGACCGGGATGTCGATTCTGGTGATGGTCGTGCAGAGCTGGGAAGAAGAGTCTCGTCGCCTGCGCGGAAAAGATATCTCACCGTGCCGCCTACTGTTCCTCGATGAAGCCGCGCGACTGGATGCCAAGTCGATCGCCACGCTGTTTGAGCTGTGCGATCGTCTGGAAATGCAGCTGATTATCGCCGCGCCAGAGAATATCAGCCCTGAGAAGGGCACGACCTATAAACTGGTGCGTAAAGTGGTCAATAACATTGAACACGTTCACGTCGTCGGCCTGCGCGGCTTTGCCGCCGAGCCAACCGCCGCAAATTCCTCCACACCTGAGGAAGATCAACAGGCTTCTTCATAAGAAAATCTCAACCGGCAGATATAGTAAAAAGTCGGGCAGCGGTTTATTCTACCCAACGGCATTGGTTGTATTTACAGCGAATGCCGTTTTCTTTTTCTATACTGATAACAATGACTAATAAACAGGTGATCGCCATCTGTTTTGGCACTTAACCAGGGAGCAAGGGATGTTGCTGATGAAAACGAATTCTGCAAGGTTGGCACTATTTAGTGCTTGCCTGGTGCTTGCCGGTCAGATGCAACCCGCATTGGCAGGTATTCCGCCTGTATCCGCGCCTGTAACGGCAACCTATACCCCATCGCAGGCCCAGCGACATCTGCTGGCCACGCTTCCTGCTGGTTATAAACCGTTTTATCTGACGACCCTGGCTTCGCTGTATGCGACCCAGGGCATGCAGCCACTGTGGCAGGATCGGCAGGCTGTGCAGCAGTTCCAGCAGCAACTGGCTGAAGTGGCCATTTCTGGCGTGCAACCGCAGTTTAATCTGTGGGTTAAACTGCTGACCGATCCTTCTATTACGGGAATGGCGCGTGATGTCGTGCTGTCTGATGCGATGCTGGGCTATCTGCAGTTTGTCTCCACGGTGCCCGCCAAAGGGGAAACCTGGCTGTACAGCAACGTGCCCTATAAGCTGGAAGTGCCCACCCTGTCGGTGATTAATCAGTGGCAGAGAGCGGTTGAACACGGTGGAACCAATGCCTTTGTCACCTCGCTTGCGCCGCAGCACCCGCAATATGTTCTGATGCATCAGGCGCTGAAAACGCTGCTGGCAGATAATCATCCCTGGCCGCAGCTGGCCGCGAAACAGACCCTGAAGCCGGGACAACTGAGTGATGATGTTCCTGCACTGAGGGCAATTCTTGCGCGCACCGGAATGATGACCGCCAGCGCCGAAGGACCGAAGCCGACCGATGAACCCGTCCCGACCACCAGCGTACCGGCGTCTTTCGTGGATGAAGAGATAGCCTCGACACCTGCACCTAAGCCGGTTGATGAGCAGGCGACCGTCAGTCCTTCCGCCACGCCGCTGCCGGAAAATCCCAATGCCGCCAACACGCCTGAGCTGGCCGGTCAGGTGCAGGGAAATGCCGTGCCCGCCGACCCAACACATATCTATTCTGCCGATCTGGTCGAAGCGGTAAAACGCTTCCAACGCTGGCAGGGGCTTGAGCCGGATGGTGCGATTGGCCCACGGACCCGTGAATGGCTGAACGTTTCGCCGCAGCTTCGTGCTTCTCTGCTTGCGCTGAATATTCAGCGTTTGCGTCTGTTGCCTGATGATATGCACAACGGGATTATGGTGAATATCCCGAACTACTCGCTGATCTATTATCTCAACGGCAGTCAAATCCTGGCGTCGAGGGTTATTGTGGGTCGACCAGACCGCAAAACGCCTCTGATGCGCAGCGCACTGAATAACGTGGTGCTTAACCCGCCATGGAATGTGCCGACTACGCTGGTCCGTCAGGATATTGTGCCGAAAGTGAAGCAGGACCCGGCTTATCTTTATAAACATAACTACACCTTGCTCTCTGGCTGGAGCAATGATGCGGAAGTCATCGATCCGTCGATGATCGACTGGCGGATGGTTTCAGCGGCGTCATTCCCTTACCGCATACGTCAGGCGCCGGGTGCAACGAATTCGCTGGGAAGGTATAAGTTCAATATGCCTAGCTCAGACGCCATCTATCTACACGATACGCCGAACCATAACCTGTTCCAGAAAGACATCAGGGCGCTGAGTTCAGGCTGTGTCCGTGTGAATAAAGCGTCTGATTTGGCCAACCTGCTGTTACAGGATGCGGGATGGAATGACACGCGCATTTCCAGCACGCTGAAAGAAGGGGATACCCGCTACGTGCCGATTCGTCATCGCATCCCGGTCAATCTTTACTACCTGACGGCGTGGGTCGCGGATGATGGTAAGGCGCAATATCGTACAGATATTTACAATTATGATATGACCGCGCGTTCTGGCGTGCAGAGTATGGCGGCGGCTGGTCAATTAATGCTCTAATGGTTGATTCTTCAGGTGTTCCGGCTCAGGGCAAACCGGGCCGGTCACCTCGGCTTCCAGACAGGTGTTAATATTTGCCGAAGCTGTCACATTTCCACGGTTGACTCAGCTATTCTCCCCGGTTATGGTTCCCGACGGTGACCATTTTGCACCATTTCAGAACATTTAGCCGGGTAATACAGATTAATGAATAATTTTGACTCTCATCGCCGTAAGTGGCTGACATTAGGAGGCGCTGCATTAGGTTGTGCATTGCTTCCCCGACAGGCTTTCGCCTCGCTCTCCACCTCGCGTCCTCGTGTATTAACACTGAATAACCTGAATACCGGTGAAACGCTCAAAACTGAGTTTTTTAACGGGAAAAGTTACGACAAGGATGAGTTGTCACGTTTGAATCATTTCTTCCGTGATTATCGGGCCAACAAGGTCAAGAACATCGATCCGCATCTGTTCGATCAGCTTTATCGTTTGCAGGCGTTGCTCGATACCCGCAAACCGGTGACGTTGATATCGGGGTATCGTTCGCTGGCTACCAACAATTCCCTGCGGGCCCACACGAAAGGCGTAGCGAAACACAGTTACCACACGCTGGGTCAGGCGATGGATTTACATATTGACGGGATTGCATTGAGCAATGTTCGCAAAGCGGCGCTTTCCATGGGCGCTGGTGGTGTAGGATACTACCCAAGCAGTAACTTTGTGCATATTGATACCGGGCCGGCACGGCACTGGTAAGATGAAATTCCGGTAGGGCCATGGCTCGCCGGTAACGGAGTGTTATGGACTATCAAATTATCCCGGTGACGGCATTCGCCCAGAATTGCTCGCTAATCTGGTGCGCGGAAACCCTGCAGGCAGCGGTGGTTGACCCCGGCGGCGATGCCGAAACCATCCAGGCGCATGTGGCAGAAAAGGGCGTTACCGTAACGCAAATTCTGCTGACCCACGGACACCTTGATCATGTTGGCGCCGCTGCCGAGCTGGCGGCTTTTTATGGCGTGCCGGTTGTTGGTCCCCATAAGGCGGATGCTTTCTGGCTGGAAGGTTTACCTGCTCAGAGCCAGATGTTCGGCTTCCCCTATTGCGCGCCTCTGACGCCAGATCGCTGGCTGGAAGAGGGGGAAACCGTGCAGCTCGGCAACATCACCCTCGAGATCCTGTTATGCCCTGGCCATACGCCCGGTCACATCGTGTTCTTTGACCGTGCTTCTCGCCTGCTGGTCTCCGGTGACGTGATCTTTAACGGTGGCGTAGGGCGTTCTGATTTTCCTCAGGGCAGCCATGCGGACCTGATCGCATCCATTAAGACCAAGCTTTTACCGCTGGGTGACGACGTGACCTTTTTACCGGGACATGGGCCGATGTCCACACTGGGCCGTGAAAGAATTTCGAACCCGTTCCTGCAGTAACGCGCTCGGGGAAAAAAGACACAAAAAAGCCTGCATTAAGCAGGCTTTTTTTATGCTCAGTCGCCGGTTTACAGCACGGCGACAATCGCTTCACACAGCGGAGCCATATTATCTGGCGTCATGCCGGCCACGTTCACACGACCTGAATTCACCGCATACACGCCGAACTCTTCGCGCAGGCGAACCACCTGGTCTTTCGTCAAACCGCTGAATGAGAACATGCCATTCTGCTTGATGATAAAGCTGAAATCCCCTTTAGCGCCTTTCTCCTGCAGGGTGTTCACAAACAGCTGACGCATACGGTGGATGCGTTGACGCATGTCTGCCAGTTCCTGCTCCCAGATAGCACGCAGAGCCGCGTTACCGAGGATGGTGGCCACTACCGCCGCACCGTGCGCCGGTGGGTTAGAGTAGTTTGCACGGATGGTGGCTTTCACCTGGCTGAATGCGGTATCCGCTACCGATGCTTCGCTGGCAACCAGCGTCAGTGCGCCAACGCGTTCGTTATACAGACCGAAGTTTTTCGAGTAAGAGCTGGCGACGATCAGTTCCTGATGGCTGGCCGCAAAAATACGCAGGCCTTCCGCATCTTCTTCCAGACCCCGGGCAAAGCCCTGATAGGCGAAGTCGAACAGCGGCAGCCAGCCACCGGCCAGTGACAGCTCGGAAAGTTGTGCCCACTGTTCAGCCGTCGGATCGATACCGGTCGGGTTATGGCAGCAGCCATGGAACAGCACCACGTCACCGGCTGCAACCTCACGCAGGGCGTTAACCATGCCCTCAAAGTCGAGGGAGTGATTGGCCGCGTCGTAATACTGGTACTCGCAGACTTCAAGACCCGCGGATTCAAACACATTTTTATGGTTCGGCCAGCTTGGGTTGCTTACCCAGATGCGCTTCGCGCTGGTCTGAGTGGCAATAAAGTCAGCCGCAACGCGCAATGCACCGGTTCCACCTGGGGTCTGCGCTGTGCGGGCACGCTTGGTGCTCACAATGGCGTTGTCTTTCCCAAACAACAGTTCCTGAGTGCACTTACCGAAGTCGGCCAGTCCATCGATGCTGAGGTAATTTTTGGTGGTTTCATTCTCTAACAGGTACTGCTCAGCTTTCTTCACGCTGGTGAGTACCGGTGTTTTGCCGGTTTCGTCTTTATAGACACCAATGCCCAGATTGATCGTATTTGGGCGATCGTCGGCACGGAAGAGATCGGCTAAACCAAGAATAGGGTCGGCGGGTGCAGCTGCAATGCGTTCAAACATAGTCGAAGTCCGTTAGCTTAATCTAAAGCGAAGTGAGGACTCAGGTTACGCCACAGCGCACAAATTGCCAACCGTTTGCGTTAAAAATCACAGGGAACAGAGTGAGGGTAACTAATCAGAGGGAGAAAGCGGGGCGGAGGAAACAAAAACGGGGCCGAAGCCCCGTTTTGACGTTGCGCGGTGGTGACGCGAATCACCCCGGCAGTGCAGCTTATTAGAACTGGTAAACCAGACCCAATGCTACGGTATCGCCTGAACCTATGCCCAGTTTGTTGTCGTCATCAATCTGGTTGATGATGTAGTCAACATAGGTAGACATGTTTTTATTGAAGTAGTAAGTCGCGCCCACTTCGAAGTATTTAACCAGGTCAACATCGCCAACGCCTTCGATATCTTTGCCTTTAGTCTGAACGTAGGCAATGGACGGACGCAGACCGAAGTCGAACTGGTACTGTGCAACTAACTCGATGTCCTGAGTTTTGTTAGCGTAGCCAGCAACAGCGTTAGACACACCATTGGCGTCGATGATGTTACCAGAGATACGGGTAGCGTTACGGCCTTCAGCATAAGATGCGGCCAGGTAAACGTTGTTTGCATCATATTTCAGAGCAGTGCCCCAGAACTCTGCACGGTCACCACGACCCAGAGCCAGGTCAGTGTTCTGGCCGTCAACACGGTCCTGAGAGCTATAAGCACCTACGATGCCAACACCGATTGGTGAGGTATAAGAAGTCGACACACCGTAGCCGTCGCCGTTAGAGCGCTGCAGGTCATCACGTTCGTTTTTGCCCTGGTACTGAGCTGCGAAGTCCCAGCCATCAACCAGACCAAAGAAATTGGTGTTACGGTAAGTCGCCACGCCGCCGGTACGGCTGGTCATGGTATCAGACTGGCCGAAGTCGCCACCGAATTCTGGCAGCATATCTGTCCAGGCCAGTGCGTCATAAGCGATGCCGTAGTTACGACCGTAATCTACAGAACCGTACTCAGCGAATTTCAGACCAGCAAAGCCCAGACGGGTTTTGTTGCCGTCTTGCGCGTCAGAACCTTCAGAGTTGTTTGCCTGGATGTTGTATTCCCACTGGCCGTAACCGGTCAGCATGTCGTTGATCTGGGTTTCACCTTTGAAACCAAAACGGACATAGGACTTATCGCCATCACCGCCGTAGCTGTCGTCGTCTGATGAGAAGTAGTGCAGACCAACAGCTTTACCATAGAGGTCCAGCTTGTTGCCGTCTTTGTTATAGATTTCTGCTGCATTGGCTGCACCAGCTGCTAACAGGGCTGGGATAACCAGTGCCAGAATGTTGCGCTTCATCATTTTTTATTACCCTCATTGGAGTTATTTGGACACCTGCCACTGCCGTCAACAATTCTTTACAGAACCCCGAAGAGAGTTTGGTGTCTTCCTGTGTCTGCACGCATCTTTCCATTCGCTGAGCGGATTATCTAGCCCGAAAATGCTACTAATCTCCTATTCTAGTAACAAGAGGAAAATATGTATTACAAAATGTAAGAATCACGGAACTTTGTGAACTATATCTAAATTTACAAAAATAAAAAAAGGCCAGCGAGGCTGACCTTGAATATATATATGAATTTCTTATATTTAATGCTGAAAATCAGAAGGTGGCGTTACGCGGCGTCCTTGGGAAGGCGATAACATCTCTTACATTTTGCACACCGGTGACATAGGCGATTAATCTTTCGAAACCTAATCCGAAACCTGAATGAGGAACGGTGCCGTAGCGGCGCAGGTCACGATACCACCAGTAATCTTCTTTATTCAGACCCATTTCAGCCAGACGTGCATCCAGTACATCCAGACGCTCTTCACGCTGTGAACCGCCGATGATTTCCCCGATACCTGGGGCCAAAACGTCCATCGCCGCCACGGTTTTACCGTCGTCGTTCAGGCGCATATAGAACGCTTTGATATCTTTCGGATAGTTTTTAACCACTACCGGTGCTTTGAAGTGTTTTTCTGCCAGATAACGCTCGTGTTCTGAGGAGAGATCGATACCCCAGGAGACGGCATTTTCAAACTTCTCACCACAGGCGATCAGAATTTCTACCGCTTCGGTGTAATCCACCTGAGCAAAATCTGTGGTTACAAAACGCTCAAGGCGCGCGATGGCATCTTTGTCTACGCGCTCGGCAAAGAACTCCATATCATCACGACGCTCTTCCAGTACCGCTTTGAAGACGTATTTCAGCATGGCTTCGGCCAGTGCGGCGTTGTCTTCCAGGTCAGCAAAGGCGATTTCCGGCTCCAGCATCCAGAACTCAGCCAGGTGACGGCTGGTATTGGAGTTTTCTGCACGGAAGGTTGGGCCAAAGGTGTAGATTTTGGAGATGGCGCTGGCGTAGGTCTCGCCATTCAGCTGGCCGGATACGGTCAGGAAGGCTTCTTTGCCGAAGAAATCTTCGTCAAAGTTCACTTTGCCTTCTGGCGTGCGCGGCAGGTTTTCCATATCCAGCGTGGAAACGCGGAACATTTCGCCCGCCCCTTCGGTATCCGACGCGGTGATCAGCGGAGTAGAAACCCAGAAGAAGCCCTGCTCATCAAAGAAACGATGCAGCGCTTGCGCCAGCGTATGACGAACACGCGCCACGGCACCGATCAGGTTAGTACGCGGGCGCAGGTGAGCCACTTCACGCAGGTATTCGATGCTGTGACGTTTAGCAGCCATAGGATAGGTATCAGGATCATCCACCCAGCCGACCACTTCTACTGCAGTGGCCTGAATTTCAAAGCTCTGGCCTTCGCCCGGTGATTCCACCACTTTGCCGGTAATGATCACCGAACAACCGGTGGTCAGTCGCAGTACTTCGTCCTGATAATTATTCAGAGAATTATTGACGACAGCCTGGACGGGATTAAAGCAGGAGCCGTCATATACGGCGATGAAGGAAATACCAGCTTTTGAATCTCTTCGTGTACGTACCCAGCCACGTACGGTGACTTCACTGTCAACCGCGACCCGGCCTTGCAGTACATCCGCTACAGGCACAACGCTCATAAAAGTCTCTCACTATTAATCAGGATTAAAAAAAATACCCCGGATTTGGGGTAGTGCTATGTTACTTGCCGACTGGCGAGACACAAGAAGAATTCGTTGTTCTGCGGGAGATTTATCAGAGAAATTGCAGGAAGGAAAAGAGAAGAGGCTGAAGCTCTTCTCTTTTTATTGCGGCACTAACTGGCTTTTTTCACCAGTGGTAGATCGAAGGCTTTGCGTAAGGCGCGAACAAAGGCTTTATCCTGGCAAATCGTTTTGCCTGGGCTGTCCGAGAGTTTAGCGACCGGTTTGCCGTTACATTCAACCAGCTTGATGACGATATTCAGCGGCGTGACCTGAGGAATATCGCAGGTCAGCTTGGTACCAATGCCAAAAATCACATCCACGCGCTGGCCAAACTGGCGGTAAAGCGCCACGGCTTTTTCCAGATCCAGGTTGTCAGAAAACACCAGCGTTTTGCTGCGAGGATCGATGCCGAGGTGCTCGTAATGAGCAATGGCTTTTTCGCCCCACTCAAACGGATCGCCGGAGTCGTGACGCAGGCCCTGATAACGGGTAGCAAAGTTCTCACCGAAGTCGCGCAGGAAAGCATCCATGGTAATACAATCGGTCAGGGCAATGCCCAAACGGTCCGGATACTCCTCCAGCCATGCCTGCAATGCCGCACGCTGGCTGTTTGCCAGAACCGGGCTGATCTGCTGATGCGCCTGGAACCATTCATGGGCCTGAGTGCCCACCGGTGCGATATTCAACTGGCGCGCCACGTCATAATTGCTGGAACCGACCAACCATGGAAATTCCTGCTGCAGCGTACCGACGATAGCCAGCTGCACATCGCGGGAGAAGCGGCGACGCGTACCGAAATCCATCAGCTTAAAGCGGGACATATCCAGGTCAGCGGTCAACGCTTTAAACCCGGCCAGCTTGCTTTGCAGATGGGTGACTGCCATTTCCGGGGTGACCAGCGGCGAGCGGTGGCGATGAACCACTTCACTGATCAACGCCAGCAGCGGCACTTCCCACATGATGACGTCCAGCCATGAACCGCTGATGCGAATATCCAGCTTGCCCTGGTGATTGCGGACCACCACCGTCGACGGGTCATAACGGTATTCGCGCAGCCAGGCCAGATAGTCCGCCTTAAAGAAGGGCAGGCCGGCAAGGTAGTCAGCTTCTTCGTCAGTCAGCGCCAGCGACTGCATGGTCGCTATCTGCCGGACAATTTCATCTGCATAAATGCCCAGCAGATCGTCACCACGGCAGCGAAACTCAGCCACCACGGAAACGTTCCGGTAACGATGGAACACCGCTTGCTGCATATGCAGCTTATAGGCATCCGTGTCCAACAAGGTGGTCAGGATCGGGGTAGCATGTCGAGTCATGGTGCGTTTCAGCATCCTCTGGCGAAGAGCGTTATCCCTGGTTCAATAAGTGGAAAAGACGCTGGAGTATAACTTGAATACTCGTTTAGTGAAGCGGATCACAACACATTACCGCGGATAAGGTCGAGGGCAATCTGTGCGCTTGTTAATGAAATGTAGCTTTTTAAGCCAAAGACCCCGTGGCATCGCGATTCAACGTGGCAACATCGGGCTAACAGGAATAGACTTGAAAAGGTTAACTAATTATCGACGTGAGAAGGACTTATGACGCAACTGCCACAAGCCAAAAATCGCCATGATTATCGTGCTCCGGATTACACCATCACGGATATCGACCTGACTTTTATTCTCGATGCCAGCACCACCCAGGTCACCGCTATCAGCCAGGTAAAACGGTTGGGGGCAGCAGGCGCAGAACTGCGTCTGGACGGTGAAGACCTGACGCTGGTTTCTCTGGACATTAACGACCAGGCCTGGACGCACTACCGTCTGGAAGACGGCGCGCTGATCCTTGAGCAACTGCCAGAAACCTTTACGCTGAAAATCGTCAACGAAATCCACCCGGATAAAAACACCGCGCTGGAAGGCCTGTATAAATCGGGTGAAGCGCTTTGTACCCAGTGTGAAGCGGAAGGCTTCCGCCACATTACCTGGTATCTTGACCGTCCTGACGTGCTGGCGCGCTTTACCACCACCATTGTGGCAGATAAGGCCCTCTATCCTTATTTACTGTCAAACGGCAACCGTGTTGATGCCGGACAGATGGAAGATGGCCGCCACTGGATGAAATGGGAAGATCCGTTCCCAAAACCTTGCTACCTGTTTGCCGTGGTCGCCGGTGACTTCGATGTACTGCGTGACAGCTTCAGAACCCGTACCGGGCGCGATGTGGCGCTGGAAATCTTTGTCGATCGTGGCAACCTCGATCGCGCTGACTGGGCAATGACCTCACTGAAAAACAGCATGAAGTGGGATGAAGAGCGCTTCGGTCTGGAGTACGACCTGGACATCTTTATGATTGTCGCGGTGGACTTCTTCAACATGGGCGCGATGGAGAATAAAGGCCTTAACGTCTTTAACTCGAAATATGTGCTGGCCAGGGCGGAAACCGCCACCGACAAAGATTACCTCGGTATTGAAGCGGTTATCGGTCACGAATATTTCCATAACTGGACCGGTAACCGTGTGACCTGTCGCGACTGGTTCCAGCTCAGCCTGAAAGAAGGGCTGACCGTGTTCCGCGATCAGGAGTTCAGTTCCGACCTCGGATCCCGTGCCGTTAACCGTATTGATAATGTCCGTATCATGCGTGGTGCGCAGTTTGCCGAAGATGCCAGCCCAATGGCGCATCCGATCCGCCCTGAGCAGGTGATCGAAATGAACAACTTCTATACGCTGACGGTGTATGAGAAGGGGTCAGAAGTGATCCGTATGATGCATACCTTACTGGGTGAAGAAAACTTCCAGAAAGGCATGCAGGTCTACTTCGAACGTCACGATGGCAGCGCTGCAACCTGCGACGATTTTGTGCAGGCGATGGAAGATGCGTCCAACGTCGATTTATCGCAGTTCCGCCGCTGGTACAGCCAGTCGGGTACGCCGATCCTCTCAATTCGGGATGACTACAACCCGGAACTGGAACAGTACACGCTGCACGTCACGCAGAGAACGCCAGCAACCGCCGATCAAAAAGAGAAGCTGCCGCTGCATATCCCGCTGGATATCGAACTGTATGATGGCGAAGGCAAGGTGATCCCACTGCAGCATAACGGCCATCCGGTGCACAACGTGCTGAATGTGGTCGAAGAGTTCCAGAGCTTCGTCTTTGATAACGTCTATTTCCAGCCGGTTCCTTCTCTGCTGCGTGAATTCTCTGCCCCGGTGAAACTGGACTACAACTGGAGCGATGCGCAGTTAACCTTCCTGATGCGCCATGCGCGCAATGACTTTGCCCGTTGGGATGCCGCTCAAAGCCTGATGGCGACCTACATCAAACTAAACGTGGCACGTCAGCAGCAGGGGCAACCGCTCTCTCTTCCGCTGCATGTGGCTGATGCTTTCCGCGCGGTGCTGCTGGAAGAAAACAGCGATCCTGCGCTGATGGCGTTGATCCTGACGCTGCCGAGTGAAAATGAAATTGCCGAGCTGTTTGAAACTATCGACCCGCAGGCAATTTCTGACGTGCGTGAATCGCTGGTGCGCCTGCTGGCAACCGAGTTGGCAGATGAGTGGCTGGCGGTTTATAACGCCAATCAAAGCGACGAATACCGCATTGAACATGCCGAAATTGGCAAACGCTCGCTGAAAAATGTCTGCCTGGGGTATCTGGCCTTTGGCGACGTCGAGCTGGCTGACAAGCTGGTTAACGCACAGTTTAGCCACGCCAATAACATGACCGACTCGCTGGCGGCGATGGCGGCCTCGGTGGCGGCTCAGTTGCCGTGTCGCGAAGCGCTGCTGGTGGCGTTTGACGAGCGCTGGCATCAGGATGGTCTGGTGATGGATAAATGGTTTGCCTTGCAGGCCACCAGTCCGGCACCGGATGTGTTAAACCGCGTGCGTGCGTTGTTAAACCACCGCTCATTTACCCTGAGCAATCCAAACCGAATCCGTTCGTTGATTGGCGCCTTTGCCTCGGCAAACCCATCGGCGTTCCACGCGGCAAACGGCAGCGGCTATCAGTTCCTGACGGAAATCCTCACCGATCTGAACACGCGTAACCCACAGGTTGCCGCGCGGATGATCGAGCCATTGATTCGCCTTAAGCGTTACGATGCCGGTCGTCAGGGGTTGATGCGTAACGCGCTGGAGCAGTTGAAAGGGCTGGATAAACTTTCAGGTGACCTTTACGAGAAAATCAGTAAAGCCCTGAGCGCCTGAGCAGGCTAAAGAGAAAGCTAAGGGGCGAATTTCGCCCCTTTTTTTAACGTTGTGCGTAGCGTTTTTCGCTTTCGACCGGCGTGCGTTTCATCACCCGATCCAGCACTTCCGCTTCCAGCTCGGCCAGGCGCACTGAGCCTTTACGTCTCGGGCGCGGCAAATCAACCTGCAGATCCAGTCCGATATTTCCCTCTTCTATCAGCAGTACCCGATCGGCCATCGCCACGGCTTCGCTAACGTCATGCGTGACCAGCAGCACGGTAAAGTTGTGCTTCTGCCACAGTGATTCAATCAGATCCTGCATTTCGATGCGGGTCAACGCATCCAGCGCACCCAACGGTTCATCCAGCAGCAGTAAACCCGGACGATGGATCAGCGCGCGAGCCAGGGCGACACGCTGCTTCTGGCCTCCGGAGAGGGCAGCAGGCCACTCTTTTGCCCGATCGGCCAGACCTACGGCTTCCAACGCTTCCAGCGCGGCCGCTTTCCAGCTTTTCCCTTTCAGCCCCAATCCGACATTATCAATCACGCTTTTCCACGGCAGCAGGCGAGCATCCTGAAACATCAAACGGGTGTCGTCGCTGGCTTCACTGAGCGGCGCATTACCGGCCAGCAGCGCGCCTGACGAGGTTTTCTCCAGACCGGCAAGCAGACGCAGCAGCGTACTTTTACCGCAACCGCTGCGCCCGACCACCGCGACAAACTGACCGGAAGGGATATGCAGATCGATATTGTTTAATACCGTCCGGCCTTTGTACTGCTTGCTGACACCGTTGATGACCAGCGGTGTACCGGCATTCAGGCGAGCCGGAGACGCGGTTAATTCGCTCATGCGTTATCCTCTTTCAGTTGATAAGCCGGATGCCAGCGCAACCAGACGCGTTCCAGTAACTGCGCGCTGACATCTGCCAGTTTACCGAGCAGGGCATAAAGAATGATCGCTACCACGACCACATCGGTTTGTAAAAACTCTCGGGCATTCATCGCCAGGTAACCGATGCCCGAACTGGCGGAGATGGTTTCGGCCACAATCAGCGTCAGCCACATCAGGCCCAGCGCAAAACGCACCCCAACCATGATTGAGGGCAGGGCGCCAGGCAATACCACCTGAATAAACAGACTCCAGCCGGACAGGCCATAACTGCGGGCCATCTCGACCAGGCCACGGTCAATATTGCGGATGCCGTGATAGGTGTTCAGGTAAATCGGGAACATGGTGCCCAGCGCGACGAGGAAGATTTTGGCCGATTCATCAATACCGAACCACAGGATCACCAGCGGGATCAGCGCCAGATGCGGAACGTTACGCAGCATCTGTACGGAAGTATCCAGCAGTCTTTCGCCAAGGCGAGACATACCGGTGATCAGACCAAGCACCAGGCCAATCGAGCCGCCGATGCCAAAACCGATAGCGGCACGCCAGCTGCTGATCGCCAGGTTTTGCAGCAGTTCGCCGCTAACCGAAAGCTTCCAGAAGGTGACGACAATCGCTTCTGGCGACGGCAGAATGCGGGTTGAAAGCCAGCCGGTCTGGGAAGCAATCTGCCAGACAACGATTAACAGAGCGGGAAGGGCCCAGGGAACCAGGCTATTTCCAATGCGCGAAAGCGGCTTTTTCATCTTCACCTCTAGCTCTGTGACACTTTCTGTGGGGCAAAATCGTGGGCAACGGCTTCACCGTGTGCCGCGACTGCAGCCGGTTTCGGGATTTCCGGTACCGCCAGATCCAGATGAGGGAACAGCAACTCGCCGACGCGGTAGGCTTCCTCAAGATGCGGATAGCCGGAAAGAATAAAGGTTTCAATGCCCAGGTCGGCATATTCCTGCATTCTGGCCGCCACGGTTTCGCCGTCGCCAACCAGTGCTGTCCCCGCACCGCCACGAACCAGGCCGACGCCAGCCCAGAGATTAGGGCTAATTTCCAGCTTATCGCGGCTGCCGCTGTGTAACGCGCGCATCCGCTGCTGGCCGACCGAATCGGTTTTGGCCAGCGCCGCCTGCGCTTTTGCAATGGTGGCGTCATCGAGGTGGGAGATCAGACGATCGGCCGCCTGCCAGGCTTCTTCATTGGTTTCACGCACAATCACATGCAGACGAATACCAAACTTCACTTTGCGACCCTGTGCGGCGGCTTTCGCCTGCACCTGAGCGATTTTCTCTTTGACCTGCGCCGGCGGTTCGCCCCACGTCAGATAGACATCCACCTGTTCTGCCGCCAAATCCTGTGCAGGCTCAGAAGAGCCGCCAAACCATAAAGGCGGACGCGGCTGCTGTACCGGTTTAAACATCAAACGCGCGCCACGGACGTGAACGTGCTTGCCTTCGTAATCGACGGTTTCTCCCTCCAGCACCCGGCGCCAGACGCGGGTGAATTCGGCGGATTCTTCGTAGCGTTCTTTATGGTCGAGGAATACACCGTCACCGGCTAACTCTTCAGCATCACCACCGGTGACCAGGTTGAACAGGGCGCGGCCATTTGACAGCCGATCTAAGGTCGCAGCCTGACGGGCCGCCTGAGTCGGGGAGATCACCCCAGGACGCAGCGCCACCAGGAAGCGTAAACGCTGGGTCACCGGGATCAGGGATGCGGCAACCAGCCAGGCATCCTCACAGGAACGACCGGTCGGGATCAGCACACCACCGAAACCCAGACGATCCGCTGCCTGAGCGATCTGCTGCAGGTAACCATGATCAACCGGGCGCGCACCTTCTGAAGTACCTAAATAGTGACCATCACCGTGGGTCGGTAAAAACCAGAAAACGGAAAGGCTCATGTTGGGATTCCTTATTAATTAGCGCTGCTGGCGTGCCAGATACGGTCGGCAATCTCGACTTTTACCGGCATTAAATGGCTGGCATAGAACAGGTCGGCAGTTTGTTGCTGGGCGTTGGCCGTTTTGTCACTGACCGGGCCGATAGAGGTTGGCGGACGGTGATCCAGATAGCTGGCAATCACCGGCTTAGGCAGACCCATCGCCTGCGCCAGCAGATCGATACTCTGCTCACGATCGCTGAGGGTCAGCGCATCGGCCTGGCTGAAGGTCGCCAGCACCTGGGTGATAAAGGCCCCGTTTGCCTGAGTGAAGGGACGCGTTGCCAGATAGAACGACCCGGTTTGATTCAGTTGGCTGCCATCGGTCAGCACTCTGACGCCGCCCTGCAGCAAGGCCGCAGAATAGTACGGGTCCCAAATCGCCCAGGCATCCACATCACCCTGCTGGAACGCCGCGCGGGCATCGGCTGGGGTCAGATAAGCGGGCTGGATATCGCTGAACTTCAATCCGGCTTTTTCCAGTGCGCGCAGCAACAGGTTGTGCGAGCTGGATCCTTTCTGGAAAGCGACCTTATGTCCCTTCAGATCGGCAACGGTTTTATAGGGGCTGTTTTTCGCCACCAGAATCACTTCGGCTTTCGGTTTCGGCGGTTCTGCGCCGACATACAGCAAGTCTGCGCCGGCTGCCTGAGCAAAAATCGGTGGGATATCGCCGGTGCTGCCCAAATCAATGCTGTTAACGTTTAACGCTTCAAGCATTTGCGGACCGGCCGGGAACTCGACCCATTTGATTTTGGTGTTGGGAAAACGCTCTTCAAGCAGGTGATGAGATTTGGCTAACACCATGCTCACCGATCCTTTCTGATAGCCTATGCGAAAGGTTTTCGGCGCCTCTGTTTCTGCCGCGAAAGCAGTACTGGCCAGCACGCTGGTTAAGGTCAGTGCGGAGAGGATCCTTGCAAATAATGTCATCAGCGGCTCCTTAAACGGCGACGGCCAGCGGTCGGTGGCGACGAGCCAGCGCAGACCAGAAGGTGTCGATGGATTCGTTGATGCGGTCGCGCAGCACCGGCGTGAGTTCCGGCTGACGATCGTAATGGGTAATTTGCGAATCATCCGCGAACACGCCATGCAGCACTTCCTGCGCTTTCAGCGCATTCAGCACGGGCTTGAGGGCGTAATCCACCGCCAGCATATGCGCAACGGTGCCGCCAGTGGCCAGCGGCAGCACGACTTTGTGCTCAAGCGCGCGCTCAGGCAGCAGGTCGAGCAGCGTTTTCAGGGCACCCGAAAACGACGCTTTATAAACAGGTGTGGCAACAATCACCCCATCGGCCTGCTCCAGGTCTTCCTTTAAGGCCAACAGCGCGGGTGAATCAAAGCGGGCATAAAGCAGGTCTTCAGGCACGAAGTTATGCAAATTCCACGGAATAACCTCTACGCCGCGCTGTTCAAGCAGGCGCTGGCAAACGGTTAACAGGGCGGTGGAACGAGATGGATAGCGAGGACTTCCCGCCAGAGTAATAACGCGCATAACCTCTCCTTATAACTAAAAGTTATTGAACTGACTTATTCTGGAACCGATGGAACTATCCTGACAGACGGGCAGGAGAGGCTTAAATGATTTATCTGGCATAGATAAGTTGATTAGCGGATATAAAAGCGGAATGAGCGGTTTAGCTGGCACTATCGTTTTACTTTCCTGACAAAGAACCTTACCATTTTGCCCCGCACCTGCAGCGTCACTGCGCCCACTGGCTGTTATCACCTCTCTCATCGGATCCACAGTATAAAAAGGAGAGAAGCCGCAACCGTGACGGTTAAACGCAGTATTTCGGGTTAGTATCGCCAGACGATATCAACTGTTTGTCCTATCCCGCTCGAGAGTCTCGGGCATTCAGGAGCGACCATGTATTATCCCTTTGTCCGCAAGGCCCTTTTCCAGCTTGATGCCGAGCGTGCCCATGAACTGACACTCCGCCAGCTGCACCGGGTCACCGGAACACCTTTACTGCACCTGGTTCGCCAGTCGTTGCCTTTCAAGCCGGTTAACTGCATGGGGCTGACCTTTAAGAATCCTTTGGGCCTTGCCGCAGGACTGGATAAAAACGGTGAGTGTATCGATGCCTTTGGTGCATTGGGCTTTGGATCGATCGAAATCGGCACCGTGACGCCAAGAGCGCAGGACGGCAACGACAAGCCAAGAATGTTCCGCGTATTGGAAGCCGAAGGGATTATCAACCGCATGGGCTTCAATAATCACGGCGTGGATAACCTGGTGGAGAACGTCAAAAAGTCGCATTTCGATGGCGTGCTCGGGATCAATATTGGTAAGAATAAAGATACGTCGGTCGAGAACGGCAAAGACGATTATTTAATCTGCATGGATAAGATCTATCCTTATGCGGGTTACATCACGGTAAATATCTCCTCGCCAAACACCCCAGGATTACGCACGCTGCAATACGGTGAAGCGCTGGACGATCTTTTGATCGCGGTGAAACAGAAACAGAAAGATCTAGAAATGATTCATCACAAATATGTTCCTGTGGCGGTGAAGATCGCGCCGGATCTTTCTGAAGAAGAGTTGATCCAAATTGCCGACAGTCTGATCCGTCATAATATTGATGGCGTGATTGCCACGAATACCACCCTCGATCGTTCACTGGTCGCTGGCCTGAAGCACGCGGGGGAAGCGGGTGGATTAAGCGGACGTCCGGTGCAATTACGCAGTACAGAAATTATTCGCCGGCTGTCGCAGGAACTGCAGGGCAAACTGCCTATTATTGGCGTGGGCGGGATTGATTCGCTGGTTTCAGCGCGCGAAAAAATGGCGGCGGGTGCTTCGCTGATCCAAATATATTCCGGCTTTATTTACAAAGGCCCACCGCTGATAAAAGAAATTGTGACCCACATCTAAGCTAATTCTTAGCTAAACCGGCCAGGGGCTTTATTTTCGCCGCTGGCTCGTTTATATTTTATCCTGTTTAAACATTATTCAGACTATTTTGGCTCGCGGCTGGATTGACATATCTTTTCAAATCCCCCGTTCGTCCAGTAAATAGCGGCCAATTTTATGACTACAGGACCCATCATGAGAATTAAACCTGACGACAGCTGGCGCTGGTTTTTCGATGCAGAACACGATCGCATGATGCTGGATCTGGCTGACGGAATGCTGTTCCGTTCGCGCTTCCCTCGTAAGATGCTGACGCCGGATGCTTTTGATACTTCTGGGTTTTGTGTCGATGATGCTGCGCTGTTCTTCAGCTTTGAAGAGAACTGTCGCCGCTGCGAATTGAATGTGGACCAGCGTGCAGAGCTGGTGCTGAATGCGCTGGTCGCCAGCCGTTTCCTCAAGCCGTTAATGCCGAAAAGCTGGCACTTTGAGACCCATCGCCACAGTGGCTGGGTTCCAGAAGAAGGCGAGTTGGTGAGCGTTCAACTGTGTGAAAACGGCGAACAGGCACATTTGCTGGTGGTAGAAAGCGGAGAAAATGCGGCACTCTGTCTGCTGGCTCAACCGCAACTGACACTGGCCGGGCGCGGAATGGTATTGGGTGATGCGATTAAGGTGATGAACGATCGTCTTCAGCCCCGGCAGTCTGAGTCTCTTACTTTCGCCAGGGCTGTTTAAGATTATTGCGTCAGGACCAGGTCGCTGGCGGGAATGCAGCTGCAGCTGAGGATCCTGCCGTTATCACGCACGGCCCCTTTTTTCATCTGGCTGACTTCTCCTGACACCAGATTCAAATGGCAACTGCCACAAATCCCGGCCCGGCACGAGTAGGGAATGCGGAATCCCTGCATTTCCAACTGTTCCAGCAGTACCTGCTGATTGTTTCCCTGAAAGGTTTCCCCCTGCCAGCTGATGGTCACGCTTTGGGCGTTGCCACTGACCACCTCCAGCGATTCCACGACCTGGCCTGCGCCGTAAGGTCGCGGTGGCTTGCTGGCGACGACCTGAAGCTCGTCACCGACCCGCATAATGCCGCTGTTTCTGGCAATCAGGTTAAGGCCAAAATCGATGTCTCCACTGCCGTCAGTGGCGGTGCGGAACTTTTGCAGCGTGGCTAAAGGTTCACCGCTGGGGTGTTTACGGCCTTTCTCAGGGCTAACCGTGGTCAGTACGCAGCGGCTGCAAGGTTTCGGCACATCGAACAGTACCTCACCAATCCGCACCGTTGACCAGCTGTCTTCTGCCCAGGCACTGGCACCGGTGATCACCAGGTTTGGTCGAAACTGCTCCAGTTTGATCCCTGCCGGACAGCGCTGACGCAAATCCTGCAAAGACGCTTCATTTATTAGCAGGAACGGAAAACCGTCGGCAAAGCCTAATGGCACCTGCTCAAAGCGTTTAACCCGGCGGGACATCTGCGGACCCACCCAGCGTAATTGCACCGGGCGGGGGAAGAAGCTGCTGAGCCACTGGTTAATGGCGGCTGGCGCGGTGAGTGAGGTGAAAACATTGCCCCAGACTTCGGTCGGTGCAAGTTCACTGGAGAAGTCAGCGAGCCGAACCGTGGCGCTGGTACCATCAGGCGCAGAAAGAAAGAGACCTTCAGGGATCAACGCGGGGGTGAAAAGCACCATCTCCGGATACTGGCGGGCAGTAATAAAGGTGCCATCCTCGTCCGTGATCATAAAGACACGGTCAAAGGCCAGCCCACTCTCCAGTGCCTGTGCATGAGAAACCTGGGTCCCTCGCAATGACTTCACCGGATGAATGAACAGACGAGACAGGCTAATCATGGTGCCCTCCAGGCAAATAAAGCGGAAAAAAGCGTCTTCAGGCAAGAAAAGCGGCGGGGTACCTGAGGAAAAGAAGCTAACTTTATGACATGTGCCTGCGATTAGCTATAATGCGCAGCAATTTTCTGACGACGATAAGTGACACTATGAATTCTCTGTTTGCCAGTACGGCGCGTGGGCTCGAAGAGCTATTAAAAAGTGAACTGGAAGCGATGGGGGCTGAGGCCTGCCAGATCGTCCAGGGCGGCGTACATTATCAGGGTGACGATCGTCTGATGTACCAAAGTTTGATGTGGAGCCGTCTGGCGTCGCGCATCCTGCTGCCGCTGACCGAATGCGGCGTTTACAGTGACCTCGACCTTTATCTGGGTGTGCAGGCTATCGACTGGCCGGCGATGTTCGGCAGTGATAAAACCTTTGCGGTGCATTTCAGCGGTCTGAACGAGGTTATCCGTAACAGCCAGTATGGCGCGCTGAAAGTTAAAGATGCGATTGTCGACAGCTTTACCCGTAAAGGGTTTGCCCGTCCGGACGTCGATCGCGAGCAGCCCGATATCCGCGTTAACGTCTGGCTGAATAAAGATACTGCCAGCATTGCGCTGGATCTGAGTGGTGAAGGCCTGCATCAGCGCGGCTATCGCCAGCAGACCGGTCAGGCTCCGTTAAAAGAGAACCTGGCCGCGGCGATCGTGCTGCGCTCCGGCTGGGAGGTGGGAACACCGCTGATCGATCCGATGTGTGGATCGGGAACCCTGTTGATTGAAGCGGCAATGATCGCCAGCGATCGCGCACCGGGACTGCATCGTCCACATTGGGGCTTCAGCGGCTGGTCTAAATTCAATGATGCGTTGTGGCGTGAAGTGACCACCGAGGCACAGGTTCGTGCTAAACGTGGCGTGCAGGAAACCACCTCGCGTTTTTATGGCTATGACAATGATTCTCGCGTGGTCGAACGGGCGATTGCCAATGCCCGTCGCGCAGGAATGGCGGACATCATCAGCTTTACCGTACAGGAAGTGTTGAAACTGACCAATCCGCTGCCTGAAGGGCCAACCGGAACCGTGGTGAGCAACCCGCCTTACGGTGAGCGTATGGATAGCGAACCCGCGCTGATCGCCCTGCACAGCCAGTTGGGGCGCCTGATGAAAAGCCACTTCGGCGGCTGGAATCTGTCGTTGTTCAGCGCTTCTCCGGAACTGCTGAGCTGCCTGCAACTGCGCGCCGACCGTCAGTTCAAAGCGAAAAACGGTCCACTGGACTGCGTCCAGAAAAACTATCAGCTGGCGGTCAACCCTTCCGCTGCGGCCGGTGGTCAGGTTGCTGAAGATTATGCCAACCGTCTGCGCAAGAACATTAAGAAGCTGGAGAAGTGGGCACGTCAGGAAGGAATTGAATGCTACCGCATTTACGATGCCGATCTGCCGGATTACAACGTGGCCGTCGATCGTTACGGCGACTGGGTGGTGGTACAGGAATATGCGGCACCAAAAACCGTGGAGCCTGCCAAAGCCCGACAGCGTCTGTTCGATGTTATTTCGGCCACGCTGCACGTACTGGAACTGCCTTCTGATAAGCTGGTGCTTAAAACCCGCGAGCGGCAGAAAGGCAAAAGTCAGTACCAGAAGATGGACGAGAAGGGCGATTTCTTCGAAGTCAGCGAATTCAATGCCAAAATGTGGGTCAATCTGACCGACTATCTGGATACCGGACTGTTCCTCGATCACCGTATTGCCCGCAAAATGCTCGGCAAAATGAGTAAGGATAAAGACTTCCTGAACCTGTTTGCCTACACCGGTACGGCCAGTGTGCATGCCGGTCTGGGCGGCGCGCGCAGCACCACCACCGTAGATATGTCGCGTACCTATCTGGAGTGGGCAGAGCGTAACCTGCGACTGAATGGCTTAACCGGCCGCCAGCACCGTCTGATGCAGGCTGACTGCCTGGGCTGGCTGAGCGAGTCGAGCGAGCAGTTCGACCTGATCTTTATCGATCCGCCAACGTTCTCTAACTCGAAGCGGATGGAAGAGAGCTTTGAGATCCAGCGCGATCATCTGACGCTGATGAAAGATTTGAAAAGGCTGCTGCGCAAAGGCGGCACCATTATGTTCTCTAACAATAAACGCGGTTTCAAAATGGACCACGACGGTCTGGCAGAGCTGAATCTGGTTGCACAGGATATCACCGCCAAAACCCAGTCGCAGGATTTTGCCCGCAATCGTCAAATACATAACTGCTGGCTGATCACTCACGCCGGTAAGGAATAAGCTTTTATGTCATTAATCAGTATTCATGGTGCGTATCTCTCTTTCAGTGATGCCCCGTTGTTGGATAACACCGAACTGCACATTGAAGAGAATGAGCGGGTCTGTCTGGTAGGTCGTAACGGTGCGGGTAAATCCACACTGATGAAGATTATTAACCGCGAGCAGGCGCTGGATGATGGTCGTATCATCTATGAACAGGACCTGGTCGTGTCACGTCTGCAACAGGATCCGCCGCGTAACGTGGAAGGATCGGTTTATGACTTCGTGGCTGAAGGCGTCAACGAGCAGGCGGAATACCTGAAGGCGTATCACGCGATTTCTCATCTGGTGATGACCGATCCGAGCGATAAAAACCTTAATGAAATGGGACGTCTGCAAACTATTCTGGATCACCAGAATCTGTGGCAGCTGGAAACCCGTATTCACGATGTGTTGAAGCAGATTGGCCTGGATGCTGATGTGCCGCTGTCCTCGTTGTCGGGCGGCTGGCTGCGTAAAGCCGCGCTGGGACGTGCACTGGTCAGCAATCCACGGGTGTTGATGCTCGATGAGCCCACCAACCACCTGGATATCGAAACCATTGACTGGCTGGAAGGGTTCCTGAAAACCTTCCAGGGCAGCATTATCTTTATTTCCCACGACCGTTCCTTTATCCGCAATATGGCCACCCGCATTGTCGATCTGGATCGCGGCAAGTTAGTTTCCTGGCCTGGCGATTACGACCTGTATCTGACCAGCAAAGAAGAAGCGCTGCGCGTGGAAGAGATGCAGAACGCTGAATTCGACCGCAAACTGGCTCAGGAAGAAGTGTGGATCCGTCAGGGCATTAAAGCGCGCCGTACGCGTAATGAAGGCCGTGTTCGTGCATTAAAAGCGTTGCGTAACGAGCGTTCAGAACGCCGTGAAGTGATGGGCAAAGCCAATATGCAGGTGGAAGAAGCGTCGCGCTCAGGCAAAATTGTCTTCGAGATGGAAAATCTTCACTACAGCGTTGACGGCAAACAGCTGGTGCGTGACTTCAGCGCCCAGGTTCAGCGTGGCGATAAAATTGCCCTGATTGGCTCCAACGGTTGTGGTAAAACCACGCTGCTGCGACTGATGCTGGATGAGTTGAAAGCCAGCAGTGGTCGCGTGCATATCGGGACGAAATTAGAAGTGGCCTATTTTGACCAGCACCGTGCCGATCTCGATCCTGACCGCACGGTAATGGACAACCTGGCGGAAGGTAAGCAGGAAGTGATGGTGAACGGTAAGCCGCGTCATGTACTCGGTTACCTGCAGGAGTTCCTGTTCCACCCTAAGCGTGCGATGACGCCGGTGCGTGCCTTGTCAGGCGGTGAGCGTAACCGTCTGTTGCTGGCCCGTCTGTTCCTCAAGCCAAGCAACCTGCTGATCCTCGATGAACCGACCAACGACCTCGATGTGGAAACGCTGGAGCTGTTGGAAGAGCTGGTGGATGGGTATCAGGGCACCGTATTGCTGGTCAGCCACGATCGTCAGTTTGTCGATAATACCGTCACCGAGTGCTGGATCTTTGAAGGTAACGGTGAGATTGGCGCCTTTGTCGGTGGCTATCATGATGCTCAGCGCCAGCGTGCGGCCTATAAGCAGACGCGTTCGTTGAGCAAACCCGCGCCTGCTGCGCGCCAGGAAAATGCGAAAGCAGAGCCAGAAAAACGTGCTGCGAATAAGCTAAGCTATAACTTGCAGCGTGAACTTGAACAGCTGCCACAAAAGATGGAAACGCTTGAAAGCCAACTGGAAACATTGCAGGCCAAAGTGGCCGACGGTGATTTCTTCAGTCAGCCTCATGATGTGACTCAGCCCGTGCTGGATGCGCTTGCCGTAGCCGAACAGGAACTGGAAGTGGCGTTCGAACGCTGGGAATATCTGGAGTCGTTGAAAAACGGCTGATGCTTAAGCAAGAGGTCGTTTATGTGTTCATCGCACCACGCTGATCAATGGATGCTCTGCCCGCAGTGTGACCTGATGACACAACTGCCGGAACTGAAACCGGGTAGCAAAGCCAGCTGCCCGCGTTGCGAAACCACGCTGACGGCCAACTGGGTAGAGCCGCAAAAGCGGCCTACCGGTTATGCGCTGGCGGCACTGTTTATGCTGGTTCTGGCTAACCTGTTCCCGTTCGTCAATATGCACGTAGCGGGACTGAGCAGCGAAATAACCCTGTTGCGTATTCCTCAGGTGATGGTATCTGAGGATTACAACAGCCTGGCCACGCTGTTTATGGTATTTGTACAGGCGGTCCCTGCCGTTTGTATGGTGATTATTCTGCTGCTGGTCAACCCAGTCCGTTTGTCGCTGCCGCTGAAGAAAGGCATGTCTCGCATGCTGTTTCAGATCAAGACCTGGGGCATGTCAGAGATTTTTCTGGCAGGCGTATTGGTCAGCTTCGTTAAGTTGATGGCCTATGGCAATATCGGCGTCGGAGCCAGTTTTATTCCCTGGTGCCTGTTTTGTGTGTTACAGCTCAGGGCGTTTCAATGTGTCGATCGCCGCTGGTTATGGAACCGCATTGAGCCGATGCCAGAAATTCCCGCCAAACCGATCCCTGCAATCAGCGGCATTCATCAGGGGCTACGTTCCTGCCGTTGCTGCACCGCTATTCTCCCGGTCGATCAGTATACCTGCACCCGTTGTGGGACAGGCGGGCACGCCCGTCGTAAGAACAGTCTGCAATGGACAATGGCGTTGCTGGTGACCTCAATGTTGCTCTATATCCCGGCTAATTTGATGCCAATTATGATCACCCAGGCGCTGGGCACCAAAATCACCTCGACCATTATGGCCGGTGTGGTGTTGCTGTGGAGCGAAGGGTCGTTCCCGGTAGCGCTGGTTATTTTTATTGCCAGCATCATGGTGCCTTCGCTGAAAATGATCGCCATCGGTTGGCTGTGCTGGGATGCCAACAGTAAAGGTGCAACCCACCATGACAGTGAGCGGATGCACAAGATTTATGAAGTGGTTGAGTTTGTCGGACGCTGGTCGATGATTGACGTGTTTGTGATTGCTGTTCTCTCAGCGCTGGTGCGAATGGGGCAGTTGATGAGTATTTATCCCGCGACGGGGGCCTTGCTGTTTGCCATGGTTGTTATTCTGACCATGTTTGCAGCCATGACCTTTGACCCTCGTTTGACCTGGGATCGTGTACGTGAAAAAAGTCTTGAGGAGCCAAGCATTGAAGGAAAATAATCACGGCGTGGCGACGGTTGATCAAATCAAACGCTGGTCACCGGTATGGATCATTCCCATTGTCACCGTATTAATTGGTGCATGGATCCTGTTTTATCACTTCAGCCACCAGGGCCCTCTGGTCACCCTGATCACCACCAATGCCGAGGGCATTGAAGGCGGCAAAACGGCGATCAAAAGTCGCAGCGTGGATGTCGGCGTGGTGGAGAGTGCCGTCTTAACTGACGACCTTCATCATGTGGAAATTACTGCCCGTCTGAATTCCGGCATGGAAAAACTGTTAAAAAACGACAGTGCTTTCTGGGTGGTAAAACCGGCAATTGGACGTGAGGGCGTTACCGGGCTGGGCACCTTGCTTTCCGGGGCCTATATCGAATTACAGCCGGGCGTGAAGGGCGATAAAAAAGAGCGGTATGATCTGCTGGATTCTCCGCCGCTTGCTCCGCCAGATGCCAAAGGCATTCGTATCACCCTCGACAGTGCCAAAGCCGGGCAGCTCAATCCAGGCGATCCGGTGCTATTCCGTGGCTACCGGGTTGGCTCAGTTGAAACCAGCCACTTTGATGCCGATAAACGCATGATGACCTATCAGCTGTTTATCGCCGCGCCGTACGACCGTCTGATCACCACCAACGTGCGCTTCTGGAAAGACAGTGGCATAGCGGTGGATATGTCAGCATCGGGTATGCGTGTGGAAATGGGGTCACTGACTACCCTGTTTAGCGGGGGTGTCAGCTTCGACGTGCCGGACGGCTGGGAACTGGGACAGGTCGCACAGAATCAGTCGGAATATAAACTGTTCGACGATCAGCGCAGTATTCAGGATTCCCTGTATACCGCCCACAAAGATTTCCTGATGTTCTTCACCGATTCGATCCGTGGCCTGCAACCTGGCGCGCCAATTGAGTTCCGTGGCATTCGTCTGGGTACGGTGGCAGAAGTGCCATTTAAATCCACGGTGCTTGCACAACAGCTGGATACCGATTACCGCATCCCGGTCTTGATCCGCATCGAGCCGGACCGTTTCCAGAGTATGTTGGGTAAAGACTTCAATATCGAACAGCATCTGAAAGACGGTATCAACAATGGACTGCGCGCCTCGCTGAAATCGGCGAACCTGTTAACGGGTTCACTGTATATCGACCTCGATTTCTACAAGAATGCCAAGCCGTTCACCGGTCCACGCACCCTGTCTGGCTATGAGCTGATCCCAACGGTGAGTGGTGGACTGGCGCAAATCCAGCAGAAACTGATGGATGCGCTGGATAAGGTTAACAATCTGCCGCTGAATCCGCTGCTGAATCAGGCCACCAGTACCCTGAAACAGAGTCAGAAAACCATTCAGGAACTGCAGAAGACGCTGGATAACATTAACCAGATTACCTCAAGCCAGTCGATGAAGGATCTGCCGGCCGATATGCAGAAAACGCTGCGTGAACTGAACACCAGCATGAAAGGCTTCCAGCCAGGATCGCCGGCTTATACCCGCATGGTGGGAGATATGCAGCGACTGGATCAGGTGATGCGTGAGCTGCAACCGGTATTGAAGACCTTGAACAGTAAGAGTAACGCCCTGGTGTTTGAAGCTAAACCTGGCCAGGACCCGCAGCCTAAGAGGGCGAAATAATGATGAAATGGATCCCCGTAGCCTTGGCTCTGATGCTGTCTGCCTGTAGCAGCACGCCAGAAACCACCTACTATCAGCTGCCTGCGGGCGGTAAAGCGACCTCGACAACCCGTCCAGCGGATGCCACACGTCCGGCGGTGTTTGTTCAGCATGTTTCTGTGCCAGATTATCTGGCCGGAAACGGCCTGGTCTATCAGAGCAGCGATGTGAAATATGTCATTGCCGCGAACAATCTGTGGGCCAGTCCGCTGGACCAACAGCTGCAACAGACGCTGGTGGTTAATCTGGGCGAAGCACTGCCAGGCTGGCTGGTTTCTTCCAGCCAGTTAGGGCGACAGCAGGATACGCTTAACGTCAACGTCACGGGCTTCCAGGGCCGCTACGATGGCCATGCGGTGATTAGCGGTGACTGGGTTCTTGAGCATCAGGGCCAGATCATTAAGCGTTCTTTTGCCCTGACGCTGCCGCAAACGGAAGATGGTTACGATGCGTTAGTAAGAACGCTGGCTAAAGGATGGCAGCAGGAAGCGGGCGAAATCGCAAATGCGATCCGTGGCATTAATTAACAAAATTTAATCTTTAAAGCTAAGCCCTTGATTGTCGAAAATTAAGATTTTCCGCAGTCAGGGGCTTTTTTTTTGGATTACAGCGGCTTATTAGCAATTCGTGCGCTGATTCGGGGCCAGGAATGGCCCTGGTTTGTCTCAAAATGATGACATTGGCGTGAAATTTGCGCATTGATCTTTGGACCAGTTGGCGGTAGAACTTATGAGTGGTTACGCAGAAAGCGACCACTGTTTTCTTTCCACCAGATTCCACCTGACCTGAAGAGGGGATTACAGGCATGATGAAGAGACAGAAACGAGATCGGCTAGAACGGGCACATTCACGAGGTTATCAGGCCGGTATTACCGGACGCTCGAAAGAGATGTGTCCCTATCAATTGATAGATGCGAAATCTCACTGGTTGGGAGGTTGGCGACAAGCCATGGAGGACAGGACGGTTACTGCGTAATCTGACTGTTCAATGTAGTAAGGAAAAGAACCTCCGCCGAAGCGGAGGTTTCCGTTTTAGTACTCTGGATTAAAAAGCAGTCGTGTCTTTAAACAGACCCACTTTCAAATCTGTCGCGGTGTAAATCACGTTACCGTCGACCAGCACTTCACCGTCTGCCACACCCATCACCAGCTTGCGATTGATCACACGCTTGAAGTGAATGCGGTAAGAAACTTTTTTCGCGGTTGGCAGTACCTGGCCAGTGAATTTAACTTCACCCACACCCAGAGCACGACCTTTACCTTCGGCGCCTAACCAGCCGAGGTAGAAACCAACCAGCTGCCACATGGCATCCAGACCGAGACAACCAGGCATTACCGGGTCGCCAATAAAGTGACAGCCAAAGAACCACAGGTCCGGATTGATATCCAGCTCGGCTTCAACGAAACCTTTCCCGTAGTTACCGCCATCCTCAGTCATTTTGACCACGCGGTCCATCATCAACATATTGCCAGACGGTAACGGTGGGCCTTCAGCGCCGAACAGCTCACCACGACCAGAGGCAATCAGGTCTTCTTTTGTATAGGAGTCGCGTTTATCTACCATGTTCTCAATATGCCTTATTTTAATGAGTCACGAAGTCTAGCTTACAGCTGTAAGCTGAACAAGTCCGATCAGCTGTGGTTGAACCAGTTTAACCAGCGCAACGGCCACGGACGATGACGTCCATCCTGATGATTGATCTGAGCAATACGCTCCTGAATCAACCTGAGCAGGCAGGGACCTTCTTCTTTATCCCACTCTGCGCCGGTCAAAATCGGCAACGCTTCTTCCACACTGCTGACCGCCCAGATATGGAATTTGCCTTCCCGAACCGCATCAACAACTTCCTGCTGTAATGACAGGTGGCGAACGTTTGCCAGAGGCATAATAATCCCCTGAGTGCCGTTCAGCGTACGTTGATTACAGATGTGGAAAAACCCTTCGATTTTTTCGTTCAGTCCGCCGACAGGCTGCACCCGACCGAATTGATCGACCGAACCGGTCACGGCAATTTGTTGGGTCAGTGGCTGACCGGAGAGGGCGCTGATCAGCGCGCAAAGCTCCGCCAGAGAGGCGCTATCGCCGTCCACTTCTGAATAGGATTGTTCAAATACGATCGAGGCAGAGAAAGGCAGCTGCTGCTCAAGCTCCAGCTCAGAGATCAGCCAGGCCTGCATAATCATCATGCCTTTCGCATGAATATTGCCGCCTAATTCAGCCTTACGTTCAACGTCGGTGAATTCACCGTCACCGACATGCACGACACAGCTGATGCGTGAAGGTTCGCCAAAAGCACGGGGATGCCCAGGGAACTCGATCACTGACAGGGCGTTGATCTGACCGACCATCGTGCCTTCGGTTTCAATCAGGATTTGATCGAGCAGGATCTCATCGCGCACGCGTTCGGCAAGGAAGCCCTCACGCCACAAACGCGTTTCCAGTGCGGTTTGCAACTGCTCGCCATTGACCGATTGATCCGGGCTGTACATCGCCGCTTCCAGCAGTTGTCGGGCGATCCACGAGGGATCCAACGGCAACGTATCCTGATCGCCCGTGTAGCGGACGGCTTCGCGAATCAGCACCGGCCAGAAGTCTTCCGCAATCGGGCCATAGCCTTCAGTCGTGGCAACGTTCAACACCCATTTCACCCACAGGCTGAACTCTTCGCCATCTACAATCTGGATATTCTCTTCGAATTCCGCATAGAGGCAGAGGGCCGCCATCTCCGGTTCCATCTCCTGGAAATCTGCCAGCACGTCACGGTCGCCGGTCAGGACCAGGCGAAACTGCAAAGGCATGGAGGGGATAGCGACCGGTAAGGGGCGCGTCTCGTCAGGAGAGTGCCAGTCAAAGCGCTGTGTGGTGAGAATTTGTCGAATGCGAAGCCACAGCAGAGGCTGTGCAATTAACGTCCGCAGAGACAAAATCAGTGTGCCACCGTTGGCCCGGTGAACCAGTCCCGGTTCAAGCGTCAGCTGGTTGTTATACCAGCGTACACAGCCCAGAAGCTGTTCTGCCTCAATCCAGTCTGCACGATGAATGCCACCGGTGCTGGCAAAGTTATCCTGCTCCGTTTCCGCAGCACGCCAGGTGACCGACATACCGTCAATCTGGTAATGGCCTCCTTGTAACGTCGCCTCATCATCTTCGCTGAGGCCAGAAAGAACATCTTGCAGTAAAGCCTGATATTCGACGTTTTCAGCTGTTTTAATCAGCATCAGCGGCAATTTAGCCGGCGTTTGCAGCAGCAGACTCAGGCCATTAAACAGGCGTGATTGCACGGCATCAAAGCAGCTGGCGTCGTCTTCAGGCGCCTGCAGGAAGAGGGGCTGAACGCTTTCTGTATCGGGCTGTAGGGCACGCCATTCAAGTCTGTTGTTGGTCAAAGTTATCGTATTTTTCTGAAATGAGTAAAAGCGGCATTATACAAGATTTCAGCCTGTTAAGCATCGTAGAGTGACACTTCTAACGATGTTCAGCAGCAGATTGCGATAACAAGCCCGTTTTCTTTACGGCATGCTTAAAAAAAGCTGTTATTCTAAACTCGTCACGAAATCAGCATGAGATTCCGATGAAATATCAGCAACTGGAAAATCTTGAAAGCGGTTGGAAATGGAAATACCTGGTGAAAAAACACCGGGAGGGTGAAGCGATCACCCGATATCTGGAATACAGTGCGGCTCAGGCGGTGGTGGACGAACTGTTGGCGATGGAGAATCGCCCAGTTGATGTCTTAACCTGGATTGCTCAACATATTAATCCGGCGCTCGAAAACCGGATGAAACAAACCATTCGCGCCCGT
Organism: Erwinia sp. 2186; assembly: GCF_057812255.1. Classification (NCBI taxonomy): domain Bacteria; kingdom Pseudomonadati; phylum Pseudomonadota; class Gammaproteobacteria; order Enterobacterales; family Erwiniaceae; genus Erwinia; species Erwinia sp. 2186. The sequence continues at coordinate 3,149,197 of NZ_CM173824.1, read as the reverse complement.
CGCAAGCGTCACTTTAATGCTGAACATCAGCACACACGCAAAAAATCTATCGACCTGGAGTATCTGGTCTGGCAGCGTCTGGCCGGTCTGGCTCAACGTCGTAACAGCACGCTTTCCGAAACGATTGTGCAGCTGATAGAAGATGCTGAACGTAAAGAAAAATACGCCACGCAGATGTCTTCTTTGAAACAAGATCTGCAGGCCATTCTCGGTAAGCCGGATTAATTTCTTCCGTAAAGCGCCTTCCGCCGGTTCCGGCAGACAAAATAAAGACCAAAAAAAACCCCGCCGAAGCGGGGTTTTTTCATCAAAGAGAACTTAGCCCTGTGGCTGAGTTACAACATCTTTGATGCCTTTAACTTCGATTTCTACGCGACGATCCGGTGCCAGGCAATCGATCAGGGCATTACGGCCTTTCACGCTGTCACAGGTGTTGCCGGTAACTGGGTTAGATTCACCCATACCGCGTGCAGAGATCTTGTTAGAAGGGATGCCTTTAGAAACGAGGTAGTCAACTACTGACTGAGCACGTTTCTCGGACAGTTTCTGGTTGTACTGGTCAGAACCGATACGGTCGGTATAGCCCAGAACAACAACAGAACCATCTTTAGGATCCAGTGAGCTCAGCTGGGTGTACAGCTGATCCAGAGCCTGCTGACCTTCTGGCTTCAGGGAAGCTTTGTTGAAGGTGAACAGAACGTCTGATTTCAGAGTGAAACGCTTGGTTTCAACAACTGGCGCTGGAGCAGGCGCTGGAGCTGGTGCTGGAGCAGCAGCTTCGTCCTGACCGAAACGGTAAGAAACACCCAGTGCTAACATGCCGTTGTCTGGACGAGCACCAACGGTCTGTGCATCACCGATGTTGTTAACCCACTGGTAATCCAGACGGGTTGCCCAGTTCTGAGTCAGTGCGTATTCAACACCAACGGCAGCCAGTGGAGAAACACCGGTGTCGTGGTCGCTCTGGCGGTTGCCAGTAATGGTGTTCTGCTGAGTAGAGTCTGCACGCCATACCATGCCGCCCAGACGCGTATACACGTCCAGATCGTCAGTGATTGGGTAGCTCAGTTTAGCAGCCAGCTGAACGCCCTGTGCTTTGAATGCGCCGTTAGTTACGTTGCCTTTGTTAGGCATACGTCCCAGCCAGTCATAACCCAGTTCGAAGCCCAGGTATTGGTTAGCCTGGTAGCCACCGAAAGCACCTGCACCAAGCTGGCTTTCGTGAGTTGGGCCGTCATTGTTTGCATAACCGTTACCGTAGTAACCAGTGTCATGGTACTGAGACCAACCCAGTTTTGCACCAGTATACCAGGTGTTATCTTTAGGAGCGGCCTGCGCTACGGTAGCGAAGCCAGCCAGTGCCACTGCAATTGCGATAGCTGTCTTTTTCATTATTGCGCCTCGTTATCATCCAAATAGGCAATGAGCTTTAATTAGCTCTTTGATTAATCCTTCGCCGGGTTATAAAGCTCGATTGTGACTCATCCAAAAACTGGAGATTATTGAGCACCCTGGCGACGTAAAGTCTACAACGTACCAGCAAACTTACAAGTATGATGTGACGACGGTCAGCAAAAAAATAGGCTTTCGTACACAAATTTACACATCTGCAGACAGGTTATACAGGTAAAACCTGAGGGGAAAATGGCGCTAAACCATTGTCCCGCAGGCTCATAGCATAATCAGGGGCTTAACGAGCCAGCTGCAGAATTTTCTCGTGAGAAATTTCTTATTTTTACTTAATGATACAAAGTAGAGTGAATTTTTAAGCCATTAAACGGTCTGGAGGAGGCAGAATTGATCCGATCGGGTCGCATAATCAGCCCCAAAGCCTTGCCAGCAAATGCCGCTTTTTGCAGCCGCTGACGATCTTCTAAGGTGATCTCGCCCGTCAACCAACCTAAAACCACACTGTAATTTCCCGTCTGTAATGCTTTGATCATCGCCTCTACGGTAGTAATAGCACCGGAATGATTAATCTGCATCACTTTATCCAGCGGTAACCCTGACTCAATCAACCAGCTACGGCTCAATTTTTGATGAGGCGTCAACCACAATTGCCAGCGTGACTGAGTCCCTAACTGTTGCAGTAAGGGCAGCAGCAGCATTTGCGTCATAGCAGGCTGATTCTCGCTGTAAGTCAGCTCACTGATTAAGCCCGCCGCAGCTGCAGGCTGGGCTTTCGCACAGTCTGGAGCAGTCCGCACACCAGTTTTAACAGAAGAAGATTTCAGGGAATGAGTTTGCATATTGGCTTCGCTCGCAGGGTTACTGTATGGATGTACAGTATAGCGAGGGTGTCCAAAGATCAACCTTATTTTTTTGAAAACGCCTCGCAAAAACACAAATCGATAGGGTGCAAAGCAAATCATTGATTGAACTTGTAACGGCGATTGCCTATTTTTTTTCTGCAGGAAAGGAGAAACACCAGGATGTCTTACAACGTTAAGGATGCGGAATATGAAGGACTCAAAAAGCAATATTATCAGGGCAAAACGTCAGCTTTCTTCGCTGGGCGAGATAAATAGCCGTAGCCAGTTTGGTGGCTACAGTTTATCAGTGGAAAGCGTGGTCTTTGCGCTTGTCAGTGAGGGCGATCTCTATCTTCGGGCCTGTGAAGAAGTGAGGCCGTATATCATTGAACGTAAGATGAAACCGTTGATGTTTAACAAAAGGGGGATCCCTGTCGCGCTGGAATACTACCGCGTGGACAACCCGCTGTGGGCCGAGCCTGAACAGTTGGTTGCGCTCTGTCAATTGTGTCTGAAAGGGGCGATGCAGGATAAAAAACTGCATCAAAACTCGGGGCGGCTGAAGGATTTGCCTAATCTCAGTATGAAACTGGAAGTGCAGCTCAGGCGGGTGGGTATCGCTAACGCAGAGATGTTAAAGCAGCTGGGCGCAAAGCGCAGTTGGTTAAAATTGCACGAGAAAAATAAAAGTCTTGGGGTGAATATTCTTTTTGCGTTGCAAGGCGCGATCGAGGGGCTGCATTGTGAAGCACTGCCGGGGGCGATCAAAGAGGAGCTCAGGGGCTGGCACCGCGAAACCTTGCTGTACCAGACGCTGAGCGAACTGAGAAGACGTTAAGTTTCCAGGACCTGTTTTTTTAACTGAGCGATTTCTGGCAGTAATGCGATCAACAGACCCACCTGCTGAAGCACCAGCGGCTCTTTGGTTTCCGGGTCGGCTTCCGTTGCTGCCAGTCGCTCAGAGAGGCTCGACAACAATCTTTGGGTTTTTTGTTCATCGATAAGATCAATATGCAGCACGTCATCGACGTAGCAGACGGCATCATCCATCAATTGCAGCATGGCAGGCCGGGTGATCTTTTCCCGGTGCGCGCCCAGCGCCGAGATATAGCTGAGGAAGGAGTGGTTGAGGCACAGTAGACGAAACGCCGCTTCCCGCAACGAGGCGGAAGCATTCTTCTCTGCGGAGATGTTAGACACCACTGAAGCCAGCTCAGCATCACCGTTGTGGGCGTCACGGCGGGCAATACGGTAATCCAGCCGGTTGTCTTTTCCCTGATGATACTGAACCAGAATGGCATCCAGATAGCGGCAGTTAGCGGTCAGCGTGCGTTCTGCAACCGAAGACAGCCGACGAAAACGCCAGTCTGGCCAGAGGAAAGCCACCGCCAGCCAGGCAATGCCGCAGCCTAACAACGTATCAAAGATGCGGGGCAGGGCAATCTCAAACCCTTCACCCAGCAGATTGAAACAGAACAGTACCAGCAAGGTGATAAACATTGTGGCATGAGCATATTGCGACTGACGGAAGGCGAAGAACAGCACGCCGGTGACCACGATCAGTATCAGCTGCCCCTCGACAGAAGGCACCAGCCACAGTAAAGGCAACCCAAGTACGATACCCGCCACGGTTCCCACAATACGCAATGCTAATCTGCGTTTGGTGGCATTGTAGTTCGGCTGGCAGACAAACAGGCTGGTCAGCAGGATCCAATAGCCGTGCTCAAGGCCAGTCAGCTGAACAAACCCATAGCCGGCACACAACAGCAGCGACATCCGCACCGCATGGCGGAAAAGCGGGGATTCTGGCGATAAATGGCGGCTGATACGTAAACGAATATCGGCCCAACCGGTTAATCCTTCGCTGGAGAGCGTTTGATCATGATTCTCATGATGGCTTTCCAGAATTTGCTCTGATTCAATTGTCGCCAGTTGGGCGTCTATGGCTTTGAGGTTATTTAACAAATAGTGCATGGCTTTGACGTCACTGCTTCCTGGACGGGCAGTAGCAAGACGATCCAGCGCGGCGTTGAGGTGAATGAAGGTTCGCTCAAAGCGGCTGTTATGCTGATAGGTTTCGCGCAGCAGAATGCAGTTTGCCAACTGCTGGCAGGCCTTTGCCTGCAGCGTCAGCAGGCGTTGAAAGCGAAACAGAATATCGCTGTAACGGTATTCCTGCCGCAGCGCGTGGTATTGCGCATGGGAAGAGCTGGCACGCTCATGAATGTCCTGAGCGACAAAGTAATAATGCAGCGTTCTGCGCGTGCTGCGTTGTCCCCGGTCCCCACGTAAGCGGGACTGAATCGAAATTTTTGCCTGGTTGAGTGTCGCCACCAACTGACTGTTGGCCATGGCCACGTCGATCAACGACGCATTTTCATTCTCTTCGATATCCGGGTCGAATAACCCCGCTTTTGCCTCCAGATACACTGCCAGCCCTTCAAAGCTGCGGGCGATGTTTTCCTGTAACGGACGGACGGGAAAAATAACGTGTCCGGTGAGCGTCAGCAGGTTGTACCAGATAGCGCCGACCAGCAGCAGGGAAGGTTGCAGATACCACTGAGGGAACAGCCCAAGGCCGAGCAGGGTATAGATAGCGATCAGCAGCGCGCCAAAGGCAATCGTGGCATAGCGCTGCCCCAACGCGCCAAGCAAAATGAAACCCCAGGTCGACACGGCAAGACCGAGGATAAATAGCCAGGGATACGGAGAAAGAAGTTCAACAGAGACGGACGCAATGCAAAAGCAAACCAGGGTGATGACCAGATTGCGCAGCCGGCCGCTGAGGCGATCGTCAAGGTCTGCCAGCGCCGCAGCCACCACGCCTAACGTTAGCGGAATGGTCCAGGTGATTTGATTCAACCACCAGGGCAAACCTGCGGTACCCACAAGGGCGATAAAAATACGCAGGTTGTACAGCAGCGCAGTGTTATAGGCGTAGCGCCGCAGCCTGGAGCTTAACGATAAGCGCATCAGAAACTAGTTGAACCGGCTGCGGGCGTTAGCTTCACGCGCGGCTTGTGCCACTTCGACGCTGACGACGCGGCGGCCTACCGGCCACAATGCGATGGCGGCGATTTTGAAATTCGCAATCCCAACCGGAATGCCGATGATAGTGATGCACTGGGCGATACCGGTCATGATGTGCATCACGCACAGCCACCAGCCAAAGAAGATCAGCCAGATGATATTCAGCAGCGTGCCGCCCGAATTCATCAGCGCATTTTTGCGGCCGGGTTCCAGCTCATCTACATGCACGGCTTCGTTACCGTAAGGCAGTAACGAAAGCTTGGTGATTTCCCAGCAGGAACGGGTGAGCGGTAAGGTAAAAATAAAAATGATGCTGACAACGGTCGCAAACAGCCACGAAAGCGTGGTCAGAAAACCGCCCAGAATAAAATTCAGAATGTTTAAAACAGTACGCATTGGTCGTTTCCCTAACAGAGCGCGGAGCTCAAAAATACAATGCGTTGATTGTAGCGCGTTTTAACTCTGGAGCGGTACACTCCTGCCAGCTAAACTACAGCCCATTAAAAGCAACCACAGCCAGAGGCAGGTCATGGAACTGAAAGCAACGTCGCTGGGCAAACATCTGGCGCAGCATCCCTACAATCGGGTACGAATGTTGGCCGCAGGCGTTGAGGTGAGTGGTGAAAAACATGAATACCTTATTCCGTTTAACCAGCTGTTAGCCATCAAATGTAAACGCGGGATGGTTTGGGGCGAACTCGAATTTGCCCTGCCTGAAGATAAAGTCGTGCGCCTGCATGGCACCGAATGGCAGGAAACCCAACGTTTCTATCATTACCTCAACCAGGCCTGGCAGCAATGGAGTGAGGAGATGAGCCTGGTCTCCTCTGAAGTCTTGCAGCAACTGGTCACCCGCTTACAGGAGGGTGAACAGCAGGATAAATGGTTGAAGCGCAGCGATATGGCCGGCTGGCGTACCGCCATTCAGGAGGCGTTCTCCTCATTGCCACTGCCGGTAGAGCGTCTGGATGAGTTTGATAACTGCCGCGAAAACTATCAGTTCTGCCTCGCCTGGCTGAATAACAGCGATGCACAACGGCAGAAGCGCAACGGTCAGTGGTCAGAAAAAATGCTGGCGCAGTACGCCGATTTCTTCAATACCGTCGAGACGTCCCCTCTCAACAGTTCCCAGGCAAAAGCGGTGGTGAATGGTGAGGATGCGCTGCTGGTGCTGGCGGGTGCGGGGAGTGGCAAAACATCCGTGCTGGTCGCCCGCGCAGGATGGTTACTGATGCGCAAACAAGCCAGCGCAGAACAGATCCTGCTGCTGGCCTTTGGTCGTCAGGCGGCTGAAGAGATGAACGAGCGCATCAAAGCCCGGTTGAATACCGACGGTATTCAGGCCCGTACGTTTCACTCACTGGCTTTGAACATCATCCAGCAGGGCAGCAATAAATCCCCTTCCATCAGCAAGCTCGAAACCGATACGACGCTGCGCCATAAGCTGTTAATTGACGTCTGGCGCCAGCAGTGTGGGGAAAAGAAAGCCCATGCCAATGGCTGGCGGCAATGGTTGCAGGACGAGCTGGAGTGGGAAATCGGCGAAGGTGATTACTGGAAAGAAGAGCGGCTTGCCAAACGTCTGGCCAGCAGGCTTGAGCGATGGCTTGGATTTATGCGAATGCATGGCGGCGCGCAGGCGGCAATGATTGAATCAGCTCCTGAAGAGGTGCGCGATCTCTTTTCCAAACGCGTAAAGCTGATGGCGCCTTTGATGAAGGCCTGGAAAAGCGCCCTGAAAGAAGAAGGGGCGGTAGATTTCTCCGGCTTGATCCATCAGGCGGTCAACATCCTTGATAAAGGCCGGTTTATCAGCCCGTGGAAGCATATCCTGGTCGATGAATTCCAGGATATCTCGCCTCAGCGTGCGGCGCTGCTCGCCGCCCTCAGAAGACAGAACAAGCAGACGGCGCTGTTTGCCGTTGGCGATGACTGGCAGGCGATCTATCGCTTCAGCGGGGCTGAGATGACCCTGACCACCGCGTTTCATCATCACTTTGGTGAGGGCGACCGCTGCGTGCTGGATACCACCTATCGCTTTAACGATCGAATTGGTGAAATTGCCAATAAGTTTGTGCAGAGCAACCCGCATCAATTGAAAAAACCGCTGAACAGCCTGACCAAAGGCAATAAAAAGTCGATTTCCCTCCTGCCGGAAGATCAGCTGGAGGCGTTGCTGAATAAAATTAGCGGCTATGCCACCGCGGATGAGCGGATTTTGATCCTTGCCCGTTATCACCATATCCGCCCGGCAGTATTGGAAAAAGCCAAAACCCGCTGGCCAAAATTGCGGATTGATTTCACCACCATCCATGCCAGTAAAGGGCAGCAGGCGGATTATGTGATATTGCTGGGTTTGCAAAACGGCAAGGATGGCTTCCCCGCAGCGGCCAGAGAGTCCGTCATGGAGCAGGCGTTGTTACCCCAGCCGGAAGACTTCCCCGATGCAGAAGAGCGCAGGTTAGCGTATGTCGCCATAACGCGTGCGAAGCAGCAGGTGTGGCTGCTGTTTAATAAAGAGAACCCATCGGGATTTGTGGAAGAAATTAAGCGGCTGGGTGTTCCGGTGCTGCGTAAACCTTAAATTGGCGGGATGAGCGTGCCGTTGCACGCTCATCAGTTTACTTCAGACGTTCCTGCAAATAGCGCTGATAATCTGGAATGATGATATCAACCGCCTGCGCGAATAACGGTGAGCGGATAATAAAGTCGGCGGTTGCGCGGTTGGTCGCCACTGGAATATTCCATACTGTTGCAAGGCGCAATAACGCCTTAACGTCTGGATCGTGTGGCACGGCGTTTAGCGGATCCCAGAAAAAGAACAGCACATCAATTTTCCCTTCGGAAATCAAGGCACCCACCTGCTGGTCGCCGCCCATTGGGCCACTCAACATTGCCGTCACCGGCAGGCCAGTTGCACGCTGGACAAGGTTGCCCGTGGTGCCTGTCGCATAAAGGGTATGAGCCTGTAACACGTCTTTGTGTATATCGACCCACTCCATCAACGATGTTTTGCAATGGTCATGCGCAACCAGCGCAATGTGTTTCTTTTCCTGAATTTTACGGGTGGTCTGATCCATTCCGGCTTCCTGGTTTCACGTCAATCAGATGAGGGGAACTGCCTGATAAAGCGTATCGAGTGTAGGCGGAAGGCGTGCAGACATCAACTGGTACGCAGGGCGCGCATCAGCATCACAAAACGTTGGCGGGTGGCGGAATCAACCTGTTGATACCACAGCTGCAATACCCGGCTGCCGGCATGATTGCCGTTGGCAAAGTCCTGGGAATCATTACTGATTGGGGTAGTGGAGGTTTGTCCCTGGGCAAAGCGAGGTACTGAGGCGACGTTGCCTTTCAGGTTATACACCACCATGGCCTGCTCATAGTTATTGTCAGCTTTGACCAGCAAATGGTCTTGCTGACTCTCAACCACCGCACCATGCTCGTTAAGCAGCTGGAAAGTGGGATGTTTATCAAACATTTTTCCCTGCGCGGTGGTGGTTAGCGGCGGCAACGTGATGGTGACTGATTTTGCCTGAGAGGTGAACGTGACGATCAATGGGGTAGAGACCCATGGCGTGGCCATTTGAGCATCTTTTTTCAGGCTTTTCTCGACGCGAAACAATACCTGATGCTGTCCCTGCTCGAGTTCGAGCCCTTCAGCACCTTTTAATAACGAACCAGAAATTTTTCGGCCGTCCAGCACCAACAGGTCAATATCAGGGGCGAGTTTGAGCGTGGTGGCATGGACTGTAGTCGCAACCAGCAAAGCTAAAACGCCTGTAATGACCAAACGCAGCTTCATTTATTCTCCAGAGGCGAGGGCAGGCAAACACGTCGAGTGTATCAAAGTCTTTCAGTATGGCAGCATATTAACATTTTAACATATTTATTCGTGCTATATATTCAGGAATTGGCATCTTCTGCCTGAGCTGTTTTTTCCAACAGCCACACTGCGCATAAACTGTTAATCAGTCTGATAAGGAGAGCTGCATGCAAGATAAAATAATTGCCGACATTTTGACCTCCACTAAACATATCGCGCTGGTTGGAGCGAGTGATAAACCCGCCAGGGCCAGTTATGGCGTGATGGCATATCTGCTGTCGCAGGGATACAAAGTGACGCCGGTCAGCCCAAAGCTGGCAGGCCAGACGCTGCAGGGACAAAAAGTTTACGAAAAGCTGGAAGACATTCCTGAACCGATCGACATGGTGGATGTGTTCCGTAATGCCGAAGCGGCCTGGGGTGTCGCTCAGGAAGCGATCGCGGTGGGGGCGAAATCTCTGTGGCTTCAGCTTGGGGTGATTAACGAGCAGGCTGCGGTGTTGGCGGGAGAAGCGGGATTAAAGGTGGTGATGGATCGCTGCCCTAAAATCGAGATCCCGCGCTTAGGGCTGGAAAAAGGCTAAAAAAAACCCCGCCAGGCGGGGATTTTGCATTAGTTCCTGAGGCGTGGCGCCTGCAACTGTTCGCGAATTGACGCGGCCAGTTCATCCATGGAAGGTTGTTCCGGATGGTCGCCCGGCAGCTCCCACGAAAGCTGGGCTTCTGCCAGATAAGTATGAACGGTCTCGCCGTCTTCATTCTCCATCACGACATGATACCAGGGCGCTTCACGCAGCGATTCGCTGGTGGCAACCTCATCCTCTTCGGGATCATCGTCCAGTGAATATTCCGCATCCACATCTACCACTACACCGAGGAAACCGTGCAGCTTATGCCGCACCTGTTGTCCGAGTCCAAATTTGCTGGCAATCATCGTGACCTCCTGAGAAACAGTGCCCTGCTACCAAGATGGGGACAGGGACAGCTTTTTCAAGTCACAGGACGCGGCAGGCAAATCCTTTCAGGTACATGCCTTCCGGATAGCTGGCGATCACCGGATGATCGGCCGCCTGCCGGAACTGCTCTATAAATTGTACATCACGTTGAGCATCGAGCGCGGCATCGGCAATGATTTTCTGGAAGAGATCGGTTGGCATCAGCCCTGAGCAGGAGAAGGTCAGCAGCATGCCGTCCGGGTTCAACAACTGCATCGCCAGCATATTGATGTCTTTATAGCCACGGCAAGCACCGGCCAGCTGATTTTTGTTTTCGACAAATTTCGGCGGGTCCATCACGATCAGATCGAATTTCTCACCGCTATCACGGTAGCGGCGCAGCAGCTTAAACACGTCATCGCGCAGGAACTCGGCTTTCGACAGATCCAGCCCGTTCAGCTCAACATTCTGGCGGGCAATGTCCAGCGCGCCTTGTGACGTATCGACGCTGATAACCTGTTTGCAGTCGCCCATCAGCGCGGAAACTGCAAAACCACCGGTGTAAGAGAAGCAGTTCAAAACCCGGCGATCTTTCGCATAGCGGCGAGTCGCCATACGGCTGTCACGCTGATCGAGGTAGTAACCGGTCTTGTGGCCGCCCTGGATATCGACCAGTAACTTCATGCCATGCTCAACAATCGGTAACTGCTCTGGCGGCGTGTCGCCCAGGACGTTGCCCTGAGTCAGTTCAAGACCTTCTTTTTTACGCACTGCAACGTCCGAGCGATCGTAAATCGCACAGTCCGGGTAGCAACTCTGCAGCGCGGAGATCAGCGCAGCACGTTGATATTCTGCGCCAGCCGACAGCAATTGCAGGACCAGGAACTTGCCGTAGCGGTCAATGGTCACGCCAGGCAGACCGTCAGATTCACCGGCAATCAGGCGATAGCTGTCGAGGTTATCGCGCGCTGCCAGCCAGTCGCGCAGAGATTGCGCAGCCTTGAGACGGCGGATAAAGAAGTCGGTATCAATCGTTTCGTCCTGTTCCCAGCTCCAGACACGGGCAGAGATCTGCGACACGGGTGACCAGGCAGCATGAGCCAGCCAGTTGCCCTGGCTGTCACAGACGTCAATAGTTTCACCCGACTCGGCTTTTCCCTCAAGACGAGCAACAGCACCAGAAAAGATCCACGGATGGCGGCGAAGTAAGGATTTTTCACGTCCTTTGGCAAGAATCAAACGAACAGTCATATTTGCTATGCTTATACAGTAAAGAATCAGCGGTTATTGTCCGGTGCCAACCGTTAAAATGCAATCTGCGTCGTGAAAGGAGAAGAAATATGACTACTGTCTGCGTAAAAGCCTGGGTTCACGGTGTGGTTCAGGGCGTGGGATTCCGCTACAGCACGCAACATCAGGCCAAAGCGCTGGGGCTCAAGGGGTATGCGAAGAACCTGAATGACGGCAGCGTTGAAGTGCTGGCCTGTGGTGAAGAGGGTGACGTGCAGACGTTACTTACCTGGCTTAAAGACGGCGGCCCCAGAAGTGCCCGCGTAGAAAGGGTGCTCGAGGAACCTCATCAACCGCGCGACTTGCCAAACGGCTTCACTACCGGTTAGTGCTTAAAGGCATTTGGCCGGTTTGGGCAAGCCGGCAATTTTAGTTGCCTGTTTTGCCGGGCCTTTTGGGAACAGACGGAATAAATAGCGGCTGTTGCCTTTTTCTTCACCGTATTTTTGCGCCATGGCTTTAACCAGCATTCTCACCGCCGGGGAGGTATTGAACTCCAGATAGAAGGCACGGACGAAATGCACCACTTCCCAGTGGGCGTCAGTCAGCTCAATGGCCTCTTCTTCTGCCAGTAACGGAGCCAGATCTTCACTCCAGTCCATCGTGGACTTCAGATAACCTTGCGCGTCACGTTCAATTTCTTTGCCCTGGAATAACACCGTCTTGCCTCTGTCTGATTTGCTAAGCCGCCCAGTTTAGCAAACTGCGGCCAGCTGTGGGTAGTCTGCCTCTTACTGGCAGCTTTAATCCGGCACATAAAAAAAGCCCCGCAGGGCGGGGCTCTTACTGTTGCGTCAACTGCGGGCTATTAATTACTGCGCGATGACATGCCCAGAATGCTCAACAGGCTGACGAAGATGTTATAGATCGACACGTACAGGCTAACGGTCGCGCGAATATAGTTGGTTTCGCCGCCGTGAATGATGTTACTGGTTTCCCACAGGATGGCACCTGAAGAGAACAGGATAAACAACACGCTGATTGCCATATGCAATGCCGGAATGTTGAGGAAGATGTTTGCCACGACGGCAACCAGCAATACCACAAACCCGGCCATCATCATGCCACCCAGGAAGGACATATCCTTACGGGTGGTTAGCACGTAGGCAGAACAGCTGAAGAACACCAGTGCGGTGCCGCCTAATGCCAGACCAATCACATCACCCATCCCTGCAGACAGCAATGAGTTGAGGATTGGGCCCAGGCAGTAGCCGAGGAAACCGGTAAAGGCGAACGCCGCCAGAATGCCGGTAGGGCTGTCCGCCAGGCGGTAAGTCAGGAACATCAGCCCGTAAAAGCCGACCAGCATCAGAATGAAGCCTGGCGCGGGCAGGGCGAAAACGGTGCTCAAGGTAGCGGTAACGGCAGAAAAGGCCAGCGTCAGCCCCAGCAGGAAATAGGTATTGCGCAGCACCTTGTGAGTGGTAATTAAGGAGCTGCCACGGGTACTCGAAACAATGCGATCCATAAAAGAGCCTCTTTGGGTCACCAATTTACCTGTGAGAATAGGGAGCAGGGCGAAGCGGGGAAAGGCGTTTTACCCTTCTTTACGCGATAGTCGGCTGTTTAAGTAAGCAGAGTGGCGATATTGCCAGCAAATAAACGCCGATCGACTGTTTTTCAGGCGATTGAACCGCATCACACTTTACATCGACCGGGAGGGTGTTTATAGTTCGCCTCATTGTGGAGGGGTGGCCGAGTGGCTGAAGGCACCGGTCTTGAAAACCGGCGACGGGAAACCGTTCCAGAGTTCGAATCTCTGCCTCTCCACCATCTAATTTAACGGGTCAGCGAAAGCTGGCCCGTTTTGCTATGGGCGCAATAAAACCGCCAATTGACCGTTTGTTGAACAGATGAAAAAAAATTGCATAAAAGCGCAATAATTCAACAAACTAGCCAAAATTATGCTTGGCAAAGCGATCGGCATCCCCTATACTGCGCCCCATCAGTTGCTCAGGGAGTTTAGCCACTCTTTGAAACGGTGACTGGTACTAGTGTGGAGGGGTGGCCGAGTGGCTGAAGGCACCGGTCTTGAAAACCGGCGACGGGAAACCGTTCCAGAGTTCGAATCTCTGCCTCTCCACCATCAAATTCAACGGGTTAGCTTAGGCTGGCCCGTTTTGCTTTCTGCCTTCCCCGCTTGTTTCTTCGCTAACACGTTCGTTTATTAGAGCATTCCGAAAAACATCCCGTTTCTTTTCAATCTCCTGATGCGACTCAACGGCAAAGGCGATACTCTGCTATATTCTCAACACCAATGAAGAATGCCCACCCCTGGCCTGAATTTCCAGGAACGCCGAGCGAGCCTCATTTGCGTTGTTGCGAATTTTTAACCAACCGCATCGCCATATTACGGCCGGGTGATTTACCTTGAATCAATGGAAAAACACATGATTAAAAAGTTTAGTCTTTGCGCATTAGCAGTCTGCTCGGCACTCACCGGCATTTCAGCTTATGCTGCTGACGACGATTACCAGCTTGAGCAAGTGTTAATGATGAGCCGCCATAACCTCCGTGCGCCGCTGGCTGATAATGGCAGCGTGCTGGCTCAGTCCACTAAAAAGGCCTGGCCTAAGTGGGATGTGCCGGGTGGACAGTTGACGACCAAGGGCGGCGTGCTTGAAGTTTACATGGGCCGTTACACCCGTGAGTGGCTTGCGCAGCAGGGGCTGATCGCCGACGGCGAATGTCCAGCCTCTGACGATATTTACGCCTACGCCAACAGCCTGCAGCGTACCGTCGCCACCGCGCAGTTCTTTATCACCGGTGCGTTCCCGGGATGTGACATTCAGGTGTCTCATCAGGATGAAATGGGCGCGATGGATCCGGTGTTCAACCCGGTGATTACCGACAGCAGCGAAGGCTTCAACAAGCAGGCGTTGACCGGCATGAACAGCGCGGGTGAAAAACTGGCACTCAAACCGGCCTTCCAGCGCCTGGAAAAAATCATCGATTACAAATCCTCTGCTGCCTGTGATGGCAAAAAGCAGTGCGATCTCTCCAGTGATAATCAGAACAAATTCACCGCTGAAAATGGTAAAGAGCCGAACGTTTCGGGTCCATTAAAAGTCGGGAATTCGCTGGTGGATGCCTTCACCCTGCAATATTACGAAGGGATGCCGCTGGATCAGGTCGCCTGGGGCCAGATCAAGACACCTGAGCAGTGGAAAGAGCTGTCCGCCATCAAAAATGGCTATCAGGACACATTGTTTACTACGCCAGAAGTGGCGCGTGACGTCGCAGCACCACTGGTCGATTATATCCGCAGTATGTTAGTGGATGAAGATAAAGCCTCCGCGCCGAAAGTGACGCTGATGGTCGGCCATGATTCGAATATCGCCTCCCTGCTGACGGCGTTGGATTTCAAAGCTTACACGCTGCCAGAGCAAAACGAGCGCACGCCTATTGGTGGGATGATTCAGTTCCAGCGCTGGCACGATAAGAAAAACAATCGTGAGTTGGTGAAGGTTGAGTACGTTTACCAGTCTACCGATCAGCTGCGTAATGCAACGCCGCTGTCGCTGGATACGCCTCCTAAGCGCGTCACGCTGCAAATGAACGGTTGCCAGACCGATGCCAATGGCTTCTGCCCATGGGATCAGTTTACTCAGGTGCTGAATAAAGCCATTGAGGGAACGCCGATGGCGGCAAGCGCGCCGCAACCTGCACCAGCAGCTCCAGCAGCTCCGGCAGCTGAAGCACCAGCCGCACCAACGGCCGCGAAAGATCCGGCTGCTGATAAAGTGGCTGCGGCTAAAGCAGCGGCCGATCAGGCTGCGGCAGATAAAGCCGCTCAGGCTAAAGCGTCTGCAGAAAAGGCGGCAGCTGATAAAGCCGCAGCCGAGCAGGCAGCCAAAGACAAGGCGGCTGCTGACAAAGCCGCGGCTGAGCAGGCTGCGAAAGATAAAGCGGCGAAGGATAAGGCTGATAAAGCCGATAAAGCCAAGGCGGAAAAAGCTAACGCCGATGAGCCTGCCACTCCTGCGCAGCCAGAGACTGAAAAGTCTTCCTGAGTCTGATTCGCACGCAATAAAAAGGCCGACATTCACTGTCGGCCTTTTCTTTTTGGGCAGATGCCGTTAGCAATCAGTCACTGCTGACCACGACCAGTTTCTGGTTAACGAACTCTTTGATACCCAAATCAGACAGTTCACGACCATAGCCTGAACGTTTCACGCCGCCAAATGGCAACTCGGCCGACGTATCGCTGGCGGAATTGATATACACCATGCCGGTTTCGATTCGTGAAGCCAGTTTTTTGGCACGGGCAATATCTTTGCTAAATACCGCACCACCCAGACCATAGTGAGAATCGTTGGCGAGATTAACCACTTCTTCGTCATCCTTCACCACGTAAACCTGCGCGACCGGGCCAAAGAACTCTTCAAAATAGGCCGGATTATCACGGGTGATACCGGAGAGGATAGTGGGCTCGTAGAAGCAGCCTTCACCGGCAACCACTTTACCGCCGATATGCAGTTTGGCGCCTTTAGACACCGCCTGCTCAACTTGTTTCACCAGCGTATCGCGTGCCGTGGAGGAAGATAGCGGGCCTAGCGTGGTGCTTTCATCCAGCGGATCGCCAATCTTCACGTCACGGAAAGCCTGGGTGAATTTTTCGAAGAAGGCATCTGCCACTTTTTCATGCACGATAAAACGTTTAGCTGCGGTACACACCTGACCACAGTTGCTGAGACGGGCACCGACGCCAGCCTTCACGGCCTTATCAAGGTCACAGTCATCCAGCACCACAAAGACGTCATTACCGCCGAGTTCCAGCGTGGTCTTTTTCAGGTATTTACCGGCTTGTTGTGCCACGGCACTCCCGGCACGTTCAGAGCCGGTCAGCGCAGCACCCTGAACACGATCGTCAGCAATCAGTGAGGCAACCTGATCGTTGCTGATAAACAGGTTAGTCCAGGCACCTTTTGGCGCACCGGCCTCGGTCACCAGCTCTTCGAACAGCGTGGCGCAATGAGGGACATTGGCGGCATGTTTTGCCAGCACCGGGTTACCGGCGGCCAGATTCGGCGCCAGTACGCGCATTAGCTGATAGAACGGGAAGTTCCAGGGCTCAACGGCAACCAGCACCCCAATAGGGTGATTTTCCACCCAGGCTTCGCCCAGCTCGCTTGGATAACGGGTAGGGGCAAGGAAGCGTTCAGCATTTTCGGCGTAATAACGGGCAATCTGCGCGCAAAGCTGCACTTCGCCGCGACTCTGATTGATCAGTTTCCCCATTTCAACACTGGCCGTTTTTGCCAGTTCTTCAACGCGAGCGTCAATCAGGTCAGCCATTTTTTTCAGCACCTGCAGACGCGGTTGGATATCGCCTTTGGACCAGCTGGAATGATAAAGGTCATCCGCGGTCTTTAACGCCTGTTCAACCTGCTGGTCATTGTGATCGGTCCAGGTTTTGACAAGCTTATTACTGGCGGGATTAATTGTCTGATAAGACATACTGCACTCCTTTTCGAGTAATCGGCCTGGCGGTCAGGCTAATGAATATGGCATTAAGCCTGGTAGAAAAACGATGGTTTCACAACGTGAGTAGTTAGTGGTTTCGGACGTTTCTGAGGGCGTAAAACAATAAAAAGGGCGGATAAATCCGCCCCGAATACCGATTTTGGTGCTAAACGTTTTTTCGCTCGACGACTTTGTTATCCCAGGTCAGCACGTCCTGATCGGTTTTCTCAAAGGCCCTGAGCAGCACTTCGTCACTGCCTTGCTGCTCCCAGATGCCTTCGGCAAGTTTCTCATCGTAGTTAGCCACTTCAAAAATGGCCTCCGCAATTTCCGGAGAGGTGCTGCGCAGGCTTGCCCACTCGCCTACATGATGAGCTTTCGATTGTTGCGTTGCCATAATAGTCTCCTGATTGAGGTTATCCGTTCAGTTTTACTGCCAGGCCGGCGACATATTCACCCTGATAACGGGCAATATTCAGCTCTTCTTCGCTGGGTTGTCGCGAACCGTCACCGCCGGCAATGGTTGTGGCGCCATAAGGCGTACCGCCACGCACCTGCGATATATCAAAGAGTTCTTTGGTGCCATAACCAATCGGCACGATCACCATGCCGTGGTGGGCGAGGGTGGTCCAGGTCGAAGTGATGGTCTGTTCCTGTCCGCCACCGGTACCCGTTGAGGCAAAGACGCTGGCCAGCTTGCCGTACAGCGCACCTGATGCCCAAAGGCCACCCGTGCGGTCAAGGAAGGTACGCATCTGACCGGCCATATTACCGAAGCGGGTTGGGGTGCCGAGCAATATGGCATCATATTGCGGCAGTTCTTCCGGGGTCGCTTCCGCTGCCGACTGCTGCGTTTTACCGCCCACCTGGGCGAAGCGTTCTGCGTCCATGGTTTCAGGTACGCGCTTGATTGTCACTTCCGCTCCGCTAACCCGACCTGCGCCTTCTGCAACCGCATTGGCCATGGTTTCGATATGTCCGTACATGGAGTAATAGAGCACCAGAATCTTTGCCATTTGTTCCCTCGTCGACTGGTTGTTGGATGATTGGGGTCAAAATCAGGCCCTGAAGGCAATCAGGAAAGTATAGAAGAGCCTGACGGGTCATGCAGAAGGAAGCGGTCCTTTTGCTTAAAACGCGCGCAATGCGGGTGGCGGGATGGACATAAAGATTAGCGTCAATAATGCAATAATTCAGGCTGTTTAAAGGAATTTGCCGTTTTGTGAGCCGTGCTCAGGCGTTTTTTTCACCACTTCAGGCTTGATAATCTATGCTTAGTAACGCGGCCGGGAGTGTTCTCTCCCCGATTGCCGTCACGGAAGGCCTGAAGGCTAATCGTGATAAAGCAGTATGATGGCTTAACTATTCGGAGGTAAGAAATGGCAGAACATCGTGGTGGATCTGGAAATTTCGCTGAAGACCGTAAAAGAGCATCAGAAGCAGGTCGCAAAGGCGGCAAAGTCAGCGGAGGGAATTTTAAAAATGACCCTCAACGTGCTTCACAGGCTGGCGAAAAGGGGGGACGCAATAGCCGTGGCAGTCGGACTAAAACCGATTCCGAAGCTTAGCCTCGCCTGAAACCGTCGGGTCTTTCCCCGGCGGTTACGTCACAGAGTTGACCACTGCGTTCCCTCCCGGCACACTAGCGCCAAATTCTCAACCGAGCCTGCTATGTCTGCCTTACTTTCCCGCTATAAACTGTCGTTTACCCCACAAGAGATTGTGCTGGTCCTGATTACCATGATCTGGGGCGGAACTTTTCTGGCAGTCCATCATGCGATGACCGTAAGCGGGCCATTTTTCTTTGTCGGCACCCGATTTGCCACTGCCGCGCTGGTGCTGGGCGCGATTTCATGGCGTTCGTTGCGCGGCATCACCTGGGCTGAAATCAAAGCCGGGACATTAATCGGCATCGCCATTGGCTGTGGGTATGGCTTACAGACCTATGGCATGCAAACCATCAGTAGCAGTAAATCCGCCTTTATTACCGCAATGTATGTGCCGCTGGTGCCGCTACTGCAATGGCTTTTCCTGGGACGCTTGCCCGGCCTGATGTCGTGGATCGGCGTGGCGCTGGCATTCACCGGTCTGATGTTGTTGGCGGGGCCGGACGGAGATTCGCTGGCATTTGGCGCCGGTGAAATTGCCACCTTAATGAGCACGCTGGCAATTGCCGCTGAAATCATTTTGATCAGCGCCAGTGCCGGCAAAGTGGATGTCAAACGCGTCACGATCATCCAGCTGGCGGGCGCTTCACTGCTGGCGTTCGCGCTGATGGTCCCCAATGGTGAATCGGTACCGCCGTTTTCGCCCTATCTGCTGTTCAGCGCCATTGGTCTGGGGCTGGCCAGTGCGTTAATACAGGTGACGATGAACTGGGCGCAGCGCAGCGTGTCGCCAACGCGTGCCACGGTGATTTATGCCGGTGAGCCGGTGTGGGCGGGGATCGTTGGTCGGGTTGCCGGTGAGCGTTTGCCTGGCGCGGCACTGATTGGCGGCGCACTGATCGTCGTCGGCGTGCTGGTCAGTGAGTTGAAGCTGAAGCGCAAAAAAAGGCGAAGGTTGACCCTTCGCCTGATAAAGCGGAAGTGAATTAATTGTCCTGATGCACGACGTCGTTGCTGTTAAGCACGGCAGCTTTACGACGCGTCAGGATAGCGTTGAGGATAATCGCGCCAAAGGTCGCCGTCCCGATCCCGCCCATGGTGAAGTTACCGATCTTCAGGGCAAAGTCTCCGGCACCCAGTACCAGCGTGACCGCCACCATAATCAGGTTGTTGTTCTGCCCAAGATCGACGTTGTTCTGCACCCAAATCCTCGCACCCGCTACGGCAATCAAACCAAATACCACGATGGATGCACCGCCGATCACCGGGCCTGGGATGGTGTGAATTAACGCGCCGAACTTCGGCGAGAATCCTAACAGGATGGCAATCACCGCTGCCGCAACAAACACCAGGGTGGAATACACCTTGGTTACCGCCATCACGCCAATATTCTCAGCATAGGTGGTGACACCGCTGCCGCCCACGCCACCGGAAAGCATGGTGGCCAGGCCATCACCGACAAAGGCTCTGCCCATATACGGATCGAGGTTTTTGCCCGTCATCCCCGCCACCGCTTTGATATGCCCGAGGTTTTCAGCCACCAGGATCACCGCCACCGGCGCAATCAGGAACATCGCATGGCTGTCGAAAATGGGTGAGGTGGTGGTCGGGAAGCCCAGCCACGGCACGGCAGCCATCAGGCTAAAATCGATCGGTTTACCCAGCCCGAGCCCGTTGGTCAGCACGGCATAGATGGCACAGGCGACAATGAGGCCGACGAGGATCAGCAGCCGTTGCACCATGCCGCGGGTAAATACCGCCACAATACCGATACAGAGCACGGTCATCACCGCCATCCAGCTATCGAACATCGATGAGGAGACGCTGCGTACCGCAATCGGCGCGAGGTTCAGGCCAATCGCCATCACCACGGCGCCGGTCACCACCGGCGGCATCAGCTTCTCAATCCAGCGGGTGCCCACTTTCATCACCACAAAGCCAATCAGCGTATAGACCAGGCCGCAGGCAATAATGCCGCCCAGCGCCACGCCAAGGTTAGGGTTGATGCCCTGACCATTGAACCCCGTCACCGCAATCACCACGCCCACGAACGCGGCGCTCGACCCAAGATAACTGGGCACGCGTCCGCCCGTGATCAGGAAGAACAGCAGCGTGCCGACGCCCGACATCAGAATCGACAGATTGGGATCTAATCCCATCAGCAATGGCATCAGAACCGTGGCACCAAACATCGCGACCGCGTGCTGAAGCCCCATAATTACCGTTTGTCCCAGCGGCAGGGTTTCATCCGGTGCCACTAACCCTTGCGCTGATGCGGACTGCTTACGCCATACAGGAAACCAGGAACTCGCCATCGTCTTCTCCAGAGAAGTGAATAAAGCATTGCCCGCCGTCGGCGGTATCAGGCTTCCTGCCGCAGTAAATGGTGATAGCCGCGATCGAAATAGATCAGGCCGTGAGTTTCATCGTTACAGACTAATGCCTGGGCTTCGCAGACCAGCACATCATGGGTACCGACACTCATCACCTGGGTGATTTTGCAATCAAACGACGCCACCGCGCCGGCCAGAATCGGCGAGCCGGTCACCAGCGTCGACCATTCGGCCGCGATAAAGCGTTCTGCCATTGGCGTTTTACCGCCAAACAGGTTGGATAACGATTCATGTCCCGCAGCCAGCGTGTTAACGCAGAGCTGCTGATTGGTTTTGAACACCTCATACACGGACGCCGAGCGATTCAGACACACCAGCAGGGTTGGCGGCGTATCGGTCACACTGCACACCGCGGAGGCGGTAAAGCCTGCGCGACCGGCGGGGCCGTCGGTGGTGATAATATTGACGGCCGCACCCAGGCGCGCCATCGCATTGCGAAAATCTTGTTTTTCTACGCCCGACGTTACCGCGGGCGACAGGGTCGCCAGAGACATGATCGTTTCCTTACTCGAGGGTGCAGGCTTCTGCAAATGAGAGACGTGGCAGGCGCGCATACACTTTGCTGGCATCGCCATAGCCGATGTTGATAAGCAGATTGCTTTTCCAGCCACTTTCCGCAAAGAACGCCGCATCAACCGCCGCACGATCGAAGCCAGACATCGGGCCGGTGTCTAAGCCCATCGCGCGACAGGCGGTGATCAGGTAAGCCGCCTGCAGCGAGCTGTTGCGAAATGCGGTCTCTTCCGCCAGCGCCGGGCTGCTGGTGAACCAGGATTTGGCGTCGGCATGTGGGAAGAGTTGTGGCAGCTGGTCAAAGAACGCCGGATCCCAGGCGACGATCGCCGTCACCGGCGCGCTCAGGGTTTTTTCCAGATTGCCGCTGGAGAGCGTTGGCTTCAGCCTGGCTTTGCCTTCCTCACTGCGGATAAAACAGAAGCGCGCAGGGCTGCAGTTCGCCGAGGTTGGACCCATCTTTAACAAGTCATACAGCTGGTGGATTTGCGCGTCGGTAACCGGACGATCCCGCCAGCCATTGTGCGTCCGTGCTGCGGTAAACAACGTCTCTAACGCGAGGGAATTCAGGGCTTCTGCCATATCAGCTCCAGTTCAGCAGGGGATGAGGCCGGGGTATTGCTCAGCCAGTTCAGTAACAGTGGATTGAAGGTACTGCTGTCGGTGACGCTCATCGCATGACCGCCCCAGGCCATTTTTTCCAGCGTGGCGTTTGGCAACGCCTCCAGCAGGGTTTGCGAGCAGGTCCAGGGCACCAACAGATCGTCCTGTGAACAGATCAACAGCACCGGCTGGGCGATCTGGCCGGCAAGTTCGGTGAAATCGCAGGCCATCAATGCGTTCAGACGGCGCAGCAAGTTTTCTGTCCCCTGAAAATGTGCGGCGTGCAGCGCATCTTCAGCTTCGATACGTGCCTGATTATCTGCCAGCCAGTCGGCAGGATAGAGAAACAGGGGCTGTGCGCGAACATAGGATTCAACGCCGACATTGAGCAGCAGCTCCTGTCGAACGGTGAAGCAGCGGCGGGTATGCGCATTCAGCCTGAGCCAGCCATTAACAATCACCAGCCTTCCGACGCGTTGTGGAAAGTCCACCGCCAACTGCATCGCCACCATACCGCCCAGCGCATGGCCAATGACGTCATAGCTTTTGATCCCCAGAGCCGCCAGCTCGTGAGCCAGTTCAGCCGCCATATCGCCCATGCTGTAGCCTGCCGGCAGCGTGTCGGGACTGCGCCCGGTGCCACGCTGGTCATACACCACCACCCGATAGTGTTCACGCAGTGCGTTTAGCTGCGGCAACCAGAAGTTAGCCAGGCCGCCTAACCCGGCAGAAAGCACCAGCGTTCTGGCCTGAGGATCGGTCGATCCTGAGAGCTCAATATGCATGTCTTCCTCCGCTACTTACCGATATGGGCAACGCTGGCGATCTCGATCAGTGCATCGGGTTTCACCAGACCACACTGAATGCAGAAACGCGCCGGTTTTTCGCCAGGGAAATATTCGGCATACACGCTGTTCACCGCCGCGTAGTTGCTCCAGTCGGTGATGAAAATCGAGTTAAAGGTCACGTCGTCCAGGGTGCCGCCCGCGGTTTCAATCACGCTTTTAATGGTTTCCAGCACATGGCGGGTTTGCGCGGCGGCATCGCCGACGTGCACCACGTTATTGTCTTTATCAAAGGGCAATGTGCCCGAGACATACACCACGCCATCGGCCAGCGTGCCGGGGACGAACGGCGCTATCGGCACGCTGGTTCCCGGTGGGGTAATAATGGTTTTCGGCATTGCGCACTCTCCAGTCAGGTCAGATTTCAGGCCGTTTGTTGTTGCGGCACGGCTTCGGTTTGCAGGGCGGAGCAAAAGGTCGAAACATCAGACACCCAGCCGAAAAACGTCTCAATATTGAAGATGGCGGCCTGCTGGGCGAAGAGCGGACCGGCCTGATAGGTGGCGTCTTCCAGTACAATGCCGAAATACTCCAGGAAGAAACCATCGCGCAACGTTGATTCAACGCAGACGTTAGTGGCGATGCCGGTAAATACCAGATGGCGAATGCCACGGCTGCGCAACATGCTGTCTAACGCGGTATTGAAGAAGCCGCTGTAGCGTGGCTTCGGCAGCACGATATCGCCGGGTTGCGGGACAAGCTGATCGACCAGATCATAATCCCAGCCGCCTTTCGCCAGCAGCTTGCCTTCCAGTTCAGGATTCTGGCGCATGGTTTTCAGCGCGTTGGATTTGTGCCAGTTAGGCGAGCCTGGGCCACCGGCTTCAACATACCGATCGTCCCAACCGTTCTGGAACCAGATAATTAGAATGCCGGCTTCACGGGCGGCTTTCACCGCCACGTTGATGTTATCGATCACCGGGCGGGTAGCGGACACATCAAATCCCGCCAGATCCAGGTAGCCGCCGGTGGTGGCGTAAGCATTCTGCATATCCACCACGATTAAAGCGGTCTGCTCGGGTGGAAAGGCAATGGGCTCCGGCCGCGCGGGCAGGGTAATGCAGTTTTTAGTCGACGCTGTTGTGCACACTACCGGCTCTTTACTGCTCATTACGCAACCTCCTTCGCGGCTTCAATGATATCGGTACGGCACTGCATCAGCGGTTGGATGCGTTGGCCAAATTTCTCAATGCCTTGTAAAAAATCATCAAACGTCAGCAACACGCCCTGGGTTCCCTCAACGGTCGCGACTTCATCCAGCATGCGTGCCACGTTGGCATAAGAGCCGACCAGCGTACCCATATTGATATTGACGGCGGACGTCGGGTCGGCCATCTGGCGTACATTGGTGTCGCTGCCCGACGTTTTATCCTGTTGGCTTTGTGTGGTCAGCCACGAAAGCGCGTCTTCGTCTGCGCCGGCTTTATAGTGTTCCCACTTCGCCCGGGCGGCTTCGTCGGTTTCATCGGCAATGATCATAAACAAAACGAAAGATCCGACATCACGGCCCACTTCATCGGCGGCTTTTTTCATACGGGTGGCGGTTGGGGCGAAGGCGGTTGGGGTATTCACGCCCTTGCCAAAGCAGAAGTTGTAGTCAGCATGTTTCGCTGAGAACGCCATACCGGCATCGCTTTGGCCGGCACAGATCACCTTGACCGGCTTCTGCGGTTGCGGGCTGAGGCGACAATCGTTCATGGTGAAGAACTCACCTTTCAGATCGGATTTGCCGGTGCCCCACAGATCTTTCAACACCGAGACGTATTCGGTCAGATAGTCATAGCGACGGGCGAAGTATTCATCCCCAGGCCAGATACCCATCTGATCGTATTCCGGTTTCTGCCAGCCGGTCACCAGGTTCACCCCGAAGCGGCCGTTAGAAATGGAATCAACCGTGGAAGCCATGCGCGCCACAATGGCCGGCGGCAGCGTCAGCGTGGCCGCCGTGGCATAGATTTCGATGCGCGAAGTGACGGCAGCGAGGCCAGCCATCAGGGTGAAGGATTCAAGGTTATGATCCCAGAACTCGGTCTTGCCGCCAAAGCCACGCAGTTTGATCATCGACAGCGCAAAGTCGAAGTGATAATGCTCGGCTTTCTGCACAATCGCTTTATTCAGTTCAAAGGTCGGCATGTATTGCGGCGCGTTGGTGGAGATCAGCCAGCCGTTGTTGCCAATTGGGATAAAGACACCGATTTTCATTGGGATACCTCTGGGTGTGCGTTAGGGTAAAGTTGTGCGCTGCAATGCATCCTGCACTCTCCCTGAAGCGGCGCTTGTTGAGATAATTGCAAACGCTGTGCCAGTTTATAAAAGGTGCTAGTAATCAGTGTGTTGAAATATTTGTGTTAAATTTTTCTGGAGTGAATGGTCTAAAACAGACCATTTGGTCAAAATCAGGTGCACAAAAAGCAGGCATCGTGGTCAATTTAAGTGCATTAGGTCCGGGCGAGGGGTTTTGCTATCATCCCGGCACCCCACATGGAGTATGAGGTCTCAGTGAATTCTACAGATAAGACATCGGTGAAGGCGCCTACGCGCCGCTCACGTGCGGTAGCGGCGAAACGCACGGCGATCCTCACTGCGGCACTGGCGCTGTTTTCACAATTTGGCGTGCATGGCACCAGCCTGGATAAAGTGGCCGAAGGGGCTGACGTTTCTAAAACCAACCTGCTGTACTACTTCCCGTCGAAAGAGGCCCTCTATATTGCGGTGCTGAAGGACATTCTTGATGTCTGGCTGGCGCCACTGCGTGCGTTGCGGGAAGACCAGCAGCCCTTAGTGGCGATCAAGGACTACATCCGGCTTAAGCTTGAGGTGTCGCGCGATCATCCGCAGGCATCACGCCTGTTCTGCATGGAGATGCTTCAGGGCGCACCGTTGCTGAAAGGGGAGCTGGAAGGCGATCTGAAAGGGCTGGTGGATGAGAAATCTGCGGTGATTGAAGGCTGGATAAATCAGGGCAAACTGGCGGCTGTTGAACCGCATCATCTGATCTTTATGCTGTGGGCCACGACCCAACATTACGCCGATTTTTCAACTCAGATCGAAGCGGTGACCGGGCAGACGTTAAATGATGAAGGCTTTTTCAATCAGACGGTTGAAAACGTGCAGCGGATGGTGATCGAAGGGATTCGGGTTCGCTAAAAAATGGTGGGCCTGAGCGGCCCACCAGCATCACATTACGCCTGTTTTCTCTGGCGTAACCACCAGCCAATTCCCAGCAGAATAAACCAGATTGGCGTCACCATCAGCGCCTGACGGGTATCCTCCTGCAGCGTCAGCAGCACCAGCACAAACGCGAAGAACGCGATGCACACCCAGCACATAAACTTACCCATCGGCATTTTATAGCTGGACTCCGCATGCAGTTCAGGGCGCTTTTTGCGGTAAGCCAGGTATGAACAGAGAATAATCGTCCAGACAAACATAAACAGGATCGCTGACACGGTGGTGACCAGCGTGAACACCTGCATCACGTTCGGGATCAGGTAAATCAAGGCAACGCCGCCCAGCAGACACAGGCACGAGAAGAACAGACCGGTGGTCGGCACCGCCCGGCGGGAAAGCATGCCAAAGCGACGGTGTGCCACACCCTGTTGCGCCAGGCCATACAGCATACGGCTGGTGGAGAAGATGCCGCTGTTAGCGGACGACGCCGCCGAGGTCAGCACCACAAAGTTAACGATGCTGGCCGCAGCGGGTAAGCCAATCAGCATAAACATCTCAACGAACGGGCTGCGGTCAGCAACCACGCTGTTCCATGGCGTCACCGCCATGATCACCAGTAGCGCCAGCACGTAAAACATAATGATGCGCAGCGGAATGGCGTTTATTGCCCGCGGCAGAACCTTCTTCGGATCGTGGGTTTCAGCCGCCGCCGTTCCGACCAGCTCGATACCCACAAAGGCGAAGACGGCGATCTGGAAGCCCGCAAAGAAGCCGCTTAAGCCTTTCGGGAACATGCCGCCATGATCCCAGATATTGCTGATGGCTGCTTTGCCGCCGCCCGGTGAAGGGTAATGCATTGCCACCAGCACAATCCCGGTGGCAATCAGCGCAACGATGGCAACAATCTTGATGATGGCAAACCAAAACTCCATCTCGCCGAACAGTTTCACCGTCGCGATATTCAGCGACAGGAACACGGCGATACAGAGCAGGGCGCTCATCCATATAGAGAAATCGGGGAACCAGAGCTGGAAGTAGGAGCTGATGGCCACCACGTCGGCAATGCCGGTCACCACCCAACAGAACCAGTAGGTCCAGCCGGTGAAATAGCCGGCCCAGGGACCGAGCAGATCGGCGGCGAAATCACTGAACGACTTATACTCAAGGTTTGACAGCAGCAGCTCGCCCATGGCGCGCATAACGAAAAACAGCATAAAGCCGATAATCATATACACAAAAATGATCGACGGACCGGCCAGACTGATGGTTTTACCGGAGCCCATAAACAGGCCGGTGCCGATGGCACCACCGATAGCGATGAGTTGGATATGACGATTGTGCAGGGTGCGCCGGAGCTCGCCCGGGGCTTCTTCATCGAGACGCGTCTCTTTTGGTTGGTCAACCATAACGTTTTCCTGTCCTTTACGTGATGTTATGTAAGCTCTGAAGGCTTTTACGGCGCAAAGCTTAACGTAAAAGCCCCGGAATGGCAGGTAAAGTTCGGTATAACCCGACCGATTGCACAAAAACGCCGCTACACTGTTTAATTCTGATTTCCGGGTGATCAAAGCCTGACGGATCTGCAGCTTAGGGCAGGGGGAAAACCGATAAAATGAAAGGATTGTTGATTGTTGGCGGCATTTTACTGCTGCTGGTGGCAATTACGCCCTGGTTTGCCAAAAATCTGCCTTCAGCCTGGAATCCCTTCACGCCGCTGCAAGTGACGGACTCACCCACATTTATCACCCGCTATAAGCTGCAACGCCTTGCGGGCGATCCGCAGGCGTGCCTCGCTGTGTTAGAACGGGCCCAACAACAGGGCTACCTCAGCTTCAGTCAACCCGCGCCCACTTCGGGCAGCTGTCCGTTACCTGCGCCGATCAGAGTGCAACGTTTTGGCGACGTAGGCCTGAGCGCCAGTTTTCTGGCCAGCTGTTCTTTGGCCGTCAGCAGCACGATGTTTGTCACGCAGACCGTCAAACCGCTCGCTGCGGCAGAGTTGGGGTCGCCACTGGTGCGTATCGACCATCTTGGCAGCTATGCCTGTCGGAATATCTATCATCGGGCGGAAGGAAGGTTAAGCGAGCATGCCACGGCCGATGCCCTTGATATGTCTGGCTTCAGGCTGGCAAACGGTCAGCAGATTGGCGTATTAAAAACCTGGCCTCGACAGGGGAATGACGCGCAGTGGCTGCACCAGATTTTTCAACAGAGCTGCCGATATTATGGCAATTCGATTGGTCCTGACTACAACGCGGCGCACGCAAATCATTTCCACCTTGGGATGCGCGGAAGGGGTTTTTGTCGCTAGATAACGGGTTTAAACCCACGTTGTAGCAGGAACTTATTCGCCGGCCATGCAAAGACGAAACCGATCATTAAGGCAATTTGCAGCATAAACCAGAAGCTCAGCAGGCGCGGTTCAATCTGGCCATGCAAAATAAAGCGAAACGCCAGTTCAAGGCAGAGAAACATCCCCGCCTGATAAACCATCAGCGAAAACACATCAGTTTTAATTGCCCGCCATAGCGCGCGAAATAGAGAGAAGCCTTCTATTTGTCTCAGGGCGAAAAATTGCAGCGCGACCCCAAAAATCAGCGACAGGATCAGCGACAGAATAGCGTGGGCGATCAACAAAGAGTGAAAAGGGATGTAGTTCAGCATTGAAATTATCGGAATCGCAACGATATCACCTAATACACAGCCGGCGGCACAGTGGCTGGTAGTGGAAAAAATTTGCTTTAACTCGGGTTGCTGCTTGCCTCGGGAGATGCGGAGTAAGGAGACCGAACGACTTTTCCGCGCAAAAAACCACCAGGCCAGCCAGCCAAAAAACGGCATATAAAGTCCGGTGATCGGCCACACCAGATTCATAATCCGCACCGGGTGCGGACGGCGTAGGATGTCTTTGATAATCATCAGGGAAGTACAAATGCCTAACAGGATAAACACCATCGCCAGTCTGTCTAACATCACTATTTCCTTACCGGTATAATGCGTCGAGGGAGGTTGGTTCTATTACATCCATTCAGCCAGTTAGATTATGGCTCTGCACCTGGCAAAAGCCAACGAGAGGTAAAGACTCATTTTAACGCAGTCAATCCCGCCGACAGACGGGTAAAACAGATTACGCTGATAAACCCTTTGGCGCATTAAGGTTATCATTCGTTTACTACAGCAATCTTTAACATTAAGCGGAAAGGCAAATATTCACCCTAAAAAATATAAATTTGTTTTATTTCATTGTGTTATTTGTTTTTACTATGGGTGGTAAAGGGCGGTTTAGGTGATTTAAATCGTCTAATCAGTAAAATGTTAGCAGGAATTATTAATCTTAGCAGGGTCAAAATTATTGAATATTTCCAGGAAAAATCCTATTCTAATTAGGTTAATGAGTTCGCGGGATGAGGCCTGTTTTTCGCGCTGCATAGGGAAAGTAAAGGCTCTTTTACCGTTCTTTATAAATTTAATTGACTGGACTTTTAATGAATGCGGGTTTAACGCATCATTCGTCGGATGCAACAATCCGTAATTGCGGTTATTATCACCTGAAGGGAAAATTAATTTTATACATTAATTTTTTTTCTCGATTTAATTCATTTTTTTCCCACATCACTAAAAATTATAAGCAAAATTTGGGGCGATTTTCTCACCCTTGATGAGGAATAAATGACATCTGAGAATTATTTCAGTTGGCGTGAAAAAATACAGCTTGCATTCCTGAATGTCTCCGACATTTCAGAGATCACTGCGCTCATTGAGCAGCAGACGCTGGCGTTGGGATTTGACTTTTATGCGCTGTATATTCGCCATCCAGTGCCCTTTACCCGGCCTAAAATCTTTATTTACTCCAGCTATCCTAAAAAGTGGGTCAGCGCCTACCAGAAAGGGAATTTTGCCGCCATAGACCCGGTGATCGAAAATTGCCAGGTCCCGGGAAAAATAGTGTTATGGGATGAACCTCTCAGTCGTCGTGGGCAGAAAGTGTTTGATGCGGCGAAAGAGTATGGCATTCACAGTGGATTTTCCGCCTGCGCAATGGCTAAAAATAGATCCATTGGTATATTATCAATGGCATCGGGTAAGACTTTTGAAAAGATTATGTTAACGCCTGAAAAGCAACTTAAGCTTCAGTATTTATCGGTACTGATAATGGAGGCGTTACAACAGGTAAAAGATATTTCCATGTCGGTGATGAACATGGAATTAAGCCAGCGTGAGCTGGAGATCCTTAAATGGACGGCCGAGGGTAAAACTTCAGCAGAAATATCTCTGATCCTGTCCATTTCGGAGAATACGGTCAATTTCCATCAGAAAAAAATGCAAAAGAGGTTCAATGCACCCAACAAAACACAGGTGGCCTCTTACGCAGCCGCAATCGGTCTACTTTGAGGGAGATGCAACTACCAGATTTGGTAGTTTCGCAATATTAATCGGTTGTCTACCCTGCGCGCAGGGTAACAACCCTGATCTAGCCGTGAGGAGCGGCGTTCACGAGGGAATGCGATAGGGGATCAATGATGAAAATTATCCAAACGAAGCTCAGGGATATGCCGTCCTCTTTGCTGGCAGAACTGGGAAGTTACCGTTACAACGTCTTTGCCCGCGGGGAAGGGTGGTCAATTCCTTCCCGTCTGAGTACCCCGGGCCAGGAGTACGATCGTTTCGATCGCTCTGACGTGGTCTGGCTGATTGCCTGGAAGGCTCAGCATGGCATCTGCGGCTGTGCCAGGTTGATGCAGTGGCAGGATCCGGAAGCCGGCTCGGCTGCCGATATGACCGAGAAAAAAAGCCAGGCGCCGGTGCCGGTCTGGGAAATGTCGCGTTTCTCGGCCAAGCTGGATATTGATGCCGAGCTGCCGTTAAGCATCTTATGGCACAGCGTGCAGCTAGCCGAGCAGTCGGGAATTGAGTATCTCTACAGCGCCGCTACGCCGATGCTTGAGCAGATGTTCGAGCAGCACCGGGTGGTTTATGAGCCGCTGAATGCTGGCGTGATCCAGTCGGAGGATAACCTGTTCGCGGTCAGGATCCCGGTGAATCAACCCGAGCTGGCGGAAAAGTTCCACGGTGCGCGTCGTTTCAGTCCGGAAGAAGTGTTACCCACGCTGGGTGTTTCCGTCAGCTGGAGTGCCAGAGGCCGCTAAGCGTGCCACTTGCTCCACAGCGTTATCAGCAGCCAGGCGGCCAGGCACCAACAGGCGACTGCGCTGCCGAGGGCATAGGGCAACCGCATCATGCTGACGAAATACCAGAGTGACAGTAGATAGATAAAATAGGGAATGATCGCCCACATACCAAAAATGATTGTGGTACGCAGCGCTTCAATGCCACGGTCGCTGGCCACAATATAGTGGGCTATCAGCGCAAAGGTGGGAAACAGAGGCAGAAGGCCGGCGATGTAATAGTTGCGGGTCTTCGATAACATGCCGATCAGCACAACGACCAGTGCACCGAGTACCGCTTTGATAAGTAAGCCCATTGTTCCATTCAGCTTGAGGGAAAATGTAACCATGTTACAACGCTGAAGGAAAAGCAATGGGCTAAGGCGTGGCAGAGAGAATTATTGGCGATAAGCCTGTTTGATCTGCTTGATGGTGCTGCTGAAGACGTCAGCCTGCTGCTGATCGGTCAGTTGATCAATGTACTTTTCCATATTAATGATGACTTTGCCGGCATCGGCCTGACCCATTCCCTTTAACATAAAGGTAACGAGGGCTTTCATGCAGGCCATTTCCTCTGACAGGGTTTTGGTTTCTTCACTGGTTGAAAAGTCAGTATTACTCATGATTTCTCCTTGTTGTCATCATCAATTCAACGCGGTATACGCACTGCGTTGAAAATGTAAATCAATAACAAGTATATCACATAACCCTGTGAGAGAAGCCACAGCGACAGTGGCTTACCTGAAATGCTTTCACCTGACAAAGTCCATTATTTCAGTTCTAACACCCGCTAAAAAGAGGTAAGATCCGGCCTCTTAACGCATCCTGAACCACGCTGGTAGTGCCCACTTGGAGAGACCTTTTTGATTAGCGTTTTTCTTGTTGATGACCATGAACTGGTCCGCGCGGGTATCCGTCGGATACTTGAAGATATAAAAGGTTTCCAGGTTACCGGAGAGGCAAGCTGCGGCGAAGATGCAGTGAAGTGGTGCCGTGCCAATAGCGTCAACGTTGTGCTGATGGACATGAACATGCCGGGCATTGGTGGGCTGGAGGCGACGCGCAAAATCGTGCGCTACAGCCCGGACATCAAAGTCATTATGCTGACCATCCACACGGAGAATCCGCTGCCCGCCAAAGTGATGCAGGCCGGTGCGTCGGGCTACCTCAGCAAAGGGGCAGCGCCGCAGGAAGTGGTTAATGCCATCCGTCAGGTCAACGCCGGCCAGCGTTATATCGCGTCGGATATTGCTCAGCAAATGGCGCTCAGCCAGATTGAACCGCAAACATCCGATTCACCGTTCGACAGTTTGTCGGAACGCGAATTGCAGATTATGCTGATGATCACCAAGGGCCAGAAAGTTGCCGATATTTCCGAGCAGCTGAATCTGAGCCCTAAAACCGTTAACAGCTATCGTTACCGCATGTTCAGCAAGCTCAACATAAGCGGTGACGTTGAGTTAACGCACCTGGCCATTCGACATGGCCTGTTCAATGCGGAGTCGTTAATCAGTAGTGAATGAACAGTTTGATGCTAAATCCTTCCTGAAATCGGTTACCAGCCAGCCAGGCGTTTATCGCATGTATGATGCGGGTGGCACGGTTATCTATGTCGGCAAAGCCAAAGATCTGAAAAAACGGCTCACCAGCTACTTCCGCGGCAATTTAGCCAGCCGTAAGACGGAAGCGCTGGTTGAGGCCATTCGCCAGATAGATGTAACGGTCACCCATACCGAAACTGAAGCGCTGTTGCTGGAACACAATTACATCAAACTCTATCAGCCACGCTATAACGTGCTGTTGCGTGATGATAAATCCTATCCGTACATTTTTCTCAGTGCCGATGCGCATCCGCGCCTGGCAAGCCATCGCGGGGCAAAACACGCAAAAGGCGAATACTTCGGCCCGTTCCCTAACGGCTATGCCGTGCGGGAAACCTTGTCGTTGCTGCAAAAGATTTTCCCGGTCCGCCAGTGTGAAAACAGCGTCTACCGCAATCGCTCACGTCCGTGCCTGCAATACCAGATTGGACGTTGCCTGGGACCCTGCGTTAACGGGCTGGTCAGTGAAGAGGAATATGCGCAGCAGATTGAGTATGTGCGGCTGTTTCTCTCCGGCAAGGACGATCAGGTGCTCAATCAGCTAGTTGCCCGCATGGAAAGCGCCAGCATCAGCCTGAAATTTGAGGAAGCGGCCCGTTTGCGCGATCAAATTCAGGCGGTACGTCGGGTGACTGAACGCCAGTTTGTTTCCAATAATGGTGACGATCTGGATGTGATTGGCGTGGCGTTTGATAATGGCATGGCCTGTCTGCACGTGCTGTTTATCCGTCAGGGAAAAGTGCTGGGAAGCCGCAGCTACTTCCCCAAAGTGCCGAACGGCACCGAGTTGGCGGAAGTGGTGCAGACCTTTGTCGGGCAGTTCTACCTGCAGGGCAGTCAGGCGCGCACCTTGCCAACCGATATCCTGCTGGACTTTACCTTGCCGGAAAAAGATCTGCTGTCCGACTCGCTGACGGGGCTGGCTGGCCGCAAGGTTTCGATTCAAAGCAAGCCACGCGGTGACCGTGCACGCTATCTTAAGCTGGCGCGAACCAATGCCAGTACCGCGCTGGTCAGTAAGCTTTCCCAGCAGTCGACCATTCATCAACGCCTGAAGGCGCTGGCTGAGATCCTCGATCTGCCTGAGATCACACGCATGGAGTGTTTTGATATCAGTCACACCATGGGTGAGCAGACCGTGGCGTCCTGCGTGGTGTTTGACCGCAATGGCCCGCTGCGGGCCGAGTATCGCCGCTATAACATTACCGGCATCACGCCGGGGGATGATTACGCTGCGATGAACCAGGTTTTACGCCGTCGTTATGGTAAAGATCTGGAAGAGAGCAAGATCCCGGATGTGATCCTGATTGACGGTGGTAAAGGCCAGTTAGGGCAGGCAAAGAATGTCTTCGCTGAACTGGATGTCGCCTGGGATAAAGATCGGCCTATTTTGTTGGGTATTGCCAAAGGCACCGATCGTAAAGCCGGACTGGAGACGCTGTTCTTTGAACCGGAAGGGGAGGGCTTCAACCTGCCACCGGACTCTCCGGCGTTGCATGTTCTACAGCATATTCGTGATGACTCTCACAATCATGCAATTACGGGCCACCGTAATAAGCGGGCGAAGGTGAAGAACACCAGTGCGCTGGAAACAATTGACGGAATTGGGCCTAAACGGCGTCAGATGCTGCTGAAATACATGGGCGGCCTGCAACCGTTGATGAATGCTTCGGTGGATGAAATAGCGAAAGTGCCTGGGATTTCACAACTACTGGCGGAGAAAATCTTTTATTCGCTGAAACACTAAGCATTGCAACCCCTGGAGCAATGTAGGAACATAGGGACAAATTCTACTCTGCCCAAACAGTTAGCGTACCTATGCATTTTAACATTCCGACCTTACTTACCCTGTTTCGTGTCGTTTTGATCCCATTCTTTGTACTGGCTTTTTACCTGCCATTTGAATGGGCTCCTCTTGTATGTGCGTTGATCTTCATTTTTGCGGCGATCACCGACTGGTTCGACGGCTATCTTGCCCGTCGCTGGAAGCAAACCACCCGATTTGGTGCGTTTCTCGACCCGGTGGCGGACAAAGTGATGGTCGCCATGGCGCTGGTGCTGGTGGCTGAGTACTTCCACTCCTGGTGGATCACCTTGCCGGCGGCCACGATGATTGCCCGTGAGATTATTATCTCGGCGCTGCGTGAATGGATGGCGGAAATTGGCAAACGCAGCAGCGTGGCCGTTTCGTGGATCGGTAAAGTCAAAACCACCGCGCAGATGCTGTCGCTGTTTGCCTTGTTATGGCGTCCGGACAGTACCGTAGTGGGAATTGGCGTGGTGGCGTTGTACATTGCTGCCGTACTGACTTTCTGGTCAATGTTCCAGTATCTCAACGCGTCACGCGGGGATTTGTTTGAACAGTGATCGATGCGATTCAAAAAGCAGCAAACGGACGGAAAGTGAGGATAATTGTGTTGACTCATTTCTCCAGGTCAGTAGAATGCAACGCATCGAAAGGCAGCTGGTCTGTCAGAAGATAAAGTAAATCAGCAAGTTCTGCGATTATCGCAGCTGTTGAATGCGGGAATAGCTCAGTTGGTAGAGCACGACCTTGCCAAGGTCGGGGTCGCGAGTTCGAGTCTCGTTTCCCGCTCCAAATTTTAATCATCAGAAAGTCTGGTGATACAGCAAGATTAAGGCGCGTTGGCAGAGTGGCCATGCAGCGGATTGCAAATCCGTTAACCTCGGTTCGACTCCGGGACGCGCCTCCACTTTACACCCATGCCCGGGTGGTGAAATCGGTAGACACAAGGGATTTAAAATCCCTCGGCTTATGGCTGTGCGGGTTCAAGTCCCGCCCCGGGCACCATATTTAGTACCGATTAAAATCGAATAAAATCAAAGCAATAAGCAGTGATGTCGTAACCGCCCAAGGGCGGTTTTTTTGTGCCCAATGTAAAATTCATAACATCCCTTCATAATATTTCCTCATCAAATTGGTTAATCACCACAAAACCAATGCGCTGGAATTAAGAGTCAATTAGCCCGATGACTTCAAAACAGATAAATTCAGGCAAAAAGTGAGCAGGCAAAAAAAAACCGGCCATAAAGACCGGTTTAAGCTGTGTGTTATCTTTGTTGTTATCCGTCAGCTTGCAGCATCCGGTGAGGTATTATCGGCAGCTGCCCGCAAATCATGAATGTCAGCGTCATTCGCCGTGGATACGTTGTTTCATCTCACGCTGGTGCTTGGAGTAGTCTTCGCCACAGTCAGCGGAGCAGAACGCGCTGTTGGGCACTACCGATTCATCTTCACACCAGATGCATTTGCCGTCAGGACTGGTGATCACCGGCTGCCGGGCTGACATGGCTGCCGTGATAAGGGCTTCCTCACGTTCTTGCGCTAAATCTACATCGTCCATTGCTTCTCCTCCTGTGAAACTTTACCGGTTTGGTTGAAGGGCCTGTACGCCGTCTTCAACCATGATGCGAAATCACATACTTTAATAAAACTTCTCAACACTATTAAAGTCAGGGCGACTATTATAGCCAAAGCGCATTCCCCTGCAAATTTTTCGCATCTGCAGACTTTCCTGAGTCTGCGGTAGGAAGGTTAGCTGTGGGCGTGGGTGTGACAGCTAATATGCTGATATCCAACCTGTATTTACGGCAGGCTAAACGAATTGCGGGGAGAATAAATACGCCTTTGCGGAGGTGTGTTGTCGTCTTAAATAAAAATCTGCAGCGCGCGATGATAATAATTATATATTACGCATCAAGCATTAAATGCAGGCCCTGATAATCATTATTATCAGGGCGGGATAAGCGCTCGACGGCAAAAAATGAAATCAGCAAGTCACAAGGGTTTAACCAAATAGCTTTAGCTTTCCGGTGAGTTTACGCAGCGCTTTTTTCTCGCCAACGATGCCCAGACCTAAATGCTGAAGTTGGTCAGTCGGGATCTGTCTGACGGCTGCTGAAAATGCGGCATAGTCGACGGTCATCTGTCCTTCAACCGGGAACAAAATGGTATCGAAACCCTGTTCGGCACACTGACCGACCAATGATGCCAGCTGTTCATCACTGGCCGACAGCACCGGAATACCCACCGGGATCAGTCCTGGCCAGGCTTTTTCATCGCCATCAACCAGCTCTGTCCCGACAAATTGGGGATGGCGCTGCCCGAGAGTAAGGGAAATCACCGCCGCCGCATTAGCGGCTTTGCCGGCGGGCAGGTCGGCATTCAGGATAACTACACAGCGTAAATCGTTCATTGGGCTCTTCTTTAGGCAGGTAAAAACAGCAGGGTAGGGGATTGCTCAAGCGCCGTCTGGAAGATTTGTGCAGAGAGGCAAGTTGAATTTAAAGCGGCGTACAGCCTTGCTGATAGCGAGCCGGAGTTAACTGATAGGCGCGACGGAACCAGCGGCCGAGATGGCTTTGGTCTGCAAAGCCCAGCTGGGCAGCCACGTTCGCCGGTGAAACGCCCTCAGCCAGTAACCGGCGTGCATGGGTGAGGCGCAGCTGGATCAGCCAGGCATGCGGCGGCAGGCCAAACTGCGCCTGAAACTCACGAGACAGACGAAAGCGATCGACCTCTAATGCCTGCGCCATATCACTCAGACCAATATTGTCGTGCAGATGATCGCTCAACCAGTCTCTGGCCTTCAGCGCCAGCGACGTTTCAACCTTCGGGGTAACCATCGACTGTCGCCAGTGCTGATGCTGGGTCAGTGCGGCAAACAGCTGCTGCATTGCCGCCTCCTTCACAATCTTTAACTCGCGGTCATACAGGCACTGAAAGGCATGGAACGTGGCGTGGGCCAGCCGGCGATCGCCGGAAAGCGTGCGGGCAAAATTGAGTTCAAAGCTGTCCGGAACATTGCCAAACACGGCTGCCAGCTGCTGGCGCATAAAGTCGGCATCGATATACAGCATCCGGTAGGTAAAGCCGATGTCATCAATGGCATCGCCATCGTGCAACTCACCCGGTTCAAGCAGAAAAACCGTACCGGGCCGACTCTGATGTTTCTTTCGGCGGGAGTGAAACTGTTGCACTCCCTGTTCGGTCACGCCAACCAGGTAGGTATCGTGCCAGTGCGGATCGTAGGCATGGCCAGTGAAATGGGCACGGATCGCTTCCACCGGCATCTCATCATCTCTGGAAAGCTGCACCCAACCTGGCGTATTCATCACTCTGGCTCCCGTGGCGTTGTCCTGAGCAGGGTAAATTCTGCAGTAACCCCTGGCAACCGTTTGTTGATTACCTCATAGCGAAAACGCGGGTCTAAAAACGTAACTATTTCTCCATTTATTTACGTTTTTGTCACACCTTTCGCTTTCTAACGACTATGATCCTTGCATATAATTACCGCCATTATTTAGTTAGACCTCTAATTATCAGGCCTCTATATTTTGAACGCTCAGGAAGTCAACTTTTCCCGCTTACTCCATTTGACGGCCCATGCCTGGCGTCAGGCGATCGATCGCCGAATGAAAGACAACGGACTGAGCATGAGCAGCTGGATGGCGGTGGCCACCATTGCCATTCAGGAAACGCCAATCACCCAGAAAGAGCTGGCTCAGGCGCTGGGGCTGGAAGATGCCAGCGTGGTTCCCCTGATCGATCGCCTGGTTAAGCAACAGCTGGTCGAACGCTTTCAGCCGGAAGAGGATCGCCGCAAGCGTCTGCTGCACGTCACGCCGCAAGGTAACGCGCTTTATCAAAAGCTGAAGGTCGAAGCGGATAGCCTGCGCAATGAACTGCTGGCCGACATCAATAGCGATGAACTGGCCATTACCCAACGCGTGCTGCAGCGTCTGCTGAAAGCCACCGAGGCGAAATAACATGCGCGGTACCCGACCCGATCCTTTCGCGCCGCGCGAGTGGGCACCAGGCGAAAAACCGATGCTGCCGGGCTCGCCTTCCACACCGCTGCATCCAACCCATAAACGCATCGCCTTTGGTATCATCGGCCTGTTGATTTCTATCACCGGCGCGCTAAGTAATGCGCTGGTGACGGCGAATCTTACTAATCTGCAGGGCGTGTTCGGCGCCTACAGCAACGAAATTGCCTGGCTGCCCGCGGTGTATGTGATGGGGAACATCTCCATCAACTTGTTGTTGGTCAAATTCCGCCAGCAATTTGGCCTCCGCGCCTTCACCGAAGCCTTCCTGGTACTGTATGTGCTGGTGTCGTTTTTCCATCTGCTGGTCAATGACCTCAGCTCGGCCATTATTGTGCGCACCGCCCACGGCATGGTCGGCGCGGCGCTCAGCTCGCTGGGCATTTATTACCAGGTGCAGGCCTGGCCGGCGAAACACCGTCTGAAAGCCCTGACTATCGGCTTAGGCGCATCGCAACTGGCGATCCCGCTGGCGCGTCTGTTTTCGACAGAGCTTTTGCAGCTGGATGAGTGGCGCGGTCTGTATCTGTTTGAGCTGGGCCTGGCGATGATTTGCCTGGGCGCGGTGCTGGTCTTAAAACTGCCACCCGGCGATCGCATCAAGGTCTTTGAGAAAAAAGACTTCCTGACCTTTATGCTGATGGCGCCCGGCATGGCGCTGTTCTGCGGCGTGCTGTCGCTGGGCCGCATTGAATGGTGGACCAGCACGCCGTGGCTGGGCATCTGCCTGGCACTGGGGCTGGTGCTGGTGATTGCCGCCGTGGTGCTTGAACATAACCGCAGTAACCCGCTGATCAATACCCGATGGCTGCGAACCGGGGCGATTTTCCGGCTGGGCATCGTGATGATCATGCTGCGCGTCACGCTGGCGGAGCAGAATACTGGCGCAATTGGCTATCTGCAGCAGGTCGGCCTGCTGAACGATCAGATGCAGCACCTTGCGATGGCGATCCTGGCGGGCGTGGTGACGGGGATTGTGGTCAGCGCGCTGACCATCAACGTTAAGCACCTGAGCTGGCCGATTGTCATGTCGCTGCTGTTGATCATCGTGGCCTCATTGATGGATTCACAATCCAGCCCGCTGACGCGTGCAAACAATATGTATTTCAGCCAGTTCCTGCTGGGCTTTAGTAGCACCTTCTTTATTGCCCCGGCGCTGTTGCTGAATATTGGCAGCGTGGTGACGCAACCCAAAAACCTGGTCAGTCTGGTGGTGCTGTTTGGCATGAGCCAGAACATTGGCGGTCTGATGGGCTCGGCCCTGTTGGGAACGTTCCAGACCTGGCGGGAAAAATATCACTCCAGCCTGCTGGCCGATCAGTTGTCGTATCTCAATCCGAATGTCACCGACAGGCTGACCCAATACACCAATCTGTTTAACAGCTTTATTGGCGACAACGCGTTGCGCAGTGCGGAGGGCGCGGTGCAGCTGCAAACCGTCGCCACGCTGCAGGCCAATGTGCTGGCCTATAACGATACCTATCTGCTGACGGCGGGCATGGCGTTTATCACCCTGATCTGGGTGCTGTGGCGTTTGTCACGGCTGCGCTATCTCAACTGGCAGCAGGCAAAACGTGAAGCAGCAGCCGAACTGCGCGCAATGCAACAATCCACATCTTCGATTAGCACGGGGCAATAATGAGTCAGCAGGAACAGAGCCAAATCTCTGAGCGTGAAAGAACCAACAGACTGCGTATTATCTCGATCGCCTTTGGCGCAGGCATTGCCTTAGTCGGCGTACTGGTGATCCTTTATGCCTGGCAACTTCCCCCGTTTACCAGCCAGATCCAGTCGACCGAAAACGCCTATGTCCGGGGTCAGGTCACCTTTATCAGCCCGCAGGTGAACGGTTACCTGACGTCGGTTGACGTGCTGGATTATCAGCCCGTCCGACAGGGCGATCTGCTGATGACCATTGATGACCGCATCTATAACCAGAAGGTGCACCAGGCGGACGCGCAGGTGGCGATGAAAAAAGCGGCGCTGGCCAACAACATTCAGCAGCGCCGCAGCGCCCAGGCGGTGATCGAACGCAATCAGGCCGCGCTGCAAAATGCCAAAGCGCAGGCGGTCAAAAGCGGCCTGGATTTGAAGCGCGTCGAAAATCTGGTTTCTGACGGCTCGTTATCGATCCGTGAGGGCGATGCCTCCCGCGCCAGCAACAGCCAGACCATGGCCGATGTACAGCAGGCGAAAGCGACGCTGGACGTTTCGCGTCAGGATCTGCAAACGGTGATCGTCAATCGTGCTTCGCTAGAAGCCGATGTCGCCAGTGCGGAGGCGGCGCTGGAACTGGCCCAGATCGATCTGGCTAACACCAAAATCATCGCCCCACGCGACGGCCAACTGGGACAGATTTCTGTGCGCCAGGGCGCGTATGTCACGGCGGGCACGCGGCTTACCTCAGTGGTACCAAAACAGCTGTGGGTGGTCGCCAACATGAAAGAAACCCAGATGGCGCGCATCAGGCCAGGCCTGCCGGTGAACTTTACGGTCGATGCGCTGAACGAAGAGCGCTTTGAGGGTGAGGTTGAATATATCTCGCCTGCCGCCGGGTCTGAATTCAGCGCCATCTCGCCGGATAACGCCACCGGGAACTTTGTGAAGATTGCTCAGCG
This sequence comes from Erwinia sp. 2186, assembly GCF_057812255.1. Taxonomy (NCBI): domain Bacteria; kingdom Pseudomonadati; phylum Pseudomonadota; class Gammaproteobacteria; order Enterobacterales; family Erwiniaceae; genus Erwinia; species Erwinia sp. 2186. The sequence continues at coordinate 3,108,032 of NZ_CM173824.1, read as the reverse complement.
TATTCCGGTGCGCATCAAAATCACCAGCGATAATGCTGCACACCTGCGTCCGGGCATGTCCGTCGAAGTGAATATTGATACGTCAGGCGAGCATGACGCGCAGGAGGCGAAGTAATGCGCTGGTCAACCTCACTGCTGGCGGCATTGTTGACCGCGCTGTTGGCAGGCTGTGCAACGGAAGTCGACAAAGCGCCGGGATCGCTGCCGATCCCTCAGCAATGGCGAAATCAGGTCGGGCCATCCTCTGCGGTGGAAGCCAACTGGTGGCGCGCCTTTGGCGATGCGGATCTTAACCATCTGGTTGAGCAGGCGTTGCGCAATAACCTCGATATTCTTACTGCCCGTTCGCGGGTCGATCAGTATCGCGCGGAATTGCGTGGGGGGCAGGGGGACAACTTTCCCACCTTAGATGCCGGCGTTGCGGCCTCACATGCGCGGGCGCTCTCATCGGTGACCGGTCAACCGTACGAATACGCGGTATTCCAGGGACTGTTGCAGGCGAATTACGAGGTGGATTTGTGGGGCGCGCGGAGCAGCAGTATTGATGCCGCAAAAGCGACGCTGGCCGCTCAACAGGCTGCCGCCTCTGCCGCGGAGTTAACCGTCGCCAGTTCAGTGGCTTCCGGTTACATGACGCTGGTCTCGCTGGATGAACAGCTGCAGGTTACGCAGGCGACGCTTGCCTCGCGGGAAGATTCCTCCAAACTGGCCCAGCGCCAGTATGAAACCGGCTATACCTCGAAACTCGAGTGGGTGCAGGCAGAATCCGAACTGCAAACGGCGAAAGCCCAGGTCCCGGTGTTGCAGCATCAGATCGCACAGCAAGAAAACGCGTTAAGCATTCTGGTGGGGATGAACCCAAGAGAGATTGCGCGACAAGGTCATCACGTTGCGCCGCAAACGCTGCCATCAGTGTTGCCTTCCGAACTGCTGCAGCGCCGGCCGGACATTGTTCAGGCTGAACGTCTGCTGCTGGCGGCCGACAGCTCGCTGGGATCCTCCCGGGCCAAATTACTGCCGTCGCTGAATCTGACCGCCACCGGCACAATGCAAAGTTCCGTGCTGCATCAGCTGATCGACGATCCTTTCCGCCTGTGGAGCATTGGTGGCAGCGTGCTTGCGCCGTTGCTGAACCGGGAAGCGTTAACCGCTCAGGTGGATGTATCGATGGCCTCACGCAATCAGGCGCTGTACAGCTATGAAAAGGTGGTTCGCAACGCTTTCAGTGAAGTGAATAACGATCTGGATGCGATAGATCGCTATAAGCAGCAGCTGGCAGAGCTGCAACAGCAGCAACAGGTCGTCAGCGAAGCACTGCGTATTTCCCGTAATCGCTATCAGAATGGTTATGCGTCGTATCTTGATGAGCTGGATGCGCAGCGCACCCTGTTCACCACTCAGCTGAACGTGGTACAGGTGAAAAACAATTTACTGCTGGCACAGATTGATCTCTACCGCGCGTTAGGTGGCGGCTGGAATCCGCAATAACCATTTCGCAGGCGGACAGGGACAGCGTCCGCTGATTTTCCTCTTTAAATACTGCCTTTCCGATCTGTGGTGGCGAAAAATCCACCCAGAATCCTCCGTAACAGTTATTCATGCTGATTAAAGTAGGCCTGTACTATTTGTGGACTTTTGCGCTTCGCATTCTTTAGCAACGGGTGCTATTATGCGCGCCATTATATTAAATAAACGCCACTAATGGCCGTTAATTGATTTTGGTGTTGCGACGTTTTTAACAACACACTGCCTATTTTTAAACAAATTTTAGGGTTATCTATGTATAAGAATCGTGTTATTCCTGCGCTGGCTATCGTATTTGCGCTGGCGGGTTGTGCCCGCACCGAACCTGTTCATAACATCAATGAAACTGTTTCCTTACAGTACAGCAATGAACAGCTGAAAGACGCCATCATTCAGGCCGGCCTGTCCCGTCAATGGGTGATGACGCCCGCCGCACCGGGGGTTATCAACGGCCATCTGTCACAGCGTGGACACACGGCGGATATTCGGGTGACCTATTCTTCCGGCAGCTACAGCATCAATTATGTCAGCAGCAGTAATTTGAAAGCGAGACGCGGTCAAATCCACAAAAATTATAATCACTGGATCAGCAACCTCGACCAGGATATTAAGCTGCGCCTCGCGTCTCAGGCTGCTAAATAAGCAAACGATCTGTTTATCCTCAAAAAATGCATCAGTAGTGTTAAAGAATAAGGATTGTCTGCCGACAATCCTTTCAGACAGCCCGTTGGGATAAACCAGAGACTCCCCGCAATTGCGGGTAAATCCGAGTGCTTTTCGGACCAGGCTGGCGCTATGCTTAGCGGAATGTTCTGCCCTGCAGTCAGCGGAACGCCTTGAGAAGATTGGACGTATGAAATTAGCTTTTACACTCCTCGACTGGCAGGCCAGCGCACCGGGACTGAACGAGCAGGCCGACTGGCAACAGTGGGCCAGCCAGACTCCCGAGATTGATGCCTCCCGGCCGATGGCCAAAACACGCTTTCTGCCGATGATGACGGCCCGACGACTGATGGGCGGAAGCCGCGCAGCCGTAGAAAGTGGTCTGGCCCTGATGGCGCGCCAGCGGGTCGATGCCATTGTGTTTACCAGCCGCCACGGCGAACTGGAGCGAAATCTGCGGATCCTCACCTCTCTGGCGAAGGAAGAAAGCCTTTCACCCACTGATTTCGCTATGTCGGTACACAATGCCGCCGTCGGCAGCCTGACGATTGCCGCCGCCGCGCCGCTGGTCAGTACCTCACTGGCCGCGGGCGTGGACTCTTTTCAGCAGGGGCTGGTCGAAGTCAGCGCGCTGCATTCCGCCGGGTACCAGCAGGTATTGCTGGTGGATTTTGACGGCGCGATCCCCGAATTTTATCACCCTCATGTCGCTGAGGGCGCGATGCACAGTCCTTATGCCGTCGCCTTATTACTGGCGGCGGGTGACGCCTGTTGCTGCCAGTCCAGCCCGGCCAACAATCAGGAAGCGGGCGGTTTGCCGCAAAGCCTGCTGTTTATCCATGCCTGGCTGGCCCGAACCTGTGATTTTACTCTGAAGGGCGATCGGCTCAACTGGGCCTGGGAGTGTCGCTATGACTGACTCAACCTTTAGCCGCCGTTCAGGTACGTCGACCTTTAACCGCGCCTGGCGCATTGCGATGACGGGGATCTGTTTCACCCTGTTTGGCCTCGGTGGTCTGATGCTGTCGCTGGTGTGGTTCAATTTGCTGCTGCTGGTGCAGCGCAACCCTGAACGCCGACGCCAGTGGGCCCGCCGCAGTATTTCCTGCAGCTTTCGCTTCTTTATGCGCACCATGACCTTTCTGGGCGTGCTGGATTACCGCATTGAAGGGGCTGAAATCCTGCGCAGCGATCGCCGCTGCCTGGTGGTGGCTAACCATCCCTCGTTAATCGACTATGTGATGCTGGCATCGGTGATGCCGGACGTGGATTGCCTGGTGAAGGCCGATCTGCAGCGCAACGTTTTTCTGCGTGGCGTGGTGCGCTCAGCTAACTACCTGGTTAACAGCCAGGCCGAAACCCTGCTGCCCGATTGTCAGCAGCGTCTGGCGAAGGGCGAAGCGATCATGATCTTCCCGGAGGGAACCCGCACACGTTATGGTGAGCCGCTGAAACTCCAGCGCGGTGCGGCAAATATTGCCGTGCGCTGCCAGTGCGATTTGCGTATTGTGCACATCCGATGCAGCCAGCGAATGCTGGACAAACAGAGCCGCTGGTACGAAGTCCCGCCGGAAAAGCCGCTGTTCACCGTCACGGTGGGGCAGCGCATCGACAGTCAGCAATTTATGGCAGGGGATGAAGATGCACAGGCGCTGGCCGCCCGCCATCTGACCCAGTATTTGCAACAGGCATTAACCCCAGAACATCAATAATTATTCGGAAACAGGTATGGAAGAGCTAGCGCTTGAAATAAAACAGATGATCATCGACACCCTCAATCTGGAAGAGATTGCCGCGGAAGAGATCGACAGCGAAGCCCCGTTATTCGGCGACGGACTGGGGCTGGACTCAATCGATGCGCTGGAACTTGGCCTGGCGGTGAAAAATCGCTACGGCGTGGTGCTCTCCGCCGAGAGCGAGGAGATGCGTCAGCATTTTTATTCCGTCTTTACGCTGGCGGCCTTTATCCTCAGCCAGCGCAAGCTGGGTGCCTGATCCTTAACATCGCGAGTTATTTATGGATAAGAATGAAATTTATCAGGAAGTTACCGGGCTGCTGGTAAAACTTTTTGAATTAGATGCGGATGACATTAAGCCTGAGTCGCGGCTGTATGAAGACCTGGAACTGGACAGCATTGATGCGGTGGACATGGTCGTGCATTTGCAGAAACGCATCGGGCGCAAAATCAAGCCTGAGATGTTTAAAGCCGTGCGCACGGTGCAGGATGTGGTCGACGCGGTTGACCAACTGATCCGCGAAGGGTAATCCGGCTTACATGCAGCGGCTGTTACAGGCGGTCAGCGCGGTGATGATGATTGCCTGGCCGTTTCTGGTCTGGCTCTCTCTGACGCATCCTGGCTGGCGCTGGCTGTTGCCCTTGGCCGCGGTCCTGTTTTTACTGCGCTGGCTGGCATTACGCGGGCAACATGGCGCGCTTTCGCTGGTGGGGAAATGGCTGGCGCTGGCCGGGGCAGGGTTGAGTCTCAGCAGCCTGTTCCTGCGCAATCATCATCTGTTGCTGTGGTATCCGGTGATGGTCAACGGGCTGATGCTGCTGCTGTTTGGCAGTTCGTTATTCAGCCGGATGCCGCTGGTAGAACGGCTGGCGCGGCTGCGTGAACCCGATCTGCCGCCGCGCGCGATCCGCTGGACCCGGCGCGTGACGCAGATCTGGTGTCTGTTCTTCATTTTTAATGGCAGCGTCGCGCTGGTGACCTGCCTGATTAACAATCTTCTCTGGTGGACGTGGTGGAACGGGCTGGTCAGTTATCTGTTGATGGGACTGTTGATGGCGAGCGAATGGCTGCTGCGTCAGCGAATGAGAAAGCAGGCATGAGCCAGGCGCTGCCTGTCGCACAATGGCTGACGTACTCCGCTGAAGGGCCGATCGCCCGCCGGGGATCTCAACTGTTCACGCGCCAGCACTGGCAGCGTGAGGTGCTGAGCCTGGGCCACGCGTTGCTGGCCCGGCCGCAACAGAAGTGGGCGCTGTGCTTTGAGGACAGCTACCTGTTCAGCATCGCGCTGCTGGCCGCGCTGCATGCCGGCAAAGTCCCGGTGATCCCCGGTCATTGCCGCGAATCTCTGTTGCAGGAACAGAGCAGCGAGTTTGACGCGGTGTTAACCGACATGCCGCTGGCGCTCAGCTGCCCGGTGGTCAACCTGACTGAATCTGCGGCCGGTAATGAGCCTCTGCCCGCGTTGCCGCCGATTGACCCGCAGGCCTGTATCGTCTTATTCACCTCCGGGTCGACCGGAACGCCGCGACAAATCGTTAAACCCGTGAGCTGCCTGGATGAAGAAGCCCGCTGGCTGGCGGATCGCTGGGGCGAGCGTCTTGAGGGATGCACCGTGATCGCCACGGTCAGCCATCAACATCTTTATGGTCTGACGTTTAGACTCATTCTGCCGTTAGCGCTCGGTCTGGTATTTGACTGCCGCCAGGTCTTTTACAGCGAGCAGCTGTCCGCGCAGGATCCGCGCCTGAAATTCGCATTAATCAGCAGTCCGGCCTTTTTGCGCCGTCTGGATCGCACCCTTGCCGCACCGGATTGCCGACTGATCGTTTCGGCGGGCGGCGTACTGCCGTGGACCAGCGCGCAGGAGGTGAACAGCTGGCTTAAGCTGCCGGTGGATGAGATTTATGGCAGTACCGAAACCGGCGTGCTGGCGACCCGCAGCCGCGCAGCAGAAGACGAACTCTGGCAGCCGTTCAGCGGCGTGCAGTTCAGGCAGGATCATCAGCAGCGCTGGTGGGCCACGTCTCCGCTGATATCGGAGCCAGAAGGGCTGCAGCTGGACGATAAACTGCAGTTTACCGCCGTGGGCTTTCAGCTGTGTGGCCGCTACGATCGCATTGTGAAAATTGAAGACAAGCGCGTTTCGCTCAGTGAGATTGAACGACGATTGCTGGCGCTGCCGCAGGTGGTTGATGCCGTCGCACTTTCGGTCAGCCGCCCTGAGCGCAGTGGCATTGGCGTGGTACTGGTGCTGAATGCCGCCTACAGTGAGCAGCAGCTGATCCAGCTCAAACGTGACTGGCGTCATGAGCTGCATCGCTGGCTGGAGCCCGTGGCCATGCCGCGTTATTGGCGGATCGTAGAGACGATCCCGCACAACAGTCAGAGCAAGCGTGCCTGGCCGCAAATACAGGAGTTATTTTATGCTGCCCGTTGAACTCTCCTGCCAGCAACAGGCTGATCAGGCGGAACTGGTGTTGCTCGTTGATGCCGATCTGTTCTGGTTTCAGGGACATTTTCCCGCGCAACCGATCCTGCCCGGCGTTGCCCAGCTGGATTGGGTGATGCATTACGGCATCGCTTTGCTGGCGCCGGGCAAACAGTTCTCCGCCATCGAAAATATCAAATTTCAGCAGCCGATCCTGCCGGGGAAAACCCTCAGGCTGACGCTCAGCTGGCAGGAAGCGAAAAACTGGCTGCTGTTCGACTACCACATCCTCGACGGTGAACGGCCTTTGCGTGCCAGTAGCGGGAAAATCGCGCTGTGCTAACGGCAAACTTCTCGCCCTGCGTGGTGATCCCTTGCTACAACCACGGTGCGATGATGGCCTCGGTGCTGGCCAGGCTGGCGCCGTTTAATCTTGCGGTATTTATCGTTGATGACGGCAGTGATGAAGCGACACGCCTCCAGCTTGAGCCATTACGCAACGCGCAGGTGACGTTGATCCGTCTGGCTGAAAACCAGGGTAAGGGCGCGGCGGTGATGCGTGGGCTGCAGGTTGCTGCGGAGGCGGGATTCAGCCATGCGCTGCAGGTAGATGCCGATGGTCAGCACCAGATTGAAGACTGCCCGCAGATGCTGGCTGAAGCCCGGCAGCATCCGCAGTGCCTGATCTCGGGTCAGCCGGTGTATGACGACACAATACCAAAATCCCGCCTGTACGGCCGCTATATCACCCATTTCTGGGTCTGGGTTGAAACGCTGTCGTTCTCAATCAGGGACAGCATGTGCGGATTCCGCGTGTATCCGCTGGCCCCCACGCTGGCACTGGCCACCCGTCATCCCATCGGTCAGCGGATGGATTTCGATACCGAAATCATGGTGCGCCTGTACTGGGCCGGAACCCCAAGCCGCTTTATCGCCACCCGCGTGACCTATCCGCAGGACGGGGTGTCGCACTTTGATGCCCTGCGCGATAATTTGCGCATCTCGTGGATGCATACCCGGTTGTTCTTCGGCATGTTGCCGCGCATCCCGTCGCTGCTCAGGCGCCCGCGTGGCGAGCATTGGGCGCAGACGAAGGAGCGAAAAGGGCTGGCGGGCCTCAAGTTTATGCTGTGGATCTACCGCATTTTTGGTCGCGGCATCTTTACGCTGTTTCTCTGGCCGGTGATTGGCTTCTACTGGTTAAGTGGCGGCCCGCAGCGCGAGGCTTCACGCCAGTGGTTGCAGACGGTGAAAACGGTTGCGGCGCAAAAAAACCAGCCACTGCCCGCGCGCATGACCAGCTTTCATCATTTCCTGCGCTTCGGCGAGGCGATGCTGCAGAAGATCGCCAGCTGGCGCGGCGATCTGCGCTGGGGCAAAGAGATCGATTTTGCTGCGGGTGCAGAGCAGGCGCTGGCTGCGGGCCAGCCTGGCGGCAGACTGATCCTCGCGTCGCATCTCGGTGATATCGAAGCCTGCCGCGCGCTGGCGCAACAGGTCAGCGGGCTGGTGATCAATGCGCTGGTCTTTACCGATAACGCCGAGCGTTTCCGTCAGGTAATGGATGAGATTGCGCCAGAAGCCAGCAAGCATGTGATCCCGGTCAGCAACATTGGCCCGGAGACCGCCATCCTTCTACAGCAGAAGCTGGACGCGGGCGAATGGGTGGCTATCGTTGGCGACCGCACGGCGGTGAACCGTCAGCGCGGCGGCGTAAGACGGGTGGTCTGGAGCAACTTCCTTGGCAAACCGGCCCCGTTTCCGCAGGGGCCCTTTGTGCTGGCCGCCGCACTGCGTTGTCCGGTGCTGCTGATGTTTGCCCTGCGCGAGCAGGGGCAACTGAAGCTGCATTGTGAACCCTTTGCCGATCCGCTGCTGTTGCCCCGGGCCACCCGGCAACAGGCATTGCAGGACGCGGTCGATCGTTATGCCGCCAGGCTGGAGCATCATGCGCTGATCGCGCCGCTGGACTGGTTTAATTTTTTTGATTTCTGGCAACTGCCGGATCAACCGCAAGAGAAAGAGGAGTAACAGTGTTAAACGACCCGCGTTTTACTGTTGATGTTGAGCTGACCATTCCTTTCCATGATGTGGATGCGATGGGCGTGGTCTGGCACGGCAACTATTTCCGTTATTTTGAGATTGCCCGCGAAAAACTGCTCGGCACGTTCAACTACGGCTACCGCGAAATGAAAGCCTCCGGCTATCTGTGGCCGGTGGTGGATACCCGGGTGAAATACCGCGCGGCGCTGACCTTTGAGCAGACCATCCGCGTGCGCGCCACGCTGGACGAGATTGAAAACCGCCTGCGGATTAACTACCAGATCTTCGATGCCCACAGCGGCCAGCGGACCACCACCGGCTACACCATTCAGGTGGCGGTGGAAGAGGGCAGCCATGAGCTGAGCTTTGTCTCGCCGCCGATTTTGTTTGAGCGCCTGGGAGTGCAGCCATGATGAAGTCTCTGCTCGCGGGCCTGCTGTTACTCAGCGCCGCCGCTCAGGCCGTCACGCTGGACGATTTACAGCATCGTTTCGCCAGCCAGCCGGTGGTGCGGGCGGACTTCAGCCAGCTGCGTGAAATCAAAGGGATGGCGCAACCGCTGAAATCCAGCGGTGAACTGCTGATCGCGCAGGATAAAGGGCTGTGGTGGCATCAGGCCAAACCGTTCCCGCTGACGCTGGTGTTGGATGACAAGCGCATGGTGCAGGTGATGAACGGCCAGGCGCCGCAGATTATCACCGCCGACAGCAATCCGCAGATGTTCCAGTTTAACCATCTGATGCGGGCGCTATTCCAGGCCGATCGCCAGGTACTGGAGCAGAACTTTTCGCTGGACTTCAGCGATCTCGGCCAGCAGAAATGGCAGCTGGTGCTGACGCCGAAAACCTCGCCGCTGGATAAACTGTTCACCACCATCACCCTGCAGGGCGCGGAGTATCTGGATGTGATTAAGCTGAACGATCGTCAGGGTGATAACACCGACATCACGCTGACCAATCAGCGCCTGGCGCCTGCCAGCCTGACCGATGAAGAGCAGAAGCGTTTTGATTTCTAAGTCACCGCGCTTACTGGCTCTCGCCTGGCTAGCGATTTGCCTGCTGCTTGTGGCGGTGCTGGTGACGCTATTGCCCAGAGCGACCATTAACAGCAGCGTGCTGGCTTTGCTGCCCGAGCAAACCATGGGCGACATTCCCAGCGATCTGCAACAGGGTTTTATGCAGCGCCTGGATCGTCAACTGGTGTGGCTGGTGAGTGCCGGTGACAAAAACGATCCTGAGGTCGCTAACTGGATGCTTCAGCAGTTGCAGAGTCTGCCGGTACTGAAGAAGGTTCAGGGGCCAATGACCGATGAACGACAGCAAGCCTGGGGCAAATTTGCCTGGCAGAACCGCAATGCGCTGATCGATCCGGCCACCCGCGCCAGGCTGCAACAGGCGGGTGCCGCGCAAGGCGACTGGGTGCTCGGCCAGCTCTATTCGGCCTTTGCCGGCGTCAGCGGCAAGGAGTTGACTCACGATCCGCTGCTGCTGGTGCGCGGCGCGCAACTGGCGATGCAGCAAAACAGCGGTCAGCTTGGGCTGAGCCAGGGCTGGCTGACCACCACCGATAAGCAGGGGAGGGTCTGGTATTTCCTGCACGCGGAACTGAAAGGTAACTCCTTTGATATGCAGCAAAGCCATGCGCTGGTGGCGCAGCTTACGGCGTTCAAAGCCCGTCTGCAGGCGAAATATCCTGATGCACAGCTGCTGTCACGCGGCACGGTGTATTTCAGTGATTTTGCCAGCCAGCAGGCGAAGCATGATGTTTCTACCCTCGGCGTAGCGACGATTATTGGCGTGCTGCTGCTGGTGTTCTCGGTGTTCCGTTCTCCGCGTCCACTGATTTTGTGTGCTCTCTCGGTGGGCATCGGTGCGCTGGCGGGCATTACCGTGACGCTGCTGGTGTTTGGTGAGCTGCATCTGATGACGCTGGTGATGAGCCTGAGCATCGTAGGCATCTCGGCCGACTACACGCTTTACTATCTGACCGAACGGATGGTGCATGGCGCAGACGCCACGCCAGCCGAAAGCCTGAATAAGGTAATCCGCGCCTTGTTGCTGGCGCTGGGCACCACCGCCATTGCCTGGCTGATCATGGTATTTGCGCCGTTCCCGGGCATCCAACAGCTGGCCGTCTTTGCTGCGGTCGGGCTGACCGCGTCGTGCCTGACGGTGATCTGCTGGTATCCGCTGTTGGTGAAAGGGCTGCCGGTGCGGCCGGTGCCTGCCATTGCCCTGATGGGACGCTGGCTGGGCAGCTGGCGGCGCAATTGCACCGTTCGCGTCGGGCTGCCGCTGCTGGTCGCCGCGATTTCGCTGGCAGGGCTATGCAGACTGCATGTCGATGATGATATTTCCCAACTGCAGACGCTGCCGCAGGCATTGATGGCACAGGAAAAGCAGATCACCCAGTTAACCGGTCAGAGCGCCGACCAAACCTGGATGGTGGTCTATGGCGACAGCGCAGAACAGACCCTGCAACGTCTGGAAGCGCTGGCGCCACAACTGGCAAAGGCCAAAAGTCAGCAGTGGCTGGGCAATTATCGCCTGTTGCCGCTGTCGTCACTGGCGATGCAGCAGAAAGATCATCAGCTGCTGCAACGTGCGGCACCGGGCGTGATGGCGCAACTGCGTCAGGCTGGGGTAGAGGTCGGCAACCCGGATCTGTCAGCAACCCATCTGACGCCGCAGCAATGGCTTTCCAGCCCGAACAGCGAAGGCTGGCGTCTGTTGTGGCTGACCGTTCCTGCCGGACGTAGCGGGGTGCTGGTGCCGATCGAAGGCGTGAAAAATAGCGCCGCGCTGGCCGGACTGGCAAAAAGCTTGCCTGGGGTGAGCTGGATCGATCGCAAGGCCAGCTTCGATCGGCTGTTCGCATTCTATCGCACGCTGCTGGGCTGGCTGCTGGTCGCGGCACTGGTGGCGATCGCGCTAAGCTATATGCTGCGCCTCGGCCTGCGTCAGGGCGCAATCGGCGTTCTGCCGTCGATCCTCTCACTGGGCGGCGGCCTGGCTGCCTTAGCCTTGTCCGGCCATTCACTGAATCTGTTTTCGCTGCTGGCGCTGGTGCTGGTACTGGGTATCGGCATTAATTACACCCTGTTCTTCAGTAATCCGCGCGGCACGCCGATAACCTCGTTACTGGCCGTCACGCTGGCGATGGCGACCACTTTACTGACGCTGGGCATGCTGGTCTTCAGCAGCACCCAGGCGATTGCCAGTTTTGGCATTGTGCTGTGCAGCGGCATATTTACCGCCTTCCTGCTGGCTCCGCTGGCGATGCCGCCAAAAAGGAAAAAAAGATGAAAGTAATCGCGGCGGCCGCGCTGGCCGTGATGTTACTGGCCGGATGTGCCGGTAAACCCGATAGCAGTCGGCCAGAAGCCTGGCTCAAGCCAGGGGTAAAAGTGACGCTGCCGGCACCGGGGATCGATCCGGCATTCAATCAGCAGCAGCTGCTGACCGGCACCTTCAAAGGCAAACAGCAGTCGCTGTTGGTATTACTGAGCGCCGATCGACAGCAGTTGACGCTGGCCGGGCTCTCCTCGCTGGGGATCCGCTTGTTCAGGGTCACTTACGATGGCACCGGCATCCACACCGAGCAATCCATGGTGCTGCCTGAGATGCCGCCAGCCAGCCAGGTGCTGGCCGATATTATGTTGAGCCACTGGCCGATCGCCGCCTGGCAGCCGCACTTGCCTGAGGGCTGGACCCTTAAAGACAGCGGCGATCGCCGCCAGCTGCGTGACAATCACGGCAAGCTGATTACTGAGATCCGCTACCTGCAACGCGGGACGCAACGTGAGCCGATCAGCATTCAGCAGTTTGCGTTTGGCTATCAAATTCTTATTCAACATCTGGACGCCTGATGATCTACATTTCGGCAGTCGGCATGCTTAGCGCGCTGGGTAACGACATGACCGCCACGGCGGAAAATCTGGCGAAGAATCATGCGCCAGGCATGCGCCCCGACAGCGGCTGGCTGTTGCAGGGCAAACCCTGCTGGAGTGGACGGATTGACGCGGCCTTGCCGCCGATCCCGGAGGCGCTGGCTGCGCACCGCAGCCGCAATAATCAGCTGTTGCTTGCCGCGTTACGGCAAATTCAGCCGCAGGTTGATGATGCCATCAGCACCTTTGGTGCCGACCGGGTGGCAGTGGTGCTCGGCACCAGCACCTCGGGATTGCATGAGGCCGACCTTCAGGTGGCCGAAAACGCCAGGGACTACCATTACTATCAGCAGGAGCTGGGCGATCCGTCGCGGTTTCTGGCCCAGCATCTGCAGTTATCCGGCCCGGCTTATACGCTCTCGACCGCCTGTTCTTCCAGCGCCCGGGCGATCATCAGCGGTCAGCGGCTGATTGCGTCAGGGATGGCGGATGTGGCAATTGTGGGTGGCGCAGATACCTTAAGCCGCATGCCGATGAACGGTTTTGACAGTCTCGAGTCCCTGTCGGCGGATCGGTGTGCGCCGTTCAGCAAGCAGCGTAACGGCATCACTATCGGCGAAGGTGCTGCGTTAATGTTGCTGACTAACGTTCCGCAGAAAGTTGCCGTATTAGGCGTAGGCGAGTCGTCAGATGCTTATCATATGTCGGCTCCCCATCCTGAAGGCGAAGGCGCGATCCGCGCCATTGAGATGGCGCTTAAGCAGGCGCAGCTGGCGCCGGGTGCGTTGGGCTACATCAACTTGCACGGCACCGCGACGCGGCTTAACGATCAGATTGAAGCCGGGGTGGTCAGCAAACTGTTTGGTACAGCAATCCCCTGCAGCTCTACCAAGCATCTGACCGGCCACACGCTGGGCGCGGCCGGGATCTGTGAAGCGGCGATAAGCTGGCTGATCCTGACGCAATCCGTTCCGCTGCCGGCGCAGGATTTCACCGACAACGAGCAGGATGATACGCTGCCTGCCTGTGGTGTGTTACTGCAGGGGCGTCCGTTGCAGGGAACGGCGGTGATGAGTAATTCTTTTGCCTTTGGCGGCAATAATACCTGCCTGATTTTAGGAAAGAGTGATGGTTGAATATAAACGCGCGGCAGAGTATTTGCCCCACGATGCGCCGATGGTGCTAATTGAAAAGGTGCTCTCCGTCGGTGAAGAGCAGGCCAGCTGTCAGGTGACGGTCGGCGAGGGCGTGCTGGCACCGTTTCTGACGCCGGATGGCGATCTGCCCGCCTGGTTTGGCATCGAAATTATCGCGCAAACCATCGGCGTCTGGTCCGGCTGGCATGGTCGCCAGCGCCATGACAGCAAGCCGTCGCCGGGCATGTTATTAGGCGGGCGCGGTTATCGCTGTCAGGCTGCGGTATTTCCGGCTGGCGCCACGCTGGAAATCACCGTCACGCTGCTGATGCGCGACGAGAAAATCGGCAGTTTCGACGGCGTGATTACGATTGATGGCGAACGTTACGCCAGCGGCAGGTTGAACACTTATCAACCTGACCGGGAAGAACTCCACCAACTATTGCAACAGGGTAATAACGGATGACGCGTTCAGTATTGGTCACGGGTGGCAGCAAGGGGATTGGACGGGCGATTGCCTGCCGCCTGGCAGCCGACGGTTTCACGGTGGTGGTCCACTATCACAGCGATCGCGCGGGCGGGGAAGAGACGCTGCGCCTGATACAGCAGGCTGGCGGTCAGGGGCGCTGTATCGGATTTGATATCGCCAACCGCGAACAGTGCCGCACCCTGATTGAACAGGATATTGAACAACACGGTGCCTTTTATGGTGTGGTCAGCAATGCCGGGATCACCCGCGATGGCGCGTTCCCGGCGCTGAGCGAAGATGACTGGGACAGCGTGATCCATACCAATCTGGACAGTTTTTATAACGTGATCCATCCGTGCATTATGCCGATGATTGGCCTGCGCAAAGGCGGCCGGATCGTAACGCTGTCATCGGTTTCGGGCCTGATGGGCAATCGCGGCCAGGTGAACTACAGCGCGGCCAAAGCGGGCATTATTGGCGCCACGAAAGCGCTGGCGATTGAGTTGGCGAAGCGCAAAATCACCGTTAACTGCATCGCACCCGGCCTGATTGATACCGGGATGATCCAGATGGAGCCGGTGGCGTTCGAAGAAGCAATGAAGATGATCCCGATGAAGCGCATGGGTCAGGCTGATGAAGTGGCCGGGCTGGCAAGTTATCTGATGTCCGATATCGCCGCATACGTCACGCGTCAGGTGATTTCAATCAATGGAGGTATGCTGTGAACCGCAGGGTGGTGATTACAGGGATGGGCGGCGTCACCGCCTTTGGTAACAGCTGGCCAGAGATTGCCGACAGAATGCGGGCTGGCCGCAATGCGGTCCGTAAAATGCCCGAGTGGCAGGTTTATGACGGTCTGAATACGCTGTTGGGCGCGCCGGTGGATGATTTCACCCTGCCGGAACACTATACGCGTAAGCGCATTCGCTCGATGGGCCGGGTGTCGTTGATGGCAACCCGGGCCAGTGAGCTGGCGCTGGAGCAGGCCGGTTTGTTGGGCAATGCCGTGCTGACCAATGGCGAAACCGGCATTGCCTACGGTTCATCGACCGGCAGCACCGGGCCGGTCAGTGAATTCGCCACCATGCTGACCGAGAAGCACACCAATAACATTACCGGCACCACCTATGTGCAAATGATGCCGCACACCGCAGCGGTCAATGCCGGATTGTTCTTTGGTCTGCGCGGACGGGTCATCCCGACGTCCAGCGCCTGTACCTCGGGCAGCCAGGCGATCGGTTATGCGTGGGAAGCGATCCGTCACGGTTATCAGACGGTGATGGTCGCCGGTGGAGCCGAAGAGCTCTGTCCGTCAGAAGCGGCGGTGTTTGATACCCTGTTTGCCACCAGCCAGCGCAATGATGCGCCTGACACCACGCCGTCGCCGTTTGATAAGCAGCGCGATGGCTTAGTGATCGGCGAGGGTGCCGGAACGCTGGTGCTGGAAGAGCTGGAACATGCCCAGGCGCGTGGCGCAACCATCTTTGCGGAGATCGTGGGTTTCTATACCAATTGCGATGCGGCACATATCACCCAGCCACAGCGGGAAACGATGCAGATTTGCATCGAAGGGGCGCTGCGGATGGCCGGACTGAAAGCGGAAGACATCGGCTATATCAATGCCCATGGCACCGCCACCGAGCGCGGTGATATTGCCGAGAGTCAGGCAACCGCCGCGATATTTGGCGACCGGACACCGATTTCCTCGTTCAAAAGCTATTTCGGCCACACGCTGGGTGCCTGCGGTGCGCTGGAAGCGTGGCTGAGCATTGAAATGATGCGGGCAGGGTGGTTTGCTCAGACGCTGAACCTGACCGAGCCGTCAGAGGATTGCGGTAAGCTGGACTACATCATGCACCAGCCGCGCGAAATCCAAACCGACTACGTTCAGTCGAACAATTTCGCCTTCGGTGGCATTAACACCTCGCTGATTTTCCGTCGCTGGACCGAATAGCATCGCGGTAACACGGCCACCTCATATCCGCCAGCTTCCCGGCGGAGCGCGGTGGCCTTACCCCTTCAACCCCAGTCAGACTCGCGCTTTTAACCCTCTCAACCATCCGTTCAATACTTCATCACGCCTTAATAGTTCATCTTCTAAACGCTAACTGGCTGAAAATAAATCAGTTGAACGATTTGCCGCGATGCGTGTCCTGCTGACATTTTCAGCTTGCATTTCGGACTTCCCTGAGGATAATCGCAATCCGAATAATAATTATTATCAATTGTATTAATTATCAGGGAAATGTAATGGCCTCTTCTTCCACTCAGAATCGCTTCCGGTTATCGCTGCTGGCAGCGTTGATTAGCACAGCGACTGCGCCCGCTCTGGCAGCAACCACCGACAGTACCGCCGGTAAAAAATCGGCAACCCCCGAAGAAACCCTGACGGTGGTGGCGAAACCCGATGACAACTTCAAAGCGGGCGGCGACCAGCTGGTCCCTGCCTATCTTGATGGCCAGATCGCCAACGGCGGCCGTGTGGGCATGCTGGGCGAGCAGGACGCCAAAAACGTGCCGTTTAACGTTATCGGCTATACCAACAAAATGATCCAGGATCAGCAGGCGACCACGCTGAAAGACGTTGTCGCCAACGACGCTTCGGTGCAGAACGTGCAGGGCTACGGCAACTTTGCCGAAACCTACCGCATCCGTGGTTTTGATCTGGACGGCGACGACATGACTTTCGGCGGTCTGGCGGGCGTGATGCCGCGTCAGGTTGTCTCTACGCAGATGATTGATCGCGTTGAAGTGTTTAAAGGATCCAACGCGCTGATCAACGGCTCTGCCTCGTCTGGCGTGGGTGGAATGATCAACCTTGAGCCGAAGCATGCGGAAGACACGCCGCTGACCCGCATTGGCGTTGACTACACCTCCTCTTCACAGATTGGTACCACGCTGGATGCGGGCCGGCGTTTTGGTGACGATAACCAGTGGGGCGTGCGGGTAAACGTCCTGCACCGTGAAGGCGAAACGGCGATCGACAATGAGAAACGCCGCGCCACCGTGGCGTCAGTTGGGCTGGACTATCGTGGTGATAAGCTGCGCACCTCGCTGGACATGGGTTATCAGAAGCAGGAATACCACGGTGGCCGCCTTGGCGTGAACGTCAGCGGCGTGGATTTTATCCCTGAAGTCCCGCGTGCGACCAGCAACTACAGCCAGGACTGGGTTTACAGCAACCTGGAAAGCGAATTTGGTATGGCGCGTGCGGAATATGATATTGCACCAGACTGGACGCTTTACGGCGCAATGGGTGGCCAGCACTCGCACGAAACCGGCGCGTATGCTTCACCATCACTGAAGGATGAAGACGGCACGGCCACTATCGGCCGCATGGACACCAACAAAATCGTTGATGCCTTCAGCGGTATGGCCGGCGTTCACGGTAAGTTCGATACCGGCTTTGTCAGCCACAGCGTTAACGTCGGCTACTCCGCGCTGACCAAGCGTGAAAAGACCTCTTACGGCATGGCGCTGACCCCGCAAGCCACCAATATTTATGACACCTCGCCGGTGGCCGCGCCAACTAACACCTACTTTGGTGGCGATCTTGATGACCCGCGTCCAACCAGCCGCGTGCGGACGGAAGGGCTGCTGCTGTCGGATACGCTGGGCTTTGTTGACGACAAAATCCTGCTCACCGTCGGTGCCCGTCATCAGAAAGTGGTGGTGCGTAACTATGCCTACGGCACCGCAGAGGAAGATACCGATGCGCGCTTCACCAAATCCCGCTGGACGCCGGGCTACGGTCTGGTGGTTAAGCCATGGGAGACCGTCTCGTTCTATGCTAACCACATTGAAGCGCTGCAGCCGGGTGACACCGCCAGCAGCGGGGCGGTCAACGTCGGTCAGGTAACCGGCATTTCCCTGTCGAAGCAGAATGAAGTGGGGATGAAGGTAGATTACGGCAACATAGGCGGCACGCTGGCGCTGTTTGAAATCAAAAAACCAACCGGTATCATCAACCCGCAAACCAACGTGTTTGGCCTGTACGGCGAACAGCGTAACCGCGGCGTGGAGCTGAACGTATTTGGTGAGCCGATCTACGGTGTGCGTCTGAACGGCAGCGCCACCTGGTTGGATCCGAAAATGAGTAAAACGGAAGATGGCACCTGGGACGGCAAAAATGCCATCGGCGTGGCCAACTTCTATACCGTGCTGAGTGCGGAATACGACATCAAACCGATCGAAGGTCTGACCGCTCTGGCCCGCGTCACGCATTCTGGTTCGCAGTATGCTGACGAAGCCAATACCAAGAAACTGGACAGCTATACCACGCTGGATCTGGGTATGCGCTACCGAATGAAGGTGCAGCAGAACGATCTGACCTGGCGGCTGGGCGTGGAAAACGTCACCAACGAGAAATACTGGTCCGGAGTGGAAAGCTACGGGACCTACATTTATCAGGGCGACCCGCGAGAGCTGAAACTTTCCCTCTCCTACGATTTTTAAATCACAGGCCGCGAAAGCGGCCTTTTTTCTTTACAGAATTCTTACGTTATTTGCCTGAACCGCCGGGACTATTCATTTTATCAGCGGGCGACTGTGCTATAGTACAGTCCATAAGAAAATACTGGCGTTAAACACAGGACGTTTGGCCAGCAAATGATGAAGAAAAATGAGCGAACGTCCTGAAAACGATTACCCTAAAGAGCCCCGCTTTCCGCTTGATGATGCGCAGTTTGCCATTGTGGTTCTGGCCCTGACCTCCTTCACGCTGATCATGTTTGTGCTGGTGATCACCCTGTGCATGACCTGATTACTCTCTCTGCTTAAATTTAATCTGCTGGCTGCGGATCTCCAGCGCATACGGCTCATAAATGGTTCGGTTGCCGTTGGCATCTGGCAGGCCGAACAGGCCGCCAGGCGAACGTCGGTCGTCAGCCCAGGATGGGTAGTCCACCGCCGGAAACAGTGAGATCCCCTCGATTTCGCATCCCCGATCCATCGCCATCCCGACCTGCTCAATCACCCCTTTTAGCCACGGCACCCTGGCGTCGCCTTCCGCACCGGTTTCCGCAATCAGCAGCGGGCGTTGATAACGTTGCCATACCTCGCTCAACAGCGATGAAAGCGGGCGGTAATCGGGATGGTGGGCCTCCAGCGGATCGCCATTAACAAACCACTGATTATCGGGATACCAGGTCAGGCCGATAATATCCATCAGCGCCGGATCGCCTCCCAGTTCCGGATTCAGCCGACCGCTGAGCATATCCCAGGCTTCGTACTGCGCCTCGTGCTGGCGGCTGGCTTCCTGACGACTGGCCTCGCTGCTCTCCAGCGCGGCGACGTTAACCAGCGGATCGGTCAGCACAAATCGCGCCGCCGGAAGCTCTTCCCTGATGGCGTGCATGGCGGCGACAGACGCCCGTACCAGCTGCTGTTTTAACTCGCGGCCGCGACCGGTCACATTGGGGTTAAACCAGGCGACATCGGCACCGGCCCATGACCAAAAAGAGATTTGATTCATTGGCGTAAAGAAAGGGGCGGTAAACCCTTCATCGCGCATCAGACGGGCGGCAGCGCGTGAGAACGCCGCAAAACGATCGATAAACTGCGGTTGCCAGATATCCAGTCCGTCGGGCCAGCCAAAATGGGCCAGCTCCCAAATCATCTCAATTTCGTGCTGTTTGGCGGCCAGTAACATCGGTAAAAATGTTGACCAGTCATATTCTCCGGCGGTTTTCTCGATCAAATACCAGCGTGCGCCATCGCGCGCGGTATAAAGATGTTCAGCCGCCAGATGGGCGTAATCCTTCTCTAACAGGGTGTCATGGCCGCTGTTGATCACCAGGTCCAGGCGTTTGCCTTCGCTGCGGCAGGCGGTTGAGCAGGCGAAGCTGCCCTGAAAGAAACTTTTAAACAGCTGTGGCCTGTGGCGCAGGGGAGAGTCTTGACGCGTTTCGCTATTCATGGCATTTCCTCATCACAAGGGCTATCGCAACGCACTGGGCTAAGTCTAGACTAAATGCCATTGCAGGCCGCAATCAGAACAGTCGCATGACAATACAGGCAAACAGCATTGATAATAGAACCAGCAGGACCTTTCCTTCGAACTAAGGACCATTGATGGCCGAAGCCTATACCCCTGAACCTGACGAGCCTGATTTTGAGCAGACGCGTCTGACCCGTGCCGTCTCTCCCCTGGTGGACAATCATCCCGACCACAGCGGCATTCACCCGCTTGAAGATGGCCTGGACGCGTTTGCGGCCCGCTATCTGCTGATGACCATGGCCGAGCACACGCTGGATATTCAGTACTACATCTGGCAGAACGACATGTCCGGGCGACTGTTGTTTAGCGCGGTACTGGAAGCCGCGGAACGTGGCGTTAAGGTCCGGCTGCTGCTGGATGACAACAACACCATGGGGCTGGATGAAACCCTCAGCCAGCTCAGCAAGCACCCGAATATCGAGATCCGGCTGTTCAATCCCTTTTCGTTCCGCACGCTCAGAGCGCTGGGCTATCTCACCGACTTTGCCCGGCTCAATCGCCGTATGCACAACAAAAGTTTCACCGTAGACGGAGAAGCCACCATTGTTGGCGGACGAAATGTGGGCGATGAGTATTTTGGCGCGGGAGAAGAGCCGCTGTTTTCCGATCTCGACGTGCTGGCGATTGGCCCGGTGGTGGCCGAGGTGACGAAGGACTTTGAGCGTTACTGGAAAAGCCGCGCGGTTGAACCCTTCAGCAAAGTGGTTGATCTCGATGACGCGGCGGCCAACAGTGCGGTGTCATTACCAGAAGCCTGGCACAGCGACCCGCAGGTTGAGCGCTATCTGGAACGGATTCACGCTTCGCCATTCGTCGCACAGCTGGAAAGTGGCGACCTGCGGCTAATCTGGGCCAACACCCGCTTGCTGAGTGACGATCCGCGTAAAGGATTAGGCCGGGCGAAAGCCGGGAGCCTGTTGCCTCAACGCATGCTGGAGGTGATTGGCAAACCCCAAACGCAATTCGATATTATCTCGGCCTACTTTGTCCCAACGCGAGCCGGCGTGGCGCAGCTGCTGTCGCTGGTGCGCAAGGGGGTGAAGATAGCCATTCTCACCAACTCTCTCGCGGCCAATGACGTCTCGGTGGTGCATGCCGGCTACGCCAAATGGCGCAAGAAGTTGCTGCGCCACGGCATCACCTTATATGAGCTGAAACCGCATACCGATAACCGCGATAAGCCGCATGACCGGGGATTAACCGGTAATTCAGGTTCCAGCCTGCATGCGAAAACCTTCAGCGTCGACAACGAAAAGGTGTTTATCGGCTCGTTCAACTTTGACCCGCGTTCCGCCATGCTCAACACCGAAATGGGCTTCGTGATTGAGAGTGAATGCCTGGCATCCAGTATTCACCAGCGCTTTATCACCCGGATGCGCGACCGGGCCTGGACCTTACGTCTGGACAAATGGGGTCGGGTAAACTGGGTGGAGTATCCGGGAGAAGGGGAGAAAGAAATTGTGCATAAGCATGAACCCCGAACGCGCTTTATGCAGCGGTTGCTGGTTCGTCTGGTCTGGCGTCTGCCGATTGAGTGGCTACTGTGAGGTGATAACACGCCCGTTCAGCAGATGAACGGGCGTTTTTTTTAACTGACTTTTTCAGCGGCAGTCTTTTTGCGCTGGGGTTTTCCTGAGAACAGGAAGCGCAGTAACGGCACGCGCAGATGGATTTCGTACAGCATAAACGCGATACCAAACACAAAGACCAACCCGGCAAAGAAGCCAAGGGTGTTGCTGCCGATCTCGGGTACGAACAGGATGCCGTAGATAATGGTCAACGGATGGTGCACCAGGTAGATAAACAGCGAGGCATTCACCAGGTAGGTCACACGCGGGGAATGCGAGTTCAGGAAGCGATGTCCCAGCGAGAACACCACGTTCACCATCCACAGGCCCATCATCATCGACACCACCGCATCAATCTCGTACAGCCAGCCTTCGCCTTTGTTGTAAGTCTGGTTAGCCACGTACGCCACAAACGCCAGCGCTGAACCGACAAAAGTCCAGGGCACCGGTTTGACGAACAGGGCTTTAATCGCCGGATACTTCCACGACATGGCGCCCAACATAAAGAAAGGCAGGAAGAACAGTGACTGCATTACCGCATAATTAAACAGGCCATCGCCCAGCAAATCGGGGGCAAAAATAAACAGCAGACGACGAATGGCTCCCCAGGCCAGGCTACAAAGCAGGATGGCGAGGGATAATTTGCTCCAGGTTATGTCGGAATAGTCTGTTTTTGAGCCTTTGCCATCGCGCAGCCATTTAAAGGCCCAAATTCCGACAACGGTCAATACCACCAGCACCAACAGGAACCAAAGATGGGAAATTAAATTCCATGCCAGCGCATTAAACCGTTGGTAAAAACTGAAGTCATGCCAGTCGCCAATCTTGCTGGTCCAGTCTTTTATCAGGTAGAACTGCGGCAGCGTAAGCAGCGGAACCGCCGCCAGCATTGGGATGCCGACACGTTCAAGCCGGACTTTCAGCCAGTGCTTCGAACTGTATCGCAAATAAAGCATGTAGGAAAAATACCCGGAAATGACAAAAAATACCTGCATACGAAAAGCATGAATAAAGTCATTTAACAGGGTCAGCCACTCAGACGGGGCCGGGCTGTTCACCGTCCAGATCTGGGTGGAATAAATCAGGGAGACGTGAAATGGCACGCCCAACAGCATCAAATAGGCCCTGATCGAGTCGAAAAAGTATTCTCTTTCCTGTGTGTTTTTAGTCATATATATCCAATATTCAACACGTTAACGCGTTGGCTCGCCCTGAGCCACGCTAAAGCCTTACGCTCACTTTAGGGTAGAAATCGCGGGTATACTATCAGGCTAATCTGGATCCGTTAAACACTTGAGAATAAGGCGATTAGCGCAGGTAACACGAGGAACTAAATGATTGCCGAGCTGTCGGAATGCTGAATAATCCATTAAGATGGATAGGATTGATTTAAGCACACGAAAGGGGGGGATGTGCTGATTAAAATGAAAAATAAGCCAAAACTGATGAAATTGCGCTGGTTAGGCGTAACAGTTTTGCTGTCGATGTATGCCAGCTCCAGCTGGGCTTTCAACATTGATGACGTAGCAAAGCAGGCTAAAGATTTGGCAGGGAAAGGGTACGAAGCGCCGAAAAGCAATTTGCCTTCCCAGTTGCGGGACATGAAATATGCGGATTATCAGCAGATTCAGTTCAATCGCGATAAAGCCTATTGGAGTAAGCTGAAGACCCCATTCAAGCTTGAGTTCTATCATCAAGGAATGTACTTCGATACACCGGTGCAGATTAATGAAGTCACCGCTTCGACGGTTCGACAGATTAAATATTCACCAGATTACTTTAACTTTGGCAACGTAAAGCACGATCCGGAAACGGTTAAAAACCTCGGTTTTGCCGGGTTTAAAGTGCTGTACCCGCTAAACAGTAAAAACAAGAAAGATGACGAGATCACCAGCTTCCTGGGCGCGAGCTACTTCCGCGTGATTGGCGCCGGCCAGGTTTATGGTCTTTCTTCTCGTGGTCTGGCTATTGATACTGCATTGCCGTCTGGCGAAGAGTTCCCACGCTTTAAAGAGTTCTGGATCGAACGTCCAAAACCGTCTGATAAGCATCTGGTGATCTATGCGCTGCTGGATTCGCCACGGGCGACGGGAGCCTATCGCTTCCTGATCACCCCAGGCAAAGAAAGCACGGTTGACGTGCAGTCTAAAGTCTATCTGCGCGACAAAGTAGGCAAGCTGGGCGTGGCTCCGCTGACCAGTATGTTCTTGTTTGGGCCGAACCAACCTTCGCCAAACACCAACTACCGTCCGCAGTTACATGATTCCAACGGTCTTTCTATCCACGCCGGCAACGGTGAGTGGATCTGGCGTCCGCTGAACAACCCGAAACATCTGGCGGTGAGCACCTTTACCGTTGAGAACCCGAAAGGCTTCGGACTGTTGCAGCGCGGACGTGATTTCGATCAGTATCAGGACCTGGACGATCGTTACGATCTGCGTCCAAGTGGCTGGATCGAACCACAGGGTGACTGGGGTAAAGGCCGCGTAGAGCTGGTCGAGATCCCAACGGCTGATGAAACCAACGACAACATCGTTGCTTTCTGGACGCCGGAAAACCTGCCGGATCCGGGCAAAGAGATGAACTTTAAATACCGTCTGCACTTCACTCGCGACGAGAGCCAGCTGCATTCGCCAGATGTGGCGTTTGTGAAAAGTACGCTGCGCTCAACGGGCGATGTGAAGCAGTCTAACCTGGTTCGCCAGCCGGATGGCACGGTCGCCTTCGTGGTGGACTTCACCGGTCAGGACATGAGCAAGTTGCCGGAGAATACCCAGGTAACGCCTCAGGTCAGCATCGGTAACAACGGTGAGCTGGTGGAAAACAGCGTACGCTATAATCCGGTAACGAAAGGCTGGCGTCTGATGATGCGTTTACGCGTCAAAGACAACAAGCAAGCGACCGAGATGCGTGCTGCGCTGATGAGCGGTGATAAGACGCTGACAGAAACCTGGAGCTATCAGTTGCCTGCCAATGAATAAGCCTACAGTTTTACCCACTGACTATATCGATGCGCTGCCCCTTTCCGCCGAGCGGAAGGGGGCGCTGCGTGAATCGCTGCCTGAACAACCTGAAGAGGCGTTCAGCCAGCTGCACCAGTCGCTTGCGGATGGCGGCCCGGTAGAGTGTCGTCCTGACGATGCGCCACTGGAGTCGGTTAAGTCGCGTATCGAAATGAGCTGGCCGGAGTCCGTCGGGGAAGGGAAACAGTTCGATACTGATGAACTTGACCGCACCACGCTGAAGGCCATGCCTCGCCATACTCGCTCTTCCATGTACCCGGAAGCCTGGCGCACCAACCCGGTTGCGCGCGCCTGGGATTCCGTTCGTGGCCGCAAAACCACTCATCGTTATGCCGATCCTGAAGAACAGCGGCAGGAAGATAAGTGGCGTCATGTTGGTTCGATCCGTCGCTACATCTTGCTGTTGCTGACCATCGCACAGACCGTTGTCGCGACCTGGTACATGAAAACCATTCTGCCTTACCAGGGCTGGGCGATGATCGATCCGCTGGAGATGATCAACCAGAACTGGCAGCAGTCGGTGCTGCAGATCCTGCCTTACGTACTGCAAACGGGGATCCTGTTCCTGTTCGCGGTACTGTTCTGTTGGGTCTCCGCTGGCTTCTGGACCGCGCTGATGGGCTTCCTGCAGCTGATGATCGGCAAGGATAAGTACAGTATTTCCTACGGGCTGAATGGCGATGAGCCCATCAACCCGGAGCACCGTACTGCACTGATCGTGCCGATCTGTAACGAAGATGTCGGACGTGTTTTTGCCGGTGTGCGTGCTACCTGGGAATCGGTGGCCAGAACCGGCGAAGAGAAGAATTTTGACGTCTATATTCTCAGCGACAGTTACAACCCGGATATCGCCATTGCGGAACAGAAAGCCTGGATGGATCTGGTACGTGATGTTGGCGGGGAAGGGCGCATTTTCTATCGCCGTCGCCGTCGCCGTGTGAAGCGTAAAAGCGGCAACATCGATGACTTCTGTCGTCGTTGGGGCAGCCAGTACAGCTACATGGTGGTGCTGGATGCGGACAGCGTGATGAGCGGTGAGTGTCTGACCGGTCTGGTGCGCATGATGGAAGCCAACCCGAACGCCGGTATTATCCAGTCGTCGCCAAAAGCGTCAGGCATGGATACGCTGTATGCCCGTTGTCAGCAGTTTGCGACCCGCGTCTACGGTCCGCTGTTTACCGCTGGCCTGCACTTCTGGCAGTTGGGTGAGTCCCACTACTGGGGGCACAACGCCATCATCCGTATTGCGCCGTTTATCGAGCACTGTGCGCTGGCACCGTTGCCGGGTGAAGGGTCATTCGCCGGTTCGATCATGTCCCATGACTTCGTGGAAGCGGCGCTGATGCGTCGTGCCGGTTGGGGCGTGTGGATTGCTTACGATCTGCCGGGTTCTTATGAAGAGCTGCCGCCTAACCTGCTGGATGAGCTGAAGCGTGACCGCCGCTGGTGTCACGGTAACCTGATGAACTTCCGTCTGTTCCTGGTAAAAGGGATGCACCCGGTTCACCGTGCGGTGTTCCTGACGGGCGTGATGTCCTATCTGTCGGCGCCGCTGTGGTTTATGTTCCTGGCACTGTCAACCGCGTTGCAGGTGGTGCATACGCTGATGGAGCCGCAGTACTTCCTGCAGCCCCGGCAGCTTTTCCCTGTCTGGCCGCAGTGGCGTCCGGAGCTGGCGATAGCGCTGTTCTCCACCACCATGGTATTGCTGTTCCTGCCGAAGCTGCTCAGCATCATGCTGGTGTGGTTCAAAGGGGCGAAGCCTTACGGTGGTGTGGTTCGCGTAACGGTATCTCTGTTCCTGGAAATGCTGTTCTCGGTACTGTTGGCACCGGTACGTATGCTGTTCCATACGGTGTTCGTGGTAAGCGCATTCCTCGGTTGGGAAGTGGTGTGGAACTCTCCGCAGCGTGATGATGATGCAACGCCATGGAGCGAAGCCTTCAAACGTCACGGTTCGCAGATGGCACTGGGTATTGTCTGGGCTGCAGGAATGGGCTGGCTTGACCTGAACTTCCTGTGGTGGCTGGCGCCAATCGTCTTCTCGCTGATCCTGTCGCCATTCGTGTCGGTGTTCTCCAGCCGTTCAACGACCGGTGCAGCGTCCAAACGCGCCAAACTGTTCCTTATCCCGGAAGAGTACGATCCGCCGAAAGAGCTGGTGGATACCGATCGCTACGTGGAAGTGAACCGTGAGCGCGCGCTGAAAGATGGCTTTATGCACGCCGTGTTTGACCCATCGTTCAACGCCCTGGCCAGTGCGTTAGCGACCTCCCGCCACCTGAAAAGTGATGTGCTGGAATTCGCCCGCGACCGTCAGGTTGATCAGGCACTCAGTGAATCGCCGGCCAAGCTGGATCGCGATCGCCGTCTGGCGTTGATCAGCGACCCGGTGACGCTGTCGAGGATGCATTACCGCTTGTGGGCGCATGCTGACAAGTATCACGACTGGTTCGATTACTACAAGTCGTTGAAAATGAATCCGCAGGCGCTGCAGAACACCAAGCCTGAAACGGTGTAAACGCTGAAACTTAAAAAGGCCGGGAATTGTTTCCCGGCCTTTTTTATGCCCAACGCCTGTGGCGCTTTACGCAACGCTTACGGAAATTTTGCGTTTTTTGCCAGATAGCGTTTGCGCAGTTACTCTACAATGGCGCGTTTTTCTTCAGTTAAAGGTGGTTATGATTAAGCTTATTTACCGCGGCATTCTGACGGGAGCGATCGTGGTGCTGTTGACGGGCTGCGGCAGTATTATCAGCCGGACGTTTCCGGGACAGGGGCACGGCAACCAGTATTATCCTGGCGTGCAATGGGATGTGCGCGACACGCCATGGCGCTTTCTGACTATTATCGACCTGCCGCTGTCACTGGTGGTGGATACGCTGTTGCTGCCTGTCGACGCGCACCACGGTCCTTACGAATAAAAAGCCCGGCAGTTCAGCCGGGCTTACTTCAGCGCTTAGATCGGCACACAGGGCCGCAGCAGGGACTATTCGTAGCGTTCGGACTCGCTGTTGTCATCTTCCCACTCATCTGCTGCCGCTTTGCCTTCTTCGGTGTCCGTAGGCGGCTCAAGCTGGAACTCACCTTCATCCCACTCGTGCAGCGTATTTTCAGGCAGCCATTCCTGACGGATTTCAATCTCATCGAAATCGTCATCAAAAATCGCCTGGGCAGCCTCGCCGCCACGCAGGGATAAGCATTCCCCTTCATCGCCTTCGTTAGCGAAGAACTCGGCCTGCCACATGATATCGCCATCCTGCATCACATATTTCTGCAGGTTGAACTGGCCCACTGAGGCGTCCTCTTCTTCCATTTCCGGGTTTGCAGCCAGAAACTCTTCACGTGCGGCATCAATGGCTTCTTCAAGCGTTGCATATAATGACATACCAATTCGTCCTTTCTAAGATAAGATGATTAGCAAAGGATAGTAGATCTTCTGCCACGGTAAACCTATGACCGCAAAAAAAATGAAAGCATATTTGTATACGCGTATCAGTGGGTTACATGCAAAAAGGGCTTGCTTAATGATCTTTAAATCGGTTCTGTTATTAATTGCCATGCACACTCACAAACTTGGCCGCCGCTTCAATAAATCATTTTTATTAAAACTTAGTGTTGTATCAACACTATTAGCCTGTGGGTTAGTTGGAAAATGTTGTTTCAGTAAATTCACGTTAATTGAAGAGGCTAAATGAAGCTGACTTAAAAAAACGGGTTCTTCAAACGATTTATTTTTACAAACAGATAATTACAAATAGAGGTGACATGAACAGAAAGCAATTCATCCAATCTGAGGGGGCGACATGTAGCAACTGGACATGGAGTTGGTCTTTTGTGAATCATCAAAAGCGAATGGTGATCTTTGGTACATGGGATGTTGAGCAGGAGCGAGAGAGAGCTGTTATTCTTCGTGAAGGATGGAAGAAGAACAGTAAAGATAAGAAACAGCCTGGTTATGCTCAGGCCATAGAACATCTCCAACTGGTGACTGAGGGCTACGAGCTTTACACATTCAAAATGAAATTTGCTGAACACCCTGATAATTCTGAGGTAGGAGTCATTGAAAACTTCGAACGTAAACTGGTTAAACGATTTCTAAGCAAAGAAGGTGACGTTTGGTATGCAGACTTTGCCGCTAATCCTTTCCCTGATGAAATCCCAATGCCCGATAACTTCATCGAAGGGGCAAAGACACGAGTTACAGTTAATTCTTATGAAAGGGATCCCCGAGCAAGACAGGAATGTATCCGGCATTATGGTACTGCATGTAAGGGATGTGGGTTCGATTTTGGAAAAGTCTATGGTGAGCATGGTAAGGGATTTATTCATGTACACCACATCAAACCCATTCATACTCTAGGTGAGGGATGTAGTATCGATCCTATCGTTGACCTTATTCCACTCTGCCCAAATTGTCATGCCATGGTACATTTAGGTAACAAGCTAATGACAATTGAAGAACTGAAGATCAAAACAGGGTACATTTAAAAATAATAAACAGTCGGAGTGACTATTGAATTCCTCCATGAAAAATCACCATACGTTTATATTATGAGTTGAATTACTTCATGGCATTCCTACAGATGATTTATAATAAAAACAAGAGTAACTTATGGATGTCGTGGTCTAGAGAATTTCTTATGGAGCTCAAAAAATTCGCAAGGATTAAATATTGTTGCTTTAGGATTTTATGGAATGACAATAGCAACCCATTTTTTAATTAGACGCATTCTATTGGTTGGTGCTACTTAGGTTCAGATGGGCTCTGAAAGTTATTTTGAACCTATTAGAATGCATCATATCAAGCTTATTCGCGGTTTTCTTTTATGTTCCAGCTTGATTGGGTTTCTGCACCCTTACCGCCAGTAGTCGACTGCTCCCAGTACTGGGTTTTAACTTTTGCAGCCTGGAACTGGTATGTCATACCAACAAGATCACGCTGGCTTGCACCATTGAACATTGCATCAATGATCAGTACATCCTCAAGGGTAATACGGCAGTACTCATTCTGAGTGCCACCGGCTTTACATATCGCCAGCTCAATCTTACTGATGTGCTTGCCATTAGAGACATAACGCCTGATTGCAGGAATGGCCTTATCAATATTGGCATGGACTGTAAGATCGCGGTAATGAACCTTGCCAGCTCCACCCCCACCACCAACACTCATATTCCCGGCCTGGCTTGCCCCCCAAGAGAAGGAGTCAATGTCGATCCAGGTAGTGTCTGCATCTGTTCAGTTCTATCATGAACATGAAAAAATTATCGGTTATATAATCGATGGCATAGGTGTTGTTGTGGGTGGGTTACAGATGGTTGCAGGTGCTACCTTGATTGCTGGTTCAATGGCTACTGGGAATGTAATTGGAGTTGTAGCTGGTTCGAGTTTGGTTCTGAGTGGTGCTGGCTCAACTATAGAAAGTGCTGAAAAACTCCTTGGACGTGCCAATCCAACAAATTTCATGCGAAATGCATATGAAGATGCTGCTGAATTTATGGGCTTCGACAAAAGATTGGGATTTTTAGCTTATCAGGCCGTAGATTTTACTACATCGTATTATGGGGTTTTGAAGTTAAGTTTAAAACCAGAAGCATGGAGGCTATTTAACTATCTGCCATCAGATTATTACAGAAAGGTTCAGACAATGAGCAAACCTGCTCTCGCATTAAAAGGAGCTGGTGCGGCAAAGAAAGGTATAGAGATCGGCATTAACATTAAAGATCTGAATACTGATCCCAAATAATTTTACTTTTTCTTAGCCATGTAGCGATGTGCTTTCCATGCTAATTTCATTGGAGTGACAATATAAACAACGGTGACTCCAAAAAGAATAACTATCAGGTAGATGACAAAGTTTTCCGCTGAGTCATAGATACTGCCAAAAATGGCAATAACTGCCATCAGTAACATCCCAATAACACCACCCCAGAAACGTTTACTCAAGTCAAGAACTATAGAGGAAAACGTTTGATCCTTAGTAGGAACACTCTCAACTATTGTTCTTAATCGACTTATATCCTTGTCAGTAAAGCCATTGGCCTTAAGATCATTAACAAAATCCATATCGTTCAAAATTGACTCCATCTATAATTTTCTATGAATTGATAATGATTATTCTAACATATGGCTGCTTAATAGGTACATCCATTAGTTGATTGTGCATCTTTTTTTAAGTGAAGAGGGAGGTTTTACTTAATAGAGCCAAGGTTGAATTGGTGACATAGATTATATATCTTGTAAAAAATTAATCGCCCTTGACCCGCTCCCCATTGATTAATAAATCCCGATGTTAGTAATGGCGCCATAAGTCACATGAGGACATGTCCATGGAAATGTGATTTTCCGACAAGATATAATCAGTATTCACCATGCTGCCCCAAACGGGGTTACCTTCTATGAAATCTGCAGCAAACATGCCATTTCCAACACTACGTCTACACCCGGCGTAAGAAGTAAGGCGGTATCGAGGTGCCTTAGGTTAGCCCCTGAAGTTGTTCGAGGAGAAGAACATCAGGCTCAAAAAGCTGCTTGCCGTAGCTATGTAGGATCTTTTCTCCATAACAACTGATTCAGGTTTTAGATAGGATAGTCGAAGATTGCTGAGGGGAAACATCTGAGGATAAAAAAAGATGAAAGGAATTTTGTGCAGGCCTTTCAGCAGGTTAATGAAAGGACTGGGCAGGATTGAGCACAAACTCGGCGCGATCCTGCCAGCAAATTCACTCATCCAGCATTGAACTGCGATCCACGCGGCGGCGCAGGGTGATCCACGAGTAAATGGCGTTAAACAGCACCACGCAGGCGGTCACCACGAACACGGCGCGGAATCCCCAGTGAGCCGACACGGCAGCGCCCATTAGCGGACCGGTGACATTGCCGATGTCTCTGAAAGACTGGTTATAACTGAATATTCGTCCCGCCACCTGATTGCTGGCGTTATAAATCAGCAGCGTCTGCACCGCAGGAAGGAGCGCACCATCTGCGGCGCCGAGCAGGAACCGCAAAATACCCAACTGCAGCGGATTCTGCACCATCGACATCGGGATTAACAACAGCACCGACACCAGCAGCATCGCCACCAGAATCCGTTCCGGGCCAATCCGGTCACCCAACTTCCCCAGCCGTGGCGCGCTGATCAGCGCAGCAACGCCGGGCACTGAGGCGATCAGCCCGCTGACGAACGCCAGGTTCTGAATATCTCCGGCCAGATCCCGCACGTACAGCGTCAGAATTGGCGCTATTGAGCCAGTCGCCACCTGAATAATCATCGTGGTAACAAACAGCGTCAGCACCAGTCTGGGGTTTTTCAGGGTGGTAAACACCTGATGGGCGTGCAGCATGTCCTTTTTTTGCACCGGCACAAACTCTTCGCGCACGGCAAACAGCGTCATGATAAAGCAGACGAAGAGAACCGAAGCGGTGATAAAGAACACCGGACGCAAACCAAAACTGTCCGCCAGTAATCCGCCGATCAGCGGGCCAATCAACGCGCCGCTGACGGCACCGGTGGAGAGCCAGCCGAGCGCCCAGCCGCTTTTGTTGCGGGGCACCTGCGTCGCTATCAGCGCATTGGCATTGGGCACAAATCCTCCCAACAAGCCCAGCACTGCACGCAGCGCCAGGAACTGCCAGATTGATGTCGCCAGGCCCATCAACACCATCACGACAGACATGCCCAACGCCGAGCGCAACAGCATGATCTTACGGCCCTTACGGTCAGCCAGACCACCCCAGAAAGGGGAGGCAATGGCTGAAAACAGAAAGGTGATGCTGAACACCAGTCCCGACCACATATTCAGTGAATGAGGATCGGTAACGCCCAGCAATTCGACATACAGCGGAAGGAACGGCATCACCAGGCTGAAGGCGATACCGGTAAGAAAGCAGCCGCACCAGGCGACAAACAGATTTTTTTGCCAGTTGATCGAGGAGAGCGGAACGTCAGCAGTAGCCATAGTTCAGTGTAAGACCTGTAGGGTGGATTTTTTTATTAGCAGGCTAATTATGCGCGCAAAAAATCGGCATTAACAGGGGGTACATAAGGAAAAGAAACAGCGTTTAAAAAGGGTTTTAGTTGGGTAACAGGCCAGGAAAAACCCTGCTACCAACCAGATTTAATAAAGGGAGGATTCACCGGCGGGACGGGTTTTAAAGCGGCGATGCAGCCACATATATTGCTCCGGCGCCATCAGCACGCCGCGTTCAATCACCTGATTCATCCTTGCCGCCGTGGCGGCTTCATCATCCAGCGGCATGTCTTTCTCTTCCGGCAGGATCACCATTTCATAGCCTTTTCCGTGCGGCAAACGGCGTGGCACAAACGGAATTACCGCTGGATGACCGCTACGGATAAGCACATAGCTGCCTTTGGTTGAAGCGGCCTTATCGACGCCAAAGAACGGCACAAACACGCTGCTCTTCGGGCCGTAATCGTGATCCGGCGCGTACCAGATGATGTCGCCGCTTTTTAGCGCGCGGATCATGCCTTTCAGGTCTTTACGATCCAGCATACTTTTATTGGAACGCATGCGGCCCCAGGTCTGTAACCAGTCCAGCAGCGCATTGTCATTGGGACGGTACACGCCGATGCCGGGATTATGGATGCCGAAAATACGGGCGCCCAGCTCCAGCGTCAAGAAGTGCATACCAATCAGCAAAATGCCTTTGCCGTCTTCGTGTGCCTTATCGATGTGTTCAAGTCCGCTGACGTGGAACCACTTATTTATGCGCCAGTTCGGCCAGAACCAGGCCATGCCGGTTTCAATCAGTCCCATACCCACGGATTCAAAATTCCGTACCACCATCGCTTCGCGTTCTGCTTCCGGCATGGTTGGAAAACAGAGCTCCAGATTACGGTGAGCGATATTCACGCGCTTACGCAGGAAACGCATTGAAAGGCGTCCCAGGCCGCAGCCAATATAATAGAGGACCGGGTAAGGCAGCAGCACCAGCAGGTACAGGAAGCCAATACCCATCCAGGTATGCCAATAACGAGGATGCAACAACGCGCGCGTAAATTGAGGCAGCTGAGTCATGAGTGTCCAGATCGCATAAAAAGGGCAGTATTATGCTGCCCAAGAACTTTAAATTATGGCCTATTGTGCCATTTGTTACGTGCAGAATGAAATAACCCGCTGTGTTAGCGTTGATTTGGGTCGCCAGCAGCATAAACAGGCTGTGACGACCCAGATAAGGCTTATTGCTTAAACAGCCCTTTGACCTCATGAGGCTCACAGCGCCAGTATTGCTCTGGTGCATGCACCTTCGCACCCAGTTTCGCCGCCGCGTGCCACGGCCAGCGAGGATCGTAAAGCATACCGCGCGCAAGGGCGACCATATCGGCCTGCTGTTCCACCAGCACCGCTTCGGCCTGCTCCGGCTCGGTGATCATACCCACCGCAATAACCGGGATCGTGACGGCTTTTTTAATCGCCGCGGCAAAGGGCACCTGATAGTTCGGCCCGACTTTAATTTGCTGCGCCGGTGACAGGCCGCCGCTGGAAACGTGAATATACGCGCAGCCTTCTGCGGCCAGCGCCTGACTTAACGCAATGGATTGTTCCACATCCCAACCGCCTTCCACCCAATCGGTAGCGGAAATGCGTACGCCAACCGGTTTGTTCGCCGGGAAGACGCGACGGACTTCGCGGAAAATTTCCAGCGTCAGGCGCATTCTGTTTTCCAGCGAGCCACCGTAGACATCATCACGCTGGTTCGACAGTGGTGACAGGAACTGATGCAACAGATAGCCATGTGCCGCGTGGACTTCAATCAAATCCAGGCCCAGCCGATCGGCGCGAATGGCACTATCAACAAAGGACTGTTTGATCTCTTCGATGCGCGCTTTGGTCAACGCCACAGGCGTGCCATCGGTCTGATTAAACGGTACGCCAGAAGGCGCAGAGGTTTGCCAGCCGCCTGCTTCAGGCTGCAGGAAACCACCGCCACGCCATGGCACATCGGTAGAGGCTTTACGTCCGGCGTGGGCAAGCTGGATACCAATCGGCATGGAGGAGTGCTGACGTACGTCTTTTAACACCGAACCCAACGCCTGTTCAGTTTCATCATTCCACAATCCTAAGTCCTGCGGCGTGATGCGGCCCGCGGCTTCAATCGCGGCGGCTTCAATAATCAACAGGCCCGCACCAGAAAGCGCCAGATGGCCAAGATGGATGCGGTGCCAGGCGGTTGCGTTGCCGTGGTCGGCAGAATACTGGCACATCGGTGCGATGGCGATGCGGTTCTCGAGGGTTAGCTTACCGAGGGATATCGGACTGAAAAGCTGGCTCATGCAGGTTCTCCGGTGGGTTAACAATGTCAGTGACAAAGGCTAACTATAGGCAAATTTTATCATGGCGTTGAGCAAGCCATGCTTTTACCAGAAGCCGTCAAGACATCGGCATCGGACCTTTTCACCGCTTTTACCGGATTCCGGTTTGATTTTTCTGCTATTCAGGTATGATAGCGCCCGCAAAATTTCTCTCTTGAACGCAGGAACGTACACCATGCCAGTGTTACATAACCTTGTTTCCAATGAAGAGCTGCGCGCGCGGATGTTGGCCGAAAGCGAACCGCGTACCACAGTCTCTTTCTATAAATATTTTACCCTCGACGATGCTAAAGCCTTCCGCGATGCGCTGTATGTTGCGCTGACTAAGCTGAAAGTTTTTGGGCGCGTTTACGTTGCCAGTGAAGGAATTAACGCCCAGATCAGCGTGCCTGCCAGCCAGTACGAAACGATGAAAGCGATGCTGTATGCTTTCCATCCGGCGCTGGATAATCTGCGCATGAATATCGCGCTGGATGACGACGGAAAATCGTTTTGGGTATTACGCCTGAAAGTGCGCGAGCGCATTGTCGCCGACGGCATTACCGATGATACCTTCGATGCCAGCGATATTGGCGGCTATTTGAAGGCCAACGAAGTTAACGCGATGCTCGACGATCCGGATGCGGTGTTTGTTGATATGCGTAACCACTACGAATACGAAGTGGGGCATTTTGACAACGCGATGGAAATCCCGGCCGATACCTTCCGCGATCAGCTGCCGATGGCGGTTGAGATGCTGAAAGACGATAAAGAGAAAAAAATCGTCATGTATTGCACCGGCGGGATCCGTTGTGAGAAAGCCAGTGCGTGGATGCGTCATAACGGCTTTGAAAACGTCTATCACGTTGAAGGCGGCATTATTGAATATGCCCGCCGTGCGCGTGAGCAGGGCTTGCCGGTACGCTTTAAGGGCAAGAACTTTGTCTTTGATGAGCGGATGGGTGAACGCATTTCTGACGATGTGATTGCTCACTGTCACCAGTGCGGTGCCGCCTGTGACACTCACGTCAATTGCAAAAACGATGGCTGCCATTTGCTGTTTATTCAGTGCGCCAGCTGTGCCGAGCAGTATAAAGAATGCTGTAGCCCAATCTGCATGGAAGAGTTGGCATTAACGCCTGAAGAGCAGCGCGCCCGCCGTGCTGGCCGTGAAAATGGCAACAAGGTGTTCAATAAGTCACGTGGCAAGCTCACGATGACGCTGAAAATCCCCTCAGCAGAGTAATACCCTCCGGCCGGGTGTCAGACATCCGGCCGGGTGGTTATCCGTCAGTTACTGACGGATCCCTTCGACCGAGATCATTAGCTGCACGTCCTGTGAGGCTGGCCCCAGATCGGTTTTAATGTTGAAATCTTTCAACGCAATTTTGGTTTCGGCTTCAAAGCCCGCACGATAACCTCCCCACGGATCCTTGCCTTCACCCAGCTTTTTCGCTTCCAGCGTTACCGGTTTAGTCACCCCGTTCAGCGTCAGGTTGCCGGTGATATCCAGCTCGTCGCCATCCTTTTTCACACCCGTTGAGACAAAGGTCGCCTGAGCGAATTTCGCCACGTTAAGGAATTCCGCGCTACGCAGATGCTTATCGCGTTCCGCATGGTTAGTGTCAACACTGTTGGTATTGATGGTCACATTGACCTTATCTTTCGACGGATCGGCTTCATCAAACGTGAAGCTGCCGTCAAAGTCTCTGAACGTGCCGTACAGCCAGCTATAGCCAAGATGCTGAATGCGGAATTGCACAAAGGCATGTTGCCCCTGTTTATCAATTTTATAGTCAGCGGCTGAGGCGGTTGCCGCACTCGCCAGCAGAGCGGCAGTGGTCAGTGCTAACAGGCTTTTCTTCAACATAGTTCTGTTCCTTTCAGAGGTTAATCAACGCGGCTACCCAGCATCCGCTTCAATGTACTGTCGCGATCGACAAAATGGTGTTTCAGGGCGGCCAGGCCATGCAGAGCGGAGAGGATCACCACGCTCCAGGCCAGCCACAGGTGAATATCGCCGGCCAGGTCGGCCTGCTCGCCAAAGCCTTCCAGCGTGGCCGGCACGGAGAGCACGCCAAAGACCTCAATCGGTTTGCCATCGGCGGTTGAAATCAAATAGCCGCTGATAAAAATGGCGAACAGGATGCCGTACAGCAGCAGATGAACCGCAACGGCGCTCACACGGGTCAGTGCGGAGTAACTGCTTAACGGCTTTGGCGGCGGGGAGATGAATCGCCAGATGACCCGCAACACCATGACGGCAAACAGAGTGATGCCAATGCTTTTGTGCAATTCCGGGGCAGGGTGATACCAGCTGTCGTAATAGCCGAGGGTGACCATCCACAGGCCGAGCGCAAACATGCCGTAGAGGGCAATGGCCACCAGCCAGTGCAGCATTACGCTGACGGTGCCAAAGCGGGTGGGGGTGTTTTTCCAGCGCATGCTTACATCCTGCAATCAATTTTTGCCAAGACTGGATAATCCGAAACATAAAATCAACAACTAATTACCCGTAGTAAACAAATAGTGATTATCATTCAGAAATATTGAATGTTTAATCGGGTTATTATCATTAAATTTGGTTTTCAGAAGGTTGGTTTAGCGTTATGTGGCTTATTTATGTGGGGTTGGTTGTGGAGTGAAGAGAAGTTGTTAATGTCTGTTTATTTGATGGTAAATTAAGTATTCGTCAGTAGTTTGTCACTTTTCGTCAATATTACGCCCTAAAATAGGTAATATTTATTGATGTGTCTGCTTAAGGCGTAATGTAAATGAATAGCGGATGCCAGCAATTTGTCTATCTACTCTGGCGCAGATGTCTGAGAATCGGCATTTCTCTGGAGGTCTGTATGGTTTTTGAGGAAAAATTCAGCGATAACGGTCACAAACTTGAAAAAATCCGGTCTGTCGTATAGAGTCAGTTACCGTAAAGAGATGTTGTTTATGTGTAAATCATCGTCTTATCCCGCTGCTTTATAGCTTTCTTTCCCTTCATTACTTCCATCCCGGCAACGAAAGCTATGACGCTGCTCTCTACATTCAGTCACTCCGGAGACCGTATGAGCACTGCATCAGATTCAAATAACAAGCTTAAGAAGCTTTTCTCACGGCATAAGAAGCCGAAAGAGCTGACCGTAGACGATATCACCATTGTTGATGGCGACATGCTTAAACGCGCGGTGGGCGCCGCAGCCTTGGGTAATGCCATGGAATGGTTCGATTTCGGTGTCTACAGCTACCTGGCAGTCACCCTGGGCAAAGTCTTCTTCCCGGGCGGTGACGCTTCGGCGCAGCTGCTGGCAACCTTTGGTGCCTTTGCGGCAGCCTTCCTGGTTCGTCCGATTGGTGGACTGGTGTTTGGCCCGCTGGGTGACAAAATCGGCCGTCAGAAAGTGCTGGCGATCACCATGATCATGATGTCTATCGGTACCTTTTGCATCGGCATCATTCCGTCCTATGCCTCGATAGGCATTCTCGCGCCCATCCTGCTGCTGGCCGCTCGTCTGCTGCAGGGCTTCTCAACCGGAGGCGAATACGGCGGTGCGGCGACCTTTATTGCCGAATACTCCACCGATAACCGTCGCGGGTTTATGGGCAGTTTCCTCGAATTTGGTACCCTGGGCGGCTATCTGCTGGGCGCCGGACTGGTCACCATCCTGACCGTTGCTATGCCGCAACAGACCTTGCTGGACTGGGGCTGGCGTATCCCGTTCTTTATCGCCGCGCCGTTGGGCCTGTTTGGTCTGTATATCCGCCTGAAGCTGGAAGAAACGCCGGCGTTCCAGAAGCATATGGAGAAGCAGGAAGCCCTTGAGCAGAGCAAACCCCGTCTGACCCTGTGGCAGATGCTGAGCAAGTATCGTAAGCAGATGCTGAAATGTATCGGCCTGGTGCTGCTGTTCAACGTGTCGAACTACATGCTGACCTCCTATATGCCAAGCTACCTGACCGGTATCCTCGGCCTGAGCGAAATCAGCAGCCTGTTGCTGATCCTGGTGGTGATGTTTGTGATGATGCCGCTGACGCTGTTCTGGGGACACTGGAATGACCGTCTGGGCCGTCGTCCGGTGATCTGGGCTGGCGCAATCGGGCTGATTGTGATGGCGATCCCCTGCATGATGATGATTGGCACCGGCAATCTTTACCTGGTGTTCCTCGGTCTGATTATCCTTGGGGTGATCCATACCTGTTTCAGCGGCTCGATGCCGGCGACCTTACCGGCGCTGTTCGCTACCGATATCCGCTACAGCGCGCTGGCCATCGGCTTCAACCTGTCCGTTTCACTGTTTGGCGGCACCACACCGCTGATCACCACCTGGCTGGTGGAGAAAACGCACAACCTGATGATGCCGGCCTACTATCTGATGGGTGCTGGTGTGATTGGGGTGCTGACGGTGTTTACGCTGCGTGAAACCGCCCGTAAACCGCTGTCAGGATCTGCGCCAGCCGTGGCCACCGAAGCCGAGGCACACTCGCTGGTGAAGAAGCTACGTCTTCGTCAGCAGAAGAAAGAGGCTGACGCGACGCGTTAACCGATAAGCCAGACAATAAAAAACCGGGCCTGGCCCGGTTTTTTTATTGCCTGAAAACATTATTTAAAGCGCGAAAGCGAGAAGGGCGATAAATCAAATTCAGTATTTTTCCCTTGCGCAAACCCAGCGGCAATCTCACCTAATACGCTGGCAAATTTAAATCCGTGGCCGCTTAACCCGCTAATAGTAAGCCGATCGGGCGAGCCGGGAAGCGTGTCGATAATAAAGTCTTCATCCACCGTATTATCATAGGTACAGGCTTCGCCGCGCAGACAAACGCCAACACCCGGCAGGAAATGGCGAATGAAAGAAAACAGTTCGCTGCCATCTTCTTTTACCGATCCAAAGGGTTTACGTTCTTCAGGTGCGCTAATCAGCTGCCCGCCGTCATGACGGCCAATTTTAAGTGCGTTATTATCCGCCGGGAAACCGTAAAAATGACTGCCGTCCGGCATTTCGCAGGTAAAAGCCGGGAATTTATTATTTTCACTGTAGCGGCCATCGGCCTGATGCCAGGCGAACACCTTTCTTACTGGCGCGATGGGCAACTCGGGTAGCAAGGTTTTTACCCAGGTGCCGGCGCTCAGCAGCAGCTTACGGCCACTGTAGGTGCCATCTGCCGTATGCACATGCTGCAATCCATCACGCTCTTCCAGCGCGTCGACGCCGCAGTTGAACAGCTGGGCACAACCCGCTTCGCGCGCCAGGCGGATCAGCTGGCGGACCGCCACTTCAGATTTCAGGTAACCGGACTGCGGTTCAAAAATGCCGGTATAGCCATCGGGAACCGTTATCTGCGGCCAGCGAGCCATCACCTGCTCACCGCTCAGGGTTTCAACGTTCAGGGAGAAGGCTTGCGCGCTCTGGCTGACGTTACGAATAAATTCAGAGGTTTCCGGGGCCAGATTGATGATACCGCTGCGGTGCATAATGCGTTCACCACAGGCGATTTCCAGCTCATCCCACAGCTGTTGCGCGCGTAAAACCATTGGGACGTAGCGGGCACCCTCACCATAAGCATGGCGGATCAGGCGGGACTCACCGTGGTGGCTACCCTCGCTGTGCGGCGGATGCGCGCGGTCAATCATCAGCACTTTCAGGCCCGCCTGCGTTGCATACCAGCCGGCGGCGGCACCTACCGATCCACTTCCCACCACAATTAAATCGTAAACCATCTGCACCGGTTCCTTTGTTGATCAGGCAATCCGTGCAGGATAGCAAAATGTAGCAGGAATGAAAAAGGCACCCTTTGGGTGCCTTAGAGAGTAAACCAACAGGATTTAATGCTTTTTATAATCGCGATCTACGTAGTCTGTTGCTTCAATCTTCGCTATGCCAGCTTCGAGAATGGAGATAAATTGCCTGGCAACATCAGTGGTTAACCAGTAAGTCTGACCTACTTCTGCGTCTTCATTCTGCTGCTCGTTTGACGTTAGTGAATGAAGACGGATCATCATGGCATCGTAAGAATCTACAGTACTGATATCCCACCCAATGAGGGGATGTGTCTGGATTACGTCTTTGTTTCTGTCCATTATAACCCCCTTATTACTCGTGTTAATGATGACAACGAAGTGATTTATCGAGGTTCAATGCGGCTTTTTTTCATAGAGCAAAGTAATTATAACAGGGATTTAAATTCTCGCAGGCGGAAAATTTATGGCGAAAGGAGAAGAGAGTTTGATTAAAGATTTTATATAAGCGGGTGCAATGGACAAATAATGCGCAAAAAAGATAAAAAAGCCGGATGGCGAAACCCGGCAAACAACGGCAAAAAAGGAGAGAAAAGCGCTAGTCGGTAATAAACCAGTCGTCGGCACTTTCCCAGGTTTCCTGCAGAATTTCAGTGATGCGATCTTTGGCCTCTTTGCCACCGCCCATCACCGTCAGATTATTTCCTCCCGCATAGCGAACCGAAACGCTGTTGCTGGATTCAGGGAACTGTTTGTCGATACGTTTAACCAGCTCAGAAGAGAGCGCATCAATTGCGCCAGCAGGAAGAGAAGTGGTTTTTGCTACAGTGACTTCAATACGCATAAAAGCCTCCGAATAAGATACTGTAAATATATACAGTAATCTCACGGGAGGCAATCATTTAATGCAGGGCGTTCGATTGGATTACAGCTCGACGGTCCAGTTCAGGGTTTCACCGGCAAGGAAAGGCACCAGCGTGTGCTCGCCGAGGGCAATACTGTCAGCGACTTTCCACGGCTTGCGAACCAGCGTAATGGTGCCTTCGTTCAGCGGCAGGCCATAGAAACGTGGGCCGTTTTCAGAGCAGAAGGCTTCGAAATGTTGCAGCGCATTCATCTCTTCAAACACCGTGGCATAAGCCGGCAGAGAAGACGGGGCGTTGAACACACCGGCACAGCCACAGCTGGCTTCTTTCAGATGCCGCAGGTGTGGCGCGGTGTCGGTTCCCAGGAAGAAGCGATCGTTTCCGGTTGCCACCACCTTACGTAACGCTTCCTGATGCACATTCCTTTTGAGGATCGGCAGGCAATACAGATGTGGGCGAATGCCGCCAACCAGCATATGGTTACGGTTAAACATCAGATGCTGTGGGGTAATGGTCGCGGCGAGGAAACGATTGCCTTCTTCAACATAGGCAGCCGCTTCTTTGGTGGTGATATGCTCAAACACCACTTTCAGCTCCGGGTACTGCTTACGCAGCGGCTCCATCACCGTTTCAATAAAGCGCGCTTCACGATCGAAGATATCGATCTCTGCGGCGGTCACTTCACCGTGGATCAACAACGGCATACCGATCTTTTGCATACGCTCCAGCACGGTGGCGATGCTGGCGATATTGGTCACGCCGTGGCTGGAGTTCGTGGTCGCATGTGCCGGATACAGCTTGGCGGCGGTAAACACGCCTTCGGTGAAGCCTTTTTCCACTTCATCCGCATCCAGTGAATCAGTCAGATAGCAGGTCATCAGTGGGGTGAAGTGATGCCCGTCAGGGAGTGCATCCAGAATACGATTGCGGTAAGAAATGGCGGCAGCAACGCTGGTGACCGGTGGCACCAGATTTGGCATCACAATCGCCCGGCCATTGACCTCACTGGTAAAGGGCAGCACGGTTTTCAGCATCTCATCGTCACGCAGATGAATATGCCAGTCGTCAGGACGGCGAATGATAAGTTGCTGAGGTTGTGCGGTCATTTTGCTGCTCCGGCAGAAGTGAAATCGGGTTGGCGATTTAGCCGGGTACTAAGCATAGGGATAAAGGCAGGGGAATGCACCTGCTTTGTGTGCAGCGGGAGGAAATTAGCGTTTCAGCCTGCGCTGAGCCGACAAAGGGCACAGCGCGTGCTGAAACGGCAGGATTACTGGCTAACGAAAGGGATAATTAGCTCGCCTGGCTTCACTTCCAGCCCTTTGGCAAAGCGTTTGGCCAGCGACTCAGCCTTGCTGCGATCGGTGCTCAGCACATAAGCCGGTTTCTGATTAAAGTAATCCTTCAGCGACTGGTTCAGGTAAGGCGTCAGGGTTTTCAGAATGCCCTGCATCTTTTCAGGCTGGACCTGAACGTCGACCAGTTCCATATCCTTCAGGAAGATGGCGCCTTGCTCTTTATCAAAGAATGGCTGCGCTTTCATCGTCAAGGTCATGTTCGCCTGCTGTGGGCCGAACAGCGAACTGATGTTGACCTTCGCGTTGCCTGAAAGAGTCACCTTATTCGGCTCTGCGCGGCCAATCTGGCTGCTGAGATCGGTCAGCACAATGTGGGCATCGACCAGACCGGCCACGCCAATCTGCTTCTCGTA
Organism: Erwinia sp. 2186; assembly: GCF_057812255.1. Lineage (NCBI taxonomy): Bacteria > Pseudomonadati > Pseudomonadota > Gammaproteobacteria > Enterobacterales > Erwiniaceae > Erwinia > Erwinia sp. 2186. Next base: position 3,064,933 of record NZ_CM173824.1, on the reverse strand, counting down.
GTTATTGTGTTTTGCCAGCGCCTGGTTCACTTCCTGTTCACTGATGCTGTACTGCGTCAGTTGATTACAGCCGGTCAGTAAACCCACCAGCAGCAGGGCGCATAGCCCGAAAAATGCTTTGTTCATGGTTATCCTCTGTCTACAAATCGTCAGCAACCCTTCTGACGTGAGGCAATAGAGTGCCCGACAATGGCAATGGAGTCACCAGGACAAAGGGTAAACGGAAAGGAAAAAAAGTGTGAGGAAATGCAGCAGGGCCACGAATGTGGCCCTTGGAAAATCAGGACGCGATCGAGGACAACAGCGTGACCTGCGTCTGTTTGGCCATATTGTCACGGTAGTCCGCCACGCGGCTTGGGTACTCCACGCCTGCGATCAGCGACAGCGAACGCAGCACCGGGAACAGATGAATATCATCCATCGACAGCTCACCGTTGACCGCATTGGCTTTCACAATCAGCTTATCCAGCTTACGTAAGTCGTCGTTCACGTTCTTGATGTAGCCTTCGGCATGCAGCTTGAGCTCGGCGAAACTGCCCAGATTCGCTTCTTTCTTCTCTTTGAAATAGCGGCGGGCTTCCGGCGTAGCGAATTCAGCAAACGGTGCCTCAGCAATGCGTGGCAGCAACAGCTTATTCAGATAGCTGTTGATGTGACGCAGCCAGTCAGAAATCGCCGGATTGGTTTTACCGGTCACCAGCGGCTCGCGATCCTTATTATCAATGTAATGCACGATATCCAGGCTTTCCGGCATGCAGCTGCCATCTTCTTTCATCAGGACAGGCGCCATCTTTTGCCCAATCAGCTTCTTCGGCAAGGCTTCATCGTCGCTCAGCATCACCACCAGTTCGACTGGCAGATTTTTCAGGCCGAAAATCATGCGGGCTTTTACACAGAACGGGCAGTGATCGTAGATATAAAGTTTCAAGAACGCCTCCTTACAGCGGTGACGGCGGGCGGGCCGCCATCAATCATTTGAATGCATTAGGGAAGTATGGAAGAGATCCCAGCACAGGGCAAACTGCGACCGGACATTACTTGTGCAAAAGAGATTTTAGGAAATTTTATGCGCATTATTTTACCGGTCACTGCCCTGGCGGTTATAGTGGTTTGTAAGCGCAGAAAATGTCGGCCATCTGGCCCAGGCTAAGCAGTTCTGCTGTGCGGGTTGACCCGCTTAAATCCTTTATCGGCCGGATCAGGAGAGAAGATGTTTGGCTATCGTTCCGCTGCCCCGAAAGTCCGCCTGACTACAGACAGGCTGGTGGTTCGTCTTGTTCATGAACGCGATGCCTGGCGTCTGGCGGATTACTATGCTGAAAACCGGGCTTTCTTGAAACCCTGGGAACCGATCCGTGATGAAAGCCACTGTTATCCGTCTGGCTGGCAGGCGCGTCTGGGCCTGATTGCCGAAATGCATAAACAGGGCAATGCGTTCTATTTTGTGGTGATGGATCCTGAAGAGAATGAAGTGCGTGGCGTGGCAAATTTCAGCAACGTGGTGCGCGGCTCATTTCATGCCTGTTATCTGGGCTATTCGCTGGGCGAGAAATGGCAAGGGCAGGGGATGATGTTTGAAGCCCTGCAGTCTGCGATCCGCTATATGCAGCGCCAGCAGCGCATGCACCGCATTATGGCCAACTATATGCCGCATAACCAACGCAGCGGCGATTTGCTGGCCCGGCTGGGTTTTGAAAAAGAAGGCTATGCCAAAGCGTATTTACTGATTGATGGACGCTGGCAGGATCACGTGCTGACTGCGCTGACCGCCAAAGAATGGACACCTGAACGTCGCGGATAACTTAATGAAAATTCACCTTTCGGCCGTAGAGGCCCGCATTATTGGCTGCCTGCTGGAAAAGCAGGTCACCACGCCCGATCAATATCCGATGTCACTGAATGGCGTAGTGACGGCCTGTAATCAAAAATCCAACCGTGAGCCGGTGCTGTCGCTGAGTGAAGTTAGCGTGCAGGACACGCTGGATATGCTGGTGAAAAAGCATCTGGCCACCCCGCAAAGCGGTTCTGGTCAGCGGGTAGTGAAATACGAACACCGTTTTTGTAATTCCGAGTTTGGTCAGCTGAAATTTACGGCGGGTGAACTGGCGCTGATCGCCACCTTATTGCTGCGCGGCGCGCAAACGCCTGGCGAATTGCGCACCCGCAGCACGCGCCTGCATGAGTTTGCCGATATGGCCGAAGTGGAACAGGCGCTGCAGGCGCTGGCTTCGCGTGAAGACGGCCCGTTTGTGGTCAGATTAGCGCGTGAGCCCGGCAAGCGTGAAAGCCGCTATATGCATCTGTTCAGTGGCGAAGTCGATGAGGCCGCCTTAGCGTCAAACGACGTCCCACAGGAAAATGACGACCTGCGTGAACGTGTCGCCGAGCTGGAAAGAGAAATGGCTGAGATTAAGCAGGTTCTGGCACGACTAACCGGGGAAGACTGAGATGACGGCATTGAAAGTGGGCATTATTGGTCTCGGTGGCATCGCGCAAAAGGCGTGGTTGCCGGTGGTCACGCAAACCGCCGGCTGGGAGATTGCCGGCGCGTTCTCACCCAATCAGCAAAAAGCGCGGGTGATTTGCGACAGTTATCGCATTCCTCTGATGGGCAGCGTGGCTGAGGTGGCGGCGGCCAGCGATGCGGTCTTTGTGCATACCTCAACCGCCAGCCACTTCGACATTGTTAAAGAACTGCTGATGGCGGATGTGGATGTCTGCGTCGATAAACCGCTGGCAGCGAAACTCAGCGAGGCGGAACAGTTGGTCGAACTGGCTCACCGACGGGGACGCAAGCTGATGGTGGCCTTTAACCGTCGCTTTGCGCCGCGTTATCTGCAGCTGAAGGATCATCTTGGCAGCCTGGCGTCGCTGCGCATGGATAAGCACCGCAGTGACAGCGTGGGGCCACACGATCTGTTTTTCACGCTGCTGGACGACTACCTGCATGTGGTCGACACCGCATTGTGGCTGAGCGGCGGCAGAGGGAAACTGCAGAGCGGCAGCCTGCAGACCACCGATGCCGGCGAAATGCTGTATGCCGAACACCATTTTTCCCAGGATGACATTCACATCACCACCAGCATGCATCGCCGTGCCGGCAGCCAGCGTGAATCGGTGCGTGCCGTGACCGATGGCAGCCTGTTGCTGGTCGATGAGATGCGCGATTTCCATCAGGAAACGGCCGGTAAGCTGGTGATCGATCCGATACCCGGCTGGCAAACCACCCTTGAGCAGCGAGGCTTTGCCGGCGCGGCGCAGCACTTTATCGCCTGCGCACAAAATCAGACAATGCCGCAAACCTCCGGAGAGCAGGCGCTGATGGCGCAGCGGGTGGTGGAAAAGCTCTGGCGAGAGATTGACCGGGAATAATCCGCTGTAACAAAGCAGTGTGGTGATTTGCCGCAACATCAGTAAACTGTGCCCGAGATATTTCAAGCCAAAAAACCGGAAGAACATGAACCTGTTGAAATCGTTGGCAGCGGTCAGCTCCATGACCCTGTTTTCGCGCGTGCTGGGATTTGCCCGCGATGCCATTGTGGCAAGAGTTTTTGGGGCGGGAATGGCGACGGACGCCTTCTTTGTGGCGTTCAAACTGCCTAACCTGCTGCGGCGTATTTTTGCTGAAGGCGCGTTCTCCCAGGCCTTCGTGCCGATCCTCGCCGAATACAAAAGCAAGCAGGGCGAAGAAGCGACCAAAGTTTTCGTGGCCTACGTTTCCGGGTTACTGACGCTGGCGCTGGCGATTATCACCATCGCCGGGATGCTGGCGGCTCCCTGGGTGATTCTGGTGACCGCGCCAGGCTTTGCCGATACGGCGGATAAATTTGCCTTAACTTCCGCGCTGCTGCGCGTGACTTTCCCCTATATCTTCCTGATTTCTCTTGCCTCGCTGGCCGGGGCCATTCTGAATACCTGGAACCGCTTCTCCGTTCCGGCGTTCGCACCCACCTTGCTCAACGTCAGCATGATCGGTTTTGCCCTGTTTGCCGCACCGCATTTCCATCCGCCGGTGATGGCGTTGGCGTGGGCGGTCGTTGCGGGCGGCGTGCTGCAGTTAGGCTATCAGTTGCCGCACCTGAAGAAGATTGGGATGCTGGTGCTGCCGCGTCTGAACCTGAAAGATGCTGGCGTCTGGCGAGTGATGCGCCAGATGGGCCCGGCGATCCTCGGGGTGTCAGTCAGCCAGATCTCGCTGATTATCAACACCATTTTTGCCTCTTTCCTGGTGTCGGGTTCCGTCTCCTGGATGTACTACGCAGACCGTCTGATGGAGTTCCCGTCCGGCGTGCTGGGCGTGGCGCTGGGCACCATTCTGCTGCCTTCGCTGGCAAAAAGTTTCTCCAGCGGCAATCACGATGAGTATTCGCGCCTGATGGACTGGGGATTGCGGCTCTGTTTTGTGCTGGCATTACCCTGTGCGGTGGCGCTGGGCATCCTGGCGAAACCGTTAACCGTCGCCTTATTCCAGTACGGCAAATTCAGCGCGTTCGATGCCTCCATGACCCAGCGCGCGCTGGTGGCGTATTCGGTCGGTTTGATGGGCATTATTGTGGTGAAGGTGTTGGCACCGGGCTTCTATTCGCGTCAGAACATCAAAACGCCGGTCAGGATTGCCATCGCCACCTTAATTATGACGCAGCTGATGAACCTGGCGTTTATTGGCCCGCTGAAACATGCCGGTCTGTCGCTGTCGATTGGTTTGGGTGCCTGCCTGAATGCGGCGTTGCTTTACTGGCAGTTGCGTAAGCAGAAGATCTTCCATCCTCAGCCTGGCTGGAGCGGTTTCCTGCTGCGTTTGTTTATCGGTGTGGCGGTAATGGCGGCGGCACTGCTGGGCATGTTGCATGTGATGCCTGACTGGGCGACGGGTAATATGCTGTCGCGGCTGTTACGTCTGGCCGGCGTCTGTGCCGTTGGCGGCGCGGTGTTCTTTGCGGTGCTGGCAATACTCGGCTTCCGCGTTAAGGACTTTGCCCGTCAAACTCAGGTCTGATAAAACGCAAAACCCCGCTCAGGCGGGGTTTATTTTTTACTCGATAGTCATCTTGACGTGTTTGCCTGTATTGGCAACCATCGTCACTAAAGAGTCCAACGTAAATTTTTCTGTCTTCTGATTAACCACATCTGATACACGAGGCCGTGATATATGGAGCAATTTTGCTGCTTCACTCTGTTTATGCCCCTTATCTTCCATCCAATCTGAGATCACGCTCATTAATTGCCTTTTCATGGCCTTGGTTTGAGCAATATCGTCTTTGGATTTGGCCAGTAGCATTTCTGCTTCAGAAGGTTCAAAACCCAGTTCCGCAAAAATATTACCGCCAGCTTTAGTGATGTGGCGTGACGTGGTATCAATTTTATCAGTCATAATTCTCTCCGCTCAGCAACTACGGCCCTATAGCGTGCTTTAATTATTGCTACGTCAGATGGACTCGTCTTCTGCGTTTTTTTTTAAAAACTGTGTAGCACGTAGACTGCCTCTGCAAATTTTGCAACATAAACAACGCGATACTGATTTACATTATCCTCAAGCCGTATTTCAATAACACCGGCACCCCAGTCGTTTATTCTTTTGAAATCACGAGGGTCTTCACCATGTTGTACTCTTCCCAGTTCAAAACCGGCGATCCTTTTGGCATCATCGGGAAACGCTAAGAGGTCGTTGTACGATGAACCTCGCCAGTCAATTGCTTTTTCACCCATCCTTGAGCGTCCCTTTACACCGTGTTTATGTATAAAATTTTATACGCCCACATTACAAAGAGCAAATTCCTTTGCTGGCGCAGTTCGTTTCATCTGGCCTAACTGATTGGATTGTGGTGAAAGTGTTACGGGCTGGCGTTTAGGCGCGGGAAGGGGGGAACTGCTTTCTGGCGGCTACATGGGTACGAGGAATAAACATTCGTCAAACGCAATCAAGCCGGGTATTCCTGGCCTTAAGGTAGGCCTGGCAATAGTGCTCTATAAAAATACCCGGCCATAAAGTGCAAATGTCAGATCGCTGATGCAGGCCGTTGACTGGCTGGGTTTTCCTGACTTTTGAAAACCCAGCCTACACTTTACGGCTGATAAAACTGCTGGTGGTCGCCTGGCCATCCGGGCCGTAAAACTTCTGAGTCTGGTGCGGCTTTAACACTTCCAGCGCCTGCTCGGTAAAGACAATCTGGTGATTCAGCAGCAATCCATTATGCAGATTGGTATCGCGCAGCTTCACGGTCTGCTCCTGAATGTCTGCCCAACGGCGGCCCATATCAGGATTGAGGCTGTAAGGGGCATGCAGCCCGGCCTCTTTTTCCGCATCACGGCGCATTTGCTCAATAAAATTAAGCGTCGCCAGCAGGGAGTTTTTGTCTTCGGTAATGCGTTGCAATAAGCTGCTGTTGATCTGACCGCCCGAGAGCTGTTGTTGCTCGGCTGTCATTACGTCGGCCAGACTTTTCAACACTTCCAGCATTTTATCAAGCGCGGTCAGCAGCTTCTGCATTTACTTAGTTACCTTCTAAAGAATCTTTTGCCTGCTGAATCAGGGCATCGGCAATTTTGCCGGTATCCATCTTCAATTCGCCATTGCGAATAGCTGTTTTTAACTCTTCAACACGGGCGGTGTTGATGTCTTGTGAACTGGCCTTGGTCAGCTGAGACTGTGCGCCGCTCAGAACAACCTGAGTGCCGGCTTCAGTGGTTTTGCTGCTTTCTGCCGGACGCGCTTTCGGTGCCGCTGTTTCGCTGGTATCGCGAGGTTGCACGGTTGCTGCCGGTTTCAGAGGTTGAGTTCTGTCAATGCTCATTATTTGACTCCTGTATAATCAGGCGGTGTATCGACCTGATAGCTAAGTGTACTATGTCTGTTATTAACACTATCGGCAGAACTGAACCCTTCTTTAGTGCTTTATAGCGTTATAAGAATAATCCCATCCGCCCCGACTTTTCCACTGACTATCTGACCTGAACTCATCCTCACCCGAACCAGCTGCGCGGTGGTGGCGTTGTTCATTGCGCGCCCCTCACTGCTGATACTAAAACCGCCGCCGTTGGCCGTCACCGTCACGTTCTGACCGGCTTTAACCCGCCATGGCTGCCGGACCATCATCAGCGTCAGCGGCTGGCCAGGAATGATATCCCGCAGCGCCACGGCGTCGGTCACTTCCTCTGCCGACATCACCGTTCTGGCGGGCAGGGTATCTAATCTGCCGCGCTGAATTTTCACATCGTCGGCGGTCAGGGTGCCACCGCGGATCACCTGGCGGGCCGCGACCAGATAGTCGCCGGTCACCTGCACCTGAACCTGAATATAACGACGGTTCTGATCGCAGTTGGCGGCCACGCTCATATTGCCCCACATCCGGCTGTTGCCCGGCAGGGAGAATTGCGGCTCGGCACAGTCCGGCCACTGCGACTGCGGCGTTTTAACCACCACGGAGAGAGTATCGGCATTCTGGCCGGTTTCCCCATAGCGGGATTTAAAAAATTGATTGAGCTGAGCCGTTAAGTCGCCCGCACTGGCCGACAGGGTCACCAGTCCCAGCAAACTCACCCACAAGGCTGTCATTCCCCGCATTCTCGCTTCTCCCATAAATCAAACTGGCACTGATTCTACTCCTGGCCCGTTCAGGTCAAGGCGCAAAATAGCAACATAATTTAGCGCTATTCAGACGATGACTATTGCGTGCCTTGTTTATTCTGTCAGCTCTGAATTTTCATTTTGCGGAGGAAGCATGCTCGACAAACTGGACGCGGCACTACGGTTTAACACCGAAGCTTTAAACCTGCGTGCCCAGCGGCAGGAGATCCTGGCATCCAACATCGCCAATGCTGATACGCCAGGCTATCAGGCTCGCGATATCGATTTCGCCAGTCAGATGAATAAGGTGATGGAGCAGGGGCGTGCGGAAGGATCGGGACTGTCGCTGGCGGTGACGTCAGCACGCCATATTCCCGCGGAAACGCTGCAGCCCGCCTCTATCGATCTGATGTACCGGGTTCCGGACCAGCCTGCGATGGATGGCAACACGGTTGATATGGATCGCGAGCGTACTCAGTTCGCGGACAACAGCCTGAAATACCAAACCGACCTGACCGTGATCAGCGGTCAGATCAAAAGCATGATGGCCGTGCTACAGGGGCAATAATTTATGGCTTTACTGAATATTTTTGATATCGCCGGGTCCGCCATGAACGCCCAGTCACAACGTCTGAACGTCAGCGCCAGTAACCTGGCCAACGCCGACAGTGTGACCGGGCCGGATGGTCAGCCTTATGTCGCCAAGCAGGTCGTTTTCCAGACGGATGCGGTTCCAGGTTCACCGACCGGGGGGGTACGCGTTGCTCAGGTTGTTGACGATCCGACGCCAGCCAAGCTGGTGTACGAACCGGGCAACCCAATGGCGGATGCCAAGGGCTACGTGAAAATGCCTAACGTCGATGTAGTCGGGGAAACGGTCAACACCATGTCCGCGTCACGCAGCTATCAGGCCAACGTGGAAGTGTTGAATACCGTCAAACAAATGATGATGAAAACCCTGACGATGGGTCAATAAGGAGCAGGCTGATGGGCATTGCAGTTGGCGTCAATGAGAAACTTGATAATTCCTCCATCACTACCGCCGCGTCGACTACCGACACGTCGGCAGCGGACCTGCAAAGTAACTTCCTGACGCTGTTGGTCACCCAGTTACAGAACCAGGATCCCACCAATCCGATGGATAACAGTCAGCTGACCACCCAGCTGGCGCAGATCAATACCCTGAGCGGCATTGAAAAACTGAACACCACGCTGGGATCGATTTCCGGCCAGATCAACAGCGGACAGTCTTTGCAGGCGACCACGCTGATTGGTCACGGTGTGATGGTCGATGGTACTCAGGTGCTGGTCGGCAGCGGGCAGACCACGCCGTTTGGCGTGAGCCTGGAGCAGGCGTCTACTGCGACCACCGCAACCATTACTGATTCATCCGGCAAGGTGGTGCAAACCATCAATCTGGGCGGCCTGAGCGCCGGCGTGCATACCTTCTCATGGGATGGCAGCACCGCCGATGGCACCACCGCGGCAGACGGTAAATACAGCGTTTCACTGAGCGCCAGCAACGCATCCGGGCAACTGGTTACGCAGCCGCTGAACTATGCGCTGGTTAATGGGGTGACTAACGACACAAGCGGTGCCGTTTTAGACCTCGGCACGATGGGTACCACTACCGTCGCGAATGTTCGTCAGATTATTTAACAACTTAACCCTCTTTCAGGAGTGAACACATGGCATTTTCACAGGCAGTCAGTGGCTTAAACGCCGCGTCCAGTAACCTTGATGTAATCGGCAACAACATCGCCAACTCCGCAACGGTCGGCTTTAAATCCGCTACCGTTTCTTTTGCCGACATGTTTGCTGATTCTAAAGTGGGCCTGGGCGTAAAAGTGGCTGCGGTAACACAGGACTTTAACGACGGTACCACTACCTCTACCAGCCGTGGCCTCGACGTGGCGATCAGCCAGTCTGGCTTCTTCCGTATGACCGATACCAGCGGCGCGGTGTACTACAGCCGTAACGGCCAGTTCACCCTGGACGCTAACCGCAATATCGTTAACGCCGACGGCCTGCAGTTGACTGGCTACCCGGCAACCGGTACGCCGCCAACCGTGCAGACCGGTGCTAACCCGGTGGCGCTGAACGTGCCAACCACCGCGATGTCAGCAAAAGCCACTTCCGCTGCGGCGCTGGTTGCTAACCTGAACTCCACTGACAGCACGCCAACCAAAGACTGGGCAACCACCAATACCGACCTGTCCAGTATTGACGTTGATACCTATAACAGCAAAGCGACGATGACCACCTATGACTCGCTGGGTAACGAACACAACATCAACCTGTATTACGTGAAAACCGGTGATAACAGCTGGAAAATGTATCCGGTTGATGGCACCACGGGCCAGAGCGCAGCAGGCACCGGTGCCAACGCCGATGGTAGCTACAATGTGACCTTCAACTCGAGCGGCCAGATGACCAGCCCGACCGCCACCGTACAGCTCGCCACCGCGACGCTGAATGGCTCGGCAGCAGGCACCTTCAACCTGAACCTGGCCGGCAGCCAGCAGCAGAACACCGGCACCAGCACCTTCGGTAACCCAACGCAGGATGGCTACAAGCCAGGTGACCTGACCAGCTACCAGATCAACAACGACGGCACCGTCGTCGGCACCTACTCGAATGAGCAGACGCAGACGCTGGGTCAGATCGCTCTGGCTAACTTCGCTAACCCGGAAGGCCTGAAGTCTGAAGGTAACAACGTCTGGTCTGCCACTAACTCTTCTGGCCAGGCGCTGGTGGGGCTTGCCGGTACCGGTAACCTCGGCACCCTGACCGCAGGCGCGCTGGAGTCTTCCAACGTCGATCTGAGTAAAGAGCTGGTGAACATGATCGTGGCACAGCGTAACTATCAGTCTAACGCCCAGACCATCAAAACTCAGGACCAGATCCTCAACACCCTGGTCAACTTGCGTTAATCCGGCTAACAGGATCGTCTTATGGATCACGCGATATATACCGCAATGGGGGCTGCCAGTCAGACCCTCGAGCAGCAGGCAGTGACGGCGAGCAATCTCGCCAACGCCTCCACACCGGGCTTTCGTGCGCAGCTGAACGCGCTGCGCGCCGTGCCGGTGGAAGGTCTGTCGCTGCCAACCCGTACGCTGGTGACGGCTTCTACCCCTGGGGCAGACACCTCCCAGGGATCTCTCGACTACACCGAGCGTCCACTGGACGTGGCTGTCCGTGAAGACGGCTGGCTGTCAGTGCGCGCGCCGGATGGGACGGAAGCCTATACCCGCAACGGTAATATGGAACTGAACCCGGCCGGTCAGCTGACCATTCAGGGCAACCTGGTGATGGGCGACGGTGGACCGATTGCCGTGCCGCAGGGTTCGGAAGTGACCATTGCTGCTGACGGCTCTATTACCGCGCTGAACCCGGGCGATCCGCCGAATGCCACCGTCCAGTTGGGCCGTCTGAAACTGGTGAAGGCTGTCGGTTCAGAAGTGACGCGCGGCGATGACGGTTTATTCCGTCTCACCGCGACCGCTCAGGCACAGCGTGGTGCCGTCCTGCAAACCGATCCCACCATTCAGGTGATGCCCGGTGTGCTGGAAGGCAGCAACGTCAAACCGGTTGAAACCATGGTCGATATGATCGCCAACGCACGCCGCTTCGAGATGCAAATGAAAGTGATCTCAAGCGTCGATGAGAATGAACAACGCGCTAACCAGCTGCTGTCAATGAGCTAAGCGCAGAGGAAATCACTATGATCCGTTCCCTATGGATTGCCAAAACCGGTCTTGACGCTCAGCAAACCAACATGGACGTCATCTCGAACAACCTGGCAAACGTAAGCACCAACGGCTTTAAACGCCAGCGCGCCGTGTTCGAAGACCTGATGTACCAGACAATTCGTCAGCCAGGCGCCCAGTCGTCTGAGCAGACTACCTTACCGTCAGGTATGCAGCTGGGTACCGGTGTTCGTCCGGTCGCCACCGAGCGTTTGCATACTCAGGGTAACCTGAACAAAACCGACTCGTCGAAAGACGTGGCGATCAGCGGTCAGGGTTATTTCCAGGTGCAGATGCCAGACGGCACCCTGGCCTATACCCGTGACGGCTCTTTCCAGACTGACCAGAACGGCCAGCTGGTGACCAACGGCGGCTTCCCGGTTCAGCCGGCGATCACCGTCCCGGCGAATGCCTTAAGCATGACTATCGGCCGTGACGGCGTGGTCAGCGTAACGCAGCAGGGGCAGACGCAGCCGGTGCAGGTTGGACAGTTAACCCTCAGTACCTTTATTAACGATGCGGGCCTGGAAAGTAAGGGTGAGAACCTTTATCAGGAAACGCAGGCTTCCGGTGCACCGACCGACAGTACGCCAGGCAACAACGGCGCCGGTCTGCTGTATCAGGGCTATGTGGAAACCTCCAACGTTAACGTCGCCGAAGAGCTGGTCAGCATGATCCAGACTCAGCGCGCTTACGAGATCAACAGTAAAGCAATCAGCACGTCCGATCAGATGCTGGCCAAACTGACGCAGTTGTAATGCCAATGTGGTCGGGTTCGCCCGACCCTGAATAAAAGAACTCTCATTATTAAAGGTAGTGATTCCATGGCGAAGCAAATCCCAATGCCTGGACGTTTGTTGGTAGCCTCGTTGCTGCTGACACTTAACGGTTGTGCTCTTGTACCCCGTACGCCACTGGTCGAAGGTTCGACAACGGCCCAGCCGCTGCCTGCTTCGCCGCCGGTTGTTAACGGCTCTATTTTCCAGGGGTTGATGCCGATGAACTACGGTTATCAACCGCTGTTTGAAGACCGTCGCCCACGTAACATTGGCGACACGCTGACCATTACCCTGCAAGAGAACGTCAGTGCGAGCAAAAGCTCCACGGCAAGTGCAGGACGCGACGGCAGCACCACGCTCGGTCTGACCGTGCCAAGTTCGCTGACCGGCCTGTTGGGCGGTGATAAAACCAATATCGATGCCTCCGGCAAAAATGACTTTGCAGGCAAAGGTGGCGCCACGGCCAACAACACCTTTACCGGCACCATCACCGTTACCGTCAATCAGGTGCTGCCGAACGGCAACCTGAAAGTGGTCGGTGAAAAGCAGATTGAAATTAACCAGGGAACGGAATTTATCCGCTTCTCGGGCGTGGTTAACCCTCGCACCATCAGCGGCAGCAACGCCGTGGTGTCGACTCAGGTTGCGGATGCCCGCATTGAATACGTCGGTAACGGCTACATCAATGAAGCGCAGACGATGGGTTGGCTACAAAGGTTCTTCCTGAACCTGTCACCGTATTAAGAGGTTCCACCATGCGTAAGATGATTTTTCGTTTCACCCTGCTGCTGCTGGCTGGCTTCAGTGCTTTCGCCAACGCCGATCGCATCCGCGATCTGACCACCGTCGGCGGCGTCCGTGAAAACCAGCTGATCGGTTATGGCCTGGTTGTCGGGCTGGATGGTTCGGGTGACCAGACCACCCAGACCCCGTTCACCACCCAGAGTCTGAACAACATGTTGTCCCAGTTAGGCATTACCGTGCCGGCTGGCACCAACATGCAGTTGAAAAACGTGGCGGCGGTGATGGTCACCGGCAAGCTGCCGGCTTTCGGTCGCCAGGGACAAAACATCGACGTGGTGGTTTCCTCAATGGGTAACGCCAAAAGCCTGCGCGGCGGCACCCTGTTGATGACCCCGTTGAAGGGCGTCGACAACCAGGTTTATGCGCTGGCGCAGGGTAATATTCTGGTGGGCGGGGCAGGTGCGTCCGCGGGCGGCAGCAGCGTCACCGTCAACCAGGTAAACGGCGGTCGTATCACCGGTGGAGCGACCATTGAACGCGAGCTGCCGAACAACTTCGGCACTTCCAGCGTGATCAACCTGTTCCTGAATGAAGAAGACTTCAGCATGGCGCAGCGGATCACCGATGCCATTAACGCCCGCAGTGGTTATGGCTCGGCGCAGGCGCTGGACGGTCGTACCGTACAGGTGCAGGTTTCCGCTAACGGCACCTCGCAGGTGCGCCTGCTGGCCGATATTCAGAACATCGATGTTTCCGTACCGATCATGGACGCTAAAGTGATCATCAACTCGCGTACCGGCTCGGTGGTGATGAACCGCGAAGTGCAGCTGAGCAGCTGTGCCATTGCGCAGGGTAACCTGTCGGTCACCGTCAACCAGTCGCAGAACGTCAGTCAGCCGAATACGCCGTTTGGTGGTGGTCAGACCGTGGTGACGCCGCAGACGCAGATCGATCTGCGCCAGAGTGGCGGAGCGCTGCAAAGCGTCAATGCCAGCGCCAACCTCAACAGCGTAGTGCGTGCCCTGAATGCGCTGGGTGCCACGCCAATCGATCTGATGTCTATCCTGCAATCCATGCAGAGTGCCGGTTGCCTGCACGCAAAACTGGAAATTATCTGATGAGCGATTCCCAATCTCTGATGGGAGCGGCGTATGACAGCCGCTCACTGAACAACCTGAAGCGCCAGGCCAGCGGCGATCCTAAAGCACATGCAAAGGAAGTCGCCAAGCAGGTCGAAGGGATGTTCGTACAAATGATGCTGAAAAGTATGCGTCAGGCGCTGCCGCAGGATGGCCTGCTGAGCACCGAGCAAACGCGTCTTTATACCTCGATGTACGATCAGCAGATTGGGCAACAGATTGCATCTAAAGGGCTGGGCCTCGCCGACATGATGGTCAAGCAGATGGAGCAGGCGGCGCCGCTGGATGAGAAAGCCGGTACCGTGCCGATGTTGCTGGATAAAGGCTTTATCAACACGCTGCCGCCGCTGGCGATGGAGCAGCTGGTGCGCAAGGCCGTTCCGCGCCTGCCGGCGTCTGATGCCACCATGAGCGGTGACAGCAGCGACTTTATTTCCCAGCTTTCCCAGCCCGCTAAGATGGCCAGTGCGGAAAGTGGCATCCCTCATCACCTGATCCTCGCCCAGGCGGCGCTGGAATCCGGTTGGGGACAGCGTCAGATCCGCACCGCTGAAGGCAAGCCAAGCTATAACGTGTTTGGTATTAAAGCCTCGGCGAACTGGCAGGGAAAAACCACCGAAATTACTACCACCGAATATGAGAATGGCGAAGCGAAAAAGGTGAAGGCCAAATTCCGCGTGTATGACTCCTATTTCGATGCGTTAAATGACTACGTCAAGCTGATCGCGAATAACCCGCGATACAGCGCCGTAACCACTGCCGCCACGCCGGAGCAGGGCGCTAAAGCCTTGCAGGAAGCGGGTTACGCCACCGATCCGAAGTATGCCCAAAAGCTGGTCGGCATGATCCAGCAGTTTAAAAATATGGGCGAAAAAGTCGTCAAGGCTTACAGCCAGGATATTGGTGATTTGTTCTGATTTTTACTCAAGTTTGTCCCGGTTTTACCGATAACCTTTTCAGGCCGGATTTGTGTTAAAGCACCCCGGCGACTTTTAATGCCGGCCCGTGCTGTGTCAGGGTAAACAAGGAACCGACATGTCTAACTTAATTAATACCGCATTAAGCGGGATAAACGCGGCTTCGGCAGCGTTGAATACCACCAGTAACAACATCAGTAATTACAGCGTTGCGGGCTATTCACGTCAGACGACCGTCCTTGCTCAGGCCAGCAGCACGCTAAGCGGGACAAACTACTACGGTAACGGTGTTTCCGTTGCCAGCGTCAACCGTGAATACGATGCGTTCATCACCAATCAGCTGCGCGCGGCCAGCACGCAGTCCAGCGCACTGACCACGCAATATAATCAGCTGTCGAACATTGACGATATGTTCTCCAGCACCACCAATACGCTGTCGACTAACATCCAGGATTTCTTCTCCTCGATTCAGACGCTGGTCAGCAATGCTGATGATGCGTCTGCGCGTCAGGCGGTATTGGGCAAGGCCAGCGGCCTGGTAAACCAGCTGCAGGTGTCCGATACCTATCTGCGCAATCTCGACAGCAGCCTGAATACCTCCGTGACGTCCACGGTCGATCAGGTCAATGGCTACGCCAAACAGATCGCCAACGTCAACCAGCAGATCGCCAAGCTGAAAGGCTCTGGCGACGGCAACCCACCGAACGATTTGCTGGATCAGCGCGATCAGCTGGTCAGCAACCTGAATAACCTGGTGGGCGTTACCGTCAGCCAGCAGGACGGCGGCAGCTATAACATCAGCATCGGCAACGGCATCTCGCTGGTCACCGGCGACAGCTACAACACGCTGGCAGCCGTCCCATCCAGCAGCGATCCAAGCCGGTTGACCATTGCGTCGGTGAATCCAACCACTGGCGCAACCAGTGAGATTCCTGAAAAGCTGGTAACCACCGGTTCACTCGGCGGCTTACTGGCTTTCCGCAGCGACCTGGATAATACCCGTAATCAGTTAGGTCAGCTGGCGATGGCGCTGGGCTCCAGCTTCAACACCCAGCATGAAGCCGGTTATGACAGCAACGGTGATGCCGGTGAAGCCTTCTTTAATCTGGGCAGCCCGGCGGTTATCTCCAACACCAAGAACACCACCACCGCCTCAGTGAGTGCGCAATGGACCGATACCAGCAAGGTTCAGGCCTCAAACTACAAGGTCAGCTACGACGGCACCAACTGGAGCGTGACCCGCAATTCAGATAACGCCAGCATCACGCCGACCATGGGCACCGACACTAACGGCAACTCCACCCTGAGCTTCGATGGCTTGCAGCTGACGGTCAGTGGTTCGCCGGCCAAAAATGACAGCTTCCTGGTGAAACCGGTTGCTGACGTCGTGGTAAACATGGGCGTCAATATTACCGATGAGTCTAAAGTTGCCGCAGCCGGTGCCGATGATGGTGTCAGTGATAACACCAACGCCCAGTCGTTGCTGGATCTGCAAACCAAAAACGTCATTACCGGATCAAAAACGCTGACGCAAAGCTACGCCAGTATGGTCGCGGATATCGGTAACAAAACCAGTAACCTGGAAACCACCAGCACCACCCAGACCAACGTCGTGACGCAGCTGACCAATCAGCAGCAGTCAATCTCCGGCGTAAACCTGGATGAAGAATACGGCAACCTGACGCGTTATCAGCAGTATTACACTGCCAATGCCCAGGTCATTCAAACCGCCAGCACCATTTTTGACGCGCTGATCAGCGCCGTTAGCTGATGACCGAATAAGGAGTTCATGATGCGACTCAGTACTGCCCAAATCTATGATCAACAGATGCGTGGGATCTCAAGTTCTCAGGCCAGCTGGTTGAAAGTGGGCGAGCAACTCTCTTCAGGTAAGCGGGTTGTGAATCCGTCTGATGATCCTGTCGCTGCCGCGCAAGCGGTGGTGCTGTCACAGGCTCAGGCACAAACCAGCCAGTATTCTACGGCCAGGGGTTTTGCTACCAACAACATCTCGCAGGAAGAAACCAACCTGCAGCAGGTGACCAGCGTTGTTCAGCAGGCGCAAACCATCGTGGTTGCAGCCGCAAACGGCACCCTGTCTGATGATGACCGCGCGTCTTATGCGCAGCAGTTGACCGGGATCCGTGACCAGTTGCTGAACCTGGCGAACACCACTGACGGCAACGGCCGTTACATGTTTGCCGGCTATCAGACCGATAAAGCCCCGTTCACTCAGGATGCTAACGGGGATGTGACCTATGTCGGCGGCGATACGCCAATCAGCCAGAAAGTCGACTCTAACCGCACCATGGTCACCAACCATACCGGTAGCCAGGTCTTTACGTCACTGACCAGCAACCCAACGGCTGAGCCGGACGGCAGCGCCAGTGAGAGCAATATTTTTACCACGCTGAATACCGCGATTAAAGCGCTGAACACCCCGCTGGAAAGCGCGGACCAGGCGACGTCAGATGCCGCTTCTGCGGCACTGGATAAGACCAACCGTGGCTTGAAGAACTCGCTGAACAACGTGCTTGCTGTGCGTTCAGTGCTGGGTACGCAGTTGACCGAGCTGGACAACCTGGACTCGAAAGGCGATGACACCAAGGTGAATCAGGCTACGCAGATGAGCAATCTGGTCGATGTTGACTACACCAGTGCTATCTCGTCTTACACCATGCAGCAGACGGCATTGCAGGCCTCTTATAAAGTCTTTACCGACATGTCCAGCATGTCACTGTTCAAAATGTAATTAAAGCTTCACCAATTTTGAGCGTGCTTAAACCGGGTACGTTCAGTTTCTCCCGCTATCAGCGTTAACCTTCTGATAGCGGGTTTTTTTTGCCCTGAATATATTGAGGTAAAAAAAAAGCCCCGGTCATAAGACCAGGGCTTTTTCAGTCAGGCGACAGTTACTCTGGGCGAGTTGCCGGAGCCGTTGCCTGATGGGTTGCAGCATGCCCGCCTGCAGAACCCTGACCATCGAACTGATAGTCAGGGCGTACCCAGTCACTTGCTCGCGCAGGTTCAGCCTGATACTCAGGTGCAGGCGCTTTAGTCATTGGCGCCGTTGCGTGGTGCTTGTAAGCGGGCTGAGCGGTAACCGCTGCAGCAGCAGGTGCCTGAGCCGCTGGTGCTTCAACTGGCGCAGCAACAGGAGCCTGAGCCGCTGGTGCTTCAACCGGCGCAGCAACAGGTGCCTGAGCCGCTGGTGCTTCAACCGGCGCAGCAACAGGTGCCTGAGCAACTGGTGCTTCTACTGGTGCAGCCACAGGGGTCTGAGCAACTGGGGCTTCAACCGGCGCAGCAACAGGTGCTTCAACCGGCTCGTCACGGGCAGGAACAGGTGCATGCGGCTCGGTTGCAGTGACATCGGCCACGGCTTCCGGTGCTGCCAACACTTCTTCTACCTGCTGTTCCAGCGCCGGGCTGACGTCAGAGGCGGCTTCTTCAGCCTGATGGCTGGCTTCTTCAGCCTGATGGCTGGCTTCTTCTGCCACACGCTGCTCTTCAGCCTGCTTCGCTTCAACCACAATCTCTTCGACCGCGTCGACAGCCTGAACTGCCGGAGCCTCTTCAGCTGGCACAGCCTGTTGAGTCACAGCATCAGCGATAACTTCGTCAGCGGCAGACACCACAGACGGCTCTTCATTAACGGCTGTTTCGATAGCAGTCGTTTCGTCAGTGTTCACCAGCGTCACTGCCGGGGTATTTTCCGGCTGTGGCTCAGAGAAATGCACCGGCTGAGCTTCAGCAATCACTTCAGGCTGTGCAGCGTCTGCTGTTGCAGCCACGGCAATCGCATCAGCCGTATCCTGATGACCGTACTCTGGCACCACAGACTGCTCGTGTTCATGCTCATCCGTTGCCTGAGCAACAGGATAGGTGATCCACACTTTACCGGAAGCCATTTCTGGCGACGCAGCCGCGAAGGTCAGTGGCATTGGCGACTGGTTCGGGTAGCGCTCATCACGGTAGCGACGGCGACGTTGACCGCTGACGCGCAGATGACGAGGAGAGCGACGTGAACGACGTGGCATGCTGTTGCTGTCACGATCTTCGCCTTCTTCCGCGTCACTGGCGTGTTCTGCCGCAGGGAAGTCAGCAGTCTGCTCCAGTACCGGTGCAACCTCGTCTTCTGTCGGCGCAAAAGAGCGAGCCGCAGTTTGCTCAGCCGTTTCGATACGCACTTTCTGATCCAACTGACGCGGCTTACGGCGCGGCATAACCTGAACATGCTCATCACTGTCAACATCAACGGAAGCATCAACAACTGTTTCAGGAATCTCAGCGATTTCAACTGCTTTTTCTTCCTGTACTGGCGCGCGTTTTTCGTCCTGACGACGACGTGGCTGACGCTCACGACGCGGCTGTTGCGGTTGTGCATCTTCGGCGACAGCCTGCATCAGCATATCTTCCGGAGACTCAACGGCCGGCGCATTACGCTTGTTACGACGGTTCTCTTCACGGCTTTCAGCAGCAGGATCGCGGTCGCGAGTCATGCGCTCATTGCGGTTAGAGTTACGGTCGTTACGCGGGGTGCGCTCGCTGCGATCGTTACGCTCATTACGTTCCGGACGGTCAGAAGTCCGCTCGTTGCGATCCGCATTGCGGTCAGTATTGCGATCGGCGTTACGCTCGTTACGGTCAGAACCGTTACGGTCATTACGCTCGTTGCGGTCATTACGCTCGTTGCGGTCATTGCCATTACGCTCGGTGCGTTCGTTACGCTCAGAACCATTACGATCGGCATTGCGTTCGTTACGGTCGCCATAGCGCTCACCGCGTTCGCCGCTGTTATTGCGGTCACGACGGTTATTCTGACGGCGGTTGTTACGACGTTCACCCCTTGGCGCTGCCGCTTCAGGAGCTTTCTCTTCCACCACAATGGCTGGCTGAGGCTGTTGTTCTACAGGTTTCTCTTCACCGGCAAACATTTTCTTCAGGCCGCGGAAGAAGCGACTCATCAGGCCGGTTCCCGCTTCGGCAGGGGCTTTAGCCGCCGCCGCAGGGGCTGGCTCTGCTGCTACTGCTGCCACCGGTGGCGCTTCAGCAACAACCGCTTCCTGTGGTGCTGGCGGCGCATCAGGCATCACAAACGCGGCCAGAGCCGGTTGCTCAGGACGTTTGCGCTCGGCGTGCTCTTCTTCAGAAGGCAGCGCCATTTCGGCTTCATGCAGCTTCGGCAGGTGGTAGCTGAGGGTTTGTGTCTCTTCACCGGTGCGCACACGCAGAACTGAGTAGTGTGGGGTTTGCATCTGATCGTTTGGCACGATGATGGCCCGCACGCCGCCCTGGCGTTTTTCAATCGCGCTTACCGCTTCACGTTTTTCGTTCAGCAGGTAAGAGGCAATCTGCACTGGAACGATTGCGTGAACTTCTTTGGTGTTCTCTTTCAGCGCTTCTTCTTCAATCAGACGCAGAATAGAGAGTGACAGCGATTCGTTATCACGGATGGTGCCGGTGCCGCTACAGCGTGGGCAGACGTGATGGCTTGACTCACCCAGTGATGGGCTGAGGCGCTGACGGGACATCTCCAGCAGGCCGAAACGCGAAATGTGGCTGATCTGAATGCGGGCGCGGTCCTGACGAACGGCTTCACGCAGACGGTTTTCAACCGCACGCTGGTGACGAACCGGGGTCATATCGATGTAATCGATAACGATCAGGCCGCCAAGGTCACGCAGGCGCAGCTGACGGGCAATTTCGTCTGCCGCTTCCAGGTTGGTGTTGAAGGCCGTTTCTTCGATATCGCCACCGCGCGTTGCGCGAGCGGAGTTGATATCAATGGCGGTCAGCGCTTCAGTGGTGTCGATGACAATCGAGCCGCCAGACGGCAGGCGCACTTCACGCTGGAAGGCAGATTCGATTTGCGATTCGATTTGATAGTGGCTGAACAACGGAATTTCACCGGTGTAGAGCTTAATTTTGCTGCTGAAGTCCGGGCGGCCCAGGGCAGCGATATGCTGACGAGCAAGCTCCAGAACTTTCGGGTTATCGATAAGGATTTCACCGATATCCTGACGCAGATAATCGCGGAAGGCGCGGACAATAACGTTGCTTTCCTGATGGATCAGGAACGGAGCAGGGCGGCTGTCAGCGGCTTTTTTAATCGCGTCCCAGTGCTTCATCCGGAAGCTTAAGTCCCACTGCAGCGCTTCGGCAGATTTGCCAACGCCTGCGGTACGAACGATCAGACCCATCCCTTCTGGCAGCTCAAGTGCAGAGAGCGCCTCTTTCAGTTCAGTACGGTCATCACCTTCGATGCGACGGGAAATACCGCCAGCACGTGGGTTATTCGGCATCAGCACCAGATAGCTGCCGGCCAGACTGATAAAGGTGGTTAAGGCGGCGCCTTTATTTCCACGTTCTTCTTTATCGATCTGAACAATAACTTCCTGACCTTCACGCAGTACGTCCTTGATATTAGGGCGACCATGGGAATTGTAATTACTTGGGAAGTATTCGCGGGAGATTTCTTTCAGAGGGAGAAAACCGTGTCTTTCAGCACCGTAATCGACAAATGCTGCTTCAAGACTTGGTTCAATGCGGGTGATCTTGCCTTTATAGATGTTGGCTTTTTTCTGTTCGTGTCCTGGGCTTTCAATATCCAGGTCGTACAGGCGCTGTCCATCCACCAGGGCGACACGCAACTCCTCCTGCTGAGTTGCGTTTATCAACATTCTTTTCATCGTAACTTACTCATTATTCTTACATTAGTGACAAAGCTACGGGCAATAGTAACGCTGGACGCGAGTAACCGATGGCCCCGAGTCTCATCGCAAAAACGTCAACCTCACGGTTGTGGTCTGCTAAGGGGCGCAAAATCTCGGCAGCCTGTTTTTCATATGGAAAAACAGCGCTTTTAAAAAGGGGGGAACCGCCAGTGAGTAACCAGAGTGAACCAATCCCGTCTTGTCGTCCAGGCTGCAACCCGCAGCCCGCTAAATGCCTGATTGCACAATACGTCTTACGCCATTGCTGCGTGTATGGGCTATCCGGCAAACTTTCTTATTACGCTTTTTTCTTGTTTCACAAGGTTTAGCGAGGAAAAACAGTAGCATTATTCCATTGCTAACCTTGTGATAGCAAGGTGACTTTAGTGGCTCTGTGAAGTTTATTCCGGCTTTTATGGCGATTTGCATCTCAATTCCACAAATTGCCCAAAAACTGGTCATAAATCATCAGCCACAAGGGTCACCGTCAGTTAAGCACAGAAAAAGAGGTGGCGCTATCCTGGCGCTCTATTTAGAATCGCCGACCATGAAAACCAATACTCCCGCAGTACGAATGGTGACGATTTCTGCCGATGAGGCAGGACAGCGCATCGATAACTTTTTACGCACGCAGCTCAAAGGCGTGCCGAAAAGCATGATTTATCGCATTTTGCGTAAGGGCGAAGT
Organism: Erwinia sp. 2186; assembly: GCF_057812255.1. Classification (NCBI taxonomy): domain Bacteria; kingdom Pseudomonadati; phylum Pseudomonadota; class Gammaproteobacteria; order Enterobacterales; family Erwiniaceae; genus Erwinia; species Erwinia sp. 2186. The sequence continues at coordinate 3,042,635 of NZ_CM173824.1, read as the reverse complement.
GCGCGTGAATAAAGGTCGCATCAAGCCAGAATATAAGCTTGTTGCCGGCGATGAGATCCGCATTCCGCCGGTTCGCGTGGCAGAACGTGAGGAAGAGGCGATTTCGCCGAAGCTGGATAAAGTGGCGGCCTTAGCCCACGCCATCGTCTATGAAGATGATTACATCCTGGTGATGAACAAACCGTCCGGCACCGCCGTGCACGGTGGCAGCGGCCTGAGCTTCGGGGTAATCGAAGGATTACGCGCCCTCAGACCCGAAGCCCGTTTCCTTGAACTGGTACATCGCCTTGACCGTGATACCTCGGGCATCCTGCTGGTCGCGAAAAAGCGTTCAGCACTGCGCTCGCTGCATGAGCAGTTGAGAGAGAAGGGGATGCAAAAGGATTATCTGGCGCTGGTTCGGGGTTCTTGGCCATCGCATATCAAAGCCGTACAGGCACCGCTGCTGAAGAATATTCTGCAAAGTGGTGAGCGTATTGTGCGCGTGAATAGCGAAGGCAAGCCGTCTGAAACGCGTTTCAAGGTTGAAGAGCGCTATGCGCATGCCACGTTGGTTAAAGCCAGCCCGATCACCGGGCGAACCCACCAGATCCGCGTTCATACGCTGCACGCGGGCCATCCGATTGCTTTTGACGATCGCTATGGCGAGCGCGATTTTGATGCACAGCTTGTCGGTACCGGTCTGAAAAGGTTGTTCCTGCATGCGGCTGCGTTGAAGTTCACCCATCCGAATACCGGTGAAGTGATGCGTGTCGAAGCGCCGCTCGACAATGAGCTGAAGCACTGCCTGGAAGTCCTGCGCAAAACCGCACCGGCGAAATAACCTTGGATTAGGTGGCGGATAGACAGTGCAAAAGTACTTAGCGTCGCTTTTGCACTGTGTTGCCCGATTCAACGGGCAACACTGACGCTTTTTCAATTCCTTAGCGGATCGATCCCGGCCGCACGTAGCATCTCGCAAAGCGCAATCAGTGGCAGCCCGACCAGGGTATTGGGATCGCGGCCTGAAAGGCGGTCGAACAGCGTGATCCCCAACCCTTCGCTTTTAAAACTCCCCGCGCAGTTCATTGGCTGCTCTTTCGCCACATAATTCACGATCTCCTCATCGGTTAAGGGACGGAAATCGACGTTAAACGGCTCGCAAATCACCTGTAACTGCTGAGAACCACTGTCGTACACCGCCAGACCGGTATAAAAAATCACGCTGTGGCCGCTGGCCTGGCGTAATTGCTGATGCGCATTGTCGGCCGTATGCGGCTTCCCGGTTATTTTTCCGTCAATCACACAGACCTGATCGGAGCCGATAATCAGATGATCCGGGTAGGTTTCCGCCAGCGCCTGCGCCTTGGCAGCGGCGAGTCGCATCACAAGATCGGTAGCGGATTCATCAAGTTGCGCGCTTTCGTCCACCTTGGGTGCGGCAGTGATAAACGGGACCCCCAACTTTTCCAGCAGGGACTTTCTGAAAGGGGAGGTTGAAGCAAGCACCAGTCGTGTCATATTTTTTTCCAGAATAGATAGCGAATCAGTTCAAGGCATTTTAAACTGTGCGCCGCATTGGATGCGAATATTGGGTGAAAGATGCTGTAAACCGGCCTTTTTCTTTGACTCTATCTCGTTTGAAAGTTAATATGCGCGCCCTATGCAAAAAGTAAAATTACCCCTGACTCTCGATCCGGTTCGTACCGCTCAAAAGCGCCTTGATTATCAGGGTGTTTACACCCCTGAACAGGTGGAGCGTATTACCGAATCGGTAGTGAGTGTGGACAGTGATGTTGAGTGCTCGATGTCGTTCGCCATCGACAATCAGCGGTTAGCAGTATTTAACGGTACTGCGGCGGTCTCCGTAACCCTGTGTTGTCAACGCTGCAACAAGACATTTCCGCATCAGGTCCACGTGACGTATTGTTTCAGCCCGATCGTTACTGACGAGCAGGCTGAGGCACTGCCGGAAGCGTACGAGCCGGTCGAGGTCAACGAGTTTGGTGAAATCGATCTGCTGGCGGTGGTTGAAGATGAAATTATCCTCGCCCTGCCTGTCGTTCCGGTGCATGATTCTGAACACTGTGAAGTGTCCGAGGCGGACATGGTCTTTGGCAAGCTGCCTGCAGAGGCAGAAAAACCAAACCCATTTGCCGTATTAGCCAGTTTAAAGCGTAAGTAATAGGAGTAAGGTCCATGGCCGTACAACAGAATAAACCAACCCGTTCCAAGCGTGGCATGCGTCGTTCACACGATGCCCTGACCACAGCATCTCTTTCCGTAGATAAAGTTTCTGGCGAAACGCATCTGCGTCACCACATCACTGCGGATGGTTACTACCGCGGTCGCAAGGTCATCGTTAAGTAGTTCTTGCGGATACGCAAGGCGATACTTTGCCACGTCTGACCCTGGCGATAGATGCCATGGGCGGGGACTTCGGTCCCTGCGTGACAGTGCCTGCTGCAATGCAGGCACTGGCCTCTAACACACAGCTGCATCTTCTTCTGGTCGGCGATCCCGACAACATCTCGTCATTTCTCGCAAAAGCTGATTCTGCCTTATTGGCACGTCTGCAGGTGATCCCTGCTGAGTCGGTTATTGCCAGTGATGCCAAACCCTCACAGGCCATTCGCCACAGCCGTGGCACGTCCATGCGTGTGGCGCTTGAGTTGGTGAAAGAAGGGCGGGCGCAGGCCTGTATCAGCGCCGGAAATACCGGTGCGCTGATGGGCCTGGCAAAAATGATGCTCAAGCCGCTGGACGGTATTGAGCGCCCGGCGCTGATGACGGTATTACCGAATCAGCTCAAGGGTAAAACCGTGGTGTTGGACCTGGGCGCAAACGTCGAGTCCGACAGCGCGATGCTGGTACAATTTGCAGTGATGGGCGCGGTGATGGCGGAAGAAGTTCTGTCGATACACTCTCCCCGGGTGGCGTTGCTGAATATTGGTCAGGAAGAGACCAAAGGGTTAAGTAGTATTCGCGATGCCGCAGTTATCCTGCGTGCATCGCCAGAAATTAACTATATTGGATACCTCGAAGGCAACGATCTTCTTACCGGGAAAACGGACGTGATGGTCTGCGATGGTTTTGTGGGCAACGTCACCCTGAAAACCATGGAAGGCGTGGTAAGAATGTTTCTTTCGCTGTTGAAATCACAGGGCGAAGGTAAAAAAAGGGCCTGGTGGATGACGCTGCTGGCACGTTTGATAAAAAAACGTCTGGAAAAGCGCTTCGGCCACCTCAACCCCGACCAGTACAATGGCGCCTGTCTGTTAGGATTGCGCGGCACGGTGATTAAGAGTCACGGTGCGGCCAATCAACGCGCATTCGCTGCGGCGATCGAACAGGCAGAGCAGGCGGTGGCGCGGCAAGTCCCAGAGCGGATTGCTGCCCGCCTTCAAGCTGTATTACCTAAGAGTGAATGACGTACATGTATACGAAGATTATCGGTACAGGCAGCTATTTGCCTGAACAGGTGCGGACTAACGCCGATCTGGAAAAAATGGTGGATACATCGGACGAGTGGATTGTCACCCGCACCGGTATCCGTGAACGTCGCATTGCCGGGCCGGATGAAACCGTTGCCTCAATGGGTTTCCACGCCGCAGAACGCGCGCTGGAAATGGCCGGCATTGATAAAAATGATATCGGACTGATTGTGGTGGCGACGACCTCCTCCAGCCACGCCTTCCCAAGCTCAGCCTGCATGATCCAGCAACTGCTGGAGATTGAAGATGCCGCGTCTTTTGACCTTGCGGCTGCCTGTGCAGGCTTCACCTATGCCCTGAGCGTGGCTGACCAGTACATCAAGAACGGCGCGGTAAAAAATGCGCTGGTGATTGGTGCTGACGTGTTGGCACGCATGCTCGATCCTGAAGATCGTGGCACAATCATCCTGTTTGGTGATGGCGCAGGCGCGGTGGTGTTAGGCGCCAGCGAAGAACAAGGCATCATCTCGACCCATCTCCACGCTGATGGCCGTTACGGCCAGTTGCTGACCCTGTCTAATCAGGATCGTCAGAACCAGCAGCAGCCTTCCTACGTGACCATGGCCGGTAACGAAGTGTTTAAAGTGGCTGTTACCGAGCTTGCACATATCGTTGAAGAGACGCTGCAAGCCAATAACCTCGATCGTGAAGCCATTGACTGGCTGGTTCCGCATCAGGCCAACCTGCGTATTATCAGTGCCACCGCCCGCAAGCTGGGTATGGGCATGGAGAAAGTCGTGGTTACGCTCGATCGTCACGGCAATACCTCCGCCGCTTCCGTGCCTACCGCACTGGATGAAGCCGTGCGTGATGGTCGCATTCAACGTGGTCAGCTTATTCTGCTGGAAGCCTTCGGCGGTGGATTCACCTGGGGCTCGGCGCTGGTTCGTTTTTGATTAAGGATTTCACAATGACGCAATTTGCTATGGTTTTTCCGGGACAGGGCTCCCAGACGGTAGGCATGCTGGCTGAGCTGGCTGCAGAGAATCCGCTGGTTGAGAAAACCTTCGCCGAAGCCTCCGCTGCGCTGGGTTACGACCTGTGGGCACTGGTGCAGCAGGGAACTGTAGAAGAACTGAACAAAACCTGGCAGACCCAACCGGCTTTGCTGGCCGCATCTGTTGCTATTTTCCGCGTTTGGCAGGAAAAAGGCGGTAAGATGCCTGCAATGCTGGCGGGACACAGCCTGGGCGAGTATAGTGCGCTGGTTTGTGCAGGTGTGATCGCCTTCGACGAAGCGATCAAACTGGTTGAATTGCGTGGCAAACTGATGCAGGAAGCGGTGCCAGAAGGCACGGGCGCCATGCAGGCCATTATCGGTCTTGATGATGCGTCAATCGCGAAAGCGTGTGAAGAGTCGGCTCAGGGACAGGTTGTCTCCCCGGTTAACTTCAATTCGCCTGGTCAGGTTGTGATTGCAGGAAATAAAGAAGCGGTAGAACGCGCTGGCGCAGCCTGTAAGGCTGCCGGTGCCAAACGTGCTCTGCCGTTGCCTGTGAGCGTACCTTCTCACTGTGCACTGATGAAACCCGCAGCCGATAAACTGGCTGTTGCGCTGGAAAAACTGACCTTCAACGCCCCGACATTCCCGGTGGTTAACAACGTTGATGTGCAGTGCGAAACCTCAGCAGAGGCCATTCGTAGCGCGCTGGTTCGTCAGCTGTACAACCCGGTCCGTTGGACTGAGTGTGTGGAGTTTATGGCGCAGGAAGGCGTGACGTCACTGCTGGAAGTTGGCCCTGGTAAGGTGCTGACAGGCCTGACGAAGCGTATTGTTGACACCCTGACTGCGGCTCCGGTAAACGATCCGGCCAGCCTGTCAGCGGCGCTTTAACAGTAGACGAGGATGAACATGAGCTTTGAAGGAAAAATCGCACTGGTTACCGGTGCAAGTCGCGGCATAGGCCGTGCTATCGCCGAAACGCTGGTAGCACGCGGCGCGAAAGTTGTCGGTACAGCGACCAGCCAAAGTGGTGCGGACGCCATCAGTGCTTATCTGGGCACCAATGGCAAAGGCCTGCTGCTGAATGTGACTGACAGTGCGTCAATTGATGCGGTGTTAGAAAATATTCGTGCTGAATTTGGCGAAGTGGACATTTTAGTCAATAATGCTGGCATTACGCGTGATAATCTACTGATGCGTATGAAGGATGATGAGTGGCAGGATATCCTGGACACAAACCTGACTTCCGTATTCCGCCTGTCAAAAGCGGTAATGCGCGCTATGATGAAGAAACGCGTAGGCCGAATCATTACCATTGGTTCTGTAGTCGGAACGATGGGTAATGCGGGCCAGGCAAACTACGCAGCAGCAAAAGCGGGTTTGATCGGCTTCAGCAAGTCACTGGCGCGTGAAATCGCGTCACGTGGTATTACCGTTAACGTCGTGGCGCCAGGTTTCATTGAAACCGACATGACGCGCGCGCTGACTGAAGATCAGCGTGCGGGCATTCTAGCGGAAGTGCCAGCGGGTCGCCTCGGCGGCGCGCAGGAAATCGCGAATGCCGTAGCATTTTTAGCCTCCGACGAGGCTGCGTACATCACTGGTGAGACGCTGCACGTCAACGGCGGAATGTATATGGTCTGATAATCACGAAATATATTTGCGTTATTTGCGGTTATACCCGCAAAATAGCGTAAATTCGTGGTTTGACCAGCCGGGATTTAGTTGCATCTTTTTCACCATTTTATACACTACGAAAACCATCGCGAAAGCGAGTTTTGATAGGAAATTTAATAGTATGAGCACTATCGAAGAACGCGTTAAGAAAATCATTGGCGAGCAGCTTGGCGTTAAGCAGGAAGAAGTCGTTAACACTGCCTCTTTTGTAGAAGATCTGGGCGCTGATTCTCTTGATACCGTTGAGCTGGTAATGGCTCTGGAAGAAGAGTTTGATACCGAGATTCCGGACGAAGAAGCTGAGAAAATCACTACTGTTCAGGCTGCTATTGATTACATCAATAATCACCAGGCATAAGTGAGCATCTCCAGGCGGTCATTCGACCGCCTGAGTTTTTTCTGTACACCCCATACTGTTCCATTGTCATTTTTTCCCTCCCTGGAGGACGAACGTGTCTAAGCGTCGTGTAGTTGTGACCGGTCTTGGCATGTTGTCTCCTGTCGGCAATACCGTAGAGTCCACCTGGAATGCTCTTGTTGCCGGTCAGAGTGGCATCAGCCTGATCGACCATTTTGATACTAGTGCCTACGCAACGCGTTTTGCTGGCTTAGTAAAAGATTTTAACTGTGAAGAATTTATCTCGCGCAAAGATCAGCGCAAGATGGATGCCTTCATTCAGTACGGCGTTGTCGCTGGCATTCAAGCCATGCAGGATTCCGGTCTGGTCATTACTGATGAGAACGCCGATCGTATTGGTGCCGCTATTGGCTCCGGTATCGGTGGTCTCGGTCTGATTGAAGAAAACCACGATTCGCTGATCCACGGCGGCCCGCGTAAAATCAGTCCTTTCTTCGTTCCCTCCACGATTGTAAACATGATAGCGGGTCACCTGACTATTATGTTCGGCATGAAAGGTCCAAGCATCGCCATTTCCACGGCCTGTACTTCCGGTGTGCATAACATTGGCCAGGCTGCACGTATCATTGCTTACAATGATGCCGACGTGATGCTGGCAGGTGGTGCCGAGAAGGGCAGTACGCCTTTGGGTATGGGTGGTTTTGGCGCCGCACGTGCGCTTTCAACCCGCAATGACAATCCTGAGGCGGCAAGCCGTCCATGGGATCGCGATCGCGATGGCTTCGTGCTGGGCGATGGTGCTGGTCTGGTGGTGCTTGAAGAGTACGAACACGCGAAAAAGCGTGGCGCGAAAATTTATGCGGAACTGGTTGGTTTCGGCATGAGCAGCGATGCTTACCATATGACTTCACCACCGGAAGATGGTGCAGGCGCCGCTCTGGCAATGAAAAATGCGCTGAGAGATGCGCAGTTGTCACCCGAGCAGATTGGCTATATCAATGCGCACGGCACCTCCACGCCAGCGGGTGATAAAGCTGAAGCCCAGGCAGTGAAAACGGTCTTCGGTGCCAGTGCAGGCAGCGTGATGGTGAGCTCCACTAAATCCATGACCGGTCACCTTTTAGGGGCTGCAGGCGCCGTAGAGTCGATTTTCTCTATTCTTGCCCTGCGCGACCAGGTTATCCCGCCAACCATCAATCTGGATAACCCGGATGTTGGTTGCGATCTGGATTTTGTCCCGCACACAGCCCGTCAGGTAAAAGGTCTGGAGTACACCTTGTGTAACTCCTTCGGATTTGGCGGAACCAACGGTTCGTTGATTTTCCGTAAAATTTGATTGTTGCCTTACCTTGAAGAAGGCCCGCTCTGCGGGCCTTTTTTGTTGCTAAGCGCGCAGCGGGTCGGGCTTTTTATCTCTCTATACAATTATGCACAGACAATCGGATGAATCTGCAGCGGCATAAAGGGTATCTTTACCGCTGTGCGATGTTCACTCAGGGGGAGCAATGGTCTGGATTAATGGCGAGCGGCAGGACAGCCTGCAGGCGCGCGATCGTGCCGTGCAGTTCGGTGACGGCTGTTTCACCACCGCCCGCATTTTGCAGGGTGAAATCGTGATGCCCGAGGCCCATGTGCAGCGCCTTAAACTCGGCTGCGAGCGCCTGATGATCGCCAACGTCGACTGGTCAGCGCTGCAGGATGAAATGCGTTTTGCGGCAGCGACCCGTACTGATGGCGTGCTGAAAGTGATCCTTTCGCGCGGAGTGGGCGGTCGGGGCTACAGTGCCGCCGGATGCCAACAGCCCTCACGGATGATCTTCCTCTCTGACTACCCCGCGCATTATCATCCGTTGCGCCACACCGGCGTGACGCTGGCGTTAAGCTCGATCCGCCTCGGCAGAAACCCGCTGCTGGCCGGTATCAAACACCTTAACCGGCTTGAGCAGGTGCTGATCCGTACAGAGCTTGACCAGACTGGCGCAGACGAGGCGCTGGTGCTTGACACTGACGGTAGCCTGGTGGAATGCTGTGCGGCAAATTTGTTCTGGCGTAAGGGAGAGCAGGTGTTTACGCCCGATCTTCGCCATTCAGGGGTGAACGGTATTCAACGCCAGCGGGTGATCCAGCGACTGCGCGAGCTGGGGACCGCCGTGCAGGAAGTCAGCCAGCCGTTGGAAATACTGGCCGACGCGGACGAAGCGATCATTACCAATGCGCTAATGCCGATCCTGCCGGTGCAGCAGATCGAGCACTGGCACTATTCCTCACGGCAGCTGTTTACTCTGTTACACCCTCAAGACGATTAACATGGATATTTCATGACAGTAAAAAGAAAACTCTTCACCGGGATTGTCGTCATCGTCGTGGCGGCCATCGCCTTCAGCTACTGGCAGATACGCCAGTTTGCCGACTCGGCGCTGACCATCAACAAAGAAACGATCTTTACGCTGCCGGCGGGTTCCGGACGTGTGGTGCTGGAAGCCGAACTTAACCGCCAGCATATCGTGCCGCAAACGGTCTGGTTTGGCTGGCTGTTAAAGCTGGAGCCGGAACTGGCGAAGTTTAAGGCCGGGACCTATCGCTTCACCCAGGGCATGACCGTCAGGCAGATGCTCGATCTGCTGGCCAGCGGGAAAGAAGCTCAGTTCCCGTTACGTTTGGTTGAAGGGCAGCGTTTGCAGGAGTGGCTGGCACAGCTGCGTGCAGCGCCTTATATTAAGCACACGCTGTCTGACGATAAGCTGGCGACCGTTGCCGCTGCACTGTCATTACCCGAACAGGATGTGGAAGGCTGGCTCTTCCCGGACACCTATGCCTATACCGCCAATACCACCGACGTGGCGCTGCTGAAGCGGGCTAACGAGCGGATGGTGAAACTGGTGGATAACCAGTGGCAGGGCAAAATGGACGGCCTGCCGTATAAAGACAAAAACGATCTGGTGACCATGGCATCGATCGTCGAAAAAGAGACGGCCCTAAGCGACGAACGCAGTAAGGTTGCCTCGGTGTTTATCAATCGTCTGCGCGTCGGTATGCGTTTGCAGACCGATCCCACGGTGATTTACGGCATGGGCGACAGCTACAAAGGCACCCTGACGCGTAAAGACCTGGACACGCCAACCCCTTATAATACCTACGTCATTGCCGGTATGCCGCCAGGGCCGATTGCCATGCCGAGCAAAGCCTCGCTGGAAGCGGCTGCACATCCGGTGAAAACGGACTTCCTCTATTTTGTCGCAGACGGCAAAGGTGGACACACGTTTACCACTAATCTGGCCAGCCATAATCGTGCGGTTCAGGCGTGGCGTCTTGCGGTGAAGGAAAAAAATGGACAGTAAATTTATCGTCATCGAAGGGCTGGAAGGGGCGGGTAAAACCACCGCCCGGGATGTGGTGGTCGCCACGCTGCGTGAGCAGGGTATCAGTGACATCGTGTTCACGCGCGAGCCGGGCGGCACGCCGCTGGCGGAAAAGCTCCGAGACCTGATCAAGCAGGGCATTGACGGTGAGCGGGTGACGGATCAGGCCGAACTGCTGATGCTGTATGCCGCGCGCGTTCAGTTGGTTGAAAACGTGATCAAACCTGCGCTGGCCAGCGGTGCCTGGGTCGTGGGCGATCGTCACGATCTCTCTTCCCAGGCGTATCAGGGCGGCGGACGCGGCATGGACATTGCGCTGATGAGCCAGCTGAAACACAGTGTGCTCGGCGAGTTTGCGCCGGATATGACCATCTATCTCGACGTGACGCCAGAAATTGGCCTGCAGCGCGCCAGAGCCCGTGGCGAACTGGATCGCATCGAGCAGGAGTCGCTGAACTTCTTTATCCGCACCCGTCAGCGTTACCTGGAGCTGGCCGCCAGCGACAGCAGGATCCAAACGGTCGATGCCACGCAGTCCATTGAGCAGGTCAGCGCCTCGATCCGTGAGGTGCTGGTCGCATGGCTGAAGGAACCGCGATGATCTGGTATCCGTGGCTGAACCAGCCCTATCGTCAGATCCTCAGCCAGCACCAGGCAGGGCGTGGTCATCACGCATTGCTGCTGCAGGCGCTGCCGGGGATGGGCGATGCCTCGCTGGTGTGGGGCATCAGCCGCTGGCTGATGTGCCAGCGCCGTGACGGGTTGAAAAGCTGTGGTGAATGCCATGCCTGCCAGCTGATGCAGGCGCACACCCATCCGGACTGGTACAGCCTGGAAGCGGAAAAGGGCAAGAGTTCGATCGGCATCGATGCGGTGCGCAGCATCACCGAAAAGCTTTACCACCATGCTCAGCAGGGTGGCGCGAAGGTGGTGTGGATCCCGGATGCGGCTCAGCTGACCGAAGCGGCGGCGAATGCGCTGCTGAAAACGCTGGAAGAGCCGCCAAAAAACACCTGGTTCCTGCTCTGCAGCCAGCAGCCTGCGCAACTGCTGGCGACGCTGCGCAGTCGCTGCCTTAACTTTCACCTTTCTCCACCGGATGAGGCGCAAAGCCTTAACTGGCTGCTGAAGCAGGTCTCCACCACAGAACAGGATGGCATAACCGCTTTACGTCTCAGTGGCGGTGCGCCGGCGGCTGCACTCAGTCTGTTAGAGGAAAAGCGCTGGGCGGCCCGCCAGTCGCTGTGTAACGCGCTACCGACGGCATTGCGCGAGGATATGCTAAGCTTGCTGCCCGCGCTGAACACCGATGATGCCGCGCAGCGCACCGGCTGGCTGTGTGCCTTACTGGTCGATGCATTGAAATGGCAGCAGGGTGGCGGCCAGTATATTGCCAACGTCGATCGGCAAGCGCTGATTGCCGATATGGCCCTGCAACTGCCGACCAGCGCACTGCATGAAAGCGTGCGCCAGTGGATGGTCTGCCGCGATCGTCTGCTTAACGTGGTTGCCGTAAACCGTGAATTATTACTGACCGACCAGCTGCTGGGATGGGAGCAAATGCTTACCCCGGCGGCGTCTGGTCAGACTGAATAGAGAAGAATTATGTTTTTAGTTGATTCGCACTGCCATCTCGATGGACTGGATTATGACACCTTGCACAACGATGTCAGCGACGTGCTGGCGAAAGCCGCCGCGCGCGATGTGAAATTTATGCTGGCAGTTGCCACCACGCTGCCGGGTTATAAAGCGATGGTTGAGCTGATTGGCGATCGCCCGAACGTCGCCTACTCCTGCGGCGTTCATCCGCTGAATCAGGAACAGCCCTATGACTTTGCCGAACTGCGCCAGCTGGCTGCAGACCAGCGGGTGGTCGCCATGGGTGAAACGGGTCTCGATTACTTTTATCAGAAAGAGACTAAGGAGCAGCAGCAGGCATCTTTCCGCGAGCATATCCGCATCGGACGCGATCTGAACAAACCGGTGATCGTCCATACGCGTGACGCGCGTGAAGACACGCTGGCGATCCTGAAAGAAGAGAAGGTGGAAGGCTGTGGCGGCGTGCTGCACTGCTTTACCGAAGATCGGGAAACGGCCGGCAAACTGTTGGATATGGGTTTCTATATCTCCTTCTCGGGCATCGCCACCTTCCGCAATGCGGAGAGCATCCGCGAAGCGGCACGCTACGTGCCACTCGATCGTATGCTGGTCGAGACGGATTCACCGTACCTGGCGCCGGTGCCGTTCCGCGGCAAAGAGAATCAGCCCGCTTACACGCGTGATGTTGCCGAATATATGGCGGTGGTCAAAGGCGTCAGCATTGAGCAAATGGCTGAAGCCACCACAAAGAACTTTTCCGATCTGTTCCACGTGCCGCTCTCCCGGTTAACCGACGCATAACGACGGCGTTCACGGCAGCCGGCAGCGGCTGTTGATGCAATTCCGCATCGCTCTGTTGGGTGATGCGGTTTTTTATTGTGCAAAACCTGGCATTTTCTGGCCATTTGAACTAGACGATGTGCAAAGCTTCGATGAAACGTGATGCTCATCAAACTAAATTTTAGCGATTTATTTTACTCTTCGTAATAAATACCGAGAACGCTAAGACGTTCCGAAAATAGCGGGGATCTCCCCTCCGTTATCACGCGTAACGCGCGTAAAACAGCAATCATACTCAGGAGCTTCACACTATGTTTAAAAATGCCTTTGCCAACCTGCAAAAGGTCGGCAAATCGCTGATGCTGCCGGTGTCGGTTTTGCCGATAGCCGGTATTCTGCTGGGCGTTGGTTCTGCCAACTTCAGCTGGTTGCCTGCCGTGGTTTCTCACGTCATGGCGGAAGCCGGTGGTTCAGTCTTCGCCAATATGCCGTTAATCTTCGCGATTGGCGTGGCGCTGGGCTTCACCAACAATGACGGCGTTTCGGCACTGGCCGCCGTCGTTGCCTATGGCATCATGGTGAAAACCATGGCGGTGGTCGCGCCGCTGGTGCTGCATTTACCGCCGGCGGAAATCGAAGCCAAACATCTGGCGGATACCGGCGTACTCGGTGGCATCATTGCCGGTTCGATTGCGGCATACATGTTTAACCGCTTCTACCGTATCAAGTTGCCGGAATATCTGGGCTTCTTTGCCGGTAAACGCTTTGTGCCGATTATCTCTGGCTTCACGGCGATCTTCCTCGGTGTGGCGCTCTCCTTTGTCTGGCCACCGATTGGTACGGCGATTCAGGACTTCTCACAGTGGGCGGCTTACCAGAACCCGGTTGTTGCCTTCGGCCTGTATGGTCTGATTGAGCGTACGCTGGTGCCGTTTGGCCTGCACCATATCTGGAACGTTCCTTTCCAGATGCAAATTGGTGAGTTTACCAATGCGGCGGGTCAGGTATTCCACGGTGATATCCCACGCTATATGGCGGGTGACCCAACGGCAGGCAAACTTTCCGGCGGCTTCCTGTTTAAAATGTACGGTTTGCCAGCGGCGGCTATCGCTATCTGGCATTCAGCGAAACCAGAGAACCGCGCCAAAGTGGGCGGCATCATGATCTCCGCTGCGCTGACCTCGTTCCTGACCGGCATCACCGAACCGATTGAGTTCTCGTTCATGTTTGTGGCACCGGTGCTGTACGCCATCCACATTCTGCTGGCCGGACTGGCGTTCCCAATCTGTATCCTGTTAGGAATGCGTGATGGCACCAGCTTCTCGCACGGCCTGATCGACTTTGTGGTGCTCAGTGGTAACAGCAGCAAAATCTGGCTGTTCCCGGTAGTAGGCGTCATTTATGGCCTGATTTATTACACCGTATTCCGCTTTGTGATCACCAAATTCAACCTGAAAACGCCAGGTCGTGAAGAGACCACTGCGGAGCAAACGGTGGGTAACGCCAGTGAGATGGCCGGTAATCTGGTCGCAGCCTTTGGCGGCAAAGAGAACATCACCAATCTGGACGCCTGTATCACCCGCCTGCGTGTCAGCGTGGCGGACGTGACCAAAGTCGACCAGCCCGGCCTGAAAAAATTAGGCGCGGCGGGCGTGGTGATTGCCGGGTCCGGTGTTCAGGCCATTTTTGGCACTAAATCCGATAACCTGAAAACCGATATGGATGATTATATCCGTAACAGTTAAGGGTTTATTCCGTGACGAAAGGGGAGCTGAGGCTCCCCTTTTTCATGCCCGTACAAGCCGAATGCTGACATGCCAGGCGATTAGCGTAAGAAATGTCACGGGAAGGTTGAAAGAAAACGGCTAACTCACTCATACTGCCTGAACTCTACTTTTCGTTAAGGAAGTGACTGATGGCTGAAGAAACGATTTTCAGTAAAATTATCCGCCGTGAAATCCCGGCTGACATCGTCTATCAGGATGAGCTGGTGACCGCCTTCCGTGATATCTCGCCAAAAGCGCCCACCCATATTCTGATCATTCCCAATATTGTGATCCCTACCGCCAACGATGCGGTGCCAGGCCATGAAGCGGCGCTGGGCAGGATGATCACCGTTGCGGCTAAAATTGCCAAAGATCAGGGCATTGCCGAAGATGGCTACCGCCTGATCATGAACTGCAATAAACACGGCGGGCAGGAGGTTTATCATATCCACTTCCATCTCGTCGGTGGTCGTCCTTTAGGCCCAATGCTGGCTAACTAGCCCTCTGATACGGACACACCTCACTATGCGGGCGATTGCCACAGGCATAACGTTACTGGCGCTGCTCAGCGGATGCAGCAGCCCTCCCACCACCATCAATACCTCGCAGTCGTTGGTGATGGAGTCATCGGTCCTTTCAGCCGGGATCACCACCGATCAGCCGGTGATGTCCGAAAATGAAGGGCAGCAGCGGGCCTCCTCGGTGCTTTATAACCAGCAGGTGAAGCCGGTGACCGTTCACTACCGTTTCTACTGGTATGATGACAAAGGTCTGGAAATCACCCCGTTTGAAGCGCCGCGCACCACCACCGTGGCCGCCAATGGCAATATTGAAATATCATCGCAAACCGGTAACCTGACGGCGAGCAAAGTCAGGCTCTATTTGTATCTTTAGGAGTTATTGCGTGGAAAGGAAGTTAATCAAACTCTCGGGTGTCGTGTTACTGGCGCTGATCCTGGCAGGCTGTGTGAATGAACAGCAGCAACCGCAGAAGCCTGCGCCGGTCGAGCCGGTGCAGCCGACTCAGCCAGTCCAACCGCCTGTTGAGCCACCGCCAGCGGAAACCGTACCACAGCCGCCGAAGTTCCAGTCCATTAACTGGGATGCCAGCGTCTCGCCATTGATTGCGCAGATGCTGAAAGCCGATGGCGTCACCGCCGGCAGCGTTCTGCTGGTGGATGGGGTGAAAAACAGCACCAACGGCAGCCTGCAAATCTCTAAAGCCACCGCTGCGCTGCACACGGCACTGGATAATAATACCCAGTTCACGCTGGTCACGCCGCAGCAGCTAGCGACCGCCAAGCAGACGCTGGGCCTGTCGGCAGAAGACAGCCTGGGCTCACGCAGTAAAGCCGTGGGTCTGGCGCGTATTGTTGGCGCGCAGTATGTGTTGTACAGCAACGTGCAGGGCGATGTGAAAACGCCTTCGCTGCAAATGCAGCTGATGCTGGTGCAGACAGGTGAAATCATCTGGTCAGGCAACGGTGTCGTCCAGCATTGATCCGGCGCTTGGCAGGCTGATCACCCAACAGTTTCCGGCGGCGCAATCCGCCGGTTCTTTTTTTCCGCTGACCGGACTCACCGGCCAGACCGGAAAAGTCGTGGTGGGCGACCTGACCTTGCTGGCTCGCCATCAGCGAAAAGCCGAGCCTGTTCCCGGCGTCGATCGCCGTCGCGAGTACCATATTCTGCGCAAACTCTCAGGCAGTGGTCTTGCGCCAGCGGTGCAGGGTTTTAACGCAGAGTGGTTGCTGCTGGGCTGGCAGCCGGGCGAAGCGCTGGATCGGCAGGGGTTTATTCAGCACCTTGAGGCCGTTGCCTTAAAGGTGGCCACCTTGCACGCGCAGCCACTGAGCGGCTACCGGCTTTCTCTGCTGTCGCTGTTACAGCAATACTGGCAGTTAAGTTGCCCGACGCGTCGCCATCATGGCTGGCTGCGGGCGCTTAAAAAGTGTCAACAGCAGGGCGAGCCCAGGCCGCTGCGGCTGGCGTTACTGCATATGGATATCCATGGCGGCAACGTCATCCGTCATCGGGACAGCTTGCAGCTTATCGACTGGGAATACGCCAGCGATGGCGATGTGGCGCTGGAGCTGGCGGCGATAGTGGCGGGCAACGGCCTCAACCAGCAACAACAACAGCAGCTGACGGCTCGCTATGCAGCGCAACAGAATATTGACCAGCAGGCGCTGACGCAGCAGATGCAGCGCTGGCAGCCGTGGCTGAGGCTGCTAATGGCCAGCTGGTATGAGCTGCGCTGGCAGCAGACTCAACAACCGATGTTTTACACGCTGGCAGCAGAAGCCTGGCAGCGGGTGTTTTCAGATTAAGAGGTGAAGTGTGGGACCGGTAATGTTAGACGTGCTCGGCTACGAGCTGGATGCAGAAGAGCGTGAGATTTTACAGCACCCGCTGGTCGGCGGGTTGATCCTGTTTAGCCGTAATTATCACGATCCTGCGCAGCTGGCCGAACTGGTCAGGCAAATTCGCGCGGCATCGCGCAACCGGCTGGTGGTTGCCGTCGATCAGGAAGGCGGACGCGTTCAGCGCTTTCGTGAGGGCTTTACCCGCCTGCCCGCCATGCAGTCTTTCTGCGCGCTGAACGACGAAGCGAAAGCCGCCGAGCTGGCCCAGCAGGCTGGCTGGTTGATGGCCTCAGAAATGATCGCCATGGATATCGACATCAGCTTTGCGCCGGTGCTGGATATCGGCCACGGCAGCGCGGCCATTGGTGAGCGCAGCTTCCATGAAGATCCGGCCATCGCTTTACGCATGGCGCGTCAGTTTATCCGCGGGATGCACGACGCGGGTATGAAAACCACCGGCAAACATTTCCCCGGCCATGGTGCGGTCAGTGCCGATTCGCACAAAGAGACGCCGCGTGATGACCGCAGCGAGCAGGAAATTCGCCAGCACGACATGCAGATTTTCAAACAGCTGATTGAAGAGCAGGCATTGGATGCGATCATGCCGGCGCATGTTATCTATACTCAGATCGATCCCCGTCCGGCAAGCGGATCGTCCCACTGGTTACAGACCGTGCTTCGCGGCGAGTTAGGGTATGACGGCGTGATTTTCTCGGACGATCTGTCGATGGAAGGTGCGGCGATTATGGGCAGCTACGCAGAGCGTGGCCAGGCATCGCTGGATGCCGGCTGCGATATGATCCTGGTCTGCAATAACCGTCAAGGTGCGGTCAGCGTGTTGGATAATCTGTCGCCGATCAACGCCGAACGCGTCAGCCGGTTGTATCATCGGGGAACATTTACCCGCCAGCAGCTGCTGGATTCGCCTCGCTGGAAAGAAGCGAACAAGGCCCTGACCGCGCTGCAATCGCGCTGGCTGGAGCAAAAAGGCAGCTGACGGCAATTCTCAACGAGGATGGCGATGATCATTTATCTGCACGGTTTTGATTCAACCAGTCCGGGGAACCATGAAAAGGTTCTCCAGCTGCAGTTTATTGACCCCGATGTGCGCTTGCTGAGCTACAGCACGCTGCATCCCAAGCATGATATGCAGTATCTGCTGAATGAGACCGATAAACTGCTGCGCAGCACTGACGATGAAAGGCCGTTGATTTGCGGCGTGGGCTTAGGTGGCTTTTGGGCCGAGCGCATTGGTTTTCTCAGCGATATCCGCCAGGTCATCTTCAATCCGAACCTCTGGCCTGAAGAGAACATGGTGGGGAAAATCAATCGCCCGGAAGAGTACGTCGATCTGGCTACGAAATGCGTCAGCAATTTCCGCGAGAAGAACCGTGACCGCTGCCTGGCCATTCTCTCACGCAACGATGACGCGCTGGACAGCCAGCGTTCGGCAGAGGCGTTGCAAAGCACCTATGAGATTATCTGGGACGACGTGCAGGGCCATAAATTCAAAAATATCGCGCAACATCTGCAACGCATCAAAGCCTTTAAAACCCTCGGTTAACGCTTAAGGGCGCGGTCATCCGGCTGCGTCCTGCCCCTTATTTCTTCGTACTATTCTGAGATCGTTGGTAAAAATTGACCTGCATCAATTTTAAGAGATCTCTGCTTCATCCCCGTGCTATTCTGCCAGCAGATAGCGAATTAAACTCGCCAACCCTATGTTTACTAAGGATATTAATTTAACCTTTAGTTAACGATCGGTTCACAATTTAAGGGGGTCAATTGACTACACCACTGAAGAAAATTGTCATTATTGGCGGAGGGGCAGGTGGACTTGAACTTGCTACTCAGCTGGGTCACAAGTTGGGGCGTAAGAAAAAGGCTGAAATCACTCTGGTCGATCGTAACACCAGCCACCTGTGGAAACCGCTGCTGCATGAAGTGGCCACCGGATCGCTGGATGAAGGGATTGATGGACTGAGCTACCTGGCGCATGCCCGCAATCACGGTTTCCAGTTCCAGCTGGGCACGCTGACCGATATCGACCGCGAAGGCAAACGCCTCCAGCTGTCTGAGATCCGCGATGCGCAGGGTGAGCTGTTGGTCCCTGAACGTGAACTGGCCTATGACACCCTGGTGATGGCGCTGGGCAGTACCTCAAACGACTTTGGTACGCCGGGCGTAAAAGACCACTGCATTTTCCTTGATAACCCGCACCAGGCGCGTCGTTTCCACAATGAAATGCTCAACCTGTTCCTGAAATTCTCTTCCAGCGAAGGGCCGCAGGACACAGTGAACATCGCCATTGTTGGCGCAGGCGCAACCGGCGTTGAGCTGTCGGCCGAGCTGCATAATGCGGTCAAACAGCTGCACAGCTACGGTTACAAAGGGCTGGATAACAGCGCGCTGAACGTCACGCTGGTGGAAGCCGGTGAGCGTATTCTGCCAGCGCTGCCGCCACGTATCTCCACCGCGGCGCATCAGGAACTGACCAAGCTGGGCGTGCGGGTATTAACGCAGACCATGGTCACCAGCGCCGATAAAAAAGGGCTGAACACCAAATCGGGCGAGTTTATCGATGCCGATCTGATGGTGTGGGCAGCGGGGATCAAAGCGCCTGACTTTATGAAAGAGATTGGCGGTTTGGAAACTAACCGCATCAATCAGCTGGTGGTGAAGCCTACGCTGCAAACCACGCTGGATGACAGCATCTTCGCCATTGGTGACTGTGCATCCTGTGCACTGCCTTCCGGCGGATTTGTGCCGCCGCGCGCGCAGTCTGCTCACCAGATGGCTTCGCTTGTGCTGGGTAACATCCTGGCGCAGATTAAAGGCCAGAGCCTGAAATCCTATGTCTATAAGGATCACGGTTCGCTGGTGTCGCTCTCTCGCTTCAGTACGGTGGGAAGCCTGATGGGTAACCTGATGCGCGGTTCGATGATGGTGGAAGGGCGCATTGCGCGTTTCGTTTACATTTCGCTGTACCGTATGCACCAGGTGGCGCTGCATGGCTACTTCAAAACCGGCCTGATGATGCTGGTTGGCAGCATTAACCGGGTGATCCGTCCGCGCCTGAAAATGCATTGATCGCAATTTAGTCGTTGTAGTACCACAGTATTTGCAAGCATCAAGGCTTATAGTGACACGTTTACTATAAGCCTTTCTTCTTTTACCGCCCCGCAAAGCCGTCGATCGGAACACTCTTAAAAGCTTTCTCTTATGGTAACTGGACGTGATTTCGTCCGGTATTCTTATTGTCACAATTGGTCCTGATGCGCAAAATTACCCCAACACCACATGGCGCGTCGCGCACGCCAGGTAATGGTCTCTGCCACGGAATGGGCTGCAGGCTAAATTGCGCGGTAACAATTTCAGGAGAACGTCCTGTGAATAAATCAATGTTGGCAGGTATCGGAATTGGTGTGGCAGCGGCCCTGGGCGTCGCTGCTGTTGCAGGCATGAACGTTTTTGATCGCAGCCCGCAGTATGCGCAGGTGCTTTCCGCAACACCAATCAAAGAAACGACCAAAAACCCACGTCAGGAATGCCGTAACGTGACGCTGACACACCGTCGCGCCGTGCAGGATGAGCACCGTATTGCCGGTTCAGTACTGGGCGCGGTAGCGGGTGGCGTGTTGGGCCATCAGTTTGGCGGCGGTCGCGGTCGCGACGTGGCAACCGTTGCCGGTGCAGTGGCGGGTGGCTACGGTGGTAATCAGGTGCAGGGCGCACTGCAGGATCGGGATACCTACACCACCACCGAGCAGCGCTGCAAAACCGTTTACGACAAGCAGGAAAAAATGATGGGTTATGACGTTACCTATAAAATCGGTAACGACCAGGGCAAAATCCGTATGGATAACGACCCAGGCACCCGTATCCCGCTGGACAGTAACGGTCAGCTGGTGCTGAACGACAAAGCGTAAAATCCGGCAGTTGACGCCACGCGCGTAGCTGCCTGATAAGATGCTTACCGTTGTGGGCATCTCGCGGATAGAAAAAAAGCGGCTGATTAGCCGCTTTTTTTATTGCTGAGTCAGGCTCACGCGGCGTTCGCCAGTACCTGAGCCATAAAGTCACCGACCCATTTCATCCTTAACTTGCGGTCAGCCAGGTCGCGGATAAACTTGATTTTGGTCGGGCCATCAAGCCGCCAGTGCTGCGGTTCCTTCTGCAACAACCCAATCAGCCAGCCTGGATTAGCCAGATTCTTCTCGGCGAACTCAATAAAGCCGCCTTTGTCGCTGGCTTCCACCCGACGAATGCCGATCTTCTTCGCCATTAGGCGCAACGAAGCAGTATCCAGCAGATTACGTGCGGCATCCGGCAACAGGCCAAAGCGGTCGATCAGTTCGACTTTCAGATCCTGCAACTCGCCTTCTTCCTGCGCGCTGGCGATGCGTTTGTAGAACGACAGACGGGTGTTCACATCCGGAATGTACTCATCTGGCAACAGGGAAGGCATCCGCAGCTCAATGTCAGTCTGACTGTTGGTCAGATCTTCCAGCGACGGTTCGCGGCCTTCTTTCAGCGCCTCAACGGCATTTTCCAGCAGCTCCATATATAGCGAGAAGCCAATGGTTTCCATCTGTCCGCTTTGTCCTTCACCCAACAGCTCACCCGCGCCACGAATTTCCAGATCGTGGGTCGCCAGCGCAAACCCGGCGCCCAAATCTTCCAGAGAGGCGAGTGCTTCCAGACGCTTATGCGCATCGGACGTCATCGCTTTCGGATGCGGCGTCATCAGCCAGGCATACGCCTGGTGGTGTGAACGTCCCACGCGGCCGCGCAACTGGTGTAACTGTGCCAGACCGAAATGGTCCGCGCGCTCGATGATGATGGTGTTGGCGGTCGGAATATCGATACCGGTTTCGATGATGGTGGTACACACCAGCACGTTGAAGCGCTGATGGTGGAAATCATTCATCACCCGTTCCAGCTCGCGCTCACGCATCTGACCGTGGCCGATGGCCACACGGGCCTCCGGAACCAGTTCAGACAGGCGATTAGCCGCTTTCTCGATGTTTTCGACGTCGTTGTACAGATAGTAAACCTGGCCACCACGCAGCACTTCACGCAGGATAGCTTCACGCACCACCAGATCGTCGAACTCACGCACGAAGGTTTTTACCGCCAAGCGACGTGCCGGTGGCGTGGCAATAATTGACAGATCGCGCATGCCGCTCATCGCCATATTCAGCGTGCGCGGGATCGGCGTGGCGGTCAGCGTCAGGATATCCACGTCGGCGCGCATCGCTTTAATGCGTTCCTTATGACGCACGCCGAAGCGGTGCTCTTCATCGACGATCAGCAGCCCCAAATCGCGCCACTTGATCTCATTGGCCAGCAGTTTATGCGTGCCAATCAGAATATCGATTTTGCCTTCTCTGGCCTGCTCAAGGATCGCCGTTTGTTCTTTGGCGGTTCGGAAGCGGGAAAGCATCTCAATGCGTACCGGCCAGTTGGCAAAACGGTCGCGGAAGTTATCGTAATGCTGCTGAGCAAGCAGGGTGGTCGGCACCAGCACCGCAACCTGCTTGTGGTTTTCCACCGCCAGGAAGGCGGCTCGCATCGCCACTTCGGTTTTACCGAAGCCGACGTCGCCGCACACCAGACGATCCATCGCCAGCGGCTGGCACATATCACTGAGGACGGCATTGATTGCCTGCGCCTGGTCTGGGGTGGTTTCGAACGGGAAACTCTCGCAGAACAGCTGATATTGCTCACGATCGTGCTTAAAGGCAAAACCGCTCTTGGCTTCACGCTGGGCGTAAATATCCAGCAGCTCCGCGGCCACATCACGCACTTTCTCGGCGGCTTTCTGCCGCGCCCGTGACCAGGCATCGCTGCCGAGCTTATGCAGCGGCGCGTTCTCATCCGCACCGCCGGCATAGCGGCTGATCAAGTGCAGCGACGACACCGGCACATACAGCTTGGCGTCACCGGCGTAGGTCAGCATCAGGTACTCGGCGGTGATACCACCGGTTTCCAGCGTGGTCAGCCCGATATAGCGACCCACGCCATGCTCGAGGTGCACCACCGGCTGCCCGGAGCGCAGTTCAGCGAGGTTACGGATTAATACATCAGGGTTAATGGTGCGGCGGCTGTCCTGACGACGACGGCTGACGCGTTCGCCCAGCAGATCGCCTTCGCAGATAAACGCCCGCTGGCGCAAACCGTCGACGAAGCCTTTTTCGCTGGCACCAATCATCAGATAGTGACCGGCCGCTTCGGCTTCGGCAAAGGTATGCACGCCCTGAGGCAAAATTTTGATCCGCGCCAGCAACTCTTGCAGCGCTTCACGGCGGCCTTCACTCTCAACCGAGAAGATTACCGGGCCGCTGAATGCTTCCAGGAAGCGACGCAAGGTATCCAGCGGCACTTTGGCCTGCGCCTGCACCGCCAGATCCGGCAGCGGGTGATACTGCAAGTTGGTATTAGCGGCTTTCTTCGGCAGCTCTTCGCTTTTCAACTGCACGCGCGGCCAGTTTTTCAGCTCGCTAAACAGCTCATCGGTGCGCAGCCAGAGCTTTTCTGGCGGCAACAGCGGGCGCATAGGATCCACGCGGCGGCTTTCAAAGCGGGAGGTGACATCCAGCAGGAAACGGTCGGCGCTGACTTCCAGATCGCCGGTATTCACCAGCAGGGTGTTTTCCGGCAGATAGCTGAACAGCGCCGGCAACGGCTGATCGAAGAACAGCGGCTGCCAGTACTCGATGCCGGTCGGCAGCGTGCCTTTGCTCACCTGCTGATAGATGTGTTCGGACTCGCGGCGCACCTCGAAATGTTCGCGCCACTGGGTGCGGAACAGCTCAATCGCCGCTTTGTCGGTCGGGAATTCATGCGCCGGCAGCAGGTTAACCGCCGGAACCTCTTCCAGCGTGCGCTGGCTGTCGACGTCGAACAAGCGCAGGCTGTCGATCTCGTCATCAAAGAAATCGATGCGGTAGGGCTGGTCGCTGCCCATCGGATAGAGATCCAGCAGCGCGCCACGGGTGGCGTATTCGCCATGTTCCATCACCTGATCGACGTGACGGTAACCGGCCTGTTCAAGCTGGCTGCGCAAGGTATCGCGCGACAGCCGCTGGCCTTTCTTCATCACCAGCGCGTGCCCGTGCAGGAAGCTGTGCGGACAAACCCGCTGCAACAGCGTATTCACCGGCAGGATCAGCACACCGCGTTCCATCATCGGCAACTGGTAGAGCGTGGAAAGGCGTGAGGAAATAATGTCCTGATGCGGTGAGAAACTGTCAAAAGGCAGCGTTTCCCAGTCGGCCAGGCTCATCACCGGCTCGTCGGTAAACTGTTTGATCTCATCATACAGGCGGAGGGCATTTTGCATGTCGGGGGCGATTAACATCACCGGGCCAGGATGGCGTTCGATGATCTCAGCGCATTCCACCGCACAGGCGGCACCGGTCAGTTGACCTAACTGGCGTTGGTCACCTGCTTTTACGGGCAGGGTGTAACGAATGTGTTCAGGCATAATCAGTCAGACGGTCTCTTCGCAAAATGGAGAGCAGGGAACCGTGTTCCCCTTCAGCTAACCGGAGTATACCTCTATTTCGGCGATTGTTGGGTGTAGTGCATCTTAGGTCGGTCAATGTTTGCCCAGATCAGCTCTTTTTCACCGTGATAGCTGTGGTTGCCGTCATCCCACTTTACGTAGTAACCCGCGGGTGAATCGCCCTGTTCGAACACGTTCACTACCATGCCTTTAATGTCGCCGGTTTTGTGCCTGACAATGCTGCCTTTAGGATATTTAGACATTTTTACCACTCCTGGGCTGACTCTACGGCGATATTGCACTTAACGTATTACCTCTTTTTGAGAGGGGTTAATAGTATTGTAAGCCGATTCACGGCCGACAATTGAGCAATTAGCGGCTGTTTTTTGTGCGATATCGCGGTGATGAGGGCCATTGTTGCCGTTGCTGACAAAACAAAGCTGCACAGTCAGCGGCTTAGAGGTTCCATAACGCCGGGCTAACCTTTATTATCTTCGATCACTTTTTGCCAACGCTTTGCCAGAAGACGGATTACATGTATCAACCTGTCGCGTTATTTATCGGTCTGCGCTATATGCGTGGACGAGCTTCAGACCGCTTCGGCCGGTTTGTTTCCTGGCTCTCCGCCATCGGCATCACGCTTGGCGTGCTGGCGCTGGTCACCGTGTTATCGGTGATGAACGGTTTTGAGCATGAGCTCGAGAAGAGCACCCTCAATTTGATGCCTCAGGCGCTGATTACCAGCGACAAAGGCTCGATCAATCCGCAACAGCTGCCGGCTGACAGCCTCAAGCTGCAAGGAACGAAGAAAATTACGCCGCTGACCACCGGGGATGTGGTGCTGCAAAGCGCCCGCAGCGTCGGCGTGGGCGTGATGCTGGGCATCAACCCGGATGAACCGGATCCCCTTTCGCCTTATCTGGTGAACGTCAAGCAGACCGATCTGCAGCCCGGCAAATATAACGTGATCATTGGTGAACAGCTGGCGACCCAGCTGGGCGTGAAGCGCGGTGAAGAGCTGCGTCTGATGGTGCCTTCTGCCAGCCAGTTCACGCCGATGGGCCGCTTGCCGAGCCAGCGTCTGTTCACCGTGGTGGGCACCTTCGCCGCCAACAGTGAGGTGGACGGTTATCAGATTCTGGTAAATCAGCAGGATGCCTCAAGACTGATGCGTTATCCGGCGGGCAACATCACCGGCTGGCGTCTGTGGCTGGATAAGCCGCTGCAGGTTGACAGCCTCAGCCAGCAAAAGCTGCCGGAAGGGCTGGTATGGAAAGACTGGCGCGAGCGTAAAGGCGAGCTGTTCCAGGCGGTGCGCATGGAGAAAAACATGATGGGCCTGCTGCTGAGCCTGATCGTCGCCGTGGCAGCCTTTAACATCATCACCTCGCTGGGTCTGCTGATCATGGAGAAGCAGGGCGAAGTGGCGATCCTGCAAACCCAGGGCTTAACCCGCCGGCAAATTGTGATGGTGTTTATGGTGCAGGGTGCCACCGCAGGCATTGTCGGCTCGGTGCTGGGCGCGCTGCTCGGCGTGCTGTTAGCCAGCCAGCTGAATAACCTGATGCCGTTGATTGGCGCGTTCCTTGATGGCGCGGCGCTGCCGGTAGAAATTTCCATTCCGCAAGTGATCACCATTGTGGTAACGGCGATGGTCGTGGCGCTGCTTTCCACGCTGTATCCTTCATGGCGCGCCGCCGCCGTACAACCCGCTGAGGCTTTACGTTATGAGTAACCCGATTCTGTTGCAGTGCAATGACCTGTGCAAACGCTATCAGGAAGGCAGCGTCCAGACGGATGTGCTGCGCAATGTCTCCTTCAGCGTGGCCCCTGGCGAAATGATGGCGATTGTCGGCAGCTCCGGCTCCGGTAAAAGCACCCTGATGCATCTGCTGGGCGGGCTGGATACGCCCACCTCTGGCGATGTGGTGTTCAACGGCAAATCCCTTAACGGCATGAGCTCCTCGGCGAAGGCTGAACTGCGTAACCGCGAGCTGGGCTTTATTTACCAGTTCCACCATCTGTTGCCGGACTTTACGGCGATGGAAAACGTGGCGATGCCGCTGCTGATTGGCAAAGTGGGCAAAGCCGAGGCCGAAGCCAAAGCGATGGAGATGCTGACGGCCGTGGGTCTGGATAAGCGTGCGAAACACCGTCCGTCCGAGCTTTCCGGCGGCGAGCGTCAGCGTGTGGCCATCGCCCGTGCGCTGGTGAACAATCCGCGTCTGGTGCTGGCGGATGAGCCCACCGGTAATCTGGATGCCCGCAACGCGGATGCCATTTTCGATCTGCTGGGCGAACTGAACGTGCGTCAGGGCACGGCTTTCCTGGTGGTAACCCACGATTTACATCTTGCGAAGCGGCTTAACCGCCAGATGGAGATGCGTGACGGCCAGCTAAGCGGAGACGTGTTACTGGCAGGGAAGGCGTAATGGCGGGCAATCTTTCTCTTCTTCTTGGCCTGCGGTTCAGCCGTGGGCGTCGCCGTAGCGGCATGGTGTCGTTGATCTCGGTGATTTCCACCGTCGGTATTGCGCTGGGCGTGGCGGTACTGATCGTGGGTCTGAGTGCGATGAACGGTTTCGAGCGCGAGCTGAATAACCGTATCCTGGCGGTAGTGCCGCATGGCGAAATCGAGCCGGTCAATCAGCCCTTTACCGGCTGGCAGCAACTGCTGCCGAAGGTGGAGCAGGTGAAAGGCATCGCAGCGGCTGCACCGTACATCAACTTCACCGGGCTGATTGAAAGCGGCGCGAAGCTGCAGGCGGTTCAGGTGAAGGGCGTCGATCCTCAGCAGGAAAACAACCTGAGCGCGTTGCCGAAGTATGTGCAGAACAATGCCTGGCAGAGTTTCAGCGCCGGCAAACAGCAAATCATTCTTGGTCAGGGCGTGGCGACCAGCCTGAAGGTTAAGCAGGGCGACTGGCTGACCATCATGATCCCCAACAGCGATCCCGAGCATAAGCTGCTGCAACCGAAGCGCGTACGCCTGCAGGTGAGCGGCATTTTAGCGCTCAGCGGCATGTTGGATCACAGCCTGGCATTGGTTCCTCTGGGTGATGCGCAGCAATATTTAGGCATGGGTGACAACGTCACGGGCATTGCACTGAAGATGAGCGACCCGTTTGCCGCGCAAAAGCTGGTGCGTGATGCCGGTGAAGTGACGCATTCTTACGTCTATATCCGCAGCTGGATTGGCACCTATGGCTACATGTATCGCGATATCCAGATGATCCGCGCCATTATGTATCTGGCGATGGTGCTGGTGATTGGCGTGGCCTGTTTCAACATCGTTTCAACGCTGGTGATGGCGGTGAAGGATAAGAGTGGCGACATTGCGGTATTGCGCACGCTCGGGGCGAAGGATGGCCTGATCCGCGCTATCTTTGTCTGGTATGGCCTGATGGCCGGGCTGGTCGGCAGCGTCAGTGGCGTGGTGGTTGGCGTGCTGGCGGCATTCAACCTCACGCCGCTGATTCGCGGAATTGAAACCTTAACCGGCTATCATTTCCTGTCCGGCGATATCTACTTTATCGACTTCCTGCCATCAGAAGTGCACTGGTCAGATGTGGCTATCGTGTTGGTCACCTCGCTGGTGCTGAGTCTGATTGCCAGTTGGTATCCCGCACGGCGGGCGAGCAAAATCGACCCGGCGCGTGTACTGAGCGGACAATAACAGCATGTATTACGGTTTTGACGTTGGCGGCAGCAAGATTGCGCTGGGGGTGTATAACCTTCAGCTTCAGCAGGTCTGGACTAAGCGGGTCGTCACGCCAAAAGACGACTATCAGGCGCTGGTGGATCTGCTGGTTGCGCTCACGGAAGAAGCCGATGCCTTTTGTGGTCAACGGGGCAGCGTGGGCATTGGCGTGCCGGGGATCCCGGTGCCGGACGATGGCACGCTGTTTACCGCCAACGTGCCCGCCGCGACGGGCAGAACCTTGCAGGCCGATCTCTCGCAACGGCTGGGTCGCGATGTGCGCATCGATAACGATGCCAACTGTTTTGCCCTCTCGGAAGCCTGGGATGAAGAGTTTCAGGTCTATCCGGTGGTGATGGGGCTGATCCTTGGCACTGGCGTTGGCGGCGGACTGATTGTTGACGGCAAGCCGTTAACCGGGCGCAATTACGTGGTGGGCGAGTTTGGCCACACGCGTTTGCCGATTGATGCGCTGGACGTGCTGGGACAAAACGTAGTGCAGCCGCGATGTGGCTGTGGCAAGACGGGGTGCATTGACTCCTGGCTGTCGGGCTCGGGATTTTCCCGCCTCTGGCAGCTGCATAATCAGCAGGCTCTCAGTGCACCCGAGATTATCTCCCGCTATTATCAGGGAGATCCGCAAGCCATCGCCCATACCGACCGATACCGGGAGTTGCTGGCCGTTTGTCTGGGTAACCTGCTGACGCTGGTAGACCCGCATCTGGTGGTACTGGGGGGGGGATTGTCCAATTTCGACGCGCTGTATGACGGCCTGGCAGAGAAGGTAAGCCCTCATCTGCTGCCGGTTGCCAAACCACCGAGGT
The DNA here is from genome assembly GCF_057812255.1 of Erwinia sp. 2186. Classification (NCBI taxonomy): domain Bacteria; kingdom Pseudomonadati; phylum Pseudomonadota; class Gammaproteobacteria; order Enterobacterales; family Erwiniaceae; genus Erwinia; species Erwinia sp. 2186. Next base: position 3,014,280 of record NZ_CM173824.1, on the reverse strand, counting down.
TTGAAAAGGCGCGTCACGGAGACGCAGGTGGAATGCGCGGTGCCGCATTCCTGCACGTTAAGGAATAGAGAAATTATGATGCGAACTCCCCGTCGCCGACTGCGTCTGGCGCGATACAAGAAGACCCGACGCCAGGTGCACCAGCGTTTTCGTCAGCGTATTTTTGAGCGCGATCGCAATATTGAGATAGCCCAACATCCATTGCCACGCGTGGTGGTGTTGACCGGCGCAGGTATTTCTGCCGAGTCGGGTATCCGGACTTTCCGCGCGGCCGATGGCTTATGGGAAGATCATAAAGTCGAAGATGTGGCCACGCCGGAAGGTTTTGCGCGCGATCCGCAAAAAGTGCAAGACTTCTACAATGCCCGCCGTCGTCAGTTGCAACAGCCGGAGATCCAGCCGAACGCCGCCCACGAAGCGCTGGCGGAACTGGAAGCCGCGTTGGGCGATCATTTCCTGTTGGTGACGCAGAATATCGACAACCTGCATGAGCGTGCAGGGAACAGTCACGTGATCCACATGCACGGTGAGTTGCTGAAAGTGCGTTGTGCCACCAGCGGGCAGATCCTGCATTGGGGTGATGACGTTAAGCCAGAAGATCGCTGTCATTGTTGCCAGTTCCCGTCAGTATTGCGTCCCCACGTCGTCTGGTTTGGCGAGATGCCATTACAGATGGACGAGATTTACGCGGCATTGAGCGAGGCCGACTATTTCGTCGCCATCGGAACATCAGGCCACGTTTACCCCGCCGCAGGTTTCGTTCACGAAGCCAAACTGCAGGGCGCGCATACCGTCGAGCTGAACCTCGAGCCCAGCCAGGTCGGCAGTGAGTTCGAAGAAAAAGACTACGGTTTAGCGAGTGAAGTCGTGCCGAAGTTTGTGCACAATCTACTGGCTAAAATCGCGCGGTAATTGCTGAAGGTAAGTAGTTGAGGCGAAGAGGTTGTCGCCGCTGATAGCCAGTAAGTCGTCTGCGTGGCCCGGTATCCCGTTCAGGGAGAGAAGGTTGAACGCAAAGACGCCGTAAACCCATCCCTGGGGGCTCAGCGGCGACATCCCTGTCGCCGAAGACTCGCTATCAACCTTCTCTCCCTTCCTCGACGCTTCAGTGTCACCTGTTTAAATGGGGATGCACACGTCAAAACCGTTTACAGCGGCATACTTTAGAATTGTGCGTCTGGGAAACACTGCAGCAATGCCGTGCCACCGAGCTGGTCTTGATCTGTGCGTCCACGAATACAGCCACCGACACCAATGCTATTGGGTGGCGGCATAGAGTGCCTTAGCCGAGTGTCTGCGGCAGGGATGCCGCAGCCAAGCCTACAGGGATGTATTTACGGCGTCTCGGATAAGGCACTCTATGCTGACGCCGTTTCACCCGAGCTGGTCTTGACCTGTGCGTCCACGAATACAGCCAACGACACCAATGCTATTGGTTGGCGGCATAGAGTGTCTTAGCCGAGTGTCTGCGGCAGGGATGCCGCAGCCAAGCCTACAGGGATGTATTTACGGCGCCTCGGATAAGGCACTCTATGCTGACGCCTTACCCCCGGAACCGGTTTTGACCTGTGCTGACACCGTGCCACCGCACTCACCCATGACCTCAACTCCAAAACCCCATCACGCCTCGCTCTCAACCACCTGCTCAGCACTCTCCGATGGTTTATTCCTGACCAACAACATCGTCAGCGTAAACGACAACACCAACGCTATCGCCACGCCCATCAAGGCGAAAACGAAATAGGGACCGATGTAGGCGGGCAAACTGAAGATGCTCGACAGGATATAACCGTATAACCGCACGCCGAAGAAGGCGATAAAGGCCGAGGCTAATGAACTGGCAATGGTGGCAGCGATAAAGGCTTTCTTATAACGCGTTAACACCCCAAACAGCGCCGGCTCGGTAATCCCCAATAACGCTGATATCGCTGCAGAAAGCACCACGGACTTCTCCTGACGCGTCTTGCAATGCAGCCAGATAGCGAATGTCGCGCCGGCTATCGCCATGTTTGCCATAAACATCATTGGCATCAACATGTCATAGCCGCGATCGGTAAAGTTCTGCAACGCAATCGGCGTCATGGCGTGATGCATTCCCGTCAGAATCGCTACCGGGCGAATGGCACCGACCACCAGACCCGCGAAGCTTGCCGAAATGCCAAATAACCCTTCGATAAACCAGGCCAACAGCTTGCCCAGCCAGATGCCCATTGGTCCAATCACCACCAGCGCGACTAATGCAGCAATAAACAGCGTCAATGTCGGGGTGAAAACCGTTTTTAGTACGTCCGGCATAAACCGGTCGACCCAACGATGGATATAACTGAGCGCCAGCACAGAGAAAATAATCGGGATCACGCTGGAGGCGTAATTAAACACCGATACCGGCACCACGTTGAAGAAGTAAATGGTGTCCACCGCGCCGGGTGCATGGCTGGCCAACGCTTTCGCTGCGTCAATCAGCGAGGGATACATCAGACAGGCCGCAACCGCCGCAGCCAGATACTCGTTGGTTTTGAACATCTTCGCGGCTGAAATCGCCAGGAAAAACGGCAGAAAATAGAACACGCCGCTGGCAATCAAATCAATGACCACCACCGTATCGCTGCTGGCTGAAATCACCTTCAGGGCAATCAATCCTGCCAGCAAACCTTTGATCATCCCGGCACCCGCGATGGCCGGTACAATCGGACCAAATACCCCCGAAACCGTATCCATAAATAGCGAAATCAGCCCTTTTCTGGCTTTTCCCGCGGCGGCTGGTCGATCGGCATCCGGCGACACCTGAGGCAAAATCGCCTGATACCACTCATTGACCTTCGGCCCGATAATGATCTGAAACTGATCGCTCTGAATCTGTGCGCCTAATACTCCCGGTAACGCCTTAATATCGGCCTGGCGTATTTTGCTCTTATCAACCAGATCAAAACGCAGACGGGTCATGCAGTGCCAGACTTTATTTATATTTCCGGCACCCCCTACCAGCTCTATTATCTTTTGACTTGTCGCGGTAATTCCCATGAAGCCTGCTCCTGAAACGATCTGATATTCCAGGCGAAATAGTAGAGAAACCCTCAACCTAAAACAAACCAATAAATGTTGATTCAGCTCACAGTTCGCCATCAGCAGGCGTTAAAAGTAAGGCTAATCAATAATTGGTCTGGTTTTTGGCGATAATATTGACGCTTTTCAGACCAAAAAAAACAGACGAAAAAAAGGGTTTACGCCAGCCGATAAATAGCTTCATAGTACTGCACATTAACCGGGGTAAACCTCTTCAGTGACCACCTGATCCAGACCGGAGCCTATTTTAATGTCACCCACGCTGATTAAAAATATTGAATGTTTTATCACTAAACCTGACCGCCATAATTTGATTGTGGTCCGTGTGACCACCGATAAAAATATCATTGGTTATGGCTGCGCAACCTTCCAGCAACGCCCACTGGCGGTGAAAACCATGGTGGATGACTATCTTAAGCCGCTGCTGATTGGCCGCGATGCCAATGCCATTGAAGATTTGTGGCAGATGATGATGGTGAATGCCTACTGGCGGAATGGTCCGGTGATCAACAATGCGGTCTCTGGCGTGGATATGGCGCTGTGGGATATCAAAGGGCAGCTGGCCGGTATGCCGCTTTATCAGCTCTTCGGCGGTAAATCGAAAGATGCCATCGCTGTTTACAGCCACGCGTCGGCGGAAACGCTGGAAGGCCTCTTTCCCCAGATCGATACATTACTCGCCGACGGTCATCGTCATATTCGCTGCCAGCTTGGCTTTTACGGCGGCACGCCGGAAGGGATGCATAGCACCCGACAGCCCACGCCAGGCGCTTACTACGATCAGGATGAATATATGGCCAACACCGTGGCGATGTTTAAGGCGCTGCGGGAAAAGTACGGCAATCGCTTCCATATCCTGCACGACGTCCACGAACGCCTGTTCCCACAGCAGGCGATCCAGTTTGCCAAAGCCGTTGAACCTTATCAGCCGTACTTTATCGAAGATATTGTCTCGCCTCAGCAATCCGGCTGGCTGGAGCAGGTGCGTGCCCATTCCTGCGTGCCGCTGGCGCTGGGTGAACTGTTTAACAATCCGGCCGAATGGCACGACTTGGTGGTTAACCGTCGCATTGATTTTATCCGCTGCCACGTCTCTCAACTGGGCGGAATCACCCCGGCGCTGAAACTGGCGGTGCTCTGTCAGGCATTTGGCGTGCGGCTGGCCTGGCATGGGCCGCCGGATATGACGCCAATTGGCGCGGCGGTGAATACCCATCTGAATATCCACCTGCATAACGCCGCGATTCAGGAATTCAATCCGTATGGTGCCAATACGCTGAAGGTCTTCCCACAGGCAGCCCAGGCGGAGCAGGGCTATCTCTATCCGATAGACCGGCCGGGCATTGGGGTGGGCTTTGAACAACAGGCCGCAGAAGCGTTTCCGGTTGCGTATCGCGCGCATGAATGGACGCAGAGCCGCTTACCCAATGGCGCCATGCATACGCCTTAACCCGTAGACTGGCGGAAGGTCAGGCTGTCCTGATTAAACGGGATGACGTAGGTGCAGTTGTAATGGATATCCACCACCTCGCTGATCTCAAATACGCGGCCGCCTTCCAGAATCCCCCGGCTGTTGATCTGCATCGCCGGAATGCCTTTTTTGCAGGTGAGCAATGCCGCCTGCTCTTTACTGACCGCAATCGCCTGATAACTGGTCAGCAGATGCGAAATGCGGAACCCGCGACTCAAAACGTATTTCTGCAGTGAACTCTCAATAATGTGCTGGTTGAGATCCGGAAAATCGGCCACCGGCAGTTTCGAAACCTCAATCTGCATGCGCACATTATCCACGTAACGTACCCGGCAAAACCGCCAAATCCACGCGTCTGCCGCCAGGCCAAACACCTGACGTTCGTCCTTATCCGGCAGCTTTTTATGCAGGCTGATCAGCTTAAAGCCAATCTGGTCGAAACGCTTTTCGGTGATCGAGTTATAGACCAGGGGATTGGTGCGGGCGCGCTCGCTGATGTAGATGCCCGATCCCTGCACCACATTGACTACGCCAATGCTCACCAGCTTCTCCAGCGCCTGGCGGATGGTAAAGCGCGACACGCCATACTCTTCCGCCAGCTGTCGCTCTGGCGGCAGCTTACGCTGCGCCGGATCGTGTTGCTGATAGATTTTGCTCAGCAAATCCTGAGTCACAAAGTCTTTCTTTTTCATCGTGCTGCCACCACTCGCTCGGGGATAACTACTATACCTCAACGGGCTTTTTCTTCGGCAGAGAAAGGATCAGATGGGTGATCACGCCACCCACCAGGCCCCAGAACGCGGCTCCGACACCAAGCAAACTCAGCCCGGACGCGGTGATCAGGAAAGCGATCACCGCCGCTTCCCGCTGTTTCTCGTCGGCAAGGGCGCGTTGCAAACTGCCAGCGATGGTCCCCAGCAGCGCCAGTCCGGCGATGGTGTGGATCAATGCCGGCGGCAGGGCGCTGAATAACTGTCCAATCGCGGCGCCAAATAATCCTGCCATCAGGTAGAAAAAGCCGGCGCAGGCCGCACCCCAGTATCGCCGCTGAGGATCGGGATGCACATCAGGCCCCATACAAATCGCGGCGGTGATCGCGGCAATACACACCGAGAATCCGCCAAAAGGTGCCAGAAGCAGCGAGGCCAGGCCGGTCCAACTCATCAACGGGGAAATGGGTACCTGATAACCGGCGGCTTTGAGGGTGGCAATGCCCGGCGCATTCTGTGACGCCATGGTCACCACAAAAAACGGGATACCAATGCCGAGCAGCGTTGAAAGGCTAAACTCTGGGGCAATAAATTGCGGCAAAGCAAAGCGCAACGGCTGATGGGAGAAGTGGATCTCACCGCTGAACCCGGCGATCAGCAGCCCGGCGACCAGCGTCAGCACGATGGCATAGCGGGGCAGATAGCGTTTTGCCAGCAGGTACGCCAGACACATGCTGGCGGTCAGCGGAAAGTTAAGCTTCAGCGCGCCAAAGGCATCCAGACCAAACCGCAGTAGGATCCCGGCGAGCATCGCGGCAGAAATCGCCTGCGGGATATAGTTCATCAGCCGCGCAAACAGACCCGTCACGCCGCACAGGAAAATCAGCCCTGAAGCGAAAATGAAGATGCCAATCGCTTGCGCAATCGGCGTGCCTGGCAGACTGGTCACCAGCAGCGCCGCGCCGGGCGTTGACCAGGCGGTCAGAATCGGCGCGCGGTAGTAAAGCGACAGTCCCAGCGACGTCACGCCCATCGCCAGGCCGAGCATACTTAGCCAGCCACCAATTTGCAGCTCAGAGGCACCGGCGGCACCCGCAGCCTGAAAAATGATCGCCGCCGAACTGGTATAACCCACCAACACGGCAACAAAACCGGCCACAACGGCCGGGAAGGTCAGATGCTTAAAGGAAAACGGCGGGCGCATATCAGGATCCTGTTTGTACGTTATAACGCACACGCTACCACTGTGCGTTATAACGTACAAGCGCTATACTGAGCCCCGGACTGACTGGAGGAATGATGGAACCCGACCTTGGACACACGTTGAAATCACTGCGAACGTCGCGCGAATGGAGCCTGACGATGGCGGCGGAGCAGACTGGCGTCAGTAAAGCCATGCTCGGGCAGATAGAGCGCGGCGAATCCAGCCCGACAGTGGCCACGCTGTGGAAAATCGCCACCGGCTTTAACGTCCCTTTTTCACTTTTTATCACCGCCACCACGCCGCCATCTTCAGCAGAGGTGCAACGCAGTGGCTCCATTGCCAGCTGGCAGCAACACAGCGGCAATATGCAGGTCACACCGGTGTTTCCTTTCGATCCGCAGTTGGGATTTGATATGTTGGCCGTCGAGCTGGCGGCGGGCGCGTCCAGCGACTCTTCGGCCCATGACCACGGGGTGATTGAACATGTGATCGTGCTCAGCGGCAGGCTAGCGCTGCAGGTTAACGATCGCTGGCACAGTTTGCAGACCGGGGAAGGGTTACGCTTCCAGGCCGACTGTCCGCACAGCTATCGCAATGAAACCGATCGGGTGGTTCACTTCCAAAGCCTGATCCACTATCCCAAAACCCACTAAAATACCGTCAGAAGGCAACAACAGCCGGGTAACTTGCTGCAGTAGTGACCTGGAGCAATATTCTGATGGGTGAGGTTTCACATACTACGCATTCGCATTCAGAGGGACGGCAGATGAATAACTTACTCGATCGCTTCTTAAACTATGTTTCTTATGACACGCAATCGAAAGGCGCCGCACGTCAGGTGCCGAGCACCGAAGGACAGTGGCAGCTGGCGCGTGTGCTGCAGGCGGAGCTGACAAGCCTGGGGCTCAGCGACATTACGCTCAGCGATCACGGCATTGTGATGGCGACGCTCCCCGCGAATGTCGACTGGGACGTGCCGACGATTGGCTTTATTTCGCATATGGACACCTCGCCGGACTTCACCGCGAAACACGTTAATCCGCAAATCGTCGAAAATTATCGCGGCGGCGATATTGCCCTCGGCATCGGCGATGAAATTCTGTCGCCCGTGATGTTCCCGGTATTGCACAGCCTGATTGGCCATACGCTGATCACCACCGACGGTAAAACCCTGTTAGGCGCTGATGACAAAGCCGGCGTTGCCGAAATTATGACGGCGCTGGCGCGGCTGAAAGCCGGGAATATTCCGCACGGTAAAATCCGCGTGGCCTTTACGCCAGACGAAGAGATCGGTAAAGGCACCAGCTGTTTTGATGTAGCGGCCTTTGGCGCGGAATGGGGTTACACCGTGGATGGCGGCGGAATGGGCGAGTTCGAATTTGAGAACTTTAACGCGGCTTCCGCCACGGTAAAAATTACCGGCAATAACGTTCATCCCGGCACCGCTAAAAACGTGATGGTGAATGCGCTGGATTTGGCGATGCGCTTCCATGCGGCGATGCCGGAAAAAGAAGTGCCGGAACACACGTCGGGCTATGAAGGTTTTTACCATCTGCACAACATCAAGGGCAGCGTGGATAAAGCCGAGCTGCACTACATCATCCGTGATTTTGATTTTGAAAGCTTCACCGCACGTAAGCAGTTGATAAGGGATCTTGCGGCAACGCAAAGCAAAAATCTGCAGGCGGGTTGCCGCATAGACGTTCAAATTGATGATAGCTACTTCAATATGCGCGAGAAGGTTGAGGCCCATCCACATATTGTCGAACTGGCGCTGCAGGCGATGCGCGAGTGCGATATCGAACCGGACGTGAAGCCGATCCGCGGCGGCACCGATGGCGCGGCGTTATCCTTTATGGGATTACCGTGCCCGAACCTGTTTACCGGCGGCTATAACTATCACGGCAAGCACGAGTTTGCCTCGCTGGATAATATGGAAAAAGCGGTGACGGTCATTATGCGCATCGCGGCGCTAACGGCAGAAAAAGCGAAATAAAAATAAAAAAGGCCGATGCGAGATCGGCCTTTTTGTCTTTGAGACGCCCTGAGATTCTGGGCTGTCTACTATTCTTCGTCGCTGAAATACCAGTAACCGCTGTTGACCAGCGCCGCCAGCTGGGCGAGGAACGACGGATCGTCCAGCGCTTCGGCCAGGTCCTCTGCGCCAAGCTGATGCAGGTTAGCAATGGCGGTCAGGGCTGCATGATGAGGAGATTCCATCTGCTCGCCGTTCACAAACACCGCAGAGCCGATGGTCAGCACGCGCAGACCGCCAAGGCGGGATAACTTATCACCCTGTTGCAGCGCATCGTAAATCTCATCTGGCTGATACGGCGGTTCTGGCGGTGCCACATCCAGCTCATGGCGCGATTGCGAAATAAACTCACCGAACCACTGGTTGAATTGCTCCGGCTGGTTGATCACGTCGATCATCATCGCGCGGATGCCTTCCAGTTCTTCGGGCAGGATCTCAGCTTTGTGTTCACGTGCCGGCACATCCGGATCGCTGAAGCGGTGGCTGCCCAACTCTCGGGCGATAGCATAGTCAGCGAAGCCGCTGATCAGTTCACGTCCGCTCGGCGCACGGAAGCCAACAGAGTAGTTGATGGCGTTTTCCAGCGAGTAGCCTTCATGCGGGAATCCTGGCGGAATATACAGAATGTCGCCGGGCTCCATTTCTTCATCAATGATCGCGTCGAATGGCTCAACCTGCAGCAGGTCAGGGTGCGGGCAATGCTGCTTTAACGGCACCTTATCGCCCACGCGCCAGCGACGGCGGCCGGTGCCCTGAATAATAAACACGTCGTACTGATCGAAGTGGGGACCCACACCGCCGCCAGGGACCGAGAAGGAGATCATCAGATCGTCGGTACGCCAGTCAGGCAGGAAACTGAACGGGCGCATCAGCGCGGCTGAAGGCTCGTGCCAGTGATCCACCGCCTGCACCAGCAACGACCAGTTGTTCTCACCAAGGTGATCAAAACTCTCAAACGGGCCGTGGCTGACCTGCCATTTTCCGTCCTGATGGCTGACCAGACGGCTGTCGACTTCGTTTTCCATCGCCAGCCCGGCCAGTTCGTCCGGGGAGATTGGGTCAACGAAATTTTTAAAGCCACGCTTAAGCACTACCGGACGTTTCTGCCAGTAACGCTGAATAAAATCTGCGCAGTTGAGATCGAGTTGATAATCCATGAAGGGAGTTCCTGAAACGCTGAATTTAATCGATTATAACAGTGCCGGGCGGGGTCGGGGTAACCCATTTGCTCGGCACTGCTCAGGGAAGCGGCGGTCGTCACTATTCGTCGGTGTGTAAGACTTCCTGACGCCGGAATATCACTTCCATCCGCGCGCCACCCAACTCGCTGGTGGAGGCGACAATGTCACCGGCATACTGCTCAAGAATATCTCTCGCTACCGCTAAACCCAGACCCTGGCCTGGACGCAGGGTGTCGGCTCGCTGTCCGCGGATAAAGATCATGTCCCGTTTGCTTTCAGGGATGCCTGGACCGTCATCCTCAACGATAAGATGCAGCTCTTCGTCGGTCTGACGCACGCTGATTTCGACAAATTCCAGGCAATATTTGCAGGCGTTATCCAGCACGTTGCCCATCACTTCCATCAAATCGTTATGTTCGCCAACAAAGGTCAGTTCAGGGGAGATATCCAAGGTAAGCACTACGCCTTTACGCTGATAAACCTTATTCAGCGCCGAGCACAGGCTGTCCAGCAGCGCCGGAACCGAATGCAGTTCGCGCTTCAGCACGTTGTGATCGGCCTGCATACTGGCGCGGTGCAGGTAATAACCAATCTGTTGTGAAATACGACTGATCTGCTCAAGCATAATCGGCTCGGCCTGCTCAATCGACAGATTCTGACCGCCACGCAGCGAGCGCAGGGTGGTTTGCAGCACCGCCAACGGGGTTTTCAGACTGTGAGTTAAATCACTGAGCGTGGTGCGATAGCGGGTGTAACGCTGACGCTCGTTATCCAACAGCAGGTTGAGGTTGCGCACCAGGCTTTTCAATTCCTGAGGCGGGCGGGGATCCAGCGTGTCGCGCGTGCCACCTTCCAGCTCGCGAACCTGCGCCGCCAGCGTGCCGATCGGGCGCAGACTCCAGTGCGCGGCCAGCCATAACAGGGGGATCACCAGCAGCAGGTTCACCAACAGCACATAACTGAACCATGACCAGACCACGTCTGAATGCTGCAACTCCTGCGGAATGGTATCGACCACCACAATGGTCAGCGCAGGCAGGTTCGGCGTGGCATCGTAACGGTTAACCGCCACCGAGTGGGTGAAGGTGTCGTTATTATCGTCGTCGTAAGCGGTCAGTTTATTCTGCGCTTCGGTATTATTTCCCAACGCTTCACGACTGGTGCTGTTGTCGGTATCGATCTCGTAGAAATCCGAACTTTTCAGCCATTCGCGCTTAATCTTATTGCGGATTTCCGGCACGTCGCGCAGTTGCCACAGCAGCTTGCCTTTCTCGTTATAGATATACACCAGCGTCGGGAAATTCAACGAAACCCGCTCTGGCTGGGCGATGGTTAATTTACCGTCCTGCCACTGCGCAAGGGTGAAGAACAGGTTACTTTCACCGCGCATCACCCGGTAGGTGTTCTTATCGAAGCTCATTACGTAGCCGACCACCGCCACCATCCCGTAGGAAAGTGACAGGATCAGCACCACGGCAGCAGTAGCCACCAGGAAGCGGGCGCGGAGCGAGAAGGGCGTTTTTGGGCGGAAATCTGGCATCTGTTTACAAATCGAACCTGTAGCCCTGACCGCGCACGGTGGTGATCACATCCAGCGGATGTTCAGCCTGCATTTTCTTGCGCAGACGGCCCATCAGGACATCGATGGTATGGCTTTCACGCAGTTCAGCATCCGGATAGAGCTGCAGCATCAGCGAATCTTTGCTGACCACTTTGCCTGCATTGCGGATCAGCGTTTCGATGATGGTGTATTCAAACGCGGTCAGCTTGATTTGGGTGTCGTTAATGGTCAGCTCACGGCGTGAGAGGTCGACCTGGAAGGGCGCTAACGAAATAATTTGTGAGGCCAGACCGCTGTTACGGCGCATCAGCGCCTGCATGCGGGCAACCACTTCTTCAATATGGAAAGGTTTGGTGACGTAATCATCGGCACCGGCTTCCAGCGCTTCTACCTTTGCCTGCCAGCCTTCACGCGCGGTCAGCACCAGAATCGGTTGCTTAACATCTTCGCTGCGCCAGCGGCGTATCAGCGCCATGCCATCTTCATCGGGCAGGCCTAAGTCAACCAGAGTGATATCAGGCGTGTGTTCGTTGAGGAAATAGTCGGCTTCTTTCGCATCTTCAGCGGCATCAACCTGATGGCCCATATCCCGCAACTGTACGGCGAGATGGTGACGAAGCAGTTGATTATCTTCCACAACCAGTACGCGCATAATTTATCCTTTCTGTCTGACAGTGTTACGGCCCCAGAGCCTTGTTATAAGTCTTTGCAGAGTATAGGTGAAAGCAGATAAACAGCAGGTTAACGCGGGCCGACTAGCGCCGGCCCGCGAGGCAGTATTACTTCAGGTCGTCGACCATCTGAATCGCACGGCCAATGTAGTTAGCCGGGGTCATCAGTTTCAGGCGGGTTTTCTCTTCTTCCGGCAGCGCCAGGCTGTCAATAAACGCTTTCATTCCGGCGGCATCCACACGCTTGCCACGGGTCAGCTCTTTCAGCTTTTCATACGGCTTTTCAATGCCATAGCGGCGCATCACGGTCTGAATTGGCTCGGCCAGCACTTCCCAGTTGTGATCCAGCTCGTCCAGCAGACGGTCACGATTCACTTCCAGCTTAGAGATGCCTTTCAGCGTCGACTGATAAGCGATCACCGCATAGCCGACACCCACGCCGAGGTTACGCAGCACGGTGGAGTCAGTCAGGTCGCGCTGCCAGCGTGAAACCGGCAGTTTGCTTGCCAGGTGCTGCATCATGGCATTGGCCAGACCCAAGTTGCCTTCTGAGTTTTCGAAGTCAATCGGGTTAACTTTATGCGGCATGGTGGAAGAACCGATTTCGCCAGCGATGGTTTTCTGCTTGAAATGGTTCAGGGCGATATAACCCCAGACATCACGATCGAAGTCGATCAGGATGGTGTTGAAGCGCGCCATGCAGTCAAACAGCTCGGCAATATAGTCGTGCGGCTCGATCTGCGTGGTGTACGGATTCCAGGTGATGCCCAGGCCGGTGACAAAGCTTTCGCTCAGTTCATGCCAGTCCACTTCCGGGTAAGCGACAATGTGCGCATTATAGTTACCGACAGCGCCGTTGATTTTACCCAGCATTTCAATGCGTTCCAGCTGACGAAGCTGACGCTCGAAACGGTAGGCCACGTTCGCCATCTCTTTACCCAGCGTAGACGGCGTGGCCGGCTGACCGTGGGTACGGGAAAGCAGAGGAATATCGCGGTACTGCACGGCCAGGTCTTTCACGGCGGTGATGATCTGGGTCCAGTAAGGCACAATCACTTCGCGGCGTGCGGTTTCCAGCATCAGTGCGTGAGACAGGTTGTTGATGTCTTCCGAGGTACAGGCGAAGTGGATGAACTCAGAAACCGCATGCAGCGCGGCGTTTGGCTCCACCTTCTCTTTCAGGAAGTACTCAACCGCTTTCACATCATGGTTGGTGGTGCGTTCGATGGTTTTGATGCGCGCTGCATCTTCCACGCTAAAATTGCTGACAATCGCATCGAGGAAAGCGTTTGCGTCGGCATCAAATGCAGGAACTTCCTTGATCTCTGCGCAGGCGGCCAGTTTCTGTAACCAGCGAACTTCCACTTCCACGCGGAATTTCAGCAGGCCAAATTCGCTGAAAATGCCACGTAACGGGGTGATTTTGTCGCCATAACGGCCATCAACGGGTGAGACGGCAGTCAGAGAGGATAATTCCATCAGTGCAACTCCTGGATCGGTTAACAAATTAGAGTGAAGACTCGGGCATACGGGACAGCATTTGCTTCGCCTCAGCGGCGAGGCGATTGCGTGAAAACATTAACTGCAGGCGACCGCCGCCGACCTGGTGCCAGAGTACCGCAGAACGGATGCCGGCAAGCAGGGTGGCGCGGACTTTGCTCTGGATCTGCGCATTCTGCAACACGGCGGGCGAGCCGGTAACCTGAATGCGTGGACCGAGCGGGCTAATCACATCGACATAAATGGCCGCCATGGCGCTCAGCAGCGTGTCGGAATCTAAATCATAGTGCGCCAGCTGCCGATCTAACTGGCTGACGCGCTGAGAAAGGTCGTTCAGCGCGGTTTTATTGGCGCTGAGCTTACGCTCCAGCACCATCATACTCAGCGTATAGCGGGTCAGTTCGGCACCGGCACCGTGGCGGCTGCTGCTGTTTAACACCGCCAGCAGCGACTCAAGACCGAAGCGCAGATTCGCTTCATCATTACCATAAATCGCCAGCGTGGAGGCCGGGTTAAGATCGACCACGCTTTGCAGCGAGGTTTTCAGCGGCTCTGCCGGACAATGGCCCTGATGCGCCAGTTGCTGGACCAGATGAGCAGACTGGCAGATGCCCGCGAGGGCCAGCGTAATATCGTAATAATTCTTCGCCACGGTAACTCCTGTAAATCCCCTTGTTCAGGGGTTACGCCAGTATGCTGATATCATTCTCAGGGGCAGCGTGCGCTTAAAGCAGCGGCATGCGTGCTTCGATAATCCCACCACCCAGGCAGATTTCATCAAGGTAAAACACCGCAGACTGGCCCGGTGTGACAGCGGCAACCGGCTCGTCGAAGCGGACTTCAATCCGATCTTCGCCTAATGGCGTCACGGTGCAAGGAATATCGGCCTGGCGGTAACGGGTTTTGACCGTGCAACGCAACGGCGCCGTGAGGATTTCGCGGTCCACCCAGTGCAGCTGTTGTGCCACCAGGCCAACAGACATCAGGCGCGGATGTTCATGGCCCTGTGCCACCACCAGGATGTTATTGGCGACATCTTTATCGACCACGTACCAGGGTTCTTCGCTGCCGGCTTTGGTGCCGCCAATACCCAAACCTTTACGCTGACCCAACGTATGGTACATCAGGCCCTGATGTTCACCGACCACTTCTCCTTCGGCATTTAAAATCGGACCTGGCTGAGCCGGTAAGTAGCGGCCCAGAAAGTCACGGAATTTGCGCTCGCCGATAAAGCAGATGCCGGTCGAATCTTTCTTCTTAGCGGTGATCAGCTCAAGCTCTTCGGCAATGCGGCGCACTTCCGGTTTAGCCAGTTCGCCCACCGGGAACAGGCTCTGCGCGATCTGCTCGTGGCCAAGGGTGTAGAGGAAGTAGCTCTGGTCTTTGTTGTCGTCCAGGCCGCGCAGCAGACGGCTTTTGCCATCGACATCCTGGCGACGAACATAGTGACCGGTGGCGATAAAGTCGGCGCCCAAATCTTCGGCGGCAAACTCGAGGAAGGCTTTGAATTTGATCTCTTTGTTGCAAAGAATATCCGGGTTAGGCGTGCGTCCGGCTTTGTACTCTTCCAGGAAGTGCTCAAAGACGTTATCCCAGTATTCGGCAGCAAAGTTTACCGTATGCAGGTAGATACCTAATTTGTCGCAGACCGCCTGCGCATCGGCCAAATCTTCCGCGGCGGTACAGTATTCCTCACCGTCGTCCTCTTCCCAGTTTTTCATAAACAGGCCTTCAACTTGATAGCCCTGCTGTTGCAGTAACCAGGCGGAAACCGAGGAGTCAACACCGCCGGACATACCGACGATCACTTTTTTCTGGCTTAGAGACATGAGAAATACCCGACTTTAGTGGCAGTTAAAGGCTGCCCTGTAAAATTGCGGCATATTCTACCACGCGTCTGCCGCGGGCGCATCCTCGCTAAATGGCCACTGAAACGCGCTTAGCACCTCCAGTGGATAGCGCGGCCCTTGCTGATAAATCCGGATACTTTCCGCAACCAGCGGAGAACGGAGCTTTTTCGCGTTGAGGATCTCGTCCGGTGGCAGCCACCAGCAGCGATCGATATCGCGATCCTGCGGGTAAGTCGGCAGCACGTTCGGTAAATCCAGCGAGAACAGAAAGCGTAAAAACGGCGTATTATCCGGCGCGATCCATTGATGCAGGCGTAAAAACGCCTGCGGAACGCCTTCCAGCCCCGTCTCTTCATACAGCTCGCGCACCGCGGCCTGCAGCAGGGTTTCGTTAGCTTCCAGATGACCGGCAGGCTGATTCCAGGTCGCGCGTCCTCTTACCATCTCTTCCACCACTAAAAATTGCCCTTCGGCTTGCACAACGGTGGCCACGGTGACGTGGGGTTTGAACATGGCTGACTCCTTGCTGGTAATGGCTTAAGTGGCTCAAAGAGGAAATTCGGCGGTGACGTCTCGCCATTCGCCCGGCGGTAAATCCTGCAGCAGCTGCGTGCCCATCGCAAAACGAATCAAGCGCAGGGTAGGGAAGCCAATCTGCGCGGTCATCCTTCTGACCTGGCGATTACGCCCTTCGTATAAGGTGATCTTTAACCAACTGGTGGGAATGGCTTTTCGCTCGCGGATCGGTGGATTACGCGGCCATAACCACTCCGGTTCGGCCACTAACTCTGCGCCGGCGGGCAGGGTCGGGCCATCTTTCAGATTAACGCCATCCCGCAGCGCCTGAATATGGCTGATATCGGGGATGCCTTCCACCTGAACATAGTAAATTTTCCCGGTGCGTTTTCCGGGCTGAGTCAGCGTGGCCTGCAGCGCGCCGTCGTTGGTCAGCACCATCAGCCCTTCGCTGTCGCGGTCCAGGCGTCCTGCGGCGTAAACACCGGCCACCGGGATAAAATCCTTCAACGTACTTCGTCCCGCTTCATCGCTGAACTGGGGCAGCACATCAAAAGGTTTGTTAAAAATAATGACACGGCGTGGACCTTTATCGACCTGACGGGCGCTAGAGGACGGGCTGAATCGTTTAACGCGGTGATTCTTAACGGAAGATTTTCGCATATGCTTTGCACTTTAAAACCATGAGCGCATTATACCGCAATCCGGAGATGATTGGCGCGACGTGAATATTCAAGTAGTATTGACGCGCATCTTACAAATCATTAACAAAAAAAGCGCTCGAAGGAGAGGTTAATGGAAAGCAAAGTAGTTGTTCCGGCGGAAGGTCAGAAAATCACCCTGGCGAATGGAAAACTGAACGTACCAAACAACCCTATCATCCCTTTCATTGAAGGTGACGGTATTGGTGTGGACGTTTCTCCAGTGATGATCAAAGTTGTCGATGCCGCTGTGCAGAAAGCTTATAACGGTGAGCGTAAAATTTCCTGGATGGAAATTTACACCGGTGAAAAATCGGTAGAGCTCTACGGACCGGATGTTTGGTTGCCAGAAGAGACGCTGGACCTGATCAAAGAGTACCGCGTGGCGATCAAAGGCCCACTGACCACCCCAGTCGGCGGCGGTATTCGTTCCCTGAACGTGGCTCTGCGCCAGCAGCTTGATCTCTACATCTGCCTGCGTCCGGTGCGTTATTACACCGGCACACCAAGCCCGGTTAAGCGTCCAGAAGAGACCGATATGGTCATCTTCCGTGAGAACTCCGAAGATATCTATGCGGGTATCGAGTGGAAAGCCGGTTCTGCAGAAGCGGATAAAGTGATCAAGTTCCTGCGTGATGAAATGGGCGTGAAGAAAATTCGCTTCCCAGAGCAGTGCGGTATCGGCGTTAAGCCGTGTTCAGAAGAAGGCACCAAACGCCTTGTTCGCGCTGCCATCGAGTACGCAATCACCAACGATCGTGACTCGCTGACGCTGGTTCACAAAGGCAACATCATGAAGTTCACCGAAGGTGCCTTCAAGGATTGGGGCTATCAGCTGGTGAAGGAAGAGTTTGGCGGTGAGCTGATCGACGGCGGCCCGTGGATGAAGATCAAGAACCCGAACACTGGTAAAGAGATCGTTGTAAAAGACGTGATCGCCGATGCGTTCCTGCAGCAGATCCTGCTGCGTCCGGCTGAGTATGACGTTATTGCCTGTATGAACCTGAACGGTGACTACATCTCCGACGCCCTGGCGGCGCAGGTTGGCGGTATCGGTATTGCGCCTGGTGCAAACATCGGTGACGAGTGTGCACTGTTCGAAGCGACCCACGGCACCGCACCTAAGTACGCTGGTCAGGATAAAGTGAACCCAGGTTCAGTGATCCTGTCCGCAGAAATGATGCTGCGTCACATGGAATGGTTCGAAGCCGCAGACCTGATCGTTAAAGGCATGGAAGGCGCAATCGCTGCCAAAACCGTGACCTATGACTTTGAGCGTCTGATGGATGGCGCTAAGCTGCTGAAATCTTCAGAGTTTGGTGACGCAATGATCAAACACATGTAAGTGTGTTTGCTGCGATAAGAGGAGCCTTAGGGCTCCTTTTTTTTCGTCCACAGAAAGGAGCGGGGTAAATCCTCCCAGCGTCGCCACAAAGGGTTCATTAAGGTCAAACTGACGATATTTCCCTAAAGGCATCATATGTTGATCACCATATCAATGCAGGGCAGAGCGCCCGCGCTGGCCGAGTGATAGACGGTTTCTTTAACTAATGTGAATCCCTGTTTTTGATAGAAGCTCAGGGCGTTTGGTGTGGAAGAGAGCGTCAATTTCCTGATGCCACGCTTTATTGCCTCCTGCTTTAAGGCGGTGACGATCTCCGCTGCATAACCTTTTCCCCAATACGCCGGCAGGGTGAAGATGGCTTCGATGCTGTTTTCTGCCAGGTCCAGAAAGCCGGTCGCCACGGGGAAGCTCTTCGTAGGATCATCAATGACAAAGAAGGGGTTGTTGAGCACCGCCTGACGATATCCTTCTGGCATCTGTTCTGGTGTCCAGGCCCGTAATGCTTCGGCAGAATAGACACCCTTACATCCGGCGCGCAGTGCTTGATTACGTATATTCCACAACTCTTCAACCTCTTCTACAGCAGCGAGTCTGACGGCCATTACTCTTCTCCTTCATCTTCAGACGAATGCACTATCACCTCAAACCCTTCTTCAGCCTGCGGCGCTTCAAAGTAGCGGCTAATCAGCTCGAACTGCGCGTCGGTTGCGGCAAAGTTATGGTTTCCGCCGGCGTTTCTGGCCTGCAGACGGGCCTTACAGCGGCTGTCAGCGACATCGAGGTAATGCAGTTGCGGTAGTACAGAGGCTGAATCGGCAATTTCCCGCATCCATTTGCGTAGCGACAGCGTATTGGCCGGGAAATCCAGCACCACGGAAAGGCCCGATTCCAGCAGCGCGATCAGATTGGGTGTCATCGCCGCACGCAGCTTAGCCGAACAGCGGACATAATCTGCCACGCTGTTCATTTCATCGCGGTACAACGCCGCCAGCCAGCGATCTTCAGAAATGAGTAGCGTAGCGGGCGCCTCAGCCAGTTGACTCGCCAGAGTCGATTTGCCGGAAGCAATTTTCCCGCACAGCAAATGCAGGGTGGGAGAGGAAGCGTTTGGAAGGGAACCGGTAGACATTTTTAACCTCGCTGTATGAAACCAGACAAGGCGCCCGCCTTATCTGGCGGGTGTCGACTGAAAGACGAACGTTATCCCACCGGAATTACGGGTGTAATAATCATCATCTGGGTGGTAGAGGAATCAGGGTGCATGGTTTAAAAACTAGCAGAAGGCAGGGGGTGAAGTCTATCGCCGCGATCTGCACAGCAAAAAGGGGGCATCCCGCCCCGCAGGCGCGATCAGCTTTTAATAAAGTTGAGCAAATCCTCATTCACCTGATCTTTATGGGTACTGCACAATCCGTGCGGCGCACCCGGATAGACTTTTACCGTTGGATTTGGCAAAAGCTTGATGGCCGCTTCACTGGACGATTTCGGCGGCACAATCTGATCGTCGTCGCCGTATAGCACCAGCGTTGGGATGGTCATCTTCTTCAGGTCTTCCCGTTGATCCGTTTCGGAGAAGGCCGCCACACAGTCATATAACGATTTAAGCGATCCCTGCATTCCCTGTAGCCAGAAGCTGTCGCGCAATCCCTGAGAGGACTGCGCAGAGTCGCGGTTAAAACCATAAAAGGCGGTAGGGAAGTCCTTAAACAGTGAGGATCGATCCTTCAGCAAACCCTCGCGGATCCCGTCAAACACCGTTTTGGGTAAACCGTCCGGATTAAAATCGGTCTTGACCATAATCGGCGGCACCGCACCAATCAGTGCCGCTTTTGCCACGCGTGAGATGCCGTGACGGCCAATGTAGCGCGCCACTTCGCCGCCGCCGGTAGAGTGGCCGATATGCACCGCATCCTGTAAATCCAGCGCGGCGGTCAGTTCAGCCAAATCGTCAGCGTATTGGTCCATATTGTTGCCGTCCCAGGGTTGGGAAGAGCGGCCGTGTCCCCTACGGTCATGGGCGATCACCCGATAACCGTGGGAAGCCAGGAAAAACATCTGATCTTCAAACGCATCCCCGGACAAAGGCCAGCCGTGGCTGAACACTATCGGCTGGCCTTTGCCCCAGTCTTTATAGTAAAGGCTTGTCCCATCTTTGAGTTTTAGATAGCTACCTGATGACATTATTTCACTCCTCATACAATTAACTGATTGATTGGGAATAACATTACCTGTGGCAGGTCGGGCTGTTAAAGGCTAGTTCATAGCCTTGAAGTTGTCGCATCGCGTGCGGTGAATTCGCCGGAGTTGAGGGAAAACAACGGCATAATCAGCGCCAAAAAATAATGAATTAAAGTGCTCACGCGTACGCATTAAGCGATCTAAGGTATTACTATCAGCAGCAACAGCGCAGACAAACGAATTTTTGGAACCCTGGCCCCGGCCGGGGTTTTTTGTTGCTCAAATCCTTGAGAAGACGCTGTAGCAAAAGGGGGCATTATGGTCGGGAACTTACTCGCCGTTAGCGCAGGCGCGGCATCTTCAGCAGGTTCATTGTTGTCCGGTCCGATGGCCGGCATCAATTATGGGGTGTTATTCGGTGCCTTTGCGGGGGCTGTTTACTATGTTGCCAGCGCCGTCGATCTCAGACTGATTGTGCGTGCAGCCTATTTCCTTGTCTCGTGGATTGTGGGGGTGTTTGGCTCAGGGCTGGCAGGTGCCAAGCTGGAACAGTTATCGGGCTATACCGACCGTCCGCTGGATGGGCTGGGAGCCATATTACTTTCCGCCGTGGCAATCAAAACCTTAACCTTATTCAGTGAGCATGATCCGGTCAGCTGGCTGGCACGCCTTAAAGGAGGTTTCCATGGTAACAAATGATCCTCTGGTACTCACCAACGTCGTCACCGCCACCGCCATTGCGCTGCGGCTCATGATGTTTCGCAAACCGGGCGCCCACCACCAATGGTGGGCATCGTGGCTGGCTTACTTAATTGTGCTGTCCTACGCCTCGATTCCTTTCCGCTATTTCTTTGATGCTTACGCCCATGCCAGCTGGGCGTCGGTGATGGTTAACCTGATTTTTGCCGCAGCCGTCTTTCGGGCGAAAGGCAATGTGGCGCTGATTTTTGCCGTGCTGCGACCACAGAAATAGGTTAACCGTCACTCTTTCACCCCTGGCGGCAACGCCAGGGCTTTATCAATCCGGCGGTTACTGCCGGTCAGGGCTTGAGTGAGCTGGCGATCCAGTTTTTTGCAGGCCTCGCGATAGCGTAGGGCCCGGCGTTGTCGTGAGTTCATCAGTGCACCTCGTTAAGGAGAGTATCGGTAAACTAACCTTAGAAGGGGTTTTTATATGCGTCAAACGCATTAAATAGCGGGGAAGGAAACAAAACCCGCCGGAAGCGGGTTGCACAGAGACTTAGCCATGGCGGCGGAACTGTTGCGACTGGCTGAGCATTACCCGGCCGGCCACATGCAGCATCGCCATCTCCTCAGCGGAAATCGTCCACTCTTTATAGCGGGGGTTATCGGAAATGACATACAGTTCTGACTTCACTTTTTGCAGGCGTTTTACGAACATATCGCCATTGAAATCAAAAACGTAAATCCCATCACCATCGAAGAAGGGGACGCTGACGTCGACAAAAATCAGATCGCCAGGTTCAATGGTTCCTTCCATGCTGTCGCCCCGGACGTTTATCAATTTAACAATGGCCTCAGGTTTATTACCAAAAATAACGCTGGCTTCCTTCCGCACATATTCAATAGATCTAATGACCTGAACCACTTCTCTGGCCGGTGAACCTTCACCCGCACTGGCAGAAACATCAAGGACGTCAACACGATACACATCATCTCTCCCCATTTCGGTTAACGAAGATACACTGTATAAATCACCAGTATTCTTCAGCTCTCCTGATGAGAATAGCGCAGAAATCGGCACTGCGAGTGCATCCGCCAATTTTTGTAGCAACGCATCGCTGTATCCCTGCACCCCGCGTTCCAGTCTGGACAGGTTCCCGACATCACTTCCTACCTGCATTGCTAACGCGTTTAGCGTCATCTTCTTCGCTTTGCGAAGCTGTCTGATTCTTTCTCCGGGTTTCATTAAGCGTTCACACCTTTTTTATGCGTTTTACACAAATCGCCTTGCGCAATAAAATACTGCCTACTAATATGCGTATAACGCATTAAATAACGTCTCCACGCAACATCTGAAGCCGTTACGCTCTTTACACAATCTGGCCGCGCCGATACAGGTGCCTGTAAACCTCGCATTTAACCTGCCTGTCGAACATTTTTCCACAGGTGAAAAATGATTCCTACGCATTTTTCAGCCAGCCTTGCTGTCTGATACTCATTTTTTGCGTCAAGAGGAGTATTTACCATGAGTCAGATAATTTCCATCCTAAAGTATGAAGAAGGGTATCGCGACGTTCCCTTTATAGACACCCTGGGCTATCCCACCGTGGCCGCAGGGATCAAAATCGGTCCAAAAGGCGCGGCCCTGACCAGCTATATCTTCAAAGTGCCGGCGCCGGTCGGTGAGCTGTGGATGCAGATGTTGGTCGAGAGCAAAATTTTTGAGCTAAAGCAGCGCCCACTGCTTGCCGATGCGCTTCGCCAGTGCAATGAGGCGCGGGCCGACATCCTTTACAGCATGGCCTATCAAATGGGGGTGGAAGGGCTGTCGGGATTCAAAGAGAGCCTGAAAGCTATGTCACGCGGCGACTTTTCCTCTGCGGCGGACGGCATGCTGAACAGCCTCTGGGCCAGGCAGACGCCGGCCCGGGCGAAACGTCATGCTGCGGTGATGCGCAGCGGCACCTACGACTGCTATCGGGGGTTGCTATGAAATTCGCCCTCTATCTCTGCGCCATCCTGATGACCATTCTGCTGCTGTTAACGATCCGCAAGTACAGCTCGGTTGAGTTTGTGCATCACGCCAGGCTGCTGTTCAAAACCTGGTCGGTGTGGCTGGCTTCAGCCGGATCGGTGATCAGCGCCTGGGTGCAATCCTTTCCTGATTCCGCGATGCGCGCCTGGCAGCTGTTACCGCCCGATGCCAAAAGCGTTATTCCCCCCAACTACCTCGGCATGATTGGGGCATTTATGGTGGCGATGGCGGTGATGGCGCAGTTTGTCCGCCAGCGGCCGTTAGCGACTGAACGAGAGAAACTCGATTGCGGAGAACACACATGAATCGTCTGCAACTACTGGGGGCGGGATGGCGTTTGCTGTCCGGCCTCCGCACCCCGAAGCAAAATGAGGACATTATCATGACTGATACCACCACGATCCCCGAAGAGAGCAACGGCCCGTTAAGCAGCAATACCCAAACTCGCCAGGTCACGGTAATCACCAATGACGTGGTGCTGGAAAAAGTCGGCGAGTTGCTGAGCTCGGTCGGGCACAACATCGATGAGTACGCCGAAATCGTTGCGCTGGCCAAGAAGCTGGTAACAAAATAGCGTTACCGGCACTGAATCGCTTTTATCTCCAGGCGGCCTGGCCGCCATCACTCTAATACCCTGCAACGTAACGTCCCATCTCCATCTCCATCCTGCCCGTCACGGGCATCTCACTGTACGTAACCATCCATCCGGAGGTCTTTATGATCGAAGTAAACTGCTTTGCTGATTTGCGAACCACTGCGCCAACGAAAGCCGGTGATATTGCGGCACTCAAACGCTACTACGACAAGGATTCCAGTTTTCATGGCGGCGGCGACTTTGTCGGCTTCCTCGGCACCACCACGCTGAGTGATGACGGCGGCACGATGGCGAAGGGCAGCACCTTCTACTGGAAGCGCATCATTAATGACACCGAACAGGTGAATTTGTACCATTTTGGCGCGAAAGGTGACGGCGTCACCGACGATACTGACGCCTTTAAGCGGATGTTTAGCTGGTCGCAAGGCTATGATGTTAATGCAAAAGATATTGGCGTGCGTTTCCCGGCAGGTAAGTTTTTAATCTCGCCTGTCGACCTCAGCGCCAGCGAAATCCCGTGTTTCGCTTTGTACGGTGACGACGCGCCGTATGGCGTCACGCCGAGAACGGTGATTATCTCGGACAAATCGATCAACACGGTGTTCAAGGTGAATGCCCGCCGGACCATCATTCGCGGCATCAGCTGGAACGGCCAGGCCACGGCGGATACGGCCAGCAATACCGGGGCGATCACCGCGGACATGCTGTCCAACGTGCAGCCGTTCTTTGAGAACACCACCATCGAAGGGGAGTTCGTTAATATCCGCTGCTTCCGCGTGCAGTATAACGGCGGCACGGCGGTGAAACTGCTGGATACCCTCGACACGCGATTCGATCAAATTTATTCGCAAAATACCTATGCCCGGGTCTTTGACATCAGCTGGTCAAACTCGCCAAACGGCGTCTGGGATCACTCGACCGCCATTGAGCTGTCGAATGCCAACTTCCAGTACGGTTATGGCGATGCCACGCTGAAGATGCCGCGATTAACCCAGGGGCTGATCCGCAACGTCTGGGTTGAACATACCCGCTTCCCCGGTGATTTAAGCAACGGCCAGTGGATTATCGATGCCCTGAGCCTCGAGGATTGCGCCAATCCGCTGCTGCTGAATAACAGCCGGGTGCTGCTGCGTCAGCTCAGCCTGCAGGCCGGTGCGACGGTCAATCTGGACAATACCTCCGATCGCTGGCTGTCAGGCTATGAGAGCGGCTGGCGTCGTGATGAAAACTTTGGCACCACCATGACCGGATCGATGAAAGCCGGCTGGTACAGCGGCTATAAGCTCAGTAACACATCGGACACCGATAAATGGTATCGCATCGGCAAATTTGTCTTCCCGAAAGCCAATCAGCAGTGGACGCTGGAGATGGTCAGCAAACAGTCGACGGCCAATCCTTCCGGCACCGCGGCCAGCCCGCTGCAAACCATCTCCTCGGGCGTCACCTACCTGAATCTGCAGCGCTGCGTCAGCTCAGTGTGGGCCGATATGTTCCATCGCGGCACCACGGCGGTGGTTGACGTCAAGTATGCGCGCAGCTATCAGAATATCGTCGAGGTCTGGGTGAAGCTGAAAGCGGGCAGTGGCGACACCATGTTTAACGTGCGATCGACCGGGCCAACGCGGTTTGAAGCCGGGGAGTGTTCCTTATTTACACCGGATCTGTCGGAGGTTACCGATCTGACCACCGTCGGCACCGTCACGCCCAACGCGCGCTTAAGTTTCCACAACGGCCTGGCGGGCATCGGCGCCAATGAAAATGGGGTCGTGACCTTAGCGACAACGGAGGCAGCATCCCCGGTCAGCGCGGCCCCGGTGGGGTATATCACCCTTAACGTTAACGGGATAGATCGTAAATTCCCTTACTTCAGCTGAATAGTAGCTTGCTAACGAAAACCGCCTGCTGAGGGCGGTTTTTTTTCGTCTGAGGATTTTAAGCGAACTTTTCCTGCGAAAGGGCTGGTAGTCAGTGGCAAAGGGTGAAATAGTGCTGTTTCATTACCAGGATTAATCTGTTTTTTGCCGTGATTTTTTCTGATTTAGGCGGATAAAACGCCTTTTTGGTCAAATAAGCGTAAAAAACGGACATTTTTACACTCCGGTAGAAATCGGGGGTTGAGATGGCGGAGTGTTGATCCGTAAAATAGGGCCAAAACGCAAATCAGGAGAATTCTGTGTCAGAAGCTGCTTCAATCGAAGATAACCCCAACCGACTGGAAGAAGCGAAAAACATCGCTTTGGGCTGGCGTATTGTTGGCAATATCGAACCGCAGACGCTGGAAGATGCCATTCAAATGCTGCGCGACAGTGCGGCCCATGCCGCGAAAGTCTACGAATTGTTGTATGCGGAAATTGCTCAACGGGCGAAATAGTCCGGCGACTGCGTATTATGCCGTCTGTGCCAGACCCGCAGAGCGAGAGTCACGCCACGCCTCCCAGCATCTTGCAGGATCGATATCACGGTATCCTCGTGACGGATCCATCCCCCGGACAAGGTTGTCCGGCACGGAAATGCAGGTGGCATTATCACGAATTTGTTCCACTTCCTGCTGCGTCAACCCACTGCCTTTTTGCTTTTCAGCGTTCACCAGTAAACTGACCAGTGACGGAATATAAAGTACTGCCATCATCGCATTCCCATTCGTTATGCCCTGGGAACATCTTCGGCTCAGCGGGTGAAAACTTTAGCGGTGGACGCGCACAGTGTGAAAAATGCCCACCGTCGTTTAAAATTCTTCTGACACCAGCCACTGATCGGCTTCATCGAACATCTCTTCAATGATCCGCAGCATCACCGACTTGTCACTTTTACTGGCATCGGTTTTCACGCCATTAGCCTGCATCGGTTTTACCTTCACTTCGGCAGCCGGGAAAACGCGCTGAATACGCTTCTCCAGCTCGTTCAGAATCAGTTCCTGCGCATTGGGCAATCCGGCAACGTTGCGCTTATCGTAAGTCAGTTCTACAAACATGGGGTTATCCTGGTTATAAATGCTGGATAAAAATACAGTTAATGTCCGCAACCTTCAATGAAAATTTGCCCTCCAGGAATAAACTGAAAAATGGCCTTCCGCCGCCAATCTGTTAAGCAAACGGAAATCTCCGCAACATTCATCAAATTAACGAAAATCACCAGGCTACACTGCACAGTGTTGAATCCAATGAAGGAAACCTAAAATGAAAAAATTAGCTTGTGCACTGACCTTACTCGCTGGCGGATTGCTGCTGGCAGGCTGTTCCAGCGACCATGTTCTGCAGATGAAGGATGGCAGCACCGTGGTGGTCCAGGGGAAACCTGAAGTCGATAAAGCCACCGGCATGGTGATGTATACCGATGAAAATGGTAAGCAGCAGGCGGTGAATCAGGATCAGATCAAAGAGATGAACTCGCTGAATAATTAATCTCTGCCGGGGATTTAGTAACACTTAAGGCAAACGTGGGTAGCGTCCTGTGGTAGGCTTTCTGACATATAGTCAATGAAATCAGAGAGAATCGCCCGGAGACCGCTGCCCATGTTCCGCACTATCGCCACTGGATGTTTGCTCGTCTGTGCCACCTTTGCTGCACAGGCTAACAACGACACGCCGCCACTCAACACCGAATTTCAGATTACCTGCCCAGGCCGCCCCACGATGACCGTCACCCAGGCGCAATACGGCCTGACCACCCTTATGTGGCCGGGCGATAATTTCCAGATTGCGGCGGGTAATCAGCGTTCCAAAACGGATAACGGGGTAAAGGTGTCGATCGTGCTGTTCCGCAATGGCGATCAGATGGTGGTGAACACCTCAGACGATGACACCTTCTTCTCCTACAGCGGCGTACAAAAGCTGGTGCCCTGTAGCCGCAGTAGCGAGCGTGAAAACAGCGCGGTCGATCTGCAACGTACCGATTCGTCCGGCAACGTCGCCTCCTGATCGCCGGCTAGTCAGGCAGCCGCTGGCGCAGATCCAGCGGCGAACTCTCCGCCTCATCCAGCAACGCCAGCCATTCGCGCATCGTCACTTCCTGCCAGGACAGATGTCCGGCGGTGGTGCCCATCAACACCACGTCGGGCCTCAGCGCCCGATAGAACTCAATCGACTTTTTCAAATCCGCTTCGTTGCTTTCCGGCACCAACACCGTCACCCAGCGATCGTGTGACATGGTGATGGTGTCGCCAACAAACAGATAGGTTTTGCCAAAGGGTGAGGCATACAGATAGCTGGTGCTGCCCGGCGTATGGCCCGGCGTGGGAACCACGTGAAAGCTGCCACAGTGCAGCTCAGCCTGATTGAAGGTGTCGTCAGCTTCGACATACGGGCTGATCGCGCCCAGCGCCTTGTTATGACAATACAAGGCCGCGTTAAAGCGCGTTTGCAGTAAACGGGCACCCGGCCCGGCTTCATGGGAATGGGTCAGATAATGGCGGATAATCCCGCCCAAATCTTCAATCGCCTGATGGTCGTTCAGATTCTCGACGCGGGAAATCAGTAAGTTTCCCCGCGTATGCTGCAGCAAAAATCCATGCATCATCAGTTCCGGCTCATGCTCACTGGCCGGAAACTCCGGGGTTGAAACCCAGAGATCCTCGTACAACTGCTTCATGGGCGCTCCGGATGGTTAACGAAGCGTAGGGTGCCCTGATAGCGTCAGCGTGCTGCTTGAACCCTTGACCTGTAAATGTCCCTGCGCGCCTAACGGAAGCGTCACGGTATTCCAGTGATGGCCAAATTCAAGACCGGTAACCAGCGGTACGCCCGTTACCTGACGAATCAGCGTCCAGACGCTGTCGAAGTCATAGCCATTGTCATAATCGGTGAGTGTCGCGCCGGTAAAGCTGCCGGTCACAATTGCCTTCTGTCGTGCCAGGATGCCGCTCTGTGCCAGCTGAAGAAGCATTCTCTCCACGCGGAAAGGGTGCTCATTCACATCCTCGATCACCAGAATGCCGTCTTCAATCTCCGGCAGCCAGGGGGTGCCCATCATCGAGGCAATCATCGCCAGGTTACCGCCCCAGACGGTGCCCTGTACGTCGATATCCTGCGGCTGCGTTTCCCAGCTAAGGATTAATTTAGGCGAAGTCAGCGCGCGCCAAAAGTGGTCAACGGTGAAATCAGATAAAACCTCAGCGCCAAAATTGCCGGTCAGCATCGGGCCACTGAAAGAAATGGCACCTTGTTTCAGCAGCGGAAGCTGGATAGCGGTGAAGTCGCTGTGGCCACACAGCGCCACCGGCTGGTCCTTCAGGCGGGCAGCGACGGCGGCAAAATCAATCTGCGGCAGCAGCCGGGTCGCGCCATAACCGCCACGCACCGCCAGCAGGATATCCGGCAGATCCTCCATCTGCGCCAGACCGTTTATATCCTGCAAACGTTCGGCATCATCCCCCGCAAAGCGCTGGTGACGGCGGGCTATCACCTCGGTATTCACCACGTGATGCCCTTGATCCTGCAGCCGTTTTACCGCCAGCTGCGCGGCCGGCTGATTATGGCAATAGCCAGAAGGAGCAATCAGATGAAAAGTGCGCGGAGTAACGGACATAATGTTCACTTTAATCCTCGGTGCGGCGAAAGATCGGCCGCATTTCAACGGCATTTTGCAGGCAGCGCGAAAAAAAAGTCGCCTTCAATCACAATCTGTGTGATTTTTATCCACTTCGAAAGGAATTTTTTTACGCCACTGACGGTCCAATACCCCTGATGATGACGAAAAGCATACGTGAAGTCACCCGCAAGCGCGTCAAATTCAGAGTTTCGGTAATTTTCTTTTGTCCGGCGCACGCTATTGTAAGGCGCGAGGCTAAGGCTCAGAGGATGAAAACAGCGTGAGAAAAGTGAAAACGGTTGCGATACTGGGCGTGTTACTGCTGGCGGGATGTGCCAGTGAACCGCATAAACAAACAATAACTCAGCAGCAAACGCCGTTAACTCAGGCGCCGCCAGAAAAGGTGGCTCAGGCCTGGTCGATGTTCACGGAGAGCGCAGCAAACAACTACGGGGTCGATCCAAAGCTGGTAGATGCCATTATTTCAGTCGAATCGGGCGGCAATCCAACGGTAGTCAGTAAGTCGAATGCCATTGGATTGATGCAGATTAAAGCCTCAACAGCAGGCCGTGAAGTGTACCGGGTTCAGGGAAGAAGAGGGCAGCCAAGCAGTAAAGAGCTGCGCGATCCGGTAAGGAACATTGATATCGGTACGGCCTATCTGAAGATCCTGCAGGATCAGTCGCTGGCCGGCATCCGCGATCCGAAAACCCTGCGTTACGCCACCATCGTGTCGTATGCCAACGGTGCCGGTGCGTTGCTGAGAACCTTCTCACGCGATCGGGATCAGGCGATTGCAATGATTAACTCAATGTCGCCGGAAGAGTTTTACCAGCACGTGCAGAATAAGCATCCTGCCGCTCAGGCACCGCGTTATCTGTGGAAAGTGACCACCGCTTACCGCACCATCTAAAGGGTCCGGCGTGCTGACTGCCCGGCACGCCGCCTGTTCTTCAGGTCGGCAATCTACTGGAAGCGAGTGGCTTTATCGCGCGCCAGGCGCTCAAGAGAAAAAATCACCTGCTGAAGCGAACGTTCTTCGCCCGCATTTAATGAACTGAAGCGGAAGCTCAGACGTGGGGTGACCACGGTTTCATTCTTATTGCCGACAATGCTGCGCTTACCGACGTTGATCAGATACGCATCCACTTCAAAACGGCCATATTCCCCCAGCTCAACGCGCAGCTTCTTAAACTGCTCGCCACCGTGCAGCCCTTCCGGGATCGGCGAATCGCCCAGCACGCCAATGCCGCCGAGTGACAAATCCTGCAGACGCATCCGGCCTTCGCCGCTGCCGTCGGGCCATTGCACGTAGCAATAAAATATCGGGTCAAGCGGGGCATTCACGCGGAAAAATTCCCGCCGTTGGATCATCCACAGAATATCTGGCAGGTCGGCACCGAAGGCGGGCAGGCCATCAAACTTATCGTCAGTCAGCGTGCCGAGAGCGAATTCGACCTTCGCCCCGTGCGTTTCCGCCGTCAGATGCAGGTCTTCGGCGTCCATCGCCAGCTGGTTTTCATGATCGTTACTGCCCAGATCGAGCACCATCCGATCCTTGTCGGCATCCAGCAATTTGGTAATAAACTGGCCACGCGCGTGAGAGACCAGGATTGGCGTCTGATTTTTCATCAGATTCTTCAATACCGCCAACACCGCCAACGGGCCGCGTTTCAGGTACTGTTCATTATCGTTTTCTTTCACATTCCACTCCGGTTGACTGCCAGAAAACACGCTTTGAGCGGTGATACGTCGAAGTATCGGCATCTCAACGTGACGCTTTAGGGCTGAAGCAAAAAAAACTGACAAAAAGTTTAGATTTAAATCACAGAGTTAGAATCCTGTCCTATACTAATCCCGTCTAATCAGTAAGTAACAAGGAGCTGTAAATGGGAATTTTATCTTGGATCATCTTTGGTCTGATCGCAGGGATTATCGCTAAGTGGATTATGCCAGGTAAAGACGGCGGCGGATTTATCATCACCGTGGTTCTCGGCATCATCGGTGCTGTGGTCGGCGGCTGGATCAGTACGCTGTTCGGCTTCGGCAGGGTAGACGGGTTTAACTTCGGCAGCTTTGTTGTCGCGGTGATCGGCGCGATTGTGGTGCTGTGGATTTACCGTAAAGTGAAAAGCTGACCAGCGATGGGCAGTAAAGGAAAGGGAGACGATATCGTCTCCCTTTTTTTATGGATGGCGGATTAGAAATCGTAGCCGACGGTCGCCACCACGGTGCGCTCTGCGCCCCAGTAGCAGTAACCGGTACCGTAACAGGCCGAGACATAATCACGGTCAGTCACGTTATTGGCATTAACCTGCACAAACGCGCCTTTCAGGCTGCTGTTCCAGGCGCCAAGATCGGCACGCACAGAAGCATCAAACAGCGTGGTGGAGGGCAGACGGGTGGTGTTTTCGTTATCCGCCCACTGCTTGCCGATGTAACGCACACCGGCACCGACGCTGATACCCCAATCCAGCTGGTATTTCGCCCAGGCCGAGGCCATGGAGTTTGGCGTAACGTACGGCGTGTGGCCGTCGTTGCCATCCACAGAATCCTTAAAGCGCACGTGGTTCATGGTGTAGTTAGCAATGGTGCTCAGACGAGGCGTGATCTGGTTATGTGCTTCCAGTTCAAACCCTTGTGAATGCACCTTACCGGCAGGCTCATAATAGGAACCGACCACAACGCGGTTACCCACGTCTTTCTGCGTCAGATCGTACACCGCAACCGAGTAGAGATCGGACGTGCCGTTCGGCTGGTATTTCACCCCGGCTTCATACTGCTCGGAGGTGGTTGGCTTCAGCAGATTGCCATCTTCACCGGACAGTGACTGCGGCGTAATGGCCTGGCTGTAGCTGGCGTACGGCGAAATGCCATTGTCGAACGCATACAACAGGGCAGCACGGCCACTGACGTGGTCGTCCTGACGACGGTTTTTGGTGCTGGTGGAGTAATCATCCGTTTCCGACACGATGCGGTCATAACGGCCAGACAGGTCGAGGTGCCATTTCTGCCAGGTCATTTCATCCTGCAGATAGACGCCGGTCTGGTAATAACGACGCTGCGAATCGGTAAAGTCATAGCTCAGACGATCGCCGATGGCCTGGCCGGTTAGCGCATTCAGCTGATTTGCTGATCCACTGGCATCGCTCAGATCGTTCTTGTACTGGTGATATTCCCCGCCGAGCACCACTTTGTGATCCACTTCGCCAGTGGCGAAATCGGCTTCCAGCTGGTTATCAATGGCGTACGCATCCAGCGAGGAGCGTGAACCGGAGTAGTAGCGGTTCAGCAGATTCGGGTTATCGGCGTCCCAGCCAATCTGATAAACCTGATCGAGGTCGACGTTGGAGTGGGAATAGCTGGCGTTAGAACGGAACGCCCAGGTGTCATTAAAGCGGTGAGCGAATTCGTAGCTGTAAATCTGCTCGTTACGTTTGAACTGATCCAGTGAGCTGTCGCCGTCGTAGAAACCGTTGCTCAGCTTGCGGCCGTTATGTTCGGTAATGCTGCCATCGCCCGGCACGGCACCGTGATAGCCGCCTGACGGGTCTTTCTGCAGATAGGCACGCAGCAACAGCGAGGTATCTTCATCAGGCTGCCACAGC
Organism: Erwinia sp. 2186; assembly: GCF_057812255.1. Taxonomy (NCBI): domain Bacteria; kingdom Pseudomonadati; phylum Pseudomonadota; class Gammaproteobacteria; order Enterobacterales; family Erwiniaceae; genus Erwinia; species Erwinia sp. 2186. The sequence goes on along the minus strand of NZ_CM173824.1, from coordinate 2,981,846 downwards.
ACGGAAGGGGAGATGGCGTATTTTTCTTCACGGGTGTGATCGTACTGGGTGTCGCTGTTGCGGGTGATACCGGTCAGACGAAACGCCCACTGATCGTTGATCGCATTGGTGTAATCAAAGGCGGCGCTGTTGGTGGAATTGGTGCCGGTAGAGGCACGGAAGTGGCCTTCAGGCGTGAACTGTGGACGCTTGGAGGTTTCCATCACCAGTCCACCCGGCACGGTCTGACCATACAGGGCAGAAGACGGGCCTTTGATCACATCGATACGGTCCAGGAACCAGGGATCGACCTGCAGGACGTTATAGCTGCCCGGATCGCTCATCAGACGCAGGCCATCGAGGAAGATGTTATCAACATCCCCACCGTGGAAGCCGCGCAGAGAAACGGTGTCATAACGGGTTGCGGCACCGGCGAAGTTAGTAAAGGCACCGGCGGTATAGTTCAGCGCCTGGTTAACGTCCATCGCGCCCTGGTCTTCCATCTGCTGACGGGTAACCACGGAAACGGACTGGGCGGTGGTGATCAGCGGACGATCGGTTTTGGTTGCGCCTTTGCTGGTTTTAGCCGTGTAACCCTCTGTTGGCGTGGTCGCCGTTTCTGCGGGTTGCGCGGTAACGACCAGCGTCTCGGCCGCAAAGGTGAAAGCAGGTGTAGCCAGAGCGATGGAGCAAAGCAAAGCAGAACGCTTTAAAGAAAAAGCCATTCTCATTGTCAATTCCCTTACAAAATGCGAAGAAAGGTCCGCCGACGCTGTTACAGTGAAAGACGCGTCGTGACGGTAATGTAAAGATATATGATAATCTCAATGAGAATTATTATCTTTCCGTAACATACTTTCAAGCATTGAATTTGCTTATCTATTCACTTGCAAAAATAAGGGAATTATATCGCCAGCAGGAGAGGCCAGCGGAGCGCGCCGCTGGCTTGAGGTGAGTCTAAGGCTTGAGGTCGTGCAGATGATCGTCGCGGTTTAGGGTCAGCAGCGCCAGCGCACTGATCGCCCCGGTGATCATCACATACCACGCTGGGATATAGATATTTCCGGTTTGTTTGATCAGTCCGGTGATAATCAGCCCGGCACAGCCGGAGAAAACGGCGTTAGAAAGTGAATAGGCCAGGCCCAGGCCGGTATAGCGAATGCGGGTAGGAAACATCTCGGCCAGCATCGCCGGACCGGGACCGGCAATCATCCCCACTACCGCACCGGCTATCAGAACGGCTAATCCTTTCAGCCAGAGCGCGGCGCCCGGTTGCTGCAACAGGGCCAGCAGTGGATAGCTAAACAGGACCACCACCAGCATCGCCAGCAGCATAATACTGCGCCTTCCATAGCGATCGCTGAGCCTTCCCGCCGGTAAAATGGTTAACGCAAAACCGACGTTGCCCAATACGGTTGCCAGCAACGCCTGCTGAAAACTGGCATGCAGTGCGGTCTGTAGCCACGAGGGCATCACCACCAGGAAGGTGTAGCCCGCGGCCGACCAGCCCATCATTCTGCCGATACCCAGTACGATGGCTTTCACAACTGAAGACAGCGGTGCGGGTTCAAGCTTCTGCGCTTTGGCAAAGGTGGGCGGCTCTTCCAGTTGTGACCGCAGCCACAGCGCCACCAGCCCCATCGGTAACGCCAGCAGGAAGGGGATTCGCCATCCCCAGCCTTTCAGCTGTTCAGGCGTGAGCAGCGCCGACAGCAAGGCCACCAGACCGGCACCCGCCAGTAACCCCAGCGCGACGGTGAAGGATTGCCACGCGCCGTAGCGTCCGCGTTTTCCCGCCGGAGCGAATTCGGTCATCAGCGCCACCGCGCCACCAAATTCCCCGCCGGCGAACAACCCTTGCAGCATCCGCAGCAGGGTCAGAAGCAGCGGTGCCGCCACGCCGACGGTGGCATAAGTGGGCATCAGTCCAATCAGAAAGGTCGCCAGCGTCATCAGCAGCAGCACCGCAATCAGCGTCGGCTTGCGGCCGATGCGGTCGCCGATGCGGCCAAAAATCATCGCGCCAATCGGCCGACAAAAGAAGGCCAGCGCAAAGGCGGCGTAGGTGAGGATCAGACTGGTCAGGTCGCTCTCACCTTCCAGATGGAAAAAGTTTCCGGCGATAACGGTCGCCAGAAAGCCATACACCGCGAATTCATACCATTCGATAAAGTTGCCAACCGATCCGGCAATTAACATTTTTTTCTCAGGGAAGCGAGAGTCAGTGGTCTGCATAAAGGGAGGTCCTGGTGAGGGGGTTAACGCAGAGTGCCTTTTATAGTCACGGAAGAACAATAGGATAGGGTTATTACCGCGGCTGCCGGTTGGGCAGGCAGCCGCGAGGGTTGCAACGCTTACTGCGTTTTGGTTATGTCACTCACGTTATTACAGGTGCTGTTTTTCGGGCAGTAGAGGTCCATCAGCTTCAGCGTCACGCCGTTGGTCCAGCCGAAACCATCCTGCAATGGATATTCACCGCCGCCACCGCCACCGAGCCCTTTACCTTCCACCACATATTTTTCGACCAGCTTGTGTTCCTTGTCATAGGTAGCCTGCACGTTCTGCAGGAAGCGCATACCGACATCCTTCGCCAGCGCCTGTTTACCATAATTATTCAGTCCCTGAACTGCCGCCCATTGCAGCGGTGCCCAGCCGTTCGGCGCATCCCACTGCTGACCGTTGTTGACGTTGGTCGTCGCCAGTCCACCTTCTTTCAGCAGCTGAGCCTTCACCGCGTCAGCAGTGCGGGAGGCGTGCTCTTCCGTTGCCGCCTGCAGATACAGTGGGAACAGGGTAGCCGCCGTCAGCTGAGGACGGATGGTGGCTTTCTGCCAGTCATAATCGGCATAGAAGCCTTGCTTATTGTCCCAAAGATAGCGGTTGATCGCCGCCTGACGTTTCTTCGCCAGCCCGTCAAATTTCTTCACCGCATCGTCGTTTTTCGCCACTTTATTGGCGCGCGCCAGCGTTTGCTCCAGATGGAACATCAGCGCATTCAAATCGACCGGAACAATCCGCGTGGTATGGATGGTGGAGAGATCGCCCGGCTTATCAAACCAGCGCGAGCTGAAGTCCCAACCGGAGGCGGCGCCGGCACGCAGATCGCGGTACAGCTCTGCTTTGTTGCGGTCGCTGGCCTTCTGCGCGGTGGCGATGTCATCCATATAGGATTCGGTACGCGGTACGTCGCGGGCATCCCAGTAGCGGTTCAGTAGCGTGCCATCCTTCAGCTTCACCACCCGCTTGCTGGCCTGGCCCGGCTTAACGCTGTCGGCGTCCGCCATCCAGTAGTCGTACTCTTTCTGCAGCTCAGGCAGGTATTTGCTGTAAGCGCTGTCGCCCTGATGCTGGGCCAGTAAATCGACCATCATGCTGAAGAACGGCGGCTGCGAGCGGCTGAGGTAATAGCTGCGGTTACCGTTAGGAATATGGCCGTAGGTATCCAGCTCGTGGGCAAAGTTTTCCACCATATCCTGCACGCGATCCCAGTGGCCGCTCTCGGCGAGGCCGAGCATGGTGAAGTAGCTGTCCCAGTAATAGACCTCGCGGAAGCGGCCGCCAGGCACCACGTACGGTTTCGGCAACGGCAGCAACGAATCCCACTGGCTGGCCTGCTGCGTCGAGCGGGTCAGCACCGGCCAGAGGCCATTAATGTGTTCGCGCAGGCTCTGTCCGGACGGCGGAACATACTTTTCACCGGCAGCCGGCAGGGTGAAGTTAGCCTCAACAAAATGGCGTAAATCAAAGTTGCTCTGTTTTTTCTGCATCTGCCAGTCGGCCAGAATCGACGTTGGATTGCTTTTAGGCACGGCATCGGCAAAGGTTTTTTGATCCGGGTAGAGTTTCGCCGCCTGCACCGCATGGAACAACGGCCCCAGCCGGATATCGGGTGGCTGAGGTGCACTACTCAGCAGATGTTGCCCGGCATCATTCTCTGCCGCATAGCCCGTTTGTGTCAGCGCTGCGACCATTAACGGCAGCACCAGAACCGCTTTCCATTGACGCTTCTCAACTCTCTGCATAGGTAGTTCTCCATGTCCAGACGATGGCTGTCTGTAAGTTATTGACCCTGAAACAAACTTTAGACGACTTTCTTTGGTCCTACATCGGCTATGCCGCGAAATGTGAACTGGTCAGGGTTTTGCACTGACCGAATCCATCGCTTAAACGGCGGCACGCTGCACCAGCAAATGATCTCCCCTGCACCGTTGTGGTGATAATTTGAGCGCTGAATTTCTGCTCACTCTGCCCTTATCGCAGGCAAACCCTTGTGCTGCTGTTAATTAATTAGTTATTTAAAAAATGGCATAAGGCTTGCAAAACTGATGCTGAGAACATCAGCCGGAAGTCGGGGCAACGTTCTGATTCACTTATTGCTTTTTTTATCATCAGGGCCTTCAGGCGACTCGCCTAACTATCCGGAGTTAAAAGCATGAGAATAAAAACACTGTTGTTAAGCGCCGTGACCGCCTGCTCCCTTGGCGCTTTTTCTTTGTATGCGCAGGCGGCCGACACGCGGCTGGCGATGGATGCTGCACTGCATGCGCAGCTGCCCGACAAGATCCGCAGCAGTAAAACCCTCAATCTGGTAACCGACGCGCACTATCCTCCCTGCGAATCCTTCGCGGAAGACAATAAAACCATGGTCGGATTTGAACCTGACCTGTGGAACGCGCTGGGTGAGGTGTTGGGCGTGACGGTGAAGCCGGTCTCAATCGACTTTGCCGGCCTGATCCCCGGCGTGAAAAGTGGCCGGTTTGATGTGGCGATGGAGTGTATTTCCGACAGTCTGGAGCGTGAAAAACAGGTGACTTTTGTTAACTACGCCTATGCCACCAGCGAGGTCTACACCCTGGCAACTGAGACAGCCATTAAATCGGATCCTCTGACGCTCTGTGGCCTCAAAGTCGGCTTGCAGACCGGTACTGATTTCGAACATGCCATTAACGAAATTTACTCCCCGAACTGCAGCAAAAATGGCAAGCCTGACATTCAAAAAGTGACGCTGGCGTCGGCGGATGCGGTGCTGCTGGCACTCTATTCTGGCCGCGTCGATTTCGTCCTGAATGATGCGGCGTCCGTCGATGACATTAAGAAGAAGGCACCGAAGCCGATCCGCACGGTTTCCATGCCGCTGATGCCGAAATACTACCTGGGCATTGTTGTCGCGCATGAAAACAAACAGCTGGCTGACGTGCTTCTGAAGGCAATGAACGTGCTGATTGCCAATGGCACCTACAACAAGGTGATGGACAAATGGGATCTCGGTCCGATGAAACTGGAAAAACCGGGGATTAACCTCACCAGCACGACGCCGCTGTAATGTCGGTCAATTACGCTGACGAAACCCGGCACTGTGATGTGCTGGTGGTCGGGTCAGGAGGGGCAGCACTGAGTGCTGCCCTGCGGGCCGCTTCAGCCGGACTGTCGGTGATCGTGGCCGAAAAATCGGCCTGGCTGGGCGGCACCACCGCCATGTCGGGCGGAGCCACCTGGGTACCGGCGAATCATCATGCCAAAGCCGCCGGACTGGCTGACTCGCCCGAAGAAGCACTGCGTTATCTCACCGCCAGTGCGCCGGAAGGCTGGGCAGCAACGGAATCCGAACTCTGGCAGGCGTTTGCCGAAAGCGCAGGGGAGATGCTGCAGTTTATTGAGCGTCAGACGCCGTTACGATTTGCCCTGACCCCGGAGGCCGATCCGCTGCATCACCTGCCGGGTGCGAAAGCGCAGGGACGGATGGTCGCGCCTCTGCCGTTACGTGCCTCAACGCTGCGGGGCCGACGATGGGCGATTCGGCCTTCGCCACTGCCGCAGCTGTTTACCTACCACGAAACCATCGGGCTGGATATCTGGCATCACCCGCTGCGCGAAAGCCTGCGGATGGCGCCAAAACTGGCCTGGCGGGCGTTAACCCGTACGCGAACCAAGGGCGCGGCGCTGATCGGCGGCCTGCTCGAAGGCTGTCGGCGTCTGGGCTGCCAGGTGGAAACGCAGGCCAGGGTGGAAACGCTGGTGACCAGCGCCGAGGGTCGCGTGACCGGCGCGTTGATCAATCAGGAAGGCAGGTTATTGCAGATCCTCACCACGCGCGGTGTGGTGCTGGCCTGCGGCGGTTTTGAGTGGGACGCGCAACGCCGAAACCTGCACTTCCCAGGCAATACCGATTTTATCGCCAGCCCGCGCAGTAACAGCGGTGATGGTCATCGCATGGCGGAAGCGATTGGCGCGCAGCTGGCACATATGGATCAGGCGACGATCGGCGGCGGCATCCCCAGCCGCTATCTGGGGGAGTCGTATGGCCTGTCGGTGTTTTTTCAATACGAGCCGGACGCCATCCTGGTCAATAAACGGGGCCAGCGTTTCGTCAATGAATTCACCTTTAATCTGGGTGAAGCGCTGGATGCCCGCCAGCCGGATGGCAGCCCGGAGCAGCTGCCGGTGTGGATGATTGCCGATGGCGGTTTGTTGCGCCGTTCGCCGCTGCTGCGCTATTACGCATGGCGTTCCCGCGGTTGGCTGCGCAAGGCACCGACGCTGACCGCGCTGGCGGCGCAGATAGCGATACCGGCAGAGGCTTTAACCGCCAGCGTGACCCGCTTTAATGGCTTTTGTCTGGGGGGCGAAGACGGTGATTTTCAGCGTCATCTTTCGTCTGCACACGGCAAAAGCGATAAGCGACTACGCGGCGGATTACTGCCAATTGAACGCGCGCCGTTCCTGGCCATCCCGTTTAACCGCACCTTTCTGGCCACCAAAGGCGGTCCGCGCACCGACCGCTATGGCCGGGTAATGCATAAAAACGGCAGCGTCATTCCGGGGCTGTTTTGCGCCGGCGTGGCGATGGCCAATCCGATCGGCACGCGTGCGGTGGGTGCGGGCACCACCCTTGGGCCAAATCTGACCTGGGGCTACATCTGCGGGCGGACGCTGGCGGAAGGCGTCCCGGAAAATGCACAAACGGAGGCACTGCCATGCACGGCTTAGCGGGAAAAACGGCGCTGGTGACCGGCGGCTCGAAGGGCGTGGGCCTGGCGATTGCGCAGGCGCTGGCACGGAATGGCGTCAATATTGCATTACTGATCCGCGCGGACAGCGCAGCGGCAGAAACTGCGGTGGCTTCACTGCGGGAGCTGGGCGTGAAGGCCGGTTACTGGTTGGCGGATATGACGGTGCGGGCGGAGGTGGTGTCCGTGCTGGAAGCGATGCGCGACGCGTTGGGTAACATTCAGCTGCTGGTCAACAATGCGGGCAGCACCGCGCCGGCACCGTTGCTGTCCCTGACCGATCGGCAATGGCAGCAGGTGATCAGCGCCAATCTTACCGGCACCTTTGTGGTGTCCACCGAGGTGGTACGTCGAATGGCCGGGGGAGGCGTGGTGATCAATATCGCCGGGGCGTCGGCCCACCGCTGTTATCCGGGCGCCGGCGCGTATGGGCCTTCCAAGGCGGCGGTGGTCAATCTCACCCAGCAAATGGCGCTGGAATGGGCGCCATCCGGGATCCGCGTGTGCGGCGTCAGTCCGGGGCCGATTCGCCCGGCAGGAACCGGCTGGCAGCAGCACGAACCTCAACTGGCTGAAGAGGTCAGCCGCCTGCCGCTCAAACGTGCCGGCACGCCGGAAGAGATTGCGCAAACCGTCTGCTTTCTGGCGTCCGATGCTGCCAGCTATATCACCGGGCAGATGTTGCTGGTGGATGGCGGCGGTGCCAGCACCTGGTATATGACTCAGACAGCGTCAGGAGGAACACCATGACAGCGCAAGTGGCAGTGGTAGAGGCACTCCAGGTCAGAAAATCCTTTAGCGGCGTCGAGATCCTGAAAGGGGTCGATCTGACCATTGAGAAAGGCGACGTGGTCTGCCTGATTGGGCCATCCGGTTCCGGTAAATCGACCTTTTTACGCTGCATCAACCATCTGGAAAAAATTGATGGTGGCGCGCTGTACGTCGAAGGCGAGATGGTCGGCTACCGGCGGCAGGGTGATCGGCTGTACGAGTTAAAAGAGTCAGAAGTGGCGCGCAAGCGTCGTCAAATCGGCATGGTTTTCCAGCGCTTCAACCTGTTCGGCCATATGACCGCGCTGGAGAACGTGATGGAAGCGCCGATCACCGTCAAAAAAATCCCGCGCGCGCAGGCACAAAAAGAAGCCGAAGCGCTGCTAGATCGGGTTGGGCTCAGCCACCGCTATCATGCTTATCCATCGGCGCTATCGGGCGGCCAGCAGCAACGGGTGGCGATTGCCCGCGCGCTGGCAATGAAACCCGGCCTGATGCTGTTCGACGAGCCGACGTCCGCACTGGATCCCGAACTGGTGGGCGAAGTGCTGGACGTGATGCGCGTGCTGGCGCAGGAGGGCATGACCATGGTGATCGTCACCCACGAAATGTCATTTGCCCGTGAAGTGGCGTCAAAAGTGGCGTTTATGGACAACGGCGCGATCGTCGAAACCGGTGCGCCGCAGGCGATATTTAGCGCGCCGGTTCATCCGCGAACGCGGGATTTTCTCACGCGAATTTTGTAATCGATTGAGCAGGGATTGTGTTGACGGATCCGCGCCCGTAGTGTTAATTAATCGATTAATTAATTCGACTTTCTGCAGGGATCCTCCCATGCGTAACGAAAAGAGAATTGCGATGACAGAGAACCACCAGGCGCTTAACGACACCCGACTGCGGGCCAGTAAAGAGAATCCTTACCCGCATGACCAACTGAAGGTGGTGCCTTCGCCCTATGTCGGCCGCTGGATATCGGCAGTGGTGATTGTGGTGCTGATTGCGCTGGTCGCCGAGTCGATGATAACCAACCCCAACTTTGGCTGGGCGACGGTGGGGAAATACCTGTTCTCGCCGACCATCCTCAGTGGACTGGTTACCACCAGCTGGTTAACGCTGGTCATTATGCTGCTGGCGATTGTGCTGGGCGTCGTCATCGCGGTGATGCGGCTGTCGACTAACCCGTTGCTGTCTGGCTTTAGCGGCGGCTGGATTTGGTTCTTCCGCGGCACGCCGGTGCTGGTACAGCTGATCTTCTGGTACAACCTGGCGGCGCTCTATCCGACGGTAAATATCGGCATTCCCGGCGTGTTTTCCCTGTGGCAGGGCAGCATGAACGACCTGATCACCCCATGGACGGCGGCAATCCTCGGCCTGGGGCTGAACGAGTCGGCCTATATGGCGGAAATTATTCGCGCGGGGATCTCCTCGGTCGATGACGGTCAGCAGGAAGCCGCTCGCGCGTTGGGCATGACCAAAAACCAGTATTTAAAACGGGTGATCTTACCGCAGGCTGTGCCGTTTATTATTCCGCCGACCGGCAACCAGATTATCGGCATGCTCAAGACCACCTCGCTGGTCAGCGTGATCTCACTCTCCGACCTGCTCTATTCGGCGCAGGCCATTTATTCACGAACGTACGAAAATATTCCGCTGCTGATTGTGGCGTGCATCTGGTACCTGGTCGCGACAACGCTGCTCAGCGCTGCGCAGACCCGCATAGAAAAACATTACAGCAAAGGTCGGGTGAGGTAACTCACCGTGGGTCAGTTTGTCCGGGGAAAACGTATGAGACTGGGTTTATTTAACTTGATGTCTTTTAAGGATAACGCCCGAGGTCTGCAAGGGGTTATTCAGGACACGCGCGAAATGATTCAGCTGGCAGAAGCCATCGGTTTTGACACCGCCTGGTTTGCTGAACACCATTTCACCAATTACTCGATCAGCGTGTCGCCACTGATGATGGCGGCACATATGGCGGGATACACTCAACGCATCAAACTGGGGACGGCGGTGATCGTACTGCCGCTCTACCACCCGATGCGCATTGCGCAGGAGATCGCGCTGGTGGATCGGCTGACCGACGGTCGGCTGGTGCTGGGCATTGGCAGCGGCTATCAGGCATGGGAATTCGATCGTTACGGTCTGGATGTGGACGCGCGAACCGATCGGCTGCTGGCGAACTGGCAAATGGTCAGCGATGCCCTGACCACGGGACACACCCAGTCAGCCGATCGCCACGGTGCGCCGCTGGTGACCGATTTTCTGCTGGATACGCTGCAAAAGCCGCTGCCGCCGCTGTACATCACCTCGGCCAATCCGTCGGTGCTGAAGGCTTTCCAGCCGTGGCAGGCAACGCCGTTTATGACCGCCGGTTATCGCGGTACGCACAAGCTAAGGCAGACGGTGCGCGATGCCCGAGCCGGCTGGCAGGCGGCGGGTCTCAACGGCGATATGCCGGTGGCGATCCAGCAATACATCCACGTGACCGACAGCCGCAGCGAAGCGCGTGAAGCTGCAGACCGTGCGATGTTCGTCGCCAGGATGATCGTCGCGCTACAGGGTGACACCCAGGTCAGCGCGGAAGCGTTTATCGACGCGCCGCCGTTCGTCGGGGAGCCGACGCTGGACCAGGTATGTGACAACCTGATGTTTGGCGATGCGGAAACGGTGGCCGAACGCATTCTCAGCGAAGTGCGTGAAATCCGTCCCAGCCACTACAACTGCTTTTTCCAGTTTGGTGATATGCCGCTAGCCCGGGCACGCCGTTCGCTTGAGCTGTTTGGCGAACGGGTGATCCCGCTGCTGGAGGCGGAGTTAGGCCGCATTACCGTCGATTTTAATCCTGCACTGTCAGGCCATCAGGGGGGAGTTTATGCAAACTGAAACGAAAATAGACTGTCGTTATGACGACGGCGAAGCGATTGCCCGGCAGATCCTGGCGCAACAAAGCGACAATGCGGCGAGGGCCGAAACCCTGCCGGCGGAAGCCTACAACAGTGACGCGTTCTTCCGTATTGAAGCGCAGAAGGTACTGCGGGAGGACTGGCTGTTTGTCGGCCATGTGGCGCAGCTGCCCAATGAGAACGACTACTTTACGCTGGATGTGGTCGGCGAGCCGCTGCTGGTGGTGCGCAATGCACAGGGCATCCGCGTGATGTCCAACGTCTGCCTGCACCGCTGGGTGCCGATCGCCAGCGGCAGCGGCAATTCGCGGGTCTTCGTTTGTCCGTTCCACAACTGGAGCTATAACACCGAAGGCAAACTGACCGGCGCACCGTCGATGCAGCAGGCAGAAGGTTTCGATCGCCATGACTGCCAGCTGCCGCAAATCCGCCATGAGATCGTCGCCGGCATGATCTTTATTACCTTCTCGGCAACCCTGGCACCGTTAAGCGATCGTCTGGGGCCGCTGGTGCCGGTGCTGGAAAAATACCACCTTGCGGATCTGCACTGCGCTTTCACCCTCGATTACGACTGTCCGTTCAACTGGAAGATGGCAGTGGAAACCTTCATTGAGTGTTATCACCACGCCGGCGTACACCGTACCACGCTGGAAGACAGCTTCCCGGGTCGCCTGACCTGGATAGGTGAAGACACGCCGGGCTGGACCGTTTGCCATCAGCCGCTGCGCAAAAACGGCGATATCAGTGAAATCATGACCGCCGGGCTGGAGCCCTTCGGCGGGCTGGAAGGCGATGATTTACGGCGCAGCGATCTGCTGCTGCTGTATCCCACCTGCCTGATGTCGCTGAATCCTGACCGGGTGACCATCAACGTCATTCTGCCGGTCAGCAAATCGATGTCGGTCTGGCATCGCGTGGTGCTGGTGTCGAAACCGGCGGCCGCGCGCAGCGACTTTGCGGATACCGTCGAACGGATGCGCGCGGGAGTGATGACCATTGTCGCCGAAGATCTGGAAATCAACGCCGAACAGCAGCGCGGCAGCCGCTCGCAGCTGGCCCGGCCTGGACGGCTCAGCCATCTGGAAACGTCCGTCTGGCATCTCGCCAACTATCTGAAACGCAAACTGACCGCCTGAGGAACTGCGATGAGAACCCTAAAGCTGGGCCATTCCGGCCTGGAAGTGTCTGCCCTCAGTCTGGGCTGTGTCACCTACGCGCCGCCAGCGGCCAGCGGCTACAGCTGGACGTTTGACGAAGAGCAAAGCCGCACCTTTATCCGTAAAGCGCTGGAGCTGGGGATCAACTTTTTCGACACGGCGAATATCTACGCCAAAGGGGCCAGTGAAGAGGTGTTGGGCCGGGCGCTGAAAGATTTCGCTAACCGCGATGAGGTGGTGATTACCAGCAAACTCTATAACCCGATGCGTAAGGGGGCCAACAGCAAGGGCCTGTCCCGCAAGGCGATTTTCGCCGAGTGCGACCACAGCCTGCGCCGTCTCGGCACCGATTATATCGACCTGTATCAAATTCACCGCTGGGATTACGACACCCCGCTGGAGGAGACGCTTGAGGCGCTGCACGACCTGGTGAAGGCCGGCAAGGTGCGCTATCTCGGCGCGTCTTCGATGTATGCCTGGCAGTTCAGCAAGGCGTTGCAGGTGCAGAAGTATCACGGCTGGTCGCGCTTTATTGCCATGCAGAATCACCTCAACCTGCTGTACCGCGAAGAAGAGCGCGAAATGCTCGACCTGTGCGCCAGCGAAGGGGTGGGCGTCACGCCGTGGAGTCCGCTGGCGCGCGGCAGGTTAACCCGACCGGTTGAGGCGCAGCAAAACAGCGAGCGCGGCGGCAAAGATTCTTATGCGGAATTTCTCTACCGGGCAACCGAAGAGGCGGACCGTCGGGTGATTCAGGCGGTGACGGCGGTGGCGACAGCGCGCGGCGTGTCGCAGGCGCAGATTGCGTTAGCCTGGCTGTTCACACGCAAAGCCGTGGCCTCGCCGGTGATCGGCGCGACGAAATTTCTCCACCTTGAAGAGGCGGTCGCCGCCAGTGAATTGACCCTTACTGCGGAGGAGATCGGCCAGCTTGAAGCGCCGTATGTCCCGCACCCGATCGTTGAACACAGTTGAGGCAGGAAGAAGATGAAAACAGCCGGAGAGATCGCAGAGATTAAGCAAAGCCTGAAAGCCAAAGGCGTGGAATATTGCATTGGTGCTTACGTGGATATTCACGGCGTACCCAAGGGCAAAGTGGTGCCGATTGAGCATCTCAGCCATATGGCGGAGGGCTCGGAACGCTATACCGGCTACGCGCTGGATGGCCTCGGGCAATTGCCGAACGAAGATGAACTGACCTCGGTGCCGGATCTGGACCATATCATCCAGCTGCCGTGGGAGCCGAAAATCGCTTGGATGCCGGCGGATAACCACTTCCAGGGCAAACCCTATGCGCTGAATACCCGCGTGGCGCTGCAAACCGTGTTGAAGCAGGCCAACGAGATGGGATTCGGCTTTAACCTGGGAATTGAATGCGAAATCTATCTGCTGAAGCGCAATGAAGATGGCTCGCTTTCCGTACCGGAAAAAGACAATAAACTGACCAAGCCGTGCTATGACCTGCAGGGCTTCGTCGACCAGTTTGCCTGGCTGGATAAAGTCTCCAGCACCATCAACGCGCTAGGCTGGGACCTCTATTCGCTGGATCACGAAGATGGCAACTCCCAGTATGAATTCGACTTTAACTATGCCGATGCGCTGACCTCCTGCGACCGGTTTATCTTCTTCCGCTTTATGGCCAAGCACTACGCCAAAGAGATGGGGCTGGTGGCCACTACTATGCCGAAACCCTTCTCGGATAAGACCGGCACCGGTGCGCACTTTAATATGTCGCTGTATGACCTGAAAACCGGCGATAACCTGTTCAAACATCAGGCCGGCAGCAGTGACGATCCCTGGGGACTGGGGCTGAGCGAAACCGGCTATCACTTTATCGGTGGCCTGCTGAAGCATGGCCGATCGTTGTGCGCCGCTTTCGCCCCGACGGTGAACAGCTATAAGCGTCTGGTGCGTCAGGGGGCCATGAGCTATTTCAGTTGGGCACCGGTGTTTAACTCCTGGGGATCGAACAACCGGACCAATGCGGTGCGCGTGCCGGCTGGTGGCGGTCGCTGCGAGTCGCGCAATGCCGATGGCGCGGTCAACCCGTATCTGGCGGCCACGCTGGCGCTGGCGGCTGGTCTGGAAGGGATCCGCGAAAAAATAGACCCACGTCAGCCCAACGAGGACAACCTGTACGCCATCAGTGAAGAAGAGCGCAAAGCACGCGGCATCGACTTCCTGCCGCAGAACCTGCTGGAAGCGGTGGAAGCCTTTGACAGCGATCCCTTTATTGAAGCGACGCTGGGCAAGGCGCTGAAGGATGAGTTTGTGAAGTACAAATTGCAGGAGTGGAACAGTTATCACCTGCATGTCAGCCAGTGGGAGATCGACCGTTACAGCACGATTTTCTAGCGTTAACGGGGGCGATCTGCCATTCGGCCGATCGCCCTCAGGCCATTAAGGCCTGATCAGACTGGCCGGGGTTCTAACTGCTCGAAGACAAAATTGCGCATCACCTGGATGGCCTGTTTGTATTTGAAGTTGGGGAACATCACGTTGCGGAACAGCACGCCATCAAGGAAGGTGGAGATCAGCATCGCCATATCGGCCGGATCCACTTCGCGGAAGGTGCCGGCAGCAATCCCCTGTTTGATGGTGTTTTTCAGGATCACCGACTCCTTCTCGTAAAAGGTCTTAATCGCTTTATCGATAGAAGGAATGCGGCCGTTGGTGCTGGAGTAGTCGAGGCTGATTTTTGCCAGCTTCTGCAACAGATGGAACTGAGAAATATGGATTTCAATCCATAAAAACAGAATGTCTTTGGGGCCGTTATCACTGCCAATCACGTTGTCGAATTTCTGGAAGGCATTGGTCACCGCGGTTTCGATCACCTTCACAAACAGATCTTCTTTCGAGCCAAAGTAATAATAAATCAGCGCGGAATTGAGGCCGGTGGCGGTGGCAATATCTTTGATTCTGACCGAAGAGTAGTTTTGATGGGCAAACAGTTCGAAGGCGGAAGATTGCAGCAGTTCAGCCACTTCGCTTTGGGATTTCTTGGCTTTTCTGCTGCCGGTCTCGCCGGTGGAGCGTGCTGCTTCCTTCATTCGTTGCCCCTTTGAGCCTGGCGTAAACCACACGTGTAATTAAGTTAACTGATTAATTAATCATATCATAGTCACGGAGAGAGTGGACATGAGCGAACGGAGATTTCATCCGCTGGGCAACCTGCCGTTGCAGCAGGGCGGCGTCCTCAACGACGCGATGATTGGCTGGCGCGCGTTTGGCGAACTGAACGCGGCCAGGGACAATGCCGTGGTGCTGTTTAGCTACTATACCGGCAGCGACGAAAGCTATTTGCCGTTGATTGGCACGGGCAAGGCGCTGGATCCGGCCCGCTGGTATATTGTGCTGATCAATATGTTCGGTAACGGTATCTCTACCTCGCCAGGTAACTCGCAAACGCAGCCAGGCAGCCAGTTTCCGCCGGTCACGCTGATTGATAATATTACGGCGCAGTACGATCTGTTGATCAATACGCTGGGGATTACGCAGATTGCCTTAGCCAGCGGCTGGTCGATGGGGGCTATGCAGGCCTGGCACTGGGCTGCCGCCTGGCCGGCGCGGGTGCGCAACCTGCTGGTGGTGTGCGGAACGGCGCGCTGCTGGCCGCTCAATCATCTGTTCCTCGACGGGGTAAAAGCCGCGCTACAGGCGGATGAAAGCTGGCAGGGCGGAAATTACCGTTCTCCGCCGCTGAAAGGGCTGGCCGCCTTTGGCCGGGTCTATGCCGGTTGGGCTTACTCGGCGCAGTTCTTCCGCGAGCACCTTTACCAACAGCTCGGCTTCGCCAGCCAGCAAGCGCTGTTGCAGTATTGGGAAAGCGATCATCAAAACTGGGATGCCAACGATTTGCTGGCGATGCTCTACAGTTGGCAGCAGGCCGACATCGGGCAGTTACCCGACTACCAGGGGGATTTTAGCGCGGCATTACAGGCGATTACGGCCAGAACCATCGTCATGCCGTGCGACACCGACAGCTATTTTACGCTGGAAGAGAGCCGGCTGGAGTGCGAGCAGGTTGGCGGTGAGTTCAGGCCGATCCATTCGCCGTTTGGACACTGTGCCGGCGCGCCGGGTCGGGTTGCGGAAGCGTCAATGCAGATTGAGCAGGCGATGCGCGATCTGTTGGGGTGAATTCGCGGCGCTGATTTTAAGCACGGATAAAGGGCCGGCGATCCCGGCCCGAAACCTTAACCAATAATACTGAGTTCCACCACCCGGCCCTGATCGAACCAGGTTTCCAGGCCGGTCACGCGCAGTTCCAGCGCACCTTCCACCACTTCACCAATATACGAAATTGGCAGCGGCTCATCGGCGGTATCATCGCCATACACCACGCAAAACTGCTGACGAGGGCTGTAATAACAGACCGCGCCGGTCACCTTGCCGTATTGCTCGCGGCGCAGTTTGCCGACGTCTTCGGTTTTATATTTGTTTTCCCACGGGGCGACGATCGGCATGGTGAAAAACACCATATCGCCAATCAACTTACCGTGCTGCAGGATGCTTTTCATCGGCAGCTTTTCGCGCAAAACGTTGCACAGATTCGGCACTTTATCGTCCCACACTTCAATCACGCAGACTTTCTCGTCCGCCACAGTCATTTGTAATTTCATCGTTGCTCCAGGCGTATCAGGCTTTGACGCGGCGGAAGCCGTCACCCAGCCCCCAGGGAAGAATAAAGTCGACCCACATATGCAGGCGGTTGGCCCAGGAGAGGGCCGCATGCGACAGGCGCACCAGCTCGTCCAGGCTCTGACATTCGGCCGCCACATGGACATAAGTGTGCAGCAGCTTTGCGGCATCCGGCAGGCTGACGAAGTCAAAGAAGTCGGCCTTGTAACCGATGATCTCGGTGATGATCATCTGCAGGGTTTTCAGATCTGCGCTGTCTGGATGGTCTTCCGCCACGCGGATCAGGCCCCATAACATCTCATCGGCCAGCGTGCGGGCTTCGCCTTCGGCAAAAATAATGGTGCTGAGATACTGCCCGCGCGCACCGGTGCCGCGTGGTACTTCACCGCGGCCAAGCGCCGCAATTTCAGCGGGCTGCTCAAACCAGATTTTCTCTCGCTGCTGATCGAAAAGCGCGATCGCGTCATCAACCGTCATAACTTTTCTCCTGTGGAGTGGTGTCGTTATAACCCTGCCCGAAATCTGGCACGGACCCGATTAATTAATCGAGTAATTAAATTTTGCAAAGTTTGTGCCAGAGCTGACTATAAATTAATCAGTTAATTAACAGTGGCTTGGCGGCAGGGAAAATAACAAGCAGGAACAGCGTGCTGTATGGCAGTGCGAATGCACCAAAACAGGCGGCGGCAGACCGGGAGCCCGCCGCCCGCCGCTAGCGGAAAGGTCCGTCAGCGACCGAATCCCGGACGATCATCTCGGAGAAAAAGGTGTTTTGCTTGGCTAAATAGCCGCCATCGAGCATCGAAATGATCTGGCCGATCACTTCGTTGACCATCTCTTTGACCGGATCTTTAACGCTCGACAGGGCCGGGATCAAATAGGCGGCGGTCGGGATGTCATCGAACCCCATTACCGACACCTGGGCAGGTACCGCCATGCCGGCCTGATTGAGTTTTTTCATCGCCCCGATCGCCATTTCATCGTTACTGGCCAGCAGGGCGCTAAAAATGGTTTCGTTTTTCAACAAGGTTTCCACCGCGGCCGCGCCGCTGGCGGGCGACCATTTCCCGCTCACGATCAGCTCGTCGCTGACCGGCAGGGCATGTTCCGCCAACGCCTGCTTATAGCCGGACAGGCGTTCCAGCGCGGTAGGGGAGTCCAGCGAGCCGGTGATAAAGGCAATCTGCCGGTGACCGCGTTCAATCAGATAACGGGTGGCATTAAAGCTGGCGCCTTTATGGTCGCAGGAGATGCAGTGACTCTGGTGCTGGCGCAGTTTACGGTTCACCACCATCAGCGGCTTATTGTCTTTATCGATCAGCCGGTCAAGCGCATCCACCGATAAAAAACGCGGATAGATGATGATCGCGTCACAGCGCAGATCGTGCAGGAAATCAATCGCTTCCAGCTCCTCCTGCGCGCTGTTTTTACCATCCACCAGCAATAGCTGGCGGCCGTTGGCATCGAGCTTTTTGGCCGCCTGCGAGATCAGTTCATTAAAGTAAGGGCCGTTATACAGGGTGTTGGTCACCACCAGGCCAATACACATTGATTTGCTGGTGGCCAGATTGCGTGCCAGCAAATTAGGCCGGTAACCGGCTTCTTCAATGGCCTTGTAGACCTGATCTTTGGTCTGCTGGCTGACGTAGCCTTTACCGGAAAGCACACGCGAAACCGTGGCCTTTGAGACGCCTGCTTTGGCTGCCACTTCCTGCATTGTTGACACAGGCCCCTCCTGGAAGAGTCAAAATGAAGCGTCATTCTACACATTCTGCAGACCACGCGATGAAATACCCGCTAATAACGATCGCTGTCACAAATTCAGATCGCCATTTAACAAATTGATTGAAGTTTAGTCCTGAGTTGAACATTCTCGTGTGAAACCGGTTACCTATTTTTCTCAGCGTTGCAGATTAACGGCCAACAAGAGACCGTGCTCCTGCAGCCTGAACGCCTAACCCTATGAATTCTGGAGAATAGTCCCTGATGGCCAAGAACTTTGCACCTCTGGCGCAGTCGATAGTCGCTGCGCTTGGCGGCGTGGACAATATCGCCGCCGTGACCCACTGCATGACCCGTTTACGCTTCGTGGTTGTTAATGCTGACCTGGTGGATACGGCGGTGTTGAAGTCACTGACCGGCGTGATGGGCGTGGTAAGCAACGACACCCAGTGCCAGGTGATCATTGGCAATAACGTCTCTCAGGCCTATGCCGAAGTGCAGAAACTGCTGCCCGCCGACGTCGCGGCAAAAGAGACCAGCCCAAGCCACACGAAATTCTCCTTTAAGCGCATTGGCGCGGGCATTCTCGATGCGCTGATCGGCACCATGTCACCGTTAATCCCGGCGATTATCGGCGGCTCGATGGTCAAGCTGCTGGCGATGATTCTGGAAATGTCCGGCGTCTTTACCAAAGCCGATCCGACGCTGGTGATCCTCAATGTTATCGGCGATGGCGCCTTCTTCTTCCTGCCGGTGATGGTTGCCGCTTCGGCGGCGGTTAAATTTAAAACCAACCTGTCGCTGGCCATCGCTATCGCCGGGGTGCTGGTGCATCCGGCCTTTATCGATTTGATGGCCAAGGCTGCCCAGGGGCAAAAAGTGGAGTTTATTGGCCTGTCGGTGACGGCGGTGAAATACACCTACACGGTGATCCCCGCACTGTGCATGACCTGGCTGCTGTCCTATATCGAACGCTGGGTGGATCGCATCACGCCGGTGGTCACCAAAAACTTCCTTAAGCCGATGCTGATTATGCTGATCGCCGCACCCATCGCCATCGTGCTGATTGGCCCGTTGGGCATCTGGATAGGTACCGGGATCTCTGCCGTGGTTTATACCGTGCACAGCTACCTTGGCTGGCTGTCGGTGGCGATCATGGGCGCGGCCTGGCCGCTGCTGGTGATGACCGGTATGCACCGCGTGTTTACCCCCACCATTATTCAGACCATTGCCGAAACCGGTAAAGAGGGCATGGTAATGCCGTCGGAAATCGGTGCCAACCTGTCGCTGGGCGGATCCTCACTGGCCGTCGCGTGGCGCACCAAAAACCCGGAGCTGCGCCAGACGGCGCTGGCTGCGGCGGCTTCCGCCATTGTGGCCGGTATTTCCGAACCCGCGCTGTACGGCGTGGCCCTGCGCCTTAAGCGCCCGCTGATTGCCTGTCTGATCAGTGGCTTTATCTGCGGCGCCGTGGCCGGAATTGGCGGCCTGGCCAGTCACTCAATGGCCTCGCCGGGCCTGTTCACCAGCGTGCAGTTCTTTGATCCCACCAATCCGATGAGCATTGTCTGGGTGGTCGGCGTGATGGTGCTGGCGGTGGTGGTCTCGTTTGTTACCACCTTACTGCTCGGCTTTGAGGATATCCCGGTTGACGCGCCGCGCACCGCACAGAGTAAGCAGGGTGATGCCGTACCAGCGGCGTCCCTTGCCGTAAAAACACCCTGATAGAGAGGAAAGTCATGTCAGCAACACAGTTTCCCGACGGTTTTTTATGGGGCGGCGCATTAGCCGCTAACCAGGCCGAAGGCGCAAGTTTTGAAGGTGGAAAAGGGCTGACGACGGTGGACGTCATCCCGCATGGCACGCATCGTCTGGCGGTCAAAGTCGGATTAGAAAAGCGCGTTGCGCTGCGTGAGGATGAGTTCTATCCCAGCCATCAGGCGATCGATTTTTACCATCGTTACAAAGACGATATCGCGCTGATGGCCGAGATGGGCTTCACCGTGTTCAGAACCTCCATCGCCTGGAGCCGCATCTATCCAAACGGTGACGAGCTGGTGCCCAATGAAGCCGGCATCGCCTTCTATCGCGATCTGTTTAATGAGTGCAAAAAACACAACATTGAACCGTTGGTGACGCTGTGCCATTTTGACGTGCCGATGCATCTGGTCACTGAATACGGCTCATGGCGTAACCGCAAGATGGTGGCGTTCTTCGCCCGTTACGCCCGCACCTGTTTTGAAGCTTTTGACGGGCTGGTGAAATACTGGCTGACCTTCAACGAGATCAACATCCTGCTGGCCAGCCCGTTCTCCGGTGCCGGACTGGTGTTTGAAGAAGGTGAAGACCCGGCGCAGGTCAAATATCAGGCCGCGCACCACGAGCTGGTGGCCAGCGCGCTGGCGACCAAAATCGCCCATGAAGTCAATGCGGAGAACCAGGTGGGCTGCATGCTGGCCGGCGGAAACTTCTACCCCCGGACCTGCAAGCCCGAGGACGTTTGGGCCGCGCTGGAGAAAGACCGCGAAAACCTGTTCTTTATTGATGTGCAGGCGCGCGGCGCGTATCCGTCCTATACCCGTCGTCTGTTCGCCGAGAAAGGCATTAGCGTCAAGATGGAAGAGGGTGACGGCGAGCTACTGAAAAATACCGTCGACTTCGTTTCCTTTAGCTATTACGCCTCACGCTGTGCCTCGGCTGATATGAACGAGAACAACAGCAGTGCCGCCAACGTGGTGAAATCGCTGAAAAACCCGCATATTCAGGTCAGCGACTGGGGCTGGGGCATCGATCCGCTCGGACTGCGTATCACCATGAATATGATGTATGACCGTTATCAGAAACCGCTGTTCCTGGTGGAAAACGGCCTCGGGGCCAAAGATGAGATTACCCCTGAGGGCGAGATCGTCGATGACTACCGCATCAGCTATCTGCGCGAGCACATTAAAGCGATGGGCGAAGCCATTGCCGATGGCATTCCGGTGATCGGCTATACCTCATGGGGCTGCATCGATTTGGTGTCGGCGTCCACCGGCGAAATGAGCAAGCGCTATGGCTTTGTCTATGTCGATCGTGACGACCAGGGGCAGGGAACGTTAGCGCGAACCCGCAAGAAATCCTTCTACTGGTATCAGAAAGTGATTGCCAGTAACGGTGCGGATTTGAGTTAGTTCAGGCAAAAAAAAGTGCCCTTGCTCTGGAAAGAGAAGGGCACCGGTCAGGCCAGCTTACTTAACGCATTTCGCGCACTGTTCCTGATGGATCTGCTGGAAGAAATCGTTGCCCTTGTCATCGACAAGAATAAAGGCCGGGAAGTTCTCCACTTCGATTTTCCAGATGGCTTCCATACCCAGTTCCGGGTACTCCACACACTCCAGGCTCTTGATACTCTGCTGCGCCAGCACCGCTGCCGGGCCGCCGATGCTGCCCAGGTAGAAGCCGCCGTGTTTCTGACAGGCATCGGTTACCTGCTGGCTGCGGTTGCCTTTCGCCAGCATAATCAGGCTGCCGCCCGCTTCCTGCAGCTGATCGACATACGAATCCATGCGGCCTGCGGTGGTCGGGCCCAATGAACCGGAAGCATGACCTTCAGGGGTTTTGGCCGGACCGGCGTAATACACCGGGTGATCTTTAATGTACTGCGGCAAACCTTCGCCGTTATCCAGACGCTCTTTCAGCTTGGCGTGGGCAATATCACGCGCCACGATAATGGTGCCGCTTAACGACAGGCGGGTTGAGACCGGATGCTGAGAAAGCTGATCGAGGATCTCTTTCATCGGACGGTTCAGGTCGATATGCAGTACGTCACCTTCGCCCTGCTCGCGCAGTTCCTCAGGGATATATTTGCCTGGGTTGTCTTCCAGCTTCTCAATCCAGATGCCTTTACGGTTGATCTTGGCTTTGATATTACGGTCTGCGGAGCAGGAGACGCCCATGCCCACCGGGCAGGACGCGCCGTGACGCGGCAGACGCACCACACGGATATCGTGCGCAAAATACTTACCGCCAAACTGCGCGCCAAGCCCCAGCTGCTGTGCGGCAACCAGTAACTCTTCTTCCAACTGCACATCGCGGAAGGCCTGACCGTGCTCGTTACCTTCGGTTGGCAGCCCGTCGTAATAGTGAGTGGACGCCAGTTTGACCGTCTTCAGGGTGCTTTCTGCCGAGGTGCCGCCAATGACAAAGGCGATATGGTATGGCGGGCAGGCAGCGGTGCCGAGGGTCAGCATTTTACCGATCAGGTAATCTTTCAGCTTCGCCGGACTCAGCAGGGCTTTGGTTTCCTGATAGAGATAGGTCTTGTTGGCTGAACCGCCGCCTTTGGCGATGCAGAGGAACTTGTATTCATCGCCATCAACGCTGTAGAGGTCGATCTGCGCCGGCAGGTTGGTGCCGGTATTGATTTCTTTATACATATCCAGCGCCACGGTCTGGGAGTAGCGCAGATTGTCTTGAATATAGGTGTTGTAGACGCCCTGGGATAACGCCGCTTCGTCACCGCCGCCGGTCCAGACGCGCTGGCCTTTCTTGCCGCTGATGATCGCGGTGCCGGTATCCTGGCAGGTTGGCAGAACGCCTTTCGCGGCGATCTCCGAGTTTCTCAGAAACTGTAACGCCACATAGCGGTCGTTTTGACTGGCTTCCGGGTCGGCCAGCACCGCAGCAACCTGCTGCTGGTGGGCAGGACGCAGCATAAAGGAGGCGTCATGGAAGGCCTGCTGCGCCATCACGGTCAGCGCTTGCGGGTCAACCTTCAACACTTCCTGACCATCGAACTCGGCAACGGAAACGTGATCCGCCGTCAGCAGGTAGTATTCGGTATCGTCAGCGGCGAGCGGGAAGGGATTTTGATAGTAGAAAGGTTTATTCGACATTTTTTTCTCACTTAATGACGCGTTGCTGCGTGAGCAACAGGCAATATCATTGGCGACAGCATCTTATTGGTTTTAGGCTTGCCGGCCCGCTAAGACCGGCAAGGGAAGAGATGATATAACAATTATTCAACATCTGCATGCTTCTGCGGCCGGGGCCGCAGCGGGTCAGAACATCATGACCATCCACGGATAACCAATCAGCATCAGGCCCGCCAGGAAGATGGCGCCGAAGATGGTGCCAAGGCGCCAGTAGTCTTTGGTTGGCAGGTAACCACTGCCGTAATAAATCGGGCTTGGACCGGTACCGTACGGGGTGATAATCCCCATCACACCCAGTGATGTCACCATCATCAGGCAGTAGACCGGCATATTGATGCCCGGAATGGCAGCGGCGATGGTCAGCATGGCCGGCAGCAGCGCGGTGGTATGCGCAGTGGTACTGGCGAACAGGTAGTGCAGCAGGAAGAAGGCCACCAGCAGCATCACCGCCGCCACCTGTGGGTCAATGCCGGTCAGCAGCTGACCGCCTTCTTTACCTAACCAGCCGATAAAGCCGACGCGTGCCAGACCATCCGCCAGCGCCACCAGGGTGGCAAACCAGGCGAAGGTGTTCCAGGCCGGTTTGTTGCTGGTAATGTCGTTCCAGTTCAGTACGCCGGTCCACAGCATCAGCACCACCACCAGCAGCGCGGCCATGGCCGGTTCAATCCAGGCGGTGGCAAAAATCCACATCAGCAGGGCGCTACAGACAAACACCAGCAGCAGAATTTCGTTGCGTGACAGTTTGCCCAGTTTCTCCAGCTCGCCTTTTGCCCATTTCGGCACTTCGTCATTGATTTTGACTTCCGGCGGGTAGAACCAGTAAGCCAGCAACGGCATGGTCAGAATCAGCAGCACGCCCAGCGGCAGGAAGGCGAGGAACCAGGTGCCCCAGGAGATTTCAAAACCGACGATGCTTTTCACCAGCGCCAGCGCCAGCAGGTTCGGAGCCAGGGCCGACAGGAACATCGAACTGGTGATACAGGCGGCGGTGATCGCTACCCACATCAGGTAAGAACCGATTTTGCGGGCGCTCGGGTCGTTCGGTTTAGAACCGTACAGCGGCGGCAGGTTGGCAATAATCGGGTAGATGGTGCCGCCGCTGCGCGCGGTGTTGGACGGGGTGAAGGGCGCCAGCAGTAAATCCGCGAAGGTAATGGCGTAACCCAGCGTCAGGCTGCGACGACCGAGATATTTCACCAGAATCAACGCCAGACGACGACCAAACTGGGTCTTGTCATAACCGGCGGCAAACATAAAGGCACCGAAGATCAGCCAGACGGTGGAATTACCGAAGCCGCTCACCGCCCATTTAAATGACTCGGTGGCCATTTTAAATTTCGGGTTGGCCAGTTCGGCCGGGCTGAATAATAGCCACTGGCTAAACAGGGCGATTACCACCACCCCGGTCAGGCCGATTACCGCACCCGGCAGAGGCTCAAAGATCAACCCGACGATGACACCGACGAAGATAGCAAAGAAGTGCCAGGCATAGGGTTCCAACCCGGCAGGCACTGGGGTCAGGAGTAGCAGCACGGCGACCAGCACCGGCAGGAACATCATAATCAGCCGTTTTTTTTGTCCCGCTGGGGCAGGAGGTGCCGCGACGGGTTCACTCAAAGTTGATGTCGTTTTCATAGTATTTGTCTGCAAGTTGTGGAGAATGCGATTTAACGCCCCGGTTTTTCTACAGCCACTTTTTTTAGTTTCTTAATCGTTACTTTAGCTATTTTACCGTGACATTTGAGTTAATTTCACTTCCTTATCTTACGTCTTCATATTTATATTAATGACAACGTGCGAATATAATGCGATTTACCCGTGACGCTAATTTTGATCTGGATCAATAAAATATTCTCGCCACCCTTAAATTAATATAAAAATGTAATTAATTTAATAAAACCCTGTTTTCTGTATAAAGTCGGTCACATCTTCGCTATCGCCTTGAACTTAAAGACAGTAGATTCAATTTCCTGAAAAATCCACCACGATTTTATGTGTCTGATTTTTATGGTTTTATTTGGTATGTTAATGAAGGGTTGATTTTTTACTACTAATGATTAACAATTGAAGTTGGTATTTGAAGCATGGCCATCAATTATCCAACTTCAGTTCGTTTAAAAGTTTTATAACTAAAATTAACGGTTATATAAGAAAAGAAATTGTTATATTAACTGCATCACATCGGACCACTTAATTAAATGGAAAGTAACGCGTCCGCGACAGAATTCAAAACTTTTAAATTTTGGAGTTGATCATAATGCATACTCTCACCCCGATCCTGAATCCCCTGACTCTGCCCAACGGCGCGGTGCTGAAAAACCGCCTGCTGATGGCACCGATGACCACCTGTACCGGATTTTACGATGGCACCGTGACCAGCGAGCTGGTGGAGTACTACCGTGACCGTGCAGGCAGCATTGGTACGGTGATCGTGGAATGCTGTTTTATCGATCCTAAAGGCCCGGCTTTCCCCGGCGCCATCGCTATCGACAGCGACAACAAAATTTCCGGTCTGAGCAAAATTGCCCATGCCATCAAGTCCAAAGGCTCGAAAGCGATCCTGCAGATTTACCACGGCGGCCGAATGGTTGAGCCTGAGCTGATTGGCGGCAGAACGCCGGTCGCGCCGAGTGCCATCGCCGCACCTCGTGAAGGGGCCACCACGCCGCAGGCGCTGACCGCGGAAGACGTGGAGGTGATGATCACCAAATTTGGTGATGCCGTTAACCGCGCAATCAAAGCCGGCTTCGACGGCGTGGAAATCCACGGCGCGAACACCTATCTGATCCAACAGTTCTACTCCCCGAACTCCAACCAGCGTGACGACAAGTGGGGCGGCAGCCGCGATAACCGCGCCCGTTTCCCGCTGGAAGTGTTGGAAATCACCCATAAAATGGCCGAACGCTTCGCGGATAATTCTTTTATTATCGGCTATCGCTTCTCGCCAGAAGAGCTGGAAGTTCCCGGCATTCGCTTCGATGACACCATGTACCTGCTGGAGAAGCTCGCCGCGCGTGGCCTGGATTACGTGCACTTCTCCGTCGGCCAGCTGCTGCGCTCATCCATCGTCGACCGTGAAGATCCGACGCCGCTGATCAGCAAATTTATCGCCATGCGCTCTGAAACCCTCGCCAAAGTGCCGGTGATTGGCGTCGGTGGCGTAGTGAATAAAGAAGATGCCGAAAGCGCGCTGGAACATGGCTTTGACCTGGTGGCGATCGGTAAGGCCTGCATCGCCTATCCCGACTGGGCCGATCGCATTACCAACAACGAACACCTTGAACTCTATATCGACAGCAACAAACGTGAAGCGCTGAACATTCCTGAGCCGCTGTGGCGCTTCTCGCTGGTCGACGCGATGATCCGCGATACCAGCACCACCGGCCGCAAATACAAAGCCGGCGTCTATCAGGAAAAAGTGGAAGCGGAAGCGCTGAAGCTGAAAATCAACGTCACGCTGGATACCGACCGTATTACCGACATCATTCTGGTGCCGGATGACACACTGGACGTGGACTTCACCACCACCTTTGAGAGCCTGCGCAGCCGCATCCTGGTCGCCAACAGCCCGCACGTGGACGCCATCACCGGCGCGACCACCCAGAGTGAAGCGCTGAAAAAAGCCGTTTCCCGCGCGCTGGCCACTTCCAGTAAAGAGCACGTGATTGAGGAAGGCGGCAACCCGGCGGCACCGGTGAATTACGATGTGGTGGTGATCGGCAGCGGTGGCGCAGGCCTGGCCGCCGCCATTCAGGCCAGCGACGACGGCGCTCACGTAGTGATCATCGAGAAGATGCCCACCATCGGCGGCAACACCATCAAGGCGTCAGTCGGGATGAACGCGGCAGAAACCCGCTTCCAGAAACTGAAAGGCATCGAGGACAGCAAAGACCTGTTCTATGACGAAACGCTGAAGGGTGGCAAATTCAAAAACAATCCGGTGTTGCTGAGAGAGTTCGTTGAGCTGGCGCCAGAAGCGATTGAATGGCTGGCGGCCAAGGAAATTGAGCTGTGCGATATCACCATCACCGGCGGCATGAGCATTGACCGTACGCACCGTCCGGCTGACCGGTCTGCGGTTGGCGGCTTCCTGATCAGCGGCCTGGTGAAAAACATCAACAAGCGCGATATCGAAGTGCTGCTGGAAACCTCCGTGGCGGACATTCTGGTTGAGAACGGTGTGGTTAAAGGCGTGAAGGTGGTCGATGAATACAACGACACCCGCATCCTGAATGCCAAAAGCGTGATTGTCGCGACCGGCGGCTTCAGCGCCAACCGCGAGATGGTGGTGAAATACCGTCCTGAACTGGATGGCTTCGTCACTACCAACCATGCCGGCGCCACCGGCAGCGGTATCGCCATGCTGCAGAAAATCGGTGCCGATACCGTGGATATGGGCGAGATCCAAATCCACCCAACCGTGGAGCAGACCACCTCCTACCTGATTTCCGAAGCCATTCGTGGTGGTGGGGCGATTCTGGTGAGCCAGGCGGGCAAACGCTTCTTTAATGAGATGGAAACCCGCGACAAAGTCTCCGCCGAAATCATCGCCTTGCCGGAGAAAAGTGCCTGGGTGATCTTCGATGAGCAGGTTCGCCTGAATAACAAAGCGGCCGACGAGTATATCGCCAAGGGCTTTGTGATCAGCGCACCGTCACCGCAGGAGCTGGCGATTAAGCTGAACATGGATCTCCATGCGCTGCTGGCGACGCTGGAACGCTACAACCTGTTTGTTGAAAAACAGGATGATGAAGACTTTGGCCGTAAAACCGCGCTGCGTCATCCACTGAATCAGGGACCGTTCTACGCTATCCGCATTGCCCCAGGGGTTCACCACACCATGGGTGGCGTGACCATCAATCCGGACACCGCGGTGCTGGATGCGCAGAAACAGGTGATAGAAGGTGCCTGGGCGGCGGGTGAGGTGGTTGGCGGTATCCACGGTGCAAACCGTATCGGCGGTAACGCCGTGGCCGATATCATTATCTTCGGTATCCTGGCCGGTAAAAACGCGGCGGCGCTGGCACGACGCTAAAGCAACAATGGGGTCACGCTCTCCGGCCATTTCCAGGCACGGGACGTGACCCCCTCTTATTGCGTGAATACGCTTATCAGAACGATGAATTAAACCCTTTCCGCAGCTTAGAATTGATACGCAATCCCCAGTGCCATCACATCATCCGTGGCTAACCCCAGCGGATTGTCATTTTTCAGCAGGTTTATTTTATATTCTGCAAACACCACCATATTCTTATTGAAGTAATAATACGCGCCCGGTGCGATATAGTTAATAATATCCGTGTCACCAATCCCCTCAATATCTTCAGCCCGGGAGAATATCCAGGCCAGAGACGGGCGGAAACCATTGGTGAACTGATATTGTGCCACCGCCTCAATATTTTGCGCTTTATTGGCAAACCCGCCGCTAATCGGCGTGGCGTTCAGCGTTTCATCATAGTCAGCGGCAAGATAGATACTGTTGGCGTCGTATTTTACCCCGGCTGCCCAGTGCTGTGCTTTCTCGCCGTTACCGCGGCTCATGCTGTTCTGTTCCTCGGTGCGATCCAGGCTGGCGAAGGATCCCACCAGGCTGACGCCCGAGCCAAAATCATAGGTGGCCGACAGTGCAAAGCCGTCGCCGTTAGAGCGGGTGATGGCATCACTGTCGCCGGCGCGTTCGTTTTTGCCCTGATACTGCGCGGCAACGTTAAGCCCACTGAGCAAGCCGAAGAAGCCGTTGTTACGCCAGGTGAGTAATCCGGCGGAACGTCCCACCAGGAACACGTCGTTATAGTCGGAGTCGCTGCCGAAATATGGCAGCATATCCGTATAGCTCATCACGTCATACACCAGGCCAAAGTTACGGCCATAGTCAATGGAGCCCCACTGGCCATACTTTAATCCGGCGTAGCCCAGGCGGGTGGCGTTGCCGTTTTGCGCATCGCTGCCTTCGGAATTATGCAGGCTGTATTGATATGACCAGGTGCCATAGCCGGTGAGCTGGTTGGATATTTGCGTTTCGCCGTAAAACCCACCCTGGAGATTTGATGAAGCGTCGCCATCGTTATTCGCATCGTTGGAAATAACGTGCGAGGTTTTAATACGTCCGGTCAAATCAAGTCTGTTTCCGTCTTTATTATAGATCTCAGCTCCGT
Source organism: Erwinia sp. 2186 (assembly GCF_057812255.1). Classification (NCBI taxonomy): domain Bacteria; kingdom Pseudomonadati; phylum Pseudomonadota; class Gammaproteobacteria; order Enterobacterales; family Erwiniaceae; genus Erwinia; species Erwinia sp. 2186. The sequence goes on along the minus strand of NZ_CM173824.1, from coordinate 2,952,595 downwards.
GTGCCGGGCACAGGAAAGCCAACAGTGGCATGGCTGCCATTGCAAGAGAACGCTTCATCATTTTATAAACCCTGTTTAATGTTGTTTTTATTTCCCCCCTTAAGGGGGGTATTTACTGATAAGAGAATCCCTGTCTTTTATTACGGTAAACTTATTTAGTGAGCTGGCGTGCCTCCCATTGTTCTTTAGTTAATGTTTTTACGTCAAACTGATCGCGGGTGCGGCAGTAGGTATTACCGCCCATGCGGCCCACGGCATCCATCAGCTGCTGATCGATATGCATATTCTCAGGATTGACCGCATCGCTGCGGATATACACGCCGACCACTTCGCCTAAAATGATCTCGCGCGCGGCGCCAACCTGCAGCGTGGTATGACGGCGGCACTCCAGCGCGGCCGGTGCGGACAGAATGCGCGGGCTGCGCACCATTTTTCCGGGCGTGGTATTCAGCCCGGCGGTCTCCAGCTCATCCACCTCGGGGCCGAACTTAATGGCGCAGATCTCCATCTGACTGACCAGCGCATCGTCAACGATATGCACGGTGAACTCGCCGGTTTCACGAATATTGCGCGCGGTGTCCTTGAAGCGCATATCGTCATAGTTCTCGACGCCAATCGCCACAATCGCCGGATCGTGGGTCAGCACGTTGAAAAAGCTGAATGGACCGGCGTTTGGCACGCCATCCTTGCTGAGCGTGGTGACCAGCGCGATCGGGCGCGGGATCACGGTGCCAATCAAGATCTTGTAGCGTTCGCGCTCGGTTAAGTCGGCGAAATCAAAAAAGGTGTGCGGGACGGCGGGATTCATTTCAGGCTCCAGAGCGAATGCGGTGAGTTTCTAACGGCGTATGGCGGCTGAGGTTCTCAAAGCCGTCACGGGTCACGACGTAGCAGTCGCCAATGTTGCAGCCGGCAGAGAGCGGTTCCAGCCACTGGGTGTGCAGCACAAACACCATGCCTTCTTCCAGCCGGTCGTAGTTGTGCGATGAAATATTGAAGCTGTTCTGACCGCCGGCCATGCCGACCGAATGGCCGAGATTGGGGTTATGCGGACCGTGCGTGGCCGGATAGACATGCATCAGCTTGCGGCCCTGAGCTTCCCAGTCGATATCCTTGACGTACTGCTGCGGGATCAGTCGTGCGCCGCCATCCGGCATCGGCGACCAGTTGTACGGCATGGTGCGCGCTTCCGGCGAGGCGAGCAGGCCCTGTTCGATCATCGACTCAAAGGCGGCGTTATTGATATCGCGCATCAGCGCACCGGGTTTGATCAGCCGCTCTGCGCGCTTTACGCCGTCGGTGCAGGCTGCCAGCACTTTTTCCTGACGCTCGGTGATCTCGCCTACCGCGATCATCCGCGCGGTTTGCGCGGTGTAGCCGCGCCAGGTGACGTTGGAGATATACAGATTGATCAAATCCCCCGGACGCACCACGTGACCGTACGGCTTGCCGCAGTGGGTGCCGAATTCATTGATGCCAATCTGATAGCCGTCGCCGGTCTCGCCGCCAAAGGCCATCTGCGCGGCGGTGAAGGCGGCGAAGATTTCGTGGTCGGTCACGCCGGGCCTGGCGACATGGTAGGCCGCCTGGGTACCGATACTGATCAGCTGCGCCGCGGCGCGGAACATCTCGATTTCACGCGGTGAACGCACCTTCTGCAGGCGGTCGAGGATCGGGTTGTCGGCAACAAATTTAGCCCCCGGCAGCATCGATTCCAGTCCGGCCCAGAAGGTCAGGGCGGTGCGATCGCCGAGGAGGCCGATCTGCGCTTTCTTCAGGCCCAGACCGGTCAGGATTTCGGCACATTTCTCGGCGGTTTTTACCACCGAATCACCCGGACGATCCGAATATTCGCGGCCAATCGGCCCAATTTGCCAGATATCGTTGACCAGCAAAGGCTCACCCGCAGGCGGCAGCAGCACCGACTGGGTGAAGAATGACAGCAGCGTCAGCGGTTTGTCGGCGTCGGTGGGGATAATTAATACCCCTTCACGCATCCAGTCACACAGGTAGCGCAAATAGTAGTTAGAGGCATGGAACCAGCCGACGCTGCCAGCATGCACCACCAGCGCATCGTGTCCGGCCTCCACCGCGGCACGGCGGACGCGGCGTAAACGTTCCTCAAACTCGTCCAGCGGCAGCGGCAGCGGCGCTGAGAATTCAAAATCGGGCTGAAAATCAGCCAGCAGCGCGCCAATACGATAGCCTGCGGCCGGGTTGCCTTGCATGGTCATAATCATTCCTTTTTGTTCAGTAAATTAAGGGTTCTGCGGGCGCGGGGCCAGCACGCGGCGGGCCACCAGCAGGCCCAGCAGCGTAATGGCGATCAGGATCCCGGAGATGGCGGCAACGCGCACATCCAGCGACTCTTCAATCAGCGCAAACATACGCAGCGGCAGAACCGTGGTACTGGCATCGGCCAGGAACAGCGTGACGGTGACGTTATCCAGCGACTGGATAAACACCAGAAACGCGCCGGCGAGGATGCCCGGCATCAGCAGCGGCAGGATCACCCGCCGCAAGGTCATAAACCAGCTGGCACCCATGGTGGTGGAGGCTTCGGCCAGCGACGGATTCAGCCCCTGCGCCACCACCGACGCGGCGCGGTACATCAACGGACCAAACACCACCACGTGTCCCAGCACCGTCAGCCACAGCGACGGCGCGAAGCCAAAGAAGTTGGCGACAATCAGCGCCGCCAGCCCGTACACCAGGCTTGGCAACACCAGCGGCGCCAGCAGCAGCGGCTCGATGGCATTGACGCTTTTACGCTTCATCCGCGTCATGCCGATGGTGGCGGGCACCGCAAACAGCAGCGATCCCAGCACCGCCCATCCGGCAATTTTCAGCGAGTTCCAGGCGGCGATATGCTCAGTCCCGGAGCGCACCGGATCCAGCAGCGCTTCATACCAGCGCAGGGAGAAGCCTTCCGGCGGGTACTTCAGCGTCTGCCCGGCGGTAAACGACATCATGATGGCGATGACGATCGGCGCGACCAGATAAATCAGGCACAGGGTGCCGAAGCCATAGACGAACAGCGTGTAAAGCCAGCCAGGGATTGGGTTTTCTCGGTGATCAGACATGGCCGCTCAGCCTCCTGTGACGTGAAATCATGGTCAGTGCCACCAGCAGACAGCCGGTCGACACCAGCAGTACCACCGCGATAGCGGACGCCAGTGGCCAGTCAAACAGCGTGCCGACTTCGCGATAAATCAGCTGTGGCACATAAACATTACGCGCGCCGCCAATCACGGACTGAGTGACAAACGAGCTGCTGGTGCTGGCAAACACCAGGATCCAGCCGGCCAGCAGCCCCGGCAGCATCAGCGGCAGCAGCACGGTAAACAGAATGCGCCAGGGTCCGGCGCCCGACACCTGTCCGGCCTCGGTCAGTGAGTAAGGGGTACGGGTCAGAATGGCAATCAGCGGCAGAATAATCAGCGGCAGATCGATCTGGCACATCGCCATCACCAGCCCGGTTTCGGTGAACATCAGGCTGGTGGGCATGCCGGTGATGCCCAGCGCCATCAGCGCATCGCTGATCGGCCCCTGGCGACCAAGAATAACAATCCACGCAAAGGTTCTGACCACGTTGCTGGTGAGCATCGGGACAAGCGTCAGGAAAATGACCATCTGCCGCACGGTTCTCCCGCTGTGCCAGTACAGCAGCGCAATGGGAATGCCCAGCAGGGTGGTGCCGATCACTGTTTCAATCCCCAGTCGCGCCGTGTTGATCAGCACGTGGAAGTTGAAGGCGTCACCAAAAAAGCGGAAATAGTGATCCAGCGTAATGCCACTTTTTGAGAAAAAACTAAACCCGACTAAAACAGCGAGCGGCGTTGCGAAGAACGCCACGGAAAGCAGTAGCATGGGCAGGACATACGGAAAGCCGCTCTGTTTCATAACCTCACCTTATCCCGCTACGAGGGTGTCGAACTCGCGGATCCACGCATCGCGATTCTGATTAATTGCCGCCCAGTCCGGGTAGACCAGCTTCGGCAGCTCGGCGCGGGTGACGTAGGCCGAAATGGATGGCGTCAGCTCAACCTCTTTGTTGGTTGGGAACATTTCCGCCGGCGGCATCTTGAACTGATCCTGTGCGGCTTTTGAAATGGCGGCATCCATATAGGCATACACGGCGTCGGCATTTTTAGTGCCTTTGGTCATATGGATATTGACCGGTGCCGCCGGTGAGCCGGTGACGGGGTGGACAAATTCGGCCTTCATCCCGAGGCTTTTCAGGCGGGCAACGTTGCTGGTGCTGCACATAAACACCGCGATTTCCTGCTGCTGGAACAGGGTCATCTGATGGTTGGTGCTGTCGACAATGCTGGCAAACTGCTCAGGATGTTCCTTAAACAGCTTGAACACCGCTGCCATATCATTCGGACCGGTGCCGTAAATTTTGGCAATTTCGGTATAGGCCATCACCGCCGTGTTAGAGGCGAAACCGGTCCAGGAGACCAGCCCCTTATATTTTGGATTGGTAAACAGGTCGGCATAACCGGCGGGACGCGGAACCATCTCCGGGTTATAGGCGATACCGTTCACTTCCACGGTGACGGTTGGGCCATATTCGCCCTGGAAACTTTTGTCCAGCAGGTTCCAGTTCTTCAGCCGTGACGGGTCGATCTTCTGGATCAAATCGTTTTTAACCGCAATATCCATCTGGCCTGGCGACATCAGCAGCGCGTCATACGGTGGATTGCCGGGGCTGGCCATTACTTTTGCCAGCTGATCCTGCGCCATGGCCGGGGCGATGGTCAGGCCAAAACCCGATTTGCTCATGATCGGGGTCAGCACGTTGCGATAGGCATCTTCCCAGTTACCGGGAAAGGTGGCGGCAACCGCAGTCTGCTGGCCCGCAGCCAACGCCCGAAATGACAGCGGCAGCAGGGAAGTGGCCGCTGCGCCCGCGATAAGCTGACCGAACCGACGACGACTGATTTCAAAGTCTTTCATGTTGTTCACTCCTGGTGTTAACTAACGGGTTGCGGTTCAGCCGGGAAGGCGTGACAGCGAGTGGTATCGATTTCAGCAAACAGCGGAGAACCGGGAAGCGGTATAGCCGTACCGGGGCCACGCACCTGCGAGGCACGCAAACCGGTACCGCAGCCCAGTGACAGGTCGTGAACCAGCACCGGGCCCAATGGCACCGACACGGTCAAGGTCACCGGATGGCGGTTGTCGCCGGGGTGTTCGGTCAGTTGCACCTCTTCAGGACGGAAGGTAATTACCACCCTGGAACCGAGGGTAAAATTGAGCCGGCGCGGCAGACGCAGAAATTTGTTATCCGCCAGGCCAATCACCGTGCTGTCACCCTCAAAGCGCAGCACTTCGCCCGGCAGCTGGTTGGTCTGGCCGATAAAGGTATTCACAAACAGCGATTTCGGGCGATCGTAAACCGCCATCGGCGTATCAATCTGTTCAACGTTGCCCTTATTCATCAGCACCAGACGGTTCGCCAGGCTTTGCGCCTCCTCCTGATCGTGGGTCACGATCAGCGTGGTGATGCCCAGGCTCTTTTGCAGATGCAGCAGCTCAACCTGAAGATCGAAGCGCAGCGCGCGGTCAAGCGCACCGAAAGGCTCATCCAGCAGCAACAGGGATGGACGCCCGGCAATGGCACGGGCAACCGCAACGCGCTGCTGCTGGCCACCCGACAGTTCACGCGGCAGGCGGTTGGCGTACTCACCGAGCCGCACCAGCTCCAGCATCTCCATCACGCGCGCCTTGCGTTCAGCGCGGGGCACCTGCTGGCAGGCCAGCGGATAGGCAATGTTCTCGGCCACCGTCAGATGCGGGAACAGCGCATAGTTCTGGAAAACCATGCCAATGCCGCGCGCCCTGGCCGACACGGCCGCGAGGTTCTGGTTTCCCAGCTCAATCTTTCCGGCTTTGGGCTGAATCAGCCCGGCGATGGCGCGCAGCACGGTCGATTTCCCGCAGCCGCTCGGGCCGAGTAATGCCACGATTTCGCCGGGTTCAATGGTGAAGGCAATGTCGCTGATCGCATTATTGCCGCCGTAGCTATGGGTAAGACCCTGAACGCTGAGCCGCTTGCGTTCTGATGTTTTAGGCATAGTTGACATAGTGCTTCCCTGGTGCTGAGACGCTAAATAAAGAACCGAGATGACAGGAAAATTGCAAGCGACATGCCAACCACGCGTTACGCGGCGGAATAAATCCTAATCTTATGATTTAAATGATTATTATTTTCGAAATTACGTTCGTAAATATATGCGAAACTATGTAATACGAAATATTCTACAGTTTTTGACAATGAAAGGTCACTTTTTTGGTGCAGAAGTTTCATCAAAATGGTGCAGATTCGCCCAGGAAACGGCACAAAGGCAGGGGCAAAGTTGAGGGTAAGCAGGGGGATTCAGGACGCGTATCGGCTATCAAGCCTTGTGCAGCAAGGACTGACGGCGCATAGCCAGTCAAGATCGGTTTGTTTGGTGATTAATTTTTATTTTTGTATAATGTAGATTCGAAACTTTATTATTAAATTTTTTATATTGTTAATCAGTGAGTTACTCCCGATGCGTTTATGCCTGGCATACCGCTTGCACAGCAAATCAGACAGTACCCAATAAAGGAATTCCCCTGATGAGATTAGGCATTGATGGTTTAAAGCTACCGGAAGTTAAAAAACGCGGGCCGCTGGCGAGCCTCGACCACGTTAAAGAGCTGGGCCTGGACGGCGTTTTCTTCAGCACCCTGCTGGATATGAGCCCCACGCTGGATGCCGGCGAGCTGCGGGCGATCCGCGACAAGGCCGACAGCCTCGGCCTGTATCTCGAAAGTGGCCTCGGCAAAATCAACCCTTATTGCAGCGCCGAGTCCCCGGAGCTGCGCGATATCGGCAACGGTGACATCATCGCCGGCTTAACCCGGATGATTGAGGCCGGTGCGGCCATTGGCTGCAAAGAGCTGTGGGTGTCGCCGGGCAATTTCAAACCGGCTTACCCTGGCCGACTGGCGGTCGATCGTTTTCGCACCGACGTGAGCTGGGACGATCAGCTGCTGGCGATGGAAAAGGTGCTGCGCAAGCTGGCGCCGGCGGCTCGCGCCAACGGCGTGCATATGAATATCGAAACCCATGACGAGATCACCTCATTTGAGATCCTACGCTTAATCGACGCGGTGGGTGAGGATTGCGTCGGCGTGGTGCTGGATACCGCCAATATGCTGCAACGTGCGGAACATCCGGTCTGGGCCGCGCGCCGTCTGGCGCCGTGGGTGCGGCAGACGCATATCAAAGATGCCTATATTGGCCGGGCGCCCGGCGGCCTGGATTTCCAGCCGCGTCCGTGCGGCAGCGGCATCGTCGACTTTTCCGCCATCTTGGCGCTGCTGGCGCAGGCCAACCCGCAGGTTAACCTGTCGCTGGAAATTGCGCAGTCCTCGGATGATAAGCCGCGTAAGGCCAATCCGCGCCAGTGCATCCAGATTAACGATCCGCTGTGGCGCGCCGGCCATCCTGATTTAACGCCGGAAGAGCTGGAGGCCTATATGGCGATGCTGGACGCTTATGAGCTGCGCGTGCAGGCAGGCGAAGTGGCCGGCTGGGAAGGCTATGAGTCGGCCAACTACGGTTATCCCACCTATCAGCATCAGCCTTACGGTTACCGCCAGGCCGTCAGCGCCATCCGCAGCTCTGCCGACCATATCCGGTCTCTCTGTGCGGAACAGGGCATCATCTTAAATTGAGACGTTGCGCAGGGATTGTATTACGGAGATAGTAGGTGGCGGTGGGTCTGAAGACCAAATGCGGTGGGTGTGCTCATCGCAAGATTAGGGAGAAAAGCATGAAAACTACGCGCAGCCGGGGCGCAGCGGCAGCCGGAAAAGAGGCCGCGACGGGCGACGTTGCTGATGATGTGTCCGAGCGCATTCGTATCACGCTGGCCAGCGCCATCGGTGAGGGCGCGCTGAAACCGGGCAGTAAAATCCTGGAAGAAGCGATTGCCGAGCACTTTGGCGTCAGCCGCACCGTGGTGCGCGGCGCGCTGGGCGTGCTGGAAAGCGATCACCTGCTGGAAAGAAAGCGCAATCGCGGGACCTTCGTTGCCGAGCCGGGGATCCAGGAAGCGCGAAGCCTGTTTGAAGCGCGTCGCAAGCTGGAAGGCATTCTGCTGGAGCTGGTAACGCAGCGGGCCACCAAGGACCAGCTGGAATTTCTGGAAAAGCTCACCGATGAGGAGGAGCATATCCATCAGCACGGCGATGAAAAATCGAAAACCGTGCTGTCCGGCAAATTCCATCTGGTACTGGCGGACATGGCCGGCAATTCGGTGCTGACGGAAATGCTGTCAAAAATCGTGGCGCGCCTGTCGCTGGTGATGGCGCTGTATGAAGAGAAGCACACCGACGACTGCGGTGCCGATCATCACCGGATGATTGTCACTGCGCTGAAAGCGAAAGATCTGGCTAAGGCGCAGCAGCTGATGGACCATCATCTTGCCGATATTGAAGGCCGTGTCCACCTGACCGAAGGGCAGGGCGATCGGCACTCCTTTATCTCGGTGCTGGAGAATTTCTCCTGAGCGAAATTAAGCCTGCCAACCTCGTTGGCAGGTATCCCACTCATCAATAAATTTATGCCGTTCACAGGTGCAGGGCATAAAACCGCGTATCGACCGCCATTAAAGGGAATGTTGAGGGCAAATCATGCTGGCTGACCAGGCTGAAACCGTGCTTTTCATAAAAGGCATGCGCCGCCAGAAACCTGTCGGTGGTACCGAGATAAATCGTTTTGATCCCGCGCTGTTTAGCGGTTTCAATCAGCAGCGCCAGCATCTGGCGGGCAACCCCCAGTTCACGTCCTCGCCAGGCGGCGGCCACGAACATCTTGCGTAACGCTGCCTGATTGTTACCGATGTCTTTCAGACCAATGGTGCCAACCACAGCGTCCGCCATCCGTGCTACCCAAAAGTCACCGCTGCCACCCTGGTAAAATGACGGGATTTGCATCAGGTCGGGCTGATCCTCAGCGGAAATGTCGATGCCGAACTCCTCACGCTGGATATGCAAAATCAGTGGGATTAACCCGCGCTCATCACCCGGCGCATAGCGCGCAATACGCAATTGTTCCATTCAGTTACCTTCACCTGTTGGTTATCGCCTCAGACCCTTTCCGATCGGCGTCTGCCCGCAGGGAAGCGTAGCATGCTTAACGGCAGGGTGATCACCGCCAGGCTGGCGACGATCAGCGCCACGCCAGCCCATCCATAAGACGGCAGCCTTTCCCCGACCAGCACCACTGCCAGCAATGCGGCAACCACCGGTTCCAGCAGGGTGATGGTGGTGGCCATGCTGGCGGGAATGCGCGCCAGCCCGTAGCCATAGCAGACGTAACCGATAAACATCGGCACCAGCGCCATATATATCCCGACCGCAGCATTATTCCAGGCGGCCAGCAGCGGCGCGCCGGTCAGCAGCAATACCGGCATCAGCAGCAGACCCCCGGCACCAAATGTGGCACCCATCGCCGCGCGGGGCAGCACGCCGCACTGCATTAACCGCCTCGCTGACCACGAATACAGGGCATAGGTAAAGCCGGCCAGCAGTCCCAGGGCGATGCCCGCCATGGCGTAGCCGTTGCCGGCACCGTGCCCGCCGCTTTCCGCCATGCACAGCAAGGCCATGCCGGCCACGCCAACCAAGGCGCCGATCGCCCACTGCTTTGTCAGGCGCAGTCCGTCAAGACGGGTTTCGATCAGCGCCGAGAGCAGGGGCGCAGAGCCGATGGAGATCACCGTGCCGACCGTCACCCCGGCATAGCGCATCGAGGTATAGAAGGCGAGGGGATAGACCGCGACCGCGAGGGCACCGGTCAACAGAAAAGGCCAGTGTCGGGCTATCAGGCGGCGCTGACGAATAATCGTGGTCGCAGCAATCAGCGCCTGCAACAGTCCGCCAATCCCCATTGCCACCGCGCCCACCGCCAGCGGGCTCAGCCCTGGGGCATAGGTGGCGGCGGTGCCGGTGGTGCCCCACAGGATCGCCGCAATCAGCACGCCCGCCGTGCCGCCCAGTCGTTGTCCGGATGACAGCATTAACAGGCCTCCATCATTTTGCCCGCCATGGCGGCGGCCTGGGTAACGCAGTCACTGCGGCCTTCCAGCCCGGCGCGTGAGATACTGCCTTCCAGCAGAAAGGCAAAATGCCGGGCCATTTCACCGGCAGCACCGGCGTCTCCGCCGAGCAAATCGCTCAGATGCGCGGTCAGAATGGCCTCGACCTCTTCCTTGTGTTCACGCACCGCCTGACGTCCCGGCGATCCGGCCGGCAGCTCGGCCGCCGCGTTCAGCAGCCCGCAGCCGCGAAAGCCATTTTCATAGGCAAATTCGGCGTGATCCTCATAGGCAGCAAACACCGCCAGCACCCGATCGCGCGGGGTGATGGCGCTGGCCACCCGGTTTTTGTACAGCGAAAGCCACTCGTCATGACGCACCCGGAGGTAGGTGGCCACCAGCTCATCTTTTGAGGCGAAGTTGTTGTACAGGCTCTTTTTAGCCACCCCAGCCCGCTTGATGATGGCATCAATGCCGGTGCCGTTGACGCCATGGTTATAAAACAGGACGCGTGCCGCGTTGAGCAGCTTTTCATAGGCGGATTCAGAACCCACAGGCAGGCCAGCCATAAGTCACCTCGTGAATAAGAGTAGGTAGACCAGTCTACCTACTCTGCGCGGTTAATCAACCTCAGTCTGCATCACCAAACTCATCGAAGCCGGCAGCACGGTCAGCGTCACCACCGTCGCCACTAACAGTCCGCCGGTGATTGCCCAGGCCATCGGACCCCAAAAAACCTGATGGGAGATCGGGATCATCCCGAGGATCGCCGCGCAGGCGGTAAGCATAATCGGACGTGAACGGTTCAGCGCCGCCGCAATGATCGCGGCGTCATGCGCCATGCCGGCGCGGGTATTGTTATCCACCTCGCTGATCAGGATCACCGCATTGCGGATGATCATCCCGGTCAGCGCGATCACCCCCAGCAGGGCGACAAACCCCATCGGCGTGCCCGACGGCAGCATCGCCATCACGATGCCAATCAGGCCAAAGGGTGCCATCAGCAGCGCCAGGAAAAGCCGTGAAAAGCGCTGCAGCTGCACCATCAGCAGCACCAGCATGATGCCCAGCGTCACCGGCAGCACGGCAAAGATCGAGCCGTTGCCTTTGTTTGATTCGGCCACCGTGCCCAGCTCTTCGATGCTGTAGCCCGAGGGCAACGAGGTGCGGAATCGGTCAATAGCCGGTGCGAGGCTGTCCGACAGGGCTTCAGCCCGGACGCCGGGTGCCACATCGGTCTGCACGGTAATAAACGGCAGCCGCTGGTGTCGCCAGATAACCGGATCGTCAACCAGCCATTGTGGCGTTGCCACCTGGGCCAGCGGGATCTTCTCTCCCCGACTGTTGGTGAACAGCATCCCGGAAAGCGCCGCCAGGTCCTGCCGATCGCTGTCGCTGCCGCGGAGCACCACGCCAAGCTGACGGTTACCCTCACGCAGCGTGGTGACCTGCTTACCTGACCAGTAAGTGTTCAGCCCGTCGGCGAGACTTTCCGAAGACAGGCCCGCCGCCCGTGCCGCAGTCTGGTTAACCAGCAGGTTAGTTACCCGCTCGGGCTCACCTGAGGTCAGATTCACATCGCGGGTCAGGGCATTTTTGCCGACCACTTCCGCCAGCTGACGGGCAAAGATGCCGACGGTGTCGTTATCCGGTCCCGTCACCCGGTATTTAACCGGCCAGCCCACCGGCGGCCCCAGCTCCAGCGGCGACACGCGGGTGGTGATATCGCTGAAGTGCTGACTCAGCATCGCCTGTAGCTGGCTGCGCAGGCGATCGCGGGCGGCGAGGTCTTTCGCCACCACCACCAGCTGCGCGGTATTTTCATTGTCGTTAAGCACGTCCATCGGCAGATAGAAGCGGATCGCGCCGCCGCCGATATAGCTGCTGAAACGATCGATATTATGATTGCCCTTCAGCCGGGCTTCCAGATCGCGGGTTCTGCGGGCGGTCTCCGCCTGAGAGGCATTGGCGGGCAGGTTCAGGCTGACCAGCAGCTCGGGACGATCGGAGGCCGGGAAGAATTCGCCCTGCATAAAGGTGGTTCCCCACGCCGACAGGGCCAGCAGGCACAGCGCGATGCCAATGGTCAGCAGGCGGTGGCGCAACACGCGCTGGAGAATTTCGCGATACCAGCCGATGAGTTTGCCTTCTTTTCTGACGTGCCCGTGCAGGGATTCGGCCAACATCCAGCTGCCGATCAGGGGCGAAAACAGTATCGCCACGCCCCAGGAGCACAGCAGCGAAATCAGCACCACCGCGAACAGGGAATAACAGTATTCCCCGGCGGCAGAGGCGGCAAAACCGACCGGGATAAAGCCGCTGATCATCACCAGCGTGCCGGTCAGCATCGGAAACGCCGTGGTTTCGAACGCCACCGTCGCCGCCCGCCAGCGGCTGTCGCCCGCTTCCAGACGGGTGACCATGGTTTCCACGGCGATCATCGCGTCATCGACCATCAGACCGAGGGCAATGATCAGCGCACCCAGTGAAATGCGCTGCAGCCCGATCCCCGCCAGCTGCATACCGATAAAGGTCAGGGCCAGCACCAGCGGGATGGCGGCCGCCACCACCAGGCCGGCCCGCATTCCCAACGAGAGAAAAGACACCGCCAGCACGATGGCGATCGCTTCCAGCAGCACCCGAACAAAGCTGCCGATCGCCTGAACCACCACCTGGCTTTGATCGGCAACCCGCACCACCTCAATGCCGTGCGGCAGCTGCTGCTGGATCGCCGCCATCCGTTGGTTCAGCGCCTTGCCGAATGCCGGCATATTGCCGCCAGCGGCCATGGAAATGGCCAGCCCTATCGCCGGCTCACCGTTTACGCGAAATGCCGGCGCAGGCGGGTCAGCGATATCACGGGTGACGCTGGCAATATCCGCCAGCGGGATATAGCGACCGGCGATATTCAAAGTCACCTGGCGCAAACTCTGTTCTGAGGTAAAAGCCCCGCTGACCCGCAGCGCGATATTTTCACTGGGCGTCCTTAAGGTGCCCGCTGAAACCACGGCATTCTGCTGTTTCAGCGCGTCCGCCACCCGATCGGCGGTGATCCCCATTCCCGCCAGCTTATGCAACGAGAAAGCCACGGTGATCTGTTGCTCCTGAACGCCAATCAGCCGGATTTTGCCCACGTCCGTCAGGCTGGCCAGGCTGCGGCGAACCGTTTCAACCCGGTCGCGCAACTCCTGCGGGCTAAACCCCTCGGCGGTAAAGCCGTAAATAGTGCCCCAGGTGTCATCGAACTCATCGTTGACCGCCGGGGTAGTGACGCCATCAGGCAGGGAAGGCGTCAGGTCCTGCACCTTCTTTCTGACCTGATACCAGATATCCGCCACCGCATTGGGCGGCGTGTCATCGCGCAGGTTGACGAACAGGGTGGTTTGACCGGCACGCGTTTCGCTTTCGACATAATCCAGATGCGGGATCTCCTGCAGCGTTTGTTCCAGCGGATCGGTCACCAGATTGACCATGTCCGTGACCGTCGCCCCAGGCCACTGCGCACCGATCACCGCCGTTTTGATGGTGAAAGCTGGATCTTCATTTCTCGGCAGCTGCTCAAAGCTCATGACGCCCGCAGCCATGATTAACAGCATAAAAAACACCATCAGCTGCTGGTGGCTCAGCGCCCAGCGGGAAAGATTGAATTTGGCATTCATGGATTTGGCTCCCCAGCACTGACTTTCTCGCCATCGCGCAGATGACTGACGCCGGCGGTCACCACCGCCTCACCGGGTGCGATGCCGGATTTCACCCACACCGCGTCCACGGTGAAGCGGTCGACCACCACCGGACGCAGGTGCACGGTCTGGGTGTGGCGATCGACCACAAATAGCGCGGCGGCGTGTTGAGAACGGGTCAGCGCCGGGGCCGGAAGGCGGATGGCAGACTGTCCCGGCAGGGTTATCTGGCCGAGTACGCTGGCTCCCAACGCTATCGCGTCCGGCGGATTGTTCAGGGTGACGCGGATGCGCCAGGTGCGGGTTTGCGCATCGGCCTGCGGGCTGACGTCACGCAGCGATCCGCTGACCTGAACCGCCGGATTGGCAAGCAGGGTGATCAGCAACGGTGTGCTGGCGTTTGCGCTGAACAGGTGAGGGTCGGCGACATCAAAGACGGCATCGCGGCTGCCTGAGGTGGCGAGCGTCACCACGGTCTGGCCTTCGCTGACCACCTGTCCGGCAGAGGCGCTGACGCCGGTGATAATGCCGTCTTCCGGCGCGTTCAGCGTGGTCCAGGACAGGGTTTCTCTGGCATTGCTGAGGGCTGCCTGACTGCTTTTCAGTCGGGCGGCGGCGGACTGCCAGTCTGATTTCGCGGTATCCAGCTGGACGCGGGCAATTGCGCCCTGCGGCATCAGCAACGTCATTCGCTTCAGGCTGAGGGCGGCCAGATGTTCGGCAGCCGCAGCACTTTCAACGTCTGCCTGGGCGCTGAGCAGCTGATTATGGCTGCTCTCACTTTCGATGGTCGCCAGCGACTGTCCGGCGTGCACCCGGTCGCCAACGTCCACCGCTCTGGCGGTGATCCTGCCATCAAGGCGAAAGCCCAGCGTGATTTCATCATGGGCACGTATTTCGCCGGTCTGGCTCAGTGACACACCCGACTCGGGAGCGGGGGCCAGGATGAAGCGCACGGGGCGCGGAGGCGCGACCGGCAGCGGGGATTTTTCGCCGCAGCCGCAGAGTGAACAGGTCACCGGCAGGATAACCAGCAGGGTGTTTTTTAGGCTCACGGCCAGGGCATGCAGTGTTTGTCTGACGAAAGGGATAATCAACGCGGTCATGGTCATCGTCCTGAAACTGAATCGCGTCAGTTTCAGGACGACCTGTCCAGAATCGCCGTATGTTTTATCAAGATGGGGTCAATTTCTGACTTTATTGCGCACTTTTATCCCGGTCGATGGGAAGCATAACCGTTATCAGCAGGCCGCCGTCGTCCGGCAGCGTTGCAACCACTTCGCCACCGTGCGCCAGACAGATGGCGCGGGCAATCGACAGACCCAGACCGCTGCCGCCCGAATGCCGCGCCCGTGAGGAATCGGCCCGGGTGAAGCGGTCGAACAGCGAAGGCAGAAAGTCTTCCGCCACACCCGGCCCACGATCTTTAAAACAGATCGATTGCCGGTCGCCTTGGCTTTCCAGCCACACGCTGAGGCGACGGCCCTCGGCGGCATAGCGCAGGGCATTCTCCATCACGATAGTGAACACCTGCGCCAGACGGAAGGCGTCTCCGACGATCATGCAGGGGGCCTGTTCTCTGATGACGATCGCCATGCCCAGCGCTTCCGCCTGCGGCGTCAGCCAGTTCGCCCGCTCGTGCAGCAGCTCGGTGATATCCAGGCTCTCATGATGCAACACCAGCTGCCCGGCATCCGCCAGTGAGAGCAGGTGCAGCTCATCGGTTAAGCGGCTGAGATGCTGTAACTGCTTCATCACCATTTGCAATTGATCAGGCTCCGGCTGGAAAACCCCATCCAGCATGCCCTGCATCCGGCCGATGGCGGCGGTTAATGGCGAGCGCAGTTCATGGGCCATCGCCACGTGCGACGCCTGCAGCTCACGATCGTACCTCTCCAGCTGGGCGGTCATGGCGTTAAAGTCGGCGGTAAAGCGCACCAGCTCGGTCGGGGCATTTTTTATCTGTGCCGCGCGGGTGGCAAATTCGCCGCGCGCCACCGCGCCGGCGGCCAGCACCAGGCTGCCAAACTGTGCAGATAACGGCCGTGCGATACGCAAACCGACCAGGGTGATCACCGGGATCATAATGACAATCATCACCCCCAGCGCAATCCAGTCGGGCGAGGCGATAGAGGGCACCGAATACTGCAGCCCCCAGCGATCGTCCATAATCTGATGGAAGCGGGCAGGATTAAGGGTCGGGTTGTGGAGGAGGATCTGAAATTCCTGCTTCAGTGCCGGTGACATCCGCTGCATGATCCACATATTTTCCAGCGCAAACCGCAGCCACATTAACGCCGCGATAATGACGATGGTGCCAATCGCCAGCGCCAGGATGCGCATACAGATCCAGCGCCATAAAAACTGATGGGAAATTTTACTCATGGCTGTCTGAACCGGTAGCCGACGCTACGCACATTGATCAACACTTCGCTGATGCCCGCCAGCTCCAGCTTTTTGCGCAGATTATAAACGTGGGTATCAACCACCCGCTCCAGCGCTTCGCTGTCCGGCAGGCATTTTTCCAGCAGTTGCAGGCGTGAAAAAGCACGGGTAGGGGATTGCATTAGGGTGGTGAGCAGACAGAATTCGGTCGGCGTCAGGTCCAGCAGGGCGCGGCCCGCTTCGCTGCCCACCGTGGCGGTCATCGATTCGCTGTCGACTTCCAGCCCGTTCCAGCGCAGCCGCTCATCCGCCAGCGCCGCCGGGACGCCGCGCCGCAGCACGGCGTGGACGCGGGCGACCACTTCTCCGGGATTGTAGGGCTTGACCACGTAGTCATCGGCGCCGTAACGCAGCGCGCCAATCTTGTCATGCGCTTCGCCCATCGCGGTGACCATAATCACCGGCACGTGGCTTTTTCGCCGCAGCGCAGCCAGCACCTCGGTGCCATTCAGGCCGGGCAACATCACGTCCAGCAGGATCAGATTCGGTTTCCACTGGGCGACAACATCGAGCGCGCGCAGCCCATCGCCGACAATGGCGACCTCAAAATGGTCCCTTTTAAGATAGGCCTCCAGCACGCTGGCGGCATCCGCATCATCTTCAACGATCAGAATTCTTTTTGACTGCATCGCTGCACCTTGACTCTTTCTTGATAATCATCTGCCAATATAATATTGGCGTATTTATAATTTATTTATCAACACGTCACCCATTAAATAACGTGCAATAGCCATTTAATTTGTATTAAGCGGCTGCCGGTAAAACTATTTCCTGAAATTAAAAGCAGAGTACAACAAAACAATCGTCATCAATAGCACTATTTTTCTGTGAAATAAGTCGGTCTTGACACGTTCTTAATAAATAACCGACCGTCTGTTGATAACGTGCGCTCATCATCAGCTCATTCCAGGGACCCTGAGTCAGGGTAAGAAAATCCGACATGAGTGATTATGATGAAGCCGATAAATAGACTGTGGCCTTTAGCCTCCCTGCTGTTAATTGCCCAGAGCGCGTTAGTGCGAGCCGATCAGGCTGCACCGGCCGATCCCAGCCTGATGGTGGGCATCGGCGCGGTGAATACGCCGCGTTACAGCGGTTCCGACCAGCGTCAGTGGCAGGTTGTCCCGCTGGTGCAGGCGCGCGACGGCGCGTTTTTCTTCGATTCGCAAAAAGGTCTGGGCTACGACCTGCAGGCGGATAATGGCCTCTATCTGGAACACACGCTGGGCTACAACCTTGGGCGGTCGGACGACAACAATCTCTGGCGGGATGGCTCCGATAAGCTGAAGGGCATGGGTAATATCAGCGCGGTGGCCAATACGGCGATCGCCATTGGCTGGCAGGCCACGCCGTGGTTTTCCGTTGAAGGTAAGGCCACCTTACCGCTGACGGATTCGCAGGGCGTGCAGTATCAGGGCTCCGTCACGCTGCTGCCCTGGCAGACCAGCACCGACACGGTGGCGTTACAGACGGCGGCGCTGTTTGGCGATGCCCGCTACAACAATACCTTTTATGGCGTTAACCGACAGCAGAGCGAGCGCAGCGGCTTTGCAACTTATCACACCGGCGGTGGCTTCTACGGCATGCAGTCGAGCCTGACCTGGAATCATCAGTACAGCGCGCAGTGGGGCAGCATGCTGATCGGTAATTATACCTGGCTGGGTGAGAAGGCGGATGACAGCCCGATTGTTTATCGCCGGAATGAATTTACCGCCATCGCCGCCATTACTTACAGCTTCTGATTTACCTTAAGTCCGGTTTATTAGGTTATTAACCTTTACGCGTGGTGAAATATATGACAAAACGCTCAGCGGAGTATCCGGAACCTTACCGGTCGCGGAATCATTCCGCAGAATTGCGGTCGGCTGAAAAAGAATCAGGCGAAGGGGAAGTGCTGTGCATAATACTTGCCGGCTATCTGCTGAGTTATTTTATTCTTTACTTACTGCTGGCGTGAAGGCGTAGCGGTGAATAAGCAGATGTTAACCCTGATAAAACAATCTTAAGCCTCACCGGCTTTCGATCGCCCAGCGATGCGGATGGCAAACACCAGCACAAAATGATGCGCCGTGGCACAATGTCAGCCCTATCTGGGCAGAAAGCAGGAGCGCAGCATGTCATCTGACACCCACGTCTATTCCTACTCCGCAGTGCTGATGGGGTCGCCGATCCTTCTCAAACTGTTTGATCATAATGAAGCGCTGGCCGGCGCGGTGTTCAGAGTGATTAAGCAGCAGGAGATTTTGCTGACGGTCAACCGGCCGCAGTCGGAAGTGATGTCGGTCAACCATGCCGCCGGCATCGAACCGGTGGTGGTCAGCCAGCCGGTGTTTGACCTGATCGCCCGCGCCAGAGCGGTCAGCGTATTGCCGGACAGCCTGTTTAACGTCACCATCGGCCCGCTGGTCAAACGCTGGAAGATCGGTTTTCACGGCGACAGCGTGCCGCCGGCGGAAGAACTTCAGGCGCTGCTGCCGCTGACCGATCCGCAGCAGGTGATCCTCGACCCAGCGGCCCGTTCGGTGTTTCTGCCACAGCGCGGGATGGAGATCGATTTGGGGGCCATCGCCAAAGGCTATATTGCCGATCGGGTGCGGGATTTTTTACGTCAGCAGGGCGTTGAACATGCGCTGATCAATCTCGGCGGCAACGTTCAGACGCTGGGCGGAACGCCGGATAGCGAGGCGCCGGGCTGGGGCATCGGCCTGAAGAAGCCGTTTGGCGCGCCGGAAGAACTGATTGGGGTGATCACCGTCAGCGGCAAATCGGTGGTGACCTCCGGCGTATACGAGCGATATTTCGAACTGGCCGGCAAGCGCTACCACCATATTCTGGACCCGGCCAGCGGCTATCCGCTGGATAACGAATTACTGAGCGTGACGGTGATCTCTGAGGACTCCATCGACGGGGATATTTACACCACCTTGCTGTACGGAATGGGCGTTAAAAAAGGCCTCGACTATCTGGCAAACACACCCGAAATCGAAGCCATTTTTGTGACTCGCGACCGCCAGGTGATCTGCTCTTCCCAGCGGCAGTTTAGCTTCACGCTGCTGGATGCGGATTTTCACGCCGTTTAAGGCTACTGGCAAAACTGTTTTAACAGCTCGCGATGTTCCGCTTGCAAGCGGTAGCGATAAACCGGCCGGCCGGTTAAACCATAATGCAGGTTGGTGGAGAGGATTTTACGCTGCGCCAGCCAGATCAGGTATTTGCGGCACGACACGCGGGAAATGGCCACGGCGGCGGCCAGATCGTCGGTTGAAAACTCGCTGTCGTGATGGCTGTCAATCCACAGGCACAGCGTGCGCAGCGTTTGCGGCGTTAAGCCTTTTGGCAGACGGTGCGCTTCGGTGACGTCCGGCGGATTGCCGTGCAGCAGGGCATCGACATCGGTCTGCTGATACCACGGATGCTGGTCCTTAAGGGATTTCTTATGCTGCCAGCCGGTCAGCGCCTCTTCAAAGCGGGAGAACTGGAACGGCTTGATCAGATAATCCACCACGCCGTAATGCAGCGATTGCTGAATGGTCTGGGCATCGGCGGCGGAAGAGATGACGATGACATCGATATTGCGCCTGGCCGCGCGCAGTTCAGGCAGTAAATCCAGCCCGTTTTCCTGTTGCATGTAGATATCCAGCAGGATCAAATCCACCGACAGTTCGCTGTGCAGCACCATTTCTCTGGCCTGTTTCAGCGTTGACGCCACGCCGCAGCAGGCAAATCCCGGGATCTGGCCAATGTAGCAGCGGTTCAGCTCTGCCACCATCGCATCATCATCGACGACTAACACATTTAGCATGCGGATCGGTTTCCTCCATCCCACGGCAGTTGTACTAAGAATTGGGTATAAACCCCAGGGTCGGACTCTACAATAATTTCGCCGCCAAGGCTCTGGATTTGCTGCTTGCAGAGGAATAAACCTACGCCGCGTTGCTCACCCTTCGACGAAAAGCCGTGCTCAAAGATCGCATCAAGCTGTTCTGCCGGGATGCCGGGGCCGTCATCGCTGACTTCACAGCTCAGCCAGCCGTTCTGATAGTGTAGCAGCACGCTGACTTCGCCATCAGGCTGCTGCGCCAGCGCATCGAAGGCGTTCTCAATCAGATTGCCGAGCACGGTGACCAGCACCGAGGTTTGCTGTTCGTTGCCGCTGTCGGGCAGGAAGCTGTCCTCGCTGAGGATCAGCTGGTGGCCGCTGTCCGCCGCGCGGTTTAATTTACTCAGCAGCACGCCGGCAATCACCGGCGACTGGATTTTTTTCACCAGCGAGCCGATCTCGGTCTGGTAGTTATTGGCGGTTTTCAGAATGTAATCTTCCAGCTGCGCATAGCTTTTCATATGCAATAAGCCGAGGATCACATGCAGCTTGTTCATAAACTCGTGGGAGTGCTGACGCAGCGCGTCCACATAGTTAACCATGCCGCTCAGGCGTTGGGTCAGCTGGGTCACTTCGGTTTTATCGCGGAAAGAGCAGATCGCGCCAATCATCACGCCGCCTTTCAGCACCGGCATGGTGTTGCACAGCAAAACCCGACCGCGGAACAGGATCTCTTCATCCCGCTGCGGTTTTCCGCTGCGCAGCACTTCACGCAGGTTAATAATCAGCGCGCCGGTGGCCTGAATACTCTGAATGATTTCGCTTTCCAGCGCCTGCGGCATGCCGGTCTCGCGGAACAGCTTGCGCGCGGCATGGTTAATCAACGTCACCTGGGCGTTGATATCCACGGCGATCACCCCTTCTTTGATGGCATACAGCATGGCCTGACGCTGTTCAAATAGCTCAGAGACTTCGTACGGTTCCAGGCCGAACAGGATCCGTCGGGAGGCTTTCACCAACAGCCAGGTGCCGATAGCACCCACCAGGATGCCGAACAGCGCGGTCCACAGAATGTTCCAACGGCTCTGGTTAATCTGATCCGCCACTTCGCTGAGCGAGATGCCAATCACCACCACGCCAATCTGCTTGTGTTCAGCATCAAACACCGGAGTAAACACCCGCAATGCCTGCACTAACTGCCCGCGGTTGATCGAAACATTCTCTTTGCCCAACAACGCGGGTTGCAAATCATCGCCAATAAAATGGTGATTAATGGCGTCCTTATTGGGATGCGAATAGCGAATGCCGGCCATATTGGTGACCACCACAAACAGCAGGTCATTGCTCTGCAACACGGCGGTAGCGATCGGCTGAATCACGTTGCTGTCCGGCGGTAACAGCAGTCCGCGATGAATATCCGGCGACTCCGCCAGCGTCCGCGCCACCGCCAACGCTTTATCCTCGACGCCTTTGTTAGTGACCTGGCTTATCTGCAGGAAATAGAAAAAGTGGACGGCCAGTAAGACGGCGACAATCACCGCGCTGACCATCAGGCTGACGGAGGTACTGAGCTTCATCGGGCGTTTAAGCCCCGGAAGGGTTGGCTGGCGTTTCATGGCATGATTTCCGAATTTTCCTGCGGAGGCTTTCCATTAAGGTAAATTTATCTGACTCTGCCTGACCTGTAATGCTTTTAATAAGGAGTTTTTAATGCAACTCAGCGTTTATGAAGTCGATGATTTCAATCTGTTGTCCCACTGGCTGGCGGAAAACGATCTGGCGGAACGGGAGATCGACGACGTTCAACTTATTATCCTCGCAGGTAATGCCATCCTCCCGGAAATCGAAGGGGCGATGGCGTTGTGCCGTCAGCGCGGCATTCCTCTTTTGCTCAGCGGCGGCGAGGGACACTCCACCGAGCTGCTGCGCGCGGCGTTGGCCGCAGACAGGCGTTATCAGCAATTCGCTACGCTGCCCGGCGGGGAGGGCGATCTGCTGCAAGCGATGGCAATACAGGCTTTTGGTTTACCGCCAGAACAGGTGCTGAATGAAAACCGTTCGAGAAACTGTGGTGAAAACGCGCTGTTCAGCCTCAATTTTCTGCAAAAGGCCGGGAAGGTTCCGGCAAAGTATCTGCTGGTGCAGGATCCGCTGATGCAGCGACGCACCAAAGCCACCTATTTACATCAGTGGCACCAGCAGGGCGTGCAGGCTGAATGCCTGAGCTGGCCGGTATTTACCCCCGTGCTGACGAGGGTGGATGCGCAACTCACCATTACCGGCGCGCCGGGATCAGGCGGGATCTGGTCACTGGAGCGCTATCTGTCGATGATTCTGGGGGAAATGGTCCGCCTGAAGGATGATGTCCACGGTTATGGCCCGAACGGTAAAGGATTTATTGGCGCGGTTGAGATGCCCGGCGCAGTGGAAAGCGCCTGGCGTCGCCTGAGTGAGAATCCACGGCTGGCTGAATTAAGTCGATAGTTGCGGGCCACTTATCCTTCAGCGTCTTATCTCACACGATGTGGTGATTAGCTGTCACCACTGAAGCAGAGTGAGCCCGTCACTCGCCCTGAAGGTCATTCCCACACCGAATCTTGTTTAGCAGCATATGGCCCTCCGCTTCACCTTTCACGCCAGCACATCAGGTTGAACGGTTACCGGGAGCATGACTCGGTATGGACAAGGCGAACAGACGTGACGGTTTATGTGAGGGGAGTGGGATCATGTTTCCAGTGCTGGGTATGCACATGCCGGTTGTGCTCCGCAGCCATAACATTGAATCAGCAGATCAGGCACAGCATAAATTTTCCTCCGGGAAGAATAATGGCGCACTGATATTCATATTCGAATTAATGAATATGTATTTGACACTCTCTTTGCAGCAGGCGACACTGGCTTCAGTCTTGGAATCAGGAGTCATCATGCATCAACTTAAGCCTCTTCACCTTTTCAAAAACCTGTCTGACCAGACCCGACTCAATCTGGTCCTGTTACTTCGGGAAAAAGGTGAACTCTGCGTCTGTGAACTTTCGTCAACCCTGAAAGAAACTCAGCCGAAGATATCCCGGCACCTGGCTCTTCTGAGAGAAGGCGGCCTTCTCCTCGACAGGCGTGACGGCAAATGGATCCATTATCGGTTATCACCACACATCCCTGCATGGGCAGCGGCGATCATTGAGCAGGCATATCTGTGCCAGCGGGATGACATTATGCATCTCAGCCAACAGGCAGAACGCGATAACGTAACAACCAATGGCAAACCTGTCTGCATGTAAAAATTTACCTATACATATGTGTTTTTATGGATGTGTTTTTGTCAGCCCGGATTAACGGTTAGTTTTGTTTAAAAAGGAGAAGCTATGTTTATGGCGGGTGTGATTTTCGTCCTGACCCTGGTACTGGTCATCTGGCAGCCGAAAGGACTCAGTATTGGCTGGAGTGCCGTAATTGGTGCCGGCCTGGCGCTACTGACGGGCGTGGTACACATCGACGATATTCCGGCCGTCTGGCAGATTGTCTGGAACGCCACAGCTACGTTTATTGCGGTAATCATTATCAGCCTGCTGCTCGATGAGTCCGGTTTTTTCGAGTGGGCTGCGCTGCACGTTTCCAAATGGGGAGGTGGCAAAGGCCGGCTGCTTTTCACCTATATCGTACTGTTAGGCGCAGTTGTCGCGGCACTTTTCGCCAACGATGGAGCGGCTTTAATTCTGACGCCGATTGTTATTGCCATGCTGCTGGCGCTGGGCTTCAGCCCGGGTGCGACGCTGGCATTTGTGATGGCGGCAGGGTTTATCGCCGACACATCCAGCCTGCCGCTCATCGTGTCGAACCTGGTGAACATTGTCACGGCAGACTTCTTTAAGCTGGGCTTTGGTGAGTACGCCTCGGTCATGGTGCCGGTAAATATTGCTTCGGTTGCCGCCACGCTGATCATGCTGCACCTGTTTTTCCGCAGGGACATACCAGCCACCTACGATCTGGCGAAGCTGAAAGCGCCGCGTGAAGCTATTCGAGATGTGCGGACCTTTAAAACTGGCTGGATTGTGCTCATCCTGCTGCTTGTCGGCTTTTATGCCCTCGAACCGCTCGGCGTGCCGGTCAGCCTGGTGGCAGCGGAAGCGGCGTTTATTCTCTGGCTGGTTGCCCGTAAAGGACATGTGATCGATACCGGAAAGGTGCTGAAAGGCGCGCCCTGGCAGATTGTTATCTTCTCGCTGGGCATGTATCTGGTCGTGTACGGTCTTCGTAACGCCGGAATGACAGATTACCTTTCTGCCGTCCTGAACAGGTTTGCAGAGCACGGCGTCTGGGGCGCAACGCTCGGCACCGGTTTCCTGACGGCGGCGCTCTCGTCCGTCATGAATAACATGCCTACCGTGCTGGTTGGCGCGCTTTCGATTGACGGCAGCACCGCTCAGGGCGTGGTGAAGGAGGCGATGATTTACGCCAATATCATCGGCTGCGACCTCGGCCCGAAAATCACCCCGATTGGCAGCCTCGCCACCCTGCTGTGGCTGCACGTACTGGCGCAGAAGAATATCGCCATCAGCTGGGGCTACTACTTCCGCGTGGGCATAGTGATGACCCTGCCGGTACTTTTTGTGACGCTGGCCGCATTGGCCCTGCGCCTGTCTGTTTAATCCTCACCCCAGGGCTGCGCCTGTGCAGCGCCTTATCGGAGTACCGCTCATGACTGACATCACCATTTACCATAACCCGGCCTGCGGGACGTCCCGCAACACGCTGGCGCTGATCCGCAACAGCGGCACCGAACCCACGGTGATTCTGTATCTGGAAACACCGCCGTCGCGCGACGAGCTGAAAAAACTGATTGCCGACATGGGCATCAGCGTACGCACCCTGCTACGTAAAAATAACGACCCATACGAACACCTCGGCCTTGCGGAAGACCGCTTCAGCGATGACGAACTGCTCGATGCCATGCTGGCTCATCCGATCCTCATTAATCGCCCGGTGGTGGTGACGTCGCTCGGCACGAAGCTCTGCCGCCCCTCCGAAGTGGTCCTCGACATACTGCCAGACCCGCAGCAGGGTGCATTTATCAAAGAGGATGGCGAAGCGATCATTGATGAGCAAGGAAATCGCGTCAGCCGCTGATTTTTCATCAGGTTAAGGGCATACCGTGTGTGAAAAATAAAAAGCCGGCATCTGCCGGCTTTTTATTTATATGCTGCGCTGGTTTACCCGCTATGACCCGCTCTCGATATATGCTGAGTCGGGTTGGGTGCACCAGCTCACGCAGGGCGCTGGTGGTGCAACGACGTTATAAATCCTGCAGAAAGCCGACCAGGCCATCGCGCACGTCATTAATACGCGTTTCATTGCGGCGATAATAGGTCCACTTACCGACCTTGCTGGCTTCCAGCAGTCCGGCTTCAAACAGCACCTTCAGACACAGCGAGGTGGCCGGCTGGGATAAGCCGGCCTTGTCCTGAATAAGGCTGGCACACACCCCGTACAGGTCATAGTCATAGAGCTGGCTATAGCCTGCAAAGGCCTGTTGCGGGGTCTTCAGCCACTGCAACACCGCCAACCGGGTGGGGTTGGACAGTAATTTCATGGCGCTTTCAGGGGACATGCAGCCTCACAAACAATCAGGAGCGGTAAACCGGGTAGTCAGTATACCCTTTAGCGCCGCCACCATACAGCGAGGACGCATCCACCGGATTTAACGCAACATCCGACGCAAAGCGGGCCGGTAAGTCCGGGTTGGCAATAAAGGTTCTGCCGAATCCAAACAGATCGCCCCAGCCATTTTGCAGAATGCTTTCGGCTTTCTCGCGGGTATAGCGGCCGGAATACATGATCGGCCAGTGGAAGGTTTCCCGCAGCGCCGTGCGGAAGCTGACCGGCAGATCCGGGCTGTTATCCCAGTCGGCTTCGGCAATCGACAGATAGCCAATCTCCAGTTCATTCAACATGCCGGCCGCAGCGATATAGGTCGCGTGCGGATCGCTTTCCACCAGGCCTAAATAGACGCGCTCTTCGTCGGTGCTGGTAAACAGCGGCGCAAAACGCACGCCGACTTTCTGGCTGCCAAACACCTCGCTGAACGCTTCGACAATCTCTTTCAGGAAGCGCAGCCGGTTTTCCAGCGAACCGCCGTACTCATCACAGCGGAAATTGGTGTGTTCAGAGATAAATTGATTGATCAGATAGCCATTGGCAGAGTGCAGCTCCACGCCATCAAATCCGGCGGCCTGCGCATTGACTGCCGCCTGACGATACAGCCCGACAATCTCTTTCACTTCGTCGGTGCTGAGTTCGCGGGGATCGCTGGGCGACGTCAACATGCCTTCGCCCGGCCCGGTTTCGATAAACACGCGAACGCCGGTGGCGGTGACGGCAGAAGGTGCTACCGGCGGCTGTTCGCCGGGCTGAAGCGCAGTATGCGAGACGCGGCCCACGTGCCACAGCTGGCAGAAGATCGTGCCGCCTTGCTGGTGTACGGCTTCGGTAACCTTTTTCCATCCGGCGATCTGCGGTTCACTGTGGATCCCCGGCGTCCAGGCATAGCCCTGTCCACGCGGCTCAATCTGCGTCCCTTCGGTGATCATAAAGCCGGCGGTGGCGCGCTGACGGTAGTATTCCACCATCATCTCGCCGGGAATATTGCCAGGCTGTTCACTGCGGCAGCGTGTTAACGGCGGCAAGGCAATACGGTTACGCAGGGTGAAGCCGCCAAGCTGAAGCGGGGAAAAAAGGGTAGGACGATTCATAAAGCTTCCGGTTTTTTGAGAATAATTTGCCGGGCCATTATATTTATAAATTTAAATGTGTAAATGCATTTTATCAGACGATCTGTGTTGCAGATGTCGCTTCGCGACGGTGACAGATCTTGGACTTTGCGTCATGCTGATGACAGATCGCACCATCTTAACAGCGCGAATGCCTGTTCATTCTCTCAACCGAATCAGCCTGATAAGCGGGAAAACACTCATGACGGATAAGCCCCAGCAGCAGCAAAAAAGCGGCCAGCGCGCCGGCGTTATTGGCGTGGTCATCGAGGGATTCAACAATCCCTGGACCCTGAAAATGCTGGATGAAGTCACCCGGCAGCTGGATCTGCGCGGGTATCTGCCGCTGTTGCTCAACGCCCGTTCTGCGGACCGCATGCCGTCCCTGATGCAAAAAGCCGCAGGCCTCGAACCCGGCGGACTGGTATTGCTCACTGCCGACGGCACTGCGCAGTCGGTGGCGGGCGATCTTCTTCCCGGCGTTCCCGTCGTCCAGCTTGGCGGCGCGAGCAAGGGTGAGGACACGGTGGTTGCGGCCGGGGGGTATCAGGCGGGCGTTGAGAGCGGAAAATTACTGCTGTCGCAAGGCTATCAGCGTTTTGGCTTTATGCAGGGCAAAGACCGCGCTTCAACGCCACTGCGACAGATGGCCGGTTTTGCCGACAGCCTGACGGCGGCGGATAAACGGCTGGACAGGGTGCTGATTGCCGGCAACAACGACCGCGAGCTGGCATGGCAGGCAATGACCGCCTACCTGAAACAGACCCGGGCGTCAGAACGCATTAATGCGCTGTTATGTGAAAACGATCTGCTGGCGTTCGGCGCGATTCAGGCAATCCGGGATTTTGGTCAGGGCGTGCACATCGGCGTGGTGGGCTTCAATGACAGTGATGATGCCGGTTCATCCACCTGGCACCTGACCAGTTGGGCACCACGCAGCGATCTGCTGGTGACCGAGGCGCTAAACCGCCTGCTGGACAAGCGGGCCGATCTCAGCGGCCAGTGGCAGCAGGGCCAGCTGCAGGTCAGGCATTCGCATTTAGGCAAAGAAATGCTCGGTGACATCCCGAAATGTGGTTGTGCCAGCCGACATTAATCCCGGCGTAGCCGACACCGATTTTAACATTCGCTGCAAAATCGCCTTTTCAAAGCAGATCCTGGGGGCAGGGGCTAAATTTTTCGAAATTTATGCCGTTAACAGTTAAAGACCTCCCCTTATCTGGATAACGCTATGTCGGTTAAAAAATCCTCGCTGTTGATTATGTTGTTCTTATTTATCATCTTTATTAGCAGTATGTTCGCCAGCATCTGGTTGCTGACCCGCAGCAACCAGTCGCTTGATGCGGTCAATAAAGAGATCCGCGTTGTGCTGTCGATCATTGACCCGATTAACCACAGCCGCACCTTACGGTTGCGACTGATGGAATATATGAAGGCCAGTGAGGGGAGCGATGGGCTGTCTAAGCCGTCGCTGGAAGGCGTGAAGACGGTGATCGGCAAGGCCGATGCCGCATTCCAGGCGTATAAAGATGCGCCGCGCTTAGCCGGTGAAGACGCGGCAGCAAAAGCCTATGAGCAGGCCTATCTGACCTACCGTCAGCAGGGCATTCAGCCGATGATCGACGCGGCGGAAGCCAACGATCAGGCGCGCTTTAAGGACCAGCTGGCAACGGTGATCCGTCTCGACCGACAGTATGAAATCGTCCTCGATCAGGTGCTCGCCGAGCACGAGGCCTATGCTAAAAAGCTCAACAGCGATGCGCAGAGCCACTTCAGCCTGGGGATGAGCGTGATTATCTTCTTTGGCGTGCTGTTCCTGCTGGTGATCACCGCCGTGCTGTTCTTTATCAAGCGCTATGTGCTGAATCCGCTGGACAGCGCGAAAGCCTATTGCAGCAAAATCGCCGAAGGGATCCTCGACCAGCCGGTGCCGGTCACTGTCGGTTCTAAGAGCGAAATCCAGGATTTGATGGCCACCATGGAGCAGATGCGCCAGTCGCTGACCGACATTATTGGTCAGGTTCGCAACTCGACGCTGACCGTGTCGCACGCCTCGAAAGAGATTGCTGCCGGCAACATCGATCTGGCGTCGCGCACCGAGCAGCAGGCCGCCGCCCTGACCGAAACCGCAGCCAGCATGGAAGAGTTAGGCGCGACGGTGAAACAGAACACCGAAAACGTCTTCGAAGCCAGCCGCCTGACCGGCGAAGCGGTGAAAAATGCCAAAACCGGCGAAAAGGTCTCCCAGCAGGTGATCGTCACCATGGGACTGATTAACAGCAGTTCGAAGAAAATCGAAGATATTACCGGCGTCATTAACAGCATTGCTTTCCAGACCAATATCCTGGCGCTGAATGCGGCGGTAGAAGCGGCGCGTGCCGGTGAGCAGGGCCGTGGTTTTGCGGTGGTGGCAGCGGAAGTCCGTAATCTGGCCCAGCGCAGCGCGGTGGCGGCCAAGGAGATCGAAAGTCTGATTGCCGAATCCGTTATCAACATTCGTGCCGGATCGGATCAGGTTGGCCGGACCGGCGAGGCGATCGGGGCGATAATCGCTTCGGTCAGCCAGGTGGATGTGCTGATGGATCATATTTCGACCGCTTCTGATGAGCAGAGTCGCGGCATCAGTCAGATTGAGCAGGCGGTGACCGAGATGGACAGCGTGACCCAGCAAAACGCCTCGCTGGTGCAGGAATCTGCGGCGGCGGCGGCTTCTCTGGAAGAGCAGGTGCATTACCTGACGCACTCCGTCTCCACCTTCCGCTTGTCTGACGCATAACAGCCAAAATGCCGTCCTGTTCAGTTGAGCAGGGCGGATAATTACCGGTAAGGTTTGGAACGTTTTTCGACAACCGCAGAAATGTAAAAGCCCCGACTTTTCAAGTCAGGGCTTTTAACGTACTGCATACTCGTAATTTAGCATTAATTTACTTACATCGATTTACTGCTGATTGTACAACGTTAAATGTACAAGTCCACACAGATAATATTAGGCACTGTGTTAATAAATGACCTCCTATTATTACCGCTTAAACACAGCCCACTCTACGAGCGGGCGGAACACGTACATCTCCCCATCGCGATATATACTCTTGATGCATGGCCTGACTATCGTCGGAAAATCGTCATAAAAGATAACGATACGTCGACTCTGAGTACTGTTGAAACATGGCCTGACATCATCGCGTTTTCGTTCCCATCCTGCGATCGGTACAGATTTTGTTTCGAGGCCCTAACGCGTCGGGTGGATAGCTTCCCCACCGTCAATGCCCATACAACAATATTACGTGACCTTCATCGCAGATTACTTACTTAACACTGTAAAGCGTTAACTTATTAACGACTGGAGGGTTTTTCCTGCCGTTGGTTAATAAACTACTCCAATAAGATCACGAGTCAATACTGTTTTTAATGCCATGTTAATATGGTCAGTAGTTTCCGAAAAATGCGCTTTTTTTAAGCGTTTTACACAGGGCTTCAGCGCTGAAGTAACACCTACTCGCCAACCTCATATTTCACCGTCATCACGCCTTTCTTTTCGCTGATTTTCAGAATGCGCACCAAACCCACCTCAGCCGTGCTGACCACGTGGGTGCCGCCACAGGCATACGCCGGTAAGTCTCCCCAGGTCACCTCACGACGGCCGTCGACAATAGTCAGCTGGCGCGGCAGATCGCGCGCGACAATCTCAGCGACATCGGCTGCAATCTGCTCTGCCGTCACCGGCGTTTTCTGCTCAGTGGGCTCAAATACCACCCGCGCTTCGCCAGGGCGGTGATTGCCCTTGCTGCCGTGCCAGCCGAATCTCTCCCCGGCCACGGCGATAAAGTGTCCCGCAGAGTGATAATGGCTATGCAACCGCCGCAGCGTTTCATCCACCTTGATGTGAACCGGGCCGGGTGCGACCGGCCCATCGGTGTAATGGGCGATCTCGCCGTCTTCCTGTGCGGCATGGAGCATGTCCGCCGTACCAAGGGTTCCCCGATCGGAAGGCTGCCCGCCGCCTTGCGGATGAAAAAGGGTGGCGGCGAGGATGACACGAAAACGGCCATCGTCCTGCGGTGTACAGCTGATGACCGTCGTTTCCATCTCCAGCGCATCGTTATCAAAATAGCTACGTTCAGTCATGTTCTTTCCTTAAGACGCTGTTCTCTGTGCATTAAGACAGGTCAACCATTTACCTTTTATTATCAATACTGTCAACAAGCCGACCTGTATTGACCGTCACGCAGCGTTATTTGTTCAGTAACAAAAAGCGTGACACGGGTGTGTCATATTTAACTATCTACTGCCGTTATTGATATTTGCCCTCGCGGCTTTGTGTGCTCTATTCGTCTTATAAACAGAATGCGATCTTCATTTAAATAACGTTCAGGCCGCAGCAATAATTGCGGTCCAGCGAATATTCGGCATTATCAGGGGAAAGAATGACGCGATGAGCAGTTTACGCATAAATAAAACCGTATTACCGCTGGCGGCAGCGGCGATACTGCTGCTGGTGGGGCAGCCTGTCGCCCTGGCGGATCCAGCGCCGGCGCGGGTGGCAGGGCATAATCAGGACGGCGGCACGCTGGTTTACCTGCACGAGCAGGAGCCGCCGTGCCTGTGGGGTGGATGGGTGCAGCAGGCCTATCTGTCGCGGCAGGTATTCGATTATCTGGTCAGTTTTGATCACGGTAAAATACGTCCCTGGCTGGCAACCGACTGGACGGAATCAGCGGATCGCAAAACCATTACCTTTCATTTACGTAAAGACGTTAAATTTACCGATGGCGATAAATTTAATGCCGATGCGGTGGTCGCTAATTATTCCGCGTGGACTAAAGGTATTGGCTGGCACGGTTTTACCTATATGACCGGGTTAACTAAAGTCGATGATTATACCGTTGAGTTACATTTATCTGAGCCCAATCCCGAAATTTATAACGTGCTGGCGAATGGGCATTATGGTTTCCAGTCACCGGATTCCATTGCGCATAACAGCAGTGAGCAAAAATGCCTGAAACCGGTCGGGACAGGCCCATGGAAAGTGGAAAAATGGGTCAGAGGGGAAGGCATCAGCTTTGTCCGCAACGATGATTATCACTGGGCACCGCCAAACGCCCGGCACAATGGCCCGGCCTATATAAAGCATCTGGAATGGAAATTTGTGCCGGATGCCACCACCCGCTGGGGTGCGCTGGTCAGCGGCGGCGCAGACGTGATCTACCAGCCACCTTCCGCGCAGTGGCACGCGCTGCAACGGGACTATCAAACCCTGTCATACGTGGCCACCGGCCGGCCACAGGCTTTTTCGTTCAACGTTCAGCGCGGTCCCTTTACCGATCGGCGGGTACGTCAGGCCTTTGCCTATGCGCTGGATCGCCAGCAGATTGTCAAAACGGTGTTCAAGGGTGCGGTGCCGTATGAAGGCAACGGATCCCTGAGTAAAAGCACGCCGCTGTATCTCAACGTCGACAATCGTTATTCCCTCAATGTTGCCAAAGCCAATGCGCTGCTGGATCAGGCTGGCTGGACCGGACGCGATGCCGAAGGCTATCGGGTGAAGGATGGCGAGTCGCTGGTTGCCAGGCTGCCCTTTATTCAGGCGATTATCGATCAGGAAGGCGCGCTGATGCTGCAGGCGGTGCAGGATCAGGTTAAGCAGGTCGGTATCAAACTGGTGCTGATCCCGCTGACGCAAACCGAAGGCTTTGCGGGCGCGAAGTCGCGACCGGCGGATAAGGAGGTCAGCTTTGGTTACTGGGTCTGGCCGTCACCGAACATTCTCGACATCGTCTATAACGCGACGCTTGCCGGCGCGTTCAACGGCAATAACACCAGTTTCTTCAATAACCCGCAGGTTGAGTCACAGATCCTCGACGCACAACGCGAACCCGATCCTGCCCTTCGTCGCCAGAAATTCGATGTGTTGCAAAAGTGGTTTGACGATCAGGCGATTGCCATCGGGGGATACAACTTCACTTACAACGTCGCGATAGCCAATAACGTCCGGGGCATCTGGCAGGACAGCGGCAATGGCTTACTGAATTTCAACGACGCCTACTTCGTGCAGGAGAAGCCATGACCGATCTTATTTCATCGGGGAATCAACCGACCGCCAGCCAGGGATCGGGCGACACTTCGGTTAAACACCGCAGTCTGTGGCGCCGCATTTCGCTGAGGATTGGCTCGGCACTGTTTGTGCTGTGGGGCACGATCACCGTGACCTTTGTCGTGCTATCGATTCTGCCCGGCGACCGCGCCACGATTTTGCTCAACATCACCTCAGGGCAGGTGATTGAACGCACCCCGGCGGAGCTTGCGCCGATCAACGCGCTGTATGGATTCGATAAACCAATTACCGAACAGTACCTGAGCTACTTCTGGCGTCTGGTGCACGGCGATTTTGGCTTTTCGTTCGAGCTACAGCGCCCGGTGGTGCATGTGATTGCCGAACAGCTGATTCCTACCTTTACTCTGGCGATTGCGGCACTGCTGCTGGCGTGGGTGATTGCCATTCCCTGGACGCTGCTGACGGCGGGGCGCAGCGCCAGGCTGGGGGCATTGGGTTCGGCGGTGGAGACGATAATGGCCGGGCTGCCGCAGTACTGGATTGGCATCCTGCTGCTGATTGTATTTGCCATCGATCTGCGCTGGTTCCCGGTGGTGGGAGGCGACAGTCTGTACGGCACCTTACTGCCGGCGATTACCCTCGCCATCCCGCTGGCCGGATTTCTTGGCCACGCCCTGCGGGGAGAGTTTGAGCGCAACATGCAGGAGCCCTTTGTGCTGTCTGCGCGTGCGCGCGGCATGAGTCTGCGCAGGGTCAAACTGCATCACGTCCTGCGCCATGCGCTGATCCCGGCGATTACCCTCAGCGGTTGGGCGATCGGCAATTTACTCTCCGGCGCGGTGCTGGTGGAGGCGGTGTTTGCCCGTCCCGGCCTCGGCAACGTGCTGGTCAATGCGGTCAGCAATAAGGATTTCGCGCTGGTATCGGGGATCGTCATCCTGATCAGCTTTCTCTATATCGTTATTAATCTGGCGGTCGACCTGATCTATCTGATCGTCGATCCGCGACTGCGAGGCCACTGATGACCAGCCATATTTCCGATTTTTCAGACGCGAAGGCCGGGCACGTCCCGCGTCAGCGCTTGCGGCGCGCCCTGACGGTGATACCGCTTTCCACCGCACTGTCGCTGCTGGTTGCGCTGTTCTTTATCGTCGCCGCCGTGGCCCCGTCACTGCTCGCGACCCATAACCCGTTCAGTACCGATTTGCTTAATGCGCTGCAGGCCCCGTCTTTCACCCACTGGCTGGGCACCGATGATATTGGCCGCGATCTCTACAGCCGCATCATCTGGGGCACGCGTCAGTCGCTGGCGATCGGGCTGGGGGCGATGGCCATTGCGCTGGTGGGCGCGATCGTCCTCGGGTTCAGCGCCGCGCTGGCACCGCGCTGGATTGCCGAGCCGGTTAACCGCCTGCTGGAAATTCTGCTGGCGTTTCCCACGCTGTTACTGGCGTTGCTGTTTGTGGCGCTGCTGGGTCCTTCCGCCAGCAGCCTGCTGATTTCGGTGGGGATTGGCACCGCGCCGGGCTATGCACGGCTGGTGCGTGCCCAGGCGCTTAAGGTGCGGC
Organism: Erwinia sp. 2186; assembly: GCF_057812255.1. Classification (NCBI taxonomy): domain Bacteria; kingdom Pseudomonadati; phylum Pseudomonadota; class Gammaproteobacteria; order Enterobacterales; family Erwiniaceae; genus Erwinia; species Erwinia sp. 2186. Next base: position 2,918,184 of record NZ_CM173824.1, on the reverse strand, counting down.
AGTCCGGTTACGTCGAGGCCGCGCGGGCGTTGGGGCATCCCTGGCACCGGCTGTTTTTACAGCATATCGCGCCGAATGCCTTTCGCCCGCTGGTGTCGCTGGTGGCGCTGGGCATCGGTCAGTCGGTGGTCTGGGCATCAGGATTATCTTTCCTTGGACTCGGCGTGGTGCCGCCGTCGCCGGAGTGGGGCGCGTTACTGGAAGCCGGAAAAATCAACGTCACCGTGGCCTGGTGGCTGGAAGTGCTGCCGGGGATCGCCATCGTACTGGTGGCGCTCTCCTTCACCCAAATTGGCCGTTACCTGCAACAGCGGGCAGAAGGAGAATCGCGCTGATGAGCAAGCAAAACACAAGTCAGGCCATCCCGCGCGGCGTCACCGACACCATCATTGATGTCCGGGGACTCAACGTCTGGACGGCGGGCGAAGGCAGCCCGCGTCGGCACATTGTGAAGGATGTCAGTTTCGCCCTGCAACGGGGTCAGTGCGTGGCGCTGGTCGGCGAGTCCGGATCGGGCAAAAGCGTCACCGCGCGATCGCTGGTGGGGCTGGCCGGGGAACAGCTGCAGGTGCAGGCCGACAGCCTGACCCTCGATGGCGAGACGCTGCTCGATCGCAGTGACGGTTGGTGGCAGCAGGTGCGCGGCGTCAGGGTGGGATTCATCCTGCAGGACGCGCTGGTGTCACTGGATCCGCTGCGGCCGGTAGGCAAAGAGATTGCTGAAGCGCTTTCGCTACACGGTTGGGGAAACCGGGCGACCCGCCAGCAAAAGGTCGAGGCGCTGCTCGAAGAGGTTGGCGTGCCTGAACCGGCCTTCCGCGCCAGCCAGCGGCCGGGCGAACTTTCTGGCGGCCTGCGTCAACGCGCGCTGATCGCCTCGGCAATTGCGCTGCATCCCGACGTGTTGATTGCTGATGAGCCGACCACCGCGCTGGACGTCACGGTTCAGGCGCAGGTGCTGGAGGTGCTGAGGCAGATGCTGGACCGCGGCACCAGCATCATTCTGATCAGCCATGACCTGGCGGTGGTGGCGAAAATTGCCGACCACATTCTGGTGATGCAGGGCGGCACGCTGGTGGAATCGGGCACGGTCGAACAGGTCCTGCAACGCCCGCAGCATGCCTATACCCAAGGCCTGATCAACGCCATACCCAGCGAACACACCAAAGGGCAGCGGCTGTCTGCGGGCGACGGGGTGGTCGCGGTCGCGCAACCGGCAACAGCGGCCAACGCGTCGGCAGAATGGCTGCTGGACGCGCGGAATATCGTCAAAGGCTTTAAGGGACACCGCGCGGTGTCGGACGTCTCCTTTACCCTCGGGCGCGGCGAAACGCTCGGCATTGTGGGGGAATCCGGCTCGGGCAAAACCACCCTGTCGCGGATTGCGCTGGCGTTAGTGCAGCCGGACAGCGGTGAGATCCTGTTTCGCGGCCAGCCCTGGAGCCATGCTTCAGCGCGGGAACAGCGGGCAATTCGCCGCCATATTTCGGTGGTCTATCAGGATCCGCTTTCCTCTTTTGATCCGCGCTGGCGGGTGTCACAGATTCTGCTCGATGCCATTGCCCTCGGGCCGGCGATCCCCGGACAGACCGCGACGCAACGGGCGTTAAGCCTGCTGGCGTCGGTGGGGCTGGGGCCAGAACATATGGCGCAAAAGCCGGCTCGGTTATCGGGTGGCCAGCGCCAGCGCGTGGCCATTGCACGGGCCATTGCCACCCAACCGCAGGTGATTGTGCTCGACGAAGCGGTGTCGGCGCTGGATGTGACCATTCAGGCGCAGATCCTCGATCTGCTGAGCGATTTACAGCAGCAGCTGGGCGTGAGCTACCTGTTTATCTCCCACGATCTCGGGGTGATCCACCATATGAGCGACCGGGTGCTGGTGATGCAAAACGGCGTCGCGGTGGAACAGGGCACCGCCAGCGAGATCTTCTATCGTCCGCGCCATCCTTATACGCAAAAGTTACTCGCCTCGTTGCCACGGCTGCAGGCGGCGGAATTCGCCCACAACTAAAACGGGAGCCATAATGTCACGCGAACTGATTTATAACGGTTTTTTGCACCTGACGCCGAACCACCACAGCCATGGTTACTGGCGCACCACCGAAGGCCAGGTCCAGTACGGCTACAACCAGCTGGATGAATACGTCAAAACGGTGAAAACGCTGGAAAAAGGGCGCTTTGATACGCTGTTTATCGCCGATGTGGTGGGGGTGTATGACGCCGATTTTGGCGACGGTAAAACCACCATCCGGGCAGGCACGCAGTTTCCCGAGCCGGACCCGATCACCATTGTGTCTGCGCTGGGGCTGGTGACCGAGCATCTGGGGATTGTGGTCACCAGTAACGTGATTCAGGCCCATCCGTTTTCATTTGCCCGCCAGATCTCCTCGCTGGATGAATTCACCCGCGGGCGTATCGGCTGGAATATCGTCACCTCCTATTTATCGAACGGGTTCCGCAACTACGGCTTCAATGACATCGTGCCGCACGATGAACGCTATGAATGGGCGCAGGAATATCTCGATGTCGCCTATAAGCTGTGGGAACTCTCCTGGGAAGATGGTGCAGTGCTGCACGATCCGGCCACTAACCGTTTCTTCGATCCGGATAAAATCCACAAAATTAACCACGTCGGCAAACGCTATCGCGTCGAGGGGCCGCACATTGTCGAGCCCTCGCCTCAGCGCAGCCCGGTGTTCTTCCAGGCCGGTAACTCTGACGCGGGCCGGCGGTTTGCGGCGCGCAATGCCGAGGTGACGTTCCTGCCGTCGCAAACCCCGGAAACCGCGCGCAAAGATATCGCTATTCTGAATCGCGAGCTGATTAACTATGGCCGCCAGGCGGAAGATTTGAAAAAGCTGGTGTCGCTGTCAACGGTGATCGGCTCGACCGAGGAAGAGGCCAAACGCAAGCAGCAGCATCTGTTCGATAATATCGATATCAATGCCTTGCAGGGCTTTTACAGCGGCGGTTCGGGGATCGATTTATCCAGTATCGATCCCGATACGCCGCTGACCGAGCTCAGCCGTCAGGAGCAGTTCAGCCAGCATATGCGATCCAAATTCCGCATTGCGGTCGATGCGGATTACGGTCAGGGCCGCGTGCTCACCTGGCGCGAATACCTGCTGCAACATGCGTTACTGCCAGGACGTTTTGCCGGCACGCCGGAACAAATCGCCGATAAGGTGCAGCAGTATGCGGACGCGGGTGTCGACGGCTTTAACGTGGTGCCGGTCACCACGCTGGGCTGGTGGGATGAATGGGTTGAGCATGTGGTGCCGGTGCTGCAAAAGCGCGGACTGGCGCGCAAAGAATACCGGCCTGGCACCCTGCGCGAGAAACTCTTTGGTAAAGAGAGCCAGCTACCGGCGACGCATCCACAGAGAACGCTGACGCTGGATTAACAGAACCGGCTGCTGAGCGCTATACAGGCTCAGCAGTATCTGGTGCTTGAATTCGTTGGTGAGGCGATCGCAATCTGCCACGGGTGATTGAACCCGGACAGGAGGCGATCGCCATCCGCCATTGGTGATTTAACCCGGCTAAGAGGCGACACCAATACGCCATTGCGGCGGCGGCAAGGTGCCGTTCACCGCAAAATCGCCGACGATACGGTCTTTATAGATGCGGGGATTGTGGGAGGAAAGCGTGCGGGCATTGCGCCAGAACCGGTCTAACGACAGCGGATTCAGGGTGGCGGATGCGCCTAACGCATCGAATAAAATGGTGGCCGCGTTAAGCAGCAGATCGGTCACCACATTCAGCGACTGCGACACCTCGATCTCAGCGATGGCGTTGGCCTGCACTTCCGCCGGTTCATCGCCGGCAAAGCGACTGTCGAAGGCCCGCTGCAGCGCCTCGGCCGTTTTCAGCACAATCGCGCCGCTGGTATAGGCCGCACCGCGCAGTTTGCCGACCACCGCCAGGATCTGCGGATCCTGCGCGGCGCGGGCGGCGTTGCCATTGCTGTAGGTGCGTTTGCGGGCGGCCACGTTTTCAGCCACTTCCCGGCTAAGCTGGCGGCCAAGGCCCGCGAGGGTTGCGAGGTGAACCAGCTGATAAAATGCCGGGGAGTATTTGAATTTATCCTCGTCATAGATATCGCTTTCCTCCACCACCACGTTATCAAACACCGAGGTGCCGCTGGCGGTAAGCCGCTGACCAAAGCCATTCCAGTCATCAACCACCGTCACGCCGGGTGCCGAGCGTGAAACGGTGATCGCCAGCGTTTTCCCCGTCTCATCACTGATGCCAACGTCAATCCAGTCAGAATAGAGCGAGCCGGTGGTGTAGAACTTTTTGCCATCTATGCGCCACTGCTTGCCAATCTGTTCCAGCCGCGTCGAAAACGCCGACTGCTGCACGTCACCGGCTTCGCTCCAGGCCGGGCCGACGATATCACCGCGGCCCAGTCGCGGTAACCAGGTTTCGCGCCGTCGGGGGTTGTCACTGTTCAGCACATTTTCGACAAACCCCAAATGACCGCGTATCGACTGGACCAGATTTGAATCAGCTTCGCCGAGCTCAATTAACAAATTAAACAGCTCAGGTAAGGAAATACCGCTGCCGCCATATTCTTGCGGTACGCGTAATGCCGTGAAACCACTCTCTTTTAACCACTGAATCTGTTCGAAAGGTAGTTCACGGTTTATTTCCCGTGCAATCGCGCCGTCGCGAATTCTGGTAAAGAGTGGCCTGAAACGTTCCGCCAGTTGCTCATAATAAGGCGTTGGGCCTGCACCCCAGGCTGCATCAATTTGCGACATGCTGATCCCTTATAATTAATTCGCGTTAAACGGTTTTAGCAAACGCCATGCCATTGATTAATCGACTGATATTAAATGTGAAAGTGATTTGGCTGGCGAGTCGGTGACGGTTGAAAAACAGGCAGCCGTGACCGCGCTGTCGGTATTCAAACTGTAAAGGGGTTGGTGAAGAATAAACAGGTAGAAATAATCATAAGCTAAATCAATACGCAGATTAGTATTCAGAATTTGGCCACTATCTATAAATCAAATGAAGGATTAGGGTGAGGGCAGCTTAAACGGTGACCCACCGCGAAGGGCACAAGATTAAAAAAATCATTTGCTGTTTATTCCTCTTTTCATAATGAAAAGGGGATTTGTTATTGCAAAATTGTTACCCGTTAAGGTAACCCGTTCCTGCCAGAGGAAACGGGCCGTCTCGTATGGCTCGCACAAACCATCCGCCATCCCGCACCTTCAGGTGTCGCGATGGCTTGCGCGCCAAAATTCTGAACGGGGTGACCTATGTCCCAACGCGTTGACTACCGTGCTCTGCGTCTGGAGTCTGTTTTCCAGAATGCGGTCAGCAACTATGCTGCCGCCGAAACCACGGAACCTGCATCATCCAGCCGCCTGGCGGTTCCCACCCTCACGCCGGAAATGGCCAGCAGCCTGAGTGCGCCCGGCATTACTCCCCTGGCGGTCAGCACCGTGGATACCGAGGCGCCTGCACCGTTGCGCCCTTATGAACCGGTCGCCAGCGATGGCGTGATTGCCGCCTGGGAAGCCAGCCACCGTATTCATCTGCGTGGTCGGGCCGAAGGCGAGGCCGGTTCGACCGTCACCCTCACCTTTAACGATCAAAGCTGGACCAGTACCGTCAATAAGTGGGGTTACTGGAACGCCTCGATGCCGCCAGAGGTGCTGAAAGGCTTGTCCGACGGCAATTACAGCCTGAAGCTGACCATCACCGATAAAGCCGGCAACCACACCGATACCAACGTGGATTTTGGCCTGTATGTTGATAAGACCATCAAGCCGACCCTGACGGTGGACGCCATCAGCGGCGATAACGCCATCAACGTCGCCGAAAGCATTTATGGCGTGGACATCAGCGGCACCTCAACGCATATGGCCAACCACAACAAAGTTACCCTGACGCTGGGCGCCGCGACCGTCACCGCTTTAGTCAATGCTGACGGCAGCTGGACCGGCCACTTTACCACCGAGCAATTGCTGGCAATTCAGGATGGCCTGCACAGTCTGACCCTGACCGCGGTTGATGCGAATGGCAAAACCAGCACCGTCAGCCACGATCTGACGTTAATCACCCATATGACCAGCGTGCCAGAAATCCACTTCGACAAGGTCACGGATGACAATGTGATCAACCTGGCGGAGAGCCAACACGATCTGCTGTTGAGCGGCTCACTGTCTGCCGTGGCGTTGGGTCAGTCGCTGATCCTGAAAGGTAGCGATGGTCACGAGCATGCCGCAACCATTGATGCTCAGGGACACTGGCAGGTGCTGATCGCCGCGGCCGACGTGGCCGGATTTATTAAAAATGGTGAGATCCACGCCTGGTATCATGACGGGGCCAATAACTATACCGATATGGCGCAAGAGCTGAATGTGGTCACCCAGCTGACGCCGGTTTATTACGAGATGGATATCGGCGGTGACATGATCCTGAACTATCAGGAAGCACAGCAGGATTTGAGTTTCTATATTGAAGGCGTGACCTCGCTGGACATCAACGGCAAAACCTACCAGCCGGACAGCGGCGGGATGATCACCTTACCGAGCGCCGATCTGCTGGCGCTGGCGGAAGGGCCGGTGACCGCCAGTGCCCATCGCTCGGATCAGTATGGCAACAGCGATAGCCAAACCCTGAGCGACTTTTTTGACGTCGCAACGCACAATTTACCGACGCTGACGCTGGATACCGCGTTTGCGGATCACGTTATCGGTGCGGATGATGTCAATACCTGGCATCTGTTGCAGGGCAGTTCAACCCATCTCGATGCGGGCAGTACGGTGACCTTAACTCTCGGCGATCAAAGCTACAGCGCGGCGGTTAAAGCCGATGGCAAATGGGCGCTGACGATTCTTGCCGGACAGCTGGCGCCGCTGGATGACGGCGACTATGTCATCAAGGTGACGGCACATGACAGCGCCGGCAACCAGGCCACGGCCAGTGAAAATGTCACCGTGGCGTCCCACGAAACCGCGCTGAATATGGATCATTTACTGGCGTTTTACGCGCCAACCGTTGCTCAGGATGATGGGGCAACGGCGAGTTCATCGCCCGTGACGGCCAGCGTGGCCACGGACACCACGGCCAGTTCCGCCAGCCATATCCCGGTCGAAAGTACGCTGGTTAACGACTCACCTTATACGCTGGCTGACCACTTATTACAGCACCCGGCAGTGATGGTGTAATTAGCTCGCGGCAGTGACCCTCACCGGTTTCGCTATTAGCGGGTGAGGACACGACAGAGACATAATGTCGTAAGCGGCAGCAGGGCGAATATTCCAACGCCTGCTGCCGGGGTTATTGTCTGGTGAAGATTCAATTCATCAGGCAATATCCATCCTCGCCTGAAAATACATCTCATAAAACTCTCATGTTTCACTTCAGAACGTTATAAACGCGGTCCATCTTCGCGGGTGAGGCGTTTTTGTGCGTAAAATAAATAGAATACTATCATGTAATTAGCGTTATAACTGGCTTGTGGTGCGCCAGGCTGGCTGGCTTGCTATTTCCTGCCGGCCAAATGATAACTTTATGAGTTGAACAGAATAACTCAGCCCGTAAACTGCCCCTAAGAAAAGTGACGTTAATTTATTCAAACCATTCGGATGATTTTATTCTCACTATGACGTCTCATTCCCTTCATTAATTCCCGATGTGCAAAGATCCTCAAATGTCTTTGCGCATTACACTCCACTTAACGTTTCAGGTGACGGTATGTTTAAGAAATTATCCGCAGAGTTTATCGGTACATTTGTATTGGTGTTTGGCGGTTGTGGTAGCGCCATTTTTGCCGCCGGTTTTCCGGGATTAGGCATCGGCTTTGCCGGTGTGGCGCTGGCGTTTGGCCTGACGGTATTGGTGATGGCCTTTGCGGTCGGCCCTGTTTCTGGCGGGCACTTTAACCCGGCGGTGACGCTGGGCCTGTTCGCCGGTGGCCGTGTCGCCGCCCGCGACGTGGTGCCGTATATCCTTGCGCAGGTTCTGGGTGGGATCGCTGGCGCCGCCGTGTTGTATGTGATTGCCAGTGGCCATGCCGGTTTTGATGCCACCGCCAGCGGTTTTGCGTCTAACGGTTACGGCGAGCATTCACCGGGTGGTTACAGCCTGATGGCGGCGATGGTGTGTGAAGGCGTGCTGACCGCAATCTTCCTGATTGTGATCCACGGTGCAACCGACAAGCGTGCGCCGGCCGGATTCGCGCCGATTGCCATCGGTCTGTCACTGACGCTGATACACTTAATCAGCATTCCGGTCACCAACACCTCGGTCAACCCGGCGCGCAGTACCGCAGTGGCGATATTCCAGGGCACCTGGGCAATGGACCAGCTGTGGATGTTCTGGTTAATGCCAATTATCGGCGGTGTTATCGGTGGTCTGGTTTACCGTTTTGTTCTGGCATCGAAAGACTGAATATTCAGCCTGATTAATAAAACTGCTGTAGGGAATGCCCGCCAATCGCGTTAACCGATCGGCGGGCATTTTTTTGTTGGTGTTCATGGAGCCGGATGTGATGGCGAGGGGGCCAAAACAAAGAGTGGCCGGGCGGGCAAAAGTTAGTATTCCGAACAAATCATATAAGGCGTCGGGGTGGTGGTGAAAATCCACACGCCCGGCCGGATCTGCTTTATTCTGACGTGATGCGTCCCGACATTCCTGCTGAAGTAAAAGTCAGAGAGGAATTTTCGCAGCACCTGCTGATCGCCGTCATTCACTTCCATTACGCCGTTGGGTTTTTCCGTAAAGGTAAACTCGCCATCCTGTTGCGTGTAAAGAAACTCCTTTTTCAGATCGATGTCAGATTTTTTGACCCCATCCTTAAAGTAAGTCCCGTTCATGGTGATATAGCCATCGCCATGGTTCAGGTTGTAGTTAATCGACAGGCTGAGCATTTCATCGCCTGAATGGGTATTGAAATTAGCGGTGCAGAAGAAGACATCGTTTGCACGGACCTGCTCTTTACCCAGCGAATAACCGGCAAAGCCAAACAGCAGGATCACCACCGACATCAGGACGGTGCGTAGGTTAATTTTCTTCATTGTTGTTGACCGTTTTCGCTATAGAAGTCGGAGGTGCAGAGCGGAGTTTTATCGCTGCCTGACGCGGTAAGTTCTTTTGAACAACGTAATATCGACACCTCTTCAGACGGTGGGTAATTAGTGATGTACCACCATTTCTGCGTTCCGCATTCGACATTCTTATCGGCAATGAATTTGGTGAAGAATGCGTCGTCTCTTGACGAGTAATTCCTGAACACCTGGCAGTCTTTAACGTTGCCCAACGGTGAAAAGTCCGGCGCAATATAGGCAGGGATAGTATCGTTGCCCAGATAACGCGTCGCAGCCGTGGTAATCAAAAACGCCATACAACAGGCGATGCCGAATAAAACAGCCTGAAGCCTGCGATTGATTTTACCGGCAGCGGGCGCTGCAGGGACTGAGGTGTCCGGGATTGAAGGGGGATCTTCTAAAGCTGACGGAAGGACCGGGGAGGGCGCCGGGATTATCTCCTCTTCAGCCTGGCTGAGTGGGGTGTTATCTTCATTCTCATAAATAAACTCAACCGGAAAACCGGCCGGTATCATAAATCCACGCTTGGGCACCGTTCTTATCATCTCACTGGAAACACCCATCGATTCCAGCGCCTTACGCAGTATCGACATGTTCTGATAAACCGTATTCGGAGAAACCATCATTCCCCTTGCCTCCCAGGCGAAGGAAAGCAGATCGCTATGAGAAACAATCTCGCCTTTATGCTGCAGCAAACTTAACAGGCACAGGCTGGCAGGAATGGCTAAAGCAACCTGATTCTCACTGTCTCCGGCCTTATAAAGAGAGTGCGTGATCGGGGAATACACCACGTTACCCTCAAGCTGAATGGTTTTAATGCCCATAGTTTATCGACCCAACCTGGTTGAAATTTCAGTAAAAAATCAAAGTATCACAGAATTTTAAGCGCCACTAATGATGCCGCTTCACTTTTTCCTCAGGCTTTTCTCATGCATCTTAAGCGGCTGAGGTATCAATGGTTTAATGGTAATCAGAACTGATAAGACAGTAGGGTAAACAGGCTGAAACCGACTTAAGATACTTCATAACAGCATGAGTTGCCGCATATCCCCGACCAACCCGATAATATGGCAAACGTTCAAATAAGACTAACGAGGGGGGCTCCTGTGGCCGACTTAGCTGATGAGGCTGAAAAATGCATTACGCTGGCGAAGCGTAACGAAATTATCTCAATCCGGATAATGCTGACACAAACAGGTCAGGAAAGTTGTCAGGATTGCGGAGAGACTATTTCAGATGAACGGCGTCGAATTATCCCCAGCGCAGTGACCTGTTATACCTGCCAGGATATTCGCGAATTACGAGAGAAAACCCTCTTTAAATGAATTGGCTAACGCTGACGCCAACTTATTAACGGTTTCATCTACCGACCCTGTCATCAGGCGCTGGGGGATCGCAACACCTTTCACCATGGTATTGAGTAATTTCAGTATGAATAAGACAACCGCACTGCTTTTTGTAGGGGTGATGATCATTAGTTATTTCATTGCCAATTGCCCAAATCCGCTGGGTGAACCCGCAGACGATGGCTACGCCCAAAAGGCCTTCTCCGACGCCCCACCTGAGATACTCACCCTAACCCCTTCTCTAAACGTTTAATCGCTTTTAACGGTCGCTTTTATTCTCAGACTCTTAGAATTTGGGGGAAATCTGCCTCTTTTTGTATTGCGAATAAAGCCTTTTTATCGCCTAAATATTCCCCTCTTTTGAAACGCCAATCTCATTTATCGGTATGAAGATATAATTTATTTTTCATATGCAGAGTATTAATCTATAGAAGCGATAATTTTCGATATATATGGCCTGCCTAGGATTTTTCCGTGAGAATGCACCCCATCGACGAAACCTCTTGCTAAGCGGGTTTCACAGAATTCCGATAAACAAACCGTAAAATTTCGCATAGAAGCCTTTAGCGGAAATTACACGGCGAATAACAACTCCAAAATTTCTGAATGGGGAGGCGGAGACCAGGCGTTTTCATTATTCCCTAAGGTTGGGTGCACTAACCAAAGTGCTGGCTGGATAGTGGGGTCTACGCAAGTCGCATGGCTGTGGCGCGTACCAGAAGGGAATCAAGGTTGCTATGGTATCAGCTCGGTCGACCGGCCTGTGAGAGATGGGTTGTTACGCGGATTACACCTCAATTGACGGGTAAGAGCAGTTTCAATCTTTCAAGTTCAGGCAATTTCACCGTCTATCTGACCTGTGAGTATGAAAGCGGAACAGGGTGTGCCATAAGCAGCGACAAAACGGGGGAGCTGGTTCCCGTGAAAACCTTCTTAACGTTGCCCGTCAATATTACAGACGTTCAATCAGGTACTACGATGGTTCGCCAGGAACTGTATACCGGATTTGATACCAGCAAAAATATTTTTTACACCGATACGTTTGCCAGAGGAGTCAAAGGAAGCATTGATTTCAATGTAGACAAACGGGACGTGGGCAACATGCTAAAAAACGCGCCTGATACCTATTGCGGTAGCGTGGCGGTGATATTTAACCCGAAACTTTATTGATAGTTCAATAGCATTCTGCCTGTCAAACGGCAGCATAAATCAAAATCAACTCAATTATCAGGAGGGGAGTTTACGTCCCAATATAAAATATGATTATTTACTGGGTTTATTTAGGTCTTGCAATCGCAACAGAGTTTATTGGTACGCTTTCGATGAAGTGGTCAAGCGTCAATGATAACAACATTGGTTTTATTTTTATGTTAGTGATGATTGCCACATCCTATGTGTTGTTATCCTTTTCCGTAAAGAAGGTCGCCCTCGGGGTTGCCTATGCGCTATGGGAAGGGATCGGCATTGTGATTATTACGGCATTGAGCGTGCGATTATTTGATGAATCACTGACCTTAATGAAAGTCGCCGGTCTGACCCTGTTGATTATCGGCATTGCGTTGATTAAATCAGGAACCAAGCTTAAAAAAGGAGTGAGTGATGCAACAATTTGAATGGATCCATGCGGGCTGGTTAATTGTTGCCGTGTTGCTTGAAGTTGTCGCTAACATTTGGCTGAAATATTCGGATGGTTTCAGAAAAAGAAAATATGGCCTTTTGTCACTTGCCGCGGTGCTATGCGCATTTGCTTCACTTGCGCAAGCGGTGAAAGGGATTGAGCTTTCTGTAGCTTATGCGGTGTGGGGAGGATTTGGCATCATCGCAACCATTATCGCCGGTGGTGTGTTATTTAATCAGCGGTTAAATCGAAAGGGCTGGACTGGCGTGCTGTTTATCCTCTCCGGCATGGTGCTGATCAAACTTTCGTGAGAAAAATGGATTTTTTAGATCGACAGGACATGGAAATATGCTATATAAAATCATGATTATAGACAGCAATGAGTATTTTAAGGCTGGACTGAAAGCGATTATCAGAAATTACTTTCTAAAGACACGCCATGATGTGATGTTTATCAAAATGGAAAACGCGCATCCTCTTGCAGATATTATATTTTGGGCGCCTAATGTTTCGTGGGATGAAATACCCATCGATCTGGCCTACGACAAGAGAATAATATTGATTGGCAATAAACAAAAACATGGGTATTTCCGGGGGGAAGTCTATCGGGATGCACCTTGTTCCGTATTGCACGATATTCTTTTCAATATTATCCGGATGCGCATCTGTTCGCTTCATCGAGAATTTGTTTCTGACAAGCTGTCAATACAGCAGAATCTGGTGCTATATTATTTTTCATTAGGCGAAAAACCGTTAGATATCGCGAACTATATGAATATAAGTGAAAAAACCGTTAGTCAGCATAAGCGCAAGGCGATGAAGGTATTGAAATTGTGCAAAAATACCGATCTGAACCAGTGGCTACTGGCAAGGTTAGCATATTGTAACGAGCACCATATCGATTTCAGTAATTATTAAAGGACAGGTTATGATTAAAACGTATATGTTTTTGGGTATTGCAATCATTGCTGAAGTCATTGCGACAAGCAGCTTAAAAAGCTCGGAAAGTTTTACCCGCTTATGGCCAACCGTGCTTTGCGTGCTGGGCTATGCGGTGGCCTTTTTCTTTTTATCATTGACATTGAAGGTCTTGCCCACCGGCATTGCTTATGCCATTTGGTCAGGGGTTGGCATCGTATTGATATCGGTCACCAGCTATCTCTTGTATGGCCAGAAACTGGACGCCGCCGGGATCGCGGGATTGACCCTCATTATTGCTGGGGTTTTAGTAGTGAATCTTTTTTCAAAATCAATCACGCATTAAAGAAGGAAAGCCGCAAAGGAAAAGGGGAAGCGTTTCATTTTTTACTTAACCCAGGCTGGCAGCGGAGAAAGATGAAACTGTGCTGAGTGTTTACCTAACTACCGGAATTAACTGTACTTGTTTATTGTTGTCAACTACACTTACCTGACATTTTTAATTATTTCCTTAATGGTCTAAAAATGCAATACACCATCAATAATACAATAAAGTATAATACGTATGAGGGTTCGTTAACATTAGTGTCGACCAATGACACGTTAACCTTGCCATTGCCCGCCCGAAGATTAATTGAATTGATTTTAGAATCTGAAGGGGAAATATTAACCCGCGACTTTTTGTTCGTCGAAGTATGGGATAAATATGGTCTGAGAAGTTCCAACAGCAACCTGAATCAGTATATGAGTATCCTCAGGAGGAGCCTGGTGAGGTTGGGATGTGATAACTTTATTGTCACGCTACCGACGGTGGGCATCAGACTGAGTGAAAATGTGCTCATTACGAAAGAAGACGTGCCAGGGATTCCGCACATTATCAACTCAGAGGATGTCAGTGAACTGGGAAAGTCGTTTTCCTTTTCAAGAAAAAAGATTCTGTCTGTGCTGTTATTGATGCTGGTCATCATCAGCGGCGGTTTAATTTACAAATACCTGTATACGGATAGTTTAGATCCTACCGCTCAGGTTGTGAAGATGGAAGGTGGATGTGAACTTACTATGCTTAAAACCTTTAATGACAGTGAAGTTGCCAATGTGAAGAAGCAAGTGGGAATAATCATGAAGAAAAATCAACTGAGCTGTCAGACCGGTAAACGCGTCTATTTCGACAATTATGCCTCTTCATCCTTACAAACTTACGGGCGCACAATGCTGTCGTACTGCAGTATTGGTAATAATGGTTATAACATATCTTGTGAAAATGTTTATTATCTGGACTGGAGTGGTGATGAAAAGTAAAAGAACGGTCCTTTTTATTACTGTGAGTCTTGTAGTGATTGTTGCCGTGGCGATGACCGCTTTTATCGGGCATTGGGTCGTCTGGCGGGAGAGAATCGTTCCCTTTAAATGCACGTTCTTCACCCATTATGATTTTGGAAAAAATCAAAGTGACCTGACGTTTTCCGTCACCCAGGATATGCGGTTTTATTCGAAAGAATCCGGCTATGTGATTTTTAATGGCAAAGTTACCATCAACGGTGAAACCAAAAAGTTGAACCGGAGCCTGTTGCTGTCGGACGGCGTATTTTTACAAGGAAAAACCATCAGCTATCATATCAAAGACATGAAAAAATCAATACTGGATGATACCCCCGATAACGTGTTTAAAATGTTGTTAGGCGAGTACACCTTTAATCCTGAGACTTTCCAGATTGACATTTTCCCTCTGGATAAAAAAAGTTACATTGTTGGTGGTCCTTATTCGTTTACCAGTTCCTGTATCCGCTATTAATCATTTAAGCAGGCGTTTGTTGTCCCTACAGTTTGTCTGTCGCGTTACAAATGAAGTTATGCCTATCTATTCTCAGAACGGGTCATCATCTGGCGACGATGACCGACCCGTTTAAACAGAGTTTTTGAAATCAGTTCTGTTTATGCTCCCTTCTGTATAAATCCCATTCATCGATATGTTCACCGTCCGCTAACGTACAATACCCTTTTTTTCCTGCGTCAGACTCGCTGGTACTTAACTTACCACCGACGTGGAGACAATAGACTGCAGCCGGATTCGCCATATTCAGCGAGGGAGAAGGTTTACCTTCCTCAGTGGTGCAGGCAGCGAGGGTCACACACCCTAACAATATAACAATAGGCTTCACTGTTTTTCCTTTAAGTAAACTAAAATATGTCAATATTTTAGCATGTCGACAAAGATTATCCACTTTGGTTTTTTTTAAGGTGTTGTGATATTTTTAAAATTTTTTCATAAAACTGTTAAATTCATAGATTTTAAATATAAATATCATTCCGATGGTAGAATAAAAATCTAATTAAGGGTTTTTTTTCCATAAATATTGTTGCCGCCAGATTAACAAGGCAGCATGACGTTGTGATATATATTGCCGAGGCTGCAATGAGTATAGCTGCGATTTTATATAACACCTGGTTTCTACTTTAACTTTATTTATGGAGAAATATGATGCTGAACAAAACAGCAATGAGTGCTGAACACTGTAAGGAAGTGCGCGGTGGTTGGGGGAGTGGATGGGGCGGCGGCGCTATTGGTGGGATCGGTGGCGCCGGTATTGGCGCAATTATGGGTATTCCGGGAGCTGCTGTAGGCGCACTGGTTGGCAGTGCTGCTGGTGTAGCGATTGAGAAAAGTGCTTCTTAATCTCGCCTGATATTTTATTCGTCATCAATAAGAGGTGGGGTAAACCCCACCTCTGATATTAAGCTATTATGTCAAATCAATTTAATCAGTGTTTTACGCGTGCTCCTATCAGTCTTAATTTTTTTTGCGGTGTCATTGCGCTTATGACAGCTATTTTTATGTTGTTATTGCTGAATGGCCGTTATGGTAAACAAGAAGACGTTAAGGGTTTGATCCGCAGCGAGTCATTTTACCGGCTAACGGCAGAAAAACCCGGAAATGTTTCTGCGATCTACGTTAATGAAGGCGACAGCGTTAATCCGGGAGATGCCATTTTTAGCGTGGCTTTACTGTGGCAAAATACCAAAGACCATAATGGTGTTGGTAATATGGCCGAGGAGACAACCAAGCGGTTGAATGAGACGTTAGTGGAATTCGAGACTGAACGAAAAAATCAGTCTGAAAATCATGACCAACTTCTCATTCAAAAAGAAAGTTATTTTAACGAGTTGACACAATCTATTGCCATTGCCGAAAACGCAATCAAAGACTATTACGATAAAAAACGTCTTTATGCCACTCAGTTACGCGATTTAACGCGATTATACAAAGACAACGCTATTACTAAGACGGAAGTGGAAAACACCAGGCAGCTGATCATTGAAAATGAGCTGGGTGTGAAAAAAAGTGAGGTTGAAAAGTCTGGACTGTTGCAAACTAAAATAGAAAAAGAGATTCATTACGCCAGGCTTGAGCAAGAGTCCTTACAACGTAAAAATGACATCAGCCGTAAAATCAGGGAAATCGGTAGCGAGTTAAATAATATCCGCATGCGACAGGAATATATTGTCACTTCACCCATAAAAGGGATTGTCCATGATATGGGGATATTGAAAGGGGACTTCATTGATGGACGCACCCTGACGCCATCAGTGATCCTGAAAGAAAACAGCGCTGCAGAACCCGTTGTAGTCCTGCAACTGAGCAGTAAACAAATCGGCCTGATAAGCCCTGGCGAGAAGGTCTTCGTACGTGTTGATACTTTCCCCTATGAAAGCTATGGCGTTTTGGCCGCAAAGGTCATCAATATTTCTACTACACCGACCCGGGTCAGTGTGGATGATAAAGAATCCTGGTTCCGGGTGAAGCTGAATATTCTGGCTAATGACAAACATAATAAAATCCCGATGGAATTTCTCGCGGACGGCATGACCGTCAGTGCCTCATTACGTCAGCCAAAGCAAACGTTAATTGAGTGGTTATTCCTTCCTGTGAAACAAGCCCTCAAACGTAATCCGGATTATATCCATGCTGAAAAATAATGTACGAGATGTCCTACAGGATGAGTGCGCAGAATGCGGTCTGGCCTGTGTCAGTTATATCAGCGCAATGTTTAATAAGACGCTGCAGTTGCAGACCCTCCGTAACCAGTATGAGGTCACTCTTGAGGGGCTTTCATTTTTTCATCTGATAAAGATTTTTTCCGAGCATCAGATGATTGCCACCGGCGTTCAGGTCGCCGCAGACAGCCTGCGTGAGCTGCAAACGCCGGCAATTTTACTGTGGGATAACTGCCATTTTGTGGTGCTTAAAAAAACCAGCAAAACAAAAATCGAAGTCATGGATCCTGCCATCGGCAGCCGTTCCTTCACCTGGCGGGAAGTAGAGAAGTTTTACTCAGGCGTTGCGCTTGAAGTCATACCCGATAACAGCTTCGTGGCCGATACGAAAGGGCAGCGCAGGGAAAATTCCGCAGACAATGGCCATTTTTTCAGCGCCAGTGCTTTCAGAAAAGGACTTAAGAGTTGGAAAAGCTATCTGATCCCGCTGGCGGTGCTGGCGGTGATCATTCAGCTGACCCATATTGCCATTCCTAAGTTTATTTCTTTAGTCTTCGATGAAGTCTTGTCAAAAAACGACGATGATTTACTGTTTCTGTTGCTGTACATCTTCGGTTTTGTCTATCTGCTGCAGGCGATTGCAAGCTATCTGAAAATCGCCCAAGCCCAGCGATTAAGAAGGATGTTAAGCCTGAATGAAGGGCACCGGATAGTCAGCGATCTTCTCAACATGGAGTTGAAGTATTTCGGTAAACGAATGGCATCGGATATTTTACGTAAAATTAAATCCGTTGATGTTTTCCACATTATCTATACCAATGGTTGGATAGATATTTTCATACAGTCATTTTTTGCCGGTTTATTTGTGGTGCTGCTGTTTTTCATCAACACCCATCTGGCCATGCTCACCCTTGCGGTGACCTCCATAATGATCCTCGTTAGAGTGTTAATGCTGCCAGAAATGCTCTCCCGCCAATATGCTTCTCTCGATGCCGAAGTCCGCAGAGATAATGTATTGCTGGAGTCGGTAGATAATATCGATGTGATTAAGATCAATCACAATGAACATCACAGGATCCTGGCATGGTCCGAGCATCATTCAGAGCTGGAATACAATCGCTCCGCAATTGAAAGAACGCAGTCGCTGATTGAATTAATGGTGACGACCCTTTCGCATGTTCAGACCTTACTGATTATCGGCCTGGGATCGTTAAGCGTACTGCAGGGTGAGACAACGGCGGGGCAGTTACTGACTTTTATATTCTATAAAAATTGTCTGATTAATAATATTCAGTCAATTGTCGAAAGTCATGTCAATATCCGGGTGTGTTCCGTTGAGGTTAAACGCTTACAGGAAATACTACCGTCTGATAAAACGGCTGCGATATCGTTCAAGTCTTCGGTCAAAGAGATAACTGAACCGGTGCGAAAAGTGAGTTTCCGCGATATCAGCTTTGCCTACAGTAATCTTGACGATAATTTCATAAAAAACGTCAATTTTGATATTCACGAAGGTGAGAAACTCGTCATCACCGGGCCCTCGGGCTGCGGTAAAACCACCTTAATGAATATGTTATCGGGCCTGCTCAAACCCACGGCAGGTGAGATTCTGATTAATGATATTTCACTGGCCAGGTTTGGACTCAATCCCTTCCAGCAACGGATCTCATTGGTGAGTCCTAATGGGAAGTTAATCAAAGGTAACGTGATGGATAATATTATTTTTGAATCCGATCGCTATGATATGACGTTACTGGAGAACTGCATCGAACAGGCAGATTTTGCCGAGGTTATCAGAAGTTTGAAATCCGGTTTGAATACTTCGCTCGGCGCTAACGGTACCAGGCTCTCATCCGGCCAACTGCAACGACTAATGATTGCCCGAGCCTTGTACCGAAAGCCGCAGCTCTTGCTGCTGGATGAACCCACTTCACATCTTGATGATGAATCGCGTCACAAAATCATTGCGCTTATTCGCCGCCTGCCCGTCGCCTGCGTGGTTGTCAGTCATGATGCTGCCTTAATCGACAGTATTGAACAGCGGGTGGTTCTGCGGGGAGAGGCCAGATGATATCGGGCATCAATGCGAGGCCAGGCCTGCTGCACAGGCGTGTTTTGCTGGCAATGGTTGCCAGGGCAATGGCGGTGGTAGCGACATGGCGATCCTTATCCACCGCATTGTTATTGATAAACATGGTTTCTGTTTTATTCAGAAGGACGCTTTCTGAATACTATTCAGTCAAGACGGCCATGCAGTTATCTGCAAAGGTTACCGGTAGGCAAGAGCCATGGTCTGGAAGGCAGCTTATTTTAACCAAGCTAATTTCCCGTTACCTCTCACTGTTCATGTTTTCACATGACTGGAAAACGGTTTCGGCTTTGCTGGAGAAGGTTTGTCATCTGTCCGATCCGAATCTGACACAGGCGAAATTGTTGCTCTGTACGCATACCGGAGATTACTGGCTGACAATATTAACTCTGGCCAGACAATACCAGGGCATGGATTACGATTTTCTGGTGCCGATATTTGAAGAGATTACCGAAGAAAATGCGCGAAACTATAACCTGATCGCCATACCCGGCGTACGCGTATCCTTTATCAATATCAACGCGCCAGGCGCGTTGATTAAGATCGCGCGTTATTTGCGGGAGCCGAATAAGGTGGTGGCTGTTTTCTATGATCTGCCCTGTTATGTGGCCGGGAATTTAACCGGAGCGGTCGAGCCGGTGACGTTTTTTAATAAAAAAGGCCATATGACCACGGGGGTTATTAAACTCGCCATAAAACGAGCGGTGTGTATGAAACTTGTCTCTAACCGCTATAACGAGGCTTCCCGAAAATTCACGGTGACAACCGCAGCGGTTATCGGTAGGCAACAGCAAGAAATAAACCATGAAATGGTCGGTTTTCTTGAACGCTATGTCAGGGAAACCCCATGGCAATGGCATTTCATTTCAACCCTTGACACCTATTACCATTTTCCACTGATCGCCCTTCACAGGAAAAACGAAAAAGAGATGCGCCATTTTACTGTGTTAAACAACAAATACCGTCGCAGCTATGACTAAATTATTCTCATTCAGGACCCTGTTTATCACCACGACATTAAGCCTGAGCGGGTGTTCTTTGGCGCCTGAATATCAGCGTCCTGACAGCGTGGCCGATCCCGTTGTTGAGCTGAAAGCCGCGCAGAGCAGCGGCCGTTACCGCTTTCAGGATCTCTACCGGGACGATCCGGCCTTGCTGGCTATTTTGGAAAATGCGCTCATCAATAACTTTGATCTTCAGCTGGCCATGGCTCGCGTTGAAAGCACCCGGGCGCAAAAGTTGAGTTCGCTGTTTGACCTGATTCCCAGCCTGAATTATACCGCGAGTAAAACAATCTCGATGAATTCGGTCAGTTCGCCGCTCACCAATCAGACGCTTAAACAGAGATCTGAACAATATCAGGGGCGAATGGGCGTTGACTCCTGGGAGGTCGATCTGTGGGGCAAAAAGCGCAATAAGATCGCCTCAATGAATAGCAGTGAAGAAAGTCATCGTAGCCTGGTCGCCAATGTGCAGCTGACGTTGATGTCTGATTTAGCCACAGCCTGGTATGAAGCGCATTCAATGATTCAGGTATGGCATATACTGCAAAATAAAAAGATCGAGATGCAGCGTATTGAAGAAAAGCTGATGCGCATTAATCAGCAGGGCAGGTTAGAGCCAATTATTTTAACCAAGTTTCTGCGAGGTAAAGGCACTGACGAAAGCACCACGCATAATCTTGAAGTGGAGATTCTGGCGAGAATACATCAGCTTGAATATTTATCCGGCACGGTTTCACCGGCACTGAACGCCGAGAACTGGCAAACGATTGTGAGTTACAACGAGGCGCCTCAACTTATGCAGGCGATCCGCTCCGACATTATCCTTAACCGACCTGACGTCATCGCTGCCGAATGGCAGATTAAGGCGGCCAACGGCAATATTGGTTCCGCTCGTGCTGCATTGCTTCCCGGCGTCAGCCTGTTTGCTAATGCATGGCGCACCTCCAGTTCGCTGGACGGAATAGTGGACAGCTATCGTGATAACTGGACGCTGACACCCTCGGTGATGATACCGGTGTTCGACCTGCCCAAACATTATGCCAGCCTTAAATATGCTGAAACCCAACAGAAGATGGCGATCATCGATTACCGCAACACCATTGCTCAGGCATTGAAGGAGATTAAAGATGCCACCGATGCCCTACGCCTGTCTCAGGGGAGTCTCGCCGTAGTGCGTGAGGAGCTAAAGGCTCAGTCCGTTAACTTCGACAACAATAAACGCCGATATGAAGCAGGGTATCAGGATTTATATACGCATTATGAAGCGTTGGATATTTACTCTGGCGTGCAAATCGAGCTTGAAAGTAAAAGACAGCTGGTCATCCTTAACAGCGTTGCCCTGCTTAAGTCTCTGGGAGGCTGAAGCCCAAAGCAGCATTTTCACCTGCAACATTTTGCGATTTTTGCGCCATGCTCACCCTTGCGCAGGCAACAGAGTCATCAAAGCCGAATGCAGCCTTGCCCGCCAGGTGTTTTCCCCTGCCGGGCAACGGGGCTTAAGGCTTAAGGATAACCTTCGTCCATCCTTCATCCCGGTCGTCAAAGTGCTTATAACCGGCAGCCGCTTCATCAAGCGAAAGGCGATGTGAAATGATCTCGCCCGGTTTGGCTTTTCCATGATGGATCAGGCGCGCCAGCTGACGGTTATAGGCTTTGACGTTCGCCTGGCCCGTACGGATTGCCTGTCCTTTGAACCAGAAACTGCCGAAATCAAAGGGCATTTTACCCTGTTTGGCCAGCTCGGATTCAGCCCCCGGATCCTGAGGAATAAACACGCCGACCACGCCGATCCCCCCGGTGGCTTTCGTCGAGGCAACCAGACTGTTCATGGTAGCCGAATTGTCTTCGTGGCCATGTTTATCACAGCACTGATAGCCGACACATTCACAGCCACAATCGGTACCGCGCCCATCGGTCAGGTCGAGAATTTTTTGCACGGCCTCATCGCCCGTCGCATTGATTCCCGTGGCGCCCAATTTTTCTGCCAGCGCCAGCCGGTCTTTATGTGTATCCACCACAAATACCTGGGACGCGCCTTTGATGATCGCCGAATGCGCCGCCATCAATCCGACCGGTCCCGCGCCATAAATCGCCACGCTTTCGCCGGGCTTCACGCCGGCAAGCTCGGTTGCGTGCCAGCCGGTGGGGAAGATGTCTGAGAGCATCACATAGTCATCTTCTTTTTCTGCCGCGTCTGGCGGTAGCACCAGGCAGTTAAAATCGGCAAAAGGCACCCGCAGCAACTCGGCCTGACCGCCTTCCCACGGGCCCATTTCGGCAAAACCATAGGCTGCACCCGCCGTGCCGGGGTTGGTGGTGAGGCAAAAGCCGGTCAGGCCTTTTTCACAGTTTTCGCAAAAACCGCAGCCGACGTTAAACGGCAGGCACACATAGTCGCCCACCTTGATACGCTCAACGCCTGAGCCAATTTCGACCACCTCTCCGAGGTTTTCATGACCCAGAATGCGCCCCTGTTCAAAGCTGGTTCGCCCTTCATACATATGCAGGTCTGAACCGCAAATATTGGTGGTGGTGATGCGAACGAGGACATCCGTGGGACGAACAATTTTTGCGTCCGGGACATCTTTCACCTGGACATCATAAGGACCGTTATAAATGACTGCTTTCATCATCTTCTCCTGTTTGCGTCCGGCATTGACTGCAACCCGACAGATATGAATATCAGACAAGTTTAGCTTAGTGACAGGATCGCAACGGGAGGGAGGTGGATCGGGATGTTTCTTGATCGGTTGAGGGCGCTGTCTCAGTGCCAGCCGGAAGAGCAGGGGACGGTGATTAAGCTGATTGATGCGGCGATTGTGAAGCACCGGCTGGAGACGGCCGTAAGGTCGGTTGATTAGCAGAGGATCACAACGTGATTTTTAGCGCGGGACTGAGGTGTCACTGGCACCTTAACCCCGCTGACCACAAGCAACTACCGAGGAGTTGATCATCCGGCTGGCTGAGGGGTGATCGACGGATAAAAAGATCCCGGCTTGGTGCGAGGGCAGATACAGATGCCTGGCCGATTTTTTCATGATCATATGATCGGCCATCGCGCGCGACGCCCGTAGAGCTGCAACACCCGGCCACGGCTCTGTGGATCGTAACTCTCTAACCAGCCGACCACCGGCACCACCAGACTGCGCGCTCGACGCCAGCCACCCCTGCGCGCCCTCGTTATCCAACAGGTTAGGGTGAAAGAAGTCGGTGACCTGGTGTGGCAGGGCCTGTCCGTCTTCGTCCAGATCGGTGAGGATCTGACGGGCCACAGTGGCGAAGAAGCGGGGCGCACATAGGTAGTACCGTTCAGTTGCCGCAGCCACAGGATCCCTTGTAGGAACCTCAGCCGTTCGGTATGCAGCAGCCAGTCCAGCACCGAACCGCCCGCATCGCAGCCGAAGCAGTGGTACAGGTTTTTATCCGCGCTGATGACGCGTAGGAACCACAGCCGGAACTGCCCGCAGAGCCGGAGGTGGTGACCACGCTGAAGCGGGCCTACAAGAAACTCTCTGACCGTAAGTAGCATGAGATAGCTGCGTTTATTTAACTGTTTGCCACCCAGTAGAAGCGGCCACGCAAGATCTCGGAAGGAACGGGGGAGTGGCGATCTGTTTCAGGTAACTCGCTGGTTATAAAGTAAAATCCCAGCCTTAATGGCTGGGATCTGCTATTCAAGAAGGGATCTTAGCCAGTAATTCGTTAACTTTATCTGTATCTTCAAGATGCAGCTTAAGATATTTTTCACAGGCTAAACGGACATATTGATAACAGGTTTCTTCGCTGACAATGACTGTCTCCGCTTCAGAAGGCGGATAACCTACAGCAAATTCTACACCCTCAAAATGTTCGCTTTCATCGTGGCTATTCATGTCGGGGAAATTGCAATAGGCACCGTCTTTATTTAAAGAACCTCCATTTGAAAATAATTCAAGAGCTTCAATAAAATTATCATCCTCGTACATTCTGTCAAAATAGGACGCAACAATTAAATTGATCCCGCCATCTACATCTTGTTGAGTAAATAATTCTTTTATCATGGATCACCTCAATTAGGATGGAAGTTACGAACTGTTCCAGTCGTTTTATCTACGTAAATTCTAAAATTAACACCATCCACGGTTACATTTACCTGACCACTCTTACTCGACATTGCCTCATTGAATCCCTTGGCAGCAGCCTGTTGCCCAAGATCTAAGATTTTCTGATCGGTGAATACATTAGGATCATAGATGGTTTTAGTCTCAACGGTAGTTTTATATTCACCAGTAAGACTTCCATCCCGATTCTTGGTTGGAACCAGATATTTCACTTCAGTAATACCCTTCACGCTTGTAGGTCTTTCACTGACTACTTTCACATTATATTCTTTCGCTGACTCATAAAATGCATTAGCATTATGACCGCCCGAGATCCCATTTTTCTGTGTAAAACTATCGACGGTTGCCAAATGTTTTGGCTGATCAATTTTGAAATTGATTCCCGATGGATAAACTACAACCTTTTCAGCCAATGTACTGAGTTTACTGACAGCCGCGACACCCAAAACTGGCGTCATCGAAGCGGCAACCGTCTTCATCCCGTCATAGGTTTCGATGTAATTTTCAGCTGTCACCTTATCAACACCAAGTTGAACCATTGCATAGTTCACCATCGCATCTTTCACCTGCTGCTGATTCTGGGCATCAACGCTGGTGATATTCAGCAGGTTTAATATCTGGCCGTAAGCGTCCGGATACATCTCGCTGACTTTGTTATTGTATTGCCCGGTTTCATACTCAGCTTTGGCTGAGTAAGCCTCCAGTCTAGCTGAAACACAACCACTACTGGCAGCTTTACCGTTACCACAGGCTTCAATCACCTTCTGATCGCGGCTGATATCCTTCTCGCGCAGATCGTTGATCTGCTGCTGCGCCTGCTCACGCTCTGCCGGGTCTTTACTGTTCTGGAGTTTCTGCTTCGCTATCTCAAGTTCAGTCTTCTCCGAAACGTGCAGATAATTATTCTCAACAGCATTTTTACCTGCCTGTGCCCCGGCAACCGCATCCGCTGTGCTGTCACCAACAACGCCACCGGCAAGTCCTGCCGCCAGTGTCCCCAGCGCGCTTATCGTCTGGCGCTGCTCTTCCGTCAGGTCTTTACGGTCAACGCCCGGATACATCTGCTGGGCTATGTATTCACCCATTACCGCGCCGGAGGCTCCTGCTAATGCGCTGTTGCCCGCAGCCCAGGAAGTTACTGCACCAACCACGGCATGAGCCATCAGATTGGCTTGGGTGTTCACCACATCCTTACCGTCAGGGCCTTTTGTGGTGGTCAGGTTATGGATTTGCTCAGCGAGGTAAGGCGCCGCCGCGCCGCTGACGGCCTGAGCGATATTCCCACCCGCCAGCCCCTGTACCGCAGCAGTCGCCGCCTGAATACCCTGCTGAATGGCGCTGCCGGTTCCCCATTGCTGTTGGGCCGTTTTATAGCCGGAGGTTTCCGTCAGGGCTTTATTCCAGGCGGCGCGTTCTTCCTTCGTGGCATTCTCACCCGGTTCTTTAACGCCTTTCGCAGCCAGCTCTGCCTTACCGGCTTTTGTGGCTTCTATCTGCCCCTGCGTCCAGGCAATATCACCTACCTGATTGCCAATCTGGCCAATCAGCTGCGCTTCCTTCAGCCGGTTCTGCTCTTTCTCTTTATCAAAGATTTGCCCCAGACCCGGATTGGCGTTCTCCACGTCGCGGCTCAGGTCGGCCACGTCCTGTTTCTGCGCGTGCTGGTCGCGAATAACAATCGTGCCATCCGATACCGCTGCTTTGGTGGTGCTGTCCGCGCTGCCCGAGTTGTTAATCCCGGTCAGCAGGCCGTTGGCCATGTTCCCGGCAAACTGGTTGCCGATGCTGCCGCCGGTGCTGATGCCCACGCTCTGATGCTGAACCTTATATTCAGCCTCGTTTTTTATGTCGCTCCAGCCCAGCGTGCCGGTATCCAGCCTGTTTTTATCTGCATCTGCCGTCGAACCAATAACCGCGCCGTTCAGCTGCGTATGCTCACCCACCGTGATATCGAAGCCGCCTTTGCCCGCCAGCAGTCCGGTCTGCTCCTGCACCGACTGATAGTCGCTGTGCATCTTATCCTTGCTCATGTTGATGCTGGCCGAGCCGGACATCGAGCCAAAGTTAAAGCTGGCACCCGCGCTGGTATTTTTCTGCTGCGCGTCGTAGGTCGCGCTGTCCTGTTCACTGGTCAATGTCAGGTTGCGACCGACATCCGCTTTAATGGATTCGCCGCTCACCTGCGCGCCGGTCAGTGTAGTATCGCGTCCGCTGACCAGCGTCACGCGATTACCGGCCGCAACCTGCGTTTCATTGTGGACAAGGCTGTCGCTGTTCTCGTGCCCGCTGCCTTTGTTGATGCTCGCAGACACGTTGATGCCCCAGCCGCCAGAACCCGCACCGATGCCCACGCCCACCGAGCCGCCGCTGGACGAGTTGGTGCCGCGTGAGCGTTCAGTGTCCTGGCTGGAGGTCAGGTTGATGTCGCGGCTGGCGTTCAGCAGCACGTCATTGCCCGCCTGCAGCTGGCTGCCCTGCACGTTGATGTCACCACTGCTGGCGATGACGTTAAGGTTATTACCGGCGGTGAGGGTGCTGCCCTGATGCGTTTTCTGCGTCAGGTTAGTTTCAGACTTCGACTGCTGGCTGCCGTAGGAAAGGCTGATGCCAATGGCGTTGTCCTGACTTGCAGCACCTGGCTGCGTTGCCTGCGCGGCCTGTACGCCGGACAATGCTGCCTGCACGCCTTTCAGCGCCTGCAGCCGTCCGCTGCTTTCCTGACGCGAATCTCTTGCGGTGGTGACCGTGGTATTCAGCGCGCTGCCCGCCACGCCGGAGAGTGCCAGCGTCAGACCACTCTGTTTAGTTTCATAGGTATCGCGCTGGCTCAGCCCCTGTTCGGCGGCGCTGACCGTGACATTTTTTCCGGTAAGCGTCAGATCTTTACCGGCGACGGCGTCAGAGCCGTGAACCAGCAGATCGTTGCCCGCCTGCATTGTCAGGTTGCCCTGCACGCTGCCCACCGTACTGCCACGCACGCTGTCGGTATGCGTGGTGGTGGTGGATTTTTGCGCGTTGCTGCCGTAACTCACACCGATGCCGCCGGTGCCGGACAGGCCCGATTTGGTCTCCTGAATCATGCGCGATTCGTCGCGCTGTTCAGCGGCGGTGGTTACGGTCAGATTATTGCCCGCCGCCAGCCGCACATCCTGCGTGCCCACCACGTCGCTGCCTTTCACCAGCAGGTCGTGACCAGCCAGCATCTGGACGCTGTCGCCAGACAGCGAGCTGCCGACCGCCGTGCGCGCATCGATGGTGGTGTGCGTCTCGCGGGTGGTTTTGGAGGCGATGCCGCTGGTGCCGCTGGCTTTGGTGTGCTCATCCATCTGCGTGCGGGATTCACCGCTGACGATGCTCAGATCGTTACCTGCGCTCAATGCCAGCCTGCCGCCGGCATTGACGCTGGTCGCCGTTGCCAGCAGATTATTGCCTGCGGCCAGATCCACGTTGCCTTTACCGACAATATCCGTGCCCAGCTGCGTGGATGACGACTGATGGAGCCAGTTGTCGCTGTCAAAATTGAGATTGTCGCGGCTGCCGGTGGTGACGGCGTTCAGGTTCATATCGCGTCCGGCGATAATCGCCGTATTGCCATTCTCGCTGC
This sequence comes from Erwinia sp. 2186, assembly GCF_057812255.1. Classification (NCBI taxonomy): domain Bacteria; kingdom Pseudomonadati; phylum Pseudomonadota; class Gammaproteobacteria; order Enterobacterales; family Erwiniaceae; genus Erwinia; species Erwinia sp. 2186. The sequence goes on along the minus strand of NZ_CM173824.1, from coordinate 2,890,441 downwards.
TGTTCACCACCTGCGCGGCAGTCAGATTGATGTCGCGTCCGGCCTGCAATCTCAGCGTGCCGTCGCCTTGGTCCACGTAAATACCGGCGATACGATCGAGGCTGGTGCGGGCAAAGTTACCGTCGGCGCTTTCAGCGGTGCGTGTGCCCGTGACGACGTTGATATCACGCCCGGCCAGCGCTGCCAGTGCAGAGCTGCCTTTCAGTACGCCGCCGAAATTATTGATATCAGTACGTGCCTGTAGAGCGGTGCTGTCGCCCTGAATCAGCCCGCCAAGGTTATTAATATTTTCGGCCACCACCTGCGTATTGGCGCGCGCATTGATACGACCGCTATTGTTCATATCGTCGCTCAGGTTCAGGCTGACGTTTTTCCCGGCCAGCAGCGCGCCGCTGCCGTCGAGGTCGCCCGACTGCACTTTGGCAAACAACTGCGGCACCAGTACCTTTTGCTGGCTGCCGTCGGGGAGGGTGACGGCCTGCGTCACCAGCCACACCATGTCGCCGGTGATCAGGCTCATCTGCTCAGCCGTTAACGCCATGCCCGGCACCAGATTCAGCTGTTTACCGTAGGCGATGCCCGCATCCATCAGCGCTTTGTACTGCGTCTGATCGCTGTCATAACCGTCCAGATAGCGCTGACCGGTCAATGAAATCACCTGCTGGCGGATAAGATTCTGCTCGTAATACGCATCGCCCAGCCGCTTGTGCACGTTGTCAGGATTGGTGACGAACGCCTGCAACATGTAATCCGAGCCGAGCCATTTTTGCGCATTGGTAAAACGGGGATCGGTTTCGACCAGGTAATCACTGCCAGCCGGATGGGTTTTATACAGGCTGTTATCCGGCAGGCGGGTGTTAGGACCTTGAGTGCGGATCACGCTGCCCGCCGCATCGCCTTTCGCGGCGGTATTCACCGGCACTTCAAAGGTTTTACCCGGCGGCAGCAATATCGCGTTGCCGGGATTAAATGCCGCGCCTGCGCTGAGGTCGCCCAGCGAAATATCACCCACGCTACCGCCCGTCCGGTTGTCAATCACCAGACCGCTGCCGCTAATTTGTTGATGCTCCTCTAAGGTGCTGGGTTTTAAGGTAATGCTCTGGATAACGGTGGGCGGGATGTAATCCGCCGTGCTCTTGCCCTGACTGTCGCCGCCTTTATTATGGATGCGCCAGTAATGGAACGCCTTGCCAACGTCACTGATGTGCCGCTCACCGGCCTCCTCCACGTTGTCGAGCGTGGCCGCGTTAATCACCAGATTATTACCGGCGATGATCTGGCTCTTGTCGTTCAGTACGTTGCCCGCGTTAATCGTCAGATTTCCGCCCGCAATGATGCGCGCCGGATCGCTGGTTTTGATGCGCGTTTCTTCAACGGTGCGTTCATATTCGTAACGATACCAGTTGTCGTTTTTGTCATTTTGTCGCCCCGGATAATCGGGCGTGAGCACAAAATCGACCTCATCATGCGCGAAACTGACCTCATCGCGACCATAGCGATTGGCATTGCCCGAGACCTGATACTCCTCAATATCTTCACGCGACACTTCGACGATCTCGGTTTCAAAATTGTCGTTAATGTTGTTCAGGCTGCCGACGTTAAGCAGCATGTCGCCCGCAGATTCGAGGGTTGCGCTGTGGTTGTTAACGGTTCCGGCCTGTCCGGTAGCGTGGCCATTGGCATCAATCGCGGCACCCACGCTCATCACGCCTTCGCTGTAAATCAGCGCGTGATCGCGATTGTTCAGCGTGCCGACGCCAAGATCTAAACGCTGACGGGCCGCGATGGTTGCTGCAGTACCATTCTCAGCGAGATTATTGAGCGTGCCTGCCTGGATGCTGAGAAAATCGCCATAGATGCGTCCGGTGCCGATATTACTGACGGTTCGGCCGTTCAGCCGCGTGGAATAACCATCAATCAGGCCGTAGTTGGTCAGGGTGTTGCTGACATCAAGAAGTGTGCTGTCGCCGCTGAGTTCAGCATCCTGCAGGTTAGTCAGATTGATGGCGGTGACGTGCAGCGTTTCACCGGCCTGAATCAGCTTTTCATTGCGGATATCACCGTGACTTGTGAACGTCAGATTGCCGTTGGCCTGCACATTACCCTGATTGGTGAAGCTGTTCACCAGCGTCACCGCCATATTACCCGCGGCCTGCAATGCGCCGCGCAGGTTGGTCAGCGTGCTGGCAACCAGAGTAAAATCGCCTTTGCTGGCGAGCATGCCGTCGGTGTTATCGAGTGCGGCGGTGTTCAACGCCAGATTGCTGCCGGAAATCACCTGGCCTTCATGGTTATTGACTTCGCCACTGCGCAGCGTGAAATCGTCCTGGGCGCTAATCAGACCGCTGGCGTTGTTGAAACGACTGCCTTGCGTATTCCAGTCAAGAATCCCGCCAGCCTGAACGGTGCCATGCTGATTATTCACTGACTGAGTTTGTGCGGTGATGCCGCCGAGCCCGGTGATTTGCCCGAACGGGTTCAGCACCTGCCCGGACGCAAGGCTGATGGCACCGGAGGCCAGTAGCGTGCCGTGCTGATTATCCAGCTCGCCGGTCGCCAGATGCATATTGCCCTGGCTGATTATCCCGCCGGTTGCGCCGCTATTGGTGTTGCTCAGCCGCTGGCCGTGCGTGTCGATACGCAGCGCAGCGCCGCTCTGCATCCGACCGCCGTTGTCGTTTTGCAGTTGTTGCGTGCTGAGCGATAAATCGCTGACAGCGCCGATTTGTCCCAGACGGTTATCGAGATTCGCCGTGGCAAGCGTTGCCGTGCCGCTGCTCATCACCAGCCCATTGCTGTTCAGCAGCTCAGCGCTTTGCAGCGCCAGTGACTGACCAGCAACCAGATTGCCCTGCTGATTATCAATGCCACCCGCCGTAATGCTGAGCTGTTCAGCGGCGGCAATCGTGCCACGCTGATTGTTCACCGCGCCGCTGCCGAGCTGCAACGTGGTGGTGGTGGCGGTAAGCAGGCCGTCACTGTTGTTCAGACCGTTGCTGGTGACTGAGAGTGTCTGACCGGCATTAATTTTTCCGCTACTGTTATTCAGCAGCTGGCTGGCCAGTTGCGTGTTGCCCGCCACGGCGCTGATGACTCCCGCTATGTTTTCAAGCGTTCCGGCGTTAACGGTCAGGTTCTGGCTGGCCGCCAGCGTGCCGCTGTGATTATCCAGTTTTTGTGCAATGTGGGTATTCAGTGAACCGGTACCGGCGGCAATAACCTGGCCTTTATGATTGTTCAATGAACCCGCGTTCAGGTTCACATCACCGTTACCGGCGAGTTTGCCGTCGCGGTTGTCCAGCGCCGACGTCACGTTGATATTCATTGCGCCATTGCCGCTCTGCACCATCTCACCCTGACGGTGCGAAAGGGTGCTGGCATCTATACGGATTTGCGCAGCGGCGGTGGTCGCGCCGTCAAAATTGAGCGCATCACCACGCAGCGCTAATCCACCGTTGCCGATCAGGCTGCCCTGACTGCCGTTCAGCGTGGAGGCCTGGATGTTCAGTTGTCCATCACCGGCGTGCTGAATTTTGCCGAGTCCGTTATCCAGCACGTCGGTGTTCAGCGTCAGGTTGTAGCCGTTGCTGGCAAGGGTGCCGCTATGGTTGTCGATGCCTGCGGCGTGCGACAGCAGCAGGTCGGCGTCACCCAGTTGGCTAATAGTTCCCTGGCGATTGGATAGCGCGGGAGCCGTGAGGTTAAGCCTGTCCGCCTGAATTTTGCCGCCGTCATTATTAATGCGCGTATTGCTGCTGGCGCGAAGGTTGTTCTTTGCTTCAACCGTGGCGCTGCGCGTGGTGACGTCGCCGCGAGTGGCATTCAGGTTGATATCGCTGGCATAAGTCTGGCTGTTGCTGATATCGACCGCGCTGCCTTGAGCGCTGAGATTACCCGCCGCGAGGTTACGCCCATTGCTGGTGAGCTGCCCGCGCGTGGTCAGACTCAAATCGCCTTGTGTACCGAGTGCGCCGTCGGCCTTCATCCCTGCGGCCAGCACGCCGCTGCTGGCATTAATGAGTGAACCGGCCTGAATGCGGTTGTTGCCTGCGGACGCCAGCACGCCCTGATTACTGACCTCGGAAACGGCCTGAATCTGGCTGTCACGCTGCGCGTAAACCGTGCCGCTGTTGCGAATATCGGCGTTACTGGTCAGCGCAATATCCTGCGCGCCGTTAATGCTGCCGCTGTTTTCAATGCGACCGTCGCTGCTGAGGGTAAAGTTGCCCGCCGTGGCGCCCAGCGAACCGGCGTTGCGCACGCCAACACCCTGTTCAGTGCCAATCAGACGGATTTTACTGGCGTACATGCCGCCAAGTGCTGCCACGTCCAGCGCCACCTGCGGGCGACTTGCCGCAGCGGTCTGGCCTGCCGTCAGCATTTCATGCGCCGCATCGACCTGATTGAGACCGGTCGTTACCTTTAGATCGTTGGCCCAGACGCCCGCGTTCACCTTGACGGTGCGGGCAATGATGTCGGTGTAATCCTGGCCGCGTGAATCCAGACCTTTGCCGTTAATGACAACTTCGCCGCCGCTGACCTGATAGCCGGTCAGGTTGCCGTTGCTCAGCTGCGTCTGGCCGGTGGTCAAGGTTGCGCGGTTGGCGTTGATAAAGCCGCAGCCATCGCAGGTGATACCGGACGGGTTGGCAATCACCACCTGCGCTTTTCTGCCGGCGACTTCCACGTAGCCGTTGAGCTGGCTGGGGTTGCGTGAATTCACCTCGTTGAGGATCACGCTGGCTTCACCGCGCGCCAGCCACGGGTTACCGGTGACCATGCCGCCGAGCTGGGTAGGGGTGTTGCCGTGTGAGTTGTTGAGGATGACACCTTTCTGATCGACATCGAACTGGCTGTAGTTATTGCGTGATACGCCGCCCGCGCCTGGCGTCTGGATGTTGACCTGCGGCGTGCCGTTGGCCGTAGCGATAACGGTGGGTTGCTGGTTACCCGGAGCCTGGCCGTTGGCCACGATCTGCGCCTGAGCGGGCAGCACGGTGACGCAGCCCAGTGCGCTCAGCAGGGCGAAGCGCATCGCGGAGAGCGTACAAGTCTGGCTGGCTTTCTGTTGTATCCGATGCGCGCGCGCCTGTTTGCCTTGCCCGCTGCGGGCGATATCGGCCACAACCATCAGCATGCCGCGCGCTTTGTTGAAAATGATGCGATAGAGAAGTTTGTTCATCTGATGTCCTTATCCGATTTCTGGAAGCGCCACGCTGAGTGGATTTGCCTGCTGCCATTGCCTGGCGGCGGCATGTTTAATGCTCTTTCCATGAAAAAAACGCACCCGCTGACCGCGTTGCTCGCCCTGATGATCTAACGCCCGGAGGCACTGCTCAGGCAAAATCACCTCGCGAGTGAGCTTCTGTAGCGCGCGCACCTCACCAAATGGGGCAATGAAATCGGTGATCCACAGGCGATTGCCGCTGGTCCAGTCTTGTTCTTTCATCATCACTGAAGCGTTCGTGAGATAGCGCCGTTCAGCGTCTTCATTCATCCGCGCCCATCCGAGGAAGAACACCGGTTTACCGTTTTTCACCGCGATGGCGTACTGCTGCTGTTTGATCAGTGGCAGCAGCAACGTCGGCAGGGTATGGAGCGGCGCATCGCGATGGCGTTCTGAGTGCATCCACAGCCAGACCGCCATGCCCAGCACTTCGGCTTCGCGGGTGTCATCAGGCGTGACCCACGGCGCAATCAACCTGTAGCCATTGATTTCCATCAGTAACTCCAGTTGAGGTTGAAGCCCAGCGTCAGGCCGCTGGTTTGATAGCCTGCGGGTTTAGAGAGTGGAATTCCGGCAAACAGGTCATAGCTGGTGCGCAGCGCGTAGCCGCGCAGTCCTACCGCGCCACCGGCCAGATGCTTGCCGATCAGATAATCCTGCCCGCTGTTACGTCCGCTGACTTCGCCATAATCCAGCGCCAGATAGAGTTCCTGCGACGGTAGCGGTGTGGCCCAGCCAATGTCGTTACGGAGATACCAGCCTTCATCGGCGTTCAGCGTGCGCTGGCCGTCAAAACCGCGCACCGACCAGCGGTTGCCAATGGCAAACTGGTCCTGTGGCGTCAGCGGCGTGTTGCTCATCTGGCGCAGATACTGGGTGTTAAAACTGAATCGCTGGTTGAGGAGTGAGAACGGCACGGCCAGCTGCGCATTCAGCTGGACAATTTTCGACAGGGCGGTGGCTTCCCCCCAATACTCTTCCGGCGCGGGCTGTGCGCCAAACCAGCGGGTGCCGCGCTGATAGCTGACGCCCGCATCCAGCGTGGCGCTACCGAGATAGTGGCGATGTTGCAGACCGAGTTTCCACGCCGAGGTCTGGCGGCGCTGCACTTCAATCTCGGTATCGTTGATGAAATTGCGGGTCTCTCGTGTGATGACGTCGTAGCTTAGCGTAGTTTTCTGGCTGCCGTTGCGGTGCAACACGCGGCTGATATTGGCGTTCAGACTTTTACTTTTGCCGCTGTATTGATAGTCGGTGAACGCCCCGGCCACCGTCTGGTTGTAGCGGTAATCACTGGTGGTGATGCCCGCCAGCCAGTAGCCAAACGGCACCGAATAGCTGCCGGTGAAGTTCTTCGTGCCTTTATCATTGCCGAACTGCAAATCATGGCTCGCCGAAACGTAGAGCATATCGCTCAGCGAAAGGGGGTTATCGACATACAGCGTGAGTCCACCCTGGTAACGCCCGGTAGATGTCGATCCGGAATCATCGAGCGATGCGCCCAGCCGCCACATTTTGCTCTGGTTCCACTGCACGGCCATCACGCTTTCGCCAGGCGCACTGCCGGGGATCAGCGCCATATCGGCCTGAACGGTAGGCAGGCGTTGCAGGTTTTCCAGTCCCTGCTCGGTATCACGCAGGTCGTAGAGTTGGCCTTCACGCGAGGGCAGTGCGGTGGCTAGCGTGACATAGCGATCGCTGGGATCGGTGCGTGTAATGTGGCTGATTTTTCCGGCCAGCAGCTGGAGCGTCAGCGTGCCACGCGACAAATCCTGCGGCGTTGCCAGCACGCGGCTGGTGACGTAACCGCTGTCGATCATGCGATTCTGCAGTACGCTCATCAGCAGGTTAATCCCCTTTACGCCCAGACAATGCCCCTGGCCCTGATTGGCCAGACGTTGCAATGGAAGCCAGCCCGGAAAGTCATTCAGGCCGTTCAGCGTGATCTGCTGAATCTCAAAACAGGGATTTTCTTGCGGGAAGCTGACGCGCGATGAACTGCTTGCGGGCGCAGGCAGACGGATGTCAGGCGTCGGCGGCTGAAGCTGGGCTTCAATCGCTTTCTGGCGCTGTTGTTGAATAATATCCTGTTCGTTAGCAGTTGCGATCTGCGGGAATAGGGTGCCGATTGCCAGCGCAAATACGCCAGCGGCAAGCGATATGCCTGCTTTCTCTTCCATGAGTGTGTTCCGTAATTATGGTCGTTCCTGACTAATGTTTATACTTTACCTGTTTATTTTGTGATTTCAATATTCACTGTGAGATTTCTCTAACGTTAAAATATAAGAAATTTCCTACAATATTCTGAGGTTTTTTCTTAATGAACTTGATTAATGAGAATGGAAATAATATGAATTGGAAATTGTTTTTTACTGATGTGTGACTTTATCTACACCTGATTTATATTTCATAGCCTGTACACCACGAGGGGCTCTAAATATCAGTGGCGGAGGTAATAAGGCCTAATCTTTAATAATTCATTCAGCTTGGACTTAATAAGATCTGCTTTTGTTCCTGAGCTGCCTCAGTCCATTCAAGTCGGAGGTACTCACCTGCGTACTCAATTTTAACTACGCTTCTACGAAACCATTTGAGACTCTATGAAATAAAAAAAATCCACGCAATTGCGTGGATTTTGTAATTTTTGCGATTCTTATGAGATTCATTCAAACCTCATGAGACCGCAATAACGATTTAGACGTTAAACAGGAAGTTCATCACGTCGCCATCTTTGACGATGTACTCTTTACCTTCTGAACGCATCTTGCCGGCTTCTTTCGCGCCTTGCTCACCCTTGCAGGCGATGAAGTCATCAAAGGCGATAGTCTGGGCGCGGATAAAGCCTTTCTCGAAGTCGGTGTGGATCTTACCGGCGGCCTGTGGCGCGGTGGCACCGACCGGGATGGTCCAGGCACGTACTTCCTTCACGCCCGCGGTGAAGTAGGTCTGCAGGTTCAGCAGCGAGTAACCGGCGCGGATCACGCGGTTCAGGCCTGGCTCTTCAATGCCCAGCTCGGCCATAAACTCTTCGCGGTCGGCATCTTCCAGCTCGGCAATATCAGACTCAACGGCGGCACACACGGGCACCACCACGGAACCTTCCGCTTCGGCAATCGCACGCACGATGTCGAGGTACGGGTTATTTTCAAAACCATCTTCGTTCACGTTGGCGATATACATGGTTGGCTTCAGGGTCAGGAAGCTCAGGTAGCGGATGGCCGCTTTATCTTCGTCACTCAGATCCAGCGCGCGCAGCATGCCGGCTTTTTCCAGATGCGGCAGACATTTTTCCAGCGCGGCCTGTTCAGCTTTGGCGTCTTTATCGCCGCCCTTGGCTTTCTTCTGCACGCGCTGCAGAGCACGTTCGCAGGTATCAAGGTCAGAAAGTGCCAGTTCGGTATTGATGGTTTCAATATCGTCAGCCGGGTCCACTTTGTTGTTCACGTGAATGATGTTGTCGTTTTCAAAACAGCGCACCACGTGGCCGATCGCTTCGGTTTCGCGGATGTTGGTCAGGAACTGGTTACCCAGGCCTTCGCCTTTCGACGCGCCTTTTACCAGGCCAGCGATATCCACGAATTCCATGGTGGTCGGCAGAATGCGCTGTGGCTTAACGATGGCCGCCAGCTGATCCAGACGGGAGTCAGGCATTGGCACCACGCCGGTATTTGGCTCAATGGTACAGAACGGGAAGTTAGCTGCTTCGATGCCCGCTTTGGTTAACGCATTGAACAGGGTGGATTTCCCGACGTTTGGCAGGCCCACAATACCGCATTTGAATCCCATGTTTGAATCACCTTAATTGCTTGATAACCAATGAGCCAGACAACTCACCGGTGTTATTAGTTGGTTACTGCTAAAAGTTACCGCGCATTATACACGGAATTATGCGGCAAATGACGTTGATTTATGCCCAGCCGTTCAGGTTTAGGGTTGAGATCTGCCTCACAATTCCCGATACTGACCTAACTTTACAGCTGACGGAGAACGCCGCAGATGCATCGCTTGCTGCTTACGCCACCTTAAGACTTCCCTTGCCAGCAACGCCTGTTGCGCCACTCGTCTTTCTGACGAGCCTCTTTGCGCCCGTTGTTCCGCGGTGCAGGATTTCACCTGAATAATGATAACTGGAAATTTTAATGTTTAATCTGAGCAAGCTCAGGGCGAGTGACGTCAAAAACGACGTGCTGGCCGGTGCCGTGGTGTCTGTTGCGCTGATCCCGGAAGCGACGGCATTTTCTCTGCTGGCCGGGCTGTCGCCGACCATCGGTCTGCATACCGCCTTTATTCTCGGGCTGGTCACCGCCTTCTTCGGTGGTAAACCGGGAATGATCTCCGGCGCGGCCGGGTCGATCATCGTGGTGCTGATCAGCCTGATTACCCAACACGGCTACGAGTACGTGCTGCTGGCAACCATCCTGGCCGGGCTGATCCAGCTGGCGATTGGCGTACTGCGACTCGGTAAGTTTATCCGTCTGGTGCCGCAACCGGCGATATACGGCTTCGTTAACGGCCTGGCGATCGTAATAATGCTGGCCCAGTTCCCAATGATTAAAGGGCAGGGGCCGGTGATGTATGCGCTGGTGGCGCTGGCGATGCTGATCGTCTGGCTGTTCCCAAAACTGACCAAAGCCATTCCCGGTTCGCTGGCGGCGCTGATTGTCATCAGTGCGATTGCCATTGGTTTTGGCCTGGATACCAAACGCGTTGGCGACCTGGCGAATATCTCCGGTTCACTGCCATCCTTCCATCTGCCGACCGCGCCATTAACCTGGGAAACCCTGAAAATCGTGCTGCCGTATGCGGTGGTGATTGCGCTGGTGGGGCTGATTGAGTCGCTGCTGACGCTGGCGGTGCTGGATGAAATGGGCAGCAAAAAGGGTGCCGGCAACCAGGAGTGCGTGGCGCAGGGCATCGGTAACACCATCTGCGGCTTTTTCGGCAGCTTCGCCGGCTGTGCGATGATCGGTCAGTCAATTATCAACTTCACCTCCGGCGGGCGCGGGCGCATCTCCAACCTGGTCGGCGCGGTCCTGCTGATCCTGTTTGTCATTAGCCTGTCGGACTATATCGCACTGCTGCCGGTGGCGGCGCTGGCGGGCATTATGTTCGTGGTGTGCATTAACACCTTCGAATGGAGCTCCATTAAACGCCTGAAACGCATGCCGAAAGCCGATGCGGTGATCATGATCGCGGTAACGCTGGTGACGATTTTCACCGACCTGGCAATGGCAGTAATCTGCGGGGTGATTATCTCGGCGCTGGTCTTTGCCTGGCAGCATGCGCGCATCACCATTATCGCGCAGTCGGAAAAAGAGGGTGAGAAAACCTACCGTCTGGAAGGGCCGCTGTTCTTTGGTTCCACCGCCAGTTTCCAGGAACTGTTTAATCCGCAACAGGATGCCGACAGTGTGGTGATCGATTTCGCCCGCACCCGGGTGATGGATTCCAGCGGCGTCGAGGCGATCGACAAGCTGACCGCGCGCTACCTTGAAGCCGGCAAGAGCCTGCGTCTGCGCCATCTGAGCGAAGATTGCATCAGCCTGTTGCGCCAGGCCGGGCCATTCTGCAGCCATGAACTGGACGATCCGGATTATAAAGTTACCAGTAATGATGCCTGAGTCATGAAGGGATTGCCGGGCCAACCGGCAATCTTAAAAATTCCAATACGGTCAAAAAATCCTGACCATCAGGAAAGGTTGAGAACGATAAAAATTGTTGCCAGAGGTGACTAAACAGTAAAGCTGCCGCTGGACCTGCCGATAACGTTAAAAATCGTCGTATTGATTCGCTGTTTTACAGAATAAGCATCTATGTTTTATCTGTACGACGATTTTTAGCATTGGCAGGACGCCTGAACATTGGCATGAAGGCATGATACATAATTACAACTGTGTTCCTATCCACACGCTGAACGGTGAACTGATCGCACTGGATCTGACGCCGGGCGAAATGGACATTGATTCGGGTACTCCGCTGGTCGATCAGCTCGATCCGGAAACCCTTTTGCTTAATCAATTGCTCACCATTGAGCATTACGCTGACTATTTCCAACAACACGGCTTGCTGTGCTGCCTGACAATCAACTTCCAACTGGCCAAAGTGGTCAGCCAGTCGGCGTTTATCCAGCAGATCCTCAGCCATTTGCCCTTTATCCGTCTGAAACTGTCAGAGGATTTCCCGAACCTGCACGATGGTCCGAACAATCCGCTGCTGCGCACGCTGATCGAACAGCTCAACATCCTGTGGCTGGATGATTTAGGGGCAGGGGACGCGAACCTGAATGCGCTGCAGTCGAAAATGTTCGAAGCGGTGAAGTTGGATCGGCAGTTCTTTCTCGATAACGTCACCAAACCCTGGTTCAGCATCCTGATCGCCAATATCCGCCAGTACACCAACCGGGTGATTGTCGAAGGGGTTCAGAGTGAAATTCAACTGGGGAAACTGGCCGAAAGCAAAATCTGGGGCGTTCAGGGCTACTTCTTACCGATGGTGGCGCTGAAAGAATTGGGCAAAGCCGACCAGTAATCTTTCGTTTAACCTGTATGTTCACCGAGCGGGTAACGATCTCAGCCTTTGACCTGTGTGTTCACCGAACGGGTAACTATCTCAATTGCTACAGGGTGGTGCCACAGGGCGCGTTAGCCGGGTGTATGCCGCAGGGATGCGGCATCCAAGCCCCCAGGGATGGGTTCACGGCGTCCCGGATAACGCGCCCTGTGGTAACGCCGAGCCACTGCACCGGTTTTGACCTTAAAATCACCGAGCCACCAAACCCGGTTTTGACCTTAAGATCACCGAGCCGCCGACCCGGTTTTGACCTTCAACCGAAGAAATTACTCAGCCTTATAACTGTGCAACCGGTTCATCGCCTTTAAGCGATCTTCCTTCAACCACACCTCAGTACAGCGCGCGGCTTCATCAATGGCATTATCAATCAACGACTGCTCGGCTGATTGCGGCTTGCCTAACACAAATCCCACCACCTTGTTGCGATCGCCCGGATGACCAATGCCAATCCGTAAACGGTGGAAGTTTAGATTGTTGCCCAGCTTGCTGATGATATCCTTCAAGCCATTGTGACCGCCGTGACCGCCACCCTGCTTGAACTTCGCCACGCCCGGCGGCAAATCCAACTCATCATGCGCTACCAGAATCTCTTCCGGCGTAATCCGGTAAAAGGTCGCCATCGCGGCCACCGCTTTACCGCTTAAATTCATAAAGGTCGTCGGAACCAGTAAACGGACATCTTCGCCGCCAATATTCAAACGCGCGGTGTAACCGTAAAACTTACTCTCTTCTTTTAACGCTTGATTGTGACGCTGTGCCAATAAATCGACGTACCAGGCACCGGCATTATGGCGGGTGGCGGCGTACTCTGCGCCGGGATTGGCAAGGCCCACAATCAGTTTAATGCTGCTCACTTGTCTGTTTTCCTGAAGAGTGCGGTGAAGAAGGGGTCTAGTGTACTTTGCCCGGCTGAAAACGCAAAATCCCCCACCAAAACGTGACACACTCCGCAATAGTTCACTGGCGTTATAATGCATTTTCTATAAGAAATCAGTCGCTTGTGCGTAAAGAATTGTCAAACTTTTAGCAACAAATGTGATCTGTCCCGCACCAACTTAAACATCTATTGCATAAACTTATGACATCCGGGCACAGGACAACGCCCTTATCTGGAAACTGGAGGGGAATGATGAAACGTAAACATGCCAATTTGACCGGTAATTCATTAATGGTGTTTGGGCTGGTGGTGATGGTTGCTGGAGTCGGTTACTCCGTGCTTAATCAGCTGCCGCAACTGCAATTGCCCCAGTTTATGGTTCACGGCGCAATCTTCAGCATCTTTATCGGCGCATTGCTCTGGCTGGTCGGCGCGCGCATCAGCGGACGTGAAAAAGTCGCGGACCGCTACTACTGGGTGCGTCACTACGATAAACGCTGCCGTCGCAGCACCGATGGGCATAGCCACCATTAATCCCGTTAAAAACGCCTCTGTTCAGAGGCGTTTTCATCCCTTATCCCGCCACGCCTGACAGCGCATTCGCCTCGGTTGCCACAAAACGCGTCACCCGATTTCGCCCCAATGCCTTTGCCTGATACAAAGCTTCATCAGCGGCGACCATTAACGTTGGTATCTGATGGTAGGCACCCTGCGCGGTGGCGACACCGATACTCACCGTGTAATTCACCCCTTCCGGATGGGAATGCTCGACCGTCTGACGGATCTTCTCGGCAATCCGCAAGGCATCGCGCTCGCTGGCCACCAGAATCGCCGCAAACTCTTCGCCGCCTAATCGCGCAAAATGACTCTGCGCCGGCAGTGATTGCTGCACCTGTCGGCAAAAATCAATCAGCACCAGATCGCCCTGATTGTGACCAAAGCGGTCATTGATGCTCTTAAAATGGTCCAAATCGAACAGCATAATTGTCAGCGGCTGCGCCGTTTTATCGCACCGGCGAGCCAACGCTTCGCCCTGCTCAAACAACGCGCGACGGTTCCAGACGCCGGTCAGGGGATCGAGCAACGAGGCGTTCTTATACTTGATCTGCGTGCGCTCATTGACCATCGCCAACATGGTAAAGGTCAGCCCGATCACCATCATGATCGACTCCAGAATGACGTAAACCGAAAAGGTCGAACCGCCAATCGCGCCATGAAACGGGCTGGGAATGCCGCCATCCACCACCGCGCGCGTCAGATGGAACACCAGATGGATCCACAACAACAGCTGGGCCGGCCAGTAGGTCACCGGCAAGGTGGCCCGCGAACGGTGCAACTCAATAATCATCCAGCCGGTGTAAATCACACACAGCAGACAGACGGCCAGAATGCGCATCGGCATCGAGTGGTAAAACGTCGACCACTGACACAACGCCAGCCACACCAATGGCCCGGTCAGCCATAACCAGCCGCTGCGCGCGCCGCGAAACGCCCGAAACGACATCACCAGCAGACTGTAGGCCAGCATCACCAGCAGATTACCCACGCCGACCGGCAGAAAAAGACTGCCGTTACTGCGCAAACTGCTCAGGAACACCGCAATGATGGTGATCACCAGCGCCAGGCACTGAAAGCCCAATACGCGATTATATTGTGAGCCTTTCCATGCAAACACCATGATGATGCTGAGAAAAAACAGCACATAGAGCTCGCAAACAAACAGGGTATAGACGTCCAGCGTCATCTTAGGATTATTCCTGGTGGAATCATTCAGGCAAAATATCATTAATAAATAGCGGCCAAAAGAGCTGGCTGGCGGGAATGATAAAAAGAGTTGCGAGAGAGGACAATAAGGACTAAAGGGCGGTACAGAAGGGCTGAGAACAGAGGCAATCGCCGGGGAAGGCTGGAGGCGGACCCTTAGATTGTTACGGAAGTGATAAAACAGGTTAACGAATTTGGAATAATTGGCCGGGAAAAAAGAGGGACGGGCGAACCCGTCCCTTCGCTATCAATGCTCGAACATCGCAGAGATAGACTCTTCATTGCTGATGCGACGGATCGCTTCAGCGAGCATGCCAGACAGCGTCAACGTACGCACGTTTGGCAGGGCTTTAATCTCTTCCGGCAGCGGAATGGTGTCGCAAACCACCACTTCATCAATCACGGAATTACGCAGGTTTTCCACGGCATTGCCGGAGAAAATAGGGTGCGTGGCGTAAGCGAATACACGCTTGGCACCACGCTCCTTCAGCGCTTCAGCAGCCTTGCAAAGCGTCCCACCGGTGTCGATCATGTCATCCACTAACACGCAGTCACGGCCAGCGACGTCACCGATGATGTGCATCACCTGTGAAACGTTAGCGCGTGGACGGCGTTTATCGATGATCGCCATATCAGTGTCGTTCAGCAGTTTAGCAATAGCACGGGCGCGAACCACACCGCCGATGTCCGGGGAAACCACAATCGGGTTCTCCAGGCCAATCTGCAGCATATCCTCAAGCAGGATCGGGCTACCAAATACGTTATCAACCGGGACGTCAAAGAAGCCCTGAATCTGTTCAGCATGCAGATCCACAGTCAGTACGCGATCGACACCTACGCTGGAAAGAAAGTCAGCAACCACTTTGGCCGTGATGGGTACACGAGCGGAACGTACGCGACGATCCTGACGGGCATAACCAAAATACGGGATTACGGCAGTAATACGGCCAGCGGATGCACGGCGCAGGGCATCTACCATCACAACCAGTTCCATCAGGTTGTCATTGGTAGGGGCACAGGTGGACTGGATGATGAAAATATCACCACCGCGTACATTTTCATTAATTTGTACGCTCACTTCACCATCACTGAAACGACCGACGGCGGCGTCGCCCAGGCTAGTGTAAAGGCGGTTGGCAATACGTTGTGCTAGTTCGGGTGTTGCGTTACCAGCAAAAAGCTTCATATCAGGCACGAGAAGAACCTCAGGCTTTGCGTCCAGAGAATGAACATCATCGTTAGCGGCACTGGGCGGAATACCGTAACGACGGTTTCATACGGGTATAGTCATCTACGTGCAGCATCAGGAACGTGGCGATGCTGTCACGGTCACTCTAATAACGTCGAAAGGTGGCGGTGCAGCGGCGAAACGTTAACGCCTCGCGCAACAAAGCTCTGCCACGCTTTCGGCGTTAGCTCAAACACCTGGCGGGCAGCGGACTCGGTGTCGAATTCAGCAAACACACAAGCTCCTGTCCCGGTCAGGCGCGACGGCGCGTATTCTAGCAGCCAGGAAACGAGCTGTTCAACCTCGCGAAAACGTTTTCTTACGACTGGTTCACAATCATTACGGAATTCAGCACTTAATAACTCACTGATTTCGCGGGCTGGCGTGGTGCGGATCAGCTCAGGATCGGTGAAAACAGCCGGTGTGGAAATGTTCACGCCAGGGTGGACAACAAGATACCATTTTTCTGCAGGCGACACCGGAGTCAATTTTTCGCCGACGCCTTCAGCAAAAGCAGCGAAGCCTTCCACGAACACCGGAACGTCCGCGCCCAGCGATAATCCCAAGTCGGCCAGCTCGCTCAGCGTGAAGCCGGTTTGCCACTGGTGATTCAGCGCGACCAGCACCGTGGCCGCATCAGACGAGCCGCCGCCCAGCCCGCCGCCCATCGGCAGGCGTTTCTCAATGGCGATGCTGGCACCGGCCTGCGCCGGTAGCGTTCCGCGCAATGTTGCCTGCTGCTGCAACAGCTTCGCCGCCCGCACCACCAGATTATCTTCCTCTTTTACCCCGACCACCGGCGTCAGCAGGCCGATCTGCCCGCTGGCGTTGGTTTCAATGGTCAGGGTGTCGCCATAATCGAGAAACTGAAACAGCGTCTGCAAATTATGGTAGCCGTCAGGACGACGGCCCGTGATGTAGAGAAATAAATTCAGCTTGGCGGGCGCCGGCCAGCTTTCACGGCTGCTCGCCGTCAGGGGAACGTTGCCTGCACTCATTTAACGATCCAGCTGTCCATTTTCAGTTTGATGCGCTGGTTGCCTTCTTTCAGCTCAAGATTGGACGGCAGCGTCGGGTTCTGCTTGCTGTCATAACCCTGATAGGTCACCTGCCAGTTCTGGCCGTCGCGGCTGTAATTCACCGACTTGAGGCGATACTGGTCGTCCAGCGTGTAATCGGACGATTCACCCGGCAGGCCCATCATCCACTGACGCAGGCTGTTTAACGGAATATCCATGCCGGTCAGCTGAGAAATCATCTTCTCGGCGTCATTGCTGGTATAGCGTTTGCCTTTGTTGTCGACTAGCTGCACCACGCTGCCCTGGGCATCCAGCTGCAACTCGGTGCTGCCCAACGGGTTGGTCAGGATCAAACGATAGCGATCGGGGGAGGTCTGCTGCCAGTTAAAACGGGCATAGACTTTCTGGCTATCAGAAAGATAGGCAAAAGCGCCGCGGGTCTGATATTGCGTGATTTTTTCAACGTCTTGCTGGTGCTGCTGCCATTGTGGCGAGGAAATACTCTTGCCAGGACCTTGCGGTTTATTGATGGTACAGGCGGTCAATAACAGGGCGGCAAGCGGGAGAAGCCGCATCAGGCGGCGATTCTGCGTAAACATTAAGGGGTCAACTCCTCAGACTCCGGAAGGGCTTTCATGCCCAAAGTAACCGTCCAAGCTAACCAGACCGGCGGACGGCGTCAATGCTCAATTTGTCTTATTTGATGCATAATAACTATATCTTGTTACAGCCTTCGGTGAACGATGGCTTTTCTTGATCTCGCGCATCTTGTAGAATGCGCCTCACAAAACCCTATCAACTGTGGGATAACCCCAACCTAATCACCATGACCTTGCTGGCTCTCGGAATTAATCACAAAACGGCCCCAATTGCTCTGCGTGAACGCGTGACGTTCTCCCCGGAGACGTTGGATCAAGCCCTTAGCAGTCTGTTGGCCCAGCCAATGGTGCAGGGCGGCGTGGTGCTGTCTACGTGTAACCGGACCGAGCTCTACTTAAGCGTTGAGCAACAGGAAAACCTGCAGGAACAGTTGGTTAAGTGGCTATGTGACTACCATCATTTGAGTGCCGAAGAGGTGGCGAAAAGCCTCTACTGGCACCATGATAACGACGCCGTCAGCCATCTGATGCGCGTGGCAAGTGGCTTAGATTCACTGGTGTTAGGGGAGCCGCAGATTCTGGGGCAGGTGAAGAAAGCCTTTGCCGATTCCCATCGCGGACAGCCGATTGTCAGCGAGCTGGAAAGGATGTTCCAGAAAACCTTCTCGGTGGCTAAGCGCGTGCGCACCGAAACCGAGATTGGCGCTAGCGCCGTATCGGTCGCCTTTGCGGCCTGTACGCTGGCAAGACAAATCTTTGAATCCCTGGCCGACGTCACCGTGTTGTTGGTCGGTGCCGGGGAAACCATCGAACTGGCCGCGCGCCATCTGCGCGAGCACAACGTTAAAAATCTGATCATCGCCAACCGCACCCGTGAACGTGCCCAGTCTCTGGCCGATCAGGTGGGGGCGGAAGTGATCGGCCTGGCGGAAATCGACGCGCGCCTGGCCGAAGCCGACATCATTATCAGTTCCACCGCCAGCCCGTTGCCGATTATCGGTAAAGGCATGATGGAGCGGGCGTTGAAAAAACGCCGCAACCAACCCATGTTACTGGTGGACATAGCCGTACCCCGCGATGTGGAGCCGGAAGTCGGCAAGCTGCCGAACGCCTATCTCTATAGCGTTGACGACCTGCAGGCGATCATCGAAAGCAACATGGCGCAGCGTAAAGCCGCCGCCGTGCAGGCCGAAACCATTGTGGTGCAGGAAAGCAGTGAGTTTATGTCCTGGCTGCGGGCGCAGAACGCGGTGGAAACCATTCGCGACTACCGTTCGCAGGCCGACCAGGTGCGTGAAGAGCTGCAGGCCCGTGCGCTGACCGCGCTGCAACAGGGCGCCGATCCGCAGGAAGTGATGCGCGATCTGGCCCATAAGCTGACCAACCGTTTGATCCACGCTCCTACCAAATCTCTTCAGCAGGCTGCCCGTGATGGGGATGATGAACGCCTGCAGATTTTACGCGACAGCCTCGGGCTGGAATAGCGTTTTAGCCTCTATTGAATACAAGGTAAAACAACACCAATGAAGCCTTCTATTGTTGCCAAACTGGAAGCCTTGCAGGAACGCCATGAAGAAGTTGAGGCGATGCTGGGCGATGCGGGCGTGATTGCCGACCAGGACCGTTTTCGTGCTCTGTCACGCGAATATGCGCAGCTGACCGACGTGAGCCAGTGTTTCCGTCGCTGGCAGCAGAACCAGGACGATATCGCCGCAGCCGAAGAGATGCTGGACGATCCTGAAATGCGCGACATGGCGCAGGAAGAATTAAAAGACGCGCGTGCTACCAGCGAACAGCTGGAGCAGGAGCTGCAGGTTCTGCTATTGCCGAAAGATCCGGATGACGAGCGCAACTGTTATCTGGAAGTGCGCGCCGGCACCGGCGGTGATGAAGCCGCGATTTTCGCCGGCGATCTGTTCCGTATGTACAGCCGTTATGCTGAAACCCGCCGCTGGAAAATTGAAATCATGAGCACCAACGACGGTGAGCATGGTGGCTATAAAGAAGTGATTGCCAAAGTGATCGGCGACGGCGCTTACGGGCGTCTGAAGTTTGAATCAGGCGGTCACCGCGTGCAGCGCGTACCGGAAACCGAATCGCAGGGCCGTATACATACTTCTGCCTGCACCGTGGCGATTATGCCCGAGCTGCCGGAAGCGGAAATGCCGGAAATCAACGCCGGCGATCTGAAAATCGATACCTTCCGCTCCTCCGGTGCCGGTGGTCAGCACGTTAACACCACCGACTCGGCCATCCGTATTACCCACCTGCCAACCGGCATCGTGGTGGAGTGTCAGGACGAACGTTCACAGCATAAAAACAAAGCGAAAGCGTTGTCGGTGCTGGGCGCGCGTATCCGTGCGGCAGAAACCGCCAGGCTGCATCAGGAAGAAGCTTCTACCCGTCGCAACCTGCTGGGCACCGGCGATCGTTCCGACCGTAACCGCACCTATAACTACCCGCAGGGTCGTATTACCGACCACCGCATCAACCTGACGCTTTACCGTCTGGATGAAGCGATGCAGGGCAAGCTGGATATGCTGATTGAGCCTATCGTGCAGGAATATCAGGCGGATCAGCTGGCCGCACTGTCCGGTCAGGACTAATGACCGTACGCCAGTGGTTGCGGGCGGCGATTGCCCGCCTGGCGGGCAGCGAAAGCCCCAAGCGGGATGCCGAAATCCTGCTGGGCTTCGTCACTGGCAAATCCCGCAGCTGGATTATTGCCTTTGATGACAGCGAACTAAGCGCGGAACAGCTCAGCCAGCTGGACGATTTACTGGCGCGCCGTGCCAACGGCGAGCCGGTTGCCTATCTGACCGGCCAGCGCGAATTCTGGTCGCTGTCCCTGAGCGTTTCCCCCGACACCCTGATCCCCCGTCCTGATACCGAATTGCTGGTCGAGCAGGCGCTGGCCCATCTTCCCGAAACTGCGAGTACCGTTCTTGACCTCGGCACCGGCACCGGTGCGATTGCGTTAGCCATCGCCTCCGAGCGGCCAGATTGCCAGGTGACGGGTGTCGATCGCATTGCCGCCGCGGTTTCGCTGGCCGAAAGCAATGCAGAGCGGCTGGGCATCACCAACGCACGGTTCCGGCTCAGCAACTGGTTCAGCGCGGTGTCCGGCGAACAGTTCACGCTGATTGTCAGTAATCCACCGTATATTGATGCTGAAGATCAACATCTGCAGCAGGGCGACGTGCGCTTTGAGCCCGACAGCGCCCTGATTGCCGCCGATAATGGGCTGGCGGACATTAAGCAGATTGCAGCAGAAGCGGGGCACTATTTGCTGCCCGGCGGCTGGTTATTGCTGGAGCATGGCTGGCAGCAGGCGGAGGCGGTGCGGGCGATCCTGCAGCAGAATCATTTTGTCAGCGTCGCCACCGCAAAAGATTATGGTGGCAACGATCGTGTGACTTATGCCCAGAAACGCTAAATGAACGCAAGAGAATGACCGAATGGCGCGGTCCCCGGCTGACGGGGAGGCTATTTGGCGGTATCATCGTGGCAAAATGCCATTGTTGGGGAGTGTATGACGTCGATAGCAACTGAAGATCTCACAGTGTTACCACTGTGTGAGGCGGTAATAGCAGCCACCAAAGCTATCCGCCCCGATTTCCCTGCTGAAGACGTGAATAAGCAGTTAGCGGCACTGGTAGCAGAGGCCCGCGCAGCAATTCCACAGCAGTTAGAGCAGGACATGCAGCTTGAGAAGTTAATTGAGCTGTTCTGGAAACAGTGGGGATTTGGCGGCGCCAGCGGCGTATATCGCCTGTCCGACACTCTGTGGCTGGATAATGTTCTCAGAACCCGTCAGGGAACGGCTGTCTCGTTAGGCATCATTTTCCTGCACATTGCCGGTCAGCTGTCGTTACCGCTGATGCCGGTCATTTTCCCCACCCAGCTGATTTTACGTGCCGACTGGATCGACGAAGAGATGTGGTTAATTAACCCGTTCAACGGCGATACCCTCGATGAACATACGCTTGAAGCCTGGCTGAAGGGCAATATTGGCCCGGTCGCGGAGCTGTATGACGACGACCTTCAGGAAGCCGAACCGCAGTTGGTGCTGAATAAAATGCTCGATACGCTGAAATCCGCGCTGATGGAAGAGAAGCAGATGGAGCTGGCACTGCAGGTCAGCCAGGTGCTGGTGCAGATGGACCCGGAAGATCCCTACGAAATTCGCGACCGTGGGCTGATTTTCGCCCAGTTAGAGTGTGAACATGTGGCTTTGACGGATCTGACTTACTTTGTTGAACAGTGTCCAGAAGACCCGGTCAGCGAAATGATTAAGCTGCAGATCCATTCGATTGAACAAAAACAGATTACGCTGCATTAACAGAGAATAAGGCGAAGACATGAAACAGAAAGTGGTTAACATTGGCGATATCAAGGTAGCAAACGACCTGCCGTTCGTGCTGTTTGGTGGCATGAACGTGCTGGAATCTCGCGATCTGGCGATGCGCATCTGTGAGCATTACGTCACCGTGACCCAGAAGCTGGGTATCCCCTACGTGTTCAAGGCCTCGTTTGACAAGGCCAACCGCTCTTCCATCCACTCTTACCGTGGCCCAGGCCTGGAAGAGGGAATGCGCATTTTCCAGGACATCAAAGCGGCCTTCGGCGTGAAGGTGATCACCGATGTGCATGAAGCCAGCCAGGCGCAGACCGTAGCTGACGTGGTGGACGTGATCCAGCTGCCGGCCTTCCTCGCCCGTCAGACCGATCTGGTTGAAGCGATGGCGAAAACCGGCGCGGTGATCAACGTCAAAAAACCCCAGTTCGTCAGCCCTGGCCAGATGGGTAACATCGTCGATAAGTTTGCCGAAGGCGGCAACGACAAGGTGATCCTGTGCGATCGCGGTGCCAACTTTGGTTACGACAACCTGGTCGTGGATATGCTGGGCTTCAACGTGATGAAGCAGGTGTCTAACGGTAGCCCGGTGATCTTTGACGTGACCCATGCGCTGCAGTGCCGTGACCCGTTTGGCTCCGCATCCAGCGGCCGTCGTGGTCAGGTCACCGAACTGGCTCGCGCCGGGATGGCCGTTGGCCTGGCCGGCCTGTTTATCGAAGCGCACCCGGATCCGGCTAATGCGAAATGCGACGGTCCGTCGGCGCTGCCGCTGGATAAGCTGGAGCCGTTCCTGGCGCAGATCAAAGCGATTGATGATCTGGTTAAAAGCTTTGCGGAGCTGGATACCAGCAACTGAGAAATCGGTTAAGGACATTCAGGACAAGGAGTGAATGATGAAAAGAACCCTCGCCGTGTTAACGGCCGCCATGGTGCTGGGCGGATGCAGTAGCGCTGCACAGCACGACGCGCAGGCGTCACTAGCGAACCGTAACTTTGTGCTGACCACCGTGGATGGCCAGTCCATCAGCGCGCCTCAGGGCATGAAGCCGGGGATCAACTTCAGTGATGAAATGCGCGTCACCGGCGTAATGTGTAATCGCTTCTTTGGTCAGGGCACGCTGAAAGACAACGTGCTGAGCGTGCCGCAAATGGCGTCTACCCGCATGATGTGTAGCGATCCGAAGCTGAACCAGTGGGAAATGGCCATTGGTAAAATGCTGACCGCAGGCGCCACCGTTAAGCTTGAGCAGAACACGCTGACGCTGACCGGCGCGGGCCACTCGCTGGTCTATCGCGCGCAGTAACTCTTCTTCAGTCAGTCAGTCAAATAAAAACGGGGCGAATAATTTCGCCCCGTTTTTTTATGCTTTGCGTTTAGCGTTACAGCATGATGGTCATCAGATAGCCGACAAACAACGCCAGATGCGCCGCGCCGTTCAGCACGTTGGTTCTGCCGGTGGAGAAGGAGATTTGGCATAACAGCAGCGCCGCAATCATCATCACCATCTGTGGCGGCTCCAGGCCGAAGATCAGCTGCTGGCCGGTGAGGGTAGCAATAATCGTCACCGCAGGCACCGTCAGCGAGATGGTCGCCAGTACCGAACCGAAGAACAGGTTCATGGCACGCTGCACCTGATTCGCCAGCACCGCTTTAATCGCGCCCAGACCTTCCGGGGAGAGGATCAGCAAGGCCACCAGGAAGCCGGTGAACTGCTCTGGCGCATTCAGCGTGGTCAGCAAGGACTCCAGCGGCGTGGCGTTCATCTTGGTGACCGCAATCACCGCAATCAGATGCACAATCAGCCAGCCCGAGTGCCAGATGTTGGAGTGCGCGGAGGGCTTGCCGTGGTGCGGGTCATCGCCCTCATCTTCATGTTCGTAAACAAACAGGCTCTGGTGCGTTTTGGTCTGGATCAGCAGGAACACGCCATACATCGCGGCAGAAATTGCCGAAATCAGCAGCGCCTGGCCGACGGAAAAGTTGCCGCCGGGCAGGGCATTGGGAAACACCAGCACCAGAATACCCAGCGGGAAAATGGCGATCAGGTACTGCTTAACCCCGGCGAGGTTAACGTACTGGGTGGCAAACTTGCGTCCGCCCAACAGCAACGCCGCGCCGACCAGACCGCAGGTCACAATCATGATGATTGAATAGAGGGTGTCGCGCATCAATGCCGGTGCGGCATCGCCGGTCGCCATCAGCGCCGAGATCAGGCTGACTTCCAGGATCACCACCGACAGGCTGAGGATCAGCGAGCCGTAGGGTTCTCCCAGACGGTGTGCCAGCACATCCGCATGGCGAACCACGCTAAAGGCGCTGCTAAGGATAGCGAACAGGGCAATAAGGTTGATGGTGATAACGATGGGAAACGAGCTTGAGGCACCCCAAAACCACAAAATACCCAGCGCGGCGAGGGGAAGAATTAAGGATGTTTCTTTATGGCGTGTTTTGACGCCTTCATGGGCACTCATAGGCTGATTTATCCTTGTTTATCTGTCCTGTTAGCCTGAATTCAGGGAACACCTGCAGGCATAAATAATAGCATCGAACGGCAGTGGTTATATTACAAGCAACGGAATTGTAACGGGTTATCAACTTTAAACCTGTACTATTTACCATAATTTACAGGTTTTTAATGTTTTTGGCTCAAATGACCAATAACTATGACTTTAGTAACCTATCATACTGTATTGGCATGGCTTATTTTGCCTTTATTCATCATTAACCCCACCTTTATTTGGCTTTATGCGGATTTTTGCTGAGTAAACAGGGCGTAAAGCAGATTTTTTGCTTAAGAGCGGTGAAAGGCGTGACTTTAGCGGCGGCCAGCAATGCGCTGTTCCAGGCAGCAGCAAAAGAGGCGGATAAAGCCCTCTGTTCGCCACATTGCTGCTGAAGTTTATTCTTATAATGCCGATGATGAAGTTAAGTGAAATTTTTTCTTTTGTGACGCGGTTCAAACTTGATTGCGCGTGATGAATGACATAGGGTCATTGATAGCGTTGAAACCATGAGTTTCATAATAATTCAATTTCAGGGACGGTAAAACGCAGTGGCAGGGAGTGAGCAGTGGCGGGCGGAGGGGTTATGTTAACAAGAGATTTCCTGTTAAAAGCGGATTGTAAGACAGCTTTTGGTGCTATTGAGGAATCGTTGTTATGGACCTGTGAGCAACGGGCAGCCTCATTAGCCGCTACGCTGGCCTGTCGTCCCAATCATAGCCCGGTGTGGATTTTTGGATACGGCTCGCTGATGTGGAACCCGATCTTCGAATCGGATGAAATTGCCGAAGGCACGCTGGAAGGCTGGCATCGGGCATTCTGCCTGCGCTTAACCGCCGGGCGCGGCACGGCGACCCAGCCGGGACGCATGCTGGCGTTGAAAGAGGGCGGTGAAACCACCGGGCTGGCCTATCGTTTGCCCGAAGAGAAGCTGCATGAAGAGCTGGAGCTGCTGTGGAAGCGCGAAATGGTCACCGGCTGCTATCTGCCGACCTGGTGCGATTTGAAGCTGGCAGACGGCCGCACGGTGACCGCAATGGCGTTCGTGATGGACCCACGCCATGCGCTGTATGAAGCCGATTCCTGCCCGAAAACCATTGCGCCGCTGATTGCACAAGCCAGCGGTCCATTGGGCACCAACGCGCAGTATCTTTACTCCCTTGAACAGGAGTTAAAGAAGCGGGGCTTGTATGACGACTGTCTGACTGACCTGGTTCAGCGCGTGCGCGAGCTGCAGGAGTGCCACAACAATATGGTGGGGTGATCCCCACCGTTTACACGCCCGGGTTAATTAGCCAGGTACCCGCTTTATTGATATCCAACTGCTGGCTGTGTACCGCCGTGCCGGAATGGACTTCGATTTTATAGCTTCCCGCCGCCAGATTTAGCGAGGCATAGCCGTTGTTATTGGGCTTAACGTCCATCGGCGTGCCGTTCAGCAACACGGTTTCGCCGGCGGTCAGCTTCAGATAGACCGTTGCCAGCATCGGGCCGGTGTTCTGCGCTGCTACCGGTGGCGCAGCACTGGCGACCGGTGCCGTGGCATCTGCCGTCGCCGCCGCGGCCGGATGCTCGACGGTTTTATCGCCTCCCCGGTTCAGCATCACCACCAGACCCACCACCGCAACCAGTGCTACCGCGCTTAACACCGCCAGCGGTTTGGACAGCTTACGGCTGCTGCGCGGGCTGACAATCTCTGCGGAGCCCGCCGTCGGGTTAACGGCAATCATCACCGGCTCAGGAAGCGGCTCCGGCTCGACTGACGGCTCGGGAGCCGGTTCGGAGATTTGCGTCACAGCCGTCACCAGCTGCTCAACCGTGCTGACCGGCAGCTCGATCAGCGCCGCCAGCGCGTCGATAGACTGAGGACGATCCTGCGGTTTCATCGCCAGCGACTGGTCGATGGCATTCAACAGGGATAACGAGAAGCCTTCCGGTCGCAGCTGCGTCAACGGCTGATAGCGATCTTCAATACAGCGCACCACGCTGACCGGCGGAGGATTGCCGGTCACCAGCGTATGCAGCACCGCACCCAGCGCGTAAATATCGGTCCACGGGCCCTGTTCGCTGTCGCTCTCTTCGCTGTACTGCTCGATCGGCGCATAGCCAGGCTTGAGCATGATCTCGGTTTCATCGGAGAGATTGCCGATTTCTTTACGCGCCGAGCCGAAGTCGAGCAGCACCGGCAGCTGGTTATCCTGAATCTGGATATTGTCGAGGGAGATATCCCGGTGCAGATAGCCACCGCGATGAATGGTATCAATGGCGCCGAATAATGGCGGCAGCAGCTGGCGGATCCAGCCATCGGTCACGCTTTCCGGGCTGCCTTGCTGCCACTCTTTCAGCGTCATTCCGCTGTAGTAGAGCGTGCCCATATAGGCGGTGCCGTTCTCTTCCCAGAAGCGCAGCACGTGCAGCAAGCCAGGATGATTAAAGCGGGCGAGCAGGCGGGCTTCCTGAATAAAGCTGTTCAGGCCGGCGTTAAATAACTTCTGATAGCGTTCACCGCGCAGCACGATGGTCAGATCGTCCCCGCGCGAGGCCAGCGAAATCGGCAGATACTCTTTGATCGCAATGGTGCGTTCAAGCAGATGATCCCAGGCACGATAAACGATCCCGAAGCCGCCACCGCCAATCACTTCCTTGATCTCAAACTCATTAAAACGGTGCCCGGCCGGAAGCGCATTGGGGACTGTTTTGGTTTTCTCGTTCGCCGACATAGTATCCATCCGGAGTTAGTTAACGGTGCGCCAGGCGCCAATAGCCGGATCGGCCAGGTCTGCATGCAGGTCATCAACCAGCAGCACGGTAATCTTCGCTTGCGGATCCATCACTTTCGCCCAGGCCTTGCGCAGTGCATCAACCTGGGTTTTCAGCTGTTCGGGATCGGTCGCCTGGGTTTTGTCCATTTTAACCAGCATCACGCCATCAAACGACCATACGTGCTGCGTGGCGTTAAACGGCAGCAGCAACCAACTGTCAGGCGCGTCGGCTTTGGCGGCCACCAGGCGCTGATTGTTGGCTGCGACAATATCCAGCGCCCCGGAGGCAGGGTGAATATTTTTCAGCGGGTAGCCTTCGTAGAACTGCACCGGCACCGGCTCGGATTTCCCGTTGCTGGAAAGGGTCAGTTCGCTTGGGCCTTCCAGCCAGCCTTCGGTTGAACAGGTCAGCCGCTTGCTGTCGGGGATAAACAGCGACTGGCCTTTGTCGTCCCACCAGGTGCGGAAATGACAGCCGGCAGGCAGATCGAAATGCTGCAACGGTGCGCTGTTGGCCGGCTGTGACAGATCCAGCGGTGAGGCATTGCTGGCGGTTGCGGCGGCGGTGGCATCGGCGATGACGATCGGGCGCCAGCTCTGCTCTTTCGAGGCGGTTCCGGTGGCCAGAACCGATCCGGCATCGTTGGTCATCTGCCACGGCAGCTCGACCAGCTTGCCACACTGATTTTGCAACAGGTTGCCCACGCGCGGCAGGAAGGTGGTCAGCACGCTGGACTCTTTGCTTTTGCCGGAGACGATACGCAAATGAATGTTATCCTGGCACCAGTCCTGCGGCGCGTTACTTTCCACGTTATCAATAAACACCTCCAGCGCCAGGCTGGGAGAGTAAACCACGCGGTAATCATCAGCCTGTGCGGCAGTTGCTATCAACAGTGTGGCAGTAGCTGGCAACCAGAATTTCATAGCGATCCTTGGTGTTAATCACGCGGCGGTAAAAAACGAGCCGAATCCGCCATCGATTGTAATAGGGTGGTTTCCTGTGGCGAGCCTACCCAAACGGCCACAGCACTCAAATTGTCTTTTTTTTCACTGCGATTAATGGCTTTTTGCATCAGTGCCAGCCACTCTTCCGGCGAGTTGACCATCCGCAGCGCCTGCTCCATTTCCTGCGGCGACAGGCTGCACCAGAAGCCGTCGGTACAGACCAGAAAGGCATCGCCATCTTCCAGCTGGATCACATCGCTGTAGCTGACCGGAAGCGTGCCATCCGCGCCGAGCGCATTATAAAGTAAATTACTGTTAATACCGGAATTATCAACACCGGCCTCTTTCATTTGCTGGGCCAGACTGTGGTCACGGGTCACCGTATTGATGAAGCCACGACGGAAGTGATAAACACGGCTGTCACCAGCGTGGGCCCACCATGCGCGTTGTTGCACGCGGTCAATAAACAGCGCGGCAAGGGTGGTGCTCATGCGCTTAAAATTCAGATTATTCCTCTGCGCCTGGCGGATCGCCTGGTCGGCTTTGGTGACCCATTTTTCGGTATCAGCCGGATTTATCGGCCGGTCATCGGCAAATTCGGTCAGTAACGAATCACGGGCCAGCCGGGCGGCGATCTCACCACCCTCGGTGCCCGCCACACCATCGCAGACTAAAAAACAGGCAGAATGCGCGCCGGTGTACTCACCCGTTTCATCCTGATTGCTCTCTCTTGCGCCAATTTCTGAGGTCGAGGCAGTGTTAATCTTCATTCATCTTCCGGTCTGATTTGTGAGTCTTTGTACTGATTCACTTCCATGTCATAGGCCTGCAGGAATGCATCGCCAAACAGGGTATGGAAATCGTCCTCAATTTCGCCTGAGGTGTTCTGATAATGACGTTGATAGGCTTGCCACATCGCGGCTTTTTTGCTGCCCGGCAGACCAAATTTTGGCAAGACGCCATCACGTTTCGCATTATCCTCCAGCCGCTGAGGATTAAACGACTGCAGCATGGCGGCGATAATCGCGCGGATACCGGCAATCATCCCCAGCTGATGCGCCTGCAAATCGACCAGCGCATCGCGCACCGCCTGCTCTGGCGGCATAAAGCCCGGCATCTGGCTCTGATAAATCTGCATCAGCACGGTTTTACCCGACGGCAGGATCTTGAACGGATTATTGGCTTCATTGAGGATCATGGTCATTTCGGCCTTCACGCCGCGCTTGAGGATCGAGCGCGAAGAGAGTAGGGCAACCGTTCCCTGCGAAAACAGGCTCAGCATT
Organism: Erwinia sp. 2186; assembly: GCF_057812255.1. Lineage (NCBI taxonomy): Bacteria > Pseudomonadati > Pseudomonadota > Gammaproteobacteria > Enterobacterales > Erwiniaceae > Erwinia > Erwinia sp. 2186. Next base: position 2,861,305 of record NZ_CM173824.1, on the reverse strand, counting down.
CTGCCGGTCATCCGCAGCTGATCTTCGGTCAGCGCCGGTTTACCCGCCCCGTGCTCCAGACCCATGCCTTCCATCAGCGCCGCCAGCAGCCGTTCGGCGTTGCTGTCGCTGGCCGGGCGTTCGCTGTAAGGCGCGTCATGACCAATCGGTTCGATTCCCAGCCTGGCATCATTCTGGCGGGCGGTGCGCGCCGCGAGCTGTTCCGGCGTCTGCGCATCGCTGGAGTGGATAATAATCGGCTCTTCTTCATGCAGGATCCCCAACGGATCGGCCGGCAGCGAGTGATCCTCGCCAAACAGCGCCAGCGGGTCGACATCGCTGAACGGCGTTTCACTGGCCCGTGCCGGATCGCTGACCTGAATCTGATAGTCGCCAATGCTCAGCAAATCGCCATGTTGCAGCGCAATCTGGCTGCCGCGTGCCAGCGGCGCCTGGTTATGCAACACCGCAATCACACTGCCGTGACTGGTCAGCCGGCAGTCGCCGCTGCTGGCCACGTGCACCACCGCCTGCAGGCGAGAAATAGCACGTTCGTCATCGGGAAGGACCAGATCGTTATCCACGCTGCGGCCAATGGTGCCGCCGGGGGCGACAAAGTCACAGGCGGTGACGGGCGCCTCGGTTCTGCTCTCAACAATGGTAAATCGCATGCGCTTTTCCTGAAGCCAGGGCCAGAGGCCTAATAACTCTATTCAAACATCGGAGGATAGAGTCCATGTCGACCCGGTTGCGCCACGGCGGCCGGATCGAATAATTGTGAAAAAAGCTGTGCGGTGAGGTTGCCGCTGTGTTTATGGCTGACCAGAGGATAGCCGTCGCTCTGATTGGTCCACCAGTAGCTGGTGTACTGGCCGGGATTGAAGCGTTGTGACACTTCATGCCAGGCCAGCGTGCAGGGAAGATCCTGGTAGCCAATCACGTCCATAATGTCCGATCTGCCGGTGTCAGGAAGCGACAGGGGCGGCAGGGAAAGTAACGCCTGGCTCAGTGCGTCAGGGGTGACGTTGGTCGACACCGCACGGTGCAAAGTCTGGCCGAGGTGGCTAAACCAGTCGCCCGACACCGCCAGCTGCGCCGGATGCCAGAGGCTGACCGGCACGCTTTGTACCGCCAGCAGCGGCCACGCGCGACCCACTCTGTCGCGTGAGGCCAGCAGGCAGCCAATTTGCACTCGCTGCACGCCCAGCGTGGCGGGCAGGGCGAAATTCCATACCGGCGCCCGGCTGAACAGCTCGGCGTTGCGCTCACTGTGGTGATGCCAGTGCGATAAACCCAACTGGAACCAGTTTGACCAGCTGTTGACCATCGCCTCAGGCAACCTGCGCTGAAGAAAATCACCGGTGGAAGGCAGCTTGCCGTACCATCCCAACTCTGTATTTTCTGCCATAGTGCTGACCTTATTCAGTGAACGTTCGCTGCCACACGTTCAGCCGCAGGAATAATTACCGTGCCTGTTTCGGGCTGTCGTCCTGCATTTTCCAAATCCAGCGCTAACTTTCTCATCATCAGCGTATTGTCCCGGATAAAGGGAGAACTCTGGATCTGCCGGTCCAGCAGCTGGCTCAGGTGCCAGTCCAGCTGCTGAAGCTGGCGGGTCGTGACGTTCGCCGGCAGGGTGCGCTGAAGATTCTGCATCACCCAGCCGCGTAAGAATTCGCCGTCATAGCTGCGTGGCTGATACAGCATCTGATACGCACGCAACGCATTCCGGCTGAATTCACTGTCATCGCCCTTGTCCTGTCGCAGGGTCTGGGTGATGTTTTGCGCCACGCGCGGCAGCAGTAGGGATTTCAACGCGTTCTGATAGAAGCCCCAGGCCGCATCGCTCACCTGGCCACCGCGATATAATCCACCGCGCATGCTGAGCGGTGGCGCTTCAACCGAGAAACTCTCACTTTGCGGCAACGCCACCAGGCTATTTAAGAAGGGTAGCAGATCCAGGATATCCCCGGAGTTATTGGCGGCCAGCCGCTTCGCCTGCTGGTCGACCGCGGTCATCCGGCTTTCCACCTGGTGCAGATACTGCTGATTTTTATAATAGCTGGTGGTCCAGAGCATGGTGGCAATCATCAGCGCCAGTGCCAGCGAGGCATAACCGGCCCAGTGCAGCAGCCGGTTGCGGTGCTCCCAGGAGCGATCGCTGCCTGCCAGCCCGCTTTCGGCAAAAATCATGTCATCCATCAGCGAGCGGATAAAATAGCTCTGGCCTTTGTTCGCGGGGATTGGCGCATGGCGGTTAACCGAATCCCAGCTGGCAATGGAGTGGCCTGACGCCTGCGGCAGCTGCAGCTTTCTGTTCAACTCACCCATAATGCGGTCAAACGGCAGCCCTTCCTGGGTGCCGCTGGTAAAGAACACCCCGCGCACGGACCACGGCATCTCGCCATTTTCCGGTGAGAAGACAATATCGAGGTATTCCGCCAGCAGTGGCCGTAAAGAAGCAAACTCCTGCGGGAACAGGAAGCACTCGGCCCGCAGCGTCAGGTCACTTTCCCGCGCCATATTGCCGGCCAAATCGTCCTGCAGCTGTTGGGTCAGCAGGCGGAACTGGCGGTCGAACAGCTGGTTGATAGCCGATTCGCTCTGGCGGTTATTTTCCCACGGGAAGCTGAAGCCCCAGATGCGATCGCGCTGCGCTTTATCCAGCGACGCGAAATAGCTCATAAAGCCTTTCAGCAGGTCCGTTTTAGTCACCATCACATACACCGGGAAGTGGATACCGGTTTGCTGGTGCAGTTCAGACATACGCTGACGCAGCGCCGTCGCCTGATTAAAGCGCGCTTCCGCCGAGTCGCTAAGCAGATCGGCGACGCTGACGGTCATGATCACCCCGTTGATCGGCTGGCGCGTGCGGTAGCGCTTCAGCAGGGTGATAAAGGTCTGCCACTCGCTGGCATCCTTCGCGCGCTGGCTTTCCTGCAGGGTATAACGCCCGGCGGTATCCAGCAGCACCGCGTCTTCGGTAAACCACCAGTCGCAATGACGGGTGCCACCAACGCCGCGCAGCGCGGTTTTGCCAAAGCTGTCGCTGAGCGGGAATTCAAGACCCGAATTCACCAGCGCCGTGGTTTTACCCGCACCAGGCGCGCCGACAATCATGTACCAGGGCAGCTGGTACAAATACTGGGAATTAACGCGTTGCAGCCAGCCGCGCGGCTTTTTCTTGCGATCCCGCCCGCTAAACTGGGTTTTCTTCAGCCGCATGGCCGCTTCACTGAAGCGGGTGCTGAGCAACTCTTCGGTCATCGCCCGGTCGGCATAATCGACGTTGTCATTGTGCTGCAGGTTATTCAGCAAGCGCGAGTTAAACCAGGCGCGATACAGCTGGGGGATCAGCTGGAAGATAATCCACAGGAAGAAGCACAGGCAAATGGCCAGCTGGCGGTTAATGACCGGCTCCAGCCAGTGGCTGCCGCCGATTAACAGCTGAGGGCCAAGCATCCAGATCACCGCCGACAGCGCGCTGATGCCGAAAAAGCCCCACAGCAGGCGGCTAAAAATCAGGGAATAAAGGCGAGAAGACATCAGGATTTCCCCGCGGGTTTGCTGCTGCTCTGAACTTCAGGCGCCGGGAAAAGCAGGATTTCCACCCGGCGGTTTTGCGCCCGGTTTTCCTGGCTGTCGTTCGGCAGCAGTGGGTTGCTGTCACCGCGGCCTTCACCGCGGATCATATGGCCAGGTTGGATCATCAGCTGCTGCAATAGCGAGGTCAGCGTATGGGCCTGGGCCAGCGAATATTCATAATTAGACGGGAAGCGGGCGGTACGCTGCGGTTGGTTATCGGTATAGACGCTGACCTGCAGCGTGCCTTTGATGTTGTCCATGGCGGCGGCGACGCGCACCATGATCGCCCGGCCCGCAGGGGTTAAATCACTGCCGCCGCGGTTAAACAGCTTGTCGGCCGCAATAATCACCTTGCTGCCATTGGCGCCGTCGGCAACATCCAGCGTGCGGTCAACAATCAGATCGTCCAGCCGCGTGCGCAAATCCAGCATCGCCTGCGTCGAGTTTGAGCGTCTGACCGGTTCGGCCTTGGGCAGCGGCGTTTGCCAGATGGCACGCAGCAGCGGCTCCGCCGAATTCCCAAGACGCCAGTTAAGGCCGGAATAAATCAGGCAGGCCACAAAGGCTGTCAGCATCACGCATGCCCACAACGGCACCGGCGGTCGCCAAAAGGTGTTCTGGCTGGCGGGCGATAACGGCTGGGGTTCGACCAGCGGTTGCTGCTGCACGCGGGTATCGCTTATCAACTGGGCCAGGCGGGTGCGCAACGCATCACGCTGCAGCTTACCCTGATCGATGCCACGGTAACGGCCTTCATAGCCCAACAGCAGACAGTAGTGGATCACCTCAAGCAGCGGCAGATGCAATTTGGGATTTTGCGAGACGCGGGAAAGCAGCTGGAAGACTTTTTCGCCACCCCAACTTTCATTATGGAAGGTGACCAGCAGACCGTTGCCCGACCAGACGCCGCGCGTGCCCCACGGGGTTTGCGCCGCAGCTTCGTCCAGCACGCTGCACAGGCAGTAGCGGGCACCAATGATCATGTCAAAAGGCAGGCCGGCTTGTTTACATCGGGTTTCAAACAGGCGGATCTCATCGACCAGTTGCTGACGCAGGCCGGCAGGGTCGTCATGCGTGGCTGCCAGGCGGATCTGCACAATTGCATTCAGCAACGGTGCCGCTGCGGCCAGCAACGGGTTTTCTGGGCTGACGTAAGGAAGCGCGTCAGCGGGGTATTCCGGGGTCATCAGGCTTTTACTGTCTCGGCTGTGTGGCGCCAGCAAGGCGGGCGCTTTGGGTCGTCGGATCGAAGAGTGATTTCTGGCCGTCCGTGGCGCAGAACGCGATTATTCCAGGATCCAGGTGGCCGTCGCGTTGTTGCGGCAGGCTTTACTTTGGCCACCCACATCGACGCACACTTTTTTGGCGTTTTTACGTGGGCGGGGACGATCGCTTTTGATCGTGGCGTCATACAGGTCGGTTTTCACGCCGGCTTTGAACGGCACGTAACCAATCAGCTGTTCCTGATCGGGATCGGCGATAGCCAGCCAGTGATTTTCCACTTCACCCAGTACGGTGAAGGGTTTGCCATTCTCAAGATAGCGGACGTTCTTACCGCTGAAATCCGGGCTGGTCATCACCGACGCATTATACAACGCGCGGTAGGTCTCATTGACGGGGGTAAACGACGTCGGTGCCTGCACCGCGTGACGATGGGTGAACTTCACGCCATCCACTTCGCTGGTTACGATGGTGTCATCCGTTATCGGCGGAGGAGGAGCCTTGCATCCGGACAGGGACAGCACTGCCAACAGGGTAAACGCGATGCTTATTTTCACATTGGTCCTCATGCATTTCATCAGTGAGTCTTATAGTCCACAGGCAAAACCCCACAATCATTGTCATCGTCCGCTCAGGTAAACTGTCGGTAACAAGAAAAAAAGAGTCAGGTTTACAGAAAGATAAATTCGTTGTCAGTTTACCTGACGCTTTTGAGAATGGGAACAATTGCAGGCCGCCACTTTACATGTTATCAGCGGTCTGAGAGGTGACAATCTTTGCCTGAAAGGTGACAAGAAGTCAATTTGATTAGGATCGATAAACTGTCGCCAGACCGCATGAATAGCGGCGCTCCGAGCGGGCATCATCTGTTAACGGCTTCAGGGCTTAACGTATCAATGTGGCTAATGTTTTGCCCAGGCTGATTTTTTTATGCCAACGCGCTTTTTTCAGTTAAAAGCCAGTGAGTTTCAGCAGGCGGCTCTGGAGGTGCTTAATCCAATCAGAAGCCGGTTGGCGGCAAGCGGACGGCGGTAAAAAAGCCGCGCAATCGGGCTGGTCAGGAAATGCACACCGGGAGTGCGATTTGTGCATCATGGCAGGGCAAAATTGCCGCCGGGAATCGGCAACTGGCGCCAGTTGACCTGACGCTTTCTGGCCTTTATCAAAGGAATCAGAGGGTTGACGATCTGGCACAGGCTTTGCAAAAACAGGTATACACAACAATGCATTTGTTTGGCCGTTGACGGTTGCGCGAGTGCTTTGGATAAAGGCGTCCAACTTCGTGCTCACGGCACAGGCAGGACGCCTTTTTTTATCCTGCCGGTTTTACGCCAGCGAGGCTATCCCCTGGCAATCAATACCCTGACGCCCAGCGCTTCAAACGCCTCTGTCGACTCGGCGCTGATGCCGCTGTCGGTGATCAGGTACTGAATATTGCTCCAGTCACAGGGCAGGGCAAACATCGACACCTTGTCGATCTTGCTGGAGTCGGCCACCACATACACCGTGCTGGCCGAGCGGATCATCGCGCTTTTGACTTTGATATCGGTTTCGCTCGGGAAGCTCAGCCCCAGCTTGGGTGAAATGCAGGCGGTCGCCAGAAACAGCTTCTCGGCCAGTACGTTCTCAAAGAAGCTGGCCGCTTTCTCGCCGGAGGTGGAAAGAGTCGGGAACTTAAAGGTGCCGCCGGTCAGCAGAATATTGACGCCCGGCTCACCGCCCAGCATTAGCGCGATATTGACTGCGGTGGTGACCACCGACAGCTTGTTGATGTGCCCCAGATGATGGGCGATAGCGGTGGTGGTGGTACCGGAGTCGAAAATCACCGTATCGCCATTTTCGATATACTCCGCCGCCAGCCGGCCGATAGCATCCTTCTCATCAAGATGGGTTTGCCTCTCCAGCATCAGCGCGCCGGTATTCTGCTTACCGGTCATCAGCGTGGCACCGCCATGATAACGCTGGACATGTCCCTCTTTCTGCAACACGCGGAGATCGGTACGGATGGTGGCTTCCGTCAGGCCAAAGGCCTCCGTCAGCATCTTCACCGTCACCGTGCCGTCTTCCCGGATCATCTCAAGGATTTTTTCCCGCCGTTGCTGCATGTCGGCTAATTGTTCGCTTTTGCTTTTCAACCGAAACTCTCCCTTCACCTGCTGAACGGGCGAAAACCCGCGCCAAACGGCCATTAGCGCAAATATTACCTCTGCATTCGATTGAATGCGAGTCTGGTATTTTTTCCTTTTCGTTTTCGTTCGAAAGTCTATGCACGGCAACAGCCTTGATTTTAAACATATTTTTAGCATTTTTGTCCTTACTCTTATTCTGAATAATGGGGATTAAACTGGTAGATCAAGGGCTTAATCTTTCGAGCGGCTTTTGTTTGAAATTTGATCCACCCCACAATATGCTTAGAAACGATAGCGTATATTTTTATTCGAAAACGAATGAGCCGCAGGACTGCCACTTCGCTATCCGGTCAGCGGCGTTACAGACGAAGAGGTAATGATGGACTTTCAGGCAATCAAACAGACAGCGCGTCAGGCCCGACGTTATGTCCTGCAAATGAATCATCGGGCGGGAAAAGGGCATACCGGCGCCGACCTCTCAGAGGTAGACATCATCTGTACGCTGTTTATGGGGGTGATGGATCGCGGTGCTGAGCGTCCCGATCAGGATCGTTTTATTTTATCGAAAGGCCACGGCGCAGGCGGGCTGTATTGCAGCGCGGCGGCGATGGGGCTGATCGACCCGGCGATCCTCGACCAGTTTATGGGCGACGACACGCTGCTGGCAGGCCATCCGGTCAGGCAAAAGCTGCCGGATCTGGTTGAGATTAACTCCGGCGGCCTCGGGCACGGCTTGCCGATCGGCGTCGGCCTGGCGCTGGGCAACAAGCTGTCCGGCATGGGCCATCGTCGGGCGTTTGTGCTGCTTGGCGACGGTGAACTGGCGGAAGGCTCGAACTGGGAAGCGGCGATGTCCGCCAGCAAATTCAAGCTCGATAACCTGGTGGCCATTGTGGACCGTAACCGCCTGCAGCTGGCGGGCAAAACCGAAGACATCATGCCGCTGGAACCGCTGGCAGATAAATGGCTGGCGTTCGGTTTCGAGGTGCTGGAGTGCGACGGTCACGATCCTGAAGCCATTGCCAATGCGGTGAATCAGCCGTCGACCGGCAAACCCCGGGTGATCCTCGCCAATACCGAGAAAGGCCACGGCATCTCCTTTATGGCGAACGTCCCGGCCTGGCACCACTCGGTCCCTAATGATGAGCAGCTGGCCCTTGGGCTGGCAGAGCTGGAGGAAGACTAATGCAAGACTTACGCGACGCGATCATCGCCACGCTGGTCGATGAACAACAGAACGGGGCGAACCTCAGCGTGATGGTTGCTGACTCCACCTCAACCTCCAAAATTGCGCCATTTGAAAAGGCCTTTCCCGATCGGGTGATTAACGTCGGCATCGCCGAGCAGAACATGGTCGGCATGGCGGCGGGAATGGCACTGAGCGGCCGCACGGTGTTTACCGCCAACGCCGCACCGTTCCTGTTTGCCCGCTCTAATGAGCAGGTCAAAAACGATATTTGCTACACCGAAACCAACGTCAAAATGCTTGGCCTGAACGCCGGCTTCGCCTACGGGCCGCTGGGTGCCACTCACCACTGTACCAATGACATCGCCATTGCCCGCACCTTCGGCAACCTGCAGGTGTTTGCCCCGGCCGATGCCGTGCAGGCCAGCGCCATTGCACGTTACGCCATTCAGCATACCGGTCCGGTCTATATCCGTATGGACAGTGACAAAGTGCCGGTGCTGCATGGCGACGATTACCAGTTCGTTCCCGGCAAGCCGGAAGTGCTGCAGGAAGGCAAAGAGACGGTGGTGTTCTGTATGGGCACGCTGGCCCATGAAGCGCTGGCGGCAAAACACGACAGCATCACCATCGTTTCCCTGCCTTCGCTGTGGCCGCTGGATGAAGCCGCGGTAGTGAAACTGATCAGCGCGCACCAGCAGGTGATCACCATGGAAGAGCATTCGCTGAGCGGCGGTCTGGGCAGCATTATCGGTGAAATTCTGCATAAGCACGGGCTGCGCCAGCGGTTTACCCCGTTGGGGATCCCGGCTTACGAATTTACCCACAGCAGCAGTCGCGCTGCACTGCGCAGCCAGTTCCGCATTGATGCGGAAGGTCTGCGCACCACCTTACAACACGTTGTCGCCGCCTGAGGACCCACTGATGAGCAATGAATATGATGTCAATCTGCGCTATGGCGTGGATACCAACATGGATCTGACCGGCAAGGTCGCGGTGGTCACCGGCGGGCTGGGCGGCATCGCCATGGCCAGCAATAAAATGCTGCTGGAAAAAGGCGCAAGCCTGGCGCTGCTTTACCCGGCATTTGAACAGAGCAAAGTGAGCGACGTGGCCAGCCAGTTTGACGCCAGCCGCGTGCAGTTTGTGCAGTGCGATGTGACTGATCCGGCCTCAGTGGAACAGGCCATTTCAGACGTGGATGCGCATTACGGCCATATCGACATTCTGGTCAACTGTGCCGGTTATGTGATGTTGCAGCCGGTGCTGGAAACCGCGTTTGACGAGTGGCAAAAGCAGGTCGCCGTTAACCTGACCGGGCCGTTCCTCTGCTCGCAGGCGGTGGCAAAACGCATGGTGAAAGCCGGCAGGGGCGGAAAAATTATTAATATCGCCTCGCAGGCCGCCTCCATCGCCATCGATAACCATGTGGCTTACACCTCGGCCAAGGCCGGATTACTGGGCATGACCAAGGTGATGGCCAAGGAGTTTGCGCCACACAAAATTAACGTGAATACCCTCTCTCCGACCGTGGTGCTGACACCGATGGGCGAAAAAGCCTGGCGGGGAGAAAAAGGTGAGGCAATGAAGCAATTAATCCCAATGGGACGCTTCGCCTACACCGACGAGATTGCCGCCGCCGTGCTGTTCTTTGCCAGCAACGGTAGCGACATGATTACCGGCGCCGATCTGATGATCGATGGCGGCTTTACCATTTGGTAGTACTTCGCCCAGACCAGAGAAGCGAGTCCGAACGCAATACCCTACACGCTGACCCTACAATAATGAGAGAACATCACTATGAACATGCGTTTAACTGTATTAGCCGTTGCCACCGCCTGCACTTTTTCCCATGCGGCGCTGGCAGCCGATAAAGGCACCATTATGATAATGGTGAACTCGCTGGATAACCCTTATTACGCCTCAGAAGCGAAAGGGGCCAATATGAAGGCGCAGGAATTAGGCTATAAAACGTCGGTCCTGTCTCACGGCGAAGATGTGAAGAAACAAAGCGAGCTGATCGATGCCGCGATCGGTAAAAAAGTGCAGGGCATTATCCTCGATAACGCCGACTCCACCGCCAGCGTCGCCGCCATTCAGAAAGCCAAGGATGCCGGCATTCCGGTGGTGCTGATTAACCGCGAAATCCCGGTCGATAACGTCGCGCTGGAGCAGATTACCCACAACAACTTCCAGGCCGGCTCTGACGTCGCCAACGTTTTCGTCGAGAAGATGGGTGAAAAGGGCAGCTATGCCGAACTGACCTGTAACCTCGCCGACAATAACTGCGTGACCCGCTCCAAATCCTTCCACCAGGTACTCGACCAGTACACCGACATGAAAAGCGTCGCCCGCCAGGATGCGAAAGGCACCCTGATCGACGGCAAGCGCATCATGGACAGTATTCTGCAGGCGCATCCGGACGTGAAAGGGGTGATCTGTGGTAATGGCCCGGTGGCGTTGGGGGCGATTGCCGCGCTGAAAGCCGCAGGCCGTAACGATGTGATCGTGGTCGGTATTGATGGCAGCAATGATGAACGTGACGCGGTGAAAGCCGGCACGCTGAAAGCCACCGTGATGCTGCAGGCTCAGGCCATCGCCGCGCAGGGTGTGACCGATCTCGATAACTTTATCCAGAAAGGCACCAAGCCTGAGAAACAGCGTGTGATGTTCCGCGGCATTCTGATCAACCCGGACAATGCCTCGAAGGTTCAGGACTTCAATTACAAATCCTGAGTCGTGGTTGTGGTGATACTGCTGCGCCCCTTACGGGGCGCAAAGGAGAGAATTTATGTCCAGGCGAGTCTGGCTGGCAGTCGCGGCGTTAACCCTTGGCGGTTGCCGCATTGTGTCGCAACAGGAATTAGCCGACCTGAAAAACCCACCCAATCCGGCCATGGCGAACGTCACCAATACCTATCAGCAGAAGATCGTGCCGCAGGTGCTAAACGATGCCAAACCGCTGGGCGAGGTAATGAAAGATCTGGCCGCGGCGAAGGACATCGACAGCGCCTGTAAGCAGTTTGGCTACCGTAGCCAGGAAGAGAATCCGTGCGTCTTCACCGTGAAGATTAACGGCACGGTGTCGGCGGTGAATACCACCTCACGCAGCGGCAAGATGACGGTAAAAGACGTCAGCGGCCAGGACGTGGTGGTGCAGATTGGCCCGATAATTCGGGGCACCGCCCTGCGCGATGTCTACAAAGGTTCCAGCTATCAGGACTTCAACGATCAGGTGCTGTTTGGGGATTACGGCCGGGCGATCAACACCCTGGCCTCGAATGAAGTGAAAAAACTTCAGCCGAAAGTGGGCGATCGGGTGGAAGTCGATGGCGTGTTCAGCAGCTGGGACGTGCCGCAATCCGCACCGGATATCACTCCGGCCCGCGTTGTCCGTCAACAGGAGTAAATCATGGCGCACACTGAAGCGGATGTCCTGACGCCGGCCAGCCAGCAGTCGGACGTGATTATCGAAACCCGCAATGTTTCCCGCATTTATCCGGGCGTCACCGCGCTGGATTCGGTGGACTATCGCGTGTATCGCAACAAGGTCAACGTGCTGATTGGCGAAAACGGCGCGGGCAAATCCACCATGATGAAAATGCTGGCGGGCGTGGAAGTGCCGTCCTCCGGGCAGATCCTGCTGGATGGCGAGCCGGTGACCTTACACACCACGCAGCAGGCCGAGAAACACGGTATCAGCATCATTTTTCAGGAGCTGAACCTGTTCCCGAATATGAACGTGATGGACAACATTTTTATCGGCAACGAATTCTTCCAGCGTGGGGTGATCAACGAGAAATACCAGTACCAGCTGGCGAAGGCGCTGCTGGAAAGGCTGGAGCTGGATGTCGATCCCTATGCGCCGTTGAACGAACTGGGCATTGGTCATCAGCAGCTGGTCGAGATCGCCCGGGCGCTGTCGAAAGACACCCGCGTGCTGATCATGGACGAGCCGACCTCCGCCCTCAGCCAGTCGGAAGTGAAGGTGCTGTTTAACGTCATTGAGGCGCTGAAGCGCCGTGGCGTCACCATCATCTATATCTCGCACCGGCTGGAAGAGCTGATGGAAATTGGCGATCACATCACCATTTTCCGCGACGGCCGTTTTATCAGCGAGCGTGAAGTCCGCGATGCCAGCGTGCCGTGGATCATCGAACAGATGGTCGGCGACAAGAAAAAGCACTTTGATTATCAGGCCGCCGAGCAGGGCGATGCGGTACTCAACGTCAATGGCTTAACCGCGCTGGCGCAGAACGGCGGCTACAAGCTTAACGACGTCAGCTTCTCGCTGCGCAAAGGCGAAGTGGTCGGCATTTATGGCCTGTTGGGTGCCGGGCGTACCGAGCTGTTTAAAGGTCTGATTGGCCTGATGTCCTGCCAGAGCGGCAGCGTCACGCTGAACGGCGAATGCCTCGACAAGCGCAATTTCCAGTACCGCCTGAAGAAGGGCATTGCGCTGGTGCCGGAAGATCGTAAAGGCGAAGGGGTGATCGAGCTGATGTCGATCAAAACCAATATGACGCTGAGCGATCTGAGCCTGAAAGGCTTTCGTCGCGCGCTGAACCTGCTGCATCCGCAGAAAGAAGCGCTGCGGGTCAACGAGATGATCGAACGGCTGGCGATCAAGGTCAGCGATGTTGAACTGCCGATCACCTCGCTTAGCGGCGGCAATCAGCAAAAGGTGGTGCTCGGCAAAGCGTTGATGACCGGCCCGGAAGTGGTGCTGCTGGATGAGCCGACGCGTGGCATTGATGTCGGCGCCAAAACTGACGTTTATCACCTGATTGGGTCAATGGCCCGGCAGGGACTGGCAGTGATGTTTTCCTCCTCAGAGCTGGATGAGGTCATGGCGTTGGCCGACCGGATCCTGGTGATGGCCGATGGAAAAATCACCGCCGATTTACCCCGGGCTGAAGCCACCCGCGAGCGGCTTATCACGGCGTCCACTCCACATGATTAGCGTGCCCCCCGGGCGTTGAGGAACAAGACCATGAACCAGAAATATTTGCTCTATATGTATCTGCTGAAGGCCCGTACGTTTATCGCGTTGCTGATCGTCATTGGCTTTTTCAGCGTGATGGTGCCGAACTTTTTGACCCCGTCTAACCTGCTGATCATGACCCAGCACGTGGCGATCACCGGCCTGCTGGCGATCGGCATGACGCTGGTGATCCTCACCGGCGGTATCGACCTGTCCGTCGGCGCGGTGGCCGGGATTTGCGGCATGGTGGCCGGTGCGCTGCTGACCAACGGCCTGCCGCTGTGGGGCGGACAAACGCTGTTCCTCAACGTGCCGGAAGTGATCCTGGTAGTCACCCTGTTCGGCATCGTGGTTGGGCTGATCAATGGCGCGGTGATCACCCGGCTCGGTGTGGCACCGTTTATCTGTACGCTGGGCATGATGTATGTCGCGCGCGGTGCCGCGCTGTTATGGAACGATGGCAGCACCTACGCCAACCTGGTGGGCTTGCCGCAGCTGGGCAATACCGGCTTCGCCATTCTCGGCTCGGGCAGCATTTTGGGCGTCTATATCCCGATCTGGATGATGGTTGGCCTGCTGCTGGTCGGCCTGTATATCACCCGTAAAACGCCGTTGGGTCGCTATATCTACGCCAGCGGCGGTAACGAGTCGGCGGCCCGGCTGGCCGGTGTGCCGATCATCAAAGTGAAAGTGTTTGTTTACGCCTTCTCGGGGATGTGTGCGGCGCTGGTGGGGCTGATTGTCGCCTCGCAGCTGCAAACGGCGCACCCGATGACCGGTAACATGTTTGAGATGGACGCTATCGGGGCCACGGTACTGGGTGGAACCGCACTGGCGGGCGGTCGCGGTCGCGTGTCGGGCTCAATTATCGGCGCGTTCGTGATCGTCTTCCTCGCCGATGGCATGGTGATGATGGGCGTCAGCGACTTCTGGCAGATGGTGATCAAAGGCCTGGTGATTGTCACCGCGGTGGTTATCGACCAGTTCCAGCAACGCCTGCAAAGCAAAGTGGTGCTGATGCGTCGTCACGAAAAAAAGCAGGCGGCCGCGCCGCTCTCTGAGGTCAGTCATGGCTAGAGAGCTGATCATTGCGCTGGATGAAGGCACCAGCAATGTTAAAGCGGTCGCCATTGATGCCCGTGGACAGGTAGTGACCAAAGCCTCGCGCCCGCTGACGGTGGACACGCCACGGTCAGGCTGGGTGGAGCAGGACGGCATGATGTTGCTGAACGCCTCGCTGACCGTGGTCAGCGAGGTTATCCACAGCGTTGGCGAAAACCGCGTCGCGGCGCTGGCAATCAGTAACCAACGTGAAACGGCGATGGGCTGGGAGCGGGCGACCGGGAAACCGATCGCGCCGGCAATAACCTGGCAGTGTTCCCGCTCTTCGCCATTTTGCGAGCAGCTCAGAGGCGATCATCAGGACGCGTTGATCCGCTCGGTGACCGGCCTGCCGATTGCGCCGCTGTTTTCCGCCTCAAAAATGCGCTGGCTGCTGGATAACACCGCAGATGGCGCGGAAAGGGCGGCTAACGGTGAGCTCTGCCTCGGCACTATCGATGCCTGGCTGCTGTGGCATTTTACCGGTGGCAAGCAGTTCCGCTGCGATACCTCCAACGCGGCACGCACCCAGCTACTGAATCTGCAAACCGGCGAGTGGGATGAGGCGATGCTGGCGCTGTTTGGCCTGCCGCGCGTGGCCTTACCCGAAATTCATCCGTCCAGCGGACTGTTTGGCACCACCCGTGGCCTGCGCGGAATTCCCGATGGTCTGCCGATTATGGCGATGGTCGGCGATTCCCATGCCGCGCTCTATGGGCACGGGCTGGGGCAGGCGGGCGGCGTAAAAGCGACCTACGGCACCGGTTCTTCGGTGATGGCGCCGTTGCTGACGCCGGACACCAGTATTACTCAGCTGGCGACCACCGTCGCCTGGCACGATGGCGAACGTCTGGTGTACGGGCTGGAAGGCAATATTCCGCACACCGGCGACGGCGTGGCCTGGATGGCACAGGCCACCGGGCTGACCGACGGCAAAGGACAGGTCCTCAGCCGGGCGCTGCATGAACTGCCTGCCAGCATCGACTCAACGCTGGGCGTTTATTTCGTGCCGGCGCTGACCGGCACCGGCGCGCCCTGGTGGGACGATCAGGCGCGCGGGGTGATTTGCGGCCTCAGTCGTGGCGTGACGCCTGCCCATCTGATCCGCGCTTCGCTGGAAGCCATTGCGTACCAGATTGCCGACGTGATCACCGCTATGCGTCAGCATCCCGGCTTCCATCTTGAGACGCTGATGGTTGACGGCGGCCCGACGCAAAACCCGTGGCTGATGCAGTTTCAGGCCGATCTGCTGGGTTGCCCGGTGGCGCGCAGCAGTACGCCAGAACTGTCGGCGCTGGGCGCGGGACTGCTGGCAAGGCGCGCGCTGGAACAGCTTAACGACAGCCAGCTGATCGCGCTGTTACCTGAACACGATTGCTGGCTGCCTGACGCCGCCCGCCATCAGCAACTTAACACCAGTTGGCAAGGCTGGCGTGAGGCGGTACAGCGCACGCTCTGGCAGCCTGCTGGCCAAACCCATCAAGGAGAACAGCATGAAGCGTAATTTTGCGGGCAAAACCGTGGTGATCACCGGCGCCTGTCGGGGTATTGGGGCGGGCATCGCCGAGCGTTTCGCCAGCGACGGCGCCCGTCTGGTGATGGTTTCAAACGCGGAGCGGGTGTTCGAAACCGCCGAAAAGATTAAGGCGGCGCACGGCAGTGAGATCCTCGCGTTGCAGGTGGACGTCACCGATGAACAGCAGGTGCAGCATCTGTATCAGGAAGCGGCATCCCGCTTTGGCTCCATCGACGTCTCGATTCAGAACGCGGGGGTGATCACCATCGATACCTTCGACAAAATGCCGAAGTCTGACTTTGATAAGATTCTGGCGGTGAACACCACCGGCGTCTGGCTGTGCTGCCGTGAAGCGGCAAAATATATGGTCAAACAGCAGTCGGGCAGCCTGATCAACACCTCGTCAGGCCAGGGACGTCAGGGGTTTATCTACACGCCGCATTATGCCGCCAGTAAAATGGGCGTGATTGGCATTACCCAGAGCCTGTCGCAGGAGCTGGCACCGTGGAACATCACCGTTAACGCCTTCTGTCCGGGCATTATCGAAAGCGAGATGTGGGATTATAACGATCGGGTGTGGGGCGAAATTCTCAGCACCGAACAGAAAACCTACGGCAAGGGCGAACTGATGGCGGAGTGGGTGCAAAATATTCCGTTGAAGCGGGCAGGGCAGCCGCAGGATGTCGCCGGGCTGGTGGCCTTTTTAGCGTCCGATGATGCGCGATACATCACCGGACAAACCATCAACGTCGACGGCGGATTAATCATGTCCTGAGGACATCGGTTACTCGTTGCCAAACCGCCCAATCAATCCGGCCGCACCTAAGGTGTGGCCTTTTAGTTTGCTGAGTAATTCCTCGCGGGTTAAGCCCTGTCCCAGCGCGTTGGCCGGTAAATCCGTGGCGATCAGCGTGAAGTTATAGTGGTGCTGTCCGCTGCCTGCCGGCGGGCAGGGGCCGTAATAGCGCAGGGTGCCTGGGCTGTTTTTGCCGCCGGTATAGCCTTTGCCGTCAGTCAACTCTCCTCTGGCAAAGCTGGTGCGCTGGAAGGGAATGTTGTAGGCCACCATATGATTGACGCCCAGTCCTTTTGCGCCGACCGGATCCACCAGCGTCAGGGCAAAGCTTTTGGTGCCCGGCGGCGGATTGTTCCAGCTCAGGGCCGGCGAGATGCCTTCGCCGGTGCAGCTGGCATTCCCTTTGGCATTGCCGGCAAAGGTTTTGGCCATCACATCATTGTCATTAAAGTCGGGCGAATGGAGGGTGAAAACGGGCGCGGCGCTGGCCGCAGTCGCACAAGCCAGCAAAGAGAAACAGAGCAAAATTCTTTTCATCAGTCACATCCTGTTGGTAAATGCCTGGTCAAAGCCTGGACGATCCTCCTTATGTTCGCCAGTTAACTGGATGATTTGGATAGAATCCGATCAACCAGGAGCCATCTGACTCGCGCTCCTCCGCGTATTACGTTACCCTTTGATTAGATTTGTGATCTGTCTTACGTTTTTCACGTTTAAAAACTGCATTGCCGCAGGCAATCATTGAGGTTATGACAAAATTTCACCCGATCCGCTCACTTTGCGCTGTGCTGGTGCTGGTTCTGGCCGGCGGTGCTGACCATGATGCGCAGGCGCTGACCACGGATACCCGTATCGCCGATGCGCCGTTTGACGATCCCGCCCGTTTTAGCCAGTCGCTGCCGGACTTAGGCAGCACCGCATCTGATGACAGCGCGTTAGAGAAACGCGTCGCCCAGGCGATGAAAACCATTGGCGAAGCCAGTATGAGCAGTGATGACGATCAGTCACTGGGCAGCGAGGCGGGCCAGTGGGCATTCAATCACTTCCGGGACGAGGCCGCCAAACGGGCCGAGACCGAAGGGCAGCAGCTGCTCTCACCTTACGGTCGCGCCAGTATGTCGCTGATGGTGGATATGAAGGGCGACTTTTCCGGCACTTCTGCGCAATTAGTGACGCCCTGGGCGGACAACTATCGCTATCTCACCTTCAGCCAGCTCGGCGTCGAACAGACCGATTACGGTCTGGTGGGCAATGCCGGCGTGGGGCAGCGTTGGGTGGCCGGTCACTGGCGGGTCGGATACAACGCCTTTGTCGATCAGATGTTTGAATCCAATCAGCAGCGCGGATCGCTGGGCGCGGAAGCCTGGGGCGACTATCTGCGCTTCTCCGCCAACTATTATCAGCCGCTGTCCGGCTGGCGCGATCAAAACAGCCTGACCGAGATGCGTATGGCGCGCGGTTATGACATCACGTCGCAGGGCTATCTGCCGTTTTACCGCCAGCTGGGCGTATCGTTAAGCTATGAGCAATATCTTGGTGACAACGTGGATTTGTTTAACAGCGGCACCCAGGGCAGCAATCCGTCGGCGATTGAGCTGGGCGTCAGCTATACGCCGGTGCCGCTGTTTACCGTCACCGCCAGCCATAAAACCGCGGATACCGGCGAAACCCAGGATCAGTTCGGTCTGAAGATGAATTATCAGATTGGCGTCGCGCTCAGCAAGCAGCTGTCGGCGGATAACGTGGCGGCAGCCCGTTCGCTGAGCGGCAGCCGCTATGACACGGTGAACCGGAATAACTCACCGGTGATGGAGTTCCGTCAGAGCAAAACGCTGTCGGTGTTCCTCGCCACGCCGCCGTGGCAGGTTCAGCCAGGCGAAACGCTGCCGCTGAAGCTGCAAATTCGTCATGCCAATGCGATAAAGGCCATCAGCTGGCAGGGTGATACCCAGGCGCTGAGCCTGACGCCGCCCGCCAGCAATACCGATCCGCAGGGCTGGAGCATCATTATTCCGGCATGGGACAGTTCAGAAGGGGCGAGCAATGAGTATCGTCTTTCGGTCACGCTGGAGGACAGCAAGCAGCAGCGCGTCACCTCTAACTGGATCACCCTGAAGCTGGTGGCACCGGTCACTCTGCAGGGGGATCAGCAAAACCCGTATGATTTGATGGCACCCTGAGCCGCAGGCGTAAAAAAGGGCCTTTCCTTGTCAGACACAGGTTAAAGGCCCGGGGGTAATACAGCGAGGGTTAGAACTGGTAAATCAGGCCGATGCCGGTGATATCATCCGTTGGCAGACCCAGCGGGTTGTCCTCTTTCAACAGGTTGATGCGGTGCTCGATGTACGCCACCATATTCACATTCATAAAGTACTTCGCGCCGATATTGGCGTACTTATAAATATCCGCATCGCCCACCCCTTCAATATCCTTCGCGCGCGAGGCGACATACGCCAGCGACGGCTGTAAGCCATTGAGGAACAGATACTGAGCGACGGCTTCAAAGTTTTGCGCCTTGTTGGCAAAGCCGCCGTCGATAGGCGTCGCATTGCGCGTCTGGCCATACATGGCCGCCAGATAGAACTGGTTCATGTCATATTTAATGGCGGTTGACCAGAGTTCGGCACGCTTGCCTTCGCCGCGTAGTGCCAGGTTCTGCGCATCGGTTCGATCGATGCTGGCCCAGGCGGCAACCATGCTGATACCGGCATCACTGTTATAGCCCACCGACGTGGCGTAACCGTCACCGTTAGAGCGGACAACGCTGCGGCTGCCCTCACGTTCATTTTTGCCCTGATACTGGGCAGCCCACTGCAGACCCTCAACCATACCGAACAGGTTTGACGTGCGCCAGGTTGCGACACCGCCCGAGCGGCTGGTAAGGAACACGTCACTGTAGGCGGCGTCACCGCCAAACTTAGGCAGCACATCGGTGTATGACAGCGCGTCATAAATCAGGCCGTAGTTGCGGCCATAGTCGAGGCTACCGTAGTCACCGAACTTCAGACCCGCAAAGCCCAGGCGGGCGCGGTTGCCGTTTTGCACGCCTTCGCCTTCGGGGTTATCAAGCCGGAACTGGTATTCAAACATGCCGTAGCCGGTCAGGCTGTCGCTGATTTGCGTTTCGCCCTTGAAGCCTAAGCGGGCGTAGCTGTCATCACCGTGTTTGCTGTCGTTAGAGGAAAAAATGCGCGAGACATCGACCTTTCCGTTGAGGTCAATTTTATTGCCGTCTTTGTTGAAGATCTCAGCTGCATGAATACAGCCGATTCCCATGAAGGTAGAAATAACCAATGCTAATAATTTGACTTTCATTATGCGAACACCCTGTTCATTTTAAGACGCCCACTTGCGTCGCGTTAGAAAATGCCATGAAGGGGCTGAATAAATGAACATAATATACGTAACAAAATGTAAATATTTAATTTAGATCACTTAATTCGCGGGTGGGTAATTGAGGTGTTATGCGCTTTTTATTTAACGATAACGTTATTATTATGTTTACTAATTTATCAATTAGTTGATTTTATTGAGTTTTATTTGACTCCGCTCGCGAGCGATCTTTAATGGCATCCACAGGGAATAAGTTCAATTTGTTGATGGGATGTTTACCGCTTAATATTTTTATTATTAATGTTAACCGTTACGTGAATCGCTTATCGGTTCCATTTAATTAGCGCTGTAATGCAGGGTGTTTATTTAATCAGGTCTGATAAGCGTGTGTTTTTGTCGAAAGTATCCTGAAAAATATTCCGACCGTGGGTCGGGGCAATTCCGCCCGCCAATCGACTACAACGCCCTCTATTACGTCAATTTATGGTGTCAGCGGGTAAGTTTTGCTGTGGTAAGCAGGGAAGGGAAGGTGCTCAGGGGGTCGTCAGTACGCGCTCCTGTCACGATTAAATGAGATCAATATCACAAAAAACCGCTGTGCAGCGCCGTCGGAATTTGCCAGAATCCAGAAAAATCCTGCAGATCCTCAATTATGATAATTCGTCCACATCGCCACTGGTTTGTTCGTTTATTCTCCTGGCACGGTTCTGTGCTGTCCGGCATCATGTTTCGGCTTGGGTTGAATTTGCTGATGTCTATCGTGGCGATTTATTGCCTCGACTGGTACGAGACGCTGGGCGTCAAGCTGACGCTTGCGCCGTTCAGTTTGCTCGGCGTGTCGATCGCCATCTTCCTCGGCTTTCGTAACAGCGTTTGCTATGCACGCTTCACCGAAGCCCGCCAGCTGTGGGGCAATCTGCTGATCGCCAGTCGAACCATTATGCGTCAGGTACTGGCGATTTCGCCGACCGATGCGCCGCGCATCAGTGCCCTGTTGATGGCCTTCTGTTACAGCCTGAAGCATCAGTTACGTCAGACCGATCCCAAAGAGGATCTTCATCGTTATTTAGGTGACGAAGCCGAGGAAATTTTGCGCCGCCGGGCGCAGACCAATGCCATCGAAATGAAGATCTCTCAGTGGCTGGCGGAGCAGCGCCGTAATGGCGAGGTATCCGATATCGTGTATGCGCAGCTGGACAGCAGCATTCATCAGCTGTCGCAGGTATTGGGAGGATGTGAGCGTTTAGCCAGCATGCCGCTGCCTTTTGCCTATGGTCTGCTGTTGCACCGCACGGTGTATCTGTTCTGTACCTTACTGCCGTTTGCGCTGGTGCCGGATCTGCATTACATGACGCCGCTGGTTTCGGTGTTTATCGCCTACAGTTTCCTGTCGCTGGATACGCTGGCCGAAGAGCTGGAGATGCCGTTTGGCTATGCCAACAACCACCTGCCGATGAATGCCATGTGCACCAATATTGAGATCAATCTTCTCGAGATGAATAACCAGCGCGATCTGCCTGACACACCAAAACCGGACAGGTACTACCGCCTGACCTGATGCACACGCGGGATCGCAGAGTATAAAAAAAGGGCCGTAAAGGCCCTATAACACGTCACCTTCTTCAGACACAGGCAGAGGGTGATGAGGTCAGGATCGGTCAGAACTGGTAAGTCAGACCGACGGCGGTAATGTCATCATCCGCCAGGCCCAGCCCATTATCGCTGTCCAGCAGGTTGATACGGTATTCGGCATACGCCAGCATGTTTTTGTTGAAGTAGTAGTTGGCACCCACGCTGACATATTTATAGATGTCTGCGCTGCCAATGGTTTCGATGTCCTTACCGCGTGAAGAGACATACGCCAGGGAAGGGCGGAAACCGTTGAGGAATTGATACTGTGCAACCGCTTCAAAGTTCTGCGCTTTGTTGGCAAAGCCGCCGCTGATTGGCGTGGCGTTATGCGTTTCGCCATACATTGCAGCAAGGTAAATCTGGTTGGCATCATACTTGACGGCCGTTGACCAGATTTCAGCGCGGTCGCCTTCACCGCGGGTAGCCAGATTCTGGGCGTTAGTGCGGTCAATGCTGCCGTAGGCGCCAACCATGCTTAAGCCAAAGTCAAAATCATAGGCAATGGACGCCGCATAGCCATCCCCATTTGCCCGGCGGACCGCATTAGCGCCGCTACGCTCATTCTTGCCCTGATACTGGGCGGCCACGCTCAGGCCATCAACCAGACCAAAGAAGTTGCTGTTACGCCAGGTGGCGACGCCGGTGGAACGGCCGGCCAGGAAGGCATCGGTATAGGCGGAATCACCGCCAAATTTTGGCAGCATATCGGTGTAAGCCAGCGCATCGTAAATCACACCGTAGTTGCGGCCGTAATCGAACGAGCCGGCGTCACCGAACTTCAAGCCGGCATAACCCAGTCGGGTTTTATTGCCGGTCTGCGCGTCATCACCTTCTGAGTTATTCAACTGGTACTGATATTCCCAACGGCCGTAGCCACTGAGCTGGTCGGTGATCTGCGTCAGGCCCTTAAAGCCCATACGGGCATAGCTGTTATCGCTGTTGTTAGCATCATCAGAAGAGAACAGGTGGCTGACGTTAATTTTGCCGGTCAGATCAACTTTGTTACCGTCTTTATTGTAGATTTCGGCGGCGTTAACGCTGCCAATCCCGAGGATGGCAGGAATGACCCATGCCAGAAAGTTGCGCTTCATCATTAAGTAACCCTGTGAATTAATTATTGTAATGACGTCGAATGCGTCGGAAAAGAAAATGACACAGGACGGCGTGACATAAAAACTAAATATATGTAACATTGTGTAAATAAAGGTGGGTTATCAGAATTTCCAATGGTAATTAGCTTTTTTTCTACTTTTTAATGCCACTTTCTTATCATGGATAGAGGTTGCTTTTGTCGTTGTATTGCGGTGTATGTTGTTGTTTTAGCGTATAAAGCGCCATAATTTTACCTTTCTATAACATTATTTATCTAATTTAATAACCTCCTGCCGTGTGTTTTCTGTGTTTATTTTGTTCAATAACAAAAATAAAAATGGGCTTGGAATAAAAGCGTATTTGCGATTTTAGTTAATTTGGTGTTGCGGGATGTTTCTGTTGTTTTTTTAATCCTTTCAAGCTGGGCTTTGATAATTACCAGGGTTATTATTGTCGCGGAGAGTAGTTAACTTTTCGCTTTTTTAATTAGCGTGATAATTAATTGCCCAGCAGGCTCAACTGGCTGTTAACGCATTTAATGGCAGAACTGCGAGCCGTAGGGTTAAGCAGACGAATTTTATCGCGTTAAACCGACAAGCGCGCGCGGAGGGCTGCCGCCGTAAGAAGAGGGGGCAGACAGGAGTTTTACCGTTGTTGCCTCACATTAATATGAAATCTGTTGCAACAGTTGCGCCCGGCATTGCCTCAAAGGGGTGCGTAAGGCGCGATTATGGTGCGCTAAATGCCTCTTTTTAAACCCTAATCCCGGCTTCGATCACAAAAGCGATATTTTATTTTCTCGTTGCATAATTCTTCTCTTTTTTATTCGGCAAACCCACCCCAATCAGAATGTTATTCACTTTATATGCATTAACTGTGCATAAGTGATTTTCGTAACTCCTTGATATTTGGTGGATACGATCGGTTTATGCATTTTTATCGCTGGCTGGCACGCTGCGTGCAATCTACAGTAGAGCCGCAATGAATCATTTCATTAACATTATTTAAACTTTTAAGTTACCTGCCAGTGCGCAGTAAACAGAGGCCGTTATGAACCCGTCAGTATCTCGCGAGAATTTTGATCAGTGGATTGTGCCAACCTATGCACCCGCCAGCTTTGTCCCGGTGCGTGCCGAGGGATCCACACTTTGGGATCAGCAGGGCAAGTCGTATATCGACTTTGCCGGCGGTATCGCGGTGAATGCGCTGGGCCATGCCCATCCGGATCTGCAGAAGGCGCTGCAACAGCAGGCGGCAAAACTCTGGCATACCGGCAATGGCTACACTAACGAGCCGATTTTGCGCCTGGCGAAACAGTTGATTGATGCCACCTTTGCCGACCGGGTGTTTTTCTGTAACTCCGGGGCCGAAGCGAATGAAGCCGCCCTGAAGCTGGCGCGTAAAGTGGCCCACGACAAGGTGGGTGAGCAGAAAAGCGGCATCGTGGCGTTCAAGAATGCCTTCCATGGCCGCACCTTATTCACCGTGACTGCCGGTGGCCAGCCTGCCTACTCCAAAGACTTCGCGCCGCTTCCGGGCGGTATCGACCATGCCGTTTATAACGATCTGGCCTCGGCCGCCGCGCTGATTACCGACCAGACCTGTGCGGTGATCGTCGAGCCCATCCAGGGCGAAGGCGGCGTTGTGCCTGCTGAACCCGCTTTCCTGCGTGGCCTGCGTGAGCTGTGCGACCAACATCAGGCAGTGCTGATTTTTGATGAGGTGCAAAGTGGCGTGGGGCGTACCGGTTCCCTTTACGCCTACATGCACTACGGCGTCACGCCTGACGTGCTGACCACCGCCAAAGCGTTAGGGGGCGGTTTCCCTATGGGCGCGATGCTGACCACCGAAACGCTGGCGTCGGCAATGGGCGTCGGCACCCACGGCACCACCTACGGCGGTAACCCGCTGGCGGGCGCGGTGGGCGGCAAAGTGATGGAGTTGATCAATACGCCGGAAGTGATGTCTGGCGTCGCACTGCGTCACCAGTGGTTCGTTGACGGCCTGAATGAGATTAACCAACGTCTGCATCTGTTCAGCGAGATCCGCGGTCTGGGTCTGCTGATTGGTTGCGTGCTGAACCAGGATTACAACGGCCAGGCGAAGCAGTTTAACCAGGCTGCGGCGGTTGAAGGCTTAATGGTGCTGATTGCCGGCGCTAACGTCATTCGCTTTGCACCGTCGCTGATAATTTCGCAAGCCGAAGTGAAAGAAGGGCTGGCCCGTTTTGAAATTGCCTGCCGCGCCGTGATCGAAGGAGCCGCAAAATGATGGTCATCCGTCCTGTTGAACGTGACGATCTCGCTCAGCTGATGGCCCTTGCCAGCAAAACGGGCGGGGGATTGACCTCATTGCCTGCTGACAGCGTCACGCTGTCGGCGCGTATCGATCGTTCTATTCAGACCTGGCAGAACGAATTGCCGCAGGCTGAGCAGGGCTATGTGTTTGTGCTGGAGGACAGTGAATCGGGCAAAGCGGTCGGGATTTGTGCGATTGAGGTGGCAGTAGGACTGCAGGATCCCTGGTATAACTTCCGCGTGGGAAGCCAGGTCCATGCCTCGAAAGAACTCAATGTTTACAACATGATGCCGACGCTGTCACTCAGCAATGACCATACCGGCAGCAGCGAGCTGTGCACGCTGTTCCTCGATCCGGATTACCGCAACGGCAAGAATGGCTATCTGCTGTCGAAATCCCGCTTCCTGTTTATGGCCGCCTTCCGCGATCGCTTTATGCAGAAGGTGGTGGCGGAAATGCGTGGGGTGATCGACGAAGCCGGCCACTCGCCGTTCTGGGAAAGTGTCGGCAGCCGTTTCTTCTCGATGTCCTTCAGCGAAGCGGACTACCTGTGCGGCACCGGACAAAAATCGTTTATCGCCGAGCTGATGCCGAAACATCCGCTGTATCTCGATTACCTGTCGGAAGAAGCCAAGGGCGTGATTGGTCAGACCCATCCGCAAACCGCACCGGCCCGTGCGGTGCTGGAAGCGGAGGGATTCCGCTATATGAACTACATCGACATTTTTGACGGCGGTCCAACGCTGGAATGCGATATCGATCGCGTGCGGGCAATCCGTAAAAGCCGACTGCTGAAGGTCAGCCTGGGTGAGCAGGCGGATAGCAGCCTGCCGTTATGCCTGGTGGCTAACGACAGTTACGCCGATTTCCGCGCGATCCTGCTGAACGTCGATCCCCATGGCGACAGCATGGCGCTTAGCGCTGAACAGGCTGAAATTTTACGCTGCGGGCCGGGCGACAGCCTGCGCGTGGTAACACTGAATGCGGAGAGTAAAGCATGACGCACTGTATTGAAGGTCAATGGTTGACGGGCGCGGGCGAGAATTTTAGCAAGTTGGATCCGGTCAGCGGTGAGCTGCTGTGGCAGGGCAAAGCGGCCAGCGTCGGCCAGGTGTCGGCGGCAGTTGGTGCAGCCCGCACGGCGTTCCCGGCGTGGGCGCGTCGTCCCTTTGCTGAGCGTCAGGCGATAGTGGAAAAATTTGCCGCGCTGCTGGAAAAAAATAAAGACGAGCTGACCGTTACCATCGCCCGTGAAACCGGCAAACCGCGCTGGGAGTCCGCCACCGAGATTCAGGCGATGATCAACAAAATCGCGATTTCGGTAAAGGCCTATCACACCCGCACCGGCACGACGGTAGAGGCAGAAAGTTCACTGCGTCACCGCCCGCATGGCGTGATGGCGGTGTTCGGGCCGTATAATTTCCCCGGTCATCTGCCGAATGGGCATATCGTTCCGGCGCTGCTGGCCGGGAACACCGTGGTCTTCAAGCCCAGCGAACTGACGCCGATGATTGCCGAGAAAGTCGTCAAGCTGTGGCAGAGCGCGGGCCTGCCGGATGGCGTGCTGAATATGGTGCAGGGCGGACGCGAAACCGGCCAAAGCCTGTCGAAAGAACCTCAGGTGGATGGCGTGCTGTTTACCGGCAGCGCGGCGACCGGTTATCAGCTGCACAGCCAGTTTGCCGGACGTCCGGACAAAATGCTGGCGCTGGAGATGGGCGGTAACAATGCGCTGATCGTTGAAGACCCGAATGATATCGATGCCGCGGTAAACCTGGCGATCCAGTCGGCCTTTATCACCGCCGGTCAGCGCTGCACCTGCGCGCGTCGGATGCTGGTGAAACGTGGCGCGGCAGGCGATGCTTTCCTGGCCCGCCTGACGGAAGTGGCCGCGCGGATCAAGCCCGGCGGTTGGGACGAGCAGCCGCAACCCTTTATGGGCAGCGTGATTTCGCTGCAGGCGGCGGAACGTATCTTCAGCGAGTGGCAGGCCCGCGTGGAAGCCGGCGGCAAGGTGCTGCTGCCAATGACCTGGCCCGCCCGCGACAGCGCGATCCTGACGCCGGGGATTATTGATATCACCACGCTTAACAACGTGCCGGATGAAGAGGTGTTTGGGCCGCTGCTGACGGTGATCCGCTACGACGATTTCGATCAGGCCATCCGCCTGGCCAATAACACCCGTTATGGCCTTTCCTGCGGGCTGATTTCGCCGAAGCGTGAGCTGTTCGATCGCCTGCTGATTGAGTGCCGCGCCGGTATCGTCAACTGGAATAAACCGCTGACCGGTGCCGCCAGTAGCGCGCCGTTCGGTGGCATCGGCGCGTCCGGTAATCATCGCGCCAGCGCCTTCTATGCTGCCGACTACTGCGCATGGCCAATGGCCTCGCTGGAGTCTGCTGACCTGTCGCTGCCGGTGACGTTGTCACCTGGCCTGGACTTCGGTCCGGCGGGAGGCACGCAATGAGTGCACGTGAAGCAAACTTTGATGGCCTGCCGGGCCTGACGCACCATTACGCCGGTCTGTCGTTTGGTAATGAGGCCTCAACCCGCCATCAGCATCAGGTGTCTAACCCGAAGCTGGCCGCGTTGCAGGGCTTAATGAAGATGAAAGCGCTGGCCGATATGGGCTTCGTGCAGGGGGTGATCCCGCCACATGAACGGCCGAACGTCGCCGCACTGCGTCAGATTGGTTTCAGTGGCACCGATGCGGAAGTGGTGGCCAAAGCGGCCAAGCAGGCGCCGCAGTTGCTGTCTGCCGCCAGCTCGGCCTCCGCCATGTGGGTGGCCAATGCGGCCACCGTGTCGCCTTCGGCGGACAGTGCCGACGGACGGGTGCATCTGACGGTGGCCAACCTGAACAATAAATTCCACCGCGCGATGGAGGCGCCGACAACCGGGGCGTTGTTGCGCGCGATTTTCCGCGATCCGCAGCATTTCAGCGTGCACGATGCGCTGCCGCAGGTCGGCATGTTTGGCGATGAGGGTGCGGCTAACCACAACCGCTTTAGCGCGTCCCATAATGATCCCGGGGTGCAGCTGTTTGTTTATGGCCGGGAAGAGGGCAAAAGCGGCGTCGCGCCCGCGCGCTATCCTGCCCGTCAGACGCTTGAAGCCAGCCAGGCCGTCGCCCGACTGCATCAGCTGGATGACGAACGCACGGTGTTCGCCCAGCAAAACCCGGCGGTGATCGACCAGGGCGTTTTCCATAATGACGTCATCGCGGTCAGCAATCAGCAGGTGCTGTTTTGCCATCAGTTGGCGTTTCAGGACCAGCCGGCGTTACTGGCTTCGCTGGCGGAAAAAATGCCCGGCTTTACGCCAATTGTGGTGCCGGATAATCAGGTCAGCGTGGCAGATGCGGTCGCCACCTACCTGTTCAACAGCCAGTTGCTGAGCAAGCCGAACGGCAAAATGCTGCTGGTGCTGCCAGAAGAGGCGCGTCAGCATCCGGGCGTCTGGCGTTATCTGTGCGATCTGGTGGAGAGCGGCGGCGCCATTGACGAGCTGAAGGTGTTCGACCTGCGTGAAAGTATGTGCAACGGCGGCGGTCCGGCCTGTTTGCGCCTGCGGGTGGTGCTCAACGACAGCCAGCTGGCGGCGGTCAATCCGTCGGTGATGATGAACGATTCGCTGTTTGCCACGCTGAATGGTTGGGTCGAGCGGCATTATCGCGACAGGCTGTCTCAGCATGACCTGGCAGACCCACAATTGCTGATTGAAGGGCGGCAAGCACTGGACGAACTGACGAAGCTGCTAAACTTAGGGAATGTCTATAACTTTCAGCAGTAATCACGGATGACGCGAAGCGCATCATGGTACTCTGTGATGCGCCTTGCCTTATTGAAGGAGCAGAAACTCACAACAAGGAGAACGTATGCAGGACTTCCTGAAACAAACCCTGAGCGGAGAGCTACCCGAACAGATCGCCGGTCGCAATGACCAGTTGAGCTGGCAGTGGCTTGATGAAGGGATCCTTGAGCTGACCCCGATTAATCCAACGTCGCAGGCGTTTGTGGTCTCAGCGGGTATTCATGGTAATGAAACCGCCCCGGTTGAAATTCTCAATGAACTGATTAGCCAGCTGCTGCGCGGCGAGAAGCCTTTGCTGCCTCGTTTGCTGGTGATTTACGGCAACCCGGCGGCGTTACGCAACAATAAACGTTATCAGCGCTGCGACATCAACCGGATGTTTGGTGGCCGCTGGCAACAGTATGAAGACTGCCCCGAAGCGCGCCGTGCATGGCGGCTTGAGCAGGCGATGGAAACCTTCTGGCAGGCTGGCAGCAGTGATGAAGTTCGCTGGCACCTGGATCTGCACACGGCGATCCGTGGTTCTTACCACACGCGATTCGGCGTGATGCCGCTGCGGACCACTCCGTGGCCGGAAGATTTCCTTCACTGGCTGGGTGCGGCAGGCCTGGAAGCGCTGGTGTTTCACCGTTCCGCCGGCGGCACCTTTACCCATTACAGCGGTAAACACTTTAGCGCCGCCAGCTGTACGCTGGAGCTGGGCAAAGCGTTGCCTTTCGGCAGCAATGACTTAACCCAGTTCAGTGCCGCTAAACAGGCGCTGGCCGCGGTGCTGTTCGGTGACGCCTTGCCTGAAGTGACTGCCCAGCCACAGCGTTATCGCGTGTCGCAGCAGATTACCCGTCACACCGAAGCCTTTAAGCTACATATCAGCGATGACACGCTGAACTTCACCGCCTTTCCGCAGGGAAGTTTACTGGCTGAAGATGGCGAAGAACGTTTCTATGTGCAGCAGGCGCGCGAGTACGTGATTTTCCCCAATCCCAATGTGGCGCTGGGGCAGCGGGCCGGGTTGATGCTGGTGGAAGATAACGCCCACAATGAAGCCTTAGGTTCGACCGAGTAGTCGTTGGCCGCTGGCCTGATTCAGGGCGATCGTTAATCTGGTCGCCCAGGGATTTTCGCCCTTACTTTTCCCTTTCCGGATCCTGTCGAACGTATTACACTTCTCCATAATTCCTGCATTAATCCCTTAAAATTCATATCTGTTAGCAATTCCTCACGATAATCTTCGCATTCTCTCCATGATTGCCGTCATTTTGTCTTTTATGCTTTCAGGGCTTTACCCAGGCTCTGAGTACTTGACGTTCAGCGCCCTAAACTGAGTTCCGACATCGCGACATTGTTGTCGTAACAGAACTGAAAAGTAAGGATAAAAACGATGCGTAAATTAACTTCTCTTGTTGTTGCAATGACACTGGCCCTGGGTGCTGCGAATATCGTTCACGCTGCGGCTGATAACATGACGCCTCCTCCAGCCGGAGCCGATAAAACCCTGCATCAGCCACCACGTCATGGCGGCATGCACCACGAAATGTTTAAAGGTCTTAACCTGACCGACGCGCAGAAAACACAAATGCGCAGCATCATGAAAGATGCCCATAAAGACATGAAGCGTCCTTCTCTGGATGAGCGTCGCACCATGCACAGCATTATTGCCTCCGACAGCTTCGACCAGGCGAAAGCCGAAGCGCAAGCTACTAAAATGTCTGAAGAGGGTAAGGATCGTGCCCTGAAGATGATGGAAACGCAGAACAAGCTGTATAACGTGCTGACGCCAGAGCAGAAGAAGCAGTTCAACCAGAACTTTGAGAAACGTCTGACAGAAAAGCCGAAGCATGAAGGTAAAATGCTTCCACCGGACGCAGAAGGCTAAGCCCTGCTAATCCTCAACTGAATTGAGACCGCCGACGTTGTTCATGAGGGCCAGGTGCCGTGAACAGCGTCGGCGGTTTCGTTTGTGCGGCTTAAGGCAGGGGAAGGATCGGGAACTTTCCGCTGAGAATCGGCTTACAGAGGATTTTGTAGCCGTCACTGTCGAAGCCTTGCGGCGTGGTGGTGAGTTCGCTGGCCTGCGCCAGATCTTCTACCGAGCCGAGATAGAACCAGTTATTGATGATGTGGATCTGCTGGTGGTTGATTCCCTGCTCAACAACGCCGACCGCGCCTTGCCACGGCCAGCACTGCACCCGTACTCTCTCCAGCGCCGCAATCAGCCGCTGCTGATGATCGTCCAGACTCTCTTTCCCACAGCATGCACCGGCACAGCGACCCAGGCTTGCGCGGAAACAGGCGCGTCCTTTGCTCAGCTTCTCCAGCCCTAAAACCCCCAGACACAAGCGCTGTTCATCGGCAATTTTCTGCAATTTTTCCAATGCGGCATGGCGGCTGGCATACAGGCCAAACAGATCCGGCGTATGGGAAAAGTCGAGCTCTTTGGCATACACCACGGTCGGTTTTTCTCCGGCCATATGCAGTGAACAAAGCTGACGGTTTTTACGCAGCCGCTTATTAAACAACGGCTGCTGCACCTTGATCATCTGCGCTTCCAGCAGCAGGGCGCCCAGCTCTCCGGCCGTTGGGATAAAGGTGACACGCTTTGCCTGACGCAGCATTTTTGCTTCATCGGCGGTGCGGAAATGGGACATAACCCGACTGCGCAAATTGACGCTCTTGCCAATATACAGCGGCATAGTTTCACTCTCGCCGTGAAAAACATACACGCCGGGCAGAGAAGGTAAGCCTTCAAGATACGGTCGGAGATGGTCGGGATATTGGTAGATCGCCGCGGGTTCAAATTCCAGGCGATGGCTTGCTGCACGTCTTGGCACACTGCGCTCCAGTTACTGTTTACTTGTACAGTGTAGCAGGACGTCTGCGGATAAAAAAGCGCCAGTTATCGCGTGGCGCGCCAGCAAATCAGCGAACCCAAGGTTACCATGGCCACGCCTTGCCAGAAGCTGAAGGCGGGCGTGAGCTGTAACCACAGCGTGGCGAGCAACGCAGAGAACACCGGCGTAAAGTACGATGCGGTGGCCAGCAGCGTCATGTTGCCATGCTGAATGCCGGCATTCCACGCGGAGTAAGCGATGGCGGTGGAGGCGGCCATAAACAGCACTTCAGCCACCACGCCGGGGGAGAAATGCATCGGCTCCGGCTGGCCGCCGATGGCGAATTTCAGCCACAGCGCTATCGCGGTGATCAGGAAGAACAGGGTGACGCCGCTCTGACCTTCGGCATAACGACGGGTTACGTTGTTATACAGCGCCCAGGCAATCGCGGCGAAAAACGCCAGGCCATAGGCCAGCGGGTTGTCCATCACGTTGTGCCACAACAGCTGTGGCGTCCAGACGCTGTGGCCTTTCAGTACCCAGACGATGCCGCCCAGCGCCAGCGCCAGGCCCGGCCACTGCCACCAGCGAAAGCGTTGCTGATTAAACGGGATAGCAAAGACAATGGTCAGGCTGGGCCACAGGTAATTGATCATCCCCAGCTCCAGCGCCTGCGGGCGGTTGTGGGCCAGACCGATCGACACCGCCAGACAGATTTCGTAGCTGACAAACAGCGCGCCGCCCCACCATAAATAGCGCGGAGGCAGATTGCGCCAGCGGGGCAAGCCGCGAGCGAGACACAGGAACAGCGCGCTGGCGCTGTAGATCAATGCTGCGCCGCCGGTGGCGCCAAGCGATTCAGAGATGCTGCGGATCAGCCCTACGGTAGTGCTCCATAAAACTATGGCGCACAGGCCAGTCAGGGTTGCGCGTTGCGGTGTCAGTGCCATCAGAGTCCGTTATGATGAAAAAGGGCGGTGATGACCGCCCGGAGTGACGAGGTGAGGGTTATTTCTTCCAGAAGTCGTCGAACACGGTAATCGGTGGGCGACGCTTGTGCTCGGTCTTCAGATACCAGCCTTCAATGATTTTGGCGGCGGCATCGTCAATGGTTTTGCCTTCCAGATACTGGTCGATCATCTCATAGGTGACACCCAGCGCGACTTCATCCTGCAAGCCTGGACGGTCATCTTCCAGATCGGCGGTCGGCTGTTTCAGGTAGAGATGTTCCGGGCAGCCCAGTTCTTTTAATAGCTGTTTGCCCTGGCCTTTGTTCAGACGGAAGATGGGGTTGATATCGGTGCCGCCATCACCGTATTTGGTGAAGAAGCCGGTCACCGCTTCTGCGGCATGGTCCGTTCCGACCACCACACCGGCGTTCATCCCGGCAATGCTGTACTGCGCCTTCATGCGCTCGCGGGCCTTTTCGTTACCGCGAATAAAGTCCGACAGCGTCACGCCGGCATCGCGCAGGGCTTTCTCGCTGGCCAGAATCGCTTCTTTGATATTGACCGTCAGCACGCGGTCCGGCTTGATAAAGTCGATGGCATCCTGGCAATCCTGCTCGTCCGCCTGCACGCCATAAGGCAAACGCACGGCAATAAACTGGTAAGCGCTGTCGCCGGTTTCTTCACGCAGTTCGGCGATTGCCGTTTGGCTCAGTTTGCCAGTCAGGGTGGAGTCCTGACCGCCGCTGATGCCCAGTACCAGAGACTTGATAAAGGGATAGGTTTTCAGATACGACTTGAGAAAGTCGACGCTGGTGCGAATTTCCTGCTTAACCTCAATGGTGGGCTTAACGCCCAGCGCTTCGATAATTTCCTGTTGCAGAGCCATTTACCTCTCCTCAGATTCGTTCCGCGCGATCCGCGGCAGTTAAAAAACGTCTGCGGTAAAACTAACGCGACCGGGGCGAAACAACAAGAATCAATGCTGTTGTTTCGCCACCTTCTACTGATTAATCAGACGTTTTCGGTTTTTGGGTCAGCAGTAAAAACAGTGTGATTGCCAGCATATAGCAGCCAAAAATGGTCGCCGTCATGGTCAGCACCGAGGTGCCGCCGATGCCGGTGACCGGCACAGCGATGCCGCCAAGCGTAAACATGGTGACGCCCATCACCGCTGAAGCACTGCCGGCGCGATGTCCCTGACTTTGCATCGCCAGTGATGCTGCCGCCACACCCACCGCGCCATTACTGGCCACGCTGAAGAACAGGGCCACCAGCACCATCGGTAACGCCGCGCCGGTCAGCCCGGTAATCAGCAGGGTGCCGGAGGAGACGAAAGCCAGCGTTAAGGCACCTTTAACCACGCGATATTCGCCAAACAGCGGACTCAGGCGGGCACTGATTTGTGATGCAAGGATCAGACCAACGCCGTTGGCCGCAAAGCAGAAACTGAAGGCCTGAGGCGACAGTCCGTACAGCTGCTGCAGGACAAAAGGCGAGGCGCCGATATAGGCAAACATGCCGGACATCATAAAGCCCTGCGTCAGGCAGAAGCCCATAAAGGGACGGTGTTTAATCACCGAGCCCAGCGCGGCCCAGGCAGAAAAAATGCTGCCCTGGCTGCGCCTTTCGGGGATCAAGGTTTCGGTCAGCTTCACTTTTGCCAGTACAAACAGCAGCGCGGCAATGGCGGCAATCACCATAAACAGCCCGCGCCAGTCCAGTACGGCCATCAACGCGCCGCCCATCACCGGCGCGGCAATCGGCGCCAGGCCGTTCACCAGCATCAGCAGGGCAAAGAAGCGCGTCAGCTCATGACCGCTGTACATATCACGGGCAATGGCGCGCGACAGCACTGCGCCACCGGCACCGAACAGCCCTTCACACAGACGCGCCAGCAACAGCTGGTTGATATTCTGTGCCAGCGCGCAGCCTACTGACGCAATCAGCAGCAGCACCAGCGAGATTAGCAGCGGCTTGATGCGGCCAAACTTGTCGCTCATCGGGCCAAAGATCAGCTGACCTAATCCCAGGCCGATCAGGCCGGCGGTCAGGCTTAACTGCGCGGTGGCGGTTGGCGTCTGCAAATCCTTTGCCAGAGACGGCAGGGCAGGAAGATAAAGATCGATACAAAGCGGCCCGAGAGCCGCCAGAAGTCCAAGCGTAATGGCATAGCCAATACGGTTACGGTGTGCAGTTATCATTTTTCCTCTGTCTTAAAAAGGTGGTCCATAAATTGTTGGTATAAGGCGAAGAGTCTTTCCGCTGACGCTTTCTGAGGCGTCAGTCGGCGATACGACGTACCTTCGGCCAGTACGGCAAACACTTCCACGCAGGCGCGGATATGCTCATCGTCGAGGTCGGGATGGCTTTTTTTCACATTCTGGCAGGCATGAGTGAACATCCGCTCATCGGCTTCCACCATCATTCTGGCTACCGCCGGGTTGCGGGTCGCTTCGGCGGCGACTTCCAGCATCAAGGCTTCATCATCCTCATCCAGCGCATGCCGCCATGCCAGCAGCTGCGGCAGGTTGAGCGAGGTGGTGGTCTCTTCGATATGGACCAGCCGACTATCGATGATCCTCTTCACCATCTCAGCAATAATCGCGTCTTTATTGGTGAAGTAACGATAAATCTGCCCAACGCTCAGGCGAGCCTCAGCCGCCAGCTGCGCCATACTGGCAGCATGAAATCCAGAGCGACGAAAACAACGCCGTCCGGCGGCGATAATTTCATCCTGGCGTTGACGATGGCGGGCATCGCGGGCTTCATTTGGGGTACTCATCATGACCTCAAGCCGGTAAGCGGTTCGCGGGTGAGCGAAAACCTGCGGGATAGCGGGGTGAGAGCGAACGTTCATTCTCAACGCCGGCATTATAGGCTTGCGGAGGTTCGGTGGCGAAGTGTTTTGGGCAATTTGCTGCCATAAAGTTGATAAATCAGCGTTTATGTACCAGGCTTATCCTCACATGGAAAATAAACGAGGAATAAAAACATGAATAAAGTAACGGGATTTATTGGTGCTGCGGTGGCTCTGGCCGTGTTGTCTGGTTGTTCGGCCTATGACCGTGCAGAAAGCTACGTGACCAAACCGGTTGTTCAGGACGTGAAGAAAGGAATGACCCGCCAGCAGGTTCGTGATATTGCCGGTCCTCCTTCTACCGAAATCACCATGGTCCATGCCCGTGGTACTTGCCAGAGCTATGTGCTCGGCGAGCGTGATGGCAAAATCCAGACTTACTTCGTCAGCTACAGTGATACTGGCCGTGTGATGAACTATGGCTTCCAGAGCTGTAAAGAGTACGATACCGATCCGCAAGCGGCTCAGTAATCGCACCCGCTTAATGAAAAACGGTCACCTTCGGGTGACCGTTTTTTTTTGCAAGTTACAGGCCCGGCGGGCGAGGCACTTCGAGATAACGACCGTCGATGTCGCGACGGTAGTAGTGGCCATCCTGCACATAAAAACGTTCGCCGTTGTAATCCAGTGAACGCATATCGCCGCTGACGCGCTCAATCGGAGGCTGCACCACCACATAGGTATTGTCGTTCTGCCGCTGATAGTAGTTACCGTTCAACGCGTAATAGGTCAGGCCGCCGATTAACACCGCAGCTGCCGCTTCTGGCAGGAAAGAGAGGTGGTCTGGCCCGTGGCCACCGTGCCATCCATGTCCTGGATCGCCATGCCAGTCAGGACCTGGGCCCGGTCCCCAGCCACCTGGGTGGGCAAAGGCCAGCGCAGGCGACAACAACGTTACAACTAACAGTGCACTCATCACCTTTTTCATAAGGATCCTCCTGGTTCTGACTGACGCTAACATTACGCCGCGCCAGTCAAAACGCAAGAGCAAGTGGGCCGCTATTGTGGCTTGCTAACAGTGCTTAACACTTCCTTAACGCTTCCTCCATCAAGCCTGTCATATCACGACGTTGTGCTGATTAAAACCTCAGCTAATACCGCAACTTCCCGATCGTTAAGCCGGCACGCTCAACGCTTTTTGACTGCGTGACCAGATGCGGTGCGCGCCCATCGCTGCAAGGAACTCGCTCATGAACACGCCTTCGGCTTTACTGTCTTCAATGATGCCTTCTTCCTGCTGATCGTCAGCCAGACCAAACTGGGATTTGAAGCGCCGGGCATCGCCACTCAGGCCGATCACTTTCAGGTGCTTATAGGCTTCCAGCAGGAAGTAACGCGCATCGCCACTCAGCAGCAGCGCATCAATATTGCCATCCGGCACGATCACCGCATCAAAGGTCAGTGACGGCAGTCCGCTGAAGGTGGCATCGATCGGCAAATCTGAGCCATCATCGGCCCGAACCTGGCCCATATGGGGCGCAATCAGCTTGGCGTGAACCCCGTGTTGCTTAAGCTCCATCAGGATTGCCAGCGTATCCGCCGCAATCACACCATCACTCATGAGTAGTGCAACCTGACGACCTTTAATGGTGCCATTGGGAACGGCATACAAACTCAGGCTGGCGTCCTTTTTCAGCCCGTTTACATCCTTCGGCGGCGCGGTGTGCATCTTCTCGTCGGAAAGGGAGATCCCCAGGTGTTCGGCCACACCGTTTGCCAGCGAAATATCGATATGCACCAGATGATCCACTACCCGCTCGCGAATATATTCACGCGCGACCTTGCTGAGCTCAAACGAGAAGGCATCCACAATATGCTGTTGCTCTACCGGCGTCTGGCTGTTCCAGAACAGGCGAGGCTGCGAGTAATACTCACCAAATGAGGGGCTGCGCTCGCGGATTTTGTGGCCTTCAATCCGTTCCTGATAGCTCTCGAAGCCGCCGCGATGCGGTGAAGGGGGCGTTTCACGCGGCCAGTTATCATTGATTGAATTCGGCTCGTAGTTCGCCGGGTTGGTATCAATGTCCATCCGGTGCATGCCCTGACGCTGGAAGTTGTGGTAAGGGCAAACCGGGCGGTTTATCGGGATCTCATGGAAGTTTGGCCCGCCAAGGCGACTGATTTGCGTATCGGTATAGGAGAACAGCCGGCCCTGCAGCAGCGGATCGTTGGAGAAGTCCATGCCGGGAACAATGTGGCCAGGATGGAAGGCCACCTGTTCGGTTTCGGCAAAGAAGTTATCAGGATTGCGGTTGAGCACCATCTTGCCAATCAGCTCCACCGGCACCAGCTCCTCCGGGATCAGCTTGGTGGCATCAAGGATATCGAAGTCGAATTTGAATTCATCCTCCTCGGCGATCAGCTGCACGCCAAGTTCATATTCCGGGTAGTCGCCGGCTTCAATCGCTTCCCACAGGTCGCGGCGGTGGAAGTCCGGATCGCGCCCGGTCAGCTTTTGCGCCTCGTCCCACAGTAGCGATGCCTTCCCGGCAACGGGCTTCCAGTGGAAACGCACGAAGGTGGATTTCCCTTCGGCATTGATAAAGCGGAAGGTGTGGATACCAAACCCTTCCATGGTGCGATAGCTGCGGGGAATGCCGCGATCGGACATCGCCCACATCACGTTATGCAGCGTTTCAGGTTGCAGCGACACATAATCCCAGAAGGTGTCGTGGGCACTTTGTCCCTGCGGAATTTCATTGTGGGGCTCAGGTTTAACCGCATGGACAAAATCAGGGAATTTATGCGCATCCTGAATAAAGAAGACCGGTGTGTTGTTACCGACTAAATCAAACACGCCTTCATCGGTATAGAACTTTGTCGCCCAGCCACGAATATCTCTTACCGTATCAGCCGATCCCGCACCGCCCTGCACGGTAGAAAAACGCACAAAGACCGGCGTGATCCGCTCCGGGTCGCGCAGGAAGTCCGCTTTGGTGATCTCGCTCATATCCCGGTAGGGCTGAAAATAGCCGTGAGCCGCCGAGCCACGGGCGTGGACGATGCGCTCGGGGATCCGTTCGTGGTCAAAATGAGTGATTTTTTCGCGCAGGATGAAATCTTCCAGCAGCGTTGGGCCACGGGTTCCGGCACGCAGGGAGTTTTGATCGTCGGCGATGCGGGTGCCCTGATTAGTGGTCAGCGGGAAGTTTTCACCTCCTTTACGGAAGGTCTCCAGCGAATCAAGCTTGGCGTTATGGGTATCGGGCGCTTTCAGGCTGCCGGGTGCCGTAGGCTGTTTGCCTGGCGCGGTGGGTTCAGCCAGCGGCTTGTGTGAACCATCTTCAGGGGCCAGTGAATCCATACCTGGCCGCGCAGAATCGGGGCCGGTAGAGGGCGCATTATGACTCAGTTCCTTGTTATCGGTTTCTTTCGACATGCTCACTTACTCCTGCAATTGTCGTTTCAGACTCCAGTAACTATAGAACAGGGACGCGGGTACGCCCGGAAAGTGCAGGGATATGCGGCGGGGGAATCATGACAGGATGTTTGGTGGGATAAAACAGAACGGGCCAGCAGTGTGCCAGCCCGTGTGGAGATTAACGGTGCGCCAGTTCCACGTCGTTATCTGCATCGGCATTTAACAACGTTTTATCGGTCTGCTTCAGCCACTGGCTGGTCAGCGTACCGGCGGTCATCGAGCCGTTGACGTTCAGTGCCGTGCGGCCCATATCAATCAGCGGTTCAATGGAGATCAGTAATGCGACCAGCGTCACC
Organism: Erwinia sp. 2186; assembly: GCF_057812255.1. Taxonomy (NCBI): domain Bacteria; kingdom Pseudomonadati; phylum Pseudomonadota; class Gammaproteobacteria; order Enterobacterales; family Erwiniaceae; genus Erwinia; species Erwinia sp. 2186. The sequence goes on along the minus strand of NZ_CM173824.1, from coordinate 2,822,285 downwards.
GGTAAGCCCATGGTTGGCAGGACAATCAGCGCCGCGAAGGTCGCTCCGCCGCCAACACCGGCCACACCCGCTGAACTCAGCGTAACGATGCCGACCAGCGTGGCAATCCACATTGGATCAAACGGATTGATGCCAACGGTTGGTGCAACCATTACCGCCAGCATGGTTGGGTAGAGTCCCGCACAGCCATTCTGGCCAATGGTGGCACCGAACGAGGCGGAGAAGCTGGCAATGGATTCCGGGATGCCAAGACGACGCGTCTGTGCTTCAACGCTCAGCGGAATGGTGGCGGCGCTGGAACGGCTGGTGAAGGCGAAGGTGATCACCGGCCAGACTTTGCGGAAGAAGCGGCGTGGATTCACGCCATTCACCGACAGCAGCAGCGCGTGTACCGCAAACATGATCGCCAGACCGAGGTAAGACGCCACCACGAAGCCGCCCAGCTTGATAATGTCGTTCACGTTGGAGCTGGCAACCACTTTGGTCATCAGCGCCAGCACACCAAATGGGGTGAGCTTCATGATCAAACGCACCAGCTTCATCACCCATGCCTGCAGCACGTCAATGGCAGCCAGCACGCGTTCACCTTTCGGTTTGTCGTCGCGCAGCAGATGCAGAGCAGCAACACCGAGGAAGGCGGCAAAGATCACCACGCTGATAATTGAGGTCGGGCTTGCGCCGGTCAAATCAGCAAACGGGTTTTTCGGCACAAAGGAGAGCAGCAGTTGAGGCGTGGAGAGGTCAGCCACCTTGCCTACATAGTTATTTTGCAACGCAGCCAGACGCGCGGTTTCCTGCACACCTTGCACCAGGCCGGTGGCATTCAGACCAAACAGCCAGGTCACAAACACCCCTACCAACGCGGAGATGGCGGTGGTAAACAGCAGCACGCCAATGGTCAGTACGCTGATTTTGCCCAACGACGAGGCATTATGCAGACGGGCAACCGCGCTCAGGATCGAGGCGAAGACCAGCGGCATCACAATCATTTGCAGCAGTTGCACATAGCCGTTGCCGACAATGTTAATCCAGCTGATCGACTCTTTCAGCACCGGGCTGTCAGAACCATAAATAGTGTGCAGGCCCAGGCCAAACAGCACGCCGAGCACCAGTCCCACCAGGACTTTTTTCGACAGGCTCCAGTTGGCGCCGCCGGTTTTGGCGAGGATCACTAACAGGGCAACAAACGCAGCCAGGTTAGCGAGTAATGGAAGGTTCATCCCCAATTCTCCAGTCAATATGGCGTAATTCCCTACGCCGGTAAGCTTCAGATAATTTTTATCGCGTACCAAGTACGACACGTGCGTGAATGGTATCAGCTCAAACTGGTGCTGCCATATATCCAAAAAATATGGCTTATAACGATTTGCGTTTAATTGGGTGTTTAATGGGCGTTTTGCGAGTTTATCAGCCGGTTCATGCCGCTTTGCACCGAATTAACCATTTGCGCGGGCCAGCCGGACGCACCAAAGGGGGGCATTCCCTGCGGAAACCACATGGCGTAACCCACCAGTGCGAGGCATAACGCGCGCTCTAACTGATTGCCTTTCTGGCTCCTTAACAGCGGCAGGCGAAACCGCCAGCGGCAGGGCCACAATAAAGGGACGCCGGCAGGGGTCAGCATATCGGCGGCGATATGGCTTAGATATCCCAGTACTAATCCCTGAAAGACATCGGCGGGGATCACCCAGTCTGTTGGGACCTTCAAATGGAATAGCGCCACGCCACCCAGAACCGCAAGCAGGCTATGGGTAAAACCGCGGTGTCCAAACACGCGCGCGACAGGTTGCGAAATCCATCTGAAGCGTTGCCCCAGGGTAGATTTGGGGTGATCGATATCCGGCAGCAGGCAGGTCAGCAGTGTCGCAGGCACGATATGCCACCAGTCGCCGTTAGCCAGTTCCGGCGTCAGGTCGGCGCGTTTGGCAAAGATGGCACTGGCAATAGCAAAAATGAGATGGCCTTCGGCCGTCATGGGAACACCTGGCTGCTGAACTGTCGATGTATACAGTATAGGGGATATATACAGTAGAAACTATACGTTACCCTGTAACTAAAGATGACTATTTTTACGTTATTGAAGGGGTTAACAGCAGGAAGGATGTCGCGCGGGCGATTTCGGGCGAAAAATCAGACCGGAGCGGGCAGAAACCCGGCTCCGGGTGTGGATTACCTGCCGTGCAGGTGCGCGGAGGTGAGTTCGCTAAGCGAAGCCAGCTTAACGTTCGCCAGCGACCAGCGGGCATCATCAGCATGTTCTTGCGCCGGGATAACGATTGAACGCATGCGGGCGGCTTTGGTTGCCACCATACCGTTAATCGAATCTTCTAAGGTGACGCAATTCAGCGGGTCTACTCCTAATCCGGCGGCGGCATCGAGGTAAACCTGTGGGTGCGGCTTGCTGTAAGGCAGGGCTTCAGCAGAGGCAATCACGTCAAAGTAGTCGCGCAGATTGAACATCTCCAGCACGCGATTCAGCATATGCAGCGGTGAAGCGGACGCCAGGCCGATCTTCAAGCCCTCGGCTTTGCACAGCTTTAATGCCTGCTCCACGCCCGGCAGCAGAGGCCGGCTGTCTTCGACTAACTGCAGCGCGCGGGCAATAATCCGCTGGGTAACTTCTTCCTGTGAAGGGCCGCTCCACTGCAGCGCTTCATGCCACATTCTGACGGTCTGATCGATGCGCAAACCCAGCGTATCGGGCAACTCATTCCGACGGGTCAAATCGATATTCAGCGTGGAAAACACGTCCAGCTCAGCCTGATCCCATAGCGGTTCAGAATCAATAAGCAGGCCATCCATATCAAAGATGGCGGCAAGGACGGGGCGGGAATAGGACATTTTGCGGCTCCTTTTGAAAATTTACCTCACCATAGCATGAAGCTTTCACCGACAACATTGTCCCGCTTGCGGCGGTTCTTCCCCTTTTAACGCGACATGGCGACTTTTTTCAGGCACATTTCGCTACCTGAAGGTAAACTTATCACCTCAAACCTTAGTCAGGAGAAAGCATGACTTATCAACAAGCTGGCCGGGTCGCGATCCTCAAGCGAGTCGCTGGCTGGATTATTTTTATTCCGGCGCTCATTTCAACGCTGATTTCACTGATGACCTTCCTCGAGAAGAGCCGGGAAAAGCGCGAAGGGATTAATGCGGTGATGCAGGATTTCTCCCATGTGATGATCGATATGATCCGCTTCAACACCGGGTTTCTTAATGCGTTCTGGAATAATTCACCGCAGCCCGATTTTAATCACGGCAGCAACGTCACCTTCTGGATTGTCTACTGGCTGATCTTCGTCGGGCTGGCCTTACAGGCTTCCGGCGCCAGAATGTGGCGACAGTCGCGCCATCTGCGGGAAGGGATTGAGGATCAGGTGATCCTGGAGAATGCGAAAGGGCCAGAAGGGCGCAGCCGCCAGCAGTTGGAAGAGAAAATTATCGTGCCACGTCACACGATTTTCCTGCAGTTTTTCCCCCTGTATATCTTACCCATCGTGATTGCGGTGGCGGGTTACTTCGTCCTTAAGCTGCTCGGCTTTATCTTCTGACAGACCGGCCTGAAGCACACTTCAGGCCGGGCGGGCATTTTTCTTGCCCAGTTCATCGGCATCCAGCAGCGCACCTACCGCCTGCTGGGCCTCGCCAAACCAGTGCCCACCAAAGACATTCGCCCGGTTAAGCACATAATAGAGCTGATACACCGGCTGACGCTGAAGGTAATCTGCCGGCAGCGGCCAGACGGATTCATAGCCTTGATAGATTTCCGAAGGCAAATCCGCATACCACGACAGCATCGCTAAATCACACTCGCGGTCGCCCCAATAGCAGGCAGGATCGAAGATCCACGGTCCAGTGCTGCTGCCACCACAGTTGGCAGGCCAGAGATCGCCATGAAGCAGAGAAGGTTGAGGATGATGGCTCCCTAATGCGGTTTGCGCGCAACGGATAATCAGCTCGATATCGCCGTACTGAATGCCTTTTTCGGCGGCTAACTGAAGTTGCCAGCCAATACGCTGTTCAGCAAAGAAGATGGACCAGCGTTTAAGCCAGCTGTTGGGCTGAGGGGAAGTGGTGAGGTTGTTGTCATAGTCGAGACCGAACTGCGCCTGCTCGCTCCACTGATGCAGATGGGCCAGCTGCTGACCCAGCTGGTGGGCGCTGTGCCGATCGAGCGGTTGTAGCGGAATGTATTCCAGCAGCAAAAAACTCACTTCGCGATCGCTGCCGACGCCATAGACGGCCGGTACGCGAACGGTTTTGGTGCGCGCCAGCAGTTGCAGCTGATCGGCCTCCCAGGCAAAAAGATTCAGCATGTCGCGGCTGTTGCACTTCACAAAGACATCATACTCGCCATAACGAATATGCCATGCCGGGTGAACGTCGCCACCCGGTAACTCCGTACGCTGGCTGATTTCAGCATCGCCTAACTGCTCACTCAACAGACGACTAATGGCTGACCACATGGCGGTTTCCTCTTTTCGCTGTGTCTTGCAGGACTAACGGATAATAGCGCTTAAAGAATAATCAAAACCAGCGCCTGCGCAAAGCATGGCGCATTTTTTACACAACCTTAGCTTTTATTGTTCTGCAAAAAGGCTTCAAAGGTCTGAACCTCGACCTCAGGTTTCTGACCTAACGCCACTTCAGCCAGTTTTTCTGCCTGTTCGCGGATCTTCTCTTTATCCTGCGGGCTGGTAATGCCGAAGCTGTTGGTACCCAGCTGATGGGAAGTGCCATCCGCATCGGTCAGCGAAGTACTGAAACCGCCGTTGGTCAGCACGCTATTAAGTTCCAGAACGTCAGAAAGGCCTTCTTCCTGATAACGTAAGGTCACGACGTATTGCGCAATATCAGAAGCACTCATAATTCACCTCATTGTTAATCCGTGATTTTCAGCATAGCCCATCGGCAGGAAAGGGGATCCCGGCCGGGGGAATGTTGCCAATGCAAGTAATAATCATTACTATTGTGGCCCTTTCTTTTGACGTTCATTCCGGAGCCCGACGTGCTACTGAAGCCTCAATTCTCCCTGCTTGCCTCATTGCTGGCGCTTTCCACCGCCACTTTCTCTGCCGTTGCCACCACCTATCCGGTGACCCTTACCGACAGCGATGGCCAACAGGTTACGCTGAAGCAGGAGCCGAAACGGGTCGTGCTACAGGATGGCCGCGATATTCTGACGCTGGCGCTGCTGGACCGTGACGATCCTTTCCAGCGTCTGGTTGCCTGGAACAACCTGCTGAAGAAAAGTGATGCACCGACGTGGGAGTTGATGGAGAAGAATTGGCCGGAAGCCAAAAAGATCATCGATATGGGCTTCAGCGACAAAGGTGAGGTGAATCTGGAAAGTGTGGTCGCCGAACATCCTGACCTGATGATTGCCCAGCTGCGCTCTAAACCTTCGCTGAGCCAGGGCGGCGTGCTGGATAAAATGAAACAGCTCGGCATCCCGGTGCTGTTTATTGACACCTTTGAGCAGCCGGTTGTCGACACCCCGAAAAGCATCACGTCACTGGGCGTGGCGCTGAACCGTGAGTCCGAAGCGAAGGCCTATACCGATTTTTATCAGCAGCATTATCAGGCCATCATTAATAAGACCCGCGACGTTAAGCCGCAACCGCAGGTGTTTATCGAAGCCAAAGCCGGTTTGGGTGGCCTTGAGTCCTGCTGCTTTACTCATGCCCATGTGGGCTGGGGTGCGATGGTGGAGGCGGTTGGTGCCAAAAATATCGGTTCCGGGCTGCTGCCGGGCGCCACTGGCGATATTTCGCTGGAAAAAGTAATCGCCATGAAACCCGATGTCTATATCGTCTCTGGATCGCAGTGGGCCAGTAAAAACAATGCGGCCGTGCCATTCGGCTACAACGTGACGCAGGCGCAGGTCGATCAGGCTTTCGATAAGATGAAGCAGCGTCCCGGCTTCTCTGAGGTATCCGCCATCAGCAACCATCGCTTCTACGGGCTGTATCACAACTTCTACAACCATCCGTACAATATTGTCGGACTTGAGTACCTGGCGAAGTTCATCTATCCGCAGCAGTTTACGGAACTTGACCCGGCTAACACCTGGAAAGAAATTGTCACTCGCTTCACCAAAGTGCCGTTAGGGAAGGGCGTGTTGGGTGCTCAGGCACCGGCAACCTGATTTTCAGGAATACCTGAGGTAGGTCTGATGAGAAAAGGGCGATCCGTAACGGTCGTCCTTTTTTATTGATTTACTTTTAGCGCGGACAAACCCCTACGCCATTATTAACATTGAGAGATGTTTTGACACCAAATGACATCTTTCAAGCCCCCTTCAAAGAAAAATCTCATTTACTCAATGCTGGATAATGCCTAGATAACCATTATACTTCGCCGCGTTAATGAGAATCCTCTCATTCAGAGTCTGAATTTGCCAATGCGCCAGGTAAAAAGAGCGATTTCATAAAATGTTACGTTTCTTACAGTAAAAGGCATTGATCGTCCTGCAAAACCCTTCAGACTCACTCTTTTTTAAACTGTCGTATGGGTCACACTTAATGAAAGCGCTTAACAAGCTGTCTGTAGTTCTTTTGCTCTCCGGGGGAGCTATTTGCCATCAAGCTCTGGCAGACAACAACGTCTTTACGGTCATGGATGACCCTTCCACGGCAAAGAAGGATTTTGATGGGAGTGCGTCGGCGGGTTACCTGGCACAAACCGGTAACACCACCAGCTCCTCGCTGACCGCCAATACCAACATGACCTGGTATCAGCCTAATACCGCTTACAGCCTGTGGGGCAACGCCAGCAATACATCGTCTAACGACGAGCGTTCTTCAGAAACGTACCAGGTTGGTGGCCGTACACGTTACAACATGAACAGCTATGACTACCTGTTCGGTCAGGCTAGCTGGCTCAGCGACCGTTTCAACGGTTACGACGGTCGTTCATTCCTGGCGGCAGGTTATGGTCGTCAGCTGTTGAACGGCCCGGTGCACTCGCTGCGTGTGGAAGCCGGTCCGGGCGTGCGTTATGACGATTATCATGACGGTGGCCACGATACCACCGCGCTGGCATACGGTGCGTTGAGCTACCAGTGGCAGCTGACCGATACCACCAAGTTCATTCAGGGTGTTTCCGTGTTGGGTAGTGACGATACGACAGTCAACTCCGAAACCGGTCTGCAGGTTGCTATCAACCAGTCCTTCTCGTTGAAGCTGGCCTACAACGTGACCTGGAACCAGAACCCACCTGATTCTGCTCCAGACAAAACCGACACCAAGACCACCATCATGTTGTCCTACGCGATGTAATGCGTTCCGGGCCGAGTTCATCGGCCCGAATCTTTAAACCTTCAAGCTCTTCCTCCGCTTACCTGTTGTCATTCTTCTTTTCGTCCCCATCTTTTACTTATCCGACAAGAACTCACGGTGTTCATACTTTGACGTAGGATGCATAGCGTGTAAGATGTTCGTCCCTCAGAAGTTTTTGTTAAACAGACACTTTTGAATATGTGTACCAGACTCTGTACCAAACCGACAAATGTGAGTGGGTTTCAAGTGCAAAGTCCTTGATGTACAAATTAAATACTACTTTTGTATGTAGCCTTGCGTATGGGTTACCACTGCAATTAAGGATGTAAAATGCCCGTTATTACTCTTCCTGATGGAAGTCAGCGTTCTTTTGATCACGCCGTCAGCGTGATGGACATTGCTCAGGACATCGGTCCTGGCCTCGCGAAAGCCTGTATTGCTGGCCGCGTGAATGGTGAACTGGTGGATGCGGTTGATCCGATCACCGAGGATGCCAATGTCGCTATCATTACCGCAAAAGATGAAGCCGGTCTTGAGATCATTCGTCACTCTTGTGCTCACCTGCTGGGACACGCTATCAAACAGCTGTGGCCTGACACCAAGATGGCTATTGGTCCAGTGATCGACAACGGCTTCTATTACGATGTTGATATCGACCGTACCCTGACCCAGGAAGACATTGAGCAGCTGGAAAAGCGTATGCACCAGCTGGCTGAAACCAATTACGATGTCATCAAGAAGAAAGTGAGCTGGCAGGAAGCGCGTGATGCGTTTGCTGCACGTGGCGAAACGTACAAAATCACCATTCTTGATGAAAACATCAGCCATGATGACCAGCCTGGTCTGTATCATCATGAAGAATATGTCGATATGTGCCGTGGTCCGCACGTGCCGAATATGCGTTTCTGCCACCACTTTAAGCTGCAGAAAATTTCTGGTGCTTACTGGCGTGGCGACAGCAACAATAAAATGTTGCAGCGCATTTACGGCACTGCCTGGGCAGATAAAAAGCAGCTGGCTGCCTATTTACTGCGTCTGGAAGAAGCGGCCAAGCGCGATCACCGTAAAATCGGTAAGCAGCTTGACCTGTATCACATGCAGGAAGAAGCGCCGGGCATGGTGTTCTGGCACAATGACGGCTGGACCATCTTCCGCGAGCTGGAAGTCTTTGTGCGCAGCAAGCTGACTGAGTATGACTATCAGGAAGTGAAAGGCCCATTGATGATGGACCGCGTGCTGTGGGAAAAAACAGGGCATTGGGAAAACTACAAAGAAGCGATGTTCACCACCTCTTCAGAGAACCGTGAATATTGCATCAAGCCAATGAACTGCCCAGGCCACGTGCAGATTTTCAATCAGGGTCTAAAATCATACCGCGACCTGCCGTTACGTATGGCGGAGTTCGGTAGCTGTCACCGTAACGAGCCATCAGGCGCGTTGCACGGTCTGATGCGTGTGCGTGGCTTTACTCAGGATGATGCCCATATCTTCTGTACAGAAGAGCAGGTGCGTACTGAAGTAAATAGCTGCATCCGCATGGTGTATGACATGTACAGCACCTTCGGATTTGAAAAAATCGTGGTGAAGCTGTCTACCCGTCCGGTAAAACGCATCGGTACTGAAGAACAGTGGGATCGCGCCGAGGCCGATCTGGCTGCCGCGCTGAAAGAGAACGACATTCCGTTCGAATATCAGCCGGGAGAGGGCGCTTTCTACGGTCCTAAGATTGAATTTACCCTGCATGACTGCCTGGATCGCGCATGGCAGTGTGGTACCGTTCAGCTCGACTTCTCATTGCCGAGCCGTCTGAGTGCCTCATATATTGGGGAAAATAATGAGCGTCAGGTGCCGGTGATGATCCACCGTGCAATTCTGGGTTCAGTGGAGCGCTTTATCGGTATTTTGACCGAAGAGTATGCCGGGTTCTTCCCGACCTGGTTGGCTCCAGTACAAGTTGTGGTGATGAATATCACCGATGGCCAGTCCGAATATGTTGCAGAATTGACCCGAAAACTGCAGAATGCGGGCATTCGTGCAAAAGCGGACTTGAGAAACGAGAAGATTGGCTTTAAAATCCGTGAGCATACTTTACGACGTGTCCCGTATATGTTGGTCTGTGGTGATAAAGAGGTGGAATCTGGCAAAGTTGCCGTTCGCACCCGCCGTGGTAAAGACCTGGGTAGCATGGACGTAAACGAAGTGATCGCGAAGCTGCAAGACGAAATTCGCAGTCGCAATCTTCATCAATTGGAGGAATAAAGTATTAAAGGCGGAAAACGAGTTCAACCGGCGCGTCCTAATCGCATTAACAGAGAAATCCGCGCCACAGAAGTACGACTGACTGGCGTCGATGGCGAGCAGATTGGTATTGTCAGTCTGAATGAGGCTTTGGAAAAAGCTGAGGAAGCAGGTGTTGATTTAGTTGAAATCAGCCCTAACGCCGAGCCGCCCGTTTGCCGTATCATGGATTACGGCAAATTCCTTTACGAAAAAAGCAAATCTTCTAAAGAACAGAAGAAGAAGCAAAAAGTTATCCAGGTTAAGGAAATCAAATTCCGTCCTGGTACCGATGATGGCGACTATCAGGTAAAACTACGCAACCTGATTCGCTTTCTCGAAGAGGGCGACAAAGCCAAAATCACGCTGCGATTCCGTGGACGTGAGATGGCGCACCAGCAGATCGGCATGGAAGTGCTTAACCGCGTCCGTAAAGATCTGTGTGAAGACATCGATTTGGCTATCGTCGAATCCTTCCCTTCGAAGATCGAGGGTCGTCAGATGATCATGGTGCTGGCTCCGAAGAAGAAGCAGTAGGCCATAAAGTAATCGAAGTCCGGGCTTCGGCCCGGACTTTTATTCGCCTGTCTGATTCATTTTATTAACAATGCGAAGTGGATGTTTTTAAATGCCAAAGATTAAAACTGTACGTGGCGCGGCCAAGCGCTTCAAGAAGACCGCCTCTGGTGGCTTCAAGCGTAAACACGCTAACCTGCGTCATATTCTGACTAAAAAATCTACTAAGCGTAAACGTCACCTGCGCCCGAAAGGCATGGTTTCTAAAGGCGATCTGGGTCTGGTTATTGCCTGCCTGCCGTACGCATAAGTCTATTTTTTTTTAACAGAATATTAAACAGGAGAGCTAAATGGCTCGTGTAAAACGTGGTGTAGTTGCTCGCGCACGTCACAAAAAAATCTTAAAACAAGCTAAAGGCTATTACGGTGCACGTTCACGTGTTTACCGCGTTGCCTTCCAGGCTGTTATCAAAGCTGGTCAGTATGCTTACCGTGACCGTCGTCAGCGGAAGCGTCAGTTCCGTCAGCTGTGGATCGCGCGTATCAACGCAGCGGCACGCACTAACGGAATGTCTTACAGCCGTTTCATTAATGGTCTGAAAAAGGCTTCTATTGAAATCGACCGTAAGATTCTGGCTGACATCGCAGTCTTCGACAAAGTGACCTTCACGGCACTGGTTGAGAAAGCGAAAACAGCTCTGGCGTAAGTCAGGTGGAAGAGGGAGCTTGTCTCCCTCTTTTATTTTTTGTTCACTGAAGCACCACCCGTTCTTTCTGTACAAGGTATCGCAAGCATGAATGCTGCTATTTTCCGTTTCTTTTTTTACTTTAGCACCTGAAGATCGGGGCTTGTGCGCAAAGAAAAGAAACGAAAAATCGCGCTTAAAGCCTCCCCCGTGGAGGCTTTTTTGTTTCTGGCGTAGCTGATAACGGACGAATGCTCGTCCACATAAAAAAACAGACCGGCCACGGCGGCTGGAAGAAGAGGAAAGCATGTCACATCTCGCAGAACTGGTGGTTAACGCGAAAGCGGCCATCGCTGATGCTCACGATGTTGCCGCGTTAGATACGGTACGCGTTGAATATCTGGGGAAAAAAGGACATCTGACGCTGCAGATGACAACATTGCGTGAACTGCCTGCGGAAGATCGCCCGGCAGCCGGCGCGGTTATCAACGAAGCCAAGCAGCAGGTTCAGGAAGCGCTGAACATGCGTAAAGACTCGCTGGAGTCGGCTGCGCTAAATGCGCGTCTGGCAGAAGAGACCATTGATGTCTCACTGCCTGGCCGTCGTATCGAGAACGGTGGCCTGCACCCGGTAACCCGTACCATCGATCGTATCGAAACCTTCTTTGGTGAACTGGGCTTTGCCGTGGAAACGGGCCCGGAAATCGAAGATGACTACCATAACTTTGATGCGCTGAATATTCCTGGCCATCACCCGGCACGTGCCGATCACGATACCTTCTGGTTTGATGCGACTCGCCTGCTGCGTACCCAGACATCTGGCGTGCAGATCCGCACCATGAAGAACCAGCAGCCGCCAATCCGTATCATCGCCCCGGGCCGCGTCTACCGTAACGATTACGACCAGACCCACACGCCAATGTTCCATCAGATGGAAGGGCTGATCGTTGATAAAAACATCAGCTTTACCAACCTGAAAGGCACGCTGCACGATTTCCTGAACAACTTCTTCGAAGAAGATTTGCAGGTTCGCTTCCGTCCTTCTTACTTCCCGTTTACCGAACCGTCTGCCGAAGTGGATGTGATGGGTAAAAACGGCAAGTGGCTGGAAGTGCTGGGCTGCGGCATGGTTCACCCTAACGTTCTGCGTAACGTCGGCATCGATCCAGAAGTTTACTCTGGCTTTGCGTTCGGGATGGGTATGGAGCGTCTGACCATGTTGCGCTATGGCGTGACCGATTTACGCGCCTTCTTCGAAAATGATTTACGTTTCCTCAAACAGTTTAAATAAGGGCGGGTCAAACCAATGAAATTCAGCGAACTCTGGTTACGTGAGTGGGTTAACCCGGCTATTGATAGTGCAGCACTGTCAGAACAGATCACCATGGCAGGCCTGGAAGTGGATGGCGTTGATGCTGTCGCCGGCGCGTTTCATGGCGTGGTGGTGGGTGAGGTGGTGGAATGTGGCCAACACCCAAACGCAGATAAACTGCGCGTCACTAAAATTAATGTCGGCGGCGATCGCCTGCTGGATATCGTCTGTGGCGCGCCTAACTGCCGTCAGGGACTGAAAGTCGCCGTAGCGACGGTTGGTGCCGTGCTGCCAGGTGATTTTAAAATTAAAGCAGCCAAGCTGCGCGGCGAACCTTCAGAAGGGATGCTGTGCTCCTTCTCTGAGCTGGGTATTTCCGACGATCATGACGGGATTATTGAGCTGCCGCTGGATGCGGCGGTCGGAACGGACATCCGTGAATTCCTGAAGCTTGATGACAACACCATTGAAATCAGCGTCACGCCGAACCGTGCGGACTGCCTGGGCATTATTGGTGTGGCACGTGATGTGGCCGTACTGAACAAAATGACCCTGACTGAGCCAGACATCTCACCGGTGGTAGCAACGGTGCAGGATACCTTCCCAATCCGTGTTGACGCGAAAGAAGCCTGCCCGCGTTACCTGGGCCGGGTGGTGAAAGGCATTAACGTTAAGGCGGCAACGCCGCTGTGGATGAAAGAGAAGCTGCGTCGTTGTGGCATCCGCTCTATCGATCCGGTTGTCGACATCACTAACTTTGTGCTGCTTGAACTGGGCCAGCCGATGCATGCTTTCGACCTCGACCGTCTCGAAGGCGGTATCGTGGTGCGGTTGGCAGAAGAGGGTGAACTGCTGACTCTGCTGGACGGTACCGAGACCAAACTTAAAGCGGACACGCTGGTGATTGCCGATCATCAGAAAGCGTTGGCCATGGGTGGCATCTTCGGTGGTGAACACTCAGGTGTGAACGAAGAGACCCGCAATGTGCTGTTCGAGTGCGCGTTCTTCAACCCGCTCTCCATCACCGGACGTGCGCGTAGCTACGGTTTGCATACTGACGCGTCACACCGTTATGAGCGTGGCGTCGATCCGCAGTTGCAGTTTAAGGCGATGGAGCGCGCAACGCGTCTGTTGCTGGACATCTGCGGCGGCGAAGCTGGCCCGGTTATCGATGTCACCAATGAAGAGACGTTGCCAAAGCGTGCCACCATCACGCTGCGCCGTGAAAAGCTGGACCGTCTGATTGGCCACGTTGTATCTGATGAGCAAGTCAGCGACATTCTGCGTCGTCTGGGCTGTGAAGTGACCGAAGGTGAGGGTTTCTGGCAGGCGGTCGCGCCGGGCTGGCGTTTCGATATGGAAATCGAAGAAGACCTGGTCGAAGAAGTGGCTCGCGTGTATGGCTATAACAACATTCCAGACGTGCCGGTGCAGGCCGGCCTGATTATGACTAAGCACCGCGAAGCGAATCTTTCGCTCAAGCGCGTGAAATCGATGCTGGTCGATAAAGGGTATCAGGAAGCGATCACTTACAGCTTCGTCGATCCTAAGATCCAGGCGTTGCTGCACCCGGGCGAAGAGAATCTGGTGCTGCCAAGCCCAATCTCGGTTGAAATGTCGGCGATGCGTCTTTCGCTGTGGACGGGCCTGCTATCTGCGGTGGTGTATAACCAGAATCGTCAGCAAAGCCGTGTGCGTCTGTTTGAAAGCGGCCTGCGCTTTGTGCCTGATACTCAGGCAAACCTTGGCATTCGTCAGGATGTTATGCTGGCCGGTGTGATCAGCGGTACGCGTAATGAAGAGCATTGGGATCTGGCGCGTCAGGCAGTTGACTTCTATGATTTGAAAGGTGATTTGGAGTCCGTCCTCGAACTTACCGGTAAATTGTCTGAGATTCAGTTCCGCGCTGAAGCAAATCCTGCTTTGCACCCGGGACAGAGCGCAGCAATTTATTTACGCGGCGATCGCATCGGATTTATCGGTGTGGTGCATCCAGAACTTGAACGGAAACTGGATCTTAACGGCCGTACTGTGGTGTTTGAACTGGAGTGGGACAAGGTGTCAGACCGCGTCCTGCCTGATGCGAGCGGCATTTCCCGTTTCCCGGCAAACCGTCGCGACATCGCCGTTGTAGTGGCTGAAAACGTCCCCGCAGCAGATATCATCACAGAGTGTAAGAAAGTTGGCGTAAATCAGGTAGTTGGCGTAAACTTGTTTGACGTGTACCGCGGTAAGGGCGTAAATGAAGGTTTTAAGAGCCTCGCTATCAGCCTGATTTTGCAAGATACCGCCCGGACACTCGAAGAAGATGAGATTGCCGCTACCGTTGCAAAATGCGTAGAGGCATTGAAAGAGCGATTCCAAGCATCCTTGAGGGATTGAACCTATGGCGCTTACAAAAGCTGAGATGTCTGAATACCTGTTTGAGAAGCTGGGGCTTAGCAAACGGGATGCCAAAGAGCTGGTTGAACTGTTTTTTGAAGAAGTACGTCGTGCTTTGGAAAACGGTGAACAGGTGAAACTGTCAGGATTTGGCAACTTCGACCTTCGCGACAAAAACCAACGTCCGGGACGAAACCCCAAGACTGGTGAAGATATTCCAATCACGGCGCGTCGTGTGGTTACCTTCCGTCCTGGTCAGAAGCTGAAAAGCCGGGTCGAGAACGCAACACCGAAAGAAGACTGATTTCTGCTAGTCAAAAAGGCCGCTTATGCGGCCTTTTTCATATGAAGTGAACTATGACGCTGCTTTCTGAACACATGAAAAGCGCCCGGCAACACCAGCGGCGCTGGCTGGCAGGTTTGTTGGTCTTTAGCCTGCTGATGATAATGCTGAGTTTGTCAGCCGGCGATCGCTGGTTGATGCCTGCTGACTGGTTTACGCCGGATAATTCGCTGTATGTCTGGCAACTGCGTCTGCCAAGAACGGTGGCGGTATTGCTGGTGGGTGCCTCGCTGGCCGTTGCGGGCGCGGTGATGCAGGCGCTGTTTGAAAATCCGCTGGCCGAACCCGGTCTGTTAGGCGTTTCTAACGGGGCAGGGGTTGGGCTGGTGCTGTGTATTTTTGCCGGTGCTGCCGGGCTCTGGCAAATCAGCCTGTGTGCCATCTTCGGCGCACTGGTGGTCACGCTTATCTTACTCAGGTTTTCTCGTCAGCATCTTTCTAATAGCCGCCTGCTACTGGCGGGCGTGGCGGTGGGGATCATCTGCAGTGCGGTGATGACCTGGGCAGTCTATTTCAGTACCGATCTCGATTTACGGCAGTTGATGTACTGGATGATGGGCGGTTTCAGTGGCGTAGACTGGCGTTATCGCTGGTTAATGCTGGCGTTGCTGCCGGTGCTGATCTGGCTCTGCTCATTGTGGCGGGTGATGAACCTGATTGCGCTGGGCGAAATTTCTGCCAGGCAGTTAGGCCTGCCTTTACTGATGTGGCGCAATCTGTTGGTGTTCAGCATCGGCTGGCTCACCGGTGTCAGCGTGGCGCTGGCGGGCGCGATTGGCTTCGTCGGGCTGGTTATCCCGCACATCCTGCGCCTCAATGGCATCAACGATCATCGTATGCTGTTGCCTGCCTGTGCGCTGGCTGGTGGGGCGATATTACTGGCCGCTGATGTACTGGCCAGAGTCGCCATGTCTTCGGCAGAATTACCGATTGGGGTGGTGACGGCAACGCTCGGCGCTCCGGTCTTTATCTGGTTACTGTTACGCAACCGGCCTTAGCGGCCTCCCTTTTTCACTCTCTACTGAACAGGAACACTCGATGACTATTTTCGACACAAAACTGGAAACGCTGGATGGCGAACAGACTTCTCTGGCGAACTGGCAGGGCGACGTACTGTTAGTGGTGAACGTGGCATCCAAATGCGGGCTTACCCCTCAGTACGAGCAGTTAGAAGCCTTACAGAAAAACTGGCAGGAGAAAGGCTTTTCGGTGCTGGGCTTCCCGTGCAATGCTTTCCTCGGTCAGGAACCTGGCAGCGCAGAAGAGATCAAAACCTTCTGTAGCACCACCTATGGCGTGACCTTCCCGATGTTTAGCAAAATCGAGGTCAATGGCCCGGATCGTCATCCACTGTATCAACAGCTGGTGACGGCGCAGCCTACGGCCAGCGCACCCGATAACAGTGGTTTCCTCGAGCGCATGTCCAGCAAAGGCCGAGCGCCGAAAGAGTCTGGCGACATCCTGTGGAATTTCGAGAAGTTCCTGATCGGTCGAGACGGCACGGTGATTCAGCGCTTCTCGCCGGATATGGAACCCGCCGATCCGCTGATTGAGAGTGCGATTAAACAGGCGTTGGCAAAATAAATGCTGTTGCAGTGTGAGGGCGTTGCCATTAAGCAGCGCCTTGCGCCATTTAACGCTGAGGTGAACGCCGGAGAGCTTATCCATCTGCTGGGGCCGAATGGCGCCGGTAAAAGCTCTCTGTTGGCCTGTCTGGCCGGTATGCTGCCCGGAGAAGGGACCATTTTGCTATCGGGGCAGCCTTTGCAAGCCTGGCGTCACAGTGCGCTGGCACGAACGCGGGCGTATCTGGCACAACAGCAGGTGCCCGCTGGCAGAATGCCGGTCTGGCACTACCTCACGCTGCACAATGCGGTAACCGATGAGGCGGCACTGATGGCGCTTTGCCAGACCTTCCAGCTGGTGGATAAACTGGCCAGACCGCTGAGCCAACTGTCGGGAGGGGAATGGCAGCGCGTTCGCCTGGCCGCGGTGTTATTTCAGATCGCCCAGCCCGACGGCAAACTCCTGCTGCTTGATGAGCCGCTGACCGGGCTGGACCTGGCTCAGCAGGCCGCGTTTGATGGTTATCTGGCCAGCTGCGTGGCGCAGGGGCTGACGGTTATCATGAGCGGGCACGATATCAACCACAGTTTGCACCACGCTCACCGCGTCTGGTTGATGAAACAGGGGGCGCTGGTTCAGCAGGGCACCGTTGATGAGGTTCTGCAACCCGAAGGGCTGAGCAAGGTCTTTGACGTGCCGTTCCGGCGACTGAGTGTGGAAAATCACCAAATCCTCACCACATTCCTCTGATTAGCCGGACATTGTTGTCTGAAAACCCCGTTTGCAGGTAGAGTAAGTCGTCATCTCAGAAGGATCTCCGTTATGCGCTACTGGCTGTTGCTGATCGTCGTTATTCTTGCGGGCTGTAGTCGCCATGCACCGCCACCCAATGGGCGTTTGTCCGATTCAATTACGGTGATTGCCCAACTGAATGAGCAGCTTAGCCAGTGGCACGGCACGCCCTATCGCTATGGCGGCATGGGAAGGGGTGGCGTTGACTGCTCGGGCTTTGTCTATCTGACCTTCCGCGATCGTTTTGATCTGCAACTTCCCCGCACGACGGTGGCACAAACCGATATCGGCACCCGCATTAGCAAAGATGAATTGCTGCCAGGCGATCTGGTCTTTTTTAAAACGGGCAGTGGCGAAAATGGTCTGCATGTTGGGATCTACGATACCGACGATCAATTTATTCATGCTTCAACCAGCCAGGGTGTGATTCGTTCTTCTTTAAATAACGTTTACTGGAAAAAAGTGTTCTGGCAGGCAAGACGAATTTGATCCGCCTTATATTTAGCGTGCTAAGCAATTACAGATAAAGCTCATTTATTCGTCATTTGATTTATGGGATGATATTAAATAACGCATTGCCCACCCGGGATAAAATAATTCAATTTCCCTTAAGTCTCTTTTTATGTCAGCATTACGTCAAATTTTAGTAAAGAGATGTTGAAGTTAATGACAAGTTGGTGCTTAAACACCAGTGAACCGATAAACTGCTCAGCATCTTTCTTATCAATTGTGTGATAGTTTACTGTTTCGCAACGGGCCTCACCCTGTCTATTTTGCTTTTTATGCGACAATCTCACTTAATATTGGCACTGTTAATTGCCATTAGCGGTGAAGCAGGGTGCACGAATTGGCACTTCATCATGGCTGAATAAAATGAAAATCCATCTGGAAGCGGATTATAAAAGTTACACAGCATTCTACCCAGTTTACAGCTTTGACGGCCTTTTAATCGCTGTCGAATTGCTGACGCATTTTTCCCATACCACAGCCAATGTCGCCATGCCGCAAGAAATGTTGCTGCCGCAAATGGACAGCGAACAACGTATTCTTCTGTTGCAAAGCCAGATAGCCAGCATTGAAAAACATCACGACTTCTTTCGCCAGCAGGGTGTGAAGGTGACGCTGAAAATTGATGACATCACCTCACAGGCGATCCTTGATAGTGATTTTCTGGCGAAAAAGCTGGATGCGCTGGAATGGCTTGAGCTTGAAATTAATGAAAGCTTCCCGAATTTAAAACTGGGTAAAGACCATCCGGAATTAATGGCTTTAAGTGAGCGATTTGACTTAAGTCTGGAAAATTACGGATCCGGTAAAGCGCCGTCGAAAGCGGTGTATGACGATCTGTTCTACCGCATCAAACTCGACAAAGGCTTTATTAAACACAATATCAACAAGCTCTCTTTTAAACCATTTATAAGTACAGTGTTGGATCATATCAAACCGCACTGCCATCAGATAATCGTTCAGGGAATTGATGATTTATCCGGTCTGGAAAAGATCAGCCATTTCCAGTTTGACGGAATACAAAGCGCACTATTTTCGCCCGTTGGCGAAGACGCCCTCTCGTCATTGATTCATCCTCCTAAAGAGTTGCAGGGCCTGCCGCATTAATAACCCCTTTCTGTATCCGTGTTAAGCTGCTGCGAGGCGGTTTACACTAACCGATAGTTTGCCTGCGGTCCGGTCGCGACCGCACGGGCATATCGCAAGGGGATCTCATGCAGTTTACTAACACCTGGCATCAGGAGCTTGAGGGGTTTTACACCGCGCTCACGCCCACGCCGTTAAAAAATCCACGTCTGCTTTATCACAGTGCCGGGCTTGCCGCTGAGCTGGGGCTTGATGACAGCTGGTTTGCTGCGGATAAAATTGGTATCTGGAGCGGCGAGTCTCTGCTGTCGGGCATGCAGCCTTTGGCGCAGGTATACAGTGGCCATCAGTTTGGCGTCTGGGCCGGTCAGTTAGGCGACGGAAGAGGGATTTTGCTGGGTGAGCAACGGCTGGAGGATGGCCGTAAAATGGACTGGCACCTGAAAGGGGCGGGATTAACGCCTTATTCCCGCATGGGAGATGGCCGGGCTGTTTTGCGTTCCTCTCTGCGCGAGTTCCTGGCCTCTGAAGCGATGTATCATCTTGGCGTGCCCACTTCCCGCGCGCTAACCGTGGTGACCAGCGATGAGCCCGTTTACCGTGAAACCACGGAGCGCGGGGCGATGTTGCTGCGCGTGGCGGAAAGCCATTTGCGTTTTGGTCACTTCGAACACTTCTTTTATAACCAGCAGCCGGAAAAAGTCCGCGAACTCGCCGATTATGCCATCCGCCATCACTGGCCACAGTGGCAGGACGCACAGGATCGCTATCGGTTGTGGTTTACTGACGTGGTCCGCAGAACCGCGCGCCTGATTGCTCACTGGCAAAGCGTGGGCTTCGCTCACGGCGTGATGAATACCGACAATATGTCGATTCTGGGCCTGACGCTGGATTACGGTCCTTACGGATTCCTTGATGATTACAAGCCTGACTTTATCTGTAATCATTCAGATTACCAGGGGCGTTATAGCTTTGAAAATCAGCCGGTGGTGGGCTTGTGGAACCTGAATCGCCTGGCTCATGCGCTGTCGGGCCTGATGACCACCGAGCAGCTGAAGCAGGCGCTGGCAGAATACGAGCCCGAGCTGATGCGTTGTTGGGGCCAGCAGATGCGCGCCAAACTTGGATTCACCACGCAGGGCAAGCATGACAACGATATCCTGACCGGGTTACTGGCGTTGATGACCAAAGAGGGTAGCGACTACACCTGGACCTTCCGTCAGCTGTCTGATTCGGTACAGCAGGGATCCACTTCACCGCTGCGTGACGAGTTTATCGATCGTGAGGCGTTTGACAGCTGGTACAACATCTGGCGACAGCGTGTGCTGGAAGAAGAGCGTAGCGATGAAGATCGCCAGCAGCAGATGAAGCAGGCCAATCCCGCCATCGTGTTACGTAATTATCTGGCACAGCAGGCGATCGAGCAGGCCGAAAAGGATGACATCAGCGTGCTGAGCAGATTGCATCAGGCGCTGAGCCAGCCTTATGCCGATGCGCCAGAATTTGCCGATTTGATGCAGCGCCCGCCAGACTGGGGCAAAAAGCTTGAAGTAAGCTGTTCGAGCTGATTTTAGTGGCGATTGCGTGGCCGACCGTGATCTTCGATGTCGACTGGCAGGTGGGGATCGCAGGTGAGCAAAGGGGATGCAGCGGGGTTGCTGCATCCCATCACTGAAGTTAACGCTTTACCCTCAGAAGCGAGCATCCACCGCCGCAGCCAGCTGCGCCAGCACGGCTTCGCTGTCTTCCCAGTTCAGGCACGGGTCGGTAATCGACTGGCCGTACACCAGCGGTTTGCCGGACTCAACCTTCTGCGTACCCTCCTGCAGGAAGCTTTCAATCATCACGCCGGCAATGGCCCGCGAGCCCTCACGGATCTGCTGTGCGACCGACGTTGACACCTCTTTTTGCAGGCGATGCTGCTTCAGGCAGTTGCCATGGCTAAAGTCGATCACCAGCTGCTCCGGCAGTTTGAACTCACGCAGGCTGGCTGCGGCCGCTGCAATATCTTCCGCATGATAGTTCGGCTGTTTACCGCCACGCATAATGACATGGCCGGAAGGATTGCCGCTGGTCTGGTAGATGGTCATCTGACCATGCTTGTCCGGCGACAGGAACATATGGCTGGCTCTTGCGGCGCGGATCGCATCTACGGCAATCTGAATATTGCCATCGGTACCATTTTTAAACCCGACCGGGCAGGAGAGGGCTGACGCCATTTCGCGGTGGATCTGGCTCTCAGTGGTGCGGGCCCCAATGGCACCCCAGCTGATCAGGTCAGCGATAAACTGCCCAACCACCATATCGAGGAACTCGGTGGCGGTCGGCATGCCTAACGCATTGATGTCCAGCAGCAGTTTGCGGGCAATCTCCAGACCGTGATTCACGCGGAAACTGCCATCCAGATCCGGGTCAGAAATCAATCCTTTCCAGCCGACAACGGTACGCGGTTTCTCAAAATAGGTGCGCATAACGATTACAAGGCGCGACTGGTGCTTCTCACGCAGTACACACAGCCTGCGGGCGTAATCGACCGCCGCTTCGGGATCGTGCAGGGAACACGGACCAATCACCACCAGCAGACGAGGATCTTCGCCGGAGAGAATACGGGCAATACGCTTACGGGAGTCGGTGACGTTGGCTGCGATGGCCGGGGTGATCGGGTGCCGTTTTGCCAGTTCATCAGGCGTAATCAGGCTCTCGATGCGCGCGGTCCGCAGTTCATCTGTTTTGTTCATAACCATCTCTAAATTTTTTTCTTCGCAGCGGCAGGAGTACCGGGAAGTGATGGCGATCACAATAAACCAACCAGCGATGATTTCAACCGCAAACGCCCGCTAATCGGGCGTAACGCGATAAATATCACTAATTAATACATCCGGCGGGTCAGTCCCATGATGTCGAGGATCTTGGTGGCGATCTCTTCGACCGAGTAATTGGTGCTGTTGAGGTAACGAATTTGGGTGGTGCGGAACAGCGCTTCAACTTCGCCGACTTCAAGGCGACACTGACGCATCGAGGCGTAATGGGTGTTTTCCGCCCGTTCCTGACGGATGGCGGCCAGACGCTCCGGATCGATGGTCAGCCCAAAACACTTATTCTGAAAAGGCTTCAACGCAGGGGGCAACTTCAGGTTATCCATATCATCGGCGATAAAAGGATAGTTGGCGGCGCGGATACCAAACTGCATCGCCAGGTAAAGGCTGGTTGGGGTCTTACCGCAGCGCGAAACGCCCAGTAAAATTACCTGAGCATCTTCCAGCCCACGGAGGGAAATCCCGTCATCATGCGCCAGGGTATAATCTATCGCGGCAATACGGGCATCGTATTTGCCCAGGTTATTGGCCGTCAGGCCGTGGGTACGGTTGGCGACCGGCGCGGGCGCAATGCCCAACTCCTGCTGCAAAGGCGCCACCAGTGACTGGACGATGTCCTGACAGAAACCGTCGCTCTGCAGAATGATTTCCCGGACCTCCGGCGTCACGATAGAAATAAACACCAGAGGACGTACGCCGCTTTTCAAGTATAAGGCATTGATCTGTGCCTTGACCGCCTGCGCGCGCTGCACATTCTCCACAAACGGCAGGGTTACGCTGTTGATCCCGACCGGAAACTGGGACAGCACCGCATGTCCAAGCACTTCAGCCGTAATCGCTGTGCCATCTGAAATATAAAAAACACTTCTCTCGCTGTTCACGTCCATTTTATCTCCGTTCGCTGTGCATCATTTCAGACTAAATTAATCCAGCCTGTGAAAGCAAATAGTGATGTTGCCTGCAAAATAAAATAAACGCTCCATAAGTTAATGATATGAACTTTTTATTTTTATAAACTGAGATTAAAGCGAAAAAAAGCCGATTTATGAAATGACGTTCCCTTTTATTATTCATAAAAATAGCCCTTAGTTAAAAAAGCATTCTAATTCTTCATCAAGTTTTGTTGCGCAACCCGTTTACTCTGATAAAGATAAAACTGTGAGCAGGCGACTGAAAGATAAAGACTTATCTTATTCCCTTCGTTGCGCAACGCCGCAAAACAGCGCGGAGTTTTCTTAAAATGACATTTTTAATCCGCTTGATCGATTCAACAGTTTCTTTCCAACACCGGAATGTGCCAGGCTCAAAACGCACTACTCTGTCCTCATATTATTCATTAATCTTAAAAGGATTGTTTCAATGTCCAATAAAGGCGAACTGCCGCTTGTGCTCTGGTATAACCAGCTTGGCATGAACGATGTTGATCGGGTGGGTGGCAAAAATGCTTCCCTGGGTGAAATGATTACTAATTTGTCCTCGCTCGGCGTTTCTGTACCGAACGGCTTTGCGACGACCTCAGATGCATTCAATCAGTTCCTCGATCAAAGCGGCGTCAATCAGCGTATCTACGATCTGCTGGATAAGACCGATATTGATGATATTGATGAACTGGGAAAAGCGGGTAAGCAAATCCGCCAGTGGATTGTCGAAACACCTTTCCAGCCCGCGCTGGAACAGGCCGTGCGTGAAGCCTACGAGCAGCTCTCCTCCGATGACGCGGAAGCTTCGTTCGCGGTGCGTTCTTCCGCCACGGCAGAAGATATGCCGGACGCCTCCTTCGCCGGCCAACAGGAAACCTTCCTTAACGTGCAGGGCTTCGATGCCGTGCTGATTGCCATTAAGCATGTTTATGCTTCCCTGTTTAACGACCGCGCCATCTCTTACCGCGTGCATCAGGGCTACGACCATCGTGGCGTGGCGCTGTCTGCCGGTGTTCAGCGTATGGTGCGTTCAGATCTGGGTTCTGCAGGCGTGATGTTCACCATTGATACCGAATCTGGTTTCGACCAGGTGGTATTTATCACTGCGGCTTATGGCCTCGGTGAAATGGTGGTGCAGGGCGCGGTTAACCCCGACGAATTCTATGTGCACAAACCGACGCTGGCTGCCGGCCGGCCGGCGATTGTCCGTCGTAACATGGGATCCAAAAAAATCCGCATGGTTTATGCCGACTCTCAAGAGCACGGTGAGCAGGTGCGAATTGAGGATGTGCCTGAAGAAGAGCGCGATCGCTTCAGCCTGACCAGTGAAGAGATTGAAGCCTTAGCCACCCAGGCGATGCTGATCGAGAAGCACTATCAGCGTCCGATGGACATTGAGTGGGCGAAGGATGGCCATACCGGCAAACTGTTTATCGTACAGGCACGCCCGGAAACCGTCCGTTCCAACGGGCAGGTGATGGAGCGCTATACGCTGCAGGGCAAAGGTACGGTGGTGGTGGAAGGACGTGCAATCGGCCATCGCATCGGTGCCGGTGAAGTCAAAGTCATTCAAGACATCAGCGAAATGAACCGCATTGAGAAAGGTGACGTGCTGGTTACCGACATGACCGACCCGGATTGGGAACCGATCATGAAAAAAGCCTCGGCGATTGTCACTAACCGTGGCGGACGTACCTGCCACGCGGCGATCATCGCCCGTGAGCTGGGTATTCCTGCGGTGGTCGGTTGCGGCAACGCGACGGATATTCTTAAGGATGGCCACAAGGTCACGGTTTCCTGTTCTGAAGGGGATACCGGCTACGTCTATAACGATCTGCTGGACTTTGAAGTGAAGAGTTCACAGGTTGATGAGCTTCCGAAGCTGCCGCTGAAAATCATGATGAACGTCGGCAATCCCGATCGTGCCTTCGACTTTGCCTGCCTGCCAAATGAAGGCGTGGGCCTCGCTCGTCTGGAATTCATCATTAACCGCATGATAGGTGTGCACCCTAAAGCGCTGCTGGAGTTTGATCAGCAAACCCCGGAACTGCAGAAGCAAATCCGCTCGATGATGAAAGGCTTCGACGATCCGGTTGAGTTCTATATTGCGCGTCTGACCGAAGGGATCTCCACCCTGGGCGCCGCCTTTTCACCGAAGCGCGTCATCGTACGGTTGTCCGATTTCAAAACCAACGAATACGCAAACCTGGTGGGCGGCGAGCGCTACGAGCCTGAAGAGGAAAACCCGATGCTCGGCTTCCGTGGTGCAGGTCGCTACGTGGCAGACAGTTTCCGTGACTGCTTCGCGCTGGAGTGCGCAGCCGTAAAACGTGTGCGTAACGATATGGGACTGACCAACGTTGAAATCATGGTGCCGTTCGTCCGTACCGTCGCGCAGGCTAAAGCTGTTGTCGAGGAGTTAGAGCGTCAGGGCCTGAAGCGCGGCGAGAATGGACTCAAGCTGATCATGATGTGCGAGATCCCGTCCAATGCGCTGCTGGCTGAACAGTTCCTGCAATACTTCGACGGCTTCTCTATTGGCTCGAATGATATGACTCAGCTGACGCTGGGACTGGACAGAGACTCCGGCGTGGTGTCCGCACTGTTTGACGAGCGTGATGAAGCGGTTAAAGCCTTGCTTTCAATGGCCATCCGCGCGGCGAAAAAAGAAGGGAAATACGTGGGTATCTGCGGACAAGGTCCATCCGATCATGAAGACTTTGCAGCGTGGCTAATGGATGAGGGAATCGACAGTTTATCTCTTAACCCAGATACGGTGGTTCAGACCTGGTTAAGCCTGGCGGAAATACCGAAAAAGTAGCAGATTTCGCTGTAATAACCCCGAAGGCCAGTTTATCTGGCCTTTTTGCTTTTCTACAGGCAAAAAAAAGCCCATCACATGGGATGGGCAAAGACTACACACAGCAATTCTTTAGTTTACTCAGGGGAAAAAGGTTGTTTAGAAATCAGCGGTTTGATCATAAACATGTCATTCATACTATTCAGCCGGGCAGGGGGAGTCATTAAGAATCCTCTTATTAGTTTAAAACCCATAACCTTTTGTGACAGATCCCGGGTGACATCGTCTGGGAAACTGTATATCTGGTAATCAATTACCAGGTGTTATCAGCTAAAAGGGTGAAAAATGCGCTTTTCTGGTAAAAAACCCTAATCAAAGTGAATTAAGACGTGACGCACATTTTTTTAATTACGAAAGCGGCCAGGCAAGCCGGCCGCAGAGGAAGGATTATTTTGCGCTGTGTTCGTGTTCGATCTCTGCCAGTTCTTCAACCACTTCAAGCGGGTCATCTTCCGGCGCCGGCGCTTCATGCACCCAGACCGACACCAGACGATAAGAGACGGCCAGCACCACCGGACCGATAAACAGGCCAATCATGCCAAAGGCAATCAGCCCACCAATCACGCCTGAAAGGATCAGGATCATCGGCAAATCCGCGCCCATGCGGATGAGCATCGGTCGCAGCACGTTATCCAGCGTGCCAACCACACAACTCCAGATCAGCAGCACCGTTCCCCAGGTGGTATCACCTGTCCAGTACAGCCAGACAATCGCCGGAATTAACACCACCAGCGGACCCAGCTGAACCAGGCAGGAGAGGATCATCACTACCGTCAGCACGGTAGCATAAGGAATGCCTGATATCGCCAGACCAATACCGCCCAGCAAGCCCTGGACCAGCGCGGTGACCACTACGCCCAGCGCCACGGCGCGGATCGCCTGACCGGCCAGCAACACCGCCGCATCGCCACGGCGCGAGGCCAGGCGGAAGGCGAAATGACGGATGCCATGACCCACCTGTTCACCCCGGGCATAGAGCAACACGCTGAACAGCAGCATCAGACCGAGGTGCATCATAAAACGGCCGAAATGCCCGGCCTGCGCAAACAGGAAGCCACTGGTGCGGCCGATATAAGGCTGCACTTTGGTCATCATCGCGCTGCCGCCGCCCTGCACCAGGTTGTGATACGCGGAAAACAGCTTTCTGCCGACCAGCGGAATGCTGTTCATCCAGTGCATATCGGGGAGTTGAATGTGCCCGGCAGAGGCCCAGGCAATCACCGGCCCGCTGCTGTCAATCAGGCTGTTGACCAGCACCGATACCGGCAGCACAAACAGCAGGATCAGCAGCAGCGTCATGGCAATCACCGCCAGCGAGCGTCGGCCCCACAGCAGGCCCTGCAGTTTGATCATCAATGGCCAGGTGGCAATCACCACCATACTGGCCCAGGCAAAGCCCAGCACGAAGGGCTGAACCACCCAAAAACAGGCCACAATCATCAAAATGATAAACATCAGCGAGAAGACGATTTGCGGCAAATCCCAGCCTTTTTTTTGCACGTTCTTTATGGTTGACACGGTAACCTCAGCGAGAAAAACAGACGGGATACTCCCGGAAGACCCCTTGTCTCCCCGAACATCCCTTAGCATGATGCATTAAACGCATTTTCGACAGAAACGGCACGCGATTCTTTTCAGCTATATTGTTGAGATCGCGACAGGTCATAAAAAAATGTGATAAAAACAGAGTCAGCAATAGCAATCGTTTACCCAACATTCTGGTCACCCGATAATGATCCCACAGATTTCCCAGGCGCCAGGCCTCGTTCAACTGGTGCTGAATTTTTTGCAGGCGTTAGAGCAGCAGGGTTTTAACGGCGATACCGCCACCAGCTATGCCGACCGTCTTACCATGTCCACCGACAACAGCATCTATCAGCTCCTTCCTGATGCGGTTCTGTTCCCCCGTTCCACGGCTGATGTGGCGCTAATCGCCCGCCTGGCGGGTGAAGAACGCTTCCACAGCCTGGTGTTTACCCCCAGGGGCGGCGGAACCGGCACTAACGGGCAATCCCTGAATCAGGGGATCGTGGTCGATATGTCCCGCCATATGAACCGCATCCTTGAGATCAATGTGGAAAAGGGTTGGGTCAAGGTTGAAGCTGGCGTCATTAAAGATCAGCTCAATGCTTACCTGAAACCTTTTGGTTATTTTTTCTCTCCTGAACTCTCAACCAGCAACCGCGCCACCTTAGGTGGGATGATCAACACCGATGCGTCGGGGCAGGGATCGCTGGTGTACGGCAAAACCTCGGATCACGTAACAGGCCTGAGAGCGGTGTTACTGGGCGGCGATATTCTCGACACCCGCAGTATTCCCGTAGCGCTTGCTGAAACGTTGGCGAAAGAACAGAGCAACGAAGGCCGCATTTACCGCACCATTCTCGAACGCTGCCGCGATCGTCACCAGAACATCATTGATAACTTCCCGAAACTGAACCGTTTCCTGACCGGCTACGATTTACGTCATGTGGTCAGCGACGATCTTCAGCATGTCGACCTGACGCGGATCCTGTGCGGCGCCGAAGGCACGCTGGCCTTTATTACCGAAGCGCGGCTGGATATCACGCCGATCCCGAAAGTTCGCCGTCTGGTGAATATCAAGTACGACTCGTTTGACTCTGCACTGCGCAGTGCACCTTTTATGGTTGAAGCCAAAGCGTTGTCGGTCGAAACCGTCGATTCAAAAGTGTTGAATCTGGCGCGTGAAGATATCGTCTGGCATTCGGTTAGCGAGTTGATTACCGATGTGCCCGACCAGGAGATGCTCGGCCTGAATATTGTCGAGTTTGCCGGTGACGATAAGGTATTGATCGACAGCCAGCTTGAGTCACTTTGTCAGCGACTGGATGGCTTAATCAGCAATCGCCAGGCGGGCGTGATTGGCTATCAGCTGTGCGACGATCTTGACGGCATTGAGCGCATCTACGCGATGCGTAAAAAAGCGGTCGGCCTGCTGGGCAATGCCAAAGGCCGCGCCAAGCCGATCCCGTTTGTGGAAGATACCTGTGTTCCGCCGCAGCATCTGGCTGACTACATCGTGGAGTTCCGTGCGCTGCTGGACGGCCATAACCTGAGTTACGGCATGTTTGGCCACGTGGATGCGGGTGTGCTGCATGTGCGTCCAGCGCTGGACATGTGTGACCCTCAACAAGAGATGCTGATGAAGCAAATCTCTGATGAAGTGGTCGAGCTGACGGCTCGCTATGGCGGGCTGCTGTGGGGAGAACACGGCAAGGGCTTTCGCGCACAGTACAGCCCGGAATTCTTTGGCGAAGAGCTGTTTAACGATCTTCGCCACATCAAGGCGGTGTTCGATCCGGCTAACCGGCTCAATCCGGGTAAAATCTGTGCGCCAATAGGCGTCGACGAGCCAATGATGAGAGTGGATGCCACCAAGCGCGGCACTTACGATCGTCAAATCCCGATCGCTGTCCGTAGCGACTGGCGCGGTGCCATGGAGTGTAACGGCAACGGACTTTGCTTTAACTTTGATGTGCGCAGCCCTATGTGCCCATCGATGAAAATCACCGGCAACCGCATTCATTCTCCCAAAGGTCGCGCAACCTTAACCCGTGAATGGCTGCGGCTGCTGGCGGAGCAGGGCGTTGATCCGCTGGAGCTGGAAAAGCGTCTGCCGGAAGCCAAAGTTACCCTGCGGGGAATGATTGAGCGCACCCGCAACAGTTGGTACGCGCGCCGTGGCGAATATGACTTCTCCCATGAGGTTAAAGAAGCCATGTCCGGCTGCCTGGCCTGTAAGGCCTGTTCCACGCAGTGCCCCATCAAAATTGATGTGCCGGGCTTCCGCTCACGCTTCCTGCAGCTCTATCACACACGCTATCTGCGTCCGGCCAGTGATTATCTGGTTGGCACCGTGGAGAGCTACGCGCCGCTGATGGCCAAGGCGCCGAAATTCTTTAACTTCTTCCTGCGCCAGCCGCTGGTGCGGGAGATGAGTAAACGGCATGTGGGCATGGTCGATCTGCCTTTGCTCTCCTCGCCGAACCTGAAAAAGCAGCTCGCGGGTCAGCCCGCCATCAGCACCACGTTGGAATCGCTGGAAGCGATGAGTCCGGCGGATCGCGAGCGCCATGTGCTGGTGGTACAGGATCCGTTTACCAGCTATTACGAAGCGCAGCTGGTAACAGACTTCGTCAAGCTTATCAGCAAGCTGGGTTACAAACCGGTGGTGCTGCCTTTCTCACCGAACGGAAAAGCGCAGCATGTGAAAGGTTTCCTGCAGAGCTTTGCGCGAACCGCCAGGAAAACCGCCGATTTCCTCAATCGCGTGGCAAAACTGGAGCTGCCGCTGGTCGGTGTCGATCCGGCGCTGGTGTTGTGCTATCGCGATGAGTACAAAGAGATCCTGAAAGATCGGCGTGGTGACTTCCACGTGCAGCTGGTGCATGAGTGGCTGCAACAGGCGCTTCCGCCTCAGGACGTCAAGCCTGGCAATCAGGAGGCCTGGTATCTTTTTGGCCACTGTACCGAAGTGACGGCATTGCCTGCATCGACCAAACAATGGGAAGGGATTTTTGCCCGTTTCGGCGCGAAGCTGGAAAACATCAGCGTCGGCTGCTGTGGCATGGCGGGAACCTACGGTCACGAAAGCAAAAACCTGGAAAACTCGCTGGGCATTTACGAGCTCTCGTGGCATCAGGCGCTGCAAAAACTGCCTCGCCAACGCTGTCTGGCCACCGGCTACTCCTGCCGCAGTCAGGTGAAGCGTGTGGAAGGCAACGGCATGCGTCATCCCTTACAGGCGTTACTGGAGTTAATCTGATGACAATCTGGAAGCGTGAATTCACGCTGGAGCAGCTTAACCAGCGCAGCCAGGGCACGCTGGTGGCGCATCTGGGCATCGTCTTCACCGCGGTGGATGAGCAGACGTTGACGGCAACAATGCCGGTGGATGCCCGCACGCGTCAGCCTTTTGGCCTGTTACACGGCGGCGCGTCCGCCGTGTTGGCAGAGACTCTGGGTTCGATGGCGGGCTATCTCTGTACCGAAGGCGATGATCGTATCGTTGGACTGGAAATTAACGCCAATCATCTGCGCTCAGTGCGCGAAGGAGAGGTGAGGGGAGTCTGCCGCGCACTGCACCTGGGCAGTCGTCACCAGGTCTGGCAGATTGAGGTTTATGACCCGCAGCAGCGCCTGTGCTGCAGCTCCAGGCTCACTACCACGGTGATATCAGCCAGCGCAAAAGAGTGATATACTTCTGGGCCTTTAAAATCGCGCCCGGACGCCTCACAGTATCCAGGATGCGTGCTTAACGAATTCGCTTTGCAGTTTGGTGGCTTTATCCCATTCGCCGCTCATTGCCAGTTGATGGCACAAGCGGGTAAGCGAGTGTCGGGCTAGCTGCCAGGCTTGCATACGGAACAACCTGTCACGTTCGGCGTTTCCCAACTCCTGAACCAGGCGATGGTGAAGTTTTCCCATGGCATGCAGGTAGCTGTGGTCGTCGCCGTTAAGCTGGCAAAGTTCGGCCATATCCAGGCAGGTATCATTGAATTTGCGCAGTTGTTCGAGGGTGCATTCCGGACGGTCTACTTTGGCTTGTGCCATGTAGTAATCGACGGTGATATCACGAACGGAATATTTGTATTCGTCAATCTTGTGTTGCAGCCAGGCACTTATCGACAGATTCATTTTAGGGCTCACTCGTTAATGATAATCATTATCATAGAGTAACTGGTGTATAATTCAACGTCACCGTAAGAAATTTTTATCGATAAATGCGGCCTCTCAGATAAATTGGTCATAACGATAATTGGCGACGCTGAAAGAGTTAAAATGAGTATTATTCCCGTTTAGCGTAAACGCGCCTGGATTTACTGACTTGTTTTCAATGTGTTACCATTACGTTAAATCGACGCGTGACGCAGATCGCAATCCTCCTTACAGGGTCTAAACTGAATAAAGAGGGCTAAAAAACCCCATTTGGCCTTAATCCCTGCAAAACAAGAGGTTGAAGCGATATTCATTATCACTAACATAGGGGCATTAGCCTTAACGGCTATCGACTCACGAGGTAATGTTATGCCATCAGCAACTACGGCTTCTTTTTCTCCCGACGACTACGTCTGGAAGGGACTGACCATCACTGACAGCGCCGCAAAACAGATCATTGTGCTGGCAGCCGATGATGCGCAAGTGAAGGGCTTAAAGCTCGGCGTGAAAACGTCTGGCTGCGCCGGTTTTGGCTACACCATGGATATGGTGAAAGAGCCTGCCGACGACGATTTGGTCTTTACCCATCAGGGCGCGCATCTGTATGTGCCTCTGCAGGCTATGCCTTTCATCGACGGTACCGAAGTAGATTTCGTTCGTGAAGGTCTGAACCAGATTTTCAAATTTAATAATCCTAAAGCTCAACACGCCTGTGGCTGTGGTGAGAGCTTTGGCGTTGAGTAAAACTTATGTCCCGAAACACTGATACATCGGATGATGTGCAGGTCTGGGAAGGAAACCATCAGAAGTACAAAGAAGGTTTCTTCACTCAGCTGCAAACCGAAGAATTTGAAAACGGCATCAACGAAGACGTTGTGCGCGCGATTTCTGCCAAGCGTAACGAGCCAGAGTGGATGCTTGAATTCCGCCTGAAGGCGTTTGCTGCCTGGTTGGAAATGGAAGAGCCGCACTGGCTGAAGGCGAACTACAAATCGCTGGATTACCAGGATTACAGCTACTACTCCGCGCCATCGTGCGGCAACTGTGATGACAGCTGTGCTTCCGAGCCTGGTGCCCAGCAGACTTCCGGTGCGACGCCTGCTAACTACCTGACTGAAGAAGTGGAGAACGCCTTTAAGCAGCTTGGCGTCCCGGTTCGTGAAGGTCAGGAAGTGGCTGTTGATGCGATTTTTGACTCGGTATCGGTTTCCACAACCTATCGTGGCAAGCTGGCAGAGCAGGGGATTATCTTCTGTTCCTTCGGCGAAGCGATCCACGATCACCCGGAATTGGTTAAACAGTATCTGGGCACCGTGGTTCCTGCTAACGACAACTTCTTTGCTGCGCTGAACTCTGCGGTGGCTTCTGACGGTACTTTTGTGTACATCCCGAAAGGCGTCCGTTGCCCGATGGAGCTGTCGACCTATTTCCGCATCAACGCGGCGAAAACCGGTCAGTTCGAGCGCACCATCCTGATCGCCGATGAAGGCAGCTACGTCAGCTACATCGAAGGCTGTTCCGCGCCGGTTCGCGACACCTATCAGCTGCACGCGGCCGTTGTTGAAGTCATCATTCATAAAGATGCTGAAGTGAAGTACTCCACCGTGCAGAACTGGTTCTCCGGCGGCGAGTCTGAAGGCGGTATCCTGAACTTCGTTACCAAGCGCGCACTGTGTGAAGGTGAGAACAGCAAGATGTCCTGGACGCAGTCTGAAACCGGCTCGGCGATCACCTGGAAATACCCAAGTGTGATCCTGCGTGGTGACAACTCGGTCGGTGAATTCTTCTCTGTGGCGCTGACCAGCGGTCATCAGCAGGCGGATACCGGCACCAAGATGATCCACATCGGCAAGAACACCAAGTCGACCATCATCTCTAAAGGTATCTCAGCGGGCAAAAGCCAGAACACTTACCGTGGTCTGGTGAAAATCATGCCGACGGCAACCAATGCCCGTAACTTCACCCAGTGTGACTCGATGCTGATTGGTGCTGACTGTGGCGCGCATACCTTCCCGTATGTG
The DNA here is from genome assembly GCF_057812255.1 of Erwinia sp. 2186. Lineage (NCBI taxonomy): Bacteria > Pseudomonadati > Pseudomonadota > Gammaproteobacteria > Enterobacterales > Erwiniaceae > Erwinia > Erwinia sp. 2186. Next base: position 2,789,242 of record NZ_CM173824.1, on the reverse strand, counting down.
GAAGTGCGTAACAACACGGCACAGCTGGAGCATGAGGCGACGACGTCAAGAATTGGTGAAGATCAGATGTTCTACTGCCTGCAGCGTGGCATCAGTGAAGATGACGCAATTTCGATGATTGTGAACGGCTTCTGTAAAGACGTCTTCTCCGAACTGCCGCTGGAATTCGCGGTGGAAGCGCAGAAACTGCTGGCGATCAGCCTTGAACACAGCGTGGGCTAAGCCCCCGCGCTAACGGTCATTCAGCGCAGTGCCGGACAGCACTGCCAGGGAAACACTATGTTAAGTATTAAAGATTTACAGGTTAGCATTGAAGATAAAGAGATCCTGCGCGGGCTGGACCTCGAGGTGAAAGCGGGTGAAGTTCACGCGATTATGGGCCCAAACGGTTCAGGTAAAAGTACGCTGTCTGCCACGCTGGCGGGCCGCGAAGAGTACGAAATCACCGGTGGTTCGGTCAGCTTTAAAGGCAAAGACCTGCTGGAACTCTCTCCTGAAGATCGCGCTGGCGAAGGCATCTTTATGGCTTTCCAGTACCCGGTTGAGATCCCTGGCGTCAGCAACCAGTTCTTCCTGCAGACGGCCGTCAACTCCGTGCGCAAATACCGCGATCAGGATGCGCTGGACCGTTTTGATTTCCAGGACTTCATCGAAGACAAAATTCAGCTGCTAAAAATGCCTGAAGATTTGCTGACCCGTTCAGTCAACGTCGGCTTCTCCGGCGGTGAGAAAAAGCGTAACGACATTCTGCAGATGGCGGCTCTGGAACCTGAGCTGTGCATTCTGGATGAAACCGACTCCGGTCTGGATATCGATGCCCTGAAAACCGTTGCCAACGGCGTGAACACGCTGCGTGATGGCAAGCGTGCCTTCATCATCGTCACTCACTACCAGCGTATCCTGGATTACATCAAGCCTGACTTCGTCCACGTGCTGTATCAGGGCAAGATTGTGAAGTCTGGTGACTTCTCGCTGGTGAAACAACTCGAGGAGCAAGGCTATGGCTGGCTTACCGACCAGGAATAGTGACAATGCCCTCCAGCAGTGGCATCACATGTTTGAAACGCAGAGCGCTAACCGTTCCCTGCAGGCGCAGCAGCACTGGCAGCAGGTGTTGCGTTTAGGCCTGCCTACGCGCAAGCAGGAAAACTGGAAATACACCCCGCTGGAAGGCTTGTTCGACCATCAGTTTGCGGCACCAACAGCGGCTGACGTGACGGCAGAGCAGGTTAAAGCCCTGGCGCTGGATATCGACGCGATCAAAATGGTTTTCGTTGATGGCCGCTTCAATGCCGCCTTAAGCGACAGCGAATTCGATCTGTTTAACGTTCAGGTGACGGATTCAGCGCAACGTCGCGAATTAAGCGCACCTGTGCAAGCGGAAGTGTTCCTGCATTTGACCGAAAGCCTGGCGGAAGAGGTGACGTCAATTCACCTTGCCCGTGGCAAATCGGCCGCACGTGCGCTGTATATGCTGCACATCAGCAGCAGCGCGCAGGCAGAAATGAGCACCTCGCATTACCGTCATCATCTGCAGTTAGATGAAGGCGCGGAAGCGACCATTATTGAGCACTACGTCAGCCTGAACGAAGCCAGTCATTTCACCGGCGCACGCTTCACCGCTAACGTTGCGAACAACGCCCAGCTGAAGCATTACAAACTGGCGTTTGAACATAACAGCAGCTATCACTTCTCGCACAACGATCTGGTGATTGAGCGTGACGCGAATGTGAAAAGCCACAGCTTCCTGCTGGGCGCGGGCCTGACTCGCCACAACACCAGCGTTCAGCTGAACGGTGAGGGTACCGATTTGGGTATCAACAGCCTGATGTTGCCAGTAGACAAAGAAGTTTGCGACAGCCGCACTTACCTTGAGCATAACAAAGGTCATTGCCAGAGCCGTCAGCTGCACAAAACCATCGTGCGTGATAAAGCCCGTGCGGTGTTTAACGGCATGATTAAAGTGGCGAAGCACGCGCTGAAAACCGACGGACAGATGACCAACAACAACCTGTTGCTGGGCCGCCTGGCCGAAGTGGATACCAAGCCTCAGCTGGAAATCTACGCGGATGACGTGAAGTGTAGCCATGGTGCAACCATTGGTCGTATTGACGATGAGCAGATGTTCTACCTTCGTGCCCGCGGGATTAACGAAGAGTCTGCCCAGCGCATGATTATCTACGCCTTTGCCGCCGAACTGACTGAAGCCATTACGGATGAGGTGCTGAAAGAAGCGGTGATGCAACGTATTGCTCAGCGTTTCCCTGGAGGCCTTCAATGAGTTTTGACCTGGCACGCGTCCGGGCTGAATTTCCGGTTCTGTCGCGAGAAGTGAATGGCCAGCCTCTGGCCTATCTCGACAGCGCCGCAAGCGCCCAGAAGCCGCAAGCAGTGATCGATGCTGAAAGCCATTTTTATCAACATGGCTATGCCGCTGTGCACCGGGGTATTCATACCCTGAGTGCAGAAGCGACCACCGAAATGGAAAACGTCCGCATTCAGGCGGCACGTTTCCTTAATGCTGCTTCGCCAGAAGAGATTGTCTTTGTTAAAGGCACCACTGAGGCAATCAATCTGGTTGCCAGCAGCTGGGGCGGAAGTCAGTTACAGGCGGGTGACAACATCATCATCACCGCGATGGAACACCATGCCAATATCGTTCCGTGGCAGATGGTGGCCCAGCGTACCGGTGCTGAAATCCGTTTTATCCCGCTGACCGACACCGGTGAGCTGGATCTCTCGGCGCTGCCAGGTCTGATCGACAGCCGCACGCGCATGCTGGCTCTGACTCAGGTGTCTAACGTGCTTGGCACGGTAAACCCGGTGAAAGAGATTATCGCGCAGGCGAAAGCCGCAGGCGTGGCGACGCTGGTCGATGGTGCTCAGGCGATAATGCATGAGACCATCGATGTGCAGGATCTCGGCTGTGATTTTTATGCCTTCTCCGGGCATAAAATTTATGGACCGTCCGGCATCGGCATCCTGTATGGGCGTAAAGCCATGCTGGATCAGATGCCACCCTGGGAAGGCGGCGGATCGATGATTGCCAACGTCAGCCTGACTGAAGGGACCACCTATAACGCGGCACCATGGCGTTTTGAAGCCGGTTCACCGAACACCGGTGGCATTATCGGCCTGGGCGCTGCGTTAAAATGGGTAACCGATCTGGGTCTGGACGTTATCCAGGAGCGTGAGCAGTCGCTGATGCGTTATGCCCTCGACAAGCTGGCTTCGGTTCCCGATTTGGTGATTTACGGTCCGCAGCAGCGTGCAGGCGTCATCGCCTTCAATCTGGGACAGCATCATGCCTACGATGTCGGTAGCTTCCTCGATCAGTACGGTATTGCTATCCGCACTGGCCACCACTGCGCCATGCCGCTGATGACCCATTACGGCGTGCCGGCGATGTGTCGTGCTTCTTTCGTGCTGTATAACAGCGAAGAAGAAGCCGACCGCCTGGCGGCAGGACTGACACGTATACACCGTCTGTTGGGCTGATTGCCCGGCGGCTTTCGGAGGAACGAATGGCAACCTTGCCAGAGAAAGAAAAACTGGTTCGCAACTTTTCCCGCTGTGCGAACTGGGAAGAGAAGTATCTGTACGTCATTGAATTAGGCGCGATGTTGCCAGAATTGTCTGAATCATTGCATCAGCCGGAAAACACCATTTCTGGCTGTCAGAGTCAGGTGTGGATCCTGATGAGCACCGATGACAGCGGCCGTGTTCAGTTACATGGTGACAGCGATGCAGCGATCGTTAAAGGATTGATTGCGGTGGTCTTTATTCTGTATCAGCAGATGACACCCGCAGAAATTCTGGCCTTTGATGTGCGTCCCTTTTTCGAACAGCTGGCGTTAGCTCAGCACCTTACGCCTTCCCGTTCTCAGGGACTGGAAGCGATGATCCGCGCTATTCGCCAAAAAGCTCAGGTTCTCAGCCAGGGCTAACTTGCTACACTTCTCGACAGACTTCCCGCTTCGCACGCGGGAAGTTTCTTCATCCTAACCGAGAAATTCGCATGAAACCTTTGTCTCCTCTTGCCGCATTGCTCCTGACACTCCTTGCCTCAACGCAGTATGCCCGCGCAACCGATTATCCTTTGCCCGCAGATAACAGCCGCTTAATCGGCGAAAATTCCACCTATACCGTACCCAATGACGGTCGCCCGTTGGAAGTCGTTGCCGCCAAATATAAAATTGGCCTGCTGGGCATGTTAGAAGCGAATCCCGGCACCGATCCCTGGTTACCCAAAGCGGGCAGTCAGTTGACCATTCCTACGCAAATGCTGCTTCCGGATACCAAGCGGGAAGGGATCGTGGTGAACGTGGCGGAACTGCGGCTTTATTACTACCCGAAAGGGGAAAACAAAGTGGTGGTTTATCCAATCGGCATCGGCCAGCTGGGCGCGAACACGCCACCGATGGTCACCAGTGTTAGCCAGAAAATTCCAAATCCCACCTGGACGCCCACCCCCAATATTCGCAAACGCTACGCCGCTGAAGGCAAAACCTTGCCAGTCACGGTGCCTGCAGGTCCTGATAACCCGATGGGGCTGTATGCGATGCGCCTGGCTTACGGACAGGGGCACTACCTGATCCATGGCACCAACGCGGATTTTGGTATCGGCATGCGCGTCAGTTCAGGCTGTATTCGCCTCAGACCGGATGATATCGAGGCGCTGTTCAACAGCGTGCCGAAAGGCACCAGAGTGCAGATTATCAACCAGCCGGTGAAGTATGCCGTTGAGCCGGATGGCAAACGCTATCTGGAGGTCCATCAGCCGCTCTCACACAGCGATAAGGACGATCCGCAGACCATGCCGCTGCCACTTAATGCCGCGGGCAAGAAGTTCGTTAAAAGCGAGCACAGCGACGCTGAGGTGATTAAAGAGGTGTTAGCGCGCCGTTCAGGCATGCCGGTGCTGGTGAGTCAGGGTGAAGCGGTGACCTCAGATACGCCGATGCCTGCCATTATGCAGCAGAGCGATTCTGAGCGCGCGAAAGCGGAACCGGCAACCGTGAGTCAGGCTGAGGGCGAAACCCCGCAGAATTGATTGTGGCGCGTTTAGCATACCCTTGTCGGTTATAGCAGTATATCAGGAAGGGAAGTGAAGAAGAGGTCAGCAGGGAAGCTGAAAAAAAGCCAAAAAAAATGGCGCACAATGTGCGCCATTTTCAAACCAGAACTCTTACTTACGGTAAGAGTGAGCCTGGTTGTCCAGACGCTGGTTAGCGCGAGCTGCGTCGTCTTTAGCAGCCTGAACGTCAGAACGCATTGCGTTCACGTCGTTGCTCAGCTGGTCAACTTTAGCGTTCAGAGTCTGCACGTCGGTAGACAGCTGATCGATTTTAGCGTTGCTTGAACAGCCAGCCAGCAAAGTTGAACCCAGGATTACCGCGCCCAGTACCAGTTTAGTACGATTCATTATTTATACCCTCTAGATTGAGTTAATCTCCATGTAGCGTTACAAGTATTACACAAAGTATTTTCTAATGAGAATAAATTTTTGATGAGAACGTGCTTAAATTTGATCGTTCGCTCAAAGATGCACCGTCTTTCCAGTTTTATGCAAAAAAATTAGCTAAAACAGGCTACTTTAATCGGACACATCTTAAGATTTTTCTATTCGAACGGTTAATTTCAAATGGAAGTTTTATGAAAGGCCTTAACACAAGTTGTAAAAAAAGCGCCTCTCGGGGCGCTTTTTATCTACAAGGCGTAATCTTCTATTACAGCACGTGCACAGAGGCAGTATTGGTAGTTCCGCTTGGTACTAACGCACCAGAAACCATGACTACCACATCACCCTTCACACCGTAGCCGCTAGCCAGCGCGGCTTCTTTACCTAAACGGTAGAAATCGTCAGTAGAGGCGATCTCTTTCACCACAGAAGTGATGATACCTTTGCTCAACAGCAGCTGACGAGACGTCTGCTCGTTAGTGGTCAACGCAAGGATAGTGGCGTTCGGGAAGTACTTACGCACTGACTTGGCTGATTTACCGCCTTCGGTCGCAACCACGATGATTGGCGCTTCCAGGTTCTGGGCAGTTTCAACGGCGCCACGGCATACCGCTTCGGTAATGCGCATTTTGCGGTTGTCATGCTGAGAGTCGATACGGCTCTTCATCACGCGGTCAGTACGCTCGCAGATAGTGGCCATGATGGTCACTGATTCCAGCGGGTACTTACCCTTAGCACTTTCACCAGACAGCATGACGGCGTCAGTCCCGTCCAGGATGGCGTTTGCCACGTCGCCAGCTTCCGCACGGGTAGGGCGTGGGTTTTTGATCATTGAATCCAGCATCTGCGTCGCGGTGATCACCACTTTGCGGGCGCGGTTACATTTCTTGATCATCATCTTCTGCGCAAAGATCACTTCTTCAACCGGGATTTCAACGCCCAAATCACCACGAGCAACCATGATGCCGTCAGACGCTTCGAGGATCTCGTCGAAGTTATTCAGGCCTTCCTGGTTTTCGATTTTAGAGATGATCTGAATGTGCTCGCCGCCGTGCGCCTTCAGGTGCTCACGAATTTCCAGCACGTCTGAACGCTTACGGATAAAGGACGCGGCCACGAAGTCCACGCCTTGCTCGCAACCAAAGATCAGGTCACGTTTGTCTTTTTCAGCCAGTGCAGGTAGCTGGATAGAAACGCCCGGCAGGTTAACGCCTTTGTTTTCGCCCAGGTCACCGTTGTTCAGCACTTTACAGACCACGGTGTTTTCGGTGACTTCAGTCACTTCCATACCGATCAGACCGTCATCAACCAGCACGGTGTTACCGATTTTCAGATCGGCGGTAAAGCCTGCATAAGTCACTGCGACGCGAGAATCATTACCAATCACTGACTGGTCAGTGGTGAAGGTAAAGGTCTGGCCGGCTTTCAACGAGGCATCGTTGCCGCCTTCCAGTTTCATGGTGCGGATTTCAGGGCCTTTGGTATCCAAAAGGATAGCCGCCTGATGTCCGGTCTTACTCATCACGGCACGCAGATTTGAGATACGTTTACCGTGTTCTTCGTAATCGCCGTGGGAGAAGTTAAGGCGCATTACGTTCATGCCTGCATCAAGCAGGTTGGTCAACATTTCTTCGGATTCGGTTTTTGGACCGATAGTACAAACGATCTTAGTCTTTTTCATGACGAGTTATCTATTAAGTTGTGATGGATGAGAAAAGCGAGATCCCGGGAGCTGGAAAGCGCCGGCTAAGAATTCGTGCCTGAAAGGCGAACTGCGATACAAAATAAGAATAGGTGACTGTGGTAAAGCGTGCAGGGGAAGTTGAGACGCGGTTTCAGCGCGCGCGCAAGAGTGCGTTGCGCAACATGCTATCGTTTTTGCTATAGGGTCAACCATACGCTGAAACCATTCAAGTGAAACAACGTTGCACATTATAGTAGTTAAGTTGGCGAAAACCAATAAAAAAGCAGCAGGGAGTGTGGCAAAGGTTGCGATAGATCAGCTTGTTGCGCAAAAAAGGAGACGGGTGTTTTTAGGATTTAACGCAGAGTAAGGCGAGATGGTGCGTTCTAGAGGACTCGAACCTCCGACCCCTACCATGTCAAGGTAGTGCTCTAACCAACTGAGCTAAGAACGCGAAACGAATGGTGCGTCCGAGTGGACTCGAACCACCGACCCCTACCATGTCAAGGTAGTGCTCTAACCAACTGAGCTACGGACGCACTGTGGTGCGTTCTAGAGGACTCGAACCTCCGACCCCCACCATGTCAAGGTGGTGCTCTAACCAACTGAGCTAAGAACGCACTGATTGCTGTCTTGGTAACAGCGGGGACGAATATTAACGACAGCCTCAACGACTGGCAAGCGGAAATCTGCTTTTTTCTTCGCGACTGCTGCGCAACTGTGCGAAGCGCAGCAATTTTGAACATCATCGGCAGAAAATCGCCGAAAAATTAATGTGCTGCGCGCGCCAGAATCACCGCTGCCGGTTGTTGTTGCAGACGTCTCATCCGCCACACCATCATCACTGCCGCAGAGGTCAGGCCGATAATAAAACCGATCCAGAAACCGGCTGGCCCCATGCCTGGCACTACCCAGTCGGTCATCGCCAGAACATATCCGCACGGTAGGCCGAGTATCCAGTAGGCAATGAAGGTGATGAAGAAGATCGACCGGGTGTCCTTATAGCCGCGCAAAATACCGCTACCGATCACCTGGATAGAATCAGAGAACTGATAAATCGCCGCCAGCAGCATCAGATGAGCGGCAAGGGTGATCACCTCTGGGTTATCGGTATAAAGAAGGGCGATATGTTCACGGAAGGTGATGGTGAAAAGCGCGGTGATCAAGGCCAGCGACACGCCAACCGCCTGCGCGGTCCAGGCGGAAACCCGGGCTGCTTCCGTCGAGCCCTGACCCAGGCGGAATCCAACCCGGATGGTGGTCGCCACACCCAGCGAAAGCGGCAGCACGAACATCAACGAACTGAAGTTCAGTGCGATCTGATGGCCCGCCACTTTGACGATGCCCATGGGTGAAACCAGCAGGGCAACCACGGCAAACAGCGTCACTTCGAAGAACAGCGCCAGTGCCACCGGCAGGCCGAGCTTGAACAGGCGCCAGAGAACCGCATGATCGGGACGGGTGAAGCGATCGGTCAGGCGGATATCACGCATCGATCGTGCGCGGCTGACCCAGTACTTCATGGCGATAAACATCACCCAGTAGACCGAAGCCGTTGCCACGCCACAGCCTACGCCGCCGAGCGCCGGCATGCCGAAATGACCATAAATGAAGATATAGTTAACCGGGATATTCACCAGCAGACCAATAAAGCCCATCACCATGCCCGGTTTGGTTTTAGACAACCCTTCGCACTGATTGCGCATGACCTGGAAGAACAGATAGCCCGGCGCACCCCATAGCAGCGCATGCAGATAGCCGACAGCAATCTCGGCCATTTTCGGGTCGATATTCTTCATCGAACGGATAACAAATCCGGCGTTATACAGCACCACCATGATCACGATGGAGACTACGCCAGCCAGCCAGTAAGCCTGGCGAACCTGATAAGCCACGCGATCGCGTCGGCCAGAGCCGTTAAATTGCGCAACGACAGGCGTAAGTGACAATAACAGACCATGGCCGAAGAGAATGGTAGGCAACCAAATAGACGTGCCCACGGCGACGGCGGCCATATCCGTGGCGCTCACTGCGCCGGCCATAATGGTATCAACAAAACCCATAGCGGTTTGCGCAACTTGCGCAAGGATCACCGGGATTGCCAGCGCTAATAATTGACGCGCCTCTGTCAGGTACTTCTGCACTTATACACCTATTGAATTAGCTGGAGGAAGGGGCTCTGCGAAGGCAAAAAACGTTATTTTGGCGAATTATCAGCAGGGCAGGCCGCACAGTGTAATGATCGCAGAGGAAATAGCCAATGATTCGCGTTAAGAATAGCTCTTCATGTCACGCTAAATCATCCGGTTGCATTTGGTTTTCTCACTTAGCCAGGGCAAACTAGCGTAAGAATTCAATTATTGAGGCCATGACTATGTTTACCGGTATTGTGCAGGGCACCGCAGAGGTGCTGGCAATTGAAGAGAAACCTAATTTCCGCACGCATATCGTCCGCTTACCGACTGAATTGTTGCCGGGTCTGGAATTGGGCGCATCTGTTTCTCACAATGGCTGCTGCCTGACGGTAACTGAAGTGCAGGGCGATCGCGTCAGTTTTGATTTGGTTAAAGAGACACTGCGTATTACTAATCTTGGCGACCTTAACGTCGGCGATACGATTAACGTTGAACGTGCGGCAAAATTCAGCGATGAAATTGGCGGTCATTTGATGTCCGGGCACATTATGACCACCGCAGAAATCAGCAAAATAATTACTTCTGAGAATAATCGCGAAATCTGGTTTAAGCCGCAGGACGCTCAGCAGATGAAATATATCCTTCATAAAGGCTTTATTGGCATTGATGGGATCAGTCTGACGGTGGGTGAAGTGACTAAAACTAAATTCTGTGTCCACCTTATTCCTGAAACGCTGGCGAGAACCACGCTGGGCGCGAAACGTCTGGGCGATCGGGTAAATATTGAAATCGATCCTCATACCCAGGCGATTGTCGAAACCGTTGAACGGGTACTGGCTCAACGTGAAGCGGCTCTGCTTGCTGCGGCAGCCTCAGAACTTGATGAGTAGCCCATAAAATAAAAAAGGCTGACAATTCATCCTGTCAGCCTTTTTTTTATCTGGGTGATCTTAATGCGGGACGCGTAAACCGCCCTCAACCCCATGGGTAAAGACCACCTGCCACAGTTGAATATCGCGGGCGCGGAAAGCGCCGGCACAGGCATTCAGGTAATAGACGAACATCCGTTTAAAACGCTCACCGTATTTTTCTGCCAGCTGGGGCCAGGCCGCGAGGAACCGCTCGTGCCATGCCATCAGAGTGGTGTCATAGTCCTGACCAAAGTTGTGCCAGTCTTCCATAACGAAATGCGGCTCGTGCGCTTCAGAGATGTGGCGTACTGAAGGCAGACAGCCATTAGGGAAAATGTACTTATTGATCCAGGGATCAACATGTTCATTGGTCTTATTGGCACCGATGGTGTGAAGCAGGAAAATACCGTCAGGTTTCAGATTGCGGTTTACCACGTCAAAATAGGTGGCGTAGTTTTTAGGTCCAACATGTTCAAACATGCCTACGGAAGATATGCGGTCAAACTGCTGGTTTAAATCGCGGTAATCTTGCAACAGAATAGTGACATCCAGCCCTTCACATCGCTCTTGAGCCATTTTCTGCTGTTCAGCAGAGATAGTGACGCCAAATACGCTGACACCGTAATTTCTGGCGGCATATTCAGCCAGTCCGCCCCAACCACAGCCAATATCCAGCAGTGACATGCCTGGTGCTAATTGCAGTTTATCGCAGATCATTTTTAATTTAGCATTCTGTGCTTCTTCCAGCGTTTGCGCTTCTTTCCAGTAGCCACAGGAATATTGCATATGATCATCAAGCATCAGTGAGAACAGATCGTTACCCAGATCGTAATGCTCTTTACCGACAATCCAGGCGCGTTTTCGTGATTGCAGATTGGTTAATCTGGCGGCAGCTATTCTGAGCGTATCTTTAAAGTGGTGGGGGAGTTGTTGATCGAGTTTGGCGACCAGAACGCGATGGAAAAACATATCCAGATTTTCGCATTCCCACCAGCCATCCATATAACTTTCGCCCAATCCCAGTGAGCCCTCTTGCATCACGCGCTTGAAGAACTCCGGATTTTTAATCTGGATATCCCAGGGGCGTGTGCCGTTGACCTCAATATCTGCATTGCGTAGCATTTCCTGGACGATTCGATACCAATGATCCTCGACCAGGCTCACTTCTTCTATACACGATGAACTCATAGCTTCTCCATCACCCTGTGTGATTGAAACCTGAGAAATAGAATAGACAATTTCTACAGGATTTGAGAACACGCACGGATAAACCGTACGCCTGATATCCGGCGTTACAGAGGATTGTTAAGAATAGTGCCTGCAGAGTTGCGCAACGAATGCCGCGCGGGATAACACCTTGACCACCCTGTCAGGACTCAAAAAATTGCGACGAACTTGTTATTTTGTGTTGCCTGAAATGAGTATATGCTCACGCCAGGCAATATTCAATTGTTTATTGTTAGGGTGCTAACCAATTGGAATCAAGCTGTTAGCGACCGCTGTGCGCGTCCGCCAGAGCGAGCTTTTCCGCCTTCGCCCGTTGTAAAATATAGCCGATTCCTGCCAGAACAACAGTCGAGATCATCACCAGCGAGGTGGTGAACAGCGAAGTGCTGATAAATGTGGAAACAATCAGACTGGCGATGCAACACAAACCCAGTTGCAGCGTGTTCTGCAGGGCAGCGGCTTTACCACTCGATTGCGGGAAGGGTAAGAGGGCATTCGACACGACAATCGGATAAATCGCACCGTTTGCTAACGCCATACCGCAGAACGGCAGCAATAACGCCACCATAGACGGATCTTCAATCTGCGCGGCGATAAAAAAAGCCACAATGCTGAGTGAATAGATTGCCAGTAACCAGGGCAGCAGGGAGCGGCCTTCAGTGTGTTTCAGCAACGTTCGGCAGCCAAAGCCGCCAATCAAAAAGGCCAGCGTCTGAGGCACGTAGCTCAGCCCAATGTCACCGGGAGACATGCCAAGATCGCCGAGAATGAAGGGCGAACCGGTCAGCCAGGCGAAGAAGCTGGCTGAACAGGCGGCATAAATCAGCACGTTACCACTGTAAACCGGCGATTTTAACAGGCTGAAAAAGCCCATTTTCTTCACGCCATCCACCACCGGCTTCTTCACCGTTGGGGCGAGGAACAAGGTGGAAATCAGCAGCACCACTGCGACCAGCAACAGCGCGACAAAAATGGCGCGCCAGCTGAAATGGTTGAGTAACCAGGCGCCCAGTAACGGCGCGAGCGCAGGCGAGAGTGCCACTAACGGCATGATGGAGGCGAATACGCGATTTGCCTGGCTGGCGGAATAGCGGTCGACAACCAGTGCCTGCCAGCTGACGGCAGCGGCACAAATCCCCACCGCTTGCACAAAGCGCAACGCCAGCAGGGCAGCAGCAGAATCTACCCACCACATCGCGCCACAACTGACGGCGAACAGACTCAGACCCATCAACAGCACAGGCTTACGGCCAATACGATCCGACAACGGACCCCAAAACAGCTGGGCGATGGCAAAACCCGCCAGGAACAGGCTGAGGCTGGCGCTGATGATCCCGGCATCGGTTTGCAGGTCTTGTTGCATGGCACCAAAGGCAGGCAGGTACATATCGGTAGCGAGGAAACCTGCCACGCTTAACAGCGCCAGGTAAACAATAAATCCTTTCGAAGGCATTCTTTTGCTCTTTATTTGTGATGAACGAAACGCCGCAGAGTGTAATCGCGTGCCATACAGCTTGTGAAACGGTAATATTTGCAGGTTGCGTTCAAAAATATTGCAGGCAGATTATGTGGTCAGAACATTCCCTTGAAGTGGTTGATGCAGTTGCCCGCAGCGGCAGTTTTACCGCTGCCGCCGCAGAGCTCCATCGCGTACCCTCAGCCATCAGTTATACCGTGCGGCAGCTGGAAGAATGGCTTGCCGTGCCGTTGTTTGAGCGTCGCCACCGTGATGTGGTGCTGACCGATGCGGGACGAGTATTTATCCAGGAGGGCCGCAGTGTCATCAAAAAAATGCTCGCCACCCGACGGCAGTGCCAGCAGGTCGCTAACGGCTGGCGAGGGCAAATTAATATCGCCGTCGATCGCATCGTTAAATCTCAGCGAACCCGACAGCTGGTAGTCGACTTTTATCGGCACTTTCCGGATATGGAACTGCATCTGTCAGCAGAAGTTTTTAACGGCGTCTGGGATGCGTTGGCCGACGGGCGGGTGGATGTGGCCATCGGCGCGACACAGGCTATCCCGGTAGGTGGCCGCTTCGCCTTCCGCAATATGGGCGCGCTCAACTGGCGCTGTGTGGTTGCCGCGGATCATCCGCTGGCACGTCAGCACGCAGAAACCAGTGAAGAGGCCATTGGCGAATGGCCTTCACTGGTGCTGGAAGATACCTCAAGAGCCTTGCCGAAACGCACCACATGGACGCTGGATAATCAGCGGCGGCTGGTGGTGCCAGACTGGGAAAGCGCATTTGACTGCCTGCTGGCGGGCTTATGCGTGGGGATGGTACCGGGCCATCTGGCGCAACCGCTGCTGCAAAAAGGCGCTTTGCATGAATTGACGCTGGAAGGCGGATTTCCGGACAGTCCGTGCTGCGTGAGCTGGTCTGAGCAGCAGGCTTCACCGGCGCTGAGCTGGTTGCTGGATTATCTGGGTGACAGTGACACGCTGAACAGTGAATGGCTGAAGGAAGAGCCCTGAGCCAATTGGGTGTGCTGAGGGAGAATTCGCCCTCAGCACTGAGCGGGACTAGCGGCGGTAATCCAGGAAGGGACCATCGGCAACCGAACGGCGTTCGATCAACGTAGGATGTACTTCAATCGTCTGCGGTTCTTCACGCTTGCTGGTGATACGATCTAACAGCATATCGAAGGCGGTTTCGCCCAGCTGTTCCTTTGGCTGGTGAACCGTGGTCAGCGCCGGAGTGAAGTAGCGGGCGTTGCGCACGTTATCGTACCCGATCACCGATATATCCTGCGGAACGCGCAGACCCATCTCATCAGCCGCACAAATTGCGCCCATCGCCATCACATCGCCACCGCAGAACACCGCCGTTGGACGCTGCTTCTGCGAGAGGATTTGCTGCATCGCCTGGTGACCTGATTCTGGTTCGAAATTGCCCTGAACCAGCCACTCGTCACGCAGGGTAATGCCCGCTTCAGACAATGCTTTCATAAATCCGGCGAGACGGCCACCGCCGGTGTTGCGCTCCATCTGACCCGGGATGACACCAATATCTCGATGCCCACGGTCGATAAGATAACGGCCAGCCAGATAACCGCCTTCAAAGGCGTTGTCTTCTACCGTATCGGTAAAGTCACCGCGCGATTTGCCCCAGTCCATCACCACCATCGGAATATTGCGGTTATCTTCCAGCATGGTGATCAGCTCGTCAGGGTATTCGGAACACATCACCAGCAGGCCATCCACGCGTTTCTGCGCCATCATCGACAGATAGGCCTGCTGCTTGGCAAGGTCATTGTGGGCGTTACCAAGGATCAGCGTGTAGCCTTTGGCAAAACAGCGGTTTTCAATGGCTTCAATAATTTCGGCGAAATAGGGCGCCTCGCTCGAGGTAGCCAGCAGTCCGATTGTTTTGGTGTGATTCACCTTCAGACTACGGGCAACCGCGCTGGGTGAATAGTGGAGCGCCTTAATGGCGGCCCACACGGCTTCCCGCGTTTCTTCTGCAACGAAACGGGTTTTATTGATGACGTGGGAGACGGTAGTGGTGGACACCCCGGCTTGCTTTGCCACATCTTTAATTGTTGCCATGAAATAACTACTCCTGCGCTTATCTTAACTATTTGATAAGCCTGTTGTTAATCGTTTGCTTGGTGAGATCGAAAACCTGACGTCTGAAGTCGTTTTTTAGTTGCTGTCCGGAGTCGTCAGGAAGGAAAAAGCGCTGATTAAAGACCGCTAAACACCTTAAGGTGCGGGCCGTTGCGCAACAAAAAAAGAATTCTAACAAGGCTTGGCAGAGAAAACGAGATTTTTACCGTCAAGTATGGGAAAATTGATGGCATCATAAACTGTAGGGCTATTTAGGATTAAAAATGGATACCGATCTGAAGTTCTCGTTACTGACCACGGTTTGCGCACTGTTGATGATTATGGCGTTTAGCTTCACCGCGATTATGCATTAAGTGCAAACAGGGCCGGTCTGACGATCGGCTCTGAGTATTTCCGCTATCGAATGGTTTTCGGCGTCATCATCCGGCGGGCACCAATATAGTGGCGCTGCCAGTAATCATCTGCCAGAGCGCTGACCTGAATATCCTTGCCAGTACGTGGCGACTGAATAAACTTCCCACCACCTAAATACACGCCAACATGATCCGCCGTCTCGCGCCCGTTAATGCGGAAGAAGACTAAATCGCCTTTCTCCAGCTCATCACGTTTTATCGAAGCCGCATCATGCAGGTGATACATCTCATTCGCCGTGCGCGGGATTTTAAACTTCACTAAATCTTTGTAGGCATACCACACCAGGCCGCTGCAATCGAAGCCGGTTTTAGGCGACGTTCCGCCCCATTGGTAAGGTTTACCTAGCTGGCCCATCAGTTTGGTCATCGCGGTTTCACGGGCCTTTTGATAGCGGGCGCGGTGAGCTTTGCTTAACTTTAATGGCGCAGAAACAGAATCTGACGTCAGCTCTTCAGCAGTATCGACAACCTTGCCACGATGGCGGCCATAGCGTTTTTTTCCGGCGTTTAAGGTGGTTTTCTTTTTGTATTTGCTGGAGTGCAACGGGGCAGTCTGAACAGAGGCGGTTTGCAGCGAAGGTTTCTTTTTAAGCTTCAACTTCTGTACTGAGGTTAAGCGAGATTTTTTGCTGGTGGATTCTTTAACTTTTTTGGTGCTGTTGGCTTTAACCGGTCGGCGTTTACGTCGCTCATCCTCTCGGGCAGGCGTGCCGCTATCTGCCTTATGATGATTTGCATTAATAGGGGCATGTGGCGATGCGTGCGCCATATTGAAAAACAGCTGGGCAAAGGCCAGCATGAAGAGCGTGATAAGTAAACGCATCGTTACCATTAACAGTTTGTGCTACGACCAGAGGCCACAGCTTGCCAGAAACAGGGAGTTCTGCCTTTCAGCAGCGTCATTTTGCAATTCTAATCTAACTCATTAACAAAAGGTAAGGTCTTTTTTGTTTCAATGATACAGAGCAAGTAAAAACTGTAAAAATTAGCCAAATCAGCTGTTTATCTGCGCAAAACCTGTGCTTTTCTCATGCATTAATCCAGCGAAAGCAATAGGAAAATGTTATTTTAACGCTATCGCCTGCACGCTGGCGGCTCTGAGGGCGTGCCCAACTGTTAAAAAATGTCGTTTTCATCGGGCCCGCAGAGTCGCTACAATAAATAGACACGAAGTATCCGATTAAGGAAGCCATTTATGAGTACTATTGAAAAAATTGAGCGCCAGATAGCAGAAAACCCGATTCTGCTGTACATGAAAGGCTCACCAAAACTGCCAAGCTGTGGCTTCTCTGCCCAGGCCGTTCAGGCACTTTCAGCCTGTGGCGAGCGTTTTGCCTACGTCGATATTCTGCTGAACCCAGAAATTCGTGCTGAGCTGCCTAAATACGCCAACTGGCCAACCTTCCCACAACTGTGGATTGACGGTGAACTGGTCGGCGGTTGCGACATCATTATTCAGATGTACCAGCAGGGTGAACTGCAGCAGCTGATTAAAGATACCGCGCAAAAATACCCTTCTGACGCCGCGGAATAAGCCCGTCAGAAGCAGAAAAGGCAGGCGTGATGAGCGCCTGCCTTTTTTTATGCTTATTTTTGCTGCTGCAGAAAAGCGTTAAGCAGATCGGTGAAATCTCCGCCTTGTTGCTGATCCTCAGCCATCTGACGGCAGAAGGTGGCAAGGGCGTGAAAAAGCGGCTCGCCGGGCAATTCGCGGCCATTTAACGTCGCAATCTCTTCCATTTCTGGCGCCCAGCGCCAGGCCTTGCTGTACATATCCGGAATAGCCTTGCGCAAACGCGCCAGCAGTGCCGGCTGGCTCGCCTCCATTTCCTCAAGCAGTGCTCCGGCAGCGTCCCCCCGACTGGCGTTAATCAGCATCAGCGCAGACAGCAAGGTGATGCCTTTATTGATCCCGGCGTAGGACATTTTTAACGCCGACGCCGCGCCAGTCTGCGCCTGCATGATTTTGACCCGCAATCCGAACCTCTCCAGTTCCGCCAGAGAGTCAGCCCGATCGCCCGCAAACCAAAATTGCGGACTTTCATCTTCAGGGGACGCCGGCGGCAGACCGATAATCGCGCCATCGACAAACCCCGCGCCGGTAGGCGCAATCGTTGCGGCAACCCGTTTCAGGGTATCTTCACCGATGGCATTGCAGTCGACATAAAGGGGTTTGGTCTGGGCAGCACTCAGCAGAGGAGCCAGAAACTCCGCCAGCGTCACCGCTGAGGCGGGAGGGACGATAGAGAGGATGACATCGGCGCGCATCAATTCTTCCGCACTGACCGGCGTCATCCCAGCCTGTTTAGCGCGTTCAGCTGTTGCCTGGGAACGACCTTCGATTAAGGTCAGCACTTCAAGATGATGGTGGGTGAGCAGCCCGGCAATGGCAGATCCCATGGCACCGGGCGCAACGACAGCAATTGTTTTCATTCAGCATCTCCACATTAGGTCAGCAGAGTATGGCTGAAAGTTAGCAGGCTAGCTTTCTTCTGCGATCGGCAGCGGCCAGCCACCGAGGCGTTTCCAGCGGTTTACCAGTTCACAGAACAGGTCGGCAGTCTGCACGGTATCGTACAGCGCGGAGTGTGCCTGGCTGCTGTCAAAGGCCATTCCCGCAGCGGCGCAGGCTTTGGCCAACACGGTTTGACCCAGCACCAGTCCGCTCAGTGCCGCCGTATCAAAGGTCACGAAGGGGTGGAACGGGTTGCGCTTTAACCCTGCACGGTCAGCAGCGGCATTGGTGAAATTAAGGTCGAAGGTGGCATTGTGGGCCACCATAATGGCGCGATTGCAGCCGTGATCCTTAATCCCTTTGCGCACCAGTTTAAAAATGGCATGCAGGGCATCATATTCACTCACCGCACCGCGCAGCGGATTCGACGGATCGATACCGTTAAAAGCCAATGCTTCGGGTTGCAGAATGGAACCTTCAAACGGCTCAACGTGGAAATGGAGCGTTTCGTCCTTCTCCAGCCAGCCATTCTCATCCATTTTCAGGGTGACGGCGGCTATTTCCAGTAATGCGTTGGTCTTCGCATCAAAACCGGCGGTTTCCACATCAATTACTACCGGATAAAAACCGCGAAAACGGCTGCTGAGGGCGTTCAGTTCGTTCGATTCAGACATCAGGATCTCATTGGCGAAAAAATGCAGCGCGCATTATGGCAAATTTCACCACGAGATGCAGCAGGGGAAGGGGGAAGAAGGGTGCCATTATGGCACCCCGGAACATTAATCACCCAGGCCGTGGCCAGCGTGCTTGTTCTCAATCAGTTCAATTTTGTAGCCGTCCGGATCTTCTACAAAGGCGATGATGGTGGTGCCGCCTTTAACCGGGCCAGCTTCACGGGTTACGTTACCGCCATCATTGCGAATGCGATCGCAGGTCGCTGCAACATCATCAACGCCCAGCGCGACGTGGCCGTAAGCGTCGCCCAGGTTGTAGCTGTCTACGCCCCAGTTGTAAGTCAGTTCGATAACAGCGCCTTCGCTCTCATCGGTGTAACCCACAAACGCCAGAGTGTATTTATATTCGGTGTTTTCACTGGTACGCAGCAGGCGCATACCCAGCACTTTGGTATAAAAATCAACGGAACGCTGCAGATCGCCAACGCGAAGCATGGTGTGAAGTAAGCGCATAACATCCTCTTGGTGTAAAACGTCATCATCCGATAACGGGGAAAAAATAAGTATAGCGACGATTTGCCCGCAGGGTAATCAGAAGGCTCTGTCTGCCGGGAAATTCATCAACTTGCGGTGATAAAAGAAAAGGCCGCGCTCAGCGCAGCCTGTTTATCACGTAATCGGGTATCAGCCCGCGAGGGTTGGGTAGTCGGTATAACCTTCCGCGCCGCCGCCGTAGAACAGCTCAGGGCGAGGATCGTTCAGCGGGGCATTTTCACGCAGACGCTCAACCAGATCCGGGTTAGCGATGTACACGCGGCCAAAGGCAGCGGCATCAATCAATCCTTTTTCGATCAGATCTTCGGCTTTATCTGCCGTGTAGGCACCTGCACCAACAATTACGCCGGGATACACCGCGCGAATCGCTTTCCGGAAGGCTTCGCTGTACGGCTTGCCACCGGCCCAGTCGGGCTCGGAGATATGCAGATAGGCCAGGTTACGTTTAGCCAGTTCAGCGATGTAATACAGCGCTGCAGCTTCCTGATCTTCACCGTTGTCCAGGCCGTTGAATGGGCCCAGCGGAGAAATACGGATACCAATACGATCCGCGCTCCAACCTGCGATCGCGGCATCAACCACTTCCAGCGCAAAGCGGGTGCGGTTTTCAACGCTGCCGCCATAGATATCGTTACGCTGGTTGGAGGCCGGGGACAGGAACTGGTGGATTAAGTAACCGTGCGCAGAGTGCAGTTCAACCAGATCGAAATCCGCTTCACGGGCATTCTCCACCGCCTTGCGGAAATCAGCGACGACGCCCGCAATTTCATCCAGCTCAAGAGCACGCGGTGTGGACGTCGCTTCACGGATAGCCTGACCTTGCTCATCACGCAACGAGGTGCGGGTTTCTGCATTGATAGCCGAAGAGGAGATCGGCGCTTTGCCTTCTGGCTGCACGCTGGTATGCGAAATACGGCCGGTGTGCCACAGCTGTACTGCGCTGTGACCGCCATCCTGGTGGATCCCGGCGTTAATCGCTTTCCAGGCAGCAATCTGTTCGGAAGAGTGCAGACCAGGCGCACCGGCATAGCCTTTGGCCTGGGCAGAAATTTGGGTTGCTTCAGAGATGATCAGTCCGGAACTGGCGCGTTGGCGATAGTATTCGCCCATTAACGGCGTTGGGACATCACCCGGTTCAATGCTACGCAGGCGAGTCAGTGGCGCCATAAATACGCGGTTCGGAACGGTGATCGCACCCAATTTTAACGGGGTAAACAGCTTCTTCAATTCCATTACTTACTCCTGGTAGACCGGTCGACTAGTCATGGTGTTTTTTTTTAATGTGGTTCTGGCAGCATCCGCGTCATCTCCTGCCACGCATTCACCAGCGGCGAACTGTCACGGGAGATTTTACTTTGCAGACTGGCACCCAGCCACAGCATATAAAGATTCTGTGCGCAGGCTTCAGAGGCGTTCACTGGCAGCAGTGTACCTTGTTGCACTGCACGTTCAACTGCCTGCGTTAGCGTGGCAATCAGCGCCTTTGAACCAGCATTCAGCGCGATGCGCATGGATTCTGACAGATCGCACACTTCGGCTGACAGCTTTACTGATAAGCAACCTGCGAAGGCACTTTCCTGACAGAAAGTATTCAACGATTGCTGATAATAGTCGAGGATGCGTTGGCGTTGATTGCCCTGATGATCATCCAGAAACGCCTGAAGACGTTGATGATAAACGGCAAAATAACGTTCAAGCATCGCTACTCCAAACGCCTCTTTTGAGGGGAAGTAGTGATAAAACGATCCTTTTGGCACTTCCGCCACTTTCAACAGCTCGATCAATCCCATGCCATTGAAGCCGCGCTGAACGCACAACTGTTCTCCGGTAAGCAGGATATGTTCTCGGGTGTCGGATCGAATCGTTTTCATGGCGTACAGAGTAACAGACCGATCGGTCTGTTACAAATCGGCCGGGTTCCGCCCGGCACAAACTGCTCATCTCAGCACCAGGGTGTGTGGGTAGTGGATAAAAAAACGGCGCTCAGACTTGCAGACAACCGATAACCGATCTTCAATAGAGGCATTGCATCCATCAGGAGGGGCAGTGGCAGAACAACTTGAGTTTTTCCCGGTGCCAAGTCCCTGTCGGGGGATTTGCCAGTCAGACCAGCGCGGATATTGTCGCGGTTGCCTGCGCAGTCGTGACGAGCGATTCAACTGGATGAAGTTTACCGATGCGCAAAAGCGGGAGGTTATTCGCCTCTGCCGCCAGCGTTTCCTGCGCCTGCAACGGGCCGGGAAAGTGGATCTGCCGGAAGAACCCGAGCAGCCGACGCTGTTTTAGGTCGGGACTCACCAAGCCGATGTCTTACGCAGGCGCGCGCGCGCCTTCTGGCAGCGCCTGCTGAAGTTGCGATAGCGAACAGAACAACCGCCAGATAATCCCCGCCAGCTCCGTTTCCCGCGCTCCGCCTTCCGCCGCTAACGACGTCACCATCGCCTGCAATTCATCCAGCGTTTCAGTCAATGAACCGTGATGAACGCCACGCTCGCTGATAATTTGATGGAGATCGCGCAGGGTGGCATCGCGCATGGTCAGCAATGTCGGGGAATCGGAATCCCATTCCCGCAGTTGCCAGACGATATGCGAACAGTTGAGCAACACCACACCCCAGCGTAACAGCCATAGCCTGGCCTGATCGTCCCGGCTGCTGTTCAGCTGATTGATGCGGTGATAAATCAACGATTCGAAACTGCTCTGGCTGAGGTGGGGACGGCGGCTAAGCTGGTCGAGAAATTCCCGACGCAGTGCGCGGATATGCCGGCGGCTGCGGCGCTTATCAGAACTGGGACGCAGGATCTGGAATGCCAGCCAGGCCAGCATCACGCCGCACACCTTGGCGATATTGTCATTCAGGAAAGACTGATAGTCATAAGTCGGCGGATTGGTCACGGCGAGGAATGAGCCGCCAAACACAATCAGCTGTGCCCACAGGCTGGCCCGTTTCTTTTGCTGCAACTTAAACAGCTGCAGCGTAATCAGCAACGGGAACAGGAAAATCAAAAACTGCCACAGCACGCTGACCTGCACCATCAGACCAAATTTGATGATAAAGCTGAACACGGACAGCAGCATCAACGTTTTTAACAGTAAGGAAACGCTGTTGGTAGGCGAAGGCACCGACGAGTAAAGCACACAGCTGATCGCCGCTAAGGTGATGGCGGCATCCCCGGAATCCCACTGCGTGGTGATGGTAAACGCGCACCCGAGCATGATGACCACGAAGGTTCTCAGTGCACTCCAGCTGGCTTCAGCGCTGTCGGTATGGCGGGCAAGGGCAGGGACAGCAGGCGGCGACAGGCTGGTGTCGGCATCTGCCCGTTCAAATAATCGCAGCCAGCGGCTGATATTCAGGTACATCCAGCAGAAGTAGCGCAAGCGGTGCCAGAAAGCCTGATGGCGGTAATCGCCTTTATCGCCTGGCGCCGCCGCGCTAAGGATCTGCGCCAGGCGGTATTTACTGCAGTCACTTTTTGCCAGCTCGTTAAGCAATTCATGCATTGCGGTAAACAGCACGTCTGGCGGATCGGGCCAGTTCAACAGCATGCGCCGCAGGCTGGAGATCACGCTGGTCATGCGCAGCTGCTGGTGCAGCACGTAATTAAGCACGTTGTTCTGTCGCCGGAAGCGGTAATGGCTCCAGAACGCCTGAATGCGCAGCAAATTCATGGTCAGGATTTGGCTGATCACACTTTCGTGGGCACCGCGCACATTGTCCGTGGTTTCCTTTTGCAACAGTAATCCGGCATGTTCCAGCAGCCTGGTGTGCATTTCGTTCAACGACTTAATCAGCGCATCGCCGTCTGAGGTGCTGGGCAGCACCATCATCATCAGCCCGCCGCACAAAATGCCGGAGATCACCTCACACACCCTGGCCTGGGTGATATCCCACAGATCGTTGATGTCGGTGATATTCACCGTAGTGAAGGCAATGATGGCGGCAGTGTAGCCCGCCAGCGAGAAGGCATAGGCGACGTTATTCTGATAATGGTTGGCAATCCAGGTACAAAGCGCCAGCCAGGCGGACATCGCCAGCGCGAACAGCCAGGGCTCATTCAAGGTGTGACCGGCAATCAGTAACGCGGCGCTGGCACCCAGCAGGCTGCCGGCAATACGCCCAAGGCTTTTACTGATCACGCCACCGACGGTAGGAAAGCTGACCACCGCGGCGGAGGTCATTGCCCAGTAGGGTTCATCGAGCTGCAGACCATAAGCTATGCTCAGCGCCAGACACATGGCGATGGCGTTACGTAAGGCGTAGCGCCACTGACCACCGGTGGCTTTTATCCACGGCAGATTCTGCCATTCCAGCCAGCTCAGGTTCATGGCTGAACAGAAACGGTGCAGGTGGTGCCAGCGACCAGCGGCAGATCTTTCGGAACGTCAGTCAGGCGGATACGCACCGGCACGCGCTGCGCCAGGCGCACCCAGGGAACGTTAGGTTTGATATCGGGCACCAGGCCGCTGTCTGTCTCCACGCTCTGGTCATAGATTGCGCGACCAATACTTTCGACTTCGCCCTGCAGTTCGCGATCGTCGCTATACAGCCGGATTGAGGCTTTGTAGCCCGGACGAATATGACGCAGTTTGGTTTCTTCGAAGTAGCCCATGACATAGAACGAGTGGCTGTCGACCAGCGCGAAGACCGGCGTACCGCTGGTGGCATAATTGCCCGGGCGGATCACCAGATTGCTGATCCAGCCATCTGTCGGCGCGGTAATTTGGGTCTGTGACAGGTTCCAGTTGGCCTGATCCAGCTCTGCCTGAGCGGCTTTGGCTGCGGCATCCATTCCTTTAGCCGTCAGGTTGGCGGCATCCAGGTCTTCGGCGGAAATGACATTGCGCGGCAGGCTCTGGCGACGCCGCGCCTCGTGCTGCGCTTTGACTAAGTCAGATTGCGCCTTTGCTAATTGAGATTGAGCATTTAACACGGCAATACGAAAGGGTTCATCATCCAGCACTAAGAGTTTGGTGCCTTTGGTAACGAACTGGTTATCTTTCACCAGCAGTTGCTCAATGCGGCCAGATACCTGCGGCGTAATGTTTACCAGTTCAGCGCGGACTTTGCCGTCTCGCGTCCAGGGCGACTGCATATAGTAGTTCCACAGCCACCAGCCGGCGAGCAGGGCAGCAGCAAAGAAAATAACCGTGGAAAAATATTTTAAGGTGCTGAATTTCATGCGATCACCAGGAGATAAGCAGCCACAGCGAAGCGCTGACGCAGAGAATAAAAAGGGAGAGGTCTAACAGCGTGGGATGCCAGATTTCGCCTGAATAGATCCAGCCTCGCAGCAGCGGATGGAGCAGCAACCAGATGAAAAAGCCCAGCAGCACGGCCTTAAACAGCGGTGGAAAATAGACCGAAGCACCGAACACTAAATCGGTTAGCGGTGATGGAGATGAAAAATGTGCGTTATCCACGGAAGAAATCCTTCTTGCCTGGCCGTTAACGGCGCCGGGTAATCAATACGTTTCATGACGGATGAATTTGTATTTTGTCCTGTAAACTCGCAGAATAGTCTAAAATGAGGCTTAATAGCTAGCAAGCTAATTATAAGGAGATGAAATTGGATACCCCTTTAGGATCAGACCTCTCGCGATTGGTGCGTATCTGGCGGTCATTGATTGACCAACGCCTTAAACCACTGGAACTGACACAGACACACTGGGTAACGCTGCACAACATACACCAGTTGCCACCGGATCAGTCTCAGATCCAACTGGCCAAAGCGATTGGCATCGAGCAACCTTCACTGGTCCGCACGCTGGATCAGCTGGAAGAGAAGGGGCTGATTACCCGCACAACCTGCGCAAGCGACCGTCGTGCGAAGCGTATCAAACTGACGGTAGAAGCAGCGCCGGTTATCACTCAGGTTGAGCATGTAATTGATGCGACCCGTGATGATATTTTGTCTGGCATCTCACAAAGCGAGATAGACAAGATGGTGACGTTGATTGCCCGTCTGGAAAAGAACATTCTCGAACTGCAAAATCGGGATGAATAAAAAAACCGGCAATTGCCGGTTTTTTTTATCACTTAGCGTGGTGAAACGGTGACCTGGCTACCATTTGACGCCATGGTCACACGCTGACCAACAGCATAACGGCTGGCCGCTTGTTTCTGAACCACCATGATGGTGTTGCCATCATCCTTACGGATTTCCAGCTCCACACCCTGCGATTTATTGACCGCGCCCTGCACGCCCTGACCCGCAACGCCACCGGCAACAGCACCTGCGGCAGTCGCCAGACTGCGACCCGTACCGCCACCCAGCGTATTACCGAGGAAGCCACCGAGCACGGCACCGCCGATTGCGCCGATCACATTACTGTCATCACCGCCCTGGATTTGTACCGGACGTACGGAAACCAGCGTACCGTATGTAACGTTCTGCACCTGCTTGGCTTCTGAGGCGCTGTAAACATCGCCAGAAAGCGTGTCAGTATTGGTGCATCCTGCCAAAGTCACGCCGGTCAGTGCCACGATTAATAAGCGCTTTATCATCGTTAAAACTCCTTAGTTATCCATTAGCTGCCGTCAGCTGTGCAGCGATCAATAGGGTAATTATATGTTACGAGCCGAAGATTCGGGGAAAAAAACTGCTGAGGTAAGTGTACCGCAGCACGAATAAACCCTGACTCAATCAGCTGCAAAATTGACTCAACCACGCCAGAAAACGCTACAGGCTCCAAAAATGGCTAGTTAATCATAGAATTGCCTGGTTAATTTTGCGAGGCTATATGCAGGATCCTTTTTACACCTAAAGCAGGTAAGGCGAAACCATGAGATCAGGACGTTATATCGGCGTTATGTCCGGAACCAGCCTGGATGGCATTGACGTGGTGCTGGCGGCGATAGATGAGCGGATGGTGGCGCAGCAGGCCAGCTATTGTCATCCGCTGCCTGCCGCCTTGCGCCAGGCAATTTTATCCATCTGCCAGGGGCAGTCGTTAACCCTGTCACAGCTTGGACAGATTGATACGCAGTTGGGCAGGGTATTTGCCGAAGCGGTTCAAACCCTCATCCAGCGTGAAGGGTTAGAGCGTGAGGACATCACCGCCATTGGTTGCCATGGACAGACCGTCTGGCACGAACCGCAGGGCGAGGCGCCAAACACGCTGCAAATTGGCGATAATAACCAGATTGTTGCCGCCACCGGGATCACCGTGGTGGGCGACTTCCGCCGTCGCGATATGGCCTTAGGCGGACAGGGCGCACCGCTGGTTCCCGCCTTCCACCAGGCGATCCTGATGCATCCCGAAGAGCGTCGGATGGTGCTGAACATTGGCGGTATTGCCAATCTGTCTCTGCTGATCCCCGGCAAGCCCATCGGCGGCTACGATACCGGCCCGGGCAATATGCTGCTTGATGCGTGGATCTGGCGCCATCAGCAAAAAAGCTACGACAAAGACGGCGAATGGGGCGGTCAGGGCAGCGTGGTCATGCCGCTGTTGCAACAGATGCTGGCCGATCCGTGGTTTGCGTTGCCGGCCCCGAAATCCACCGGCCGTGAGTATTTCAATATGAGCTGGGTAGAACAACAGCTCTCACTGTTCCCGGGTCTGCAACCGCAGGATGTTCAGGCCACGCTGGTGGAACTGACGGCCACCACCATTGCCGAACAGGTGATGCTGAGTGGCGGCTGTGAACGATTGTTGGTCTGCGGCGGCGGCAGCCGCAACCTGTTGCTGATGTCCCGACTGGGATCTTTGCTGCCGGGAACCGAAGTGGGCACCACCGATGAAGCCGGGATCAGCGGCGATGATATGGAAGCACTGGCGTTTGCCTGGCTGGCCTATCGCACGCTTTCAGGTCTGCCCGGCAATTTACCGTCCGTTACGGGTGCCAGAGAAGCCTCGGTGCTTGGGGCGATCTATCCGGCTAATCCAGGCCATTACCGCTAAACACTGTCCACCGGAGAGAAAATGAAACGCATTTTGTTAGTCACCACCGCGGCGTTGTTGTCAGGCTGCAGCTATTTCCACGCTGAGCCGGAACAACTGAAAACCCTGCATTACACCTGCGGCACCTTACCGTTAACGGTTAGCCTTGATAATGCCCGCCAGGAGGTTAACCTTATCCTTGACGGCAATCCGCTGACCTTAAAACAGCAGGAGGCCGCTTCCGGCACGCGCTACAGTGACGGGAAATATGTTTTCTGGTCGAAAGGTGACGGCGCATTTATCGAGCGTAACGATAAAATCATCATCAATGACTGTCGCCTGGACGCCAGTTAAGCCGTTGAAACCCATTGGGATCGGGCGCACAATGTGCCATCCCCCTGTCAGCAGAAGCCTGAGCGATGAACGAGAGTGATAACCTGCAGCAGATTGCCCATCTGCGCCGTGAATATACCCGTGGCGGCCTGCGCCGTAACGATCTGCCTGCCGATCCGCTGGCGCTGTTT
Organism: Erwinia sp. 2186; assembly: GCF_057812255.1. Taxonomy (NCBI): domain Bacteria; kingdom Pseudomonadati; phylum Pseudomonadota; class Gammaproteobacteria; order Enterobacterales; family Erwiniaceae; genus Erwinia; species Erwinia sp. 2186. The sequence goes on along the minus strand of NZ_CM173824.1, from coordinate 2,761,743 downwards.
GAACACTGGCTGGGCCAGGCGGTGGACGCCCAGCTGCCGGATCCGACGGCGATGAGCGTGGCTACCGTTGACGAGCACGGCCAGCCTTATCAGCGCATCGTGCTTTTAAAGCATTTCGACCCGCGCGGCATGGTGTTCTACACCAACCTCGGCAGCCGTAAAGCGCATCATCTGGAAGCCAACCCGCGCATCAGCCTGCTGTTTCCCTGGCACATGCTCGAGCGGCAGGTGATGGTGCTCGGCACGGTGGAAAAGCTGTCGATTATTGAGGTGCTGAAATACTTCCACAGCCGTCCGCGTGAAAGCCAGATTGGTGCCTGGGTGTCAAAACAGTCCAGCCGTATTTCTGCCCGTGGCGTGCTGGAAGGCAAATTCCTCGAGCTGAAGCAAAAGTTCCAGCAGGGCGAAGTGCCCTTGCCAAGTTTTTGGGGCGGATACCGCATCAAAATTGACTCGATGGAGTTCTGGCAGGGCGGTGAACATCGCCTTCATGACCGTTTTTTCTACCAGCGTGATGCTGACGGCTGGAAAATCGACCGACTCGCCCCGTAATTCCGCGAAATAATCCCGTTAAGCGCTGGCACAGAGTGCGTCAGCGCTTTATTCTATATGCCTTATTTTTTCTTCCGCGAGTCAGCGGAAAGCTGTGTACCAGCTAAGGTGCAGACTTTTCTACATGGAGTCACAGATGGCCAGCAGTAACCTGATCAAACAATTGCAAGAGCGCGGGCTGGTAGCCCAGGTAACGGATGAAGACGCGTTAGCAGAACGACTGGCGCAAGGGCCAATCGCGCTGTATTGCGGCTTCGATCCTACTGCCGACAGCTTGCATTTGGGCCATTTGGTGCCGTTACTCTGCCTGAAACGCTTCCAGGATGCCGGTCACCGTCCGGTGGCGCTGGTGGGCGGCGCAACCGGCCTGATCGGTGATCCGAGCTTCAAGGCGGATGAGCGTAAGCTCAACACCAGCGAAACGGTCGGCGAGTGGGTCGAGAAAATTCGTCACCAGGTTGCACCGTTCCTCGACTTTGACTGTGGCGATAACAGCGCGATTGCGGCCAATAACTACGACTGGTTCGGCAAAATGAACGTGCTGACCTTCCTGCGTGATATCGGCAAGCACTTCTCCGTTAACCAGATGATCAATAAAGAAGCGGTTAAGCAGCGTCTGAACCGTGACGATCAGGGCATCTCGTTCACCGAATTCTCTTACAACCTGTTGCAGGGTTATGACTTTGCCTGCCTGAACGAGCGTCACGGCGTCGCGCTGCAGATTGGCGGCTCCGATCAGTGGGGCAATATCACCTCCGGTATCGATTTGACCCGTCGCCTGCATCAGAATCAGGTCTTTGGCCTGACGGTTCCGCTGATCACCAAGTCGGACGGCACCAAATTCGGTAAAACCGAAGGCGGCGCGGTCTGGCTGGATGCCAGCAAAACCAGCCCGTACAAGTTCTACCAGTTCTGGATCAACACCGCTGACGCCGACGTCTATCGCTTCCTGAAGTTCTTCACCTTTATGAGCCTGGAAGAGATCAACGCGCTGGAAGAAGAAGACAAAAGCAGCGGCAAAGCCCCACGCGCGCAGTATGTGCTGGCGGAGCGGGTCACCCGTCTGGTTCACGGCGAAGAAGGTCTGGCCGCGGCAGAACGTATTACCAAAAGCCTGTTCTCTGGCTCGCTGAGCGAAATGACCGAAGCCGACTTTGAACAGCTGGCGCAGGACGGCATACCGTTTGTGGCGCTGGATCGCGGTCAGGATCTCCAGCAGGCGATGGTCGATGGCGATTTGGCCCCGTCACGCGGTCAGGCGCGTAAGCTGATCGAATCCAAAGCGGTCAGCATCAACGGCGAGCCGCAGTTGAGCGCTGAATATACCTTTGCCGAGACCGACCGCCTGTTTGACCGCTTTACGCTGCTGCGTCGCGGCAAGAAAAACTACTGTCTGATCGTCTGGAAGTAATCAAACAACGTATAATCAGGCCGGCTTGTCCGGCCTTTATTTTTGGCAGGGTTCAGGTTTCGCTATGAAAAACATACTTTCTATTCAATCCCATACCGTTTTTGGTCATGCCGGAAACAGTGCTTCCGAATTCCCTATGCGTCGTATGGGCGCAAACGTTTGGCCGCTGAACACCGTGCAGTTCTCTAACCACACGCAGTACGGCAAATGGGCTGGCATGGTCATGCCGGCCACGCATCTGACGGAGATTGTGAAAGGGATTGCCGATATCGATCGGCTGAAGACCTGCGATGCGGTGTTGAGCGGCTATCTGGGTTCCGAAGAGCAGGGCGAGCAGATTATGGAGATCGTCCGTCTGGTGAAAGCGGCAAATCCGGATGCGTTGTATTTCTGCGATCCGGTGATGGGACACCCGGAAAAAGGCTGCATCGTGGCACCCGGCGTGGCCGAGTTTCATACCAAAGTGGCGATGCCCGCCAGCGATATCATCGCACCGAACCTGATCGAGCTCGAAATCCTCAGTGGCCACGCGGTCAACAACGTTGAGGAAGCGGTCGCCACGGCGCGCGAACTGATTGCTCAGGGACCGAAACTGGTGCTGATCAAGCATCTGGCCAGGGCCGGACAGCGCAGCGATCGCTTTGAGATGCTGCTGGTCACTGCGGATGAAGCCTGGCATATCAGCCGTCCGCTGGTCGATTTTGGCGTCCGTCAGCCGGTTGGCGTGGGTGATTTGACCAGCGGCCTGCTGCTGGTGGATATCCTGCAGGGCAAATCGCTGCGCGAGGCGCTGGAGCATATCACCGCAGCGGTATATGAAGTGATGCTGAAAACCCACGAGATGGGCGAATATGAGCTGCAGCTGGTTGCGGCCCAGGATGCCATTGCCAATCCTCAACAGCATTTTGGTGCGATGAAGCTCTGATGGTTTTCCCCCTCAGCCGCCATCGCTGAGGGGAATGTCTGCTGAATGTCCGATCACATCCCTTCGGCCTTCAGCGCCGCTTCTACCGCCGGACGTTCTGCTACCCGCGTAAACCAGCTTTCCAGCTCCTCAAAACCCGCCAGATCCAGCTTGAGGGCTTTTGCCCAACGTACCATGGTAAACAAATAGGCATCCGCCACGCTGAACTTCAGCCCCATCAACCACTGTTTACCTTCCAGTTGCTGATTCACCCAGCTGAACTTGCCGTGCAGTTTCTCGCGCAGCTGGGTTTTGTATGCTTCGGGAGTCGCCGATCCAAACAGCGGGCTAATGGTTTTATGCAGCTCGGTGGCAATAAAGTTCAGCCATTCGACGGTCTGATAACGCGTCAGGTGACCGGTGGGGGCCAGAAGATGGCGGTCGGGTTTCAGGTCGGCGAGGTACTGAACGATGGCAACGCCTTCGGTCAGCACGGTGCCGTCATCCAGCAGCAGCGCCGGGACCTGGCCCTTCGGATTGGTCAGCAGATAGTCTTCCTGCTGCTCGGTTTTCTTGCTCTGCAAATCGACGGCGACCAGCGTAAAATCGAGGCCTGTTTCCTGCAGGACGATATGCGGAGAAAGCGAACAGGCGCCAGCCTTATAATACAGTTTCATCGGTGCTCCTTTAGCTCAGTGGCGAAAGATCTTCCAAGCTTAATGCTGACTGGTGAAAAAGTCAGCGCTCGGCGGCGCACTTCTGCAAACTATCTGGCTGATTTTAAGCCGACCTCAGACTGAGGGATGAAAACAGGGCAACGCGGGAAGCGTTTCACGCGCCATATCCCAGAAAGCCCGCACGCGGGCAGGCATATACTTCAAATTCTGCGTAACCAGCTGAACCGGCAGGCCAGGCGGCCGGTAATCGGCTAACACCTCACAAAGCAGCCCCTGTTGCAGTTCTTCGAACGCCTGATAGGAGAGCAGACGGGTGATCCCTTTGCCTGCACGCGCTGCAATCAGCTGCGTTTCCACTTCATTCACCATCATTGCCGGCTGGATGCGTACCCGCTCCTGATTTTCCGGTGGGCCAAACCGCCACTCTCGGCTGGAACTGATCGAGGTGCCCGCAATCAGCAGGTGATTAACCAAATCGCCGGGCGATGTCGGCGTGCCTGCTGTTGCCAGATAGGCCGGGCTGGCTAACACAATGCGCTGCACGCTACCCACCTCAACGGCCACCAGCGAGGAGTCGCGCAGTTGCCCAATGCGGACTGCCATATCCAGCCCCTGTTCAATCAGGTCCTGATAGCTGTCGTTCAGCAGAAGCTCAATCTGAATATCGGGATAGCTGTCGAGAAACTGCATCACCAGCGGCGCAATGTGCTTTCTGCCAAACTGTACGGGTGCCGTCACGCGTAACAGCCCGGTTAGCTGGGTGCGCGCGGCATCCTGGATCGCCAGCGTATAGTCGTTAAGCAGGGTTTTGGCACGCTCAAACAGCACCAGGCCCGCGGGCGTCGGCGAAAGGTGTCGGGTGGTTCGCTCAATCAGGCTGGCGTCAAAGCGGCTCTCCAGTGACGCCAGCGCGCGGGTAATGGCCGGCGGAGAACGACGCAGCTTTCGCGCCGCGCCCGCCAGGCTGCCCTGCTGAACCACGGCAACAAACACCTCAAGCTCATCCAGTTTGTCCATGATTATTCCGATAAATGAAATTATGAATTGCCATTTTGCAGGTTTTACCTCGTTTATCGCAAGAGTAAGCTTATCTAAACCCTAAAGGAGACGCTCATGACCGCTTTAACGTTGTACACCACACCGCTTTCCGGCCACGGCCACCGCGTTAAGTTACTGCTTACGCTACTGAACTTGCCGTTTGAAGAACGTGAGGCCGGCGCAGAGCAACGTAAAACGGCCGAGTTTCTTGCGGTAAACCCCCTCGGGCAGGTACCGGTGCTGATCGATGACGGCACGGCGATTGTCGACAGCAACGCCATTTTGATTTGGCTGGTGAAGCGCTATGCGCCAGACAGCCAGTGGCTGCCAAAGGATCTCAAACAGGAAGTGGAGGTCCACCAGTGGCTGGCGAAGGCCGCGGGCGAGATCCGCTATGGCGTGGCGTCGGCCAGGCTGATCAAACAGTTTTCCACGCCGGAAAACTACGACTCGGCAAAGAGCGTGGCGGCGAAATTCCTGCCACAGATGGCGCAACATCTCAGCGGCAGACGCTGGCTGGTGGGCGAGCAGGCGACGCTGGCCGATGTGGCCTGTTACGCCTATGTTGCCTGTGCGCCGGAAGGGGGCATCACTCTGACGCCGTTCCCGGCCATTCAACGCTGGATTCAGCAGGTGGAGGCAATCCCTGGATTTGTTGGCCTGCCTCCGCTGCCGATCCCTGAGGCAGGTTAATCATGTTCCACCCGGGTGAAAGACTGGCGCAGCAGAAGGCGGGGTATGGTGCGGTGCGGGCAGCCGTCTATCCGAGCATGCCCGATCAGCACCGGCAATTTTACGCCGGTCTGAATGCCTTTTATTTGTCGGCGCTGGATGAAACGGGCTTTCCCGTCGCGATGCGATTGCAGGGTTCGACCGGTTTTGTTGATAGCAATGATCCGTCGCGGCTGGAGATTGCCCGGGAAGCGATTAACGACGCGCCACTGCTACCGCTGCTGAAGCCGGGAATGCCCGTTGGCGGGCTGGGGATCGACTTCTCGAACAGAAGGCGCAACCGGGTGAATGGCGTGGTGGAGACGGTTAACGATCTGCATGTCACTATCCGGGTACTGGAAAGTTTCGGTAACTGTCCGAAGTACATCCAGCGGCGGGAGATCCCGGGCGGCAGCGAAGGGCGCATACCGCGCGTGGAGGTTGAACCTTTGCAGGCGTTGGATGCCGATGCCCGCTATCTGATTGCCGCCACCGACACCTTTTTTGTTGCCAGCTATGCCCAGCGCGAGAATGGGGTGGGCGGTGTGGACATTTCGCACCGGGGAGGCCTGCCAGGCTTTATCACCGTGCAGCAGGGTAAATTACGCATCCCGGACTACAGTGGTAACCGCTATATGAACACGCTGGGCAATTTGCTGGTTGAACCGCGATGCGCACTGTTGCTGCTGGACTTTCATCAGGGCGCTGCGCTGCATATTCAGGGACGGGCCGAGATTGAGTGGCAGTCGCCTGCGCAGGGGCTGACCGAACGTTACTGGCAGGTTGAGATTGAAAACGTCACCCGACTGCGTCAGCTGTTTCCTGCTGCCGGACTGCAGGTGGAGTTTGCTGACTCTTCGCTGGCCGCCGGATAACGGGCATAAAAAAGGGCGACATCACGTCGCCCTTATTCGCTTAACCACGTTGGATTAGATTTTGGCTTCTTTCAGCTCGGACTGTTGGTCGTCCTGGGTCATGCGGTTTAGCTTAGGCGCGGTCAGCATCATCAGAATGGCAATCACACCGGTTGCCACCCCAATCTGCAAGAACACATCGCCGTAAACGTGCAGCGACTGCAGCGGATCGGTGATGTTTTCCGGCACCGCCATCAGATTCGCCACCTTACCGGCAATCATCGCAGCACCGGCAGTGGTCAGGAACCATGAACCCATAATAAAGCCCATCAGACGCTGCGGCACCAGTTGCGCCACCATCGCCAGGCCCAGGCCGGAAATCATCAGCTCGCCGACGCTTTGCAGCGCGTAGCTGAGGATCAGCCAGTTCACGGAAACGATGCCCATCTGGTTAGCGAATTTCGCGCCCAATGGCAGCACCAGGAAGGCGGCGGAGCAGAGGATCATCCCCAGCGCAAACTTGTGCGGCATCGGCATCCGATCGCCCATCTTGTTATAGATGGCGGCCAGAATCGGGCTGAAAATCATGATCCAGAACGGGTTCAGGGCCTGGAACTGCTCTGGCTCAAACGCGATACCGAGAATGCTGTGCTCAACGTTGCGGATGGCAAAGAAGTTCAGCGAGGTTGGCATCTGCATATACAGAACGAAGAACACCACCGCCTGAACCATCAGGATGAAAGCGACGATCATCTTACGACGGGCCGCCCCTTTCATGGCGAAGGCTTCTTTGGCGAAAATCAATACGATACCGGCAGCAATCACGGCCAGCACCAGGCGCGCGATGCCCTGGTTATGCAGCAGCCAGGTCGCCAGTGCCACCAGCGCGGCGACACCGACCAGCGTTGCCAGCAGTTTGCCGATGTGCAGCGGCTGGAAGTCCGGCCTGGAGCCGTAATTCTTCACCCACTTGCGGAACATCATAAAGTTGACCAGCGTCAGCAGCATGCCCACAAACGACAGTGAGAACGCCACGCTCCAGCCAAATTTCGCGGCCAGCCACGGGGTGGCGAGCATAGAGAAGAAGGAGCCGATGTTGATCGCCATGTAATACATGGTGAACGCGCCATCCAGACGGGGATCGTCTTTGTCATAGCAGGTTGAAAGCAGGGCGGAGGGGTTGGCTTTAAACAGGCCGTTACCGACGGCAATGGTTGCCATGCCGATATACACCAGGCCGACGTCATGACCTGACCAGGCGACCAGCGCGTAGCCCAGAGCCAAAACCAGCGTACCCAAAACGATAACGCGTTTGGTGCCAAGGACCTTATCGCCCAGCCAGCCGCCGACGGCAACCAGACCGTAAACCAGCGCACTGAACGAGGAGAACAGGGTGATCGAGTCGGCTTCTGACATGCCCAGCTGTTTCACCAGGTAGACGGCCATGATGCCTTGCAGGCCGTAATAACCGAAGCGTTCCCACAGTTCGACTGAGAAGATCAGGTAGAACGATTTAGGTTGCTTGAACGCATTGAGGCTGCTTGCCTCGGGATGTTTGTTTGCAGTTGACACTGGTACCTCTGGAGTTCGTATCCTGATTCGACATAGAAAATAAGTCGTCGTCATTCAAGGTGGGCATTCGCCGCATGATTATAAGAGTGGAAAAGCGGCGATTAATTTCGCTCATCGGGCCACATCAGGCAAGTGTTTTTTCATATGTCGCCCGCGCACCGCTCGGAAGTGTTAAAGATAAGTTAATAGCGGCGGGGCGGATGATTACACTGATAAATTCTACAACGGCGATATAAGTGGCTTAAATAAGACGTAAGTTTATCCAACTGGCGGAGTAACCAACTTAGCGCATAAAGATAGAGCAATCTGTCGCCAGAGATTAACCCGGCAATATTAATGACCATTCGGGCGGTTTTAATCAGTCTTACAGACCCGAAAGCATCGAAAAGCGCAATTTTAGCGCAGGCGGAACGCCTGAATGTGATTTAGATCACTTTAAAATCACATATTAAATCTTGAAAAATAAGCCTGAACCTTCCCGAGCGGCTTTACAGCTGAAATCACACATTTTTTTTGCTCTCGCAGTGATTTTTCACCGCAATGTGATTTTTATAACATTTTAACCACGGGCGCCTTCAGGCCTTGAAATTTTTTATTGATTGAACGTTCAATATAAAAAGTCTATAATCCCTGTCATTCAATAGTTAAAACCGATGATGCACGATGCCAAAAGTGGGAATGAAAGCCATACGTCAGGCGCAACTGATCCGCGCCACGCTGACGGTAATTGACAGGGTGGGACTGGCCGATGCCAGTCTGGCCTTGATTGCCAAAGAGGCCGGCGTCTCGACCGGGATTGTCAGCCACTATTTTGGCGACAAGAATGGTTTGCTGGATGCCTGTATGCGTCAGATCCTTTCCGACTTATACCTGGCGGTCGATCATCATCGTAAACAGGCGGATGACCAGCCGGCGTCGCAGATTCGCGCCATTATTGATGGCAACTTTGACGTCTCGCAGATTGCCGGGCCGGTGCTAAAAACCTGGTTGGCCTTCTGGACCAACAGCCTGCATCAGCCTGATTTGCAGCGGTTGCAGCGGATTAACGATCGCCGCCTTTATTCGAACCTGACCGCGCAGTTTGCCCGGGTTCTCCCGGCGCAGCAGGCCCGCGATGCGGGTGCCAGCCTGGCGGCACTGATTGACGGTTTGTGGTTGCGTATGACCTTAGCGCCGCAGCCGATGGCAAACGGCGTCGAAAACGCCCGTGAGCTTTGTTATCAAAATCTCGCGTTGTGGCTGAACGCCGCAGCACACTAACCCCCCAAAGGAGGATGCATGGCAGATATGCAACGCCGTGGACTTTATATTAATGGCCGTGAAGAACCCGGTCATGGCGAAACATTCACCACCATCAATCCCGCCAATGGCGAAGTGCTGGCTGAGATCACCTCTGCCAGCCAGCAGGATATTGACCGTGCCGTGGCCTCGGCTGAAGCCGGCCAGCGTATCTGGCGTGGCTATACGCCGGTTGAGCGTAGCCGTGTGCTGCTGAAAGCAGTTGCGCTGCTGCGTGAACGCAATCAACAGCTGGCGGAGCTGGAAACAGCCGATACCGGTAAGCCCATCAGCGAAACGGCGGCGGTCGATATCGTCACCGGTGCTGACGTGCTGGAGTACTACGCCGGTCTGGCAGTTGCAGTAGAGGGAGAATCCATTCCTCTGCGCGACAGCGCGCTGGTTTATACCCGCCGCGAACCGCTGGGCGTCTGTGCCGGTATTGGCGCGTGGAACTACCCGATTCAGATTGCCCTGTGGAAAAGCGCCCCGGCGCTGGCCACCGGCAACGCGATGATCTTCAAGCCAAGCGAAGTCACGCCGTTAAGCGTGCTGGAACTGGCCAAAATCTTTACCGAAGCCGGTCTTCCGGACGGCGTGTTTAACGTGGTTCAGGGCGCAGGCCCGGTCGGCCAGGGTCTCAGCCAGCATCCAAAAATTGCCAAAGTCTCCTTCACCGGTGAAGTGAAAACCGGTAAACGCGTCATGGCGGATGCGGCACTGGCGAACCTCAAATCCGTCACCATGGAACTTGGTGGCAAATCACCGCTGATCGTGTTTGAAGATGCCGAGCTTGAGCGTGCCGTCGACGGCGCGATGATGGCCAACTTCTACAGCAGCGGTCAGGTGTGCACCAACGGCACCCGCGTCTTTGTTCACCGTTCGCTGCTGCCGGCCTTTGAAAAACGCCTGCAGGAAAAAATGGCCGGCATCAAAGCCGGTGACCCGCTGGATCCCGAGGTCAACTTTGGACCGCTGGTCAGCGAAGGGCACTGCCAGAAGGTCGTCTCTTACCTCGATATCGGTAAAAAAGAGGGCGCACGCGTATTGGCAGGCGGTTCACGTATGACTGACGGCGCGTTCGCCAAAGGGTGCTACGTCGAAGCCACGGTCTTCACCGACTGCACCGACGATATGCGCATCGTGCAGGAAGAGATCTTTGGTCCGGTGATGAGTGTGCTGGTATTTGATGACGAGCAGGAAGTGATCGATCGCGCTAACAACACCGAATACGGTCTGGCAGCGGGTATTTTCACCACCTCGCTGAACCGCGCCCATCGCGTGATCCATCAGATGGAAGCGGGGATTTGCTGGGTGAATACCTGGGGCGAATCACCGGCACCTATGCCTGTCGGTGGCTATAAGCAGTCTGGCGTCGGCCGTGAAAACGGACTGGAAACGCTGCACCACTATACCCGCACCAAATCCATCCTGATTGAGATGGGCGAGTATCCTTCCGCGTTCTGATGCGCGCGCTTTTTTTCGCAGTCTGATTTTTTTGCCGCGGCAGTACTGTCGCGGCTATCTGGAGGCTTAATGCAGAAATTTGATTATATTATTATTGGCGCTGGTTCAGCAGGTAACGTACTGGCCACGCGACTGACTGAGGATGCTGACGTATCGGTACTTTTACTGGAAGCGGGCGGGAAAGATCACCGCTGGGACTTCCGTACCCAAATGCCAGCCGCTTTGGCTTACCCGCTGCAGGGTAAACGTTATAACTGGGCGTTTGAAACCGATCCTGAGCCGAAGATGAACAACCGCCGCATGGAGTGTGGTCGTGGTAAAGGTCTGGGTGGCTCTTCCCTGATCAACGGCATGTGCTACATCCGCGGCAACGCGATGGATTACGACAACTGGGCCAGCAAGAAAGGGCTGGAAAACTGGTCGTATCTGAACTGCCTGCCGTATTTCCGCAAGGCAGAGAAACGCGACATCGGCGAGAACGACTATCACGGTGGCGAAGGTTACCTGAGCGTCACCACGCCAAAAGCCGGCAATAATCCGTTGTTCCGTGCCTTTATTGATGCGGCCACTCAGGCCGGTCACCACGAAACGGATGACCTTAACGGTTATCGCCAGGATGGCTTCGGCCCGATGGACCGCACCGTGACCGCCCAGGGCCGCCGTTCCAGCACCGCCAGAGGCTATCTGGACGTGGCCAAGCAGCGTTCAAACCTGACCATCGTCACCCATGCGCAGACGGACCGCATTCTGTTCAGCGGCAAAACCGCCACGGGCGTCAGCTGGTTACGCAACGGCAAAGAAGAGCAGGCGCACGCCACGCGTGAAGTGCTGCTGTGTGCCGGTGCGATTGCCTCGCCACAGATCCTGCAGCGTTCCGGTGTCGGCCCTGAAGAGTGGCTGCGCGAGCTGGACATTGACGTGGTGCATGCGTTGCCGGGCGTCGGTCGCAACTTACAGGATCACCTGGAAGTGTATATGCAGTTCCGCTGCAAAAAACCGGTCAGCCTGTATCCGTCGTTACAGTGGTGGAACCAGCCGGCTATCGGTGCCGAATGGCTGTTTAACGGCACCGGCATTGGTGCCAGCAATCAGTTTGAAGCCGGCGGCTTTATTCGCAGTGATGACAAGCCAGACTGGCCGGATCTGCAATACCACTTCCTGCCCGTTGCCATCAACTACAACGGCAGCAGCCCGGTAAAAGAGCACGGTTTCCAGGCACACGTGGGCCCAATGCGTTCGATGAGCCGTGGCCGCGTCAAGCTGACCTCGAAGCATCCGTATGCCGCGCCGTCGATCTTCTTCAACTACATGTCTGAAGATCGTGACTGGGAAGAGTTCCGCAACGCGGTGCGTCTGACGCGTGAAATCATGCAACAGCAGGCGCTTGCCGAATATTGTGGCGAAGAGATCCAGCCGGGTGCACATGTGCAGAGCGATGAAGATATCGATACCTTTATCCGCGAGCATGCTGAGACCGCCTATCACCCCTGCGGCAGCTGCGCGATGGGGAACGACGAGATGGCCGTGGTCGATGCCCAGGGCCGCGTACACGGTATGCAAAACCTGCGAGTGGTCGATGCGTCGATCATGCCGCAAATCACCACCGGTAACCTGAATGCGCCAACGGTAATGATTGCCGAGAAAATGGCGGATCTGATCCGTGGCAAAACGCCGCTGGCGCTGTCCACCGCGGAGTATTACCAGCTGCAGCGTGAACAGGCCGAAGTGGCGGCTGAAGAAGGCATTAAATAATCACTGACTGTCGGAGCAGGGAACACTCCTGTTACGTGAAGCCGATAGCGAAGAGGGCGGAATGAAAATTCCGCCCTTTTTTTTAACCCGCCCGCGATCATTTTTTCCTATAGTAAACTTTTAGTCCATGGACCGACGCTTAACATGACCAAAGCCACCGCCTTAGCGCTGCTTGTTGCAGTGACCTTTTTTATGGAAAACCTCGACGCCACGGTGATCACCACCGCCATCCCGCAAATGGCGAAAGAGTTCAGCGTCAGTCCGGTGTCGCTGAACATCGGTATCAGTGCCTATCTGCTGGCGGTGGCGATCTTTATTCCCATCAGCGGCTGGCTGGCGGACCGGTTTGGTGCGCGAACCATCTTTACCGCCGCCATCCTGATTTTTACCTTTGCCTCGATTCCCTGCGGCCTGAGCCAGGACCTGATGCTGTTTACCCTCAGCAGGATCCTGCAGGGTATCGGGGGTGCGCTGATGGTGCCGGTCGGGCGGATGGTGGTGCTGCGGGTGACCGAAAAGAAAGACATGGTCAAAACCATCGCCTTTATCACCTGGCCGGGTCTGATTGCACCCGTTATTGGGCCGTTGCTCGGCGGAATGATCGTCAGCTACGGTCACTGGCCGTGGATTTTTTGGCTAAACATCCCGTTGGGAATAGTGGCAATTATTGTCACCCTGTACCTGATGCCGCAGTTTAAAGCTGAAGAGAAACGGCAGTTTGATGTTAAGGGGTTCCTGCTGATCTCCTCGACCTGCACCCTGATTATCATTGCCATTGAATGTATGGGCGGCCTGTCGATGTCGCTGGGCATTCTGCTGCTGGCGCTGGGCGTGGTGTGCAGCCTGCTGGCGTGGCGTCACAGCCTGCAACATGCAATGCCGTTGCTCTCGCTGTCGATGCTACGAATTCCGACCTTCAGAAGTGCGGTGGTGGGAGGATCCTTCTTCCGTGCGTCGATTAATGCCATTCCTTTCCTGTTACCGCTGCTGTTCCAACTGAGTTTTGGCTGGAGTGCCGCGCAGGCAGGGTCGATGGTGTTGTGGGTATTTGCCGGTAATCTGGCGATGAAACCGGCGACCACCTGGCTGATGTTCAGATTTGGTTTTAAACGGATCCTGTTTCTTAACGGGGTGCTCAGCGTCCTTTCGATTCTGAGCTGCCTGTTTATCACGCCGGCGCAGGGATATGTGTTGATCGCCGCCATCCTGTTTATTGGCGGACTGTCGCGGTCGTTGCAGTTCAGCTGTTATAACAGCATGGGATTTGCCGATGTGCCGCGTGAAAAACTGAGTGAAGCCTCGGTGATCTTCAGCATCCTGTTCCAGTTCAGCATGAGCTTTGGCATTGCCATTTCGGCGATGATCCTGCGATTTTCCATGCAGCTTGCCGGGCAAACCTCACCCAGCCAGCAGGATATCCATATCGCCTTTGCGGCGATTGCCGTACTGGTGGTGATGTCGCTGGTGGATGTCTGGCGGCTGGAAAAGAATGCGGGAGAGAAGGTGCTGGCACGATAAACCGGGGCCGGTCAGACCTCGGTTTTCTCGCCAAACTCGCAGAGATCTTCAATCAGACAGGAGCCGCAGCGCGGCTTGCGCGCCACGCAGGTGTAGCGGCCATGCAGGATAAACCAGTGATGGCAGTCGACCTTGAACTCTTTCGGCACCACCTTCAGCAGTTTATCTTCGACCAGCTCAACGTTCTTGCCGGGGGCAAAGTTGGTGCGATTGCAGACGCGGAAAATATGGGTATCGACAGCGATGGTCGGCCAGCCAAAGGCGGTATTCAGCACCACGTTAGCGGTTTTGCGTCCCACACCGGGCAGCGCTTCCAGCGCGGCACGATCTTCCGGCACCACGCCCTGATGCTGCTCGTGCAGGATGCGGCAGGTCTTGATCACGTTCTCGGCTTTGGTGTTAAACAGGCCGATGGTTTTGATGTACGCCTTCACGCCCTCCACCCCTAACGCCAGCATCGCTTCCGGCGTATTGGCCACCGGATAGAGTTTAGCGGTGGCTTTATTCACGCTGACATCGGTTGCCTGCGCCGAAAGCAGTACCGCAATCAACAGCTCAAAAGGGGAGGTAAATACCAGTTCCGTGGTGGGATGCGGGTCGTTGTCCCGCAACCGGCTCAAAATTTGCTGACGTTTGTCCTTATTCACAGCGCGCTCGCTTTCCCTTCAGGCAGGCTTTGGGCTTCCTGAGCGGCTTTCAGCGCCGCACGTGCCTTCAGCTTGTTGTCGATAACGTATTTGGCGGCCAGCAACATACCGAGACCAATAAACGCGCCCGGTGGCAGCATTGCCAGCAGCATTGGCGAATCAAAATGGAACACCTGAATGCGCAGCACTTTCGCCCACGGGCCTAACAGCTGGTCTGCGCCATTGAAAATGGTGCCGTTACCGATGATCTCGCGCAGTGAACCCAACACCACCATCACGCTGGTGGCGCCAAGTCCGATGAAACAGCCGTCGAGCGCCGAAAGCGCGACGCTGCTTTTCGAAGCAACCGCCTCGGCGCGTCCCACCACGATGCAGTTGGTGACGATCAGCGGGATAAAGATCCCTAACGACTGATACAGGCCGTAGGCATAGGCATTGATCAGCATCTGTACGCAGCTCACCACCGCCGCAATGATCATCACGTAGATAGGAATGCGGATATCAGCAGGCACCCAACGACGTGAAGCCGAGATCGCCGAGTTGGTGCAGGTCAGCACCAGGGTCGTTGCCAGGCCGAGGCCAAGGGCGTTGGTGGCGGTCGAGGTGACTGCCAGCAGGGGACACAGCCCCAGCAGCTGAACCAGCGCGGAGTTATTCTTCCACAGGCCGCCGACAATCAGCGTTTTTGCTTCACTCATTGGACTCTCCACAAGGTGACAGGGAAGCGAGCTTACCTGGCAATGTTTCAATATATAGCGTGGTGCGTTTAGAGGCGTTGACCACCGCGCGGGGGGTAATGGTCGCCCCGGTGAACTGGTCGAAGGTGCCGCCATCTTTCTTCACCGCAAACTGGGTGTCGTCTTTGCCTTTCAGCTGCACGCCGTTAAAACTGTTGATCCAGTTCGAAATGCGCAGCTCAATTTTATCGCCAAGGCCCGGCGTTTCATGGTGTTCAACCACGCGCACGCCCAGTACTTTACCGTTAAAGTCGGCGCCAACAATCATCTTAATGGCTCCAGAATAGCCGTCCGGTGCCGTAGTCTCAACCGCAGCGGCCACCGGCTTGTCATCTTTACGCGCCAGGTAGACGTGCTGAGGGCCCGCGCCCAGCGCCGGATCGGTGACAATGTAACATTCCTGCTGAATGTGGTTATTATACAGGTCGGTCGGAACCACCTGATCCAGCAGGATTTTTTGCTGGAGTTCGGTCTGATGATCGATGGTTGGCTTGGTGACATTGTTAATTATCGCCGTCACGCCGGTGGTCACGGCAGCGAAAACCGCCAGCGTGACGCCATTTTTACGAATCGCATCCAGCATTATTTTTCCTTCCGGTGGCCGTAAACGCGCGGCTGCGTGTAGTAATCAATTAACGGCACGGTAATATTTGCCAGCAACACCGCAAAGGCCACGCCATCCGGATAGCCGCCAAAGCTGCGGATCAGCCACACCAGCAAGCCAATCAACACGCCATACACCAGGCGGCCTTTATTGGTGGTTGATGCGGTGACCGGATCGGTGGCAATAAAGAACGCGCCCAGCATGGTGGCACCGGAGAACAGATGCACCATTGGCGACACCAGGCTATCCGGCGAGAAGAACCAGCCCACAAAGGAAAACAGCGCCAGCGAGAGCAGGATGCTGATCGGGATGTGCCAGCGAATGCTATTGGTAAACAGCAGGAACAGGCCGCCGACCAGATAGCCGACGTTGACCCACTGCCAGCCCAGACCGGCAATCACGCCGCTGTAAATCGGCTGTGCCCGTAACTGTTCAGCGCTGTGCCCGGCACGCAGACCGGTTTTAAAGGTATCCAGCGGCGTGGCCTGACTGATGCCATCCACGCCAATCTGCAACTGCTGCATGGTATGGCCAGCCAGCGTATGACCCTGGAAGATCATGCTCAGGGTGTCCATAAAGCCCGGCGTGATCGACTGCAAGGTATCCGGCGGCAACCAGCTGGTCATCTGCACCGGGAAGGAAATCAGCAACACCACATAACCGACCATCGCCGGGTTGAACGGGTTCTGGCCCAATCCGCCATACAGTTGCTTGGCGATCACCACCGCAAACACCGTACCAATCACGATCAGCCACCAGGGTGCCAGCGGGGGAATACTGATCCCCAACAGCAGCGCGGTCAGCAGGGCGGAATTATCGCCGAGGGTTTTAGACAGCGGCAGTTTACGCATTTTCAGGATTGCCGCTTCCGCAGCGACCCCGGCGACGGCGGCAATCAGCACCTGAATCAGGTTACCCCAGCCAAAAAAGTACAGCTGGGCGGCAATGCCCGGTAAGGCAGCCAGCAACACCAGCAGCATGATGGTGCTGGTGCTGCGGCGGTTGTGGGTGTAGGGCGAACTTGCGATACGAAAAGCCATTTAATCCTCTTGCGTCGATTGCTGCGCCTTGCGCGCTTTTACACGTGCGATGGCCGCCGCCACTGCCGCTTTGCGGGGATCGTCTGAAGGTTCAGACGGCCCTGCGGAATGCGTGTCGTTATGAGCGGCAGTCTGTTCTGGCGCAACATCAGCCTGTTTGACGGGCTCAGATGCCGCCGCCTGTGCCGCTTTCCTGGCTTTAGCACGGGCGATGGCTGCCGCAACCGCCGCTTTACGCGGGTTGACCGGTTCTTCAGTCGGCTCCGGCGCAGCAGCTTGCGCCACCGGCTCAGCATCGGCTTCTTTATCAGCGGCCAGCGCGGCTTTCTTGGCTTTAGCACGGGCAATAGCGGCCGCAACAGCCGCTTTACGCGGGTCGAGCGGTTCTTCAGTCGGCTCCGGCGCAGCAGCTTGCGCCACCGGCTCAGCATCGGCTTCTTTATCAGCGGCCAGCGCGGCTTTTCGGGCTTTCGCCCGCGCCACGGCGGCTTCTACTGCGGCTTTACGCGGATCGACCGCCGGTTCGGCATCAGCTGACGCCGGTTCAACCTGCGCGGCTTTTTTGGCTTTCGCGCGCGCAATGGCGGCTTCAACCGCCGCTTTACGCGGATCGCCCACCTGACGGGTCGCCGGTTCGGTTTCAGACTGGCGTTCTGCGCCATGCGCCAGTGCCTGAGCATGGCGTGCATTGCGTTGTGCGGTCTGTACCGGATTGTCAGCGTCTGCCAACTGCTGCGCCTCAGCCTCTTTTTTCGCCTTAACGCGGGCTAACGCTGCTTCAACGTTGTCGGCATCGCTGCGGGTGACCGGGCGTTTAGCCTGCTGATGGCGCGCTTCACGGGCCAGCTTTTCACGCTCAAGGCGTTCCTGACGCGCTTCAAACCGGGCCTTGGCCTGCGCATTCCGCTCGGCTTCAAGGTCGATGGCGCGGATCTCGGCTTTTTCCTGACGGTAATACTGCACCAGCGGGATATTGCTTGGGCAGACGTAGGCACAGGCGCCGCATTCAATGCAGTCGGCGATATTGTGCTCGCGCGCTTTATCGTGATCCTTACCGCGGCTGTACCAGTACAGCTGCTGAGGGAGCAGGGCGGCCGGGCAGGCATCGGCACAGGCGCTGCAACGAATACAGGATTGCTCTGCTTCGTTGTCGCCCATTTCGTTGGCCGCCGGGGCCAGAATGCAGTTGGTGATCTTCACCACCGGCACATCAAGCGTGGGCAGCGTAAAGCCCATCAACGGGCCGCCCATCACCACCATCTGGCCGGATGCCGGACTGAAGTCGGCATTGTGCAGCAGATGGCTGATCGGGGTGCCGAGACGACCCCAGACGTTGCCGGGTTTGCCGACCGATTCGCCGGTCAGCGTCACCACGCGCTCGGTCAGCGGTTCGCCGTTGACGATCGCCCGTTTAACCGCAAAGGCGGTGCCGACGTTCTGCATCAGCACGCCAATATCGGTTGAGCGGCCGCCGTGCGGCACTTCCAGCCCGGTCAGAATCTTGGTCAGCTGCTTGGCGCCGCCCGACGGGTATTTGGTCGGCACCACGCGGATCTGGATATCTTTGGCTTCACCCAGCGCTTTTTTCAGCGCGGCGATGGCCTCAGGCTTGTTATCTTCGATGCCAATCAACACCCGGTCAGATTGCAGCACCCAGGCGAGAATGCGGCTGCCTTCGATCACTTCGTCCGCGCAGTCCTGCATCAGACGATCGTCAGCGGTAATGTAGGGTTCGCACTCGGCCGCGTTAATGATCAGCGTACTGACGCCGCGCAAACCGCCTTTAAGCTTGGTGGCAGTAGGGAAGCCTGCACCACCGAGACCGGCCACGCCCGCCTGGTGGATCAGGTTCACAATCTCACTGCGATCGGCCTGACGGTAATCCGCCACCGGCTGAAGTTCGCACCAGCGGTCTTCACCGTCAGGCGTCAGATAAATGCACATTTCAGCCAGCGCGGAAGGATGCGCGGTGATATGCGGCCCAATCGCTTCGATGGTGCCGGAGCTGGGCGCATGCACCGGCAACATCCGGCCACGACCAAAGGTCAGCGGCTGGCCGCGCAGCACGTTATCGCCAGGGCTCACCAGCAGTTCACCTTCATGGCCAATATGCTGCTTGATCGGAATAATAAAGCGCGCGGGCAAAGGAAGCTGGCGTAACGGCGTGCCGTTAGACTGGGTTTTCATTTCAGGAGGATGAATGCCCCCTTCGAAATCCCAGATTGGCTCTTTCTTTAAGAATTTGAACAGATTACGCATGACGTTCCACAGAAATAACTTTGATCGGGATAGTGTTTAAATCCCACTTCCAGCTGGCGGTGGTTGGCGCAACCGGACGCATCTCAATACAGTCAGTTGGGCAAGGGGCCACGCAGAGGTCGCAGCCGGTGCAGACGTCGCTCAGCACGGTGTGCATCGCGCGGGTCGCGCCAACGATGGCGTCAACCGGGCAGGCCTGAATGCATTTGGTACAGCCGATACAGTTCTCTTCATCGATCCAGGCGACCTTGCGCTCTGGCTCCAGCACCGCTTCGTCACCGAGCGGTTGCGGCTCAACGTTTAACAGCGCCGCCAGCTTCAGCATGGTCTGCTCGCCGCCTGGCGCGCACTTGTTGATCATCTCACCGTTGTTGCCCACCGCATCGGCGTAAGGACGGCAGCCAGGATAGCCGCACTGGCCGCACTGGCTTTGCGGCAAAATCGCATCGATCTGCTCAACAATCGGATCTTCTTCCACTTCAAAACGGCGTGAGGCGTAGCCCAACAGGCCACCAAACACGAGGCCCAACACGCTCAACACCGCAATAGCAATCCACACCGCAGTCATCAGAATTTTACCAGCCCGGTGAAGCCCATAAAGGCCAACGCCATCAGACCCGCCGTCACCAGCGCTATCGAGGAGCCTTTAAACGGGGCAGGGACTTCAGCCAGCACCAGACGTTCGCGGATGCCGGCAAACAGCACCATCACCAGCGAGAAGCCCAGCGCGCCGCTAAAGCCAAACAACGCGGCCTGCAGGAAGGTGTGATTAAGGTTAACGCTCAGCAACGGCACGCCCAGCACCGCACAGTTGGTGGTGATCAGCGGCAGGAAAATCCCCAGCAGACGATAGAGATCCGGGCTGGTTTTGCGCACCACCATCTCGGTGAACTGCACCACCACCGCGATCACCAGGATATAGGCCATCGTGCGCAGGTAAACGAGATCCAGCGGTAGCAGAATAAAGTGGTTTACCAGCCAGGCGCAGATCGAGGCCAGGGTGATAACGAATGTGGTGGCGAGTCCCATGCCAATCGCCGTCTCCAGTTTTTTGGAAACGCCCATAAAGGGACAGAGGCCGAGAAACTTCACCAGAACGAAGTTGTTCACCAGCACTGTGCCAACAAAAAGAAGCAGGTATTCGGTCATGTTTTGGCCTGATAAAAAGAAAGCCGCCTATTATCGAACATTGGCGGCTTTACGACAACATACCAGCAGTAAGGATATTCCCTAAACGCACGGAGGATTAAATTTTTGCTGGTTTTTTCGGCTTCACGGCTCAATAAAGGTGGTTTTCACCCGCTGGGAGCGTTTGAAGTACGGCACCAGCACCGCTGCGGCCAGCAGCGCAATCAGCAAAGTTCTGATCGCCGCCGCATCGCTGACCGGCGAAAACGCGAAGGTCTTGATCGCCAGCAGTACGGTAATCAGCAGCCAGATAATGTAATGACGGGGCAGCCGACGTGAGCGTTTGCAAAAAATCCATGTCACCCAAATGCTGTACGCCCAGACCACCAGAGAGGTCAACAGTGAAATACTCCACTGCAGCGTAAACGCATGGGTGTTATTAAACAGGGCGCTGCGCAGTTCTGGCGTTAATAACGCGCTCAAATACATGGCCACCACAACGGCACTGGTCAGCATGGTCATAATTAACCAGGCGAGCGGCACCAGAAGCAGTCCGGCAATGCGTGGGGGTGAAGCTGTAGCCACTCTTTAATCCTTTTAAATCGGGTAATAACGACCGTTTGTGATCCAAACCAGTCACGCACCTTGAGGACCAAAGAGTATACGGAAGGCCAGTTCATTATTGAACGGAAAATTTAGACCACATAGCGCCAGACCGATTTTGGCACGCAACCCAAATCAAACAGACGACCGCCAGAGGTCAGCTCTGCGCGGCGGTGATCGGCAGCGCGATACATATTCGAAATCTCATTATCATCGGTAAGAGAATAATTCAGATGATCGAACAGCTTTTCCAGCGTTTCAAGCGAGCTCACTTTACGAAACTTCAACAGATAATCTTCGACTGTCATGATGGCCGTTAGGGATAGGGATCAGGAGGCCCAAGTATATGGCTGGCAGGGTTTCTGTCCAGAGGACAAACGAGTAACTGACTGTAAATTCAGACTATAGCCCAGGAATTTTGCGCATTTTTAATGCCATTCGGTCAATCTGCCATCAGCTTTTCTGCTGCTGGTCTTATGCAGATGTGGTGTGAGTCACAAAACTGTTAATTACCTTCGCCGCTAAAACCGCCGCAGCGCGTGACAGAACCTGACGCGGTGTTGTAATCGCTTCCATTGAGGCAATTGTTAAGCGCTTATGTTTATTACAGTTATTTAACATGTCGTAAAAAGCCTCCGCGCGTTTTATCCATATCAGCCGCCTGCCGTTGCCAGCGGTCAAATCGCGTAACCTCTTTTAATTGTTGTGTTTTGTGAGCGTTGTCGTAAATGTTTGCTTCAGGATAGTCCAGGATTTAGTGGCGTTTGACCCTACACAACCAAATCCCATCAGAGGAAAAATGATCATGTGGAAGCGTTTACTTTTAACCACCCTCATCAGTGCAAGCCTCTCCGGCGCCGCACTGGCTGAATCAATGACGGTCGGTTTCTCGCAGGTTGGCTCCGAATCAGGCTGGCGTGCAGCGGAAACCAGCGTGGCGAAAAGCGAGGCCCAGAAGCGCGGGATCACCCTGAAAATTGCTGATGGTCAGCAGAAACAGGAGAACCAAATCAAGGCCGTGCGTTCGTTTATCGCGCAGGGCGTGGATGCGATCTTTATCGCGCCGGTGGTGCAGACAGGTTGGGAGCCGGTGCTTGAAGAAGCGAAAGACGCCAAGATCCCGGTGTTCCTGTTAGACCGCGCCATCGTGGTAAAAGACAAGTCGCTGTATATGGCGGTGGTCACCGCCGATAACGTCTACGAAGGTAAGCTGATTGGCGACTGGCTGGTCAAACAGCAGAATGGTAAGCCGTGTAACGTGGTTGAGCTGCAAGGCACCGTTGGCGCCAGCGTCGCCATCGACCGTAAAAAAGGCTTTGCTGAAGCGATCTCCAGCGCACCTGGCATCAAAATTATTCGTTCCCAGTCTGGTGACTTTACCCGCAGCAAAGGTAAGGAAGTCATGGAAAGCTTTATCAAGGCAGAGAACAACGGCAAAAATATTTGCATGGTGTATGCCCACAATGATGACATGGCCATCGGTGCTATTCAGGCCATCAAAGAAGCCGGCCTCAAGCCAGGCAAAGATATCCTGACCGGTTCAATCGACGGCGTGCCGGACATCTATAAAGCCATGCAGGCAGGCGAAGCGAATGCCAACGTTGAGCTGACGCCAAATATGGCTGGCCCGGCGTTCGATGCGCTGGAGAAATTCAAGAAAGACGGCACCATGCCGCCAAAAATCATCAAAACCGAATCGAAGCTTTATCTGCCTGCCGATGCGCAGTCTCAGTTAGACAAGAAAAAAGGCATGGGTTACTAACCACCGCGCCGCCTGCTCCTCAGGCGGCTTTTTTCATGGTTGAGGCGAAGTCGTATGAACTCCCAGAACACCTCAATGACGCCACTGCTCACCATCAGTGGCGTCAGCAAAGCCTTTCCTGGCGTTAAAGCGCTGGATAATGTCTCTTTTGATGTCCGCCCGGGCGAAATTATGGCGCTGCTGGGGGAAAACGGTGCCGGTAAATCCACCATTATCAAAGTGCTGACCGGCGTCTATAAACGCGACAGTGGCAGCGTGACGCTGGACGGCCAGGCAATCAATCCGCAAAACACCGCTGAAGCGCAGAGCATCGGCATTGGTACGGTGTATCAGGAAGTTAACCTGCTGCCGAATATGTCGGTGGCGGACAATCTGTATATTGGCCGTGAACCGCGCCGCTTTGGTCTGATCGATCGCAAAACGCTGGTGCGCAAGGCCGAGGCGTTACTGCACAGCTACGGTTTCGAACTGGATGTCACCCGGCCATTAGGGCAGTACTCGGTGGCGATGCAGCAGATTATTGCCATCTGCCGCGCGGTGGACCTGTCGGCCAAAGTGCTGATCCTCGATGAACCGACCGCCAGTCTCGATGCCAGTGAAGTGGAGATGCTGTTCACGCTGATGAATCAGCTGAAAGCTAAAGGCATGGGGCTGATTTTCGTCACCCACTTTCTCGACCAGGTTTACAAAGTCAGCGACCGCATCACGGTGCTGCGTAACGGCCAGTTCGTTGCCACACGTGATACCCGGGCGTTGCCGCAAATTGAACTGATTAAGCTGATGCTGGGACGTGAACTGCTGGAAACGGCACTGCAACGCGCCGGTAGCACCCTTAAAAGCAATCAGCCGGTGGTGGAATTTAAGGATTACGGTAAGAAAGGGACCATTGAACCCTTCAGCCTGAGCGTCCGTCCGGGCGAAGCGGTGGGTCTGGCCGGATTACTCGGTTCCGGCAGGACAGAAACCGCCGAACTGCTCTTTGGCATCCGCCGCGCCGACAGCGGTACGGCCTGGATCAAAGGCAAAAAGCGCACTATCCGCACGCCGGCGCAGGCTTCGCACCTCGGCATGGGCTTCTGCCCGGAAGATCGTAAAACCGACGGCATCGTCGGCGCGGCATCGGTGCGGGAAAACATCATCCTCGCGTTGCAGGCCCAGCGCGGCTGGCTGCGTCCCATTAAGCGCCGTGAGCAGCAGCAGATCGCCGACCGCTTTATCAAAGCGATGGGCATCCGCACGCCGAATGCCGATCAGCCGGTCGAGTTGCTGTCGGGGGGAAATCAGCAAAAAGTCCTGCTCTCCCGCTGGCTGGTGACAAAACCGCAGTTCCTGATCCTCGATGAGCCCACGCGCGGGATCGACGTCGGCGCGCATGCCGAAATTATTCGCCTGATTGAATCCTTGTGTGCGGATGGGCTGGCGCTGCTGGTGATCTCCTCTGAACTTGAAGAACTGGTGGGCTATGCGGATCGGGTGGTGATCCTCCGCGATCGTCAGCAGGTGGCGGAAATTCCGCTTGAGCAACTCTCCGTCGCCGCTATTGTTAATGCTATCGCCGCTGGGGGAACCCAACATGCTTGAGTCACATCTGGTGCCGGGGAAAACGCGCATGTTCAAACGCAAACTGCCCGCAGGGATGCCGCAAATCGCGGCGCTGGTGCTGGTGCTGATTATCGACAGCCTGGTGGCCAATAATTTCTTTGCCATTCATATTCAGGACGGCCGTCTGTTTGGCAGCCCGATCGATATCCTTAACCGTGCGGCGCCGGTGGCCATTCTGGCGATCGGCATGACGCTGGTGATCGCCACCGGCGGCATCGATCTGTCGGTGGGCGCGGTGATGGCGATTGCCGGTGCCACGGCGGCCACGCTGACCGTCTCCGGACACAGCCTGCCGGTGATCGTTCTGGCCACGCTGGGCACCGGCATTCTCTGCGGTTTATGGAATGGGGTGCTGGTGGCCCTGCTGAAGATCCAGCCGTTTGTCGCCACGCTGATCCTGATGGTGGCGGGGCGCGGCATTGCGCAGCTGATCACCCAGGGGCAAATTGTCACCTTCGACAGTGATTCGCTGGCGCGGCTGGGCAGCGGCACGCTGTTTACCCTGCCGGTGCCGGTGTGGATCACCCTGGTGATGGCGCTGCTGGTCTGGCTGCTGACCCGTAAAACGGCGCTGGGGATGTTTATCGAAGCGGTGGGCATCAACCTGCGCGCCGCACGCAATGCCGGGGTGAATGGCTGGCTGATCGTGATGACCACCTATGCGATCAGCGGCTTATGCGCGGCGGTGGCCGGGCTGATTGTGGCCGCCGATATTCGCGGTGCCGACGCCAATAACGCCGGGCTGTGGTTAGAGCTGGATGCCATCCTGGCGGTGGTGATCGGCGGCGCGTCGTTGATGGGCGGGCGTTACAACCTGCTGCTGTCACTGATTGGCGCGCTGATTATCCAGGCAATGAACACCGGTATCCTGTTGTCAGGCTTCCCGCCTGAACTGAATCAGGTCGTGAAAGCGGTGGTGGTGATGGCGGTGCTGTTGATTCAGTCGCCACGGTTTATTCAACTGTTCAAGCGAGGCCGCAAAGGTGCTTAAACGTCATCTCCCCCTGATGATTACCCTGCTGGTATTTGTTGCCGGGTATCTGTTCTGCCTCAGTCAGTTTCCCGGCTTTGCCTCCACGCGGGTGATCGCCAATATTCTGACCGATAACGCCTTCCTCGGCATTATTGCGGTCGGCATGACCTTTGTGATCCTCTCCGGCGGCATCGATCTGTCCGTCGGCGCGGTGATCGCCTTTACCGGCGTGTTCCTTGCCCGCGCCATCGGTGATTTCCATCTTGATCCCTGGCTGGCGTTTGCGCTGGTGATGGTGATGGGCTCGGCGTTTGGCGCCTTTATGGGCTGGCTGATCGACGCGCTGAAAATCCCGGCGTTTATTATCACCCTCGCCGGGATGTTCTTCCTGCGCGGCAGCAGCTTCCTGGTCTCCGAAAGCTCGTTGCCGATCGATCATCCGCTGTATAGCACGCTCTCCAGCCTGGCCTGGAAAATTCCAGGCGGCGGGCGGCTCAGCCTGCTGGCGGTGATCATGCTGGTGGTGGTGGTGTTCGGCATCGTGCTGGCGCACCGCAGCCGCTTTGGTAATCAGGTATATGCCATTGGCGGCAACGTCACTTCCGCCCAGCTGATGGGGATTTCCACCCGCAGCACCACCATCCGTATCTATATGCTGTCATCTGCGCTGGCAACCCTGGCCGGCATCGTGTTCTCGATCTACACCTCGTCCGGCTATGCGCTGGCGGGGATGGGCGTCGAGCTGGATGCCATCGCGTCGGTAGTGATCGGCGGTACGCTGCTGTCAGGCGGGGTTGGCACGGTGTTGGGCACGCTGTTTGGCGTGCTGATCCAGGGGCTGATCCAGACCTGGATTAACTTCGACGGCACCTTAAGCTCCTGGTGGACCAAGATTGCCATCGGCATCCTGCTGTTCGCCTTTATCGCGCTGCAGCGGTTGCTGACCGTGATGTGGGACCGCCAGCAGAATGCGCCGGTGAAGCGTCTGGCAGGATAAAAAACCTGGCGCTGGGTGGCCTCAGCAGGTCACCCACTGCCGGTGAAATCAGATTGGCGCTTGCCCGGCGATCTGCCGATGGAAGGAGTGCAGCAAAAACTGGAAACAGTGCTCAATTTTGGGCGATCGCAGTGGGGCAGGTTTGCGCATCATGGCAACGGTGCGGCTCAGCGTCGGCTGCTGTAAATGGATCACCCTCAGTTCGTTATCGTTTAAGGTCGCGGTGTACAGCTCGGGCAGGATGGCCAGCGCCAGACGTGACCGCACCAGTCCATACAGCGTTTCCTGAAAATCGACCCGATACCCCACCCGCAACTGCAACCGGTGACTCTCAATCATTGAGGTGACCAGTCTGCTGACGTTCCCTTTAGAAAACAGCGCGAGTTCCCGTTTGGCCAGCTGTCGCCACGGAATGTTATGGCCTTCAGCCAGCGGGTCGTCACGGCGGATCACCGCGACAAAAGGATCCTCAAGCAGCGGATACACGGCGATGGTGTCAGGCACCGTGCTGTCCGTGGCGCCAATGCCAAAGTCGACCGATCCGTTTTCTACCGCCAGCAGTAAAGCGTCGTTGGTCAGATCGTGGAACTCCACCCGCATCGCCGGAAAGTGCGCCGACAAGAGTTGCGGCACCACCGGAAAAAGCAGCGTGCTGACCGACGGCACCAGGCCAATGCGTAAGGTGCCATCGCCGCCCTGTTGCATAATTTGCTGCATATCCTCAAACGCGCTGTGCGCGGTATTCAACAGCCGCTCGGCATAGGGCAGCACCGCTTCTCCCTGTTCGGTCAGGCTCACGCCCTGCGCGGTGCGCTTCAATAACTTGCCGCCGAGCACCGACTCAATCTGGCGTAATGCGCTGCTTAACGCCGGCTGACTGATGGCCAGGCGGCTGGCGGTTTCAGTAAAGCTGCGCAGCTGCGCCAGCGCGACAAAGTACTGAATTTGCTTCAGGGATAACGCCGGAAGCCGACGCCAGGGTTCAGACATAATGGGCTGCCAATTTACGAAACAGGGAAAACGATTGCTCAGCATAACCGCATCTTATAAACGGATAAAATAATTCATCTGGGCAAAGCCTCGTCCGCTGCCTACATTAGCCTCAACCTTCCGCCACTGTGGACACCAACTTGAACGAGACAACCGCGCCCATGCCCCTGCGTCAACGGGCCATCCAGGCCGCGCTGGGCAAAATCCCCTTCGACCGCCTGCTGATTAACGCGGCGATCGTCGATATGGTCACCGGCGAGATCCGTGACGCGGATGTCGGCCTGATCGGCGGCATGATTGCCAGCGTGCATCCTCGCGGCAAATTTACCCAGGCTACCCACACCGATGACCTGTCCGGCCATTTTCTCTCTCCCGGCCTGATTGACACCCATGTGCATATCGAAAGCTCGCATCTTCCTGCGGAGAAATACGCGGAGATCGTGGTAGCGCAGGGCACCACCACGGTGTTCTGGGATCCGCATGAGCTGGCAAACGTGCTGGGCGTGGCCGGGGTGCAGTACGCCGTGCGGTCCAGCCGCAATCTGCCGCTGCGGGTGATTTGCGCCGCGCCGTCCAGCGTGCCGTCGACGCCGGGACTGGAAATGTCCGCCGCAGACGTTGGCGGCGAAGAGATGCAAACCATGCTCAGCTGGCCCGAGGTGGCGGGCGTGGCGGAAGTGATGGATATGGCCGGCGTGCTTAACGGCAGCGAAAAGATGATGGCGATCCTTGATGCGGGCCTGAAAAGCGGCAAGCTGATCGAGGGCCATGCGCGCGGTCTGAAGGATGAGCAGTTGCAAGCCTACCTTGCCGCGGGCGTCACGTCCGATCATGAACTGACCTCGGCAGAAGACGCGCTGGAAAAGCTGCGCGCCGGATTAACCCTGCAAATTCGCGGCTCCCATCCTTATCTGCTGCCCGACATTGCCCAGGCGCTGCTGGCCTTACCGCATCTCTCTTCACAAATTACCCTTTGCACCGACGACGTGCCGCCGGACCATCTGCTGGAGAAAGGCGGGATGATAGCACTGGTGAAACTGCTGGTGGCCGCGGGCATGCGTACGGAAGACGTGCTGAGAATGGCGACGCTGAACGCGGCAAACCGGCTGCAACGGGCGGATTTGGGGCTGATCGCCGCCGGTCGCACCGCCGATATTATTGCCTTTGATTCACAGGAAAACCTCAATCTGGCCTGCGTCTACGTCGGTGGTGACTGCGTTGCCCGCGAGGGAAAACTGCTGTTTACGCCGGCTGCGGCAAGCGATGTCAGCCCGCCGCGCGATACGCTGCGCATCGATGCGCTGACAGAAGCGGACTTCCAGTTGCGGGTGCCAGGTCTGCAACAGGGCACGGCCCGCCTGCGGAACATCAAGGGCGCGCGGTTCACCCAGTGGAGTGAAGTGACGGTGGCGGTGCGTGATGGCGCGGTGAAACTGCCGGATGGCTTCAGCCTGATTTGGGTCAAGCACCGTCACGGACGCCACGCGGCCACGCCACAGATGGCCCTGCTGGAAGGCTGGGGCGAATTGCGCGGGGCGATTGCCACCTCGTATTCGCATGACTCGCACAATCTGGTGGTGATAGGCCGGGATCCGCGGGATATGGCGCTGGCCGCCAATCAGCTGATCGCCTGCGGTGGCGGGATGGCGCTCAGCCAGCACGGCAAACTGCTGGCAAACGTGGCGATGCCGATTGCCGGCATGCTGTCTGAGCTGCCGGCAGAAACGCTGGCGGAGCAATTTAAAAATCTGCGTGAGCTGAGCGGTCAGGTTGCCGACTGGGAGCCGCCGTATCGCGTATTTAAGGCGATAGAGGGCACCTGTCTGGCCTGTAACGCCGGGCCGCACTTAACGGATCTCGGCCTGACCGACGGCGCAACGCGCGAAATTGTCGATCCGGTGCTGGCCATCTGGCCGGACGCGCTTTAACACAACAATAACAACATTCAGGGGAAGTGAAGCATGGCCGAAAGTGAGGTAAAAAATAGCGTCGCCGTCGCCGGAGACAACTGGCTACAGCGCCGTTTCCAGCTGCGTCAGCGCCAGACCAAAAGCAAAACCGAGTGCCTGGCGGGCATCACCGGTTTTCTTGCCGCGGCCTATCTGCTGGTGGTGATCCCCAGCCTGCTGGCGACGGGGGGCATGGATAAGGGCGCGGCCACCACCGGGGTGATTCTGGTGTTCGTGCTGGGCTCGCTGCTGATGGCGTTTTACGCCAATCTGCCGTTTATGGTCGGGCCGGGCATCGGCGGCTCGGTGCTGGTTGGCATTACCCTGGCAGGCGATGGCATCAGCTGGCCCATCGCACTGGGGATTGCCTGCTGGTCAGGGATTGTGTTCTTTGTGATGACGGTGTTGGGGCTGCGCGAGGTGGTGACCCGCTCGGTGCCGCAGTCGATCAAGCTGGGGCTGACCGCCTCAATCGGGATTTTTGTGGCGCTGCTGGGCTTTCGGAACGCCGGACTGGTGCTGGCCAATGCCAAAACGCATGCGCTGGCTCTGGGCGATTTTACCGCGCCCGGCGCGCTGATTGCGCTGCTGGGCCTGCTGGTGGCGGTCGGATTGCAGGCGCGCAAAGTGCCGGGCGCGATACTGTGGGCGATTTTGCTGGCCACTGCCGCCGGTATCCCGCTGGGCGTTACCCATCTGCCGGAACACGGCATGTCGCTGCCGCATTCGCTTGCGCCGCTGTTTGGCCAGGTCGATCTGTGGGGCGCGCTGAATATCGCCTTCCTGCCTTTCCTGTTTATCTTTTTCGCCTCGGAGTTCTTCTCCACCATGGGCACCACGCTGGCGGTCGGCGGCGAAGCGGGGCTGCTGGATGAGCACGGCAATATGCCGCAGATCAACCGGCCGTTTATCGTCGACTCGATTGCGGCGGCACTGGGGCCGATTGTTGGCATTCCTGCGGCCACCGCGCTGATTGAGTCCTCGGCCGCGGCTGACGCGGGCGGCAAAACCGGGCTGACCGCGCTGGCTGCCGCGGTGATGTTTTTGCTGATGCTGTTCTTTACGCCCGTGGCGCTGATGATCCCGAAAGAGGCGACCGCGCCTGCACTGATGCTGATTGGCCTGAACATGTTCAGCAACCTGCGCAAGGTGGATTTAGCGGATTTCACCGAAGCCTTGCCGGTGTTGATGATGGTGATGATTACGCTGATTTCCAACAGTTTCGGTACCGGCATCGCCGGTGGGCTGCTGTTTTATATCCTGATTGAACTGGTGGCCGGTAAGATCCGCGAGGTGCCGCTGGGGCTGGTGATCCTCGCCATCCCGCTGGTTTATTACTTCGCCACCCTGGTTCACCATTAATAAAAAAAGCCCTTCTGCAACCAGAAGGGCTTTTCGTTTAAGGCCTTATGAACTCAGGCCATTACTGAGTTAGTAGCGCTGATTCAGACGGTAATAGGCCTCGTTCCAGCGCAGCGCATCCTTAAAGCCGTGCAGGGTGGTTTCATCATCAATCACCAGCACTTCAATGCCATGCATCTCGCCATACTGTCGCATATCGTCAACCGTCAGCGCCTGGCTGAACACCGTATGGTGCGCGCCGCCGCCAAGGATCCAGGCTTCGGACGCGGTGGCCAGTGACGGCTGCGCATGCCACAACGCCCGCGCGACCGGCAGCTTAGGCAGCGGCTTAGGCTGTTCAATGGCATCCACCACGTTGACCAGCAGGCGGAAACGATCGCCCATATCGATCACGCTGGCGTTCACCGCGCGGCCCGCAGGGGTGGAGAAGATCATCCGCGCCGGATCGGCTTTACCGCCGATGCCCAGATACTGCACGTCAATTAATGGGCGGGTCTCTTTGGCGATCGACGGACAGACCTCGAGCATATGGGAACCCAACACCAGCTCATTGCCCGGGGAGAAGTGATAGGTGTAATCCTCCATAAACGAGGTGCCGCCCGGCAAGCCGGTGGCCATCACCTTAAACACGTGCAGCAGCGCGGCGGTTTTCCAGTCGCCTTCACCGGCAAAACCGTAGCCTTGTTGCATCAAACGTTGCACCGCCAGGCCCGGCAGTTGGGTCATGCCATGCAGCGTCTGGAAGTTGGTGGTGAACGCCATGCAGCCTTCATGTTGCAGGAAGCCCTTAATGCCCAGCTCGATTTTCGCCGCATCCAGCACGTTCTGGCGCTTGTCACCGTTGACGGCGGCCGCGGCGGTGAAGTCGTACAGGCTTTCGTACTCATCAACCAGCGCGTTGACGTCGCCGTCGCTGACGCCGTTAATCACTTCAACCAGATCGCCGACGCCCCAGCCGTTAACCGAATAGCCGAACTGGATCTGCGCCGCCACTTTGTCGCCTTCGGTTACCGCCACTTCACGCATGTTGTCGCCGAAACGCGCCACTTTCAGATTCTGGCTGGCCTGCTTCGCCGCCGCCGCACGCATCCACTGGCCCAGGCGCTCCTGCGCGACCCTATCCTGCCAGTGGCCGGTGATCACGCTGTGCTGCAGACGCATACGTGCGCCGATAAAGCCGAACTCTCGGCCGCCGTGCGCGGTCTGGTTCAGGTTCATAAAGTCCATATCCATGCTGTCCCACGGGATCTCGGCATTGAACTGGGTATGGAATTGCAGCAGCGGCTTGTTGAGAATGGTCAAGCCGCCAATCCACATTTTGGCCGGCGAGAAGGTATGCAGCCAGGTCACGATGCCCAGACAGTCTTCCGCATGATTGGCCTGACGGCACAGCGCCAGCGCTTCGTCCGGGCTTTTCACCAGCGGCTTCAGCACCAGGTTAAACGGCAGACGACCGTCACGATTAAGCCCGTCAACGACCTGCTGACCATGCTGTTCCACCTGACGCAAGGTTTCCGCGCCGTAAAGATGCTGAGTACCAATCACAAACCAGACGCTAAGCGCATTAGGCTGAGTCATTTTTCATTCTCCTTAAATTTTGGACGGTTGAGCGGCAAACTGCGGTTCGGCCACTTCACACCACTGAAGGTAACGTTGATAAAGCTGTTGATAGCGATCGACGCGGCTGGCGTCGGGCTGCAAGGTGGTGGCAATCGGGCTGGCCATTTTTTGTTGCGCGGACGGGACGTCCGGGTAGACACCGGCGGCGACGGCGGCAAAAATCGCCGCGCCCAGCGCGCAGCACTCGTCAGAGGCGACGATATCCAGCGGGCGGTTCATCACATCGCAACACACCTGCATAATTGCCGGCGATTTACGGGCAATGCCGCCGAGGGTCAGAATGCTTTCGACCGGGATATCCTGCTGCTCGAAACACTCCATAATGGCGCGCGCGCCAAAAGCGGTGGCGGCAATAAATCCACCAAACAGCGCAGGGGCGTCGGTGCCCAGATTCAGGTCGGTGATCACCCCCTGCAGACGCTGATTCGCAAACGGCGTACGGCGACCGTTAAACCAGTCCAGCACCACCGGCAGATGCTCCAGCTGCGGATCGTCAGCCCAGGCTTTGGTCAAATCGTTGAGCAGGTTCTTACGGATGGCGGCCAGGCTGGGAGCCAGCTCAGGGCTGTTTTGTGCCGCCTGATCCAGCGGCCAGCTCAGCAGACGGCTGAACCAGGCATACATATCGCCAAAGGCAGACTGGCCGGCTTCCAGACCGATCATCTCCGGCACCACGCTGCCGTCCACCTGACCACAAATACCTTTAATGGCGCGATCGCCCACGCGCTGCGGGTCGGCAATCAGAATGTCGCAGGTAGAGGTGCCAATCACTTTCACCAGCGTATAGGGACGTGCGCCCGCGCCGACGGCGCCCATATGGCAGTCAAAAGCGCCGCCAGACAGGGTCACGGTGTCGGGCAGGCCCAGGCGTTCCGCCCATTCAGCGGTGATCTGGCCAACCGGCAGATCGGCGGTCCAGGTTTCGTTAAACAGCGGGGTATCCAGCTGTTCAGTGAGCATCGGGTCCAACGCGTCAAGGAACTCGCGGGTCGGCAGGCCCTGCCATTCCGGGTGCCATAAGGATTTATGTCCCGCCGCACAGCGCCCGCGACGGATATCCTGCGGTGCCGTGGTGCCGCTCAGTAAGGCCGGCACCCAGTCACACAGTTCAATCCAGGAGACCGCCGCTTCGCGCACCGCGCGATCTTCACGGCTGACGTGCAGGATCTTCGCCCAGAACCATTCGGAAGAGTAAATACCGCCGATAAAGCGCGAATAGTCCTCGAACTTTCCGCCATGACACAGGGCATTAATCTCTTCGGCTTCTTTTATCGCGGTGTGATCTTTCCACAACACGAACATCGCGTTGGGGTTCTCGGCAAACTCAGGCAGCAATGCCAGCACGTTACCGTGGCGATCGATGGGGGCAGGGGTTGAACCGGTGGAATCCACGCCGATGGCCACCACATTCTGTCGCTGCCCGGGGGTTAGTTTAGTGACAACGTCACGAATGGCCTGTTCAAAGGCGTCGATATAGTCCTGAGGATGATGGCGGAACTGGTTGATGCGGCTTTGACAATAAAGCCCGGCTTGCCAGCGAGAGTAAGCCACTACCTGTGAATGCAATTCCTGTCCGCTGGCACAATCCACCGCCAGAGCACGAACCGAATCACTGCCAAAATCCAGACCTATTGTTATGGCTCCCAACTGCATGTTCTTCTCTCCAGACGGTATGTATAAACCTGTCTGACTACCCTAAGAAGTGGCGCGCTTTGCCGTTAGGTTAAGGACGCTGCAAATATGCACTTTTCTGTCATGGTGCGGGATTCTGTGATGTAGCTCAAAGGTTACATGAAGGTTAATTTAGCTAAATGTATGGACAGAATAACTGTAATCTCAGGGTGTGATACCGCTCTCCCTTTATCACGTAAGTTCCCGTTAAAACTAGCGCTCATCGGCACAGGTCCTGCTGTCCTGACCGAAAAACTTGCTGTTTTAAGCCCTTAAGTGGGCAGCATTCCGAATGATACCGTTTACATCACACCGCCGAAAAGCGGGAACTGAGCCGGAGAGCCTCATGCACAAAATACCCTACGCGCTTGCTGCCATTGGCCTTGCAGCCGTTATGTCACAATCAGCTATGGCTGAGACCATGAAACTCGGTTTCCTGGTCAAACAGCCTGAAGAACCCTGGTTCCAGACCGAGTGGAAATTTGCTGACAAAGCCGGGAAAGAGATGGGCTTTGAAGTGATTAAAATTGCCGTGCCAGATGGTGAAAAAACCCTGAATGCCATCGACAGCCTGGCGGCGAGCGGCGCCAAAGGCTTCGTTATCTGTACGCCCGATCCGAAACTCGGTTCTGCCATTGTTGCCAAGGCCCGCAGTTACGATCTGAAAGTTATCGCCGTGGATGACCAGTTTGTGACCGCTAAAGGCAAACCGATGGACACCGTGCCGTTGGTGATGATGGCCGCCACCAAAATTGGCGAGCGTCAGGGGCAGGAACTGTATAAAGAGATGAAAAAACGCGGCTGGGATGCGAAGGATACCGGCGTGATGGCGATCACCGCGGATGAGCTGGATACCGCGCGTCGTCGTACCGGCGGCTCAATGGATGCCCTGAAGGCCGCAGGCTTCCCGGCTAACCAGATCTACAAAGTGCCAACCAAATCTAACGATATCCCTGGCGCGTTCGATGCCGGTAACTCCCTGCTGGTACAGCATCCCGGCGTGAAACACTGGCTGGTGCTGGGCATGAACGACAACACCGTATTGGGTGGCGTGCGTGCGACGGAAGGTCAGGGCTTTAAGGCACCGGACGTGATTGGTATCGGCATCAACGGTGTTGATGCGGTGAACGAACTGTCAAAAGGCCAGGCGACCGGCTTCTACGGCTCGCTGCTGCCAAGCCCGGACGTGCATGGCTATAAGAGCATCGAGATGCTGTACAACTGGGTGAACAAAGGCGCTGAACCACCGAAGTTCACGGAAGTGACCGACGTGGTGCTGATCACCCGTGACAACTTCAAAACAGAACTGGCGAAAAAAGGCCTGATGTAACAACACCGTAGGCAACGGCGCGGATGGCGCCGTTGCCCTGCGAAGGTCGGTAACCGGTCAGGAGATAACATGAGTACGCAACCCGCATATCTGAGCTTTCACGGCATTGGAAAAACCTTTCCAGGCGTGAAGGCGTTGCAGGACATCAGTTTTGAATGTGGCGCGGGCCAGATCCACGCCCTGATGGGCGAAAACGGCGCGGGCAAGTCCACGCTGTTGAAAATTCTTAGCGGCAGCTACCAGCCAACCAGCGGCGAAATCCGTCTGAAGGGGCAGCCCGTCAACTTTACCCACACCACCGACGCGCTGGATGCGGGGGTAGCCATTATTTATCAGGAGCTGCATCTGGTGCCGGAAATGTCGGTAGCAGAGAACATCTACCTTGGTCAGTTGCCGCAGCGGGCGGGCTTTGTAAACCGCAAACTGCTGCGCTATGAGGCCGGAGAGCAGCTGAAAAACCTGGGGATGGATATCGACCCGGATACCCCGTTGAAATCTCTGTCGCTCGGCCAGTGGCAGATGGTGGAAATCGCCAAGGCACTGGCGCGTAACGCCAAGGTGATCGCCTTTGATGAGCCAACCAGTTCGCTTTCCGCCCGCGAAATTGAACACCTGTTCCGGGTGATCCGCCAGCTGCGCCAGCAGGGCCGCGTGGTGCTTTACGTCTCGCACCGTATGGAAGAGATCTTTGCCCTCAGCGATGCCATCACCGTATTTAAGGACGGGCGCTACGTGCGCACCTTTGACGACGTGCCCAACACCTCCCACGACGAGCTGGTGCAGGCGATGGTCGGCCGCGAAATCGGCGACATTTATGGCTATTCGCCCCGCGAAACCGGCGCGGTGCGCTTGCAGCTGGATAAAGTGCAGGCCAAAGGCGTACGTCAGCCGATCTCATTAAAAGTGCATGCCGGTGAAATCGTCGGTCTGTTCGGCCTGGTCGGTGCCGGTCGCAGTGAGCTGATGAAAGGGCTGTTTGGTGCCACCAAACTGACCGGCGGCGAACTGCGTCTGGATGGCGAAGTGATTGTGATCAAGGAGCCGGCCCACGCCATTCGCGCCGGGATCCTGCTTTGTCCGGAAGATCGTAAGGCGGACGGCATCATTCCGGTTCACTCGGTGCGCGACAACATCAATATCAGCGCAAGGCGCAACAACCTGACCGCCGGCTGTCTGATCGACAACCAGTGGGAAAGCAAAAATGCCGCCTCGCACATTAAATCGCTCAACATCAAAACGCCGTCAGCCGACCAGCTGATCATGAACCTCTCCGGCGGTAACCAGCAGAAAGCCATTCTTGGCCGCTGGCTCTCTGAAGAGATGAAAGTGATCCTGCTGGATGAGCCGACGCGCGGCATCGACGTTGGGGCGAAAAATGAAATTTATAACCTGATCTATGCGCTGGCAGAAAAGGGCATTGCGGTGCTGTTTGCCTCCAGCGACCTGCCTGAAGTGATGGGGCTGGCCGATCGCATCCTGGTGATGAGAGAGGGTGAAATCGCCGGTGAACTGAGCCATACCGAGGCCACCGAAGCGCTGACCCTTGGTCTTGCCATGCCGAAAACGACTCAACGCGCCGCAGCTGTGGCCTGATAAGAAGGAGTATTTAAATGTCATCTCACACCACGTCACCCGCGACGCCACCGAAACAAACCCAGCGTATTAATCTGGGCCGCATCTGGGATCACTTCGGTATGCTGGTGGTGTTTGCCGTGCTGTTTATCGGCTGCACTATTTTCGTGCCGAACTTCGGTTCACTGATCAATATGAAAGGCCTGGGGCTGGCGATGTCGATGTCCGGCATGGTGGCCTGCGGCATGCTGTTCTGCCTCGCCTCCGGCGATTTTGACCTGTCGGTGGCGTCGGTTATCGCCTGTGCCGGCGTCACCACCGCGGTGGTGATCAATATGACCGAAAGCCTGTGGATTGGCATCTTCGCCGGTCTGCTGTTGGGCGTGGTTTGCGGCTTTGTGAACGGTTTCGTTATCGCTAAGCTGAAAATCAATGCGCTGATCACCACCCTGGCGACGATGCAGATTGTGCGCGGGCTGGCCTATATCTTCTCAAATGGTCAGGCGGTAGGTATCGAAGACGAGCGCTTCTTTGCGCTGGGTTACACCAACTGGTTCGGCGTGCCTGCACCGGTCTGGCTGACCATCGGCACCATGATTATCTTTGGTTTCCTGCTGAATAAAACCACCTTTGGCCGCAACACGCTGGCGATTGGCGGTAATGAAGAAGCGGCGCGTCTGGCCGGGGTTCCGGTGGTACGCACCCGCATTATCATCTTTATTCTGTCCGGCCTGGTCTCCGCTGCGGCGGGCATTATTCTGGCCTCGCGTATGACCAGCGGCCAGCCAATGACCTCACTGGGCTATGAGCTGATTGTGATCTCCGCCTGCGTGTTGGGTGGCGTGTCGTTGAAGGGCGGGATCGGCAAAATTTCCTATGTGGTTGCCGGGGTATTGATCCTCGGAACGGTGGAGAATGCGATGAATTTATTGAATATCTCGCCTTTCTCACAGTATGTGGTGCGCGGTTTGATACTGTTAGCGGCGGTGATTTTCGACCGTTACAAACAGAAAGCTAAAGCAGCCTGATCAGGAGGCGTTATGTACCATCGCTTAGCGCCCGTGGCGCAATCTAACCCGTTGTTACCTGGCTATCAGTTCAATGCCTGGCTGGTGGCGGGACTGACGCCGATTAACGCCGGGGATGGTCTGGACTTCTTTATCGACCGTCCGCTGGGCATGAAAGGCTTTATCATTAACCTGACCACCAAAGGGCGGGGCCAGGTGTTTAACGGTGAGGATGCCTTTGACTGTGAACCTGGCGATCTGCTGCTGTTCCAGCCAAAAACCCAGCATTATTATGGCCGATCGCCAGAAAGCGACTGCTGGCACCACCGCTGGATTTACTTCCGTCCCCGCGCCTACTGGAGCGACTGGCTGGTGTGGCAGGACGAGAAGAAGGGCGTTGGCCGGCTGCGGCTGCCGGAACGTCTGCGCGGCGAGTTTGAACGCCTGTTTGCCAACATCGAACAAACGCACACCTCCGGGCGACGCTTTGCCGAAGAGCTGGCGATGAACCTGCTGGAACGTCTGCTGCTGCGGGCGGTGGAAGAGGATCCGCGTAGCCATCAGCAAATTCGCGATCCGCGGGTGATTGAGGCCTGCCAGTTCGTCACCAGCAACCTGGCCGGCGAGCTGAAAATTGACGAAGTGGCCAACCACGTCTGCCTGTCGCCCTCGCGGCTGGCGCACCTGTTCCGCGAGCAAATGGGGGTCAACCTGCTGCGCTGGCGCGAGGATCAGCGGGTGATCCGCGCCAAGCTGCTGCTGCAAACCACCCAGGAGCCGATCGCTACCATCGGCAGGATTGTCGGCTACGACGATCAGCTCTATTTCTCACGCGTGTTC
Organism: Erwinia sp. 2186; assembly: GCF_057812255.1. Lineage (NCBI taxonomy): Bacteria > Pseudomonadati > Pseudomonadota > Gammaproteobacteria > Enterobacterales > Erwiniaceae > Erwinia > Erwinia sp. 2186. Next base: position 2,723,316 of record NZ_CM173824.1, on the reverse strand, counting down.
CGCAAACGCGTTGGCGTCAGTCCGAGCGATTTCCGCCGCCGTTCGCTGGACGCACACGATGCGCTGGTGGCGCAGGAAAGCTGGGATTTGCCCAGAAGTGCCAATAGTTAAGCGAAACGGATAATTCAGGTAATTCCCGCTTGTCCTTACCCTGCTGATAGTCTTAAATCATCAGGGTAAGTGACAAGAGGAATGCAAATGAGCGACAAAATTCGTGTAGGGCTGGTCGGTTACGGCTTTGCCAGCAAGACCTTCCATGCGCCACTGATCGCCGGTACGTCGGGCATGGAACTGTCCGCCGTCTCCAGCAGTGATGCCAGCAAAGTGCACGCTGACTGGCCATCCACTCAGGTAGTCTCCGATCCACAAACGTTATTTGACGATCCTGGGCTGCAACTGATCGTCATCCCAACCCCCAATGATACCCACTTCCCGCTGGCCAAAGCCGCGCTGAACGCCGGTAAACATGTGGTGGTGGACAAACCTTTCACCGTGACGCTGTCGCAGGCCCGTGAGCTGGACGCGCTGGCGAAAGCCAAAGGGCTGATGCTGTCGGTGTTCCACAACCGCCGCTGGGACAGTGATTTCCTGACGCTGAAAACGCTGCTGGCCGAAGGCACGCTGGGTGAAGTGCGTTACTTTGAATCGCATTTCGACCGCTTCCGTCTGGAAGTGCGTAACCGCTGGCGCGAGCAGAAGGGCGCAGGCAGCGGCATCTGGTACGATCTGGGGCCGCATCTGCTGGACCAGGCGTTGCAGCTGTTCGGCTCTCCGGTCGCCATCAATGTCGATACCGCCGAGCTGCGTCCGGGCGCGCAAACCACCGATTATTTCCACGCCGTGCTGACCTATCCTCAGCGTCGTGTGGTGTTGCATGGCAGCATGCTGGTGGCGGCGGAATCTCCGCGTTACCAGGTCCATGGCACCAAAGGCAGCTATGTGAAATACGGCCTGGATCCGCAGGAAGACCGTCTGAAAGCGGGCGCACGTCCACCGCAGGAAGACTGGGGTTACGATATGCGTGATGGGGTATTGACGCTGGTGAATGGTGAGATGATGGCGGAAGAGACGCTGCTGACCATACCAGGCAACTACCCGGCGTACTATGCGGGCATCCGCGATGCAATCACCGGTGACGGCAGCAACCCGGTAACCGCTGAAGAAGCGATTCAGGTGATGGAACTGATTGAACTGGGCCTGCAGTCGGCCGAGAAGCGTCAGACCCTCTCTTTGAAGTAAACGCTTTACGCTAAAAAGTCGCTGCAGTAACGGCCTGAATAGTCCAGGCCATAAAAAAGCCCCGCGGGATATCCGTGGGGCTTTTTGTTGCGGTCGCCGTCAGGTCGACCTGATATTACTTCGTCTCTATGCCGCCACGCGGGCGCGCACCGCGTCTTTCTCCGCGTCGGTCAGGAACGCAATCTTCAGACCGTTTTCCTGCGCCGTGCGGATTTGCGCCAGGCTCAGACCCGCCTGTGGCGCCGCGACTTCATACTCATACGGCAACTCGATGCCCTGAACCGCCGGATCGTCGGTGTTAATGGTCGCCAGAATGCCGTGATCGAGGAATTTCGCCAGCGGATGCTGTGCCAGCGAAGCCACGGTGCTGGTCTGAATATTCGAGGTCAGGCAGGATTCCACGCCAATCTTATGCGCCGCAAGGAAATCCATCAGCGCCGGATCGTCAACGGCCTTCACGCCGTGGCCAATACGCTCGGCGCCCAGCTCACGAATGGCCTGCCAGATGCTCTCCGGGCCAGCGGCTTCACCGGCGTGAACGGTGATGCGGAAACCGGCATCGCGCGCGCGGTTAAAGTGGCTGAGGAACTGGCTGCCCGGGAAGCCCAACTCATCACCGGCCAGATCCAGCGCGGTAATGCCATCACGGTGAGCCAGCAGGCCTTCCAGCTCGCGCAGGCAGGCTTCTTCACCGAAGGTACGGCTCATTATGCCAATCAGGCGCACGTCAATATTGTGCTGCTGACAACCGGCGCGCACGCCGTCGATCACCGCTTCCACCACGCCCGCCACCGGCAGGTTGTGGGTCATTGCCATATAGCCCGGCGAGAAACGCAGCTCGGCATAATGGATCCCGGCACGGGCGGCATCTTCCACGTTTTCCTGCGCAATACGGCGGCAGGCCTCCAGTGAACCCAGTACCTTGACGCCCCAGTCCAGCTTGTTTAAAAAGCTGACCAGATCCGGCTCGGTTTGGGTGACCTGAACGTGCGGACGCAGCAGTTCCAGGGTAGTGGCGGGCAGGGTAAGGTTAAACTCGCGGCCTAAATCCAGAATGGTTTGTGCACGAATATTGCCGTCAAGGTGGCGATGAATATCGGTGAGGGGAAGCTGGGTATCAATCATGTCGGCGCACTCATGTAGTTTTAATAAGTGCATAGCAGTATAAAAACATTTTGCGCAACACCGCCAGTGAATTGCGCAAACGACGCGTCAAGTGCCGATAATTTGTGCTCAGGCTGGCCTGTCGGCCGCAGATTCAGGGATGGCAGGCTAAAGCAGGCTCTCAATGGCTGCTATCAGCCGATCGAGGCCGTCATCCAGTTTGCTGCGTGGGCAGCCGACGTTCAGCCGCAGATAACCGTTGCCGTGCGGACCGTAGGTGTAGCCCGGCATGATCGCCACTTTCTGCTGTTCGATCAGCGCTTTTTGCAGTGCCTTATCGTCCAGTCCCAGTGGATTAAGGTCAATCCACGCCAGATAGGTGGCCTGCGGCGGCTGCCAGTTCAGCTGTGGAAACGCCTGATTCAGCCGGCGGGCAACCTGCTGCAGATTAGCCCGCAGATAGTCCCGTAAGGCATCCAGCCATTCCGCCCCTTCGCGGTAGGCGGCGATGTGTGCGGCAACGGCCATCACCGCCGGGGAAGAGAGGCCATTGGCACTTTTTAGCGCGTGGAACCAGGCCTCGCGATCGGCCTCGTCGCTGATAAAGCCATAGGCACCGGTCAGCGCCGGCACGTTAAAGCTTTTGGAGGCGGAGGTGAACAGCGCCCAGCGTCCCCGCGCAACGGCGATCCACGGCACATGCGGCTGGTCGCCCATCACCATATCCATATGGATTTCGTCGCTGATCACCTGCACACCATGGCGCTGGCACAGATCGGCCATCTGCTGAAGCTCATCGCGACGCCACACTTTGCCGGTCGGATTGTGCGGGCTGCACAGCAGCATGATTTTGCACTCGTCGCGGCTCAGCAGGATCTCAAGCGCCGCCATATCGCACTGCCACTCTGCACCGTTGCGAACCAGCGGCAACGACAGTACCTGACGATCGTTGCCTTCAATCGCTTTATAAAAGGCATCGTAGGCCGGCGTGTGGATCAGCACCGCATCGCCCGCGGAGGACCAGTGGCGGATCAGCTGCGCCACCATATAGATCACCGACGGCCCGTAGACAATTTGTTGCCGATCGACGCGCAGCGCAAACCGCTGCTGATACCAGTGGTCGATGGCGGAGAGGAAATCCTCATGCTGCCAGCGGCTGTAACCCAGCACGCCATGCGTCACACGGTGCTGGAGCGCCGAAAGAATGCAGGGCGCGGTGGCGAAATCCATATCCGAAATGGTGAAGGGCAGTAAATCATCGCGGCCAAAGCGGTCGGCCACAAAATCCCACTGGGTACACCAGCTGCCGTGGCGATCGATTACCCGGTCAAAATCAAACATAATAGCCTCAACTCTGTTAATGACGGCAAAATAAAGCGGGGCTGAAATCGGCTTCAGCCCCGCGTTGCTCAGGTTCAGCGTGCGATTAGCCCGGAACCGTCGCCATCATGCTGGCCATCTCATCTTTCACCGACTGCACCTGTGGCCCAATCACCACCTGCAAACTGTGTTCGTTAAGGTGGACCACGCCAATCACCCGGTTAGCTTTCAGCGCCGCATCATCCACCAGACTCATATCGTTGATGGTCAGACGCAGGCGAGTCAGACAGTTATCCAGCGAGGCGATATTGTCCATGCCGCCAAGCGCTGCAAGGATCGCTGGCGTGTTGTAACCCGATTTGCCGACGGTGGCCGAGATATTTTTCTCAACGGTGGTGGTGTCCAGATCGCGTCCCGGCGTTTTGATATTAAAGCGGGTGATTGCGAAGCGGAAAATCAGGTAATAACCGACAAACCAGATGGCGGCAACCACCGGCACGAAATACCATTTGGTCGACAGACCGTGCAGGATCCCAAACACCACAAAGTCGATCACGTTGCCGTCAGTATTGCCGATGGTCACGCCCAGCACCGCCATCACCGTGAAGCCCAGGCCGGTTAACAGCGCATGGATCACGTACAGCACCGGCGCCACAAACAGGAACAGGAACTCAATCGGTTCGGTGGTGCCGCCCACCACGCAGGCCACCACACCCGAAATCAGCAGGCCCTTAATCTTGTGACGATTTTCCGGACGGGCACAGTGATACATCGCCAGTGCCGCACCCGGTAAGCCGCCGAGGAAGGCCGGCATTTTGCCCTGTGACAGGAAGCGCGTGGCGCTTTCAGAGAAACCAGCAGAGGTTGGGCAGGAGAGCTGGGCCTGGAAGATGGTTAACGCCCCGCTGACGCTGTGACCACAGACATCCATGGTGCCACCGGCATCGGTGAAGCGGATAATCGCCACCAGGATATGCTGCAGGCCGAAAGGCAGCAGCAGACGCTCGCCGGTGCCGAAGATCATCGGACCGAACTCGCCAGCACCGTTAATCACCCAGCCCAGGCCGGTAATTGCCGCGGCAAACCACGGCCAGATCAGCGGGATCACCAGACCGACCAGGCCCATCACCAGCGTGGTGATAATCGGCACAAAGCGCGTACCGCCGAAGAACGCCAGCGCATCCGGCAGGCGAATGGTGTTGAAGCGCTCATGCAGATAAAACACGATAATACCGACGATCACCGCGCCGAGGATGCCGGTATCGATGGACTGAATGCCGATAATATTCTGAATGTTATTGGCTTTCAGCACCGCAGCATCGGTGGATGGCAGGATGCCTTTGGCGTTCAGCCAGAAGTTCACCGCCAGGTTCATCACCGCGAAGCCGACAAAGCCGGAGAAGGCGGCAACGCCCTTGTTTTCGCGCGCCATTCCCAACGGGATAGCGATGGCAAACATCACCGGCAGATAGCTAAAGGCGAAGGAGCCGACTTTGCTCATCCACATAAAGATCAGCTGCAGCACCGAATTACCGAGGAACGGGATCAGGGTAATGACATCATGACTGCTCAACGAGCTGCCGATACCCATCATAATGCCGCAGAAAGAGAGCAGCGCGACGGGGAGCATAAAGGTTTTGCCTAAGCTCTGGAAAAACTCCCAAAGCGTAATTTTTTGTTTGGTGGCCGACATGGTCTCTCCTGGCATAAAAATGCTCAGCCGCTGCTGAGGTAAAAAATGATAAAACGTTTTACCACCCATTAATGCGCGACATGTCACACTCTTCCCGGCCAAGAAGGTTTTATTTATCGGCCTGCAGGTGTAACGTTTTACCCTGCTGTTTCGATCATGTTGTACGAACAGGTCAGCCAGGGCTGACTGGACAAAATATGTCGCTGAAAAAAATCACCATTAATGATGTTGCCGCCGAAGCGGGCGTCTCTGTGACCACGGTCTCGCTAGTGCTTTCCGGCAAAGGACGCATTTCGCCTGCCACCTCTGAACGGGTTAATCTGGCCATTCAGGCGCTGGGCTTCGTTCCCAATCGTTCTGCCACCATGCTCAGAGGCGGAGGCAGCGGCGTCATCGGCTTGATCGTGCGGGACCTGTGCCAGCCGTTTTATGCCGAGATGACCGCAGGGTTGAGCGAAGGGCTGGAGAAAAACGGCAAGGTGCTGTTTCTGACCCAAAGCGGGCCGAAAGGGCAAAAACTCGATCGCTGCTTCGACACGCTGGTGGCGCAGGGCGTGGAGGGCATCGTATTGGGTGGCGGCGCAGATAATGCCTCCCATCTGGTGGAAAAAGCGCGGGAGCAGGGCATCGCCATTATCTGTGCTTCGCGAGCCAGCAGCCTGGAGAACACCGACTCTATCCGCCCCGACAATATGCATGCGGCAAAAATTGCCACGGAATACCTGATCAAGCGCGGGCATCACTGCATCGCCTGGCTGGGCGGATCCGGTTCATCGCTGACGCGGGCCGAACGGATCGGTGGCTACTGTTCCACGCTGATGCAATACGGTCTGCCGTTTCGCAGCGACTGGATTATTGAAAGCGGTCGCCATCAGCGGGACGTGGCCGAGGTGACCGAGAATTTGATCCATCATCATCCAACCATCACCGCCATTCTCTGCCATAACGCCTCGGTGGCGCTGGGCTGCTATTTCGGCCTGCAGCGCACCGGCCGAACCATTGGCAAAGGAGGCATGGACAGCTATTACGGACAGCAGATGGCGTTAGTGGGATTTGGCGATTCGCCGGAGGCCGAGCTGACCGATCCGCCGCTGACCTTTATAACCAGTTCAGCACGTGAAATAGGGCGAAGCGCCGCACAGCGGCTGTTACAGCGTATGGCCGACCCGGAAGGCGCGGTGCAGAACGTGATCCTGCCGCCGGTGCTGATTGAACGCGGATCGGCATAAAAAAAGGGCGCGATAATCGCGCCCTTTATTACTGCTAATCAGGTTACTGCGGCATCCCTTGCGGGGCCGCACCGCCACCCAACATATAGCGAGCCAGGAACTGATCCAGCGCCATTTTGTCGCCGTTCATGGTGACCTGTCCGGTCGCGTACTGCAGGCTGGTGACAATGTTATTGTCCTGCTGGGTGGTGAGCTTAAACATCTGGCCCATTGCCGCCACGCCTTTAACCTGCTGATCGGCCAGTTTGGCGGCATCTTCTTGCTTATAGCCTTCCGCCATCGCCACGTGGGTCATCATTTCGGTGGCCATAGGCATATTGATCGACAGCTTACCGTCCAGGGTTTTCAGCACGCTGTCAACAGCCTGACCGATGTTCTGCGGTGGGGTGGTGTTGGCGGCCGGATCTTTGAAGTGGACGGCAAGGTTAAAGCTGCTCTCACCTTTATCGTTCTTCCAGCTGAATGGCGCGATGTTGACAATCGGATCGCCTTTCAGCAGCAGCGGCAGGTTTGCCGAGAAGATCTGGCTCATCCGCTGCTGGTATAGCGCAGGATTATCGCTGATACCCGGTTCGTTCATCAGCGCCTGGACCTGACTGTTGTAGTTGTCAGAGAAGGCTTTCATGCCGTTAGCGTCAAACTGGGACAGCTTGATGGCGAGTTTACCCTGGCCAAAGTTCTGGTTCTGCAGCTTCAGGGAATCCAGTGCGTAATCGATGTTGCCGGAAATCAGGCTTTTCTCTGAGTTAAACGACGATTTGCCGTTCAGGCCTTCCGCGGTAAAGGCTTCTTTGCCGTCCACCACGGCGGTCAGTTTCTTCAGGTTGATGCTCTGATCGCCAATGCGCATCCCTTCCGGGCTAAGATGGGTGCTGGCATCCAGTTTCAGGCCGTTAGCGGTAAACATCACCGGCATATCCAGCTGGTTTTTGGTGGTCAGCACCAGGCTGTCCAGATCGCCACTGAAATTGACCTTATCGCCTTTGTTATCGGCGTCGATATTGACCGTACCGCCGTTAGAGGCAAAGCGCTCGCCGGTTTGCGCATTGTTATAATCCACCGGCAGCAGGTTGATGGCAGACGCGGTTGCGCCGCTGTATCCGACGCGGGTATCAGCCTGAACGATCGACTGACCTTTGGTCATTTCAAACAGCTTCTTCACGGCATCGGTGTTCTCAAGCTGGGTATGCACCGACGCCATGCTTGGGATCAGGTTGAATTTTTTCAGCTGGGCGAACGGGAAAGGACCGTGATCGATTTTTTCATTAAACACGATGCTCTGGCCTAGCTTGATCAGCGAGTTGTCTTCAGTCTGTGAGTTAGACTGCAGGACAAAGCGGGCGGTACTGGTGAACACACCGCGCTGGAAATCCTGATAGCTCAGCTTGAGGCGGTTTTCCGGCGCCATGTTGTTCATCTGGGCATTCGCATTTTGCACCAGCTCATCCATGTGCGATTCCAGTTGTTTGCCGGTAAACCACGCGGCTCCGGTCCAAATCACGCCGAGTGCGACTACTACGCCAATCGCTATCTTTGTCTTCTTCATCTGTCAGTCGTCCTTTTAGTCACTGGCGCCGGCAAATCGATCCTGTGGGCAAATGCCTGGCGAAGAAAAAACGCCCTGAGGCGTTTTGCTTAATAATTTGATTAATAATAGCAATTGTGGCGCTTAACGTCAGCCGTAAATCCTACAGCAGGTTACAGACGCGCGCCACCCGACCATTGCCTGCCAGCGTCACCGGGGCGTCCGTGGCCGGAACAAAACAGGACTCGCCGGGTTTGAGCGTCAGCTGCTGGTCGTTATGGCTGATGACCGCCTGGCCATCCACGCAGAACAGTATCGCGGCGCTTTGCTGCTGAACGACGGTTGGCTGGGCGCTGAGCTGGTGGAGGGAGAAAGCAAAATCGTCCACCGGAACCGGGAAATTAAGCGTATCGCCTTGCTGCACCGGCTGAGTCAGCAGGTTGGCATACGGCTTGGCATCAAATTTCAGGTTCGCCATCAGTTCGGGAATATCGATATATTTCGGCGTTAATCCCGCGCGCAACACGTTATCCGAATTGGCCATCACTTCCAGCGCCACCCCTTGCAGATAGGCGTGTGGCGTCTCGGCAAACAGGAACATCGCTTCGCCAGGTTGCAGCTCAATCACATTCAGCAGCAGCGGGGAGAACAGCCCACTGTCATCAGGGTAAAAGGTTTCAATCAGCGAGATGGTGGCCCAGGGTTCGCCCTGTTGACGCGGGATTTCGCTCTTCAGCACGTCCAGCGCCAGGCTCTTCTCTTCACCTTCCATCGACAGCAGCGCGGTAAATAGCGCCTCAAGGCCACTCATCTGCGGGTTCTGCAGGAAATGGGCAATCGCCGGATGTGCACCCGCGACCGGCTGCAGCAGGGAGATGATTTCGTGAAGCTCACGAAAACCGTTGATGGCCTTAAACGGCGTCAGTGCAAACACCAGCTCGGGCTTATGGTTGGCGTCTTTGTAGTTACGGTTTGGCGCATCTAAAGGAATGCCAGCCACATTCTCTTTGTCAAAGCCGACTTCGGCTGCCGCTTTGCTTGGGTGAACCTGAATCGACAACGGCTGATCGGCGCAAAGCACCTTGAATAAGAACGGCAGTTCACCAAAGCGCGCAGCGACGGCTTTGCTGAGGATCGCCTCTTTATCGGCATCAATCACCGCACGTAATGACTGCTTGTGACCCTCAACGTCTATAAAGGAAGGGCTTTTGGGATGCGCACCCATCCAGAGTTCCGCCATCGGCAGGTTATCCGGGTTAGGAATGCCATACAGTTCGGTCAGGGCAGTGGGGCTACCCCAGGCATAATTTTGCAGCGAATTGATTAATTTTTGCATGTTAACTCACACATAATCGGATAATAACTGCGTGTATTAAAGCAGAAAACCACGTCAAAAAGACAATGCGGAGTGCAAGAAGGTCGAATGAGTCGCATAATGTTAAATTCTTGTATGCCAGAATATCGCCCGCGCTTTTGGCCCTTCAGGGCAAAGTAACGGTTCAAAATCATATTATTGTGCAAAAAGGAGAGAGTCATGGCTGCCAACCGCATTGAGAAAGATTCAATGGGTCCCATCGAAGTTCCTGCTGATAAACTGTGGGGCGCGCAAACGCAACGCTCACTGGAACACTTTCGTATCTCCACCGAAAAAATGCCTGTTGAACTGGTGCACGCTCTGGCGCTGACCAAGCGCGCTGCGGCAAAGGTGAACAGTGATTTAAGCCTGTTGCCCAATGAGCGGGCCACGGCCATTATCTCCGCCGCGGATGAAGTGCTGGCGGACCAACACAGTACAGAATTCCCGCTGGCAATCTGGCAGACCGGTTCCGGTACCCAGACCAACATGAATATGAATGAAGTGCTCGCCAACCGCGCCAGTGAAATCCTTGGCGGCGTGCGGGGCATGGAACGCCTGGTGCATCCAAACGACGATGTGAATAAAAGTCAGAGCTCCAACGATGTCTTCCCGACCGCGATGCATGTCGCGGCGGTACTGGCCATTCAGGAGCATCTGCTTCCTCAGCTTAAAATCCTGCAAAAAACTCTGAACGATAAAGCCGACGCCTTTAAGGATATCGTCAAAATTGGCCGAACCCATCTGCAGGATGCCACGCCATTAACCCTCGGCCAGGAGATCTCCGGCTGGGTGGCGATGCTGGACCATAACCTCAGGCATATTGAGCAGAGCATTCCGCATGTCGCGGAACTGGCGTTAGGCGGTACGGCGGTAGGGACGGGGCTGAATACGCACCCGGAATATGCGGTACGCGTGGCGAAAGAGCTGGCTGACCTGACCAAACAGCCTTTTGTCACCTCGCCAAATAAATTCGAAGCACTGGCAACCTGTGATGCGCTGGTCCATGCCCACGGTTCACTGAAAGGGCTGGCCGCATCATTAATGAAGATCGCCAACGACGTGCGCTGGTTATCGTCGGGGCCGCGTTGTGGTATCGGCGAAATTGCCATTCCTGAAAACGAGCCAGGCAGCTCTATCATGCCAGGTAAAGTCAATCCGACCCAGTGTGAAGCGATGACCATGCTCTGTTGCCAGGTGATGGGTAACGATGTGGCGGTCAATATGGGCGGTGCATCCGGCAATTTCGAACTGAATGTTTATCGTCCAATGATCATCCATAACTTCCTGCAATCGGTGCGGATGCTGGCAGACGGGATGGACAGCTTCAATCACCATTGCGCCGTCGGTATTGAGCCGAATCTCGATCGTATCAGCCAGCTATTAAATGAGTCATTAATGCTGGTGACGGCATTAAATACGCATATTGGCTACGATAAAGCGGCAGAAATTGCCAAGAAAGCGCATAAAGAAGGCTTAACCCTGAAAGGATCGGCGCTGAAACTGGGTTATCTGACCGAAGACGAGTTTGATGCCTGGGTTAGACCGGAAGATATGGTTGGCAGCATGAAGTCTTAATGACAGATTGATGAAGGAGCGGAATTTATTCCGCTCTTTTTTTTGCCGCCAGTAACCTGTTACAGGTTTGTATCACTATATAAATGCAACCTCGGGATCACCGCAAACAGCGGCGTGGCCTGAGGTTTAAATTTATGGGCCACGTTCGCCGCATCATAATTGCGTAATTCGCCAAGCTTCGGCAGCTGGTTTGCATCTTCGCAGAGCACCAGTAAAGGAGAAGGGCAGGCCAGCTGCGTTTGCGTTTGCTGTTGTTTATTCCATACGCGGGCAATCGGCTGCACCTTTACCGGGCGCTTAATCTTTAACTTTGCTCCCTTTGGCAGAGAATTAATTATCGCCATCTCCTCCTCCAGTTTTTCCGCCCACTGTTCACGGGTCCAGGGTGCCATTGCCCGTCCCGACGCCACGCTTTTTTTCAGCTTTTCCAGCATCTCTTCCCGGCTGACATTTTTTATAATGTGCTTATTTGCCCAGCCAAATCGCAGCGAATCGGGCGATTCCAGCAGGGTAATAGCGCGGTAGGCATTCAGCGTTATTAATCCTCTGAGATGGGTATGGACAAATTCAAAGCGTTCCTCAGCCTCTACCCCAGACTCAACGGTAATAATCTGTTCAAGGCGGTATTTCAGGCTATTAATCGCCTCAACCTGCTGACGGATAAGCGCCGATTGCTCCGGGTTGGCTTCAAAGCAAATTGCGCCAGGCAAGCGTACCGCAGCTTTAGTGCTTAATGACTCAGACTGATGTTGGATAAACAGGCGGGAATAATGACTTAGTGCCAGATTTAATGCTGATTGTGCCAGGTGCTGGGTAACGTTAATTTCCAGCAGCGGTTGATGCTCCTGGCCTTTATGCACCGGCGGCAATTCAAAAACCCGTGCCATCAGCAGACGCAGTTGAGGAAGCTGCTGGGTTAAGGCTGCCAACGCGGTCTGCAGCGCTTCCACACAGCGGTGCAGGTTATCTACGGCATCATATCGGCTCATAAGAAGTCACTCTTAGTTACAACATACTCATTATTGTCGCGCGCTTCAGGGATCAACAATCGGTCAGGCTGTTACGGGAGAGAATTATAAAGCGACAAAGAAAAGAGTCGTGAGATAAAAAGGGAAGGGAAGGTAGCCACGCCAGCGAAAACTGACGTGGCAGGAAGATTAAATCAGGAAATCTTCCAGTTTTTTACCCTGGTCCAGCGCCTGCTTAATTACCGCAGGAGTACGGCCCTGGCCAGTCCAGGATTTAGTTTCACCGTTTTCATCGGTGTACTGGTATTTGGCCGGGCGTGGAGCACGCTTAGCACGAGATTTACCGGTAGAAGTCTCTGCAGAAGTCAGTTCGCTTAAATCGATGCCGTCGTCCAACAGCATCTGACGGTATTTAGCCAGCTTCTCTTCTTTTTCCTTAACTTCAGAAGCGATAGCCGCTTCTGCATCACGACGTTCATTAACAACCGCTTCGAGTTTTTCCAGCATCTCTTCAAGTTCAGTTAAAGAAACTTCACGAGCCTGAGCACGAAGGGTTCGAATGTTATTTAATACTTTCAGAGTTTCGCTCATAAGGAATCCGTAGCGTTGAGTGGTTTAAAATTAATCAGTGTATGTATCGAGGACCAGTGTACAGAGAAAATTGACGGTAAAAAACACCTAATCATGAAAATGTTTATTTATTTTCGCTATTTTTACGCTGTTTAACTACCGGGGTCTCAATTCTGACAAGCTTATATTTACAATATTGAGACAAATCTTAACATCTGCCAGGGCATTACGTTGGGCAATTGAACAACTCCCATTCTGGCGGATAGCAATAATTGCGCTATTTTTGTCGATTTCTTATATTCAAATAAATACTTTACAGCGCCAGCATTAATATGAGTGGGCCTCCACAGGTTGGCTTAGTTAACCTGGCCTCGGGGACAACCGTTATAACCACTCTGCCAGTGAGTATTCAGGGACGATCGTCCGGTTGATAAGGCGAACGCTCAGGCAATACGTCGTAAATTCGCGTCCACCCGGCACGCAGTCAAAGAACCACCAAGGTTAACTGCTCACTTTAGTTACAACATACTAAATCCTTTTGAGAATAATAGCGTGGCTTTGAGCGCTGGGTCAGACTTATCACCGATATCGCGGTTAAAAAGTCAGGCAGGGCAGAATGAGCTGATAAAATGGAATGCGTATCTGTCAGGCACTTTATGGAGTCGTTGATGAAAATACCTCCCCTGCGTTGGTTCTGGTTGATTCTGTTTTCCACTCTGGCTGTCGTTGGCCTGGAAAGTTTGAATCTGCCGGCGGCGCTGCTGTTGGGGCCAATGGCAATGGCGATCGTTTTTGCCGCGCGAGACAAACCGTTAATCATCCATCGCAATCTGTTTTATCTGGCACAGGGCGTTGTGGGTAGCATGATTGCCCGCGCCATTCCCGCTTCAATATTTGTCGAAATCGCCAAAAACTGGCCCTTATTTATCGCCAGTATTTTCTCGGTCATTATCGCCAGTTCGTTGCTCGGCTGGTTACTGACGCGTTTTCAGGTGTTGCCCGGTTCGACGGCCATTTGGGGTTCATCGCCTGGTGCGGCTACCGCCATGACGCTGATGGCAGAAAGTTATGGTGCGGACGTACGGCTAGTGGCGTTTATGCAATATCTTCGCGTGGTGATTGTGGCGGTTGCGGCAACCATCGTGGCGCGGATTTGGGCGCCGGAGGTGCCTGCCGGTGCCGCGCCTTCCAGCTTTGATATTATTCAGCCTGTCGCCTGGGGACATTTTGCCATCACTGTTTTGGTGATCCTCGGCGGCGTGTTGGCCGGCAAAGTTTTCCGCATTCCGGCGGGACCGTTGTTAATGACCTTAGCAGGTGGGGTGATTCTGCAGGATTTTAATCTGCTGACCATTGAATTGCCGCCGGCGTTATTGATGGTGGCGTATGCGATTATTGGCTGGAGCATTGGTCTGCGATTTAATCGCGCCATTCTGCTGTATGCCGCCAAAGCACTTCCCCGACTGTTGCTGTCTATATTAAGCCTGGTGGCGATTTGTGGTTTGTTCGCATTTTGTCTGGTGCATTTCGCGGGAATCGATCCGCTGACCGCCTATCTGGCAACCAGTCCGGGTGGGGCGGATTCAGTCGCGATTATTGCCTCATCCAGTCACGTGGATATGCCTTTCGTGATGTCGATGCAAACCGGCCGCTTTATTGTGGTGTTATTAACCGGCCCGGCGCTGGCGAGGTGGGTCGCCAATTCGATGGCTTCCCGACAGCGTAAGCAGGATCGGCATCTCTGAAAAACAAAAAGCCGGGATACCGCGCAGTCATGTCAGAGGCATTTCGACATTAACGGGCGGTAACCCGGCTTTATTGCGCCGTGCTTTACTGCGTTTCAGGGAACGGCATGGCGTTTCCTGGTGCTTCACGGTGAATATGCAGGAAGGTTAAATGACGTTCGTACTGATCGAGAATGTCATTAATGATCTGCTCTTTGGTGTAATCCATCAAATCATTGCCCTGGCTGCCTTCCAGCAGGAAGGTTTCCAGTCGGTAGTAATCGGTTTTACCGCTACGCGCACGGTAGGTGAAGGCCGGAACCGAGTATTGCTGTGGCCAGATCTGATACAGGAAGCTCTGCTCTTCACCCAGCGCTACCGACATTTCAAGATGGTTCAGACGTTCATCTTCCAGCGGCGGCAGTTCATTGACCTGCACCTGAGCACCGCGACGTTCCAGTTCAAGCGCAACTTCCTGCATCGCTGGCAGACACACGGTGTCGAGCATCTTGCGGGTATGCGTACTGCCCGGATAATGCATCACGCGGGAGATACGCTGTTTCCAGTTCAGGCGATCTTCACGCGATACCGGCATAGGCTGGGTATTCACCACGCTGCTCGCGCGACGGTGATCTTCCACCCGCAGGGATTTATACAACCCGGCCATCACAAAGAAAATCACGAAGCTGAACGGCAGACCCATGATCACGGTGGTTTTCTGCAACGCGGTCACGCCATTCACCATCAGCATACCCACGGTCAGCAGGCCTATCGCCAGTGACCAGAAGATACGCAGCCAGTTCGGCGCATCATTGTTGATATCACTCAGTTTTGAGGTGAAGTTACCCAGTACCAGTGAACCCGAATCGGCAGAGGTCACATAGAACAGCAGGCCGGTAATGGTGGCGACCGAAGCACTGAAGGTGAAGGCAGGATACTGCGCCAGCAGGCTGTAGAATCCGCGTTCCGGGTGCGCCAGCGTTTCCTGGGCAAAGGCCATGTTGCCGCCGATGATTTCGTGCAGGGCGCTGTTACCAAAGATCGACAGCCATAACAGCGTGAAGATAAATGGAATAGTCAGGGTGCCGACCACAAACTGACGGATGGTACGTCCACGGGAGATGCGCGCCAGGAACAGGCCCACAAATGGCGACCAGGCAACCCACCACGCCCAGAAGAACAGCGTCCAGTTATTCATCCATTCAGTCGGGCGGTCAAAGGCGAAGCTGTTCAGCGTCATGCCCATAAAGCGGCTGATGTAATCACCCACGTTCAGCACCAGCGCATTTAGTAAGAAGCTGGTATCGCCGACAAACAGCACAAAGATGATCAGGAACAGCGCCAGCAGCACGTTCAGCTCCGACAGAATGCGGATACCTTTATTCACGCCCGAGGTAACGGAAATCGTCGCCATTATTACCGATAAGGCAATCAGCGCCGCCTGCGCGGTCAATCCTTCCGGCACATGGAACAGCACGTGCAGACCGTAGTTCAGCTGCACCACACCAATACCCAGCGTGGTGGCAATACCAAAGATGGTACCAATCACCGCCGCGATATCCACGGAGTGGCCAATCGGGCCATTAATACGCTTGCCGAAAATAGGGTATAAGGCGGAACGAATGGTCAACGGCAGACCATAGCGGTAGCTAAAGTAGCCCAGCGCGATGCCCATCAGTGCATACATCGCCCAACCGGTCAGTCCGTAGTGGAACAGCGTCCAGACCATGGCCTGACGCGCAGCTTCCATGGTTTGTCCCTGGCCTTCTGGCGGCATCATATACTGCGTCACCGGCTCGGCCACGGAGAAGAACATTAGATCGATACCGATACCCGCCGCAAACAGCATCGCTGCCCAACTGGTCAGGCTAAACTCCGGCTTAGATTGCTCCGGCCCCAGTTTGATTGAGCCAAAGCGCGAGGCGGCAATCAGCACCACAAAGACGATATAGACCGTAGCTGCCAGCAGGTAATACCAGCCGAAGGTATTGGAGACCCATTCAAGGGCACTGTTAATCCACCGATCCGATAAATCCGTGAAGAAAATAGTGGTGAGGGAGAAAAGCAGAATCAGTCCTGCTGAAGTGAAGAAAACCACTGGATTGATGCGGTCTTTTTGTTCTTTCCTGGATATTTCAGTCGTCGGCATACCATCTCCGAAAATAATCAAGATTGACCCCGATCTTTGCAAAGCGTGCCTTAGCGCATACTGGGAAATTCCGCCGCATATCCGCTAACTACACTGGGCAATAGTCAGGTTGTGAATTTATCCTTCTGATTTGGTTGTATTAATTCGTCAATTTCTCACCTTTTTTGTTGAAGATTTGTCAAAAGAGGCCACTATCATAGGTTTTATTGATTGAGCATTCAATTAAAAATAATTTCAGTATGGAAACTGTTGGCTTTATTTCCACATAAAGTGTGGCTTTATTTAACGGGGATTTTGACAGGAATATTCGGAGCGGTAGAAATAAGAATGCCGCCAGGGATGAGCTGGCGGCAGAGCGGGCGAAAAGCAATTAGTTATAAATGATGGCTGTGCCATGCAGGTTGTTCTGACCAGAGGTCGAAGTGATGAGGAAAGATTTCGCGCCCGCCAGTTGGGCCTTCTCCGAGAGTTGTGACTCCAGTGAGGCGAGGTTGGTGCTACCCGTTGCGCTGATCACGCCGATTTTCTGCTGGTTATCCGGGGCACTGCTGACCAGGTCGGCAGCCATGCTACCGAAAGACAATGAACCTAAAATCACAGCAGCTACAGCTAATTTGATGTTTTTCATGACGATACCCTTAATTTAAAATTTGTTATGGTGCAAAAAGCTCATTCGGTGCAATTACTGATAAATCTCTGCAGTAGCATGCATGCGGTTATTACCGGTGGTTGAGGTAATACGGAACGATTTTGCACCGGCTGCATCGGCTTTAGCCGACAGCTGAGATTCCAGGGAAGACAGGTTAGTGCCGGTGGCGGTAACCACGCCGACCTGCTGTTGATTAACCGGTTCCTGACCGACGATGTCAGCAGCGAAACCAGCGAAAGAAACGGAAGTCAGTGCGATAGCAGCCAGGGTCATTTTCAGGTTTTTCATAGTCTTTATTCTCTCTCAATTCGGTTTAGTTGATGTCTGCGTCGTTATTAGTTAACGATCATTAACTAAATGGTATTCCTGCCACGGCGATCCGTCAACTGCATTTTATTAACGACCGTTAATTTAATTGGCAAGCGCTTGATAAAAAATGATTTAAAGTTTCAAAAAAATTTTTCCCGACGCGGATTTCCCCCACAACATCCTGGTAAACAAGGAAAGTGACGAACAGGCTCGACATGGCCGCTTGATTGTTTTTATAATGATCGGTAATTTATTCCTCATTGCGTTGCCAAAGAGAGGATCTATGACCGATCAGGAAATCTGCACCCGTAAGGGCCGGGGACGGCCAAAAACCTTCGACCGGGAAGCGGCGTTAGACATTGCGCTTGAGCTGTTCTGGCGTCATGGCTATGAAGCCACTTCACTCTCCGATCTGGTTGAAGCGACCGGAGCGAAAGCGCCAACGCTGTACGCCGAATTTACCAATAAAGAAGGGATGTTCCGCGCCGCAGTGGATCGCTATATTGAGAAGTTTGCCGAACAGCGGCAGGCTGCTCTGGCTTGCCCTGAAAGCTGCGTAGAGAAAGGCGTGGAAGGGTATTTTCGTTCCACCGCCGCCTGCTTTACCGATGGCAAAAAACCGGCCGGCTGCTTCTTTATCTGTACCTCTACCGCACTCTCAGCGGATTCATCCGAGGTCGCTGATATGCTGCGCGCGCGCCACAACAGTCAGGAGAATCACCTGAATGAGTTTCTGCTGGCGCGTCAGGCCGCAGGTGAGCTGGACGCGAAGACCGACATCACGGCGCTTTCTGCCTATCTGGGATGCTTACTGCAGGGCATGTCCGTCCGCGCCCGCGAAGGCGCCAGCCGCGCAGAACTGGATAGCATTATTGATACGCTTATGCTGCAATGGCCGATATTAAGCCGGACAGGCTGTCACTGAGTCCGGCACGATCGTAAAAGAGGAGTCACCATGACAATTGAATATGCAACCATCGCCGGGGGCTGCTTCTGGTGCACAGAAGCGGTCTTCAAACAGATTACTGGCGTCGTGTCGGTAGAGAGTGGCTATATTGGTGGCCACACCAGCAATCCAACCTACCGTCAGGTTTGCGATGGCAACACCGGCCATGCAGAAGCCATTCGTCTTGGCTTCGATCCGGAGAAAGTCAGCTATGGCGACCTGCTGGATATCAGCTTTGCCACCCATGATCCTACCCAGCTGAACCGCCAGGGCAATGATATCGGCACGCAGTACCGTTCAGCGATTTTCCCGGCTGATGAAGCGCAGGCAGAAGAAGCCAAAGCGGCAATTGTGCGTGCGCAGGAAGATCAGACCAGCCCGATCGTGACCACCATTGAAGGTCCGGCCGAGTGGTATCCGGCGGAAGAGTATCATCAGAACTATTGGGAAGGTGAAGGGCAACAGAACCGTTATTGCCTGGCCGTGATCCCAGCCAAACTGCAGAAGCTGCACAAACGTTACGCTGACCGTACCAAGTAGCGGACAAACAAAAGAACGGGCGCAAGGCCCGTTCTTTTATAACGCTTTGCTGCGAAGACGAACGCCCACCAGCAACGCCAGCACCAGTAAGGTACAGATAAAGGCGGTAATGCCAACCCAGCCAAACTGATGCCAGAAAACGCCTCCCAACGTGCCCGCCAGGCTCGAACCCAGATAATAGCTAAACAGATACAGCGAACTTGCCTGTCCTTTGGCACGTCTGGCGCGTGGGCCAATCCAGCCGCTGGCAACCGAATGGCCGGCAAAGAACCCCGCGGTAAAGAGCATCATTCCCGGTAAAATCAGCCATACCGAACTGAACAGTGTCAGCAGAATGCCCACCACCATCATCCCGATGGAAAACAACAGTACTGCCGGGCGGCCATATTTGGCGGTCATCGCGCCCGCTTTAGGGGAACTCCAGGATCCGGTCAGATACACCACGGACAGCAGGCCCACAATGGCCTGACTGAGCCCATAAGGCGGCGCCAGCAGGCGATAGCCAATGTAGTTAAACATCGTCACAAACGCGCCCATGAGCAGGAAGCCTTCCGCAAACAGCAACGGCAGACCGCTGTCGCGCCAGTGCAACCGGAAGTTAATCAGCAAACTGCGCGGCTTGAGCGAGGCGGGCCGGAAATGGCGCGAGGGTGGCAGAATTTTCCAGAACATCAGCGCCGAAGCCAGCGCAAAGCAGCCAATTACCGCCACCGCCACCCGCCAGGAAGTGAAATCAGTGATCACGCCGCTCAGCAGCCTGCCGCTCATGCCGCCAATCGAATTGCCGCTGATATAAAGGCCCATTGAGAAGGCAATCACCCCAGGATGCACCTCTTCACTGAGATAGGTCATGCCAACGGCCGCCACGCCGCTTAATGACAGCCCGATTAGCGCGCGCATAATCAAAATGCCGTGCCAGCTGGTCATGGTGGCAGAAAGCAAGGTGCAGACTGCTGCCATCAACAGCGCGGTCACCATCACCGATTTACGGCCAATCGCATCCGACAGCGGCCCCGTTACCAACAGCCCGAGTGCCAGCAAGCCGGTCGCAACGGAAAGTGACAGGCTGCTGGCCGCCGGAGAGACGCCGAATTCCTGCGAGAGCACCGGCATTATGGGCTGCACGCAATAAAGCAGGGCAAAGGTCGCCAGTCCGGCGGAAAACAGCGCCAGCGTGACCCGCATAAACTGCGGTGTGCCGCGATTGATGTACTCATTGCTGAGCGGGAGGGGTTCAGAAGGCCGCTGCAGGCTGTCAGGAAGCGTCGCGGAAGGTGATGAGCGATTCACTGCAAATCCTTGAAATGAAATTATTCTGTTTACTGTAATAAGGGATTAATATGATGTCTAATCTATTAATAATCTCGAATGAGATGTTTAAAATATGACTATTGAGCTTCGTCACCTGCGCTACTTTATTGCGGTTGCAGAGGAGTTGCATTTTGGCCGGGCGGCGCAGCGGCTGAATATCTCACAGCCACCGCTCAGCCAGCAGATCCAAATCCTTGAGCAGCAAATTGGTGCCAGGCTGTTTGCCCGCACCAACCGCAGCGTGCAGCTTACCGCCGCAGGCAGCCAGTATTTGCTCGATGCCCGGCAAATCCTGCTGCAGGTCGATCAGGCTGCGGATAAGGCCGCCAGGCTGCACCGGGGAGATGAGGGGGAACTGCGCATAGGTTTTACCTCGTCCGCACCTTTTATTACCGCCGTCTCTGATGCGCTGTTTACCTTTCGCCAGCGCTATCCCGGCGTGCATATTCAGATGCAGGAAATCAACACCCGCCAGCAGTTGGAGCCGATCAACGAAGGACGGCTGGATCTGGGGGTGATGCGCAATACGCCGTTACCTGAAACCCTGGACCATCAGCTGATGCTGCGCGAGCCGTTATTTGCGGTATTACCTAAATCCCACCGCTTAGCTTCGCGCCCGGCGATCTCTGTCAAAGCGTTGGCGCAGGAACCTTTTGTTTTCTTCGATCCCAAAGTCGGTACGGCGCTGTACACGGAAACGCTGGCGTTGTTACAACGCTACGAGATCCAGCCCAATATTGCCCAGGAAGTGGGCGAGGCGATGACCATTCTCGGACTGGTTTCAGCGGGATTAGGCATTTCAATTTTGCCGGCCTCCTTCAGCCGCATTCGTCTTGAGGATGTCAGTTGGGTGGCGCTAAAAGAAGCAGATGCCTGGTCAGAAGTGTGGCTGGTCTGGGCAAAGCGGCGGGAGACCACCGCGCTGATGAAACACATGAAAGAACTGCTGTTACCCTCGCCAACTGATGGATTATCAGCCGGCTGAACGGCTTTTATGTGCTGCAAATCACATTCCGAATCAAATATTTGACGCCATCCGCGAAGTGTTTCACCATGACCGAAAGCTTTATTTTGAAGCGCGAAAATAAGTGGGAGCAGGGGTGTGATAGCGGACGGTCAGCCTGGCCACATTGACCAGATCAAACAGACAAATGCAGGGGCAGTTTATCGGCTGATTGATCGGTTTGGTCCCATTTCGCGTATAGAATTAGCCCGCAAGGCGCAGCTTGCGCCTGCCAGCATCACCAAGATTGTGCGTGAGATGCTGGAAGCCCATCTGGTTCAGGAAACCGAGTTTCAGGAAGCCGGCAGCCGCGGCCGTCCCGCGGTGGGATTAATTCTTGATACTCAGGCCTGGCATTACCTTTCAGTTCGTATTGGCAACGGTGATATTACCCTCTCGTTACGCGATCTAAGCAGCCAGCTGGTGACCGAGGATCTCTGCCCGTTGCCGGTGGAAAACAGCGAGCCGTTAGTCGGGCGCATTATAGCTGAAGTGGACGCCTTCTTTATCCGTCATCAGCAGAAACTCGAGCGTCTGACGGCGATCGCCATCACCTTGCCCGGCATTCTCAATGCCCGCAGCGGCATAGTTCATCGCATGCCTTTCTATCACATCACCGATATGCCGCTGGGTCCCGAGCTGGAAAAGCGGACCGGTCTGCCGGTCTATATTCAGCATGATGTTTGTGCCTGGACGCTGGCGGAATCGTTATTTGGTGCCGCTCAGGAAGCGAAGAACGTCATCCAGGTGGTGATTGACCATCAGGTGGGTGCCGGCGTGATCACCGGCGGCAGACTGTTACATAACGGCAGCAGCACGCTGGTTGAAATTGGTCATACCCAGGTCGATCCTCACGGCAAGCAGTGCTACTGCGGCAATCACGGCTGTCTGGAAACCGTTGCCAGCAGCGAGAACCTGCTGGAACAAGCGGCGCTGCGGCTCGAAACCTCCGCTGACAGCACGCTGCATGACCAACCGTTGACGCTGGAAGCGTTGTGCGATGCAGCCTTACAAGGCGACCCATTGGCTACCGAGCTGATCGTCGGTGTCGGTCACAGCGTGGGACGCATTGTGGCGATCATGGTCAACCTGTTTAATCCACAAAAAATACTGATTGGTTCTCCGCTCAATCAGGCCAGAGACATTCTCTTCCCGGCGATAGCTGATTGCATCCATCGCCAGTCTCTCCCGACTTACAGCCAGCAGATCGCCCTCGAGCCGACACAATTTCTTAACGTCGGAACGATGCCAGGTGCCGCGCTGGTAAAAGATGCCCTTTATGACGGCACCCTGCTGGTTAAACTGCTGCAGGGCTGATTCTCCTCGCTTATCGATAAAATATTGCGCTAACGCAAGCTGACTTTCCGCAGACTGTCCTACTATGCCGGTTGTTAATTGTTAATTCTTTTTAATCAATTTGATCGGTAATGACTAATGGAGGGCAGCAATGTTGAAGCGGATATTTGTGACGGGCACGGATACTGAAGTTGGGAAGACCGTAATCAGCCGCGCGCTCCTGCAGAAGCTGGCTGAAGGCAATAAAAGCACGGTGGGCTATAAGCCTGTCGCCAAAAGCAGCCAGCAAACAGAGCAGGGGCTCAGGAACAAAGATGCGCTGATCCTGCAATCTTCCTCCACGCTGCAATTGCCTTATGCCGCGATCAATCCGTTCACCGTGCTCGATGATGAGGTGAGCACCAGTCAGGACATCTTTGTTGATTACGCCACATTAAGCACCGGACTCAGTGCGTTAACTGAGCAGGCGGATTATGTGGTGGTGGAAGGTACCGGCGGCTGGCGCAGCCTGATGACTGATTTACGGCCGCTTTCTGAATGGGTGGTGGAAGAGAAAATTCCGGTGGTGTTGGTGGTCGGCATCAAGCTGGGTTGCCTGAGTCATGCGCTGTTAACGGCGGAAGCGATTATTAATGATGGTTTGCCGCTGCTGGGCTGGGTCGCGAACCGCATCAATCCGGGGCTGGCGCATTACGCTGAAATTATTAAGGTGTTGAGCAATAGCATTCAAGCACCGTTGTTAGGGGAACTGCCGTATCTGCCACGGGCTGAAACGCGCGATTTGGCGAAATACATCGATTTAAGCGCAGTCAGGTTTTGACGGTTTGCATCGGCCTGACAGGAAAAGGCCCTTAACTGACTTTCAGCGGCGTCCCTATTGCTGAAAGTCAGTTAACCTCGGATCAGGACAGGTTCAAGGCGCGACGTGTACGACCGGAACTCAGATAGCCCGCAATATAATCCTGCGAAATCTCCCCGCTGTATCGGCCTTCTTCATCGACAATCGGCATCCACACCAGATTGTGCTCATACAGTTTCGACAGCACGATACGCAGGTTCTCTTCCGCACGACCGGTGACGGTAAACTTGTTCAGCATTTCAATGCACTGTCCGGTGGCACCGCGCGCCTCACGACGTTTTACAAAGCCCAGCGGCTTGCCGTCATCATCCACTACGGTAATGGAGCGCATGTCGTTGTCATCCATCATGCCGAACGCTTCAGACAGCGGCGTATTCTTCTTCACGGTGATGGTGGGCTGCTGATCGGTAACGTCGCCGGCCTGAACCAGCAGCAGGCGTTTCAGCGTACGGTCCTGGCCAACGAAAGAGCCAACAAAGTCGTTAGCCGGCTTCGCCAGCAGCTCATCCGGGCTGGCGCACTGCACGATTTTCCCCTGACCGAATACCGCGATGCGGTCACCCAGTTTCAACGCCTCATCAATATCGTGGCTGACCAGCATCACCGTTTTCTTTAGCTGGCGCTGCATATCCAGAAACTCATTCTGGATCACTTCACGGTTGATCGGGTCGACCGCGCCGAAGGGCTCATCCATCAGCAGTACCGGTGGATCTGCGGCCAGCGCACGGATCACGCCGATACGCTGCTGCTGTCCGCCGGACATCTCACGCGGATAGCGGTGCAGGAAGGTTTTCGGATCCAGCGCCACCATGCTCATCAGCTCAGTCGCGCGCTCACGACAGCGCTTTTTATCCCAGCCAAGCATTTTTGGCACGACGGTAATGTTCTCTTCGATGGTCATGTTAGGGAACAGACCAATCTGCTGGATCACATAGCCGATGTTGCGGCGCAGCGTCACCGTATCCAGCCCGCTGGTGTCTTCGCCATTAATCAGGATTTTGCCGCTGGTTGACGGGATCAGACGGTTAATCATTTTCAGCGTGGTGGACTTCCCGCAGCCAGAAGGGCCGAGCAGCACACACATTTCGCCTTCCGGCACGTTCAGGCTGACGTTATCCACGGCATTAAAGGTGGACCCATTTTTCTGGCTAAACGTTTTAGTGAGATTTTCCAGTTTTATCATTATCGAATCCCCTTCGGAGTCAGCGCCAGCTGCAAGCGGTGCAGCAGCCAGTCGAGAATAATTGCCAGCAAACAAATCATCAGCGCGCCTGCAATCAACATACGGACGTCACTGCCGCTGATGCCATCAAGCAACAGCAGGCCGAGACCACCCGCACCAATCACGGCGGCAATCGCCATGACACCTACATTCATCACCACCGCGGTACGAATACCGCCGAAAATGACCGGCAGCGCCATTGGGATCTCCACCCAACGCAGACGCTGCGAAAAGGTCATGCCGATCCCGCGTCCCGCTTCACGCAAACCCGGCGGGATGTTTTCCAGCGCGGTATGGGTGTTGCGCACAATCGGCAGCAGGGAATAGAGGAATACCGCGGTGACCGCAGGCAGCACGCCAATTCCCTGACCGATCATGGAAAACAGCGGGATCATCAGGCCAAACAGCGCGATAGACGGGATGGTCAGCACGATAGTCGCCAGGCCCAGCACCGGCGTTGCCAGCCACTTATAGCGAACAATGACGATGCCGAGCGGTACGCCGATGACGATCGCCATACCGACGGCCAGCCCGACCAGCCACAGATGCTGAAAGGTCAGTGAGGCTAAATAGCTCCAGTTATCAATAATATAATGAATGGTATCCATACTGCCTCCTTAGATTAAGCCTTTCGATTTAAGGAAATCACTCGCGACCGTCTGCGGCGACTGATGATCGATATCAACGCGCTTGTTCATCTCGGTGATGGCTTCATCGGTGATAAACGGTGACAGGGTATTTAGCGCATCGGCCAGTCCCGGATGGGAATCCAGCGTCTCTTTGGTGACCACCGGCGTTACCGCGTAGCTTGGGAAGAAGTTCTTATCATCCTTCAGCACTTTCAGCTCGAACCCTTTTACGCGGCCATCGGTGGTATAGATCAGTCCGGCATCGACAAAACCATCACGAATGGCGTTGTACACCAGGCCTGGGTCCATCTGGCGGATTTGCGGGCGATCCAGCGGCATGTTGTAGGCTTTCTGCAGAGGTTTCATGCCATCAGAGCGGCCGGCAAATTCCAGATCCAGCCCTAACATCCAGTTATGGTCGGGATCGTTTTTGCGCACCTCTTCAATCTTCGCCACCAGCTGTGACATGGTGTCGATATGCTCTTCATCGGCACGTTTGCGCTGCATAGCAAACGCGTAGGTGTTGTTCATTGGCGCCGGATTGAGCCATACCAGGCCAAGTTTGGCATCAAGATTTTTCACCGTCTCGTAAGCCTCTTTCGAGGACATCGCCTTGTTGATATGGTTGAAAATAATCAGCGAGGTGCCGGTATATTCCCAGGTCATATCAACCTGCTTATTGATCATCGCATTGCGGCCGATGGTGGTGGCGATATTGGTTTTCGCTTCAATCTGGAAACCTTTCTTGCGCAGATACTGGGTGGTCAACGCGGAAAGGATATGCTGCTCGGTGAAGCTTTTCGTCGCCATCACAATCGGTTCAGCGGCGGCCACGGTGGCACTCATGGCCAGCGTGGCGCTCAGCGCCAGTGCGGTATGACGAACCCAGCGGGTTAACGAAGAGGCCTTAGCCATGTATTGCTCCTTATTATTCTTCTAAACGGCCGTATGCGGGCTGACCAGACGGCCAAGGCCTGCCAGCAACATATCGAGGATCAGCGCAAACAGCGCGGTCGCAGCGGCACCCAGGATCAGCGTCGGGAAGTCGTTAAGGTAGATGCCGGGGAAGATCAGCTCGCCATAGCTACTGGCACCAATCAGAAACGCCAGCGGCGCGGTTCCGACGTTAATTGCGGTAGCCACACGGATGCCGGACAGCATCACCGGCCAGGCATTGGGCAATTCTACCTTACGCAGGCGCTGACCTTTGGTCATGCCAATGCCGTTGGCCGCTTCAATCAGCGAGGCCGGCACCGAACACAGGCCCGAATAGGTATTTCGCACAATGGGCAGCAAAGACGCGAGGAACAGGGCGATAATCGCCGGACGATCGCCAATGCCAATCACCACCATCGCCAGCGCCAGAACGGCGAGGGGCGGTAAAGTGTTACCCACATTGAAGATCTGCATGACATACTCGGCCCACTTTCGGGCGGCGGGGCGGCTGAGGATAATCCCACTGGGGATGCCGACCAGCAAGGCGAACAGCATTGACCAGAACACCAGCATCATATGCTGCTGGCCAAGGTACACCAGGTCTACCTGGCGGGCTTTGATGCTTTCAACGCCCAGGCCGTATACCAGCAAGCCAATGACTACGGCAAGAAACAGAACGGCCAGTGCAGCACGCCGGAGAAGCGTTTGGTTTTGCATGAATTCCTTTCTCCCTGATATTCCGGAATGAAGCGTGCCCCGGAAACGGTTATAAATGTGACGTTAAACGCTTTTATTGGATAAAGGGTTTGAAAGCGCCTTAAAACCTATAGCAGGCTAGTCACGGCTGTGCCAAGTTTTAGGCCGAAAATCAGTAGGATAGTTTTCGACCATACTGATGCAGAAGCCTTACCAGCACTGGCTTGAGTTCAATGAAAATATTTTATCGTCAAATTGGTGACACCGTAACAAATAGCCGTTTATAAGAAAGCACGTTTCGGAAACTCTGTCCTTAAAACCAGGCCAGAATAGAAGGAGTTTATCAAGGGAACCCTATGTCTGAATCAGCACAACACCAGGTCACGCATCGCCACTGGATACTGGTCGCCGCCATGCTGGCGATGTTTATGGCGGCCATTGAAGTGACTATTGTTGCTACCGCCATGCCAACGATCATTGCCGAACTCGGCGGCTTTTCGCTGTTTGGTTGGGTTTTTTCTATCTACCTGCTGACTCAGGCAGTGAGCGTGCCAATCTACGGACGTCTGGCGGACCTCTGGGGCCGGAAACGGGTGTTCTTTATTGGCACTTCACTGTTTTTGATCGGCTCAATACTCTGTGGATTTGCCAGCAATATGGCGTGGCTGATCCTGTTCCGCGCATTTCAGGGGCTGGGCGCAGGGGCGATTATGCCGCTGACCTCAACCATCATCGCCGATGTTTACCCGCCTAAAGAGCGGGCCAGCATTCAAGGGTGGCTTTCCAGCGTATGGGGAATTGCGGCCATTACCGGACCGCTGACCGGCGCGTGGATCGTTCAGCACTTTAACTGGGCGCTGATATTTTGGGTAAACGTGCCGATTGGCATTATCTCGATGCTGATGCTGGCCAAATGGTTTCCTGAATCCAGCAAAGAACAGACGCAAAAGCTCAATCTGGCCGGCAGCGGCTGGTTAATGCTCACCGTGACAGCGCTGTTAACGGCGTTGTTACAGGCCGAGAGCCTCGGTTACTGGTCGGTGGCGCTGTTGGTCATCGCTCTGTTGTCGGGCTATGCGTTAGTCAGGCAAGAGCGGGGCGCTGATGAGCCGTTGTTCCCGATGGCTATCTGGCGCAGCCGCACGCTGGTCGCCGGCAATGCCGGAAATCTGGTGATTGGCGCGGCGATGATGGGGATCAGTGCCTTTCTGCCCACCTGGATTCAGGGGGTAAACGGCGGCACGCCGCTGCAGGCTGGCAGTGCGTTAGCGATGATGTCGATCGGCTGGCCGCTCGCCAGCACCCTCAGTGGCAGATTGATGCAGCGAACCTCATACCGGTTTACCGCGCAGTTGGGTTCGGTGTTGTTAATCGTAGGCACGGCGATGCTACTGACGCTACACAGCAACAGTTCGGTCTTTCACGCCGGGATATCAGCTTTTGTGATCGGCACCGGCATGGGGATGACCAGCACCACCTTCCTGATTGCGGTACAAAACACTGCGGAGTTTCATATTCGCGGCATCTGCACCGCATCGATTATGTTTAGCCGCATGTTGGGTTCAGCGCTGGGCACGGCGGTATTGGGCGCGGTACTTAACTATAACCTGCTGATCCGCCTGCCGGATTACAACGATCCGGTACAACAAATCATGTCGCATTCACAGCGTGAAGCGTTGCATCATGGCACGCTGCACCAGATGGTGAGTGAGATTGCCTTGTCGTTGCATTGGGTTTTTGCGGTGTCGGTGGGCATTGCGATGGCGAGTCTGGTGATCGCGCGATTTATCCCGGCGACAAAACCGCATTAGGTGGCACGGGCATGGCAGAATTGTTGAAGAGTTGAAGAGTTGAAGAGTTGAAGAGTTAAAGAGTTAAAGGGGGCGAAGCGTTTCGCCCCCAACGCGTCAGGAAGCGGGTGCATCCTGTGAAGTGCCGGTGCTGGCTGGCACCGCGTCATTATCGGCGCCGTTGCGCTTATAGACAATTTTCTGCGTATCGTTTTCACAGTGACCGACAACCTGGCCGCCGGCCTGGTCTGCCTGATCGTTTGGCACGATATCC
Organism: Erwinia sp. 2186; assembly: GCF_057812255.1. Lineage (NCBI taxonomy): Bacteria > Pseudomonadati > Pseudomonadota > Gammaproteobacteria > Enterobacterales > Erwiniaceae > Erwinia > Erwinia sp. 2186. The sequence goes on along the minus strand of NZ_CM173824.1, from coordinate 2,694,403 downwards.
AGCGAGAAATCGCCCGCCGCTACGCCATTATTGATAATCTTCTGATTAATATCCGCTTTTACCGTTTCACAGGAAGCCTGTGCGGCCAGAGGTGCAACAACCATCAGTGCGGCTAACATCCACTTAGTGTGTTTCATCATGTCATCCCTATTTTTGCGTGTGCTATCAATACTGTGCTAACTATAGCAGCTCAGGGCGCAATGATCTGACGACCAGAGCGGCGATCCAGGCAGCGCTGAGTATTCGGCTCCCAGTAGGCATTCACGTTCAGACTTTGATCGCAGGCATCACGGGTATCAGCAGCCCGATCGTACTTGTCGAAATTCTTCTCAACGCGCGAGTTTACTTTGTTACGTAAACGATGAGTTTCATCCCATTGCTCTTTTTCCTGACGAGCCTGCTCATTGCTCAGGGCATTATTGCCATCCTGAATAATCAACCTGTCAGTTTGCGCCTGTGCGCTGTGCTGGATGCTGAACAAAGTGCCAAAAAGCACCAGCGGCAGAGCAGCCTTGCTCAGATGTTTTTGCCATTGTTTCATCGTCATTTCCTTGGTTTTGCTGTTGATCCCAACGCCTGTCGGCAAGCGTATGCTTAAGATAGTATATCATCAGGCTGAAAAGGCTCACCAGTCAGCCGCGTCTTCGTTTAGGTTTCAGAGAGTGAATGAATGCTGTTTTTTAAGACAACCTTGCTGTTTTTTCTCACCGCGCTGGCAGAAATTATAGGCTGTTTCCTGCCGTACCTGTGGCTTAAAAAGGGCGGTTCTGTGTTGCTGCTGCTGCCGGCAGCGGCCAGTCTTGCCGCCTTTGTCTGGCTGTTAACTCTGCATCCTGCGGCGAGCGGACGCGTTTATGCCGCTTACGGCGGCGTCTATGTGGTGACCGCGTTACTGTGGTTGCGTTTTGTCGATGGTGTAAAGCTGAGCCAGTACGACTGGCTGGGTGCCATCATCGCCTTTAGCGGCATGCTGATCATTGTTGCAGGATGGGGAAGGAGTTAACGGGGTAAGGGCAAGCGGGGTAGATTCAGGAGCGAATCAGAACCTCACTTGCCCGTCTGACTTATTCCTGAGCTAATGCTTCCAGGTTATCGCGGAAAGCGGTCACGGCAATCGCCCGGTTATCGGCCTGATAACGGTCTTTCGCCGCGGGTGCTGAGCTTTGCACCGCAATCAATTGCCACGCATCATTCACCTTCAGTAATAGCGGGGAACCGCTGTCGCCAGGCAAGGTATCACACTGGTGTGAAAGCACGCCTTTTTGCGCCCAGCCGGTCACCAGACAATCGCTATGAGAATACAACGTTTCCAGATGATCCAGCGGATAGCCTGCCTGGGTCACTTTGCGATCCTGGGTTTTTAACGCATCGGTTAAATCGCTGCGGCTGCCGTCAAATAACGGGATTGGCGTAATACCGGAAGGCGGATTGCGCAAAATAATCAGACCGTAATCATAAGGGGCCGCAGAAGAAGGGACAATCCAGCCGTCACCGTCTGCTTTTAATTTATGGCCGAGTTCGGGATCGACACGGGTTTCGATATCGTGAATATCATAACGCCAGCGACCTTTGGTATTGGAAATAAAGCGCAGAGCAATGGCTTTATCGACTTTACCCGGCGGGGCCAGCAGGCAATGGCCGGCGGTCAGAACCAGGTGCGCAGAGATCAGGGTAGCGCTACAGAGATTGCCGCTTGCCGTTTCCAGTTGGCCGATGGCTTCCCAAGGTTGGCTGGCGGTATCAGCGACAGGTTTGCGATCGTCTTTCCCAAAGAACAGGGTTTTGACGTCAGCGGCACTTGGGCTTTCATCGTCATCATCTGCGTGGGCATAAAACGAAAAGGCTAAACATCCGATTAAAAAAACAGCTGTCAGTCGCATGTCTCTCTCTGAGTGGAGAATTAGTGGGGGGAGTTAACCACGGCGTGATAATAACTATAGTCGTATAGTCAAAAAAAAGGGAGTTTAATTTGGAATATCAGCACGCTACGAAAGTTACAGGTAAAAACTGGCGGCGATAACACCACAAAGGATCATAAAGCCCAGGATAATTTCGAATAAATAGCGACGCACCATCATCCGATACTCCAGGAAAGAAACACCCGGAATAATCCGGGTGTTTGATTGAAAGGCTGTTGAGGGGGGAGTCTGGCTCCCGCTTCATGAATTACGCTTTAGGAGCAGCGGCTTTCTTAGCAACTTTCTTGTGGTGTACTTTTTTCGCTGCCTGAGCTTTCTGAGCTACTGGCTTAGCGGCTTTCTTGTGGTGCACTTTTTTAGCAGCCTGCGCTTTCTGAGCGACTGGCTTAGCGGCTTTCTTGTGGTGCACTTTTTTAGCAGCCTGCGCTTTCTGAGCAACTGGCTTAGTGGCTTTCTTGTGATGTACTTTTTTCGCTGCCTGCGCTTTCTGAGCTACTGGCTTAGCGGCTTTCTTGTGGTGCACTTTCTTAGCAGCCTGCGCTTTCTGAGCTACTGGCTTCTTAGCGGTTTTCTTGTGGTGCACTTTCTTGGCAGCCTGCGCTTTCTGCACAGTTGCTTTGTGTTTTTTGTGATGCTTAGCGGTAGTCGCTTTAGCCGGAGCAGCAGTCGTTGCAGCAGAAGTGGTTGCTGGAGCGGCGGTGGTTTCAGCAGCGAAAGCAACTGAAGACATACCCATTGCAGCGGCTACAACCAGAGCAAATAATTTTTTCATTGAAAAACCCTCAAAAGTTTAGTTCATGTGTCAGCCCACTGCGGGGCCGGTGAAGTAACTATATGAGAAGGGGGAAAGGCTTTCAGTGAGTGATTGGTATCGGCGTGTAACGGATTGTACGAAGTGAGGAAGGCAGGCGTGTAGCCTGCCTTGCAGGGGGATCAGAAGCCGTTTAAATAACGATTTTCCAGATGTTGACGGAAGTATTGCGGGTTAAGATCTTCCCCGGTGGCGTTCTCAATCAGCTGTTTGGTACTGAAACGGCTGCCGTGCTGCCAGATATTTTGCTGTAACCAGTCAAATACCGGCTGCAGGTTGCCTTCGCGCAGCAGTTCATTAACGTCAGGCAGCGCTTTCTTCACGCCCTGGAACAGCTGAGCGGCGTACATGGCACCCAGGGTATAGGTTGGGAAATAACCAAAGGCACCATCGGTCCAGTGAATATCCTGCATACAGCCGTCACGGTAGTTGCCGGTGGTATCCAGACCCAGCAGTGACTGCATTTTTTCCTGCCAGAGATCCGGGATATCGTCGACATCAATCTCGCCTTCGATTAACGCACGTTCAATCTCATAACGCAGAATGATGTGTGCCGGGTAGCTGACTTCATCGGCATCAACGCGGATCAGGCCTGGCTTCACCCGCTGATTCAGCGCGATAAAATTGCCTTCTTCCAGCTCCGGACGATCGCCAATCAGCAGCTTAACCTGGGGCAGCAGCAGGCTGAGGAAATCCGCGCTGCGTCCGAGCTGTTTTTCAAAGAACAGGCTTTGCGATTCGTGGATCGCGGTGGAGCGGGCATGAGCAACCGGCTGGCCTGCCCACTGCTTTGGCAGGTTCTGCTCGTAGCGCGCATGACCGGTTTCGTGGATCACGCCCATCATCGCGCTGATAAATTCGTTCTCGTTATAGCGGGTGGTGATGCGCACGTCATCAGGAACGCCGCCGCAGAACGGATGCGCGCTGACATCCAGTCGGCCCGCATTGAAATCAAAGCCCAGCTGCTTCATCACCGCCAGACCCAGCTGTTTCTGCGATTCGACCGCAAACGGGCCAACCGGCACATCCACCACTTCCTGAGCCTGCTTATCAACAATGCGCTGCAGTAACGATGGCAGCCACTCTTTGATCTCGCCAAAGGTCTTATCCAGTTTGGCACTGGTCATGCCCGGCTCGTAAATATCCAGCAGCGCATCGTAGCGCGAACAACCGTTAGCCTGGGCGCGGATTTCGGCTTCCTCGCGGCTCAGCTTCACCACTTCCTTCAGGTTCTCTGCAAACCTTTGCCAGTCGTTAGCCGGACGCTGCTGACGCCAGGCGTGCTCACAACGGGAACCGGCAATCGATTTGGCTTCCACCAGCGAGGCGGGAAGCAGGGCAGCCTGCTGCCATGCGCGGCGCATCTCGAACAGGTTGGCGCGCTCAACATCATTCAGTGAAGCCTGTTCAGCTTCATCCAGCCAGTGGCCAACCTCTTTTGCGGTCAGGATTTCGTGCTGCAGCACGCTCAGTTCCGCCAGGGCAGCACCGCGCGCGCTGCTGCCACCTGGCGGCATCATGGTCATCATATCCCAGCCAGCAATGGCGGAGAGGTGGCCGAATCGCGACAGGCGCGTGAAGGTCCGGGTTAAATTAGCGTAGGCAGATGACATGGCGCTCCCTTGAATGATTTATGGCGCTGTCAGGCAGCGCGAGGTGACGATAAGGGTAAATTAACTGGCCAGCAAAAGCGAACGCTGGCGCCGCCGAGCGGGCTGGCATCGATCAGCACATAGCCGTCAAATGCCTGGGCAATGGAGTGGACAATCGCCAGGCCCAGGCCACAGCCGCCAGTCGCGCGGTCACGGCTGGGATCGAGACGCACGAAGGGCTCGAACACGCGCTCGCGCTCTTCCAGCGGAATGCCCGGACCATCGTCTTCGACCTGCAGGCAGGCAGTATCACCGTCAAACCACAGGCCGACCCGCAGCCGCTGGTCAGCATAACGCAGCGCGTTGTTGACCAGGTTGTCCAGCACCCGCTCCATCAGGCGAGTATCCGCCACGCCCAGGTTTTGACGCTGCGGCATATCCAGTTCGATAGTGAAGTCAGGCTGAACCGAGCGGATATCATCCAGCCGTTCCCGCAGCCATTCGGCTAAATCCAGTGACTGCAAATTCAGATCAACCTTAGGGCGATCCAGCCGGGCGTAGGTCAGCAGTTCTTCAATCAGCGCTTCAAGCTGACCAATGTCCCGGTTCAGCGCCGCCGCTTCGGCATCGGTGAGGTTATCGCTCATTTCCAGCCGGTAACGCAGGCGAACCAGCGGGGTGCGTAATTCATGGGCAATGCCGTCAATCAGCTGTTTTTTACTGGCCACCAGCGTATTGATGTTGTCGGCCATCTGATTAAACGCCACCCCGAGGCGCAGCAGGCTGGAGGCGCTGTCGAAATGGATGCGCTCGTTCAGATGGCCCTGGCCAAAGCGCTGGGCGGCCGTTTCCAGCCTGAGCATGTCTTTCCAGTGCGGTCGCATCCAGATAAACACCGGCAGCGCCAGCGAGATGCCAATAAAGGCTAATAGCGCGATATCCAGAATGCGCATCTCATGCAGGAAGAACAGATAGGGAATAGGCCCAACCGCCAGCACATAGTGACTGCGGGGAATATGCTGCAGGAAGGTGTACTGATCGTCCAGCGCCACAATCTCACCCGCGCGCAAGCGGCGCAGGGTAGGAGGATCCAGCTGATAGCTGCTCATCGGTTCTATATGCAGCTTGAAAGATAAATTCAGCTCCAGATTATCGATGGTTTTATTCCAGTCGCGTGGCGGAATTTCACGCAGTTCGCTGCGCATCAGATAGAGCGAGCTTTTCATCAGGTCGTCCATCGACTGACGACCGGCCCGCTCGGCGGTGAATTTATACACCAGGCCGACCAGCATCGCCATGACCAGAAAGCAGACGAACAGCAGCAGGTAAAACTGAATAAACAGCTTCTTCATTTAGCGTCCCAAGCGTGTGGCGCAAAAAGGTAGCCCTTATTACGAATGGTCTTGATGCGATAGGGTTCGGTGGCGCTGTCCAGCAACTTTTTACGCAGGCGGGAGATCGCCACGTCAATGCTGCGATCCATGCCATCATAGCTGACGCCACGCAGCGTTTTCAGCAGGGCATCGCGGTTAAGGATCGACCCGGCATGCGTCGCCAGCTCCCACAGCAGATCAAAGTCCGCAGTTGAAAGGGCGACCACGTCATTATTCAGCGAAACCTGGCGGTTGACCGGATCGATAGCCAGCGTGCCGAAGCGCAATGCATTCTGACCGGCAACTTTGGGCGCGATATCATCACTCTGGCTGCTGCCAGCCTGACGCAAATGCAGGCGTAACCGCGCAAGCAATACCGCGGGTGGGGTGGTTTTCAGAATGTAATCATTGGCCCCCATCTCGAGAGAGAGAATGTGATTCATGTCGCTGTCGAGAGACGTCAGCAGCACGATCGGCCCCGACCAGTCCTGGCCAGCACGCAGGTCCCGACACAAGGTCATGCCGTCTTTGCCAGGCAGCATAATATCCAGCATCACCAGGTCTGGCATGGCTGCCGCGATGGTCGCTTCGGCCCGATCGCCACGGCTTTCAACAATCACTTCAATATCATGGCGACTCAGGTACGCGGCGATCAGTTCGCCAACATCCTGGTCATCTTCGACAAACACGATTTTGTTCATAGGGCTGTTTTTCTGAAATGGAAAGGCAAGATTACCCTTTGTTAAACTTAACTACTATTACCCGCTGCTAAATAACGTCAGATGTATAGTATAAGCACCCTATACTATGCCATTATATCCGCCGGGTTGCCGTGGCGGCTCAGGGGAATAATCTTGAGAGAAAGGAGAACGAGAGTGTCTGATAATAAGCTGGCATCTGCCGGGTGCAGTGATTATATCTGCCTCAATTATATCGATTTTCTCGCCGCATCCTGCAAAAAGCGTTGGAGCTTTATGGATGCGATCTATGGGGTTATCCCGATTTTCGGTGTGGTGACCCGAAACTCCCGCGACCTGCCTGAAATCCCTTCTGAAAGACTCAAAGCGCTGGCGTTACAAATCATTTCGACCCAGGTCAGCGATGAGATAAACATCGCCCGATTGATTACCCTCGCTGAACAACAACACATTGAGCAGTTTGATATTCTTCTGCCTTATCCGCTTTCGGATCGTCAGCTTGACCTCGTCCATCAGGAGTACGTCAAGCCGCTGACCCTGCAGCAGAAAGATGACCGCTTAACGGTCAACCTTCCGGCCTTTTCGCACTAGCGAACCAGCATCCACATCGCAGGTGCCGACGCCACCACCAGCAATGCCATCGCCCCTTTTTCCAGCACGTTAAGCTGCGCTGTGCCGCGTCCACCCCGGCGGGCAAACAGGAACAGCAGCACGCCTGGCGCATACAGCACTACCGAAAGCAGCAGATGCAGTGGGCCTGAGGCATACAGCAGCCAGAGGCCATACGCACTGGCGCCGCTGGCGATAGCCATGATGCCCGGTCGGTTTAGCTGACGCGCCACCTTAAACAGATACGCACCCACCAGGAAATACGGCACCAGGATCATTTCTGAGGCAATGGTCAGCAGCGTGTTGTAATCCGACCCCGTCAGCCAGATCAACACCAGGCACACCTGCACACTGATATTGGTTAGCCACAGCGACGCGGAAGGCGCGCCGCGACGGTTCTGCTTTGCCAGCGATCGCGGGAAGGCGCCATGCTCTGCGGCCATCAGCGGCACTTCGGCGGCCATAATCGTCCAGCTGAGATACGCACCGCACACCGACACAATTAAGCCCACGGCGATGATCACATCTCCCCAGGATCCGACCAGACGGGTCATTAATCCGGCCATCGATGGATTGCGCATGCCAGCCAGTTCCGCTCTTGGCACCAGGCCTAAAGAGAGCAGGGTGACCAGCAGATAAACAATCAGTGCCGCCATTACCGCCAGTAAGGTCGCGCGGCCCACATCCTTCTTATTACGCGCGCGGGCAGACACCACCACCGCGCCTTCCACGCCGATAAACACCCACAGGGTTATCAGCATGGTGTCTTTCACCTGCTGCCAGACCGGCGTGTGCAGCGCCAGGCCGGTAAAGTCAAAATGGAAGCGGTCATAGTTAAATGCCACGGCGGCAAGCACCACAAACAGCCCTAACGGCACCAGCTTACCCAACGTGGCCACCAGATTGATGCTGGCGGCGGTTTGCACGCCACGGAGCACCAGCCAGTGCACCATCCACAGCAGCACGGAAGCGCCGAGTACCGCCTGCCAGGTGTTACCATCACCGAACACCACGTGTCCCGGCGAATCGGTAAAGAAGCTGAGCGCGGAAAAGACAATCACCAGATAGGAAACGTTGGCGATCACCGCACAAAGCCAGTAGCCCCAGGCGGAACAAAACCCGACCAGCTCACCAAAACCTGCACGGGCATAGGTAAAAATGCCGCCATCCAGTTCGGGCTTCAGGCGCGTCAGTAACAGCAACGCCAGTGACAGCAAAATAATGCCCGCGCCGGTGATGGCCCAGCCGATCAACAGCGCTGCCGGGCTGGCAACTGCCGCCATATTTTGCGGCAGGCTGAATACGCCCGCGCCAAGCATCGAGCTGAGAACCAACGCGGTCAGCGCGGTAAGACCTAATTTTTTGTCCAAAAAAGCATCCCGATAGCAGAATAAAACACCAGTTCAGTGATAATCCGTCGCGTTTAATGCGTGTAAACAGCATGGGCCGTGAAGGGATCAACTGAAGAAGGCGGGGATTCTACGGAGTGAGGGCAGGAGATGCAATGCGAACAGGCTGGTTTGTGACTGGTTATGCACAATCAGGGTAGGAAGTATGCAAAAGAGAGAAGACGGCCCGGGAGCCGTCTTCTGACGAGATTACTTGAACAGGTCAGCAGAGACCGTCAGGTTACCGCCGCTCTGGTTAGACCATTGACGCGTGATGTGATAGTACTTCGCGCCTTTCTTAATCGCCGCCTGACCAACAGCATCAGAAATTTCGGTTGGGGTACCGAAGTGGCCGGTAAAGGTCACGCTGTCGAACGGCTGCATCTGTGCCGCAGTGATAGCGCTCACTTCCTGCACGCTCTTGCCGTCCGGTGTTTTGACCGTGTAGCGTTGACCGGTAGAGGATTGCGTTTCGAAGAAACGTCCCACATCCGCGCTTGGCGTTTGCGAGGACGCAACACCTGGGATTTGTACCTTCGCCGCTTCCGCACCACCCGCCGCCAGCGCCGCTTTACCGGCTTGAGAATCAGCAGGGATCAGGTCTGGAGACTGAACTTTACGCTCTGGCGCATTGGCTTTGTAGACATAGGCGGTGATGTACTGGTTGCCGCCGCTGTTGGCATCAATCTGACGAACAATAAAGAAGGACGCAGCGCCTTTCTCTTTTGCCGCTTTAGTGATGGCATCGTTGACGTCAGGCTGACTGCGGTAGAAACCACTGATCGAAACCGTATCGTAAGGTTCTAATTTATAGGCTTCAGCTTTATTCAGTTCACGAACGCCGTTGATCACGCGGTCGTTGGAAGGTGCCGCTGCAGGCGCATCATTGTGATACACGTCTGCCACAACACGCCAGTTCCCGCCATTGCCGTTGGTATCATTAATACTTTGAATGTAATAAGAAGCGGCGCCCAACTCATCGGCACGTTTTGACACGGCAGCGCTGGCGTCGTTAATCGCATTAAAACGGCCAGAAATCGCAATACGATCAAAGGGTTTCAGCGCGGCCGCTTTTTCTGGTGACAGTTCCTGTGCCGCAAAAGCGGATAATGATGTGAGTGACAACAGGGCTGACGCCAGAATGGTGTTCTTCAGCTTCATAAAAATAATCCTTCGCCTTACGCAAAAAATGAGTACGAAAACGTGCTGGACTCTTGATGTGTAACAGATTAGCAGCCGATTATTGCATGTAATAATGCCTGCTGTCTCAGCCATTTTGAGCGATTGGTTGTCTGCGCTGAGCACACCCACGGTGAGGATATTAAATAATTGTTAAATTGCGCGCTTAGCCGTCCGCTTACCACCTAAGCTGGTTATTGATATCACTTATATCGTTAATTCATTGTTAAATAATATGTTTTTCCCACGCTGGCAGGCCCGTCAGGATGTTTTTTGCTAGCAGATTATGCGTGTTTGTCGAGTAAATACAGTATCAAAGTGATGCCTTTGCCGCTTTCCTCTGAATTTTTATATGAAAAGTCGCGAAGTGTCGTGCCGTGGCTGGATCGCAGCACATATTTTCAGTAGGTTATAAACAGTTTGAAACAGATCCTGCACCGGTCGTTTGGGCCGTTGCAGCAGGACCAACCATCATTTCACCTCTGATGAAAGGGATTATTATGCTAATTGGAATAACCAAAGAGCGGTTGCCCAACGAAGCGCGAGTCGCTGCAACACCGAAAACGGTAGAGCAGCTTTTAGCACTCGGCTTCACCGTGGCGATTGAGCACGATGCCGGGAAGCTGGCCAGTTTTGATGATGCTGCCTATGCGGCCGCCGGCGCCACCCTGGTCGACACCGCTACCGTCTGGCAGTCAGACATTATTCTTAAGGTCAATGCACCGGATGATGCCGAGATTGCCTTGACCCGCGAGGGCAGCACGCTGGTGAGCTTTATCTGGCCAGCCCAGAATCCTGAACTGTTGGAGAAACTGGCAGCGCGCAACGTGACCGTGATGTCGATGGACGCCGTGCCGCGCATTTCACGCGCTCAGTCGCTGGATGCATTGAGTTCGATGGCCAACATCGCCGGCTACCGCGCGATTGTTGAGGCCGCCCATGAGTTTGGCCGCTTCTTCACCGGTCAAATCACCGCCGCAGGCAAAGTACCGCCGGCAAAAGTGATGGTGATCGGTGCGGGTGTGGCGGGTCTGGCAGCGATTGGTGCCGCTGGCAGCCTTGGCGCGATTGTCCGTGCTTTTGATACCCGCCCGGAAGTGAAAGAGCAGGTGCAGAGCATGGGCGCCGAGTTCCTTGAGCTGGACTTTGAAGAGGAAGCGGGCAGTGGCGACGGCTACGCAAAAGTGATGTCAGAAGCCTTTATTAAGGCGGAGATGGCGTTATTTGCGGCACAAGCCGAAGAGGTCGACATTATTGTCACTACCGCGCTGATCCCAGGGCGCCCGGCACCGAAGCTGATCACCGCTGAGATGGTGGCTTCGATGAAGCCGGGCAGCGTGATTGTCGATTTAGCGGCGCAAACCGGCGGTAACTGCGAACTGACCGTCGCCGATCAAGTGACCACCACCGCAAACGGCGTGAAAATCATCGGTTATACCGATCTGCCAAGCCGTTTACCGACGCAGTCCTCACAGCTGTACGGCACTAATCTGGTTAACCTGCTGAAGCTGCTGTGCAAAGAGAAAAACGGCGAAATCAGCGTAGATTTCGAGGATGTGGTGATCCGCGGCGTCACGGTTATCCGTGAAGGTGAAGTGACCTGGCCAGCACCGCCGATTCAGGTGTCTGCTGCCCCGAAAGCGGCTCCAGCGGCGAAAGCTGTCGAGAAAGTTGAGAAGGCGCCGGTTTCTCCGTTGCGTAAATATGTGCTGTTCGCGCTGGCGATCGTGCTGTTTGGCTGGTTCGCCAATGTCGCACCTGCGGCGTTCCTGTCGCACTTTACCGTTTTTGCACTCTCTTGTGTGGTCGGCTATTACGTGGTCTGGAACGTCAGCCATGCCCTGCACACGCCGCTGATGTCGGTGACCAATGCCATTTCAGGCATCATCGTGGTCGGTGCCGTCCTGCAAATCGGTCATGGCGGTTGGGTCAGCTTCCTGTCCTTTGTTGCGGTGCTGATTGCCAGTATTAATATTTTCGGTGGTTTCACCGTCACTCAGCGCATGCTGAAAATGTTTCGTAAGAACTAAGGGGTAATCAATGTCTGAAGGATTAGTGACTGCAGCATACATTGTTGCCGCAATTCTTTTTATCTGCAGCCTGGCTGGGCTGGCGAAACATGAGACGGCTAAACAGGGCAATCTGTTCGGTATCAGCGGTATGGCGATTGCGCTGCTGGCGACCTTGCTTGGTCCGGACAGCGGCAACGTTGGCTGGGTCCTGTTAGCGATGGTCATCGGTGGCACCATCGGTATCCGTCTGGCGAAGAAGGTCGAAATGACTGAAATGCCAGAGCTGGTTGCCGTGCTGCACAGCTTTGTCGGTATGGCCGCAGTGTTAGTGGGCTTTAACAGCTACCTCGATCATGGCCCGGGCCTTGATTTGGTGCTGGAAAATATCCATCTGACCGAAGTGTTTATCGGCATCTTTATTGGTGCGGTGACCTTCACCGGTTCTCTGGTGGCCTTTGGCAAACTGCGCGGCAAAATTTCATCCCGTCCGTTGATGCTGCCGCATCGTCATAAGCTGAATCTGCTGGCGCTGGTGGTTTCACTCTGCCTGCTGATTGCCTTTGTCCGCACCGACAGCACCGGAGTACAGGTGTTTGCTCTGCTGATTATGACGGTGATTGCGCTGGCTTTCGGCTGGCATCTGGTGGCCTCAATCGGCGGCGCGGATATGCCGGTGGTGGTGTCAATGCTCAACTCCTATTCAGGTTGGGCAGCGGCGGCAGCGGGCTTTATGCTCAGCAACGATCTGCTGATCGTCACCGGTGCGCTGGTGGGCTCCAGCGGGGCGATCCTCTCGTACATTATGTGTAAGGCGATGAACCGCTCGTTTGTCAGCGTGATTGCCGGTGGGTTTGGCACCGACAGCAGCTCAACCGGTGAAACCGATGAAGTGGGTGAACACCGTGAGATTGATGCGCAAGGCACGGCAGACATGCTGAAAAACTCCACCTCGGTGATCATTACCCCAGGCTACGGCATGGCGGTCGCGCAGGCGCAATATCCGGTGGCGGAAATTACTGAAAAGCTGCGCGCCCGGGGCATCAAGGTTCGTTTTGGTATCCATCCGGTCGCGGGTCGTCTGCCTGGGCACATGAACGTGCTGCTGGCTGAAGCGCGTGTTCCGTACGACATCGTGCTGGAAATGGATGAAATCAACGACGATTTCAGCAGCACCGATACCGTGCTGGTGATTGGTGCCAACGACACGGTAAACCCGGCTGCGCAGGAAGATCCACGCAGTCCAATCGCGGGTATGCCGGTGTTAGAGGTGTGGAAAGCGCAAAACGTGGTGGTATTTAAGCGTTCAATGAATACCGGCTATGCGGGGGTGCAGAACCCACTGTTCTTTAAGGAAAACACGCAGATGCTGTTCGGTGATGCGAAAGCCACCGTCGATGCCATTCTGAAAGCCCTGTAAAAATGCCCCGTCAGCGGGGGCTTCAGGTGTAAAAAAAGGCCGGGATTTCCCGGCCTTTTTTTTGTTCAGAGACTGATATTAATCGTCTTCATCATCATCAAGTTCAATCGGCGAGGTAAAACCGTCGGGCTTAATCGCCAGCAAATCGCAGCGCAGATGATCAATAACCTGTTCCGCGGTATTGCCGAGGAACGCCGCAGATATCCCGGTTCGGCCAATCGTGCCTAATACCACCACACCCGCATCCAGATGTTCCGCTAAATTCGGGATAACCTCTTCCGGCAGGCCTTTATCGACGTGGGTAAACTTCTCATCAATGCTGAATTTTTGCCGCAGCGCTTTCATCGCCAGCAGATGCTGACCGCGGATCGCATCGTTATAAACGCTCGGGTCAAAGTCCGGCAGTTCAATGGCGATATTTATGGGGGTAATCGGGTAAGCACCCACCAGATGGACTTCGGTATGGTTGACTAAATCAGCCAGTTCCAGCGTCTCTTTCACCAGCTTGGTATTGAGTGGGTCATGATGCGGTTCTTCACTGGCAAGGTTAACGGCCACCACGGCGCGGCCACCTTCAGGCCACGGCTGATCCTTCACCATCCAAACCGGACACGGGCATTTACGCAGCAGATGCCAGTCGGTAGGGGTAAAGACCACGGCCTGCAGGCGATCGTGCTGGTGAGCCATCTTCAGCACCAGGTCATAACGTCCATTCAACACTTCCTGAATGATCGCCTCGTAAGGGCGGTTATGCCAGATCACCTTGATCTCAATGTGGACGCCCGCATCCAGATAAGACTGGGCCTGTTCGCGGATCCATTCGGTGCGCTGACTGACCACGCCTTTCCGCATGGTGGTGCGTTCATCAGGCGACAACAGGGTGGTCATTTCGTATGAGAAATCATAAATCGGCAGGAAAGCCGTGATCCGGCCACCGAGGCGCTGGTTCAGGTACACGGCACGGCGTAGCGCAGGCTGATCGTCCTGCTGCGGATCGACCGCCACGAGAATGTTTTGATACTTGGTCATAACGGGTTCTCCAGACACTGATCGTGATAGGTTAAAGATAGCCCAATAGCGGCCCGTGCAGAAGGAAAAAGTTATAGGCGGATCAATATTATAACAAATAATAAGCAGGCTATTCACACCTCGCCATCCGGCTAACAACAGCAGAAAAAAGGCTTAGCAAAACCGCGTTGCCAACCCGGCGCCGGTAACCCAACGCTATCAGCGGTAGCTGGCGTGTGCAAAGCAAGACGCGGTCATTTTTCAGAAATCAGAAAAAGGGGTGATTCAAAGCCGTTGGTGTTAAAAACATCCTGCCATCAAGCCGTTGAAATTAATCTTTTAACTTCATCATTTCGCACTTTAGGAATCTCTAACCCTGAACTTTATAACCGAAGCGTGAACCAATGAATGACCGGAACAATAATCTGCGGCCTGGTTAGTAACGGCAGTCATTATAAGTCATGAATGAATAATCTGATTAAAATTGATGTTTTGGGGTTGAATGTGGTGTTAGCGAAAAAAGAGTGTGAACGATGTGATAAGGACAGGAATTTATTCGACAGAGTCACCTCTACGGATAAAGCGCTGTGTGAAGAGTGTTTACATACTGAAGTGATTGAACTGAGAAACCGGCAATGCCAACAGAATGCTGGGGCTGACAACAATGTTAAATAAGAGTGGTTTACCCATGACGGATAATATTGATGTGAGCATCATTATTCCGGTGTTTAATGCAGCGGATAGCATTGGTGATTTGATAGACGAAATTTGCCGTGAAACACGGGTTAATTTTGAACTGATCGTCATTAATGACGGTTCCAGCGACAACACCCATGACATTATCGCCGCCAACGCCGATCCACGGGTGGTATTGATAGACCAGGTGAACAAGGGCGTTTACGCGGCAAGAAATGCCGGATTAGCCGCTCACCGCGGTAAATGGTTGATGTTCCTGGATGCGGATGATCGTGTCGGGGAAGGGTTTATCTATAACCGCTTAATGCTGGCGGAAGAGAACCACGTTGATGTACTGGTGATGAATGCCTGGCGCTATGGCTTCGGCCATGAACATAAGGTTGCGATCCACCAGAAGCAATCCTGCAATAAAGTGATTAGCGGATTCAGCTGGATGCAAAGCTGCGTTGATAACGATGAGTGGCCCCATTACCTTTGGCTACAGCTGGTCAGGTCGGACTACGTCAACAGGCATCGAATGACCTTCCATGAAGGTAAAAGCCACAAGGACATTCTGTGGACGGTAGAATTAGCCATCAATAACGGCAACTTTTATATTTCGGATGAGAAAGACTATACCTATCTGCACAATGCTCAGTCGATTACCAATCGCGGGGATTATTTTGATCTCAGAGCAACCAGCTATATCGATGTGATTAAAAAATTAATCAACTATTCCCGTAAGCCAGGATATGAGTCGGTCAGGCTTTGTTTATTGCGGCATGCCCTGGTTGAGACGCGACATTTTCTTGGACTGTACCGCAACCGGGTACGGGATAAGGATAAAATTAAGCGCAACTTTAAGGGGAATATTTCGCTTTCCAGACTGGGTAAGGGAATTAACAGTCCGAGTGATTTCTTCTTTTATATAAAGCTGGTGCTAAAGCTAAGATAAACAGCACTGAAAAGGCGGGAAGGGGAGAAAACGCCGGGTTAGCAGGCCAACCCGGCGGAGTTAAATCAGGCGATGGCGCGGCTTTGTCCGGCCAGCTGCGACAGCACATCATGATCTTCAATGGTGATGTATTTGCCTTTTACCGCCAGCATTCCGCTTTTCTGGAAGCGACCCAGCAAACGGCTGATGGTTTCAACGGTTAAGCCGAGATAATTACCAATGTCGCCACGGGTCATGGTCAGGCGAAACTCGCGTGGAGAGAAGCCGCGTTCGGCAAAGCGACGAGACAGGCCGTAGATAAAGGCCGCCAGGCGCTCTTCGGCATTTTTCTTGGAGAGCAGCAGGATCATTTCCTGATCGCCCTTAATCTCACCGCTCATCAGGCGCATCATCTGCTGACGCAGGCTTGGCATTTTGCCTGACAGGTCATCCAGCGTTTCAAACGGAATTTCACACACCATGGCCGTTTCCAGCGCCTGGGAGAAACTCGGATGCTGGCCACCATTGATGGCATCGAAGCCCACCAGGTCACCCGCAAGGTGGAATCCGGTAATCTGTTCGTCACCCTGTTCGGTGATGGTATAGCTCTTAATGGTTCCGGAACGAATAGCGTACAGCGATTTCAGCTCGTCCCCAGCTTTGAACAGCGTCTGGCCTTTCTGAATCGGCTTTTTGCGTTCGATAATATTATCCAGCTGATCGAGCTCATGCTCGTTCAACGTGAAGGGAATACAGAGCTGGCTGATGCTGCAATCCTGACAGTGAATAGCACAACCGCCAGACTGGATACGTCTGTTGATAACACGCTTTTCCGGGATCATAGAGATACGCTCGATTGATTATTGACTGGGGTCAATTTTAACATTTTTTAGTCACAGAAGGGAACTGATCCGAGCAGTTTTAGCCATATAAAAAGAAGGGATGCTGTTTAAATTTGCATCCCGTTGAATATATTGATTTTAATCAAACCTAAGGCTTATCCACTGCGGTAATGCTGCCCGAATAGTGCTTTGTTTTACTCTTTTCGTTCACGCGAGCAGGTTGTTCTACTTTTATGATTAGCGTCAAGATCCCCGCAAACAGGTACAAACCGGTATAGGTCCAGACAACCCCGACGATATCAAAGAAGGGCAAAACCAGCGAGGCGATCGCCGGAGCTAAAAAGTTACTCAACCCGGCAGACAGGTTATAAATCGAAATGGCCGCACCTTTATGTTTCGGTTCCAGCACCGGGAATACCGCGGTCATCGGTACAAACGCGGCAACCGTAATCCCTAACATCACTGCCGGGATCATCGCCACCCAGTAATTGTGGCCAAAGGTGACCGGCAGATAGTAAAACGCCAGGCTGGACAGGGCGCAACCCAGGCAACCGAACCAGCGAACCTGACGGATCCAGCCGATATATTCTCCCAGCACGCCCCACATAATATTGGTGAAGATGGTGATAAAGAAGAACACCGCCCAAATCTGCAGCCACTCCGACATGCTAAAGCCCAACCGGCCGACAAATAGCATCGGCATGATCACCGCAAAACCGAACAGCGACAGGGTATTGATAATGCGGATCAGGCATGCGAGGAAGATATTGCGGTTGGTGAACAGAATCGTCACCGCTCGGGAGAGCTCGGTGAACTTCTCCCGGGTGGTCAGATTGGTCTTTTCACTTTCGCCACCCACTTTGCGCAGCAGCACCATCGCCATGACGCCGCCGACCACCACCCAGGCAATTGCGAACCACAGCGTGCCGGTTTCGCCTATCCATGGAATGGTGAAGCTCGGCAGATAGCTGCCAATACAGCCAATGCCCACCGAGTACATCGCCCAGAACCAGCCCATCGCCGATGAAAGCTGATGTTTAGGAACGTTTTGCACCACCAGCATCACAAACGAGTAGATAAACAGCGGATACGCCAGCCCACGGATGCCGTAGAACAGCAACATCAGCGGATAGTTACGCATGCCCAGTCCGAGGGTCATAAACAGGATATGCATCACCACCCAAAGGATGAAGCCAATGCGCATTGCGCGCTGTGGGGTGATAATTTCTGCCACCACACCCGAGCTCCAGGCCGCCAGCGCCGCCGCCGCACCGTAAATCGTGAACACCAGAGCGGACTCTGCCGGGCTGAATCCGAGGTCGGTGATGTGTTTTGACAGGAAGGCCATTTCGAAGCCGTCGCCACTCATAAACACCGCAATGGCGATATAACCCCAAATCAAAGACAAGGGGAGGCCGAACCAGTTTTTTGCTGATTGCATGATGATTCCTCTAAGGCGTGCAGGGCCCGGACGGACTTGGCGTCCGGGATGATTTAGAAACCGAGTGCGCGAGCCTCGCGCTGTTGTTGATAGAGCAAGCGGAAATAAGCCAGCCGCTTTTGCAGCCGTTGATGGCGGCCAGCCTCAGGCAGATAGCGGGTTAATTCGGCAGGCTTGCGGCAGACCACGGCTTCGTCACCGCCATCAGCCAGCCAGCCTAATCGCGCGGCGCCCAGCGCACCGCCAGCTTCACCGCCCTGATGGGTAACAATCGGGATATTCAGCGCGTCAGCCAGCAGTTGCGCCCACCACGGACTGCGGGCGCCGCCGCCGATCAGTGAACAGCTGTTGATGCGGGTGCCCGCCTCCTCCAGCACCTGCAGGCCGTCAGCCATGCCAAAGGTCACGCCTTCCAGCACGGCATAGGCCAGTGAGGATCGCTGGGTGGCGTGCGTCAGCCCATGAAACGATCCTGTCGCCTGCGGGTCGTTGTGCGGCGTGCGTTCGCCCGATAAATAAGGCAGAAACACCGGCGCGTTGCGCTGTTCAGCAGCACTTAAGGTCGCCACTTCCGCTAACAGCGTGGTTTCTGACGCTCCCAGCAGATCGCACAGCCAGCGCAGCGCACTGGCAGCCGTCAGCATCACGCTCATCTGGTGCCAGCGCTCAGGTAACGCATGGCAAAATGCATGGACCGCAGACGCCGGATTAGGGCGGAAGCGATCGTTAACCGCGAACAGCACGCCGGATGTACCCAGAGAGATAAACGCATCGCCCGCATTGACGGCGCCAATGCCCACCGCGCTGGCCGCATTGTCACCGCCGCCGCCGGCGATGATCACCTCATCACGCAATCCCCACTGGCGGGCCAGTTCCGGTTTGAGTTTTCCCGCAGGTTCAGATCCTTCAACCAGGCGCGGCATATGATCGCGGGTCAGGCCACAGGCAGCCAGCAGGCTGTCGGACCAGTCTCTCTTCGCCACATCCAGCCAGAGGGTGCCCGCCGCATCCGACATATCACTCAGTTTCTCACCGCTCATTTTCCAGCGCAGATAGTCTTTTGGCAGCAGGACGCTGGCCGTCTGGGCGAAAATTGCCGGTTCATGGCGCGCCACCCATAACAGCTTGGGCGCGGTAAAACCGGGCATCGCCAGATTGCCGGAAATCGCCGACAAATCGGTGGCTACGGCCATCAGCGCCTGACATTCTGCGACACTGCGGGTGTCGTTCCATAAAATGCACGGACGCAGCACCCGATTATCACCGTCAAGCAGCACGGCGCCATGCATCTGGCCGGAGAGTCCTATCGCACGGACGCTGGCCCAACGTTCGCCGACTTTTGAACGCAGGCTGCTGACCGCCTGTTGCAGCGCCTGCCACCATTCAGCCGGATCCTGTTCAGACCAGTGTGGATGAGGGCGCTGCACCGTGAGTTTCGCGCCTGAAGTGGCGATAATCTCACCATGCCGATCGATCACCAGCGCCTTGATTTCCGACGTTCCCGCATCAATTCCGAGATACATAACCGGCTCCTTATTCGCTTACCGGCTGCGGATGTCTGGCCCAGCTTTGCAGGCTGGCGACCGAACGCTCCAGTAACGCGGCAAACTCTGCGCGCTGTGACAACGGCCCAAACAGGGTGGCATCGGCGGCATAGCGCGCCAGCGCATCCTTATGGCTGAACATCTCATGGCGTGCCGCTGCATCAAGAGCACCGTCCTGATAGTCATAAGGCAGATCCTGTTGATGCCAGCGTTGCAGGAACAGGAAGAACAGCGCCGGGAGCAGCGAGGTCGCGCGCGGCGTTTCGCCCCGTTGGTAGGTTTCCATCAGGGTGGGGGTAATAAAACCAGGGATCTTCGAGAGACCATCGGCGGCCACGCGCTGGTTAGTGTCGCGAATATACGGATTCGCAAAGCGGGCCAGCACCACGTCGCGATAGTTCTCAAGATCTAACGGGCTTGGCAACAACGACGGGATCACGTCCTGAGTGACATACTCCCAGGCCATCTCTTTAATTTCCTGGGTCTGAGTACTCTGGTGAATAAAGTCCTGCCCGACCAGCGTCCCGGCCCAGGCAATGCAGCTGTGGCTGGCGTTCAGGATGCGGATTTTGGCTTCTTCCCATGGCAGCACGGAGTCGACCATCTCCACATTGACCTTTTCCAGCGCCGGTCGTCCGGCGGCAAAGTCATCCTCAATTACCCACTGGATAAAGGCTTCCGCCATTACCGGCGCGTTATCGGCAAAACCGGTGGCGTCCAGCACGCGCGGCGCGATATCGGCAGTCGGACGCGGCGTGATACGGTCGACCATGGTATTGGGCGAGGTGGTATTTTCCGTAACCCATGCCAGTAAAGCCGGCTCGTTGCGCAGTTTAAGGAAGGTGAGGAAACCCTGGCGGAAACGTTCGCCGTTATGCCGCAGGTTGTCGCAGTTAAGCAACGTCAGCGGATTGCCGTGCGCGGCCATGCGGGCCAGCAGTACGCGGGTCAGGGCACCATAAATCGTCCGTGCCTCTCCCCGCAGATCGGCTTTGATATCCGCATGCTCAGGGTCTAACTGGTGATCGTTATCCAGAAAATAACCGCTCTCGGTCACGGTAAAGGCAATCACTTTAGTACGCGGGTCGGCGCCTTGCTTGATCAGCCCTTTAAGCTCCGCGTCCCACGGCACCAGGGTTTTAATTGAGGTGATTTTCTCATACTGACGTTCCCCTTCCGGGGTGACGGTTTCCAGCGTGTACTCGCCATTTTGCGCGGCCAGCGTGTTAAACAGCGGTACCGCATCATCGCGAATATTGCTGAGCGCAATCTCCCAGCGGCAGTCACCCTGAGCCATCAGGCGATGCAGATACCAGGCCTGATGGGCACGGTGAAAGGATCCTGCACCAATGTGCAGCCAAATCGACGGGGTCGCAGTGGTCATCATTCTCTCCTGATTTTGGGCTTTTGCTCTCAAAGGGGGCTTTTGCCTGATGCGTTATAGCCTGCGGATTCTGCGCTCGACTGTCTGCGGGATAGATCACAAAATTTGCTTTTGCCCGATGGTCGGGCAATTATTCAGAGTAAGCTGGAAAAAAATCGCGGAGCAACGGAATGAGTAAGCACAATAAGAAACTGGATCAGGCTGCCAGAGCCGCCTGGATGTATTACGTCGCTGGCGAAACCCAGCACGACATTGCCGACAAGCTCGGCGTATCACGGCAGGTGGCCCAGCGTCTGGTGGCGCTGGCGGTAGAGGAGGGCCTGGTGAGCGTCAGCATTACCCATCCGGTGGCTGACTGTATGACGCTGGCCGAACAGTTGAAAACCCGGTTCAATCTGCAGGTCTGTCAGGTGGTACCGTCGGCGGGAGTGGATGGCGAAGGCTTGCAGCAGATGATCGCGGTTGCCGGCGCGGAAGTGATGGCACAAACGCTGAAGCTGGAAGACGCGCAGACCATTGCTGTCGGCTCGGGCCGCACCTTGCGGGCAACCATTGATGAGCTGCCCGAGTTTGACCGGCCGCAGCACAGTTGCGTGTCACTGATTGGCGCAATTGCCAGTGATGGTTCCTGTACCCGCTATGACGTACCGCTGTGGATGGCGGAGAAAACCCAGGGCCGCTATTTTATTCTGCCTGCGCCGCTGTATGCCGACAGCGTAGAAGACCGCGATCTGTGGTGTAACCACCGCATCTATCGCACCGTCACCGAAAAAGCGGCCAGTGCCGATATCATGTTCGTTGGCATCGGGCAGGTTGCCGCAGGCTGCCCGCTGAATGCCGACGGCTTTATTACCGACAGCCAGGTGAGTACGCTGGAATCGCTTAAGGTGGCGGCAGAAATGCTTGGGCACTTTATCGGTGAGGATGGCCAGCGGGTGCCAAGCGAGTTAGATCGGCGGCTGACCAGCGTGGAACTCACCGCGCAGACGCAACGTAAAGTGATCGCCTTTGCGGGCGGTGAGGACAAGCATAAAGCGATCGCCGCCGCATTACGGGGACGCTGGGTGACCGGGCTGATCACCGATGAGGCCAGCGCCCGTTACGCGCTTTCGCGGCAAGATTAAGGGGATAGCTTCCGGCGAGACTTTTGCTAAACTTGCTGGGTGGAGCCCTTCTCCACCTCCGTTTTTTTGACCTCCGGGGGACCGCAAGATGAATCTTGACGAGCAGGATCTGTTTAAAGATGCGATGGCAATGGACGACGTTAAGCCGCTAAAGGATTGCGCCAATGTTCACTGGTTGAAATCCCCCTCAACCAAATCACCCCGCAACACCCTGGAAGACCTGCAGCTGGATAATCCTCTGACCAGCGGTTTTCTCACCATTATTCCGCGCGAAACGCCGTTAGAATTCAAGGCCGAAGGTATTCAGCAGGGCGTTCTGGATAAGCTGCGCCACGGAAAATATCCCGCCAACGCCACGCTGAATCTGCTGCGGCAGCCGGTGGAAACCTGCCGACAGACGCTTTACAGCTTTATGCTGCTGGCCGAGCAGGAGAACTACCGCAATCTGCTGATTGTGCACGGTAAAGGGCGGGAAGATGGTTCACATGCCAACATCGTGCGCAGCTATCTGGATCGCTGGTTGCAGCAGTTCGATCTGGTACAGGCTTACTGCTGCGCGTTGCCGCAACATGGCGGCAGCGGGGCCTGTTATGTGGGATTGAAGAAAACCGAGCAGGCCCGGCAGGAAAACCGCGAACGCCACGCCAAACGCAGTCGTTAAGCCTTAAGCTGGCTACCCTGAATGGGATTTACGCACGGTAGCCAGCAGCACTTCTGCGCTAAGGCTTAACGGTGCGCCGGTACAGGTAATGATGCCCACCGATTCACCAGGCCCGTGCGACGCAATCGGCAACGCGGCCAGCGACTGATGCAGCAAATCCTCTTTGATCGCGCCCGACGGCACAAACCAGACGTAGTTGTAACGCAAGGCAAGCTGCCGGGCGAGGGACGTCGCCGACGTTTCCACCAGCGTGGACGGTAAGCGGCAGCCCTGTTCTTTGATCATCTCATCCGCCAGACGCCGGGGTGCCGTGCCTTCCGGCGAAATCACCACCGGCCAGGACAAGGCTTTGGACAGCGTGACGTTGTCACTCAATAGCGGATGATCGGGCCGCACCACCAGCCGTAAATTTTCCATAAACAGAAGTTCATAGGTCAGCCCGGTCATCATTTCCGGATCGGCCATGCGACCGATGCCGACATCAAATTCTCCGGCTCTCAAACCGGCAATCAGCACGTTATTGTGCAAGGTAGCCACCTGAACAATCGCCTGAGGTTGCAGCTGGTGGAAGCGATCCAGTATCGACGGCAGCATCCCCAGCGCCACGGTGGTCAACACGCCCACGCGCAGCACCGCCGGCTGATCAATCTCTGCCGGGCTGAAGGATTGTCCGGCGTGATTGAGCGCATCGAGGATCCTCAACGCATGGGTCAGGAACTGCTCGCCCATAGTGGTTAACTGCGCGCCCAGCCGCCCGCGATCGAATAACCGTGCACCGGCCAGCTCCTCAAGTTCGTTAAGGGTTTTGGACAGCGCAGGCTGGCTCAGCGACAGCGTTTCGGCGGCACGACCGAGCGTCCCTTGCTGAGCAACGGCGACAAAAGTGTGCAGATGGCGCAAGCGAATGCGCTGATTAAACAGGTAATTTTTATCCATAACCCAGCGTAAGTAGCAGGCCAGCCAACTGGCAAGGCGCATAAGAGAGATTTGTTAACCTTATTGCAAAATTTAGTTAACATTTACGGCTTTTGCACAGTTTTCCATCACTTTTAACCGCGTTCATAGCGGCTAAGTATCAAAGCGCATTATCAAACCGGCCTTTATTCACCGCTGTCGTAACGGTTGTTCCTTAATAAGACAGGTCAACACGCAGACAATCCGTTATCATAGCCGACAATTTTTTTCAGGAAACGTCGCCAGCCCCTGACTGCTGCTGGCCCATGGAGCGCTAACGTGGAGAGTACCGCTGCGATTGATGTGCGTGCCTTAATTAATCAAGGCAGCATCAGCCGTTACCAGCAAAGGATTATTGCCCTGTGCTTCGCCGTGGTGGCAATGGACGGCATGGACATTGCCCTGATGGGGTTTATTGCACCGGCGCTGAAAAGTGACTGGGGCGTCAGCACTCATCAGCTTGGGGCGGTGATCAGTGCCGCACTGATTGGCCTGGCGCTGGGGGCGATGCTGGCAGGTCCGCTGGCCGACCGGTTTGGCCGTCGGGTGGTGATCATCAGCAGCGTGTTCTTCTTCGGCTTATGGACGCTGATGACCGCGCTGTCGCACAACGTCGATCAAATGATGCTGTTCCGCTTCCTCACCGGGCTGGGGATGGGCGCGGCAATGCCCAATGTCGGCACGCTGGTGGCGGAATACTCTCCTGAACGTAAACGCGCCTTCATTATCACCGTGGTGTTCTGCGGCTTCACCTTTGGTGCGGCGGGCGGCGGATTTGCGGCGTCGTGGTTGATCCCCACCTTCGGCTGGCATGCGGTGCTGGTGGTGGGCGGAATTTTACCGTTACTGATGGTGCCGATCCTGCTGAAGGGATTGCCGGAATCGGTGCGGTTTCTGATCGCCAGACAGGCGCCCGCTGAACGCATCCGCCAGATCGTCGCGAAAATGGCACCGGACCAGGCGCTGAACGGGCGTCAGTTCGCCATGGCGGAAAAACCGCAGTGCCACGGCGCGGCGCGGCTGGTGTTGAGCCGTCCTTACCTGCTGGGCAGCACGCTGCTGTGGGGCGCCTATTTTATGGGGCTGTTCCTGGTGTATCTGATCGGCAGCTGGTTGCCTTCGCTGGTGAAAGACATGGGGATGACGGTCACGCAAGCGGCGCTGGTCACCGCGATGTATCAGGCAGGCGGCACGGTGGGTTCGCTGTTTGCGGGCTGGATGATGGACCGCTTCAATGCCAACCTGGCGCTGGCAGCGATCTATTTTACCGGTGCCATCGCCACGGTGGCGATTGGCTTTGCCCCAGCCCACACGCTGGTGCTCAGCCTGGTGGCCTTCTGCAGTGGTTTTTGCCTGAATGGCGCCAATACCGGAATGAACGCGCTGTCTGCCAGCTATTATCCCACTCACGCCCGTGCCACCGGCTCCAGCTGGATGCATGGCGTCGGGCGGATTGGCGCGATCCTCAGCGCGTTTGCCGGCGCGCAAATGCTGTCGATGGGCTGGAACATCACCGAAGTGTTTAGTAGCCTGGCGATCCCGGCGGTGCTGACCTCATTACTGCTGCTGGCGAAATACCGTTACGGCTACCGTCGCTAACCCGCAATCCCGGGGCCGATCACAAATTACCAATAATTTTTTCCGGCTCCTGCGCTTTCCAGTAATCTGACTGCATCACTGCAATAAGGGTCAGAAAATGGAAAGTAGATGGGTGTCTGCCGATAGCCTTCGCGCCGGGTTTGCCAGTGCGATGTCGGCGATGTATCAGCAGGAGGTGCCGCAATATGGCACGCTGTTGAAACTGGTCTCACAGGTTAATGCCGAGGTGCTGGCGCAGAATCCGGCCCTGAAACAGCAGCTTGAGCGGGACAATGAGCTGTCGCGGTTAAGCGTTGAACGCCACGGCGCAATCCGGGTGGGCACCGCGGCTGAACTGGCTATGTTGCGGCAGGTGTTTGCCATTATGGGCATGTATGCGGTCGGCTATTATGACCTTTCTCAGGCCGGGGTGCCGGTTCACTCCACGGCGTTTCGTCCGCTGGACGATGACGCGCTGAATGCCAATCCTTTCCGTCTGTTTACCTCGTTACTCCGCCTGGAACTGATCGACGATCCTTCCCTGCAGCAGCAGGCGGCAGAAATTCTGGCCGCGCGCGATATCTTCACGCCGCGCTGCCGTGAACTGGTCAGGCTGCATCAGCAGCAGGGCGGATTGACCGAGCAGCAGGCGGAAGAGTTTATTCCGCAAGTGCTGGAAACTTTCCGCTGGCATCAGCAAACCACCGTTGACCAGGGCACCTATCAGGCCTTACTCGACCAGCACCGTCTGATCGCCGATGTGGTCTGTTTCCCCGGCTGCCATATCAACCACCTGACGCCCCGCACGCTGGATATCGATCGCGTGCAGGCGCTGATGCCAGACGCGGGCATCACGCCGAAAGCGATCATCGAAGGGCCGCCGCGTCGCGAGGTGCCGATCCTGCTGCGGCAGACCAGTTTTAAAGCGCTGGATGAGGCGGTGCGTTTTCGCAACGCGCAGCAGGGCACGCACACCGCCAGGTTTGGCGAGATTGAACAGCGGGGCATTGCGCTCACTGCCAAAGGCCGCGAGCTGTACGATCGCCTGCTGCATGAGAGTGAAACGGGCACTGACAACCGCGTTCACCAGCAGAAGCTGGGCGACATTTTCCAGGCCTTCCCGGATGATGCCAAAACCTTACGCGTGCAACAGCTGGCCTGGTTTACCTTCCGCCTGAGCGAAAAGGGCCGCGCGCATCCTGAGCAGATTGCCGCGCAGCAAAATATCGAGACTTTACTGGATGCGGGGCTAATCAGCGCCACGCCAATGATCTATGAGGATTTCCTGCCGGTCAGTGCCGCCGGGATCTTCCAGTCCAATTTAGGCAGCGAAACCAAAGCACGGAGTCAGGGCCACAGCAGCAAAGCGGAGTTTGAAAAAGCGTTAGGCGCGGCGGTGCAGGATGAAATTGCACTCTATGCCCAGCGGCAAAAAGCCAGTCTGGCGAGGTGTGGTGTGACGCAGATGCGCTAAAAAAACCGGGGCATGAGCGCATGCCCCGGTTTTTTACTGTAAACGTGGATTTTTTATTAGCGCATATTTACCCGCGCCGAGGAACATAATCGCCAGCGCACCAAACAGGTAAAGCGCCTCGCCTTCCAGCGCCCAGGCCCCTACGTTGGTACGGTCCCAAATCGCGCCGGTTTTGACCAGCAGCGTGGCCACCACCAGATTCACCGCAATCACAAATGCGGCCGGACGGGTCATCAGACCGATAATAATCATAATCGGGGCAACAATTTCCCCAATATACGCGCCGTATGCCACGAAGCCGGGTATGCCATGCGGTTTCAACATATTGGCAATCCAACCGACGCCATGGATTACCTTAAATTCGCCATGAAACAGCAGCAAAATGCCAAAGGTCAGGCGCAGCACCAGCTTGCCGAAATCAGGACGATCGGTCAGGCGGGAAAATCCATTATTCAGGGCCGAAAACATGGTCAAATCCTTTCAGATAAGGGGAGAGGAAAACATAATCAAAAATGAACAGCGATGAAACTCAAATCCTCTGAATCTCTCTTTCAATCGATTTGCTGTCCGCTCAGCATAATCTGCAAATGGCCGCAAAGATTGGACTTTCGTCTCACGGCTGCAAATAATGATTAGCAGGCTATTTCAGGATGAGATGATGAGACACGATCGTTTGTTAAGGACCAGTACCGCGGAAGGACGGCTTCGCGGAAGTCTAGAAGACGGTGTTTTTGTCTTCAGGGGCGTTCCCTATGCGTCACCACCCGTGGGTGCGTTACGCTGGCAGCCGCCTAAACCCGTCAAACCGTGGCAAGGTGAGCGTGATGCCACCGCCTGGGGAAATGCCAGCTGGCAGAACCGGGAATATTGTCTGGCGGTAGGCGGAGGCGATCCGGGTAACTTTAGCGAAGACTGTTTGTATCTCAACGTCTGGACTCCCGATCTGGAACCGGCTCGTCCACTGCCGGTGATGGTGTGGATCCATGGCGGCGGTTATGCCATGGGCGCGGGCGGTCTGGCACCTTATAACGGATTGCCGCTGGCTTCGCGCGGGGTGGTGATCGTCACCATCAACTATCGACTGGGCCATATGGGCTTTTTTGCCCACCCGGCGTTAGACAAAGAGTATCCGGCGGGTGAGGTGGTGAATAACTTTGCCTTGCTCGATCAGATTGCCGCGCTGCAATGGGTACAGCGCAATATCGCCAGCTTTGGTGGCGACAGCAGCAACGTCACCCTTTTTGGCGAATCTTCCGGGGCGCGAAGCGTTCTGTCCCTGTTTGCTTCGCCGTTGGCCGCCGGGCTTTTCCACAAAGGCATTGCCCAGAGCGCCTATACGCTGCCGGATGTTCCCCGCCAAAAAGCCCTCAACACCGGCGTCAGGCTGGCCAGCCATTTCGGGCTGGAACAGGCAACGGCCGGGCAGCTGAGGGAATTACCTGCTGACGCCTTCTGGCAGCTGGACAGCTCGCTGGCTAACGGGCCGGTGGCCATCGCCGGCGACTGTGTGTTACCGGAACCGATGCTCAGCGTCTTCACCGCCGCGAAACAGCTAAAACTGCCGCTGATGATCGGCAGTAACAGCGATGAAGCCAGCGTACTCAGCTACTTTGGCGTTGACCCGGCAAAAGTGATTGCCGGAGTACGCCAGACGCAGCGAATCGGGCTGCGGCTGAAAATGATCCGCATGATGTACGACGGCGTGTATGACGACAGTGAGCTGGGCCGACAGGTGGCCCGCGATATGACCTTCACCACCATGGGCTATATTGCCGCGCTGGCGCAGCACCGCAACGGCATGCCGGCATGGCGGTACTATTTCGATTATGTCTCTGAAAACGCGCGCGATCTGTATGTGAACGGCACCTGGCACGGTAACGAAATCCCCTACACGCTGGATACGCTGGACGCCTTCGGTGACGAGATAAGCGATCGACCGTTTACCGACAACGATCGGGCATTCGCCAAAAAGGTCAGCGACTACTGGCTGAGTTTTGCCCGGGATGCCAGCGCCTTCTCGCATCAAATCGAGGGCGAGATCAACTGGCCGGCCTGGCGTCCGTGGGAAGACAAGGTGATGCGCTTTGGCGTCAAGGGGCAGGCGGTGCTGAAGCTGGAAAAGCGCTTTATGCGCCGACGGACCCAGTTGTTCCGTCTGTTGATGAAAGGGATGGTGCGGTTAAACGACTAGTTGCGTAACATAATTATTTCCCCGCTAAATCGAATGTTCTGGCGGTTTTGACCTTAAATGACTTTGGCAGCAAGGACTTAACTGAATTGGAGGTCAGTCTAAGTTTTTGAATCGCCAGCGGATATCCCCTCAGTTTTTCTCACTCCGTGCCGATAATAGCGGATAAGCGCCCGATCTTTCAGGCGATGTAATCCGCATTAATACCGTTACGGAGTAGTTATGAACCTGTTAAAAAACTTTACCATCCGCAGCGTGATGCTCTGGATCCTCGGGCTGTTCTGCCTGATGTGGTCTGCCGTCGGCATGTACAGCGTCTATTCCCTCAATGCGCTGGGCCACGGTAATGAGGTCGATCGTGAACTGGTCAATCAGATGACCACCCTGAGCAAAGGCAACGATCAGTATTTCCGCTTTATCACCCGCCTGACGCGTGCCGTGGAGTCCCGCCAGTCTGGCAGCGCCTCTGCTGCGGCGGATATGGCGTCGGTGCAAAAGGCGCTCGATAACATGTCTGCGTTGCTGGCCGATTTTAAAGCCCAGTCACCGGGGCCGATGGATGCGGGCTATTCCGCAGCGGTGATCGGCAGCTGGCAAAAGCTGCTGGATAACGGCGTGCTGCCACAGATGCAGCTGGCACAGCAGGGCAATATGGATGCGTTTCGGCGCCAGGCGACCGGCGTCACGCCAGCCCTGAGCCGCGAGTTCGGAGCCACCGTCGACAAATTCAATCTGGCGGCGGGTCAGAAGCTGGATACCACCCGCGTTACCGTTGACCATCTGACCGATGTCACCAAAATTGTCATTGTGCTGTCGGTGATCGTCGGCCTGTTTATCTTACTGTTTACTGACCGCTACCTGGTCAAAATGCTGGTGCGTCCGCTCGACGGCATGCGTGAGCATTTCCGCCTGATTGCCGATGGCGATCTGAGCCATCCGCTGGAAGATATCGGTCGTAACTGCGTCGGAAAACTGGTGCCTCTGCTGCGCGCCATGCAGGACAGCCTGCGTGAAGCGGTGAGCGCCATCCGCAGCGGTACGGACAATATCTATCGCGGCGCGGCTGAAATCTCTTCCGGCAACAACGATCTCTCTTCACGCACTGAAGAGCAGGCTGCGGCGCTGGAACAAACGGCGGCGAGTATGGAACAGCTGACGGCCACGGTGAAATTTAACGCCGACAACGCCCGTCAGGCCAGCGACCTGGCGCAGAATGCCTCGGTCACCGCCAGCAAAGGCGGCAAGCTGGTGAATGATGTGGTCACCACCATGCAGGGCATCGCGGGCAGTTCGAAGAAGATTGCCGAGATCACCAGCGTGATCAACAGCATCGCCTTCCAGACCAATATTCTTGCGCTGAACGCGGCAGTTGAAGCCGCGCGGGCCGGTGAGCAGGGCCGTGGCTTTGCGGTGGTCGCCAGCGAAGTGCGTAACCTGGCGCAGCGCAGCGCCGGTGCAGCGAAAGAGATTGAAATGCTGATTGCTGACTCGGTTTCCCGCGTGGAAAAAGGATCGCTGTTGGTCGGTGAGGCCGGCAGCACCATGGACGCGATCCTCAGCGGCGTGGTCGAAGTGACTGAAATCATGAAGCAGATCGCCTCGGCTTCTGAAGAACAGAGTAAAGGGATTTCGCAGGTCGGTACGGCGATCACCGAAATGGACAGCGTGACCCAGCAGAACGCCTCGCTGGTGGAGCAGGTGTCGGCGGCGGCCAGTCAGCTGGAACGCCAGACGGAAGAGCTGACCCTGTCAGTATCGAAATTCCGCCTGTCGCCCGTGTCTGCCGCCGTGCCCGCACCGGCTGCCTATGTTAAGCCCGCCGGCGGTATGACGCGCGCGCTGACGGCTAAACCGGCGGCTGCGTCGGCAGATGAGTGGGTATCGTTCTAAGGGTTTTGCCCGCGGAGATCACCGCTGGCATAACCACGCCACCAATGCAGCCAGCTGCGGTGGCGCTTCTTCCGGCGGGCGCTGGATCAGACTGTAGACCGCGCCCGTTTTCACCGTCTCACTGAACGGGGCGATCAGCCTCTTCATCGCCAGATCCGCTGCGATCAGGGTCACATCGGCCACCGTCACGCCAAATCCCTGAATCGCGGCGCTGATCGCCAAATCCATGGTATCGAAATGCTGGTTGCGCTTCAGCAACACCGCTGACGGCTGCTGGCTTAACCACAGCTGCCAGTCACGCCCGTCGGCGGTGGGATGCAAAAAAGTGAAGCCTGAGAGATCGCTGACTGCCATCGGTTTTTCAGGCTGCAGGCTGGCGGCGATAACCGGCGTCAGCTCCTCATCAAACAACCGGCAACTGCCGGCCGGCTGGCTCCCGTAGAGGATCGCCACGTCATGATTATCCAGCTGGGTGCTGTGGTCGACGGTGCTGGTTAGCGAGACGTGGAGTTCGGGTTGCGCCTGCTCCAGCGCCACCAGTTTAGGCACCAGCCAGCGCATGGCACAGGTCGGTGCCTTCAGCCGGATCACGCCATGGGTTTTGCTGGCCTGTTCGGCCGCCTGCATCATGTGTTCGAAGGGGGTTTTCATTGCGGGAAGCAGGCTGGCGCCCTGAGCGGTGAGGGTCAGGCCACGGGCGTGGCGATCAAACAGCGCAAACCCCAGCCAGTTCTCAAGCGAAGCAATTTTGCGGCTAACGGCGCCCTGGGTGATGCACAGTTCCCCGGCAGCGCGGGTCAGATTCAGGTGCCTGGCAGTGACAATGAAGGCATGAATTGCATTGAGCGGGAGCGTGCACCGTGACATTGTTTGCCTCTGAGCTATGTTTAAAAGTCATAGCTATTATGACAACAATTCGCTTGTCGGCTCAAGTGTGCTCACGTTGAATAGAGACATTGCGCATTCCACCTCCAACGGAGACAGCATGACCATCAAATCCTCTGTACAGCAGCGTTCAAAATTACCGGATGTTGGCACCACCATTTTCGCCGTGATCGGCCAACTTTCTGCCCAGCATAACGCCATTAACCTGTCCCAGGGCGCACCCAACTTCCCGTGCGACGAGGCCTTGATCAACGGCGTCACCAAAGCCATGGAGCAGGGGCATAATCAGTATGCGCCGATGACCGGGCTGGGAGCGCTGAAAGAGGTGTTAGCCAGCAAGGTGCAGACGCTGTATGGCCAGAAGTATGACGCGGCCAGCGAAGTGCTGATCACCGGCAGCGCCAGCCAGGGGATTTATGCGGCAATCGGTGGTCTGGTGCACAGTGGCGACGAAGTGATCTTCTTCGAGCCGGCATTTGACAGCTATGCGCCGGTGGTTCGCTTGCAGGGCGGCGTGCCGGTCGGTCTGAAGCTGCAGGTGCCGGATTTCGCCATCAACTGGGATCAAGTGCGCGCCTCAATTACGCCGCGCACGCGGATGATTATCATCAACACCCCGCACAACCCGAGTGCTCAGGTGCTGTCGCGGGCCGATCTTGATCAGCTGGCGGCCATCACCCGCAACACCAATATCGTGGTGCTGTCCGATGAAGTCTATGAACATATTCTGTTTGATGGTCGCCAACATCAGGGCATGGCAACGCATCCGGAGCTGGCTCAACGCAGCGTGATCGTCTCATCGTTTGGCAAGACCTTCCACGTCACCGGCTGGCGTGTTGGCTATTGCCTGGCCCCGGCGGAGCTGATGGAAGAGATGGTCAAGGTTCACCAGTTTATGATGTATTCCGCCGACACCCCGATGCAGGTTGCCTTTGCGGATTACCTGCGCGAACCGGCTAACTATCTCGGACTGGGGGAGTTTTATCAGCGTAAGCGCGACATGCTGGGGGAATTGATGAAAGCGTCGCCATTTACGCTGCTGCCGTCAGCCGGTTCGTTTTTTATGTTGGCCAGCTATGCAGATTTCAGTGACGAATCTGACAGCGAAATGGTAAAACGTTTGATTGTTGATCACGGTGTAGCAACTATCCCACTTTCGGCGTTCTACACGGATGGTACTGACAATAAATTGATCCGTCTCTCTTTCGCAAAAGACGAAGCCACACTGAAGGCGGGCGCTCAGGCGCTGTGCCAGGTGAAGCCTCGCTAATAAATCTCCTGAGGGGAAGTTGATGAAGAAACTGAATGCACTGTTTGTGGCTGTAGGCCTGCTGTCTTCCATGTCTGCACTGGCGCAGGAAACGCTGCGTTACGGTCTGGAATCGCAGTATCCGCCATTCGAAAGCCGCAACGCCTCCGGTGAGCTGGAAGGGTTCGATATCGAGCTGGGCAAAGCGATTTGCCAGGCGGGCAATTTTAAATGTAGCTGGGTAGAAAGCAGCTTTGATGCTCTGATCCCGGCACTGGCGGCGAAGAAATTCGACGCCATTAACTCGGCGATGAACATCACCGAAGCGCGCATGAAAAGCATTGGCTTCACCAAACCGATTTACCGTATTCCAAGCCAGCTTATTGGCAAAAGCGGCTCAGGCCTGCAACCGACCGTTGACTCTCTAAAAGGGAAAAACATCGGCGTGTTGCAGGGCTCGGTGCAGGAAACCTTCGCCAAGAAGCATTGGGAACCGCAGGGCGTGACGGTCACCTCTTATCAGGATCAGAACCAGGTTTACAACGACATGGTTGCTGGCCGTCTTGATGGCACGCTGGTGATGTCCGCAGCGGGTCAGTCTGGCTTCCTGGAAAAGCCGCAGGGTAAAGGTTTTGCCTTTGCGGGTGGCGCAGTAGAAGACACGCAGATCCTCGGCGTGGGTATCGGTTTTGGCCTGCGTAAAGACGATGCCAAACGTAAGCAGGAACTGGATGCGGCTATCACCAAAGTTCAGGCTGATGGCACCGTGACCAAGCTGGCGGCGAAATTCTTCCCAGGCATTGATGTTGCGGTTAAAGAATAACGCGCGGGCGTGAAGTCGCGCTGAGAGGCAGAGTGAGAAGGGGCGAAGAAATTCGCCCCTTTTTTGTTTTTATTTCGCCGCCAGCAGGCAGAGCTGCTCTGCGACCAGGTAGGACTTCACAAATGAAGGCACCGGCAGGAACTCAAACTTCGAATGGAAGTTATGCGCACCGGTAAAGAAGTTTGGCGTCAGCAGCCCTTTAGCGGAAAGCGCCGCGCCGTCTGTGCCCCCGCGCATAGGTGTCACTTTCGGGGCGATATCCAGTGCTTCCAGGGCGGCAAAGATCAAATCAATGGCGCGACGATCTTCGCCGATCGCATTGCTGATATTGCTGTAGGTGTCGGTAATGGTAAATTCAACGCTACCGGTCGGGTACTGCTGGCGGATTTTCTCGGCCACATCGGCAATTTTCTGTTTACGCTGCTCAAATGAGGCCAGGTCAAAGTCACGAATTGAGGCCTTCAGCCGCGCCTCGTTGGCGTTGGCGGTCATATCGTTAAACCAGACATAGCCTTCGCGGCCTTCGGTATGTTCAGGGGTTTCAAAACGGTCGAACTCACCGACAAAATCCATTGCCATCAGCAGCGGATTGACCAGCACGCCCTTGCCGGACATCGGGTGTGCGGTCACGCCGGTCAGCCGGATTTCAGCCGCCGCCGCGTTAAAGTTTTCATACACCACTTCACCCAGCTCACAGCAGTCGATGGTGTAGGCAAAATCGACATCGAAGCGCGATTTCAGATCGAGGGCTTTCGCCCCACGCAGGCCGATTTCTTCATCAGGCACAAACGCCACCACGATATCGCCGTGCGGCGTGTCGTGAGTCAGATTTTCCATCAGCGTCATCACCACGGTGACCGCCGCTTTATTATCCGCACCCAGCACGCTGGTGCCGTCACTGAAGATTACGTCCTGGCCATGATAGGCATTGATTTCCGGGTGTTCCGCAGTGCGTAACCAGATATCTTCCTGCTGATTCAGGCACAGGTCTTTCCCTTCAAAGCGCAATGTCTGCGGATGGATATGTGGAGACAGGCCAACGTCGACGGTATCAATATGGGTGATAAAGCCGATGCGGGGTGCAGCAGGGCGGTTACCCGGTTTAACGGCGGTGACGGTGGCGAATTCATCAATCACCACATCCTGTAATCCCAGCTCACGCAGTTCTTCGGCCAGCATTTTCGCCATATTGTGTTGTTCAGGCGTGCTGGGCAGAACCTTAGCCGAGGCATCACTCTGGCTGGTGACGGCAAGGTAACGGTAAAAACGGGTGCTGAGCTGGCTGGCCAGTTGCTGATTCATCCTGTCTTCCTGTGTCTGTGTGGGGGTAAAGCGGATTTGTTATAACTATCAGAGAGTCAGGCTCAGGTCAAAGCCGGTGCGGAGAAATGACGGGACGGGCTGGTCAGTAAATAGCCAGTTGAAAGGCTTCTCCGGGCGAAGCGCTGAGAAGCCACTATACTGAATGTTCATGATAAACAAACAGGAGGACAGTCATGACCATTCATAAGAAAGGGCAGGCGCACTGGGAAGGCGATATTAAGCAGGGTAAAGGCACGATCAGCACCGAAAGCGGCGCGCTGAAAGAGCAGCCATATGGCTTTAATACCCGTTTTGAAGGCAAACCAGGCACCAACCCGGAAGAACTGATTGGCGCGGCCCATTCGGCTTGTTTCTCAATGGCGCTGTCGCTGATGTTAGGCAATGCAGGCTTCACCCCGGAAAGCATCGATACCGTAGCCGATGTGTCACTGGATAAGTCGGGTGATGGTTTTAAAATCACCAAAATTGCCCTGCAAAGCCAGGTCAAACTGCCGGGCATTGATAGCAGCAAATTCGATGAAATTATCAACCAGGCGAAAGCCGGTTGTCCGGTCTCTCAGGTGTTAAACGCTGAGATTACCCTCGAGTACAAGCTGAACTGATCCTTCAGTCTTCTTGACGCTCTGTGTTCCCTGCCGTCCGGTGGGGAACAGTCATTTTACCTCCGTCCTACCCTCACTTCTCATTGACTTCTCGTCAGACGCCACTCACTTTTCAGGCGGATATTTTACCGCTCCCGCGCGTAAATAATTTTCAATCATTTGAAATATAACCCAATCTTATGGTCAAAAATGCGTCTTTTTACTGGCTCCCTCAGGCGATAGCGATTAGATTGTTAACTGTTCAGGACAGACAATAAAAGCACTTTAAAGTGAGGATGGAGATGAGAAAATCAGTATTAAGGACGGCCGTTGCCGCGTTGGCATTGGTTGTGGCTTCTGGGGCCGCGGCGAAAACGCTGGTGTTCTGTTCGGAAGGATCGCCGGAAAACTTTAACCCGCAGTTATACACCTCAGGGACCAGCGTTGATGCCAGCGCCGTGCCGGTATACAACCGGCTGGTGGATTTTAAAGTGGGCACCACAGAACTGATCCCGAGTCTGGCAGAGAGCTGGGATATCAGCCCCGACGGCAAAACCTACACCTTCCATCTGCGAAAAGGCGTGAAGTTCCAGAGCAATAAAGCCTTCAAACCGACCCGCGACTTCAACGCAGATGACGTGATTTTCTCGTTTATGCGGCAGAAAGATCCCAAAAACCCGTACCACAATGTCTCTAACGGCACCTACGCCAACTTTGAAAGCCTGGAGTTTGGCTCGCTGATCCAGAATATTGAAAAAGTTGACGACAACACCGTGCGCTTTACGCTGGCCCATGCAGAAGCGCCGTTCCTCGCCGATCTCGGCTGGTACTTTGCCTCGATTCTCTCGGCTGAATACGCTGACGCGATGTTAAAAGCGGGCACGCCAGAGAAGGTCGATCAGGTGCCGATCGGGACCGGACCTTTTGAGCTGGTGCAGTATCAGAAAGATTCGCGCATCCTGTTCAAGTCCTTCCCGGAATACTGGCAGGGTAAAGCCAAGCTGGATCGGCTGGTATTCGCCATCACGCCGGATGCGTCGGTGCGTTTAGCCAAGCTGGAGAAGAACGAGTGTCAGGTGATGCCGTTCCCGAATCCCGCCGATTTGCCGCGCATGAAAGAGAATAAGGATTTGGTGCTGATGCAGAAGCCCGGCCTGAACACCGGTTTCCTCGCATTCAACACGCAAAAGCCGCCGATGGATAACGTTAAGGTCCGTCAGGCGCTGACCATGGCCATCAATAAGCCGGCGATCATTCAGGCGGTCTTCCAGGGAACCGGCACCGCAGCGAAGAATCTGTTGCCGCCGGGCGTGTGGAGTGCCGATCAGGATCTGAAGGATTACGACTACGATCCTGAGAAAGCCAAAACCCTGTTAAAAGAAGCCGGCATCAAGCCGGGCACCACTATCGAGCTGTGGGCAATGCCGGTTCAGCGTCCGTATAACCCGAACGCGCGCCGCATGGCGGAGATGATCCAGGCCGACTGGGCGAAAGTGGGCGTCAATGCCAAAATCGTCAGCTTTGAATGGGGTGAATACCTGAAGCGGGTGAAGGATGGCGATCATCAGGCCGCGCTGATGGGCTGGACCACCGCAACCGGCGATCCGGATAACTTCTTCGGTCCGTTGTTCAGCTGCACCTCGGCCAACGGCGGCTCGAACTCCTCGAAATGGTGTTACAAGCCGTTCGACACGCTGATCACCGAAGCCCGTAGCGAGCAGGATCATAATAAACGCATCCAGCTTTACCGCCAGGCGCAGCAAATCATGCACGATCAGGCCCCTGCGGTGATGATTGCCCATTCGACCATCTTTGAACCGGTACGCAAAGAGGTGACCGGCTATGAGATCGATCCGTTTGGCAAACATATCTTCTATCAGGTTGATATGAAGTAATGCCGGTGGCCCTCGTTGACGGGGGCCGT
The DNA here is from genome assembly GCF_057812255.1 of Erwinia sp. 2186. Classification (NCBI taxonomy): domain Bacteria; kingdom Pseudomonadati; phylum Pseudomonadota; class Gammaproteobacteria; order Enterobacterales; family Erwiniaceae; genus Erwinia; species Erwinia sp. 2186. Next base: position 2,656,923 of record NZ_CM173824.1, on the reverse strand, counting down.
CGTTTATCCCCTTTGCTGTTGACGCCAGTGAGCGATCAGCGTGGCAGTTTTTTCCCGATCGATCGGCCGGGAAGGGGTATAAATCACCAGGCCCAGATCGGCGCGGCCATCAACGGCAAACGAAGAGTATTCGAAATTGCACTCGCCCACTAACGGTAGGCGCGTATGTTTGATGCCCTCGCCGTACTGCTGAACATCATAATTTTGCCAGATGGTGTTGAATTCGCTGCTGCTCTGGCAAAGCTCATCAATCAATGGCTGCACGGAATCCATGGCACCGGCGCGCATCACTTCCGATCGGAAAGCCGCGACGGCAAACGTGGCATCCTGCAGCCAATTCACCATATGCTCTTTCACGCGAGGATCGCCAAACAGGATCCGCAGAATATTCCGCTGTTCGGGCGCCATTTTGCTGTAGTCCTTCAGCACCGCACGCGCGGCTTCGTTCCAGGCAATGATGTCCCAGGTCGGGGTTTTCACCATCGCCGGGCTGTATTCCAGCGAATCCAGCACCCGCTGAAGTTGCGGAGAGATGGGTTCCCAGGCCTGATAATGCACCTGCGGCGCACGCTGCTGCGCCAGGAAAAACAGGTGTTCGCGTTCCACCGGCGTCAGTCCTAGCGCTTCAGCAATACGGTTGAGCACTTCAGCCGAAGGCGAGCCGCCGCGGCCTTGTTCCAGCCAGGTATACCAGGTGGCGCTGACGTTGGCGCGGTTGGCCACTTCCTCCCGCCGCAATCCCGGCGTGCGGCGGCGGATAGGAGAAATACCGAAATCTGCCGGATTCAGCTTCGCACGCCGATCTTTCAGGTAACTGCCCAGTAATTTGCTGTCCACGTTATGGCTTCCTCAAGAATGACTTACAGGGGTAAGTTGTTTGGTTGCTCTGTTTATTGCTGTAGCAAGTCGTCTGGATGCTTCGGTGACCTCGTCAGGGCGCAAAGTCGTTGTTAACCTTTCCCTCAGTGCTGGCTGAGTTTGCCGCTGTTACAAAGCAAGTCGTATGGATGCTCTGGTGGCAAGTTCAGGGAGAGAAGGTTGAACGTAAAGTCGCCGTGCACCCATCCCTGGGGGCTCAGCGGCGACATCCCTGTCGCCGATGCTTTGCTTATCAACCTTCTCTCCCTTCCCCAAGGCTTCATTGTTGCCTGTTTCAATGGGGTCACACAAATCAAAACCCGCTCCCCTAATGTATTTGACCTGTGTATCCACCAGGCCACCCAACGACACTAAGTTATGGGGTGGCGGCATAGAGCCCGGTAGCCGAGTGTCTGCGGTAGGGATGCCGCAGCCAAGCCCCCAGGGATGGGTTCACGGCGTCTCGGATACCGGGCTCTATGCTGACGCCAAACCCCCGAGCCGATGTTGACCTAAAGCCTTTGACCTTAATGCCTTTAAACTTAAAACCCCGAACCCACTCAGAAACCATATTCGCTGCGAAAAAATTCATTCTGCTGCTGCAACTGCTCACTGACAAAGGTGAGAAACAGATTCAGCGCTGCGGATCGCTGGCGGCCGTTAACCGTTTGGACCTGAAGCGTGCGCTGGGTGAGCTGATCGATGCCGATAGACCGTAATGCCAGACCGTGCTCTTTGGCCTGATACAGCACGGTAAACTGGCTGCAAATGGTGATCGCCTGCGGGTTTTGCTGCAGGAAAAAATAGAGCGTACTGAAATTATTGCAGGTGATCGCCGGCTCGATAAATGTACCGCTCATCTGGCAGGAGAGCTCAAACAGCTGGCGAACCGTGGTGCCCTGATCGGGTAACGCCACGGGGAAGGCCTGCAAATCCTTTAGGGTAAACGCCTTTTTCGCCAGCGGATGGCACTGTTGCATCACGATCAATACCGGCGCAGGGAAAGAGGCCACGACATCGACGCCTCTTTCCGGCTGCAGGCTGAACTGAAAAGCAACATCGCACTCTCCCCGGCGCAGGATCTCCGCCACTTCCAGCGCGCTGCCCACGGTCAGATTAAAACTGACCGACGGATTCAGATGACGAAACTGCGAACAGAGCGCGGGCAGCAGGCTGAACGCCATGCCGTCAGTGCAGGCAATACGCAGCGCGGTTCTTCTCACCGCTTTCAGCCCTTTGATTTCCGCCATCGCATGTTCCATATCCATCAGGCTCCGGCGCACATGATTTTCAAAAATCTTCCCGGCATCGTTCAGCACCATGCCGCGCGCATGTCTGTCGAACAGCGGTGCGCCGATTTCCGCTTCAAGCTTCTGGATCTGGCGACTGATGGCCGAAACCGCGACAAACAATTGTTGGCTGGCGGCACTCAATGAGCCGCAGTTGGCGACGGCCAGAAAATAGCGAATTTCAGAACTGTGCATTGCTTTGCCTTCTGCTGGTGCATGCTGCTTAACTGTGCAATCTTGCCTTGCTTTAAAAGCAACGCGTGTTTGATATTTTGATGATTGTGGCAAACCCCGATTTTAGCTTAGATGGATGCAGAACATAACAACAAACAAGCAAACACAACGGGCGGACCTATGACGGGTGAACAGGCAGTGGCGCAGGCCACAGCGTATTTTGATAGCGGCGAATTTAAACAGGTACTGGCACGACGCGTTGCCTTGCGTACTGAAAGCCAGCGCAACGATCGTGATGAAGAACTGCAGCGCTACCTTGATGAAGAGATTGCCCCGGCGATGCAGGCGCTTGGGTTTACGCTGACCCAGCTTGAAAATCCCAGCGCACACGCACGCCCTTTTTTAGTGGCCAGCAGAATCGAAGATGCAGCCTTACCTACGCTGCTGTGTTACGGACATGGCGATGTGGTATTTGGCGATGATGAAAACTGGCGCGAGGGGCTGGATCCCTGGCAACTGACCGAAGAGGGCGACCGCTGGTACGGCCGTGGGAGTGCCGATAATAAAGGACAGCACACGGTAAACATCGCGGCGCTTGAGCAAATCTTCCGCGCGCGCGGCGGCAAGCTGGGCTTTAACTGCACGTTCCTGTTTGAAATGGGTGAAGAGATCAGCTCACCTGGCCTGGCGCAAATCTGTGCCGAAAACCCAGAATTGCTGAAGGCCGATATCTTTATTGCTTCTGATGGTCCACGGCTGAATGCGCAGCGCCCAACGCTGTTCCTCGGATCGCGTGGCGCGGTAAACGTCCGACTCAGTATCCATGCGCGCGACCGCGATTATCATTCGGGTAACTGGGGCGGTTTACTGACCAATCCCGGAACTCAACTGGCTAACGCGCTGGCCTGCGTGGTCAATCAACATGGTCAGCTTCAGGTTGCAGCGCTCAAACCGCCGGCGATCTCCGCTGCCGTGCGGGAAATCCTCAGTGATATTGATGTTCTGGACAGCACCGATGGCCCGCAGATTGAGGTTAACTGGGGCGAAGCCGGTTTGACGCCAACCGAACGCTTATACGGCTGGAATACCCTCGAAGTGCTCTCACTCCTGACCGGTAATCCAGAAAGGCCAATGAATGCCATTCCCGGCAAAGCTACGGCGGTGTGCCAGCTGCGTTTTGTGGTCGGCACCGACTGGGAAAATATCGCTCAGCATCTGCGTCAGCATCTCGACAGTCATGGCTTCAGCCAGGTTGAGGTAGAAGTACTGCGAGGATCGCCTGCAACCCGGCTTGACCCACGCGATCCGCTGGTGGACTGGGCGCTTCAGGCGATGTCCTCAATTAGCGGGAAAAAACCGGCGCTGTTACCCAACCTCGGCGGCTCGCTGCCAAATGATGTCTTCGCTAAAATCCTCGGCTTGCCGACGTTATGGGTGCCGCATTCCTATCCCTCCTGCGGTCAGCATGCCGTTGATGAACATATGCTGAAATCCATTGCCCGCGAAGGGCTGCAAATGATGACCCAGCTGTTGTGGGAGCTGGGCGAGAAGGGCGCGGATCTGCTGGCCAGCCATCAACAGTATCAGCAACAGCAGGAGAAGACGGTATGAGCAGCGTCGTTCACCCGCAGTCTGACACGTTAAGCACCACGCCGAACCTGTATAAAACCCTGTTTGCCACCTGCGTGGGCAATGCTCTCGAATGGTTTGATATCGCGGTATACGGCTTTTTCGCCAGCTATATCGCCCATGCGTTTTTCCCCACTCAGGATCCCGCCGTTTCTTTATTGCTGACCTTTGGCAGCTTTGGCGTGTCCTTCCTGATCCGGCCATTGGGTGCGATCGTACTGGGCGCTTATGCTGACCGCGTCGGACGAAAAAAGGCACTGATGATGTCGATCACCCTGATGATGGTCGGCGGGCTGATCATTGTGCTGATGCCGGCGTACGGCACCATCGGCCTGATCGCGCCAATCATGATCCTGCTGGCGCGACTGATTCAGGGGTTCTCTGCAGGTGGCGAGTTTGGCAGTTCCACCGCCTTCCTGGTTGAACACTTTCCCCATCGCCGCGCATTTATCGCCAGCTGGCAGTTCGCAACCCAGGGCGCGAGTACCTTACTGGCGTCGGCGTTCGGACTGGGATTAACCCAGTGGCTAAGCGAAGCGCAAATCCAGGACTGGGGATGGCGCATTCCTTTTGCTTTCGGATTGTTGATTGGCCCGGTCGGCCTCTATATTCGTCGGCATGTGCATGAACCCGCCAGCTTTGTCGCGCAGGAGAAAACCCATTCTCCGCTGAAATTGCTGGCCGGGCAGCAGAAGAATCTGATGCTGTTGGCCATCGGACTGATGGTGATCTCGACCGGCATTAACTACATGCTGAATTATGTCCCCACCTATGCCACCAAAAGCCTGCACCTCTCAGGGACGGCGGCATTCAGCGCCACCCTGTTAGCCGGGGTTATTCTGACGGTGGTCACGCCATTGATGGGGCTTTGGGCGGAGAAAATAGGGCGCACACCGCTGATGTGGGGATCGCTTATCTTGCTGATCCTGACGATTTACCCGGCCTTCCTGCTGGTGGTGAACCGTCCTACGGCGGGAATGCTGCTGATGCTGGTGGGATGGATGGCGTTGCTGAAATCGGTCTATTTCTCGACGGTGCCGTCAATGATGGCCGATCTGTTCCCGATGACCACCAGGGCCAGCGGGATGGCGATCAGCTACAACATCGCCGTGACGGTGTTTGGTGGCTTTGCGCCCTTAATCTGTACCCTGTTGATTACCGCTACCGGAACAAGTTTAGCGCCAAGCTATTATCTAATGGCACTGGCATTGCTCAGCGGATGGGCGTTGTATAAAACCCAGTCGCTAAAACGCGTAACGGCATAACGAAAAAATGCACCTCTATTGTCCGCAGGCAACGGACAATTGGAGGTGCACTTTCAAGGAACGTTTACCCCGCTTTTACCTGCAGGATCACTGAGGCACGCCGTTCAATCATCCAGTAAACCAGGTAACCGAAGCCGACTGAGCCAACCAATAACAGCGCCATTGCAAGGTACAGAATAGTCTGGCTGCTGCCCGCAGGAATAATCAACTGGATCATTTCCACCAGTGCCCCCATCAAAAGGCGATGGCAGACATAGATTGAATAGGAAGCCAGACCGACGGCCGTTAATACGCGACCCGCAGAAGACGTTTTACTGATGCGGAAACTGAAAAACGTCAGAATAAAGAAACTCAGGGTCAGCACCACCAGTTGCAGGAAACCCTGGGAAAGCGTTGTCCCAACGATAACCAGGAAGGCCACCATCAGCAGCGAATATCCGCTGTGAAACCAGGGTATCGTTAATCTCGGCTGTATGGCAAAACAAAAAACACCGCTGAGAAAATAAAGCATTACTGGATTGGTATAGAACTGGAACCAGGGGTTATCGCTCGGAACCAGTAAACTGGCGGCGGCCAACACAATCACGCTGAGGAAAATCAAGGTCAGGCCAGAACGGCGTGCCAGCAATAAGCCAGTAGAAAAAATCAGATAAAACAACATCTCGTAGCAGAATATCCAGCCTGAGGAGAGCACCGGCGTCAACGAACCGAGCTCTTTAATGTAGACCGAAGGAATAAAAAGCAGTGACAGGATATTATCCACAGGTTCTACGGTTGTAGATGGAAACCACGAGGGTTGCATCACCCAAAATACAATAGTGACCAGCGTGAATAAATAATAAACCGGCAATATTTTTACCAGTCTTCCTTTAATAAACGGAATAACCTTTCCTTCGCCAAAGTCATTCCAGTGCAGGCTTGAAATAAGATAGCCACTGCTCATAAAAAAAAGGAAAACGCCTAACTGACCGATTGAAGAACCATAACCTGCCAAACCTGAAAATTTCACGTCACTTAATTTACCGGCAAAACTTTCTGCATTGCAGAGTACGATCAATAAACAGGCTGCGGCGTGCAGCCAGGTAATAGAGAGTAAATTATTTTTCATGTAAATGACCCCGGTGCTGTGTAGGAAACCCCTCACCGCAGAACGGTGAGGGGCAGGGAGCATATCCATTTTTAGAATTGAAGATTGATGGATTTTATCATTGGGCCTTTATTGGCCTCTTTGTAATGAGATTGCTGTGTGTGTCTTTCTTTCAACACATAAGCTCAAACGCGCTCTGTGTGAGGTGATACATTAACCTGATTTAATCATTTATTTCCATATGTAAAATACAACTTTAATTAGTTTAGGAATTTCCTGTACCTGTTGCTTTAATTAATTTTGGATAAAGTGTGCAAGTAATAAATGGCGCTAATAATTGTTTTTTGTTTAACCGTCAGCAAGGTGCTGAATTCAGGCAACACAGTGCTAATACTGGGAATTTAACGGCGACAAATGATTAGCAACTTCTGCCAAAATGCCGGGGAACACAACCGGTCATCATGAATAGTTAAGGACCCTTAACTATGGGACTATTCCTGGAGCCCGGTATAAGGGGGCTGAATGAATGCGGCATGGACTGATATGACCGGAAGCAGCCGGTAAAACCCCGCCGGCTGCTTCATTACTGGAAACACAATGTGAATTAATGATACTGCAGATAGGCCACGTGAGTTTGTAAGTACTCCTCCAGACCGTGGCGGCCGTCGGCGCCGCCGATACCTGATTTTCGCCAGCCGGCATGGAACCCCTGCATCGCCTCAAAATTCTCGCGGTTCACATAGGTCTCGCCAAGCTTCAGCTGTTTGAGTGCCTGCATTGTGGTGTTCAAATCACGGGTGAAAATCGAGGAGGTCAGGCCATACTCGCTGTCATTGGCCATTTCAATCGCCTCTTCAAGGGTGTTAAAGGGAATAACCGGCAGCACCGGGCCGAAAGTTTCTTCCTGAATAATCGCCATTTTTTGAGACACGTTGGTCAAAAGCGTCGGCTCGAAGAAATAGCCGCGCTGGCCACTGCGTTTCCCGCCGGTGACAATTGTCGCGCCTTGTTCAACCGCCAGCGCGACCTTTTGTTCAACCCGCGTCAGGGCATCGGCGGAGATCAACGGGCCCATATCGATGTCGCTGCGTTCTGCCGGATTGCCGCTGGTCACCTGGCCGAAAGCGGTCGCCAGACGCCCGACAACCTCGTCATAAACCTCCCTTTGCACATAGAGCCGCTCAGCACAGTTACAAACCTGCCCGGTATTGATCATTCTGGAGCTGACAATGGCTTTTACCGCCAAATCCAGGTCTGCATCATTCATCACTATTGCAGGCGCTTTTCCGCCCAACTCAAGAGAAACTTTAGTGATATTCGGCGCCGCTGCCTGCAAAGTGGCAATACCAGCGTTGACGCTACCCGTCAGGCTGACCATACCGACCTTGGGATTGGCGGCCAGCGCCTGGCCGACTTCCGGACCATAACCGGTTACCAGGTTAAAGACGCCCGCAGGCAGACCCACCTGGTCGACAATGTCGGCAAACAGCATGGCGTTATTCGGCGTCAGTTCGCTGGGCTTAATCACGATGGTGTTACCGGTGATTAAGGCCGGGGCCGCTTTACGCGCGATCAGGAAGAAGGGGAAGTTCCACGGCAAAATGCCGGTGGTAACGCCAATCGCTTTTTTAAATACCATGATGGTTTCATTCACCCGATCGCTTTGTACGATCTCGCCTTCATAACGGCGGGCCCACTCAGCCATATAGTCGAGGTAATCTGCGGTAAACAGCACTTCCGTTTGCGCCAGTTGCTGGGTTTTACCGCCCTCGGCAACAATGGTGGCGGTGATTTCTGCTTCCCGGCTACGGATACCGGCAGAAATTTTGCGCAGCCAGTTGCCCCGTTCCACGGCAGGAAGGGCTTCCCAGGCGGGCTGTGCCGCTTCTGCGGCATCTATCGCCCGGTCGGCATCTTCACGGTTGCCTTCCGGCACCTGAGAGAGCAATGCTTCCGTCGCGGGGTTAATCACATCAATCCAGCGTCCGCTGCGGTTTTCTACAAACTGGCCATTGATATAAAGGCGATGTTGGCGTGCGGTCATGGCAGATTCTCCGTAAACACTATTTTATGGTGAGGTTAATGAAATGTTGCGTTATAAAATACTGCCGCAGGAAAAGCGCGATGACCTTTCCCTGACTGCCATTCAGTCGTAAGGAGTGGCAGAATCTAAAAGAACCGCAGGGCCTGACGGTGAAAAAGCAATTTACGCTTAAAAATGAGGGGATTATCAGGTGGGAAGGGGATTTTCATGGAATGGCATCAGAAACAGGATTTGTGATCGCGGTCAGCAGGAGGCGCTGAATTTTGCCAGGTTTCTGCCACAGCGGGCAGTCAGCCTAAGGTGCCCGCGGTTCGATCCTTCGTAGACTGCGGATACCGGGCACCTCACCCTCCTACGAAGGAAATAATAATGAATCAAGCAATCCTTTCAGGCATCCTGTGGCATCTGGTGGGCGCGGCCAGCGCCGCCTGCTTCTATGCTCCGTTCAAAAAAGTCCGTCATTGGTCATGGGAAACCATGTGGTCAGTTGGCGGTATCGCATCGTGGATCGTTTTACCCTGGGCGGTCAGTGCCGTATTGCTGCCAAACTTCTGGGGGTACTACAGCAGCTTTTCTCTCTCTCAGCTGTTGCCTGTCTTTCTCTTTGGCGCCATGTGGGGCGTAGGGAATATTAACTACGGTTTGACCATGCGCTATCTGGGCATGTCGATGGGGATTGGTATTGCCATCGGTATCACTCTGGTGGTCGGCACGCTGATGACGCCGTTACTGCAGGGCCGCTTCGTCGAACTGTTCAGCTCCGCAGGGGGCAGGCTAACGCTGCTGGGCGTCCTGGTTGCGCTGATTGGTGTGGCCATCGTTTCACGCGCGGGCTTATTAAAAGAGCGGGCGATGGGCATCACGGCGGAAGAGTTCAACCTGAAAAAGGGGCTGGTGCTGGCGGTGATCTGCGGCATCTTCTCCGCCGGCATGTCCTTCGCGATGAACGCCGCCAAGCCGATGCATGATGCGGCGGCGGCCCTGGGTATCGACCCGCTGTATACCGCATTGCCGAGCTATGTGGTGATTATGGGCGGCGGTGCGCTGGTCAATCTCGGCTTCTGCTTTATTCGTCTGGCAACAAAATCCGATCTTTCGGTCAGAAAAGATTTCTCGGTGGCCAAATCCATGCTGATCAGCAACGTGCTGCTCTCCGTGCTGGGCGGCACCATGTGGTATCTGCAGTTCTTCTTCTATGCCTGGGGCCATGCCCGCATTCCTGCGGAATATGACTTTATCAGCTGGATGCTGCATATGAGCTTCTACGTTCTGTGTGGTGGTCTGGTCGGGCTGGTATTAAAGGAGTGGAAAAATGTAGGGCGTCGTCCGGTCAGCGTACTTTGCGGTGGCTGCGCGGTGATTATCCTCGCAGCGAATATCGTCGGAATGGGCATGATGTCCTGAGGCAAGCCTGAGTGGGCAGGATGCCCGAGGTTGTTACCGTCACCACAGGGACGTGGTGCCGGCCGTTCCTTCCTTCCTTCCTTCCTTCCTTTATCCTTCGTGTCGGGCAAAATGCGTTTTACGTTGATTGCCATGTTCAAACTGTTGCCTGAAGGCGCTGGGCGTTAAGCCCGTTTCGCGGGTAAACACCACCGAAAAATAATTACTGTCATCAAAGCCGCATCGGGCGGCCACTTCACCGATCAGACAGTCGCTGCTGCGCAGCAACACTTTCGCCCGGCACAGTTGCAGCTGGCGAATGTAATGGCCAGGCGTCATTCCGGTTTGCTGGCGGAACAAGTGCTTCAATGCACGTTCTGACAGCTGATGCTGTTGGCAAAATGCGCTGAGGTCAAAGTTACTGGCAATCTGTCCCTGAATGGCGGACATCAACAGGTCTAACTGCTCACCTTCCGGTAATTGCCAGGCGCTGTCCGCGGCATATCGGTGACGTTGTAACGTCAACACCAGCTGCAGGAATAAGGTTTCGGTTAGCTGCCTGGAGAGCTGGTCGCTTTTCCGGCTCTCCTGCTTCAGCTGCTGAATGACTCCACGGGCCAGCGCCATCCCTCGGGTGGTCAGCCGCCAGGCGGAACCATCATTTTCCGGCAGGAAGTTTTTCCAATCCAGTCCCAGCGTGAAGCGTTCCGGGCAGTAGATAATGTTGTCCAGCACCAGGTCGTTAACCGATTGGAAGCTGTGACAGTCATCGGGGCGCAGGTAGAACAAATCCCCGCAGGTGATTAGCCAGGGTTTTTCATTCATCACATGCAGGCCGTTGCCCCGCCAGACGATCACTAACTCACTGAATTCATGGATATGTGGCGGGAAGCTGGGCTGTGGCGCGCGGTCAGCAACCGCCACAGGCATCAGCTCAGAAGGGAAATAGTCGGCTTTCGCCAGGCGAAGGGTTGGCGTCAAGGTTCACCTCACAGATCATTTTGTCTGATGGTACGCGGAGAGGTGCCAAACTCGCGCTTAAACAATGTAGAAAAGTGATTGCTGTCACCAAATCCACACTGATAAGCAATATCGGTAATGCGCATTTCACTGTGCCGCAGCAAATGACGCGCCTGCAACAGACGTAGTTGATTCAGATAACGTTGCGGTGTGCTGCCAGTTTGTTGTTTTAACTGGCGATGCAGGGTGCGTAGCGACAGTGAGAAGCGGGTTGCCAGCGCTTCCCAGTCAATTTCTTCACTGAAATGCTCGGCCAGCCAGTTAAGCAATCCGCGCATCCGGCCATCCTGATCGTCTCCTGGCAATTCGCTGCACCCACGGCGCAACAGCACCAGCAGCTGCATAAAGCGCATCTCCTGTTCCGCCTGATTTTCCCAGTCGGCGCGATCGGGCGACTTGCCCAAATCATCAATCAGCGCTTTCGCCTGTGCCAGCACCTTGTTGCCAATGCGCCAGTGGGACGGGTAGTTGCCTTCGCATTCCTGCGGCAGAAGATGCTGAAAGCCGGTGACAAAGCGGAAGGCTTCCGGCCCGCGGTAGAGCACATTGGTGAGGATCAGCTTGTCGGTATTTTCGTACAGATGGCGATCGTGATTGCGCACAAAGCAGACGCAGCCACCGCATAAAGGACGCGGCTCGCCATTAAAGATATGGATGCCCGCACCTTGCTCGACAATCACAATCTCATGGAAATCATCGTGATGGTGCTCGGGAAACGCACCCTGAGGGGCACGCGGTTCTATGGCTATCGGCAGTCCGCCGCTCGGGAAAAAATCCACGCTGTGTAATACGGTCATGATCTTTCCTCTTTAGCAGTCATCGGGCAAGTCTACTGCCCGACGCGGGGCGCTGACCTTGAATTTTCGACAGCAATTAGCCGCAAACGAGCTGTATTTCTAAGAATGGTGCAAGGGAATAACAGATTTGCGCGGCGTGTCACATCGACACCCTAAGCAGTTGAAAAACAAAACTGTGAGCTGATTCACGTTCACCTTTGCCAGATTGCCAGCGGCCGACAGCGGCTGGCAGTTACGGGAAGGTGTCAGATCGTCAGGCTTTTAGACTGTGGCTATCGAACAGAAAGGAAGCCAATGCTATGACCTTGCGAAATTGTGTTGCCATCGACCTGGGTGCCTCCAGCGGCCGCGTGATGCTGGCCCGTTTTGATGCCCAAACGGGTGAGCTTCAGCTGGAAGAAGTGGCCCGTTGTGTTAACCGTCTGGTCACCGTGGATGAGCAGCAGTGCTGGGATGTGGATGCGCTGGAAACCTTTATCACCCGCGCACTGAACACGTTGGTCGAACAGGGCATCGTGCCGGACAGCATCGGGATCGATACCTGGGGCGTGGACTACGTTCTGCTGGACCAGGATGGCGAAAGGGTCGGTTTGCCGGTGGCCTACCGCGATGGCCGTACGCAGGGCGTGATGCAGCAAGCCTGTCAGGCGTTATCCCGTGAGGCGATCTATCAACATACCGGCATCCAGTTCCTGCCTTTTAACACCCTGTATCAGCTACGCGCGCTGACCGCCTCCAAGCCTGAATGGCTGGATCGGGTTAAGCATGCGCTGATGATCCCGGACTACCTTCATTATCGTTTAACTGGCCAGCTGAACTGGGAATACACCAACGCCACCACCACCCAGCTGTTGAACATTGATAGCGGAGAGTGGGACGAGACGTTATTGGCGTGGACCGGTGCAAAGGCCAGCTGGTTTGGCACGCCTTCGCAGCCGGGGACGCCACTGGGTAACTGGACCAGCGCCGATGGCCAGCAGGTGCCGGTGATTGCGGTCGCCACCCACGATACCGCCAGCGCCGTGCTGGCAGCACCCGTCGCCGGAACCAATGCCGCGTGGATGAGCTCCGGCACCTGGTCGCTGATGGGCTTTGAAAGCCTCGAACCCTTTACCGGTGACGCCGCGCTGGCACTGAATATCACCAACGAAGGCGGCGCGGAAGGCCGCTATCGGGTGCTGAAAAATATTATGGGCCTGTGGTTGCTTCAGCGTGTTTGCAGCGAACTGGCTATCGAGGATTTATGTGCGTTGATCGATGAAGCAGAACGCCAGCCAGCCTGCCGGTCGCTGATCAACCCCAACGACGATCGCTTTATCAACCCAACGAATATGGTGCGGGAAATTCAGGATGCCTGCGTTGAACAGGGTATGCCTGCGCCAACGGACGCACCGGCACTTGCCCGCTGTATTTTCGACAGCCTGGCGCTGTTTTATCGCCAGGTCCTTCATGAACTTGAGGCGTTGCGGGGCCATGCTTTTAGCTGGCTGCATATTGTCGGCGGAGGCTGTCAGAACCCGTTACTCAACCAACTTTGCGCGGATGCCTGCGGTATCCCGGTGATCGCCGGGCCAGTTGAAGCCTCCACGCTCGGCAACATCGGCAGCCAGCTGATTGCCAGTGGTGATATTCAGGACGTCACGCATCTGCGCCAGCTGATCAAACAAAACTTCTCTCTTAAAACGTTTACCCCTCACGCCAGTGACGTCTATCGCCGCAGTTGGCCGCGTTTCCAGTCACTGACACACAAGGCAAAGGAGCTATGTATATGACCCGAGCAATCGAACAGGCGTTTGAGCTGGCGAAACAGCGTTTCGCTGAAATTGGCATTGACGTCAACGCTGCGATGGCCCAGCTGGATAAGCTACCCGTTTCCATGCACTGCTGGCAGGGCGACGATGTCAAAGGTTTTGAAAATCCGCAGGGCGCGCTAACGGGCGGTATCCAGGCCACCGGGAATTATCCGGGCAAAGCCACCACGGCTAACGAACTGCGTGCCGACCTCGATCAGGCGATGGCGTTGATCCCAGGACCGAAGCGTCTGAATCTGCACGCTATTTATCTGGATGCCGAAAGCCCGGTCGATCGTATCGACATCAAGCCCGCGCATTTCAGCAAGTGGGTTGAATGGGCGAAGAAAAATAAGCTCGGTCTGGACTTTAACCCCACCTGTTTCTCGCATCCGCTCAGTGAGGATGGTTTTACTCTGGCGCACCCTAATCCGGAAATCCGCCAGTTCTGGATTGAACACTGCAAGGCCAGCCGGAAAATTTCCGCCTCCTTTGGCGAACAGCTGGGAACGCCGTCAATTATGAATATCTGGGTTCCGGACGGCATGAAGGATCAAACCATCGATCGTTTTGGCCCGCGCGAACGACTGATGAACTCGCTGGATGAGATTATCAGCGAGAAGCTCGACCCTGCACATCATTACGATGCGGTGGAAAGCAAGCTGTTCGGCATCGGTGCGGAAAGCTACACCGTGGGCTCCAATGAATTCTGCCTTGGCTATGCCAGCAGCCGTCAGACGGCGCTGACCCTGGATGCCGGTCACTTCCATCCTACCGAGCAGGTCTCTGACAAAATCTCCACCGCCATGCTGTACGTTCCGCGTCTGTTGCTGCATGTGAGCCGCCCGGTGCGTTGGGATAGCGACCATGTGGTGGCGCTGGATGATGAAACTCAGGCCATTGCCAATGAAATCGTCCGCCAGAAGCTGTTCGACAAAGTGCATATCGGCCTGGACTTCTTTGATGCCTCCATCAACCGTATTGCGGCCTGGGTCATCGGTACCCGCAACGCGAAAAAGGCGCTGCTGCGTGCGCTGCTTGAGCCGGTAGACACCCTGAAAACGCTCGAGCTGGAAGGGGACTACACCACGCGTATGGCGCTGTATGAAGAGCAAAAATCTCTGCCGTGGCAGGCCGTGTGGGAAGCCTACTGCCTGCGTCACGATGTGCCGGCCGGTGCCGGTTGGTTAGGCGATGTTCGCCACTATGAACAACACGTTCTCAGCAAACGTTAAGGATCTAACATGCAAAATATTCTCAATGCCTGGTTTGTGCGGGACATGGTCAAAGCCACCAGCGATATGTGGCTGAAAGGATGGGATGAGCGCAACGGCGGTAACGTCAGCCTGCGTTTACTGGACGAAGAAGTCAGGCCTTTTGCGCAGGACTTCGATCGCGAGCCACGTACCGTTGAGCTGACGCAACCGGCTCCGGGACTGGCAAACTGCTGGTTCCTGGTGACCGGATCGGGCAAGTTCTTCCGCAATGTGCAGCTGGATCCTGCCGACAGCTTGGTGCTGCTTCGGGTCAGCGAAGATGGCCGCGCGTACAGCATTTATTGGGGGCTGACCAACGGCGGCCTTCCGACGTCTGAACTGGCATCACATTTCCAGTCGCACAGCGTGCGCATCAAGGCCACCAACGGTGCCGACCGCGTGATCATGCACTGTCACGCCACCCACTTTATGTCGCTAAGTTATGTGGTTGAGCTGGATTCTGCCCGTTTCACCCGCCTGTTATGGGAAGGCAGTACCGAGTGTCTGGTGGTCTTCCCCGATGGCGTGGGCATCGTGCCGTGGATGGTGCCTGGCACTGACGGCATCGGCGAAAAAACCGCTGAACAGATGGCCTCCCACAGCCTGGTGATGTGGCCATTCCACGGCATCTTTGGCGCAGGACCGACGCTTGACGAGACCTTTGGTCTGATTGATACCGCGGAGAAATCGTCAGAAGTGGTGGTGAAAGTGCTGTCGATGGGCGGTATGAAGCAGAGTATCACCACCGCAGAGCTGATTGCGCTGGGCGAACGCTTTAACGTTAAGCCGTGGCAGGCTGCACTGGAGGCGCGTCATCCTCATGTTGCGTAAAGCGTTCGTGATGCAGGTTCATCCGGATAAGCATCAGGAGTATCAGCAGCGGCACAACCCGATCTGGCCTGAACTGGCGAAAACCCTCAAGGAGCATGGCGCGCATCATTACAGCATCTTTCTTGATGCGCAGCGCAACCTGCTGTTTGGCGTGGTGGAGATAGAATCAGAAGCGCGCTGGAATGCGGTGGCAGAAACCGACGTATGCCTGCGCTGGTGGCAATCGATGTGTGAACTGATGCCGTCTAACGCGGATAACAGCCCGGTGAGTACTGAGCTCAAGTCGGTGTTTTATCTGGACTGAGAAAAACAAAAAACCACCTGAAAGGTGGTTTTTTTTAAGCTCATATCCGCTAGCCGTTAATGCGTAACTGCGGATAACGCCGCATGCTCCACGCACACCAGGCCAGCGCTAGCAGGCCAATCGTACCGCCAGCGTAACCAATATTCTGCATATCCAGATGCAGGCTAACCTGATTACCCAGCAACGCGCCGCCGCCAATCCCGATATTATAAATCCCCGAGAGTAACGACATGGCGACGTCAGTCGCATCCGGTGCCAGCGCCAGCACGCGAACCTGCACCGCCAGCCCGATAATCATTATTCCCATGCCCCAGAAAATACACAGCGTGGAAATCGCCAACGTATGGGTGGCCGAAACATACAGCGTCAGCATGCAAAGGGTAATTAGCGCTATGGCACCCAGTAAAAATGCCGCCGGAAATTTATTGCCGAGGGTACTGAACAGAATGCTACCGACAATTCCGGCTGCACCAAATATCAACAGCAGGAAGGTAGTAAAGTTGGCACCCATCGCCGCCACACTTTGAATAAACGGCTCGATATAGCTGTAGGCGGTATAATGCGCGGTCACGACGATGGCAATCAGTAAATAAAGCGAAACCAGAGCAGGGCGCTTAAATAACATCGGCACGCTTTTCAGTGAGCCAGTGTGCTCACTTGGCAGCTTCGGCAATAATTTCGCCAGGCACAGCATGGTCACCAGCGCGACGAATCCAATCACCCCGAAAGTAATACGCCAGCCGAGGTACTGTCCAATCATGCGACCAATCGGCAGGCCCAATACCATCGCCAGCGCGGTGCCGGTTGCCAGCATACTTAATGCCTGAGTCTTTTTGCCCGCCGGCGCAACGCGGATCGCCAGAGACGCGGTAATCGACCAGAAAATGGCATGAGACAGGGCAATGCCGATACGCGACAGTACCAGGATATTGAAACTCCAGGCAAAGGTCGAGAGCACGTGGCTGGCGATAAACAGCGTAAAAATGGCAATCAGCAGGAAGCGACGCTCAACATTTCTTGTCAGCAACATCATCGGCAGTGACAGCAGGGCAACGACCCAGGCATAAATGGTCAGCATCAACCCAACCTGTGCCGTGTTCATATTGTAGCTGGCCGCAATGTCAGACAGCAGACCGACCGGTGCAAACTCGGTGGTATTAAAGATAAATGCGGCAATGGCTAACATGAAGACACGTAGCCACGCTGTTTTGCGTGAAACAGGATTAGTAGATTGCATTGGAGTTAACGACTTGTTGATAGAAAGTTAATTCCACATCGGGCGGAATCTAAGAAATTAAGCGCGTATTGTGTTTTATTTATCCGCCAGATGACACCGAAAAAGTGCCCTTTTTTGTAAAACAGTATAATTGTCGGACTCTTCGCCAATAAAAAGGCCGCAACGGCCTTCATGTGTCTTAATAATGCCTTAGCCGAGGTAAAAAAACGGCTGGCTGTCGGCGGGAAACACCCTGTCCGACCGATTCAGCCAGCTGCCGGGGACCTGCTTAGCGTCTTACCGCCCTTAACCAGGCTGGACCAGTAAACTCCGGCGTGTCGCTACCGCTCGGATCACCAATACCAGCATCACAATCCATTCAGCGGCCAGCGTCAGCAATACCGCCTGCTGATAACTGCCATGCTGTTGTAATACCTGACTGTAAACGGTGCCTAACAGCATCGGTCCCAGGCCAAACGCGGCCTGCTGCACGGTAGACAGCATCGCACTTCCCGCACCGGCATGATCTTTCGGCACATCAGACAGGCCAATACGATAGAAGCAGCTGACGATAAACGACTGGCCAAAACCAATTAAGGCGGTTGCCGGGATCAGCGCATAAATGCCAACGTCAGGCCAGCCGGTTTTAAAGGTGGCCATCAATGCCAGCAATCCCGCCATTTGAATCCCACAGCCGGTCAGCAGCATGGCGATGCGGCTTAACTTCTCAGCGATGCGGGTGGTGCACAGCGAGCCAATAAAATAGGCCACGCCCAACGCAATAAAGGCGTTCCCCGACTGGAAAGGCGTCATACCCAGGCCGGACTGCAGGGTAAGCGCCACGGCAAACATAAAACCGCTCCAGCAGGAGAAGAACAGCACCGCAATGGACAGGCCGAAGCGCACACCGTTCAGACGCATCAGGCTGGGTGGCAACAGCGGATGCCCCTGTTGCTGTTCCAGCGTCACTTCCACCCGCCATAAACGGTGCAGCAAGACCGGGAAAGCGGCCAGCAGCAGGATGCAAGGCCAGGACCAGTGCAGCAACGGCCCCAGCGCCAGCGCTAACAGCAGGCAGCCAATGGCGCTGGCGAGGAGAACCGTGCCGGCCAAATCGATGGAGACCTTCTGCGATTTTTTGGTTTCAGGGATGCTTTTCGCGGCAAACAGCACGATCAGGACACAGAGCGGGATGTTGATCAGGAACACGCTGCGCCAGCCATAGCCACCAAGGTTGGCGGCAATCAGGAAACCGCCCAGTACCTGACCGATAATAAAGGCCAGCCCGCCGATGCCGCCGTACAGGCCAATTGCGCGAGCATGGGCGCGCCCGGTGCAGGCAGACGTGCAGCGTAGCGAGGATCTGCGGTACCACCATCGCCGCGCCAATACCCTGTAATGCACGGGCAACCAGCAACAGCCAGACGGAATCCGCCAGGCCACACAGCAGCGAAGCGATGCCGAACACCACCACGCCCAGCGTAAACACCCGGCGGCGGCCATAGTTGTCTCCCATTCGGCCGCCCATTGCCAGGCTAACGGCAAAGGCAATGCCATACACCGCAACGATCAGCTCCAGCTGGATCGGCGAAGCGTGCAGGGTGGTGGACATGGCATCCAGCGCCACGTTAACGATGGAGAAATCGATCATCGGCAGCAGTTGCCCCGCCAGTAAGACCAGCAGGCCGCTGCGGCCCAGCGTTGGAGAATCGGAGGCGTTGTTCATCAGGTAAAAACCTTGTCAGCAATCAGAATGAGGCATAGCATCAGCGATCTGTGAAACGGGTACCAGTTTTTGATTATCATGGTATAAATGCTACCCGTATGCCCTGGAGAGCCCGACATGCCTGAGATTACCGTTATTCCTGCTGCGGAAAATAACCGTCAGTTATTGGGGGCCTTTCTGCGCCGCCGTCGGGAAAGCCTGGATCCTAACCGATTGGGGCTTCCGCGCATGCGAAACCGCCGTACGCCGGGCCTGCGGCGGGAAGAAGTCGCGCAGATGGCCGACGTCGGCGTCACCTGGTATACCTGGCTGGAACAGGGAAGGGAGATCAAAGCCTCCAATAAAACGCTGACGGCGATTGCTTCGGCGTTACAGTGTAACGAAGCGGAAACTCAACATCTTTTTTCGCTGGCCGGTCATCAGTATCCGGTGCAGGCCGCGGCACGGGTCTGCGCGAAAGTGTCGGCGCATGGGCAAATCACCCTCGATGCGCTGCATCCGTTACCCGCCGTTATTCAGTCGGCGCGCTTTGATATTATTGGCTACAACCAGGCGTGGCAGAAGTTGGTCAATCTGGATTTACAGGCCATTCCTCCGGAAGACCGAAACTGCATTTTGCTGGCATTTACCAGTCAGGCCTGGCGGGACTCCATGCTGGACTGGGAAACGGTGATGCCGAATATGGTGGCAAGATTCCGCGCGCAAATGGGCGATAACCTTGAAGATCCGCACTGGAAATCGATGGTCGATCGTCTGCTGGCCTGCTCGGACGAGTTCCGCAATATCTGGGAACGATATGAAATCCGCGCGATTGAAAATCAGGTTAAACGCTTCTTCCATCCTAAAGTGGGTGCCTTAACCCTGCGGCAAAATAACTGGTTCTCCGCACCACGAAACGGTGAGCGTCTGCTGGTTTATATCCCGGAAGATGAAAACAGCGCGGCGGCGTTAAGCCAGATCACCGCTGACAGCTAGCGGATAATTGCCGCGCTAATTCACACCCTCTTACCAATTCAGGGCGCATTATTCCCCTCTCAGGTTAAGCAATCCCCCGCGCATTGCGCTACCCTGGTCAGTGAAGGCGGCAGCAATGTCGCTCCCGTTTCTCAGCATAAGGAATTCAGTAATGACTCAACGTCCCACTGTTGCAGTATTGGGATTAGGCGCGATGGGCCACGCCTTCGCCGCTAATTTAGTGAAAAATGGCTTTACCACCTCTGGCTGGAACCGTACCAAAGCCCGCGGCGAAGATCTGCAGGGCGCAGGACTGAAGCTGGCGGACAGCCCAGAACAGGCGGTAGAACAGGCCGATGTGGTGATCGCCATGCTGGCCGATGCACAAACCACGGAATCGGTGCTGGCTCAGGCGCAAGGCTCGATGAAAAACGGCGCGATTGTGGTGCAAATGGGCACCATTGGCGTTGAATCGACCGAAAAACTGATTGCCACCTTCCAGCAGCAGCGCCCTGATGTGGTGTTTCTCGACGCGCCAGTTTCCGGCACCAAAACCCCGGCCGAAAATGCCCAAATTGTGGTGCTTGCCAGCGGCGATCGTCAACGTGCTGCCGCGGTTGAGCCGGTTTTTGCCGCCATTTCAAAAGGCACCAAATGGCTGGGCGAAGCGGGTGCCGCTTCAAAAATGAAGCTGGTGGTGAATGCCTGGCTGATCTCGATGGTGCAGGGCCTGTCAGAAAGTACCCAGATGGCGAAAGAGTTTGGCTTCACGCCGGATGACCTGTGGTCGGTGCTGGACGGTGGTCCGCTGGCGGTACCTTATGTAAAAGGTAAGCTGGAGATGATGAAAGAGGGAACTTATGACCCACAAATGCATCTTACATGGGCACTAAAAGACGTTAACCTGGCATTAGCGGCGGCCAAAAACAGTGAACTGCCTGGCCTCAACCTGATCTCGGATGTCTGGCAGGATGCAGTGGACGCGGGCTATGGAGAGAAAGATTTGTCGGTGGTTTATCGCTATCTTAGTGAGAAGTCCGGCTAAAAAAGCGAGCCGGTCGACGATCGGCTCAGTCATAATCCCCTAAATATCATAATGATAAGGGGAATAGCAGTAATCGCTTAGGCAGAACCTTCTAAAGTGCAACAGTATTTGTTATATTAAACAGGTATTGTTTTTACTAGTTGACTGATTTTTAATGCTTTTTAAGACCGCCGCAAAAACGGTGATGCACAGCTAAAAGCAAGGATCTGAACATGCTTGATATTCGTTTTCCTACAGCCTTACAAATGGTGCTCTGTGTGGCCCAGGCGGAGCGGGAAGGTAAACGCAGCACCAGCAAAATTCTGGCGATGGGCCTTGAGGCCAATCCCAGTTTTGTCCGCAAGATGATGGTGCCGCTGACTCGCGATGGCATTATTGTTTCCACACTAGGCCGGGCCGGGACCATTCGTCTTGGCCGACCGGCAGACGAGATCACCTTATGTGATATCTATACGTCTGTGCTGGAAGACAAGCCGTTACTGGCAGGGCGCCCTGAAGTGCCTGCCCGCTGTCTGGTCAGTGCCAACACCTGTTGGTTCTTCAAGGAACTGGCGCGAGAAGCTGAACAGGCTTCGCTGGACGTGCTGGCTAAGCGCACGGTCGCAGATGCGTTAAGAGAAATTTTTGAGCGCGACAGGCGTGATCCGGAAGGCAGCTGCGAGGCAACACGCGCCCGCGAAGAAGCTGAAAGCTAGCCCTCCCGTAAAAAGAAACCGGACATCGTGATGATGCCCGGTTTTTTTATGTCTGTTACCAGGCCGACGCTTCCTCAGGCGGCGTGGGTTCTTCGCCGGAATAGCGCGTCGGTGGGATCCCGACATGGCGGGTGAAGGCGACGCTAAACGCGCTGGCCGAGTTATAGCCCACGCGTTCCGCCACGTCGGCAATCCCTCCCTGTTTACGCAACAGCAGATTTTTGGCCATCGCCATCCGCCATCCCAGTAAATAAGCCATCGGCGCCACGCCTACCGCCTGACGGAAACGTTCAAAAAACGTCGAACGGGACAGGGCGGCTTCCTTTGCCAGCTGCGCAACCGTCCAGGGAAAGGTCGGCTGCTCATGCATTTTGGTAATGGCGCTGGCCAGGCGTTCATCGGCCATTCCCCGCAACAGGCCCGGCGAGGCAGCGGCTTCGGAAGTGGATCGCAACGCTTCGATCAGCATCACTTCCAGCAGCCGCGCCAGAACCACCTCCCTTGCCGGACGCTGGGCGCGGCATTCATCGCCGACCAGTTGCAGCAGCGTCGCCAGCCTTTTTTCGCCACGGATATGCACCAATTCGGGAAGCAGGGAAACCAACAGGCTGGCATCGGGCGAACCAAAAACGCAATGGCCGACCAGCGTCTGCACCTCGGGCGGACCATTCTGCGCGCCTAAGCGGAAGTGACCGGGCTGCAACGCCACCGGCAGGCAAAAATCGTCAGCTGCGATGCGTTGCTGGCTGGTCATGATGAAGCCCTCAGCCGCGGGGATCAGCACAAAGTCGTCCTGCTGTAATAGCAGCGGCGCTTTGCCATCCATTGTCAGCCAGCACGCGCCCTTAAGAATCACGCAGTAGAAGGGGTCACCCGAGACGGAACGCCGTATCCCCCAGGTTCCCGCCGCACTGACCACTTTTGAGAACGGCGTACCCGGTTGTAAAAGGGTAACGACTTCGGCAAGCGGATCGATCATGGCTGGACTCCTGCTAATGAAATCTGGACGTTTGAGTGTAGCAAGTCCGGAACGATGCGCCTATTGTTTCTGCTCTGTTCACAACACCACGGAAACTCTGATGAAAACGATTCTGATTACCGGCTGTTCATCCGGCTTTGGTCTTGATATCGCACGCTATTTCTTGCAACGGGACTGGAAGGTCATCGCCACCTTACGCACGCCGAAAGAGGGAATTTTCCCCGCTTCCGACAATCTTACCGTGCTGCCGCTGGACGTGACCGACACGGACAGTATCCAGCAAGCCATTGCGGCCGCCGGACCGATTGATGTGCTGGTGAATAATGCCGGCATCGGGCTGTTTGGCATTTTTGAGAACCTGTCGCTGGATACCGCGCGGGAGATTTTTGAAACCAACACCTTTGGCACCATGGCGATGATCCAGGCGGTGCTGCCGCAGTTCAGAGAAAAGCAGGCGGGGGTAATCGTGAATGTGACCTCAAGCGTGACGCTGAAAGCGCTGCCGATGCTGCCTGTCTACACCGCCAGCAAGGCGGCGGTGAATGCCTTTACGGAATCACTGGCGCTGGAACTGGCTCCCTTCAATATTCGTCTGAGTCTGGTGCTTCCAGGCAAGTCGCCGGAAACGCGCTTCGGAGAAAACGCCCGTTCGCGGCTGGGTGAATTCCCGCCGGCCTACGCAGGCTTTGCACAACAGGTTTTTGAACAGCTGACCGCACCATCCGACGACGTCACCACCTCGCAGGATGTGGCCGAAGCGGTGTGGCGTGCGGTGAACCATCCGTCCAGCCCGACGCGGATTGCGGCGGGAAAGGATGCGGTTCCGCTGTTAAAGGCGTAATGCCAGGCGCATAAAAAAAGCCGGACAGCGTAATGTTGTCCGGCTTTTTGCGTTGAGGCGCTTGGCGTCTCGGATCAACCGGGGCAAACGTCCACCCCGGAATTTAAGGTTTAGCCTTCAAAGGCCGGTGACGGTTCTGCTGCGGGTTCTTCCTTTTTCACCAGCTTGCGCAGGGCAACATAGAACACCGGCGTCAGGAACAGGCCGAACAGCGTGACGCCCAACATGCCGGCAAACACGGTGATGCCGGTAACGGTACGCACTTCGGCACCGGCACCGTGGCCCAGCATCAGCGGGATGGTCCCGGCGATAAAGGCAATTGAGGTCATCACGATCGGGCGAAGACGCAGGCGACAGGCTTCCAGCGCGGCCTGAACGATAGTCCGTCCCTGCATTTCCAGTTCACGGGCAAACTCGACGATCAGGATGGCGTTTTTACAGGCCAGCCCCATCAACACCACTAATCCCACCTGCACGAAGACGTTGTTATCCCCGCCGGTCAGCCAGACGCCAAACAGCGCGGACAGCATGGTCATCGGCACAATCAGGATCACCGCCAGCGGCAGCGTCCAGCTTTCGTACAGCGCAGCCAGCACCAGGAAGGCCAGCAGCACCGCCACCGGGAAGACGATGATCGCCGCATTGCCCTGCGTGGACTGCTGATAGCTCAGGTCGGTCCATTCAATGTTCATACCGTTTGGCAGGATCTGGTCGGCAATATGCTGTACCGCCTGCATCGCTTCGGCAGAAGAGAGCACGCGCGGATCGGCATCGCCAATCAAGTCCGCCGCCGGGAAGCCGTTATAGCGGATCACCGGATCGGGCCCATAGGTGGTGCCGATATGCACCATGCTGCCGATCGGCACCATTTCGCCATTCGCATTGCGGGTGCGCAGGTTGGCAATATCCTCAATGCTGTCACGGAACTGACCATCGGCCTGCGCATACACTTTCCAGGTACGACCAAACCGGTTGAAGTCGTTAACGTAAGACGATCCGAGATAGGTTTGCAGCGTGCCAAACAGATCGGTCAACGCCACGCCCTGCGCCTTGGCCTTATCACGGTCAACCTGTGCATCCAGCTGTGGCACGTTGGCCTGATAAGTGGAGATCGGGAAGTGCAGGCCAGGCGTTTGCATAATGGTGCCGGCCATGGCATTGGCAGCCTCCTGCAATGCGCCATAGCCTAATCCCGCGCGATCCTGAATATACAGCGAATAACCGGCACCCTGGCCGAGACCGAGGATGGGCGGTGGCATAATCGAGAAGGTGAAGCCTTCCTGAATCTGCGACAGCTTGGCGTTGATTTCGGCGTTAATCTCAGACGCGGAGCGCGTGCGTTGATTCAGCGGTTTCAGCGCAAAAAACACCGTGCCGGTATTCGGCGTGTTGGTGAACTGCAGCGCGTTCAGGCCAGGGAAGGCGACCGCATCGGCAACACCGTCGGTGTGCAGCGCAATATCGCTCATCTGGCGGATCACTTTATCGGTCCGTTCCAGCGAGGATCCTTCCGGCATCTTCACGCCGCCAATCAGGTACAGCTTGTCCTGAGTCGGGATAAAGCCCGCCGGCACCGCTTTAAACATCACGCCGGCACCAATCAGCAACAGAATATAGACGCCGAACACCGATCCACGGCGCTTCAGGATGCGGGAAACACCGCCCTGGTAGCGCGCAGAGTTACGGTTAAAGAAGCGGTTAAACGGACGGAACAGCCAGCCGAACAGCGCATCGATAATCCGGGTAGGGCGATCCTTCTTCGCATCATGCGGTTTCAGCAACAGCGCCGCCAGCGCCGGAGAGAGCGTCAGGGAGTTGATGGCTGAGATCACCGTGGAAATGGCGATGGTCACCGCAAACTGCTTGTAAAACTGTCCGGTCACGCCTGACAGGAAGGCCATCGGCACAAACACCGCACAGAGCACCAGCGCAATGGCGATAATCGGACCCGACACTTCGCGCATCGCCTGATGCGCTGCCGCCCGCGGTTCCAGACCTTCTTCGATATTTCGCTCGACGTTCTCCACCACCACAATGGCATCATCGACCACGATCCCTATCGCCAGCACCAGCCCAAACAGGCTGAGGGTGTTAAGCGAGAAGCCCAACAGGTACAGGATTGAGAAGGTCCCGACCACCGACACCGGCACCGCCAGCAACGGAATGATCGAGGCGCGCCAGGTCTGCAGGAACAGGATCACCACCAGCACCACCAGCAGAATCGCTTCCAGCAAGGTATGCAGCACGGAACTGATGGAATCACGTACGAAAATAGTCGGATCGTAAGGGGCTTTCCACTCGACGCCATCCGGGAAACGGGTCGCCAGCTCGGCCATTTTCGCCCGAACCGCATTCGACAGATCGATGGCGTTGGCGCCCGGTGCCTGGAAAATACCAATCCCTACCGCGTCTTTATTATTCAACTGCGAGCGTAAGGCATAGCTGCCCGAGCCCATTTCAATGCGGGCCACGTCGCGCAGGCGAACAATCTGCCCGTCTTCGCCGCTTTTCAGAATGATATTGCCGAACTCTTCTTCGTTCTGCAGGCGTCCCTGCGCATTGATCGACAGCAGGAAATCGCTTTTATTGGGCATCGGCTCTGCGCCAAGCTGCCCGGCAGACACCTGCACGTTCTGCTCCTGGATCGCCGACACCACATCGCCTGCGGTCATACCGCGCGCGGCAACCTTGGTCGGATCCAGCCAGATACGCATGGCATATTCACCGGCACCGAAAATCTGCACCTGGCCGACACCCGGCAGACGCGCCAGCTCATCTTTCACCTTCAGCTGCGCGTAGTTGCGGAGATACAGCGAATCGTAGCGACCGGACGGTGAATCCAGATGAACCACCAGCGTCATGGTCGGCGACTGCTTCTGCGTGGTGACACCCTGACGGCGCACATCCTCCGGCAGACGCGCTTCGGCTTGCGCCACGCGGTTTTGCACCTGAACCTGCGCCTGATCCGGATCGGTCCCCGGACGGAAGGTGACGGTGGTCACCAGCACGCCATCGGAACCGGCAATCGATTTCATGTACATCATGTTTTCGACGCCGTTAATCGCTTCTTCCAGCGGCGTCGCCACGGTTTCAGCAATCACTTTTGGGTTGGCGCCTGGGTATTCCGCACGCACCTGCACGCTGGGCGGTACCACATCAGGGTATTCACTGATCGGCAGCAGCGGAATGGCAATCAGCCCGGAGACGAAGATCAGAATCGACAGCACGGCCGCGAATATCGGTCGGTCGATGAAAAATCTGGAAAAATCCATAACAGTTCCCGCAGCTTAAATTAAAGGGAGGCTGGCGCCATAGGCACCGTTTTGGCATTTACCGCCATCCCAGGCATAAATACTTTCTGCACGCCGTCGACAATCACCCGATCGCCGGACGTCAGGCCGCGCTGCACAATGCGCAGGCCGTCAGCCATCTGGCCAGGCTGGATATCACGACGCTGGGCTTTATTCTGCGCATCGATCACCCAGACAAACTTACGGTCCTGATCGGTCAGCACCGCTTTGTCATTGACTAACAGGGCAGGGAAGTCGGCGCGGCCCGGCAGCTGCACGCGGGCGAACAGCCCTGGCGTATACAGACGCTGGTCGTTATCCAGCAGTGCGCGCATACGGATGGTGCCGGTGCTGGCAGTCAGTTGGTTATCGGTAAAGTCGACTTTGCCGGTGTGCGGATAGCCATCCTCACCGACCAGGCCGATTTTTACCGGCAGCGCGTGATGCGCCGCAGCGGCACTTTCTCCTTCGCGGCTGATGCGCTGATAACGCAGGAAGGTGGCTTCATCGACGTCGAAATAGACATACACGGTGTTGAGCGACACCAGCGTGGTCAGCACGCTGGTGCTGTCGCCGGCGGTCACCAGGTTACCGGAGGTGATCATCGCGCGGCTGGCGCGGCCATCAATTGGCGCGGTGACTTTGGTAAAATCGAGATTCAGGCGCGCCATATCTACTGCGGCCTGCGCCGCCAGCACGTTCGCCTGCGCCTGCGTTGAGGCTGAACGCCGTTGTTCCCACACCTCACGTGAAATCGCCTGGGTGCCAATCAGCTTCTCGGTCCTGCCAGATTCGCTGCGGGCCAGCTGCGCCTGAGTGATGGCACTGGCGAGATCGGCCTGAGCGTGTTCCAGCTCAGCGCGATAGGTACGGTCATCAATGGTAAACAGCACGTCGCCTTTTTTAACTTCCTGGCCTTCGGTGTAGTTCACTTTATCGATATACCCGGTCACGCGCGGGCGCAGCTGGACGCTCTGCACCGCTTCAATGCGGCCATTGAAGTTATCCCACTGGCTGACGGTTTGTTGCTGAACCTCAGCGACACTGACCTGCGGGGCAGGCGGTGCGCTCTGTTCAGCCCCTTTGGAGTCGCAGCCCACCAGCCAGATTGCTGTGAGAAGCGACAGTGCACTGAGGCGCAGGTGCGATGAGGTGAAAGATTTCATGGTTATTAATCCCTTGCAGATGCTGACGACGTGAAAAAAGGAGCACGGCATAATGCATAAAATGTATTTATGAAAAATACACTAAACGCAGGAATTGTAGGGAGAGGGTAAATTAAGTGCAAGTGTTATTGTTGCTTTTAGCATTTTCTTGTCAACACCCGTATCAAAATGTGAACGGCAAGAAAACAGGGGGGAAGAGTGAGCGATAAAGAGGAGAGTGCCAGCGAATCGCATTTAATGCAACAATTAAACTTGCATTAAGCGGTCGGCTGCTTTAACTTGTGGATATGCATTCATTACAGTTACCTTTTACCCTTCTGCGGGGGAGAGGTCAAGCCAGGCTAAAACAAAAAGCATTAAAAGGGGAAGCGCAATGAGCCATGATGATTTTATTACCGATCTCGTAAAGTGGATCGACACCCACATCGAAGGGAAAATGGATCTGGATACCGTTGCCGATCGGGCCGGGTATTCGAAATGGCACCTGCAACGGATGTTCAAGCAGCATACCGGCTACGCACTGGGCGAATACATCCGCGCACGTCGTCTGAAAAAATCTGCTGAGCGCCTGGCAACGGGTGGTGAGCCGATTCTGGATGTGGCGATTTCGTTTGGATTTGATTCCCAGCAGTCGTTCAACCGCAGCTTCAAACGTCAGTTTGGCCAGTCTCCGGGCGCATGGCGTCGCCAGGTTCAGGTCAGCGCCTGTTCATAAACTGCGCATCTCTTCAATAGCGGGCGTCTCAGCCCGCTGTGATTTCTGCAATAAGTCCCGTCCATACCTCAGACTCGTCTTGTTTATTCCGCCCGATAGCCGCAACGCATTGTATACTGTCTGAATCACGCTGATTTTTATTACTATTCAGACAGGAATTGTCATTGATGTGGAAACAGAACAAACAGGGTTGGTGCGAGGCGGCCAGTTATCTACTGATTTTCGCCGCGCTCTTTATGATTTTCCCGTTACGCCTGCTGCCCTGTTTTCTGGCCGGATTTATCGTTTATGAAACCATCCTGGCGCTGACGCCGTGGGTTGAGCGGCTGGTCAAAGGGCCGATTGCCCGCTGGATCATCATATTCTTCCTTACCGTCATCATTGTGTTAGGGCTGGTGGTTGGCGTCAGCAAGCTGATCGGCTTCTTATTGAATGATTTCCAGAACCCGGCAGCGTTCCATGCGGCGGCCAGCAAACTGCTGGAAGACGCCCAGCGTACGCTTTCTCCGGTGGTTTCCCGCTATTTACCGGCCGATATTGATGAGCTGCAACATCAGGTGGTCACCTGGCTGCGCGAGCATCTGGTGGTGGTCCAGACCTTTGGTCGAACCGCGGCCCACACCTTTGCCACCATGCTGATTGGCATGTTGCTGGGGGCTATCATCTCCCTGCGCATCAGCAATGTGGATACGCAGGATGCACCGCTGCGCCATGCGCTGCTCGAGCGTCTGACCGTACTGGCCGACTCGTTCCACAACGTGGTTTTCGCGCAGATCAAGGTCTCGCTGGTGAACACAGTGCTGACCTGTGGCTTCCTGTTCGGCGTGCTGCCGCTGTTCGACCTGCACTTCCCGTTTGGCAAAACGGTGGTGGTACTGACCTTTGTCGCCGGGCTGCTGCCGATTATTGGCAACCTGATCTCCAACACGGTGATTGTGCTGATTGGCCTGTCGATTTCCCTTGAGGCGGCGGTGATCTCGCTGGTGTTCCTGATGTTGGTGCATAAGCTGGAATACTTTATCAACGCGCGGATTTTTGGTTCGCGGATCAATGCCAAAACCTGGGAAATCCTGCTGGCGATGCTGGTGTTTGAATCCGCCTTTGGTCTGGCCGGGGTGGTCGCGGCACCGGTCTATTACGCCTACCTGAAAAGCGAGCTGCGCATTGCCCGGCTGATTTAATCCTTGTCTCGGGCCTGATATCAGGCCCGCACTGCCTTTTTCCCACCGTCGCGACTATCAAGGCTTTACGCCACATCACATCGATCTTATGGTAGGAAAAACGACTGACAGTTGAGCCCGCCATGCCCGCGCTTTTGCACACGTTGCTGCACCAAATCCTGCTTTCCATGCCGTTATTTATCCTTATTGCCTTAGGCTGGATGCTGGTTCGCTGGCGAAAATGGCCCGACAGTATTACCGAAGCGCTAAACCGCGTGGTGTTTAAAATTGCGCTTCCGGCGATGTTATTCCGGCTGATGAGCGATTTCGGTCAAAGCCCGCCGGTCGATGCCCGCTTACTGATCGCTTTTTTTGGCAGCTGCCTGATCGTTTTTGTTCTCGGCAGAGTGATGGCCAGCCGGCTGTTTAAGCTGGATGGCATTTCCGGGTCGGTATTTGCGCTGGGCGGCATCTTCTCCAATAACGTGATGCTCGGCTTGCCGATTGCCACGGTGATGCTGGGCGAAAAGGCGATCCCGTCGGTGGCGCTGGTGCTGGTGTTTAACGGCCTGATTTTATGGACGCTGGCCACCGTGTCCGTCGAGTGGGTCAAACACGGCGCGCTTAATCTGAAAGGGTTTGGCAAAACGGCGGTCAGCGTGCTGAAAAATCCGCTGATTATCGCCATTCTTTCCGGCACCTTGTTCAGCCTGACCGGCATCCCGCTGCCGCAGATGATCGATAAACCGGTGAGCATGCTGGGCACCATCGCCGTGCCGCTGGCGCTGGTGGCGTTAGGGATGAGTCTGGCCGCCTATAAAGTGAAGGACGGCCTGAAAGAGAGTTATGCGATTTGCCTGCTTAAGCTGATTGTCCAGCCGCTGGTGATTTGGGGCCTGGCGGTGCTACTGGGCCTGCCGCCGCTGGAAAGCAAAGTGGTGGTGCTGTTAGGATCGATGTCGGTCGGCATCAACGTCTATTTAATGTCGCAACAATTCAATGCCTTAACCGGACCGGCCGCCACCAGCATGCTGCTATCGACGGTTTTCTCCGCAGTGACCACGCCGCTGCTGCTAATGCTAATGGACCTTGCCTGACGATGAAGTGTGAGCCAGCTGGCGGAACTGACGCGAGACGCTTGCGGTAAGTACGTTTATTTCATTATCTTCTTTTATCGGTAATTTTGTTTCGTTTATAAGCACGGCGAAACGGACCGATCCTTACCTCCGGAGAAGAAGAATGAAAACCTACAAAGCCCTGCTGCTCGTCGCCTCACTGAGCTGTTCAACCAGCGTGTTGGCGGAAACCATCGGCGTTTCAATGGCCTATTTCGACCAGAACTTCCTGACCATCATCCGCCAGTCGATTGATAAAGAGGCCAAAGCCCGTGGCATCACCGTGCAGTTTGAAGATGCGCGCGGCGACGTCGGCCGGCAGACCGATCAGGTGCAAAGTTTTATCAGCGCCGGCGTTGATGCCATCATCGTCGATCCGGTCAACTCGGCCGGCACTCCGGCGATGACCAAACTGGTGACCGCCGCCAAAATTCCGCTGGTTTACGTCAACCGCACGCCTGGCGATATCAAACTGCCGAGCGGCGTGGTGTTTGTTGGTTCTGATGAGAAGCAATCCGGCACCCTGCAGATGGAAGAGCTGGCGCGTCTGGCAAACTATCAGGGCAAAGTGGGCATCATGATCGGCAACCTGACCGATGCGGGTGCCATTCAGCGCACCAAAGACGTGGAGCAGGTGGTCGCCAAGTACCCGAAAATGAGCGTGGTACAGAAGCAAACCGCCAACTATTCCCGCAATGAGGGGATGGATCTGATGCTCAACTGGATGACTAACGGTGAAGAGATCGACATCGTGGCCGCCAACAATGATGAAATGGCGATTGGCGCGATTATGGGCCTGCAACAGGCCGGCAAGAAAGACAGCAAAATCCTGATTGGCGGCATTGATGCCACGCCGGATGGGCTGAAAGCCATGTCCTCGGGCAAAATGCAGGTGACCGTTTTCCAGGATGCAATTGGCCAGGGCAAAGCGGCGGTGGATGTGGCGCAGAAGATGATTAAAGGCGAAAAGCTCGACCCGTATTACTGGATCCCGTTTGAGCTGGTCACCCCGGCCACGTTACAAAAATACGTTGATAAGGAATAGACGCTAAATCTGCCGTCGCGGTAAACTCCGGCGATGAATAAAAAACTGATTATTGCGGCGATCCTCGCCATTGTGGCCACCGCCGCCGGCTTACGCCACCCGTCCAAACCGCCTGCCGATCCTCAGCAGGCGGCGCACACCTCAACCGCCTCCGCCATCAACAGCAGCAGCGATATCAGCACGCTCACGCAACAGCAGCGGGTGGCCGACTATCTGCACCAGCATCAGCGCCTTCCTGCCTATTACCTGACCAAGGGTGAAGCCAGAAAACAGGGCTGGGAACCGTCGCGGGGCAATCTGTGCCAGAGCCTGCCAGGCCGGGCAATCGGTGGCGATCGCTTCTCCAACCGGGAAAAAGTGCTGCCGGAAAAGCAGGGGCGACACTGGTTTGAAGCGGACGTGAATTATGACTGCGGCCGCCGGGGAAGCGACCGCATGCTGTACTCCAGCGACGGGTTGATTTACGTGACCAAAGACCATTACCGCAACGTTGAACAGGTTTACTGAGATGAACACGGTCAGCTTCGACTTTGAGTATATCGCCGACGTAACAGACTTTTACCGTCAGTTCTGCCACAAGTTCGCCATTGACATGGCCTTCGGCAACAATCTGGATGCATTATGGGATGCGCTAACCGGCATGATCGCACTGCCGGCGCGCGTAACGCTACGTCATCTGACCGCGCATGCCGATCCTCAGCAGTTTGACGGCGTCATTGCCGTGCTGCGGGAAGCGGAAGAGGCTTCCGGGGGAAAATTCAGCCTGCGCATTCGCTAACGCTATTGATGGAAGCGCAGGGCGACATCAAAGCCCTGCTGCGGCAAGACCACAATCGCGTCCTCCGCCTCGCTAAACTGCAGATCGCCCTGATGCAGTGCCGCTCTGACCTTCGCCAGATCCTCAGTCTGAAAACTTAACGCCGCCATGCGTGCCGAGCCATCATAATTATCCGGCAGCGCGTGGAAGCGCGACCTGACGTAATCTTCCGTCGCAAAGCGCACGCTGGTCACGCCGGCGGTCAGCAAAAAGGCGCCTTCCTGACAGGCTCTCAGGCTGTTGGTGCCAAACAGGCGGCTGTACAGCGAGGCAACCGAGGCCGGATCTCTGGCCACAATCACAAACTCGCTGATGTTTTTCACGCCGTTCGGGTGCTGTTGCCACGCGGGCTGCCACACCGCTTCCGGGGTTAAATGCTGACAGAAAAAGCTGCGGCCATCGGCGATCAGCGACGGACGAACCCGGACGGTGCGGAACTTCGCTTCGGTCACCGTGCCGTCCGGCAGGGTCACCGGACGGTGGAAAGAGGCGGGCTCATCGCCGTCTAAATCCTGACGTAACAGATGCTTATAATCCTGATCGGCATCCTCCGTTTTCCACACCAGGCCACTGAGGCCCGGAGACGCCTGCCAGAGATCGGCGCGGCTGCTCTTTTTACCTTTCTCATAGCCGAGCAGCTCAAGGTAATTTTCACCAAAAATTGCCAGATGATTACTGGAGCCAAGAGAATGATGACCCCGCTCGGTCAGCTGAAAACCTAACCTGCGGTACAGCGCGCTGGCAGCATCTAACTGGTCGGCGACGTTAATCACCACATGATCAAGAACCGCCTTAGGGGTAGGGACAGGCATAATGGTGCTCCTTTTATTATTATTTCGCCGCCACCCGCGCTAAGGCGCGAGGAACCAGCTGGGTAAAATAGCGGACGGAGGAATCAATGATCGCTTCGTCAGGATCAAAGCCTGGATGATGCAGGCCAAACTCACTTGCGCTGCCGATGCTGACAAACACCCCCGGCACATGGTGCAGATAGAAGGCAAAGTCCTCGCCGCCCATCTGTGGCGTCGCGGCGGCTTCCGCCTTAAAGCCGGCCTCGCTGGCCAGATCGAGCGCAAACTCCGCCCATTCCGGCGTATTCACCAGCGCAGGCGGACCTTCAATCCACTCCAGCTCGGCTTTGGCGCCAAAGCCGCCGGAAATGCCCTTAATCAACGCCGTGATCTTTTCAGGTATTGCCGCGCGGATAGCCGCATTGTGCGTGCGCACCGTGCCTTCCAGCTCGACGCTTTGTGGCAGCACGTTCCAGGTGTTGCCGGCGGTGAAGCGCGTTACGCTGACCACCACCGACTCCAGCGAGCTGAACGTCCGGCTCGGCAAGGTTTGCAGTGCGGTGACAATCTGGCTGGCAATCACGATTGAATCAATGCCTTCGTGTGGCCGTGCGGCGTGCGCGCCTTTGCCCTCAAGGCGGATCACAAAACGGTCGACGTTGGCATAGAACGGACCGGCGCGGGTTTTAAAGCTGTTCAGCGGCAGATCGGGCGCGTTATGCATACCAAAAATTGCCTGAACGCCGTCCAGCACGCCAGCATCGATCAGCTGTTGCGCGCCGTTAAAGGTCTCTTCAGCCGGCTGAAACAGGATGCGCACCCGGCCCGTCAGTTCGGCTTCCTGCTGCTTAAGCTGATGCGCCACGCCGAGCATCACCGAGGTATGGATATCATGTCCGCAGGCGTGCATCACGCCGGCATGGGTCGACGTCCAGGGATGATCCACCGCTTCATCAATCGGCAGCGCATCAATATCGGCCCGGAGGGCAATCAGCGGTTCGCCCTGGCCGATTTCAGCCACCACGCCGGTTTTCAAATCGTACGGCAGCAGGCGGATGTTGCCTTGCTTCAGCCACGCGGTAATCCGTTCCGTGGTGGCGAATTCCTGATTCGACAGCTCCGGATATTGATGCAACTCACGGCGCCATTGCACCAGTTGGCTGGAGGGTAACGAAGTCATACGGCTCCTTATACGTCAGAAGGGATAAAGGGTTCGCCCAGCGTCAGCATCAGACGGTTGGCCCAGGCGAAAAAGGCGCTGGACTGGATCACATCCAGCAGCGCCAGGGTATCCAGACCCTGCTGCTGCAACGCGACAATCTGTCCCAGCGTGGCCTGTTGCGGCGTCACGGACAGGGCAGCGGAGAAATCGATAATGGCCGCCCAGCGTGCGGACTGGCCTTCGGACAGCTTGCTGCCGGGGGCGACGCCAATCAGTTTTTCGACCGAATCGAAATCTTTCGACAGCTGGCTGGCTTTGCGGGCGTGTACCGAGGCACAGAAGATGCAGCCGTTAACCTTACTGACCACCGCAGCCGCCAGTTCGCGGTCGGCGCGTGGCAGGCCGCCGGAGGTGAAGAAAATGCCTTTATCCGTCAGCGTGCGCTGTTCCAGCACCGGTAAATTCCGCGCCAGCAGGCGGAAATAATCGGAGTCGCTATGACCAAACTTCGCCAGCACCTGTTTCTCTTCATCCGTGAATTCCGTCAGCGGTTTGGCGGCCAGCCAGGGTTCCCAGCCGAGGTCCTGCTGGGTGAAGGCGGTCAGCGCGGTTTTGCCACTGGCGGTGGTGGCCGCCTGATGCCAGACACCTGCCACCACCGCCAGTGCGGTGGCGGTTGAGGCGTGGCCCTGCAACAGCTGTAAGCCGGCCAGCAGGCGACTCTGGAAGTTAATAAAGGCCACTAACTGTGACAGTGTCACGATGCCGCGCGCGGTCCAGCCCGCCGCCTGTAAGGCCTGCAGATGTTCAGGCGTGGCGCTGACCGGCTCGAAGGTCAGACGGTGCGCCCAGGCTAACGCCAGCTCATGACGGGGGCTGTTATCCAGTGCGCCAGCCTGCGGCTGGTAATGCGCCTGTAAAGTGGGCTGCGCATTCCATTCCGCCACCCGTGCCGCCAGGGCGAAACGTTCAGCCAGCGGGAAATCGGCATCCTGCTGGCTAAAGATCACCTCATAGCTGCCTTGCGCGTGGCGGGTTGCCGCTTCCCGCGTGTTGCGGGCCTGGGCAAGCTCAGAATCCGGCGCGATATCCGCCAGCGAAGCCAGTAAATCCGTTGCAGTGGTCATCATCATCTCCGGTTAAGGTTTCAGGGTTCTTAGCAGTGGCGCAATGTGCTCAGCAATCAGCTCAACAGAGCGCAACGTGTCGGCGTGCGGCGGTTCAACCGAATGAACCTGGAAAGAGATATCGGTGACGCGGGGCAGCACGCTGTCCTGCAACAGCGATGCGGTGACCCGTTCCACGTTGCCGACATGGGCGTCAACCTGGCGTAAATAGTCGTCAAAACTGTCGCCGCGCAGCGGCTGACCGGAGGCCACAAACTGGGTGACCTGGGCACGAATACCCGGCTCTGCCAGCTTGCGGGCGTAGTGATCGGAGTCGGCAACAAAGGCGGTGCGGGACGCGAGGATCCTCGGCTCAACGCCGGCCGGAAGGGCGTCGAGATAGGCATCGATCATCGGGTTTTGCAGCGCATCCAGCGGCAGATTGGGCTGGTCAGCCGGGCGAGGCTGGGTGCGTGACAGCATCAGTCCATGCCCACTTTTCGCCGCGCGTACTGCGCCTTCCACCGAGAAGGTGGCAATCCACACGCGGTCCGCCAGCTGCGGCGCCGGGGGATACAGGTGATTATCGGGATGGCTGAGCGAGTCGCCACGCCAGGCACTGAGCAGCGTGTGCAGATGTTCTCCAAACACCGCACCGCGTTGTTCGAAGGTCAGGCCAAACGGCAGGAACGAGGTTGGTGTACCGCCGGAACCCAGTCCAATCTCCAGTCGACCTTCGGCCAGCAAATCCAGCACTGCGGCATCTTCCGCCACGCGCAGGGCATTTTCCATCGGCAGCGTGATAATCGCCGTACCCAGACGGATGCGCTGGGTATGGGCCGCAACATGCGCCAGAAACAGCAGCGGCGAAGGCAAACCGCCTTCGTTTTCATGGAAATGGTGCTGGGCTATCCAGGCACTGTCGAATCCCAGCCGCTCAGCGTGCTGGATCTGCTCGGTGGCCAGGCGGTAGCGCGCGCTGGCCGGGACCTTATCCAGCAGGCGGGTGAAAAAGCCGATACGTTTAGCGGTCATGAAAACTCCTTAACCGGCGGGGAATAAACAGGGATCGCGGCCAGCAGCTCGCGGGTATAAGCGTGTTGTGGCGCGTTAAAAATCGTGACAACGTCACCAGATTCCACCACTTCACCGGCCTTCAGCACGGTCAGGGTGTCGGCAATCTGCTGCACGGTAGCCAAATCGTGGGTAATAAACAGGTAGGTCAGGCCCTGTTCTGCCTGCAACTGTTGCAGCAGGGCGAGGATCTGCGCCTGCACCGTGACGTCCAGCGCCGAGGTGGCTTCATCCAGCACCAGAATCGACGGTTGCAGGATCAGCGCCCGGGCCAGCGCCACGCGCTGGCGTTGGCCGCCGGACAGTTCCCGCGCGCTGCGCGACAGGATATCGAGCGGCAGCGCCACCTTCTGCGTCACCGCTTCCACCCGCTGGCGGCGTTCGTCGCGGCTGAGCCGGTCAAAATTCAGCAGCGGCTCTTCAATAATGCGAAACAGCGTTTGCCGCGGATCGAGTGACGCGAACGGGTTTTGGTAAACAAACTGGATGCGGCGTCGCAGCTGGCGTAATGATTCGCCCTGCAGGCCGTTGACCACGATACCGTCGAGGGTTATGCGGCCAGCGTCCGACGACTCAAATCCCAGCAGGATCCTCGCCAGCGTGGTTTTGCCCGAACCCGACTCGCCGACGATAGCGTGGGTGGTGCCACGGGCCACGGCAAAACTGACCTCGTTCAGCGCCTGTAACCGTTGGCTTTTCCCCAGCGCGAAACCCTTGCTGATGCGCGAGGCCTGAATCGCCGGAGTCGAGAATGAACGCGGGCTGGCGGAATTATCAGGTTGGCGCGGACGCGGCAGGGCATCGGCAAGCAACTGGCGGGTATAAGCCTGTTTTGGCGCGCCGATCACCTGCGAGGTCGCGCCCTGTTCCTGAATCTCACCATTGCGGAACACAATAATGCGGTCGGCGCGCTCGGCGGCCAGCGCCAGGTCATGGGTGACAAACAGCACGGCGGTGCCGGACTCACGGCGTAAATGATCCAGCAGGTCGAGAATGCGCTTCTGTACGGTGACATCCAGCGCGCTGGTCGGCTCGTCGGCAATAATAATGTCCGGCTTCAGCGCCAGGGCGATGGCAATCAGCACGCGCTGTTTCATGCCGCCTGACAGCTGATGAGGATACTGGTTAACGCGCTGCTCAGGATGGCTGAGCCCGACGCGGGTCAGCAGCTCGATCGCCTGCTGTTTGCGTCCGGCGCGGTCAGAGACGCGATGCAGACGTAAAATCTCCTCCACCTGATCGCCAATGGTTTTCACCGGATTAAGCGAGTTGCCCGGATCCTGCGGCACCAGGCTGATACGCGCGCCGCGAATGCTGTCCAGCCGTCGCGACGACCACTGGCTGATATCTTCGCCGTTCAACAGGATACGACCCCCGTCGCGACGGCCATTTTCTGCCAGCAGGCCAATAATCGCCTGCGCGGTGGTGGTTTTACCTGAGCCGGATTCGCCGACCAGCGCCACCATTTCCCCTTTGTTAAGCTGGAAACTGACCTGATGCACCACCTCTTTCCAGGCTGCGCCAGTGCGATAGCTCAGGCTCAGTTGCTCAACGTTGAGCAGTAACTCGGGTTGCGAACTCATTTCCGGCCTCCTGAAAGTTGCTGGCTGATGCGGTTGGCCGCCAGCACCACGAACACCACCACCAGACCGGGGAAGGTGGTCAGCCACCAGGCGGTGGCCAGATAGTTGCGGCCTTCGGCGATCAGCAATCCCCATTCCGGGGCTGGCGGCGGGGTGCCGTAGCCGAGGAAACTCAGGGTAGAAAGGGCGAGGATCGCCTGACCAAACTGTAGCGCACCATAGGCAATGACCGGGGCCAGCGCGTTGGGTAAAATATGGCGCCACAGCACCGACAGAAAGCGTCCGCCGCTGCCAAACGCCGCCTCGACGTAATCACTGTGGCGAATGCGCACCACTTCACCGCGCGCCAGGCGGGCAAAGCTGGCGATGGAGGCGATCCCCACCGCCGTCGCTGCGTTGAGGGTGCCAAAGCCCAGCAGGATCAGCACGCTTAACGACAGCAGCAGCGAGGGAATCGACAGCAGCACGTCAACCGCACGCATCGCTACCGACTCGGTTTTACCGCCTACCGCACCGGCCAGCACGCCCAGCGCGGTGCCAAAAATCCCGCCCATGGCCACCGCCAGCAGCGCGGCGGACAACGAGTGCGACGCGCCATAGACAATGCGGGCGAAAACGTCACGACCCAGCTGATCGGTTCCCAGCCAGTGTCCGGCCTGCGGGGCCAGACGCTGCGCGCCGGCAATCCCTTCAACCGCGCTGTAAGGCGTCAGTAAAGTGGGAAACAGCGCGGCGATGGCCGCCAGCAGCATCACTAACCACGCCAGCCACAGACCGGGCTGAACGTTCCAGGCCTGACGGGTGGGCGTGGGCTTTTGCCGCGCGGTGGCAAAATCAACAAGGCTCATACGGCACCTCTGGTCACGGTTTGCAGACGGGGATCGAACAGCGGCATTAACAGATCGACCAGCATATTAATCAGCACAAAGCCCAGTGCCGAAATCATCACCACCGCCTGTAATACCGCGACATCCTGATTATTCACCGCCTGTTGCGTTAACTGGCCGAGGCCACCTAAACCAAACACCGTTTCGGTGATCAGCGCACCGGCGATCAGCTCGCCCAGCAGCAGTCCGGCGACGGTCAGCACCGGCAGCATGGCGTTACGCAGTACGTGCCGCCACAACACCCAGCTTTCGCTGGCGCCTTTGGCGCGAACCACCGCCACAAACGGCCGGGTTGCCACCTCGTCGATGCTGCGTAGCAGGATTTGCGCCAGCGGGGCGGAAATCGGGATTGCCACGGTGATCACCGGCAGAATCAGGCCCTGTAGCGGGGAAGGGTTGATCACCGGTATCCAGCGCAACTGGAAAGAGAACAGCTGAATTAACGCGATACCCAGCCAGAAGGTCGGGATGGAGATAAACAGCACCGGCACCGATTGCAGCAGGTTTCGCAAGCCCCGCAGCGCCGGAATGCGCGACAACGCGGCCAGCACAAATGCCAGCACCACCGCCAGCACAAAACCGCAGCCGGCCAGGCGCAGCGTCTCTGGCAGATTACTCTGCAACTGTTCGCTGACCGGCACGCCGGCCTGCACCGAATAGCCAAAATCGCCTTGCAGCATCGCGCCGAGGGTATGCAGATACTGCTGCCACAACGGACTGTCTGCGCCATAGGCCTGCCGCATCTCGGCGATCTGTTGCGGGCTCAGCCCCAAATCCGGGTTCTGAAACTTAATCAGGATCGCATCGCCGGGCAGTACCTGCAGCAGCACAAAGGAGAGCGTAAACGCTGCCCACAGCACCAGCACCCCATGCCCAACCCGATACAGCAGATAATGGCGCATTCAGATCTCCTTAATGCTTTTCAAGCCAGGCGCTGTACAGCGCAGGACGGCCGACCGCTTCGAACTTCACGCCCTTAAGCCATGGCGCGCCGGCAAACACCTGCGGCTCTTCGAAAATCGGGATCACGTAAGCCTGCTCCAGCAGGTAGCGTTGCACATCGCCGGTCAGCTGCAGACGTTTGGCGGGGTCGATCTCGGCAGAGATATTCACCAGCAGCTGATTCAGCTTGTCATCCCGGAAGCTTTTCACCTTGTCACTCGATCCGCCTTTTTGCAGCAGCGCATCGCGGTTGGCCGGATAGAAGCTACTTTTGATCACGTCCGGATCGGCACGGCCCACTTCGGTGACGTTCAACGGCGTTTTCAGCGGGTCAAGGCTGTCCAGCGTTTTGCTGCCTGCATCACCCGCCTTCACTTTCAGTTCCACACCGACCTGACGCCACTGCTGAGCAATCAGCTGCAGCACCTCTTTGTTCTGTGGCTGCGGCAGGGACTCGTAAACGGTCAGTGATAGCGACTTGCCGTCTTTCTCGCGGATGCCGTTGGCGCCCGGTTTCCAGCCCGCTTCATCCAGCAAGCTTTTGGCTTTCGCCTGATCGAAGGTCAGCTTGTCGGCAAGGTTGACGTAGCCTGCGGCGGTGGTAGCAATCACCGAAGTGGCCTGCGGATAGTTAGGGGAGAACAGCGTTTCCACCACCTGCTTCGAGTTGGTGGCAGTCAGCAGGGCCTGACGCACGCGCAGATCGCTGACCAGCGGGTTATCAGGACGGAAGCTCAGGCTGTCGTTGACGCCACGGGTGGGTGCGGCATAAATCGGGAAGTTTTGCTCTTTAGCCTGCTTCTCGTCGTAGGCCTGCACCTGGCGGATAAAATCCGCCTGACCGGCCAGCAACGCGCCGATGCGCACGCTATCCTCAGGCGTCACAATAATCTTGATGCCGTCGAGGTTCGCCGGGCCTTGCTGAGAGATGTTTGCCGGTCCCCACTGGTAATCCTTACGGGCGACCAGATCGACCTCACGATCCAGCTTCTCATCGCTGACCACAAACGGGCCGGAGCCGATGATATGGCGGGCATCGCCCAGCTGATCGAAGCTGCGCGCCAGGGTGCTGAGTGACACCAGTCCTGAACCGATGGTGGCGGTGCCTTGCAGGAAGCCGGGGGACGATTTTTTGAAATAGAACTTCACGGTCAGCGGATCGACCACTTCGCTATGATCATAATTGTTAATCACTTCTGAAACCGGCAGGCGCAGGGCTTTATTACCCAATCCGTAGGTGTCGAAGTTCTTGGCGACCGCATTGGCATCCAGCGGCGTGCCGTCGGAGAAGGTCACGCCGGGATGGAGTTTGAAGGTGTATTCGGTTTTATCGGCGTTAGTTGTCCAGCTCTGGGCAATCCAGGGTTCAACCTTGAGGGTTTCCGGATTTTGCCAGGTCAACTTGTCGGTAATCTGATTCAGGATGCCGCCGTTAGGGTAAAAACCGCCCGCCGGGGGATACAGGTTGGTGTGCGCCTGCTGCTCCAGATAAATCAGCGTGCCGCCTTTAACCGGCGAATCCGCCGCAACGGCGTTTCCACCAAACAGGGCAAGGGCAATGCTTAAAGCCAGCGGACGAGCCAGCGCCTCAGGGCGGAAAGTGTGTGGCATAGTGGGATCCTTTAACGTCAATATTTTCAGGGAAGTGACGTTAAATATCAGGCTTTAGCAGGAGCGGGGTGAACCAAGGAAATCATCTAAGGTTAATCGGCAGGCGAATATAGGCGGGATTGACGGTACGGCAGTCTTATTGTGGGCTGAAGCTGCACAAAGACTGCTTCAGCCCGAATATACTGAGTGGAAATCGTCTGTATGTTTCGGTGGCAGGGTCAGGGAGAGAGGGGTGAACGCAAAGACGCCGTAAACCCATCCCTGGGGGCTCAGCGGCGACATCCCTGTCGCCGATGCTTTGCTTTTCCCCCCTCTCTCCCTTCCCTCAGGCTTCAGTGTTGACTGCTCGATTGTGGGCGCACAGGTCAAAACCCGCTGAGTTCACCTATGTATCCACCAAACCCCATTTGGTTTTGACCTGTGCGTCCACCGTCCCCCCCAACGACGCTAAGGTTATTGAGTGGCGGCATAGTGCGCATTAGCCGGGTGTATGCCGCAGGGATGCGGCATCCAAGCCTCCAGGGATGGATTCACGGCGCCCCGGATAATGCGCACTATGCTGCCGCCGTACCACCCGAGCGGGTTTGACCTGAATAATGCGCCCTATGCTGACGCCATACCACCCGAGCGGGTTTGACCTGAATAACGCGCACTATCCAGACGCCGTAACGACATATTCACTTTAGCTATAAGACATTCCCTTTAAGTCCTTTCCAGTCATATCGGCTCTGCCTACTATCCCGTGTCATAAGCTTTATCAATAATGCAGCAAAAACAATCAGTTCATTTAATAAGCGATTCAATCGCCGCAGACAGACAGGCAACAGATGATAGTTTTACGCAACGTATTCAAGACCTTCAAAGGCACGGCGGGTCCGATCAGGGCCGTCG
Source organism: Erwinia sp. 2186 (assembly GCF_057812255.1). Classification (NCBI taxonomy): domain Bacteria; kingdom Pseudomonadati; phylum Pseudomonadota; class Gammaproteobacteria; order Enterobacterales; family Erwiniaceae; genus Erwinia; species Erwinia sp. 2186. The sequence continues at coordinate 2,614,385 of NZ_CM173824.1, read as the reverse complement.
ACGATGTCAGCCTTCAGGTTGAACAGGGGCAGATCTACGGCATTATCGGCTACAGCGGCGCGGGAAAAAGTACGCTGATCCGTCTGCTTAACGGGCTGGAAAAACCCACGTCGGGCAGCGTGACCATTGCCGGGCAGGATATTGCCCAGGCAAAAGGCGAAGCTTTGCGCGCGGCACGGCTGAAAATCAGCATGGTGTTTCAGCACTTTAATTTGCTGTGGTCGCGCACCGTCAGCGAAAACATCGCTTTTTCGCTGCAAATTGCCGGCGCGCCGAAAGCGGCGATCCAGGCGCGGGTCAAAGAGCTGATTGAGCTGGTGGGGCTGACCGGCAAAGAGTCGACCTATCCGGCCAACCTCAGCGGCGGGCAGAAGCAGCGTGTCGGCATTGCCCGCGCGCTGGCAAACAATCCCGAAGTGCTGCTGTGTGACGAAGCCACTTCGGCGCTCGATCCGCAAACCACCGATGCCATCCTCGATCTGCTGCTGGATATCAACCGCAAGCTGAAGCTGACCATCGTGCTGATCACCCACGAGATGCACGTGGTGCGCAAAATCTGCCATCGCGTGGCGGTGATGGAAGACGGTCGCATCGTCGAAGAGGGCGAGGTGCTGTCGGTCTTTACCCATCCGCAACAGCCGATCACCCGCCAGTTCGTGAAGCAAACCAGCGAGTACAGCCGCGCAGACACGCCGTTCAATGCTGAACTGGTGGATGAGACGGGCGGCAGCGTGCTGAAGCTGACCTTTATCGGTCAGAGCACCCGCCAGCCGATTGTCGGCGAACTGACGCTGAAATACGCGCTGCCGTTCAACATCCTGCACGGCAAGATGACGCAAACCAGCAACGGCACTTTTGGCGAACTGTGGTTACAGGTCAACGCCACCCGCAGCCAGTTGGAGAACATTCTGCAGGACCTGCACGCGCATGGCATTACAACCGAGGTGGTCGCCAATGATTGAGTCCCTCTTTCCGCACCTGAAACTGGACCAGCTGTGGTCTGCGACCGGTGAAACCCTGTACATGACCGCGATTTCCGGCGTGGCGACCTTTGTGCTGGGAATTGTACTCGGGCTGGCGCTGTTCCTGACCGCGCGCGGCGGCCTGTTCCAGAACCGGGCGATCTATGCGCTGATCTCGGTGCTGGTCAACGTCTTCCGCTCGATCCCGTTCATCATTCTGATTGTGCTGCTGATCCCGTTCACCAAAAAGCTGATCGGCACCATTTTGGGCGCGGATGCGGCCCTGCCGGCGCTGATTGTCGGGGCGGCGCCGTTCTACGCGCGGCTGGTGGAAATCGGCCTGCGCGAAGTCGATAAAGGGGTGATTGAAGCCTCGCGTTCGATGGGCGCGCGCATCAGTACCTTGATTTTCCGCGTGCTGCTGGCGGAATCCTCGCCAGCCCTGGTGTCGGGCATCACCGTTACGCTGATTGCGCTGGTCAGTTACAGCGCGATGGCCGGGGTGATTGGCGCAGGTGGCCTCGGCAATCTGGCGTATCTGGAAGGTTTTCAACGTAACCACGGCGATGTGACGCTGGTGGCGACGGCAATGATTCTGGTGATTGTTTTTATCATCCAGTTCGTAGGTGATCTCGTGACCACACGGCTCGATAAACGTTAACTTTTAGGGGATTTACTGTGAAAAAAACACTGACACTGCTGGCTGCTGCCACTCTGGCTGCGATGAGTCTGAGCGCATGGGCTGATACGCTGACCGTTGGCGCGTCCAACGTGCCGCATGCTGAAATTCTGGAGCAGGCCAAGCCGATCCTGGCGAAGCAGGGCATCGATCTGGAAATCAAACCTTTCCAGGACTACATCCTGCCAAATACCGCGCTGGCCAGCCGTGATATCGACGCTAACTACTTCCAGCACGTGCCGTATCTGAACAGCGTGCTGAAAGACCATGCCGACGACAAGACCTATGATTTTGTCAGCGCTGGCGCAATCCATATCGAGCCCATTGGCATTTACTCGAAGAAATACAAATCGCTGAAGGATCTGCCACAGAACGGCAAAGTGATCATGCGTGATGCGGTGGCGGAAGAGGGCCGTATCCTGTCAATCTTTGAGAAGGCAGGCGTGATTAAGCTGAAGCCTGGCGTCAGCAAAGTGGACGCGCGCATCAGCGACGTGGTTGAGAACCCAAAACACCTGCAGTTTATTGCTAACGTCGAAGGCGCGCTGTTGCCGCAGATGTACAACAATGACGAGGGTGATGCGGTGGTGATTAACGCCAACTACGCCATTGATGCCGGCCTTAATCCGGTAAAAGATCCAATTGCCGTTGAAAGCGGTGAAAATAACCCGTACGCCAATATCATCACCGTGCACCGTGGCGATGAAAACAAGCCGGATATTAAAGCGCTGGTCACCGTGCTGCATTCGAAACAAATTCAGGACTGGATCCGCACCAAATATAAAGGTGCCGTTATTCCGGTGAATAACTGATTCCAGGGATTTGTGTTTATGCGAAGGCCGGGAAACCGGCCTTTTTCACATCGAGGCGTTATGCTTCGCGGACTTAGTTATTTCTCTGGAATCCTTTGCGCTATTTCTTAATTTACCTTTCAGACGATAAGCGGAATATTTGCCAGTAGATTGCTTAACCCGCCTGACTGGAGCGCATGATGACAATACATAATGGCATTACCGAACTGGTAGGTCAGACCCCGCTATTACGCCTCACCCGCTTTTCCCAACAGCATCAACTGACTGCCGATCTGGTCGCCAAGCTGGAATATTTCAACCCCAATCACAGCATCAAGGATCGCACCGCGCTGGCGATGATCGAAGCGGCGGAGCGCAGCGGCAAGCTCAGGCCGGGCATGACGCTGGTCGACACCACCAGCGGCAATACCGGCATTGGCCTGGCCTCAATCGCCGCGGCCAAAGGCTATAAGTTTCGTGTTTACCTGCATGACAAACTCAGCGCCGAACGTTTTGCCATCCTCAACGCCTTTGGCGCGGAAATCATCCCGTTTAGCGCGGTGCCCGGCTTCGACAAGGTGATCGAAGCGAGTGACGGCGACTTTGTGGCTGCCGCCCGCTGGCTGGCCGATAACGTGATCCTGAAAGAGCCGAATATCTGCTTCACCTGCCAGTTGGAAAACCCGGCCAATCCGCAGGCCCATTTCCACAATACCGGGCCGGAAATCTGGCAACAGGCCGGAGGGCAGGTTGACGTGCTGATCGCGTCCGTCGGCACCGGCGGCACGCTGTCAGGGGCGGGACGCTATCTTAAGCAGCTTAACCCGCAGATCGCACTGATTGCCGTCGAGCCCGGCCACTTCAGCATCCCGGACAAGGATAGCCCGGACACCCGCGAGATCACCGGCGTGCATGCCTTCAGCGAGGTGCCCCCGGAGCGGGTGCCACTGACGCTGGATCGCGGCCTGTGCGATGAAGCGATCGCGGTGGAGAGCTGGCAGGCGGTGCAGACGGCGAGGGAAGTCGCCTTGTCGGATGGCATCCTGGTGGGTGAGTCCTCAGGTGCGGTGCTGTATGCCGCGCGCGAGGTTGCCCGGCGGCCGGAATATGCCGGCAAGCGGATTGTGGCGATCCTCGCGGACAGCGGCCTGACCTACCTCTCCACCGGCCTGTTCGATCCCACGCTCAGCGTTGAACAGCTGCAGGCGGCCGCGCTGAATCGCCAGGCGGAAGCGATCGCCTGAGTCACCCCAGCCCATAAAAAAGGGCAATCAGTTGATTGCCCTTTTTGCCTTCAAAATGCAGCGTTATTTCTTATCCAGCGACCAGGTTGCGCTGGCAACGTTAACCTTCACCGGCAGCAGGCCAATCTGGGTGAACTTATCTGCCAGCGCCTGCTGTTCCTTAAACACTTCCGGCGTCATTCGCTCTGCGCCAAACGGCATTCTGGCAATCGCCCGCTGCCAGATCGACTGCGGCAAACCGGTCGACGTTGACAGTATTTTGGCTGCCTCTTCCGGGTTTTTGTTGGCCCAGTCGCTCAGCGTGCCGAGCTGATCGACCACCTGTTTGGCGGTCTGCGGATAGGTATCGGCAAACTTACGGCTGGAGAGATAGAAGGTGTAATGCGGCACCAGCCCTTCGGCATTTTTGATCAACCGGGCTTTGGCATTGGTTTCCACTTCCGCGTAGTAGGGATCCCAAATCACCCAGGCATCGACCGCGCCACGCTGGAAGGCGGCACGCGCATCGGCAGGCGGCAGATAAATGGCCTTCACGTCCTTGTAGCTTAATCCGGCATTTTCCAGCGCGCTGACCAGCAGATAGTTAACGTCGGAGCCTTTATTCAGCGCCACGCGTTTGCCTTTCAAGTCGGCCACGGTTTTGATGTCTGAGTTTTCCGGCACCACAATCGCTTCGGTTTTTGGGTTAGCGGGCGAGTGCGCCAGATACACCAGGTCGGCCTGCGCCGCCTGGGCGAAGGTCGGTGGCGCATCGCCGGTGGCGGCCAGATCGATACTGCCGACGTTCAGCCCTTCCAGCATCTGCGGGCCGGCCGGGAATTCGACCCACTTCACCGCGATGCCCTGTTTTTTAAACTCGGCGTCAAGCGTGCCGCGGTACTTCAGCAGCGCAAAAATATTGGCTTTCTGGAAACCGATAGTGACCTGTTTAGGGGCAGTTTCTGCCATAACGTTAAACGCCGAGGCGCTGAGTGCGGCGGCAATCAGGCCGCTCAATACGATTTTTTTCATCTTTAATCCCGGTGTAATAGGTAATGTTTCAGCAACATAGCAAACCGCATGAAAACGGCTTAACGAGTAAAATTGCTTTGCTTAGCTGAAAAAATCATGGCCAGACCGCCTCTCGCACCTTGATCGCACGGGAAAGCAGGCCCAGCGCGTAAAAGCGATCCGCAATCGCCTGCTGCTGACGAATAATGGTCAAATCCATGCGCCGGGGCTGATGGCTGCGGCGCGCCAGCGCATGGCCGAGGGACTCGGTGGACAGCCCGAGCTCAGCGGAGAGCAGCGCGGCGGCCTCATCGCGGTGTGCCTCGATATACTGTCCGGTGTGTTCCAGGGCCGACATCAGCGTGTCCAGCAAATCGGCGGAATGCCCGACAAAATCGCGATGTGCCAGATAGAACTGATGGTTGTTCACCCGGCCAACGCCGTTGGCGATCACCCGCAGCTGCTCGCCGTGTTCGGCATCGCTCAGCAGCGGGTCCCACATCATCCAGGCATCGACCGCATGATGATCGCTGGGGGTCAGCGGATATTTCGGCGGGGCATAGACCACGCGCACGTCGTCCAGCGTCAGGCCCGCCTCATCGAGAATTTGCAGCAACAGGTAATGGACGTTGGAGCCTTTATTCACCGCGATGCGCTTACCGCGTAAATCGGCCGGCGTCTGCACCGGGCTGTCGTGCGCCACCAGCAGCGCCACGCTTTGCGGCGCGGCGGGTTCCCAGGCGACATACAGCAGCGGACTGTTGCTGGCCTGGGCGAACAGCGGCGGCACCTCGCCGGTGGTGCCAAAATCGATCTCACCGTTGGTCAGCGCGTGCAGCAACTGCGGACCGGCGGGGAACTCGCTCCACAGCACGCTGACGCCACGATCGGCAAACTGCGTTTCCAGCGTCTGCCGCACTTTCAAAATCCCCAGATTGCCAAACTTCTGGTAACCAATCCGCAGTTCGCGCTCGCTGCTGCCCGATTCGTTCGGGGTTTTGCCTGTCGCGCCGGCCACACTGCGGCGGGCTTTAATCAGGCCCAGATGGCCAAGATGGGTGCGTAGCGTATTGCGGCTGATGCCCAACAGGGTGGCAGTTTGCAGCTGGTTGCCCTGGCTCAGTTCAAAGGCATTGCGGACCAGCGAATCCAGCACCCGCTGATAAAGCGGGCTGTCATTTTCCACCAGCTGCTGGCGTAAGAACGCATCCAGCGAATCGTCATCATGGGGCAGCGAGGTCAGATTGGCGGCGCTGAGCCGCAGCTGCTGCGGCGTAATCAGCGGCTCTCTGCTCAACAGCACCGCATTGTGCAGGGTGTTTTCCAGCTCGCGGATATTGCCCGGCCAGGCATAATCCATCAGCGTGCCCAGCGCTTCCTCACTGAGGCGCAGCTGCGGACGGCCCAGCCGCCGGGCATACAGCGTTAAAAAGTGATCGGCCAGCAGCGGAATATCTTCCCGCCGCTGACGTAACGGCGGCAGCGCCACCGCCGCGACATTTAGCCGGTAATAGAGGTCTTCACGGAAACGACGTTCACGAATGGCATGCGCCAGATCCACATGGGTGGCCGCCACCACCCGAACGTTGACCTTTACCGGGCGACGCGATCCCACCCGCGTCACTTCGCGCTCCTGCAACACCCGCAGCAGCTTCACCTGCAACGGCAGGCTAAGCTCGCCGATTTCATCCAGCAGCAGCGTGCCGCCTTCCGCCGCTTCAAACCAGCCCTGATGACGATCTGCCGCGCCGGTAAAGGCGCCTTTCTCATGACCGAACAGTTCGGATTCGGCGAGGCTTTCGGTCAGCGCACCGCAGTTAACCGCCAGGAACGGCCGGTCGCGTCGCGGGCTGTGATGATGCAGATAGCGCGCCACCACCTCTTTGCCGGTGCCGGTTTCCCCGACGATCAGCACCGTGGCGTCGGTCGGCGCCAGGCGGTCCAGAACGCTCTGGAAGGCAATAGAAGCAGGATCAATTAACACCGGGCCGTGGGTTTGCATCGGGGATCCCTCACATTAAGCGGAACGGAAACCATACCTTCAGACGCGGGCGATAACGAGGGGGTGACCGGCCGGTTTGCTGCAAATGCAGCAGACGGTCATCAGTGGCTGTTGCATTTGCAGCAAAAAGGGACGGGGATCTTAAAATCTAACCCATTGAAAAATAATAACAATGGCAGGATTAAATTGTGGCATGGTTCCTGCTATGGTCTTTATAACCAAACGAGAATAATCAATACAATAAATTCAGATATCGTTATATAGGAAACGGATAATGAGCGACGCAGCGCAGGACAATCTCAACGTATTTTGGTTTTTACCGACCCACGGCGATGGCCGTTATCTCGGCACCACCGAAGGCGGAAGAGCCGTCGATCTGCCGTACCTGCAGCAGGTGGCGCTCGCCGCCGACAATCTGGGGTATTACGGCGTACTGATCCCCACCGGCAAAAGCTGCGAGGATTCCTGGTTAGTGGCCTCCGCGCTGGCGCCGATCACCAAACGGCTGCGCTATCTGGTCGCGGTGCGTCCCGGCTTACAGCCGCCGAGCCTGGCCGCGCGGATGGCCGCCACGCTGGATCGCCTGTCGGAAGGGCGTCTGCTGATCAACGTGGTGACCGGCGGCGATCCGGTAGAAAACAAGGGCGACGGCATCTTCCTCAGCCACGCCGAACGATACCAGGTCACCCGTGAGTTCCTCGAAGTCTATTCGCGCCTGTTAAAGGGCGAGAAGGTCGATTATCACGGCGAGCATATCCGCGTGGAAGGGGCTGAAGTGCTGTTCCCACCGGTGCAGGAAAACGGTCCGCCGCTGTTCTTTGGCGGTTCCTCAGAAGAAGCGCTGGAGGTGGCCGCTAACCAGATCGACACCTATCTGACCTGGGGCGAACCGGTTGAGCAAGTGGCGGAGAAAATCGCCGTGGTGCGTCAGCGCGCTGAAGAGCGGGGCCGCACGCTGGATTACGGCATTCGTCTGCACGTGATTGTGCGGGAAACCGAAGAAGAAGCCTGGGCCGCCGCCGACAAGCTGATTGCCCACCTTGATGATGACACCATCGCCGCCGCGCAGAAGATCTTCTCGCGGATGGATTCCACCGGACAGGCCCGCATGAGCGCGCTGCACGGCGGCTCGAAAGACGGGTTGCGCATCGCGCCTAACCTGTGGGCCGGCGTTGGCCTGGTGCGTGGCGGAGCGGGCACGGCGCTGGTAGGCAGTCCGCAGCAGGTGGCGGATCGTATTCGTGAATATCAGGCACTGGGCATCAAAAACTTTATCTTCTCGGGCTATCCTCATCTGGAAGAAGCGCACCGCTTTGCGGAACTGGTGATGCCGTTGCTGCCGCTGGCCAGCAATGCCGAGAAGCGCCAGCGTACCATCAATACCGGACCCTTTGGCGAAACCATCGGTGGCGATCGCCGTCCGTGCAAACAGGGAAACTGAGTCATGAGCGATCGGCAGATTGTCATTATCGGCGGCGGCTTTACCGGCACGGCGCTGGCTGTCCACCTGGCGCGGTTGGGTCACGCCGGACTGGAGGTGACAATTATTGAACCGCGCGCCCAGCTGGCTCAGGGGGTGGCCTATGGCACCATCGATCCGGCGCACAGGATTAACGTGCCGGCGGCCAGAATGCAGCTTTCAGCGGCGGAAGAAGGCGACTTTGACCGTTGGTATCGCGCCTCGGCCGCCTTTCAGATCGATGCCAAAGCCTTGTGGCAGGACGGCAAGGTCTATCCGCAGCGCGGCCAGTTTGGCGCTTACGTCGCAGGCAAGCTGGCCGAGGCGCTGAAAACCTCGGCGGTGCGGGTGAGCCATATTCAGGATCGGGCGATAGCGCTGCAAAACGGCGAGGTGCTGACGGCGTCCGGCAGAAAATACCGCGCGGATGACGTGGTGCTGGCGGTCAGCCATCCGCCGCCTGCGGTGCCGGCAAAACTTCAGCAGGCGCTGGGCGGGCATCCGGGCCTGATCGCCAATCCGTGGCAGAGCGATGCGCTAAGTCAGGTGGCGAAAGACGATCGGGTGGCCATTATCGGATCCGGCTTAACCATGTCGGACGTGGTTGCCTCGCTGCACCGTCAGGGACATCGCGGCAGCATCGTCGCCTTCTCCCGCCGGGGTCAGCTGCCGCGTCCGAATATCACCGGTGACTTTGCGCCGCGACCACTGGATTACCAGCAACCGCAGGCCGCGACGGCGCTTGGCTGGTTGCGCCGTATCCGCCAGGAAGTTCGTCTGGCCGCCGCCGAACAGCAGCCGTGGCAGCTGGTGCTGGACGATATTCGCCTCAACGGTCAACGCCTGTGGCAACAGCTGTCGCTCAGCCAGCAGCGCAGTTTTCTGCGCCATCTGCGGCCGTGGTGGGATGTTCATCGCTACCGCATTGCGCCGCAGGTCAGCGCGGTGCTGACGCGACTGCTGCACAGCGGGCACCTTCAGGTGCTGGCCGCCAGCCTGCAACAGGTGGCGGTCGATAATGACACGGTGATCCTGACCCTGAAGCGACGCGGCCAGGCACAGGCCGACAGCGTGCAGGTCGACCGGCTGATCGTCACCACCGGCCCGGCCCACGGCGCGCTGTTAAGCAGTAATCCGCTGCTACAGCAGTTGGCGACGGAAGGGCTGATTAAGGCCGATCCGCTGGCGCTGGGGATCGCTGTCGATGCCCATTCCCGCACCCTGAACCGCCACGACCAAAGCAATCCCCATCTTTACGTCGTCGGGCCCGCCGCGCGCGGCCGCTTCGGTGAATTAATGGGCTTACCGCAGGTTGCCGAACACGCCGAATCCCTGGCGCAGCAGCTGCTGGGGATCGTTTCCCCGTCCGACGGCGAGCGATGTCCCCCGTCCTGATCCGCTGATTTTTCCTGAAAAATATCCTTTTACTGATTGCCGGAACGGAAGGGCGAGCCCTTGCCGTGCCTGCTATGGAGTCTGCTATGTCATCGCAACGTGAAATTCGCCTGAACGCTTTTGATATGAACTGTGTCGGTCACCAGTCTCCCGGCCTGTGGGCGCACCCGCGCGACCGCTCGTGGGAATATAAGGATCTGGCTTACTGGACCGATTTGGCCCGCCTGCTGGAAAGAGGCAAATTCGACGGGCTGTTTATTGCCGACGTGCTGGGGGTGTATGACGTGCTGGACGGCAACAACCATGCCGCGATCCGCAACGCGACCCAGGTACCGGTTAACGATCCGCTGGCGCTGATCACCCCAATGGCGTTAGTCACCGAACACCTTGGTTTTGGCCTGACCGCCTCGCTCTCCTTCGAGCATCCTTATCCGTTTGCCCGCCGCATTTCCACGCTGGATCACCTGACCAAAGGTCGCATCGGCTGGAACATCGTCACCTCGTATCTGGAGAGCGGGGCAAAGAATATCGGTCATCAGAGCCAGACCGATCACGATGCGCGTTATGACTATGCCGACGAATATCTGCAGGTGGTGTACAAGCTGCTGGAAGGCAGCTGGGAAGACGATGCGGTGGTACGCGACCGCGTGCGCGGCATCTTCAGCGATCCGACAAAAATCCACCCGATTAACCATCAGGGCACCTTCTTCCAGGTGCCGGGCATTCACCTGTGCGAACCGTCGCCGCAGCGCACGCCGGTGCTGTATCAGGCCGGAGCCTCCAGCCGGGGCAAGCAGTTTGCTGCTGAGCATGCCGAGTGCGTGTTTGTTGCCGCGCCATCAAAAGTGCTGCTGAAGAAAACCGTGGCGGATATTCGCCGTCGCGCGGCGGAGGCCGGCCGCGATCCGCGCAGTATCCTGATTTTTAACCTGCAAACGGTGATCGTCGGCGAAACCGACCAGGCAGCGCAGGCGAAGTGGGAAGAGTACAAAAAATACGTCAGCTATGAGGGCGCGCTGGCGCTGATCTCCGGCTGGACCGGGATCGATTTTGGCCAGTATCAGCCGGACCAGGTACTTAAACACCTGCACACCAACGCCATCCAGTCGGCGGTGGAAACCTTCTCCACCGCCGATCCGGATCGTCAGTGGACGGTGCAGGCGCTGGCCGACTGGGTGGGGATTGGTGGTTTTGGCCCGCTGCTGGTGGGCAGTGCAGAAACCGTCGCCGACGAGCTGCAAAGCTGGGTGGAAGAGACCGATGTCGATGGCTTTAACCTCGCCTACGCCGTCACTCACGAAACCTTCACCGATGTGGTGGAGTTGCTGATCCCGGAGCTGCAAAAACGCGGCGTCTACAAGAAGGACTATCAGCCGGGCACCCTGCGCGAAAAACTGTTTGGCCAGGGCGACCGTCTTGCAGCGCCGCATCCTGGCGTGGGCTATCGCCGCGTGTCGGGCGACGTGCCGCAGCCGGAGAGTGAGGTGCTCAATGATTGAAATCTCTGAGCTGAAAAAACACTATCCCGCGCCGGGCCGGAAAACGGTGGAGGTGTTGAAAGGCATCTCGCTGACCGTGCCGCCGGCGTCGATCACCGCCGTGGTCGGCCCGAGCGGCGCGGGAAAATCCACGCTAGCGAAGTGCATCAGCCTGCTGGAAAAACCCTCGTCGGGCAGCATCCGGGTCAATGGCGAGGATCTGTCGCAGCTGTCGGGTGACGCGCTGCGCGCCAAACGCCGGGCCATTGGCACCGTGTTTCAGTCGTCAGCGCTGTTGCAGCGTAAAACCGCCTGGGAAAACATCGCGCTGCCGCTGGAGTGGCTCGGCGTGGTGCCCGGTGAAATCAAACGCCACGTCGGGCAGCTGCTGGACAGCGTCGGCCTGAGCGATAAAGCCAACGCCTTTCCGGCGCAGCTGTCCGGCGGCCAGCGCCAGCGTGTCGGGATTGCCCGCGCGCTGGCGCTGAAACCGTCGGTGCTGCTGGCCGATGAAGCCACCTCGGGGCTGGATCCGCAGGCCACCAGTTCAATCCTCGCATTGCTGAAACAGCTGCGCGATCGCTTTGGTCTGTCGATTATTTTGATCACCCATGAAATGGACGTGGTGCGCAGGGCGGCGGATGCGGTGGCCGAAATCAGCGACGGACGGCTGGTGCAACAGGGCACCCTGAGCGATCTGCTCTCCAGCCCGCAGTCGAGCCTGGGACAACGGCTGTTTCCGCTACAGCCGCTGGAGGCGTCGGGGGATATTCTGCTGCAGCTGACCTATGGCGATCGCCCCCTAGCCACCGACTGGATCAGCCAGCTTAGCCAGCAATATCAGCTGCACATCGATCTGCTGGCGGCACACGTTGAGCAGGTGGGCGAGCGGCTGGCAGGGCGGATGCGCATCGCCGTGCGCTTTGGCGCGCAGCGGCCCCGCCATCAGGTGCTGATCCAGCAGCTTTATCAACTGGGTATCAATGCCGAAATTCTCGATCTCCAGCCCGCATTGCAGGAGGCCGGATGAAACCCGCAGACGTCATGAGTCATGACACCCCGTGGCGCGATATCCACACCCTGATGCTGCCGGCCTACGGCGAAACCTGGCTGATGGTCGGCATCGTGATGCTGTTTGTGGTCACCTTCGGCGGCCTGTTGGGCATCGTGCTGTTTAACACCTCAAAGCGCGGATTGTTTCCGCATGTGGCAATGAACCGTAGCCTGAGCTGGATAGTGAACATGGGACGCTCACTGCCGTTTCTGGTGCTGATGGCGGCGATCATTCCGTTCACCTTCTGGCTGACGGGTACCACCATCGGCATCCCTGCGGCGGTGATCCCAATGATTGTTGCCGGTACGCCGTTCTTTGCCCGGCTGGTGGAAACGGCGCTGCGCGAGCTGCCGGCTGACGTCACCGCCGTGGGGCTGGTCTCCGGCGGGTCGACCTGGCAAATCATCCGCCGGGCGCAGGTCAGCGAAGCCTTGCCCGCCATCGTTGCGGCTATCGTGCTTAACCTGATCTCGATGATTGAGTACTCGGCGATTGCCGGCACCATCGGCGCAGGCGGTATCGGTTATCTGGCGGTGGTCTACGGCTATCAGCGCTTCGACAACCACATCATGATCGCCACCATTCTGGTGCTTATTGCCACCATTCAACTGATTCAGTTTACTGGCGACCGCCTGGTTGCCGCACTTCAACCTTCTCAGGGATCCTGACCATGTCGCAGCACCAGTTTGAAATCAGAAAAAAGAAAAAATGGCCGGGCATTGTCGCCGTGGTGGTGGTGATTGTCGTGGCGGGCGTGGCCTGGCATCTGCTGACGAAAAAGAGTGACGCCGTCACCTTTACCGACACGCTGAAAGTCCACTTTGAACCGGCGATGGCCGGCGAGGAGCGCATTATCCAGTATGTCGGTCAGCATATCGCACCGGATTACGGCATCAAGCTGGAAGCGGTGGGCTTGCAGGATCCGGTGCAGGCAGACCGCACGGTGGCCGACGGCCAGTATGCCGCCACCGTCTATCAGCATCAGTGGTGGTTAAAGCAGGTGGTCGACGCCAACAAGTTTGCTTTAACCCCGGCGCTGCCGATTTTCCAGTGGGCGTTTGGCATCTACTCCGATCGCTATAGCTCGATTAAGGATTTACCGGAAGGCGCGGAAATTGTGGTGCCCAATGACGGTGCCAATCAGGGCCAGGCGCTGTGGTTGTTGCAACGCATCGGCCTGATTGGTCTGGATCCGGCGGTGGAGCCGCGAATGGCGCAGCTTAAGGACATCAAAACCAACCCGCATAATTTCAAGTTCAAGGAGCTGGACCTGTTAACCATGCCGCGCGCATTGAACTCGGTGGATGCGGCGATTGGCTACGTGTCCCAGTTTGACGCCGGCAAAGTCCCGCGTGAGAAAGGGATCCTTTTCCCGCCCGCGCCGAAAACCTTTGCCTCGCAGCTGGTGATTGGCACGCCGTATCTGGACGACGAGAACATCGTCAAGCTGAAGAAGGCGTTTGCCGACCCACGCTTGCAGCAGTGGCTGAAAGAGACCAATGACCCGTTAGTGAAAGGTGTGCTGGTGCCTGTTTCGGCAGAATAATCGCGCGCGTTTTAACCCTGAATCACCGGATAGGCCTTTGGCTTATCCGGTTTTTCTGCTTGTCAAAAAAACGTGAATATCTTATTGATTTTTATGGTTTTATAATGATTATTTGTTGTTTGTCCCCGCCGCAAGATCCTTCTATAAACAGCTCATCACCCGCGAATAATAAAATGATGAGGCCAGTATGAGCACGATTAATCTTGAGGGCGAACGGATACTCCCGCCGCCGCATTCAACACCGATAAGCTCTGTCAGTGACGTGGCAAACGTCATTAACAGCTGCAGCAGTAAAAACAGCTACGCCCGCTGGATCGTGTTTCTGGCACTGGGCGGCGTCTTCCTCGATGCCTACGATCTGACCACGCTGTCCTACGGGATTGATGACGTGGTGAAAGAGTTCGGGCTGACGCCAACCCTGACCGGGCTGGTGACCTCGTCGATCATGATCGGCACCATCGTCGGCAACCTGGTCGGCGGCTGGCTGACCGATAAGTACGGCCGCTACTCGGTATTTATGGCCGACATGCTGTTCTTTGTGGTGTCGGCGATTGCCGCTGGCCTGGCACCGAACGTCTGGGTGCTGATCGGCGCGCGTTTCCTGATGGGCGTCGGCGTCGGGATTGATTTGCCGGTGGCGATGGCCTACCTGGCGGAATTCTCTAAATTCACCGGCAAGGGCAATAAAGCCTCGCGGCTGGCAGCCTGGTGCCCGATGTGGTACGCCGCGTCCTCGGCCTGTTTCTTTATCATTTTTGCCCTCTATTTCCTGCTGCCGAAAGAGCATCTGGACTGGCTGTGGCGCGCATCGCTGCTGTTTGGCGCGGTGCCTGCGCTGCTGATCATCGCCGTGCGCAGCAAGTTTATGAATGAATCGCCGCTGTGGGCGGCCAATCAGGGCGATCTGAGTGGTGCGGTGCGCATCCTGCGCGATTCCTACGGCATCGTTGCCCACGAAGCTGAGCCAGAAAAGCCGGCGGTAGAGAAAAAAGCGCCGCCAAAGGTCAGCTTCCGCGTGCTGTTCCAGAAACCCTATCTGGAGCGCACCGTGGTGACCGCGGTGATGAACGTCTGTATCTCGTTTGAATACACCGCGATTGCCTTCTTCCTGCCGTCGATTCTGGCGCAGTTCCTGGGCGCCGGCGTGTTTGAAACCATCTCCGCCTCGCTCGGCCTTAACGCGCTGTTTGCCTTTACCGGCGGCCTGTTGGGCATGCGCCTGGCGTGGAAATTCCCGTCACGGCATGTGGCGATCGCCGGCTTTGCGCTGCAGTTTATCGCGCTGATTTCGCTGGCGCTGGTCGGCCATCCTGAAGCGACCGCCGGGGTGGTGTTTGCCATGCTGATGCTGGGTCTGTGGCTGTTCGCCGAAGGCTTTGGCCCTGGCGCGCAGATGATGATCTATCCGGCGCTCTCTTATCCTACCCATATTCGCGCCACCGGCGTCGGCTTTGGCCGCTCGCTTTCGGGCATTGGCAGCGCGCTGGCGCTGTTTATCCTGCCGATCCTGCAGGCGGCGTACGGCACCAATATGTTCTGGATTGTCTCGCTGGCCGCCATTATCCCGATTTTCTTCCTGCTGATTATTCGCTTCGAACCGACCCGTCAGGACATTGACACCGAACACGAAACTGGAGAACACCATGTCTGAAGCCACTTACCCGGATTACGAAATTCTGGCCGCCCGATTCCGCCCGATCTTCAACCAGATTGCCGAAGGCGCGGTCGCGCGTGAACATCAGCGGACGCTGGCCGATGAGCCGATCCGCTGGCTGAAGCAGGCCGGATTCGGCACCCTGCGCATCCCGGTGGATCAGGGCGGACTGGGTGCCAGCCTGCCGCAGCTGTTCCAGCTGCTGATCGAACTGGCCGAAGCCGACTCCAATCTGCCGCAGGCGCTGCGCGCCCATTTTGCCTTCGTCGAAGATCGCCTGAATCAGCCCGACAGTGAAGGGCGTCGCCAGTGGTTCAGCCGTTTTGCCGACGGTGAACTGGTCGGCAGCGGCTGGAGTGAAATCGGCAACCTTAAGCTGGGCGAAATCAAAACCCGGGTGTCGCCGGGCGAAAACGGCTGGCGGTTGAACGGCGACAAGTTTTACAGCACCGGCACGCTGTACGCCGACTGGATCGATGTCTTTGCGAAGCGCACCGACAACGACCGCGATGTGATTGCGCTGGTCAGTACCCATCAACCGGCGGTCCAGCGCGACGATGACTGGGATGGCTTTGGTCAGCGCCTGACCGGCAGCGGCACCACGCGCTTTAACGAGGCGGAGGTGGAGCAGGCGCACGTCTATGACTTCAGCGAACGCTTCCGCTATCAGACCGCGTTTTACCAGCACGTGTTGCTGGCGACGCTGGCTGGCATTGGCCGCGCCGTCAGCCGCGATGCTGCGCAGGGCGTGGCGGCGCGTAAGCGTATTTACAGCCACGGCAACGCGCCGCTGGTGAAGCAGGATGTTCAGGTGCTGCAGGTGGTCGGACAGATCGACAGCTGGGCATGGGCGGTGGAATCCGCCGTACAGCGTGCCGGCCATTCGCTGCAACGGGCGTTTGACGTCGAGCATCAGGGCGGCAGCGAAGAGGCGATCCAGCAGGCTAACGTGCAGGCGGAGCTGGAAGCTGCCAAAGCGCAGGTGATTGCCACCGAGCTGATCCCGCGTGCCGCCACCGAACTGTTTAACGCGCTGGGCGCATCGGACACCCGCGTCAGCAAGGCGCTGGATCGTCACTGGCGTAACGCGCGCACCGTGGCGTCACACAACCCGGTGATTTACAAAATCCGCAACGTCGGTGACTGGGCGGTTAATGGCCGCGAACCGACGTTTATCTGGCAGATTGGCAATGGGGAATAGGGCTGTGGACGCGCCGAAAAAAATCCTGTTAAACGCCTTCAATATGAACTGCGTTGGGCACATTCATCACGGCATGTGGACGCATCCTCAGGATCGTTCCACGGAATTTAACAGCCTGAGTTACTGGCTGGACCTGGCGAAGATCCTCGAGAAAGGGCTGTTTGACGGGCTGTTTATCGCCGACATTCTCGGCGTGTACGACGTCTATCAGCAGGGGATCGCCCTGACCGCCAGCGAATCTATCCAGCTGCCGGTCAACGATCCGCTGATGCTGGTGTCGGCAATGGCCAGCGTCACCGAACATCTTGGCTTTGGTCTGACCGCCAACCTGAGTTACGAAGCGCCGTATCCGTTTGCCCGCCGCTTTTCGACGCTCGATCACCTGACCGCCGGGCGGGTGGGCTGGAATATCGTCACCGGTTATCTCGACAGCGCAGCCCGCGCCATGGGGCAGACGCAGCTGTTGGGGCATGACCGTCGCTACGATCAGGCCGATGAGTTTCTCGACGTCAGCTATCAGCTCTGGGAAGGCAGCTGGGAAGAGGATGCGGTGCTGGCCGACCGTCAACAGCGGCGCTATGCCGATGCCAGCAAAATTCATCCTGTGCGTCATCACGGGGAATTTTATCAGGTGGAGGGTTATCACCTTTCCCAGCCGTCTCCGCAACGCACGCCGCTGCTGTTCCAGGCGGGAAGTTCCGCACGGGGCATCCAGTTCGCCGCGCGCCATGCGGAGTGCACCTTTGTTAATGGCAGCACGCCACAGGCAATGCGCGCGCAGGTGGACAGGCTGCGGCAGGCGGCGAAAGAGGCCGGCAGGTTGCCCGAGGATCTGAAAATCTTTATGGGCATTTCGGTGATAGTCGCTCCCACCGAACGCGAGGCGCAGGAGAAGCATCAGGAATACCTGCGTTATGCCAGCCCGGAAGCGGGCATCGCCCACTTCTCCAGCTCGACCGGCATCGATCTGGCGGCGTTCGGCCTTGATGAGCCGATTCAGAGCGGTGCCACCCGGGCGATCGAGTCGGTCAGCAAAGCCTACAGCGGCTGGACCAAACGTCAGCTGCTGGAGCAGCATGCGTTGGGGGGACGCTACGCGCTGATTGTCGGCGATCCGCAACAGGTCGCGACCGCGCTGATCGACTGGATCGACCAGGCCGGGATCGACGGCTTTAACCTTACGCGCATCGTTAATCCGCAAAGCTATATCGACTTTATTGAATTAGTGGTGCCGGAACTGCAACAGCGCGGGCGGTATAAGACCGCTTATCAGCCCGGATCGCTGCGGAAAAAACTGTTTAATAGCGACAGGCTTGCCGAACGCCATCCGGCCGCAGCCTGGCGTAAAGGAGGGCGGAATTACCGTAATAATCAGTAATCCGTTCTATTGCTAAAACTCGCTCAGGCTTAGCTGAAATTGATCTGAATGGATTAATTTCAGCATGCTAAGTTGAACTCTTATTAATTTCACCAGGTACAGATGATGATTAGCCAAAATATAAAAAACAGTGCGGTTATTAAGTCAGGTTTGCGTGCGTCAGGTTTAGCCTTATTTACCCTTTCGGTGTTATTTTCCTTATCTGCTCAGGCGGCACCGAATGGTGAGGTGCCGTCGTTGCAGGGGAAACGCATCGGGATCACCGTGGCCGGGACCGATCACTACTGGGACCTGAAAGCCTATCAGGGTCAGGTGGATGAGGTGAAACGCCTTGGCGGCACACCAATCGCGCTGGATGGCGGCAGGAAGGAGGCGCAGCAAATCGGCCAGATCCAGACGCTGATTGCGCAAAAGCCGGACGCGATTATCGAAACGCTCGGCACCGCCTCGGTACTGGAACCCTGGCTGAAAAAAATTCGCGCTGCCGGGATCCCCTTATTTACCGTCGATACCGCCAGTCCCTCCAGTATTAACGTCACCACCTCGGATAACTTTTATATTGGCGAGCAGCTGGCGCTGAAAATGGTTAACGATCTGCATGGTGAGGGTAATATTCTGGTATTTAACGGTTTCTATGGCGTGCCGGTGGTAGCCATGCGTTATGACCAGCTCAAAGCCGTTTTGAAATGGTATCCAAAAATTAAAATTATTCAGCCGGAGCTGCGTGATGTGATCCCCAATACGGTGCAGGATGCCTATGCGCAAATTAGCCAGCTGTTAAATAAATACCCGAAAGGCACGGTGCAGGCGATCTGGGCGGCGTGGGATGTGCCGCAAATTGGGGCCACCCAGGCGGTGGATGCCGCCGGGCGCAGCGAGATCAAAACCTACGCCGTTGACGGCAGCCCGGACGTGGTGTCGCTGGTGAAGGATCCGAAATCCAGCGCCGCGTCGGTCGTGGCGCAACAACCGTACCTGATTGGCCAGACTGCGGTGCAGAACGTCGCACGCTATCTGGCGGGCGATCGTTCTCTGCCGCCAGCCACCTACGTACCGGCGCTGGTGGTGACCAAAGAGAATGCCGCTGAGGTGCAGAAAACGCTGGGACAGAGCGATGCAAAATAGCGCTCCGCTGCTGGCGATGAGCAACATCAGTAAAGCTTTTGCCGGTATCCCGGCGCTGCGTCAGGTGTCGCTGACGCTGGCAGCCGGGGAAATCCATGGCCTGATCGGCCATAACGGTGCGGGCAAATCGACGCTGATCAAAATTCTCGCCGGGCTGCAGCAGGCGGATGACGGGCAGATTGTGCTGGAAGGGCGGGAAACCGCGCTTCCTTCGCCGCAGGCGGCAAAGGCGCTGGGGATTGAAATTGTCCATCAGGAGCGGCTGCTGGCCCCGAGCCTGACGGTGGCGGAAGCGCTGTTACTGGGTGAGGAGCCGCGCTATCGCGGCCTGCCGTTGATCAACCGACGGCTGATGCGCCGCACGGCGGCACAGGCGATAGCGGATCTGTTTGGCATCGCCATTCCTCCTGATCGCCTGATTGCCGATTTAAGCGTGGCGGAGCAGCAGCTGGTGCAGATTACCCGTGCCATGCGCCAGTCGCCGCGCATTCTGGTGTTTGACGAGCCGACCGCCGCGTTAGGGCAACATGAAGTGGCGGCGTTGTTTCGCGCCATTCGCCGCTTGCAGCAACAGGGTCTGGCGATCCTCTATGTCTCGCATTATCTCGATGAAATTACCGCGCTTTGCCAGCAGGTAACCGTGCTGCGCGATGGCCGTAACGTTGCCCATCATCAGGTCAGTCAGATCACCGCCAGCCAGCTGATTGGCGATATGCTCGGCGGCGAACAAAAAGCGCTGACCCGCCGGGATGCGCAACCGCAAACGCATCCGCTGTTGCGGGTTGACAATCTGGCGGCCGCCGGGCGCTTCGAACAGGTCAGCTTTACCGCGTATCGCGGTGAAATCCTTGGTATCACCGGCCTGCTGGGCTCCGGCGGCAAGGCGCTGGTGCGCGCGCTGTTTGGGCTGGAACATGGCCTGAGCGGTGCGCTGACGCTGGATGGCGAGGCCTGGCTGCCGCATTCGCCGCATCAGGCGGTGAAGCATGGCGTGGCCTTTGTGCCGGAAGATCGCCGGGCCAACGGCATCGCGCCGGATCTGAGCGTCAGGGAAAATATCGCGCTGACCAGCCTGTCGGCCTTAACGCAAAAACTGCTGATCGATGGCGGTAAAGAACGCCGCCTGGTGGCGGACAATATTCGCGATCTGGGGATCCGCACGCCCGGCGATCGGGCTGCGGTGCGCCTGCTGTCCGGCGGCAACCAGCAAAAGGTGGTGCTGGCAAAATGGCTGAATACCGGGGCGAAAGTCTATCTGCTGGATGAGCCGACGGTGGGGGTGGATATCGGTGCGAAAGCGGAGATCTACCGCGCGCTGCACCAGCTGGCGGCCAGAGGGGCGCTGGTGATCCTGTTCTCAACCGATTTACTGGAGTTGCAGTCGCTCAGCGATCGCATCCTGGTGATGGCGCGCGGCAAAGTGGTGAAAACCCTGCAGGGCGCGGACACCGATGACCATGAAATCCTCGCCTGGGCCGCTGGCGCACAGTCGGCAGAGACGGGAGCGTTAACATGACCGAACTTTCTTCTGCTGCGTCAGCAACGGCAGTTAGCGTACGCACTGCCTCCGCGCGCGATCGTAAAGGGCCGCTGCTGCAAGTGGGCGCGTTTCTGCTGATTATTGCGGTGCTGGCGGTGTTTGCCTTCCTGTCACCCATTTTCCTCACCTTCGGCAATCTGGGCAACGTCCTGCAGCAAACTGCGGTCACCGGCACGCTGGCCTTTGGCCTGACGCTTGTGCTGAGCGGTGGCGGCAGCCATTCGCTGACCGGCGGCATCGATCTGTCGGTGGCGGCCAATATGGGCCTCAGCGCGGCGGTTTTTGCCACTCAGCTTAGCCAGGGCGCGTCGCTTGAAACCGCCTTGCTGTTGGCATTACTTACCGGCGGCGCGGTCGGGCTGGTCAACGCCATCGCG
The DNA here is from genome assembly GCF_057812255.1 of Erwinia sp. 2186. Taxonomy (NCBI): domain Bacteria; kingdom Pseudomonadati; phylum Pseudomonadota; class Gammaproteobacteria; order Enterobacterales; family Erwiniaceae; genus Erwinia; species Erwinia sp. 2186. The sequence goes on along the minus strand of NZ_CM173824.1, from coordinate 2,593,510 downwards.
GTGGTGTGGCTGAAGATTCTGCCGCTGTTAGCCACCCTGACCACCATGAATATCGCCCTCGGGCTGGAGATGGTGGTGACGCAGAATTCAACGGTGCCGGTGAGCGGCCCGCTGTTCGATGCGCTGATTGGCGCAGGGCCGTTATCGCTGCCGTGGCTGGCCTGGGCCTTTGCCATCGTGGCAGGGCTGTTCGCGGTTCTGACCCATCTTTCTCCGTTCGGCCTGCGGCTGCAGGCGGTGGGCAGTCATCCGCTGGCCGCACGGGCCAACGGGCTCTCCGTCACGCGCTACCTTGCCGCCAGCTACGTGCTTTGCGGGCTGGCAGCCGGTCTGGCGGCATTCGGTTCGGTCACGGTGCTCAGCGGCAGTTCGCCGGGTGCCAACGATAACCTGCTGATGGTGATCGCCGCCGTATTGCTTGGCGTGGTCTTCTCGCGGCGGCTGGTGCCCACCATCCTCGGCACGCTGGTCAGCGTGGTGTTCCTCGGGCTGATCGCCAATGGTTTCCAGCTGATCAACGTCTCCAGCTACTGGATTAACGGCGTGGAAGGCGTGCTGATCCTGCTGGTTGTCTCATTGACCGCCTTCCTGCGTCAACGCCATCAAAGGAGTAAGGTCCTTGTCTGATATCACTCTGTCGCCGGTGCTGACCCGGCTGCGTGGCAACCTGCTGCGGGTCAGCGTGTTGATCTGTTTTGCTGCGCTGCTGATCTTCTTTAGCTGCTTCGCGCCAGGATTCTTCAGCCTCAATAATCTGCAAAGCGTGCTGCTGAATAATGTCGCGCCGCTGGCGATTGCCGCGCTGGCGATGACCGTGGTGGCCTCGATGGGGGCCATTGACCTGTCTATCGGTACCGCCATCGATTTTGCCTGCCTGGTGCTGGTGACGCTGATGCTGCATCAGGTCGGCCTGCCGCTGGCGCTGGGCGCGGCGTTACTGGCGGCGCTGTGCGTCGGGCTGTTCAACGCCTTTCTGGTGGCGGTGCTGGGCGTGGAGCCGTTTCTGGCCACGCTCGGCACGCTGTTTATCGGCCAGAGCGTGCAACAGCTCTCGTCAGGCGGCGGCCAGCCGGTCTATTTACTCAGCCAGGTGCTGCCGCCAGGCTTCTCCGCCATCAGCCACGGTTCGCTGGCGGGGATCCCGCTGCCGCTGTGGTACGTGCTGGTGATTGCCGTGGTGCTGCATATCCTGCTGCAACGCACCCGCTTTGGTCGCGCGCTGACCTTTACCGGCGTGCAGATCAGCGTCGCCCGCTACTCGGGCATCGCCGTTGGCCGCACGCTGGCGGTGGGATTTGTGCTCAGCGCGGTGGTGGCGGGCGTGGTGGGGCTGATACTGGCCGCCAACGTCAAGGCCTGGGTGCCGATGTCGGGCAATGCCTACCTGCTGAACGCCATCGGCGCGGCCTTTATCGGCAGCACCTTTTCGGCTCAACGGCGGCCTAACGTCGCGGGGACCTTGCTGGGCGTGGTGTTGCTGAGCTTTGTCGCCAACGGGCTGCTGCTGATTGGCTGGAACTTTTACTGGCAGCAGGTCGCCACCGGCGTGCTGATTTTTCTGGTGCTGGCCGCCGGTGCGCTGAAAGGCCGGCAACGTGCCTAAATAAGGAACAATGATGACTGACAAGACGCCGCAACCCTTTCTCCTGTTCGGCTTTATGATGAACGTGGTCGGGCATATTTCCGCCGGATTATGGCGCCATCCCGAGGACAGCGCCGACCGCTACAAGGATATCCGCTACTGGGTGGAGATCGCCCGCTTGCTGGATGATGCGGGCTTTGACGCGCTGTTCCTCGCCGATGCGTTGGGGCAGCTGGATGTCTACCAGGGCAACGCTGACAGCGCCTTGCGACTGGCGGCGCAGATGCCGGTGAACGATCCGCTGCTGCTGGTTTCGGCGATGGCGGCCGCCACCCGCGATCTGAGTTTTGGGGTGACGGTGTCGACCACCTATGAACACCCCTATCTGCTGGCACGAAAATTCACCACCCTCGATCACCTGACCAACGGCCGGATTGGCTGGAATATCGTCACTTCAATGCTGGATTCAGCGGCTCGCAACCTCGGACTGACCCGGCAAATTTCCCATGACGAACGCTACGATCGCGCGGAAGAGTTTCTGCAGGTCACCGGCAAGTTATGGGAAGGGTCCTGGGAAGACGACGCGGTGCGGAATAACAAACGGCAGGGGGTGTATACCGACCCGCGCAAGGTGCATCCGATCGCGCACCAGGGCCGCTATTATCAGGTGCCGGATGCGCACCTCAGCGAGCCCAGTCCACAACGCACGCCGGTGCTGCTGCAAGCGGGCACCTCATCGCGCGGCAGCCACTTTGCCGCGAAACATGCCGAAGTCATTTTTATGGCCGGGCTGACCGCCGAGGCGATCCGCAACGATATTGCGCTTATTCGCACGCTGGCGGCGGAGTACGGGCGCGATCCCGCCTCGCTGCGCTTTATTGCGGCGGTCACCGTGGTCACCGGGGAAAACGATGCGCAGGCCCAGGCGCGCTATGAGGATTTCCAGCACTACATCAGTGAAGAGGCGGCGCTGGCGCTGTTCTCCGCCTGGACCGGCGTTGACTGGTCGGCGTTCGATTTGGATCGCCCGCTGGAGTATATCGAAACCGATGCCTGCCGTTCGGCGCTGGCCAGCCTGACCCGGATTGACGCAGGCCGACAGTGGACGCTGCGGGAAGCAGCAGGTTATATCGCCATTGGTGGCCTGCATCCGACGCTGGTTGGCGGCGCGGCCACTGTCGCCGATCGGCTTGAGCAGTTTGCGGCTGAATCCGGCGTCGATGGTTTTAATATCGGTTATGCCATCAGTCCCGGCAGCTTTGAAGATTTCGTCCACTATGTGGTGCCTGAACTCGCGGCGCGCGGCAGGATCGCCGCCAGACCGGCCACGCCCTTAACGCTGCGTGAGCGGTTACAGGGCGAAGGGCAATCAAGGCTGCCGGACGATCATCCCATCAGCCAGTACCGTCATAACCGCTCTGAACCCGGCTAACCCTGCTTTCCTGTGCCAGGCTTACAAGCGATGCATAGCATAAGACATCGCCTGAGACCTTAAGGAGAACCAATGAAAAAGATGCTGGCACTGGCCGCATTACTGGCTTTTAGCAGCCACACGATGGCCGCAGAGGGCGGATATAAAACCGGCGAAGCGCCACCGCAACAGAAAGATGCGGGTAAAAAAGGCACCGAAGATACCGCCGAAAGCACGGTCGCCTCACTGGCGGATCAACGGTTAAATGCCTGGGTGACGCTGGAAGGTTTTTTGATCAAGAAAACCGGGGCGGAAACCTTCGATTTCCGCGATGACAGCGGCACCATCCGCGTCACCGTGCCGCAAAGCGCCTGGAAAGGTAAAGAGTACAGCGCCAAAGATCTGGTCCGCCTGAGCGGCTATGTGAAAGGTCAGGGCAAATCCCGCCATGTCCAGGCGCAACAGATCAAAGCGCCGTAAGTTCACTATTTCACAGCTCCTGCCGGACAGGGGCTTTTTTCCGTTTCCTCACGCCGCTTGAAAACCATAATTAGCCTGAAGCTCGAACCATCCCCTTTTATTACCCGTGTGCCATTTAACTGGCCATGAAAACCCCACCCCAAATACAGCAAACCGCATTGCTTAATCTGTTTCAGGCAAAGCTTTGCCGAAAATAAAATAACCGAATTTTGCCGTATTAATTACGTCAACTTCAATCTGCTTGCGAGGTAAATGGCGTATTGCCATTTTATCACTACATATTTCACTTTTTGTTGTTTTACCTGTTCGCATTGCCACGCCACACTCAGTGGCAATTAGACGTGAAAAGGAATGGGTGAATGGCATATCGACTGAGTCTGTTAGATAAATCACCGGTTGCACCGGGTGAAACGCCGGGCGCAGCCCTGCAGCGCACGCTGCAACTGGCTCAGCAGGCGGAAGCCTGGGGCTTTCATCGTTTCTGGCTGGCTGAACACCATAATACCCGTCATCTGGCTGGGCCTTCGCCAGAAGTATTAATTGCGTGGATTATCGCCCAGACCCGACATATTCGCGTCGGCTCTGGCGGCGTGATGTTGCAGCATTACAGCCCGTATAAAGTTGCCGAGAATTTTAATTTACTCGCCTCACTGGCGCCCGGTCGAATTGATCTTGGCGTCGGTAAAGCGCCCGGTGGATTACCCCTTTCGACCCATGCATTACAGCAAGGCGTTCATGCTGACGAAAAGGGCAGCTTTGCCGAACAGTTGAGCTTACTGGATAACTGGTTGCAAACCCCATCGCCGGGTGATGAAGCCGATGAGGAAACGCTGAATGCCACGCCGCTGCCGTTAAAACCGGTGTCCCGCTTTTTGTTGGGGGCCAGTGAAGAGAGTGCGCGGCTGGCGGCTGAGCTGAACTGGCAGTTTGTCTTCGCGGCGCATATCAACGGCGACAGAAAGCAGCTGGAAAACGCGTTAAACACCTATGCACGCTTAAGCCAGGGACAGAAAGCGCTGGTGGCGGTGCAGGTGGTGGCGGCGGACTCGCCGGCGCAGGCCGAGCTGCTGGTCTCCGGCATGAAGCAGTTCCACGTGCAGGTCAAAAACGGTCCCGGCGTTAATGTTGCCAGCCTTGAACAGGCGGAACGCTATATACGACAGGGCGGCTTTACCGATTACCTGATCGAACCGCGCACGCCATCGCTGCTGAAAGGCACCGCCGCGCAGGTTCATGCGCAGTTTGAAGCGCTCCATCAGAACTTTGGCATTGATGAATTCATCATCGATACACCGATCGTCGATGCCGCAGCGCGACGAAACTCGCTGGAACTGCTGGCGACCCATCATCTGATCGCGGCCTGAAACGTGCAGCGGAGGTTTACCTTGAAGCCAAATGAAGCACAGCTGATTGAATGGCGTCGCGAATTGCACACCTGGCCGGAGCTGTCCGGCAAAGAGTTTGCCACCACCCGACGCCTGCGTGAATGGTTGCAGAATGCCGGCATCAGGCTGCTGGAAACGGCGCTGGAAACCGGCGTTGTGGCGGAAATCGGTGAGGGTGAACCGCTGATTGCGCTGCGTGCGGACATCGATGCGTTACCGATTTTTGAAACCAGCGGCGTGCGTTTTCACTCGCGGGAAGCGGGCGTGATGCATGCCTGCGGTCATGACCTGCACAGCGCGGTGATGCTCGGTGCCGCGCTGGAGCTGAAGGCCAATGAAGCGCAGCTGAAAGGCCGGGTACGCATCCTGTTTCAACCGGCGGAAGAGATCGCCGTCGGGGCAAAGCAACTGATCGCCGCCGGACTGCTCGACGGCGTGCAGGCGATTTTCGGCATGCATAACGAGCCGGGCCTGCCGGTCGGCACCTTTGCCACGCGCAGCGGCGCGTTTTATGCCAACGCCGACAAATTTATTATTCGGGTGACCGGCAAAGGCGCGCACGCCGCCCATCCCGAACAGGGGGTTGATGCGATTGTCGTCGCCAGCCAGATTATTCAGGGGCTGCAAGGGCTGACCAGCCGCAGCTTCAATACCCTCGACAGCCTGGTGCTGAGCATTACCCGCATTGACGGCGGAAAAACCTGGAACGTGCTGCCAGCGGGCGTCGAATTTGGTGGCACCGCACGGACCCACGATCTGCAGGTGCGCGCAGAGCTGGAAGCCCGCGTGCGCCAGCTGGTGGAAAGCTACGCGCTGGCCAGCGGCGCAGAAGCCACCCTGAGCTGGCATGCCGGCCCGCCGGTGCTGGTGAACGATGCGGACTGGGCGCAGTTCAGCGCGCAAGTCGCTGAGCAGGCCGGTTACCGGGTGCTGAATGCCGATCTGCATCTGGGGGGCGAAGACTTTGCCTTCTATCTGCAACAGGTGCCAGGCGCTTTTGTCAGCATCGGCAGCGCCAGCGAATATGGCCTGCATCACGGCAGCTTCAATCCTGACGAGGCGTCTATCGCCCCGGCCTCACACTATTTCGCGCTACTGGCGCAGAAGGCGTTGCAACAGCTTAACGCCCGATGTTGTACGCCCCTGACCGAAACGCACTAAATCCCCGATTAACGCCTGAGCGGGAGGATCACCGTCCTCCCGTCCGGCACCGCTATCGCTAAAAAAGAGAGAACATCATGACCCGTAGACAGCTTCGACTGGGCACTATTCTGCACGGCGCATCTGGCAATATGTCCGCATGGCGCCATCCGGCGGCGCAGGCAGATGCCAGCATCAACATTGATTACGCCAAAAAAATCGCCCGTAAAGCCGAGCAGGGCAAGCTGGACTTCCTGTTTGTCGCCGACGGTCTGTTTATCAACGAAAAGTCGATCCCGCACTTCCTCAATCGCTTTGAGCCGCTAACGCTGTTGTCCGCACTGGCGGGCGCCACCGAGCATCTGGGGCTGGTGGGAACGGTTTCCACCTCTTACAGCGAACCCTTTACCGTCGCCCGACAGTTTGCCAGCCTCGATCACCTGAGCGGCGGTCGCGCCGGCTGGAACGTGGTCACTTCGCCGCTGGAAGGCTCGGCAAAGAACTTCTCGCGCCAGCAGCACCCGGAACACGCGCTGCGCTACCGCATTGCGGATGAATATCTGCAGGTGGTGAAAGGGCTGTGGGATTCCTGGGAAGAGGGCGCGTTTGTGCGCAACAAGGAGAGCGGTCAGTTCTTCGATCCGCAGAAACTGCACACGCCAAATCACCACGGCGATTTCTTCCAGGTGCAGGGCCCGCTGAACATTGAGCGCACGCCGCAGGGCCGTCCGGTGATCTTCCAGGCCGGCGCGTCTGAAGATGGTCGCAAGCTGGCCGCCCGCCATGCTGATGCCATCTTTACCCATCAACCGACCCGTGAAGAGGCGCAGGCTTTTTACCGCGATGTGAAAAATCAGGTGGTGCAGAACGGCCGTCAGGCGGATGAGCTGCATATTTTCCAGGGCGTCAGCGTGATTGTCGGTAACGATGCGCAGGATGTTGAGGATCAGTATCAGGCCACCGCCGCGCTGGTGTCGATCAAAGATGCGCTGAACTATCTGGGGCGTTTCTTCGACCATCATGACTTCTCGCAATACCCGCTGGATGAGCCGTTCCCGGAGCTGGGCGAGATTGGCCAGAACAGCTTCCGCAGCACCACCGATGAGATCAAACAGAAAGCCCGTCAGCACGGCCACACCCTGCGTCAGGCCGCGCTGGAATCGGCCACGCCGCGTCCGCTGTTCCACGGCACGCCGGAACAGGTCGCCGACGGTTTGCAACTGTGGTTCGACAGCGAAGCGGCCGATGGCTTCATCATCAATGGCGGGACGCCGGATACCTTTGAGCGCTTTGTCGATCGCGTGGTGCCGATCCTGCAGGCAAGAGGCCTGTCACGTAGCGAGTATCCCGGCAAAACCCTGCGCGACAGCTTTGCCCTGAAAAATCCCCTTAATCAGTTCGCTAAATAATAAGAGCCTGAACAATGCAGAAAACTCATACCTTTATCGCCTTACTGTTACTGGCCGCCAGCGGCAGTAGCCTTGCAGATACCACCAATGTGGCGGTTAACGGTCAGCGCGTCAGTCTTGAAGCCAATAAAACCCCGGTCAATACCGAAAAAAATCCGCAGGCGGTCTCGGCATTACCCGCTGGATTCCGCCCGGCGGTTCCCGGCTCCTTTACCGTGGCGGTGGCAGCGCTGAATTCGCCGCCGCTGACGGTGTTTTCCGATGACAACAAAACCCTGCTCGGCAGCGAAGTGGATATCGCCCGTCTGGTGGCCGACAGCCTCGGCCTGAAGCTCAACGTGGTGCCGACTTCCTGGGAAGACTGGCCGCTGGGCGTGGCTTCCGGCAAATATGATGCGGCGATCACCAATATTACCGTCACCAAAGAGCGCAAAGAGAAGTTTGATTTCGCCACCTACCGTAAAGACTCGCTGGGCTTCTACGTCAAAACCAGCAGCCCGATTAAATCGCTGAGCAAAGCGGAAGACATCGCTGGCCTGCGCATCATCGTCGGTTCCGGCACCAACCAGGAAGCGATTCTGCTGGCCTGGGATAAAGAGAACCAGGCGAAAGGGCTGAAGCCGTTTACCCCGGTCTATTCCAAAGATGATGCCGCCCAGACGCTGGCGCTGCAGTCCGGCCGCGCGGATGCCTATTTTGGCCCGAACGTGATTGGTGCCTGGAAAGCGGCGCTGACCGGTAAAACCCGACTGGTCGGCAGCGTCGATGGTGGCTGGCCAAAGGCGGCGCATATCGCGGTGACGCTGAAAAAAGGCAGCGGCCTGGTCGATCCGGTGAATATCGCCCTGAATGGCGTGATGAAGAACGGCGACTACCAAAAGGTGCTGAATCGCTGGGGAGAAGGGGTTGAAGCCATCGACCATTCCGAAATCAACCCACCTGGATTAGGCGACTAAGGAGCCCGCAATGAGCCACAGACAATTCCGCGATGTCTCGCCGGAGGCGCCCGAACTGCAACCGATCCTCACCGGGTTGTTTGGCGAGTATGCCGCGCGCTACGGCGATTACTTTAGCAGTCTGAAAGAGGTGGAGCTGACCGAATGGTATCTGCCGCCGCAGGGGCTGTTTATCGTGCTGGAGAGTGATGGCGAGATCATCGCAATGGGCGCGTATAAGCCGTATGACGCGCAGACGGCTGAGCTGAAGCGCATCTGGACGCGCAGCGATCTGCGTCGTCAGGGGCTGGCGCTGATTGTGGTCAAAGAGCTGGAGCGCCGGGCGATCCTCGCCGGCTACAGCCGCTTTTTCCTCACCACCGGATTCCGTCAGCCCGAAGCCGTGCGCCTGTACAGCGGCCATGGCTACGTGCCGCAGTTCGATCTGAGTGGCGACCTGGAGCGTTACAGCCAGCCGCCGCATGATGGTCGCCTGCGTTTTATTAAAGTGGTCGATGCTGACCGCATCGCCCAGGCCAGTTAAGGAGTGAGCATGGACAAGCAGCTGGAAGTGGTACCGGCCCGGTACCCAGGGCGCATTATCGGGGCGGTGGTCGCCCTGTTTATTCTTGCCGGTGTGGTGCAGTCGGTGGCCTTCAACCCGCGTTGGGAATGGGGCGTGTTTGCCCGCTGGTTCTTCGATCCGGTGATCCTGCACGGGCTGGGGCAAACGCTACTGCTGACCCTGTTAGGCACGGTGTTCAGCCTGGCGTTCGGCGGACTGCTGGCGCTGGCCAGGCTCTCATCCTCCTGGTTGCTGAGCAGCCTGGCCTGGGGCTATATCTGGCTGTTCCGTTCGCTGCCGCTGATTGTGGTGCTGATCATTCTGTATAACTTCTCGTACCTGTACGAAACCCTGTCGGTTGGCGTACCCTTTACCAGCTTGTCGTGGGGCCATTTCCAGACCATTAACGTGCTCGGTCAGTTCCCGGCCGCGATTATTGGCCTGACGCTGGTGCAGGCGGCGTACAGCGCCGAAATCATTCGCGGCGGTTTCCTCGGGGTGGATTTTGGTCAGCACGAAGCGGCTTCAGCGCTCGGCTTATCGGCTTTCCGCCGTACCTTCCGCATCATTTTACCGCAGGCGTTACGCGCCATTATTCCGACCGCCTTTAATGAAATCATCAGCCTGGCAAAGGGCACCGCGATGGTATACGTGCTGGCGATGCCGGAACTGTTCTACACCATTCAGATGATTTATAACCGCAATCAGGAAGTGATCCCGCTGTTGATGGTGGGTGCGGCCTGGTATCTGATTATCACCACCGTGCTGTCCGTGATCCAACATAATGTGGAAAGCTGGCTGGCACGCAGCGTCACCCGCGAACCTAAACCTTCACGCTGGCGTCAATGGCGTACCCGCGTCACGCCTGTTACCCCGTCAGAGGAGATCGTTCATGTCAGAAGCCATTGATTACCGCAACGTCAATGCCACCGGCGCCATCAGCATTACCGGCGTCAGCAAAAGCTTTGGCCAGCATAAAGCGTTGAACGACGTCTCGCTGGAGCTGGAACCCGGTTCGGTTACGGTGATCCTCGGCCCGTCGGGCTCCGGGAAATCCACCTTGCTACGCTCGATTAACCATCTGGAGCGGGTCGACGAGGGCTTTATTCGCATCGATGGCGACTACATTGGCTATCAGCAGCGGGGAGACAAGCTGTATGAACTGAAGGAGAAGGCGATCCTGCGGCAGCGCATCAACGTCGGCTACGTGTTTCAGAACTTCAATCTGTTTCCCCATCTGAGCGTGCTGGAGAACCTGATTGAAGCGCCGATCGCCCATCGTCAGCTGTCAAAACGCGATGCGATTATTCGCGCCGGTGAGCTGCTGGATATTGTTGGCCTGCGTCACAAGGCCGATGCCTGGCCGCGTCATCTTTCCGGCGGTCAGCAGCAGCGCGTCGCCATTGCGCGAGCGCTGATGCTGAATCCGCGGGTGATGCTGTTTGACGAGCCGACCTCCGCGCTGGATCCGGAGCTGGTCAGCGAAGTGCTGGACGTGATCAAGAAGCTGGCACGGTCCGGCACCACGCTGGTGATCGTCACCCATGAGATCGGCTTCGCCCGCGAAGTGGCGGACCATGTGGTGTTTATGGACGAGGGCAAAATCATCGAGCAGGGCAGCAGCACCCAGGTGTTGAACAATGCCCGTCATGAACGAACGCGGCGTTTCCTCGCCCGTGTGCTGTAAGGAAGGGACATGATGATCAAAGCAAACCCATTATGGAAATACAGTCTGCTTGCCGCTTCGCTTGCCAGCGTGGTCTGGCTCAGCAGCGTACCCGCCACCGCGGCAGAAAAACTGGACGTGCTGAAGAACGAAACGCCAATTAATGCGCCGGCGAACCCGGACGCGATCGGCAAGATCCCGGCGGGATTTCATTTTATCGAACCGGGATATCTGACGGTGGCGACCTCAGCCACCAATTCGCCGCCGCTGGCGTTGCTGGCGTCGGACAATAAAACCCGCATTGGCAGCGACCCGGATATCGCCCGCTTATTAGCCGACAGTCTGGGCTTAAAGCTGCGACTGGTGCCGGCTTCGTGGGAGGACTGGCCGTTAGGGATAGCGGCCGGGCGTTATGATGTGGCGATGTTTAATATTGCGGTCACCGAAGAGCGCAAAAAGAAGTTCGATTTTGCCACCTATCGCTCGGATAACCATGCGTTTTCGGTGAAGGCCAACAGCCCGATCGCCGCCATTAATTCGCCGAAGGATGTCGCCGGTAAGCGGATTATCGTTGCCTCTGGCACCAATCAGGAACGCATCCTGTTGAGTTGGGACCAGCAGAACCGGGAAAAAGGGCTGGCGCCGGTTGAGCCGATTTATCTGACCGATGATGCCTCGGCGACGCTGTCGCTGCTATCCGGCCGCGCGGATGCGATGTTTGGTCCACACTCTATCGCCGCCTGGAAAGTGGCATCTCGTGGGCAAACCAAACTGGTGGGCAACGGCCCATTCCGCGCCTGGGTGGCCGTCACCACCAAAAAGGGCAACGGCCTGGCCCCGGCATTACAAACCGCGCTGGATGGCACCATTGCCGGCGGGCAGTATCAACAGGTGCTGCAACGCTGGGGCGAGCAGGATGAAGCGATTGCTCATTCCACGGTGAATCCGCAGGGGATTGTTTATTAAAAATATTGGTATTTTGCAGAAGTATAGGGTTGATATGTTGACAATATAGGTTTTCGACCCTATATTTCGCATGGCGCTGGGATGGCGTTTTAAGGATGTTAAGCTAACAAGGATGTTATATGGTTCAGATCTATTGGACAGGTAAAGCAGCGAAAGACCTGCGAAAACTACCAGCGAGAGACCAGGAAGCTGTGCGCAGCAAGGTTAATTCTCTGGGTGATTTCCCCATTATCGGCAATCTTGATTTCAAAAAGCTTACCGATATGAAAAACCAGTTTCGCCTCAGAGTTGGAAATTATCGTGTCCTCATAGAGTTACATGGTGGAACCCCAGTAGTGATTGAAATTCTGCACGTTCTTCGCCGAAACAACTCGACCTACTAAGCAAACTGGGCGATCCGTCTGGCTTTTCACCTTAGCTTATGATTTTTGGGCTAAGACGCCAAAACAAGCAGCATAATGATAATTTATAACTCTCTGAATTAGGAAGGATTAATGGCATGGCGATTCAATATATCACCAACAGTAAAGGTGAAAAACTTTCGGCTATTGTGCCTATGGATTTGTTTAAAAAGTTAATTTTTAACAGCGAGTTAGATGAGCTTTATGAATACCTTGAAACCGAAAGGGGCCCCAGCGATAACGTTAAATACCCCAATGAGGTGATAAACATATTCTCATCGAAAAACTGCACCATGCAGGCTGCCTGGCGACTCTACAGAGGCATGACGCAAAAGCAAGTTGCTGAAAAATTAGGAATCACTCAAGCAACTGTTTCAGAGTTTGAAAAGTCAGAAAAACCCAGAAAAGATAATTTAGAAAGGCTTGCCCAACTCTATAAGTGTGATCCCGAACAGTTGACGTTAGAATAAATTTAACCCCGCATAAGCGGGGTTTTTTGTAGATAAATTAAGGCGATAGAAACAGGGTGGCAACCTGTTTCACTGATGATATGTCGGCGAACAGGTCGCGGCTTTTATAAGGTCAGATAAGTGAGCGCCTGGCATATCTGTCCACCGCATAACGGATGCAGATATCCTTATTTCCGTTCAATGCTGGGATCCGGTAAATCTGGTGTCACAGAACGAATAATCCTTTAGGAGATGATGATGAGCAACTGGTTAACTCGCCTGTTTGGGCAGATCGCTAACGGGCAAACCGATGAAATGGCCAATCACAATCCGATCTCAGAACGCGTGTTTGAGTCGATTATTCCTATCGCCGGTATGTATGGCCTGGATTTTGGCAATTTCGATCCGAGATGGTTTGCCAACGCTGAATCGCAGTAACCCCGTAAGTGGGTCACAGCTTAGGAAATCCATCGGGAAAGTCCGTGTAGCGTAATGAATGAACGTCGAAACCATCGCCGTGAGGTGAAGGAATGTGTTGAAAGTAGGGTCGTGTGTTGAGGTTTGCTGTAGTTTTGCACGCTATGTGTTACCGGGGCAGGCTGAATCTGCCCCGGTTTTTTCATGCTTTACTTGCCAATCTGCTTCAGGATTAATGCCAGCTCATCACGCTGTTCGCTGTTGATTTCACGCGCTGCCGAGTAGCCCGCGTTTTGTAAAATCATCTCGTTTAATCCCACCAGCCAGTCATAAATATACCAGGCCGCGTAATTATTCGGTTTCAGATCCAGTTTGGTCAGGCGCTGGCCGGGGCCCAGGCTGGCGGTCTGCGTTTCCGGTTTGGCGAAAATCGGCTTTCCACGGTTGATCTTGCTCTGCGGACGCTCGGCTTCCGGCACATGCTGGAAACCTAACCAGGCGACAAAATCCCCCATCACGCTCAGCGCGCGGGAAACCTGACGATCGGCCATCATTTCAACCGGCGTGCCTGACGCGTCATGATCGGTCAGCTTTTTCACCAGCAGGGCTTCAATATCTAAACGGATGCTGGCGGTCACCAACTCTTCGGTCAGCATTTCCAGCGTCGGCTTGGTCACGCCCAGCAGCTCCAGCAGCGGCCCCTGATCCGGCAACTGACGCAGAATATTGATCCAGTGGCGATACACCTGCTGGGCAAATTCGGCTTCCGGCTCTTCGGCGGCGTGTTGCTCTTCCGCATTCAGCAGTCCGGCAACCGGCTCATCGCTCAGTAAATCGATGCTCATGCCGATGCCAAACGGGTCGTCTTCACTTAACGCATATTCTTCCACCAGCGGACGCTCGCCGGGGTTCTGACGCTGAAGGAACAGGTGACGCAGGGTTTCACGCGCTGGTAACAACCTTTCCAGCAGCTCGCCATGCACGCCGGTTCTGGCCTGCAAGGATTTCAGCAGGCTTCCGGCAATGCGCAGACGCGCCTGCGGCTCTTCCTTCTCGGAGGCCAGATACCAGCGGCCCAGCAGGTTTTCAGCCAGTTCACGACGGATTTCGGCGCTTTGTTCCTGCAATCTTTCCACTTTGGCTTCGCGACGGATCTCGGTCATCAGCCAGCCCGCCATACGCTTAACGCCTTTTTCATCCATCGCCAGCATCGATCCCCAGACATCGCCCGGATTACCGACATAACGCTGAACGGCTGCATCAAAGTTTTGTCCACGGGTGATGCGCTGATCGAACGGCGTCAGTGCCCAAATCAGGCCGGGCTTGCGGCGACTGCGCACCTGGGTATTTTCGCCCTGAGTCTGCTTCACCCAGTTGTCCAGCACGCGGCCGACGGTGCGGGTCTCCGCGCGGTGACCGACGGCGCTGCACACCATCAGCAGGTTAACATCCTGATGCTCTGCGGCACGGGTTAACAGGAAAGGGCGCTTGGCGGTCATAAAGGCCAGCGCCAGCTCATGGTGTTCATCATCGGGCAGCACCGCAGGCTGTTCGAAGCCGGGATAATCCAGCATATCGACCTGCTCGAACAGGCTTTCACGCGGGGCGCTGTACAGCGGCATCAGCACTTCGCGGCCTAATAGCGCCAGCTCGGCCAGCGGCAGATTGACCGGCTGCAGATTGCGGCCGTTATGCTGAGGCACCACCTGAATCACGCGATCCGATGAGGCGTTGAAATAACGCAGGCCGTTGCTATTCAAAATACTCAGGGACGCATCGTCCAGCGCCGCCAGCGGAGCCAGCACGCGAGGCACGCAGGAGACATGATGCAGCACGTGCGCCAGCTGGCGATAAAGGGCGGTCAGCCCGCGATCTTCATTCCATAACAGCGAGAACAGGCGGGCACGATCGTCGACGCCGAGCATCGGGGCCAGTTCAATCGCCAGCGGCCAGAAGTGCGTTTCCAGCGCTTTACCGGAACACAGCTGCGAGGTGGCAAGGCGATCCCACAAGGCCACCACGTCCTGGCGGTTCATGCCATCGATGGCCTCTGGCTGACGGTACATCGACACCGTTTTCAACCGTTCAGAAATCTGCTGCTCGTCGAGCACCGCCGGTTGATCGCCGCAGCGGCGTGACCAGACGTCGGCCAGAATAGCGACCAGCTCTGCTTCACTCAACAGCGCCAGCTGCACCGGCCACTCATTATCAACGCGAACCTGCTGACCGCTGTAGCGAACCACCATGGTGCCGGTCAGCTGTTGCGGATTCAGCACGCTGTAGTCGATGACCGTATTGCCCAGCGCAATCTCGGTTTTGCCTTTTTCACTGGCCGCCAGGGAGGTGATCAGATAGGACTTACCGGCCTGCGACAGGCCGAAAAAGCCAATCGCGCACTCTTTACCGGCGGCTTCCAGCAGGTTAGTGGCTTTATTCAGCTGACGCTGCAGCCGCACGCTCAGGCGATCGGCTTCCATATTCAGGCGCGGCGAGGTTTCGCGGGCGCTTTCCAGCCAGCTGACCGAGCGCTCAATGCCTTTGGCCAGCGTTTCCAGTTTTTTGCCGAAGGTGCCGGACAGCTGTTTTGGCGTCAAAGGTTTCATTTCTTGTATACGCTCCCGCTGTCGATCCAGTAATGGGTTAATCCCGATCCGCTGCTGGCTAAGGTATTCAGCTTCAGGCGTAAATGCTCCAGCGGAACCTGGGTGCCGTCATCGAGCGTGGCGTCCGCAATTTCAAAGCGTTCCGGGCCAAAGTCGCCGGATTCTTTAGCGACAGCAAGTTTAATTTTCAGCACCTTATCGCCAGCCACGCTGCGCGCCAGCTGTGGATCGGCAATGTGCAGGGTGTAAAGCGGCGAGGCGGGCCAGCGGTCATTATCCAGCTGACGGAAGCCCAGCGTCAGGGCACCGCGTACCTGGAAACGCTGACGGGAATCGAGGCTGAACTTCTCGTCATCCAGATCGATATCGCCATACCAGACGTTATCCGTGCTCAGCGCGCCGTTGCTGTCCAGCATCCCCAGATAGCGGATGGTTGAATAGGGCTGGAAATCGCCGGCCTTGAACCAGAAGTTCGCCAGGCGTAAATCCAGCGACAGCAGGCAGAGCATTGCCCCGACGGCGGCGGTAGATTTAGGGTTCTCAATGCGGCCCTGTTTGTTAAACGGATACCAGTCGTTGGTGTGGTAACCGTCCAGCGACAGAATACGGCTGACCGGCAGCGGCTGAAGGTGGCGGAACAGCGCCTGCACGCCAGGGAAGCGTGAAGGGCGGCCGGTAAGCAGCAGCACATCGCAATCATATACCGCCACCACTTCCGCCATCGAACGCAGGCTGTGGGTGATATTCATGCGCGGTGAAAGGAACTCGGCGTGCAGCTTGCTCAACTTGACGATCAGCGGCACGCGCAGAATATCAAACTCATCGGCTTCACCCGGCAGCTCGCGCTGGATTTCCCGGTTGATGTAATCCAGCAGCTTGCTGGTCGGTGGCAGCGCCAGCAACTCTTCAAAGCGGGCATCCACTTCGGCATTCAGATCCAGCGGGTCGAAGCGCTCGTAGGCTTCCAGAATCGCCTGGCCGACCGGAATAAACACCTGCAAGGTCACCTGCTGACGCAGCGTGGAGTGTCCGTCCAGACGACCTTCATGGCCGAACAGGCGGGTCATCACGCCTTCCGGGTTGACCATCCCAGCCTGCTTAAACGCCGCCTGTAAGGCCGGCAGGACATACAGCTGGATCACGTCGAGTAAGATGTCGTCACCCGCCAGCTTAAAGCCTTCACGGAACAGCAGGCGCGGCATGATTTTGACGTTGTTGCCGACGCCATCATCAAGACGGTACTGGGTGATCGCCAGGTCCGTGGTGCCGCCGCCGATATCAATCGAGGCGATGCGCAGGGTTTTGCCAACCGGCTCATCCGCCGCGCGGGCGCGGTCCGGGCGTGCCATGCTGACAAAGAAGGCTTCCGCACGGCCACCAAAGTTCACCTGGGTTTCATTGTAGAGATAGACCATCTGACCACAGGTGGCTTCATCCCATTCCATTTGCACTTCCGGCACCGGTACCAGGCTTTTGGCCTTGTCTTTGGCGCTGGTAAAGTCGTCATCCGCCGGGTGCCAGCCCATCGCTTTCCACACCAGCGCGATGGCTTCGTGCATCCGGCGGCGGAAGATTTCCCGCTCGGGTTTCGGCATCGCCGACGGTAGCGTCAGGATGATGTTGCGTAACTGGCGCGGCGCGCTGCTGTGCAGCATTTTCTGGCGCTGGATGGCGCTGTTCATCTGCATCAGGGCCTGGGCCAGCAGTTCGGACAGCATAAAGCTCATTACCGAGCTGCGGCTGTACTGCGGCAGGAACACCGGCAGACGCTCATCAAACGGTTGATTATACAGCGGCTGGCCTTCGTCATTGACCAGATTGGTCATCGGCGCAGCGGTGGCCAGCGGCTCCTGAGCGGAGTTGCCCGGCGTCCGGCTGAAGCGCCAGCCCGGCGTGTAGCTCTCTTCATCCCACAGGTAGCGACGCGGGCTGGAGATGCCGGTGGCGCCTTCGGTGCCGAGACGTTGCAACGCCAGATGGCTGGCTTCGCGGCCCACGCGGGTGATCGACGGCCAGATAAAGGCGTCATCGCGGCCGCTTTCGACCGAGAAGTTCTGTTTGCCAAAGTTGGCCTGGGCAAATTCCACGCGGCTTTCAAACAGCTCGTTAAACAGCTGATGCGGTTCGCTCAGGTTGCGCAGATGCAGTTCGTAGGTGTGCTTGAGGCCATGATGATCGTCAACATGCTCTTCCACCATAATGCCGCAGGTGTGCGAGTTGCCGACATCGAGGATTAAATCCACCGGGATCGCCGGTTCCTGCAGAGTGGCGGCGCTGATTTTCAGCTCTGGCAGGTTTAGCTGCTCGCCGAGCATATGCAGGACATTCAGGTAATGCGCCTGATATTCAAACTCGCGCAGGGCGGCACGAATATTGACCTGCGGGCGGTCTTCCACGCTGGCTGCCTGCTGGCTGAACACTTCGCGCAGCCAGCCGTCAATCCAGGTGTGGTCGAGGAATTCACCCAGTTCGTTACTGCGATGTGCCAGCGCAAAGCTGACGCCATTTTTGACGTCGCTTTCGTTCAACGCCAGCGACTCATCTTCACCTTCGGCCCAGACACGGGTTTCAAAGGCCAGGCAGACGCGGTGCGAGTTGCCATTCTGATCCGGCTTATCAAGGGCGATAATCTGCATGCGCGCCCAGTTGTCCGGGCCACCTATAAAGGTGCGCGGCGGATTAAAGCGCAGGAAGGGCAGCGGCAGCCAGATGCCGTTCAGCAGCGCAAGGGATTGTTCCAGCGGGAAGCTGAACTCCGGCTTCACCACTTCAGGCGCGGTGCCGGCGTTCACCGGCAGCATATATTTGCCGTTTTGCGTGTTGAAGTTCAGGCGCAGCAGCGGGCCGTTGGCGGTCTGGCGGACAAATTTGCCCGGCAGATCGGCGTCCAGCTCAGGCGTCAGCGCAAAGTCGAGGAACTGAATGCCACTGTTCTGAATCAGCGTCATATTCGGTTTAAAATCAGCGATCGTTGCCAGCATCATCATTTACTCTCGCGCTTCATCGTCATCGGTAACACCGTATTGGCATCGTACTGTCCGCTGCATTCGGCTGCGCCAGTCAGGCCTTGTTTACATACCAGGTCCGGCATCTGATAGCGCGAACCGTCACTGCATTTGGCTTTGGTGCGGCTGTTGATCACCAGGTTGCCGGATTTCATCAGGCCGGCATACACATCAACGCGGCACACGATGCCATCGCCCATGGTCATTTTTGCCACGCCTTTGCCAGCTTTCATCTGATAGCGCAGGCTCGGTGGCTTGCCGGTGATTGGGTTCTTACCGCCAACAATCACGCGCCACTGGCCATCAAGGAATTTGGTTGATCCCAGCTTCACCGCATTGGCCGGCAGCACCAGATCATCTTTCTGCGCGGGTGGCAGGTCGGCGACCGGTTCAGCGGGTTGTTCTGCCGCGGGTGTCGCCGCAGGCGTCGCCGCAGGCGTCGCGTCAACCGGGGCAACGGTTGAAGGCGCAACCGGCAGCGCAGGCTTCACGTCAGCAGGCGTTTGTGGTTTAGCGGCTTCAGGCGCGGCTGCTGGCTGAGGTGCAGCGGCGGACTGAGGTGCGGCAGCAGACTGAGGTGCAACGGCGGGCGTTGTGGCTGTCGCTTCAGGCTGTGTCTGGGCGTCTGGCTGCGCTTTCGTCGCTTCAGGCGCGGCCGGTTTCACTTCCGCCGGCGTGGCGGTTTTCGCCGTATTCGGTTGGGAAACACAGCCTTTAATCTGCACGCCAAAGGCAATCAGCAACGCGGCAGCCGGCACCATCCAGCCGTAGCGGATCAGCTTATTTTTCGCGGCAGGCGATGTCACCGTCGGTTGCGCTTCTACGGCTGCAGGGGCTGCATCCACCGGGGCTTCCGGTAATAATGGCGTCACGGCAACCGGCTCTGGCAGCACGTCAGGTGCGGCGGCAACCGGAGCAGGAACGATAACCGGGGCCACGGCGGTAACCGCGGGGATCGTCGCCGTCATTTTGGAGAGATTCAGTGGCGGCTCGTCCTCTTCCACGGCGCGCAGGCAATCCAGTGCATCCTGACGGGATTTTTTATCCAGGCTGACGAAGCCCCAGAAGGTCAGCACCGGCTTACCGCCCACCAGATAGACAAAGTTCTGGTCGGGGAACTGCAGCGCCTTGGCGAGCAGGGCACCGAACAGCTTCTGGCTGGTTTTTTCTGACTGCTGTGCTTTCTGGCACATATCCGCAACGGCCTGCTGGCAGGCGATCAGCTGATTGAGCGCATGGCTGCGGGAGCTTTCGCTCGCGGCGGCCCAGGAAGTGACCTTTCCGGAAATCGGTGAGTACCAGTCAAGGCGATCGCCGGCATCGTTAGGCTGAGGGATAGCCAGGCAATCAGCAATCTGAGGTTGTTTCCTGAGGCGCAGCGTTTCGCGCAGTTGCAGGGCTGACAAATAAACGGGCTGACCGTTCTCGCCAAGAGGCAGAACCGCATCCAGACTTCCGCTGCGTAAGAATGATTTTGCCACGCAAAAAGGACCTTCTAGTCAGAAGTGGAAAGTAAACTATTCTCCAGTGTTGCCGATAGTGTAGTTGAATTTGACTTAAGGCTAAGGCGGAAATAAGAGGGTAAACAGGTGATTACTTTCGCAATGGGATGCGCGAAAGGCGGTGCCGAATAGGGTGAAAATTCACGGTGGCCATCCTTGGCCGGGGGATATCCTGCCGTTTAACCGCTTACTCGCCGGCTAAACGGGCGTACAGCCTGTCCAGATCGTGCCATTCCTCAATGCGATGCTGGTCGATCAGCAGGAAGCGATTGCAGCTTGAGGCGATCAGCTCCCGGTCGTGACTGACGATCAGCGCGGCACCCTGATAGTTACCTAACGTAGCGGCGAGCTGCGCTTTGCCATCCAGATCCAGATGGTTGGTCGGCTCGTCGAGCAGCAGCAGGGAATAACGCGCCAGCGAGAGGCCGACAAAAAGCAGCCTCGATCGCTCGCCGCCGCTCAGCGTACTGACCGCTTGCTGATGGCGTACCCACGAAAATCCGGCGCTGATTAACGCCATTTTCCGCTGTTCGCTGGTCATCGGGGCAAAACGCGCCAGCGCATCGCTCAGGCTTTCACGCTCATCGAGCTGCATTAGCCGCTGATCGTAATAGCCCACCTCAACGCGGGGATGAAACACCAGCCCGTCACGCGGGTGCGAAAATCCCTGCCAGACGGTACGCAGCAGAGAGGATTTACCGCCGCCGTTGGCGCCGATAATCGCCACGCGATCGCCACTTTTGACCTTCAGACTGTTGACGGTAAACAGCCGCGGAGAGCCAACATCGGCGGAAATCGCCGCATTGTGTAGCTCAATAAGCCGATCGGCAGGCAGTGCTTCGCCCTGTAGCGTCAGCCGCCATTTCGATCCTTCCGTCAGCAGCGTTTGCTCATCCCGGAGCTTGTCGACGCGCTTCTCCATCTGCTTAGCCTTGCGGGACAAATCCTCGTTATCGTAAACCTTTCCCCATACTGCCAGCCGTTTCGCGCTTTTCGTCACCCGATCGATTTCACGCTGCTCGGCCTGATTGCGTAACGCATCGGTCTCATCCCGCAGGGCCAGTTCCGCCAGCGCCTGGCTACAGGGCAAGTGAAAGCTGTGCAGCTGCTGGTCACGCATAATCCAGCTGCGCTGAGTGACGCGATCCAGCAGATAGCGGTCATGAGACACCAGTACAAAACTGCCGTGCCAGCTTTTCAGAAACTGCTCCAGCCACAGTAGCGTCGGCAAATCCAGGTGGTTGCCCGGTTCATCAAGCAGCAATAAATCGGGCTGCAGCATTAACGCTCTCGCCAGCAGCAGACACGTATGCTGTCCGCCGCTGAGGGTATCAACCTGTTGTTGCCAGACAGCTTCGTCAAAGCCTAAGCGGTCGAGCATTACCTCGGCCTGCCAGCGATCGCTTTGACGTTCGGCAGCGGGAAGTTGGGCAACAACCGCGTCAATCAACGTCGATTGGGTCAACGCTGCGGGAAGGTGCTGTTCGATATGCGCCATCAGACAATGACTGGCTTTAGTCACCGAACCGGAAACAGGCTCGATATCGGCGGAAAGCAGATGCAGAAGGGTGCTTTTGCCACAGCCGTTATGACCAATCAGGCCAATACGATCGCCGCGTGAAAGCGTCAGGGAAACCCGATCCAACAGCGGACCAAAGGCGTTATCAAAACAGAGTGATTGTGCAGAAAGTAATGTGCTCATTGCTTAATCCAGAGTTGCAGGCAAAAGCATGCCCGTCGTCATAAAAAGCAGACGACAACCCGGAAAGCCGGAGGGAAGGGAAAATCAGTAGGTAGCTTCGCTCAAGCTCAGGTCATCGCCGCAGGAAAGCGGATTAGCCTGAGCAGCCCAAATACCAAAAGTACGTGAAAATAAATTCATTTCACAATACTGCATGGGGGCCTCCTTACTATTGGTTAAGGGTTAATCGGTGCCAGAAGTATAGCCATGAAATCAACAGGGTTTCAAATCGCATTGAAAATAATCAGAAAAAACCGTTTTAAAGATGCCTCTCAATTACAGCTTAAATTTCCGCCAAATCTGCCGATAGTGTACTTGTGACGAATACCATAAATATGACAATAAGGTTACAACATGATTAGCACGATTAAATCCGGGGTTTTATCACGTGTTTTCTACAACAATACCCGTCATTCAAAAGCGACATTAAGTTCGCTGAACGACGCCATTGCGATGATCGAATTCACGCCCGAAGGCATTATTTTGAATGCCAATGCGCTGTTTTTAGAAAAGATGGATTACGAGTTGCATGAGGTGATCGGACAGCATCACCGGATGTTTTGCCCGCCATCGCTGGTCAGTTCGCCCGAATATGCCCACTTCTGGCAACGGCTGAAACAGGGCGAAAGCTTCAGCAATAAGTTTCTGCGCATTGCCAAAAACAGCCGTCCCTTGTGGCTGGAGGCCAATTACGTGCCGGTGCAGGACCGCAGCGGTCGGGTGATCAAAATCGTTAAGCTGGCCTCGGACATCACCGACCACATTCTGGATGCGCAGGAACAGCGGGCGATGACCAATGCGATTAACCGCTCAATGGCGGTGATTGCCTTTAACCTGCGCGGCCAGGTGCTGCGCGCCAATGACAATTTCCTGAAAACCATGGGCTATCAGTCCCATGAAATTATCGGCAAAAATCACAGCCTGTTTTGTACGCCTGAGCTGGCGAACAGCCGGGAATACGCCGAGTTCTGGAAGAAGCTGCGCCGTGGCGACTTTGTTTCCGGGCAGTTTGCGCGCATCAATAAGCAGGGCAAAACCATCTGGCTGCGCGCCACCTATAACCCGGTATTCGACGAAAACAATCAGCTGTATGAAGTGGTGAAGTTTGCCACCGACGTGTCACCACAGGTGCTGAAAAACCAGCAGGAGCGCGAAGCCGCCGAGCACGCCTATCAGGCCGCGCTGGAAACCAGTGAAAATACCCGCGTTGGCGTGACGGTGATTGAAAACAGCGTGCGCAAAATGAATGAAATTGCCAGCGAGCTGCGCAAAGTCTCCAACGATATTAACGGGCTCAGCTCGCAGTCGGCGCAAATTGGGGTGATTGTCGAAACTATCCGCTCGATTGCCAGCCAGACCAACCTGCTGGCGCTGAATGCGGCGGTGGAAGCTGCACGCGCCGGCACCCATGGCCGCAGCTTTGCGGTGGTTGCCAACGAGGTGCGCAGCCTGGCGGCCAATATTCATACCGCCAGTCAGGAGATCTCCGGTGTGGTCGATCGCAACCACGAGTTAGCGGCGATGGCGCAGAAGAACATCACCGCAAACCTGGTGCGTGCCGATGAAGGCGTCCATCTGGTGCGCGAAGCGGGTAACGTGATCGTCGATATTCAGGCCAATTCCTCGCAGGTTGTCGAAGCGATCGGCCACGTTACCCACAAACTGACGGATTAAGTGGCGCCCGGCGTAATCTCTGGTTATCGACGCCTCGCGGTTCATTTTACCGCGAGGTTAATTTTCGCGCGGTCTGGTCGATAAAACCGCAATAGTTACAATCAGATACAATAGACTGGTCTCTTATGACGCGTTTCGGTCCATGGCAGCCTTGAGCGGTTTGCTAAACTCTCTCAGGTAATTTCAAAAACCGAGGTGAAGAGTGAAAATTAAAAGCTACGCAGCTATGCAAGCCGGACAGGCCCTTGAACTGTACGAATACGAAGCAGGTGCACTTAGTACAGAAGAAGTGGAAGTGGAGGTTGAATACTGCGGTGTCTGCCATTCTGACCTGTCGATGATTGATAATGAGTGGGGCATCTCCAGCTACCCGACCATTGCCGGCCATGAAGTGATTGGTCGCGTTTCGGCACTGGGCGAAGCGGCTGCGGGCAAAGGCCTGAAAGTCGGTCAGCGTGTCGGCATTGGCTGGACGGCGAAAAGCTGTCAGCACTGCGATTCCTGTATCAAGGGTGAGCAGGTTAACTGTGAAAACGGTTCAACGCCGACCATCCTGAATCACGGCGGTTTTGCTGAAAAACTGCGTGCAGACTGGCAGTGGGTGATCCCGCTTCCGGAAAGCCTGGACGTGGCCAGCGCCGGTCCGCTGCTGTGTGGCGGTATTACGGTGTTCAAACCGCTGCTGATGAGCAACATCAACGCCATGAGCCGCGTCGCGGTGATTGGGATTGGTGGTCTGGGCCACATCGCCATCAAAATCCTGCGTGCAATGGGCGCGGAAGTGGTGGCATTCAGCTCAACGCCAGGCAAAAAGCAGTCGATTCTGGATATGGGCGCAGATGAGGTGGTGAACAGCCGCGATCCTGAAGCCCTGAAAGCGCAGGCCGGACGTTTCGATCTGATCCTCAGCACCGTGGCTGTCGACCTTGACTGGAAACCGTACTTTGACGCGCTGGCGCCACAGGGTAAATTCCATACCGTGGGTGCAGTGATGAAGCCGTTCCAGGTCAGCGCGTTCGACCTGATTATGGGCGACAAAGCGGTAACGGGTTCTTCTACCGGTTCTCCGGGCCAGCTGCGCTCTCTGATGAAGCTGGCATCCCGTGCCAACATCGCCCCACAGGTCGAGTTCTTCCCAATGTCGAAAATCAACGACGCGCTGGATCATGTCCGCGCCGGTAAAGCGAATTTCCGTGTGGTTCTGAAAGCGGATTTCTGATTCGCGCATAAAAGTTCCTGACATTGTTAACCAGCGCACTGTGCGCTGGTTTTTTATTGTCTGAAGCCGGGCATTCACCCGCTATAATCAGTGTTATTGCACTCCCGCGCAGCATTCAGTATGTTGTCCGCCATTCTCACCCGGATCAGGACATACCATGACCACTCACTCTTCAAATGACCCAATGCATGGCGTAACCCTTGAAGCCGTCGTTCTCGCTTTAGTGGATCGCTTTGGTTGGGCCGAGTTGGCCAACCGCATCAACATCAACTGCTTCAAAAGCGACCCGAGCGTCAAATCCAGCCTGAAATTCCTGCGCCGCACGCCGTGGGCACGTAAGGAAGTGGAGGATTTGTACCTTGCCTCGCTGAACGACAAATCTGCCGCGACCACCCGCGCCACAGCAGTGCCACAATCTGCGCCGGTGCCCGATCACAGCGCGACGCACGAGCCAGACATCCTCACCGAAGATCCCTGGGCGAACTGGAAAAAGAAAGACCAGTAAATCAGAGGCTTCTTAGCGCTTAAGGCATGTTCGGGCAAGTGAGCAGGCATTTATGGCTGATACTCTTTCATTCATCATGGCAACGACCTGACGGTCAGCGCTGGTTTATGACGAATAACGAAAGGATTACCCATGAAAGCTGCAATCTACACCTCACCTGGCAAACCTGAAGTCCTCCATATTGCGGACGTTGCCGATCCGGTTCCTGCGGATAATGAACTGTTGATTCGGGTTGAAGCGATCAGCATTGAGGGGGGTGATCTGGTAAATCGCCGCGAATTTCCTCAGGAAGACCATGCGGTGATCGGCTATTCCGCCGCCGGTGAAATCGTACAAATCGGTAAAGACGTCAGCGGATTTAGCCTGGGTCAAAAGGTCACGACCTTCTCGTGGAAAGGCTCCCACGCTGAGTTGCGCGCTGTTCCGGCGGGCAACTGTTTTGTGGTGCCGGATGGACTGGATTTGGGCGTGGCGGCGACTATCCCGGTCAGTGCCGGAACGGCGGCATGGGTTCTGGAACTGGGCGCGCTCAAGGCCGGTCAGACCGTGCTGGTGTTAGGTGCCAGCGGTGGCGTGGGCGTGGCGGCAGTGCAACTGGCAGCGAAGAAGGGCGCGCGCGTGATTGGCACCGGCACCCGTGCGGAAAGCCTGGAAAAACTGCGCGAATATGGCCTGTCTGACGCCATCGTCACCGCCGATAAAACCGCCCATGAGCAGGTTCGCGCACTGCTGGACGGCAAGGGCGTCGATCTGATTATCGATAACGTCGGCGGCGATGTATTAAATGATGCGCTTCAGGCATTGAACGAAGGCGGACGGGCGGTATTGGTTGGTGTATTCGGTGGCCGCAAAACGCAAATCGATGCCGGACAATTGCTGATGCGCCGTCAAACGGTGATTGGCTGCCTGCTTGGCCCAATTATGGGTGAGCCGGAACCGCGTAAACTGATTGAGGAACTGCTCAACCAGGCGCTTAACGGCGAACTGAACGTGCCGATTGACGCCACCTTCGCCTTCGCCGATGTGGCCGAAGCCCATCGCCGTGCAGAAGAGCGCGGCCGCATTGGCCGCGTGGTGATGACCCTTTAGTCAGCCAGATCCTCTTTGGTCAGATAATGTCTCTGCATGCCTCGCTCGGGGAAATCCGGCAGAGACATTTTCAGCGCATAGCCGAGTTTCTGGTAAAACGGCAGCGCCTGGAAGCTCATCGTATCGACCTGAACATGCAGGCAGCCCAGCGTCAGGGCTTCCTGCTCTGCCGCTTTCATCAGTTCACTGCCTAATCCAGAGCCTCTGCTGCTTTCGCTGACCCACAGATAGTCAATGCACAGCCAGGGACCTCTTTTGGTGGCAATAAGCCCGCCGGTCATCTTGCCTTCACTGTCGTGGCGGTAAATCCCCACCTCATGCCAGTGGCTGTTACTGAAAAATTGGCGGTTATACGCTCGAAGCCCATCCAGCAATTCTTCACGATCTTTATCGGTAATTTTATGGCTGACGGTCAGTTTCATTGCGGTCCCTTTTTGCTCTGATTTTAAGGCGTTATAACACAATAACCCCTCTCCAGATCAATGATCCGCGCCTTACCACGGCACCACCTTTCCCTGATAATCCAGATAGTGCAGCCCGCGGCGGCCTTCATATTCCGCCATGGTATTGACCAGTGACGGAATGCTTTCACCGATGGTTAACCGCGCGCCGGCACCGCCCATATCGGTACGTACCCAGCCTGGCGCCATCAACAGCAGCGTTTTGCTGTCATCACTGTGGCGCGCGGCAAAACTGCGCATAAACATATTCAACGCCGCCTTGCTGCCGCGATAGAGTTCGTAATTGCCGTTGGTGTTATTGGTCAGGCTGCCCTGGCCGGAAGACATCACCGCCAGGGTTCCGTTTTGCTCCACCAAATCCTGAAACGCTTCGATAAAGCGCATCGGGCTGAGGGCATTGGTGATCATCACGCGAATAAACTCCTCGGTGGACACATCGGCGATGGTTTCTCCGTCCTTGTTTTTCACCCCCGCATTAACAAACAGCATCTCAAAGCGATGTTCACTGAGGCGTGAGTGCAGATCCTGAACCTCGTCCGGCACGGTGATGTCGACGGTTTCCACTTCAAGCGCATGCGGGAACTGCTCTGCGAGCATCTCCAGTTTTTCGGTGGAAGCGCTGCGGCCGGTGGCAACCACCTTGCAGCCGCGCTGCAGATACTCTTCGACCAGCGCGAATCCCAGCCCGCGAGAAGCGCCGACGATCAGCACGGTTTTGGCATGTGATAAAGGCATTATGCAGTTCCTCTGAATAAGGCTTCCGGTCTGGGAAGCGAAGACGTTTGCGTCACTGAAAGAAATATAGACCCGTAACAGACCGGGCGGAAGACGCAGCATTTGCAGTAATAACCTGCATCAAACGCCTTCCCACCGTTTCTGTTGCATGCCAGGATAGGGCATGACTGATCCCGATCTGAACTTACTGATTGCGTTAGATGTGCTGCTGGCTGAAATCAGTGTGGCTGGCGCTGCGCGTCGGCTTGGCTTAAGTGCTTCGGCGATGAGCCGCACCCTGAGCCGGCTGCGTGCGGTAACCGGCGATCCGTTACTGGTGCGTGCCGGACGAAAAATGGTGCTGACACCCTATGCCGACGGCCTGCGCGAACGCACCCATCACGCGGTTTCCGATGCCCGATCGCTGCTGCGACCTTCCTCAAATACCTTACAGTTAGCCACCCTGGAACGAACCTTTACGCTGCGTACCAATGACGGTTTTGTGGAAACGTTCGGTGCGGCATTGATTGCGGCCGCCGCTGCCGTTGCGCCCGGCGTGTGTCTGCGGTTTGCGCCCAAGCCGGAAAAAAGCGCCGAACCGCTCAGGGAAGGGCAGATCGATATCGAGATCGGTGTACTGGGTGAGATGGGGCCGGAAGTGCGGTTGCAGGCGCTGTTCCGCGATCGTTTTGTTGGCGTGGTCAGAAAAGGGCATCCACTGGCGGCAGAAACCCCTGTCAGCAAAGCGCGTTATGTCTCTTTCAGTCATGTGATCGCGTCCCGCCGTGGAAAGCTACGGGGTCCGGTAGATGACGTGCTGGCCGAGTCCGGCCTGCAGCGGAAAATTGCGGCAGTGGTGCCGGGCTTTTCTGCCGCGCTGGCGGTAGCTGAAGCGTCCAATCTGGTGGCGTTGGTGCCCGCTTCCTGCCTGAACAACGCCATGCTGTCGGGGCGACTGGTTGCCTTTGAGCTGCCGGTAAAAACGGCCGAGATCACCGTTTCACAGATGTGGCATCCCAGGCTGGATGCGGATGCCGCACATCGCTGGCTGCGCCAACTGCTGCTGAGCGTCTGTCGGCCGCAAAATACGCTATCGGCCTGAGCTGTGGCATACTGCGTATAATAAACCGTACGGTTCAGTAATTAATAATGCGGTTCCGATCATCATCGCATCAAGGCTCAACCCGTTTTTAAGGAATAATTATGAGAACACTGACAGAGGAAAAACGTCAGGCAATCATTGTCGCGGCTTCCCAACTTTTCCAGGATGTTGGCTACGAACGCGCCTCAATGAATGAAGTAGCAAAACGAGCCGGCGGTTCCAAAGCCACGCTGTATAACTATTTCGCTTCGAAAGAAGCGCTTTTTGAAACGGTGGTCCGCCATCACAGCACCCGCTTTCTGACTGAAGCCGCGTTGCAACTGGTGGCAGAAGAAAACGTTGGCCAGAACCTGGAACAACGGCTTATTCAGTTTGGGGAAGGGATGTTGAAGGTGCTGGGCGGTGACAATCAGGCGATGCAAATTTACCGCGTGGTGGTCGGTGAAGCGGGGCATTCTGATATCGGCAACCTTTTCCTCGATGCCGGCATTCGCGAAAGTATGGGCACGCTTGGCCAGGTGATGTCTGAAGCCATGCGGAAAGGTGAGCTGAGTGAAGCCGATCCGATGCTGCGTGCCCAGCAATTCACGTCGTTAATGAAAGCCGAGATAGACGGTTTCATGCTGCAGCGGGAAATTCCCCAGTTCACCTCAGGGCAGATCGCACTGATGGTGACCAGGGGCGTGAACGTCTTCCTGTACGGCACCCTGGCTGGGCAGGCGGGTCGCCAGTCATAAGTTTCCCTGTGCCGGACAGGATGCTGTTTGCGTCGACAAGGTGATTGCGGTCGCTGCAATCTGTTCACTGAGCCGGTTGAGCAGGGTTTGCCACGCCGGGAACAGCGCTGAAACGTCACCCCTTACCGCTTGTGATAAATCGCTGTGACACAGGGCCTGACGGTTTTCAGGTTTCAGCGTCAGCACCCAGTCAGCCTGCAGGTGGATTTTGTTTCCTGGCCAGCTGTCAAAACGGCGCACTTTTACCTTCACGGTGACCACGGGCCGGTTCGGCTGATTCGCCAACCCGGAAATATCCTGCGTTGCCAGTCGCTCCGCCAGTTGAGCGGACAGGGCGGTGGTAAACTCATCAGCCAGCGGGCTTAACCAGCGCTCGTTTTCAAGTATCGCCGCGCCGCTGCTGTTCTCTCTGATCACCACCTGCTGCATATCGAGCTGTGCCGGCACGATAACCGGCAAAACACTGATATCAAAATGGCTCCGATAAGCGGCGGAAGGCGTGCTGCTCATTAAGGTGTGATAGTGACTATCAGGCGACGTACATGCCGCCAGCAGCAGGCATATTCCGGGCAGTAAATATCTCACTCGACCCTCCATTACTGTTTCCCTTCTGACTTCGCCTGGCGATCGGCCGCGCGGCCCTGAATCAACGATTCGGGATGGCGGCTCAGCTGGTCGCTGACATTTCTGATCGCTTTAAACGCCCGTGCCGATTCCTGCAGGGTCTGCACTAACCCCATTAACAGCGGTGAATCTTCGGAAGTTATGTTCTGAACGTTGTCACTGCTTTTCTGTACCGACAGCAGCAGCGAATTGGCGCCAGGTAAGGTTTGTGTATTGACGATGCGCAGGGTTTTGCTCAGTTCGAACAGCGTGCTGTCCAACCGGTTGCCGATCGATTCCAGCGGCATTTTATTGACCTTACCGACGATATCGGCGAGCTGTTGCTGAATTTCATCCAGTCCGCCGCCGATCGTTGGCAGCATTAACGGCCGGGCATGGCGATCAAACGGGACCTTTGCCGCCTTGGGGAAAAAATCCAGTGTCAGGGTCAGCTGTCCGGTTAACAGGCTGCTGGCAACGGCTTGCGCCCGTAACCCGTGATCGACCAGATCCTCGGTGAAAACAGCGGCCGCCATTGCCGGATCGCCTGAAGATTTAGGCAGTTTATTGAGCACGTTGCCCATTCTGGCCGGATAGACCTCAATATCGACCAGCGTGGGGAAACGATAGCCGTGGGGATCGTAGTCCAGCGAGACGGCAGAGACCCGGCCGATCCTGACGCTGGCGAACACCACCGGCGCGCCCACCTCCAATCCACGCACCGAGTGTTCAAATCTAAGGCGAAAAGTCATCGCCTGACCATCTGCGGGCGCCATCGCTTTATCCTGATCGGCGGCCAGCGGGAAAATGGCGGCAGGATTAGCGGGTGCTGATGGCTGACTGTCCGGCGTGTAAAAGGCGATGCCGCCGGCCATAATGGCGGCCACCGTTTGTGTCTTTAACTGGAAACCGTTACTGCCAACGGAAAGATCCAGCCCGCTGACGTTCCAGAACCGACTATTGGCGGTGACCAGGCGATCGTAAGGGGCGTCAATAAAGACTCGCAGCTGAACGCCTTTCCCGTCCTCCTGAAGATGGTAGGAGGCAATGCGGCCAACCTGCACCCGGCGAAAGTAGACCGGCGAACCCACATCCAGCGAGCCCAGATCGTCTGTGTTAAGCAGAAATTGACTGCCGGGCGTATCGTTGATCACCGAAGGCGGCTGTTCAAGCCCGGTAAATTCGCTGGCATGTTGCGCGGCTTTGCCTTTATCCACGCCGATATAGGCACCGGAAAACAAGGTGTCGATTCCGCTCACTCCGTTGATGGCCACGCGCGGCCGAACGACCCAAAAACGGCTGTCTGCGGCGGTTAAATTCTCTGCATTTTTATTCAGTCTGACCTGCACCAGCACCTTTGCATCGTCAGAACTTAGCGAGACCGCTTCCACCACCCCGACATTGACCTCTTTGAACTTCACCACGGTTTTTCCCGCCTCCAGTCCTGAAGCATTGGTGAAGACAACGGTGATCAGCGGCCCTGCGGCCAGATGAGACTGAATGAGAAGGGTTATCCCGATCACCAAAGCCACCATGGGCACCAGCCAAATCAGATAGGGTTGGCCGCGCAGATAGAGTGGCTCGTCAGTTGGCTGTGCGTTCATGGCGTGACTTCCCAGATACTTTGTGAACGAAAACGTTGTGCCGACAGCATCGTCAGGATCACCACCAGCGCGAAATAGATAATCCCAGGCCGGGGTTCGGCTTCACTCAAGCCCGGAAATTGCACCAGGCCGGTGACGATCACCACCACGAAGACATCAAGCATCGACCAACACCCGACCCATTCGGTGAAGCGATATAACCGGTCTCTTTCGCGTCGCGCCCACGGGCTTTTGCGCTGGCTGGTCATTAGCAGCAGGCCCAACGCGATAAATTTAATTAAAGGAATAACCATACTGGCCAGGAAGATCAGCAGCGCAATGCCCGGAGATCCGCTGCGCCAGAACTCAATGATCCCCTCGAAGATGGTTTTCTCGCTGCCGGTGCCGAAAAAAGAGGTAAACATGACGGGCAGCACATTCGCGGGCAGGTAAAAAATCATCGCGGCTATCAACAGCGCCCACGCCTGACCGTTGCCTCCATGCTGTTCAGGCACTGACGGTGCTGCCCAGAACGGACGAAGATCCCGTGCAGATAGCCGGAAGAAAAGCAGCGCAGACGCCGCAAGCGCCCATGCGCCGGCACCGGGTTTGACCTGAAGCAAGGTGGATAGCTTGATGCCCACCACCAGAAACCCCACGGCAACCACCAGCGGCATACTCCAGGGGCTGATTTTTCTGAGCAGGGAGGTAATTGCAGCAAAACCCGGGGCTTTTCGCTGAAATTGACCAAACAGTGACAGCCAGACGATCAGCAAAATCTGCGTCATCGGCGCGACGACGATCAAAAAAGTCGACAGCACCGACAACAGCAGCGAGTGTGCCTCGCCCGGACCCAGCCAGGCGGCTTGCCATAGCGTCATCTCTTTTGTGATGCCCTGAAAATTCAGGCTGATCACGGGCAACAGGCAGGCAAACAGCCAGCCCAGCGCGGCCGCGACAGCAAGGGGTAACAGCGATGGCGCCTGGCCTGCTTTTCGCCACAGCGGTGCACGACAGCGACAACAGAGTGCCGCCTGACTTCCAACCGGAGGAGACAGGCGATGCAGGTAGTTGCACTGCGGGCAAACCACCAATTCTGAGTCTGGGTTCATGGGCCGGCCCTGGCGGATCACTTCAGCGTATTCGCTAATTCATCGGCCCCTTTGTCGATACCGACTTTGGCCGCGCTAAGCGAGCCAATCGTTGCGGAGATGTTCATGGCATTCGGATACTGACGGGCAACCCAGGCAGTCAGTAATGTATTGCTCTGCGCATCGTAAACTTCAACCGCATAGTCGACATAACCACTGAACATGCCCCGGCCACCGCGAACAGACTGCACAATATTGTACGGGCCGCCTGCAAGATCGAATTTGGTGAAGGTACCCACGACCTGGGTGGTGGTATCCGCTCCGGTCAATGTCAGTTTTATCCGCAACGTTTTCGGCGCAACCACGGTGGTTTCCTGATAGTGCGCGCGAAGACTGGCGGTGAATTTCTCCTTCATATAGGCCGCCAGCTGTTGGCGATCGGCTGGCGACATATCGCCAAACTGGCCGTCAGCACCCTGATAAATCGTCACCGGTTCAACAATCATGGTGCTGTACTGATTCCAGTCTACCTGCGTGCTGTACTTAAACGGGATGCGATCCGCTTCATCGCCCGTATTGGGTGTCAGCCGCGAGGCGGAATCTATCCCGGCATAGCGGGCGGGGGGTGTGCTTGTACAACCGGTCAGGAAAACAGCCACGGTGAGTAAGGCAACAGTCGACGGTCTGATCATTTTTTAGGCCCTGGAAAAAGGAGAGAGAAAGGTCAGTGGATAAACTCAGTTTATAACTGAACTGTACGGTTTAGTTATGCATGGGTTGTGAGGAAGTGTCAAGAGGATGTTGCGTGGTGTTAACGTGAGGGAGGCGGTTAACGCCAGCCACAGAGGATGTGGCTGGCGGAGCGATCAGAGTTGACGGACCAGCGCCCGTGTCTTATCCAGCAGGAAAGGGCGCAGATAACCGACGGTGTTGGAAAGCAGGATGACATCCTCTGATACCGTGATATTCAGCACATCGCGCAGATAGCGTTTGCGGGTTTCCATCCGCTGCCAGACATCCGGATAGTGGGTTTGCAGTGCTTCTCTCAACGCCGCATCCGCCAGCGCAACGGTATCTTCAATGCTGCAACCGCCATAGCCAGGCAGTGACGGAATAATGTCGATCTGAAAAATCATTCCGCTCTCAAGCGCGATCGTCGAATCCGGGTAGACCGGCGAGCAGAGCCACTCTTCATCCGCCACCAGATGGCCCGGATTTAAATGCCAGTGCCATTTCGCCTTCGGCATGGCTTCTTCAACAACCTGATAAAGCTCGCCGCCCGTCAGGCCTGGGCGAAGGGCTTCCAGCCAGCGGGTTACCGCACGATAGTAGGGGATGGCTAACGCCGGCAGATAATCCGCCACCGCCGCAGGCAGTTCATTTTCAGCCGCCACCACATAGGCGGAACGGCTGGTCAGCCCGCCCTTAAAGCCGACGGTCATCGAGAACTTATCACCGGCCTGAATCGCTTTATCCGTGGGGTATAAGCCCGCATTGGCAAAGCGGTCGCCGGTGGCGGCGATGGTAATGACGCTATTCGGCTGACCATCCGCAGCTAATAGCTGGCCAATCTGCTTCTCGGTTTTACCGGGTTCAATCTGCTCAAGCGCGGCCAGCACGTTGGTCGAAGCCAGATTGGCACCATACTCATAAAAGGCGATTTCACTGGCGGTATTTAGCCGGCGCACGCCAACGTCAGGGGAAATAAACAGCGAGGTGGCGTTAACCACATTTTTCCGCTCGCCTGCGGCGTCGATAATGGCTTCAACGATAAACGACGGCACGTCGAAGGTATAACGGGTGTCGCGCAGCCGGCTGGTAAATAACTTCCAGCCGACCACGCCGATCTGGCTTCCGCTGGTGAGGCCTGCCTGCAGCAGTACATCCACTAACGGCGCGTCGTTATCCATTGGTTGATTAGGCAGGGAAAAGGCCGGTGCGTGCAGGCATTTGCCGCCGTTGCGCGCAAAGGGAACCAGTTTCAGATTCTCATTACCCATCACGTAAGTCAGTTCCCCCTGCGCCGTGAGGATCAGCAAGGCTTCTTCAAAGCGCGGAATAAATCCGGCGAGGTATTCGAAATTCCCGCCATGCTCTTTGTCGGCATAAATCGCAATGGCATCAAGCCGATGCTGCTGCATGGCCAGGAGAATATTCTGCAGCCGCTGACGCATCGCCTCATCGCCGATCGCCGGCGATTTTGCATCAGGGAAGGTCTTTGGTGGCGGGACAGACGTAAGCTCAAAACGGACAGGGGACTGATTCATCGTCAACCTCAATGTTTTCGAATTAACTTCATTGTTAACATATAAATTACAGTGGTTATAGAAAAGACAGTGATGACGGAGAGAGAAAAATACAGGTCATAAAAGTTATCAGCACCTATATCACCGTCACCATAAAGTAGTTTAGCGATGCGCGTCGCTAAGTCATGACTCAACCATATTTCAGGACTGCCGAGCGTGCGCCCAACAATCAGTGACGTCACGAAATAGAAGATGATTTTTGTGATCTTGCGGGTAAGGAGATTCATAGGGCTATATAAGAGCAGGTTAGCCCCTGAAAGAATAATTAATTTGGCTTAAGTTGATAACGTGCGGGGGAAATGCCCCCCGCGCGTCGCCTTAACGGCCAACGGACTGCATTTGTACCAGCGTCGCCTGCAGAATCTCTGCAACCTGGCGCTGCGTGTCTTCATCGCTGCCGTGATACGCATGCAGCTGGCTGCGCAAATCGTGGATGGCCTGGGTCAGCTCCGCTGAAAACGGCTGGCGGTGTTCGAACATCGCCTGACTGACGGAATCACTCTGGCTGGCAAACAGGGCCAGCTTGGCAATCAGGGCATTCGCCACCGCCTTGTTTTCGTTCAGATGCGCTTCGCCTTGCTCATTAATCGCATAGCGTTTGCGGTTGCCTTCCTGCTGAACGGTCACAAAACCCACATCCTCAAGGTAGGTCAGCGCCGGATAAATTACGCCTGGGCTTGGCGTATAAAAGCCACCGCTCTTGTCGGTCAGGATCTTAATCAGCTCATAACCGTAGCTGGCCTGTACTTTTAACAGGGACAGCAGCAGCAACTGCAGTTCGTCCGCGCCAAACTTACGGCCACGCAGGAAAGAAGGGCGATCGCGATGACCGGCGTCGTCCCGGCCGCCACGGTGTCCGCCGCGATGCCCATCATGACGATCGCCACGGCGATCGAAATGACGTTCACCAGACGCATCATGACGCCCGCGATGGTGGTGGTGATGTCCGCTGCGGGGATCTTCATGGCGGCTGCGCATCCGCTCATTGCGCATCGCTTCACGCCACTGGTCAAACATCATCGCCAGCGCCTCTTCGCGACTTTCGGCCTGTTGGAAGCAATCACTGCGACGGTCCTGAGACTGGGAGTGAGAATGGTGGCGACCGCCACGGCGATCATTAAACATTTCTTTAAACATAGGGTTCTCCAGATTGAAAGGTATCTTACGACTGTATCGTAAGATAGTGCTAGTTTTATATCTTACGATAGTAAATAGCAACAGACAGCGATCGGCATTGCGCACGTTATGTTCATTTCGGCCTGTGGGCAGGGACGGTGAAAAGGGGAATGCGCAGGGTGGATCACAGCGCCCATGCCGCCATTGGCGAGAAGGCCGGATCCGTCGCATACTCTTTTAATGATTCATTTTTATCATGTTAAGGAACAACGTCGTGATCAACGAGCAGCGTAAAACCACGCTTTCCTCCATTCCCTTGTGGCAGAGCCGTGGCCATATGGTCAGCCATGCCTTAGCGAAAAGCCTGAGCTGGTTCGCCTTTGTGAACGGCAGCTTTGCGCTGATGATTTACCTGCGCAACATCATGTTTGGCAATTTTGATGCGGGAGTGGTTGTCTCTGGCAAACTTCTGACGGTGATCGACCTGCTGATGTTAGCGACCCTGCTGGTGTCGGTCGCCATGCTGGCCATCTCTTTCGTTTTGAAGGCGAAGCCATCTCCAGCAATTAAGCCTTTACTCTCGCTCCTGTTGCTGCTGCAAAGCGGACTCTGGGCCGCCAGCGGCTTCAGCTTTATCACCGCGTTGCAGACGCCGCTTGCCTATCCCTTAAGTTCGATCTTGATGATGAGCGCGCTGGCAGCCCTCTATTACTGGCCTTCAGGTCTGCTGCTGTTTGTGGTGCCCATCTGGCTGGCCACGGTGGCGGGGAATCTGCAGGTCAATGCCGGGTTGAATCTGCGTTTTTCAGCGGTGTGCCTGATCTTCACGCTGATCCTGATTTACGGCCGCTATATGTTGCAGGGCTGGTTTAATGAAGCCTGGCTGCGCTTTCAGGAAAATCAGCTGCTGATTTCCAGGCTGGATACGCTGGCCCACCAGGATGTTCTGACCGGCACCGCTAACCGCCGTGCGCTGGAAGATCATCTGCACAATGCCGTCAGCCGACAGGCGAGCGTTGAGCTGGTTATGCTCGATGTCGATTATTTCAAACGCTACAACGACCATTATGGTCATCAGGCCGGGGATGTCTGTCTGGCGGAAGTGGCTGCGGTGCTGAAAACGGCGGTACGCACCTCCGAGGATCTGGTGGCGCGTTATGGCGGTGAAGAGTTTGTTGTGATGCTGTTTGGCGCAACGCCAGCGGGGGCAGAGCAGATTGCCGAACGCATTCAGGCTAACCTGCAACAGGCGCATCTGCGACACGAACGGTCAGATGTGAGTGACACTGTCACGGTGAGTATGGGCATTGCCTCATCGGATGGCAGTAAGGGCGCGGCGCAGATCCTCGCCGATGCCGATGCCGCACTGTATCGTGCCAAGGAACAGGGCCGTAACCGCTGGTGCCGTTAGGGGCACATTCCGCACCGACGGCAGTCCTTATGAACGAGGCAGGCGGATAAGGTTCGACTATTTTTGCAACTCCGGGCACTGAATATCATCGATCGCTTCGCCGTAGGCGTCGCTGTTCTTATTTCTCAACGCCGCGGCCACGGCCAGGATCTGCGACTCGGTCTGCTTATCGTGCAAGAACGTGGATTTTATTTTTGCATCAGGAATAGCGGTATCAATCTGGCAATGGCTGCGTAAGTCATTGATGATTTTTTGCTGCCTCAATGCATACGCCAGGTCGTCGTAGGGTGCTGCGACGGCCGGGGCCGTCAGCGAAAGTAAAAAGCCAGTCAGAATCGTTTTGCGAAAGTTCATGCTGTAGCTCCTGTAGAAGTTATACGCCGGGATTGATTGAAGTGTATTGCAACATTGGCACATCGCCATCAATGACGTTAAAAGCTGTGGCGAGCAGGATTATTTAATAACAGTGAATGCCTGGCAAAATCTTGTGCGCAGAAATCCGACACGACTCTCAACGGCGTTATTCCGGCGAAATCCCTTTGCACAACAGGGCGAGCGCGTGTTGGACGATCGCTTCACGGGTTTCATCATCATCACCCGGCCGCAGTTGCACCAGGGGCACCAGCACCAGGCTAAGTAGAGAGCTCATCAACAGCACC
The DNA here is from genome assembly GCF_057812255.1 of Erwinia sp. 2186. NCBI lineage: Bacteria > Pseudomonadati > Pseudomonadota > Gammaproteobacteria > Enterobacterales > Erwiniaceae > Erwinia > Erwinia sp. 2186. The sequence continues at coordinate 2,555,583 of NZ_CM173824.1, read as the reverse complement.
GTATTGATCTGCGCGTTAATTTTTCCCTGCTGTTTCCAGCCTTCCATAATGCTGAGGATTTTAATGCGCGCTTCTTTGCCAAATTTTTCCTGGATCCGCAGGCGCAGGGGTGAGTTTTCACTGACCGCTTCCTGCATCCACAGGGGGGCAAACCAGCTGTCGCGCTGCGCGGTGGACGCCAGTTCCCTGACCATCTGTTCAATCGCCAGCATCGGTGCGTCAGCGTTGGCGACAAAAACCGCAAAAATACGACTGCGCACCGGCAGGAAACGCTCTTCAATAATGATATCGAGCAGGGCTTCTCTGGAGTGAAAGTAGTAATTCATCATCGCCGGCGTCACACCGGCGTTACGGGCGATGGCGTTCATCGAGGTTTCAGCGATGCCCTGTTGGGCAAAAAGATGGAGCGCAATATCCAGCAGATGATCGCGCTGCTCGACGTTAATCGCACCGCCGCGAGGGCGGCCTGGCTTACGTGGGCCAGTTTTCAGCGGCTTAGCGCCAGAATTTGCTTTCAGTGCGGACATTTTTTACCTGCCTGTTGCGTTCATGTTAAGCTTTGCGGTAAATATTAATTGTGCATTTAATTAATTACAAGCGAGTCATCTCATGGATCCAGAATCCACTTCATTAAATCAACCTGACGTGCAGACCAAAGAGCCTTCTTTGCGTCTGCTGTTTAGCGCGTTACTGCTGGTGATGCTGCTAGCCGCACTGGACCAGACCATCGTTTCAACGGCGCTGCCGACCATCGTTGGCGAGTTGGGTGGGCTGGATAAGCTCACCTGGGTGGTGGTGGCCTATACGCTGGCCTCCACGGTAGTGGTGCCGCTGTACGGTAAGTTCGGCGATCTTTACGGTCGTAAGCCGGTACTGCAGCTGTCGATCGTGTTGTTCCTGCTGGGATCGGCGCTGTGCGGACTGGCGCAAAACATGGATCAGCTGGTGTTGACCCGTGCGCTACAGGGACTTGGCGGCGGCGGGCTGATGGTGGTCAGTATGGCGGCGGTGGCCGATGTGGTTCCACCCGCCACGCGGGGCCGTTATCAGGGGCTGTTTGGGGGCGTGTTTGGCCTGGCCACGGTGATCGGGCCGTTAACCGGCGGCTTTATCGTCCAGCATATGTCGTGGCGTTGGATTTTCTATATCAACCTGCCGCTGGGGCTGCTGGCGCTGGTGATTATTGGTCTGGTGCTGAAGCCCGGCGGCAAGCGCAAGCAGCATGAGATTGATGTGCTGGGCGCCTTTTATCTCAGCATGGCGCTGGTGGGCATCACGCTGTTTACCAGTGAAGGCGGCTCGGTGAAAGCCTGGTCCGATCCGGCATTATGGTGCATCCTGGCGTTTGGTATCGTCGGTGTGATTGGCTTTATCCACGAAGAGCGGCTGGCCTCAGAGCCGATTATCCCGCTGCGGCTGTTCCGCGAGCGCAGCTTCCTGCTGTCGAGCCTGATCGGCTTTATTATCGGCATGTCTTTATTCGGCAGCGTGACATTCCTGCCGCTCTATTTGCAGATAGTGAAAGAGGCAACGCCCACCCAGGCGGGGATGCAGCTGTTACCGTTGATGGGCGGGTTATTACTGACGTCGATCATCAGTGGCCGCATCATCAGCCGCACCGGTAAGTATCGCGTCTTCCCGATTGCCGGCACCTTACTGGCCAGTATCGGTATGGGACTGCTGACCACCATTACCACCGAGTCGCCCACCTGGCATCTTTATCTGTTCACCTGCGTGATGGGAATGGGGCTGGGCATGGTGATGCAGGTGCTGGTGATTGTGGTACAGAACACCGTGGAGCCGCATTTGCTCGGCGTGGCGACCTCATCGGTGACGCTGTTCCGCTCTGTGGGCGGCTCGATTGGCGTGGCGCTGTTTGGCACGGTGTTCAGTCAGGTGCTGAAGTCCGGGCTGGAACGGCTGATACCTGAAGGAACAGAATTGCCGCGCAGCATGGATCCCAAAGCGATACAGCACTTGCCGACGGCCATTCACCATGACTATCTGCTGGCGTTTGGGGATGCCATTCATGCGGCGTTTTTAATGGCGATGTGCGTGATGATCCTCGCCTTTGTTTTATCCTGGTTGCTGCCTGAAGCGCCGCTTCGTCGCGAATAGGCGAGGGGGCTGCATCGGGAAAATAAGCACAGCGCGATGAGGTTAATAAGGAGGCGGTCAGGGGAAATAAGTGCAATTTCACCCCTGAACGTTGCCCGGTGTTATTTTTGCAGCAGGGAAGTTTTGTAAAGATAAGTAAGGTGGGGTGGATAGTTAACACTGGCTGTTTAGTCGGATAATTATCTACGGTATAAGTTGTTATCTTTTATCTCTCCCTGCGGCCGTATTAATGAAACATTTATTCACATTCAAGAATCTGTTCACTCTCGCCTTTATCGTCATTGCGGGATGTTCATCGAAACATGATTCTGGCCGTAACGTTGCAGATAATAATGAGCAGCAAAATAGTAACCTGGCTGAGCAACCCGATTTGATTCCGGTGCTCGCCGCTTTGCACGATCAAATGCACTCATGGCAGGGTACGCCGTATCACTGGGGCGGGACCAACCTGCAGGGCGTTGACTGCTCCGGATTTGTCTGGCGCACCTTGAAGGATCGCTTCAATATTCCGATGGATCGCGTCACCACAAAAGAACTGATTGAAATGGGTAAGCCGGTGGCAAGGAATCAACTGCAAACTGGCGACCTGGTATTTTTCCGTATTCATAATGAGCTGCATGTGGGTTTTTATGATACTCAGGATCAGTTCCTGCATGCGTCAGTCAGTAATGGCGTGATGCGTTCGTCGCTGGATAATCCGTACTGGAAATCGGTTTATTACCAGGCGCGCCGATTGAAAAAAGAAGTTGGGGCGGAAATTTCGTTTAATAGCGATAAGAAAAATCTCTTTCTTGCCAGTAAATAATCGACAACCATATATCGATCGCGGGATCGTGGCGTAATTATCATTGGGCCGCCGTCCTGGCGATTTCCCCGGTGGGTCAGACCGGGGAATTTAACCACTAGCCATTCCTGCTAAGCCAGTTTTCCAGCAGTCGTAAACTGGCTTCCTTCAGACTGTTTTCTCTCCACACCAGATAGTAGGTCAGCTTGCCGCAGTCAACCTGGTGCGCTTCCATGGCGATCAGCGAACCGGCCTGCAGCTCGCTTTCAACCAGCACCCGTTGCGCCAGAGCAATTCCCTGACCTTCAAGCGCCGCCTGATACGCCAGCGCGGAGCTTTCCAGTTCACGCCAGCTCTGTTGCTTCAGGTCGACGCCAAACGCCTCTCCCCAAATCTGCCAGTCATCCGGTCTTCCGCGCACGCTTAACAAGGTATGTTTATTCAGGCTGTCGGGCCGGAAACTTTCTTTTCTGCCCGGCGTCGGTCGACAGACCGGAACCAGCACGTTGCCAACTAAGGCGGTGGCATGGAGTTGCGGCCAGTCGCCGCTGCCCAGGCGGATGGCGGCATCATAATCGGTGGCATCGTCCCAGTCCGAGGCGGTGGTCAGCCGGATATCGATTGCCGGATGCGCCAGCTGAAATGACGTCAGCCTGGGGATTAGCCAGCGCGTGGCGAAGGTGGTAAAAGAGTGCAGGCGGATTACGGATTTCCCTGCGCTACGATGTAAGAGGCCGCCCGCCTTGCGTAAGCCCTCAAAATGCACGCTGACCTGTTGGTAATACGCATTCCCTGCGTGAGTCAGCAGCAATCCGCGTCCCTGTCGGCGGAACAGTTCAGTGGCAAAATGTTCTTCTAACAGGCGCAACTGCCGACTGACCGCACCAGGCGTCACCGACAGGGATTCCGCCGCGGCGCGCACGCTGCCGGTGCGGGCAACAGATTCAAAGGCGAGCAGGGCATTTAACGGTGGAAGCTCACGCACAGAAATTTCCCGATTTAGTTTTTCTCAATGATTGCGTAATTTTAATCGATTGTGGCGAGAATGCTATCGCAGCAGACTCTCGGGACACCTCTTCTCCGTCCGCTTGAGAAGAACCTGTTCAGACGACAACTCAGGAAATCATCATGATCGATGTAATCAATCCCGCCGACGGCTCGGTGATCGGCCAGACGCCGTTAATGAGCCCGGCAGAGGTCGCCGAGGCGATCGACCGCACCTGTGAAGCCTTTCCGGCATGGGCGCTAAAAACCGCCAAACAACGCAGCGATATCATGCGCCGCTGGTATGACCTGGTGCGCGCCGATAAGCGCGTGTTCGCCGAACTGATGGTCAGAGAAAACGGCAAATGCCTGAGCGAAGCGCTGGGCGAAATCGAGTACGGTTTGGGCTTTATCGAATGGTATGCCGAGGAAGCGCGCCGGGTCTATGGCGACACCCTCCCGTCGCACGATGCCAATGCCTCGGTGCTGGTGATGAAGGAGCCGGTTGGCCCGACTGCCGCCATTACGCCATGGAATTTCCCCTTTATGATGATCACCCGCAAGGTGGCCACCGCGCTGGCAGCCGGCTGCACCATGGTGATCAAACCAGCAGAAGAGACACCGCTGACGGCGTGGAAGTTACTGGAATATGCGCGCGAAGCCGGTATTCCGTCCGGAGTTTTTGAAATGGTCACCGGCGATCCGCAAGCGATAGGCGAAGCCTTTACCCGCGACGAGCGTATCCATAAGGTGTCGTTCACCGGTTCGACCCGCGTTGGAAAGATCCTCGCGAGCCAGTGCGGCACCACGCTGAAAAAAATGACCCTGGAACTGGGTGGCAATGCGCCGTTTATCGTCTTCGACGATGCCACGCTTACGGAAGCGGTAGCCGGCCTGGTCAGCGCCAAGCTGCGTAATTCTGGGCAGGTGTGTATTTCGCCCAACCGCATCTTTGTGCAGGAAGGCATTTATTCCCGTTTTGTAGAGCAGCTCATCGCGGCCGTCTCGAAAATTCGGGTGGACCAGGGCATGCAGGAGGAATTTGTTGTCGGGCCGCTGATCAATCAGCAGGCGGTGAAGAAAGTCACGTCGCTGGTGAACGATGCCATTGACCAGGGCGCGACCGTCCATCTGGGTGGGAAACTGCATGAGAAAGGCGGATTATTTTTCCAGCCGACTATCCTCGGTGATTTAGACGACAGCTCAGCACTGCATAACACCGAGATTTTCGGCCCGGTATTCGCCCTGTATCGCTTCAAAACCGAGGAAGAAGCGATCCGTCGCGCCAACAACACCGAATATGGCCTGGTGACCTATGCCTGGACCAACCAGTTTGGCCGCGCTTTCCGCCTGTCGAAACAGCTGGAAGCGGGAATGATCATCATGAATTCCGGCTCGGTCGGCACCGCGTCGGTTCCTTTCGGCGGCATCAAGCATTCGGGATATGGTCGTGAAGGCGGGCGTTACGGTATTGAGGAATATGTGCAGGTAAAATATGTGCTGATGGCCGGACAGCAGCTTTAATCCCCACTTTGGGGACCGCCGCCGCCGATTTTCTTCACCAGCAAGCGTCCATTCTGTGACCGCCATCAACCCAATTGTTGGCTGGCGGGTTATACTGCGATGGTAGGCTACCATACAAGCTAAACAGTATAGCGAGAATTAATCATGCAAATGACGATGCGTTGGTTCGGTCCGGAGCAGGACAAAATCCCCCTGGAGTATTTCCGTCAGGTACCGGGCGTGGAAGGCGTGGTTGGGGCACTGTACGATGTTGCCGTCGGTGAAGTCTGGCCGGAAGAGAAGATTGCCGCGCTGGTGGGTCAGGCTCAGGCCGCAGGTCTGACGATGGAAGTCATCGAAAGCGTGAATATTCACGACGACATTAAGATTGGCCTGCCAAGCCGTGACCGCTACATCGCCAATTATCAGCAAACCATTCGTCATCTGGCCAAAGCGGGTGTGAAGGTGATTTGTTATAACTTCATGCCGGTATTTGACTGGATGAAGACCGATATGAACTACGTGCTGCCAGACGGCTCCCTGACCATGGCCTTCGAGAAGAAGGGTATCGACAAGAGTCTGGAAGAGGTGGTGAAAGAGGTTCTGGAAAATTCCAACGGGTTTGCCTTGCCAGGCTGGGAACCGGAGCGTCTGGGTAAAGTGCAGGAGCTTTTTGCCCAGTATAAAGACGTCGATGATGTAAAACTGCGTGAAAATCTGGCCTACTTCCTGAAAGCGGTGATCCCGGTGTGTGAAGAAGTCGGTGTGAAGATGGCGATCCACCCGGACGATCCCCCGTATTCCATTTTCGGCCTGCCGCGCGTAGTGAAAAACCGCGACGATCTGGACTGGATCTGTAACGCGGTCGATTCCGAGGCAAACGGCATTACGCTCTGCACCGGTTCCATTGCGGAAGATCCGGCTAACGACGTGTACGGCATTCTGGCTGAGTTTTCGCGTCGTAAGCGCATTCACTTTGCCCATGTGCGAAACATCAAAATCATCCAGGACAAGGATTTCTACGAATCGGCGCATCCCACTCAGTACGGCTCCCTGAATATGCTGAAGGTCATTGAGTCGCTGCACGACAATGGCTTTGATGGCTATATCCGTCCGGATCATGGCCGCTTTATCTGGGGCGAGACCGGTCGTCCGGGCTATGGTTTGTACGATCGTGCATTAGGCGTTACCTATCTTCTTGGCTTGTGGGAAGCCGTCAGCAGTAAATAACCTCTCCAGCGGGGAGCTTTCCCCGCTATTTCCCGGTGTCGGCTTACAGATAGATAACATCATTATGAGGGATCATTATGTCGCCTGTATTATCACTTACATGGGTTCTGCTAGGGATTGCGTTATTAGTCGTACTGAATCTCAAATATAAATTTCATAATATCTTTTCGCTGTTGATTGCCGGCGTGCTGGTGGCGATTTTAGAGGGGATCCCGCTAGATAAGATTGTCTCCACGGTACAGCAGGGTATTGGCAGTATCATGGGCCACCTGGCGCTGATTATTATCTTCGGTGCAGTGATCGGTAAGTTTATGACCGAATCCGGTGCCAGCCAGCAGATTGCCGACACGGTAATCCGCCGCTGTGGCACGCGTTACCTGAGCGTCGGGCTGATGTTTATCGGGGTCATCTTCGGTATCGCCATGTTTTACGAAGTGGCCTTCCTGATCGCTATGCCGCTGGTGATGAATATCGCCAAAAATGCCAACATCCCCTATATGAAGCTGGTGATCCCAACTGTTGTCGGTGCAACTATGGGACACAGCCTGTTCCCGCCGCAACCGGGGCCGGTGGCACTCATCAGTGCCTTTAATGCCGATATCGCGCAGGTCTATCTGTATGGCGTGCTGGTGATTATACCTGCGCTGTTTTGTGCCGGGATCCTGCTGCCTAAATTTCTGCCGGGCATTAAAAACATCCCGCTCAATTCGATGATCAAACCCGTTGCCGAGTTAGATCCGCAGTCGCTGCCTTCGTTTAAAACCAGCATTATGGTGCCGCTGATCCCGGCTATTTTGATGATTCTGGCATCAATAATTAAGCCACTGGCCGGCAAGGGGACCTTACTGACGCAGTTATGTGATTTCCTCGGCAGTGCGGAAATCAGCATGTTAATTGCCACTTGTACCGCCATCTGGTTCCTCGGTATCCGACGTGGGATGACCGCGGACGCCGTAACAAATAACGTCAGCCTGTCGATTTCACAGATCGCTAACGTGCTGTTCGTCATCAGCGCCGGTGGGATATTGAAACAGGTGATCATTGATTCGGACGTTGGCGACAGCATTGTCCACGTGATGAGCAGCGTGCCGTTCTCGCCGTTTGTGATTGCCTGGCTGATTACCGCCGTCATTCGCATCCTGACCGGTCAGGGTGCGGTGGCCGCCATTACCTCCGCCGGCATTGTGGCGCCGATGGTCGGTGCCTTCCATCTTAATCCGGCCTTGATGGTGCTGGCCGTAGCCTGCGGCAGTAACACCATTACGCTAATGTATGACGGGGGTTTCCTGCTGTTTAAGGAGACCTTTGGCATCTCGATGAAAGATACCTTTAAGACCTGGGGATTGCTTGAGTTAATTAACTCGGTGGTCGGCCTGGGAATGGTGCTGCTGTTAAGCCTGTGGATCCACTGACACCCGTTCGTTCTGAAGACGCAACCCCCGCTGCAGAGGGGGTTGCGTCGTTATCATCCCGTCCGATTAACGGCTGAGCGTGGCGTTCAGCGCATCAATCGACGTTTGTAACCCCGCCTCGACGCTCATGGTCAGATCTTCCATCTCCAGCGAAACATAGCCGTCGTAGCCGGTCATACGCAGCACCGAAAAGAACTCTTTCCACCAGCGCAGATCCTGGCCACAACCCACCGCGACATAGTTCCAGGTGCGGGTTTTGGTGTTGGTCACCGGCTGATACTCCATCAGCCCATCGATGTCGGCCAGCCCGCGTTCGATGCGCGCATCTTTGCCATGCACATGGTAAACCGCACCCTCAAGCTTGCGCGCTGCAGCGATAGGATCGGCGCCCATGGCAATCAGGTGCGAGGGGTCGAGATTCATCCCGATCATCTCGCCGACCGCCTCCCGCAAACGCATTAATGTCGATGGGTTAAACACCAGCTGGCAAGGGAACTCTTCGATCGCAATCTGCTCAATGCCATGTTCTCTGGCATGGGCGACAAATTTCTTCCACCACGGAATAGCCACTTTGTTCCACTGATAATCAATCACTCCTGGCATATAGCCCGGCCAGGAAACGGTTGAGGTGATCCAGTTGGGTATACGATCTTCCGGTCCGCCGCCGGGCAAACCGCTCATCATCACGATCTTTTTAACACCCAGCTTGCCTGCCAGCTCAACGGTACGATAGCTGCTTTGCGTGTGTTGCTCGCCCAGCTCACCCGGCGCTAAAGGATTCCCTGAGCAGTTAAGGGCAACAATCTCCATTTCACGTTGGGCAAGCGCGTGACGAAACTGGTCGAGCTTTTCTGCCGAGGAGAGCAGTTCTTCAGTATTGACATGCGGGCAGGGCGACCAGCCGCCGGCCGTCATTTCAACGCCGGTAATGCCGTAGCTTTTAACTTTATCCAACATTTTCTCAAACGATAAATCAGCCAGAACGTCGGTACAAAGGGCGAGTTTCATAACATGTCCTTATTCAGAGTCAGAGCATCGTTATAACAGAGAGATGAATGAAAGCGACGCAGTGGCAAAAAGCGTGATTTCAGACTGTGCTGAAGATCAATTATCTGAAGATAAAAAGCGAAATAGCCGTGACGGTTATCCCAGTTGCGATTTAACGCGTTGACATAGCAAGAATGGAGAGAAGCGAAATCAGCGAAAATTGGGCCGAAAAAAGATAACGCGACGGGATTCAGGAAATCAGTTGCGTAGTTTTAATTAACACGCAAAATTGGTCGTACAACAGGCCGCAAGAATAGCGACAAACTCAGCGGAGGCGCCATGCTGACTTTTTGCAGTAACCAACAGCCTTCATCAGGCGGTTTTGCCCAGGACAGTCGTCCCCGGCTGATGTTCATCTGCAAACATCAGGGAAAAGAAGCGGCTAAACCGAGGATAATGCACAAGCATGACGAGCGTTTTGAACTGATGTTTGTAGTTGAAGGGACGGGAAGCTACAACATTGATGGACGTGGTTATCAGGTCAAACGCGGTGACCTGATGCTGTTTAATGTCGGCGTGTTGCATGATGAAAACCCGCATGCGTCAGACGATCTGTTGATGTACAGCTGTGGTGTTGAGCAGCTGAAATTTGAAGGATTGCCGGTTAACGTTCTGACGCCACGTTCGCACATTGCGGTGATGCCCAGCGGTGAGTGTTACGAAGAGATCCGGCATCTTTTTGAGCAAATGTGGCGGCACGTCAGCGCCAAAAAGCTGCATGGTGCGGACATCGGCAACAATCTGTTGAACGTATTGTTACTGATTTGCCGCAGCCTGTGGATCGAAAATAAAGCGCTTGATGACACCACGGAAGTATTATTGGGGCAGCGCATTAAAGATTATATCGACGATCATTATAAAGAGGATATCGACCTGAAATCGATTACCGCTGCCATCAATATGAGTCCGTTTTATCTGGCCCATGTCTTTAAGGATTTCTCAGGCTACTCGCCCAAGCATTATCAGAGCCGTCGAAGAATAGGTGAGGCGCAAAACTTATTACTCAGTACCGAACTGGGCGTGACGGAAGTGGCGAATGCGGTGGGTTACGATAACGTGAATAACTTCCACCGCATATTTAATAATATGGTGGGGATCCCACCGGCCAAATATAAAAAATACTGGCTAACCGGTCAGGCTAAGGCCTGACGATACACCTGCAAATTGACGTTTACCGCGTTCAGTAGCGGCGTGCTGACGCTGTTCCTGGCCGCGCGCAGCAGCAAATCGCCAATCACCTGGTCTGACTCAATGTCATAGCCCTGGCTCAAATCGCGGTACATTGACGAGGTCATCGGCGTGTCAGGGTTGCTGAGGATGGCGTAAATTTTGGCGGTCACCGCCGGGCGAGGGTGATAGCCATCGGCGCTGATGACCGCGAGGATCTCGCTGAACACGCCCTGCAACAGCGCTTCGCCGCCTTGTGACCGCAGGATCTGCTGAGTGTTGCCGCGTGACAGGCAGGTGACCGCGCCCAGCGTGCTGAGCAGCAGCCACTTTTCCCACAGCTCGCTGATAATGTCGTCGCTGAAAATTGTCTCTAAGCCGCAATCGCTTAACGTTGCGTCGACCCGCTGCAGGCGCGCGTCATTGTTGCCATCCAGCGCGCCGTAATAAATTTGCTGCAGCGGCGTCATTTGCACCACTTCGCCATTGGCTCCCAGCGTGGCGTTGATTTTACACAGGCCGCCGATGACACGGTGCTCGCCAAAGCGATCGCGCAGGGTGTCGATATGGCGCATGCCGTTGAGGATCGGCATGATCAGCGTCTCCGGCCCGACCGCCGGCGCGATATCCTGCATGGCCTGTTCAAGGCCGAAGCTTTTGACCGTCAGGATAATCAAATCAAACGGCCCGTTGAGCGTGCTGGCCTGCGCCAGCTGCGGATGCAGCGTCTCGGTTCCACTGGGCGTTTGTAATATCAGCCCGTTTTGCTGCAACTGCTGCAGGCGACGTTCGCGTACCAGAAAGGTTACATCACGACCAGCCTGCGCCAGACGTCCACCAAAATAGCCACCGGTTGCTCCGGCACCCACCACCAGAATACGCATTGAGTGATCCTGTTAAGTCATCAAGAGAACCCCTACCTTAAAACGCGTCGGCAGGCGTTGCCAGCAGAGAAATGTTTCATTCATCTGAGCACGGTGTGTGCTGCTATTCCCCGGATTGTCGCGTAGTCTGGCGAGTCCGGCGCCGCCGTGCCATTCAGCCGGTATTACGGTTACCGTCTTTCACTGAGGAGCAGTTCCATGTTTCACCTGATTTTCAGTTTGCCTTCGCTGTACGTCATTACGCGTTTTATTGGCCCAATGCCCTGGCCACTGTCCGTCCGGCTGGCAACGGCGCTGTTGCTGCTGATCGCTTCTCAGTACCATCTTTTCTGCCGCTTTTCGTCAGGCAGCGTGTTTGCGCCGGAAATGCCGCGCTTTATCGTTATTCTGTTTAACTGGGCGTTCTGCGCCATCTTCCTGATTGCGCTGATGCAGATCGCCACCGATGCGGTCGCGCTGATTTCGCTGATCGTTCAGCACAAAATCACCATTCTGCCGGGCTACCGTTACGCCATCGGACTGATTGCCGTGGTGCTGTCGGCGTATGGCGTGCATCAGGCGATACGGGTGCCGCCGGTGAAAAACATCACTGTGGAAGTCAGCGGTCTGCCGGCCGAGTTTGAAGGCTATAAGATTGTGCAACTGACCGATATGCACATCAGCCGCTTGTTTCCTGCTTCCTGGTCGGCGGCCGTGGTGAAAAAAGCCAACGGACTGGGCGCGGATCTGATTGCGATAACCGGCGATGTGATTGACGGTACCGTTAACAACCGCCGGAAGGATGTTGAACCGCTGCGTGACCTGAGCGCGCCGGATGGCGTGTATGTGATCACCGGCAACCATGAATATTTCTTTGAACAGAAAAAATGGACGGAACACCTGATCCAGCTGGGCATGAAGTCACTGCCGAACAAGCATGCGGTCATCAACCGCAACGGTGCTAAGCTGCTTCTGGCTGGCGTGAACGATCTTTCCGCCAGCAACCGTTCTTCCACCTCATCCGATCTCGATCAGGCGCTGGAAAATGCCCCGGTCGGCGCGCCGATTATCCTGCTGGATCATCAGCCGAGAAATGCCCGCCAGGCCGCGGCACGCGGTGTTCAGCTGCAGCTCTCTGGCCATACGCACGGCGGATTGATTTCCGGGCTCGATCGGTTCTTCGCACCGGCGAACGGCGGTTTTGTTTCGGGATTTTATGATGTGGAGGGGATGACGCTTTACGTCAACAACGGTACCGGCCTGTGGCCGGGCATGGCGCTGAGGTTGGGACGTCCTTCGGAACTGACGTTGATCACCTTAAAAGCCCGCCGCAGCGAGCCCGCAAAAGAAGCCGTGCCTGAGACGGTGGCCCTTGTCAGTGAGTAAAGGCTGAATGCCCCGGCTCTGCGAACTGCTGTTGCGCAGAGCCGGGCGTTTGGTTCAGTTCAATCGCGATCCCGACTTACTCAACCGCAATCGGTTTCTCATCGATCTTGGCCGGCTCATCTCCCTGAATTGTTTTAACCCGCTGTTCAACTTTCTGCACCGCCGCCGCGTCTTTCAGCAGGGAATAGGTGAGGGTGAATTCGGTGCTCTGGCCCGGTTGCAGTTGCTTAACCCGACCCTGTTCTTTTTCGATGGTGACCGGATAGGCGTAGTTGGTGCCCGGTTCAATGCCGGTGACATAACCCTGTTTCAGCGTGTCGGTATTCTTCCACATGGTCAGCAACGGCAGTTGATGGGTATCGAACTCAATCGACGCGCCTTTATCCCCTTTACTGTTAATCACCGCGGCCAGCGTCTTGCCATCTTTGTCCGCTTTCGGCTTCAGGTTAAACACCATCTCATCAAAGTCTTTGGTTGGCGCACCATAGGTTGACCAGCCATCCAGGCCTTTTTTGGCATAGTCATTAAACGGCGATACCGATTCCAGCGGAGCGATAAAGCGGGCGTTCTTCTCGAGGATCGGCGTACCAAAGTTACTGTGATAAATAATCTGGTAATCGTGCGGATAATCCGCCTGGTTGGTCAGCACGTCATGGACGGTAAAGGAGTCGCTGCCCGGCGTATAGCGCAGTTCAGTCCAGGTCTCCAGATTGGCTTTCTTGAAGGTATGTTCCTTCAGCAGACCGCGGATGCGGATTTGGTGCGGCGCCTGGTCATCAACAATCACCTCGACTCTTGATGCTGGCGTATTGCCGGCCTTGCCGTGCAGCGTATAAATAACGCCGTCTTTGGTCACCGGATGGCCGGTCCATTCAAAGCCGCAGCGCACCATCATTTCGTTGAAGCCTTCCAGCCAGCCGAGGCCGTTGCGACTCTCAAGATTTATATAAGCCGGATTAACCACTTCATTCACCGGGGAATCCCACCCCAAACGCACGCCATGACCCTGCACATGCAGTAAATCCATGCCTCGGGTTGGGCTGAGGGTGATAGTCAGGCCGTTGGCGCTGGACAGGGTAATAATTTTCGAACCTTCCTGCTTACCGCCGTGCAACACCTGCTGTTCGATGCTGAAGTTCTCTCCGCCAGCCTTCAGCTGATCGCTGGAGATTTTCCAGTTTCCCTTTTCAGTACTGGTGCTTGTGTCCGTCAGCACCCAGGTTTTAGCTGGGGTCTGGGTACTTATTACCGCGAGTAGTGCGAGGGCCAGGGTACGTTTTTTCATTATTATCTGCCTTTTTGCTGAATTGATTTAGCTGAAAACGTCCCGAGAGTACAAAGCACTGAGCATTAAAAACGTGAACAGGGTCACCGCAAGGTAAATTCGTTGAAAAAGGCGGCAGAACTTAGAGTTTCATCACGAAATCATGAGCGTTATTTTAGTTTTCATCAGCTGAATGTGACCTGGAAGAGGACGAAAAGGGAAAAGCTGAACTCGATTCAGCTGGCTGTCCGGCGAGTGTCCTTGGCTGGCCATCGATCTGATTCGGTCCGGACGTCCGATCAATCCTGCGTGCAACACCTGACTTTCCGGGCGCTTTAGCCGGGGAAAGTTTCACCGGCTGGCCATCAGCGGGTAATTCATCGTCTATGATTATTTTTTACCATGAGTGCCTGAGAACCGGACTCCACCGCGTTTTTTCTTCTCCACCATTATTGCTTTTGCCCATTGCTGGCTTAAACGAGGGAATCGAATGGCGTCCAAATCTTTTATCAAACGTTGGGGTAGTGAGATCGTCGGCGACGGAAAAGTCCGCTTTCGTTTGTGGGCGACCGGGCAAAAAGAGGTGATCTTAAGGCTTGCGGGCGAAGATCATCCGATGACGGCGCAAGCCGACGGCTGGTTTGAATATCAGGCCAGCGGCGTTTCAGCAGGAGCGGAATATAACTTCGTGCTGGCCGACGGCATGGTGGTGCCCGATCCGGCATCGCGCGCGCAAAAATCGGACGTTAACGGTCCGTCGCTGGTGGTCGATCCTGAGCACTACATCTGGCATAACGCCGACTGGAAAGGCCGTCCGTGGTCTGAAAGCGTGGTTTATGAATTGCATATCGGCACCTTCACGCCTGAAGGGACCTTCGCCGCCGCCAGTGAAAAGCTGCCTTATCTGGCCGACCTCGGCATCACCATGATTGAAGTTCTGCCGTTGTCGCAGTTCGGCGGCCGTCGTGGCTGGGGTTATGATGGTGTGCTGCTGTACGCGCCACACTCGACGTACGGCACGCCCGATGATTTTAAGACCTTTGTCGACAGTGCCCACCATCACGGCATTTCGGTGGTGCTGGATATCGTGCTCAACCACTTCGGGCCGGAAGGCAATTATTTGCCGCTGCTGGCACCGGACTTCTTCCATAAAGAGCGGATGACGCCCTGGGGCGCGGGCATCGCCTATGATGTTGCCGCCGCGCGCGACTACATGGTTGAAGCGCCGCTGTTCTGGCTGGAAGAGTACAACCTTGACGGCCTGCGCTTTGACGCCATCGACCAGATTGAAGACAGCTCGGAGAAGCATGCGCTGATTGAAATTGCCGAACGCATCCGCCATCAGTTTCCTGACCGCCATATCCATCTGTCGACCGAAGATTGCCGCAATGTCACCTTCCTGCATCCGCGCGCGGCGGACGGCTCAGCGCCGTTGTTTACCGCCGAATGGAACGATGACTTCCATAATGCGGTACATGTGTTTGCCACCGGCGAAACCCATGCCTATTACCAGGATTTTGCCCGGCAGCCCGAAAAGCTGGTGGCCCGAACGCTGACCGAAGGCTTTGCCTATCAGGGCGAAGTGGCGCCGCAGTCTGGCGAGAAAAGAGGCGTCAGTAGCCTCAGTCAACCGCCGGTGACCTTTATTGATTTCATCCAGAACCACGACCAAATCGGTAACCGGGCGCTCGGCGAACGGCTGATCGATCTGGCGGGTGCCGAGCGCACCCAGGTGCTGCTGGCAATGCTACTGCTTTCACCGCACATACCGCTGCTGTTTATGGGCGAAGAGTATGGCGAAACCCAGCCGTTCCTGTTCTTCACCGACTTCCATGGCGATCTGGCCAAAGCGGTGCGCGAAGGGCGCGCACGGGAGTTCGCTGGGCACGCCGGACACCAGGGGACACGCGTGCCCGATCCAAACGACAAGCAAACCTTCCTCAGCTCAAAGCTTGACTGGGAGAAACTCACCCGCGAAGACGGCAAGCAGTGGCTGGCACTGACAAAACAGCTGCTGACGCTGCGTCAGCAATATATCGTGCCGTTGCTGGACAAGGCCGGCGGAAACAGCGGCAAGGTGCTGAAGACGGCGGAAGGTTTCCTCGCCGTCAGCTGGACCTTCCCGGAAGGTACGCTGTCTATGGCCATCAATCTGGCTGAAACCGCTCAGCCGCTGGTCGAGCTTCCGGGTGAAACCCTGTTCGCCTGGCCTGCCGCTGAAGAAAAGCTGGCGCAAAACGCCATTATTGTCCGTCTGGCCAGGGAGAGCTGAAGTGACCATTCCCGCTGCAACTTACCGAATTCAATTCCGTAATGGCATGACCTTCGATCGTGCCGCCGATCTGGTGCCTTATTTACTGCAACTCGGCATCAGCCACCTGTATGCGTCGCCGATATTTACCGCCACCCAGGGTTCAACCCACGGCTATGACATTACTGATGCCAATGAAATCGATCCGGATATCGGTGGCCGCGCCGGTTTTGACCGGATGGTCAGGGCGCTAAAGGACGCCGGACTGGGCCTGATCCTCGACATTGTGCCGAACCATATGGCGGCCTCGCTGGAAAATCCCTGGTGGCGTGACGTTATCGAACACGGTGAAAACAGCCGTTATGCGCGTTATTTCGATATCGACTGGTCGCGGCGGCTGACCTTACCTTTCCTTGGAGACACCTTTGACGTCGCGCTGGAAAAGGGCGAGATCGCCGTCAAAGCCGATCCTGCCACCGGGCGTCCGGCGCTGGCCTACTTCGAGAGTTTTTATCCGCTGACGCCGGAAAGCTGGCAAGGGAAAGAGCAGGAAATCCTGCAACTCACCGACAAAACGGCCATTGCTGAACTGCATGACCTTCAGCCCTGGCGGCTGATGTCGTGGCGCGATGCGCCAGAAGAGCTCTCCTACCGTCGCTTCTTTGAAATTACCGGTCTGGCGGGCGTGCGGGTGGAAGATCGCGCCGTGTTTGATGATACCCACCGGCTGATCCTCGAACTGGTGCATGCCGGCGCGGTTGACGGACTCAGGGTGGATCATGTGGATGGCCTGGCCGATCCGAAAGGCTACCTTGAGCTGTTGCGCCAGCAGGTTGGCCCGGACTGCTACCTGACCGTTGAGAAAATTCTGGGTGAGGGTGAGGTTATCCCGGCGGACTGGCCGATTTCCGGCACCACCGGCTATGAATTTATTGCGGCGATTTCCGACGCGCTGGTCGACGGCAAGCAGATCGGCACCTTGCGCAAAGTCTATGAGCGGGTGATTGGCCGACAGGTTGATATGGAGGCGGAACTGCGCGCCGCCAAAATGCTGATGGCGGACCGAAATTTCGCCGGTGAGTTCAGCACCTTGCTGACGCTGGCCACCGAGATTGCCAACAAAGAAAACGTCAGGCTGGACGAGGAAACCGGGCGGGAAGCGCTACGCGAACTGCTGATCGCTTTCCCGGTGTACCGCACCTACGGCACCGAAGAAGGTCTGCCGGAAGAAGGCACTGAAATGCTGCACCAGGTGGCCGGAGAGGTTAAAACGGGCGAGAACGTGCCTGATCGTGGCGCGGTAGATTTTCTCACCCGTATCCTCGCGGGCAAGGTGTCAGACGGTGCCACGGAAGAGGCGGATACCTTCCGTACCCGTTTCCAGCAGCTTACCGGACCGCTGATGGCGAAATCGGTGGAGGATACCTTGTTCTTCCGTCAGCATATGGAGCTGGCGCTGAATGAAGTCGGTGCCGAACCCTTGCCGCGCACCTTTACGCCAGAGCGTTTTCATCAGGAGATGGCGCAGCGGCTGCAACTTCAGCCCGATGCGATTTCCAGCACCTCAACCCATGACACCAAACGCGGTGAGGATGCCCGCGCCCGACTGTATACGCTGACGGAAGCGCCGCACATCTGGCAGGCGTGCATCGTTCGCTGGCAGCAGATGAATCAGCATAAGGTCAGCAAGCTGGCGGATGGCCTGGCGCCGAAACCGGCGGTAGAGTGGATGCTGTATCAGGCGCTGGCTGGCGTCTGGCCGGCTACGCTTGAGCCGCAGGATCAAGCGGGCTTAAAAGCGCTGGAAGAACGCTTCCTCGCCTATGTGGAAAAAGCCCTGCGCGAAGCGAAGCAGCGCACCGACTGGGCCGACACCAACGAACCCTACGAACAGGCGGTATTCGACTATACCCGCCATCTTCTCGATCCGCAGAATCAGACCTTCCTGCAGGACTTCCACCGTTCGCTGCAACCCTTTGTGCGGGCGGGGCTGGTCAACAGCCTCACCCAGTCGGTGATTAAACTGATCGCGCCCGGCGTACCGGATATCTATCAGGGAAGCGAAGCGCTGAATTTCAGCCTGGTCGACCCTGATAACCGCCGCGATCCTGATTTCCCGCAGCTGGCACATCAGCTGACGGCCGACGACGTGTTGCCCGCGTCCTGTGACGAAGCCGACTGGCGCAGTGGCAAGCTGAAACAGCAGGTTATCGCCCGACTTCTGCACCTGCGGCTGGATAAGCCTGCGTTGTTCAGGAAAGGGGATTATTTGCCGCTACAAGCCAGCGGAAAGCAGGCGGAGAACATCCTGGCATTCGCCCGCAGCGACGGGGCTAATGCAGTGATTGTGATCCTGCCGCGACTGGTGTTTGCTCTGGTGGGCGAAAGCCTGTCTGCCGGGCCGAAGCAATACTGGAATAACGCTGTGATTAACCTGCCGCCTGAGCTGGCTCAGCGTCGTTATCGCGATGTGCTGACCGGGGAAGAACACTTCCTCAGCGGCCGCTTCAATTTAGAAAATATTGCATGCATAACCCCTGTGATCCTTCAGGGTTGATTGAAAAAACAATCTAAAAACCGCAGTCACATTAACGTTTTGCAATGGAGAGTGGCATGTCTAACGGTAAACCTTACGGGATCACCGCGGGTAACAGCCTGCGTCTTGGCGCGAATTTTGATGGCAAGGGGGTGAATTTCGCGCTGTTCTCCGCTCATGCCGAACGGGTCGAACTCTGTCTTTACGATCCGACCGGTGTATTTGAAATCACCCGGCTGGATCTGCCGGAATACACCGATGAAGTCTGGCACGGCTATGTGCCGGATCTGCAAGCTGGCGCGCTGTATGGCTATCGCGTGTATGGCCCTTACGATCCGGAAAATGGCCACCGCTTTAATCCTAACAAGCTGCTGCTGGATCCTTATGCCCGTGAGCTGTCTGGTGAAATTGAGTGGGACGAATCGCACTTCGCTTACAACCTGTATGATGATGACAAAGACCTGACCTTCGACGATCGCGACAGCGCGCCGTATACGCCAAAATGCCGGGTTATCGACCCCGATGAGTTCAACTGGCAGGATGAGAATCGCCCGGTGATCGGCTGGCCGGAAACGGTGATTTACGAAACCCATGTGAAGGGCTTCACCCAGCTCAACTCCGCCGTACCGGAAGCCATCCGTGGTACTTACGAAGGCATGGCGCACAAGGCCACCGTCGAGTACATCAAAAACCTGGGCATTACCTCCGTTGAGCTGCTCCCGGTTCACTGGTTCCCGGACGATCAGCATCTGCTGGAAAAAGGGCTGAAGAACTACTGGGGCTACAACACGCTGAATTTCTTCTCGCCCGCCAGCCGCTATTTCGGCCCGAATGGCATTCAGGGTTTCCGCGATATGGTGAAGGCTTACCACGATGCCGGTATCGAGGTGATCCTCGACGTGGTGTATAACCACACCGCCGAAGGCAATGAGCTGGGTCCGACGCTGTCATTTAAGGGCATCGACAACTACTCCTATTACCGCACCTTCCCCGAACAACACCGCTATTACATCAACGATACCGGTACGGGCAACACGGTAAACACCTCGCATCCGCGCGTCTTGCAAATGATTATGGATTCGCTGCGCTACTGGGCGGAATCGATGCATATCGACGGTTTTCGCTTCGATTTAGGCACCATTCTTGGTCGCGAGCCGGAAGGTTTCGATCAGCGCAGCGGCTTCTTCGACGCCATAATGCAGGATCCGGTGCTGTCGAAACTGAAGCTGATTGGCGAGCCGTGGGACATTGGGCCTGGCGGCTATCAGGTGGGCGGATTCCCGCCGGGCTGGGCAGAGTGGAATGACAAATATCGCGACACGGTGCGCGAATACTGGAAAGGTGACAACGTCGCGTCTGAGTTTGCTGCACGCCTGTTAGGCTCCGGCGACTTATACGATTTGCGTGGTCGCCGGCCATGGGCAAGCGTCAACTTTATCACCGCCCATGATGGCTTCACGCTTAACGATCTGACGTCCTACAACGACAAGCACAACGAAGCCAACGGCGAGGACAACAACGACGGCCATAATGATAACCGATCGTACAATTATGGTGCTGAAGGCCCGACCACGGACGAAGGGATCAACGCGGTGCGCGACCGCCAACGCCGCAATTTCCTCACCACCATACTGTTCTCTCACGGCACGCCAATGTTGCTGGCCGGTGATGAGTTTGGCCGCAGCCAGTTAGGCAACAACAACGGCTACTGCCAGGACAGCGAAATCTCCTGGGTAGAGTGGGACAAAGTACCGGATACCGGTGCGGCACTGCGCGAATTTACCCGCCAGGTGATCAAGCTTCGCGCCGAGCAGCCGCTGCTGCGCCGGGAAAGCTGGCGCGATGGCATGGATATTAAGTGGTTCAATGCCGGCGGTGGTTTCCAGCAGCCGGATCAGTGGGACGAAGGCGTCACGCTCGGGGTCTATATCGGTCGCCCGGATCTGCATACCGAAGAGGGCATCTGGCATGATGTGCTGATGCTGTTTAACCCGTATGAGGGCAACGTACCGTTCCAGATCCCGCAGTTTGGTGAAGGTGGCTGGGTGCTCGAACTGACCACCGCCACCTCGTTGACCGCAAAACCGGGGCTGGTGATTACCCGGGAAAAGGATTTCGAGCTGGAAGGGCGCAGCATTGCCTTATTCAGAAGGCCATAATGGACGACAAGGAATAATGCGTGTCAGATGTAACGAATATGTAATCAGATGAGAATATCTTCCTGAAAGTTCCGTTAGTTGTGGCGGAACCTTTCTTAACAAGAATTTAGCAAGTTTAGCTAAAACGATTAACGAGAAAGGGAGTTAAGTAGACCTGACGGCGCAATTCGCCGGACGTGCGCAATAACCGACAGGGCGGAACATTCCCGTCGACCTGACAGCAATAATAATGCCGCCTTATCGGTTTTGAACTGGAATACTCAGGAGTCACAACATGAAAGATCTCGTTAACGATGTTTTATCCATCTTCTCACCACAAAGCGTTAAGCCTGTCCTGATCCGTGCAGGGTTAACACATCGCGAGATTGCCTCCATGCATCCAGTTGGCGTAACACAGGTCAGTTGGGTGACCTCCATGGAAGAGCTTAACGATGCGTTTGTGAAAAAAGCGATGGAAGCGGGAGCCGCGGGTTATCACATTACCGATGTGGAGTCTCACAAGCCGGGAAACGATGACCAACATGTGCTGGCCGCCAAAGCCACGCTGTATTATGTTGCTGAAAAAGCGGCTAATGGCTGATGTTTTTATCGGGCAACAACAGAATAAATAAACACCGCATCTCGTAACCGAATGCGGTGTTTTTTTTGCCTTAGATAGCGCGTTAAATAGCGCGACTTTCATAGCTAAGATTGGCTTCTTCAATACTGTCGCCATGTTCCATCGCCCACTGACACAGCGCCTCAAAGGGGCCGCGTAATGAATGCCCCAGCGGCGTAATGGCATATTCCACGCCAATCGGCGTTGTCGGTAATACGGTGCGCGTCACCAGACCATTTTTTTCCAGCCGTTTCAGCGCATCAGCCAGCGCTTTATGGGTGATATTCAGCCGTTTTTTAATTTCGTTAAAGCGGGCAGGCTGCGGGCAAATCACGGTCAGGATCATGATCGTCCATTTATCGGCGATTTTATTCAGCACCGGACGAACCAACTCCATATCGGCGCGGCTTTTCTCAAACAGCCTGTCCAGCTCGGTATACTCAACCATATCTTGTATCCTTCAGGTGCGTTATTGATATCAGATATAAGAAGTATATCATCCATTCTCTACGCTAATGAGGAGAGAATGATGACCAAAATGACGGATAAAGTTGCCCTTATCGTGGGGGGCGCCAAAGGCATCGGTCTTGCTATTGCTGAACGGCTGAACGGCTGACCGCAGAAGGCGCGGTGGTGTTCCTGACCGGCAGACGTGAAGAGGAAGTGAACGCTGCGGTTACGCAGTTGGGCGCGAGCGTGACCGGTTTGGTAGCCGATGCGGGAATACAGAGTGATATTCAGCAGGCGATTGCCACCATTACGCAACGCAAAGGCAAGATAGACCTGCTGGTACTTAACGCCGGCATGAGTACGCCTGCATTGTTGGCGGAAGAAACGGCCGGGCACGTCAATCAACTGTTCAGCGTCAATGTGCAAAGTCACGTCACGGCATTTCAGGCCGCGCTGAGTTCGCTTAATGACAAGGCCTCGGTGGTGTTGATTGGCTCTGTCGCCAGCGGACTGGGTGTGGCGGGTTATGGCACCTACAGCGCCACCAAAGCCGCGCTGCGATCTTATGCCCGCACCTGGAGTCTGGAACTGGCACCGCGCGGCATTCGTGTCAATGTGGTGGCGCCGGGCCCAACCGATACCGATATGATGGCCGCCGTGCCGGAAGCCGTTCGCCAGACGCTGATCGCGCCGATCCCATTAGGGCGTATGGCGCATCCGCAGGAAGTGGCCGCTGCGGCGTCCTTCCTGTTAAGTGAGGATGCCCGCTTTATTACCGGCGTGGAACTGCTGGTGGATGGCGGCATGGCGAATAACCTGACCTGACTCTGTCAGGCCGCGATGGGTAAACCATCGCGGCTAATTACGCTGGATAATGAGTGAGAAATATTCTGTCCGCCCAAGCTAAGAAAGGCGATTTTTTAGCGGGTGATAATCCGCGTTCCCGGAATAGTTAAGGCGAAATCAGGCCCGAAGACTTTTGCGGGCGTTTGAAAACCCGGTTGATGGTCACCATTCAGCACGCGGGATACAGCCGCTATGGCGGCGAGAGGGGTATAAGAGTACCCATTCACCGTTTCAATCACTGCATCGTGAATCTCTCCATTGGCTGCGGTGATTTCTACCAACGCGCGCGCGATACTTTTCTCACGTTCTTCAGTCGTCGGGCCATCAGGCAGCTGGGATAAATCACCTGAAGGAAACGCGTCGCCGCTCACGTGCACATACATTTCAATATTGGGGATGTGGGTTGAATGCCAGGCAGTCACAAGGTCACCAAAAGAGAGCGGGAAGCACTCAACTTTGCCTTCACCAAAATCAAACCACTCGGTTGCGCTGTTCGCTTTGGTCGTCAATACCCCGTTTACCCGTGCAAGCAAACCTGCACTGATAATTTCTCCAGCACTTGTCGCCGATCCCCGTGACATCGATCCGGCTACCTGCAGCGCAATTCTTAGCTTTACCGGTGTATTAACCTGCTGTGCCAGCATGACCGACAGACTATCAGTCGGCACCACATCCCAGCCCACGCCAGTCATCAACATACTTCCCGACGACAACGCCGACTCATTTAACGATTCGGCCAGACGGTAGACGTTAATCTCAGCAGTGATATCAAGATAATGGATCCCCAGCTGAATACAGGCTTTCATCAGTGGCTCAGCCGTCTGGGCAAACGGGCCAGCACAGTTGAGGACCACGCTAACGCTCTGCAATTCCTGCGCAAGCCTGTCCGCGTCATCTAACGTGAAGACTGATGCCTGAAGTTTCAGCTCGCTCGCCAACTCGTGCAGCTTAACGTGGTTCCTTCCGGCGAGAACGACATTCAGTCCGGCTGAGGTTGCCTGTTCGGCAATCATGCGTCCGGTGTAACCCGTAGCGCCGTAAATCAGTAATGTTTTCATGATGGCGTGTGCTGCCAGCTTTTATAGACGAATTCAAGCGTATGACCGTCGGGATCGATCACCCCGGCGGCGTAATAGCGTGGGTCATAATACAGGCGTGCGCCAGGCGCACCATGGTCTGTGGCACCCGCCGCTATCGCCGCGGCATAGGCAGCATCTACCTGGCTTTCGCTGTTCGCCACAAAGCCAACATGGGTAGCGCTTCCGCCGGGTAGACCCGTGCGCAGCCAGAAGAAAATCCGGCCATGTGCACCAAACCCCTTCAGGTCGGGATGGCCCGGCGGTCCGTCCTTGCCGTCGTAGTCCAGACGGACGGTGATGCCGAGTGGTGCCAGTGTTTGAGTATAAAACGCGACGGAACGGTCGGTATCGTTAACCGCCAGAAAAATGTGATCGAGCATAGAATCCCCTTACTGGATTAAATTTGATAGTGGCCAGTGACTCTGGATGACGTGCAAGACATTCAGAGTAGGGAAAACGGCCGGATGCGGATTCCGTGTTCCTGCTCGATTCTTGCCTTTTTCTGCTTTATGCTGCCTTACGTTGTTTCGCGGAAGGATGAAAAGGTGTTTAACCTGCAGCTTGATGAATTGCGCGACCTGGCGGCCCATGCCAGAAACTGGCGAACTGAAACCGGCATCCCCCGTGTGGCAATGGTGCAGGGCAATGTGCCGGCTGAGGCGCTCGCCGCCGTGTATGAACCGATGATTAACCTGATCCTGCGCGGCAGTAAGTCGATGACCGTGGGAGACAGAGTCTTCAATTACGATCCCGCCTCGTACTTTGTCATGTCGGTGGATTTGCCCGCCGTCGGCTCGGTGCATCCCACAGAGCGTGGTGAGCCGTATCTGGCCGTCAGCCTGACCATCGATCCACAGCGTGTTGCGGCGATGATCGAGGATCTGCCACCGTCAGCGATGCAGGATCGACCGGACAGTGGGGCATTTTCAGTTGCCTCGGTGACGCCTGAACTGCTGGATGCCTGGGTCAGGATGCTGCGCCTGATGAAAAACCCTGAGGATATCGCGGCGCTGGCACCGGGATACGAACGTGAAATCCTCTATCATGTGTTAAAAGGCCCGCACGGCTGGATGCTGAGGGATATTGCTTCGCCGGGGACGATGCTGGCGAGGATTGGTAATGCGATTCAGTGGTTGCGCCACAATTTTGCCGAAGAGTTTATTGTCGGGGCGCTGGCAGAGCGGGAGGCAATGAGCGTTTCCGCGTTTCATCGCCACTTCAAAGCCGTCACCGCGATGAGTCCTGTCCAGTATCAAAAGCGGGTGCGGCTTCTGCATGCCCGCCGCATGCTGCTCGGCAGGCAACAGAGCGTCACTTTTGTGGCTCAGGAAGTTGGCTATAAAAGCGTGCCGCAGTTTAACCGCGATTATGCCCGCGTCTTTGGTCTCCCGCCGCTGAAGGACG
This sequence comes from Erwinia sp. 2186, assembly GCF_057812255.1. Taxonomy (NCBI): domain Bacteria; kingdom Pseudomonadati; phylum Pseudomonadota; class Gammaproteobacteria; order Enterobacterales; family Erwiniaceae; genus Erwinia; species Erwinia sp. 2186. Next base: position 2,530,502 of record NZ_CM173824.1, on the reverse strand, counting down.
TCACCCAGTTGCGCAAGGCGATCAACGTACGCGACGGGCAGGGGTAATTATATGGACCAACTTCTGGCTATGCGGGTGTTCATTCGTATCACCGATGCCCGTTCGCTGGCAAAAGCGGCTGATTCGCTCAACCTCCCCCGATCCTCCGTCAGCAAGCTCTTACAGGATCTTGAGCAGCATCTGGGCACTAAACTCATCGAACGCAGTACCCGATCTTTCACCATTACCCCGATGGGTGAACGTTACCGGGAGCAGACGCGTGAAATACTGGCTCAACTTGATGAAATGGATACCGCCGCAAGGTACGCAAAGGTAAATCCTCAGGGAAAACTGCGCGTTGATGTTGGTTCATCACTGGCTAATGAGATCATCATTCCGGCACTGCCCGAGTTTCATGCCCGTTATCCGCAGCTTGAATTATTGCTTGGCGTCAACGATCGTCCGGCTGACCTGATAGGCGAGGGGGTTGATTGCGTCATACGTGGCGGAGTACTTCCTGACAGCTCAATGATTGGCAGACAGCTCTGCACCCTTGATTATGTCACCTGTGCCACATCGGGGTATCTTTCGGCTCATGGCACGCCTGTGCATCCGCAAGATATTGAGGATAACCACCAGACTGTACGGTATTTCTTTCCGCACTCGGGGAAATCATTGCCTTTACAGTTCAGCAACGGAACGGACGAGTTTGAAATTCACGGTAACACGGTGGTCAATATCAGTGAGAGCACGGCACTGACGGAAGCCTTGTTGACGGGAATGGGTATTGGACAGATTTTTCGCTTTAGTGCTGAGCATCATTTCCTCTCCGGTCGTTTAATTCCGCTACTGGAGGAATGGAAGCAACCTTCGCTGCCTGTGCAGTTGGTTTATCCGGCCAACCGTCATCAAAGTGCTAAACTGCGGGCATTCGTCGACTGGGCGTTGGAACTCTTTGCAAGGGAGTTTGCCAGCCCGTAATAAGGTTTTTGGCTAATAATCTGCTATCCATGAGGCTGAATTAAGTCTCCACCTGCACGGGCTTCTGCCATCACAGCCCGCTAAATATACTCGGTTCAGGATGCCGGTCTGACTTCTTCAGATTGGCCACTCCTGACTGAGGAAACTAATGATGACCTACAAACTTGACGGTAAAATTGCGTTAATCACCGGCGCTACCAGTGGCATTGGCCTGGCAACCGCCCGGACTTTTCTGGCTGAGGGTGCCCATGTCTATATCACCGGCCGCAACAAAGCGGCGCTTAAGACGGTGCAGGACGAATTGGGCAGTTCGGTAACCTGTATTGAGGTTGATTCAACCCACGGCCCCGATCTTGATCGTTTGTACCGTCAAATAGAAGCGGAAGCGGGTGGACTTGATGTGATATTTGCCAATGCGGGTGGGGGATCCATGTTGCCTTTAGGGCAGATCACGGAAGAGCATGTTGACCAGATTTTTGGCCAAAATGTGAAATCGTTGATTTTCACCGTTCAGAAAGCATTACCTCTGCTGCGCAAGGGCGCTTCAATTATCCTTGCGGGGTCCAGTGCCAGTATTGAAGGCACCGCCGCCTTCAGCGTTTACTCCGCCTCGAAAGCGGCGGTGCGCAACCTTGCGCGGAGCTGGGTACTTGATCTTAAGGGCACCGGGACGCGAGTAAATGTGCTCAGCCCGGGGCCGATACGAACGCCGTTTCTGCTCGATTTTGCCGGCGACGATCCGGCACATCAGCAGGCCATGCTCGATTATCTTAATACCCGTATTCCGCTGGGTCGGATTGGCGAGCCGGAAGAGATCGCCAAAGTGGCCCTGTTTCTTGCCTCAACGGATTCGAGTTTCGTGAACGGCACTGAGCTTTTCGCCGACGGCGGACAGGCTCAGGTTTGAGCCTTTACTGGAAAGACGTTCAGTAACCGACGCCCCGGACGCCACCGGCGGCTCTTAATGATTCGCCCGTGACCCAGTGTGCATCATCAGAGGCCAGGAATACCGCAACGGGGCCAATATCCTCGGGTTCGCCAAAACGGCCCAGAGGTGTTCCGGCCAGCAGCTTTTCACCCAGCTCTCCGGCAAAATTCCCGTCCGTACCTGGGGTGTTGGTATGCCCCGGCAGGATCGAATTTACCCTGATCCCTTTTGCCCCCAACTCTCTGGCAAGGGCAAACGTGAGCGTATCGACCGCGCCTTTGGTGGCGGAGTAAACGCTGGAAGCCAGATACGGGTCGGTACTCAGAATCGAACTGATGTTGATAATGCTGCCAGACGGGCTGAATTGCTTTAGCGCGTCACGCGTGGCCAACAGGTAACCCAGCACATTGAGGTTAAACTGTTTATGAAACGCCTCTTCGGTCAGATCTTCAATCATTTCAAACACCGCCACGCCGGCATTATTGACCAGAATATCCACGGTGCCGAATTCCTGCCTGATCGTATCAAACATCCGCGTAATATCCGCAGACTGACTCATATCCGCTTGGATGGCCGATGCTTTTCCACCTGCGTCACGGATGTGCGACACTACCTTTTCCGCATCACGTTGACTTGATGCATAGTTGACGATGACCGTAGCGCCGGCAGCAGCAAGTGCTTTAGCAATACCGGCACCGATCCCTTTAGACGCGCCGGTTACGACGGCTGTTTTGCCTGATAATTTCATTTGATGACCTTTAGATGAGTGAGAAGTTGTCGGTAAACAGTATCGGGTCTGAAGGGCAATAAGCGCGTGCCCAATCTTCCCGGATAATTGCCTGTTCTTCTCAACGCCCTTGTTCGGCGGAAATATCAGGCCTATGCTCGACGGGATGAATACAGTGATGAATGAACTGCGCAGCTACGTGTTGCCTGCTGATAATAAGTGGACAGCAACGGATCTTCCTCGCGTCTCGATGGTCAACGCGGAAGCCTGTGCCAATCAGATCTACCAGCCTATGCTGCATTTTGTCCTGCAGGGAGAGAAAACACTGTCCATTGGTGGGCAGATGTATCGCTACACTGCGGGGACGTATTTCGTGGTGCCAGTCGATATGCCGGCCACCGGGGAAATTTTCGCTGACGGTCCAGACAAGCCTTTTCAGGCGGTCAGCTTAACGTTAGATGCGCACATCATCGCCTCGCTGTTGGCTGCGAACAGTGACATGCCTGTCAGGCCCGCGAATGACAGCTTTGCTCCCGTAGCCACTTCACCGGAACTGCTTGATGCCTGGCTGCGAATGATGAGACTGCTGGCGCGGCCAGGTGACGCGACCGTGCTGGCACCGATGATTGAGCGTGAAATTTTGTTCAGAGTGTTACAAGGGCCGTCAGGTGACGTGCTGCGTAATATTGCCTGCCCGGATGGGCATTTGTCGCAGATTCGCCGTTCGATTAACTGGATAGGCGATCATTATGCGGAACCCCTGCGCGCAGAGGCATTAGCTGGCATCGCGAACATGAGCGTCGCGGCCTATTATCGCCATTTTAAAGCCATCACCCATATGACCCCGATCCAGTACCAGAAGCAATTACGCCTGATCCGCGCACGGTGGCTGCTGATATTTGAACCCAGCGATGTGGCGATCGTTGCCTTTTCGGTGGGTTATGAAAGTGCTTCACAATTCAGTCGTGAATATGCCCGCCTTTTTGGGCGACCTCCGGCACGCGATGCAGCACGTTTCAGGTCTTTACCCACTCTTCCGATCGCCCACCAGGCCGTCCCACAACCGCATAACCTGACCGATTGACCGTTCAATATCGTCAACGGGCACACCATCGCGTGCCAGCGTGGAAACCCCGGTGAGGAAACTGTTAAAGGTGAGGCCCAGGGTTTTCGCTGACGTTCCGGCGGGCAGCTCGCCGCTTAACAGGCCGCGATTGACGCAGTGAATAAAGCCGTCGCAGGTCTTTTTTCTCGATTGCTCCAGCGGGCTGAGCAGGTATTTGTGCTCATCGGTACTCACCGACATCAGGCCCAGCGTGACCATGCAGCCTTTGGGATGATCGTCTTCACACTGCATGCGTGCCGAACGTAGTAGGGTGGATTCAATGGCGTCGCGCGGCGGCAGCTCATCCTGCCATAAGGCTTCGGTCACGCGCCCGTGTGTCTGCAAATAGCAGGCAACCGCTTCCTGGAACAACTTCTCTTTTGAGCCAAACGCCGCATAAAAGCTCGGCGCGGTAATGCCGTTGCCGATCGCACTTTTCAACTGACTCAGCGAGGTCGAGTCATAGCCGCGATCCCAGAACAGGTGCATTGCCTGTCGCACCGCTTCATCGCGATCAAACTGCCGTGGTCTGCCCGTTCTCATTCGGTTTCTCCTTTCAACTAAGTTATATACTAATCGATACATAAATATTTGACAATGCTGCGCGCTCGGGATATCTATACCAAACGATACATAATTAACTGGATACCTAAGAGAGGGCAGTTTGGCTGATATTTCTCCGGTCGCGAAGGCGACCCAACAAGAACGACTACCGGTGATGGCGCTGCTGGCACTGGCGATGACCGGCTTTATCTGCATCGTCACGGAAACCATCCCAGCCGGTCTGCTGCCGCAAATCAGCGCCGGACTGACGATTTCACTGTCGCTTGCCGGCCAGATGGTGACGGCGTACGCCGCCGGATCGCTGATTGCCGCCATCCCGTTGACCATCGCAACCCGAACCTGGCGGCGTCGCAGCGTTTTGCTGATCACAATTGTTGGATTTTTGCTGTTCAACACCCTGACCGCGCTGTCGACCAACGTGGTGCTGACGCTGGCCGCGCGTTTCCTGGCGGGCGCATCCGCCGGATTAGCCTGGAGCCTGCTGGCAGGCTACGCCCGCAGAATGGTGCCGGTTTCATTGCAGGGAAAGGCGATGGCGCTGGCGATGGTTGGTACGCCCATTGCCCTGTCGCTGGGTGTGCCGTTGGGCACCTGGCTGGGGAATTTGCTGGGATGGCGGCTGACGTTTGCCGTGATGTCGGGCTTATCGGTGCTGCTGGTGGCCTGGGTTCTGCTGGCCGTGCCTGATTTTGCCGGGCAAAGCGGGCAGCAAAAAATGGCGCTGAAGAACGTCTTTACCACGCCTGGCGTGCGCCCGGTACTCGGCGTGGTGTTCACCTGGATGCTGGCCCACAACATTCTTTACACCTATATCGCCCCGTTTGTGGCACCGGCCGGACTGGAAAATAAGGTCAGCCTGATTTTGCTGATTTTTGGTCTGGCGGCGCTGGTGGGCATCTTTATCACCGGGCGGATTGTCGATCGTCATCTTCGTCTGGCCGTCTTAATTTCGCTGGCGGTGTTCGCGCTTATCTCACTGATTTTCGCCGTCGCGTCAACGTCGCCTGCGGTCATCTATGCTGGCGTGGCGGTGTGGGGCCTCAGCTTTGGCGGGGCTGCCACCTTGCTGCAAACCGCGCTGGCGGATGCTGCCGGTGAAGGGGCCGACATTGCGCTGTCGATGAATGTGGTGGTGTGGAACAGCGCCATCGCCGCCGGTGGCCTCAGCGGAGGCATGTTATTACAACAGGCCGGCGTCACCGCGTTTCCCTGGGTAATGCTTATACTTTTGCTGCTGAGCTTTGCCATCGCTTCCCGCGCCAGCAAACACGGTTTCAGTAAAGCAGGCAGACCCGTTTGTTCAATCGCCAGCTCGTGACAGTGGAGCGGCTCAATTCTGATTTTTTATCAATAGATGACGAGGAATGACCATGACTGATTACACCGATAAACCCGATACAGGCAGAAAGGTTTTGATCCTGGGCGGCAGCCGCGGCATTGGCGAGGCGATCGTCCGTCGCTTTGCTGAGCAGGGCGATGACGTGGTGTTCACGTACGCCAGCTCCCAGCAGAAAGCCGAAGTCATCGCGCAGGAGACACACAGCCAGATGATCAAGCTGGACGTGTCAAACCGTGCCGAGCTGGTTGAAGCCGTCGCGCAGGCGGGCGAACTGGATGTGCTGGTGTTTAATGCCGGGGTGCTGGCCGCAGGCGATCCGCTGGAGATCGATGCCGACGAAATTGAACGGCTGTTTGTGATCAACATCCATGCCCCTTACTTCGCCGCCGTGGAAGCCGCCCGCAAAATGAAGGACGGCGGGCGTATTATCATCATCGGTTCGGTCAATGCCGACCGCGTTCCGGTTGAAGGCCTTACCGCCTATGGTGCCAGTAAATCTGCCGTTCAGGGCATGGCCCGTGGGCTGGCCAGAGATTTTGGCCCGCGCGGTATCACCGTCAACGTGGTGCAACCCGGTCCGACCGACACCGATATGAACCCGTCTGACGGACCAATGAATGAAATGATGCACAGCTTTATGGCGATTAAACGCCATGCGCACGCCAGCGAAGTCGCGTCGATGGTGTTATGGATTGCCAGCAGTGAAGCGGGCATGGTAACCGGCACGGCCCTGACCATTGATGGCGGATTTGGCGCCTGAGTTAATCGTCAGCCGTCACCGAGTTTTGCGCAATCAACCCGGTGACCCAGTCGGCAAACACCCTGACTTTGGTACTGAGTTGGCGGCTGGGGGCATAGCTGAAATAGATGTCCACCGGCGGTGCCCGCCAGTCCTCAAGGACGGGCACCAGCTTGCCTGCCTTGATTGACGGGTGAATCATAAAATCCAGCGTATGAATTAAGCCAATACCGGCCAGCGCAGTGGCCAGGTGGGCATTACTCTCATTGACCATCACCTTGCAGGCCGGGGTGATCTCCAGCGATTGCCCCTGTTTGCAAAATTTCATCGGTAACAAAATGCCGGTTTGTGACGAAAAATAGCCGGCCACCGGGAAATCCCCGTCGAGAATTTGCTGCGGATGCCTGGGGACGCCATAACGCTGCAGATACGCTGTGCTGGCGCAGGTGGTCCAGCCGAACGCGCCGATTTTACGCGAGATCAATGCGCCATCAGCGGCACTGATGCGAATGGCGCCATCAATGTTCTCGCCAATCACATCGGCCGTGCGGTCGGACACGCCAACCTGCAGCTCAATATCCGGATAACGGGCACAAAAGTCTGGCAGCGCCGGGATCAACAGCAGGCTGGCGACGGCTCCACCGGTTTCGATACGTAACCGTCCCTTGGGCGTTGCCTGCGATCGACCCAGCGTGGCATCAATATCCTCAAGCTCGCTGAGCAGATGTTTGGTCCGTTCATAATATGCCGTGCCGTCGCGGGTGACGCTGACCCGGCGGGTGCTGCGTTCAAGCAGTTTTACCCCGAGATGCTTTTCCAGCGCCTGAATCGATTTGCTCAGGGTGGCATTGGGCATTTGCAGCGATTGCGCGGCTTTCGAGAACCCACCGGTTTCGACAACCCGCGCAAAGGCCCGTATGGCTTGAAGTTGATCCATGGCAGAACGCTCCCGGCTGATTATCTCTGTGGGGGAATAAAGATTTCGAATTTACGCTATTTATTCCTGAATCCGCCAGTTCTATATTCATTCCCGTACTGACAACCCAATCACTCGCGGAGAATGTCCATGAAAATTACCGACCTCAGCAATATCCACAGCAGCAAACATCAGGGAAAAATTGCGCTTGTTACCGGCGGCAGCTCGGGTATCGGTCTGGCAACCGCCATGCGTCTGGCCCGCGAGGGTGCCACGGTTGTCATCACCGGCCGTCGTCAGACTGAACTGGACAGCGCGATTGCGCAGATAGGGTCTGGCGCCACCGCGATTCAGGGCGATATCTCTGTTGCCGCAGATGTGGATCGCATTGTTGCCAGTCTCCGCGAGGCACACGGTCGTCTGGATTTGCTGTTTGCCAACGCAGGCGGTGGCGAGTTTGCGCCGCTGGAGTCCATCAGCGAGGCGCAGTTCGACAAGTACTTCAACATTAACGTTAAGGGCTCGCTATTCACCATTCAGAAAACGTTGCCGCTGATGGGCGAGGGAAGTGCCATCGTGGTCACCGGTTCAATCGCCGCTAATCAGGGGATGCCCGCTTTCGGCGTGTATGCCGCGACCAAAGCCGCACTGCGCTCTTTTGTGCGCACTGCAGCCTCCGACCTCAAAGGCCGTCATATCCGCATTAACGCCATCGCTCCAGGCGTGGTGATCACCCCGGCCTATAAATCCGAATTAGGCATGAGCGATGAGGACATTGAGGGATATTTGCAACAGGTGGCCGAGAAAACCCCGCTGGGACGTGCTGCCAGCGCCGATGAGATGGCAAAAGCCATGTCGTTTCTGGCCTCGGACGATGCCAGCTATATCACCGGCATCGAACTGGTTGTCGATGGTGGCATGACCCAGATTTGAGGTTAAAGGGCTGTGCTTCACCCCATTTGAGCGCAGCCCCCAATAAGACAAGCCATTGCCCGTAGAGCCGGGCAAATTTCTCTGCAAATCCTCCCCAGCCAATCAACTCACTTCGTGAACTCCCTCTCAGATCTGATCCTTTTCAATTGATACCGCTTGTTTATTAAATTGCGGGGTGTATATATTACACAACTTCACAAATAAACGTGAATATGGAAAGTACATTACAACCTCATTAAGGGCCTTCCTATGTCAGAACTGAAATTCGCTACACGTCTCAACTCTTTTTCATCGGGAGCGCATTTATACTGGCCCGATCTTCAGGGCAAACCTTCAGTTCTGCAGATGATTGCCCGTGCCGGCACGGCGAAAGGCTTAACCCATCTCGATCTTAACTATCCTCAGCATATCACCAGCGATATCAGCACCATGCGTCAGGCCATTGCCGATGCCGGGCTGGCGGTTAACGGCATGCAAATGCGTTGGGATGCGCCGCAATTTAAGATCGGTGCCTTCACCAATCCGGATGCAAAAATTCGTCGTGAAGCCATTGAACTGACCAAGCGCGGCATCGATGCCGGCCGTGAATTCGGCTCGACGCTGATGACCTTATGGATGGGGCAGGATGGTTTTGATTACTGTTTCCAGGCGGACTATAAGAAGATTTGGGAAGACGCCGTCAGCGCCGTTCGTGAAGTTGCGGACTATGCGCCGGATGTCGATGTCAGCATTGAGTACAAACCAAATGAGCCGCGTGCCTACAGCATTTTCCCCAACGTCACCTCTTGCCTGCTGGCAGTGGAAGAAGCGGGAAGCCCAAACCTCGGCATTACGCTGGACTTCGCCCACGTGTTATTCGCCAACGAAATCCCGGCGTATGCAGCGGCGATGGTTGCCCGCCGCTCGCGCCTGTTAGGGCTGGATCTCAATGATGGCTGGGGGAAACGTGACGATGGCCTGATGGCCGGTTCGGTAAACCCACGGGCGACGCTGGAGTTCCTCTGGCAGATGCAGCGCGATGGCTATAAGGGCGCTTACTATTTCGATACCTTCCCGGATGCCAGTGGCCTGGATCCGGTCCGTGAAGCAGAAACCAATGTGCTTACCGTGAAGCGCCTGCTGAAGTTATGCGACAAGCTTCACGACAATCCGGCGCTGCTGGACGCCATCAGCCGCCAGGATGCGGTCAGCTCACAACAGATTGTCAACGACATTATGCTGGCTAAAGAGTAGTCCCCGTTTCTTACCCTGCGACAATAATAAAAAAGGCTCAGAAGATGAAAAAATTCCTGCTCTCTGTACTCGCATCCTCACTGCTTTGTTCCACCGTCTATGCGGCCGAACTTGCCCCGCTGAAGTCCGACACCGAACCCGATCGTACCGACTGGACCCAGCTCGACAGCAAATACGGCGCAATACCGAAGGTTGAAGGCAATCTGATGATTGGCGGCGTCTCGAAAACGCTGACCAATGAATACTGGCGCTCGCTGGGTCAGGGTTATCAGAACGGTGCGAAGAAATACGGCTTTACCGTGGCCTATCAGGCGGCGGCCAACGAAGACGATCAGATGGGTCAGCTGTCGATAGCGGAAACCATGATCTCCCAGGGATTTAAGGGCCTGCTGGTTTCGCCGCAGACCGATATCAACCTGGAACCGGCGCTGGAAAGTGCCAACAGTAAAAAGATCCCGGTGGTTAACGTTAACGATGCCGTGATGCCCAATGCACAGTATTACGTCGGGAACGTGCAGAAAGACAACGGTGTGCGGGTAGCAAAATGGTTTATTCAGCACCATCCGCAGGGCGGTAACGTCGCCATTATAGAAGGTCAGCCGGGCGTGTATGCGGCAGGCCAGCGCACCAGCGGCTTCAAAGAAACCTTACAGGCTAACGGTAAATTTACCATCGTGGCCAGCGTGCCGGCTAACTGGAGCCGTGAAACGGCCTACAACGCGGCATCGACCATCTTACAGCAGCATCCTGATTTGATTGGCTTTTACGCCAACAACGACACCATGGCGCTGGGAGTGGTTGAAGCGGTGCGTTCACTGGATAAAGCCAAACAAACCGCCGTCTTCGGCACCGATGGTATTTCAGATGCTTACGCCTCGATTAAACGCGGCGAGCTGACCGGCACGGTGGACAGCTTCCCGGTGCTGACCGGCGAAGTGGCGATGGATGTGATGGTGCGCCTGATTGGTGGACAGAAACTGTCCCGGGTGATTTCAACGCCACAGGCGCTGATCACCAAAGAAAATGCCGACGCGTTCTCCACCAAAGATAACGTGAAATTACGTCAGCTGTTAGCGCAGCAATAAGTCAGGCGGAGAGTGTATGGAACAGTATCGCTTAACGATGCGCGGCATCAGCAAGACCTACGGCAGTGCCGCTGCGTTACAAAATGTGGACTTTACTGTCAGGCCAGGCGAAGTGCATGCGCTGATTGGTGAAAATGGTGCGGGCAAATCGACACTGTTGAACATTCTTTCTGGCGTGCGCAACGCCGACAGTGGTGAGATCAGCGTGAACGGGGTGCCGGTGCAGATGAAAAATCCGCTCAGTGCCCGCCATGCTGGCATCGCCATGATCCATCAGGAGTTACAGCATGTTCCTGAACTTTCCGTCGCGCAGAATATGTTTCTCGGTCGCCCGCTGACCAAAGCGAACGGCATGTGGATTGACAAAAAGGCGCAGGTTGCGCGGGCCACCTTCATTTTAAGAACGCTGGATCCGACGATTGATCCTAATGAACCGATCAAAAATCTGAAGGTGTCGCAACAGCAGATTGTTGAGATTGCCCGCGCCATGCTGGATGACGCCAAAATCATCGCCATGGATGAGCCGACGTCCAGCCTGACGCCAACGGAATTCGATCGGCTGGCGGAGTTGATTAGCGATCTGAAGTCGATGGGCGTGTCGCTGATTTACGTCTCCCACAAGATGAACGAGATTTTCCGGGTCTGCGATCGCGCCACCATCATGCGTGATGGTCAGCAGGTTGGCGTGGTTAACCTTTGCGACGAAACCGAGGAAACTATTGTCGCCAAAATGGTGGGCCGCAAAATTGAGAAGCTGGATCACAACGCGTATGTCACCGAGCGTGTGGTGCTGCAGGTGGAAAACGTCACGCGCGGCACCGAGATCAAAGCCACCAACTTTAGCGTCCGCGCCGGCGAAGTGCTGGGCATTGCCGGGCTGGTGGGCGCAGGGCGGACCGAACTGCTGAAACTTATTGCCGGCATTGATAAGCGCAGCAGCGGCAGCGTGATGGTCAACGGTAGCCCGGTAAGCAATCATAACGTCACCGCCGCCATTCGTGCGGGGATCGGGCTGGTCCCGGAAGATCGTAAGAAAGAGGGCATTATTAAAGAACGTGCGGTGAAAATGAATATGGCGTTGCCCTCAATGTTTAAATTCACCAAAGCAGGTATTATCCGCCGAAATAAACTCGACCTTGTCGCCCATGAAGTGATGAGCGAATTAAATCTTCGGCCGCTGGATATTGAAAAAACCATTGGCACGCTCAGCGGCGGTAATCAGCAAAAGGTGATTATCGGTCGCTGGGTGGCAGCCGATGCCAAAGTGTTTTTATTTGATGAGCCAACCCGGGGAATCGATATTGGCGCCAAGTCCGAAATCTACAATTTAATCGAAAAATTAGCTAAGGCCGGCAAAGCCATCGTGGTCGTCTCTTCAGAAATGACCGAGATCATTCGGATATCTGACCGCGTACTGGTAATGAGAGAAGGGAAGATCACCAAGGAACTCAGCGGTGAAGCTATAACGGAAGAGAATATTGCCCGTTATGCGATTAAAGACACTGAAACCGTTTAGCGTTTAAACCTGATTTTATAAAGGCCCTAAAATGATGACTCAACCAACAAGTCGACCGTTTACGCCTGCTTCATCGTTGATTAAATTCAATGTGCGCGATGCAGGAACCCTGATCGGATTACTTATTATTGTGATCACCTTCTCATTTTTGTCGCCGGTATTTTTTACCCTGCCAAATTTGCTGAATATTTTACAACAGTCCTCAATAAACGCACTGATTGCGATGGGCATGACGCTGGTGATTATATCCGGTGGTATTGACCTGTCCGTGGGCCCAACCGCCGCGCTTTCAGCGGTATTAGGCGCCACCTTAATGGTGTCTGGCGTACCGGTGCCGCTGGCCATTATCGCCACGCTGGGCGTAGGTGCGGTCTGTGGTGTATTTAGCGGATCGTTAATCGCCTATGCCGGACTGCAACCGTTCATCGTCACGCTAGGCGGGCTTTCCCTGTTCCGCGCCATTGCGTTGATCTATACCGGTGGCAACCCCGTGTTCGGCATTCCTTCTGAGTTTCGCAGCATCATCAACAGTTCCATTTTCAGCATTCCCACGCCGATTATCATTGTGGCGGTGATTGCGGTTGTGCTGTGGACGGTGATGAAAAAAACGCCGCTGGGCGAGTTTATCCTCGCCATTGGCGGCAATGAAGAGGCCTCGCGCGTGGCCGGTGTGCCGGTGAAACGCACCAAGGTCACGGTCTACGTGATTTCTGGAACCTTAGCCTCGCTGGCCTCGCTGATTCTGATTGGCCGACTGGGCGCGGCCGAGCCGACAATCGGTAACCTGTGGGAGCTGGATGCTATCGCGGCAGCGGCCATCGGCGGCGCATCATTGATGGGTGGTAAGGGCAGCGTGTTTGGCACCATCATCGGGGTCATTATTTTAGGGGCATTACGTAACGGCTTGACCTTGCTAAATATTCAGGCTTTTTATCAGTTGCTTGCCACAGGCCTTATTATTATCATAGCGATGTTGATTGACCGAGCGACCCGAGGCAAGTAATGAAGCAAGATCCACGAGCCATTGGTGCTCAAATTCGTATGCGTTTGCCGCAACTGACGCCTTTAGAACGCCGTGTGGTTGAATCAATTACGGCGAGGACGGATATTACCGAACAAACCTCTTTAAAAGAGATTGCGCTGGAAAATAACGTCTCCGAGGCGATGATTGTTAAAATCACCAAAAAGCTCAGCTTTACGGGCTTCAGAAACTTCAGAAGCAGCCTGGTTTATTATAATCAGTCTGAAGTGGCAAGTTTGCATGCGGAAATAGAGCCGGATGACTCGTCGGAACAATTACTGGCAAAAGTATTCAGAACCTCCATTCAGGCGATAGAAGAAACGCTGTCTATTCTGGATATTTCTGAATTCAACCGCGCCGCGGACATTATATTTAAGGCGCGCCATATCGATCTTTATGCTGTCGGGGGATCCGCCGCTGTCGCGCGCGATCTCTCGCATAAGATGCTTAAGATCGGTATTAAATCGTCGGCCTATGACGATGCGCATATTATGTTGATGTCGGCGGCGGTGTTATCTGACGATGATGTGGTGATTGCTATCAGCCATTCGGGTGCCACGCGTGCCGTTAATGACCCCGTCAAACTGGCGGCGCGCAATGGGGCCAAGGTGATTGCCATTACTAACTATGCCGAGTCGCCCATTGCGCGAAGTGCGCATGTCGTGCTCAATTCAACCTCTCAGGGATCGCATCTGTTAGGGGAAAATGCCGCGTCACGCATTGCCCAGCTGAATATCCTGGATGCACTGTTTGTGGCCATCGCCAAGAAAGACTTGAAGCGGGCAGAGAAAAACCTGACTAAAACGCAGCATGCGGTTCAGAACCTTCGGGAATTCTAACCATGAACAAGATCGTTGTTACCGGCAGCCTGCACTACGACATTATGCTGGATGCCCATCATCGCCCGGAAAAAGGCGAAACCGTGATGGGGTCGGCGTGCCGCTATAAGTTTGGTGGCAAGGGCGGCAATCAGGCGATCGCGGCCGCGCTGGCCGGCTCAAACGTGATCTTCGCCGGCGCGGTGGGAAACGACGAGCAGGGCACTTTTCTGCTTAAGATGCTGCAGGGCGCGGGCGTGAATACCGACGCAGTGGCGGTGATAGCGTCCGTGCCGTCTGGGATGAGCGTCGCCATTACCGATGCGGAAGGCGATTACGGTGCGGTGGTGGTCTCCAATGCCAATCTGCATATTCCGCAGACGGTATTTGATCGCGACGCTTTCTGGCAGGATGTGTCGCTGCTGATTTTACAAAATGAAGTCACGGAAGCGCTTAACGTCCATGCCGCGCAGCAGGCGAAAAAGCGCGGCATCACCGTGTGCATTAACGCCGCGCCAGCCCGTCTGCTGAGTCCGCAGTTGCAGGAAAACATCGATGTGCTGATCGTTAACGCCATCGAAGCCCGCGATATGTGTGCGGTTGTGGTCAGCGATCTGGCTTCGGCGAAGCAGGCGGCAGAAGTGCTGTCAGCGACCTATTCTCAGGTGGTGGTGACGGCCGGTGAGCATGGCGTTGCCTGGTGCGTGCAGGCGGAAGAGAGTCAGTCAATGGCGGCGAAGAAGATCACCCTGGTCAGCACCCATGGCGCGGGCGACTGCTTCACCGGCGTGTTGTGTTCGGCGCTGGCCAACGGTAAACCCTTAGGTGACGCGGTTGTCAGCGCCAATGAGGCGGCTGCAGCGCATGTCTCCAAAGTGGCGGTTGAACTCAGCCCGGTTTAAGGGCGATTCCTATCAGCAAGACCGGAACCTCTCCGGTCTTCCTAGGCATAGTTTTCCTGGGTATAGACCATAAAGGTCACCTTCCCGCGATCGAAATCTTCAGGTACTTCCCCTTGTTCGAGGTAGCCCAGCAGAATATCCACCGCCAGCTGCGCGTGGCGAACGGTATTCTGATCCAGCGTTAGCGCCAGCGCTTTTTTGGCGAACAGCGCTTTGGTGGTGGAATAAAGTTCATGGGTGATTAGGGTGCAGGAATCGGTGAGGCGATGCCGCGC
Organism: Erwinia sp. 2186; assembly: GCF_057812255.1. Lineage (NCBI taxonomy): Bacteria > Pseudomonadati > Pseudomonadota > Gammaproteobacteria > Enterobacterales > Erwiniaceae > Erwinia > Erwinia sp. 2186. Next base: position 2,515,441 of record NZ_CM173824.1, on the reverse strand, counting down.
TAGCGCCTGGCTGATCTCGGTGTTACCCAGCCCGGTATTGTACAGGCCCACCACGTTGGCAGACTGCGCCAGCTGCTTCTCCAGCAGCTTGCTGATGGTGATGCGGCTCTCCTGACCGGCCAGCACCTCCCGTAATGTTATCTGCGGGAAGCGCTCCTCAAGAACATCGCGAAAGCCCTGAATACGCTGCTGATGCGCGCGATACTCGAAGCGCCCGCTGACGACAATCACCTCACCTTGCTGTTTGATCATGCTGCCCATCATCAACCCGGCGGTGCGGCCGGCCTGCAACTGGTTAATGCCAACGTGACACAGCCTTTCCGCGCCGGGCAGATCGGTGACGATGGTGATCACCGGCACGTCGCGCTGTTTGCAGAGTTGCAGCGCCTCATAAATCGCCGGATGTTCATGCGCAAAGACAATCAACCCGTCGCGGGTTATGCTGCGCTCACCAATCAGTGTCGCCAGCTTGTCCGGGCGCGATTCCGGCACAAACGTGCGGTGCAGCACAATGCGGCGATAACCCAGACGGGTGGCGATGGCGGCAAAGTCGATAGCCAACTGTTTGAAGAAAAACGAGTCGTTACCGCTTAATAACACCTCTATCTGCCAGGCATGCCGGTGCTCCTCCGGCAGAATGCGCTTCAGTCCGGCCTCACGCGCCACCTGTAACACCTTTTGCGTGGTACGTGGCGAGACGCCACCACGCTCGTTAAGCACGCGATCGACCGTTGCCACGCCGACACCTGCCAGTTCAGCCAGCGTCTCCAGAGTGATTGTTTTCATTGCCGTTCCTGTTGAGGGAAATCCATCAAAACACGCGTTCCTCAGGGTAAGCCAGCAGGCTATTTTGGCAACGACTTTATTGCTGAACTTTGACCTGCAGACAGGAATTCACCATGACTGAGAAAAAACGTTTTGCCCTGATTGGCTGTGGCTTTATCGGCCAGGTACACGCTGCGAATCTGTCGGCCCATCCGGGCATTGAGCTGGCGATGGTGACCGATGTGGACCGCGCTCGCGCCAGCGCAACCGCCGCACAATTTCACAGCCAGGCGGGCGAGGTCAGTGCCGCCATCAATAGTGACAACATTGACGCGGTGCTGATCGCCAGCGCAACGCCGTCCCATGCGGAGCTGCTGGAAGCCGCCGCTCGGGCCGGTAAAGCGGTCTATTGCGAAAAGCCGATCGATTTATCGCTGGAACGGGCCAACCACGTGGTAGAGAAAGTGCTGCCCCTGAACGCAAAAGTCACCGTGGGCTTCAACCGCCGTTTTGACAGCAGCCATCAGCAGTTAAAACGCCAGCTGCAGCTGGGCACCCTTGGACGTCCTGAACTGATTCAGATGGTCTGCCGCGCGTCTGAATTGCCGCCGCTCAGCTACCTGCAGTCTTCCGGCGGGCAGATGCGGGATCAGGCCATCCACTTCTTCGATCTTCTGCGCTGGCTGACCGACGATGAGGTGGTTTCGATTGGGGCGATGGGGGCAGCGCTGGCAATGCCGGCCATCGGTGAATTTGGTGATGTCGACACCTCGGTGCTGATTATGCAGATGCGTCAGGGCGGATTAGCGCAGCTGGATAACACCCGCCGCACCGGCTATGGCTACGATGAACGCATCAGCGTGATGGGTGAGAAAGGGCTGGCAGAGTCCGGTTCTCAAAGTCCGCATGGGATGACGCTGTATCAGGGCAACACCATCGCCAAACCGGGGCTGTACCCGGACTGGTTCAGCCGCGTGCAGGCAACGTACTATCAGCATCTGGATGCGTTTGTGCGTTATCTGCATGGGGAAGCGGTCGCTGACTTGCCAGGTTTACTGGATGGCATTCAGGCGCAAGCCATTGCAGAAGCGGCGGTGAAATCTCTGGCAACCCGGACCTTTTGCCCGGTAGGGTTGATGCGGTAGAAAAAAACAACCCGGTCATCAGCGCTGAGGATGTTGACCGGGTTGGCGTTAACGGCAGAACCGCGCGGTTTAGCGCTCTTCGTTAAACACAATTCCCAGCTGTCCGCGCACGGTATCCATGGTGGATAGGGTCATTAATGCCGTGGCAAGCGGGCGAACCGGTGAATCCGTTAATCCCTGACCGACACACCAGGCAAAATGTTGGATCTCATGATTAAGCTGCGTGTAGCGGTTCAGCGGTTCTTCCCAGCGCAATGATTTATTGCCCTGGCTTGAGGTCAATACAAAGCCACCAGGCGCGTAAAATTGACCATCTAACACCAGCGCGGCATCGCGGCCGGCAATAATCGCTTTGCCCGGAGTATTGCTGAATAACGTGGTGTTCAACACCGAATGCATGCCGTTGGCGTGTTCAAACAGCATCGACGCCTGACCGTTGATATTCCCTTCAGCCTGCTGACCGCTGGACTGAATACGCTCGGGCGCGCCGGCCACCATCACGCTCAGTGAAATCAGATAGCTGCCTAAATCCATCATCGGGCCACCGGCCAGATCGGCATTAAATATGCGGTGATCCTGGGTGAAAAACTCACCGTGATCGGCAATCAGGGTATGCAGATCGCCCAATGCGCCATCCGCCAACAGCTGCCTCAGCACATCGTATTTTGGCGCAAAGTCGCACCACATGCCTTCCATACAGAGCACGCCTTGACGCTGCGCTTCCGCCTGTAACGCCGCGCCTTCTTTGGCATTCAACGCCAGCGGCTTCTCAATCAGCACGTGCTTGCCTGCTTTCAACACGCGCAAACCATCCGGGAAATGATGATTGTGTGGGGTGGCGATATACACCGCGTCCAGATCGTTCATCGCCAGCATCTCGTCAACGTTGCTGAATGCCGCCGGGATCGCCCAACGATCGGCGAATGCACGTGCCTTATCGCCATTACGTGCGGCTACCGCAACCAACTGTTGCCCGGTGTGTTCTTTTAATGCGCGCGCAAAATGATCGGCGATCCAGCCGGGGCCGATAATGCCCCAGCGCAGGACGGGAATTGACTGCGCTGACGGCAGCCGTGGGACAGGTAAAGAAGAGGGAAACATACTAACTCCTTGTTGCGATGCCGGTTCAGCGGTTATTCGCCACGTTAACCCATTGATGGGAGTCCATGGACTGCTCGATTGCGGTCAGGATCTGTTGATTTTGTAAACCAAACGCAAAATTCGGATAACAATCCTCGTCGCTGCTAATGCCTTGCACCAGGTCGTGGACTTCAATGACCTTCACATCAAAATAGCCCAGTCCGCCGCCGCCAAAATCAAAGCCGAAGAAGCCCGCATAGGCCGGGATCTGGCTGCCTGCGTACAGGGTCTTAAATCCGCGATCGTGTTTGTCGTCGTTGAAGCGATAAACCTGCAGCTCATTAAATCGTTCACCGTCCATATAGATCGTGCCTTCAGTGCCGGAGACTTCCCAGAACACACCAAAAATACGTCCTGCGGCAATGCGCGAGGCTTCAATCACGCCGCTGGCGCCGCTGGTAAAACTCACCAGGCACTGCACCTGGTCATCATTCTCGACTTCCCGGCGTTCGGCGTTTTCATCGGTGCGGCTGGCATAGCCGGCATCCACCTGAGGAACCGGGCGCTGACGCAGATAGGTCTGCGCACTGGCGGTGACCTCACGGATACCGCCCATCAGAAACTGCGCCACGGAGAGTGTATGTGCGCCCAGGTCGCCCAGCGAACCGCTGCCGCCCAGTTTTTTGGAACACCGCCATGACCATGGCAGTTCCGGATCGTTATAAAAGCCCTGATCGAAGGTGCCGCGAAAACGGATCGGCGTGCCGATATCGCCACGTTCGATAATCTGCTTTGCCAGCAGGGCCGCGGGGGTTTTGATGTTGTTAAACGCCACCATGGTTTTCACGCCCGCCTTTTCTGCGGCCTGCGTCATTTCCAGCGCTTCCTCAGTGCTGACGGCCAGCGGCTTTTCACAATAGACATGCTTGCCGGCCGCAATTGCCGCCAGCGCCATCTCAAAATGCAGGTGATTTGGCGAGGTGATATCCACCACGTCGACATGCGGGTCGGCCACCAAATCACGCCAGTTGCCGTAGGCTTTTTCTGCGCCAAAGCGTGCGGCATTTTCATCGGCCAGGGTCTGATTCTGATCGGCCAGCGCATACAGGTGTGGGCGTTTCGGCAGGTCAGGATAGATCATTGCCGCACGACGGTAGGCATCGGCATGCGCCTGTCCCATAAAGCCAGAGCCGATCAGGCCTATATTCAGCGTCTCTTTCATTGTGCGGTTTCCTCGACATCGGCGGAAAGTTGAAAGGTGTTTTGTGCCCAGCGAAACGCGCGGGAAACGGCAGCTAACGGCTCTTCTTTTTGCGGGTCCTGTTCGGCTTCAACAATCAGCCAGCCCTGGTAACCCGAATTGGCCACAAACTCAATCAGCGGGGCATAGTCGATGCAGCCTTCGCCCGGCACGGTGAACAGCCCGGCGCGAACCGCATCATTAAAGCTGAGATCGTCCAGCTGCACCTGGTGCAGCACGTTTGGGCGGACATCTTTCAGATGAATATGCACCACGCGATGGCCAAACCGTTCGATCGTCTGGGCCAGATTGACGCCGCCCGCGAAGGCGTGACCGGAGTCGAGCACCAGCCCAACGTGGTCGGAGGTTTTCGCCAGAAACTCCTGCAGCTCATCATGCTGTTCAACCAGCATCATCAGATGGTGGTGATAGGCCAGCTTCAGGCCAAACTCGCGCAGCAGAATATTGGCGAACTCGCTCACCTTGCGGGCATAGTCATCAATATTCACGCAGCTCAACACCGGCGAAAGGGAAAGCGGTTCGTCCAGCGGATTGCTGCCCGGCATTTTGCCGCATTCGCCATACACCATCACGTTTGCCCCCAGCGCTTTAAGCAAGGCGGCATGGGGCTGAACGGCAGCAACTTCTTCCGCCACACTGCGGTCGGCAAGGAATCCGCTGTGCCAGCCGGATGCAAGCCGCAGATTCACCTCTTTTAGTAACGGCGTTAATTCCGCGGTAGTGCGCGGAAACTTCCTGCCCAGCTCAATACCCTGATAACCGGCAAATGCCGCCTGGTGCAGACAGGTTTCAAGCGGGATATTGTCGCCCAAATCGAGCAGGACATCATTGGTCCAACTGAGTGGGCTGACACCTAACTGAATGCGGGAATTCATGGGGATACAGGCTCCTGACGGCTTAAACTGAAGACACTATAAAGAGAGCAATTACAGGAACGTTACCCCTTCAATGATGGAAAACCATCAATTGGGTTGAAGGGCGGGTTCAGCTGTAAAAAGTGTGATCAAAACGAGGTTTCCCACGGGGCACGGCGTTAACAAAATGGATGGCTTACGGCTGGTCAATAAAATAACGCCACGACTATTACAGCTTTACAGTCATTCCTGTTAATCAAATGTTTAAGCGATGTAGGGAGATTTGATTGATGTGATTAAATAATTAATTCTTTCGATGTTAGAAAAGAATAATTTATAAAATACTGTGATCAAGCGCGAGATATTTAGCAAAATTTACAGGAATCAAGGTAGACAGAACAACCGGGTAATCACTACAATGGCTCCCCTAAAATTTTTGGGGCTTTTTGGTACGAGCAATCGATAATATTGGCCCGTACTAAACGTTACAAGGATAGAAAAATTAGGATCGCGATTGCGTAACAGGCGCTGGAAGATGCCATAGTATATTTCAGCAGGATGTTGAAAACGAAATAAGGTGAGCCCATGAGCTCTCGAAATTATATCATTGATGATGATGTTGTTTTTATTCCAAAAGACAAAGTGTTGAGATCGTTAGCGACACAGAAATCGCTCTCTATTCATTCTCCCGCAGCAAAGTGTCTTTTACTTCTTATTGAAAGAAGAGAACTGGTTTCACAAGCCGATCTTTACAAAGCAGCATGGGGAGATGATGCGTTAAAGAAGGTCTCAAGCGCCACCTATTACCAGTGCTTTGTGAACCTGAGGAAAGCCTTAAAGTATATCGGTTATGATGGGGAGTTAATTAAAACTATCCATAAAGAAGGCGTAATAATAAACGAAGAAATAGCCATTACCGAATATACGCCATCAGCCTGTATTGAAATGGAAGAGAAGGGACGAGGGTGGAAGTTATCTAAGAAACAATCAATCCTGTCTTTCATGGTAATGTCTATTATAGCAATATATTCATTATACGCTCTGCAAAGTCACGATGGCAGTGAACTTTTTGGCGATGAACGCTATATCAAAATCTCTGGTTTACCTGACTGCGTCTATGTCTATAAAGGGAGTCCGGAGGGGGTGTCAACGCGTCGTGTTGTTGAAATTTTAGAAACAAGAGCCTCATCATGCAAAAACAAACACAAGATATTTGTTTATCTGGGATCGATCAGAACCACCATCTTTGATTGCCCGCCGACGATGCATTGTATGTCATACACTGACTCACGGGTGAATAAATGATAATAAAAATGACGCTGGCCCTTATGCTGATATCCACTTCGGCTGGCGCTGCCGATATGCACTGTACGGCTTTGCATGTGATAGAAAACACGGCAGGAAAGGTCTATGCCACCTATAAGATCAACATTAAAGATAACAAGGGGGTGTTCAACATAGATGCGAGATTTGAAGGAGATGATGATAAGAAAATGATTAGCAGGCAAATTTTCTTAACGGCTGAAAGAATTAGCGATACAGGTTATGTGTTCACCGCGAAAAAAATAAAAACCAACCCTTCAGAGTCAATCAAAGAAGTGAGCTCGCTCATTAATTTCTATCCCGATTTTTTTTGGCAGCAGGATAAATCAACCGCATTTTCGATAAAAAGGCATGAAAATTCACATATCATGAGTTGGTCTGCAGAACCGATGTTCTTTTGCTTTTAATAAGTACATTGTAGCGTTACGCCTCGTCTGATATTCCGGTAAGGTATATCGGCAGGGGCGTAATCCGAAAGAACTGACACTCAATTTTAAGCAGTACTACACCACATTCCATCGTTTTATCATCCCGCTCTTTACAGAGTACCGCAGTAAAGCATTCTCCATATTTAGCTCATATAAGTCAGATAAATTCCATTTAATCAGTAGGTTATGAGCCTATAAATAGACATCTAATTTTCGGCAGTATATTCTAATTAAAAAAAATAGATAAAATCCGTAACCAAACTAAGCAGATTTTGGTTCTGTTTTGCTGAATAATATAGAAGTGAAAGTTAAAATAACTAAGATACGTCTCAATCTTGTTTCTACACAGAGAGAAGAGAGCATCTTACATGTAGCGTGTGCTTTTTAAATAGACCAACTAATTTTGATAAATAAACGTTGGGATTAATGTCGACTATTTTATATGAGGTGAAAAATGATGGGGTTTAAAAGTAAGTATTCGATGAGAATGACCATACTCGCTAGTGTGATTGCGGTTTCTGGCGGTGGCGTGGCAAGTAGTGCTGGCGCGAGTGATGGTACTATCACCTTCGATGGAAAGATTCAGGATGTCACCTGTGTAATTTCAGGCGGAACAACTCCCGGCTCATTAGATGGAAAAGCAGATTTTACCATAACTTTGCCTAACGTCAGCACGTCAGCATTGAAGAAATCAGGTCAAAGAGCCGGAGACACACGGTTTTATATACAGCTTTCGGGCGCTGACTGTCAAGATGGTAAAGTAGCTGACGTTGTCTTTGAAAAAGCGCAATCCACCATTGATGCGACGACAGGTAAACTCATTAATCAAATAAAAAAAGCTAGTGGGGGTAGTGAAAATGTTCAGATTGCCATATTGAATAATGATAAAACCGACATCAATTTGAACAACAGCGGATCGCATCAGTCAGTAACTATTGCTAGTAATAAAGCCTTGTTCGAATATTGGGCGCAATATTATGCCACAGGTATAGTAACTGCAGGTTTAGTACAGTCGCAAGCCTTATATTCAATAACTTATAATTAATAAATTAAGCTATTTCTTACCTGTCCTAAAGGTAAGAGATAGCTTTTAAAACATGCCCACATGGAAGGGCCGATGGGTAAGAGGGAAGTTGCAATGTTTACGTCAAGGTTAATCGCCATGGGTATCGGGCTGTTGCTCAACAGTACAAATCTGTACGCAACGCTACAGATCAACACTACCCGCATTATCATCGCGGGAAACAAAAAAGATGCCAGCGTACGTATTAATAACATCGGGTCAGCGCCTTCTTTGACAAAAGTTTGGCTTAGCGATGCCGAAACAAAAGGATTAGAGGGAGGCAACGATCGGCTGCCTTTCTTTATCAGCCCACCTGCATCACTGATCGATGCCGGCGAGGCAAAGGTCTTTCGTTTCCTCAAGTTAGATGACGCTGAAAGCACACTATTGCAGGACAGAGAAACCGTCTTGTGGTTTAACGTCATGGATATTCCGCCCCAGAAAGAAAGTGACCAGGATAAAAATGGCATTGAAATGGTTTTCAGAACTATCATCAAATTTTTCTATCGTCCTGCTGGTTTGAAGGGGACACCCATTTTGGCAGCCGAAAACCTCAGTTTTACCTACGCATCATCAGGTAATAAAACACAGGTTAAGGTGACGAATGATCATCCCTATCATGTGTCGGTAAATAAAGTCTCTTTTGATAATGGCGCAGTAAAAAAAGAGGGTGAGGCAAGCATGATCGCGCCTTTCAGCACCAAAACATTCACTTTTGATGGCATTAATCCGGGGGTGCGTAACACGATAGAATATCGCTACATCACCGACCTCGGAGCGACGATAACAATAAATAAACCATTGAAATAAAGTGTTATGAACACAAAAACGCTCGCGATGAAGTTTTCTTTAGCATTGCTTGGACTGATTATTATCTCTCCAAAGCAAACTTTTGCCACGGACGAGAAACAGGGGGAAGTTATAGAAAAAAAGTCCGAACGCTTTACGTTTAATACTGACTTTATGAAACAGTATGATAGTAATGTCGATTTGGATTATTTAACAAAGGAAAAAATAACCCCAGGGATCAACTACGTCGACCTGACGGTTAATGACAGAAAGCTGGGTGGCGAAAAAATAACATTCGACACTGTCGATGGCCAATTGACTCCCTGCATAACCCGAGAATTGCTGGTTGCGTTTAAGATAGACAGTCAATATTACTCTGTTGAAAACATCTTAGACGGTTGTAGAAAGCTGGAATCGTTAATCCCTGGCTCGGTGGTGGTGTTCGAGAAGAGTGAAAGCGCACTGAATATCACCATCCCACAAATCTACCTCAATCGCGCTTCCGATGATTATATCGATCCCGCCCTGTGGGACGACGGTGTCAATGCATTAAAAATGTCTGGCAATGCGAATGTCGCCAGTTATATGGAAAAAGGGAAGAATGCCGTCAACAGTTTATACGTGGGAGCCAGTACAAGCTTCAATCTGGGTTCCTGGCGTTTTAATACAAATGACAATCTCTATTTTACTAATGGGAAATCCAGTTATAACCGTACGCTGGTACATGGTGATGCCTATGCTGAGACCGCGGTCAGAAGCCTGCAGTCGAGATTTTTAGTCGGTGATATCTCGACGTCCGGCGAATTTTTCGAGAGCTTAAGTATCAGGGGCGCTTCTCTTAGCACCTGGGACCCCATGCTGCCCATGTCGATGAGAAACTACCTGCCGTCAGTGCGGGGTATTGCGGACACCAATGCGACGGTCACGTTAGTCCAGAATAATAATGTGATCTATGAAACCAATGTGCCACCTGGCGAGTTTGAGCTTCGGGAATTTTACCCTGCAAGTTATGGCGGGGATATCGTGGTCAACATCAAGGAGTCGGATGGTCGCGTCCAAAGCTTCACCGTACCCTATGCCAATGTCCCTCAGCTTCTCCGCCAGGGGTATCTGCGTTATTCCTCTACTGTCGGGCAGATAAAGCTCTCCGGCGTGTCTGCCTCACCAATGCTGTTTGAGGGCATGCTCCAGTATGGAATAGCCAGTAATACCACGCTCTACAGTGGTGTACAGCAAACAGATTTCGCATACAAAGCGCTTAAAACCGGCGTGGCATTCAACACGCCTGTGGGCGCAATCAGCAGCGATATGACCTGGTCATATACCGATTTCAAAGATGGTAAGAAAGAGCATTGCAGCTGGACTTGCAACGCAGCCATACAATTAAATTACTCCAAATACGTCAATCAAAGTGATACGGCGATCAATCTGTCATTCCGACGGGCGATGAAAGATGATTATTATACATTGTCGGACGCGTTATATGAAAAGGAGTTCGAACGTGTAGAACGATCGCGTGACAGAGTCGACGTGACCCTTTCGCAACAGTTACCTGATTACTGGGGAAGCCTGTATTTAAGTGGGTACATGGGACGAACATGGCATAAAGACGACAGTAATTATAATAAAAGCTACCAGGTTTCATATCGTAATGCCTATCGCAATTTCAACTATTCAATTTCCCTGACGCAATATCATGACAGCAAAGGTTATGATGACCGGCAGATTTACGTCAATTTCTCAGTGCCATTACACCGCTCTGCAACAGACACCGTGAATCTGGTTGCATCAGGGGGGTACAATTCAAACAGCGCCTCCCTGAGAACCGCGGTAACGGGAACCACCGGCGAGGAAAGAGAAAATAACTTTAACGCCTATGTAAACACCCGTGAAAAAGTCATCCAGAACAGCGGGGTGAGTTTCTCCCGAAATACCGATCTGGCTGCAACGACGGCGAGTATAAGTAAAACATCTCATGCGGTTTCTGCCGCAATCGGCTTATCCAGCGGGGTGATCATTCATTCAGGGGGGGTGAATTACTCTCAGGGGATGGGTGACAGTATTGCCATCGTGAATTCTCAAGGTGCTGAAGGTGCAAGGATTTACCCAGATAACCTGGCCAGAATACAAAGCAATGGCTACGGCATTGTCCGTAATCTCATACCCTATCAATATAACGAGTTATACCTCGATCCCGAAGGAAGTTCCTTTGAGCTGGAGACAGAAGACGTCCATAAAAAAATCATTCCTACCCGCGGTGCCATTCTGTTACTTGATATCGAGTCGACAAACGAGCCAATGAAGTTATATCGCATCAGCCACAGTAGTGGACTGAATATACCTTTTGGTACTGCGGTTAAGGACAATGAAGGTCAGGTTGTAGGCCTGGTGGGACAGGGCGGACGCGTCATGTTACCTCAAAATAATCAAACGTCCCGTTACTCAATCGCATGGCAGAAAGACAAATCCGTCCATCACTGCAGTTTAACCATTTCGCCAGTCCCGGAATCAGTAAAGACGCCAGAAGGATTATCACACCAGGATGTGCATTGTTTGTCAGAGGGAAATGAAAATGAAGGCTAAATCGACGATATTACTGTTTTCATCCTGTCTTGCGCTCGTAATTCAGTTTGTTCTTGCAACACCCGCGCATGCCGCAAAGTGCACTATCACTTCAGGAGGAGTGATAAATCTTAACATCGGTGAATCAATCACCTTGAATCCCTCTAAATCAACATCGCCGACGGAAACGGTGCTTTACTCACGCCAGTTTCCTGTTTCAGCCATTTCATACACCTGTGAAAACGGCGCGACGGTTAACTGGCAATCAGCATACTCAAGGTCTTATGCCAAAAGTGTTTATTCAAACATTTATATTACAGAAGTGGCTGGTATCGGCATAAGAATGAAGTGGCCAGCATCCTTTTCAGACGCTTATTATGTTCCCGGTAAGTCATTGAACTGCATAGAAGTCTGCACCATTCCAGCGGACAACGTATTGGTTGAATTGGTGCATATTGGTTCTGTTGCAGAAGGGGAACACATTATTTCTGCAGGAGAAATTGCCAAAGCCTATATCCCCACCGACAGCGGCGAAGTGGCGCTGATGCATGTCAACCTGGGTTCAAATATTGTTATCAAACCGAAGAGCTGTGCGGTCGTCCCCTCATCTACCTTTATTAATCTGGGCACCTATGATTCTGCCTATTTTTCGAAATCTACTAAGCAAGGCGAAGAAGTGAAATGGAACTTTCATGTTAGTTGTCCAACGGCATCATCAATCGGATTAACCTTCAATTCTGATAATTATTTGTTTGGTGCTGAAACCGGTGAAATTGGCGTTATCAGTGGTGACGGATACGCTAAAAATATATCGGTCAAAGTGAAAATAAACGAAAAAAGCACCAGGTATTCATATGTGCAAATGGGAAAAAAATATCTATTCCCAAATGTCGTTGAAAAGAACATTAATATGTCTGCGCACTTATACGTCAAAGACTCAGAAAGAGCCAACATCACGCCAGGTAAAGTCTCGGGCACGTTACTTTACACCATTAGCATTGATTAAATCCCAACACTTAAATTTTAAATGGCTTAAATACCATGTTTACAAAAAAAATAACCTTAATAATTTTATGCGCGATGACCCTGTTCCTTTTCCAGTGTCATTCCTATGCGGCATCCCTCGCCGAACGTGATATCGATCAATTTTTACGTGAACAGAACGTCACTGAAAGCCAGGATGCAATTGAAGACGAGAAGAAAATTCAGTCCGCGCAAGAGGAGAACCGCCAACAGACAGCAAACGATCGGGTGGCAGATAAAAATGCTGGCCCAAAATATCTTATTTCAAAAATAGAAGTCATCAATGATGATCTCTTCGCCACGTCGAAAGAAAGAAATCAGATTATCTCATCATATCAAGGTACGAAGATGGGAAGGGCGGATATTATAAAGCTAATCCGCGAATTAACCAATTTCTATATCGGAAAGGGATATTCAACGTCTCTGGTCAGCCTGGAGAGAACCAATCTCAACAGTGGCATTCTCAAACTCACCGTGCTCTGGGGCAAGATCGATAGCATCACCATAAACGGTAAAAGTGATTATGGCTGGAGGGACCGGCTGCAGCTGTTTGCGGCGATCCCTGCTGCCCAGAACGGCAAACTCAACATACAAGAGCTGGATCAGGGGCTGGAAAATATGTTGAAGGTATCTCCAAAAACCGCCATTAAAGTCAAAGCAACCGAGAAGCCCGGCTATTCCGTTGTCGATTATAGCGATTTGGACGTTCGCTATTTTTCATTTGGCGCCGGGTTAAATAATTCCGGTACAGAGCCTCAAGGCGATCACCAATACTATCTGACGGCAACAGGCAGAAATATTCTTGGCGTAAATGACTCCTTATCCGGCAGGTACTCCTGGTACAACATGAAGGATGATAAAGAGCATCAGTATACGGCTTATGGTTCACTCAACCTGCCGTATCGCTACTGGAATCTCGATTTAAGCTATCTGTATTCGAATTATGAAAACTATGTCGGGGGTACCTATGGTCGTTACCATGGTGAGGGCACCTCACGCCGCTTATCAGCCAAAGTGAGTCGGCTGATTGGGCGCGATGCCAGCGGTAAATTTAGCGCCTGGGCGAAAGTTGAGAAGCGCTACAGCACTAACTTCATTGAAAATTACAAAATAGCGGTCAGTTCAAAAAACTACAGCAACGTTTCTACCGGCATTAACTATGTCGGAAACGTGCTTGACGGTTGGTTCTATGGCGATTTGTCGGTGGTGGCCGGCACCCCGTGGTTTAACGCCAGCTGGACAGACGATCCGGACCTTAAAGGCTATGACATCGATTTTGTGAAATACGTCGGCTATATGACATGGAAGAAAAATATTGCCAGCATCAAACGTATCGGCTTGCAGTATGAAGGCACGACAACATTGCAGTACACCAATGATACCGTGGTCAGCAGCGAGCAGATAACGGTAGGGGATGAATATTCGGTCAGGGGCTTTAAAAATGACTATATCCGCGCGGCATCAGGTGCTGTGCTATCCAATAACATTAATTTCCCTGTTGCTATTAATGCCTACTCTTTTAATACCCTGACGCCTTTTGTTGGTTACGATATTTCTGTGGCGAAAGATAATTGTGACACCAGGTGTAATACTCAAACCCTTTCAGGTGCAGCTGTCGGTATCAAAGCTTCAAACAACCATTTCTCTGCAGCATTAACATCCGCATGGCCAGTCAATATACCTGACGATTTGAAGAGAAATAAAATCGACAGAAACGTTGTTTATTACAATATGAACGTTAATTTTTAATACATATGGAGCGTGTACATCATGAAAAGCAATGCCAAAAAAAAGTCCTACAGAACGGCCAGAAAATTCAAATTAAGCCCGGTATTTATCAGCTTAATGGGGCTTCTCCCTTTATCTCAGAGTTACGCGGGTAACATTGTCGTTGATCCAACGCAAATTAATGGTCCCGGTATTAATGCAACCGCCAACGGTACACCCTTGATCGACATCGCTGATCCTAACAACAAGGGGATTTCACATAACAAATTCACTGAGTTCAATGCCAGTAACCCCGGTGTAGTGTTCAATAACAGCATGACCGATGGGGTGAGTCAGATTGGAGGCTATGCGCTTAAGAACAGTAACCTGAGTAAAGAGTCCTCTGCCATTATTACCGAAGTCACCGGCTCGAAATCGTCCCATCTCCAGGGCACGTTGGAGGTTTTAGGCAGCAAAGCGGATTTAATCATCGCTAATGAAAATGGCATTGTGGTGAATGGCATATCGACCATCAACAGCCAATCTCTCACCTTGTCGACGGGTAAAGCACAGCAGCAAGATGATGGCCATTACCTCCTTTCTGTTGATAAGGGCAACGTGCTGATTGATTCGGCTGGCGTCTCAACCGAGGGGCTGGACTACTTCGATATTGTCAGCCGAAGCGCCACCCTGCAGGGCAGTATATCCGGCCCGGCGGCAATAAAGGTGTTGACCGGTAATAACGACTATGACCCGTCGAGCCGTGAGCATGCTGTTCGCGCAGCGAAGGGCGAAAACACGCCAGCTATCGCCATCTCGGGTTCAAGCGTGGGCTCCATGTACGGCAGCAGGATACAGCTGATCAGTACCGAGAGCGGTGCGGGGGTGAAACATGACGGCAGTATCATCAGTGCCAGCGATATTGAAATCTCAGCCTCGGGCGATATTTCTCTGGCCGCACTGAAATCTGAGCGAGATATTACCGTGACAGGTGAAAATATCTCCACCACGTCTTCGGGCAGCATTGGCGGTTTCAATGCAGAAAGAGACATCTTTATATCCGCACTGAATAAGCTCAATGTCGGTGCGGATATGGTGTCAAATAGCGGGATAATCAGAATCGTCGCTGATTCACTTTTGCAAAAGGCAGCGAAAATTCAGTCTAAAGGCCTGCGTACCGATATCACTTCCATTGATATTAATCTGAGCGGCGATTACACGCTCACTGGCCAAATCCAGGCACTGGACAGCAATAATAACATTATCAGCAATGCGGTTATTACCCTGCAGGATGGCAGTTATGTCGTCACGGTAAAGGGTAATAAGGTCGCTTATTCTACGATTGTCTCCGATGTCGCCCTGAACGCCAAAAACGGAAACGTCAACATCAATGCCAAAGGCGTAAGCAATCAGGGGGGAAGCCTGAGTGCAGACGTCGGGAAGCTGACCTTCAACGTACAGGATGTCATTTCCAGTAACGGCATTATCCAGTCAACCGGCAATCTGGTGCTGGTCTCCAACTCGCTGTTAAACAACGGACTGGCGTACAGTTCGGCTGCGGTCAGTATCAATGTCAACGATTTGACTAACGCGGGCGCGATTAAGGGTAAAAAGCGGGTGTCACTGACCAGCGCTAACTCAGTGAACAATTCTGGTTTGATCGCGAGTGATACTGCTATTGATATCACCGCTACAGACAGTATTAACCAGGGCAAGATTCACGCCGCCGACACCATCAATTTCAACCTTAAAAAATCACTTTCCAACAAGGGGGCCGGTGAAATCATCAGCGACAATGACATTGTGGTGAATACCCTCGATAACACGGTCGTTGCGGTGAAAAATGAGGGCGCCGCCCAGATACAGGCAAACAACCTGTCTCTCAATGGCAGCAGTACGCTGGATAATACCGACCAGGCGCAGATTTTGATCGCCGACCGCTTAAGCATGAGTCGCCTGCAGGCGCTATCGAACGGTGGGCTGATTCAGGCCGCATATATCACCTTAACCGGCAATGAGAAACTGAGTAATGACGGGCAGTTAATCGCGACCGATACGCTCTTGATCGTGTCAAAGTCCGTCATGAACAGCAGTACGTTGCAGGCTGAGAACACGCTCACCCTCACAACGGGCACTCTGGATAATAGCGGAACGGTGCAATCAAAGGGTGGCATGACGGTTAGCGCTGCCAGCCTGACAAACAAGGAGGGTGCTACTATTGCTGCAAGCAACGATCTCAACCTCAACCTTAGCTCAGCGCTGGAAAATGATGCTTCCAACATCATGGCAGGCGGCACGCTGAATATTATCGGGAATGCCAACGAGAAAACGTTAAATATCAGCAATTCTAATGGCGCTGAAATCAGTGCCGCTGCGTTGATTATTGAAAACGTTGCAAACCTGATCAACAGCTCAAGCGTTATCGGCAGTACCGCTAATCTGATAATCAAAAATGTTGAGTCGATCAAAAACAGTCTCGATGAAGCCAAGATTCAGGGCAGGGACGTTGTCATTTCAGATGTGAGCAACATCACTAATGCAGGATTGATTTTTGCAAATGACAAGCTGGCGTTAAATAACATTAAAAGCCTGGATAACACGTCAAAAATTTCCGCAGAAGATACCATATCTACTGACTCCATTAATACGATTAATAACTCCGGAACGGTTTCCAGTGGCAGCAGCGTAACGATTTCGAACAGCGGTGAGTTAATCAACAGCGGTGAAATCACGTCCGGAAATGTTAAGATTGATAACATCAACACCCTCGATAATACATACTCTATCGCCGCTGAGTCGGAGCTTGAATTTAAACAGGTCAACAAATTAACCAACAGTGGCTTACTCTATTCCGCTAAAAATATCACTCTCCAGGATCTCATTGATCTAATCAATTCAAGTGACAGCAAATCGGGTAGTGAAGCACAAATAATTGCCGATGCAGGCATGGTGATAAAAAACATCACTAACCTGATCAATGCCGGTTACACAGCCGTTATTAATAGCTTTGGCCTGCTTAACATTGTTGATGTGGCAAATATTGCTAACAGCAAACGCGCGATCATCAGCGGTGATATGGGACTGATATTAGATAAAATTGGCACCATCCTCAATAGCGCTGCTGCCAGCGTGATCAGCCAGAATGGTTCAGTCACCGTCAATGCGAAAAGTGTAGAAAACACCGGCAGCTATTATGAAGATATCTACAATGACGAAGGCAAGCTGGTAGACCAGATAGATGAGACGTCTATTTTCTATGCTATGGATGACTTAACGGTAACTGCCGACAAAATTATTAACAGTGATGAAGCGTATCTGTTCAGTGAAAATGGCAGTATTGATGTAACCACCGGTCGGTTAATTAACGATAATGCGGTGATTTCAGCCGCCAATGCCCTTAATGTTCACGTGGACAAAGGCACGGTGACGAACTCAGCGGGGACCATGACTGCTGATAAGATCGCGATTACCGCAGATTTGTTAGAGAACAAAGATGATGGTTCACTCTATGCCAAAACCCTCAATCATTTTATTGTTAACAGATTGGACCATAGTGATGGGCGAATTTCTTCGTCGAAAGACATCATTATAGATATTAAAGATGACTTCGCTTTCGGCAACAGAAGCATCCTCGCAAATGACAATATCACTATAAACTCTGCGGGAAATATCACCAATGATAAAAATGAAGAGAATTATGCCAGCTTCATTCTTCATGCTAAAAAAGACTTTATCAATTACAGTGGCGGTTCGTTAGTAACCGCAAAGAATCTGATTATCACAGCAAAAAACTTTATTAATGAGAGCAACACGCTGCTTTGGTCTCTTGGCGATCTCGCAGTTAATGTCGGCGCTGGCGATTTTACAAATCACTCCGAAGGCAATATTTACAGCAATAAATCGATGTCATTGATAGCCCTGAACCTGTTCAATTATGCTGGTCACATTCAATCTGGTGGCGATTTGTTAATTGATGCTAACGAGTTGATAAATAGAAGCTCCTATAATGAGGTTAAGTGGTCGTTAGGGCAAAGTAATGAACTTTCTGGTATGCATCAATACAAAACCTCAAAGATTTATGTCAACGAAGACTATGTCTTTATGACGTTACCCACCTGGCAATCAGATATCTACATCGACCAGAAAGCGGCAATCAAGTCCGGGAGAGATTTGAAAATAAACAGTCGCGGGGTTTTCAGTAATCCAAAAGTGACCAATACCGGCGGTTTACTTGCAGCCTCGCAGGATGTTTTTATTAACGGCGATCTTTATAATGAACCAGAATATGCGTCCATGTCGCTATTTGAATATATGAACACGCCGTTCAACGTTATATTACAACATGACTATTACAAAGCGATTTCGACTAAACACCAGAAAGTGCAATTCTCTACATTGTACGCCATGCTGGACTATGTTTTCGGAGAAGGTAAATCACCTTCAACGCTGGATGTTTCAAAGGGTTTTCACTCCAGCCTTATCAATGTCTCTAAATCAAGCAACCCGTTTGAAGAAGTCATGACCCGCCTGTTTGGCGAAACCTGGAGGAATAAATCCTGGGATGAGATGCAAACCTTGTGGTCTTCTGCCATCTCTTCACAGGACCAACTGATCAAACAGCAGATGGTGTATTTCTTACCGATGGATCAGGGCGCGATTACAGCGGGCAGGAACTTCACCCATACCGGCGGTTCATTCAATAATGGCATAAGTGACGATATCGTCAAAACCAATACCGTTGTAGATGTTGAGGTGGGTGATAAAACAGTTCAAGCACTTGAATCCAATGCTCAAATCCTCGTGAATCAGAAGGTGTTGGCTGAGATTTTCATGGGTATCAGTACCTTACCGACGGTTGGCGAGCTTAACCGTATTCCGGGCATGTTTACGCATTCGACCGCGTTTAAAAAATATATTTCCACGGGCAGTGTCACCGGGACAGTGGATGCCACCACTGCCGTGGGAGACCACACCCTGACGATCATCCCTTTGTATGAAACAACCCTGACGATGATTGATAAGAGTTCGCTTTACGGCTCTGATTACTTCTTCAAACAGATTAACTATACCTCCGATAAGCCGGTAACCGTGGTCGGCGATAGTTACTATCTCACCGAATTGATCAATCGCCAGATTGAAACGACATTGGGTTCATTCTTCAGTTACCGCAACAGCCTTGCCGGGACAGAACTGGTTAAACATCTGATGGATAATGCTGCACTGGTTGCCGACGATATGGGATTAGAAGTTGGTGTGGCGTTGACTGAAGATCAGCGTAAGAATATTGATGAAGATATTATTTGGTATGTCGAGCAGCAGGTTGACGACTATATGGTACTGGTACCGACCATCTATTTATCTAAAACCACGCAGAAGCAGCTCAACGAAGGCGTTCCAAGTTCCGTGGTGCATGCAAACCAGGACATCAATATCGATGCCAGCTCAATAACCAGCGTTAACGGGCTTATTTCCGCAGGAAAGGATGCAAATCTATCCTCTGAAGGCGATATTTCCATTGCCTCTAGTGATGTGGCAGGCGGCATTGCAGCGGGTGGTAACCTGGCTATTACCTCTGAGGAAGGGGACATCAACGTTAGCGGTTCCTACCTGCGCAGTGGTGAGGATATGAGTATCACGGCTGAAAAGGGCGATACGACCTTTACCGCCAGTATTGGCACCCAATATGATGGTAATAAAAAGCTTCACACCATTGATGACAGTATTCAGGCAGGTGGCAATCTGAAAGTCACCGGTGAAAATGTCATCCTCAATGCGATTGATGTTGCTGCAGGTGGCGATGCGGAAATTACTGCAACAGACGGTGATGTTGAGTTTAATGCGCTTAGCGAGATTGTCTCCGAGCGGAGCATCGAGTACAGCAATGACGGATTGTTTTCGGATACCACTGTCGATAAACAGAGTATTACCGCCACTGCCGTTACCAGTAGCGTATCGTCCGGTGGAGACCTCAAGGTGAAAGCCGCAAATGATATCAATATCGAGGGGGCGTCGTTCTCCGCCGAGAATGGCAGTTTTGGTGCAGGAAATGATGTCAATATCTCCACTGCGCAAGATGTTACTTGGGAAAAAGAAACCACCACTAAAAATGAGCTCGTGTTTGGTGCAAGCGCTTCAGGCGGCGGATCTTCCGCTGATATGGAGGCTTCAAGCGTGGATGGTTTAGAAACGGGTACGTCCAATGGATATGATAGCGTGAACCAGTATGGTGGCGAGACCACCGGTCGTGGCAAAAGTAATGGCGCAGCAGGAGTGACACCGACCGCCGGTTTCAAAGCGGGTATGCAAAGCACCACCACAACCACAGAAAAGTCTTCGGTGAAAAACGCCAATGCGCAATTCGATTTTTCAAATTCCGGTACGTTTTCTGCTGAAGAAACTGTCGATATCGGCGGCGGTGATTTCGCCATGGAGGAAATGAATGTTGAGGCAAATAATATTGCGTCAACCAAATATCTGGATGAATCCAAGACCACCACTGAAACAAAACAGACTTTCACCGGCATTAACGCTGAAGGGCATAGTGTCGTTGCGGATGTTACCAACAAATATGCTGCATTAGCTCAAGAGGGGAACGATGTCAATATCGGTGAAACAACGGCTTCTGCCGTTGGTGACGCGACAAACCTGATATTTAATGACCTGGCGGGAGGATCGGTCAGTTTTGGCTATCAGACGACGACCTCTGGAGAAAAAACCTATAACGCGCAGGAAAACATTAACAACATTAATGTGGGCAGTTTGAATCTTAAATCTAATAATAACACCGTGCTGAGTGGTGTGGATATTAATGCAGAAAATGTCACCGTTGAGGCGGGAGGCGATTTTACCATGGAATCTGCGAAAACCTATTCGCAGTCCGATACCTATTCCAGCACCAAAAGCGGCGGTCTCAGTGTTGGTGCTTCAGCGGGGGCGACCGGCGCAGGTGTCGGTGCCAGTCTTGATTATGCTCAATATGACGAGAAGTCCTCAGCATCATCTACTACACACACGAATTCCCAGATGAATGCCGGCAACGTCAACATTACCACCGGCGGGAATATGACGCTTGAAGGGGCGAACATCGTTGCCGAAAAGGTGGATGTGGATGTGGCAGGGGATCTGAACATCACCAGCGCCCAGGATACGGTTAACTCCACGGCGTCCAGCAGCCAGGCAAGCGCATCAGCAGGTGCGGCGGTTTCAACCTCGGGAATTATTCCCACGGCAAGTGCGGGATATGGTCAGGGAAGCGAATATTACAATTCAGCGACTGTTACTAAGCAAAGTGGTATCACCAGCAGTGGAGAGATGGATATTAAGGTTGGCAAGGATCTCAACCTGACCGGCGGGCATATTCTTTCCGACTCTGAAAACAGTCGCGTTGACGTAGAGGGTGACATCAATGCAGTCACGCTAGTCGATTCAATCGAACAGGATGGATTGTATGCGGGCGGAAGTGGCGGAGTTGATAAAAAAGGCAATCTGACAGGCAGTGCATATGTCACCACGGTTGATGAAGTTCACTATAAGGAAGATCAAAAATCCACACTCTCTGTGGGCAACCATACAGCGGGAGGTAGCGTCAACGGCACACTGAATCAAGACAGCAGTAATATGAGCGAAGTCACAGAAGATATCTTTACGGCAGGGAGCGATATTTCGGCCACACTGGGTGGAAACGCAAGAGGTAAGGGTAAAACTAAGTCCAGGACTGAGAACGGCAATAATACCGCGTCTGCAACGCCGGATACTGGCAGTCAATCTGGTAGCAACTCCTCACCTTCACATCCTGTACACGACTCGCCGTCAAATGTCCCAGATACCGGACATGCCTCGGCGAAGGATCCTTCCACGGGCCATTCGACTGAGAAAACGCCAGGTAATAGCACGGATAAATCCACAGCGAAGCCTGACCAGGCACATGAGACGCCAATAAAGGTACCGGATGTTGGCCATTCCTCAGCGAAGGAGCCTTCAACAGGAAACTCAACTGAAAAATCGCCATCAAATACCGATACGGCCCATGAATCTCCGACAACTGTCCCGGATACTGGCCTTTCATCCGCAACGGATCCCTCATTGGGTGATGCAACCGTGCAATCAAAACCTAAGCGTAAAGTTTGGGCATTGAGTCCGCAGGGCAACCTGAAGGGCGGCAGCAATGTCGGAACCATTAAAAATGGCCCAAAACTGGATTCCATCATGGAGAAATGGAAAAAAGAGTATGAAAAACGCAATGAAGATTAAGGTGATGGAGTAGATAACTCCCTCGCTAGCGTCCCGTCGCGCCCGATATTGCTAATCGGGCGCGGCACGATTTTTGCGACGTTGACTACGACAACAACGGGCCAGAAATCCACCCTAAACCTGACATCAGCAAGTGACTTAATTACGATACGGTCACGCGTTGTCAATCAGAACGCATTACGCTAAGCTGGCAAAATGACGAAACAAATAAATGAACTTCCCCCGCGGGGGCCGTCGGATCACAGTGTCCGCGATCAGGTTGTCGAAGCTGCCACCGAGCATTTTGGACATTACGGCTATGAGAAAACCACCGTGTCGGAACTGGCGAAAGCCATTGGTTTTTCTAAGTCTTACATCTACAAATTTTTCGATTCCAAGCAGGCCATCGGCGAGGTGATTTGCAGCAACCGACTGGCGATGATTATGGTGATCGTCAATGCAGCCATTGCCGATGCACCGTCTGCCTCTGAAAAAATACGGCGTTTATTCAGTGCCATAACTGAAGCAGGCAGCGATCTGTTTTTTCACGACCGCAAGCTTTATGACATTGCTGCCGTCGCGTCGCGTGATAGCTGGCCCTCAGCAGAAGCGTATAAAGGTCGGGTGCGCCAGCTGATCGAACAGATCATTGTCGAAGGGCGTCAGGCCGGGGAGTTTGAAGGTAAAACGCCGCTGGATGAGGCAACCCAGGCAATATATCTGGTCATGCTGCCTTACATCAGTCCAGTACAACTGCAATTCAATTTGGAAACCGCGCCGGCTGCGGCAACACTCCTGTCTTCGTTGATACTGAGAAGTCTGTCACCGGACTGGTGACTATTGACAATATTGGTCACTAGTCTGAGAATGCGGTTACTCTCCTGTTAAAGTGTAAGGGAACCGATGCTCAGGCTACATCCTGCCCGTTTTGCTGTTTACCTGTTGCCGCTTGCCCTGGTGGCCTGCGGTGACGCTTCCGTTGCTGACGATCCCCGGACTCAGCCCCCTCTGATAAGAACGGCAACCGTCGTCAGTGCGGTCGATGCCTCACGCGCCTTCACCGGCGTTGTGGTTGCTCGTGTGCAAAGCGACCTCGGCTTTCGCGTTGAAGGGAAGATCCTCGAACGCCTGGTTGATACTGGCCAGAACGTTAAACGCGGTCAGCCATTGATGCGTCTGGATCCGGTTGATTTACGCCTGCAGGCACAGGCTCAGCAACAGACCGTTGCTGCCGCACGGGCGCGGGCAAAACAAGCGACTGATGACGAGGGGCGCTATCGTGGCCTGGTGAAAACGGGCGCAGTATCAGCCTCGGCCTACGATGGCATCAAAGCGGCGGCAGAGTCGGCCAAAGCTGAACTCAGTGCGGCTCAGGCACAGGCGAATGTGGCACAAAACGCCACCGGCTATGCCGTACTGCTGGCCGATGCTGACGGCGTGGTGATGGAAACATTGGCTGAACCCGGTCAGGTCGTCAGCGCCGGGCAGCCGGTTGTCCGTCTGGCCAGAGCAGGGCAGCGGGAGGCGGTGGTGCAACTGCCCGAGACGCTACGACCGGCTCCCGGCAGCGAGGCCGCCGCAACGCTGTACGGTGCCGGCCAACAGGCCGTTCCTGCCAAACTGCGGCTCCTTTCCGATGCGGCCGATCCGGTCACCCGTACCTTCGAAGCGCGATATGTGCTTGGGGGGACGCTGGCGGCAGCCCCGCTGGGATCCACCGTCACGCTGCATATCAGCGACTCTCCGTTACCGCAGCAGATGATGCAGGTCCCTTTGGCCGCACTCTATGATTCAGGGAAAGGGCCGGGTGTCTGGACGATTTCGGGCTCGCCAGCAAAAGTGTCATGGCGGCCGGTTTCGGTAGTGGGATTGGGTGACGATGCGGCAAGCGTGACCGGTTCGCTTAAGCCGGGAGAGCAGGTGGTCGCGCTGGGCGCACATCTGTTGCATGAGGGTGAAGCCGTGCGCATCGCGCAGAACGACGCCAGCACTGCCGGGAGCCGGCCATGAGCGAAGGGCGATTCAATCTGTCAGCGCTAGCCGTTCGCGAGCGCTCAATCACACTGTTTCTGATTATATTGATTACCGTGGCCGGCATTCTGTCGTTCTTTGAACTGGGGCGCGCTGAGGATCCGCCTTTTACCGTCAAGCAGATGACGATTATTACGGCCTGGCCAGGTGCCACGGCACAGGAAATGCAGGACCAGGTGGCCGAACCGCTTGAAAAGCGGTTGCAGGAACTGAAGTGGTACGACCGCAGTGAAACCTACACGCGCCCCGGTCTGGCTTTTACCCTGCTGTCACTGCAGGACAGCACGCCGCCTTCACAGGTGCAGGAAGAATTTTATCAGGCCCGTAAGAAGCTGGGTGATGAGGCCGGTAACCTGCCGGCTGGCGTTACCGGGCCGATGATCAATGATGAATTCTCCGACGTGACCTTTGCGCTTTTTGCCTTAAAGGCAAAAGGCGAACCGCAGCGACTGCTGGCCCGTGATGCGGAATCGCTGCGCCAGCAGCTTCTGCATGTGCCGGGCGTAAAAAAGGTCAATATCATCGGCGAACAGGCCGAACGTATCTTTGTTTCCTTCTCCCATGACCGACTGGCCACGCTGGGCATTGCCCCTGAAGATATTTTCTCCGCCCTCAACAGTCAGAATCTGCTCACGCCTGCCGGGTCGATTGATACCCAGGGACCGCAGGTCTTTATCCGCCTCGATGGCGCATTCGACAAGCTGGACAAAATCCGTGAAACGCCGATCATCGCCGGAGGCCGGACCCTGCAACTTTCTGACGTGGCAACCGTTGCGCGTGGTTATCAGGATCCTGCCACCTTCCTGATCCGCAATCAGAGCGAGCCGGCGCTGTTGCTGGGCATCGTTATGCGGGATGGCTGGAACGGCCTGGATCTGGGTAAAGCGCTGGATGCGGAGACGGCAAAAATTAACCACGGCATGCCGCTGGGAATGAGCCTGACCAAGGTCACCGATCAGTCCGTCAACATCAGTTCTGCCGTTGACGAGTTTATGATCAAGTTTTTCGTCGCGCTGCTTGTGGTGATGGTGGTGTGCTTTGTCAGTATGGGATGGCGCGTGGGGGTAGTGGTGGCCGCCGCGGTGCCGCTGACCCTGGCCATCGTCTTTGTGGTGATGGAGGCATCCGGGAAAAACTTCGACCGCATTACGCTGGGTTCGCTGATTCTGGCGCTGGGTCTGCTGGTCGATGATGCCATTATCGCCATCGAAATGATGGTGGTGAAAATGGAGGAGGGCTACGACCGAATTAAAGCTTCCGCCTATGCCTGGTCTCACACGGCTGCACCAATGCTGGCGGGCACGCTGGTCACCGCCGTCGGTTTTATGCCCAACGGGTTTGCCCAGTCCACCGCCGGTGAATACACCAGCAATATGTTCTGGATCGTCGGGATTGCGCTGATCGCCTCCTGGGTGGTGGCGGTGGTATTTACGCCCTATCTGGGTGTTAAAATGCTGCCGGACATCAAAAAGGTGGAAGGGGGACATGCGGCCATTTACAACACCCGCCATTACAACCGCTTTCGCCGCTTACTGACCCGCGTCATTGCACGAAAGTGGATGGTGGCCGGCAGCGTCATTGCCCTCTTCGCTGTGGCGATAGTCGGCATGGGCGCGGTGAATAAACAATTTTTCCCGACCTCCGATCGCCCGGAAGTGCTGGTAGAAGTGCAGATGCCTTATGGCACCTCGATTGAGCAGACCAGCGCCACAACCGCGAAAATCGAAAGCTGGCTTAGAAAGCAAAGAGAGGCACAAATCACCACGTCTTACATCGGACAGGGGCCGCCGCGTTTTTATCTGGCCATGGCGCCAGAACTACCGGATCCGTCATTTGCCAAGATTGTGGTGCTGACCGACAGTCAGGAAGCGCGTGAAAAGCTTAAGTTTCGGCTTCGTGACGCCGTAGCAGCGGGGTTGGCGCCCGAAGCGCGCGTGCGGGTGACGCAGCTGGTGTTTGGTCCGTATTCCCCGTATCCGGTCGCCTATCGTGTGATGGGACCGGATCCCGACACCGTGCGCACCATCGCGGGCAAGGTTGAAGCCGTGATGCAGGCCAGCCCGATGATGAGGACCGTCAATACTGACTGGGGCCCACGCGTGCCGACGCTGCATTTTTCACTTAATCAGCATCGCCTGCAGGCGGTGGGACTGACCTCCAATGCGGTGGCGCAACAGCTTCAGTTCCTGCTGTCAGGCGTTCCGCTGACCTCCGTGCGTGAAGACATTCGTTCGGTGCAGGTTATGGCACGCGCGGCAGGCGATATCCGGCTCGATCCGGCAAAAATTGCCGGTTTCACCCTTGTGGGTTCCGCCGGCCAGCGCATTCCGCTTTCTCAAATTGGGACGGTTGACGTGCGGATGGAAGATCCGCTTCTGCGTCGTCGCGATCGCACCCCGACGATTACCGTGCGCGGCGATATTGCCGAGCACCTGCAGCCGCCGGATGTCTCCACGGCAATCATGACCGCTTTGCAGCCGATCATCGCCCAGCTTCCGGCCGGATACCGCATCGAACAGGCGGGATCGATCGAAGAATCCGGCAAAGCCACCCAAGCGATGGCGCCGCTGTTCCCGATCATGATAGCCATGACGCTGTTGATTATTATCCTGCAAGTTCGCTCGATGTCGGCGATGGTGATGGTTTTCCTCACCGCGCCACTGGGGTTGGTGGGGGTCGTGCCCACGCTGCTGCTCTTCAACCAGCCGTTTGGTATCAATGCGCTGGTCGGCCTCATCGCGCTGTCGGGGATTTTGATGCGTAACACGCTGATCCTGATAGGGCAGATCGATCACAACCAACGTGAAGGACTTGCGCCATTTGATGCGGTGGTGGAAGCGACGGTACAACGCGCCCGGCCGGTATTGCTGACCGCGATGGCCGCGATTCTGGCCTTTATTCCCCTGACACACTCCGTATTCTGGGGAACCCTGGCTTATACCCTGATTGGCGGGACATTCGGCGGCACCATCATCACGCTGGTGTTCTTGCCGGCCATGTACGCAATCTGGTTCAAAATTCGCCCCCGCACATCAACGCCTGACGATAAAGAGGTAGTCCTCCATGAACAGTCATAACAACACGCGCATCGTCGTGACCGGCTGCGGCCTGGTCAGCCCTCTGGGATGCGGCACGGAGAAAGTCTGGCAAAGGCTGCTGGAAGGGCGCTCGGGGATTACCCGCCTGTCGCCTGAAATCAGTGAAGGAACCGGCGTTACCGTCGCAGGCCAGGTTCCTTCTCTGTCAGAAGACCCTGAGGCAGGCTACGATCCGGATCGGTTTATCGCCGCCAAAGAACGCAAGAAAATGGACCGTTTCATCGAATTTGCCCTCGTTGCGGCCGAAGAAGCGCTGACGCAGGCCGGCTGGCATCCTGAGGATGACCATCAGCAGCAACGAACCGCCACCATTATCGCCTCCGGCGTGGGCGGGTTTGGTGCCATCGCGGATGCGGTGAGGACGACAGATACCCGAGGTCCGCGCAGGCTATCACCGTTCACTGCGCCCTCATTCCTTGCCAATATGGCGGCTGGCCATGTCTCGATCCGCTATGGTTTCCGGGGACCGCTCGGCGCACCGATCACCGCCTGTGCTGCAGGCGTTCAGGCGATTGGCGATGCGGCCCGGCTAATTCGATGTGGTGAAGCGGATATTGCCCTTTGCGGCGGCACCGAGGCAGCCATCGATCGCGTCACATTGGGCTGTTTTGCCGCTGCGCGCGCGCTCTCAACCGGATTTGCAGATGCACCGGAACAGGCATCACGGCCCTTTGACTGCGATCGCAATGGTTTTGTGATGGCAGAGGGCGCCGGACTTTTGGTGATCGAATCGCTTGAGCATGCGCTGGCGCGCGGCGCGACCCCGCTTGCCGAACTGGTAGGGTATGGCACCAGTGCCGATGCCTGGCATCTGACGGCAGGACCGGAAGACGGCAGCGGTGCCCGGCGGGCAATGGAACTGGCGTTAGGTCAGGCGGGGGTTAAGGCTGACGACATTCAGCATATCAATGCCCATGCCACCTCAACCCCGGTGGGTGATCGGGGCGAACTGGCGGCCATTAAGTCGGTGTTTGGCACAGAATCTGATGTGGCCATCAGCTCGACAAAGTCTGCGACCGGCCATTTGCTGGGCGCAGCGGGCGGGATTGAAGCCATCTTTACCCTGCTGGCACTGCGTGACCAGGTGATTCCACCGACGCTGAATTTGCATCATCCTGATGAGGCCGGAAAAGGACTGAATTTTGTGGCATTAAAAGCCTGTCCAACGGCCATCACCTATGCATTATCAAACGGCTTCGGTTTCGGCGGCGTCAATGCCAGCGTTCTCTTTCGCCGCTGGGAAGACGTCAGTTAATCACTCTGATCCACTGAACTAACCGCGAGTTATTGCGATCGTTTAGCGACGATCGCAATAACACACTCGTCTTGCCGGGAAAGTTGTCTTTTTAAATCGTGGTCAAATTTTTAGCCCCAGGCTGCCAGACCGAATCTCCCGATCGCGAGACAACCCGGCGCAGAGCGGATCGCACCACCGCGACGTGGAACGGGGTAATGACAAAAAGATAAATTCTGCCAAACCAGCTGTTCACCTTTACGCTGGTTGTTGAACGCAGCATCATCCCGGCGTCGGTAGCATCAAGCGTAAACCAGGCCCTGAAATCCAGATGGCTGTCCAACATTCCCAGCTCTACTTCGTCAGGTGAGGAGTGGATCACCGGGAAGAAGGCGATATGATCGACGTTGCTGTCGTGATGCTTAATCTCTTCGGAGGTTTTGACGCCAAAAGGCGAGACTATCATATCCCGCAATTTCATCAGGCCACGAAACAGGGCCGGCGGCTTTGAAAAGGCAATCTGAGCAAGCCAGTAGGCATCTGCCCGGGTGCCCGCAGGCAAAATAACCCCGTAACAATCAATCAGGTCAGGCGAACTAAAGTGGTTTTTCGCCCGTAATGGCGGAGGTGTAACAAAGACGCCTTTTGAAGCTTTATGCATTTCCATGCAGGCCTTCCTTTTAAAGAGATTGTTTAGGATATTAACCGAGCCAGTTGCTTTTAGCCGCCTCAATTTCCCCTTTATTCTGCTCAACCCACAGCAAAATCGCCTGTAGATGCGGTTCTAACGAACGCCCAAGGGCGGATATTTCATAGATCACCGCCACCGGCGACTGGGTCAGTACCGTGCGGGTAATAAATCCATTGGCTTCCAGTCTTCTCAGCGTCTGCGTCAGCGCTTTTTGGGTAATGTCCGGCATCGCGCGGCGCAGCGCATTAAAGCGCACGGGTCCATGACAGAGTTCATTAAGGACCAGCAGCGTCCATTTACTGGTTAATTCTTCCAGAATCACCCGACTTGATTCCAGCTGTTGAGGCGTTGATGAAGACATAAGGAAGGATACTCCAGGCTACCTGGTGGCATTCAGGTACCTAATTGCAATCAGGTATAAATAGTATACTAATACGATCTCTGATAACAAGGAGAGCACAATGACGCTTAATCATCCGCCCAATCGCTCCATTTTGGTCTTTGGCAGCACCGGTCAGCAAGGTGGGGCCGTGGCTTCTGCATTATTATCCCGTGGCCTGCCGGTCAGGGCATTCGTTCGCGATCTGACCAGCCCCGCATCCCTGAGTCTGGCGGCCGCTGGTGCACAAATGGTGAAGGGCGACCTCAACGACGGTGAATCTATCCGCGAAGCAATGCGCGACGTCTATGGCGTATTCAGCATCCAGCCAAGTTCAGGGCAGGGTGAAGCCTACGGCGTGACGGATGAGCAGGAAATTCGTTACGGCAAGACGATCGCCGATATCGCCGTCGAGCAACGTGTTCAGCATCTGGTTTACACCTCAGTGAACGCCGCAGGTCAGGGCCCCACCGGGCTGGGGCATTTTGACAGTAAAACCGAGATTGAGAACCATATACGGCAACGGGATATCCGCTATACGATTATCCGTCCGGCGGCCTTTATGGAACTGTTGCTGCTGCCTGGCATGGGGCTGGATCAGGATAAATTCACCTTCTTTGCTCGCCCGGAGCAGGCTTTTCAGCTTATCGCCGTGCAGGACATCGGCAAAATTGTGGCTGAAATTTTTAGCAAGCCGCAACAGTTTGTGGGACGAACCCTCGAGATCGCCAGCGATCGTGTTACCGGGAATGATTTGCAGGCTTTGCTCAGCCAGGCGGCCGGTAAGCCTATCCACTATCAGCGTTTCTCCGAGACGCTGCTCAATGAGAATGATTTTCTCAAGCGTCTGGCTGCCGTGATAGACGACGGTCGCTGCGCCGGTCATGCGGATTTGCCGGCGCTGAACCAGGAGTTTGGTCATTTAACCCGACTGCAGGAATGGCTGGCAGGGCCAGGCAAAGAGGCGTTTGCCGCGGCGTTGGTCAATGAGAGTGCCGATATCGCGTTGCGGTAATGCTAAGCGATTAACATTCGTTTTAAAAACAGTCAATTATCCGACTTTAAATATTTATCTGGAGTACTCGAGCTAACCTCCATTATGGTCAATGGGGATCAGGCGCGGTGAAGTGGCGAAGCTTGAGATCCACAGCGCGGACATTCAAAAATGATATCGCTACGTGAAATCTGCAAGGCAAGGGGTGCCACGTCATAAAATAATTCACGTAGCGACGCCATCGAAAAACGATAAAACGGAGGGCATACCAATGCGCATTGTCGTCGTAGCGCCATACGATCAGCAGTGGCCAGTGCAGTATCAAGCAGAACGCGCCAGGTTGGAGGCTGTGCTGAAGTCAGTGATGGTGTCCAGTCATCATATCGGCAGCACATCAGTACCGGGCTTGGTGGCGAAGCCGGTGATAGACATTTTGCTGGAAGTCACAGACCTGAGCGAGTTGGATAAATGCAACGGGGCCATGGCTGCTTCAGGTTTTGATGCACGGGGTGAAAACGGCATTGCCGGCAGAAGATACTTCACCAAAGGCGGAGATCGTCGGAGTCATCAGGTGCATGCGTTTGAGGTGGGTGATGAACAAATCGTTAAACATCTGGCGTTCAGAGATTATCTGATAGAGAACCCGCAAGTGGCAGAAGCTTACGCGGAGCTGAAACAGAACGCGGCCAAAGTTTGTAGGAATGACATAAAGCGGTATCAGCAGATGAAGACGGATTTCATCAGTCATTATCTGAAGCTTGCCATGGAAGAGCCAGAAGCGCGGCAAATGGCTACCAAAGCCAATGGCGGCTCAAAAGCACAGATTCCCCGTAACGATACCTAGGTTCGCATAATGTATATTATGTTAAATTGCATATTAACCAACGAATCGCCCATTGATAAACCCCATACCTTCCCTCTATTACTCATCTGGTGGCTAGTCATTGCCAATCTCTCTGCTGGCCATCAATCTGGGACGCCACTGGACCGTCACAACATCTTCTGCATTTTGAAATTGATAAACGCTTGCCCCCGCACCTGCACCAGCTGTTGTTCGTTCACATCGAAACCCTGGTGAATGAAAAACGGTTTTGCCGTGATGCTTGCTTCAGTCACCATCGACGTCACGCCGTTCACCCTCGCCCATTGCTCAACCGTGTTGTACAGCGCTGTCGCTACGCCGCGTCGCTGATACTCCGCATCGGTAAACAACAAATCCAGATGACCAACTGCTTCCAGACTGATGATGCCGACAATGCGCCGATCGATTTCCGCCAGCCAAACCTTGCTGTCATTTAACCGCTGCTGCCAGCGCTGACGATCGACCTGACTCCACGCCAGAATCTGCTGTTGATCATAATCCTTGCTGGCGATGCCACGCACCGCGCATTGGAACACGGCAATCGCTGCATCCAAATCTTCTGGCCGGTACAACCTGGTTATGATGCGCATTGCATGCCTCTGAATAAACAAAAACCCCACGCAACATTAGTAAAATTGCAGGCTGACATCAACGGCTTCCACGTTTCTCAATCTGCCCACCACAGACCCGCCAGGCTCCCTCGCCTCTTAACCTTACCTTTCACTTCATCCATAACCCCATCCAGCGCACAAAACACGTAAATGATTTGCATGTTCCCCTCATCCTTTTCTCACCGCTGCCGATACCACTTAAGACAGGCATTTGCGTGCCCGTTACTTTTTACAGAACATCAGGAAAATGACTCCCATTTCATCCCAGCATGCGCACCAACGTGCGTAAAGAGATACGTCCGTCGCCTTAAGGCGTTGGATCAAGTGTCCAGCAGGGAAAATTACGCGGCCGCTTGCCGAACAGAATTTCGTTGTGATGGACGTGGCCAGACGCCGCGCCCGCAACGGGATCATTGCGCTATTGCTAACTTCCTGAGGTGTTCTATGTTTGGTGTGAAAAAATCGGTTTTTTCTCTGCCCTCGTCCAAAAGTAATAGCATCGCAAGGGATATCGATGCGATCAAACAGCATGTGGCATGGATTGAGTTTTTGCCCGATGGAGAGATCCTCAGCGCCAATCAGCAGTTCCTCGACGTTACCGGCTACACGCTCAGTGAGATTCAGGGCAAGCACCACCGAATTTTTTGTAAGCAAGACTTCAGCCGCTCATCCGCTTATGCCGCCTTCTGGCAAACTTTAGCCAGCGGCGAGTCCGTTACCGGCATCTTTGAACGCTTCAGTAAACTGCGCCAGCGTTTCTATCTCAGCGCGACCTACTTCCCGGTCAGCGATGATAAAGGCCAGGTTTATAAAGTGATCAAAGTGGCGAGTGATATCACCGCCCGCCATCAGGAACTGGAACAAAAAGAAGCGGTGATCACCGCGCTGGATCTGTCGATGGCGGTGATTGAGTTCACGCCGGATGGCAAAATCCTGACGGCCAACAGCAACTTTCTCACCCATATGGGCTACAGCCTGTCTGATATCGTCGGGCAGCATCATCGCATCTTCTGCTTTGAAAGCTTCTACCGGGAAAACCCGGATTTCTGGCAGAAAATTGGCAAAGGCCAGCACTTTGTCGGACGCTTCGAGCGCAAAACCGCCAGCGGTGAACGTATCTGGCTGGAAGCCAGCTACAACCCGGTGTATGACGCCGATGGCCATGTGTACAAGGTGATCAAGATTGCCTCGGACATCACCGCCCGGGTGGAAGCAGCTAAACGCGTGGCCGACATTGCCGTCACCACCTCCGAGCAAACCTCGCAGATTACCCACAATGCCAATGAAGTGCTGGATGAAACGGTGCGCAACTCCGGGCTGGTTGCCGTTCAGGTTAATGCGGCGACAGAGATTGGTGCACAGCTCAGTGCTTCGGCCAAAAGCATCAGCGAAGTGGTGGATACCATTAACGTGATTGCCGCGCAGACCAACATTCTGGCGCTGAATGCCGCCATTGAATCCGCCCGCGCGGGTGAAGCCGGACGTGGATTCAGCGTGGTTGCGGCGGAAGTTCGCCGGCTGGCGGCGTCAACCGCCAGCGCCACGCAAAAAATCACCACCGTGGTCGAATTGAACTCAGACCTGATCCAGCAGATGTATAAGCAGCTCGATGCGGTGAAACAGTTCGTCACCTCAGAGCAGGATAAAATCACCGACCTGTCGCGCAGCCTGAAGGAAATCAACAGCGGCGTCAGCCAGTTTGTCAGCGTTATCCACCGACTTGACGTGTGATCGCGCTACGTGAATTCTGCCAATCTATCAAGGCACTGGCCTTGCAGAATTCACGTGGCAACACCAAAAAAGAGGACGCAAATTAGTTATTTGCGCCCTTTTCTTCTGCTTTTTTACCGGGTTCGGCAACTACTTAACGCCGGCGATCCGCTTAAGCTCTTCTTCCGCACCCGGTGCAACCGCCAGAACCTTAGCGCCTTTGGTTATGCGATCGCCTTCGGTGTTAAACGGTAAATACCAGCCGCCCGCTTCTTTCACCAGGCAGTATCCGGCCAGGCAATCCCAGGCATGCATATAGGGTTCGAAATATCCGACCACGCGACCGGCAGCGACCCACGCCAGCATCAATGCGCCCGATCCGATGCGGATAAAGTTGCCGCCCGCTTCCAGCACGGCGCTCAACAACTCGCCGACTTCTTTTGGCGTCACGTAGCTGTTGGCACCAAAACCGACCACATGGTTTTGCAAGGTTCTGGCCGGATCGACCTTCAACGTGACGCCGTTTAAGGTTGCGCCCTTGCCGCTGGCGGCAATGTAGCACTCATCAAAACAAGGTGCGTAAATCACTCCAATCACCGGCTCACCGGCATACAGCACGGCGACGGAGACGCACCAGTTTTGCATGCCGTTAAGAAACGGGCTGGTGCCATCAATGGGATCGACCACCCAGGTGAAGCCTGAGGTGCCGGTTTGTAATCCGGTTTCTTCACCCAGGAAACCGTCGTTGGCGAACTGCGTACGGATCAAATCGTCGATATGCTGTTCGACTTCGCGATCGGCAATCGAGACCACATCCTGCAGATCTTTCTTGGTTTCAATCACTAAACGTTCACGCTGATTGAACCACTTCAGGGCCAGCGCGCCGCCGGTTCTGGCGGCTTTTTCGGCCAGCGCCAGACGCTCCATCAGCGCGCCGTTATCTAACTCAGTCATAGTTGTTCCTTACATCCAGGGTTAAGGGGCAATCAGCGCCAGGCCTTGCGGTTTAAAATCCAGCTTCACCCGAGCATTAGGCGGCAGCCGCTGTTCCATCTGCGTATCAACGATAAACAGCGCGCCAAGGTCAGTTTTCACTTCATATTCAATATGATCGCCAAGCCAGGTGGTATGTATAATTTCACCGTCGAGCGCGCCTTCGCCAGACGGGCAGACGGTGATGAACTGCGGACGCACCGAGAGCTGAGCCTTACCCGGTTGCGCGCCGTTCCCCTGCACCCGATAACGCTGGCTGCCGAGGCGGATCAGGGCATTATCCCCTTCCAATGTTTCAACTTCACACGGCAGGATGTTCGCTTCACCCATAAAATCGGCGATAAACACCGAGTTCGGCGAGCGGTACAGGGTTTCCGGCGCACCCTGCTGGGCAATATTCCCCTCCTGCATCACGATGATTTTATCGGAAACGGCCAGCGCCTCTTCCTGATCGTGGGTGACATACACGGCGGTGAAGCCCAGGCGCTGTTGCAGATCGCGGATATCCGTCCGCACCCGACGGCGCAGGCGTTCATCGAGGTTAGACAGCGGCTCATCCAGCAGCAGCACCTGCGGTTCCAGTACCAGCGCGCGAGCAACGGCAATACGCTGCTGCTGTCCGCCGGAGAGTTCCGAAGGCAGCCGGTTGCCCTGATGCTCCAGACCGATCATCTTCAGCCCTTCTCTGGCGCGATCCTGCGACTCCTTCTTGTTCATGCCGCCGGCCTGCAAGCCGTACATCACGTTGTCCAGAGCCGACATATGCGGGAACAGCGCGTAGGACTGAAACACCATCGCCACGTCACGCTCATTGGCCGGCAGATTGGTCACATCTTTGCCGCTGATGCGAATGGTGCCGGACGTGGGATGTTCCAGTCCGGCCAGTAAACGCAGCGTGGTGGTTTTGCCGCAGCCCGAAGGCCCCAGCAGCGTCACCAGCGTGCCCGCCTCAACCGTCAGCGACAGGTCGGGAACGGCGGTGAATCCGGCAAAGCGCTTTGAGACATGTTCAAACACAACGGTTCCGGCTTTTAACGCGCTCATACGGCATTCTCCTGGGTTAAGGCAGCGGCAGACGGTGCTATCGTCGCCACCTGGGTGGTTTTACTTGCCCGGCCCAGGCGACGTTCGCCGACCAGCAACTGGAATACGGCAATGATCGCCAGCATCACGACGATCAGCACCGAAGAATAGGCGATGGCCACACCGTACTCGCCGTTTTCAACCAGCCCAACAATGTACGAGGTCGCCATGTTGTACTGCGCGCTGACCAGGAAAATCACCGCACTGATTGAGGTGATCGCCCGGACAAAGGCATACACCAGCGCGGCGCTGATCGCCGGTTTCAACAACGGCAGCACCACTTTTCTCAGCGTGCGGAAGCTGTTGGCCCCAAGGGTTAAGGAGGCTTCATCAAGGCTCTGGTCGAGCTGACTCATCGCCGCGATCCCCCCGCGCACGCCGACCGGCATATTGCGGAAAACAAAGCAGACGATCAGGATCAACGCGGTGCCGGTGATTTCCAGCGGCGGCAGGTTGTAGGCCATCACATAGCTGACGCCGATCACCGTGCCGGGAATGGCAAAACTCAGCATCAGCGCAAACTCAAACGCCTGACGACCGGCAAACTTCTGCCGGACGATCAGCCAGGCGGTTAACAGGCCGACGATGGCGGTCAGAGGTGCGGCGATCAGCGCGATTTCCAGCGTGGTCCAGAAAGAATTCCAGGCGACGCCGGTCCACAGCAGATGCCCATCCTGCAGCGTGATGCTAAAGGCGCGAATATAATGTTCCAGCGTCAGGTTATTGTTCAGTCCCCACGACTGCACAAAACCGCCGATCATAATCATGCCGTAGATCACCAGGGTGAACAGTCCCCACGGGATCACCAACCCATACACGCCAATCCGCATCGGTTTCGGTAACTGCGCATGGCGGCCGCCATCCCCTTTGCCGGTGACGGTGGCGAAGCTTTTACCGGAGAGCCACACGCGCTGAATAATAAAGGCGCATAAGGTAAAGCAGAGCAGGATCATCGCCAGCACCGCTGCCCGGCTCGGATCGTTCTGCGCACCAACCACCGAGAAGAAAATCTCGGTAGAAAGCACGCCGTGACTGCCGCCCAGCACCATCGGGTTGCCGAAATCCGCCATGCTTTCGATAAAGCTGATAAGGAAGGCGTTGGCCAGTCCCGGCGCCATTAACGGCAGCGAAACCCGCGAAAAGGTGTGCCAGCGGTTGCCGCGCAACGTTTGAGACGCTTCTTCCAGTGACGGGCTGATGCCTTCCACCACGCCAATCAACACCATAAAGGCCACCGGCGTAAACGACAGTACCTGGGCAATCCAGATGCCGGTCATGCCATACAGCCAGCGTCCCGGCTCAATGCCAAACAGCGCGGCGAGCTGCGTGGTGACCACACCCGAACGGCCAAACAGCAGGATCAGGGCCAGCCCGATCACAAACGGCGGCGTGATGATTGGCAGGATGGTCAACATCCGCAGCGCTTTTTTACACGGCAAGCCGGTACGCGAGACCGCCAGCGCAAAAGCCAGTCCCAGTAACGTTGATCCGGTGGCGGTCATCAGCGCCAGCATCAGCGTGCGCCAGGCGGTGCCGCAACTTCCGCCGGTCAGGCAGGACAGGCTCCAGATGGCCGGATCCTGAATATTGCTGATTAGCCCGTCCGGCTTAAAGCTACCGTCGACATCCTGCACCGACGCGACAAACAGGCTCAGCACCGGATACAGCACAAAGGTGCTGACCAGCGCGACCAGCATCACAATCGACGCGACCACAAAGGCATCGCCTTTCAACACTCCACGCTCTGCCAGCGCAAAGGAGAACAGCAGCAGAAAGGTGGTAAGCATCAGAATTGCGCCGGCGCCAAACGCGGGTTGGCCCTGTGCCAGCGGCCCGAAGGCATTTTCCAGCCACAGCCAGTTCCAGCCGCTGTAGCCAATTGCGTGCCCTTCAACCACCATAAACACGATGCCCAGCGCGCTGACCGCCAGTAATAAGGCACTCCGCGTGCCGCTGTGTTTGATTAAGCCACTGAGTGCCGCCAGCCCAAACAGACTGACGATCGCCATCAACCACGGATGCAAATGCGACAGCATCTGCCACAGGCCTGCCGCGGTCGCCTCATCGCCCCACAGCGTGGTGAGCCAGGAGAACTGGAAGAACCCCGCTTCCAGGCTGTACCAGGGCAGCAGCGTTAATGCGACCGCGCCCAGACCCAGCGCGCCGACTAACCGCCGGTTATTTGTATTCATACAACACCTCGACCTGAACGGGCAGGCTGAAGCGGACGTCAGGCGTGAGCCACCGCTGTTCGGTAAAGCTACCGGGCGATCCCGGCAGTGCGAGATTACTGAGCGCTTGCGCCGATTTCTTTATCCCAACGGCCCAGCAGCGCTTTGCGCTTCGCGGTATCGCCATAGGTTTTGAAATCGTAATCAATCAGTTTGATATTTTCGAAGCGCGGCGCGTATTCAGAGATTTCAGCTTTGGTATTGGACGGCAGCTGGAAGGATTTGGCTTCTTTCATATGCGACTGGGCTTCTGCGCTCAACGCCCAGTCATACCAGACCTTGGCACTGGCCAGGTTGCGTGCGCCCTTCACAATCGACATCGACCCAATCTCGTAGCCGGTGCCTTCACAAGGCGCGACCGTTTTCACCGGGAAGCCATCGACTTCCATCGCTACCGAATCATGCATAAAGACGATGCCGACGGTGGTTTCACCGCGTGCCGCCGCTTTCACCGGCGCAGAGCCGGATTTGGTGTACTGCGAGATATTGGCATTGAGCTTTTTCAGGTAATCGAACGCCTTATCTTCACCCATGATCTGCACGAGGGTGGCTAAGGCGTTATAGGCGGTGCCGGAGGAATTCGGGTTAGCGATTTGGATTTCGCCCTTGAAGGCCGGGTCAAGCAGGTCCGCCCAACAGGCTGGCGCTTTGATCTTCTTCTCGGCAAGTAATTTGGTGTTGTAGCCCCAGCCCAGCGCACCGGCGTAGATGCCGACGGTACGATAACCGGAAATCTCGGCCTGCTTCTGTGCCCAGTCTTGCTGCTGCGGCAACAGCGGCGATTTGTACACCTGGGTCAGCCCTTCTGATGCGGCCTGCATATGCGGATCGCCGGTGCCAGCCCACCAGATGTCGGTGCGCGGGTTACGCGCTTCGCTGCGTAAACGGGCATAGGCTTCTCCGGCGGAGAGCCGGACCATGCTGACTTTAATGTCCGGATGCGATTTGCTGAAGATGTCGGTCATATGTTCGCAGACCACCACATCCGCTGAACAAATCATATTGAGGTTCCCGGCGGCGCTGGCCATCAGCGGCAGGCTGGATCCGCAAAGTGTAAGGGCAGTGATCAACAAGGTGTGACGCATGGGTATTCTCCTTGATTGTTATTTGTGTTGCTGATAAAACAAGCATCTTGCACATGTGTGCAAAGTAATAGAGTACATAATTTCGCCCGTCAATCACCTTGGTGCCGAATTGACTGGCAGTGTCACAAAATTGCAACATAATCACGGCGCATTATTTTGCACACTTGTGCAAAAGGTGGAATAGTCATTCTGGTGTGGTTACCAGCAGGAGAGAAAATGTGAGCCAGGGTAAAACGGGGATTAATGCGTATGACGTCGCGCAGCGTGCCGGCGTGTCCCGATCGGCGGTGTCGCGCACCTTTACGCCGGGGGCCAGCGTGTCGGAAAGTACCCGCAACCGGGTGATGAAAGCGGCAGAAGAGCTGGGTTATCACGTTAATCATCTGGCGCGTAGCCTGGTCAGTAACCGCAGCGGCATCGTGTGCCTGATCGTCTCCGATGTCGCCACGCCCTACCGTGCCAGCCTGGTCAGTTGGCTGACGCATTTTTTGCAGGAAGCCGGCAAGGTGGCGATGATCATTAACACCGATCTTTCCGATAACAGCGTCTCGGCGGCCCTGCAGCAGGCGATCAACTTCCGCGCCGATGCCTCGATTATTCTTTCAGGCATGCCGGACAGCGGCATCACCCAGCTTTGTTACCAGCACGGGCAGCACCTGATTCTGATTAACCGTGACGAATCCCTGCCCGGTTCGCTGAGCATCAACCTGGATTCCCGCAAGGCGGCCGATACCGCCATCAGCGCCTTTGTGCGCGCAGGCTGTCGCCATCTGGCCTTTGCCAATTCGCTGGCCGGTACCCCCAGCCTGATGAAACGAGAAACAGATTTTCTGGGCGCGGCCGAACGCGCCGGCCTGACGGTGGACGTTGAGCGCTTCGGCACCACCTCGTATGAAAGCGGACAGATACTGGCGCATCGCCTGCTGACCCGGCAGAAGCGGCCCGATGCGGTATTTTGCGTTACCGATCTGGTGGCCTGTGGTTTTATGGACGAAGCGCGAACTCGTTTCAGCTTACGCATCCCGGAAGATTTGTGTATCGTGGGCTACGACAATATTGCGCAAAGCGGCTGGTCATCCTACAACCTCACCACCTTCGCCCCGCCGATGGAAACCTTTTCCCGCGAGGCGGTACAGTGGCTGGTTGCTCAGGAAAAAAGCAGCCATGAACTGGATCCTCGCGTCGATCGGCCCAGCGACAAATGCCTGTATGAAGCCAGCGTGGTGTGGCGTGGCTCGGTCCGTGGGGGATAAACCAACACTATTCAGAGGTCGTCATGTCAGACATTAAGTCAGCACAGTGCCATTGTGGTTCCGTCGTGTTTAACGTCGAGCTTATTGATGGCTTTAACGGCGTGCTTTGCTGCAACTGTTCCCTGTGCGCGAAGCGTGGCGCGGTGATGGCGATGGGTAAACGGGTTGAGGTGATCAAAGGGCAGGATATGCTGACCGAGTACCGCTTTAATTCAGGCGAAGCCGCGCATTTCTTCTGCAAAACCTGCGGTGTCTATACCT
This sequence comes from Erwinia sp. 2186, assembly GCF_057812255.1. Taxonomy (NCBI): domain Bacteria; kingdom Pseudomonadati; phylum Pseudomonadota; class Gammaproteobacteria; order Enterobacterales; family Erwiniaceae; genus Erwinia; species Erwinia sp. 2186. Next base: position 2,474,696 of record NZ_CM173824.1, on the reverse strand, counting down.
TCCACCAACGGCGTTCGAATCCGGAATTTTACGGCATTAACGTCGCCTGCATTGAGGGCGTTACGCCTTTCGACTTTTCCCCGGTCCCGGTCTCCGATGGCCTTAATCACCCCAAAGACGGCGGCGCGGGCGGCATCGCCGGTTATATCTCTTACACACCGAAGTAATCACCGTCGGTAATCAGGTGTCTCTGAGACGCCTGATTAGGGTAAGATACGGCAACTTTTTACGTCAGCACGGAGGCTATCATCGCCTTTTCTCGCCGCTTTTTCCCGGCCACCAATCTGAAAAAATTCAGCGCGCTGGCGCTGGTTGGCACCGCGTTGCTGCTGGCCAGCTGCGCCTCACAGCCACCCAAATCGCTGGTAACGCCCTTTCCAGCAGTGACTAAGCAACCGGTTCCTGTGACACCGTCACTTACCGCGCAGCCGATGCGCGGCGTCTGGCTGACCACCGTTTCGCGGCTGGACTGGCCACCGGTCTCGTCGGTGAACGTTAGCAGTGCGGCGCTGCGTATCAGCCAGCAGCAACAGGCGCTGAAGGACAAGCTGGATAAGCTGAAAAGCCTCGGCATCAATACCGTCTTCTTCCAGGTTAAACCGGATGCCACCGCGCTGTGGCCCTCCAAAATCCTGCCGTGGTCAGATATGCTGACCGGCAAAATTGGCGAAGATCCGGGTTACGATCCGCTGCAGTTTATGCTCGATGAAGCGCACAAGCGCGGCATTAAGGTGCATGCCTGGTTTAACCCCTATCGCGTGTCGGTCAACACTAAAGCGTCGACGGTTGCCGAGTTAAACCGCACCGTGTCGCTACATCCCGCCAGCGTGTTTGTGCTGCATCCCGACTGGATCCGTACCTCAGGCGATCGCTTTGTCCTCGATCCGGGCATTCCGGAAGCGCGGGACTGGATCACCAGCATCGTCTCCGAAGTGGTTGCCCGTTACCCGATAGACGGCGTGCAGTTTGATGATTACTTCTACACCGAATCGCCCGGCTCTGCCCTGAACGACAATCAAACCTACAGCCGCTATGGTCAGGGGTTTGCCTCAAAAGCGGACTGGCGCCGACATAACACCCAGCTGCTGATCGAGCAGGTGTCGCGCACCATCAAGCAGCTGAAACCGGATGTGCAGTTTGGCGTCAGCCCGGCCGGCGTCTGGCGGAATATTTCGCACGATCCGGCCGGTTCAGCGACTCGTGGAGCCGCCGCCTATGACGAATCCTATGCCGATACCCGCCGCTGGGTGCAACAGGGCCTGCTGGATTATATTGCGCCGCAGCTGTACTGGCCTTTCGCGCGCGATGCGGCGCGCTATGATGTGCTGGCAAACTGGTGGGCGAACGTGGTGAAAAACACCCCGACCAAACTCTATATCGGCGTGGCGCTGTATAAAATTGGCGAACCGTCGAAGATGGAGCCGGACTGGATGATTGAAGGCGGCGTGCCCGAGTTGAAAAAGCAGCTCGATCTGAACGATGCCGTGCCGCAGATTGACGGCACGATCCTCTTCAGGGAGAACTACCTTAATCAACCGCAGACGCAGAAAGCGGTCGATTATCTGCGCTCACGCTGGGGACGCTAATCAACCTGTTCGGCCAATAAATTCCAGGCGCTGGGATGCTGTTCAAAACCGATTTTTGGGTAGTATTCCACCGCCAGCGGCGCGGCCAGCAGGATAACGCGGCATTTTGGATGAAGCTGCGCGGCGGTGACTGATATCAGCTTTTTACCCAGCCCGGACTTTTGCACCGTCTCGGACACCGCGAGGTCGGACAGATAGCAACAAAAGCTGAAATCGGTCAGCGATCGCGCCACGCCCACCAGCCGGTCGCCAATCCAGGCGGTCACCAGCAGGTTGCTGTGTTTCAGCATATCGGCGATGCGATCCCGATCGGCAATTGGCCTTCTCTCGCCAAGCGAGGTCTCTTTCAGTAAGTTGATAAACTGCGTTTCGGTGATAGGTTCATTAATTTTGTAGCCGATCTCTGCCTCTGACATGCCAGACTCTCCTGCTGATGATGGCGATCGATAGTATCAAGACTCAAGGAGCATCATCATGGAACATCCGGTCAGCAATCAAGACTATTTTCAGCAAACCTTCGATAAGCTGGATCTTATTTCAGCCAGTCTGGAAAGCGCGCGATTTGAAGAGTGCGTGTTCAATAACTGCAACTTTACCTCGGCGCAACTGACCCGCTGTAAGTTCACCCAATGCACCTTCAACCACTGTAACCTCAGCGTGACGGGCATCAGCTGGTCGACGTTTTATGAGGTGGCGTTCAATGAGTGCAAGCTGAGCGGCATCGACTGGACGCGCGCGCAGTGGCCAACCTTCAATCTCGATCCTGAGCTGCAGTTTACCCAATGCCTGTTAACCAACGCGTCGTTTCAGGGATTGAAGTTAAATGGTTTGAGGCTGGACGAGTGCAAGCTGCATGAAGTGGACTTCCGCGAGTGTGATTTGGCCAACGCAACGATCACCGGCTGCGACCTGGCAGGCAGTTTATTTAACAACACCAATCTGCGGGCGGCGGATTTTACCGACTCCTGGAACTTCACTATTGACGTGATGCACAATACCGTCGCGAGGGCGAAATTTTCGCGGCTTGAAGCGGTGAATTTGCTGGAAGGATTGGGGATTGAATTAGTCGATTAAACAGAATATTCGTCATCTGGTTGATGAATAAAGAAACACCAGATGACGTAAAGCCGATTTAGGTTACACGATTAACTAATTAACCAGATGGAATTTAGCCGTTGCGGCACTTCTTTCTTTTACCGGCAGGCTGGTCAGGCTGTCTTCGAGGATACCCAGAATGGCGCTATCGACCTGTTCATCGAACTTTCTGGCGAATAAATTTTTACTGTTAAGCAAAACCACTGAATCTTTTCGGACAAAATCACGTGGACGCAGCTTAATATCATCACTGGCGACCCAGTCAATTTCACGTTTATCGTCGGAGACGATCACTGATTTAAAGGTGGTATTCATCAATACCGTCTGGAAAAAACCTTCATCTGCGATCAGCGTATTTCGGTAGAAGTCTTCAAACTTTTTCAGTTCAGGACTGTAGGTAATGAACTCACAGAACGCCCGGCTGAGGATCATCCATTGATTGCCAATATAGGGCGTCACACCTTTTAAAAACATCCGGTTGGCAAGCGGATCGATTTCTAATTTATCCCCCACTTCCTGTACATAGTCTTTAATGCGGTGCAGGGTTTCCGGACGGATTTTGGCCTGATCGGCAACCTTAATAAATTCAACGCCTTTATGCAGATTCAGGAAGCTCAGTATCTCTGCCTGACTTTTTAACGGAAAGTCCTGCCCGCTGAGGTTGATAAAATATTCCCATTTAACGTCCATATTGACCAGTTTTTTAATGCCGCGTAATGCTGCATCCACCAGACTATAGCCGCCCCAGATCGCATCTTTGCTTTCTAATATCGACGCATTGTCATAGTCTTTTAAAAACAGGGTGATGTCATCAACCGTTTCAGCCTCTGCACCTTTATCGATATGGATCAGGTAATGATTATCCGCATGATAGATAGATTTAAACAGACGTTTAAACTGGTGAGGGTAACGGTGTGCAAGAATAAAATAAGCGATCATTGAATTTCCTTTCTTGATTATTATAAAATAATCCTCATGGAAATAATGAGGTAACAAACGAAGGGATCTTCGTTAAAACCAAATGAGAGAAAGTGGTAATAGATCGAGTATAACACGCTTACTGCCGTTTCATTTTTATACTTTTCAAACTTGCCGATTAATGACAAAAACTCAGCAACAAAAAAGGTCTAACCAGTTGAATACGTAAACAATGAGAGGCTTAAATTTTAACGGGCAATTAAAAATTATCTCCCTTCCATTTCAACCCCTCTTAACAATATTTATTCTTCTCAGTCAGACCAAACCGGCCAGCGAATGCCAGCCTTGTCTTTGCCGGCTTTTGCACCGTTGGCGTCGCTCTCTCTTGGGTGTTTGGAAGTGTGGTCACATTCGCCCGTGAGCCGATTGTTTGCTATATTCGGCTCATCCAGTGAGCCGAATAGTCAGATTAATCGGCTCACCACTTGATTAAGGCGGGCAAAAATATGACTTCAGATTGGATTTGGCAACAGCCGGACTGGCCCCACTTTCGCTGGGATGAGGCGGCATTATTGCCACGTCTGCGCGATATTCAGCAGCAACGTGGGCTGTTGCTCGGGCGCGCGGGAATGCTGCCCGATGATGAAGTGCAAACCCTTGATACTCTGCTGGCCAATATCCTCTCCTCTTCCGCCATTGAAGAAGAGCCGATCAATGTGCAGTCGGTGCGGTCGTCGCTGGCACGCCGGCTGGGCGTGACGGAAGAGCATCCCTGGCCGGTTTCCGATCGTTCTGAAGGCCTGGCGGCGATGATGCTGGATGCCATCGATAACCGGCAGCATCTGCTGAGCGTCGAGCGCCTGTGTCAGTGGCATCAGTGGATCTTCCCGCAGGAGGGGCTTTCCATCCATTCGCTTGGGGTGGGCAAATTACGCGGCAATGAGCCGATGCAGGTGGTGTCCGGACGTATCGATAAACCGGTGATCCACTTTATCGCCCCGCCTCGCGAGGGGCTGGAAGCGCAACTGGCCGAGTTTATTGACTGGTTTATTGCCAGTGAGAAAGATGCGCTGCTGGATCCTCTGCTGCGTGCGGCCATCAGCCATCTGTGGTTTATCACCCTGCATCCCTTTGATGATGGCAACGGACGTATCACCCGCGCATTAACCGACCTGGCGTTATCGCAGGCGGACAGCCAGACCATCCGGCTGTATGCCATGTCACCGGCAATCCTGGCAAGGCGCGCAAGTTATTACCAGATACTGGAACAGACGCAGAAAGGCGGCCTGGATATCACCGACTGGCTCAGCTGGTTTCTGGACACGTTGCAGGAAAGTATCCGCGAAGCCATTAACAGCGTTGAGCGCACGCAGATCAAAGCCCGCTTCTGGCAGCGCCATCACCATGACGCGCTAAGCAAGGAACAAATTAAAGTGCTGAACCGCCTGCTGGATGGCGGCGATCAGGGCTTTGAAGCGGGCATCAGCGCCAGTCAGTACCAAAAGGTGGCCAAAGTCAGTAAGGCCACCGCAACCCGCCATTTAGCGGACCTGCTGGACAAAGGCTGCATTGAAAAACTGCCGGGCGGCGGACGCAGCACCCGTTATCAGGTGTTAGTGAATAAATGAACGTTAAACACATGTTACGCGAGGTAAGCGTTTGCGTATCTTTTGGCCGCTTTATGCTTAAACAACCCTCTTCTCAGCCGGTCTCAAACTCCCTTTTGTGCTGTTTAACAAAAACGTCACATTTGTATGATAACCACACACAGTAAAAGGACACTGCAACGGTATGATTCATAAAGAAAAATAGTAAACAAATCTTAACAAAATTAATCATTGAGCTCGGGGGGGAAAAGCCCTATATTGGGCGCGCTTTTATACAGAGTCGCTACTTTTTTAACCAGTTTCAATCAGGGTGCCAACGATGCCCCCGGTTGTAGGAGAGATATGATGACGGATAAAGTCCGTATTGATACTTTAGGTGCAAAGTCTTCACATGCAAACAATGAAACCTATTTGGCGAGACAAGCTGAATTTGAATCAAATGTCAGGAGTTATCCACGCAAGTTGCCGTTTGCTATAGCAAAAGCACAGGGCGTCTGGATTACCGACGTTGAGAATAATCACTATCTTGACTGCCTGGCTGGCGCGGGAACCCTGGCTCTTGGCCACAACCACCCTGACGTCCTGCAAAGCATACAAAGTGTCATTACCAGCGGCTTGCCGTTACATACACTGGACCTGACCACGCCATTAAAAGATGAGTTCTCTGCTTATCTTCTCTCTTTACTCCCTGGTCAGGGTAAAGAGTACTGCCTGCAGTTCACCGGCCCTTCTGGCGCGGATGCCGTCGAAGCGGCGTTGAAACTGGCAAAAAAACATACCGGTCGTACTGGCGTGATCAGCTTCTCCGGCGGCTATCACGGCATGACCCATGGCGCGCTGGCGGTAACAGGTAACCTGTCGCCGAAAGAAGCCGTCAACGGCATGATGCCTGAAGTGCAGTTTATGCCGTATCCGCACCTCTACCGCTGCCCGCTGGGCATTGGCGGTGAAGCTGGCGTGAAGGCGTTGACCTACTACTTCGAAAACCTGATCAACGACGTGGAAAGCGGCGTGCGCAAACCTGCGGCGGTGATCCTCGAAGCCGTTCAGGGCGAAGGCGGCGTTAACCCGGCGCCGGCTGAGTGGCTGCAGCGCATCCGTAAAGTCACCAAAGAGCACGGCATCCTGCTGATCATCGATGAAGTTCAGGCTGGCTTCTGCCGTACCGGCAAGCTGTTCGCCTTCGAACACGCGGGCATTGAGCCAGACATCATCGTGATGTCTAAAGCTGTAGGTGGCGGTCTGCCACTGGCGGTGCTCGGTATTAAGAAAGAATTTGATGCCTGGGAACCGGGTCACCACACCGGCACCTTCCGTGGCAACCAGCTGGCGATGGCGACCGGCCTGACCACGCTGAAGCACCTGACCGAAAACAACATTGCCGGGAAAGTGGCCGCACAGGGCGAATGGCTGAAAGGCCAGCTGGCTGAGATGCAGAAACGTTTCCCGGTGATCGGTAACATTCGCGGTCTGGGCCTGATGATCGGTATTGAGATCGTGAAGCCAGGCGAAGCGCAGGATCATATGGGTTGCTACCCTGCCGATCCGGAACTTTCTGCACTGTTGCAGAAGAAATGCTTCCAGGCGGGTCTGATCCTTGAGCGCGGCGGCCGTAACGGTTGCGTGCTGCGTCTGCTGCCTTCCCTGTTGATTTCTCAGGAAGAGCTGACCGTGTTCCTGGATAAATTTGAAAACGCCCTGTTAGCTGCTGGCGTAAAACCCGTCTGAGTGGAGTGAAGTTGATGTCCGGATTAAACCCTATTCTGGCGGCTTCTGCGCAGAGCACAGAAGCATATAAGCAGGCGATCGAGCAGAGCAGCCAGGCCGTGGTGCAATGGCTGCAACAACCTGAGATGTATCAGGGGAAAACTGTTGCTGAGCTTCGCGAACGCATTACGCTGGATTTTAATCCTCAGGGCCTGGGTAACCAGGCCGCTATTGAGCGTGCGATTGAGTTCTTCTTAAAAGACAGCCTGTCGGTGCATCACCCACAGTGTGTGGCGCACCTGCACTGCCCGAGCCTGGTGGTTAGCCAGGCGGCGGAAGTCTTGATCAACGCCACCAATCAGAGCATGGACTCCTGGGATCAAAGCCCGTCAGCCACCATCATTGAGATGAAGCTGATTGAATGGCTGCGTACTCAGGTTGGCTATCAGGCTGGCGATGCGGGCGTATTCACCAGCGGCGGCACCCAGAGCAATCTGATGGGCCTGATGCTGGCGCGTGATGCCTTCTTTGCCCGTCAGGGACACTCAATTCAGCAGGATGGCCTGGTGGGCAACCTGAAGAAGATTAAAGTGTTCTGTTCTGAGCATGCGCACTTCTCGGTGCAGAAGAACATGGCGTTGCTGGGTCTGGGTTATCAGTCCGTTACCCTGGTTAAAACCGACGAATTCGCCCGTATGGATTTGGCCGATTTAACGGAGAAGCTGGCGGCGGCGAAAGCCAACGGTGAGCAGGTGCTGGCGATTGTCGCCACCGCTGGCACCACCGATGCCGGTGCTATCGATCCGCTGCGCGCGATTGCGAAGCTTGCCGCTGAAGAGCAGATCTGGGTGCACGTTGATGCGGCCTGGGGCGGTGCGCTGCTGCTGTCTGAGAAGTATCGCGATTATCTGGACGGCATTGAGCTGGTGGATTCCATTACCCTGGACTTCCACAAGCAGTTTTTCCAGACCATCAGCTGTGGCGCCTTCCTGCTGAAAGAAGCGCGCCACTATGAGCTGATGCGCTATCAGGCGGCTTACCTGAACTCCGAGTTCGATGAAGCTCAGGGCGTGCCAAATCTGGTGTCCAAATCGCTGCAAACCACCCGCCGTTTCGATGCGCTGAAACTGTGGATGGGTCTGGAAGCATTAGGACAGAAGCAGTACGCGGAGATCATCGATCACGGCGTGACGCTGGCGCAACAGGTAGCAAGTTACGTGGCTGAGCAGCCTGCGCTGGAGCTGGTGATGAAGCCACAGCTGGCAAGCGTGCTGTTCCGTTATCGTCCGCAGCAGTCTGCGTTCGCCACGGATGCGGCCATTGCGCTGCTGAACCAGAAGATTGGTGATGCGCTGCTGGATTCAGGCCGGGCCAACGTCGGTGTGACCGAGTCGAATGGCGTCACCTGTCTGAAAATGACCTTGCTGAACCCGACCGTAACGCTTGAGGACATCAAAATCCTGCTGGCGCTGGTTGAGAGCACGGCACAGACGTTAATCGCCGCGTAATTTCGCAGCATTAACAGAAAAGCCGGTAACAGTGATGTTACCGGCTTTTTTATTGCGTCATGGATGGCAATTTTACTGGCGGTAATCCATCGCCTGCAAGTCGGCTATCAATCCCCGTTCTCTGGGCTGCCAACCCAGCTGTTGCTGCGTCCATTTGCCTGAGGCACGCAGATCCATGCTGGCGAACATCGCAAACCAGCCAAAGTGCGCCGCTGCCTCTTCCGGCGGCAACGACACCACCGGAACACCCAGACCGGCGGCGACGACGTCGGTGATCTCTTTGGCAGACACGCCCTCTTCAGCCACCGCATGATAGCGCTGGCCTTTCTCGCCCTTTTCCAGCACCAGCAGATAGAGCTTAGCCACGTCCAGCACGTGCGCCGCCGGCCAGCTGTTAGTGCCCTCGCCGACATATGCCGCCACGCCCTTCTCCCGGCTGATGGCGATATACGGCGTGATCAGTCCCTGCTTCACCGTATCGTGCACCTGTGGCAGCCTGACCACCTGCACATTCACGCCCGCGTCCAGCAGCGTATTGCCGGTTAATTCGGACATAATGCGCGGGTTGGCGTGCTGAGGATTAAATACCGATTCAGACGCCGGCTGACCGTCGCCGGCATCGCCGATACCGGTGCCCGAGGTAATGATCAGCGGGCGGTCAGAGCCTTTCAGCGCATCCCCCAACGCCTCGATCACCCGACGATCCTTTTCGCAGTTGGCGACAAAGTTATCGAAGTTATGATCGAACGCGGTATGGATCACCGCATCCGCACGGACCGCCCCGGCGCGCAGGCTGTCCGGATCTTCCAGCGTGCCGCGATACGCTTCCACGCCCGCCGCGGTTAACGCTTCCGCCCCGGCGTCAGAGCGGGTGACGCCAAGGACCTGATGTCCGGCAGCCAGCAATTCGGTAACAATGCGCGAGCCGATAAATCCTGTCGCGCCAGTGAGAAATACAAGCATCAGATAGCCTCCTGGTTGTGTGAGCACCAGTGTTGCGCTTAAGCTCAACGCAGAAAAGTAGTGACTTTATCGTAGTATAGAAACTAACAGGCTCGATTCAGAACGCCGCAAAGCGCTGACGATAACAGGAGAGAGGCAGGTGAATATCAATCATTACGGTCAACAGGTGGGCGTGGCGTTACCCGACTGGCAGCCCGCGCGCCCTTTTCCGCGCGGTTCGCTAACCGGACGGTATTGCACGCTCGAACTGCTTGACCCGCAGCACAGCGACGCCCTGTTTCAGGCCTTTTCGCTGGCGGAAGACGATCGCGACTGGACCTGGCTGGGGGCGCAAAAACCGGCCTCACTGTCGGAGATGATCGCGTGGGTAACGCATAAATGCCTGGATCAGGGGCTGGTGAGCTATGCCGTGGTCGATAACAGCACCCGGCATGCCGTTGGCGCAGTGTGCTTCGCCAATATTGATGCGGTCAACGGCGCCTGCGAAATCGGCCACGTCACCTGGTCGCCGCTGATGAAGCGCACGGTATTCGGCACCGACGCCCTGTTTCTGCTGCTGACCCAGGCCTTTTCCCTCGGCTATCGCCGCGTGGCCTGGCGCTGTGATTCAACTAATCTCGCCTCACGCCGCGCGGCTGAGCGGATCGGCTTTACCTTCGAGGGCTGTTTCCGTCAGGCGATGACCCGCAAGCAACGCAACCGTGACACCGACTGGTTATCGATTATCGATGGCGAATGGCCGGCGATCGAGGCCGCACTGTCTGGCTGGCTCTCAGCCGCAAACTTTACTGCTGATGGCCAGCAGAGACTGCCGTTATCGGCTTTTTTCCAAAACGGATAAATGCCCGCGCTGAATTTTCAGGACGCGTGGATTGCGAACAAAGATCGCCCGCTTGACATACTTGCTGTTAATTTTTGAGACGAACCCTAACGCTACGCTGCTGTATTACTCCGGCCAGTAGCGTTAAAATGGCCGTCTTAAAGCAACGCTGGATAGCGAGGTATAATGTCTTATCGTTTCACCCTGGCCGCAGTAACGGCCGCCATAACGCTCACCGGTTGCGCCAAACAACAGAAGCCCGGCGCGCCAGAAGATTTCTTCAATGGCCCGACCCAAATCAATGTGTCTCACGTTGTGACCCGTGCGGACGATGGTTCCGCCATTTTCCTGACGGTTGATGGTAATGACGCTGGCCCACTGGTTGCCGGGAAAAACACCGAGCTGCATATTCCGGCCGGTAAGCACAAAGTCGGGGGTTATGCTCAGACGCTGCTTGGCCTGGGGCGCGTGACGATTCAGTCTGTCGATGTGACAACCAAACCGGGAGAGGTGACGCAGCTGGCCTATTCGGTCACCCGCGACAAGCCGGTGTTTGCGAAAGAAGGTGTCACCAAGCTTCCGCCTAAACCGGTTGCGGCACCGGCTGCAGCGCCGGCAGAACAGGCTGCGCCAGCGCAGACCGACCAGACTGCGGCAACGGCAACCTCAGCCACCATCCCAACGGTTGCCGCCACGCCACCGGCTGCGGTGCCCGTAACGACCGGGACTCAAGCGACGCAAAGCACCACCGCGGCGACGACCACACCTGCTGCTACCGTTCAGAGCACGTCAGCGCCTGCAACAACCACTGAAAGTACCACTACACCTGCAACGACCAGTCAGAGTTCGGCGGCAACACCGGCTGCGACCTCAACTGACACCACGCAGAATACGACAGCCACGGCGCCCGCAACCACGTCGACCACCACCACGCAGAATGCGGCAACAACCAGTCAGCCTGCGACCACGACAACCACCACCACCACGCAAAGCGCAACGGAATCGTCAGCCAAACCGGCAACGACCACCACCGAAACGTCGAAGAGTACTGATAGCGAGACAACGCATTCAGCGACCAGCAATACGGAAAACGCGCAAAGCTCTGGCCGCTCAACCACCACGCCAGTCGAGACCACTGAGTCCTCTACTAACGGATAATTCGGTCACGGTGTCGGTATTGTTGATCCGGCAAGGCTCGCTGAAGGCGATGGCCTTCAGCACGCAACCTTTCTCTGATTTGTTCGAACTAGTCGCGCCAGCCCAACGCGGGCGCGACATGTTTCAGAATCGACTCCATCACATGCGCACAATAGTCGACGCCCAGTTGGTTCGGGATGGTCAACAGCAGCGTATCCGCTTCCGCAATCGCCTCATCTTTCGCTAACTGCGCAATCAGCGCTTCCGGCTCGGCTGAATAGCTACGGCCAAAGATGGCGCGGGTTTTCTCATCCAGATAACCGATTTGATCGCCACCTTCGCGGCTGGCACCAAAGTAGGCGCGATCTGTCGCATTCATCAAAGCGAAGATGCTGCGGCTGACGGAAACGCGTGGCTCACGCGTGTGCCCTGCTTCCTGCCAGGCGGCGCGATAGGCGCGGATCTGTCTGGCCTGCTGAATATGGAACGGCTCGCCGGTTTCATCATCTTTCAGCGTCGAGCTTTGCAGGTTCATACCCAGCTTCGCCGCCCATACCGAGGTGGCGTTAGAACCGGATCCCCACCAGATGCGTTCACGCAGTCCTTCGGAGAAGGGCTCCGGCCGTAACAGGCCAGGCGGATTAGGAAACATTGGCTGTGGATTAGGTTTCGCAAAGCCTTCGCCGCTCAGCACTTCCAGCAAACGCTCGGTATGACGACGCCCCATATCCGCATCGCTTTCCCCTTCCTGCGGCGCATAGCCAAAATGGCGCCAGCCTTCAATTACCTGTTCCGGCGATCCACGACTGATACCTAACTGCAGACGGCCGCCGCTGATCAGATCCGCCACGCGGGCATCTTCGGCCATATACAGCGGATTTTCGTAGCGCATATCAATGACGCCGGTACCAATCTCAATACGTTTGGTTTTCGCGCCGACCGCAGCCAGCAGCGGGAACGGTGCGCTGAGCTGGCGGGCAAAATGGTGAACGCGGAAATAGGCACCGTCAGCGCCTAATTCTTCTGCTGCCACCGCCAGATCGATGGATTGCAACAGCGCATCAGAAGCGGATTGCGTCGCCGACTGTGGTGACGGCGTCCAGTGTCCAAATGACAGAAATCCAATTTTTTTCATGACCGGAGTGCCTTGTTTCAGAGTTAAAAGTGGTAATGCGTCCGACAGAATGAAGCTGAATACCCGTAGCTTGCAAGCTTTTGACTGTATCAATCTTTTATCGGGTTGGGCTCGCGGGCCTTGGAGGATGTGAAATGATGTCCGGTGACATTAAAAGCCCTTCCCCATAAGATCACCCAACACGGGCTTCTGGGCCGTTAATTATCACTTTAATGATGATAGGGGCTTTCCCAGGCGGTATAAAATTGCACTTTAAATTATTAGCCGTGAATTTAATTCAAACCCAAACATAAAGATTGGTTATATCAATTCCCACAGTTCACCAACAAGCAGTAACCTTAACTTTTAACGATGAAATTGGAAATAAAAAACCTTGAAATACTGGCTTTAGCTGATATTGTTTTGTTTGACTGCAAGTGCGCGTACCTCGCGAATTGATCGAGCTTAGGATTATTATTAAACAAGGAGCAGCCTGATGCCTTCCCAACATCCATTCCAGAATCTTGCGAATCAAACTTCTTCACCTGATTAGTTTTCAGACCATGTTAAATTATAAGCCTATAAGTTAAAAATGGATAACTAACTGAGGGATATTGTTATGTATTATAGCGAAGCCATTATGAGTAAAATGGCGAGTGATAAAATTCTTTCCCTAAAGCTGGAGAGTGCTCTTTCCGGCGTAAAACAACAGGTTATTGAGCAAGCAAACAGGATTGAGGATGGTGCCACACGTATGGCCTATTATACCTCATGCTTCACTGATAACTATCAGGATGTCTGCACCAAATTGAAGGAAGAGGACGTGCGCTTCTTTGAAGGATTGTATCAACTATTTAAAGATCGCAGAATCATTTCGGAACTTATTCTCATTTATGTTGAATTACTTTTAAAAAACAAAAATCAGCAACAGTTAGAACTAATTAAGAAATTTTTAATTAGATTGAATGTAAACATATCAGTCAGCTCCTTATCCACCCAGTCATTTGCTCTGGCTGTGACTATGTCAATTTGCCTTGGCTCTAATATGAGCGCCGGAATTGTCAGGAAAGTAGGTAATGTATCAGGTCTTGCTGGCATGGCTTTAGGGAGTTACGGATACATCCAGCAAGCGGCCGATAGCGCTGAGAGATTGCTGGCCATGAGTCCGGCATATCACTTGGCCTTGTATATGCGCAAGTTAGAGATGATGTATTTTTTGGTGGAGCCTATGTTCATTAAAGCGCACGTATTCATCTCAAACATACTCTCTGAAAATGACATCGCCAATGCAATAGCCAGTCTGGTGAGGTAGAAAATATGATTGCATTTTTGAGAAAATGGTTCAAGCAGCAATTATCATATTTCGCATGGACCTACATCCCATTAATACTAACGATTATTTTTGGTGCTTTCATTGCTCATTACTTCCCAGATATTGCTATGCGGGCTATAGGAATATTCCTTGTTCTGATGTTAATTACCGTATTTTTACTCTCCAAATAATTAAAAGGATATTAAATAATGTCAACTCCAGCTCACATTTGGTTTACTGATGAAAATGGCTCACCTGTCGTAGGTGGGTGTTTAATGTCAGCTCGGCTTGGTTCAATTGAACTAAAGTCCGTTACGCACAATGTTTCTATTCCAGTGGATCCTAACTGGGGGAAATTAACTGGTACAAGAGTGCATACACCTATTGTTATGCAAAAAGATTTCGATCAAACCACCCCTATTCTATTTCGTGCTCTCTGCGAGGGACGCACATTCCGAACGGCCACAATAAGAATGTATAGAATCCTGGATACAGGAGTCGAAACTGAATATTTCAACATCCACCTTGATAATGTAAAGATAACGTCGATCTCACCGTATTTACATCCCAATGGTGTAACAAGCACTCATTTGGAGAATATTGAGCTCCGATATGAAGCGATTACCTGGAAGTATACGGAAGGTAATATAATTTACCGTGACACTTGGAATCAACGCATTACCGCGTAAACAACCGTCCATAGACACCCGGCGTCATGCCGGTGACTCTGACAAAGGCTCGGCGCATAACGTCAACGCTGGCGAAACCGCATTCTCCGGCCAGGGTTTTGCTGGCCATCCCCTGCTCCAGCAGCTGCTTCGCTCTGGCCACGCGCTCCCTTTCCAGCCATTGCGCCGGGGAAAGGGCCAACGTCTGACGAAACAACCGGGAAAGGTGGCGCTCGCTGACGTTCATATGCTCTGCCATCACCGCGACATTTTTCACCTTATCGAGATGGCTGGCGCACCAACGCAGCAGCTCCTGAAAGGATGAACGGCCGGAAAGAGTGACATTGTCACCGCGCATAAAATGATTCTGACTCACCGGTCGGCGGAAGAACATCACCAGGTTACTGGCGATCTCCAGCGCGACGTCCCGCCCCAAATCTTCCTCCACCAGCCTTAGCGCCAGATCGAGACCTGAAGTGACGCCCGCTGCGGTGCGGATCGGGCCATCGGCAACATACAGCGCATCAGCATCGACGCTGATCTGCGGGAAACGGCTGGCCAGCTCGCTGGCGCAGGCCCAGTGCGTGGTCACCCGCTTGCCCTGCAACAGACCCGTTTGTGCCAGCAATAATGCCCCGCTGCACACCGAACCAAATCGCTGACTTCGCCGGCACAGCCCGCTAATCGCGTCCAGCTGTTGAGGCTCGGCAATGATGTCGGTGATACCGGGTGCGCCAGCCACTAAGAAGGTCTGCGGCGAGTAATCCGCGGATTCACTGAGCAGCCGATCGGCGGTCAGGCGGACGCCGGAAGAGGAACGCAGCACCGGCGTGGAAAATGACATCACTACCGGCGTATACACCTGGCGTTGCAGAATGCGGTTCGCTTCGGCAAACACGTCCAGCGGGCCGCAGACATCCAGCATCTGTACGCCAGGCACGGCGAGAATGGCAATGTCACTGTTCATTATTCCTCCGGTGTCCGGGTTTGCCGGAATGTCCCGTATCGTCTTAATCAGTCGCTTTAAGTCATTTATGATGCACAGCATACTGCTTAAACACAATCCCAAGGCGAGAAAATCATGAACCAGTCAATTAACGTTCCAGACAGTCAGATGGCGAAAGAAGTCACCGAATTGGTGCGCGATACCGAATCCGAACTGTTGTTTCACCATTCCAGCCGCGTTTACTACTGGGGCGCGCTGGCGGGACATCAGCGCGGGCTAAAGGTCGACAGCGAGCTGCTGTACGTCGGCTGCATGTTCCACGATATGGGGTTAACTCACGATCACTGTAGCTGCGACAAACGTTTTGAAGTGGACGGTGCTAACGCAGCGCGGGACTTCCTGCAGCGCCACGGCATTGAACAGGCCGATATTGATAAGGTCTGGACGGCGATTGCCCTGCACACCACGCCAGGTATCCCGGAATTTATGGCGCCGGAGATCGCACTGGTCACTGCCGGCGTGGAGATGGATGTGCTGGGGATGGGATATGAGAATTACAGCGAGCAGGAAATTGCGGCGGTCACCGCGTTGCATCCGCGCCCTGAGGCCTTTAAAGAAGCGATCATTCAGGCCTTTTATGACGGCATTAAGCACAAGCCGCAAACCACCTTCGGCAACGTGAAAGCGGACGTGATTAAAGATAAGGAAGCAGGCTTTACGCCGGGGAATTTCTGTCAGGTGATCCGCCAGTCGCGCTGGAGAGGTTAACGGCACGGCGCTCGCTACGTGAAGTCGCTTTCAGTCAAAAGGGGGATTTCACGTAAACGTTGTCTTGCAGCAGAGGGCAGGTCAGTCTCGGCGGGCGGTGATCAGTCCGGCTTCACCAGCCGGATAGCGTGTTCCAGCACCTTCTGTTCATCACGGTCGGCATCCGATCGGCCCTGCCGGGTCTTTAACAGCAGATTCGACAACACCTTACGATCGGTGTCGAAACCCCCTTCTGCCAGCACAATCACCGCATCGCCAATCACCCGGCACACTTCATCGTAATACTCTTCACTCAGCACATCGCGTTTCATCATTCATTTCCTGTCGCTGGTTCGGTTAGACCTTAATGGCTTAAACCTGGCAAACAATCAGATGCAAAACAAGTTGAGACATACTTTGTAAAAACTTAATGCAGTCTCGCCAGGTGATGAACATCGCATTTTTCAGCATCAGTGCCGTGATTTATCAACGAAAACTCAACCAGTGTTGTTTTTCTTTCGCCACGCAAAGCATTTGCTGTGAAGGTAAGGCGTTTTTTACTTTTCAAGGACATGAAAATGAAGATAAATACAGGGGCAGTTCTCGTTATATCATTATTCCTGACCGCTTGTGCCGGCTCAGAAACAGCAAAATATCCTACCCTCATCGATAACGTCACGTCTGAAAACATACAGCGGATACTCCAATCAGACGTTATTCCCTCAACCGGTGAAAGCCACGGTGAAGTCATCAGCCGGGTATCGTCAGCCTTTCTCGGCACGCCCTATCAGGCCGACACGCTGATTGGCGGAGCTGATACCCCGGAAGTGCTTGTCGCCAATTTCAACCATGTAGACTGCTTTACCCTGATCGACTACGTGGAAGCCCTGACCCGAAGCCGCGACCAAAAATCCTTCCTGAATAACCTTGTCAAAATCCGCTATGCCGGGGGGCACGTCGACTACCTCAGCCGCCGGCACTTCTTTACTGATTGGTTCGCCACCGTCCCACGCAATGCCCGCGACGTCACGCCCGAGATCAGTCCGGACTTTCTCGTCGCTAACAAGCAACTTAACCGCAAAGCCGACGGTGGCGAATACATTGCCGGCCTTGGCGTTCATCCACGTAAAATCAACTATGTTCCCGGCAAGGCCATTAATGAACACCTGCTCAACCGGCTGAAACCCGGCGATTATGTCGGTGTCTTCTCCCCACTCAGCGGACTGGATGTTTCACATGTCGGGATTGTGGTTCGCCACGACGGTAAGGTGTGGTTCAGAAATGCCTCTTCGCTGGCCGCAAACAGAAAAGTCGTGGATTCGTCTTTTATCGAATATATGCAGTCGAAACCGGGAATCGTTGTGCTGCGGTCTGACTGATTTGCGCAGCGAATGCCCTTAATCAGTCTGTGGATGTGCATTCCTGTTTATCTCTTCTATCTTTATCTGCAAGATGAAACGATAAGTCGGAGAGACAACAATGAGCAATGATCCACGTAAACCTACCACCACTGATGCTGGCATCCCGGTTGCCAGCGATGAATACTCATTATCAGTCGGGCCGGATGGCCCTGTCCTGCTCCACGATCACTATCTGATTGAACAGATGGCGAACTTTAACCGTGAACGCATTCCGGAACGCCAGCCGCATGCGAAAGGCAGCGGTGCCTTTGGCCACTTTGAAGTGACCCATGATGTCAGCCAGTACACCAAAGCCGCCGTTTTCCAGCCGGGAACCAAAACCGATCTGGTGATGCGATTCTCTACCGTTGCCGGTGAACGCGGCAGCCCGGATACCTGGCGCGATCCGCGTGGTTTCTCGATCAAGTTCTATACCACCGAAGGCAACTACGACATGGTGGGCAACAACACGCCAGTGTTCTTTATCCGTGACCCGATGAAGTTCCAGCACTTTATTCGCTCGCAAAAGCGTCGTGCGGATAACAACCTGCGCGATAACGATATGCAGTGGGATTTCTGGTCGCTGTCACCCGAGTCAGCGCATCAGGTGACCTATCTGATGGGCGATCGCGGCATTCCGAAAAACTGGCGCCATATGAACGGCTACTCCAGCCATACCTATATGTGGGTGAATGCGGCGGGCGAGAAGTTCTGGGTGAAATACCATTTCCACACCGATCAGGGTATTGAGAACCTGACCCAGGAAGAAGCCGACAAGCTGGCGGGTGAAGACGGTGATTACCATACCCGCGACCTGTTCATGTCGATCAAAAACGGCCAGTTCCCAAGCTGGACGCTGCATATGCAAATCATGCCGTTTGCCGAAGCGGAAACCTACCGCTTTAACCCGTTTGACCTGACCAAAGTCTGGCCGCACAGCGATTATCCGCTGATCCCGGTGGGCAAATTAACCCTTAACCGTAACCCAACGGATAACCATGCGCAGATTGAACAGGCTGCCTTTGAGCCGAACAACCTGGTGCCCGGCATTGGACTGAGCCCGGATAAAATGCTGATTGGCCGCGTGTTCTCTTATGCTGATGCGCACCGTGCGCGTCTGGGCGTCAACTACAAGCAGATCCCGGTTAATGCTCCGCACTCGCCGGTGAACAGCTACAGCAAAGATGGCGCCATGCGCATGAATCCGGTGTCCGATCCGGTCTATGCGCCTAACTCCAAAGGTGGTCCGGTGGCGGATGGCGATCGTTATCCGACCGACTCCACCTGGCCGTCCAGCGGTGAGATGGTGCGCGCGCCTTACACCCTGCGCCGCGATGATGACGATTTTGGCCAGGCCAATACGTTGATCAATAAGGTGATGGATCAGGCGGGACGCGATCGTCTGGTGAGTAACGTTACCGGCCATTTGCTGAATGGCGTTGAGGAACCGGTGTTGTCGCGCGCCTTTGAATACTGGCGCAATATCGACCAGACCATCGGCGACCGCATTGCTCAGCAGGTCACGGATGAACGGGCGAAACGCAGCTAATCGTCTTAAATAACAAAATGGCCTTCATTGCGAAGGCCATTTTTTTTGTCTTAACGCACGGCGAAACGGCGTTATTTGGCGGCAGCAGCAGCCTGTTTCACCCAGCCATCGAACGTCGCCTGATGGGAGGCAATCCAGCCATCCACATGACGGTCGATATCATCGGAACTGCCCTGTCCTTCATGCATCCGCAGGTTTTGCGCATTCACGTCCGCCAGCGGCAGCTTCATCACCGCAAACAGCTTCGCCGCGGCCGGATTCGCCTTGGCCCAGGCCTTGTTAGCAACGATATGTTCGTTGTTCACCGGGAAGCCGTAATTCTTGCCGTTGGGTAAAGTGGTATCCAGATCTTTCTGGCTACCCGGATTAGCAGAATGCGGAACCGTTAACCACACCACATCTTTCCCTGGCTTAAGTTCATCGCTGACCCAGTAAGGCGTCCAGGTGTAATAAAGCACCGGCTTGCCGGCCTTAAATCGGGTGAGCGTATCGGCGATAATCGCGGAATAATTTCCCTGGTTCTGCACCACCGTATTACTCAGGCCATACGCTTCGATTTGGGTGCTGATTACCGAGCCACATACCCAGCCAGGATTACAGCCGGCAAGGTCAGCTTTGCCATCGCCATCGGCATCAAATAATTTGGCGATGTTGGGATCTTTCAGCTGCGAAATATCGTGGATATGATATTTATCCGCGGTCTTTTTATCGATCAGATAGCCCTGCGCCGCACCGGAAATATAGGTGCCCTGACGATAAAATTTATTGTCGCCACCTGCTGAGGCGTACATGTCCTTTTGCAGCGGATCCCAGTTGACCGCCATATAGGTGGCGTCACCGCTGGCAATCGCCGTGTAGGCCACGTTGTAATCCACTTCTTTGATCGGTTGAACGTCGTAACCTAAGGCCTGTAAGGCCCGGTTAACCAGTTCGGTCTGGAAGGTTTCTTCCGGCAAGCTACTCTGTACGGCGTTAACCACTACACCTTTGCCTGGTAACGTTGCCGAGAACGCTGGGGATGCACTGGCAAGGGTTGTAATGGCTAACGTCAAAATTCCGCTGGTTCGCATGATGAGTCCTTTTTATTTTTTTAGGTATTAACACTAAAAATAGAAGAAAAAATCACGCCACTCTCTTACAAATAACAACAGCCACTCTGGCAGTTTTTGGGTAAATATTTGCTGCGCTGAGTGAGGGTTATTTCATGAATAACGTATCAGGGAGTGCCGCAATATATTTAACGGGGTATACCCTACCACAGTGAAATTCTGAGGCAACCGGAAATGTCCGGCTCTCAGACCCCGGTCTTTAGCCCGATCCACGTCATAAGAATTTCCTATGCGTGCCACCTCTGCCGGAAAAAACCGATCAGCGTTACGATAGTGCGCAGACCAGCCAACCGACGAGAAACTCATGGAAATTGTTACGGCGCAAGCCGCTCATGTTGCAGGAATACAGCAGATTTATGCGTGGCACGTCCTTAATGGACTGGCGACTTTTGAGACCGAACCGCCTACTGCGGATGAGATGCTGGCAAGGCTTGCGAAAGTACAGGAAAGCGGAGGATTCTGGCTGGTGGCATTAGAAGAGCACCGGGTTGTCGGCTACTGCTACCTGGCGCCCTACCGCCCGCGTTATGCTTATCGCTTTACGCTGGAGGATTCGATCTATCTCGATCCTGACTGCGCCGGACGCGGTATTGGCCGCGCGTTGCTCGGTGAAGGCCTGCGCCAGGCGCAGGAAGCCGGATTCCGGCAGGTGATGACCGTCGTCGGCAACAGTGAAAATGTGGCTTCACTGGCCCTGCACCGCTCGCTGGGTTTTGAGCTGACCGGCGTACTGAAATCCGTGGGCTTTAAGCATGGTCGCTGGGTAGATACCGTGATGATGCAATGCACGCTGGGTGAAGGCGACACCACGATACCTCAGGATCGCTAAGCGTTATGGTCGGGCGGCGGTGCCGTCCGGCAAACGTGCGTTAGTCCAGTCCGGCAAGCCACCGGTCACCGGGAAGCGTTTCGCCTTCTCTTCATCAATATCGACGCCCAGTCCCGGACGATCGCTCAGGTAGGCATAGCCGCGATCGATTTCAGGACAACCCGGGAACACCTCCATCAGCGCATCATTCACCGGCGTATATTCCTGAATTCCGAAGTTGGTGACGCTCATATCCAGATGCAAATTGGCTGCCACGCCCACCGGCGAGATATCGCCCGGTCCGTGCCAGGCCGTGCGCACGCCGTGGATCTCGGCATAGGTGGCCAGTTTTTTCGCCGGGGTAATGCCGCCAATGGTGCTAACGTGGCAACGGATATAATCAATCAGCTGTTGCTGAATCAACGGCTTCCACTCGTTGACGTGGGTAAACAGCTCACCCATCGAGATCGGCGTGCTGCTCTGTGCGCGGATCATTTTCAGCCAGTCGATATTTTCCGGCGCAACCGGATCTTCGAGGAAGAACAGCTGATAGGGCTCCAGGCTCTTGGCCAGCTGCACTGACGCGACCGGCGTGATGCGTTCATGCACATCGTGGATAAACTCGACGCCAAAGCCAAGCTTGTTGCGCAGATGGTCGAACAGACGCGGCACCGCGCGGGCGTAAGCATCCGGATCGAAATAAATGCCCGGCGTCTGCGAACGCGGGGAGACCTTCGGCTGAATATTGCGCGCCTTCGCCAGTTTACCGGCGATAAGCTTGAGATCGTCAGTGCCGGCACCGCCGTACATGCCCATCTGGCAACGGACATACTGATAACCCTCTTCCATTCTGGCGCGAATGTTATCTTCCACTTCGACTTCATCGGCACCATCGCAGTGGCGGTAGAGCGGAATACCGTCGCGGCAACGTCCGCCCAGCAACTGGTACACCGGCAGGCCGGCCACCTTCCCTTTGATATCCCACAGCGCCATATCCACGCCCGAAAGCGCATTGTTCATCACCGGGCCGCTGCGCCAGTAACCGCTGACCGCCGCCGACTGCCAGATGTCTTCATTGCGCAGCGGATCCTTACCAATCAGGAACGGCTTCATATAGTTTTCAATTGCGGCTTCCACGGCAAAAATGCGCTGGGTAAAGGTGGCGCAGCCGAGGCCGTACAATCCCGGCTGATTGGTTTCCACTTTCACCACCACCAGGTCGATACCACCCGGGGCGGTCAGCAGCGTTTTAATGTTGGTAATTTTCAACGTTTCCATAAGTCTCTCCGGATCACCGCAATGATGTATGATGTCCTACATGTTAGAGGTAAATAAAAACCTCATGACGAGGTTTTCTTAAGGTTATTTCTCTGTCAGCTTCACTTCTGTAATCGCGTCCACGTTGTGGGCCATGGCATTGTTTAACGTCTCGCTGGCGGTGGTCGCGTCGCGATTCTTCAGTGCCATAAACACTTTGATATGTGCTTCAACACTTTCCAGCGTGATCCCCAGTACCCGGTTTAACTCTTCAAGGTAATGGATATAAATGTTCTTCAGCGACTCCATCACATGGATGAAGACCTTGTTATGCGACGCCTTAACGATTGCCAGATGGAAATCATAGTCGGCCTGCGAATATTTCTTATAGTCGTCTTTGCTGACCAGCATGCGGTTTAAGGCCTGCTCCAGCTGGCGGATGTCCTCATCCGTCGCCTTCTCTACCGCCAGGTCCATACAGCGGAATTCCACGGTCTGACGAAACACCCGCATATCATCAAACTCTTCCTGCGACAGGTGCAGGATCGGCTGGTTGTCACTGAACGCGCCATAGCGGGCGATCTCACGGGTGACGTAGGTGCCCTTGCCCTGATGGGTGATCACCACGCCCAGATCGCGCAGCTTCTGTACGGCACTGCGAACGCTGACGCGGCTGACGTTAAAGGTCTGCGTCAGCTCTGACTCGGAAGGCAGCTTGCAGCCGGGCTCCCAGACGCCGTCCTGGATATTCTTTTTCATTTGCTCGTAGATAACGTTCACCACGTTATGCTTCTGCACGCTTTCCAGTGTCACGTCTTTCCCCTGTTGCTGGTTAATGTCGCCATTCTATTCTGCTGGCTTGCTGATACCAGCAAAACAGCATGATTGACGTCGACCATCAGCTTGTCCTACAAGTCCGAATCTCTTTTTAGCACTCCCAATATCTCTCTGGCAAGGAATAGTTTTTCACTGTGCCAGACTGTGAAGTGAATCACAAAACCGCCTCATCACCCTGTTTTTACAGGCTATATTCAAGGCATAAAGTGGCCACACCACAGATTATTGTGATCGGGGCTACAATTTCTTAACCTGTAGATTGCTCAACTACCTCGCCTCACGTAGATCTAAAAACACAACTTGTTAGTCATGTTACATGAAGTTTTTCAGGAGTGATTATGTCTTCACTGTTCTCTCTCAGCGGCAAAACCGCGCTGATTACCGGTTCAACTCGCGGTCTGGGACTGGCCTACGCACAGGGACTGGCCGCTGCCGGTGCAACGGTCATTCTGAACGGCACCCAGGAAAGCCATATGCAGACGGCGCTGGCCACGTTGAAGGAACAGGGCGCCAATGCGCATGGCTTCCTGTTCAACGTGGCGGATGAAGACGCGGTCGAAGCGGTGTTTAAGGAGCTCGACGATCGGGATATTCATGTCGATATCGTGATCAACAACGCCGGCATTCAGTTCCGTCAGCCGATGCTTGAGCTGGCGTTAAGTGACTGGCAGCGCGTGCTGGACGTAAACCTGACCAGCGCCTTTCTGATCGGCCGAACCGCCGCCCGACGTATGGTCGCCCGCAAAACCGGCGGCAAAATTATCAATATCGGATCGCTGACCAGCGAGGCCGCCCGCGCCACGGTGGCGCCTTATACCGCGGCGAAAGGCGGCATCAAGCTGCTGACCAAATCAATGGCCGCTGAATGGGCGCAGTACAACATCCAGAGTAATGCGATTGGTCCCGGCTACATCCTTACCGATATGAACCAGGCGCTGGTCGATAACGTTGAGTTCGATCAATGGGTGCGCAACAGCAACCCCTCCGGCCGCTGGGGAAAACCCGATGAACTGATTGGCACCGCCGTGTACCTGGCGTCTGACGCCTCTAATTACGTCAACGGCCAAATCATCTATGTCGATGGTGGCTGGCTGGCCACGCTGTAACCGTCTCACGAGCACAACATAATAATCCCGCCAGGCAATAAGACCTGGCCTCGTGCCCTACCGTTCGAAAACGCCGAGGTACTACCATGAACCAGACCCGTGCAGGGACATTGCCCGCCAGCCGCTGGGGGAAACTGATCCCCATCGCCTTTATCACTTACAGTCTTGCCTATCTGGACCGCGCCAATTATGGCTTTGGTGCGGCGGCCGGACTGGCAGAAGATCTGAATATCACCCCAGGCATCTCTTCTCTGCTGGGCGCCCTGTTCTTCCTCGGCTACTTCTTCTTTCAGGTGCCTGGCGGGATTTATGCGGAAAAGCATTCGGCAAAGCGTCTGATTTTCTGGAGCCTGATCCTCTGGGGGATACTGGCTGCGGCCACCGGTATGGTGCACAACATCGCCCTGCTGGCGGCCATCCGCTTCCTGCTGGGTGTGGCGGAAAGCGTGGTGATGCCGGCGATGCTGATCTTCCTCAGCCACTGGTTTACCCGCGCGGAACGCTCCAAAGCCAACCCCTTTTTGTTCCTCGGCAACCCGATTACCGTGTTGTGGATGTCGATCCTCTCCGGTTACCTGGTTAATGCCTTTGGCTGGCGCGGAATGTTTATTATCGAAGGGGTGCCCGCTATCCTCTGGGCCTTTATCTGGTGGGCGGTGTACGCCGACCGGCCGCGCGATGCTAAATGGCTGAAAGAGAGCGAAAAGCGATCCATCGAAGAAGCGCTGGCGGCTGAGCAGGAAAATATCAAACCGGTTAAAAACTATCGGGAAGCGTTTCGTTCACCGAAAGTGCTGGCGCTGGCCTTTATCCACTTCTTCTGGAATATCGGCATGTACGGTTTCATTATGTGGCTGCCGTCGATGCTCAAATCCGCATCCGGGCTCGGCATCGTCGCTACCGGCTGGCTTTCTGCCGCCCCTTATGTGCTTGCCATTCCGCTAATGCTCGCCGCATCCTGGTTCTCCGATAAATTCCAGCAACGTAAATTGATCGTGGTGCTGTTCCTGGGACTGGGCGCCGTCTGCTTTATCGCATCGTTCAGCATTGGTGCGTCGCACTTCTGGCTCTCCTGGGCACTGCTGGTGATCGCCGGCGGCGCAATGTACACGCCGTACGGTCCGTTTTTTGCCGCCATACCTGAAATGATCCCGCGTAACGTGGTCGCTGGCGCCATGTCCTTTGTGGTGTGCTTTGGTGCGCTGGGTTCCTTCGTCGGCGCGTGGATTGTCGGTTATCTGAATGGCGTCACCGGCAGCCCGGATGCGTCTTATGTCTTTATGGGCGGATCGCTGGTGTTTGCAGTGCTGTTGACCGCTCTGACCCGGTTCAGCAGTCAGACGCCGGTCGTGGCGAAAACCACGTCAGCTTACTGACCACAGGGAGGTAAAAATGACCATGAAACCGACCCGTTCACGCCTGAGCATTTTGATGATGCTGTTTGTGGTGACCGCGATAAATTATATGGACCGCGCTAATCTCTCGGTGGCCGGTTCCCATATTCAGGGACAATTTGAGCTGTCCCCGACGCAACTCGGACTGCTGTTCTCGATGTTTACCTGGTTTTATGCCATGAGCCAGATCCCGGTGGGCTATATTCTCGACCGGGTAGGCTCCCGGATCCTGTATGGCAGCGCTATCGTGCTGTGGAGCGTCTTCACCTTTGTGATGGGCTTTGCGTCTCACCATATCTTCGCCACCGCGACCGCATCCTTTGCGATGCTGCTGGTCTGCAGGGCGTTAATTGGCGTGGCGGAAGCGCCCTCATTCCCGTCCAATACCAAGATCATTGCCAGCTGGTTCCCGGACCATGAACGGGCGCGCGCCACGGCGTTTTACTCCAGCGCGCAGTACATTGGCCTGGCCTTATTGACGCCGTTACTGTCGTTTATCGTGGCCGAATATGGCTGGGAAGCCTCGTTCTATCTGTCGGGCGGCGTGGGAATCATTTTTGGCATCTACTGGCTGATTGCCTACCGCGATCCGCAGGACAGTAACAAGGTTAACGACGCCGAGCTGGCCTACATACGTGAAGGTGGCGGTTACGGCTCGGCCAATCAGCAAGGGGGAAATGGCAAAGTAAACTGGGCCAGCGTGAAGCATATTCTGCGTCAGCGCACCGTCTGGGGACTGTTTATTGCCCAGTTTGCGGCCTCCTCCACACTCTATTTCTTCCTGACGTGGTTTATTGTCTATCTGGAGAAAGGACTGGGCTTATCGATTGCCAAAGCCGGTATCGGCGCGATGTTTCCTTACCTGATGGCGATGGCTGGGGTGCTGTGCGGTGGAACCCTGAGCGATATGCTGCTGAAAAAAGGCCACAGCCGCACCTTTGCCCGCAAGCTGCCGGTGATGGCCGGTTTGCTGGTGACGACGTCGATCGCGCTGGTGAATTTCTTCCAGCACAGCCCGACCATCGCCATCGCCATCCTGTCAGTGGCCTTCTTCGCCAATGCGTTTTCCAATCTGGGTTGGGTGGTATGCAGTGATGTGATCCCCCGCCATCTGATTGGCACCATCGGTGGATTTCTCAACATTTTCGGTAACCTTTCCGGGATTATCAGCCCGATCGTGATTGGCGTGATCCTGCAACGCACGCAAAACTTCCAGTATGCCATGTGGTATATCGCCGCCGTGGCGCTGATCGGTTTTCTCGCCTACTTATTACTGGTGGGTAAAATTGAGGTGATTTCGCTGCCGGACGATCGGGGGCAAGAAAAAGAGCCGCAGAAACCGTTCAAAAACCCGTCCAAAGCCTGAGGATTTGTTATGAAGCAGAAAGAGATAGTTGCCAGCGTGGTCAGTGCCGCGCATGACGTCAGCAACCAGTCGCGCACCATTGAGTGTGCGGATGACCAGGTGCTGGTACAGGTTGAACGTGGCGGGATTTGTGGCTCGGACATTCACTATTTCCAGCATGGTCGTGCGGGGATGTCAGTGCTGAAAGAGCCAATGACGCTGGGCCACGAATTTGTCGGTCGCATTGCGGAAGCACCGGCAGACAGCGGGCTGAAGGTCGGTCAACGCGTGGCGGTAAACCCTTCCCAACCCTGTAACGCCTGTGAATTCTGCCTGTCAGGTAAGCAGAACCTGTGCCGCACCATGAAATTTATGGGCAGCGCACAGTTCTTCCCACACGTTCAGGGCGGCTTTGCCAGCTTTGTCGCGGTCAGCCCGGCGCAATGTGTACCCTATTCCGATAAGGCCGATGCAAAGGTGATCGCCTTTGCCGAACCGTTGGCCGTGGCAATTCATGCGGTACATCAGGCGGGTGACCTGGTCGGCAAAAAAGTGCTGGTGACCGGTTCCGGACCGATTGGCTGTCTGGTGATTGCGGCGGCCTTTGCGGCAGGCGCTTCAGAAATTATCGCCACCGATATGAGCGATCGTTGCCGTGCGCTGGCGTTGGAAATGGGCGCCTCGAAAGCGGCCGATCCCACCGATGGCGAGGTTACCGGTAAATGGCAGGAAAACAGCGGCTATTTTGACGTCTGCTTCGAAGCGTCTGGCGCGCCGGCGGCCATTGCTTCCACCGTGGGCTTTACCCGTCCGAAAGGTCGGATTGTTCAGCTCGGCATGGGTGCCGCGACGGTTGACTTCCCGCTGGGCTTGATGCTGGTGAAAGAGATTGAGCTGGTCGGTTCATTCCGCTTTATCAATGAGTTCGACATTGCCGTGCGCTGGCTGGAGAGCGGGCGAATTAATCCTCTGCCGCTGCTTTCTGCGGTGTTCCCGCAGCAGGACGTGGTGAAAGCGCTGGAGATGGCCAGCGATAAAAGCCAGGCCGCCAAAGTCCAGCTGACCTTTAGTTAATGCTGACTGCCCGGGATCGCCATCCCGGGCACTCTCTGCAGGCATGAAATACGCGTTCTCACAGAATTCTAACTTTGTTTGAAATTCTCGATATATCATTTTATTTTAAAAGTAAAACATTTGGCATGTCGCAGTGATTATTTTTAAGCATGAAATTAGCATAAACTGCACCAATAGCACCGGTCATTAAGGACTTCTCTTCGCTAAGGTTATTCAAGTCCAGGTCAACAGGGAACCGAGACGAGAAATCTTCTCGTTGTATTATAGTATTTCCATAAATCCCATGGCATAAGGATTTAGCACTATTAACACCTCGGGCGTCGGCAGTTTTAAAATAATGACTAATATCAGACTCTAAAATATCCATAATTTCACCTGAAATATTCAGGCCTTCTGCTCTTATTGCCTGGCGGGACATATATATTCCTGGGGCCCCATTACACCAAGCATTGAAGTCAGTATCATTATCATGAAACTCAACCCCTTTCCAACCCGATTTTATTTTGAAGCGTTTTTCATAATTAAGAGACTTAAGAATTAACGTGTTTATGTCCTTGCTATTCAAAATGTTATTTGCAAGTACAAGCGAATAAGCAATGCCTGAATTACCATGCGAGAAACCCGTCCATTTCTTCCCCCATGTAATGCATTCATCATCAATTTTTTTTGAACTACTTAATATTTGCCCTACTAAATATGATATAATGGAAAGTAATTTGTTATTAGGGGATTTAGAATATACTCTACAACATAATATTAGGATCCCAGAAGCACCACTAATAACATCAAACTTTTTATTCCTATTAAAAAATGAAATGACATTTTCTAATCTTTTCATAAAGCGTTCAACGTGTTCCGTGCCAAAGTTTTTTACAAACAGATAGTCAATGTATAAAAGCCCTCCATTGGACTCGAAGATACCATAAGTATCGCCTTCCCTTTGCGCATCCGCTTTCTCATAAAGATTGAATAAAGCATTTTCTTTTAAAAGCGTTGGGGATTCTATAAAATCACACAACTGAATTATCATTGGTCCAGCAAGGCCGTCATAAAGATCATCATTCCTTTTAAGGATCGTTGTTGCGCCAAAGTAGTCTTTTTTAACACCCAGCCATACATCATTTCCATTATGTTTGACTGCACTCCCCTTAAGGAAGTTGATGTATTCCTGATTATCGTTACTACTTGTATTCAGAGGCTTTACTGATGGTAGCAGTGACCATAAGGACATATTCAAAAGATGCCGCTGATACAACATTGCATGAGTGGAGGCTTCATTATTAAGATGTTTTTCATTAAGTTCTTTGAAGGTATATAGTTTTTTGAAAAACTCCGAATTTTCATCAAGTTCAATTTTCGTTTTGTCCCCGAGGAAAAACTCACCATTAAGTATGTCATAATAGAAAATTGGAATTATATTTTGATAAATAGACTGAAACTCATATTTAATTATCTCTATGGGCTTTGTTTTATCATACACTGCACATGCTATAAAGAGCGATCTAAGTTTAGGGAAAAGCGTGTATCTGGGATGACTTGAAAAATTAATCACATCACCGTAGTATTTGCTCGATCTCAAAAGGAGACGTCCAGGTAACTCTTTTTTATTGATTAGAATGCTTATAATTTTTATGTTTTTACTAAAAGCATTCATCATGCACTCAAATCCTTTGGCAACGGATTTTCTTAACTCACAATTTGATATGTCAGACCGATATCTTACAGGCCTGTTATGGAAGTTGGGGATCTTAACAGTTTGCTTGCCCTTGATGATTTCATTATCTTCATCAATGTACAAAACCTGTTTTTCAACCTCACCATTGAGATCTCTTTCACCGATGCCGCAAGTGAAGCGATCAACTGTACTTCCAGAAAGGCCTGGAAGAATGCAGGTAGTAAGGACTGAATTTGAGAAATCACTGGTCTTTATTACGCCAGAAAAAATACACTCTAAATCTACAAAGAAGGGAATATCATTTGAACATATAATGTTTTCGAAATGAAAGTCACCTGCATTAAGCATATGGAATAGCCCTACGGCTGCACCAATGTTTTCATAAAAACGTGAAATTTCTTCAGATGACAAACTGTCTTTAAAGGTTATCTTTTCATGCCAACTATGTGTAACCCTATCAATGCATTTAGGAATGCCAATTTTCAAATATCCTAAATCATGCTTTAATAAATCCAAAAGCTCACAAACAATGAGTTCATTTTTTGCAGTCCGTGGTTTATAAATAATCTCAAGTGAGTTAGTAAACACTATCTTTGAGACGCATTGGCCAAAAGAATGGTAATCACCCATTGAAATGTCGATTTTTGATACTCTGTAATCTGCCATATCAAAATTTCTGGCAACGATTTCTTTATCAGAAGCAAGGTTATGCAAAACATCGGTAAAAGAATACATCATATGCCCAGCATAAGATGTGACTTTATCAAGCAGTGAAGGATAGGTAGTAAATAACTTATCCCAGCTATCCATCTTATTTTTAGTTGATGCATTCATTTTAGAGATGAAAAGGCACAACTGCCGAATATCCTCAGGCAATTTAATTTTAATCTGATTATAAAAATCATTTTCTAACGCATCTAAATTATGGCAAACATCCCTAAATTGATAAAAAAAAGATTTTACCTCATCGGCTATTGCGTTTGTTAAAGTATCTTTAAAAACACATAAGAAATCATTAGCATTATTTAGAGAAAGATCATAATGATAAAATCGATCGCGAATTCTTTCTCTATTGGCTTTAACAAATAAAGTCTCAGGGTGAATAGTCTCTTCGCATTCAAATACCCCCCCTACTACCTCACTATAAATATCTTTGGCTTCAGGATATTTTTTGAGGATGGCTTCTAATGTTTTCGTATATGCATTCATATTTTCAGGCGCCATTTTATAAAAATGGGGTTGGATTAATCAACCCCATTTAATTTCAACAATTAATAAAGCGTTGAAGTAATGATGCTACAACAACCCAGTTCGGTACACATGAAGTTTTCCTGATGATGCTTGACTGACTCTAATGAGTCTTCTACATTACCGAATTCTTCAAGATTGCACTCTAAAATCTCATTGGTCTCTGCGTTAATTTGTTCCATAATAATCTCCAGTAGTGGTTGGTTTTTAAAAAACGTGGTTATTTAAAGGCTTCTATTAACCTCATCATGTAAAAAATGAAAGTAATACCTCCTTTATTTTGCATTCAGCTTTTCAGTAAGTTTTTTCTCGATAACCGCATATACATCATCGAAGTTTTTTTCTAAAAGTTCAGACAACCGTTGATCATTCTCATTAACCTTCGGCGCTAACCGGCTGATGATGGTGCACGTTTGAGCCGTTATGAAATAGATAGGGTTCATATTGCTATCCTCTAATTTTATCAATTTGGACTGATGATTAATCAGTAGCGAACTCATTTCTTGTAGAGAATTTAATGTACTCAAATGAAAAAATCCATGGCAAAATCCATTAATGAGAAATTTATGATATTTAAAATCCGAATGATTTTTTTATGAGAGTTTCATGAAAATTTCATGAGAACAATGCACCTAAAATCAATAAGTTATCTTCTCCCGCCCTAACCACATCCCTGAGGTGTTTCTTTCGGTCGCCGACTTGGAGATAACTCATTTTGATTTAACGGGTGATGATCTGGCTTATTTCATCCATTATTTTGGTAAAAGATAATTACTCAGATTACGATCGGGCAGGATAAAGGGGGGAGATTAGCCAGTCAGCTATATACGGCGATTCACTCGGAGGATTTGGATGTCGAGAAAAATGGAAGTTAAAGGCTAATTGCCCATAGATTATTGATATCTGCCCGGGATCGCCATCCAGGGCATTTTTATATATGTTGCCTTATTTTTTTAGCGGCAATCCACCACCAGTCTGCCGCGCACCTTTCCGTCCAGCAGCTCAACGGCTCTCTCCGCCACCTCGTCCAGCCTACAAACACCGGCAAGACCGGCCAGTTGTTCTGGTGACAGTAAAGACGCCAGCCTTTGCCAGACGGCTGCGCGACGCTCTGCCGGATAGCGTACGCTGTCGACGCCTTTCAACGTCACGGCACGCAGGATAAAAGGCGCGACGCTGGCAGGCAGATCCATCCCCTGAGCCATGCCGCAGGCGGCAACCGCGCCGCCGTAATTCAGGCTGGCACAAACGTTACTCAGCGTATGGCTGCCAACGGTGTCCACCGCCGCGTTCCAGCGGGATTTTTGCAGCGGCTTGCCGGGCGCGTTCAGCTCATCGCGGTTGATGACCGCAGAGGCCCCCAGCGATTTCAGCAGCCAGTCATTTTCCTCAACCCGCCCGGTCGAGGCTTCAACGGTGTAGCCCAGCGCCGCAAGCAGGCTGATGGCAAAACTGCCCACGCCGCCCAACGCGCCGGTTACCAGCACCGGACCTTGCTCAGGAGTGATGCCACAGGCTTCCAGCGCCTCCACACAAAGCATGGCAGTGAAACCTGCGGTGCCAATCGACATCGCCTGTTGCGTCGTTAAAGAAGATGGCAGCGGCACCAGATGCTGGCTGGCGACTTTTGCTTTCTGCGCCAGACCACCCCAGCTGCTTTCGCCGACGCCCCAGCCGGTCAGCAGCACCTTATCGCCCGGTTTGAAATTCGCGCTGTCGCTTTCACTAACCGTGCCGGCAAGATCAATACCCGGCACCATCGGGAAGGATTTAAGGATTGGGCCGCGCCCGGTGATGGCTAACGCGTCTTTGTAATTCAGCGAGGAGTATTCAACGTCAACCACCACGTCACCCGCCGGAAAGGCCGACAGCTCAAGGTTTTCGATGCGCGCCCGATAGCCTTCGTCATCTTTACGGACCATAAGTGCTTTAAACATACTGACTCCTTTCAGACCGTGGGTCTGTTTTAATCAGAAAGACTCAGCAGGCCAGGCCTGCCAGAAAGTGATGAATAAACAAGACTGTTCTGCATTATCCGCTGCCAGTCACTGAATGCTACCCCGATCTGCTACAGTTGGGGCACCGGTTTTTTTTCTTCACTAAAGGGAAAGCATATGGAAACCTCAAAACAGGCGCTGATTATCGGTGCTTCACGCGGGATTGGACTGGGCCTGGCCAACACCCTGGCGCAGCGCGGCTGGAAAGTGACGGCCACCACCCGAAATAACGCCCCCCTTTCCGATTCAGGCATTTACTGGCTGACCGCTGATATCAACGAGCCCACCCAACGGCAGACGCTGAAGAATGCCATTGAAGAGCAAACCTTTGACCTGATCTTCGTCAACGCCGGTGTATTTGGGCCGGATCATCAGGATATCGAACAGGCCAAAGATGATGAGCTGGCCACACTGTTCCTGACTAACGCCATCTCCCCGGTGCGCTGCGGCATGGAATTACAGCCGCTGCTCTCTTCAACCGGCGTACTGGCGTTGATGACCTCTCAGTTAGCCAGCCTGAACGAAAATACCAGCGCAACCTACCCGCTCTATTCCGCCAGCAAGATGGCGCTGAATATGCTGTCCCGCACGTTAGCGGCTAAACTGACCACCGGCCAGACGCTGTTAAATGTTCATCCGGGCTGGGTGCAAACGGATATGGGCGGAGAAAACGCCACTCTCACCATCAACGAGAGCACCAGCGGCATCGTCGATCAGTTGCAACTCTGGTCAGGCAAAGGCGGCCATCATTATATTGATTACGCCGGCAAGCAGCTTAGCTGGTAGCCAATGACGTTTTCTGAATAATCGTTTTTCTTGCCATTCGTAACGTGATGGTTTGTACTGCCGAAGTTTAATAACTTCGGCAGTACAAACCATCACGTTTAATTTGAACTCCTGGATTTTTCCTGGGTCTTAATCTGGGTTAAGATACCGTTGCGTTTTTTATGACAAGGGCTGAGAAGCGGGTATCGGTTTAAAAACGCAATACTCTTTCGAGTAATGGAGATAGTCACTAAGGGATTTAGAAAAAAATGAATAATGATTTCATAAAATGGTTTGTGGCCATAATAAGATTTTTAAGTCTGATTATCACCCCCCTGTTATTAACATTTTTTATCGCAACATTTATCGTCTATTACTTCTCTCTAATCAGCTTTGCCTATATTATTTTGGGTGCTTTCGTAATAATTATTCTGCTCGCTGCGTTGGCCGGTTAACACCTGTCATAGTGGCGCTTCGCTCACGTTAATTCTATAAGGATATATTTTAATGGAAACCTCTACACACACGCTTTCTGACGGCATTGTCCTGACGCTTCGCTCTCCTGCGAACAGCCACAACACTCCGGTGATTATTCTGTGCCATGGCTTCTGCGGTATCAGGGATATTTTACTGCCTGATTTTGCAGAAGCATTTACCCGCGCCGGATTCGCGACCATTACCTTCGACTATCGCGGTTTCGGCGATAGCGATGGTGAACGCGGACGTCTGGTACCCGCCATGCAGATTGACGATATTATTGCTGTTGTGAATTGGGCCAAAGCGCAGCCCTCGCTGGACGCACAGCGTATTGGCCTGTGGGGAACATCATTTGGTGGCTGTCATGTATTTGGCGCCGCAGCCAGAGAACCGGCCATAAAATGCATTGTCAGCCAGCTGGCCTTTGCGGATGGAGAAGAGATCGTTACAGGAAAAATGAATGACTCAGATAAAGAGGCGTTTCTGTTAACCCTGAATAAGATGGCTGAAAAGCAGAAGATTACCGGAAAAGAGATGTTTGTTAGCGTTAACCGCGTTTTGAGTGATGATGAGTCAAAAGCTTTCTTTGAAGAAAACAGGTCGCAGTATCCCAGGATGGATATCAAAATACCCTTTCTTACCGTACGAGAAACCCTGCTGTATAAACCTGCCCTGAATGCGGCACAGGTCACCTGCCCGACGCTGGTAGTTATCGCCGGCGAGGACCGGGTTAATCCACCTGAGCAGGGGCGCGCGTTGTTTGAAGCGGTCGGTGCTAAAGAAAAAAGGTTATATGAGCAAGCCGATGCCCGTCATTACGACATCTATACCGGCGAGCACTTTAAGCAGGTAATCGACGTTCAAACCTCATGGTTTAAAACCCACCTGTAATACCGCTGAAATCGCACGGCGGGATTATCATCGCCGCCGCGTTGAAAACGTATCGCAATTTGAAGCCCAATGTTAAACCGTAAACACCGTGCGTGCGGCGCTGTCATCCACTTCCCAGACCTCCGCTACGCGTGACAACGTCACTTGATGGGTGGCGAGCTGGAATCCAGCCGGTACGGC
Organism: Erwinia sp. 2186; assembly: GCF_057812255.1. Classification (NCBI taxonomy): domain Bacteria; kingdom Pseudomonadati; phylum Pseudomonadota; class Gammaproteobacteria; order Enterobacterales; family Erwiniaceae; genus Erwinia; species Erwinia sp. 2186. The sequence goes on along the minus strand of NZ_CM173824.1, from coordinate 2,439,456 downwards.
GGCTTTCAGCAATCCTTTCAACGTACGCAGTAATCCCCGATCGGACACGCTGCCCAATCCGCTGCCCATCAGGGCGATTGCCTTTGAGCGCAGAATTGCGCTGGATAAGGTGATCTCATTGCCGCTCATTGACCCGACCTGCACAAAGCGCACTGGCTTGCCGTCTTCCGCCATTTTTGCGGCGGATGTCAGCAACTGCCCGGCGGACTTGCCCCACAGATAATCGATCACCACATCGACACCCTGCGCAAACTGTTCGCCGAACTGTGCGTTTAACGCTTCCTCTTCCTGCGTCAGCGGGATCACCACATCTGCCCCTAACAGCATCAGTTGCTCCAACACGGCGGGATTGCGTCCGGTAGCGATAATCTTTTTGGCCCCGAGATAGCGGGCAATCTGCACCGCCAGCTTGCCCGATATGCCGGTTGCGCCATTGATCAGCACCGTTTCGCCGATCTGCAGCTGCGCCCGTTCCGTTAATGCCGCCCAGGAAGACATTCCGGGATTGGCAATCGCGGCCGCAGTTATGTCGTCCAGATCATCCGCCAGCGCGATGCACTGAGCGGCCGGCACTAAGGTCTGCTCTGCCATGCTGCCGTAAGGCGCTACCGGCTTGATAAAATAGACCCGCTGCCCATCGTCCTGAATACCCACGCCATCAATACCGGCGATAAACGGGTATTGCCCGCTGGCGCTGTAATGGTTGCCTGACGCGCGATTTTTTACCAGATGACTCAACGCCGCGGCTTTCACCACGATCCTTTGAGCATTGTCCGTGGCGACCGGTTCTGCAAAGTCCCCGTAAACCGGTAACTGCCCTGCTTTTGTTACTATGGCTGCTTTCATGAATTTCCCTCTGTCGGTGCATGAATAATTAGGTGTATAATGCACACATTAAATTGGAGGTCGTATGTCGTCAAGCAATAATGTGCAAAATACACATATCAGCCAGCAGTTGCATAAGCTGCATCGGGCGATACTGGAAATTGTCGCGGTGATCAACCGCCCACAGGGCGATGAGGTGCTGATTAAAGAAGCCGGGATCAATCTGGAACGCGCCCTGTTCCCGTTACTGGTGGGAATTGAACGCTTTGGGCCAATTGGCGTGGTGGAACTGGCGGAACGGGTTGGGCGCGATTACACCACCGTCAGTCGCCAGGTGGCCAAGTTAGAGAACAGTGAACTGGTAGAGCGTCGCCCCAGCGAGGCCGATCGTCGGGTCAGAGAAGCGGTTATCACGCCGAAAGGCAAAACCATGACCGATCATGTTGATGCGGCGAGGGAAAGAATGGCGAAGGAGATCTTCGCCAGCTGGCAGGAAGAAGATGTTGAACAGCTGGTCAGGCTGATGAGCAAGTACGCCACGGCGTTGAAGAGCAAGATTGCCTGACCGGCCCCCGTTTACCGGTTGTGTTGCGCCAGCACGCTGGCCTTCATTCTTTTCACCGCCGCATGCGGCGCGGTCAGTACCGGCACCGTCACCTGTGCACGGACGTCCGCCGCGGCGCGTGATGTGGAGAAGTGCGCCAGCATAATCACATCACAGTGAGCCAGCTCGTTGGCTCGGGCCGCCACCAGCCGGTTATGCCCTTCCGCATCCCCTTTTTTCATCAGATCGATGGCATCCGCCACCAGCAGCGTGGTCAGCGTCGCTGATGAACCATGTTCAGCGACATAGTCATTAAACTCTTCGGTCATGGTCTCAACTGACGGGCCGAAGGTGGCCAGCATGCCAATATTTTTCCCCTGCGCCACCGCTTCATGAAACATCGCTTCATTGGGCTTCAGCACCGGGATCGGCACGCTGTCTGCCAGCCTGTCGATAGCCGGACCAAATGCCGAACAGGTAATCAAAATTCCGTCGGCCTGCATGTCATAGCCGTACTGGCCCAGGCGGACAAAGCGTTCAATCATGGATTCACTCAGATCCGACGCTCTGGAACGATCCAAAGACAGGCCATCGTCGAGCAGGTTTATCAGCTCGGCTTCTGGCCACTCTTCTTTGAAAGCCGTATGGATCGGCTCCATGGCAACGGGTGTGGCATGCAGTAATACAATTCGTGTGGTCATGACTGACTCCGGGTTGGCATTCGTAAACGTGATACTAATGTAAGGGCTTACAAATGTTTCTGTAAAGTGAAGTGGATCACATAAAAGCACGCGGTTAGCGATAAGGTGTTATTGAAATGTTAGTGAGTATTGACCAGAATTGATAGCGCTTACAAAATAAATTCCACTCCGGCAAGGCAGGTTCCTCCTGTCTGCCGGGACGCTACTGACGGAGTGTGAGAACGCCTTATGACATCACCTGCCAACTCTTCATCTTTACCCAATGTCGCTGCCGCCAGTCCGGCAAAGGCTGACAGCAACCCGGCGGTAAAAAAACTGCCGCGCCACTTCCGCGATCTGCTGGCGCTGGATGACTTTGAGCGCCACGCCCGCCGCCGTTTACCAAATATGATCTACCAGTATGTCGCCGGTGGCGTGGAAACTGGCCGGGGCATCGCCGGCAACTTTGAGGCGTATCAGCGTTATGCCTTCCTGCCCCGCATGTTCCGCGACGTCTCCGGACGCGACCAGCGCACCACCCTGTTCGGCCATACGTATCAGCACCCTTTTGGCGTGGCGCCGTTGGGCGGCGCGTCGTTTGTCGCCTATCAGGCGGACGTGGCGTTAGCGAAAGCCGCCCGCGAGATGAATGTGCCGATGATCCTCAGCGCGTCTTCGCTGGTGAAGCTGGAAGATGTTCATGCGGCCAACCCCGATGCCTGGTTCCAGGCCTATCTGGCCGGCGATCAGCCGCGCATCGATCGTCTGGTCGATCGGGTTGCCGCTGCAGGCTATAAAACGCTGGTCGTCACCGGTGATACGCCGATGTTGGGTAACCGTGAACACAACACCCGCAGCGGCTTCAGCATGCCGATTAAAATCACGCCAAAAGTGGCGTTCGAAAGCGCCATGAGCCCACGCTGGCTGCTGGGAACCGTGGCGCAAACCTTTTTGCGCCACGGCGCGCCGCACTTTGAAAATACGGATGCCGAGCGCGGGCCACCGATGATGTCGAGTAAAGTGCGAAATACCCAGGCGCGGGACAAGCTGAATTGGAAAAACGTCGAAGCAATCCGTAAAAAATGGCGCGGTAATCTGGTGGTTAAGGGCCTGATGTCGCCAGAAGATGCCTTTATCGCTCGTGACCTCGGCGCGGATGCGGTGATCCTCTCCAACCATGGCGGTCGTCAGCTGGATTACACCTTCCCACCGCTCTATTCGCTGGAAGAAATTGCCGCGAAAAAAGGCGCGATGAAGGTGATTATCGACAGCGGTATTCGTCGCGGTACCGACGTGATGAAAGCGATGGCGCTCGGTGCAGACTTTGTGTTTCTTGGCAGACCGTTCCTGTATGGCGCAGTGATTGGCGGCCAGGCGTGCGTCGAACATGCGATGCATATCCTGCGCGATGAAATTGACCGTGACCTGGCGCTCATCGGCGTGCGCACCCCTGGCGAGCTGGACAGCAGCTACCTCCGTCGTATGCCCTGACCTGTAAGGAAATTGACCATGACTTCTGCACTTCCGATCCGCCTGTTCAACGTGCTGGCGATCCGCGCACCCTTTGTTGAGCTGCAGGCTGAATGGGAACGACAGCACCCTGATAAACCGCTGCTGATTGACTGGAACCCGACCACGGTGATTGAGGAGAAGGTAGCCCGCGGCGAACGGGCCGATGGCACCATTGTCACCGCACCGGCGATGGACAAGCTGATCGCCGACGGGCGGATTGTGGCCGCCAGTCGGGTAGAACTGGTGGATTCTCAGGTGGGCCTGGCGATGCTGCCCGATGCCAGGGTGCCAGACATCAGCAGCGTTGAGGCGCTAAAAACGGCGCTGCTTAGTGCACGCTCGGTGGGCTATTCGCTGGCTGGTGCCAGTGGGCTTTATTTCCAGACGCTGCTGAAAACCCTGGGGATAGAACAGCAGGTGAACGCGAAAGCGACCACTATACCGGAAGGCTTTACCGCCAGCCTGTTGCTGGAAGGCAAAGCGGATATCGCCGTGCAGCAAATCAGCGAGCTGTTGATGGTGAAAGGCATCAAGGTGATTGGACCGCTGCCGGCTGGTGCTGAAAAGGTGCTGTCGTTTTCCGGCGGCGTGTTTACTGAGGCCGCCAATCCAGACGGTGCTGCACTGTTGCTGAACAGCCTGCGGACCGGGGCGGCCCGCAAGGCGTTTGAAGGTTTTGGATTACAGTGGCGTAACTAGCCGAACGTTACTTGCTTACCACGCGGGGCGCCGAGCCGGTGCTGCCGCGTACAATCAATTCCGGTTTCAATATCGTCTGGCGCACGCCGGTCTCGCCGTTTAATTCCGCCAGCAAAAACTCAGCGGCGCGAACGCCAATCTCATCCAGCTCCACCCGCATGGTGGTCAGCGGATGCTCCAGATGTTCGGAGTATTCATAGTCATTAAAACCGGTGATCGAAATATCGTTGGGGATGCGCAAATAGCGCTCGCCTGCCGCCCGCATCGCGCCAAACGCCAGCAAATCGTTACCGCAAATCACCGCCGTTGGCGGATTGGGGCCATCCAGCAGCTGGAACATCGCCTGACGCGCATCGTTCATTGAAAACGCGCGGTTAAACAGATTGCGATCGTCCAGGCTCAGGCCCGCCGCCGCCAGCGCCTGACGCGTGCCGGTGATCCGGTCGGAAACGCGGTCGTTTGACGGCGGCGTACCGACAATCACGCCGAAATTTTTATGCCCCAGCGCCAGAAGATGGGCGGTCAGCTCGCCCGCCGCCAGCTCGTTGTCATAGCCCACGCTGGGATAGCGCTGGTCGACCGAGAAAGTCTGAATACAGGGAATGTTCTGCTGGGTGATCCGATCCCACAACTTAGGATGGTGCGAATTCCCCACCAGCATCAGCGCATCAATGCCGTACTCCACCAGCTTGTTCACTTCCTTCAGCTCGGTATCCGGATCGAAGTCAGAATTCGCCAGCAGCATCGTATAACCCGACTGGTGGATCTGCTGCTGGAAGGTCGCCAGCGGGCGGGAAAACGTCTCTGTGGCCAGCGTCGGCACCACGGCGCCGATGGTCATACTGCGGCGCGAAGCCAGCGTTCGTGCGGCCCGGTTGATCACATAGCCCAGCTCTTCACATGCCTGCTCGACCGCCTCGCGGCGCGACTGCCTGACGGTGGTACTGCCGTTCAGCACCCTGGAAACGGTCGCCGTGGAGACCCCCGAACGCAGCGCAACATCTTCCAGTGAAACCCTCGACGGAGGTAAAGGCTTATCGGACATGATCGGACTCCAGGCTGAAATTAGTGACGCCGTCCACAAAGTTTGCAGACAGGCAAAGATTCATTTTGAAAGCGCTTACTTTTAGCTTGACTGATTTTTGTAATCGCTTACTTTTAACATCATATTATCAAATATAGCGTCTGGTTTCACCAAATGATAACAACGAGCCGTGCCGGAGCACCCTCCTCTGACACCGGCCTCGCCCTTAAAAGCACCGAGATAATAAAGGAATTCACCATGCGTAGATACCCACGGGTCCGCTGGCTGATGATCGCGTTTTGTTTCCTCGCCATCGCCATCAACTATATAGACCGCATTAACCTGGCCATCGCGGCACCTCATATTAAAGCGGATTTGGGGCTGGATGACACCAGTATGGGTCTGATCCTCGGGGCTTTTTTCTGGACCTATGCCCTGATGCAAATCCCGGCGGGCCGTCTGATTGACCGCGTGGGTGCCCGTACCGGCCTGGCGATTGCCGTGGGCTGGTGGTCACTGTTCACCGTGTTTACCGCCTTTGGTAAAGGCTTCACCTCAATTTTCGCCTCACGCCTGATGCTCGGCCTCGGTGAATCCGGTGGCTATCCGGGCTGCGCAAAAGTGGTCTACTCCTGGTTTGCTAAAAAGGAACGCGCCACCGCCAGCGGGATCTTCGATGCCGGTCCGCGTGCGGGCAGCGCCATCGCCCTGCCGCTGGTGGCCTGGCTGATCAGCACCTGGAACTGGGAAACCTCGTTTATCGTTACCGGTGCGCTGGGGCTGATTTGGGTCGGCGTCTGGCTGGCGTTCTACCGCGAACCGGAAGAGATGAAAGGTCTGGACGAGCAGGAGCGCCAGAATCTGCTGGAAGATCGCAGCGTGCATGTGGTCGATAAGAGTGAAAAAGTGCACATCGGCGCCCTGTTCCGTTACAGAACGGTGTGGGGAATGATGATCGGCTTCTTCTGCATGAACTTCGCCACCTACTTCTTCGTCACCTGGTTCCCGACCTATCTGACCATGGCGCACGGCTTCTCCCTGAAGGAGCTGGGTACGCTGGGCGCGATCCCTGCGCTGATGGGGATCCCCGGCAGCCTGCTGGGTGGCCTGGCCTCCGACTGGATGTACCGCAAAGGCTACTCGCTGACCACCGCGCGTAAAACCTGTCTGATTGCCGGCATGTTGCTGTCATCGGTGATCGCCTTTGCCGCCTTTACCGACAGCATTGCGGTGATCCTCACCTTGTTCTCGCTGACCTATGCCGGACTGGCCTTTACCGCCGCCAATATCTGGACCTTACCGGCCGATGTGGCGCCAAGCTCCGGGTACGTGGGCACCCTCGGCGGCATCCAGAACTTTGCCGGCAATCTGGCGGGCATCGTCACCGCGTCCTTCACCGGTTTGATGCTGACGCTGAGCCACGGCTCCTTTGTCATCCCGTTGCTGGTTGCCGGTGGGATTTGCCTGTTCGGCGCCTTTAACTTCCTGTTCATCATGGGCAAGGTTGAGCCGCTCGAGCTGAAAAAAAAGCCCGAGGTGACTAACGCTATCCCTGCCGACCGTCAGGCCTGATCCCATAACTCTAACGACGGCGGCTTCGCTCTCCCCTACAAAGGCAAGGATTGATCATGAAACGCACTATTTATGCAGGCGCACTGGTCTCAATGATGGCGGTCAGTGCAGGCGCTCAGGCGGAAAGCCTGCTGTATGTCTCTAATGCCGACAGCGGCACGGTAACCGGCTATCAGTTGGATAAACAGCAGATGAAACTGCTGCCGACCGGAACCTTCCCGGTGGGCAGTAAAGCGATGTCTTCCGTGGTTTCCCCGGATAAGAAAAAGCTCTATGTCTCGGTGCGCAGCAAGCCTTACAGCGTGGTGGTGTTCGATATCCAGCCGGACGGCAAGCTAATCAAAGCGGGACAGTCGCCGCTGCCGGAAAGCATGGCCTATCTGTCGATGGATAAAACCGGGCACTATCTGCTGAGCGCTTCTTACGGTGGCGATCTGTTCAGCATCAACCGCATCCAAAGCAACGGCCAGGTCGAGGCTAAGCCGGTGCAGGTGGTGCATACCGGTAAACGCGCCCATGCCATTCAGGTCGACCCGACCAATCATTATCTGTACGTCACGCTGTTGGGCGCTGACCAACTGCTTCAGTACCATTTTGATGCGGCAACCGGCCACGTCACGCCAAACACGCCGCCGTTTATCAATATTCAGAGTGAAGCCGCCACCGGCCCGCGCCACTTTGTCCTCGCGCCGAAGCGGGACGGGCAAGGTAAGCAGAATATGTACATCCTGACCGAGATGGCGGGCAACATCACCCGCCTGACGCTGAATAAGGATGGCACCGCGACGCCGGTGGAAGACGTCAGCTCGGTGTCACCAAAAGAAGAGCTGCAGCGTGGCGAAGCGCGTCCGTTAACCGGTGATGACGACCTGCCGCCATCGCATAAACCGCGCATCTGGCAGGCCGACCTGCACCTGACGCCGGATGGCCGCTATCTCTACTCGACCGAGCGCACCAGCAGCACCCTGTCATCCTTCTCCGTCGATGCTGAAAACGGGCATTTGAGCTATCTCACCAGCATCAAGACCGAGCAGCAGCCTCGCGGGTTTGCCATCGATAAAACCGGGCGTTTCCTGATCGAGTCGGGTCAGAAATCCACCCAGCTTTCGCTGTACACCATCAATGGGACCACCGGTGAGCTGACGCTGGTCGGGCGCTATCCGACCGGGAAAGGCGCCAACTGGGTGACCATGGTCGAACAATAAACATTCATTGGGGCCCGGCGCGCTGTTTTTGGCCGGGCTGCGTCTGCACTAACTGGAGTCATTATGAAACGTTCATCCCTTTCCGCCCTGCTCGCTGCGGGCTCGCTGGCGCTTTGCGCTATCCCAACCAGCCAGGCCGCCGAACAGGTGATTGCCACCAATCTTGAGCCGCTCCATCACGTTATCCTTGAGAACCAATATGTCACCGTGATGCGGGTGATGCTGCGTCCGGGCGAGTCGACGATGTTTCATGAACAGCATCTCGATTATGTGAATACCCACGTTAACGGCAGCCTGGTGAATATCTCCTACCCGGACAAACCGGCCAAAGATACCGAGATGAAAAGCGGCAACGTCAAGTTTGGCGCGCATCAGGGCAAATCCGAAACCGATAAGGTCACCAATACCGGCACCACCCTAAATCATCAGGTTTCTTTTGAGATCAAACAGGCCGGTCCGCTGAATTTTGGCGGCGCGACCCGTCCCGCCTTGCCGTTATTCCAGCAGGTGCTGGATCAGAAAACGGTAAGAGGCTGGAAGGTCACGCTGCAACCCGGTGAAAGCACCACGTTGTATACCCAGCATGGCCCTGGCGTCAGGGTCTTCTTCACCGAAGGCCGCCTGCTAACCGCCGTGCCCGGCCAGCCCAATCGCAACAAAGAACAGTGGATCCATCGCGGTGATGCGATGTTGACCCAGCCTGGCAAAATCGAGTTAACCAACGGCGGCGAGACCCCGCTGATTTTCAACGATTACGAACTGCTTTAACCCAGAGGCGCACGCAGAGGCGCCCTTTGCACCCTGTATAAAAAAACCGTTTTCTTTTTTAAGGAGCATGTCAGGTGAGACGATTATGTCTGCCTTTCGCCATCAGTCTGAGCCTGTTGTCGGCCGCCAGCGTTGCTGCGCCGCCGTCGCCCGATCTGATAGCGAAAGGAAAAATTCTCGCGACCGCAGCCGACTGCGGGGCTTGCCACACGTCACCTCACCAGGGTGCACCGATGGCGGGCGGAGTCGCAATCTCCTCCCCAATGGGCAGTATTTATGCCAGCAACATCACCCCTTCACTGAGCGAGGGCATCGGCCAGTACAGCGAAGCGGATTTCGCCCGCGCCGTACGGCAAGGGATTAACAAGCAAGGGCAACATCTCTACCCGGCGATGCCCTATCCCTCCTATGCAAAAATCAGCGATGACGATATTCACGCGCTGTACGCGTATTTTATGCATGGCGTGGCACCGGTTGATGTCGCCCCAACCCACACTGCGCTGCCTTTCCCGTTCAGCATCCGCAGTTCGATGGCGGTGTGGAACCTGATGTTTGCCGGAGACAAACCCTGGACGCCGACGCCTGGCGCCTCGGCTGAGGTCAATCGCGGCGACTATCTGGTCAACGCGCTGGCGCACTGCGATACCTGCCACACGCCGCGCAATGTGCTGATGGGTCAGCAAAACGATCGGGCCTTATCGGGTGGCAGCCTTGGCAGTTGGTACGCGCCCAATATCACCCCCGATCCGCAATCCGGGATCGGAAACTGGTCAGCTACCGAGCTGGCTCAGTACCTGAAAACCGGGCATGTTGCCGGCAAAGCGCAGGCCGCCGGTCCAATGGCGGAAGCGGTGGAACACAGCCTGCAATACCTCTCTGACAGCGATATCCAGGCAATGGTGGCGTATCTGCGCCAGATCCCCGCCGTCAGCAACGGCGCGGTGATGCCGAGGGACAGCTACGGCGCGCCGTCAGAAACTGAGCAACAGGTTCGTGGCCAGAGCGGCACGGCCGATGCGGGCTGGACGGTGTTCAGCGGCAGCTGCGCCAACTGCCATCAGCCTGATGGTCAGGGCAACGCGCGTTATCCGTCGCTGTTCCACAACTCCGCTACCGGTGCTGAAAATCCCGATAACCTGGTCTCCGCCATCCTGTATGGCGTGCACAGAACGGTGAACGGCGAAAGCATTTCCATGCCAGCTTTTGGGCCGGATGCCGATTTCACCACCCACCTGAGCGACAGGCAGATTGCCGATGTCAGCAATTACGTGCTGAAAAATTATGGCAACCCGCAGGTCACAGTGACCGAGGCGCGGGTGAAAACCCTGCGTGAAGGCGGTGACACGCCGCTGCTGGTCAGGCTGACGCGCCCTGCGGTATTGGGTAGCGCGGTGGGGGTTGTGCTGCTGCTCGGCCTGATGGGTGTTTGGATCAGAAACAGGAGGCAACATGCCCGCAAACCGTAGTACACCCGCCGGGATAAGCCGTCGCCGCTTGCTGCAAGGAATGGCGGTGCTGTCTGCCAGTGCGGTATGCGCGTCGCTGTTTCCGGCCCAAATGGCCGCAGCACAACAGGCCGTCGACAGCGGCTTTGCGGGCCTGTCGGCCTTTTTAGTCAGCCGCCCAACCAGCCCGATCCTCAGCCAACGCTATTATCAGGCGTTACAACGTCACTATCCTGACTTCCCGCCACGCCTGGCTGCGCTTTCGGACGCCCTTAAAACGCATAATTTCGCCCATGTGGATGACTTTTTACAGGCGGTTCACCCGGATGATGCCCTGTACCAGACGGCGGCATTGATCATCGGCAGCTGGTATACCGGCGTGGTCGGCGAAGGCGCGGACAGCGAGCTGATTGCCTATTCCGAGGCGATGATGTACCTGCCCACCCAGGGGATTCTGGTGGTCCCGACCTATGGCGGCGGCCCGGATTCCTGGGGTAGCAAGCCCGTTGACCCGCAGACAGAGAAAGGAGCAACAGCATGAATAAAGTCGATGCCGATGTGATCATTATTGGTTCCGGCGTGATGGGCGGTCTGGTGGCAACCCAGCTGGCGAAGGCGGGAAAATCGGTGATCATCGTTGAGGCCGGTCCGCGCATTAAGCGCCAGGACATTGTCGAACGCTTCCGCAATTCGCCGTTCAAAATGTCGCTGACCAATATGAAGCTGCAAGGGGTCGGTTCGCCCTATCCCGACCTGCCGCATGTGCCGTCCACCTACGGCGAGTATCTGCAACAAACCGGCCCGGTAAAGTATCCGACCAAATACCTGCGGGTGGTCGGCGGCACTACCTGGCACTTCGGTTCCGCCCTGTGGCGAATGATCCCTAACGACTTCCGGCTGCAAAGTCTGTATGGCCGCGGCCGGGACTGGCCGTTTGGTTATGACGAGCTGGAAAGCTGGTACGGCAAAGCGGAAGCGGAACTCGGCGTGTCCGGGATGGATGGCCAGGATGAGAGTGGCCACGGAGGCCAGGCCTGGCCGCCGCGCTCCACGCCTTTTCCGATGGTCGGTCTGGAGCCGAGCTACCTGTTTAAGCGCCTGTCGGAGCTGTTAGGCAACGGCGGCTACAACCCGGTGATGGAGCCGAACGGACGGGCCACGCGTCCTTACGGTAAGCGTCCGGTCTGTGCCGGGAATAACAACTGCAACCCGGTCTGTCCGATTGGCGCCAAATATGATGGCTCAATGCACATCGACGAGGCCGAACGGCACGGCGCGCAGCTGCTGGATAACTCGGTGGTGTATCGCATTGAGGCCGATGATAGCGGGAAAATCACCGGTATCTGGTACAAGAAGCCGGACGGTTCTGAGCATCATCTGACCGCACGTTACTTTGTGCTGGCGGCGTACGGCATCGAATCACCCAAGCTGCTGCTGATGTCCACTTCCGAACGTTATCCGAACGGCATCGCCAACGGCTCCGATCAGGTCGGCCGTAACCTGATGGGCCATACCGGGATCAGCATGAACGTGATGATGAAAGAGGACGTCTGGCCGGGTCAGGGACCGACCGAGCTGCTGGTGTACCTGAATAACCGCGATGGCGCGTTCAGGAAGGATTTCCCCAGTTATAAAATCAAGGTGCGCAATACCGTGCCGACCGCGGACTATGCCGCCGGGCTGATCAAGAAAGGCGTGCTGGGCTCGAAGCTGGACGAACAGCTGAAAACCCTGTCAGCGCGGTCGCTTAACTTTGCCATCGATTTTGAAACGCTGCCGCTGGCCGAAAACCGCATTGTGCCCAGCAAAACCAAAAAGGATGCAATTGGCCTGCCGCTGCCGGAGATTTACTACAGCGTCACCGATTACTGGCATGCCGGCAAAGCCGAAGGGTTGAAAGATTTCGATAATTTTGCCCGTCTGCTGAATGCCGACGTGTCAAAAATCGATACCGGCTATCAGGATCGCCAGCACATTATGGGCACCACCATTATGGGCAACGATGCCAAAACCTCGGTGGTCGACAGCAACTGCCAGACCCACGACCACTCTAACCTGTTTATCGCCGGTACCAGCGTGATGCCATCGGCCTCCTGCATGAACCCGACGCTGACCGGCGCGGCGTTAAGCCTGCGGCTGGCCGATCATTTGCTTAAGGTGGTGAAGGTATAAGGCTTCGCGCATAAAAAAACCACTCCAGTCAGGAGTGGTTTTTATTCTTCAGCGGCTGAGTATCAGGCTTCCGACTTCGCGCCCATCTGCTGGCCGGTCTCGACGGTTCGTGATGGCCATTTGCGGAACATCGCCACCGACCCTATCAGCGCGGCGATGGCCGGAATGGCGGCAATGTAGCCAACCGATGACACGCTCAGATCCATGCTCACCTTGTTCCCCAGCAATGCCCCCGCACCGATACCAATATTGACGATACCGGAGTACAGCGCCATCGCCACATCGGTGGCATCCGGTGCCAGCGTCAGCACCTTCATTTGCAGGCTCATGCCGACGATCATAAAGGCCATGCCCCACAGCATCGAGACCGCAATGGTGCCATATTCGCTGACCGATACCGCCAGCAGGATCAGCAGGCAGACCGAAATCACCCCAATCGACACCGTCAGCATCTGCGCAGGACGCTGATCGCCCATCCGGCTGAATATGACGCTGCCGGCAATACCGGCGATGCCAATCAGGAACAGCAGCAGCGTGGCAAATCCTTCGGTGAAACCGGCCACCTGCACCACAAAGGATTCGATATAGGTAAAGGCGGTGAAATGGGCGGTGACAATCGCCACCGTCACCGCGTACAGGCTCATCAATGCCGGACGGCGCAGCAGCGTCGGCAGGTTTTTCACCGAGCCACCTTGCTCAGACTTCACTGACGGCATCACGCGGATAATCATCCACAACAGTACCAACGCGGCGGCACCGATGATCAGGAAGGTATAACGCCAGCCGGCAAACTGGCCGATCACGCGCCCCAACGGCAAACCCAGCACCGACGCTAACGCGGTGGCCATCGCCAGCAGGCTTAGCGCCTGGGCCCGTTTACCGGCCGGTGCCAGTCGCACCGCCAGCGACGCGGTGATCGACCAGAACAAGGCATGTGCCAGCGCCACGCCCGCGCGGCTAATCAGCAGCACGTCAAAATTCCAGGCAAAAAACGACAGCAAATGGCTGCCGGCGAACAGGATAAACAGCACGATCAGCAGCGTGCGGCGATTCACCTGACTGGTTGCCAGCATCAGCGGCAGCGACATCAACGCCACTATCCAGGCGTAGACGGTCATCATTATGCCGGCCTGCGACGACGCCAGGCCAAAACTGCTGCCAATGTCAGAGAGCAAACCAACAGGGATATATTCGGTGGTGTTGAACACGAAGGCGGCAACTGCCAGAGTCAAAACCCTGGACCAGGCAACCTTGCGCGAAACGGCTAACAAATCAGACATAGCGTGCAGCTCCTGGATGAAAGAAAGACGTCCGAAAGCGCAATAGTGTAGGTCGATTTGAATTTTATTCAATAAAAGTGTGACCAATATCTCATTTTTAAGATATGAATTCTGGATAAGGCGGGAATTGTTGACCGGAAAAAGTCATCAGGCGGAGCGGTAAATCAGGGCGGAACTAGCGTTCCGCCCTCAGTGTATTACTTCAGACGGTATGCGACAACCGCATCACCCTCTTTCGTGCCCAGTGAACCATGTCCACCTGCGGCAATCACCACGTACTGCTTATTATCCGCGCCCATATAGGTTGACGGTGTGGCCTGGCCACCGGCTGGCAGCTCGGTTTCCCACAGCAGTTTACCGGTGCTGATGTCATACGCACGGAAGAAGTTATCCGCCGTTGCACCGTGGAACACCAAATCACCTGCGGTGGTCAGTGGGCCACCGTGTGCAACCATGCCCATTGGGAAACCAATTGGGAAACGACCCGGCAGGAAGCTGGTTTTCAGGTTTTTGGTGGTACCCACGCGGCGCAGCCACTCGGTTTTACCGGTTTTCAGATCCACGCCGACCATACGGCCCCACGGTGGCGCGATACACGGAATACCCAGGCTGGAAGAGAGCTGCTGGATATGGATCGCGTAATCGCCGTCGAAGTTCTCGTTCCAGTAAGGCGTGCCGTCTTTGGTGAACAGACGCTGAGTGGCCGTTTCTGGCGTGCGTTTGATCAGGTTGTACTTGTACGCAAGACGCACTGGAGAGGCAATCAGGATCTGACGCTGCGGATCCACGGTGACAGAACCCCAGTTGAAGACGCCAATGTTGCCAGGGAAGATGATCGAGCCGCCTTCCGTTGCCGGTGTCCATGGGTTGCCATCATAACGCAGAGATTTGAAGTCGATGCGGCACGCCATCTGATCGAACGGCGTCAGGCCCCACATGGATTTCTCATTGATTGGATCGGGCAGGAAGTTCAGCGCAGACACTGGCTGAGTCGGTGAATACTTCTCACCGGCAATCCCTTTGGTCGACACATCCACCTGATTGATTGGGTATACCGCTTCGCCGGTCAGACGGTTCAGCACAAACAGGTTACCGGTCTTGGTTGGCAGGATAACCACCGGCTGTTTTTTGCCCTGATAATCGATGTCTACCAGCGACGGCTGGGAGGGATTATCACGGTCCCACAGGTCGTGTTTAGAGGACTGGAAGCGCCATTTGAACTGGCCCGTTTTCAGATCCAGTGCCACCAGCGTGTCACGGAATTTCTCGGTGTTGCTGTTGGCATCACGCTCAATACCCAGTTCATCCGGGGACGCATTACCGAACGGCACATACACCAGGCCATTCTTAATGTCAGCACTCAGCGTGGCCCAGGCAACCGGCGTATCCTGCGGATAGGTCTGGCCCGCAGCAATCGGCTGGGTGTTTTCCGGATTAGCCGGATCGAAGTTCCACACCAGACGACCGGTGATCACGTCATAGGCGCGAATAACGCCCGATGGGTTGCCGGCGTTGAAGCCGTTATCCATCACGGAACCACCCACAATCACCAGATTACCGGCAACCAGCGGTGCGGCGGTTTGCATCAGCGCATGCGGACGGATTTCGCCCATGTTGGCACGCAGATCGACCACACCGTTGTTACCAAAATCAGCACACAGCTTGCCGGTATCGGCATCCAGCGCCAGCAGTTTGGCATCGTTCGCGGCATTGAAGATACGCTTACGGCATACGGCTGGAGAGTTAGCCACGGCGGCAGGCTGCACGGCATTGGTCGCCGCCGCTTCTGGCGCTTCGTAGTAGCTCACGCCACGACAGGTCTGATGCTGCTGCAGATATGAGCGATCTTTGGTTGGCTCATATTTCCACTTCAGCGCACCCGTTTCCGGGTTCAGTGCATGCACTTCATTATGTGGCGTACAGAAGTAGATGCTGTTGTTCACCTTCAGCGGCGTGGCTTCGAACGTGTACTCTGACGCATCTTTCGCATCACGCAGGTCGCCGGTGTGGTAGGTCCAGGCCACTTCCAGATTGCTGACGTTGTCAGTGGTGATCTGCTTCAGGTTAGAGAAACGCGCACCGTTGTTGGTTCCGCCGTAAGCGGCCCAGTCGTTGCCTGCCACGTCGGTCTCAGCTGGCGCACGCTGGTTGGTGATGTTCCCTTCCTTTGGATACGGATCGTAAAACATCAGGCCAATCACAATGGCGATCATGATGATAACGGTGGTGCCCAGGAAAGGATGGAATTTGGCAGGGTTTGCAGGGTTCTGTGCTTTCGACAGCGGACGAACCACCCAGGGTAAGGCCAGCCAGACACCGATCAGGCCGATCAGATCGCCGCGAGGGATCCACTGCCATTTGTCGAAGCCGACTTCAAAAATCATCCACGCCAGAACAATCCACATCAGGATGGCGTAAATGGTTAAGGCAATCTTTTTATTCTTGAACAGCGCAACTGCGGTAATCAGCAGTCCGATTGCCATAATGGCATAAAATGGTGAGCCGCCGATCATCAGCAACTGACCACCCATGTAAAGCATAGCGAGACCCACAATCGCTATAACGATACTCGTCAATTTGTTAATCATTTTCATCTCTCAATGTATACAAATGGATAAATATTATCCTTACGAACCCTTACAATTCGACAACACAAATTTAACTAAAAAAACATTAGAAATAAAACCCATTTATTTAATGTATAGCAGGTTATTATTTCAGTGCGGTAATACTTTGCAGCTACGGTGAGATCGGGGTCTGAGGCAGGTGTTGGGCATAAAAAAGCCTCTTTTACAGAGGCTTATTGGGAATTATTCTGACAACACGGGCTTTAGCGCCCTGCATTCAGCGGTTGTAAAGCATTTGAAGCTGTTGTTGATAGGCTAATATATCGTGTTCATTTCTAATTCTTGCAATAGCCGCATTCGCTTTCTGGTTAATCTGTTCCGGCGCGGCGAAGATCGACAGGATAATAGCCTTTAGCTGTTCGATGGTTTGCATGCGGACATAATTTCGTTCCTGAATGGATTTCACGCTGTAATCCAGATCGTCATTCAGGCTGTTGATGACCTGCCAGCCCGCCTGTTCAGGATTAATCTCCGGCAGTGCCCGGACATTGGTGGTGATAACCGGACAGCCGCAGGACTGCATTTCCAGTACCGAGAAACCGTAGGTCTCAGCCCAGGTCGGCAACAGCCCGACATCCGCCTGCTGCAACAGCTTAAGTACCCGATCGTTCGGCATAAAGTCGACATGTTCAATCCAGCCGTGGCGGGCAATGACCGATTCTGTGTAGCTGGCAAACAGCGGGTCGTCCTGATAGTGGCCATGCGCGTAGTTATGTTTCTTTTCCAGGTCACCAATCAGCGTCACTTTAAGTAGCTCTGGGTTAACCAGGTTTTCTTCCACCAGTTCGCTAAAGGCGCGGACCACCTCACCGCCGCCTTTGCGGTAAAACTCATTACCAATAAAGACAAAATGAATCGGTTGAGTAGGATCGCGCGCTTCGCGGTGTGCCAGGGTGAGTTTTTGCGGCGGATGCATCACCACTGTTTTAGCCAGAATCGCTTTCGCCAGCTCAGGCGTGCGCAGAAACAGCTTGCTTTCCATCTTGTAAGCCGCACCGGAAAGCGCAATCAGCGCTAAACAGTTGTCGGCGGCCAGCAGCGGCGCCAGGCGATCCAGTTCAGGAAAATTGTCGCTTTTATCACCACTCTTTTGCGGCAGGACCCGCGGTAATTCTGTCTCAAAGGTGGCCACCCATTTACGATCGGTTTGTGCTACCTCGTTAAAAAGATGGAATATATCGACATTCCCCTTGTCCTGGATGCTCAAGGGTTTAAAGAGAAAGTTCTTTCTTTTCTTCAAAACCTTCATATTAAGAAGATTAATATAGTAATAAACATTTTTGGTCTTGAAGTTAATATATTCGACATTATTGTCGACGATAATTGTTCGCTTCTCAGGATAACTATCATTAGAAATGCCGACGATCATTCTGCACCTCGATTAGGTTTACGCTTCTAGCCCTGTGTGTTTGAGAAAACAGCATTGTCGGTTGCTCTCTTATATTTATCGCCATTACATCACCACAGCAATGACAAATTGTAAACATCCGTTTATTCCTATAGTTGACGCCCGGCGTTTATTCCTGATACCACGACATTACCAGGTTAATTTTGATGTGAATTCGCTAATATTAATCTCACAAATGATTTTCTCGGCGATTGTTTTTAATAATGGTAAATAACTAAATGGGCTCACGACGGGAAAGGACGCTATAAGAGAAAATGAGCCAATATAAATACTAATAAATACAATAACTTGAAATTTATCCTTATGCGTTTTTATCATATTACCTTACTGCTTTTTACATTGCCTTCGGATTTCCCTCAGGAATTACGCCCAGCGTAAGTTAAGTAAAGATATTAGCGGCCATGATGCAATAGCGTTATCCCGTGCGAATCCTCTGATTAACATTGGCCATTGGGACAAAGAGTTGACTTATTCCACGGTAAAGGGCTTGATAGAATCATTAAAACCAACGCAGCCCGATGGGAATTTCAATGAAACTATCCGTAATCATCCCTGCCTATAATGTCGCACCGTATATTGTGGAGTGCATTGATTCTCTCCTGATGCAGATCTCTGCACCCAATGAATTAATTATTATTAATGATGGCTCTACCGACAATACGTTAGCGCTGGTCGAAATGCATTATCGCCACCTGAGTAACGTTAAAGTGTTTACCATTCCCAATGGCGGACTGGGCCAGGCTCGTGACTATGGCATTCGCATGGCGATGGGCGAATTTGTCTTCTGTTGCGATCCCGATGATGTATTGGGCGCCGGCTTCTTTGATGAGCTGAACAAGGTGACCAATCAGCATACTGATGTGGAGATATTCTGTTTTAATTCGGTGATGTTTGATGATGATGCGGAAGCCAAAACCCAGCCTAAAATGGTCCATCAGCGCTTTGGCCTGATGCCCGCCAGGGCCGTTTTCACTTCGTTACTGGAAACCGACAGCTATACCTCGGCCACCTGGAACTATGCGCTGAAACGCGCGGTGATTATCGACAACGGCATGCGCTACAGCCGTCGCCTGCACGAAGACCATATTTTCACCGTCGAGGCCTTTCTGCGCAGCGGCAAAGCCTTCGTCAGTCGGAATGTCTATTATAAACAGCGCATAAGAAGTGGTTCTTTAACCAACAGCGCCAAAAACGACAGCTTTTACCGTCAGCGTTACGATGCCTTTTTATGCTCATACAACATTCTGCTGATGCTGTTGGATCAGGATCCTGACCGCGACTATCTGAAGCGTTTGTATGCCATCCAGCAGTTCAAGCTGATGATGTATCTCTGCGCCTGGGATAATACCGCCCCACCGCAATACCTTCTCGACGCGGTGCAGTACCTGGGACGCGACCTGAAGCCCGGCAGCCTGATCAATATGATCCTGTTAAATCACCCGGCGCTGTATGGCTCGTTAATCCGCATGAAGCTGAATCGCCGCATCGCGAAGGAAAAAAAGGTCATTCAGAAAGCAGCCTCCCGCTCAGTCGCTTAGCAAAAATAAGCTGACGGATTCTACACTTCACATTTTCTCCAACCAGCAGGGCCACGCTGCTGGTTTTTTTTTATTTAAAACGCCGCAATCATCGGTCGGGCGATGTAGCCAGAGTCTGCGACACTACCGGGCTGCCCCAGTTAAGGGGCAGCCCGGTTGCTATCAGAACGCTTCCCAGTTCTCACTGGTGTTTGAGGCGACGGCCATCGCCGGTTTCCTTACCGCGCGTAACGGGGCAGATTTCACTGACACCGCCTTACGTTCCGCTTCCTGCGTCAGATGGAACACCGCAACGGCACTGTTAAGGTGGGCTGCCTGCGCTTCCAGCGACTGCGCGGCAGAGGACGCTTCTTCCACCAGTGCCGCATTCTGTTGCGTCACCCGATCCAGCTCTGACACCGCCAGCCCCACCTGACTGATGCCTTTGCTTTGCTCATCGGAAGCAGAAGAAATTTCGTCCATGATGTCGCGCACCTGCTTCACCGACACCACTATCGCCTGCATCGAGTCTTCGGCCTGTCCCGCCAGCTTCGAACCGTTCTGCACCCGCGCGGACGATTCGGCAATCAGGGTGTTAATGTCTTTGGCAGCGACAGCACTGCGCTGTGCCAGATTACGGACTTCTCCGGCCACCACGGCAAAACCACGACCATTTTCCCCGGCACGCGCCGCTTCAACCGCCGCATTCAGCGCCAGGATATTGGTCTGGAAGGCAATACTTTCAATCACGCCGGTGATTTCCGCGATTTTCTTCGAGCTTTCTTCCAGCCCGAAGATGGTTTTGATTACGCCATCGACGATCTCTCCGCCCTTTTCTGCCGTTTCCGCCGCTGACAGCGCCAGTTTTGCCGCCTGATGCGAGTTATCGGCATTCTGCTTCACGGTAGCGGTGATCTGCTCCATGCTGGCTGCCGTTTGCTCCAGCGAGGCGGCCTGCTGTTCGGTGCGGGAAGAGAGGTCGTTGTTACCGGCGGCAATTTCACTGACGCCGGTCAGAATGCTGTCCGAACTGGCGCGCACGTTACCCACGGTTTTTACCAGCGCCAGCTGCATGCCGTGCAGGCCAGCCAGCAGACGCGCCATTTCATTACGCGCGCTGCGGTCGATCTCAATTGGCTGGGTCAGGTCGCCCTGCTCAATGGCGCGAATGTGGCCCAGCGCCAGGTTCAGTGGCTGAATTAACACCCGGCTCATTACCCGCCAGCACAGGCCAATAAAGAACACCACAATCAGCAGAATGGAACCGAGCAGCCAAAGCATGGTGGCAAACGCCTGATTACTGCGGGTCGACGCCTGTTTGGACAGCTTGCTGATCGCATCGCGCCAGTGGTTATAGTCCGCTTCCATCGCCAGCTGATCGTTGGCGATATTCAGCCCAAACAGACCCGGCATATCGCGGTTAGCGGCAATGCCAATCAACGTCGATAGCTGCGTGGAATAAACCTGATAGGTGGCGGCCAACCGATCGTTTAACGCCGGATCCAGACCAGGAATGGCCGGACCTGACTGGTAATCCTTAAACCAACGGTCTGCCAGCGCAATCTGTTCTTTGCCATGCTGCACCATGCCTTCGATTTTGCTGCTTGATGGCCCGTCTTTCTGCAGCCAGATCAGGACGCGATTGCTGTCGGCGCGCGCGGCGTTCAACGCATACCAGGCGTTGGTTAACGCCATTACCTTGTCGTTTGCCGAACTGGCTGTTTCAAAACTGTCTTTATTGTCGCTAAGGGAAGAGAGAAAGAGAGCACCTGCAATAAGCTGTAATGCCCCGAAGGCGACAATGCTACACAGCAGGAAAGAGGAGGTTTTAATGCGGTTGAAAACTGACATATCAGCACCCTGTTAAATGTGACACAAATCACATTTATCGGCATAGTTACCGGTAACATTAGGGCCGATTAAGGGTTTATTTCACCCCTTAACCGTTGATGATTGTTATGCGTGGATCAGCTGCGTTCAATCTTTTTGGCCGCTTCATCCAGCGCATCGATAATGTCATACAGCGTGGATTGGGAAAGCTCGGGATGGGACAAGCGGGTATTGAGGGCCATTTTCATATTGTGAATAGCACGCTCAATTTCCGGAATGCTGCGGTTGTTAACCAGCACCGCCATTGAGGTCAGCCTGCCGATGATGGCTTGCAGGCTATCCTTAGCCTGCTCAAGCTGACGCACCCCTTCCTTCTCCAGACCATACGCCTTGCGCGCAGCCTGCGGATCCTTAACCCGAATGCAGTCCATCTCTTCCAGCAGCGTCAGATTGGGATAGATGATGCCAGGGCTCGGCGAATACTCGCCTTTCGACAGCTCCTCAATCGACTTTATCAGCTCGTAGCCATGCGCCGCACCCTGCGCGATAAAGTGCAGGATCAGCAGCCGGATATCGCTGGCATCCAGCATTTTTTCGCGCCGTTTTCTGCGTACTTTGGCACAGGCTTCCTGCTGGGCCGAATCCTGAGGCGATTGCGGGGAGAGTTTCATGCGCTTATTTCTGATGCCAGTAAGCGACCGCGCGCACAAAGTCGGCTTCTTTTTGCCGTTGGCTGGTAAAGTAATCGCTCAGCAGTTTGACGGCTGCGCCCTCACCGGTCAGCCAGATAAAATAGTCTTCATCTGGCAAGGCAATCTGATCCAGCTTGCCGATCAAATCCGCGGCGGTTGCGGTATTCATGTTGCCGCTGCCTAACCAGCAGACGTCAACCCCGTCCATCTCTGGCAGGTAGGCTTTGCCGGTGGCTTCATCAGCCCAGGCAAAAAGCGTAATCTTGCTGGCCGTCATTGTTGCCAGACGGCGCTTAAAGGCGGGAAGCCCGGTTTCATCGCAGACATACAGCTGAAAATCATAATCCTCCGGCACCACCAGCGAACCGCGTGGACCGCCGACCGCCAGCTTGTCACCCGGTTGCGCTTTCGCCGCCCAGTCGCTGGCCACGCCGGACTGATGAAGATAGAAATCGAGCGTCAGTGTTGACTGGCCATCAAAGAACAGCGGCGTGTAGTCGCGTGCGACCGGCCGGACGCCATCTTTCCACACCACGCCATCTTCGGTGATTTCCGGCAGGTGAAACTCACCGGTCTTAGGATCGGGGAAAAAGACTTTGATATGATCATCAAAACCTTGCGAGGTGAAGCCTTCAAGGGCTTCGCCACCAAATTCGATGCGGTAGAAGTTGCCGGCAATAAATTCCTTGGAGACCACTTCTAACGGGCGAAAACGCAGTTCATTTCTTACGCGGCGCGGGATGCGACGACTTTTTTCAGCGAACTCAGACAAAATTATTCTCCCAAATGGGGTGGCGAACCCGTGATTACGCGCCAAATGGCTTGGGCTAAAATATATCTATGATATATCTTGATCACAAGCTTATTTGTTAACGCTTGGCACGGGCCGCCGGATCCTCAGGGTTTCGCTGCGGCGGTTACACGCCAGACCACATTGCCGGCATCATCCGCAATCAGTAATCCACCCTGCCGATCCATGGTTAGCCCGACAGGCAACCCGCGCACCTCTTTCTGGTCATCAGTCAGGAATCCGGTCACCACCGGTTTAGGCTGGCCCACCGGCTTGCCGTCTTTAAAGGCAACCCAGACAACCTGATAGCCATTCAACGGTTTACGGTTCCAGCTGCCGTGTTCACTGATAAAGGCGCCACCGCGATAGTCTGCCAGGTTATCGCCCTGGTAGAACCACAATCCCAGCGGGGCTACGTGCGAACTCAGGGCATAATCTGGCTTGAGCGCTTTGGCGACCAGGTCCGGACGCTGCGGGCTGACGCGTTGGTCGATATGCTGGCCGTAGTAACTGTAAGGCCAGCCGTAGAAACCGCCCTCCTGCACTGAGGTCATATAGTCCGGCACTAAATCGGCACCGATCTCGTCACGTTCGTTGACGATCGCCCACAACTTGCCGGTTTGCGGTTCCCATTGCAGACCGGTTGGATTGCGCAATCCGCTGGCGTAAATACGGCTGGCACCTGAAGCAACATCGACTTCCAGAATGTCCGCGCGGCGGTATTCAGCGCCAATGCCGTTCTCAGTAATGTTACTGTTGGATCCAATCCCCGCATACAGTTTACTGCCGTCCGGGCTGGCCAGCAGCGACTTGGTCCAGTGGTGATTGATAGGGCCGCCCGGCAGTTCGGTCAGCTCGGTGCCGGCTTCACCGATCTTCGTTTCCCCGCTTTTATACGGATATTTTCGAATCGCATCGGCGTTGGCGACATACAGGTTGTCGCCA
Source organism: Erwinia sp. 2186 (assembly GCF_057812255.1). Taxonomy (NCBI): domain Bacteria; kingdom Pseudomonadati; phylum Pseudomonadota; class Gammaproteobacteria; order Enterobacterales; family Erwiniaceae; genus Erwinia; species Erwinia sp. 2186. Next base: position 2,415,921 of record NZ_CM173824.1, on the reverse strand, counting down.
ATCAGCTGGATACCAAACGGCGAATAGAGGCCTTCGAGGAAAACGTGTTTTTCCCAGGTTTTCCCATCGCCGTTGCTGTTTCTGAGCAGCGTGATCCGGTTGCCGCCCGCGCCGCCTTTGCCGGACGCATTTTTAATGAGGCCGGTGATCAGCTGTTTTGGCTGGGTGGTCGGCGCTTTTGGCCCGCTGCCTTCAACCACCAGAATATCGCCGTTCGGCAGCGTATAAAGCTGCCGTGGATGTTGCAGGCCGTCGGCAATTTTCTCGATGTTCAGCCCTTCCGCCACCTTCGGCTTTTCGCCCTCTTTCCACGCGGCACCCGCAGGCACCTGCATCGGCGGGATCAGGAAATTTTGGGCTGCCGGAAGTTCAGGATTTGCCCCGGTCTGCCGGGATGGATCGATTTTCGCGCCATCATCACAGCCTGAAATGACCAGGGTAATTGAGACGGCCAGCAACGAGAGGATCAGTGATTTAGGGATCATAAAACCTCCTGAGTGCGGGTACGCAAAGCCAGCTGAACATTCGCAAACAGCAGCAGTAGCACCACCAGCGTGGAAAGGATTGCGCCAGTCGGCACGACGGCAAAGGCATCACGGCTGTGAACAAAGGCGTTGAATACCGCCAGCACAATCGCCAGCAGCCAGGCCCAGAAATGAATTTTGATTGCCGATCCCTGCGGATAGGAATGCCCCACCCACACCTGAACCAGATTGATCAGACGGGGGATAATGGCGATCACCAGACCAAAAGCAATCAGCCAGCTGGCGGCGCGGGTCCAGACGATCTCCGTGCTGTAGATATAGATAATATCGAACATCCAGGCGGCAACAAAAAAGCCAAGAGGCACGGGATTTAACAACGAATAAAGGGCAACAGCCAGGGCGGAATTACGGGATGGTGCATGAGATGACATTCACAGGCTCCTTTTACAAAATGCGCACGGCGAAGGGAAAAGCCGACGTGCCCGACTGTAAAAGGTTAGTTAACTTAATGACTTTGTGTTTGTAAATGTGACATTAAGTGATTCAAACGCCGAAAAAAAAGCCGGTGGACGGGCATCCACCGGCTTACATCACGTTAACAAATAGCGTTACGCTTCCTGCCACACCGTCTGAGCATTGGTGAACTCGCGGATGCCGAAGTGGGACAGCTCACGACCAAAGCCGCTGTGCTTTACGCCACCAATCGGCACGCGGGGATCCGAGAAGCTTGGCGAGTTGATAAACACGCCGCCGGTTTCAATCTGACCTGCCAGTTCGCGTGCTTTTTCCAGATCCTTGCTCCACAGGCTGCCGCCCAGACCGAACTCAGAGTCGTTGGCCATCGCAATAGCATCAGCGGCGTCTTTGGCCACAATCAGCGAGGCGACCGGGCCAAACAGCTCCTGCTTAAAGCTGGTCATGCCGGGCTTCACGTTGCTTAACACGGTCGGCGCATAGAAGTTGGCCTCGCCTGGGATCACATGGCCGCCTAACAGGCACTCGGCCCCTTCTTTCAGCGTTGCCTGCACCTGAGAATCCAGCTCATCACGCAGATCGAAGCGCGCCATTGGGCCGATATAAGTGTCTTCTTCGCGCGGATCGCCTACTTTCATCGCTTTTACCGCGGCGACAAACTTGTCACGGAACTCGTCGAAGACCGCAGATTCAACGATGATGCGTTTCGCGGCAATACAGATTTGTCCGCTGTTGGCAAAACGGCCTGAAATTGCCCCTTTTACGGCCGCATCAATGTCGGCATCGGCCAGCACGATAAAGGCATCAGCCCCGCCCAGCTCCAGCACGCTTTTCTTGATTGCCGCACCCGCCAGACCGGCAATGGCCGCACCCGCACGCACGCTGCCCGTTAAGGTCACTGCAGCAATACGGCGATCGTTAATGATTTTAGCCACCGCGTCATTATCGGCATTCACTACTTTGAACAAGCTTTCCGGCACGCCGGCTGCAGTCAGCACCGATTGCAGCAGCAGTGCTGAGCCCATCACGTTTGGCGCAGGTTTCAACAGGTAGCTGTTACCTGCCAGCATGATAGGGACCGCGCCACGCAGCACTTGCCAGACCGGGAAGTTCCACGGCATTACGGCCAGAATCGGGCCCAGCGGCAAATACTGCACAAAGGCTTTATTGTTCTCAACCAGCGTCGGCTCAGGCTTGAGGAATTCCGGGCCCTGCTCGGCATACCATTCGCACAGACGCGCGCTTTTTTCGACTTCAGCCAGACCTTGCGTCACCGGCTTACCCATTTCATCGGTCATCATCTCTGCCAGCTCGCGGGCATGTTGACGCAGGCCGCCAGCGATATTTCGCAACAGCGCGCTGCGGGCGGAGATATCGGTGACCCGCCAGCCCTGGAAAGCGGACCAGGTCTGCTGCAGCGCCGTATCGACATCGGCTGCGGAGGCAAAAGGCGTGTTACGTGACACGTCGCCAGTAAAGGGATTGCGTGAGACTGCACCTGTAGTTGCGTTCATAAAATTCTCCTGATCCGTGGGCATCATTGCCCGAAGCAAAGGGATTAACGTTGATGTCATCATCATAGGCTTGCGGAGCTTTCTTTAAAAATGAATAATAATGAAAATATCTTACTCATATTGAGAATGTTATGGATCTGACCCAGCTGGAAGTGTTCCGCGCCATCGCGGAGGAAGGGAGCGTTACCGCTGCCGCTGAGCGACTGCATCGCGTGCCGTCGAATATCTCCACCCGCTTACGCCAGCTGGAGGACGAACTCGGGGTGATGCTGTTCAGCCGCGAGAAGTTACGCCTGCATATTACTGACGCGGGCCGAACCTTGCTGGATTACGCCATCCGCATTCTGGCCCTGACTGAGGAAGCCCGTGAGCGGGTCTCCAGTCAACATCCCGCCGGGATTTTCACCCTTGGCGCCATCGAAAGCACCGCCGCCGTTCGCCTTCCTCCGCTGATCGCCCGCTATCATCAGGCGTGGCCAGGGGTGGAACTGGATCTCTCTACCGGTCCGTCTGGCGATATGACCGATGGCCTGCTGTCTGGCCGATTCAGCGCGGTGTTTATTGATGGGCCGCCGAAGCACCCACAGCTGGAAGGCGTGGCGGCCTTCGCTGAAGAGATGGTGCTGATCTCCTCCCTTAATCATCCGCCGGTGAGCCGCGCAGCCGATATCAACGGCTCGACGATCTATGCTTTTCGCGCCAACTGCTCTTACCGGCGGCTGTTTGAAAACTGGTTTGCGCTGGATAACGCCGCGCCAGGCAAAATTTTCGAGATGGAGTCGTATCATGGCATCGTGGCGTGCGTCAGTGCCGGTGCCGGCCTGGCGATGATCCCGAAGAGTATGCTGGAGAATATGCCAGGCAGAGACAGCGTGATGGCCTGGCCAGTGGCCGACAATCGCGGGCATCTGGATATCTGGCTGATCTGGCGAAAAGGCAATGGTTCGGCAAACCTCAAGGCGATGGCGAGCATGCTTGAACCGCTTGCCGTGGCGGGCTGAACGGACTGACGAAATACAGCGGCAACACCATCGGAAGTTTCCTGTTGTCGCCTGCCAGGGAAACGTTTAAGCCCAAAAAAAAGCCTGTCCGAAGACAGGCTTTTTTATGCATGCAGAACAGGAATTACATCTGCACCAGATTTTTGATCTTAACGTCTGGGTTAACGTCAGCATCGTAATCCACGCCCGGCAGGCCGAAACCGAACAGGTGCATAAATTCGGTTTTGTAGCCGACGAAATCAGAGATTTCGTTCAGGTTTTCGTTGGTCACCGTTGGCCACAGTTTTACCACTTCATCCTGCACTTCTGGGGTCAGCTCTTTGTAGTCCGCGCGCAGACGGCCGACGTCATCCAGAATTGGCGATGCGCCGTACAGGCTGTCCTTGAACAGGCCGTAAACCTGCTCGATGCAACCTTCGTGCGTACCCTTCTCTTTCATCACTTTAAACAGCAATGACAGATACAGCGGCATCACGGGGATGGCAGAACTCGCCTGAGTCACGACCGCTTTCAGTACGGAAACGCGCGCGTCGCCGCCTTTTTCCGCCAGAGTGTCACGAATGGTCAGAACGCGCTTGTCCAGATCCTTCTTCGCTTCACCTATGGAGCCGTTCCAGTAGATGTCATGGGTGATCTGCTCGCCCAGGTAAGTAAAGGCAGTGGTCTTCGCGCCGTCAGCCAGAACGCCTGCGGCTTTCAGATCGTCAATCCACATCTGCCAGTCTTCACCACCCATAACCGCAACAGTACCGTCGATCTCTTCCTGCGTTGCCGGTTCCAGCGTGATGTCGGAGATGGTTTCTTTGTCGGTGTTCAGGCCGCGCGTGGTCAGGGTCTTGCCCACTGGCTTCAGCGTTGAGTTGAACACTTCACCGGTTTTAGGGTGAGTACGACGGGGAGACGCCAGGCTGTAAACCACCAGGTCAACCTGACCCAGGTCCTGTTTGATCAGCTCAATAGTCTTCTGCTTCACGGCATCAGAGTAAGCGTCGCCGTTGATGCTTTTTGCATACAGGCCTTTCGCTTCAGCCAGCTCTTCAAAGGCGGCAGAGTTGTACCAGCCAGCGGTAGCCGGTTTGGTTTCTTCGCCAGCACGTTCAAAGAACACGCCCAGCGTATCGGCTTCGCAACCGAACGCCGCAGAGATACGGGCAGCAAGGCCGTAACCGGTTGAAGCACCAATCACCAGTACCTTTTTCGGACCATTGGCAATTTTGCCGTGGCTGGTCACGTACTCGATTTGTTTTTCAACGTTAGCTTTGCAACCCGCCGGATGGGCAGTAACACAGATAAAGCCACGGATGCGTGGTTTAATAATCATGTCGACCTCAATTGATACTGTCACAGTAAATATGGGCAGTAGAATACCCGCTTGTGCCGGTTCAGGCAAAGCTATCGGCGAAAGGATCGCGTTTAGCCCCGTCGTTTGCTCACTCTTCATGCAGCAAATAATCAACGACAGGTGACGACAAGCGTATAGCAAAGGACAAAGACACATTATGAAAAAAGATGAAAAAGTCAGGGAGGCCCGGAGGCCTCCCTTAAAATGACGGATTAACGTGACGCGTGTGGCTTACGGGTTAACGTGGCACCAGTTGCGTAATTCGTTGATGCCGCCGTCTGGCGAGGTATAGCCAATACACCCGAGGATGCTGTCGAACAGCTTCTCGTGGAACACCGGGGTTTTATCCTTCGCCAGCTTTTTCAACTGCTGGAAGGCCGTGGCGTTGTCAGGCTGTTGCAGGAACTTATCTGAGGCCCATACCATAATCGGAACGCTGCGCTGTGCCATCGGCGCGACATCACGCGGTGTGCCGTGGAAGTGCATATTTTTCGAGATGGATTCGCCGTGATCCGAGGCATAAAACACAATCGCGTTTTTGTCCCGCAGCTGGTTGAACACCTGTTCCAATACGTGGTCGGTGTAAAGCAGGCTGTTATCGTAGGAATTGACCATTTCTTCGGTAGAACACTGGTCATCAATGCCCTGGCACTCTGGCTTGTAGCGCGCGAATGAGCGTGGATAGCGTTCGGTGTAGAGATAGTGCGAGCCTTTGGTATGCAGGATCACCAGATGTTTGCCCTGCGGATGGCGATCGATAGAGTCTTTAAGCTCGTTAACCAGCGCCATATCATCAATCGGCTTGCCGACATTACGCTTCTCAGACTGGATGGTTTCGCGCAGCGCATAATCATCCGCCATCACTTTGTTGTAGAACCATGCCTCGCTCTGCATTGAGAACAGTTCTGACGAGAAGCCCTGCTTTTTCAATACCGAGAACACGTTCATCTCTTTCAGCGTACGCTGAGGTGCCTCAGACGCGCCGCCTTCCCTGACAAACATACAGCGCAGCGAAAGCTTGGTTGAGGTGTCGCAGGAATAGCCCTGCAATGCCGCCAGGTTCGGCTCTTTATCCAGATTCGGCGTGTTATCCCGGTCGTAACCGTAAAGACCCATATGATCGCGACGGGCACTTTCACCAATCACAAACACCACGTACAGATCCTTCACGTCCTTCGGTGGCGTATAGGTGAAGTGGGCCGCAGGGTCGAACAGATTGCGGCTGTCCTCGGCCTGGCTCCAGCTGCTGTAGGCCAGCAGCCCCATACCCGAAAGCCAGTTGGACGGGGAGTAGGTTCCGGCAACCACGCCGCCATAGCTGGCCATCATGCGGTTGTTTTGTTTATCCTGCTGATCCTGGTGGTCACCCATCACTTTCAGCGGCACCCAGCAACAGGCAGCCGCAGCCAGCATCACCCCAGCACGACGCAGAAACGCCTTGCCGTTTTTTATGCGCAACGAGGCTTCCGGCATCGGCGTCAGCCATAACATCAATACCGGCAGGACGCTCACCAGTACCACCCACACCATAAAGTGCCAGCCAACGGACTCTTTCGAAAGGTCCAGGCTGTCGGTAGCCATCACCGAGGCGATAATGCCGTAGCCGATATCAACATTGAAGAAGATCATGTAATAGCTGGCAGCAACCGAGAACACCACCAGCAGCGTGGTCAGTATTCTGAACAGCCAGCGCCCGGTCATTGATAACAGCAAGGTGGTAAACAGGACCAGCATAAACGCGGCCACCAGCTCGATGCCTGTCGACAGGATCGCGTCATGCTGCAACTGGTGGAAACGGCGGAAAAAGATCGGTAGGTTAAGCAGGATCCCAATGTATAAAGCAATAAAACAACAGACCCGGTGTTGGGTCAGAAAATGCAGTTTTTTCATCTGGTTCTTCATTAATGCCGGTGAATGTCATGCCAGGAACAGAGCGTAAGTGTTCTGAAAACTGCCACAGAAATGCGTTAGCAGAATGTCAGACAAAGTAAAGAAGGCGGAGTTTAACGCAGCGGCAAAAAAATGGCTGTTATAATGTAACAAGAAATGTGTCCATCACTTCAGTCATTTGCGGTCCTGACCCTTCTCCGACAAATTGTTGTCCGAGCCCTTTCCTCAAATTGCATAATTTGATCGCATTCAAAGTTCTGATAAATAAAGCCAAAGCGGCGACTATGCACTTTTACTGCATAACTATGAGAATAATTCTCACCTTCTCTGTTTAACTGCCCTCGCGGGTAAGTATTTATTCGCTTCTGCCCTGCCAAACCCGGCCCCAACCACAAATTTCACACTAAATTAACGATTTGGAAACGTCGTTTTAGTGGTAGATTCTGTCGCGAAGAAGTCGTATCAACTAACCACTCGCTGGTTTCGCAGTACATATAACTAATTAATGAAAGGTTTGTTATGGATAAGCTATCTTACGTTTCAGAAGGCAGCACAACGGCCTGGTCTACCTACCTGCAGCAAATCGACCGCGTCGCCCCTTACCTCGGCGACCTTACCCGCTGGATTGATACCCTCCGCCATCCTAAACGCGCGCTGATCGTTGATATCCCGCTGCAGATGGACGATGGCAGCATCCGCCACTTCGAAGGTTTCCGCGTGCAGCACAACCTTTCCCGCGGACCGGGTAAAGGCGGCGTGCGTTATCACCCTAACGTCGATTTGAATGAAGTGATGGCGCTGTCAGCCTGGATGACCATTAAGTGTGCTGCGGTAAACCTGCCTTATGGCGGTGCCAAAGGCGGCATTCGTGTCGATCCTTTTAAACTGTCCGAAGGTGAACTGGAACGTCTGACCCGTCGCTATACCAGCGAAATCGGGCTGATTATTGGACCGCAGAAAGACATTCCTGCGCCGGATGTCGGCACCAATGCAAAAGTGATGGCGTGGATGATGGATACCTATTCCATGAATCACGGCACCACCATTACCGGGGTTGTCACCGGCAAACCTATCCACCTCGGCGGTTCGTTAGGCCGTGAAAAGGCCACCGGCCGTGGCGTGTATATTACCGGCCGTGAAGTTGCCCGCCGTTCCGGCATTGAAATTGAAGGGGCGAAAATCGCCGTCCAGGGTTTTGGTAACGTTGGCAGTGAAGCCGCGCGTCTGTTCGTGGCGGCGGGTGCGCGGGTGGTGGTCATTCAGGATCACTCCGCGACCTTATTCAACGCCAATGGCATCGATTTAACCGCACTCAGCGAGTGGCAGGCCAGCAACAAAAATATTGCGGGCTTCCCTGGCGCGGAAGAAATTGCCAGCGAAGCGTTCTGGTCCACGCAAATGGATATTCTGATCCCTGCCGCGCTGGAAGGACAGATCACCCGTGAGCGCGCTGAGATCCTCAGCTGTAAGCTGGTGCTGGAAGGCGCTAACGGCCCGACCTATCCGGATGCGGACGATATGCTGACCTCACGCGGCGTCACCGTGGTGCCGGATGTCATCTGTAATGCCGGCGGCGTAACGGTCAGTTACTTCGAATGGGTGCAGGATATGGCCAGCTTCTTCTGGAGCGAAAGTGAGATCAACGATCGCATGGATAAAATCATGACCGAAGCGATGATCCACGTCTGGGATAAAGCCAGCGAGAAATCGTGCAGCCTGCGTACCGCTGCCTATATCGTGGCCTGCGAACGCATTCTGATGGCCCGTAAAGACCGGGGAATCTACCCAGGTTAAGCTGTTAAGGGCGGAGCAATCCGCCCTGTTTACCTTACTCGAAGTTCACCCACACCGCGCCGCTGTCCGCCGAGCGCACGCAGTTCTCCACCCAACGCACGCCGTCCAGCCCCGCATCAATACCCGGATAGACCATTTCAGCCAGCGCAGCCTCATCGCCACGCTGTTTCGCATCAATGGCGACGGCAAACTTCAGATAGATATTCGACCAGGACTCAATCAGCCCTTCGGTGTGCAACGCGCCCAGACGATCGTCGGCTAAGGCCGATTCATCCAGATACGGCATCCCGTGATGCATCACCTGGTTTGGCTGACCCTGAACTTCATACACCAGTTCGTTTGGCTGGTAATCGCCCCATTGCAGGCTGGCCTTCGATCCCACCACGCGAATAAACTGGCTGTTCATCGAACCGGCGTTAATCGCCGAGGTCCACAAGCGGCCGACCGCACCACCGTGATAATGCATCAGCACCATAGCGTTATCCTCCAGCGGCGCGCGGGATGGGATAAAGCTCTGGCGGTCGCACAGCAACGATTGCAGCTTTAGCTCCGGCAGCACCAGCTGGGAGATATAGAAGGTATGGGTGGAGAGATCGCCCAACACAAAACTTGGCCCGGCAATCGTTGGATCGACCCGCCATTTCTGCGCATCAGAGAATTTGTCGGCGCTGTCATTGGCGCTGAAACCGTGGGTATATTGCAATTCCACCATGCGCACGTCGCCAATATCACCCTGAGCGATCATCTTGCGCATTTGCAGCAGCATCTGATGGCCGGAATAGCCGTAGGTGACGCCAACGATCAGCCCTTTCTCTTCTGCCAGCTGCTTCACCTCTTTTACTTCGGCACTGGTAAAGAACAGCGGCTTTTCGCAAATCACATGCAGCCCGGCATTCAGCGCGGCTTTGGTGATCTCGTAATGCGTGCCGTTTGGCGTGGCGATGGTTACCACTTCAATGCCATCGGCGCGCTTCGCCTCTTCGGCAAACATTGCCGGGTAGCTGTCATAGCAACGGCTGGCGTCCACGCCAATGTTCACGCCGAAATCACGTCCGCGCTGCGCATCAATATCAAAAGCGCCAGCGACCAACTGATACGCAGTGTTATCACGCAGCGCACCGCAGCGGTGTTTATACCCGACCTGGCTTAATCTGCCACCGCCAACCATTGCCCAGCGCAGCGGACGGGCGATTTTCTTCTCTCCATTCAACATAACGACCTCTTTTATCGGGTTTATACAGGGTAAGGGGCTCTCCGCTGTTTTTTGCAACCGGGTGCAAAACGTGTAATGCAACCGGGTGCAAATGTGAGTCAACAGCGGAGATAACGGCCTAACTTTCCGGGAGGATGGGATAGAAGTAAACGGCAGCATGATGAATTCAGCGACCCGATCACAGTAATCAACTTTTTTGCACCCGGTTGCATAAAGCGGATCGCATTGTGCATTACACTGGGGGTCTGAATGAAAAAGAGCGGACATGATGAGCGAAAAAATGCCCCACCAGCCTCCTGCACGTAAGGTCACCGCCAGCGATGTGGCGAAACGCGCTGGCGTGTCGAAATGGACCGTATCACGGGCATTCACCGATGGCGCGTCGATCTCTGAAACCGCCATGGAGCGCGTGCAGCAGGCGGCGAAAGATTTGGGTTACCGCCCTAACCTGCTGGCGCGCAGTTTGTCGAAGCGCAGCTCGCATCTGATTGGCGTGGTGGTCGATGAAATGCTCAATCCCAACCTGCTGACCTTGCTGGATCAGGTGACTCAGCAGCTGCAACTGCGGGGGTATATGGCGCTGTTGATCAATATCAGCGCGCAAAAGAGCGAAGAAGCGGTGCTGACGCTGGCCGATCAGCTGCAGGTTGATGGCTTACTGTTTCTCGGCACGCTGTTGAGCGATGAGCTGATCGCCCTCGCCCGCGATATTCACCGCATTCCGTTGGTTCAACTTTGCCGCAACGATGACAATCCCTACATCCAGATTATTAATACCGATGGCTATCAGGCCGGCTATCACACCGCCGACCTCCTCCATCAGCAGGGCTACCGGCGTTTCAGTTATATGAAAGGCCCGGATACCGAATCCACCCAGCTGTTAAGGTTCGAAGGCTATCGCGATCGGCTGGTGGAACTTGGCGTGGCTGAAGCCGGGATTACGCTGCTGAAGGCCAACCATTACAACCGGGCCAGCGGCTATAACGCTTATCATCAATACCTGACATCAACCCCGCCAGAGGCCCTGGCTGAGGCGATGTTCTGCGAGAACGATATCCTTGCCATTGGCGTGCTGGATGCGTTGGCCAGCACCGCGCCTGATCGTCACTTAGGCATCGTCGGTTATGACAATATCGAGCTGGCAGGCTCCAGCCGTTATCAGCTCACGACCTTCGCTCAGCCGTTGAGCGATATGTTGCAGGAGGCGGTTTTTCGTCTGACCGCGCCGGAAAGCGAGCCACGGCAATACCAGCATCACGACCAGCTTCAGCTCAGGCGTTCACATCTGCGCTAGGCGAGAGGCACTGGCCACCCAATCAATCTATCATTTACTATCAAATAGACATCATAAACTATCATTTTATGACGCACTTCAAAGAATCAATATTTCATTTATTCTTTAAATGGAATATTGATTCCTTATAAAATAGGCTCGTTTCATTATGACTCTCATCCTTACAGGACAGCCAAATGAAACCATCGTATTCAATCGCTAATGCCCCTTGCAGCTGGGGCGTCGACGATCCTAAAAACCCGTTCCTGCCACCGTGGAATAAGGTACTAACCGAAGCGCGTGAAGCGGGCTACCGCAGCATTGAACTCGGTCCGTGGGGCTACCTTCCAACCGATCCTGTGGCCCTTAAGCAGGCGCTGGAAAGCCATCAGCTGTCGCTGGTGGCCGGCACGCTGTTTGATGACCTGATGTCTGAAGCCAACTTCAGCAAGATGGTGGAACTGACCCATGCCATTTGCGCCAATCTGCAAAAGGTCCCGGTCAGCAGTGCGGACAGCGACGTGCCACCGCCTTACCTGGTGATCATCGACTTCGGCGACGCAGAGCGCGCCCGCTGTGCCGGCCAGTCGGATCGTGCCAAACGCCTGCCGGAAGCCGACTGGCAGCGCATGGTCGCCAATATCCGCGAGCTGAGCCGCATTGCCTGGCAGGAATATGGCGTGCGGCCGGTGATCCATCCGCATGCGGGCGGGTTTATTGAGTTTGGTGATGAAATCGATCGTATCGCCAGTGATATCCCGGCGGCCGAAGCCGGACTGTGCCTCGATACCGGCCACCTCTATTACGCCGGATTAGATCCGGTGACCTGGTTACGAAAATATGCCGACCGCATCGACTATCTGCACTTTAAAGATGTGAATAAGGCAGTATTTGAAACGGCCATCAAACAGCAACAGGATTTCTTCAGCGCCTGTGCCGCGGGCGTGATGTGTCCACTGGGCAGTGGCGATGTCGATTACCCGGCGGTGAGAGCCCTGCTCGCCGAGCTGGGCTGGCAAGGTTGGATCACCATCGAACAGGAGCGCGATCCGCGCGATGTGGCGGGCAGCTTAAAAGATGTCACCGCCAGCCTGCACTATCTGCGCAGCGTCGGTTTCTGATAAGACGTAATGCATCATACGGTACTGGAGCACGGCGCGAGACGGGGCACGATAACGCGTTAAAGCGTCACTACGGGTCGGGAAGACGCCTGGACTCGCTAGCCTGTTGGTAAACCGTCACGGCCAGGCCGTGGCGGTATCATTTTTTCGGCACTCAGAAGTTTTCTAAGGTCATCAGTTCGAACGGCAGATAGCGTTGCTGATTGCCACGCGCCTGGCTGTCAAAATCCTCGGCAATCGCCCCGGTGATCCCCGCCGCCAGCGTTGCCATCCGGTGCCAGATAAACACCTCCACCACGCCCTCCAGCAACGCACGCTGTGCGCTGGCAATGGGACCGTGACACACCACGGTCAGCAGCCGGTGGCTGCGCTGCTTTTCCGCCAGCAAGGCGTTAACCACCCCTTCCACGCCGCCGCTGGGCACATACAGCGCAACGAGATCGGGATGGTTCGCCAGCAGCTCGCGCGTGGCCTGTTCAGCCAGGCGATCGTCTTCATGGCAGCGCAGCGGTTCCAGAATCGTGAACCCGCTGGTTTTTTCACGGAAATAGGAGCGGAAGCTGATCTCCGAGGTTTCCTGACAGAGAAAACGGTGATCGCCCAGCAGAATGCCAATCTTGCCCGGCTGTTGGCACAAACGGGATAGCGCCCAGGCCGCGGTACGCCCCGCCTTACGGTTATCGAGGCCGATATAGCCGGCGCAGCCGCTGGCGGTCAGCTCGCTAAACAGGCTATAGACGCGCACGCCCTTCTCGCGGGCGACGCCAATGGCCTGATTCACCAGCGGATGATCGATGGCCACCAGGCCAATCACATCGACCCGGTCGCTAAGGGCAATAAGGGTTGCAGCGATGGATTCCGTGGCATTGACGTTGAGATAAATCAACTCGGGATCGTTGGCAAGCCGATCGCAGCGCGCAGTATGCAACAGCAGCTGTTCACTGAACTCGCGGTAAAAAACCGCCCCGGAGTCGAGCAAAATATAGGCGGTACGGCAGGATGGCGGTGAATCTTCAGAGAGGCTGATCTTGTCAGAGATAAAGCCCAGCGTTCGCGCTGCCGCCAGCACGCGTTGACGGGTTGCGGCTTTGACGGGTGCCCGTTGATTGATCACCCGATCGACCGTTGCCACACCCACGCCGGCTTCTCTGGCAATATCAGTCATTGTTGGAGTTGAAGCCATGACCTGTTGCCCCTCTGCGGATGGTCGGTTTTATTCAGCCTGAGCGGCAGCAACCGCTGCGGCATACTGCGTTTTGAACGCCTCATTGTCTTCGGTAAGACGAATAGCGGCTTCGATCATGTCGTTCTGCATCAGTGAGGTTTGACCGCTGGTGCGCCAGTGAATATACAGCACGCACAGTGCGCCAACCTGCAGCATGTCTTCTTCACTGCTACCGTTGCCTTCAAAGCCGTACTCTTCATCCGACCAGCGATAAACGTCGGCAACAAACGGCATCTCGCCGTTCTCGTCCAGCGGCGGCAGCGTGGCAAACAGCGCCAGCATCTCAGGCGTGGCGATATAACTCTGACGGCCAACGGCATCCAGTTGCTTGCCGCGTGAACGCTTGTTGTTAGCCTGTTTCGCTTTGGTTTTGGCGCGTTTCGCACGCTTGTCTTGTTTATTACTCACCGGTCATTTCTCGCATCTAAAAAAGAGCGCAATGATAGCAGACCGTCCGCCGGGACGCTGGCTACATTTTGCCGATAAACAACGAAACCAGGCCGGCGGCGATTAGCGGCCCAACCGGCACGCCCCGGAACAGCGACACGCCAATGATGGTGCCGATCAGTAAACCGCCGACCACGCTTGGCTGGCTGCTCATCAGCGTCACGCCCCGGCCGCCCACCCAGGAAACAAAGATCCCGATAGCGATAGCCAGCAAGGATTTCCAGTGCAGAAAGGAATGCATCAAGGTGGTACTGGGAATGGTGCCGCTGGCAATCGGCGCCATCACGCCGATGGTCAGAATGATGATCCCCACCGTCACGCCCTGTTTTTCAATCCACGGAAAGAAGGTATTCAGCGGCGTCATGCGCACAATAATCAGTACCAGCAGCGCAATCGCCACCGTAAGGTTGTTACTGAAGTAGCTGAGACCGGCCAGAACCAGCAAAATGAAGAGCGTAAGATCGAACATAAAAAATCCCTGCAGTAAGGCGTAACCTGTTGTGCCGTCAGCATAAAACACTTTCCGGCTCAGGTTGAGACTTTTTTAACGTTTCATTAACTTTGTTTTACAAGATGGTTTCGATAGCGGCCTGCAGACAGACCTGAGGCCCGGTCAGCACCGCCAGCGTGCTGTTGATATATTTCTCCGCCCCGGCCATTGAGGCCTGTGCCAGCACGATGCAGCCCAGCGAACATTCGGGGCGCTGCTGAATATAGTGGGCAATTTCGCGGTGATAGCCTTCAATATCGTCATGGTTAAAGTAAGCCCAGGCGCGCGGGATCAGCTCAACGGCCAGACGTTCGCCGGGAATAAAGGCCTCGAAAAGCTGCCTGGTGGCTTCCAGCGTACTGTGCGCGGTGCAGAGCACCAGAATTGAGCCGTGATAGCGTGAGGCGCCTTTGGCCAGCGTGGCATCCACGCGCAATACCGGCTTACTGAACTGCTTTGCATCCCAGGCTACCACGCCCAGGGTGGTGCAGGTGACGATCACCGCATCGGCATGTTCGCACAGCTCCTCAATAGCCCGTCGCGTGGCGGCAGCGACGGCAGGTGTTACTTCATTGGCTGCCACGGCCTGGTCGAACAAGCCATCCTCAACCCGGTGCAGCAGTTGAATATCACCAAAATCCAGCGAACGCAGAGCGGTTTCAAATACGTCGATGTTACTTCGTGCGGCATGCAGGCAGGCAATAATGGCCATGGGGGTATCTCCGGGAGAGGGTTGCCATTACTGTGACAAAGATCGCCGTATTTGCCAACGTTTCGTGCGGCATAATTGCAAGCGTTTCACCCGCAACTCACCATCATGGTGCAATGCATCACAATAATGCAGGATTGCAGTGAAACTATCGTTTCACTTCCGCAAAAATCCGCCGCTGACGCCACCTGAGCAGTCATAAGAAATTGGTATAGAAATTGCTTAATAAATCTTATGACAGAAAGGAGAGACAGATGAAAGCGATTATCATTGGTGCCGGCATTGGCGGCATGTGCACAGCGATTGCCCTGCACCGTTTCGGCATTCAGACCGAGGTGTTTGAAGCCGTTAAAGAGATCAAGCCGGTTGGCGCCGCCATTTCCATCTGGCCGAACGGCGTAAAGTGCCTGAATTTCCTTGGGATGAAAGAGCCCCTGCGCAAGCTTGGCGGCCCGATGCGTGCGATGGCCTATAACGATTTTCAGTCGGGCACCACGCTGACGCAGTTCAGCCTCGATCCGTTGGTGGCAGATTCTGGCGAGCGCCCCTATCCGGTCGCCCGCGCAGAGTTGCAGGCGATGCTGCTGGACACTTACGGTCGCGAAAAAGTCCAGTTTGGCAAACGCGTCGCCCGCGTGGAGCAGGATGAAAACGGCGTAACGGCCTGGTTTGAAGATGGCAGCGAAGCCCATGGCGACCTGCTGATCGCCTGTGACGGCACCCACTCGGTGGTGCGCAAATATGTACTGGGCCGCACGGTTGAGCGGCGCTATGCCGGCTACGTTAACTGGAACGGTCTGGTTGATATTGATGAAAGCATTGCGCCGGCTGAGCAGTGGACAACCTTTGTTGGCGAAGGTAAACGCGTTTCGCTGATGCCGGTGGCCAATAACCGTTTCTACTTCTTCTTTGATGTGCCGCTACCGGCAGGATTAACGGAAGATCGCAGCAGCGTACGCGACGATCTCAGCCGCTACTTCAGCGGTTGGGCAGCGCCGGTGCAAAAACTGATTGGGCAGATTAACCCGGAAACCACCAACCGCGTGGAGATCCACGATATCGATCCGTTCCCGGAGCTGGTTAAAGGTCGTGTGGCGCTGCTGGGTGATGCGGCTCACAGCACCACGCCGGATATCGGTCAGGGCGGCTGTGCGGCGATGGAAGATGCGGTGGTGCTGGCGAATTGCCTGCAAACCAACGCCTTAGGCATTGAAGACGCGCTGCTGCGCTATCAGCTTAAGCGTGCGGATCGGGTCAAGGATCTGGTGTTGAAAGCCCGCAAACGCTGCGACGTGACCCACGGTAAAGAGATGGACGTCACACAACAGTGGTATGAAGATCTGAAGAGCGAAACCGGTGAGCGCATTATCCATGGCATGTGCGACACCATTCGGGGTGGTCCGCTGGCCTGATAATAAAACGGGGCGGAAAGGGAGAAACGATCCTCAGACTGTGAGAGCCGTTCCCCCTTCCCGCCCCGGTTAAACGCCGCTATCAGGCTTCTTTCAGGCCGCGATTAATCAGCATCGGTTCAATTACCGGATCCTGCCCGCGCCAGTCAGCATACAGCTGCTTCAAATCTTCGCTGTTACCCTTCGACAGGATCTTCTGACGGAAGATCTGACCGTTTTCCGCGGTTAATCCGCCCTGCTCGTTAAACCATTCGAAGCCATCGTCTGCCAGCATCTGCGTCCAGATATAGGCGTAATAGCCCGCGGCATAGCCATTGCCCCAGATATGCTGGAAATAGCTTGAGCGATAGCGCGGCGGAACCTGTGGCAAATTGATGTTGTCCGCCTGCAACGCCTGTTGCTCAAACGCCGCCACGTCTGCGGGTTTATCCTCCGCGCCCAGACTGTGCCAGTGGAGATCCAGCAACGCCGCCGCCAGCAGTTCGGTCATGTCATAGCCTTTATTAAACTTGCTGGCTTTAACAATTTTGTCGCGCAGCGCCTGCGGCATCGGCTCACCGGTTTGATAATGGCGGGCGTAATTCATAAACACCTTTTCATTGCTGGCCCAGTGCTCATTTATCTGTGACGGGAACTCGACGAAATCCCGTGGCGTATTGGTGCCGGACAGCGTTGGATAAGTCTGTTCAGCAAACAGACCATGCAGCGTATGGCCAAATTCGTGGAACAGTGTGATCACATCGTCCCAGGCGATCAGCGCCGGTTGCCCTTCGGCCGGTTTGCTGTAGTTGCAGACGTTGTAAATCACCGGATGGGTGCCCAGCAGCTTCGACTGGTCGACAAAATTACTCATCCAGGCACCGCCGCCTTTGCTCTCGCGCTTAAAAAAGTCGGTATAGAACAACGCCATCGGCAAACCATTGTTGTCGATAATTTCATACACGGTGACGTCGGGATGCCATACCGGGATATCGTCGCGACGGGCAAAGGTAATGCCAAACAACTGGGTGGCGGCATAAAACACGCCGTTTTCCAGCACCGACGTGACTTCAAAGTACGGCTTGATCTGGCTTTCATCGAGATCGTATTTCGCCCGACGAACCTGTTCGGCATAGAACAACCAGTCCCAGGGCTCAAGCGTAAACCCGCCCTGCTGTTGGTCGATCAGCGCCTGGATATCGGCCGCTTCGCGTTTTGCGCGGGCGGTGGCAGCAGGCACGATTGCCCGCATAAACGCCAGCGCGGCGTCCGGGGTTTTCGCCATCTGATCCTGCAACTTCCATTCGGCAAAGCTGCTGAAACCGAGCAGCTGCGCCTGTTGCGCGCGGACCGCAGCCAGTTTGACGATTAGTTCGCGGGTGTCATTCGCATCGCCTTTCTCCGTTCGACGCCACGCGAGATCGAATAAATTTTCGCGCGTCTGGCGATCGCTCAAATCCTGCAATACCGGCTGTTGCGTGGTGTTTTGCAGTGCCAGCCACCATTGTCCCTGCAGGCCGCGCTCCGCTGCGGCCTGGGCTGCGACGGTCAGCTCGGCTTCGCTTAACCCGGCAAGGGAATCGGCGCTGCTGAGGCTTAAGCCACCGGCTTTGGTGCCAGCCAGCAGGCGATTGGTAAACTGGGTGCTTAAGGTGGCGGACTGTTGATTGAGGGCTTTCAGTGCGGTCTTTTGATCGTCACTGAGGCTGGCACCGGCCAACTGGAAGGTCTGCCAGACCACCTCGACCAGCCTGAGCGCTTCGGCCGGCAGCTCCAGCGATTCGCGCTGCTGATAAACGCTGTCCAGGCGGGCAAACAGTTTGCTGTTCAGCCGGATTTCATCATTCAACGCGGCAAGCCGTGGCGACATCTCTTCATCCAGAGCCTGTAAGGTGGCGTTGGTGTTGGCGGAGGTCATCGCGCCAAAGACATTCTCGACGCGGCGCAGCATCAGCCCGCACTTTTCCAGCGCTTCATAGGTATTTTCGAAGCTCGGTGCGTCGGGGTTTTCGGCAATCTGCTGCACTTCCGCACGCTTTTCGGCCATTGCCTGTTCCAGTGCGGGACGGTAGTCGGCATCGGAAATCCGATCGAACGGCGGTGCCTGATAAGGCAGTGTACTTGGCTGACTGAACGGATTGGCTTGCATCGCAGATCTCCTTGTCATGGGTGACCTTCAGCATAGGCGGTTAATCCGCCTAAGCCAACTCAATCAGTATCAGCCCGTTGATAAGTGGCAATAATTTCTCCCGCCACCGCCACGGCAATCTCCGCCGGCAGTTTGCCGGTGATATCCGGCAGGCCAATCGGGCAGCGCATGCTGTCCAGCTGCTGCCGGGTGAAGCCTTTACCTTCAAGGCGATAGTCGAAACGCTGACGCTTGGTTTGCGATCCAATCACGCCAAAATAACGATAATCGCCGCGCTTAAGGATCGCTTCACACAGTTCTAAGTCGCGCGGATGATGATGGGTCATCACCACAAAATAGCTGTCTGGCGGCATCAAATCCACCTGCTCGGTGGGATCGTCCAGGCAGCAAACGGTGACTCCTTCCGGCACGCTGGAAAACTGCTCGCGGCGTTCATCCACCCAAAATACGTTACAGGGTAACGTCGCCAGCAGATTCACCAGCGCCTGACCGACGTGCCCGGCACCAAATACCACGATTTGCGGCTGGATCTGCAGCAACGGCTCAAACAGTACGGTGGTCATGCCGCCGCAGCACTGACCCAACTTTGCGCCCAGATTGAAATGCTCGCTGTAGGGCTGCGCCTGCCTGGCGCTTAACATCTCTCTGGCGGTGGCAACGCACTTAAATTCCAGATGGCCGCCGCCAATGGTCAGCCAGGTTTTGCTCGCAGACACCACCATTTTGCTGCCGCGATCGCGTGGCACCGAGCCTTTTTCGTCCAGCACGGTGAGCAGCACGCAGGGTTCGCGCCGCTCATGCAGCTGCGCCAACACCATAATCCAGTCATCAGTGCGCATCGGTCACCCCGGCTCTGAGTTTATCCGCGCCCCAGAACACCCTTTCCGGCGTCGCGGGCGCATCCAGCAGCGGATGTTGCTGATAGTTGCTGACGCTGGATACCGCATCCTGCAAGGCGCACCAGGCCGCAATACCCAGCATAAACGGCGGTTCGCCCACGGCTTTCGAATGGAACACCGTATCTTTTGGGTTCTTACGGTTTTCTACCAGCGTCACCCGCATATCTGCCGGCACGTCGCCAATGGCGGGAATTTTGTAGCTCGCCGGGCCATCGGTCATTAAGCGCCCTTTGTCGTTCCACACCAGCTCTTCGCAGGTCAGCCAGCCGACGCCCTGCACAAAACCGCCTTCCACCTGACCGATGTCGATCGCCGGGTTCAGCGACGCGCCAACGTCATGCAGAATGTCCGCCCGCAACAGGCGATATTCCCCGGTCAGGGTGTCGATAATCACCTCGGCGCAGGCCGCACCATAGGCGAAGTAATAGAACGGCGTGCCGCGCCCGGCCTGGCGATCGTAGTGAATGCCCGGCACCTTGTAATAGCCGGTTGCCGACAGCGGCACCTGGTTAAACCATGCCATTTGCGCCACGTCCGGGAAGGTGAAGTGCTGGTCTTTTACCCGCACGATGCCGTTGCTGAAAGTCACCTCTTCGGCGCTGCAGCTGTGCAGCTTACAGAGCATTTCGGTCAGGCGGCCACGCAGGATTTCCGCCGCATTCTGCGCCGCTTTACCGTTGAGATCGGTGCCGCTGGAGGCCGCGGTCGGTGAGGTGTTCGGCACTTTTCCGGTATCGGTGGCGGTGATCTGAATCTGATCGACATCGATCTGCAGCACTTCGGCGACAATCTGCGCCACCTTGGTGTTCAACCCCTGGCCCATCTCGGTACCGCCGTGGTTTAACTGCACGGTGCCGTCGGTGTAGATCAGGATCAGTGCGCCCGCCTGGTTCAGGAAGCTTGAGGTAAAGGAGATGCCAAATTTGACCGGCGTCAGCGCCAGCCCGCGTTTCAGATACGGACTGGCCGCATTGAAGGCGCGGATCTCTTCCCGCCGCTGGGCATAAGACGCACTGACTTCCAGCTGTTCAGTCATTTCCGCCATCAGATTGTCTTCAACCTTCTGGTGGTAATGGGTGATATTGCGCTCTTCCTTGCCGTAATAGTTGCGCTTACGCACTTCAAGCGGATCCAGTTTCAGTTCACGGGCGATGTGATCCATGATCTGTTCAATCGCCACCATGCCCTGTGGGCCGCCAAAGCCGCGATAGGCGGTGTTCGACGCGATGTTGGTCCGGCAGCGATAACCGGTGACCAGCGCATCGCCGAGATAATAGGCGTTGTCCGCATGGAACATCGCACGATCGATAATGGAGCCGGACAGGTCCAGCGAATAGCCGCAGTTACCGGCCAAATCGATTTTCACGCCGCAGAATCGTCCGGTTTCATCCACTCCGACGTCATAGCGCACGTAGAACGGATGGCGCTTGCCGGTCATGCGCATATCATCGCGCCGCGCCAGACGCATTTTCACCGGACGGTTGGTCATCCTCGCCGCCACGGCACACAAACAGGCCACGCCCGCCGCCTGGGTCTCTTTGCCGCCGAAGCCGCCACCCATGCGGCGCATATCAATGGTGACTTTATTCATGGTGATGCCCATCACCGAGGCCACCAGCTTCTGCACTTCCGTCGGGTTTTGCGTGGAAGAAAAGACCTGCAGCGAGTTGTCTTCTCCGGGAATGACCATCGCCACCTGCGTTTCGAGGTAGAAATGTTCCTGACCACCGATATGGAATTCACCCTGTAAACGGTGAGCGGCACGCGCCAGCGCGGCCTGCGCATCACCGCGCTGATGAACATGCGGCTGCTGGACAAAGTGCTGCTTTTCCAGCGCTTCCTTGACGTCGAGCATGGGCGTCAGCACCTCATACTCAATGATGGCGGCTTCGGCAGCCTGCCGCGCCGCGTCGGGCGTTTCAGCCGCCACGGCAAGCACCACCTGACCGGCGTACTCCACCACCTCCTTCGCCAGCAGCGGATCGCCCGGCTCCAGTGGGCCGATATCCAGCTCGCCCGGCACCTGATGCCAGGTTAACACCTGCACCACACCGGGAATGGCGTAGCAGGGTTCAACATTGATATGCAGAATGCGCGCATGGGCGTGTTCACTCAGCCGTGGGCAGAGATGCAGCATGCCCGGCAGCTCGAGCTTGTCATCGATGTACAGGGCTTCACCGGAGACATGTTTATCGGCGCTTTCGTGCTTGTTACTTTTGCCCACGCCGCTCTGGATCCCTTCCCGGTATTGCCGGGCAATCACGTCTTCTGCCACTACCGGTCGATTATGAGACATAGCGCGATACCTCCAGCAACGTCAGCTCACCCGAACGGGAAGCATAGAAACGGCGTAATAAGTTTTTGGCGATTTGCAGGCGGTAATCCGCGCTGGCGCGGAAATCGCTCAGCGGTTTGAAGTCCTGCTCAAGGGCGGCACAGGCCTGTTCGATTGACGTCAGCGTCAGCGGTTTCCCCATCAGCAGCTGTTCGCTGTGGCTGGCGCGTTTGGCAATTTCGGCCATGCCGCCAAAGGCGATGCGTGCTTCGGTCACCACGCCGCTGCTGTCGGTGTCGACCAGCAGCGCGGCAAACACCGCCGAGATATCATCTTCCAGCCGTTTGGAGACTTTCCACGCGGCGAATGTTTGTGACGGCGTCACTTTTGGGATGACGATCGCGCGGATAAACTCCCCTTCCTGTAAGGCGGTTTTGCGATAGGAAAGGAAGAACTCGTTGAGCGGCAGACGACGGACGCGCTGGCCGTGTTGCAGTTCCAGCGAGGCATTCAGCGCCAGTAGCATCGGCGGCGTATCACCGATCGGCGAACCGTTGGCGATGTTGCCGCCCAGCGTGCCCTGATGGCGGATCTGCAATGAGGCAAAGCGCTCCAGCATCTCGGAGAACGGCGGAATATGCGCTGCCAGCAGCTGATAGCAATGATGCAGAGACGCACCGGCACCCAGCACCATCTCGTGCTCAGCTATCTGGCACGCTTTCAGCTCATCAATCTGCTCAAGGGCGATCATCAGCGGTAACGGTTTGTAGAACTGCGTAACCTGCAGCGCCAGATCGGTGCCGCCGGCCAGCAGCTTCGCCTGCGGAAATTCCTGCAGCAACCCGGCCAGCTGTGCCACGGTTTTCGGCACATAGCAGCGGTTGCCCTTGAAGGTCAGGGTTTGCAGCTCCGCGTTTTTCAGCGCGCTCAGGCGCTTCGCCGTGTCCGCACTCTGCAACTGGAAACTGTCAACTTCAGGCTGTTCGCAGGCCTGGCGCGCGGCATCGACAATTGGACGGTAGCCGGTGCAGCGGCAGAGGTTGCCCGCCAGCGCCTGTTCAGCCTGCTTATGCTGCCAGCCATCGCTGTTTTTTTGCAGCGTGAACAGCGACATCACAAAGCCGGGCGTGCAGAATCCGCACTGTGACGCGTGGCAATCCACCATCGCCTGCTGCACCGAGTGCAGTTTATTGCCCTGCTTTAAATCCTCGACGGTGATCAGCTGTTTGCCCTGCAGGCTGCTGACAAAGGTCAGGCAGCTGTTAGCGGTTTCATACACCATTTCGCCGTTTTCCACCCGGCCAAGTGTGACCGTACAGGCGCCACAGTCACCCGACGCACAGCCTTCTTTGGTGCCGCTACGGCGTTTATTCTGACGCAGGTAGTTCAGCACGGTCAGATTGGGATCCAGCGACTCTTCGGTCACCAGCGTCTGATTCAGTAAAAATTGGATCATGCGGCTTTTACCTCACTGTGTGTCTGCCAGACGCACTGCCCGTTTACCCAGGTTGCAGCGATATTGCGATCGTCGCCCAGCGTCATCAGCACAAAGAGTTTTTCCCAGATATCTTTGCTGTTGGCATGGCGCATCTGTTGTAAGGCGGAAACCGCCGGATCCAGCACCACGAAGTCGGCTTCTTTTCCGGGGCTGAAGTTGCCGATGCGGCTGTCCAGATCCAGCGCATGCGCGCCGCCCAGCGTGGCATGATAGAAGGCTTCACAGGCCGCCAGCTTGTAGCGCTGGAGCTGGCCCACTTTGTAGGCCTCGCCCAGCGTTTGCAGCATGCTAAAGGTGGTCCCTGCGCCGACATCGGTGCCCACACCCATTTTCACCCCTTTCTGCCAGCAGGTGTTCAGGTCGAACAGGCCGCTGCCCAAAAACAGGTTGGATGTCGGGCAAAATGCCACGGCGGAGTCGGTTTTGTGCAGGCAATCCCACTCTTCATCTTCCAGATGCAGGCAATGCGCAAAGACGCTGCGGCGACCGGTCAGCTGATAGGCGTCATACACATCGAGATAATTTTTATGCGCCGGGAACAGCGACTTCACCCATTCAATTTCCTGCGGATTTTCGCTGAGGTGCGTATGCATCCAGGTATCCGGAAATTCGGCCTTCAGCTGGCTGACCTTGCTCAGCAGTTCCGGCGAAGAGGTCGGCGCAAAGCGTGGCGTCAGCGCATAGCTGAGGCGCCCCTTGTTGTGCCAGCGCTCAATCAGCGCACGCGTTTGTTGATAGCTCTGCTCCGGCGATTCGGTCAGGTAATCTGGCGCATTGCGATCCATCATTACCTTACCGGCAATCAGCCGCATCCCCAGCCCATCGGCAGCGGTAAACAGCGCATCGACCGACTCGGGATGCACGGTGCCAAACACCAGCGCCGTGGTTGTGCCATTACTTAGCAGCTGGTGCAGGAAGAAGGCCGACATTTTGGCGGCGTGCTGCGGGCAATGGTACTGGCTCTCCACCGGGAAGGTGTACTGCTGCAGCCATTCCAGCAGCTGCTCACCATAGGCACCGATCATTTCGGTTTGCGGGTAGTGAATATGCGTATCGACAAAACCGGGAACGATCAGCTTGCCGCGATAGTCGAGCACGGCAACGTCGTCGGCAAGCTGAAGGCGCCCTTCTTCCCACGGCTGCAGCGATACGATTTCACCGCCGTTCAGCAGCAGCAATCCATCTTCAATATAACGAGCCTCTTCGGGAAGCTGCGTCGGCGTGTCCACAACGGCAGTAATATCAAAAAAGCTTCCACGAATAGCCTGAGTACAGGTAACTGACATAGCGATTCCTTGGGGAAAGAGTTCAACCCTTTCTTTTGTTATTGCAGGTGATGACCTTTATTTCAAACTGCAATTGTTATGCCAGATCGCGATGGTGTTATTTATGATTAATAATCAACAGGTTAATGGGTATTTGTGACAAGCTCATGTTTGCCTGCCAGGAAATCGTGTGCGCAACCGGTTGCTATCATCCGCAAACGGTTGCATTGAGGGATTATTATTTATATGCGGCAACTATCCGCGCTGCGCTGCTAAAAGGCGCACTAAAAAAAGGCATAATCTGAATTAAACGCACCAACAGTGTGCAGATCGGTTTAGTAAATAAATCATAACCTTTTCGTCCTTATCAGCTTACCTTTGAAATGGTAAGGTGGCTGGAATTGAAAATACCTTGAGGAACAGTGAGATGATTGTATTTGTTACTGGCGCTACCGCAGGATTCGGAGAAGATATCACCCGCCGCTTTATTGCTCAGGGGCACAAAGTGATCGCCACCGGCCGCCGTCAGGAGCGTTTACAGGCGCTGAAAGAGGAGCTGGGTGACGCTGTATATACCCTGCAACTGGACGTGTGCAACCGTGCCGGTATCGAAGAAGCGCTGGCCAGCCTGCCCGCCGACTGGCGCAATATCGACGTGTTGGTCAACAACGCCGGTCTGGCGTTGGGCATCGAGCCGGCGCATAAAGCCAACGTCGATGACTGGGATCTGATGATCGACACCAATAACAAAGGCCTGGTGTATATGACCCGCGCGGTGTTGCCGGCCATGGTTGAGCGCAATGTTGGCCACATCATCAATATCGGTTCGATTGCCGGCAGCTGGCCTTACGCCGGCGGCAACGTGTATGGCGCCACCAAAGCCTTCGTGCGTCAGTTCAGCCTGAATCTGCGCGCCGATTTGCATGGCACCGCGCTGCGCGTCACCAATATTGAACCGGGCCTGGTTGGCGGCACCGAGTTTTCTAACGTGCGCTTCAAGGGCGACGATGCCAAAGCGGACAGCGTGTATGACGGCGCGGAACCGTTAACGGCAGAAGACGTGACCGAAGCGGTGTACTGGGTGGCGAACCTGCCTAAGCACGTCAATATCAATACGCTGGAGATGATGCCAGTCGGTCAGACGCTGGCAGGTTTGAAGGTGCACAAGGCGTAATGTTAGACGGAGCGCAAGCGCTCGGGCGATAACGATGAAAACAGGCTGCAGATGCAGCCTGTTTTCATTTACCACACCCGGTTAAATCACGATCTCATCCATCGCCTGCTGAATACGCTTCTCCGAAACCGGATAGGGCGTGCCAAGCTGCTGGGCAAAATAGCTCACCCGCAACTCTTCAATCATCCAACGCACGTCCTTCACGTCTTCATCTTCGCGGCGAACGGCGGGCAACTTGTTGTACCAGGTGGACCAGGCCTGCTGAATTTTTTCAATTTTCAGCATTCTGGCGCGATCGCTGTGCGGATCGATCGGCATTTTTTCCAGCCGCCGCTCCATTGCCGTCAGATAACGCAAGGTATCCGACAGTCGCTTCCAGCCGTTCTGGGTAACAAAGCCTTTGTACACCAGGCCGCCTAACTGTGCCTTAACGTCAGACAGCGCCAGCGCCATACTCATATCCACGCGCCCTTTCAGACGTTTGTTGATATTGAACACCGCGGTGAGGATCTGCTCGACCTTTTTCGCGATGTCGACCACCGTGTCGTTCAGCTCGGCGCGAACCTTATCATGCAGTTTGTTGTAACCCGCTTCCTGCCAGGTTGGGCCGCCGTGTTCATCAATCAGCTTATCAATACCACAGGCAATGCAGTCATCAATCAGATCCAGCACCTTGCCATACGGGTTGAAATAGAGCCCCAGCTTGGCTTTGTTGGGCAGCTTTTCATGCAGATATTTGATCGGCGACGGAATATTAAGCAGCAGCAAACGCCGCTGGCCGCGCCACATGGCCTTCTGCTGCTCATGCTGCGAGTCAAACAGGCGGATCGCCACGCTGTCTTTCTCATCCACCAACGCCGGCCAGGCCTTCACGCTGTAATTTCCGCGCTTCTGCTCAAAATGATCTGGCAGGTCGCCAAAGCTCCAGATATGCAGACCGCTCTGCTCCAGCCCGTCATCGGCGACCAGCGAAAGCGTTTCCTGCACTTTTCCTTTCAGCGCCAGCTTCAGCGCGGCGAGATCGCGCCCTTCGTTCAGCTTGCGGTTGTTTTCATCCACCACCCGGTAGGTGATTTTCAGGTGATCGGGCACCTGATCCCACTGCCAGGCTTCACGGTCAATGGTAATCCCGGTCATACGCCGGAATTCGCGTTCCAGCGACTCCAGCAGCGGCAATTCCATTGGCGTCACCCGGCCAAGGAAGGCATCCGCATAGTTTGGCGCGGGCACCAGATTGCGGCGAACGGGTTTTGGCAGCGATTTGATCAGCGCGATAATCAACTCGCGGCGCACGCCCGGAATTTGCCACTCGAAGCCGTTCTCCTCAACCTGATTCAGCAACGGTAACGGCACGTGCACCGTCACGCCATCGGCTTCGGTGCCGGGCTCAAACTGGTAGCTCAGGCGCAGCTTGAGGTTGCCCTGTTGCCAGACGTTCGGGTAATCCAGCTTGCTGACGTTGCTGGCGCCCTCTTTAATCAGCATCTCTTTGGCGAAGTTCAGCAGTTCAGGCTGTTCGCGGCTGGTTAGCTTCCACCAGCTGTCGAAATGCCGGGCAGACACCACGTCCTGCGGAATGCGCATATCGTAAAAGGCGAACAGCGTCTCGTCATCCACCAGAATGTCGCGACGGCGGGACTTATGCTCCAGCTCTTCCACTTCTTCACGCAGCTTGAGGTTGGCTTTGAAGAACGCGTGACGCGTCTGCCATTCCCCTTCCACCAGCGCGTTACGGATAAACAGCTCACGGGACAGGACCGGATCGATCTGGCTGTAGTTCACCTTGCGTGCGGCAACAATCGGCAAGCCATACAGGGTGACTTTTTCACTGGCCATTACCGCGCCCTGCGCTTTCTCCCAGTGCGGTTCGCTGTAGCTGCGTTTGATCAGATGCTGAGCCACCGGCTCGATCCACTCCGGATCGATACGTGCGGCAATGCGGCCCCACAGCCGGCTGGTTTCCACCAGCTCCGCGACGATGGTCCATTTCGGCGGCTTCTTAAACAGCCCCGAGCCAGGGAAGATCGAGAAACGGGCGTTACGCGCGCCGGTATATTCCTGCTTATCGGCGTCTTTCTGACCGATATGCGACAGCAAACCGGTTAGCAGCGCGGTATGCACGCCACGGAAATCGGCGGGCTCGCTGTTCAATGGGATGCCCTGTTCACGCACCACCTGACGCAGCTGGGTGTAGATATCCTGCCACTCGCGCACGCGCAGATAGTTAAGGTATTCCATCTTACACAAGCGGCGGAACTGGCTGGACGACAACGCTTTCTGCTGCTCCTGCAGGTAATCCCACAGGTTCACAAAGGAGAGGAAATCGGACTCTTTGTCGGCAAAGCGGCGATGCTTCTCGTCTGACGCCTGCTGCTTATCTGCCGGACGCTCGCGCGGGTCCTGAATGGACAGCGCCGAGGTGATGATCATCACTTCGCGCGTACAGGCATAGCGCTGCGCTTCCAGCACCATTTTGGCCAGTCGTGGATCGACCGGTAGCTGCGCCAGCGATCGGCCCGACGGGGTCAGCTTATAATGCTGATCCTCGCTTTGGGTGATGGCACCCAGCTCTTCCAGTAGCTTGACGCCATCCTGGATATTGCGCTTGTCCGGCGCTTCGACAAACGGAAACGCGGCGATATCGCCCAGCCCCAACGCCGTCATCTGCAGAATGACTGACGCCAGGTTGGTGCGCAGAATTTCCGGATCGGTAAATTCCGGGCGGTTAATGAAATCATCTTCTGAATAGAGACGAATACAGATCCCTTCAGAGACACGACCGCAACGGCCCTTACGCTGATTGGCCGAGGCCTGTGACACCGGCTCGATCGGCAGACGCTGAACCTTGGTGCGGAAGCTGTAGCGGCTGATACGCGCGGTACCGGGATCGATGACGTACTTGATGCCCGGTACGGTCAGCGAGGTTTCCGCCACGTTGGTGGCCAGCACGATACGGCGACCGGTGTGCGACTGGAACACGCGGTTTTGCTCGGCATTGGACAGGCGCGCATACAGCGGCAGAATTTCGGTGTGCGGAAGATCGCGGCGGTTTAAGGCATCCGCCGTGTCGCGGATTTCCCGTTCACCGCTCATAAAGATCAGGATATCGCCACGGCTCTCCTGCCCCAGCTCATCGACCGCATCGAAAATGGCCTGCAGCTGATCGCGATCGGTATCATCCGCGTCTTCCACCACCGGACGATAGCGAACCTCCACCGGATAGGTGCGGCCGGAGACTTCGATTACCGGCGCATTGTGGAAATGTTTGGAGAAGCGCTGCGGATCGATGGTCGCCGAGGTGATGATCACTTTTAAATCCGGGCGACGCGGCAGCAGCTCACGCAGATAGCCGAGTAAAAAGTCGATGTTCAGACTGCGTTCA
The DNA here is from genome assembly GCF_057812255.1 of Erwinia sp. 2186. Classification (NCBI taxonomy): domain Bacteria; kingdom Pseudomonadati; phylum Pseudomonadota; class Gammaproteobacteria; order Enterobacterales; family Erwiniaceae; genus Erwinia; species Erwinia sp. 2186. The sequence goes on along the minus strand of NZ_CM173824.1, from coordinate 2,386,910 downwards.
TGCGCTTCATCAATAATGATGGTGTCGTACTGCAACAGCAGCCGGTCCTGCTGGATCTCCGCCAGCAGGATACCGTCGGTCATCAGCTTGACCTGAGTGGTGTCGCTGACCTGATCGTTAAAACGCACCTTATAGCCAATGCAGCCACCGAGGCTGGTTTCCAGCTCGTCGGCGATGCGATCGGCCACGGTGCGCGCCGCCAGGCGTCGTGGCTGCGTATGGCCAATCAGCCCGGTAATGCCCCGGCCCAGCTCCAGACAAATCTTTGGCAGCTGGGTGGTTTTCCCTGAGCCGGTTTCACCGGCGACGATCACCACCTGGTTGTCGCGGATCGCGTCGGCAATGTCCTGCTTCTTCTGACTGACCGGCAAATTTTCCGGGTAACGAATCGTCGGCGTCGCCGCACGACGGCTGGCCACACGCTGTTCAGCCACGGTAATTTCCGCCGCCAGCTCGTCAGCGATCGCCTGCATCGCCTCAGGCTTGCTGACTTTTTTAGCCCCGTGCAGGCGCTTCAGCAGACGCTGGCGATCGCGCAGCATCAGCGAGTCCAGGCGTGGGAAGAGCGCGGTCAGGGGAGATTGAGGTGTTGTCGACATAAGGGTATAAACTCGCTAATCGCCGTCACTCCGGCAAACAACAGATGATTCGAAGGATAAAAATTTTGCGTAGTGTAGCACAGACAACCACTTAGCCATGACTCCCTGCCGTTAACCTTGTTCAGTAAATTCGAACATAGGCCTCAGAATATTGCACTATCACTGAGGGATGTTTACCCCTAGAGTGTAAATCATTGAGTGAAATCCCTTTCACGTATCACACAGGAAATTATCATGAGCAAAGTTTTAGTTCTGAAATCCAGTATTCTTGCCGGTTATTCTCAGTCAAATCAGCTGGCCGATCACTTTATTGCAGAGTGGAAAGCCGCTCACGGTAGCGACGAAATCACCGTTCGTGACCTGGCAATGAACCCAATCCCGGTACTGGATGGCGAACTGGTTGGCGCGCTGCGTCCTTCTGATGCCACTCTGACCCCACGTCAGCAGGAAGCACTGGATCTGTCCAACGAACTGATTGCTGAAATTCAGGCTCACGACACCATCGTGATCACTGCACCCATGTACAACTTCAACATCCCAACGCAGCTGAAAAACTACTTTGACCTGGTTGCCCGTGCTGGCGTGACGTTCCGCTACAGCGAAAACGGCCCGGAAGGCCTGATCACCGGTAAGAAAGTGGTGGTGATTTCCAGCCGTGGTGGCATCCATAAAGATACCCCAAGCGATCTGCTGACCCCTTACCTGAAACTGTTCCTCGGTTTCCTGGGTATGTCAGACGTTGAGTTCGTCTTCGCTGAAGGCATCGCTTACGGTCCGGAAGTGGCGACCAAAGCCGCTAACGATGCAAAAGATGTGCTGAAGCAGATCGTTGCTGCTTAAGTCGTGATCTTGCCGTAAAGGGTAAGCCTGAATAAAAGCCGGTCACCGCAAGGGACCGGTTTTTTATTGCCCTTTCTTGAGCCACTGACCGTTGATGCCGCGCACGTATTGCCCGGCGGCAGCGCGCTCAACCAGCTTTTGTCCGGCGATGCGCCCAACTTCAGCGGCGGTCATATTATTGCGCAGCGCCAGTGCCTGATACTGCTGCTGACGGCCCTGGTTGATACGATCGACCAGCGCCTGAGCGTCAGCGTTCTGGGTAACGGCAGCGATGTAGCCGCTCAGGGTTTCGCCGACCAGGCCTTGCTGACGGGCCTCATCCAGCGTCAGGGCCATCGCTGCCGGTGACAACAACAGGAACACCAGCGCCAGCGCTTTTAGCTTTTTCATCATCGTCCCCTCAGAACAGTCCGCTCTGATTTTTTAACAGCGCCTCAACGTCTTTATCGACCTTGATATGGATCTCATGCTCAATTTTCACGTTCATATTGATGGTAATCGGCTCTTTTGGCGCAGCCACCTCAATACGCGGGACGCAGCCGCTAAGCAGCAAAATCCCGGCAGGCATCAGCAGGCTAATGCGTTTCATCGGTCGTTTCCTTTTGAGTCGGCAGTGCAGCGTTTTGCTCTACCCACGATTGCAAATTATCGCCAAAGCGCAGGCTGCGCCACAGCTGGAACAGGTTTTCGCGCTGAGTGTAGTTCAGCGTCACCCGCTGGTTTTTGTCGCTAAAGCGGCTGGTGCCGTTGACCTGCGCCTTCATGGTCATCGCCCCCAGATTATCAATGTCGACGGTGGCCCAGCTGCGGGTGATCTCCATATAGCGCAGCCAGTCTATGGCGGCGCCCGCCGCAATATTGTTGCTGGCGATGGCATCGGCAAAATCCTTATCCATCCTGACGGTCAGGGGGCCGTTATTGGCAATCCAACCGTCTTTGATCAGCCAGTGGGAATTGGTCAGCCACAGCGGCAGTGCGCCATTAATATGACCGGACATGGCAATCTGTTTGGGCTTCATCGCCGTGATTAGTTCGCTCATGCTGATATTTCGTAAGCGCAGCGTCGCGGCTTCGGTCTGCGGCATCTGCAGACTTTCCATACTCAACTGGCCGCCCAGTACCTCCACCGCAACGTTGCTTAAGCGCAGCGGCTGGCGATCGCTCCATGGATACCAGCCCTGCAAATCGGCGGTGATATTCTGCAAGGCAAACTGATTTTTCACCTCTTTAATCCGCAGCGACACCGGCCCTTTGGCACCGAAATACCACTGGTGCGCCTTCAGCCTGAACGGCAGCGAAAAGTCGATGCCGTTAATTTCATTGTCCGGCATCCATACGCTACCGTTGTTCACCACCCAGTGACCTCCGGCCTCGAAGCCCTGATCGGCGGCGGCGGAGAAGGCAACCTGCGCCTTGAGGGTTCCGCCCTGGATTTTCATCTTCAGGTCATTACTGAGCAGCGGCTGGAAAACCGACAGCGATTGTTGCGGCCACCAGGCCTGACCGCGCAAACGAACGCCGTCCCAGCGGCCCTGAACGCGAACGGGGCCAATATCCTCTGCCTGCAAGCTGCCGTTATAGAGGAACGCCGCCGGATCCTGACCTTTCACCGCCAGGGTCAGCGTCGAAGGCGGCAGATAACCGCCGCTGCTGAAGGTGGTTTGCTGCGCATCCAGGCGGAATTTCCCTGCAAAGGCAGGATGCGCAACATCGCGCTGCCATGATACCGGCGCCGCCAGCGTTAAACGCGGCGCACGAACGTTAACGTTGCCATAACTGATTTGATCAAAGCCGGTTGAAAGCGACGTCAGCTCAATCAATGAATCCTGCCAGCGGCCCTTGCCATTCATGTCCCATTTGGCCGACAGCGGGGCCATATAGCCCTCGCCCCAATAGCGCCCGAACCACTGACCTTTATCCGGCCAGAAGTCGTTTGCCCGCCCATCCAGATGCAGCTTAAAACGCCCCATCTGCGGGTCGTGTGCGGTAAGAATGGCCTGCAGGCGTCCGTCAATGCCGGCGGATGAGACTTTCACTCCGGCCAGCGGCCAGCGCGCCTCATCCACTTCCAGCGTCGAAAGCAAACGTCCGCGCATTCGCAGCAACGCGCCCGGCTGTAACAGCAGCGTTGGGTCCAGCAGCGGCCCCTGAACCTCGCCAGGCAGCCCAGCGTAAAATTGCAACTGCGCCAGTTTACTTTCGCCGGTCAGGCGGAATGGCAGCTGGCTGTTGCTCCAGTCAAGATGTCCCGGCCCCAGCGACAGCACCACGTTGCCTTTGCCGCCTCTTCCCTGGGTCAGCACGTTAAGTCGGCCGGTGATCTCGGTTGCCGGAATCCCCTGCTGCCAGTTTTTCAGTGCCAGGGTAATGCCGCCGGACAACGGTTGTGCCGCATAAGGCCAGCGCCATTGACCCTGCTGGATCAGGATCTGTTGGTCTGAGATGGCCCATGGCAAGGTCACCAGCGGCGCATCATCGCCCTGCTGATGCACCACCAGTTGCCCCTGCTGCTGTTGCCAGTCCAGATTGACGTTGAGCGGCGCAGGAATGCCCTGCAGCGTCATATCGGCAGTCAGTTTTCCGGCATCAGGCAAGGTGTCAGGGATTTTTGGCAGGTTCAGCGTGCCGGCAACCGTAATTGGCTCGGGGACGCCTGGGGCTTTAACGGTCAGCGAATGGATCGCCAGCTGCTGGCCGTTGAGTTCAGCGTCCAGCGAGAGATTCGGACTGCGGTAACGGACGATCTGTCGCGCGCTGTCGAGGTTGAGCTTCAGCTCTCCACCCCAGCTTTGCCACGGCGAAATAGCCAGACTGTTGATGGTGATATCCGCACGCGGCAGCATGGCCTGCCAGTCGGCGATGGAACGCGGTGCCGAAGGCGTTTCACTGGCCGGGAGCTGGCTGGCACAGGTGCTGTCGACCTGCACCGTCGCGGCATTGACCGCCCAACGTCCGTTTGCGCGGCCCAGTGACAGATCCTGTACAGCGGCAAGTTCACAGTCGCCGACGCGGTAGCGCACGCCCGGGATCTGGAGCTTACCGGACAGCCAGCGGGGATTGCTGTCCAGCACCAGAGCGGTGTTGGCAGGCAGCCACACCCCAGCCAGCCGCGGAAGCCAGTGGGTTACAGTCAGCAACAGGCTGGCAATCAGCAGCACAACGATCAGCACGATCGCTATCGCTACCTTCCAGCCACGCGAAAGGCCAGTCAACATTCCGCTCCATCCGTGAATATCATAGGGTGAAATGATGGCACGGAATGTCACAAGGGAGAAGTTTTTAACAGATAATCAACGCATTCAGCGCAAATATCCGCCTTCCGTCATCTCAGGGTCGCCGCGTATTGAGAATTATTGTTACTATGCTGTCAGCGCTATTCCCTTTACGGTCACAGGAGAGAGATCATGAAACTTGCGGTGTACAGTACGAAACAGTACGACCGGAAATACCTTGAGCAGGTCAATGAAGACTACGGCTATGAACTGGAATTTTTCGACTTTCTGCTGACTGAGAAAACGGCCAAAACGGCGGTGGGCTGCGATGGCATCTGCATCTTCGTTAACGACGACGGCAGCCGCGTGGTGCTGGAAGAGCTTGCCGAGCTGGGCATCAAGTTTATCGCACTGCGTTGCGCCGGCTTTAATAACGTCGATCTGGCTGCGGCGAAAGAGCTGGGCATTAAGGTCGTTCGCGTACCGGCCTATTCCCCGGAAGCGGTGGCGGAACATGCCGTCGGCATGATGATGACGCTTAACCGCCGAATCCACCGCGCCTATCAGCGCACCCGTGATGCTAACTTTTCCCTGGAAGGATTGATCGGCTTCAATATGCACGGCCGCACCGCCGGTGTGGTGGGAACCGGTAAGATCGGTCTGGCCACGTTGCGCATCCTGAAAGGCTTTGGCATGAAGCTGCTGGCGTTCGATCCCTATCCGAATCCACTGGCCATCGAACTGGGTGCCGAATATGTCGATATCGACACGCTGTTTGAGCAATCGGACGTCATTTCCCTGCACTGCCCGTTAACGCCCGAAAATCATCATTTACTGGATATGTCAGCTTTTCAGAAAATGAAAGATGGTGTGATGATTATCAACACCAGCCGCGGTGGGCTGATTGACTCGCAGGCGGCAATTGATGCACTGAAGCTGCAAAAGATTGGTTCGCTGGGAATGGACGTGTATGAGAACGAGCGCGATCTGTTCTTTGAAGATAAATCGAATGACGTGATTCAGGATGATATCTTCCGCCGCCTCTCATCCTGCCATAACGTGTTGTTTACCGGTCATCAGGCGTTCCTGACCGCTGAAGCGCTGACCAGCATTGCGGAAACCACGCTGGAAAACCTCAGGCAGCTGACCAATAATCAACCCTGCCCGAATGAACTTACGGCGGACTGAATGCGCTGAACCGGTCAGGATCTCTGGCCGGTATTACCGTGCGCAGGTGCCGCTTGCCAGCGCATTTTCACCACAGCGTCGGCCATTTGCCAGCTGGCACATGCCAACAGAGCTGCCGTCTAACTGACGAGATAAGGCTAAGGTTCCCCCGGCGTTTGCACAGGTGCTGGACGCTAAGTCGGACATCACCACGCGAGGTGGCACATGCGCACTGGTAGCCTGTTGCGGCGGTTCGTTGTCGGCTTCATTGCTGCTGCAAGCGGACAGCAACAGCGCACAACCGACAAGCAGAAAGGTCGCTGCTTTCATTTATTCTCCGGGGAACGGTAATTATGCAGAAAGCCAGCATAAGCTACGATCCCAGGCGGGTCGATAGCTGTCACGAATATTTACCAAATTAACATGCCTGAAATAGCAATAGCCTGCCGTCTCATTTTATAACGGGTAAAATTAAGCAACTGAAAGTGCCTACAAATCAGAAGGATAATCTATGTTAATGGATCTGCTGCTGCGTATCGCCTTAGCGGGAGCGTTGGGAGGATTGATCGGCCTTGAGCGCCAGCTCCGCGCTAAAGAGGCCGGTTTACGCACCCATATTCTCGTCGGCATTGGCAGCGCGATGTTTATGATCGTCTCTAAGTACGGTTTTGATGACATTATTGCTCAGACGCATATTGGTCTGGATCCCAGCCGTATCGCCGCTCAGGTCGTCAGCGGCATGGGCTTCCTCGGTGCCGGCACCATCATTATTCAAAAGCAGGTGGTTAAAGGCCTGACCACCGCGGCAGGCCTGTGGGTCACCGCCGCCATCGGTCTGGTGATTGGTAGCGGACTGTATGAAATTGGCATTTATGGCACCCTGCTGGCGCTGATCGTGCTGGAGACGTTTCGCCGCATCAGCCACTGGCTTATTGGCCGCCACCACACCCTGATCTTCCACCTTAAGCCCAAAAGCGTGCCGCTGGTGTTAATCGCGTTAGAAAAGGAGCGCGTTCGCACCGGCCAGGTATCGGTGGTTAACCGTGATGTTGAAACCGGGCTCTGTGAAATGACAATTGACGTGACATTGTCACGCAATATCGCTCCGCATCAAATTTATGACGCGTTGTTAGAGATTAAAGGCGTGACGTCGGTCGAGATGCAATAAACGCCTGCCAATTTATCAGCATGTGCGCACGCGGCCTGTAGTCGCCTGACAAATGTGGCATGATGCGTTGATGCATCGCCTGAAAATGAATGAAGATGGCAAAGAATGCGTATCTAAAGCAGCAGTTTACAGGGTCAGGTGGGATTTCCGGCCTGACTGGCAAGGTAACTAAAAGGAGAAGTGGATGACCGATAAAAATATCCTCATCGTGGCAAAGTTCACTGCCCGGCCTGGCAAAGCGGATGAGTTAAAAAAAGTGCTGAACAACGGCGTGAAACCGGCCCGTGCTGAAGCGGGTTGCCTCCATTACGATCTGTATCGCAGTGTGGAAGACGGGAACGTGTTTCTGTTCCATGAAACCTGGAAAAATGCCGAAGCGGTCGAAATTCATGGCGGACAGCCGCACTTCAAAACGCTGATGGCCGACGCCGAACCGTTGCTGGCGCAACCGCCTGAAGTGCATAAAATCTGATGTTTACTCACTGAAAAAAAAAGGCCTGATTCGCTCAGGCCTTTTTTATTGCGGGTGATAAAGCGGCTATTTCAGCAAGCGCGCCCGGCAAGATTTGCCTTTGATTTTCACCTGCTGTAATTGCTTCATCGCCTGACGCGCGGTGTCCTGACGGATTGCGACATACGCCTGGGTTGGCGCGATATCGATTTTACCAATCACGTCGCTGCTCAGACCGGCATCGCCGGTCAGTGCCCCGAGAATGTCGCCAGGACGGATTTTCGCCTTACGGCCACCGTCCAGGCTCAGGGTCGCCATTTCGGCCAGCAGCGGCTGTGCGGCCACCGATTTCAGCTCGGACACCTTATGCCAGCTCAGCTTCATCTGCAGGAAATCTTCCAGCGCATGGGCTCGCACCATCTCATCTGGCGCGACAAAGCTGATTGCGCACCCTTCTGCGCCGGCACGCGCGGTACGGCCAATACGGTGGACATGCACTTCCGGGTCAAAGGAGAGTTGATAGTTAACCACCATCGCCAGGGATTTAATGTCCAGCCCACGCGCGGCAACATCGGTGGCGACCAGCACGCGGCAGCTGCCGTTAGCGAACTGAATCAATACCTGATCACGATCGCGCTGTTCTAAATCGCCGTGCAGCGCCAGTGCGCTGATTTTGGCGCTGTCCAGCGCATAAGCGACGTCGTCACATTCGCGTTTGGTGTTACAGAACACCACGCAGGAGCTTGGTTTCTCATCGCTCAACAGACCGATCAGCGCGGTTAACTTTTCACGCGCGCCGGCTTCATAAAAGCGCTGGTCGATAGTCGGTAAGTCAGATACCACGTCGGTTTCAACCGCCACCGGCTCACGCTGAATATTCTGGCTGATGCGCGCGATATCCTGCGGCCAGGTTGCCGAGAACAGCAGCGTCTGGCGCGATGCCGGACAGTATTTGATGATTTCTTCAATATCTTCGCGGAAGCCCATTTCCAGCATCCGGTCCGCTTCATCCAGCACCAGGGTGCCGATCTGATCCAGTTTCAGCGTTTCGCGCTTAAGGTGATCAAGGATACGGCCTGGCGTACCGACCACGATATGCGGCGCATGCACCAGCGAATCGCGTTGAGCCCCCATTGGCTGGCCGCCGCACAGGGTCAGAATTTTGATATTCGCGGCAAAACGGGCCAGACGACGCAGCTCTTTCGCCACCTGGTCAGCCAGTTCACGCGTTGGGCATAACACCAGCGATTGCGTGACAAACTGGGTCACATCAATGCGATGCAGCACGCCGAGGCCAAAGGCGGCCGTTTTTCCGCTGCCGGTTTTGGCCTGAGCGCGAACGTCCTTCCCTTCCAGGATCGCCGGCAAAGCGGCCGCCTGGACTGGGGTCATCGTATGGTAGCCAAGCTCATTCAGATTATCGATCTGGCTGGCTGGCAGGGCTGTCAGGGTTGCAAAAGAAGTCACACATTACTCTCTGATAAAACCGGCGGGCGGATTGGCGCTGAGTGTAGCAGAAAACCCTGCCCGCAGGTGGCGGCCGGGTGGGTAACCGGCCAGCTAAGGAAGATTAAGCGGCAACCGTCGCCGCTTAATAAAAAATATTAGAGGTTAGTCACATCGATAAACATGGATTTGTCGATGTTGGTCGAAGAAACCGTCGCTTCGGAAAACGCGTACTCTTCCCTGTCGCCTTCACGATCCAGCGGCAGGTTAACAAAGTCGAACAGATTGCGATCGGCCAGCTGGCTCGGGCTGACGTTCTGAATCGATTTAAACACGCTTTCCACGCGGCCAGGTTCTTTCTTATCCCAGTCGGTCAGCATCGATTTGATCGCCTGACGCTGCAGATTTTCCTGCGACCCGCAAAGGTTGCACGGAATGATTGGGAAGGCTTTGTGTTCCGAGTATTCAATCAGGTCTTTCTCACGGCAGTACGCCAGCGGGCGGATCACCACGTTACGTCCGTCGTCTGAACGCAGTTTCGGTGGCATCGCCTTCATGCGCGCACCGTGGAAGATGTTGAGGAAAAGCGTCTCAACGATGTCATCCATATGATGGCCCAGCGCGATTTTGGTGGCGCCAATGCGCTCGGCAAACGAGTAGAGCGTGCCGCGGCGCAGGCGGGAACACAGACCACAGGTGGTTTTGCCTTCAGGGATCTTCTCTCTGACGACGGAATACGTGTCCTTATCGACGATGTAATAAGGAATATCCAGTTTCTCGAAATACGCCGGCAAAATATGCTCGGGGAAACCGGGTTGTTTTTGGTCGAGGTTAACCGCCACCACGTCGAAATGGATGGGGGCGACCTTTTTTAAATTCAGCAGGATATCCAACATGGCGAATGAATCTTTGCCGCCGCTCATACAGGCCATCACCACATCATTTTCTTCAATCATGTTGTAGTCGATGATGGCGTTGCCAACGTTTCTGCGCAGACGTTTCTGCAACTTGTTGTATTCGAGCGATTCTTTTCTTGTATCTGTTTGATTCATAGCGACTTCTCATAACGTCGAAGCGGGTCGACGGTCGATTTCCTGGTTGGACACTTTTCTGGCGGGGAGTATACGGGTTTTTAGTGCAGGTTTAAATAATCCTGGCGGCGGGCAGCGCCAGAAGATAAGGAGACGTCCCTGTCAGCCAACCTGCCCGGTGAGGGGCAGGCATCGCCATCAGGCATAGGGTGGCGGATCTAAAATCGGATCGGGATCGATCGGCGGATCTGGCATCGGTTGTGGGGTTGGGATCGGTTCAGGGATCGGGACCGGGTCGGTCGGAATGGGATCGGATGCGTGTGGAGTGTCCATTGTGTTGAGTAACATGTCTTCCTCCTCAGACGTGGCATGTCCTTAAAGCATAGGCACCCCAGCCTGAGCTGGCAAATGGACAAAAAAAAGCCGGGAATCCCCGGCTTGTACGAATCAATGTGCTATGCAGTAATTCAAATAAAAAGGAAGTAAGACAATATGGAGCGCAACGCCCATCGCTTGACGTTGCATTCACCTGCGGGAAAGAGTTTGCCCCAACGCTGCCCGGTGAATATTGATTTGTGTCAGTTTTAAGCGCCCTTTTTATCTTTTTCAGGCTGATTTTTCCATCATCTCACAACCATTTACGTCTTTTTAACCACCACGCAACGCCAAGCACCAACACCACCAGCAGGAAGCAGAAGGTGCCAAATCCATATCCCCAGCTTCCACCCGGAATGCCGCCGAGGTTCACCCCAAACAAGCCGGTCAGGAAGGTGGTTGGCAGGAACACCATCGCCATTAGCGACATGGTGTAGGTTCTGCGGTTCATCGACTCCGCCATCACCGTGCTGATTTCATCCGATAACACCGCAGTTCTCGACACGCTGGCATCCAGATCGTCCAGCCCGCGCCCTAACCTGTCAGCGATATCCTGCATTCTGCGGCGGTCGTCGTCGCTCATCCACGGCAGACGCTCGCTGGCGATGCGGGAAAACACATCACGTTGCGGCGACATATAGCGCCGCATGATAATCAGCTGTTTACGAATTAACGCCAGTTCACCACGGGGTGGGATCTGCTGATCGACCACCGCGTCTTCCAGGTCGATAATTTTATCGTGCAGCTCTTCAATAAATTCACTGGTGTGATCGGTTAACGCATCACACACGTCCACCAGCCAGCCGCCGCCGTTTACCGGACCGTTGCCGTTTTGCAGATCGGTCAGCACTTCATCAATGGCGAATACCTTGCGCTGGCGGGTAGAAACAATCAGCTTGTCATTAATAAACACCCGAATAACCACCAGCTGATCGGGGCGGGATTCGCTGTTCAGATTCACGCTGCGCAGCGTAATCATCGTGCCATCGCCCAGGCGGTTGACCCGTGGCCGCATACTGTCGCCGCCGAGCGCATCGCGCACCGAATCAGGTAACAGCGGCGTTGAAACCAGCCAGTCGGCACTTTCGCGGTGGGTGTAATTCAAATGCAACCAGCAAGGCCTGTCGCAATGAATCACATCTTTATCGTCGATGGGGATTAACCCGCCCTTGCCATCCAGCTGACAGGAAATTATGGCATCCGATATCTGTAACGCCTTGCCTTCAATAACGTCCACAACTGCTCCGCATTAAGCATAATCAATACGATACAGTCTAGCCTGCCCGCTCGTCGTTGCAAAATGGCCATATTCCTGTGGGCGTTAAAAAGCATGTCAATATGCGAACAGATACGCGCCCGCCCGGCAACCCGAGCGGAGAAAGGCAGATATTCATTACACCCGGCAGGAAACCGTCAGCTCTGCGCGCCACCCTGACACTTGGTTTGCTCCAGCGCTTTCAGCTGGGTCATGCGCTGGTCAGCATGCTTTTGTGCCAGGCTTTTTGCTACGCCATTGCCGATGCCAAAATCACCGATAAATCCGAGCACCGTAAGGCCGTCGAACTCGCCGGTTTTATTGATTTTTGCCTGGGTTTGTTGCTGCGAGGCGATTTGTGACTCGATGCCGGTGCAGTCCAGCGTGGTCGCCTGAACGTTACTGACAGGAGGTGAGGAAGGATATTGCTTCAGGGCACAGCCTGACAGCAACAGAGACGCAGTAAGTAAGCAAACTGACTTCAGCATAAAGTACCTGATCCGGGTTGAAGAACAACGTTGACCGGAACAGTATCCGTTATCAACATCTCATCCGATGCCATGAACAATTGGCTAATTTGCTGGCTTATTACACAATCAGCTTGCCGGCGCGGCAGCGAAAGCCCCGCGCCGGCCGGTCATCAGTGCTTAATGATGTACATCGTACGGCTGTAGGCCACATCTTCCGGGTTGGTGATGGGATAGCCTTTCACCCACGGCTTAATCAGACGTCCATTGGTATACTGATAAATTGGCGCAATGGGTGACTGAGCGGCAATGATCTGCTCGGCACGGTTGTAATCGCCGTTACGCGCTTCGGCGTTGGTTTCCCGGCTGGCTTTATCAATCAGCGCATCGTATTCCGGGCTGTTGAACTTGGCGATGTTGCCGCTGTGCGTCGAGGTCAGCAGGCTGAGGAAGGTCGATGGCTCGTTGTAATCCCCGACCCAGGACGCGCGGATCACATCGAAGTTGCCGGTGTTACGGCTGTCGATATAGGTTTTCCATTCCTGGTTTTGCAGCTTAACCGACACCCCAAGATTCTTCTTCCACATCGACGCCACCGCGATGGCCACCTTCTGGTTATTCTCTGAGCTGTTATACAGCAAGGTCAGATCCAGCGGATGGTTTGGGCCATAGCCCGCGGCGGCCAGCAACGCTTTTGCCTGCTGGTTCAGCTCTTCCTGAGAATGCTGCTGCAGGAAACCGGGTTTCGGTTTGAAGCCCGCCGTCACATCGGCCGTAAAGTGCCAGGCCGGCTTCTCGCCGGTTCCCAATACCTTCTCGGCGATGATTTTGCGATCAATACTCCACGTAAGCGCCTTACGTACGCGCACGTCGGCCGTCGGCCCCTTGGTGGTATTAAACGCGTAGTAGTAGGTTCCCAGCTGATCCGGCGTGTAGACCTGGCCCGGCAGATCCTTCTTCAACATGCTGTACATATTTTTCGGGAAGGATTCGGTGATATCAATATCGTCAGCGCGGTAGCGTTTGGTGGCGCTGGATTCTTCGTTGATCGGCACAAAGGTTACCTTGGTCAGCACGCTGTGGGCGTTATCCCAATAGTGGTCGTTGCGCACCAGCACCAGCTTTTCGTTTACTACCCGCTCCTGCAGCTTATACGCGCCGTTGCCGACCAGCGTGCCCGGCTGCACCCACTCTTTCCCTGCTTTTTCAATCACCTTTTCCGGTACCGGATAGAGGCTGAAGTTGGCGGTCAGGCTGACGAAATACGGCACCGGTTTATCCAGCGTGACCTTAAGACGGTGATCGTCCAGTGCGGTGACGCCAAGCTTATCCGGCGTCATCTGCCCTTTGGTGATCGCTCCGGCGTTCTGGATGCCGGCCAGCTCCGCAAACCAGGCAAACGTAGAGCCGATTTTCGGATCGACTAACCTGCGCCAGCTATACACGAAATCATTGGCGGTGACCGGATCGCCATTCGACCATTTGGCGTCCTTACGCAGGGTGAAAATCCATGTTTTGTTATCGGTGGTCTGCCACTGCGTTGCCACGCCGGGAATAATGTTGCCTTTGGCATCCTGATTGGTCAGGCCCTCGAACAGATCGCGGATCACCTGAATTTCGGGCAGGCCGACCGCTTTTGCCGGATCGAGCGAGGCAGGCTCGTCTTTTATATGACGGACAATTTCCTGACGTGAGGCCAGTGCCGTTCCGGGCGGAACCTCAGCAGCAGAGACAGAAGCAGTGACAGCCAGCGCCAGCATAGCCAGCGTGAAACGGGATGAATTGTTCATCAGGACACCTCAACGTAGGGGCAATTAAACGGGCAGATAATCCGACTTTAGCGCAAATCGTTGATAGATAAATAGCATTTTTCGCTACATTGGTCATGGGTTCGGAAAACCGTGACCTGACAGCCCTTTTGTTCCCGGCGCGTTTACGCTAGTTTTAAGTAGACCGTCCAGGTTAGATAAACCGTCCAGGAGTGTAAAATCATGTCCCCGATCCATCCGCGCCCGTTACGCGGCAAGCTTGATGCAGTCAGTAAGGTTTATGGTGCCTCGGTACTCGGTGCGCCGCTGTTATGGTTCCCTGCTCCGGCGGCTGACGAAGACAGCGGATTGATCCTGGCGGGAACGCACGGTGATGAGACGGCTGCGGTGGTGACGCTCTCCTGTGCGATGCGCACCTTACTGGAACCGCATCGCCGACATCATGTGGTGCTGGCGGTGAATCCCGACGGTTGCCAGCTTGGGCTGCGGGCCAATTCACGCGGCGTGGATTTGAACCGCAACTTCCCCGCGGCTAACTGGCAGCCGGGCGACACGGTTTATCGCTGGAACAGCGAGGCCGATGAGCGGGATGTTGTGCTGTCTACCGGCGAAAAACCGGCATCAGAACCTGAAACGCAGGCCTTATGTGATTTGATTCATGCGCTGAAGCCGAGTTGGATCGTCACGTTCCATGAGCCGCTGGCCTGCATTGAAGATCCGGATACCAGCCCGTTAGGTCACTGGCTGGCGAAGAAGATGGAACTGCCGCTGGTGACCAGCGTCGGTTATGCCACCCCGGGTTCTTTTGGCAGTTGGTGTGCCGACCTGAGCCTGCCGGTGATCACCGCTGAATTGCCGCCGATCTCCGCCGACGAATCGACGGAGAAATATCTCGGCGCCATGGTCGATCTCCTCAGCTGGCAGCCTTAAAAAGCGATCCGGCCGCAGCTGAACGGCAGCGCCGGGTCCACATCCACCGCCAGCCAGGTTGGCCCATCCAGATCGATAAAACGGGCCGAATTAACCAACGGCAGCGCGGCGGCGATGGCACGTGATGTACAAAGCATACATCCCAGCATGATCTCAAAACCGGCCGCTCTGGCTTCCTGCGCCAGGGCCAGCGCTTCGGTCAGACCGCCGGTTTTATCCAGTTTAATGTTGACCATCTCATAGCGACCTTTCAACCCCGCCAGGCTTTCACGGGTGTGGCAACTCTCATCGGCACAAACCGGCAACGGATGGATGAAGTTTGCCAGCGAGGCGTCATCGCCCGCCGGCAGCGGCTGCTCCAGCATCGCCACGCCAAGGTCAGCCAGCAGCTGACAGCGCGCAGCCAGTCCTTCACTGTGCCAGGATTCGTTAGCATCAACAATCAGCGTTGCCTGCGGCACGGCGGTTCTGATCGCCACCAGCCTTTCGGTGATCAACGCATTATCCATTTTGATTTTCAGCAGCCTTGCGCCATTTTCCCACAGCGCCAGCGCCGAGCTGGCCATCATTTCTGGCGCATCAATACTGACGGTTTGCGCCATATCGATAATGAAGGGTTGCGTGGTCCCGGTAAGATGCCAGAGGTTGGTGGACAGCTTTCTGGCCTGCAAATCCCACAGCGCGGAGTCAATCGCATTACGCGCCGCGCCAGCAGGAAGCGCCTGCTGAAGCTGTTCGCGGGTCATTCCCTGTTCAAGCTGGGTGTATAACGCCGCAATTTGCGCCAGCACCGACGCTTCAGTTTCTCCGTAACGGGGATACGGCGTGCATTCACCGACCCCTTTAATTCCCCCTTCCTCCAGTTCCACCACCACCACACCGGCCTCGTTGCGTGAGCCACGGGCAATCACAAAAGGCGTATGCAATGGCCAGGCTTCCGGGTACACCTTTACTGCTCTCATCAACAAATCCTTATTGCGGGGAAGAAAGTGAAAATACACCATCAACATAGTCCTGACTGGAAGGGTTTGGCAATGTGTGAGCCAATTTCACAAATTGCCGATCCTGTTTTAAAATAACAGGGGTTAATCATTATTCAGCATCAGTGAGGGAGGTTCGTTTTGACTATTACTGACGAAGATCAGGAGCACCACGTTATGCTTGGCGAAGCAGCGATGAGTCTTATCTTCAGCAGGCAAGAAATAAGTCCGGCAGCATTACTGCACCAACTGCAGGTAATGGCCGTTGATGAAGACGACGATGACAGGCTGTTGCAGATCGCGCAGACGAGAAAATGGCTGGTTACGCAAAAGAACCACCATGCCGGCACTCCTGCAAAAAATGCGGTTACGGCTTCGGATAGCCAAAACGATCCAGAATCCCGTGGCGCTGATAACCGACCACGCTCATCACAGTCTGACGAAGCGGAAAAGTAAACAGCCTGTATCCGGGGAGGCGGCTCTGCTCCTTCCCCCTGTATTTCCCACCCCTCCCAAATCCCCTCACCGCTTGAAATGCATCCAGTTTTTCTGCAAAACACGCTGTCGTCGCCGCAGCAACACTAAAAATTCTCTTTGTAACTCCCTGATAACAAATAGCTAGCACTTTATGCCTAAAATAGCATCCCTGGATAACCCGGAAATTCTGTACAAGCTTGCTTTACATGTATAACTTTAACGCCGAAAACGTGGGTAAAATTTGAACTTTATGACTGAGAGGGCAGCTTAATGCATCAGGGCGGATCGCACCCAAAGACTGAAAATGACATCAGTCGTTATTTTAATGAGGCCGTGTTGCCTTCTCAGCAGGAAACATTGGGCCAGATAGTGGTGGAGATTTTGCGTTCAGGCAAAAATCTTAACCGTAAATCACTTTGTTCTAAACTCCTTACCCGGCTGGAACTGGCGTCAGGACCGGAGCAGGAGCAACATTACCACGAACTGATTGGTCTGCTATTCGGCCGCCGGGCCTGAACGCAGTCTTAATGATTCAGAGATGTTGGTATGGATAAAAACGACGAAGAAAAACGGGTTGATATTCTACTGGGCGAAGCAGTGATGGTCTTGCTTAAGGAAGATGCGGCAATCAGTAATGCTGCGTTGATCAAGCAGCTGAGGCTCCAGTCCGAAATGGAAACGGACCCGCGACAAAAGCGTGCTTACCGACTGGCGGTAAGTGAAGTGAGAAACTATGCTTCTGCCGGCACGCCACTACCCCGTCATCAAGTTCACAATCGTGACAAGAAACGGCCCCTTGTAAATCAAGGGCCACCAGACGGCAGCAAAAAACATTGATTTAACTTTACGCTGGCATTACGCCAGTTTTTGTTACTTTATAAGGTCTTACACATGCAACAGCAAAGCACAGAATCCGAAATCCTCTCGTTTTTTCAAGCAGAAGGTGACGTCCTCGCGCAGGAAACGGCTGTCATCGGCATGGTAATCCGCGAGATTGCCACCAAAGGACAGCATGTTAATAACAAGGCGATTATCCTCAAGCTTATTGAAAAACTGGAAACGACGTCCGATGTGGTTCAGTTGGATATCTACCGCCAGGCGTTGGAAGTGGTCGTAGGCCGTACGCCAGACGACGCATAAGAGAATCGTCAATTGCTAGCAGTGAATGATAGTTGCTAGCAATTGCGGTTTTACCGGTCAGATTTAGTGAAAACTTTCCAGCAGATATCGGAAGGCCTGCTGATAGATAGATTGAAGATGCTCATCACGGGTTGCCGTGCTGTGGGCTTGCAGCATAATTAACACATTCTTCTTTTCCAAAGGCTCGCCCGCTTCCAACAATGCAGATACCGCTCTGCCAATCACCGCATAGATCTCTGAAGGATAATCTTTATCTTTGCCCTGCACATCTCCTCCGTATCAGACTGGCCAGACTCAACATTTTATCATCAGATAAGGGTTCAAAAAACCCGGAATAAGCAGATACAGATACTTCCTATACGTGCCTTTATCATTATAGACATTCTGCGCAAACCGGGAATATTATTTACGGCACCCTCTTGAAAGTATTAATTATATTTAATTAATTGCCTGAAAAGTATTCCAGCGTTTCATGCCGATATTTCTCTGACCTGTTGCCTGCCAGTCAAAATTTGAACAACATTCGCATCCGAATAAAAAACCTCTATACTGGAACCGCTGTCAGACCATGGCACTCAACATCCTGACTATATAAAAACAATTTTATGGAATCCTCAATGCTGTCTACTCTTCTCTACCGCAGCCATATTTGTGATGATGTTCCGGTCAAAGCACTGAAGAACCTCTTATTAAAAGCCAATAAAAATAATGAATTAAACGAGGTTACCGGGATCCTGCTGTTTAACGGCACCCATTTCTTCCAGCTGCTGGAAGGCCCTGAACAGGCCGTTAAAACCATTTACGACCATATTTGCCTCGATAAACGTCACCATAATCTGGTCGAGTTGATGCGGGACTATGCCCCTTCCCGCCGCTTTGGCAATGCCGGAATGGAACTGTTCGATTTGCGCCTTCACGATCGCGATACGGTGCTGCAGGCGGTGTTGGATAAAGGGACCTCTAAGTATCAACTGACTTACGACGACCGCGCGTTACAGTTTCTGCGCTCTTTTGTCGAGGCGCGCGAAAGTGAAGAGTATTTTGAAATTCCGCCTGCTGTTAACTGGAAGTTTGTCAGCGATGCTGAGCCTGACGAAACTGATCGCCAGTTCCCTGAGCAGGGATACAGTTTTGCCTTCCAGCCGATCGTCGATCCACTGTCACAAAAGATCGTTTCACTTGAAGCGCTGATGCGTAATGCTTCCGGCCTGAGCCCGCTGGACTATTTCGACACCCTGTCTCGTAATGAACTTTACGAACTGGATATAAATTCTAAGAAAGTGGTCTTTGAACTGGCTAAAAAGATGGGCATCGAGGGACTGACGCTGTCAATTAACTTACTGCCGATGTCACTGGTTATGGTGCCCGATGCGGTAAATTTCCTGATCCAGCAGATCGATGCCAACGGCTTAGTGCCCGAGCAAATCGTGATTGAGGTGACCGAAAACGAAGTTATCTCGCGCCCGGACGAGTTTTCGCTGGCGATAAAACAGTTGAAAGCCGCAGGCTTTAATCTGGCCATTGATGACTTTGGTGCCGGATCCGCTGGTTTATTGCTGCTGGCCCGGTTCCAGCCGGACCGTGTCAAAATCGATCGCTACATTATTAATGATGTGCATAAAAGCGGCCCAAAACAGGCGATTGTGCATGCCATCATTAAGTGTTGTGAGTCGCTGAACATCGGGGTAATTGCGGAAGGTGTCGAACAGCCGGAAGAGTGGATGTGGCTGGAGTCCGCCGGGATCAGTCATTTCCAGGGCTTCCTGTTTGCTACCCCAAAACTTGAGGCAGTCCCTGCGGTGGCCTGGCCTGAACTGAACGAAGACGCGCTCTGATACGCTGTTTGTTACGGATTTTTCTGTGTGCGATCGCCAGCATGACATACACTCAGTGCTGGGTTTACTGCGCTTATAAGGAAAAATTATGTCTCAGACAGTTCATTTTCAGGGCAACCCGGTTGCCGTTGCAGGTCAGATCCCCGAGAAGGGCGAAGTCGCTAAGCCATTTACACTGGTCGCTAAAGACCTGTCGGAAGTCTCGCTGACTCAGTATGCCGGCAAGCGTAAAGTGCTTAACATCTTCCCAAGCGTCGATACCGGCGTTTGTGCCACTTCGGTACGCAAATTTAACCAGCTGGCAGGTGAAGTGAGCAACACGGTCGTGTTGTGCATTTCTGCCGACTTACCTTTTGCTCAGTCCCGCTTCTGCGGCTCTGAAGGCTTAAGCAACGTGGTCACCCTTTCCACGCTGCGTGGCAGTGATTTCAAACAGGATTATGGTGTGGCGATTGCTGATGGCCCGCTTAAAGGTCTGGCGGCGCGCGCAGTGGTGATTCTGGATGAGCAGGACAAGGTCATTTACAGCCAGTTGGTTAACGAGATTACCACCGAACCGGAATATGACGCCGCGCTTGCTGCCTTAAAATAATGGCAAACGTTGCGTGAAGGGAGTCCACCTCCCCTCGTCAGTGCGGCGAGTTAAAGCATGGCGGCGCGTTTCCGCCCTGCTTTTTTATTTACTCTCTGGATCGACTTTCTTTTGGCTCAGCCCGTATTCACGCAGTTTATTGGCAATCGCGGTGTGGGACACGCCCAGTCGTTTTGCCAGTTTGCGCGTGCTGGGATATGAGAGATAAAGCCGGGTTAAGATTGAACGCTCAAAGCGGCTGGTAATCTCATCCAGCGACCCTTCCATCACTTCCTCGCCTAACGGCATCTCCATGGCGAACTCCGGCAGGATGATATCCTGCGGGCGCAGTTCATGACCTTCAAGCTGAGTCAGCGCCCGATACAACGCATTCTTTAACTGGCGCACGTTCCCCGGCCAGGTATAACGGCTGAGGAACGCATTCAGCTGTGGCGCGAGTTTGGGTCTGGCCACGCCCTGCTCATCGGCAAACCGGGCCACGAACATTTCGGTCAACGGCAGAATATCCTGCGGTCGATCGCGCAGCGGTGGCAGGTTTAGCGTCAGAACATTGAGGCGGTAGAACAGATCTTCGCGGAACTCCCCGCGATGCACCATTTCGGTCAGATTCTTCTGCGTGGCACAGATCACCCGCACATCCACATGCACTTCATGTTCTTCGCCCACGCGGCGGAAGGTGCCGTCATTGAGGAAACGCAGCAGCTTGGTCTGCATCCTTGGGGTCATTTCGCCAATTTCATCCAGTAGCACGGAGCCGCCGCTGGCCTGTTCGAAGAAGCCCTTCTTGCCTTCCAGCGCGTTCGGATAGGCCCCGGCCGCATGGCCAAACAGTTCGCTTTCGGCCACATCGTCCGGCAACGAGGCGCAGTTCAGCGCCAGGAACGGCTTTTTGCCCCGCGCACTGCGCAGATGACAGGCACGGGCCAGCATATCTTTGCCGGTGCCGGTATCGCCGACAATCAGCAAGGGTGCATCAAGCATCGCCAGTTTGCGCGCCTGATCGACCACCTGACGCATTTTCGGCGTCACCGCGACGATGTGGTCAAATTCGCTGTCGTCATTCACCGCCAGGTTTTGCAACTGCTGGCCCATTCTGGCGGTGGATTTCAACATGACCACCGCACCCACCGGGTTAACCACCTCACCCGCGGCGTAAATCGGGGTGATCTCCATCAGGAAATCGCGCCCCTGAATCACCACATGGTGAGCCTGAGGTTCAATGCGCTCATTCTCCAGCCAGCGTTGAAAGTTGAAACCGGGGATCAATGCACCGGCGCCAAAATTACGCATCTTCTCTTCGTTGAGCGCAAACAATCCCTGTGCCGCCGGGTTCGCCAGCTCCACTTTGCTTTTCATATCGATAGAAAACACCGGTTCCGGCAGCGCGACCAGCAGCGCGCTGAGCGCACGATGTTCACGTTCCGAAGGAAGGAAGTTGACCGTTCTGACATCGGTTACGCTGGGAATACGGCGGATTTCTGCCATCAGCTGGCTGAACAATTCAAATTCAACCGGACTGAAGTTGAGGTAGATGCGCCCGATTGAGGCAATTTCAATTCCGCGCAAATCGATGTTTCGCTCCACCAGGAGATCGAGCAATTCGCGGGTAAGACCAAGTCGGTCCTGGCAAAAAACTTCCAGACGCATAAGGGGCAACCTTTCATTATTCGGGCTTTGTCTGATGATACTCTATCGGCGTGAGCGCCAGTAGTGGTCTGGAAGGAAAAGTTGACAGGGACTGTGCTGAATGCGCACCAACCCAGCAATAATCCGGGTTGGCGCGTAAACTTTCGACTATTTTTCGGGGGTTACTGGCCCTTTCTGCAGGGTTTCTTTCAGCTGGACAATCAGATCGCGACGGAAATCACCCAGACGGGGTTTGTCACCTTCAATCCACGGCAGCGGACGGCACAATTCCATGGTTTTGATCCCCAACCTGGCGGTCAGCAGCCCGGCACCAATCCCCTGCGCGGCACGGGCGGAAAAGCGCGCGGCCAGATCCTGAGACATCCAGTCCATCCCCACTTCCCGGACCAGTTCGGACGCACCGGCAAACGCGATATTCAGCAGCACCAGACGGAACAGGCGGATACGGCTAAAGTAGCCCAATTCAATGCCATAAATGGCGGCGATACGGTTCACCAGACGCAGGTTTCGCCAGGCGATAAACGCCATATCCACCAGCGCCAGCGGGCTGACGGCGATCATCAGGGTCGACTCAGCCGAACTGCGGCCAATTTCACGCCTGGCCTGACGATCTAACACCGGTTGAACCAGCTGGGCATACAGACCGACGATTTCGCGATCGTTGTGGGTTTCATGCAGCGAGGCATGCCAGCGTTGCAGCGCCGGATGTCCCTGATCCAGCCCCGCCTGTCTGGCCAGCTTTTCACAGAATGCCCGCCCTTTGCCCATGCCGTGACTGGTGAGTAATTCCCGCGCCACATCCCTTTCTTCCGCACGCTCACGCAGGCGATACAGGCGACGCCATTCGGCAATCAGTGAACCCGCGCCGGCAAACACTATTAACCCACCGGCGACACAGCCGCCCATCGCTATCCAGTCCTGCTGGAGCCAGGCATTGTGCGCCCACTGCACGCCCTGCGCGACCACGCTGATCCCCAGCACTGCCAGACCGGCCTTGACCATTTTGCGCCACAGACTGCGTTTTGGCCGCAGGGCCGCTTCAACCACGCGTTCACCTTCGCCCTCTTCGACAGGCTCAAGATCGGGATCTTCCGGGACGAAAACCGCATTCTGCTGCTCAAATGCCTGTGCCGCCTTCAGATTCGGCAGCGTTTCGGCTTCCAGTGGCTTAGCAAAATCAATTCGAGGTTTAATTGGCGTATTCATCGCAATTTATCTCCCAGTAAAAACTCCAGCGCGGCATCCATCCTGATGTGCGGCAGTGGACGATCCACATCCAAATCCTGTGGCCGGAATTGTTCAAAGTGAAAACCCTGTTGCTGCCAGAATGCATTGCCCGGCAGGCGTGGCGGCACTTCACCGGGATAGACGGTGAGCGGTTCGTTATCCGCCAGGCGATGACCGCGCAATGCCGGGATCTTCTCACCCTGATGATCCACTAACCCACTTTGGGTCGCCTGCACCGAGGCCAGGCCCATACAGTCCATGGTGATGCCTTCAAACGCCGCGTTCTGCCAGGCGTCCTGCACCAGCTGCTGCAGCAGTGACACCAGATTGGCGTGCTGATCCGCGGTGACGTGATCGGATTTGGTGGCGGCAAACAGCAGCTTATCGATTACCGGCGAGAACAGGCGGCGAAACAGCGTGCGCTGGCCGTAGGAGAAGCTCTGCATCAGCTGGGTCAACGCGAGGCGCATATCGTTAAACGCCTGCGGGCCACTGTTCAGCGGTTGCAGACAGTCGACCAGCACGATCTGGCGGTCGAATTTCAGGAAGTAGTTTTTATAGAAACCTTTGACCACATGCTGGCAATAGTAGTTAAAGCGCGCGCGCAGCATACCGATGTTGGTACTGGCATCCGCCTGCGCCAACCGGGCTTCATGACTCTCATCCAGCTGTGGCCACGGGAAGAACTGCAGCGCGGGCGCGCCGGCCATATCGCCGGGCAGCACAAAGCGACCGGGCTGAATAAAATGCAGGCCTTCCTGCTTACATTTCAGCAGGTATTCTGTCCAGGCCGCCGCAATTTCACCCAGCCGATTTTCATCAGCCGGTGCCAGCGGATCCAGACCTTGGCACAGGGTTTTCCAGCGTTCAGACCAGCTGGCGCGATCGCCCTGCAACAAACCGGTCATCTGCCGCGACCAGCCGAGGTAATCCTGGGCCAGCATCGGCAAATCCAGCAGCCACTCGCCGGGATAGTCGACAATTTCCAGATAGAGCGTTGAAGTATCTTTGAAATGCCGCAGCAGCGATTCTCGTGAGCGATAGCGCAGCGCCAGACGCATTTCGCTGACGCCGCGGGTTGGCGTTGGCCAGTCCGGCGGCGACGCATAAAGCTGGGAGAGACCTTCGTCGTAGGTGAAGCGCTGAATGCCCATATCACGCTGTGGCACGCGCTTAACGCCTAACAGTCGCTCTTCGCGAACGGCGGAAAACATCGGCAGGCGCGCGCCGGAATTGACGTTGAGGAGTTGATTAACCAGAGAGGTGATAAAAGCGGTTTTCCCGCTGCGGCTGAGGCCAGTGACAGCAAGGCGCAGGTGGCGATCCGCGCCCCGATTCACCAGCGACAGCAATTCATTTTGAAGTCGGTTCATTGTGGTGTCGGCACCTTTTATTGTTCTGTTTACAGCAGTATTCGGGACGGCAAGTGTAGCAAATTAAGGCAAGGTTTTAGACTTATTCCAACGGGCGGAAGCGCCACGCACCGCACGACGCAGTAAGGGTTCCAGTGCCCAGGCAAGGAAGATTTTCAGCGGACGGTGGGCGACAGATTTAACTGCCCAACCGGCCAGACCGCCTGGTCCATAAGTCAGTGCGCTAATCAGCACAAATTTCCCCACCCTCTTGAACGCGGGCGCGGCGTTACTTTTTACAGATGATTGCCAGTTACGCATAAATGTACTCCTGAAAAGAAGAGAAAGGCCCGCGAACGAGCCCGCTCAGAGGGATTATAGCTGACGAAAACGGCTGCGGACGCTGAAGGTTTCCGAGGTAACGTAACGCTCCATGTTCCTCAGGCTGGCTTCGCCGCCGTTGAGCTCGGCGCCCAGTTGATCCAGCAGCTGGTGCGCAGTTGGTGCTCTTTCGCCATTTCTGTCCAGTTCATCTGGCATCTCATCCAGCAAAAACGCCAGGCCAAAATAGGCGATCAGGGTGAAGAAAAACAGGCCAAAGAACATCGACAGCACCACAATCACCCGCACCAGACGTACCGGGATATCCAGATATTCGGCCACGCCGGCGCAAACGCCCTTCACTTTGCCGCGAGCAGGAATGCGGTAAAGCTTTTTGCCCTTAATGGTTACGCCGCTCATGGCTGCCTCCAGTTCGGGTGCTCTGCATCCAGAATTTCTTCCAGCGCCTGCACACGCTCACGCATCCGTTTAGCATCCTGAGTTAACTGCCTCAGACGCTGCAGTTCACCTTGTGACAGCTCAGCGCCGTTGTTCTGACGGTTGCTGTAATGAAGCCATAACCAGATCGGTGCCACAAACAGCACGAAAATCGTCAGGGGTATGGCCAGAAATAACGCGCTCATTCATTCTCCTTGAAATATCGACCTGAACATTTTCAGGAACGGGCATCCAGCCAGGGATGCCGGGCACAGGCATTACTCACTGCGGTTCATTTTGGCTTTTAACGCCGCCAGCTGCTCACTGATTTCATCATCGGCGTGCAGGTCAGCAAATTCCTGATCCAACGTTTTCTTTTTACCAAAGCTCTGGCTTTCGGCTTCGGCTTCCATATGATCGATACGGCGTTCAAAGGATTCGAAACGGGCCATCGCTTCATCAATTTTACCGCTGTCCAGCTGACGACGCACGTCACGTGAAGAAGAAGCGGCCTGATGACGTAAGGTCAGGGCCTGCTGACGGGCGCGGGTTTCGGTGAGTTTTTTCTCCAGCTCGCCAATTTCGCCTTTCATACGGGTCAGCGTCTCTTCAACCTGCTCAGCTTCACGCTTCAGTGACACAATCAGCTCGGTCAGCTTCTGTTTTTCGATCAGTGCCGCACGGGCCAGATCGTCTTTCTCTTTACGCAGCGCCAGCTCGGCTTTGTCCTGCCATTCGGTCTGCTGGGCTTCAGCCTGGTCGATACGACGCACCAGCTGTTTCTTTTCTGCCAGCGCACGGGCGGAGGTCGAGCGCACTTCGACCAGCGTGTCTTCCATTTCCTGAATCATCAGGCGTACCAGCTTTTGCGGATCCTCTGCTTTCTCCAGCAGCGAATTGATATTGGCGTTCACGATATCGGCAAAGCGAGAAAAAATACCCATAATCAAAGTCCTCGGTAGTGTCTTATTGAATGTGCGCAGTGATCTGCGTCGACGCTATTACCTATTCAAATCGCGTGCCAACTTTTATCTTATTGATTTATGGGCATTCTCAGTGTTTACAGGCTGATGCCAATTGGTTAATGTGGTGTAAATAACTAACATCTGGTGAATTTAATGAGCGAAAATAACGAGACGTTGCTCGGCGAGTCAAATAACTTCCTTGAAGTGCTTGAGCAGGTTTCCCGTCTGGCGCCGTTGAACAAGCCGGTGTTGGTCATTGGCGAGCGGGGAACCGGGAAAGAGCTGATCGCCAGCCGTTTGCATTACCTGTCCGACCGCTGGCAGGGGCCGTTTATCTCCCTTAACTGTGCGGCGCTGAATGAAAACCTGCTCGATTCGGAGCTGTTCGGCCATGAAGCCGGCGCCTTTACCGGCGCGCAAAAGCGCCATCTGGGCCGCTTCGAACGTGCTGATGGCGGCACCCTATTCCTTGATGAGCTGGCCACCGCACCGATGCTGGTGCAGGAAAAACTGCTGCGAGTGATTGAGTACGGGCATTTGGAGCGCGTTGGCGGCAGTCAGCCGCTGCAGGTGAGCGTGCGGCTGGTCTGTGCCACCAATGATGATTTGCCGCTGCTGGCGCAGGAGGGGAAATTCCGTGCCGACCTGCTCGATCGCCTGGCGTTTGATGTGGTTCAGTTGCCGCCATTGCGCGAACGCCGCAGCGATATTCTGGTGATGGCCGAGCATTTTGCTATTCAGATGTGCCGCGAGCTTGGCCTGCCGCTGTTCCCCGGCTTTTCGGCGCAAGCAAAGCAGATCCTGCTGGACTACGGCTGGCCGGGAAACGTCCGCGAGTTAAAGAATGTGGTTGAGCGCTCGGTCTATCGCCATAGCGAAGTCGATCAGGAGCTGGACAGCATCATTATTAACCCTTTTAAGCGCCAGCAGCCTGCCAGGGAAACTGAAGTGGCTGAAGCTGGCAGCCTGCCGGATTTACCTCTGGATCTGCGCCGCTGGCAGAATCAGCAGGAGAAAGATCTGCTGGATAAAAGCCTGGCTCAGGCCCGCTATAACCAGCGTCGCGCGGCGGAATTACTGGGCGTTACCTATCACCAGCTGCGCGCGATGATGAAAAAGCACGGCATCAACGTCGATAAGTAAGCTCTGACGGCAGACAAAAAAAAGCCCGCTCGAGGCGGGCTAAAAAATACTGGAAGCAATGTGAGCAATGTCGTGCTCTTCTTCGGTAGAGCCACCGTCGAAGTGCAGGAGAATAATAATCATTCGCAGTATCAACTGTAAAGCACTTTGTTGAGAATATTTCTCATTACCATAGCAACATTGGGCGTATTCTGAACACCCCTGAACAGTGCAGGGAAACCTTTTATTCCCTTTTTGCCGGAAAAAACGTCAGTTATCCCGGCAAACTTTGGGGCAGACCGGAGAGTGCGGTACACTCTGACTATTGCCTGATTTTTCAGATGACTTATGCGCACATTATTCTCCACGCTTCTGCTGGGGCTGAGCCTGTTCAGTGCCTCAACCTGGTCCGCTTCGCCCGGCGATATTCGTCAGAGCGGTTTTGTCTATTGCGTCAACGGCGCGGTCACCACCTTTAACCCACAGTTAGCCAGCGGCGGCCTGGTGGTTGATACGCTGGCGGCCCAGCTGTATGACCGTCTGCTGGATGTTGACCCCTATACCTACCGGCTGATCCCGGAACTGGCGCAAAGCTGGGAAGTGCTGGATAACGGCGCCACCTACCGTTTTCATCTGCGGGACAATGTCCATTTCCAGAAAACAGCCTGGTTCTCCCCTACCCGCACGCTGAATGCCGACGATGTGGTGTTCAGCTTCCAGCGCATTTTTGACCGCCAGTCGCCGTGGCATAACGTCAATGGCGGCAGCTATCCCTATTTCGACAGCCTGCAGTTCGCCGATGCCGTGCAAAGCGTGAAGAAGCTGGATAAAAATACCGTTGAGATCCGCCTGCACAACCCGGATGCCTCATTCCTCTGGCATATCGCCACCCATTATGCGCCGGTGCTTTCCGCCGAATATGCCGATCGCTTGACCAAGGAAGATCGCCAGGAACAGATGGATCGCCAGCCGGTCGGCACCGGTCCATTTATGTTAAGCAGCTATCGCACCGGGCAATATATCCGTCTGGCGCGTAATCCGGAGTACTGGAAAGGCCTGCCGCGCATGCCGCAGGTGGTGATTGATATGGGCGCTGGCGGTACGGGTCGCCTGTCGAAGTTACTGACCGGCGAGTGCGACGTGCTGGCCTATCCTGCCGCCAGCCAGATTTCGATTCTGCGCGACGATCCGCGTCTGCGTCTGACCTTGCGTCCGGGGATGAATATTGCCTATCTGGCGTTTAACACCCGCAAAGCGCCGCTGGATCGCGTTGAGGTGCGTCAGGCGCTGGCGCTGGCGATCAACAACGAACGTCTGATGGAATCCATTTATTACGGCACGGCGGAAACCGCGGCATCTATTCTGCCGCGCGCGTCCTGGGCTTACGATAATGAAGCCAGAGTGACCGAATATAATCCGAAAAAAGCCCGTGAAGAGCTAAAGGCGCTGGGCGTCACCGATCTGCATCTGAATTTATGGGTGCCGTCAGCATCCCAGTCGTGGAATCCCAGCCCGTTAAAAACGGCTGAGCTGATTCAGGCCGATCTGGCGCAAATCGGCGTCACGGTAACCATCGTCTCGGTTGAAGGCCGGTTCCAGGAAGCGCGCCTGATGCAGATGAATCATGACCTGACGCTGACGGGCTGGTCGACGGACAGTAACGACCCGGACAGCTTCTTCCGTCCGCTGTTAAGCTGCGCGGCGATCGGCTCGCAGACCAACTATGCTCACTGGTGCGACCCGGCCTTTGACGAGGTGCTGCATAAGGCGTTGCTTTCTCAGCAGCTGGCTTCGCGCATTGACTATTACGATCAGGCACAACGCATGCTTGCCCAGTCGCTGCCGGTGCTGCCTCTGGCCTATTCCCTTCGCCTGCAGGCCTATCGCCACGATATTCAGGGCCTGGTGTTGAGCCCGTTCGGTAACGCGTCGTTTGCCGGCGTGCACCGTGATAAAGGCGAGGAGAAATAACCATGGTGATTTATACGCTGCGACGCCTGGTGCTGTGGCTGGTTACCCTGTTTATGCTGACGTTGGTAGGTTTCAGCCTCAGTTACTTTACGCCGCATGCGCCTTTACAAGGGGCCTCGCTCTCAGACGCCTTCTTCTTCTGGTACAAAGGCCTGTTCCAGCTGGATTTTGGCGTTTCCAGCATTAACGGCGAGCCAATTGGTCAGCAGATCCGCGAGGTGTTTCCCGCCACGCTGGAGCTGTGCATTATGGCTTTCGCGCTGGCGATGTTTATTGGTATTCCGCTGGGAATTGCTGCTGGCGTGATGCGCAATAAATGGCAGGATAAAACCATCAGCGCGCTGGCGTTGCTGGGTTTTTCGATGCCGGTATTCTGGCTGGCGCTGCTACTGACGCTGTTCTTCTCGCTGAACCTCGGCTGGCTGCCGGTTTCTGGCCGCTTTGACCTGCTGTACCCGGTGAAGAATGTCACCGGCTTCGCGCTGATTGATGCGTGGATCAGTCCTTCGCCGTGGCGCCATGAGATGCTGGTCAGTGCGCTGATGCACCTGATTTTGCCGGTCACCGCCCTCGCCGTCGCGCCGACCACGGAAGTAGTGCGTCTGCTGCGCATCAGTACCCGCGAAGTGATGGAGCAGAACTATATTAAGGCGGCTGCCACCCGCGGCCTGTCACGGTTTACCATCATTCGCCGCCACGTGCTGCATAACGCTCTGCCACCGGTGATCCCACGCCTGGGCCTGCAGTTTTCCACCATGTTAACGCTGGCGATGATTACCGAAGTGGTGTTCAGCTGGCCGGGACTTGGTCGCTGGCTGGTGGATGCCATTCGTCAGCAGGATTACGCCGCGATTTCGGCCGGGGTGATGATGGTGGGCGGTCTGGTGATCACGGTAAACGTGCTGGCCGATATTCTGGGTGCCGCGTTGACGCCGCTGAAGCATAAGGAATGGAACGCCGTCCGCTAGGCGCAATCGCAGGGCAGCTTGAAAAATCGCCTGACTGCGCCAGACTTTAGGCATCGATTAAAGGAGGTCAGTCATGCCCTACGATTCACGAAGTGCCTTACCCGACAGCGTTCAGCATGTGCTTCCTGCTCATGCCCAGGACATTTATATGGCCGCATTTAACAGTGCCTGGGATGAGTATAAAGATAAAAAAGACCGCAAGGATGACAGCTCGCGGGAAGAAGTGGCCCATAAAGTGGCCTGGGCGGCGGTTAAGCATCAGTACGAAAAAGGCGACGATGATAAGTGGCATAAAAAGTCATCGTAATCAGAAGGCCTTAACGCTGGAAATCCTGATGCGGCTTGCTGAAAATTCTCACGCATTATGCTGACCTGAACCGCCGCCCGGCGGTTTATTTTTTTGTGCCCGACCACACCCAGTGCTGAATTTCCGGCAGGTCTTCGCCATATTCGCGCACGTAATGATGGTGTTTCTGCAGACGTTGCTGCAGATCGTCAACGGCCTGTGGATGACGGTCGGCCACTCCCGGAACATGGCGGATGGCCGACAGCGCCAGGTGATAACGATCCAGCTCATTCAGCACCGTCATATCAAATGGCGTGGTGGTGGTCCCCTCTTCATTAAATCCATGCACGTGGAAGTTATGATGATTGTTACGCTGATAGGTCAGTCGGTGAACCAGGTTGGGATAACCATGGAAAGCGAAAACGACCGGCTTATCGCGGGTGAACAGCGCATCAAACTCCGTCTCAGATTTGCCATGAGGATGTTGCTGCTGGGTTTGCAATGCCAGCAGGTCGACCACATTAACCACGCGGACGCGTAATTCCGGCAAAATCTCACCTAACAGGTCGACTGCCGCCAGCGTTTCCAGCGTTGGCACATCGCCGGCACAGGCCATCACCACATCAGGTTCGCCCTCACTGCTCGCCCAACGCCACTCACTCATACCGGCTTCGCAATGGGCAATCGCAGCTGGCATATCCAGCCATTGCGGTGAAGGCTGCTTGCCGGCCACGATCACATTAATGCGATCCCAGGTGCGCAGACAGTGATCGCCTACCCACAGCAGCGTGTTGGCATCCGGCGGCAGGTAAATCCGCACGATGTCGGCTTTCTTATTGGCAACATGATCGATAAAGCCGGGATCCTGATGGCTGTAACCGTTGTGGTCCTGCCGCCAGACGTGTGAAGAAAGCAGATAATTCAGCGACGACACCGGCTTGCGCCACCCCAGTTTGCGCGTCACCTTCAGCCATTTCGCGTGCTGGTTGAACATCGAATCTACGATATGAATAAACGCTTCGTAGCAGTTAAACAGGCCGTGACGGCCCGTCAGAAGATAGCCCTCCAACCAGCCCTGACACTGATGTTCGCTGAGGATCTCCATCACTCTGCCATCGCGGGCTAACTGCTCATCATATGTCTTCAGCGGCGCCATCCAGCTGCGGCTGGTGGCGTCGAATACCGGGGTGAGCCGGTTCGATGCGGTTTCATCCGGACCAAAAAGACGGAAATTATCAGGATTGCGGTGGAATATCTCCGCGAGATAATGACCCAACTGTTCCGTAGCGCCGCCGGTTGTGCTGCCTGGCTGACCGGTCTCCAGCGCGAACGCATGGATATCGGGTGCGCTCAGCTCGCGACGAAGGCGACCGCCGTTGGCATAAGGTGACGACCCCATCCGTTTATTCGCCGCAGGCACCAGCGCGCGGAGTTCAGCTATCAGTGAGCCATTATCGTCAAACAGTTCCTGCGGCTGATAACTGCGCATCCAGTTCTCTAAAATTTCCCGATGCGCGTCGTTTTCCCGACAGGCCGAGACCGGCACCTGATGCGCACGCCAGAAATCCTCGACCTTTTTGCCATCTACCTCTTTTGGCCCGGTCCAGCCTTTCGGGCTGCGAAACACAATCATTGGCCATCGTGGAACAGTCTCTGAGCCATTACCCGAACGGGCCTGCTGCTGGATATCGGCAATTTTGGAGAAAGCCGAATCCAGTGCCGATGCCATTTGCTGATGCATGTCGGCAGGTTCGTGCCCCGAGACAAACAGCGGCGCGTAGCCATAGCCGCTAAACAGCTGCGTGAGGTCCTCGTCACTGCTGCGCCCGAGAATGGTCGGGCTGGCAATTTTATAGCCATTTAGATGCAGGATGGGCAGTACTGCGCCATCACGCTGGGCATTGAGAAATTTTATACCGTGCCAGCTTGAGGCGAGCGGCCCGGTTTCCGCTTCACCGTCACCAATCACACAAGGCACAATCAGCTCGGGATGATCGAATGCGGCGCCAAAGGCATGGGATAAAGAATACCCCAGCTCGCCCCCTTCATTGATTGAACCCGGCGTTTCCGGTGCTGCATGACTGGGTATGCCGCCGGGAAATGAAAACTGTTTGAACAGTCGGTGCATACCCGCTTCGTCTTCGCTGACGTCGGGATAAATTTCACTGTAACTGCCTTCCAGCCAGGTATTTGCCACCATCGCGGGGCCGCCGTGCCCCGGCCCACAGATAAACAGCAGATCCCGATCGCGCTGACGGATAATGCGGTTCAAATGGGCGTAAATAAAATTCAGGCCGGGCGTGGTTCCCCAGTGCCCAAGCAGGCGGGGCTTGATGTGCTCTGGCAAAAGAGGATTGCGTAATAACGGATTACCCATCAGGTAAATCTGCCCCACCGAAAGATAGTTTGCAGCGCGCCAGTATTTATCCAGCAGCGCCAGTTCGTGGGTCACGGTTTCTTCTGCCATCATTTTTTCTCCCGATAGTTAGCCTTCAACTAACCGTACTCGAGGATCACCGATCGCGCGAACCAGCGGACCGGTAGTGGCTGGGATCGGATGGACGCGTCGTGGCGGGTGAAGCGGTCACCCTTAGGGTATTAACGTTAGCCCACGTTGTAGCAGCAGTTAACACACCCAAATCTCATTCAGATATTTTGACAAACAGAAGCAAATAACCCGCCTTTCGCAAAATAATCATCAGGAGTATCATTCTTCACATCGAGGAAGAACGCCTCATTATGAATAAAACAAACTCAGGAAACGATCATGAAATCAGTCAAAAATTTAGTTGCGATTATTGCCCTCTCTACACTTTCTTTCGGTAGCTTTGCGCAAAGCATCACCGCTTCAGCCTCCTCTCTGGATGGTGCAGAAGCACAAATCGCCGCCCAGGCACAGGAACTCGGTGCAAAATATAAAATCACCGAAGCAAGCTCTAACAATTACGTGCACATGACTGCAGAGCTGATTAAATAATAAAACGCTTCGGGTCGCCCGTCCGGCGGCCCTGATAGCGTTAAATTCTGCCCGCACAGTGACTTCGGAAGGAATACCTGTCTATGTTCAGCAAACTACTCAGCAGCATTTTCAAACGCGGGAATGAAAATTCCACGGAAATGCATTTCGATACTACTCAGCAACAGGAAAATACGATGTCTAATCACTTTCTGGACCTGGCAAAACAACGCCGGACTATTTATGCACTGGGTAAAGACATGCCTGTCGCGGATGAAGAAGCGATCGATACGATTAAAGAGGCGGTGAAACAGGCCCCTTCTGCCTTTAACTCCCAAAGTTCCCGTATCGTTATCCTGCTGGGAAAAGAGCATAACCGTTTCTGGGAAATCACCCGTGAGCAGCTGAGAAAAATCGTGCCGGCGGATCACTTTGCGGGAACCTCTGCCAAAGTCGATGGCTTTGCCGCTGCAGCAGGCTCGGTACTGTTCTTCGAAGATCAGGACGTGGTGAAAACGCTTCAGGAGCAGTTTGCTTCTTATGCTGATAATTTCCCGGTCTGGTCTGAACACAGCACCGGCATTGCACAGTACGCCGTATGGCTGGCACTGGCCGAAAAAGGCATTGGCGCTAACCTGCAGCACTACAATCCCCTGATAGACAGCGATGTGAAGACTGCCTGGCAGATCCCTGAGTCGTGGAAATTGAGGGCACACATGAACTTTGGCTCAATTGAAGCGCCAGCAGGCGAAAAAACCTACATTGATGACGACCAGCGCTTCATCATTGCAAAGTAAAACCTCTTCAGGCCGCCGCCAGGCGGCTTGTTATTAACGGCCCTCTATTCTCAACAATTCATTTCTCCTGTTGTTCTTCCTGCCTGATTTATCTTTTTCACTGTCATCATTAACGTGTAGGTAATTAGCGTTTACGCTAAAGTCACTCACTGATTTTCATCCGGGCGCCCACTATGCCAGCAGTTATTTCCACAGAATCCTTCAACAGCATCGTTCATTTTGTGACGGCGGCAAACTCCAACAGCTTTACCGAAGCCGCTGAACAGCTGGGGGTGTCGAAATCGGCAATTGGGAAAAGTATTCAGCGCCTTGAACATAATCTGGGTACCGCGCTGTTCCACCGTACCACCCGAAAAATCAGCCTGACGACGGAAGGTGAAGCCTATCTCGCCAGTTGCCAGAGCGCGCTGGAAACGCTGCAAATGGCCGAGATGGCATTGCGCTCTAAGCTGACGGAACCCACGGGCACGGTGAGGATTGATTTGCCGGCGGCATTTGGCCGATCGGTAATGATGCCGATTTTGATGGATATGACAAAACGCTATCCCCACCTGAAGCTGACGATCATCTTTAATGACCGCATCATCGACCCACTGGATATTGGCTTCGATCTCGCGATTCGTTTTGGCGCAGTAAAAGACACCACCGATCTTATCGCCCGCAAGCTGAACGACCAGCAGCTGATCATTTGCGCGTCTCCTGACTATCTGTCGGCTTACGGCAAGCCGGAGACACTGGACGATCTCAATCATCATCGCTGTGTGCTCGCCTGGCGCGGTGGTGCACCGCTCAGCTGGTTGATTCGTGATAGTGAGGGGAAAGATGTCAGACTTAAGCCCACACCTTTTCATCAAATAAGTGATGGCGATGCGATGATCGATGCCTGCATTGCCGGCGCGGGCCTGATTCAGTTTCCGCAAGCATTGTTGCGGCCTCATATACAAAGCGGCAAGTTAGTGCCGATACTTTCGGCCTGCAATCCCGCCCCCACCGAGCTGAATGTGATCTGGCCACGCGCCCGTCATTTACTGCCCGGCGTGCGCTTTATCATTGATGAGCTTATCGCGTTAGCCGGACAAAAGGCCTTCGCGTGATTGTAGAATTTAATTCTACACTCTGTGCCCTTTCAGCCTGTTTATCCACTTCCACGTTCGGCGTAGGATTTCTTCAACGTCAGGTGTTCTGACAGTTCATCTACTTTTGAAGGGGTCTAACCATGCCAGTAGTTAATATTCAGATGTTCGACGGTCGTGATGATGCCAAACCGGCTATCGCTAAAGCGGTGACCGACGCTATCGCCACCCATGCCAACGTTGATCCACAGTATGTCTACGTCATTTTCAACGACGTCACCACCGACAACTGGGCAATTTCAGGTGAGATTTTTGCTGAGACGCTGAAAAAATCGGGCTGAGATGCAGCCATGCCGGCCGTTATGTCTTTGTCCGTAACGGCCTGTGCCACTTCAGTGCGCACTCCCCGCTTTCTCCGTTGTACTTCCGCCTCCTCCCCGATCTCTGGAGATCTTCATGAAAAATGAAATTACCTGCGTATTCCACCTGGCCGTCAATGACGGACAATTTCCGGCGTTTAAAGAGTTAGTTTCCCGTGTGGTCGAAGCCACCAGCAAAGAGCCCGGCACCCTCAGCTATGTTTACAGCGTCAGCGACGACCAGAAAACGGCCCACATTGTTGAGCGTTATCGCCAGCAGGATGTGGTAAGCCATGTCGACATCACGTTCGCGCCTTTCGCCGAAGCCTTCCTCTCTTTGGTCACCATCACCGGCCTGACGGTTTACGGTGAGCCGGATGATGAAATTCGTGCACGATTGAACCCATTCGGTGCCGTGTATATGAAACCCTTCGATGGCTTTACCCGCTAAACTCCTTCAACAGACCAAAAAAGACACTGCTATGAAACTGTATGTTTACGATCACTGCCCGTTCTGCGTGCGTTCACGCATGATTTTTGGCTTAAAAGACGTTGCCTGTGAAATCGTTACGCTGCCAAATGATGATGAAGCCACGCCAACGCGACTCATTGGGAAAAAAATGCTGCCAGTGCTGGTCACCGAGAGCAAGGAGGCGATTGGTGAGAGTCTGGATATCGTTAACTATATTGATGCCACCTACGGTTCGCCGATGCTAACTGGATCTGAAAACTCAGCGATAGAAGGCTGGATGGATGACGCTTCGACACGCATTTATCAACTGGCGGTCCCGCGCTGGGCGAGTTCAGATTTTGAAGAGTTTCGTCAAGCGCCAGCAAGGCAGTATTTTACCGCTAAGAAAGAAGCTGTTTTTGGCCCGTTCCCGTCTTTACTTGAACAAACCGATTCGCTGGTTGCGGAAATGAATGAGAAACTTGCCGCGCTGGAAACGTTAATATCAGTGACGAAGCGTGACAGTGAGACATTATCACTGACCGATATTCGCCTTTTCCCCCTGCTGCGTTCATTATCCATCGTCAAGGGAATGCACTGGCCGCCACGGGTTGATGCCTGGCGCAGAGAGATTGCCCTGCGATCTCAGGTCAATCTCAACGACGATATCGCTATATAATGCCGGTCTGCGGGTGACGAAGAGTTAACGTCGCCCGGAACCAAAGCGATCGGCGGCGAAATCGAGAAAACTCCGTACGTCAGGCATAAGTCGGCAATCCGCTGCATGCAGAATATGCATTGGACGAGTTGGTATTTTGAAATCGCAAGAGAGTGTAAAAATGTTTAATGTCGAATATTCGCTATTGCCTGAAAGCACACAGTTTATCTGGCCAGATTCGGGGAAACGAATTGATGTGGCGAAAGGACTGGATTACATCCTGTCCGGCATTACCGCCGAGACGTCGCTCACCGCCTGGCATCTTGAAATGATGATTTACCGAACCGAAGAGATTATTGAATCTGATTCGACAATCCAACCGATTCACGGTGCGGCGATCAGCCACGGTCCTTTATTACGGGCCATCTGTGACAGCTATCTTGCGGGCGAATCCCCCGCCACGCCGGAGCCTATTGAAGCGGCATTTACTAAACTGGCCGATGAACTTTCCTACCATCCGCTGTCATTATCGACGGATGCACTACAGGTGCTGGCAGGGTTGGTATTTATCCGTGAGATAACACACCACCTGGCTATTACGGGCATCCACTACGCATGACTTTCAGGCATAAAAAAACCGGTTACTCCCAGCAGGGGTAACCGGTAACAGGTCTAAGCAGCGGTTATTTTAGGGGCGATCATTACCTCAAAAGACGGGCTGATATCAGTAATGGATAACGGTGCGGATAGATTTACCTTCGTGCATCAGATCGAATGCATCGTTGATGTCATCCAGACCCATGGTATGCGTGACAAACGGCTCAAGCTCAATATCCCCTTTCATCGCGTCTTCAACCATTCCAGGCAACTGACTGCGGCCTTTAACGCCACCGAACGCCGAGCCTTTCCACTGACGACCGGTTACCAACTGGAACGGACGCGTGGAGATCTCTTTACCTGCACCGGCGACGCCAATAATGATGGACTGACCCCAACCACGGTGTGAAGACTCAAGCGCGGCACGCATCACGTTCACATTGCCAATACATTCAAATGAGTGATCAACACCCCAGCCGGTCATTTCAATAATGACTTCCTGAATGGGCTTGTCGAAATCGTTTGGGTTAATGCAGTCGGTCGCGCCGAATTGTTTAGCCAGCTCAAACTTGCCTGGGTTGGTGTCGATAGCAATGATGCGACCCGCTTTCGCCTGACGCGCGCCCTGAATCGCTGCAAGGCCGATACCGCCCAGGCCAAAGATTGCTACCGAATCGCCTGCCTGCACTTTAGCCGTATTGTGAACCGCACCAATACCGGTGGTCACGCCACAACCCAACAGGCAAACGTGCTCGTGATTGGCTTCCGGATTGATCTTCGCCAGCGAGACTTCAGCGACCACGGTGTACTCGCTGAATGTTGAACAGCCCATATAGTGATAGATAGGCTGGCCGTTATAGGAGAAACGCGTGGTGCCATCTGGCATCAGGCCTTTGCCCTGGGTGGCACGAACGGCGGTGCACAGATTGGTTTTGCCGGATTTACAGAACAGGCACTCGCCACATTCAGCGGTGTACAGCGGGATGACGTGATCGCCTGGCTTAACGCTGGTGACCCCTTCACCCACTTCAACCACCACACCCGCACCTTCATGGCCCAACACCGCAGGGAATACCCCTTCAGGATCGTCGCCAGACAAGGTGAAGGCATCGGTATGACACACGCCGGTGTGGCTGATTTTCACCAGCACTTCGCCAGCACGCGGCGGCTCAACATCGAGCTCAACAATTTCTAAAGGCTTGCCTGGACCAAACGCAACCGCAGCACGGGATTTCATATATTGCACTCCACATAAATAGGGTTAGAGGAAGCGGAGGGAGAGATCGTGAGTCTCAGTTTCACCGCTCTCTGCAGGGATGAATGATTCATCATGGGGAAGAGTATAGATCGCATACCCCTATGGGGTATATAGACCCAGGGTA
This sequence comes from Erwinia sp. 2186, assembly GCF_057812255.1. Taxonomy (NCBI): domain Bacteria; kingdom Pseudomonadati; phylum Pseudomonadota; class Gammaproteobacteria; order Enterobacterales; family Erwiniaceae; genus Erwinia; species Erwinia sp. 2186. Next base: position 2,348,606 of record NZ_CM173824.1, on the reverse strand, counting down.
TTAAATAGTGCTTAATGCATTAATTTATTGTTATAAAACGAATTTAAATGTCGCTAAAGGATCATGACGATATTTTGGCGGGTGCTTCTGATATTTGGCTGACTGAGCAGATGCGCAGTTTTTTGGACATAAAGCAGCCTGTGGGTGGGCTGCCGGCATCGAGATGACTGAACATACTAACAGGACGTTATTTGAAGTAGGATTTGACCAGCTTGACCAGCTCACCGATATCTTCACCCGCCTCGCTGTCAGGCTTCAACTTCCCGGCAAACTCTTCTTTTATATAGCTTTCGAGGATTTCAGTCATCAGGCCATTCATCGCGCCTCTGACTGCTGCCATTTGCATCAGTACCGGGGCACAATCCGCACCCGCTTCCAGCGAACGCTGTATCCCTTCGCATTGCCCCTGAATCCTTTTTATTCTGTTTAGCGCGCGTTTCTTATCTTCGGGGGAGTGTGGCATACATCCTCATATAGGGTACCGGGGTATATTATGACATGACGTTATAACTGATATCGGCTAAAACTGACAGGATAAATTATTCCCCCAGAAAGACCTTAACGCCTTCAGTGATGGACGTTAGCGGACAGTTTGCCAGAGGGGAACGGCTTCACCAATACCCACGCCCTCAACCTTCAGGTTTTCAATGCATCAATGACTATTCTTAATGCCGGTGACACATTCCGATGCGGGTAATAGAGGAATGAACCTTCCAGGCGTTGGCTGTAACGCTGTAACACTCTGACCAATCTCCCCCGCTGCAGATCATCGGATACCAGTTCCTCTGGAACATAAGCCAATCCAAGACCACGCCTGGCGGCTTCGGCCTCCATATAACTGTCAGAAAAGGCCCATTGTCCCTGAGGCCGGTGGGTGATTTTTTCTGCCTGCTGGTTAAGTTCCCATGCATACACACTGCCGTCGGCAAGCTGGTAGGCAATACAGGGATGGGCCACTAAATCCTCAGGAGTTTGTGGAAAACCATAACGACGAAAATGTTCAGGTGTAGCAACAATCGCCATCTCCATATCGGGCGTAATCCGTACCGCGATCATGCCTTGTCCGACTTCAGGGCCAAGGCGTATGCCAGCATCGAATCTCTCCGCAATGATATCGACAAACCGGCTTTCGCTGATCAGTTCCAGCCGGATATCCGGATAACGTTGTTGAAAAACCGCCAGCTTGGGCAGGAGGACTTTATCTATGGCATGCTGGCTGGCATTAATACGCACGGTGCCAGAAGGCGTCTGACGATAATGTGCCAGTGTGGCCAGTCCACTATTCAGAGCATCGAATCCGGTCTCCGCCGTCTTGTAGAGCTGCTCACCGGCCTGGGTCAGCGATAGCCTGCGTGTGGTACGGACCAAAAGTTGTACCCCTAACCTTTCCTCAAGCTCGCGGACAGAACGGCTAATGCCAGACTGAGCGAGCCCAAGCCGCTGCGCTGCGGCAGTAAAACTGCCTTCCCGCACCACCTGCATAAACAGGTAAAGCTCATTGTAGTTTTCCCGTTTGGCCATCACCGTCTCCGTGCATCTCGATCTATACCAATAGAGTATGAATCCTAGCACTCTTCACCGTCTAATCAGCACTATTTACGCTAAGTATAATCCCCCTTTCGAGCTCAAATGCAGCGCCTTCCCTTGCGGAAACTGCATTCACACCGTGTTTTTCAAGGGGAGTCTTTTATGAAAATTTTCACCCGTAAAGTCACAGCTGTCATACCCGCATTACTGCTATGCACGTCATTAAGTGGAGTTACAACAATGAGTCACGCTGAATCAACCAATCCAAATGCGCCCGTGTCGATGGTGGCGAAATGGGACAAAACCTTTGTTGAAAGCAGTAAGGTCGAACATCGTAAGGTGACCTTCCCAACCCGTTACGGGATAACTCTGGTCGGCGATCTGTATATTCCTAAAGATCGTGGAGACCGCAAGCTTGCAGCAATTGCGGTCAGCGGTCCCTTTGGCGCAGTTAAAGAGCAATCCAGCGGTTTATACGCGCAGACACTGGCAGAAGATGGGTTTGTTACCCTGGCCTTTGATCCCTCCTATACCGGGGAAAGCGGCGGCTCGCCACGCAATGTTGCCTCTCCGGATATCAATACCGAAGACTTTAGTGCTGCGGTAGATTTCCTTGGTTTACAAAAAGAGGTCGATCGCAACCGCATCGGTATTCTCGGCATCTGCGGCTGGGGAGGTATGGCGCTGAATGCAGCAGCAATGGATACCCGCGTCAAAGCGGTCGCGACCAGCGTTATGTACGACATGAGCCGCGCCATGGGCCATGGTGTTGGCGACGGAAAAGACCGCTATTCAACGGCCGACCGCCGTGCGGTATTACACTATCTGAACGAGCAGCGTTGGAAGGATGCAGAAAGCGGCAAAACCGCCTATGCGGGTCATGATATTTACGTTGATGAGAGCGGGAAAGTAACGACTTCCGAACGTATTCTACCGGAAACCTTACCCGCAAATCCCAATCCGGTGTTGAAAGAGTTCTTCGATTATTACCGTATGCCGCGCGGGTTCCATCCGCGTTCGGTTAACTCTGCCGGTGCCTGGACAGCCACAACGCCCTTATCGTTTATGAATATGCCATTGCTGAGCTATGCCAATGAAATCACGATTCCAACGTTAATTGTTACCGGTGAAAAAGCCCATTCACGCTATTTTGCGGAAGATGCCTTTAAGGCGGTTGGCAGCAAAGATAAAGAACTGGTGATTGTCCCAGGCGCTAACCATGTCGATTTATACGACAACGTTGCCGGTAAGATACCTTTCACCCGCTTTGATACGTTCTTTAAAACCCGCTTACGTTAACCTCCCGAGAATGATTGGTTTATAAAACCGCCTGTCAGCGACAGGCGGTTTCTCATTCGGGACTGATATTTAGAGAAGTTAATACTATGTCGATAGTTAAAACATCCCTTAACCCGCAGCGTGCAAACTGGAATGGTATTTTTGCGATGACCCTCTGCGCTTTCGTCCTGGTTGCTTCTGAATTTTTGCCGGTCAGCCTGCTCACGCCGGTTGCCAACGATTTAGACGTCACCGAAGGGCTGGCTGGGCTTGGAATCGCCATCTCCGGCGCACTGGCGGTATTGACCAGTCTGACAATTTCTGACATTGCCGCCAATATTAACCGCAAACACCTTCTGCTGGGGATGACGGTATTAATGGCCATATCGGGGATGATCATCGCGCAGGCTTCCAGCTATCTGGTCTATATGTCAGGACGTGCGCTGATTGGTATTGCCATCGGTGGATTCTGGTCTCTGTCTGCGGCAACGGCCATTCGTCTGGTGCCCTCGCATCGGGTATCCCATGCGCTGGCTATTTTTAATGGCGGCAATGCGCTGGCGACTGTCGTGGCAGCCCCGTTGGGGAGCTATCTTGGCGCAACCATCGGGTGGCGCGGCGCCTTCATCTGCATTGTCCCTGTTGCGCTGGTCGCCTTCATCTGGCAATGGTTGAGTCTGCCAGATATGCCCGGTAATAAGACGAATCAACCTCGCGGGAGGGTTTTTCGGCTATTAAGCCGTCCTGTTGTTTTAATTGGCATGCTGGCGTGTGGTTTATTTTTTATGGGGCAGTTTACCTTATTTACCTATGTGCGCCCGTTTCTGGAAACCGTCACTCAGGTAAACCCGTCCGGCTTATCACTGATTTTGCTTATTATCGGTGTTTCAGGTTTGGTTGGGACGTTAATCGTTTCCCTCTTTCTCAACGCGCGGTTTTACCCGACGCTCATGGCCATCCCTTTTCTTATGGCCATTATCGCCGGGCTGTTAATGCTAGCGGGTCACAACGTCTGGTTGGTTGCGCCGCTATTAGGGCTTTGGGGAATGCTTGCAACTGCCGCACCAACGGGATGGTGGACATGGATTGCACGGACGCTGCCGGAGAATGCCGAGGCAGGCGGCGGTCTGATGGTGGCCGTCGTACAGCTGTCGATCGCCCTGGGGTCAACGGCTGGCGGGATGGTGTTTGATCATCTGGGCTGGCTGAGCGCGTTTGGACTGAGCGGTCTGTTGCTGCTTAGTGCGGTTGTCCTGACATTGTTCACCTCTCGATCTCAATAAAACGCCGGGGTTTCACACTGCCCCGCAACTTCTCCTGAAGCCACGCCGCCATTTTCCCGCGAAGAGTAAATGCAGTTTGACGGATGACGTTTTCATTTTCTTTAACGAAATATTTATACGGAGACGATACATTTATTTAATCACGGGAATGTTTTACTTTTTTCAGATGAGTGCCACAATAGACATACGACATAAGTAGCACGCTATTATAAAGTGCACTATGTAGTTAAGCGATAACCCTTATCATTTGTAATGACAGCACCAGGGAATACCTACACTACAACCCCAAACACATAAAATTGCCTCCGCAGAATAGCATCAGCCGCGAACGTAAAATTGACGTATTAACAACGTCATAACCGGCGTCACAATGCGAGAGGCATCAGGAATACCTTTATGAGAAACCAACTTATAGAACGGCCGGTGGCCGTAAAGCATAACATTCGTGAACTCAGGATCGCCGCCGGCTTCTCTCAGCAAACTGCCGCAGAGCGTTTCGATCTCAGCCTGCGCGTCTGGCAGATGAAAGAGACGGGAAAGAATCCAACCCCGCTCAGCCAGGGAGAATACGAATTGCTATTGTTACTGGCCGGAGAGCATCCTAATTTTGCCCTTTTGTCTCAAAAGAAAAAATAAGCCGTTCTGCTCACAGGGTTCCTGAGGCTTGTAATGTTGTATTGAACCCTATCCAAAATTAAAGTCCATTTCCCGCCCCTTATCCGCGCCTCAGCAATTCATTAGGCTGATAATGAATGATTGTTTCTCACTAATAGCGCGCGCAACGTCGCAAAGGCCCGAAAAATAAAACCATAACACCCTGAAAAACAATACTAAAAATTAATTTGGCTTTATTTTTACCTCCAGTAAATTTAGTCGTTTATTCACCTGTCAATTCTCTGTTCGCCACCTATAATACAATTTTTCTGATTGACCGGGGAGGATGAATAAACCTCTGAAGCATCCACTAAAAGATAAAAATTAGCGTATCTACACCTGCAAAGATTGATGTTAATGGATAAAAAATAACTAAAAAAATTGCCTAATGGGTCTGTCTGACCAAAAACAATCAGTACTCTTACACCAGGAAATAAGAATGAAAAACCTACTTAACCGCACCAGTTTGCCTGCTAAGTTTTTACTGCTTGGGCTGTTTTCAGCGATTCTGTTTTTTTTGCCCACGGCTTTATTCATTCAAAGCGGCAGTCAGGCTATTGATGCAAAAAAAATTGAACTCAGCGGCATTCCGGTAGAGAAAAAAATGCTGACGCTGCTTAATAAAATCCAGCGTCACCGCGCCGAAAGCGCCATTGCGATTTCTCAACATAAACCTGACAACGCGCCTCGCCTGGCGTTGGCTGAAGATGCCAGCCGGGATCTCACAACGATCATCACCGACCTCAAGCAGGTGGATAACACTGCCCAGCCCCTAACCAGTTTGGCGACGTTCAATGATGATTGGCAGCAGTTGCAAAACGATATTTTAGCCGGGAGACTGAGCCTGTCTGACAGCCTGCAGCGCCACGCCAGCCTGATTCAAAAACTGCTGATAGCGAATCAGAATGTGCTGGATTTTTATGGCTTAACGCTGGATGCCGATCTCAATACTTATCAGTTTATTATCAGTATTTTTAGTCGCTTACCTCAGCTGACCGAAACCCTCGGACAAATCAGAGCCAGTGGCGCGTCTGTGATTGCTGCGGGCAATAACGTCACCGACGCGGATCGCAGTCGTATGGCGTTTCAAATCGAAAGTGGCAAAACCGCCCTCGCACAGTTCAATAGCAATATGGAAAAAGTGTTCACTATCGAACCCAGCCTGCGTGAAATCTTTGCCCGTTCAGATCAGGATGCGAATAAGCAGGCCAATGACGCCCTGCAACTGGCGGAGCATATCTTTGTCAGTAAAAGCGTTACCGTCGCGCCCGCCGAATACATTCGCGTTTTCACCCAGTCAATAAACCGTTACGCAGAGTTAGGGTCGAATAGCGCGGATAAACTGTCCCAGATGCTGGAAAGTCAGGCAACCGAAAAACGCCATGCTCAATTTTGGCTGCTGGCCGGCTTATTCAGTATCGCGTTACTCGCGGTGTATACGGCGGTTATGATTTCGCGATCGGTCACCGGACCGGTGGAATTGGCGGTTAATGCGGCAAGCAAAGTGGCTGCAGGCGATTTAACGACCTCATTTACGGTGACAGGAACGAATGAGATGTCCACGTTGTTAAACGCGTTGCTACTGATGCAGAACCGTTTGGCAGAGCTTGTATCGGGCATCAAATCCAATGCTGTCACCATCGCAACCTCTTCCGAAGAGATAGCCAGCGGTAACGGCGATCTCTCTTCTCGAACTGAACAGCAGGCGGCTTCGCTTGCTGAGACTGCCGCGAGTATGGAGCAGTTAGCGTCCATCATCAGTCATAACGCAGAAAATACCCGCTACGCGTCCACCATGGCAGAATCGGCAACCAATGCTGCCCTTCTCAGTGGGAATGCCATGGAATCCGTGATGGAAACAATGCATAAGATCCGCGGCAGTTCCGGAAAAATTGAAGAGATTACCAGCGTGATTGACGGCATCGCTTTCCAGACCAATATTCTGGCGCTGAATGCCGCGGTTGAAGCGGCGCGTGCCGGGGAATCAGGCAAAGGATTTGCGGTGGTCGCCTCTGAAGTACGCGCCCTTGCGCAACGTTCGGCTGCTGCAGCGAAAGAGATTAAAGGGTTAATTGAGCAGTCGGTTGATCATGCCCATGAGGGGATCGCTATGGCTAAGAATGCAGGAGATAGGGTCAGGCAGAGCGTGGAGGCCATTGAGCAGACCTCACAATTGATTCGCGATATTTCAACCTCATCCGCTGAGCAAAGCAGCGGTATTACGCAGATTAATATCGCCGTAAATCAAATGGATCAGGTAACCCAACAAAACGCCGTGCTGGTTGAGGAATCGGCCACCTCGGCAGATGATCTGGCACACCGTGCGGCTCATCTTCGGGATATGGTGGCCGTTTTCCGTACCGCATCCTGAGCCTCTGACCCAAAAGGGCCCGTCACCTCAGGCAACGGGCCCATTTGCGAAAAAAGACAGCTCGGTAAACCAGACGGTTTCCGTTAGTTACCGCGATAGGTCGAGTAACCATACTGGCTCAGCAGTAACGGGATATGGTAATGCCCGTCATTTTCCACATGGAACAACACCGGGATCTCAGGGAAAAACGTTGGCTTGCCCGCGCTCTTATAGTAATCGCCGGTTTTGAATACCACCTTGTAATCGCCTTCAGTCATCGGCTTATCCTGCGGAAACAGTGCAGCAATGCGCCCATGGCTATCCGTTTTGCCTGACGCCAGGTTAACCCAGTTATCCTTTTGGCGCTGTTGGAGTTCAACTTCCACGCCCGGCGTTGGCGTACCCGTTTCCAGGTTGAGGACATGGACGCTGAGCGGATTGGCAACGGGCGCAGTTTGCGCAGCACCGGCTGTGCAGGAGGCGGCGAAAAGCGATAAAAAGACAATTTTAGGGAAAGTGTTCATGAGTTAGCTCCGTGTTGTAATTGCTAGCTATATTCAACGACATTGATAGCTCACTCAATTTTTCTCTCAAATATCTGAAATTTCCCAGATTGTCATTCCACGCTCTGCCCGGCCGACCTCCTACCACCTTCCCGGCCTGTACGGTTATTGTTTATCCGCGTTTAAAACGTCCTTAATGTGGTCTTCATCAACCGGATGAGGAGAGTTCCCCCACTGACCTCTGACGTAGTTGACGATATCCCGCATCTGCTGTGGCTGAAGCAGGCCATGATAAGCAGGCATTTTGTAGGGAATGTTTCCCTGGGTGACCGGTGTTTCTGTGCCGAACGCGATGACCTTGATCAGATTGTCGGGCTCCTCAGCGCTGACAGACGGGTTATTCACCAATGAAGGGACATTGTCATCGGTTCCCTGCCCGGTTGTACCGTGACAGGTTGAGCAATAACGCAAATAGAGCGTCTGCCCGGAACCGCCTGCAGCGATCGCCCCGCGGGTTTCCGTTGCAGCCGCATGGGTATGTGAGGCCGGTTTTTTACCGCTGAGGCTGACCAGGTAACTGCTGATGGCATTCAGGTCATTGTTATTCAGATACTGGGTACTTTGTGTCACAACGTCGCTCATCGGGCCCGAAATCGCGGAATGCTTGCTTCGCCCTGTTTTCAGTAAATCTTTTATTTCTTCAGCCGGAATAGCCCCATTCCTGAGCGAGGGTGCATACCAACCATCAATCATCGCACCACTCAGGAAGGTGGCATCAGAACTGTCGTACGATTTTTCCTGCATGCCAATCCCCCTTGGCGTATGGCAGGCACCACAATGGCCAGGACCTTCGACAAGGTATTTACCGCGCTGAATTACCCCGTCGTCGACTCCCGCCGGGGTGTTAACCTCTTCGTTGCTATCGGTGAACATCCAGTTCCAGATACCCAGTGGCCAACGCGGAGAGAATATCCACGGTATTTCTCCCGGACTATTTTTTTGTGCGGATGCCTTCACATCCTGTTTGAAATAGGTGTAGAGCGCGTGCATATCTTCATCGTTCATTTTGGCATATGACGGATAGGGCATCGCCGGATAAAGATAATGCCCATCACGGGCCACGCCTTTTCTGACCGCTTTTTCAAAATCCGCATAACTGTATAAACCGATTCCCTCTTTCACATCCGGCGTAATGTTGGTTGAAAAAATATCCCCTAAGGGAGTATGAAATCGTTTACCTCCCGCCATTACATCGCCGCCCTCTTTGGTATGGCATGCGACGCAGTCCGAAATACGCGCCACATACTCTCCCTCTGGAGACGCGGCGAAACTGCTGGCAGAGATAATCAATGCGCTTGTCAGGATAATTTTAATCATGGCGTTAACCCAGGTTCTTCAGTTCATTGACGGCTCGCCATGCCTGATCAATGGCTGCATGAGCATAAGCACTCCAGTCGGAGTCAGAATTGGCGATGGCAATACGCCCAATTGGCTTGCGTGCTTCTTTGATGATCTCCGGCATTTTATCCATGTCATCGAAAAGTGAGCTGGCATAATAGGCGTAGCCATGGGCCCAACGGTTAACCGTGATGCCCGCAATATCCCGTTGATGATCAAATCCTGTCGAGCCAAGCATTTCCTGCAACTGCTCACGGATCATCTGTTCGTGAGTCTCGAAGGTTGTTCCTAATAACCAGGCGCGTCCGCGTTGAAACTGCTCGCGTGCGGTGAGGTTACTGCCGGGATAGGTGGGAACGTAGACCATATGAATAAGCATCGGGTCATCCGCATTACGCGGGTGATGGTATTTCCCCATACTGACGGGATAATCAAGTTTGACCCGACTGTATGGCGCGGCGGGAGAATAAAATTCATGGATACCCAAATCGGTAAAGGATCGCCAGTTGCGGATGGCCACGTTGGTATACACCAGTGGCGCCTTAACGTTCATTCGCAAATACGCTTTCTGTTCCTCCGGCGTTTCGGGGACAAGGAACGGAATCATCATGTTATAACCGGCCATGATGCTATTGCGACCGCGTACGCGATAAGGGTGTCCCTGATGGATATAGGTGACGATAACGCCGTTGTCGGTATTTTTCGCATTGATCACAATGCTGTTCAGGCGCAGTCGCGTGCTATTTTCTTTCGTGTCCAGACGGCTGTAATCAAGCGTTGAAGTCACGGCGTCTGCCATCGACTCTCCGGGTAATGCATCCGGTATCAGATGCCTGACCAGCATCCGCGTCAGGCCTGCATTGCCATCCGGGAAATGATAGGTGTAGGGTTCTTCCAGATCGGCAAGGGATTCCTCATCCAGCGGCGGCAGATGCATCGCCTCCATGCCTGGCAAGGCGCAGACCCGTGCGTCACTGCAGGAAATGCCCTCAATGCCGATGGCGAAAAAATCATTGGTACGCTGCTGAAAATAGAGCAACGCCATTTTGCTCAAACCGACTTTTTCAGACAGAAATTCGCTGTAACTGTGCTTATCCATCCACGCGAGTTTTTCGTCGACTTTCATCCCCGGCAGATAGTCTTTTGGCCTGACATGCAGTTCGATTAACGCGGCTTTGTCGTTTTCCCCGAGCGGAAAATCGTTGATGAAATCTTCAATTTTGCGGCCGTTCAGTCTGTCAGCGGGAATATCGTCTGATACTGCCCGTCCCGGATCGCCGCTGACTATGCGGGTTTCCCCGAAGTTCTTTTTATCGAAAAATACCCCACGACTCAGATTCAGGTCGGGATAAAAGTTTTGGTCAAAGCCCGCTTTCATTTTAACGACGCTGATGCCGACATCGGCCAGCAGTTTATTCACTTCAGGGCTGAAATTATGTTTTGGCGATTGAAAGGATTCACTGCCACCGTATCCAATCAGTGTGCTTTTTCCCGCAGTAAATTCGTTCCGTTTAGCATGTCCGCCAAAATCGTCATGATTATCGAGGATCAGGATCTTTTTATCTTTGCCTGCCACCTGCTGCCAGAAACAAGCGGACGCCAGACCGCTGATACCGCCACCCACGATCACCAGATCGTATTCTTCCTCAACCGTCAGGGAATCGAAGTCGAATTTTTGGTGCTCACGCCCGAGGGCATGCGCCATCTCAAATGAACCGGGGTGATTTCCGCGCAACCCCATCAAAGAGGGAGGATAATACTCCCCGGCTTTCTCAGCTATTCCGTTTTCTTCCGCCCTGGCCAGATCCCAGGGCGTTAACCCGGCAACGACCGTCAGCGCAACACCGTTAAGAAAATCACGTCGGGTAATGGACATTTTTAACCTTTAAAGTCTGTTAATTATCGGGTGAAGCAAAATGCTTAAATGTGACCCACTCTTTTCCGCCGCGCCTGATGGAAAAGAGCGTCAAGGTGGCGTTATCACTTTGAGGATTGCAGCTCAGCATCCAGTTTTTTTGAATCGTAATAATCGCCCTGATAGGTAATTTTGCCCTTTACCACCTTAATAAAGCTGACGCCTTCAAATTTGATTTTGTTATTTGTTGCCGGACTCCCCGCCCACTCACCCGAATTGGTTCCTGTAAACGTCCACTGAAAGGCAATGGTGTCTTTGTTGTAAACGGGCTTGCTGGTCATTTTCCATTGCAGGTCGGGCACCGCATGAATAAACGCGCCAATCACCTCTTTTTCTGCCCTGTCCTTGCCGTTAACGGGTGAACCCGTTGCCGCGTCGTAATAAATGACATCGTTAGCCAGATAACGCGACGCCTGCGAAGCGTTGTGTCCATTCCAGGCGGCCATATAATCGTTAACCACCGATTGCGGTGACTCTTCTGCCAGTACGCTAAACGAACTCAGCACAACCGTCATTGCCGCGATTTTTAGTAATTTCATGGTGAGCCTCTAATCGTTGATGTCGCACATAATGTGTTTTATGCGGGTGTACTCATCGAGGGAATAGGACGACAGGTCCTTGCCGTAACCCGATTTTTTGAACCCTCCATGGGGCATTTCTGCACACAGCGGGATGTGGTTGTTGATCCACACCGTGCCAAACTCGAGATCGATACTGAATCGCTGCGCGCGGGCATGGCTGCTGGTCCAGATGCTGGCGGCAAGACCATATTCGACGTCATTGGCTTTATGCAGGGCATCCGCCTCGTCTGAGAAGCGCTGGATGGTCATCACCGGGCCAAAAACCTCATGCTGTATGGCTTCGTCGTGCTGTTGCAGACCGGAAATAATGGTGGGTTCAAAGTAGAAGCCAGGCCCCTGGCCCGGATGGCCGCCGGCTTCAATGGTGGCGTGTGACGGCAGGCGTTCAATAAAGCCTTTAACCTGCTCAAGCTGACTGCGACTGTTCAGCGATCCGTAAAGGGCGTCGCGGTCATCTGGCAGGCCAAATGTGATCTCCCGCGTTCGCGACACCAGTTTTTCAAGGAAATCCTGATAGGCCGAATCCTCAACGAGAATGCGGGTTGCCGCCGTGCAGTCCTGCCCCGCATTGAAAAATCCGGCGGTGGTGATGATGTCCACGGCTTTGTTCATATCGGCGTCGGCAAACACGATCACCGGCGCTTTGCCGCCCAGCTCAAGGTGGGATTTAGTGAGGTTGGCGGCGGCAGACGCTGCGACCTGCAGGCCAGCCCGCACCGAGCCGGTAATCGAAACCAGTGAGGCGACAGGATTCGACACTACCAGCGATCCGGTATTGGCTTTTCCCAGCACCACGTTAAAGGCGCCCGCGGGGAAGAATGGCGCTGCTAATTCCGCCAGCAAAAGTGTGCTGATGGGCGTGGTATCACTTGGCTTCAACACCACCGTATTCCCTGCCGCTAATGCCGGGGCGATCTTCCAGACCGCCATCATAAAGGGGTAATTCCATGGTGTGACCTGCCCGACAATCCCCAGCGGCTCGCGGCGGATCACCGAGGTGAATCCCGCCGCGTATTCACCGGCGGCTTTACCTTCCAGGCAACGCGCGGCGCCGGCAAAAAAGCGGATGGCATCGCATGACGCTGCGATCTCTTCTTTCTCAATAAAATGCCTGAGCTGTCCTGTTTCTTTACTCTGTAACTCGGCCAGCCGCGTCACGTTTCGTTCAATTTCATCTGCCAGACCAAGCAGCGCCTTTTGCCGCTGGGCAGGCGTGGACTTTTTCCACACCGCAAACGCCTCTTCAGCCGCAGCATAGGCAAGATCCACCTCCGCCGTTCCCCCGTCTGGTGAAATGGCATAGGTTTCACCATCAACCGGACTGATCAGCTCAAAAAAATCCTCCCTCTGATTCGGGACATACTGTCCGTTGATAAAGTGCTGTAAGGTTTGCATCGCATTCTCCACGTCGGTTAATACATATAATATATTATGTAATATATATTGGCGTGGTTTTTTTCAATGACTCTCTCCTTACAACATGAAGCGCCTCGCATTTTTAACAAAATGATTACAATGTTGCCCTTCCCTCTGGCATTTTGGGGGAAACCCGATGCAGTGAATTGGCATCAGGCCTGCGGTAAATAACGGATTTCACACCCCATTTCTACGGTCTGCCTGACAAAAGGCGCCCCTATTTACTGCTTCCTTGCCAGGGTGGTTTATGTTAAGTATGGCGGCCTGCATAAGGGATTTTCAGAGAAGATTATGATTACTCACGCGGTAATTTTCGCACCGATAGGACAGGCCAGCCGTTCTGATCAGATTGTTCAGCGGCTCTCCAATGCCATTGTGACCGGACTGTTAGAACCCCACGAACAGCTGCCGAATGAAACGGATTTGGCAAAGATGATGGGCGTGTCGCACATTACCATCCGGGAAGCGCTAAATACCCTGCGGGCTAATGAACTGATACACACCGTCCGGGGCCGAAATGGCGGCAGTTTTGTCTGTGAAAATGTTCTGCATTCCGGCAGGAACCTCCACCCTTTCAGGGGCATCAGTACCGATTATCTTTCCGATCTGGGAGAGATGCACAGTGCTGTTATCAGCCACAGCGCCAGGCTGGCCTCACGTAGGATGACCGACGTAGATTTGCAGCGACTGCGCGAATTTACGGCATTGCTGGCCTCGGCAGAAACCCCGGAACAGAGAACGCAGGCCGACATGCGTTGCCTGCTTGCCATCGCGGCAAGTTCACAGTCTGCCAGGCTGGCAAATCAGGAACTGCAACTGCAGGCCGAATGGGCGTCGTTGATTGCGGTGCTTTATCGCTCTGATGACGTGCATCGTGAGGTAAACGGGCTTTATGCCACGCTTACTGATGCCCTGGCGTCGCATTCAGAACAGGCAGCCGTTCAAGCCGCTTCGCAGCTGATTGATACCTTCACCGTCTATTTATTAGAAAAGAAAATGAATTACCCTTCTGAAAAATAACCCGTATAGGCAATGTCGAAAATGAATTATTCAGAGCACATTCATGCGCTAACCCTCAAAATTGACGACATCTTTCAGTCATCTGTCGACAGTACCGGTTTATTAGCTGAGAAGATCGCCCATTGCCTTTCCGCTCATCCGCAACCGGGGCCCGAAGCATTGCTGGAAACAGGCGTAAAAGCGGCCATTCAACCGATCATCAAACTGACGCTGGATGAAAACCCCTACTGCTCGGGCGCTGGCGTTGCCAGCCACATTGAAAGCACCGCCTCAGTGGGCGAATACTGGGTGCTGGAGTGGTGGTATAAGAAAGATAACGGCTTAAAACAGGTCAGTCTGGACCTCGATCAGTCTACCCAGCAACGGCTGGATTTCCGCACCTTTGCCTGGTTCCAAACCCCGATCGCCGAAGGTAAACCCTATATCCATGGCCCTTACGTTGACTATATCTGCAATACCTCGCTGACGCTGACCGTTGCGGTCCCTATTCGGGTTGAAGGAAACGTTTTGGGGGTTGCCGCGCTGGATATTCTGGTGAGTCGGATTGAGGAAGAACTGCTGCCGTTGTGTGTGAACGAAAAAGCCGTCCTGACTAACCTTGAAGGCCGCATCATTTTTTCGTCAAATCCCCGGCTGCGCATTGGCGAACTGTTTACGGGTGAAGCGCAACAACGGGCTTACCAAAACAGCTACGCGGCACTGTACTGGCTGTAATGCTGCACGACGTGCAAACGCATTGCGCCGCGCCAAACGAGTCACCCTCCCACATCATGCAGTGCAAAAAAACCGTAGCGTCAGGCTACGGTTTTAGTCGCACGTCTTATAAGAACATCAGCCCGGCAGCCCTCAGAACTCCTCTTTTGCTCTGAGCTTGCTGGCATATTCGATCGCATCGTTTTCCGGCGCGCTTGAACGACCGAACGGGTTTGCGACCGTCATATAAACCAGCCCGGTCAGCAGCACGACTGCGAGCCCAATCAACACCGTCCAGCGGTCCAGGAAGCCCGCGCTATCAGCAGGCTGCGCCAGCAGCCAGATGCCGCAGAGACCATAAAGTAAGGCGAAGACATTCACCAGGATGCCCCATGCACCCAACGACCATTCCCCTGCTGGCTTCCAGCCTTTCAGGCGCTGACGTAACGCGGCAAGCACCACCAGCTGGAAAGAGATGTAAATGCCAATCACGGCAAAAGCGGTGATCCGCGAGAGGTTATCCGGCTGGAAATAGACCCAGACGCAGATGATCACCGGCAGAATGCAACTCACCAGCATGGCATTGTCCGGCACGCTATTTTTAGAAATTTTGGACATCCACTGACTGCCCGGCAGCATTTTATCGCGTGAGAAAGAGAAGATAAGACGGCTCAGCGCAGCCTGCAGCGAAAGAATACACGACAGCATGGCGATGATGGCGATGACGATGAAAACGGTGGAACCGGTGCTGCCCAATGCTTCGTTGAGGATTACCGGGATAGGATCGGCGGTTTTACCGGAGACAATGCTGGCCAGATCGGGTGAAGACAGCAAATATCCCATGACGGAAATCACGGCCGAAATTGCGCCGAATACAATACTCAGGATCATCGCCACCGGGATCTGCTTGCCGGGGTTCTTAACCTCTTCCGCCACATTGCCGCAGGCTTCGAAACCAAAAAACATAAACAGGCCCATCAGCGACGCCGACATAAATGCGGTGGTATAGCTGCCGTCCTTTGCCAACATGCCCATTGAATCAAACACCACAGAGAACGGCTGTGACCGGTGGAAGATCAACAGATAAATCCCCAGCGCGATAACGCTGACGATTTCACACCAAAACCCAATTTTTGCCACCCGCGCCAGGTTTTTAGTCCCCGACATGTTGACGCCCATCATCATCAATAACAGCACCACTGAGGTCATTAGCAAATTGAGCGGTGACTGAACGAAGTGAAATAGCGACGCCACAAAGGTCGAGGTGTATTCCGCAATCGAGGTAATGGTCACCACCAGCGCCCACAGGTAGATCCAGGCGGTAATCCAGGCAAACTTTTTGCCCCACAGCCGTCTCGCCCACGGGTAAAGGCCGCCGGTGATCGGATATTGCGATGCCACTTCACCAAACACTAAGGCAACCAGTAGCTGACCACAGGCAACAATCAGGATCCACCACACTGCGGGCGGCCCGGCTAAGGTAATGGCCAGTGCAAAGAGCGAGTACACGGCGGTTAAAGGAGAAAGGTAGGTAAAGCCGAGCGCAAAGTTGGAAATCAGACCGATTGACCGGTTGAACTGCTCTTTGCATTCAGGTTGATTGTTATGGCTATTTTTTTCAGATGTCTGTTCCATATGTCGCTCTCTGTTGGGGCATAATCGCAGGCGATAGTGACTAATTTATAAAACATAATAAGTTATATGTATATTGCGCGTGTCACACTTTTGTTAATGACTTGCTGCGGAAAGCGGGATAAAAAAAACCGACGAGTAATAACACTCGTCGGCGCTCGCGTGAGCGAAGTATTCCGGCACAGGGAATGAGGAAACGTTAGTCCTTCAGCTTTTTATCACCGATTTGAGGATGTTGAGGGCGGCATCAAACTGGTCGTCGGGAATGGTCAAGGGATAAAGGAAGCGGATCACGTTGCCATATTGACCACAGGTGAGTAGCAGCAGACCTTGTTCCAGCGCGCGTTTCTGGATCCGCTGGGCAGTGGTTGCGGAAGGCGCACCCGTCTTCGCATCACAAAATTCCGCCGCAATCATCGAACCCAGGCCGCGAACCTGCACCAGTTCCGCACAGGACTCTTTGCAATCCACCAGCGCAACACGTAAACGGTCGCCAAGAACGTCCGCACGCTGGCAGAGTTTTTCATCTTCAATAACATCCAGCACCGCATGCGCAGCAGCAACCGCCAGTGGGTTGCCGGCATAGGTGCCACCTAGTCCGCCCGGTGACGGCGCATCCATTATTTCTGCCTTGCCCACCACACCTGACAGCGGCATCCCTCCCGCCAGGCTCTTGGCCATCGTCATCAGGTCTGGCTGATGGGCATAATGATCCATGGCGAAGAGTTTCCCGGTGCGGGCAAAACCACTCTGCACTTCATCAGCAATCATCACGATGCCGTGCTCATCACAAAGAAGACGAATGGCTGCGATAAGCTCAGCAGGCGCGACATTAAATCCGCCTTCACCCTGTACCGGCTCAAATATAATGGCGGCCACCTGGCTGGGATCAATATCCGCTTTAAACAGACGTTCAATGGCGATCAAAGCATCGGCTGTTGAAATGTTTTGCAGCTCGGAAGGATACGGTACGTGGTAAACGGAACCGGGGAATGGGCCAAACCCTTTTTTATAGGGCGCCACTTTACCGGTCAGGGCCATCGTCATGTAGGTGCGACCGTGGAAACCGCCGCTGAAGGCGATAACGCCCGGACGCCCGGTATGCGCGCGTGCAATCTTAATGGCGTTCTCCACCGCTTCCGCTCCGGTTGAGAAGAAGGCGGTTTTCAGTGGGCCGGGGATCGGCACGGCAGCATTAATTTTTTCAGCCAGCGATACGTAGCTCTCGTAAGGCACAATTTGATAGGCGGTATGGGTGAAGGCCTGCAGTTGCTGCTCCATTGCCTTCACCAGCCGGGGATGCCGATGGCCGGTGTTCAGCACCGCAATGCCCGCCGCAAAATCGATATAGGTCTTCCCTTCGACGTCGGTGATCGTGCTGTTTTCAGCCGACGCAGCATAAAAATCACACATGACGCCAACACCGCGAGGAGTGGCACTCAGACGACGCTGCTGCAGCTCGTTATTGTTCATAGTCATTGCCTCATCTCTTTACAAAGTGTTTGTAATACCAGAGACAATCTGTCAGCGTTTGGTACCTTAAACGAGAGCCAGACTGTTTTATTTATAGGATCCAAATGCGTTCACTTGCTGGAGATGTGATCAGACAGGCATTTTTTCACCGTGTGGAAGGAAAACTGCATAAGCGACTCTATTCGGCGATCGCTGAGTCGATTCTGAATGGCAACCTCAACCCCGCTGCGCGCATGCCGCCGACGCGCGATCTGGCAAATGAGCTTGAGATCTCCCGAAATACCGTGCTGCGGGTCTATGAGCAATTGCAGGCCGAAGGGTATATTTCTACCCGGCAAAGCAATGGAACGTTCGTCACCCACAGCGTACTGGATAATCTGGATGCCCGGCCCCAGGCGTCGGTCAATGCCGAACACCCCGTGGCAGAAGATCGGTTGGTACTTTCAGACCGATGCCTGCAGCTGCTGCATCATGCCAGCGCAAGTCCCAGCCAGTGGGGACCTTTTCTTCCCGGCGTACCGGACGTCATTCATTTTCCTCATCGGGTGATGAAGAAGTTCCAGGATCGTCAGGTACGTCATCCCCTTCCGCAGCACCTGACCTACGATTCCACCGGCGGCGCGGAGGTGCTGAAGGTGGCCCTGACCGACTATCTGCGCACGGCGCGTGGGGTGCGATGTACGCCCGATCAGATCCTCATCACCCAAGGTATTCATCAGGCGCTGGACCTGGTAACGCGTTCGTTGTGCAATCCCGGTGACAGCGCATGGACTGAGGAGCCGGGGTATTGGGGAATAAAGAATATCCTGCGCATCAACGACGTCGGCATTACGCCGATGCCGGTGGATGAACAGGGTCTTATTCCCGAGCAGAACGTGGGTGCCTCGCCAAAGCTTATCTTCGTCACCCCGTCTCATCAGTATCCTTTGGGGTCGGTAATGAGCCTGAATCGCAGACAGCAACTGTTATCGATCGCCCGGACCTCAGGGAGTTGGATCGTTGAAGATGATTATGACAGTGAGTTCCGTTTTTCCGGCCAGCCCGTTCCCTCCTTGCAGGGACTTGAAGAGAACAGTCCGGTTATCTATATCGGCACCTTCAGTAAGACCCTTTATCCGGCACTGCGGCTTGGCTATGTGGTGTTGCCCAAAACGCTCTCAGCACCGCTTAAAAAGATGCACAGTGAACTGTATCGCGGTGGACACCTGCAGGTTCAGGCGGCGCTGGCCGAATTTATTGGTGAAGGATATTACGCGGCGCATATTCGCAAGATGCGCCAGCTCTATGGACGCCGCAGGCAGATTCTGGTCGATTTGATTACCCGCGTTATGGGGATCGATGCCCTGGGGCTCTACAACAGTAACGCCGGTCTTCATCTGATTTTGCAACTGCCCATTGATAGCGATGATGCTGACATTGCACGGCAAGCCAACAACAGTGGCCTGCTGGTGCGGCCCTTATCGCGCTATTTTGTCGGCACGGTGACCTCAAGGGGATTACTGCTGGGATTTGCTCATATGGATGAGCAAGAGCTTGAACCTGCTTTCCTAAAGTTGGCTGCCATCATAAAAGCCAGCCTGGCAGACTGAATCCTGTCATTGTCAGAAGGCATAAACGCACAACAGGCATTATGCTGTTAGCATCTCAGCAGCCCTCCCCGGAACAATATGATAATCAACAGCATGGTTTACCGGCCTGGCCGGCAGGATGAAGTCGTGGACATGGAAGATATTAGCGAGGTGATCAAAGAGCCTGACGCCTTTGTCTGGCTGGGTCTTTACCAGCCCGAGCCCGATTTTATGTATAAGGTGCAGGAAGAGTTCGGCCTGCATGAGCTGGCGGTCGAAGACGCCCTGACTGCCCATCAGCGCCCTAAGATCGAGCAGTACGGCGACTCCCTGTTTATCGTAGTGAAAACGGTGAAGGAGCATGAAGGCGATTTCAGCTTTGGCGAAACGCATCTCTTTGCCGGTAAAAACTTTCTGATTACCATCCGCCACGGCGCGTCTGAAAGCTATGCCCCGGTCCGCGCCCGCGCCTCGCAGAATCCGGAGATGCTGTCGCATGGTCCGGGCTATCCGCTTTATTGCATCCTCGATTTCATTACCGATCGCTATTCCGAACTGACTGCCGCGCTGGGCGAAAAAATCAGCGATATGGAAGAATCAATGTTCCGCAGCGATTTTGATCGGGACGCGGTGCAGGTTGTTTACAGCATGCGACGTCATCTGCTGGCGCTAAAGAATGCCGCCGCGCCGGTAGAGGAAATCTGCACCCAGCTGATCCGCATTCACGAACACATCATTCCCAAACCGCTGCGGGCCTATATTCGTGACGTGCAGGATCATGCCAGCCATGTGGTGGCGGATACCGATGACATGCGGGAAATGCTGACCAGCGCCATGCATGTGAATCTGGCGCTGGTGACGGTTCAGCAGAATGAGGTGGTGAAAAAGCTGGCCGGTTGGGGTGCCATTTTGGTGGTTCCAACGGTGGTATTCAGCATGTACGGCATGAATTTTACCCATATGCCGGAACTGCAGGCGCGCTATGGCTATCCTGCAACGCTGGTCGGTACGCTGTTACTGTGCGTGCTGATGTGGCGTAAGCTCAGAAAGTCCAAATGGATTTAACCCATCATCCTTAAAGGCTTCCCTGCCCTTGCACTGAATGCTATTTTTTCGCCGGCTTGCCGGCTGGCGGTTCCGATGCCGTTTCATTTTCAATCGGTGGGACGGCACCAATATCGGCGCCGGTCACCGGATTGACCTGGGGATCGGAGGCGGTTCGGGCCGCAAGGGCATCCAACGCCGCCTGCTGTTTCGCAGGAAGCGTCACGCTTGCCGTTCCGTCTCCGCCATCCACGGCTGGGGCCGGATCGGCAACGTAATCGAAGTTTTCATCCGAGTTCCAACTGCCTCTGACGTCCCCGTCGGCGGACATGTTGTAATAGGCACTGGCGTATTTCTCAATCGGCGGGAGTTTGCCCGGCGGAAAGTTATTACGGATGGAATAGAGCGCTTTTTCGAAGGAAATCTGGTGCGCGACTTCACGGGTCATCAGGAAGCCAAGTGCATCCTTAACGCCCGGATCGTCGGTCATATTGATCAGGCGTTCATATAAAATCTTCGCTCTTGCTTCGGCAGCAATATTGGAACGCAGGTCAGCGGTAACTTCGCCGATGGTATCGACGTATGCCGCAGTCCAGGGAACCCCGGCAGAATTGGTTAACGCCGGACCGCCTCCGTACAGCAGCGCAGTCAGGTGGCTGTCATTGCCGTTGCCGGTAATACTGCGGTACAGATCCCCTTCTTTCTCGGTGCCTTCTGCCAGGTCACCTTTGGCGCCTTTGTTCAGCATCCCGACCAGCGAACCGATAATTTCCAGATGGCTCAGTTCCTCGGTCGCAATATCCATCAGCATATCTTTGCGTCCCGGATCCTCATCACCCAGTCCCTGAGTGAAGTAACGGCAGGCCGCCGCAAGTTCTCCCTGAGGTCCACCAAACTGTTCCAGCAACAGATTTGCCAGCCCCGGATTTGGGCCTGCCACGCGAACCGTATACTGCAGTTGTTTTACATGTCTGAACATTGCTAACTCCGGATAACCAGTATTAATAACGAAAAAATGCCCACCGTAGCGGGCATAAAGGAACAGGCTTATTTTTTTGCTTCCACGCCGGGGGTGGCGGAGCGGATCATAAATTGTTCTGTGACGTCAGGGAGATGCTGCAGGCACCATTCGGACATGGCGATTTCCTGCTCACGAATTTGGGTGAAAACACGCACGCCTTCGGCGTCACCGACCAGTTTTGCCGCCGCAATCAGCGAGGTGTAGCTCGCGATTTCGAGGTTCTCAAAGACATACCCGCTGATGGCACCTTTCACCACTTCATCATCGGCCATCATCCCGCCCATCGCCTGACCCATGGCCGTCAGTTTGCCCATCGCGTCCTTGAAGGTGGAACTGGAGGTGTCGTAACGGTCGATGACGGACTGGACCAGCCCCTGCTGCTGCCGGGTTTCCTCAATATGCTGGTCGATACGCGCCTTAAGGTCGGGATAGTGCTCAAGCCGATCGGACATTTTCTCCAGCATGCTTTCAGCCTGCATTTCCATCGCATGGGCATCTTTTACCCAGGCGAGATAGTTTTCTAAATGCGTCATGATGATCCTCTCAGGTTGATGTTGTGCCCCTTAATTTAACTATTAATTTCCCGTGCAGTATGGGGTTCACTTTATTTCATCAGTACAATCATCGTAGATGGCATTTAACAATTACTTTGGATATTGCAGGAATAAATGGACGATTAAGATTAATCCTAACGTGGTTTTTTTTCACTCATTTTCCGCTAGCACTTAAATGCAATTACTGCACTGCCAACTTATCACCGTAGGTTGCGATAAAATATTCATTTCCGGCCAAATAAAATTCACAACATACTGAATGAAATAGATTTTAATAATTTCCGATCGCATGATATTTATTATCAAAGAGAGGGTAATGAAAAACTTAAGGCGTTGATGTCTTTACAGTGCCCTGATTTACATCAGCTAAATAGTGGGAAGCGTTTTTCCAAAAATTTTTTCTTGGGATGGCGTTATTAGATTAAAAACTAACACGTCTGCAAAATAATTTCGGCGGGCTGAGATGATTTTATTCCTCGCCACTTCACATGCAAAAACGCGGGAAATCGCGTCCGCTAAAAGCAACCGTCGCATGCGCTGGCGTTAACAATATTCCGCCAGCGTTCGTAAGCTTCTGTAATCCATCAGTGAAATTGTTCTCTGCGTTCCCTTGCCTGCGACAGTGATATAGAAGGATAATCGCCTATGCTGAGTTGTACGGGCCGATCTTCACCCGCGTCGCGCTTGTGACGCTGCCGGTGGCGGATAGCCTGACATTGAGCCCGCGCGAAGCATAAAAGAGAGCAAATTACTGATATGAATAAAGAATTTAACCCACGCCCAGGCCTGATTACCCCGCATCACGTGGCATCACATGCCCGCTGATAATATTTATGCCGAAGAGCGGCTCCCCAGCACGCTACGCAACGCCTGGCGTCTGTTCTATCACGACACCAGCGCGATGGTCGGTTTCTATGCCTTTATTGCGCTGCTGCTGATTTGCATCTTTGGCCGCTTGCTGGCGCCTTACGGGCTGGATCAACAGTTCCTGGGTTACCAATTGCTGCCACCTTCCTGGTCGCGTTATGGCGACGTGTCGTTCTTCCTCGGCACGGACGATCTCGGGCGGGATATTCTCAGCCGCCTGATAAGCGGCGCTGCGCCGACCGTCGGTTCAGCGATCCTGGTCACGTTTTTTGCTGCAGCATGTGCCATGGTTTTAGGGGTGCTGGCCGGCCTGACCAAAGGATTACGCTCGGCGATAATGAACCATATCCTCGATACGCTGCTTTCCATCCCGTCGCTGTTACTGGCGATTATCGTGGTGGCGTTTCTCGGGCCGCGCCTCGAACATGCCCTGCTGGCGGTGTTCCTGGCGATCATTCCCCGGCTGGTTCGCGCCATTTATACCGCGGTGCATGACGAGCTGGAGAAAGACTATGTGATTGCCGCCAGGCTGGACGGCGCAAGCAGCCTGAATATTCTCTGGTATGCCATCCTGCCGAATATCCTCGCCCTGCTGGTTTCTGAATTTACCCGCGCCCTGTCGATGGCGATCCTCGATATTGCCGCGCTGGGGTTCCTGGATCTGGGTGCCCAGCTCCCTTCACCCGAATGGGGCGCGATGCTGGGCGATGCGCTGGAACTGATCTATGTTGCCCCGTGGACGGTCATGCTGCCTGGCGCGGCGATTATGCTCAGCGTGCTAATCGTTAACCTGTTGGGTGACGGTATTCGTCGGGCCATCGTTGCGGGAGTTGAATAGATGCCGTTGCTTGATATTCGTAACCTGACGATTGAATTTATGACCGCCGACGGTCCGGTGAAGGCGGTGGACCGCGTCAGCATCACGCTGACCGAAGGCGAAGTGCGCGGGCTGGTGGGCGAATCCGGTTCCGGCAAAAGCCTGATTGCGAAAGCGATCTGCGGCGTAACTAAAGATAACTGGCGTGTCACCGCCGATCGGATGCGTTTTGATGATATCGATCTGCTGCACCTCTCCCCGCGTGAAAGGCGCAAGATCATCGGCCACAACGTCTCGATGATTTTCCAGGAGCCGCAGTCCTGTCTGGATCCGTCTGAAAACATTGGCCAGCAAATCGTGCAGGCCATTCCCGGATGGACCTACAAGGGTCGCTGGTATCAGCGATTCCGCTGGCGTCACCGCCGGGCGATTGAATTGTTGCACCGCGTCGGCATCAAGGATCACAAAGATATTATGGGCAGCTTTCCGTATGAGCTGACCGACGGCGAGTGCCAGAAAGTGATGATTGCCATCGCGCTGGCAAACCAGCCGCGCCTGCTGATTGCGGATGAACCCACCAACGCGATGGAACCGACCACCCAGGCACAGATTTTCCGCCTGCTGGCGCGTCTGAACCAAAACAACAACACCACTATTCTGCTGATCAGCCATGACCTGCAGATGCTCAGTCACTGGGCCGACCGCATTAACGTGATGTATTGCGGGCAAACGGTCGAGACCGCCCCGAGCGAAGCGCTGATCGTCGCGCCGCACCATCCTTATACTCAGGCGCTGATCCGCGCGATGCCCGATTTTGGTCTTGCGATGCCCCATAAAAGCCGGCTGAACACCCTGCCCGGTGCCATTCCGTCTCTGGAACACTTGCCGATCGGCTGCCGGCTGGGGCCGCGTTGCCCCTATGCGCAGAAGAAGTGTATTGAAACGCCGAGGTTGTCCGGTGCCAAATCCCATCTGTTTGCCTGCCACTTCCCACTTAACATGGAGAGTCAGTAATGGTTGAAACGCTACTGGAAGTGCGCAATCTCAGCAAAACGTTCCGCTATCGCACCGGGCTGTTTCGTCGTCAGCATGTTGAGGCGGTCAAAGAGGTCAGCTTTACGCTGAGAGAACGGCAGACGCTGGCAATCATTGGTGAAAACGGCTCGGGCAAATCAACGCTGGCGAAAATGCTCAGCGGAATGGTGGCGCCAAGTACCGGCGATATTCTGATCGATGACCATCCGCTGGAGTATGGCGATTATGGTTATCGCAGCCAGCGTATCCGGATGATTTTTCAGGACCCGTCAACCTCGCTTAATCCGCGCCAGCGCATTGGCCAGATCCTCGATTTTCCGCTGCGCTTAAACACCGAACTCTCTACGGAAGCGCGCGAGAAACGGATTATTGCCACGCTGCGCCAGGTCGGCCTGCTGCGCGATCATGCAGCGTACTATCCACATATGCTGGCACCGGGCCAGAAACAGCGTGTTGGCCTGGCGCGTGCGCTGATCCTGCAACCCAAAGTGATTATTGCCGATGAGGCGATGGCGTCGTTGGATATGTCGATGCGTTCGCAGCTGATCAATCTGATGCTGGAGCTGCAGGATAAGCACGGGATTTCGTATATCTACGTTACCCAGCATCTGGGGATGATGAAGCACATCAGCGACCAGGTGATTGTGATGCACCAGGGCGAAGTGGTGGAACGCGGCAGCACGGCAGAGGTGCTGGCCTGCCCGCTCCACGATCTGACCAAACGCCTGATTAACAGCCACTTCGGCGAACCGTTAAAAGCCGACGCCTGGCGTAAAGACCTGGCATAAATTCCGCTAAGCTTTGCCAGAACCGTGCGGAATGTCTGATTTCTGCACGGTTCACGCCCACTCCCGCGCCGTTATACCATTCCGCTATGTGTTAGCACCGATCATTCTTTGGTTCACCTCAGCGCTTGCGCGAGGATAGTCAGGCTCTTCAGGCCCGTTGACGCGCATACCCCTCTTTCTTTGGTTCACCGGGCCGGTTAACTTGAAAAGGAATGATCATGGAACAGCGCCGTTTTCCCGGCAACAGCCACTGGTATCATGAAACGCAGTCCACATTAACGCCCCATGCTGCGCCGCTGTTTCCAGAAGCGGCCGAGATTGAAGACCGCTTTCTGCTTGGTCTGGCTCAGCAGTATGCCGACACCTTAGGGCCGACCATCAGCCAATGTCAGCCTGCGATGCTGGCTTCGCGAGATTTGTATCAGCTGCTGTTGCCGCAGCAGCTGACCACCAGCAAAACCCATACGCTGACCATTTACGATCGTCTGAGCACCGCGCTGACCGTGGCTCAGGTCACCGGCATTCAGCGCTTGTGTAACCACTATGCCGCGCGTCTGAATCCCCTGTCCGGCCCCGACTCTTCCCGCGAGAGCAACCGACGCCTTACCCAGATCACCGAATACGCCCGTCAACTGGCTAGCCAGCCAACCCTGGTCGACAACGTGGCGCTGGCCCGTCTGGATGAAGTGGGATTAACGGCACCGGATATCGTCACCTTCCATCAGCTGATCGGTTTTGTCAGCTATCAGGCGCGTATTGTGGCGGGCATGAATGCCCTGCTGGCGTTGCCGGTGCGCTGGATCCCCGGCGTTACCCTGCCAGAAGATGCGGAGTCCGACTGCTTCCAGCATCGGGACGCCTGGCGCCCGTTTTTACCGCAGGTTGAGTTACGTTACGCCTCCGCCAGTCAGCTGGAAGCCTTAACCTGGTGCCAGCCTCAGGAACTGTTGCGTGATAGCGCCTGGCTGCTGGCCCACGATGGTGAAGCATTGTATGGCTGGGGAAATTTACTCAACGCGATGCAGGACGTGACCGGCACTGAAGCCGGTCGGCTGGCCTCCGCCGTCAGTGCACGCATTAACGGAAGCCCGCTCTGTTTCCAGCAGTTTGCCGATGCGTCGTTACGTGAAGCGTTGCTTGAAGGCGTGGAACAGGCGCTGAATAAAGCCACAGCGGAACAAAAAGCGGTGATCCACTGCGCGGCCCAGTTGACCCGCTCTCCTGAGCGATTCAGTGCCGCCCACCTACAACCGCTGAAAGAAGCCGGTTTTAGCGATCGCGCGGTGTTCAGTATTGTGCAAAGTATCGCGCTGGCGGCGTGGAACAATCGCCTGATGCAGGCTTTGGGTTCCACCGCGCCCGCAGTGGATTCAGCCCGTTAAACTCGGGGCGGATAGCCTTCCGCCCTGTCCTTCGCTTAACCAGCGACGCACCTCATCGAAGAAGTGCTGCGCAAGCGGCGTCGCCCTGCCCGGTTCAGCAATCACCACCGCAGCCTGACGTGACATCGGCGCAATCGCCAGCTTGCGGCTGTGCAATTCCGGGGTCATTTCCGGCAGCAAATGGCCGCACGGCGAAATCAGACAGCCCAGCCCCACCTGAATCCCCTGCACCAGCTGAAATATTGAGGTGGTTTCCAGCACCACGCGCAGCCGGATATCCGCTTCACGAAAATGCGTATCCAGATAGCGGCGGAAATAGCGTGTCTGCTCGGCAAGGCACAGCGGTACCTCGGCAAGATCGCTCAGTTCCAGCGGCGTGTCCCCAACCAGCTGGGGAAAATGCTGCGGATGAAACACCACTTCCACGCCGTCATCCCGCAAGGGTTCAGCCTGAAAATGCAGCTCGCGCAGGGTGGCCAGCTCAAAGAAACCGATGCCGACATCCACCGTGTGGCTGTTAAGCGCATCCAGCAGCTGGTCCGCGCTTAACACCGCGACGCGATAATCCAACTGGGGATAGCGTTCGCTGATGCCCTTCAGCATCAACGGCAGGGAAATACTGCACTGCGGCACCACGCCGATGCGCAGCGTGCCTTTCACGCCGTGCTTGAGTGATTCCACTTCCAGTTTCAGTCCCTGATATACCGAGACGATTTCACGCGCCCAGGAGAGCACGCGTTCACCTTCTGCGGTGAAGCCATCAAAGTTATTGCTGCGGTTGATCAGCGACAATCCCAGCTCTTTTTCCAGATTCTTCAGGCGCATCGACAGCGTAGGCTGGCTGACAAAGCTGGCTTCCGCCGCACGACCAAAGTGGCGCTCGCGCTCCAGATTGACCAGATAGGTAAGCTGTTTAATGTCCATCGTTGTTAACTTTCATGTGGTGAAGGCGGTCCTTAATGCTGGCATTCGGGTTATCAGATTGAATGAGCGGGCTATTTTCTGGAAAACCCGCTGAAGTTTACTCCCCTTAACAGTCTTCACAAGATGCTGTTCATCATACCGGCTTCGCAGCCGGTATTTTTTTATCGGCAGATTTCAGCCAACGCCCAGCGCTGTTTTCACCTCGTGGGCAATTTTTTCCACCTGCGGACCGTAAATTACCTGCACATCATGATCGCTGACCCGGTTAACGCCATTGGCACCCGTCGACATTAAGGTTTGATCGACCACTTCCCGCATTTCTTTTACCCGCACACGGAGCCGGGTGAAGCAGCAATCGACGTCCTCTATATTGGCTTCGCCGCCCAGACCGCTGATGATCACCTGGGTTCGCTGATCGGCGCTGACTTTTTGCGGCGCGGTTTCGGCTTCATCCGACTCCCGCCCTGGCGTTTCAACACGCATTTTAGTGATGACAAACTTGAAGCCATAGTAGTAAACCGGCACATATATCAGTCCGAGCACGATGGCCCACCACCACTGCGTTTTACTGCCGCCGAGAATACCGAACACCACCAGATCGATGGCGCCCCCCTGAATGTTGCCAATCATCAAATGCAGCGCGGACATCAGCATAAATGAGAGCCCGCTCAGCACGGCGTGGAACAGATAGAGCACCGGCGAGACAAAGATAAAGCAGAATTCCAGCGGCTCGGTGATCCCGGTGGTAAAGGAGGTTAGCGCACCCGCCAGCACCAGGGCTTTTACCCGCTGTTTATGCTCCGGTCGCGCGGTGTGGTACATCGCCAGCGCGGCGGCAGGCAGACCAAACATCATTACCGGAATTTTGCCCTGGGCGAGGAACTTAGTGGCATTTTGTACCGTTTCATCGGGGATCGAACCCGGATGGGTTAAGGCGGTGTTGAAGATGTTCAGCGCGCCGACAATGGTCTCATTGTTTACGGTCGCCACCCCGCCGATGGGGGTAAAGCGCACCGTTTCATTCAGAATATGGTGCAGACCGGTTGGGATGAGCAGCCGCTCACTGGTGCCATAAAGGAATGCGCCATACTGGCCGCTTTTACCAATCAGCTCGCCAACCCAGGCAATGCCTGCGCCGATGGTCGGCCAGATCATCGCCAGCAACACACCCACCAGCGGCAGCACCAGCACGGTGATAATCGGCACCAGCCGCCTGCCGCCAAAGAAGCTGATTGCCGTTGGCAACTGCGTGGTATAGAAACGGTTATGAATCATTACCGTCAACAGCCCGGAAATTACCCCACCCAGCACGCTCATATTGTAAGTAAAGATGCCCAGCATCTGAATGTATTCGGCGGAGGTCATCATCGCGGCCGTCTGCGCCATGCCTTTGGCCTGCAACGCGTCTGGCGTGGTGGTTGCCGCAGTCAGTCCCTGCGCACCCAGCGTGGCGCTTACCCCAACATGCATGGCGATAAAGCCGATCACCGCCGCAAACGCCGCCGTAGGTTTTTCGGCCTTCGCCAGGCCAATGGCGCTGGCTACCGCAAAGAACAACGGCAGATTGGCAAACAGCGCCCCGGCCACCTTACGAATAAAACCAATGATTAACTGCGGCGTATGCAGGCTGGCAAAGGCTTCGCCAGTGATCGCCGGGTTCTGCATCGCAGCCGCCACACCAAGGAAAATACCGGCGGCGGCGATTACCGAAATCGGCATCATCAGCGCCTTGCCGAACGCATGGATTTTGCTGGCAAATTCTTTCACAGGCACCTCGTCGTCACTGAAGAAAGGTTAATTATTAGCCTGTTCCTGGCAAGGAGTCTGGTAAATACACAATGCGACGGGCGATTCTTTGAGTCAGTTCACGCTTTTGCGATAAACAGCGCCTATCGCACCATTAAACCAATCAATTAGACAATTTTTTTACCGGGTTGCAGACTAATCCGACAAAAGAAGCAATAGTTTCTTAACAACTCTAAAACAATTAAGACACCTGTGAAGCCCAATGAAATTTAAAACTGAAATTAAGCCGTACAAGGCTGCGGCAGGCGGCTGGGGATCTCTTGAAGCCACCACCCGTTTTGTCTTTGACAGCAAACAAGTCCTTAAAAACATGCGTAACCTGATGCGCATGAACAAAGCCAAAGGCTTTGACTGCCCGGGCTGCGCCTGGGGTGATGACAATAAAAGCACCTTCAGCTTCTGCGAAAACGGCGCGAAAGCGGTGACCTGGGAAGCGACCCGCCGTTATGTCGATGCCAGCTTCTTTGAAAAGTACAGCGTCGCTTCCCTGTATCAGCAGAGTGACTACTTCCTTGAGTATCAGGGGCGTTTGACTGAACCCTTGCGGTATAACCGCGAAACGGATCACTACGAACCGATTAGCTGGGATGATGCCTTCAAACTGATCGCCAAACATATCAAGGCGATGGACAATCCGGATCAAATGGAGCTGTATACTTCTGGCCGCGCCAGTAATGAAGCGTCCTGGCTGTATCAGCTGTTTGGTCGCATGAACGGCAGCAATAACTTCCCTGACTGCTCCAATATGTGTCATGAAGCCAGCGGCACCGGCCTTAAACGCAGCATTGGCGTGGGTAAAGGCACCATCCGTCTGGACGATTTTGACCATGCTGATGCGATTTTCGTCTTCGGTCAGAACCCGGGCACCAACCATCCACGTATGCTGCACAGCCTGCGTCACGCTGCCGATCACGGCGCGAAAATCGTCACCTTCAATACCCTGCGCGAACGCGGTCTGGAACGCTTTGCCGATCCGCAAAAACCGCTGGAAGTGGTCACCAGCAAAGCCGGCACCATCAGCTCGACATATTACCAGCCGAACCTCGGTGGTGATATGGCGGCGATCCGTGGCATGGTCAAAGCCCTGTCGCAATCCCATAACGAACTGATTGCCGCCGGTGAAAAAGGCCTGTTTGATGAAGTGTTCATCAATGCCAAAACCGAAGGGATGGAAGAATATCTGGCGGTGGTTGAAGCGACAGACTGGGCGCAAATTGTCCAGCAGTCGGGGCTTACCGAGCAGCAAATCCGGGAAGCGGCGGCGATTTACCAAAGCGCCGAGCGGGTGATCTGTACCTGGGCAATGGGCATTACCCAGCACAAACACTCGGTTGATACGGTGCGTGAAATCACCAACCTGCAACTGCTGTTTGGACAGTTAGGAAAAAAAGGCGCGGGCCTTTGTCCGGTGCGTGGCCACAGTAATGTGCAGGGCAACCGTACCATGGGCATCGATGAAAAGCCTTCCAAGGCCTTCCTCGACAGCATGGCGGCGCATTTTGGCTTCGAGCCGCCACGCAACATCGGTCATAACACCGTTGAAGCGCTGGAAGCGATGCTGCGAAATGAAATTAAAGTGCTAATTGCGTTGGGTGGCAACCTTGCCGCTGCGGCACCGGACAGCCCGCGCACTGAAGAAGCGCTGCGTCGCTGCGAACTGACGGTGCAAATCAGCACCAAACTGAATCGCAGCCACCTGTGCCCGGGTGCGGTTGATGCGCTGATCCTGCCAACCATTGGCCGTACCGAGCAGGATATCCAGGCGTCCGGTCCGCAGTTCATCACCGTTGAAGACTCCTTCAGTATGGTTCACGCCTCTGAAGGCGTGGGCAAACCGATTGCCGATACCCAGCGTTCAGAAACGGCGATTGTCGCCGGCATCGCCAACGCCGTGCTCGGCAATCAGAAGCTGGACTGGCTGGAACTGGCCGCCGATTACAACAAGATCCGTGACCATATCGCCGCCACCATTCCGGGCTTCGCCGACTTCAATAAGAAGTGCGACATTAAAGGCGGATTCTACCTCGGCAATGCCGCAGCCGAATTCCGCTTCAACACCCTGAACAATAAGGCCCAGTTCAGCAGCGCACGCTTGCCGGACTCTCTGTTCCCGCAGTTGGGCGATGTTGAGGTGCCGTTCACCCTGCAGACGCTGCGTTCGCATGACCAGTACAACACCACCATCTACGGCCTTGATGACCGTTATCGTGGCGTTTATGGTCAGCGCGAAGTGCTGTTTATGCACCCGGACGATATGGCAAAAATGGGCTTCACCGCCGGCGATGATGTCGATATCGAAACCCTGTGGAATGACGGTATTATCCGTAAAGTGTTCAACTTCAAGTTGGTCTCTTACAATATTCCTCAGGGCAACCTTGCCGCCTATTATCCGGAAACCAATCCGCTGGTTCCCCTTTCCAGCTTCGGTGACGGCAGCGGGACGCCAACCTCCAAATCGGTGCCGGTGAAAATCACCCTCTCCGAGGCGAAACCGGGCCTGCGCATCGCCTGAGTTCACTGCGTTTTCAGAAATTAATCAAAGCCGGGTTTCCCGGCTTTTTACTTGCCGCGAAGCGGTTAATCGCGTAAAACTGTCTGCCGCTCTTAGGCCACGAAAACTGTTGAGATTATGTTCCAGGATAACCCGCTGCTCGCGCAGCTCAAAGAGAAACTCCACTCCCAGACGCCGCGTGTTGAAGGGGTAGTGAAAGGCACCGAAAAAGGCTTTGGCTTCCTGGAAGTCGACGCACAAAAAAGTTACTTCATTCCACCGCCGTTCATGAAAAAAGTCATGCACGGCGATCGCGTGGTCGCCGTCCTGCAAACCGATAAGGATCGTGAAGTTGCCGATCCGGAAAAGCTGATTGAGCCTTTCCTGACCCGTTTTGTTGGCCGCGTACAGCGCAAAGACGATCGCCTGTCGATCGTTCCCGATCATCCCCTGATGAAAGACGCGATTCAGTGTCGTGCCGATCGTAACGTGACGCATGATTTCCAGAATGGCGACTGGGCCGTGGCGGAAATGCGCCGCCACCCGCTGAAAGGCGATCGCACTTTCTACGCTGAACTGACGGCGTTTATCACCACGGCTGACGATCACTTAGCCCCCTGGTGGGTCACCCTCTCCCGTCACAATCTTGAGCGTGAGGCGCCAGACGCCACCGCCGGCGAGATGCTGGACGAGCAGCTGGAACGTGAAGACCTCACTGCCCTTGAATTCGTTACCATCGACAGCGCCAGCACAGAAGATATGGATGATGCGCTGTATGTGGAAGAAGCCGCCGACGGTGCGCTGCGTCTGACCATCGCCATCGCCGATCCGACCGCCTATGTGGCTGCCGGTAGCGAGCTGGATGCGATTGCCGCTGAGCGTTCATTCACTAACTATCTGCCGGGCTTCAACATTCCAATGTTGCCGCGTCAGCTGTCTGATGACATCTGTTCGCTGCGCCCGAACGAGCGCCGTCCGGTGCTGGCTTGCCGCGTGAACGTGGCAGCAGACGGCACCCTGAGTGAAGAGATTCACTTCTTTGCCGCGTGGATTGAGTCCAAAGCGAAACTGGCTTACGACAACGTCTCCGACTGGCTGGAAAGCGACGGTGCCAGCGAATGGCAGCCTGAGAACGACGCGATTGCGGCGCAGATCCGTCTGCTGCATCGCCTGTGCCTGGCGCGCAGCGAATGGCGTCAAACCCATGCGCTGGTGTTCAAAGATCGCCCCGACTTCCGCTTCCTGTTGGGCGAGAAAGGCGAAGTGCTGGATATCGTGGCTGAGCACCGCCGCATTGCTAACCGCATTGTGGAAGAAGCGATGATCACCGCCAATATCTGTGCCGGCACCGTGCTGCGTCAGAAACTGGGCTTCGGCATCTACAACATTCATCTGGGCTTTGATGCCGAGAAAGCGGAACTGGCGGCCACCATGCTGGAAAACCACGGCCTGAAAGTGGATCCGCTGGCGATCGCCACCCTGTCAGGTTTCCGCGAACTGCGCCGCGAGCTGGATTCACAGCCGACACAGTTCCTGGACAGCCGCATCCGTCGTTTCCAGTCGTTTGCTGAAGTCAGCACCGAGCCGGGCCCGCACTTTGGCCTGGGTCTGGAGGCGTATGCCACCTGGACTTCACCGATCCGTAAGTATGGCGATATGATCAACCATCGCCTGCTGAAAGCGATGATCAAAGGGGAAGAAGCCCGCCGTCCAAATGATGACATCACGGTGAAGATGGGCGAACGTCGCCGTCAGAACCGCATGGCGGAACGTGACGTTGGTGACTGGCTGTACTCGCGCTTCCTGCAGAGCGCGGCGGGCACCGACCAGCGTTTCGGTGCAGAAGTCATCGACGTTTCTCGCGGCGGTATGCGCGTCCGTCTGACGGCGAACGGCGCGGTTGCCTTTATCCCGGCACCGTTCATCCACGCCGTGCGTGATGAGCTGGTATGCAGCCAGGAAAATGGCACCGTGCAGATCAAAGGTGAAGTGGCTTACCGCGTGACCGATTTGATCGAAGTGACCATTGCTGAAGTCCGTATGGAAAACCGAAGCGTGGTTGCACGCCCGGTAGCCTAACGGCTTTTCAGGTGGGATAGCGTCCGTTATCCCACCTGACATCTCTTCCCCTCCTCCGCAACAGAAAAAAAGCTTCTCGCCTCACACTTCTCCCTGCCTTCGCTTTCATTAACAAACAATTACATTACTTTAAGTTCTTGTTCAGTCCTTCTTATGGATCCTGCAAGGAGTAATGTGATGAAAAACGTCAAAACCGGCGTCACCTGGTCAGCGGTGGCGTTAATCGGAGCCGGGGCGTTTGCTATGCTGGCGCTCAGCCGTGGCGAACATGTTAATGCATTGTGGTTGGTGGTGGCTTCCATCGCGTGCTACAGCATTGCTTACCGTTTTTACAGCCTGTTTATCGCTAAAAATATCTTTGAGTTAGACGACCGTCGCCGCACACCGGCAGAACGCAATAACGATGGTCTGGATTATGTTCCCACCAATAAATGGGTGCTGTTCGGCCACCATTTTGCCGCCATCGCCGGTGCCGGTCCGCTGGTTGGTCCGATCCTCGCCGCGCAGATGGGCTTTCTGCCCGGCACCATCTGGATCCTGGTGGGCGTGATGATGGCCGGTGCGGTGCAGGACTTCCTGATCCTGTTTATCTCGACCCGCAGAGACGGACGCTCGCTCGGTGAAATGGCCAAACAGGAGCTCGGTGCCTTTGCCGGTGTGGTCACCATGCTCGGGGCGTTGGGCGTAATGATCATTATTCTTTCCGCCCTCGCGCTGGTGGTGGTTAAGGCGCTGGCAAACAGTCCGTGGGGATTGTTCACCATCGCGGCAACCATCCCGATTGCGCTGTTTATGGGCATTTATATGCGTTTTATTCGCCCCGGAAAAATCGCGGAAGTGTCACTGATTGGCTTTGTGCTGATGATGGCAGCGATTATCTATGGCGGTGATATCGCGCAACATCCCTACTGGGGACCGTTCTTCACGCTGAAAGGCACGACCCTGACCTGGGTGCTGGTTATTTACGGCTTTATTGCTTCGGTTCTGCCGGTGTGGCTTTTACTGGCGCCGCGTGATTATCTGTCTACCTTCCTGAAAATAGGCGTTATTGCGGGCCTCGCGGTTGGGATTCTGTTTGCCATGCCGGAAATGAAAATGCCGGCGGTAACCCGCTTTATCGACGGTAGCGGCCCGGTGTTTTCCGGTGCCTTGTTCCCGTTCCTGTTTATCACCATCGCCTGCGGCGCGATCTCCGGGTTCCATGCGCTGGTTTCCAGCGGGACCACGCCGAAGCTGATTGAGCGTGAGAGCCATATTCGTTTTATCGGCTACGGCGCGATGCTGATGGAGTCTTTCGTGGCCATCATGGCGTTGATTTGCGCCTCGGTGATTGAACCGGGCGTGTACTTCGCGATGAACTCACCCGCCGCATTAATTGGCACCACGGTGGAAACCGCCTCCCAGGCGATCAACAGCTGGGGCTTTGTGGTGACGCCTGAAATGCTGACCGGCATTGCCCGGGACGTAGGCGAAAGCACTATCCTCTCACGTGCCGGCGGTGCGCCAACCTTCGCGGTAGGCATGGCGCATATCATTACCGAAGTGTTTAACAGCCGGGTGATGATGGCGTTCTGGTATCACTTCGCAATCCTGTTCGAAGCGCTGTTTATTCTTACCGCGGTCGATGCCGGCACGCGCGCCTGTCGTTTTATGGTGCAGGATTTGGTCGGCGTGGTGGTGCCTTCATTGGCCAACAACCGTTCCTGGTTAGGCAATATGGCCGGCACTACGGTGGCGGTGGCCGGCTGGGGCTTCTTCGTTTATCAGGGCGTGGTCGATCCGCTGGGCGGCATCAACACGCTGTGGCCGCTGTTCGGCATTGGTAACCAGATGCTGGCGTCGATGGCGTTGATCCTCGGCACCGTGGTGTTGTTCAAAATGAAGAAGCAGCGTTATGCCTGGGTGACCATCCTGCCGACCGTCTGGCTGTTTATCACCTCGATGACCGCGGGCTGGCAGAAGATTTTCCATGAGAAGCCGAGCATTGGTTTCCTGGCGCAGGCCAATAAGTTCTCTAAAGGGATCGATAACGGCATCATTATTGCCCCGGCAAAATCCGTGGCAGATATGCAAACCATCGTCTTCAGCAATCAAATCAACGCCGCGCTCTGCGCCTTCTTTATGCTGGTGGCGGTGACAATGTTGATTTCTGCCTTCTTCGTGATCCGTCGCGCGCTGAACAGCGCAACACCGACCACTCACGAAACCGCCGTTTCCTTGCGCAGTGAGGCTCGCCATGTCTGATGCTATTTATGCGATACCTAAACGACGTTCTCTGATCATTTATCGCTGCCTGGCGATGAATAGCACAAAATCACCAGAGAAATTAACGTTACGCCTTCTTATGTCACGTGTGGCGCAAACCTTCCGTCTGATGGTGGGCGTACAGGATTATCCTGGTTATCTTCGGCACATGAATCAGCAACATCCTCAGACTAAACCTATGACAGAGAAAGAGTTTCATCGCTACTGTCTTGATGCCCGCTTCCCGAGCAAAGCTGGGAAGTTAGGCAAATGCCCCTGCTAATCCACGCCCCCGATCGCCAGATCGGGGCATTTTATTCTCCCCGTTAATTTCTGCTCGAAAAATATATCTGAGATACACCTTGAGATTATACTGGTTGCCGAATACTGTTGCTAAAATAAGAAGATACAGCCTTCATTGCATCCCTCAAGGAGACACCAGATGACCGATGAACCGGGGCAATCATTACTTTATACCTATTTTGGTACCACCAGCCCTCATTGGCGTTTAATGGCAGACAGCGATGCACTCCTTTTTGCTGAGGATGAACAGGCAAGTACACATATCGCCGTGGCGCTGACTGGCCCACAGGCCAGCCTGATCCGCAGCATGACGGTAATTACGTCCAGCGTTAACCTGACACTGTCCCTGTACGGTGAGCCTCTTTCTATGCATCTGGTCGGCAGAAGAGTTAACCAAACCTCATGGGCCGGCAGCGCGTCTGCGTGGGGAGATACCTCCGCCGTGGCGCGCGATCTGGTACTGGGACTCTCATTTGCCGAACAGGTGGTTTCTGAAGCCAATTCGGTGATTGTGATTGTCGATCAGCGCGGCAACATTCAGCGCTTTAATCGATTGAGCGAAGAATATACCGGCCTGAAAGAACAAGAAGTCATTGGCCGTAATGTGTTCCAGCTGTTTATGACCAAGCAGGAAGCCTCGTCGTCCCGCCGTAATATCAGCGGCTTTTTCCGCGATGGCAGCTCTTACGAAGTTGAACGCTGGATCAAAACCAAAAAGGGCCAGCGCCTGTTCCTGTTCCGCAATAAATTTGTCCACAGCGGCAGCGGGAAAAATGAGATCTACCTGATCTGCTCAGGGACAGACATTACTGAAGAACGTCGCGCTCAGGAGCGCCTGCGCGTGCTGGCGAATACCGACACCATTACCGGCCTGCCAAACCGCAATGCGATTAACCACGCTATCGCTGAGGCGCTGGAACAGCGTGTTGAGCAGCAGATTGGCATCGTCTATCTCGACCTCGACAACTTTAAGAAGGTCAACGATGCCTACGGGCACATGTTTGGCGATCAGCTGTTGCAGGCGGTCTCGCTGGCGATTTTAAGCTGTCTGGATAAAGATCAGACCCTGGCTCGCCTGGGCGGTGATGAATTCATCGTGCTGGCCACCGCCGCCAGTCAGGCTTCACTGGAAGCGATGGCATCGCGCATCCTCGATCGTCTGAAACAGCCGTTCCGTATCGGCCTGATTGAAGTCTATTCAGGTTGCTCCATTGGCATCGCGGTCAGCCCGCAGCACGGCGAAGATAAAGAAAGCCTGATGCGCAATGCTGACACCGCCATGTATACAGCCAAAGAAAATGGTCGTGGTAAATTCTGCATCTTCTCTGCCGAAATGAACCAACGGGTATTTGAATATCTATGGCTGGATACCAACCTGCGCAAAGCGCTGGATCAGAATCAGCTGATTATCCATTATCAGCCAAAAGTTGACGGAAATGGCGAGGTGAAAAGCGTGGAGGCGCTGGTGCGCTGGCTTTCGCCGGAACGTGGTCTGGTGCCACCAGGTGATTTTATCTCTTATGCCGAAGAGTCGGGATTAATTGTGCCGCTCGGTCGCTGGGTGATGCTGACTGCGCTTGAACAGGTCGTTCGCTGGCGGGAGAAAGGCATCGATTTACGCGTGGCGGTGAATGTCTCCGCCCGTCAGCTGACCGATCAGAGTATTTATACCGATCTGAAACTGGCGCTGGAGCAGTTGAATCTGTCACGCTGCCCGATTGATATTGAACTGACTGAAAGTTGCCTGATCGAAAATGAAGAAAAGGCGCTGGCGTTGATGTTGCAGTTCCAGCAGCTGGGCGCAGAGGTGCATCTCGACGACTTCGGCACCGGATATTCCTCGCTTTCGCAACTGGCTCGCGTGCCTATCGATGCAATTAAGCTCGACCAGAGTTTTGTCCGCAACGTAAACGATCAGCCCGTATCGCAGTCATTAGTTAAGGCGATTGTGGCGGTGGCGAAGGCGCTGGATTTGCAGGTTATTGCTGAAGGGATCGAAACTAAAGAGGAAGAGGCCTTTGTCCTGGCGAGTGGTGTGGATACCCGCCAGGGTTATTTATATGCCAGACCCATGCCCGCCGACGATATCGAGCATTGGCTGGCGAACCGGACTAACGCTTAGCCGACTTTACGTAAAACCTGCGCACTGTGACGGTTCTGCAACTGCACCAGACGCTCCATATAGGCAATATCTTTCGGTTCAATGGTGAACGCGAAGTCTACCCAGTCTTCCGTGATATCCATCAGCTCTGCGCGCGTCAGCTGTAACACACGCTGACGCGCTTTCAGCATCGCCTTCACGCCGTTCAGTTTTGGCTTCATGGTGTCGATAAACGTACGCGTCGCCTGGTAACCATCACCCGGCTGGAACAGCTTATCGACCAGTCCACGTTGTTCAAACCATTCGGCGGTATGGGACTCCCCTTCACAGATCAGCTCTTCCGCCAGTTTCATCCCTGAACGACGGGCGACCAGTGAATAGCCCCCCATGCCAGGAAACAGGTTGAACGCAATTTCCGGGAAGCCCATGCGGGCGGTGTTTTGCGCCAGGATAAAGTGGTGGGCCAATGCAGCCTCGAAGCCACCACCCAAAGCGCTGCCTTCAATCATGGCAATACTGACTGCGCCGGTATCAAAGCCGCGTGCGGCGGCATGGATGCAGTCCACGCAGGCCCGGGCATACGCCCTCAGTGCTTCACGCCGTCCATTTTTAATCGATTCAACAAAGAACCGCAGATCGCCACCGGCGTTAAACATCGTCGGAACCAGCGAACCGGTCACCCAAAAGTCGATGGGTAAGCCAGAACGCTGAGCGGCATAACTGAGGTTCATGATCTCTTCGATCAGCTCGTGATTGAAGCTTGGACGCGGTTGCGCGCGAAGTAACATCCACATGGTGCGACGCCCTTCCTCGTAGTACGCGGAGAGCTGTGTGGTTTGTCCAACTTCGCTAAACAACCTGCATGTAGTCTGATTAATTACTGTCATTATCATATCCTCTGGTTATGGGAGCGCTTAAGCGCGGTTCCAGCGTAATCCAGAGCGGGTAATCACAAAATCTGGTTTTGATTTTTAAGATAAAACAGGTGGGCAGGATGAGCAGTCAAGCGAAAAATAGTGCTAAATATTGCCAGACCGTAATTCAGACAAAACGTTTGCCTGAATTACGTTAACGGGCCTGATAAAATTATTTTTTCTGACCATACCAGGCGTTAGTGCCGTGCTTACGCAAATAGTGATTATCCAGCAGTGGTTGCTGGATGGCAGGCAGGTTGGCCGTGAGTTGCTGACTGAAGATCCCCATGTAGGCCACTTCTTCCAACACCACGGCTGAGTGAACGGCCTCATCTGCTGTTTTGCCCCAACAGAATGGCCCATGCGAATTCACCAGCACCGCAGGAACCGCCAGCGGATCGATTTCACGCTGCTGGAAGGTTTCGATAATCACTTGCCCGGTTTCCCACTCGTATCGCGTCTGAATCTCTTCAGGCGTCATTTGTCGGGTGCAGGGAATGGCGCCATAGAAATCATCCGCATGGGTGGTTCCCCAGGCAGGAATATCCCGGCCAGACTGGGCCCAGATCGTCGCATGGCGGGAATGGGTATGGACGATACTGCCTACCTCAGGCCAGGCCTGATAAAGTGCGCGATGGGTATCCGTATCAGACGAAGGTCGTTTGTTGCCTTCAACCACCTCCCCCGTGGCGACGTTAACCACCACCATATCGTCACGCTGCATAACGTCATAGCTGACACCCGACGGTTTAATCACCATCAGCCCACTGTCGCGATCCAGCGCACTGACGTTACCCCAGGTAAAGACCACCAGACCGTGTTTTGGCAGCGCCAGATTGGCTTCCAGTACCTGTTGTTTTAACTGTTCTAACATTTTTCTTCTCCAGCCCCATTTTCTCCATTTTCCCCCGCGACTTACGGACTGGGTATGGAGCTATTCGCTGGATGCCCGGCAGGAACTCGCTGTAGGCCAGTAAATGCGTGAACAACAGGGATCCCCTCTGCGCACGAATAATCAAAAACAGTGCGTAAACATTTTTCTCTTTACAAAATAAGACATTACTTTACGAGTGTAATCGTTTCCACTCGCGATTGATTTATATCAACTTAAACCAATCCTAAACGGCGTAATTTGCGCACCGACGAGAAATGGCATGTCGATTCCATTCCGACATTGTTTCCATCGTTTTCATTCCTGGTGAGCTTTCCCCCTGAATGCCTGGCAGGTATCAGGGGGCTTTTTCCGGGCAGTGAAATAAGTTCCGGTTAGATTTTGATGCCCTGTTATTACCGTGAAATGGGGAATCTGACCGTCATGAATGCGCACAAACCCAAATTACGGAATACCTGAAAATGAAAACCAGTATCAAAATGCTCGCCCTGGCTGTTGCCACTGTTTCAACCTTTGCTGCTGTTGCGGCACCAGAATCACCGTCACTCACTGGTTTAACAGGTGGCGCGTTGTCTGATTCAATTAACAACAATTTTGGCAATTCATACATCAATGCTAAAAATACCCAGGGCGTAGGCTACGCAACTCCTGACGCAGTTCCATCAAAACAGCCACAGGTGCCGCAGATTTCACCACAACGCACACCGCAGAAAACTCCTGTTGCAATGGTGCAATCAGTACCACAGCGGATGAATGTTCCGCAGGCAATTCCACAGGCCACGCCACAGATACAACAAAAAACACCAGTTGCTCAGTTGCAGCCATCAGTACTGCAAAGCGTGCCGCAGACTACTCCACAGATCCAACAACAAACGCCGGTCGCTCAATTGCAGCCTTCAGTACCGCAGGCCGTGCCGCAGACTACTCCGCAGATCCAGCAACAAACGCCGATCGCGCAATTGCAGCCTTCAGTACCGCAAGCCGTGCCACAGACTACTCCGCAGATCCAGCAACAAACGCCGATCGCGCAATTGCAGCCTTTAGTACCGCAGGCCGTGCCTCAGTCGGTACCACAGCGAACGCCAACCCGCATCAATGTCTATATGACAGTATTACAAAAAACGCCGGTTGCACCTGTTGCAGTTAACCAGCGCGTGCCAACTATCAACGTCGCGGCATCAACCCTAAACCCGTCAACGCAGGTTTCAGTAACGATCAACGGCGTTACGCAGGTAACAACCGCCGCGCAACTTGCTGCGACGATTCCCGGCGTACAGGTGGCGGTTCCTTACGTCTCAGCCTTCCAGATTAGCCACACAGGTAACCGCCACGACAAAGCGGGCCATAACAAAGGAAGCATTGGCCATCAGGGTCGTGGCGCAGAGAATGCCCAGGCATCAGCCCATAACAGCCCTAATGGCCGTGCGCATGGTCTCTGATTGCTGATTAACTGAATGCAATAAACCGAGGTACAAAATGACCCACATCCCAAGCCGTTACCTTTCACGCGCGCTGTTGATCCTGGCGATTACCGCAATGTCTGCCGGGCCAGCCTATGCCATCAGTGCTAAATATCGCGCTCAGCTTGAGGCAAGCGGCTGTACGCAGATGACCGATGGCGTGAGCTGCGATATCCATAAAACCAAGGCGCAGAACGCCTCACGGCAGACGCAACCTGAAGAGATTGATGCGATGATCGGGCAGCCAATCAGTGACACTGCCGAACGTCTGCTGGCAGAGGGCTGGAAGCCGCAGAACGGACGCTGGTATCAGGGCGATCGGGTATTGACGCTGACGGTGGGTGATGAGGTCGTTAAACATGCCAGGTTAGCGCAACGAAACGACCGTTAACAGAGCGTTTCAGTGGCCATGCATCTCAGGGAACGGGGTGCGCGATTTGATGGCGGAAACTGGATGGTTCAGGGAAATGCGTTTTAGGACCAGAAATGTCTAAGCATTTAGGATTTTTTACCTGTGAAGATGATCAGCGGTGAATACAATACAGAAAGGCAATAGAACCCGAGGTTATAGTTAGACTTCTATCTATATCCGCTCTGTTGTCAGCGATTAATTGCGTTCCAACTGCGGGCTATGCACAGCATTTTTTATAGCGGTTAATTTCCTTTAAGTGAGATAAACCACTCATAAATATGCCCGGATTGGGCCTTCAACGCAAAGCAGACGCTATACTGAGAAAGATATCTCTGTAAAAGACATTAAGGAGAATTGATGATGTCAATGACCGCAAAACGTATTACCGCTGGCGTGTTAGCCGCAACTCTGGTGCTTTCACTGAGCGCATGCTCGAACTGGTCTAAACGCGATCGTAATACGGCAATTGGTGCTGGTGCTGGTGCTATTGGCGGAAATATTCTGTCCAACGGTAGCGGACTGGGTACCGTGGGTGGTGCCGCTGTTGGTGGTATTATCGGCCACCAAATCAGCAAATAATAACCATAATAAATTCAGACTATGCAATGCATCTACAGCAAAAGGCCGCGAAATTCGCGGCCTTTAATATGGCTTAAGATGACCCGCCTTAGGGGGAGTGCTGCAACGATGTCGCTTCAGCCTCCTGCCAGCTTCACCTTCAAACCCTTTGCTTCAAGTAACGTTTTTAACAGGTCGCGCTTGTCGCCCTGTATTTCAATCACGCCCTCTTTCACCGAGCCGCCGCAGCCACATTTTTTCTTCAATTCCGCCGCCAGCTTTTCGATTTCTACATCATTCATCTCCAGCCCGGTAATCAGGCAAACACCCTTGCCCTTTCTGCCGCTGGTTTGCCGTTGCAGCCGCACGATGCCGTCGCCCTTAGGCCGCTGGACTTCCTGCTTAGGCTCATCAATACGGCCTGACTCCGTCGAGTAAACGAGGCGACTGTTATTATCGGCCATTATGCCTCCTGTAATGATGCAAGAATGGTTTTCAGCGTGGCTTGCGGATCGGCCGATTGGGTAATTGGACGCCCGATCACCATATAATCCACGCCAGCCTGCTGCGCCTGTTGCGGCGTCATGATCCGACGCTGGTCGCCCGCGTCGCTGCCTGCAGGACGAATCCCCGGCGTCACCAGCTTGAAGTCTGAGCCAAAAGCCTGTTTAAAGCGAACCGCTTCATGCGCTGAGCAAACCACACCGTCCAGCCCGCAATGCTGGGTCAGACGCGCTAAACGCTCGGCATGGTCAGCCGGGGACGCATCGATACCAATATCTTTCAGGTCTGAAGCCTCCATGCTGGTCAGCACGGTGACGGCAATCAGCTGCGGCGCATCTTTGCCAAAAGGCAGAAGCGCCTCACGCGCGGCGGTCATCATCCGCGCTCCGCCGCTGGCGTGGACATTGACCATCCAGACACCCAGCTCTGCGGCCGCCGCAACGGCGTGCGCGGTAGTATTAGGGATATCGTGGAATTTCAGGTCGAGGAAGACGTCAAAACCCCGCTTGTGCAGGTCTTTCACCAGCTCAGGTCCGAAAAGGGTGAACATCTCTTTGCCTACTTTCAACCGGCAGCTCTGTGGGTCAATTCGATCCACAAAAGCCATAGCGGCAGCGCGATCGTTATAATCCAGCGCGACCAGAATGGGGGAACCGGTGACCGAAAGTGATTGCATAGAAGAGCCCTCTGAAGAGTGATGCGCCTTTGGCACAAGAGATAAACGGCAAGCATTCTACCTGCGACACCGCCAAAATCACAGGTTGGCGCGTCAGTTTTCGTCAGTCTCCCCTGCCAGGCCGCAAACAACGCCGATGCCACAGGTATCTTATTAATAATATTATTTAGTATGTTGTAACTAAAGTCGGGGTGTAAAACAGGCCAGTGACCCAATTACGGGTTACTGGCCGTCGAGACCGCGAATAGGTTTTACCGAAGACCACGCACGGCATGAAGGACAATGCCAGTAAAGTGCATGGGCGGTGAAGCCACATTTGTGGCAGCGATAACGGGGCTTGGTGCGGATTTGCTCGCCAACCATATCACGCAGCACCATCAGGCTCTCTTTCGCCCTGCCATCTTCCGCTTCATGCAGGTGATAATCCATCAAACGATGGAACACCCGCATCGTCGGATGGCGCTGAAGCTGACGATTGATATACAACTGAGCCACTTCCCCGCCCTCGTCATGTTCAATCACATCAGACAGGTACAGCTCTG
This sequence comes from Erwinia sp. 2186, assembly GCF_057812255.1. Lineage (NCBI taxonomy): Bacteria > Pseudomonadati > Pseudomonadota > Gammaproteobacteria > Enterobacterales > Erwiniaceae > Erwinia > Erwinia sp. 2186. Next base: position 2,303,901 of record NZ_CM173824.1, on the reverse strand, counting down.
CCGCCGCTCCGGTATTCTCTTCCACGCAACGCTTGAGGTACTCTGCCCAGGCATTCGGCTGATCGAGCTGCTGATAACAGGTTTCCAGCATTTCCAGCGTTTCACTGACCAGCTCTTTATCCTGCTCAAGCACGCGCTGCAGGTGGCCAACGGCTTTGGCATACTCGCCTTTGGCCATATGGATACGGCCCATCATGATTGACACGCGTGCGCTCTGCCGGTCGGCTGACTCACCCTTCCGCAGCAGGCCCATTGCGCGATCGAGATCGTCACTGCCCATTGCCTGCAAGGCCAGTTCGCAATAGAAATGCGCAATTTCCATCCGCTGCTTATCTTTGCCCAGCTTCACCAGTCGCTCGGCCACTTCAATCGCTTTAGGCCAGTCGCTGGTTGCCTGATGGATGATCAACAGCTGTTGTAAGGCACCCACGCGGAAATCCGTTTCATCCACCAGCTGGCTGAACATCTCTTCTGCACGATCGTAAAAGCCGGCGGCCATATAGTCGCGGCCCAGCTGTTGTACCGCTAACAGGCGCTGATCGTAAGTGAGTGAGGCACTTTCCATTAATGCCTGGTGGATACGGATAGCGCGGTCAACTTCGCCACGCGAGCGGAAAAGGTTGCCTAACGTCAGGTGCGCTTCAACGGTGCCACTGTCCTCTTTCAGCATATCAAGGAACAGATCGACCGCTTTGTCCTGCTGATTGGAGAGCAGGAAGTTAACGCCCGCCACATAATCGCGTGACAGGCGGCTTGCTTCCTGTTGCTTGTCCTGTTGCGCGCTACGGCGCCCCATATACCAGCCGTAGGCGGCGGCAACAGGTAATAACAGAAACAGCAGTTCCAACATAAGAGATTATTCCTTAACGGCAGGGACTTGTGACACTGTCACGGTCTCTTCTGCCTGCCCCAGCTGTTGCTGAAGGCGTTTTAATTTACGCTGAGTGTGGCCCAGTGAAACACGTACGCGCAGCCAGAAGAGACCGCAAATAGCCCAACCAAGTAAGAATCCGGCGGCAAACAGTACGGCCAGCAGCGTGGATACGCGGTATTCTCCCTGCGCTAACAGGTAGTTGAATGAAACAACCTGATCGTTGTGCGCCCCAAGCGTAATAGAGATGATAAAGATCACCAATACCAGTAAAAAAATCAGCAAATATTTCACAGTCCATCCCATAGTCTGGTGTTAACCAGATGAATTATGCCAAAAAAAAAGCGCTGTTGCTTGTCCGATGCGTCTGGAAACGCGGAGACCATGAAAAATTCCTGCACATCCCTCAGTTATGGGGACAAAAGCCAGAAATTCAATCACTCCGCATCGCGCTGCTCGATTTCCTGCTCTTCCTGCGGCGGCACGGTCAACGGTCCGCAATAGCGCTGCACCAGCCAGGTTGCCAGGGTAACCAGCGCCCAGCTGATCGCGGTAGCGGTAATCAGATCCTGTGGCCAATGCATGCCCAGCACCAGTCGACTGCCCATCACACCGACGGCCCACGCCACTAATATCACCACCGTGACGATGCGGCGACGCGGCCAGAGCAGCCCAATCCCCAGCAATGCCCAGCTGGCGGCAAACATCGTATGGCCTGAGGGAAACGCATAACCGGTCTCAAATTCCCAATGTTGCTTTAACCAGTCAGGCAACTGCGTATTGTTGATCAGCGCATTGCGCACCAGCGTGCTGCGTTCCGGGCGTTTCTGCTCGTAGAACGTTTTTTCATCAAGCCCATTACTGTGTTCAAGCCACAGAACATAAGGACGAGGCTCCTGCACCTGCTCCTTTATAAAGCTCTTGGCATACTGCCCGACCAGAATGGCCGAAATCACAATCACCAGCAACAGGAGTGCCGGTTTGAAACGAAAACGCAGGCACCATAAAAACCAGCCACACAGCACCGCACTGGTCAGCGTTCCCCACGGGCTGGTCACCGTTTCGGTCAACCAGAACAGCATTTTATAACCGATGCCCATTTCAACCGGTTGCCAGTGCCAACCCGATAGCCAGACGGCTGCTGGCATAATAAGCAATATCAGTGCACCCAATGTGGTGCGCAGCGCAATTTCTCTCATAGTCATCCTTTACTGGACCGGGTGTTTGATCAAAACAAGATAAGTTTATGATAAAAAATAATAACATACTGACTGACAAGGTGATAATTGTGCGGTATCACTACAATCGCTCTAACTCGTTAACCGCCTTCGCCCTGATTGTGGCAAAATAAGCGTTATGAATTGTGTCAGTTTGCTGACAGCGCGCTACCATGATGATAGCGCAACACTTGATGGTTCTGGAGAGTCACATGCAGCTTAAACGGGTAGCAGAAGCCAAACTGCCCACGCCATGGGGAGATTTCCTGATGGTTGGTTTTGAAGAACTGGCAACCGGTCACGATCATGTGGCACTGGTTTATGGAGATATTACCAACAGCGATGCGGTACTTGCTCGCGTACATTCCGAATGTCTGACCGGCGATGCGCTGTTCAGCCTGCGTTGTGACTGTGGCTTCCAGCTTGAAGCTGCGCTGAACCACATCGCCGAAGAAGGACGGGGCGTGCTGCTCTACCATCGTCAGGAAGGACGCAATATTGGTTTGCTAAACAAGATCCGCGCCTATGCCTTGCAGGATAAAGGCTATGACACGGTTGAAGCTAACCACCAGCTTGGCTTTGCTGCTGATGAACGCGACTTCACCCTGTGCGCCGATATGTTCAAGCTGTTAGGCGTGAACGAAGTGCGTCTGCTGACCAATAATCCGCGGAAAGTTGAGATCCTCAGCGAAGCCGGGATCAACATCGTTGAACGCGTCCCGCTGATCGTCGGGCGTAATCCCGAAAACGCGCACTATCTGGATACCAAGGCGGCCAAAATGGGCCATCTGCTGTCAAAAGACTGAGCCGCGATTAGCACAAAAAAAGGGCCGACTGAGATCGGCCCTTTTTCATTTCAGATTGCTTTTGATGACTACGCGTCCAGCATATTACGGATGACATAGTGCAAAATGCCATCGTTTTTGTAATAGGTCAGTTCATTGCCGGTATCGATGCGGCAGCGGGTTTCCAGCACTTCCTTGCGGCCATCAGCATAGGTCAGCGTCACGTTCACCGTCCCGCTAGGCTTAAGCTGCGTCAGATTTTCCACGTCAATCCATTCGTCGCCGGTTAATCCCAACGTTTTACGGGTTACGCCCTGCGGGAATTCCAGCGGCAGGATCCCCATACCGATCAGGTTGGATCGGTGGATACGTTCGAAGGATTCAGAAATCACCACGCGTACACCCAACAAACGCGGTCCTTTGGCGGCCCAGTCACGACTTGAGCCGGATCCGTACTCTTTGCCCGCGATGACGGCCAGAGGCGTACCTTGCTGCTGATATTTCATCGCCGCATCGTAAATGGCTAACTGCTCATCACCCGGCACAAATCGGGTTACGCCACCTTCCACACCCGGCACCATTTCGTTGCGAATACGAATGTTCGCGAAGGTCCCGCGCATCATCACTTCATGGTTACCACGACGCGAACCGTAGGAGTTGAAGTCGTTACGTTCTACGCCATGATCGAGTAAATAGCGCCCTGCCGGACTTTCCGCTTTGATACTGCCCGCAGGAGAGATGTGGTCAGTGGTCACCGAATCGCCCAGCATTGCCAGGATCCGCGCACCTTTAATGTCTTTAACCGGATCGGGCACTTTGCCCATATGATCAAAGAACGGTGACAGGCGAATATAGGTCGATCCTTCATCCCAGTCATAGGTCGCGGCTTCGCTGACTTTGATTTGCTGCCATTCTGGCGTGCCTTCAAACACCTCGGCGTACTCTTTATGGAACATATCGGTCGACACCAGCTGCACAGCTTCGGCAATCTCTTCCGGCGAAGGCCAGATATCTTTCAGGTAGACCGGATTACCGGCCTTATCTTGCCCGATGGGATCCTGTTGCAGGTTGATATTCATGTTACCGGCGAGCGCATAAGCCACCACTAATGGCGGTGATGCCAGCCAGTTCGTTTTCACATAAGGGTGAATACGACCTTCGAAGTTACGGTTGCCGGACAATACGGCGCCAACGGTCAAATCGCCCTGTTTAATGGCGGTTTCCACTTCGTCAGGCAGCGGGCCTGAGTTACCGATACAGGTGGTGCAGCCATAGCCCACAAGGTTAAAACCGAGCTGATCAAGATAGGTTGTTAAGCCTGCGGTCGCGAGATAATCCGAAACCACTTTGGAACCCGGCGCAAGGGACGCTTTCGCCCAGGGCTGGCGTTTCAGGCCCAGCGAAACGGCTTTCTTCGCCAGTAATCCGGCGGCCATTAATACGCTTGGGTTAGAGGTATTGGTACAGGAGGTGATGGCGGAGATAACCACAGCACCGTCTTTTAGCGTTTGCTGCAGGCCGGTTTTGCTGTCGGTATAGGTAATGGCCTTGTGCTGTTTCTGCGACTGATTGATTTCAAGCTCGTTACTGGCCTGGAAGGCTTTAGGCACATCGCCCAGCGCCACACGATCCTGAGGACGTTTCGGTCCGGCCAGACTGGCTTCGACTTCATTCATGTCCAGCGCCAGCGAGCTGGTGAACACCGGTTCATCGCCAGGATTGCGCCACATTCCCTGAGCTTTGGCATAGGCTTCAACCAGCGAGACCTGTTCGCTACTTCTGCCTGTCAGGGTCATATATCCCAGCGTAACCGCATCCACCGGGAAGAAGCCACAGGTTGCACCGTATTCTGGCGCCATATTGGCAATGGTCGCGCGGTCAGCCAGCGGGAGGTCGTCCAGCCCGTCGCCATAAAACTCGACGAATTTGCCTACCACCCCATGTTTACGCAGCATTTGCGTAACGGTCAGCACTAAGTCAGTGGCGGTGATGCCGGGTTTAAGTTTGCCGGTAAGCTTAAAGCCGACCACGTCCGGGATCAGCATCGAGACCGGCTGGCCGAGCATTGCGGCTTCGGCCTCAATCCCACCGACGCCCCAACCGAGAACGCCGAGCGCATTGATCATTGTGGTGTGGGAATCGGTCCCCACCAGAGTATCTGGATAAGCAAGCTCTTCACCATCTTGCTGCTCATGCCATACCGCTTTGCCGAGATACTCCAGATTGACCTGATGGCATATTCCGGTGCCTGGCGGAACCACGCTAAATTTATTGAAGGCTTTCTGCCCCCAGCGTAAGAAAACGTAACGCTCATGGTTACGTTCCATCTCCAGCCGGACGTTTTCTTCAAACGCATCGTCGTCACCAAATCGATCTACGGTGACCGAGTGGTCAATTACCAGATCGACGGGCGATAACGGATTCACTTTGGCGACATCGCCACCCAGCCGTTTAACCGCTTCGCGCATTGCCGCCAGATCGACGACCGCCGGCACGCCGGTAAAGTCCTGCATCAGTACGCGCGCCGGACGATAAGCAATTTCACGATCGGCATGCGCCTGTTTCAGCCAGCCGGCCAGCGCCACAATATCAGCTTCAGTGACTGAGTCTTCATCCTGCCAACGAAGCAGGTTTTCCATCAGGACTTTCAGGGATTTAGGCAAACGAGTCAGGTCACCCAGTTGCTCCGCGGCGCGGGGCAAACTGTAGTAGCTATAACGTTGGCCTTTAACATCCAGTGTTGTCCTGGCTTTATTATGTAGGGTCGACGACATTACTCCTCCTTTTTTCAACTCAAATCATAACCTGAGTTATTACAGGGTCTGATTTAAAGATAGTACAAACGAAAGGTAACGTTTTGATAACAACACGAAACGACAACATTGGAAACAACCGGTAAAAACAAAAACGCCCCACTGTACTAGCCAGTGAGGCGTTTCTATATAAATTCGTTTGTTTATGTATGCATTAAAGATGCATCAATAATCCTGCCCAGACGGCGCTTGTCCAGAATAAGGCGGAAAAAGTCCAGGTACTGAACCAGGTCATTTGAGTTAAATTCATTTGCACTCCCCAGGTCTCTGCGACCTTAAAAACGTACTTCATATAAACCATTGCTAAATGCGAATGATTTCACCGTTTTTTTGATGGTTTTCCCATCATTCAGGCAGTAAAGTGCCCGGCCAGATTAGGTGGCCAATTGCAACGTAGGTAACTATTTGTATTATAATTTTCAGCCAACTGGCCGAAGAAAGAATTAGACGCTTATTATTATTTGGTTTTCTTGTCGATCATTGAATCTATAAAACTGCGCTGCAATTCACTCAGGCCCCATGACTCTGGAACAATGACTTCATCGGAAGATTTGCCTTTGCAAAAGCGCTCTTTCATCTTGCTGGTTTGCTGTGACTTCTGATTGCAAGTCTGAAGATGCATAGTTAACCCCACACACGCCAAATCATGAATGCAGCTGCAATCCAAAACACCGCTGAACCAGCGAATACTGCCAGCCAGGCTTTGCGTTTCATGTTAGCGCTACGCTGAACTTTCATGGTCTTATGACCGAAAACGGGTTGTACTGTTAATTTAGTGTTCATAGTTTTTGATAATCACTCTCATTGAAAACGATTGTTTGAACCAATCAGAAATTAGGATGAATCCTAAACATTATTCTGAGCGAAATCCAGTAATTTTTATTGAACAAAACGATTAATGGCATTTATCAAACAAGAAAAACTATATCCTTTGTGATTAATCAAACTTAAGTCAATTAATTACGCCTTAACCCAAATAACATTGATCTCATCAGCTTTCAGATCCATTTAAAACTAGAGTTTTCTTTACCTTCCCTTAAGAACCGCCCTTCTCCGCTGTTCTATAACAAGAGTATGAGAATCATCCTAGACAGACGCAAAGTCCGTCGACCAAAAGTGTGTACCAATTCTCATTTAATGAATAACAATCAGAAAACATGTGATACATGTTTCATTTACGTAAAAAGAATAAAAAGGGTTAATCGTTAAGAGCAATTTAAAGGTCCATTGAAATAAAAAGGGCCGCATGAGCGGCCCTTGACATAACACTAATATTCACGGGGGAAATTATCTTGCAGGAAGTTTAATGTCTTTAAACATCGCTTCAATGTCTTCATTGGAGCGTAAACCTACTGCAGTATCAACCACATCGCGCGTCAGGTGCGGTGCGAAGCGTTGGATAAAGTCATACATATAGCTGCGCAGGAAGGTGCTACGGCGGAAACCGATTTTGGTCGTACTGAAGCTAAATACATCAGTTGCTTCAATCCTTACCAGGTCAGGATCGGAAACCGGATCGACCGCCATGCTCGCAATCACCCCAACACCCAGTCCCAGCCGTACATAGGTTTTAATCACATCCGCATCGGTGGCAGTAAAGACTATCCGTGGCGTCAGCCCTGCACGGTTAAAGGCAGTGTCCAGTTCTGAACGGCCCGTAAATCCGAACGTATAGGTGACTAATGGGTATTCTGCAAGTTCTTCAATCGATACTTTGGCCTTACCCGCTAGCGGATGATCGGGGGTAACGACTATCGCCCGGTTCCAGTGATAGCAAGGGAGCATGATCAAATCGTCGTACAAATGCAGCGCTTCTGTGGCAATCGCAAAGTCGGCGTTGCCTTTGGAAACGGCTTCAGCAATCTGCGTTGGCGAGCCCTGATGCATATGCAGCGACACGCGAGGATAGCGTTCAATAAAGCCTTTAATCACGTTAGGCAGCGCATAGCGTGCCTGGGTGTGCGTGGTGGCTACATACAGCGAACCTTTATCAGGCCAGGTATGCTCACCGGCGACTGACTTGATGGCATCGACTTTAGACAGCACTTCACGGGCGATACGGATAATTTCTTGCCCTGCCGGCGTCACCTGAGTCAGGTGTTTGCCACTGCGGGCAAAAATCTGGATCCCCAGCTCATCCTCCAGCATGCGCACCTGCTTACTAATGCCCGGTTGAGAGGTATAGAGCCCTTCTGCGGTGGAGGAGACGTTCAGGTTGTGATTGACCACTTCAACAATGTAACGCAGCTGCTGCAATTTCATTTTTCATTCCATCTGAGGTTTGAAGCTACGCGCCGAAGTCCATGCAGAAAGCGGTGAAAACATCGCTGCAGCAGTGGGGAGTCCGGTCTAATGCGATTTTATAATAAGGAAAGGGATATCTATAACAACTATAACAAAATCAGGGGAGATGTATAGCTCAGCAAGGCGCAGTGGAGGAAGAAAGGGCCAGCTGGCGCTGGCCCATCAGATTACTTCTTCGCCGCTTTTTTCGCAGTGGCTTTGGTGGCCGTGGCTTTATTGGCGGCAGCTTTAACCGGAGCGGCTTTGGTCGCGGTCGCTTTGCTGGCGACTTCCCATTTGCCATCTACGTAAAACGCTGACCAACCCGTCGCCTTACCGTCTTTCTCGGTACTGACGTACTGCTGTTTGGTTTTGCGGCTGAAACGCACGACCGCTTTGTTGCCTTCTTCATCGCTGACCGGCGCATCGGCCAGGTAGCTCAGTTTTTCAGGCAGACGATCGCGGAAGCGTTGCAGCTCTTCCACCAGCGGCGCACGTGTTTCACGTGATTTCGGGAAGGTGTTGGCGGCCAGGAACACGCCAGCAGCACCGTCACGCAGCACGAAATACGCATCTGACTTCTCACAGGTCAGCTCTGGCAACGGCACCGGATCTTCTTTCGGTGGCGCAACATCGCCATTACGCAGGATCTTACGGGTGTTTTTGCATTCCTCGTTGGTACAGGCCATGTACTTACCGAAACGTCCCATTTTCAGGTGCATTTCAGAACCACATTTTTCGCACTCAACAATCGGGCCATCGTAGCCCTTGATGCGGAATTCACCCTGTTCGATCTCGTAACCATCACAGCCTGGATTGTTACCACAGACGTGCAGCTTACGCTGGTTATCGATCAGATAACTGTCCATCGCAGTGCCACACTTCTGGCAACGATGACGGGCACGCAGCGCGTTGGTTTCAGCATCATCACCCTCAAGAATATTCAGCACTTCATTCTCAGGGATTAAGTTGATGGTCTGCTTACAACGCTCTTTTGGTGGTAATGCATAACCTGAACAGCCGAGGAACACACCGGTACTTGCGGTACGGATACCCATTTTGCGGTTACAGGTCGGGCAGTCGATCGAGGTCAGGATCATCTGGTTCGGCTGCATGCCGCCCTCTTCAGGATCCTTATCCGCTTTTTCCAGCTGCTGGCTGAAGTCAGCAAAGAACTGATCCAGCACGCCTTTCCACTGCGCTTCGTTATTCGCAACCTTATCGAGGTTGTCTTCCATATGCGCGGTAAAATCGTAGTTCATCAGCTCGCGGAAGTTAGCTTCCAGGCGATCGGTAACGATTTCGCCCATTTTCTCCGCATAGAAACGACGGCTCTCAACGCGGACGTAGCCACGATCCTGAATGGTCGAGATAATCGACGCATAGGTAGAAGGACGACCGATACCGCGTTTTTCCAGCTCGCGCACCAGCGACGCTTCGCTGAAGCGAGCCGGTGGCTTGGTGAAGTGCTGACTTGGCTTCAGCTGTTGCAGCTTCAGCTCTTCGCCCACTTCAACCGGTGGTAAGGTCCGGTCTTCATCGCCTTTACGCAGCGCAGGCATCACCGCCGTCCAGCCATCAAAACGCAGCGTACGGCCTTTGGCCTTCAGTTTGAAGTCTCCAGCCGCCACGGTCAGCGTGGTGGAGTCATACTGCGCTGGCATCATCTGACAGGCGACAAACTGGCGCCAGATCAGCTGATATAATTTCTGCGCATCGGCTTCCATATCCTTCAACTGCTCGGACTGAATAGCCACATCAGAAGGACGAATCGCTTCGTGCGCTTCCTGCGAGTTTTCTTTGCTGCTGTACACATTGGCGGCTTTCGGCAGGTACTTCGCGCCAAACTCAGTTTCAATGTAGCCGCGAACCATGCTAACCGCATCCTGGCTCAAATTCGTTGAGTCAGTACGCATGTAAGTGATGTGACCCGCTTCATACAAACGCTGTGCCATCATCATGGTTTTCTTCACGCCGTAACCCAAACGGGTACTTGCCGCCTGTTGCAGCGTGGAGGTGATAAACGGCGCGCCTGGCTTGCTGCTGGTCGGCTTATCTTCACGATCGGCCACCACATAGCGGGCTTTTTCCAGCAGGCTAACCGCAGCATGGGTCTGCTCGCCGTTGACCGGGCGGAATGGCTTGTCATGCTGATGCGTGACTTCCATCGGCAGACCGGTGCCTTTCGGCGTGTTCAGGTCGGCGTGCAGTTCCCAGTATTCTTCTGGGGTGAACGCTTTAATTTCGCGCTCACGCTCAACCACCAGACGCACGGCCACAGACTGGACGCGGCCAGCAGACAGTCCACGGGCAATTTTTTTCCACAGCAGCGGGGAAACCATATAGCCCACTACGCGGTCCATAAACCGGCGTGCCTGTTGCGCATTCACACGGTCAATATTCAGTTCACCCGGCTTTTCAAACGCCTGACGAATCGCATTCTTGGTGATTTCGTTAAACACCACGCGGCTGAAGCGTGAGTCATCGCCACCGATCACTTCCCGCAGGTGCCAGGCAATGGCTTCCCCTTCGCGGTCAAGGTCCGTTGCGAGATAGATGTGGTCAGCGTTTTCGGCCAGAGCCTTCAGCTCTGCAACCACTTTCTCTTTGCCAGGAAGGATTTGGTAATCCGCTTCCCAACCATGAAAAGGATCGACGCCCATGCGGCTGACAAGCGCCGCTTTCTCGTCCTTTTTGACTTTTTTTGCTGGTTTACTGGTTGTAGAGTCAGCGCTCTTTTTAACTGTTGATCCACTGGTCGGCAAATCCCGGATATGACCGACGCTGGACTTCACCACGTAGTCATTTCCAAGATATTTATTGATCGTTTTGGCTTTTGCCGGGGACTCAACTATTACGAGAGCTTTGCCCATATTTACCTTTACCTGATTAAAACATCCGAGAGTAAAATGTGCCGTTTGCCAGAGCAAGCGAGACGCGTTAACGATATGGCGACCGGGGAAATAATTTTCAACCCGACGCTTTCTGCTCTGTTGATGCTCCCTGCTTAAGAAGCCAACCTGCTGATTAACGACACTTTTTACAACCTGTTCTGTGCATTTCAAACATTGCGTAAAGCTAGTTTTACGCCCGGAACCCGAAACGCCCACACTGTACCTGATAAAATTCGATACGCAACTTAATTAGCATCTGCCCGCGATTTACGCCAGAAAGTCGGCTAAAAAGAGTCGGCTGGCGCATACACCTATAAAGCATGTGGAATTGTTAAGCGCGGACGTAATATACTCTTACGCACACGCCTACTATAAAGGAGAGAAAACGTGAATCAGACCCAGACGATAGATCGTCCCGCCCTGCTGGTGATTGCCAATGAGCTGATTGCCGGGCATAAGGATGTCTTCCCAGGATTAGTGGCGACCGATGTGGAACAGAAAGGGGACGTGCTGATATTTCGCGGCGACTACTTTTTAGATGAACAGGGATTACCTGGCGAGAAAAGTACGGTGGTGTTTAACGTGTTCAAGTATCTGGCGGTTGAGCTCTCTCCCCTGTACCGGATCGCGTAACCGCGCCCGCTGAGCGGGCGCAGTGTCTTTTACAGCAGGGGTTTTTCACCACGCTGCCAGAGACGCAGCAGCAGACGTTCTGCGCTACCGGCGGCACTCTGGGTAAAACGGTCGATCATTTTCTTACGACGGGTGAACCGAACGGAAATCACCTCATGATTGGCCATCTGATCGATAATCAAATCATCACTGGTGCCGATGGCATCAACCAGCCCTTTCTCAAGTGCCTGAGTACCGAACCAGTGTTCGCCGGTGGCAACGCTGTCGATATCCAGTGAAGGACGCATCTGATGCACAAACTGTTTGAACAGCAGATGCGTTTCATTCAGATCTTCACGGAATTTCTCACGCCCCTGTTCCGTGTTCTCACCAAACAACGTCAGCGTGCGCTTGTACTCGCCAGCCGTGTGCAGCTCTACATCAATTTCATTGCGCTTCAGTAAGCGATTGAAGTTAGGGATTTGCGCCACCACCCCAATCGAACCGACAATGGAGAATGGCGCCGCAACGATACGATCGGCCACACACGCCATCATATAACCACCGCTGGCGGCAACTTTGTCTACGGCGACGGTCAGGCGAATACCTTTATCCCGCAGGCGCTGAAGCTGTGAAGACGCCAGACCGTAACCATGTACAACGCCGCCCGGGCTTTCCAGACGCAGCAGCACTTCGTCCTGCGGTTTCGCCACCGCCATTACGGCAGAGACTTCTTCACGCAGCGAGCTGACTTCATGGGCATCCATGCTGCCTTTGAAATCCAGCACGTACAGCGTAGGCTTAGTACTCTCGCTTTTCAGGCCCTGCTTCGCCCGTTGTTTGGCGGCTTTTGCTTCCTGTTTATCCTTCTTCTTTTGCTCTTTGTGCCACAGTTTTTGATCCTGATGCTTCATTTTTGCCAGCATCATGTCATCTTTCATTTCCTGGTAGTTTTCACCCAGGTGAGTCAGCTTTAACTGCCCGCCCTGAGCACGCTTGCGCATCGCCAGGTTAGTGATCAGAATGGCAATTGCTGCGATAGCAACCACTACGGTGACCGTTTTGGCCAGAAAAAGCCCATAATAAGAGAGTAAATCCACTCATTCCGCCCTATTTAACATCGTATTAGATCAGCAGCTATTGTAGCCGAGTCACGGCCAGGAGTCGCCCGAATCCCCTTCCTGCCGCACGCTTTTACCCTTATTGAAGATTGAACTGCTCACCAATTTAGGGCATAAAGCACATTATCTATTGCGGGCAATGGCTTAGCAGCGAAGCTGCCAGCGCGATCCATCACCACCGCCAGAGGAATTCAACGTGTACTATCAACCTAAAGACAACCTGCTCACTGGCCGAATCATTCTGGTCACCGGAGCCAGCGATGGAATTGGCCGCGAGGCCGCCGTGACCTATGCACGTTATGGTGCTGAGGTCGTCCTCCTGGGCCGTAATGAAGAGAAACTGCAGGCCGTGGCCGATGACATTGCGGCGACCGGTAAACCGGCACCGCAGTGGTTTATTCTGGATTTAGAGCAGGCTTCTCCCGCGCGTTGCCAGCAGTTGGCCGCAGAGGTGGCGCAACATGTGCCGCGCCTCGATGGTGTGCTGCACAATGCCGGTCTGCTGGGCGATATTGTGTCCATGGAAAAGCAGGATCCTCAGGTCTGGCAGCAGGTGATGCGCGTCAACATTGATGCCACTTTCTTTCTGACCCAGGCGCTGCTGCCGTTGCTGCTTAAATCCCCTTGCGCCTCGCTGGTGTTTACCACGTCCAGCGTGGGACGCCAGGGCCGCGCCGGTTGGGGAGCTTACTCCGTGTCGAAATTCGCCACTGAAGGCATGATGCAGGTGCTGGCTGATGAATATGACAGCAAACATTTGCGGGTTAACTGCATCAATCCTGGCGGCACGCGCACTAAAATGCGCGCCAGTGCCTTCCCGGAAGAAGATGCCAACAAGCTGAAAACGCCGGCTGATATCATGCCGCTGTATCTGTTCCTGATGGGCGATGACAGCAAGCGTAAAACCGGGATCAGCTACGATGCGCAACCCGGACGTAAACCCGGAGCGGCCGAATAATGGCAGATGATCGGCACCAGCAGCGTCAGCAAAAGTTGAAAGAGAAAGTCGATGCGCGTATCGCCTCAGCGACGGAAGTGCGCGGCATTTTGATGGTCTTTACCGGAAACGGCAAAGGCAAAACCACTGCAGCATTTGGCACCGCCACACGTGCGGTTGGCCACCAGAAACGCGCCGGTGTGATCCAGTTCATTAAAGGTGAATGGCCTAACGGCGAGCGGAATCTGCTGGAGCCGCATGGCGTCGAGTTTCAGGTGATGGCCACTGGCTTTACCTGGGACACCCAGAACCGCGAAACCGATACAGCAGCCTGTTTGCAGGTCTGGCAGCACGGCAAGCGCATGCTGCAAGATGAGACGTTGGATTTGGTGGTGCTGGATGAGCTGACCTATATGGTCAGTTTTGATTACCTGCCGCTGGAAGAAGTCCTCACCGCGCTGACTAATCGCCCTGCCCATCAAAGCGTAATTATCACCGGCAGAGGCTGTCACCGGGACATTCTGGACCTTGCAGATACCATTACCGAGATGCGACCGACGAGGCATGCTTTTGATGCCGGCATTCAGGCTCAGCAAGGCATCGACTGGTAGCGAGTGTCGCGCCTGTTAGCAAATAAAAAACCCCCTGATGCAAAACATCAGGGGGTTTTTTCTTCAGGTCAGGTTACCGGCGTTTAACCCCGTTTAGCGGACGGTTTGCCTGAGGTACGCGCTGAAGATTTGCCTGCGGGTTTAGCCGCAGCCGCTTTACCGGATGCTTTGCCCGAAGGGCGACGGCTACCCGGCGCAACCTGCGAGTGGCGCTTAACCGCACGGCGGATCTGGTTGGCTTTGGTGCGACGGCGATCTTTTTCTACCGCAACTTTACTGGTGATTTCTGGCGGCAAGTCGACCAGTTCGCGCAGATAGTTGGTTGGAGCCAGTTCCAGTTCAGTCCAGCCGCCACGTGGCAAGCCTTTCGGTAACTGGATGTCGCCGTAACGGGTACGGATCAGACGGCTAACCTGCACGCCGACGGATTCCCACAGACGACGCACTTCGCGGTTACGGCCTTCGGTCAGGGTAACGGTGTACCACTGGTTGATGCCTTCACCGCCGGTGAATTTCAGGGTTTTGAAAGAGGCCGGGCCATCTTCCAGCTGAACGCCACGGCTCAGCTGACGGATTTTATCATCATCAATGGCGCCGAATACGCGCACGGCATATTCCCTTTCAACTTCACGGCTTGGGTGCATCAGACGGTTGGCCAGTTCACCATCAGTGGTAAACAGCAGCAGACCGCAGGTGTTCACATCCAGACGGCCAACGGCAATCCAGCGCGCGCCGCGCAGTTTGGGTAAACGGTCAAATACGGTAGGACGCCCTTCAGGATCGTTACGCGTGCAAAGCTCGCCTTCTGGCTTGTAGTACGCCAGTACACGACAAACTTCTGCGGTGGATTCTGCTACGGAGACCAGATGGCCATCAACGCGGATCTTAATAGAAGGGCTGGAGTCCACGCGGTCACCCAGCGTGGCGAGTTTGCCGTCCACGCTGACGCGTCCGGCAGAAATCATGGTTTCAATTTCGCGGCGGGAACCGTGTCCGGCGCGTGCTAATACTTTCTGTAATTTTTCGCTCATGGCGCTAACCTCTGTGTCGCCTTCCCAGGCGTCATGCTATTCAAGTGGCCCGTGACAGCAGCAGAGGTTGCTGTGCCGCGCCCTGCGCGATGCACACCACCGATCCTCTGCCCTTTTTCAGGGGAAGCGCATTCTACACTAAGTTGACTTCTATTGATAACGGTATGCGCGTGTTTCAACACCCTCGCAGATACATCAGTTTCACCGCAACGAAACAGGCCGTTTTACCGTCGCGGCGACAACGCAATCAGCCATTACCGCCGGACAGACTCATTTGTCTGACTTAACAGAGGCTTGCCACAAACCCGCTGTCACGCTAATGATTTCATTGGAAAAAATAACCAATGTTACTAACCTGTTAAATAATATTAGATGGATTTCGCCGATAATAATGATCCTTGTCATTAAGCCTTAACGCCCGCCAGCGCTCGTTTTCGCATGAAGATAAAGCCAAATAGACCATCATGTAGCTGACTCAACCAGCTTTAAAAGTATCGATAGCTGTTAACACCACTTTTAAATGCAACAATAGCAGATTGTTCTGTCGTAATTAAAATGCACCTTGATATAAGTCAGGTTAAATCAAAATATTCAGACCAATTATATAGAAGGTTGAGTTAAATCTTGATCATCACTATTTTTAACTCTGCCGTGCATTTATTATATTTGCGGCATTAATAAGTTTGTGTAGAATTCACTCAAGCAATTCGGTAATGAATTAACTGGATTGTTAAATAAATATTATAATTTAGTTTAAGTACGTAAAATTTAAAACATAAGACTTATTGCTAGTTTATTAATAAAAGAGGAGCCCGACTCCTCAAAAAAATACGCTGAACTTGTGTCAGCATCGGCATTACACGTCATCTATCTTCACCAGGGATTTACTGACGTGTCCGACTAAGTGTGATCATCATGAAAACTATAATGACCCTTCCGGCATTAGCTGTGCTAATGCTGACCGGCTGCTCTGTCGGTAAATATGAGTACAGCAGTGAAGCCATGAAACGTGTCGATATGAACTTTACCGGGATCCCCACCATCCTGGGCATCGGCGCGCTTGGCACCAGCATCCCCATCACCCCTGAGTACAGCCTCACCGCGGCCCACGTGGCGAAGCTTTCTGTAGAAAAAGTAAAGGCCTACCATCCCTATTGCGACCTCGCAATTATTTATCATAAGAACGATCTTAAATCCTTGCCCAAATTCCGTAATGGCGAAATTGGCGACCCGGTAAAGATGTACGGCTACAGCTTTATTAGCGCCATGCCGGTGGAATCGTCTGGGGTAAATCTGGCCCTGACCGGTATTCGTAATGAATGGAATAAACGCCCATGCGTGGCGATGGTTTCGAATGCGGGCGTGGTAAAAGGGATGTCAGGCGGTGCCGTTTATAATCACGATGACACCATTGGCGGTGTGATCGTTGGCTTCACCAAAGAGATAAAACGCCACAAGAATTCAGCAGTTCCTCTTAAGGATGTCTCGCTTTATATTCCGTATGAAGACTTTAAGGACTGGCTGACCAAGTCGACGACTTAACGCAAATAAGATGGATTCACACATTTAACGGACGATTAAATGAAGCTTATTAAATCCGGGCCCACCGAAGAATAATTCCTTTGGTGAGCCCGCTAATATTATAAGAACGGCTGGACGTCGCCGACACCCTCACGCACAACTTCTGGCGTATTTTCGGTAAGGTCGATCACCGTGGTGGGATGCTGCCCAAGATAGCCGCCGTGAATAATCAAATCCACCAGCTTACCAATGCTGTCCTGAATGGCTTCCGGATCCGACTCGGTAAAGTCATTACCGGGTAACATCAACGACGTCGACATCATCGGCTCATTCAGTGCTTCCAGCAGCGCCAGCGCAATCGGATTCGACGGTACACGCAGTCCAATCGTCTTACGCTTGTCGTTCATTAAACGGCGTGGCACCTCTTTGGTCGCCTTCAGAATGAAGGTGTAGTTGCCTGGCGTATTGTTTTTGATCAGCCTGAAAGCGGTGTTGTCCACATGCGCATAGGTCGATAACTCAGACAGGTCGCGGCAAACCAGCGTGAAGTTGTGGTTACCATCCAGCTTCCTGATCTTACAAATCCGTTCCATCGCACTTTTATCTTCCAGCTTACATCCCAGCGCATACCCCGAATCCGTCGGGTAGACAATCACGCTGCCTTTATTCAGTAACTCAACGGCCTGCTTAATCAGTCTTGGCTGCGGGTTTTCCGGATGAATATAGAAAAATTGACTCATAACTAACCTCTTATCTGACGCACCGCAGAGAGATCACTCGGGTGCGATTTCCGGGAAGCGAAGCCAGACTGCTTCGACGCCACCCGGAAGCCATAATTTTTTTCCCAACTCGATCCACGGGCAAGGCTGATGGAAATCAGAGCCTTGCGAGGCCGCGAGTTGATAATCCTGTGCATAACGTGCCAGCTGCGTGCGCTCGTTCGGCGCCTGCTGACACTGAGCCACTTCCATCGCATCGCCGCCCTCTTCACTGAAGTGAGCGATCAGGCGCTTCAGCCACTTGGCAGAAAGCCCGTATCGACCTGGATGGGCCAGTACGGTGCGCCCGCCAGAATGATGAATGGCATCAATGGCTTGTTTAATTGTACACCACTGTGGCGGAGCGTAACCGGTTTTGCCGCGGGCCAGGTAGTTTTTGAAAACCTGCGCCATGTTATCGGCCTTGCCCTGCGCAATCAGGAAGCGGGCAAAGTGTCCCCGGGTGATGGCGCCACCTTCTGCCAGCGCCAGCGCGCCGGCCAGCGCATCGGGGATATGTGCTTTCTCTAAACGCTCAGCGATCAGTTCGGCTCTCGCCATGCGGCGTTCGGTTTGCTGCTGTAGAAATTCGGTCAGGATCGGGCTGGCGCAATCGACGCCCAGGCCGACAATATGAATCTCGTGGTTTTCCCACAGCGTCGAGACTTCCACCCCGGCCATTAACTTCAGTGGCAGCTGATGCTTAGCAATCGCCTCACGCGCGGGCTGCACACCGTCAATGGTGTCGTGGTCGGTAATTGCCAGCACGCCAACGCGATGCTCTACCGCCCGCAATACCAGCTCTTCAGGCGTAAGCAGCCCATCGGAAGCACGGGTGTGGCTGTGTAGATCATAAATTGGGTAGGGATTCAGCGGGGTTGGATCGGTCAAAACGGCTCCGGCGTTGGCGGATAAATGTCGCAGCATGATACCCAGAATTATCTGCGCGGGGAAAAAGAGTATTGACTTTTTTACCGCGAACCAGTTAACTAGTACGCAAGTTCACATGAAAGGGTATCGCAATCATGACTATGACACAGACGATGATGACTGGTTGGTGGCGCACTTCTCCCTGAATGGGCGAAGGAGTCATGCACGCAACCAGACGTTGTGCAGATACCCAGGCCCGCCAAAAGCGGGCCTTTTTTTTAGTAAAATGTAGAGAACAGACCTCATGCAAAATGCCAAACCTACAGTGAAGTTGATTACCGGCAACGCACCTTATCGCGAGGATCCGGCCGCCGTGTTTCATCAGTTGTGTGGTGCGCGCCCGGCTACGCTGCTGCTTGAGTCTGCTGACATCGACAGCAAAAAAAATCTGCAAAGCCTGCTGATCGTCGACAGCGCGCTGCGCATCAAGGCGCTGGGAAACAGCGTGACCGTTCAGGCGCTTTCAGAGAATGGCCGCGCCATCCTGCCTTTGCTTGATGCCGCACTGCCGGCTTCGGTCATCAGCACCGTCCGCCCCGATGGGCGCGAACTGACCTTCCCGGCCAACACCGAAGTGCAGGATGAAGATTCCCGCCTGAAAGCCACCTCGGTGTTTGATGCGCTGCGTCTGATCCCGCAGCTGGTTAACAGCCCGGCAGAAGAGCGCAAAGCCGTGCTGTTAGGCGGTCTGTTCGCCTATGACCTGGTCGCCAGTTTTGAAGACCTGCCGGCGCTGGAGAACCAGCAACGCTGCCCGGATTACTGCTTCTATCTGGCCGAAACCCTGCTGGTGATTGACCATCAAAACCAGACGGCGCGCCTGCAGGCTTCTTTGTTTACGCCTGCCCCAACCGAGTTCTTACGTCTGCAAAGCCGTATCGAACAGTTACACGCTCAGATGTTGCAACCTGCTCACCCGCTGCCGGTTCAGCAGGTTGAAGAGATGGCGCTGAGCGTCAACCAGAGTGATGAAGAGTATTGCGCAGTGGTTCGCCAGATGCAGGACGCTATCCGCATCGGTGAAATTTTCCAGGTGGTGCCTTCCCGCCGCTTCTCGCTGCCTTGCCCTTCTCCGCTGGCCGCTTATGACACGCTGAAAAACAGCAACCCAAGTCCTTATATGTTCTTTATACAGGATCAGGACTTCAGTCTGTTCGGCGCGTCACCAGAAAGCTCGCTGAAATATGATGCCATCAGCCGTCAGATTGAAATCTATCCTATTGCCGGTACGCGCCCACGCGGTCGCCATGCGGATGGTTCCCTGAACCGCGATCTGGACAGCCGCATCGAGCTGGAAATGCGGACTGACCATAAAGAGCTGGCTGAGCATCTGATGCTGGTTGACCTGGCGCGTAACGACCTGGCCCGCATTTGCGAACCCGGCAGCCGCTACGTTGCCGACCTGACCAAAGTCGACCGCTACTCGTTTGTGATGCATCTGGTGTCACGCGTGGTGGGAACCCTGCGTGAAGATCTGGATGTGCTGCACGCTTACAGCGCCTGCATGAATATGGGCACGCTGAGCGGCGCGCCGAAAGTGCGTGCGATGCAGCTGATTGCCGGCGCGGAAGGCACCCGTCGCGGTAGCTACGGTGGCGCGGTGGGCTACTTCACCGCCAGCGGCGATCTGGATACCTGTATTGTTATCCGTTCAGCCTATGTGGAAGACGGCGTGGCAACGGTTCAGGCCGGCGCCGGCGTGGTTCTGGACTCTGTGCCTCAGGCTGAAGCCGATGAGAGCCGCAATAAAGCTCGCGCAGTGTTGCGCGCTATCGCAACCGCACATCACTGCAAGGAGATTTTCTGATGGCCGATATTCTGCTGCTCGACAATATTGACTCGTTTACTTACAACCTCGTCGACCAGTTACGCGCCTTTGGCCATAACGTGGTGATTTATCGGAACAACGTGCCTGCAGATACGCTGATTGAACGCCTGCAGAGCATGGAAAATCCGGTGCTGATGCTGTCACCTGGCCCTGGCGCGCCGTCTGAAGCGGGCTGTATGCCAGAAATGCTGACCCGCCTGCGCGGCCGCCTGCCGATTATCGGCATTTGCTTAGGCCACCAGGCGATTGTGGAGGCTTACGGCGGCCATGTGGGCCAGGCAGGCGAAATCCTGCACGGTAAGGCGTCGGCGATTGCGCATGACGATTGCGGCATGTTTGCCGGGTTGACCAACCCACTGCCCGTCGCCCGCTATCACTCGCTGGTCGGCAGCAACGTGCCAGAAGAGCTGACGGTTAACGCCACCTTTAATGGCATGGTGATGGCCGTTCGTCACGATAAGGACCGGGTTTGTGGCTTCCAGTTCCATCCGGAATCCATTCTCACCACGCAAGGCGCAATTTTGCTGGAACAAACACTCGCCTGGGCGCTGGCGTAAAACAAGGAGACACTGATGAACGCTATTCTTGAAAAACTTTACCAGGCCAACACCCTGACGCAGGCGGAAAGCCACCAGCTGTTTTCAGCCATTATTACCGGACAGCTGGAACCCACTCAGTTGGCCGCCGCGCTGATTGCGATGAAAGTCCGCGGCGAACGTCCGGAGGAAATTGCCGGTGCCGCAACCGCACTGCTGGAAGATGCGAAACCCTTCCCGCGCCCGGAGTATGCCTTTGCCGATATCGTAGGTACCGGTGGTGACGGCAGCAACAGCATTAATATTTCGACCGCCAGCGCCTTTGTGGCCGCGGCCTGCGGCCTGAAAGTCGCCAAGCACGGTAACCGCAGCGTCTCCAGCAAATCCGGTTCCTCTGATTTGCTGGCCGCTTTCGGCATCAGTCTGGATCTGCCGGCTGAGCAGGCTCGTCAGGCGCTGGATGATCTGAATGTCTGCTTCCTGTTTGCGCCGCAGTATCACACCGGCTTCCGCCATGCGATGCCGGTTCGCCAGCAGTTAAAGACCCGCACAATATTCAACGTGCTTGGTCCGCTGATCAACCCGGCGCGTCCGCCACTGGCGGTGATTGGCGTTTACAGCCCTGAGCTGGTGCTGCCGATTGCGCAGACATTGAAAGTGTTAGGCTATCAGCGTGCTGCGGTGGTTCACGGCGGCGGCATGGATGAAGTGGCGTTGCACAGCGCAACCCACGTTGCGGAACTGCGCGAAGGCGAAATTACCAGCTACCAGCTGACGCCAGAAGACTTTGGTCTGAACAGCTACCCGCAGGAGGCGCTGGCAGGTGGAACGCCGGAAGAAAACCGTGACATTCTGACCCGATTACTCCAGGGTAAAGGCGAGCGCGCGCACGAAGAAGCGGTTGCCGCTAACGTCGCTCTGCTATTGAAAATTTTTGGTCATGAAGATTTACGTGAGAATGCTCAGCACGCGCTGCGCACCATACGGAGTGGTCAGGCTTACGAGCGCGTTGTCGCTCTGGCAGCAAGAGGATAATCATGCAGGAAACCGTACTGAATAAAATTGTGCAGGACAAAGCGGTCTGGTTGAGCGAACGCCAGCAACAGCAGCCGCTGTCCTCCTTTCAAAATGACGTCAAACCGTCCACCCGCAGCTTTTACCATGCGCTGCAGGGCGCCAGGACCGTTTTCATTCTTGAATGCAAAAAAGCCTCGCCGTCCAAAGGGCTGATCCGCGAAGACTTTGATCCTGCGACCATCGCCGGGATCTACAAGCACTACGCGTCTGCGGTTTCAGTACTGACCGACGAGAAATATTTCCAGGGAAGTTTTGATTTCCTGCCAATCGTCAGTGCCGCGATCACCCAGCCGGTACTGTGTAAAGACTTTATGATCGATCCGTATCAGGTGTACCTGGCACGTTTCTATCAGGCGGATGCCATCTTACTGATGCTTTCAGTATTGAATGATGACCAGTACCGCCAGCTAGCGGCCGTAGCGCACAGCCTGAATATGGGCGTGCTGACGGAAGTGATCAGTGATGAAGAGCTTGAACGCGCTACCGCATTAGGCGCAAAAGTCATCGGCATCAACAACCGCGATTTGCGCGACCTGTCGATCGATCTGGACCGCACGCGTCGCCTCGCGCCTAAAGTGGCGCATGGCGTTACGGTGATCAGTGAATCCGGTATTAACCGTTATTCTCAGGTGCGCGACCTTAGCCACTTTGCTAACGGCTTCCTGATTGGCTCTGCCCTGATGTCCGAAGACGACCTCTCTGCTGCGATTCGCAGGGTGATGCTCGGTGACAACAAGGTCTGTGGGTTGACGCGTGAAGAAGATGCCCGCAGCGCGCATGAAGCCGGAGCCATTTACGGTGGGCTGATCTTCGCCGAAGGTTCTCCTCGTCAGGTTGATGTTGAGCAGGCCCGTCTGGTCATGGCTGGCGCACCGCTGAAGTACGTTGGCGTGTTCCGTAATAACACCGTCAGTGACATTGTCACTTATGCTAATGCGCTTAACCTGCAGGCGGTGCAACTGCACGGCGATGAAGACCAGACGTTTGTTGCCGCCTTGCGCGCCGAACTGCCTGAAACGGTGAAGATCTGGAAAGCCTTCAGCATCAAGGAATCGCTCCCTGCCCGTGACTGGCCACACATCGATCGTTACGTGTTGGATAACGGTAACGGCGGCAGCGGCAAACGCTTTGACTGGTCCCTGCTGCAGGGCGAATCGCTGAACAATGTGCTGCTTGCCGGTGGTCTGGGTGCAGACAACTGTGTTGAAGCCGCCCAGCTCGGCTGTGCCGGTCTTGATTTCAATTCCGGGGTGGAAAGTGCCCCTGGAATTAAAGATGCCTCGAAGATTGCCTCGGTGTTCCATACCCTGAAGGCGTACTGACCGTTGGGGCGGCGACAAACTGCGGCCCCTGTAACGATAAGAGAAGCGAAATGACCTTATTAAATCCCTATTTTGGTGAGTTTGGCGGCATGTATGTGCCGCAAATCCTGATGCCAGCCCTGAATCAGCTGGAAGAAGCCTTTGTCAGCGCCCAGCGCGACCCGGAATTTCAGGCTGAATTTACCGACCTGCTGAAAAACTATGCCGGTCGCCCTACCGCGCTGACGCTGTGTAAGAACCTTACCGCGGGCACCAAAACCCGTTTATACCTGAAACGTGAAGATTTGCTGCACGGTGGCGCGCACAAGACCAACCAGGTGTTGGGACAGGCGTTGCTGGCCAAGCGCATGGGCAAAACCGAAATCATCGCGGAGACCGGCGCCGGACAGCACGGCGTTGCTTCCGCCTTAGCCAGTGCGTTACTTGGTCTGAAATGCCGCATTTATATGGGCGCCAAGGACATCGAACGTCAGTCGCCTAACGTCTTCAGAATGCGTCTGATGGGTGCAGAAGTGATCCCGGTACACAGCGGTTCGTCAACGCTGAAAGATGCCTGTAATGAGGCG
The DNA here is from genome assembly GCF_057812255.1 of Erwinia sp. 2186. Taxonomy (NCBI): domain Bacteria; kingdom Pseudomonadati; phylum Pseudomonadota; class Gammaproteobacteria; order Enterobacterales; family Erwiniaceae; genus Erwinia; species Erwinia sp. 2186. The sequence goes on along the minus strand of NZ_CM173824.1, from coordinate 2,280,188 downwards.
CTGCGCGACTGGTCCGGCAGCTATGATACCGCACACTATATGCTTGGCACCGCTGCAGGCCCGCACCCGTTCCCCACTATCGTTCGCGAATTCCAGCGCATGATTGGTGAAGAGACTAAAGCGCAGATCCTCGATCGCGAAGGTCGCCTGCCGGATGCGGTGATCGCCTGTGTCGGTGGCGGCTCGAACGCTATCGGAATGTTTGCTGATTTCATCGATGACGCGTCGGTCGGCTTGATTGGTGTCGAGCCAGCCGGTCACGGTATTGAGTCTGGTGAGCACGGCGCGCCGTTAAAACATGGCCGCGTGGGCATCTACTTTGGCATGAAGTCGCCAATGATGCAGACCGAGGATGGACAGATTGAAGAGTCCTACTCCATTTCTGCAGGCCTCGACTTCCCTTCAGTCGGCCCGCAGCACGCCTATCTGAACAGCATTGGTCGTGCGGAATATGTTTCGATTACCGATGATGAAGCGATGGATGCCTTTAAAATCCTCTGTCGCAGCGAAGGTATCATCCCGGCGCTGGAATCTTCCCACGCCCTTGCCCACGCCTTGAAAATGATGCGTGACGCGCCAGAGAAAGAACAGCTTCTGGTGGTAAATCTTTCCGGACGCGGCGATAAAGATATCTTCACCGTTCATGACATTCTGACCGCTAAGGGAGAAATTTAATGGAGCGTTACGACCTGCTTTTTAAACGCCTTGCTGAGAAGAAAGAAGGTGCGTTTGTCCCTTTCGTGACGCTGGGCGATCCCACGCCGGAACTCTCCCTGCAGATCATTGATGCGCTGGTAGAAGGCGGCGCAGATGCGCTGGAGTTAGGCATCCCATTCTCGGATCCGCTGGCGGATGGACCCACGATTCAAGGTGCAGCCCTGCGTGCCTTCGCGGCCGGCGTGACACCGTCACAATGCTTTGAAATGCTGAAAACCATTCGCCAGAAATATCCGGAGATCCCGATTGGTCTGTTGATGTACGCCAACCTGGTGTTCTCCAACGGCATCGATAACTTCTATGCGCGTTGCGAAGAAGTGGGTGTGGATTCGGTGCTGGTCGCCGACGTGCCGATTGAAGAGTCTGCTCCGTTCCGTCAGTCAGCCATGCGTCACAACGTAGCACCGATCTTTATCTGTCCGCCTAACGCCAGTGATGACCTGCTGCGTGAGATTGCTTCTCATGGCCGTGGCTACACCTACCTGCTGTCCCGCGCGGGCGTAACCGGCACGGAAAGCCGTGGCGTCAGCCATTCGCTGCAGCATCTGGTGGATAAACTGCACGAGTATCATGCCGCTCCTCCCATTCAGGGCTTTGGTATCTCTGAGCCAGGCCAGGTCACAGAGGCGCTGCAGGCCGGTGCCGCCGGTGCTATCTCGGGTTCTGCCGTGGTGAAGATCATCGAGAAAAACCATGCCAACCCACCGGTGATGCTGGCTGAACTGAAGGCTTTCGTCAGCTCGCTGAAAGCGGCCACGCGTTAATTTGCCTTAAATGCCTTATCCGTCCGGGTAAGGCATTATTTTTTCACTCTTTATTACATCCTGCGCTGGAAATATTCCGGACTCTGGCTAAGCTTCTGAGACAGAGCGATTCTGTACACACGGCTTAAGCCAAATAGTGAATGACAGGGAGATTACAATGAAGTTGTTTAAAGTCCTGACGGGTATGGTTATTGCGGCTGTTGTCGCTATCACAGTCAGCGCCTGTGCGCCTACGCCAACGAAAGAAGGCACCGGCGGTTACCTCGATGACACCGTGATTACCACTAAAGTGAAATCCGAACTGCTTAATGCTAAAGACCTGAAATCTACTGAGATCAACGTAGAAACCTTTAAGGGTCGCGTACAGCTGAGCGGCTTCGTTTCCAGCTCAGCAGCAGCTAACCGTGCGGTGCAGGTGACCCGTACTGTTAAAGGCGTTACCGCTGTAACCAACAATATGCAGATTAAGTAATTTTTGTCTGCTGAAAACAAAAGGCGCTGATTAGCGCCTTTTTTCATTTTGAGCAGCAGATTAGAAACGGTAGCCCGCACCGAAGAAGAACACCACCGGGTTGATGCGCGTATCGATGCTCTGATGGCCGGCAGGGGAATCAAAGCCGACTTTGGTGTCGATGTCCATGTACCACACCGACGCATTCAGCATCCAGTCCGGGGTCAGCTGATAATCCAGGCCCACCTGACCGGCGAGTCCCCACGAGTTTTTCACGCTCAGATTACTTAATCCTGCGTCACGACCTGTCTGGTTGAAATCGTTATCATAGAACATAGTGTAGTTAACACCGATGCCCATATACGGCTGTACTTTGCTGGTATTGCCCATGAAATACCATTGTGCCATCAGCGTTGGCGGCAGCTGATGAACGGTAGCCAGCGTCCCGGTAGCACCCAGGCCGACCTTATGGCGGAACGGCGTCGCGCCAAGCAGTTCAATACCAATGTTGTCGGTCGCCATATAGGTAAACGTCAACCCAAGCTGGGTATTATTACTGACGTCGAATTCTCCGAGGCCAAGCACGTTATCCGATCCACCGGTAGGTCGAACCGTGGCAGAGCCTGCACGCATAAAGAAATCCCCTGCCTGATGAGCAGAAGCCGCCACGGGCAGTAATGCCACCACCGCCAGAACCAACGCTTTCACTTTCATATCCACTCCTTTGCAAAAAAATACGCTATTGCGCAATCGTTGTTTTTATTGGCGACAGTTTTACGTTAATTTTTGCAAAGATCATCCAAATCAATTCTTTCAAAGTCCTTAAAAAACATAGAGTTGATTTAGATCAATTTTCTGGCTTTATTCAACACCGCGTCGCCAGTCTTTCCCCTCTGCGGGTCAAATCACGGAAAATTGGAGTGCGCTGAAAAATGCGTTTTACTGACCGCTAATACCTTCTTTAATCGAAAGTTATGTAAGTCAGGGTGCCAGGTTGCCCGCAGACCATGTACAATCGCCGGATCGCAATAATCGGCTGTTCAAGGAGTCTACATGTCATTCACGGCAGGTTCGTTATACCGTGACACGGGGAATTTTTTCCGCCATCAACTGGTTACCATCATTCTGATGGCACTGCTCACCTCTTTTATTACCGTGCTGATTGGTCATGCGCTCACGCCTGGCGCCGATCAGTTATCGATCCTGACCGACGGTGACAATGGTTCTGGCATGAGCCTGATCGAAATGGTGCAAAATATGTCGCCCGATCAGCAACGCGTCCTGCTGAAAGCCTCTGCGGCCGGCACCTTTGCCTCGCTGGTAGGCAACACTTTGCTGCTCGGCGGCATGCTGAGCCTGCTGCCGATGGTGTCAGCCGGTCAGCGCGTCAGTGCACTGCGTGCCATTGGTGCCTCTGCACCGACGCTGCCACGCTTGCTGCTGCTGGTGTTCCTGATGACGCTGATTATTCAGCTTGGGTTTATGGCGCTGGTTGTACCCGGGCTGATTCTGGCCGTGGTGCTGTCGCTGGCACCGGTGATCCTGTCAACAGAGAAGGTCGGTATCTTTGCCGCCATGCGGACCAGTACCCGTCTGGTGTGGAGCCAGATGAAGGTGGTTGCTCCGGCGATTGCCGTCTGGCTGCTGGCTAAAGTGGTGGTGCTGTTCCTCGCCTCTTCACTGACCATCCTGCCGGCCAATGTCGCCTCGGTGTTACTGAACGCGCTCAGTAACCTTGTCTCAGCGATACTGATCATTTACCTCTATCGCCTGTATATGCTATTACGTTAATGGCCGCTGCGAGCTTCAGGGCTCGCAGTCGCTACGTAATTTCTAAGCCTGGTATCCGGAAGCCTTTATGAAGCAGTTACTCGATTTCCTTCCACTCGTGGTCTTTTTCATCTTCTATAAGCTGTACGATATTTTTGTCGCCTCAGGCGCCTTAATCGCCGCTACCGCGCTGACCTTAGTCATCAGTTGGGTGCTGTATCGCAAGCTGGAAAAAATGACCATTATCACTTTCGTGCTGGTTGCCGTGTTTGGCACCCTGACGCTGGTGTTCCATAACGATGAGTTCATCAAGTGGAAAGTGACCGTGATCTACACGTTATTTGCCGTTGCGTTGCTGTTCAGCCAGTTCTGGATGAAGCAGCCGTTGATCCAGAGCATGTTGGGTAAAGAGCTGACCCTGCCGTCTTTCGCCTGGAAAAAACTGAATATTGCCTGGGCGATTTTCTTCTTCGCCTGCGGTCTGGCAAATATCTACGTGGCGTTTTGGTTATCTCAGGAGTTTTGGGTTAATTTTAAAGTGTTCGGTCTGACCGGACTCACCCTGCTCTTTACCGTCGTCAGCGGTCTGTATATTTATCGTCTGATGCCACAAGAAGAAAAATAATCACAGAGCCCGGCAATCGTCCGGGCTTTTTGCCCTTTTTTATTGAGAAGCCTGACAATGAATGATGACAACAACAGAGTGCCGCAGGGCGAGATGGTGCTGCGTACGCTAGCCATGCCTGCTGATACCAACGCCAATGGCGATATCTTTGGTGGCTGGCTGATGTCACAAATGGATATGGGTGGTGCGATCCTGGCGAAAGAGATTGCCGGTGGTCGCGTGGTGACCGTGCGGGCCGATGGCATGACCTTTCTGAAGCCGGTTGCCGTTGGCGATGTGGTGAGCTGTCACGCACGTTGCATCCGCACCGGCACCAGCTCGATCACCATCAATATCGAAGTGTGGATCAAGAAAGTTTCTTCTGAACCCATTGGTCAGCGCTACTGCACCACGGAAGCGGTTTTTGTCTATGTTGCCGTTGATGGTGCCGGGAAATCGCGCCCGCTGCCTGAAGGGAAAAGCAACTTCAGCTACGTCGAACAGGGTTAAGGTTGTCGGGTTTAGCTGTTGATCGGACAACAAAAAGGCGGGTCTGCCCGCCTTTTTTTATTCGATGCTGCTGCCACCGTTAATCTTGAACACGATATTCATGGTCATGTCTTTGCCCGGCTTATTGGCTTCATAACGCCATTTCTTCATCGCCTGCTTCACTTCACGCTCAAACATATTGCGCGGCTCAGCCGACAGAATGCGAATGTTACCCACCTCACCAGAGCTGTCTACGTCGAACTGCACACGCACCCGGCCTTCCATCCGCAGTGCAAAGGCACGTGCGGGATAGGCGGGCTTACCAACGCTCAGGGCCTTAGGTCCGGTAGAAACCGCTGTGGATGGCGCTGGCGACGTTTTCGGCGCGGTTGAAGGCTTAGGCGCCACCGCCGTCTTCTCGTTGTTGAACGGCGAAGCCTGACGCGGTTCAGTGTGCGGCTTAACCTCTTTCTTCGGTTTTACCACTTCCTTCTTCACCGGTTTAGGCTTGGGCTTCGGCACCGGTTTAGGGATTGGCACCGGCTCAGGCTTCGGCGGTTCTGGTGCAGGTTCAGGCACCGGTTCTGGCTCGGGCTCTGCGACTGGCTCGGGCGCAGGTTGCGGTGCAGGCTGAGGTTCCGGCTGCACTTCAGGTGCGACCAGGGAGACGCTAATCGGCTGAGACGCTTTGGGCACTTCAACAACCTGGTGAAAAGAAGCATATAAGATCCCTCCAATCACCGCGGCATGCAGTCCTAATGAGAACAGCGTCGGCAGTGAAATACGGCGGGGTAAAGAATGTTCTGCAAGCGTCGTCATAATATTTCTGCTGTTAGTGTTGAAGCGCAATTGTAAATGCAAATAGCAATCAGTTTCAACAACCTCTCGGCTTAACCGCGGCGATTTAACAAGAAAAACGCCCTGAGCTGCGCCTAATCAAGCCAGAGTGCGCTTTAGTTTGCAGATTGGTTAACGATCACTTAACGTGAGTGCCGACGATATTGACCTGACAGGAGTTGTAAACGTGCTCTATGTAATTTACGCGGAAGACAATGCTGATTCTCTCGAGAAGCGTACCGCTGTACGCCCTGCTCACCTTGCGCGTCTGCAACTATTGCAGGATGAAGGTCGGCTGATTGTGGCTGGCCCAATGCCAGTGGTGGACAGTAACGAGCCAGGCAAAGCGGGCTTTAGCGGCTCAACGGTTATTGCTGAGTTCCCGTCACTGGAAGAGGCGCAGTCCTGGGCGCAGGATGACCCTTATATCGCCGCAGGCGTGTATAAGCAGGTTGCGGTGAAGCCTTTCAAACGCGTGTTCTGATTACGCGGATAAATCAGGATATTCAATCGGTTGTGATGATTGAATAGAGCCAGAAAATCCAATCGGTACACATCTAAGTACCCACCGTTTTTCTGGCTCATCATTTCATATTCACGTTTATATCGTCAGCCGGCGCATCAGTAACGGGCAATGAAAGGGCGGATAATTGACCTATGAATAGGGCTGCGGTGGGTTAGCGGGTTCGATGGCATATTGGGGAGAGCAGACGGAATGGGCGCTCTTGCCGGGGGCTAAACGTGGTGGAGCCGCATTTGCATTTCTACGGTTTCAACAACCTGGTGCCTTCAGTCATTCACCCTCTCCACTTGTCGGAGTTGCGTATGAAGTTTGTCCTGGCCACTGAGGGGCATTAAACGCCGGCTAAAAATGCCCGCACGCATAATATTGCTCCCTTCCGTTGTTAGAAGTCCTGACTCACACTTCACGTACCAGGCGGGAGCGACCTCACCACTGATATCGCTTTTACTTGGGCCTAAAAAATTGATCAGTTCGACAATTTTACCTATGTTTTCTGAAACATTGGCGGAAATGATCATCGCCAACCCTCCGGGCTGCATCTTACTCATCAAACTCTCCACATCCCCAGGAACTTCTGTTTCGAAAAAATGCCGCAGCCATTATACGGGCCATTTTATGATGAGAATAGGTATCATTACTTACATAATTAATGCCTGTGATCATGCCCTGATCCCTATCGGTTTTTCCCCTCTCTTGCTTACGTTCGGCTCTTATTGCGTAAAACGAATCAAGCTCTTTATGGGAGGTGGCGTAATTAACGTGGAGGGGTTATCACAGATGTAAAAATAAAAATGACATCGCAGAGCTGATTTGAGGGTTCTGCTCAGCGATGGTCGGCACGCATTATCTGTTCTGCATTATGAGACAGGCAATAAAGAGTAACTCACTGTCATTATGGATTTGCAGAAGATGCAGAGTGCGCCGTGGGGATTCTTGCTGGTGACATTGTGCATGGAGAAACGAAACTGGCTGCCGCAACATGATGGGCATTGGTATTTTAACTTAGAGATAGAAACCTACTTTTTTGCTTAAGAGACAACACCCTAACATCAAAACACGTTCTCGTCACCCCTTGTCACCGAGTTGAAGCCGACAAACGCCTATTTAATGAGGCGCCTGGTGTTTGCCGGGTACATTACCTGGAAAGCGATCGTCCCGGCAAATTATTTCAAGGGATCTGGGTAATGAAAAGAATAGACCGGCGTTGTTGCTGGCTCACCTGGTGGCGGATGAGATGCATCCGGCCATATCTGCGGGATTGCCCTTCCAGCCAGCGTGCTCTGCGCCGCTGAATCTGCCGTGACATGCGCCAGCGTGCAACTTCATTTCTACTCCGTCTCATCTTGCCCTCTTCGCTTGAAAAACTCGCGCCGCATTATAGACCTTTCTTAATGCCCGCCAGGTCCGATGACTTTAAAAAGGAAAAGGTTTCGCCTGCTGTCATCAACACGTAAACTCCCTCTATTCAAGCGTGAACAGGACTTCCACTTACATGACGACATTTTATTCAGTACTCAGCTGGCTGCTGGTATTTGGCTACTGGCTGCTGATCGCCGGGGTTACGCTACGTATCCTGATGAAGCGCCGCGCCGTACCGTCTGCCATGGCCTGGCTACTGATTATTTATATTCTGCCTCTTGTAGGGATCATCGCCTATCTGTCGTTCGGTGAGCTGCATCTGGGTAAACGCCGCGCCGAGCGCGCCCGCACCATGTGGCCGTCAACCGCCCGGTGGCTGAATGATTTAAAGTCCTGTCACCACATCTTCTCGCATGAAAACAGCGATGTGGCGCGTTCCCTGTTCCAGCTGTGTGAAAATCGTCAGGGCATTGCCGGCGTGAAAGGCAATCAGCTGCAGCTGCTCACGTCTACCGATGAAACGCTTAAGGCGTTAGTGCGTGATATCCAGTTGGCACGCCATAATATCGAGATGGTGTTCTATATCTGGCAGCCTGGCGGCCTGGCCGATGAAGTTGCAGAATGCCTGATGGCCGCAGCGCGTCGTGGCGTGCATTGCCGACTGATGCTGGATTCAGCCGGTAGCGTGCAGTTCTTCCGTAGCCCGTGGGCGGCAATGATGCGCAATGCCGGTGTGGATGTGGTGGAGTCACTTAAGGTCAGCCTGTGGCGCGTGTTTTTACGCCGCATGGATCTGCGTCAGCACCGCAAAATCGTGCTGATTGATAATTACATCGCGTATACCGGCAGTATGAACCTGGTCGATCCGCGTTACTTTAAGCAGGATGCCGGCGTAGGTCAGTGGATCGATTTGATGGCCCGTATGGAAGGCCCCGTTGCCACCGCCATGGGCATCATCTACTCCTGTGACTGGGAGATTGAGACCGGTAAACGCATTTTGCCGCCACCGCCCGACGGCAACATCATGCCGTTTGAAGAGGAAAGCGGTCATACCATCCAGGTGATCGCTTCCGGGCCCGGCTTCCCGGAAGACCTGATCCATCAGGCGTTGCTCACCGCGGTGTATGCCGCCCGTGAGCAGCTGATTATGACCACGCCCTACTTTGTGCCCAGCGATGATTTGCTGCATGCCATCTGCACCGCCGCCCTGCGCGGCGTCGACGTCAGCATTATTGTGCCGCGCCATAACGATTCAATGCTGGTTGGCTGGGCGAGCAGGGCCTTTTTTGCCGAGCTGCTGGCCGCCGGCGTGAAGATTTACCAGTTTGAAGACGGTCTGCTGCATACCAAGAGCGTGCTGGTCGATGGTCAGCTCAGTCTGGTGGGCACGGTGAATCTCGATATGCGCAGCCTGTGGCTGAATTTTGAAATCACCATGGTCATTGACGATGATGGTTTTGGTGGCGATCTGGCCCGCGTACAGGACGATTATATCGCCCGATCGCGGCTGGTTGATGGCCAGCGTTGGTCAAGACGTGCCTACTGGCAGCGTATTGTTGAACGACTGTTTTACTTCTTTAGTCCGTTGCTGTAAAACGAGCGGAATTGCACAGCGCCCGCAGGGGCATTATGGGAAATGTTATGGATTTGAATAACCGCCTTACCGAAGATGAAACCCTTGAACAGGCCTACGATATTTTCCTGGAGCTGGCGGGTGATAATCTTGATCCAGCCGATATCATTTTGTTCAATCTTCAGTTTGAGGAGCGCGGCGGCGCCGAACTCTTCGATCCTTCAGAAGACTGGTCTGAGCATGTGGATTATGATCTGAACCCGGACTTCTTCTGTGAAGTGGTGATTGGTCTGGGCGATGCTGATGGCGAGCCGATCAATGATGTCTTTGCCCGCGTGCTGCTGTGCCGTGAGAAAGACAACAAGCTGTGCCATATCCTGTGGCGTGAATAATTTTTTCAGTGCAGAGAGTTAAAAGGCCGGGCAAATTGCCCGGCCTTTTTCGTTTGGCTTATAGCGGATCGACCTTAAGACAGGACACCGCATGATGGAAGCTTCCCTCCAGCAACGGACGGGTTATCGCGCATTCCGGTCCGGCAATCGGGCAGCGCGTTCTGAATACGCAGCCTGACGGCGGATTGATTGGCGAAGGCAGTTCCCCTTCCAGCAGCTGAATCACCTTGTTTTTTTCCAGGTCCGGATCGGGGATCGGCACGGCTGACATCAAGGCTCTGGTGTAAGGATGCTGTGGATTCTGATACACCTCTTTATAGGTGCCCAGCTCCACCGCATGGCCCAGATACATCACCAGTACGCGGTCGGAAATATGCTTAACCACCGCCAGGTCATGCGCGATGAAGATCAGTGACAGGCCCATTTCACGCTGCAGTTTCTGCAACAGATTGACCACCTGCGCCTGAATCGACACGTCCAGCGCAGAAACCGGTTCATCACAGATGATCAGTTTTGGCTCGAGGATCAACGCACGGGCAATACCGATTCGCTGACACTGGCCGCCAGAGAATTCATGGGGATAACGGTTAATCAGGTTTGGCAGCAGGCCCACCTTCATCATCATCGTTTTTACCCGCTCCTTCACTTCCTGGCGCGGCATTTTAGGATGGTAGGTGCGCAATGGCTCCGCGATGATATCGCCAATGTTCATGCGTGGATTCAGTGAAGCCAGCGGATCCTGGAAAATCATCTGGATATCGCTGCGCGCTCTGCGCCACTCTTCTTCACTCTGCCCCAGCAGATCGCGACCCAGCCAGGCAACGCGCCCTTCGGTAGCCTTGACCAGTCCGATGATGGCGCGCGCCAGCGTCGACTTGCCGCAACCGGATTCACCGACCACGCCTAACGTCTCACCTTCGTACAGGCGCAGGCTGACACCATCAACGGCTTTCAGGGTTTTTGACGGTTGCCAGAACCACTGCTTACCGTCTTTGATATCAAAATGGACTTTGAGATCGGCAATTTCTAACAGAACTTTCTTTTCAGCTACCGCGCTCATACCAGCTCCTCCACGGGTTTAAAGCAGGCACGCAGGCGTCCTTCACCAAATGGCTCCAGCGGCGGCGCGGTGGAACAGATTTCCATCGCATGTTGGCAACGAGGCTGGAACGGACAGCCTTTTGGTAAACGCAGCAGGTTTGGTGGATTACCGGAGATGGTCACTAACGAGTCACCTTCCTCTGCATCCAGACGGGGCACCGCATTCAGTAAACCAATCGAGTAAGGATGCGTTGGCTGATAGAACACGTCACGCGCAGTGCCATATTCCATCGTTCTTCCGGCATACATTACCAGCACGCGGTCACAGATCCCGGCGACGACGCCCAGATCGTGGGTGATCATAATGATGGCGGTATTGAATTCGCGCTTCAGATCGTTCAGCAGCGTCATGATCTGCGCCTGCACCGTCACATCCAGCGCGGTGGTCGGCTCATCTGCAATCAGCAGCTTCGGCTTGCACAGCAGCGCCATGGCAATCATTACGCGCTGGCGCATGCCGCCGGAGAATTCATGTGGATACATTTTCATTCGCTTGCGCGCTTCCGGCATTTTCACCGCATCCAGCATCCGCACTGACTCTTCGAAGGCCTGAGCACTGTTCATGCCCTTGTGCAGCTTCAGCACTTCCATCAGCTGTTCACCGACCTTCATATACGGGTTCAGTGAGGTCATCGGGTCCTGGAAGATCATCGCAATCTGCTCGGCACGCAGTCTGTTCAGCTTATTCTCTGGCAGATTGAGGATTTCATTGCCATTAAACAGCGCAGAGCCGCCAATGCGGCCGTTGTTCGCCAACAGCCCCATCAGGGCAAAGGCCGTCTGTGATTTTCCGGAACCGGACTCACCCACGATGCCAAGGGTTTCACCGGCACGCAGGTTAAAGTTCAAATCGTTCACGGCAGTGACATCACCGTCTGGCGTACCAAAGGTGACGCGCAGATCTTTTACGTCCAGCAGAAGGTCGGTTCCCGCTTTTTTTGCCATTGCTGGCTGCATTTCAATTACGCTCATCGGGAAACTCCTTAACGATCTTTCGGGTCGAGGGCATCACGCAGGCCATCGCCGATAAAGTTGAAACAGAACAGCGTCACCACCAGGAAACCGGCCGGGAACATCAGCAGCCATGGCGAGACTTCCATGGAGTTCGCCCCGTCGCTCAGCAGCGCGCCCCAGCTACTCAGCGGCTCCTGGGTGCCCAGGCCAAGGAAGCTCAGGAAGGACTCAAACAGGATCATGCTTGGCACCAGCAGCGAGGCGTACACCACCACCACGCCCAGTACGTTCGGCACGATGTGACGCAGTACGATGCTGAAGGTGGAGACCCCGCCAACGTGGGCGGCTTCAATAAACTCTTTGCGCTTCAGGCTCAGGGTTTGGCCGCGCACAATACGCGCCATATCCAGCCAGGAAACCAGGCCGATAGCGACGAAAATCAGCAGAATATTGCGGCCGAAGAAGGTCACCAACAGGATCACGAAGAACATGAACGGGAAGGAGTTAAGGATTTCCAGCAGGCGCATCATCACCGAGTCGGTTTTGCCGCCCAGATAGCCTGCCAGCGAGCCGTACAGCGTGCCGACCAGCACCGCCACCAGCGCAGAAGCAATCCCCACCATCAGCGAGATACGTCCGCCAATCGCCACACGCACCAGCAGATCGCGGCCCGATGAATCGGTGCCGAAGTAGTGTTTTGACACCATATCCGGCGCAGCTGACATCATGCCCCAGTCGGTATCGTCATAGGTAAAGGACGACAGCATCGGCGCAAAGATGACAAACAGGGCAATCAACAGCAGCACGACCAGGCTGGCTAAGGCGGCACGGTTGTGGATAAAGCGTCGACGCGCATCCTGCCACAGGCTACGGCCTTCTATTTCCAGCTTTTCGCTGAAGGCTTCGAGAGCTTCGCTCTTTTTCTTACTCAACATCATGGCGAGCTCCGCGATTAATAACGAATTTTTGGATCGATAACGGCATACAGCACGTCAACAATCGCATTGAACAGAATGGTCAGCACACCTACCAGAATGGTCAGGCTCAGCACCAGCGAGTAGTCGCGGTTTAATGCGCCATTCACAAACAGCTGACCGATACCCGGCAGACCATAAATGGTTTCGATCACCATCGAACCGGTGATGATCCCGACAAAGGCCGGGCCGAGGTACGAGAGCACAGGCAGCATGGCGGGTTTCAGCGCATGGCGCAGCACGATGCGGCGCATCGGTAACCCTTTGGCGCGTGCCGTACGGATAAAGTTAGAGTGCAGAACCTCAATCATTGAGCCGCGGGTAATACGCGCGATGCTGGCGATATAGGCCAGTGACAGAGCGACCATCGGCAGGATCATATATTTGACCTCGCCACCGTTCCAGCCACCGCCCGGCAGCCATTTCAACGCTATCGCGAAGATCAGAACCAGCAACGGCGCAACCACGAAGCTGGGTATCACCACGCCGGTCATTGCCACCCCCATCACCACAAAGTCCCACTTGGTGTTCTGCTTTAATGCGGCGATGACGCCAGCAGCTACCCCGAGGATCACCGCGAGAAGAAATGCAGCCAGTCCCAGTTTTGCGGAGACCGGGAACGCATGGCCGACCAGATAGTTAACCGAATAGTCTTTGTATTTGAACGAAGGACCGAAATCTCCGTGGGCCAGCTGCACCAGATAGTTGGTGTACTGCTTCCAGATCGGATCGTTCAGATGGTATTTGGCTTCGATATTGGCCATCACCTCAGGCGACAGCGTGCGTTCACCGGTAAAAGGACTTCCCGGTGCTAAGCGCATCATAAAGAAGGAGATAGTAATCAGAATAAGTAACGTCGGAATCGCTTCCAGAAAACGACGAAAGATGAATTTTACCATTGCCCTTACCTGCTGGCTTGTGCCTCAGCACTGCTTAAAATATACACGCTGGGGGAAGGTCGCCCTTCCCCCAAATTGTTGCGATTAATGCTTGATGATATACAGATTTTTGTCGTACACGTTGTCCAGCGCATCTTTACCGGTGTAGCCACCGACGTAGGTTTTCACCAGACGGGCGTTCACGTAGTAGTAGACCGGAACGATTGCTGAGTCTTTATCAAGGATTTGCTCGGCTTTGGCGTACAGGTCGCTACGGCTTTTCTCATCACTGGCTTTCGCAGAATCGGCCATCACTTTATCGAATGCCGCTGACTTATAGTGAGCCGTGTTGGAGCTGCTGTCAGAGATCATGGTGTTCAGGAACGAGCTAGGTTCGTTGTAGTCCGCACACCATGCGGCACGGGAAACGTCAAAGTTGCCCTGGTGACGCGTATCCAGGAAGGTTTTCCACTCCTGGTTGTTCAGCTTGATGTTCACGCCGAGGTTTTTCTTCCAGATCGACGAGGCGGCAATCGCCAGCTTTTTGTGCAGATCGGAAGTGTTATACAGCAGCTCGAAGGTCAGTGGCTTGTCGGCAGTGTAGCCCGCTTCCGCCAGCAGTTTTTTCGCTTCGGCATTACGTTTGTCCTGAGACCAGCTGAACCACTCTGGCTTGGTCAGGTTGGCACCGTCGGTCGCTGGCGGCGTGTAGCTGTAGGCCGGCAGCTGACCCTGTGCCAGCACCTTGTTAACCATAATGTCACGGTCCAGGCCCAGCTTCAGCGCTTCACGAACGCGTGGGTCGGTGAATGGTGCTTTTTGGTTGTTGATTTCGTAGTAGTAAGTACACAGGTACGGATCAACATGCAGCTCTTTCGGGTTATCGCGCTGCAGTTTTTTGAACAGCTCGATTGGCATGTTGTTGTAGGTCATGTCGCTGCCATCGTTACTGAAGTAGCGGTTAACGTCGCTGACTTCAGAGGAAATTGGCAGGAAAGTCACTTTATCCAGTTTGGTGTTGGCGTTGTCCCAGTAGTCCGGGTTACGCACGACCACAATACGTTCGTTGATCACGTGCGCCTGTAATTTGAACGCGCCGTTACCGACCCAGTTTTCCGGCTGAGTCCACTTCTCACCGAATTTGTCCACGGCTGGCTTATAAACCGGAGACATGGATGGGTGGATCAGTAATTTGAAGAAGTAAGGAACCGCTTCGCTCAGCGTCACCTGTAAGGTGTTGGCATCCAGCGCCTTCACGCCCAGTGTGTCAGGGCTTTTCTTGCCGGCGATAATGTCATCGATGTTTTCCAGATGACCGTATTGCAGGTAGCTGGCATAGGGCGACGCGGTTTTAGGATCGGCCAGGCGCTGCCAGCTATAAACGAAGTCCTGCGCGGTTACAGGCTCACCGTTGGACCATTTGGCATTCTTACGCAGATGGAACGTCCAGACTTTGCCGTCTTTGTTTTCCCAGCTTTCTGCCACGCCAGGGATTGGATGCCCCTGAGTATCACTGATCACCAGACCTTCAAGCAGGTCACGGCTGACGTTGGATTCAGGCACACCTTCAATTTTGTGTGGGTCAAGGGACTGAACTTCATCGCCATTGCCCTTTACCAGCTCCTGTTTTGCCGCTAAATCGACGCCCGCAGGCACCGTAGCAGCCATAGCCAGATTGCCTGCCAGCGCAGTCATAATGCCAAGAGCAATCAGGCTTTTTTTCGTGATGTTGGTCATGAGTTACCTACTCCAGTTTTTATCATTGCTAATGTGGTCTGAATAATCATCAGCTACCCCCGTTATCGGGTTATTTGCCTGGCGAACCGGAACGTGGATCCGCCTGGTGATGGTGCTTTACCCTGCCTGTTTCTTTCTTTGCGATCGGTCGAAAACGTTCGCCCAATCTCAATGCTTAACGATGTAAAAATACTTCACGTCGGTCAGATCCTGAGGATCTTTGCCGGTAAACCCGCCAACCCAGGGTTTTACCAAGCGTGCGCTGACGCGGTAATAAACCGGCACGATAGCCGAATCACGATCGAGCTGCTGTTCAGCCTGCTGATAAACAGCCGGACGCTCACGATCAGAAACGGTCAGTGATTTCGCGATCAGCGCATCGAATTTGTCGCTTTTATAAAACGCCGTATTGCTGGAAGAGTTGCTTAACATGGCGTTGAGGAAAGTCGAGGGCTCGTTGTAATCCGAACACCAGGTTGCACGCGCCACGTCGAAATTGCCCTGATGACGGGTATCGAGCATGGTTTTCCATTCCTGGTTATCCAGCGAGACTTTGGCCCCCAGGTTTTTACTCCACATTGATGCAGCGGCAATGGCCTGTTTTTTATTCACATCAGAGGTGTTGTAGAGCAGGCTGAAGGTCAGTGGTTTCGCGCTGCTGTAACCGGCTTCCGCCAGCAGTTTTTTGGCCTGCTCGTTACGCTGCTGCTGAGTCAGCTTCATCCAGTCTGGCTGGGTTAATTCAGCACCATCAATAAATGGCGGCGTGAAGCCACCGGCCGGGATCTGTCCCTGGCCCATAATTTTGTCGGTGATGATGCTGCGGTCGAGCGTCAACTTCACCGCGGTACGTACCCGGGGATCGTTAAACGGCGCGCGTTTGTTGTTCAGCTCATAATAGAAGGTGCAAAGCAGCGGGCTGATGCGCACCTGCGTGCCCAGCGTTTTCTTCAGCGTTGGGAATAAATCCGGCGGTAAAGCGCTGTTGGTCATGTCGATCTCACCGCTACGGTAGCGGTTAACGTCGCCGGACTCTGACGCGATCGGCAGGAAGGTGGCGGTTTCAATCACCGATTTGGCATTGTTCCAATACAGCGGGTTGCGCTTGACCACGATCTTCTCGTTAATCACCCACTCACCTAGCGTATAAGCGCCGTTACCAACATAGTGGCCCGGCAGTGTCCACTGCTCGCCCCACTGCTCTATCGCCTTGCGATAGACCGGTTTCAGCGAGGTATGCGCGGTTAGGGCGATAAAATAAGGAACGGGTTCGCTCAGGGTCACCTGAAGGTGGCGGTCGTCCAGCGCCTTCACGCCCAGCTCACTGGCCGGCTTCTTCCCCGCCAGGATGTCATCGATATTTTCAATGTGGGCATATTGCAGGTAGCTGGCATAAGGCGAAGCCGTTTTAGGATCGACCAGACGCTGCCAGCTGTAGACAAAATCAGCGGCGGTGACAGGCTCACCATTGCTCCACTTTGCGTCGGCACGCAGGGTGAACGTCCAGACTTTCCCCTGCTCGCTTTGCCAGCTTTCCGCCACGCCCGGAACCACATGCCCGTTGTTGTCAGTGGTTGTCAGACCTTCCAGCAGGTTCAGAATGATGTTGCTTTCCGGCACACCCTCAACTTTTTGCGGATCAAGTGAAGACACTTCCGTGCCGTTGTTTATCACCATGGACTGCTGTGCGGCCAGGTTAATGCCTGCGGGTACTGAAGCGGCCATTGCGCTGCCGGTACCGATAGTCAAACTCAAGATAACGGCCTGACTCAGATGCTGACGGGAAAACGGAATGCATTTCATTAAGCGTTGATAACCTGTGTTCGTGGATCGGCAGCCAAATCGGAAAAAGTGGTAGTCAATTGCACATCCGATGCCAGTTTTAAACAAAGCATTCGAAAACTATCAGAACGCTGATTTTTACGCCAAAGCAAAATGACAAAAATGTTACCTAATTCTCTTTTATCACAACTAATTAATATGATGAAATGTTATTTAACAAGTGAAATTAACACACAACCTAATGATAAATAGATAGTTAAGTGCATTAACGCCTATAAAACACCCACTTTGACTGGTGTCATAGTGCAAAATTTAATCTAATTTCTTAACTTTGCGCTGTTTTCAGCTTTAGATATTACGTTAATGGTTTTTTGCAGGATATAAATCTGGTAATGCGCAACTGACACGGCGATATACAGTGTTAAAAAAGTAACAATTCATCAATAAGCATTGCTGGGTGAGGGAGTTGCAGACGTTTGCAGTAATTACATTAATAACCGCAACGGCAAGTTAAGCGAAATGAATAATTGCACTAACACAGTGCTTAAAAAGGCTCATTTGCACTGATTTGGTGCTTCATTTTGTTGCAGCCAAAAAAAAAGCGCAGATTATGCGCTTTTCAGGGGGTTTTTCAGTGTGGGTTTATTTACGTGACTAATCCCGGGAATAAAGCCCGCAATCCGGTGACCACAAACTCAATACCCAATGCCATCAGCAACAGGCCCATAATACGGGTGATGACGTTTATACCCGTCTGACCCAGCACTCTGACCATCAGAGGGGCCGCCCTGAATAACAGCCAGCAGCAGAACGCAAACAGTGCAATTGCCACGCTGAATCCCAACAGGTTTTGCCAGCTGTGATAACGGGTACTCCAGACGATGGTTGAGCTGATCGCACCCGGCCCAGCCATTAAAGGTAACGCCAGCGGAACCACGCCAATACTTTCTCTGATTGCGGACTCTGATTTTTCTTGTTTGTTCTGCTTATCTTCGCCCAGTTTCCCGCTGATCATAGACATCGCAATCGTCACCACCAGGATCCCGCCGGCAATACGGAAGGAATCGATAGAGATGCCAAAGATATGCAGGATGCCATCACCGAGAAACAGCGAGGTCCAGAGGATAATCGCCACCGATACGTTGGCGGTCAGATTGGTTTTATTACGGGCAGCTGCAACCTGATAACTGGTCATGCTGATAAACACCGGAATGATCCCCACCGGATTCACCAGAGCAAACAGCCCAACAAAAAATTTGATATAGCCGGAAAGGTCTAAAAGTGCCGGATTCACGTGATGCTCCTGAAAGGGCCAATTTACTGGCGGCTAATGTACGGGAAAACCCCTGTGTTTGCCATGGCATTACTTCGAATTTTCATCTGGATTAACGCGCATTTATCAGTGCTTTTCACTGTCTTTCAGGCTGCATAAGGTTCTTAAGATCTGCCGCGCAAAACGTAACGACACTTATTCGAACCCCATCCTCACAAAGGCGATAATTGTTGCTGCTGAAAGGTGTCAGCTTGGGGTAAAGATGATCTAAATCAAAATTGGCTTACCTCTAAGTGAGTAAGCTTTGAATCACCAAATGGAGTGGTAAGTCGATGCCCTGGTCGTGGTGAGTAAAGTCAGGTGCAGACTCTTTCAGTAAACCTGTAGAACTTTTTAGCAGGAATTCAAGTTAGTCACAGCGAGATCACAACACATTAACAACGCATGACTATACTTCCTGATTCTGACTTGTTTACTAATAGAGTTTAACTTCCATCAGGAGATGCATTATGGCCGTTACTAATGTTGCTGAACTTAACGCACTTGTTGAACGTGTTAAAAAAGCACAGCGCGAATACGCCAACTTCACTCAAGAGCAGGTCGACAAAATTTTCCGTGCTGCAGCGCTAGCTGCAGCAGATGCACGCATTCCACTGGCTAAAATGGCCGTTGCGGAATCCGGTATGGGGATTGTTGAAGACAAAGTTATCAAAAACCACTTCGCTTCCGAATACATCTATAACGCTTACAAAGACGAAAAAACCTGCGGTATCCTCGGTACTGATGAGACCTTCGGCACCATCACTATCGCTGAACCTATCGGCCTGATCTGCGGTATCGTGCCAACGACTAACCCAACTTCTACCGCCATCTTCAAAGCGCTGATCAGCCTCAAAACCCGTAACGGCATTATCTTCTCACCACATCCACGAGCGAAAGACGCGACCAATAAAGCGGCCGATATTGTGCTGCAGGCTGCTATCGCCGCCGGTGCGCCAAAAGATATCATCGGCTGGATCGATGCCCCGTCTGTTGAGCTGTCAAACCAGCTGATGCACCACCCAGAGATAAACCTGATCCTTGCGACCGGTGGTCCAGGCATGGTTAAAGCGGCCTACAGCTCCGGTAAACCAGCAATTGGTGTGGGTGCAGGTAATACCCCGGTAGTTATCGATGAAACGGCAGATATCAAGCGTGCTGTGGCATCTATCCTGATGTCCAAAACCTTCGATAACGGCGTAATCTGTGCGTCTGAGCAGTCCGTCATCGTGGTCGACTCCGCTTATGACGCGGTTCGCGAGCGTTTCGCCAGCCACGGCGGCTACATGCTGCAGGGCAGCGATTTAAAAGCTGTGCAGGATATCATCCTGAAAAACGGTGGGCTGAATGCCGCTATCGTGGGCCAGCCAGCGGTGAAAATTGCCGAGATGGCCGGCATCAACGTGCCTCCAAGCACCAAGATTCTGATTGGCGAAGTGCAGCTGGTTGATGAATCCGAGCCCTTCGCCCATGAAAAACTCTCTCCTACCCTTGCCATGTACCGTGCGAAAGATTTCCACGATGCGGTTAGCAAAGCGGAAAAACTGGTCGCTATGGGCGGTATCGGTCACACCTCTTGTCTGTACACCGACCAGGATAACGAGCGTGAGCGTGTTAACTACTTCGGCGACAAAATGAAGACCGCACGTATCCTGATTAACACCCCGGCTTCACAGGGTGGTATCGGTGACCTGTACAACTTTAAACTGGCGCCGTCTCTGACGCTGGGCTGTGGTTCCTGGGGTGGTAACTCCATTTCTGAAAACGTCGGACCTAAACATCTGATCAACAAGAAAACCGTGGCTAAGCGAGCAGAGAATATGTTGTGGCATAAACTTCCTAAGTCTATCTACTTCCGTCGCGGCTCATTGCCTATCGCTCTTGAAGAAGTGGCGACCGATGGAGCAAAACGCGCCTTTATCGTCACTGACCGCTATCTGTTCAACAACGGTTACGCCGATCAGGTGGTGTCAGTGCTGAAATCTCACGGCATTGAAACTGAAGTGTTCTTCGAAGTAGAAGCTGACCCAACGCTGAGCATTGTGCGTAAAGGGGCTGAGCAGATGAACTCCTTCAAACCTGATGTGATTATCGCCCTGGGCGGCGGTTCACCGATGGACGCCGCGAAAATCATGTGGGTGATGTACGAACATCCGGAAACCCACTTTGAAGAACTGGCGCTGCGCTTTATGGATATCCGTAAACGCATCTACAAATTCCCGAAAATGGGCGTGAAAGCAAAAATGATTGCTATCACTACCACCTCCGGTACCGGTTCAGAAGTGACACCATTTGCGGTAGTGACCGACGATGCAACTGGCCAGAAATATCCGCTGGCTGACTATGCCCTGACCCCGGACATGGCGATTGTCGATGCCAACCTGGTGATGAACATGCCTAAGTCACTCTGTGCCTTCGGCGGTCTGGATGCGGTTACCCACTCTCTGGAAGCCTATGTGTCTGTGCTGGCCAATGAGTACTCTGATGGTCAGGCGCTGCAAGCGCTGAAACTGTTGCAGGAAAACCTGCCGGCCAGTTACAACGAAGGCGCGAAAAACCCGGTAGCCCGTGAGCGTGTGCACAATGCTGCCACCATCGCCGGTATCGCGTTTGCCAACGCCTTCCTTGGGGTTTGCCACTCAATGGCCCACAAACTGGGTTCAGAGTTCCATATTCCACACGGTCTGGCTAACGCCCTGCTGATTTGTAACGTTATCCGCTATAACGCTAACGATAACCCAACCAAACAGACAGCATTCAGTCAGTACGATCGTCCGCAGGCTCGTCGTCGTTATGCCGAAGTGGCTGACCATCTGCGTCTGAGCGCACCTGGTGACCGTACGGCGCAGAAAATTGAGAAACTGCTGGCCTGGCTGGAAGAGATGAAAGCGCAACTGGGTATCCCTAAATCAATCCGCGAGGCTGGCGTACAGGAAGCTGATTTCCTGGCGAAAGTCGATAAGCTGGCTGAAGATGCCTTCGATGACCAGTGTACCGGTGCTAACCCACGCTATCCGCTGATTGCTGAGCTAAAACAAATCATGCTGGATACTTTCTACGGCGTTGAGTACCAGGAAGTGTTTGCCAACATCGCCGAAGCGATTGAAGCCCAACCGGTCGCGGTTAAGAAAGTCGAAAAGAAAGTGAAAAAGTAAAAGTTGCTTAAAAAAAACCCGCCAACCGGCGGGTTTTTTATTGGCGCAATTCGTAAGAAAAACTAATCAACCTTTGAAATAACATGCAGGCTTAGTTTTCTCATAAACTACCTGGATGACGGTCTTTATTTAATCCCGTTCTTACCATGTACTGCCTGTAAACATCCCTGCTCTATCGCTGCTTTGTAATGCTTTCTACAGACGGACACGTAACGCTCATTGCCACCAATGACAACCTGTTCACCTTCTTTAAAAGGTGCGCCATTTTGATCTAACCTTAATACCATTCCCGCTTTTCTTCCGCAGTGACAAACGGTTTTTAATTCAACCAGCTTATCTGACCAGGCTAATAAGTACTGGCTACCGGTAAATAATTCACCGCGAAAATCTGTACGCAATCCATAACAGAGTACAGGTATATCCAGATTATCTACTACATCAGATAAGGCTTTTACCTGTTCACGGGTAAGAAACTGGCTTTCATCGACTAACACACAGTGAACCGGTTCCAGCAGATGCTGAGCGCTAATCTCATCAAAAAGTGCCGACTCGTTATTATACAATTTCGCGGGTGAAGACAGGCCTATTCTCGAACTCACCTTGCCCGAACCGAATCGGTTGTCAATCTCGGCGGTGTAGACGATAGTCCGCATCCCCCGCTCCTGGTAGTTATAAGACGACTGCAACAGGGCGGTAGATTTGCCGGCGTTCATCGCGGAATAGTAGAAATACAGCTGAGCCATTTGCGCTCGCTCCCTTAGGAATGTTTCGAAGAATGCTCAGAATTGTACCACAGGGTACTACGGTCGAAAGGGCTTTAATCATCACGCAACGGTGACGCGACGGGCGTGAGAAAATGTACAACCTGCTGACAATGTTGTTGAAATATCCCTTCTTTTTCCAGATTTAGTTTTTCCAGTCTTTGTCACTTTTAGGCATTAAACGAATAAAAAGGCTAAATCGACTCTGCTAATATTCGCGGAATTTCCTGAAAGATATTGCTGTAAACCTGAAAAAATGTCCGCGGTTTACCTGGCTGATTCTATTATACAAGGCGTGAACGCCCGTCGGGCTTTGTCTTACATCTGATAGCGATTACAAAGCAGGCATTATTTTTAGCAGCCAGCCTTTTATGCGGATTAATTACAACAGGGGCAGTTGGCGGATTTTCCTTATTCTGAAATCCTTACAAAATTAACTATTGCAGTTCGTATTTACGCACTCTATTATTATCGGGCAGAACAATTCTCCCACCTTTATAATTTTTGAGATTCATATAATGAGCGAAGCACTTAAAATTTTGAACAACATTCGTACCCTGCGTGCTCAAGCCAGAGAATGTACCCTGGAAACGCTGGAAGAGATGCTGGAAAAACTGGAAGTTGTTGTTAATGAGCGCCGCGAAGAAGAAAGCCATGCTCAGGCTGAAAACCAGGAACGCACACGCAAGCTGCAGCAGTATCGCGAAATGCTGATTGCTGATGGCATCGATCCTAACGAATTGCTGTCCACCCTGGCCGCTGTTAAAGCACCAGGCAAAGCAAAACGCGCTGCCCGTCCGGCCAAATACAAATATACTGATGAAAATGGCGAAGCGAAAACCTGGACAGGTCAGGGTCGTACTCCAGCCGTGATCAAAAAAGCTATCGAAGAACAAGGTAAGCAGCTGGACGATTTCCTGCTGTAATCGTGACTTCAAGTGCTTCTGAGAAACCCATCCTTGCGATGGGTTTTTTATTACCCATTTTCAAGCCATCACTTTTCCCAAAGCAAAAAAAAAGGAGCCTCAGCCCCTTTATCCTACGCTGCCGATCGTTCAGACCTTATAGAAAGAACGATACCAACTGACAAAGTTAGCAATCCCTTCTTCGACACCGGTTTGAGGTTTAAAGCCAATGGCATTAAACAGCGCACGAGTATCAGCGCTGGTTTCCAGCACGTCACCCGGTTGCATTGGCAGCATGTTCTTCTTCGCACTGATGCCTAACGCCTTCTCCAGCGCCTCTATATACGCCATCAGCGTGACAGGGTTGCTGTTACCAATATTGTATACGCAATACGGCGCTGAGCTGCTTGCAGGGCTCCCCTGCTCAACGGTCCAGTCTGGGTTCGCTTGCGGGATCACATCCTGCAGGCGAACAATCGCTTCGGCGATATCATCAATGTAGGTGAAGTCGCGGCGCATCTGGCCATTGTTGTAGACATCAATTTGTTCTCCGGCCAGCATGGCGCGGGTGAACTTAAATAAAGCCATGTCCGGCCTTCCCCATGGGCCATATACGGTGAAGAACCGCAGCCCGGTGGTTGGAATACCGTACAGGTGAGAATAGGTGTGGGACATTAATTCGTTGGCCTTCTTGGTTGCCGCATACAGCGACACAGGATGGTCAACGGAGTCATCGGTAGAGAATGGCATCTTATTGTTCAGCCCATAAACGGAACTGGATGAGGCATACAATAAGTGGCCAATGTGATTATGTCGGCACCCTTCAAGAATATTCAGGTGACCAATCAGATTCGCATCTGCATAAGCTAAAGGATTATCGAGCGAATAACGTACACCAGCCTGAGCACCCAAATGAATAACACGCTCAAAAGCCTGGTCGCGGAACAGTTGGGCGATGCCCTCTCTGTCAGCAAGATCCAGCTTGATAAAGGTAAACTGCGCATGAGGCTCAAGAAGTTTGAGGCGGGCAAGTTTCAGGTTAACGTCATAATAGTCATTCAGGTTGTCGATACCGACAACCTGGTGACCGGCGGACAGCAGGCGCTCCGCTACGTGGAAGCCAATAAATCCTGCTGCGCCGGTTACCAGATATTTCATACTGCCCTCGTTAGTTATGCAATTTGGATAGAAGCGCCGCGGCCGATTGCATAATAAACAAAACCGCGCTTACTGATTCTTTCTGGATCATACAGGTTACGACCATCAAAAATCACGGGTTCTTTCAGAGCATTTTTAATGACATCAAAATCCGGTGCACGGAAGTTCTGCCATTCGGTACAGATGACCAGGCCATCAGCACCTTGCAGAGCGGCTTCTTTGGTTCCCATCAGCTTCAAATCGCTGCGATGGCCATAGACGCGCTGTGCTTCGTCCATTGCTTCCGGGTCGAAAGCCTGAACGGAAGCACCTGCCTGCCAGAGTGCTTCCATCAGCACACGGCTTGACGCTTCACGCATGTCATCGGTGTTTGGCTTGAAAGAAAGCCCCCACAGTGCAAAAGTTTTGCCCTGCAGATTGTCACCGAAATGACGTTTGATGAAGGTTGGCAGCTTGTTCTTCTGCGAATCGTTGACGTCTTCAACCGCCTGCAACAGACGTGGCTTGTAACCAATCTGTTCTGCAGTGCGGATCAGCGCCTGAACGTCTTTCGGGAAGCAGGATCCGCCATAGCCGCAGCCAGGATAGATGAAGGAGTAACCGATACGGGAGTCAGAACCAATGCCCTGACGCACTTTCTCGATATCTGCACCCAGGCGTTCTGCCAGGTTGGAGATCTCATTCATAAAGCTGATTTTAGTGGCCAGCATGCAGTTTGCCGCATACTTGGTCAGCTCAGCACTACGAATATCCATTAAAATCATGCGATCATGATTGCGGTTGAAGGGCTCGTACAGCTCGCGCAGCAGCTCAACAACTTCATCATTGTCTGTACCCACAACAATACGCTCAGGACGCATACAGTCGCTGACTGCTGCACCTTCCTTGAGGAATTCAGGGTTAGACACCACATCAAACGCAATCTCAGCACCACGTGCTTTCAGCGTCTCTTCCATTACCGCACGAACACGGTCTGCCGTTCCAACAGGAACCGTAGACTTGTCGATCACAACTTTGTGATCCTGCATGTGTTCTGCGATGGTGCGTGCTACAGCGGTAACATATTTCAGATCCGCAGAGCCGTCTTCATCCGGAGGTGTTCCCACGGCGATAAACTGCATCGTACCGTGATTCACACCTTCTTCCGCGTTGGTGGAGAACTTGAGGCGACCGCTCTCATAGTTCTGCATCACCAGAGGCGTCAGGCCCGGTTCAAAAATAGGAATGATCCCTTTCTTCAGATTCTCGACTTTACTTGCGTCGACATCGATACAAAGAACGTCATGTCCGACTTCGGCCAGAACCGCAGCCTGAACCAGACCAACATAGCCGATACCAAATACGGTGACTTTCATTGAATTGTCCCGGTTAGAAATTAAATTTACTTACTATTGCCAACAGTGCTTTCGAGCCACTCTTTAAAGTCGCTACCCAGAGAATCGTGACGTACGCCGTATTCAACGAAAGCCTGCATGTAGCCCAGCTTGTTACCACAGTCATGGCTCACGCCTTTCAGGTGATAAGCTTCTACAGTCGATTTTTCCATCAGCATAGCGATGGAGTCAGTCAGCTGAATTTCATCACCTGCACCTGGAGGCGTTTTCGCCAGCAGTGGCCAGATATCAGCAGACAGAACATAACGGCCAACAACCGCCAGGTTTGAAGGGGCTTTATCCGCTTTAGGCTTCTCAACCACACCGACCATCGGTGCGCTCTGACCAGCAGACAGTTCAGCACCCTGGCAGTCAACCACACCGTAAGCTGTTACGTCAGCAACTGGCTCAACCATGATCTGGCTGCGGCCGGTTTCATCGAAACGACGCATCATATCGGCCAGGTTCTCAGTAGCCAGGTTTGATTCGTATTCATCGATGATTACGTCAGGCAGGATAACGGCGAAAGGTTCGTCACCGACAACCGGGTAAGCACACATTACTGCGTGGCCCAGACCTTTAGCCAGACCCTGACGGACCTGCATGATGGTTACGTGTGGCGGGCAGATAGACTGGATTTCTTCCAGCAACTGACGCTTAACACGTTTTTCCAACATCGATTCCAGCTCGAAACTGGTGTCGAAGTGGTTTTCGATGGCGTTTTTAGAGGAGTGCGTTACCAGCACAATCTCAGTGATCCCAGCTGCGATACATTCGTTAACGACATACTGAATTAACGGCTTATCAACCAGTGGCAACATTTCTTTTGGAATGGCTTTGGTTGCAGGCAACATACGCGTTCCCAAACCAGCTACAGGGATAACCGCTTTTTTTACTTTGGACTTATAGGCAGACATCTAAGTACCTCTCTTTATAGGCCGTTCAAGTTATTACTTGATATGTCGAGTTAAAAACGAGATGAGTATACCAGTGGAACCCTGACGGATTTATCCTGGATGAACCCTTTCAGCAAAAATTAAGACTATTACCCAAGTGTAAAGCTTATCTTTGGCCCTGTCTGCCAGCAGCAAACAGGATTTCTGACGAGTGGTTAATCCGTGGACAACATCAGGCGCAGCCTGCCACCAGCGCCCCAAACCTGGCATTGCCAGGCTTCACAACGCTGGCTTATTTGATTTAGGTGGGTGCTGCCCAATGTACCAAGTGGAACACCGTTGCTGAGTTGAATTTGATGGGTGTTGACGTTAAGGGTGGCGTTTAAACCAGCGGAAACGAGGATCAAATTCTTTAATCCTTGATGGTAATAGCCGACCAGCAGTGGGAACTGCCCTTTTAGATTGGCCTGGCGTAACAGCAAATTGACCTGTTTTAACAAGCCATTTAATTCAGGCAGTCGTGGCGACTGGCCTGATAATTGATCCTGCAACAGTCCGTTGAACAGCGCGCGCAGTAATAAAGCGGCCAGCACGCCATTATCGCCCGCGCGGGTCACGTCCAGGCAATAGAATGCCAGATCTTTCTCGGACAGCGCGGCGATATCCAATACCAGGCCCGGCTCTTCGGCCATCGTCAGCTGACGGTAATTGATGCGACAGTTGGCGATAACCTGCTGTACAGGCGGCTGCAGTTGCTTAAGCAGTTTCGACGCGGCATTCGGATCCCGCACCAGCGCATCCCAGTCCTGGAATAGCTGTTCGTCTTCTTCCACTTTTGAAGTGAACATCGATGGATAGAGGCATTCGTAGACGGCCTCGCGTAAGCGGGCCAGATCTTTCAGCGGTTTTAACAACACGTCCTGCACCCCGAGGCGTAGCACCTGGGCAATGTCAGCCATGTTTTCCGTTGCGGAGATCACCAGTATCGGCATGGTGTTGCCTTTACTACGCATATGTTCAACCAGCTTCAACCCGTCCATCTTTGGCATAGCCAGGTCGCAAATCATCAGGTCATGCGCAGACTCATTGAGTTTTTCAAGCGCTTGCAGTCCATCGTCTGCCAGCATTATCTCAGCCCCAAGAGCCGCTAGATAGTTGTCAAGAAGAGAGCGGAAAACGACTTCGTCTTCAACAATCAGAATCTTTTTTCCGCTTAATGGCTTGTCCATCATCCCCCCCTGTACACCGGATTAGTCAATAGTGGCTCATAATCCACATTCTCGCCTCTAAGAATTGCCTGAAGAGTCATATTTCACTCATCCGGCAACGCAGCTTGACGAACCAGCGGCAGTAATTCATCCATCTTCTTCTCTACCGCCAGCTTACCCGCCTCGATAGCCTCTTCTGCGCGATGGAAATCCAGTGTGGAAATCTGAGGGCAGAATGGCTGAATCAATACGTCTGGCGGATCGCCTGCCATACGATTTCTCTTCAACCGGTTCTCAAGCACCTGAATAGAAGTGGACATGATTTCCATCGCGCCAGGCGTTTGATTAACCTTGCGGTGGGCTACTCTGGCGAGGCTCTGACGCAGGCGCCCTCCCCAGCTGGTTGCTGCAGCTTCGACTTCATCTGCGGATTGCGGCGTCACTGACAGCAGATCCTGTTGCATCAGGTGCGCGTCGTGTTGCAGGTCAACGGCAATAACGATATCGGCGCCCAGTGCCCGGGTCAGCGACACCGGCACCGGATTGACCACCGCGCCGTCCACCAGCCAGTAACCGTTATAGGCTACCGGGGCTAACAGACCGGGCATGCTGCATGACGCCCGCACCGCCATATGCAGATCGCCTTCAGTCAGCCACAGCTCACGCCCGGTGCTGAGGTTGGTCGCCACCGCGCCGAAAGGCAGATCGCACTCTTCAATGTTTTCGTGATTAACCAGCCGGCGAACGTGGTTGAACACCCGTTCTCCCCGCAGCAGGCCACCGCGACGCCACGAGAAATCCATCAGGCGGATCACATCCCAATAGCTGAAGGAACGAACCCAGGTTTCGAGGATGGGAAGACGTTTACTGGCATACGCTGCGCCCACCAGCGCCCCAACGGAGCACCCCGCGACCACATCGACTTTAATCCCAGCCCGCTCCAGCGCATTGATAACACCAATATGCGCCCATCCCTTGGCGGCACCCGATCCCAGTGCCAGTCCAATTTTTACCTGTCTCATTCTACCCCTGACGATTGCTTAACTTACAAATGGCATCATCGTGACTGCTCGGTTACCATGACGCCCAAAATCTTTCGACTTTTACACTCACTGGAGTCAACGTGTCAGAACTTTGCCCGTGCGGAAGCGGAATGCAGTATAGCGTATGTTGCCAGCCCTT
Organism: Erwinia sp. 2186; assembly: GCF_057812255.1. Taxonomy (NCBI): domain Bacteria; kingdom Pseudomonadati; phylum Pseudomonadota; class Gammaproteobacteria; order Enterobacterales; family Erwiniaceae; genus Erwinia; species Erwinia sp. 2186. The sequence goes on along the minus strand of NZ_CM173824.1, from coordinate 2,251,333 downwards.
TCTTAAAGGTGACGACATTCCTGCCATACCAGAAGCCTTAATGCGTTCGCGCTACACTGCCTATGTGCTGAAAGATGCCGACTATTTGGTCGCCACCTGGCATCCCTCCTGCGATCCGCAACGTTTTCATGCCAGCCTTGAGCAAAGCTTTGAGGCGACCCGCTGGTTGAGTTTACAGATTATTTCGGCAGAAGAACCTGGGGATAAATCCGAAGGGTTTGTGACATTCTTTGCTCGTTTCTCTGAAAATCAGCGCGAAAGCTTTATTCATGAGCGTTCCCGCTTTGTCCGGGTAGAACAACGCTGGTACTATATTGACGGCACATACCCTGAAACAGGGCGAAATGACCGCTGCCCCTGCGGCTCCGGCAAAAAATTCAAGAAATGCTGCGGCCAGTAAGGTCGCTGATCTTATAAAGAATTGCTTCGACAGGATCACCACTGCAATGCAAGCGCAAACACTGCAACGAAAAGTATTACGGACCATCTGCCCAGACGCAAAAGGTCTGATCGCCAAGATCACCAATATTTGCTACAAGCACGAGCTGAATATCGTACAGAACAATGAGTTCGTCGATCATCGCACCGGACGCTTTTTCATGCGTACCGAGCTGGAAGGGATATTTAACGACACCACGCTGTTGGCGGACCTGGACAGTGCGCTGCCAACCGGCTCCATTCGCGAGTTAAATTCAGCGGGTCGTCGCCGTATCGTTATTCTGGTTACCAAAGAAGCCCATTGTCTGGGTGATTTGCTGATGAAGAGCACCTACGGCGGGTTGGATGTTGAGATCGCTGCGGTGATTGGTAACCACGAAACCTTGCGCACGCTGGTTGAGCGTTTTGATATTCCGTTTATCCTGGTCAGCCATGAAGGGCTTTCCCGCGAAGATCACGATAACAATATGGCGGCAGAGATCGATCGCTACCAGCCTGATTACGTGGTTCTGGCCAAGTATATGCGTGTACTGACCCCAGGATTCGTGCAGCGTTACCCAAATCAGATCATCAACATTCATCATTCGTTCCTGCCCGCCTTTATTGGTGCACGTCCTTATCATCAGGCGTATGAGCGCGGCGTGAAAATCATCGGTGCGACGGCACACTATGTGAATGATAATCTTGATGAAGGTCCGATCATCATGCAGGACGTCATCCACGTTGATCACACCTACACGGCAGAAGATATGATGCGTGCAGGCCGTGACGTTGAGAAGAACGCGTTAAGCCGCGCGCTGTATCAGGTACTGGCGCAACGTGTATTTGTTTACGGCAACCGCACCATTATTCTATAAGCAGCAACGCATTTCATTTGTAGCAAGGCTGCTGTTTTGTATGACAAAGCAGCAGCCAGAATAAAAAAGCGGCAAACAAACCTTTTTCGTTAAATTCAGGCTTTACAGCCTCCTCTCATTTGATATGATGCGCCCCGCTTACAGGCACAGCAGCAAGGCCAGTGACTGAAGCGCAGTAATTGAGAAATAAAGCAAAACCCTGTGGTGGGGTTCCCGAGTGGCCAAAGGGATCAGACTGTAAATCTGCCGTCATCGACTTCGAAGGTTCGAATCCTTCCCCCACCACCATCTCATTTATCTCCCGCACTCCTATGCAAAGTACCCTTTTCCATATTCCCCACGGGGGAGGATGAGAAGCTTCGACCTCGAAGGTTTGACCCGAAGGGTGAGTCGCAAAGCGACGAAAAATCTTTCCTGCTCCGCAGCCGCGAACTTTTCACCTTCTGCATAAATCATCAGCCCCGACCAAACATCGCCTCTTCAAAGTACCCTTTACCCTACCGACTCCCTCCACTAAATAGGTTTTTAACTCCCGCTTTTTTTGCTACCATCCGAACCCTGTTTCCTTCGATATCTGGTCAGCACAATGAAATTTGTTTCTTTTAATATCAATGGGCTGCGCGCCCGTCCGCATCAGCTTGCCGCCATCATTGAGCAGCACCAGCCAGACGTGATTGGCCTGCAAGAAACCAAAGTGCATGACGATATGTTCCCGTTGGAAGAAGTGTCAAAGCTGGGTTATCACGTCTTCTATCATGGCCAGAAAGGTCACTATGGCGTTGCCCTGTTAACCAAAGACGAGCCTCTTGCCGTACGTCGCGGTTTTGCCGGCGATGATGAGGAATCTCAGCGCCGGATGATTATGGCCGACATTGCCACGCCTGTGGGTACCCTGACCGTGCTTAACGGCTACTTCCCACAGGGCGAAAGCCGCGACCACCCGACTAAATTCCCGGCAAAAGAGAAGTTCTACCGCGATCTGCAGAGCTACCTGGAAAACGATCAGAAACCGACAAATCCGGTGGTGATTATGGGCGACATGAACATCAGTGCCACTGACCTGGATATCGGTATTGGTGAAGATAACCGCAAGCGCTGGCTGCGCACCGGCAAATGTTCATTCCTGCCAGAAGAGCGTGAGTGGATGGACCGTCTGATGGGTTGGGGACTGGTGGATACCTGGCGCGCAGAGAATGCGGAAGCTAACGATCGCTTCTCGTGGTTTGATTACCGCTCAAAAGGGTTTGATGATAACCGTGGACTGCGTATCGATCTGGTGCTGGCCAGTCAGCCTCTGGCTGCCCGCTGTGTGGCAACCGGCATCGACTATGATATTCGCAGTATGGAAAAGCCTTCAGACCATGCGCCAATCTGGGCACAGTTCAACCTGGATGAGGCGAAGTAAGTTTCGCCTGGTTCAGACCGTCAGGTCATCGTGAAAAATAACCACAGAGGCACGGGCTTCTGTGGTTACTATCTCAGAATGCTTAACGGTGGATTACTTGATGGTTTTCCAGATCAGATTATTAGTCCCGTAAGATTTTTCATCCCGCGAACACTGTAATAACACCCCTTCCATCTTCACCACCGATCCTTCGGTATAGCTCCGATTTTCGTAGGTGCAGCAGGTATTGCACGGCGGCTGATTGTTGTTCTGTCCTTGCGTCCAGACTTCCGGCGGCATATCCACCACCACATCCGCATTCGGGCTGTTGCTGTTATTTCCCTGATTGTTACCGCTATGATTACCGCCGTTATTGCCGTGGCCAGTGCCGAGATTCCAGCCCTCACCGGCGGCATACAACGGGCTCACCAGCAACATCCCGGCCAGCATTAATGCGCCTGATAATTTCATCACTCAGTTTCCTTCGCTTTAGTCGCCTTACGGCGCGGCTTTTTCGGTTCAGCCGCCGGAAGCCCACGGAAGGCATGCGCAGCAGGTTGCTGCCGTGCCTGATAAATCAGATTATGCAGCGTCTCAACCAGCGGCAACATAAAGTCCTGGTAGCGGCACTGCTTTTCACTGATTTTAGTCAGCGTGGATTCCCAATGGGCGGTCATGTCGGGACGCGCCGCCATTTCTGGCAGCGAGTGGATCAGCGCCCGCCCGGCGGGACTGGAGTGAATATAGCGCCCTTTTTTAAACAAAAAGGCGCGCTTGAACAACAATTCAATAATCCCGGCGCGCGTAGCTTCTGTCCCTAAACCATCGGTCGCACGCAGCACTTTCTTTAGATCTTTATCCTGAACAAATCGCGCAATGCCGGTCATCGCAGATAATAAGGTCGCATCGGTGAACGGTCGCGGCGGCTGAGTCTGCTTCTCTACCACTTCTCCCCGTTCACATAACAGCTCGTCACCTTTGGCAACCACCGGCAGCGGCGTGCCATCATTTTCCTCATCGCGTTCTTTACTGCCCAACAGCGATCGCCAGCCGGCCTCCGCCAGGAAGCGAGCCTTGGCGACAAATTTCCCGCCGGCAATATCCAGCTCGATCACGCATTTGCGGTACACGGCATCAGGGCAGAACTGCATCAGGTATTGCGTGGCAATCAGACGATAAATCGTGCTTTCGTTCTCGGTCAGCCTGACCTGAGAACTTCTGGCTGTCGGGACGATAGCGTGGTGAGCATCGACCTTTTTGTCATCCCAGCAGCGATTACGGCGATCGCTGTCAAAATCCGCGGGCGGCGTCAGATCGGGTTGATGGGCATTGATGGCGTTGAGTACCGCATGGCGTCCGGCAAAGTGCTCATCGGGCAGATAGCGACTGTCGGAACGTGGATAGGTGATCAGCTTGTGGGTTTCATACAGCTTCTGGCAGGTATCCAGCACCGTTTGTGCGCTCATGCCAAAGCGTTTCCCGGCTTCAATCTGCAGGCTGGAAAGGGAGAACGGCAAGGGTGCGGTGTCATTCTCTCTTTTATCGTTATAGCTGGTGACATTGGCCGGTTGACCACCAATCCGCGCCAGCACATGATCCGCCAGCGGACGGTGCAGCAAACGCCCTTCTTCATCCTGATAGGGTTCACAAGAATCGCTGGGCTGCCATAAGGCAACAAAGCGTTCATCTTTCGGTGTGACGATATGGGCTTTGACTTCAAAGAAGTCTTTGGCGATGAAGTTTTCGATCTCCTCATCACGGCGAACCACCAGCCCCAGAACGGGCGTCTGGACACGTCCCACGGACAGCAGGCCATCGTAGCCGGCGTTACGGCCCAGCAAAGTGTAGGCGCGCGTCATGTTGATGCCGTACAGCCAGTCGGCCCGTGCTCTCGCCAGGGCGGAAACACACAGCGGGATAAATTCTTTATTCTCGCGCAAGCGGCTGACGGCACGCTCCACGGCGGAGGGATTGAGATCGTTAATCAGGCAGCGCTGAACATTGGCGCGCTTTTCCGGCGGCAGAGACAGATAGTCCAGCACCTCGTCCACCAGTAGCTGACCTTCACGGTCCGGGTCACCTGCGTGAACCACTTCCGTCGCCTGCTCCAGCAAGCCTTTAATGACGTTCAGCTGTTTTGCCACTGAGGGACGCGGTTTTAGCTGCCATTTTTCCGGCACGATGGGCAGATCGGCCAGTGACCAACGCGCAAAACGGCTGTTGTAACTGTCTGGTTGCGCCTGCTCCAACAGGTGACCGACGCACCAGGTGACCATCTGATCCTGGCCGCAGGCAATAAAGCCGTCGCCCCGGCGATGAGGTTTAGGGAGGACATCCGCGATAGCGCGGGCAAGACTGGGTTTTTCGGCAATAAACAAACGCATCCGGCAGTGACTTCCTTCAGGAAACTAATTCAATTAACGCACGTCCGGCACTAGCCGGCAGCAGTTCCCCGATAGCCGTGAGGGTGATCCCCATTGCCCCGGCGCTTTCGATAACAACCGCTTCCGCTTCAGGTCTGACCGCTAACAGCAGGCCACCTGAGGTTTGGGGATCGCATAGCAGTTTACGCTGTTCGTCACGCATTGCGCCCAATAAATGGCCGTAGCTGGCAAAATTACGGTCCGTGCCGCCCGGCACGCAGCCTTGCGCAATGTATTCGTCGACGCCAGCCAGTCTTGGCACCCGATCAAACCAGACATTGGCATGCAGGTTGGAGCCGGTGCAGATCTCGCTGAGGTGGCCCATCAGGCCAAAGCCGGTCACGTCAGTCATCGCGGTTACCCCGTCGATGTCGGCGAAAACCGCGCCCGCGCTGTTCAGCTGGCACATCACTTCCGTTGCCAGCCCTTGATGTTCAGGCTTAAGTTTTGCGCGTTTTTCCGCGGTGGTCAGCACGCCAATGCCAAGCGGTTTCGTGAGGAAGAGTTTACAGCCGGCCTGCGCAGAGCTGTTCTTTTTCACTTTATCAGGTGCGATCACGCCGGTGACGGCAAGACCAAAAATCGGCTCGGGTGCGTCAATGGAATGACCGCCCGCCAGTGAAATCCCAGCCCTGGCACAGACGCTGCGCCCCCCTTCAATCACTTTTCGGGCAATTTCAGGCGCCAGCTTGTCCAGCGGCCAGCCAAGGATCGCAATTGCCATAATTGGCTTACCGCCCATCGCGTAGATATCACTGATGGCATTGGTCGCGGCGATACGGCCAAAATCGAACGGATCGTCGACGATTGGCATAAAGAAGTCGGTGGTGCTGACCACCGCCGTGCCGTTCCCCAGATCGTAGACCGCCGCGTCATCCCGCGTTTCGTTGCCCACCAGCAGATTGGGATCGCTGCGTAGTGGATGATCGCTGTGCAGTATGGTCTCCAGCACACTGGGTGAAATCTTACAGCCGCAGCCAGCACCGTGGCTGTACTGCGTCAGGCGTATCGCGTTCTCACTCATGGGCAACCTCCCTCCTGGTTTACCGGCAATATGGTAGCGCTTTCGTCTGGCGGGAGTAAGTCTCAGGGTATTTTTCCGCGACCGTTCGCTCATTATCCCGACAAAAATCAGGGCTGGCGTTCACCCTGACCGTTCAGAAGAGCGTTGTCACTCAGAAATAACGGATAAATGGCGCCGTATCGGGAGGAATAACCGTGGTGGAAGATTTTAGCTGCGGCGTGCCAAGGTAGAGGAAACCGACAATCACATCCTGCTCGCGACAGTCGAATGCCTGACGCACATCCTGATGCTCAGTCCAGGCACCGCTGCGCCAGATGCCGTTGAAGCCCTGAGCAAGAGCCGCCATCTGCATGGCCATCACCGCACAGCCTGCTGAGACAACCTGTTCCCAATGCGGAACCTTAGCGTTCTCTTCACAATGTGCCACCACGGTGATGATCATCGGTGCACGGAAAGGCGACTGCTTCGCTTTTTCAATCGCCTTCTCTTCCATGCGATCTTCACGCGCAGCATTTTCCAGTAATGCGCTGAAACGCTCACGGCCTTCATTCTCGATGACGATAAAACGCCATGGCTGCATCGTGCCGTGGTCTGGTGCGCGCATGCCGGCTCGCATGATGTTCTCAAGGGCCTCTCCGGCGGGTGCCGGCTCGCTTAAACGTGACGCGGAACGGCGGTTAACCAATAAATCCAGAGCGTCCATAATTCCTCCTGATAATGAGTTTCATTTAGCTGAAACTAGCACAGGATGATGATTTGTTACAGCATTCCGCTTTTTCCTGCTGACAATTTGGCCCCTGCTATTTAGGATGTCAGCATTCCCACCCGGTTTGGGCCGCTCAGCCCGCTGGCATCGCCCCTTTTCCGGGCTTTTTTATCGCGATTATGGAGATAATATGCGCACTTTGTGGCGATTTATCGCTGGATTTTTTAAATGGACCTGGCGATTACTGAATTTCGTCCGGGAATTTATTCTCAACCTGTTTTTAGTGGTGCTGATCCTGATCTGCACGGGCATCTATTTCCAGTTCAGCAGCTCTTCAACCCCTGCGGAACCGCAAAAAGGTGCGCTGATTGTTGATCTGAGTGGCGTGGTGGTTGATAAGCCTTCCGTCAGCAATAAGCTCAGTAAGATCGGGCGTCAGTTACTGGGCTCCAGCAGCGACAAGCTGAAAGAGAACTCGTTGTTTGACGTTGTCGATGCCATCCGTCAGGCCAAAGGTGACGCCAATATCACCGGTATGGTCTTAGATCTGCGTGACTTCGCCGGGGCCGATCAGCCTTCCCTGCAGTACATCGGCAAAGCGCTGCGCGAATTCCGTGACAGCGGCAAGCAGATTTATGCCACCGGCGACAGCTACAGCCAGGCGCAATATTATCTCGCCAGCTTCGCCAACAAAATCTACCTTTCTCCGCAGGGGACCGTTGACCTTCACGGCTTTGCCACTAACGGCCTGTACTACAAATCGCTGCTGGATAAGCTGAAAGTCAGCTCACATGTCTTCCGTGTCGGTACCTATAAATCCGCAGTTGAACCTTTCCTGCGTGACGATATGTCCCCTGCTGCCCGTGATGCAGACAGCCGCTGGATTGGTGAGCTGTGGCAGAACTACCTCAATACCGTTTCGGCTAACCGCCAGATTACGCCGGAACAGCTGTTCCCTGGCGCGCAGGGCGTGCTGGATGGACTGCAAAAAGTCGGCGGCGATACTGCGGTGTATGCCAAAGACAGCAAACTGGTTGATGAACTGGCTTCCCGCTCGCTGGTCGATCAACAGCTGACCAAAATCTTCGGCTGGGATAAGCAGGCTAAAGATTACAAAGGCACCAGCATTTACGATTACCAGGTGAAGGATAACGGCTCAACAGACGGCAATATCGCGGTGATCATGGCCAGCGGCGCCATCATGGATGGTGACGAAACCGCGGGTAGCGTCGGTGGCGACACGACGGCCATGGAGATCCGTGAAGCCCGCCTTGATCCTAAAATCAAAGCGATTGTCTTCCGCGTCAACAGCCCAGGCGGCAGCGTGACGGCCTCCGAAACGATCCGTGAAGAGCTGGCAGCAGCGAAAGAAGCCGGGAAACCGGTGGTGGTTTCCATGGGTGGCATGGCGGCATCGGGTGGTTACTGGATTTCCACGCCAGCTAACTACATCATCGCCAGCCCAAGCACCTTGACCGGCTCTATCGGCATCTTCGGCGTGATTAACACCGTTGAGAACACGCTGGATTCAATTGGCGTGCATACCGATGGCGTGTCCACCTCGCCTCTGGCTGATATCTCTACCACTAAGGCATTACCGCCGGAAGTGCAGCAGATGATGCAGATGAGCATCGAGAACGGCTATAAGAACTTCCTCGGTCTGGTCGCTCATTCCCGTAACAAGACGCCAGAGCAGATCGATCAGATTGCTCAGGGCCACGTCTGGACGGGTACGGATGCCAAGGCTAACGGTCTGGTGGATGCGATGGGTGATTTCGACGATGCCGTCGCCAAAGCCGCCGAGCTGGCAAAACTGAAGGACGCCAAACTGAGCTGGTATCAGGACGATCCAAACTTTATGGATCTGCTGTTCAGCCAGATGGACGTGTCTGTGCGTGCCGCGCTGCCTGAAACCCTTAAGGCCTGGCTGCCGGCACCGATGGTCGACGTAATGGCGTCAATGAGAAATCAGCCGGGTCTGTTTGATAACCTGAACGATCCGCAAAACCGCTATGCGATGTGCCTGACCTGCGCGCAGGTGAAATAAAACAGCCAGCCCGGCCATCTGGTCGGGCTGCTTTTCCTCTTCTTTCCCCTTATACTTCGCCTTTTCGGCAAGCCTGAGTGAATTCATGCAAAAGAAATCTATTTACGTCGCCTATACCGGCGGAACCATTGGCATGCAGCGTTCCGATCAGGGCTTCATCCCTGTTTCCGGACATTTGCAGCAACAGCTGGCCAATATGCCAGAGTTCCATCGCGCCGAAATGCCCGACTTCACCATCCATGAATATCAGCCGCTGATTGATTCATCAGACATGACGCCGCTGGACTGGCAATCGATTGCGGATGATATTCGTAAAAATTACGATCAATACGACGGCTTTGTGATCCTGCATGGTACGGACACCATGGCGTTCACTGCTTCGGCACTGTCATTTATGCTGGAGAATCTTGCCAAGCCGGTAATCGTGACAGGGTCACAAATTCCGCTCGAACAGTTGCGTTCGGATGGGCAGCAAAACCTGCTAAACGCCCTTTTCGTTGCCGCTAATTATCCCATTAATGAAGTGGCGTTGTTCTTCAACAACACTTTGTACCGTGGAAACCGCACCACCAAAGCACATGCCGATGGATTCAACGCCTTTGCTTCACCGAATCTGGCTCCCTTGCTGGAAGCCGGTATTCATATTCGTCGCCTTAATACACCACCCGCACCTACCAGGGATGGCGAATTAATCGTTCATCCGATTACCCCTCAGCCGATTGGTGTAGTCACCATCTATCCGGGTATTTCCTCGGACGTGGTCAGCAACTTCCTGCTACAACCGGTGAAGGCACTGATCCTGCGCTCTTATGGCGTCGGCAATGCCCCACAGAACCCGGCTTTCCTGAAAGAGCTGAAAGAAGCTTCCGCGCGGGGCATTGTGGTGGTAAACCTGACGCAGTGTATGTCCGGTAAAGTGAATATGGGCGGTTACGCCACGGGCAATGCGCTGGCGCTGGCGGGTGTGATCAGTGGCTATGATTTAACGGTGGAAGCGACGCTGACCAAGCTGCACTTCCTGCTCAGCCAGAACCTCTCCAGTGATGAGGTGCGGCGACTGATGCAGCTCAATCTGCGCGGTGAACTGACTCCTGACGAGAAGTGATAAAAAATGATGGCTACCCGGCAGGCTCTGCTTCTGATTGACTTACAGAATGACTTTTGCAGCGGTGGCGCGCTGGCGGTGAAGGATGGCGATGACACCCTCGCGATTGCCAACCTGTATGCGGCAGAGTTCAGCCAGCGACAGCAGCCTGTGGTAGCCACGATTGACTGGCACCCTGCCAGTCACGGCAGCTTTGCGTCGAATGCAGGACATCAACCCTGGACCGAAGGCGAACTGGCGGGATTGCCGCAGGTCTGGTGGCCCGATCACTGTATCCAGCAAAGCTATGGTGCGGAGCTACATCCAGCGCTGGAGCAACGCTATATCACTGAGCGTGTCTACAAGGGTGACGATCCCCTGATAGACAGTTACAGTGGTTTTTTTGATAACGGCCGGCGCAAGAAAACGCGTCTGGATAGCGTATTAAAAGCGCAGGGGATTACTGCATTGACCGTGATGGGGCTGGCGACGGATTATTGCGTGAAGTACAGCGTGCTGGACGCGCTCGCGCTGGGCTATACCGTCACGGTGCTCTCTGCCGGCTGTCGGGGAGTAAATCTGGCCGCAGGCGACGCTGAACGCGCTCTGGAAGAAATGGCGACCAAAGGGGCGATCGTTCTTTAAAGATCCCCTCAAACGTCGTCAGTGGCATTTAAGGGGCCACAATGAGCCCCTTCGTCGCAGATTATTCCTGCAGGAATAATTACTGGAGCTTGATGCGAGTCACGTGATCATCGGTGATGCCAAACTCTTCTTTGAGCTGTTTTTTACTTTTCATCACCATCTCGCCACCCTTACCCACACTCATATGTTGCGGATTGTCGTTATGGCGAGCTTGCCAGAGCATAACTAACTGCAGGCTGTTCTCTTTTTGCTCTGGCGTAAGCGCGACGCCATCGGCCCATTTCCCGGTTTCAACCGCGGTCACCAGCCGTTGATAGACTTCCGGGGTCAGCGTGCCGATCATCTCATCAAGTTCCATCGCCGTTATCCCTTAATGTTATTACCATCGTCGTCGGAGAAGCTTAACGACGCGGAGTTCACGCAATAGCGCTCGCCAGTTGGTTGTGGGCCGTCCGGGAACACATGTCCCAGATGGGCATCACAGTTGCCACAGCGGATTTCAATGCGCTGCATACCATGAGATTCATCTTCAATATACTTAATAGAATCATCATGATAAGGCTGGTAAAAACTCGGCCAGCCGCAGCCAGAATCATATTTGGATTCCGACAGGAACAGCGGTGAATTACACACGAGGCAGTGATAAATCCCCTCGCCTTTGTTGTGTAACAGCTTGCCTGAAAAAGGCGGCTCGGTGCCACGCTGCTGCGTCACATAGCGCTGCATCTCGTTCAGGTCGGTCTCTGGGGTAAATTCGTTCGGGTCTTTAGCCATTTTAGGGGTCTCTGGCAGTGTGAAACTGAAAATATCGGCTAGTATTCTAACAAATACTTAACAACGTCAGGGCTTTTTTTCGTCTCAGGCGGAGTCTGAAAGTGATCCGAAGACGAAAATGTGATTCAGATCACCCTTTGAATTCATCACCCCTTTATATTCGGGCAAGACGACCCAACATCAAGGTTTAGTGGTGGTCACGGAATGTGCTTTTTGACGAATATTCCTGTGTGAAGGTTTGATTTGTCGCAACTATTGAAGCGATTCCGCTTGACGCCTGGTAAGGTTTTTGTAATTTTACAGCCAACCTTTTATTCACTAACAACAGCTGGTGGAATATATGACTATCAAAGTAGGTATCAACGGTTTTGGCCGTATCGGTCGCATCGTTTTCCGTGCTGCTCAGCAGCGTTCTGATGTAGAAATCGTTGCAATCAACGATCTGCTGGACGCAGAGTACATGGCTTACATGCTGAAGTATGACTCTACTCACGGTCGTTTCGACGGCACTGTAGAAGTTAAAGACGGCCATCTGGTTGTTAACGGCAAAACCATCCGTGTTACCGCTGAACGTGATCCAGCTAACCTGAAGTGGGGCGAAATCGGTGTTGATGTTGTTGCTGAAGCAACAGGTATCTTCCTGACCGACGAAACCGCGCGTAAACACATTGAAGCTGGCGCCAAAAAAGTCGTGCTGACTGGGCCATCGAAAGATGACACCCCAATGTTCGTGATGGGCGTAAACCACAAATCTTACGCTGGCCAGGATATCGTTTCTAACGCATCTTGCACCACTAACTGCCTGGCACCACTGGCTAAAGTTATCAACGACAAGTTCGGCATCGTTGAAGCACTGATGACCACTGTTCACGCAACTACCGCAACTCAGAAAACCGTTGATGGCCCGTCTCACAAAGACTGGCGCGGCGGCCGCGGCGCATCTCAGAACATCATCCCTTCATCTACCGGTGCTGCTAAAGCAGTAGGTAAAGTGATCCCTGAGCTGAACGGCAAACTGACGGGTATGGCGTTCCGCGTTCCTACCCCTAACGTTTCCGTTGTTGACCTGACTGCACGTCTGGCTAAGCCTGCTTCTTACAAAGAAATTTGTGCAGCAATCAAAGCCGCCGCTGAAGGCGAAATGAAAGGCGTTCTGGGCTACACCGAAGACGAAGTGGTTTCTACCGATTTCAACGGTGAAACGCTGACTTCTATCTTCGATGCGAAAGCCGGTATCGCACTGAGCGACACTTTCGTGAAACTGGTTTCCTGGTACGATAACGAAACTGGTTACTCCAACAAGGTCCTGGACCTGGTTGCTCACATCGCTAAATAAGCGACGTGAACTGATGATGAGGGCGACTACGGTCGCCCTTTTTTTTGGCTGACGCTAAGGAAAACAGATGAACGAAAAAATCTTTTCGCTTCCGGTTATTACCCAGATAACGCCCTATATTTCCCAGCGAAAAATTGGCGACCTGCCCGTTGTGGTGATCGCACATCCTAAAGTTCGTGCCGCCGTCACCCTACAGGGTGCCCAGCTGATAGCCTGGCAGCCCGCTGACGAAAAGCCGGTGATTTGGCTGAGCGAGAAAACCGCCTGGACGGCCGGCAAAGCGATTCGTGGTGGCGTGCCGATCTGCTGGCCATGGTTCGGTCCGGCAGGTGAACCGGCGCACGGTTTCGCCCGAACGCTTCCCTGGACGTTGTCGGCGCATGATGAAAACGACGACAGCGTGATGCTGACGCTGGTGCTGGAAAGTAATGAGCAGACGAAAAAGTTGTGGCCGCATGACTTCACGCTGTTTGCCCGTTTCCGCTTTGCTGACCGTTGTGAGATTGAACTGGAAGCCCACGGTGATTTCGAGGCGACTGCTGCCCTGCACAGCTATTTCTGCGTAGCCGATATTGACGGTGTGGAAGTGACTGGCTTAGGTAACAGCTTTATCGATAAAGTGGCTAACGGCAGCGTCGGCAGCTCACCGGACGGCAAACAAACCTATCCCGATCGTGTTGACCGTATTCATACGCAACCGGAAGATTGTAGCGTTATCAACGACAAAATCGGTAAGCGAGTAATTGAAGTTTATCACCACCATCAAAGTGACGTTGTCACCTGGAATCCGGGTCCGGAACTCTCCTGCAGTATGGGAGATATGGCGAACGAAGGTTACAAAACGATGGTTTGTGTTGAGACGGCACAAATTTCTCAGCCGATGGTCAGCGCTGGTGAATCCCCTTCACGCCTTGCCGCGACGATCCGGGTACGTAAAGGTAGTTGATAAGTCATGCTGACTCACCCAGGGGAAATCACTCTTCCCCTGGCGTGTTTAAACCACGTCTAACGGCATTTTTTCTGATGGTGGTGGGAACGCCTGATTGATCATCCCCAACTCTTCATTGCTTAACGTCACCTCCAGCGCAGCGGCATTTTCAGCGACATGCGCTATCGAACTGGCTTTAGGAATAGCAACTATCCCATCTTTACGGATCGCCCAAGCCAACAATACCTGAGCCACGCTGATGCCCTTTTGTTGTGCAATTGCCGTAAGGACCGGGTGCGTGAGCAGTGCATGGCGGAGTTTTCCTGCCTGAGCCAGCGGGCAATAGGCCATTATGGGTATCTGCTGCTGTTGGCAGTCTGGAATAAGATCGTATTCGATCCCGCGTGATGCGAGGTGATACAGGACCTGATTTGCCGCACAGTCCGTGCCGCCCTCCTCTGACAACAACTCGCTCAAATCGTCGCTGTCAAAATTCGACACTCCCCAACGTAAAATTTTTCCCTGACGTTGTAGCGACTGCATTGCAAGGATGGTTTCCTCCAGCGGCACATTTCCCCGCCAGTGCAGCAGATAAAGATCCAGATAATCGGTCTTTAAACGCCGCAGGCTTCTTTCACAGGCGTCTACCGCATCGACAGCACCGGCATTCCACGGGTAGACCTTTGATACTAACCAGGCGCTTTCGCGTCGGCCTTGCAGCGCTTCACCCACCACTTCCTCGGCACCGCCTTCGGCATACATTTCCGCCGTGTCGATAAGCTTCAGGCCCAACTCGAGACCGGCCTGTAATGCAGCGACCTCTTGTTTGCGTTGGTTGGCGTTTTCGCCCATGTACCAGGTTCCCTGACCGATGGCAGGTAAACGGGAATCACCGGAAAAAATAACGGATTTGCTCATTTGAACCTCCTGCACTGATTTTGATCGCCACAATCGTGCAAAAGGGCGCAAAGCGCCCTTATTTAGTGCAATGAAAGCGGATCAGAAGGTGTAACTGACTCCGGTCCAGATTGTGACCTGAGAATTATTGTCCACCATTGGACTGTCTTTCACTTCAGAACTTAAACGGGTATAGCGTCCAGACAGCGTGGCGTTCCAGCTCTGGTTGATGCTGTAGGCCGCCGTCAGTTCCAGATACGGGTTCCAGCTGCCATCAGCCTGATAGCTGCTCAGCCCGCTGCGACGTGATTCGCTCTTCGACACACCATAATAGTAGTCATTCTGGTTGTCGCTGCTGTAAAGCGCACCAATGCCCGGCGTCAGGCTCAGATCGCCAAACTGGAAGCGATAAAGGTAGGTTGCATCCCAAATGAAGCCATCACTGTTGCCCAGCAGATCGCCAGCCAACACGGTACGCACAATCCCCCAATCCGCCGTATGACGGTAAGTCACACCGCCCATCATGGTCATATGGCGTTTATCTAACGCCTTCAGACGCTTGTCTTTGGTGTCATCGGGATCGAAGTTTTGCGGTGAACCGAGGATCGTCAGAGAAAGCTGATCCTGCTGGTCCTTCCACAGGTAATAACCGGCGGTCAGGCTGCGGACATAGAAGCTGTCGCCTTCGTAGTTAACAATAGGGAATGGGTAGTAACGCCCCTCGCCTCCTTTATACGGGCTCTGGCTGTAAATCACCGAGGCACCAAGGGTAAGCGGGTTGGCCGTTGCCGTGAAGGCAGCAAAAGAGCAAGGTAAAAGCACAGCAAGCGCGCTAACTTTGAAATAGTTCACAATTAATTCATTCCATAAATATAACAATCAAGAGGCTAGTTTATCAGTCAACCGGGCTTTGGTTAAAAATTTACACGTTCTGTAGCACGTAGAATCAATTTTAGGGGGTGGGACGCTCATTGAGGGTTTTGGCTTATTTACAAAATTCGGCTAACCCGCATCAGACAAGGTTATCGCTGTCCCGGATTCTGACTTTGTTATTGAAATATCATTGAAAATAACCTGGGGGTCAGGAAATTTCTTAAATGCCAACTACGCTTTATTGAAAGAAGCTAATTTTTACCGGTCAAAGTAACCCTGATTTTTGTGTATCCCGATAAAAAAACGTCAGGTTGGCATAAGGGTTGCTGTACTCATTGATAAGTTCCTTCAGGGGCTAACTTCAATTCGGCTCCTGGTACCTGTGCTAAAAAAGAAAGGACGGGCATCGCTATGAATATATTCGATCACTATCGTCAGCGTTACGAAGCTGCCAAGGACGAAGAGTTCACACTGCAGGAATTTCTTACCGTTTGTCGGCAGGATCGCAGTGCATACGTAAACGCGGCAGAAAGACTGTTAATGGCTATTGGTGAGCCACAAATGGTTGATACTGCTCAGGAGCCACGCCTTTCCCGCCTGTTCTCTAACCGTGTCATTGCACGCTACCCTGCTTTTGAAGAGTTCTACGGTATGGAAGAAGCGATTGAACAGATCGTTTCCTATCTTAAACATGCCGCTCAGGGTTTAGAGGAGAAGAAACAGATCCTCTATCTGCTGGGTCCGGTGGGTGGCGGTAAATCCTCTCTGGCAGAGCGACTGAAATCGCTGATGCAGCGAGTGCCTATTTATGTCCTCAGTGCCGATGGCGAGCGCAGCCCGGTCAATGACCATCCGCTGTGCCTGTTTAATCCGCAGGAGGATGCCAATATTCTTGAGAAAGAGTATGGCGTGCCTCGTCGTTACCTTGGCACCATCATGTCGCCTTGGGCGGCAAAACGCCTGAACGATTTTGGCGGTGATATTTCCCGCTTTAAGGTGGTGAAAGTCTGGCCGTCCATTCTTGAACAGCTGGCGATTGCCAAAACTGAACCTGGTGATGAGAACAACCAGGACATTTCCGCGCTGGTCGGTAAAGTTGATATCCGTAAACTGGAAAACCACGCGCAAAACGATCCTGATGCCTACGGCTACTCTGGTGCACTGTGCCGGGCGAACCAGGGGATCATGGAATTCGTGGAGATGTTTAAAGCCCCGATCAAAGTGCTGCACCCACTGCTGACCGCGACTCAGGAAGGTAACTATAACGGGACTGAGGGGATTTCCGCCCTGCCGTTTAACGGGATTATCCTGGCGCACTCCAACGAATCTGAGTGGGTCACCTTCCGTAATAACAAAAACAACGAAGCGTTCCTTGACCGTGTTTATATCGTCAAGGTGCCTTACTGCCTGCGGGTCTCTGAAGAGATCAAGATCTACACCAAACTGCTGGATCACAGTGAGCTGACCCATGCGCCTTGCGCGCCGGGCACCCTGGAAACCCTAGCTCGCTTCTCGATTCTTTCACGCTTGAAAGAGCCGGAAAACTCCAGCACCTACTCTAAAATGCGGGTGTATGATGGCGAAAGCCTGAAGGATACCGATCCGAAGGCCAAGTCCTATCAGGAGTACCGCGACTACGCCGGTGTGGACGAAGGCATGAACGGTCTGTCGACGCGTTTTGCCTTTAAAATCCTCTCGCGGGTGTTCAACTTCGATCATGCTGAGGTCGCAGCAAACCCGGTACACCTGTTCTATGTTCTGGAACAGCAGATTGAACGTGAGCAGTTCCCACAGGAGCAGTCCGAGAAGCTTCTTGAGCACCTGAAAGGCTATCTGATCCCGAAATACGCTGAGTTTATTGGCAAAGAGATCCAGACGGCTTATCTGGAATCCTATTCTGAATACGGGCAGAACATTTTCGATCGTTATGTCACCTACGCAGATTTCTGGATCCAGGATCAGGAATACCGCGATCCGGATACCGGCCAGCTGTTTGACCGTGAATCACTGAATGCGGAACTGGAAAAAATCGAGAAGCCTGCGGGGATCAGTAATCCTAAAGACTTCCGTAATGAAATCGTCAACTTTGTGCTGCGTGCCCGCGCTCATAACAGCGGCCGCAACCCGAACTGGACCAGTTACGAGAAACTGCGGACGGTGATTGAGAAGAAAATGTTCTCTAACACCGAAGAGCTGTTGCCGGTCATTTCCTTTAACGCTAAAACCTCTACGGATGAGCAGAAAAAGCACGATGATTTCGTTGATCGCATGATGGAAAAAGGGTACACCCGCAAACAGGTTCGCCTGCTGTGCGAATGGTATCTGCGCGTCAGAAAATCATCCTGATAGTTGCCTGAGAAGTTATTTACAAGGGGTCGGTAAAATCCGACCCTGCTTGCAACGATGTTTGGGGGAGTTATGGCCTATTTTATCGATCGGCGTCTCAACGGCAAAAACAAGAGCGCGGTGAATCGCCAGCGTTTCTTGCGCCGCTACAAGTCGCAAATAAAACAGTCGATCTCCGAGGCCATCAATAAGCGTTCGGTAACTGACGTCGAAAGCGGCGAATCCGTTTCTATTCCCATTGATGACATTAATGAACCGAGTTTCCATCAGGGCCGCGGCGGCCAGCGCCATCGCGTCCATCCTGGCAACGACCATTTTGTGCAAAACGATCGCGTCGAGCGCCCTCAGGGTGGCAGCGGCGGTGGTGGCAGTGGTCAGGGCAATGCCAGTCAGGACGGTGAGGGTTCAGATGAGTTTGTCTTCAATATCTCCAAAGATGAATATCTCGACCTGCTATTTGAAGATTTGGCGCTGCCAAACCTGAAGAAAAATCAGCATCGTCAGCTCAACGAGTACAAAGTGCACCGTGCGGGCTATACCGCCAACGGTGTGCCGGCAAATATCAGCGTGGTTAAATCGCTGCAAAACTCGCTGGCTCGTCGTACTGCGATGACCGCCGGTAAGCGCCGCATGCTTGGGGAACTGGAAACTGCCCTCAAGGAGATTGAAAACGCCGAACCCGCGCAGTTGCTGGAAGAAGACCGTTTACGCAAAGAGATTGCTGAGCTTCGCGCGCGGATCAAGCGCGTGCCGTTTATCGACACCTTTGACTTGCGTTACAAAAACTTTGAAAAGCGTCCTGAGCCTTCCAGTCAGGCGGTGATGTTCTGTCTGATGGACGTTTCAGGTTCGATGGATCAGGCCACCAAAGATATGGCCAAGCGCTTCTATATCCTGTTGTATCTGTTCCTGAGCCGCACCTACAAGAATGTCGATGTGGTGTATATACGTCACCATACTCAGGCGAAGGAAGTCGATGAGCAGGAATTCTTCTATTCGCAGGAAACCGGCGGCACTATCGTTTCCAGCGCATTGAAGTTAATGGATGAAGTGGTGAAAGAGCGTTACGACCCGGCGCAATGGAATATTTATGCGGCACAGGCGTCCGATGGCGATAACTGGGCAGATGACTCCCCACTTTGTCATGAGATCCTTGCTAAAAACATCCTGCCGGTGGTGCGTTATTACAGTTACATCGAGATAACCCGACGCGCTCACCAGACCCTGTGGCGGGAGTATGAGCATCTGCAAGCCACGTTCGATAACTTTGCTATTCAGCATATTCGCGAACCGGAAGATATCTACCCGGTATTCCGTGCACTGTTCCACAAACAGGCTGAAGAGAACCACTAATCACGCCGCTTTTTTCCTTAAGCCAGTAAGATTTTTACTGGCTTTACTCCACCATTGCCCCTGTCAACTGTGCTAAAATCCCCTCTTGCTCTACTTTTTTCATTCAATCCTGTAAATAACCCACATTTCATGCGCACTGAACGGCATTTACCCGCCTCGTTTTTGCGTTATTCTCTATCCTTAAGAAAAATGTCCACATTGGTTAAATGAAATGCACCGATGTTTTGACATTCACCGGGTTATTACAACAGACTGTTAAAGAAAGCCTTTACCACCTACAGGAGAGTGCCCCCTTGGAAGCCAGCGCAATTTACAGTTTGTTTATCATCGGTTCCGTGCTGGTTGCTGCGAGTATTTTGCTGAGTTCCTTCTCTTCAAAGCTTGGTATTCCAATTTTGGTGATTTTCCTTGCGCTGGGAATGCTGGCTGGCGTTGATGGCATCGGCGGAATTGTCTTCGATAACTACCCGGCCGCCTATCTGATCAGTAACCTTGCCTTGGCGGTGATCCTGCTTGATGGCGGCATGCGAACGCAGGCCAGCTCATTCAAAGTGGCGCTGGGCCCGGCATTGTCTCTGGCCACGGTCGGCGTATTGATTACCGCAGGTCTGACCGGCATGGCCGCGGCCTGGTTGTTTAATCTAAACATGATTGATGGCTTCCTGGTGGGTGCCATTATTGGCTCGACCGATGCGGCAGCGGTGTTCTCGCTGCTGGGCGGCAAAGGCCTTAACGAACGCGTCAGCGCGACGCTTGAAATCGAATCCGGCAGTAACGACCCGATGGCCGTGTTCCTGACCATTACCCTGATTGAGATGATCCAGCAAGGCCAGACCGGCATTGACTGGATGTTTGTCGTTCATCTTATTCAGCAATTCGGTTTGGGGATTGTACTGGGGCTCGGTGGGGGCTGGGCGTTGCAACAGCTGATCAACCGCATCTCCCTGGCCAGTGGTCTTTATCCGCTGCTGGCGGTCAGTGGGGGCATCCTGGTATTCGCGCTGACCACCGTTCTGGAAGGCAGCGGTATTCTGGCGGTGTATCTGTGTGGCTTCCTGCTGGGTAACCGCCCTATTCGTAACCGTCACGGCATCCTGCAAACCTTTGACGGCATGGCCTGGCTGAGCCAGATTGGCATGTTTTTGGTGCTGGGGCTGCTGGTCAATCCTAAAGACCTGTGGAACATTGCGCTGCCAGCGATGATGCTGTCAGCCTGGCTTATCCTGTTTGCCCGCCCGCTGTCCGTTTACATTGGCCTGTTGCCGTTCCGGGGCTTCAGTACCCGCGAGCGCTTTTTCATCAGCTGGGTGGGACTGCGAGGTGCAGTGCCGATCATCCTGGCGGTGTTCCCAATGATGGCCGGACTGCCGCACGCGTCGCTGTTCTTCAATATCGCATTCTTTGTGGTGCTGGTTTCCCTGATGGTTCAGGGCACCTCTCTGGGCTATGCCGCGCGAAAAGCCCGCGTGGTGATCCCACCTACGGCTTCGCCAATCTCTCGCGTGGGTTTGGATATCCATCCAGAAAATCCCTGGGAGCAGTTTGTCTACCAGTTGGGTGCAGACAAATGGTGCGTAGGTGCCGCATTACGTGACCTGAAGATGCCGAGGGAAACCCGGATTGCGGCGCTGTTCCGCGATAATCTTCTGCTGCATCCCACCGGCAATACCCGCCTGAGAGAAGGCGACGTGTTGTGCATCATCGGTCGCGAGAAAGACCTGCCGGAGTTAGGAAAACTCTTCAGCCAGTCTCCGCCGGTATCGCTCGATCAACGTTTCTTCGGCGACTTTATTCTGCAAGCCGATGCCCGACTGCATGATGTTTCTGAAATTTACGGCATCGATCTGGATGAAGAGACGAATGTACAGCAGACGCTGGGCCATCTGATTGCGGGCATGATCGGTGGCGCACCGGTAGTGGGTGACCAGGTGGAGTGGAAAAACATGATCTGGACCGTGGCAGAGAAAGAAGCTAACGAGATTGTGAAGATTGGTGTGCGGGTAGCCGAAGAGAAAGAATAACCGGGCGATAGTTAAGATAAAGACTAATCCTGGTCCTGAATGCTCGCTCTCCTGACGTTAACGTCTACGCTTAAAGTTCGTGTCTGGACTAAATAGGAGACTATCATGGGACATATCGTCAAGATTGGCCGTTATGAAATCATCGATGCAGAGCTGGATGCGCAGAATGTAGAGACCGTCAGCATTCCCTGTCAGACCAACCCCGACCTGAGCTATCAGTTGGACGGATGGGATGGTGAAACCAGCGTACCGGCGTGGATTGACGGCGAGCCTGTCGATCTGGCCATCGGGCATTATGACAAACAGCAGGATCGCTGGATACTAAAAAAACCGGCCTGATCCTTTCTGCCCTGCTCACCGTGACGAATTTTCGTGGCGGTGAAGCCTTCATTTAAATACCCTCTCTCTGTTATTAAACCGTCATACTGCCTGGCTTTTCCCTCTATTTAACCGCTTCGGTTAACGCGTATTAATCCTAATTTTATTTTGCTCACTTTCCCGCCACTTTTAGGATTTTCCCGTATTAACTAACTCAAACAACTCCTGCATACTCGTCCTACTGCTTCATGGTGAAACAGAGTGATATTCACGCTGCTGTATGTTTCATTACTGTCCCATTTGTTCTTCTCGCTCTGAATGCGGCGAGCTACCAAGAATAATTTATTGATTCTAGTGGAATTAGTATCAATACCTTTACTCCTGAACGCGTGCATTAACCTCGTCAGGTTACTGATTCTTAAAGAAAAGAGAGCAGGCACTATGGCAAGTACTCTTGTACTGAATGACCGTCGCCGTGCGTTTAGCGGCACCCGAAAAAACATTATTGCCAAGATCACGTTAAGTCTTTCAGATTTAATCTCTATTAATCTGGCCCTGTTTTTATCCGCGGCTACTGTGCAAGGTATTTGGGGTGACTTAGATATATTTATCCCGCCTCAGGAAGTGAAAATTCGCTTCATTGCGCAATTCGTTATGTCTGTGGTTTGTACCGCCTGGTTTTGGATGCGGTTACGTCATTACACCTACCGCAAACCATTCTGGTTTGAATTAAAAGAAATAATTAAAACCCTGGTGATTTTCTCTCTGCTTGATTTGGCGCTGATTGCCTTTTCCAAGTGGGACTTCTCCCGCATGCTGTGGAGCTTCACCTGGGCCTACGCGCTGGTATTGGTGCCGCTGCTGCGCTCAAGCGTTAAGCACGCCATCCTCAAGGCGGGCCAGTGGCAGAAGCAAACCATCATCATCGGTTCCGGCAAAAATGCCCGTGAAGCCTATGCTGCGCTGCAAAGTGAAGAGCTGCTGGGCTATGAAGTCACGGCGTTTGTTGCTCCCAACGGCCATACCGGCGCCGAAAGTATGAATGGCGTTCCGGTCATCACTTCGAAAGATATTGTCTGGGATACGGTTGACCTGGAAAACACCCAGTTTATCGTGGCCATGGAATATGAGCAGCAAGGGATGCGTGATAAGTGGCTGAAACTGCTGTCGAAGAAGAAGTGTCGTTCAGTTTCGGTGGTGCCTACCCTGCGCGGTGTGCCGCTGTACGGTACCGATATGTCCTTTATCTTCAGCCATGAAGTGATGATCCTGCGGGTCAGTAACAACCTGGCAAAACGTTCTTCCCGTTTCCTCAAGCGTACCTTTGACGTGGTGGTTGCCTCTATGCTGCTGCTGTTCCTGGCTCCCGCATTCGGTCTGATTTGCTGGATGGTGGGCCGCGATGGCGGTAACAAGATTTACGGTCATGAACGCGTCGGTCAGGATGGTCACAAATTTAAATGCCTGAAGTTCCGTTCAATGGTCACCAACTCGAAGGAAGTACTGGAAGAACTGCTGGCCACCAGCGAAGAAGCACGTATTGAGTGGGATAAAGACTTCAAGCTGAAAAACGATCCGCGCGTGACGAAGATCGGGGCGTTCCTGCGTAAAACCAGTCTTGATGAGCTGCCTCAGCTGTGGAACGTGCTGCGGGGCGAAATGAGTCTGGTGGGTCCGCGTCCGGTCATTGAAGCTGAACTTGAGCGCTATGCCGGTGACGTTGATTACTACCTGATGGCCAAACCGGGCATGACCGGGTTGTGGCAGGTCAGTGGCCGTAATGATATCGACTACGACACCCGCGTGTACTTTGACTCCTGGTACGTTAAGAACTGGGCATTGTGGACCGATATCGCCATCCTGTTCAAAACAGCCGGTGTGGTGCTACGTCGCGATGGTGCTTATTAAAACAGTCAGATAAGTGAGAGTCATGCCCGCCCGTGTTGGCATGACTCTCGCCTTTCCATAAAATTCTTCCAACTCCCCTTTTCTTTTCCAGCCGTTATCTCTACCCTGTGCGGCTTGCTTTTAAACGGATGCCGTCACGCACGATGCAAAAATTCACCCTTCTTCTTCTCAGCCTGGTGCTTCTGGCGCCGCTGGGCATTGACCTCTACCTGCCGACACTGCCCGATATCGCTCTCGGTTTGAATACGCCGGTGACCACGATTCAGACCACCATTCCGCTGTTTCTGCTGGTCATGGGCTTAGGTCAGATTGTGGCGGGACCGCTGGTCGATAACTTCGGCAGAAAGCCGATTGCCATTGCCGGTCTGTTGCTGTATCTGCTGGGCAGTATTCTGGCGGCGACGGCGACCGGTTGGCCGCAATTCCTCACCGCGCGTATCGTTCAGGGCTGTGCCGTATGCTGTACGGCTGTGGTGGCCTTCAGCGGCGTCCGTGACCGTCTGGAAGGTGATGAAGCAGCCAGAGCTTACGGCTTCCTTAACGGGGCGTTAAATATCGTTCCGGCGCTGGCACCGATGCTCGGCGGCTTCCTGGCGGATGCCTATGGCTGGCGGGCGCCTTTCTGGTTCCTGACCGGTTATGCGCTGGTGATTGGCCTGATGATTTGGCGCTTCCTGCCGGAAACGCGTCCTGCGGGCACGCTGGCGGTGAAAGGGATCCCTTTGCGCCAGTACGCACAGATACTGCGTGAACCCCGCTTCCTGGCGTTTACCTTTGCCAATGCCGGTGCGATGGGCATGGTGCTGACCTATGTTTCGCTGGCACCGCAGGTACTGATGACCGAAGGCAAGCTGACCGCCCTGCAATTCTCGATTGCCTTTGGCGCGAACGGTTTCTGGATCATGTTAGTCAGCGTGCTGGTAAATAAAATGATCCGTAAGCTGGGCCGCCCTATCTGCCTGGCCATCGGCAGTCTGGCGATGGCGGCAGGTGCACTGACTATGCTGGGCGGTATGCTGATTTTCCCGGCCGGGATGCAGACCAGCTGGGCACTGTATATGTTCCCGGTGGCGATCTCGGTAGCCGGACTGGCGTTTACCGTCGGCCCCGCCACCAGCTATGCGCTTGAGCCTTATCAACAGCAGGCGGGCGTGGCGTCGGCGCTGGCAGGATTTATTCAGATGGCAGGCGGTTCATCGGCGGGCTTGCTGGCGATGGCACTGCCGCTGAACGAAAAGTTTGCGCTCAGTGCCATGATGATCATTGGTGCGGTGCTGACCTCACTGGCGTGGGTCAGCAGTAAGAAAGTACGCGGTACCCTGACCGCGCTAAAAACTAGCTGATTTTGACCGGCACGCGGGTGGCCAGAGCGCACATCAGCTCGTAACCTACCGTGCCGGCGGCTTCAGCCACTTCATCAATCTTGATGTTACTGCCCCAAAGTTCAACCTGACTCCCAATCCCAGCCTGCAGGCAAGGGGTTAAATCCACGGTAATCATGTCCATTGAGATCGCACCAACGGTATGCGTTCTCACGCCATCGACCCACACCGGCGTTCCGGTTGGCGCATGACGCGGATAGCCATCCGCATAACCGCAGGCCACCACGCCAATACGCTGTTCGCCCTGAGCACGATAGCGTGAACCGTAACCGACTCCGTCACCGGCCTTTAAGTTCTGAATAGCGATGATTTCGCTGTTCAGCGACATCACCGGTTGCAGCCCACTGCTGGCGATGTCCTGCCATTTTCCGCTGGGTGACGCGCCATACAGAATTATACCCGGCCGAACCCAGTCATGATGCGTGTGAGGATGCCATAGCGTCGCGGCCGAGTTCGCCAGTGAACGCGGGCAATCCAGCCCTTCGGCTGCCTGCTCAATACGTCTGAGCGGTTGTTCAATGCCTTCGCTGGTCTCGGCTTCCGCGAAGTGCGCCATCAGCGTCATTTCGCCCACATTTTCCAGACCGCGTAGTTTGTTCCAGGCCTGCTGCACCTGCTCCGGTGCGAAGCCGAGCCGGTTCATGCCGCTATTCACCTTCAGATAGATATCGAGCGGTGCAGAGAGCTTCGCTTTTGCCAGCGCCTGGATCTGCCAGTTGCTGTGCACGCTGGTGGTCAGGCGATACTGGTCGAGGATCGCCAGCTCATCAGCATGGAAAAACCCTTCCAGCAGCAGGATCGGCTTCTTCCAGCCGCGCTCGCGCAGCAGGATCGCTTCTTCAAGGTTCAACAACGCGAAGCCATCCGTAGCGGCAAAACTCTGCCAGACGCGGTCAATACCGTGGCCATAGGCATTCGCTTTCACCACGGACCACACACGGGAATGAGGTGCAGCCTGGCGGGCAACCGCCAGGTTATGCCGCAACGCGCTGGTGTCGACAGTTGCGACAATCGGACGAGACATAACTTCTCCTGGTTCTCAATACGGGAAGATCAGCGGGCCGCGTGGAGCGTGTGGCCCGGTGTCGGGTAAAATCCCGGCAGATAACGCATCACCGACAGATCGTCTGCAGCAATGGCAGGGGTGCGTCCGGAGATGATATCAGAAAGCAGCTGCCCGGAACCGCAGGCCATGGTCCAACCGAGCGTTCCGTGACCAGTGTTGAGGAAAAGATTCTTCAGCGGCGTGCGGCCAACGATTGGCGTGCCGTCCGGCGTCATCGGACGCAGCCCGGTCCAGAACGTCGCCTGCTCAATATGCCCCCCTTCCGGGTAGAGGTCGCCGACCACCATTTCCAGCGTTTCCCGCCGGGCTGGCAACAGCTTAGTGTTGTAGCCAACAATTTCCGCCATCCCGCCGACGCGAATACGATCGTCAAAACGCGTGATGGCCACTTTATAGGTTTCGTCGAGCACGGTAGACACCGGTGACGCCTGTTCATTTTTGATCGGAATGGTCAGCGAATAGCCTTTCAGCGGGTAGACGGGCACCTTGACGATATCGTTTAACAGTGCGGTTGAGTAAGAGCCGAAGGCCACCACATAGGCATCTGCCGTCACCGTTTCAGCACCACATTTGACGCCCGTAATCTGATTGCCTTCCTGCAGCAACGCATCAACCGGGGTATTAAAGCGGAAAGTCACGCCAGCGCTGGCGGCCATTTCCGCCAGACGCTGAGTAAACAGCTGGCAGTCGCCCGTTTCGTCATTCGGCAGGCGCAAACCCCCGGTTAGCTTATGCTGAGTGGTGGCAAGTGCGGGCTCCGCATCCGCCAGCTGCGCCGCTTCCAGCAGTTCATAAGGTACACCGGCCTCTTTCAGCACGGCGATGTCTTTGGTGGCGCTTTCAAACTGCTGACTGGTGCGGAAAAGTTGCAGCGTGCCGCCCTGCCGTCCTTCATAAGCAATACCGGTTTGCTGGCGCAAGGCTTTCAGGCAGTCCCGGCTATATTCGGCAATCCGCACCATGCGGCTTTTGTTTTCCTGATAGTGGTGCATATCGCAGTTACGCAGCATCTGCCACATCCACTCCAGCTGAAAACGACTGCCATCCGGACGGATCGCCAGCGGTGCATGGCGCTGGAACATCCATTTAATGGCTTTTAACGGCACGCCTGGCGCGGCCCAGGGAGCAGCATAACCCGGAGAAATCTGCCCGGCGTTGCCCGCACTGGTTTCCATCGCCACGCCCGGTTGACGGTCAATCACCGTCACTTCATGCCCGGCCTGTGCCAGATACCAGGCGCTTGCCACGCCGACCACACCACTACCCAGAATGACAACTCGCATAACCGCACCACCGCCGTTGAGAAAAGAGGAATTAACTGGATTACTGCGAGTGCTACGGTTTAAAACACTGCAACCACATCAGCAACATCGCACTGACATATTTCACATGTTTTTTACTCTAAAGGGTAATAAAAAGAAGATGAGCGGTTATATTCGGAATTTAATACTGCCAAACAGCGGTTGAAAGCAGCATATCAGTCCAAATCAGGCATTTTTCACTTTTCTCAGCAGAAAGTGATCCGTTCAGATCTTTCGCTTATATACAGCACATAATTCTGTTTTGTGAGCCATTTCTCGCATTTCACCTGACGTTAAAATTATTTTCCCTTGGCGACTCTATTTTCTGTCGAAAATTTCCATTGTATTCATCAGAGCAATCAGAGAGAGTGAACTATCATTGAGGTATTGGCTTTAATTCCAGGCTTGCCTTTGCGGTCGCAGTGCAGCGGCAGGTCGACATGAAAACGGATGTTTTGCCGCTACGTGTTGTAACGTCGAAAACCGGTTTTTAAAAAGGGGTGCGCTATGACGACTATCTTTGACGGTCCCATAAAGGACAGCAAACGACTCAGTGATGGACCAGACTGGACCTTCGATCTGCTTGATGATTACCTGAAAGAGATCGATCGCGTCGCTAAGCTCTACCGGCTTGAAACCTACCCTCATCAGATCGAAGTGATCACATCTGAGCAAATGATGGATGCCTACTCCAGCGTGGGGATGCCTATCAACTATGCGCACTGGTCCTTCGGCAAGAAATTCATTGAAACCGAACAGCGCTACAAACATGGTCAGCAAGGCCTGGCGTATGAAATCGTCATTAACTCCAATCCTTGTATCGCCTATCTGATGGAAGAGAACACCATCACAATGCAGGCGCTGGTGATGGCTCATGCCTGTTATGGGCATAATTCTTTTTTCAGAAACAACTACCTGTTCCGCAGCTGGACCGATGCCAGTTCGATTGTCGATTACCTGATCTTCGCCCGTAACTACATTGCCAAGTGCGAAGAGCGCTACGGTCTTGAGGAAGTCGAAAAACTGCTCGACTCCTGCCACGCGCTGATGAATTACGGTGTCGACCGTTATAAGCGCCCACAAAAAATCTCCCTGCAGGAAGAGACCGCTCGCCAGCAGAGCCGTGAAGAATATCTGCAAAGCCAGGTGAACATGCTGTGGCGTACCTTGCCGCGCCGCGAGAAGGAATCCTCGCAGGCGGAAGCCGCACGCTACCCTTCTGAGCCACAGGAAAACCTGCTCTATTTTATGGAAAAAAATGCGCCGTTGCTGGAATCATGGCAGCGTGAGATTTTGCGTATTGTGCGTAAAGTCAGCCAGTATTTTTATCCGCAGAAACAGACTCAGGTCATGAATGAGGGCTGGGCAACATTCTGGCATTACACCATCCTCAATCACTTGTATGACGAGGGTAAAGTTTCCGAACGCTTTATGCTGGAGTTCCTGCACAGCCACACCAATGTGGTGTTCCAGCCGCCTTACAACAGCCAGTGGTATAACGGCATCAACCCTTATGCGCTGGGCTTTGCCATGTTCCAGGATATCAAACGTATCTGTCAGGAACCGACTGAAGAAGATCGTTACTGGTTCCCGGATATTGCCGGCAGCGACTGGCTGGAAACGATGCACTTTGCCATGCGCGAGTTTAAGGACGAGAGCTTTATCAGCCAGTTCCTGTCGCCGAAAGTGATGCGCGATTTCCGCCTGTTTACGGTAATGGACGATGACCGCAATAATTTCCTCGAGATTGCTGCCATCCATGATGAAGCCGGCTATCGGGCTATTCGCCAGCAGCTTTCAGCGCAGTACAACCTCAGTAACCTTGAACCGAATATTCAGGTCTATGATGTTGACCTGCGTGGCGATCGCTCACTGACGCTGCGCTATGTGCCTAACAGTCGTGCGCCGTTAGACAAGAGCCGCAGAGAAGTGTTGAAGCATGTACACCGTCTGTGGGGCTTTGACATCCATCTTGAGCAGCTTAACGACGATGGCAGCACCGAGTTACTCGATCGCTGTCCGCCGCGCACCTCTACCCTGTAGATTTTGCGTATAAAAAAAGCCGGTTCAACTGAACCGGCTTTTTCTTGCGCTGCTGTTAACGACGCTGCGGGGGCAAATCCGTTGGCATAGTATTCTGCATACCGTGCCAGATCTCGCCGCTCCGGCGACCGTAGTCACGGACGGAATCGACAATTTTATCAAACTGTTCGTTCTGACAAATGGTCAGTAACTGCTGATAAAAATCACGTGCCAGCTGGCGCGCTTCCGGGTTGGAGAAGTAATGCCGTCCTACCCGCGTATACAGCCCTTTCAGGCCATTCAGGATCAAACCATAAATAGGGTTGCCTGAGGCAAACGCCAGACCGCGGAAAATGCTGTAATCGAGGTCGGTATAGGCTTCGGCTTTGTCTTCTACATTCTGCGCGGTCAACAGCACTTCTTTGGCTTTATCCGGATAGGTGCGGATCGCACGGCGGATAAAGATTGAGGAGATGTTGGTGCGAACCGACAGCAGATTATCGATCAGCTGTGGAACGCTATCGTGATCGAGGCGCGCCAGCGTTTCCAGAATGCTCAGGCCGGAGGTCTCCCAGAAGTTATTCACTTTGGTCGGTTTGCCGTGCTGAATGGTTAGCCAGCCATCGCGTGCCAGACGTTGGAGCACTTCACGCAAGGTAGTACGGGTGACACCAATCAATTCAGAAAGCTCACGCTCTGCGGGCAAAATCGAACCCGGCGGGAAGCGACTGTTCCAGATGCTTTCTATAATGTACTCTTCAGCGAAACCCGCAGGGCTCTGCGCCTTAATGACCATAGCGTTTTGTTTCCGTTGCGTTCATGACTGCAAATATTGGGCTCATCATACCAGATGCCCTGGCGATGACATAGACCGCCACTGGCCTAAAACGGCACCCATCCCGCAAATATCCGAAAAAAGAGCCGACGCTTTCACGGGCCATTTTTCGTCCTGAATCGCCCTACTCGCTGCAAGCGCTCAAAAGCAGGTTTATTGCCACTCTGTTTAACTTAAGTCATTTTATGCAATAAAATTTCTTCCCCTGTGGCTGGCACGGTGAGTCATTTAGTTTACACTGCCGTTTGAACGCCCTTCACATGGAATGAATATGTTGCGATATCTGAATAGCTGTTCCCGCGGCCGTGGTGCCTGGTTACTGCTGGCCTTCACCGCTTTTGCCCTGGAAATGGCCGCACTCTACTTTCAGCATGTCATGATGCTGAAACCCTGCGTAATGTGTATTTATGAGCGTTGTGCCCTGTTTGGCGTGATGGGTGCTGGCCTGGTCGGCGCGATTGCGCCAAAAACCCCGCTGCGCTGGGTCGCCATTCTGGTGTGGCTCTACAGCGCCTGGGAAGGCGTCCGCCTTTCATGGGAGCACACCATGATCCAGCTGCACCCGAACCCGTTTGTCACCTGTGATTTTGCCGCCCGTTTCCCAGGCTGGCTGCCACTGGATAAATGGCTGCCATCCGTATTTGTAGCAACCGGTGACTGCACCGAGAAGCTGTGGACGTTCCTGACGCTGGGCATGCCACAGTGGTTAGTTGTGGTCTTTGCCGCGTACCTGATTGTGGGTGTGCTGGTATTGATAGCGCAACCCTTCAAGCCGAAGCGCCGGGATTTGTTCTCGCGCTAAGCGTTAAGCAACCCCACCAAGATCAAGCCCGCCTCTCGCGGGCTTTTTTGTGGCTGAAAATCACATGGTCAGGCAAAATATTTGTCGGATGGTGATTGCGCTACTAAGCTGAAAATACGCAAGAAAAGTCCAAGGAGTGTTATGAAACGAATCGTATTTGTGCTGGCACTGGCTCTCTCTTCTGCTGTCCTTGCAGGCTGTGCCCCAAGGGACAACCTGCATGCTCCGCCACCTGCACCACCGGGTGGTCATCAACTTCCCGGCGCGCCTGGCGGCAGCGACCCATCGGGTCAGCCTCAGGCTTAACGCGGACTTTTCAGGTGGGATCAAAAAAGCCGCCCTGTTTATTCAGCGGCGGCTTTTTTATGCTCAGCGGTGAGGCCGGTTAATAATATGGTCTTCCCAGTCCCGCACTTCACTTTCCCGCACGGCAATATGACGTACCGAAATACGCTCGGCATGCATCGCCGATTTAGAGCCGGTGCGTAAAGGATGCCAGACCGGTAAATTTTTACCTTCCGCCAGCACCCGATAGGCACAGCTCGGCGGCAGCCAGGAGAAAGTCGGCAAATTATCGCGCGTTAACTTGATGCAGTCTTCTTCATATTCGAAGCGACGCTCATAGTTACGGCACTGGCAGGTTTTAATGTTGAGTTGGTTACACGCGACGTTGGTAAAGTAGATTTCGTCGGTGTCAGCATCCTGCAGCTTGTTAAGACAGCACTGGCCACAACCGTCACACAAGGATTCCCATTCCTCATCACTCATTTGTTCCAGCGTTTTCCGCTGCCAGAAAGGGGTATCAGTCATGTTCGGTGTCCCGTTTAAGTAAAAGCCCGCACCTTATAAACAGTTCGGGCTTCAGATGCAAGTCTTACAGCACGCGGGTGGCGACGCCACGACCGCCCAGAGACACTTCCAGCGTGTCACCGGAGGCCATCGGGCCAACGCCTTCAGGCGTGCCGGTCAGAATAACGTCACCGGCGCGCAGGGTAAAGAATTTGCTCATATAGGCAATCAGCGGCAGGATTTTGTGGATCATGTCTTCAGTATTGCCGTGCTGACGCACTTCACCGTTGACCACCAGCTTCAGCTCGATATTCTGCGGATCCGCCCCGAACTCGCTGACCGGAATAAAGCCTGAAATCGGGCAAGAGTTGTCGAAACCCTTGGCTTTCTCCCACGGCTGTCCGGCCTTTTTGCAGCCAGCCTGCACATCACGCAGGGTTAAATCCAGCGCGATACCGTAACCGGCAATCGCTTTAGCCACATGCGCTTCGGTCGCATGCTTCAGCGTTGAGCCAATCAGAACGGCCAGCTCCACTTCGTGGTGTACCGCGCCGAGATCTTTCGGGATCGACAGCGGCTGGCGGATATCGCAAATCGCGGTTTCTGGTTTGATAAACAGCACAGGTTCAGAGGGCGTGGCGCTGCCCATCTCTTTAATGTGTTTGGCATAGTTGCTGCCCACGCACACCACTTTGCTTACCGGATAGTCCAACAAAGCGCCCTGCCAGTTATGATGCTGATACATACTGTTCCCCTGCCTGAGTTGAGAGTGAATGGCCCGGTTTGAGCCATTTGTCCATTCCTGTCTTCACGCTATTGCGAAATAGCGTCAGCCATCATGCCGATGCTGATGGCGAAATAATAAGACCGATTCCAGTGCATGATGGTGCGAAAATTGTCATAAACCATGAATGCACGGCCTGGCGTATCGTCCGGCAGAATAATCCAGGCACGCTGATGGGTATCTGGCAGCGCGCTATCGCTGGTCATTCGCACGCCGAGTTTCTCCCACTCGCCGACGGTTTTGGCCTGTGCATCTTTGATGCCGGCCTGATCGGTCACGAAATCAACCGGCAGCACAATTTCCCTACCCCAGCTTTCGCCTGCTTTCCAGCCCTCTTTCGACAGATAATTGGCGGTGGAAGCAAAGACATCGTCGACGTTGTTCCAGATATCAATTTTGCCATCATCATCGCCATCAGCTCCGTACTGCATAAAGGAACTTGGCATAAACTGGTTCTGTCCCATCGCGCCTGCCCAGGAGCCTTTCATCTCCTCTGGCGCAATGTGCTGCTGCTGAATAATTTTCAGCGCGGCAATCAGCTCTTTGGTGAAGAACGCTTCGCGTCTTCCTTCAAACGCCAGCGTCGAGAGCGATGAAATCACATCCTCTCTGCCCTGAATTTTACCAAAGCTACTCTCCATCGCCCAAAGCGCAACGATATATTGCGGCTGGACGCCGGTCTGCTGGCTGACCGGCATCAGCTGCCCTTGATATAGCTGCAGATTGTCACGGCCCTGTTGGATCTTCTTATCAGTCATCACCCGTGACAGGTAATCGCTTAACGTAACCTTTTTCTCTAACTGGTTACGATCGGAGGTAATCACGTGATCAACAAAATGCACATTGGCAAAAGCAGCATCCACGGTGGCGCGATCGATTCCTTGCTGAAGCGCCTGCGCTTTCAGTTGCTCGACGTAGCCGGGGAATTCAGCCGGGTCGCGGCCGGTAGCGGCCAGCGTGGTTTTGCTGGGCTGTTGCAGAAAGCCGCTCTGGGAGGGTGCGCTGGCGGGCGGTTTAGCGGGAACGGGGGTTTCTGGCGCAGGGGCTGCGCTGTTTTTACTGGCGCATCCGGCCAATAACAGGGAGAAAATAATGCTACTGAGGGATGTAAGCTTCATGCGGGCATCCTTTTTTTGCCGTCGCCGCCACAATTAAATCCAGTGGATTGCCGTTGCGGCGGCGATATATTTTGCAGATAGTTCCTAATTAATCTTTTTTACTCTTTTTCCAGATGCATCTTAAGCAGACTTTCGATCGGAGGAGGCACCTGTAAATAAAATCCCTGCTCTTCAAGCGCGGCCTTCACTTTGGTGAGATCCGCGTTAGCCAGCTTTTTGGTGCCGTCCAGCGGCAGCATCATCGCCAGCTGCGGTTTACCAAAACCTTGCATCAGTTCCGCAGGAACGCGGGAGAAATCGTCTTTTTTTTCGACATAAAGATAAGTCTGGTCACGCTTGGGGCTTCTGTAGATCACACAAAACATATTTTTTACTCGAATTAACCTGGATGGTGACTTGCCTGGATATAGTAGTAACTATAACATGCTTGCAGAACTTCGGAATATTGTCCCAACGCGATTATATGTTCGTTTAACGACATAAATTAGCCGGGACCAGAATTAACAGGACTGAGCCGGGACAGATGTCACAAACGCCAATCGAGTTAAAGGGCAGCAGTTTTACTCTGTCTGTTGTGCACCTTCACCACGCTGACCCAGACGTGGTTCGTCAGGCGCTTCAGGATAAAGTCAATCAGGCTCCGGCCTTTCTGAAAAATGCTCCGGTGGTGTTGAACGTAGCTTCACTGACCAGTGAGGTTAACTGGAGACTGATGCAACAAGCCGTCACCTCTACCGGTCTGCATATCGTTGGTGTCAGCGGCTGCAAAGATGAACCGTTAAAACGCATCATTACTCGCGCCGGTCTGCCGCTGTTATCGGAAGGTAAAGAGCAGAAACAAGCCGTCGAGGTGATTGAACCGGTTAAACCCGCTGAACTCCCGCCTGTTAAAACCCGGGTAATCAATACGCCAGTCCGCTCTGGCCAGCAGATTTATGCCAAGAATTGCGATCTGATCGTGACCAATAGCGTCAGCGCCGGTGCAGAACTGGTCGCCGATGGCAATATCCATATTTATGGCATGATGCGTGGCCGTGCACTGGCTGGTGCCAGCGGTGACCGTGATTGCCAGATTTTTTGTACCAGTTTGTCAGCTGAGTTGGTCTCTATCGCCGGTGAATACTGGATGATGGATCATATTCCGGCTGAATTTTTTGGAAAAGCGTCACGCCTCTGTTTAAGAGACGGCGCCCTGACTATACAGACACTGAACTGAGCCAGGCTCACGAGCCCTTTCTTTTCTTAAGGAAATCATTTTATGGCACGCATTATTGTAGTTACATCGGGTAAAGGGGGCGTTGGCAAGACCACGTCCAGCGCGGCCATCGCTACCGGTTTAGCCCAGAAGGGCAAAAAAACCGTGGTTATCGACTTTGACATCGGCCTGCGTAATCTCGATTTGATTATGGGTTGTGAGCGTCGCGTGGTGTATGACTTTGTGAACGTGATTCAGGGTGATGCCACGCTGAACCAGGCGCTGATCAAAGATAAGCGTACTGAGAACCTGTTCATTCTGCCTGCGTCACAGACACGTGATAAAGATGCATTAACGCGTGATGGCGTTGAAAAAATCCTGAATGACCTCGGTAAGATGGATTTCG
This sequence comes from Erwinia sp. 2186, assembly GCF_057812255.1. Lineage (NCBI taxonomy): Bacteria > Pseudomonadati > Pseudomonadota > Gammaproteobacteria > Enterobacterales > Erwiniaceae > Erwinia > Erwinia sp. 2186. The sequence goes on along the minus strand of NZ_CM173824.1, from coordinate 2,216,271 downwards.
ACTTTATTGTCTGTGACTCACCGGCAGGGATCGAAACCGGCGCACTGATGGCGCTGTATTTCGCCGATGAAGCTATCATTACCACTAACCCGGAAGTCTCTTCAGTTCGCGATTCAGACCGCATTTTGGGCATTCTTTCGTCCAAATCCCGCCGTGCGGAAAATGGCCAGGATCCGATTAAAGAACACCTGCTGCTGACGCGTTATAACCCGGGTCGTGTGAACCGTGGCGACATGCTGAGCATGGAAGACGTGCTGGAAATTTTACGTATTCCACTGGCAGGTGTGATCCCGGAAGATCAGTCGGTGCTGCGCGCCTCTAACCAGGGTGAGCCGGTGATTCTGGATGCCGAATCCGACGCAGGCAAAGCCTATGCTGATACCGTTGACCGTATTCTCGGTGAAGAACGTCCCTTCCGCTTCATTGAAGAAGAGAAGAAGGGTTTCCTGAAACGCCTGTTTGGGGGATAAACCATGGCCTTACTCGATTTCTTTTTATCCCGTAAAAAGCCGACAGCCAATATAGCCAAGGAACGGCTGCAGATCATTGTGGCAGAGCGCAGGAGGGGCGACAGTGAGCCCCACTATCTGCCACAGCTGAAAAGGGATATTTTGGAAGTTATCTGCAAATACGTGAAGATCGATCCGGAAATGCTGAGCGTTAAGCTGGATCAAAAGGACGATGATATTTCGATTCTGGAGCTCAACGTGACGCTCCCGGAGGCAGAAGAAGCACCGAAATGATCCTCTCCTGCTCCTGATTTTCCCCTGCTCTCAGGCAGGGGAAAACCTCGGTCAGTATGCCTTCAGGATTTCAGCGATCCCGTCGTGAAGCAGTTCGCCCCGCCATCCATCAATCAGCTCGGGTTTTCTGTCCCGTGGTTTTAATTTCCAGTGCCAGCTCAGCAGTTGGTTAATCTGACGACGTGACGCCAACAACTCCTGACTAATACCCTCTTTTTCTGCCACTTCCGCCATCAACGCTTTCAGCTCTTTGAAGACTTTCTTGTAGTCAGAATTATCAATCAGGTTAGCGACCGGTTCCGGCAACTCGCTCTCTTCCAGCGCATTCGCCTGAGCAACCATCGCCACCAGCGCTTTACCGTGGAAACGAATTTCCTGACCGGCAAGCCCAAGGTGATCCAGCTCGCCGAGGGAACCAGGCATATAGCGCGCCACTTTCCACAGGTTCTCTTCGCGCACCACGAAATTCACCGCCATGTCCTTTTCACGTGCCAGCTCCAGCCGCCATGCCGCCATCAGACGCAGTGCAGCAAGCTGACGCGGACGCAGTTGCCAGGCATTGGTAATGTCACGGTAAGCCTCTTGTGGGGCCACCACCATTTGACGGCGTTGACACAGCAGGCTGCATTCGTTCAGTGCGGCATTAATCCTGCCCGACTCTTCGGCTTCCGCCAGCAGCTTATGGGCAATCGGCAGCAGGTAGAACACATCAGCGGCCGCATACTGACACTGCTTCTCGGTCAGCGGACGCGCCAGCCAGTCAGTGCGTGATTCGCTTTTATCCAGCGCGATACCGGTAAAGGATTCAACAATGGTGGCAAATCCGCAGGAAAGTGGACGGCCGGTAAAGGCAGCCAGAATCTGCGTATCAATCATCGGCACCGGCAGCACGCCATATTCATGCAGGAAGACTTCCAGATCTTCACTGCCAGCGTGCAGGAACTTGATCACCTTCTCATCGAGCAGCAGATCGCGGAATGGCGCCCATTCGGTGATCGGCAGCGGATCGATCAGCGCGATATTCTCGCCGTCATACATCTGGATCAGGCCAAGGCCAGGATAATAGGTGCGGGTTCTGACGAATTCGGTATCCAGCGCCAGCGCCGGAAACTGACGGGCGGTCAGGCAAAGTTCAGCCAGCGCCTCGTTGGTGGTTATCATGGTGTAGTTCAAAATGATCCTCTCGCTGTGGCCTTTCCGGCCTCAGTCTAATCACAATAAAAACGCCGGCATGACCGGCGTTTTAGCATTCTCGGAAAGCGCAGCGATAATCAGCTGGCTTTAGCCGCTTTTATCGCTTCATCACGCAGTTCACGGCGCAGAATTTTGCCGACGTTAGTTTTCGGTAACTCATCCCGAAACTCAACGATTTTAGGCACTTTATAGCCCGTCAGGTTCTTTTTGCAGTGTGCGATCAGCTCTTCTTTAGTCAGTGAAGGATCTTTCTTCACGACGCAGATTTTCACCGTCTCTCCTGCCACATCGTTAGGAACACCAATGGCGGCAGCCTCACGCACTTTCGGATGCAGCATCAGAACATCTTCGATTTCGTTAGGATAGACGTTGAAACCAGAAACCAGGATCATGTCTTTTTTGCGATCGACAATGCGAATAAAACCTTCCTGGTCAACGGTAACAATATCACCGCTGCGAAGCCATCCATTTTTTAACACTTCATCAGTTGCATCAGGCCGTTGCCAGTAACCGAGCATCACCTGCGGTCCTTTGATGCACAGTTCGCCAGGCTCGCCTTCAGCGACCTCATTGCCTTCATCATCCACCAGCATGATGTCAGTGGAAGGCACCGGCAAACCAATGCTGCCACTGTGATAGCGAATGTCGTAGGGATTGACGGAAACCAGCGGTGAGCACTCGGTCAGGCCGTAACCTTCCAGCAGATAGTGCCCGGTCAGCTTTTCCCAGCGTTCGGCGACCGCTTTCTGCACCGACATGCCGCCACCGGCTGATAAGCTGAGGCTGGAGAAGTCGAGCTTCTGGAAATCCTCATCGTTCAGCAAGGCGTTAAACAGCGTATTCACGCCGGTAATCGCGGTGAAGCGCACTTTGGACAGCTCTTTCACCAAGCCAGGAATATCACGCGGATTGGTGATCAGCAGGTTTGCGCCGCCCAAATCGATAAACAGCATGCAGTTCACCGTCAGCGCGAAGATATGGTACAGCGGTAAAGCGGTGACCACCGTTTCTTTGCCCTCTTTCAGCAGCGAGCCATAGGTGGCTTTGGTCTGCTCAAGATTCGCCTGCATATTGCGGTGAGTAAGCATCGCGCCTTTGGCAACGCCGGTAGTTCCGCCGGTGTATTGCAGGAACGCCAGATCGTCGTTAATGATGTCCGGGCGCACATACTGCATGCGATAGCCCTCATGCAGCGCGCTGCGGAAGGAGATCGCATCGGGCAGATGGTATTTCGGCACCATCCGCTTGATGTATTTGACAACAAAATTGACCAGCGTGCCTTTCGCCGGCGCAAGTTGATCGCCCAGTCGCGTGAGGATTACGTGCTTCACCTGGGTTTTGGCCACCACTTTTTCCAGCGTGTGGGCAAAGTTCGAGACAATGACGATGGCACTGGCACCGCTGTCATTCAGCTGATGTTCCAGCTCGCGCGGGGTGTAAAGCGGATTGACGTTAACCACAATCATTCCTGCCCGCAGAATGCCAAACAGCGCGATCGGGTATTGCAACAGGTTAGGCATCATCAGGGCCACACGATCGCCCTTTTTCAGGCCCAGCCCCTGTTGCAGATAAGCGGCAAAAGCCCGGCTGCGCTCTTCCAGCTTACGGTAGGTCATCGCCTGCCCCATATTAATGAAGGCGGGCTGGTCTGCGTAACGTTTAACTGCGTGTTCAAACAAATCAATCAGCGATGTATAGCGGTCAGCAGTGATCTCTGCCGGAACATCTGCCGGATAGCGGTTTAACCAAACCTTATTCAAGGAAACACCTCGGAAAGTCGTATTTGTTGTCATCGCAGCCTCAAACAGTCGCATCTTTTAACATTATTTTAACTCAGCGTACCAGTTTGCTCTGTTCTCTGTTTTGAGGTTGCGAAGCCCATCACTAAAATAATCTCATCCTGAGATCGGCAATAAAAAACGACCCGAAGACGTAAGCCGTCGGGTCGTAAGAGAGTCTGCTATCTGTCTATTCCGTCAGGATAGTTTGTACCTGTGCTGGCCCGGTATTGTAGTAACCGAACGGCGGCGGTCCCCAGTATCCACCATGGCGACTACCGCGTGGTGGACCGTACCAAATCCACGGATCGATCGGCTGTGGTGGCGAAACAATTTGCTGGGTCAGATGCCAGCGCTGGTAACCGGTCACATCGACAGTAATAAAGTTATACGACGCCTGGCCGACTTCCCCTTTCTCGGTGCCTTTTATCGGCCCGACCACGGTCACAATCTGATTGTTAAAGTCGATGGGATCGACGAACCCTTTGATATCGGCATAAATACGGCCAATAGACGGCGTCCCTAAGATCGGTCTGGCGGTGTCATCAAGACGCTGAGCGGCAATTTCCAGCCGGGTCATACCATCTTTATTCACCACTTTGACCACTTTCCCGCCGAAGCGAGATTCCTGACCGACATAGATTTGCGGCGCGTTCATCACCCGCACCAAATCCTGCTGTGGGGTGGGAGACGTGCCTTTCACCGAATCTGGCACGCTCATGCAGCCAGAAAGCAGTGCAGAGGCCAGTAACAGACTACCTAACTGCAATAAAACGCGTTTACGCATAAAGTTCTCCAGGATACTGATTACTCTGACTGCTTCCCTGATAAATAGTTGCCCGGATTACTCGCGGCCCGGCAATTTTTTCCATGTCACTTCATTACGCAAATAGGTCGGTTCAGCCTGTTCCACCGCCACCATTCGACCCGCGGCGTAAGCCAGGGCGGCCAGCGGTAACATATCTTCCGCGCAAGGCAGTTCGACGTCCGTAGCGGTAAGCTCCAGCCCGCTGTTTTCGGCCAGCTGCGGCCAGGCTTTCCAACCGGTTCCTACCATCGCCCAACGCCCGGTCAGCGCGGCCATTCTGGCTTGCGCGGCTTCTGGTTTCAGCACGGCTTCGGTTTCTGCACCCTGCCAGTCGCCCTGTGCGTCACGCTGATACTCGGCCCAATACACTTCACCCATGCGGGCATCAATGGCCGCCAACACGCGCGTCGCGCCGTGCAGACGCCAGGCACTTTGTGCCATGGTTTTCAGCGTGGAAACGCCGATCATCGGCAGTTCTGCACCAAACGCCAGGCCCTGCGCGATGCCGATGCCGATACGGACGCCGGTAAAGCTGCCCGGCCCCTGACCAAAGGCCAGCGCGTTTAACTCCGCAAGCCTGGTGTTTTCTTGCTGAAGCAATGCCTGCACCATCGGCAAAATACGCTGGGTGTGCTCACGGGCACACAGCTCAAAATGGGCCGTGACGTTTTCATCATTCAGCAACGCAACTGAACAGGCTTCGGTAGCCGTATCAATCGCTAAAATACGCGGGGACATACACACCTCTGGCGGGATAGATTTTTCGGCGCGCAGCATAGCACAGTGCGCCACAGATTACTGTTGTGCCGACGGTTTAAGAAATTCAACCGCCTGCTGAATATCGCGCGTTCTGGGGGTCGGAGGCAGGCTGTTGAGGAACACTGCGCCATAAGGACGCATCACCAGCCGGTTATCGCAGATCACCAGCACGCCCCGATCGTCCACATCGCGGATCAATCGACCCACACCCTGTTTCAGGGTGATCACCGCGTCAGGAAGCTGCACCTCATCAAAAGGATCGCCGCCGCGCAGCTTGCAGTCTTCCATGCGCGCTTTCAACAGCGGGTCATCCGGCGAGGTAAACGGCAGCTTATCGATGATCACCAGCGACAGCACGTCGCCGCGCACGTCCACGCCTTCCCAGAAGCTGCTGGTCGCCACCAGCAAGGCGTTGCCGGCAGCAACAAACTGCTTCAGCAACTGACCTTTACTGGTTTCCCCCTGCAGTAGCACCGGCAGCGTTAACATCGCACGGAACTGTTCAGCCAGATCGCGCATCATCTGGTGCGACGTGCAGAGGAAGAAGCAGCGGCCATTATTGGCTTCAATTAACGGTAGCAGCATCCGCGCCATCTGCTTTGCCCCACCCGGTTGATTGGGTGACGGCAGATTGCGCGGCACGCAGAGGAGTGCCTGGCTGGCGAAATCAAACGGGCTCTCGAGGATCATCGTTTTCGCACTGCTGACGCCAAGGCGCTCAACAAAATGCGTCATCTTCTCGTTTACCGCCAGCGTGGCGGAGGTAAATATCCAGCTTGCCGGACGTTCGTCCATCACTTCGCGAAAACGATCTGATACTGAGAGCGGCGTCAGCGCCAGAATAAAGTGGCGGGAATTGCATTCGTACCAATAGCTGAAACCCGGTTGCGTGACGTCTTTCAGACGCTTCAGACGTCCCCGGTAAAGGGCCGCGCGGTCAAAGGCGGCGTCCAGCAGCGCAGAACGCCCCAACGACATTTTTGCCACGTCATAACAAAGCTCCAGCGCATCATCCAGCAGCAACAGCGCACGCTGAATGTTGGGATTGTTCATGATATCGCGCAGATTACCGCGGAAGCCGGGGTCGCCCAGCGCCAGGCGGAAATCCTGTGCGCTTTGTGATAATCGGTCGGCGGATTTTTGCAGCTGCTGAACGTCACGCACTTCGGTGCGGTAGGCAATCGTGATGTCTTTCGCCAAATCGATAAGCTGTTTGCTGGAGAGCTGCTGGCCAAAATACTGGCTGGCAATGTCCGGGACCTGGTGGGCTTCATCGAAGATCATCACGTCGGCTTCCGGGATCAGTTCAGCAAAACCACTCTCTTTCACCACCATATCCGCCAGAAAGAGGTGATGGTTAACCACCACCACATCGGCATCCATCGCTTTGCGACGGGCTTTCACCACAAAACAGTCTTTATACACCGGGCAATCGCTGCCCAGACAGTTGTCATTGGTGCTGGTGACCATCGGCCAGATGGTACTGTCTTCCGCGACACCGCCGCAGGTGCTGATATCGCCATCGACCGTTTCACTGGACCAGCCGCGCAGATGGACCAGATCGCTCATCGCCTGCACGGCCAACTCGCCGCCGACCATCGACTGCTGCTCCAGCCGCTCCAGGCAGAGGTAGTTCGATCGCCCCTTTAACAGCGCGACCTGCCCTTTGAATTTCAGCGCTCTTGCGACGGTAGGAAGATCGCGACTGTAGAGCTGATCCTGCAACGCTTTCGATCCGGTGGAGATGATCACTTTTTTACCGGATCGCAGCGCCGGCGCCAGATACGCGTAGGTTTTCCCGGTGCCGGTTCCCGCCTCTACCACCAGTTCATGCTTATTTTCGATAGCTTCACTGACCGCCTGCGCCATCTGTCGCTGCGGTTCACGCGGTTTGAATCCTGGGATTGCCAGCGCCAGCGCGCCATCTGCTGCAAAATCGTCTGCCACACGTCCTCACTACGTTTTAGAAAACACTGTAATTATGTCAGTATCCGCGCCCACGCTCCACCCTTTAGGTGACGGCCAGTCAAATGCTGTGCCTCGCGCCTGGCTGTTGGGCACATAAAAGGAATTAACCTGCTCATTGTATTGACCTTTACGTTCGGCGATTCTATTTTGAATGTCAGTCAGCGCGCTGGTTTTCCTGATAATTTAACCGTGGAGGGGCTATGTCAGACGAAGAAAGAATTAAAAAGCTTGAGGAGACCGTCAACAGGTTGAACGTTGAGACCCTGGTGCTGAGGGAAATTCTTGGGCAGCAAATCGCGCTCAACAATCTTAACTACAAGGGTAAATTTGATGACGTTCTCGAGGCGCTGGCAAAAGAGTATGCCAGCCGAGGGCTGGAGGAAGGCAGCAACCGTGAGATCCACGACACGATCCGCCAGTACATCAAATATCAGGATCCCGCTGTCGATTGATACCGGTTCCGACCAGGCCGCTTCATGCGGCCTGCCAGTTTAACGAGTCCCTACGTTGTTGGAAAAGGCCCTGTTCAAGCAGCCTTATAAAAGCTTATTTAGGGCAACACCTCAGGCACTTAATTGCCCCAGGCCGTCTTTTTATCGCAACATTCAACGCATCATTGCTGGTGTAAAATGTTCCCAGAAAAAGTCTGTCGTTTATAATCCGCGTCATGTCCATGCAACCCGTCTTATGCACAACTCTCCTCGCTCTTGGTCCGTTTAAGGTTTCCAGATAGTAGTAATCGCCCATGATTTTTCCTGATGTTACGGAGTCCGTAAGCCGACAGTAACAGTCAGGGTGTGAATTGTTTTAACCTGCGTCATGAAAGCCATACATTCGGATATGTCTTTAGCGGGATGGGTTACGCTGACGTGGCTTAAGGCCATTTGTCTCAGCATGTTAAGCGGAATGATGATATTTTTAACCAGAATGTTCCAAATATGCCCTGCAGCGATGCGAAGCGTGGCACCAATGATGAGTAAGGTATTAAAATGTCGAAAGAAATCACAAGAGTTGAGCCTGTAGAGCACCGCATGTCCGAAGCGGTGATCCACAATGACACCGTCTATTACACCAGCGTGCCGGAAAATCTGGATGAAGACGCGGAAGCGCAGACCGCCAATGCTCTGGCGGTGATTGACAGTCTTCTGACCCGCGTGGGTTCAGATAAGAGCAAAATTCTTGATGCGACGATTTTCCTGGTGCACAAAGAGGATTTTCAGGCGATGAACCGTGCCTGGGATGCCTGGGTTTCACCCGGTAATGCCCCCGTGCGCTGCACCGTTCAGGCTAACCTGATGAACCCGAAGTATCTGGTCGAAATCAAAATTATTGCGGCTCTGTAAGCCGTTGGCAGGCGGTGTCTAAGGCTTAAACAGCGCCTGTCGTCCTTCCGCTGAAGGAAAAACGCAACGCACATCATGCGCACAGCCGGCGACTATCGCCAGGGTGTGTGGTCGGGCAGGTTTCAATACATCCCGATCGTAGCGGGCGTAATTCTCTCCGCGTTCCAGCCTCGACGCGCCCTGTGCCATCGCCGCACACGACTTATCCAGTATCCGCCAGTAGCGCCCTTTTCCTTTTCCCCGATCGTCACTCCCTTCAAGATAGCGAACCTCTGCGGAACGATAACGGTCTCTCGCCTTGATGGGATTGTCCGGCAGCCAGGCCGGCAGATTGTGCATGCCGTATTTATAATCGCTTACGGCAGGACAGGCGTCCGCATTTAAAGCATCAAAATAGAGCCAGCTTCCTGGATCGGCCACCACATAGCGCAGCGTCACGCCTGCGGGAGGATGGGAAAAGGCGATGTAGTGCTGCACAAACTGGCCACCGGCTGAAAAACCCGCCACGGTGATTTCGCTCAGAGCCGGCCAACGCTGTTTAAGATCGCCGATAGTCTCATCCAATGCGCTAAAGGCCGACAGGTTCCCGGCGTTATCCTTTCCGCCATCTAACCAGGAATGACAATTCCACAGCGCGTCTTCCGGTAAAGCCTCAGGCAGGCCGTCCGAGTGACAATGGCTGGCATCCGTGCTGGATACCTGGAAAAGCGGAGCAACAATGGCGATGTTTTTGGCGTCTGGTGTATTTCTGGCTGCTTGCGCAGCCGCGGTGAGCGTGTTGCCCACGTCACGAGGATGACCGTGCACGACAATCAACGCCCGGGTCACCTGGCCACCGGCAGGCGCGAGCGTGAAGTAATGGAAGTTGCCCGCGTTCTCAGTCAGTGCAAAGGTGTGTTCGCGGGCGCTGGCAGGCCACGCCTGCGGGGCCGCTAATGCTTGCGGGATGACGGGTATCCAGCAAGCCAGCAGCACCATCAGCCGCGAAAGCGTTTTACCGACTGTTCGCAGCAGGCGCATTAATAGTTTTCGTCTTCTTCGTCTTCGTCGCCGTAATCCTGATTGATCTCTTCATCTTCATTGTTGTCTTCATCATCGTCGTCATCGAATGAAGCGGTGATCATTTCGCCGGTGTGGTTTTCACGGATTTCGGCAGCAACCAGTTGGATTGCCTGCCCGCTACTCATGCCTTCAGACATCAGCTGCTGGATGCGTTCAACGGCCTGTTGCTGCTGCTCATAGGACAGCGAAGGTAAACCTGTAATCATATCCACTCCTGGTCGTGCGCGCGGCGTATTCCACGCGCAACAAACAGATGCCAGCAGCAAAAAAATATGCCAGGCTTAACGCCTGTTATTGGTCTGGTTTGCTGAATCATCATGTCACCTGTCTGTTATCCCCTTAAGTATACGCCGGAAGCCCTTGGGAATCTGTTTGGTTTTGTTGCTCATCAACCCTGGGCGATGCTGCTGCATTCAGGTTTTGCCGATCACAGCGATAACCGCTTCGATATTATGGTGGCCGATCCGCTCACCACGCTGATTACGCAAGGGAAAACCACCCGTATCCAGCACGGCGATGGCGTGGAAACCAGTGAAGACGATCCGCTCAGCTTGCTGGATCAGACGCTCAAACAGAGTGGATTGCAGGCCGAAGAACACCCGGATTTTCCTTTTCAGGGCGGTGCGTTAGGGTTATTTGGTTACGATTTAGGCCGCCGTTTTGAGCAACTGCCGCAAGTGGCATTACAGGATTTACAGACGCCGGACATGGCTGTCGGCATTTATGACTGGGCGCTCATCGCCGACCACCATCTGCAGGCACTGACCTTAATTGTGCATGGTGATGGGGAAAACCGCCTCAACTGGCTGAACGCCTTGAGCGCAGGTAAACCCACCACGCCCTTCCGTCTGACCAGCCCGTGGCGTTCCAATCTGACGCGGGAAGAGTACGGTGAGAAATTCCGCCGTGTTCAGCAGTGGTTACACAGCGGTGACTGTTATCAAATCAACCTTGCTCAGCGTTTCCAGGCCAGCTACAGCGGTGATGAGTGGCAGGCGTTCAAACGGTTGAATGAGCAGAACCGTGCGCCTTTCAGCGCTTTCCTGCGCCTGCCTGGCAGCGCCATTCTCAGCCTGTCACCGGAGCGCTTCCTGAAAATGACCGGCGACAGCATTGAAACCCGGCCGATCAAAGGCACGTTGCCGAGGCTCAGCGATCCCGAGGCCGATCGTTTACAGGCGGAGAAGCTGGCAAATTCGCCTAAGGACCGCGCGGAAAACGTGATGATTGTTGACCTGCTGCGCAACGATATTGGTCGCGTTGCCCAGCCTGGCAGCGTTGCCGTGCCGGAACTGTTTGTGGTCGAACCTTTCCCGGCGGTACATCATCTGGTCAGCACCATCACCGCCAGACTGAAACCGGCGTTAAGCGCCTGCGATCTGCTACGCGCCTGTTTCCCCGGCGGCTCAATTACCGGCGCGCCGAAGGTCAGAGCGATGGAAATCATCGATGAGCTGGAACCGCACCGACGGAATGCCTGGTGTGGCAGCATTGGCTATCTCAGCGTGTGCGGCAAGATGGACACCAGTATTACCATTCGCACGCTGACCGCCGAACAGGGAAACCTCTACTGCACGGCTGGCGGCGGGATCGTCGCAGACAGTCAGGAGCAGGCTGAATACCAGGAGACGTTCGATAAGGTAATGCGGATTCTACCCTGTCTGGAGCAAGCGGATGTCTGATGCGCACCTGACGCTCAACGATTTTCTCAGTCGGTTTATGCTGCAACGACCCGATGTGACCTCAAATCAACTGCCCACCCGCCGGGCTGCCGTATTGGTGCCAATCGTCGATCGCCCCCGCCCGACCCTGTTGCTCACCCGACGCTCCGCCACATTGCGTAAGCATGCCGGTCAGGTGGCATTTCCCGGTGGAATGATGGACCCGGAAGATCCTTCTTTAATTGCCACCGCGCTTCGTGAGGCGCAGGAAGAAGTGGCTATTCAACCGGACAGCGTGCGGGTGGTGGGCGTTTTGCCCGCCGTGACCAGCAGCACCGGTTTTCAGGTAACGCCGGTCGTCGGCATACTTTCGCCGTCGCTCGACTGGCATCCTAATGAAGACGAAGTTGAATCCCTGTTTGAGATGCCGTTGCAGGAAGCGTTACGGCTTGGCCGCTATTCACCCCTGGATATCCAGCGCTATGGCACGTCGCATCGCGTCTGGCTCTCCTGGTTTGAAGACTATTTTATCTGGGGGATGACCGCCGGGATCATTCGTCAGTTGAGTCTGCAGGTGGCAAACCACGCCCGAACTGACTAATTTTCCGACACAACGGCTACACAATCCCCCTCAGGCAGTTTTTTTCACCAACCTGGCGCACATTCTTCGCGTCAAATCACTGCACAACGCGCGGGAATCATTTATATTGCACCGCATTAACACCGCAAGATGTGCGTGCAACGGCCAGCCACTATTTTTGCCCTAGCTGTAATTGGGCAAATATCAGCCGCAATACCAACTGGACCCGCTTCTGTCATCACATTTTAGTCTGATAATGATTAGTTAATTTCATGCGATCATTCGTCTCAGGATGATTACTATTAAAGCAGTATTTTACCGAACTTCAGGCTCAGTTAAGGAGCGTAGTGTGATTAGCGTTTTCGACATGTTTAAAATCGGCATTGGTCCTTCCAGTTCCCACACCGTGGGGCCGATGAAAGCCGGTAAACTGTTTGTCGACGATTTAGTTGCTAACGGCATGTTGGATAGCGTGACGCGCGTTGCCGTGGACGTTTATGGCTCTCTCTCCCTGACCGGCAAAGGTCACCATACCGATATCGCCATTATTATGGGGCTCTCCGGCGCCTCGCCGGAAAGCGTCGATATCGATGGCATTCCCGCGTTTATCCGCGATGTCGAACAGCGTCAGCGCCTGTTGCTGGCGAATGGCCGCCATGAAGTCGACTTCCCACGGGAAGGTGGCATGGTATTCCGCAGCGATAATCTGTCGCTGCATGAAAACGGCATGCGGATCACTGCGCTGGCGGGCGACAACGCCATTTTCAGCAAAACCTATTATTCCATCGGCGGCGGTTTTATCGTTGATGAAGAGCACTTCGGCCAGTCAACGCTGGATGAAGTGACCGTGCCCTATGCGTTCAACTCCGCCAAAGAGATGCTGGATCACTGCCATCATACCGGGCTGTCTCTCTCCGGCATGATTATGAAGAACGAGCTGGCGCTGCACAGCCGTGCCGAGATCGAAGCCTATTTCACTGATATCTGGCAGAGCATGCGTGACTGTATCGATCGCGGCCTGAATACCGAGGGCGTGTTACCGGGTCCGCTGCGCGTGCCTCGTCGTGCTTCTGCCCTGCGCCGTCTGCTGGTCTCTTCCGATAAGCTGTCTAAAGACCCGATGAACGTGATCGACTGGGTCAACATGTTTGCGCTGGCGGTAAACGAAGAGAATGCGGCGGGCGGTCGCGTGGTCACCGCACCGACTAACGGTGCCTGTGGCATCGTGCCTGCCGTGCTGGCCTACTACGATCATTTTATTGAGCCGGTCAGCCCGGATATCTTTATCCGCTATTTCCTTGCCTGCGGTGCCGTGGGTATCCTTTATAAAATGAACGCCTCTATTTCCGGCGCGGAAGTCGGTTGCCAGGGCGAAGTCGGTGTCGCCTGCTCAATGGCCGCTGCCGGTCTGGCTGAACTGCTGGGTGCCAGCCCGGAGCAGGTTTGCGTGGCGGCCGAAATTGGCATGGAACATAACCTGGGGCTGACCTGTGATCCGGTGGCAGGCCAGGTTCAGGTTCCCTGCATAGAGCGCAATGCCATTGCTTCGGTTAAAGCGATCAACTCTGCGCGTATGGCGATGCGCCGTACCAGTGAAGCCCGCGTGTCATTAGATAAAGTGATTGAAACCATGTATGAAACGGGCAAGGACATGAATGCCAAATACCGTGAAACGTCTCGCGGTGGTCTGGCAATTAAGGTTCAGTGTGACTGATTCCAATCAGCTGCTGCCCCGCTGATTTTCGGTGCCGCCATTCCGGCGGCACTTTTACGCGTTTCGCTAAAAAAATTTCTTTCCCCCGCTATCCGATATTGCCGGAAACCGCTAGAGTGTTCAGGCGAATAAAGCAGGATAAGTGACTGTTTTACTTAATTCTGCTTTTATCACTTCTAAGACTAAACTTAATTTTTCATTTGCCGATAACAACGATTCGGTCTCTGTGTGCGCGTCTTGATCTAAGGGTGGTTACTGATGCAAATGTCCCAGGAAGTTTTCGGACAGTTTCGCCGTAAGCGATTATTAATCGCTGTGGTGGTTGCCGCGTTGGTGCTCATTCTTACGTTGACCTTCCGTTTTATGGAAGAAAAAGGGCGGAATGAGCAGCATTCGCGTACGTTTGCGGACAATGCAATTCAACGTTTCGATCGACTGTTTTCCCCGCTCGATGTGGCGGCCAACAATACGCTTGGCCTGGTCGGCTTGCCTTGCGAACAGATCCGCTTCCCGCTGATTGAAAAGCTGGCATCGTTACAAACCGTGCGTTCCATTGTGCTGGTGGATAACGACGAGATGTATTGCTCCAGCATCTTTGGCAGAAGCAGTCTCTCCTTTAGTCAGTTCTATCCTGAGTTGGCGGTAAATAACCAGCGGATGATCCTCAGCACCGATGAACATTTGCTGAAGGGATCGCCTATCATGCTGCTTTGGACGCCTCACGATAACAACAACCGTTCCGGGATCCTGCAAATCATCAATATCGAGATGATGAGCACCTATTTGCTTGAGCCAACGCTGCCATGGGTTGAACGCGCGGTGATCAATGTTAGCGGCAAAAGTCTCGAATACGGTAACCCGATGATTGAAGAGGCCTTACCGTCCGACGATGAAGTCAGCTATGAGAAGGCGTCTCTGCGCTACCCGTTCTCAATCACCCTTTTCGGTCCGTCGCCGACTCGCCTGGCGCTGTCGACCTTGCCATCCCAGTTACCTCTGGCGCTGCTGTTAAGCCTGTTGATGGGCTATATCGTCTGGCTGGCAACCGCCAACCGTATGAGCCTTTCCTGGCAAATCAGTTACGGCATTACCGCCCGGGAATTTATGGTCTATTGCCAGCCGCTGATCAATTCAAAGACCGGCGATTGTGATGGTATAGAGCTGCTGCTTCGCTGGCACAATCCACGTCAGGGCTGGATCCCGCCGGATGTGTTTATCCCAATGGCAGAAAGGCAGAATCTTATCGCGCCCCTGACCCGCTTTGTGCTGCGTGAAATCGTGCGCCATTTGCCGCAGATGCCGAACTGCCCCACGTTCCATATCGCGATAAACGTTGCCGCCAGCCATTTCCATAACCGCGAGATTATTGACGATCTGCAAAGCCTGTGGTGGCCAGCCAATCCGGTGCCGCAGCTGGTGGTAGAGCTGACCGAACGTGATTCGCTGCCAGAAATGGATCAACGCGTGGTTTCCCATCTGCATAAGATTGGCGTGAAGCTGGCAATTGACGACTTCGGCACCGGACACAGCTCGCTGTCATACCTGAAAACATTGAGCCCGGATGTGCTGAAGATCGATAAAGTCTTTACCGCGGCGATTGGCACCGATGCCATCAATGCGACGGTAACGGATATGGTGATCTCTCTGGCCCAGCGCCTGAATATCAGCCTGGTGGCTGAAGGCGTGGAAACGGCTGAGCAGGCGGAATATCTGCGGGAGAAAGGCGTGGATGTCTTGCAGGGGTATTTCTATGCGCGTCCGATGCCGTTAGGCGACTTCCCGGAATGGCTGAGCCAACACAAGTTGTCTCTTACAGCCTGAGTGTCAAAGGGGGGGATCCTTCCCCCCTGTTCTCAACGATTACTCGTCTTCATCTTCTTCATGACGTTCCCGCGCCCGAGTCACACGCACCAGATCGATACGGTAATCCGTCGCTTCGATAATCTGGAAGCTGACGGGCGGTAACTCAATCACTTCACCGGCAACCGGCAACTGCCCTTTCTGCGCGATCAGCAGACCGGCCAGCGAGGCATGATCGTCTTCCGGATTGACCAGCACCTGGGTGTTCAGCAGCTGTTGCAGCGAGTGCAAATCCGTTCCGCCCTTCACCAGCCAGCCGTCACCGTCAGCAATAATGTCCGGGGTTTCATCTTCATCCGGGAACTCACCGGCAATGGCTTCCAGCACGTCCAGCGGCGTAATCAACCCCTGCACGACGCCAAATTCACTGGTGACCACCACGAAGCTGCCCTTCGCTCTGCGTAACACGCCCAGCAGATTTATCGGGTCCAGCGTTTCCGGCACGATGATTGGCGGCGTGGCGGCAGCGAAGGTTGCCACGTCAATGCCGTGATCCAATGCCACCAGCAGCTCTTTCGCACGCACCACGCCGATAATTTCATCCAGCTCTCCACGGCAAACCGGGAACAGGCTGTGCGGCGTATCCAGCAGCTGCATGCGCACTTCGTCCAGCGGACGATTGGCATCAACCCAGGAGATTTCACCCCGCGGCGTCATGATGCTGCGCACCGAGCGCGAGGCCAGCGTCAGCACGCCGTTAATCATGTAGCGCTCTTCGTCCTTAAACGCTTCCTGCGGCATGATGGCAGCCACTTCACTGCCTTCCGCACTGACGTTTTCCTGGCCACGACGGCCGCCCATCAGACGAAGGATCGCTTCTGCCGTGCGCTCACGCATCGGCTTTCGCGCCTGATGACGCATAAAGTTAACCCGTGCAATCTGGTTAAACAGCTCAATCAGGATAGAGAAGCCAATCGCTGCGTACAGGTAGCCTTTCGGAATATGGAAACCAAACCCTTCTGCAACCAGGCTCAGACCAATCATCAACAGGAAGCTCAGGCACAGTACTACCACCGTTGGATGCTGGTTGACGAAGTTGGTCAGCGGTTTCGAGGCCAACAGCATCACGCCCATGGCAATCACTACCGCCGTCATCATAATCGCCAGGTTGTTCACCATACCGACAGCGGTAATCACCGCATCAAGCGAGAAGACGGCATCGAGGATCACAATCTGGACCACAACCGCCCAGAAGCTGGCGTAGCCTTTGTTGCCATCCCCTTCATGCTCACGGTTTTCGAGCCGTTCGTGCAATTCCATGGTGGCTTTGAATAACAGGAATATCCCGCCTGCCAACAGGATCAAATCCCTGCCGGCAAAGCTGAAGTCACCTACACTGAACAACGGACGGGTTAACGTCACCATCCAGGAAATCAGTGACAGTAAGCCCAGGCGCATGACCAGCGCCAGCGAGAGTCCGATCAGCCGGGCCTTATCACGCTGCTTCGGCGGCAGTTTTTCCGCCAGAATGGCAATAAAGACCAAGTTATCAATACCCAGGACGATTTCGAGCACGACCAGCGTCAGCAGACCGGCCCAGATCGAGGGGTCTAAAAGAAATTCCATTACAGACTCCGGAAACAGGTACGGGAAAGCGCAGCAGGCGTTCGAACGGACACGATGCGGACATTAACGCAGAGGGGATGAATATTGTCGTCAGAGGACAAGGTAAAACTGGCCGGTTGAACCGGTGAGGTGATTAAGCGACGTCGGTGACAGTCCATAGGGAGGGCTGAGGCCCGTTACTCCTGTGTTAAATAAGGATCACTACTGTAAACAGGCACCTGCACTTCGTCAAAATATTTTATTACATTTACATTCAAAGTCTGCTTTTCGTGCTGCTCTTTTGAGCGATAGCGCTTAAGCGGGCACCCAGCATCTAAATAGCTGAGCACGGTCACATAATTTATTTTTTCGCAGACTAAAATAAATCCCGTCTTAACCATGGGTCAGGTAAAAGCCGCTAACCACTTTAGGGGTTTTGCTCACTCACCAGAATAACAGCACGTTCAATCCACGTTGAGGGTAAAACCTGAAACCGGATACTCGCGCGGCTCATCTGTGTTACCGGGTCGCTGAAAATTGGATAAGGAGGGTAGCAAGTGACTATTGCTATTGTGATCGGCACGCACGGCTGGGCCGCGGAGCAGCTGATAAAAACAGCTGAAATGCTCCTTGGGGAACAGCAAAACGTTGGGTGGATTGATTTCGTACCCGGCGAAAATGCGGAAACCCTGATTGAGAAATATCAGGCGAGACTGACCGATTTAGATACCAGCAAAGGCGTCCTTTTCCTTGTCGATACCTGGGGAGGCAGTCCGTTTAATGCCGCCAGTCGTATCGTCGTGGACAAGGAGAATTATGAAGTCATTGCCGGGGTCAATATCCCGATGCTGGTCGAAGCCTTTATGGCTCGAGATGACGATCCAAGCTTTGATGGGCTGGTCGCCGTCGCTGTTGAGACCGGCCGCGAAGGCGTCCGAGCATTAAAAGCGAAAGAGCCTGAGCCCGTTGTGGCAGCGGTCGCTGCTGCACCGGTAAAAGCCGCACCGGTAGCCCAGAAACCGATGGGGCCAAAGGACTATATGAACATTGGCCTGGCGAGGATCGATGACCGTCTGATCCACGGACAGGTGGCAACCCGCTGGACCAAAGAAACCAACGTAACCCGCATTATCGTGGTCAGTGACGAAGTGGCTGCCGACCATGTGCGTAAAACACTGCTGACTCAGGTTGCTCCGCCTGGCGTGACTGCCCACGTGGTAGATATCGCAAAAATGATCCGCGTGTGGAATAACCCGAAATATGGCGGCGACCGCGTAATGTTGCTGTTTACCAACCCTACCGATGTAGAACGCCTGGTTGAAGCAGGGGTTAAAATCCCGAGCGTCAATATTGGTGGTATGGCATTCCGTCAGGGTAAAACGCAGGTTAACAATGCCGTTTCCGTTGACGATAAGGATATTGCGGCATTCAAGAAGCTGAATGAACGTGGCATTGAACTGGAAGTGCGTAAAGTATCCAGTGACCAGCGCCTGAAGATGATGGACCTGATAGCCAAAGTGGCTCAGTAAGTTTCACTTATTATTGCCTGATCTGTCAGGTTTAACTCAGTTCACGAATGTCAGAGGAGAAGTACAATGGAGATTACCACTCTTCAAATTGTGCTGATATTTATTATTGCCTGTATTGCAGGTATGGGATCTATTCTCGATGAATTTCAGTTCCACCGTCCACTTGTGGCTTGTACCTTAATTGGTGCCGTTCTGGGCGATATGAAAACCGGTATTATTATCGGTGGTACGCTGGAAATGATCGCCCTGGGTTGGATGAACATCGGTGCCGCCGTGGCCCCGGATGCCGCCCTCGCCTCTATTATTTCTACCATCCTGGTTATTGCCGGCGGACAAAGCGTAGGTGCCGGTATTGCTCTGGCAATTCCACTGGCCGCTGCGGGTCAGGTACTGACGATTATCGTTCGTACCATTACCGTTGCCTTCCAGCATGCTGCCGATAAAGCCGCCGAAAAAGGGAACCTGACCGCGATTTCCTGGATCCATGTCTCGGCACTGGTTCTGCAGGCGATGCGTATCGCTATCCCGGCCATCATCGTGGCAGTGTCAGTGGGTACCAGCGTCGTTCAGGGTCTGCTTGAATCGATCCCGGATGTGGTGACCAACGGACTGAATATCGCCGGTGGTATGATCGTTGTCGTCGGTTATGCGATGGTGATCAACATGATGCGTGCGGGCTATCTGATGCCTTTCTTCTATCTCGGTTTCGTTACCGCGGCCTTCACCAACTTTAACCTGGTTGCGCTGGGTGTGATTGGTGTGGTGATGGCGGTGCTGTATATCCAGCTGGCACCGAAATATAACCGCGTGGCGGGTGGTCAGGCTTCCGGGCCAGTGACCAACGACCTTGATAACGAATTAGATTAGGGAAAGGGTGAGTAAAATGGTTGATACCACTACAACTACAACGACCTCAGCTCCGCTGAAAAAACTGACGCCAGGCGATGTGCGTGGTGTATTCCTGCGCTCTAACCTGTTCCAGGGTTCGTGGAACTTCGAACGTATGCAGGCGCTGGGTTTCTGTTACTCCATGGTTCCGGTGATCCGTCGCCTTTACCCTGAGAATAACGACGACCGCAAACAGGCAATCAAACGTCACCTGGAATTCTTCAACACCCACCCTTACGTTGCTGCACCGGTTCTGGGTGTGACCATGGCGATGGAAGAGCAGCGTGCAAACGGTGCCCCTATCGATGACGCCGCAATTAACGGCATCAAAGTGGGTCTGATGGGTCCTCTGGCTGGCGTAGGCGACCCGATTTTCTGGGGTACGGTGCGTCCGGTATTCGCGGCACTGGGTGCCGGTATTGCCATGAGCGGCAGCCTGCTGGGTCCGCTGCTGTTCTTCGTGCTGTTTAACGTGGTGCGTTTGCTGGTGCGTTATTACGGCGTGGCCTATGGCTACCGTAAAGGTGTCGATATCGTTAGCGATATGGGCGGCGGCTTCCTGCAGAAACTGACCGAGGGGGCATCGATCCTGGGCCTGTTTGTGATGGGGGCGCTGGTCAACAAGTGGACGCACGTAAACGTACCGCTTGTTGTCTCGCGCATTACCGATCAGACCGGTAAAACCACCGTGACGACCGTGCAGTCGATTCTCGATCAGCTGATGCCGGGCTTAATCCCGCTGTTACTGACCTTCGGCTGTATGTGGCTGCTGCGTCGTAAAGTGAACGCGCTGTGGATTATCATCGGCTTCTTCGTGATTGGGATCTTCGGCTACTGGATTGGGCTGTTAGGTCTGTAAGGTTTGCAGCCGGGGGAAACCCCGGCTTTTCAGAGACCAGCCGGCATCGCTTAGCCTGAACGATGCCGGCTGTTCTTTTAGGGGAAGATAAGATGTCACTCACTGATTACGTCATCGTGTTGTTTATCGCACTGTTTCTGGCTTATGCGATTTACGATGAGTTTATAATGGACCGGCGGAAAGGGCCGACACAATTAAAGGTGCTGCTGAAGCGCCGCAACAAGCTGGACAGCCTGATTTTTGTTGGCCTGGTGGCGATTCTGATTTATCAGAACGTCAACAATCAGGGCCCGAGGATCACCACCACACTGCTGATGGCGTTGGCCTTCCTGTCTGTTTATCTGTTCTGGATCCGCCTGCCTAAGCTGCTGTTCAAACCCGAAGGGTTTTACTACGCCAATATCTTTATCGACTATCGGCGGATCAAAGCGATGAATCTGTCTGAAGACGGAATTCTGGTGATCGAACTTGAAAACCGTCGGTTGCTAATCCACGTCAGAAAACTGGATGACCTGGAAAGCATTTATCACTATATGGTGCAACAGCAGTAGCCACAGGGCTGCTGCTTACGCTACGCCCTCACCCTCGGTATCGTCGTCAGTGGCTGGAGCCTCGACGACGGCTTCCTCAGCGGACGCCAGCGGCGCGATAACTTCCGCTTCGACGCTCTTGCGCTGCCACAGTCGCAGAGTAAAGTCGGTTTCACAGTCAAACTGCGTGGTGGTCGCCAGCACGCCCCACACTTCCGGACGGGCACGCCAGGCAAACGGCGTCATCTGCAACAGAGCGCCGGACTCCTCGCTGGTCAGCTGCATTGGATAATTCAGCGAGTGCTGTTCGACCAGCTCAAAACCGGCCATCTCTTCTGGCGTCTCGTCATGCAGCTTCACGTCCTGATAAATTAACGCCTTAAACTGGATCAGATGACGCGGGCCAGGAGTGACGGTCAGTACATAGCCACTCTCTTTCACTACGCGCGCCAGCTCTTCAGCTTTACACGGGGCGTATATCCGCAGCACGGCATCAAATTGCTGTTTGGCAAAAGGCAGACGGTGGCTTGAGGCGACGCAAAAGTCTACATTGTGATAACGCCGGGCACCAAAGCGTACCGCCACTTTAGAGACGTCGAGGCCGAACACCGTACTCTCTCCCCTCGCCTGTAGCCTGCTGGCGACAGCGTGGGTGTAGTAGCCCTCACCACAGCCAATATCTAACACTGACGACGCGTGCACAGGCAGGATCCGTTCGAAGATTTCGCACACCCTTTCCTGCAACGGCTGATAATGCCCGGCATCCAGAAACTCGCGGCGGGCCAGCATCATATCAGCACTGTCACCGGGCTGCTTGGAACGCTTGTGTTGCACCGGCAACAGGTTGATGTAGCCCTCCTTCGCCCGATCAAACTGGTGCTGATTTTCGCAGCGCAAACCCGTTGCCAGTGGCAGCAGGGGCAGATGACAAAGGGGGCAAAGGTAAGACATAACAACTCTCCATAAACGGTCCGGGCGGCAGTTTACCGGAAAGTGACGTTCAGCGGCAGACCTTATTGGCCGCAGAATGGAAAAAGCTCTGCCATTGCTGGCAGAGCTTTTGCATTCAGATTCGTGCCTGGATTACGCGCCACGCGGGCTGTAGCAGGCTCAGATCGAAAATTAGATAGCGGTGACGTTCACTGCAGCAGGGCCTTTCTGGCCGTCCTGGATTTCGAACTCAACGTTCTGGCCTTCAGCCAGAGTTTTGAAGCCATTACCCTGGATTGCAGAGAAGTGTACGAACACGTCTTTGCTGCCGTCTGCAGGGGTGATGAAACCAAAACCTTTAGACTCGTTGAACCACTTAACCTGACCTTTAATCTTTGCCATTTTGCAAATTCCTTAGAGTGTTTATTCGCCCGTGGGCTTTACGTACAGAAAAACCAGAAAAAGTTACTGCATGAGGCACGATATAAAAGCTCGGCAAGGAAGTGGTATTCAACGTCAACGTCTTTACTCAAAACTTCTTTACTGAAGATGCCATACATAAACAGAACTGTACCTCGTTTTACCCAAAAGCGTTATCACATATTCGTTTATTAATGGCAAGTCATTTTTAAACGCTGATAGAGATGTCGCACACTATTGAAACGGCTTAGGCACATATTGCACATTACGTATGGAGAGCTGAAACGTTTAACGCGAAACCTGTTAACCCCGGGTCTCATTCATGCTCAAAACATAGGGGTGTATCATAGCCTGCCGCTTTGCTTAAGTCTATTACCTATACCGCTATAGCGCAGAGTATAAGCTGAATTCATTGCATAAATGTGGCATAGCTTACTCAAAATTCTTCATTATCCTGATACGGTCAGGGGATAAACGTTTGCATGATTAACGGATGCAAAAAGAAGCTATTGGTACAATTTGAATTTTAATTGCACCAAAATCAGGAAACTGTATTCCCGCCTGCCCCATTTAAACGCATCTTGTGGCATCAATTAATTGCCGGTCGTACCATCAGTCTATTTGCTTTATTAGACTCTGCTCTCATTTTAGCCAAATGTTAAATTAACCGTTTTAGGATTAATCCTGGGCAATATTATTCAGGGACTTTTTCGCACCTATTCGCCATGCCTGGAAGCGGCTTTCATCCAATCCTGCTGCGCGCATCGCCTCTGACAGCACAATCGGCGGCTCATCCAGGGATTCGTCAGCCAGTTCAAATACACCCCAGTGAATGGGGATGCTCAGCGGTGCGCCAAGTGATTGGTGCAGGGAAACGGCATGTTCAGGATCCATATGTTGACCGCGCATGAACCATTTTGGTGCATACGCGCCGACCGGTAAGGCGGCCAGATTGAACGGCCCCAGCCTGCGCGGGATTTCCAAAAGGTTTTCGCTGTAGCCGCTGTCACCGGTAAACCAGAAATTCAGTTCACCGGCCTGGATCACCCAACCGCACCACAGTGAGCGATTGCGATCCCACGGCGTACGCATGCTCCAGTGACGCGCAGGCACAGCATGAACAGAGATTCCCGCGACCTCTTTATTGCCCCACCAGTCGAGGGGCGTGACGTTCATCGCACCCAACGCCTTAAACCAGCGTTCAAGCCCTAATGGCACCACAAATTCAACCTGCGGAAAACGCTTCAGGATTTTTTTGATGGTAGGCCTGTCGAGATGATCGTAATGGCTGTGAGAAATCAGCACGCAGTCCAGTGCAGGCAAATCGTCAATCTCGAGTGCCGTGGGGGTTTTACGTTCAGGGCCGAAGAAACTGACCGGCGAGGCTCTGCGCGATAATACCGGATCAATCAGCGTGTAGCGGCTGTTAACGCGCAACAACAGGCAGGCATGACCCAGCCACCAGATGGCATCGTCAATCCCCGTCAGGTCAGCACGCTGCCACCAGCGTTGGGTGAAATGGTCGTACCCTTTAGCCGGCGGGAAAGGTAATCCCGCCGCCTTGCGCTCTTTACGCCAGCGCTTCAGATCGCCATTCTGTCGCAGCTCAGGCTCGGGATTGCGGAATCCGTCAGGCGTATGGTGCGATTTATCGGCATCGTACCAGGGATTTTTCCAGGCCATAGTCACGCTTCCTTGAGTGAATACTTAACGTTCAGGGATCAGTCGGGTGAAATCTTTGTTATCCGGTTCGGTGCTGGCGGCTTTCTCTTTTCCGGCGACCGAATCGGTCAAACGGCGTAATAACACATTCTGACGCTTCTGCTCTTCCAGCAGGGCCTCAAGTAACTGGACCTGCTGGCTGGCCTTGACGCTGGCGCGATTGACAAAAAACCATGCAATCAGCCCGACGATCACCAGCGCTACGCTAAACCCCATCGATGCCAAGCCCATCGCGCCATTTGTTATTTCGTTCATACATGCCTCAAAAATGCGGGTGTTACTGCAATACTGACTGATGCAGACCTGCGAAGATTCTACCAGGTCAGACGCGAATTGATAGCCAGCTCACACAAATTTAAGAACCTTCGCGCAGCCGTTGTCCCAGGCTTTGTGTATCCTCAGCGCTAAGTACGTACAGGCTCGCACCTTACTGCTATGATAAACGCTGGCAGCGAGGTGGAAACGCCAGGATTGCTGTCTGACAAACAATAAAGGGGAATACATGAGATTTTTAATTCGCATTGTTGCGCTGCTGGTCATTATCTGGCTTGCCCTGTTAGTCACCGGTTACGGTGTTCTGGCAGGAAGCACTAAAAATGTGGCTGGGTTGGGATTACAGTGTCAGTACATGACCGCACGTGGCATGGTGACCGCACAGTATCTGCACACTGACAGCGGTGTTGTCGGCGTGACCGATTGCCCGTTGCTGAAGAAAAGCACCGAAGTCGTCGATAACTGAGTGAATAAGGGCCAGAGAACTCTGGCCCTTTTGTCAGAACGGGTAGTCGTGATAGCCCATCTGCTCTGAAAGCCGTTTTGCAGAACGATGCAGCATCGCCACATAGCTACTTTTCTCTTCCTCAGAGAAACGGATGGTCGGGAAGGAGATACTCAGCCCGGCAATCACCACGCCAAAACGGTCAAAGACCGGTACCGCGATACACCGCAGCCCCTCTTCCTGCTCTTCATTATCTTCCCCATACCCCTGCGACCGGACTTTCTCCAGCACCGGCAGAAGCGCTTCGGTGCTGCCGACCGTTCTCGGCGTGCTGCGGTTATAGGTCACGTTGGCCATGATGTCTTTCACTTCGGAGACGTCACGCCAGGCAAGTAGCACCTTGCCAATAGCCGTGCTGTATAACGGATTACGGCGGCCAATGCGCGAATACATTCGCAGATTATACAGGGAGTCAATTTTGTGAATATAGACAATGCTGTCTTCTTCCAGCGCGCCAAGATGGATGGTTTCTTTGGTCTGGCGAGAAATGTCGCGCATCTGGATGTCTGCGCTCCGGATCAAATCGACATTTTGCAGCGCCTTGGCGCCCAGTTCGAACAGCTTTAAGGTCAGCGAATATTTTTCTGACTCACCTTCCTGATCAACATAACCGAGGGATTTCATCGTTTGCAGAAAACGGTAAACGGTACTTTTCGACATCATTACCCGCTGTGAAAGCTCGGTAATGCCATGCTCACGCTCCTCGCCCAGAGCCTGCAGGATACCGAAAACCTTCAACACCGATGAGACTGAATCCGGCTGTTTATCCACATCGCCATTCGCCATGACAGGACCTTATTTTTGTTTTATAAAAAATGGAACGGTATTTCTAGTATACGTTTTGCGGCCTGGCAGGTGCAATGCTCAGTGGGTAAATTGCCCTGACATATCTGCTGATAGTTTTCGCCGCGTAACAACCTGGAATAGTCAGTGAAAAATCATTAGCATAATGATATTCACTCTTCTGACTAATTTGGTCCATGCCGCAAACAACTCAACCCGACGGATTACCCATCCCGCAGCGCTACGGCGCAATAATGGCGATTGCCTTAGGCATCACCGTTGCTGTGCTTGACGGTGCCATTGCCAACGTGGCACTGCCGACCATCGCCCGCGAGCTGCACGCCAGCCCGGCAGAATCCATCTGGATTGTTAACGCCTATCAGCTGGCCATTATCATCTCGCTGCTGTCACTGTCGTTCCTCGGCGATATTCTGGGCTACCGCCGTATCTATCAGGCCGGTCTGGTGCTGTTCACCTGCACCTCGCTGTTTTGCGCCCTTTCCAGCTCGCTGGAAATGCTGACCTTTGCCCGCGTATTACAGGGCTTTGGTGGCGCCGCGTTGATGAGCGTCAACACCGCATTGATTCGGATAATCTATCCGCAGCGCTTTCTCGGGCGCGGAATGGGCATTAACTCGCTGATCGTGGCCGTATCCACCGCTGCCGGACCCACCGTGGCGGCCGCGGTGCTGTCGGTCGCCTCATGGAAATGGTTGTTCCTGATTAACGTACCGGTCGGCCTGGCGGCGCTTTATCTCGCCTTCCGCTTCTTGCCCGATAACACGCAGAAATCGAAAGAGCAGCGCTTTGATATTCCCAGCGCAATTATGAATGCCCTGACCTTTGGCCTGTTAATTTCGGCTTTAAGCGGCTTCGCGCAGGGACAAAGTGGCAAGCTGGTGCTGGCCGAGCTGGTGGCGCTGGTCATCGTCGGCTTCGTCTTTATTCGCCGTCAGTTGAAAATGCCTTTCCCACTGTTGCCGGTGGATTTGCTGCGCATTCCCATCTTCTCGTTGTCGTTGGGCACCTCGGTCTGTTCTTTCTGCGCCCAGATGCTGGCGATGGTCTCACTGCCCTTCTTTATGCAAACCGTGTTACACCGTGGCGAAGTGGCCACCGGACTGTTACTGACTCCCTGGCCACTGGCTACTATGGTGATGGCGCCCATTGCCGGCCGACTGATTGAGCGCTATCACGCCGGTCTGCTGGGAGCGATTGGTCTGGCGATGTTCGCCAGCGGTCTGTTCTCGCTGGCGCTGCTGCCTGATTCTCCGTCAGATCTGAATATCATCTGGCGCATGGCGCTTTGCGGTGCGGGTTTTGGCCTGTTCCAGTCACCGAACAACCACACCATTATCACTTCCGCCCCGCGCAACCGCAGCGGTGGTGCCAGCGGCATGCTGGGCACCGCGCGCTTGCTCGGCCAGACCAGTGGTGCCGCGCTGGTCGCACTGATGTTCAACCTGTTTGGTGGCCACGGTACCCATGCCTCTTTATTACTGGCAGGCAGCTTCGCAACGCTGGCTACCGTAGTAAGTGCGATGCGAATGACGCAGCCCGGCACAAGTAGCTGAGTGCTTTTCAGGCATAAAAAAACCGGGCAATGCCCGGTTTTTTCATTACAGCTGTCGGTTACTTCAGATACTGACCGCTGCGCAGCGCTTCAATGCGCTTATCCAGCGGTGGGTGAGACATAAACAGCTCACTCAGTGACTTCGACTTACCGTTGATGCAGAAGGCCATCATGGTGCTGGCTTCCTGCGGCTCATAGCTGGTTTTCAGACGTTGCAAGGCTGCAATCATCTTCTCACGACCAACCAGTCGCGCAGAGCCGGCATCGGCATGGTACTCACGGTGACGCGAGAACCACATGGTGATGATGCTGGCCACGATCCCGAAGACCAGCTCCAGCACCATCGACACGGCGAAGTAGACCATTGGGTTGCCGTTATTGCCTTCACCTTCATCACGGTTGCCGGACAGGAAGCCTGCGGCAACCTGCGCCAGAATGCGCGAGATAAAGATCACGAAGGTGTTCACGACACCCTGAATCAGCGTCATGGTGACCATATCACCGTTAGCGATGTGGCTGATCTCGTGAGCCAGCACCGCTTCGGCTTCGTCACGGCTCATGTTCTGCAACAGGCCGGTAGAGACCGCCACCAGTGACGCATCACGACGGGCACCGGTCGCAAAGGCGTTGATATCCGGCGCATGATAGATAGCCACCTGCGGCATGGCGATACCCGCCTGCTGTGCCTGCTGAGCAATGGTCTGCATCAACCAGCGCTCGGTCTCATTGCGCGGTTGCTCAATAACCTCACCACCGACGGATCGCAACGCCATCCACTTCGACATCAGCAGTGAGACAAACGCACCGCCGAAGCCAAACAGACCCGCCATGATCATCAGGCCCTGTACACTGCTTGACTGGATCCCTGTCAGGCTGAGGATCAGCCCAAAGACCAACATAACGCCCAGGTTGGTCAGCAGGAAAAGCGCAATACGCATCATAGAATTTCATCTTCCTCAGTTAACAAATTCGCTTATAGCGGATAACTATCCTATGGGCAAAGCAAAACATTTCAAGCACCCTTAATCTTTAAGTGTCTAAAAAGACATAACTTTACACTTTGAAGCATCTTGGGATGCATCAACAGGAAGAGTTAAGTGAAATGGCTTTGCCAGCAGGCGTAAATCAGCGACAGGCGAGAGGTGCGGGATAAAAAAAGGGCACAGACTAAGCTGTGCCCTTCGGGTTTATTTTGCTGCCGCTGGCGGCGTTTGTGCTTTTTCAAGCTGCGCCAGGTCGTTAGCAATGTTGACCGTTTCGTCGAGGTACGGATCCGGTTCTTTATAGTCTTTCGGCAGATCGTCCAGCTTAGCCAGTGGCTTTTTGCCTTCCTGCTGCAGACGGGCGTTAATCCTCTCCAGACGCAGTGCATCATCCTCGTGGTTCTCTTTCTCACGCTCGGCGAGGTTCAGAGAGATGATATTGCGCTTGTCCTTCATTGCATTGAAGCGCGCAATATCTTTGATGATGTACTGGAACTCACGATCCTTGGCGATGCGATCCTGATGGTCCTGAATCAACTTCGGCTCAAGTGAGGTTAAGTCACCTGACTTGGTGTAGCTGGCCGCATTGATGCTGTCCCATGGCAGGGCGTTATCTTCGAACTTCTCGCCGGTCTCAACCGCTTCCACGCCGGTTGGCATCAGCAGGTCAGGCGTCACGCCTTTACGCTGAGTACTGCCGCCGTTGATACGGTAGAACTTCTGGATGGTGTACTGGACAGAGCCCAGCGCCGGCCATTCTGGACGCAGCATCTGATCGTAGATCCGGTTCAGTGAACGGTACTGCTGCACGGTGCCTTTACCGAAGGTCGGCTCACCGACAATCAGCGCACGTCCGTAGTCCTGCATCGCAGCCGCAAAGATTTCTGAAGCCGAGGCACTGAAGCGGTCAACCAACACCACCAGCGGACCTTTGTAATAAACGATGCCATCGTTATCACTGTCTTCACGAACCTTGCCGTTGTTGTCACGAACCTGAACAACCGGGCCGCTTGGAATGAACAGACCAGACAGGGAAACCGCTTCGGTCAGTGCGCCACCGCCGTTGGTACGCAGGTCAATGACCACGCTATCCACGTTCAGCTTCTGCAATTTCTGCAACTGCACTTTCACATCGTCAGTCAGGCCAACATAGAAACCAGGGATATCCAGCACGCCCACTTTCTTATTGCCGACATTCTGTACGGTCATTTTGACCGCGCGGTCTTCCAGACGGATTTTCTCACGCGTCAGGGAGACGATGCGGGTTTTGGTGCCCTTCCCGGCCGGTAGCACTTCCAGGCGCACTTTGCTGCCCTTCGGTCCTTTGATCTGCGCGACCACGTCATCAAGACGCCAGCCAATCACATCCACCATCGGTTTGCCCGGCTGGGCGACACCCACGATACGATCGCCAACGGTGATCGATTTGCTCTTGGCTGCCGGACCACCGGCGACCATCGAGTTAATCACCGTATAATCGTCATCCATTTGCAACACCGCACCAATACCTTCCAGAGAGAGGCTCATTTCGGTATTAAACTGCTCGGTGTTACGTGGAGAGAGATAGTTGGTGTGCGGATCGATTTCGTGCGCGAACGCGGTCATCGCCAGCTGGAAGACGTCTTCGCTGTTGCTCTGCGCCAGACGGCGAATAGCAAACTGATAGCGCTTGGTCAGGACTTCGCGGATCTCTTTTTCATCTTTGCCGGTCAGCTTCAGGCTCAGCTCGTCATATTTGACTTTTGCGTCCCACAGCTGATTCAGCTCCGCCGTGGTTTTTGGCCACGGCGACTTGCTCCGGTCGATATCGATGGTATCGGTACCGGTGAAATTCATGGGCTTATTCAGCACGGACAATGCGTACTGATAGCGCTCAAAGCGGCGTTTCTGCGCCAGATTATACAGGTCGTAGAATACATCCAGCTTACCGCTCTTCAGCTCATCGCTTAAGGTGGTTTTTTTGCTGGCGTATTGTTCGATATCCGAGGTCAGCAGCAGATTATGGCTGTAGTCCAGCAGATTCAGATAGCGTTCGAAAATCTTAACGGAAAAATCCTGATTAAGATCGAACTGGCGATAATGCGAGCGGGTAAAACGTGAGGTAACACGTTCACTGACTGTCGCATGCTGAGGTTCCTGATGCAGCTGAGGAATTTGATCGGCACGCGTAATGTTATCGGCGGCGAAAACGTTCCCTGCCAGCAGCAGTCCTGCGATCACAGTAGTTCTGAAAAAATTGTTCATGCCCTGATTGGCCTCCGTATCAGAACTGCAAGTGTTCTGCGCGTACTATCATTGCCAGGCCGGAAGCCAACTGTACCCGGACACCATCTTTGGTAATTTCAAGAATGGTTGCGTCCATCGCACTTTTGCCCGCGGTGACTTTGATATTCTGGCCGACTTGCAGTGCTGCGGTATCGGTAACGGGTTTAGTGGGAGCTGGAGCTGCTGCTGGCTGACGCTCTGCGGAAGGTGCGCGCTCGGTGCTACGCTGAGGTTTGCTGCGAACCTGGCGTGGCTGCTCACCTTCGGCAGAAGGTTTACGCGCGGGTTTACGAGGACGGCGCGGTGCCCCCTCTTCTCCAGCTTCGCGTTTCTTCGCCTGCTGCTGCTCACGCTGTGCCTGAACACGCGCTTTTGCTTCTTCGAGTTGCTTACGGGCATGTTCAACATGCTGCTCGTCGAGGACGCCACAGTCGTTACCATCCAGATCAACGCGAACTGCACCGGCTTTGATGCCGTACAGGTAGCGCCAGCTGGACGTATAAAGACGGAGTGCGGAGCGGAGCTGAGTTTTACTCAGGCTCATTTCGCCCTGAACACGATCGACTAAATCCTGAAAGATGCCGACCTTAAGTGGTCGTGCTTCGCCTTCGGCGCTAAAGCATTTCGGGAAACGCTCGGCCAAAAAGGCAATGACTTCTTTACTACTATTCAACTTGGGTTGATTTTCCATGAAATTTCCTGATTACAACGGGTTTGCCAACCAGCGCAGGCATGAACAGGCGTCATTATAATGACCCCATCGGCAATTGCTACGTGATCCAGCGCTTTAGCTGCGTTTCATGTGAATAAATTTTTCCACATCAGACCCGGCAAGCACCTCACACAGCCCGTCAGTGAGGGTTTTTAACCCCGCTTCGTCTTCGCTGTCGAAGCGTTTATATTCGATACTATCGATGTCCAGCACGCCAATTGTCTGGCCGTTCACCACCAATGGCAGCACGATCTCAGCATTACTGGCCGCGTCACACGCAATGTGACCCGGGAAAGCATGGACATCATCCACGCGCTGAACCTGACTTTCGGCCACGGCCGTACCGCACACGCCGCGACCTACCGGAATACGCACACAGGCGATTTTTCCCTGGAAAGGTCCCAGAACCAGGGTATCGACTTCGGTCAACAGATAGAAACCTGCCCAGTTAACACCGTCAAGGCGCTCATATAACAGCGCGCTGCAGTTGCTCATTGCTGCCAGGAAACTTGTTTCTCCAGCGATAAGCGCGCGCAAATCACGGTTCAGGTCCGAATAAAACTCAGCTTTTGTCATTTTTTAACCATTGTGAAAACGTGTCATGAGGCCCATGATGACCCCTTGCTAAAATAAGCATTAAATGCCCAGACGGACAAGGTGAATCATTCCGTTAGTTAATATACCCTTAGTCAGTCCGAAGCCTTAAGCATGACCTTGACGTGTCATTATCGTTTTATGGCGAAAAAACTTAACCCTGCCCTGCACCTGCGCTGCCTGGGCCTGAGACGATCAGGATTATGAAAATACACGCCATTAGCCATGCTCTGCCTCAGGCACGTTATCAGCGTTGCCCCCAATGCGATACCCTTTTTTCCTTACCAGATGTGAAATCCAACCAGTCTGCGCACTGCCCTCGCTGCAATGCTCGCATTATGAATGGCCGTGACTGGTCGATGACCCGGCTGTGTGCGATGGCCGTCACCATGCTGCTGTTGATGCCCTTCGCCTACACTGAATCGCTGATGAGCATCCGCCTGCTGGGCACCAACATTTATGCCAGTCTGCTGGAAGGCATCACTCAGATGGCGCAGCAAGGCAATGTCATTACCGCCTCGATGGTGGCCTTTTGCACCATTGGTGCCCCCGCGACGCTGGTTGGGTCTATTGCCTATCTCTATTTTGGCCATAAATTGGGCATGAACCTTCGTCCGGTATTATTGATGCTCGATCGCCTGAAAGAGTGGGTGATGCTGGATATCTATCTGGTGGGGATTGCCGTTGCGTCAATTAAAGTGCAGGACTATGCGGCGATTACGCCTGGCACCGGGCTGATTGCGTTTATTTCGCTGACGCTGTTGAGCCTGGTGACCTTGATTCATTTAAACGTTGAGCAGCTCTGGCACCGCTTTTATCCGCAGCCTCACCCTAACGTTGCCCGGGAAAAGTTACAGGTTTGTCTGAGCTGCCACCACACCGGTGTTGCCGATGCCCGGGGCCGTTGCCCACGCTGCCACACGCCGCTCTATTTCCGTCGTCACTTCAGCTTGCAGAAATCCTGGGCCGCTTTGATTGCCTCTATTGTGCTGCTGATCCCGGCCAATCTGCTGCCAATTTCCATCATTTATCTCACCGGCTCCCGCCAGGAAGACACCATCCTTTCGGGGATTATGTCGCTGGGTTCCGGCAATATTCCGGTGGCCATCGTGGTATTTGTGGCCAGTATTCTGGTGCCGTTTACCAAAATTATTGTGCTACTGACGCTACTTCTCAGTATTCACTTCAAGTGTGAACAGGGACTGAAAACCCGCGTCCGCCTGCTGCGGGTGGTTACCTGGGTAGGCCGCTGGTCTATGCTGGATCTGTTTGTTATTTCGTTAACCATGTCGTTGGTCAATCGCGACCAGCTTCTCTCTTTCAACATGGGACCGGCAGCTTTCTATTTTGGCTCGTCAGTCATACTCACTATTCTTGCCGTTGAGTGGCTGGATAGCCGTTTATTATGGGATGCACATGCAACAGGAAACGCCGACTACACCGACTAACGCGCGCATTACCAGCCGGCGGAAAATTTCGCCCTTCTGGTTATTGCCGCTGATTGCGCTGCTGATTGCGGGCTGGCTTATCTGGTCAAATTACCAGGAGCGCGGGACCACCGTCACTATTGATTTCGCCACGGCGGACGGCATTGTGCCGGGCAGAACGCCGGTCCGTTATCAGGGTGTTGAAGTCGGTCTGGTGCAGGGCATCAGCATGACGGACGATCTGCGCACCATCAAAATTAAGGCCAGCATCAAAAGCGACATGAAAGATGCGTTACGTGACCAGACCCAGTTCTGGCTGGTGACGCCGAAAGCCTCGCTGGCGGGGGTTTCAGGCCTTGATGCGCTGGTTGGTGGTAACTACATCGGCATGATGCCGGGTAAAGGTCAGCCAAAAGAAAACTTTGTCGCGCTGGATACTCAGCCGAAATACCGCGTCAATACCGGCGAGATGCTGATCCATCTGCATACGCCGGATCTTGGCTCGTTGAATACCGGCTCGCTGGTGTATTACCGTAAAATTCCTGTTGGCCGTGTTTACGACTACAGCATCAATCCCGGTAATAAAGGCGTGACGGTGGATGTGCTGATTGACCGTCGCTTCACCAATTTGCTGAAAAAAGACAGCCGCTTCTGGAACGTATCAGGCGTTAAGGCCGATGTCGGGCTGAACGGCGTGAAGGTACAGCTGGAAAGCGTGGCGGCGTTGGTGAACGGCGCTATCGCCTTCGATTCGCCGGCCCAGTCGGAACAGGCGAAGTCGGAAGACAATTTCGATCTCTATCCTGATTTAGCGCACAGCCATCGCGGCGTGATCATCAGCCTGGACCTGCCGAGCGGCAAGAATCTTAAGGCCAACAGCACCCCGCTGATGTATCAGGGCCTTGAAGTGGGCACCCTGACCGCGATGACCTTACAGCCAGGCGGTAAGGTAACCGGGGAATTGACCATCGATCCTTCTGTCACCGGCCTGATGCGCACCGGCACCCGCATTGAAATGCGCAGCCCGAAAATCAGCCTGAATGACACCAGCTTAAGCAGCTTACTAACCGGCAATACCCTGGAGCTGGTGCCAGGAGAAGGCGCGCCGCAGGATCATTATCAGGTACTGGAAAGCAACGAAGCACTGCTGCAACAGCCTAACTCGCTGGAGTTGAAGCTGACCGCACCGGAGAGCTACGGCATCGATGCAGGCCAGCCGATCATGCTGCATGGCATGCAGATTGGTCAGGTGGTTAACCGCTCGCTGAACGAGCAAGGCGTGAACTTCGTTATCGCCATCGCGGGCAACTACCGCGAGCTGGTCCACGGTGACAGTAAATTCATTATCAACAGCCGTCTGGATGTGAAGCTGGGTATTGATGGCATGGAAGTGCTGGGTGCCAGCGCCAGTGAGTGGGTTGACGGCGGCATTCGTCTCGATCCCGGCAGCAAGGGTGCGGTGAAGCAGAATTACCCGCTCTATGCCAATGCTGAGAAAGCGGCAGAAGGCATCACCTCAAACCAGCTGCCAACCACCCTGACGCTGACCGCGAAAAGCCTGCCGGATGTACAGGCCGGTTCGATTGTGTTGTATCGCAAGTTCCAGGTCGGCGAGATTGTTGAGGTGATCCCGAAAGCCAATGAGTTTGACGTACGGGTGCATATCAAACAGGAATACCGCAAGCTGCTGACCGAAAACAGCGTGTTCTGGTCAGAAGGCGGTGCCCGCGTGCAGCTGAACGGCAGCGGCTTAACGGTTCAGGCCTCCCCGCTTAACCGCGTGTTAAAAGGTGCGATCAGCTTTGATAACCTGACCGGCGCCGGCGCCGGGCTGACCAGCAAAGATAAGCGCGTGCTGTATAACTCTGAAACCGCCGCACGTGCGGTAGGTAGCCAGATCACCCTGCACACTTACGATGCCACCAAACTTTCTGCCGGCATGCCGATCCGCTATCTGGGCATTACCATCGGTCAGATCGAAGACCTGGCGTTGAATCAGGAAAAAAATGAGGTTGTCGCCAAAGGCGTGCTGTATCCGCAGTATGTGGATGACTTTGCCCGCATTGGCAGCCGCTTCTCGGTCGTTTCGCCGGAAATATCGGCGGCGGGTGTCAATCATCTGGAAACCCTGTTGCAGCCTTACATCAACGTCGATCCGGGCAAAGGCCGCGCTCAACGCAGTTTCGAACTGCAGGAATCGACCATTACTGACGCGCGCTATTTGGATGGCCTGAACGTGGTTATGGATGCGCCTGAAGGCGGTTCCGTTTCCGTCGGTACGCCGGTGCTGTTCCGTGGCATTGAGGTCGGTACGGTCACCGGCACGTCGTTGGGTGCCATGGCTGACCGCGTCCAGATCACCCTGCGCATCAGCAAGAAGTACCAGCATCTGGTGCGTAACAATTCGGTGTTCTGGCTGGCTTCCGGCTATAACCTGAAATTCGGTCTGATTGGTGGCGTAGTGAAAACCGGCACCTTCCAGCAGTTTATTCAGGGGGGGATTGCCTTCGCCACGCCGCCGACGATCCCGTTAGCGCCGCAGGCCACTTCCGGCAAGCACTATCTGCTGGAAGACGAAGAGCCAAAAGACTGGCGTAAATGGGGAACCGCGCTCCCTGCGAAATAACCTGAACGGGCAGCCTTGAGCTGCCCGTTTTTTTTCAGCTATCAGGATGTGATAAACTCGCCCCACTTATTTCCAGCGGAATTTTTCAGTGTCCTCTTCCTCACGCGTGTACTTCCCCGACTCTTTCTTAAATCAGATGCGCGAATTGCTGCCAGATGTCGCAGAATTCGAGCGTTTTATCGCTATCAGCCAGCAGCCGTTACGCCGCAGCCTGCGGGTGAACACGCTCAAAATCAGCGTCGCGGATTTTCTGGCATTGGTTGCCCCATATCAGTGGCAACTGACGCCTATCCCATGGTGTGAAGAAGGGTTCTGGATTTCCCGTGACGATGCCGACACGCTGCCGCTGGGCAGCACCGCTGAGCATCTCTCTGGCCTGTTCTATATTCAGGAAGCCAGCTCAATGCTGCCGGTTAGCGCTTTATTTGCCGGCTGTCCGACGCCTGAAACGGTGATGGATGTCGCCGCCGCGCCAGGCTCTAAAACCACGCAGATCGCAGCAAAGATGGGCAACCAGGGTGCCATTCTTGCCAACGAATATTCTGCCAGCCGGGTGAAGGTGCTGCATGCCAATCTCAGCCGCTGTGGCGTCAGCAACACGGCGATGACCCATTTCGATGGTCGGGTGTTTGGTGCCGCATTGCCGGAAATTTTTGACGCCATTCTGCTGGACGCGCCGTGCTCGGGCGAAGGGGTCATCCGCAAGGATGCCGATGCGCTGCGCAACTGGTCCGTTGAAAGCACCGCAGAGATTGCGGCCACGCAGCATGACCTGATCGACAGTGCCTTTAATGCCCTGAAGCCCGGCGGCACGCTGATTTATTCCACCTGTACGCTTAATCGAGCTGAAAATCAGCAGGTGATCGCCTGGCTGCAGCAGCAATATCCGGGTGCGGTAGAGATTGAACCGCTGAACGAGCTGTTCCCCGGCGCAGAGCAGGCCGTGACGCCAGAAGGATTCCTGCACGTCTTCCCTCAGATCTTTGACAGCGAAGGCTTCTTCGTTGCCCGCCTGCGTAAGCTGGAAAGCGTGCCGGCATTACCGACACCCAATTACAAACTGGGTAAATTCCCGTTCTTCCCGGTAAAACGCAAAGAGCAGCAGGAAATTATCGCCGCCGCAGCCAAATCTGGCCTCAGCTGGGACAGCAAAACGCATACCTTATGGGAGCGTGACAAAGAGATCTGGCTGTTCCCGTTAGCCATCGAGCCGCTGCTGGTCAGAGTGCGCTTCTCACGCATTGGTCTGAAGCTGGCTGAGACGTTCACTAAAGGCTATCGCTGGCAGCACGAAGCGGTGATTGCGCTGGCTGAGCCTGACGCTAAAAACCGTTTTGAGCTGACGTTAGCGGAAGCTGAAGAGTGGTATCGCGGGCGGGATATTTATCCGGAACGGGATCTGCCTGCGGATGAGTTGATCCTCACCTGTCAGCAGCAGCAGATTGGTCTGGCGAAGAAAGTCGGCAGCCGGATTAAGAACAACTATCCGCGCGAACTGGTGCGTGATGGCAAGCTGTTCGCCTGATTACTGGATCTGCACCAGCGTTAACCGGTTGCCATAAACGGCGCCGGTATCAATGTAGTGCTGATTGTAGGCATCGAGCTGTCTCTGGACCGGCGTGTGACCAAAATAGAACGCATCGGCTCCGGAAATGGCCTGCCCTTTTCCCTTCTGTAATTGCTCAATGCGCTGGCGGCTCCAGACAACCTCATTGCCATCAACTTCGGCGCCAAACGCATAATGATTTGCCGGATAATCGGCATGCGCAACCACCACGATGCGCTGGTCCAGCTGCACATGCATAATCAGCGGCAGCGTCCGGCAGTGATTGATCGCATGCTTAGCTGCAATCATGTCGACGCCTTTCAACTTATAGAACCAGTCACCGCCGTTAAACATCCACTGCTTATGCAATCCACTGGTCAGCGCGCTGAGTGCCATCTCTTCATGATTGCCGCGCACGCTGCGAAACCAGGGTTCCTGCAACAGTGCCAGACAGGCCGGACTGTCCGGGCCGCGATCGATTAAGTCACCGACGGAAATCAGTAAATCTTTCTCTGTATCAAATTGAAGGGCTAGCAGTTGATCATCCAGCAAGGTTCTGCAGCCATGCAAATCACCTACCAGATAAATATGACGCCAGTTTTCACCGTTAAGATATTGGTACAGCATGATCCACCCTGAGCACATTTACTGGAAACATTGACAGTCCGTTTAGGAAATAACGACTACAGTATAGGCTATTCGGGAATTGGGACTTCTCACACTCATGAGCAATCGCAAACAGTTTTATATCACGCTGTCGTTAATTACGGCTGGGAGCCTGTTGATTATTGAGGTATTAGCCCGGCTGGTGCATTTGATTATTGTGGGGTAATGCTGACAGCGTCAGACGCTCGGGGCTGGCACCCGGCTGACGCTGTAGCGGGCGGCACTATTTGGCTTTTAATGCGCGCGGGTTTTTGCTTAGTGAAGCTGACCAGTTGAACTCTTTAACTTCACTCTCTTTAGCCGAAGACGCCTTGCGCGGTTTCTTCGCTATCACGGCTTTGGTGGTCTCTTTTACCACACGATCCTTCATCACCAGGCGCTTGGCCTCTTTCTGAATTTCCTTTTCTTCTTTCTTACTTGGCACATGGCTCATCTTTAACGTCAGGGTCTTAACCTTTGCCGCCACCAGCTCCTTCTCTGCATCGGTAAACTGGTCTATCGAAATCTCTTTGTCGCTTTTCATCAAGTTGGCTCCAGGCCGAACGGTGGACGCGTCACTCGCGTATCGTTGTTGCCCACTGAGGGTAGAGTGTTGGCGCGGGATAAACAAGATAAAGGGTAAAAACCTGTGGCTTTGGCTGGATTGTGAGCTCAACAGGGTGTTTAGGTCCCCTGCAGACGAGACTTTCGACCTGTGCGCCGTCATCAAACGTTAAATATCATTATTTACGCTTACGGGGAATCCAGGCGCATTTACGCTGTCTGACCCTGCAGGATATTTCAGCGTCATCACCCGGGCCATCCGGGGGCTTTACCATAACGGAGTAAATTAATGACTGAGCAGGCGTCTTACACTATCGGCAAACTGAAAATCACCCGCCTGACTGAACAGATGTTCAGCGTGCCGCAGGGGAAACTGTTCCCCACGTCGGGTGATGAGTCGCCTGCTGAGCAAGCCGATATGCCGGTGAACATGAGCGTTCACAGCTGGCTGGTCGAAACCCCTAACCGCATCATGCTGATCGATACCGCCACCGGCAATGGCAAAGATCGGCCTTTCAGTCCGCTGTTCCACCAGCTGAATTCCCCGTGGATGGAGAATCTGACTGCCGCCGGGATCGATCCGGCAGACGTGGATTATGTGCTGCACACGCATCTGCATACCGATCATGTTGGCTGGAATACGGTGCCGAATGGCGATAGCTGGATACCCACCTTCCCCAACGCAACCTGGGTTTGCCCGCAGGCAGAAGTCACCTTTATGACCTCTCCAGCCGCAGCGGCACGCAGAGTGGTATTTGATGACAGCGTGCAGCCGATCATTGATGCCCGCCGTTTGGTTACCCTGCCCGATGAAATCACCGAATATCTGCCCGGTATCGTCTTCTATCCAACGCCGGGACACAGCCCGGGACATATGAGCATCGCCTTTGTCACCGAAGGTGAAACGGCGATCTTTTTGGGCGACGTGATGCATTCAGCCATTCAGGTGGCCCATCCGCAGTGGAACTCGATGTTCTGCGGCAACGGTCCACTGGCCGCCGAATCCCGCCGCTGGCTGCTTGAATTTGCCGCAACTGAACACGCGACGGTGTTTACCAGCCATTTCGATCGCACATCTGCCGGACGCATTACCAAAGACAACGACCGCTTTGTCTGGACGTTTGTGTAGCGCGTTCGGCGTTTAGCTTGCCATCGGCGCTGTCAGCAATCGATGCGCCAGCCATTCAGCAGGATACGGCAGGCGATAACCTCTAAGGTATTCGCCTGGTGACTTTCCAACGGTGAAAAGCTATTGTTTGAGGCTAACCTGTTGGAAAGTCGCATATAAGGCACACCTCCCACGATGACTATTTCGCTGCAAACGCCCCTGATTTCTTCCCTCCCGCTGAGTCAGTTAAACCAGTGTAACGTCTGGCTAAAGATGGAGTCGGCCCATCCGAGCGGCTCTTTCAAGCTGCGTAGCGCCAGCCACGCCTGCCAGTTTTATGCGGCCAAAGGTGCCAAAGGGTTTGTCAGTTCGTCAGGCGGTAATGCCGGCATCGCGGTAGCGCACAGTGGCCGACAGCTAAATATCCCGGTGACGGTGGTAGTACCCGAGACGACCTCGTCCCGCGCACGGCAGCTGATCCTGCAGGAAGGCGCCCAGCTGATTGTGCATGGCCGCAACTGGAGTGAGGCCAACGATCATGCCTTGTCATTAACTTCCGACACCAACGTTTATGTGCATCCATTTGATAACCCGCTGTTGTGGCAAGGCATCAGCACCCTGATCGATGAAGTGATTGAGGCTGGCGTGATCCCGGATGCTGTGGTGCTTTCGGTGGGTGGCGGCAGTTTGCTATCGGGTATCGCGCTGGGGCTGGAAAAACATCAGCTTAAAAACATCCCGATATATGTTGCGGAAACCTTTGGTACGGCCTCGCTGAATGCGTCGATGCAGGCGAAGAAATTGGTCCGTCTTGAACAGGTCAGCGGCATTGCCACCACGTTGGCGGCGAGTCAGGTTTGCGAAAATGCGTTTAACGTTAGTCAGCAGTTTGATGTAAAGAGTTTGCTGGTGTCCGACGACGAAACGGTCGAAGCCTGCAAACTGTTCCTTAACGATCATCGCGTATTGGTTGAACCTGCGTGTGGCGCGTCTTTATCGTTGATGTATAAAAACCGGATCGGCTTCAAGCCTGAAGATAACGTGTTGGTGATTGTCTGCGGCGGGGCGTCGGTTACCCATGAAATGCTGATGGAATATCAGCCTACTCGTTGAGTTATTGAGCCCCTGCCGGATGCATTATTCTTCAGGGGTTTTATAGCGGCGATTTGCATACCACTGTATTGCCGCACCGAGTAACAGCATGACGATAGCGACAGGCATCTTATTGATATCCTCACTGCTCAGCCCACCAAATGCCAGGAAGTAGAATGCGGCAACGAAAGATTTAACCAGCTTCTTGATGTTGCTTTGCTGCTTGATGCAGATACTGCGAACAGACCATGCGCCCAAAATCAAACCCAATAGCGCTAAAACGGTGATCATCACGTGCTCCCTGAAAGACGATTTTCTTGGCTGTTAAAAGACACTATTTGTGGGGAAAGATCCATAAAAAAATAGCGAATCTGGGCGCGTTTGTAGGCCGTACCGTGCCAGTGGTGGGATGGGTCATTCTGGGCAAGGATATTGCACAAATCAGCTTTCGTACTGTGCATCGTTATAATCTTCTTGTGC
Source organism: Erwinia sp. 2186 (assembly GCF_057812255.1). Lineage (NCBI taxonomy): Bacteria > Pseudomonadati > Pseudomonadota > Gammaproteobacteria > Enterobacterales > Erwiniaceae > Erwinia > Erwinia sp. 2186. Next base: position 2,175,202 of record NZ_CM173824.1, on the reverse strand, counting down.
GCCCTCAGGATAAAATCTGGTGAGTGATATGTATGATACAGCTGCTTCAGTACGGCGTGAGCTACCATTAGTGACGACGTTCCTTCTCAATAAAATCGACATCAAAGATGGTGATATCTTACAAGAACTCTATGAAGCCGACGATATCGCTGAAATGTCTGAGAAATTCTTCAGGGAATTTAACGTGCAATCCAAAGGTTTTACGCTTAACTCGTATTTTCCCTGGAAAACTCCTTCGTGTTTTTCGCGCAAGCCGGAGAATCAGGGCAAAAAGCCACTTACCCTGGAAATGTTTATTGAGTCTGCAAATGCGGGATGCTGGCTGTTCGAATAACTGACATAAGGGCGATATGCTTTGCCTGTTTTTCTACCAGTAAACGACAATCGGATGCAGGGTCTCACCCAACCCGACTATCTAATCGCACCCAATTTACCAGGCGCATCAGGTGCCGTGTTGTCGCTGTTCCAAATACCAACCAAAAAAAAGACCGAATACTAAACTCGGTCTTTTAAATCATTCGGTTACGTCATCAAGTGGCGATGAAATGACTACTGAGAATTTTTGCCTTAGTTGAATACGCAGCTTCTTCCTGACGGTGCGCCAACGACACGCGACATGCGGTCACAAGTGATAACCACTTGCTTACCTTTTTTCAGCTTTAAGGCGGTCCCTTTTTCTGAATCCTTCATTTCCATTCTGGCCGGCATGAACTGATTAGATGTTTTAAGGCTGATTATAATCGAGTCAGTGAAATCCTTATCAATTGACTGAACAATACCGGTTACCGCAACCAACTTACCTTTGATGTCTTCATCAGTAGCAACTTCATTCTCATCATAGGCACTGAAAAGTTTGCTAGCAGAAATTTGATATATTTCCTTCTGAGGCTTCGTTGGTTGTGAAGACTCTGATGTTTGTTCTGTTTGTGTAGAAGTAGAGCTGCCAGTGTCTTTGTCTTTACCAACCAAGTAACCAATCACTATCAGTCCAATAAAAACATAAAGCACCCATTTAAAAAACTTTTTCATTCTGATTTCCTTTTCAACCTTCAAATATTATTTTCAAACGTTTTTATAACGACACCCATAGGTGTCACTTCATTAGCACTGCATTCAAAACTAGAGCCTTTGCCAACAATGCTAATTTTATTTCCCGGTATTCTTGAAACGTCATAAACATCACAATTACCATCAATATCAATAATCCATCGTCCGTTACTGATATCGGATCTGGAGAAGTCACACAGCCAAGATGCTGATGCAGACTCGACAAGAATGGGTTGTTCTATGCCGGATGGTATAAAATTAAAATCGAAGTAATACCAATCATCTTCAATTAGTTTTCCGGCTATAAGTTTTGTTTTTTTTATCTTTATTGTCTTGTCATGAAGACCTTCATCTTCAGTATTTTTTTTAATTGCGGAACCTTCACCAGTAGCCAACCAATTCAGCGATACTCCAGTATCAAGCGCACAAGTTACAACTACATCACCAGGGAAGTAATCTCTACGTACCCAGGTGCTAACAGTGCCTGAAGATATCCCAAGCAGTTCACAAAGTTGCTTTTGCAGGTTGAAACCGTAGGCGTCCATTATCCTGCGAAGTACCGGCTTGCCACCATTTGAAATGATTTTATTGTAAAGGGCCTCACCTTTAGGAGACTCATGCTCAACACCCAGATTTGCATTTGCAAGTTTGCCGGTCGTAAGCCAGTGAAGGTCACTACCGGTATCCAATGCACATTTCACGAATGCACTGCCGGGCACGCTGTCACGCTGAACCCAGTTGCTGACGTTTGCGGCAGGTACACCTAAGCACTCTGCCAAAGCTTTCTGAGTTGACACGCTATAGGCAGAAGACAAACGCTCGACGATTTCTAGCGCCGTCCCTTCGGTAAAATCCATAAGCCACCAAATAAATAAACAATTGTTGTTTACTAAACGCCATTTGTTGATCTAGGATGTACCACACCACATGAAACACCATAGAACAAAACGACCCACGGGAGATATTGCTTTATGCATACTCAAAATGCAAACAGTCAGAACTCATTTGACTTACTACACTCACCTGAACTACTGGCAAACATCGCATCAGCATTGATGCCAGCCCTGAGCGCAGCGGTAAACCTCGCAGTTGAAAAAGCTATCGCATTGAACACATCTGCAACCATGTCGAAAGAAGATTTCGCGGCTGCCAATGGTATCAGTAAGTCGGTAGTAGAGAAGTGGATTGCCAACGGCGTTATTCTCCTCGCACCTACCCCAACCAGCACTGTTAAACGAATTGTGGAATGCAAAACAACAGGCCGCACTCGTACCGACGTGATGGAAAAGCATGGCAACGCTTTAATTAATGTAGCTGCTTGGCGAGAAAAGAATCGCCAGCATGCGATTAATTGCCGTTACATCAAACCTTAACTTGATTATGCAAGCTCAAGGAGCTAACTCCATGTTTGATTTTCAGGTTTCTCAACATTCGCATTATGAAAATGCCTGCCGGGCCTTCGCTTCACGTCACAATCTTCGTAAGTTGGCTGACCAGATCGGCATGAACCATCAAACGCTTCGTAACAAGTTAAATCCTGATCAGGTGCATCAATTAACTGCACTAGAAATCGCGACGCTAACAGACGTTACTGAAGACGCTACGCTCATCGATGGCCTGTTGGCACAGATGAAATGTCTGCCAGCAGTGCCCATGAATGAAGCTGTTGCCGAACGTATGACGCATTACGTTATGCAGGCAACCGCTGAGTTGGGGAAAGTTGCAGCTGCTACAGTTTCTGGCGAAAGAATGACAGCCTCACGCACCAGCGCTTTTATGGAAAACGTTAACGCAGGCATTCGCTGCCTGTCGCTTATCGGCTTAACCGTTCATGCGCGCGTCCAGTCAAACCCGACTCTTGCCAGCACCGTTGATGCAATCAGCGGGATAGGCGCGTCAATGGGCCTGAGCTGAGGTAAACAATATGATTTCCTTTGCATCATTGCTTAAGCGTCAGAATCCATCACCTGCTTACGGTCACGGCTGGATTATGGGTAAATACGGAAAGCGCTGGCACCCAAGTAATGACCAGAAAGCTCTGATGCGTGGGCTTACACAGAAACAAAAGCCAACGCTCAAATTCATTCTTAAGGTTGGGGGTTAATATGGGGCGTACCGCACTGGCAGTAACCACCGGGCAACCGGAAAAGCCATTTACGCAAATTCACCTTGTACATGCTCGTGTTGATACCGTTGAGAGAATGTCTTTCAGCGAGTTTCAGCAGGCGTGGCGCAGAATGCGTAAGAACAATGACAACCCAGCGCTTCGTTATTTCAACCGCCAGAATGAAGAATTTAAATTCTGTGTAATGACCCTGGCAAACCGCGAACGCCCGACAACATTCAGGCAGGATGAAATAGGCAGGCCGTTTGAAAGTTTCACTGAGACTCAGCGCGAAATGATTATCAGAGCGATGAATAAAATGTGTCGCTGGGGCCGTATTCTCCCCCGTCAGTTTTCAGTCGCAGACAGTTTTTTATCTGAATAAATAACCAATCTCTAAATCAATGGCGTAAGCACGCCGGGCATTCTTTTGCCCGAAATCAGGAGAAGCACAATGAATAAATCAGAAGTAATGCAGTCAGCCAATGACTTGCACCTGAATCAATTACTGATAGAAGCCCGTTCTGAAGAACGAAAAGATAAAGCGCTGGCTGTATCAATTCGCCTAGAAGCGCTGGCAATTGTTATTACACGCAAAGAGATGAGTCATAAAGAAGTGGCTGAATTATTACGTCAGGAAGCTCAGCGTTTTGAAAATGAATCACAGGAGCTGCACTAATGGCTGATTCTATGGATATCGTTCAGGCCCGCGTAGAGGAAGAGCTAGCCCGCCACGTTGCCAACGCAATCCACCGCCCTGTCAGAGTTAGCGAGTTTTTCTGTCTGGAATGCGGTGATGAAATATCTGAAGCGCGCCGCCGGGCGATTATTGGTGTTGAGCGATGCGTGACCTGTCAGGAAGTTACTGAGCTGAAAAGCGTGCATTACAAAGGGTGCTGATATTGAGAATCATAATTGGTAACTCTCACGCAATATCTGTTGCAGATACAGGCGCATTGGCACTGGAGCGCATGGCATGGCGCTCAGTAGAAGGTCAGCGAGTTCAGGTGCCAGAAGTTTTGGCAATTTATAAATCTGAGATGTTGCTTGCCCGCGATCTGATTTGCGACTGTATCGGTATTTCAATTCACCGACTGGAAATTAACAACATAGGTGACATGGGTGAAATGTTCGAACGCCTTTTACCAGTTTGTTCTCAAGCTGCTGCTGATTTGCAACCGCTGCGTCAAAGAAAGCTACTGGAATATTTAACAAAAAAACGCAATGAGGATTCTCAATGAATGGGACAGTTTTAAAATGGCCGGGAAGTAAGTCCCGCATCATGCATGAAATCAACAAGCATCTGCCAACGGGTGATCGACTGGTGGAACCTTTTGCAGGTTCGTGCGCAGTGATGATGAATACAGATTACCCGGCTTATCTGGTGGCTGACGTAAATCCTGATTTGATTAATCTGTATCGTCAAATTAAAGATTTCCCGCAGCAGTTCATTATCGTAGCCAGTCGTGCATTTTCTGAAAATCGTTCAGGCGAAAGCTATTATAAAATCCGTGAGATGTTCAATCATCATCTCGGCCTTCCATTGTTAGAGCGTGCCGCATATTTCCTCTATCTGAATCGCAATGGATATCGTGGCATGTGTCGGTATAACCAAAAGGGAAACTTCAACGTTCCCTTTGGTCATTATGATGAGCCCTATTTTCCTTTGGATGAAATCAAAGCTTTCGCCGAAAAGGCAGGGCGCGCCAAGTTTATATGCGCTGATTTTACTGAAACGCTGGATATGTTGAAGACTGGTGATGTGGTTTATTGCGATCCTCCATACGATGAAACGTTTGCTGAATATCACGGCGGCGGCTTTGGTAAAGATAAACAGTATGAGCTGGCATCCGTTCTGAGTGATGTCGCCAACCGTTACCCGGTCATAGCATCGAACAGCAACACCAAGCTCGTTAAAAGCTTGTACCGTCAGTTTGACCTTCATCAGATTACTGCCCCGCGTAGCATTGGCGTTGCGGCAGGAAAAGGCAAAAAAGCTGAAGAACTAATCTGTGTTAGCCGTGAATGTGGCACCGCTATTAAGCATGCAAACCCTGCCGTGTATCCTGGCATAATCAATGGTGCATGTGCATGACGCAGGAATTTGCCTACCCGTGGAACGCTCCACGGGAGGCCATCGCCAGCCCCTATCTCACATATGACCAAATCCACCGCCGCGATCAGCTGATTGCGGCTGTTTCGCATGCGCGCGAATTACTGGAAGGTCAACCCGCGCTTGTCCGTATCGACGTTAATCGCCGCCTTGCCGAACTGGAAAGAGAAAGTGGAGTTCAGCGAGCCAATGCCTACTTAACGAAAACTTTCGTTGAGCGGACATTGCCACGCCTTGAGCTGGTAAATGCACAGTATCGCCTGGGTGAAATGACTAAAGGGAGCTTTACGATGTTGACTGATAACGCCGGAAATAACAGTAGGGCAGCAACTGCTGCCGGTACGCTTTGGGAATTGATGAGAAGATTTAACCGCCTGCCGGAAATGGCCCGCGCCGATGTTGATCTGCTGGCCGGTGATGTAGCCAGTTTTATTTTGTCAGAAATGGTCCAGGCACATGGTCAGTACGTTGACGAATCAGACTATAAATATACACACCGCATCTACATGATGGCGGCCGGCATCACGCGTGAATTGAAGCAAACCCCTCCCCTTTGGGAAAAAGTAACCTCGCGCTTATTTGATCCCGAAGAAGTGACACCAGCCATTATGCGTATGCAGATGGAAAAATGGTGGAAAGGTCGCCTGCGCCGTATAGCTGCATCATGGCGCGAACATCTTCAGATCGCCCTTGCTAACGTCAGCAAAAAACACACCCCTTACGCCAGCAGCATGACGGTTATCGAATGGCGTGAGCAGAAGCGTCGTACCCGCGAATTTCTAAAGGGACTGGATTTGGAAAACGAGGAAACCGGGGAGCGCATAAGCCTTATCGAAAAATTCGACGGCAGCGTGGCAAATCCGTCTATTCGCCGTGGTGAGCTGATGAACCGCATCAGCGGCTTTGAGAAAATCTGTAATGATATGGGTTACGTTGGCGAGTTTTATACTGTGACCGCCCCATCCCGCTATCACGCAACAATCAAAACCGGTCACCGTAACCGCAAATGGAACGGAGCCAGCCCCGCTGATACGCAACGGTATCTCTGTAACGTCTGGCAGAAAGTACGCGCGAAACTTCATCGTGAAGACATTCGCATTTTTGGCATTCGTGTTGCCGAGCCTCACCATGACGCAACGCCGCACTGGCACATGTTGATGTTCATGCTTCCTGAGAATGTTGAAAGGGTCGGTCAGATTCTGCGTGATTACGCTTATCAGGAAGACAGCAGCGAGCTGACCACTGACAAAGCCCGAAAGGCGCGATTCCATGCTGAGGCCATCGATCCGGATAAAGGCAGCGCTACCGGTTATATAGCTAAGTATATTTCCAAGAATATCGACGGTTACGCTCTTGATGGCGAACTGGATGATGAAAGCGGTAAAGAGCTTAAAGATACTGCGCCTGCCGTTTCGGCCTGGGCTGCACGTTGGCATATCCGCCAGTTTCAGTTTATCGGTGGTGCGCCGGTGACGGTATTTCGCGAACTTCGCAAAATGAAAGACAGCGAAACAGCGCACGGTTTAAGCGTCGATTTTGGCACTGTTCATGACGCGGCAGATCACGGATGGTGGGATGAATATGTTAACGCGCAGGGTGGCCCTTTTGTTAAGCGTGACGATTTGGTTGCCCGTAACTGGTATCAGACAAGCCAGGAAACGAATGAGTACGGAGAAGAAATCACGCGTATTCAAGGGGTTTATGCACCTTCAGTCGGGGACGACACACCTATTTTAACCCGCCTTACCAAGTGGAAGATTGTTTCAAAACTCGCCGTTGATTTGGGGGTTGACCTCAAGGGTGCGAATGCGCCCTCTCGGAGTTCTGTCAATAACTGTACGGGGAGATCGGAATCTGAAGACCCGCCGAAGCCGGAAATTGTGCCAGATTGGGATTTTGGGGTAATGGTTCGCAAAGAACGCCGCAAAATGCTCACTAGAATCAGAACTGCTGAACCCAAAAGAACTGCCAAGGCGTTCTTCCGTGATCAAAAAACAGAAGCTGCATGCGCCAGAGCCATTCAGGAGATAAAAGATTTAACGCGCGAAACTATCAGTCGCGGACTCGCTATGAGGCTGATAGGTGGTACTGATACCCAAATAGCAGGCGAATGGTGTCGTGGGGCTAGAAGTGGGGCAATTTTCAAGGGTAATGTGCCCTGCTCCCCTGAAGCTTTGCTTACAAGATTCAAGCTTGCGATAGCTGGCAAGAGTTCAGAATAGCGGAATAAAACCGCCTTGCATTAGTTAAAAGACAATCATGCTTTGAGATCGTCAAAGCAACGCGCCCAATTTGACGAAGACTAAAATACTGCATCCAATTCAGCTAGATAAGGATGGTTTAGATCCAACGTAAAATCCTTTTAAAATCACGAAACACTATGATACTGTATAAATACACAGTATTAAACAAGGGGGGATTATGCAACTGGATGAGATTAGCGCCATGCATAAGAAAGTAGCGTGTATGCGGTTCATCGCTGAGTTGTCATTGATAGCCAATTGCAAACCGTCTGATCTTGAGCTGGCACTAACATTGATTGCTGATTTGGCAAATACCGAGCCTCGCTATGAGGACGAAGAAGAAATTTTTTACGCTGCTGATTGAATGCCAATGGGGGCTGAGATGCGTTTAGACATCACGATTGATAAAGAACAAAAGTTAAGCCAAGAAGCATTAATGGCTTTTGAAGCCGAGCTACACCGGCAGGTCATTGCCGTTTTTCCCGGAACAAAAATTACCATCCGCCGGGGTACGACCTCTGGCGTAGAGATGGCCGGTTTCACGTTGGAATCAGATCGAGAGACACTGAGTATTATTGTGAAGAACGTCTGGCAGCAGGATGAAAGTGTTTAGATGGCCAGAAAGGATTTCGCCCTCTTCGCAGCCTATCGCGACGCTACCCATCAGGTGGGTAACCATTTAGAAATCTCCACAGCGGACTTTATTCAATCAGCTGAAGCTGCTGGATATCCTGTTACGCCAGCTGAAGCTAACAAATTCATTGTGGCTCAGAGACAGCGTGTAAAAGTGATCTCTGAAGGAGAGCATGGAATGCATATCTACCGATATTCGCATTAGCCTGGTGCTTCAGGTTGACCACTGAAATCTTAAAACAAGTCATGCATGCTCAGAGTGCATGGATTCGCATCAGAAAACTCACAGCTCAAAACCTCAAGGGTGCCAGCACAGGCGCCCTTTCCACCCTCTCATGCATCTGCATCAAAAGCGCCCTACAAAGCGGGCAGGCGTGGCGGGGATAGCATTGCGCGCTGAGGGGGTAAACATGTATTGGCAGGCTTGCTCAGCACCACAGAGCCAGTTTAATGATGCAGCCAGGGAGGGAAGGAAAAAAGTATCGTTCAAATGTTTCTGAGCGCTGAGGTTGGCTCGTGCCAGGAACGAAAAGTACAAACGAATACTCAAAAACTGAATAGTGCCTTCTGTCAAAGTTAACAGCTATGACAATCAACTTACGTTCTGGTTAAAAACACTCAAAAAAACAAATGTGAAAATTCGAATATGTTATTGACTCAACGTCTGCGAGGGTTGAAACTGGTTTCAACCCAATTCTCAGGAGTCATTATGCAACAATTGCTCCCTCTGCAACTTTTCAAAAATTTGTCTGACGATACACGACTTAATCTTGTGCTGCTACTGCGTGAAAAAGGTGAACTCTGCGTTTGTGAACTCTCGTCTACTCTGAAAGAAACTCAGCCGAAAATCTCGCGGCACCTTGCCTTATTGAGAGAGAGCGGCCTACTAATCGACAGGAGAGACGGCAAATGGATCCATTATCGTCTTTCGCCACACATGCCAGCTTGGGCAGCGGCAGTAATTGAACAAGCCTATCTCTGTCAGCGGGATGACATTTTGCAGCTCAGCCAGCAGGCTGAGCGCGATAATGTGACGACTAACGGCAAGTCTATCTGCATGTAAAAAAATTTCACTTTATACATTCGATTTTTCGAATGTGTTTCGTGTAGTGAATTCATGATCCAGTCTCAATAGTAGTTATATTTTTGAAGGAGAATGTATGTTTCTGGCAGGTGCGATTTTCGTCCTTACTCTGGTACTGGTTATCTGGCAGCCGAAAGGACTCAGTATTGGCTGGAGTGCCGTAATTGGTGCCGGCCTGGCGCTACTGACGGGCGTGGTACACATCGACGATATTCCGGCCGTCTGGCAGATTGTCTGGAACGCCACAGCTACGTTTATTGCGGTAATCATTATCAGCCTGCTGCTCGATGAGTCCGGTTTTTTCGAGTGGGCTGCGCTGCACGTTTCCAAATGGGGAGGTGGCAAAGGCCGGCTGCTTTTCACCTATATCGTACTGTTAGGAGCAGTTGTCGCGGCGCTGTTCGCCAACGATGGCGCGGCTTTAATTCTGACGCCGATCGTTATCGCCATGCTGCTGGCGCTGGGCTTCAGCCCCGGAGCCACCCTGGCGTTTGTGATGGCGGCGGGCTTCATCGCCGACACCTCCAGCCTGCCGCTCATCGTGTCGAACCTGGTCAACATTGTCACGGCAGACTTCTTTAAGCTGGGCTTTAGCGAGTACGCCTCCGTCATGGTACCGGTAAATATTGCTTCGGTTGCCGCCACGCTGGTCATGCTGCATCTGTTTTTCCGCAGGGACATACCAGCCACCTATGATCTGGCGAAGCTGAAAGCGCCGCGTGAAGCTATCCGTGATGTGCGCACCTTTAAAACCGGTTGGATTGTGCTCATCCTGCTGCTTGTCGGCTTTTTTGCCCTCGAACCGCTAGGCGTGCCGGTCAGTCTGGTGGCAGCGGTAGCGGCGTTTATTCTCTGGCTGGTTGCCCGCAAAGGACATGTGATAGATACCGGAAAGGTGCTGAAAGGCGCGCCCTGGCAGATTGTTATCTTCTCGCTGGGCATGTATCTGGTCGTGTACGGTCTTCGTAACGCCGGAATGACCGATTACCTTTCTGCCGTCCTGAACAGGTTTGCAGAGCACGGCGTCTGGGGCGCTACGCTAGGCACCGGTTTCCTTACGGCGGCGCTCTCGTCCGTCATGAATAACATGCCTACCGTGCTGGTTGGCGCGCTTTCGATTGACGGCAGCACCGCTGAGGGTGTGGTTAAGGAGGCGATGATTTACGCCAACATCATCGGCTGCGACCTCGGCCCGAAAATCACCCCCATTGGCAGCCTCGCTACCCTGCTGTGGCTGCACGTACTGGCGCAAAAGAATATCACTATCAGCTGGGGCTACTACTTCCGGGTGGGCATCGTGATGACCCTGCCGGTACTTTTTGTGACGCTGGCCGCGCTGGCTCTGCGCCTGTCTTTTTAACCCTAATACCAGGGCTGCGCATGTGCAGCCCTTTAAGGAGTACCGCTCATGACTGACATCACCATTTACCACAACCCGGCCTGCGGGACGTCCCGCAACACCCTGGCGCTTATCCGCAATAGCGGTACTGAACCCACGGTGATTCTGTATCTTGAAACTCCACCGTCCCGCGACGAGCTTAAAAAGCTTATTGTGGATATGGGCATCAGCGCACGCGCCCTGCTGCGTAAAAATACCGACCCATACGAGCAGCTCGGCCTTTCGGAAGACCGCTTCACCGATGACGAACTGCTTGATGCTATGCTGGCACATCCGATCCTGATTAATCGCCCGGTGGTGGTGACGCCGCTCGGAACAAAGCTCTGTCGCCCCTCCGAAGTGGTCCTGGACATACTGCCAGACCGGCAGCAGGGTGCATTTATCAAAGAGGATGGCGAAGCGATCATTGATGAGCAAGGAAACCGCGTCAGTCGCTGATTTTTCATCAGGTTGAAGGCATACCTTGTGTGAAAAATAAAAGCCGGCATCTGCCGGCTTTTGTTTATATGCTGCGCTGGTTTACCCGCTCTGAGAGCTGAGCTGCGCTCTCTTTCCTCTCGCTGTAACGGTCGGTCAGATAATCGCTTCGCCCGCGAGTGAGTAGAGTGAATTTCATCAGTTCCTCCATGACGTCCACGATGCGGTCGTAATACGGTGAGGGTTTCATGCGGCCGTCCTCATCGAACTCGGCCCAGGCTTTAGCCACGGATGACTGGTTCGGAATGGTAATCATGCGCATCCAACGTCCGAGAATGCGCATCTGATTTACGGCGTTGAAGGACTGTGAACCACCGCTGACCTGCATGATGGCAAGAGTTTTCCCCTGCGACGGGCGGACAGCCCCGGACGTCAGAGGTATCCAGTCAATCTGTGTTTTCATAATGCCCGTCATGGCACCATGACGCTCAGGGGAGCACCAGACCATCCCTTCTGACCAGATCACCAGATCGCGCAATTCTGCGACTTTCGGATGCGTCTCCGGAGCATCATCCGGCAACGGGAGGCCGGACGGATTGAATATTTTAACCTCCGCACCCATAGACGTCAGCAAGCGGGCAGCCTCTTCAGTTGTGAGCCGGCTGTAAGAGCGTTCCCGCAGGGAGCCGTAGAGCATCAGGATACGGGGTGGATGCGCCACCTCTTCGGCATTCAATTTGTCTTCCGTAATGGGCGCATTCAGGAGTATGGGATCGATATTGATCAGGGCATCACTAAGGTTATTCACAATGAAGTCTCTTTATGTGTAATGGCGATAGATAGATCGCAGTCATTGCCGCCGACGCAGCACTCTTCAGTCAGAAAAGCCATCAGCTGCTCAAGCTGCGCATAGCATGGTCTGCAAAACAGCGTGCGGCTCTGTCGTTCCTGGCTTATGAGGGCCGCAGACATCAACGCAGAGAGATGATGGCTGAGCGTGGAGGCAGGAATATCCAGGCGCTTCTGTAGTTCGCCAACTGGCAAGCCTTCATGACCCGCTTTGACCAGTTCTCTATATATGCTGAGTCGGGTCGGGTGTCCCAACTCACGTAGGGCGTTTGCAGCGGTTTGTAAATCCATGCTATCTCCTAAAACTATATTTCCAGAATAGTGGAATTATTTTTATCATATATTAATTTAGTCATCTTGGCACTCTGTTGATGGGTTAAAACGACTAATCTGCTTCTGATTCGGTAGGTTGGTAACGTCCGCTTTCAGTAGGGAGCGGACGCATGCAGGAGGAAGTTAGCTATGAGTGAAAATCTCACTTCTTTCTTCAAATGAGGGTGTATGGGATGTGTTCGTACAGCACGGTTCAGTCGGTTGAGGTTATCTCCAGCGAATATGCCCTAAACGCGATCACCTCCTCCCCCATCCAGTCGTTGATTTCTTTCATGCGCTCCTGCAAAGGCGTCAGCTCGTTCCTGACAAATACCTGTGACGCTTTCACCGCATCCCCGAACCCGCCGGAGTTGTCGGGGATAATCCCCATCATCTGTGGCGGCACGCGGTGCGCGCTAAGCAGGTCGTCGCGGCTGGCCTTTTTGATGTTAAAGAAATCATCCTTTGTTGCCACTTCGCTGAGCGGCAGGATTTTGATTCCGTCCGGTTTACCGTTTGGCGCGTACATAAACAGGTTACGGAAGTTGCCCAGGCCTTTTGTATCGCGCATCGCCTGACGCATCCTGTCAACGTCGCTGCTGCTCTGCGCCGCGTCGGTCATATACAGGATGTAACCGGCGTGCGCCCCGTTCTGGTAATACTTGCGGCGAAACAGGGTGGCAGCTTCATTCAGCCAGGCGGAGTTCAGCGCGCTGAGGTATTCCGGGAGGCCGTAAAGCTCCTGATTAATATCCGGCTCAAGAAGGTGAAACACGCTTCCTGCTGCAAAAAGGTGTGGCTCTTTCCAGTCGTTCACAAACCAGTATTCATACTCCTTAACGCCCTTGCGGGTAAACTTGGCCGGGGTGGTTTCCAGTCTGAACGGTGCGCCCAGGCTGTTACGCCGCAGCTCGGCAAACGCATTTCCGAATACCAGATAATCCAGCGCAAATTTACTGAATTCCTGCTGGCTCATCATCGGGTGCGGGATAAAGGTAGAGGCCAGAATGTTGCGCTTAACGTAGATAGGCGAGCTGTGATGCACCGCCGCGCGCAGGCTTTTTGCCAGCCCGTGGAAGCTGACCGGCGGCTCGTACCAGCGCCCGTTACCGAGACACTCGGCATAATCCAGTATGTCGCGTTTATCCATCACCGGCGACGGCTCGCCGAAAGTGAACGCCTCAACCTGTTGAGGTGCTGCCGGTGCGGCCGGAGTTGGTGCCTTGAATGCCTTACGGCTGCGTTTATTCATCAGTAAAATTCCAGAATTGAAGGGTTGGCGGTGCCGCTGGCAGCGGTAAGCGGTTCATTTAACAGCGCATGCATAATTGCCCAGGCGACGTCGGCGTGGCTGGCGTCCTCGCTGCGGCTCGCCTCGTAGGTCGAACGGTTGCCGCTGGCGGTCATGGTTTTACGGATGGCCATGAAAGATTGCGTGATATCGGTGCTTCCGGCGTCATACTCCAGACGCCCGCTGCCGATGGTGTCTTTTGCCTTCAGTACCATCCCGGTTTTAACCTCCGGCGAATAACGGATCTCCCTTGCCGCCGGGTAAAACTGGCGGACCAGCTGAAACACGCCCTGGCCGATGCCGGTTGCATCAACGCCGATATATTCCACGCAATATTTTTTCGTTAAGTCCTCAATAGATTTCGCCTGCGCGGCAAAGTCCATGCCGCGCCACTGGTGGTGCTCCAGCACGCGGAATTTGCCGCCCGCAACGAGCGGCTGCGCAATCACGGCACAGCCCGCGCTGTCGCCGGTGTGCGACGGGTCATAACCTATCCACACCGGACGGTAATCAAACGGGCGCAGCGCGTAAGGGTTAAAGTCGGCCCATTCTTCGAGACTGTCGATCATGCAGGTCTGCAACTCGGCAAACGGGAACACGCTCGCCTCGTCGTCGACAAACTCACACATCAGCAGGTTCTGGTATTCCGGCGGGCTGTACTCCAGCGACAGCTGATCCAGGTCAAACAGGTTACATCCGCCGGACAGCGCGTCCTCAACGGTGACAATCTGCCGCCACTGCCCGTCTGGGCATAACGTGCCTTTCGCCAGATGTGAATGTGATAAATCCAGCTCAATACGATCGCCCTTGCTGCGACGCCCCTTGTTAAACAGCTCGCCTGACCAGAACGGATAGGCGCTGTGGGACAGGCTCGACGGCGTGGAGAAATAGGTGGTGCGCCATTTTTTATGCAGCGACATACCGCTGGCGACCTTGCGCAGCTCCTGGAATTTCGGGATCCAGAAATACTCGTCGAGATACAGGTTGCCGGTATAGCTCTGCGCGGTGCGCACGTTCGTCCCGAGGAAAATAAGCCGCGCGCCGTTGGGCAACACGATAGGGTCGCCTTTCAGGTCAACATCAACCTGCCGGGCAAAGTCGATAATGTAGTTTTTGAAAACGTGCGCCTGCGCCTTGCTGGCGGATAAAAATATCTGGTTGCGCCCGGTGGTCAGCGCATCAATCAGCGCCTCGCGGGCAAAGTAGAACGTCGCGCCAATCTGGCGGGACTTAAGGATATTGCGGATGCGGTGGGTCAGCCCGGCTTTGTGCCAGTTGAGCTGATAGTCAAAGCAGCTTTCCATAAACAGGCCGGTCAGCTTGTCGGTCTGATCCTCGCTGAAAACGTTTTTAATCACCGGCTGGCGCTCGCCCTTGTTGCGGTTGCGCACGTTAGGATTCAGATCCGCCTCGTTACCCGAACTGCGGTAACGCTCGACGCGGGCCAGCCGCTCAATCTGACGGCCCAGTGCGTCTATCTCCTTGTAATCCCCGTTGCCCTTTACCTCTTTCATGATGAGCTGAATTAACCGTGCCTCCATGCTGGCCTCAACGCGACTGATGGGCGCTATGTCCTCCCACGCGTCGCGCAGCTTCCAGCTCTGCACGGTTGGTGTTTTCTGGCCGAGCGTCTCCGCAATCTGGCGCACGGAATAACCCTGCCAGTAAAGCAGTGCGGCCTGACGGCGCGGATCGCTGATGGTGGTGGTTGGTGTCATGTTCATGGCGACAAGGCTACCGGGGAGCAAAAAGCCGCGCCTGCTGTCCCTGTTTGCTGATAGCTGAGCGGGCTGGCTTTCGTTGAGCGGAATCGCCGTGGCGGGGAAACTGGCCCCGACCTGAACCAATCCACTGACCGGAGCCTGTTAATGGCAACTCTTAAAGCAAAGCGTTTTCGTATCGCAGTTGAAGGCGCAACCACCGACGGCCGCGTTATTTCCCGTGACTGGATTTCGCAGATGGCGGCGAACTATAACCCGGCCATGTACGGTGCCCGCATCAACATGGAACACATCAAGGGTTATACCCCTGACAGTCCTTTCCGCCGTTATGGCGACGTAACCGCCCTGAGCGCGGAAGAAATCACAGACGGCCCGCTGAAAGGCAAGCTGGGGTTATATGGCGATATTAGCCCGACGCCGGAGCTGGCCGGACTGACCAAAGCACGCCAGAAAATCTACACCTCCATTGAGGTGAATCCGAAGTTTGCCGACACCGGCGAGGCGTACCTGATTGGCCTGGCCGTTACCGACGATCCGGCGAGTCTCGGCACTGAAATTCTGAGCTTCAGCGCGTCGGCTTCCGCGAATCCGCTGGCCTCCCGCAAGCAGCACAAAGACAACCTGTTTACCGCCGCCGAAGAAACTCTGATCGAATTCACCGAAGAAGCCGATCCGGCCCCGTCACTCATGGCCCGCGTAACGGCGATGTTTTCCGCGAAAACCAAATCCGCCGACCTGCAATTTGCCGACGTCAGCGCGGCCGTTACCGCCGTAGCAGAACAGGTGCAGCAGAACGGTGACGAGCAGACGCAAAAGCTGTCGGCGCTTGAGCTGGCCCTGAGCGGGCGGATTGACGAGCTGGAGTTGCAGGCCGGTGAAGACCGCAGCGCCTTTAC
The DNA here is from genome assembly GCF_057812255.1 of Erwinia sp. 2186. Classification (NCBI taxonomy): domain Bacteria; kingdom Pseudomonadati; phylum Pseudomonadota; class Gammaproteobacteria; order Enterobacterales; family Erwiniaceae; genus Erwinia; species Erwinia sp. 2186. The sequence goes on along the minus strand of NZ_CM173824.1, from coordinate 2,159,093 downwards.
TGCACTGCAATCGCAGCTCGGCAAAACGGACGGCAGCTTTACCCGTCGCCCGGCCTCAACCGGCGCAGATAACAAAAACGGCGTGCAGACCGACTGCTGAGCAGGCCGCAACACTCTTTAACTGAATACAGGAGCGCAAATGCGCCAGAACACCCGCTTTAAATTTAACGCTTTCATGTCCCGCCTGGCCGAGCTGAACAACGTCGAAACCGGTGATATGAACAAGAAATTCACCGTTGAACCGGCAGTGACGCAAACGCTGATGAACCGCGTGCAGGAGTCCTCAGATTTCCTGACCCGTATCAATATCGTGCCGGTGTCTGAGATGAAGGGCGAAAAGGTCGGCATCGGCGTATCCGGTTCGATTGCCAGCACCACCGACACGGCGGGCGGCGACGAGCGCGAAACAGCTGATTTCTCGGCGCTGGACAGCACCGGCTATGAGTGTGTGCAGGTCAACTATGACTTCCATATCCGTTACAACACCCTCGATCTGTGGGCGCGCTATGAAGATTTTCAGGCCCGGCTGCGTGACGCCATCATCAAGCGTCAGTCGCTAGACCGCATCATGATCGGCTTCAACGGCGTTGAGCGTGCGAAGACATCCAATCGTGCTAAAAACCCGATGCTTCAGGACGTGGCCGTGGGCTGGCTGCAAAAGTACCGTAACGACGCGCCGAAACGCGTGATGAGCAAGACCACCGCTGAAGACGGCACCGTGACCGACGGCGTGCTGGTTGGCAAAGGGCGCACCTACGTGAACCTTGACGCCGTGGTGATGGATGCGACCAACACCCTGATTGAGCCGTGGTATCAGGAAGACCCGGAGCTGGTTGTTATCTGCGGGCGTCAGCTGCTGGCTGACAAGTATTTCCCACTGGTTAATCAGGTGCAGGCCAACACCGAAGCGCTGGCGGGCGATCTGATTGTCAGCCAGAAACGCATCGGCAACCTGCCTGCCGTGCGCGTGCCTTACTTCCCGGCCGATGCGCTGCTGATCACCCGACTCGATAACCTGTCCATTTATTTCCAGGAGGGCACGCACCGCCGCCTGATTGACGAGGTGGCGAAGCGTGACCGCATCGAAAACTACGAATCCATTAACGAGGATTACGTGGTGGAAGATTACGCCGCCGGTTGCCTGATTGAAAAAATCACGATGTCCGATTTGCCGGACGAGGTTAAGGCCGACGCTTCCACGGCTGAAGCCCCTGCGGAAAACCCGGAGGCATAACGCATGTTAAGCCCTGCCCGACGTCACCTTATGCGCCAGCAGGCTGTCGAAGCCTCGCAGCAGGCCAGCAACCCGCTGCGCCATGCCAGCGGCTACGAGCTGATGCTGCTTAAGCTCAATGAAGACAAGCGCCGCCTGAAGAAAGTGCGCTCGCAGGAGCGCAAGGCGGAACTCAAGCGCGACATGCTGCCGGAGTATCTGCCGTGGGTGACGGGCGTACTGAGCCAGGGCAAAGGCGCACAGGACGCCGTGCTGATGACCGTCATGATCTGGCGGCTGGATGCAGGCGACGTGCCGGGCGCGCTGGAGATTGCCCGGTACGCGATTGCGCACGGACTGGTGCCGCCCGCCGGGTTTAAGCGTGATGCAACGGCTTACCTGCTGGCTGAAGAGGTTGCCGACGCCACGACCCGCGCCTGGACGCTGAAAACGCCGGTCGATACCGGCCCGCTGCTGGCGACGATTGAGCTGACGAAATCCGCAGATATGCCCGATCAGGTGCGCGCCAAGCTGCACAAAATCACCGGGTATGTCCTGCGCGATGGGGGCAGGGCTTTGGATGCAATGGAACACCTGACACGGGCGCTACAGCTGCATGAGGGCTGCGGCGTCAAAAAGGACATAGAGCGGCTGGCTACCGAGCTGAAAAAGCAGGCTATTGCCCGCCGCTGACCGAAAGCGCCCCGCGCCGGGCGGCAGAACGGCAACGCACTTTCAGTGTCTGCGCCGTTCTCCACCGCCCACCTATTTTAAGGCCGATTATGAACATGCTTGTTATACCCGCCCCGCGACCGGCAGATGCCGCCGAGCCGCCGGTAAAGAACACCTTTTTCTGGCCTGATATCGACCTTCAGCAGCTGCGCGACACGCTGCGCTATGAAGGCACCGTCACCGCGCAGCGCCTGCGCCTTGCGGTAAAAACGGCGATTTCAGAAGTGAACGCCGAGCTGTATGACTGGCGCGCCGCGAAGATGGCGGCGGGCTTCAAAACCCTGTCTGACGTACCGGCAGAACGCTTTGACGATGAGAGCGAAAAGGTGGCGCAGTATTTTGCCGCCGTCTCTGCCCTGACCGCCGCGACAATCGTCGAACGCTATCGCGGCTATGACGCCAGCGGCACGAAAAAGGCCGGAGAGATTGAAGCCAGCGCGGACGAATACTGGCGCGATGCGCGTTTCAGTATCAGCCGTATCGGCGGGCGTTCCGGCTGCATCGTGAGCCTGCTGTGATTATTTACGCGCAGCAGGGCGACACCGTGGATCAGATTTGCTGGCGCTACTACGGGCGCACGCAGCAGGCGGTTGAGCTGGTTTATGCCGCCAATCCGGGGCTTGCTGAAAGCGGTCCGGTACTGATGCACGGCTGCGGGGTGACGTTGCCGGACCTGCCTGAATCGTCAGCGGATGAAACCGTTAACCTGTGGGACTGAAAAAAATGGAGAAAGTCAGCTCGCTGATTAACTACCTGATCGGGCTTGTGCTGATGTGGTTCGCCCGCCACACGCCGCAGGAAATCGCCTTTATGGTGGGATCCGGCGTCGCCATCGTGACGTTAGTGATTAACGTGGCGACGTTTTTTATTAACTGGCACTACCGCCGGAAAACGTATGAGCTGCACCGGCAGACCGTGCAGGGGGTGAATATTGAAGACCGCTAACCGCTGCGCCGTTATGGCCGTGCTGGCAATAGCCGTGCTGCTGCCTGACTTCAATACTCTGAAAATTTCCGACGGTGGGCTGCAACTGATTGCCGATGCTGAAGGTTGCCGCACCTCACCTTACCAGTGCAGCGCCGGAGTCTGGACCAACGGCATAGGACACACCGTGGGCGTGACGCCGCAGAGCCATGTAAGTGAGCGTCAGGCGGCGGTCAATCTTGTGTATGACGTGATGCGCGTTGAACGTCAGCTTGCGGGCTGCGTGCCGGATGACATGCCCGCGCCGGTGTATGACGCGCTGGTCAGTTTTTCGTTTAACGTCGGCACCGGCGCTGCCTGCCGGTCGACGCTGGTCAGCTACCTGAAGCGCAGGCAGTGGTTGCAGGCATGCGATCAGCTTGACCGCTGGGTTTACGTCAGGGGCGTGAAGAATGCCGGGATCGAAAAGCGCCGCGCCCGTGAGAAAGCCTGGTGCTTAAAGGGGGCGTCATGATGCGCCTGCTTGTGGCTGCGCTGGCCGTGGCGCTGGCGGCACTTGGCTTCACCTGCTGGCAGCTTGATGTAAAGAAAAACGAGCTGAGCGCCGCTGAGCGCATCATCGGCACGCTGTCCGCCGGAATTGAAAGCCGCGATAAAGCTATAACCCGGCTGAATGACGAGGCCAGGGCAACCGGAAAGCGCGATGCCGCGCTGCGTGAGCTTCAGGGCAAGGCCAGCGCCGGTGCCCTTAACCGTGAACTGCAATTACAGAGGGAAACCGATGCTAATCCGACTTTGCGTGACTGGTCTGCTGCTGCCCTGCCTGCTGATGTTATCCGGCTGCACAGTCGTCCGGCCTTCAGTAACGCCCGAGATTATCTGGACTGGCTGTCCGCGCGTAACAAGCTGCCCGCTACCGGGCAACAGCCTGCAATCTCAGGGCGATCTGGCGGCGGATAACCGCCAGTTAGAAGCTGCGCTCGCGTCGTGCGGGTTGCAGGTTGAAATCATTAAAGATTGTCAGGAGCAGCACGATGCTGAAACCGCAACAGATACGACAGATGCTGGCAGACAGCGTGCCGCTGCTAAAACGAAATCCTGACAGCCTCAATATGTTTATCGACAGCGGGCGCATTGCTTCCACGCTCGCCAGCTCGCTGTCGTTTGAGTATCAGTATCAGCTCAATCTTGTTGTGACCGATTACGGTGACAGCCCCGATCTGCTGATTGTTCCGCTGCTGGCCTGGCTGCGTGAAAACCAGCCCGACATTATGGCAACCGAAGAAAAGCGGCGCACCGGCTTCACCTTCAAAGCCGACGTTATCAGCGACGCGCTCTGTGATATCAGCATTGATTTACAGCTGACTGAGCGCGTGATCGTGAAGCAGGAAGGCGGCGCGCTGCACGTTAACCATATCGGCGAGAACCCGTTGCCGGATAACGACGCCCGCCCAACGCAGCTTTACGCGGGCGGTGAGCTTGTGAGCGGGCTACGGCTTTGAGCGGGCTGGAGGCATTCGACGAGCGGCTGGGGGCGCTGATTGGCAACCTGTCACCGGCTGCGCGAAAAGAGATGGCCCGCTCAATTGCGAAACGGCTGCGCGCCGGTCAGCAGCAAAACATCAGGCGCCAGCAGGAGCCGGACGGCACGCCGTTTAAACCGCGCAAGGCACCGGTCCGCAAAAAGAAAGGTCGGGTAAAGCGCGAGATGTTCGCAAAGCTTCGCACGGCAAAATACATGAAGGCGAAAGGCACCGCTGACGATGCCGTGGTGGAATTCACCGGCAACGTTCAGCGCATGGCCCGCGTGCATCATTACGGCCTGCGTGACCGGCCAGCCCGTAACGGGAAAGATGTTAGGTATGAAGCAAGGCCTTTGCTGGGATTTGATTTTGATCTTTTGAAAGATGTTGAGTCTTTAATTTCCCAGCAGTTAAGTGTAGATTGAAATTACTTCAATTTTATAAAATAAGGTGAAATCCGTGCCAATTAATCGCTCTGAACATGAGCTTGAACTTGCTACCGAGCTTTTAGCTGATATTGAATTGAGCCGTTTAAATTGTGAATCATTAATACTTAAATCTGCGCGGTTAGCACGATTATGTGGAACTGATGAATTTCAAAAATGGCTTAGTTATGAGATTAAAGGGTATGTTAATGACGAGCTTGGTCGTAGGTATATGTCCAGAACGGGAAGATGGATTGACCGCGAAAATGACAAAGGATATTGGACTCCATTGGCAGGGATTGAGGCATCTATCAGTACACAGAAATTGAAACTTGAGAGCATGGTTACTCCCAATATAAGTGGGATCTCAAATGCCATCATAATCACCCGAGAACATAACACACTTAAAGCTTCAATTGCTTCTATTATAACGACGCTCACGACTATTCGAAGTAAAGTATTAGGCATTCTCCACGATTTTGTAACTCAGATATACTATGCTAAAGAGCTTGATAGCTTGGCTGAATCAATTTTTGAAAGTTATAAAGGTGAGGTGGATAAATTATTAGTTGAACAAAGCGGCGAAGTGATCAGGCAAATACCATCAGTCATAAGTAGACTATCTGATGGTGATGGAGAGGCTGTTAGCCAAGCCTTAACTACAGTTCGCCGTATTATAGATAATTTTGCAGACTCAATTTACCCCCCTTGTGAAGGAACATATGAAATTGGTGGTAATCAACTATCATTAGATGCGTCTCGTCATATAAATAGATTAAATGTATTTGTTCATCAGAGGGTGGCAAGTAAATCAAGGCGAGATAAAATTAGGCAAAATCTTGTTAATCTTTATTCAAGAGTTTCTTCTGGTGTTCATGCGGATGTTTCGATTGAAGAGGCTAAGTCACTTTTTCTTAACGCATATCTGTTATTAGGTGAGATTTTACATATTTCAAAAATTGAAATTATTGCAATCGAGCGCCCTGCCAATTAAATATCCCCTTCTCTTTTTGCTCATCGATAGACAAACAGAACTTAATTGAGGATGCCCAGACATAAGGGCATCCTCATCTAATGAACTCACAAATTCCAGAAATCCTGCGCCTGCTGCGCAATCTTATCCGTATCGGCACCGTGTCCGCCATCAATCTGGAGGACGGGCTGTGTCGCGTGGATACCGGCAGTAATACAACGAACTGGCTGCACTGGCTGACCGCCCGTGCCGGGCGCACCCGTTCATGGAATGCGCCTTCTGTCGGTGAACAGGTGCTTGTCCTGTGCCTGGGCGGCGAGCTGGATACCGGCTTTGTGTTGCCCGGCGTGTTCTCTGACGAAAACCCCGCCCCGTCAGCCTCGGCCGATGCACTGCACTGGTCATTTCCCGACGGCGCTGTGATCGAGTATGAACCGGAAACCAGCGCACTCAAGGCGACCGGTATCAAGACCGCGACCATACAGGCGGCGGTAAAAATCCTGCTGGATGCGCCAGAGGTTGAATGTACCGCATTGCTGAAAACCGCCACGCTGGAAGTGACCGAAGGCGGCACGATGGCGGGTGACATTAAGCACAGCGGCGGCGGCTTCAGCTCTAACGGCGTAATCGTTCATTCCCATAAACACGACGGCGTGAAGTCCGGCACCGATCTGTCAGGAGGGCCGAAGGCATGACCGTGAAATATATCGGCATGAACCGGGATACCGGCGAGGCCATTACCGATATTGAGCATATTCGCCAGTCGGTGCGCGACATTCTCCTGACGCCAGTCGGCACCAGGGTAATGCGTCGCAGCTATGGCTCGCTGCTGTCGGCGCTAATTGACCAGCCTCAAAACGAGGCGCTGCGCCTGCAAATTATGTCGGCCTGCTATATGGCGATCCTGCAATGGGAACCCCGCATAAAACTGACCGGCATCAGTTACGAATCCGCGTTTGACGGCGGCATGGTGGTTGAAATCACCGGCACCCGCAGTGATAACGCGCAGGATTTTTTACTAACCATTCCCGTGAGCTGATATGGCAACTATTGACCTGAGCCAGCTACCCGCACCCGATGTGGTGGAGGCGCTGGACTACGAAACCCTGCTGGCCGAACGCAAAGCCACGCTGATATCGCTTTACCCGGCTGAGCAACAGGATGCCGTCGCCCGCACGCTGGTGCTGGAATCTGATCCGGTGGTTAAGCTTCTGCAGGAAAACGCCTACCGCGAGGTGATCCTGCGCCAGCGCGTCAACGAGGCGGCTAAGGCCGTCATGGTGGCTTATTCACTGGCAGATGATTTAGACCAGCTCGGGGCAAACAACGGCGTAACCCGCCTGACCCTGACGGCGGCGGATGAAACGACCTTACCGCCGACCGACGCCGTGATGGAAAGCGACGATGATTACCGCGTGCGCATCGCTGCCGCCTTTGAAGGGCTAAGCGTGGCCGGGCCTTCAGGGGCTTACGAGTATCACGCAAAAAGTGCCGACGGGCGCGTGGCCGATGCGTCGGCGATCAGCCCTTCCCCGGCCTGTGTCACCATTACCGTGCTGGCGCGTGAGGGCAACGGGCAGGCGGCTGCTGATCTGCTGGCCGTGGTGGACGCGGCGCTGAATGATGAGGACGTGCGCCCTGTTTCCGACCGGGTGACGGTGCAGTCAGCTGAAATCATCGAATACAGTATTGACGCCACGCTTTACCTGTATCCGGGACCCGAGGCTGAACCCATCCGCGCCGCATCAGAGGCAAAGCTTGCCTCCTTTATCACTGCGCAGGCCAGACTTGGCCGGGACATCCGCAAATCAGCCTTATATGCCGCCCTGCACGTTGAAGGGGTGCAGAGGGTTGAGCTGGCCGCGCCTGTCGCCGATGTGGTACTGGACAAGACGCAGGCCGCTTACTGCACCGGCTACAGCATTACGATAGGGGGATCGGATGAGTGATCGCCTGCTGCCGGTCGGTTCTTCTGCGCTGGAGGTTGCAGCTGCGGAGGCGTGCGCAAAGATTGACGAAATCCCGGTTCCACTGCGCAGGCTGTGGAACGCGAAAACCTGCCCGCTTGCGCTGCTGCCCTATCTGGCGTGGGCGTGGTCTGTTGACCGCTGGGACCAGGGCTGGTCTGAGTCCACCAAGCGCAGCGTTGTTGCCGCCTCGGAATATGTACACCGCCATAAAGGCACCATCGGCTCGCTGCGTCGTGTGGTTGAGCCGCTGGGATACCTTATCCGCATTGTTGAGTGGTGGCAGACAAACGATGAGCCAGGCACGTTTCGTCTTGATGTGGGTGTGCTGGATACCGGCATTACCGAAGAAATGTACAACGAGCTTGAGCGCCTGATTGCGGACGCCAAGCCATGCAGTCGCCACCTCATCGGGCTGTCAATCAACCTTGACGCCAGCGGCGTGCTGCCCGTTGCCGCCGCCTGCTACAGCGGCGACGAGCTGACCGTTTACCCCTATACCCCTGAAATCATCACCGTGAGCGGGCCGGGCTTTACCGGCGCGGCGGTGCATCTTATTGACCTGACGGAAGTGAGCACATGACAACAAAATATTTTGCCCTGCTGACGAGCCAGGGCGCGGCAAAGCTTGCCAACTCCGCCGCGCTGGGCACGAAAGTGCAGATTACCGAAATGGCCGTGGGCGACGGTGGCGGCACGCTGCCCACGCCTGACGCGGCGCAAACCAGACTTGTCGGGGAAAAGCGCCGCGCTTCGCTCAACGCGCTGACGATTGACGCGGCGAACAGCAGCCAGATTATCGCCGAGCAGATTATCCCGGAAAGCGAAGGCGGTTTCTGGATCCGCGAAATCGGGCTGTTTGATGCCGACGGCGTGATGATTGCCGTTGCCAACTGTGCGGAAACCTACAAGCCGCAGTTACAGGAGGGCAGCGGCCGCACGCAGACCGTGCGCATGATTTTAATTGTGAACAGCACGGCCGCAGTCACGCTGAAGATTGACCCTTCCGTGGTGCTGGCAACCCGGAAATATGTTGAAGACGCGGTGATCGAGGTTAAGGTTTATGCCGACAAGGCGCTGGCTGCGCACGTTGCCGCCGACAATCCGCACAAGCAATACCTCATGATGGCAAGCGCGCTGGCAGAGATTAAGGATGCCGGGCTTGTTGCTGACGCGCTGAAAAACCTCGGCCTGGGTGAAGCCGGTAAGCATGAGGTTGCGGCAGCGGCTGATATGACGGCTGGCGGGGATAAGCTGCCTACCGTTGCTGCCGTTATGAGCCTCTTCAGCAAACGCGCCTTTACAGGCTATGACTATATCCGCATTCCCGACGTTCCCGGCGGGCTGATTATTCAGTGGGGATCGCTCAACCTGCAGAACGGCGCGGGACAGGTAACTTTTCCCGTAGCGTTTACCAAAGCGGTGATCCGGGTGCTGGCCGGTGACATCAGCAGCGCATCCTGGAATTCAAGTAACTTTACCGTATTTGGCCCGGCAAATCCGACGCTCACCGGCGTGGGCATTCGTGCGGTCACGCTTTCAGGGACAACCTTTGTTCAGGCCATAACCGGCAGTCAGTGGCTGGCAATAGGATATTAAGGGGCAATCATGACGAAGTTTTACAGTGCATCAACAGGCGGTTTTTATTCCTCAGAGATCCACGGCAACGACATGCCGGAAGATGCAGTAGGTATCTCTGACGAGGTATGGCAGAAGATGTGTGACGGTCAGGCGGAGGGAAAGATTATTATCGCTGACGCAGGGGGCAAGCCGACTCTTGCCGAACCACCAGGACCCACGAAAGACGAGCAGATCGCAACGGCTGAAGATGAAAAAAACGTACTTCGCGCAAACGCTGATTACATCATTCAGCCGCTAAAGGATGCCGATGAATTGGGCATTGCGACGGACAGTGAGAAAGTACGGCTAAATCAGTGGAAGACGTACAGGGTGATGCTCAACCGCGTGGCGACTTCCACAGCGCCAGACATTACCTGGCCGGAAAAACCCGCCTCGTAAAATCAGTGCTGACCGGGCAGGCTTTTGTCCGGTCATTCTTCAGCAAACCGCAACCGCATGCATCGCCCCGCCCGAGCGGGCAATCTGAGCGCACCCAATTCATGGAGTGCATCAGATGTCTGATTATCATCACGGTGTCCGGGTCGTCGAAATCAACGACGGCACGCGCACCATTTCCACCGTCTCCACCGCCATCGTCGGGCTGGTCTGTACCGCCGAGGATGCGGACGCGACCGCGTTCCCGTTAAACACGCCGGTACTGCTGACTAACGTACTGTCTGCCATCGGCAAGGCCGGTAAGAAAGGCACGCTGGCAGCATCTTTGCAGGCGATTGCTGACCAGGCTAAACCCGTCACCGTTGTGGTGCGCGTGGCTGAAGGGGCGACCGATGCGGAGACTATCTCCAATGTCATCGGCACCACTGACGAAAACGGCCAGTACACCGGCATGAAGGCGTTACTGAGTGCGCAGACCCAGCTCGACGTTAAGCCGCGCATTCTCGGCGTGCCGGGACTCGACTCGCTGGAGGTTGCGACCGCGCTTGCCAGTATTGCGCAGCAGCTGCGCGCCTTCGCCTACGTCTCCGCATGGGGCTGTAAAACCATTTCGGACGCGATGAAGTATCGCGAGAACTTCAGCCAGCGCGAGCTGATGGTTATCTGGCCGGACTTTATCGCATGGAACACCACCGCCAACGCCTCAGAAACCGCCTACGCCACCGCGCGTGCGCTGGGCCTGCGCGCCAAAATCGACAACGACACCGGCTGGCACAAAACCCTGTCGAACGTTGGCGTTAACGGCGTGACCGGCATTTCTGCCGGGGTATTCTGGGATTTGCAGCAGACCGGCACCGATGCCGACCTGCTGAATCAGGCGTGTGTGACCACGCTTATCCGTAAGGATGGTTTTCGTTTCTGGGGAAACCGTACCTGTAGCGACGATCCGCTTTTTGCGTTTGAGAACTACACCCGCACCGCGCAGGTGCTGGCCGACACGATGGCAGAGGCGCACATGTGGGCCGTTGACAAGCCGCTGACGCCGGTACTGGTGCGCGAGATTATCGCGGGTATTAACGCCAAATTCCGTGAGCTGGTTAACGCCGGTTATCTGCTGGGCGCGTCCTGCTGGTATGACGAAGCTGCCAACGATAAAGACACCCTTAAGGCGGGCAAGCTCTTTATTGATTATGACTACACGCCGGTGCCGCCGCTGGAAGACCTGACGCTGCGCCAGCGCATCACCGACACCTATCTGGCGAACTTCGCCGCGTCCGTTAACAGCTGAGGACTGAACAATGGCATTGCCAAGAAAACTCAAGGGGATGAACCTCTTTAACGATTCCAACAGCTATCAGGGCGTTGTTACCAGCGTTACGCTGCCGAAACTCTCCCGCAAGCTGGATCCGTTCCGTGGCGGCGGCATGAGCGGCGCAGCGCATATTGATATGGGCCTCGACGACGACGCGCTGGATATGGAATGGAGCATTGGCGGGATTGATGAGCTGGTGCTGTCGCAGTGGGGCGCGGGGTCCGTACCGCTGCGCTTTACCGGCTCTTACCAGCGCGACGACACCGGCGAGGAAATCGCGGTAGAGATTGAGGTGCGCGGCAAGCACCAGGCGTTTGATTTTGGCGAGGCCAAGCAGGGCGAGGACACCGAAACCAAAATCACCACCAAATCCACCTATTACAAACTGACCTTTAACGGCAAGGAGCTGATTGAAATCGACACCCTCAACATGGTTGAGAAGGTCAACGGCACCGACCGTCTGGAGCAGCGCCGTAAAAATATCGGCCTCGTTTAACCCTTATGCCAGCGCCCCGTCGCTGGCCCTACCCCCTATCTGAGCAGAGAGAAAAAATGGAACTGAAAGAAAACGTCGTTACCCTTGAAACCCCGGTTATGCGTGGCGAGCTGGAAATCAAAACCCTTGAGGTGATTAAGCCTAATTCCGGCGCGCTGCGCGGCACCCGCCTTGCCGATCTGGCTGGCTCGGACGTGGATGCGCTGATCACCGTGCTGCCGCGCATCACGCTGCCTGCACTGACGAAGGCCGAGTGTATGAACCTCGATCCTGCTGACCTGATTTCACTGGCAGGCAAGGTGATTGGTTTTTTGTCGCCGAAATCGGACGAGTAAGCTGGCCCGGCGGTATGACCGTTAACGACCTGATGGCCGATATCGCCACCGTTTTTCACTGGCCTCCCTCTGAAATGTACGCCATGCAGCTGGACGAGCTGCTTGACTGGCGGCACAAGGCGATGATCCGCAGCGGAGTAAAACCCGATGAGTAACAACCTGAAACTACAGGTGCTGCTTAAGGCGGTAGACCAGGCGACGCGCCCGTTTAAAGCCATTCAGAACCAGACCCGAAAGCTTTCCGGCGATATCCGCGAAACGCGCGACAGCATCAAGGCGCTCGACGCGCAGGCGGCGAAGATTGACGGCTTTCGCAAGACAAGCGGCCAGCTAGCGGTCACGCAGCAAAAGCTTAAAGACGCCAAAGCTGAAGCGGCCGCACTGGCCGTGCAGTTTCGCAACACGGAAAAGCCCACCACGGCGCAGGCCCGCGCGCTGGAAAAAGCCCGTCAGGCCGCAGGCGAGCTGCAAACCAAAAGCAACAGCCTGCGCCTGTCGGTGCAGCAGCAACGTGAGGCGCTGAACGCTGCCGGGATTTCCACCAAAAAACTGAGCAGTGAACAGCAGCGGCTGAAGAGTGCCGCCGGGCAGGCAACGGTCAGCCTGAGCCGCCAGAAGCAGGAACTACAGCGCCTTGCCCAACAGCAGGAGCGGCTGAACCATATCAGCGATCGCTACCGTAAAGGCCAGGAATTATCCGGCAGGATGCGCAATGCCGGTGCTGCCGGTGTGGGCGCGGCAACCGTCGGCGCGATTGCCGCGACGTCGGTACTGCGCCCCGGATACGAATTTGCCCAGGCTAATTCCACGCTTCAGGCGACGCTCGGTCTGGATAAAAATTCCGATGATTTCAAATCGCTTAAAACGCAGGCGCGCAGCATTGGTGATAACACTGCGGCTTCCGCGAACGATGCCGCGCTTGCGCAGATCATCATCGCCAAGTCGGGCGGGTCGGTTGACGACATCAAGGCCGCAACGCCGGTCACGCTGAATATGTCGCTGGCCAATAACCGCACGATGGAGGAAAGCGCCAAACTCCTGATGAGCACGAAGAACGCTTTCGGACTGGCTAACGGACAGGTGGCGCACCTGGGCGACGTGATTTCCGCGACGCTTAACAAGACCGCCGCCGATTTTGACGGGCTTAATGATGCGCTGACCTATATTGCGCCGGTCGCCAAAAACGCGGGCGTGAGCGTTGAACAGACCACGGCCATGATTGGTGCGCTGGCAAAGGCGGGCACAACCGGCAGCATGGCCGGTACGGGCGTGCGCGCCATGCTGCTGCGCGTGCAGGCACCGACCGGTCAGGCGTTCAAGGCAATCAAAGAGCTGGGCGTAAAGACCGCCGACAGCAAAGGCAACATGCGGCCGTTCTTTACCATCCTGAAGGAGATGCAGAAATCCTTTGAGAAAAACAAGCTGGGTACGGCGCAGCAGGCGGAGTACCTGAAAACCATCTTCGGGGAAGAAGCCGCATCCTCTGCGGTTACGCTGATGCAGAGTGCAGCCAGCGGATTACTGGACGACCTGACTAAAACGTTTCAGGGATCTGACGGCAGCACGGAAAAACTGGTCAAGGTGCAGCAGGACAACCTCGGCGGCGACTTTAAGGAATTACAGTCGGCGCAGGAGGCTATCGGCACCGACCTTTACGATCAGCTTGATGCCAGCCTCAGAAAGCTGACGCAGGACAGCACGAAGTTTTTGCTGACCGTGGATAGCTGGATACAGAAAAATCCGGCCCTGTCTTCGGGTATTGCCAAAGCCGCGACGGCGGGCCTGATTTTTGTGGGCGCGCTCGGTGCGCTCGGGCTTGTCGCGTGGCCGGTGATGGCCGGTGTGAACGCGCTTATCGCGGGCGCGGGGTTGCTCGGCACCGCATTCAGCGTGGCGGGCGGTGCCATTACTGCCGCACTGGGCGCGCTTACGTTGCCGGTGGTGCTTGTGGTTGCCGCAGTCGTCGCCGGTGCGCTGCTTATCCGTAAATACTGGGAGCCAATCAAGGCGTTTATTTCCGGCGTCGCTGAAGGCTTTACCGCAGCAGCAGGCCCGATAAGCGACGCCTTTATCTCGCTGCAACCCGCCTTTAACTGGCTGGGTGACAAGGTTAAAGACCTGTGGAGCTGGTTTACAAAGCTGCTGGATCCGGTGAAGTCCACGCAGACAGAGCTTAAAAACGCCGGGGATATGGGCAAGACGTTTGGCAAAAATCTTGCCGATGCGCTGAAAATCCCCGGTCAGGCGCTCGACCAGCTGATGAGCGGGATTAGCTGGGTACTGGATAAGCTCGGCGTTATCGACAGTAAATCTGACGGGCTGAAGGACAAGGTTCCCGACCACGACCCGGTCGCGCCGAACGGCCTGCCGTGGATGCTGGCCGACAACGGTCCGGACTATAAGCCGGTGTCGTCACCGGCGGCAGGGGGCGGATATAACGATCTGAGTCAGAACAGCTACCAGTACGAAATTAACATGCATCCGGGTATGACCAAAGACGACGCGCTGGCGCTGATGGCGCAGCATCAGGAGCGTAACGACCGTAACCGGCAGGCACAGCAACGCAGCAAAATGGGGTGGGAATAATATGATGATGATTTACGGCATGATGCCGTTTATGCGCCAGACGCTGCCTTATTCCGAGTTGCAGCAAAGCGTTGATTACCGCTGGCCGACTAACAGCCGCGTCGGGCAAAGGGCGTCGGCGCAGTTTATTGGCGTGGGTGATGAGAAAATAACCCTGACCGGCGAGCTGCGCCCGGAGGTGACCGGCGGCGCTATCTCCCTGCTGACGCTCAAGGTGATGGCTGATGAGGGGCGCGCATGGCCGCTGATTGGCGGCAACGGCACGATTTACGGCATGTACGTGGCGGAAAGCTTTTCGGCAAGTCACAGCGAGTTTCTGAGCAACGGCAGCGCGCAAAAAATAACGTTCACGCTGGGGCTGAAGCGCGTGGATGAATCGCTGACCTCAATGTTTGGCGACCTGAAAAAGCAGGCCGACGGGCTTGTAAGCGGCGTTAACAACCTGCCCGGCCAGATTACGTCCGCCATTAATAACGCAAAATCTGCCGCGAGTGGCATTATCTCAACCGTGGGCGGGCTGCTGTGATGGCCGTTACCGGGTTACCCGTGCAGGCCGGGGCGCAGATACAGCCTGACTTCCTGCTGACGGTGAATGCAAAAGACATTACCGGCAATATCCGCGACCGGCTTATCTCCCTCACGCTGACCGATAACCGCGGCTTTGACGCCGATCAGCTCGATCTTGAGCTGGACGATGCCGACGGGCAGCTGGCAATGCCGGTGCGCGGGGCGGTGATAAAGCTGTATCTGGGATGGAAAGGCCAGGCGCTTATCGGCAAGGGAGAATTCACCGTTGATGAGGTTGAGCATCACGGCGCGCCTGACACGATGGTTATCCGGGCGCGCAGCGTGGATTTTCGCGGTTCGCTGAATTCCCGCCGGGAGGTTTCCTATCACGACACCACCCTGGGCAAAGTGGTAACGCAGATTGCGGAGCGTAACAGCCTGAAACCCATGCTGGCGGATGGCTTTGCGGCGCTGCCGGTCGCCCATATTGACCAGACGCAGGAAACTGACACGAAGTTTTTGACGCGGCTTGCCTCGCTGTATGGCGCAGTGGCCGCTATCAAGGCCGGGCGGCTGCTGTTTCTGCGCCCCGGCAGCGGCGTGACGGCGAGCGGTAAGCCTATTCCGCAGCTGACGATCACGCGTCAGGACGGCGACCGGCACACCTTCAGCATTGCCGACCGGGGTGCATACACCGGCGTAACGGCCAGCTGGCTGCATACCAAAAATCCAAAGCCGAAAAAGGTAAAGGTAAAGCGCGTACCGAAGGAAAAACACCTCCGCGCCCTGGAGCATCCGGCGGCGAAAAAGAAAAAGGCCGCTGCAAAAACGCCGGAAGCCCCGGATGGGGATTATCTGGCCGGCACTGAAGATAATGTGTTTGCGCTGACCACGGTTTACGCCACCAAAGCTACCGCCATGCGGGCCGCAAAGGCCAAGTGGGACAAGCTTCAGCGAGGTGTTGCCGAGTTTTCGTTAACGCTTGCAATGGGGCGTGCTGACCTGTTCCCGGAAACACCGGTCAGGGTCAGTGGATTTAAGGCGGTGATCGACGCGCAGCCCTGGCTAATCAGTAAGGTGACGCACAGTCTTAACGGCAGTGGCTACACGACGGCGCTGGATTTTGAGGTGTTGTTGTCGGATGTTGAGTATGAAGCTGAAGACGGTATAACAGGGTGATACAAGCATAAATTAAAATTTGCAAGTTTATGTTTGATTATGCAAAATTCAAACATCCCTCCCCCGCTTCGCATTCACAGGTAAATTCGATAATGATGCATTGCCCACTTTGTCAGACCGCTGCTCATGCTAAAAGCAGCCGCTACATCTCGCGCGAAACAAAAGAGCGTTATCACCAGTGCCAGAATATTAATTGCAGTTGCACTTTCAAAACCCATGAAAGCATAGCAGGGATGATCGTCTCGCCCGGAGAAACAAATAAGGTCCAGATCTTTACGCACAATGCGCAACAGCCCTCCCTGCTCCACTGATGACGCCCGCGAAAGCGGGTTTTTTTTCATTAATTATTCCAACCGTTCCCCACATCATCCGTAAATCTTCTTTACTACTTATTCATAGAGTTGAACTCATGAGTTATGTATGAAATTTCTAAAACAAACATTGAATACTGTATTTACATACAGTATTTTTATGGTTTTTACACTCAGGTTTATCATGGCTATCAGAAAACAATCAGACGGCAAATGGCTTTGCGATTTCTATCCAAATGGCCGTGAAGGTAAGCGCATCAGAAAGAGCTTCAAGACTCGCGCTGAGGCAATAGCATTTGAACGTTATCAGGTCGAGGAGTCCAAAGCTAAACCCTGGCTTGGCGAGAAAGAAGATCGCCGTAAACTCAGCGAACTTATAACCCTGTGGTACAAATTACATGGCTGCTCTCTGGGTGATAAAAAAGGCCGGCTCGGCAAGCTCAACATAATTTGCAGGGGATTGGGTGATCCAGTTGCAACCACCATCACCGCAAAGGATTGGGCGCATTACAGAGAAAGGCGTCTAAGCGGCCAGATTGAGAACGGCTATAAAACCAGTGAGAAATCTCTCAAGGTCAAAGTGGGTACGGTAAATCGTGAGCATTGTTTTTTACGTGCAGTCTTTAACGAACTGGAACGCCTGGGTGAGATCACCTACCCTAACCCGCTCAAAAATATTCGTGAGTTTGACGAACCTGAAAAGGAAATGTCCTGGCTCACGGACGCGCAGATATTACGACTCCTCGCAGCTTGTGATTTACACGGCAACCCCGAATTAACCCTCATAGTCAGAATCTGCTTATCCACTGGCGCACGCTGGAGCGAAGCTGCTGGACTCAAAGCAAGTCAGATATCCCCGAATAAAATCACCTTCATAAATACCAAGGGTAAGAAAAACCGTACTGTTCCAATAGGGGACCAGCTTTATAACGATCTTAAAGATAAAGAAGGCTCGTTTTTTTCTGAATGCTATCGCCAGTTCTACCGGGTAATTCGCCTTGCCGCGATAGAGTTGCCAGAGGGTCAGATGAGCCACGTCTTACGCCACAGCTTCGCCAGTCACTTTATGATGGCCGGTGGCAACATTGTCGTTCTACAACGCATCCTCGGGCACTCAGATATCCGCGTAACTATGCGTTACGCTCACTTCGCTCCTGACCATTTGGAGGAAGCTGTAACCAATAATCCATTGGCGAAAATCACAGGTAAAAATGACTACAAAGTGTCTACAGAGGTTCCTACAGGGGGTAACACGGTATAACAGGAGGGTGTCTAACTGATTGATTTAACACTAAGTTACTGTTTTTAAATACATTAAAAAAAAAGACCGAAGACGATTCCTATCTTCGGTCCAGGGAAATGGCTCCTTGTGGGAGCCGTGCGCTAAAAGTTGGCATTTATGCAGGCTATGTCGCCTTGCCCTTTAAAAGGTAGTACAGGCGCGGGGATTTTCCAGCCAGTTGTAAACGGCTTGCTATAAACTTGTTGGCTCTGTGATCATGGCGGCAGAAACAGGCGAACTGCCTTGCCAGGCGGCAAGACAGCGTAATGAAGTGAATCTCTGGCGTGACTTTTTCGGCTTAGTTACACAGCTTTTGAGTGCGCTCGATAATCGGCGTCAGGCTCTTTTTCTGGCCCGGATGCTGTCGGTCGTCGCTCTGGATAATGCTGATGTTCTGCCCTTTCGCCTGCCCGCTCTTCACCAGAGCGCTGGCGACATCGTTGATTGGGTACTGCGCCAGCGTGCTTGGATTGATAACAAACAGCGCATTGCCTTTGGCACAGGTCAACATCACTTCTTCGCGGTCGAAAGGCCAGGTATCCTTGCCCATTTCAAAACGACTTACGGTGATAATCTCCGCCGCCATGGCGCTGGAACAAAAACTCAGTGCAATCATCAGACTGGCCAATTTTTTCATGGTGGTGCAAACCCTCTCTGGATAACGCCTGCCGTGTGCAGGCGGTAGAAATAATCAGTATCAGGCCGGTTCAAGCGTGGCAAACACGCTGACCAGCAGCAAAACCAACGCCGAGAGCAACAGCTCAGCCAGCGTGGTCAGCAGGAATTTATGTTGGGCATTCTCACCGCTACGCTGAAATCGTGGCACCAGCCAGTAACGGTTAAACAGGGCGACCGCACACATCAACGCCACCAGCAGCGTCTTAATCAGTAGCAGCTGGCTGTAGAGCTGAAAGCTGGCCGGTGGCCAGCCCAGCAGCAATAGCGCGTTGATCACGCCACTGATCACCACCAGCGCCACCGCCAGATGCCCGTAGCGTGAAAAGCGCATCAGGGTGCGGATCGCGTCATAGCGTGTCGCCATCTGTCGCGCGTCATTCATCAGCAGTGCCACCGGCAGCAATCCACCGGCCCAGAAGGCCGCCGAGAGCAAATGCACGGCCTGATTGGTGCGTTGCAGCATGCCCATCGCGCCATCCAGCATCGCGGCATGTCCGACAAAGGCCAGGCCCACCAGCTGCCCTACTCCACTCAGCAATAAGAGCTGCTGACGAATACGGCCCTGAAGCAGCAATGCCGCCACGCCCAACAAGGCGGCGATCAGCTGCCATTGCCAGGCCTGACCAAAACGGGTCTGCAATACCGCCAGCCAGACGTCCGTATTGCCGAGATCCTGCCAGCCATCGCCCATCAGCCCGGTTTGGGCGGCGAGCAGCATAACGGCGGTAATCAACGCCGTTATCGCGCTGCAACTCAATAACAGGCGAAAACGTCCCGCCAGATAGGATCGAAAACGGGCTGGCGCCATCAATGCGGTATACAGGCTGCCGCTTGCCAGCGACATCAGCGCGGCAAAGTGCAGCCAGCGGCAGAGTATATAAAAGGTGCTGAGGGACATCTTACTTCACGCTAAAGCTGTAGTTCCCGTTGGTTTTATGTCCGTCTACCGAAAGCACATGCCAGTTCACCAGGTAATGACCCGAGGGCAACGGCTTCTGTAAGGGCGCAATCAGCTGGTTATGCTGTTTTGGTGCGCGCTCAGCTTTCGCGGTTGGGATCGCTTTCTGATTGCCGTCGAGGATCACCACGCCGCTGAAAGCAGGTTCGATATCTTCAGAGAACGTCAGCGTTAACGCCTGAGGAGAGGCTTCAACATTCGCATTCGCGGCGGGATACTGGCTCTTCAAATGAGCATGTGCAGAAGCTTGCTGAGAGAAGGCGGCAGCGGTCAACGCCAGAGCAAAAACCATAGAGAACTTACGCATAATAGTCGTATCATCCTGTCCTTGGCAGCCCGATAGCTGCGATGAGGCCGAAAGGATACCCCGCTTAAAATAATGTGTCGAGCCGATAACGGCGCTAAGCAGACCCAGGCTTGCGAAAGTGCACTAACTGCTATATTTTTGCCGCCGTAACAGGAGAAAGCTGATGACTCAAAATCTGGCCAACTGGCCGCAGGAAGAAAAAGATAAGGTTAACGTTGACCTGGCCGCTGCAGGTGTGGCGTTTAAAGAACGCTATAACATGCCGGTAATTGCCGAAATGGTTGAGCGCGAGCAGCCGGAAGCATTACGTGACTGGTTCCGTCAGCGTCTGACGCAATATCGCCAGGCTTCACTGAGCCTTTCGCGCTTACCTTACGAACCAAAACTAAAATAGCCGTCAATTTGACTTAATATCTCTTGTCTTTATTCACCGCTTCGGTTGTGATGATGGCCTCAATGAGGCCTTGCTGGAGAGCTTATGTCTGTCTGGAGTATCGCTGCTGCTCAATCAGGTTCGCGACCGGGTGACATCACCTGGAACATTTCCCGCCACCTTGAATTCATTCTTCAGGCTGCATCCCATCACATCGATTTACTGATCTTCCCTGAACTTTCCCTCACCGGCTATGAACTCTCCCTGGTGCCCACTCTGGCGATGACCCTGGACGATCCGCGTTTGCAGGTGTTTGCCGATGCCGCAACTGCCCATCAAATGTCGATTGTCATCGGCCTGCCGCTGGTTAACGGCGAGGATATTCTGCTCAGCGCCGTGGCTTTCCTGCCGGATGGCACCAAGGTGGCCTACGGCAAACGCAATCTGTTTGGTGATGAGAAGCTGTTCTTTACCGCGGGTGAAGGCGTGCCGCTGTTTGGTTATCAGCGTCATCATGTCGCCATGGCGATCTGCGCGGATATCAGCGTGGAAGAGTATGCCCGCGACGCGGCAAGACGTGGCGCCAACCTGTATGCCACTGGCGTACTGGTTTCGGAAAAGGGCTATCACAATGATTGTGAATACCTGGCGCGGTGGTCACGCGACTACAAAATGGCGGTGCTGATGGCCAACCATGCCCTGCCCACCGGCGGTTATCAAAGCGCGGGCAAGAGTGCGCTGTGGGATGAAAGCGGCAGACAGGTGGTCGCCGGCGGCGAAGGTGAGCAGTTAGTCATTGCCAGAAGAACGGGTAATGATTGGCAAGGAGAGGTGCATTCGTTACGCTACCCGCCAGTTTTTTAAAAGGGACGCATAATGTTACGCGTGATAGATACCGAAACCTGCGGTCTGCAGGGTGGAATTGTGGAAGTGGCGTCGGTCGATGTGATTGATGGCAAGATTGTCAATCCGATGAGTGATTTGATCTGCCCTGACCGGCCAATCAGCCCACATGCGATGGCGATTCATCGCATCACCGAAGCGATGGTCGCGGATAAGCCGCCTATCGAGCACGCCATCGGTCGTTATCACGGAAGTCCCTATTACGTCGCCCACAACGCCAGCTTCGACCGGCGGATGCTGCCCGAAATGCACGGAGAGTGGATTTGTACCATGACCCTGGCACGCGGATTGTGGCCAGGCATCAAATACAGTAACCAGGCACTGCGCGAAACCCTGAAGCTGGAGGTTACCCCTCCGGCCGATCTTCACGCGCACCGGGCGCTGTACGACTGCTATGTCACTGCCGCCCTGCTGATCCGCATTATGGATTATTCCGGCTGGGATGCTGCCGAGATGATCCGCAGAATGCTGGTGAAAGGCTCAAGCACCACCTTCCCGTTTGGCAAATACCGTGGCAGTAAAATTGATGATGTGGCGAAACGCGATCCGGGATACCTCAAATGGATGCTGAAAAATATCCCGGATCTTAAGCCCGATCTGCGCAGCGCGATGGAACGCGCGTTGTCAGCTGAGGATTAGTTTGCGTTGCCCGCGCTGAGCGTTTCCTGCGCCAGCGCGATCAAGAAGGTGTATTCCAGCGCCACGCCTTCGTAAGCCTTGAAGCGTCCTGATTTACCGCCGTGTCCTGAGTCCATATCGGTGCAGATCATCAGCAGGTTATCATCCGTTTTCAGCTCTCTCAGCTTCGCCACCCATTTTGCCGGTTCCCAGTACTGTACCTGGGAATCGTGCAGACCGGTGGTGATCAGCAAATGCGGATAGGCCTGGGCAGTAACGCAATCATACGGGCTGTATTGACGAATGTAGCGGTAATACTGCTCTTCCGCCGGATTGCCCCACTCGTCATATTCCCCGGTGGTAAGCGGAATGGATTCATCGAGCATGGTGGTAACAACGTCGACGAACGGCACCTGCGCCACAACGCCATGGAACCGGTCAGGCGCCATATTGATTACCGCACCCATCAGCAGGCCACCGGCGCTGCCGCCCATCGCATAGAGCTTATCAGGATGACCATATCCCTGTGCCACCAGCGCATCGGTCAGATCGATAAAGTCGTTGAAGGTGTTCATCTTATTTAACAGGCGGCCATCGTCATACCACTGCTGCCCCAATTCTCCGCCACCGCGAATATGCGTCAGGGCAAAGACGAATCCGCGATCCAGCAGGCTCAGGCGGCTGGCGCTGAAATCGGCATCCATACTGCTGCCATAAGAGCCATAGCCGTACACCAGCAGCGGATTTTTGCCCGGCTGATAGTGGTCGCGGTGATAGACCAGGGAAACCGGCACTTCAACGTCATCACGGGCGGTGATCCAGTGACGTTCACTGCGATAGTTGCTGCCATCAAAGCCCTTAACCTCAGCCTGTTTCAGCACCTTGCGCTCGCCACTGTCCAAATCCAGCTCAAACAACGTGTCCGGTGTGGTCATTGACGAGTAGCCATAACGGATTTTGCTGGTCTCCGGGCTGGGATTGTAGGAAAGCCAAGTGACATAGGCCGGATCGTCAAAGGCGATGCCTGACTCCTTGCCGGTCAGCCAGTGGATCTGGCGCAGGCTGGTCAGCCCACCTTCACGTTCTTCGACCACCAGCCAGTCACGGAACAGGCTGAAATCTTCCAGCACCACATCAGGCCGTGGCGGGATCAGTGTCTGCCACTTGTCTTCCGCGAAAGCAGCGGTCCGGTACAGACCGAAATTTTTGCCTTCACGATTCGAACGCACATAGAACTGATGCTGGTAATGATCAACGCCATATTCGTGATCCTTTCGGCGCTGGCAGAACAGTTGCGGTTCGGCATTCGGGTCAGCGGCATCCAGCAGCAGAACTTCGCTGGTGGTGCTGCTGCTCAGGGAGATGAGGATATAGTCTTCCGAGGTGGTTTTGTGCACGCCGACGTAGAAGGTATCGTCCAGCTCTTCATATACCAGCTGGTCATCCTGCACAGGCGTTCCCAGCGTATGGCGCCAGACCTGATAAGGCAGCAGCGTCTGCTCATCTTTCTTCACGTAATACAGCGTACGGTTGTCGCTGGCCCAGGTCAGGCTGGATGAGACATTTTCCAGCACATCTTCGTACCAGTCTCCGGTTTCCAGATTGCAGAAGCGGATGCCGTACTGACGACGTGAGAGGAAATCCTCTGCAACCGCCATGATTTTATTATCGCCGGTGATGCCGACGCCGCCGAGGGTATAAAAATCGCTGTCCTTCGCACGCAGGTTGCCGTCCAGCAACACGTCCCACTGATCAGGCGTAGTGGTCTCTTCAGGCTGGCGCGTATAGATGGCGTATTCATTGCCCTCTTCATAACGGCTTTGATAGCGGTAACCCTTTCTGACGTAAGGGACCGAGTGATCGCGCTGAGGAATGCGGTCAATAATCTCCTTCAGCACCGTCTCCTGCAGCGCCTGCTGCGACTGCATGATCTCTTTACCATAGGCATTTTCGGCCTTCAGGTAGTCGAGGACCGCAGGATCTTCCCGCTTGTCATCGCGCAGCCAGTAATAATTATCGGTGCGGGTTTCTCCGTGGAGCGTCATATCGAAAGGAATTTTTTTGGCAATTGGTGGTTTATGCATGGTTCAGCCCCGTTGGATCAATCACATAGGCTAAGGGTGGCAGTTGTTATCAAGATTGCCAAGCGCAATGGCAGGAGATTGGAAAAATAGTGTGACGGGGTGACGCAAGCGTCACCCCGAAAGCAGGATCAGGCGGTAAGCTTCAGCTTTTCGGCTTTAATATCTTCTGCCATGCTGTCGCGCACGTCCTGAGGGATTTTCAGTTCATCACCCAGCGCCTGAAGGTAGCTGCGCTCCATAAAGTGGTCGACGTCGATCACCAGGTTGCTGAGGAAATAGACCTCCAGCGCCTCTTCTTCGTTTTTCACGTCCACGGCCAGTTTTTGTGGGTCAAGCGGCATATCAATCGCCTGCTGTATCAGCCGCTCGCCATCTACGCCAAGCCCGGACTGATGGATATGCTCGTTAATGGCCTGTCGTTCCTGGGTATCAATATGCCCGTCGCTTTTCGCGGCGAAGACCAGCGCCTGCACCAGACGCTCTGCCCGGCGATCGACGGGTGACTGCTGCTGACCGAATTGCGGCTGATCCTGATGGGTTTCGCTCACCCGATCCTTATACTTTTTCCACAGTACGGCACCTGCTGCGGCGCTACCGCCGATAATCAGCGCATTTTTGCCATACTTGGTCAGCAGATTACGGGAGGATTTGCTGGCAATCAGCAAACCGGCCAGTCCGCCAAGCGCGCCCGGTGCCAGCATTTTACTCAGGCCTTCACCGCCGCCTTTGCCGTCTTTACTGCCTCCCAGTACCGTTTGAATCTGTTGCAGCCAGTTACTCATTGCCTTTCCTTCTTCAGCGGAAAACAACCAGCATAGAGCGACTTGCGTCAAGAAGCGTCAAAGCAGGAAAAGCCTGGAAAACCTTCACGGCCAGTTGATGCTAAGCCGTCAGCTATACTTAGCCCACCAGTCGAACCTTCTGGTTCATAATGCTTCGCCAAAAGCGGCGGCTGAACCGACTGGATTTGTTTTTTTAAAGCACTGGCGTAGGGGAAAAATCATCATGAGATTCAATAATAATCCGCTGTTTATCAATACGGTTCTGCTTGGCGGCAGCACAGAAGAGAAGTTGAAGGCTGCCAGCCAGGCCGGGTTTGATCAGGTTGAGCTCTGGCGTCAGGACGTGGAGGCAGCCAGCGGCGATGCCAGTGATGTGGCCAGATTACTGGATAACCACCGCCTGGCCCTGACGGATTACCAGGTGCTGCTGGATTTTGACGGCGCGCCAGACGATCAGCGAGAGAGTAAACGCCAGGAAGCCCTGCAGATGCTGGATACCGCCGTTGAACTGGGCGCAACAACCTTGCTGACGCCTGCATCAACCCATCAGGGCTGCATTGCAGATCGGGAAGAGGAAGATATCCGCTGGCTGGCCCGTCAGGCAGGCAAAAGTGGCCTGCGCGTGGCCTTTGAGGCCATGGCCTGGAGCACGCATATCAACAACACGGCGGCGGCGTGGCAGCTGGTGCAAAAGGTCAATGAACCCAATCTGGGATTGGTGGTGGATGCTTTTCACATTTTCGTGCTGAACCGTACGGTGGACGATCTGGCGGGGATTCCGATGGATAAGATCTTCCTGGTCCAGCTGTCCGACCTGGTTACCCTTCCCAGCCACGATCATCTGGTGGATGTGGCACGCCATCAGCGTTTATTGCCAGCCGAAGGGAATTTCCCGCTTTCATCTCTGGCTGACTATCTTCATCAGCAAGGCTATTCAGGCCCGATAGGACTGGAAGTGTTCAGCGATCGTTATCATCAACTGCCGCCGGCAGAGGTGGCCAGCAAAGCGCTGCAGTCG
The DNA here is from genome assembly GCF_057812255.1 of Erwinia sp. 2186. Taxonomy (NCBI): domain Bacteria; kingdom Pseudomonadati; phylum Pseudomonadota; class Gammaproteobacteria; order Enterobacterales; family Erwiniaceae; genus Erwinia; species Erwinia sp. 2186. The sequence continues at coordinate 2,133,591 of NZ_CM173824.1, read as the reverse complement.
TTGAAAAAGGTGTTATCCGGCGACGATCGTTAACGGTAGCCGGTGGAGGAAGTCACTAACAGGGAAGAATTAAGGCGAAGTTTCTGGCGCGCCAGGGAAAAATACCCTGCGCGCCACATACTGTGATGAAGTAAAAAGAATCAGGCAGCTTTAACGGTTCGTGCAGCCGGTTTTGCTTTGGCCGCTTTGCCCGTTGAGTCTTCCGGCTCTTCCGCACCGGACTCTTCAGTCGGTTCATCTGCTGCAGCTTCAGCGCTGTCTAGTTCAACAGTCGGTTCAGCATCATTACCCGCGGCGGCGGACTCGCTCGTCTCAGGCATCTTGCTGGTGCGCAGAATATGCTGCACGGCGTCTTTATTCTCCGCCAGGAACATGCCCAACGCTTCACGCTGTGGTTCTTCCATGTCCAGAGGTGCCACGCTCAACCAGTCAGAAAAGGCTTCTGCCATATCGAGCATTTTATCGTACGCGTCGGCTTCTTTCTTACTGGCGAATGTCATCTTTTCCTCACCTTTTCTGACGACAACATATTTGATTTCAACAGCCATAGTCCACACCTCAGTTAACTGTATTTTTATACAGTATAACAGACGGGTCTTTTTTGCTCAACCCTGGAAAGCGGATGTACGCGCAATCGTTTTCGTTTATACTGCGCGCGTTTTTTCCCTCCAATCAGGTAGAGATTATGACCACTCTTGGTACCGCGCTGCGCCCTGCCGCAACCCGCGTAATGCTGTTAGGTTCAGGTGAACTGGGCAAAGAAGTGGCGCTGGAATGCCAGCGTCTTGGCGTTGAAGTGATCGCCGTCGATCGTTATGCCGATGCACCCGCTATGCACGTGGCGCACCGCAGCCATGTCATCAACATGCTGGATGGTGAAGCGTTGAAAGCGCTGGTTGCGCTCGAGCGCCCGGATTACATCGTGCCGGAAATTGAAGCCATCGCCACCGATATGCTGATTGAGCTGGAAAAACAGGGTCAACACGTGGTGCCAACCGCCCGCGCTGCCCGCCTGACCATGAACCGCGAAGGTATCCGTCGCCTGGCGGCAGAAGAGTTGGCGTTGCCCACCTCCACCTACCGCTTTGCCGACAGCCAGCAGGCGTTTAATCAGGCGGCTGACGAAATCGGCTTCCCGTGCATTGTGAAGCCGGTGATGAGCTCGTCAGGCAAAGGCCAGAGCTTTATCCGCGAAGCGTCACAGTTGGATGCCGCCTGGGAATACGCGCAGCAAGGCGGACGTGCCGGTGCTGGCCGGGTAATCGTTGAAGGTGTGGTGAAGTTTGATTTCGAAATCACCCTGCTTACCATCAGCGCGGTAGACGGCATTCACTTCTGCGCGCCGATTGGTCACCGTCAGGAAGATGGTGACTACCGTGAATCCTGGCAGCCGCAGCAGATGAGCGCCCTCGCGCTGCAACGTGCTGAGCAGATTGCCGAAGAAGTGGTTAAGGCGCTGGGCGGCCACGGCCTGTTTGGTGTTGAGCTGTTTGTCTGTGGTGATGAGGTGGTATTCAGCGAAGTTTCCCCTCGCCCACATGACACCGGCATGGTAACGCTTATCTCTCAGGACCTGTCCGAATTTGCCCTGCACGTGCGTGCCTTCCTCGGTCTGCCGATTGGCGGCATTCGTCAGTACGGCGCCGCCGCATCTGCGGTGATCCTGCCAGAACTGGACAGCGATAACGTGCAGTTTGCCAATTTGGGCGGCGTGCTGGGCGCCGGTCTGCAGGTGCGTCTGTTCGGCAAACCGGAAGTTCGGGGCAAGCGCCGTCTCGGCGTGGCGCTGGCCACGGGCGAGAACATCGATGATGCGGTACAGCGCGCGATCGCTTGTGCAGCCGGTGTGAAAGTCAGCGGATAAACGCGCTTTCGTGCCAACAAAAAAGGGATGGCCTGTGCCATCCCTTTTGTTTTTTGCCTGATCCGACGTCTTATCGCGCGCCCGCTACCGCTTCTCTGGCCAGCTGGGTGATACGATCGTAATCCCCTGCTTCCAGCGCATCAGCCGGAACCAGCCAGGAACCACCAATACAGAGCACGCTTTTCAGCGCCAGATAGTCACGGTAGTTGGCCGGCGAAATGCCGCCCGTCGGGCAGAAACGCACCTGAGGGAACGGGCCGCCAATCGCCTGCAGCGCCTTCACGCCACCGTTGGCTTCAGCCGGGAAGAATTTGAATTCACGCAGGCCATAATCCAGACCGGTCATTAGTTCCGACACCGTGCTGATGCCAGGAATCAACGGCACCGGGCCATCAACCGCTGCGCGTAACAGTGATTCGGTCACGCCAGGACTGATAACAAACTGCGCACCGGCATCGGTCACTTCTTTCAGCTGCTGGACGTTAAGTACCGTGCCCGCACCCACAATGGCTTCCGGCACTTCGCGGATCATTGCTTTCAGGGCATCCATCGCACAGGGTGTTCTCAGCGTGACTTCTAATACTTTCACTCCGCCCGCCACCAGCGCTTTCGCCATCGGCACCGCGTGCTCAAGTTTGTTTACCACAATTACCGGCACCACAGGGCCAGTGGTGAGGATTTGCTCGGCGCTGGTCTTCCAGTTAGTCATCTTTCTGCTTCTCCAAAGCGACGCGCGCGGCGTCAGGACAGGAATACAGCCTCTACCATACAGGATTGCCCTTCCCTGCGTCCATGCGCTAATGCGGATTTTTAAAACTACGGTTCATTTTTCTTTACGACGCTTTTTGCTCTCGCCTGCGCAAAAAAAAGCCCCGTAACAGAGACGGGGCTTGAGAGCAGGCAGCGATGGACGATTAGCCGATATCGTTCCAGGAACGGCCATCGCGGGTGATCATCGCCACAGAGGCAACCGGTCCCCAGGTCCCTGCCTGATAAGGCTTAGGCGCTTCGTTATCGCCAGCCCAGGCTTCCATGATGGAGTCGACCCACTTCCAGGCTTCTTCCACTTCATCACGGCGGACAAACAGCGCCTGAATACCGCGCATGGTCTCCAGCAACAGGCGCTCGTAAGCATCTGCCAGGTGAGACTGGTTGAAGGTCTCAGAGAAGCTCAGATCCAGCTTGGTGGTTTGCAGGTTGTGTTTGTGATCCAGACCCGGGACTTTGTTCAGAATCTGAATATCCACACCTTCATCCGGCTGCAGTCGAATGGTCAGTTTATTCTGCGGCAGTTCCTGCCAGGAATCTTTGAACAGGTTCAGTGCCGGGTTCTTAAAGTACACCACCACTTCAGAACATTTCACCGGCAGGCGCTTACCGGTACGCAGGTAGAACGGAACGCCGGCCCAGCGCCAGTCGTCGATATCCACGCGGATAGAAACGAAGGTTTCGGTGCTGCTGGATTTGTTGGCATCTTCTTCTTCCAGATAGCCAGGCACTTTTTTGCCCTGCACAAAACCAGAGGTGTACTGACCACGCACGGTTTTATCGCGCACGTTGGTATGGTCGATGCGACGCAGTGAACGCAGGACTTTCACTTTCTCATCGCGGATACGGTCTGCAGAGAGATCCGCAGGCGGTGACATGGCAATCATGGTCAGAACCTGCAGCAGGTGGTTCTGGATCATGTCGCGCATCTGGCCGGCTTTGTCGAAGTAACCCCAACGGCCTTCGATACCGACTTCTTCCGACACGGTAATCTGCACGTGATCGATAGTGCGGTTATCCCAGTTTGAAGCAAACAGGGAGTTAGCAAAGCGCAGTGCCAGCAGGTTGAGGACCGTTTCTTTGCCCAGATAGTGGTCGATACGGAACACCTGGTTCTCTTCGAAGTATTCACCGACCTGATCGTTGATCTCCTGAGAGGTTGCCAGAGAGGTGCCTAACGGCTTCTCCATCACCACACGGGCTGGCTGTGCATTGAGCTTGGCGGTGCCCAGACCTTTACAGATCGCACCGAAGGTACCTGGCGGCATTGCGAAGTAGTTGATGGTGACGCGTTTTTTCTGGTCGAGCATTTTGCCCAGTTTGGTAAAGTGCGCGGCGTCGTTCACATCAAGATTACAGAAATCGAGTCGGCTGCTGAGCTTGTCCCACAGCGCTTCGTCAATCTTCTCCTTCATAAAGGTTTCCAGCGCTTCACGCACTACCTTGGTGTAGGCTGCTTTATCCCAGTCTGCACGACCCACCCCGATGATGCGGGATTCTTCGTGGATCTGACCGGCTTTTTCCAGTTGATACAGGGAAGGCAACAGTTTCCGGCGCGCAAGGTCGCCTTTGGCACCGAAAATGACCAGATCGCATGCCTGGGCCGTTTGTGTAACCGCCATTATATTCTCCTCGTTGCAGGATAAGCCTGACCCGTATAATCCGTAAGCAGTCAGGCTCTTATTGTAATTTTCTTTCAATACAATGTACTGCTTTTGCCGGGTCCACGTAAACCTGGCAGCACGCCTCCAGCACAGAGTATGCAATTGTCTGAACTTTCCCGCGCAGTGAACGGGCAGTTTGTGCGTAATTTTTAAACTTTTTTGTTACTGCATTTACAACTGTGAAAGTTAGACACAGTTCAAAGTCTGATAAAAAAGGCAGGCCTGACGTGCAATGCCCCTGCCCGAAGCCGATCGGCGCGCTGTATATTCTCTACAAATTGACATCGATTTCTCCTGTGATTGAAATCGTCAGAATGTATGAGTGGACGCCGTTATGAATATGCTGGAAAAAATCCAGGCTCACCTGGAACACCTTAGCAAATCCGAGCGCAAAGTGGCGGAGGTAATTCTTGCCGCGCCGGGCTCGGCCATCCATGCCAGCATCGCGCTTCTGGCCAGAGAAGCAGAAGTCAGTGAACCGACGGTGAACCGCTTTTGTCATCGCCTGCAAACCAAAGGTTTCCCCGACTTCAAACTGCAGCTGGCGCAAAGCCTGGCCAACGGCACGCCGTATGTCAGCCGTAATGTGGAAGAGCATGACAGCGTGGAAGCCTACTCCGCCAAGATTTTCGAGTCCGCGATGGCCGGGCTGGATCGCGTTCGCAACGGCCTGGATGCTACCGCCATTAACCGTGCGGTGGACCTGCTGACTCAGTCGAAAAAAATTGCCTTCTTCGGCCTCGGCGCGTCTGCCGCCGTGGCGCACGATGCGATGAATAAATTTTTTCGCTTCAATGTGCCTGTCATCTATTCCGATGATATTGTGATGCAGCGAATGTGTTGCATCAACAGCACGGAAGGCGATGTGGTGGTGTTAATCTCCCACACCGGCCGCACTAAAAACGTAGTCGAACTGGCTCAGCTTGCGCGGGAAAATGATGCTACCGTGCTGGCTATCACTTCGGCGGATTCACCGCTGGCCCGTGAGGCCACGCTGGCGCTGACGCTGGATGTCCCGGAAGACACGGATATTTATATGCCGATGGTCTCCCGGCTGGCGCAACTGACATTAATAGATGTGCTCGCCACCGGTTTTACCCTGCGACGTGGCGCAAAGTTCCGCGACAATCTGAAGCGGGTCAAAGCGGCACTGAAAGAATCGAGATTTGATAAAGAAGACCCGTTAGTGGCCCTCTCACGCCGTTAGCCGGTCCGCAACAGGTCGCTGTACCCGGCCTGATCCTATAAAATAGAGTGAACCTTTTCAGGGATTGCTCAGGCAACCTCCCTTTCAAAGTCAACGGAGTCATACATGTCCAGACGTCTCAGAAGAACCAAAATCGTAACGACCTTAGGCCCCGCTACCGACCGTGATAATAACCTCGAAAAAATCATCGCTGCGGGTGCCAACGTCGTTCGCCTGAACTTCTCACATGGCACCGCAGAAGATCATATTCTGCGTGCAAACAAAGTCCGCGAAATTGCCGCGAAACTGGGCCGCCACGTGGCAATCCTCGGCGATTTGCAGGGTCCGAAAATCCGTGTTTCCACCTTTAAAGAAGGCAAGGTCTTCTTAAGCGTAGGCGATCGTTTCCTGCTCGATGCCAGCCTGGGTAAAGGCGAAGGCGATAAAGAAAAAGTCGGCATCGATTATAAAGGCCTGCCGGCCGATGTGGTGCCTGGCGACCTGCTGCTGCTGGATGATGGCCGTGTGCAGTTGAAGGTACTGGAAGTTCAGGGCATGAAAGTGTTTACCGAAGTCACCGTCGGCGGCCCGCTGTCCAACAACAAAGGCATTAACAAACTTGGCGGTGGCCTGTCGGCTGAAGCACTGACCGAGAAAGACAAAGCGGACATTCTGATCGCCGCGAAAATCAATTGTGATTACCTCGCCGTTTCCTTCCCGCGCTGTGGTGAAGACCTGAATTACGCCCGCCGCCTGGCTCGTGACGCTGGCTGCGATGCAAAAATCGTCTCGAAAGTGGAACGTGCAGAAGCCGTCGCTTCACAGGAAGCGATGGATGACATCATCCTGGCCTCCGACGTGGTGATGGTGGCAAGGGGCGATCTGGGCGTTGAAATCGGTGATCCGGAGCTGGTCGGTATCCAGAAAGCGTTGATCCGCCGTGCCCGTCAGCTGAACCGTTCGGTGATCACCGCGACCCAGATGATGGAGTCGATGATCACCAATCCAATGCCAACCCGCGCCGAAGTGATGGACGTGGCTAACGCCGTGCTGGATGGCACCGATGCGGTAATGCTTTCCGCTGAAACCGCCGCCGGACAGTATCCAGCGGAGACCGTCACCGCGATGGCAAAAGTGTGCCTGGGCGCAGAGAAAATCCCAAGCATCAACGTCTCTAAGCACCGTCTTGACGTGCAGTTCGATAACATCGAAGAAGCCATTGCGATGTCAGCGATGTATGCCGCTAACCACCTGCAGGGCGTGACCGCGATTATCACCATGACCGAATCCGGTCGCACCGCGCTGATGACCTCGCGTATTACATCTGGCCTGCCCATCTTCGCCATGTCGCGTCATGAGCGTACGCTGAACCTCACCGCGCTGTATCGTGGCGTGACGCCGGTGTTCTTTGATAGCAACAACGACGGTGTGGCGGCAGCGCACGACGCCACCAACCTGCTGCGTGATAAAGGCTTCCTGATGTCCGGCGATCTGGTGATCGTGACTCAGGGTGACGTGATGAGTACCACGGGTACGACCAACACCAGCCGCGTGCTTCGCGTAGAATAACCTTCCCCCAAGTTATTGAGCTGCAAGGCTCAATAACTTTTTCTTATCCCCCCGCCGCACTCCCCATAGTCCTTTGACTGGCCTTTTGCAGCCCTTAACGGCTCTTTTGTGATCTGAATCACACTTTTAACATTAACAATGCTTATAACACTCCTGTCACAATAATCCTATTGAATGATAATGATTACTATTTATAATCTCATCCTCAATAACAAACGGTACTTTAACGCCACAAAACCACACAAACAGGAGTTATTTTAGTTAAGTTAAGCTAAAACCACTGGATTGATGTGCCATTAGGGTTTTTACCACCCTGGAAAACCGTTAATAAATCTGAACTGACGCCGTGCCGTCAGGCGCATAACGTCGTCCTTTTTTTGGGATGGCAGGGCTCACTACGTCTTTTTTTAAGGAATTGCTATGGTCTTACGTTCACAAACTCAGCCGGTGCCTCGTCTGCACCTGTCGTCAGAAACTGCTGGAGTCCAGGAGTACATTTTCAACGATCGGCAACTGGACTCGTGGGATCAGCAAACACAGGACGTACTGACGTTGCTGACGAATACCATTGCCAACGTGGAAAAACCGTTCAGCGGCATTCTTCCTCACGAACTGGCGCCAAAATTTAACGCTGTCGATCTGAACTCCCCGCTGGGCAGCAACGAAGCGGCGCTGGAAGAGCTGAAGGAGCTCTACCTGCGTGATGCCGTCTGGTTCCACCATCCAAAATACGTTGCCCATCTGAACTGCCCGGTGGTGCTCCCTTCCCTGCTGGCCGAACAGATTATGGCGGCGGTTAACAGCTCGGTAGATACCTGGGATCAGAGCGCTGGCGGCACGTTGATCGAACAGAAGGTGATTGACTGGACCCTTAGCCGCATCGGCTTACCGCATCATTCTGACGGCATCTTCACCAGTGGCGGCACGCAGTCCAACCTGATGGCGATGCTGCTGGCGCGAGACAGCTGGTGTGCTGAACATCATCCGGGTCATTTGATCAAACATCAGGGGCTGCCGCACGATGCCAGCAAATGGCGCGTATTTACCTCGAAACTGAGCCACTTCAGCATTCAGAAATCGATGGCGATCCTGGGCCTGGGCTACGACGCGGTGATCCCGGTGGATTACGACAATCACTACCGCATGGACGCGATGAAGCTGGAGCAGGAAATTCAGCGCTGCCATCAGGAAGGCCTGATCCCGATTGCCGTGGTTGCCACCAGCGGCACCACCGACTTTGGCAGCATCGATCCGCTGCAAACCATTTCGCATCTTTGCAAACATTACGGCCTGTGGATGCATGTGGATGCGGCCTACGGCTGTGGCTTACTGGTCTCTGAGCAGCATCGTCAGCGGCTGAACGGCATTGAGAAAGCCGATTCAGTGACGGTGGATTACCACAAATCGTTCTTCCAGACCGTCAGCTGTGGTGCCTTCTTCGTTCGCGACAAGCAGCACCTGAGCCATGTAACTCACCACGCAGACTACCTGAATCCGCTCAGCGCGCAGCAGGAAGGCACGCCTAACCTGGTGAACAAAAGTATCCAGACCACCCGTCGTTTCGATGCGCTGAAGATGTGGATGACGCTGCGCATTATGGGCCCTGCCGCCCTGGGTGAAGCGTTCGATTCGATCATCGACCTGACGCAAACCGCGCACACCTTGTTGAGCGCTCATCCGGCGATTGAAGTGCTGCATACGCCGGAACTGACCACCCAAATCTTCCGCTATGTGCCACGTCCCGGCATGAGCGAGGCCACCGTCGATGAGATCAACGCCAATATCCGTAAAGCGCTGTTCCGCTCCGGTAATGCGGTGATTGCTGGCACCAAAGTCGACGGCCGCCAGTACCTGAAATTTACCCTGTTGAACCCGACCACCACAGCCGCAGACCTGGAAGATGTTATCGCGCTGATCGTTCATTACGGTCGCGAACAGGTTCGCCATTCTGCGCTGAACGCGGCTAATCAGTGAGATCCCTACTATGACTACGATTTATGATTTTGTTGGTATCGGCATCGGCCCCTTTAACCTTGGTCTGGCCTGCCTGAGCGAACCGGTTGAAGGCCTGAACGGGGTGTTCCTCGACCAGAATCCTGGCTTTGACTGGCACACCGGCATGATGCTGGAAAGCGCCCATCTGCAAACGCCGTTTATGGCCGATCTGGTGACGCTGGCCGATCCGACCAGCCGTTACAGCCTGCTGAATTACATGAAGCAGAAAGGCAAGCTGTACTCTTTTTATATCCGGGAAGACTTTTTCCTGATGCGCAAAGAGTACAACCAGTATTGCCAGTGGGCCTGTTCGCAGCTGAGCAACCTGCGCTGGAACACCCGTGTGGAATACGTCAGTTATGACGACAGCCAGCAGTGCTATCGCATCCGTTCGGTGGATTCGCAAAGCGGAGAGCCGAAGGAGTGGCTGGCACGCCATCTGGTACTGGGCACCGGTCCTGCGGCGTGGATGCCAGACTGCAGCCGCCCGTATCGCGAACGCTTTACGCACTCCAGTGAATACCTGGTGAACAAAGCGGAGTTGCAGAAGAAGAGCTCAATTACCGTCTTGGGCAGCGGCCAGAGCGCGGCAGAGATCTATTACGACCTGCTGACGGATATCGACAGCCACGGCTACCAGCTGAACTGGGTGACGCGCGCCCCGCGCTTTTACCCGCTGGAGTACACCAAGCTGACGCTGGAGATGACCTCGCCAGAGTGGATCGACTACTTCCACGATCTGCCGCCAGAGAAACGTGACGCGCTAAATGCACGCCATAAAAACCTCTATAAAGGCATCAACAGCAGCCTGATCAATGACATCTATGACCTGATGTATGTGAAGCAGCTGGATGGTGAGCTGAACGTCAACCTGTTCACCCATTCCGAACTGAAGGATATGCGCTGGCTGCCGGGCGGTGAGTTTGAGCTTTCCTTGCATCAGCAGGAGCAGGACCGGCCGTTTACCCGCCGGACGGAAGGTCTGGTGATGGCGACCGGGTATCACTACCGTCCGCCGATGTTTATTGAAGGCATTTCCAGCCGCTTACGCTGGGATGAAAAAGGCCGCTACGACGTGCAGCGCAACTACAGCATCGACCACAACAATCAGGTCTTTGTGCAGAACGCCGAGCTGCATACCCACGGATTTGTCACACCAGACCTCGGCATGGCGTGCTACCGCAACTCCGTTTTACTGCGCGAACTGGCTGGCCGGGAAGTCTACCCGGTTGAACGCCAAATCGCTTTCCAGACCTTCCCGGCCAAATCGGAACGTTGATATGTCTCAAATACTGTTTAGCAAAGCCCGTCCGGCGGGCCAGTTCACCCTTCGTCCGATGCAGGCTGACGATGCGTCCTTAATCCACAGCTGGGTCACGCGTGATTATGCGCGCTTCTGGGGAATGCAGAGCGACAGCCTGGAGCAGGTCGCCACCTTCTATCGCAACCTGACCGCCAACAATCCGCGTGCGGCGTTGATCGGCTGCTGTGATGACAAGCCGGTGTTCCTGATGGAGTTCTATCAGGCGGGTGAAGATGAGGTCGGTAAGTTCTATCCGGCGCAGCCGGGTGACTACGGGATGCATATCCTGATCGCGCCGGCTAATCGTCCGGTCCGTCATTTCAGCTGGCAGGTGTTCAGCGTGGTGATGGACTACATGTTCAGCCAGCCGGAAGTGCAGCGCGTGGTGGTCGAGCCTGATGTGCGCAATGACAAAATCCATCCGCTGAACAAGCGTGCCGGCTTCCGCTACCAGCACACCATCGATATGGGCCACAAAACCGCCTGGCTGGCTTTCTGCCAGCGCGATGATTATCAACACGCTTTATTGCAGGAAACCCTGACTATGACCAATGACAACCCGCTTCTCTCAGGATCGCATCTTTCCGGTGACAACTGGTCGCTGGCAAACCGTATGCTGATCCGCAAAGCCATTGCCGAGTTCGCCCATGAGAAAATCATCGCGCCAACCGATCTGGGCAACGGTCGCTTCAGTCTGGCCGTTCCGGGCGGCGAAGCTGACTATCAGTTCAAGGCACGTCGACTGGCGTTAGATCATTGGGAAATCGCCGCCGATTCCCTGATCAAGCAGGAGAACGGACGTCCGCTGACGCTGGATGCGCTGCAATTTATCGTCGAGTTTAATCAGCAGATTGGTATCCCTCCGGCGATGCTGGCCACCTATATGGAAGAGATCACCAGCACACTTTGCAGCAGCGTGTTCAAGCTGCAGAAGAACAACCCTGACAGCATCGCGCTGGTCAGTGCGGATTTCCAGACGGTGGAAGCCTCAATGACCGAAGGCCATCCGTGCTTCGTGGCGAATAACGGCCGTATCGGTTTTGATGCGCGCGATTATCTGGCCTTTGCTCCCGAAGCGGCGACACCGATCAATCTGGTGTGGGTGGCGGTTCATCTGCGCAATGCGCATTTTTCCAGCCTGAGCGATCTGGAGTATGAGCAGCTTATGCGTGATGAGCTGGGTGATTCGGTGATTAACGGCTTTAACCGCCAGCTGACCGAAAAAGGCCTGGCGACCGATGACTATCTGTTTATGCCGGTGCACCCATGGCAGTGGCAGAACAAACTGCTGACCGTCTTCGCGCCGGATATCGCCAATAACGACATCGTTTACCTCGGTACCGGCGACGATCACTATCAGGCCCAGCAGTCGATCCGCACCTTCTTCAACCGCAGCCAGCCGAACAAGCGCTATGTGAAAACCGCGCTGTCGGTATTGAATATGGGCTTTATGCGCGGCCTTTCGCCGTATTACATGGCTACGACGCCGGCGATTAACGAATGGCTGGACGGTCTGGTGGCGAAGGATGAATGGCTGCAACGCTGTGACTTCCGTATTCTGCGCGAGGTGGCTGCGGTCGGTTATCACAACCGTTATTATGAAAAAGCCATCACCGGCGACTCGGCGTATAAAAAGATGTTTGCCGCACTGTGGCGTGACAACCCGGTTGCCCAGCTTCAGGCCAATCAGCGTTTGATGACCATGGCGTCCTTCCTGCATGTCGACCAGCATCAGAAAGCCCTGCTGCCGGCCCTGATTGCGGATTCTGGCTTGCCAGCGGACCAGTGGATTGCCCGCTATCTGACCTGCTACCTCAGCCCGCTGCTGCACTGCTTCTATCAGCACGATCTGGTGTTTATGCCGCACGGCGAAAACCTGATCCTGCTGCTGGAAAATAACGTGCCGGTCAGCGCCTATATGAAAGACATTGGCGAAGAGATTGCGGTGATGAACCCGGACGCGGTATTGCCTGAAAAGGTACAGCGTCTGGCGGTGGACGTGCCGGAAGAGCTGAAGCTGCTGTCGGTCTTTACCGACGTGTTCGACTGCATTTTCCGCTTTATCAGCGCCATCCTCGACGAGTCCGGCACCCTGCCAGAAGAGAAATTCTGGCAGGCGGTGGCTAACTGCGTGAAAGAGTATCAGCAGGCGCATCCGCAGCTGGCCAGCAAGTTCGAGCGTTACGATATGTTCACGCCGGAGTTCACCCGCTCCTGCCTTAACCGTCTGCAGTTGGCGAACAATCAGCAGATGATTAACCTGTCCGATCCGGCGGAAAACCTGAAGTTTGCCGGCACGCTGGTTAACCCGATTGCGGCGTTTCGTTAAGGGTTGCGTGCTTCGGGCAAGTGCAGCGTCAGGCGGTGAGCAACCTGACGCTGCGCCTTGTCCGAGATAATTCATCAATCCGGCATAAAACTGGTGTATGTTGGCGCGGTCGCTTCGGTGACCGCGTCTTTTGTTTTTCTTATCCTTGCTGGAAGGAGCCAGAATGGCCTCATTTATTCCGGTGTCGAGCCTGACACGCCGACATCTGATTTTCCCTCTCTCCCTGGTACTGTTTGAGTTTGCTACCTACATCGCCCACGACATGATCCAACCCGGCATGTTGCTGGTCACCAGCGAATTCAACGTCGGACCCGAATGGGTTTCCGCGTCGCTAACGGCCTATCTGATCGGTGGCATCGTGCTGCAGTGGTTACTGGGCCCGCTTTCCGACAAGCTGGGTCGCCGCCCGGTGATGCTGTCTGGCGTGGCGTTCTTTATGCTGACCTGCTTCGCCACCCACTGGGTGCAAAGCATCGAACAGTTTATCCTGCTGCGATTTTTACAGGGGATAAGCCTGTGCTTTATTGGCGCGGTGGGTTATGCCGCCATCCAGGAAGCCTTTGATGAGTCGCTGAGCGTGAAGATTATGGCGCTGATGGCCAACGTGGCGCTGTTAGCGCCGCTGGCCGGACCGTTGGCCGGCGCGGCGTTTCTGTCGGTGGGCGAATGGCGCACCATGTTCTGGCTGTTTGGTGGCGTAACGGCGGTGGCGTTGATCGGCCTGTGGCGCACCATGCCGGAAACCTCGGGCGATCGGAACACGTCACTTTCGCTGAAATCCCTCGCCAAAGGCTATTACGCGCTGCTGACAGACCGTCAGGTGATGAGCGGATCGCTGGCTATCGGCCTGGTGACCATTCCCTGCCTGGCCTGGGTGGCGCTTTCACCGGTGATCCTGATCCATGACGAAGGGTTAACCCGCATGGATTATGCACTGCTGCAGCTGCCGGTCTTTGTGGCGATGATTGCCGGAAATCTGACGCTCGGTCGGCTTTCTGGCCGCATGGCGATTGAGCAGCCGCTGAAGCTGGGCGCATGGCCGATTGTGATTGGCCTGGCGCTGGCTGCGCTGTGCACCTCCATCAACCCGCACAGCTATCTGTGGCTGACGGCCGGTCTGAGCCTGTATGGCTTTGGCACCGGGCTGGTCAACGCCGGGCTGTATCGCCTGACCTTATTCTCCAGCACCGCCGGAAAAGGCAGCGTGGCGGCAATGCTGGGCATGGTGAGTATTGTGGTGTTTGCGTTGGGGATTGAGCTGGCGAAAAGCGCCTACTTCGGTGGCGGAAGCTTTATGTTCAGCGTGGTGAACCTGGCGTGTGGGCTGGCATGGTTGCTGCTGGTGCGTGCTTTCCTGCGTGAGCGCAAGCGCCGGACAACCATCACTGCGGTGAACTGATACAGCGCCGGGACGTAATAAACAAAAAGAGCGGAGTGTTCATCACCCCGCTCTTTTTTTATGCTGCTCAACCTTACTTTTTACCGTAGAGATCTTTGCGTTTATACGGCTCGATATCGCCCTCTTTACGCGTCTTCAACAGTTTCAGGATCCAGGTGTATTGCTCCGGATTCGGCCGCACCAGCATTTCCACTTCTTCGTTCATCCGGCGCGCCAGCGTATGGTCATCGACATTGACCAAATCATCCATCGGTTCACGCAGATAAATATCCATCTGATGGGTTTTGCTGTTATACACCGGGAACAACGGGATCACGCGCGCGCGGCAGACCTTCATCAGGCGACCCACGGCGGGCAGCGTGGCTTTATAGGTGGCAAAGAAGTCGACAAACTCGCTTTGCTCCGGGCCGTGGTCCTGGTCCGGCAGATAATAGCCCCAGTAACCCTGACGGATTGAACTGATAAACGGCTTGATGCCGTCATTACGCGCGTGCATCCGGCCACCAAAGCGGCGACGGATGGCATTCCACACGTAGTCCATCAACGGATTGCGCTGGTTATGGAACATTGCCGCCATTTTCTGGCCCTGATAAGCCAGCACCATCGCCGGGATATCCACAGCCCAGCCGTGCGGCACCAGGAAGATCACGTTGCCACCCTGCTCACGGATATCGTCGATAATTTCCTGATTGTGCCAGTGGATGCGGCCGATCGCTTTGTCCGGGCGTAACGCCAGCTCGGCCATCATCGCCATTGACTGAGGCGCCGTGGCGAACATCTCATCAATGATCGCTTCCCGCTGTGCTTCAGGCACTTCGGGCATGCAATACAACAGATTAATCTGCGCGCGCCTTCTGGCACTTTTGGCCATCTTTCCTGCCAGACGCCCCAGTGCGCCAAGCAACGGATCGCGCATCCCTGCAGGTAACCATGCCAGTCCGGCAAAGGCGCCAATGGTCAGCCAGTTGCCCCAATATTTCGGCAACAGAAAGGATTTCTGAAAGGTAGGAATGAACTCTATATTACTTTTTTTGCTGTTTTCCATGCACTCGCCTCAAACAATAACGGGCTAATGATAGTGCTGACGGGCAATTTTGCAATCCCCGTATCATTCCGTCGATAAAATGAAAAAGCCGGCGGGAGATCCCGTCGGCTTAAAGATGAACGATTGAACTGACTTAGTTAAAGCGTAACTGCGGCATAACCTCACGCACCTGTTTCAGGTAATCGCTGCGATCTTTGCCACTCAGACCTTCCATCCGCGGCAGTTTCGCCGTCAGTGGGTTAACCGCCTGGTTGTTGATCCAGATTTCAAAGTGCAGGTGCGGCCCGGTGGAACGCCCGGTGCTGCCGGACAAACCAATACGCTCGCCACGCTTCACTTTTTCGCCGGGTTTCACCAACAGCTTCTGCATGTGCATATAGCGGGTCATATACTGACGACCGTGGCGGATTGCCACATAGTTACCCGCACCCCCGCTACGCTTGGAGACGATCACTTCACCGTCGCCGACCGCCAGCACCGGCGTGCCAATCGGCAGGGCAAAATCGACGCCTTTATGCGGCGCAATACGGCCGGTCACCGGGTTAACGCGACGCGGATTAAAGTTGGACGACACGCGATACTGTTTAACGGTCGGGAAGCGCATAAAGCCTTGCGCCAGCCCGGAACCGGTGCGGTCGTAAAACTTACCGTCATTGGCGCGGATAGCGTAATAGTCTTTGCCGCCAGACTGCAAACGAACGCCGGAAAGTTGGCTTTGCTCGCTCTTGCCTTCCAGCATTTCGCGCGACATCAATACCGAGAATTTGTCGCCATTGCGCAATTTTCGGAAATCCATCTGCCACTGCAACGCTTTAATTACCGCGCTGATTTCCCCGCTGGTAAGGCCAGCCTGTTTTGCACTGTTAACAAAACTGCCGTTCACCGTGCCCGACAGAACGGCATCTTTCCACTCGCCCTTCTGCACTTCAGAAGAGGATTTAAAGGTGTCGCCAGAACGATCATAAGTGCGGGTTTCGCGGCGGGAGGCTTCCCAGGTCAGACGTTGCAGCTGACCATCATCAGTCAGCGTCCAGCTCAGCTGTTGGCCCACACCGAGGTTGCGCAGATCCTTATCGACCTTAGCCAGTTGGTTGATATCACTCATATCAATGCCATACTGATTTAAGACGCTGCTTAAGGTATCGCCGGAAGAAACGACATAGTCATGGGTGCCGGTTTCATTCGGCACATCCTCATCTATCTCATCTTTTGGCACATCATCTTCTGGCGCGGGCGTGTCCTGATCGAGCGGTTCGCTGGCATCGGGCGTCACGGTGCGCAACTGGCTCTTGTCGAGGATAATGCTCTTAACGATAGGGTTAGTTTCACCGGTTTGATGATAAACAAATGGCCGCCAGACGGAGACGGCCAGTGTCACTACGGTGAGCGAACCCAGCATGATGCGGTGGGTTCGCGGTAATGTGTTAAACGCCATGCTGACAGCGCGGGCAATCTGCTGCACTTATGAATTTCCTCTAGGCTCCTTTCAGGCAGCTCGTGTACTGGCTGGACAACTGTGAGAGGAATTTCACATAGCTGTCTCTGGCTACAGTAATGTCCGTTCCCAGTGGATCCAGCGTACCTGAACGGACGTTGGTGCCTCTGGCAACCGCATTTATCACGGCCGGCCTGAACTGTGGTTCAGCAAAGACGCAGACGGCCTTCTGCTCAACCAGCTCTGTTCGAATTTGATGTAATCGCTGGGCGCCCGGTTGGATCTCAGGGTTGACGGTAAAATGACCTTTTGGGGTCAAACCGAAGTGTTTTTCAAAGTAGCTATAAGCATCGTGAAAAACGAAATACCCTTTACCTTTAACCGGCGCAAGCTGAGTTCCTATTTGCGTATCGGCCGATGCCAATTCATCCTCAAAATGTTTGAGGTTCGCGTCTAGTTTGTCTCTGCTTTGGGGCATAAGTTCCAATAATTTTGCATGGATTGCAACCGCCGATTGCCTTGCGATCTCTGGGGACATCCACAGGTGCATATTATACTCGCCGTGATGATGGTGATCCTCAGCCGCATCATGGCCCTGAGCGCTTTCCCCATGGGCCTCTTCATCCTCTTCTCCACCCTTGATCAGCAGGGGTTTTACGCCCGGTAATTCGGCTAATTCTATTGATTTTTGGGCCGGTAATTGCGCGACCGCTTTCGGCATAAACGCTTCCATTTCTGGCCCTACCCAGACCACCAGATCCGCGCCCTGCAAGCGTTTAATATCGGATGGACGCAGAGCATAATCATGCTCGGAGGCACCGTCTGGCAACAGCACCTCGACTGGCGTAACGCCATCTGCGATCGCCGCCGCAATAAAGCCCAGAGGCTTAACAGAAGCCACAACGGCAGCATGGGCAGGCGCCGCAAGCGAGGCGGCTAAACCCAGCGCAGAAATGAGGGTAAAAAGCGGGGCTTTATTATGTAACATCATATTTCCATCCATCGTGAGAAGTCGATGGAGTGTGATATTATAACATTCTAAAACTTTGGCAACCTGTAATGATTATGTCCCCACTGATTAGTCTGGAAAAAGTGTCTGTCAGCTTTGGCGTGCGTCGTGTGCTTTCCGACGTCTCGTTAACCCTGCAACCCGGTAAAATTTTGACCCTGCTTGGCCCGAATGGCGCAGGCAAGTCGACGCTTGTTCGCGTGGTGCTGGGCCTGATCCAACCGGACCAGGGCAAATTACTCCGCCCGTCTCAGTTACGCATTGGCTACGTGCCGCAAAAAATTCATCTGGATGCCACCCTGCCCCTCACCGTCGAGCGCTTTATGCTGTTGCGCGGCGGCGTCAAGCGCAGCGATATTCTGCCGGCGTTAAAGCGCGTGCAGGCGGCCCAGCTGCTGAATTACCCGCTGCAGAAACTGTCCGGTGGCGAGATGCAGCGCGTGCTGCTGGCCCGTGCTTTGCTGAATCAGCCACAGGTGCTGGTGCTGGATGAGCCGACGCAAGGCGTGGACGTCAATGGTCAGGTTGCTTTGTATGATTTGATCGACCAGTTGCGAAACGAGCTGAACTGCGCGGTGCTGATGGTTTCCCATGATCTGCATCTGGTCATGGCAAAAACCGACGAGGTACTGTGCCTTAATCAGCATATCTGCTGCTCCGGCACGCCAGAAGTGGTGTCGAAACACCCCGAATTTATCTCGATGTTTGGCTCCCGTGGCGCCGAACAGTTAGCCATCTATCGTCACCACCATAATCACCGTCACGATTTACAGGGACGTATTGTTTTACGCAGAGGACAGAATCAGTGATTGAACTGCTGTTACCCGGCTGGTTTGCCGGTTTTTTACTGGCGCTGGCCGCAGGCCCGCTGGGTTCATTCGTGGTGTGGCGCAGGATGTCTTATTTTGGCGATACGCTGGCGCATGCTTCACTGCTGGGCGTGGCCTTTGGTCTGCTGCTGAATATCAGCCCGTTTTATGCCGTGATTGCTATCACGCTGCTGCTGTCGCTGCTGCTGGTCTGGCTGGAACGCCGGCCGCATCTGGCCATTGATACCCTGCTTGGCATCCTCGCGCACAGCGCGCTGTCGCTGGGTCTGGTGGTAGTCAGCCTGATGTCCAACGTGCGGGTCGATCTGATGGCCTATCTGTTCGGTGACCTGCTGTCGGTGACGCCAACCGATCTGTATACCATCGGCGCGGGCGTGGCGATTGTGTTGGCCGTGCTGGCGTTTTACTGGCGCTCGCTGCTGTCGATGACCATCAGCCCGGAGTTAGCGCAGGTTGATGGCGTTAACATTCAGCGGACCAAAATGGTGCTGATGCTGGTGACCGCGCTAACTATTGGTGTGGCGATGAAATTTGTCGGTGCGTTAATTATCACTTCGCTGCTGATCATTCCTGCCGCCACCGCCAGACGCTTTGCCCGTTCGCCGGAGCAGATGGCGGGGATTGCCATCCTGGTGGGGATTCTAGCGGTGACCGCCGGCCTGACCTTCTCTGCCTGGTACGATACGCCCGCTGGCCCGTCAGTGGTGCTGGGCGCGTCACTGATGTTTATGCTGAGCATGATGAAACGTCCGGCGGTATAACGTTGCCGCAGAGGGCCGTTTTTATCCCGCCCACTTACCGCAGCCATAAAAAAAACCGGGAATTCCCGGTTTTTTTTCGTCTGGACCACGCGGATTACTCTTCCCGCTTGATGCCAAAGTGTTTATACGCGTGATTCGTTGCCATGCGGCCGCGCGGAGTGCGCTGAATAAAGCCCTGCTGGATCAGATAGGGTTCCAGCACGTCCTCAATGGTTTCCCGCTCTTCGCCAATGGCGGCGGCGAGGTTATCCAGTCCGACCGGCCCGCCCATAAACTTATCGATGATCGCCAGCAGCAGCTTGCGGTCCATATAGTCAAAGCCTTCGGTGTCGACGCTGAGCATATCCAGCGCGCGTGACGCCACATCCCCGCTCAGACTGCCGGCAGCACGCACTTCGGAGAAGTCACGCACGCGTCGCAGCAAGCGGTTGGCGATGCGCGGCGTACCACGCGCACGACGGGCGATTTCCAGCGCACCTTCGTCGCTTAACGGCAGCCCAAGACAGGCCGCGCTGCGTGAGACGATGTGGCGCAGATCCTCCACCTTATAAAACTCAAGGCGCTGAACGATGCCAAAACGGTCGCGCAGCGGCGAGGTTAACGAGCCCGCGCGCGTGGTGGCACCAATCAGGGTAAACGGCGGCAAATCGAGTTTAATCGATCGCGCGGCCGGCCCTTCGCCAATCATGATATCCAGCTGATAATCTTCCATCGCCGGATAGAGCACTTCTTCAACCACCGGCGACAAACGGTGGATCTCATCGATAAACAGCACGTCGTGCGGTTCGAGGTTGGTCAGCATCGCCGCCAGATCGCCTGCCTTCTCCAGCACCGGGCCGGAGGTGGTACGCAGGTTCACGCCCATCTCGTTAGCCACGATATTGGCCAGCGTGGTTTTCCCTAAGCCTGGCGGGCCGAAGATCAGGAGATGATCAAGTGCATCACCGCGCATTTTGGCCGCCTGGATAAAGATCTCCATTTGTTCACGCACCACCGGCTGCCCGACATACTCCTGCAGCAGCTTGGGACGAATGGCGCGGTCAATGACCTCTTCTTCGGTGATGGTTCCCGGCGAGACCAGGCGATCGGCTTCTATCATGCTTACCTCAAATTGCGGCGCGGAGTGCTTCGCGGATCAGCGTTTCACAATCAGCGTCCGGACGACCCAGTTTGCTGATCATCCGGCTGGCTTCCTGAGGTTTATACCCCAGCGAGACCAGCGCAGCAACGGCTTCACCTTCGGCATCGTTAGCGGCATCCGCAGGCTGCACTTCGCTGGTCAGCGCAAATGGCGCATCGGCGGCGAACAGGTCGCCATGCATGCCTTTAAAGCGGTCCTTCATTTCGACAACCAGACGCTCGGCGGTTTTCTTGCCCACGCCTGGCAGCTTAACCAGCGCCGCAATCTCTTCGCGCTCGACGGCGGTGACAAACTGTTGCGCCGACATGCCGGACAGAATGGCCAGCGCCAGCTTAGGTCCGACACCGTTCACTTTGATCAGCTCGCGGAACAGCGCACGCTCCTGCTTGCTGTTGAAACCAAACAGCAGCTGCGCATCTTCGCGTACCACAAAGTGGGTGAACAGGATGGCTTCTTGATTCAGTTCAGGCAGCTCATAAAAACAGGTCATCGGCATATGCACTTCGTAGCCTACGCCATTGGCTTCCAGCAGCACTAACGGCGGCTGTTTTTCTAAAATAATGCCTCTAAGACGACCAATCACATTCGCATCCTTCACAAAAGAGTAGTGGGATTTTATACCATAAAAAAAGCTGGATGGATATCCAGCTTATCAGGAACGGAGACGACCCCGTGCCAGGCTTAACGGCCCTTCACCCAGTCGATTGACGTTCTGGCTCACGTGGCAGTGAGTGATCGCAATCGCCAGCGCATCGGCGGCATCCGCCTGAGGATTCGCCGAGAGCTTCAGCAAGGTGCGCACCATATGCTGCACCTGGCTTTTCTCTGCGCTACCGGTGCCGACCACGGTTTGCTTCACCTGACGTGCCGCGTATTCAAAAACCGGCAAATCATGATTCACCGCGGCCACAATCGCCGCGCCGCGCGCCTGCCCCAGCTTTAGTGCCGAGTCGGCATTTTTAGCCATAAAAACCTGCTCAATGGCAAAAAATTCCGGCTGAAACTGGGTAATGATCTCGCTAACGCCCGCGTAAATCAGCTTCAGACGTGAAGGCAGATCGACCACGTTGGTGCGGATACAGCCGCTGCCAAGGTAGGTCAGCTGGCGGCCAACCTGACGAATAACGCCGTAACCGGTGATGCGTGAACCTGGGTCAATACCAAGAATGATCGTCATCACGCACCTCCGGTCAGCGGGCTGTGCAGACACAACCCGATCAAAGGGTTGCCGCCACCTCGTCGGAGATCTCACCGTTATGGTAGACTTCCTGCACATCATCGCAGTCTTCCAGCATATCGATCAGACGCAGCAGTTTTGGTGCCGTCTCTTCATCCATATCCGCTTTGGTAGACGGGATCATGGTCACTTCAGCCGATTCCGCCTTCAGGCCCGCGGCTTCCAGCGTATCCTTCACCTGACCGACGGTTTCCCAGGCGGTTAACACATCAATGGTGCCATCGTCATAGGTCACGATGTCATCCGCGCCCGCTTCCAGTGCCGCATCCATCACGTCATCTTCTGCCAGACCCGGTGCGAAGGTGATGACGCCTTTGCGGGTGAACAGGTAAGCAACAGAACCGTCGGTTCCCAGGTTGCCACCGGTTTTGCTGAAGGCATGACGCACTTCAGACACGGTACGGTTGCGGTTATCACTCAGGCATTCAACCATCACGGCGGTGCCGCCCGGGCCGTAACCTTCATAGATGATGGTTTCCATGTTGCTGTCATCATCGCCACCCACGCCACGTGCAATCGCACGGTTCATGGTGTCACGCGTCATGTTGTTCGACAGCGCTTTGTCCATTGCGGCACGCAAACGTGGGTTGGAGCCGGCATCGCCGCCACCCAGTTTTGCTGCAGTCACCAGCTCACGGATAATCTTGGTAAAGATCTTACCGCGTTTGGAATCCTGCGCCGCTTTACGGTGCTTGGTGTTAGCCCATTTACTGTGGCCTGCCATAAATTCAATTCTCCAGAAAAGACTAAATAACAAATTCTTCAATTGCCTGGCGATTACTCCAGGACTTGGTGAGCACGGCGGCCTCTGCAGGCGGAAGCCACTGTAGGGCGAGATGTTCGCTGAGCGACACCTCCCACTCTTCCGGCAACGCCAGGCTGAACCAGTGCTCACTGTTGTGCGTCACGTCCGGCGCATAGCGATGGCGGAAATGGGCGAAGATCTCGAATTGTATCTGACGCTGGCAGTCGACGACTGTGAGCTGCCTGGCGTTGACGTCAATTCCCAGTTCTTCTTTCACTTCCCGCATCGCGGTTTCTGCCAGCGTTTCGCCTGGCTCCTGGCTGCCGGTTACCGACTGCCAGAAGCCGGGATCGTCCCGACGCTGGAGCATCAGCACCCGGCCGGTATCGCGGGCGTAAATCACCACCAGTACCGACACGGGATGCTTAAACGCCATTACTCGTTCTCTGACGGCTGCTGAGTCTGGTACTTCTTCATCACTTCAATACCCAGCTCGGACAGTGAAGCCGGATTGGCGAAGTTAGGCGCTTCCGTCATCAGACAGGCGGCGGCAGTGGTTTTCGGGAACGCGATCACATCACGGATGTTATCGGTGCCGGTCAACAGCATCACCAGACGGTCCAGACCGAACGCCAGGCCAGCGTGTGGCGGCGTACCGTACTTCAGCGCGTCCAGCAGGAAGCCAAACTTCTCGCGCTGTTCCTGCTCGGTAATGCCGAGGATGCCAAACACGGTCTGCTGCATCTGCGTGTTGTGGATACGGACCGAACCGCCACCCACTTCATAACCGTTGATCACCATATCGTACGCATTGGCGATGGCGGTTTCCGGGATGGACTTCAGTTCTTCCGGCGTCATATCTTTCGGCGCGGTGAACGGATGGTGCATGGCGCTCAGGCCGCCTTCGCCGTCTTCTTCAAACATGGGGAAGTCGACAACCCACAGCGGTGCCCAGGCATTGCCGGTGGTGATATCCAGGTCACGACCCAGCTTCAGGCGCAGCGCACCTAACGCATCGGCCACCACCTTGGCGGAATCCGCGCCGAAAAAGATGCTGTCGCCATCGGCGGCATTGGTGCGGGCCAGAATCGCTTCAACGATATCAGCGGTGAGGAATTTAGCCACCGGGCTGGTGACGCCTTCCAGACCTTTCGCACGCTCGTTGACTTTCATCCACGCCAAGCCTTTCGCCCCGTAGATTTTCACGAAGTCAGTGTACTCATCGATCTGCTTACGGGTCAGCTTTTCGCCGCCCGGCACGCGCAATGCGGCAACACGGCTTTTGGCATCGTTCGCCGGTCCGGAGAAGACGTTAAACTCAACGTCTTTCAGCAGGTCAGCAACGTCCACCAGCTCCATTGGGTTACGCAGGTCTGGCTTATCGGAACCGTAGCGACGCATCGCTTCTGCGAAGGTCATCATTGGGAAGTTGCCCAAATCTACACCCTTCACGTCCTGCCACAGCTCGCGCACCAGCTGCTCCATGATTTCACGCACCTGAGGCGCGGTCATAAAGGAGGTTTCGACGTCGATCTGGGTAAATTCGGGCTGACGGTCCGCACGCAAGTCTTCGTCACGGAAGCACTTAACGATCTGATAGTAGCGATCGAAGCCGGACATCATCAGCAGCTGTTTGAACAGCTGAGGAGACTGTGGCAGCGCATAGAATTTGCCTCTATGCACGCGGCTCGGCACCAGATAGTCACGCGCGCCTTCCGGCGTGGCTTTGGTCAGCATTGGCGTTTCGATGTCGAGGAAGCCGTTGTCATCCATAAAGCGACGGACAAAGCTGCTGATTTTGGCACGGGTCTTCAGGCGCTGCGCCATATCCGGACGACGCAGGTCCAGGTAGCGGTATTTCAGGCGCGCTTCTTCGGTGTTGGCGTGGTTTGAATCCAGCGGCAACGGCTCGGAGCGGTTGATGATGGTCAGATCGGTGGCGAAAATTTCGACTTCACCGGTGGCCATATCGCTGTTTTTATTTTTGTCGTCACGGGCACGGACGGTGCCAGTAAGCTGAATGCAAAATTCGTTACGCAGTTCAGAGGCCAGCTTGAAGGCTTCCTGACGGTCCGGATCGAAAAAGACCTGCACGATGCCTTCACGGTCACGCATATCAATGAAGATCAGGCTACCCAGGTCGCGGCGGCGATTGACCCAACCGCAGAGTGTCACTTGTTGGCCTACGTGAGACAGGTTGATCTGTCCGCAATAATCAGTACGCATAACGATATCCTTTAAACTTCGCCGCATCGCCGCAACATAAAGTCTGCTGCCGCGAAAAAAGGCGGCCATTATAATGGAAAAAGCCCGGCACGATAAGAGCCGTGAGCGCATCAGGCGCGTCGTTTCGCGGCAAATTTGTTCACAATCTGCCGGCTACTCACAAAAGCTAACAAATTTCACCCTTTCCGAACATTGTTGTTGTCGCGTATAAAATCAGATTGCTTGTATTCTCAATGATTTCCCCCCTTTCACCGGAGAGACTATGTTGGAATTAAATGCTGCAAAAACGGCACTGGTACTGATCGATTTGCAGGAAGGTATTCTGCCTTTCGCTGGCGGCCCACATGCAGCGTCTGATGTGGTTGCCCGTTCAGCGGTGCTGGCTGAAAAGTTCCGTGCCGCCAACTCACCCGTCATTCTGGTGCGTGTTGGTTGGGCAAAAGACTTTGGCGATGCGCCAAAGCAACCGGTCGATGCCAGCCACAGCGGCGGACTGCCGGAGAACTGGTGGGTGTATCCGGCAGCGCTGGGCAAGAAAGACAGCGATATCGAAGTGACCAAGCATCAGTGGGGCGCGTTCTACGGTACCGATCTGGAGCTGCAGCTGCGTCGTCGTGGTATCGACACCATCGTACTGGGCGGCATCTCCACCAATATCGGCGTGGAATCCACCGCGCGTAACGCGTGGGAGCTGGGCTTCAACCTGATTGTTGCAGAAGACATCTGCAGCGCCGGCAGCACCGAAGAACACGAAGGTAGCTTCAAAAATATCTTCCCGCGCCTGGGTCGCGTTCGTCAGTCCGCCGAGATCATCTCCGCACTGTAACCCCGTCAGCCCGGCGCTCGCTGATGCGAATGCCGGGTTGGTTCTCCGGCACTTCGCCTTGCACTCCCTCCTTTCGCTCGCTACATTTCAGGCCAGACCGTCAATCAGGGACAGCCGATGAAGCCTTTTTACCTTGGATTGCCACAATGGCAGCATCCTCAGTGGAAAAAACTGGGTATGACCACCCTTGCCGACTACGCACAGCACTTTAACTGCGTTGAGGGCAATACCACGCTTTATGCCCTGCCCCGACCTGAAATCGTGCAGCGCTGGCAGGATATGACCCACGATGCGTTTCGCTTTTGCTTTAAATTCCCGGCGACCATCAGCCACCAGGCTGCCCTGAAGAACTGCGGCGATTTAACGGCCGAGTTTTTTGCTCTGATGGAACCGCTGGCTGCCCGCCTCGGCCAGTACTGGCTTCAGCTTCCGGCCGCGTTCAGCCCCGCCGATTTGCCCACGCTGTGGGCCTTTCTCGATGGCTTGCCGGACAGCTTCAGTTATGGCGTCGAAGTGCGTCATGCGGACTTTTTTGCCAAAGGCGAGGCTGAGCGCGAGCTTAATCGCGGTTTACATCAGCGAGGCGTTAACCGGGTGATCCTTGATACCCGTGGCGTACACTCCGCAAAACCCAGCAATGCCGCGATTATTGACGCGCAGCGCAAAAAGCCTCAGCTGCCGGTGCATGCGGTGATGACTGCGGACCGGCCGATGGTGCGGTTTATCGGCGGTGACGATGCGGACGCCAATCTCAAATGGTTCCAGTCGTGGCTCAGCAAGTTGCCGCAGTGGCAGGAACAGGGCCAACCCTGGCTGTTTATCCATACGCCGGATATCGCGTTTGCACCGGAACTGGTTTTGCATCTGTGGAGTGCGCTACAGCAGGCAATACCCGCCGTTGGCGATCCGCCCAACTGGCCGCAGCAGGACCAGTTATTCTGAGCTAATTCGTAAGATAATTCTTTAACTGTAGGGGTAACGCACTGACAGTCCGGGTTTTCACGGCTATGATGACGCCTTAAAATATTTGTGCCTTTGGGAGTCGGGATGGTCAGCGCCCTGTATGTCGTGCTAGGAGCACTTTTCATTATCAAGTTTTCGCTTGATGTGGTTCGTCTTCGACGCCTGTACCGTGTTTCTCACGGTGACGGCGGTTTTTATGAACTTCAGACCGCCATTCGTATTCACGGCAACGCGGTAGAATATATTCCGCTGGCGGCACTGTTGCTGGTATTGATGGAGATGAACGGCGCCGATATCTGGATGCTGCATCTGGTGGGCTTATTTTTCTTCCTTGGCCGTCTGCTGCATGCCTACGGTATGCGCACCAGCACCATTTTGTGGCGTAAAAACGGCATGATCATCACCCTGTTATCGCTGCTGGGAATGATTATCCTGAATCTGATCTACCTGCCGTGGGACCTGGTTCTGACCCTGCATTAATCTCTCTGCCGCAATTTTTTCGCCTTCCTGCCCGGCAACCGTGGCAGAAAGGGTGCAGCCCGCGCCGCTTTCTGCCAAAATAGCGCCTTTCCGTTTTTCTCCCGGACTGACCACTATGCCTAACCGCGATACGTTGTTCTCCGCGCCAATTGCCAAACTGGGTGACTGGACGTTTGACGAGCGCGTTGCAGAAGTTTTCCCTGATATGATCCAGCGCTCGGTGCCGGGTTATTCAAACATTATTTCGATGATCGGCATGCTGGCCGAGCGTTTTGTGCAGCCCCACACCCAGGTTTACGATCTGGGCTGTTCGCTGGGTGCGGCTACGCTTTCCGTGCGCCGCAACATCAAAGTCGAAGGCTGCAAAATCATCTCGGTGGATAATTCACCGGCGATGGTTGAGCGTTGCCGTCGTCATATTGATGCCTTCCGTGCGGACACGCCGGTAGACGTCATTGAAGCCGATATTCGTGATATCAACATTGAGAATGCCTCAATGGTGGTATTGAATTTCACGCTGCAATTTCTGGAACCCGACGAGCGCCAGCAGCTGCTGAATACCGTCTGGAAAGGGCTTCGTCCTGGCGGCGCATTGGTGTTGTCCGAGAAGTTCAGCTTTGCGGATGCGGATGTCGGTGAGCTGTTGTTCAACATGCACCACGATTTCAAGCGGGCCAATGGCTACAGCGAGCTGGAAATCAGCCAGAAGCGCAGCATGCTGGAAAACGTGATGCTGACGGACAGCGTGGAAACGCACAAAGCGCGCCTGCGCACCGCAGGGTTTGAACACGCTGAGTTATGGTTCCAGTGTTTTAATTTTGGCTCGTTGATAGCGCTTAAAGCAGGTTCGGTCTGATGGATTTCGGTAATTTTTACCAGTTAATAGCAAAACACCCGCTTCTCTCTCCCTGGTTAGAAACCCTGCCCGCGCAGATTGCCACCTGGCAGCGCGAGCAGTTGCATGGCCATTTCAAGAACTGGGATCGTGCCGTTGAGTATCTTCCGGCACTGCAACCGGAGACGCTGGATTTACTGCACAGCGTCACCGCCGATGCCAGCCATCTGACCGATCGTCAGCGCGGCGGTATTGAGAAGCTGTTAAGAAATCTGATGCCGTGGCGCAAAGGGCCGTATTCGTTATACGGCGTGCACATTGACACCGAATGGCGTTCAGACTGGAAGTGGGACCGCGTGTTGCCGCATATTTCGCCGATGGCGGGCAGAACGGTGCTGGATGTCGGTTGCGGCAGCGGCTATCACATGTGGCGGATGCTGGGTGCGGGTGCCAGACTGGTGGTCGGCATCGATCCGATGCAGCTGTTCCTGTGCCAGTTTGAAGCAGTGCGCAAGCTGTTGGGCGACGATCAGCGCGCCCATTTGTTGCCGCTGGGGATTGAGCAACTTCCGGAGCTGAAAGCCTTTGATACCGTGTTTTCGATGGGGGTGCTCTATCACCGCCGTTCGCCGCTCGATCACCTCTACCAGTTAAAAAATCAGCTGGTCAGCGGTGGCGAACTGGTGCTGGAAACGCTGGTGATTGAAGGTGGCGACCAGGAAGTGCTGGTGCCGGGCGAGCGCTATGCGCAGATGCGTAACATCTATTTCCTGCCTACCACCGGTGCCTTAAAAAACTGGCTGGAGAAGTGTGGCTTTGAAGACGTGCGGATTGCGGACTATTCGGTCACCAGCACCGACGAACAGCGCCGCACCGACTGGATGACCAGCGAATCGCTGGCCGAGTTCCTTGACCCCAACGATGCGACGAAAACCATTGAGGGTTATCCGGCGCCACTGCGCGCGGTTCTGGTGGCGCGCAAGCCTTAACCCCCGTCACGCTCAAAGGTCTCAGCAGAGGTCAACACCGCAGCGGTGTTGACCTCTGCGGCTCACTTCGCAGCACCATTACCGCCGCGACATCGCCAGCTTCGCGGCAAAGCCAAGAAACACGCAGCCGGTCAGACGATCCATCATCTTCATCACCGCCGGGCGACGCAGCTTTTCGGCAAAATAGTGCGTTGAGGCAATCAGCACGGCGTTCCACACCGTGCCAACCATCACATGGATAAACGCCAGGCCGATACTCCACAGCGCGACGGAACCCCCCGCGGGAATAAACTGCGGCAGGAAAGAGACGTAAAACACCCCCACCTTCGGGTTCAGCATATTCCCCAGAAAACCACGCATATAGACGGCACCATAGCCGCTCTGCTTTTTGCTTACGGCCACATCAGCATGAAAATGGGAACGCGGCTTCAGCAGTAACCCTACGCCTAACCACAGCAAATAGGCGGCACCCACCAGCTTAAGCATGTTGTAAGCCATCTCCGAGGCCAGCAGCAGCGCCCCTAATCCCAGGCCCACCGCGGCGCCCCACGCCATACAGCCGGTATTGATCCCCATACTGGTGGTAACGGCTTTTTTCCAGCCGTTGGCGGCAGAGGTGCGCAGGATCAGCGCGGTATCGAATCCGGGTGTCAGCGTCAGAATGATGATGGCGAACAGAAAGGTCAGCAGTGAAGCGGTCATGGCAGGGTCCTTAACAGGAAATTCATATTCTAGCGACATCCTCACCACAATCAATCGTTTCGTGCGCGGAAATCAATCATCCGGGGCAACAAATGAGAATGTGAATTTTTTACGTTATGCCGTTTTTTAACAAACCCTGTCCCCCCTTAGGGTTCACACTGGCGCAGTCAGACATCTGTTTCATTTCACTGAAAGGAGTCCCACATGAGTAAATTCGTTTTCTCTTCACCGCGGAAATATGTCCAGGGTGCGGGTGTGTTAGCCCAGCTAGGCGAGTACGTCGCAGAGCTTGGCAATAACGCCTTTGTGGTTGCCGATGAGATTGTCTGGGGGCTGATTGGTAAAGAAGCACAGGCTTCCCTTAACGAACACAATATTGAGTTTCACTATCAGCAGTTTAACGGCGAAGCGTCCAGCAACGAAATCAGCCGGCTGGCGGCACTGGCTAAACAAGGCGGTGCAAGCCTGGTGATTGGTCTGGGCGGCGGCAAAACGCTGGATACCGTCAAAGCCGTGGCCGATGAACTGAAACAGCCGGTGGTGATTGTCCCGACCATCGCCTCAACCGATGCGCCTTGTAGCGCCCTTTCGGTGATCTATTCCGATACCGGCGTATTCGAAAGCTATCGCTTCTACAGCAAAAACCCAGACCTGGTGCTGGTCGATACGCAGGTGTGCGCCCGTGCGCCGGTTCGCCTGTTTGCTTCCGGCATCGCCGACGGCCTGGCCACCTTTGTGGAAGCGCAGGCGGTGAAACGCTCTCACAGCAAATCGATGGTGGGTGGCGATCCGACCATTGCCGGTATGGCGATTGCGGAAGCCTGTGAAAAAACGCTGCTGACCTACGGTTACAGCGCCTATCAGGCGGTGGAGAAAAAAGTGGTAACGCCTGCGGTGGAAGCGGTGGTCGAAGCCAATACCCTGCTGTCAGGACTGGGCTTTGAAAACGCCGGTCTGGCCGGCGCGCACGCGATCCATAATGGCTTCACCGCCATTGACGGCGATATTCACCACCTGACGCACGGCGAGAAAGTGGCCTACGGCACGCTGACGCAGATGGTGCTGGAGCAGCGTCCGGATGAAGAGATCGCGCGCTATATCCGCTTCTACCGCTCGATTAACATGCCAACCACGCTGAAAGAGTTGCATCTGGAGAAGGAGAGCTGGGAAAACCTGGTGAAAGTCGGTGCGCTGGCCAACAGCGAAGGCGATACGCTGAAAAACCTCAACCCGAATCTGAGTGCGGAAGATATTGCCAGTGCCATTCTGGCGGTGGATGCCTTTAGCCTGACGGTGAAATAGTCGCGTCACCCCACCCTGTAACAAGGCGGCGGAATTCTCCCGCCGCCTTTTTTATTACCTGTTACTGCTCCCAGTATTCAAACCGGTAGGCGGCGCTGATATGGCGGTTAATTTCGCCCTGCGGAAACACTTCCTTCTCATGGGCGTAGCTTAAGGTACAGTTCCCCCGATCGTCCCACAGCTGACACTCATCAACCGAGGTCAAATCGCTGTTGGCGGAATGGGTCAGCGTCAGCAAACGCTGCTCGCGATCCTGCTTATCATACGACCAGCTCATTTTGCTGTTGCCGGAGCTGGAGTTGACTAACTGGTTCTTATTGTTCCACTGATAACGAAACACACCGTTAGCCTGCTCGTCGGAGCCTCTGGCCACGCTTTTGATCAACCGCAGACGGGAATCAAAGCTGTTGGTGGTTTCGGTGAACCCCTTCTCGCCCTTCAGTAAAAAGGCATCGGTTGAACTGGTGATAGTACCCTTGTTGCCGATCAGATAGTTCACGGTGCCCTGTTTGCGATTCACTTCCACCGGCTGGCCGTCTTTGATCATGAACACCGACATGTCATACACCGACTGCCAGCCGCTGTTAACCCGGGCGATATTCTGCACCATCCGCAGCATCATGTTGCCTTCGCTCTTGTCATAGCTGATGTCCGCCCTGAGCAACGCGCCACAGCGATCGAACTGGCCCAGAATGCGTTTCTGCTGATTAACGTCCTTACCAAACTCGCCAACCACCACCTGCTTGATCGGCCCTTTGGCGGTGCCACCCAGCAGCACCAGGCTGTTGCTGTCATTGATCTGCTTCGCCTGCGCAGGACAGCTCTCTGCGGCATACGCGGCCGAGACGCCTGCCCACAACATAAAACACCCTGCGCCCAGCATGATGATTTTCATGAACAATCTCGTCAAAGAGGAAAGGAATAGCCTAAGTGTAAGGGGAATTTCTGCCCTGCGGGCAGTTTGGGGTGAAAAAAAGCCCCACCAAAACGATGGGGCTTGGTACTTGCAAACATCACGTCGTTTAGTGGCGTGCTGCGCGGCAAAATCGGGTCAGGCAACTCTCACCGGGGGACTGAGCGACAGCGCGACTTTCATCGCTTCGACCATATCACTGTCCACACAGGTGCGACTGAATTCATCGGTTTCTGCCACAGAACTCATAGAGACACCGGCTTTACGGTAGCGCATCGGCGAGGCCACTCTCTGGCTGGCCGAGCTGTGTATTTCGCTCAGACCTGCATCAATGAACTTCTGCAAATTGCCGAGACGGACGCCCGCCCCAGCCATAATGATTGGACCGCGCGTCATTCGGTTAAGTTCCTTGAGCAGCGATAATCCGCTTTCGGCACTCTGTTGCTGTCCTGATGTCAGGATGCGCGCCACGCCAAGGTCGGTCAGTTGCTGCAGGGCCATAAGCGGGCTGTGGCACAGATCGAAGGCCCGATGGAAGGTGACCGCCATGCCATCGCACAGCGCCATAATCTGTTTCATCCTTGGCAGGTCAATATGGCCATCAACATCCAGCACGCCGACCACCACGCCCGGAAAGCCCAGTTCGCGGATCAGCGCGACGTCTGATTTTATCTCATTAAATTCGTTGGCTGAGAAGCAAAAATCGCCGCCGCGTGGGCGAACAATGGGGTGGACGGGCAGCGTCAGCTTTTCACGCGCCAGTTTAAGGCTGCCGGCGGACGGGGTTAACCCACCCTCGGCCGGTGCAGCACATAATTCAACCCGATCGGCTCCGGCTTGTTCAGCAGTCAAAGCACAATCGACTCCATAGCAGCATACTTCCAGTTTTAGCATCCCATCCTCCTGTTAATGACTGCTGGCTGGTTGTGAAAATCTTTGCAGGTGTTTAGTCTGACTCAATAACTTCGATTTAATATTAACGGGAATCACTAACATGGCATCCAATTTTAATGAACGGATCGATCGCCGTCACAGCGATAGTCTCAAATGGCAAAAATATGGTGATCAGGATATCCTCCCGCTGTGGGTCGCCGACACCGACTTCCGTTCCCCGCAGTGTATTATTGATGCCCTGACGCAGCGCGTTGAGCATGGCGTTTTTGGTTACGGCAATCCGCCCTCCGAACTGATTGACGTGATTATTGCCCGCATGGCTGAAAGGTATCAGTGGGCGATAAAACCTGAGTGGTTGGTGTTCCTGCCCGGCGTGGTCACCGGCTTAAATCTTGCGGTGCGTGCATTTACTGAAGCGCATCAGGGCACCATCGCCCCTACCCCGATCTATCCGCCGTTCCGTTCAGCCGCCTCCAATGCCAGCCGCAGCCAACTCAATGCCCAGCTTCGTCTGGAAGAGGAACGTTGGGTGATGGACCTGGCGGCGTTAGAGCCACAAATGACTGGCAATGAGAAGCTGCTGATGCTGTGTAACCCGCAAAATCCGGGCGGCACGGTGTATCGTCGCGAGGAGTTGCTGGAGCAGTGGCGGTTTGCCCAGCGCCACGATCTGATTGTCTGTTCAGATGAAATCCATTGCGACCTGCTGCTGGAGCCCGGCGTGCAGCATATTCCTTTTGCCTCGCTGAATGAGGATGCCGAACGGCGCTCTGTCACGCTGATTTCCCCGTCCAAGACCTTCAATATTGCCGGATTGGGTGCTTCAGTGGCGATCATTCCGGACAGGGAGTTGCGCAAGCGTTTCACCCGACAACGTCAGGGACTGGTGCCGGGCGTGGATATTCTTTCGTATGTTGCCGCGACGGCGGCCTGGCGTGACGGACAGCCGTGGCTGGATGAGCAGCTGGCCTATCTGCGGGAGACGCGGGACCTGCTGACGCAGCGCGTCATTGCCATACCCGGCCTGTCGATGGTGGCACCGGAAGCCACCTACCTGGCGTGGATTGATGCCAGTCAGCTGAAGGCCGCCAGTCCGGCGCTGTTCTTTGAACGTCACGGACTGGGCTTTTCACCAGGCCGTGACTTTGGCGACGACGGTTACGTGCGCCTGAACTTCGGCTGCCCGCGCGACTTTATCCACGAAGCCCTCCGACGCATGGAAAATGCCGTGCGCACCCTGCCGCGTCTTAACCTGTCATAACTCGCTTTCGACCACCTCTTTCAGGCTCCAGGGATGGAACTTGATGGTGACCGAACCGTCACTGATTGCCAGCGTGGGATTGGGAAGACGTTCCCCTTCGCCCTTTGGCGCGCTGCTTTTGATGGAAATTCCCTGCTGAATCAGCCCTGCATCAGAGCACAGCGCCAGCGCGCGCGACCCCAGTTCGTCAGGATCACCCCGCAACACCACTTCGATATGCTCCCATCCTTCATGGCGATACAGGCGATTTCCTGGCCACGGTAGTTCAACAACGCTTATCTTCCAGGGTCCAACCAACAGCGGCGACTCCAGTTCAAAAAGGGCCACAGGACGTCCGTTGATTTCTTTTTCCGAAAACAGCACGCCATGCTGCATAAAGCCAGATTTCCAGCGCGCTGCGGTGGTGTTCTGGTTACAACGCACGGCAATGTGGTCAACCTCAAGCTGCGCCAAATCCAGTTCTAATCGATCCGCTAATTGGTAAAGAGAGTGTAAAAAACGGGGTAAATCATTAGACAAATCGTTTAATTCTTCTGCATTTTTACCCGAAAACAGCGCCATTTGGCCTCCTTACTGTAGTTTACTTAATCATTTGTTTGCGACGCCGTCTCATTACCGGACCAGCCAATGTTATGAATAGTGCATTTTTATGGATTAATGTACCTATTAATAACGATATTTAACGCAAATACTCAGTTTTAGCTGGTTCAGGACCAGCGTATTATTTAGAAAATGTCTTTTAACTTTCTGTTTTAGTTTAGTTAAATTTATACAATGCGACTATTCCTAAATCCCTGTCGGGACGTTGTAGGGTATTGTGGATTCTTATAGATTTGTTCCCACCCTCACACAAGGAAAAAGCATAATGCTTATGTATATTTTAGTTGCAGTGCTGATTGCGATGATGGGGTTTGCATTGGCCCGCCATTGGAAGGTACGTAACGATAAAAGCACCGTTGCCAGCCCGCATCGCCCTCACCGCGTAGCCCGTCGCCGTTCCTGAATACTTTGGCGGGAAACAGTCACAGCACTGTTTCCCGCCGCCCTCACGTCATCTTCCGATGATCAGGTTCCTGGATAACTCCGCCTGAAATGCAGTATACTTTTCCCCTTCTTTTTTGACGGTGCCAGTGTACAACAGATCGCTCTGTGGCCTGGCGTCGTTCAGCATGATGGCTTGCCCCGACGCAGGCTTTTTAGCATATAAGGTAACCCGGTGAATATTCAGGCTCTTCTCTCAGAAAAAGTCAGTCAGGCGATGATCGCAGCAGGGGCTCCGGCCGACTGCGAACCGCAGGTAAGACAATCAGCCAAAGTGCAGTTTGGTGACTACCAGGCGAACGGCATCATGGCAGTGGCCAAGAAGCTGGATATGGCGCCCCGACAACTGGCGGAAGAAGTCCTTAAGCATCTCGATTTAACCGGAATTGCCAGCAAAGTAGAAATTGCCGGACCCGGCTTTATCAACCTGTTCCTCGACAAGCAGTGGCTGTCCGCGCAGGTGGATGCGGTTACCGCCGCGCCGCGCCTCGGTGTTGCGCCGGTGGCCCCCCAAACCGTGGTGATTGACTACTCCGCGCCAAACGTGGCGAAAGAGATGCACGTCGGTCACGTCCGCTCCACCATCATCGGTGACGCGGCGGTGCGTACGCTGGAATTCCTCGGCCACAACGTGATCCGCGCGAACCACGTCGGTGACTGGGGCACCCAGTTCGGCATGCTGATCGCCTTCCTGGAGAAACAGCAGAACGAGCATCACGAAGAGCACGCGCTGGCGGATCTGGAAGTGTTCTACCGCGAAGCGAAGCGCACCTATGATGAAGATCCGGCCTTCGCCGAGCGCGCGCGTGGCTATGTGGTTAAGCTGCAGGGTGGCGACGAATATTGCCGCACCATGTGGAAGAAGCTGGTCGATATCACCATGGCGCAGAACCAGATCATTTATGACCGCATGAACGTGACGCTGAGCCGCAAAGACGTGATGGGTGAAAGCCTGTACAACGATATGCTGCCGGGCATCGTCGCCGATCTGACGGCCAAAGGTCTGGCGGTGCAAAGTGAAGGCGCCACCGTGGTGTTCCTTGACGAGTACAAGAACAAAGATGGCGACCCGATGGGTGTGATCATCAAGAAAAAGGATGGCGGCTACCTCTATACCACCACCGATATCGCCTGTGCGAAATACCGTTATGAAACCCTCAAGGCGGACCGCGTGCTGTATTACATCGATTCCCGTCAGCATCAGCACCTGATGCAGGCGTGGACCATCGTGCGTAAAGCCGGTTACGTGCCTGAGTCGGTGCCGTTAGAACACCATGCCTTTGGCATGATGCTGGGCAAAGACGGTAAGCCGTTCAAAACTCGCGCGGGCGGCACCATCAAGCTGTCCGACCTGCTGGACGAAGCGGTCGAGCGTGCCACTAAGCTGGTTGGCGAGAAGAACCCGGACATGCCTGCCGACGAGCTGAAGGCGCTGGCGAACAGCGTCGGTATCGGCGCGATCAAGTATGCCGACCTGTCCAAAAGCCGTACCACCGATTACATCTTCGACTGGGACAACATGCTGGCTTTCGAGGGCAACACCGCGCCGTATATGCAGTATGCCTATACACGTGTGCTGTCGGTATTCCGTAAGGCGGGGATTGATGAGACTGGCGTCACCGGCAACGCGCAAATCGTTGAAGATCGTGAAGCGGCGCTGGCGGTGCGTTTGCTGCAGTTCGAAGAAACCATCACCCAGGTTGCCCGTGACGGTACGCCACACGTGATGTGTGCGTATCTGTACGATCTGGCCGGCCTGTTCTCTGGCTTCTACGAGCACTGCCCGATTCTGACCGCCGACGATGAAGCCACCAAACAGAGCCGCCTGAAGCTGGCGCTGTTAACGGCGAAAACCCTGAAACAGGGTCTGGATACGCTGGGTATCGATACGGTAGAAAGAATGTAACCGCCGACGCGGCAATAAAAAAGGGGACGATGCGTAATCGTCCCCTTTTTTGATCCTGCCGTTCAGCAATCAGTGGTAGTTGACCATCACCTGATTGCTGATCACCCGCAGATCCTTGTTTAGTCGCCCTTTCCCCTGCACGCCGTAGACAAAATGCAGGCTCTGGTTAGCGGCAAGATTGCTCAGGCCGCGGGTTGCGCCGCTGGCACCGTCGAGCGCCACACAGCGGGTTTCGGCACACAGGTGCACCATCATGCCTGAAGGCACCGGGCCGTTAACCACATAGCGCCAGGCCACTTCGGTAATCGAACCGTCCACCGCTTCAGAAGCGGTCAGCGCCGGCGATGCCGCCTGCATCCCGCGATTTTGCAGGCCAGGCCCGATCGAGCTGGCCTGCCAGGCACCGCCGGCGGCCAGGACAACGCCCGGGAAACAGAGCAGCAGTAATAGCATTTTCATCAGTGACCTCCAATGGTCGACGTCATGCGGATATTACGGTTATCGCTCAATTCAAGATTCGAGATCACCATCAGCTGCGGCATATTGCGGCGCAGGAAGCGGGCCAGCAATGCACGCAGCGGATGGTTAACCAGCAGCACCGGCGGTGCGCCTAATGATTCCTGATGATCCAGCGCGCCCTGCGCCTGCGCCATCAGACGATCCGCCAGGCCCGGCTCGAGTCCGCCACCGCCCTGCAGCGCCTGCAGCAACAGACGTTCAAGGGTGGTATCCAGCCCAATCACCTGCACTTCACCGGTACCCGGGAACCACTGCTGGGTAATGGCGCGGCCCAGTGCAACGCGAACCACCGACGTCAGCTCATGCGGATCGGTTTGTACCGCAGCATGCTCCGCCAGCGTCTCGATAATGGTGCGCATATCACGGATTGAAACGCGCTCGGCCAGCAGGTTTTGCAGCACCTTATGCAGCGTGGTCAGGGAAATCACCCCTGGGATCAAATCTTCGGTCAGCTTTGGCATCTCCTGGGTCACGCGATCCAGCAGCTGCTGCGATTCCTGACGGCCAAACAGCTCGCTGGCGTACTGACCAATCAGGTGGTTAAGGTGTGTTGCCACCACGGTACTGGCTTCCACCACGGTAAAGCCCTGGATTTGCGCCTGCTCTTTCAGCGCACTGTCAATCCAGGTGGCAGCCAGACCGAACGCCGGATCGACGGTCGGTTCGCCCGGCAGCGTGCCGGCGGCGGTGCCAGGGTTGATCGCCATCCAGCGGCCAGGATAGGCATCACCGCTGCCAATTTCGACGCCTTTCATCAGGATACGGTAGCGCGCAGGCGGCAGATCCATGTTGTCACGGATATGCACCACCGGCGGCAGGAAGCCCATCTCCTGGGCGAATTTTTTGCGGATACTGCGGATACGGCCCAGCAGCTCACCATCCTGCTGATGGTCGACCATCGGGATCAGGCGGTAACCGACTTCCATGCCCAGCGAATCTTCCAGCTGCACATCGCCCCAGGAGGCTTCGGTATTGGAAGAGGCTTCAACCTGTTTGGTTGGCGCCGGGGCTGCCGCTTTCGGTTTGGTCTCTTTACCGCGCAGATACCAGGCGAGGCCCAGCAAGGCGGCGGTGAACATCAGGAACACCAGGTTTGGCATGCCCGGCACCAGGCCTAACAGGCCCAGAACGCCGGCACTCAGCATCATGACGCGCGGGTTTTTGAAAAGCTGGGTGACCATCTGCTCGCCAACATCCTGATCGGTGCCGACGCGGGTGACGATCACACCTGCTGCGGTTGAGATCACCAACGCCGGGATCTGTGCAACCAGGCCATCACCGATGGTCAGCAGCGTGTAGCTTTCCGCCGCGTGCCCCACGTCCATCCCATGCTGGATAACGCCGACTAACAGTCCGCCGACCACGTTAATCACCATGATCATGATACCGGCGATGGCATCACCACGAACGAACTTACTCGCACCGTCCATTGAACCGTAGAAGTCGGCTTCCTGGGTCACATCAGAACGGCGTTTTTTCGCTTCTTCTTCGCCAATCAGGCCGGCGTTAAGGTCGGCGTCGATGGCCATCTGTTTGCCGGGCATGCCGTCAAGCACGAAACGCGCGCCCACTTCGGCGATACGGCCCGCACCCTTGGTGATAACCATAAAGTTGATGATCACCAGGATGATAAACACCACGATACCGATGGCGAAGTTACCGCCCACCAGGAAGTGACCGAAGGCTTCAACCACCTGTCCAGCCGCACCAGCTCCGGTGTGGCCTTCCATCAAAATGATACGGGTTGAGGCAACGTTCAGCGCCAGGCGCAGTAACGTTGAGAACAGCAAAATGGTGGGGAAAGCGGCGAACTCCAGCGTTTTCTGGGTGAACATCGCCACCAGAAGCACCATGATCGACAGCGCAATATTAAAGGTGAACAGCAGATCCAGAATGAAGGGCGGCAGCGGCAGCACCATCATCGACAGGATCATCAGAATCAATACCGGCCCGGCCATCACCTGCCATTGGGTATCTTTAAAATTCGGTAACCGTAATATTGCGGCCAGATTCGCCATTAGTCTTCATCTCTTATGACAATATCCAGTCCTTCCGGGACGGTTAAATTGTCAGGTTTTTTCGGGGCCAGGCCACCCTCCAGCTTCCAGCGACGGAGTTGCCAAACCCAGGCCAACACTTCTGCGACGGCGGCATATAACGTTCCCGGAATATGCTGACCAATCTCACTGTGTCGGTATAAGGCACGCGCCAGCGGCGGTGCTTCTAAAATCGGAATGCGGTGTTCTTTGCCCAACTCACGGATGCGCAGGGCAATCTCGCCGGCCCCTTTCGCCACCACTTTCGGCGCGCTCATCTTGCGTTCGTCGTACTGTAAGGCCACGGAATAGTGCGTCGGGTTGGTGACGATCACGTCGGCCTTTGGCACATCCGCCATCATGCGTCGGCGGGCGGCGGCGCGCATCTGCTGACGAATGCGGCCCTTCACGTGCGGGTCACCTTCCTGCTGCTTGTACTCATCGCGGATATCCTGGCGCGTCATGCGCAGGCCCTTGAAATAACTGTACAGCTGCCAGAACACGTCAAACATCACCATCGGCGACAGCCCAAACACCACCAGCACGCTACACATCGCAATCATATTTAACGAATTGGCTAAGGCGTTATACGGTGATTCGCTGATCAGTCGCAGCATATCGGGCCAGTGATGACGGATATACAGCCAGGTGACGCAGCCGACCAGAATCGCCTTCAGCACCGACTTCAATAGCTCTGCAGCCGTCTGGCCGGAGAACAGTTTGCCGATGCCCTTAATCGGGTTCATCTTGCCAACATCAAACTTAATGGCTTTACCGCTGATGACCACGCCGCCCAGCAGCATCGGTGCGGCAATCGCCACCAGCACTAAACCGGCCATCATCGGGATCAGCGTGAAGATCCCCTGCTGCACCAGGTTGCCCAGTAAATGCAGCATCTGGCTGGTATCGCTGACCACGGAATGGTTGAATTTGAGCCCATCGGCCAGCAGCGCGCCGATCTTTCGTGCCATTGTCGCCCCGGTGATCCACAAAATACTCAGTCCCGCCACCAACATCAGCACGGAGGTCAGCTCGCGCGAACGCGGAATTTGCCCTTCTTCTCGTGCTTTTTCTATTCGGTGGGGGGTTGCGGATTCGGTCTTTTCCTCTTCGCTGTCTCCGGCCACGGAAGCTTACCTTCAATACGGAATTTCAGGTGCCAGCATGCCAAATTGGCGCAGGGATAATGCCGCGAGTAAACGCGTAAAATGGGGGTTATTTGCGGGATGGTAAAAATAGCAGGAGCTGGCGGGCGCCAGCTCCTGTCACAGACAAGCTTAAAACCCGAGGCTGTCCAGTAAATCGTCCACCTGATCCTGATTCGCTACCACGCCAGGCGCGGTACCGTTAATCTGCGGACCATTGAGCAAGCTGTCCACATCCTTCTTCGGACGGGAAGCCTGTTCTGGCATGTTATCCAGCAGCACCATTAACAGCTGGCGCTCGATTTCCTGGATAACGTCCATCATGCGCTTGATCACCTGACCGGTCAGGTCCTGGAAATCCTGTGCCATCATGATTTCCATCAACTGTGCGTTGGTGAAAGCGGTGTGTTCAGGCACAGACTCCAGATAGCCACGGGTATCCGAAACCAGAGAGCGGGCATCCGCCAGTTCGATAGGATTTTCAAACCATTCATCCCAACGGCCTTTCAGCGCCTTCGCTCCATCTTCCATCAGCGTCTGACGTGGCTGTGAAGCTTCCACGCAGTTCAACGCGCGTTCTGCCGCCTGAGCGGTCATTTGCACTACGTAATCCAGGCGGTCGCGGGCATCCGGAATTGCTTCCGCCGCTTCAGCAATAGCTTGATCCAGTCCCAATTCACGCAGGCTGTCGCGCAACATCCGCGTCAGCGAACCAATTCGGGAGATAATGTCGTTGGCAGAAGCCGCATCAACATTTGGTGTCGGAAGTGTGCTCATCTCGGCTCCTTACATACCCAGCTTTTCGAAGATTTTGCCTAACTTCTCTTCAAGGGTCGCTGCTGTAAAAGGTTTAACGACGTAGCCGCTGGCACCAGCCTGAGCAGCCGCAATAATGTTCTCTTTTTTGGCTTCCGCCGTGACCATCAACACCGGTAACTTGGCCATAGCCGCATCGGCACGGATGGTCTTCAGCAGTTCCAGACCGTCCATGTTGGGCATGTTCCAGTCAGACACCACGAAATCAAATCCACCGGCACGCAGCTTGTGCAGCGCATCCACACCATCTTCAGCTTCTTCAACGTTGTTGAAGCCGAGTTCTTTTAACAGGTTACGGACGATACGACGCATCGTGTTGAAGTCGTCGACCACCAGAAACCGCATATTTTTATCAACCATACCCACTCCCGTTTTTTTGTAGCCCGCTGGACGGGCGCTGCGTTAAATACGTAATGCCTGTCCGGCGCTAATTTTGGCCAGCATGTGCTGACTGATTTGGTGAAGATCCACCACTTCACTGGCTCCCCCGAGGGCGATTGCCTCTCTTGGCATGCCAAATACCACACAACTTGCTTCGTTCTGGGCGATGGTCCAGGCACCTGCCTTGTTCATCGCCAGCAATCCGGCGGCACCGTCGTTACCCATACCGGTCAGGATCACCCCGACGGCGTTACGACCGGCATACTGCGCCACCGACTTAAATAAGACGTCCACCGACGGTTTATGACGATTTACCGGCGGTCCTTCGTTCAGTTTGACCTGATAGTTCGCCCCGCTGCGCACCAGCTCAAGGTGCATGGCACCCGGCGCGATGTACGCGTGGCCTGGCAGAATACGCTCACCGTCTTCCGCTTCTTTCACCGTGATCTGACAGAGCTTGTTCAGGCGCTCGGCAAATGAACGGGTGAAGCCAGGTGGCATATGCTGAGTAATCAACAGTGCCGGGCTGGTCGCCGGTAACGGCTGCAGCACATGGCGAATCGCTTCGGTTCCGCCGGTTGAAGCGCCAATGGCGATCAGCTTTTCACTGCTCAGCAACGGCCCCGCTTTCAGCATCACCGGCGCAGGCTGCGCGCCACGCGCATGCAGTTTTGCTCGGGAGGCCGCGCGGACCTTATCGGCAATCATCTGGCTGTAGGCCAGCATCCCTTCACGGATCCCCAGCGATGGCTTGGTAACGAAGTCCACGGCACCCAGCTCCAGCGCACGCAGCGTCACTTCCGATCCCTTCCCGGTCAGCGACGACACCATCACCACCGGCATCGGCCGCAGGCGCATCAGCTTTTCCAGAAAATCCAGTCCGTCCATGCGTGGCATTTCCACATCCAGCGTCAGCACGTCCGGGTTAAATTCTTTGATCATGTCCCTTGCCACTAAAGGATCCGGTGCCGAGGCGACCATCTCCATATCTGCATGGCTGTTAATGATTTCTGTCATCAGCTGTCGCATCAATGCAGAGTCATCAACACATAACACTCTGATTTTTCCCATTATCTTTCCTTAGTCAGTCCGTAGACTGTCTGGCCGCGCAGATAGAACTCTTTACTGATCTGGCTAAAGTTCTCGGAGTGACCGGCGAACAGGATCCCGCCGGGTTTCAACATCGAGACAAAACGCCGTAAGATCTTTTCCTGTGTTTCTTTATCGAAATAGATCATCACATTACGGCAAAAAATGGCGTCGAACGGGCCCGGTAGCGCCCACTCGCTGCCCAGCAGATTCAGCTGAGCAAAATTAATGGTGTTGGCCAGCTCGGGACGGACTCTTACCATCCCGGAATGCGGGCCGGTGCCCCGGAAGAAGAAACGTTGCAGCTGCTGTGGAGACAGCGTGCGTAACTCTTCCTGGCGATAAACACCGCTCAGCGCCTTCTCCAGCACCTGCGTATCAATGTCGCTGGCATGGACCTGGAATTTCCCTGGCCCTGCGCCCAGCGTTTCCGCCAGCGTCATGGCGATGGAGTACGGCTCTTCACCCGTGGAGGCCGCCGCACACCAGACGTTAAAACTGCCCGCCCGGCGTTTGGCGTGTTCGGCCAGAATCGGGAAGTGGTGCGCCTCACGGAAAAATGCCGTCAGGTTAGTGGTCAGCGAGTTAATAAACGCCTGCCACTCCGGGCTGTTGGAATCACTCTCAAGCAGCGCAAGGTAACGACCAAAATCATCGATACCCAACATCCGCAACCGCCGGACCAGCCGGTTGTAAACCATCTCCCGCTTGTGATCGGCGAGAACGATGCCAGCACGCTGGTAGATCAACTGACTGATACGCTTAAAGTGCGTATCCGATAACGGCAGGCGCTGAACCATCTGGGACAGCAGCGTGGCGTTCTCCTGCGGGGCTAACAACGTCGATTTTTTCATGTAGGGCTACCCTGCAACGTACTGATTAAGGGGGTAAAACACAGCTATATTCCCTGTATGCCGTCCGGATAACCTGGCTGGCCTTCTGCGTCCAGTGTAAATCTGGTCACCGTGCCCGTCAGATGGTCGGCTTGAGCTTCAAGGGCTTCTGTGGCTGCTGCCGCTTCCTCTACCAGCGCGGCGTTCTGTTGTGTTACCTGATCCATCTGGCTGACTGCCTGTGCAACCTGCTCAATGCCGCGACGCTGTTCATCAGAGGCTGAAGCTATTTCGCCCATGATGTCGTTGACGCGCGTGACCGACTGCACAATCTCGTCCATGGTTTCGCCCGCAGAAGCCACCAGCACCGCGCCCTGATCGACGCGATCCACCGACGCTTCAATCAGCGCTTTAATCTCTTTTGCCGCCTGCGCGCTACGTTGCGCCAGGTTGCGGACTTCGCCGGCGACCACCGCAAAGCCTCTGCCCTGCTCGCCGGCGCGTGCCGCTTCCACCGCGGCATTCAGCGCCAGGATGTTGGTCTGGAACGCGATACCGTCAATCACCCCGGTGATATCGCCAATTTTCTTCGAGCTGCTGGCAATCTCACTCATGGTGGTGACCACTTTGCCGGTCAACTGGCCGCCTTTATGGGCGGTGGTTGAGGCCTCTTTTGCCAGCTGAGAAGCCTGGCGGGCATTTTCGGCATTGCCGGTCACGGTAGCGGTCAGCTGCTCCATACTGGCGGCGGTTTCGGCCAGTGACGCGGCCTGCTGCTCGGTACGGGCAGACAAATCGTTGTTGCCTGACGCAATCTCACGGATGCCGGTGTGCATGGCGTGCGTGCCATCACGTACGCTGCTGACCGTCTCTGCCAAGGATTTCTGCATGGCGTTGAGGCTGATAAACAGCTGGCTGAGCTCATTACGCCCTTCCGTTTCGATGGTGCCGCCCAGGTTGCCCGAGGCGATACGTTCAAAGTGGCCACGCATTCTGGACAGTGGCGCGATAACCGCACGGCGCACCCACCAGATACCGCTGAAGGTCACTAACAGGCAGAGCACCACCGCCACGATAAAGATAATTTTCGACTGGGCATAAAAGCCTTTCCCGGCCTGGTTAGCGTGTTCGCGCAGCAGATCGATGTGCTTCATCCACTGGTTGTACTGAACCTGAAATTTGTCCTGCTTGCCCTGCGTCGGCGAGTCCAGGAAGTCCTGTAACTGATAATTCTGTAAATAGGCAATCAGCTGAGAAAGTTCGTGGGCATAAACGTCATAGGCCTCATTCATCGACTTTTTCAGC
The DNA here is from genome assembly GCF_057812255.1 of Erwinia sp. 2186. Taxonomy (NCBI): domain Bacteria; kingdom Pseudomonadati; phylum Pseudomonadota; class Gammaproteobacteria; order Enterobacterales; family Erwiniaceae; genus Erwinia; species Erwinia sp. 2186. Next base: position 2,088,849 of record NZ_CM173824.1, on the reverse strand, counting down.
GCGCCACCCGCCGGTGTGGTTTCCGGGATCGCATTGAAGCGCTTAAAAGCATTATCGGCAGCATTCAGATCTTCCTGAGCCTTTGCCATCAAACTTGTTACCTGATCGCGCGGTAAACTCAGTGCGGCACGCGTTCCGGCACGGCTCAGCGTGACGCGAGCGCTCAGTAAGGCCGCCCAGGTTTCGCCCAGCGCTTCACGCTGATTACTGCTGACTTCGACGTCCTGCAAGTTGCGGGCATCAAGGCGGAAAGAATTAAAAGACAAACCGTTACCGACAATCTGCATCACGCAGAACAACCCCAACAGCAGGAAAATTGCGCTAGAAATACGTATACGACTCACCATCAAAGCCTCCAGGTTTTGCCGCCCAAGATGAGCGGCAAAAAAGTCTGTTAGAAAGTTTCCCAATTATCGTTGGATGTCGGTGCGGCCAGCGCTTTACGCGGTGCGGCTGCCGGCATTAACAGTGGGTTTTTATTTGCCTTACTGGTATTAACGGCCTGGATGACATTTTCTTTACGGATTCTGAATACGGCGACCGCCTGAGTCAGTCTGCTGGCCTGTTCTTCCAGCGCGGCGGCGGCTGCCGCAGACTCTTCCACCAGCGAGGCGTTCTGCTGGGTGACGCGATCCATCTCGGTCACAGCGGTGCCCACCTGGTCGATGCCCTTGCTCTGCTCGTCCGACGCCGAGGCGATTTCGCCCATGATGTCGGTGACGCGGGTCACCGCGCTGACGATATCGGCCATGGTCTCTCCGGCGCTTTCCACCAGCACCGAGCCGGTATCGACGCGGGCCACGGAGTCTTCAATCAGCCCTTTAATCTCTTTTGCCGCCTGCGCGCTGCGCTGGGCCAGGTTACGTACTTCGCCTGCCACTACCGCGAAGCCACGTCCCTGCTCACCGGCACGGGCCGCTTCCACCGCGGCGTTCAGCGCCAGGATATTGGTCTGGAAGGCAATGCCGTCGATGACGCTGGTAATGTCAGCAATCTTCTTCGAGCTTCCGGCGATGTCGTTCATGGTTTTCACCACGCCATCCACCACCTTGCCGCCTTTCTGCGCGGTTTCTGAGGCGCTGAGCGCCAGCTGAGAGGCCTGACGGGCGTTCTCGGCGTTCTGTTTCACCGTGGCGGTCAGCTGCTCCATACTGGCAGCAGTTTGCTCCAGCGAGGCCGCCTGCTGTTCGGTGCGCGAGGAGAGATCGTTGTTGCCGGCGGAGATTTCGCTGGCGCCGGTATAAATCGCATCGGAACCGTCGCGGACATCGCTGACAGTGCGGACCAGCGACTGCTGCATTTCACGCAGGCTGTCGGCCAACTGGGTCATTTCGTTGCGCCCTTCTGACTCAATTGACTGGGTCAGATCGCCGCTGGCGATATGGCGGATATGTTCGATATTGGTGCGTAACGGACGCAGCAGGATTTTATAGATGCCGCTCCAGGCCAGCGCGATCACCAGCAGGGAGATCACCAGCACCGCTAACAGCAGCCACAGGGTATGCTCGTAAGCGCGACTGTTGGCCTCAACGCCCTCAGCGGTCAGCCGGTTATTGGTTTCCAGCCAGTCGTTATAGGTTTTTTCAAACTGATTCTGGTAGCTCTGGGTTGGCTGCGCGATAAAGTCGGTGAACTTGCCGGTCTGCATCATCACAATCAGGTCGGCCAGCGCATCGTGCAGCTGCTTATAATTGGCATGCAGTTGCTTGATGTTCTCGGCGGTTTTGCCCTTTTCGGACAGGTTGGCGTCAAATACCGCCATCGACTTGTCAGCGATATCCAGCTCTTGCTGTACCAGCACCAGCAGTTCCTTCACCGTGGCACCCGAACCCATTTGATTCGCATCCTGCAGGTAGCGGATCCCGGCGCGGTTCAGGGTATTACGCGCCTGAACCAGAGAGACCCAGGAGGTGCCCATTGACTGCTGTAACACACGCAGACGCTGGTTAAACGCAAAATTATCTTTGTCATTCTTGACCGTATGGAAAAACAATCCGCCGGTGCCAAACTGCAGCAACGCAAACAGCACCAGTACGCTGACCAGGCCGGTAACAACCTTTATCCGTTTGAACATGACTACCTCAGGAAGGGGAAACAACTGGCACTGTTATCGGCAAAGGGAATGGGATCTTTATGCAGATATCCGCCGATCGCTCAGCGGATAATCTTATGACGGCATTTTTACTGCGGAGATCGGATTAAAAGGTTTCCCAGTTGCTGTCAGAGGCAAACGGCGCAGTGGCTTTGCGCGCCACCGGCGATGCTGCCCGTTTCACGGTGCTGGCTTTCGCCGCCGGTGTGAAACCGGACTCTTTGCGCACGCGGAATACCGCGACGGCCTGCGTCAGACGGCTGGCCTGATCTTCCAGCGCGGCGGCCGCCGTGGCGGATTCTTCCACCAGCGAGGCGTTCTGCTGCGTCACGCGGTCCATTTCGGTCACGGCGGTGCCCACCTGGTCGATGCCTTTGCTCTGCTCATCAGAGGCAGAGGCAATCTCGCCCATAATGTCGGTCACGCGGGTCACGGCGCTGACGATATCCGCCATGGTTTCGCCTGCGGTACCCACCAGCACGGTGCCGCTGTCGACGCGCGCCACGGAGTCTTCAATCAGCCCTTTGATCTCTTTCGCCGCCTGCGCACTGCGCTGGGCAAGGTTACGCACTTCCCCGGCAACCACCGCGAAGCCTCGTCCCTGCTCGCCGGCACGCGCCGCTTCCACCGCGGCGTTCAGCGCCAGGATGTTGGTCTGGAACGCAATCCCGTCGATCACGCTGGTAATGTCAGCAATTTTCTTCGAACTGCCGGCAATGTCGCTCATGGTTTTCACCACGCCATCCACCACCTTGCCGCCTTTCAGCGCGGTTTCAGACGCGCTAAGCGCCAGCTGAGAGGCCTGACGGGCGTTTTCGGCGTTCTGCTTCACGGTGGCGGTTAACTGCTCCATGCTGGCCGCGGTTTCTTCCAGCGAGGCAGCCTGCTGCTCGGTACGGGCAGACAGATCGTTATTGCCGGCGGCAATTTCACTGGCACCGGTATAGATCGCATCGGAACCGTCGCGTACGTCGCTAACGGTACGCACCAGCGACTGCTGCATCTCCAGCAAACTGTTTGCCAGTTGGGCCATTTCATTACGGCCTTCTACTTCGATGGTATGCGTCAGGTCGCCGCCCGCAATGTGGCTGATGTGGGCAATGTTGTTCTGTAATGGCGTAATCAGGATCTTGCGCAGGCCCACCCAGCACAGGGCGATCAGCGCGACGACCAGTACCATGATGGTGCCAATCACCCACAGCATTTTGCTGTACGCCGCTTCGTTGGCCTTCACGCCCTGCACGGTGATTTCATTCAGGGCCGTACGCCACAGGGTATAGGCCTGCTGCATATCATTCTGCTTCTGCTCGATGTTCAGTTTGAACATCTCAGGCAGCTGCTTGCTCTGCATCAAATCCAGCATGGTCGACAGCGCTTTGGAATAGCTGACGTAGTTCTGCTCAAGGTCATCAACCACTTTCGGGTCAACACCCTTGGTGTTCGGGATGGCTTGATAGCGCGCGTAAGATTTGTCGGCATCAGCCAGCAGTTTCTTACCCTGATCGGAAATCGCGGTCAGCGACGCGCTGTTGATGCTGTTGGCCGTTTCACTCTGCAGACGCAGCATGCCGCGGTTCAGGGTGATGCGGGTCTGGTTCAGTGCAATCCACGCGTCGGTGAAGGACGCCACGTTGTCACTGGAATTTTGCGCAATGGAAAAACTGTCTTTATCGCTGGTCAGCGCGCCAATAAATATGCCGCCAGAGATCAGCTGTAATGAGCCAAAAACGAGCAGGACCAGCAGCAGGCTGGTGACCACTTTGATGCGTGTGAACATAGAGAACCCTTGGTGTGTAAAAGTAAAAAACAACACCGGATCTATCGGCTTTTCAGGGCCATACTTTATGTTGTGAGAGAGATATTTTGCGGAGATTTATTTTGCTATATAAAACAAAGACGAAATAATATTGTAACTAAAAAAAGGGCCCTGCGTGTTGCGCAAGGCCCTTTTTCAACAGGAAAAACAACGGTTATCAGGCGCTACGCAGCACGTCGACTAACGCCATTTCTTCGCTGTTCAGCAGCTTCTCAATATCGACCAGAATCAACATGCGATCGCCCAGTGCACCCAGGCCGGTCAGATATTCGGTCGACATGGTCACGGCGAATTCCGGGGAAGGACGGATCTGATCCTGGGTCAGTGACAGCACGTCAGACACGCCGTCAACCACGATACCGACCACGCGCTGTTCCAGATTCAACACGATCACCACGGTGTTTTCGTTATACCCGACATCGGACTGCGCGAACTTAATGCGCAGGTCGATGATTGGCACGATAACGCCGCGCAGGTTGGTCACGCCTTTGATAAAGGAAGGCGTGTTGGCGATGCGGGTAACCTGATCGTAACCGCGGATCTCCTGCACTTTCAAAATATCGATGCCGTATTCTTCGTCACCCAGCGTAAACACCAGGAACTCCTGACCTACGGTTTCGCCAGTGAGTTTAGAGACAGTTGCCATTCCATTCATAATTCTACCCTTAATCGGTTAAAGTCAGGCTGCGGCTCCCGCCACACGCTTTTCACGGTTGAGAGACTGCAGAGCCGATACGTCGACAATCAGCGCCACGCTGCCATCACCGAGGATGGTTGCTGCCGAGATACCCGGCACTTTGCGATAGTTGCTTTCCAGATTTTTAACCACCACCTGGTGCTGGCCAATCAGCTGATCGACCAGCATCGCATAGCGTTTACCGGCGCTTTGCAGGATCACCACGATGCCCTGCGTTGCTTCGGTTTTTGCGCCCTGCACATCGAACACGTTCCACAGCTCAACCAGCGGCAGGTATTCACCCCGCACTTCCAGCACGCGCTCGCCACCGGCCAGCGGATGCAGATCGTCTGCCAGCGGTTGCAGCGATTCCATCACCGCGTTCAGCGGCAGAATGAACACTTCGTTAGCCACGCGAACGGACATGCCGTCGAGGATGGCCAGCGTCAGTGGCAGCAGAATACGAATGGTGGTGCCTTTACCCTGCTTCGAGGAGATTTCGACGTGACCGCCCATCTCCTGGATATTTCGTTTCACCACGTCCATGCCGACACCGCGACCCGAGACGTCAGTCACCTGCTCCGCCGTGGAGAAGCCAGGGGCGAAGATCAGCATGCCCACTTCTTCATCGCTCATCGATTCGCTGACCGGCAGGCCAGACGACAGCGCTTTCGCCAGGATACGTTCACGGTTCAGACCGGCACCGTCATCAACCACTTCGATGCAGATGTTGCCGCCCTGATGTTCCGCGGACAGGATCAGGTTACCGATGGCGTCTTTGCCGGCGGCCAGACGTTTTTCCGGGGTTTCGATACCGTGATCCAGACTGTTACGCACCAGGTGCGTTAACGGGTCAATAATGCGTTCGATCAGGCTCTTATCCAGCTCGGTCGAGCTGCCTTGCAGGGTCAGCTCCACTTCTTTACCCAGCTTGCTGGCCAAATCGCGCACCAGACGTGGGAAGCGGCTGAAGACATATTCCATCGGCATCATACGGATGGACATCACCGATTCCTGCAGGTCACGGGCGTTACGTTCTAACTGTCCCATGCTGTTCAGCAGGTCGCCGTGGGCAACCGGATCCAGTTCACCGGAACGCTGCGCCAGCATCGACTGGGTGATAACCAGTTCGCCAACCAGGTTAATCAGCTGGTCCACTTTCTCTACCGCAACGCGGATACTGGTGGATTCGCTGGCTTTGGCAGCCGCTTTTTTCGGTGCTTCACGTTTCGCCGGCGTAATGTCGGTGACCGTGGCCAGCGGTGCGGCCGGCTCTTCAGCCACCGCTTCAACGATTGGCTCAACCGCTGTTGCTGCTGACGACGCCGTCAGGAACTGGATCTGCGCTTCTTCAATCACAAAGCACAGCACCGCCACGATGTCATCCTGATCGACGGTAGAGTCAAGGGTCACTTCAACCGAGGTTTCGCCTTTCACCACGTCAGAAACGGTGCCCAGATTCCCCAGTTCTTCCAGCATTAATGGAATTTCTGCCGGTTTCAGGTCCACCAGCGCCAGTCTCAGACCGGCGGCCGCCACAGGCGCGTTCGCCGCGGCTGCCAGCGTTTTAGGCGGTTCAATCACTTCACCCTTGGCTTCTAACGCTAACTGGCGCAGCGCCTGACAGATGTATTCAAACGTCGCGGCATTCGGTTCCGTGGCGGTTTTATAGGCATCCAGCTGTTCTTGCATAATATCTTTGGTTTCCAAAAACAGGTTGATGATATCGGTGCTCAGCTGCATTTCGCCGCGACGAGCGCCGTCGAGAATATTTTCCAGAATATGCGTGGTTTCCTGTAACACAGTGAAACCAAAGGTACCCGCCCCGCCTTTAATCGAGTGGGCCGCACGGAAGATAGCGTTAAGCTGTTCCGAATCCGGTTCCTGTGGGTCTAACCCCAGCAGGTGTTGTTCCATATCGGCCAACAGTTCGTCGGCTTCATCGAAAAACGTTTGATAAAAATCGCTAATATCCATGCTCACGGGATCACCTCTGCTGTGAGTCGCGATCGGTCTGGGCCGCCGGTACCGGGTTAGCCGGAGCGGATGCTGTCGGTTTTACCTGATCGCCTGCTGGCTCAGCCACTGGGGGTTGAGGGTCTGGTTTTTTTGTGGCATCGGCAGGGAGTGCCGGTGCGACGATTTCTTTAAGACTGCCCGCATTGCTGTCGCTGATTTGCGTCGCGTCGCTCTCCGAGTTTTCTTTCTCAATCTGCAGCTCCGTGTCGTGGTTCAACACCAGCAGACTGATTCGACGGTTTACAGCATCATCCGCGCCGCGGTTTTTTAAACTCATGGTGTCGGCCATCCCGACCACGCGCAGCATCTTGCCGCTATCCAGTCCGCCGGTGACCAGCTCACGCCGTGAGGCGTTCGCGCGGTCGGCAGACAGTTCCCAGTTACTGTATCCGCGGTCGCCGTTGGCATACTGAAAATCATCGGTATGGCCGGCAAGGCTGATTTTGTTCGGTATATCGTTCAGGATCGGTGCAATTGCCCGCAAAATATCGCGCATATACGGCTCAACTTCCGCGCGACCGGTTTTAAACATCGGCCGGTTCTCGCTGTCGATAATCTGAATACGCAGCCCCTCTTCCACCATATTGATGATCAAATGGGGACGCAGGGCCTTCAACCGTGGATCCGATTCGATCAGCTGGTCGAGCTTTTCACGCAGACGGTTAAGACGGATTTCATCCAGCTTGCGTTTCTGCGCATCCATATCCACCACCTTGTGGACCTCGCCCGATTTCTGGGTTGGGTCCTCGCCACCGCCGGGGATCACGCTGATGCTTTCGCTACTTTTTGAACCGCCGGTCAGTGCCACTTTCAATGGCGTCTTAAAGTAATCGGCAATCTGCACCAATTCCTGAGGGTTCGCGATCGACAACAGCCACATCACCATAAAGAAAGCCATCATCGCGGTCATAAAGTCGGCATAGGCAATCTTCCATGAGCCGTGACCGCCCTCATGTCTTTTATGCTTCTTTTTCTTAACCAGAATAATGGGGTGATTGTTATGCTTCATGCGTCATGCGTCCTGGTCTGAAGTCTGTTTCGCTGGTGATTTTGCGTTACGGACATGCTCCTCCAGCTCGGTAAACGACGGTCGGTCGGTTGAGTACAGCGTCTTACGACCAAACTCAACCGCGATTTGCGGCGCATAGCCATTCAGGCTGGAGAGCAACGTCACTTTGATGCACTGCATCATCTTGGTGGTTTCTGCACATTTCTGGCGTAACACCCCGGCCAACGGAGAGATAAATCCGTAGGCCAACAAAATGCCGAGGAAGGTTCCCACCATCGCGTGTGCGACCGATGCCCCTAACTCTGCTGCCGGGCGATCGGCGGATGCCAGCGTATGTACCACCCCCATTACCGCCGCCACGATGCCGAAAGCCGGGAGAGAATCGCCTACCGTTTGCAGCGCCGTTGCCGGCACTTCGCATTCGTGTTCGTAGGTTTCAATCTCTTCGTCCATCAGCGCTTCGATTTCAAAGGCGTTCATATTGCCGCTGACCATCAGACGCAAATAGTCGGTAATGAAGTCCACTAATCTTTTATCGGCAAGGATGCGCGGGTAATTAGCAAAAATTTCACTTTCCTGCGGACTTTCAATATCCGCTTCCAGCGATAACATGCCCTGCTGGCGGGATTTGGCCATAATGCGGTACAGCAAGGCCATCAGATCCATATAGACGGCTTTGTTATATTTTGAGCCGCGCATTAATAATGGCAGTGCCTTCATGGTGGCTTTAATGGCTTTGCCATTATTCCCCACGATAAATGCGCCAATACCGGCGCCGCCGATGATCAACAATTCTGAAGGTTGATAGAGAGCGCCAAGGTGGCCACCGACCATCGCGTAGCCCCCCAACACCGACCCGAGTACCAGGATATACCCAATAATAATTAACACACTAAATCCTTACGTCTGGTGACGTGTGGGTTGAAGAAGAGCGCTTCAGGATGTTTCTACCCGCCGCAGGCAAAAAAAAAGCAGCGGTTAAATAACCGCTGCTGGATGCATTCCACGTTGTGAGGAGAATTAAACGGCTTGTTTAATCTCTTCCTCCAGCAGTTGTGAAATGTTATCGGCAGATTCCCCGATAAGTTTACGTCTTTTTACCGCACGGGATGGCGGCTGGCACAGGCTGCAGACAAAGCTGCCAACTGGCTGGTGTGCGTGGTTGATGAAACTGCCGTTGCAGCTTTTGCAATCGGACAGTTCGAGCATTCCGCTCTCAACAAACCGGACTAAGGTCCAGGCGCGGGTCAGCGCCAACAGCGGGCCTTCGTCCTGTTGCGGGCACTGTTCGAGATAGAGTCGGTACGCTTTGATTACCGCGTCCACACCCTTGCTCAACCCGCTTTTGAGAAGGAACTGCCAGGCGTTACAGAACATAGAAGAGTGAATGTTCTGTTCCCAGGTCATAAACCAATCGGTTGAGAACGGCAGCATGCCTTTCGGCGGTGGGCTACCGCGCAGTTCTTTATATAATTTAATTAAACGGCCACGACTCAGCTGCGTTTCGCTTTCTAACATTTGCAGACGCGCGCCCAGCGAGATCAACTCCATCGCTAATTGAATATCGCGCGCTTCCTGGACAATACTTTTTTCACTCATTAGCTCGCTCTCTTTTTAGGCAACTCGTCGCTTTTACCCGACACGGTGCGTAATAAACGGCTGGATAACAGAATACCGGTGTGGATTTGCTGTAAATCGTCCACGCGTGATTCCTGCGTTAAGCGAGTAATTGTATTGTGGTCGTTAAAACGAAACTGACAAACAAGCTGATTCGTTTCAGCTAACTTCACCATTTCAGGCAGAGTTAATTGAGAAAGTGTATCTGCCATCGCTTCATCGATACCGAGACGAAACATCGCAGAGGCTTTTTCCTGGTTAATGAGGCGTTGTGCAAGCAATAAATAAGACAAGTTGATGTCGTAAATATGTTTGAGTAATTCTGATGTACCCATTTTTTTTTTCCATCCTGACTGACACTACTTAAACGTTTGCGGATTACGCCGCTACCTTGGTTGCTGATTTGTAGAGCTAAGTTGGCAAATAATTTAGTGGCAGAAGCCAAACGTTTGCGAAGCTGTAAGGTGCCAAATAGCGCCTGTCCAGAAAGTAGTCATTAACTCATTTTGCCAGTACTGCTTCCCTGTTTTCCGTCCGCTTTATCTGACCTTAGAGTCAGACTTTTCTTACTACCTTTTAGGACTATTCCGAAAACAAGGCAACTCTATCCCCTCTGATTTAGACATACAACGAGGGCCAGGCCAAATTTTAGATAAAGTGTGACACAGATCACGCTTTTGGGGTAATTTAACTAAAATAACCCTTCAGCGATACTGTTGATTAGTTCACTAACTAATCAATTTACCCCCTTTTTGTCAGTTTTTAACATGTTTGGAACATTTCCAAATGAAAACGATTCTGGTTACGAGTATTAAACGGAACGGGTGCGTGATTTAGATCAATATCAGCTCAACAATCTGCGTTGACAAAAATAATCAGAATTTAATGCTGGATATGCGAGGTAAGTAGCGATCACAAAATAGTCACGAAAGGTGACTGTCAGGGATGTGTATGATGACTGAAATGTGACATAGCGCAGGTTTCTATCAGTAAGCGATAGCGTTTCGTAAGCCTTATCCGGCTTGTGTTTAGGGCGTGTAAAGGGATGTAATCGGCAGTTACATTAGTGATATGAATGTTTTAGCGGAATTGTGAGCTATCAGGGTAAGTATCGGCACTCTGCAGACAATCTTTAGTGAAAAGGGTCAATTTTCGTTATTTTTCTTATAAATGGCTCTTTTTTGAGGAAAACTTAGACCCCTGTCTCATTTATGGTGCTGATTTTGGTCGAAAAAAAGGGCGATCTGAGATCGCCCTTTTGGTTACTGGCACAGATTATGCTAGTCGCGGAAAGGTGGCGACCTTATTGGCCTCCCCCTGCTCCGGTGTGCGCAGCTTTACAGCCTGCAAATCCTTCAGGTAGGTTTTACGCCAGTTACTGATATCGTTGCGGCGCAGCACGGCCATCATGTCGTTATAACGAGAGATACGCTCGTTCAACGGCATGGTCGCTGCCTGGTTCAACGCGGCGGCCACTTCATCACGATCGTAAGGGTTCACAATCAGTGCGGAGGTGAGCTCGTTGGCGGCACCGGCAAAGCGAGACAGCACCAGCACACCCGGATCGTTCGGGTCCTGTGCGGCGACATATTCTTTCGCCACCAGGTTCATGCCATCACGCAGCGGCGTCACCAGACCAATATCGGTCAGGCGGAAGATTTTCATCAGCAGACGGCGATCGAAGTGCTGATTAAGGTAATACAGCGGCGTCCAGCCCAGCGTGCCGTATTTACCGTTAATGCGACCGGCTTCCGTTTCCAGCTGATGGCGAATGTCCTGATAGGCCTGCACGTCACCGCGCGAGGTCGGGGCAATCTGCGAATAACGGATCTTGCCGTGATGCTCAGGATAGTTCTCCAGCAGCGCTTCATAAGCGAGGAAACGCTCAGGCAGCCCTTTGGAATAATCCAGACGCTCACAGGCAATGATGTTTTTCGCATCGCCCAGATCTTTTTTCATTGCAGCCATCTTCGGCGGCAATGGCCCTTCCGCCATCTCTTTAATGCTGTCTGGCTCGATGCCGATCGGGTAGACCTCAGTGGCGAAGGTGTTGCCAAAGGCGCGATGCTGCTTACCGTCAGTCTGCAACTGCGTCATCAGCGACAGGCATTCGAGGAACGCCGTGCGGTCACTTTCTGTCTGGAAGCCCAGCAGATCGTAATCACACATCATTTCCAGCAGCTCATTGTGCGGCGGCAGCGCATTGAAGATTTCCGGCGTTGGGAACGGAATATGCAGGAAGAATCCGATGCGGTTATTCACGCCCAGCTTACGCAGCGCGGCCGCAAATGGCAGCAGGTGATAATCGTGGATCCACAGCACATCATCCGGCTTCAGCAGCGGCAGCAGGCGGTTAGCCAACAGCGTGTTGACGTTGCAGTAGCCTTCCCACGCTTCACGCTGGAAGTTAACCAGGTCAAGCCGGTAGTGGAAAGCGGGCCACAGCACGGCATTGGAGAACTGCAGATAATACAGGTCGTAATCGTTTTGATTCAGCCCGAAAGAGGCGTAGGTGACGTTGTCCTGTTCGAACAGGTCCATATCTTCGTCATCTTCACCGATTTCATTGATTTCGCCGTTCCAGCCAAACCACAGTCCACCGGTGGTTTTCAGGGCATCCACGATCCCGACAGTCAGACCGCCTGCGCTGGCCTTGGTCCCATCAGGTACAGCGATGCGGTTAGATACGACTACTAAGCGACTCATAACCTTGACTCCTTACCGACGTTGTTTCGTCTTGATCTAGTTGTAATAGTGTTTGTTCAAGCCAGTGGTAAACCGCAGCGACGTCCGGTAACCGGTAGCCGGCCTCCGTTGGTCCCTCGCCCACTTTAATGGCGATGCCGTCCATAGCATTGATAACCTTAAATCCGGCTTCATCTGTCACATCGTCGCCGATGAACACAGGCGTTCTGCCGGCGAACGGGGCCTGCTGCATGATCGCGTCAATCGCAGCCCCTTTACTGACGCCTTTCGGTTTCAGCTCAACCACACATTTGCCCGGTTGCAGAGCCAGCACCGGGAAACGTTCGACCATCGCCTCGGCCAGCGCCAGCACGTCCTGCTGATAGTGTTCCGCACGCCGGTAGTGCAGCGCGAAGGCCATTCCTTTGGTTTCAAGTTGGGTATCCGGCATTTTTGCCATCGCGTCGCCCAGTAAAGCAGAGAGCGAACGGGCGACGTCATCCGGCAGGGACAGGCGTTCAATGTTGTCCTGGCCGTCGCGTCGTTCAGCACCGTGAACGCCAGCCAGTGGGAGGTGTAAGGGTGCGACTAACGCGTCCAGCTCAGACATCGGCCGGCCCGAAACCAGTGCCAGCGCGCCATCGGTCAGGCGGCTGAGGCGGTCCAGGTGAGAAATCACTTCTCCGGGGATAAACACTTCATCCGGACGGGACTGAATGGCAGCCAGAGTACCATCGACATCGAAGAAAAAAGCATACCGGCCGCTGGCGGATAACGGGGGCGCGGATTCATTCTGGGTGTTCAAAGTATTCCTCCTGATTGAGTGTGTTACGGCGATACGTTCATCAGGCTGTGTTACGGCCCAACTCACGGGGGAGGGTCAGATGGCGTATCTGATCACCCACAACGCACGAGGAAAACGCAGCAATATCAGCATTCAGTATAGACGCTGATCCCGACTCTGCCAGACAATACGCGGCTTTGAGCCCGGATCGATGCATCCAGCCTGCCAAATTACTGGGGAAAAAGACATAGGAGAAAGGCGAAATGTTTAGCGGGAATGACTCGGAAAAACTGTGAGTGAAACGGGTAATTGTTCAGGCGGAACGATCCGCCTTTACTCGACCTTCAGGCTACCGGCTTCATCCACAGCGCGTCAACATTGATGCCGTGCCAGTTCGTGGACTCTTCCGGGCCGGTGATGCTGTCCCAGCAGAAGCGATCGGCGAGGTCGACGATCTCCGGTGACAGCCTCTGGTTGGTGACCAGGGAATAGAAGACGCAGACTTTGGGTTGCAGCAGTGAGCCTCCGCCCGGCTCGGCGACCACCGCAATGCGTCCTGAGGCGAGACGCACGGTGGAGCCCACCGGATAGATGCCCACCGCCTTCACAAAGGCGAAGAACACCTTGCGGTCGAAGTGCCCTTCCCAGCTGGCCATTTGGTGCATGGCGCTGGCCGGATTCCAGCCTGCCTTATAAGGCCGGTTAGAGGTCACCGCATCATAGACGTCGCAGACCGCCGCCATCCGCGCCAGCAGCGAGATTTTTTCACCGGCCAGGCCATGCGGATAGCCACGGCCATCGAATTTTTCATGGTGGTGTAACGCCACGTCCAGCAGATCTTCGCCGCCGCCGCTTTTTCGCAGCAGCGCTTCGCCAATCACCGGATGCTGTTTCATGATGTCGAACTCGGCGTCGGTCAGCTTGCCGGGCTTGTTGAGGATGTCCAGTGAGATCCCGGCTTTTCCCACGTCATGCAGCAGCCCGGCGGTTCCCGCCCGCCGCACCTGCTCTTCTTCCAGCTGCAGCTGCCTGGCCAGCGACACCATCAGCGCGCAGACGGCGACCGAATGCAGATAGGTGTAATCATCATGGGTTTTCAGCCGCACCACGCTCAGCAGCGCGGCAGGATGCCGGCTGATCGATCCGCCGATTTCATCCACCAGCGGCAGCGTGCTGACAGTGTCAATGGTACGTCCCAGCCGGGCATCGCTGAACATATCCATTACCTGCCCTTTGGCATTCAGGCAAATCGCCTGCGCCTGCTCAACTTCTTGATGCATGCTGATGGGACCACGCGGCACGTCCGCCTGGTCTTCTTCAATCTCTGATTCTGTTTCGTCCGGCGCCCGCCCTTTAGACAGATCGATCCAGACTTCTTTAATGCCGTTTTCTGCAATCACCTGGATCTGCAGATCGGTGGTCAGCAGCATGTCGTTGTGGACGAGCGGATGCTTGAGCCAGAAAACCTCCAGCTTATGCACATACATCCCAACGCGCAGCGCCTGTACCTGAATTCGCCTGATCATCCTGTGCCTCTTTGCCAGTTCCTCCATTCAGCACAGGTATCGGCCTTGCCTGAAAAAGCTTCAGTGAATGCGGCCAGGGACCGCATCTTTTACTTAATTTTTACATTTACGCAGGCCGCAATTCCGCCCCGTTTTTTCAGGCAGAAACTAAATTCCTCAGCAGAACAAGCGCGTAGGTTTTTCCGCAGATTCAGCGGTTGATTGCCAGCGCGGATTGATAATACTGTATATAAAAACAGTAACATTGAGTCATCATTATGCACATGCACCAACTTGTTGTTTCTCCGCGTCCTCTCACCATCCCGTTGTTCGTTGAACGGGTCGCCTGCGGGTTTCCCTCGCCAGCGGCCGATTACGTGGAATCGCGGATAGACCTGAATGAACTGCTGGTCAGCCATCCCAGCGCGACCTACTTTATCCGCGCGGCGGGAAATTCGATGATCGAGGGCAATATTAACGACGGCGATATGCTGGTAGTAGACAGCTCGTTAAAGCCACAGCATGGCGATCGGGTGATTGCCGCCATTGATGGCGAATTCACCCTGAAGAAATTGCAGCTGACCCCTTCGGTGAAGCTGCTGCCGATGAATCCCAGCTACGCCGCCATCGATATTGACGACGAAGCCGGGCTGAGCGTGTTCGGCGTGGTGACCTTTATTATTTATGCGGCGCGCTGAGTGAGTGAACTCAGGGGTTGATCACCTGTGACCGATCGCCGGCAAAAAAGCGGGTGAGGTTGTCGAACGCCACGCGAAAATAGGCCTCGTAGCTGGCCTGCTCGACGTAACCGAGGTGCGGCGTACAGAGCACATTTGGCATCTGCAACAGCGGCGAGGCAGGATCGTACACCGGCTCCTGCTCGTAGACATCCAGCGCGGCAAAGCCCGGACGTCCCTGACCCAGGGCATGCAGTAGCGCGCCCGGCGCGACCAGCTCGGCCCGGCTGGTATTCACAAACAGCGCATCTGGTTTCATCGCCAGCAGATCGGCCTGGGTGATGCTGGCTGCGGTGGCCTCGACCAGTCGCAGGTGGACAGAGAGGATATCGCTGGTGGCAAACAAGGCGGTGCGATCGGTAGGCACGCTGTGACCATCGCGCCGCGCTTCCTCGCGGGCGCGTTCGCTGCCCCATACCTGCACCTGCATATTGAAAGCGCGGGCATAACCGGCAATCAGCTTGCCAATTTTGCCGTAGCCAAGAATGCCGAGAGTTTGCCGGTTAACCGCCCTGCCGATCTCGGTTTGCCAGCGTCCGGCGGCCATAGCATTCACCGAGGACACCAGCTTACGGCGGGAAGCCATGATCAGCAGCCAGGTCAGTTCTGCAGGCGCCACCGGCGAGCCGCTTCCTTCCACCACCGCCACGCCAGCCCGCTGGCAGGCGGCCAGATCGATATTACGCGCCACTTTGCCCGTCTGGCTGATCGCTTTAAGTTGCGGAGTTCGCCGCAGAAACGCAGCATCGATCTGCGTTCGCTCGCGGATCAAAATCAGCGCCTGTGCCGTCGCCAGCACCTCGCTGGCATGCGGATCGTCCGCCAGGTCGCCCAGCGCGCGGCACTGAAAGGCCGGATTATCGTGCAGGAAATCAAGCTGAGCAGTTGCCCGCTGGTAATCATCCGGTATCGCAATAGGTATAACCACGAGCTTCTCCTGAGACTGACGAGGTGAATATCAGAATAATGCGCGATGGGCTGCTGAGCGAGAACTCTCTTGCCAGTTATCCCGCTTTCTGGCATTTTGGAAACAATCATTCCCTTATTGGATTATTATGAACAACGCATCCCTTCTGCCGCAGCACAGCAAAGAGCGCGGCCGCCCACGAGAATTTGATACCGACCTGGCGCTGGATAACGCCATGCTGGTGTTCCGGGAAAAAGGCTTCCACGCCGCCTCGATTGCGGAATTGGGCGAGGCGATGAACCTGACCGCAGGCAGCATTTATAAGGCGTTTAAGGATAAACGTACGCTCTTCCTGCAGGTCTTTGAACGTTACACCTCATTGCGTAACGGTGCGCTGCGCGAGCGTCTGGCGCTGTTTACCACCGGCCGCGAGAAACTGGCTGAGCTACTGCGCTTCTATCTGGAATCGGCTCAGGATGTTGAAGGAAGACGTGGCTGCCTGGTGGTCGGCAGCGCCACCGAATTGCAGGTACTGGACGAGGCGTTGTCAGCGCTGGTTCGTCAGGCGGTGATGCGTAATAAAAGCCTGCTGACCTCACTGTTATCCCAGGGACAGCAGGATGGCTCGGTATCCAGTAGCCTGGCGGTGGAGACCGCAGCAGAACTGATTTTATGCCTGATTTTTGGCATGCGTATCGTCGGTAAGATGCAAAATATTACCGACCGCGAAGCCACCATCACGCTGGCGATGAAGCTGCTCGATTAAAAATTTACCCATTTAGGAAGTATTCATTTCCTAATCAACCTGCCTGCCAGCCCGCAGGCAATCACTGAAGAGGTCCACGATGAAACAGCCAACAACAGAAAGCGTCCTGCCCCGCCGCACCGAGGCGGAACCCACGACTTTTGCTGACAGCGCCCTTCCCGGTTTTGTGCATCGCTATGCCAGCGTTGAGGGGGTCAGACTGCATTATGTCAGCGGCGGCAATCCGCAGGGCGAAACCCTGGTGCTGCTGGCGGGCTTCCCGCAAAGCTGGTTTGCATGGCGACAGGTAATGGCGCGACTCGCATCGACCTACCGCATTATTGCGCCGGATCTGCCGGGCCAGGGCGATTCGGATCGACCGGAAACGGGTTATGACACCCGATCGCTGGCGACAAAGGTGCACGGACTGCTCAGCTCACTGGCTATCACCCGCTATTACCTGGCCGCGCACGATGTGGGTGCCTGGGTAGCCTGGCCTTATGCCGCCTTATACGGCGACGAGGTTAAGCGCCTGGCCTTGCTGGATGCCGGTATTCCGGGGATCACCCTGCCGGATGCCTTGCCCGTGACGCCGGATGCCGCCTGGAAAACCTGGCACTTCGCCTTTCACGTTATTCCGGACCTGCCCGAAGCGCTGATCGCAGGAAATGAGCGCGTCTACCTGGAGTGGTTCCTGAAGCGCAAAACCGCCTGCCCTGACGTCTTCTCAGAAACTGACATGGATGAGTATTTGCGCATCCTGATGAAAAGCGGTGGATTACGCGCGGGCCTCGCCTACTACCGTTCCGCCGCCCTGTCCGCGCAGCAAAACCGGGAATTACAGGCTAACGGCAAGTTAAGCATGCCAATCCTCGCCATCAGTGCCGAACAGGGTTCGATCCCCGATATGGCAGCACCGTTGCGCCCGTTTGCAGCAGATGTCACCGGCGTCGTGGTCCCATATTGCGGCCATTTCCTGCCGGAAGAACAGCCCGAAGCGATTGCCCGCGAGCTGAGTGGCTTTTTCCAAGGCTGATTTGCAAAAGTAAAACGATCTGGCAAGGCGCTGCTGAGTGAGAATGCTTTCCCAGCAACGCCGCTTTCTGGCTTTTTTGAAGAGGATCAAAGTTAAGGCGATTCATCTGGGAAATGCCAGGAATCGCGGTCCCCTACTGATGAATGGTAGAGATGAATCTGGTATAAATAGCGGGTTCAAACAGACAGTTGGATGACGTTAAAAATAAAAGGAGATGTAATTATTATGGATGACATTAAAATAAAATATCAAATGCCTCATAAATCTGTTAGCAGGATTGGCGCCTCAATGTTTTTCAATTGTTATGTTAACGTTGAGATGAAATATGAACACCACGCCTGAAATGGATGAAACTAATAAAGCAGTAATAAAAATGCTTTGGTTTTTATCGCTAGCGATCATACCTTTATTCGTAGTTTTTGTTATTTATATAAATAACTCGCACGTAGAGATACTGAACTTTATCGCGAGCAGTACAATTAACCTCCCTGCTGTTATGTCTGCAAAAAGCCCATTATTAAGCAAAGTGATGGATGTTTATGTAAAAACGGCTCCGGTTTTTGCTTTTTTGGTTTTTTTGATGACCCATGAATTTTTGCGGCTTAAGCGAGAGAAGTCCGTTTGGAAGGCATTGAAGATATATGTATGCTTCACGATATTTTATACCATATATATTTATACCTTCCTGTTTGCAAATACTGAGCTCACCACGTCCGCAAAACTACTTAAGCTAGCATCGATGAATAACTTTTTCCTATTAATTTTTTATATTTGTTTGTACGCTGCAATTTATTCACTTACTTATTTATATTTATGGATGGGTATTGGTATTTATAGAAAATTCAAAGAGAGGCGATAGTCGCCTCTCTTTAACGGGCTATTTGACCATTTTGATGACTTGATTATTTATCCTCTCAGCCATTTCAGCATCAATTTTCGATGCTAATATACTAATAAGCATGATTAAAACTATAGTTACGGCCGTTATTGGTACTCCAACGGGAGAAAATAAGCTAAGGACACCCCCCAACAAGGCCATAGCAACAGAAGCGGCCATGCCACTTAGCACCCAGGACTCTACCTCCAGCATGAGCGGTGCCCAGTTTCCGGTGGTATATCCCTCAATACTCTTTTCCCTGAACTTCTCTATTTTCATTGCCACATCGGCAACCTTAAATGCTTTACCCATACTGCCGATTTTATTGGCCATATCTTGCGCATCCAGACTCCTCCATGCATTAACAATCGCTTCCTTGTCAGCTTTGTTGATTTTCATCGCGGGATTGGCGGTAATCTTGTTGAGAGAGTCCACCGCATCATCATAACTGCGGAGGGTTTTCCCCTGGAAGTTCTTGATGTCATCCGCAATCTCTTTCGCTATTGCTTTGAATTTATCCCCAAGATACTCGCCCAACTTGTCGCCCATATCCGCAACCATCTCACTGGCTTTGATCAGTACTTCTTTTTCATTACTTGATTTTTCTTCTGCCTCCTTCTCACGCTGACGCGCCATGTTTTCCTGCTCTTTTCTGGCCTTTTCTTCTGCCGCACGCCTGGCCGCATTTTCCCTCTCAGTGGCATCTCTTCTTGCTGTGGCATCGGCGAGGGTATTATCGGCATGAATCTGGTTGTGTTGTGCCGTTGCCAATGCTGAATTGGCATTATTTAAATTTTCATTAGCCGCATTGAGTTGGCTTTTCGCTGCATCAAGCTGTTCTTTTCTGGCATTCATGTCATTCCTGTCTCTTAAGGCAATATTACCTAATTCCAGGAATGTACGATAACCAGGCATAGCTGGTTGGTTTGCAAAGACGGAGAATCGCTTCACATTCTGCATTGTTATTTCATACTTCTCACGGGCAGCATTATATTCTGCCGTTTTCGGCGCAATATTAGCATTTGCTGCATTGACTGCATTTTGAGCATTATTGACATCATTTCGGGTTTTGTTCAGATTTGCTAGTGCAGCCTCCGCATTTCTCTGTGCAGCCTCCACCTGATGTGTTGCATCCCATTCGGCCTGCTTACGTTGAGCTTCCGCTTCAGCTTTTGCTCTGGCTTCAGCAGCCTGTTTTTCCCGCACGTTATTAATTAGCGCCAACTCAGCCTGTGCCGCCCGCGTTGCCTGTTTAGCATGGGTAATCCTTTGGCCTGCCTGGCCGCTGCTCACCATCCATGCATTCTCGGCAATAATCTTAGTTTCGCCATTGTTTAAATATAAAGGCGCACCTGTTTTTAACGTGTTAATTTTCATTTTGAACAAGGCGTAACCTATGCCGCAATTACATACCCCATTTGCAAATCTCAGAACAGGGAAGCGTTCAAGGTCGCTGGCCGATTTTTCCAAGGCTGATTTGCAAAAGTAAAACGATCGGTTTACTTTTAGAGGATGAAAAAGAAACAGGACATCCTGAACGCCGCTGAGCGGCTGTTCTACAGCAACGGTTTTCATGCCACCAGCACCGACAGAATATGCCGCGAAGCCAGCGTCTCCACCCGCACGCTGTATCGCTACTTTCCTTCGCGGGAACGGCTGACCGAGGCGGTGATGAATGCCCGGAAAGATCGCTTCTCTGCGGCGCTGCTTCCAGCGGAGGATCCGGCGGCCATCGCGCAGCTGTTTAGCGTGCTCGGCAGCTGGATGCAGGATTACGGCACGTCCGGCTGTTTCTTCCTGAAGGCGTGGGGAGAATATGCCGAACAGGACGTCTGGCTGTCGGCGCTGGCACTGGACTATCGCTACGAGATGCGTGAATACATCACGGCCTGCGTGCGCAATATGCCCGGCCAGCATCGCGAAGTGCTGGCGGATGCCATCTGGATGCTGTTTGAAGGGGCGATTACCGCGGCGCTGGTCACCGGGCCTGAAGCCGCCTTTCGCGCCGGTGAGGCGGCAGCGCTGCTTACCGCCAGCGGTACCCGCCGATGAAAACGATCGCGCTGGGCATCGCCGGCACCTCGCTGATTGCCGTCACTTACGGCATGGCGCGCTTCTCCTGGGGGCTGATGCTGCCCGAGGTCATTGTTGATATCCCCTTCAGCCCGCAAATGGCGGGCGTTATCTCGGCCTGTAGCTTTGCCGCGTATTGCCTGGCCATTGTGGCTTCGTCTGTGCTGGACGATCGGTTTGGCCCGCGACTGATGGCAGCGGCCGCCGCCTGCTGTGCCGCGTCAGGACTGGCGTTGATTGCCGTCGCCGGATCCCCCGCGATGCTGGCAGCCGGGCTGTTTATCGCCGGCCTGAGTCCGGGTTTAGCTTCGCCTTCGCTGGCCGCCGCGGTGGACCAGGTGGTTGATCCTGAGACGCAGCCAATGATGAATACCATCATTAATTCCGGCACCAGCGCCGGGATTATCCTGTCAGTGCCGGTACTGTACTTTCTGCCGGGAGGCTGGCGCGCGGCCTGTCTTGTCTTCACCGTTTTCGCTCTCGGTTGCCTGCCGGCGATCCTGCGCTACGTGCCGCGTGGGCAAACTACGGCCCGCGAAACTAAGCCCGGCTGGCGTGAAACGCTTCTGCAACGCGCCATGCTAAACCTGATGCTGATCGCCTTCTTCAGCGGCATAGCCAGCGCCGCCTGGTGGAATTTTGGCCCGGATGTATTGCGTCATCATATTCATGTCGAAGCCGGTACCGTCAATCTGCTGTGGCTGGTCGGAGGTGGTGCGGGAGTGATGGGGGCGCTAACCGGTCCGCTGGCTGAGCGCATTGGCATGAGGCAGGTTTACCGTCTTTCGCAACTGGCGATGGCCGTACCGCTGGTATTGCTGGCCGTGAGTCAGCAGATGCATGGGTGGCTGTTCCTGGCGGTAGCCTGTTGCGGCGCAGGATACGTCACGCTGTCCGGCGTTTTACTGGTGAGTGGGGTTGCGGTGACAAAAAACGCGCCCGCCACCGGCGTGGCGGCGGTTTTCTTCGCGCTGGCCGCAGGTCAGGTCGCCGGATCGGTCTTATTTGGCCTGCTCTCCGCAGCAACCGGCGTGGTGCCTGCTCTGCTGACCTTTGCGGCGATATCAGCGGCGATGCTCCTGCTCTCGCCGCCTGAGTGAACGTTTAAACGTGCCGAAGGTTGAGGTTAGCCGCCGACTCTCGCCTGTAATGCGGCGGGATAGCGTTCGCCGATCACTTTGATGGTTTCCAGCGCCTGAGTCAGCTTATGCATCTCATCACCCGACAGAACAATATCCGCCGCGGCCAGATTCTCCTCCAGGCGATGAAGCTTGGTAGTCCCCGGAATAGGCACAATCCACGGCTTTTGTGCCAGCAGCCATGCCAGCGCAATCTGCGCCGAGGACACGCCCTTCTCTGCGGCAAGATGGCCCAGCAGCGTCACCAGCTTTTCATTGGCGGCCATCGCTTCGGCAGCAAAACGCGGCACTTTGCTGCGGAAATCATCTTCGCCAAAGGTGGTGCCCGGTTTAATCGCGCCGGTTAAGAAGCCTTTTCCTAACGGGCTGAACGGCACAAAACCAATCCCCAGCTCCTCAAGCAGCGGCAGAATTTCCTGCTCCGGCTCACGCCACCACATAGAGTATTCGCTTTGCAGCGCGGTGACCGGCTGTACGGCGTGCGCACGACGGATGGTTTTTGCGCCAGCCTCTGACAGGCCAAAGTGTTTTACCTTACCTTCGGCGATCAAATCCTTGACCGTTCCCGCCACATCTTCAATCGGCACGTCGGGATCGACACGGTGCTGATAAAGCAGATCGATGACGTCGGTTTTCAGACGGCGCAGCGAGCCTTCAACGGCTTCGCGGATATGTTCCGGGCGGCTGTTGAGGATCTGCTGCTTATTATCGTTGCCAAAGGTAAAGCCAAATTTAGTGGCGATGACCACCCGATCGCGATAAGGCTTTAACGCCTCGCCAACCACCTCTTCATTGAGGTAGGGTCCATAGACCTCTGCGGTGTCGAAGAAGGTCACGCCACGCTCTACCGCCGCGCGAATGAGTTCCACAGCCTGACGTGACCCGGTCGCCGGACCATAGCCGTAGCTGAGGCCCATACAGCCCAGTCCAAGCGCTGAAACGTCAAGTTTTGAGTTGCCCAAATAACGTTTTTGCATGTCTCTCTCCTCAGGTTTCATTCTGTGTAATTAGACGTCGAGTTTGCGGCCGGCAAGCCATTCCCTCACGCGCCATGCCGCTCTGCTTGAGTGCGTTCAGGAGTCAGCATAACCTGATGGGATTGATTCGATTAGAGGGCGTAATCAGCAAGGGGTTATTAGCTGCGTGCATTAATCATTGCGCGCAGCGAGTGGGCAGACTATTTATCTGCCTTGACGGATAGCGCCATGACCGCCGCCGCCAGGGTGAAAGTTGCAATTATCCAGCCCATGGTCCAGGACGTGCCGTCGCTGAGTAAGGCCAGCAGGATTGACGAGATAATGCCGCTGCCATACTGAAGCGATCCAATCAGGGCTGATGCGGAACCGGCAACGTTGGGCACGGCATCCATCGCCGACGCGGTGGAGGTGGCGGCGATAATGCCGTTCATGGAAAAGAAGACGAACACCGGCAGAATAACCATCACGATCCCGCCGACTTCAAAGCGGGCACAGACGGCGAGAAGCACAGCGGCCAACGCAGCAATTACGGTCGCAATTTTAAGCAGTAACGCTAACGGATAGCGGTGAACCCACTTTCGGTTAAGCATACTTACCCCCATTAGCCCGACAACGTTAACGGCAAATAGCCAGCCATAGTGCTGCGGATCGACGTGGAAGTAAGTGATATAGACAAACGGAGAACCGGTAATAAACGCATAGGCAGCGACATAATAAAACGTCACGCATAAGGTAAAACGCATAAATTGGGTATTCTTCAGCAGCAGATAATAATTGCTGAAGGCGCCCGGTAAAGAGGCTTTGACCCTTTTATCTTCCGGTAAGGTTTCAGGCAGCCAGCAAATAACTATCAGCATGACGCAGCCAATCACCGCCAGCAGCCAAAAAATACTGTGCCACGAGGTGACCCTGATCATCTGCCCGCCGATCAGCGGCCCGGCAATCGGCGCGATAGCCATAATAACCATCAGCGTCGACAGCATTTGCGCGGCACGGGTACGACCGAACAGGTCGCGGATCATGGCGCGAGCCAGCATCGGACCGGTACAGGCCCCCAGTGCCTGGAACACGCGCCAGAAAACAATCTGCGTGATGTCGGTAGAGAGCGCGCAGCCGATTGAGCCAATAATAAACAGCACCAGACCGACAAACAGCGGTTTTTTACGGCCAAAATGATCGCTTAACGGCCCCCAAATCAGCTGAGCAATACAAAAACCGATTAAAAAACCGGTAATGGTCAGTTCAGCGTCGCCGTGCAGTTCATTTGCCATTATCGGCATGGCGGGCAGATAGATATCGGTAGATAACGAGGTAAAGGCCATTAAGGCACTTAGAATAATAACAAACGTCATGCCGGACGACTTTACGGTAAAGGACTTCAAACGCTGAGCTGCGTCATCCATATAAGTTTCTCAAACTGCCTGCCGGCAATATTCTGCCGGCGCGCTGTGCTTAAATCGTTATTTTTTGTATTGCTCGTCGGTCACTTTTTCCAGCCATTCTACCGGGCTGCCATTCAGTGATTCGGCAATCGCAATGTGGGTCATGGCGTTATCTGGCGTGGCGCCATGCCAGTGTTTCACGCCTTCAGGAATGAAAATGATGTCACCCTGATTCATCACCACGGTGTCTTCCCCTTCACACTGGATCCAGCCCTGACCGTGGGTAACGATCAGCGTTTGACCGAGTGGATGGGTGTGCCAGGCAGTGCGTGCACCCGGTTCAAAGGTCACGGTTGCACCGCCACCGCGCGCGGATTCGGTGCCACTGAACGGCGCATCAATGCGAACCGTACCGGTAAAATACTGCTCCGGGCCTTTGTTAGACGGCACTGAGCCGTTAGGGATAATTTTCAACATGCGACGTTCCTTATTCAATGTGTATAGCGTGCAATGACTGTAGCAAACCTGCGGCGTGACGATTAGAGTCAATAATCGAAAAGCACCTATGAGTAAAATTCATAAAAACCACCCGACAAAATAGAGGATACTGACCGGGTCCCACCCACGCTTGCACAAGGCTGACTATGCTCAAAGAAAATTTCAACGATCTCATTTACTTAGTGATGGTCTCCAAAGAGAAAAGCTTTACGCGCGCAGCCGCGAAATTAGGCGTTTCTCAATCGGCGCTAAGTCATTCCATTCGCGGCCTGGAAGAGCGATTGCAAACCCGATTGCTGACGCGTACGACGCGTAGCGTGGCAGCGACAGAAGCAGGCGAAAGATTAATCGAAAGCGTGGGTCCGCTAATTGCGGATATTGAAAAAGCCTTACTGCACATCACCGATAATGTCGGTTCTGTCTCGGGAAATATTCGTATCACCGCAGGCGAACATGCCCTGTCATCGACACTCTGGCCGCTGTTAAAGCCATTTTTACAGGCGTATCCCGAGGTTAAAGTTGAATTATCGGTCGATAACACGCTGACAGATATTGTCAGTGGCCGCTTCGATGCAGGCGTCAGGTTGGGCGAGTCGATTGAAAAAGATATGGTGGCGGTAAGAATAGGTCCCAACTGGCGCATGGCGGTGGTTGCCTCGCCGGACTATCTGGCGAAATATGGCCGGCCTGAAACGCCTTATCAGCTTCAGGATCACAACTGCATGAATATGCGGCTTCCAACGCTGGGCGGTCTGTATAGCTGGGAGTTCAGCAAAGATGGAAAAGAGATCCGGGTTAAAGTTGAAGGACAGCTTATTTTCAATAATCTTGCCTCACGAATTGATGCGGCGTTATCGGGTATGGGCATTGCCTGTGTGCCGGAGGACACCGTTCAGCATCATATTAATGAAGGTCGACTGGAAAGTCTGCTGGATGAATGGTGCGAACCTTTTAGCGGCTATTACCTGTATTATCCCAGCCGAAAACAACATACGGCCGCATTTTCGAAGCTTATTGAAGCCGTAAGATATAAAAACTGATTGCTTGCTCATCAGCCCGGAGGAAACAGATGGCTGGTTTCACCGCCGTAACCGGTGACGCGCAACGTATCCCCTTCGATTTCCACCACTGCAAAGGGCACCGTATCGGCGCCATCCAGCATGCCTTTCAGGGTGTAAAAGCCGGTTTCGCCAATACGGGCATAGCCACCGCGATGATCGTGCCCCGAGAAACAGCCTTTCACACGGTAAGCAGCAAATAACTCGGCCAGTTCCCCCCCGTTCAGCAAATTATGGCTGTTGTGCGGAGCCAGCGGATAGTGGCCAAATACCACCACGTTTTCCCCTTGCCGCTGAGCTTCCTGCAACTGCTGCTCAATCCATTTGAGCTGTTGCTGCCCTACCGCACCATTCCAGGGTTTGGCCTGCGGCTGTTGCCGTTCGCTGAGGTCGGCGAGCATCGCCTCCGCCTGCGCGCGATCGTCGCCGTTCAGCGCGTTGCAATAGAGGCTGATATCGTTGCCGTCATAAACAATAAAACGCCAGCCTTGCAGCCCAAAGGCGTAATAGCTTTTCGGCAGCGCGGCGGCGTCGTTGAGGTGCTGGGTAAGGGTCTGCGCATCGTGATTGCCCAGCACCACCGCATGCGGATGGTGAAGGCGTTCATAAACCGGCAGGATCGCCGCGAAACTTTCCCAATCACGATCGACCAAATCACCCAGCGTGACGACAAAATCCAGCGGCTGCCGGTTGAGTGCCTCAATCGCCTGCGGCAACTTTTGGAGCGCATGGCGATAGTACAGATTCTTGGCGATATCGGCGTCAATGTCGGCATATTGCGGATCGGCAATCAACCCAAACCGTAAGGTGCTGTTGAGCGGGGCTGAACGCACGTTGGGCAAGGCATATAGCCTGGCGACATCCCCTAACAGCTCTCGCTGTAACGGGTTCAGTGAATGCGGATAAGACACAACAAGCACTCCTTAGCGAATTCCAGCACGCATAAACGATTGAATAAACTGACGCTGAAAAATCAGGAACAGCACCAGCAGCGGTAAGGTGGTCATCAGGGTGGCCGCACTGACCAGCGCCCATTGCACACCCTGCTCTGGCGCGGAAAACAGCTGCAGGCCGACGGTCAGCGGCCGCACGTTTACCGAGTCGGTGATCACCAGCGGCCAAAGGAAATCGTTCCAGTGGAAGCTGATCGACACCAGCGTAAAGGCGACATAAATCGGCCTCGCCAGCGGGATGTAAATCTTCCGCAGAATATAAAAGCGGCTGGCACCTTCAACAATTGCCGCCTCTTCCAGCACCAGCGGAATACTTTTAAAGGTTTGTCGCAGTAAAAAGATGGCGAACGCCGAGGAGAAATACGGCAGCGCGATGCCGGTCAGCGTGTCACGCAGTCCCAGCGCGCCGATGGTTTTATAGTTATTCAGGATCAGCACATCCGGACTGATCATCAACTGCAGCAGGATCAGCGCAAAGATCACCCCGGCGAATTTCAGGCGAAAACGCACCAGCGCGTAAGCCGCCATCGTTGCCAGCACCAGCTGCACCACCACAATCATCAGCACCAGCAGGCCGGTATTGAGGAAGTAGCGGGCAAACGGCGCGGCGTGCCAGGCATCCATGAAGTTCTGCAGCGTCAACGGAGAGAGTAATGAGAAACTGCCCTGTTCCGACGCCGGATGAATCGCCACCCAAAACGCCACCAGAATCGGTAAAAACCACAGCAACGCCGCGAGGACTATGACCGTATTCAGGCATAAACGACCAAATGAGAGTGTCGGCGTCATTGGTAATGGGCTCGCTTGTCCAGCAGGTTGAATTTCAGCAGCGCAATGGCGGCCAGGATCACCAGCAGCACCACCGTCATCGCGGCAGCGGCAGGCATATCCCAGAAGCTGAAGGCGGTGCGATAGATGTAAAACAGCAGCAAACTACTGCTGTTATTCGGGCCACCGTTGGTCATGGCGATCACCTGATCCACAATGCGGAACGCATTCATCGAGGCATTGATCAGCACAAACAGCGTGGTCGGCATCAGCAGCGGCCACTGTACCCGACGGAAGAAGTAGCGGCGCGAGGCCCCTTCTATCGCCGCAGCTTCACCGAGTCGCGGATCGATTTGCTGCAGCGCGGCAAGATAAAAAATCATAAAGAAACCCGCTTCGCGCCACACCGAAACCGCCATCAGACAGTAGAGCGCGCTTTGCGGTTCGCCGAGCCAGTTAACCGCCGGTAGCGAAAACAGCGCCAGCAGCTTATTCAGCAAGCCGAGCTGCGGCGTGTAGAAAAACAGCCACAGGTTGGCGATGGCGATCATCGGCAGCAGCGAGGGAATAAAGAAGGCGGTACGAACCAGCGCAGTGGCGCGCATCTGCCGGTTGACCGCCAGCGCCATTAGCAGCGCCAGCGTGACCGCCAGCGGAATGGTAATCAGCGCATACAGCAGGTTATTGCGCAGCGACTGGATAAAGATGTCGTCATCCAGCAGCGCAAGGTAGTTATCCAGCCCGACAAACTGGGCCGGATGACCGTTGCGCGCCGCGCTGAACAGGCTTTCCCACACGGTCGCGACCGCCGGATAATGGGTAAACAGCAGCAAAAAGCTGAGTGCTGGCAAGATCAGCAGATAGCCATACAGCTGCATCGTCCATAACCGGGGACGGTGAACCGGTGCGACGGTGAGAATGATGCTCATCGTTATTGGTATGACTTCAGCAGACGATCGGCTTGCTTCTGCGCGCCGGCCAGCGCGTCGGCTGGCGTTTTCGCCTGCGTCACCGCCGCTTCCACCGCGTGATTCAGCGCATCCTGAATCTGCACGCTGTTATAAGTCGACAGTTCTGGCTGGGCATACTTCAGCTGTTCACGCGCCACTAAGGCCTGCGGGACCGCCTTGACGTAATCCTTCATCACCTGGGTATCCCACGCCGCTACTGAGGTGGCGACATAACCGGTGGCGATACTCCAGCGTGCGGCCTGCTCTGGCGACGTTACCCAGCGGATGAATTCCATTGCGGCTTTTTGCTGTTCTGGTGAGGTGTTTTTAAAGACATACAGATTGCCGCCGCCGGTTGGGCTGCCGCGCTGGGTTTTCTCAGGCAGCATCGCCACGCCAAACGGGAACTTCGCATTATCACGCACGTTGGTCAGGTTGCCGGTGGTGGTCACCATCATCGCGGTTTTGCCGCTGATAAAGTCCTGCGGCGTCGTGCCCCATGCAATCGCTCCCTTCGGAGAAACCTGTTCTTTCTGCCCCAGATCGGTCAGCCATTGCAGCGTTTCAACGTTGCCCGGCGTATTGAAGTGAACCGCAGTGCCCTTGCCGTTATCCAGACGTCCGCCGTTGGTGGCCGACAGGCCCTGGAAGTTCCAGTAACCGTTTGGCGTGGACGGGATCTCGATACCCCACTGGCTGACGCCGTTGGCATCTTTGAGGGTCAGTTTCTTACTGAATTCCACCACCTGCTGCCAGTTAGCGGGCGGCGTATCGGCGTTCAAACCGGCTTTTTCAAACGCCTGTTTGTTCCAGTACATCACCACGGTTGAACGCTGGAACGGCACACCCCACACCTTACCGTCGATGTGGCGCAGAAAGGCGGGATAGAAACCGTCGATCCATTTTTTGCCTTCCTCGCCCTGCGCCAGATCGCTGGCCGCGACAATCGCCCCGGCATCAATCAGTGAATACGCCTCAATATCACCAATCACCGCCATCTGTGGCGCATTACCGCCGCGAAAAGCGGTCAGCGCTTTGGTCACGGTCGTCGCATAGTCACCGGTATACACCGGCTGAATACTCACATCCGGGTGCGTTTTTTCGAAGTCCGCCACCAGCGTATCGACGGTGTGGCTGACTTTGCCACCCACCGCGATCGGATAATACATTTGCAGCTTGACCGGATCGGCAGCGAACGCTGAGGTGGCCATCGCGAGCAAGACAACAGAGGACAGGCGTGAGTAACGAATTGCAGACATGATTTTCCCTTGGGCAAATGACAACGGTTAAATGGCGTATTTTTTTTGTGAGGCAAACATCTGTTGTTCGGCGTGTTCGCAGCGCTTACCGCTTTCGCGGTGAAAGAGGTATTGCCGTGCGGCGGACCACTGCAAGCCGACGTCGCTGCCTTCGGCGAAGCGCTGCATACCGGGGACTTTGACCGTCAGCGAGACGTCGAGGCCCGCCAGCCTGCACACCAGTAAGGTATCGGCACCCATATATTCGGCGCTCTCTACGCGCGCGGTCAGTGCCGCCTGTGCAGCGGGGATCAGCTGGATATCTTCGGCACGCAATCCCAGACTGAGCGTCGCCTCGGGATATTCGACCACCGGCTGCGTGAGAGGCAGGAGGTAATGATGGCTACCGTTGCGTTGCAGCGGCAGGATATTCATCGGCGGCGCGCCAATAAACTGCGCGGCGAACACGCTGGCGGGATGGTTATAGAGTTCGTCCGGCGTGCCGTGCTGCTCAATATGGCCATCGTTAAGCAGAATAATGCTGTCGGCCATGCTCATGGCTTCGGTTTGATCGTGGGTCACGTACAGCATGGTCAGGCCGAGTTTCTTTTGCAGCGCGCGGATTTCACGGCGCATGCTTTGCCGCAGCTTGGCATCCAGATTCGACAGCGGCTCATCCATCAGGCACAGCGTGTTGTTGGCGATCACCGCCCTGCCCAACGCCACGCGCTGCTGCTGGCCGCCGGAAAGCTGCGACGGCAGGCGATCCAGCAGCGTATCCAGCTCCATTAACTTACTGACATCCGCCAGGCGCTGAGCAAACGACTGTTTCTCTTCGCCCCGCGCTTTTAAGCCAAACAGCAGGTTTTCCCGCACGTTAAGGTGAGGAAACAGCGCATAGGATTGAAACACCATCGACAGCTTGCGCTGCGACGGTGGCAAAGGGGTGATGTCGGCATGATTAAACTGGATGGCGCCGCGATCGGCGGTTTCCAGCCCGGCGATGGTACGCAATAAGGTCGATTTTCCGCAGCCCGATGGCCCCAGCAGCGCAACAAAACTGCCCTGTTGCGCCTCAAAACTGATGTCATTCAGGGCGATTTTTTCGCCCCAGGCTTTATAAATATGGTGAAGCGAGAGGTGGCTCATGCATCCGCAATCCGAGAATCTGAATGGCAGTACGCTAGCGGAAAGGAATGAAGGATTTATGTCGCTGCGGTGACGGTTGGGTGATGGCGCTGATGCAGCCTTATCTACTCACGCCTTATTTACCGAGAATATTGTTAACCGCTTTCAGGTGACCAGCCTTATCTTTGTGGTTTGAAACCACCTGAATGACGGTGAATTTTTTGTCAGCGACCGCCAGCAGAGTGGCCTGCTGCACATCGTTACCCCCCATATTGTCAGTGGCTTCGATATGGTAGACCGGCAAACCGTTGGCATTTTCAGTTTTCTCACTAATCACCTTATAAGAAGGTGAAGCCTGCTTCTGCTTGTCTTTAATTGACTTCATGCCGTTGAGAAAATCAGCGTCACTGCCACCGCGAGCAATTACCGGGATATCTTCTTCGCCAACGATCAACACGCGTTTTTCCGGCTTGTTAACATACATTGTTCCCGGTCCGCCGCCCGGAACAGGCTGCTTTTCATAGCCCTGCAGTTTGAACGTCTGCTTTCCATCCAGCAAAGCAAGCGTCTCAGTTTGCGTGGCTGCGGCGGGTGCTGTCTCAGCTGCCAATGCCATCAGAGAGGTTCCGCCGATGGCAGTTGCCAGGCAGATTGCACCCACGATATTTAATGATTTTCTTAATTTCACCATGAACTCCTGCGTATTGATGATATTTCCATTTCGCTGATACAGCATCAGTATGGCCTGTATCAGTGATGTAAGGGGGTTATCGGGTCAGATCGTAGAAACAGATTCCTGAGCCGAGCAGAAACAGAATAATCGGCCAGTAGAGAACGGGAATAAAAAAGAAGTTATGGGTTTTTTCGGGGGCCATCATTGGCTGGCTTTTCGTTGCCTGTGCAATGGAGTCCAGCCATTTTTCCTGCCGGAGCACCCAGACAAAGGCCGCACAGAAAAGGGCAGAAACTATCAGCGTAGCCCCTGTCGCCCATAAATGCGCGACAAAGAAACCGTCGTAGTAATAAATATCTAACAGCCATTTACACAGGAGATAGGCGGCAGAAATTAATACTGCGACGAAAAAACCCACTCCGCTCCATGCGATCATCTTTATATCCTTTTAAGGTGTGAGGAATGAGGAATAATTTTTTTGAAAATTAACATATTTTTATCATTGTGGCGATATTTTCTTTGGTGCTAATATAAATGCCATCCAGTACAGGAGATGTCCGGCCAGGGCAATTTTCACCTTACTGATTTGATGGATTTATTTTACACGACTGTTTTTTCGGCCCGATTTATTTGTTTGTGCTCGGCCTCTGGAAGAGAAATATTACACTGATTTTAATTATGGCAGTTGTTTATTCTGCACTATCAGGGGTTTTTTCGACAATGGCCATAGCTTATCCAAAATATCTCGATATTGGTCTGGGCCAGGGTTTTAACGCCCTGTATGGCATCAGCACCATTCTGGCTTATAATCGCTATGCAATAATTATAATATCGTGAAGCTCGCATAAATGCTTCCGCACCGTTTAATCGGGGCCAGGCTATTCTTTTCGGAATTTCCTGATAGCAGCAGCTTCTCCCTTTCACAGACATGCAGGAAGTTATTATTTTGAATACATTAACGGAATTGAAAAAGGGTTATCTAAAGGTATTTTTCTGGCTGCTATTCACACTGTTTCTCGTCCCCGTCATTACCCTGTTTTTTGCTGAATATGGCAACACGCAACTTGATCAGCAATACACGCAAATCTTCATGAACGATGCGCGGGAACAACATCAGGATACGGGCAAACTCCAGGCGTTTCTGCAGCAGAATCCGCCTTCCAGTGTCTGCGGCCCGGTAGATGAAAATCTGCAGGATTACAAAAACGCCGTTTGCGCACCGCAATCCGAACTGTGGCAGTTCTACATGATGGATAAAGTGGCATTCTGGACGCTGATCGGTAGCGGCGTTGTCCTGCTGATGGTGCTGCTGTTCAGTGCGCTGGCCTTTAAAAGCCGCCAGGGACAGGTAATCAGTCTGGCGCTGGCCCGCAAGTTCCTGATGCTGGCCTGTTCGCTGGAAGTCATGGTGCAGGGCGGCATGCTGGTATGGCTCTCATTCTGGGGCACCGCCTTCTTCACACAAACCTACTATCCAAAACTGGTGATGGCGGTAGGACTGCTGGTGCTGGCCGGTATGTATTACATGATTAAAGGCATCTTCAAAAAACTCCCACCGGAAGAGAGTATTGAAGGCGAAGTCGTGACCCGCGAAGCGGCCCCGGCACTCTGGTCACAGATTGATATGCTGGCCGCCAGAGTGGGCACCACGCCACCCGATCATATTGTTGCGGGTATCGACACCAACTTCTACGTGACCGAAGCCCCGCTGAACGTGAATGGGACTCCGCTCACCGGCCGTAAGCTCTATGTCAGTATTCCACTCCTGCGTCAGCTCACCGTTGCGCAGGCTGATGGCGTGATGGTCCATGAACTGACTCACCTCCATGAAGGCGACACCGCCTCCGGCGCATTACTGGGACCGAAGCTGCACCGGTTTGATCTCTATATGCAGCTGATGGGTCAGAATCTGGCCACGCTGATCGTCTTCTATCCGCTCTATCTTTATCGCATGCTGTTTGAGCTGGCGTGGCAGCGTAACAGCCGTGAACGTGAGTTTGTCGCGGATCGCAATGCATCAACGCTGGTCTCCCCTGCCGCGATTATCGAATCACTGATCAAAGTGTCTGCGTATGCCAGCTACCGGAATGAAGTTGAGCGAAACTTCTTTAATAACCAAACGCTGCACGAAAATGAACTGGGGATCAGTAACGCTATTGCTGCAGGTCTGCCTGAACATGTCGCCTCTCCGGACTTTATCAGCGTCATCCGTGAGCAGAATGTGCCGCACCCGTTTGATTCACATCCGCCGCTGGCGGAAAGGATGCGCAACGTAGGGTATGAGATCAACGAAGCTGACTATGCCGCGATCGCCGCCGATTTCCCGGCACAGAGCTGGGTCGATCTGATGCCGGTTGCCGACGAGATGGAACAGCAGTTGTGGCAGAAATATGAACGCGACTTCTCCTTAGTGCATGAAGAGAGCCTGGCCTGGCGCTATCAGCCTGATGGTGAAATGGAAACCGCGCTGGTGCTGAAGCATTTCCCCAATGTTCCTTATACCCTGAAAGATGGCTCGCAGATCGTCATCACCTGGCAGGGCATCGTGGCGCCGAAAACCGGCGAAGTGCTGGAGTGGGATAACGTTAAAAACATCAACGTTATTTGTAGCTTCGGCCGGGATAAGCTCTACGTGCAACATGTGCAGCGAAACTCGCAGGGGAAAAAACGCAGTGAGATCCGTCTGCCGGGCCTGAAAAAGGAGATTGAAGCCTTTAAAAACAGCCTCGGCTATTACTGGCATCGTCATCAGACAGTCAGGGCGTTACTGAAAGAAGAATCGTCGGAAGCGACGCAACGCGCATAACCCGTTTGTCATCGGCTCCCTCATCGCAGCTGATAAGGGAGCCGATGCGGACATCAATTCCCAACCTGTATTTCTAACCGCATAAATAAAGGAACGATTTTGTTTAAAAGAGCAAGCAGGGCCATGATACCCGGGATGCTGGTGACTGCCCTTGTGCTGCCGCTGACAGCATGCGACAACAGTGACAAAGCAGATGCAAAGCCAGCCCCGCAGAGTCAACCCCAGGCTGTTGCGGAGGATACCGCTGCGCAACTCACCACAAAATTAAACCCCTATGTGGGTTGCTTTAACACTACGGATGGATCGGTTCGCGACAGTGCCCTGCGCTATGTGAGCTGGATGGCGAATGCTGAAAAGGGGCCAACCGGCAAAGAGCGCAACGTCAACGTACTGGGCGAGGTCACGCCTTACGAACTGGAGAGCTGCACTAAAGCCATCAACCAGGCATCGAAGGCGAAACCGGCGTTACCGGCGCTGGATGCTGCAGCAACACAGTATCTGGCGGATTTAACGACATTGCAGCCGCTGGTTTCGCAGGCTCACCTTTACTACAGTCAGGAAGATTACAAGGATGATGGCTTCGCGAAAGGCAAGCAAATGCATCCGCCACTCATGAAGGCGTTTAATCGCTTTATGAAATCCAGTGACCAGTTCGGTGCCGAAGTTGAAAAAGAGAACAATGAGGTCGTGGCTGCGCAACTGGTTGAAATTGAGAAGTCTGAGGGCCGGCATAGTCGCTACTACCGCCTGGCATTAGTCACGCAGGCCAAGGCGCTGGCGACCCTGTTTACCTCCCCCGCTCCCGACGTGGCACAGATGACAAAAGCGATTGATGCTTACAGTACGTTGCTGACTGAGGCAGAAAAGGCAACGGCCAGCGAAGCGGGCAAGCCATTAACCTGGTCCATCTTCCAGGATAATGCCGGAACCTTCCTGAAAGACTGCAAGGATCGCATGCGTCGGATTCGCGATAAAACACCTTACAGCACGGGTGAGCAGAGTCTGCTGAAAGCAAGCGGCAATTCGGGCTGGATGGTATCGGGCTCACCGATGCGCGTTTTAAAATCCTATAACGGACTGGTCGAGGCCGGTAACCGCCTGTAAGCGGGCTGCCCGCCCCATGTGACTCTGGGGCAGGCTTCGTCAGCCGGGCTGATGCCGTCACCTGCCGGATGAAAAGCATAAAACGTGGTAGAGGCACATCAGGAAGGACAATAGCGGCCAATTCACTATCACTGTTTATGCATCAGCCTGGTCAGCATCTCGCAGAAGGCCTCGCTTGCGGGATTGAAGCAGTGTTTATTCAGGCGTAGCAGGCAATCAACCGACGGCAGAGGCATCAATTTCTCAAGTTCAGACACATTACAAATCGCTTTCTCAACGCTGTAATGATTGAGTATTCCCACCCCCAGACCGGTGGTTATCGCCGCAAGCATACCTGCTACTGAAGGACATTCCAGCATCACAGAAAATGGAATTTTTGCCTGCCGAAGTTTCTCCTCAGCCAGGTTACGGTAATAGCAATCGGGTCCCCAAGTAATAAGCTTCAGGCTCTTATCCGATTCATGCAGCCAGGCAGGCGTTGCGTACCAGTATAATTTTTCACTCCACAATACCCTATCTTCCGGCGATGCCGTGCCCGTGAAATCCTGATGTAAGATGATATCCAGGCTTCCTTCAGAAAAATGCTGACGCAGGAGATGACTTTGCTCCACCACCAGTTGTACATCCACCTCGGGATGATGGTGAGTGAAGGTTGAAATGACCCCGCATACTTCAGTCATTGAGATATGTTCAGTGACCCCAATTCGCAGCTTGCCACGTAGTGCCGAAGGCGAAAAATACGCCACGGCATGATCGTGTTCAGTGAGTATTTTTTCCGCATGGCGTAGCAGAACGCTGCCCTTTTCTGTCGGAACGGCTTTTCCGGCGATACGCGTAAGTAGCTGGCATTGAAGTTGATCTTCAAGCCGTCTGAGCTTCCAGCTTACGGCGGACTGGCTCAGGTTAAGGAGTAATGCAGCCTTACTCATATTGCCCGTTTGCACCACGGTTCTGAATACTCTGAGCGCATCAACAGAGAGTCGTTTATTCATTTTTGTATGACAAAAGTGGGTTTACAGATGGAAATAATGTCACTGGCGTCATATGCAGTCAACGGATAGCCTGAAAGGAACAAGCTCAATGGAGAAAGCTAATGCCCGCTAACAACCCATTACTGAATGAAGACGTTTTGATAAAAGGTTGTCGCATTGCGACCGGGGTCCATGGTTCAGGTACACCTCTGGTGCTGGTTCATGGCACGCCCGCACACTCGGTAATCTGGCAGTCACTGGTGCCGGCATTTGTCGATGCGGGTTTTCACGTTCACCTGTATGACCTGCCTGGGTTCGGCGCATCAGAGCGTCCGTTGACGGCTGATACCTCGGTTTCCGCACAAGTCGGTTTTCTGCTGAAACTGCTGGAACACTGGCAGCTCGAAAAAACACATCTTTTTGGTCACGATATCGGCGGGGCAATTTCACTCAGACTGGCATTCGACAACCCATCCCTGCTGAAGACGCTTACGATTGCCGATATTCCAAGTTACAACTCCTGGCCTTCGCCCACATGGAAAGCTATGCGGGATAATTATGTGGATTATGCACTGATCCCTGCCACTGAGCATTACCGCGCAATGTCTCGCCAGTTAAAGATGGCTGTTTTTAATAAGCATCTTATGACAGGGCAGCGGCTGGAAAGTTATCTCTCGCCCCTTTGTGGCGTGGTGGGCCAGCCCTCGTTTTATCAACATCAGGTTGCGCATTACAATGCCTGTTACACCAGTGACTTTGCAGAAAAATTGCCGCAACTCCAGCTGCCTGTGCAGATTTTATGGGGCGCCGAAGATGAATGGCAGCCCGTTGAGTATGGAAGGTGTTTGCAGCGCGACATCGCCTCATCCATGCTGCATATTTATGAACAGGCCGGACACTTTTTAATGGAAGATGCCCCTTTGCCTGTCGCCGCACAGTTAATTGAATTTGTTAACCAACATAATATGAGGTAGCGCTATGATCCTAATCGGAATGCTGGATTCACCCTATGTCAGACGGGTTGCTATCTACATGAAAATATTGGGTATTCAATTCGAACAACAGCCGCTTTCGGTATTCAGCGATTTTGATGCCTTAACAAAAATTAATCCAACCGTTAAAGTACCAACGCTTATCACAGATGATAATCAGGTGCTGATCGACTCAACATTAATCATTAATTACCTTGAGAAATATTTCGGTCATTCGCCTGCACCCACATCAGCGTCCAGAGCGGAAGACCTGAGGGATCTGCATCTTACTGGATTCGCCCTGGCAGCCTGTGAAAAAGCGGTGCAGATTGTGTACGAACAGCGTCTCAGACCGGTAGAAAAACAGCATCAACCCTGGTTGAATCGGGTAACTCAACAACTTCATGGTGCCTGGCAGACGCTGGAGAACGGGCTGCGGGAAAGTCATCCTGACATGCTATCAGTGGCCGGTATCAGTATCGCAGTAGCCTGGCGTTTTACAGAATTGATGCTGCCGGATACCATCAGCCGTACGTTGTATCCGGAAGTAACCAGATTTACATTGCTGGCCGAACAGCGACCGGAATTTTTGGCAACACCTTTGAGTTAGAGAGGGTGAGAGTTGCGTAGCGTTCATATTTATTCTGAGGAAATAACGGCACTCAACGTACATTGTGTCTGACAGTGGCGCCTCTGTCAGTGAGAGGCATCGATAAGCTTCTGTCGCAGTACGGTAACCATTGAGGCCAGTTCAGATAACTCCTCATACGGCGTATCCATTGCCGATATCATATCTGCAGGTACGCCGGCCGCTTTCTCTCTGAGCCTCTGACCCTGCTCTGTGAGCAAAATAAGTACCCTGCGTTCATCGCCGCCGAGGTCGCGTTGTCTGGTGATAAACCCGGAAACCTCAAGCCTTTTCAGAAGCTGACTGAGCGTACCGGAATCCAGGCAGACGCGTGCGCCAATCTCAGAAACGGTGACGTTATCTTTTTCCCAAAGTGCCAGTAAAACCAGGTATTGCGGGTAAGTAAGCCCGAGCGGCGTGAGCCGTGACTTATAGAGTTTGGTCATCGCAAGAGAGGCGGAATAAAGCGCAAAGCAGAGAAATTGCTCAACTTTTGCGGGCGCATCAGCAGTGGAGGAAAAATCACCCGCCTCATCTATTTTATCTTTATCATCAGTGCACATTTAGAATCCAAATTTAGTGGCGAACTGGGCGCTTTTTGATGAAAATTGCAGCCGGGGTGAAAACGCCAGAAGTAATCGACGCCTTACCCAGGGCCCTCAGGGACGTCTGTCAAAAAAGTGAACAAGACGAGAGCCTGTGCCCTCGCCTATTCATAAGCCCAGGAATTATTTAATCAACTCTAATTGATGTCAATTTTATTCATCTGAGCACGAGCCTGCGTTCGGATAAAAGTGAAGGCGAAGGAACGTGAGTTTACCATTCCGCCCGGCAGTAATGTGCTACTCACTCTTATTTGCTGCAAAGTGCAAAAAATTATTTATCACCCCGATTATGCGCCCCACTGCCATCAGGTCTGCCGTCAGCAACACGTCGGTGTGCACCAGGAAATTCATCAGTTCAGGGTCGTTCATGTGTTCCTGAATACCGGCATACATGCGTATAAGGTGCACCCAGTTGTTTGCAAACGTGTCCACGCTCAGATACTCCCCTTCACTGAGCTGCCCCATAAGAAAATTCACGTCAACTTTTAGCGCACTGATACGCGAGATAATGTCTTCAGAGACGGACGATGCCATAGCAGTGGAGGGCCTCATACACGAAAGGTTTCCACCATGCCACGCAACGCGTGTGCCTGCGCGGCCAGCGATTGCGATGCCGTGGATGATTCCTCCACCAGGGCCGCGTTGCTCTGTGTCACCCCGTCCATCTGGCTAATCGCGACGCTGACCTGGGAGATACCTTGCATCTGTTCAGCGGAGGAGAGTGAGATGTTGTCCATAACGTCCGCCAGGTCGCCCACCATACCCACAATTTGCAGGATGTTCTTCCCGGTACCTGTCGCCACTGTCACGCCGTTTTCCACCTGGTTTACAGCCTGTTCAATCAGCGATTTGATGTCCCGCGCCGCGTTTGCGCTACGCTGCGCCAGCGTTCTTACCTCGCCCGCCACAACGGCAAAACCCCGCCCCTCTTCACCGGCACGGGCAGCCTCAACGGCAGCGTTCAGCGCCAGAATATTGGTCTGAAACGCGATACTCTCAATGACGCCAGTTATATCGCGAACCTTAGTAGCACTAAGGGATATGTCGTTCATCGTCTTCGACATGCGCTGCACGTCCCCTTCGCCACTATGGGCAAGTGTCGCAGTTCTCCGGGCCGTATCAGCCGTCTGCTGGGCACCCGCGGCATTGCTTTTCACAGTGGCGGTGAGCTGTTCAATGCTGGCGGCAGTTTCCTGCAGAGCCGCAGCCTGCTGCTCGGTACGCGAGGACAGCTCGGTATTTCCCTGTGATATTTCATCAGCAGCCATGGCGACGGATATTGAAGAATCCCTGATGTCTGATACCAGACTTCGCAGGCTGGTCTGCATGGTGGCAAGCGAGGCCAGCAAGCTCCCCCTGTCGTTGCGTCGTAATGCGACCGGATAAGTGAGGTCGCCACTGGCGATGGCGGAAGCCAGGGCCTGTGCCTGTGCAGGTTCACCACCCAACTGGCGCATAAGTAAGCGAACGGTCAGATAACAGACAGACGCCGCGAGAAGCACTGACAGGACGGTAAGTACTATCAGAAGAGATGCAGCACGTGAAGAGTTGACGCTGTTTTCAGCCACAATGTTGCGGCTTAGCTGCATCTGACTGTCGGTCAGTTCATCGAGCGCATCAAGGAGTGCCTTCTGAGCCGGGCGTGCCGTTATCAGTAAGTATGTCGTGGCCTGGCTCTTTTGGTTTTCCAGCCCCATTTTTCCTGCCGTCATCAGGGTTGAAAGTGCATCGCCCTCCGCTGACAGTGTTCGCTCCAGAGCAGCCTTACCCCGTTCAGAGACATTGGAAGACATGTTTTTTTCCAGAATCTTACGCGTTTGTATATAGGCTTGACGCTGTTTAACAAGGCGCTGCCACTCCGGCTGCATCTGCTGCTGGTCAGTTATTAAAGCCAGGTTGCGTACGGCTATCGCCATATCACGCACACTTCCGCGCATATCGAGCGCCAGCTCAAAACGCTTCATCTTTACGTTAACCGTCTCGTTCATACCATCCCGGGCATGCCAGAGAGCGCTAATCGCGATACTCGTGCAAATAATAAAAAGAAAAATAATCAGGCCAAAGCCTGCCGTCAGACGCGTTGCAATTCTCATCAATAATCTCAGGGCAGTTAACGTAGTAAACATCTATCGGCAGGGGGAGCTCACAACATAAGGGTTGAATCAAATTAAATTGAACACTCTTCAATTTTCACTAAAAAAACCATTAAAAAAACCAGCTGATTTATTCAATGGTTACATTGAGGCTGAAACCACCCTGATAAATATGATTTTTTTGCACGGTACCGGAG
Source organism: Erwinia sp. 2186 (assembly GCF_057812255.1). Taxonomy (NCBI): domain Bacteria; kingdom Pseudomonadati; phylum Pseudomonadota; class Gammaproteobacteria; order Enterobacterales; family Erwiniaceae; genus Erwinia; species Erwinia sp. 2186. The sequence goes on along the minus strand of NZ_CM173824.1, from coordinate 2,048,132 downwards.
GGTAAAGGGCAGATGCAGGGTCGGAAAGCGGTCTTTGCCGGAGAGCCATCGGGAACGCCTCATTTTCAGCTACGCTTCTTAAGTAAAATTTTCTTTATTCAGGAGTGAGTAGTGCCAACGTTGACCCCAGCAATTCAATCCGATCTTAAACGTTCATTGACGGCCACGCTTCCGCTTGGCGTTGGTATGATGGCAGCGATAGACGAAGTGATATTTCATCAGATTCTGGCCTGGCATCACTTTTTTGACTGGGAAACACCCGCTTTTGGCCTGTTTTCAGATGGGTTATTGCATTCAGCTGAACTGATTTTGTTTGTCCTCGGCTTTTTTATGTTTGCCGATCTGCGTAGCAGCAGAAAGCTTAACCGGACAGCAGCATGGGCAGGCTTCTTTTTGGGTATGGGAGCGTTTCAGCTTTTTGACGGGATTGTGGATCACAAGCTGCTCAGGATTCATCAGATCCGTTACGTGGACAATGTTCTCCTCTACGACCTTATCTGGAACGCGGCTGGTCTGCTTTTATTGCTGGCGGGTTTCATTATCTATCGCCGGGCGCGCACGGCTGAACTGCAGACGGGAACGTAACCCGTGGAGCCAGCAATGCATCACACAGGTGTGCCACACTCCCCGATGTTGTTCGTTCTTTTGGTCATCATGCCTGCCGTACTGCTCTGTCTTTATCTTCTGGCCGCCGTCAGACTACGTGGCACCGCCCGCTGGAGCTCGTGGCGTATAGCCAGTTTCACGACCGGCATAGTGTTAATCGTGGTCTCCGTATCGCCGCCTGTGGCTGACTGGGCTCATCACGATTTACGCGGTCACATGATACAGCATCTTTTTCTGGGAATGTTTGGTCCTCTGGGCCTGGTTTTTGGTGCGCCCGGATCGCTTTTGATGCGCTGTGCTCCCGCGAAAATGACACGCGTCATTATGAATATTCTTCGCACGCGCCCGATACGTTTTTTAATACACCCGATAACCGCTGCTTTCCTGGATATTGGCGGTATGTATCTTCTTTATCTCACCCCGCTTTTTGGGCTGACGATGACCAGCCCTTTCCTGTTTGTTTTTATCCATCTGCATTTTGTTCTCTCCGGGTATCTTTTTACCTGGTCTGTCGCAGGGCCCGATCCTGCTCCCCATCGCCCGCCGAGGTCCGTAAGGCTGATAGTCATTTTCCTGGCCACAGCGGCTCATGGTGTTCTTGGAAAATTAATGTACGGATACGGCTACCCTCTTGGGACCTCAGCATCTCCTGAGGAAATTCAGGCGGCCGCACTGTGGATGTATTATGGCGGAGATATCGCCGAGTTATGCATTATCACCGGCTTCTTTGCAGCATGGTTCCGTCAGCGCAGCAGCCTGCCAGAGGCGATAGCAGGTAAAATCACACATAAATAACAGGAACACCCCACACGGGGTTCACATCAGCTCAATACCAAAACGGCGAAGTAACAGCGCATACCCCCAAAAAAGCAGCACGGTCATAAGGCAGGAGGCCAGCAGCGCGACCCAGAATCCCCACCGCTGAAAAATGAAGGGAAAGCAAAGAAACATGGGCAGTGTTGGTACGACATACCAAAATGTGTACCATGCATGATTCGCTATTTTCTCTTGGGTTTGCCCCTCAAGCTTCATCCATATCAGCACCAAAACGGTCACCAGTGGCAATGCCGCCAACAGACCGCCCAACCGGTCGCTTCGTTTTGCCGCCTCGGAGATAAGCACTATCATCCCAGCGGTTATCGCATACTTCACAATCAGCCAGATCATCTCATTCCTCTTGTCCTGAACACGGGTCTTTAGCGTAGCATCCGTTAAGCAGATCCTGTGATCCGATGATTAGCCTATCCCCCGACGTCATGAAGGTGGAGTAAAGTCTTCTGGAAACCTTCTTGATCGTTCCAGACATTCAAATATACTGTACATAAACCCAGTATATTTGGAGTCCCCTTTTATGTCGCTCATCACTCACCCACCAGGCAAATCGCTATGTTTGCCCTGGTAGACGTCAACAGCTTTTATGCCTCTTGTGAGACGGTGTTCCGCCCTGACCTCGCAGGCCGCCCGGTGGTGGTACTCTCCAATAACGATGGCTGCGTGATTGCGCGCAACGCCGAGGCCAAGCGGCTGCAGATCAAGATGGGGGCGCCCTACTTTAAGATGCGCGACGAAATTCAGCGGCATAACGTGGCGGTGTTCTCGTCAAACTATGCGCTGTATGCCGACATGTCCCATCGGGTGATGAGCACGCTGGAAGAGCTGGCGCCGGCGATTGAAATTTACTCAATTGATGAGGCGTTTCTCGATGTCAGCGGCATCAGCAACTGTCTGCCGCTGGATACCTTTGGTCGCCAGGTGCGCGATAAAATCTGGCAGGATACCCACCTGAGAGTCGGCGTGGGGATTGCGCAGACTAAAACCCTCGCCAAGCTGGCGAATTTTGCCGCCAAAAAATGGACCCAAACCGGGCACGTTCTCGATCTCTCCTCGCCTGCCCGCCAGCGTAAGCTGATGGGGCTGCTGCCGGTAGAAGAAGTCTGGGGCGTGGGCCGACGCCTGTCGAAAAAGCTGGAAGGATTGGGGATTGAAACCGCGCTGCAGCTGGCCGATACGCCGGTGGCGTTGATCCGCAAGCATTTTGGCGTGGTACTGGAGCGCACGGTGCGGGAGTTACGCGGGGAAGCCTGCCTGGAGCTGGAAGAGGTGCCGACCAAGCAGCATATCCTCTGCTCACGCTCGTTCGGCCACCGCATTACCGAATATCAGGAGATGCATGAAGCCATCTGTAGCTATGCCGTCCGGGGCGCGGAAAAACTGCGCCACGAGCGCCAGTACTGTCGGGAAATCGGCACCTTTATCCGTACCAGCCCGCACGATCCCAAACATCCTTATTACACCAATGCCGCCAGCGTTAAGCTGCTGACGCCGACCCAAGATAGCCGCGATATTATTAACGCCGCCATTCAGTGCCTGGACAAAATCTGGCGACCGGGCCATCGCTATATGAAAGGCGGCATCATGCTCGGCGACTTCTTCAATCAGGGCGTGGCACAGCTGAATCTGTTTGATGATTTTCAGCCCAAAGCCAACAGCGAGGCGTTAATGGCCGTGCTGGATACGCTCAATAAACAGAGCGGCAGCCGCGTCTGGTTCGCCGGTCAGGGGATCCAGCGCGACTGGTCGATGAAGCGTGAGATGCTGTCGCCCAGCTACACCACCCGCTTCCGGGATCTGCCGGTTATCCGCTGAGGGTCACTGAACGTGAGGTCGCTTGTCGCGGACGAATATCAGCCATCACTTCCATTTAAAGCGAAGAGTGTTTGAGAGAAAGGAATGTCAAATCACGCGACTCCCAAGCCCGCTTCTTTAAGAATGACAGAGATAGCATTTGAGGCATGAACAATTCATTATTTTGAAGCGTTCGGACTGCATGCCGGGAAACAGATTTTTTGTAATATGTCATCACGTTCATCACAACCAGGGAGCGATTTATGTCTACTCATTCTAAAGAACAAACTGACCAAACCTCTGAGTTTGAATCCGACGGTGTAAAATCGGAAGAGCTGGTAAGTAGTGGTAGCGCATGGAACGGTAAAGCGTACGAAAAATATCCGGAAGGCAAACCGCATTTAACCGTAATGAAAATGCACTTTGACGCAAATACCACTTTGCCCTGGCACACTCACCCGATGCCTAATGTTGCCTATATTATTTCTGGGTCGCTAACGATTGAAGATAAAGAGACGGGCGAAAGTCGAAAATTTACCGCGGGTGAAGCGTTTAACGAATCTATTGATGATGTACATCGCGGTTATACCACTGACGAACCGGCCGAGGTGATCATTACTTATGCCGGCGTTGAAGGACAGGCGCTGTCAGAGCCCTATACCTCTTAATCCAGGATTCATTCACAGCATGCCCTCGTGGCATGCTGTGCTGTAACGTGCCCAACAGCCCGGCACCAGCCGGAATAACGTAGGGCACATAAGGACCATTTTTCTATAAAAAAAACGCTATCCTGCAGCATCTTGCCGGTGACTCACTCCGTTGTAGCCGGCTTTTTTTCGTACTTAATGTCTACCGCTTGTAGGGCAATGGTTATAAAAAATGCATTCTGATTTAATCTTTATACGCAACAAATTGGTTTTATTTTTCACCAGTGCACTGTTTCTTTGTCTGATGATGGGTCTGGTATTTATTGATGTTCACTGGATGCATGATGCTGTTCATGAGTCATCTTTAACAGAGATAACTCAGGAGCTGATGCTGCTGGTGATTGCACTCATGTATTTTTTTCGCGCAATGCGGCACTCCTCTGCGCGCCCGTCACTGATGCTGATTGGGGGATTTTTTTCCTGCATGTTAATCAGGGAAATGGACTTTTTATTTGATGAAATAAAACATGGGTGTTGGGTCTGGTTCGCCCTCGCCGTTACGGGAATTTGTCTAACTTTTGCCTTAAGATATCCAGAACGTACGCTCGCCGGTCTGGTGAGTTTCCTCCGTCATCCCTCATGGGGAATGATGAGCGCGGGCCTGCTCACTGTACTGGTATTCTCCCGGCTGTTCGGTATGCAGGACCTTTGGCGGACGCTCATGCCTGGAGGATATAGCCATACGGTCAAGAATATGGCGGAAGAGTGCTCTGAGCTGCTCGGCTACAGTTTGTGCCTTTTTGCCACCTGTCGTTATCTTCGCTCGGATTATGCCCTTAACCGCCATACTTCCTGAGCCCTCTGGGGATAATGAAGCATCGCGACACGCGCCTCATTCTCCCCCGATCGTCACTGAATTGCAGGCCGCTTAGCCAACCCGCCGGTGCGCCCATTCACGCATACGCTGGAACAGCACAAACAGCGCCGGGATAAATACAATGCCCACCACGGTAGCCACCAGCATGCCGCTGAATACCGTGGTGCCGATGATCCGACGACTCTGGGCACCCGCGCCGGAGGCCAGCATTAACGGCAGCACGCCGAGTATAAAAGAGATTGCCGTCATCATCACCGCCCGAAAACGCCGCGTCGCACCCTGCAGCGCGGCATCCGCAACTGACGCGCCCTGCTCACGCAGCGTTCGCGAAAATTCGACAATCAGGATGGCGTTTTTGGCGGCTAAGGCGATCAGCAGCACCAGGCCAATTTGCACATAAACATCATTGGCAAACCCGGCCCACCACAGCCACAGCAGCGCACCGCCGAGAGCAAACAGCACCGAAAGCATCACGCTGCCGGGCAACGTCCAGCTCTCATACTGGCAAACCAGGAACAGCCAGGCCATCACCACCGCCGCCAGCACGATCCAGATGGCCTGATTGCCGGTTTGTTGTTCCTGCAATGACAGCCCGCTCCAGGCGTAGCCGTAGCCCTCCGGTAAGCTGTCATTAAGGATCGCGGTCATGGCGTTCATCGCGTCGTTGCTGCTGACGTTTGCCGCCGCCGATCCGCTGATGGCCACCGACGGGAACTGGTTGTACTGCTTCAGATAAGGCGCACCGACGCCTGGCGTCACGGTAACCAGATGACTGAGCCGCACGCGTTCACCGTTATCGCTGCGCACATACAGATCGCTGATTTGCTCTGCCCGTTCACGCCAGCTCATCTCATTTTGCACCACCACGTGATAAGCGCGGTTGTTTAAGGTGAAGTCGCCGGCGCGCGTGCCGCCGAACGCGGTTTGCAGAGTGCTGAAGATGCGGGATACCGGCACATCCAACAGGGCAGCCCGGTTGCGATCGACGTTGAGCGTCAGCTGAGGCACGTTGCTGCTCCAGGTGGTAAATACCGCCTGCAGCTGAGGATGCTGATTGGCTTTCGCCAGCACCGCGCGCGTGACCTGCTCCAGCTCGGCAGAGGATTGCCCCTGCTGGGCCAGCAGACGCAGATCAAAGCCGGCGGCATTGCCCAGCCCCGGTAGCGTCGGCGGATTGAAGGTCATAATGTTGGCCGTGGGGATCTGCGCCAGCTGCTGCTGGATCTGCCCGGCGACCTGATCCAACGCCGCGCGTTCACCCCAGGGTTTCAGCATCACCGACATAAAGCCGCCGTTAGAGGTGGTGGTGCCGCTGAGAATATCAAACCCGGACACCATAATGACGTCCTCGACGGCGGGATTGCTGGCAACCAACAGCCGCGCGCGCTCCATGGTGGCTTCCGTGCGCTCTAATGACGCGGCGGCGGGCAGCTGCACGTTGGCAAAGAAATAGCCCTGGTCCTCGGCAGGTAAAAAGCCTTTGGGCATCAGCATAAAGCTGACGGCCACGGCCAGCGCGGCGGCGGTGGTGGCCACCAGTGCCAGCCACGGCCGGCGGTTCATGCCCTTCACCAGGCTACCGTAACCGGCACGGGTTTTATCCAGACCCCGGTTGAACAGCTGGAAAATGCGGCCCGGTACCGCCGTGCGTGGCCGTAGCATCAACGCACACAGCGCCGGCGTCAGGCTCAGGGCCACCAGGCTGGAAAGCGTCACCGCGCTGGAGAGCGTCACCGCAAACTGCCGGTACAGCTCACCGGTAATTCCGGGCAACATCGCTACCGGAATAAACACCGCCAGCAGCACCAGCGTGGTGGCGATAACCGGTCCGGCGACCTGGCGCATCGCCTGCGTGGTAGCGCTGAGCCGATCGATGCCTTCCGCCATCAGCGTTTCGACATTTTCCACCACCACAATGGCGTCATCCACCACCATGGTTAACGCCAGAATAATGGCGAACAGGCTAAGGGTATTGGCCGAGTAGCCAAGCAGATAGAGGATGGCGAAGGTGCCGAGCAGCGAGGTCGGAATGGCCATGGCGACGATAAAGGTGGCGCGCCAGCTTTGCAGGAATAACGACACCACCAGGATCACTACCGCCAGCGTCAGTCCCAGCGACCAGCCCATCTCTTTGATGGTGGCAGAGACAAATTTCGTGGAGTCGAATTTGATTTCCCACTTCACATCTGCCGGGAAGGTATGGCTCAGCCGCTTCAGCTCGGTGCGCACCAGACCGGCCACATTCAGCGCGTTTGCGCCTGGCGAAGGGTAAATTCCCAGATAAGCCGTGTCGTTGCCGTTCAGCGTCGCGCTGGAGTTGTAGCTACGCGCGCCGATATCAATAAAAGCGACATCCCGCAGCCGCACCAGCTGCCCCTGTGCCGAGCTGCGGATAATGATATCGCGGAACGCTTCCGCGCTGTTCAGGCGGCCAAGGCCATTAATGGTCAGTGTTTGCTGCTGGCCGTTAAACACCGGTGGCGTGCCGACCTGTCCGGCAGCGCCCTGCACGTTCTGCTGGCGGATCGCGAGGGTGATATCGTCGGCGGTAATATTCAGCGCATTCATCCGCTGCGGGTTCAGCCAGATACGCATACTGTAATCGCGCGCACCGAACATCTGCACCTGGCCCACGCCCGGCAGTCGCGCCAGCGCATCACGAACGTGGGTGCTGGCGTAATTGCTGATAAACAGCGCATCACGGGTTTTATCAGGGGAGAACAGGCTGACGCCCAGCATCAGGTTGGTGGTGCGCTTGCGGACCTGCACTCCCATTTCCTGCACCTGTTGCGGCAGCTGGGCCACGGTCTGCGCCACCCGGTTCTGCACGTCAATGGCCGCCAGATCGGCATCGGTGCCGGCGGCAAAGGAGATCGCCAGCGCATAGCTGCCATCGTCCGAACTGGTGGATTCCATATACAGCATATGGTCCACGCCGTTGATTTGCGTTTCCAGCGGAGCCGCTACAGCTTCGGCCACGTCTGACGCACTGGCGCCCGGCCAGGAGGCGCTGACGTTAATCACCGGCGGCGTGATTTCCGGGTACTGCTCTACCGGAATGATTTTCAGGGCGATGGCACCGAGTAAGCCAATCACCAGCGCGATCACCATCGCAAAACGCGGGCGGGTCAGGAAGAACGTCAACATCAGCGGTTTCCTCCGGCGGCGATTGCGTTCACCGGGCTCCCGGCCTGAAGGCGCTGCGTGCCCTCTACAATCACCCGCTCGCCACGCTGCAGACCGCTTAGCACATGATACTGCTGGCCTTGTTGGCTGCCCAGGGTGAGGCGGCGTTTTTCGGTTTTATTCTCGTCGTTAACCAGCCAACAGAAGAACCCTTGCGGATCTTGCTGGATCGCCATTGCCGGGATCATCAGTGCTGATGCGCTCTGTTTTGGCCGGAAAAACAGATCGATACTGCCGCCGGGCAACAGCCGCTCACCGGGATTGGCGAATTCTGCACGTAAGGTGACGCTGCCGCTGCGCGGATCGATGCGGTTATCCACCGAGACCAGCGTGCCCGCCTGGCGTTTGCCCGCCAGTTCAATTTCTGGCAGCCAGGCCTGACGCAGCGTTTTCAGGTCGGGATGCTGACCGGCCTTATCAAAAAAGGCGTGTTCTTCAATGGCAAAGGCGATGCGGATCGGGTCCAGCTGCACGATTTCCACCAGCATGCCGCTGGCAGGATTCACCAGGCTGCCCCGATGAAACTGGCTGTGCCCTACCCGTCCGCTGACCGGTGAGGCGATCCGCGTATAGCCGAGGGTAATCTCACGGGCCTTCAGGCGGGATTTCGCCTGATCCACCGCAGCCCGGGCGATATCACGCTGCATACGCGCGCCATCAACGTCATGGTTACTGATGGCCTGCGCCGGCTTCAGCCGCTGGAAACGGTCGAACTGCTGCTGTGCCTGGCGCAGGGAGGCTTCACTGCTGCGCAACTCGGCCTGGGCCAGCGACAGTGCGGCACGCTGCTCCGCATCATCGAGCTCATACAGCAGATCGCCGGCCTTCACCTGCTGCCCGTCGCTGAAATGGACCTGAGTAATGATGCCTTCAATGCGGCTGCGCAGTGCCACCGCATGGACGGCTTCAATCCGTCCCGGCAGGCGGCGCTCCATCAGCAGCGGCGCGGGTTCAACCTGTACCACCTGCACGGACTGACTGGCGACGCTCAGCGTTGGCCAGCTGATAACGAGAGCAATCGCCAGGGCGATTGTTGGGCATAACCTGTTCATCGTGTTTTCCAAAAACGGGAGGCAAGCGAAGACAGATGCCCCGCAGGGCATCTGCGGGCATTAACGGCTGCGGAAGCGGCGCGTAAGGGGTTTCTCCAGTTCGACGATCAGGAACAGCACTGCGCCAATCGCCAGGGTAATGCCCCAGTAACGCAGCGGGATCGCCTCAGTGCCGAACAGCAGTTGCATAAACGGCAGATAGATAATCATCAGTTGCAGCAGCAATAACACGCCGCTGACCAGCCACAGACCTTTGTTGGCCAACACGCTGCGACCAAGCGAGAAACCGTTGCTGACGCGGCAGTTGAGCATATAGAACCACTGTGCGGTCACCAGCGTCTGCAGCAGCACGGTGCGGATAAATTCCGGACTGTGTCCGCGTGGTTGTAGCCAGGCTTCCAGCGCGAAGGCGCTGAGCGCAATCAGCGTGCCGACAAAGGCCACACGCCAGATGGCAAAACCATCCATCACATGCTGCGTCGGGTTGCGCGGCGGACGTTGCATCACGTTGCGCTCGGCGGCTTCAAACGCCAGGGCGAACGAGAGCGTGGCGGAGGTCGCCATATTCATCCACAGGATCAGCACCGGGGTTAACGGCACGATATTGCCCGCCAGCAGCGCAATGATGATCAGCAAGCCTTGCGCCAGGTTGGTCGGCATAATAAACAGGATGGTTTTCTTCAGGTTGTCATACACCCGACGTCCTTCCTGCACGGCGCCGGCAATGGTGGCAAAGTTGTCATCGGTCAGCACCATATCGGCGGCTTCTTTGGTCACTTCGGTGCCTTTGATGCCCATGGCGATGCCGACATCCGCCTGCTTCAACGCCGGGGCATCGTTGACGCCATCGCCGGTCATGCCAACGATTTCGCCTTTGTCCTGCAGGGCTTTGACCAGCCGCAACTTATGCTCCGGGCTGGTGCGGGCAAAAATATCGTAACTGACCGCCGCTTCGCGCAGTTCCGCATCATTCATTGCCTCAAGATCGTGGCCGGTCAGCGCACGGTCACTGTTGGCCATGCCCAGCATTTGCGCAATATTCATCGCGGTTTGCGGATGATCGCCGGTGATCATTTTGACGCGCACGCCCGCCTGCTGACAGGTACGGATGGCATAGATAGCCTCCGGCCGCGGGGGATCCATCATGCCGGCGATACCGAGGAAAATTAATCCTCCGTGCAGCACATCATGATCGAGCTGGGTCAGGTCGTCAGGTGCCTGCATCCACGCTGCTGCCACCATCCGCAGTCCCTGTCTGGCATAGTGGGTGATTTTCTCTTCCCAGTAAGCCTGGTCAAAGGCGCACAGGCCGTGAGCGCTTTGCTGCTGGCGGGCCAGTGCGAACAGCACATCCGGCGCGCCGGTCACCAGGATCTTATTGCGATCGCCGACCTGATGATGGGTCGCCATGTATTTGTACTGGGAGTCAAAGGGGATCTTCCCTTTCAGCTCGACCTGAATCGCCGGTAAGCCGGATTTGGCCGCCAGCACCTTAAGTGCCCCTTCCGTTGGGCCGCCGGTGACGGTCCAGTGTCCCTGTTCATCCTTCATCAGTTGGCTGTCATTACAGAGGTCGATGGTGCGCAGATAGTCTTCAAGCACCGAACCGGGCGCGATATTCAGCGGCGTTGATTCCCCTTCAAGGGAAATATTGCCCACCGGCTCATAGCTGTCGCCTTCAACCTGATAACAGGCATCGGCGGTGATCACCGCTTTGACGGTCATTTCATTCATCGTCAGCGTGCCGGTTTTATCCGAACAGACCACGGTCATTGCGCCAAGCGTTTCGACAATCGGTAATTTGCGAATAATGGCGTGTTTCCGCGCCATGGTTTGAATACCCAGTGACAGAATAATCGAAATGATTGCCGGTAAGCCTTCAGGTACGGCAGCAACCGCCAGGCTAATTAAAGACAGCAGTAATTCGTCGAGGGGAATATCCCGCCATAACAGGCTGAAAATAAATAACGCCACCATCATCAACAGAATAATGACGAATATCGCTTTGCCGAGTTTATCAATCTGAACCAGCAACGGCGTACGGTGTTTTTCAATGCCGGAAATCATCTGGTTAATATGGCCCAACTCGGTGTCGCCACCGGTGGCAATTACCACGCCGCTGCCGCTACCGGCACTGAGCGTGGTGCCGGAGAACAGCAGATTGGTGCGATCGCCCAATGCCAGTTCACCGCTCAGCGGCTCAGCGGTTTTTGATACCGAGACCGATTCGCCGGTGAGGATTGCTTCTTCCACCCGCAGGTTGTGCGCCTCAATCACCCGCAGGTCAGCCGGAATGCGGTCACCCGCGCGCAGGATGACGATATCGCCAGGCACCAGATCGCGCGTAGGCTGCGTGCTGTGCTGGCCGTCACGCACCACCACGGCTTCGCTGGCGAGCATATTGCTGATGCTTTTGAGGGATTTCTCGGCGTTGTTTTCCTGGATATGGCCAATCAGCGCGTTAATTACCGCCACACCCAGGATGACAAGCGTGTCGACCCAGTGCCCCATCACCGCAGTCAGTAATGCGGCTGCCAGCAGGATATAGATCAGCACATCATTGAAGTGAGCGAGGAAGCGCAGCCATGCCGGCTTGCCTTTCGTTTGCGGTAAGGCGTTCGGGCCATACTGATGCTGACGGGCGTTAACTTCCGCCTGACTCAGGCCGTTACGCGACGAATGTTGACGTTGTAAGCCTTGTTCTGCAGAAAGCTGATAATAAGGAATATCTGCCGCAGGCGTGGGAGGAAAGTTTTTATTTTCCGTGGCGAGTTTAGTCAAAATATAACTCCATCAAAGAGTAGAATTCAAAATTTACGATTTGAATTATCTTAATGGAATAGTGATGAAGGCGACTTGATCCGTCGCAATATTTGCCGGAGATGTTATTGCGATACTATTCAGCGAGATTATTTTAACAATCGGTTTAATGTTCGTTTAGTTTAACTTCAAATAAAGGCGTCTGATGAACGGAATTTACAGCGGTAAACGTATTTTTTCTTATGTGGTCTTGGCCATTGTTATTGTTGTCATTATTGGCTTAAGCACCTTTACATTTGTCAGCCATATGGGGTGAATGAATCTCCCCATATTGGCTTTATTATTTTTCGTCAAATAGTTCGGTCGCGTGATTATCCCCGCTGAGGAAACTGCCCCAGTTGGCGGAATAAGCCAAACCAGTCTTCGAGATGCCAGGTGTGGGTAATACGTCCGGCGGACAGATGATGAAACTCAAAGATCGGGAAACTTACCGACTTGCCCGTCGGCGGAATGCCCATAAAATTGCCAAGATGGGTGCCGGTGATTTCTGCGCGCACGCCAACGCGGCCAGGCGTCTGCATCACCTCATGGACATGAATATGCACATCCGGCATCGCCGCGATAAAGCCGAGAATAATCGGCTTCAAGCCTGCGGCGCCTGGCCCCTGGCCCGGTGCCAGCGGGATGTCCTGCCAGTCGTCGCTGACAACGCGATCCAGTAAATCCGGATCCTTATCGTTAAACGCGCGGTAGATCGTTTCAACAGCGCGACGTTCTGTTAATCCCAGTTCTGTTTCGGCATGGCTCATGGTTGACTCCTGTGGTGTAGATGATTGCCTGAGGATAAAGCGCCCGCTATTATCAATCCAACAAATAACCGATATAGATGACTATACGATTTATGGATTTTCATGGCATCGATCTGAATCTGCTGGTGGCGTTTAATGCGCTGAGTGAAGAACGCAATGTCACCCGCGCAGCCAGCCGTGTAGGCGTCAGCCAGCCGGCGATGAGTGCGGCCCTCGCCCGCTTGCGCACGCTGTTTGGCGATCCGCTGTTCCAACGAAGTGCCGACGGTTTACAACCGACCGCCCGGGCCAGAGAACTGGCGGAACCGATTGGCAATGCCCTGCAACAGCTGGAAGTGACGCTGATCGCCAGACCGGCTTTCGATCCCAGCACGGTGAATCAGACTTTCCGGCTCGGCATGTCTGAGTATCCGGCCTATGTGCTGCTGCCTTTACTGAGTCAGGCGCTGGAGCAGCAGGCACCGGGGATCCGGCTGACGGTGCTGAACTTCGATCACCGCGATCGGGCGATTGACCTGCTGGATGCGGGGAAAATTGATGCGGCGATTGGCGTGCCGACCGGCCAGCAGAATAACCGCATTCTTTCGCAGCCGCTGTTGCAGGACGAGTTTGTCACGCTGCTGCGGCACGACCATCCGCTGGCCAGCCGCGAGATGGATATGGCGACGTTTCTGCAGCTGAAGCATGTGCTGGTTTCGCCGGAAGGTGATGGCTATGGCCTGGTGGATCAGGTGTTGGCGCAGCAGGGATTACAGCGCATCCGGGCGCTGACGCTGCCACAGATGTTTGCGGCACCCGCGCTGGTCGCCGCCACGGATATGGTGACCACGGTAATGAAGCGCGTTGCGCAGCACGCGTCGGCCACCGGGCAATTACGGATGTTCACGCCGCCAGTGACCTTGCCGGTTGTGCCATTCGACCTGATGTGGCATCGCCGTAACGCCGGATCTTCCGCACAGACGTGGCTCAGAGCGCTGATCGTCTCGCTGGCGTCGTCACTTTAGCGGTGCTCAGGCCGCACGGCCCTTCTCAAGCTGCTCCTGGTACAACGCCGCCAGCACATCGGAGGCTGTCACCAGCCCGACCAGCTTGCCGGCCGGGTCAATCACCAGCGAACACTGCATGCTTTGCAGCGTGAACGGCAACACCAGCTGCTCAACGGCATCATCCGGCGCACAGCGCGGGAAGGCGGTGCACATCACCTGTGAGATGGGATGCGTGGCCAGATCGTCCGGCCGTCTCTCCGCGTCCGCCAGTAAATCCCGCGAGGTGACGATCCCCAACAGCTCACCCGCTTTCGATACCACCGGCAGAACATCGATGCGATGCTGTCGCAGCAGGCTGCCCGCCTCGTGACAGGAGGCATCCGGTTCAATGGTCCACAGCTCTCGGGTCATAAAATCGGCGCAGCGCAGCCCACCAAAATGCCGGCGATGCGCGCGCTGCTCAGCCTGAGACAAAATCGCCTGCAGGTCACCCTCATCGATATCAACATACTCGCCCCGCTCCGCCAGCACCGCATGCAAATCTTCCCGGCTGACGCCAATCCGCTGCGCCGGCCTGACCGGTGTTTTATCGGCGGCGTTGACCGGTGCGGCGTGAGGATAGCGTCGACGCAGCGCATTGTTGAACACCAGCGCCACGGCGGTCAGTAACAGCGAATTCACCAGCACCGGCACGATGGCAAACGCCCAGCCAAGATGGCTAATCGCCGGTCCGCCAAAAACGGCGGTCAGCGCCACGGCGCCACTCGGCGGATGCAGGCAGCGCAAAGAGAACATCAGGGCGATGGTCAGGCCCACGGAGATCCCGCCCGCCAGGCCGCTATGCCCTATCCATTGCGCACAGGCAACACCGATCACCGAGGCCAGCAGATTGCCGCCAATGATTGACCAGGGTTGCGCTAAAGGACTGGCAGGCACGCCAAACAACAGCACCGCAGATGCGCCCATCGGCGCAATAAACCACGGGTTGGCTTCGCCAAGCATCAGGTGGGACAACTGAAAGGTGGCGGTGAGCGCAATGGCGGCACCGATGGCGGCAGCCAGACGTTCTTTCAGGGAAGGCACGGTCGCCTGCGGCCAAAAGGTGCGGGCCCAGCGGATTAGGGGGAATATGAGCTTCATCAATATAGGGGGGAAGTGTCCGGAATAAAAATAAGGCTAGCATTTTAGCTAGCCAAGATAACGATAGCCAGATAAATGGCGATTAACTCAGAGAATGCCCGGTCGGCGAATCTTTGTAAACCGGTCAGGCGTTCAGGCGGTCAACTGATGCTACCTGCCTTCCCTGCCGCGTGAGGAATGCGAGGCTTATGCGCCGAGGCGAAGAATCGATGTGGCATTTCCCCAGGCAACCGCATTACGCTCCTGCTCAGTGATATTGGCGGTTTTAAGCCAGTTCACCGCAATTTCGGTGCTTTCAAACGGGTAGTCGATCGAGAACATCACATTTTCACTGCCCATTGAATCCAGCGCACACCTGAGCGCGGCATCATTACAGACACCCGAGGTGGTGATGGTGATGTTCTTTTTGGCATACCAGGAAGGCGGATGCTTGATGGCAAACGTCTGATTGGCAATTTGATAGCGGCTATCCAGACGCCACAACTGGATGGGTAGCGTCTCGCCCATATGGCCCAATATCACCCGCGCGCCAGGGTAACGGTCAAACGTCCCGCTGAAAATCAGCCTCAGCGCATGGGAACAGGTTTCTACTGCCCAGCTCCAGACCGGCCCCCACATCTCAGGGTGACCTGCAAACATATGCGGGTAGTCTGGTGGGTTGCCAGGGTGAATGTAAATCGGCACGTTCAGCGCTTCTACGCGCTCCCAGAACACGTCATAGCGGCGGTCATCCAGATACAATCCGTCCGTCTCGCCGTTGATCATGCCACCCTGCATATGAAGCTGTTTTACGCAGCGCTCCAGTTCATTCGCCGCCGCAAGCGGATCCTGCATCGCCAGGTGGGCAAAACCGCCGTAACGACGGGGATTCTTTTGCATCTCGGTGGCCAGTTTGTCATTGGCATAACGGGCCAGTCGCACCGCCTTCACTTTGTCAGGCTCGGCCTGCACGCCAGGACCGGATAAGGACAGCACGGCAAAATCCACGCCATTTTTATCCATAATTTCCAGCCTGCCCTTGCCAAAATCAGACAACGGGGTGACCACTTTATCCACCAGCCCATTGCGCAAGTTCTGCTGAGTTTCATGCAGGTAGCCAACGAACTCAGGCAGCATGAAATGCTCTTCAAGAGCAATGATGCGCCGGGGCGGTTGAACGGCGGCAGGTTCGACAGCCGCCGCCGAGGCAAAATGGCTGCTTCCTGCAAATACGGTGCTTCCCGCCATCACGGCGGTCGCATTCTTAAGAAAATCACGACGATTGGTCATATCAGGGCTCCGGCCACAATTAGGAAACGAATATCGTTTCCTAATTAAGATAACCGTAACGCGGCCTGAAATCGTCTGGCACCTCGTTGCAAAACGTAATCAGTTGAAAGCGCGTGTTAACGACGGGCGGGAGGCCAACAGCATGGGGCTGAAATCTTGCAGGATCTGTGCAATCCGCGGCTGGGGGTTGTAGGTCGGAACCGGCGGCAGGATCCCCAGCGAAATATCACGCAGCAGCGGCGTCACGATCAGCGACTGAAGATAGACCGCTGAATTTGCCGGCCAGAGCGGGTTTAGCAACCCCGCCGCCCTCACCGCGTTCAGCCAGCCGTCGAGCACACTGCCAGCGGTATCAAAACCATTGGCCCGGTACAGCTTGAGGTACTCTGCTTTTTTCTTTAACTCTCCCTGAAGAAACTGATAGATCACCACGGATTCCAGAGAGAGCACCCGCTGCATGAGGGTGATGAAAAAGGCTTCCAGCAATGCGATAACCTCCTGCTCAGTCGCAGGTAAAGCCGGGGCCACAACCTCACTGGTGGAGGTCCATTTCGCAATCATGCCTTCGACGATGGCGTCTTTGTTGCTGAAAAATTTATAAATGGTTTTTTTAGCCAGACCGCCTCGTTTGGCGATCTCATCAATGGTAAGACTGGCCATATCCCGCTCAACGATGAGGATGAAGGCGGTATTGAGTACCTTGTCACGCACGTCACTTTCCGGCGCGGAGGGTCTGCCTCGGGTCTGGTTATCAGTCATTATCGGGTCACTCTGGCATCCGGTTTGCGGTAATTTAGTCATTCCCCGGAGGCATGTAAAGGACAGGCACCCAATGACTCCAAAGCGCTAATCGCTTCGCTGACATCCTCGCTATACTAGAGGGCACGGTGCGGTAAGCGTACCGGGGAAACTCAATGAGGTGAAGGTTTGATTAAATACAGCGTGCTCTATCCGACTACTGAAAACGGCCACTTTGATCATGACTACTATCGCGACGTGCATCTGCCGTTAATCAAAGCGCGGATGGGCGACTATCTGGTCTCGTACAGCATCGACAAAATTCTCTCTGCCCCCGATGGCACGCCAGCGCCATACGTCGCGGCCTGCCATCTGATCTGCCATTCTGCCGAAGCGTTGCAAAAAGGCATGGCGGGACATGTGGATGAGATTGTCGGTGATGTCGATAACTTCACCAACATTACATCGGTGAAATGGATCGCGGAAGTGGTGGTATAACCCGCCCCCAGCAGGCATAAAAAAACCGGCTCAACGGCCGGTTTTATCACGCACTGCCGGACTACAGCAGTTTCTTCTCGGCCAGCTCCAGCGCGAAGTAGCTGAAGATCAGATCGGCACCGGCGCGCTTAATGGCACCGAGACTTTCCAGCACCACATCACGCTCGCTGATTGCGCCAGCCTGCGCGGCAAACTTGATCATCGCGTACTCACCGCTCACCTGATAGGCCGCCAGCGGCAGTTCAGTGTGGTCGCGGACGTCACGGATGATATCCAGATAGGCGCCGGCAGGTTTGACCATCAGCGCATCGGCACCTTCGGCCTGATCGATTAACGACTCACGCAGCGCTTCGCGGCGGTTCATCGGGTTCATCTGGTACGTTTTACGATCGCCCTTCAGCGAGGTGCCTGCCGCTTCACGGAACGGGCCGTAGAACGAGGAAGCAAACTTGGTCGAGTAGGACATGATGGCGGTGTCAGTGAAACCAGCGGCATCCAGCGCGTGACGAATGGCGGCAACCTGGCCATCCATTGCCGCGGAAGGCGCGATAAAATCGGCACCTGCGTGAGCCGCCGCAACGGCCTGTTTGCCGAGGTTAATCAGCGTGGCGTCGTTATCCACGCCATGGTCGTGCAGCACACCGCAATGACCGTGGGTGGTGTACTCACAGAAGCAGGTGTCGGACATCACGATCATTTCCGGCACGGTCTCTTTGCAGATCCGCGACATACGCGAAACCAGACCGTTTTCCTGCCATGAGTCACTGCCATCCGCGTCGGTATGATGCGAAATACCAAAGGTCATCACCGAACGGATACCGGCCTTAGCAATACGTTCAATTTCATAGGCCAGACGCTTTTCAGGAATGCGCATGACGCCCGGCATCGCCTGAATGGCTTTATAGTCATCAAGACCTTCTTCAACGAAAATAGGCAATGCCAAATCGTTGATACTCAGTGAAGTTTCCTGGAACATGGCGCGAAGAGACGGGGTCTGACGGAGACGTCGTGGACGTTGATTAGGCGTATAACTGGACAAAACAACCTCGGTTTAGCGGAGGATCGCTGAAGAAGAAACGTCGTCAGCGAGAAAAAATGAGTCTGCTAACAGTATACCTCTGAACGCCTGCTGACAATCTTTGCGGCGGTGCGCGGCACAGAATGCGTAATTTTATCGTCCATACTTAACGGCTCAACACAAAAAGGAGAAGCAATGGGATTTCTTGGCTGGACCGCCGCCACCGGTGGATTATTACTGTTAATGACGCTGGCATCGGGCTGGATCAAACGTGGCCCGATTACCGCATTTGCGTTATATCTCGCCGTGGGCATTGCCTGCGGCCCCTGGGTGCTCGGCTTATTATCGATTGATATTGCGGCCCATGCCGAACTGGCAAAAAATCTCACTGAGATCGCCATGGCCGCTTCGCTGTTTATTACCGGGCTGAAGCTCAGGCTGCCGCTAAAAAGTCAGGGCTGGCGGATTGGTCTGCGGCTGGCGTTTCCGGGGATGCTGCTGACGGTGCTGGGAGTCACCGTGGTGGCGCACTATCTGGCGGACCTCTCCTGGCCGCTTTCGCTGGCCTTTGGCGCGATCGTCGCCCCGACCGATCCGGTGCTGGCCAGCCTGATTTCGGTTAACGATGCCCGGGATAGCGACAACCTGCGGGTTTCCCTTTCCAGCGAAGCCGGGATGAACGACGGCACCGCCCTGCCGCTGCTGATGCTGGCGGTGATGCTGTTGACCACCCAGGGCGAGTTAACGCTGCCTGACTTTGCGCAATGGGCGCTGGTCGATGTGCTGTGGGCGATTGTTGGCGGGCTGGGGATTGGCTTTATTCTCGGCCGGTTTGTTGGTCAGTACATCACCCATTTGCGCCACCGGCATCAGGATGTCGCCCCGAATGACTTCCTGGCGCTGGCGCTGATTGCGCTGAGCTATGCCGCCGCCCAGGCGCTGGATGCTTCCGGCTTCCTCGCCGCCTTTGCCGCCGGTGTGGGACTGCGTCGCGCAGAAATGCGGGTGATTAACCGTCAACCGGCCGATGACTTTACCGACAGCGACAATCGTCCACCGGCTGAGGTGCTGGTCAATCCGCATATCCGCCACGCGCCGGGCGAAACCAATGCCGCCAGCTCGGTCGGCCTGGTGGTTGGCGATGCGCTCTCCTTCGGTGACACGGTGGAACGGCTGTTCGCCGCCGTGATCATCATTGTGTTGGGCGTTACGCTGGCCCATCACTGGGATCCACAAGGTCTGCTGATGGCGGTGATACTGTTTCTCGTTATCCGCCCGGCTTCGGTGTGGATCGCCACCGCCGGCATGAACGCGCCGCGCAATCAGCGCCTGATTATCGGCTGGTTAGGGATTAGAGGGATTGGCAGTATTAACTACATTGCCTGGGCCTACACCCATGGCGTGGCGGGAGGAGAAGTCACCCGAATGGCGAATATGGCCTTCACGCTGATTGTCGCCAGCGTCATCGTGCATGGCGTGTCGGTAACGCCGTTGCTGAACTGGCGGCAGGCTAAAATTGCCGCCAGACAGAAAAAGGACGATTAAAAACGGCGCGGGTTAGCCTTAACCCGCGTTTTCTTTCGGCGCTTCAAATCCTCGTGGGCTCTCTTTCAACAGATAGCTCTTGAGGATATTGTGTTTGATCATAATCCGCAGGATGCCGAGGAAGACCAGGAACTCGGACAGCACCAGCGAACTCGCCGCGCCAATCGCGCCAAACTGCCATGCCAACAGCGCACAGACCGGCACGTTAATCAGGCCAACAATAAACATCACATGCATACGCTGCTTGGCCAGCCCGTGAGGGATCAGGATTTGCAGCCCCGCCGGGTAGCTGACGTTACCGAAGATAAATCCGCATACCATCACCCGCAGCACGTTGGCCGATTCGTGGAAATCGGGTCCCAACAGCAGCTTGACGATTAAATCCGCGAAGAAGAAGGTGAACACCACAATAAACACGCTAATACCGAAGGAGAAGGTAATGCTTTTGCGGGTGGCGTGGATCACCGCATGCGGATCCTTATGGAACAGATAGCTGACGCGCGGGAAGAAGGCATTACCAATTTGCTCAGGCAAGGTATTGGCGGCTTTCTTCAGGCGGTCGCCGCCGTTATATAAGCCGACCATATAATTGCTGGTCATGCTGGCCAGAATTAACACGTTGACGTTGTTAAACAGGTTGGCGCCGGCAATCGCCAGAAAGACATGCAGACTGTCTTTAATGCGTTGCATGATTTCGCGCGGCTCAAAGCGGTAAAAACCAATTACCTTCATATTGACCACGAAATACAGGGTGATCACCGCGGTAATGGTGGCCGTTACGCCCGGTATCAGCGCCGCCAGCCAGGTGTCTTCCGGCGTTTTCACCAGCAGGAAGGTCAACGGAATAGAACAAAACTGCCCGACGGTGGAGATCAGCGCGGTTTTCCCCAGCTTCTCAAAACCCTGCATCAACCAGCCAAAGGACAGCAGCTGGCCATATAAGACCGTTGAGTTCGCCAGCACAATGAAGAATAAATTGTGCCACTTCGGATTATACCAGGTGACCAGCAGCAGGATCGCCAGCGTGGCGGTCCCCATAATCAGCTTGGCATTGAAGGTTGACCAGAACAGCTGGGTCACCTTGCTTTTGTCTTCCCGGTGCTGCGCGATATCCTTGGTGGTGTAAACGTTAAAGCCCCAATCGGAGATGGTACTGCAGTACATGACGCAGGCCAGACCCAGTGCCAACACTCCCATATGCTCTACACCCAAAATACGGGCAAGGTAGGGCAAGGTGACTAACGGAAAAATAAAGGAGGCGCCACGCAGCCCCAACAAAGAAAAAATATTAATGATTAAACTTTTATCAAATACCTTAGCCATCAGCCCTTAACCTTTTCAAGAAACCGTCATACTGCGCAGATTCTGCCTGACTTTGATCAGATTAGAGTATAATTCCGGCTTCCTTAACAGTAGCCAGTTGGTAACAGAGCCTGGTTTCAGACTTTTCCCCAAATAGTGAATCGCGTGGGTGACATAGGCAGGAACGCTGCGGTTATCGGCAAGTGCCAGATTAATCATTAACTTGAACGAGTGAATCAGATACAGCCGGCGCAATTCGGCCAGTTCCTTTTGATCGTCCACTGCCCTGAGTAATTTCTCATAGGAACAGACAAAAGCATCATAACGCTGGCGGAAAAAGCTTTCGCTCTTCACGCTGTTGGTTAAAGAGCCGCTGCGAATACGTTGCTTATAGTAAAGATTCTGACTGACAAATGCGCTGCGCGAGCGCAAAAACACTTCCAGCGTAAAACAATGGTCTTCATGCAGACGCTTAACATATTTTAATTGGTAAGTTTCGATGACCTCTTTTTTCAAAATATAATTCCAGGTCGCCGAGGTATAGGCCCCTGAACGCAGCAAAGAAGCAAAAACCTCTTTCGGTTTCATTAAGCCAAATTCGCGGTGCTCGACTTTGCCATAGGTGCGCCCGGAGTCATCATCCTCAAACATCTGCGAGTTGAAGCAAAACAGTTCCACTTCGGGGTGCAGGGCCACGGTGTCGCTCAGCTCTCTGAACAGGCCGTCGCATACCACGTCATCCGGGTCACAGCAGAAGATGAACTCACCCTGCGCCATCGCAATGCCGACATCGCGTGCATTACCCAGGCCACCGTTGGCAATGGTCACCACTTTGACATTGTCCAGCGCACCGTACTTTTGCTCCACCAGCGCCAGAGTATTATCGGTAGATCCATCGTTAATGATAATAAGTTCATTCGGGGAAGGAATTTGACTCAGCAATGAATCAATACATTCAACAATGTAATTCCCAACATTATACGCAGGAATAATGACTGACAACAATTTAGCTGACATAGGTCTCATCTCTTGTGAGAGTGGAATGGCTGCTAATTAACAACAATACCAAAATAAAATCAACGCAGAATGAACCCCACTGCGCTTATTCGGATTAATACCAGGAATGGCGCTTAAATATTATAAAGCATGTCATTTTTTACATTTCTAAGTTAATTCATTCTGGCCCAATAATAAGATTAGCGAACCTATTTAAATTGATGTCAGATGATAATCTTTATCCGGCCAATCAGAAGGAATGATTATTTATTTCCGCAAAGGATGTTTTATTCCAAAATCTCACTACAACCAAGGTTAAACAAACTGTGGTATTAGGATAATCCTCAGTCCATCCCCTTAAAAAGGTGTGTCCACCGCCGAAGGCTAATTGACCGCAACGATTCACTCATCGTTAAAGAAAGCCATGAGGCATCAGGGATAACAAAAGATTTAAGCCAAATACCTGTTTATCCGCTGTGATGCCCAGGCGAAACCTGGTTACACAAATTTTTATCGCCGATAAGACGGCAATCTCACGGCCGCAGCGGCCTTTGTAACAACCCGGCAAGAATAATAAAGAATAATCCTATGTTATTGGCGATAAAACCGCGTGAGGCAAATCTGGACACTTACAGATCGCTAAACTGTCGACGCCCTGCCCTGCGTTTTTACCCCGTAATGATTAACCCATCGCTTTTACAGTTTTAAGTCAAATTCCCCCACGGCAAAAAGTAAAAAAACCTCATCAGTTAATTTTCACTTCACATATAAATCTGTGGAAAATCAGCGGAGCCGCACGTTTCAGGCGCAGAAAAAAGACAGAAATCAGATTTATGCTAGCCTGAAAGAAGGTCCGTCCTTCGCCGCAGGCTGATAAAAAACATGAAGATATCAGACAGTTTCCGTCTCCACTTTGTTCGTGAAGTTCTTGTTCCTCTGGTTTTAGTGTTGATTATTACTTTTGTGGCGGCCAGCTTTACCGTCTGGTGGGCGACCGCAAAAAGCAATGATATTGCCGCTGCACAGCAGCAACAGATAATAAAAACTTCACTTTCTCAAAGCCTTGACGAAATGATCAAGCAGCATCGCAGCCTGGCGCTGTGGCAACCGCTTGCCCGACGACTGGCCAGATCGCCGCAAGATACCGTCTGGCTTAATCAAAACGTGGGCGACTGGCTGTCGACGATGTTCGGCCATCAGCTGGTCTATATCCTCGATGCGAAAAACCAGCCGGTCTATCGCTGGGAGAACGGTCGCAACGTGGCGGTTTCTCAGTTTGCACACCTGCAGCAACCGGTACAGACCTTTATGCAAAAGCTGAAGGTGCCCTATGCCAGCCAAAATGGTCATCGTGAGGTGATCGACTTTACCCTCATCGATAACCGCCCTGCCGTGCTGGCCATGGGCAACATAGAAGGAGAACGTGGCCGTTCAAGCCCGTTCACCCTGGTCAGCGTTAAGTATCTCGACAATACCTACCTGAGCTCACTCTCCCAGCGCAGCCTGCTGAAAGATCTGCGCTATACCGATGGCAATCCCATTGCAGACGGCGCCAATTACCTGTTAACCAGCCATAGCGGTCAGTCTCTCGGCCATCTCTCCTGGCAGCCCGACCGGCCTGGCACACGCATGCTGGCGGTGATCGGCCCGCTGGTCGCCATCGTGGTGTTAATCATCACCGCAATCTGCGGCGTGATGATCCGCCGCCTGTGGCTCTCTTCTCTGCGGCTGTCGCAGTCGGTGCTGCAACTCGGCGCCAGCGAGGCACAGGCACAGCATCTGGCCTTCCATGATGTGCTGACCGGTTTGCCCAACCGCGCGATGGTGGAAGAACGCCTGACGCAAGCGTTAGGCAGACTGATGCGTAACGGCGACAAGGTGGCGTTACTGTTATTAGACCTGGACAGATTTAAGCTGATTAATGACACCTACGGCCATCACGCCGGGGATGATTTGATTATTGAAGTGGGCCACCGGGTCAGCAGCCTGGTGGGCGAACAGAATACCGTTGGCCGACTGGGCGGCGATGAGTTTGTGGTGATCCTTGATGTGGTCAGCTCTCCGCGCGAGATCCAGACCATGTGCGAGCAGATTATTGCCGCGCTCTCGCGTCCCTTTACCCTGCTCGGCAGCGATACCTGGATTGGGGTCAGTATCGGCGTGGCTATTGCGCCGGAGGATGCGGTCGATCGCTCCGAGATGATGCGCAAAGCAGATATCGCGCTGTACGAAGCCAAAAGTCAGGGACGCGGGCAGTACCGGGTGTTTGAGCGGGCGATGGATGAGTCGGTGAAAACCCGCCAGCAAATCGCCGCCGATTTGCGTCTGGCGATGCAAACCAAAAAGGATCTGGCGGTGTTCTATCAGCCGCTGATGGACATTTCCGGGCAGAAGGTGGTGGCACTGGAAGCGCTGATGCGCTGGAATCATCCGGTTCATGGCGCGATCTCACCGAGCGAATTTATCCCGCTGGCCGAAGAGATGGGGCTGATTATTCAAATTGGCGAATGGGTGCTGCGGGAAGCCTGCCGCGTGTCGCTCAAGTGGCCGGATCTGACCATTGCGGTTAACGTCTCGCCGTTGCAGTTCCGCGCGGCCGGCTTTGTCGAGCGTTTTAAGGCGATTGTGAAGCAGGAAAAAACCCTGGCGACGCGCATTGAGCTGGAAGTGACCGAAGGCGTGCTGATTGAAGACGAAAAAGGCGCGCAGGAGACGATGAAAAAACTGCGCGAGGCCGGCTTCCGCATCGCGCTGGACGATTTTGGCACCGGCTACTCCAGCCTCAATTACCTCAGCCATTTCTCGGTCGATAAAATCAAAATCGACCGCTCGTTCACCCAGTCGCTGGGCGTGACGGAGAACTCGATGGCGATCATCGAATCGGTGGTGAAACTGGGCCAGGCAATGGGTCTGACGGTGACCGCTGAAGGCGTCGAAACCCACGGACAGATGGCAGCCCTGGCAGAAGCCGGATGTAATCAGCTGCAGGGCTACCTTTTCTCTCAGGCGGTTTCCGAAGAACACATCGTTGAATTACTGGCGCAGCGAAAAGCCAGTTAATCCCGCGGCAGCACGGTGGCCTGTAAACGGGCCGCCCTATTGCGCTGATTAACCAGCAGCCAGCACAGCGCGGTAAACACCCAGCCGATGATCCAGGAAATATCATTCCCGTCGAACAGGTACACCAGCGAGCCGCTGTAGAAACCATTGGAGATAAACGGCAGCTGGATCAACACGCCCGCCACATAGGTGGCAATCCCCATCAGATTCCAGCGCTTGTAGCGGCCATCAGGATCGGACAGTGCCGGAATGTCGATATGCCCACGGGTAATAAAGTAATAATCCATCAGGTTCATGGCGCTCCAGGGGACAAAGAACGCCAGCAGGAACAGCAGGAATTGGGTGAAGGATTTGAGGAAGGACGGCGCACTGAGCATCGCAATCGCACAGCTGATCAGCACCATACAGACAATAAAGGTAATCCGTCCGGCTTTGCTGATGGTGGCGGTCTGGCGGAAACCACAGACGATGGTGGTCAGCGACATAAAGCTGCCGTAAGCATTTAAGGTGGTGAAGGTGATTTTGCCGAAGCAGATCGAAAAATAGAGTACCAGCGCCAGCGTCCCGCTCGATCCCAGTCCCACGATGTAACCCACTTCATTGCCTGAGAACGCCTTTCCGGCCAGCGCGGCGGCAATTACGCCCAGCGTCATCGACAGCTGGGTGCCCAACGCGGTGCCGGCAAAGACGGCGAAGAAGGTTTTGCCCGCCGAGACGTTACGCGGCAGATAGCGCGAGTAGTCGGAGACGTAGGGACAAAAGGCGATCTGCCAGGAAGACGACAGCGACATCGCCAGCAGGAAGTTCGCCAGCGAGAAGTGGTTATTGCTTAGCAGCGCGCCAATATCGTTCTCCAGCAGCAGCCGGAAGAACAGATAGATAAAGGTCAGCACGCCAACCACGCTGGCCACTTTGCCCAGCCCGTGGATCAGCCGGTATCCCAGCGTGGCAACAACGATAATGATCAGCCCAAAGCCGATAATCCCGGCCCTGTCGCTGATGTTCGCCAGATGCGCCAGCGCCTGTCCGGCCAGGACCGTGCCGCTGGCCGAGAAGCCGATATACATCACGCAGACCAGCACCAGCGGGATCACCGCGCCATACACGCCGAATTGCGTCCGGCAGGTGATCATCTGCGGCAGGCCCAGCCTCGGTCCCTGCACCGCATGCAGCGCCATAATGCCGGCACCGAGTATCTGCCCCACCAGCAGCCCAATCAGCGACCAGACCACATCGCCGCCCAGCACCACGGTTAACGCGCCGGTGACAATTGCGGTGATTTGTAAGTTGCCGCCGAACCACAGGGTGAACTGGCTGAAGACGTTGCCGTGACGTTCGGATTCGGGAATGTAGTCGATGCTGCGGGTCTCAATCAGTTTGCTTTCTGCTCGCTCGGTATGCGCAGAGGATACGGATGACATAACCAACTCCTTGCCTGAAAGGGAGCCGCCCGCTCATGGGAACGACATGAGGCGAGGTGGCGCGATGATGTGTGCGGGTTGTGTTGTTTAGTCTTGTATATACAACCCTATGGCAGCGTGCCATATTTGGCTTTAGTCGGCAAGATGATGGGTCATAACAAAAACCAATGTGTGAGGCCGCGCAAACGCGCGTGGAGGTGAGGTGCAGGCGTTTTTAAACCGGTCGAGGTTATGGCGGGGAACAGCATAAAAAGGGCCGCTATTGCGGCCCTTTTGGGTGATGCGCTTACATCAGAAGAAGCCCAGCGGCTCAATGCTGTAGCTGACCAGCAGGTTCTTGGTTTGCTGGTAGTGATCGAGCATCATTTTATGGGTTTCACGGCCAATACCGGATTTTTTGTAACCCCCGAAAGCGGCATGCGCCGGATACAGGTGGTAACAGTTGGTCCAGACGCGTCCGGCTTTGATCGCCCTGCCCACGCGATACGCGCGGTTGATGTCGCGGGTCCAGACGCCGGCACCGAGGCCATAAATCGAGTCGTTTGCAATGGCGATCGCTTCGGCCTCATCCTTAAAGGTCAGGATGCCCACTACCGGTCCAAAAATCTCTTCCTGGAACACGCGCATACTGTTATTGCCTTTCAGCAGCGTCGGCTGAATGTAATAGCCGGTGGACAGACCGCCTTCCAGTTTTTCCACCCCGCCGCCGGTCAGCACTTCAGCGCCTTCCTGCTGAGCGATTTCCAGATAGGAGAGGATTTTGTCGAACTGTTGCTGTGACGCCTGCGCGCCAACCATGGTGTCGGTATCCATCGGATCGCCGCGCTTGATGGTTTTCACGCGTTTCAACACAGCTTCCATAAAGGGCTCGTAAATGGACTCCTGCACCAGCGCACGCGATGGACAGGTACAGACTTCGCCCTGATTAAGGAAGCCCAGCACCACGCCTTCCGCCGCTTTCTCAATAAAGGACGGTTCGGCCTGCATGATGTCTTCAAAGAAGATGTTTGGCGATTTACCGCCAAGCTCCACCGTGGACGGGATCAGGTTCTTCGCCGCCAGCTCAAGGATATGGCCACCGGTTGCGGTGGAGCCGGTAAAGGCCACCTTGGCGATACGCGGATTGCCCGCCAGCGCTTCACCCGCTTCACGGCCATAACCGTGAACCACATTCAGCACCCCTTTCGGCAGCAGGTCGGCAATCAGTTCCACAAACAGCGTAATGGACAGCGGCGTTTGTTCAGCCGGTTTCAAAATCACGCAGTTGCCGGCAGCCAGCGCGGGCGCCAGTTTCCACGCGGCCATCAGCAGCGGGAAGTTCCACGGGATAATTTGCGCCACCACGCCCAGCGGTTCGTGGAAGTGGTAAGCGGCGGTGAATTCGTCGATCTCTGCAGACGATCCTTCCTGAGCGCGAATACAGCCGGCGTAATAACGGAAATGATCCACCGCCAGCGGCAGGTCGGCGGCCAGCGTTTCGCGCACCGGTTTGCCGTTGTCCCAGGTTTCGTTAACCGCGATAAATTCCAGATTCTCTTCCAGCCGGTCGGCAATTTTCAGCAACGCCAGCGAACGCGCCTGAACAGAGGTTTTGCCCCAGGCGTCGGCAGCGGCATGGGCTGCATCCAGCGCTTTTTCCACATCATCTTTATCGGAACGGGGGAACTCACCGATCACCGATCCATTTACCGGCGAGGTGTTCTCGAAATAGGCCCCGTTAACCGGCGGCACAAACTCACCGTTGATAAAGTTGCCGTACTGAGACTTCAGGGTGATCAATGAATCTGTAGTGCCCGGATATGAATAACGCATGGTGGTTTCCTCGGAGTAAATTCGCCGGAGCGATTTAACAATCAAATAACTCATCATTAACAATATTGATAAAAATGAGCATGTCAGATTGCCGAAGAGGAAACTGTGACGGGAGTGCCATGAAAGCGGGTCGGGAAGCCATCATTGTGAGGTAACGCACAACAATGGCCCGGGTAAATCAGGCCAGCTTGCTGGCCTGACGATGCTGATGCCAGAAGGTTTGCAGCAGCTGCAACGGCGTGGCCGGCTCCTGCTGATGCGCCATCAGGCTACTGATTTCACTATTCTGGCTGCTTTGCAGACAGGCGGTCATGATGGTGCCGGTAAATTCCGGATGAAACTGCACCGAAAGCGCCTGCGGGGTGTAACGGATAATCTGACAGTCATCCTGTGCGGACGCGGCCAGCACCTGCGCGCCCGGCGGCGGCTGCAGCACCGACTGACGATGGGACAGCCACGCGGAGAAGTGCGTCGGCAGCTGGCTCAGTAACGGATCGCTGGCGGAGCAGGCGTTCATCTCCAGCTGTTGCAGACCGCGTTCCCAGCCGCGTGGATTATCATCCACCCGCCCGCCCAGCGCGTAAGCCATCAGCTGATGACCGTAACAGACGCCGAGCAGCGGTAAGCCCTGCTCGACCGCGCTGCGGATCCAGGCCGCGCTGCGCTCGCTCCATTCGGCGTGATCGGTCACCATTGCCCAGGAGCCGCTCAGCACCGCGGCGGCAACGGAACCGGCATCCGGCAGGGCTTCACCCAAATCCGGGCGGATCACCACATATTCGCCGGGTTGCAGGCCCAGAGCGGCAACAAACCAGTGCTGTTGTTCACCAACGCGATCGATGACCGCGTCAGGCGGGGTTTCAAACTGAATGATGGCTAACGGAAGTGCAGAACGCATAGCGGGAAGTTATCCTTAATGATTATCAACATGCACCTGACGACAGGGATCTGAAGATTATGATGGCATGTTGACGGTCGGCTGTCTCATCACTTTTTCTGAGGGCAGTAAAACAAATTCAGCTAACGCCCGGTGCGAAATAAATTGCCTGAGCCCGCTTAATTTAGCGGCAATTCATGCCATGATAAAAAGGTGATCACACGCACAACAGGACAGTCTCGTGGCTTTGAGGCATTTTTTTCTTATTTTACTGGTAGTGACCCTTTGGGCGTTCAATAACGTTGCAATCAAATGGGGTCTGCTCGATCTTCCCCCGCTGTTTTTGACCCTGATGCGCTTTGTGGTTGTGGCGCTGATTTTGGTCCCGTTCACCCGCGTTAACCGCGCGCAGTTGCGCTATCTGGTGCCGCTGGCGTTTACCTTTGGCTTCCTGCACTTTTCACTGCTGTTTGTTGGCATGAAATACACCGATGCCGGAACCGGTGCAATTGTGGTACAGCTCGGCACGCCGTTTGCCATGCTGCTGGCAATGGTGATCCTCAAGGAGAAACTGTCGGTGGTGCAGATGACCGGCATTGCCGTCTCCCTGACCGGCGTGGTGGTGCTGGCCGGCAGCCCGACCATTCCTTCCTGGTGGGTGCTGTGTATCTTGCTGTGCAGCGCCGCGGGCTGGGCGATCAGCAATATGTTGGTGAAAAAATCCCCGCCGATCAAGCCGCTGACCATGACCGGCTGGCTCTGTTTCCTGGCGATCCCAATTGTCGGCCTCGCCTCCTGGGTGATGGAATCCAATCAGATCGACAGCCTGATCCACTCCAGCTGGCGCGGCTGGTTTGGCATTCTGTACAGCGCGATTTTCTCTTCGATTATCGCCTACTCGCTGTGGTACTGGCTGCTGCGCAGCTACAACGTCAATCTGATCATGCCGTATTCGCTGCTGACGCCGGTGCTGGCGGTGATTATGGGCGTGGTGGTGCTGGGCGACGAGATGAATATGTTCAAAATTATCGGCGCGCTGCTGGTGGTTGCCGGCACGGCCATCGCGGTCATTAATCTGCGTAATCTGCGCATGCACGCCCGTCTGCCAAAATTCCGCCGCCTGCGTTAACGCCAGGCAAAAAGCGGGGTTCATTGCTAAGGTGATAAGCATCATCCAAGGAGGACGCAATGGACAATGGGCTTACCACACACCTCTGGCAACAGCTTTGGCACGGGCTGCGCGCTGCCAGCGATGCCGTTCCTCAGGTCACCTTCCACGGGGACGCGCAACTCTGCTCGCTGTATCCGGTCACCGAACTGGCCGGCACCAGCATCGCACTGGCGATGCAGGCTGCGGCCGATCTGATTGGCAATCCGCATCCGCTTGAGGTGAATACCTCGCTGGCTTCACGCTGGTTCCAGCACAGCTTCCGCCCGATTAATCGCCCCGCGCCTGCCTTGTGGGACCCTTTTGCCGGCGATTATCCCACCGCGGATGGCTGGATCCGGCTGCATACCAATGCGCCCTATCATCGCGCGGCGATGGAAAGCGTGCTCGGTCAGCATGCCGATCGTGCCAGCCTTGCTGCCGCCGTCAACCAGTGGAATAAAACCGCACTGGAAGACGCGGTGGTCGCCGCCGGCGGCTGTGCGGCGGAGATGCGCAGCGTGGAGGCGTGGCAGCAGCATCCGCAAGGTCAGGCCGTGCGGCGCGAAGCGTTGATCGAACAGGCGTTGCAGCCCGAGGGCCCAGCGCCCACCTGGCGCCTGTTCCCCGCGCGTCCGCTGCATGGCGTGCGCGTGCTGGATCTGACCCGCATCATCGCGGGCCCGGTGGCCACGCGATTTCTGGCCGGACTGGGCGCGGAGGTATTGCGGCTCGATCCGCCCGGTTGGGAAGAACCCTCGCTGGAAGAAGAGGTGACCCTGGGTAAGCGCTGCGCCAGGCTCGACCTGAAATCCGCGCAGGGACGCAAGCACTTTGAAGCTTTGCTGAGTCAGGCGGACGTGCTGGTGCATGGCTATCGTGCCGATGCGTTGAGCGCGCTTGGGTATGATGCGCAAACCCGGCAAAAACTGTCGCCGGGGTTGGTGGACGTCAGCCTGAATGCGTGGGGATGGACCGGCCCATGGCGCAATCGCCGTGGCTTCGACAGCCTGGTACAAATGGGATGCGGCATTGCCGACAGCGGCCGCCAGTGGAAACAGCGCGAAGCGCCCTCGCCGCTGCCGGTACAGGCGCTGGATCATGCCACCGGTTATCTGATGGCAGCCGCGGTGCTGGAAGGGTTGCGCCAGCGACTGCTGCACAATACCGGCTACACCGCCCGCCTGTCGCTGGCCAGAACTGCCTGCCTGTTGACCGACAATCCGTATCCAGAAGCTGAACAACCGCAGGGTTTGGGCCCGCTTAAGCCGCAGGATGAAAACGTCGAGATTGAAATCACCCCGTGGGGCATGGGCTATCGCCTGCGTTCGCCGGTGTGGTTACCCGGCACCCCGTTGATCTGGTCACGGGCGGCGTCGCGGCTGGGATCGGCCAACGCGGAGTGGCAGTAGCGCAGTAAAAAGCCCGCCGGTCGCTAATGGGCCACCGGCGGGCTTACGTCAGGTTATGGCTCAGGCTGGAACAGGGCTCAGACGTCCCCTTCTTCTTCCAGTTCGTCACGCATCGCCTGAATCGCTTCGCGGCTTAACGCGGCCAGCGTGCGATAAAACGCGGTGGTGGCATGGGCTTCAACTTTGCCCAGGAACTGGCCCACCCACGGCAATAAATACTCATCAAACAGCGTCACCTGCGCCTGCACTTCATCCGCCGCAGACTGGTCTTCCAGCCATGAAGCGGCCAGCAGCAGCGCACCAATATGATCGGCTGGGCCTTCGCCTAACGGCATACCGCGGCTTTGCAGGAAGCCACGCACGTCGCTCTCCTGCGGGCCGTTATCCCAATGCGATCCGTACGGCGGCACTTTGCAGTCGCTGCCGACAAACAGCGCGTTGTAATCCCCCGCCAGCGCCTGCGGGTCGCTGTTTTCCTGCAGGCGGATCAGCAGCTCATCCTGCTCCAGCGGCCAGTGCTGTTGCAGTTTGCCTTCACGCAACATCGTAAACAGCGGCACCAGCAACGGATCCTGCGGCTGGCGGTTGTACAGCGAGCCAAGAATACGGCAGATGATAGAGAATTCATTCATGACGGTCAGTCCATTCAGAGGTTAATTGTGACAATGTCACATATCAGCAAATTCAGCAATTTTGGTGCCGGTACGCAGCTCGAGGAAATCCAGCAAGCGGCGTGGGGTGACATTTAATACGCGATCTTCCGGGAAATCCACTTCCTTCATAATCCGCAGGCAGTGTTCGAAGTTGCCGAGGGTAAACGCAGTATGGGAATCCGATCCGCAGGAGATCCATCCGCCGGCATCGCGCACCGCCGCGACGATAGCGCGGCAGTTAGGTTCGCTGCCCGGGCGGGAATGGGTAAAGGAGGAGTTGTTTAACTCCAGCGCGACGTTATATTTCGCCGCCGCTTCGGCAATCGCCGGGATATCGACCGGGTATTTCGGGTTGCCCGGATGGCTGATGATATGCACATTGCCACTGGCCATCGCCGCAATCATCGCTTCGGTATGCGTGGCCTTATCGCGCGGGGCGAACACCGGTTCATGGAAGCCCGCCACCACGATATCCACCGATCCCATCATCGGCCCGGTGCAGTCAATATCACCGTCGGTATTCTTGATGTTAGCCTCGATGCCGCGCAGGATGCCCACGCCATCCACCACACGTGGCCAGACGCGCATATTCACAAAGTGCCAGTAGTGCGGTGCATCGGCCATATCCGGGCCGTGATCGGTGATCGCCAGCAGTTTGACGCCACAGGTTTGCGCCTGCACCACGTAGTCGCGGAGTGTGCTGTAGGCATGAGTGCTGGCAACGGTATGCATATGAAGGTCAACGGGGTACATAACATTCTCCTTTAGGCTTAGGGCAAGAATAGCATTCCTGCCCCTGATTGACTTAATAACCGCGGGTTACGTCGACCAGACCGCCAGGCATTTCACCGGCTTCCAGGGTGGCGATCGACTTCGCGATAGAGTCCATAGCTTCGTCTGGCAAGGTTACAGCGGCATTATGCGGCGTGATGGCAATATCCGGATGCGTCCAGAACGGATGGGAAGTATCGAGCGGTTCACCTACGAAGACGTCCAGCGCGGCGGCTTTGACCTCACCGGCTTCGATCGCCGCCAGCAGATCGTCTTCGACCAGATGCGCACCACGGGCGAGGTTAAGCAAGAATGCCTGCGGTTTAAGTTGGCTAAGCAAGCTGCGGTTCAGGATCCCTTCGGTCTGTGGCGTGTTGGGCAACAGGTTAATCAGCACCTGGCTGCCGGCCAGGAATTCGCCCAGCTGTTCCGCGCCATGGAAACTGGTGACACCCGGCAAGTCTTTCGGTGAGCGGCTCCAGCAACGCACCGGAAAGCCCCAAATCTTCAGGCTTTCTGCCACGCTCTGCCCCAGTACGCCCGCGCCCAGAATACCGATGCTGAAATCTTTGCGGCTGTAGTTAGGCAGGTGTTGCCACAGCGACTGTGCCTTCTGCTGTTGATATTCGGTGAAGCGACGGAACCAGCCTAAAACATGGTAAACAGCGTATTCCTGCATCTGTCGGCCCATGCCGGTGTCTTCCAGGCGGAATAGCGGCACCTCTTTAGCCAGCATTTCAGGATGTTGGCGCAGCTGGCCGAGAATATCATCCACGCCCGCGCCGAGCGCGAATACTGCTCTCAGTCCTTTACGGCCTTGCAGCATATCGACAGGAGGCTGGCGCACCAGCGCAAAGTCGGCAGGCGCATCATCGCCGGGTGTCCATTGGCGGATACGGGCGTCGGGCAGGCGTTGTTGCAGGCCGTCGATCCAGGTTTCTGCATTAAATGACGGATGGTAAAAAATGATATCCACGTTTGCTCTCCTGTTTTTTCTCAAGGCTCGGGGAAAAAGGTGCGTCTGGCAAGCAAAAATTGTTGCGATACCAATAGTATCGCGATGAAGTATTCGTCAGGATCGGCATTGGTCGTATGGGGTTATTAACAGCGGATAGGCCGTTTCGTTGTGGTTAGTGGGGATTTTGGTGATTTAAGCAGCAAACTGCTGCAAAACTGGCTAAACGCGCAGAAAAGTGGAGAAAGGGAGTTGACCGCGGCAGCGCTTTTGCCTACATTAGCGCCCGTCAGCAACCTTGTTGCGACAACAATATGGTGAGGTGTCCGAGTGGCTGAAGGAGCACGCCTGGAAAGTGTGTATACGGCAACGTATCGAGGGTTCGAACCCCTCTCTCACCACCATATTTAAAGAAGAGTCTGAACATACGTTCAGACTTTTTTTTTGCATAGAATTCAGGAGAGAGGGGTGAGAAGCCTCGACAGGGTTCGACAAAACGGCAGGACAGCCGTTTTGCACAGCTCCGCTGCCCGAAGGGCGAGGCACAGGGATGTGCCTCGTGATCCCCCTCTCTCACCACCATATTTGAAGAAGAGTCTGAACTTACGTTCAGACTTTTTTTTGCCTGAAGTTAGGGTAAGTCGCCTGCTAACTGTGGTGGCAGGTCAGGGAGAGAAGGTTGAACGCAAAGTCGCCGTGAACCCATCCCTGGGGGCTCAGCGGCGACATCCCTGTCGCCGATGCTTTGCTTATCAACCTTCTCTCCCTTCCCCTAAGCTTCAGTATCGAATGCTTGATTGTGGACACACAGGTCAAAACCCTCTTCGATGCATTCCTTTGATTTGTGCGTCCACCAGTCCACCCATCGACACCAATGCTATAAGGTGGCGGCTCAGAGCGCCTTAGCCGAGTGTCTGCGGCAGGGATGCCGCAGCCAAGCCTCCAGGGATGGATTCACGGCGTCTCGGATAAGGCGCTCTGTGCCGGCGCCCTACCACCCAACCCGGTGTTGACCTCCGCCCTACCACCCAACGCGGTGTTGACCTTAAGCCACTCCCTTCCCCCGCGATATGCTTTCCCATCCGGCGACGGCGATCATCACCACTGTTGTTAATCCGTTAATCATCAGCCTGTCGGTGATAAAACAAACCGGTAACAGCGCCAACAGAGCCACTAACCCGGCAATGTGCGAAAGCGGGAAACGCCGGTACACCATCGTTTTATAAATGCCGTTGGCGGCCAGATAGGCGGCGGGACCCAATA
This sequence comes from Erwinia sp. 2186, assembly GCF_057812255.1. Taxonomy (NCBI): domain Bacteria; kingdom Pseudomonadati; phylum Pseudomonadota; class Gammaproteobacteria; order Enterobacterales; family Erwiniaceae; genus Erwinia; species Erwinia sp. 2186. Next base: position 2,012,707 of record NZ_CM173824.1, on the reverse strand, counting down.
ACAAAACCGCTATTGCGCTGGCATCCATATGCCCGTCGGGATGGACGATCACCAACTCGTTCGCCACCGCACAAACGATAATCGCCCCGACCAATACCACATGCACATAATGATAACAGGCCCCCATTTGTCCCGGGTTTTCCGACTGCTGGATCGCATGACTGCCCGCTTTACTGCTGGTGTCAAAATAGACCCACCACATCGCCAGACTGCCAAGAAATGCCACTAATGAGGCAATGATCACCGGCGCATCCCAACGCTCCAGCTCACTCAATGTCGCACCAGTGATCAGAATGGTCTCCCCCAACGCCACAATCACAAACAGCTGACTGCGCTCCGCCAGATGATGGCCCTCAATCGTCCACTCGCTTGACGTATTTGAACGCCCTAACACCGGCAACCAGAAACCTATCATCGGCGAAATGTAGGTACAGGCAATGGCGATCGCCCACCACACCATCCGCCCATTCCCCTCTACAACACCGCCAATCAGCCAAAACACCGCGGAAATCACCATCCAGCCTAAGATGCGCTGAAAGTTACGTTGTAACAGATGATTGTCCGGCAACCAGAACAACGTCACCGCCGCACGGCCAACCTGCATCGCAATGTAGAATAAGGCAAACACCAATCCCCTTTCGCCAAAGGCTTCAGGCAAGGCTGAAGATGCAAACAGCCCCAGCAACATAATGGCGAACAACAACAGACGGATTTGCCGGGTTTCCGGATCGAACCAGTTGGTGATCCAGGCGGTATATTGCCAGGCCAGCCAGACGGCAAACCACAGCAACAGCGTCTGCAACGCGCCGACCAGCGTCAGATGATGCAGCAAATAGTGGGAAAGTTGGGTAACGGCGAAGACGTAAATCAGATCGAACAGTAATTCAGAAAACGACACGGTGGCGCCCTGACCATCGCGTACACGTAACAAGCTCTGCCGCATGACATTATTCCTGAAGGGAGTCGCTGATTCAGCTTAGCGAAGCTCCCCCAGGCTAACCAGAAAAAGTTACTGGATTTCCATCGCCGATTTCAGCGTGTAGAACAGATCGGTCTGATCGGTCAGCCCGACAACGTTAGCCGCATGCGGACCGTAAGCAGCAATACGCAATTGCGTGCCGGTGTGGCCCTGAGAATCCTCCTCAGAATTGCCGTAACTGAGGGTCATAAAACCCCCCTCTTTGGTCTTCAGCGTTTGCGTCAGGCCAGGCGCTTTGCTGTCGTTGGCAACGATCTGGCTGGAGTGCGCATGGTCAGCCGTCACAATCACCAGCGTGTTACCGTCTTTACGGGCAAACTCCAGCGCCTTCTGTACCGCCTCGTCCAGATCGACCGTCTCACCAATCTGACCACATGGGTTGGCAGCGTGATCCTGCTTATCTATCGACGCGCCTTCAACCTGCAGGAAAAAGCCATTCTGGTCCTTGCTCAACAACGCAATTGCTTTGTCGGTCATCTGCGCCAACGTCGGCGTGGTTGCCGGACGTTCGGCATTCACTTCACAACTTATCGCCTTGTCTTCACCGTTGCCGTGCCAGGTCGCTTTCGGCCCTTTCCAACGCACCGGCATGTTGCCCTGAGCAAACAGACCTAACACCGGTTTGTCCTGATTCGCTTCGGTAATGTCCGTCAAGCCGTTAAGATCGCTGACCCACTGATAACCCCGCAGCTTAGCCTGCTCTTCCAGCGTCTTGCCCTGCCACTCGCCGGCTTTCGCGGTTTCGCTGAAGGTTTTACCGCCGCCGCCGAACGTCACATCCGCACGGGCATTCAGCAGCTGCTCAGCAATCGATCCCCTGCCGCCTTTTTCTAACGCATTACTGGCGCATAGCTCGCTGGTTTTTTCCGGGCCATAACACTTACGCGATGTGACATGGGCGATCTGCGCCGCTGGCGTCGCATCTTCCAGCTCAGCAGTTGAGACGTTGCCCGTTGCTTTACCCGCCGCTTTCGCCATTTCCATAATGGTTGGGTGATCGTTGCCGTTAACGTCCACGCCGATTGCGCCGTTATACGATTTCACCCCGGTGCTCCACGCGGTGGCTGATGCGGCAGAGTCAGTGACGTAATCCGGTTTATGGGTTTTCTTGTCCAGCGCGTAATGCGTGTATTGCCCGGTTAGCGGCAGCGCATCAATCCCTTTAAAAAAGCCGCCCGCGCCCTCTGCATAGTTACGTGCTGCGGTAATTTCAGAGTCGCCCATGCCATCGCCAATCAACAGGATCACGTTTTTGGCTTTATTGCTGTTCAGCGAGGCTTTCAGCGCGTCGGTCTGGTCGCCGGTCAAGCGACGGGCACCGCCAGGCTGGGTGATATCGCCCTGCGCGGCCCGGGTGTAAGTGGCGATATCGGCGATGGCGGAGGAAGAGATAACAGAGGCAACCAAAGACAGGGTAAACAGGCTTTTAACGTTCATAAACTCAAGGCTCCATGAGTAAGTTTTGCTAAACATTTCAGGGAGCCAGTCTGCGACACAACCATGACATTTTTGTGTTTAGTTGATGTCAGTTTTATGACCTGATTTTTGTGAACTTTCTGGATAAATCAGTGAGTGGATTGAGGATAAGCTGATAGAAGCAAAGAAAATTCTGCTTGACCGCTTCCCTGCGACTGCCTATAGTAGCGCCCCGTCGCCCCTCTGGGACGCAGCAGTAAAAATATGGTGAGGTGTCCGAGTGGCTGAAGGAGCACGCCTGGAAAGTGTGTATACGGCAACGTATCGAGGGTTCGAACCCCTCTCTCACCACCATATTCAAAGAAGAGTCTGAACTTACGTTCAGACTTTTTTTTGCATAAAATTCAGGAGAGAGGGGTGAGAAGCCTCGACAGGGTTCGACAAAACGGCAGGACAGCCGTTTTGCACAGCTCTGCTGCCCAAAGGGCGAGGCACAGGGATGTGCCTCGTGATCCCCCTCTCTCACCACCATATTCAAAGAAGAGTCTGAACTTACGTTCAGACTTTTTTTTGCATAAAAAAGCCCGGACTTTCATCCGGGCTCGGTTCAGCTAGTCAGATTCTTAGCCGTAAGCGAGAAGCGTACGCTGGCAGAGCTGTGAACGTACGCAATCTTCTTTCTCGAAACGCACCACGCTGACCATGTCGTCGTCCTCGAAGCGAGATAGCGCATCGCTGAGACCCGACTTCACATGGGACGGCAAATCACACTGTGTGATATCGCCGTTCACAATCACGGTGACGTTTTCCCCAAGGCGTGTCAGAAACATCTTCATCTGGGCGGCGGTGACGTTTTGCGCCTCATCAAGGATCACCACGGCATTTTCAAACGTTCGTCCACGCATATAAGCGAAGGGAGCGATCTCCACTTTGCCAATTTCGGGACGCAGACAATACTGCATAAAGGAAGAGCCCAGACGTTTAACCAGAACGTCATACACTGGCCGGAAGTACGGAGCGAATTTTTCTGAGATATCTCCAGGGAGGAATCCCAAATCCTCATCCGCCTGCAACACCGGACGCGTAACAATAATCCTGTCAACATCCTTATGAATCAGGGCCTCAGCCGCTTTCGCTGCGCTGATCCAGGTTTTACCGCAACCGGCTTCGCCTGTGGCAAAGATCAGTTGTTTGCTTTCTATGGCTTTAAGATAGTGCGCCTGAGCTTCATTTCGGGCTTCAATCGGGGAATGGTCACGGGTATCACGCGCCATGCCAATTGACTCTAACCCACCCATCTGCACCAGCGAGGTGACCGATTCTTCTTCACGCTGACGGTGACTGCGTGAATCGCTACGAAGCACACGTTTTGCTTCACGACGCGCTTTGATCACTGCTTTCTGTCTTCCCATAGTGGCACCTTACAGTTGGTTTCATTTCCCGCACCTGCAAATCGATGCGATTACGTGAACGCTTTAGAGGTTTCGGTGGCTTCCTTTTAAGCCTTGTCTGGCCATTGTGTTAGCGCATAGCCGTGTTTGAGCGCAGCTGTGCACCGGTTTGAAAAAGAAAGAAGTTGGCCGTTAGAATATAAGAGAGAAGAGAAAGTTGAAGCGGGAGTAGCGCCCTCGCATGGAGCCGCGAAACTTTGTTTATGGTACATCTGTCCGTTACAACACTTTACCATTCGCGATCTCCGTGGTGGACATGTCAACACTTTAAACACCCGCTGTTAATAAGGTGCTACAGATCTCAGGATCAATGCAACATCTATTTTACGTCTGACGTAACATTTTATCGGTTAATAGCCCGCACCCTGGCTGTGAGAAATTAAATAACGATGCAATTCAACGAGATGGATTTTTCTTACGGGTTTTTCTGAATCGATAAATGCACTGGGAGGAGTAAAAAGGGGTGAAAAAAATAACTGATTAAAAAATAACCTCCCGCTTCACAACGAAGCAGAAGGTTCTTTAATGAAACTATCAGGCTTCCAGCAAAGACTGCCCAAGATAATGCTTATCATCCCGGACACCGGGTAGCACAAAGAAATATCCCCCGCCAATCGGCTTGATATATTCCTCGAGGGCTTCACCGTTCAGCCTTTTTTGCACGCTGAGAAAACCTTTTTCTAAATCATGCTGATAACAAACGAACAACAGGCCCATTTCCAGCTGACCCGCGTTTGATACCCCCGCCGAATAGCTGTAGCCGCGACGCAGCATTAAATTGCTCTGCGTTTCAGGCGTACGGGGATTTGCCAGACGTATATGGGCATCCAGCGGCGTGACGTTGCCATCAGGATCGCTGGCATAGTCAGGCACATCATGCTCGTTCTGCATCCCTAACGGCGCACCGCTGTGCTTCACGCGACCAAAGATCGTCTCCTGCTCGCGCAGTGGCGTGCGGTCCCAGAACTCAACGTGGAACTGGATTATCCTCGCCGCCTGATAGCTGCCGCCCACGGTCCAGGCCGGTTCGCCCTGCCCGGCGGTGACCCACAGAATCGAGTCCATCAGCGGCTGGTTGGTGGTATCCGGATTCGCCGTACCGTCCTTGAAGCCCAACAGATTGATTGGCGTCTCCTTGCCCTTGCTGCGCGCAGCATGGTCAGAGATAAAACCTTCACGACGCCAACGCACGCTAAGCAGATCCGGCGAATGCTTGATGATATCGCGCAGGGCATGGATCACCGTGTCATTGGTGTTGGCACAGATTTGCAGCAGCAGATCGCCGTGACACAGACGGGCATCCAACGCATCGTTAGGAAAACGCGTCATCGCCTGTAATTTCACCGGCTTCTGCGCCTGTAACCCATAGCGCTCGTCAAACAGTGAATGCCCCACCGACACCGTAATGGTCAGATTATCCGGGTAAATATCATCTCCCAGAATGCCGGAATCCATTGGCGGTAAGCGTGGATTGGTCACCAGCGGCGCTTTGCCGCCTTTGGTCAGGAAGGCAATGCGATCGTTGAGCAAGCGGAACAACCGTTGCAAATCCGCTTTGTCGGTCGCCAAAACGTCAAAGGCTACGATCATCATCGCAGCCTGTTGAGGTGTGGTTACGCCCGCCTGATGCAGGCCATAAAACGGCTGTGCCTCCTGTCTTGCTGAAGGCGACAAGGCGCCTGGCGAGAAGGATTTATCATCCGGTGCCGCATGCACCGGACAGCCACCACTTACAGCAAAGGCACCCCCAAGGATGCCCATGCCTTTTAATAAACGACGACGCGACGGCAGTGCCGCGTCATCCACAGATTTTGCCATTTACGATTAATCCAGTCCCAGCGTTCCGCGCAGCTTAGCAAGGTCTTCCGCCAGTGTGGTGATCGGGCCTTTCATTGCATTGCGGTCAGCGTCAGTCAGCTTGTCATAAGATTCGTAACCGTCTTTGGTCCGGTATTTTGACAAGATGCCGTCCACTTTCTTGAAGTTCGCATCGATTTTCGCCAGCAGAGGCGCATCGGCCTTCTGCAGCATTGGACGGAGCAGGTTAACAATTTTCTGCGCGCCGTCAACGTTAGCCTGGAAATCCCACAGGTCAGTGCGGCTGTAACGATCTTCTTCGCCGGAGATTTTGCTGGAGGCCACTTCTTCAATCAGACCCGCCGCACCGCCAACTACTTTGCTTGGCGGGAAGGCCAGCTCGTCAATGCGCTTCTGCAGATCCAACACGTCGGTGTTCAGCTGAGTCGCAAAGGACTCCATGCCTTTGGTGCTCTTATCGCCCCACAGTGCTTTCTCGATGCGGTGGAAACCGGTGAACTTAGGATCTTCCGCTTTCTTCTCGAAATCGTCTTCACGGGCGTCGATGCTGCCATCCAGGTCAGAGAACAGTTCGGCAATCGGTTCGATGCGCTCGTAATGACGGCGGGTTGGTGCGTACAGCGCTTTGGCTTTTTCGATATCGCCCGCTTTCACCGCATCGGTAAAGGCTTTGGTGCCGGCAACCAGTTCCACCACTTCTTTGGTGACGTAGGTTTTGTATTCAGCAATCGGTCCGACCAACTGCATCACGTCCGGCTTTCCGTCAGAAGGCGCATTAGTGCCCTTGACGATCAGCTTGCCTTTCGGGTTGCTTAACAGGCCGCAGGTCAGGTCATATTCACCGGCTTCCAGATTCGCCGTCAGCTTCTGGGTAAAGCCAGGCGCGATATTTTCACGCTCTTCGACCACCATCACCCCCTTCAGGATCTCCCACTCCAGCCCTTTCTGGCTGTTGTTCTGGATGATGAACTGGGTTTTACCCGCGTTCACCGTGACGTTCATTGGATCACACTGTTTGTCATTCACGCTGATTTTAACCTGCGGAATATCAGCGGCCATCGCAGCGGCAGAACCGGTCAGCAAAGTCACGAGCGCAGCATTCAGCGCGTGCTGGCGAAAACGAAGAGTCATAGTAAATCCCTGTGAAAAAGTTACGCGCCTGCAAAACAGGCGCGGACAAAGGCTTAGCGTGTGGTACGCACTGCCGTAGCCTGTGGACGCACTGGCATAAAGAACAGCAGCAGCGCAGGAACTAAATAGATAAACCAGACCGCCACTTCGCTGACGCTTGGCGTTTCCTGGTAGCCCAACATCCCTTCCAGCAGCGTACCGATAAGGGTGCTGGTGGAGAGCGTATTACTCATATCAAAGGCGATGTCCTGGAAATGATTCCACAGTCCGGCTTCGTGGAAGGCGCGGATTGCACCGGCGGCCAGACCGGCGGCCACAAACAGGATAAACAGGCTGGTCCACTTGAAGAAGGTCGCCAGGTTAAGACGCACGCCGCCCCAGTAGATCAGCATGCCGAGGATAATCGCGGTCGCCAGGCCCAGTATGGCGCCCAACGGTGGACCAATGCCCACATCCTGCTGGAACGCCGCGAGCAGGAAAAACACCGATTCGAGGCCTTCACGGGCAACCGCCAGGAACACCATCATAATCAGCGCCCAGCCGCTGCTTTTGCCCTTCTGCAACGCATTGTCCACGGCATCTTCCAGTTGGGCCTTCACGTTGCGGGACACTTTGCGCATCCAGAACACCATGTAGGTCAGGATACACACGGCCACCACGGCCACGATCCCTTCAAACAGCTCCTGCTCTTTCTGCGGGAATTCGCCGGTGGTTTCGTTGATAAAGTAGCCAACGCCAAGGCAGAGTGCGGCGGCAACAAACACGCCCACCCACATTGCGCCAAACCATTCACTGCGATGGGTACGCTTCAGGTAACTGGCGATCAGGCTGACAATCAGCGCGGCTTCCAGGCCTTCGCGTAACATGATGAGAAATGGAACAAACATGCCTACACCCTCGAGTGTGAAAGAATTTCAGTTGCGGTAAAGAAACGTAAATCAAAACGATATCGATTATCATTATCGGCAACGAAAAAACAAGAGGCATCGTGGGTATTTTCGCAATCTGCGAGAAGGGGCGCGGCGGTGCTGTAGCGGATACAAACGGGGCGTGCGAAGAGTCAACGGCAGTCAACCGACCGGGCGTCAGTGCGACGCCCGGTGGTAAACGCTGACTTATTTGGTGTTGTATTCGATTTCTGCTGCTTCGAAACGTTGCTGTGCCGCAGCGCTTGGCTCGCGGCCCATCAGGCTGACGATCCAAATTGCCAGGCTGGCGAACAGGAAGCCAGGGATGATTTCATACAGATCCAGCCAGCCGTACTGTTTCCAGATCAGTACGGTTGCCGCACCGATAATCATGCCTGCCAGCGCGCCGTTACGGGTCATACGCTTCCAAATCAGCGACAACAGCACCACCGGACCAAACGCCGCACCGAAGCCCGCCCAGGCGTAGCTTACCAGTCCTAACACGCGGTTCTCCGGGTTCGAGGCCAGCGCAATGGCGATCACCGCCACCAGCAGAACCATCAAACGCCCTACCCACACCAGCTCACGCTGAGTGGCGTTTTTGCGCAGGAAGTTTTTGTACAAATCTTCCGTCAGTGCGCTTGAACACACCAGCAGCTGACAGCTCAGGGTCGACATCACCGCCGCCAGGATAGCGGAGAGCAGGATACCGGCAATCCACGGGTTAAACAGAATACGCGCCAGCTCAATAAAGATGCGCTCGCCGTTTTCAGATACGCCCACGGCCTGCTCCGGATGGTTCTGGAAATACGCGATGCCGAAGAAGCCCACTGCAACCGCCCCACCCAGACACAGGATCATCCAGATCATGCCGATGCGGCGTGCACTGCGGATTGAGCGGTGGGAATCGGCCGCCATAAAGCGCGCCAGAATATGCGGTTGCCCGAAGTAGCCCAGTCCCCAACCCAGCAGCGAAATCACCGCGACAAAGTTCAAGTTCTTCAGCATATCGAGGTTTTCGATACTCTTCGCTTCAATCACCTTAAGCGAATCGCTCAGACCGCCGACGGCGAAAATCACCATCACCGGCGTCAGGATCAGCGCGAAGAACATCAGGCTGGCCTGTACGGTATCGGTCCAGCTGACGGCGAGGAAGCCGCCAACGAAGGTATAGATGATGGTGGCCGCAGCACCGGCCCACAGCGCGGTTTCATAACTCATGCCGAAGGTGCTTTCGAACAGTCGCGCACCGGCAACCACGCCAGAAGCACAATAGATAGTGAAGAACACCAGGATCACCAGCGCTGAGATCACCCGCAGCATTTTGCTTTTGTCCTCGAAGCGACTGGAGAAGAAGTCTGGCAGGGTTAAGGCGTTATCGTGATGCTCGGTCTGCACGCGCAGACGGCCCGCGACAATTTTCCAGTTAAGGTAGGCGCCGATGGTCAGGCCGATGGCAATCCAGCTTTCTGAGATGCCCGACAGGAAAATGGCACCCGGCAACCCCATCAACAGCCAGCCGCTCATATCCGATGCGCCCGCCGACAGCGCGGTGACCACGCTACCCAGACTGCGACCGCCGAGGATGTAATCATCGAAGTTTTTTGTAGACCGGTATGCAATAAAACCTATCAGCACCATGCCGAGGATATAAACACAAAAGGTCACCATCATTGGTGTACTCAGAGTCATTCAGGTTCTCCACTTATAATTGTTTATGCACAACCACTGGAGCTATCCGTAGTCACCGCTGGAACGTCGCGGCGCTACCTCCCTGGCTCAGCGCGGGGTATCCTGCCGTAAACCGCTTTGACGCACAAACGATTTAACACAGCAGTTACAGCAATTTCACCCTTCGTCACAGGCGGAGTTTTAACAGGTTGCACTGGATCACATTTTAACCGGTTGCACCTGTACTAAACCCCCATACAGCCCAGGGAAATCGGTCACTTTCAACCTTGGCCGGATTCTTGCAGCAATATCCATGCCGCTTTTAAATAATCGGTTTCAAACTCTGCAAACGGCGTCACATTTAACACGGTTGCACAAAGTTGCAACTTCAGTGATATTGCTTGCCAACATTGTCATTATTTTTTAAGGAGTTCTCAGGCATGGGCACAACTACCATGGGCGTGAAGCTGGATGAAGCCACGCGCGAGCGCATTAAGCTGGCGGCAGGCCAGATTGACCGCACCCCACACTGGCTGATCAAGCAGGCGATTTTTAACTATCTTGAGCAGCTGGAAAGTGGCCATGCCCTGCCTGAGATCCCGCTGCAGACGGTGACCCAGGAAACCGATGAAGCCCCGGCAGACGAGCAACGCCAGCCGTTCCTGCAATTTGCGGAACATATTCTGCCGCAGTCGGTAAACCGCGCCGCCATCACCTCCGCATGGCGTCGGCCAGAGACGGAAGCCGTGCCGATGATGCTGGAACAGGCGCGTTTACCGCTGCCGCTGGCACAGCAAACCTATCGCCTCGCCCATCAGCTGGCGGAGAAGCTTCGGCACCAGAAAGGTGCAACCGGACGCGCTGGCATGGTGCAAAGCCTGCTGCAGGAGTTCTCACTCTCCTCGCAGGAAGGCGTGGCGTTAATGTGTCTGGCCGAAGCCTTGCTGCGCATTCCTGATAAACCGACCCGTGACGCGTTAATTCGCGACAAAATCAGCAACGGCAACTGGCATTCACACCTCGGCCGCAGCCCGTCTCTGTTCGTCAATGCGGCCACCTGGGGACTGCTGTTTACCGGCCGTCTGGTGTCCACCCATAACGAAGCCAACCTCTCCCGCTCGCTGAACCGCATTATCGGTAAAAGTGGCGAACCGCTAATCCGCAAAGGGGTGGACATGGCGATGCGGTTGATGGGCGAACAGTTTGTCACCGGTGAAACCATTGCCGAAGCGCTGGCCAACGCCCGCAAGCTGGAAGAGAAAGGCTTCCGCTACTCTTACGATATGCTCGGCGAAGCGGCGCTGACCGCGCAGGATGCCAAAGCCTATCTGCAGTCCTATCAGCAGGCGATTCACGCCATCGGTAAAGCCTCCAACGGTCGCGGTATTTACGAAGGTCCGGGCATTTCGATCAAGCTCTCCGCCCTGCACCCGCGTTACAGCCGCGCGCAGTACGAGCGCGTGATGACCGAGCTGTACCCGATCCTTAAATCGCTGACGCTGCTGGCCCGCTCTTATGACATCGGCATCAATATCGATGCAGAAGAAGCTGACCGCCTGGAGCTGTCGCTGGATCTGCTGGAAAAACTCTGCTTTGAACCGGAGCTGGAAGGCTGGAACGGCATTGGCTTTGTGATTCAGGCGTATATGAAGCGCTGTCCGTTTGTGATCGATTCGCTGATCGATATGGCGCAACGCAGCCGTCGCCGCCTGATGATCCGCCTGGTGAAAGGCGCTTACTGGGACAGCGAAATTAAGCGCGCCCAGGTCGACGGTCTGGAAGGCTATCCGGTATACACCCGCAAGGTGTACACCGATATTTCGTATCTGGCCTGCGCCCGCAAACTGCTGGCGGTGCCAAATCTGATTTACCCGCAGTTTGCCACCCATAACGCCCACACGCTGGCAGCGATCTACCAGCTGGCGGGCAACAACTACTATCCTGGCCAGTATGAGTTCCAGTGCCTGCATGGCATGGGCGAACCGCTGTACGAACAGGTGGTAGGCAAAGTGGCGGACGGCAAGTTAAACCGTCCCTGCCGTATCTATGCGCCGGTGGGCACCCACGAAACCCTGCTGGCCTATCTGGTTCGTCGTCTGCTGGAAAATGGCGCCAACACCTCCTTTGTTAACCGCATCGCCGATAACACCCTGCCGATTGAAGATCTGGTGGCCGATCCGGTGGAAGAAGTGGAGAAAATGGCGCGGGTTGAAGGGGCGATTGGCTTACCGCATCCGAAGATTCCGCTGCCGCGCGATCTGTATGGCAAGAAGCGTCAGAACTCCGCCGGACTGGACATGGCCAACGAACATCGCCTGGCGTCGCTTTCCAGCGCCTTGCTGAACAGTGCGATCCAGCCGTGGCAGGCTGCGCCAATGATTGACGGCGAGCTGGAAGCCGGTGAATCGCTGCCGGTGATTAACCCGGCAGAGCCGACCGATATCGTCGGTTACGTTCGTCATGCCAGCGAAGCCGAAGTGTCGGTTGCGCTGGATGCGGCCACCCGTGCAGGCCCAATCTGGTTCGCCACGCCGCCGCAGGAGCGAGCCGCCATTCTGGAACGCGCGGCGATCCTGATGGAAGGCCAGATGCAGCGCCTGCTGGGGATCCTGGTGCGTGAAGCCGGTAAAACCTTCAGCAACGCCATTGCCGAAGTGCGTGAAGCGGTCGACTTCCTGCATTACTACGCCGGCCAGGTGCGTGATGACTTTGATAATGAAACCCACCGCCCGCTGGGTCCGGTGGTCTGTATCAGCCCGTGGAACTTCCCGCTGGCGATCTTCACCGGACAGATTGCGGCAGCGTTAGCCGCCGGCAACAGCGTGCTGGCGAAACCGGCGGAACAGACGCCGTTAGTGGCGGCCGAAGCCGTGGCGCTGCTGCATGAAGCGGGCGTGCCGGTCGGCGCGCTGCAACTGCTGCCTGGCCTGGGGGAAACCGTCGGTGCGCAGCTGACGGGCGATGCGCGCGTCCGTGGCGTGATGTTTACCGGCTCTACCGCCGTCGCCACCTTACTGCAGCGCAATCTGGCCGGTCGTCTCGATCCACAAGGCCGCCCGACGCCGTTAATCGCCGAAACCGGCGGGATGAATGCGATGATCGTCGACTCCTCCGCGCTGACCGAGCAGGTGGTGATTGATATTGTCGCCTCGGCCTTTGACAGTGCCGGACAGCGCTGTTCCGCGCTGCGTCTGCTGTGCATTCAGGACGATGTGGCTGACCAAACGCTGAAGATGCTGCGTGGGGCAATGGCCGAGTGCCGGATGGGCAATCCTGAACGCCTGTCCACCGATATCGGTCCGGTGATTGATGCCGAAGCCCGCGAGAACATCGAACGTCATATACAGAGCATGCGCAGCAAAGGCATGACCGTTTATCAGGCCGCCTTCGCCAGCCAGGAAGACAGCAAAGAGTGGCAGAGCGGAACCTTTATCCAGCCAACGCTGATTGAACTCGGCAGCGTCAGCGACCTCGATAAAGAAGTGTTTGGCCCGGTGCTGCACGTGGTGCGCTACGCGCGCAGTTCCCTGCCGCAGGTGATTGAGCAGATCAATGCCTCGGGTTACGGCCTGACGCTGGGTGTGCACACGCGTATTGATGAGACCATCCTTCAGGTCACCAACCATGCCCGCGTTGGCAACCTCTACGTTAACCGTAATATGGTTGGCGCGGTGGTTGGGGTTCAGCCATTTGGCGGCGAAGGGTTATCCGGCACCGGACCGAAAGCCGGTGGCCCGCTGTATCTCTATCGTCTGTTATCACACCGCCCGGACGGCGCGCTGCGCGTTACCCTCGATCGTCAGGATGGCGAACGTCCGGTCGATGCGGCCCTGCGTCCCACGCTGTTAGCCGCCCACCAGGCGCTGACCGAATGGGCGAAAGACAAACCGGAACTTGCGGCCTGCTGCGCTCGCTTTGCCGAGCTGGGTCAGGGCGGCACCGTCCGCCTGCTGCCGGGCCCAACGGGCGAGCGCAACACCTTTGCGCTGCTGCCAAGAGAGCATGTCCTGTGCCTGGCGGATAATGAGCAGGATGCGCTGATCCAGCTGGCTGGGGTGACTGCCGTGGGTAGCCAGGCGATCTGGAGCGATGATGAGCTGCACCGCGCATTGCTGAAATCCCTGCCTGCCGAGGTGCAGAAACGCATCAGCCTGCGCGCGCAGCCGCTGGCGTCCAGCGAAGCGTTTGACGCGGTAATTTATCACGGTGATGCCGATCAGTTACGCACCGTGTGTGAAACCGTCGCCTCTCGCGAAGGGCCGATTGTGTCGGTACAGGGCTTTGCGCGCGGGGAAACCAATCTGCTGCTGGAACGTCTGCTGATCGAGCGTTCCCTGAGCGTTAACACCGCCGCAGCCGGCGGCAATGCCAGCCTGATGACCATTGGCTAAGCGGCATAACGGAAAACAAAACGGGGCGATTATTCGCCCCGTTTTTTATTGCCAGAAAGCAGACGCCCTTACTGGACGTTCAGCTTCATCCGTAACAGCTTCGGGTAGATAAACAGGTTCTTGCCGACTCCCCGATTGAGCAGCGTCCAGATAGCCACCGAGCAGCCCGAACAGAGCGCGACCATGGCGATCGGGAAGCCCACCGCCCACACCATCGAGAAGGCTTTGCTGGCAAACAGATGGTGATGCACGGCAAACAGGATCGCCGACATGCCAAAGAACTCGATAAAAATACGGTGCAGTACGTAGATTTGCAGCGTGTTTTTACCGATCCAGTTTAACCAGTTCATCGAGAAGCGGCTGTTCAACGCCCGACACGCGGCGATGCAGAACAGGATAGCGATGACGCACATAAACAGACTTTTCGGTAATCCCACCATCGCATGGATGCCCGCCAGCACCCCAATCGCGGCCCACGGCAGCACATTACTGCGATGCCACTCGCTCCAGCGGATCATCGTACTGCTGTAGAACGCGCCAAACAGGAAGAAGATAAAGTACTGCGACAGGCTTTCCGGCCCCCAGCCGGGGATGGCTTTCACTATCGCCGCATAGTTCAGTGCCGCCGCCACCAGCATCATCAACACCTTCTGCTGGCGGAACAGCTTGGCAAAAACAAAGAACAGGCCCAGCGCATAGAGATACCAGGAAGAACTCATCGCCAGCAGCATCAGCTTCAAAAACTCCCACGGCGTGGAAGCCCAGGCAGCGTTGATGTTGTCGGAGAGGTGATCGCCCATGATTTCACCGGAGACGCCGTTGATCATCAGCCACTGAATCAGTCCCCACAGAAAATAGAGATAGAACAGATTGGTGACGCGACTGGTGAATACCTGTTTCCAGGGACGATTGACAATGGCATTGGCCGCCAGCAGACCGGAGACAAAGAAGAACGCAGGCATTCGAAGCGGTGAGAGTGTGTTATTAAAAGCAACCCATAATTTCGCCGGGAAAAAACCGGCGGTTAAATGCGTTACCATATCAGCATAACCTGGTAGTACAACGTGATATAAGACAACCAACAATATACAAGCGCCTTTCAGGCTATTCACCCAGGCGATATCTTTCTTTTGAGTAGGTTTCATTATAATACTCCAGCTGTTATCGTCGTATTTTTATAAAACAGTGGCAGCATCTTTCCCGGTGCTGAGTGTAATTTTATTATTATGTGGTACAGGGTAATGCGGTGGTTCAGAAACATTCAGGGCCGATATTATCGGCCCTGAATGGAGACTGTCAGTGATTGCTGGCGATATCGGGTTTAGGCTTTGTTTTTCTCATCAATACCGGATAGAGGAACAGAGCCCGACCAGGGCCACGATTGAGCAGCGACCAGACCAGCAAAGAGACAGCAGTACAGGTACTGACGGCAACCACCGGAAGCGTCAACGCCCAAATCAGTGAAAACGCACTGTTATCGAACAGGTTGTACTGCACGGCCAGCGTCAGCACGCTCAGTCCCAGCAGTTCGATAAAAATGCGATGCAAAACATAAATCTGTAACGTGTTACGGCCAATCCAGTTCAGCCAGGCCATATTGAATCGGTTGTTCAGCGCCCGACAGAGCACAATGCCAAACACAATCGACAGCATGCAGTAGAACGGGTTCTTATACAGTCCCACCGCATGGTGCGCGACGCCGGTCAGGGCGAAGGCACTGAGGATCAGCACGTTGCGTCGGTTCATAAAACTCAGCTCGACCAGGTAGTGGCTGAAATACGCCCCTAACAGGAAGTAGACAAAGTTCTGCACCACGCTTGCCGGTCCCCAGCCTGGCACCAGGCTGAACTGCGTGGCATAGTTCATCAGCAATGCCGCCACTATCAACGCCATCTTCTGGCGATGGAACAGCTTAGCCACCACAAAATACCCCGCCAGCGCGTACAGGTACCACAGGCTGGTCATCGATAAAAACAGCAATTTCACGAATTCCTGCGGGCTTTCAGCGTAGGCTGCGTTCTTAGCCGTGGAGAGTTTCTCTCCAATCAAATTCGCTGAAATATTGTAGATACTGACCCACTGGATCACGCCCCACAGGATATACAGGTAAAAAATATTGCTGAATTTTTTAGTAAAAACCTCGCTCCAGGACTTTTTATTAATGGCACTGATTGCCAGCAAACCAGAAACAAAAAAGAACGCTGGCATTCTTAATGGCGACAGGTACTTATTAAACGCGATCCATATTTCCGCTGGCAAGACGCCGGCGGTAAGATATTGTAAAGATGGGGCGAAAGTAGTGATAATAGTGTGATGCAAAACAACCAATAGAATACAACCGCCCTTCAGCGTATTGATCCATAAAACTTCATTTTTAGTTGAAGAAGACCCAGAAGCAGACATAGCATTTAACCCAAATTAACGTAAAACTTTAGGAATTATTAACTCTTGTCCACGAAAAGGCCATGGGGTTACTCCTAATTGGCCTGATAACGACGGTGATTATCAGTCAGTTAAGCGATTTCGGGCGTTATCTCAGTCATTAAGCCAAATAAGCGCCGGGCGTAATTAAGATAATCCTTAGTAATAAGCGAATGGCAGAAACGGGGGAAACGAAAAATAACTCGCCGGGGAACCCGGCGAGGAGGAAATTAGATGAGGGAATTAATTATTGAGGAATTTCTCAAGGAACTGGCGGGTACGCGGCTGCTGCGGATTTGTAAACAGGCTTTTGGCGTCGCCCTGCTCCACAATGCGGCCCTGATCCATAAAGATCGCCCGGTCAGCCACGTCGCGGGCAAAGCTCATCTCATGCGTAACGATCACCAGCGTGCGCTTCTCTTCTGCCAGCGCGCGAATGGTGCTGAGCACCTCGCCCACCAGCTCCGGATCCAGCGCCGAGGTCGGTTCATCAAACAGGATCACTTCAGGACGCATCGCCAGCGCACGGGCAATTGCTACGCGCTGTTGCTGTCCACCGGACAGTTTGCGCGGGTAGCTCTCTTCTTTGCCCTGCAAACCGACTTTCTCCAGCAGCTGGCGGGCACGGGCAATCGCCTCGGCCTTCGGTTCGCGCTTAACGATGGTTGGCCCTTCAATAATGTTTTCCATTACCGAGCGGTGCGGGAACAGATTGAAGCTCTGGAAGACAAACCCCACCTGTTGACGCAACCGACGCACCAGCTCTTTCTGTTTGTTGATGCCCAGTGCGGCATCAATTTTAATCTCGCCAACCTGGATCGTGCCGCTTTCCGGCACTTCCAGCAGGTTGATGCAGCGCAGCAGCGTGGTTTTACCGGAACCGCTGGGGCCAATAATTGCCACCACTTCGCCGGATTTGACCTCAAGATCGATGCCATTTAGCACCGTCTGCCCGTTAAACTGTTTAACCAGATTTCTGACTTCGATGGCACTCATTTCGACTCCCGATCCTGGCGATTAACGCGATCTTCCAGCTTGCTTTGCAGGATGGAAAGTACGGTTGCCATCACCCAGTAAATCAGTGACGCAGCCAGATACATGGTGAACACTTCCAGCGTACGCGAGGTAATCAGCTGTGCCTGACGGAACAGCTCCGGCACCTGAATGGTGGCGGCCAGTGAGGTATCTTTCACCAGGCTGATAAAGCTATTGCCCAGCGGCGGCAACGCGGTGCGGGCCGCCTGCGGCAGGATAACGCGACGCATGGTCTGCCAGCGCGTCATGCCAATACTGGATGCGGCTTCCCATTGCCCGCGTTCGATCGAGGCAATGGCACCCCGCAGGGATTCGGAAGCGTAAGCGGCGGTATTCAGCGACAGGCCAATCATCGCCGACGGGATCGGATCCAGCTCAATGCCGAACTGCGGCAGGCCGTAGTAGATCATAAACAGCTGGGCGATCAGCGGCGTGCCGCGGAAAATCGACACGTAGCAGCGCGACAGCCATGAAATCGGCCAGAAACGCGACAGGCGCATCATCGCCAGAATGAAGCCGAGCAACAGGCCAAAGAACATGCCGCCGATGCTCAGCTGCAGGGTAAATACGGCACCCTTCAATAAAAAAGGTGCTGAATCCAGCACCAGTTGAATACTTTCCTGCATTATTTAGTCACGTCCGCGCCAAACCATTTTTCAGACAGTTTAGCCATGGTGCCGTCTTTCTGCATGTCCGCAATGGCTTTGTTGATCGCGTCCAGCAGTTGGGTATTGCCTTTACGCAATGCCACACCCGATTCCTGACGGGAGAATGCCGGACCGGCGACAGCCAGCGTATTGCCGGTTTTCTTCACCAGATCAAGGGCGGCCAGGCGATCCACCAGAATCGCATTGATACGGCCTACGCGCAGATCCTGATATTTCGTTGGGTCATCATCATAGGTACGGATGTCGACGCCTTTCACGTTGGCGCGCAGCCACTGCTCGTAGTTAGAGCCCAGGCCAACACCGACTTTCTTGCCGCTCAGATCTTCCGGCTTGCTGATGCTTGCCGCATTCTCTTTTTTGGTCAGCGCCTGAATACCGGAGATGGTGTACGGCGTGGAGAAGTCATATTTTTTCTTACGCTCATCGGAAATGGTCACCTGATTGATCACCACATCGATGCGTTTGGAGTCCAGCGACGCCAGCATACCATCCCATTTGGTCGGCTTCAGGCTGGCCTTCACGCCCAGGTGCTGCGCCAACGCGTCAGCGAAATCCACTTCAAAACCGGCCAGCTTGCCGTTTTCATCCTGGAAACTGAACGGCGGATAGGTGCCTTCCAGACCCACTAACAGAGAACCGCGCTCTTTTACCTTGCTGAGCAGGTTTTCATCCGCCGCAAAGGCGTTGACTGAAAAGCCCGCCACCAGCGCCAGCGACACGGCTCCCATCACCAGACGGCGACGTACCAGAGATAAATTCATAAAGACTCCACTGTGTTATTAGATTCCGACCCGCAGAATTTATTCGAGCGGCCGCGTGAATACCAGCGGCCTGCAAAGATTATTTCGTTCCAGCTCAGACCGAAGGATGATAAGCAAACAGCGCCGGAGAACCGCCGGTATGGACAAAAGCAATCGGTCCTTCACGGCGGAAACGTTTCTGCGAGATACCGTCAATTAATCCGGCCATTGCTTTGCCAGTATAGACCGGGTCAAGGAAGATCCCCTCAAGACGGGCCAGCAGCTTGATCGCTTCCATCCCCTCTTCATTCGGCATGCCGTATTGCGGGCCAAAATACTCATCCCACAGGGTGATCGGTGCGCTGGCCGTCAGTTCCAGCGAGGCCGCCAGCTGCTGCTGGATTGCCACCACTTTCGGGCGCTGCTCATCCGCTTTACGCGAGACGGTGACGCCGACCAGTTCGGTTTCTGGCATCAGCACTTCCAGCCCCACCGCCAGCCCGGCATGGGTGCCGGCGCTGCCAGACGCCACGACCACCGCGGCAAAATCCACCACACCTTCGATTTGATGCGCCATTTCCTGGGCACATTCCACATAGCCCAGCGCGCCAAGGGCATTCGATCCCCCGACGGGCACAATATAGGGACGAAAGCCCTGCGCTTCCAGCCGCGTCGCCTGTTCTTCGAGCTGTGCCGCAGGATCGTGCAATGCGTCGACCATCACCACTTCGGTGTCCATCAGATCAAGCAGCAGACGGTTGCCGTTAGACAGGTAATTAGACGCGGTGGTGGCGAGTGGATTTTCGAGCAGCGCCACGCATTTCAGACCGAGCTTAGCCGCGACGGCCGCGGTTTGACGCACGTGGTTGGACTGAATCGCACCGGCGGTAAGCAGCACATCGGCACCCTGACGCAAAGCATCGGCGGCGAGGAATTCGAGTTTTCGGAGTTTATTGCCACCGAGCGCAACGGGCGTAAAGTCATCCCGTTTGATAAAAATATCGCGGCCGAGGTAGTCAGACAGGCGTGGCAGATGCTCCAGCGGCGTGGGCGCACCCAGCAGCTCAAGCTTGGGGAATGAGGGTAAAAGATGTAAGGACAATGCAGCCTCCTGAGATGGCGCTAACAGTTATCCTTACAGTCTTACAGAAGATAGCAAAAAGGTAACGTAAAAGAGTGAGTTGATGTCACCTTAAGCGCGCTGCCAGCCTAAAAACTGGTCATATTTGCGCAGAGCAATGCGATAGTTATTATTACCGGCATCCGGTAAATCATTTTCCAGGCATTCGTGCCAGCTGTTGCCGCTGAGTTTTTCAGCAGGGAAGTTGCGCGCCGATAGCATATCGTCAAGGCGGCGCAGGCGAACGACGTATTCGCGAATGGTGCTGTGACTCATTTCGGTCTGTTCAAACAGATACTGTTTGAACGCCATAATATCGAAATAATTCGGATGCGTGTTGCAGTAGATATCACTGCAAAAACGACACAGTGCCGTCAGTTCATTTTGAAGCTTCAACCAGACCTGATCGTCGATCAGCTGGTCCATCCGGGCTATGGCCTCTTTATTTATTATCTGACCGCGAAACACTAACGCCATGCGGTCCAGTACTTTGCCACAATGTGAACAGTTACTCTGGCTGTGTTTGTAGTCTTTCAAATAGCGGCTCAACGGCCTCATTTTAGTTTTGGATCCCATCTGAGAGTCCCCGGTTGGTGTTGAGAGTGCAATACTGACTCCGTCAGCGCGCTCCCGTTAACCGGGCGCGCAGGCGTTTAATCGCCTGACTGTGCAGTTGGCTTACGCGGGATTCACCCACTTCCAGCACTGCGCCAATCTCTTTCAGATTCAGCTCTTCCTGGTAATAGAGCGTCAGAACCATCTTTTCGCGATCGGGTAAGGCTTCAATCGCTTCAATGACGCGTTCGCGCAGATTCCCTTCCATTAACTGGTGCAGTGGATTGGCCTCTTCGTGGCCATCTGTCACCAGTTCTGCGGTATCGCCGTGCTCTTCACGAAACTCGTCGTAGGAGAACAACTGGCTGTTATTGGTATCCAGCAAGATCTGCCGGTATTCCTGTAATGAAACATCGAGCGATGCAGCAACTTCCTGCTCGGTCGCCGTTCGTCCCAGCGACTGCTCGACCTTGTGCATCGCGCCGGCCACTTCACGTGCATTACGCCGCACGCTGCGAGGTGCCCAGTCACGGCTGCGCAGTTCGTCCAACATCGCGCCACGGATGCGCTGTACCGCATAGGTGGTAAAGGCGGTGCCCTGTAACGCGTCATAGCGCTCCACGGCATTCAACAGACCAATTCCCCCTGCCTGTAACAAATCATCCAGTTCCACGCTGGCTGGCAGCCGGACCTGGAGGCGCAACGCTTCATGGCGCACCAGCGGTACGTATCGCTGCCAGAGCGAGTTTTTGTCCATCACACCATCGGCGGTATAGAGATCATTCACGATGACGACCCTGCGTTAGTTAAGTTATCGGCATGATTATCCGTTTCTGTAGGGGAGATTGATTGGCTGAATAGCGGTACTAAAGGCGGGTTATTTCATTTTTGTTTAAAAAGGCGGCGCGTTGCGCAACCGCCTGCTGAGGATTTACCTTAGGGGATGAAGTTTCTCACGGGTGGCGGCAGGAACCTGCTGCCAAAGCGCACAAATCTTGCCGTCAATCTCTTGATAAAACGCACTTATTTGACTTTCATCCTGCAAACCGTGGCGGAAGTTCACCGTTCCGGTTGTCGGATGGATGGTCAGCAAGCGACTGGTGAACAGCCGTTGCAAATCGCTGCGCAAAAACAGGCCATTGTCGACGCTGTTGTCCTGTAGGAAACCATCGTCATTCTCTTGAGTATCAATATGACAGGCTTCCACCCACGGATACTGACTGTGCTCCATCAGCCGGGTGCCGGTGATGACGCAGGCGCCATAACGGGCCTTCACCGACGCGGCGAACTCCGCCTGACTGGCGCGCTGCCAAACGTTGGCTTTCACCTGTCTGCCCACCTGAGTGCCGGCAATCACCCCGGCCGGGAGTTTCAGTAACGGGCTGGTCAACACCACCACAAACTGAATACGCCGCGACACGGTGAAGCACGGATGCGCCTGGGCATCAAACAGCTGCCAGTAGTCATCCTCGCCCTCTTTACGCATCAGCGACAGTTTGTAGCCCCGGCTCGATATCAGGTTCTGTGCCGCTGCCGACGCGGGGTCCAGCATGGCGTACACCTGGCTTTCGCCCATCACCTTCCAGCGGTTCTCCTGCTTTGCTTCTGCCGTGCGGCGGAAATAGAAGAAGGACTGCTGCTGTTTGAGATAGGACTCAAATCGCCGCAGGTAGTTTTTGCGCTCGTTGTCATTGTAGACGAACAACAGGTCTTCTAACGGACTGTTGGTTTCTTCATTGGCAAACACCGCGCGGATCACCAGGTTGCGGTAGCTGGTCGAGGGGCTTAACAGCGCACGCGCCGTCAGCTCCTTCTCTTCGGGATATTTCAACGCATAGCGCTGCGCTATCTCCTCAAAGGTCAGCAAGTCCCCAGGTGTAAGGTCGACATTGAAGCGCATAGACACTCCAGAAAAGGGTAAAGCGTTCTCCCAATCGTCCAGGAAAATCGCAACGGATGTTATCTCTTCTGTTATCGGCAGAGCGTAAGGATTCTGTAAGGGGACGTTGAGGGTTTATGGAGGATATAGGGATCGTGGCAAAAAAACGGGGTGCATTATCTGCACCCCGTTTTTATTTAGTTCGCACTCCAGGCTTTCGCCCACGCTTTAACGTTATCGCCGGTCAGTATCCAGTCGCGGTAAACGATTTGCTGCAACTCTGCCCCCATCCGGGCGCTGGCATCCGGATCTGCAAGATGCATACGGATGGCATCACGCCAGTCGATAAAGCGATTGCTGACGCGCGTTACCGGCATACTGTGCCCACGGTAGCATTCTACATCGCTGCAAATTACCGGAATACCACATGAACCATATTCCATCAGACGCAGGTTACTTTTACAGCGGTTAAACAGGTTGTCTTCAACCGGAGCCAGTGCTAAATCGAGATTCAGCGAAGCCAGTTTTTCCGGATACAGACTAATATCAACGCCATGATGAATTTCATGTACATAAGGACGCAATTTCATCGGGCACATGCCAAAGAATACCCACTCAACTTCGTTGGCAAATTCTTTCACCACGTCGACAATCATTTCCAGATCGCCCGTATGACTTGCTCCTCCAGCCCAACCTACACGTGGTTTACGCCCTTGATTTCGCAGGCTTTTAAGATTTCCCCACCAGCTAACTGGCAGCTTATTAGGCACCACGACAATCTCGGTATGCATATCACCCAGCGCTTCTGCTAAGGGTTCGGTCGACACCACAAAACGGTCAAAATAACTCAGACTCTTACGAAGCTGAGCGGTGATTTCTTGTTTGAAATTACTCCGCCGATAATGCTTAATCGGCACATTCAAAATATAGTCATCCAGTTCATACACTTTGAACACGTCATGGACTTTACCGGTACGCTCAATCCAGTTATGGAACGCCGGTGCGTAACGGCGCTGAATGATCAGGCTATCCGGTTTAATCTGCCCGATTTCGCTCAGGCTGAGCAAGGTGCTACTGACACGCCCTTCTGCGATCCCTTCGTTTTGCATTGCTTCAAATGGCGTGATAACCCGATAAAAGCCACAGCCAGCAACGTCTGCATTGTGTGCCATAAAGACCGGAAGATTCGCTCGTTGAGCCGGACGCCAACTCAGCGAACTGTCGCTATTCACATCAAAATTACGACTTTTGAGAGAAAGATTGGCATTGTGGGCCGGATCGTTGGCTATTACCGGCATCCAGCGGCTATAGAGCTTATCTTCTTCCAACTGTTTTAATTTGCCTGAGGAATGAACGTTTTCACCCGCAAATGGATTGCTCCGAGCGGCCGGACGCAAAATACGGGAATAAGGCGTCCAGACCGTCAAATAACCTTCAGCACGAGCACGCAGGCAAAAATCAACGTCATCAAACAACAGGTGTCCAGGGTCAAACCCTTTCAGTGCTTCAAATACCGCTTTACGAACCAGCATGAAATCGCCTGAAACGGCGCTGTAGTTTTGGTCTAAATGCAGGCGCCCCAGATAACTCGGGGCATTATCATCCTGCCCTCGGAAAGCTTCCCCAGCCGCGCCATTCGTCCCCAACAAATAACCTGCATGGCGGATTTTGTTCTGCGAGGTAAGCTGTTTACCGCCCACAATAGCCACTTCAGGGCGTTGGCCATGATTGAGTAAATTGTCCAGCCATTCGCCATCGGTTACGGCAAGTTCACAATGCATAAAGGCCAGATAATCGCCCTTTGCCTGCCCGGCAGCCAGATTTGCCATTCCTGCGTGCTGGTAGGCACTGTCAAATTGCAGAACATGAATGTTCTGTGGATCGACCGTTGCTATGCTCTTCAGCCAGTTTTCGCGTTCAGGCGTGTGTTCATTATCAGCCACTATCAGCAGCTCATAATTATGATAACGGGTCTTTTCCAGGATCGAGGTGACGCAACTGATGAGTGACGGCAAATGCCAGTTAGCCAGAATGGCAATGGACACCTTCGGCTGGGATGGATGTTCATAGCGCAGGCGATAGTTGTAAAAACTATCCAAGGCAATTTTTGCTGTCGGATACCCACGATTATTAAGGTGTCTTTCAATAATCTCAGCGTCTTCTGTAAACGCCCGATTCACAAGATTGACCAATAATAATGGTTCAGCCAGATGCCCAACGACATGGGTCCCTTGTGATTCGATCATTTTAATAATCAGATCAAACTCGGCAGAGGCGGGATAATTCACATCAAAACCGTCTGCCGCAAGCAGTAATTCGCGGCGGAACAACCAGTGCTGCGCCATGGTTTTCGGCGAGCTTAGCAGCAGATCCAGATTGAAGTCAGGACGGAAGGCAATGCCTGTCGGTTCCCCATCAATAGTAAAGAATTCATCAGCATATATCGCCAACACACCGTCAACCTGTGGCAATGTGGTCGAGAGTGCGATTAATCCGGACGACTGAAACTGGTTACCGGCTTCAATAAAGAGGAACCAGTTATCCTGATGATCGTTAATAAGTCCGTTGATGACCTGAAGACGATTTTCATCCGTCGAAGGATAGCTGACCACGCCGTCAATATTGTCGATAACCTCACCGAC
The DNA here is from genome assembly GCF_057812255.1 of Erwinia sp. 2186. Lineage (NCBI taxonomy): Bacteria > Pseudomonadati > Pseudomonadota > Gammaproteobacteria > Enterobacterales > Erwiniaceae > Erwinia > Erwinia sp. 2186. Next base: position 1,987,882 of record NZ_CM173824.1, on the reverse strand, counting down.
CAGAATCGCTTTCACCTGTAATTTAGCCGATCCCTGAGGGATCAAGGAGGCGAGCGTCAACGGTAACAGGGCGCAATTCTGTTTGGTTACCGTGATAACCACGGCCAATTGAGTCACCTGCGGATCCTGCCGATCGCGTTCATCCAGATATTCTTGTTGGAAAGGCTTCAGTTTGCGCTCGTCCAACCAGAACTGGAAAGCCCCCTGGTTGAGATGGTGGTACTGAATTGCGCTGAGATTTTCGCGGGTAAAATTCTCCGGATCGGACAAAGGTGCGACACGCACCATATTAATCGGTGAAGTATCAGCCACGTACCACGCCGCGCGGCGTAATGTATCAAAAACGGTTTCGCGATTTTTTATGACGTGCGGTTGTCCTTCACGCGACTGTGGCTGGATATAAACTTCTGAGACACGGATTTTGCACAACGCGGTGGGGAACCAGACAAGATCGCCCTCCGTCAGCAGCTGACAATAAATGATCAGCGCGTTGACTTCCTTTAATTTTTCACCGTTTATCTCAAACAAAGAATCCGTTTTTGCCACCAGCTCCAGCAAATGCTTGCGGCGCAACAGTGATGCCGTTAACTCCCCGATCATACTGAAATGCAATGTCGCCTGATAACGCAGAAAATCCTGGCCCTTTAAAATAGCAGGCATGGCAAGAAAGGCTGAGGTTGCCACAATGTCGGGCACGGTGACACCTTTCGGATCTATACGGGTACGCTTACTGGCCGCCACGCTGCAATTGGGATGAGCTTCGAGTGCGGCTAACAAGGTGCTTACACAATGAGCTTCAAGTAGTTCAGCATCAGTCAAAAACTTAATATATTCGCCCTGCGCTTCCTGGATCACCGCCTCATAAATTCCCTCATCTTCTTTATCATAAATAAGATGACGAACAGAATGACCGGGTTGATTCAGGTAAGGCTTGAGTATTGCAGAGATGAATTTATCGCTGCTGCTGTCAGCCACCAAAATTTCACAGTGGTCATAATCCTGTTTGAGCGCGCTGATTAACGCAGCCTCAAACCAGGTGGGGATCTGAGCAGTAAGAATAATGCTGACTAGGGCTGGCTGAGACATGATGGGTAATTCTCCGGTGTCCCTGTCGGTCCGTGCAATGACAGGACACAGGGGGAATATGATTCTTTGCATCATATCGGCATACCGGCAAATCAATCGCGTAAGAAACGGTCTAAACAGGGGCTATTCTCTGACATGACGCTGCCTTCTTACAGACGAAAAAAAACCCCGCCGGAGCGGGGTTTTGACATTCATTTTTAGCGGGTTATTAGCCCTGCAGCAGAGACAGAACCTGCTGTGGTACGGAGTTAGCTTTAGACAACACTGAGTTACCAGCCTGCTGAATAATCTGTGCTTTAGACAGGTTAGACACTTCTGTTGCGTAGTCAGCATCCTGGATACGTGACTGTGCTTCAGACAGGTTAGTGGTGGTGTTGTTCAGGTTAGTTACCGCTGAATCCAGACGGTTCTGAACCGCACCCAGGCTTGAACGGAATTTGTCAACCTGTGCAATCGCTTTGTCCAACAGCGCCAGTGGGTCAGACGTTGAAGTACCGGTGTACAATGCGGTGTTACCTGTATCAGAGATATCACCTACAGTGGCAGTGGTAGCAGTAGTTGCAGTGTCACCGCCGTTGACGATATCGGCTGCAGCCACTTTGTAATCTTTGCCCTGTACAGAGACGAAGCCCTGTGCGTTGCCGCTTGCATCTGCACCAACTTTGATTGGCTGACCAGTCATCACGCCACCAGTAACGCCATTTTTGGTGTCGGTGTAGTCAACTTCAGTGGTGTTCAGTGCTACAGCGCCGCCTGAACCAACAGAAACAGAGTAGTTGTCGCTGCCTGAGGTCACAACGTAGTTGTTAGTTGCTGCACCGCCTGAATCCAGAACCGCGTGCAGTGAAAGACCACTTGCAGCTACGCCCAGACCAGATGCTACTGCTGACAGGTCAACGCTTGCTACTGCGCCGGTAGCGGCATTACCAACGGTGGTGATGCTGTCGCTCAGGCTCAGTGCATTTTTGTCTACTGAGAAGCCTTTCAGGCCCAGAGTAGAAGAGTCAATTTTCTGCAGGTCGATTGAGATGCTCTCGCCATCATTTGCGCCAACCTGGATTTTCATGGTGCCGTCTTTTGCCAGCACGTTCACGCCGTTGAACTGAGTTGTACCAGATACGCGGTCAATTTCGTCCAGACGGGATTTGATTTCGTCCTGGATTGAAGACAGGTCGGAATCGGAGTTGGTGCCGTTCTGAGACTGTACAGTCAGCTCACGAACACGCTGTAAGTTGTTGTTTATTTCTGACAGTGCGCCTTCAGTAGTCTGCGCAGCAGAGATACCGTCGTTGGCGTTACGAGCAGCCTGAGTCAGGCCGTTGATGTTAGAAGTGAAGCGGTTGGCAATTGCCTGACCAGCTGCATCATCTTTTGCGCTGTTGATACGCAGACCAGAAGACAGACGCTCAATAGAAGTAGACAGAGCAGACTGGTTTTTGTTGATGTTGTTCTGAGTGATCAGCGAGAGGCTGTTGGTATTAATTACTTGTGCCATGATAAAGTTTCCTATTAAAATCGAATCTTGTTAAGGGAGTGGGGCTTGTTTGCCGCCCGGCTTCATCGCCGTCAAACTTATTATCGTCAGCACTTAACTAACCTTTAGAATTTTTTTACTCCCAACCGCAATTTTTTCTTCACTCCCCTACTCGTTGAAATACCCCTCTCTATTACCGCTATTCGCGGAATTACCCCTGCGCAAAAAATCGTAAACTTTACTCATCACTGGCCGATAACCACGGTATTCATTCTCCGTGTTGACTCTATTAAGGAAACATCTATGGCCACTATTTCTACGTTGGGTATCGGCTCAGGCCTTGATTTAGCTTCTATACTGGACAGTCTGCAAACTTCCGAGAAGGCTGCATTAACACCTATCTCTACGCAGCAGTCTTCCTATACAGCCAAACTCAGTGCTTACGGCACGCTGAAAAGCGCGCTGACCACGTTTCAGACCGCGAACACCACGCTGAACAATGCCGACTTATTTAGCACGACGAAAACCACCAGCAGCTCCAGCGCCTTTAGCGCCACGACTGCTGCGGGTGCCGTCGCCGGTAAATATACGGTAAGCGTGAGCCAGCTGGCCGCCGCACAAACGCTGACGTCAGCGGTACAGACCAGCAACACCACGGCGCTGGCCACCACTGACAGCACCCTGACCTTTCAGAATGCGAAAGGGGATGCGGCGGTTAGCGTCTCGATTCCTGCTGGCACCTCTTCACTGACCGGCATTCGTGACGCGATCAATAAGTCTGATGCCGGCGTCACCGCCAGTATTATTAAGACCGGTGACGGCAGCTATCGCCTGTCGATGACCTCCAAAGACACCGGGACTGACAACGCGGTGACCATTGCTGTGACCGGCGACAGCGCCATTCAGAGCATGTTGAGCTACGACGGCACCTCAAGCAGCAATATGACGCAGAGCGTCGAGGCGAAAAACTCACAGCTGACCGTGAATAACGTGGCGATTGAGAACAGCAGCAACACCATCAGCGATGCGCTGGAAGGGATTACGCTGAATCTGAACGACGTGACCACCGGTAACCAGACGCTGACCATTACCAGCGATACCTCTAAAGCGTCCAGCGCGATCACCGCGTGGGCGAATGCTTACAATACCTTGCAGGACAGCTTTGCCAGCCTGACCAAATATACCGCTGTCGATGTTGGCACCTCTGCACAGGACACCAGCAACGGCGCTCTGTTAGGTGACAGTACGTTGCGTACCATTCAGTCGCAGCTGAAAACCATGCTGACCAATGCGCAGAGTTCTTCAACCTATAAATCGCTGGCGCAGATTGGCGTCACTTCAGACCCGTCTACCGGCGAGCTGGAAGTGGACGACGACAAGCTGACTGCTGCGCTGACCAGCGATCAGGACGGCGTGAAGGCGATGATTATCGGTGATGGCAAAACCAACGGTATTGCCACCACCATCGCTACCAATATCACCGGCTGGTTATCCAGCAGCGGCATCTTGCAGGCAGCGACAGATGGTGTCAGTAAAACGCTGAATAACCTGACCACGCAGTATAACGCGGCCAGCACGCGCATCGATGCCACTATCGCGCGTTACAAAACCCAGTTCACCGCACTGGATGTCATGATGAGCAAACTGAACAGTACAAGTAGCTATCTGACGTCGCAGTTTGAAACATCAAGCAGTTCTAGCAGCACTAAGTAAAGGAGACAAAATGTATAGCGCAAGCGGTACCAAAGCCTATGCAAAAATCGGTGTGGAAAGCGCAGTGATGAGCGCCACGCCGGATCAACTGGTCACCATGCTGTTCGACGGGGCGCTTAGCGCCCTGGTTCGTGCCCGGTTATTTTTGCTCGATGGCAACATTGCTGGCAAAGGAGAGTCGCTCTCCAAAGCTATCAACATTATTGAGAACGGCCTTAAGCAGGGTCTGGATGAGAATAAAGGCGACGAGCTTGCTGATAATCTTGCCAGTCTTTACCGCTATATGGTCCACCGGCTGCTTAAAGCCAATCTGCATAATGACGCCGAAGCGATTCTGGAAGTCGAAACGTTGCTGCGCAACATTGCCGATGCCTGGAAAGAAGTTTCTGCAACTAACGCCCTTCAGGACGCCGTTTAAATGAATATTGCTCCGCAGCTGCTCACGATTTACCAACAGTTATTAGTCCTCAGCCAGTCTATGTTGCGCCTGGCAAGCGAAGGTAAATGGGATGAACTCATTGAAATGGAAGTCGATTACGTCAGTGCGGTAGAAATACTGGCGGAGAGCACCAAGCTTTCCCCTGTTCCGGATCAGACACAGGATCAGCTGCGTCCTGTGCTGCGCCATATTCTTAACAACGAAGCCGAAGTGAAAAGCCTTTTGCAGTCGCGGATGAGCGAGATCTCCTCGCTGATTGGCCAGGCAACCCGGCAGAAATCCGTCAATAAAGCCTATAGCGGAATGCAGGGTGTTGTGCTGTTCCCGCAGGGATCACAAGGCGCATAAAAAGACCTTTTTCAGTATGAATTCAACTCACACCAGCCGGCGGGCAGAACGCTAAACTTTTTTAGCTTCTGACCCGCGCTTTTCTCTCCGCCTGCTCCATACTTCAGATCCCAGCCTGAACACCCGGAGCAAGGACATGCCTAATTCGACCCTGTTGCAATTCTTCCATTGGTACTATCCCGACGGCAGTAAACTCTGGCCCGAAGCCGCCGAACGAGCGGAAAAACTGGCTGAAATCGGCATCACCGACGTCTGGTTGCCGCCTGCCTATAAAGGCGAATCCGGCGGCTATTCCGTCGGCTATGACAGTTACGATCTGTTTGATTTGGGCGAGTTCGATCAGAAAGGCTCGCGTGCCACCAAGTATGGCGACAAAGAACAGCTGAAAGCCGCGGTGGACGCCCTTCGCGCGCACCAGGTTGGTGTGATCATGGATGTGGTGCTCAACCATAAAATGGGGGCAGATGAAAAGGAACGTATTCAGGTTAACCGCACCAACCCCGACAACCGCGATGAGATCGATCCTGAAGCCTTCGAAGCCGATGCCTGGACCAAATTTACCTTCCCGGTCCGCGCGGGCCAGTATTCAAAATTTGTCTGGGATTATAAGTGCTTCAACGGCGTTGATTACATCGAAAACCCCGACGAAAATGGCGTATTCAAAATCGTTAATGATTACACCGGCGAAGGCTGGAACGATCAGGTCGATGATGAACTGGGCAACTTCGATTATCTGATGGGTGCCAACATCGACTTCCGCAATCATGCCGTCACGGAAGAGTTAAAGTACTGGGCGCGCTGGATGCTGGAACAACTGCCCTGCACCGGCTTCAGGCTGGATGCGGTTAAACATATTCCCGCCTGGTTCTATAAAGAATGGATCGAGCATATTCAGGAAGTCGCTGAACAACCGCTGTTTATTGTTGCGGAATACTGGTCGCACGAAGTGGATAAGCTGCAGCAGTACATCCATCAGGTCGAGGGCAAAACCATGCTGTTCGACGCCCCGCTGCAGATGAAATTCCACAATGCCTCCCGCGAAGGCGCCAGCTACGACCTTAGCCAGATTTTTAATGACACCTTGGTTGAGAAAGATCACTGGCATGCGGTGACCATCGTCGCCAACCACGACACGCAACCGCTGCAGTCGCTGGAAGCGCCGGTCGAACCCTGGTTCAAACCGCTGGCCTACGCGCTGATCCTGCTGCGGGAACAGGGTGTTCCGGTGGTGTTCTATCCGGATCTGTTCGGTGCCAGCTATGAAGATGAAGGTGGCGACGGCGAAAATCACCACATCGATATGCCGGTGATCCCGGAGCTGGAAGCCTTGATCCGCGCCCGTCAGCTGTATGCGCACGGCGTACAGACCGAGTGGTTCGATCATCCCAACTGTGTGGCGTTCGCGCGCAGCGGAACCGAAGAACAGCCGGGCTGCGTGGTGATCCTGTCAAATGGTGACGCAGGAGAAAAATCGTTGCCAATGGGCGAGGCGCTGGCAGGGAAAAGCTGGCGGGATTATCTTGGCCATCAGACGGAGACCATTACCGCTGACGAACAGGGGAACGCGGTGTTCCGCTGCAATCCCGGCAGCGTCAGCGTGTGGGTGCTGACGGAATAGCGCCCGGACTGACGGGTAATGATTGGGCAACCCGAAGGTGATTTGCTCGATTCGGCAGTTTCTAAATAACAACAGGCCGTCTGGGGATCCTCAGACGGCCTGTTTTGCTTAAGACTTGGCGTTTTTGAACGACGCTTTATGGTGCTTTTTAGCGCCGGATTCGGCAGATTTGGCTTTGGTGGCAGTAGCAACCGCATCGTTTTCATGGGCCAGCGCCTGCTGACACTCTGCCGTTGGCTGATTGACGCGCTGCAGAACCAGCTTGTCATAATGCAACTCGGTGCCTTCCAGCTCCAGCGGCATCACCCGGACGTCTTTATTGACGTTAACCCAGTCGCCTTTAAACAGCGTGATCTTGCCAGGTTTAGCAATCACCCGCTGCCACTGACGGCAATCCAGCGTGTCGCCTTGCGCAGTAATAATCAGGCTGGCAATCGCCTCCTTACTGACCAGACCTTTCTGTGGTCCCATGCTCTGCCAGTTTCCGACCAGGTTCGCCGGCGGTGGGGTTTTTACTGCACCCTGATAGTTGGGTATATCTGCACAGCCAGCCAGCGTGACGGCGGCTAAGGTCGTAATCATCCACTTTTTCATTTTCAGTTCCAAATTCTGCAGTCAGGCGCTACGGTATAATTTCTCCTTATTCACCGCAACAATTACCGCAACAATTCCCGCAGGCACTGACCTTACCGTCGCCATTTCACCGCAGCCCGCAGCCGTGTAAACTAGCGCCCATTACTGACCGCAGGATTTTTTATGAAAAGCATTGAAGAGTATTACGCCATCGCGCGCGTTCTTTTTCTTGAAGCACACCCGGAAATCAAAACCGGCATTGCTCAACTCACCGACGCCGATGCGGCCAAACTGGGCATGACCCTGCCCCAGTTACAGGATATGCAAACCGACCGCGCCTATGCCGCGTTCACCCGTGAGAAAAAGCTCGACGGCATGCTGTTCGCCATTCAGCTAGCCGAACCGGATAAAGTGGTCGCAGCGGAGGCCATTGAAGCTTACCTGCGTCAACATGCGACCGCACTCGGCATGAGCTGGGAAGAATTCTGCATCAAGAACGAACTGTAATCCCCTTCACTGGCCTGTAACCGGGCCAGTGATTACGATGACCCGCATTTTGCCCCCACAACTTTTTCTGCTTTTTAGCTGCTAAGAATGCTCCCAAATCGAAAAGGGCAGCAGATTATCGTTCGAAAATCACAGGCTATTACGATATATATGCTAGCGATTGCCCTTAACCTGTCAGCTATGTTGTTCACGCCAGTTACGCCTGGTAGTGATTGAAATTAAACAGCCTTAGCGATATTCTGAGCGGCACACCAGCCGAATTAAGAATATTCTTAAACCATGGCTTTACTGCGAGTGGATGCCACCCTTACACACTTTTCACCCTGAGAAATGTGTACCAGGGAGCCGGCCGCAGTCGGACATGACACGGTAGTTACCGCGCAGACAGTCTTCGCCGGACTCCGGTAAGCACCTTGAGCCATAAAAAATGCAAATTAATAAATATAAGTTTGACCAGGTTATATTCTTATTTTTTCTCGCATTATGTTTAGCGACCCTGGGCCTGCATTGCCGTAGTTATCAGGCACTTTCTCTTTTCTGGCCGTGTAATGCCCTGTTATTAGGGGTGCTGATCCGCTTTCCTCGCTTCGATACCCTTTCCAGCCTGCCGGCGATGTATCTCGGCATGGTCGCCGCCGATCTGCTGTACGGCACTCCGGTTGTTGTTTCGCTGGGAATGGATGCCGCGAATATCGCCTTTGTGACGGTGGGCAAGGCGGTGCTGCTGTCACCCTATCTGACGCGTCCCTATCCGCGACGACTGCAGGCCTTGATCCGCGTCTTCCCGGCTTCCATTATCGCCGCCGCGGTGTGTGCCGCCATTGGCTCCTTCGCCGGCCAGCGTTATTTTCATGATGATCTGATGCAAGGATGGATCTCGTGGTTCTGCGAACAGGTGTCCACGTCGATCCTGATCCTGCCATTGGTGATCACCTTCCCGCGCCGCGATGAGCTGGACCAGCTGTTCAATGAACTCCGCGAAAGCAATCTGATGCCGCTGGTGATGCTGCTGGTTTCCACCGTGTGCGGCATTTATGTTGGCGGTGGCGGCAGCCTGATCTTCCCGCTGCCTGCGCTGATGTGGTGTGCGGTCAGCTATCCAATCTTCTTTACCTGCCTGCTCACGCTGTTAACCGGTATCACCGAAATCATCCTGGTGGCCAGCAAAGTGCTGACTATCCAGGGCTCCGATGATTTCTTCCGCATCGACAGCCTGGCTTCGGCCCGACTGGGCGTTGCCGCGATGACCATCAGTCCGTTGATTGTGGCATTGAGCACCACCGCCAATAAAAAGCTGGTGGCGCGCATTACCAAGCGGGCGGATTATGATTTCCTCACCGGCGCACTGACCCGCAGCGGCCTCTCCTCGCAGCTGAACGCGCTGATTGCCCGCAAGAATAAAACCAGCGGCTTCTACGGCGCGGTTTTCGTGGTGGATATCGATCGTTTCAAAAACATCAATGATACCTACGGGCACGCGGCCGGCGATCAGGTGCTGGCAAAGACGGTGGAGTGCATCCGCCAGTCGCTGCAACAGACGGCAATCATCAGCAGGATGGGTGGCGAGGAGTTTTTGGTGTTGATAGAGGGGATTTCTCAGCCAAGAGCGTATCTGCTGGCCGATCGGCTGCGCCAAAGCATCGAGCGCAATACCATTATGCTCAACGAGCAGAACCTTAGCGTGACGGTGAGTATTGGCATCAGTACCTTGCACGTGATTGATGCGGGCAGTCTGGACGAGTCGATTAAAAATGCCGATGAGCAGCTGTACATTGCGAAAAGCAGCGGCAGAAATCGCGTCAGCCCGGAGTTCGTGCTGTAGTCCCTGCCACAAAAACAAAACAACCCGCCGTGGCGGGTTGTGTTCACTCAGTCTGAATTATCAGGCTTCGTTGTCGATACGGTTCGCTTCAATTTCCATATCCTGAATGCTTTTATCTAATTCATCGAGAAGCTGACCCTGCTTAGTTAGCAGGTCATTCACCCTTTCCGCGAATTCGGGATGTTTGTACTCACCCTGATCAAAAGCCAGCCAGTGAGCTGAAAGCGTTTCCACATTGGATTGGGCATAGTGGCGCATTTCTTTTAACTGAGAAGTCACATCGCGTACGTGTTCAGTCGGAGATTTACGTTCTTCGGTGTTATCACTCATGCGTTTATCCTTCTGGGTTAAAAAATCACTCATCAATTCTGACCGCTGCGTTTCGCAGAAGTTCACAACAATTTTTTAACCAACAAAGTAAAACACTGAAAAAGGCCGCCATCACTGGCGGCCGCTGCTGTTTTACAGGTCAAAAATAGGCGATTTTGCGGTCCGTACCGTTGATGTTAACGGTGATATAGCCCGCTGCCGTGGTGGTGGTTGGCGCGGTGGCCGCCACGGTAGCCACCGTAAGTACCCCCTTCTCGTTCGCCCCAATTCCCGCCAGACCGTTATGCAGGCTCATCCTGGCATTCGGTGAGGTGGTGCCGATGGTGGTGCTGTCGGTCACTTCGCTGAGATCCGGGGTAAAGAGGTTACATTCGCCCGACTCAAAACGACTCGGCCCGGTCGATTTCAGGTTGAACATCATGTCGCCGCTGGCGGCTTTCAGCTTGACCCAAATTTCGGCGTAGGTCACACCGATGCGGTTCAGCTTTACGTCCAGCACCGCCGGGGAACCTTTATGCTGAATGTCAGCATAGATGGCGGTTGAACAACGCGAGATATTCAGCCAGGTCATACAGGAAGAGAGCGCCGTGACCGGGTTACCCGCCGTGCCCGTCAGGACATCGTTAGTGGCTTTACTGATCATCTCCACCACCCACTGCTGATTATCCTTCGGCATGTTGATTTTGCCCAGCTTGTACCATTTGTCGCTGGTCGAGGTATTGGTCACCTTGAAGCCGGTGTACCAGCCCGCCTTCATCGAACCGGTCATGGTTGAGCCAAAACTCTCATCGCGACGCCAGCCGTATTCATAGCCTGAAAGCCAGCGAGGTGACGTGGTATCCAGACTGACTTTACCGCCGGACTGCAGATTCAGCTGGCGGATCTGCACGCGTCCATTATTCATATTGAACGGATTGGCACAGTCTTCCAGATTCAGGGTATCAATCGTCCAGCCACCATCACTCAGGTCGCCCGGAAAGCGTGTATGCTCAATCCACACGTTACGCAAAATACCTTGCGTGACGCGCGGCATATACAGCGTTGCATCACCATAGCCGGTCTGGAAATTCGCATTGGTTAACTCAATCGCCGTTGAGTGATCCCAGACACCGGCCGCGGTGTCTGACCAGCCAATATCAAACACCCGGCCATAGGTGGTTAGGGTATAGATCTGGTCAAATTTCGAATCCAGGGTATCCAACAGCTTGATGACCGTGCCGCCATTGTTTGATGCCCGGAAGCGATTAATCACCACCGACTCCCCCGCAACGATGGTATTTTCAAAAAACGGCTGCTGGTTGGTACACATCGCTGAGGTAATCGCCGCTTTATTGGTGGTGATATCCGCCGTGGCCTGGCCATTCCACGCGATGCCCTTGATGGCCACGCGCCGTGCCTGCACTTTGAATACCGGTGCGGTGGACTTGTTGGACACGATGGTGGTGCGTGGCATGGCACCATGGGGATTGTCATCGCCGTAGATATAAAAGAAGGCGGCGTCGGTCCCGGTATAATCGATGGGATTAATCAGGAACTTTCCGGCCGGGAAGCGCACGCCGAGATCTTTGGCGTTGGTATTAAAGGTCTGCGCCCAGCTCATCATCAGCTTGAAGGCGCCACTGTCATCGGTCACGCCGTCACCCTTCCCGCCAAAGTGATAGATGTTGAGTTCATCCGGATCGTGAATGACGCGTTTCCAGTAAAACGTGCTGCCGGCTGCCAGCGTGCCTGAATCATCCGCCGGCGGCGTTGCGCTGAGGAAACCGACAAAATCACCGCCGCCACGGAATGTGGAGTCTTTGTCGTAATAACGGCGCAGAATAGCCAAATCGCCAGCTTTGGCAGGTGCAGTTGTTCTTAATTCAGCAAATGAGTTAACTTCAATCATAATAACCTCCGCGGCGATAAGCCGTAGCGAATCGCCTAAATGAAAAATTCATTAAAGGAATAATAAAAGATAAGTCATAACTCCTGAGGGATAACATCACCCGTTCCCTGTGGGTGAATGGGTTAATCTTCCTTTTTAGTTGCGCAAACTTTATTCCAGGTATCGTTGTGGACGTTAATTTCCTTCACCGTCCTGATATCAATGACCTGCCAGTCCTTACCGTAAGTACGGATGGGTGAAAATAACGTACAGGAGGAGTCCTGAATAAGCTGAGGACTATTGTGGGCTGTTCCATGTTGAGTCGCGCAGCTTGTTACGAGCAGCGTCATCAGTAAGCACGTTATTACTGTCCTGAACATTTTTAACCTCCTTAATATCCATAGCCTGTTTATTGGCGACGATAGCCACGCGATCGGCTTCCTGCTTTGCCGCCGTGACGTCAGAGGTGGCTTTTTGCTGCACCTTGCCGATTTTTTTGCCGCCAAACCAGCTGGCGATTAACGCGGCAAACACCACCCCGATTGCAGCCAGCCCATGCCAGCTGCCGGTAAAAAGAGAAAGAAGTGTGCTCATGCTTTACCCTCCGTTGCCTGGCGCTGTATGGCTAACGTTTTCTGCCGAACAAACTGGGCGATAACCGCCATCGCGACCATAAAAGAGGCGACAAATCCGAGATAATGCTGCGGCATAAAGGTCTTCACATCTTCCGGTAATGCGGTCCAGGCATTCATCGCGGAATCCGGGAATGACTGGGCCCAGGCGCCGATGGCGGAACCGGCTGACGCCAGCCAGACCGACCAGGTCTTAAACAGCAGTTTGGTATGGGAGACCAACTCGATTTTGCCGTGCTTGCTTACCCACCAGACCAGGAAAATCACCGCCAGCACAATCAGTAAAAACAGAATGAATTTCATATAACCCCCTGATAAGCATCATACGTACCGCTGCGCATCACCTGCGCCAGTCGTTTTGCCCGCTGCGGCGTTTGCCGTGCCCACAAGCTGCTGAGCATGCCTTCCGCCGCGCCATCGAAATGACCGTTTGAGATCATCACCAGCGTATTTTTGAAGGCTGCCAGACCATCAACACCCAGCTGATAGGCCATGCTGTACAGCACATCGGCACGCGCTGGATTACATTGCTTCAATGCGGCGACAATAGAAGGACGCGTATTCATCAGCTGAATTTTGTCATCCAGCATTTTTTGCATCCAAATATCGCCAACCGTTTTTGGCACGGTAAATTGATAATTAACCAGCGAAGCATCTTTGGGACCGATAACGATCCCACAGGCAACGGTTGGATAACCTTCAGTGTCAATATAAGGCCGATCCTTATATCCTTCTTCATAGGTTAATATCTGTATTATCTTACTCATTCCCCACCTCCTCATGCGAAAACAGGCACCAGCCTGAATTCATGTAAAGTGAATTCCCCGGTATTGAAAGTGCTTCAAGGGTGAAGATTAAATTGCCTTTTTAACATCATGGATCGGTAATTGCGTACGCAACCACTTTTTCTGAAAATAAATTATTTTTCACATTCAAGCGTTATATCCAGCGCGGATAACACCCCTTCGACAAAACCTTCTGCGGTCTGGAGTTGCTTGCGAATGGTGCCGTCGGCGCAACGGCGTCGGCGGGCAATGGAGCGAAGTGAAATTCTGAACAGATAGTGAGCAACCAGCAGCGCATGTTCATCAGGATGATTTTTTTTCAGACGGCTGATGCAGCTGTCGAGCAGAATGCCGTCGTTGTCACTGCAGACAGGACGGGGAACCGGTGAGGAGGTAATCAGACCACGGAAACCGGCCGCAACAGAAGAGTAACCGATACCATTGCGATCGGTGGCCGCCCAGCCGCCCCAGCTTTCCAGTAATAGCTTGATGTCTCGCATAATGACTCCTTAAATCAGCATTCAGGCAGGTAACGAGCCGATCTATTCGGCACTTTTCGTAAACACCTGCTAAGTTCAAGTCGGCAGATCTGACCCAAATCTCGGGATAAATCTGCGTCATACGAAGACGTCGGATGCGTTGCCAGCGATTAGGCTGGGCGGCCAGATTGTGAAAGAGCGGTAAATCCGATAGCATTCCGTGGCGCTGAATATCCTTCTTGCTATTGCTTATGATAAATTAATAGCAATAGCTATTAGCTTCGTCAATAGCAAAGCGTGTTTGACGAAAAATAGCCTTCGCTATAAATTCTGGTATATGAAACCGAATACACTCGCTTACCGACTGAACATGGCTATGTCCATGATGGGAATTACCCAGGGTGCTTTAGCTAAAGCCTCCGGCGTATCGCAGCCTACAATCTGGCGTCTGACCAAAGGGGAAGCAGAAGGCTCCCGCAAACTGGTCGACATTGCCCGCGCCCTCGACGTGAACGTACAGTGGCTGGCTAACGGCGAAGGAGAGATGCGCGGCGCCTCCGCCATTAGCGCCATTGACAAAGTAAAGAGTGGTACTACTATTTCCGTTTGGGGGCCAGATGGAAAAACAGGAGAAGTGGTCTCAGCCCCTAATGGCGCAAAGGCGAAGAAGAGCTGGCGAGCCTATATTCTTGACCGCAACAGCGGTTGCTCAGAAGCCACCGCTGGCAGCATCGTCATCATCGACACTGAAGTACCAGCAGAATCTGGAGATTTGGTGATTGCAAAGGTCAATTCCCGCCTCTCCGTATACCGTTATCTTGAGGGCCCCTCTAATGGTTTTTTAACCGTAGATGATCCCAGATTGCCCGCTGTAGAGCTCTCTGACGAGTCAGAACTGACGGGTGTTGCAATCTTCCTGATCCGTGATTTAAGACGGTAAGTACTGACATCCTGCCCTTGCAGAATGGTTTCCTTGTATCGCCCTCCGGATACTCTGTGCAGTACAGATATCATCAGTTACTCCTCGCAAATTCCCCCCTCTGTGACAGTTAACCTGCACAGGGGTTTTGACGCATTGATTCAACTGAATAGATTAGTAAAGCTTTCTATAACATCGCCAGAATAAAGCGTAAAAAAAGCGATAAAAAAACATTTTTGCGTTTAAATTCAATGACGTAAATCTATAAGCACAGTTATTTTCATCATAACCATTGATATTAATAATAACTATGGCTATCGTTTTTAGGAGGGGATATATTTATGCTGTTAACTGATTTAATGGTCATATTTTCCCTGAATGAATACCAGCCAGCCGTAAAAATCAGGAGGTTATGATGACCACGATCATCTGGAAAGCGTGCCAGCAACATGGCACCAGCAAAAGTCGTTACAAAGCCCGCCGAGCAGAAGCCCTGGCGCGGCGACAGCGCGATCGTCGGTTGGCCAGTAAGATAGCTGAAGCGCTGAATGGGTGCAGCCAACGCGTGGGGAAATCGGTCAGGGATACGTAAGTGATTTTGGGGTAAGCGAGGGGAAAATGCAGTATTACACCCTGATTGCAGCGTTGAAGTGCTGGGTTAGTGACTCACCCGATTTTCATTCGCGGCAATCAAGAGTTTTTACGGTCGAAGTGTGTTAGTGAGCAAATGAGTAAGAGTCTGAGCGCTGGCCTGCATTCCGGCTTTGCAGAAAATACAGTTAGCACCGTGGGGATTTTTTGGCGTGATGTTATGGGGCGATAAACGGAACTGACATCCATGACATGACGGGCATTTGAATCTGATAATAGGAATAATAACCTTCATAAACTGTGAACAAGAAGAAATTACAATATCACTCCCCGACGCTTCTGTCCGAATTATCTGGGGGGTATTAGTCTTAAAAGTAACATTAATGCAACAAGACCTGAGCACATGCCCGCCGCCATGCGGGCTTTTTTGTGCCGTCACGTCTCTTACACCCACTAAACCTGCATGTTCATAATGTCGGTGTACGCACTCACCAGCTTGTTACGCACCTGAATCCCCATCTGCATCGACACCGACGACTTCTGCATATCCACCATCACATCGTTCAGGTTGATGCCTGGCTTACCCAGCTCAAAGTCCTGCGCTTGCGTGCGGGCTTCATTCTGCGTGTCGCTGATTTTGTTCAGTGCGGCTTTCAGCTCACCGGCAAAATCCGCATGGCTGGAGGCATCGGTACTCTTGCCGCTGGCCTGAATCGCTGCGGTTTGCAGCTGCTGCATAACACTTTCGATACCCTGAATTGACATGTTTTACCTTGCTAAGTTGACGGTGATTTTTTTGATGGGTGAAAACTTAACACAATGTCAATAAGACAAAGCCGCTAAATAAGCGCATAAAACACGGCTTATCCAGCCATCGAATTTCCTGATTCAGAAAATAATGGCAGCCATTAGAAGTAAAAATTTTTCGCCAGCGCATCAGGGAGTCAGTTTTGTTACGACACTACACGAAACAGTCCGGTCAACTGTCAGCCAGGAAAGAGTCATGAATGCAACTGTCACGCAGGATCAACCCGAGAAGAAAGGTCTGAACGACCTTTTTACTCGTTTACGCGCTAATCCTCGCATCCCAATCATCATTGCGGCGGCGGCGGTGATCGCCATCGTTATCGCCATGGCGCTCTGGGCTAAACAGCCTGAGTACCGTGTGCTGTACAACAATCTCAGTGATGAAGACGGCGGAGCAATCATTACTCAGCTCACCCAAATGAACATCCCTTATCAGTTTGATGATAAAGGCGGTGCATTAATGGTGCCGGCTGAAAAAGTGCATGAGCTGCGCCTGCGTTTAGCCCAACAGGGTCTGCCGAAAGGCGGAGCCGTGGGCTTTGAGTTGTTGGATCAGGAAAAATTCGGCATCAGCCAGTTCAGCGAGCAGGTTAACTATCAGCGCGCGCTGGAAGGTGAACTCGCGCGGACCATCGAAACGCTGGGCCCGGTTAAAAATGTTCGTGTCCACCTCGCGATGCCAAAACCGTCCCTGTTTGTCCGCGAGCAGAAATCCCCGACCGCTTCCGTCACCTTAACGCTGCAACCGGGTCGTGCGCTCGATCAGGGGCAAATCAGTGCCATCGTGCATATGGTTTCCAGCAGCGTCGCCGGACTGCCGCCGGGCAATGTGACCGTTGTTGACCAGGCCGGTCACCTGCTGACCCAATCAGATAATGCTGGCCGCGATCTGAACGATGCTCAGCTGAAATACGCCACCGATGTTGAAAACCGCTTCCAGTCTCGCATCGAAGCCATCCTTAATCCTATTGTCGGGACCGGCAACGTTCATGCTCAGGTGACTGCGCAGATCGACTTTAATGCCCGTGAGCAGACCGACGAGAAATATCAGCCAAACAGCGACCCGTCTAATCAGGCTGTCCGCTCTCGCCAGACCAGCGACAGCGAACAGATTGGCGGACAGTATCCTGGCGGCGTTCCGGGTGCCCTTTCCAACCAGCCTGCTCCGGCGAATACCGCACCGGTGACCACGCCTGCGGCAAACAACCAGAACGGCCAAAATGGTCAGAATGGACAGAACGGCAACGCGGCAGCGGCAAATCAGGGTTCCAGCGCCAGCACCGCCAAGGCCGGTCCGTCGAATACCCGCACCGACAACACCACCAACTATGAAGTGGATCGCACCATCCTTCACACCAAGATGAACGTCGGTGAAGTACAGCGCCTGTCGGTCGCGGTGGTGGTGAACTACAAAGCTGATGCAGCCGGTAAGCCAATTGCCCTGACCGATGCGCAGCTGAAACAGATTGAAAACCTGACCCGTGAGGCGATGGGCTATTCGGACAAACGCGGAGACAGTCTGAACGTGGTTAACTCACCGTTCACCGTAACTGAAGACACCAGTGATGACGTACCGTTCTGGAAACAGCCGGCCTTCATCGACCAGATGATGGAACTGGGACGCTGGTTACTGGTACTGATTGTTGCCTGGATCCTTTACCGCAAGCTGGTTCGCCCACAGCTGCGCCGCAAGGCAGAGCTGGAGAAGGCTGCTGTTGAAGCCGCGGCCGTTGCTAAGCAGGCTCGGGAAGAATCTGGTGACGATGCCGTTGCCGTCAGCCTGTCGAAAGACGAGCAGGATCAGGAACGTAAATCTCAGCACCGCATGAGTGCTGAGGTCATGAGCCAGCGTATTCGCGATATGTCAGAAAATGACCCGCGTGTGGTGGCTCTGGTTATTCGCCAGTGGATGAAGGACGAGCTATGAGTCTCACCGGTACTGAAAAAAGCGCCATCCTGATGATGACGATTGGTGAAGACCGCGCTGCAGAGGTGTTCAAACACCTCGACAGCCGCGAAGTCCAACACCTGAGTTCTGCCATTTCTAATATGCGTCAGGTGTCCCACAAGCAGCTGACCGATGTGCTGCGCGAGTTCGAAATCGATGCCGAGCAGTTTGCGGCGCTGAGCGTCAACTCGAATGATTATCTGCGTACGGTGCTGGTTAAGGCGCTGGGCGAAGAGAAGGCCGCCACCCTGCTGGAAGATATTCTCGAAACGCGGGAAACCACCAGCGGCATGGACACCCTCAACTTTATGGAGCCACAAGCGGCGGCCGATCTTATCCGCGACGAACACCCGCAGATTATCGCCACCATCCTTGTGCACCTCAAACGCGCTCAGGCGGCGGATATTGTTGCTCAGTTCGACGAACGTCTGCGCCACGATGTGATGCTGCGTATTGCCACCTTCGGCGGCGTGCAGCCGGCGGCGTTGGCAGAACTGACCGAAGTGCTGAACGGCCTGCTCGATGGCCAGAACCTCAAGCGCGCGAAAATGGGCGGCGTGAGAACGGCGGCGGAAATCATCAACCTGATGAAGACCCAGCAGGAAGAAGCGGTTATCGAAGCGGTTCGCGAGTTCGACGGCGAGCTGGCACAGAAAATTATCGACGAGATGTTCCTGTTCGAAAACCTTATCCAGGTCGACGATCGCAGCATCCAGCGCCTGTTGCAGGAAGTGGAATCCGAGTCGCTGCTGGTGGCTCTGAAAGGTTCCGAGCAGCCGTTGCGCGAGAAGTTCCTGAAAAACATGTCCTCGCGTGCGGCAGATATCCTGCGCGACGACCTGTCCAACCGTGGCCCGATGCGTATGTCTGCGGTGGAAAGCGAACAGAAAGCCATCCTGCTTATCGTTCGTCGTCTGGCAGAAAGTGGCGAGATGGTGATTGGTGGTGGCGAGGAACAGTATGTCTGATAAATCTTCCTTACCGTGGCAGCGCTGGCAGCCCAACGATCTCGGGCAGTTGAACAAGCCCAAGATCGAAGAAATCGTCGAGGAAGAGCAGCCGGAAGAACCCTTCAACCGGCAGCAGTTTGAGCTGGAGCAGCTCCAGACCCAGGTGCGCAGTGAAGCCCAGGGTCTGGGCTATGCCGAAGGTCAGCAGAAAGGCTTTGCCGAAGGCCAGAAAGCAGGATACGACGCCGGTTTTCAGCAGGGTCTGGCGGAAGCACAGCAGCAGCAGGCGCCGCTTCAGGCGCGTATGCAGCAGTTGGTATCAGAATTCAACCATACGCTGGAAGCGCTGGACAGCGTGATTGCCGCCCGACTGATGCAGCTGGCGCTGGAAGCCGCGCGTCAGGTCATCGGTCAGGCGCCGCACGTCGATGGCACCGCCCTGCTTCGTCAGATTCAGGGCATGATCCAGCAGGAACCGATGTTAAGCGGCAAACCGACGCTGCGCGTTCATCCGGACGATTTACAGCGCGTAGAACAAACGCTGGGTGCCACGCTCAGCCTGCACGGCTGGCGTCTGATGGCTGACAGCACGATCCATCCTGGCGGTTGCAAAGTCAGCGCCGAAGATGGCGATCTGGATGCCAGCCTCGCCACCCGCTGGCATGAACTTTGCCGCCTTGCAGCACCGGGAGAACTGTAATGACCACTCGCCTTTCACGCTGGCTTGGCGCCATGGAATCGTTCGAACAACGTTTGAACCAGTTACCCGAAGTGCGTCGCTACGGACGGTTAACCCGTGCGACCGGGCTGGTGCTGGAAGCGACCGGCTTGCAGCTGCCGCTCGGTGCCACCTGCGTGATTGAACGCGCGGACAATAATGGCGTGGCGGAAGTTGAGGCCGAAGTGGTTGGCTTCAATGGCCAGCGGCTGTTCCTGATGCCACTGGAAGAAGTGGAAGGCATCCTGCCTGGCGCGCGCGTTTACGCCCGTCTGTCTGGCGATAAGCACAGCGGCAAGCAGCTGATGCTCGGCCCGGAATTATTGGGCCGCGTGCTGGATGGCAGCGGTCGTCCGCTGGATGGTTTGCCGGCACCGGAAACCGGTTATCGCGCACCGTTAATCACCCCACCATTCAACCCGTTGCAGAGAACGCCGATAACCGACGTACTGGATACCGGCGTGCGCGCCATCAACGCCCTGCTGACGGTCGGACGTGGACAGCGTATGGGCCTGTTTGCCGGCTCGGGCGTCGGTAAAAGCGTGCTGCTGGGCATGATGGCCCGCTACACCAAAGCGGACGTGATTGTGGTTGGCCTGATCGGCGAACGTGGTCGCGAAGTAAAAGACTTTATCGAAAATATTCTCGGCACCGAAGGCCGTGCGCGTGCGGTAGTGATTGCGGCGCCGGCTGACGTTTCCCCCCTGCTGCGTATGCAGGGCGCGTCTTATGCTACCCGTATCGCCGAAGATTTCCGTGACCGTGGCCAGCACGTGCTGCTGATTATGGATTCACTGACCCGTTACGCGATGGCACAGCGTGAAATCGCGCTGGCGATTGGCGAGCCGCCGGCAACCAAAGGCTATCCGCCATCGGTTTTCGCCAAGCTGCCGGCGCTGGTTGAACGTGCCGGTAACGGCATTGATGGCGGCGGCTCGATTACCGCTTTCTATACCGTTCTCACCGAAGGCGACGATCAGCAGGATCCAATTGCGGACTCCGCCCGCGCCATTCTGGACGGTCACATTGTGTTGTCCCGCCGTCTGGCGGAGTCCGGTCACTATCCGGCCATCGATATTGAAGCCTCAATCAGCCGCGTGATGGCGCACCTGATTGATGAGCCGCACTACGCGCGGGTTCGCCAGTTTAAGCAGTTACTGTCGAGCTATCAGCGTAACCGCGATCTGGTCAGCGTCGGCGCGTACGCCGCAGGCAGCGATCCGACACTGGATAAAGCAATCAAACTCTACCCCGAGCTGGAAACCTTCCTGCAACAGGGCATGTTTGAGCGCAGCACATTTGACGATGCCTGTTTGCACCTACAGGCAATCTTTGGCTAACGGGCGGCCCGAGCGGAGAAGTCCGACCCTGGCGGAGGAAGCATGGCAAAACAAGCATCACCCATCGAAACCCTGTGCGGTCTGGCACAGAAAGATCTTGAGAAGGCGGCCATCCAGTTGGGTGACGTCCGGCGCGCGCACAAGCAGGCCGACGAACAGTTATCCATGCTGCTGAACTACCAGGACGAATACCGTAAAACGCTGAACAACACCATGGCGGAAGGCATTGCCAGCACCCGCTGGTACAACTACCACCAGTTTATTGAAACGCTGGAAAAAGCCATCGAACAGCATCGTCAGCAGCTCCTGCACTGGAGCAGTCGGGTGGAAAACGCCCTGACCTTCTGGCGCGATAAGCAGCAGCGGCTCCATGCCTACGAAACGCTGCATGCGCGGGCGCAGGCCAACGAATTATTACAGGAAAACCGTCTCGATCAGAAACGGATGGATGAATTTGCCCAACGGGCATCATTGAGGAAAGGCGAATGATCACTTTGCCACTTGTTGTTACTTCCGGGACCAAAACCACGACGTCCAGTCATTCCGCCTCTGCGTCAGCGTCAGCAGACGTGGGGACCGATACCACCACCGCCGCAGCCGGCGAAGAGTCTGCTGCGGGTGAAGGCACCGCTAAAGGCTTTTTGACCCTGTTGGGAAACAAGCTGCTGACCCTGGCGCAACAGAGCGAAAAAGGCCAGGCCACCACCGCCGCAGCCACCACCGCGGCTGCCGGTGAAACGGCCGACGCGGGCCAGTCTTCCAAAGCCAGGCTGAATGCCCTGCTGGCGGCGCTGGACAAGCCGGAAACCCTGAGTGCCCTGCTGCAGCCAGAGAAAACCGGCAAAGACATCAAGACCGACGATAAAACCACGGACGAAAGCCAGGCCGCCGCGCCAACGCTGAATCAGAGCGATATGCAAACGCTGCAGGCGCTGTTCGCCATGCTGCCACCCACCACCGCCCAGCCGGTGACGACGCAGGCCAAAGGCACCGAATCGCTGTCTGACGAGCAAAGCATTAAGGGCGCGAAGCAGTCGACCCTCGCTTCGCTGCTCGGCGCGGACACTACGGAAGAGAGCGACAAAGGCAACGTCAGCGGCAAGGCCGATACGGCCACCACCACCGCGTCCACTGCCGGCGCATCTCAGAAAGCCACGGTGGATACCAGCGTGCTGAACACCGCTTTCCAGCAGGCCATGGGCCACGCGGGCAAAGAGACAGATAAAGAAAATTCAAGTTCTGCCCCCGCGTCGACGATAACCAATAATGTTATCAGTGCGGCTTCTTCACTGACCACGCCGGTCACCACTTCACTGGTGACGGCGCCGGCCAGCGCGCAGCTAAGTTCACAGCTTGGCAGCCAGGAGTGGCAGCAGGCGTTAGGTCAGCAGATCCTGATGTTCAGCAAAAACGGTCAGCAAACGGCTGAACTGCATTTGCATCCACAGGATTTGGGCAGCATTCAGATCAGTCTGAAGCTGGATAACGACCAGGCGCAGTTGAATATGGTGTCGGGCCACAGCCAGGTTCGTGCGGCGTTGGAAGCGGCTATTCCGCAGCTGCGTACCGCACTGGCAGAAAACGGCATCAACCTCGGCCAGAGTAACGTTAGCAGCGATGCGTTCCAGCAGGGTCAGAGCTCTGGCAACCAGCAGGATCCGCAGCGTAATAACTCACGTGGTAACACATTTAGTCTTGCAGCAGAAAACGACAGTGATGTCACCGCGATTGCCGTTCCAGCCTCATTACAGGCGCGTGCAGCCGGTTCCAACGCTGTTGATATTTTCGCCTGACGGTGACAAACGCATAAGCTAGTGGCAAAACGCGCGTCTTATCTGCCTATTGTTTAGCGCAAGACGCGCCATAATCTGCCCATAACACCGTGGGATAGCGGATTAAGTGGCACCGCACCTCGAAGATAATCACAGGAAGTTATAGCTCATATGACTGATAAGAAAGCCAAAAGCGGCAAACGTAAGCTCCTGATACCCCTGTTACTGCTCGTAACAGTGGTTGCTTGCAGCGTGGCGGGCTATATGGTCTGGCACATGATGAAGTCCCCTGCTGACAGTGCGAAGGCTGAAAAACCTGCCGTGCCTGTCGCACCGGTCTTCTATGCGCTGGACACCTTCACCGTTAACTTAATCAATCCAGACAACGATCCCGATCGGGTGCTGTATGTTGGCTTTACGCTGCGTCTGCCTGACGAAGACACCCGTCGTCGCATTAACGACTATCTGCCGGAAGTTCGCAGCCGTCTGCTTCTGTTGCTCTCCCGCCAGGACGCTTCCGCGTTGAGCAGCGAGCAGGGCAAACAGGAACTGATGAAACAAATCAAAGCTGTACTGGCACCACCGCTGGTACAAGGTGAACCTCAGCAGGTTGTGAACGATGTTCTGTTCACTGCCTTTATCCTGAGGTAGACATTATGGGCGACAGCATTCTCTCACAAGCGGAAATCGACGCACTGCTCAACGGCGACAGCGACAGTGCGGCAGAAGAAACCACCACCAGCAAGGGCGATAACGACATTCGTCCGTATGATCCTAATACCCAGCGTCGCATGGTTCGCGAACGTCTGCAGGCGCTGGAGATCATCAACGAACGTTTTGCCCGCTCTTATCGCATGGCGTTGTTTAACCTGCTGCGCCGCAGCCCGGACATCACGGTAGGGGCGATTAAAATTCAGCCTTACCATGAGTTTGCCCGTAACCTGCCGGTGCCGACCAACCTGAACTTGATCCACCTGAAGCCGCTGCGCGGTACGGCGTTGGTGGTGTTCTCGCCAAGCCTGGTGTTTATCGCCGTGGATAACCTGTTTGGCGGTGACGGTCGTTTCCCGACAAAAGTGGAAGGCCGCGAGTTTACCGCGACCGAACAGCGGGTGATCCGCCGCATGCTGAAACTGGCCCTTGAAGGCTACAGCGAAGCGTGGAAGCCGATTTATCCGCTGGACGTAGAGTATGTGCGCTCAGAAATGCAGGTGAAGTTCACCAACATCACCACCTCGCCGAACGATATCGTGATCACCACGCCGTTCCAGGTCGAGATTGGTAACCTGGTCGGCGAGTTCAATATCTGTATCCCGTTCAGCATGATTGAGCCACTGCGTGAAACGCTGGTCAATCCACCGCTGGAGAACTCCCGTCAGGAAGACCAGAACTGGCGCGACACGCTGGTGAAGCAGGTTCAGCACTCCGAACTGGAGCTGATTGCCAACTTTGGTGAAGTGTCGATGCGCATTTCCCGTCTGCTGGCGCTGAAGCCAGGTGACGTTTTACCGATTGAAAAGCCGGACCGCATCATCGCCCATGTCGACGGCGTGCCGGTGTTAACCAGCCAGTACGGCACCCTGAACGGGCAGTACGCGCTGCGTGTGGAACATCTGATTAACCCGATTTTGAATTCGATGAACGAGGAACAGCCCGATGAGTGATACGAATAAGCCGTCCGAAGACGACATCTCCGCGGACGACCTGTGGGCTGACGCGATGAATGAGCAAGCCAGCACGCCGTCTTCTGAAGGGGTGTTTAAATCTCTGGAGAGCAACGATATCACCGGTTCGCTGCAGGATATCGATCTGATTATGGACATCCCGGTCAAACTGACCGTGGAGCTGGGCCGCACCAAAATGACCATTAAAGAGCTGCTGCGTCTGACTCAGGGTTCCGTGGTCTCACTGGAAGGCCTGGCGGGCGAGCCACTGGATATCCTGATCAACGGCTATCTGATTGCGCAGGGTGAAGTGGTGGTGGTGGCCGATAAATACGGCGTGCGTATCACCGACATCATCACCCCGACCGAACGTATGCGTCGTCTGAGCCGCTAAATGAAGACCGGTTCACTCCAGCCTATACCAGCAGGTCAGCCTGCTGTGTCCACCGGTTCGATGCTGACGCAGGTCAGCAGCGTGCTGGCGGTGATTATCCTGCTGATCCTGGCCTGTGCCTGGATAGCAAAACGCTTTGGCTTTACGCCGAAACGCGGCATTCGCGGGCAAAGCAGCCTGACCGTCAGCGCCAGTTGCCAGGTTGGGCAGCGCGAACGCGTGGTGATTGTCGATGTGGAAGATGCCCGTTTGGTGCTGGGTGTGACCGGTCAACAGATTACCCATTTACATACCCTGCCGCCTAAACCGCAGCAGGAAAATCCGGAGCCTCCGGCTGCGACGGCAGACTTCCGTCAGGTGTTACAGTCCCTACTCAAACGCCCCGGTAAGCCATAATGAAACGCTTTCTTCCTCTGCTGGCGCTGTTTTTACTGATCGCGCCTGATGTGCACGCGCAGCTGCCTGGCCTGATGAGCCACCCAACCGCCAACGGCGGCCAGAGCTGGTCATTACCGGTACAGACGCTGGTATTCATCACCTCGCTGACCTTCCTGCCCGCCATCCTGCTGATGATGACCAGCTTCACCCGCATCATTATCGTGTTTGGCCTGCTGCGTAACGCACTGGGCACGCCGTCCGCACCGCCGAACCAGGTGCTGCTCGGTCTGGCGCTGTTCCTGACCTTCTTTATTATGGGTCCAGTGTTCGACAAAATTTACCAGGATGCTTATCTGCCGTTCAGTCAGGACAAGATCAGCATGCAGGATGCGATTGATAAAGGGGCACAGCCGCTGCGTGAGTTTATGCTGCGCCAGACCCGTGAAGCCGACCTTGCGCTGTTTGCCCGTCTCTCCAACTCCCCGCCATTGCAGGGACCGGAAGCCGTGCCGATGCGTATTCTGTTACCCGCCTATGTCACCAGCGAATTGAAAACGGCTTTCCAGATTGGTTTTACCGTGTTTATCCCGTTTTTGATTATCGACCTGGTGGTTGCCAGCGTACTGATGGCGCTGGGGATGATGATGGTGCCACCGGCCACTATCTCACTGCCCTTTAAGCTGATGCTGTTTGTATTAGTTGACGGCTGGTCGCTGTTGGTCAGCTCGCTGGCGCAAAGTTTTTACAGTTAACCGTTTATTTGCCAAAAAAATTGAGGGCGGAGCCACTTCGCCCCGAAAAATGCACTTCCCTTTTATTTCTCCGGAGTCTCTATGACACCTGAATCGGTTATGGTTATCGGGCACGATGCAATGCAGGTTGCCCTGGCGGTTGCTGCCCCACTGCTGCTGGCCGCGTTGGTCAGCGGTCTGATTATCAGCCTGCTGCAGGCGGCGACCCAGATCAACGAACAGACCCTCTCTTTTATCCCGAAAATCCTCGCGGTTGTCGCCACTATGGTGATCGCCGGGCCGTGGATGCTGAATCTGGTACTCGACTATATGCGTACCCTGTTCACTAACCTCCCGTATATGATCGGTTAATGATTAACATCGACAGCAGTCAGCTGGTGTTCTGGATCAGCCAACTCTTCTGGCCGCTGGCGCGTGTACTGGCGTTGATCATGACCGCGCCACTGCTGAGCGAGAAATCCATCAGCAAGAAAGTGAAAATCGGCCTCGGCGTGATGATCACTTACGTTTTGCTGCCTTCTTTACCGCCGACAAACGTGACGCTGTTCTCAGTTGGCGGATTCTGGCTGTTGATTCAGCAAATTCTGATTGGTGTGGCGATAGGTTTTACGATGCAATTCGCCTTCGCTGCGGTGCGGACGGCGGGAGAAGTGATTGGTTTGCAAATGGGACTGTCCTTTGCCACGTTCTTCGATCCGGCCAGCCGTTTGAACATGCCGGTACTGGCACGATTTCTCGATATGCTGGCCATGCTGCTGTTTTTGTCCTTCAACGGACACCTCTGGCTGATCTCGATGGTTGCCGACAGTTTTCACACCTTGCCAATCGGCGGCGATCCGATCAACGGCAATGCTTTCCTTGCCCTGACCAAAGCGGCCAGTCTAATTTTCCTTAACGGTCTGCGATTAGCGCTACCGTTGATAACTCTGCTCCTCACCCTTAACCTGGCACTGGGTTTGTTAAACCGTGTTGCACCTCAACTGTCGGTTTTCGCTATTGGCTTCCCGGTCACCTTATCTATAGGGATCATCTTCATTAGCCTGATGATGCCCCTCCTCGCCCCATTCTGTGAGCATTTGTTCAGTGAAGTGTTTGATTTACTCGCCAGTGTACTCAGCGAGATGCCCGCCAGATAAATTAATGTATCCATAGATCATAATGTCGCTACTGTTAAGTATGTGAAATGTGTTTGTGCATTTTTCGAACCAAAATTATCAGAATTTCATTAAGGAAATTCTGATAAGTTAATTCGGACAATGAAAATTATTCTTATTAAATCCCAGTTAGCGTATTTTGATTTTCGAAACGGGTAGATTGTTACGGGAACGTTAACGTTCATAAAACAAACAACTGCCTGTTTTTACTGGAAATTTTATTTTTGGTGGTTTATCTTGTGTCAAACCGCATTTTGCGGCATTGTCAACACACCACACAGCGTCACACATTCGCATGACGAATGTTTTTTAGGAATCGTCCTATCAGACTTTTCTGTGTTTTGCGCGATAGTGGCGTGGCTCACAAAAAACATGCTGCATGCTGTGCTAAGAAAATTTGCCAGTCACTCATTCTGAACGTGGATTTTCAGCGTCGAAAGACTGGTTTTATCTGCTGACTAAACCTAAATATTACCTCGGGCATGGACAGATCTGACCAGTGGGCGCTCGCTCACACAGATTTACTGCCGGGTAAATAATAAGATCGTCATAAGAACAATTTACTCTTGTAACTACACAAACGCGTAATTCATCGTTGATTTAAACGGATAACAATTTGGTGAGGGTCGCTACAATGCCAACAATTATAATGGATTCATGCAGCTATACACGGCTAGGGCTTACCGATTATATGACTGTGAAGGGTGTTAAAAAGAAAAACATTACTTCCGTCACTGACATTGATCAATTACAAGCAAAATGCCAACAGTATCAGCCAGGCGTGGTTTTTATTAACGAAGATTGTTTCATTCATGAAGCAGATGCCAGTCAGCGCATAAGAAATATTATTATGCAGCATCCTGACACGCTGTTCTTTATCTTCATGGCCATATCTAACATCCATTTTGAGGAATATCTCTACGTTCGTAAGAACCTGATTATTACATCAAAATCGATTAAGCCGGCCACTCTGGATAATTTATTGCTGTCTTATTTTCAAAAGAAACTCAATGTTTCCCCGCGGTATTCCGCAGGTTTCGACGTGCATCCACTGACGCTGAGCCAAACAGAATCAAATATGCTTAAAATGTGGATGTCTGGCCACGATACAATTCAAATATCGGATAAAATGCAAATTAAGGCCAAGACGGTTTCCTCCCATAAA
Organism: Erwinia sp. 2186; assembly: GCF_057812255.1. Classification (NCBI taxonomy): domain Bacteria; kingdom Pseudomonadati; phylum Pseudomonadota; class Gammaproteobacteria; order Enterobacterales; family Erwiniaceae; genus Erwinia; species Erwinia sp. 2186. The sequence goes on along the minus strand of NZ_CM173824.1, from coordinate 1,959,657 downwards.
GGAAATATTAAACGCAAAATTAAAACACACAACAAACAAGTTATTTATCATGTGGTCCGTTTGACGGACAATGTCACCAGTGGCATTTATGTTAATGTGAGATAATCACATCCTGCACAGTAAAAATGCCGGCGTTTGCCGGCTTTTTCTTTTTTTGAGCAAAGTGTTAACCAGATCTCATTTCCCCGCTAAGCCTTTTCCGCCTGTTGCCGATGTTCTGTAGACAGACCGAAGCTCCCCGCTTCGCTTACCCCTTACAGAGAGCAAAAGGACATGAAATCATCACACCTCAATGCCGAACAAAACGGGATCAGTTTCTGGCAACATCTGCGACTGGTACCTTTATTTTCCGCGATCCTGGGTGGCATCCTGCTGTTGTTTGCCCTGTGTATTGCGCTGGCCAGCTATTTTCTTATCCAGAGTAATCAGTCACTGAAGGACGTCACGGAAGAAATTCAGGTCCGAATGGCGATTTCGAACAGTTCTAACCATTTACGTACCGCCCGCCTGAATATCATCCATGCCGGCGCCTCCGCCCGAATCGGCGAGATGGATGCCTTTAACGATAACGTTAAGCAAACCGAAAAGCGTATTCAGCAAGCGACGGAAAGCTTTAATGCCTACCTGAATCGTCGGGTGAAAACCCCGGAAGATATGGCGCTGGATGGCGAGCTGAAAACCAAATTCGATGCCTATGTCACTCAGGGCCTGTTGCCGATGGTGAAAAGCGCCAAAGACGGCAGCTTCGAAGGGGTGATTGCGCAGGAAACGGATTACACCCGTAAGTTTGATGATGCGTATAACGCCGTATTATTAAAAGCCATTGCCATTCGTACTCAACGCGCCGACGCCATTAATAAACAGGCCGAAGCACAAACCCGGCTGGGCTTTATTATGATGGCCGCCGCGTTTGCTGCCGCGCTGTTACTCACCCTGGCGACCTTTATCTTCCTGCGTCGTGTGGTGATCACACCACTGCGTCAGGCGGTTGAGCGAATTGAACATATTTCCCGTGGCGATTTGACCGCGCCGCTGCAAAACTGGGGAAGAAGTGAAATTGGCACGCTGGGCAGCAATCTGCAAAATATGCAGCAGTCGCTGGTGAAAACCGTCGGCACCGTCCGTGAAGGTGCGGTGGCGATTTATCAGGGTTCCAGCGAAATCTCCGCCGGGAACACCGACCTCTCCTCGCGCACCGAACAGCAGGCCGCCGCGCTGGAACAGACCGCAGCCAGTATGGAACAGCTGACCGCCACGGTGAAACAGAATGCCGAGAACGCGCATCATGCCAGCCAGCTGGCCGCCGATGCCTCAGGTAAAGCCAGTCAGGGCGGCGAAATTGTCTCTGGCGTGATCAGCACCATGAATAATATTTCCACCAGTTCAAAGAAAATTGCCGAAATTACCACGGTGATCAACAGCATCGCCTTCCAGACCAATATTCTGGCGCTGAATGCGGCGGTCGAAGCCGCCAGGGCGGGGGAACAGGGTCGCGGTTTTGCCGTGGTCGCCAGCGAAGTGCGTAACCTGGCCCAACGCAGTGCGGGCGCGGCGAAAGAGATTGAAGGATTGATTTCTGAATCGGTGGAGTTGATTGGTAAAGGGTCTTCGCAGGTCAGCCATGCCGGCGACACCATGACCGACATTGTCGGTGCGGTGCGCCGTGTTACCGACATTATGGCCGAGATTGCCGCCGCCTCTGATGAACAGAGTCGCGGTATCCAGCAGGTGAGCCTGGCGGTGACCGAAATGGATAACGTAACGCAGCAGAACGCCTCGCTGGTTGAGGAAGCCTCTGCGGCCGCCTCTTCTCTGGAAGAACAGGCTTCACGCCTGACTCAGGCCGTTGCCGCCTTCCATCTGAGTGACAGCGCGCCACGCCGCGTAGCGCAGCCGGTGCAGGCGGTTCAGCCTAAAGCCGCGCTGGCCACCGGCCGCCCTGCGCTGGCGAACAGCGATAACTGGGAAACCTTCTGATCGAAAAGGGGCGAACTTTTCAGTTCGCCCCTTCACTTCAATAACGGGCTGCCGGGTCAGAGGCAGCAGGATCGCAACACCGTTCCAGCCATCAGGCTTCCGGATGTGGCTCCACAAAGATGCCATCGCTGTGCCCAATCTCATTGAAGAACCAAATCCCCAGCGGATAGTCTTCCAGCGCAACCAGAAACATCGTTCCCTCACTGAAATCTTCTACAGCCAGCACTTTGCCCGGTCGGCGTGGGCCTCCGTCGGTTTTGACCGTGACCCGATCGTTCACTTTCATTGCGTTCCTCCCTTGATAGATGCGCTAAGTTTAACCGAAATTAACGCCTCTGGCAGTGGAGTCACTTAACGACGTGCAATTACCCACACGGCGTGGATAATTCCCGGGATATAGCCGCAAAGCGTTAACAGGATATTCAGCCAGAACGCGCCGCCGAAACCGACCTGCATGAACACCCCAACTGGCGGTAAAATAATCGCAATAATGATACGTAAAAGGTCCATGTCGCCTCCATAGCGTGGATTGAAACTTATTATTGTCTAATCGACTGATAAGTATAGCCGTTATGCATAATGCCGCCCGGTGGCAGCGTGTAAAACAACGTAATGTCTGGCGCAACGCCTCTTTTCACTTTCTTAACGTTTCGCGGTGGGACTTCTGACAGGGAGATTGCATACACTCTCCCCACTGCACCATCCCCAAAGGCGCAGTCAACCTAAAAGTAACAAGGATTTTTGCCCGCGCAGCGCGGGCTTTTTTTTGCCTGTTTCCCGCCTCCCCTTTCCTTCCCGCCATCTATACTCAGTTGATACGATCGGCTGAGGAACTCCGTGATGACTATTGCAAAAGAGTACAGCGACAACGTTCAGCGTGAAGTCAATATTGACGTTGAGGCGTTACTGGAAGCGATCCAGGATCGTTCCAGCGGCGAGGTCAAAGAGTTTATGGATAATGACCGCGCGCACAAAGTCAGGGTGGATGGTCGGGAGTACCGTTCGTACACCGAACTGGCCGACGCCTTCGAACTCGATATCCGCGATTTTACGGTTTCGGAAGTGAACAGATAAAAAAAATCCCGGCCATCTGGCCGGGAATGAAAAATTCATTTGAAATTCGTTACAGAGGAAATTCTCTGACTGCAGCAGAGTACCTGACTTCTCTACTAAGACAAGTCCCAAGTTTCGCCAAAGTTGTACAGTATTGTGAAAATTGTACATGGCGTAAATCGGTCAACCCAATGCTGCCGCGTGTTGAGACGGCATTCTCATTTTATTTTGCCCTTGTACAACCCCCGCTATTTTTTAGGATAATTCTCATCACTTCTCCGGCCTTAACGGACAGTATTTCTGCGCTTCAGCCTTCGGAGTCTCCAGCCGGAGTTATACTCTCTGATTATCCTGCATTTTTATCGTTGTGAACGAGGAGGATGGCTTATGCCCACGCTGAATGATCCCCTGATGATTGTGACGGATTTAGATGGCTCCCTGCTCGATCATCATACCTACAGTTGGCAGCCTGCTCAGCCCTGGCTGGATCGCCTTAATGAGCAGCAGATCCCGGTGGTCATTTGTTCCAGTAAAACCGCCGCCGAAATCCTGCCGCTTCAGCGCCAGCTGGGTCTGACCGGCGCACCCTATATTGCGGAAAATGGCGCCATTATCCATTGGGAAGGGTTTAAGGACGCCCTCGCTCAACCGACACAAAAGGGTTACACCGAGATTTGCCAGACCCTGCACGCGCTGCGCGAACGCTATTACTTCAAGTTCACCGGTTTTGCCGATGTGACCGAACAGGAAGTGGCTGACTGGACCGGATTGACGCTGCATAACGCCTCGCTGGCGCGCATGCGTGAAGGATCGGAAAGCCTGATCTGGCGTGACACCGAACAACAGTTCACGGCCTTTAAGCAGGCGCTGGCCGCCGAGCAGCTGGGCCTGTTGCAGGGAGGACGTTTCTGGAGCGTCACCAATCAGGGTGCGGGAAAAGGTGCGGCGCTGGACTTTCTGCTCAGCCACTACCCGAATCCATCCGGCCAGCACTGGCTGACGGTGGGTTTAGGCGACGGTCCCAATGATGCGCCGATGCTGGATAAAGTCGATTTTGCCGTCATTATTAAGGGTTACAGTAAAACACCCGTCACGCTGCAGCGTGAAGATAACGAGCACGTTTTCCACAGTGCGTATTTCGGCCCTGAAGGCTGGAGTGAAGGTCTTACGCACTTTTTAAACCAGGGGTGAGGATCGGCCTGCTGCCGATAACCCGCCATTAAGGGGAATGCGATGAGTGATTTTTTCCAGAACGGTGTAATTACCAACTTTCATAACCTCACCGGCCGGCCGGTTGAGGAACTTGAGAAGGATTTGGTGCGTTTCTCCAAAAAGCGCAAAATGGCGTTAATCCTGCCTTCTTTATTCTCTGAACTGGAAGGACCGGCGTTAAGCAACATCGTTGACGAGCTGGCGAAAGTCCCCTATCTCGAAGAGATTGTGATTGGCCTCGACAAGGCTGACCGTGAGCAGTTTCTGTTTGCCCGTGAGTTCTTCTCGCGGTTGCCACAACGGCACCGTATTTTGTGGAACGATGGACCGCGTCTGAAAGCGCTGGATGCGGAACTGGATAAAGAAGGCCTGTCGCCGTCACAGCCGGGTAAAGGACGCAACGTCTGGTTCTGTACCGGCTACACGCTGGCCTCAGACAAGTCCTCCTGCGTTGCGCTGCATGACTGCGACATTGTCACCTACGAGCGCGGCATGCTGGCACGTCTGCTCTATCCGCTGGCCAATCCCTCGTTCCAGTATGAGTTCTGCAAAGGTTTCTATGCCCGCGTGGCGGATAACAAGCTGAATGGCCGCGTGGGCCGCCTGCTGGTTGGCCCGCTGCTGCGCTCACTGCAAAAAGTGTATGGCCATTCTGAGTATCTGGATTACCTCTCCAGCTTCCGTTATCCGCTCTCCGGTGAATTCGCCATGCGCACGCACGTGCTCAACGGCATCAAGATCCCTGGCGACTGGGGACTGGAAATCGGCGTGCTGTCAGAAATTTACCGCAACTACACCACCCGACAGAGTTGTCAGGTCGAGATTGCCGATAATTATGACCACAAGCATCAGCCATTATCGGAAGAGGATGGCACCGGTGGCTTGCGCAGGATGAGCAATGACATTGTGCAGTCGCTGCTGCGTAAGATGGCGACGATGGGCGTGAACATCACCAGCGACTCGTTCCGCGTGCTGAAAGCGACCTATTACCGCAATGCGCTGGATATGATGGAAGTCTATAACCACGAAGCGACGATGAACGGGCTGAAGTTCGATCAGCATGCCGAGGAAGCGGCGGTTGAGATGTTTACCCAGTCGATTCTGGATGCTGGTCAGTCGTTTATTGAACGGCCAAACGAGAAGCCTTTTATCCCGAGCTGGAGTCGGGTTCAGTCAGCGTTCCCGGATATTCTGCATCGGATTTATGACGCGGTAGAAGAGGATAACGCCGGCAACGTGTAATTATCGCGCCTGACGGCAGTGCAATTCAGGAAAGAAAAAGCAGGACGAGAGCGACTTCGTCCTGCTTTTTGGTGCTAGCTGGCAAGTTGGCTCTCGCCAGTGAGCAAAGGTGAGAGTTCTTCCTCCCTGAAGGCTTCGCGACGAACGCTGTGACCGTCATACCAGCGACACTCAACCATGCCACTGGCATAGCCTGTCACCACCATCGCCGGACCACCACTTTTAAGCTGCACTTCCTGACTGACCATGATCATAACTGACCCTCATGTTTGCAGACCTGACACCGGGAACTTCAGGTATAGCAGGCGGGCCAGTATTATTCTGTTAATGGGGAGTAAAACTTATGTTAAATCCCGATAAGCCGCTCAATTTAAGGCAAATAAAAAAGGCGAATAAGCTAAGTTATTCGCCTTTTAAGGGAAAGTACTGGCGCTCTGGCGTCAGATTTTACAACCTTCACAATCCGCTTCATCACCTAAGTCGGCAGGCACTTCACTGGCCTTTTTTTCCGCATTGGCTTCGGCTTGTTCCAGCTCGGCATCAATATCAAATTCAAAAATGTCGTCTTTCATCATCACTCCAGAGTTCTTGCTCGCGAATAAGCTGCCTTTATACTGATTTACCCCGCATCCTGGCAACCAAATTCACCACCAACAGCACGATTGACCCCACAATCAGGCCCAGTACCAGGTGCGCCAGATTGCTCATTACCGAGGCAAGTAGCCCGGCAAAATCAGCGGTGTAATGCTCGATAAAGTGATGAATGGCCGGCACGCCATGGGCAATGATGCCACCGCCAACCAGGAACATGGCAATGGTGCCCACCACGGTCAGGATCTTCATCATCCACGGCGCCATCGCCAGCAGTGCACCGCCAATGGCTTTCGCCAACGCCGAGGATTTCTCCTGCAGCCACATGCCCAGATCGTCAATTTTCACGATGCCGGCCACAATCCCGTACACGCCCACCGTCACCAAAATGGCCACGCCCGCCAGTATTAACACCTGGTTCATTAACGGTGCTTCAGAGACGATGCCCAGAGTAATGGCGACAATTTCTGCCGACAGAATGAAGTCGGTCCGAATCGCGCCTTTGACCTTCTTCTTCTCAAACTCTGCCGCATTTTGCTGGGAGAGTTTTTTGATGCGCGCTTCTCTCGCCTCCGGGGTGTTCGCCGACTTGTCCTTGTGCAGACTGTGCAGCACCTTCTCGAAGCCTTCGTAACACAGGTAAGCCCCGCCAACCATCAGCAAAGGGGTGATTGCCCAGGGCGCAAACGCACTGATCACCAACGCCAGCGGCACCAGGATCAGCTTATTGAGGAAAGATCCTTTGGCGACGCCCCAGACCACGGGAAGTTCGCGATTGGCCTTAACGCCGCTAACCTGCTGCGCGTTCAGCGAAAGATCGTCCCCAAGGACGCCAGCGGTCTTCTTTACCGCCACCTTCCCCATTACCGAAATATCATCCAGCAGCGTGGCAATATCGTCCAAAAGTGTCAGTAAGCTCGTTCCTGCCAAAATTACGTTCCTTATTAGTGTTCATCGTGCTGACAACAGGGACAAACCTGTATTTCGGCCACTGCCATATCGGCAATACCGTCGCAATCCCACTCAACGCGGATCGGTTGCCCTTCGGCCTGATGGTGATGTAGGTATTTACTCACCGGGCTTTCGGTCATTCCGCTTATCTCTTCGGTTGCCACCAGGTGTTCACCGACAAATATCCGTGCGGTCGCATGGGTATTCACCATGCGCTCGCCGCTGATTTTATACAGCCGTCTTACCGTGAGTTTGATACTGGCCATGGTTTACCCTGCCGAGAGATGTTAAAGAGTGTGATCTAAACAATTATGAACGAGGGATGCAACTTGTGTGACGCTAATCGTCCTTCTGCCGGAAAAAAAGTGTTTTATCATCTGGTTGAAACGTTTTTTTAGCGTTAAGTTAACCCTCCTTTAACAGGCCGAGAAAAATATCATGTTACGCCGTGCTCCTGCCCTGCTGCCGCTGTTGGCCGCGCTGTTCGCCCTCTACTTTATCTGGGGATCGACCTACTTCGTGATTAAAGTGGGCGTTGCCAGCTGGCCGCCGATGATGCTGGCAGGTCTGCGTTTTCTGCTGGCCGGTGTCGTGTTGCTGGTGTTCCTGCTGCTGCGTGGCGAAAAACTGCCAGGCTGGCGTCCTGCGCTAAACGCCGCCCTGGTCGGCATCATGCTGCTGGCGATTGGTAACGGTGCGGTGACGGTGGCTGAGCACCAGAATGTCCCTTCCGGCATTGCAGCGGTGATGGTGGCGACGGTGCCGCTGTTTGCGATGTGCTTTAGCCGACTGTTCGGCATTCAGACCCGCTGGATTGAGTGGTTGGGGATTGCCGTTGGGCTGGTTGGCATCGTGCTGCTGAATAGCGGCGGCCATCTGGGGGGAAATCCCTGGGGCGCGCTGATGATCCTACTGGGCTCATTAAGCTGGGCGTTTGGATCCGTCTGGGGCTCACGCATCAATCTGCCACACGGCATGATGGCAGGTGCGGTGGAAATGCTGACCGCTGGTATCGTCCTGCTGATCGCCAGCACCGTAAGCGGTGAGCATCTGACCACCCGTCCGGGGATTGAAGGATTGCTGGCACTGGGTTATCTGAGCTTGTTTGGCTCGGTGATCGCCATTAACGCCTATATGTACCTGATCCGCAATGTGCCGCCGGCCATCGCAACCAGCTACGCCTATGTGAATCCGGTCGTGGCCGTGCTGCTGGGGATTGGATTTGGCGGGGAGAGCCTGACCTCAAGAGAGTGGCTGGCATTAGGAATTATTGTGCTGGCGGTGATCCTGGTGACGCTGGGCAAATACCTGTTCCCGGCCAGGCCCACCGTGAAACCTTGCGTATTGGGCGAGTAACGCGACCCTTAAATCTGCCGGATCCCCTGGGAATCGATCTCTCCGTTTCCCTTTCCGGCACAGATCCACTCTTCCAGCCGGCTGGTCATCGCGTCTTCTTCCAGCCGCGTTTTGCCCCGTAACGCGCATTCCCACACCAGCAATACCTTCCAGCCCGCCGCGCTCAGTTCGGCAATATAGCGCTTATCTCGCGCGACATTACTGTCGATTTTCCCCAGCCAGAATGCCGTCCGCGTCGCCGGGACCTTAAACAGATGGCAATGGTGTTTATGCCAGAAACAGCCGTGGACGAAGATAATGGTGTGATACTCATCCAGCACAAAATCGGGCCGGCCCGGCAGCGCCTTGTCCTGCACCCGATAGTGCAAGCCAAGGCCGGTCAGCAACTCTGCCAGCCGGGTTTCAATCGCCGTATCGCGCGTGCGGATCGCGCGCATGTTTTTGCTGCGGATTTCAGAGGAGTGAACGTCGGCCATTGTTATCATCCTTATGCTTTGGCTAAGTATAGCCCAGCTTAGGATCAGGCCAGTTAACGCTGCTTCACCGCCAACGCTATCCACGGCTGGAGCAGCTTAGCCACCGCCGCAAACGCCGGCACGACCACCGAATTACCGAACTGGCGGTAAGACTGGGTATCTGAAACCGGAATGCGGAAGCGGTAACTGCCCGGCGCTTCGAAGCCCATCAGCCTGGCGCACTCTCTTGGCGTCAGACGGCGCGGACGGCGCAGCTGATTTTCGGGCTGGTCAAAATCGACTTCACCCAGCTGACGATCCCATCCGCGATCGATAAGAATTTCAGAGCCGTCTTTGTAATAGCGCGCGGAGAGCGTACGCACCACGCCGGTTTCCACCTGCGGATCGACCAGGCCATAGCCAAAGCCGTTACCCTTTGCCTGATGCTTTTTTGCGTAGTTATAAAGGTATTTCCATAAGGTCGGCGTCAGAATGTATTTGGCGTCAACCTCGGGCTCCATTAAGGCACGCAGCGGGATGCGCTGTTTGGGATAGAGCGTGGACAGCGCCTTCAGGGTGAATTCCGGCAGTTTCAGATCGCGACGCATCCCGACCAGCACAATACGTTCGCGATGCTGCGGCAGGAAATGTTTGCCATCAATGATCTTGGGATCGCCTGCACCGCTGGCTTCGGCATCTGCCACGTCGTAACCCAGCTCATCCAGCGTGTCCATGATGATGCGGAAGGTTTTACCCTTATCGTGGCTCTTCAGATTTTTGACGTTTTCCAGCACGAAGATCGCCGGCTTTTTGGCGGTGATAATCCTCGCCACGTCGAAAAACAGCGTGCCCTGCGCTTCACATTCAAATCCATGGGCCCGGCCCAGCGCATTTTTCTTCGACACACCGGCCAGTGAAAACGGCTGGCAGGGGAATCCGGCCAGCAGCACATCATGGTCGGGCACCTGCTTATCGATATGTTGATAAGCCTGCTGCTCACTCACCGCCGGATTGCCGCTCAGGGTGACGTCGCGGATATCCTGATTAAAGCGGTGAGCATCAGGATCGCAGTACCAGTTGGCTTTATAGGTTCTGACCGAATATTTGTTCCACTCACTGGTGAAAACGCACTGACCGCCGATGGCCTCAAAGCCACTGCGAATGCCGCCGATGCCGGCAAACAGATCGATAAAGCGGAAGGCATAATGCGGATGATGAGCGGGTGGTTTCGGTAGCAGCTGGCTTAGCGCCTGATGTTCGGCTTCAGTCAGCGGCGTTGCGGCGCTTTTACCGCTCATCCAGCGACTGAGGCTGTCGCGCGTCCAGCCATGCTGGCTGGCTTGCTGTAATTCCGCCAGGACCCGTTTTTGGTCATAAATCGCCAGCACGCTGTGCAGTAACTCGCAGTCCTGATCAAATTTCTGCTGGCTTGCCTGTTCGGCTAACGGCAGCGCCACGCTGTCAAACTCGCTCATAATCACCCGACATCAATAAATAAACGCCTGCAGTCTATCACTTCGCTGCGCCCGCGCCAGGCGGAAAAAAGATCGGGCAAGCTGGCGGCGCATTAAATCTGATAAAGGACGTTAAGACCGGGAGGATGGACATCGGCAAAAGGAGGCGTAACGAGTTGATGATGTAGATTGTGGCATGAAGGAAGCCCCTCGCCATAGTGAGGGGCACAAACAGGCGACCTACTTCTTCTTTTTAGATTTTTTCAGTAACGCGCGAATTTGTTTAAGCTCGCTGGCATTCAGCTGCTCATCGGTCTCTTCAGCTGTGCCCTGGTTATCGACGGCGGTGTGTTCCACGGCGGTCAGGCTGTTTTGCAAACGCTGGCAAACTTCCTGACTCAGGGAGATTTGATTTTCCAACGCCAGAGATTTAAGGGTTTCTTTTAAAGTGGGGTCAATCTTTATCGTAAGGCTTACGTTATCGGTCATCACTGATTCTCCTGAAAAATGTCCCAGATAACGTAGCCTGTATTGTGCGCTTTAACCATACAGTCATAAAAATTTAATATTTCTATGAAACCGGACTAAATTCTCGTAACACGTCTTCATCGAGGGCGCAGAAATCCCCTTTCAATTCTGCACACAGCTTGGCCATATAAGTCACCAGAAAACGGGCATTGTGCTCAGCCAGACGTTTACCTTCGACGGTTTGCATGGTGTCAGGCAGGCGCAGCAATTTCTTCTGGAAATGGTCCAGCGCCCATTCGGTATCATTTAGCTGTCGTTCACGTCCCAGCGGATCGGCACTGTCGAACAGTGAACGCCCCAGCGCGCCAGAAACATAAAACACCCGCGCCAATCCAATCGCGCCTAATGATTCCAGACGGTCAGCATCCTGCACGATCTTCGCTTCCAGCGTTTCAGCGGTTACGCCGGCACTGAAGCTATGAGCATGAACCGCGTGGGCCACCGCTTCGTATTTATCTTTGGGGAAATCAGGAAAGACCTCGCGCAATACGCGGCGGGTCTCGACCGCGGCCTGCGCAGACGCCAGATGACGTTCCGGGTGATTTTTCGGCAGGTTCACAATATCGTGGAAATAACAGCCTGTAAGCACAACCAGCTCATCCGCCTCGGTGCCATTCATAATACGCTGTGCTGTCTGCCAGACACGGCGCAAATGGGCCACGTCGTGGGCTTTATCATCCTGTGGCCAGGTCTCATGGAGCCAGCTTTCAAAACGCAGTTGCCAGTTAATAAGCGACATAGACTTCTCCTTATTGTTTGGACTTGTAGAGATGTCAGTGGGTGAAGGCCAGTCCACTGCTGGAAACCCGCCTGTACCAATTGGTCAAAAACGAGATCCACATCATGTTTATAACGCTAATTTTAACGGAATCACAACATATTTCGTCTTTTCAGCCTTTTGCCATAGGAAAATTTATTGATTAATTTTCAGGCAAATGGTTAAACAGACATAATGAACGCCGTGAAATTAACTGTCGGCTTTTATGCAAAGAGTGAGATAGAATTAACGCTACCCGACAATCTCTTATTTTGGGGCATTTTTACCTCGCGACGGTACGCTGTTTCAGCATCTGCACTGTAAGAGATTGTAAAGACGACATATGTCAAATTTGTTACCCCGCCTTTATTTTAGGGGATCATCTTGGGTAAGACCGGGTAGGACGACCTGATCATTCAGCAGGTGCGATGGCCCTAACCTGGCAGTGAAATCAACAAGCACAGCTAATGTTTACCTAAATTTTTGATTCTGGTATTTTTCTTCAGGCTAATGTTCAGATTATTCTGTCTTGTCTTTTTAGCGTTGCTGTGTTCATCGGTTCAACATGTAAGTAACAGAGGTCAAACCATGAAAGAACGCCCGATTTTGTTTAGCGATCAACGGGTGCGAGCGCTGCTCTCAGGCCAACAGAGCCAAACTCGGCGCATTATGAAGTCACAACTCTTTGGTCCCGGACAGGATAACCATGAGGGGTGCTATGGTATTGATGTGCTGAATAATCACCTGCAAGGCAACCGGGTTATGGGTATGGAAAACTTAAGTTACCACTGCCCTTACGGACAACCCGGCGACAGGCTTTGGGTCCGTGAAACCTGGCGCGGCCCGGTTATCGAGCCTGACGAAATGGCGGAATATCAGCGTTCGCCAGCGGCATTTAAAAGCGCGCGTTATTGCCAGTACCGTGCCGATACCAGCCAGTTCGCAACCGCCGAGCTGGATGAACAAGAGCAGTTTGGCTGGCAGGCCGGCATTCATATGCCCCGCTGGGCAAGCCGTATCGATCTGGTGGTCACCGGCATTCGTGTCGAGAAAATTCAGGATATCAGCGATGACGATGTGATCGCCGAGGGTGTGCAAACCGACTCCCATTTTCTGAATAACTTTTTCACCATGCACAGCGAAGCGGTTTCCAGCAAAGATGCCTATCGTAAACAATGGGCGTTACAGTACGGTGGCACCAGCTGGGAAGTTAACCCCTGGGTCTGGGTGATTGAGTTCGAACGCGTCTGAGGCGAAAGGCCGCTTTTTTGTACTTCATCACAGACAATGCTGGTTTTAAGTGATTGAATATGCGCCTTAAAGCCAGCGTATCCCACATTTAGCTTTCTTTCTTAGGCACTGTTGCTCCCACGCAGCAGTTGCGTAAGACGGTGCGCTACGGCATGGTAAAGATCCCTTCAGCGAACCGGGTGCATCATGATCAAATGGCCGTGGAAAACCGACGAAGATGCCAGAGACGCCCTGCCCTGGCAGCAGGCAATGGCGATCCCCTTACTTGGCGCGCTAACCGATGCTGAACAGACATCGCTAATCTCATTAGCGAAACGCTTTTTACAGCAAAAGCGCCTGGTGCCGCTGCAAGACTTCCAGCTTGATGAACTCAAAAGTACCCGCCTCGCACTGATCTTCTGCCTGCCCGTGTTGAATCTGGGTTATGACTGGCTGGACGGTTTTCACGAAGTGCTGCTCTACCCTTCTCCTTTTATGGTCGACGATGAATGGCAGGACGAGTTTGGTCTGGTCCACCATGAAAAGATGGTGCATTCGGGTCAGAGCTGGCAGCAAGGTCCGGTGGTGCTGAACTGGCTGGATGTGCAGGACTCCTGGGATCTCTCCGGTTATAACCTGATTATTCACGAAGTGGCGCATAAGCTCGACAGCCGCAGTAGCGGTCATGCCAATGGCGTGCCGTCAATTGCGCTGCGTGATGTGGCGGGTTGGGAGCAGGATTTGCAGGCGGCGATGAAGGACATTCAGGATGAGATCGATACCGTCGGTGAGAACGCCGCCAGCATTGATGCCTATGCCGCCAGCGATGCCGCCGAATGCTTCGCCGTGTTATCGGAGTACTTCTTCACAGCGCCGGACATCGTGCAGGATCGTTTCCCCAGCCTCTATCAACGTTTTAGCCAGTTTTACCGCCAGGATCCGGCCAAACGCTATTCAGACGCGCAATCCCGTCAAAATGACCGTGGAATTGTTCACTAATACGTCGGGTTGATTTAATCCTAGCCAGTTGAAAGCTAGCGTGTTTTTTGCTGTTGACACACCTGGGCTACCCCGCTAATATGCGCCCCATCGAAACCGATTCCTCTGTAGTTCAGTCGGTAGAACGGCGGACTGTTAATCCGTATGTCACTGGTTCGAGTCCAGTCAGAGGAGCCATATTAGAAAAGGCCGCTTAAGGAAACTTAAGCGGCCTTTTTGTTTTTGCGCGTATCAATCGTGGCGGGATCAGACGTCCTTCATCAAAAGCAATGTGCTTTCGATGCTGCGCTTGGTGGCTTTGAAAAATATAGCGTTTATCGTTATTCAGGGCTTTCAGCCAAGAAGCGATATTGCTATCGTGCTGGACCTCTCCGGTAATATTCAGATCCGCCATCAGGAACGTGCTTCCCAGCCAGGCGATCCACTCCTCAAACGCCCCCCCTCACTGGCGAGCATCCCTTTTATTTCAGTGTTCTGGCGGTTTTTACCGCGCTATCGATAACCCGCTCATGCAGGCTGGTGGCGTAGCGTAGTAGTTGGCGGCATCAGCATAAAATATCGTTGTGGTAACTACTAATTTAGCAATGCACGCTTCTCGCTCTAAGCCAATCACACTAGTGTCAGACAAGGTCCGCTGTCCGTTATGAGCTGTGAGTTCAACCGATGGATGCAACACGCAGATTGAACCGCTCTGCGGGTGATTCATAGTCTAGCGTTTTTCCCGGCCTTTCATTTAGCTGTCTGGCAACACTGTTAAGTCTTTGCTGGCTGTGAACCGATAAGTCAGTTCCTTTTGGAAAATATTGTCTGAGCAGCCTGTTCGTATTTTCATTTGAGCCACGTTGCCAGGGAGATCGAGGATCACAGAAATAAATCTGAATGTCTGTCGCTACAGTAAACCGAGTGAGGCTTGTCATTTCAGCGCCTAGATCCCATGTTAGTGTTTTATAAAGCTCAACAGGTAATTCCCGGCCTTGTTTGATGAGTGCAGATATAACAATTATGGTTTTGTTGTCCCTGATTTTGACCATCATAACAAAGCGGGAATGGCGTTCAACGAGGGTGACGATATAGGAGTTTTTCGAGCCCTGGATCAGGTCACCTTCTCATTGACCTGGTATGGCTCTTTCTGCGGCTTCAGGTGGCCTTTCGCTGATAGGTATCGCATTCGGGATTGGCCCAAATCCTTTCCCTTTAAGTGATGACGTTCTGGATCTACGCACTGCTCTTCCGCTTCTGAAGCATTGCTGCAGTTCTTTTTTTAATGCTCCCCGGGTTTGTATAAAAAGCGTTTTATAAATCGCTTCGTGTGACACATGCATTTCCTAATTATCCGGATAACAGCGTTTCAGACAACCGGCGATTTGTTCCGGCGACCAGTCCTGATGCATCTTCTCTGCAATGATTTTACACAATGTGGGGCTTTCAATTAGCTTGCAAGGTTTTGGTCTCAGAGCACTTTCCCACGCAGCAGTATCCGCTTTTGCTGCACGGTATTGTTTTGCACCTCCGTGCCTCTTGATCTCGCGGCTAATCGTTGAGGGGGCTCTTGATAATTTGTCTGCGATGTCCCTGATGCTACGTTTTGCTACCAGTCCTCTGGATATATCCTCTCTTTCATCAAGCGAAAGCGCTAACCGGTGCCGCTTACGTACAGGAGGACGATATCCACCAGTCTGGTGGATAGTGGGCATGATAGAAGAATGATATCTGTCGAACATTCTGGCGATATCATGCAGGGAATCACCCTGCTTATACCTGTCCCAGATAATCGCTTTCTGTTCAGGCGTGTAGTTAATTCGCGTTCTTCGTTTCATGGCAACGCCCCCCTTTGATTAAGGATAGCGTTGCATCGACCCGTTGAACTCACAGCGAGGAGCGGACATCTCCCTCGGTTACGGGGTTCGCAGTGTATGAATCAGCGAGGAACAGGTCAGCACGTTTACTGACGCAAGAATAATCCGGACAGCGAAACTGTACCCCATGAGGGTGAAAATGGAATCAATGAATCCCTGTGCAGCGCGTAATATAAGCCTGAAAATGCATTTAACGGTGAGTAAAGTGGAAATAACGAGGTCAGAGTAACACTGCGGACCAACCGTTAAATATGAGCACCGTTAGCTACTGGGGATAACTAACGATGATGTGGCTTTAGCATTAGGGAATATGTTACAAGAAGTCTAGGGTTCTATTATTTACTTTTCACTTTCAACATTATTTATTTTATCTTTAACAATTTCTTCAATATCTTTAATCAGCCCTTCACATATTCCGAGAATTTCAGTTTTAGTGGCCTTTGATACAAAAACACGAATAAAGAATTTAACATAGTGATATGGTTGAAGCACTTCGTTACAATCACGCAATTCATTTATTTTATACTTTCCATTTATTTCTTTTTTAATTATTTTGGCTTGGCTTTCCTCAATATCTTTGAAGTTATCTTCAATCTGAAAATCAAGGACCCATTCATTTCCACTTATAGCATTTCCGAGAATGACTTTGATCTTTTCAGATATTTCCTTTTTGCACTCCTTGAATGTATTATTTGAAAGTCTAACATTGGAAAATGTGTGTTTTTTTTCATATATTTTTTTCCACACATTTCTACTAACAATATCATCGATTATTTTTATTGAATCTTCATTTAATTTACTTTTAAGCGTATGCTCTAAAAACTTCTTGTCTGGATTGCTTAGATAAAAATTTTTGATCAAATCAATGATTTTATCTTCAGTCTCTAAAGATATAACACTAACAGCACCTGAGCCAGAACACGCTTTGTTAAGCATGGCAGATAACGCGCGATTGGTTTTATGAAAATAAACTTGACTATAAAGACCGCTTCTTGCATTGGCAAACTCTAGAATTGAATCCATACCACTTTCTTTATATGCCAAGTAAATATTATTTTCAACCTCAACAGGGATAAACGACATTAGCAATCGTCCATAATCATAAATCCCGTACTTAACACCTGAGAAGTAGCTATCTCTCAGTAAGTAGTCCATTCTATCTGCATCTATAGGTGAAGATGATATGATTGAGCCCAACAAAGGATATATATTCTTGCCTTTTATTTCACCTGTAAAGTCATATTTTTTCTCAACGATTTTTATAATACTATCTGCGTTGATTTTCTTTATATTCTCTTTATAAACATCGTCACCATCAGATTCACTTTCAGCTTTATTTTTCAATTCATAAATTATTTCCTTGATAAAAATACATGACACTTGTTCGTGACTTAATTTTCCGTCTTCATTATCAGCTAGTGATATAATCTTATCGTATTCCTGAGTGTCTTCAGTCTTGCATTTTTCTTTGAATTTTTTTATATCTATTGCAAAACTATCGAATTGATGGGCTAGAGGACCATGTCCAACATCATGTAACAAAGCTGCAATACGCAGTTCCTGAATAAGACTTACTGGTATTTCTTTAATCTCCAAATAGAGATCAACGTCCTTACTTTTACGATTAAAGATCAATGCATTCAAATCTAAATTTTTCAATATTTCATACGATAAATGCATAACTCCAACTGAGTGTTCAAAACGAGAGTGCATTGCAGAAGGAAACACTTTATATAAAAACGTATTCTGCCTAATATCCCTCAGCCTTTGAAATAAAGGATGGTCAATTATTTTTTTTTCGAGCTTAGTTATTCGAATGACTCCATGTATAGGATCTAGAAATTTCCCCAGAAGCAGGTCTTCAAAGTTATCAGTTTTTTTTTGCGTCATGATACTTTCCTTTTCATGTAGTTATAACACTTAATTTAAATAATATTAATGCTTATGTTTTCTATTCGTTATTTAATAGTCAACATATTCTCGAAAGAGCATATCAATATGGATTCATATATTAAATTGGCCTGTGCACTTGGGTTATGATCTGGATTGATAGGATAAAGCACCACTGATACACGCCAGGGTTTAAACTGCGGCCACGATCCGTGATGTTAAAACCAGTATGGAATCATGGTTGTGCAATTGTGTTTTCTTGACTTGCTTTACGTAAACTAACATACCATGATACAAGCAACGTCCGCTTCTGGCACAGAACTGCCCTCAATCAGATCGTCCCCTATCCAAAAAAACCAGCTCATATACTAATCAATACAATCTAATAAAGGCCATCAAAGGCTCTGACACCCTAAATGGCCATTTAATTTAGAGTACTAACTCTAGTCTTTGTCTCGCCTGACTGGTTAGTCGTTTAATTCCCAGTGAGCTAGCCATTTCCGAAATCTTATTTGTTCCTTCAAAACTCAGAGCCAATGCTCGCAACTCTTCACTTGGAATAGCATCAACCTGACGAACATCATAGTCCGTTGCAGGCAAACGGAATGAATTCCAATCAGTTTTTTGTGCTTCTGACAGCCAGACAAAATCTTCACCAGAATGATCGGTCGCGACATAATAGTGATCATCTACTATCTCCATAACACGCTCACGAATCAGTCTTCCCGCACGGTTAAAACCATGAGCACGTGATACCCGCTGCACCAGTGTAGTATCCAAGAGAGGTGACTCACCATTAACCACCTCTGCAATAAGAGCTTTTAGCGTCTCATCGTACTCCACGACATAAAACTTCTCTGGGTCAGTTTTGCCCTGCCATGCCTTCAAATCATTCACGACATATTTTCCCGCAGTTGCAGGTTGAGCGGCTTCAGATACCGCTGAGGACGCATACTTCAGTTCCTGCAACAAACCCTCTGACTCATATTCTGCTACTGGTGAGTGAGCAACCGGTTTAATGCTCTCAACAGGCGCTGATATTTCTTCATCATTAGCCACAAGCTTAAAATCTTGTTCTTCGTTTACTTCTTCATTGCTGTTTTCTGCAGTAACTATCTCTACCTCTTCTTGTGTTTGAGCAATGGCGACTTCAACTGCTCTGGATTCTTCCAACAGAGCATTAATCGCTATATCCAACCTTTCTAGTGCGCCTTCCTTATCCACCCACCATTCTGTTGACCACAGGCGGAGAAGTTTCCAGCCCAGCCCCTGCAGAATCGCGCTGCGAACCTTATCACGATCACGTGCAGTGGCTGCGCTGTGATAAGTGGCACCGTCGCATTCCACCCCCACAAGATAGTCGCCGGGTTTGTCTGGATGCACGATCCCTAAATCAATACGGAAACGCGATACTCCGATCTGCGGAATAACTTGCCACCCTCTCCTTCTTAAGCCATTTGCTACGGCCTCTTCGAATGGAGAGTCATAACCGCCTACTGAACCACGAACCGCCTGTGCCAGAGCCATCGGTCCGCGCTGGGCGAACTCGATAAAGTGTTTAAGGTCAGCAACCGCGCGTGCACTTGTGCGATTGAGATCGATTATTGAGGGATCAAAAGAGCTGAATACCATCATTTCCTGCCGCGCGCGGGTGACAGCAACATTGAGACGTCGCCAACCACCTTCACGGTTCAAGGGTCCGAAGTTCATCGACATAGTATTCGCACCAGGCTCTGTCGGACCATACCCAATGCAAAGTATGATCAAATCTCTCTCATCCCCCTGAACAGTTTCCAGATTTTTAACCACAACAGGTTCCTCCAACTCCGACTGGAAGAATGGCTCAATTTCGGGATGTTGTTGCCGGGCACGATCCATCAGGTCATTAATCAGTTTTTGCTGTTCCGTATTCAGCGTAATAATGCCAATGGATTTACCGGACGCTATAAACGTTTTATCCTTCAGGCGTTTTACGGTTTCAGCAACTATTGCTTCGGCTTCTGCCTGATTATGGCGTCCCTTACCTTTTGAATAGATCCCCGCAACCTTGCACCACTTAACAGCACTTTGCTTTGTTTCCGATGCAGGGAAAGTGATCAGATTGCTGTCGTAGTACCGATGATTAGAGAACGTTATCAGGCTTTCATGGCGGCTACGGTAATGCCAGCTAAGACTGTGGTTATACAGGCCGGCAGCCAGGCACTCATCAAGAATGCTTTCCATATCCTCTTCAGTATCATCCGTCTCATTTGCCGCGCGGTTGAAGAAACTGGTGGGCGGCATCTGTCGTGGATCGCCAGCAATAACAACCTGTTTACCGCGCGCCATTACACCAATAGCATCCCAGGGGGATATTTGTGATGCTTCATCGAAAATCACCAGATCAAACAGCGGCTGTTCCGAAGGAAGGAATTGTGCAACTGAAAGTGGGCTCATCAGCATGCATGGCGCAAGCTTAGACATAGCATCACCCATTTCAGCCGCCATCTGGCGGACAGGCTTATGACGCCGGGATTTCTGCAACTCATGTTTGAGCGAGGCAAAACCACCCTGCTTACTGATCTCATTTTTTGCGGGTATCACACCGCACAATCGAGCACGAATATAACGAACCGTAAGTCTGGCGAGACGGTCAGTCTGGGTGCGATAGGCCTCAATATCACTAAAATGTTCAGCTGGTACAAAATTATGTAACAAAGGCTCTGAGTCAATCATCCACGACGCAAACCAGCGGCAATAGGCTGTTTCAAACAACTCAGCTGCGCTGATATCACCTGAATCAAGTTGCACCAGGACGTTGATCAGTGGCAATAAGCCCTGGTCAATGGCTTCTTCACGTACCCGGCGCCAGTCACTCCAGGCTTTTAAAGCCGATTGATGATGCACGATACCCATGGCGCATTCGCGTAAAATGGGTATCGACATGTCGCGTTCTGGAACTTTGATAAGATTGCAGAATCTTGCTTTAGCTTCATTGAAACCCGATACAGAAGCACGCAGGTTGTGGGATAGAGCAGCAATAATACCCTGCGAGCCGAGCAAGTCATTGGCATTAATAACCAATGTTTTAACCGCTGAGCGGATCTCTGCAAGCTGCTGAGGGGATGAGGCAAAACCACCCAACGCACTGCGAAGAGTGTCAGCTAAATCCAGAGTGTTCTGTAAGTCAGAAAGATTGGTGTCAAGGCCATTCCATGCCGGCATCGTCGCCGTGCGTGGAGTTAGCTCAGACAGCTTGTGATGTAATGCCTGAAGCTTATCAATAATGGGAAGATCGACAGTCAGGTCGGGAGTCGCGCTCAGTAAAAATTGTCGAACCACCTCGCCAATGACTTTCTTACGGGCATTTGTTGCGAAGAACCAGAATTTTTTGTCCGCCTCTTCAAGTGAGGTTTTAAACTGCTGAACATTGAGGTTCAGCCAGCTGTTTCCGGGATAAGCAATGGACAGTCGTGCTTTAAATGATTCAATTTCGCTCAGAAGATTGATTGCCGCTTTTGCAGCTTCAATGCGAGCCGCAGCATCCGGGGCAAACATAAAACTCAGATCAATACCGGCCACACTAGACATTAGCTCGCAGAGTGATGTCAGTTGAATCAGCTTATCTGGCTCGGTTGAATTAAGAGTAATTCCCGTCGCTTTAAGCAATTCTCCTGTGGCGTTTTCCAGATGCTGTATTTTTCCCGGAATTGCCTGTGCTTCAGCAACCAGCGACGATTGCCAGCCATTCGTCCATTCAGTCTGGTTAATGATTCCAAAATGAGAGTCGTGTTGTTTAAAAGCATTACGATTAAGTTCAAGACGTTTGGCAACTTCACGGAACGCTGTCATTTGTAGAGAGGAATGCAAAGTGCCAGCTGCCCATGTGAATTCAGGCGTTAAAGAACTGGCATCTCTGATAACGCGGCCCATCGCCTGATGGAGCGTCAGGCCATTTGGCCAGCGCAAATGCAGTAAACGGACAACCTCATTCAACTTGTCACGCAGGCGTTGCACCTTGCCAGCTTCCTCCTCCCACTCACTGGTGGTGAGCATATCGCGAGCATCCCATGCCCGTTCAAGTTGCTTGAGGAAATCCATTTTTGACGTTTTACTGGAATGTAACTCCAGACAAAACTCGCCGAGTCCCTGGGCTTCCAGCCTGCGATAAACCACATCAAGTGCCGCTTTCTTTTCGGCAACAAATAATACACGCCTTCCCAGCGCCAGATTGTGTGCGATCATGTTGGCAATGGTCTGTGATTTACCCGTGCCAGGCGGTCCATCTAGGACAAAATCACGGCCTTTGGCAGAAGCCACTACAGCGGCAATTTGCGAGGAGTCTGCAGGTAATGGCAGGAACAGATCCCGTGTGTCTACAGCATCATCAAGTTTGTCGACCTCAACTATTTCTCCACTTTTCTCGAGAACAGCATTTTCCTGACCACGCTCAATAAGATATTTCACCAGAGGGCTTTGCATCAGTTGTGGTGCTCTGTCGATCAGGTCCTTCCACATCAGATACTTGGCAAATGAGAAGGTGCCTATCACGACATCACGTGTGACCTCAAAACCTGGCATATCGCGCACAGCGCGGCGCACCATATTCCAGATACCATCCACATCAATGCCACTTTCATCTGTGGGCAACTCACCATCAAGACCGTTGATCGTTAATGCGAAGTCATTGTGCAGCAACTCAAGTAAGGTGAGATTGAAACGGGGTTCCTCTTCCAGCAAGCGCATGGTCACGCCAGAAAGTGCACTTTTGCGGTCAAGTTGAATCGGTAGAAGAATAAGAGGAGCGGAATAACTCTTTGGGTCTTCAGCTGATTTTTTCCACTTAAGGAAACCCACTGCAAGAAAGAGGGTGTTGGCACCGCCCTCATCCAGATCGCTTTTTGATTTACGATAAAGATCAATCAACGCTGATTCCAGACGTTCTTTTTCAAGCGGCGAAACAACTTCGCCACGATCCAAAGCCTGTTGGGCATATTCCTCACGGAGATTTTCATTTGTCTGCTGACGATATAATTCAGCATCACGTCCGCCCATCTCAAGGTCAGGTAATGAGACAATGCGAATTCGTTTACCTTCTGCCAGTTTGTCTTCGAGGTAGGCGGGATTAGAACATATCAGCCGGATACCTTTGGCACTCTCTGGCAGATGCAGTAAACGGTTGCGGGTCGTCAAATCAAGCAGTTTACGCTGCCACTGCACCAGACGACCCGTTGCTTCTTTTTCCCCTTCAATCTCGATATCAAGCTCAAATGAAGGGAGTACTGGTGCATCTTCAAAACCATGCCGAACATCCAGTTCTGATTCTGACTGGCTTTCCAGGCGGGTGATTCCAAGCGCCAGGGGGCGAATTTTTTGCATCCGCGCACGGCGAGTATCAATGGCTGCGTGAAACTCGTCTTCCGTAAGGTGCTTTAACGCTTCTTCAAAAGCCTGAGTGAATGAAGGTGGGTGAGCTTTAGTGACCAGTGTCGTTTCAAACACCACCATTTCTTTCAAATCGATGCGCTTACGAACCGAAGATACGTCTTCAGTGACTAATTGCGCAAACTCGTGCGGTTGAAGCCAGAAACCAACAAAGGCATGTCCTTCGCTAAGGAATACCAGAGAGTTGAGTCCAATTTGTTCCAGTGCGGAGGCAAATAATAACGTTGTATCCAGGCAGGTGGCGACTTTGCCTTCCAGAATAACGCCCGGAGTACGAATTTTCTGACCGTTACGTTCAAAGCTGGCGGGAGGTAGTGCATAACTGACACTCAGGTTACAGACTGCAGTCCATAGCGCAGAAACAATCTCCCATACGCGAGTTCTGGACTGGCTTTCATAACCATCCAACGCATGGTTTTTGCCGGCACTGCGCAAAACGTCCGATGTCGCTTTGAGGAGACGGTCTACGGCAGGATCATTCGGCATAATGAAAGAAGGAAGCAATTCTAACATTGCATTGCCCCCCCACTCATTTTTAGCCAACGCTTCGAGGGGATAATTGATAGTGAAAAGTTCTTCATCTCCCTGCCGCAAACTTAGTGTGACTTCACACATCACACTTTCAGTCAGTTCAGCCAGCCATTTGGCATTGAGCTTTATATCACGCTCACGAATATCAAGAGATGTACCTGGAAGCAGGCGATCAATATTCCATTGCTTCGCTTCGAGCACTGCTGGTGCTGTCTGCAAATGTAACGTTAAATCCTGAAAGTTTTGATCTGATTCGTTATGCAAGACAAGTTCACGTAACAGCGGAACTGCATTCTGGTGAGAAGTGAATCCCAGTTTCCGCGCGATACTCACCTGCGCCCTAATGCTCATAAAAATACGTCTCCCAGGAAAAAAATCCCTATATCATTCAGATGGTTTGACAATTTTGAGTTCTAAAGCAGGCACAAGAGACAGTTCGATGAGTTGCGATGACAAAAAAGTCAAAAATTGCAATGCCAAGTTGCACTGTCCAATCAATGGGCATGAGTACAAAAGGCAACAAATGAGAAGCAACAACATGCAAAACCTACCGCTAGTGGGGCATCCTCAGAATAGTCTTAGTTTTTTTATACCTTAAAGGATCAAGCGCAGCTAATCTATAGACGCCATAATTTTTAGGATTAAGAAATAAATCCCACAATTAATAACATTAACTCATTGATTAAATAGGGTTTTATACAAAAGCAAAAGCATTAGAACAGCTTAAAAACGATAAGAAATATTATAAATTCAGCTTTATTCCAAACAATCTTTGGCAATCAGATTGGATAACATGCGAAATTAGAGCATAGAAATATTCAGAAAAAGTGCTGAGGTAGCCACGCTACAGAAAAGCATAATCAATTCTCTTCATTCCAGACGCGTGATAAGACGAAATCCTACATATAACCTCCAAGAGCAGTGTTAATGTAAGTATCCCACCAAAACGGCCCATTCATTTTTAGAGATCTTCCGACATACTGATTATGTCACCTGAGGAGATCGCTTTGCGTAAGATCCGATTCACCGAGCACCAGATCATTGTCGTTCTGAAATCTGTAGAAGCTGGTCGAGCCGTCAAAGATGTGTGTCGTGAGGCTGCTATTTCTGAAGCCAGTTATTACAACTGGAAGGCGAAATATGGCGGTAAGGAAGCCGCTGATATCAAAAAGATCAAAGATCTTGAAGACGAAAATCGTCGTCTGAAGCAGATGTTTGCCGATCTGAGTCTGGAATGCCGGGCGCGGAAAGACGTCATAGAAAAAAAGCTTTAAAACCAGCGAGAAAGCGTGAACTCGTCAGCTATCTGACCACGCAATTTACGATGAGCATACGCAAGGCATGCAGGACGTTATCGCTAAGCAGGACGGTGTTTCGTTATCAACCGGATACGCGACGTGATGAAGCGGTGATCCAGAGGCTGACCGAGGTCGCCGAGCGCTTTCCCCGCTACGGTTTTAAGAGCCTTTTTCAGGTACTTCCGCAGGCAGGGGCACGTCTGGAACCACAAATGTGTCCACCGGATTTACTGTCTTCTCAAACTGAATTTTCGTCGTAAGGGTAAACAACGCCTGCCGGTGCGCAATCCGGTTCCGCTGGCAACGACGGAAGCACTCAACAAAAGTTGGTCGATTGATTTTATGCACGGCGCGCTGATATGTGGCCGACGTTTTCGGACTTTCAATGTTGTCGATGATTTTAACCGTGAAGCTCTGGGGATAGAAATTGACCTAAATATCCCCGCGCAGCGTGTCGTCCGGGTGCTGGACAGAATAGTAGCTAACCGTGGATATCCGCTGAAGATGCGGATGGATAATGGGCCGGAACTAATATCACTGGCGCTGGCGCAATGAGCTGAAGACCATGGTGTGATGCTGGAATTTATCAAGCCGGTTAAGCCAACACATAACGCGTTTATAGTACGGTTTAACCGAATATACCGGACAGAAATACTCGATTTTTACCTGTTCAGAACACTGCATGAAGTACGAGAAATAACGGAGTGCTGGCTGAATGAGTACAACAGTGAGCGACCTCATAAGTCCCTGAATAACCTGACACCGGAAGAATACCGGCTGATGGCTGAGAAACCGGAAATCTCAAAAAGTGCCTGGAACTAAAGCTGGGATACTTACAATAGCCTCAGCCTATTCCGTTCTCGCTCTGACTTCGCCTCCCTTTTAGCGGAAATCTTAACAACGATGGGGCACAACCTGTATCTATTAGTTTCAGTCATTCTAGTGGTCCTAACAGGGTAAATTACACACCCATTGATTGCGCCGTTTTTTTAATCAAGTTTTCCCGACAACGATAACAAACTAATAATAACAAAAATGATAATATTGCACTGGCCATCTTACGATATTTTTCATTTTCATCTGAATAATTCTGATAAGCATCTGCAAGTGTACTATAAGTTCTCGATAGCTGTTCTACCGAAGAGAAATATAACACCATTGCATTGTCACATATCTCTGATGAAGAATGCTCAGATTGAGAAAGATTACGTATTAACACCCGAGTCTGAGCAACAAACGTATCAGCTAGCTTACCCTCAGATGGTACAGACAGTCCCGAAACCAATGCCTGATAATCTTTAGTCGCATTTGCATGACATTCAGCAAGTTTAGGATAAATCCTGTGCAAATTATCTGTCGTCTCTCTAACCGATTTGCGAGTTTCTGAAGGAAGGTTTACATACCAGATCACATATTTTGACTCTTCAAATGGCTTTAACATGCCGATGACAATCGGCTTTTCTGTTAACCAAAAATCCAGATAACGGGATTCCGAAATATTCACTTTTAGTGCAATTTGTGCAGCCTCTGAGAATGTATGCTTCCGAGATGTGAATTCCGCCCTCATTTCATTACGCTGCTTTTGATACTCGTTGCGTAAATTAATAAGTAATTGTGCATGCTCACTGACGATATTTTCATAATATCCTGGTGGAGTTTCAGGAATCGTTTTTAAACTTAACCATCCGAAGTTAAACAATCCAATGCAAATCATGAGCAGCACAGCAACTATTTCATATTTATTTCTTCTGATACTTTTAAAAAAAACAATCATCGTCGCCATTCTCTTATTGATGTCATTAGTATATGGGTTTCCTCGTTCAACCTCTGTTTTTGTTTGTCACAACAGGCCGTAACTGATGATCATCGGTGCCCCCTTCCCGTCACACTGTACCACCCAATTGATAGAGTGAATGTTGGATACACCTGCTAATGTATGATACATGTAAAGTTTCAAAAAAAATGTGAATCTTAATTATTGCCATTGCCGTCACCTGATCACACATTCTGCAAGGGCAGCTCAAATCATCCTTGATGTAAACTTCACTTATTGGTGGACATTCTGATGGTCTTGACAGAAACAGAACTCAAGTTTAGCCTATTTATTAGCCAGTTACTGGCAAAGGCGATCCCAGTCAGAAGAGCCAAATTAGAAAAGCCCGCTTAAGGAAACTTAAGCGGGCTTTTTGCTGTAAATTTTCGGCGCAACCCGAAGCGGATATAAAGCGCGTTACCTTATATCCGCTTCACATGTTTAGGGTAAACGCTACTCGTTGCCCCATTCATTCAGGTAGTTCGCAATGCCATCAATCTGCAGCTCGTCGATACCCGCTTCACGCGCCATCTCTTTCTGCGTGTCTTCGCTGATTTCCTGATTATCCGACAGGCGGGTCAGCAGCAGCTGGAAATAATGAGCCAGCGCGTCACGCTGTGGCTCGCTCACCGGCTTGGCAGATTCCGCCACATAATCATCGGCGATGTCATAATATTTAAGCGCTATTTCGTTATTCATAAAGAGTCCAAATTTACTGTCTTGATCGGTCATCAATGATGGGGATGTTTCCCTGCTGAACACCGGCGTATTTGCACGACGCTGTTCAGCGCGGGAGCGAAAATCAGACCTTCAGCATTTTCACCGTGGTATCCACGTCGATCTCATCTTCCGAGAAGATTAAGGTCGTTCCCTGGAAGGTGGTGATCGCCAGTTTTTTCACCGAGCGCATTTCGCCCGCGGTGGTCGCGGACTTCGGCTTGATGCTGCTCATCAGAATGCCCACGGAAAGCACGGCATTTTCTTTATCGATGCGGGTATCAGCTGGCACTTCTTCGCTGAACACCACGTAAGACTTGATCGAGGTAAGCTTAATGCGCTCACCCGCGATATAAATGTATTTGCTTTCCGGTGCGACCTTGACCGCATAGGCTGACAGCCCTTTGCTGTTGGTGGTCGGTTCGAAAGTCACCGCCGCATCTTTCTTGATCAGATCAGGGTTGGCGACCTTAACCTCATGAAAATACCGGTTATCACCGTTTTCATCTTTGATAAATCCAAAGCCTTTATCTTTAAACCAGGTTGTGATCGTTCCGTTCATCGCCATTACCGCCTACTTAATCGTTTATTTGCTCAATTTTTGCAGCGCGCAGTGTAAATCACAATGCCTGCGCAGACCATTTCTTTAAGCCTGGACGATAATTTGCCGCCTTGCGAGGAGGCGGTGATCTGACGCGCCCTTCGCCAGAGTCGTCAGTCGGCGTAAAATTCGCTATCATCCGCTGCCACTCTTGCTGCTGATCGCCTGATGTCCCAGATTATCGATACCTTTATTGCCCCGCCGTGCCCTGAGCAGATTGAGATCCTTTATCAGGACGCGCATCTGGTGCTAATCAATAAGCCCAGCGGACTGCTCAGCCTGTCGGGCAAAAATCCGCAAAATCTCGATTCGGTGCATCACCGGCTGGTGCAGCTGTTCCCCGGCTGCACGCTGATCCACCGGCTGGATTTCGGCACCTCCGGGCTGATGGTGATTGCGCGCAATAAGGCGATCAATGCTGCTCTGTGTCATCAGTTCAGCCAGCGCACGGTGACCAAGGTGTATAGCGCCCTGCTGTGCGGGCATCTGGCGGAAGATGACGGGGTTATCGACGCCGCAATAGCGAAAGATCCGGCGCTGTTCCCGTTGATGTCGATTTGCGCGGTTAACGGCAAGCCGGCTCGCTCGCGCTATCAGGTCGTTGAGCGTTTTTATCGTGAGAGTGAAGACGGCACGTCACTGCCAGTAACGCGGGTGCAGCTCATCCCGGAGACCGGGCGCACCCACCAGCTGCGCATCCACTGCCAGCAGTTGGGCCACCCGATTTTGGGCTGTGACCTGTATGGCGGCCTGTTGCTGCCCGGCACCGAACGGACCCCAAGGCTGATGTTGCATGCCAGCGAGTTGCATTTTATGCATCCTATCAGCCTGGACCCTATCAACGCCTGTCATCCCAGCCCGTTCTGACAAACCTTTAAACCGCTACTAATTGCCTGTCTGACCTTCCGACTTTACCTTGTCTGAGAGCGCGGTTAGCAGCGGAAAGGTTGACGTGATATCAGGCTGAAATATCAGTTGGTAGCCTGCAAGAGGTATAAATGTTAACGCGCGAGGACTGATTAGCTTTGCTGTCAGCAAGCGCTACTGACTTGATGGACGATTTTGAGGAGCTATGGCATGGGGATGATAATGAATAACTTAATTAAAATACGCTCTTCTATCTTAGCGACCTCAGTTATTTTCCTGAGTGGATGCCCAGGTTCAGGAGACAGGCTAAAAGCTGACGAAACGACTACGGTCAGTAAAGTTGGGGCTGAAATATGCTTCGATATTCCAGATGCCAGTGACTACCAACCTTCTCTC
Source organism: Erwinia sp. 2186 (assembly GCF_057812255.1). Taxonomy (NCBI): domain Bacteria; kingdom Pseudomonadati; phylum Pseudomonadota; class Gammaproteobacteria; order Enterobacterales; family Erwiniaceae; genus Erwinia; species Erwinia sp. 2186. The sequence goes on along the minus strand of NZ_CM173824.1, from coordinate 1,930,459 downwards.
ATCGCAATAAACCCGAGAGGAACGCCTCCACATAAGCTGTCCATAAAGGACTCACCTGATTTGACTGTCGCAAATGGAAAACTTTGTCTCCCTCCCACATTTTATCAATTCTCTGAGAAACGCCAGTACATCGTACAATACATTCTTCAGAAACCTGACGATCAGCAGTCTCAACGAAGCGTCGTGATTGGGGTTGAGTTCACCGGTGGCGATGTTGAAACCTTTCCACTAAACGCGAACGAAACTACGCGCTAAGCGGAATGGCAAAGAATGCCGCTGATAGAGAGGTTTTTTTCCTGGCAAAACCGCCTGCTGTTTGCAGGCGGCAAGCACCCGGTCATTTAACCGGAAATGCAGTCAGCGTCCAGCGAATCACCACATCAAATCATCGGGCACTTTAAAGTCCGCATACGGATCGTCTTCATCCTGCTCTTCCTGACTCAATGCACTGTTCAGGACAATGCTGTTCGCATCACGTTGGGCAATCTTGTCGGCGACGCTGGCAGGAATAATGGCGTAAGTATTTTCACCGTTGTTATCCGCACTCAGGCGGGCAATGGCCAGACGGCCGCTGATCAGCTGGGATTGCGTGGTTTTATCCACGGCAATTTTCTTGATCAGATTATTGTCGGTGAAGTTGAAATCGATGGTGCCTTTGGCAATGGCGATCCGGTTCATTTCAATCAGCTGCTTCACCTGCGCCTTGTGCTCTTTCGATAACGCGGCCTGCTTTTGTTGTTCACTCAGCTGCTTATCACGCTCGGCCTGCGCTTTTTTATTCTCTTCAACCGCTTCTCTGGCTTCACGCGCCTGAACGCGTGATTTCTTGGCCGTCTTCTGCACTTTGGCCAATTTCTTGCTCGACACTAATCCCGCTTTTAGCATCTGCTCTTGTAAGGTGAGTTTTGTCATGCTGATCTCTAACTGGTTACCTGATTTTGGGGGATTATACCTGTTTTTTCAGGCCGAATCAGGTGGCAAGGCAGGAACAGGCCATGAACGAAGTCGGCGCGCGGCCCTCATCGCTCATAGCCGGGTGAAAAGTGGTTAAGCCATTCTCTCCAGAATCTCAATATCGTTCTTACTAAAGGTCATCGTATGATCAAAATTGATCACCCAACCGTTGTCCACAATCTTTATTTCGGGATTAGAATCGCCCGAAATATTCAGAAAGCCGCCGTGAATGAAGGTTTTCATCCCCTCACTCGCGCCCCAAATATTAAGATCGCTATTGAGATTAGCAAGAGTATCATCCTTCTTGTCCTCTTTCACATGCGGGCCTAAATCATTCCTTAGCTTTGAAATAACCTTCAAGTATGATTTCTTTAATTCAATTTTCGACTTGGCAAGAGACTTAAACGCGTTCATTAAGTCTTTATTATCTTTGAGCTGATGTTCTTTATTCCGTGATCTCAGCACCAATAATAAAGAGACCAGGGCCGAGGTTGAGCCTGCGGAGTACAGCGCTACCCTGACGCTGACTTCCCTCAAGATAGCGGCAACAGTACTCCCGGAGGTCAGAAAGGTGCCGATGGGCGCCAGAATCTCCCATAAAAAATCCCGATTAGACTTATTGTAAACATCCCGGACCTTCAGGGGATTCCACCATCCGGAATTTCCCGCGGTGTGTTTATTAAAGAAATTCTGGTTATTGGGCGTCACCATCACGGCATGGGCGCGGTTGGATAAAAGCCCCATCTCAACATCATCCTCACTCATCGCCGTACGGCCACTGGTGTTGTTCAGCAGAGCCGTGTAGGTTTTCATTGCCTGTTCGACATCATCATTGGCAAAACTGTACAGGTCATCATCATGGGTGTGATTGATGATATCCACCAACAGTTTCATCTCAGTGAGATCGTATGACCCACCATTAAAAATAGCGTTGGTTATCGCGGATGCTATTCCAGCCATTGTTATACCCCAGACAATTAGATTTCTTTATTTTGCTTAACGTCCCATCCTGATTTTGTTTCCGCGCCTTTGGTACCCTGATCGCTTTGCTCCCAGTAATGAAGATTCACTTTTGCTGCCTGGAAGTAATAGCTGACCATGATTTTATCGGTGCTGCCCACGCCGGTGAATTTGCATCCTGTGACCAGCACGTCTTCAAGGACGATACGCGTGTACTCAACTTTCTGACCACCGGCCTTACAAACGGAAAGCTCAACGCTGTTAACATGTTTGCCTGACGCACAAAACTTCATGATCGCCGGTGTGCCTTTATCGATAAACGCCTGCACCGCCAGGTCGCTAAACTGGACCTTACCGGCACCGCCGCCGCCACCGACTGCCATGTTACCCGGCTGGCTGGCTCCCCAGTTGAAGGACTGAATATCAATCCAGTTCTTATGATTCGAATCAGCGGACTCACCGGTTACACCATCAACTTTCAGATACATATCAACAGACATTCGCTTGTTCCTTTTAAAGAGATAAAAAATGAGCAACCTAATTATTAAATAAACTTAATAGACTTTTTTTACAAGAAGATGAAACGCCAGCGCCTGATTCCAGGAACTATCCTGGAAAACAGGTCCACTGATAAGGATAATGGCACCGACGTTGTGCGATGAACGGGGGTTGGATGGGCGCGGCATCAGGGGAGCAACGGGTGGAAAAGTATTGGTTTCAGGCGAGATAGGAATGACCCGGGCTTTGGGATATATTGGCAGCACTATCGTGAATTGATTTCTTGTTAACAGGTAACATCGGCATGGCTCTGATCCCCAAAAACTACACCCGTCTGGAAAGCGGCTACCGCGAGAAAGCCCTGAAAATCTATCCGTGGGTGTGTGGACGCTGCTCGCGTGAGTTTGTTTACTCCAACCTGCGTGAACTTACGGTTCACCATATCGATCATGACCATACCAATAACCCGGAAGACGGCAGTAACTGGGAGCTGTTGTGTCTGTATTGCCATGATCACGAGCATTCGAAGTACACTGAAGCTGACCAGTACGGCACCTCGGTGGTGGCGGGCGAAGACGCGCAGAATGACGTGGATGCCGCGACCTACAATCCGTTTGCCGATTTAAAGTCGATGCTCAACAAGAAGAAGTAGGCGTTAACCTGTCCGCTTCAGACACCAGGCTGGCCTTAACCTCCAGCCCGGGTTCCCCCGGTTAAGCGGCCTTCCTCGTGAAATCCCCTCAAAATTGATCCAGATCATGAAATTGCTTCATGTTCGGTGAATTTATATCACTTTTCCTCACTCAGTGACTATGGCATAAATTAGACACTGCTTTTCGCCCAAGACAATTTGACAACAGCTGAATAAGAAACCAGAAAGTAAATTCTGGAACTGCTTAAAATAAACGCATTCAGTGTCACATCTGAGATTAGGATAGCCATCAAAATGAATAACGAATTCGCCTTTACCATTAAAAGTCTTTCTTTTGATGAAAATTATAATCCTTCAAAAAATACGCGTATTACCACCAATTTTGCCAATCTGGCACGTGGTGAAAAACGCCAGGATAACCTGCGCAACACCTTGAAAATGATCGACGATCGTTTCAACTCGCTGGCGCTGAAGGATAATGCCGATGGCGATCGTTATTCCGTCGAGCTGGAAATTATTTCCGTTGAGATGGATGTCGAAGGTAAGGGCAATACCTTCCCGGTGATTGAAATATTGAAAACCCATATCGTTGATAAAAAGACCCATCAGCGCATCGAAGGGATTGTCGGTAATAACTTCTCCTCTTACGTGCGGGATTATGATTTCAGCGTGGTGCTATTAGAGCATAACAAGAACAAAACGGCCTTCACCACGCCGGATAATTTCGGCGATTTGCATGGCAACCTGTTCAAATATTTCGTTAACTCTGCGGCCTACAAAGCGCATTTCAATAAAGCGCCGGTGATCTGTTTGAGCGTGTCCAGCAAAAACACCTATCACCGCACTGAAAATCATCATCCGGTGTTAGGTGTCGAATACCTGCAGGATGAACTGTCCATGACCGATCACTACTTCAATAAAATGGGCCTGCAGGCACGCTACTTTATGCCGCCAAACGGCGTTGCGCCGCTGGCGTTTTATTTCTCCGGTGATTTGCTGAACGATTACACCGATCTTGAGTTAATCAGCACCATCAGCACGATGGAGACGTTCCAACGGATTTATCGTCCTGAAATCTACAATGCGAATTCTGCGGCGGGTAAGAAATATCAGCCGACCCTGAGTCACAAAGATTATGCATTAACGAAGATTGTTTATGATCGAGAAGAACGCAGCCAGTTAGCGATTGAACAAGGAAAGTTTACTGAAGAGCGCTTTATCAAACCCTATCGGGCGATCCTTGAGCAGCTCTCAGCTAATCCCGTTCTTTGATTAACCATAAAAATATAAGGTCACCTGTTATGAAAATTTTATTACCTACGTCCACGGCGGGCAGCCTGCCTAAACCTTCCTGGCTGGCTCAACCTGAAACATTATGGTCACCGTGGAAATTGCAGGATCAGGAACTGATTGATGGCAAACATGATGCGCTGCGCCTGTGCCTGGAAGATCAACGTCAGGCCGATATCGATATCGTCAGTGATGGCGAGCAGACCCGCCAACACTTTGTCACCACCTTTATTGAGCACCTTAACGGCGTTGATTTTGAGAAGCGTGAGATCGTTAAGATTCGTAATCGCTACGATGCGAGCGTGCCAACCGTGGTCGGCGCGGTAGAGCGTCAGAAGCCGGTGTTTGTTGAAGATGCCAAATTCCTGCGCAAGCTGACCGACAAACCGATTAAATGGGCGCTGCCAGGCCCGATGACGATGATCGATACGCTGTATGACAGCCACTATAAAAGCCGCGAAAAGCTGGCGTGGGAATTCGCCAAAATCCTGAATCAGGAAGCGAAAGATTTAGAGGCTGCCGGTGTCGATATCATCCAGTTTGATGAGCCTGCATTTAATGTGTTCTTCGATGAAGTGAATGACTGGGGTATTGCCGCGTTAGAAAGAGCGGTTGAAGGCCTGAAGTGCGAAACGGCAGTGCACATCTGCTACGGCTATGGCATCAAAGCCAATACCGACTGGAAGAAGACGCTGGGTACCGAATGGCGTCAATATGAAGAAATCTTCCCGAAACTGCAAAAATCCAGCATTGATATCGTCTCACTGGAATGTCAGAACTCCCGCGTGCCGATGGATCTGATTGAACTGATCCGCGGTAAAAAGGTGATGGTTGGGGCGATTGATGTAGCAACCAATGCTATCGAAACGCCAGAGGAAGTGGCCAATACGCTGCGTAAAGCCCTGCAGTTCGTCGATGCCGACAAGCTGTATCCTTCGACCAACTGCGGCATGACGCCGCTGTCTCGTGACGTCGCCCGTGGCAAGCTGAGCGCGTTAAGCGCCGGTGCCGCCATTGTTCGCGGTGAACTGACCCGCTAGTCTTATCGATAGGGATGACGCGAGGATAAATCAGGGCCAGCCCTCATCGCGAAGAAGAGCCCCATAAAAAAAGCCCGCTTATGTTTATAAGCGGGCTTTTGTCATTTCTGAATCACTGAGCGCGTCGCCCTTCCCCACTATCCTTTCGCGAAGTTCGCCTGGATGCGCTGTTGCAGATAGTCTGCGGCGGTGATCGGCGGATATTTCTTCTGCGGCCCAAGAATTTCGACCTCTTTATTGGCCTGGCAGAAAAACGCCAGGCTGTAGCGCGGCCCCTGATACTCTCCCGGCAGCGGACTTCTGACCCGATGGAAATTCGACGGCAACTGATCGTCGCTCCAGCGCATCAGCATGTCGCCGATATTGCAGGTGATCACCTCTTCGCGCGGTTCGATGCTGGTCCACTGCTGACTTTCATGGTCCTTGCCCGGACAAACCTGTAAGCCACCCTGGCCAGGGCGCTGGAACAACAGCGTCAGGCAATCAAAGTCGGTATGCGCACCGGCACGCCACATCCCCTGCTCGGACTGCTCGGTGGCATAGTAATGCAGCATACGCAGCGTGCTCTGATAGGTTTTCTCATCAGGATTGTGCGCCTGCGCGAAAAAGTGCTCCGGGAAGCCCAGCTTCAGTGCAAAGCAGGACAGCAGCTTCATCCCCAGCGCCCAGCACTGCGACTCAAAGGTCAGCATGGTCTGTTTAAACGCCGGCAGTTCGTTCTCGCCCGGCCACAGGCCATCCATCAACGGACGGGTGATCTGATAGGACTCTTTCTGATCGGGGGTTTTGGTCGAAGGACGCACCTGGGACTTATTTTCCCAGCCGGCGTTTCTCGCCAGCGGGTACTGCGCTTTTACCGCATCCGGCAGCGCGAAGAACGATTCGGTGGTGCTGAAGGCATGACGGATATCATCCAGCGCAATGCCGTGATTGCTGACCTGGAAGAAGCCAATTTCAACCGCAGCCTGCCAGAGCTGGTCGGCGATCTCGCTTTTGCGTTGTTCGAAGTTCGACAGGTCAATGCAGCGCACTTCGCGGGTAAAGGTCTCTTCGCCCATGGCGCCCATCAGCGCCTCTTTTTCCAGTTCCTGCAGACCGTAACCTTGAGACTGTGACATGTTGTTTTCCTTCTTTATGGAATGAGGTTAACCCGCAACGCGCTGTTGCAGAGTACGCACCGCAGACATCGCCTGATGGCGCAGCGCGTCAAGATCGAGACCGGGCACCACATCGTCTTCAACGATGGTGCGGCCATTAATCATTAAGGCTTTCAGTGCGGCACGACCGCCGCAGGCAACCGGACCGATGGCCATGTCATGCAGGCCGAAGTAACGCGGGTCGTCGAGCCGGTAGATGGCGATGTCCGCCAGCATGCCTGGCTGCAGGGAACCGCTTTTTTGCAGACCGAGGATCTGCGCTCCGCCAGCGGTGCCCCAGCGCACCACGTCTTCTATGGTTGCCGCGTCACCGCCGCCCTCGAAGGTGCCGCCGTCATAACGGGGTTTGGCCGCCATCCCCTTACGGGCGCGCTGTAACAGCCAGGCGGCGTGGGTTTCACTCTGCATGTCCGCCGCCTCATTTGACGCCGCGCCGTCCACGCCCAGCGAAATCGGCACGCCGGCTTTTTCCAGCGCCAGCAGATCGGCGATGCCGCTGCCCAACCGCCCGTTGCTCTGCGGACAGTGCGCAATCCCGGTGCGGGTTTTCCCCAGCATGGCGATCTCTTCCGGCAGCAGCTTCACCAGATGCGCAAACCACACATCGTCACCCAGCCAGTCATGCTCGGCGCAGAACTGCACCGGCGTCATGGCAAACTTGTCGCGTGCCACATCGAGATAGTCCACCGTCTCCGACAGATGGCTGTGCAGACGAATATTCAGGCTGCGCGCCAGTTTGGCCATTTCACGCAGCTGCGATCCCGGCGCGGAATGTAACAGCGTGGTCGGTGCCATCACCACGCGGCGTAAAGATTCCGGCCGTGGATCATGATAGCGACCGACCAGGCGTTCCATATCGGCCATATACGCCTCATAGTTTTCCGGTCGCAACGCCTGAGGTAAGTCTTTCTCAATCGACCGTCCCTGCGTTGCTCCGCCACGGCACAATACAATGCGCATCCCCAACGCTTCGCCTTCGCTGAAGACGATCGTCGAGGTATCGAACGGCATATCCGGCCAGTAGAGATAGTTATGGTCGGCAACGGTGGCGCATCCGGAACGCAGCAGTTCAATCAGCCCAATGCGTACCGCCAGACGGAAAGTCTGTTCATCAAAGGTGGCGCGAAAGCGGTAAGGCGTGGCGCTCAACCACCCGGTCAGGCTTTTGTTCAGCCCCTGCGGCTCGCCTTTAAGTAACGACTGGAACAGATGATGATGGGTATTCACCCAGGCCGGATAGACCACGCAGTCGCGGGCATCGATTTGCCGCTCGTCGGGTTCCGCCACCAGCGTGCCCATCGCCTCGATAATGCCATTACGCACGCGAATATCCGGCCCGTTATGGCGCGCGGCTTCACCGGGTAATCCCGTCAGAATGGCGTGCGCGTTTTTTATCAGCAGTGAATCAGACAGCATCGCAGCGCTCCTCAGGGTTTAACCTGTATGTGGTCAATAAACTCGGTGGTATAGGCCTGCTTCCAGTCGGTATCGGCGTTAAGCAATTTGGCATTGACCATAAAATCACGGGTTTTCTGCCAGCGTGCCTCGGTCATGGTGCCCCAGCCTTTGCTTGCCGCATCGCCACCATCAATCAGATGATGCTGGCTGATTTGCTCAACCGCCCACGCCAACAGATCGTCGGTCATTTTCGGGTTGTCTTTTTTGATCAGCGCATTGCCTGGCGCCGGGTTTTTCAGGTAACTCACCCAGCCTTCCATCGAGGCCTGCACAAATTTCGCCATCGCCTCTTTGCGGCCGCCGATCTCATCCGGACGGGTAATTAAGATGCCGCCATAAGGCGGGTAGCCATGCTCGGAGAACAGGAAGAAGTTGGATTTCACCCCGGCTTTCTGCGCCTGAAAAACTTCAGAACTGACGTAAGCCTGCTGCGCGACGTTATCGTCGGCGACAAAGGGTTGGATATTGAAGGTATAAGGGCGGACCTGAGAATCTTTCAGGTGATAGCGTTCTTTCAGCCATGGCCACCAGGTTGACTGCCCGGAGCTGGAGACCAGAATGGTTTTGTCCTGCAGCCCGTCAAGGGAGGTCACCGAGGCGTGGGTCAGCAAACCCTGCGGATCATACTGGAAAGGCGCGGCGATGGCCTTAGCCTGAAACCCGCGCTGGACCGCTTCCAGCAGCTGCAGGTCGTAACCGATGATCACGTCTGCGCGTTTCGACAGCAGCAGCTGCATACCATTAATTTGCGGGCCGCCAGACTGAATGCTGACATCCAGGCCGTAGCGTTTATAGATGCCGGTGGCCAGCGCCTGGTAATAACCGCCCTGCTCGGCCTGCGCGTACCAGGAGGTCAGTAAGGCGATTTTCTCTTCCGCGCTGGCGGTGGATGACAGCGCCCCAAACATCAACGTGCTCAGCACGCAGTAAGACAGGGAAATGCGGGATGGTAACTTCATTGCTCCTCTCCTTATCGTTGCCGGAGAGAGGACAAGCAGACGCGGCTCAGCCTCCCAATCCGGCGCAAAATGAACCGCGAAATGGTTGCTGAGCAATGTCCCGCGCACTGAGCTGCACTGACCGCTTCTACTCACGTTTAGCTATACAAAAACGGTGCCAACTTCACCAATCGCCAGTCCACAGGGTTTGTCGGGGAAAGACGTTGCAACATTTGATTCAAAGGAGAGCATCACGCACTAAACTGGTGCGATTATTCCTCACGGCCCGGTGCATCAATCTGGCTGAACAACACTTCCAGCTGTTTCAACATCATCGATGCCGCCAGTGAAAGCTGTCGTGAAGGCGCCAGGCACAGCGACAGGGTGAAGGATTTTAACTGCGGATCGGTCAGCGGAATAAAGGCCAGCTCTTCGCGGTCCACTTCATCCATGATGTCCAGCCAGCAGAGGATGCCAATGCCGATCTTCTCTTTGATCAGCGAACGGATCATATGGATGTTATTGGACACCGCCACTTCTTTCACCATGCCGCCGTTATTATTCAGCAGCGCCTCGACCGGCCCGTAAAGCATCAGCGGGGCTGAGGGAATAATAAATGGATATTCAAGGCATTGATTAAAGCGCACCCCACTTCTGCCCTCCAGCGGATGCCCTTTGGGCACCACAATCCCCAGGTTGATCTCGGCAAAGGCCTGCACCATCAGCTCCTTCGAGCTTTGTGGGTTGAGCATAATGCCAAAGTCCGCATCCCCTGAAATCAGCGCCTGCTGAATATCGATATTGTTCATGGTGGTCAGCGTGAAGGAGATGTTGGGATAGTCCTGATGCACTTTCTTCAGCATCGACGAGAAGAAATGTCGGTTAATGGCATCGATGGTGGCAATCCGCACGTGCCCACGGCGTAAGCCGCGCAGGTCGTCGAGCTGTTCACGCACGCGGGAAAAGTCCTTCTTCCAGTTTTTGGCGGCATGCAGCAACAGCTCCCCCGCCGCCGTCAGCCGCAGCCCGGTGGGATGCCGTTCAAACAGCGGCATCGCCAGCTCTTTTTCCACCCGCAGGATTTGCCGGTCGATAGAGGATGCCGCAACGTGCAGGGTTTCTGACGCCTTACGGAAGGATCCCAGACGCGCCACTTCGGTGAAATACAGCAGGAACTTTGAGAAGGCGAACATAGGTGAGGTGCTCTCTTTTATGCAACGGGACGTGCGAATCAAAGCTCTCGACGCAACGCAGTTATAGCAATAACGTAGCTTTCATTGCAACGGGAACAATCGTTTCATCACTCAAACAGAGTCCAGACTCGCTACGGTAAAAGAACATGAAAGACGCCGAAATAATCCCTGTCACGATCAAAGCAATCACTGAAAATGGCGCAGGAAACCGGTCATTGCAGTTAATTGCCCAGCGGGATTATGCGTTGCCAGGCTGGTTACCCGGCGCACATATCGACCTGTATATTCCTGAAATTGGCCCGCGCCAGTATTCTCTTTGTGGCGAACACGGTGACGCGGAATATTATGAAATCTGCGTCAAGCTGGCCGAACTGTCCTCTGGCGGCTCGCAGCATATTCACCACCATTTTAAGCCTGGCGACAGCCTGACGATTTCCGCACCGCGCAACCATTTTCCGTTACCAGACGCACCGCGTTATCTGCTGTTGGCGGGCGGGATTGGCATTACGCCGTTGCTGACGATGGCGGAAGCTATCGCGCGGCAGGGCGGCGAATGTGAGCTGCATTACTATGCTTCGAACGCTGAACAAACCGCTTTCCTGCCGCGTCTGAGCGCGCAACCTCTCGCGGAGCGGGTGTTTTTTCATTACAGCGACGCAAACGATTCCCTGCGCCACAACACGCCATTCGCCCTGACGCAATCCGACCCGCACACCCGGGTGATGGCCTGCGGACCGGACGGATTTATTCAGCGGCTGCAGGACATTATGCAGCAGCATCACTGGCAGCCCGACCAGTTACATTTTGAGCGTTTCAGCAACCCGGAATTAGCGCGACAAGGTGGCAATACGGCATTTCATATTGAGCTGAGTTCCACCGGACAACGTTATCTGGTCAGCCCGGAGCAGACCATTGCCGAAGTCTTACTCAGTGCCAAAGTCGATATTATGCTTTCCTGCGAACAGGGTATTTGTGGCTCCTGTATTACCGACGTGATCGACGGCATTCCGGATCACCGGGATTGTGTGCTGACCGATGAAGAAAAGGCCGACAACAGCCAGATAACGGTGTGTTGTTCCCGCGCCAAATCCCCTGTTCTGGTCCTCGACCTGTGAGGCTGACGACGCGCCCGACTCCACCCGGCTCGCCACTGGCCGGCGTTGCCAACGTCCGTTTACCGGCGTGGCTGCTGCCCGCCGACTGGCCGCAGCAGCAGGGTGAACCCGTCGCGGCGGATATCCGTTTCGCCGACGGCAGGATCGCCTCGCTAACCCCCGCTCAGCCCGACCAGCCAGATTTGTGGGACCTTCAGGGCACGCTGGCCTTGCCGGGCCTGATTGAACCGCACGCGCATCTGGATAAAACCTTCACCATTGGCCGCAGTCGCCCAGCCCGACCGGGTCTGTTAGCGGCGATTGAAACCCTGCACCAGGATCGCCAGCACTGGACCGCTGAGGATCTCCACCAGCGCGCGGCGCAGGGCCTGGCCTGGGCGGCGTCCCACGGCGTCAGCCTGCTACGCAGCCATATCGACTGGTTTGAACCAACGCCACCGCTTGCCTGGCATGAACTGGCGACCCTTCACCAGCCTGGCGTCACGCTGCAACGCGTGGCGCTGGCGCCACTGGGCTTTTTCGCCGATGCGGATGCCGCAGACCGCATTGCCCGCGCGGTGGCGCAAAGCGGTGAACACTGCCTGTTAGGCGGATTTGTTCACTCCTCCAACTGGGATCCGGCCGCGATGGCCAACCTGATGCACAGCGCCGCCCGCTGGGGGCTGGATGTGGATCTGCATATCGACGAAGAGCTTAGCGAGACCGCCAACGGCCTGGTCTGGCTGGCTGACTTCCTCAGCGAAAACGCCTTTAGCGGGCATATCTGCTGCAGCCACGGATGCGCGCTGGCGTCCGGCAGTGAACAGCAGGCTAAGGTCGTGCTCAGCGAATTAGCTAAACACCGTGTCACCCTGATCGCCCTGCCGATGACCAACCTGCTGTTGCAGGACGCCGTTGTCGGCCAGACGCCGCGCCAGCGCGGGATCACCCTGGTGAAAGAGGCGCAGGCCGCCGGCATTCCGGTGATGCTCGGGTGCGACAACGTGCAGGATGCCTTTTGCCCGGCAGGCAGCTATGACCCGCTGGATACCCTGAGCTGCGGGCTGTTTGCCCTGCAGCTGGATAGAGTTTTTGACCAGCAGTCCCAGCTGATCTGTTCTGCTGCTGCGCTGAGCGGTACGGCAAACGACTTACCGCTGGCGGTGGGTAGCCCCGCCAGCCTGGTGCTTTTCCCGGGAAGCGATAGCGTAACCTGGCCTTTAAACAGTGCGGCTCGCGTGGTGATCCACCACGGCAAGCTGACCTTTCAACGAACGTGGAATGCGGAGTGCTGTTATGAGTCTTGAAGCCGGAGCGGGCAAGCCGCTCGCCAAATATGCCGCCTGGCGTCGCGCGGGAGATTTTATCTTTCTGTCCGGCATTATTCCGGTCAATCCACAGAGCGCCACCATCGTGCGCGGCTTTCAGGATATTCCGGCCGACGCCCGCGTGTTGCTCGGTGAAACCGGCGAATTCTCGACCGATGCCAAACAAGGCCCGATTCTTGCACAGAGTTGGTACGTGCTGGAAAGCATCCGCCGCACCATTGAAGAGGCCGGTGGCGAGATGAGTGACGTGATCAAACTGGTGCAGTATTTCCGCAACCTCGATCACTTCCCGTATTACAGCCAGGTGCGAAAACTGTTTTATCCCGGTCAGCCGCCCGTTTCCACCGTGGTGCAGGTCAGCGAGATGCTGCCAGGTGCCGAGGTACTGATTGAAGTTGAGGCCACCGCGTGGCTACCCCAATCCCGCTAAACGCAATAATGTCGGATAACGAGGCACAGTATGATTAACGGTTATATTCCCGCAGCCCGCTTCCTCCCTTTCCTCAGCTGGCCGGCGATTGCTGCCCTGCCGGACAAAGCCAATACCGTGATCGTATTGCCGACCGGCGCCATAGAGCAACATGGCCCGCATCTGCCCTGCTCCGTGGACAGCGTGATCTCGTCCGGCGTGGCAGGCCACGCGCTGGCCCGTTTACCAAAAGCGATCCCGGCGTTCGCCATTCCACCGGTCACCTACGGCAAGTCGGACGAGCACCTGAATTTTCCCGGCACCCTGACCTTAACCGGCGACACGCTGCTGCAAACCATTCTGGAAATTGCCGAATCGGTGTATCGCGCAGGCTTCCGCAAGCTGTTGATGATTAACGGCCACGGCGGACAGCCGCAGGTATTGCAGATGGCCTCACGCGAGATGCGTCTGCGCCATGGCGACATGATTATGATCCCGCATGACGTGTTCCGCGTGCCGAACGTGGAGAACCAGTATCTCAGCGCGCAGGAGCAAAAAATGGCGATGCACGCGGGCCACAGTGAAACGGCGGTGATGCTGGCGCTGGCCCCGGAGTGCGTCCATATGGAGCATGCGGTGGTGAACTATCCTCCTGAATTCCCCTGCCCGACGCTGTCCAGCAGCCGTCCGGCGGCCGCCTGGGCCTCATACGACTTTGGTCCCAGCGGCGTGATTGGCGACCCGACGCAGGCCACCGTTGAGCAGGGCCACGCCATCCTCGACTCGCTCGCCGCCAGCTGGGCGCAGGCCATTACCGAAATCCATCAAATGGAATGGAAAGCACGCAGTGAACCCACCTGGGGAAAACACCACTGGAATGGCTTTGTGCAGACCTCTTTTACGCCACCTTCGTCTTCTTTTGCCTCTGAATAAAGGATTTCCCGTGATGAATAACATGCGCAAAACCACCTATAGCCTGATTGCCCTGATGCTGGCCGGAACCTCTTTTTCCACCCTGGCAGAAGAAAAATTCACCTTCCTTACCAACTGGTACGCTCAGGCAGAACACGGCGGCTTTTATCAGGCGCAGGCCAAAGGGTTGTACAAAAATGCCGGGCTGGACGTCAGCATCAAGATGGGCGGCCCGCAGGTCAATGTGATGCAGCTGATGGCCGCCGGCCAGGCGGACTGTACGCTGGGCGACAACGGTCAGGCGCTGGAGACCTGGCAGGCCGGTGTGCATGCGATGACCGTCGCGACGGTGTTCCAGCACTCGCCAACGGTGTTTATCAGCCATGACAAGGTCAGCAAAGGCGAGGAATTAAAAGATAAAACCTTCCTGCTGGCCACCGAGGCCTATACCTCGTTCTGGCCATGGGCTAAAAGCAATCTGGGCCTGGCCAACGCCAAAATTCGTCCTTACACCTTCAGCGTGCAGCCTTTCCTCGCGGACAATAATTTAGTCCAGCAGGGCTACGTCACCTCCGAGCCGTTCTCGGTGCAAAAAGGCGGCAAGCCATTCTACGTCTACCCGCTCAGCGACTGGGGCTACCCGCCGTACGGCAACTCGATTATCTGTATGGCCGACACGGTGAAAAATCACCCGACGGCGGTCGCGGCCTTTATTAAGGCGTCGATGGAAGGCTGGAAAGAGTATCTGCAGGACCCGACCGCCGGCAACGTGCTGATCACCAAGGCCAACCCGCGAATGGGTGCCGATCAAATTGCCTTTGGCATCGCGCAGATGAAGAAATATGAGCTGGTGACCGGCGGCGACGCACAAACCGGCGGCATTGGCATCATCACCGAACCGCGTCTGAAAGAGACCTGGGATATGTTGGTGAAAAACAAACTGATCGCCGCCGATAAAGTGCCGTTTGAACAGACCTATACCCTCGACCTGATTAAAGACGCGAAGGTTATGCCATGAATTCAGCCCCTAAATTGACCGTAATGAGTGAGGTGCGCGCGCCCAGCGCGCCGCCACAGCCCGCCATTGAGGTGCTGTCGGCGGAGAAGATCTACAGCAACGGCACCCGCGCGTTATTGCCGGTCAATCTGACCATCAACCAGGGTGAGTTTATCACCCTGCTTGGCCCCTCTGGCTGCGGCAAAAGTACGCTGCTGAAGATGGTGGCCGGGCTGATTGAACCGACCGACGGCAAGCTGATTTTGTGGCGGCGTGACAGCCGTGAGAAGGCGCAGGAGCCGCTGTCGTTTGTCTTCCAGGAAGCCACGCTGATGCCGTGGTGCAACGTGCATAACAACGTGCGCCTGCCGCTCGATCTGGCCGGCGTGCCGCGCGCAGAAGCCAACACCCGCGTCAGTGAAGCGCTGGAGCTGGTGGGTCTGGGCAAGTTTGCCAAAGTCCTGCCGCGTGAGCTGTCCGGCGGCATGCAGATGCGCGTGTCGATTGCGCGCGGGCTGGTCACACGGCCTAAGCTGCTGCTGATGGACGAACCGTTCGGCGCGCTCGACGAAATCACCCGCAACAAGCTGGACAGCGATCTGCTGCGTCTGTGGCGCGAACAGGGCCTGACGGTGGTGTTCGTCACCCACTCCATTCACGAAGCGGTGTTTCTGTCGCAGCGGGTGATCATGATGGCGGCACGGCCTGGCCGTGTGGTGGAGGATATCGCGATTACCGAACCCTTCCCGCGCAGTGAAGACTTCCGCGTCAGCCCGGCATTTTCGGTTTATGCCAAACGCCTGCAGGACAGCCTTCTGCAAGCCAGCCAGTCAGGAAAGGAGTAAGCCATGCAGACGCAA
This sequence comes from Erwinia sp. 2186, assembly GCF_057812255.1. Taxonomy (NCBI): domain Bacteria; kingdom Pseudomonadati; phylum Pseudomonadota; class Gammaproteobacteria; order Enterobacterales; family Erwiniaceae; genus Erwinia; species Erwinia sp. 2186. Next base: position 1,914,719 of record NZ_CM173824.1, on the reverse strand, counting down.
CGATCAACGCCCTGGGCCAGCAACCCGACCTTCCGTAAAATCCTCTACCCGGCGGTGGTCGCCGTAGTGGTGATCCTGCTGTGGCAGGGCTGGGTCAGCTATTTCAAAATCCCGCAGTTCCTCGTGCCGTCGCCGGTGGTGATGCTGCAAAGCCTGTGGACCAACTTCGGCTCGCTGATGATGTCGCTGCTGTTCACGCTGAAAATCACCCTGATCTCCTTTGTGCTGTCGATCGTCATCGGCTGCGCGGTGGCCTTTGTGCTGGTGCAGAACCGCTTTGTTGAAACGGCGCTGTTTCCGTACATCGTGTTTCTGCAGGTGACGCCGATTGTGGCGATCGCGCCGCTGATCATCATCTGGGTGAAAGACACCACGCTGTCGTTAGTGGTCTGCTCGACGCTGATGGCGGTGTTCCCGATCATTTCCAACACCACCCAGGGGTTACGCAGCGTGTCGCCGGGCCTGCTGAGCTATTTCCAGCTGAGCCATGCCAGCCGCCTGCAAATCCTGGTGCGCCTGCGCATTCCCTCTGCCCTGCCGTACTTTTTCGGCGCGCTGCGCATCTCCAGCGGACTGTCGCTGATCGGCGCGGTAGTGGCCGAGTTTGTGGCGGGCACCGGCGGCAACAACACCGGGCTGGCCTATCAGATTTTACAGGCAGGTTATCAGCTGGATATTCCGCTGATGTTTGCCGCGCTGCTGTTGATTTCGTTAACCGGGATCGCGCTGTTTGGCGTGATGTCGTGGATTTCCCGCCGCGCCCTCAGCGCCTGGCATGAAAGCGAAGCCGTGCAGTCTCACTAATTTAATGACCCTTTTGCCGACAGGATGAGTATGGACAGTGAACAACGTAAGAACGCCGTAGAGCAGATGCTGCTGGCGCTTCCCGACCTCGAGTGGACGCTTCAGGCCCCCAAGGTCAAACGTCTTTCGCGCGATTTTCACTGGTTCAGCCCGGTGCTGAAGCAGCAGCTGGAAAACAAGCAGGCCGATGCGGTGGTTCGCCCGCGCAATGAAGAAGAGCTCAGCCTGCTGGTCAAGGCCTGCGTGCAGCACGGCCTGCCGCTGATATTACGCGGTGGCGCAACCGGCAATTACGGTCAGCTGGTGCCGCTACAGGGCGGCATTCTGGTCGATATGACCGCGTTTAATCAGGTGGTGGAACTGGGTGAAGGCCGCGTGCGGGCGCAGGCGGGGATCCGTCTGGCCGAGATTGAAACGGTGACCCGTCCAGAGGGCTGGGAGCTGCGCTGTATGCCGTCGACCTATCGGCTGGCGACGCTGGGCGGACTGTATGGCGGCGGCTTTGGAGGCATCGGCTCAATCAACTATGGCCCGCTGGGCGCACCCGGCAACGTGCTGAGCGTGAAAGTGATGACCATGGAAGCCGAGCCGCGCATCCTCAGCGTTCCCGCGCCGCAGGCCTTGCTGCTGCATCATGCTTACGGCAGCAACGGCATCTTGCTGGAAGTCGAGCTGGCGCTGGCACCGGTGCATCAGTGGATTGAGCGGCTGGATGTGTTCGACGACTTCACCGATGCGCTGGACTATGCCAATGCCTTTGCCCGCTCGCCAGGGCTGGTGAAACGCCAGCTTGCCCTGTTCGCCGCACCAATCCCGAGCTATTTCACCCATCTGAACGGCAACTACCAGGCCACGCAGCATGCGGTGATTAGCGTGATTGCGGAGCAAAGTGAAGGCCTGTGCAGCGGACTGTTAGAAAAGTATCGCGGCCAGAATGCCGTGCGCCAGACGGCGGACGAGGCGCGTGAAGCCAATGCCTCCTTGATGGAATATTGCTGGAACCATACCACGCTGCATGCGCTGAAAGTGGACAGCACCCTGACCTATTTGCAGACGGCGTTCAATTATTCCACCTATCGTCAGCAGATTATTACGATGGCGGAATTGTTCGGCGATGAAGTTATTTCCCATATTGAATTCCTGCGTGACAACGACAGCAATATCACTGCCAGCGGATTACAATTAATTCGCTATTCCAGTGAAGAAAGATTGAACGAAATAATGCAGATATTCCGCGATCATGATGTAAAAATAAATAACCCTCACGTCTTTACCATTGAAGAAGGTAAGCAAGGGGAAATTAAGGCCGAGGTGGTTTCAGTTAAAAAGGCGCTGGACCCGGCAGGACTGCTCAACCCAGGCAAGCTGCAGGGTTGGGACGTGCGCGACACGCTGGAATTACCAAGCGATCCGCTGTCACTGAATAAATGAAATCGCAATAAAATTAATTACAGTGCGTAAATAACCTGCGTAGCTAAAATAACGCGCTCGCCACTGGACGGTTTTACCGGATACCCAAAAAAAATTACTCAGCAAATTTTGCTGCGGGCAGATCATTTTCAAATTTTGACAGGAAGCTATTGATGAAAACAAAGAAGGTCAACTTTGCGCTAAAGTTGGGTGTACTCGTCGTCTCTCAGGCTTTATTAATGGGTCACGCGCTGGCTGCGGCACCGGTTTCGGATTGTGATGCCGGCGTCGCCGATTCACTGACCGAAATGTTTACCTGCGGCTCGGTCCATGGCAGCCTGCGCAGCCTCTATTATTCCACCCACAACGCCTATTTCTCACCGGGCTATTCGCAGGATACCGTCAGTTACGGTGGCAGCGTGAAGTACGCCACGGCGGAATATTATGGCCTGAGCCTCGGCGTCAGCGGCATTTTGCAACGCGGCATCTCGCATAACGATGACCACCTGATCGGTGAACTGGGGCCAAACGAGACCGGCGTCGGCGAAGCCTATCTGAGCTGGCACTATCAGGACTTCCGCATCACCGCCGGTGACCAGCGTATCAATATCCCGTTTATCGGCGACTACGACTGGCGCATCACCCCGATCCTGTTCCGGGGTGTGGACGCCAATTATGGCGACAGCGACAATTTCCTGCACGCCACCAAAATTACCCGCTATAAACCCTGGGGTGACGATCAGTTTCTCGACACCACCGCCTACACCGACGCCGATGGCCGTACTAACGGCATGTGGGGCATCGGCGGCGGACGTGCCCTGAAGCTGGATGATAAAAAGCTGACCGGCCAGCTGTGGTACGAAGAATACAATAACTACACCAAGATGGTTTACGCCGACAGCTTCCTGTCGTGGTCGGAAAATCCGTTGCAGCCAAAAATTGGCGTGCAGTTTATTCGCGGCCTGAGTCAGGGCGACGCGCTGGCGGGCGAAGTAAACAGCACCAGCTACGGCGCGCAGTATGCGATGAATTTTGTGCCGTCATTGCGCTGGTCACTGAACTGGGACCATATCGCCGCCAGTGAGAATGCCTATGGCAACGGTGCGCTGGTGACGCCTTATGCCCATAACACCTCGTCCGGCCAGTATTTTGCCCAGCCGTTCTTCACCAGTACCCAGGATTTGGGGAGCGGCAACGCCTACTCCACCGATCTGAACTGGACCGCCAACAGCAATATTTCCCTCGGCAGCCGTTACTCCTTTATGGATTTGACCGCCAGCGCCGGCGCGTCCAGCAGCAATCAGTCGGAGTACCTGATTTACGGCACCTACAGCTTTGATGGCGTGCTGAAAGGGCTGAGCCTGACCGACTTTGTCGGCGTGCAAACCACCTCGACCTCTGACAAGAACTTCTGGCAGAACCGCTTAGCGTTAGAATATGATTTCTAAGCCAAAACAGGCTTAGTGGCGCTTAAACAACGGCTTTCGCAAGAAGGCCGTTTTTCATTATGACGCCAACTCGGCTGCCAGCCATCGATTGTAATCAAAAAGTAAATATCGTATAACAAGCCTCTCCGAGGGGTGTCCTTTATGGGCTGAGATGGCGACGTTAGCCGGACCCTTTGAACCTGATCTGGGTCATGCCAGCGAAGGGACGGGTTGGCAATAGCATCACTTTCGATCGTTGCCTGTTCATACCTCTGCACGCCCGGATCTCCACTCACTTTTGGAGGTCCCATGTCTGACAACATGTTTTCCCGTGGTCTTTATGGCCAGCTTCGCCAGCAGGCCGCGGCTGACTGGCAGCACTACGTTAACCACCCTTTTCTTCAGCAGTTGGCCCAGGGCACGCTGCCTGAAAGCGCGTTTCGGCGCTATCTGACCCAGGACTACCTGTTCCTGATCCATTTCGCCCGCGCCTATGCCCTGCTGGTCAGCAAGTTCCGAACCCTGCCAGAAATGCGTGCCGCCACCGCCTCGCTGAATGCCATCGTCGCCGAGCTGCCGCTGCATGTCGGTTACTGCACGCAGTGGGGCATCAGCGAAAGCCAGATGCGCAATGAACAGGAAGCGCCCGAAACCCTCAACTACACCCGCTATGTGCTGGATATCGGCCAGTCCGGCGATGCGCTGGATCTGCTGGCCGCACTGCTTCCCTGCGTCGCGGGCTATGCCGAAATAGGCCTCGGCTTGCTGCACAATCCCACCACCGTCACCGAAGGCAATCCCTACCGCTCGTGGATCGCCAACTACGGCGACGAAAACTATCTGGCCAGCGTTCAGCGGGCGATAGATCTACTGGAAACGGTTGGGGTTCAGCGCGGCGCACAAAGTCGTCTGCCGGAGCTTTCAACCATCTTCACCACCGCCACCCGGCTGGAAAGTGCCTTCTGGCAGATGGGCCTGAATGCCAGTTTGAGTAACGTGGTATGAACAGTCATGACATTGCCCGCGGCGTGATCCCGCCGGGGATTGAGGTGCGCGATCTGACCCTGCGCTACGGCGCACGGACGGTGTTTGAACGGCTGAATGTCGATATCACCGGCGGTCAGTTTGCCGCGATGCTGGGAGCCAGCGGCGTCGGCAAAACCAGCCTGCTGAAGATCATAGCCGGGCTGGCGCAGCCGACGGCAGGCACGGTCACCGGCAGCGATGGCCTGCCGGTGCAGGGACGCGTGGCCTATATGGGGCAGAAAGATCTGCTCTATCCGTGGCTGACCGTTCGCGACAATATCAGCCTCGCCTCACGCCTGCGTGGCGAGAAGCCCGACCGCGAATGGGCCGATGAGCTGACGGCGCGCGTCGGCTTAAGCGGGTATGGCGACAGCCTGCCTGCCGGGCTGTCCGGCGGTATGCGGCAGCGAGCCGCGCTGGCCCGCACGCTTTATCAGCGTCAGCCGATGGTGCTGATGGACGAGCCTTTTTCAGCGCTGGACGCCATTACCCGCACCAGTATCCAGACCCTGGCCTCAGCGTTACTGACCGGCCACACGGTGTTACTGATCACCCACGATCCGCTGGAGGCCTGCCGCCTTAGCCACCAGCTGTTGGTGCTGTCTGCGGCCGGGATTGATGATTCGCATCAGATTGCCGGACTGCCGCCACGGGCCCCTGACGATCGGCACCTGTTGCAGAGCCAGGGTGAATTACTGCAACAGCTGACCCGGGCGGCAGGATGATATCCGTAAAAGAATCGGCCTTTGGCCGCTGGCGGCGTGGCCTGACGGTGTTTATCGGCCTGATTGCCGTCTGGTGGGCAATCACCCGCAGCGGCGTTCCTGCCTTCCTGCTGCCCACGCCGATGTCGGTTGCCGACGTCCTGTGGACCAGCCGCGCGTATCTGGCGGCGCACACGCTGGTGACCGCGGCGGAAATCGTCAGCGGGCTGGTCGCCGGCGTGTTGCTCGGCGCCATCCTTGCGCTGTGCATGATGTTCTCCCCCCGCTTACAGCGCTGGCTGATGCCGCTGGTGCTGACCAGCCAGGCCATACCGGTTTTTGCGCTGGCACCCTTGCTGGTGCTGTGGTTCGGCTTCGGCATCAGCGCCAAGGTGGCGATGGCGGTGCTGGTGATTTTCTTCCCGGTCACCTCGGCTTTCTTCGACGGGTTGCGCCGGGTCAATAACGATCTTCTCGACCTCGCCCGCACCATGGGCGCATCCCGCTGGGCGTTATTACGCCATGTGCGGCTGATGGCGGCGCTGCCTGCGTTTGGCTCCGGGCTGAGGATGGCGGCGGCGGTGGCACCGATTGGCGCCATCATCGGCGAATGGGTCGGCGCAGGCGAAGGTCTGGGCTACGTGATGCTGAACGCCAATGCGCGGATGCAAACCGAACTCTGCTTTGCGGCACTTTTTATTCTGGTGCTGATGACTCTGCTGCTGTGGCTGGCGGTGGACAGTGCACTGCGTCGCCTGATCCGCTGGGCACCGGAAAATGACTGATCGATACCTCACTCAAGGGAAACACATGTTTAAGAAAACCCTCTGCGGCCTGCTGCTGACTGCCGCCTGTGCCCACACTGCCAACGCCAACGACAAGATCACGCTGGTACTGGACTGGTATATCAACCCCGATCACGCGCCGATCATGGTCGCGGAACAGATTGGCGCGTTTAAGGAACAGGGGCTGGAGGTGAAAATTGTGCCGCCTTCCGATCCGGCGTTGCCGCCACGGCTGGTGGCAGCCAAACAGGCCGACCTGGCGATCACCTATCAGCCACAGCTGCATTTCTTTGCCGATCAGGGCTTACCGCTGATGCGCGTCGGCACGCTGATCAACTCGCCGTTAAATACGGTGATGACGCTGGATAAAAGCATCACCTCGCCGGCCGGGCTGAAAGGCAAAAAAATTGGCTACTCGGTCAGCGGTATTGAACAGGCGACGCTGGGCACCATGCTCAACCACGAAAAGGTCAGTCTGGATCAGGTGAAGATGGTCAACGTCAATTTCCAGCTCAACAGCGCGCTGATGGCGGGCCAGGTCGATGCGGTGATAGGCGGCTATCGCAATATCGAAGCGCTGGAGCTGAAGCAGCACGGTCAGGATCCACAGGTGTTCAACGTTGAGGACTACGGCGTTCCGGCCTATGACGAGCTGATTATCGTGGCCAATCGCGATGAGGTGAACGCGCCGAAAATCAAAAAATTCCTCATCGCGCTAAAGAAAGGCAGCGACTACCTGCATGCCCATCCACAGGAGAGTTGGGATGCGTTCGCCAGCGCGCACCCGGACCTTAATAATGCGTTAAACAAAGCCGCCTGGATGAAAACCCTGCCGCTGTTTGCCCGCGATCCTTCACACCTGGATACAGCCCGTTATGATGCTTACGAACGGTTTCTTTTTGACCACAAGCTGATCCAAAAAATAACGCCGGTTAACAATTACGCGATGGAATTACGTTAAGAAATCGTAAAGTCCACCAGCCGGTGCTGGTGGGCGAACCGATGTTGCAGGCCATTTCAAGCTGCTGATTACCCAAGGCTATCTGGCATTATCCTGAAAAGCTTTCTCCCCAGGCTTTCTTACCAATAAGTTATGCCATACTGGAACCTACTGTACAGGTTCTCTGATGCCTGTCCCCCCTCCGACCCCGGGTAAACTCCATGAGCAACTTCCTCAGTCCTGCCGCCGCCTACCTTAATCGCCGCAATGAATTGCTGGCGCAGCGTTCTGTGGTGGAGTCGCCCGTGGTGATTCAGACGATCAATAAGGCGCTGTTAGCCAGTGAGATCGCGATGGCAACCTTCCACGATTTGGAAGCGTTAAAAACCCTGCAACTGCGCAAAGCCAGGCTGATTGACTGGCATGAAGCAGACAGTCAGCAAGAGCTGCAAAACTTCGAGCTGGCCAGTAATGCGCTGACGCTGGCGGACGATGACAATGAGCAGGCATTCCTGAGCTATCAGCGTGATTTTGCCTTAATGGCCGCCTCATTCTCCTGGCAGCATGCCAGCCTGCAGATCGTGCAGAATGAACTGTTCGCCACCACCTTTAACCTGTGGCTGGAGACGCTGGAAGAGCTGTTTGCGTTGCCGGACAGAAAGCTGCTGTTTACCCGCATCAGCAAGATTCTGGCGTTCTCAATCGGTAAAATCCCGGTGCTGGGCGAGGCGATAGACGTTTACCGTATGCTGGTGTCGGTGATGTCCGCCAGTCTGGAAAAAGCCAAAAGCAGCGATGCGTATTTCTCGACGCTTGAAAGCTACACCGAGGCAGCCAACATTTGCAGCCGGGGCATTTTGATTTTCTGCTTCACCACCGAAGCGGTGCTGCGCGGGCGGCCTCTGCCGAACGAGGCGCAGTTGAATGAGAAAATCAAAGGTCATTACGCCAGCGTGATAGACGGAACGCATCCTTATTTTTGAGTCACTTTGCCGCGAACAACGTCCTGAACATGTTCGTGGCAACCCAATCCCCCACCGTTACCCTTCCCTTGTAAAGGGTTGAATCTCCGTCAGCTGCCTCCATACCTTACTATTGACCAACAGGATCACACCGCCCGCCCTGCTCACGAGGCCTTAGGCTTTCTGTGGTAATATGGTGGATGTAAACCCTGTCAGGGTCCTCTTACAGACGACGGATTTAACGAGTTGCTATGTCAGTCACAGCCAAAAGAAAAAACGACCCGGAAGGGTTGAAGAAACGCATCCTTGCCGGTGCGCTTGCCACTTTTGCCGAATTCGGCCTGCAGGGCGCCCGCATGGAACAGATTGCTGAACATGCCCAGACCACCAAACGGATGGTGGTGTATCACTTCAGCAACAAAGAGAACCTGTATGTGGAAGTCCTGGAGCAGGTGTATCAGGAAATTCGCCAGCATGAAACCGGGCTGAACCTGGCGGAAATGCCGCCGGTGATTGCCATGGCGCGCCTCGCCGAAGCCAGCTTTGACTATCACATCACCCACCCGGATTTTATGCGCTTAGTCTGCACCGAGAATCTGATGCGCGGGCGCTATATCAGCCAGTCGGAGCGCATCAAAACGCTGAATCAGAGTGCCCTCGACGTGCTGGAAGATATTCTGGCGCGCGGTAAAGCGGCAGGTGTGTTCGACAGCAAAGCGGACACGGTCGACGTTCACCGTCTGATCAGCAGCATCTGTACGCATAACGTGTCGAACCGCTACACCTTCAACACGCTGTTTGGCGGCGGCGAGAGCGAACAGCAGAGCATCTCGCGTAATCGTCAGCTGGTGGTTGATGCCACCCTGCGCTATCTGCGTCCGATTTGATCGGCAATCTGTACAACGAAAAACATTCTGTACAACTTTTCACGCCCCGGAACCTGTCGTTCTGGGGCTTTTCAGCTATGCTTACCGGTAATGTACGGCGCCTCGAAAGCTTATTCCTGCGCTTTTCCCCCTTACTGATTTGTTATTGTCCTTATGAAAGGAGTAGTCGATGACGAGCGAAAATCGCGGATATCCCCTTCGCAACCCCCATCCTGCCGCTGATGGCAAAGTATGGAACTGGGCCCAAAACTCCACGCTGGGCGATAAAAACGCGGTGTGCGCACCGGAGTCCGAGTCCGAATTGCAGCAGCTGGTTGCCGCCAGCCGGGGTAAAATCCGCGTAATGGGCAGCAAAATGTCGCCCGGCCGGATGCTCAAGCTGGTGGAGCAAGGCGATACGCTGGTGGACCTCAGCAAGCTGCGCGGCTTGATTGCGATCACCGATGACAGCGCCACCTTTGCCGGCGGTACGCCGCTGCACGAGGTTTACGAGATCCTGTCCGGCATTGGCAGAATGCTGCCTGCTTCCCCTGGCGTGATTGCCTCGCAATCCCTTGCCGGTGCCCTGTCGACCGGGACCCACGGCCAGGGATTGCAGCAAAGTTCGATTGCCGATGAGGCGCTGAGCATCCGTCTGGTGCTGGCCGACGGCAGCATTGCCGAGTATGACCGCGACCATAAGTGGTTCCCGGCGGTGCAACTGGGGTTAGGCTCGTTAGGCGTGCTGACTCAGGTGACATTACGCACCACGCCTTCTGTGGTTTACACCTGTTTCAAAAATGCGGTCAGTGCCGACACGCTGGAAGAGGATCTACTCGACTGGAACCACAACTATGCGCTGAGCAAAGCCTGGTGGTTCCCGAACGAGAACCAGGTTCACGTCTGGGCAGCACGAGAAGCGAATGCAGAAGAGATCGCACTTTACCAGGATAATAACGAAGATCTGGTGAAGCAGGAAGAGACCAGTGATGCGATGAACGAGACCATCGATCAGACGCTGGAGCATATGCGCAGCGACACCAAAATTCTTGATGAGAATGGCAAACCGTTCCGCACCGTCACGCGCTTTAAGGATTTCTCTGACGTGACCGGCGATGTGTATCAGGTGTTCTGTCGCGGGATCGCCACGCCGCAGATCAACGTTGAAATCGGCATTCCGCTGGCCCGTGCCGGCGAGGTGATCCGCAAGATTAAAGCCTGGCATGCCGACACTCAGCCGCACATGCATTACCCGATTATCCTGCGCTGCACCGGCCCGTCTTCGTCCTGGCTCAGCCCGGCCTATCAGCAGGACACCTGCTTCTTTGGTTTTGTGGTGTATTACTCCGAGGACGGTTCACTGTCTGAAGAAGGGGTGAATTTCCTGCGCGCCGTCGAAGAAGTATTGGCTGAAGAAGGTGGTCGCCCGCATTGGGGCAAATACTTTGAGGCGCCGTTGTACGATTGGGCAGCGCTCTATCCGCAGTGGCATGAGTTTGCCAGCGTGCGTGAAGCGCTGGATCCCCAGCATAAATTTGAGAATGCGTTTACCGCCGCATTATTAGACTGATTATCCAGGAGAAGCCAATGAAGGCATGGACTACCCTTTTGACGCAGCCAGGCTATCTGGTTGGCGTGCAGGCCTTGCAGAAATCGTTAGTGAAGTCAGGCAGCGCCTTTCCACTGGTGGTGATGGTCACGGAAAATATTGATGCCGATGCGCGTAAGACGCTGGAAGCAGCCGGCTGTTTGCTGCGCGATGTGCAGCCGATCAGTCCGAACAGCAGCCTGCAAAACAACTACGCTAACGCGCGTTTTTCCGAGGTATGGACCAAGCTGGCGGTATGGAAGCTGACCGAATTTGAACGCATTGTGTTCCTTGATGCGGACATGTTAGTGACGCAAAACATGGATGAGCTGTTTGAGCTGCCATTGGAAGAGGATCAGATTGCGGCCTGTCACGCCTGTCGTTGCAATCCAAACAAGATCCCAAGCTATCCGAAAAGCTGGCGTCCCGAGAACTGTTTCTACAGTTTTTGCCGTGGCATAGAGCACACGGAAGAACTGGAAGAAGTGGATAATTACCTGAACGGCGGTTTCCTGGTGCTGCGTCCGGATCAGGCGATATTTGAAGATATGTTGCATCAGTTGGCGGAGTTGGACGATCTTTCCCGCTATCTGTTTGCCGAGCAGGACTTCCTCAACGACTATTTCCACGAGCGTTGGAAGCCCTTGCCGTACATTTACAACGCCTTGAAAACGCTACCGTTCCAGCACTCCGCGATGTGGGATCTGGATGAGGTGAAGAACATTCACTTTATCATTGATAAGCCATGGGAGAAGGCGCTGGACAAGGGCGACCGCTATTACGCATTGAATAAGATGTGGTGGGATATCGCGGAAGCCTGATTTGGATTGGTGGGTTCAGGGGAGTCGTCTGCGGGTTTGGGTGACGGATCAGGGAGGGCGCGTTGAACGCAAAGTCGCCGTGAATCCATCCCTGGAGGCTCAGCTGCGACATCCCTGTCGCAGATGCTTTGCTTATCAACGCGCCCTCCCCTCCCTGAGCGTCAGTGTTGACTGGTTGAATGGGGGTACACAGGTCAAAATCTAAGGGCTGCCTATTCCCCTACTCTTGCTGATAATAGTCTTCAGGTAATTAGCTGAAGCTATTTGAAGCGGAAAGTTTGAGCATACCTGTCCGCTTTTCGCTGATTAAAACCCTTCTGCATCGGTATACTGGCGGCTTCGTTCCAGATGTTGACGTCAAACTGATTTTCTCTGAGGTTTCCGCTATGACCACCTTTCATCAACTTTCCGCCACCCGTCTGGATGGCAAGCCTGTTTCGATGGCCGACTATGCGGGCAAAGTGGTTTTGGTGGTGAATACTGCCAGCCAGTGCGGCTTCACGCCGCAATACGCAGGGCTTGAGGCGCTAAACAAGAAGTACGCCGCCCAGGGACTGGTGGTGCTGGGTTTCCCCTGCAACCAGTTCGGTAAACAGGAACCCGGCGGTGCCGACGAAATCGCGCAGACCTGTCACATCAACTATGGCGTGAGCTTCCCAATGTTCGGGAAAGTGGAGGTCAACGGCGCCAATAGTCACCCTGTATTTCGCTACCTGAAAGACGCCTTGCCCGGCGTGCTGGGTGGACGGATTAAGTGGAACTTCACCAAGTTCCTGATTGGACGCGACGGCAAACCGCTTAAGCGTTTCGCCCCGTTCACCAAACCCGAGAAAATGGAATCCGTCATTGTGGCTGCGCTTGAACTTTAAGGGCTCGTGTAATGCTGATTACGCGTTTTTGACCGCAATACGCTTTCTTATACTGGCAATAAAATTATCCCGGATGACATTCTTCGTGCCTGCGTTCCAGGCAATGCCAACTTTCCAGCTTATTGACTTGCCTGCTAACGGAATAATCACCCGTTCCGGTGGCGCGATTTGCAAAACGCTATAGGGCAAAATGGCAACACCTGTACCCGCGATCACCAATGCGACAATAGTGTGTATATCATCAGCCAGCTGGGTGGATGATATATAAAGACCGTTATCATGCAGAAAGCGGTCAATCTGCGCATTTAAACCCTGTCCTCGTTCTGTATGAAGACGTAACAAAGGACATTTTTTTAGCCATTCAGCAGCAGACAATGATAACGCGGGCGTTGCAGGTGCAATCAGCACCAGCCGATCGGTGAATAATGGCAGGTAATCAAGCGCTACAGGTGGAGGTACCCTGACAAATCCTACCTGAAGCTCATCATTTTGCAGTAGCTCGTACTGTAAGAAGGAGGGAAGATCCGTCAAAGACATCTCAATTCCCGGACAATCTCTGCGAAAATCAGCAATACAGCGTGGTGCCAGATAAAAGCTTGAGAGGCCAAATCCGACGGCTATATGCCCCTCAATACCGACTGAAACGCGCTCTGCGTGGTGCATAAATAACTGAGCTTGCCTGACCACTTTTTCAGCCTCTGGCAATAAGCGTTTCCCCCCGGCGGTCAGTGTTGCGCCGTGACGCCCGCGTGAAAAAAGTGACACCTTCACCGTCGACTCAAGAAGGTTAATTTGCTTGGTCAATGCGGGTTGCGAAATACACAGTGCCCGTGCCGCGTCGGCATAATTTCCTTTTTCAGCCAGTATCAAAAACGCTTTCAACAAACGGATATTCAATTTTTCATTCCAAAAGGTTATCGAAAATGGAAATCATTTGATTATACAGTTATTGGAAATCGTTATGTAATTCAGTTTCTACAACAACTGGAGAAGCATCATGCACGAATTGACGTCTTTAAAGGCTGCAACCGTACAGTTTCAGCATCGGGCAAATGACAAAAAATATAATCTACTGATCATGGAGAAGTTTATTGAGCAGGCAGCCATCCAGCAGGTGAAAATCCTGACGTTTCCGGAAATGTGTCTCACCGGTTATTGGCATGTGCCAAAGCTCACCACAGCGGAGGTTTCTGCTCTTGCTGAACCGATCGCAACCAGCCCTTCCCTGATGTTAATTCGCGCTTTGTCGATAAAACATCAAATGCTTATTGGTGCCGGGCTAATTGAACGAGCCGATGATGGCCGCCTTTATAATGCGTACGTTGCCTGTATGCCGGACGGCTCAATGCAGACGCATCGTAAACTTCATGCTTTTGAGCATCCGGCCATCAGCAGCGGTGACAGGTTTACCGTTTTTGATACGCCCTGGGGAGTAAAAGTAGGCATCCTGATTTGCTGGGACAACAATCTGGTGGAAAACGTGCGCGCTACGGCATTGCTGGGTGCAGATATTCTTCTCGCGCCCCATCAAACAGGCGGTACCGATTCCCGCAGCCCTTATGCGATGAAACCCATTCCGCTGGCGCTCTGGGCGGAACGGGAAACGCGAAAGGAAGAAATGACTGCTGCATTCAAGGGGCCAAGCGGTCGGGAATGGCTAATGCGATGGCTGCCTGCCCGTGCGCACGACAACGGGTTATTTCTTCTCTTTAGTAACGGCGTAGGCGCAGATGATGACGAAGTCCGCACAGGCAATGCCATGATCCTGGATCCTTATGGAAGAATCATTAATGAAACCTGGGCTGCTGAAGATTGTATGGTGAGCGCAGAACTGGATTTAAGCCTGCTTGCTATGAGTACCGGACGTCGCTGGATCCACGGTCGCCGTCCTGATTTATACCAGATTCTGACACAACCGCAGGGTTATGAACGTGATGCGATCAGCGCACGATTTTCGGATGAGATACCGTAAAATGAAACCGCATGGAATCACATCTGGCTGCGGCGTTTTTTTCCGGGAACGCGGGCATTAAACAGGATTTACATCCGGCCATAACAGACTTTTGGTTCTGGCATCCCTCTCCGGAAAGCGCCCTATCCTGACGCCGTTACTGCGCCTCGCTTGACCTTATGTGCCCTTCCCTCCAATCTGACGAGTGGAAGCGCAGACATGTATTTAATATCTGCACCGCGAGAGAAATCACACGGTGCTAATACCGTTTCATTGGGATAGCGTTACAGTTTTGCACAGCTCATGATTTGCTACAGCTGCTTCAGAGAAAATATCAGCCCGAAAAGGGTAAAACCAACCGTAACTGCAAGCAACATGCCGATGAGTATGTTCAATTTCACGCTTTCCCCTCCCTTATTTCATGTAATAGGCAGAAATTTATCATTATTTTTGCATCAGTCAGTATCTGCCCTAACGTCTTCATGCTGATGTTTAAAGAACCTGATTCACCTCTTTTGCACCCACGTCCATCTAACTTAGCGGTAATCCCGTGCAAATCTCGCCTGGCCTGACTGCTTGAGCGTACGACGACGGGTCGCGCTGCCGGGCACACATGTAAAATCAACTATACTGACGAAGTCACCACTAAAGGCTTGGATAAACAGGGACGTGAGGGGGACACCTTAAGATATGGACATAGCCACGGCATTTTTACATCAATTAAATGCAAACCGATATTCCGGAGAAACCAATGAAAAAAACAGTCCTTTTTCCCCTTGTGGCCCTGGTATGTATTGCAGCCCTGTCAGGATGTACCCGCTCAAGTTACGCAATCCATACCAATGATGGCAGGACCATCGTAAGTGACGGTAAACCCCATGAAGATGCAAAAACCGGCCTGATTGCTTATACCGATGCGAACGGTAAAAAGCAGCAAATCAATACCAGTGAAGTGAAATCAATGAGTGAAATTGGACACTGATCCACCCCCGCATTTTGCAGCCTGGCGGAAAGGCCAGGTTGCCATTTTTCTTGCAGTGGTAAAGCTGGCTAGTCAGTTTCGAAAAAACATAATGGGAGGGTGTTTTAGATGATTGGCGTACCGAATACAATAAAAGCCCTGACCATTGCAGTCAGGGCTTTTAAGGTACTATGGACTTCAGATTTAACATTAATGAACTTAATATTGATACTGCTAATGGTACTACTTAAAAATGCACACGTTTAATGCAGATAATATTGGGTACTGAACTCAAAACCTCCCTCTATTTCTCTATTAACTCTTTCGCCATCTTCTAAGAACCACAAGAATGGCACTGTAAACACGTACATTCCCCCTCGCGACATATACTCTTTGATGCGTGGCCTTACTGCTATTGTGATATTCAACTACACTAACCCAAATCACAATTTTCCTGCTCTACAACATGGCCTTACATCTCGTCGCGCTTTCCTCGTCAATTTGCGATTGAATATCTCAATTACATTGCCTTAAAGCACTGCCAACTTATAAACGTCTTGACTGCTAGTCGGCATCCCATACAAAACACTTCGTAGCCTTTATCGCAAATTGTTTTTCGTACCTGATTAATGCTTTCTACTGTAACAGCAAGATTTTGATGCCATCGCTGTTGACCCCTAATTTACGGATTTAATAATCAGTGTCAACACTGTTTTTAATAACAGTATTTCATTTACTGAACTACCTGTATTTCTGTTATAAACAGCTCGTCAGATTTTTTCATATCATTTAATAAATTGTAACATCTAATGGAATACTGATTCGCGCTACTACCGTTGCTTAAAAATCAAACAAACTGATTATCTGTTCGAGAACAGTAATGCAATCGACAATATCTCCCATGGACGAAGTGTATTAACGCCTCGCGGGTCGCTGACGCATAGCGCCCGGCGGATATCCATTAATGCGCTTAAAAGCTCTGCTAAACGCTGCCTGTGAGGCATAGCCGAGGCGAAGAGCAACGGTCTCGATTGCGATCTTTTCGTGAATAATCCAGTGACCTGCGATGCGCATTCGCACCTCCCTTGCATAGCGCTGTGGAGGTATGCCGATGATTGATTTGAAGCGTTCAGCAAAAACAGAACGTGACACATGCGACTGGGCAGCAAGCTCAGCAACAGACCACTCCCGCCCCGTATCGCGATGAATGGCCAGAATTGCATGGGCCAGCCGTGGATCACGTAACGCAGCGATCAGTCCAGCGGCGTTCTCGCTGCCATTTTCGATCCATCCACGCACAATCATGGCAGCCGCCACTTCTGCCAGGCGGGCCAGAATGCCTGCGAAGCCAGCGCGTCCGGAACAGATTTCGAATTTCATCGCGCCAAGAATGGGAACCAGCCCCGGATAAATCTGTTCATTTGCCTCAACCACTATGGCTTGCGGCATCAGTTTTCCAAGGCCCTGCATGCCACCGAGATCGAACGCCATACAGCCATAAAACAGAACCGTGCTGGGTGTTGGGTGCGAACTCGGGCAAGTATTGATTCCGCTGACGGCCTCACCTAAAGGAGCAGAACCTAGCGTGTCGATATGCTGAACTGAACAGCTGACATCCGATACAAGCTGATGATCCCCACCCTGCGGCATGAATACCATGCTTCCGGCCTTCAGTTCGTACAACGTACCGTCGTGTGTGCGAAGCAGAGCAGTACCCACAGCGATGTAATGAAAATAGGCGTGTCCCGGCCTGTTGCTAAAACCGACGCCAAACTCAGAGCCAGTCTGTAAACGGCGATACTGCACGCCACGCAGGCGCATTTCCTGTAGCAATTCACTGATGAGCTCGGATGACAGGGCAAAATGTTTATTCACAGGCATAACCGGCGTTTCGGGTAAAAAATCAGGATGGGGCATCATAGATCGTCCAGCCACTCAACTCTAGACTTGGCGTTGTAATTTTTTCACCAGGAAGAGTGTGTTATGAGAAATGAATCTACTGAAGCCGTATCCGCGAGTTTGAACAGTTCGGAACCCAAAGAATCCGCATGGATGGCTGTAATTTCACTGACTATGGGCGTGTTTGGCTTGCTGACAGCAGAATATCTTCCTGCCAGTCTGTTGACACCCATGGCTGCCGATCTCGGTGTGACCGAAGCGCTTGCTGGCCAGGCTGTAACGGTAACGGCGGTAGTGGCCCTGTTTGCTGGTCTGATGGTTCCCCGCCTGACGCGTAATTATGATCGCCGAAACGTTTTGCTTGGTTTTACGGTGCTAATGATTGCCTCCAACCTGCTCGTAGCTCTTTCATCCAATCTGGCTGTTCTTTTAGTCATGCGCATTTTGCTGGGCATCGCGCTGGGAGGCTTCTGGAGTATGGCTGCTGCCGTCGCTATGCGGCTGGTCCCTGCGAAAAGCGTCCCGCGTGCTCTCTCCATTATTTTTAGCGGTATTGCTGTCGGAACCGTCGTTTCGATCCCGCTCGGCAGCTATTTAGGGGGGCTTTATGGCTGGCGTAGTGCTTTTATCGCTGCGACCGCGGTCGGTGTGCTGACACTGATCTTTCAGCTGTTTACCCTTCCCGGAATGGCACCGCGTAGAGGGATGATAACGGCATCTGTCATGGATTTACTCCGCCGCCCAGGCATTGCGATGGGAATGACGGGGTGTGTAATTGCCCATACGGGTCAGTATGCGCTGTTTACCTATATTCGTCCGGCTCTTGAAAATATTGCCCAACTTGATGTGGATCGTTTGTCTTTGGTACTGCTTGGATTTGGCATTGCAAATTTTATCGGTACGCTGCTGGCCGGATGGATGATGGAGAGAAGCCTGCGTCTTACCCTGATAATCATGCCAGCGCTTGTCGGTTTCGCGGCATTAAGCATGATATTGCTGCCACTAGATGAAAAAGGATTGATGTTGTTCGTCGCGTTGTGGGGGATGGCATTTGGTGGTGTGCCCGTGGCGTGGTCAAACTGGGTAGCGCGTTCCGTTCCCGATCAGGCTGAAACCGCTGGCGGCATGGTAGTCGCAGCCGTTCAGTCCTCAATTGCTGCGG
This sequence comes from Erwinia sp. 2186, assembly GCF_057812255.1. Taxonomy (NCBI): domain Bacteria; kingdom Pseudomonadati; phylum Pseudomonadota; class Gammaproteobacteria; order Enterobacterales; family Erwiniaceae; genus Erwinia; species Erwinia sp. 2186. Next base: position 1,896,544 of record NZ_CM173824.1, on the reverse strand, counting down.
GCGCTGCATTGGGAGGATTACTCTTCGGCATCAGCGGCGTTACAGGTGTTTTCATTACTGCGGGTTGCATAATGTTTTTTGCCACGCTCGTTATTGGATTAAAGGTGAGGGTCGCGCTGACCTGACCCCTTCCCCCGTAACAGTCTTTCAAACAAAGGCCAGCTTAACCCGACGGCTGGCCTGAAAAAAAATGTAAGATTCCCTCCCCCCTTTTCGCTCTATTTAATGACCGCTTTGTGCCAAAGACAGACACGCCTTCAAAACTCCCAACTTCAAGAAATTGACACCCTGACTGCCGGAATTTGGTTGCGCAGAAATGGCAGTCGATCGCTATACCTGATGTGGAACCGCGACGCTAACGTACAAAGTAGCGTTGTAGACTGCCCTGCGGAGGGCTCTCTGTTCAAACTCATTTATTAGAAGCAAAGCTCCAGTCAGCGGCGCTCGAAAGCGTCACGAAGGGCCCGGCAAGCGTTACATTGTGATGGTCAACGATCTGATTTGCTGACAAATGTTCGTTATCCATTGTTGTATGCGCATCTGAAATCAGCACGGTCCTGAATTCCAGTTCCTTCGCAGCCCTACAGGTAGTGTCTACACAAAATTCTGTTTTCATCCCGGCGATAACCAGTTGCTTCACACCCCGCTGAACGAGCTGTAAGTTCAGGTCGGTGTCGCGGAAACAGCTGGGGTACTTTTTAATAAAAACGATATCCCGCTCAGCGTTCACGTCCATTTCGGGTATCAGTAGTGTTAACGGACTTTGCTTTGAAAAGGGGGAGTCATCAGGTCCGGTGTGGCGGGCAAAAAAGACGGGCACCTGAGCCTGCCTCGCCTTTGCAATCAGCAGACAAATATTCGACAGAACAGTGTCTGCGGAATGCGGAGTTACAGGGCCATGGAAAAGCCCCTGCTGCATATCGATAACTAAAAGTGCATTCTCAGATGAAATCATGATGTGTCTCCATTCAAAACGTTATGAACGGAGAGATTTACTTCCCCGTCCGGTTGGGCGGGGAGTGAGGCGCTGTTTTGTCAGGAGCCAGTCACAGATACGCCAACGCCGCCGAAAGTTCCGGTGGTGGTGACTGTTGTTGTCGGCTTAACTGACTTAATCATTTTCTAACCTTCGCTTATTATTTATTGGATATCAGGCACAGGAAATAAATGGGGTCATAAAATACGCTTTTCATATAAAATCACATCAATCAATAGCAGTCAAAACATTATCGTTTTTTATACATCAGCCTGATCAACTCATAGCAATCCGGTCCCCACGAAATAAGCTTCAGGTCGCACACCATAATGCCTGTTACACCGCTGACTTTGTGGAAAGACTCCCACAACTTCGGCTACCTGTGCAGATTTTATAGGCCGCCGATGATGAATATCTCGCTCCCCGTATCATTTAAGCGCCTTTATTCGGGCGAGCCTGAATTTCAATATTAATCGTTACGGTGTCATCAACAAGTGTGGCAAAGCTGTCCATATTGAATGCTGCACGCGAAATTGCTGTTGAGGCATGCAGCACAATGTTCTTAGTACCAGAGAGCTCACCAATTTTCGCATCCAGTGAGGCATTAAGGATCACCGGGCGTGTGACGTTCTTGATTTGCAGACGTCCAAACAACCGAAAATGTCCATTTCCCAATGCCACAACACGACTACTGGTGAAAGCTATGTTCAGATAGCTTTCTGCATCAAAAAAGGGACGGCTTTTCAACTGATAAGTTATCAAGGCATTGGAAGCCTCAAGAGAAGCAACCGGAATGGTAACGTCGATACGATCGTCCCTTTCATTTCCTGCATCGAGTGTAATTTCTCCCGTTACCCTGCCCATGCAGGCTTTGGACACATCGCCGAATGCATGCCAGGAGAGTGTTGGGCTTTAGGGCGTCGTCTGGGGGGTTGGGTGGACGAATTAAGTGGAATTTCACCAAGTTCCTGATTGGACGCGACGGCAAACCGCTCAAGCGTTTCGCCCCGTTCACCAAACCCGAGAAAATGGAATCCGTCATTGTGGCTGCGCTTGAAATCTGAGCGACGGGCTATTAGCAGCGACGGTATTCCGGGGCTTGAATATATCCTTATGAGATAAACCGCCGCTTATCGCTTCTAGCGATCTCTTCCACACCATAACGCTAGAGGCTTTGCTGTTTTGCAAGCCATTGTTCGGCCGTTGTCGTGGCAATTCCCTGACGGTGATTGAAGGTATTTTCTTTATGCCAGGCCACACCGTCAGGCCGTGCAAAAGCAAGCCGGTATTTAGCCCCGACATCTTGCGAATTCTGCAGCACGTCATCCTCAAGCTTTTGCCCGTCCAGTAATATTCTGGTTACTTCACTGCCCCAGTGGGCATGCATGACGTCAGCAAGCTCGCGATAAGTCAGCGTATCCCCGGCGATAAAGACAACCTCATTACGGTAAGCAGGCTGACACAAGAAAATATCTGCCGTCAGTCGACCAATATCTTCAGGTGTGGTTAAGGTCACTGCATGATCCCAGTTACCCAGGCCATAAACGATTTTACTGTGTGCATCAACGACACCAAAGCCGGGTTCGAACAGGTAGCTGGTAAAAATACCCGTAGAGACAATGACCCACTCTGTCGCGTTCTGCGCACGCAAAAGGTGGCGAACATTAAGCTGTTCATCCCACACTTGTTGCCCGCTGCCTTTACCGATAACGTCATAATCAACACCGAACTGCCATGGGAAGTAACGGGCTACGGCCGCTTTTAATACCGCCTGCGTAATCTTTATCTGCGTGCCCGGGCCGCCGACAAAACCGCTGCAGTTGATGACGGCCTCGAAAGAGCCAAATATCTCACTCAGCTCGTCAATACTGTTTTGGTGCAGATCGCCCTCGACTACACTGATGCCGAGTTTCATCAGCTCATCCAGCCGTGCCTTTCGTGACCCAGAAACAGCATGAGCGGCTTCGCTTCTGAGTAGCACGCTGATTTTCAGATGTCTGTGTTCTTGCGTTTTATTAGCCAACGCTCTTAGCACCTGAATCCCAAGCTCTCCCGCACCCAGTACAAGTAACGTTTCAATCGGTTTTTTTTCAACTTTCATTGTTGCTTCCTGTCACTTAAAAACGTCATCCTGACAGCTGAGATTGGCTGGTTCAATTAGGCACACGCATGATACCGGAGGGGATATGGAGTCTGAACGGGAAGCGCTTTTGCAATTTTCCAAAGAATTTTGTGCGGAGTTAAGCAACGATGATGAGGGATTAAAGCGTGAGATCCTGGCACATGCAGGTAATCGTTGGTCGCTGGGCGTGCTGCATATTCTCGGTACTCATGGGCCGCTTCGCTATGGCGAAATACGCCGCACCCTCACGGGAGTCACGCAAAGAATGCTGACGCGAACATTGCGCCACCTGGAACGGGACGGGTTAATTTCCCGTTTTGATTATGAGGAAAAACTGCCTCATGTTGTTTATACAATTACAGCAACGGGAAAGGAAATGCTGTTGAAAATGCTGCCATTATGGACGTGGATTATCACATCAGCCGAAGATTTCCGTGCATCCAGAACACAATATGATGCCGATTGAGTGTCCGGGCAAAAGAGTGTTAGAGAGAGACGATAGGACTCATGAATGTCGACACATTGATCAAAGCAGTCTGTTAACCATGCTGTTTTGTATAGTGAATCAGCATCGGATTTGATGCCCCTCGGCTTATGGCTGTGCGGGTTCAAGTTCAGCCCCGGGTACCATTGATTCAGAAACAGGCCACCGTCAGGTGGCCTTATTTGTGTCCATAATCTTCCGTATTCTTCCACAACTCCATGTTATTCTTAGATTAACTTCTCCCTCAGCGATTTTCCGGCGACCTTCAACCTGTCCGCATGAATCCGTATTTTTTCCATGGACCGCCACGCTATTTGGGGGCTCGCACACTCGGGTCTTAGTAAGACCCCCAAATTCCGCTAACAGATCTCTCAATCCGCAATGCAGCCGAGTGACACATACTTCCATCCCGCTGGGGGCTATCAGTGAAGCAGGTAAACACAGAGTTTTGGCTTGGGTATACGTATTCATCCATCCCCTAAAACGGCAACCGAAACCATATGGCCCACAGGATATAAACGCCACCCGCGAGAAATAACAGGCGATAGACCCAGACAATGGCGTTTTCCTGCCGCAGGTAAAATTTCAGCGGGTTACGGTGCAGGTTGGCCGCATTGTGAGTTTTATGAAAGTGCGTCATCTGTTGCGCGCCTCTGCTGGCTAGTGCAATCATAAAACTGGTCATCATGATCATCACTAATGCCATATAGCTTTTTGCCAGAAGCCCTAGGCTCAGGCGCAGCCATGGACTGTCGCCCTTGTGCAAGACGACGACGCCATGTTTTTTAAGCGCAATCGCAGCAAAGCTAAGCGTAAGGTGTACGACGAGAAGGATGATGAAATGCTTCGCATTGGTGCGGAAAGTATTCTTCAGTGTGATACCAAAGATCCAGGCGAAAAACAGCAGTGTTGATGCCAGCCACATCATTGAGTTTAGAATCATTCCAGGCCTGCTCAGTAAATTACTCAGTGGCATATTTTTGCCGAATGACGGAAAGAGCGCCAGGATGATTTTTGCTGCTAAATCGTAACTGACAATATTTCACGAATACTCGATCGTACATATACAAAAGGCCAGCGTCCGCTCCACGCTCTTAGCAGACCTGCTACCGATCTCTGTTCGCTTCACGCAATCACACATTAAGCGAGCTCATGAGAATACTTTCCCGTTGTTTTGCAGCCACTAAGCCTTACGCACAATTAATTCACAAAATGGTGGCGGTATCGCTTTTTGCAGTGCCTATTGCGCCGCTAAATTTGGTGTTGAAGGCTGGATGGAATCATTGGCATTGGAAGTGAAAAAATTTGGCATTAATAGCATGTTAGTTGAACCCGGATTCTTCCGTACAGAGCTGTTATCCCATGATTCAACTCACTATGCCGAACTCTCCATCAATGATTACGCCGACGATACCCGGGCGGCAAAAACAGCGTGGCAGGGCATGGACGGAAAGCAGGGAGGCGATCCGCAAAAACTGGCTGAAGCACTCATTCAGCTTGCTAAGCTTGAACACCCACCGGCGCGTTTTGCTGCCGGAGCTGACGCATTCGAAACGTTTGAAACTAAAGCTAAAGCCCTGAAAGATCAAGCGAATGCCTTACGTGAATTATCTTCCTCACTCTCCCTGGATACCGATTGATAAGGGTTAATGACTGGAGCCACTAAAGTGGCTCCCTTGACCTTGCACGCCCTTCCCTCCAATCTGTATGTCGTCGTCAGACAAACACATCAACCCAGGCCAGCGCGCCCGGGTATTTTCATGATGATAAAACTTTCCGGGGCGGGTGTTGATGAGATTACGTTCACTGCAGGTTCTCTGTCTGCTCAACTTCTTTATCGCTGATGTCCGCGACGGACTTGGGCCGTTTTTAGGCATCTTTCTGGTGTCCCATCACTGGCGGGCGGAAGAAATTGGTCTGGTGATGACGCTGGGCGGTCTGGCGGGACTGTTGGCCACGTTCCCCGCGGGGATGATCGTCGATGCCACCCGTTATAAACGTCTGTTAATTATCACTGCCTCCCTGCTCATTACCTTGAGCGCGCTGGCCCTCTGGTTTTTCCCGACGTCCGCCGTGGTGATTTTATCGCAAATTATTACCGGTATCGCGGCAGCAATCGTCGCGCCCACCATTGCCGGTATCACCTTAGGCATCACCGGTCAGAAAGGGTTTTTGTCACAGATGGGCCGAAACGAAGCCTTCAACCACAGCGGCAATATGGCGGTTGCGGTGCTGGCGGCGTTCACCTGCTGGATCTGGGGCACCGGGTCGGTATTTTTACTGATGACTACCATGGCGGTTTGCGCCGTGGTCTGCACATTAGCGATCAATAAAAACGATATCGATCATGATGTGGCGCGAGGGATTGAAAAGCACGAAGGCCCTGCCGTTTCTGTCTCAGTTCTGGCATTGCTCAAGCGACCTGAACTGGCGGTAACGGGGATAACCCTGCTCCTGTTCCACCTGGCCAATGCGGCACAGCTGCCGATGTTAAGCATGCAGGCCGCCTCTTCTCCCGCAGGTTCTCTGTTCACGCCTGGCACCTATGCCGCTCTCACGGTCGCGATTTCTCAGGCGGTGATGATCCCCGTGGCACTGCTTACGGCGAGGTACGCCTCACAGTATGGCTACGCCAGGCTTATCGTGATTGCGCTGCTCGTGTTGCCTTTTCGGGCAGCAATTGCGTCGTTCTGGAGCAATGAATTCGTTTTATTTCCCGTGCAGGCGCTGGACGGTGTCGCTGCCGGTATTTTGGGCGTGTCCGTCCCCGGACTGATTGCCGCACTGTTTAATGGCTCAGGGCATATCAACGCCGCGCTTGGGCTCGTAATGTTACTGCAGGGACTGGGCGCCTCACTCAGCCCGGCGTTGGCTGGCACCATCGTCAGCCATACCTCATGGAGCTTCGCTTATCTTATTTTGGCGGCCATCGCGCTCTGCGCCCTTTGCATCTGGCTAATATTCAGCAGGCACGTGTTTAAATCACTTCAACCTGAGCAAAAGACGTTGACGGGGGATAAGTGAGTTGAAAATCGATTGGCATAGCGCAATACTGACACGAACCACACTCGTCGATAAAAACTACAAAAATACCCAGAACGTTCGTCGTTTTATGGTTAAAGAGTGTGGGGAAGACTTTCGATTCAATCGGGAATTTATGATGTGGATACGTAATGAAGATGCCAAAACATTGGGGGACGTGGTAGACGAGTGGAAGCGCAGACATCTGTCCTAATGATGGATCGGGGCTTGTGCGAGTGACGGACAACAGATACTGCTCCATCGTCAGCTTGATGTGCATCAGCATCCTTTATTGATTTAAGAAAGACTCTACCGCGCTGGAAAACCGTTCTGGCTGATCAAGCATGACAAAGTGAAAACTGTCATCGATCCGCGTGAAATGGATATCGGGTGCAGAAGCATAGGCTTGACGGTACATTGCATCCACACTGGCCGCAGGGATCCCGAATAAGGGGTCATACGCGTAGACGATTTCTATCGGCGCTTTGATGCGGGCGAGTTCGGGACGCAGATCGGTAATCATCAATTCATACACGGCATCCGCAACCGTTTTGCGATCGGAATTGATCCCCGCAGCCACTAAAGCTGGCCGTGCTGCCTCGGTCTTAACCAATCGGATGATGGATGTTCTCTGAGACTCTTTGATTTGCTCCGGCGACTGCCCCAGTAGCCAATCCCGCGTAGTTGTGGCGTGCCGGACAGCAGTTTCGGTGGTCGCCGCAGGGTCAATCATCAATGTATAGAATGGCAAGGCATCGACGATCATCAAACGACCGACCTGGTCGGGATGACGGGCCCCCAGCATCAATGCAATCTCCCCGCCAAGAGAATGGCCAACGATCGCCGGTGCTTTGAGGTGCTGGGTTTGAATGTAATCGGCGATGGCCTCTACTGCCGGAGCGACGACCTTTCCCTCTGGATTGGAAATAGCAGGCGTACTTGCAAAGCCCGCAAGCTCAACAAGATGAATACGGTGGCTCATACGTAAAGTTGATGCTAAATCGGCCCAAACTTCGCGGGACGACGCCAGCCCCGGAATCAATATGACATCCGGTCCAGAGCCTTGCGTCTGTACAGAGATACGCTGCGAATTAGAATGCTCTGAAGGTGTCGACATAGACTGCGTTGCGGACGCTGTGACCAAGACTGACATCAATAAAACAACCCCTCCGATGGTGGCACGAATATATGCGGCAGGCATGAGTTAAGTCCTTGTTATTTATCCCTGATAAACCGGGGCATCTGACAGAAGGGTTAATCATTAAAGATAAAATCATTGAGGGAGGGATACAAGGGCTTTGGAATGTGCCAGTTACCGTTCTTCACCGACAGTGATAAACGTTAGTCGGCTCCTCGCTCATAGCGGAGCTTTCCTAACCAGAGGTCCGCTGTGTGCCAGAAGCGGACATTTATGAAAATTGCAATGGATTACACGCTGCGATGTTTCTCCAATTTGATATCGTGCCGTTAATCTGTTTTTTATTACCCCAGCTCAAAGCCTGAGTAATGAATGAAGCCGTTAAGATCAGAACGTTGCACAATAAGAGCTCAGCCGCCCTTAACTCCGCTGTGGTTCTTCATAGCGACGCCTCATTAACCAGCTTGAGATAGCGGGGGCCCGATATGTTTCTACCGCTCACCACGCAGACAACTTTACGCCCGCTCAGTTCTTTTGCATAACGAAGGGCTGCCGCAACTGCGGGTACGCCTGAAGGCTCTACAACATGGCTGTGCAGATTAAGCATTAACAGCATCGCTGCTTTGATTTCGGCTTCTGAAACCAGAAGAACACGATCGACGCGATCGCGTATAAGTGGCCAGGTTATCGCTTCAGGCTCTATATAGCCACTTATGCCTTCAGCGATTGACGACGATATTTCCACTGGGATCGCCTCACCAGCATCTTTCCAGCGCGCAAACGTCGGGCTTGCTTCACTTTGCACAGCCCACACTTCGGCTTCAGGGTTTATGCCCTTGATGGCTGTTGCGATACCGGAGGCCAGCCCGCCGCCGCCAATGTTCACGAGAATAACGTCAGCGTCTGGCCAGTCTTCCATGATTTCCAGGCCGACGGTGCCGCCTCCGGCAATCATCTGCTGATTATTATAGGCTGAGACGAACGTTGCACCGGACTGTTGTGTTGCGACAATGGCTTCCTGCCTTGCATCTTCAATGTTGTCAAAAAACGTAACCTGAGCACCATAATTTTTCATTGCAGAAACCTTAATCGGGTCTGCTGAAAACGGTAAGAATATGGATACGGGTATGCCAGCTGCATGTCCCGCACAGGCAAGCCCTAAACCATGATTCCCTGCCGTCGGGGCGATGACGCCAACACGTCGCTGGTCTGCATTAAGACTGGCAAGAACGTTTGCAGCACCTCTCAGCTTAAAGCTACCAGTGTGCTGAAGATTTTCCATCTTGAGCCTGACCTGCGTCCCAACAAGAGCAGACAGCGGGTGCGAAAGCTCCAGCGGAGTTTTGCATACCGTTGATTTAATTCGCCCGGAAGCTGCATAAATATCTTTCAGCGTGACACTGTCTGTTAGCCTTTCTCTGTGGTTTGTCATAGTATGCCCCTAAAGTTATATAAGAAAATTACTATATAGGTGATTGGCTATATGCACAATTCAAAGACATCAATGGCCGATTTTTTTCGTGCCCTTGGTAATGAGCATCGGCTCGTGATTGTTAAATGGCTGTCCGATCCAGAATCACATTTTCCGGTGCAGCAGGACGGTGATCTGATTAAGGATGGTGTGTGTGTCGGCTTTATCACCGAAAAAATTGGTTTGAGTCAGCCCACCGTGACAGGCCATCTGCAAATTCTTGCTAAGGCCGGAATTGTGACATCGAAACGTATCAAGAACTGGGTATTCTATAAACTTGATCGTCAACGGATGGATGAAGCAACGGCAATGTTGTCTGGATATGGGAAGCTGGCGACGGGTTCACCTTAACAGCCATAATTGGGCAGTATTTGTATTTATTGGTGAGTAAAACCAGTAAGTGTTTATATATCGCTCCTGGCGTACCCGCCTTTCAGATAAATTTATTCAGTCATCGTTGTCTGTTGTCATCTTTTGCAAAATTGTCGTTTAACTTCATCATCAAAGTCATACCGCAAACAGAGGCAGGGAAAGTATGAGGGAGCTTGCACCCGATGGCATCACCGGGATGCCGTCAAGGACGGCAGAGTATCTTTGTCGCCAGATCGCACGCCTGCTGAAAGGAGGAAGCCTGACCCCGGAGGCCTGCCAGCGTATCTTTGCTTTCTGTGGAATCAGACCGTCAGATGCTCAGTGGCGTCAGTTTCTTATCCCGGTTCTTTCCTGTCTGGGATTACTGTCACTGGTTGCCGGAGCGGTGTTCTTTGTTGCCTGGAACTGGGCCTGGTTGCCGAAAATGGTGAAATTTGCCCTGGCCGAGCTGTTGATCGTCGCGCTGGCGGTGACTGTCTGGTGGCGCTGGTACAGCACGCTGGCACGCAACGCATTACTGGCGACAGGGTTAAGCTTCGGCGCCCTGTTTGCGCTGTATGGACAGATTTATCAGACCGGCGCTGACAGCTGGGAGCTATTCCGGGCCTGGTTATACGTTCTTCTGCCACTGGCGCTGATTGCCCGGCAAAACAGCCTGTGGTTTAGCAGCTGGCTGGTCGCTAACCTGGCGTTCCAGCTCTATTACAACACCCTGCCGTCGTCACTGCTGGATCTCGCCGTGTCTGACAGTTTAACCAGGCTCCCGACCGCTGTGCTCTGCGGGTATCTGTCGTTGCTGGCAGCCTGCCTGATTGTCAGGGAGGCGCTGGCCTGGCGCGCGATAACGCATCATCCCGAGAGCTGGCTGGCAAGCCGCTGGTTCTCGCGGGTCATGGCGGGATTTTTACTGCTGCTGCTGACCGCCATCGTGACCGGGAGCCTCACTGACTGGGGCGGCGGTATCCGCCTTCCTTATATCACGGGCGGTTGGGTGATCACCCTGCTGGCAGGTTATTACCTGTACCGTTACCGCTATCAGGATCTCTGCATGTTGACGCTGGGCATCGCCAGCCTGACCGTTGTTGGCTGTGCGCTAATTATGCAGTTATTTCTTTTAGCCTACGATACGGGTGATCTGTTTTTGACCGGCTCTCTGATAGCATTCTGGGTAGCGGTAAATGGTTCAATTCTGCTGAAGTGGCAACGCAAAATGGTTGAAAAGGGGCCAATCGATCTGGTTCCGGCGAGGCTGACCTTACTGACAGACACTTTACGTCAGCAGGGTTTGCTGAGCGCCTCACAGGTTGAGGAAATTAAGCAACGCGGTCACGCATCCGACCTGCCCTGGTATCTGAGGCTGGCGCTAAGCGTCGGAGGCTGGCTCGCAGCAATCATCATTCTGTTACTGATGATACTGATGCTCTATGCCACTGAACTGCTTGAGGATCCGAATGCTGCCACCCTTATTATTCCTTCGCTGCTGCTCGCCGCTATTGCGCGTGGCCTGTTAAGCAGTCAGCGTGACGGTAAACATCACCTCGGGCTGGCATGGGCGATTGCGGCAACGTGCGGGCTGATATCCGGCGTTGTGCTGCATATCCAGAGCAATGACGTTAGCTTTATTATGCTGAGTTCACTGTCTGCATTGCCAATTCTGGCCGCGATGGCGGTGGCTATGCCCGACCGCACTTACCGTTTTATGGCCATCACTGCCCTGACCTTTTTCCTGGTGCTGGCGGGCCATTCTCTGGCCCGGATCCACCTGTCCCCGATGGGGGGGCGCCTGGCTGTTTCCACACTGGTGGCGGCGGTCGTATTTTTGTGGATGTGGACTGTCAGTCATCAGTTGAGGCTACAGGCAGGGCCGTATACTGACGCGGTACATCCACTGCTATATGGCATCCCGTGTGGTCTGATTTTGCTGAGTTTCCTCGGGATAAACGCGGCGTATCTCACGGATTCCTTCTGGTCAGAATCGCAATTTTCCACGCTTGAGTCTGCGACAGGCACAGGGATCGCGGCAGGCTTAGTGCTGAGTGTGCTCAGTCAGAAAAGGCACAGCCAGCTCCTGTTTTCGATTATCACGCAGCCCGCCGCGCTTATCTGCGGGGCTGCCGCCCTCTATGCACCGGGTATTGGGCTGGGATTGTGGTTAATTCTGATGGCACGTCATCAGGGAAGTCTGGGGTTGCTGGTAGTCAGTGGCGGTTTCATGGTGCTGTATGTCATTGGCTGGTATTACTTCCTGGAGGTAATTCTGCTGCAGAAATCCCTGCTGCTGCTGGTCAGCGGTCTGGTTTTGCTGGGGCTGTCATGGGGAGTCACAAAAGTATTACCCGCACAGATCGGAGGTGCCAGTGAGAATGCATAAACAGAGCCGATGGCTGACTGGCGCTGTGATAGCGCTGGCGCTGATAGCCGTCAATGTCAGCATCTGGCAAAAAGAGCAGTTGCTAAAGCAAGGCGCGGTCATGATTTTACCCCTTGCGCCGGTTGACCCGCGATCCCTGATGCAGGGTGATTACATGGCGCTGAATTATGCCCTCACCCGCCCTCTGGAACTGACGTTATATCAGCAGGCTGAAGCCTGCGGTGCGACCCTGTCAGCGCCATGCTTGCCAACCAACGGAACCCTGATTGTTGACCTCGATGCGCAGCGTCATGCGATTCAGGCCCGTTTTGATCAGGGTGAACCTCTGCAGCCAAATCAGCTGCGGGTGAAATACCATCAACATTATGGCTCGTTGACCGTCGGCACTAACGCCTGGTTCTTTCAGGAAGGTCATGGCGAGCGTTTCGCGCAGGCACGTTACGGGGCATTTCGGGTGGGAAGCGATGGCACAGCAATCCTGACGGATCTGCTTGATCAGAAGGGTAAGGCGATTCAGCCTTAAGGATGCGAGACGCTCACTGGCCTGGCGCTAAAATACCCTGACAGCTGGTCTTAATGTCCTTATTGCCCGGCCGCCCGTCACAGGTCGATACGAAGACGCTGTGCCGGAAGCCTGTTTTGCTATCAAGCCTCGTGCCGAAAATTTAAGCGGGTACGCTGCATCAATATAACTGCTCAGACATTGAGAAAATTATGACGAACATTATTGACGACAACTGGATTAGGGGATCGGTGATATCAGCAATATTTAGTAGTGTCGTGGGTTCATTACTGGTTTTAACCTATCTTTCCTGGGAAAAAAGCAGTACACCCGTAGTGGGTCTCATTTTTACTTATTTTTTCATCGTTATGATGAGTATTATTGGCACCACGATGGGTTCTTTAATAATCGGCATGCCATTAGCGATGATTTCAAAGCGATTTTATCCTGACGCTGCCCTGAAGGGGAGCTTTTTTATCGTGTGCTCTGCGCTCTTCATGTGGCTGGTTGTACTGGCATGGCCTGTTATCAGGATATGTGAAACGCCTTATTCAGATGTTTTGCTTTTAAGCCCCTATGCTTTCTGTTCAGCTGCCGCACTTGCTTATCTGGTTTACTGGGATTGATGCATATGGTTTCAATCAGTATCGAGACTGATGGACCGTTAAAGAAAGGAACTAATGGTCTCATTTTTCGGCCAGACATATGGAAACAGGTGAGTCCAGCGTGTCGGAATTCCGATGTCTTCCGACACCCCTGTGCGCAGTTTTAATTACAAACTCATCTGAATGTTGAATGCATAAAGTTCACATGACAGCATGGACTTACACTCCACCTGCCAGATAATCATGGATGTTACTGAAAACAGGTTGTATATCATTTGAAATTACTGATTTACCTTAAATAAGTTATCCCTCTCACCATCCAGGTTAAACTCACCCTAAACAAACTCGCTACAGATATTATTAACAGCTCTGCCACGCACATCGATTTGCATTGATCTATTCTGATGGCGCAAGTTCAAACACTCCAGTGTTCAGGGCACTGCTAATGAACCCGGTGTTCGGACAGAAATAGTTAATGAGTTTTAGCGGACACTTTACATTTTATCCTGAAGTAGAGGTCAGGCCTGTGGTTGCTTACCACCCTATCGACTTGCACTGACTGAATTCAGTCTTTGGAACAATGAACGCCATATGGTTTTCTGCCATGCACTAACTGCCTGGTACAGATTACAGAGACAGGCCGGACTCACCAATAAAATCGACAAAGCAGCGTATTCTCGGTGAGAGATACCGGCTGGCCGGCCAGAGTGCCGAGAAAAACCCCTGCCTGGTACAGCTACCTGGCAATACCTCTTTCAGTTGCCCCGTGTTCAAAGATTCGCGAACGACAAAACCGGGTACATAGCAAATCCCCATACCTGACAGGCTCAGGCGAACAGAAGCCTCTATATTATTTACGGTCAGAAAAGAGACTGTCCTCGAGTCAGCACCCGGGCACATACCGCGCAGTTCCCAGGGTTGGAGCAGCCCCGTTGAAGGAAAACGAAAAGAAATGCACCTGTGCATCGTTAAATCCGCTGGCGAGCCGGGTACGCCATACTCATTCAAATAGTCAGGGCTGGCGCAGAGCACAAAACGAAAATCACCAACCTTTTTAGATTTCAGTCGGGAGTCCGTCAGTTCACCGCTTCGTATGGCCACATCAAATCCTTCATCAATGATGTTTACCAGTCGGTCGCTGAAATCGAGATCGAGTTCTACATGAGGATAACGGCGGGAAAACTCCGGCAGAAGAGGAAGGATCAACCTGTAACCAATGACAGGAAGTGAAACCCTGAGCTTCCCGGCAGGCTGCGCTAAGCTGCTCGTCAGTTCTGACTCCGCCTCCTGTAATTGCTCAAGGATATGCTGGCACCGGATTAATAAAGCAGCCCCTTCCGCTGTCAGACTCACGTTTCTGGTGCTGCGGTTTAAGAGACGTACGCCCAGTTTGTGCTCAAGTCTGGCGACATTCTTCCCGACCGCTGAGGCAGAAATCCCAAGCAACCTTGCGGCCTGTACAAAACTCAGCGTCTCCGCTGTCCGCACAAACGAAGTAAGAGAGGTCAGACTGTCCATTGATTATAAACTTAATGTCCGTTAAGAAGAGATCTGCAGTGTATTTATTCACTCTAATGTCTGCAATAACATTGCTGAAGTTTGTTAACCCATCCGCTTTTCGGAAACATAAGGTCACCCAATGGCAACTTCAGCCAGAACACCCAGTCCATATGCCAGGAATTTGGCAGCCTTTTCTGTCTATCTGGCGGCGATATTGCTGCCGTTAAGCTTTACCGGTGGTGTAATCTCCACGCCGGCAATACAACAGGCTCTTGGCGGCTCGCCTGCCGCGCTGTCATGGCTGACGAATGGATTCATGCTGACTTTCGGCAGTTTTTTGTTGTCAGCTGGTGTTGCTGCGGATGTTACTGGCAGAAAGCGCATTTTTACCGCAGGTTCAGCCCTGTTTTGCCTGAGCAGCGTTATGATCTGCCTGACACAGGATATCTTTATGGCTGGGTTGTTCAGGTCACTGCAGGGTCTTGCGGCGGCCTTGATATTGGCCAGCGGCAGCGCTGCACTGGCCCGTCTCTATGAAGGTCCGGACAGGACACGGGCCTTCAGCATACTTGGCACTATGTTTGGCGTGGGCCTGGCGTTCGGCCCTGTGTTGATGGGTTTCATTACGGATGCTTTGGGCTGGAGATGGTTATATGTCATGTTAGCTCTGCTTTCAGGCATTGTAATTTTGACCGGTGCTACGTTTCTGCCAGCATCAGAGGAGAGCGTACATCAGAAACCAGACGGCACAGGATTAATCATGTTTACTGCAGCCCTGATGTTATTTACATCAGCGGTGATGCTTGTACCTGCCTTTGGGTTTTTATCGTTTCCCACACTCGCCCTTTTCATTTCCTCCATGCTGCTTTTCAGCGGGTTTGTAGTGCGTTGTCTGGGGGTTGAAAATCCTGTTCTGGATATCTCTCTGCTGCTGCGCCCGCGCTTTGCCGGCGTTCTACTACTGCCGATAGCAACATGCTATTGCTATGTTGTACTGCTGATTATTGTTCCGCTGCATTTTATGGGCGGTGACGGGATGAGTGAGTCCCGGAGTGCTTTTTATCTTATGGCGCTGACGTCTCCAATGCTGGTTTTCCCGTCCATTGCCGCACTGCTGACACGGTGGTTTTCTCCGGGAGCCGTTTCAGCTGCGGGACTTATTATTGCATCAGTCGGGCTGCTTTTCCTCGGATACGCACTACCGGGTAACAGCAGTAATTTTCTTGTACTTTCACTGATTATGACGGGTACCGGCGCTGCGCTTCCATGGGGACTGATGGATGGTCTGGCACTTTCAGCTGTATCTGTGGAGAAAGCGGGCATGGCCGCAGGCCTCTTTAATACCGTTCGCGTTGCCGGAGAAGGGATCGCTCTGGCGATGGCATCAGCATTTTTAACAGAAATAAATGATTTGAATCTGAAAAAAACCGTTCACGGGTATGCGCCAGAGGTCATTCACCAGGCTGCCGCATGGCTGGGTGGCGGCAGTACTGAGCAGGCCGCTGCGATGTTACCCGGTATTTCACGATTATTGCTTCAGGACAGTTATGACACTGCGTATACGTTTCTTTTTAGCGTTCTGGCTGCTGTCACGCTGATTTGCGCGCTAATGGTCTGGATCACGCTGGGTCGGCAGAGGCAAGGCTATGCTGCAGGCAATACGCTGGCCAGAGATGAGTGAAAAATCCTGATCGAATAAGGTCGTAAGCGTTCATTTCATCACATCCGCTTTTCGCTCAAAGCGGATCGTGCAGTGCGCAGGTCCACTCTGTGCCAAAAGCGGACCTTGAGAAATTTCAGCTTCTCTGACTAAAGTGGAGTACTAATTTATATTTAAAACCACTCATTACGGGAGCTGGAAAGATGGAAACCGATTGGCATAGCTCATCACTAACACGTTCTACCATCGCTGATAAAAATTACAAAAACACACAAAACGTTCGCCGTTTTATGATCAAAGAGTGTGGAGAGAATTTCCGATTCAATCGTGAATTTATGATATGGATAAGTAATGCTACCCCTAAGAATTTGGGTGATGTCGTGGATGAGTGGAAACGGCGATATAAACGTTAAAATATGGATGTCAGCCTCTCACTTATAGCGAACCTTGTGCGTTCTGGCACAGGTTAGCACCTCGAATTTTATCTCGGCGACAAAGCAGTTTCGTAAGAAAGCTTAGTTTCTGTGGTGCTCAAACCAGTTAATATCAGGATTTTCATGGAAAAAATAATTCTTGTGCCGTCTAGTCTTGGTCTCAACCCTCTTTATGAAGGGCACATACCGGGCACATTCCGCGCGCCAGCAGTTCTCATGCACCACGGACTCGATAAAATATTTTCCTTTTGTAACTTTGTTACTGTTCCCTGCCCTGAATACAGTCCTGAATGTGAGTCAGGTACTGATATCCTGAACGGTCACAAGCTCAGACAACTTAATCTACAATTGGCTGATGAAGTTGAGGCGGCGCATCATCGCAACTTAAAGCCCGTTGTTATCGGAGGCGACTGCGCCATACTGCCCGGAGCCTTACTGGGCAGCAGGCGTCATTTAGGGCAACTTGCACTTGTGCATATTGACGGCCACAGCGATTTCCGTCATCCCGGAAACTGGAAGCGAGAACCAGGAGCACGACCAGGCGCTGCGGCCGGAATGGATTTGGCACTCGTTACCGGTCGGGGAGAGCCATTGCTGACTGCATGGCCCGGTATCGAAGGATCACTGATTCAGGATGACGCAGTGATTCAGCTGGGAGAGCGTGAGTCGCTCCTTGAAGATTATGAATGGCCTGACATTGTTGGCACTGATATCCGACGTATAACTATCTTTGACGCGCTTAAGTTGCCTGATCATCATCTCATCAATGTGATATTCGAGCGGCTCAACCTTTTTCCTGAAATGCCCTACTGGATTCATCTTGATATGGATGTCCTGGACAGTTCTGAAATGTCTGCAGTTGATTGTCCCGGCAATCCCGGTTTGTCTTCTGAAACACTTGTAAATGTCTGTCGCGAACTTTTCAGAAATATGCGCTGCTGTGGCATCACAGTGACCATTTATGATCCAGATTTAGATCATGAAGGTACAGCAGCAAAGCTCATTTTGGACATGCTCAGAAGCATAACTAACGATATCTGACCCACTTACAATCAACGCGGTTACTACGTCCGCTGTTCACTCATAGCGGAAATCCTGCCTCGGTAGCCTGTCCGCTTCGTTTCAAAAGCGGATATCCCTAGACCAGGAGAGTGAATCAACGACAACCGGGCCCTACAGGCAGAAGATCACGACTGGCGGGAAAAATGCCGGCATTAATTTTCAAAACCGTTTCTGATCAACTGCGCTGTCCCCTTAAGCAACAGTTTATGCAACACGTCGTCAACCTCAGCCCGTTTATGTTCCAGCAGAGATGAGATATTATCTTGGGTGATAGCGTCACCTTTTTTTATAATTTTCAGCACGGCGTACCCTATTTCGCAGGCAATCACCCGGGCCTTTTCTTCATCCAGAATCATTATTTACCCCATTGAGAATAATCGGGGATTCTAACATGAAAAAATAGGATATAGCAGGATCGAACAGAAACCCTTAACGCGACCGCACCGGATCACCGAAAATGTGCGTTCTGACTGAAGATGAGTTAAAAATACGAACGCAGGATACCGCACGATTAAATTCATTTATCTGATGATTATTACTTAGCCCGTTCTAATGCGTTTACGTCTTAATAATCAACACACTAGCCCATACTCTGTGCAAGGGCATGTTGTTGTACAAAGCGCATGATAATGAATTTAATGGATTATTATCGAATGCTCGTCTCAAGCTGCCCTGTGATGTAAAAGAAAAAACAGAACATGCATTTTATATATAAAAAACCCCTTCTTATTTATTAAGTTTAATTTATACGGCAGGGAGTCGTTTTATATCGCCGTGTAATAAAATTGAAACAATTCATGCTCACAGTTAACGGCAGGAATAAATCAGACAGCGCAACATGCCAGGCAAACCTTGCTCTGGTAATAAACGGGAAGACAGGTTAACAGACATGATCAGCCAAAACGTAACGGTGGGTCCGCTGGACAGCCATATTTTCATATTATCATCCGCCGGTGAATTGTCTTCGCCCGCCTTGAGGGACGACCGATCTGTGGCCGATCTCTGTATCAGAAAAGGACCGGCGATCGTTGTGGTCAGTGCCCCGGAGGGCATAACTGCAGACCAAAAATTAGCTGGGATCCTGCGGTATTTTGAAGAGGATGAAAAGCGGCCGCTGATGATATTCCCGCAGACACGCCCTGAAGACGATGAAAAATTCAGGGCAATATCCAGCGGGCTAGAGGCCGGTCACTGGGTGTTTGTCACCCTGTCCGGTCCGGTTGCGGGTCATCCCGACACCGTCATCCACAGGATACGGTCCTGCTTACGCGATGCACGGCCTTAATAATCAAAACGGCCCCGAATAAACCACGGGGGGAATTCTGCCCTGGTCGTATGACTGCACTGTGCCGACCGCCGACGTGGCAAACGCCCGAGCGAGTAATGAATAAATAGGGAGCTACCTTTAGCTGCGACTGAAAACCAGCTTCAGGCCAGCAATAGCAAAGCAGCAGGCTAACAACGCATCAAGCCCGCGGCGGATACGACGATAAAATGCGCTCATTAATGCCGTTGAGAACAGCAGCGCGTAACCGCAGAACACCGCCACGCAAATAGCTGCACAGCCGAAGATGATCATGGGCAAAGTATAAGCTGCCGCACCTGGTTTGAGTGCTATAGACATGATCGCCACCCAGGTGAGGATCGCTTTAGGATTGCCAACGTGCATCAGGATACCCTGACGGAAAAGTTCGCCATACGCGACGCTTTTATCATGGGTCCTGAACACCGTGGGATCAGAAGGCGAAAGTGCCGATTTACTCGCCTTGAACGCCAGCCATAACAGGTATAAACCGCCGCCGATTTTTAACACGATCAGCAATTGCGCGAAGGTCGACAGCACGGTTAGCACGCCGCAGGCCGCCAGTAGTGCCCACATCATCGACCCACCTATCACGCCACCAGCCAGAGCCAACGCCGCCCCACGGCCCTTATTCATTGCCGTAGCCATAATAGCCATGTTGCTCGGTCCGGGGCTGGCTGTTGCGATAAAGTAAGTGGAATAAATCAGAATTAATTCATGGGATAGCGCCATGTTTTCCTCAGCGGTAAGGTTGTCCTTTGCGTCTGTTATATCTATTCGCGCAAATATTTACTATATCCTGTCGCTGATTTCTTCACCTGACAGGGAACAACCCTGCCGACCCGATAAAAGAGGAAAAACCATGCGGACAGTTTCTATTTTTAAAAACGGTACTAACCGCGCGATCCTTCTGCCGCGCGATCTGGATTTTGAGGGCGTCAGCGAACTGGAGATTGTTCGCGAAGGCGACAGCATTATCCTGCGTCCCGTCCGGCCGACCTGGGGCTCGTTTACGCAGCAGGAGAAAGCTGATGAGGACTTTATGGCCAAGCGTGAGAACGATGTCATCGATGAAAGATGATTTCAACCACGAACAAAACCGATATGCTTGATACCAATATCTGCTCGTTCATTATGCGCGGGCAGCCGGAAACCGTAATCCGCGCCATCGCAGCCGGTGCAATCCTGGTGACAAACAATACGAGAGAGTTTTAGCGGGTGCCCGGTCTGGTTTTAGAAGACTGGGTTAACTAACGATGCCTGAGTGGCCTGTCATCGCTGGAACTGGCGACAGAGGTTCAGGACCCGCACAGGAGTGGAAGCTCAGCATAGGTGATTCATTACGATAAATTTGTTACGAGACCGGCAATCTGCTGCTACTTCTCTAATCTCTTTGGTATGGAAATAAGATGCTTTTACCCGTTTTAATTTTTACACAAACCCCCTACCCATCGTCATTTCAACTATGAATAATCCGCTGTTTGTCTCTCTGGACGGTCCCAAGGGGGTCGGTAAAACCACACTGTTGGAGGCCATTACCCAAGTACTCAGGGCTGATAACAAAAAGGTGATCCGGCTGTGCGAGAAAAAAAGCGATCCCTGGAGGAAAGAGACCATGGCCCTGGTAAACAGGTTTGCCAGAAATCCCGCCATGGATTTGGAACGGGAAGTTTGTGAGCGCTTTGCTGATAGCCGTGCATGGATCTCCCGGCATGTGCTGACTAAACAGCCAGCGGGCAGCATCATCCTGATGGATCGCTGGTACCCGTCGGATGCCGCGTTTCGCCGGATGGTTCCCTTTGCAGAGATTTTACAGCTTAACCTCGAGAGAAACGTGCGAACGCCAGATCTGCATGTCGGGGTGGTCACAGCGCCGGAGATTTCATGGGCCAGGGCCGCAGCCAGAACGCGTGGGCTAAGCAGTACGGTGATCCACAAGCTGGACGATCATGTCGCGTGTACCGAGGCGTTCGAGCGAGAAGTTGCAGATAACGGCTGGGTTTTATGCCGTAATGACGGACCACTCGAGGTCGCAACGATGCACGTAGTTTCTGAGATCTCCAGGGTGCATGAGTGCCTGTAAGCATCGATTTTGCGGGCAGATCATCTCAAACAGGAGCTTCCTCCTCGCCTGTCCTCACCCGTCGACGATGGCAGTCGCCAGGCGCCAGTTTATTGCCGTCAGATGAGCGAACCTCCAGCGACTGAACCGGTTCTCCAAGCACGTTATCAACAAGGACGGAATGTATTTCGCCCTTCTCAAACAGATTGCGCTCGCCCCACTGGCGGATTGCCACCACGATGGGGAAAATACTCCGCCCTTTCTCGGTAAGAACATACTCTGAATACGCGCTCCCGTCTGAGGCCGGACAGATCTCAAATACCCCGATATCAACCAGCTGTTTCAACCGCGAAGACAGAATATTTCGGGCCAGCCCTAAATTCTTCTGAAACTCACTAAAACGGCGCACATCATCAAATGCCTCACGAATAATCATCAGGCACCAACGTTCACCAATCGACTCTAAGGTCCTTGCAACGGGACATTCGCTGGTCCGGAGTGATTCCTGCTTTGCCATCCGTTTTATCTCTTCGTTTGCGAAAACAGGTTCCAGCATACCTCCCCGGAAAAGAGGTTGCAAAAAAAAACCACTCAGGTAAGTTCTTGGCAATGTAGTTTCAAAAAGAAACCAGAGAGGGTGGTATGGACGGTAAGGCAGAGACGCATTCTGACGGTGTAAAACAGACATCTGTCGCAGGTGACAGGGATATTTCACCGTGGATAACCTTTTTGTTCTCACTCACCTGCGCCCTGGCGGTGGCAAATGTCTATTCTGCCCAGCCCCTACTTGAATCCATGGCAAGCAGCCTGAATGTTGAACCCGGTCTGATTGGCAGCGTCGTCACCCTCACCCAGACAGGCTACCTGGCCGGCTTGCTCTTTCTGGTTCCACTTGGGGATCGGCTGAACAGAAAAATCCTTGTTATCACCCTGCTGGGATTTTCAGTAGTGGCCCTGATCGCGGCCGGATTAGCTAAGAATCTGCCGATCCTGCTGTGTGCGATGCTTTTGATCGGCTTGATGGCGGTCGTGGTTCAGCTGATGGTTGCCTGGGCAGCAATACTGGCAACGCCCCACAAACGTGGCGCGGTGGTAGGTCAGGTGACCAGCGGCATTGTGTTGGGGATCCTGCTGGCCCGCTTTATCTCGGGAACCCTTGCCGATCTTGCCGGTTGGCGGGCGGTGTATCTGGTCGCGGCCTGCCTGATGATGCTCATTGCATTCGTGCTGGCGAAAGTGATGCCAGCCTCCCCGCCGCCGGCGACCAAACCCCGCTGGTCCGCTCTGATGCTGTCTGTCTTTCGCCTGTACAGGACGGAACCTCAACTCAGGACGCGTGGCGTTTTGGCGCTGCTTATCTTTGCGGCTTTCAGCATGCTGTGGACCACCATGGTTATGCCGCTCAGTGCCATGTCGCTTTCACATACGCAAATAGGCATGTTTGGTTTAGCGGGTATTGCGGGCGCGCTGGCCGCCTCGAAAGCGGGGTTGTGGGCAGACCAGGGTAAGGGACAACGCGCCAGCGGCGTCGCTCTGGCCTTGCTGACACTCTCATGGCTCCCCATCGCCTGGGCCGAAACATCGCTGTTATGGCTGATTATTGGCGTCATCATGCTCGACTTTGCGGTACAGACGGTACATGTGATTAATCAGAGCATCATCATTTCAGCCAGGCCCGCTGAGGCAAGCCGCCTTGTGGCCGCTTATATGTGTTTTTATTCGGTCGGTAGCGCCGTGGGCGCTATTGCCGCCACTCAGCTCTATGCGCTCTGGGGATGGCCATCCGTTTGTATCGCGGGTGCATTGGTCAGTGCCTGTGCGTTTATCTTATGGTCAGGAATACCTAAATCATGAAATTATCTCATCTGCTGCTCGCGATCCTGATAACCGCCATCTGGGGTATTAACTTTTCAGTGATTAAGATCGGACTGAGTTCGGTCGATCCCTTTATTCTGGCAGGAATACGTTTCACGCTGTGCGCCTTGCCGGCATTATTCTTTATTAAAAAACCGGATGTCTCATGGCGCTATATCATCGGCTATGGTCTGGTTTTTGGGATCGGTTTATGGGGACTGGTTAATCTGGGAATTAAAGCCGGGCTTTCTGCCGGAATAGCTTCACTGCTGCTGCAATTCAGCGCCTTCTTTACCATCTTACTGGGAAGTGTGGTGTTTAAAGAAAGCCTCACCCGCTATCAAATTGCGGGCTTCGCTCTCGCCTGTACGGGTTTGCTGAGTATTGTTTTCATCACTGATGGTTCCGTGACGTTCGCAGGGACGCTGCTGGTACTGGCCGGCGCGATAGCCTGGAGCATCGCCAATATTATTATCAAGCGTTCCGCGACCAAACAGATTTTTGCTTTCCTGGTCTGGTCGAGCGCCTTTTCACCCATCCCCCTTTTCCTGCTGGACTGGCTGGTCAACGGTAGCAACGGATACACTGCGCTCGTCAGCCACGTTGATTATCGCGCTGTGCTGTCAATATTATTCCAGGTTTATCCTAATACGCTGTTTGGCTATTGGGTGTGGAATTCCCTGCTGAAGCAATACCCGATTTCTACCGTGGCCCCCTTGTCGCTGTTAGTTCCTGTGTTCGGCATTCTGGGATCGATGGCGATATTTGGGGAAGCTATCTCGTCGCTGAAGATTCTTGCACTGCTGCTGATTATTTCCGGGTTGGTTGTGGGACTGTATGGTTATCGGCTCAGGTCTTTGTTACCTAAAAAGCCAGTCATTTCTCAGCGACGAGGACGAAGATAAAATCAACCCTTTGGGGTTAATCAGCTCCCTGGGTGTGAAGAAAAGCCAGACCGCCGCGCTGACCAGATAATCAGCCAGGTAAAGAACAATAAGAGGATCAACAAGGATGAAAACCCTCTTACTCCTGTTAAGTTCAACAGCCCCGCGCCCACCAGTCCGCCTCCGGCAATGGCAAGATTCCAGGCGGTTACCAGCATCGACTGGGCGACATCGGCGGCTTCACCGGCCGTTTTTGCTACCGCGGTCTGGAACAGCGTTGCCGCGCCACCAAATGCCAGCCCCCAACCGGCGGTGGCGATGAATACCAGGGCTGGTGTTCCCATTGCCAGTATCAGCATAGCGAACGCAAACAGCGCCGTGGCGGCTAGCGTTAATTGACCGAGCCACCGGTCAATCATCAGCCCAACACCCCAAATGCCGACGATCGAAGCGAGACCAAACACCAAGAGAATCGCGCTGATATTGTTGCCCATGTTCAGCTTTTGTAGCAGGGGAGCGATGTAGGTATAAATAATGTTGTGCGCAAGAACAAATATCAGCGTGGCGGCAAGAACAGGTCGGATGCCCGGTGCCAAAAAAACACGCCTTAACGACAACCGTTTTGTCGCGGCCTGACCGGGAAAGTCCGGCACGCTGAACTGGATCCATCCCATCAAAAAGAGCGTCATGCCGCTGATGATATAAAAACAATTACGCCATCCAATGTATTCACTGAGCCAGCTCCCCAATGGAATGCCCACTGACAGAGCGAGAGGTGTGCCAACCATCGCCAGCGCGATGGCCCGGCCTTTAAGCGCATCCTGCACCAGACGGGCGGCATAACCGGCTATCAATGCCCACAGCAGCCCTGCCGAGACGCCTGCAATAAACCTGGCGGTCAGCGTCAGCCAGTAACTGGCTGAAAATGCAGTGACCGTATTGGCCAACGCGAAGCCGCCAACCGCAAAAAGAAGTAACGGCCTTCGACGCAGGCTTTGCGTGGCAAGCATCAGTGGAATGGCCGCCAGCAGAGAACCCAGCGCATAGACTGAAACCAATTGCCCGGCGAGTGAATTTGAAATAGCCAGACTGTGACCAATCTGAGGCAGCATGCCGGCAGGTAATGCCTCGGTAAGAATAGTAATAAAACCGGCGAGGGCCAGTGCGCAGAGGGGAGAGAGGGGCAGTTTGTCAGCCCTGTTTTGTTGAATCGCGTAAGTTTTCATCCCGCATATACCGCGGTTTTTTTGCGAGAAATAAGTAACACAATCCCCGTCAAATGCTGCCGTTCAATTGCCTGTTTAACGACATTTGCTAGCGCATCACCACCGTTTAGCCGGTGAGTAATCGTATCCATAAGGTTTTTCCACGCGTTGCCAAAGAGGCCGTTACCTTATCCGTGCCTTTATTAAAGAAAAACCAGGGTATAGTTCCCTTTACTCCGGAATATATTTCTTGAATGGATGGCGTAATGGAAAGTCTGAGTGGCATCGACGTATTTGTGCAGGTAGCGGAAACGCGGAGCTTTGTCAGTGCCGGGCGCCTGCTTGGACTTTCTGCCTCGGCAGTGGGGAAAAATGTAGCCCGGCTTGAGGAAAAACTGGGCGTGCGGTTGTTCCACAGAAGCACCCGAAGTATCACGCTGACCGCTGAAGGACTGCTCTTCCTGGCGCGATGCAGGCGTATTATCGCGGAAATTGAAGCGGCGCACCTGGAGCTATCACAGGCCAGAAGCAACCCCTCCGGCAGGCTGCGGATCAGTCTGCCACTGGTCAGCTCATTAATGCTGCCCGTGCTCGGTGATTTTATGCGCCAGTATCCAGAAATCAGCCTCGATCTGGACTTCACTGATAATTTGGTAGACGTCATCCAGGAAGGTTTTGATGCGGTGATCCGCATGGGAGAACCCGCAGATTCGCGCCTGTCCGCCAGGCGGCTTGGGTATTTTGGCAGTGTGCTGGTTGCGTCTCCGGCTTATCTGTTGGAGAAAGGCCTGCCGCAATCTCCCGACGATCTCTTACAGCACAGTTGTCTGCACTACCGTTTTTCACATACCGGCAAGTTAGAAAATTGGCCATTGCATCTGGCTGGACAGCTGACCCTGCCGGTGTCGATGGTGTGCAATAACATCGAAACACGTGTCTGTTTCGCCCTGCGTGGGCTTGGGATTGCCTGGCTGCCGGATTTTGCCGTACGGGCGTTAATTGCAGAGGGAGAACTGGTTTCAGTACTTGATGAGTTTATCGACTGGCAGGGCACTTTTCATATCTTATGGCCTGCGAGTCAACATGCTTCACCTAAGATCCGGGTATTAGTCGATTTCCTCACAGCACATTTCAAAAAAAACGCGCTGAGCCTGCTCAAGGTTAAATAACTATCAGGCACCGAAGCCTAAAAGGTGGTAGCACAGGGCGCGTTGGCCGGGTGTATGCCGCAGGGTTGCGGCATCCCTTTTATCCCGACCCTTATTCCTGACCAAACAACGGAATCGCTTTGCCGGTGATATAGCGCTTACGCAATTTGGCAGACACGTAATCCATCGCCATCACGATCACCACCAAAATCAGGGTGATAAACATCACCACATCCCAGTTCCATAAACGCATATTCTCGGCATACACCAGACCCACGCCGCCTGCCCCGACAAAGCCTAATACCGCCGCTGAACGGGTGTTCGACTCAATCTGATACAGACTCAATGCCAGAAACGCCGGGAAAGACTGGGTGAAAATCGCGTAGCGGTGCTTCTGCAACGCGTTCGCGCCCACCGCATTCAATCCCCTGCCCGGCGAGCGCTCGACCGCTTCGTGCCCTTCCGCATACAGCTTGCCCAACAACCCGACATCCTGCATCACAATCGCCAGCACCCCGGCCAACGGCCCCATCCCGACGGCGCGGACAAAAATCAGTCCCCAAATCGCCATATCAATGCCGCGCATAATATCCAGTACACGCCTGACCACCAGCGCCACCGGCCGCAGCGGCTTCGATGACATCACATTACGCGCCGCAAGGAACGACACCGGTAACGCCACCAGCGTGGCGGTGAGGGTGCCGGCAAACACGATCGCCAGGGTGATGAAAATCTGGTTGAAGTAATAGGCGAACGGCCAGTTGGCCACGTCATGCCAGACAAACATCCGCAGGAAATAACGGCTGATTTGCAGCGAACCGGCGGAGATCTGCGCCCAGCTAATGCCGAACATGTTAAAAAAGAAAATGTAGTAAGCCAGAATGCACGCCGCCACCATCCCTGTCCGGCGCAAATAACGGCGCTGAACAGAAAACAGCTCGCTGTGCTGCGCTTTCAGGCGGTGCAATGTCTCTGAGCCGGCTAATGCAATCATGCTGCTTTCCCCTCAACCACCCAGCGGCGTAACCGCCCGGAGAGCGTATCCAGTAACGACACCACCACGATAATCAACAGCATGGTCATGCTCACCTGATCGTAACGATCCAGTTTGATATTGGTCATCAGCTCCTGGCCTATGCCGCCGGCACCCACCAGCCCCAGAATGGTCGACTGACGGAAATTCACCTCAAGACGCATAAAGCTGTACGACAGAAACACCGGTTTCACCTGTGGCCACAGAGCAAAGCGCATTCTCTGCAACGGCCCGGCACCACAGGACGCCAGCCCGCGCCCCGGCTTGTCGGACGCACTCTCAATCGCTTCATAAAACAGCTTGGTCAGACTGCCGATGGTGTGCAGTGCCAGCGCCATAAAGCCGGGGATCACCCCAATGCCAAAGGCCATCACAAACATCACCGCCCACGCCAGCTCCGGCATGGTACGTAAGAAGGCCACCGCCGTGCGGATGGCATAGCGCACCGCAACCGGCGACTGGGTATTATCCGCCGCCAGAAAGGCGAGGATCACCGCGACAATCACCGACAGGATGGTGGCTGCTAACGCCAGATTCAGCGTCTCCCAGATTAACGGCAGCTGAATGTGCAGACGGTAACCCCAGTACGCCAGCGATCCCTCCGTGTGCCCATTGGCAAACAGCAGCTTCCAGTGCAGAACGGGGACGGTTTCGGCCAGATAATCGAAGAAATGCGGAAGGGACGACCAGACGGTGGTCAGGCTGAACTCAGAAAGGGTGCCGGAAGCCAGATAAAGTGCCAACAGAACCAGTGACCAGAGCACCGTATCGCGTTTTTGCCTGCCACGGATCTGCTGATAATAGCGCTCGAACTCAGTGTTTTGCATACGGAACTCTCTTGTGGCAACGCCCTGCTCACAGCACAGGGCGTTGTCCGCAGTGACAGCTTAACGCGCGCCCTTGGTCAGCTCGCGTTTCATATCGATGATGTTTTTGTAGTCAGCCACGGTGGCTGGCGCAATGTGCTGCGTGCCGCCCATCGCCTTGATAAAGCAGCTGTGGTTGCTGGTATCCAGCTTCTTAATGGCGGTAATCAGTTTGGCTTTGAACTCCGGATCCAGCTTGTTGCTCACCAGGATTGGGCCGTTAGGAATCAACGGCGATTCCCAGATAATGCGGATTTGCTTCATCAGGTCCGGGTGATCCATGCGGATCATGCGGGTGAACGCGCCGCTGGTGTAACCGGTGTTGTAATCACCGATCATTGACGCCCAGGTCACCGCGCCTTCGAACTGGCCGTTCAGCACGCCTAACACGTCCTGCTCATGGCCACCGGAGAAGGTCACGCTTTTGAAGAAGCCGTTGTACTTATCATCCACGCTGCCGCCAAACTCTTTCTTGAACGCCTGGTTCGGGATCAGGAAGCCAGAGGTGGAATCCGGATCGGCCATGCCGAACGATTTACCCTTCAGGTCGGACAGTTTTTTGTACGGGCTGTCGGCCTTGACGATCACCACCGAGTGGTAACCGGTTGACTTGTCGGTGTCGTCCGCCGCGATGCCGACCACGTCCACCGCTTTCGGATCGTTGATGTACACCGAAGCATAAGACGACGGTGACATGCTCAGCACCATATCCACTTTGCCGCCCAGCAGGCCCTGGATCACGCCAGAGTAGTCGGAAGAGTTGCGCAGCCTGGTATCGGTACCCAGCTCTTTATCAAAGAAATCCTTCACGCACTGGTTATCACCAATCTGCTGCGTGGCGTTCTGACCACCCAAAATGCCTAAGTTCAGTTCCTTTGGCGTGGCAGCCTGAGCAACGCCAGACGCCATCACGCTGGCCAGTACTGCCGATAAAAATAATTTTTTCATTGCTGAGTCCGTATCCCAAAAAGGTCTTAGTTAAGTTGCGTCATCTCTTCGCCATACAGCGTATGGAGAAGATCTTCTGTTAACTGCGACGGATGCCCGTCAAACACAATGCGCCCTTTGGCAATGCCAATGGCGCGGGTGCAGTACTCTTTCACCAGCTCAACCGAATGCAGGTTGACCATTACGCTGATGCCGTTGTCGCTCACCTGACGCAACACATCCATAATGCGGCGGGTGTTTTTTGGATCGAGGGAAGCGACCGGTTCGTCGGCCAGCAGAATCTTTGGGTTTTGCATCAGCGCACGGCAAATCGCCACGCGCTGCATCTGTCCGCCGGACAGGTTCTCGGCGCGTTGCAGCGCCTGCGGCAGCATATTCAGCCACTCCAGCAGGCCAATCGCACGGGCACGATCCGCATCCGGGAACACTTTGAAGAAGGATTTCAGGGTAGAGGTCTGGCTGAGACGGCCAAGCAGGACATTGGTGAGCACATCGAGGCGCGGAACCAGGCAGAAGTCCTGGAAAATCATCCCGCATTCGCTGCGCCATTCGCGCATCTGGCGCGCATTCAGCTCAACGATGTTCTGCTGCTGACCGCCGTCGCGGTAATTAAGAATTTCACCGTCCGTGGCCGGTAAGGTGCCGTTCAGCACGTGCAGCAAGGTGGATTTCCCCGCGCCGGAACGGCCAACCACCGCCACCAGCTCACCGGCGTGCAGATCGAAATTGATGTCGTGCAACACGCGTTCCTGCGCGTTATAGGCTTTGCCGAGGCCCTTCACTGCCAGAACTTTTTTCTGTGCTGCCCGTAGCGGTGTGACGTCAGGAGCGGGAGCCGGTTTTAAAAGTGCCTGTGCCATAATATTTCCCGTAGTGAGTCAGGCATTACGCCTTGTGCGCCCTATTAAGGGTGAACGGGGTGACGTTTTAATGACAACGGGATGATGAAAGCATGACGCCGGAATGTGAAAGAGAAAACCCCAGCGCCATCAGGCCGTTTACGCCGTGGGCTCGGCCAGCAGCGTCAGAAAATGGTCCAGCGTCTGGCTGAGCGGACCGTCGTTATTCAGCATCGTGCAGCACGCGGGCGCTCCTTCCACTGCGCGGCGCAGCCGAAGGGCAATCTGCTCTTCGCTCTCCCTGCCCCGCTGACGCAGACGCTGGGCCAGCACCTCAGGCGAGACCTGCAAACAGACCGGCAGCAGCTGCGCGCCATAACGCCGTTCAACGGCCGGCAGATGCAGCCGTGAACCGTTCACCACCACATCCAGCCCCTGCGATAGCCAGAAGTCGATCTCGATGCCCAGCGCATAGCTGTGCTGATGCGCCTGCCAGTCAATGGCAAACAGCCCGCTCTCTCGCCGCCGGCTGAACTCGGCCTCGCTGAGGGCGACATGGTTTTCGCCCCCGGCGTCGGCGGCGCGGGTGATGTAGCGATGGGCCACCAGCACCCCGGCGGGAGCCGTTTCCCGCAGCGCATCAAGCAGGCTGTCCTTGCCCGATCCTGACGCGCCCATCAGCCAGATCAGCCTGGCCATCAGTAAACGGCCTTGCCTTTCGCCCACACCGAGCGCACGTAAACCTGCTGGTTATGCTGCTTAACCAGCACCAGGTCGGCGCGCTTCCCTTCGGCAATCACCCCGCGATCGTGAAGGCCAATTGCACGGGCCGGATTGCGGGTCACCAGCGCAATGGCCGCCGGCAGGTCGTAGCCATTATCCGCATCGTTGGCGATACGGAAGGCCGCATCCAGCAGGCTGGCCGGATAGTAATCGGAGGAGAGAATATCCAGCAGCCCCAGCGCCGCCAGCTGATGCGCGGCCACGTTGCCGGAATGCGATCCGCCACGCACGATGTTCGGCGCGCCCATCAGCACCTGCAATCCCTGCTCGCGGGAGGCTCTTGCCGCCTCTTCGGTGGTCGGGAATTCCGCAATCACGCTGCCGACCTGCTTAGACTCTTCAACGTGGGCCAGCGTGGCGTCGTCATGGCTGGCCAGCGGAATATTGTATTTGCGGCACCAGGCGGAAATCCCTTCGCGGTTCGGCTTCGACCAGCGCTCGGCATAGCGCAGCTGGCTGGATTCAAACTCATCCATTTCCGTATCGCTCAGGTTGTATTTGCCCTGGAAATAGACGCGATACTTCTCCAGCGAGGTGTACTGTCGCTGGCCCGGCGAGTGGTCCATCAATGACACCAGCGACAGTTCCGGCGTGCACATCAGCTGCTCAAACAACGGCTGGGTGGAGTCATGCGGCAGTTCGCAGCGCAGGTGCAGGCGGTGCTCGGCGCGATTCAGGCCGTGCTTTTCGCTGTAGCGAATGGCGTTGATCATCTTCTCCAGATTATCCAGCCGGTGGCCGCCGTCACGCACGTCGCCGACCCCAATCGCATCCAGCACGGTGGTTATGCCGTTGGCGACCATCAGCGCATCGTGGCTGCTCATTGCCGAGTGGGCCGGCCAGTCCACCTTCGGACGCGGGGTAAAGAATTTGTCGAGGTTATCGGTGTGCAGCTCGACCATCCCCGGCATCAACCAGCCGCCTTCGCCGTCGATCGCGCCCGGCAGCTGGCTTGCGGTGTCCGAGAAGGCCCGGATCACGCCGTTTTCACCGGCCAGCGATCCGTTGACCACTTCATTTTCCAGAATCAATTTGACGTTATTGATGATCATAAGGCGCTCCCGGTCACAGGGTTCATCACATGCAGACGGTTGGCAACACGGTCGCGCACCGCGCTATCGTGGAAAATGCCCACGATGGCGGCACCGCGATCGCGGGCTTGTTCAATCAGGCTGACCACCGCGGCGCTGTTGGTACTGTCCAGCGAGGCGGTCGGTTCATCCAGCAGCAACACCGGATAATCGGCGATAAAGCCACGGGCGATGTTTACCCGCTGCTGCTCGCCGCCCGAGAAGGTTGACGGTGCCAGCCCCCACAGGCGGGAAGGCACATTCAGGCGGCTGAGCAGGGCTTTGGCGCGCTCCTCGCTCTCCTGACGATCCACTCCCCGTTCCCGCAGCGGCTGCGCCACCACGTCCAGGGTGGTGATGCGCGGGATCACCCGCAAAAACTGGCTGACCCAGCCGAGGGTGTCGCGGCGCAGGGCGAGGATCTGTCGCGCCGGCGCGCTGACCAGATCGATCCATTCCTGCTGATGCCTGACCCAGATATGACCGCTGTCCGGTAAATAGTTGGCGTACAGCGAACGCAGCAGCGTGGATTTCCCGCTGCCCGAATGGCCGTGCAGCACCACGCATTCCCCCGCCGCCACCTCCAGGCTGGCATGCTGTAAAACCGGAAGCTCGGCACCGTGCTGATTATGCAGCACGAAGGTTTTCGACAAATTTTCGACGCGAAGTTGAAGAGTCATGTTTTATTCCAGAGTTAACCCAACACCGAAGAGACCAGCAGCTGCGTGTAAGGATGATGCGGATCGTCCAGCACCCGATCGGTCAGCCCGCTTTCCACCACCTCACCCTCTTTCATTACCAGCAGGCGATGGGCCAGCAGACGCGCGACGCCCAGATCGTGGGTGACAATCACCACCGCCAGATTCAGATCCCGCACCAGGCTGCGCAGCAGATCGAGCAGGCGCGCCTGCACCGACACGTCCAGCCCGCCGGTTGGCTCATCCATAAACACCAGCTTCGGATGCGTTACCAGGTTACGGGCAATCTGCAGACGCTGCTGCATGCCGCCGGAGAAGGTGCCCGGCAGATCGTCGATGCGCGACAGCGGGATTTCGACATCTTCCAGCCACTGGCCGGCCGTCTCGCGGATGTTGCCGTAATGGCGCTGGCCGACGGCCATCAGCCGCTCGCCGATATTGCCCCCGGCAGACACCTGCGGACGCAGGCCATCCATCGGATACTGATGGACCACGCCCCATTCGGTGCGCAGCAGACGGCGGCGATCGCTCTCGCTTAAGGCGTACAGATCCTGTCCCTGATAAATAATGTTGCCCTGCTGCGGTGCCAGGCGCGCTGAAATCGCCTTCAGCAGCGTGGTTTTACCGGAGCCGGACTCGCCGACAATGCCCAGCACTTCGCCGGGATACAGCTCGAACGACACGTCGCGGAAGCCTTTGCCTGGCGCATAAAGGTGGGTTAACTGGTTAACGGCCAGCAGGGGGTGTTCGCTGATCATGCTTGGTGTGCCTCTTGTTGCTGGTGGCAGTAATCGGTGTCGGAGCAGACAAACAGTCGGGTCCCCTGATCGTCGAGCACCACTTCGTCCAGATAGCTGTGCCGTGAACCGCAAATCGCGCAGGGTTCTTCCCACTTCTGCACGGTGAACGGGTGATCGTCAAAGTCCAGGCTTTCCACTTTGGTGTACGGCGGCAAAGCGTAGATGCGCTTTTCACGCCCGGCACCAAACAGCTGCAGCGCGGGCATCATGTCCATCTTCGGGTTGTCGAATTTCGGGATTGGCGACGGGTCCATCACATAGCGATCGTTGACCTTCACTGGATAGGCGTAGGTGGTGGCGATATGGCCGTAGCGGGCGATATCTTCATACAGCTTCACCTGCATAATTCCGTACTCTTCCAGCGCGTGCATGGTGCGGGTTTCGGTTTCGCGCGGCTCGATAAAGCGCAGCGGTTCCGGGATCGGCACCTGGAAAATCAGGATCTGATCTTCGGTCAGCGGCGTTTCAGGTATACGGTGACGGGTCTGAATCAGGGTGGCATCCACCGTGCGCTCGGTGGTCGCCGCGCCGCTCACCCGCTGGAAGAAGCGACGGATCGAGACGGCGTTGGTGGTGTCGTCCGCGCCCTGATCAATCACCTTCAGCACATCATGTTCGCCAATGATGCTGGCGGTCAGCTGGATGCCGCCGGTGCCCCAGCCATAGGGCATCGGCATTTCGCGGCCGCCGAACGGCACCTGATAGCCCGGAATGGCCACCGCTTTCAGGATCGCCCGACGAATAGTGCGTTTGCTCTGTTCATCAAGGTAGCCGGGGTTATAACCGCTCAGTTCAGTCACGGTGCTTCTCCTGGTATTCGGCACGCAGGCGGTTGAGCAGCTCAAGCTCGGCCTGGAAATCAACATAGTGCGGAAGCTTAAGGTGCGAGACGAAGCCCGCCGCCTCCACGTTATCGGCGTGGGACAGCACAAACTCTTCGTCCTGCGCCGGGCTGGTCACGCGCTCGCCGTGTTCGCCGGTTTGCAGCGCGCGATCCACCAGCGCCATCGCCATTGCTTTGCGTTCGGCGCGGCCAAACACCAGGCCATAGCCGCGCGTCAGGTGCGGTGCCTTATCGGCAGGCGTGGTGAAGCCGTTGACCATCTCGCATTCGGTCAGCAGGATCTCGCCGATATCCAGCGAAAAGCCCAGCTCTTCCGGCGCAATCTCCACCGTCAGATAGCCGGTGCGGATTTCCGCGGCAAACGGGTGATTACGTCCGTAGCCGCGCTGGGTCGAGTAACCCAGCGACAGCAGGAAACCTTCATCGCCGCGCACCAGCTGTTGCAGACGGGCGGAACGCGGCGACGGATAGGACGGCGGATCGCGGGTGATATCCACCGGTTCGCTGCCGTCATCCTCTTCCCGCAGGGCCAGCCCTTCGCGCGTCATCAGGTCAAAGGTATGCGCGCAGCGTTCATCCAGCGGCTGTTCGGCACGCGGCGCAGCGGGCGCTTTACCTTCTGCCAGCAGGGTGAAATCCAGCAGGCGATGGGTGTAGTCATAGGTCGGGCCGAGCACCTGTCCGCCGGGCAAATCTTTGTAGACGGCGGAGATGCGACGTTCCAGCCGCATATTCTCGGTGGCCAGCGGCAGGCTGTCGGCCAGGCGTGGCAAGGTGGTGCGATAGGCGCGCAGCAGGAAGATGGCTTCCACCAAATCGCCTGAGGCCTGCTTGATCGCCAGCGCCGCCAGTTCACGATCGTGGATGCCGCCTTCGGTCATCACCCGATCGACCGCCAGCCCGAGCTGCTGGTCGATCTGCTGGCACTGCAGTTCATCCTTGCCTTCGCCACGGCGCAGGTTTTCCTGCAGCTGATGGGCGGCTTCAATCGCCTTCTCGCCCCCTTTAACGGCAACGTACATCAGCAGACCCTCACGTCAGTGGTGCGTGGCAACGCCATCATGTTTTCGCCACAGGTGAAAATCAGATCGATGCCCTGCGGGAAGCAGTGCGGGCGCTCGCGCAGATACTGCAACACGCCTTCCGGCAGCTGCGGTGCAATCGCCCGCGTTTCCAGCAGGCCGGGACCGCTGAGGCGCAGCGTCAGCCCGCCGTTCAGGCCTGGCACTTCGATAATCACCGTGGTGCTTTTCTCCGGCGAAACGTTATTCCCTGCCGAAAACTGCCCAATCGCGGTATCGGATTTGGCATGCAGCAGCGCAAAAGGCGCATCGGTCTGTTCGGTTACCGGCGCGCCGGTATGGAAGCGCAGATTGGTCAGCAGCGCCTCGTCATTCAGGGTGCTGTCGAGGTAAACCGGCGTTTCGCGGTCGACCAGCGTCATCAGCACCGCGGTGGCGGCGGAAGATACCCGTCCCCAGGCCGGCAGCTGCGGCAACGAGACCATCACGCCCGGCTCGCTCATGGCTTTCAGGATACGGCGAAATGCCCGCTGGGAATCGGCAACCGGATGGGTAAAGCTGGCAAGTAAGGTCATTAATTATCTCCCCGGACAAGGGTAAAGAAGTCGACGCGGCTGCTGGCGATTTCGCGGGCACGCTGGGTCAGAAGCTCCTGGCGGGCGGCGGCCAGAGGCGCGATGATCTGTTGCTGGATCCGTTCGGCGCTGCTGCTCTGTTGCAGCAGGGCATCCAGTACTGCGCACAGTTCGGCATGCGCTTTATTACGGCCAATCACGTAGCTGTAACCACAGATGCCGTCATCCAGCCGCACCACGGCGCGGGTGACGGTGGTATCGCCCACAATAAAGCGGCGACCGGTGCCGCCCATTCTGGCCTGCAGGCGGGTCAGACCGGTTTCCGGCACCCTCAGTTGTTCGTAATGCGGATGAAGATTCAGCGGCTGCCAGTGGGCCAGCAGCTGCGCGGGCTGACAGTGAGCCAGCACCGACAGCCAGCGCTGTCTTGCCTTGATCGGATCCATTTAGTGCTCCAGCGTCAGTTCAATCATGTCGGCGCGCGTCAGGCTGACGGAGTATTCCGCCAGTTGCTGCTCGCCGGTGGTGTTAAGCGTGCGGACGCACAGCAAAGGCGAGTGCAGCGCGACTTCCAGCAGCTTGCTCTCCTTAGCCTGGGCGCGACGTGCGGTAATGCGGGTCTGCTTGCGGGACAACGCCAGCGACAGGTTCTGTTGCATATAGTCATGCAGCGATCCGCTGTTGAACTGTTGCAGGCTCGGCCACCAGCGCAGGTCGGGAAGATAGTGATTGATCACGCACACCGGCACGCCGTTCACCCGACGCAGCGTGCGCAGATGGATCACCGTGTCGCCCTCAACGAGGCCGAGTGCGGCGGCGATTTCGGCATTGCAGGGACGCAGCACCGCCAGCAGACGTTCGCTGGTGGGATGACTGCCCTGCTCCAGCAGGTTCTGGCTGAAGCGCGCCTGCGAATGCAGCGGATAGTTGTAGGGGCGCATCAGCACCAGGATGCCAACGCCCTGCCGCCGTTGTACCAGGCCTTTATTGACCAGCTCATCCACCGCGCGGCGCAGCGTATGGCGATTGACGGCATAGCGCTCCGCCAGCTGTTTTTCGGAAGGCAGGTATTCCCCGCAGCGGTAGGTGTTGCTGAGTTCCGTTTCGAGCTGGGCGGCAATCGCCTGATATACAGTGGTCGGATGTCTGGACAGGTTCAGCATGGAAAAATCCTCAATCACAGGGAGGAGGCGGTGTCGCGAGACGGCAATGCTCTGGCGACCTGACTTTTTCAATGCAGGTATGGTGCGTGCGCAATGTGACAGCGGGGTTAAGGCTAAGTGTCGGGCAGATGAATTTGGCTTTTGGGGGGCTCTCGCCCTGATGGTCTATGATGAAATGAATATTTCATTTTTAAACCATTTGAAAACCATGAGAGAGGTGATGATGAAAGTCTGCTTACTGGCGGCATTGATGGCAGGATTGACCAGCACTCCGCTGTTGGCGCAGCCACCGCAAGATATCCTGATTAAGAATGGCTATGTGATGCCGCTTAAGCCCAGCAGCGCAGATCGGCCGGAGAGTGACATTCTGATCCACCAGAACCGGATTGCCGAAATCGGCAAGGATCTGCCCACGGCAGGACGTCGGGTGATTGATGCGCGTGGCAAGTATGTCTTGCCCGGCTTTGTGGATACCCATTCCCATCTGTGGGTCACGACGATGCGCGGGCAGTTTCGCAATCAGGACGGCAAATTTTTCCCGGTAAGCAACCAGCTTGGCGCGCGCATGCAGCCGGCGGATACCTATACCGCCATGTACACCGGTGCGGTTGAGCTGCTGTCCGGCGGGATCACCAGCAGCGGCGACTTTTTCGATAACATTAAGGGCCCGCAATGGGGCGATGCAGGGCTAAAAGCGCTGAAAGATTCGGGGATCCGCGCGGTGATGTATTACGGTGGCCCGGATAAGACCACCAAAAAACCCATCGATACCGGTCACCTGTTGAACCTGGCGCAACAGCAAAAACCGGACGACCGGGTCACCCTCGGTTTGGGATGGCGCTTGCCGCGACAGCTCAATGATGAGAAAAACTGGGCGATGCGCGACAGCGAATTCAACGCCGCCCGCCAGCATGACCTGCCGATCCAGGTGCACGTCAGCGGCGATGCAGAGGCAATGTTTAACGCGCTGATTGACCGTCACTACCTCAATCCGTCGGTCACCGTGGTGCATGCCACCGATGCCACGCCCTCGCAGCTTGCCGCACTGGAAAAAGCTGGCGGCAGCCTGGCGTTGTCCCCAATCAGTGAACAACGGGTTGGCTACGGGCTTACCCGAATAGACCATTTCTCGGCTATAACGCGTAAGGGACTGGGTATTGATGGCAATGCACTGGCAGGCAGCGGCGATATGTTTGCCACCCTTCGGCTGGCGGCGCTGACCGAAAGTGGTGCCACGAAGGATGAAACGCGGCCCGATCCGCGCAAGCTGTTAGAGATGGCCACCTGGCATGGCGCGGATACGCTTGGCCTGTCGGCGAAAACCGGTTCGCTTGAACAAGGTAAGCGTGCGGATATTCAGATTATCGATCCTGACGCACTGAATATGAGTGGTTTTGGCGGCGGCGATCCGGCGGCGTTAATTGTTTATTCCGCCCGACCGGAAAACGTCAAAACGGTTCTCGTCGATGGCCAGATTGTGAAGCAGGACGGCGTGATGCAGCAGAAGGATATTGAGGGTTTGATCGGGCAGGCGAATGACTCGGCGAAGGGGTTGCTGAGCAGGAGTGAATAAGCGAAAGCTCAGGCATTTAAAAAAATTGTCGTGACGTTGGCGTAATACAGCACTATTCGGAATCATGCGGGCGTGAGGCCCGCCGTTTTTTGTTAATATATTGCGCATTGAAAAAACCCAATCCATTACATTGCGTTAAACTTTAATGACATTTATGGCTGAAAGCGAAAATAACGTTATGTTTTTTAAAAGACATGCAAAAATCGACGTTAATCGATCGGTCGAACGAATCCTGCAACAAAACCCCGCGTTTAATTATTTTTGCGAGCCGACTCGAAGAAAATAAACGATACTCTCCCGCGTCAGTATTTACCGTTGATTTGGCATTGACTCCTATATATCCATACAGGAGAATAGTTTCTGTTACGCACAACCCCTTATTTCCGCGTAACAAAAAGCAACGCCCCGAAAGTGCTTAGAACACTCTCGAGGCGTCTGACCACACACGTTAAGGACCAACGAATATGGCTAACGCGAATAGTAACACAGACGTTCGACATGATTTCACTTCCACACCATCTATTTTTGATCTTGAAATCACGGCACTGCTGGAATTACCGGTAAGTCCTGCGCTGGATCTGTTCCAGATATTGGATCGGTGCCAGTGTTACGTCGACGCATTAATTGAGAATGACAGTACCACCGAACGCATGGCGCTCTGTGGCCGTTTGTTCGCCGGGCTGGAAGTGCTGAAGCTGGTATTAGAGCAGCCCTTGCCGGATTATCTGGTTGCGCAGTTAACGGTCGATGAGGGTCAGCCCTGCGGCGCTGTCAATCCGCTGACGGCCGATTCGGATACGCTCTGCGGATATTGTTCGGCCCTGACGCTGGTGTTGCTTAGCCAGCAGCAGCCGACGGATCTGTCAGACCAGCTGATCGAAATGCTCTACGATATGCTGCACGTACTGGCTGACGATCTTAAGGCCCCGCGCTTTATCCGCACCCGTCATGGCTTAGCCATGATTGACGGCGAAGCGTTGTTGCAGGTTCACTAAGCCACTGTCATTCAGCCCGAGAAATCGGGCTGTTCTGGCGAAGGGGTTTTCAGGCGATGATGTGCAGGCCGTTGATGAATTTTTTATGTCGTTATTTCATAAGGCTGCATAATAATATTCCATAAATCACTTTTAATTTTTAGCAAGAATTTTTTATTTTCCTCTTCGTTTTTTGCAGTAATGAAAAATAAACGGACAGACACGTGGCAATGGTCTTTATTCAGCTACGCTTTATTGTGTACATCCTGTTTAATTTATTTATTACTGGAATCAATATGACAATTAAAACGCTTGAAGATCTGTTTATTCATGATTTATCGGATATTTATAGTGCTGAAAAACAGATTACCCGTGCACTGCCAAAAATGGCGCGTGCCGCCACCGATGAGAAACTTGTTGCTGCTTTTAAACAACATTTGGAAGAAACACGCGGTCAAATTGAACGCATCGATCAGCTGGTTGAAGCCACAGACGGCGTGCATATCAAAAGGATGAAATGCCATGCCCTGGAAGGCCTGGCCGAAGAAGCTCAGGAAATTATCGACTCCGTAGAAGCCGGCCCGGTTCGCGATGCCGGCCTGATTGGTGCCGCTCAAAAGGTTGAGCATTATGAAATGGCAGCTTATGGCACATTGCAGGCCCTTGCCCTCAAGCTGGGCTATAAAGATGCCGCGAAACTGTTGGGTGAAACGCTGGCAGAAGAGCGGGCTACGGATGAAAAACTGACCGAGATTGCTGTGCAGCAAGCCTGATTAGGGCCAGAGATGACTGATAAATAAGAGATGACTAAGTGAAACAAGGAGGAGAGCTGTTTTTCGGCCAGCACGCAATCATATACAGGCAGGTTCAGGGCGTCACACTGACGAAAATATAACGCCCCGGCGGGTTAAATGACCGGCCTGCCGCTGGCCTGCATCACGCTTCCGCTCAACCCAACTTCTTCTGCCAGTGAATCCCGGAGGTGCTGTTGATAGGCATCCAGTAGTTGCCGCTGTTTTCTCAGCGACTCTGTAAAGGCGCGGATCTCGCTGACCGTCCGTCCAGCCGCTAATGACTCCACCGCGCGTCCGGGTTCCGGTGTAAGAAAGAAGGTCGACACGTCCAGCTGCAGGGAAAGGATATGAATTTGCCATGCCAGCCATTCATCCGGGAAATGCTCGCTCAGGAGGAATTCACATCTGCCGATCTGCTCATCAGATAATTTCACCGGGCTTTCATCCACCCGCTTCAGCCAGTGCTGCAGTTCAGCGGCGTTTACCCTCCCTTGCGACGCAACTGGCGGGCAACGAGACTCAAGCGTGACAATCAACGCATCAATGTAGCCGATCACGCCCTTCAGGATTTGCCTGCACTCCGTTGTCATGCTTTCGACTTCGGCCACGCGCCGTTCACTTTCGTTGATGCCTGGACGGCGTATGGCAAAACTCACGCTGAACAGAATTGCCATTACCACTGCCGTAAGAATTAACAGATCCTGCGTAGTCATAAAATTTTCCTTATTCACGCTCTGTCGGAGACAGAACACTGAAGACCCGCTGATAGAGCCTGTTACAGAGAACAGACTGACTTTTTAAAAATAGATGAAGATGTGAAATTGGATATTGCGGCAGGAAAATATTTTTGTGGGACGTGGAAGTTACTGTGAATTACGACAGGGCCTTACTCATACGGCATCTTACGAA
Source organism: Erwinia sp. 2186 (assembly GCF_057812255.1). Taxonomy (NCBI): domain Bacteria; kingdom Pseudomonadati; phylum Pseudomonadota; class Gammaproteobacteria; order Enterobacterales; family Erwiniaceae; genus Erwinia; species Erwinia sp. 2186. The sequence goes on along the minus strand of NZ_CM173824.1, from coordinate 1,855,479 downwards.
GCGCACCAGCCGGATGAGAAGACCGTTAATAAAAGCTGTATCAAATGATGAGGTTAAGTTTAACTGCCTGTCTCAGAGCCGGTACACAGGCGGCAATAATCCGCAGCGGGTACACGTTGTCTGGCCACCATCAGTGCCTGATGATCGGTATAAAGGGTGCCGAGGAAAATCCGGGTTTTGGGCATAATCCTTTCGCAGTTTCTGCGGTGAATTTCCCACTGTGATAAGTCCCCGGAACTGGCATAGTAATATTTGGCTGTGTACATAAAATCATCCCTAAAAAAGAGTGCGAATTATACTGAATCCGCCCTACTCTCTTTCAAGCATAAAGTGGCATTTTGATTGCAACTTAGACAACAGACTGAAATTGCTAGCAATTTAGTTTCCTTGTGCAACTACCTTTTCTGGGAAAAATTTGCCAGCCTGCGCAATTCACTCCATAACGGGCGATTAACTGAGCAAAAACAAAGCGCAGAATATTCTTAAAACAACGGCTTAATAGGTTTAATTAATCCTTGCCTGTTAATAATCACCAACGTCATTAAACCGCTATCAGGATAAAAAATGGCTATAAATCATCGCCCTGCAAACCTGTAATAAAGTTCAATATATTTTACCTTTCAATATAACAGGCCGCATTACAGTCCGCGCGTTGGATTTATGTGGCATTGGCTTCTATATTTAAATTGCTTCACTAAGTTGGCTTGCAATTTATATTTATCCCGGAGGTAATTTTGTCTATTTCCAATGAAGATGAAACGCATGAACTTATGATTGGCGAAGCTGCAGTAAGCCTTCTCTTCAACCGGAAAGATATCACGACCACTGCCCTGCTCGACGAGCTAAATGTGATGGGTAACGTTGAAGAAGATGATGACCGGTTACTTGCCATCTGGTCTGCTCGCCGCTGGCTGCTGAGCCGCAGGAAAAGCAGTTATCCAGACAATAATCACCAGGACTGGCTGGCAGAGGCTACCGGACAGGCAAATACTCGTCATCCCCACCGTGAAGACGCCATCCGTCTCACGCAGTATCAGGACGAAGACTAGTTTCTGACGGCTGAACCCCGCCCGGCCGCCTGGCCGGGCATCCGGTACAACTTCCCCCCGTTGTACAATCTGTCTGAGCCCCACACCGCGGTAAACGCCCTCAAATGCCCTTTGCTGAACGCTAGCAACCCTATGAAAAATAAAGTCTAGCACTTTTTGCAAAAAAAACCGAAGTGCTGTTTATCACAATTGCTGTACACATACTGAAAACTTGTATAACTTCAGCGTCATAAAAGCTGCACATATTTTAAACTTAACAGATACAGGACTCTTCATATGCGTCAGCACGGCCAAAATCCTCAGAATGATGCCGAAATCAGCCGCTACTTTAGCGAGGCGTCGCTGCCCTCACAGCAGGAGACCCTCGGACAGGTCGTCGTGGAGATCCTTCGCGCAGGCGGAACGTTAAATCGCAAAGCGATCTGCTCAAAGCTGTTAAGACGCCTTGAGCTGGCTTCCGGTGCGGAGCAGGAAAAGCACTACCATGACCTGATTGGCTTGCTGTTTGGCCGCAATGATTAAAATTCAGTGATGAGACCGGCGGAAGCTTTAAGATTTCGCCCGGTTCTTTTATTATTAGCGCGGCGCGTAAGCCGCTGACAGGGAATGATAACAAGAGGTGGCGGTCGCGTAAGACGGTCCCACAGCGTTAATGTCCGGATCGATACGCTTTCCCCCGTATCGCTGTTTCAGAGAAGTTGTATGCAAAAAGATGATGAAGAACAAAAACTGACAGATATCCTGATTGGCGAAGCGGTGCTGACGCTGCTGCGGCAGGATGCGGTAATGAACTCGTCGGCGCTTATTGACCGACTGCAGGCGATGGCTTCAGGTGAGCATGACACGCTCAGGCAACGCGCTTGCCGGCGTGCTATCAGCGAGGTCAGAGCAAGTCGTCAGAGCGATAACGACAGCGTTACCCAGGAAGTCCGTGACCATGAGAACGTCATGCATATGTTTAATAATGACGGTCCATCCGACGATTCTAAAAAACACTGAGTGCAAAGTTCACACACTGAAGCCATTAATCCGGGCGGCTTAAGGCCGTCATTCCTGTGAGGTAACCGCATGAACCAGCAGTCCACCGAAAATGCCATCCTGGCGTATTTTCAAAACGAGGGCGACCTGCTTTCTGATGAAACCGCGGTTATTGGCACCGTCATCCGCGAAGTTGTCGCGATGAAAGGTACCGTCAGCAACAAGGACATCATTCTTAGCCTGATTAACCGGCTGGAATCTACCACCGACGTGACGCAGTTAGATATTTATCGCAAAGCGCTCGAAGTTGTGGTTGGCCGCACGCCAGACGACGTCTGAGCCTGTGGTACTCAGGCGGCTCCGCTGTGGGCCGTCTTGCCTTCCCTTTCCTTACCCCCTCCCGGCATTCCCTTACCGTTACGAAATCTGCATGTAATACAGTGAATTTTCCAGCCATAGCAGGCCATGTTTTGTCTGTAAGCGGGGGATGAATTGCCTGTGAAGATAAGCCGGCGCACCTCTACAGAGGATACGATCGCGGATTTAATGGAAGCGTTCGAGGATGGCACGGAAAGCCAGTAGGTAAACCGATTTAAGCGCTTCATCGTTGGTCTGCTCGCTGTGTTCATGGAGGACCAGAAGTACGCTGTGCTTGTTGATGGCTTCGTTGGTGCTGATGAGCTGGGCCACTGCTCTGCCGACCACTGCACAGATGTCTGATGGATATTCTGAGTCTTTGTCGGGCACGTTCACCCCTGAGTAGTTCTGGATATGCATACAGTTTACCATCTGGAAAAGCGCATTGCATCTCCGTTAATGCTCCTATCCCCTTGCTGGGTCGTTGAAAAAACCCAACCCTGCAGGCCATCCGGGCACAGTACTGCACAGAACGCTAGCGCTTGTAGTGCAAAAATGTGAGGCAGGATACCGCGATCAGTTTCAGATTTGGGGGAAGGGTCTGGCGGGGAAGCAGCACAGCCCCGACGGGCTGCACCACCTGGTGATATTATTTAGTCTGTTGCTGCTGCTGTTGCTGCTGCTTGTCAGCCTCTTTGTCTTTTTTGTTCGCCATATGATGGCCAACGGCACAACCGGCTGCAGCGCCCGCTACGCCATGATGGGCAACATGACCTGCAACGCCGCCAACCACAGCACCTTTGATACATCCCTTCGCTTCAGCCTGAGAAGTCACAGACAGTAACAGCCCGGCAATGACAACAAACGTAGAAAGTTTAAACATTGAATTGATCCTTTTTTATTAAAATAACGCTTTGCGTCCGATGAAAGCATAGTTAATACAAATTAAGCCGTTGTTAAATATTGTAAAAATGTGTGCCAGCCGCAGCGCCTTTAAGCCAGGACTGTGGGCCGGCATGGCGCAGGGAATCAAAACGTCGACGTCAGACGGGTTTTAGCACCACCACCGCATAGCGGCACACTTCATCGGTATCATTTCTGAAGACGCAATCCGCGGGATCGCCCAGCTCCAGACAATCCCCGGCCAGCATCTCAAATGTCTTCCCCCCTTCCTCAAACGTCAGTCGGCCTTCCATCACCCATATCAGCTGCCGTCGGGAAAGGTATGAGATGACCGGCATCGGCACGGCGGTTTTCGCCGGAAGCTCAACGCTGACCAGGTCTAGCGGGATCTGGCCTGCTGAAACGTGGCGACGGATATAACCCGTTTCCGGATCCTGCCAGACAGGCTGGTTTTCATGTCTGACCAGCGTGCCCGAACGCACCTCGGTCAGGGCAATCAGCTGCGACATCGACATATCAAACGCGCCTGAGAGTCGCGCCAGCAGCGTGGCGGTCGGGCTACTTTCGCCGCGTTCAACTTTGTTGATCATTGCCCGTGAGACGCCTGAATTTTCCGCCAAATCGGTCAGTGACCATCCCCGCCTTTCCCTTTCCTGCCGGACTTTTTGACCAATGCGGGCATTCAGGCCATCTTCTTTACTGGACATTTCATCTAACATATTAGATAACTACCATAGTGTACGTTTCATCCACTTTAGTAAATCCACGCGGGAGTGTCTATCATGCGTATTCGTCCGGCTGCAGAACGCGATGCTGAAATCATTGCGGATATTTATAACGATGCGGTACTTAACACCACCGCCATCTGGAATGATAAAACGGTCGATGTGGTGAACCGCATCAAATGGATGAGCGATCGTCACGATGCCGGTTTTCCGGTGATTGTCGCGGTGGATGACGCGGATACCGTGCTGGGATATGCCTCCTATGGCGACTGGCGTCCCTGGGATGGATACCGGCATACCGTGGAGCACTCGGTCTATGTTCACAAGGCTGCGCGAGGAGGCGGGACCGGCACGGTACTGATGCAGGCGTTGATCGGACTGGCGAAAGATCAGGGCAAGCATGTGATGGTTGCCGGTATTGAATCTGAAAACAGTGCCTCGATCGCGCTGCATAAAAAGCTGGGATTCACTGACGCTGGCCGAATGTCAGAAGTTGGCAATAAGTTTGGCCGATGGCTCGACCTGACATTTTTACAGCTGCGTCTGGATACGCGTGAATCACCCTGAGCGGCCCTGAAGCCTCAGGCGAAATAGAACCAGGCAGTGGCAATAAGGTCATTTTGGACATGAAAAACAGCCATGCTTTCCAACGGGGTTGGAGACAGGCCATAAATTAATTCGTGGTCAAATACCTTATCGCCTATTACCACCCGTGAGATAAGTTCAGCGCGGAGATCGGGATTGTTGAAACGATGGTTAACGTAAAACTCACGTAATGCGTGTTTCCCCTGAGTTGAAGGGCTCTCGGTTGGCATCCGGTAGCCTTTGAACTCATCGGAAAAACACGCCATAAACGCGTCGATATCGTGGGAATTGTACGCTTCAAACTGCGCCTGAACGGGTGACTCTGCCGACATGCTAACCTCGCTTTCATTTCAAATAATTATGCAAATTATTAACATATAAATTCACACATTGAAAGCAAGAAAGCCCTGACCGTGACGTTCAGGCTGTTCTGAACTTACGGGTAAGCGGCTTTTCTATCTCCACAATCAGGAACATCACAAAACCGATAATCAGGGTGATCACCCAGTAGCGGAATGGCAGTGCCGCTGTGCCAAACAGCACCTGCATAAAGGGCGCATAGATAATCAGTAGCTGCAGGACCAGCAGCACCGCACTCACCACCCAGATTCCCTTGTTCAACAGCAACCCTCTACTCAATGAGAAACCGTTCGAGACGCGACAGTTAAGCATATAGAACCATTGCGCAGTCACCAGAGTTTGCAGTAAGACGGTACGAATGAATTCGGCAGAATAGCCGCGCGGTTGCAGCCAGGACTCCAGTACAAATGCGCTGATGGCAATCATCGATCCGACAAAGATCACCCGCCAGATGGCAAAACCATCCATCACATGCAGCTTCGGATCGCGCGGCGGTCGCCGCATAATGTTTTTCTCGCCTTCTTCAAACGCCAGACCGAAGGAGAGGGTTGCGGAGGTGGCCATATTCATCCACAGGATCAATACCGGCGTCAGCGGAATTAAATTCCCCGCCAACAGCGCAATAATGATTAATAACCCCTGAGCCAGGTTGGTCGGCATGATAAACAGAATGGTTTTTTTCAGATTGTCGTAAACCCGACGCCCTTCCCTCACTGCGCTGGCAATGGTGGCAAAGTTATCATCCGTCAGCACCATGTCTGCCGCTTCTTTTGTCACCTCGGTCCCTTTAATGCCCATCGCGATGCCGACATCGGCCTGCTTCAACGCCGGGGCGTCATTCACGCCGTCTCCGGTCATCCCGACCACTTCTTTTTTGCTCTGCAACGCCTGCACCAGACGGAATTTATCCTCCGGGCTGGTTCGCGCAAAAATGTCGTACGCTTGCGCCGCTTCACTCAGCTGCCGGTCATCCATTACCTCCAGCTCACCGCCGGTGATGGCAACACTGGCATTACTGATACCCAGCATCTGACCGATGCTCATGGCGGTTTGCGGATGGTCACCGGTAATCATCTTGACGCGGATCCCTGCCTGCAGACAGTCGCGGATGGCGGTGATGGCTTCCGGTCGCGGCGGATCCATCATTCCGGCGATGCCTAACAGGATCATCCCCTGCTGCAGATCCTGATGCGTTAATTCGCTCTGGCCTGGCGAGGCCGGTTTCCATGCCGCCGCGACCATGCGCAGCCCTTCCTTCGCATACTCTTCTATCTTCGCTTCCCACCAGGCCACGTCGAGCGGCTGCAGTCCGCTTTCCGTTTGCTGCTGCTGGCAATGCCTGAACAATACGTCCGGCGCACCGGTAAGCAGAACGCACTCCTCTTCACCAATCAGATAGTGGGTCGACATGTATTTATATTGCGAATCAAACGGAATTTTATTGCGCAGTTCGGTGGTAACTGTCGGAAGTTTCCCTTTTGCGGCGAGCACCTTCAGCGCCCCTTCAGTCGGGCCGCCGGTGATTTTCCACAGGCCGCTCTCATCTTTGATCAGCTGGCTGTCATTACACAAATCAATGGTTCGCAGATAACGTTCCAGCAGCGAACCCGGCGTGATGGCGACGGGCGACGCGTCATCGGCCCGGTGAAATGTGCCCACCGGCTCATAGCTTGCACCATCGACGCGGTAGATTTGATCGGCGGTAATAATGGCTTTTACCGTCATCTCATTCATGGTCAGGGTGCCGGTTTTATCCGAGCAGATAACGGTCATCGCCCCGAGCGTTTCAACCGTCGGCAGTTTGCGGATAATCGCCTTCTGCCTGGCCATGGTCTGTACGCCCAAAGAAAGAATGATCGAGATGATTGCGGGTAGCCCTTCCGGGACCGAGGCCACGGCGAGGCTGATCAGTGACAGCATCAGCTCAGAGAGCGCCATATCGCGGAACAGCAAACTGAAGACAAACAGCGCGGCCATCATCGCCAGAATGATCAGGAAAATGGCTTTGCCCAGCTTGTCCATCTGCACCAGCAACGGGGTGCGCTGGGGTTCAATATCGGACATCATCTGGTTGATGTGCCCCAATTCGGTGGCACCGCCGGTCGCCACCACCAGCCCTTTCCCTCCGCCAGAACTGACGGTGGTGCCGGAAAACAGCAGATTCGTCCGGTCGCCCAGCGGCAGGTCGCCGGTCAGCGCGTCGGTCCCCTTTTCCACCACGGTGGATTCCCCGGTCAGGATCGCTTCTTCAACACGCAGGTTATGGGCTTCGATTACCCGAAGATCGGCCGGGATGCGGTCCCCGGCGCGGATAACCACCACATCGCCCGGGACCAGTGCGGTGGTGGGAAGCGTTTCGTGATTGCCGCCGCGGATCACCACCGTTTCACTGGAGAGCATATTACGGATACTTTGCAGCGATTTCTCCGCGTTACTTTCCTGAATATGACCGATCAGCGCATTGATCACCGCCACGCCGAGGATAACCAGGGTATCGATCCAGTGTCCCATCACCGCAGTTAGCAGGGCAGCAGCAAGCAAGACGTAGATTAAAACATCGTTGAAGTGGGCCAGAAAGCGCAGCCAAACAGGTTTACCGGGCTTTTGCGGAAGGGCATTTTCCCCGTATTGTTTTAACCGCTCTGACGCTTCAGAGCTGCTTATCCCATCGGGTGAACTGCGGGTACTGGCCAGCGTTTCATCAACAGAAAGCTGATAGTACGCACTTTCCGGTTTAGCTGTTTTCATCGCTTTCTCCTCAAGTCCTGTTTCGGAAATCAAGGCGGTGATATCCGTTTATTAACAGATCGGCATTTACGCAAATGCTAAGGCCTCTGGCCGTGAACAGGTTCGCGTCAGATGACGATATATGTCATTAATGGCTACTCACAGGGAGCTGATTAGTGAAAAACCTTAATGTTTCACAGATAATTCGGGAAATTAACGCTTTAAACGTAGCACAGCGAAAATAATTTCACTCAACTCGCCATATTGGGTATTCGCCCGAGCCTGAATCTCTCACCCTTCACGCCGCTTCATTCAGCCAAATATAAATTTCAGATAAAATTCATAAGGCTGCCATTATTTCCCCTGCCGTTTAATTAAAATCCACACCGTACATTACACTGCAATAGCAGTCTTTAACGCTGAATATTTAATCTTTTAAGGATTTATGTATCGTTAATTGCATCAAAAATATTACAAACTACAAATCTTTACTTTTTTGATTTACCCACCTAGTCTCATCTCAGACCCAACAGGCTTATTAGCCTCACTCATCTTTTTCGCTATGCCGTAATTTTCATATAGCCATGATTAATGGAGGTAATGATGTATGGCTTAAGCCTGTTCCGCCTCAGCCTGTATGTTATCTTTGCGATCATCACCTGCTCGGCCGTAGGACTATTCACTTTCGTGGTGGTTTCTATGCTTGGCAATTAAATAATTCGACGCGTTTGCGATTAAATCGTTGTTGCTGAGGGTGAAACAGTGACTAAATATTTTTTCGTGGTTGCCATTATTATTTTTATAACAACCGCTTGCGATCAGAAAAAACCGCAACCTGCCCCACTGCCACGCATGGTTAAAGTTGTCGAGGTTATTGCGTCCGGCGAAACGCAACAACGCCTCTTTCCGGCGCGGATCGAGTCCGGCGACTCGACCGAACTGTCGTTTAAACGCGCCGGGCAGATTGAATCACTCGAACTTCGTCAGGGGGCTCGCGTTGAGCAGGGCCAGACACTTGCGAGGCTGACCGCGCGCGAAGCGCAGCAGCGCGTCAATGAACGGCAAACTGCCGCAACCCTTGCTCAGCGCCAGTTTGCCCGTTACCAAACGCTTTCTGGCCGACAGGCAGTTTCCCAGGCGGATATGGACATTCAGCGTGCAAACCGGGATGCGGCGAATGCCGCGTTGCAGATCGCCCGTGAAGAGTTAAGTCAGATGACGCTGACCGCGCCGTTTAGTGGGGTGGCAGCCTTGGTAAACGTGCGAAATCATCAGGTCGTCGCTGCGGGTCAGGTGGTAGCTATTCTGACCCGCAGCGACCTGCTCGACGTGGTGTTTAACGTTCCTGAAAACCTGTTTAGCGCGCTGGATATGCGCAATATGGCTTATCGCCCGCGGGTGCGCATCAATAGCCTGCCCGACCGGGAGTTTCAGGCCGATTATAAAGAACACACCGGCAGCAGTAGCAGCGGTTCCCTGACCTGGCAGGTTATTTTGACGATGCCGCGCCCCGCTGATTTCCCTGCGGTGGGCGGCGTCAGTGGCACGGTCACCATTAATCTCTCAAATCTGCCGGCCAACGTCGGTCACGCATCGTTAGTCGTACCGGTCGAAGCGGTATTCAATCCGGATAACAGCCAGCGCAATGACGCCCATGTCTGGGTGGTACAGGAAGCCGGTAACCAACTGGTGCTGGAAGATCGTAAAGTCAGCGTCGGTGAGGTTACCACTCAGGGCGTGGTGATCACCGCCGGACTCCATGCGGGAGAACGCGTGGTCGCCGCCGGGGTAAATGAGTTGCATGCCCGCCAGCCGGTGCGTATCTGGACGCGTGAGCGGGGGCTGTAATGGATCTCTCCCGGCAGTTTATCGACAACCCCATTCGCGTCTGGCTGGCCATTCTGTTATTGGGCATCGGCGGCATTTTCGCCCTGCTCAATATTGGCCGTCTTGAGGATCCCGCCTTTACCATTAAAACCGCGGTTGTCCTGACGCAATACCCCGGTGCCTCCGCCCAGCAGGTGGAAGAGGAAGTCACCTTGCCGCTGGAGAATGCGCTACAGCAACTGCCCTATCTGGACAATGTCAGTTCGATCTCCTCCAACGGCCTGTCGCAAATTACGGTGAATATTGCCTCGCGCTACCACTCGAATGAATTGCCCCAAATCTGGGATGAAATGCGCCGCCGGGTCGGTGATGCATCGCGCTTCTTTCCTTCCGGCGTCGCCCCGCCTTTTGTAAATGATGATTTTGGTGACGTGTTTGGTTTTTTCTTTGCCATTTCTGGCGACAGCTTCAGTAATCCGGAGCTGGTTCAGTACGCCGAACAGTTACGCCGCGAGCTGGTGCTGGTGCCGGGGGTTGGCAAAGTGGCGATTGGCGGAGCGATCCCGCAGCAAATTAATGTCGATGTTTCCCTGACGATGATGGCCGCACGCGGCATCACCCTCACTCAGCTTTCGGGCGTGCTCAGCCGCCTGAATGTGGTCTCCAGCGCAGGGGAAATCACCTCCGGAACGGAAAGCATTCGCCTGCATCCGACCGGCGAGTTTCAGAATATCGACGAACTGGGCGAGTTGCTGGTCAGTCCGGTCGGTGCGCCGGCCACCACCCGATTGCGCGATATCGCCACGCTGTCGCGCGGACTCAGTGAATCGCCCTCCAGCATTTATCACACTAACGGACGCCAGGCGGTGACTATGGGGGTGTCGTTTATCCCCGGCGTCAACGTCATCGATGTGGGCAAAGCGCTGGAAGCCCGGCTGCAGCAAATGTCTGCGGAAAAACCGGCGGGCATTCAGCTGAACGTGTTTTATGACCAGGCGGCGGAAGTGGCGCATTCGGTCAATGGCTTCATTACCAATTTCCTGATGGCGCTGGCGATTGTGGTCGGCGTGCTGCTGATTTTTATGGGCGTGCGCAGCGGCATTATCATCGCGCTTTCACTGGCGCTTAATGTGCTCGGTACGCTGCTGATCATGTATCTGTGTGGTATTGAGTTGCAGCGTATCTCGCTGGGCGCGCTGATCATCGCCCTCAGCATGCTGGTCGATAATGCCATTGTGATTGTTGAAGGGGTGCTGCTCGCCCGCCAGCAAAATACGTCCCTCGCATCGACCCTGAATTTCGTTATCCGCCGCACGGCTTTCCCGCTGTTGGGCGCCACCATTATCGCCATTCTGGCTTTTGCCCCTATCGGGTTATCGCAGGATTCCACCGGCGAATACTGCAAATCGCTGTTCCAGGTGCTGTTAATTTCCCTGCTGCTAAGCTGGGTTTCTGCCCTGACCATTACGCCAGTGCTGATCAAGTGGTGGTTGTTTAGCGCGAAGGCGACGGCAAAGGCATCAGCAGAGGTTACTCCCCATACTGGCGGTTTTTACCGCCTTTATCAGCGTGCCCTGCGCGCTCTGTTAACGCAAAAGACGCTCACGCTATCGCTGATGGTGGTGCTGCTGGCGGGCGCTGTTTGGGGATTCGGTTCTGTACGGCAGAACTTCTTTCCGTCGGCGAATACGCCCATTTTCTTTGTCGATCTGTGGATGCCCTACGGCACTGACATCAACGCGACTGAGAACATAACCGGCGATATTGAAAAATCGATCGCCGGACAGAAAGGCGTGATCTCAACGGTGACCACCATTGGTCAGGGCAGTATGCGCTTTATCCTTACCTACAATGGGCAGCGTCAGTACAGTAACTATGCGCAGATTATGGTGCGCATGGACGATCAACGCAGTATTTCCACCCTGTCGCGGCGTATTGATGCCTATATCTCCCAACAGTATCCGCAGGTCAATGCCAGCACCAAACGGGTGATGTTTGGTCCGTCCGGTGGCAGCGCCATTGAAGTGCGAATCAAAGGCACCGATCCCGACAAAATGCGCCTGATTGCCAGCCAGGTGAGCGACGCCCTGGCCAACGACCCGGCAACCGACAGCGTGCGCAATGACTGGCAGAACCGCAGCAAAGTTATTCGCCCGCAATATAATCCGGCGCTCGGGCGCGAGCTGGGCGTGGACAAACAGGAAATTGATAGCGCACTGCAGATGAATTTTTCCGGCAGTCGCGTCGGGCTGTATCGTGAAGGGGCCGATCTGCTGCCGGTGATTGTCCGTCCGCCCACCCGCGAACGTCAGGACGCGAACCATCTCAACAATGTGCTGGTCTGGAGCCAAAGCCAGCAACACTATATTCCGCTCAGTAACGTGGTGAGCGCGTTCAGGCTTGAATGGGAAGATCCGCTGATTTTGCGGCGCGATCGCAGCCGGGTGCTCACCGTCCAGACCGACCCGAATCCGCTCAGTCAGGACACGTCCGGTGATATCCTGGCGCGCGTGAAGCCGAAAATCGATCGCATCGCGCTGCCGCAGGGCTACCAGATTGAATGGGGTGGCGATGCCGAAAGCTCCAGTGAGGCGCAGCAAGGGGTGTTTACCTCATTGCCGCTGGGTTATCTGGTGATGTTCGTGATTACCGTGCTGATGTTCAGTTCGTTGAAAAATGCCATTGCTATCTGGCTGACGGTGCCGCTGGCGCTGATCGGCGTGACGCCGGGATTCTTAATCACCGGTATCCCGTTCGGCTTTATGGCCTTAATCGGCCTGCTCAGCCTGAGCGGGATGTTGATCCGCAACGGCATTGTGCTTATCGACGAGATTGAACAGCAGAAGCAGGTAAAAGCGCAGGAGGAGGCGATTATCAGCGCGGCCACCTCGCGTCTGCGCCCGATATTGCTGACGGCCTTCACCACCGTGCTGGGGCTGGCTCCGCTGCTGCGCGATGTCTTTTTCCAGAGCATGGCGGTGGTGATTATGTTTGGTCTGGGCTTCGCGACCATACTGACCCTGCTGGTGCTGCCGGTGATTTACGCCTGCTTCCATCGCCAGCGTGCCGCGAACGCCCCATGAATATCACCGGGCTGAACGTGATTAAAACGCTGGGATGTATGACGGCGGTGACCTTTTTCACCCTGTATAACACCTGGGACCGTTACGATTATGATTACCACTGGATCCTGCCCTTTCTGACTTTTATATCCACCATCGCCACACCGTTATTTTTTGTGGTTGCCGGCATTATGGATGCGCAATCAAAGCAGGATTTGCGCTGGCAGCTGGGCAAGATCCGAAATGTGGTGATCGTGTTTCTGTTCTGGATGACGGTTTACTATCTGTGGGAGCCCTACCAGCGGGGTTACCTTATTCAGCCGTGGTTTATCTGCTCTTTTATCCTGATTTACAGTTTCCACCCGCTGTTAAACTGGCTCAGTCAGCACCGGTTAATATTCCTGGCGCTGGTGATGGCGCTGCTGCTGTTCTCGTATGGCTATGACCTGATGTCTGTTCTGACGCCTGACCCGCGATTCTTCAGTCTGGAACCGCAATACCGGCTCTGGACCTGGCTGCTGTTTTATTTAACCGGCCAGCTATTGTGCGATCCGTTCATTGCTAACTGGATGGAACGTAAAAAGGTGGCGCGGAGTGCGGCAATCGCCTTGCCCTTTGTTTACCTCTTTACCTGGTTCTATGAGCAGCACTTTTTCTTTGCCTTATTTAAAGCCGACCGCAATGCCTTTATTCTCACCGGTTCACAAATTTATCTGCTGGTGGTGGTACTGGTCATCGCCGCCAGTCAGGTGCATTTTCAGCGCAATGCCGCGGTAAAAGAATCCTTTCTGGCGGCGATCAGCAAAACCATGACCGGGGTGTATATCCTGCACTACTCCGTCTTCCATCTGTTAAGCGTACTTATTCCAATTACCTCACTGGCCACCAAACTGATGCTAATGGTGGTGACCTTTATCGCCTCGGTCCTGCTGTCGAGGTTAATGCTCTCTATCGCGTGGGTTAAAAACGTCATCACACTGTAAGGTCAGAAGCCATAACGCAGCCAGGCGAAAAGCACGTTGCCATTATTATAGGTGCCGGGAATGTAGGTGAATTGCAGGGATAACCGTTTATAGCCAGCGGAGAAAAGCGGAAGAACCAGCGGCAGCGGCACATAATTGGCGAAATCATCGCGCGCGGTGATCCCGGCGGTTAAGCCTAAACCCAGGCGAAAATCGTGCTGCTGATCCAGATACCAGCCCTTTTCCCAGCCGTAACCCACCATCGGCTGCCACTTATTATGGGAATCCTTAAACGCCATGGCATAGAGCGCACTCCAGTTACCTTCTGCGGTAAAGCGCGATACGCCGATGCCGCCGCCCCATGGCGTTTCGTTATAGTTGTCAGTTTTGTCTTTGTCGTAAGCAAACCGGGCGTGCCAGCTAATAAAAGGCAAATAGAGATCGTGGTATTCAGGCTGTTCCCATGTCTGGGAAACATCATCTTTCAACCATTCCCAGCCGTCGCTGACGCTATTACTGGCGAAGGCGGGATGGATAAATAACATCAGGCACAAAGACAACGCCACAGTAAGACTGCGCATAGTTTTTCCTCTGTTAAATTAACTGATGCATAAACAGGTGTAACGCGAGAGTTGACCGTCCGTGAGCCGCTGGTAAGTATTATAGTTGTTTATCCGGGGGGGCATTTACTGGCCTGCCCTGTTCCATTTGTGTCGAGGAGAATGGGTACCGATGTTCACAGGTTGGTTAGACTCTTTCACGCCCTTTGCCCGGGGATTATTTCTGCTGGCTTGCCTGACGCTGGTATTAATTGGCTTGCATCTCGCCGCACCGCTGATCAATCAGGTGCTGCTGGCGCTGTTTCTGGCAATCATGCTGGATCCGCTTATTAGCCGCCTCGAAAAGCGCCGGGTTCCGCGTATTATCTCCTCCCTGCTGGTGATTATGATCCTGCTGCTGCTGATCGTGATTATCATTATGTCACTGAGTGCCGCCACGCCAGATTTGCTGCAGCTCAGCCGCCAGATGCCCGCGCTGGTGGCGGAAAGGTTACAAACGCTGGCGCATTTGCCTGGCCAGATGGGCATTGTGTTTACCTACGAAGAAATGCTGAATTTGATTGATGGCAGCGCCATTGTGCGTTTTATCGCTACCCAGCTTTCGCTGATCCCCGGCATGCTTTCATGGTGGCTGATGGTCTTTCTGATGCTGCTGTTTATGCTGTATGAGCTTCCGATGTTTAAAACCTTCCTGCGCGCCAAAGAACGTCATTCGCGCCTGTTTACCGCACTTGAAGAAGGCATTCAAAGCGTAATTGTTTACGCGCAGGTGAAAACCCTGACCGGCCTGCTCGGCGGATTGATTGTCTGGGGCGCCGCCCATCTGCTGGGGTTGAAGCTCGCCTTCCTGTGGGGCCTGCTGATGTTTATCTTCAACTACGTGCCGGTCCTCGGCTCGTTTCTCGCCGCCATCCCGCCGGTGGTGCAGATCTTTATCCTGTCCGATACGCAAACCAGCCTGCTCACCGTGGGATTCTTTGTGGTGTTGAATCTGTTTTTGAGTTCTGTCCTGGAGCCGCTGATGCTCGGCAGGCGGCTGAATTTGTCCCTCACCGTTCAACTGCTGTCATTTTTATTCTGGCAGTCGTTGCTCGGGATCACCGGGGCGATTCTGGCGATCCCCCTGACCTTTTTACTGACCAGAGTCTGGCTGGCGTTGCGACACCCTTAGCAGCAGACAGGAATGGCATGAAATACCTCATTAAAAGGAGTTAACTCCGCCCATTAGCCCCGTTTCCCCTGTGGTAATTTGACCGAATAAAGTTAATCCCAATCAGTCAGATAAACATAATAATCTCAGGGTGAATGATGGCACTTCGTTTTTCCAGACTGCAAAAGGCGGTGGGATTTTCCTTTGCCGTTTTTGTTGTTTCCTCTACAACAATGTCCTCTGCGTATGCATTATCCAATGGCTGTAGTAGCGTTAATTCGCTGAGTGGATCGACCTCACTGACGTTCGCGGCCAATGCTTTTCCTGCTTCTGACTTTGATGCAGTCGATGCCCTGTCCGTGAGCTTTACCGACAGCGGTGCCGGCTCCGGGCAGAGCGTGATGAATGCTGACAGCATCAGCGTATCAACCACCAGCTTAGCCGGCTCACAAACTTACAATGCCGCTCAATCCACCAGTAACACGCCCCATACTGTGACGATCGATGTGGCGGCTGGCAGCCTGGCCGCAAACGGTTTGCGGCTGCGTCTCAACACAACCTACGGGCAGATAAGCGATGTGGTGTTCAGCTGTACGGGCGCAGCGGCAACGCCTTCCAGCGACGCCACGCTTAGCAGCCTGTCGGTGTCCAGCGGAAGCCTGACCCCGTCCTTCGCTGCAGGTACAACCCATTACAGCGTTGCTGTTGCCAATAACCAATCCAGTATTAGCCTGACCCCGGCCGCAACGGATTCCAGTGCGGCCATCACCGTCAATGGTAACGCGGTGACATCAGGATCCGCATCCGGCGCAATTTCCCTGACGGCAGGCACAACCAGTATCACCGTTGCCGTGACGGCCCAGGACGGCACCATGAAATCCTACACAGTGGACGTCACGCGGGCGGTGGCACCGGTAGTGGCAAACAACAGTGGTGCCACCGTCGCGGCGAACAGCTCAGGCAATATTATCCCGCTGCCTGTCAGCGGGGGTGCTGCAGATACCTATGCGCTCGCGTCGTTGCCCACACACGGTTCGGCAACCCTCAGCAGTTCCACCCTCACCTATACACCGACAGCGGGGTATTCCGGCGCAGACGCGTTTAGCTGGAATGTCACCAACGCGTCAGGGACCTCCTCGAACGCCACGGTCATCCTTACGGTCACCGCACCGGCACTGACCTTCTCACCCGTTGCCGGTGCTCTGCCCGGTGCAACCGTCGGGGATAACCTGTCCGTTGCCCTCTCCGTTGCAGGTGGGACCGCCCCCTATAACTGGACGGCGACGGGACTGCCCAGCGGATTAACCATTAACAGCAGCAGCGGCGAAATCAGTGGCATTGCGTCTGTTGCGGGCAACTACAGCCCGCAGGTCACCGCCAGCGATAACTATGGTGCCAGCGCTACCGTTCATTACACGCTCAACATCGCCGCAGGCGGCACCGCACCCGTTGTCAGTCCGGTAGCGATAAACGTCCGTGCAGACAGCAGCGATAACGCAATCACCCTGTCTGTTGCCGGATCCGTCGCCAGCGTGACCGTAGTCCGCCAGGCCGCACACGGCAACGCATTGGTTAACGGCACCCGCATCCGCTATACCCCGGTCAGCGGCTATTCCGGCAGCGACAGTTTCACTTATACCGCCACCAACGCCTTTGGTACCTCGGCGGAAGCCACCGTCAGTCTGACGGTTTCGGCCGCCAGCCTGGCACTTGAACCTACCCGTGGCGCCCTGCCCAATGGCACGGTCGGCAGCGCCTGGGCACGCAGTTTCAGTGTCTCCGGCGGTACTGCGCCATACCGCTGGCAGCTGAGCGGAACGCTGCCTCAGGGCATGACGTTCGCCGGCGGCGAGCTGAGTGGCACCCCGCAGGTCGCCGGTGACTATTCCTTTACCCTGACGGCAACAGATGCCAACGGCGTCAGTCAGCAGTCGGCCTATACGTTAAAGGTGGATCCTGCTGCTGCGGTTGCCGCCGATCATACGGCCTCGCTGTACGCCGGACAGTCAGTGAAGGTTAATCTGGTGGAGGGCGCGACCGGAGGACCTTTCACCGACGCAGCGCTGCTGGATCAACCGCAATCTGGACTGGGTAGCGCCGTGCTCACCAGCGCAAACGGCAATATTCAGCTGCAGTTCACCGCAGCGGCGCAGGCGAGCGGAACTGTCGCATTACGTTATACGTTGACCAGTGCATTCGGCACAACCCAGCCTGCGCGCGTCACCTTCACCATTGCCTCGCGTCCCAACCCGGCGACAGATGCAGATGTGATTGGTCTCATCAGCGCGCAGGTACAGGCTGCTCAAAACTTTGCCCGCGCACAGATACGTAACTTTAACGACCGCCTGGAACAGCTGCACAGCGGAGCGCTGCCGCCTTCCGCTAGCAACGCGATTCATTTCAATATGCCCACCAGTCGCCCGGAACGCGATACGGATAACACCTTCTGGTCTTCAGCCTGGCAAGCACAACAGCATCATTATCGGGAAACGCCTTCTCAGGTCCCCCCGGCTGCGCCATTTGCCTATCGGTCTGACCACAGCCGCATCGCCTGGTGGACCGGCGGCTATATCGATTTTGGTCATGATAAAGAGGATGCCGTGCGCTTCAGCCACACTACCGTAGGTATCACCACGGGCGCTGACTATCGTTTCACGCCGACCTTCACGGCCGGTCTGGGTGCCGGATTTGGCCGGGACGTCAGTGATATTGGCGAGGCGGGATCGCGAACGAATGGACGCGCAATCAGCTCGGCGCTGTATGGAAGCTGGCACCCCAATGCTTACTTCGTTGATGGCCTGCTCGGCTACAACTCACTCACATTTGACAGCAAACGTTACGTCAGCGAATCAGACGCCGTCGCGCGCGGCAACCGTTCAGGGCATCAGGTTTTCACTTCCCTGACCACTGGCTACGAGTTCAGGACCCCGTCGAGCCTGCTTTCCCCGTATGCGCGAATTCAGTATTACCGGACGTGGCTGGATGGCTACAGCGAATCAAATGCGGGAGCCTTCAACCTGGCGTATGCCTCTCAGGAAATCGCCCAGGGTGTGACCACTGCCGGTCTGCGAGGCGAGCATAACGTGCTTGCCAGCTGGGGGGTGATCAAGCTGCATAGCCGCCTGGAATACTCACAGCTTATTAACGACAACGGCAGCGCCCGCGTGGGCTACGCCGATGTGGCAAACGACACCTGGCGTATCCCTCTTTACCAACAGAGCCGGAATTCGCTGGCGCTGGGGGCAGGTTTTGATTTCCTGCTGCCTCACGACATTACGCCGGGTATCGCTTATCAGGGCACGCTGGGACTCGATCAGCAGAAAACCCGCTCTCAGGTCATTATGCTGCGCGTCAATATCGGCTTCTGAAGCGGCTCCCGGTTAATTTTCAGAGTGACGGCTGATCCTTCGGCTTCTCAATCCCCGAATCGGTCAGCGTTGCTCTCACCTGCGGCAGGCTTAGCGGGTAATTCTGCTGCACAAACTCAATCATTCGTTCCCGCACGTAGCAGCGTAGATCGAAGGCCGTGGGGGAATTCTGTGCGGTCATCAACATTCTGATGGTCATGGTTTTGTCGGTGGTATCGGTCACCTGCAGCACCTTGGTTTCCTGATCCCAGAGCTTTGTTTCGCCGAGGATTTTTTCAAAATGCTGGCGCAGCGGCTCTAAGGGCATGGAATAGTCGAGATACAGGAACACCGAGCCTAATATCTGCGCGTTATTACGCGTCCAGTTCTGGAAAGGATTTTCGGTAAAGTAGGTAATCGGCAGCACCAGCCGGCGCAAATCCCAGATGCGCACCACCACATAGGTCAGGTTTATCTCCTCAATCCAGCCCCATTCATTTTCCACCACCACCGCATCATCAATTTTAATCGGTTGGGTAAAGGCGATCTGAATGCCGGCAAACAAATTGATCAGCGACTTCTGCAGGGCAAAACCAATGATGATACCCGCGACTCCGGCACCGGCCAGGATGGTGGTGCCGAATTTTCGCACGGCAGGGAAACTGAGCAAAATCAGGGTCAGACAGAATGACACCAGCAGGACCATCGCGACTTTTTTGACATACATAATCTGCGTGCGAATTTTACGGGCACGAAGATTATTCGAGAGATTAATGTCGTAGCGGATAAATAGCATGTCCTGCGCCACGTTGGTCAGTCGAATTAAAATGGAGCAAAAAGACAAGATAATAAAGACGTTAAGGGTGGAGGTGATAAAGCCCAGTGATTCCGGCTGGATGGTAATGTAGTTCACCCCGACATTGATCATCAGCAGGGGAATAAACAGAAACATCGATCCCCGAAGATGCTTTTCCAGTGATTTGAACAGTTTCCGGTCGCGGCTTTGCCAGTAGCGGATGAACCGGAGAAGGATAAAGCGGGCCAGAAATCCCAGCGCGAGTGAAAGAATGACGAGCAATACCGCAGGCACCCATACTGGCGCACCAGATAACTCACCGAAAATCGTTAGCATTCAGTTCCCTTACCCTGTGAAATAATGTCGTTAACGGGCTTTTCAAAAAAAGCCAAAAGTAACCGATAATTTAAGGTTAGCATAAATGCAAATCACTGAAATTTAAGATGACGTTTAATCGGATTAGTCCACCAGCGGGTTGAAGATGCTGAAATCACGTTTCATTCAAACTGCCAGTAAAGCGGCGTGCCGACCTCAACATAGTAATCAATCACCGCCCGCACATTTAACGGTGGATGCCGCACGTCAGGATAGATGGCGGCGACATGCTGCGGCCTCCGCGCGCAGCTGAATGCGGGCCCGTGCGCCAGCCTCAATCAAGTACCAGCCTACGCCATAAAATAAGGCTCCCTCAGGAGCCTTAGTCATACACGCGTGAAGCCTACTTAATCTCGGTAATAAAGTTCTCGCGAGCACGGCGGACTTTCTTCAGGTTAACCAGCCAGTCACCTTCGTCGGAACGGTAGCCCAGCGGTAAAATGATCACGCTGCGCAGATTTTTGGCGCTCAGGCCCAGAATCTCATCCACTGCCGCCGGATCAAATCCTTCCATCGGGGTGGCATCAACCTGCTGTTCAGCGGCGGCAATCAGCGCGGAACCCAGACCAATATAGGCCTGGCGGGCCGCGGCCTGATAGTTGGCTTGCTGACCGCGTTCCGCCACAATGCCCAGCAGCATCTGACGATAGTTTTCCCAGCCTTCGTTGGTCGAGTTGCGCACGTCATTGGTGAGATCGAACATCATATTGACGCGATCGGCGGTGATGTCGTCCCAGGCAGCGAAGACCAGCAGATGAGAGCAGTCGGTGACCTGCGCCTGATTCCAGCTGACCGCTTTGATTTTTTCGCGAATTTCCGCGTTGGTCACCACCAGCAATTCAAAAGGTTGCAGGCCGCTGGAGGTCGCGGTTAAGCGCACGGCTTCGAGGATATGTTCCAGCTTGTCGGCCGGGATTTTCTTCGCCGGATCGTATTTTTTGGTTGCGTAACGCCAGTTAAGAAACTCGGTAATCTTAGTCATTAATCTTATCCATCGCGATAGAGTTGAGGGTGGTGTGCAGCTTATAAGCCTTTGTATCGCCCCCAGTCTAACGACAATTCAGGCGGAAGGCGTAGAGCAAATTGAGGCATATTAAGACTATGCGGTAATGTCCATCGGGAAATTCATCACACTCCGGAATAACGTAATTACATTCTCTCCTATCAGCCCCGCCGTGTGTTGTCCAGGAATCTGACGTTCCAGTACTAAACCTGTGCGTATCAGATCCGCTCAGAAGGGCTGGGTTACCGACTCAGGCATGCGCTAGTCACGGTTTGTGAGAATTTTCAGGGAGAGATTACGGTGTTGCACGACAGCCGGGAACCTGGCTGTGAGAAATATGTCGATGGGCCTGAGCCCTTACCTCTTGATGACGAGAAGAGTGTTCATGGGCGGGTTGAGAATGCGCTTTTCTGGCGGGTTTTTGGGTGGTTAGTTACCCTGTTTACCGGTTAATCGTCAGAAACGCCGCCAGCTTGTTTTAGCGGTGCCTACAATTAGAACGTTATGGAAAATCTCATTTGTAATGGCCAATGGCTGCTAAGAGCGAGGAGCGGACTTACCGCTCTTTTAAAACTTAGATTGACATACGTATAGTCAATTTTGGATACATAATTCCTGGGCCAACTTACCAACGTTTGAGTTTTTGAAAATTTTACTGGCACTATTAGCTTCTGGGCTAGCATGCATAGAACCCACATTTGTGAGTATGGCAACGGCACAGTTTATATTTTCGTACCACCATACACATGCGCTGTAACCAAGGACGTTGCCACCATGGCCTATTGTTACACCGTAGTTAGTGTTCGTTCTAAACAGGCTTAACCCCATTTGCATATCATCGGCCGGAGCCCAACGTTGCATTTCTTGCATGCTTTTACGATTGATTAGCTTACCGTTTTTTAATGCCAGAATAAATTTAAGGATATCTTCTGACGTAGAGACTATCCCACCCGCTGCCCACTCCACTGACAAATTAGTTTCTGAAACGTTAAGGATATTATTATTTTCAAGTTTAAAATGAGACGAAATACCCGCATTGTTTATAAATCCGCATCAAATCTATGGAACCTGTCAGAAATTTTTTTGTTAGTTAATATGAATTTTGTTTCGAGAGAGGTGTTTTTTAACAGGAGAGGATGAAAAATTCTTCTTTGCAATTCATCTTCTAGTCTGCACGAGGTAACTTTTTCGATTAGTAAACCCAGTAATGTAAAATTGCTATTGGAATAATGGAAATCATCTCCAGGGAGACAGATTGCGTTTTTTCCTCTTATATACTTAAGGTTTTCATAGGGCATCCATATCTTTTCTGGCTTAACTGACTTACCGCGAGCCTCAAAAATCCATGAGGGCTGATCTTCCCAGCTAGATATACCTGAGTAGTGTGAAAGTAAGTGCCTGACAGTCACACTTTCAGCATTTGCAATTCCAGCAAGAGTGCTTTTCTTAAGAAAATTTGAGATGGGAAGGTCGAGAGTTAAGAAACCTTCCTCAGTTAGCTGAAGTATTATCACCGCAACAAAAACCTTCGTTATACTGCCAATCCCAAAGACTGTTTCTTCATCAGTTTTGATATGGTTTTTGGCGTCAGCATAACCCGCAGCACCCTGCCATAATATTTTATCGTCTTTTCCTATAGCTATCGTTAGGCCGGGAAACATTTGCGGTGTCATGTTATCAATTAGAACTTTTAGCTTATGTTCAGTGAAATTCATTTTTTGTCTCTCTATATAAACGGCTTCACTTTCAAAATAACCTCTAGGAATAGGTACGCGCTAATTTTATTACTCTAATTAAAATTGGCATTTAAAATAAAACAAGTTGGCGTTAAGCTATTTTTAACCATGCTATCTCCTGTAGAAAACTAATCCAAATAAAAAATCGTGTGAAAGTCCGCTCCTGACACAGAGCGTACCTTCATCATCTGGCGTTCTGTCCGCGGTCAGCGAACCCAGTCTTTCTGCAACAGACCCGGCATTCGCGCAAACTCTCTCACATTATTAATCACAAGAATGGCTACAGCCGCTATGGCTTGATCCCCATTGATTAACACAACATATTGTTAAAAATATCCGCTTCTGGCTGTGAGTTGCCCCCAGAAAAATTAGGGCTGACGTGCGGTTAAATGGCAGTAGGTAACCGGAGAAAAAGTGTTTTTTCCTGTGTCATTGAGGGCTGGAATCCATGATGCAGGTAAAACTGTTTTGCCGCATCAGATAAGGCATGCACCATAATGGCCCGGACGCCAATATTCTCCGCAACCCGGCAAATACGGAGTACCGCATCGTGCAGTAAATCCGCACCAAGACCCTGGCCCTGGCAACTCGAATCAACTGCCAGCCGGGCCAAAATTATGATGGGAAGGGGGTCAGGCATGTTTCGTCTGAGCCCACCGGGTGCAATGGCATGAGTGACACTGCCGGTGGCCAGAGAGTAAAAACCAACCACTTGTGAAGAATCTTCCCGGCACACCACAAACGTTCTGGCGGCGCCGGTCGACTGGTTTTTTAACCCCCTGAGCCTGATCCATTCATCCAGTGCAACTTCCCCGGAGTGAAACTCTGAAAGAATATGAGTCGTATTTAGCGGTGCTGGAGCGGTTACTTTTCCCACTGAGGTTTTCTCGCCAGGAGCGTATCCAGTGCCGGATTCGCTGTAACGGGTGCATCCAGCATATTGATAAACTCGGCGTACTGTTGATCATCAAGATTAAACATCCGGCGATCAAGGATAACGTTTTCAGCAGCCTGGCAAGCGATGTCTAGTATAAAGTCGGTGCGTGATTTATGAAGAATAGCGGCAGCGGTATCGATCAACACGCGCTGGGCTTCTTTAGCCCGAATGTTAAGCTGAACATCAGATTTCATGATGCGCTCCTGTATAGCAAATGATATACATAGCTTACAGCTGCCGTATAGAGAATGCTATACACATTGACAGCGAATTTTTTGTGACGGGATAGCGTTGAAACAATCACCCTCTACCTTAGCCTGAAGAAAGGACACTTATGTCTTGCAACAAAAAGGCCTTTTCTGCTTTGCGTTGACAAGCGCACATCGAGGCATATTTCCTTAATCAGCCAGGGTACTCAACAACGCCTGCTCCAGCTTATCGGCGGTAATCGTAAACGGCAGATGCTGCAGGCTGTCCGCCGGAAAGCGGATGGATTCAGCCAGCGCTCTGACCCGCGCTTTGCGGTCATCACCGACAAACGGCAGGGTCAGCGGCGTATTGAAGCGTTGCAACAGCCCCATCAACCGGCTGTCCGCCCGATCGCTGTTCTGCTCGATAATCGATTGCACCCGCAGGCTGAAGCCGACCTTCTCGCCGTGCAGCCAGTGATGTAATTCGGGCTGATGGGTGAGGCGATCGTGGATCACGTGGGCGAATCCCGGCGTGGCCAGCCGATCCTGAATGCTGTTTGCCAGCCCGGCCAGCACGATATTGGCCTCAATCACCTTTTCCAGCGCGGGCGTCACCTGCTGTTGCGCATTGTCGGCAACGGCCTGATCGCCCCACTTCTCAAACGCGGCCACCGCCTGCCAGGCCGCAGAGACTTTCAGATCCAGCGCCAGGCGGTCGGGGTTCTGCCGCTGATAGGGCTCAAACTCGTACCATTTTGCCAGTGCATCAACGATGCCGGACTTCAGATAACGCACGTCGCTGCGGGCAATAACCTCGCTGTCCACCAGCACCAGCGCCGGCATTTTATTGAGCGGATCGCTGCGCAGATGCCCACCCTGCTGATTATAAACAATCGCCAGCGGGGACCAGGCGGCACAGGTGGCGGCCAGCGTGGAGAAATTGATCAGCACCCGATCCGGCAGCGCGTCGTTGACTGCCTTGGCGGTGTCCAGCACCCTTCCGCCGCCAATCGCCAGCACCACTTTGATGTCCTGCTCCTGCACGCTGCTTTGCAGCGTTTCTATCGCCGCATCGGTGCACTCGCCGTGCAGAAAATTGAGCTGCCAGCGGATGCCCGCGCGTTCCAGGCTTTCGCTCAGCTGCGGGTTAACCGCTTCCCAGGCCTGCGGCGAGGTGAGGATATGAATACGCAGGCCAAACGGCGCAACAATCTCGCCCACTTCGGCCCGCAGTCCCGCCTTTTGCAGGTAGGCTTTCGGCGATTTAATGGCAAACATGGGAAGTCCTCTTTTCGGTTAGCGACGGTAGGCCAGCGATCGGACGATGCGGTCGCCGATTTTTTGAATGAGCTGCACCATCACCAGCAGCACCACAATCGTTGCCGCCATAATCTGATTATCAAAACGTTGATAGCCGTAGCGGATCGCCAGATCCCCTAACCCACCGCCGCCGACCACACCGGCCATGGCGGAAAAGCCAATCAGCATCACGATGGTCAGGGTAATGCCGGCGATCAGCGCGGGCAGCGCCTCGGGCAGTAACACCCGGCTGACGATGTGCCACAGATTGCCGCCCATCGACACCACCGCTTCAATGCGGCCGCGATCGACCTCATCCAGCGCGTTCTCGACAATACGGGCAAAAAACGGAAAGGCGCCCAGCGTGATCGGCACGATGGCCGCCGTACTGCCCAGCGTGGTGCCAACCAGCAAACGGGTGAACGGGATCAGCGCAATCAGCAGCACCACAAAAGGTAAGGCGCGGCCGACGTTGACGACGGTATTCAGCACGGTGGCAAGCGTCCGGTTGGGTAAAATCCCGTCCTTGCGGGTTAAAAACAGCAACACGCCCACCGGCAGGCCGAGCGCCACGGTAAACACCGCCGCCAGCAGCACCATATAGGCGGTTTCACAGGTGGCATTCAGCAGCAGATCCTGAAAACGCTCCCAGTTTACGCTACGCATCTGGCCTGCTCCTCACGCTGGTAGCGGGCAATAAAGGCCCGATCGGCTTCGCCATCTTTCAGCAGCATCTGGCGCAGGCGGCCGTCGGCGCGCGCCATAATTTCCGTCACGCTGCCGCTCTCCACCAGTCGGCCATTTTCCAGCAGCGCCGCGCCGTCACAGATGCGCTTCACTACGCCCATTTCATGGGTGATCAGCACGATGGTAATGTTGAGCTGCTGCTGAATATCGGCCAGCAGATCGAGGATCGAGGCGGTGGTTTCGGGGTCCAGCGCGCTGGTCGCTTCATCGCACAGCAGGTAACGCGGTTTGGCGGCCAGCGCCCGGGCGATACCGACCCGCTGTTTTTGCCCACCGGAAAGTTGTGATGGCCAGGCGTTGGCAAAGTTTTCCAGACCGACCAGCTGTAGCAAGGCGTTGACGCGCTCGCGCCGCTGTTTCGCGGGAACACCGGCAATTTCCAGCGGCAAATCGATGTTGTCGTGAACGGTGCGGGAATGCAGGAGATTGAAGTGCTGGAATATCATGCCCATCTGCTGCCGCTGACGGCGCAGCTGCGGCAGGCTAAGCTTGCCAATGTCTTCGCCATCAATCTCAATCTGCCCGGTGCTGGGCTGTTCAAGCAGGTTCAGGCAGCGTAACAGGGTGCTTTTTCCCGCGCCGCTGCGCCCGAGAATGCCGAAGATCGAACCGTCCTCGATGGTCAGCGAGACCTGATCTAACGCCGGCACCTCCGTGCCGGCATAGTGTTTACTGATATTGCTGAGTTTAATCATGCTTCTCGTCCGCAACCGGGATCACCGAACCGTTGTAGTTCTTGCGGATAAATTCGGCAACCTGCGGTGAAGTCAGGTCTTTTGCCAGTTGCAATACGCGCGGATCTTTCGCCAGCTCAGGCGTGGTCACCAGCAGGTTGGCATACGGATTATGCTCGGCGGATTCCAGCCCCAACGCATCCTTCGCCGGGGTTAAGCCCGCTTCCAGCGCGTAGTTACCGTTGATAATCGCGGCATCGACGTCATCCAGCGAGCGCGGCAGCTGCGGCGATTCAATTTCGATAATTTTGATTTTTTTCGGGTTGTCGCTGATGTCTTTCGGCGTCACCAGCGTCGATCCGGCCTCACCTTGCGCATTCAGCTTGATCACCCCTTTCTGCTGCAGTAACCACAGCGCGCGGCTCAGGTTGGTGGTGTTATTTGGCACCGCGATGGTCGCCCCCTGCGGCAGCGCCTGCAGGCTTTTCACCTTGCGGGAATAAATCCCCAGCGGCTCAATATGGACGCTGGCCACCACGCTGAAGGTTTTCCCCAGCGCTTTTTCCTGATCCTTCAGATACGGCAGATGCTGGAAGTAGTTGGCATCCACATCTCCCGCCGACAGCAGTTCGTTCGCATTCACCCCACCGTTCAGTTCGACAATATTCAGATCCAGCTTCGGATCGATTTTCTTCACATACTCCAGGATCTCGGCATGTGGCACCGGATCCGCTGCCACGCGTAACGGCGCCGCATATAAGCTCTGTGCAACCAGTAATGACAGCCCTGCCAGGGTAAATACGGTCTTTTTAATCATCATCATTCTCTTGTTGTTATTGACTGTTGGTATGTTCGGGATAGAAGCGTCGGGCCACTTCGGGATGTGAGCGCAGCCGGCCTTTCAGGTAATTCCAGCCCACTTCGCGTAATAAGGGATTGAGCGGATCGCTGGCCGGACCCAGCGCCAGACGGGCAAGCGAGTCCGGCAGCTGATAGACCGGCACCACCGCATCGAGCTGGGCACCGAGGAAAAACGCCACCGACAGACGTTCCTTTTCGGCCTTCGGTGACACCACGCGATGGATGGTGGCGCGCAGGTAGCCGTTGCTGGCGAGTTCCAGCAGTTCACCAATATTGACCACAAACGAGCCAGGCAGTGGCGAGGCGGCAATCCAGTTATCGGGCGTAACCTCAACCTGCAAACCCGGCTGGTCGTCCTGCAACAGCAGCGTCAGGAAACCGGAATCTTTATGCGCGCCGACGCCCTGCGAAGACTCGGACTCACTGCGGCCAGGATAGCGGATCAGCTTGATATGTTCGTTCGGATACTTGCCATACAGGTTATCGAAGGCGTTGCGCGGCAGTTGCAGCGCTTCGGCAAAGCCGCGCAGCAGCTCAAGCGCCACCTGGGTCATATCCTGCTGCCAGCCGGTCAGCACGGTTTTTAATTCCGGCAACGCCTCGGGCCACTGATTCGGTCCCTGCATCCGCTGCCAGGTGGGTACTTCCGGGGTGTTTACTACCGCGTCACGATCGGCACCAATATCGAATTGTTCGCGGTAATCCGGCTGGCTGCGGGTTATTTCCACGCCGGCCAGGTTATATCCACGAAAATGCGGCGAGTTCTCCATTTTAACTTTCAGCTTTTCTTCTTGTGAAAGCGAAAAAAAAGAACGGGCCACGTTCTGCACGTTATCTAATACGGTTTTTTCAACGCCGTGATTAATCAGATAAAAGAAGCCGACATCGCGCGCGGCCTGGCCGAGTTTCTCAATGGTGTGTTTTCTTTGCTGCTCATCGCCGGTTAACTGGGCGAAATCAATTACCGGCAGCGCGAGCGTTTCTGTCTGGCTCATAAGTCTTATCCCGTTGGCATGTCATAGAACAACAATGCCATTTCCGCCGGGGCTTAACTACGAAGTAATCCTGCAATCAATATGCAATCGGCAGCATTTAATGACTAACAGTGAAACGGCAGAAATAACAGCGGATTACTCGCCGGGATATTGCACAAATTGCGGTGGGTTATAGGCGGTAATTTCCGGAAGCGGCTGGTCAAATAGCTGAATATCGACAAAGCAGGTTTGCGCACTGCAGCCCTGGCCCAACCGTGAACTGCCGCGATCCTCGGTCAGCACGTTGGGATTGCCATGCTTGTCCATGGGCGCGGCCTGATGCGTATTCAGCGGATCGTACCAGGCGCCCGTCGACATCTGCACCACACCCGGCAGAATATCCCGCGTCAGATGGACGCCCGCCAGCAGGGCTCCGCGTGAATTGAACACTTTGACGATGCTGTTTTCGCCGATGCCGCGCGGCTGCGCATCGTCCGGATGCATCCAGAGCGGTTCGCGCCCGGCGATTTTGGTCTGCTGGCTGACTTTGCCGTGATCGTACTGGCTGTGCAGACGCGTGCGCGGCTGGCTGGAGAGCAAATGCAGCGGCCAGTGCTGCTTCACCGCCTGCTGAGCCTCGTACTCCGGCTGATGCCAGTAAGCATGGCCCGGCGCTTCCTGATAATCGAAGCCGGCGACCGTGGCGGAAAACAGTTCAATCTTGCCCGACGGCGTCGAAAGCGATGCCGCGTCGGGATCGTCCCGAAAATCCTGCAACATGATCTGCGGCTGCGCCGGTCGGGCGTATTCCAGCTTGCCGGTTTCCCAGAACGCGCTGAATGAAGGCAGCGTGATCCCCTGCTCTTCCGCACGCGGCCGCGATCCCTCGTAAATGGCCTGCAGCCATTCGCGCTCGTTGCGACCTTCGGTGAACGCGGCGGCAAAACCGAGCCGTTGCGCAAGCGCGGCGAAAATCGCGTAGTCAGACTTCGCTTCGGCAAACGGCGCAATATGCTGCTGCATAGCGATCATAAAGCCGTCATTGCTGGCGCTGCCGATATCTTCCCGCTCCAGCGAGGTGCTGGCGGGTAACACGATATCGGCGAATTTCGCCTGCGCGGTCCAGAACTGCTCATGCACGATAATGGTGTCCGGGCGCTGCCAGGCGCTGACCAGCTTGTTGAGGTCCTGATGATGGTGGAAGGTGTTGCCGCCGGCCCAGTAGATCAGCCGAATGTCGGGATAGGTCAGCGACTGGCCGTCAAACTCGAAGGGTTCACCCGGCTGCAACAGCATGTCGGCAATGCGCGCCACCGGGATGCGGCTGCTGACCGGGTTCTTCCCGACCGGCAAGCGCGGCCCGGAGAACATCCGCCGATCGGCCCCGGCCAGATTGGTCGAGGCATAGCCAAAGCCCAGACCGCCGCCGGCGGTGCCGATCTGCCCCAGCAAGGCGGTGGTGGCGACCATTGCCCAGAACGCCTGTTCGCCCTGCCGCGCGCGCTGCACGGACCAGGCAATATTGATCATCGTTTTACGACTGGCCATCCGCCGCGCCAGCTGACGAATATCGTCGGCCGCCAGCCCGGTAATCTCAGCCGCCCATTCCGGGCTTTTCACCACGCCGTCGCTTTCACCCAGCAGATAGGCTGAATACGGGGCAAAGCCAGTGGTGTAGCGTGCCACGAACGCGCGATCGACCAACTGTTCAGCAATCAGTACCTGACACACCGCCAGCAGCAAGGCGGTATCCGTGCCGGGCTGGATCGCCAGCCACTGAGCATCGGGCACCGCAGAGAGATCGTTTTTTACCGGGCTGACGTTGATAAATTCGGTGCCGTTGTCGCGCATTTTATCCAGCCAGAACGCCAGCGCATGGTCGTTGGCTCCGCCGCCGTTCACCTGGGCGTTACGCAGCGGCAGGCCGCCAATCGCCACAAACAGCTCGCAGTGTTCCGCCAGGACCGGCCAGTGGGTGTGGCGGCGTTGCAGCTCATCCAGATCGCCGAGAATATGCGGCAGCGTGCGCTCACCGGCGGCGATGCTGTAGGTGTTGCTGCTGGCGGTATAGCCGCCAAACTGGTTCAGAAAACGGTGCAGCTGGCTTTGCGCATGGTGAAAGCGCCCGGCACTGGACCAGCCATAGGAGCCGCCGTAAATCGCCTGATTGCCGTGCTGCTGCTTCACCCGCGCCAGTTCATCCGCCACCAGCGTTAACGCCACGTCCCAGCTGACTTCGACAAACGGCTCTTTGCCGCGTGCGCTGCGAGATGCCGCCTTGCCCTGAAGATAGCCCAGCCGCACCGCCGGGCGCTGAACGCGGGTATTTCCCTGCACCGCGCCGGGCAGCGATTCGCCTATCTTTGACGGCTGACGATCCCAGGCCACCGGCTCAACCTTGGTAAGCACGCCCTGCTGCGTGGTCACCCGATAGGTGCCCCAGTGCATCACGGCCAAATCTTTATTGTTCATCAGGCGGTTACTCGCGGCGAAGTCGGCGCGCCAGACGCGTGCCAAAGGTCTGTAATAACTGGACGATAACAATCAGCACCAGCGCGGTAGACAGGGTGGCAAAGACGTCAAAGCGTTGATAGCCGTAGGTAATGGCTAAATCGCCGATGCCGCCGCCGCCCACCGTACCCGCCATTGCGGTTGCCCCCAGCAGGCCGATGGTGGCGGTGGTCAGCGCTAGCACCAGTGAGGACGCGACTTCCGGCAGCATAAAGTACCAGATGGTCTGGAAGGTGGTGGCCCCCATCGCGTTGGCGGATTCGAGGATGCCTTCATCCACTTCCAGCAGCGCGCTCTCGACCAGTCGGGAAATGTACGGCGCGATAAAGATCACCAGCGGCACAATCGCGCCCGGCGTGCCGATGGTGGTATGCACCAGCAGGCGGGTAAACGGCAGGATGGTGATCAGCAAAATGATAAAGGGCAGCGAGCGAATGACGTTAACAATCGGGTTCAGCACCTGATGCACAAAGCGGTTGGGCAGAATGCCGCCCGGACGGCAGATCACCAGCACGATCCCCAACGGGATGCCGAGCAGCGAGCCAAACCCCAGCGAAACGGCAATCATCACCGCCGTATCATGCAGCGCCAGCAGAAACTGATCGCCGGTAATGGCGGTATCAAAGAGATCAAACATCGGTGATTTTCACTCCTGACTGGCGAAGAAAATGAATAGCCGCCTCGGTGTGCGCCGCGTCGCCTTTGAGCTGCACGATCATAAAACCGAGAATGGTGCTCTGCACTTCCGACATATTGGCAAACAGAATATTGACCTCCACCGGGAAGTCGCGGATTAAGCGGTTAATGATCGGCTGCTGCGCGGTGATGCCGATAAATTCCAGCCGCAACGAGCGCGCGGTTTCCTGTTCCGCCAGCAACGCCAGCGTTTGTTCCGGCAGGCGATCGTGGATCACCGATTGCACAAAGCTGGCGCTGACCGCGTGCTGCGGATTACCGAACAGGCTCAGCACATCGCCCTGCTCGACAATACGCCCCTGGGCCATCACCGCCACCCGGTTGCAAATCTTCTGCACCACCGACATTTCGTGGGTTATCAGCACGATGGTGATGCCATAACGCTGATTAATCTCTTTTAACAGCAGCAGGATTTGCACCGTGGTTTGCGGATCCAGCGCGGAGGTCGCCTCGTCACACAGCAACACCGAGGGATTGGTTGCCAGCGCGCGGGCAATGCCGACCCGCTGCTTCTGGCCGCCGGAGAGTTCGTTGGGAAAGCTGTTGGCCTTGTCGCTCAGACTGACAAAAGC
This sequence comes from Erwinia sp. 2186, assembly GCF_057812255.1. Taxonomy (NCBI): domain Bacteria; kingdom Pseudomonadati; phylum Pseudomonadota; class Gammaproteobacteria; order Enterobacterales; family Erwiniaceae; genus Erwinia; species Erwinia sp. 2186. Next base: position 1,823,515 of record NZ_CM173824.1, on the reverse strand, counting down.
CAGCAGTTCTTCCACTCGCGTGCGGATAAACGCCTTATCCCGCCCCTGCAAAATCAGCGGGATCGCCACGTTATGAAACACGGTTTTGGCATTCAGCAGGTTGAAGTGCTGAAAGATCATGCCGATGTCTTTCTTCACCTCATTGAGTCGTGGCTTGCTGACTCCCTGCAGGGATTCGCCATTGACCCGCACCTCGCCCTGGCTTGGCGTTTCCAGATGATTGATCAGCCGCAGCAGCGTGCTTTTACCCGCGCCGCTGGTGCCAATCACGCCAAAGATATCGCCCTTTTCGATGGTGAGATCGATACGGTCGAGGGCCAGAAACGCCACGTTGTTACGTGAAAACGTTTTGCTAACGTTGCGAAACGCGATGGTAGGCTGACTCATTTGAAATAGTCTGGCAGCAGGTAGCCCTGATACTCAGCGTGGCTCTGGATATACTGTTTGAATTCGGCAGAGTGATAGCCGGCAATAATATCTTTGGCGAACGGCGCGTCTTTGTTTTTGCCCGCCACGGTGACGATGTTGATAAAGTTGCTGGTGGGATCTTCCAGCTTCAGCGCCGAGCTGAGCTTCATGCCGCTGGATACCGCAAAGTTGCCCTGGATCACGCCGTAATCGACATCAGGCAGTGCCCGGACCTGCTGGGCGTTATCCATCTCTTTCAGCACGATTTTGTACGGATTTTCGGTGACGTTTTTCTGCGAGAAGGTAGCGGGATCGCTTTTCGGGCTGATTTTCAGCCAGCCGATGCTTTGCAGTAACAGCGCCGCGCGATATTCATTGGACGCCTGATTCGGCACCGACACCGTTGCGCCTTCAGCCGGCTTAGTCAGCGAGGTGATTTTGCCGGAGTACAGTCCCATTGGCGGGGTTGGCACCTGCACAATGCCGACGTTATCAATGCCTAAGCGATCGTTGACCGACTTCAGATAGACCGGGTGCTGCATAATATTGGCTTCGATATTGCCACGGCTGACCGCATCGTTAACCTGAATGCCGTCACTGAAATCTTTATATTCGACCTTATAGCCCTTTTTAATTAACAAGGGCGCGACGCCTTTCTCAAACTGCTCTTTATACGGGCCCGGATTAAAGCCCACCCGGATCAGTTTATTGTCGTCAGCATGGGCGGTGGCCAGAACGGCGGCGGAAGATAACAGGCTAAAGACGATCCCTTGCAATACAAACTTGCTCATCAGTAAATCCTTAATGCGGATAATGAAAGAAAGTAATTAAATCACAGCTAAAGTTTGATCCTGAAGGTAAAAAGCCGTTGCCGTTGGGCTTAATTCTGCTAAAGATAGTCATCATTTGAATTAACGCTTTCCGGCAATGGATAGCGTTATTTCTGCTAACGTCCGCGTGGGTTTTCCGTATTCACTGTTCAGGCGATATGCCATTATTTCCCGCTTAACCGTTTTATTTCCGGGGGGAATATGCCTGACTTTGCCGCATCGCAATTAGTGGAAGACTTAGAAGAAAATTTATTTGGCGTGCTGGAAAAGCTGGCGGCAAACGTCGACGGCACGCAGCTGCCGCTGATCGACCTGTCATCCGGCAGCCCGCGTCAGCCGACGCCGCCGGAAATCATCGCCAGCCTGCAGAGCGCGGCGGAAAACCCCGGCAATCACGAATATTCCTCATTCTGGGGAAAACCGCAGATCCGCACGGCCATCGCCGCATTTTATCTGCGCGAATACAGCGTGGAACTCGATCCTGACCGCGAGATCGCCGTTTTTCAGGGATCGCATATTGCGGTCAGCGGCATACCGCGCGCGTTGCTTAATCCCGGCCAGGTGCTGATTTCCACCGATCCCTGCTATCCCCTTTACCGCTCTGCGGCCAGGCAATCGCAGGCCGATTTTTACGGCATTCCACTCGATGAAAGTAGCGGTTTCCTGCCGGACTTCAGCCGGGTTCCCGAGGATATCGCCCGTCGCGGCGGCCTGCTGGTGCTTAACTATCCGCACAATCCTACCGGCGCGATGGCGACGCCGGCCCTGTTCCAGGCCGCGCTGGAATTTGCCGAAAACTATCACCTGCCGCTACTGCATGACTTTGCCTACGCCTCGATTGGCAGCCACCGCCAGGATCGGCCGATCAGCCTGCTGTCGCAGCCCGGCGCTAAACAGTGGGGCGTCGAGGTGTATACCATGTCGAAAAGCTTCCTGATGGCCGGCTGGCGCTTTGGCTTTGCGGTGGGCAATGCCTCGATTATCAGCGCCTTTAAGAAGCTGCACACCCACAGTTACAGTACCGTGTATGGCGCCGTTCAGGATGCCGCGGTCACCGCGCTGGAACTGCCGAGCGAACGCATTGACGCGCTGGCCGATATCTATCACCAGCGACGTGAGCAGGTTTTTACCAGGCTGGCGGAGATGAACTGGCCGGCGAGGAAACAGCAAGGCACCTTCTTCCTGTGGCTGCGGGTGCCGGACGGCTTTAGCGGCGAGGATTTTGTCGGCAAGCTGCTGCACGAGGCCCATGTGCTGGTTGCACCGGGTGATGGATTTGGTGAGCACGCCGGTCAGTATATTCGCATCAGCCTGACGGTGCAGACTGAGCTGCTGATGGCCGCGCTGGATCGCATTGCGGCGTTGGAACTGTTTGCGGCTTAGCGAATCCGTGATCCGATCCAGGCCGACAGTCGTCGGCCTGGTATTCTTAGCTACAACGCCTGCCCAACCCCGTTTTGTGCACCGGCCTCGTTCAGTGACGTTTCCCAGCCGTTTTGCTGCTCAAGAAGCTGTGCCCGCTGGATCAGCTGGTTGCGATCGACCTTATTGGTGCCGGCCCACGGCAGCTCGTTGAGGAAAGCAATCCGGCGCGGGTGTTGATAGGCGGGTGCCTGGGACAGCGTCCAGGCTTTCAAATCCTCTGCGCTCAGTAAACGCCCCGGCTGCAGGACCACAAATGCCACCGGCACCTGGCTGCGCTCCTCATCGGGCAACGGCACCACACAGGCTTGTCGAACCAGCGGATGGGCCTCCAGTGTCTTTTCCACCTCCACCGGGTAAATGTTTTCACCGGAGGTCACAAACATATCGTCGGCCCGCCCGACAAAGTAGTAAAAGCCCTGTTCATCACGACGCATCACATCGCCACTGTCATACCAGCCTTGCGACAGCACCTGCGCGCTTTTTTCCGGCAGGCGATGGTAGCCCGGCGTCACCGCCGGATTACGCATGCGTAATATCCCTTTCGACGGTGACTCCGGCCCGACCAACTCCACCGCATCCTGTGACAGCGGATACCCCAGCGACAGCGATGGCGTTTTGATGCCGTCAGGATGCGGGCCAAAAATCGCCGGTCCCGCTTCGGTGGTGCCGTATCCGTGCGAAAGGATCGCGCCAGGAAACGCGGTTTTGATGCGGTCGAGTAGGCCCAGCGTCATCGGTGCCGATCCCAGCATCACTTTGTTAAGCGCGCTGAAGTCGTACTGCTTCAGACGGTCGCTGTCGCGCAGCAGTCGCGCAAACATGGTGGGCACGGCGGTGACAATGTTGATGCGGTAATCGGACAGTGCCTGCAGATAGCTGTCGATAGTAAACGACGGCAGGATCACCAGCAGACCGTTAGCAGAAAACACCCGCTTGCTGAGGAATAATCCATTCATATGGAACAGCGGCTGTGCGACCAGATAACGGTCCTGCGGGCCGTCGGGCTCCACGCCGCCAAATCGGGTGATGGCTAACGCCCAGCGGTGCCCGGTATGGGTTAGCGGCACGCCCTTCGGCCGACCGGTCGAGCCGGAGGTGTAGAGGATCATCGCCACTTCATCCTCGGCGGCATCCACCGATGTAAAGGTTTGCGGCACGATCTTCGAAGCGTAACCTTCATCGCTCGCGTCATCAAAGTCCAGCAGCGGGACCTGACCTGCCAGCTGTCCGGCGCGTGCCCCATCGACAAACGCCAGCTGGATATCGGCATCTTTCAGCAGATAAAGCAGCGTGTCGGTCGGCAGTTTGATATTTAAAGGTACCGCCACCAGCCCGGCGCGCATTATGCCGAAATAGGCAATCAGGTACTCCGCGCGATTCAGCGAGGCAATGGCGATACTGCTGCCGCGTGGATAGCGCTGTTGCAGATAGTGCGCCACCCCACCGGCCAGCAAATCGACTTGCTGGTGGCTGTAATGCCTTGGCTGCGCCGCATCCAGCAGGTCGATGAGCGCCGGGCGCTGCTGGTCCAGCTGGCGGTCGGTCAGATCGCCGAGATTATTAATCTGTACTGTCATGTTGGTGCTCCGAATTCAGCTCAGGGGATAATGACAGGCCACCTGACGCTCAGATAAATGAGGGTTCAGCGCCGGGCGCTGTTGTTGGCACAAAGGCTGTGCGTGAGGACAACGGGTATGAAAAGCGCAGCCAGTCGGAGGAGAAAGCGGGCTGGGTAGTTCTCCCTGTAACAGCGCTTCCGCCCGCGGATGACGGGGATCGGCGACCGGGGCAGCCGCCAGCAGCGCCTGGGTATAGGGATGAGCCGGCCGTCGCCAGAGTTCGGCCGTCGGCCCGCTCTCCACGATGCGCCCGAGATACATCACCATCACCCGATGGGCGATATACTCAACCACGCTGAGATCGTGCGAAATAAACAGGTAGGCCACCTGGGTACGTTGCTGGATATCCTTCATCAGGTTAATCACCTGCGCGCGCACCGAGACGTCGAGAGCGGACACTGGTTCATCACAAATCACCACCTGCGGCTCGGTTGCCAGCGCACGGGCAATGCCAATACGCTGGCGCTGTCCGCCGGAAAACTCGTGCGGATAGCGCTGGGCCGAATCGGGCGAGAGGCCAACCTGCTCCAGCAGCTCGGCCACCCGGTGCTGAATGGCTTTTTTGCGCCAGCCCGCCACCTGTAACGGCCGTGAAATGCTGGTTCCCACCGACTGGCGAGGGTTCAGCGAGCCTTGCGGATCCTGAAACACCATTTGCACCTGCCGTCTGAACGGCAACAGCGACTTACCGTGCAACCGACTGACGTCTTGGCCCGCCACGTTAAGCACCCCTTCCGCCGGGATCAGGCGCATCAGTGCCTTGCCCAGCGTCGATTTACCACAGCCGGACTCCCCCACTAGCCCCAGCGTTTCGCCGGCTTTCAACTGCAGATCGACCCCGGTAAGGGCAAAAACGTCGCCCTCCGGAGTGTGGTAACGCGCGCTAATCGCCTGCGCTTCAAGGACGTTGCTCATGTTCTTCCTCCGGCACGCTTCAACGTCACCGTTTCAGCCCGGTGTGCGGCGACAAAGCAGGCGGCAAAGTGCTGCTCGCCAAAGAGGTTCAGCTCAGGCGGGCGCAGCTGACAGACTGGCTGGGCTTCGGCACAGCGATCGTAAAAGGCACAGCCTGCTGGCAATTCGCTCAGCGCAGGTACCCGTCCTGGAATCGACAGCAGTTTTTGATCGGCCGCACCTGAAATCGGGGTGGCGCGCATCAACCCTCGCGTATAGGGATGCATCGGATGATCAAATAGGCTCAGCACCGGGGCTTCCTCCACCTTGCGTCCGGCATACATCACCGCCACCCGATCGGCCATCGCCGCTACTACGCCGAGATCGTGGGTGATCAGCAGCAGCGCCATCCCGGTCTCCTGTTGCAACTCGCGCAGCAAGGCAAGGATTTGTGCCTGAATGGTCACATCCAGCGCGGTGGTCGGCTCATCGGCAATTAACAGCGTCGGTTGGCAGGCAATGGCCATCGCAATCATTACCCGCTGCGACATGCCGCCGGACAGCCGGTGCGGATATTCCTGCATGCGCCGACGAGGATCCGGGATATGTACCTTTTCCAGCAGCGCCACCGCACGCTCACAGGCCTCAACCCGGCTCAGCCCCAGATGCACCCGCAGCACCTCCATCAGCTGGTTACCGACGGTTTTCACCGGATTCAGCGCGCTCATCGGATCCTGAAAAATCATCGCAATTTTTCGTCCTCTTAGGCGCTGCATCTGGCGGTCGCTAAGCCGGGTGAGATCCTCGCCAGCAAAGCCGATGTTCCCTTCGCTGACCCGCGCCGTCGGTTGCGGCAGTAGCCCCATCAGCGCCAGTGCGGTCAGGGACTTGCCGCAGCCCGATTCCCCCACCAGCGCCAGCGTTTCACCGGCATTGATCGAAAAGGAGAGATCGCTCAGCGCCCGGACCCGCTCGCGCCCAATCCGCAACTCAATGCTCAGCCGGTTGACGGTCAGTACGCTGCTCATGATCGCGCTCGCAATTTTGGGTTGAACGCATCATTCAGACCATCACCGATCAGGTTGAGCGCCAGCACCGTCAACATGATTGCCACGCCCGGCACTGCGCAGATGTACCATGACGAGCGGATCAGCGTTCGACCCTCGCCTACCAGCCGTCCCCAGCTGGCAAGGTTAGGATCGCCCAGGCCTAAAAAGGCAATCACCGATTCGTACAGAATCGCCCCCGCCACCACCAGCGAGGCCAGTACAATCACCGGCGGCATCACGTTGGGAAGGATCTCTTTGGTAACGATATTGAAAGCGCTCATGCCGCTGGCCCGGCAGGCCAGCACAAACTCACGCTCTTTATACGAGAGAAACTCCGCCCGGGTGAGTCGCGCAATCGGCTGCCAGGAAACCAGACCAACGGCAATAATGATGTTGATCATCTGCGCCCCCAGCACAGAGACCACCGTCAGCACGAACACCACGTTAGGAATGATCTGGAACAGCTCCGCCACGCGCATCAGCCCTTCATCCACCCAGCCACCGAACCAGGCAGCGCTGGCCCCGACGCTAACGCCAATCAGCGTTGCCGCCAGGCTGGCGCTGAGGCCAATCAGCAACGTGGCGCGGGCGCCGTGAAACAACAGCGCGGTCATATCGCGGCCCATCGAATCCGTGCCCAGCGGAAAGTGGCCGTCGGTAAACGGCCATATCTCCGGCACCGCTACGATACGCAGCGGATCGGTGGGGTAAATCCACGGGGCGCCGATCGCCGCCAGCAGGATCAGCAGCACGATAACGGCACCAAAAACCGCCCCGCCATGCCGGCAAAACTGCCTGACCCAGCCTGCCCGAGCCGGCACCGGTTTACCTGTCAAAGAGATGACGGACATCGTTAGCTCCTTATACGTGGGTCGAGGCGGGAATAGACCACGTCGACCACAATATTGATGGCAATCACCAGCAGCGAACTCAGCACCAATACCCCCAGCACCACCGGATAGTTGCGGCTCATCACGCTGTCAAAAAGCACCTGCCCGATGCCCGGCCAGCTGAACACGGCTTCAATCACGATGCTCCCGCCCAAAACCGTGCCGAGCTGTAAGCCCAGCAGCGTTACCACCGGCAACAGCGCATTACGCAGGGTGTGGCTGATAATCACTCTGGCGCGACTTAACCCCTTCGCCCGCGCGGTGCGGACAAAATCCATCTGCCAGACTTCCAGCATCGAGGCGCGCATCACGCGGGTATAGGTGGCGGCGTAGAATAGCCCCAGCGCCACCGCCGGCAGCGTCAGGTGATAGAGAATGTCCACCGCGTGCCCCCAGAGCGACAGGTTGGCACCGATGGTTTCCATGCCGCCCACCGGGAACCAGCCCAACTTGACGGAAAACAGGATGATCATCATGATGCCGAGCCAGAAACTCGGGGCGGCAAAACAGAGCACCGCCAGCGCGGAAATCAACGTATCCCAGACGCTGTTGACCCGAATAGCCGACAGCACGCCCGCACTGCACCCCACCAGTACCGCCAGTGAAATACTCGCCAGCATTAAAATCAGCGTGGCCGGAAGATGCGTCAGGATCACGTCCAGCACCGGCATGTTTTGCCGGTATGAATAGCCCAAATCGAACTGCAGCACCGAGACGATATATTTCACCAGCTGCATAAAGGCAGACTGATCCATGCCGTACAGGTGACGCAGCCGGGCAATCATTGCCGGATCGGTCACCTGCTGCTCCGCGGTCATCACATCCAGCAGACTGCCGGGCACCAGTTTGATCAGCAGGAAGTTGATGATGATCACCCCCAGCAACAGCGGGATCCCTTGCAGGATCCGTCGAACAATCAGTCTCAGCACAGGCTACCCCGCCAGCCAGATATCGTTAAGCGACGTCCCCTGCACGTTGGCATCGGTGGTCAGCTGACGGACGTTTTTACGCGCCAGGGTGAACGACTGCATCTCCACCAGCGGAACAATCGGCACGTCGGTACTGGCAAGCTGCGCGAACTGGTGCACCAGCGCCTTGCGCTTCGCCTCATCGGTTTCCACAGTAATGCTGGCGACCAGCCGATCCATTTCCGGGGTGCTGTATCCCGTGGCGTTACGGAAGGCCGCGCCTTTTACGATGCCGTCGGTAGTAAAAAATTGCGTTACCGTCGGCACCGGTTCGATTGGCGAGGTGTAATTTGACACGGCAATATCGTAGTCATAATCACTGTAAATACGCTTCAGGGCAGTGGCGCGATCGACCGAATCCAGCCGCACCTCGATGCCGATATCATTCAGCGCCTGCTTAAGGTATTGCCCGAGCTTGGCGTTTTCTTCAAACCAGGCCGCCGCCAGCAGGTTGACGCTAAAGCGCTTGCCGTCTTTCAGCGGCAAACCAGCCTGATCCAGCAGTTGCTTCGCCTTCTCCGGATTGAAGTCATAGGTCGGCACGTCGGCGGTGAAGAACAGCGAATTGCTGCTGAAAATTGGCGAGATCGCCGCTTTGCCGCGGCCAAAGTAGATGGTGTTGATAATGAACTGGCGATCGATGGCATGCAGCAGCGCCTGACGCACTTCCCGGCGTTTGACGTGCTCGCGGCGCTGGTTGAACTCGACGCTGACCGTCCAGGCCGAGTTTTCATAGCCTCCGGTATCCAACACCACCTCGCCGGTTTTCACCAGCCGGTCAATTTCTCTGGCCGGGACCGGATTGGAATAACCGATGGTCAACTCGCCAGTTTCTAGCGCAGCAGTGCGTGAGGCGGCATCGGCCCACCAGCGGACAATCAGTTTATCCAGCCACGGCTGACCCTGGCCCCAGTAGGTTTCATTGCGGGCATATTCGACGTAGCTGCCGCGTACCCAGTTGCTGTACTTCCACGGACCGGTGCCCACCGGGCGATTATTCAGCGGATTGGTCAGCAGATCCTGACCGGCATACAGGTGCTTTGGTAACACCAGCTGATACTGACCTGCCAGGGTGGATTTCAGGAAAAATTCGGGGACCGGCACATCGAAATCGAGCTGCACGGTATAGGGATCGAGCGCTGCTGCGCGGGTAAGGGATTTCAATGCAATCCCTGCCGACAGCGCTTTCCAGTGCGCCAGCGCGTTGAACACCACGTCATCCGCCGTAAAGTCCTGCCCGTCGTGCCACTTCACGCCCTGTCGGAGCGTTAAGGTGTAGGTTTTGAAGTCCGCTGACGGCGTGACGCTTTCGGCCAGCACCGGCTGGAACACCAGATGGTTATCAAGCTTCAGCAGGCGTTCGAGAATTTTTGTTGAGGTCTGAAAAGGTGCCGAACCGCCGCCGCCGGGCACATACAGCGCCTGTGGCTCCAGTCCACCCCAAGATATCACCGCGGTGCCGCCGCGCTTCGGGACTTCGGCGCTAACGGTGGCCGCAACGGCCTGCGACAGCAGTGAAAAGCCGCTGAGTTTAGCGGTCGCCATCAGCGCGGTGCCACCCGCCGTTAATGCCAGAAAACGGCGGCGTTGAAGATTCATGGTCATGCTTTTTCTCCCTGGATCTGCGTGGCGTAGCTGGCGCGACCCAAGGCCACCACTTGGCCCTGCCGATTCAGAACATCAATGTCAGCCACACCAACGGTACGGCCCAGACGTCGCACGCGGGCAACCACGGTCAAATCGGTGGCAATCGCCGGGCGCAAATAATCCACGCGGAAGTTGATGGTCGGTAAGCCCTGTCCCAGCAGCATGCCCAGCGCGAAATCGCCGACCGTATCAATGACCGAGGCCAGCGGGCCGCCGTGCCATTGGCCCGAGCCGGCTTTACGCTCGAAATCAGGGCGCATTGGCACGCTGACCGTCAGGGTTTGCGCCTCATAGTCCACGTCTTCAACCGTCAGATTGAGCCAGTGAATAAAGGGAGAGTCGCGAAAGATTTCGCTAAGTCGATTAGCATCCAGCCGCTGAGTCATGCCACCACCACCTTGCCAAAGACCTGACGCTGTTCCAGTGAGGCCAGCGCCTCCGCACCTTGTGCTAGCGGCCACTGGCGATCGATTACCGCCTTGAGTTTGCCTGCGGCCACCTGGTCCAGCAGCGCGTGCAGATCCTCACGCTCCCAGCCGTTTGAGCCCCGGATTTGCAGTTCATAGGTCCAGATGTAGCGCAGGTCTTCCGGCGGGGCATAGCCCGCGGTTGCGCCACAGGTCAGCAAACGGCCTCCAATACGCAGGGTTCGCAGGGAGTTAACCCAGCTGTCGCCGCCGGTAAAGTTCACCACCACGTCGACGCCTCCTGGCACCTCAGCACCGCGTCGGCGCGCCGGTTTACCGTGGCGGGCAAAGATCGTCTTCATAAAGTCTTGTTCGCGGTAGAGGATGACCTCATCGGCACCCAGCTCGCTCAAGCGTGCGGCTTTTTCGGCCGATCCGGCACAGGCAATAACCCAAGCCCCGGCCAGTTTGGCCAGTTGCACCGCGCATACGCCTACGCCGCCGCTGGCGCCGAGGATCAGCACTTTCTCACCCGGCTGGATCTGGCCGATAGTCTGCATCATGCGCCACGCCGTGCCGTAAGCCACTGGCAACGCCGCCGCTTCGGCAAATGACACGCCGTCAGGAAGTTTGATCAACTGATGTGCCGGCACGCGGCATCGCTCGGCAAGCCCACCGTGGCTGGTTTCGCCAATCAGCCCACCGTCCACGCGATTAAGCGGATCCACCAGCACCCGATCCCCCACCTGCCAGCCAGTGACGTTGTCGCCCAGAGAAATAATTTCGCCGGCAACATCAAGGCCAATAATAATAGGGAATTCAAGCTGGATGCCGGGCATTCCGCGACGAGTAAATACGTCATGGTAATTAAGTGAAGAGGCTTTAACGTCAATGATGACGTCGTTAATACCGGGAGTCGGATTGGGGAAGTCATTTTCAAGGCGCAGTGATTCATTACCACCGTGCTCACGCAATACGATAGCTTTCATTATTTTCCCATTCGTAAATAAGATAATTTAATTAATTCAGTCGTGTGACTATATAACTATTTTAAGTGCATCTTAACCGCAATCCACATTGGATAAATAAATCCATGTTTGCATAATAAGTTTTTAACTAATGTGGAGTGACGGTGAATAATTCAACGGGGAAAGGTTTATCATTTTTAGCGGGAAAAAGAGAAATACAAATAAAGGGTAACTTATGCCGGAAAATAGCTATCCCTGATTTTTGTGCTGATAACCAGATATTGCTCTTTATATGCACAAAATAGAGAACGCCTGACGGCGTTCTCGGGAAAAAATCATTTCGGAAAATCAGTGCCGACCGAGGTATCTTTCCAGGCTTCAACCTGGGAAAGACGCGCTTTGAGTTTCGCCGTTACCGCATCGTGACCCCAGGCGCCCATCACCAGATGCCGCGGCGCATCGTCGGTGTGGGTGATGGCAATCATTGCCTGCGCGGCGCGCACCGGATCGCCCGCCTGCTTGCCGCTGTTTTCGGCGGTGCCTTTCATCCTGGCGGCGGCGGTTTCCTCGTAATCATTAATTTTGCTTGGCGTCTGATGCAATGAACGTCCGGCCCAGTCGGTGCGGAACGGTCCCGGCTCGACACAGGTGACGTGAATGCCTAACGGACCCACTTCCGCCAGCAGGGAATCTGACCAGCCTTCTACCGCATGTTTGCTGGCAGAGTAATAGCCCGAGCCTGGGAAGCCAATAATGCCCGCCACCGAGGTGATATTGATAATGTGTCCGCTGCCCGATTTACGCATGGTCGGCAGCACTTCGCGGGTCATGGCAAACAGGCCAAAGACGTTGGCATCAAACTGGGCGCGGATTTCCTGCTCTTCACCCTCTTCCACCGAGGTCTGATAGCCATAGCCGGCGTTATTGACCAGCACATCGATGGTGCCGAATTTCGCCAGCGCCGCCTCAACCCCTTTTTTAATGGTGCTGCTGTCGGTCACGTCCAGCGCCAGTGCCAGCGCGCGATCTTCCACGCCGGTCACCAAATCCTCAATTTTTGATTTATCCCGCGCGGTGACCACTACGCGGTAATTCTGTTTCAACAGCTCTTTTACCAGTTCGCGCCCAAAACCTGTTGAGCAGCCGGTAATAAACCAGACGGGATTCTTGTCAGTAGCCATGTTGTTATCCTCAGTTCTGCAGTGTTGAAAATGAGAACCCCACCACGAACGCAGTGGGGAAAAGCATGACCCAAAGCGTAGTTGCTGAAACGCCTCGCTGCCTGGTTGCTTTGTGCGAAAGTATGTCCCGACCGACGCGGAGCCGCGGCAGTCGGGCCGATGAAGGCATTAGCGAAGATTCCGTGGCGGCCTTTGTTGTGCTTAATAACCCCGCGACCGGTCAACCAGGCCGATCATCGTTTCGCCCCGTTCAAAGCGGCGAATATTCTCCAGCAGCGCACGCACCGCACTTTCGGGCTGGGTCTGGCTGGCGATATGCGGCGTCAGCCAGATGGCCGGATGGGTCCAGAACGGATGATCTTGCGGCAGCGGTTCTGGCGAAGTGACGTCAATCACCGCCGCCTGCAGCTGACCACTTTCCAGCGCGTCCAGCAGGTGTTGATGATGAAGATGCTTGCCGCGCCCCACCTGCACCAGCGACGCGCCCGGCGGCAGCTGGCTGAACAGCGAAGCATTCAGGATGCCTTCGGTGGCGGGCGTCAGCGGCAGCAGGCAAATCAGGATATCGCTGCGGGCCAGAAACGCGCCAAGCTGGGCGTCACCGACAAAGCTGCTGACGCCGGGGATGGCTTTCGCCGAGCGGCTCCAGCCGGCGCAGTCGAAGCCCAGTTGCACCAGCGGCGCTAAGGCCGCCTCGCCCAGTTCGCCAACACCCATCACCCCCACCCGACAGTCTGCCGCGGGTTTGCTGCCATGGCCGAGCCACAGCTGCTGACGCTGCTGATGCAGATAGCGCGGCATATTGCGGTGCAAACCGAGCACGGTGAAGGTGACGTATTCCACCATGCCCTGGGTTAGGCCCGGTTCGATCATCCGCACCACCGGCAGTTCTGGCGGCAGGTGGGAATAATCAAACTGGTCGGCCCCGGCACCCACCGAGAACAGCACCTTCAGATTCGGGAACTGCTGCAAGATCTCCTCCGGCGGCTGCCAGGCCACCAGATAGTCGATGCTTGCAGGATCGCCGATGTCTGGCCACTGGCGGAAGCTGGCGTCCGGGGCCAGTTTCGCCAGCAAATCCGCCCACAGTTCGCCGCGTTCAGAGGCGGATTTATAGAGGATATTCATCAGGCCATCGCCTGCGACATTAAGCCAAACGCCAGCATTCCTTGCGGCTGCCAGGGTTTGCCGTGGATCATCGCCACCGGACGGTCAACTTCCAGCAAACCCAGCGTATTCAGCCAGTCGCCGAGGCCGTTTTCGCTGCTGGTATCGAGGCGAACGAACTGCCCCTGCAATCCCGCCAGCAGCGCGCTAATCAGCACCTTCGCGCGCGGGAGATCGCGGCAGATCACCGGCCCAACGCTATAGCCGTAACCAAAACGCCGCAGGCAGGCAAAACCTTGCACCGTGCCCTGCTCTTCCAGCAGTAAAATTCGCTCTGCGCTGTCGAACAGGGTGTCGATAAGCTGCAGCCGGTATTGGCCGTGCGCCTGACGATCCAACGTGGTCATCAGCGCCAAATCGTCACGGCAGGCAGGCCGCAGCAGCTGCCCCTGTTCAGGTAACAGCGGGATCACTTCGGCCAGTTCACGGCACTGATGCTGTTCAATGTGCCCACAGGCGACAAATCCCAGCTTCTCGTACAGCGGTTGCCCCATTTCCGTGGCGTGCAGGCGCGCATTGCGCCCTTCCAGCTTGTGCAGCGCGGTTTGCATCAGCTGCTTGCCAATTCCTATGCCCTGCGCCTGGTCGGCGACAATCACCAGTCCAATCGACGCGTAATCCTCACCCCAGCGCCAGAAAATTGTCGTGCCCAGCAGTTCACCGTCCTGTTCCACGGCGATCCCCTCGCCCAGCTGTAGCGCCTGTTGCCAGTCGGCCAGCCGGTGCGGCCACTTAAGGTGTTGGGTCAGAGCAAAGGCCTGTTGAAGATGCCGGTCCTGCAGTGCGCAAATCGGGTAACTCATGCTTTTTCCTCTACGGCTGAAGGCAAAAAAAACGCCCATCTCGGGTGATGAGAATGGGCGTATTTGCGCTTCTTTTTCAACTGTTTTTGCTTCAGGCGAGCCTGAACGGTCAGATCTGGAAGTCGAGAACCGGCTCCTCGGTGGTGACTGCCAGCGCCTGACGCTTGATCTCTTCCAGCGACAGATTGGCGTTGCACAACTCAAGGAATTGCCAGACAAAGTTACGCTGCAGCTGGCCGCGCTTCAACCCCAGCCAGACGGTGTTGGACTCGAACAGATGCTTGGCTTCCAGTCGGGTCAGCGACGAATGCTCGTCCAGCTGGCAGGCCTGATCGGCCAGCACGCCGACACCTAAGCCTAATTCGACATAGGTTTTCACCACGTCGGAATCCTGCGCGCTTAACACGATGTCCGGCTTCAGGCTGGCAGAATGGAAGGCGCGGTCAACGCGCGAACGTCCGGTGATGCCCTGGCGGTAGGTGATTAACGGATAGCGGCTCAGCGCTTCCAGCGAGACCGGCTGCTGCTGCTCCAGCTCATGCCCTTTCGGCACCAGCAGCGCATGATGCCAGTTAAACCACGGGAAAGCGGCCAGCGCCGGGTTATTCACTACCTGCTCGCTGGCGATCCCGACATCGGCTTCGCCCGCGGCCAGCATGGTAACGATCTCCTGCGGAGATCCCTGATTCAGTTCAACGCGGACATTGGGATAGAGCGCGCGGAAGGCTTTGATCACCTTCGGCAAAGAATAGCGTGCCTGGGTGTGGGTGGTGGCGATGGTCAGCACCCCACTGGATTCATTGGTGAAGACGTCCGCCAGGCGGCGCACCTTGCCCGCTTCATCGAGGATGCGTTCAGCAATGGTCAACAGCGCTTTACCGGGTTCGGTCATGCCGAGCAGGCGTTTGCCACGACGGATAAACAACTCCACGCCCAGTTCATCTTCCAGATCCCGGATATGGCGACTGACGCCGGATTGCGAAGTGAATAACGTATTGGCAACTTCGGTAAGATTAAAGTCGCAGCGTGCGGCTTCCCTGATGATTTTAAGCTGTTGAAAATTCACGCGCGCGCCCCTTTCTGTTTTCTGTTGGATAACGACATGTTAAGGAGGCTAATCGATATCAACAAATAATAAAAAAAGGTTTTATATGCTTTTTAGTGCTAAGAAGTGAGGCGCGCAACCGCGCGCCCGACAGAGGGGATTAGCTCACTAACATCAGTTCGCGGTCTTCGACCACCGGCTTGTTCAGCAGCGATAACAGAATATTTTTCACCGCCTGCGCCGATGGCGACAGCGGCACGCGGGCAGAGACGTTCAGCGACAGCGGCAGATTCAGCGTTGGGCTGTTAATTCGCGCCATCCACGCATTGGTCGAACTGACCAGCGCACGGGCAGCAGATTCTGGCAGCACGGTGACACCCATTCCGCTGGAAACGGCGGCGGTCAGCGTGGCGATAGATTCGATTTCACCGATAATGCGGGCGCTGAGGCGACGCAGTGAGAAGGCTTCATCAACGCGTTTACGCACGGCGCTGTAATCACGCGGCAGGAACAGGTTCATCAGCGCCACGTCGGCCAGGTCAATGGTCTGTCCTGGACAGTCCGTTGCGCCAACCAGATACAATTCTTCTTTCATCAGCGGCATGCTGGTGATGCCAGCCGTAGGCGCACGATCGTAGAGCACCGCCATGTCAAGCTGCCCATTCATCACTTTTTCGTTTAATGACGAGCCGCTGTTCTCATGCAGATAGACCAGCACATCCGGGAATTGCTCACGCACGGTTTGCAGTAACGGCATGGTCAGCGATGACGCTGCGGTGCCCGGTGCAAGTCCAATAGAGACCTGACCATTCAGTGACTGACCGGCATTGATTACCGCGGTCTGCGCCTGCTCACACTGGCGCAAAATGGTACGGGCATGTGAATAGAGGATCTTGCCCGCTTCGGTTGGCGTCACGCCACGCTTGGTGCGGATCAACAATTGCTGGTCCAGTTCATTCTCAAGCGTCGCGACCTGCTGGCTTAGGGCAGGCTGTGCAATATGCAGGACTTCTGCGGCCTGAGTCAGGCTGCCGATGTCGACGATTTTTACGAAATATTTGAGTCGTCGTAAGTTCATGTTGCCTCCGTCACGGATCCCCGAATGCCATTTTCACTGGCGTAAGAAATAAGTTTTCACTCTGGTGCACTGAGATAATTGCAATCACCGTGCCAGAATTTTCTTAAGGGGAGTTATCAGGGTCAGCTTATGGCTAACAGGCGGTAAAATAAGAGAATCTGATTACCCCTTTAGGGTTAATCATAATTATTTATACCTTGGTGGGGGAGAAAGACAGGATTGGCGCACTGCATTGGTGCAAAAATTGCTGTCCAGGCGTGCATGTAACCGTTACCACGTCGTCGAAAGGGCCAGAACAGTGATGTTCTGGCCCTGAGCGCGTGTTGCAGAATGACTTAGCGTTTCTTGCGGTTGCGGTACATATCGATGGAAACTGCGGCCACAATGATGATGCCTTTAATGATGTCCTGAACGTAAGCATCGACGCCGACGAAGGTGAAGCCGCTCTTGATCAGCCCGAGAATCACCGCACCAATCAGCGTACCGGTGATGCGACCGACGCCGCCCATCAGGCTGCTGCCGCCAATAACCGCTGCGGCAATCGCATCCAGTTCGTACGACATCCCCATGCTTGACTGACCGCTACTGACGCGCGCCGCCAGCACCACACCGGCCAGACCGGACAGGCCACCGGCGATGGTATAAACGATGATCAGGTATTTGTTAACGTTAATCCCGGACACCTTCGCCGAGGTCATGTTGCCGCCAATGGCGTAAACATATTTACCGTAACGCGTATGCTTGAGGGCAATGTGGAAGATCACCGCCACCACCAGGAAGATGATCACCGGCATCGCGCCCTGACCAATCGAGGTGAAGCCATCAGACAGGAAGCTGATAGGGTTACCCTGGGTGTAATACTGCGCCAGACCGCGCGCCGATACCATCATCCCCAGTGTGGCAATAAAAGGAGGGATGCCGGTGCGGGTGATCAGCACGCCGTTGATCACCCCAGCGAGGAACCCGACCCCCACCCCCGCGACAATCGGTACCACCGCAGGCAGGTTCACCAGCGACGGATACATTGGCGTCAGGCTGTCGGAGGTTTGTGCCAGACTGGCCGCCACCACCGCGGTTAACGCAATCACCGACCCGGACGACAGGTCGATCCCCGTGGTAATAATGACCTGCGTCACCCCCACGGCAATGATCCCGATAATCGCCACCTGCAGCACGATCAGCACCAGGCGATTTGGGTTCATCAGAAACGACTGGTCACGCACATACCAACCGAAGGCTTCAAAGATCAGCGCAATGCCGACCATCACGATAAAGATACCGGTGTCTTTCGGCAATTTGCCTTTCAGACTGGAGAATACAGAAGCCGAGGGGGCCGGCTGTTGAGTTGTCATTTTTACATCACTCATAGGGTTACCTTACGTCCTTACTCGGACGCCAACGACAAAATGGTTTCCTGGTCAGCCTCTTCTTTATCGAGGATGCCGGTAATACGACCGCCGTGCATCACCATCACCCGGTCACTCATGCCCAGAATCTCAGGCAGTTCAGAAGAGACCATAATGATGGCGACGCCACGGTTCGCCAGTTCGCTTATCAGGCGGTAAATTTCCGCCTTGGCGCCCACATCGATGCCGCGTGTTGGCTCATCGAGGATCAGGACTTTTGGCTGCGCCAGCAGCCAGCGCGCAATCAGCACCTTCTGCTGGTTACCGCCACTCAGGTTGTTGATGATTTGGTCCATGGTCGGCGTTTTGATGTTCAGTCGCCGGATTTGCTCCATGCAGTCTTTCGCCATCTGCACATGACTGACGAAACCGCCCTTACTGCTGTACTCCGGCATGTTGACGATGCTCATGTTCTCCATCACCGACAGCACCAGAAACAGCCCGGACTTTTTGCGATCCTCGGTCAGGAACGCCAGCCCTTTTTCAATCGCCGTGGAAGGCGAATCGATTTTGGTTGGCACGCCGTCAATCAGGATTTCGCCGCCGTCGATGCTGGTCATGCCAAACAGGCTTTCCATCACCTCACTGCGGCCGGCACCCACCAGCCCGGCCACGCCGAGGATTTCACCGCGACGCACGCTGAAGCTGATGTCATGGAACACGTCCTTGCGATACAGATTGCGTACCGTCAGCACGTCCTGGCCAATATCATTGTTGAATTTCGGGAACAGCTGGGTCAGTTCGCGCCCGACCATCTGGGTAATCAGTGACTGGCGGGAATAGCTGGCGGTACTGTCGCTGCCCACCCACGCGCCATCACGGAACACGCTGACTTCATCGGTAATGGCAAAGATCTCATCCATTTTGTGGCTGATATAGATGATGGCTTTGCCTTGCTCACGCAGGTCACGAATGATGGCAAACAGGTGCGAGACTTCCGTTTCGGTCAGCGCCGAGGTCGGTTCGTCCATGATCACCACGTCGGCATTCCACGACACCGCTTTGGCAATCTCCACCATTTGCTGGGAAGCGATGCTTAACTCCCCGACCATCCGCTCCGGCGTCAGGCGAATATTCAGTTTCGCCAGCAGCTCTTTGGTCATCTTGTTGAGTTTGCCGTGGTCGACAAAGCCATACTTCATCGGCTCACGACCCAGCCAGATATTTTCGGCAACGGTCATATGAGGGACTAAATTGAGTTCCTGATGGATCATCGAGATACCTGAACGCAGCGCGTCCATGGTGTCGACAAACTGCACCGGCTCCCCTTTAACTTTTATTTGTCCCTCATCGGGACGGTAAATCCCGATGAGGCACTTCATTAAAGTGGATTTGCCCGCGCCATTTTCGCCCATCAGCGCATGGACAGTTCCTGCCTTCACGCGTAAAGAGACATTACTTAATGCTTTTACGCCCGGAAAAAACTTGCTGATGCCTTCGGCTTCAAGCGCATATGCGGCCATTCTTCACCTCCGTACGGCGGGGTTATTTTTGGTTCATGCTGGTGAATTTTTCGTAGTTGTCTTTGGTGATCAGCTGGAATGGGATATCCACGATCTTCTGCACTTTTTCACCATTGGCCAACTTCACCGCAGTTTTCACTGCACCCTCGCCTTGACCCTTGGCATCCTGGAACACGGTCGCGACCATCTTGCCGTTTTTAATCATCTGCAATGCATCTGGCGTACCATCGACGCCGGCAACCAGGATGTGACCCTCGTTTTTACCCAGCGCCTGCAGGGCACCGATCGCCATTTCATCGTTGTTAGCGGCAATCGCGTTAATGTCATCACCGGCAGTTAACCAGTTGCTGACCACATCGACGGCATCGTTACGGGTGAATTTAGCGGTTTGTTCTTTGGTGACTTTCATACCTGGGTATTTGGCGATGATCGCTTTCACGCCGGCGGTACGTTTACGGGTGGATTCGTTGGCAAGGTCACCGAGGAGGATGGCGACGTTGCCTTTATAGTTCATGTTTTTTGCCAGCGCTTCCATCTGCAGACGACCGGCCAGCTCAGAATCCGAGCCAACATAGGCCATTTTGTCCACCAGCGGCTGAGCCGGTTCGCGGTTCACGAAGATCAGCGGGATGCTGGCTTTCGCCGCCAGGTCCATAATCGGCTTCACGGCGTTGGTATCCACCGGGTTGACGATGATGGCGTCAACGCCCTGGCCGATAAAGTTCTGCACCTGGGAAAGCTGCTGTGCGACATCACCCTTAGCGTCTTCAACCTGCCCTTTCACGCCCTCTTTCTGCATCTCTTTCTGCATGGAGGTACGCAGAATGGTCAGAAAGTTGTCATCAAACAGCGCCATAGAAACACCGACCTGCAAATCTTTTGCGAAGACGGAAACGGGTAACATACACACTAACAGCGACGCTAAAATCGTTTTTTTCACGTTCATGGCTAAGCCCTTTTTATCGTTAGTATGCGCAGGCTGGTTGTTACATCGAATGAAAATTTCTTTTACATTCACTCAACTTCACCGACGGCTTCAGTAAAATGTAGGGTAAATCATGCTTAAGGTAAGACCCGACTGCTGGAAACGCTCCTTTCAATTACTCGTAGTAAATCATCATGTTAAACCTGCTATTTCGATCTTAATCTGGCCGCCCGTTACCATCAGCCTGCGAACCAGTTCATTTGTTTCATAATAACGTCATATGAAATTTTCAATATGAAACCACCGAAACGCCTGTTTTAAAATCGACAAATAACAAAAATTTGACACACCTCTAACATCGGCAAAGGATTCCGATCAAAGTGAGATCTGGCGCATGAGATTGCATTTTGAGCAGGCGGGTGGGAAAAACGGCGATTCGCTGGTTTTGCCAGCAAACGCACGCGATTTTTGCATTCGCCCTTTGACAAGCGACGGTGCTGCCGATAACATGCGCCCCGTTGAAACAATTCCTCTGTAGTTCAGTCGGTAGAACGGCGGACTGTTAATCCGTATGTCACTGGTTCGAGTCCAGTCAGAGGAGCCATACATTGAAAAGCCCGCTCAGGGAAACCTGAGCGGGCTTTTTGCTTTTCAAGTTCTGCGCTGCCGGTACGGGGAAAGGCAGCGTTTGGGTCACTCAGTCCTTCACGGGTGATTTCGCTCGATTAAGCGAGTCCGAACGTAAAGCAGTACGGCTGTTAATGTCAGTAATGGGATGCCATGAAAAATGACAATGACCACTGCGGGGGTAAACCAGATATAAAATGGCGCGACAATTAACATCCCAACGCCAAATCCTGTCATTTGCAGGAGAGTCATCAGGCTAAAAACAGGCAACCGCAATGATTCAGGCTCACTTTGGATACGCGAAATCAGACTTACGTCCGCCAGTCCATCCCCCACACCTGCCAGTGCGATAAAAATCAGTGCCGGTGGGATGCCAGTTTGTTGAAAGGTAAAGATAAAACCCAGTGACATAGATGCCACGCCACAGAAAAAAAGCCTGTCCGTACGCATCCCGCTACGCACTAACAGAGAGTTTGCCAGACGCGCCCCGGCGAATTTCCCAGCGGCCCAAACGGCCAGCAAAAGACCCATGGTTTTCCCGGCTGATTCGGGTGTCAAAAGCTCGGAGATAATGGGAAAGCCTACGTTGTGGGCAGCACTGCCTAAAGTATCGGCCATCGTTACCAGCAACATGCCGGCCAACAGCGGAGTCGTTCGCAGCCCGGTGACCAGATTACGCCATTCTTTACGATGCGGATTTGTTGCACTCGCAACAGGATGTACCAAAAAGCGTAAAGGCAGTATGCATAACCCGGCCACCAGGTAAGTCACAATATTCGCGGCAAACACAATTTGATAACCACTTGTCGCCAGGAGGATCCCCGACACCAGGCTTCCCGCAACAGCCCCCATAGCGGATGCAGAAGTTAACCCAGCGTTTGTTGATACACGCCGGGATTCGTTGACCCACCAGGGAAGTTGACTGTTAAGACCGATTGCGAACATCGAATTTCCCAGTCCAATACCCAGCGCAATGAAAGGCAATATATAAAGCTGGGTTGACGCAGGCAAAATTAACAGCAAGGCTAATAGCGCAGCGCGCGCAAGGTCAAAAACCACTAAAGATAAGCGCCCGTAAAAACGGCGAAAAAAAGGAATCCCCACTGCACTGGCGACGATCCCACCAGTCACCCTACAGGCCAGGAATATGCTCACATGCATTACACTCTGACTCAGCAAGTACACATAGGTGGATAGCACCACCATATTCAGAAAAGCGCCAAAATCAGAGATAAATCTGGCAATAATTATTAAATAGCTATTCCTGGCGGCACGAATATGAATATTATCGTCCTGCATTTCAGTAGTCATTTGAAATTCCTTTTTGGAAAACAGCCACAAGTTACCAGCAATAAATCACGCCATCCAGCGCATTGAGTCGAAGGTGTGAGCGGAGTTAGTTATTCAAAAAACACTACAACCTGCTATGTTGCACATAGTTAGTGGCAGCGGAGTTTCAAGGATTTTAAATGAGTAAATCGCCTGACATCACCGTTTTGTTCCGCCGCGCGGAAGAAAACGATGCGGAATTGGTTCGTGAAATAGTCCTTGCGGCCTATTCCAAGTGGATTTCGGTCATTGGTCGTGAACCGACTCCGATGACGGCCGATTTTAATAAAGCCGTACGTGAGCATGACATTTACCTGGCCATTATCGCAGGGGATGCCGTTGGCCTCATCGAAATACAGCTGCATGCCGATCATCTTTGGATAGAAAATGTTGCGGTACATCCTCTCTGGCAAGGAATTGGGATCGGCCGGAGATTGCTTTCGCATGTTGAAGGTAAAGCAGCTCAGGCGGAGATCGGGGAAATTCGCCTGCAGACGAACGAAGCATTCGAGGCGAACATTACGTTATATGCGGCGCTAGGATATGAGATCGATAGACGAGAACCATTCATGGGTGGAAAGACGGTGTTTATGAGCAAAAAATTGTGGCGGCACAAAGCTGACCCCGAAATAAAGATTTCTTGAATCTTTAAGGTACGTTGCTAATCAGACCTATCCGTTAAAGGATCAAGAGCAACTATGAGCGAGGAGCTGAAATTACGCATCCATACTCACATTAGTTCTAAGTAGTCGGAATTGAACTTAACGATTCATTGTGATCTTGTTCTCCACACAATAATTATATGAGGTCTTTATGCTGATAGCACAGGTTTCAGACATTCACGCCTCACCTGAAAATGATCACCTGTTTCGGTTTGACCAGGTACTAAATTGGCTTACGCATCTGAAACCAGATGTACTGGTACTTACCGGTGATCTAACGGATGGGCATTGGCTGGAAGGTTTTAAACAGATAGCCGACCGCCTGAATCAGCAAAATTATCCTTCGTTGATACTGGCAGGTAACTCTGACGACCGCAGTATGATGCGTTCTGTTTGGGATGAGAACAGATGGGCGCACGATGCCCAAGGAGAGGCTCTGCACTTTGTCCATGACATAGGAGGCATTCGCCTGATTGGTCTGGATTCGACGATTGATTATAAGGATTACGGCAGTGTGACTGACCATCTGGAATGGTTGGATAATCAACTTAGCGACGCAGACAGCCCTCCTTCATTGCTGTTTTTGCACCATCATGTATTTGCATCCGGCATACCAACGCTAGACGAAACGATGTGCAGAGGTCTACCTGAGATGGAAGATTTGATAAGACGCGCCCCGGGCAGACTACTCGCCATTTCTACAGGCCATGTCCACAGACCCATAGCGGGTACGTTTGCGGACATACCTGCCTACATTTGTGGCTCCGTCTGCCCGGCTAATCCTGTCTGGTTTGGAACAGTAAACGCTCCTCCTGCGAATGACCCACCAGCATTGGTGATTCACCGCTACGTCAGTAATTCTCTTACCAGTCACCACGTTGGCGTTTAACTGGCATTCGGAAAACGTATCGGTTTCATAGAGAACGACCTGATCCCCAGTGATTAACGCATAATATTGCGAGGGAACAATATCCGCTGTTGGCACAGAGCGGAATGACTTGGGCGCAAGGTCCGCTCTGAGCGAAGGGTAGACAGTGTGCATCTATTGATGAACTAATCATCATAAGTTGAGCATACCATCCAAGTTGCACAATTCTTAAAAGGGGTACCAGGGTGTTAATATACAACGTTTTTGGACGACATATTGGGGTCAAGCGTGAAGGTGGTCGCTGGCTGGTATTCCGCGCAGACCTGACGGAACGAAAATTCTCCCGGCTTTACGACATTGCTATTCCGGACGATATGACAGAAACCGAAATACCGGGCTGGCTGGGCGATATTTTTCATGAGTCAGCAACAGAGCGTCATCCTGATGTGAAACGTATCGAATAGGAATCTGTCAGATACACGCTCCTCATTAAAATGGGGTTTTCACTAGTCCATCATCGCTCTTGGCACGGAACGGACATTTTGGCCGGCTAAAAGTCCGCTGTGAGCGAGAAGCGGACGTTACCTGAGTTCTTTGATGGGCATAAATTACGGTAGCCAGCTTAAAAGATGGCTGCCGATGCCGTGGAGATTCAAGCGCAATCGAGCTTAAACTAATTTATTATTTGCGCAAATTTAAGGCCATCACGGTAACAGTCTCTCCGGCTACAATCCGAATCTCTTTGTCCTCCCATCCCAGCTTGCGGTACAAAGACTGCATGTCCGGCGTGTAAAGCCACAGTTCAGCAATATTTTGCTCAGATGCATGTTTAATCAATTCTTTAACCAGCGCGGATCCTAATCCCTGACCGCGATGTGAAGGCGTGGTGATGACTTCTCCCAGCCAGTGCATACGCTGGGGGTTATCACTAAGCTCAAAGTGAATGAGACTACCTGCTGCGATAACATTGTTTTCTGCATCAATCACGATCAGGGTAACCTGGCGGTCATCACAAGAATTCCGCTCAATGAGCCGTGCTCGAATTTGTTCTTCGTCTGCCCATAAAGGCAGGCAAGACCACTCCCTAAAAAGTAAGCCTGAAGTTTGAGCAAGATAAACAGGGTGATCCATAAGCTTTTTAATTTGCATTTTTCGCTCTTCTGTTTTGACGTTTAGGGAATTTACAAAGTTTATAAACTTAAATTTTTAGCACACTTTTCAAATTGCAAAGCCCGTTCCTGGCTCACAGCGGAAGCGGACCTCTGGTTAGTAAAGGTTCGCAATGAGCGAGGAGCGGACGTCTAACCCTGTTCCCAGGCGATTCGGGGACACAAGGCACTTGATTCATAATAAGCACACTCAGGCTAAGTGATATTAACTTAGCGTAGCGGTGCAGGACGTCTTTATCTTGACCTCAGGTTAACTTGAGCTTTTATGATGACCTTCCTGAATTTACGCCGGAGTGTGCTGAATATGAACGATATTGATACGGGTTTTACGCATGTTGCGTTTGTGGTCAGAGATTTGGACAAGAGCATTAATTTCTACCGTCGCTATGCCGAAATGGAGGTTATACATGCCCGTCAACCTGACGTCCCGGATGCCCGTAAAGTGGCTTGGTTAAGCGATCGGACTCGCCCCTTTGTACTGGTTCTGGTACAGGCAGATAATGTCACTGACACTCCACTGGGTAATTTTGGCCATCTTGGCGTAGCCTGTGCTACCCGGGCGGAGGTCGATCGTAAAACAGCGATGGCCGTTGCTGACGGCTTCCTGAGGAAAGCGCCAGAGGAGTTTGGCCAGCCGGTGGGCTATTTTGTTTTCCTGGCTGACCCTGATGGCAATACATTAGAACTCTCTTACGGACAACGTGTTGGCCTTGAAGCCATGCGCGCTTCCCGAGAGAAAGCCGTTTCGTAATATGGCCTCTTCCCTGAAAAATTAACCTGCGCGATAGGTGTGACGTCCGCTGTTGGCACAGAGCAGACAAGCGAGTGCATGACGTCCGCGAGGAACGGACGTTCAAATCTTATGGGTACGCCTGTTCTGACGCACCCAGTCGAATTCAGGGCTTCCAGCGGCGCAAAGACGTGTGATCTTCATAAGGCATTCTTGAGGGTAGAGAGATCAGCTCTATGACGCTGCCCCACGGCGTGCGGCCATAACAGAAGAAGTTATTATCTCCGACCTCAGTTGGAAACATCAGCGGTTGAGGAGAGGTAAACATTTTCCCCCCGGCACGTTCAAACAGGCTGATGGCCTCATTAATATCATCAACGTATACGGCGAAATGCTGTAACCCGTAGTCGCTTGGCCGCACAGGTTGATTCTGCTCTGGCCCCTTCATCTCAAAAAGCTCAAGCCCCGGCCCGTGCTTCAGCGTCATCATCCTGACCGTGGTGATACGTGTTCCCGGAAACAGATTGAGGATGTTTTCCGTCTCTTCCCCTTTCACATCGTCATCCGATCGTGAAACGGAGTCATAGATAACTTCTGCACCAAAGGCTTCTTCAAAGAAGCGCGTCGCCTCATCAATATCAGAAACGGTGATGCCAACGTGGTCCATACCGCGAATAGTTTCAGTAGACATAATTTTCTCCCAGTGGGTTTACGGATAAGAGTGATGGGATGTTCAGCCCAGGCTGACCGTCATTTTTGCCAGTGCAGCGAGCTGAGCTGATATCAGACTGCGGGTGCCCGCATCCGTGATGCTGCCATTTTCCGGATCCAGTCTTGAAGTGGCCTGACCGATCATGACTTCAGGCTTGTTAAGAACCCGCCCGTCCAGAAAGACCAGAATCTGACGCAGGTGATACTGGGCACGTGCACCGCCGATCGCCCCGGGTGACGCCGTCAGTATGGCAACAGGCTTGCCGGCAACTGGCGTGTCCGGCAGGCGGGAAAGCCAGTCCAGCGCATTTTTCAGGGCACCCGGGACGGAATAGTTATATTCAGGCGTGACGATAATCAGCGCATCCGCTGCCGATATTGCTTTCCCCATTGCCACCACTGCCTCGGGGAAGCCCTGCGCCTGAAGGTCTGCATCATAGTGCGGTAACTCTCCTACAGAGCCCAGTGCACTAATCTCCACATGCTCGGGTGCCAGTGAGGCAAGATTGCGCGACACAATGGCGTTTAAAGAGCCTTCGCGAAGGCTTCCCAGAAGAGTCACAAATTTGAGTGGTTTTTCATATGACATGGCTGTCCCCTGTAATTAAAAAAATGGATTATCCGGCGGTTGCCGGTGCTTTGTTTACTGATAGCGATAAGCCTGGTATAGAATTACACATCGATAAACGCACTATGAGTCGTCACAGAGTCAACTTTATGTCTACCGGACTGTCAGCAGAATCCCTGCGGGGGATTACTAACTTTGTCATTACCGCGAAATCGAGCAGCTTCACTGAGGCCGCGGAGCAATTGGGCATTACCAAATCGGCCGTAGGTAAAAGTGTGGCACGGCTTGAGGAGAGACTGGGAACGCGTCTTTTTCACCGATCAACGCGTAAACTGAGCCTGACGAGTGATGGTCAGGCTTACCTGACCAGCTGCCTCTCAGCGCTTGAAATTCTCGACTCTGCCGAGAATACGCTCAGCAGACGCCAGGAAAATCCCGCCGGGACGGTCCGTATTGATATGCCTGCGTCTTTCGGAAGGAATCTGATGATGCCGGTATTAATCGAGATGATGACCCGCTACCCGGCCCTGCGTCTGGCGCTCACGTTCAATGACCGTCTTATTGACCCGGTGGAGGAAGGCGTTGACCTGGTTCTGCGCCTGGGAGAGCTACAGAGCACCGATGAGCTGATCGCCCGTCGGTTGAGCCGACAGCGGCTTATCCTGTGCGCCTCTCCGGCCTATCTTGAACAGAACGGATTGCCTGCCGATATGGAGGATTTGAAAAGCCACTACTGCATTATGGGCTACCGTCGGGGCGCCCCCCTTGCCTGGCGGCTGCGAAAGGTCGGGGAGCGTGAAGTGAAATTTATATCCCCCACAGCACATCAGATAAGCGACGGAGATGCCATGATTCAGGCCTGTCTGGCTGGCGTGGGGATAGCGCAGTTTCCTGAGTCTATGGTTAACAGCCATATCGCCGCAGGCAACCTGATCTCCGTGATGGCAGACCATGCCCCCATCCCGGTTGAGTTGAACGTCATCTGGCCCCGAACAAGGCACCTCATACCGAGAGTTCGCCTCATCGTTGACGAACTGCTGAAAAAGGCCGGAGAAGGCTATTTCGGCACTCTGAGGTAGAATTTTTGTCGTCACTGAGGCGATATCAGGGCTGTTTATCGCCTTTTAGCAAACTTATATCCTTATCGTCCCGCTGCTTTTGTTGCCTTACGGGCTGAAACCTTTCCCGTATGCCGGAGCAGTTCAAACGTAAAACATAATGTTACTTACAGGATATTTGTTATGCCATTAGCTCTCTGGGCGCTGGCGATAGGTGCATTCGGTATCGGAACCACTGAATTCATCATTGCCGGCCTGCTCCCCGTCATTGCCATTGATTTTAACGTCACCATTCCCGTTGCCGGCTATCTGGCAACCTCTTATGCGCTGGGCGTCTTCGTCGGCGCACCGGCCCTGATTATTCTGGGTTCAAAAGTCCCGCGAAAAGCCATGCTGGTTTTCCTGATGCTGCTCTTCGTGGCCGGGAACCTGGTGACGGCGTTTGCCCCAACACTTGGCATAGCCATACTGGGCAGAATTATTACCTCGATGACGCACGGTGCTTTCTTTGGCCTTGGTTCGATTATTGCAGCAGATATGGTTGCACCGTCTAAGCGCGTGAGGGCCATTGCGTTCATGTTTATGGGGCTGACCGTCGCAAACCTTATAGGCGTACCCGCAGGTACCTGGATTGGTCAACACCTCTCCTGGCGTGATGCCTTTATGGCCATAGCGGTGATTGGGGTCATTACGGTTATCAGCATCGGTATGCTCATCCCTCACCAGCCAAAGCCCCGGAACCAGAGATTTGCGCATGAGTTTAACGCCTTCAAAAACGTCAACGTGCTGCTGGCAATGGGCATTACTGTTTTCGGGCCGGGGGCATTCTTTACGTCAATTACTTACATCGCGCCAATGATGACGGAGCTGGCTGGATACAGTGAAAGCAGCCTCGCGTGGCTGATGCTGCTGTTCGGACTGGGATTGTTTACGGGAAACCAGCTTGGTGGCCGGTATGCCGATCGCGCTCTTATGCCGATGCTCTACATCACGCTGGCTGCTCAGGCCGTCGTGTTACTGGTATTCAACTTTACGGCGCACAGCCAGATTATGTCAGCTCTCTGCATTTTCCTGATGGCTGCGTTTGGATTTGCGACCGTTTCCCCTATTCAGAAACTGGTGATGGATAAAGCACGGGCAGCAGGTGCCCCCACGCTGGCTGCTGCGGTTAATATCGGTCTTTTCAACCTCGGTAATGCCGTGGGAGCCTGGCTGGGTGGCGCGGTGATTGCTGCGGGATTCGGTCTGCAAGCCCCCAATTGGGCAGGCGCTATATTGTCTGTCATTGCACTAATACTAGCGGTGTTGTCCGGTCTTACGGATAAAACCGGGCATGCTGCAGAGTTGAATTAGAAGGTATCACCACTGGCCAGTGAGAACGTCATCCGAATCATTCACTGGCCATAACAGATATCGCAAAATTTATTCGCATTTCACTTAACTGATTAACTCACGTCCGCTTCTGCCACACAGCGGACCTGTGGTTAGGAAAGGTGCGAACCGACATTCACCCCTGCTCCCAGGGGACTCCCGGCTCCCAGCGTTCAACCAGCAGGTCAATAAAGGCGCGGATCCGCGGAGATAAGTGTCGTTTACTGGGATAGATGATCCGCACAGGTTCCGGCGGGAAAGGATATTCCTCCAGCACAGGCACCAGCTTGCCGCTACGGACATCATCCGCCAGCAAATAGGTCGGCAGGTGAACGATACCAAACCCGGAAATTGCTGATGCCCGCATCGCTTCCGAACTGTCGAGGTTAAGCCGGCCGGGTCCTTCATAGACAAAAGTGCCTTCGGGAGTGGCAAAATGCCAGCTTCGCCTCTTCTCTGCACTCAGAAGAAAAATAGTGTCATGTCCGGTTAATTCCGCAGGGGTCTTTGGAGCACCCCGTAAGGACAGGTATTCGGGCGATGCACAGGTGACAATACGTTGAGAAGCAATTGTGCGGGTAAGAATACGTGAGTCATCGCGGGGTTCACCGATGCGAATGGCAATATCAAACCCTTCTTCAATCAGATCGACAAACCTGTCCGTAAAGGAAACCTCCGCACGAAGTTCCGGCCACTTTTTCAGATAAGCATCGAGAATGGGAAGAATGTGTCGCTGACCAAAAGAAAGCGGCGCGCTCAGCCGGAGCGTCCCCGATGGCTTCCCCCTGCGCATGGCCATGGCGGCATCGACCTCTTCCAGGTCATCCAGTATCTGTCGGCAACGATCGTACATGACCCTCCCCTCATCGGTAAGACTCAGACTCCGGGTGGTGCGGTTAAGAAGGCGAACCCCCATGCGCGTTTCCAGCCTGACAATACTTTTGCCAATGGCGGATCGCGTTAGACCAAGGGAACCCGCTGCATGGGTGTAACTCCCGGCTTTTACGGCTGCCACGAACGCCGCGATATCACCAATGCTGTTGATTTCCATGCTTAATTTATCTCATTCAATACGGGCGTGACTGTACCCTGATATGGGAAACACATTCCCCAAATGTTTATCTATCATAGGCTCCTGTTCTCTTTCAATGCAAATACAAACAGGAATGACAATGCTGAATAAACACACCAGGCAAGCCGTAAAAGAATGGTCAGAAAGTCTGGTCGATCTGGGTCCAATTCTTACCGGTGAAGACACCGTCACGCCTATGCGCGAAGTGCGTGACGCGTATACACGTATGCTGGCTAAAAACCCTGCGCCTGCGGGCGTCAGCTTTACGGATGTCGACATGGGTGGCGTACCGGGCACGCTGGTGACGCCTGATAACCTTGAAACTGACGCCATCGTGATGTACATCCACGGTGGGGCTTATATTGTCGGCGAACCGGCGGGCTATCACGGTATTGGTGGCAACTACGCCAGCATGCTGGGCGCACGGGTGTACATGCCGGATTACCGTCTGGCGCCGGAGTATCCTTTCCCCACGCCGGTTACCGATACCGTTCGTGCCTATGAGTGGTTGATTGAGCAGGGTTTTGACGGCAGCAAAATTGTGCTGGCCGGCGAGTCCGCGGGCGGAGCGATGGTGGTTACCGTGATGGTGGCGGCGCGCAACAAGGGCCTGCCGCTTCCGGCCGGCGGAGTTTCGATTTCCCCCTGGGCCAACCTTGAACACACCGGCGTCTCCATGACCAACAGAGAAGGCCTGGATCCCCTGAACACCAAAGCCGGTCTGGATTTCCTGGCCCGTACCTTCCTTGGCGATGCCCTGCCTAATCATCCCATGGCCTCGCCGGTGTTTGCCGATGTGACAGGCCTGCCGCCGGTGCTGGTTCAGATTGGCGAAAATGAACTGATGCTGAGCGACGCGATGCGGCTGGCAACTCATCTGGGTGATCACCGGGTTCGCGTAAATCTGGAAGTCTGGCCTGGTATGTTCCACGCCTGGCATTTCTTCTCCGCGCTGCAGCCCGAAGCGGTGCAGGCTCTGGAGAGCTCGGTCGCCTTTATCAGGCAGGCTCTGCGGGATGCCGCGAACTAATCATTACAGATGAGCTAACTCACGGGCGCGACTGACTGCGCCCGTCAGCTGAGAAAATGCCTCATTTACACACCCCGCTGACGTCAAATGACCGACAACTCAACGAGAGGCCGGGAAAAACGCTAGACTAGGTTTCACACCCTGAACGGGTTAAACCCTGTGTTCCGTCGATCGGTTGCACTCACAGCTGTGTATTCACATCAGATTCGTCAAAAGTATTGCGAGGAGAACGTTTATGACAGCGATTGATTCACTCGGCGCCGAGGGCGGAGTCTGGATAAATCCACCTCAAGTCTGGACGGTTGAGGAAGGAAAGTTGCGGTTTAACACGGATCTCAACACTGACTTTTGGCAACAGACGTATTACGGATTCCAGCGTCATACCGGCCATGCATTTGGATTTTACCTGGAGGGTGATTTCACCGTGCAGGTAAAGGTGACGGCGGGTTTTTCTCATCTCTACGATCAGGCCGGACTATTTCTGCTTGATGATGACCTGCATTGGGTCAAGGCTGGCATTGAATTTAATGACGGTCAGTCTTCCATTGGCAGCGTGGTGACACGCAAAATGTCTGACTGGGCCACCGGGATTTTCCCCGGCGATCCGGGGACATTCTGGATGCGTGCCACGTTGGAAAATGAGGCTCTGCGAATACAGTACTCGACGGATGGCAAAACCTGGCCGTTACTGAGATTGTGCCATTGGCCGGAAACGCGAAAGCGTTTTGTAGGCGTAATGAGTTGTACACCCGAAAGGCAGGGGCTCGACGTCATCTTCGACGAATTCACCCTCGGCCCACCTTCAAATAAGCCTCTACATGATCTGACCTGATCAAGCATGACGACAGATTAAAAGTGTCTTCGTGTGTTTTTGCTGTATTGATTACCTTTCAGGCTTCATCAGAGCCTGAAATTAAACTCAACCTCATCACAGGTATCCCCGCCAGTACGCGCCTTCGTTCTTCCTACCTCAAATAGGGGCAAGCGCTTTTACATTCACTTTAAAATTTCCCGCCACTCCGCCGCTTATCTCTTGAAGGTTCATCTGATATGAACCCTGTCACAAAATACGCATAACGTTTTTAGACTTAAATGAAGAAAGTAACGCTGTTAATAGCCCGTTACAGCTTGCGGATGAAATTGTTAGCGATAATTAATGCACTAAACGCATCGGTTCATGAGTTTATTGCGCTTATTTAGTTGGTTTTCCTCCTCCAGTCTGAAGTCACAAGGCGCTGTAAAAGTGTCACTTATAAACTGGAGATAAACATGCATACCTCTAACGCCCCCATGACGACCCGAACAAGATGCGGCGCGATACTGCGCGTGACTTCTGGCAACTTTCTGGAGCAATTTGATTTTTTTCTGTTCGGTTTTTATGCCACTTACATCGCCCATACATTTTTTCCGGCCAGCAGTGAATTTGCCTCGCTGATGATGACCTTCGCCGTTTTTGGCGCGGGCTTTTTAATGCGTCCTGTCGGCGCAGTCGTGCTGGGCGCGTACATTGATAAGGTCGGCAGACGCAAAGGGCTGATTGTGACCTTGTCGATTATGGCCGCAGGGACATTCCTGATTGTCCTGATTCCGTCCTATCAAATGATTGGCCTCTGGGCGCCGTTGTTGGTGCTGTGTGGTCGCTTGTTACAAGGGTTCTCAGCGGGAGCAGAGTTGGGCGGCGTATCCGTTTACCTGGCAGAAATTGCCACGCCCGGTCGTAAAGGCTTTTACACCAGCTGGCAATCTGGCAGCCAGCAAGTGGCCATAATGGTCGCCGCGGCCATGGGCTTCGCACTGAATGCTGTCATGGAAGAAAGCACCCTTCGCGAGTGGGGATGGCGCCTGCCCTTCCTGTTCGGCTGCCTGATCGTACCTTTTATCTTTTTCCTGCGCCGTAAACTGGAAGAGACCGAAGAGTTCACCGCCCGCCGTAACCACCTGGCAATGCGTGACGTGTTTAAAACGCTTTTAGCAAACTGGCAGGTCGTGATTGCTGGCATGTTGATGGTCGCCATGACCACCACCGCGTTTTATCTGATCACGGTTTATGCCCCCACTTTCGGTAAGAAAGTACTGATGCTCAGCACCTCTGACAGCCTGCTGGTGACGTTGCTGGTGGCGATATCTAACTTCATCTGGCTACCGGTAGGCGGTGCCCTGTCAGACCGCTATGGACGTAAGCCGGTGCTGGTGACCATGGCGCTGCTGGCCCTGGTGACGGCCTATCCGGCTCTTCACCTGCTGGCTGAAGCGCCCAGCTTTTCCATGATGCTCACGGTGCTGTTGTGGCTGTCCTTCCTGTACGGTCTCTACAACGGTGCCATGATACCGGCATTGACAGAAATCATGCCAACGGAGGTGCGGGTTGCCGGATTTTCTCTGGCCTACAGTCTGGCAACCGCGGTGTTTGGCGGATTCACGCCGGTTATTTCAACCGCACTGATTGAGTACACCGGTGATAAGGCTTCACCAGGCTACTGGATGAGCTTTGCTGCCGTATGCGCATTACTGGCGACCTTATATTTATACCGTCGCAGCGCGTTATCACTTCAAACTGCAGGTTAAATCAGGGATCACGTCATGCACAAAATTCATCTTTCACTCCTCGCCTCGCTGCTGCTTTCTTCTGTCAGCACGGGGGTGGCTGCCAGGGACGTCACCGTCATGATTTCAGGCGGGTTTAAAGCCGCACTGGAAAAACTGGCCCCGCAATTTAAAGCGGAAACCGGTGACAATATTATTTTGATATCCGGCCCCTCTATGGGTAAGACGCCTCAGGCGATCCCAGCGCGTCTGGCCCGTGGAGAAAATGCTGATGTGGTGATTATGGTGGGTGATGCGCTGAGCAATCTGGAAAAGGATAACTGGCTTCTGCCGGGCTCGCGCGTGGAATTAGCCGACTCATCAATCGGTATGGTCGTCAAACAAGGTGACCCTGAACCGAATATTAAAACGGATGCCGATCTGCGCAATACCCTCTTGCAGGCCAAATCTATTGCATATTCTGACAGTGCCAGCGGCCGCTATATCAGCAGCCATCTGTTCAAAAAATTGGATATCGAAGACAAGGTGAAAACAAAAGCGCATATGGTACAGCGCATTCCGGTGGCATCTGAGGTCGCTAAAGGGAACTATGCGGTCGGTTTCCAGCAAGTCAGTGAACTGCTTCCTGTGCCGGGAGTGACCTTTATTGGTGAACTCCCTGAAGATGTGCAGTACGTTACCCGTTTTGCCGGTGCGGTGATCGCCAAATCTCATCACGGACAGGAAGGCAAAGCGTTACTGAAGTTCCTGTCTTCGACTGAGGCGCAAAATACCATTCGCGCTACCGGAATGAGATCCGTGACGGCTGAACTGCCGGTTAAACAGCATGATACTGTTCAGTGATGAGCTTCTCCAACTCTGCTGCAACGTAGGACTGCATACGTCCACTGCGTCTGATGAGGCCAACCGTGCGTTTCACCACCGGCTCTGTGAGGGGAAGGTGAGTCAGCATATGATGCTCTGAGGTCGGCATCGACATAGCGGGTACGGCAGCAATACCGACACCCGCTTCAACCATACCCAGCATGGTGGTCACATGTCGGGTTTCGCAGATACTGGGGCGCTCAGGAACGATGTGCCCCAGCATCTTATCGAGCAGGTTGCGGTTACCGGACGTCTTATCAAGCTCAATGTAATCCTGTTGATAAAACTCTCGCCAGGTCAGGTTTTTTTTACTGGCTATCGGATGATCACGCCTGCAGGCAGCGACGTAGACATCGCCTGTTAGCGGTATAAATTCGATATCAGGTTGCAGATCTTTTGCAAAACAGATGCCGAAATCGGCCTGACCACTGGCAACCGCTTCAATAACATTACCTGCACTGCTATCGATAATCTTAACGCGTACCCGTGGATAGCGAGCCTGGAAACGGCGGATAACATCTGGCATAAAATAGTAGGCTGCCGATGGCACCGTGGCGATAGTGACCAGCCCTACCCGATCCTGACTCACCTTATTGATGTCGGCTAATACTCCCTCAACATTCGCCAGTAGCTGATCTGAACGTTCCGCAAAGGTCTGTCCATAAAGTGTCAACGTCACACGCCGGGTGGTTCTGTTGAACAACTTGATTCCCAGCGCGGTTTCCAGCTTTTCTATCCTTCGGCTCAATGCTGACTGTGAAAGACAGATGGACTCTGCGGCAAGCCGAAAATTACTGTATTCAACCAGCGCTCGGAAGGCATAAAGATCGTTGAGATCAAAATTTACGGGCATAGCAGCAAACAATCCTTTTTAATTTCCCCGATGGCTGCATTTCCGCCCGCATCGCGAGGGTGTTCTCATTTGCAGCACGATTCAGGTTCTGCGGACTAATCGAATTCGTTGGGCATTGGCATAAATACAGGCTAACGGGGAAAAGTCACCGTCGAACATTAACCGACAAACTATAAACCCAGTTCCGACAGCCCCGGATGGTCATCCGGGCGACGGCCCAGAGGCCAGTGAAACTTGCGCTCACTTTCCTTGATAGGCATGTCATTGATACAGGCAAAACGACGCTGCATCAGGCCATCTGCTTCAAATTCCCAGTTTTCATTCCCGTAAGAGCGGAACCAGTTACCTGAATCATCACGCCATTCATAAGCGTAGCGGACAGCGATTCTGTTGCTGTCAAACGCCCACAACTCTTTTATGAGACGGTACTCAAGTTCTTTATTCCACTTACGGGTGAGGAAGGCTTTGGCTTCTTCACGATTATTTGCAAACTCGGTTCGGTTGCGCCATTGGGTATCCAGTGAGTACGCCAGCGAGACTTTTTCGGCATCGCGGCTGTTCCAGCCGTCCTCAGCAAGCCGAACTTTCTCAGTCGCCGATTCGCGAGTGAACGGCGGAAGTGGCGGACGAGTGTGTGTATCAGACATGGTATAGCCTCCCGTAAATTAGGATATCTCAGTAGAAACAGTTTTATGTCTTTCAGGTATTAAGATGAGACAGACTCCAGCAAGTGTTTCGCAACGTCCCCTGCACTGTCGGCCGCGCTGCTATCGCCCATTACATAAGACATGGTGATCGCGCCCTCAATCAGAATAAATATCTGCCTGGCCAGAACTTCAGGGCGCTCAATGTTTAATTGCCCGGTGAGTTCACGCGTGTAATCCAGTAATTTTTGTTTATGCAGCTTCGCTATCTGACGAACCGGATCGGTATGATCACCCACTTCTCCCGCGGTATTGATAAATGCACAGCCTCGAAAGCCTTCTGACTCAAACCAGCTTCTGAGCACGGTGAACATATTCAAAATGCGCGCTTGAGGGGTATCAGCTTTATCAGATTCCGTTCTGAACCAGCACATCCAGCGCTCATCACGTTCTTTCAACGCGGCGGCGGCCACATCATCCTTGGTCGCGAAATAGCGATAAATACTTTTCCTGGCTACGCCCGAGGTCTTCACCAGAAGGTCCATGCCCGTTGCATGAATACCGTTCCGATAAATCAATTGCTCGGCGGTGGTGAGGATTTTTTCTCGGGTATCTGTTGGCTTTCTGTTCATGAATTGAATGGTAGAACGATCGTTCTCCATGATCAACAGTTTTCTCAAAAAAGAAGGTTAAAGTAAGATGCGTTATGTTGGTCACATTCATCCTGCAGGGTATAACCATGATAACAGTAGAGAAATCAGATCCATTTTCTTCAGAATCCCTTCGCTTGATCGAATTG
Organism: Erwinia sp. 2186; assembly: GCF_057812255.1. Lineage (NCBI taxonomy): Bacteria > Pseudomonadati > Pseudomonadota > Gammaproteobacteria > Enterobacterales > Erwiniaceae > Erwinia > Erwinia sp. 2186. Next base: position 1,786,443 of record NZ_CM173824.1, on the reverse strand, counting down.
CTATCTGCAGAACTTGCCGCGATTACTGGTGATAACGGTAAAAGTAATTTCACCGCTGAAGCAATGAGTGATGACAAAGCGTTATGGGCATTAGCAAAGAATTCTCAAGGCAAAGCTATAGGATGCGGTGCGATACGGCCACTAACGCAAAAGATAGCCGAGCTTAAAAGAATGTTTTCAGACCGAAGTGTGTCAGGGGTTGGCGGTGCTTTACTCATCTTTCTGGAAAAATCTGCAAAAGAGATGGGATATATCGAGCTCAGGCTGGAAACCCGACGCATTAACTATCGGGCCGTCAATTTCTACGAGAAAAATGGTTATACCCGTATTGAGAATTACGGCCCATATATCGGTAGGACAGACGCTGTCTGTTTCTCAAAGGCATTGCGATGATTGAATCACTGGATCTGAGGTCTGCTTCTGGCACTAAATAGCGAATGCAGTAACGGAAAAGTGATCATCAAAAGTTAGTGAGCACGATCTTGCCCTGAATGCTCCCCAGTGCAGCACGCTGATGAGCAGCGGACGCCATGGCTAATGGGTAAGTGCTGTCAATAACAACCCGGATCGTTCCGTCGTCCAGAAGGCTGCCGGCAGTAGCTAATTGCGCACCATTTGAGCGTACCTGCGTGATTGAAACCGTAATGTTCTTTCTGAGCGCCTCCTCCTGTCCGGCAAACCCCAGAGGGTTGACGAGAAACAACGCGCCTCCCGGTTTGATACACGTCAGGAAGCGCTCCATATTTGTACCGCCAACGGCATCAATCACAAGATCGACATTTTTCACCGCGGTTTCGGCGGCAACTTTGGTGTAGTCAATAAACTCATCTGCCCCCAGCTCACGCATAAGCTCCTCATTTCGGGATGAAGCCACGGCGATTACTCGCGCACCTTTCCACCTGCTATCTGTACCGCAAAATGCCCAACGCCTCCACCGGCACCGTTTACCAGCACCGTCCGGCCTTCTAATGGGACAGGTGTATGCCTGAAGGACTGAAAAGGATTGGGGGCATCGTGACCCAGTTCGACAAGGAACTGCCAGGCAGTAAGTAACGACATCGGCGCACCCGCAGCCTGAACATGTCCGATACGTTGGGGTTTCATTGCCAGCTCTGAGGAAGGTACGCTCACGTAATCAGCATAGGCGCCGCTGCCCTGCATTACCCCCTGAGGAAAACGCACCATTGAGTAAACCTCGTTGCCGATGGTGAATTCCGAAACATCCTCACCGACGGCTGCAACTACGCCCGATATGTCTGTTCCCAGAATGAGCGGAAATGTCGGGTCAGGCCACCATTCAGGCGGGAGCGCCCGGTAACCGTCGCGCAAATACCAGTCCGGTGGATTAAGGCCGGCCGCATGTACTTTAACGAGTACTTCATTGCTTCCCACCACTGGACGGGTTGTCTCGCCATACTGCAGCTTCTCAGGCCCACCAAATGCATAAAGCTGTACTGCTTTCATCATGTCAGTCATCACAATCTCACTTAAAGGTAATCAGATGACCGATGATAAGCCTGAAATGTGACATTGATAATCAGGCTGAATTTCGCTTTAATTGTGCCATGAAGGAACAAATAGGTTTTGAAAGACTCACAGGTTTAATTGCATTCGCTCGTGCTGGCGCTCTCGGCAGCTACACTGCTGCTGCCCGTTCCCTGTCAGTCTCACCTTCAGCAATCAGTAAGAGCATCCAGCGGCTGGAGACGCAACTTGGCATTACCCTGTTTACCCGAACGACACGTTCGCTGGTTTTAACCGCAGAAGGCCGTGAGCTTCACGAGCGGGCTTTACGATTGCTTCAGGATGCAGACGAGATTGAGCAGATAGCGAAACGCTCGCGCGCGGAGCCCGCAGGGACACTGCGTATTGCGGCATCGTACCCGATCGGTCTGCATGTGATTGCTCCTGCACTTCCGCAATTCTGCGCGCTGTATCCAAAAGTGAAAATTGACTTGCGGTTGAGCGATCGCGTTATCAGTATCGTGGATGAGAGCATTGATATTGCCGTCCGGCTTGGCGATCTTGACGATTCAAATCTTCTGTCGCGCCGTCTCTCGCCGTACCGGCTGGGGTGTTACGCCTCGCCTGAATATCTTGCCAGTTGCTCTGCCCCTGAAAATCCTAATGACCTCATGAGCCATAAAACGGTAAACCTGCGTTATCAACAAACAGGGCAGCTTTTTCGCTGGCCTTTTCAGGTTGGGGAACGGGAGACAGAGATTTTGCCATCGTCAGATGTTGTTGTTGATGCCAGCGAAGCCGTACTGGCCTTAGTTGCTGCAGGAGGCGGAATAGGAATGGCGACGAGTTTTATGGCTGATTCATGGGTAAAGAATAAAAGACTGGTTCCGATCCTGACCGCTTTCGCTGTTGAGCGGCATAATATTACAGCACTCTGGCATGAAAGCCGACGGTCTAACCCGGCCGTTCGTGCATTACTGGATCATCTTATTGATCGCTGTTAGGCGGCCTTAGAGTATGGAATTTAGGTCCGCGCGATTAATACATTGCTTCAGTAAATTATTGGCTATCAGCAGCCTCCCCTGCCAATGATGAAGACACTGTACCAATGAAGCCAAAGACAACCTACTCTTCGGGTAAATCGATAATCACCAGTGTGCCAGAACTGCCCGTTTCCACCGTATGAGGAACGCCAGCTTTGGCTATATAAAGCTGACCTGACGTAACGGTGATTTTTTCACCCTTCACGCTCAGTTCCAGACGACCATCGATGACGAGTAATCCCTCGTCATACTCATGTACCTCCTCTGTTACTGAACGCTCATCCATACGGAGCACTTTGAGATTCGCTTCCCCGATACGGCCTAAGATTTGAGAATGCCAGGCTTTCGGTAATGCATCTGCTTGGGTTTTAAGATCATAAAGCGGCATAAGCTCATTCCTGTTGATGTTCGCTTAACGCTTTTATGCCATATAAGTTATATGTCGACATATAACAAATAGGAAAAATTACGTTGAAAAAAGGATATGTCGATTGCCGAATGCAGATACCTAGCCGACCACTTCGCATTGCTACTTCAGAAACTAGCACAATCATCACTACAGTCACCGCATATCTAACTATCAGCCAGCGTATTCTTATCCTATTACCCAATAAATCAGACTTTCCAAAACATCCACTATACCAATTGTCTTCATAGCTCTTTTAGGCATCCCAAAAGGTTTTTTTGATATGCCTGAATGCCTTCTGAAGGTGGGTTTTTAACGATGAGTTCTAAGAGAACCCTTAACGCATAATCTTTTTTACCTGCTGATGTCAGGCTGAGCGCAAAGTAAGGAATGACCTCTGTACGCTCAGGATAATCACGGATTAGCGATTCGAATAATGGTTCAGCCTCTTCAAAATATCTTAGGCATCTGTAAGTACAAGCGAGTCCAAATTTTGCTTCAAAGTAGTCTTCTTTGGATAAGTTCTCATTGAGGGATTTAATGTAGTAACCCAAGGCATCGCTTTCAAGACCTTGATTATCGTAAGACCATGCGATGTTAAGGTAAATAACTCCGTTACCCACTTCAGACCCGATAATGGACAAAAGATGCTGTCTACTCTCATCAAAGCGACTTTGCTTTCTAAGCTTTATGGCATGATTCAGTAATTGAAAACTTGTCATAAAAACATCCATTTAAGTGAAATTAATAATCAACATAAGACGCGTAGGTGCCCTTCAGAAACTATCTCAACGCCGCTTTACACCAAAGAAGATGTAAATCTACGTATAACCACTTCAAAATGCCCAGAATCGTGCTGATGAACTCTACATTGTTTTCATAATTATATAAGTAATATATCAAAGTAAATTTGGGTAATCATTATGAGATGAAACCGGCAAAAAGAAATGAAACAGGTATCATTCGAAGTTCTCCGACGTCCGCTCCAGCCACTTACCACTATTAAGACACAACCTCGCTCCGAGCCGACTTTTTCAGACTGATTCTGGCTACCCTTACCTTGCATAGAAAATTTTCGGACGCTCAAAACATGAAGCGAAGCGTAAAAACCGCCTTAATATTTCCGAGAAATATCGCTGTTTATAACCCTGGCATCGGTTTGGCAATGCTTCAAAAGCGCATCCCAGTCATCAGGGGGTTCGCCAGACTTCAGCATCCGTTCAAATACCGTATAGGCATCTGTTTTCGAACCATAAGCGCGAAGCGTGCCGAAATCATTTACCCAACCAATAATGATGGTTCTGTGGGGCACGCTGAAGCGGAAGAATAACCGAAATTGCTGCAGGAATTTGACGCGGTACCAGTGCCGGTAATCCTGGCCTAAGGTATTGCCCTGCCGAAAGTGGCTGTCCAGTGGATTGGCCGGGATCACCCGAGTAATGATTTGCTCAATCGCCGCCAGCAGCTTGGTTTCTTTCTTTTTGTGATAGCCCTGAGGATCCTTTTTTTTCAGCGCCAGGACCTTATTTTGAAGTTCAGCCAGCTGCGTCAGAAAACAGGAATGAAAATAGAATTTCCATCCATTAATCTCCAAATACTCCATGTCGCCTCCTGCTCCATGTTGCCTGCTACTCATCGTCAGTCAGCGGCCCGTCTAAATCGACCTCAACGCCAGCAGTCAGTTGCTGGATCCCTGCCCAAAATTCTGCTGGCACTGCATGGATATGATGCGGGTTGGTCATCATGTCGTTTTCGAGGAAAGCCAGAAACTGCGGGACCACCGGATCTTCCGCTTCTTCTTCTCGTCGGGACATAACGACTTTACCGCCGGGCAGCAGAGCGTATTCAATGAATTCTCCCGGCTTCAGTTGCAGCGCATCGCGAATCGCTGCGGGAATGGTGGTCTGGCTACGCTCAGTGAGTCGGGACTCCGCGCGCAAAGACACGTCTGCCATGTTTACATTCATTATTTTCTCCTCGACGCCTACCCACTATCGGGACGCGGATTATCAAACCGCCTGGCGTCTTCAAGCCTGTAGCGAGCGTAATGCATCTGCATTGTGCAATGCAAGTGCATTACTGGCTATTTTTTCAGGCCCTGGTTGTGCACGCGTTGATTACGGCTGGCCCTTGGGCAGCGCGGCAAAGAAGTCGGCATGGCTGGGTTGGCGGGTTTGCTGCAGGATTTCTTTCAGTGCCACCAGCGGATCGTCGTTCCAGTCGGCACGAATATCGGTGCTGGCGTATTCACGGTCATGCCAGACCTGGAGCGCAGCCGATTTCAGTCCACGGCGATCGCCACCCGCCGCGGCTCCGGCGCACATCGCCGCCAGCAACCGGTCGGCAAAGGGCAACGCTGACTGCTGCTGATAAACGCCTATCATCTCCTGCAGCGTGTCGGGCCCGGTCAGTAAATTTCCTCCGACCGCGCAGGCCGTCGATTCAAGGCTGTCGGCAAATTCGCCGCACTCGCCGCCCGTCCAGTGCGCGATGCCGCCAAGACAATCGACGATCATCAGCTGCCTGCGCGCGGCCTCGGGATCGTCATCCAGCAAGGTACGCATCACCTGCACAGCACCCTCGCCTGCTTTAAGCAGTGCCAAACCGCGCACGCCATACAGCGGATTGGTCATCGCCTGGGTGGCGATGGCGCCGGTTTGCGCGCGGCCATGGATCACCAACGCCCCGACGGCGGGCCCGGCGGTCGCGGTTGCCACGCCCAGCGCGCCGGTCTGTGGATCGCGTGCGACGATTGAAAAAGTCATCCCGATTCCTCGCGGTCAGATCTAATTTATATGTATAAATTATTGCAATATTGTTTATTTATACGCATAAATAAAAAACACAACAACGCTTATTCTTTCACCTGTTGCTGAAGAGGCCGTGATGCTGAGTGCGATAACCGGAAATTTGTTAAGCAGAAAATGGCTGCCCGCTTCAGCGCTTCTGGCTCTGCTGTGGCTGCCCGCGTTGCAGGCGAAAACCCCTGCCGATGCGCTGTTAATCGGCCAGGTAGCGGAACCGCAGTCGCTGGACCCGCAGGTGGCGACGGCGGCGAATGACTCCCGCATTCTGGTCAATATTTATGACGGGCTGGTGCGCAATGGCGAAGGCAAGCTGGATATCGAACCGGCGCTGGCCACCAGCTGGGAGATCGCCCCGGACGGCCTGACCTATCGCTTCCATTTACGTCAAAACGTCCGTTTTCAGGACGGCACGCCGTTCAACGCCGAAGCCGCCAAATTCACCTTCCAGCGCATGCTCGATGATAAAAATCCGTGGCACAACACCGGCCCCTTCCCGCTGTCGTTCTTTTTCTCCTCGATAAAATCGATAGAAACGCCCGATCAGCAGACGCTGGTATTTCACCTCAGCGAGCCTTTCGCGCCACTGCTGTCGAATCTGGCGACGCCGACCGGGTTGATCGTCTCGCCCACGGCGGTAAAAAAGTACGGCAAAGAGTTTGGACGCCATCCGGTCGGCACCGGCGCGTTCACCTTCAGCGAATGGCAGCCAAACCAGCGCGTGGTGATCAAAGCAAATGCCGGTTACTGGGATGGCAAACCGGCGGTAAACAACGTGGTGTTCCGCCCGATCACCGACGGCAATACGCGGGTGGCGGAAATGCTCTCCGGCGGCATCGATGCGATGGTCGAAGTGCCGCCCGACACGGTGAAATTGTTTAAGGAGAAAAGCAATCGCTTCCGTCTGTATGAAACCACCGGCCCGCACGTCTGGTACGTGATGCTCAACACCCAGGTTCCGCCGTTTAACGATCGCCGCGTGCGTCAGGCGGTTAACTACGCCATCAATAAACAGTCGCTGGTCGATAACATCCTGCAAGGCTCTGCCAGCGTGGCGGATGGCCCGATACCTTCCGCATTCGGTTGGGCAGCCAACAAGGCGGTACAGCCCTGGCCGTACGATCCGCAGAAAGCACGTCAGCTGCTGAAGGACGCCGGAGCCGAAGGCGCCACCCTGACCTTTTATGTCACCGAAGGCGGTTCGGGCATGCTGGATCCGCTGCCGATGGCCACCGCCATTCAGGCCGATCTAAAAGCCGTCGGGCTGAAGGTCAATATTCAGAGCTATGAGTGGAACACCTATCTGGCCAAGGTCAATGCCGGGCTGGATAACCACACCCATATGGCCGAAATGGCGTGGATGACCAACGATCCCGACACCCTGCCGTTCCTGACTTTGCGCACCGATGCCTGGCCGAAGAAAGGCGGATTTAACTCCGGCTATTACAGCAACCCTCAGGTCGATCGGCTGCTGCAAAAGGCGCGACTGACCACCGACACGGCGACCAGGGCCACCCTCTACCGGCAGGTTCAGCAAATTGTGCATGACGATGCGCCGTGGATTTTCGTCGCCAACTGGAAGCAGAACGCCGTGACCTCCACGCGCATCGCGCACTTTGCCCTGCAACCCAACTTTAACCTGTTACTCAACCGGGTGACCAAACACTGATTTCAGAGCGGAGCGTGGTTATGTGGAGCTACCTGTTAAAAAGGCTGTTATCAACCGTGCCGGTGTTTATCGGCCTGTCGCTGATTGTGTTTGTGATTATGGCGATGATCCCCGGCAACCCGGCGCAGGCGTTACTGGGCGCCTGGGCTACCCCGGAAAACGTCGCGCGCATCAATCAGGAGCTGGGGCTGAACAAGCCGCTGTGGCAGCAGTATCTGATTTGGGTCGGCAATATGCTGCACGGTGACTTCGGCCGATCCTATGTGCTGAACCGCCCGGTGATTGATGAAGTGATGCAGCGCCTCGGCAACACGCTGATCCTCGGCGGAAGCGCGCTGTTAATCAGCACGGTGTTGGGCTTGCTGGCGGGGATTGTCTCAGCGGTAAGGCAGTTTGGCTGGGGTGACCGGCTGATTACCCTGCTGGTGCTGATTGGCATTTCGCTGCCGTCATTCTGGATTGGCCTGGTGATGATTATGCTGTTTGCGGTCCAGCTGCAATGGTTCCCGGCCTCGGGTATGTATGCCATTTGGGGCGGTGGCGGCTGGCTGGATCTGTTGCAGCACCTGGCGATGCCCGCCGTGACGCTGGCGATTGTCGCCACCGGCGTGATTGCCCGCCTGACCCGCACCGCGATGCTGGAAGTGCTGCGTCAGGACTTTATCCGTACCGCACGCGCCAAAGGATTGTCCGAGCGCAAGGTGATCTATGGCCACGCTTTCCGTATGGCGCTGGTGTCGGTGATCCCGGTGATCGGCATTCAGGCCGGTTTTGTGCTGGGCGGCGCGGTGTATATCGAAACCGTCTTCCAGTGGCCGGGCCTCGGCGCCATGCTGGTCAATGCCGTTTCCACCCGCGATCTGCTGCTGGTTCAGGGCGGCGTGCTGGTCGCGGCCTGCGCCTATGTGTTGATCAACCTGTGTGCCGATATCCTGCAGGCGCTTCTCGACCCGAGGTTAAAATCATGAGCGAGACACTCTCACCGACGCGTCAGCGCCGTTCAGCCTGGTCGCTGCTGCTGGCTAACCGGCTGGCAACTCTCGGGCTGATTATTCTGACCCTTTCCGCGCTGGCCGCACTCTGTGCCCCGCTGCTGCCGCTGGCCGATCCCGATGCCACCGATTTACTGAAGCGCCTGCTGCCGCCGTTGTCACCCGGCCACCTGTTAGGCACCGATCCGCTGGGCCGGGATGTGCTGTCCAGGCTGGTGTGGGGCACCCGGGTTTCGCTGGCGGTCGGCATCAGCGCCACCCTGCTGGCGGCCTTTTTCGGCACGCTGATTGGGCTGATTGCCGGCTACGCTGGCGGCAAGGCCGACAGCCTGCTGATGCGCTTTATCGATATGCTGATGGCGTTTCCCTACATCCTGTTAGCGCTGGTGATTGTGGCGGTGCTCGGCCCGGGTCTGCTTAACGCGCTGTACGCTATCGCCGTGGTCAACATTCCGTTCTTTGCCCGTAATATCCGTGGCCTGACCGTCGGCCTGCGCCAGCGTGATTTTGTGCAGGCGGCGCGGCTGTCCGGCAAAAACCATACGCAGATCCTGTTCACCGAGGTGCTGCCCAACGTGTTGCCGGTGATTGTCATCACCCTGTCCACCACCGTCGGCTGGATGATCCTTGAAACCGCCGGCCTGTCGTTCCTCGGGCTGGGCACGCAACCGCCGGCGGCGGATTTAGGCTCGATGCTCGGCCAGGGCCGCGCGCAGATGTTTAGCGCGCCGCACGTTTCGGTGGTGCCAGGGGTGATGATTTTTCTGCTGGTGATGAGCTTTAACCTGCTGGGCGATGGCATCCGCGATGTTCTGGATCCGCGTCTGAAGTCCGGCGTCTTGCTCAGAGCCAGAGCGGTGACCCGCGTTACCCGACCGGCCATCCCGGCCGCCACCCAGGGCGAGGCGGCGTTACTGGAAGTGGTCGACCTGGCGGTGAGCTTCCGTTCCGGCAGCCAGTTCCAGCCCGCCGTTCGCGGCATCAGCTTTCACGTTAAGCGCGGCGAATGCCTTGGCCTGATTGGCGAAAGTGGCTCCGGCAAAAGCGTGACCGCGCTGTCGGTGATGGGCCTGGTGGCTTCCCCGCCGGGCGAAATTACCGGCGGCGCGATTTATGTCGCGGGTGAAGAGATGCTGTCACTGCCGCAAAAAACGTTGCAGCAGCGTCGTGGCGCGCGGGTGGCCTATATCTTCCAGGATCCGCTGACCACGCTGCATCCGCAGATGAGCATTGGCAGCCAGCTGATTGAAGCGATTCAGGCCCACCAGCCGTTAACCTCCGCCGCTGCGAAGGCCAAAGCGCTGGAGTTGCTGACCAGCGTCGGCATCCAGGACGCGGCTCCGCGTTTTCATGCCTATCCGCATCAGCTTTCCGGCGGACAGCGTCAGCGGGTGGGGATTGCGATGGCGCTGGCTAACGATCCGGACATTATTATCGCCGATGAGCCCACCACCGCGCTGGACGTCACCGTACAGGCCCGCATTCTGGAGCTGCTGCAACGTTTACGCCGTGAACGGGGCCTGACGCTGCTGTTTATCACCCACGACTTTGGCGTTATTGCGCAGATTTGCGATCGGGTCGCGGTGATGCGTTTTGGTGAAATCGTCGAAACCGGCGATACGCAGCAGGTGCTGGATCATCCGCAGCACGACTACACCCGCCGGCTGATTGCCAGCGTGCCGAAACTGGGCCAGGGACGTCAATTTTTGCAGCAGGTCGCCGGGTTATATCCCGCCACCGTGAAGGAGGGATGATGAGCAACGTGATAGAAGTGAAAAATCTGGTGAAAACCTTTGGCCGTAAAGGCCGTTGGTTCGCGGCCGGTGACCACCAGGTGCACGCTGTTAAAGGGGTGTCGCTGCACCTTGCCGCCGGGGAGACGCTGGCGGTGGTGGGTGAAAGCGGCTCGGGCAAAAGTACCCTGGCCAGAATGCTGGTCGGCCTGGAAACCCCGACCTCCGGCAGCATCGAATTGATGGGCCAGCCGCGCCCGCAGCAGGCGAAAGCGTCGGGCCGCACCATTCAGTATGTGTTTCAGGATCCGGTGGCGTCGCTAAACCCGCGCAAAACCATTGCCGATATCCTGGCGATCCCGCTCAGCCATCTCTGCGGATATTCTGCCGCACCGCGCAAAACCCGCATGCTGGAACTGATGGAAGCGGTACAGATGCCCGCCGATGCCCTGCTCGGCTATCCGCATGAATTTTCGGGCGGCCAGGCACAGCGTCTGGCCATCGCCCGCGCGCTGGCGGCGGAAGCACGGATTCTGGTGCTCGACGAACCGGTCAGCGCGCTGGACGTCTCGGTGCAGGCGCAGGTGTTGCTGCTGCTGGACCAGTTAAAAACGCAGTTTGGCCTCTCCTACCTGTTTATCAGCCACGACCTGGCGGTGGTGGAATCCATCGCCGATCGGGTGGCGGTGATGTATCGCGGAGATTTGGTAGAATGCGCACCGAACGAGGTGCTGTTTGCCTCTCCTCAGCACAGTTATACCCAGACGCTGCTGGCCAGCGCGCCCCGGCTATAAAGGACAGAATGCGATGAATGCCGAAAAAATCCCGCAGGCGGACCCCGTCCGTCGCAAGCGGACCGATGAAATCGTCGACGCGATCAAAGAGAGCATCGTGCGCGATAACCTGCTGCCCGGCGATCGCCTGCCGCAGGAAAAGGATCTCGCCAGCCGTTTTGCTGCCGGGAAAAGTACCGTGCGCGAAGCGTTAAAATCGCTGGAAGTTCAGGGGCTGATCCGCACCAAAACCGGCCCAGGCGGCGGTGCGTTTATTGAATCCATGAGCGACAACCGCGCGATGAGCCTGCTGTCGAACTACCTGTTCACCCGCGAGCTTTCCATCGCCAATATCTATGCCCTGCGCAAAGCCCTTGAGCCACTGGTGGCGGTCAGCGCCATCGACAATATTGATGCCGCCGGATTTGAGCAGCTGCATACGCTGATAAAAATCTACGATCATGAACCCGCTGACGAGCAGGAGCGCTGGAACCAGCGCATGGCCGAGCTGGATTTTCATGGCGTGGTGGCCAGTTATTCCGACAACGTGCTGCTGGCGTTTCTCTGTCACTTTTTGCAGCGGTTGCTGAAAGATCTGGCGGTGTGCAAAGACATTTATCAGCGCCCTGAGCCGGTCAACCGGCACGCGGGCATTGAGTATCAGTATCGCCTGATTGAGGCCTTGCGCCGCAAGGATGCCGGTGAAGTCGACCGGATCATGACCGAGCATATGCAGCATGCGGAGAACGCCATGCTGACGCTGGAAGCGACGCTGGAAGAGCGGTTTTTGAGTGAAAAGCCTGCTGCCGATCGCGAATAATCTTAAGTTGCTCAGCAGATTAGCTTCTCCCGAGGCGGCCTGCGCTAATTTCAGCTACCATGCTGTGAAGTTAACGTGAAACACCGACCAGGGAGATACCATGACTCAGCCTTCTGCCCCCAAGGGGTTGTCCGTCGCCGAGGCGCTGGACAAACTTGATGCCCTGTATGAAGAGGCCGTAACCGCCCTGCGTACCGCCATCAACACCTATATCAGCAGCGGAAAATTGCCGGAAGAGTCGGCTCGCGCGAATGGACTGTTTGTCTATCCTGAACTGCGCGTCAGCTGGGCCGGCGATGAATCCGGTCACCGGCTGACCCGTGCCTTTGGCCGCTTCACCCGTCCGGGAAGCTATGCCACCACCGTGACCCGCCCGGCGCTGGCCCGTCACTACCTTTCGGAACAGCTGGAAATGCTTACCGGGGAATATCCGGTCACGCTGGAAGTGAAACCGTCAAAGCAAGAAATCCCCTTCCCGTACGTGATTGACGGTTCGAACCTCGGCCTCGATCGCACCATGAGCGCCGGGCTGGCCAAGCATTTCCCGACGACCGAGCTGGCGCAGATTGGCGATGAAAATGCCGATGGCCTGTATCAGCCGGGTGAAGAGTTCCCGCTGTCGCATTTCGATGCGCTGCGCACCGACTTCTCACTGGCCAGGCTGCGTCACTATACCGGCACGCCGGTTGAGCATTTCCAGTCCTACGTGCTGTTCACCAACTACACCCGCTATGTCGACGAGTTTGTGCGTTGGGGCTGTGAGCAGATCGCCGATCCGGCGTCGCCATATGAAGCCCTGTCCTGCGCCGGCAGCATTTTCGTCACCGCCGAGACGCCAAACCCGCAGGAAGCGATTTCCGGCCTGGCCTGGAAAAACCACCAGATGCCTGCCTGGCATCTGATTGCTAAAAATGGTCAGGGCATTACGCTGATCAATATCGGCGTGGGCCCGTCGAATGCCAAAACCATTTGCGATCATCTGGCGGTGCTGCGTCCGCACACCTGGCTGATGATTGGTCACTGTGGCGGCCTGCGCGAAAGCCAGAGCATCGGCGATTACGTGCTGGCGCATGCTTACCTGCGTGATGACCATGTGCTGGACGCGGTGCTGCCGCCGGATATCCCGGTGCCGAGCATTGCCGAAGTGCAGCGCGCGCTGTATGACGCCACCAAGCATGTCAGCGGCATGCCGGGCGACCTGGTGAAACAGCGTCTGCGTACCGGCACCGTGGTCACTACCGACGACCGTAACTGGGAGCTGCGCTATTCCGCCTCGGCACTGCGCTTTAACCTCAGCCGCGCGGTTGCGGTGGATATGGAAAGCGCCACCATCGCCGCGCAGGGTTATCGCTTCCGCGTCCCTTACGGCACGCTGCTTTGCGTTTCCGATAAGCCGTTGCACGGCGAAATCAAGCTGCCGGGCCAGGCCAACCGCTTCTATGAAGGGGCGATTTCCGAGCACCTGCAAATTGGTATCTGTGCCATTGATTTACTGCGGGCGGAAGGCGACAAGCTGCACTCGCGTAAGTTACGCACCTTCAACGAGCCGCCGTTCCGCTAGGTTATACCAGGCGGAAAGAAAATAGCCGCGGCAGACATGCCGCGGCGAAAAGATGACTTCCTGCTAAAGCGCCGCGAATGCAGGGCCGCCAAACCGGCCCCCTCTCCCGTAATCGCTCCGCGATCTCTCCGTTATGTCCCGCCCAGATAGGCACTTCTGACCTCTGGATTGACCAACAGCTCCTGCCCGCTGCCGCTCAGGCGAATCTGCCCGTTGACCATCACATACGCCCGATCCGACAGCTTAAGCGCATGGTTGGCGTTCTGCTCCACCAGAAACAGCGTCATGCCGCCTTGCGTCAGCTCGCGCAGGATCTGGAAAATCTGCTTCACCACAATCGGTGCCAGTCCCAGGCTGGGTTCATCCAGCAGCAGTAATTTTGGCCGGCTCATCAGCGCCCGGGCGATGGCCAGCATCTGCTGTTCGCCGCCCGACAGCGTCATCGCGCGCTGGCTGCGGCGTTCCTCCAGCCGGGGAAACAGATCATACATCCGCGCTTTATCTTCATGTTGGTAACGGCTGCCGATCGGGATGGTGCCCATCAGCAGGTTTTCTTCCACCGTCATATCGGGGAAGATGCGTCGTCCCTCAGGCGCCTGCGCAATGCCGTTGCTGGCGATAAAGTGGGTGGATTTGTGGCTGATATCCTCGCCGCGATAGAGGATCTGTCCGGCGGCAATCTGCGGCTGGCCAAATATCGACATCAGCAGCGTTGACTTGCCCGCGCCGTTGGCGCCGATCAGCGAGGCGGTTTCGCCTTCATTGACCGTCAGCGAAATCTCCTTCAGCGCCTGAATCGGGCCGTAAAACACGTTCACCTTGCGGAACTCCAACATCGGCTGGCTCATCCGGCGATCTCCTCTTCGTCTGCACCCAGATACGCCGCGATGACGCTGACGTTGGTCTGAATCTCGCTGGGTGTGCCGCGCGCAATCACATCGCCGTGGTCCAGCACGATCACATGGTCGGATATCTCCATCACCATGCCCATATCATGCTCAATAAGTAGCACCGTCACGCCATGTTGCTGACGCAGGAAACGCACGATTTTGCTCAGCGCCTGCGTTTCCACCGGATTGAGCCCGGCAGCGGGTTCGTCCAGACAGATCATCTCCGGCCCGGTACACATCGCGCGGGCAATCTCCAGCCGCCGCTGCTGGCCATAGGACAGCGTGCCCGCCAGCCGGTTGGCACAATCCACCAGGTTCACCACCTCCAGCCAGTAAAAGGCGCGGTCCAGCGCCTGATTTTCCGCCCGACGGTAGCCGGGCGTATTCAGGATCCCGGCCAGCAGATTGCGGTTGGCCTGCATGTGTTGCGCCACCAGCAGGTTCTCGACCACCGACATTTCGCGGAACAGGCGGATATTCTGGAAGGTACGCGCCAGTCCGGCCCGGTTGACCAGGTGCGTGCCGCCAAACATTTTGTAGTAGATACGGGAACCGAGGCGCGCAGGATTGATGAAATCCGCCGGGCGGATCTTCTGCCCCAGCACCTGGATCACATCGGTCATCCGCGACTGCGCGTTCAGCACAATCGAGCCGCCGGTGGCCTGATAAAAGCCGGTCAGGCAGTTAAACACCGTGGTTTTTCCCGCGCCGTTCGGCCCGATTAAGGCGGTTATTGAGCCGCGCCCGACGTCCAGATTGACATCATTCAGCGCCTTGATGCCGCCAAAGTGCATCATCAGATGTTCAACACGCAGGATGCTGTCGCTCATGGCGCCACTCCTTTTCGTGTGGGTACGCCGACGCGGCTGGTGCGGACCAGGCCTCGCGGCCGCCAGATCATCATTAGCACCATCAGCACGCCAAACAGCAGCACCCGGTATTCGGCAAAGCTGCGTAAGAGCTCAGGGGCCACGGTCAGCACGAAGGCAGCCAGCACCACGCCAAGGGTGGAACCCATGCCGCCCAGCACCACGATGGCGAGGATCAGCGCGGACTCAAAGAAGGTAAACGAGGTCGGGTTAACAAAGCCCTGATAGGTGGCGAAGAACACCCCGGCAATCCCGGCGGTGGATGCGCCCATCATAAACGCCGAGAGCTTGACCAAAACATGGTTCAGCCCCATCGCGCGGCAGGCAATCTCATCTTCACGCAGCGCTTCCCACGCCCGGCCAATCGGCATGCGGGTCAGGCGATGCTTGATAAACAGCACCAGCAGCACCACCAAAATCAGCACCGTGTAGATAAAAATAAACTTCAGGTTGGGGTTATAGGTGATATTCAGAAACTCGTGGATCGGTACGCCGCCGTCCTTCGCCCGGCGGCCAAACTCCAGGCCGAAGAAGGTCGGTGAAGGCACCGAGACGCCGTTTGGCCCACCGGTGAAGCTCACCCAGTTGGTGAGTACCAGCCGGATAATCTCGCCAAAGCCCAGCGTTACAATCGCCAGATAATCGCCGTGCATACGCAGCACCGGAAAACCCAGTAATGCCCCGGCCAGCGCCGCCATCACCGCACCCAGCGGCAGCATCGCCCAGAAGCCAAGCCCAAGGTACTGATAGCCCAACGCCAGGCCATAGGCACCGATGGCGTAGAACGCCACATATCCCAGGTCCAGCAGGCCCGCCAGCCCCACCACAATATTCAGCCCGAGGCCGAGCAGCACGTAGATCAGGCCCAGAATCGCCACGGTTAGCAGATACTTTGTGGCAATAAACGGGAACAGTATGCCCAGCACCAGCAGCAGCGGAATGATCCAGCGCATCCGGCTGCGGTAATCCGCTGGCCGCACGTAGACGCCATCGTCTGCCCCTTCAAAACGGGCGACGAATTTACGGCCGGTGGCGCTTTGCAGCGTCAGGCTCAGCAGCAGCTTCCCCGCCATCACCACGCCCACCAGCACCGCCACCCGCTGCGGCGACAAATCGTAGCTGTAGCCCTTCAGCACAATGCCAACTATCGGACCAAACACCACCAGCGCACAGAGCCCGGCCAGGACCGTATCAATCAGGCTTTGTTTTATATTCAGGCCCGGCTTAAGAGAAGCATCCGTCATCATTAACTCCCTAAACCTTGGTCACCAGCGGACGACCCAGTAAACCCTGCGGGCGGAAAATCAAAATCACCACCAGCAGCCCAAAAGAGAACACGTCTTTGTAATCGGAGTTCACCATGCCGGCGAACTGCGCTTCCGCGATGCCCAACAGCAGGCCACCCAGCATCGCGCCAGGCAGAGAACCGATCCCGCCCAGCACCGCTGCGGTAAAGGCCTTGATGCCGATAATAAATCCGGCGTAGAAATCGAAGGTGCCGTAGTTCATGGTCACCAGCACGCCCGCCAGTCCGGCCATCGCCGCGCCAATCACAAACACCAGCGAGATCACCCGATCGGTGTTGATGCCCAGAATGGAGGCCATACGTCGATCCTGCTGCGTGGCGCGGCAGATGCGTCCCAGCCGCGTGTACTGGATGATCCAGGTGAGGATGGCCATGCCCAGGAACGCGGCGATCAGGATAAAGACTTTGGTCCAGGTGATTTGCACGATGCCGTCGCCGACGTCAAAACGCAGCACCCCGGTGAGCATGGTCGGAATGCCCTGCTGGTTTGGTCCCTGGCTGAGTTGCACGTAGTTTTGTAAAATCAGCGACATGCCGATGGCTGAGATTAACGGTGCCAGACGGGTTGAGTTGCGCAGTGGCCGGTAAGCCACCCGTTCAATCGCCCAGCCGTAAACGCCGGTGACCACGATGGTGAACACCAGCGTGCCGAAGATCAGCAGCGGGAAGGAGTGAATGCCGAAAGAGGCGAGCAGCGCCAGACCGATGGCGCAGAGGTAAGCGGAGATCATATACACTTCGCCGTGGGCAAAGTTAATCATACCGATAATGCCGTAAACCATGGTGTAGCCGATGGCGATCAGGCCGTACACGGCCCCCAGCGTCAGCCCATTAATCAGCTGTTGCAGAAAGAATGCTTCCATTGTGTCCCGTCTCGCCTGGGGTAAGCCGCCGCGGATCGCATCCGCGCCGGCTTAGCTGTTGCGACGTCCTGCCGGTCAGGCAGGCTGGAGGTAGTGCAGCGAATCAGAGCTGGTGATATTTGCCTTTGTCATCCCACTTGTAGACCACGTAATCCGAGACTTTCAGGTCGCCTTTGCCATCCCAGGATTTCGGGCCCATGACCGTATCGACGGTATGCGACTTCAGCCATTCGCTGGCTTTGGCATTGTCTTTACCCGCACCGTTATAGGCGGCGGCAATGGCCTGGATGGAGGCATAGGCATACAGGGTGTAACCTTCCGGCTCGAAGCCGCCGGCGCGGAATTTATCAATCACCGGCTTGCCAGCCGGGATGGTGCGCGGATCGTTACCGAAGGTCATCAGCACGCCGTCGGTAAACTGCGGTCCACCGGCGGCAGTCACCAACTCTTCCGTCACGATGCAGTCGCCGGAGAAGAATTTGGCCTGCACGCCCTGCTCACGCATCTGACGAACCAGCGGACCCGCTTCCGGGTGACAGCCGCCGAAGTACACCACGTCGGGTTTCAGCGCGCCGATTTTGGTCACCAGCGCATTAAAGTCTTTCTCGCCACGGGTCAGACCTTCGTACAGCACCTCTTTAGTACCGCGTTTTTCCAGCGCGGCTTTGGTGGCATCCGCCAGGCCCTGGCCGTAGGTATCTTTATCGTGGATCACCGCGATTTTCTTCGCTTTCAGCACGTCCAGCATATAGTTGGCGGCGACGGCACCTTGCTGATCGTCACGTCCGCACATGCGGAACATGTCTTTCTGACCGCGTTCGGTGATTTGTGGGTTGGTGGAGCCTGGGGTGATGGTGAGCACGCCCGCATCGTCATACACCACCGAGGCTGGCATGGTGGAGGACGAGCAGAAGTGGCCAACCACCGCCGAGACTTTCGATTCGTCCACCAGACGGTTGGCGACCGCGACGGCCTGCTTCGGTTCGCAGGCGTCATCGCCCTGCACCAGTACGATTTTTTCACCCTTGATCCCGCCCGCCGCATTAATGTCGGCTGCGGCCTGCGAGGCCCCTTTCCAGTATTGCGCACCGTAAGTGGCGTTCGGGCCGGTGAACGGACCTGCCACCCCAATCATCACATCCGCATGCGCATACAGCGCGGTACTTAAACAAGCAGCAATCACAACCTGAAGCGATAACTTATTTAATTTCAAAGACATTCGGTATTCCTCAGCACGGTTCAGATCCATACGCCGTCGGGCGGCGTGGGAAACAGCAATGATGGGTCGATATCCTGATAAGCGAGTGGGCCGCGAGCGGCTAAGGTTGATTAAGCAATATTCCCGCCATTTCGCCATGAAACCGCTGATTTCTTTCAGATATGAGAGGTAACACGGTGCAATCCGATGTTACAGCCCGTTCATCAGCGGCGTTTAGGGGTTATCGGGAAAACTGTTTGCCATGACCAGGCAGACTGGGACGCGCGGTTTCCGGACCGGCCAGAAACGTAAACATAGCTGCACTGTTGGCACGCTGCGCACTGCGCTGGTGCAAAATTGCGGGGCCGATCAACTCGTGGCGGGAATTTTTGCTGTGAATGTGAGGAAGCTGGCAGAGTGAAGAAAAACGGGAGCTTACGCTCCCGTTCTCTGGTTAAGCCTTACCGCCGCGTGCGGCGATAATGCCATCCGCCACATTGCGTGGCGCTTCTGCATAATGGTGGAACTCCATGCTGTAGGTGGCACGACCTTGCGACATCGATCGCAACGTAGTCGAGTAGCCAAACATCTCCGACAGCGGCACTTCGGCGTGGATCACCCGGCTGCCCAGCAGTTCATCCATGCCCTGCACCAGCCCGCGACGGGACGACAGATCGCCCATCACGTTACCGGCGTAATCCTCCGGCGTTTCCACTTCCACTTTCATCACCGGCTCAAGGATCACCGGTTTGGCCTGACGGGCCGCCGCTTTGAAGGCAAATATCGCCGCCATGCGGAACGCCATCTCTGACGAATCCACCTCGTGATAAGAACCAAAGGTCAGCGTGGCCTTAATATCCACCAGCGGATAACCCGCCAGGATACCGTTATTCATCGCCTCACGAACGCCCTTCTCGACGGAAGGAATATATTCGCGCGGCACCACGCCACCCTTGGTCGCATCCTCAAAGGCAAAGCCTTTACCGGCTTCCTGCGGTTCCAGCGTCAGCACCACATGACCGTACTGGCCTTTACCGCCCGACTGGCGCACAAACTTGCCTTCCACCTCTTTCGCCGTGGCGCGGAGAGTTTCACGGTAGGTCACCTGCGGCCGGCCGATATTGGCGTCGACGCCGAACTCACGCTTCATGCGGTCAACGATGATTTCCAGATGTAGCTCACCCATCCCGGAGATAATGGTCTGGCTTGACTCTTCATCGGTATGCAGACGGAACGAGGGATCTTCCGACGCCAGTCGCTGCAATGCCAGGCCCATTTTTTCCTGATCGCTTTTGGTTTTCGGTTCAATCGCCAGCGAAATAACCGGTTCAGGAAACTCCATTCGTTCAAGCGTAATCACCGCATCCGGATCGCTTAACGTTTCTCCGGTTGTCACCTCTTTCAGCCCGACGCAGGCGGCAATATCACCGGCGCGGATCTCGTCGACTTCATGCCGCGCGTTGGCGTGCATCTGCACGATTCGGCCAATGCGCTCCTTTTTGCCCTTAATCGGGTTGTAGACGCTGTCGCCTTTCCGCAGCACGCCGGAATAGACGCGGACAAAGGTCAGCTGACCGACAAAGGGATCGGTCATCAGTTTGAACGCCAGCGCCGAGAATTTTTCCTCGTCATCAGCACGGCGTTCAACTTCGTTGCCCTTCTCGTCCAGCCCTTTCACCGGCGGAATATCCAGCGGCGAAGGCATCAGTTCAACCACCGCATCCAGCATGCGCTGCACGCCTTTGTTCTTGAACGCGCTGCCGCACAGCATCGGCTGGATTTCGCCGTTAATGGTGCGCTGGCGCAGACCGGCTATCACCTCTTCTTCACTGAGGTCGCCGTCCTGCAGATACTTTTCCATCAGCGTATCGCTGGCTTCAGCGGCGGCGGCGACCATTTTTTCACGCCATAACTGCGCTGTGCTCAGAAGCTCTTCCGGTATCGGCTGATAGCTAAAGGTCATGCCCTGGCTTTCGTCATCCCAGAAGATGGCGCGCATTTTGTTCAGGTCGATCACCCCATGGAAGTTCTCTTCGCTGCCAATCGGAATGACGATCGGCACCGGATTGGCTTTCAGCCGGTCGATCATCATCTGCACCACGCGGAAGTAGTCCGCACCCTGGCGATCCATTTTATTGACGAACGCCAGCCGGGGAACGCGATACTTGTTCGCCTGCCGCCAGACCGTTTCCGACTGCGGCTGCACGCCACCCACCGAGTCATACACCATCACCGCGCCATCCAGCACGCGCATTGATCGCTCCACTTCAATGGTGAAATCGACGTGGCCGGGCGTATCAATAATGTTGATGCGGTGCGGTTCAAAGGTGCGATCCATGCCGGGCCAGAAACAGCTTACCGCAGCTGAAGTAATGGTAATTCCGCGTTCCTGCTCCTGTGCCATCCAGTCCGTCGTCGCAGCGCCATCATGCACTTCACCCAGCCGATGACTCATGCCGGTATAAAAGAGGATGCGCTCGGTGGTGGTGGTTTTACCGGCATCAATATGGGCTGAAATACCGATGTTACGGTAGCGAGCGAGAGGGATTGTTCGGGGCATAAGAGTTCCTTAGTCACAGGGACAGACTTCAGGCTGGCAGCACCCGGCCAGCACTAAAGCGGGTTTATAGTGCGATAATAATAGTACAACTGTACGAGTATATTCGAACTATTAAAGCCATCGACTAAACTGATGATCGGCAGGTCGCGCAGGTTTGGGCCTTCAGGTATAGTAGCCGCCGCGTTATCTGCGCGCCTTTCTCCCCGAACAAAAGGACAGTTATGATTGCCAACCACCCTGAACCTCAACAGATTCGCCTGGAAAACGTGCTTTTTGCGTTGGGCAATCCGCTCCGAATGGAAGTGGTGAGGATCCTGGCTAATCAGGGTGAACAGGCCTGCGGCACCCTTCTGCAGGGGCTGGCGAAATCCACCATGACCCACCACTGGCGCGTGTTGCGGGAAAGTGGCGTGATTTGGCAACGGCCAAACGGGCGGGAGAACTTACTGTCGCTGCGAAGGGAAGATTTAGAAGCCCGTTTCCCTGGGCTGCTGGAGTCCTTGCTGGCCGCTATGGAGAGCCAGCGTTAGCAAAGCGTTGAGCCAGCGTCAGTGACGCGGTGATTCAGCTGTAGCTGAGCATTGCGTTAGCGTCGGTGAAGCGTGAAACCAACGTTAAGTCAGCGCATCCCTGCGCGGCAACTGCGGGCCTGGTTCAGCCCGCAGATTGATTGCTCAGACCGTCATCCAGCGGCGTTCCAGTGCGGAACTTGCCAGTCAGATTCAGACCGTCATCCAACGGCGTTCCAGCGCGGACACGGCGATCGCTTCCAGTACTTTCGACACCTGTAATCCCTCAGCAAAATCCGGCCACATGCGGTCGTTGGCGGCAATGCCGTTAATCAGGTCGCGGATCTCCACCGTTTTCTGATCGTTAAAGCCAATGCCATGCCCGGCCGAGATACAGAAGTTGGCATAATCCGGGTGTGCAGGACCGGTCAGAATGGTTTTGAAACCCTGACGGCCAGCCGGATCGTCATGGATATACAGCTCCAGTTCGGCCATGCGCTCCTGGGTATAGCGGATGGTTCCTTTGGTGCCGGTCACCACGTAGGTCAGCCCCATTTTGCTGCCGCAGGCAATGCGCGAGGTTTCAATCACTCCGTGCGCGCCATTGGCAAAACGCAACAGCGCGCTGGCCTGGTCTTCGTTCTCCACATCGCGCAACTGCGACGGATCTTTCGGGTCCGGGCGCTGCTTGATCACCGTCAGCATGTCGCCGGACACCTCGCTGATGTTGCCCACCAGGAAATGCGCCATGTTGACGATATGCGCGGCAAGGTCGCCCAGTGCGCCCAGCCCGGCCAGCGCTTTCTGGCAGTGCCAGTCCAGCGGCGTATCAGGGTTAGCCAGGTAGTCTTCGTTATGGGTGCCATAAAAATGGATGACGTCACCAATTTCGCCACGGGCAATGATTTCCTGCGCCAGCTGGCTGGTCGGGTTTTTCATATAGTTGAAGCCAACCAGCGTTTTCACGCCCGCCGCTTCGGCTGCCCGCACCATCTCTTCGGCGTCGGCCACATCCAGCGCCAACGGTTTTTCGGAATAAACATGCTTGCCGTGACGGATGGCTTCCAGCGCCATCTCTTTATGCAGGAAATTCGGCGCGCAGATGTCCACCACATCGATATTGGGATCGGCCACCAGCTCGCGCCAGTCACCCGTTGAACGCGTAAAGCCCAGTAACGCAGCCTGCTTCTTCGCCACCTCCGGATTCACCTCCGCCACCATCTCCCGCACTATCTCACCTTTCAATGCGAAGACGGTTGATGCCTGTGCGTAGGCAATTGCGTGACAACGTCCGATATAACCGGTACCAATCAGTCCAATTCTGACCTTTTCCATACATGTTCCTTGCAGGTTAGCGATGCGAATGCATGGAATGTATATTTCATAATTACGCATCACAACGTGAAAATGAAATAAACGTGATCATTCTGACGAAACTAACTGCAACGGGTGCTGCAACAAAGAAAAGCCTTGCGGGGGGTTACGCAACCTTTGCGCCGCGTTGATAACCGCCAACCTGCGGAAATTTCTATAAAATGCTGCTTTATTCAGCAGTCAGAACAAAATCGCAAATCAGGCTTTGACATACCCCTCCCCGCTAGATATTATGCGCCCCGTTCCAACAATTCCTCTGTAGTTCAGTCGGTAGAACGGCGGACTGTTAATCCGTATGTCACTGGTTCGAGTCCAGTCAGAGGAGCCAAATTCGAGAAGCCCGCTCAGGGAAACCTGAGCGGGCTTTTTCATGCTTAAAAGCTTAAATAAGAATAGCTTCCAGTCTGGCCAGCACTTCATTAACAACATCATCGGGCAGACGTTCCAGTCTCTCACCGTGCCGGGCACTCATATCAATGGTTCTCGGCTGATCGCAGCGAATCACACCCGTTGTTGTAGTTCCTGCTCCATCCAGTGATACGGTAAACCCCGCTGTGCGGGCGAAGTTTCCATTTCGGGTAATGGGAACGACGACAGGTAACTGAGTGACCCGGTTAAATGCGGCGGGAGATACAATGAGTACCGGACGAGTCCCACGTTGTTCATGTCCCGCTGTCGGATCCAGTGAAACGAGCCAGATTTCCCCTCTCTCCATTTACAGGACCTCCTTGCCTGCCACAGGCGTATCCATCCATTCCCGATCTTCTTCGCTCATTTCAGCCTGCGGATCGCACTGTGCCAGCAGTTCCTCAAGCGAATAACGGGGCCGTTTCTGCGGTTCAATGATCAGGCAGCCATTTTTAATGGTCATGCCCACTTCGCTTTCTGTCGACAACGCCAACGTTTTTAACACGGCGGGAGGAACCGCCAGCATGACGGATCCGCCGACCTTTTTCAGACGAGTGATATACATAGAGCGCCTCCTGATATTATATTTTAATATAACATTAATGGCAGGCGGTGCACAGTTTTCAGCCAGAATCATTGTGGTTTCCTTAGTTTGGCTCAGCGTGAAGGTTGTCGTGCAGGCAGGTACGGACTTCACGTCAGACAGGCTGATTAAAGAAGACTATTCAGGCAGCTCAAAGAATTATCTCGAATGAGATAAACAAAATGCGGCGCAGGTTCGGGATCTGGCCTGCGCCGGAGAGAGATCACCGCGCGGTTAAGTGCTTATCCCTCACCTCGCACGCCCCAGCTTTTCACCAGTAACATCACGCCGGTAAAAATCTGCCAGAAAGTAATGGGATACACAGAGGCCCTTTCGATAATGCCGGTTGGCAGCACGTTGAGGGGGATCAGAAACATGCTGAGCAGGCCGATACAGCCGAGCACCAGACTCAATACGCTGTAATCGCGCAGGTCCTTTTGCTGTCGCAGCAACCCGCCGACGGTGATCAAACAGAGATTTCCTCCGCCGATCGCCATGATCGCGCCAGCCTGATGTACGGTAAATCCACTGGCTTCTGAGCCGCTGTGAAAGAGCGCAATCACTACCCCGCCGATGCCATGCAACAAGCCGGTCAGCAAAAAGCCTTTTTGGCCCGCGCCAGTGAAGTTTGATCGGAGTAACAGACAGGCGAGAAAGAAAAGCAGGCCTTCCGCCGCGAAGCCACTGTTCATCACCGCGTGGAGCGGCGAGCAGACATCACGGCCATCAGGCAATACGCCGCACTGCGCAATGCCCAAATCGCTGATGTAGTTTTGACTGAAGAAGTACGGTGGCGTGGTCCAGGCGCGAGAGGCGACTTTTTCGGCCAACAGATATAACAGGCCACCCAGTGCAAAACTGAGTGCGCCCAATTTGGTTGCAAGCTGTCGTGAATTCATCTGCTTCCGGTGATTAGCGGCCCCGACCCAGCGTCCAGTATGCCATAAAGTTCACCACTTCACGGTCCAGCTGGAACTCATCAATCAGGCAGTGGCGCAGTTTTTTGACCACGCCCGATTCGGCGGCCACCCAGGCGTTAAATCCGTGCTTGCCTTCCGCACGCTCCCAGATGCCATCTTCAATCAGGCTTTTGTTTTCCAGCGACTGCTCCGCGACGCGCGCGCCGTCTGGAAGGGTCAGATGATCGCGGATCGCCTTCATCAGCAAGGTGCCCTGTGGGTGATCCTCGCGCCCCAGCCAGTGAACTTCAGCAAAAGGAAAATCTTGCTGCTGAGCATCGGTGATATGCGGAACCTCAAAGAATGCCTGCACCTTTGGCGGCTCAGCCAGCGTTGCCAGCTGTTCCAGAATGCCCACCGCCGCAGGCACCGCGGTTTCATCGGCAATCAGCAACGCCTGTTGGATACCCTCATGCCAAATCCATTCATAGCCGCCGCTGTCATCCGCAGAGGCCGCATTCGGTGCAACAATCTGCATCTTAGCGCCGGTGCCCGCATGCATCGCCCAGCGCGAGGCAGGACCGGTTTCGCCGTGCAGCACGAACTCCACGTCCATCTCTTTCTGCTCGCGGCGCAGTTCCCGCAGCGTATAGGTGCGCATGACCGGGCGCTGCGGCTTTGGCAATGCCAGATAATCCTGATACCAGCCTTCGCTGACCGGCATCGCCGGACAGGTGCCATCCTCGCCCGCGAACAGCAGCTTGATGCGCTGATCGGGGGATTCATGCTTCATCTCCAGCACATCGTCGCCGGTGAACACGCAACGCAGTAAGGAAGGCGTAACCTGAATGCGTTGTTTGAGCGTAACGTTGAAAATCCGGTAACCCGCGGCCATTGTGCTGCTCCTTCAGGGAAGTTATTACGATGTTTCAGCCGTCTGGCGGCGTTCAGCATCGCAATATAACGATAATCATTATCATTTAAAAGATGAAAATGATTTCAACCCTTAACATCCCTTTACCTCCCGTGCAGCACATTGCTAACAATTCAGTCGTTGTGCAGGCGCTGACGGCGACGCAGGCCTGGGAACCACACCATCCACAGCCCCACCACGATCAGCGTACCAATCCCGCCGACCGCCGCCGCTGGCGCCGCACCAAGCCAGGCCGCTAGCATGCCGGACTCAAACTCGCCAAGCTGGTTTGAGGTGTTGATAAAGATCGAGTTAACCGCACTGACGCGCCCGCGCATCTCGTCAGGGGTATCCAGCTGCACCAGCGAGCCACGGATCACCACGCTGACCATATCAAATCCGCCCAACGCGAACAGCGCCAGAATCGACAGCCACAGCTCTTTCGACAGGGCAAAAATCAGCGTGGCGACGCCAAATCCGGCCACGGCAGCAAACATCGTCATGCCGACGTTGCGCTCTAAAGTGCGGCGGCTGAGCCAGAAGCCCACCAGCAATCCACCCACCGCTGGCGCACCGCGCAGTAATCCCAGCCCCCAGGGACCGGTATGCAGGATATCCTTGGCGAAGATCGGCAACAGCGCCGTTGCGCCACCCAGCAGCACCGCAAAAAGATCCAGCGAGATCACGCCCAGGACATCCGGCCGGTTGCGGATAAAGCGCACGCCCGCAAAGACGCTCTCAAAGGTCGCGGGCGTCCTTTTCGGTGGCGCATGCTCATAACGCAGACGGCTGACCATCACGATTGAAATCAGATAGAGCAGCCCGGCCGTGAGATACACCACGCCCGGGCCGGCAACATACAGGAAGCCACCCAGCGCCGGGCCGAGCATCGAGGCGGTCTGCATCGAGGCGCCATTGGCAGCCGTTGCGCGGGCCAGCATCGCCGGCGGCACCAGCGCGGGCAGCATCGACTGTAACGACGGCGCTTCCAGCGTTCTGGCCACCGAGATAATGAACACCAGCCCGAGGATTATCACCTCATCGGTTTTGTGTGCCAGCGTCAGTCCCGCCAGCACCGCAATGGCAATCCACTCGGTGAGCTGGCCGAAAAGCACCACCCGGCGGCGATCGAACTGGTCGGCGACGTGGCCTGCGGGCAAGGCCAGCAGAACCGCCGGCAGAAACTGCACCAGGCCAATCAGGCCCAGATCCCAGGCACGGCCGGTGATCGAATAGATCTGCCAGCCCACCGCAATGGAGAGCATCTGGAAACCGAAGCTGGAGGTGGTGCGGGCCAGCCAGAATGCGACGAAAGAACGGTGTTGAAACAGGGAATCCGCCCTGGCGGGTGCAGAAGAACGCATAGCGATTTTTTACCTGAATATTTTTATTTTACTGAGCAGATGACACTGCCGGCTTTTTGTATTTCCACAACCAGCGGCCGCTGTTCAGACGGCGATAGAAGAAGAAGCCACGCACAATCCAGTCCATAAACATGCCGAGCCAGATGCCCACCACGCCGAATCCCAATACCACACCGAGCGTGTAACCGGCCACGATGCGGGCGCCCCACATGCCCAACAGCGAGATCCACATGGTGAATCGCGCATCGCGCGCCCCTTTCAACCCGGCGGGCAAGACCCACGAGGCCGCCCAGAAAGGCATAAACGCCGCGTTAAGCCAGACCAGGATTTTCACCACGTGGATGACATCGGGATCCTTGGTGTAGAACGACGCGAGGATACCGGCGAACGGCACCGTTATCGCCGCCAGTAAACATAAGCCAATGGTGGATAGCCAGAAGATATGCCGGAGCTGACGTTCCGGCTGCAGCAGCTGGCCCCGGCCTAATCGCGTTCCAACAATGATGGTGGAGGCCGACCCCAGCGAGTTCCCCGGCAGGTTAATCATCGAGGCAATCGAGAAGGCGATAAAGTTACCGGCGATAACGTCGGTGCCCATCCCGGCGACAAAGATTTGCGTCAGCAGCTTGCCGCCGTTAAACAGCACCGATTCAATACTGGCCGGCACGCCAATCCCCAGCACTTCCATCAGGATGCTGGTATTGAGTCGCGTGAAGTAGCTTTTCAGGGTGATTTTTAAACGCGGGTTAAAGCCAATCATCAGCACGTAAATCACCGCCAGCGCGCCGATATAGCGCGAGATGGTTAAGCCAACGGCCGCGCCATCAAAGCCCAGACCTTTCCAGCCAAAGCAGCCGTAAATCAGTGCGGTACTGATCACGATATTCAGAATGTTCATTCCGCCGTTGATCAGCATTGGAATTTTAGTGTTGCCTGCGCCGCGCAGTGCGCCACAGCCAATCAGCGCGATGGCCGCTGCGGGATAACTCCAGGCGCTGATGGTCAGGTAATCCAACGCCAGCGCTTTCACCGCCGGTTCGGCACTGCCGGCAATCACATCAATAATCTGTACGCCAAAGAACTCGATCAGCAGCGCCAGCAACACGGCAAACAGCGTCATCAGCACCAGCGATTGTCTGGCTGCCGCTTCCGCCCGTTCGCGATTGAGTTTCCCAAGGCTGAAGGCCACCACCACGGTGGTACCGAGATCGATGGCGGCGAAGAAGGAGATAATCACCATATTGAAGCTGTCTGCCAGCCCCACTCCCGCCATCGCCTCTTTGCCCAGCCAGCTCACCAGGAAGGTGCTGAGCACCCCCATTAGCAGGACGCAAAGGTTCTCGAAGAAGATCGGCACGGCCAGCGGGGTGATTTCTCGCCAGAATAAAACTCGGTAGGAATGTCTTTTGGGATACCACGCCGTATTTTTGATCGCCTGCAGCAGAGAGACTCTGAAGTTTTGCAAGGTAGTTCCAGCCAGGAAGAGGTAAGTAGTCCTGATTGATGATGGTAAAAGGCTGACTATTATGCAAAGTCTTTTTTTTCGCGCTGCACAAAAAGGCGGTCAGCGGTCAAAGAAGTTTCCGCTGTCTTCAGGCTTTATTGCTAAACTGCCGCGACGATTTTCAGGAGAAAGCCATGAAGCCCCGTTCCGTTACGCTGGATGATGTTGCCGCTGCCGCAGGAGTCTCTTACCAGACGGTTTCCCGCGTGCTGAACCATTCTGCCAGCGTGGCGGAAAAGACCCGGCTGAAAGTGGAAGCGGCGATGGTGGCGCTGAACTATGTTCCCAACCGCGTGGCGCAGCAGTTGGCCGGGAAACACTCGCGCACGCTGGGTCTGGCCACCAGCGATCTGGCGCTGCTGGCCCCGGCGCAAATGGCGTCGGCGATTCAGCAGCGTGCCACCGCGTTGGGTTACCGACTGGTGATCGCCATGTCTGGCGCGAAAGGAGCCGACGTGGCGGTGCAGGAATTGCTGGCCCAGCGCGTGGATGCATTACTGGTTAACCTGCCGCTGGATAATGCCAGCGCCAGTCACATTGCCGCACTCACCCGCCCTCTTCCGGGCCTGTTTCTCGATGTCCCGGATGATGCGCCGGTGCCGGCCTGCCAGTACAGTGCAGAAACCGGCGCCCGCCAGGGCATTGAACACCTGCTGGCGTTGGGACATCGGGAGATTGCGCTGCTGAATGGGCCGAAAGCGTCGGTGGCGGCCGCCTCGCGTCATCAAACCTGGCTTAGGGTATTAGCGGAAAATCAGCTTACGCCGCACCGTGAACTGACCGGGGACTGGAGCGCCGAATCAGGCTATCAGGCCACCCTTTCTCTCTTTGGCAGTGCCCTGCCGACCGCCCTGCTGGTCGCTAACGATCAGATGGCGTTAGGTGCGCTACGGGCGTTGCATCAGGCGGGATTGCAGATCCCTGCGGAGATTTCGGTGGTGGGCTACGACGACACGGCCGAGAGCGCATGGTATCAACCACCGTTGACCACGGTCCGTCAGGATATCAAGCAGCTGGGTGAGCGCAGCGTGGACTGGCTGGTGCAGACGCTCAATGAGGAGCAGAGTCCGGCGCTGATGCGGCCGTTTGCCACCCGGTTAATGATCCGGGAAACCACCGCCGCGCCGCCGCAACAGCGGGTAAATGCACAGGCGATGACCGGAAAGCGTCAACAACCTGCAGAAAAAACAAAGGGCGATCGATGATCGCCCCTGGAGTCTGAATCGCTAAACCTTACTGCGGTTTAGGCTCGCCCATCGCTTTCAATTTCTTCGACAGGTCACGACGCTCTTTCGACAGATCGGCATTTTTGATGATGTAGTCATCAACACGATCTTCGTAGTCGCTGCGCATGCTGCCAATGATTTCCTGGATGGCTTCAATGCTCATGCCCGGTTTGATGTATTCGCCAAGGTTATCGAGCAGCAAGACACGCTTCTGGTTATCACGAATTTTCTTTTCGTTATCGTGAATTTCGCGCTGCAGCTTGTTCTTACGACGGAACATCCGCACGAACTCCAGCACGTCCTGAAATGATTGCTTTGCATTTTCCATGAAGACACCTTTCATTTAGGCCTGTTCGCACAGGCGTCATTATCGTAGCACTCAGCTTAGCGGCTCACCGCGGCCGAAGGCAATTTTGAAATTGTAGAGTCGGGCCCTATCTTAGCGCGAACGACTGTTTCCCGCAGTAAGTTGTTGCATATCGCTTATTTACGCAAGACCAGCCGCATCAAATCGGACAGTCTTTCCAGCTGCCCCGCCATTTCCAGGCTCAGCCAGACGTAGCCGTGGATCGCCGTCTCCACCCGCTCGTCGCTGTCATATTCCTTAATCAGCTGTCGCAGTTCGCGGCTGACTTCCGCCAGCTCACCACTGTAAGCCGCAATTTTGTCCGTATTGCCTTCGACAATGGCTTTCGACAGTTTGCGTAGCGTGTTCTCGGTCATTTCCTGGGTATGACGCAGCGCCGGGGCGTTCAGCATGATCAGATGGCTCTCGCGCGAGTTCCACCAGGCATTCAGCTGCAGCTCAAGGGTACAGACCATATTGCGGTTCAGCGTCTGGATACCTTCAAACACCGATTTGGGAATTTTGGTTTCTTTGCTGGACGGCTCAATCAGCGAGCGCATTTTGACGACGCCGGTTAACAATCGCTGCAATGGCCGCGTCAGCCGGGGCTTCTCCACCAGGTTCGGCGAGAAACCAGCATGATAGATTTTGGCAGTTTCTAGCAGCGAATCCGAGAGCTTGATGCGCCAGTGGGTATAGGCTTTCTGCGGATAGATACTGGTAAACAGCAGTGCCAGCAGCGAGCCGAAGATCACATCGCCACCGCGCCATAACGCGGTGGTCAGATCGCCCGGCGGTGCGCCGCAAATTACCGCCAGCGTGATGCCGATCAGCAGCGCCATGTAAGGGTGTTTGCCCAGCGTCAGAAAGCCGCACAGGAACATCACGATGGTGCACCACACCAGCATTCCCGGCAGGGAGATCACTTCAAGCTTGAGGGCGATCAGTCCGGAGACGGAGCCAAAGATGGTGCCGCCGATGCGCTGCAGCGCACGGGGAAAGACGTTCCCCCAGGATGAAATGGGGCCCATCACCACCACCAGCGTGATCAGCGGCCAGGTCCCTTCCGGGATTTCCAGCAGCCGCACCAGCAAAAAGGTCAGCACAAATGCCAGCGCAATTCGAATGCCATGCACGGTGCGATAGTTGCGGTAGAGCGTGAATTCGAAGGCCGATAACGGCTTGTCCGGGCGCACACAGTTCTCCTGATAACAGTTGAAGCTGGGCATCATACCCGATCGAAAAAAGCGCCGTAATTGATTCTGCACTATTTTTAGTGAGGAATTTCCTTACATCTTTTAAGGAATAACACTAATTAACAAAACAACAACATCTGTTATACATAATACTGTCGTCTTGCTCATATTTTTACACTTTAGATATATCTTTACAGACTGGAACAATAGGAAGCTCAATGCGCAAACCCACTTCAACGCAGCCTGGGGTCACCCGGCGGCAGGTTTTGACATGGTCGACCGGCGCGATAGCGGCTACCGCCACCGGCGTTGCCAAAGCCGTCACCCTTACCGGTGCCCCAGGCTGGACACCTTTTTCAAACAACCCACCCGAAACCTTTGATTCCACTGCCCTGCTGTTTTTCACCGAGGAAGAAGCCGCAACGATAGACGCCATCGTTGACCGCCTGATCCCGGCCGATGAGCTGAGCATGGGCGGTAAAGAAGCCGGGTGTACCGTGTTTATCGATCGCCAGCTGCACGGTTTTTACGGCACCTTTGAACGCCTGTATATGGAAGGCCCGTTTGAAAAAGGCGTTCCGGAACAGGGCGATCAGTCCCCGCTGGTGCCCCGTCAGCGTTATCGCCTGGGCATTGCCGCCCTCAACAAATATTGCCAGACCAGCCAGCAGAAAGCCTTTAAAGACCTGACTGCCGAGCAGCAGGACGACATCCTGCATGGCCTTGAAAACGGCAAGATTGCGCTGGACGGTTACGACAGCGCCTCATTTTTTGCTCAGGTGCTGACCAATGCCATGGAAGGGTTCTTCGCCGATCCAATTTATGGCGGCAACAAAGACATGGTTTCCTGGAAGATGCTGGGCTTCCCCGGCGCACGTTATGATTATCGCGACTACATTGGCCGCCATAACCAGGACCTGAAGCTGCAACCGGTGAGCATTGCCGACCTGCCAACCCAGAAAAAAGGATCCTGATATGGCGACCAAACTACCAAAAACCGATGTGGTCATCATCGGCCTGGGCTGGGCTGGCTCGATCATCGCCAATGAACTGGCAGATGAAGGGCTAAACATTGTCGGCATTGAACGCGGCCCGTGGCGCGATACGGCGCGGGACTTTAACGTTGCCACCATTACCGATGAGCTGCGTTATGTGCAACGTGAAGAGCTGATGCTGCGCACCCGCCAGAACACCTGCACCATGCGTAACAATCCTTCACAGACTGCCTTACCGATGCGCAGTTGGGGATCTTTCCACCCCGGTAACGGCACCGGCGGCGCGGGCAACCACTGGGCGGGAATTACCTTCCGTTTCCAGCCGGAAGAGTTTCGCCTGCGCAGTCACCTGACCGAACGTTATGGTGCAAATGCCATCTCTTCCGATCTGTCGCTGCAGGACTGGGGCATGGATTGGGACGAAATTGAAAAGCACTATATGCAGTTCGAACGTGTTGCCGGCACCTCCGGCAAAGCGGGCGTGATTAATGGCGTGAAGCAGGCAGGCGGCAACCAGTTTGAAGGCTCACGCTCCGGTGAATATCCGACGCCACCGATGAAACAGCCTTATGGCCCGACGCTGTTTGCTGAAGCCGCCCGCAATATGGGCTATAACGCCTTTGCCGTGCCTTCATCGCTGGTGTCCGAGGCCTACACCAACCCGTATGGCGTGACCATGGGGCCCTGTACCTTTTGTGGCTACTGCACCAACTACGGTTGCGCTAACTACTCCAAGGCCAGCGCCATCACCACCGTTCTGCCAGCCCTGATGCGCAAACCCAACTTCACCGCGCATACCAGCAGCGAAGTGTTGCAGGTCTTAACTGACTCCACCGGTAAAAAAGCCACTGGCGTGACCTTTATCGACTCCAGCGGCGATGAATGGGAACAGCCTGCGGATTTGGTGATCGTCGCGGCCTATACCTTCGAGAACGTGCGTCTGATGCTGCTCTCCAACATCGGCAAAGCCTACGATCCGGTGACCAACACCGGTACCACCGGCCGTAACTACGCCTACCAGACCGCGAACGGCGTCACCCTGTTCTTCGATGACAAGAACTTCAACCCGTTTATCGGTGCCGGTGCCGTCGGGATGGGCATTGATGATTTCAATAACGATAACTTCGACCACAGCGGGCTGGGCTTCTTCGGCGGCGGCAGTATTCGCGTGACGCCAATTGGCGCAGCGCCCATCAACAGCCGCCCGGTACCGCCAGGCACGCCAAAATGGGGATCCGACTGGAAGAAGGCCACGGTGAAGAACTATCTCAGCACCATGTCAATCGGGTGTGAGGCCAGCAGCTATACCCAACGCACTAACTATCTGTCGCTGGATCCGAACTACAAGGATCCGCACGGTCGTCCGTTGCTGCGTATCACCTTCGACTTCCCGGAAAACGATCTGCGTATGGCGCAGTACTGCACCGGAAA
This sequence comes from Erwinia sp. 2186, assembly GCF_057812255.1. Taxonomy (NCBI): domain Bacteria; kingdom Pseudomonadati; phylum Pseudomonadota; class Gammaproteobacteria; order Enterobacterales; family Erwiniaceae; genus Erwinia; species Erwinia sp. 2186. Next base: position 1,752,744 of record NZ_CM173824.1, on the reverse strand, counting down.
AGTGGCGGAAATTGCTAAAACCATGGATCCGCGCCAGATCGTTTCCAAGCCGACCAGCGGCCACTGGAACAGCGTGCCCTATCAGTCTTCCCACGTTTGCGGCGGCTTTGTAATGGGTGCCGATCCGTCGAACAGCTCGGTGAACAAGCATCTGCAGGTCTGGGACGTGCCGAATCTGTTTGTAGTCGGTGCGTCTGCCTTCCCGCAAAACCCGGGATATAACCCGACTGGCACCGTCGGCGCGTTGGCCTTTAAGGCCGCGCACGACATTCGCCAGTACTATCTGAAACGTCCAGGGGAGATGATTACCGCATGAAAAAGCGCACGCTTTTCGCACTGGCTGCGATCTCACTCGCGGTGCTCGGCGTTTCTGAAGCCTGGGCCCAGCCGGAATACGATCAGATTGAACGTGGCCGCTACATCGCCACACTGGGTGACTGTACCGCCTGCCATACCGTCGATCCGAAAAAACCGTTCGCCGGTGGCGTTGGCCTGAACACGCCTTTCGGTAAACTGGTTGGCGCCAACATCACTCCCGATCGTGAAACCGGTATCGGCAACTGGAGTTTTGATGACTTCCAGCGCGCCATGTCCGAAGGGATTGGCCACGGTGGCAAGCGGCTTTACGGCGCCATGCCGTTCACCGCCTATACCAAAGTCTCCCGCCAGGATAACGCTGACCTGTGGGCGTATTTGCAGAGCCTGCAACCCATCCATCAGGAAATTGAGTCCAACCAGCTGCCCTTTCCGTTTAACGTCCGTACCAGTCTGATTGTCTGGAACTGGATGAACTTCGATAAGGGCGAATTCAAGCCGGATATGAGCAAATCGGCGGAATGGAACCGTGGCGCTTACCTGGTTGAAGGGTTAGGCCACTGCGGAACCTGCCATACGCCGAAAAACATCCTCGGCGGTGACAAGAACAGCGCGTTCCTGTCCGGCGCGGTGGTCGAAGGCTGGTGGGCACCGAATCTGACCAGCGATGAGCATGCCGGTTTAGGTAAATGGACGCAGGAAGATATCGTCAGCTATCTGCGTACCGGCGTAAACCGGTATGACATCGCGTCCGGGCCGATGGCGGATGCGGTGAAGAACTCGACGCAATACTGGCGCGACGAGGATCTGAAAGCGGTCGCCACCTACCTGAAAGCCACGCCAAAACAGGGCGATGACACGCCGACAGCCCTGGCCGCAGACGACAGTCGGATGAAAACCGGTGCAACAATTTATGAAGCGAAATGTTCTGCCTGCCATGCGCCTCAGGGCCAGGGCGGTAAGAATATCTTCCCTCAGTTGGCCAATAACCCGCTGGTGAATGCGCCGAACGCCACCTCGCTGATCCATGTGGTGGTTGCGGGCAGCCGTGGCGTGGATACGGATACCCGTCCAACCGCGCCAGCGATGCCTTCGTTTGCCGGCACCCTAAGCGATGAGGAAATGGCCGATGTCATTACCTACGTTCGCAACAGCTGGGGTAATGCCGCATCACCGGTCAGCGCTGGCGATGTGAAGGACCTGAAGGAAGAACTACGTAAATAGCGTGCCCCGGATGCTTGCTGCAGGGTTAAAACCTGCACGGTAAACCGGCTAAGCCGATTGCAGGGTTCGCAATAAGAGCAGCGTGAGTGATTGCGCTGCTCTTTCATTTTTATTCCGCTTTGCTGACCGGAATATAGAGCTCGATATCCCATTCGCCGCTCTCCGAACCGTCGTTCAGGTAGTGATCAAAACAGGGCCCTTCCGCCATCACATACCCGCTGTCCGGCAGCCACTCATCAAAGAAGGCATACCAGGGTTTGGTGAAATCACCGTCGTTCACATGCACCAGATTCATCGCATAGGTTCCGGCGGGAATGATGCTGAGCCTGGCGCCCTCACTCCCTTCAGGCAGCTCGAAGTCGGTCGGCACGCCGATCACCGTTTCAATTTTCAGCTCTTCCGCTGGCACCGCCCGCGGATTACCGTGATACACGCCCATCCATGGGCCCATCACATTATGCTTACTGGTCCAGGCCACCAGTTTGTCAAAGCCTTCGGGCGCGGTGACTTCCCACGGCCCCACAAGATGAAAACCGGCTGTTTTGCTCTCTTCACGCTCAACGATTTCAACATTCATCTTCTTGCTCCTCATCAGGATAACTGGTTAAACATACAGTCAGAAGTGTAGATGATCGAGCAAAAAAGCCGCTGAAATGTTGTTTTGCGAGCCAGCCTGCAAAAGACTTTAGTCGGGCCGGGTCAGGCTGAAATCCTGCCACTGCTGGGCGAGCGCCTCGCGCAGATAGTCGACAAACAGCCGCACGCGCGGAGGCTGTTGCTTGCCATTCAACCAGATCGCATGCAGTGGCGCGGCGGGAAGAGGATGGTCAGTGAGAACCTGCACCAGCTTGCCTGATTTGAGGTCGTCTGCCACATCCCAGACAGATTTCACCACGATCCCGGCACCGTGCAGTGCCAGGCCGTGTGCAGCCTCACCGGTATTGACGTGAAAACGGGCGTTGATCTGTACGCTGCGCTGAGATTCCCCGGCGCCAAAGGTCCACTCGGTGACCGGGTTATCGCCAGAGATAATGCAGCTGTGCGCGCTTAACTCCTCCAGTGACAGAGGCTCACCGGCCTGCTGCAGATACGCAGGAGACGCGCAGAGCACGCGCTGATTTGGCACCAGTTCCCGAGCGACCAGCCGGGAATCCGCCAGCGCGCCGTAGCGTATTGCCAAATCGTAGCCGCTGGCCGCCAGATCGATCACCCGGTCGCTCAGGTGAAGATGCAGTTTGACGCTCTGATGCTGTTGCATAAATCGGGTGACAATCGGCGACAGCCAGCGCTGGCCCATACTGTGCGAAGAGGTAATGCGCAAGGTGCCGCTGGCTTTGCCCTGCCTTGATGAGAGCGCACTCTCAATCGAGTCCAGCTCCTGCTGCAGCCGCAGAGCATGTTCGGTAAACACCAACCCTTCGTCGGTCAGCGAGACATGCCGCGTGGTGCGATGAAACAGACGCACGCCAAGCTGCTGCTCCATTTGCGTCAGCCTTTTGCTGACCACAGCCAGCGATAATCCCAGCTGTCGCCCGGCCGCAGAGAGTGAACCACAGGCGACGATGGCGTTGAATAAGGCGATGTCACGGATATCTTTCAGCATAGCGATTCTCAATGTAGCGGCAACAATCCCTTGCAAGTGTTGCATATTCCGTCAAGAAAGCGAGAGGCATAAGCTTGAGGAAAACCTGAGGAGAAGATGATGACTTTTAAACAACAGCAAGTATTAGTCGTCGGCGGCAGTTCCGGGATCGGTGAAGCCATCGCGGCGGCATTCGTGGCTGAAGGTGCCAGGGTGACCATTGCCTCACGCAGTCTGGATAAGCTGCAGGCAGCCGCAGCACGACTGGGAGAGGTCGAAGTTGCCGTGCTGGATACCGCCGACAATCAGCAGATTGAACAGTTCTTTGCTGCGCAACCGGCCTGGGATCATATTGCGATTTCCGCAGCGCAGACGCCGGGCGGACCGGTGAAAAGTCTGCCGCTGGACAGCGCTTACAGCGCAATGGAAAGTAAGTTTTGGGGAGCCTACAGGGTTGCCCGGGCGGCCAAAATTGCCGAACGCGGATCGCTGACCTTTGTGTCGGGATTTTTGAGCGTCCGTCCGGGCAAAACGGTGTTGCAGGGCGCCATCAACGCGGCGCTGGAGTCATTAGGACGTGGTCTGGCGCTGGAGCTTTCGCCGGTGCGGGTAAATACCGTTTCCCCTGGCGTGATTGAGACGCCGCTGTGGGCTGGCATGGAACACGTCGCCCGGGAGCAACTCTTTGCCACCCTGCGCGCATCGTTACCCGCCAAAACGCTGGGGCAGCCGGAAGATGTGGCGCGGGCGGTGCTGTTTCTGGCCGGAAATGCCTACACCACCGGTTCAACCGTGCTGGTGGATGGCGGTGGTGCCATCAAGCCTTAAGCAGCAGGCGGCCCATTGCGGACCGCCTGTTTCACTTACAGCTTCTGTTTGATGTAGTCTTCGATGCGGGTAATGATGCCTGCTTCCTTCACTTCCTGCAGGGCAACCAGCGGATAAGACGCCAGCGTCTTGTCGCCATCAACCAGTTGAATCGATCCCACCTGTTCATGGGCTTTGAGTGGCGCTTCCAGATCTTTGCGATCGATAACGTATTTCGCTTTAATCTTTTTCACTTCATCACGCGGCAGGGCCAGATAGACATCTTTATCGCTGCCGACGGAGACCTGATGCGGATTGCCGTACCAGACGTTTTCATGACCAATTTCTTTGCCGGCATGGAACAGCTGCACGGTATCGAAATTGTTCTGGCCCCAGGTCAGCAGTTTACGCGCCTGCTCTTCACGCCCTTTGGTACTTTTTCCGCCCATGATCACCGCAATCAGACGACGCTGTCCGTCAACGCTGGAAGCAATGATATTAAAACCGGCGCTTTCGGTGTGACCGGTTTTCAGACCGTCGACGTGCAGGGTTTTATCCCATAACAAACCGTTACGATTCTGCTGAGTGATGCCGTTCCAGGTGAGGGATTTTTCGCCATACATCTGATAAAAATCGGGCTCGCCGGAGATAATCGCCCGGGAAAGCTTCGCCAAATCCCCGGCGGTCGTGAACTGACCTGGCGCATCCAGACCGTGAACGGTTTCGAAATGGGTATTGGTCAGGCCCAGCTTGGTGACGTACTGATTCATCTGATCAACGAAGGCTGACTGGCTGCCCGCGACATAATCGGCCAGCGCAACACAGGCATCGTTACCGGAGTCAATAATCACGCCACGGCTCAGATCGCGGACGGAAACTTTCTCGCCCGGCTTCAGGAACATCAACGACGATCCTTTAAACACCGGATTGCCCGCGCCCCATGCATCCTGCCCTATCGTTACCATGTCATCACGCGTGATGCGCTTGGCATCAATCGCACGGTCGACCACATATCCCGTCATCAGCTTGGTGAGGCTGGCTGGATTGCGACGCTCATCGGCGTTGCCCTGGGTTAACACCTGGCCGGTAGTGGCATCCATCAATACCCAGGAAGCGGCATCGACAGAAGGAGGCGTCATAGGAAAGGCCAACGGATTGTCATCGGCATGAGCCAGGGAGGCAAAAGCCAAAACCACACTAATACTTGCAAGCTGACGCTTCTTCAACGGAACACCCTCAATAATCTGCTGTGTAAAAAAACCAGCCTGTTTTACGGGATCCTGTGCATCATTGTATGAATAAATTGCAAGAAAATATTAATTTTCAGTCGATTAGATTGGTGATTAGTTGAGCGAAAGTTATCAACGGCACAACCAGCCATTAACAAAAGCCCAGGGATATTCTGATAAATTTTACTTTAGGAACAACAGACCTTGTTTCAGCTGACATGTCCTTTACGCTTGGCTTACGAAAATTTACACAAGTATGAGGATTTACTATGTCTGCCACACGAGGCTGGTCGACAGAACTTGAGGGGCTGCGAGGCATCGCATCACTCTGGGTTCTGGTTGGTCATATCAGTTTACTGATTCATTGCCATATCACGCTGATCTCCTCACCTGGCATTGGTGTGGATCTCTTTATTCTTCTTTCTGGCTACCTGATGGCCAAAAACTATGTTGAGCGCCAACATAAAGAGCCGTGGCAGAGCGCCAGCACCATCAAGACCTTCTGGACGCGCCGTTTTTTCCGTATCGCCCCGCTCTACTATTTACTGCTGATTATCGCGCTGGTATACGGCCCGTGGTTTGGTGAGATGCGCGACACCATCGCCCACTTCTATTCCGGCACGGCAACCGAGTCATCGCGCTACTCGGATCAGTCGCTGGCAAATATCCTGACCCATTTCAGCTTCCTGTTCGGCCTGTTACCGGCTTACGGTTTTAATACCGTGCTGCCAGACTGGAGTATCGGACTGGAGATGCAGTTCTATCTGTTGTTCCCGTTCATCATGCTGGTGACCATGCGCTTTGGCTACGCCACCTCGCTGATTGGCTTTATGGTGCTGTGCTGCGTGGGCCGCTATGTGCTGGCGGATTACTATGAAGCGTTCGAAATGCCTTCAATGATCCTGATAAAGCTGAATATGTTCCTGTCCGGCATGCTGCTGGCTGAAGCCGTGCGCCGTAAAGCGCTGCTGTATGTTGCCTTTGCGCTGCTGGGTCCGGTTGCCAGTAAGGTGATTGGTCTGGAAGCCATTCCGCTGCAGCTGGTGATGGAAGTGCTGATGATTGTCGGCATGGCTGCGATCCTCTGGCAGTACGCCGAAGGCAGCCTGATGACCAAAGTCATTGCCCTGCCCCGCAAACTTTTGAACAACCGCGTCAGCACCTGGTTGGGCGATGTGTCCTTCTCGGTCTATCTGCTACACCTGTTGATTGTGATCCCAGCCATTGCGCTGCTGCTGACCCACACCGGTCTGGGCGGTAAGAGCGACATGATGCGCTTCGTAATTGTCTGTGGAGTCTGTATCCCGATTACGTATGTGCTGGGTTCTTTGCTCTTCAAATTTGTAGAAAAGCCTGGGATTCTGATTGGGAAGAAGGTGCTGGGACAACGGCCTGTGGTGAGGGATGTTGCGGGTTAAAACTGCCTAACCAACATTCACAAGGAAGTGAATGCTTCATTAAAATAACATTATATATCATGCATTTATAAAAAATTCACTTCCTCTTATCCTCGATATGTTTTTTTCCCTTTGCAGCAAAGACTTCAAGTAGCTAATGTGTGTGGCTTAAATCTGGAAATCATCAGAACTATCGGGGTCAATTTAAGGCCGATGTTTAAAAACAACAAGTTTAATGTTAGTGCCGGAAATGAACAATGAATTACAAAGAGATGAACTGCCTGTCAAACCGAAGCTCTGCTAGTTATATTTTCATTGCGAGTTTTATTGTATCATTATTATCCAGCATGATTGTGTATGGATTCGAACTTACGCATTTCACATTATCAATAGATGAAGAATTCAATGATAACATTCTACATACCATCAGTATGGGTAGATGGGGTCATGCTTTACTCAAAGCGTTGATATTACCAGAACCCTTTGTTCCATTTTTCACAACCTTGATTTCATTGATAGCACTTTCTCTTTCTTCTGCAGTAATCGTAAAATCACTGAAGTTAGATTTTAAAACTGCACTATTTTTCTCAATACTCTATATCGCACTACCACAATTTGCTTATCAGTTACAATTTACAAATCAGTCTGATACACTGGCTATATCAATTCTTACATCATCTTTAGTGGTTTATTTTACATTCAACTACAATAGTTTTATTTCATCAATAGCATTGCCAACTTTACTTTATGCATTTTCAATATCCATCTACCAATCAATAGTTTTAATGCCGGTAACACTCTATTTTTCTCATTTGGCAATTTCTTATATGAGAAATGATGTGTCGCCTGCCAATATGAAAAATACAGTAAAGCTTATTATTAACTCCGTCAGTGCCGTAGTACTTTATAGTATTATCACAAGAGTCGTCCAGAATTATTATGGAGTAAGCTCAGACTCATATTTTTTGAATTTAATCGGTTGGCTGCATGCCGACTTCAGTGATACGTTACATAGTACATTCCAGTTTATTTTAACTTATTTTACGTTTAATGCCCCCTATGGGCTTAACACATTCTCATTATCTAGCCTCATAGTGATTGCTTTTATCGCAAAAATTTTCATCAAAAATAAAAAATGGAAGATACAGATTACAGTACTTGCTATGTTGATAGTGGCATCAGCCTTTATATTTAATATTATCGTTGGCGGTTATCTTGCTGCTCGGGCAATGACATCCTTACCGCTGTCGTTTGCAATTATCAGTTCAATGTTATTTATAGAAACAAAAAGAAAAAACGTGTTATTTATCTTCCCTGTGGTGATTTTACTCTGTGGCACGGCTGCATCCAGTAGACTGTTTTACTCAGATTATTTGTCATACAATAGAGATTATCGCCTGGCATCGAACATTTCTGCAGACATCGAAAGAACACAAAATGTGAATTTATCAGCACCCACTAAAATTTACTTCTTTGGCGGGCTGGATTTACAGCCAATGAATAAACTTCAAAATTCCGACATGTTCAGTTCGTCATTTTTGAACTGGGATGGTGGTAACTCAGCCAGAATAACCGCTTTCATGCAAAGTCAGGAATTAGCTAATATTGTTCCTGTACTATACTCTGACCTGGCTGCGTACAGGGAGGAGATCAAAACAGCTCCTGTTTGGCCAAAGAAAGGAGGAATAATGAATTTAAATGGAATAATAGTTGTTAAACTTGGTAATAACCCAGGCAATTGCATCAATGGCATCTATAAAAACATCGACTCATCAAGATGTAGATAATCATTAAAGTACCGATTGAATTAAGTGCCTGCTTTTTCTTAGAGTTGCATTCAAATAATAAAATAAACTAATCGTGCATTGTTATTGGTTACAGAGGGTAATTTACTAAAAAGTTACAATCGTCAAATTATATTTTTTTCATTTTAAGTTGTTTAATGGTTAATGGCGGAAAAAATCACAATCATTTTGCTTTCTATAGATTATGAACTAAGTGATAACCTCATAAAATAAATAAGATTTATAAGCATAAACAGCATTGAAAACATCAGAATCGATCATTTTAACTTGAAAATGTTTATTGTAACCAGCCACGATGCTCTACAAAACAAGCGCTTGTGCCGAGGATTCCATTTCTGAAGGGCTCATTATTTTCAACAGCTTAAGTTTTTTATAATCAATGTAACACAATCATATGAGAATTATCGTGACAGATATCGACTCGGCTTCAACTCACCCTAGGTTAGCGTTCCCTACTGCAAACGGTATAAGGGGATTGGCTGTGCTAATTGTTCTTGTTGCTCATAGTACTGGTATGTTCTTCCCTAAAATTGGCTCATTAATACCAGGTACTGGGAAAATAGGCGTATGGTTATTTTTCGCTCTAAGCGCATTGCTTTTAACATCCAATTTTATTAATAATGGTTTTGGAATCAACCAAATCATATCTTATTTCTTAGGGAGATTTTTAAGAATTATACCTTTATACGTAATTGCGGTTATCGTATATTATTCATTAGATTATTACCCTATTGATTTTGCATACCTTCTTCTCAAACTCAATTCACCATGGGGACACCTATGGACAGTAGCCGTTGAATTTAAATTCTACTTCATACTTCCAATAATCGTGTTTATCCTATCTAAATTCCATAATAAATTTGGACGATTAGGGTTATATGTTATTTCAATGGTAATAATTATTACTCATCAATATTTCTATCCATATTCTTCGGTTTCATCAAGCTCGACAAACATGACAGATTACATCTCGGCGTTCGTCCCAGGTATAGTGGTTTCATTCCTAATACGTGATGGTTTAACTTCTAAGTCTTGGGTAGCAACATCTGGAATTTTAGTTATTATAATTGGTGTTATATTTTCAATCCCGGGTGTAAGAATGTATTTCTTAGGTATACCAGTAGACAATTACCTTCTTGATAAACACTTACACTTTGGATTAGCGTGGGCTGCATTAATTTATTTTTCATTAAGTAGTCAAACCATATTCAACAAAATACTCACAATAAAACCCCTTACTTATTTAGGTAGATGGAGTTTTTCTATATATCTATTTCATTGGTTGGTTTATACGCAACTACTTATTAATCACAAAGAGAGTTTAGCGTATTCAATAATGGCCCCATTCTTAGCCATCTTACTTGGTTGGATAGTTTACTCTCTAATTGAGAAGCCAATTGAAAAATCCAGACATAAATTGATGGCCAAATTAATATTAAGCAAATAGAACCCGGACGTTGTGTTATTCTACTATGCTCTCTGGGGCAAGAAAATTCTGGATTCAAAGATGTATCAAATTATTTAAAAGAATTTATAATGTATCCATTAATTTTGCAATGTTTTACTGCATCAGTTTGCTTGCTATGTATCAAAAATTTAGTTTTTCGCACTTTTTTAATGATATCCCCTAATCCGGTTGGATGATTTCACAATTCCTGCTTGAGATACGGCCTTTTCATGCGTAGCCTCAGTTTGTGGTATCGGGGAAAACCTACCATCTACATAACAAAACTTAGGCAATTGAAGACAGTGAAAAACGAAACGAAGCAGCCCACCTTCCTGTTCCATGACTATGAGACCTTCGGCAAAAGCCCGTCGCTGGACCGCCCTGCGCAGTTCGCCGGGATCCGAACTGACATGGACTTCAACATCATCGGTGAGCCTGAGGTGTTCTACTGCCAGCCTGCGGATGACTACCTGCCGCAGCCGGAAGCGGTGATGATTACCGGGATTACCCCTCAGTTGGCGAAAGCTAAAGGGATTTCCGAGGCTGCTTTCACCAAACGTATTCATGCGCTGTTCAGCGAGCCTAATACCTGCATCGTTGGCTATAACAATGTGCGGTTTGATGATGAGGTCACGCGTAACCTGCTTTACCGCAACTTCTACGATCCCTACGGCTGGGCCTGGCAGCACGGTAATAGCCGCTGGGATTTGCTGGATGTGATGCGAGCCTGCTACGCATTGCGTCCTGAAGGGATCGCGTGGCCAGAAAATGATGATGGTTTGCCGAGTTTCCGTCTGGAGCATCTCACTAAAGCCAACGGCGTTTCCCATGAGAATGCGCATGATGCGATGTCTGATGTCTACGCGACTATCGCTATGGCAAAGCTGGTGAAAGAGAAGCAGCCGCGCCTGTATGACTTCCTGTTCACCCATCGCAATAAGAACAAGATCACTGCGCTGATTGATATTCCGCAGATGAAGCCGCTGGTGCATATCTCCGGAATGTTTGGCGCGTTTCGTGGCAACACCAGCTGGATTGCCCCGCTGGCGTGGCATCCGGTCAATAAAAATGCGTTGATTACCTGTGATTTGGCCGGGGATATCACTCCCCTGCTGGAGTTGGATGCGGATACCCTGCGTGAGCGTTTATATACCCGTCGCGATGAGCTGGGTGATAACGCGCCGGTGCCGGTTAAGCTAATGCATATCAACAAATGCCCGGTGGTGGCACCGGCCAATACGCTGCGTCCTGAAGATGCGGAACGTTTGGGGATCGATCGCCAGCGTTGCCTGGATAACCTCGCGATACTGCGTCAGCGTCCGGAAGTGCGGGAAAAAGTGGTGGCGTTATTTGCTGAAGCCGAGCCTTTTGCCGGCTCCAGCGACGTAGATGCCCAGCTGTATGACGGCTTTTTCAGCGATGCCGATCGCAATACCATGAACATTATTCAGCAGACGCTGCCGGAGAATTTACCGGCGCTGGATCTGACATTTAACGATGCACGCATTGAAAAACTGTTGTTCCGCTTCCGCGCCCGTAACTATCCCGGCACGCTGGATGAAGCCGAACAGACACGCTGGTTGCAGCATCGTCGCGAAGCCTTGAACCCAGAGCGAGTGCAAAGCTATGTGCAGGAGCTGGAAATGCTTTTCAATCAGTATGAAGGCGATGAGGCGAAGCTCGCCCAGCTGAAGGCCTTGTTCGACTATGCGCGAGAACTGGTGTCTTAACGGCCTCTGGCTGAACTGTTCATCAACTAGCACGATCGAAAAAGGGCGCCGAAGCGCCCTTTTCATTTGCAACATCGCCAGATTTACATCGGCTCTTCAGTGCACTGCGGCACCGGGTTGCGGAAGCTGCGGGTAACGAAGGCCAGATAAATCAGACCAATCGTGCCCCACACCAGACCCAGAATCATCGAGCTCTCTTCCAGGTTGATCCACAACGCACCGACCGTTAACGCACCGCACAGCGGCAACAGCAGGAAGTTGACGTTATCTTTCAGCGTCTTGTTGCGGCCTTCACGGATCCAGAACTGCGAAATTACCGACAGGTTAACGAAGGTAAACGCCACCAGCGCACCAAAGTTAATCAACGCCGTCGCGGTCACCAGATCAAAGGTGATAGACGACAGGGCAATCGCGCCAACCAGCAGCACGTTCAACGCCGGGGTACGCCATTTCGGATGGATATAACCGAAGAAGCGCTCCGGGAAGACGCCGTCACGGCCCATCACATACATCAGGCGGGATACGCCAGCATGTGCCGCCATACCGGACGCCAGAACGGTGACACAGGAGAAGATCAGAATGCCGAACTGGAAGGCTTTGCCTGCCACGTAAAGCATGATCTCTGGCTGTGACGCATCAGGATCCTTGAAGCGTGAGATGTCCGGGAAGTAAAGTTGCAGGAAGTACGACACCACCACAAAAATCACCCCACCGATCAGTGCCGTCAGGAAGATTGCTTTAGGGATGACGCGCTCTGCATCTTTGGTCTCTTCAGACAGCGAACTGATGCCGTCGAAGCCCAGGAACGAGAAGCACAATATGGTCGCACCGGTGATCATCGGTACCACGTGCGCATTCTCAGACCAGAATGGTTTGCTGCTGACCAGCGTGCCGGCACCTTCGCCGTGCGCTACGCCATACACCACCATTGCCATAATGGCGACCATTACCACCACCTGCAACACCACGATTACGCTGTTGAAGTTGGCGACGGTTTTGATGCCTTTCAGGTTGGAAAGGGTCATAAAGCCGACCAGCATCACCACGAAGATCCATGACGGGATACCCGGCACCAGCGCTTCGAAGTAAATTTTAGCCAGCAGAATGTTGATCATCGGCATGAACAGGTAGTCCAGCAGCGATGACCAGCCCACCATAAAACCGACGTGTGGGCTGATAGCTTTCTGAGCGTACGTATAGGCCGAACCCGCGGATGGGAAGCGACGGACCAACTTGCCATAGCTCAGCGCTGTAAACAGAATGGCGATTAACGCGAACGCGTAAGCCGTGGCCACGTGACCATCGGTCAGGCCAGAGACAATGCCGAAGGTATCAAACAGGGTCATTGGCTGCATATAGGCCAACCCCATCATCACCACAGGCAATAATGTCAGCGTTTTTTTCAGTTGTGGACGGGACGTTTGAGGATTAAGCGACATGATTCAGCCTCCCCATAGCATCAACCGTTCTGGGTTGAACCACAGGGAAACTTCGCGCATTGCGAGAGCTGTTCTTACATTGGGAAACGGACTGGCAGGAGTGGGTGAAAGTGGTGCCTGCCGCGGCGCCGTAGTCATCACGCTGGCGGATACCGGCGTGAACTGGAGTAATAAAGTGTAGCCCCATCAATCTTATCCTCAACATAGCACGTCCGTGCGTGCTAAAAGCGACTATCTATCCGGTTCTGGACCGGCCTCTTAAATGCGAATGTGTTTTCTGCAAAAAAATAACCGGCGCATAAGCGTCGGTTATAGATTCATTTTGCAGGGCGCATATTCTGCACCAGACGGAGGCAGGATGACAAGAGGTTAAGGCCTTCAGTAACAATTTCTTTGCTTGTGGGTGGTTTGCGTCATCTTAATGGCCCTCCATCAGGCGTTTTTCAGCATCCAGTCGATTTCTGTTGACGTAATCAGGCGTTCGAAATGCATCAGTTCATGGTGTTTGCAGCTGTGCCAGACAAACCCAAAGCGCTCACCCAGCAACTTTTGCAGCGGAGTGCTTTGTTCAAACTCATACAGCGCGTCGCTCTGGCGGATTGGCAACGGATTGCCGTCGGCTTCGTGACCATTTCCGGTGATCGCCGGCGGTAAGGGCAGCTGATTATCAATACCGTGCAGCATACCGGCAAGAATCGCCGCCATCACCAGATAGGGATTGGCATCCGCGCCGGCAACACGGTATTCAATACGGTGGCTATCGATATCTCCGCAGGGAATACGCAGCGCAACGGTGCGATTGTTATGGCCCCAGGAAGCCTGCAACGGCACAAAGGCATCGGGCAGAAAACGGCGATAGGCATTGACGTTCGGCGCTAACAGCGCCATTGAGGCGGGCATCAGGTCGATCATTCCGGCCAGCGCACGCTTCAACAGCGGCGAGTTGCTGCCGTCATCGCAGGCGAAGGCATTATTATCGGCGGCATCCAGCACGCTGATATGCACATGCATCCCACTGCCGGCGTATTCCTCATAAGGCTTGGCCATAAAGGTGGCGGTCATACCGTGGTTTTCAGCCACCTGCCGCACCAGGCGTTTCAACTGAATAGCATGATCACAGGCACTGAGCACATTGCGCGTATGATGAAGATTGATCTCGAACTGGCCTGGAGAGGCTTCGGCCAGCGCGCCATCGGCGGGGATCCCCTGCTGTTTTGCAATCGTATCGATCTCGCTTAACACCTCGGAGAAGTGATCGAGGTTATCAACCGAGTACACCTGGCTTTGCATATTCCGCTCGTCGCTGCCCGGCGCGCACGGTGGCTGAATAAAGCCTTCCGCATCACGCTTTTTGTCGACCAGATAGAACTCCAGCTCTACCGCTACCACAGGAAACAGACCTCGATTACGCAACTGTTGCCAGAGGTGATTGAGAACGTTCCGGGGTTCAACGTCAAAGGGAGTACCATCTTGATTGCGCATGGTCAGAAGCACCTGCGCCAGATGTTGAGGATCGGCAGCTGAGGGGATTAACGTGCCTTCGACGGGAATACAAATGTTGTCCGGTTCACCGAGTGCCTGGCCCAGACCGGCTCCTTCTACGGTGTTGCCGAGGATGTCCATAGCGAAAACTGAAGCGGGGAAGTAACAGCCTTTCTCGAGTTTGGTCAGATTAGCGAAGGGGATCCGCTTACCGCGAAAGACACCGTTGAGATCGTTGAGAAGAATATCGACGTACTGCGTTTCAGGGTGGCGTTCCAGATAAGCATGCACTTCATTCTGGAACGCGCTGGTTCGTTTCTGTTCACTGTGTCTCGTGAAGTCTTCTACTTCGACAATATTTGTCATAGTCCTGCCCGCCTTTGTCTGGTTAGTGTTGAGCGTTGCTCAAAATAACAGCCACATTTCTAACATAGCGCCAACACAAAAAGTGTGCAAATGTTACATTCAAGTTTATTTTGCCGCCAAATCAGTTTGAATATTGTGCAGTCGGTTGCTAGATTGAAAATATATTGTACAAATTTGCGGCTAACGCGCCTTTTCCGGTAGATATATTGAACAGCTTCACGAGGGGAAAGATGGGCATTATATTTAACAAGCCATTGATTGGCGTAGTGATGTGCCAGATTGACAAGGGCGGTCATCCCACCCAGATGGTGCATAACAAATATCTCGAAGCCGTACTGCAGGCGGGCGGTGTTCCGCTGGCTTTACCGCAGGGATTGATGTCTTCTTCCGATCTATTAGAAATTGCTATGGCTCCGCTGTCTGGCCTGCTGCTGACCGGCAGCCCAAGCAATATCGAACCTCACCACTATGGCGAATCCGGCACCGAAGATTATGCCGATCCGGGTCGCGACCAGCTGGCCTTTGCCTTAATTAACGCAGCAACCTATCAACGTCTGCCGGTTCTGGCTATCTGTCGTGGATTGCAGGAACTGGTGGTGGCAACCGGTGGCAGCCTGCATCGCCAGCTGCACACGGTTCCCGGCTTCCAGGAACATCGGGAAGATGAAGCCTTAACGCTGGACGAACAATACGCGCCGGCACATGAAGTTTACGTTGAGCCGGACGGCCTGCTTTCCCCACTGGTGGAAGGCTGCGAGAAGTTCTGGGTCAATTCGCTACATCAACAGGGGATCCGCACCCTGGGTGCCCCACTGCGCATCGAGGCGCGTGCCGCCGATGGCCTGATTGAGGCCGTCAGCCTGCGTGACCATCCGTTTGCTCTTGCGGTGCAATGGCATCCGGAATGGCAAAGCGAGACGTCGACGTTATCCCGCCTGTTGTTCGATGGATTTATTCACGCCTGCCAACGGCATCAGGAGGAAAAAAGGCCATGAGCGAAGCCACTGTGGCACCGGGACGACGTTTATCGGAAATCCGCCAACAGATGGGAATGTCACAACGGCGCGTCGCCGAACTCTCCGGCCTGACGCATAGCGCCATCAGTACGATCGAACAGGACAAAGTCAGCCCTGCGGTCAGCACGCTGCAGAAGTTATTAAAGGTATATGGTCTGTCCCTTTCCGAATTTTTCTCCGAACCGGTAAAGGATGAGGCACCGAAAGTGGTGATAGATGCCCATGAGCTGATCGATATTGGCAGTCAGGGCGTGTCGTTAAAGTTAATTCACAATGGCAACCCGGAACGCACCTTGGGCATGCTGCTGGAAACCTATGAACCCGGTGCCACCACGGGCGAGAAAATCCGTCATCAGGGAGAAGAGACCGGCACGCTGTTGGAAGGACAAATTGTTCTGACCATCAGTGGCCAGAGCTATTCGCTGCATGCCGGGCAGAGCTACGTCATTAATACCGGCCTGCCCCACAGTTTTACCAATTCATTCGCACAGCCTTGTCGGATTGTCAGTGCGCATACCCCAGCGACGTTCTGAGCCGGGAACTTGATCAGAAAAGGAGGGAGTTATGGACCATGTGAAGAGTTACTATGCCGCAACGGCCAATCCTCACGCTCCCTGGCCACAGCTTGAAAACAGTATTCAGTGTGATGTTTGTGTGATTGGCGGGGGCTTTACCGGGCTGTCTTCCGCCCTGTTCCTCACCGAGGCCGGTTATGACGTGGTGGTGCTGGAAGCGGCTAAAGTTGGATTTGGCGCCAGCGGGCGCAATGGCGGCCAGGTAGTGAACTCTTACAGCCGCGATGTTGACGTCATTGAAAAACGTTACGGCAAAGAGAGTGCCCGCTTGCTGGGCAGCATGATGTTTGAAGGCGCCAGCGTGATCCGCGATCGCATCAAGCGTTATGATATTGCCTGCGACTATCGCCAGGGCGGAATATTCGCTGCGTTGAATAAACGTCAGCTGCACCATCTGCAGGATCAGCAGAAACGTTGGAAACAGTACGGTAATAATGCATTACAGATGCTGGATGAAACCGGTATCCGCCGTGAAATTGCCAGCGAGCGCTACGTCGGTGGTCTGCTGGATAACAACGGCGGCCATATTCATCCGCTGAATCTGGCACTGGGTGAAGCTGAAGCTATTCGGAATCACGGCGGACGCATTTATGAAGAGTCCGAAGTGATCTCGGTGGACTACGGCAATCCCCATCAGGTCAAAACCGCTAAAGGCCATGTCACTGCAAAATTCGTAATTTTGGCCGGAAATGCATACCTGGCTCCGCATCTAGAGCCCCGATTAACGCGTTTGAGCATTCCCTGCGGTTCCCAGATTGTGGCCACCGAACCCCTTTCCGCTGACAAGGCGCTGGCGCTATTGCCCAACAATCGCTGCGTGGAAGACTGTAACTATCTGCTGGATTACTACCGACTCACTGCGGATAACCGTTTGTTATACGGTGGCGGCGTGGTATATGGCGCGCGCGAACCGGAAGATATTGATGCGTTAATTCGGCCTAAGTTACTGAAGACCTTTCCACAACTGGCGGGAATTACGTTTGATTACCGCTGGAGCGGAAATTTCCTGCTGACGCTTTCCCGCATGCCCCAGGTCGGTCGTCTGGATAACGGCGTGTTCTATATTCAGGGCGACAGCGGACATGGCGTGACCTTTACGCATCTGGCTGGGAAACTGGTAAGTGAAGCGCTAAGCGGCCAGCCACAGCGCTTTGATGCTTTTGCCAAACTCCCCCATCTGCCCTTCCCCGGCGGCCATCGCTTCCGCGTGCCGCTAACGGCGATTGGCGCGGCCTGGTACTCGTTGCGGGATCGGTTAGGGGTTTAAAACCATCGATTAACTGAGCCCGTCCGCTGGTTAAGATACTGTTTGATACCCTTGCTAAGAGGCCAGTGTGGTGGCAAGATCGGCCTCTTTGTTTTTTGGGCGCCTTAATGCTTAAGCTATTTGCCAGATACGCCTCGGTTGGCGTTCTAAACACCCTTATCCACTGGGCCGTATTCACTGCGCTGTACGCTCACGGTTCAAGTCAGTCGCTGTCTAATTTCACCGCCTTTTGCGTGGCCGTCACCTTCTCATTTTTCGTAAATGCTAAGTGGACATTCAATCAAGAAGCTACCACTGCACGTTATCTTATGTATGTGGTCTTCATGGGGGCCATGGCGGGTGCAATTGGCTGGTCAGCAGATAAAATGCATATCCCTGCACTTATTACGTTAATTGCATTTTCGGCAATCAGTCTGATTTGTGGCTTTGCCTACTCAAAACTGTTCATCTTCAGGGGTAAGAGATGAAAATTTCGTTAATTGTTCCAGTGTTTAATGAAGAGGAAGCCATTCCTTTCTTCTATTCGGCTGTTCGTGGTTATGCGGCCTTAGAACAATATGAAGTTGAAATTGTCTTCATTAACGATGGAAGCCGTGACAGAACAGAATCCGTGTTAGCTGAAATCGAGTCTGGTGACCCACTGGTTAAACACCTCTCTTTTACGCGCAACTTTGGTAAGGAACCCGCATTATTTGCCGGGCTTGAAGCCGCAACGGGCGATGCCATCATTCCAATTGATGTCGATCTGCAAGATCCCATTGAGGTGATCCCTGCGCTAATTGATAAGTGGCAGATTGGCGCAGAGATTGTGCTGGCAAAAAGAATTGACAGAAGTTCGGACGGCCACATAAAGCGTAAAACCGCAGAATGGTTTTACAAGTTGCACAACAAAATCAGCTCGCCAAAAATTGAGGAAAATGTCGGTGACTTCCGACTCATGTCGCGCGAAGTGGTTGAAAATATCAAACTACTTCAGGAAAGGAATCTCTTTATGAAGGGTATTCTTAGCTGGGTTGGCGGACAGACTGCGGTTGTAGAGTATGTCCGCGCTAGCCGTGTGGCTGGTGACAGCAAATTCAATGGCTGGAAGTTATGGAACCTGGCTCTTGAAGGGATTACTTCTTTCTCAACCTTCCCCCTCAGGGTCTGGACTTATCTTGGCTTGTTCGTGGCTGGCTTATCGTTCCTGTACGGCGGTTGGATGATCTTGGATAAAATCATTTGGGGGAATCCTGTGGCTGGCTATCCTTCGATATTGGTTTCAATCCTATTTCTTGGCGGGATTCAGCTTATTGGTATTGGTGTCCTTGGTGAATATATTGGTAGAATATATGTTGAAACCAAACAGAGACCTCGTTTTATTTTAAAGAAAAAGATCACCAAACATGAATAGTCTTGTTAAAAGAGAATTACAGATATTTGCACTTGTTTCTTTTGTAATCTATGTTTCTGTCGTTTTGGTTGCCCCAATGGCGGGTGAGGACTATGGCTTAACTAGGTTATTTCATACCGAAGGCATTTTTGAGAGACTTTCATATGCAGTCAACAAGTCGAGCTCACAGATGGCGACGTGGAATGCAAGATTAGGAGAGCAGATTGCCATTTTCGAATTAAGTTTACCAAAATGGATTTCTATTTTCATATACAGCTTTTCATTTATTTTATTCTCAATTTGCATTGCTATGCTAAGTAGCAAAAAAGATGAAAATAAGTGGAAACAAGTGTCTTTAGTTGCTGCCAGCCTAACTTTTCTTATATGGCCAGGAATGGAAGTTTTTTTCTGGAAAACAGCCAATTCAGAATATTTGCAAACTATGTTATTGATTATGAGTGTCGCAATTCCCTATGCTAAAAGACATAGCATTGAGGAAATGAAAAAAAATCGTAAACTATACATAGCTTATCTCATAGTCTGTTTTTTAGCTGGTATGAGTTTCGAAAACGTCCCGTTCTCTGTTGCTATTTCATTTCTTACTTTATGCGTTTGGGAAAAAAGAAAGAATATAATAAATTACTTACCTATCATGTTTTTACTTGGAGGATGGTTATGTTTAATCACGGCACACTCTACATCAATCCGAAGAAATTATTATGCTAATACAATTCAATCCAATAGCAACCCAATAATTCATTACACTGAAAGATTCAAAGATATTGTGTCAACTTTCTTTGATACTTCATCTTTATTATTAGCGCTATCCATTATTTCTTTAATGTATCTATCAAGATTGAAATTAATTTCAAAATACCATATTGCACTTATCATTGCATCTGTATTAGTTGTGGGTTCAATGTTAGCATCTCCCTATACCGAAGCACGTAGTTTTCTCTTTGCTTGGTGCGTAATGTTTTCAATTATCTGCTATGCATGCACCATCGCACTTATTGAATTCAAGATTAAAAACCTGCTCACCTTAATCTTGCTTATATCAACATGCTTTGGGATTTATACTTTCCATATTTACTCTTCCTATGGGAATAAAATGGCAGAAAGGGAAATAGGAATTATTAATGCCCTAGGTACTGAAAAATGTAATAATGGATATAAAATTAAATTGATCATGGATGATCATGGTTACCGATACATAAATAATCGTGATGAATGGTATTACAACCAGGTAACTTCGAGCCGTAATTATTATGACTGTAATATAACCAAGTGAAATGAGTGAGCATTAAATCCTGATAGAACTGTCATGCCAAAATAAATTTCGGCTGACAGTTTTATCCCCATAGTAGAATCCAACGCTCCAATTCAACAATTAAAATAAGAGTTAACTTATTTTAAAGGCATCTTCGCCGGATCCGGATAGCTATACTCGAACCCTAGCTCGCTGCTAATCTTGCTGCCGTCGATGATCTTGCCTTTGTCTTCACCCGGCTCCTGAATAAACGTCGGTGGTGTCAAGCCAAGCTGCCTTGCGACGGCGGGATAGAACACGTTACGGGCAGGATGTTTCGCCGCGCTCAGGTTATAGATGTGGCCGCCCTTCGGCGTTTTCAGCAGTAAAGAAATCGCTGCAACCACATCTTCAAGATGCACCAGGTTTACGCCATGGCTACCATCGGTCAAATCGGTTTTCCCCGCCAGGAAGCGGCCCGGATGACGTTCCGGCCCCACCAGCCCGGACAAACGCAGGATATCGACCGAGGTATTCGGCAGATGATGCAGCCAGTCCTCTAACTCCTTCAGCGTTTTACCGGCCACCGTCTGTGGCTCAAGCGGCGAACTTTCTTTCATCACCCCGGAACCGCTGCCATAGACAGAGGTTGAGCTGGTGAAAATGATTCGCGGAATCGATCGGGCCAGCGCGCTATCGACAATTTGCTGCACCGCTAACAGATAGTTTTCGCCGCCTTCAGCTGTCCGACTGGCTGGCAAGGTGATCACCAGCGCATCCACGCTCAGCAGCGCGTCTAAATCATCGGGATCGCAGATAAGTTCGGGCGTCAGCTCCAGTAAATAGCTTTCAATGCCGCACATCCGCGCAGCTTCAACCCCATCCAGCGTGGTTTTACTGCCGGTAACCTGCCAGCCGTGAGCGGTGAGCGACAGCCCCAACGGCATCCCCAACCAACCCAGACCAATAATGGCAACTTTTTTCATCCTCTGACTCCTGTAGTGAGGCCTGCTCAATACCCTAAACCTACGCCAGCCGAGTGTCAGTGACAATGCACAGATGATGAGAGAATCTTTCATCATTGACAAAAAAGGGTTGCGCCTCGCTATCTCCTGCGTTAGGTTATTTGTCACGAAATGAATATCCATTCATCCAAGAGAATTTTATGACACGCGTTCAGTTCAACCACCATCATCACCATCACCCTGACTAGTCTTTCAGGCGATGTGTGCTGGAAGACGAGTAGGATCTTCCAGTGGTGCAGAACGCAAGAGAAGCCCCCGGAAGATCACCTTCCGGGGGCTTTTTTTTTGGGCCATGCCCTGGCCAGGATGGACGAACTGCCAATAATCTCAGGTCGAAGCAGACAGGAAATAAGGAAAGGTACCGATGTTAGATAACACCCGTTTACGCATAGCTATGCAGAAATCAGGCCGTTTAAGCGATGATTCACGCGAATTGCTCTCCCGCTGCGGCATCAAAATCAATCTGCAGCAGCAGCGTCTGATTGCCTTCGCCGAAAACATGCCGATCGATATTCTGCGTGTCCGTGATGACGATATTCCGGGCCTGGTCATGGATGGCGTAGTTGACCTTGGTATCATAGGCGAGAACGTGCTGGAAGAAGAGCTGCTGAACCGTCGTGCTCAGGGCGAAGACCCGCGTTATTTCACCCTGCGTCGTCTGGATTTCGGCGGTTGCCGTCTGTCAATGGCGATGTCCGTTGATGATGAATATACCGGTCCGCAGTGTTTACAAAACTCCCGTATCGCCACCTCTTATCCGCACCTGCTGAAGCAATATCTGGACAAACAGGGCGTGGCTTTCAAATCCTGCCTGCTGAATGGTTCAGTCGAAGTGGCCCCTCGTGCCGGTCTGGCGGATGCCATTTGTGACCTGGTGTCTACCGGCGCCACGCTGGAAGCCAACGGCCTGCGTGAAGTTGAAGTGATTTACCGCTCTAAAGCCTGTCTGATCCAGCGTGACGGCGAAATGCCAGGCGCCAAGCAGGAACTGATCGACAAACTGATGACCCGTATCCAGGGTGTTATTCAGGCCCGCGAATCCAAATACATCATGCTGCACGCGCCAAGCGAAAAGCTGGAAGACATTATCTCCCTGCTGCCGGGTGCCGAGCGCCCTACCGTATTGCCACTGGCGGGCGATAAGAGCCGCGTCGCGATGCATATGGTCAGCAGCGAGACCCTGTTCTGGGAAACGATGGAAAAGCTGAAAGCGCTGGGCGCCAGCTCCATTCTGGTATTGCCAATTGAGAAGATGATGGAGTAACCGATGGCAAACTTCGCGACCCCCATCGACTGGCAGACTTGTGATGACGCGCAGCAACACGCGCTTCTGACTCGTCCGGCGATTTCCGCATCAGAGAATATCAGCCTTACCGTGCGCGGCATCCTGGATAAGGTCAAAGCGGAAGGCGACGCGGCACTGCGTTTTTACAGCGCGGCTTTCGATAAGACCCAGGTTGACGCATTACGTGTCACCGCAGAGGAAATTGACGCGGCCGCCGCCCGTCTGGGTGATGACATAAAGCAGGCGATGGCCACGGCCGTAGGCAACATTGAAACCTTCCACGTGGCGCAAACCTTGCCACCGGTTGATATCGAAACGCAGCCGGGCGTACGCTGCCAGCAGATCACCCGTCCGGTGGCCTCGGTGGGTCTGTATATTCCGGGTGGCACCGCCCCGTTGTTCTCGACCGTATTGATGCTGGCCACCCCGGCCCGCATCGCCGGATGCCAGCGCGTAGTGCTGTGTTCGCCGCCGCCAATTGCCGACGAAATCCTCTATGCCGCCAAACTCTGTGGCGTGAAGGAAGTGTTCCAGGTTGGCGGCGCGCAGGCAATTGCCGCGCTGGCGCTGGGCACGGAATCGGTGCCGAAAGTCGACAAGATTTTTGGACCGGGTAACGCGTATGTGACCGAGGCGAAGCGTCAGGTCAGCCAGCGCCTGGATGGGGCCGCGATTGATATGCCCGCCGGACCTTCTGAAGTGCTGGTCATTGCCGATGCGGAAGCGACACCGGCGTTTGTCGCTTCCGACCTGCTTTCCCAGGCTGAACACGGGCCGGACTCTCAGGTTATTTTACTGACGCCGTCATTACAGATGGCGCAAGACGTGGCTGCAGCGATAGAAACTCAGCTGGCCGAATTGCCACGCGCAGAAACCGCACGGAAGGCGCTGGAAAGCAGCCGTCTGATTGTCACCAGGGATCTGCAGCAGTGCATTGAAATCAGCAACCGCTATGGGCCGGAGCACCTGATTATCCAGACGCGTCAGGCGCGTGATTGGGTAGACAGCATCACCAGCGCTGGGTCGGTATTCCTCGGTGACTGGTCACCGGAATCTGCCGGCGACTATGCGTCCGGCACCAACCACGTGCTGCCGACCTACGGTTATACCGCAACCTGTTCAAGCCTCGGTCTGGCGGATTTCCAGAAGCGTATGACCGTGCAGGAGCTGACGCCGCAAGGCTTTTTGAACCTCGCACCGACCATCGAGATTCTGGCCGCCGCCGAACAGCTCAACGCACACAAAAATGCCGTCACCCTGCGCGTTGCCGCGCTTAAGGAGAAGCCATGAGCACTAAGATTGAAGAGTTGGCGAGGGCTAACGTCCGCGCCCTCACGCCTTATCAGTCTGCCCGTCGTCTGGGTGGCAACGGTGACGTCTGGCTGAACGCCAATGAATATCCGCTGGCCGTGCCCTTTGAGCTGTCGCAGCAAACCCTGAACCGCTACCCGGAATGTCAGCCTGCGCTGGTGATTGAGCGTTATGCCGCTTACGCCGGTCTGACCAAAGAGCAGGTTCTGGTTAGCCGGGGTGCCGATGAGGGCATCGAACTGCTGATTCGCGCCTTCTGTGAACCGGGTAAAGATGCGGTGCTGTTCTGCCCACCGACTTACGGCATGTACAGCGTCAGCGCTGAAACCATCGGCGTGGAATATCGCACCGTGGAAGCCGGTGAGGGTTGGCAACTGAACCTGCCAGCCATTGCTGAGCAGCTGGATGGCGTGAAGCTGGTCTACATTTGCAGCCCGAACAACCCGACCGGTAATCTGGTTAATCCTGACGATATTCGTCAGCTACTGGAAATGACGCGTGGCAAAGCACTGGTGGTCGCGGATGAAGCTTACATCGAATTCTGCCCGCAGGCGTCGTTGACCGGCTGGCTGCAAGCCTATCCCCATCTGGTGATCCTGCGGACGCTGTCGAAAGCCTTTGCGCTGGCAGGATTGCGCTGTGGCTTCACCCTGGCGAATGCTGAGGTGATTGCCCTGTTGATGAAGGTTATCGCACCCTATCCTCTCTCCACCCCGGTTGCCGACATTGCAGCCCAGGCACTGAGCGACCATGGCATTGCAATAATGAAATCCCACGTCAGCGAATTGGTTGCCACCCGTGAGCTGCTGATCGCCGCCTTGCAGCAATGTGACTGCGTGGAGCAGGTGTTCCCAAGCGAAACCAATTATGTTCTTGCGCGCTTTACCGCCTCCAGCCAGGTCTTTAAAACGCTGTGGGATCGGGGCATTATTCTGCGTGACCAGAACAAACAGCCGGGGCTGTCGGGATGCCTGCGCATCTCCGTCGGCACCCGTGAAGAGTGTAACCGCGCCATTTCGGCGTTGAAAACCTTACCCGGCGCGTCCGATACCAGGGAGCAAGCATGAGCCAGAAAGTCCTTTTTATCGATCGTGACGGCACGATCATCTCCGAGCCGCCGACCGACTTCCAGGTGGATCGCATGGACAAGCTGGCCTTTGAGCCAGACGTGATCCCGGTGCTGCTGTCACTGCAGAAAGCCGGCTTCAAACTGGTGATGATCACCAATCAGGATGGCCTGGGCACCGACAGCTTCCCGCAGGCTGATTTCGATGGCCCGCAGAACCTGATGATGCAAATCCTTTCCTCACAGGGCGTGCAGTTTGATGATGTGCTGATTTGCCCGCATCTGCCTGCTGACAACTGCGACTGCCGCAAGCCGAAAACCAAAATGGTTGAAACCTGGCTGGCCGCTGGCGTGCTGGATACCGCCAACAGCTACGTGATTGGTGACCGCGCGACGGACGTGCAGCTGGCCAGCAATATGGGCATTACCGGCCTGCTCTACTCGCGCAACGACCTCAACTGGCTGGCGATTGAGCAGCAGCTGACCAAACGCGATCGTCATGCGCTGGTGAAGCGTAATACCAAAGAAACGCAGATCAGCGTCGAAGTCTGGCTGGATCGTGAAGGCAACAGCAAGTTCAACACCGGCGTCGGCTTCTTTGACCATATGCTCGATCAGATTGCCACCCACGGCGGTTTCCGTATGAACATCGATGTGAAGGGTGACCTGTATATCGACGATCACCACACGGTGGAAGACACCGGCCTGGCGCTGGGCGAAGCCTTGCTGAAAGCGCTGGGTGACAAACGTGGCATCGGCCGCTTTGGCTTTGTGCTGCCAATGGACGAATGTCTGGCACGCTGCGCGCTGGATATCTCCGGCCGCCCGCACCTCGAATATAAAGCGGAGTTCAGCTATCAGCGCGTAGGCGACCTGAGCACCGAGATGGTTGAACACTTCTTCAGCTCGCTCTCTTACACCATGGCGAGCACCCTGCACCTGAAAACCAAGGGCAAAAACGACCATCACCGCGTTGAAAGCCTGTTCAAAGCCTTTGGCCGTACGCTGCGTCAGGCCATTCGCGTTGAGGGCAACACGCTGCCCAGCTCGAAAGGAGTGCTGTAATGAACGTGGTGATCCTGGATACAGGCTGCGCCAACCTCTCATCGGTAAAGTGGGCCGTGCAACGTCTGGGCTACGATCCGATCGTGAGCCGCGAGGCGGATACGGTGTTACAGGCAGATAAACTGCTGCTGCCGGGCGTGGGTACCGCGCAGGCGGCGATGGATCAGCTGCGCGAGCGTGAGCTTATTCAGCTGATCAAAGCCTGTACTCAACCGGTGTTGGGCATCTGTCTTGGCATGCAGCTATTGGGTTCTGAAAGCGATGAAAGCGGCGGCGTGAAAACCCTCGGCATTATCGAGCAACCGGTTTTGAAAATGGTCGACCTGGGTCTGCCGCTGCCGCATATGGGTTGGAACCAGATCACCTCACAGGCGGGTAATCACCTGTTCCGCGGCATTCCTGATGGATCCTACTTCTACTTTGTGCACGGCTATGCCATGCCGGTGAACGAGTACACCATCGCCCAATGCAGCTACGGTGAAGCCTTTACCGCTGCGGTGCAGAAAGATAACTTCTTCGGCGTGCAGTTCCACCCGGAGCGTTCCGGTGCCGCTGGCGCGCAGCTGCTGAAAAACTTCCTGGAGATGTAACGGGCATGATTATCCCCGCGTTAGATTTAATAGAAGGCAAAGTGGTCCGTCTGCATCAGGGCGACTATGGCCAGCAGCGTGATTACGGCAGCGATCCGCTGCCACGTTTACAGGATTATGAAGCTCAGGGCGCGGAAGTGCTGCACCTGGTGGATTTAACCGGTGCCAAAGATCCGGCGGCGCGCCAGATCCCGCTGCTGACCACGTTGCTCGCAGGCGTTAATGTGCCGGTGCAGGTGGGTGGCGGTATCCGCACCCGTGACGATGTGGAAGCGCTGCTGAACGCCGGTGCCACCCGCGTGGTGGTCGGATCAACCGCGGTAAAAGATCCTGAAGAAGTGAAAAGCTGGTTTAAGCAGTACGGCCCGGATGCCATTGTGCTGGCACTGGACGTGCGTATTGATGCCAACAACCGCAAGGAAGTGGCGATCAGCGGCTGGCAGGAAGCCGCCGGCGTGACGCTGGAAGAAGTGATTGAGCAGTTCCTGCCGGTCGGCCTGAAGCATGTGCTGTGCACCGATATCTCCCGCGATGGCACGCTCAGCGGTTCCAATGTTGAGCTGTATCGCGAAGTGTCCGCCCGCTTCCCAACCATCGCCTTCCAGTCCTCGGGTGGCATTGGTTCGCTGGATGACGTTGCGGCGCTGAACGGCTGCGGTGCAAAAGGCGTGATCGTCGGTCGCGCCCTGTTGGAAGGTAAATTCACCGTTGCGGAGGCAATCTCATGCTGGCAAAAAGGATAATACCCTGCCTGGACGTCCGTGACGGTCAGGTAGTGAAAGGCGTACAGTTCCGTAATCATGAAATTATTGGCGACATCGTGCCACTGGCGCAGCGTTATGCCCAGGAAGGCGCCGATGAACTGGTGTTTTACGATATCACCGCTTCGTCAGATGGCCGCGTCGTCGATAAAAGCTGGGTTTCCCGCGTGGCTGAAGTGATCGATATCCCCTTCTGCGTCGCGGGCGGGATCAAGTCGGCGGAAGACGCTGCCCAGATCCTGTCATTTGGTGCCGATAAGATTTCGATCAACTCGCCGGCGCTGGCCGATCCCGAGCTGATCACCCGCCTTGCCGACCGGTTTGGCGTACAGTGCATTGTGGTCGGCATTGATACCTGGTATGACAGCGAAACCGGCAAGTATCACGTGAATCAATATACCGGTGACGAAAGCCGTACCAAGGTTACCACCTGGGAAACGCTGGACTGGGTGCAGGAAGTGCAGAAGCGTGGCGCGGGCGAAATCGTGCTGAATATGATGAATCAGGACGGCGTGCGCAACGGCTACGACCTGATCCAACTGCAGAAGATGCGTGAGGTTTGCAAGGTGCCGCTGATCGCCTCTGGCGGCGCGGGCACCATGGAACACTTCCACGAAGCCTTCCGCGATGCCGATGTCGACGGTGCGCTGGCCGCTTCCGTCTTCCATAAGCAGATTATTAATATCGGGGAACTGAAAGCGTTCCTGATTGAAAAAGGTGTGGAGATCCGCGCGTGTTAACAGAACAACAGCTGGCCCAGCTAGATTGGGTAAAAACTGACGGCATGATGCCGGCCATCGTCCAACACGCGGTGTCGGGTGAAGTGCTGATGCATGGCTACATGAATCAGGAAGCGCTGGCTAAGACGCTGGAAATTGGCAAAGTGACCCTGTGGTCGCGCACCAAGCAGCGTCTGTGGACCAAAGGCGAGACCTCTGAAAACTTCCTCAACGTGGTCAGCATCACACCGGATTGCGATAACGACACCTTGCTGATCCTGGCGAACCCGATTGGCCCCACCTGCCATCTGGGCACCTCGAGCTGCTTCTCTCCGGCCGCCCCTGACTGGACGTTCCTCTACCAGTTAGAGCAGCTGCTGGCAGAACGTAAGCACGCGGATCCAAAAAGCTCTTATACCGCCAGCCTGTACGCCAGCGGCACCAAGCGTATCGCGCAGAAAGTGGGTGAAGAAGGTGTGGAAACCGCACTGGCGGCGACCGTTAACGATCGCCATGAACTGACTAACGAAGCCTCCGATTTGATCTATCACCTGCTGGTCCTATTGCAGGATCAGGATTTGAATCTGAGCACCATCATTAACAACCTGCGTGAACGTCACAAGTAGTTCTCAGCACTGTTGCTAAGGCCGGGAAACCGGCCTTTTTTTTACAATTAAAAATTCACACCACCGGCAGCAGCAGTTACTCTGACTGCTTGTGTAAAGTTATTGAGATGTAATAAATAATGGCTAAAACTTTGATGTCTTCTGTGCTGCGTAAGGCAGCGATTGCCTCGTTGATGGCAGGCTGCGCTTTTGGCGCTCAGGCCAAAATCGATCAGGTTCGCTTCGCGGTTGACCCAACCTATCCTCCTTTTGAGTCTAAAACCCCGCAGGGCAAACTGGTCGGTTTTGATATCGATTTGGGTAACGCGCTCTGTACTCAGATGCAGGCGAAATGCGTGTGGGTGGAAAGCCAGTTTGACGGCATGATCCCAGCCCTGAAAGCGCGTAAATTCGATGCCATTCTGTCGGACATGGGCGTTACCGAAGAACGCCTCAAGCAGATCGACTTTACCGAGCCGATGTATGACACCAAAACCCAGCTGATTGCCCGCAAAGGCTCCGGTCTGCTGCCTACCCCGGAATCGTTGAAAGGCAAAACCGTCGGCGTTGAACAGGGTACCGTGCAGGAGCGCTATGCGCTGGCAAAATGGCAGCCGGCTGGGGTGAACGTCGTTCCTTATGGCGATCAGGCTCAGGTTGAGAGCGATCTGGTTTCCGGCCGTCTGGATGCGGTGTTTACCGATGCGGCACAGGCGGCTATCGGCTTCCTGAAGCATCCTCAGGGCAAAGATTTCGAACTGGCTGGCCCGATTGTGCAGGATCCGATTATCGGCCCTGGCACCGCGATTGGCCTGCGTAAAGGCGATGCAGAGCTGAAAACCGCGCTGGACAACGCTTTCGCGGAAATCAAGAAAAACGGCACCTTTGATAAGATTCAGAAGCAGTATTTCGCGACCGATATCTCCATTCAAAAATAGTGTCTGAGTCGCGTCTGCGGGCGCGACACTCTTCCCCCTTTTAAGTGATCTGATCATGCAACAACGCCATCATCCCTTGCTCAGCGCCTCGCTGGGAACGCAACGCGAAATCATCAGCTGCCACTTTGGCGAACCTTCCCCTCGTCAGGTCTATATTCAGGCGGGCTTACACGGCGATGAACTGCCTGGCGTAGCCGTTGCCTGGTATTTGAAGCAAAAGCTGAAGGCCTTAGAGTCTGAAGGACGCCTGGCCGCCGCTATCACCCTGGTTCCGGTTGCCAACCCGATTGCGTTGGGTCAGCACTGGCACGGTACGCATTTAGGGCGATTCGAAACCGCCTCCGGTCAGGATTTTAATCGCCAGTTCCCCGCGTTGGGCCCGGTGCTGGCGAAACGGCTGGAGGGTAGACTGAATCAGGATGCGGAGTCTAATCGTGAACTGATTCGCACAGCGATCAACAACTACTTTGACGGCGCGACGGCGGTGACAGAGCTGGCGTCGCAACGCCATACGTTGATGAGAATGGCCTGTCAGGCCGATCTGATGATTGATATTCACTGCGACTGGGAAGCGGTCCCGCACCTCTACACAATGCCGCACGCGTGGCAGGCGATTGAGCCGCTGGCGCGATACATTGGCAGCGATGTGCAGCTTATTGCCGACATCTCCGGCGGTGAACCGTTTGATGAGGCCTGCTGTGAACCCTGGCTGTATTTGCAGCGTAAATTTGGCGACAGCTTCCCAATGCCGCAGCCACTGCTGCCGGTGACGCTTGAGTTGCGTGGCGTGAGAGATGTCAGCCATGTGCAGGCAGAAACAGACGCAGACGCCATTATCCATGCACTGATTCACGCGGGTTACATCGTTGGTGAAGCGCCTCACCTGCCAGAATTGCATAATGAAGCCGTGCCACTGGCGGGCTGTGAATATATCACCACGCCGCATTCAGGGGTGATCCTGCATCGCCGCGAGATTGGTGAGTGGATTGAAGCCGGAGAAGTGGTCGCCGACATTCTGGACCCGTTAACCGACAGGCTGACGCCTTTAGTGGCTGAACACGGTGGATTGCTGTACGCGAGGCACTGGGTAAGGTTTGCAACGGCGGGAATATTGGTGACGAGGCTTGCCGGGAAGGACGCGATTCGTGATGGGGATTTGCTGGTTCCTTAAGTGTGCATGAAACAAAAAAAAAGGCTTCCCGAAGGAAGCCTTTTTTAATAGCGGAGGATGTTATTCCATCCACTCGGTGTGGAACACACCTTCTTTATCGGTACGCTTGTAGGTGTGTGCGCCGAAGTAGTCACGCTGCGCCTGAATCAGGTTCG
This sequence comes from Erwinia sp. 2186, assembly GCF_057812255.1. NCBI lineage: Bacteria > Pseudomonadati > Pseudomonadota > Gammaproteobacteria > Enterobacterales > Erwiniaceae > Erwinia > Erwinia sp. 2186. The sequence goes on along the minus strand of NZ_CM173824.1, from coordinate 1,721,751 downwards.
CTGGCAGTACCGCTGAACGGTAGCTGTCGTAGTAAGCGATAGCAGCTGAGAAGGTTGGTGTCGGGATACCGTTCTGTACAGCGTACGCCACAACATCGCGCAGCGCCTGCTGGTATTCATCAGCGATGTTTTTGAAGTACGGCGCCAGCAGCAGGTTAGCAATGTTGGCATCGTCTGCGTAAGCATCGGTAATCTTCTGCAGGAACTGAGCACGGATGATGCAACCAGCGCGGAAGATTTTAGCAATCTCGCCGTAATGCAGATCCCATTTGTTTTCGTCAGAAGCGGCTTTCAGCTGAGAGAAGCCCTGAGCGTAAGAAACGATTTTACCCAGGTACAGAGCGCGGCGAACTTTCTCAACGAACTCGGCTTTATCACCAGAGATAGTCTGCACGGTTGGACCGCTCAGTACTTTGGACGCTGCAACACGCTGCGTTTTCAGCGAGGACAGGTAACGCGCAAACACCGACTCGGTGATCAGTGACAGTGGCTCGCCCAGGTCCAGAGAGCTCTGGCTGGTCCACTTACCGGTACCTTTGTTCGCTGCTTCATCCAGAATCACATCAACCAGGTATTTACCGTCTTCATCTTTTTTGGTGAAGATGTCTTTGGTGATGTCGATCAGGTAGCTGCTCAGCTCGCCTTCATTCCACTCGCTGAAGGTTTTAGCCAGGTCATCATTGCTCAGGTTCAGGGCATTTTTCAGCAGGGAGTAAGCTTCTGCAATCAGCTGCATGTCGCCGTACTCGATACCGTTGTGCACCATTTTGACATAGTGACCCGCGCCATCCGGACCCATGTAGGCTACACAAGCTTCGCCTTCTGCACGCGCAGCAATCTCATTCAGGATTGGGGCAACCAGCTCGTAAGCTTCTTTCTGGCCGCCAGGCATGATAGATGGGCCCTTCAGTGCGCCCTCTTCGCCACCGGAAACACCGGTACCGATGAAGTTGAAGCCCTGGTCAGACAGTTCGCGGTTACGGCGAATGGTGTCTTTATAGAAGGTGTTACCACCGTCGATCAGGATATCGCCCTTATCAAGGTGCGGAGTCAGAGAGGCGATAGTCTTGTCAGTCGCTTCGCCTGCCTGAACCATCAGCAGGATACGACGTGGCTTCTCAAGGGAATCAACAAACTCTTCGATGGTGTAGTAAGGCGCCAGTTTTTTGCCTTCGTTCTCTGCGATGACTTCTTCTGTCTTCTCGCGTGAACGGTTAAAGATGGACACGGTATAACCGCGGCTCTCGATGTTGAGAGCCAGGTTGCGGCCCATTACTGCCATACCTACAACGCCGATCTGTTGCTTGGACATTACATACTCCTGTCTGAAGGTCACTCACGACGCCTGTCAGAGGCGCCGCGCGTTAATGTGGCAAACATGTTAACTCAGGATAGCTGATTAAAGGTAGTGATTGATGCGATTGGCAATCTTTGTTGCAAATGAGCAAGTTAGGAAACATTAGCCCGCATAATTACGCAGGTTTTCAGACCAGGCATATCACCAAATCAATTTTTTTTAATATTAGTTCTGAATACAAAGAGAAAATGTCTTCCGGTTGGCCATCCGAGTTGTCGCCATTTTGTTACTGCAGGAAGATCTTTGCACAAACTCTGGCCAATGAATCATGATGGTGGCTTAACAGAATCAGAATTATCGCAGCGAAAGGAGTTTGGACGTTCGGACATTAAATCTGAGTAACAAAAATGGGGAGCATTGCCCCCCACTTTCAATTATTACGCTACTGACTCTTATAAACTTTTTACATCAATAACCTGATAGCCAACTTTATTTACTACAGCGCCGATAATTCGTTCTACTGCATGAGCCAGAGTACCATCCAACTGCCCTGCCTCAAGCTCAAACTCTTCTTCATCAATGAGTTTGTTGGTCAATGGCTCAAGAGCATCCATTCTGAACCAGAACATTGAACCGGCGGGGAAACTGGTCTTAAAGTCAGTGGAAAGCTGAGGTGCTCCGAGTCTGGTAAATATTTTATTCAACCACGGGCGGTTACCAAGATTAATCTCAGGAATCGAAAGGTCAGTGATCGAGTTAGCGGGCGCAATAACACCAGTTTTAGGATCTGCTTTAAAGCGTTCAAGAATGCCGTAAACCTGAGGAACGGTCCCCAAAAGGTCATCGAACAAGCTCTCTCTCCATTGTTGACCATCAACCCGATGAGGTGATTTCTTGGTGTGGACTTTGCAGATGAATTTATAGCCAAAACCTTCTGCAACTTTCATCGCCTGGATAAATGGCCTGATATCACGACCTCTATTATCAACCAGAATAAAGAACACATTACTGAAGGTTTCTTTAATTTTAGTTAAGGTCTCTGCTTTAACATCGCTACGAATAGTAATAATAAGATCGAGTGTATTTTTATGTTGTGCAATATATTTATCGACCAACTCGCAGGCAAGATCTTCATAATAAGCATGCAGGATTACCGCAGTATCAGACTGAGGTGTAAACTTTTGGTTTATCTCAGAGATATACTGGTGATCACAGTCATATTTTGATAAAGAATTACGCAATATATTGGCTGTGGCATGTAAGTAAGCGTAGCCATTGTAACGATCCGGCTCAAGGTGTGCGCCTTCAGCCCATTCATTCCATGCATTCACAAAGACAAGACGCTCTTCTGGTCTGCTTTCCATGGTCGTTTTGATGGCACTGTCGAGCCATTTTGCATAAAGCTCGGGTTTAGCATTATGGAACGAGTAACCCTGACCTGGTTTTCTTGCCTCGTTATCCCATGAAGGCATAACGGCTTTGAAATATGGGAAACGTTTATCAGTAATGGAACCGGCTCTGGAAGCCAGCTCTTCATAATCATAGACTCTGCCGGAGAATTTCTTATTCAGTAAAGTGACATTATCGGTGATATCACGGGCCCCCATCTGATGAGGAGGGAATTCTACAATGGCATCAAATCCGAATGGCTCAGGGCTGGTGACCTCAAAGGCTTTCACCACAACCAAATAAAGGCCGGGTAAGCCGTTTTTGATTGCATGTTCACGCCAGCGTATACCGGTAGCACGGGCATCAGGTAATGATGCTGGACGATATAGAATCAATAATGGTTTGCCATCAACACGAATATAACGCTCATCTTTCAATGCCGGCATGATGTCGTCAAGGAAGGCAATATCATCTTCAGGGGAATGATTCTGAGCAATCAGAACATCATTTTCCAAGCCATCCCATCGGCGGGTCCAGTTTTCATTGGCCCAACAGAGACAGAAATTTATATCCAGTGTTTTATCTTTAAGGAAATTATTAACAGGCGTTTCCATCAGACGCTTGCCACCAAACCAATAGTGATGGAAGCAAAAACCATGAACACCGTATTGTTTAGCCAAATCGATCTGCTGACTCATGGTCTCAGGAAGACGTAAGTCATAAAAACCAAGCTCACCAGGGAGTCGAGGCTGCTGTTGCCCTAAGTATTGAGGTCTGGCCTTGGTGACACTGGTCCACTCGGTAAATCCATGGCCCCACCACTTATTATTCTCTTCAAAGGGATGATATTGTGGTAGATAGTAAGCAATAACTTTAACTGGCAGGTCTACACCTTCCAGTGAATCGAGCGCTTTAGGAACATAATGGCTTTGTTCATTAACCTTGAGCTGGTTACGATTATATTCGCTGGCCAGCCATGCTTCTAATAAAGAATCTCGGCCTCCGGCAGCCGCCTGTTCCATGTCAACAAAAGAGTCAGGTGCATAATGATTCCCTGTGCTATTCCCATAAGCAAGTTTGATTCGCTGATAAGCAGCCTTAACTCCATCATTTTTAATGATATCTTTTAGCAGCTTAATTCGATATCGGACGAGGTCTTTGCCTTCAGCACTAAGCATTTTTTTGGCAAATGAATAAAGTTTCAATTTTGACACCTTATAAATCACTGTAAAATAAATTTTATTTCTTGAATCCAGACCTGAATTTTTCTATCAGAGCAAGAATTTTTCCGCCTCGGGATTCAAGCATCCTGTTTAATTGAGCTTCCTTGAAATTTAGTAAATCCTGCAACTTTTTGTTTTCTTCCCTGCAGTTATTTAGCTCTACTTCGGTTGACGCTTTACTATTAGCTAACTCTATCTCGGATAACGTTTGAAGATTAATTTTCTCTGCATTTTCATTTACTACTCCATGTAGCCGCGAGAGTTCAGTTCTGTAATCATTTAAGAAATTGCGTGCTATAAAAGAAACACTCTTGTAGTTTTCATAAAGCGCTGTAGTGTCAGTTGTAGCAATTTCGCGCATCAACCAGACTTCATCACGTAGACAATTTGCACACAGCTCTTCAGGTGCATTTGGAAAAACATCTGAGATAACAGCTTGAGTAAGATTGAAAATATTATAATCAGACACATCACTGGTTGGTGAAACAGAAGTTATACGCAAGAACGAGTGGAATAACCCTCTAAATATCATACTGGAAAGATTTAAAGGCTGTTCAGCATTTAATTCTAAGTCAAATATTTCGTAACCCGCACTGGTTTTAATGATATTAAAAGGAGTAGCATCGAGATACTCTACAGGCACCTTCATATCCCAAGCATAGACTAATTCAATCCCAGCCTTTTCGGTAACTATACCAATCCAATTTTTAACAAAATTGACTAGCTGTGCCCGCTGCCAACCATGTTTATTCAATATACTGACTAATTCAAGCCATAAACTTTCACCCTGGTGAAATTCCTCATCATGAATAAACTCACCATTCATTTTGAAAACTTTCACCTTGATATCATCACCTTTGGTGACAAAATTAATGGCTTTTTGCTTATTATCTTTCCGAGATTCCGAATAATACCAGGCAAGAGATGTTTCATCAACCTCTTCTTGATTATTCTTATCACTGACAACACTGGCCGGTGAAGAAACCATCAAAAAGGAGTTAGACAAATCAGCAGAAAGGCCATTTTCCCAGACGCTAGTGGACGCTTCTTCCAGAGAGAATGTATAATCACTTAGCGGCTGTGCTTCTTTATGATAACTCTCACTCACCAACGGATATAATGCTTTGCTTTTACTTAAATGCCCTTCTGGCGCGATAATTAACGTGGGTAATTTATAGTCAGGAAACGGAAGATATTCTTCGATTTGTAAATATCCTGAGTCTTGTAAGAGGTTTTTTAACTCCTGGCGCCCGAAGGTAATAACGCCCAATTCAGGATAGGCATTATTGATGCCAAGCATTGGGACGCCCAGATGATCTTCCTTAGCACCTGCAAGGTATTTTAAGCCAAGTTTATTTTCAATCGCAACGAACAATGATCCAGAAGGAGTGAGTCTGGTACGACAGGATTCGAGTAGTTTTCCTGGCCCACCTGCCCCCAGGAAGCTTTGCGCATATTCCAGTACACCTATGAGCATTACATAGTCAAACTGACCAAGATCAGGCAATTTCTCACTAGAGGCACAAATTACCTGCACATTTTCCAGGTCATAGCATCGTCTGCGAGCGATAGTCGCACGTCTTTTACTTCCTTCAACGGAGACTACCTCAGCACCCGATTCACCTAAGAAACGAGTAATAGCACCACATCCACAACCTATTTCCAGAACACGCTTACCACGAAACTGTTCAGTGAAAGGCCGAAGCAGATTGGAGCGCTTGGGGGTAAGGTGATATAGCGATGGCCAATCTTTTATATTAGTAGCGAGTTCTGACGACATGACTGAACAGTCAGAAGCATTGGTGACGACATCAAGGACGTAGTTCTCATATTCGTCACCATCATTATAGCCAAACTTCTCTTCAGAAATTTCACACCAGATATTTAACTCTGGGTCTAAAAAAAAACCGGCTTCATTCAGCACAGTTGCATAATTTTTATTGTTCACAAGTAATCGAAGCCTCTAAGTTGACCAGCCCAAAAAAGTCTGCAGTGGGCTCTATCGCAATATGAATCGAATCATAGCGTCGATCATGTGGAACTATCTGCCCTGCAATATCATAACTTGCTAACCCTACCGAGATGAAATAGTCACCTTGATAAAGTTTAGCAGGGATGGTTATTTTAACCATATAGGTTTTACCGGCCTCACCGCATTCGATGAAGGCAGACTCAAGAATTTTTGAGTTTGTATTGTAAATTGTTACACCATCTTTTGTTTTGACGGCAAAACCGAAGATAGGTTTTTCAACAGTGGCATTAAACTTCGTTAAAAAGTGCATCGTCAGACTTGATTCTGATGAAACAGTTAACGGATATTCATGATTATCCTGAGATAAATGAAAATCGAGGATTTCGGCCTGCTTGTCTCCCCACCGATACTCGGAGGGGTTATAGTTTTTACGGGTTACGAACCCCTCTTCGTGCAAATTATAGCGGGAGGCAAGATCAGGTTCATTACTTTGAGCGAATCTCTCAATGCTCTCTGCTTCTTTTTCACTCGCAGCGGCAATGTTTTTCTCTTGCTCTGCTCTTAAAGATTTATCCGTGGTGGGTTTACCGAAAAGCAGATCCAGGTATTGGTTAATGATATTTTTTGGGGCACCTGTGTCGACCATCACACCATCATTTAACAGGATCGCTTTATCACAATGGGTGATAATCTGTTCAGTGGCATGTGATACGAAAAGAATGGACGTGCCATTATTTTTTAATTGTTTCAGCCGGGCGAAGCATTTAGCCTGGAACTTTGCATCTCCAACTGCCAGTGCTTCATCTACGATCAGGATTTCCGGATCGATTTGTGCCTGAACAGCAAAAGCCAGCCTGACCATCATTCCGCTTGAATAGGATTTTACTGGTGCATCTATAAAATGCCCTATATCTGCAAATGACAGAATATCATCCAGCTTATTTTCAATAGCCTCTTTTGTCAGGCCCAGCAGCGCACCATTTAGAAATACGTTTTCGCGACCAGTAAAATCACCATTGAAGCCCGCGCCTAACTCCAGAAGAGCGGCTACACGACCATTGATATTAACCGAACCTTGTGTAGGAGACAGTGTCCCAGCAATAATTTGCAACAGAGTGGATTTACCGGATCCATTACGTCCGACAATACCTACCGTCTCACCCTTTGGCAGATTGAAGCTAATATCCTGGAGAGCCCAGAATTCCTGGTGATAAACACGAGGAACCTTTCCCAACTTTCGCTCAAGATTTGGGATGATAAACTGTTTTAATCGCCTAACTGGATTGTCATAAACTTGATAACATTTACTGACATCAATGATTTCCAGAGCATTGTCATTAGATAACATCAGCAAATCCTTTACGAGTTTTTTGGAACCAGAAGAAGCCCAGCCACAATATCAGCAATGAAACAAAGCTGTAGACCATCAGACCTGAAAAATCGGGTAATTTACCCCAAATCAAAACGTTTCGCGCCTGCTCTATAATGAAGGTCACAGGGTTTAGCAGGATGATTGGTTTAAATTTATCTGGTACTGCGGAAAGTGGATAAAAGACAGGAGAAAGAAATAAAATCACTGTGACCAGCAAAGTGATGAACTGCCCTAAATCACGGATGAAGACACCCAGTGACGACACTATATAGCTAAGCGCCAGAGTCAAAATAAATATAGGCAATAAAACAACTGGTAATATCAGTGCCGTCAAATGCACATATCCATTGAAAATGACAAAAGCGGCGACCAATACTACAATGTTAATACAGGTTTGGAAGCCGACTGATAATAATGTTATGATCGGCAAGGTTTCTAAAGGGAAAACAACTTTTTTGACATAATTCACATTGTTCAAGATTAGCATTGGAGATTTAGTTAAAACCTCACTAAATATCCCATGAACAATTAGCCCTACAAAAAGTATAATTGCAAACTGAGCTTTAGATTCATCTCCTGTTGCAGTTCCCCATCGGGCATTAAACACCTCGGAGAAGACCACCGTATACACAGCCAGCATGAAAATTGGATTTATGAAAGACCAAAGCAGTCCCATTACCGACCCTTTATAACGTCCGACAATGTCTCTTTTAGTCATTTCAAAAATTATTTGCTTGTTTTTGTATGTGCTCGTGCACAATGACCATAGCGAAGTACTATGTACTCTCTGCTGTTGCAAAATCCCACCTCTCATCAAAGACTTTTCTTTAAATTTTCTTTAGTATAATTGCGACAAAGAGTCCAAATGTACCGAACAGGGTTTGCCGATACATGCTAAGATTTTTGAATATTATGACTCTTTTTAAGAAATGACTCTTTCTTGCGGTCACAAATTGATCTATGAAAATTTTATTTTCAGGAGTAATTTCTGAATTCATCCTGTCCAACGCAATCAGATTACTATCAATCCAAGATTTGAAGTGACCATCAAGTAATCCAAATATTCTTTTCAAACGGGCAAGCCATCCATTGTTGGAGCCAACGATATTGCCCTGGTGCTGTCGATACCGAATCGTTGGGATTGGATCATAAACAACCACCCCTCCCGCTGCTGAAACGATGATATAGATCCACCAGTCATGCGAAACAATTTTCACATCCAAGGGAGTTTTCGCGACCAGGCATTTTGCGGCATGGTTTAATATCATAGTATTGCCACCGGCAATACTTTGAACTAAAGCATTTTTTAAGGATGGTTTTTTTTCAAAAAGCGGTGACTCACCCAAATAATTATCATGCTCGTCAACCAGGAGCGTTCTGCCACAGTAAACTCCCGCTACGTGAACGCTGATTTGGTTGAGGTAATCAATCCCTTTGGAAAGTTTGTCGGGCATCCATTCATCGTCCTGATCGCAGAATGCATATCCAGAATAATCGTCACCGCTTTTCTCCAATATAGAAATGAAATTCCAAGCAAATCCTTTGCCTGGACCCATGACTATGTGGAATTTATCCATTCCTACTTTGGATTGGTATTCTTTTAGGATTTCAACTGTATTATCTTTAGAACCATCATCAGAAGCATAAATAACCCAGTCTTTATAAGATTGGGTTATTATGGAATCAAGCTGTTTACGTATGTACTGACTTCCATTGTACGTACATATCAAAACGGCAATTTTCTGTTGTTTGTCCATATTTAATCAAACAGATCGGCGGAGTTCAAAAGTAATCCAACTTCATCTTTACCAGATAAAGTGAGGTTTTCAACCTCAGGCCATTTAATATTGATTTCAGGATCATTCCAAATAATGCTTCGCTCGGATTGAGGTGCATAATAGTTTGTCGTCTTGTAAACAAACTGCACACGTTCACTCAGCGTCACGAAGCCATGCGCAAATCCCTCAGGGATCCACAGCTGACGGTGATTTTCAGCGCTAAGATTTACACCGACCCACTGGCCAAAAGTCGGTGATGATTTTCTAATGTCTACAGCGACATCAAAAACTTCACCCTCAACACAACGCACCAGTTTCCCCTGCGCATGAGGAGCAAGTTGGTAATGCAGACCGCGAAGGACACCTTTTTTAGACATTGAGTGATTGTCCTGGATGAACTCTACCGGGCGGCCCACTGCTTCATTAAAAATGGACTGGTTAAAACTTTCAAAGAAGAAACCACGGTCATCACCAAAAACTTTTGGCTCAATAATTTTGACGTCAGCAATTGCAGTATCTGTGATTTTCATTGTTTAAATCCGACCTTTTAATAAATTCATCAAATATTTGCCGTAATCATTTTTTAATAAAGGTTTAGCTAATATTTCAAGCTGCTCTGCGCTGATATATTTCATACGATAAGCAATCTCTTCAGGGCAGCATACTTTCAGGCCCTGACGCGTTTCAATCGTCTGAATGAAGTTATTCGCTTCGTTCATGCTCTGATGCGTGCCGGTATCTAACCACGCATGACCACGACCCATGATGGAGACAGACAGTTCGCCTCTTTCAAGATAGATGCGGTTAACGTCAGTGATTTCATACTCACCGCGTGGCGATGGCTTAAGTGACTTGGCAATCTCAACGACGCTGTTGTCATAGAAATACAGACCGGTCACTGCGTAATTGCTTTTTGGGTGCTCTGGCTTTTCGACTAAGGAAATAGCTTTGCCGTCCTTATCGAATTCAACTACGCCATAACGCTCCGGATCCTGAACGTGATAGGCGAATACGGTAGCACCCTGCTTCTTATTACAGGCTTCTTCCAGTTGCTTATTCAGATCGTGGCCGTAGAAGATGTTGTCACCGAGAATCAGCGCACAGGCATCATCACCGATAAACTCTTCACCCAGTACAAATGCCTGTGCCAGACCATCTGGATTCTGCTGCACTTTATATTGAATAGACAGGCCCCACTGTGAACCATCGCCTAAGAGACTTTCAAAGCGGGGTGTATCCTGTGGCGTGCTGATGATCAGAATATCGCGGATACCTGCCATCATCAGCGTGCTCAGCGGGTAATAAATCATTGGCTTATCATAGATAGGCAGCAATTGCTTACTCACAGCCATAGTTACCGGATAAAGTCTTGTTCCGGAACCGCCCGCTAAGATAATGCCTTTATTCTTTGTCATAATGCTTTGCACCAATTTAACAGCATCTTCTGATGCTGATTTTATAGAATTTATCCGATGATTTCCGTGAGCATCCGCTCTACGCCGTCATGCCAGTCTGGAAGCGTTAAATCAAAACTCTGCTGGAATTTAGCCGTATCCAGTCTGGAATTGGCAGGTCGCTTAGCCGGGGTAGGAAATGCCGAAGTGGCCACTGGATTGATTTTGTTGACCTTCAACTCCAGTCCTTTCTCACGCCCGGTAGTAATAACAAATGAAGCGTAGTCATGCCAGGTGGTCGTGCCGCTGGCAATCAGATGATAAATGCCTGAAAGCTGTGGCTGCCCTTTCGCTTTGCGAATAGCGTGCGCCGTGCAATCTGCAATCAAGTCTGCGCCGGTTGGGGCACCAAACTGATCGTTGATGACCGAAAGCTCTTCTCTGTCCTTCGCCAGCTTAAGCATCGTTTTGGCAAAGTTGTTGCCCTTAGCGGCATACACCCAACTGGTGCGGAATATCAGATAGTTGCTGCAAGCCGCAGCAATGGCTTTTTCACCGTCACGCTTGGTTTTACCATAGACACTGAGCGGTTCGGTCACGTCGGCTTCTGTCCAGGGTTGCTCACCCTGGCCATTAAAGACATAGTCTGTCGAATAATGAACCAATAGCGCCCCAACTTTCTCCGCCGCGGCAGCCATTGCAGCTACGGATGAGGTGTTAAGCACAGCAGCAACTTCAGGTTCAGACTCGGCCTTATCAACCGCGGTGTGTGCGGCTGCGTTGACGATCACGTCCGGTTTAATCGCTAAAATGGTGGCGGCGATGCCTTCGGCATTGGAGAGATCGCCACAATAGGTCGTTGAGTGACGATCCAGAGCGATAAGCGTGCCCAGCGGTGCTAAGGCTCGCTGTAACTCCCAGCCAACCTGACCATTTTTACCGAGTAGAAGAATCTTCATTAATCACGCTTCTCGTAGTTTTGTTCAATCCAACTCTGATAGGCACCGCTTTTGATGTTATCGATCCATTCATTATTGGTCAGATACCACTGGACGGTTTTACGCAGACCACTTTCGAAGGTTTCCTGCGGTTTCCAGCCAAGATCCTTCTGGATTTTGCTGGAGTCGATAGCATAGCGGCGGTCATGACCGGGACGATCGTTCACATAGGTGATCAAATCGGCATAGCGACCTTCAGTTGGCTGAAGCTCGTCCAGCAGCGCGCACACAGTCTGAACCACTTCGAGATTCTGTTTTTCATTATGGCCACCAATATTATAGGTGGTGCCCACTTCGGCTTCAGTAACCACTTTGTACAACGCGCGCGCATGATCTTCAACATACAGCCAGTCACGGATCTGGTCGCCTTTACCGTAGACAGGCAATGGCTTTTTCTCCAGCGCATTGATGATAATCAGCGGGATTAATTTTTCCGGGAAATGGTAAGGACCGTAGTTGTTAGAGCAGTTGGTGATGATCACCGGCAGCTTATAAGTGCGTCCCCAGGCTCTGACCAGATGATCACTGGCCGCTTTGGTTGAGGAGTACGGGCTGCTTGGTGCATAAGGCGTGGTTTCCGTAAACAACGGCAGCTCACCGCTCATCTCATCGGGATGAGGTAAATCGCCATACACTTCATCGGTGGAAATATGGTGGAAACGGAAAGCCTGTTTTTTCTCATCGCTAAGCGTGTTCCAGTACTGACGGGTTGCTTCCAGCAAGGTATAGGTGCCTACCACGTTGGTCTGAACAAAGTCAGCAGGTCCGGTGATGGAGCGGTCAACATGGCTTTCCGCAGCCAGATGCATGATGGCATCCGGCTGTGTTTCGTTCATCACTTTGCTCAATCCGGCGCCGTCACAGATATCCAGCTGGAAGAACTGGTAACGCTCACTGTCGCTGACATCTTTAATGGATTCAAGATTGCCCGCATAGGTCAACTTATCCACGTTGATTACGGAATCCTGCGTATCTTGAATGATATGCCTTACAACTGCTGAACCAATAAAGCCAGCGCCACCAGTGATCAAAATCTTCATAGCAAGTCTCTAAACGGAAGTGATATGGAACAATAACCGTAGATTATTGAGTTTATCTGTACATGTAAGCTGGAAGAAATTTGGGCACGCTACCGCCCCTGGGTAAGCAGCCCCAGTGTGCAATCGGCATTTTCTAGTGCATTCCATGCTGGTTTGATCGTAAACCGTGCAAGCGATGAGGAAACTCACCACCTAAATCGCTGAAAAAACGTCCTTTTTTTAAGCAATCCAGCTCTGACATGACACAGAGATACAACCCGTAATTGTATCATTCAGTAATTATGAAAACTAACTAAAATGAGAACAATCCGTACAGCTTACAGGCGATTAATCCATCGCCAGCGCAATTTGAACCTACCAAAAGTTCTAAGATTAATAAGTCACCTAAATGGCGGATATCCGTTCATATCTCTACCGTCCGCCTTATCTTCAGGATTGAATTGTAGACAACGCTTCGACTGAACTGCTGCATTTCTCTGCCGATATTTTCTCAGGGACCAGACAGACAAAAGCCCAGCATTAGCTGGGCTTATCATCAACGCGTCAGAAGCGCTTACTTATAACCGTTCGGATTCTGGCTCTGCCAGTTCCAGGTATCGCGCATCATCGCATCGATACCGCGGGAGACACGCCAGTCCAGCTCTTTATCTGCCAGTGAGGCGTCAGCCCAGAACGCGGCGAGGTCGCCGGCACGGCGTGGAGAGATCTGGTAGGGGATCTCGCGGTCGGCCGCTTTTTCAAACGCCTTCACCATTTCCAGCACCGAGTACCCTACTCCGGCACCCAAATTGTAGGCTTTATAACCTTCAACCTGGCCGATATGATCCAGCGCTTTCAGGTGACCTTCGGCTAAATCCATCACGTGGATGTAGTCGCGCTCACCGGTGCCATCTTTGGTTGGGTAATCACCGCCAAAGATGCCGAGCTTCTCCAGACGACCAATAGCCACCTGCGCGATGTAAGGCAGCAGGTTGTTTGGAATGCCGTTTGGATCTTCGCCAATCTGGCCAGATTCATGAGCACCGACCGGGTTAAAGTAACGCAGTGCGATGGTTTTGAAATCCGGGTTAGCTTTCGCGTAGTCACGCAGAATGAACTCAACCATCAGCTTCGACGTGCCATAAGGGCTGGTCGTGCCGCCGATTGGCGTGGTTTCGACGTAAGGTACGGGGGCATCGGCGCCGTAAACGGTGGCGGAAGAGCTGAAGATAAACTGGTTTACGCCAGCAGCACGCATCTCTTCCAGCAATACCAGTGTCCCGGTCACGTTGTTCTGGTAATAATCCAGCGGCATACGCGTGGATTCACCTACCGCTTTCAGGCCGGCAAAGTGAATGACCGCGGTAATGTCATGCTGGGCGAACAGGTCGCGCAGGCAGGCACGATCCAGAATGTCGCCTTCACAAAATGTTGCCGTCTTCCCTGCCAGTTTTTCAACCCGGTTGACAGATTCACGTGAAGCATTGCTCAGGTTATCCAGTACTACAACGTCGTCGCCACGCTGCAGCAGCGTAAGCACCGTGTGGGAACCGATGTAACCAGCGCCGCCCGTTACTAAAATAGCCATGTTGACTCCTTGCAACCACGCCAGAGCGTGGCCACGTTCAGATTGCGGATTACTTCGCCAGGATTGCTTTGATGGATTCGCGGAACTCACGTCCCTGCGCATTGTTTCTCAGACCCCAGGATACGAAGGCTTTCATATATCCCAGTTTACGGCCGCAGTCAAAGCTGGTGCCGGAAAGCTGATGCGCATCAACAGGCTGCTTTTTTGCGAGGTTAGCGATGGCGTCGGTCAGCTGGTAACGTCCCCAAGCACCTGGCTCCAGGTTTTCCAGCTCGGTCCAGATATCCGCGGACAGCACGTAACGGCCTACAGCTGCCAGATCGGAATCCAGCGCCTGTGGATGTTCTGGTTTTTCAACGAAGTCGACAATCTGGCTGACCTGTCCTGGGTGATCCAGCGTCTCTTTGGTTTTGATAACCGAGTACTCAGACAGATCGGCTGCTGGCATATGGTGAACCAAAACCTGGCTGCGTTTGGTCTCTTCAAACTGCGCAACCATTGCGGCCAGGTTGTAACGCAGGGGATCGGCTGTTGAGTCATCCAACAGGATGTCTGGCAGCACAACCACGAAAGCTTCATCGTGCAGCATCGGACGCGCGCACAGGATGGAGTTAGCCAGGCCCAGCGGCTGTGGCTGGCGCACGTTCATAATCGTTACGCCCGGAGGACAAATCGATTTTACTTCGCTCAGAAGCGAACGCTTAACGCGGGCTTCCAGCAGCGCTTCCAGTTCGTAGGAAGTGTCAAAATGGTTTTCAACCGCATTCTTGGACGCGTGGGTGACCAGTACAATTTCCTTGATCCCTGCTGCAACGCACTCATCGATGATGTACTGAATCATCGGCTTGTCGACGATTGGCAACATTTCTTTAGGAATGGCTTTTGTAGCAGGGAGCATGTGCATACCCAGACCCGCAACGGGGATAACTGCTTTAAGCTTGGTCATATTTTTTCCATATAAATGAAGTAAAAAACGTATAACGATTATGCATTAAAGAGATGATTCACAAGTATAATCTTAATCTGAAAATTAAGCAGCGGCTGCTTCACAAATCTGCCAGCCATTTTTAGAGCGCATCCGGCTGTTCCTGCTGAGCTTTTAAAATAAAAAAGGCGACTGCCGAAGCGGTCGCCTTGATATCTACTGCGTCTTTTCAGATTAAAGCCAGCCAACAAACCATTCAGGTTGTACAAATAGATTGAAATAGCTAACCAGCGCCATAATGCCGACAAACACCACCGCTACCGACATCCACTGCCGGGCATACGGCATAAACGGAATGCCAATCACCGGCTTGATGAAGAACGGATGCGCAAAGGCAGAAATCAGCACCTGCGAGATCGACAGCGTCAGCGCTACGTACCAGACATTTGGATAGATCCACGTGGTTGCCAGTACCGCGACCACAATGATACTGGCCACAATGTTCCAGTAAAACTCGACGTTAGTCCGGCCATTGGCCTGCGATATCGCGCCGGTCAGGCCGCCCATCGGACGCAGCATGCCAAACAGCAGCATCAGTGGGATCAGATGTCCGACCGCTTCATGCGCCGGGCCGTACAGCAGGCGCACAATCACCGGTGACAGGATACCAATCGCCAGGTACATCAGGCTGCTGAACAGCATGATCATGAAGGTGCCCTTCAGGAACAGCTTCTGCAACTGCGCGGGCTCATGCTGCGTTTCCGCAAAACGCGGCAGCGCCAGACGGTTGATCACCGGCGTCACCAGCTTCAGCGGTTGCAACACCAGCTCTTTCGCCAGCGAGTAAATCCCCAGCATGTCCGCACCCATCACTTTACCGACAATCAGTGAGTCAGCCTGGGTACGTAACTGGTTAATGGTCTGCGAGCCGAGCTGATAAACGCCGTACTTCATTGAGCTGAAGAAGGTGGCTTTATCGAACTCAAACGTTGGCCGCCAGGATTTTTCACCAAACCAGATCATGCACGCAATGCGCATGGCGGCGTTGGCGAATAACCCCAGTATAACCGCAGCCACATTTAACGAGCTGTAATACAGCATCGCTACGGTCAGCGCAAAGGCAAGAAACTTGGTGACCATTTCTATTTTAGCCAGCAACACCATCTTCTTGGCTTTAATAAAATGCGCCTGATATTGCGACAGCGAACCTAACACCAGGAAGTTTAAGCTGGTCAGCATAATCAGCCCGGTCAGTTGCGGTAAGTGATAGAAATACGCAATCGGCCAGGCGATGGCGATCAGCAACAGTCCGGTCAGCAGGCTGAGCAACACGTTTACCCAGTAAATGGTGCTTTGCTCTTTGCGGGTAATGTTCTGGCGATGCACGATATAGCTGCTCATCCCCATATCCTGCAGCACCATCGCCACCGCGAGGATGGCATTGATAATCGCCAGAATCCCCAACTCATGCGTTTCAAGCTTTCGGGCCAGTACGCCTAACTGGACGACTTGTAGCACCGCAGCAAAACAGGTGCCTCCAAACAGCCATGCGGCCTGGTTTTTTAAACTACTCACGCAAGTTGCTCCAACAATTGTGCCAGCTCACGATAGGCAATGTGTTGGTTGAATTCCGTTTCGACTTTCTCCCTGGCCGCCGCAATCACCGGCGCTACGTCCACATCACCTTTCGCCAGCTTCAATAAAATCTCACTCAAGGCTTTCGCGTCCCCTTCTGGTGCCAGCCAGCCAGAAACGTTATTTTCAATCAGCTCCGGGATGCCGCTGTGGTCAGTCGACACCACCGGCAGGCCAACCGCCATCGCTTCCATCAGCGCGACGGGAATACCTTCCATATCGCCATCGGCAGCGGTCAGCGAAGGCAGCAGGAAAATATCCGCTTCATCCAGGTAACGCTTTATCTCTTCCTGTGGCTTGAAGCCCACCATCTTCACGCAATCTTCCAGACTGGCGCTGCGAATGGTGTTGCGTAACTCCTCTTCCATATCACCGTTGCCGATGATGGTGTATTCAAAGTTCGCGCCTTGCGCCTTCAGGTATTTGCAGGCTTCAACCGCCACGCCCAACCCTTTCTTCTCGGTCAGGCGGGCAACAGAAACGATGCGTAATGGCGTGTGCAGCGCCTCACGGACTTTCATATTGAATTTTTCAGGTTCAATGCCCATGCGGGTGACGTGAATCTTCTCCGGCGGACAGCCCATGGAGATCAGCTTGTTCTCCCACAAATGGCTGATTGGCAGTAGCAGTTCTGTCTGACGGAAAAGATTGGTGTAGTCCAGCTTGTGCTCTTCCAGAATATGGCGGCGGGAGATATCCGCGCCATGGAAGACTGTGGCCTGTTTACCTTTCAACACGTTCAGCTCACGCAGTTTGTTGGCCAGCGCACCGGCATAGCCAAAGTGCACCAGGAAAACATCCGCGGTGAAGGTCTGCTTAGCATGGGCAACAATCGCCGGCAGCAGCAGCTTGCTGGACTGGGCGCCGTAGCGCCCAACGTTGAAGGATTTGAGCGTGGTCAGGCTGAGGATTTTTGGCAGCACAATCTGCAAACGCTGCTTCAGCTTTTCCGCGTTAGTTACCTTCTCTTCCGGCAGAAGATAATGGGTTTTCTCCGCCAGATTGTAGCGATCGAACGCACCGTGCCGGTTTACCAGGTCGCCAGGAAACACCGAGATGATCTCAACGTCATAGCCACTGTCGATAAAGTGGGTGACCTGGTTCAGCACGAATGTTTCCGACGAGACCGGAAAACGCATTGTGAAAAAAGTTAGTTTCATCGGTTCACCCTAAAATCTTGACGACGTCTTCGGTGATTTTATTCCCCAAAACCCTCTCCTGCTCTACCGCGCTATCAACCTGCTGTTTGACCACATCATAGTTATCGAGAATGCCGTTAACTTTCGTGATGATGCTGCCATCCATCAGACTCTTCACATCGGTAGCCATTTCTGGCAGGCCGAGCTGGTTCATCACGCCGAGCGATTTGTGTTCATAGTTAATCGCCACGGCTGGGGTGCCGAAGTTCATGGAAATGATTGCAGAGTGCAGACGAGTGCCGATTGTTAAGTGGCTACGCCCTAAAAGGATACCCAATTCAAGGTCATTAAATTCGTCCATGATGACATGGTACTTATCTTTCTGAACGACGTGGTCGCGCAAGGTCATCGCCACCATACGGTCGTCTTTATTGTAGCTGTCGATACCGGTACAGGTAGACAATGCCACTACCTGATAACCTTTGTCGATCATTGCATTGATCACCTTACCAAACGCCATCTCATACTCTTGCTGGGTGACACCAAGACGTTTGTCAAATGGCGCCAGCTCACGCACGGTAATCGCGATGGTTTTTGTTGAGGAGATCAGCTGCTGCCAGTGCAGCAGGTTGTGGCTCGGTTCTTCAACTTCACGGGCACGCACCAGGAAGGCGGTATCAGCACCTTTGACCACTTTTTCGGTGGTGATGCTGCCCTGCTTCATCATGTCCAGGCTGACGCTTTCACGCAGCACAAGGCTGTTGACGCGCGAGAAGACAAAGTTAGCAATCTCGTTGAATCTTTCTTTCTGGAAAGGCCCAACGCTGTGGCCGATCATATAGATAGGCTTTTTAGCCAGTAATGCACACAGAGAATGCTCAAACTGCAGCGGACCATACAGGTCAACGAAGAACGAACCGCCTACCTGAATAATGGCATCGTACTGCTTCAGCTTATTGGTAAAGTCCTGCAGGTACTTGGGTACCGCCATTGACTTAAACAGTCCACTTCCGCTGATGTGCGCCATCATGATTTTTGGCATCAGACGACGTTTAACTTTGTCCATAAACTTGTTTTTCCCTTTCTTGGTTTCAAGAAAGAGTTCATCCGGCATGATCTCCTGCTGCAGCAGATAGCCTGAGCTGGTTGGATAGCGACTGATTACATCAATTTCCAGATCGGTCCTTGCGAGGTTAAGCGAATCAATGAGCCCGCGTAAAATAGCGCCATCACCACGATTACCACACGTATGATTGCCAACTAATAAGATCTTCATAAAAACTCCAGAAATAAAATTTTTGTAATTTTACAGGCTATCACTAACCATAAGTGGTTAATTAATAAGTATTATTGTTCGAAACCCCGAACGCTCATCAATACAGCTGTACCACCTAATGCCCGCTGAGCCCCTCCCTGTCAGAAAGGCGGACAACGGGCAGTGACGGCAGATTGTTTTCCGCCGTATCCTTGATTATTTAAGGGCAAAGTAAGGCATGGCGACTTGCTTACCGTTAATCACCATTGAGACATAACCTTCCGGTTGAGCCGTGTTCACCTCATCTGCTTTCAGCAGACGAGATTCCAGTAAAACATCGCCTTGTTCATTGGCACCGATACCCGCTTTTCCGTTGTGAAGCGTGAAACGCTGCACCGCATGGTGAGCATCAGCACCGGTCGGCGCTTTGGCAAACTGCATCTCGCTGTCGAAGCGGGCACACTTGCCGGTCATAAAGCGGTCTTTGGCAGTGGACTTCATCAGCACGCCGGCTGACGCCAGCCAACCCGCTAACTTCACGAAAACGCGGGTATCGGTGTCATACGGCGTAACGTACATCACGTCGACGATCGGGCTGGCCCCTTCGGCATGCCAGCTGGCCTCAAATTTATGCGTCTTACGCTGCAAACTGATGATCGCTTTACCACCGGTGCTTTTGCCGTCCACCACCTGGGTGAGCACGCTTTTATCGGTGCCGTTGCTGAACGACGCCTGACCAAAGATTTCGATTTCCCAGTTATCACCGACGTCAGGCGAATAGATATTGCCCAACTCATACCATTTTTCCTGATTGGTATTGTTGATGATGCGGAAGCGCGAGGTCAGGTAGTTGTATTTCATGCTGCCGTCGACGGCGACGCCGTAAGACTCAACGCGCGTCGACCCCCGCTCCCAGGCACCGAGCAACTCTTTACCCTGCTGCGAGTTATCAATCCAGCTGCCGGACTGCAGGCTGGTCTGACGCATATTCAGACGGGCAAAGTGGGCAATCAGCGGGTTTTTACAGGCTTCCAGACTCAGCGCATCGATAATCCACTGGCCGTTAGAGATGTTGCCTGGGTTCTCAGTATGTTCGATCCAGCCGTTATGGATGATCGACTGACCGCAACGCTCCAGATTCAGCACCATCCCTTCGGTGCAATACTGCGCATTGAAGTTAGACAGCTCGATGGCCGTGCTGTGGTCCCACTTGCCCTGCGGCAGGTTTGACCAGATGGATTTGATCACATCGCCGGTACAGTGGGTGGCATACCACTGATCGATTTTACAATCGAGGGTATCCATCAGGCTCAGTGAGGTGCCGCCCATGCGCACAAAGCGTAAGGAGGCGCCACGGAAGAACTGGCCACCCTTACATTCGTTGAGGAAGAAGCCCTGTTTGTTGGGCTGCGTGTCGGTGCGACCATTGACGTTCAGGTTACTGATTTCCACCCAACGGGTGTTCACTTTGAAAATAAAGTCCGATTTCCCGTCGGAAACGATATTGGTCGCCGGGAAGTAACCGAAGTTGACCATTGCCCCGGACACGCGGAAGAAGCGGGTCTGTTCGCCGGAGAAGTCACAGCCACTGACAAAAAAGGTTCCGGCCGGGAACTGTACGCAAATCTGCTGGTTCGCCTGTTGCGACCAGTTGTACATCGCTTTGATCGCCGGAGCCGCATCGGTTTTGCCATCATCGATAGCGCCGAAATCAAACAGCGTCAGACGGTTAAAATCTTCAACGACACGACGCCAGTGATAGCCCGGACCGGAGAAAATCACCCCGCCATCGTCACGGCCCGCTTCGAAGGTGCCGACGAACTCACCGCCGCCCTCTTCCAGGCCGTCGTGCCAGCTGCTGAGTTTGACTTTTGCCCCTTCAAACAGCGGACGCGTTTTACGCAGCTCATCAACCGACGGGATTTCGCCAATCAGCTGATAGCCCGCAGGTTGTGCCAGACGCTGGCTGAAATTGTTGGCACCCGGACGGGAAACATCGGGAATGTTAAACAGCGATTTACCGCTGTCATCAACCACCGCCATCGAGTGCGCCGGATCGGCAATCAACGCGGCATTGTCATCAATAAACTGCTGGAAGTTACCCTTATTGAGCGCAATCGGCTGCTCAATTTTAGACAACTTGCCGTTGGCATTTTTTAGAAAAACATCAATCAGATTACCTGCCTGAGTCGGGTCCGTACCGGCTTTACCGATATAGAGCTTACCGCTGAAGGTTTTCCAGAAGCGGTCAGGCATGGTGTAAATATTTTCAGGCGTCAGGACCGGCACATCCTGCTTCGGCACGTCTCCCGGGGAGACATCTTTCAGCGAAACAGAGGCCTTTTTATCAGCGGCCTGACTGGAAAACGAGCTCACAGAGAGGGCTGCAAGAATCGATGAGAAGCCGGTAATTAATTCTCTTCTTTTCATTCAAGTAATCCCATAGTCAACAGACATTATTGAGGTGTGGCGTGAATTTGATTTCCAGAGGCAGTTCTTTACTGGACGGCGTCAAACCAGCCAGTGAAGGTGCTTAACAGTTAAACCAGAGAGAGCCAGCTTTCTTTAATCACCTTGCCATCAAACTTCAGCGAGGTGGTTTTGGTCTTCTCACTCATGGCGTAGAACAGCTCGTCGTTATGTGCGAGCTGGTTCATTTTTGCAATAAAGGTGGCACGGTCGTTCATTGGCACCAGGAAGCCATCGACGTTGTCGTTGATGATTTCCTGCGGCCCGGTTGGGCAGTCATAGGCGACTACCGGCATTGACCAGGATTTCGCTTCCAGCAGGACCAGCGGCAGGCCTTCATAACGTGAGGTCATCAGCGCCATATCACTGTCGCGGTAGTAATCGTTGATATTGGAAACGCGGCCAACAAACGACACGCTGTTGCTGATATTCAGGCTTTTCGCTTGCGCGATCAGCGCATCTTTCAGCTCGCCGTCACCGGCAATCACCAGTTTCCAGTCCGGGTTGGTCGCCACAAAACCCTGCCAGACGTCCAGCAGCAGATCGAAGCCTTTCTGGTGGTCCAGACGGCCGACTGCCAGCGCCTGACGGTTGCGCGTGGTTCTTTCGAAGTTTTTGAATACCACCGGATTGGGAATGGTCTTGCTGGGGATCCCCCACTGCGTAAAGACGCTATCGTCTTTATCGGTCAGTACGATGACGCGGTCGTAATAACGCAGCATGAGATATTTGAGGAATTTAATTGGCTTGCTGAAGGAATTAATCGCAATGTGTTCGCAGGCGTAGGTTCTGGCTGTTTTCTTTTTCAGCGAGAGCATGTTCCAGAAAGCAAACATCACGCTGAGGCGACCCATGCTGATCAGGAATACGGTGTCGAATCCCTGCTCATTGATGCGTTTTACCGCACTGCGGATCGGGTTTTTCTCACCTTCAAAACTGACAATCTGCTTCACTTTCTCGAAGGGATAGAAGGTCTTACCTGAGCCTTCGAGGGAGTAAATCACCACTTCATGTTCATCGCCTAAGCATTCAGACATAAAGTTGCATATGTTCTCGGTTCCGGCGTAGGAATAGGCGTCTTTAATCACCAGCACTATTTTTTTCATCGCGGACTAACCACCTCTGTCACATCAATGTTAAAAACCCGGCCCGCAGCGCCAGCCAGTGGCGAAGTGCGGGCCGGGTTACGGTGTTCGTCTTTCTCAGACTGAAACGTTTCAAGCCACAGCAATCATCTGTGCTTAAGCGTGAACAAAACGCCGTTAACCATGTACCAGACGTAATAGTAATACACTTTTAGTGGATTGTTTTTATAGATAAATCTTAATAACTCTAGGTGCCACTTCGCCGCTTTGTTTTTATTCCGCGAAAGGGAGTCACCCAGCTCGTAGTAAACGACCAGATTTTTCTCAATCACTCGCGCCTGCTTGTACTGTTCAAACAATTCGTAGAGGAATAAAAAGTCCTCGTGCCCCTTTTTCTGGAACATAATATTGCGCGCCGGGCGACGGAAACAGACCGATGAGAAGCAGATACGGAACTGCTTTTTCACAAAATTATCTTTCATCAGGTAAGGCTTGCTGTAGGTCACGTCGTAAGACTTGGTGCGGGATTTATAACCGTAATGGGAAATGACCAGATCGTCGCCAGCGGCCATCGCCTGAGTTTGCAACATCAGCTTATCTTTTTCCCACTCATCATCACTGTCGAGGAAAGCGATAATCTCTTCGTTCGCTGCCAACAAACCGACATTGCGGGTTTCCGCCGCACCGAGGTTCACCTCGTTACTGAGGATAGTGATACGGGCGTCGCGGCAGTGCTCCTGCACAAAGGCCAGCGAGTCATCGGTGGATTTATCGTTAATCAGATAGATTCGCCAGTCTGTCCAGGTTTGATCAAGTACCGATTGTACTGCCCGCAGAACCGTGTCCCGCGCATTGTACATGGGGATGATAATGCCCACTGTGCCGATTTGATTTGTCATCTGATTTCCTGAATCTGCATCGCTGAAGCGTAAAAATGGAAAGAAAAAAGGCCATAACATTCATGGCCTGTGAAGAATTCGGTGCGCGTCTGAACTACATCCCTGCCGCAGGCGGTGGCGTAAACGGCAGCGACGGTTTCCTGAACTTGAATTTCATAAACGGCTTCTCGATATACAGGTAGGTCAGCTTCGACAGGCTGAACGACACCACAAAGAACACCGTACAAAACAGCAGGCAAGAGAGCCACGACTCTTTAAGATAGAAGACCGGGATCTTCTTCATGAAATACAGCACGATGCCATGCATCAGATACAGGCTGTAACTCACTTCCCCTATCGACATCAGGATTCTGTTTTCCAGTATGCCGAAAATCGAATTACCGCTGCACGCCACGGCGAAAATAATCGACAACGAGGCAAAGAAGAACAGGTAGAACAGCGCATTACTGGTGAACAATAATGAGAATGCCGCGAGAAATACGCACAGCGCAGCCGCCGGTTTTGACTCTTTCAGCGGCGCCAGCAATGAAGCGTAGCGGTAGCAGAAGAAGCCGGTGGCAAAACCCAGTACCGGACGCGGATCGCAATACGACTGGCTGTTAAGGCGAATGCCGTAACCCACCGCAAAAATGGCGGCAATGCTGCCTAAAACCAGGGTGGTGGTGTGCTTTCTTTTGGTCAGAATATTCAGGTAATACACCAGCGGAATCGAAGCGTATAGCAACCATTCAATGCGTAATGTCCACTCGACGCCCGCGTTTACAGCGGAAGTATTAAAGTCCCCAATATGGTAGTTGCCGACAAACAGCATCCACATAACGAAGTCTTTCAGGGTGGTCAGTTGGTCAGGCAGCTCGCCGTTGAACGCCCCAATCGTAAACACCACAAACCCGGTAAACCAGAACATCGGCACGATACGCTTTACCCTGGAGGTGAAAAGGCCGGAGGTGCTGTATTTCTCGGAATAGATCAGTCGGTAAAACAAAAAGGCTGAAATCATAAAGAAGATCAGCACACCGAACTTGCCGGCGTTAACAAAGAAATTCCCTTCTGAGAACCAGGAGAAGTAATCCTTGTTATAAATCCAGTCATGATCGATAGAATATAAATAGTGTGCTACGTGTGAAAAAGCCACAATGGCGGCCAAAAGACATCTCAATCCAGAGAGACTTTTTACCCCTTTATCGTTATAAATCCCTTTATCAAACGACAACCCTTTGAGGATTAAAACAGACAACGACAGTGAAATTACCATCATTAAAATGTACATGTTCTTATTTTTTGCTCTGTGTAAATAACAATTAAAAAGAACTACCTGTATTGGGCCAGTTGGTGTCCAAACCCTTTATCAAGCAGTTGGAAGGTTTGCTCAGCCTTGTTTTTGTAGAGACTCTCGGACGGATGAATACAGTCTGCTGACATCAGAGATTGCCAGTTATCCAGCGTCTTAATCCGGTTGTACTGCGTAACTAAAGGAACAGAGAGTTCGCTCGCAACTTCAGCCAGTTTTATCGCATACGGACCTACATTCCATTTCTCCGCTTTTCCACACAGTGGGTTGGGTTCCTGTAATACCACCTGTTTGCCATTGTTCCTGGCAATAGTGACCAGTTTAATCATGATGGCTTTATAGTCGTCCGGACTTTCAACATACCCGTCCATATCATTGAAGCGATAATGACGGGCATCATTGATGGCGTAATTCAGCAGCACCAGTTGCGCGGGGGACTGCTTCATCTGCTGGTCCCACGGCATTTTACTGCCATGCGTCCCGCGCAGCAGTTCCAGCGCTTCGGCAGAAGGAATGCCGCGGTTAACCACCTCGACCCGCGAGCCATATTTTTCCTGAAGCGCCGCGTTGAGGAAGCTGATTTCGTTATTTTTCAGGATGGTTTGCCGGCCACCTTTCGGCGTGGTCACGCCCTGGGTGGTGGAGTCGCCGTAGGCTTCAATCACAAAGCGATCGCCAGCACTGGCCGAGAAAGCCGTCGCCGGCAATAAAGTCAGCGACGTTAATACGATAAGTTTCTTCATTCCCTGCCCTGATTAGTTGGTCAGACGGAAGGTATCAGAAACGGTGTAACCCACGACGGCCTGCTTCACCTGGATGGTGTTGTAGTAGAGGTAATACGCGACGATCAATAACACCATCATATAAACCGGCAGCTTCAGTACCCTTTTGGCGTAGAACACCAGCGTGGCCAGCACGATCGGTTCAACCTGCAACAGGTAGTTCGACAAACGCGCGCCTGACGGATAGTCATAGAAGAAGATCCTGACCGCACCACCGATTGAGAAAATCAGGATGATCAGGTAGTTAAAGCTGTATGCCTGCCAGTCGGTCTCTTTCAACTTTCTTGACAACATAAAGTAGCAGAAGACAAAGACCAGAATGATGTTCTTAAAGTTAGCGATCGAGAATACCGACGTCGGCTCGGTCGAATCCCCGTTACTGTAGTCCGCCGCACGTTGTCCCAGCCCCCCGAGATGCGAGGAGATCAGCTGAACAAAGTTATTCCCGCCGACTTTGGATAACGGCACGCTGACCAGAATAATCATGATCGGAATAAACGGCGACTTTCTGATAAACAGGAACGGAATAATGGTGACGGCAATGACCGCGGTGTTATGGCTGAAGAACGACAGCAGGAAGAAGGCAAACGCCCACATCTTCTCGCCGGTAAACAGGAAATAGACAAAGCCGAGGAAAAAGGCCGAGCTAAGTCCGAAGCGGATCTGGTTCATATCTTTGTTGATAAAGATATGCGCTGAGTACAACGCCAGCGTCAGGATCGGGTACGGAGAAAGCCTTTTAAAGAATGCGGCGTTGATCGAGACCGAGATTGCGCAGTAGATGAAAATCAGAATATCGGCGTTTTTCGATACCACACTGGCAATAAAGGCGATAACAAAGGTCAACGGCTCATAACGGAAGAAGGCAATGGTCTGCCAGACGCCGTTCACTTCAATACGTTGCAGGAAGTCATGATAGAAACTGCGGTACTGATAGTCATCCATTCCCGTTCCGAGTCCGCGGATACCGCCAAAGACAATCAGAACCAGAACGCAAATCAGAAACAGGTACGTGGAGATTTTTTGACTATTGTTATTCCCCTTCGTAATAACTTCCAGTATTGAAAGTAATGCGATAAACCCTGAAATATACCAGTATGGAGACATTTAAGCTTTCCTTATATTTTCCAGCTTAATATACAAATTTTCTTAGATTTTATGGGTAAAACTTGCAGTGTGTAGTTGCTCATCCCAACAGGGTAAAATTGCCCACAACGAGACGTTTCCGTGTTCTGTTGCCGGTTTACTTGTTTCCCAGTCGCTCTTTGAATTTGTCTTTCAGGCGATTGATGAAATAGGTGCGGTTATCTTTATTGGTCAGGAAAAAATAACGCATAAAGCTGACGCTGGCATGCAGCGACTTGCCATCCATCTTGTAGCGAAGCGGCAGCTTGTAGGCGCGGTAAGTATTGATATCGCGCTGCGTCAGGTAAGGCTTCATGTTATCCAGCCAGAATTCGGAATACTTGACCGACTCACCTTTGTGCTTGGAACCAAATTTGGTCACCAAATGGTAGTTAGCCAGCGGCTGGGCAATCATCACAAATTCATAGCCCTTTTTATCGGCACGAATGCAGAAATCGTAATCCTGATGACGGATGTACTTCGGGTCAAATTTAATGTCTTCAGCATACTCACGCTTCAGCACAATGGTGCTGGTCTGAATAAAGCCGTAGCAACCGAACAGATATTCAGCAACGGTTTCGGTCCGCGCTACCGGCTGCATTGGCATCACCTTCAGGAAACTTCCGTCCTGAACGATGTTCACCTGGCTGAAAATAATAAACTTCTGTTTGCCCTGCGCTTCCAGCTTTTGAATCTCTTTCAGTGACTCAAGCAGCTTGTCTTTATGCCACTCATCATCCGCATCGAGGAAGCTGATGTAATCGCCGGTCGCCAGTTCGATACCTTTATTACGGGCACCGGATCCGTTCAGCTTCTCCTGCGACAGCACCAGATTAATCTTCAGCTGGCTATATTTCTCTGCCTTCACCACTTCCGCCAGTTGCTCAGCATCAGCGGATTTATCATCAATGATGATCACTTCAAAGTTTTGGTAGGTTTGCGCAGCTACGCAGTCGAGCGTGGTGACAATTGATTCGGATGCATTGTATGCAGGAATGACAATCGAAAAGAAAATATCCTTCATTATCAGGCACCTTTTAAACGTCCAGATGAAACGGCCTAACGAATAACTCCCCTGCCCTGCGGCTCAAGGGGAGCAAATTAAAAGAACCTTTCCCGGTCAAAGCGAAAAGGTTCTTCTTTATTACTTAGCTTTTCGCATCCTGCTTGTACTGGTAATCGTAATAGTCATAACCGTAGCCATAGGCATTGGAGGCTTTACGTACCACGGCGTTAAGGATCACGCCCTTAATTTCAATACCATTCTGTGCAAAGCGCTTGTAACTGATATCCACTTCTTTCAGCGTGTTGGTCTCAAAGCGAGCCACCATCAGTGAAGTGCCTGCCAGCTTACCG
Source organism: Erwinia sp. 2186 (assembly GCF_057812255.1). Lineage (NCBI taxonomy): Bacteria > Pseudomonadati > Pseudomonadota > Gammaproteobacteria > Enterobacterales > Erwiniaceae > Erwinia > Erwinia sp. 2186. The sequence goes on along the minus strand of NZ_CM173824.1, from coordinate 1,693,760 downwards.
ATAATAGAGGCATCGGTAACGGCGAGGATTGGTGGGGTATCAATCAGCACCAGATCGTAGTTCTTGCTTGCCCACTCCAGCAGGTCGTTCATGCGGCTGTGCATCAACAGTTCTGAAGGGTTTGGCGGAACCTGACCGCGTGGAATGAAATCAAAGCCGAAGTCGCCGCGCTGTACCAGGTCAGTGGTGAATGGCGTTTTGCCAGACAGCACGTTAGACAGACCGACTTTACCGCTGGCGCCTAACAGTTCGTGGGTATAACCACGACGCATGTCACCATCGATGAACAGCACTTTCTGACCGGCTTTCGCCACCAGGGTTGCCAGGTTGGCACAGATAAAGGTTTTACCAATACCCGGGCTGGCACCGGTGATCATCAGGATGTTGTTTTTGGCTTCCATCATCGCGAAGTGCAGGCTGGTACGCAGGCTACGAATCGCTTCAATGGACAGGTCAGTTGGATTGCCCAGCGCCAGCAGCGTGTTGTGTGGGTCAGTTTTGCCCTGCACATTACGTTTGGTGAGCGCTTCAGCATCCTTCTTACGCTGCCATTCGGACAGTGGGACGCTGGCGTAAACGCTCATGCCCAACTCTTCCAGCTGATCCGGACGGTCGATACCGTGGTGGAACATCGCTTTCAGCACGATATAGCCAACGGAGAACATCAGGCCCAGAATCATGCTGGCTAAAATCAGCAGCATTTTCTTAGGTGCAACCGGGCTACCGGCGGTTTCGGCGGTGTCTACAATGCGAACGTCACCCACGGTACTGGCTTTGCTGATGTTAAGTTCCTGTTGACGGTTCAACAGCTGCATGTAGATTTCCTGACCGGCCTGCACATCACGCGTCAGACGCACTATATCCTGCTGGGTCTGCGGCATCTGGCCGATTTTGGTGTTCAGCTTTTTCTGCTCATCCAACAGCGTCTGGCGTTTTTCTAACAGCGCGCGGTAAGTCGGGTGATCTTTCTTAAACAGCTGAGACACTTCGGCTTCACGGAAGGTCAGTTCGTTCAGCTGAGTCTGGATGCTGACAGAAGAGTCCAGCGCAGACTTCGCTTCCAACGACATATCCACCGAGTCATTCGCACGACGGTAGGTATTCAGCTTGTCTTCTGCAGCGTCCAGCTTGCCACGCACATCCGGCAGCTGCTTCTTCAGGAAGATCAGGCTTTTCTCAGCTTCTTCAGATTTACGCTCAACGTTCTGGCCAACATAGTTGGTGATAATCTGGTTCAGCACGTTGCTGATCTGTACCGGATCCTCACCGTTGTAAACCAGACCCAGCACGCCGGTGTCTTTGCCTTTATCCGCGACGTTCAGGTTATCGTTAACCATCTTGATAGCCTGCAGCTCAGAAAGCTTGGTCGCGGTGAACGTGGTGCCGGCATCAATACCCTGAATGGCTTTAACCATAATGGTTACGCCTTTCTGGTTTTCTACCTCACCCACTTTGCCTTTAAACAGCTCGTCACCATCTTTGCTGACGGTGTAGCTGTCCGGGCCGTTGACTTCGATTTCAACGTTACGTTTTTCCCAGTCCATCGGTACGGTCAGCAACGGCACGTCGAGCGTACCCGGCTTGTTACCCGCCATACGTGACAGGCCCTGGCCAATCACCGGCAGGTAGTTCTGCTGTACCAGCACGTCCAGACCCAGGTCATGAACCGTTTTGCCGATAACCATACGTGAAGTCACAATCTGCACTTCCGTGTCAGACGTTGGCTGCGCGTTTGGCATCATTTGGGTCAGGTCGTTCAGCACGGTGTTCGGGTTTTTATTCTCTACCTGCACCATCGCATCCGCACTATAGATAGGCGTGGCGAACAGGCTATAAAGGGTCCCTAACAACATAAAAAGCGCTGTGACAGCCACAATTACCCAACGATGGTCTACCAGTTGTCCCACAAGATGCGCCAGATCCCATCCATTGGAATCGTCTTTTTGCGCGGACGGTGCCTTACTTTTTATATTCATGGATATTCTCAACTATCGGCTTAATGCGTTGACCCATTTCTGGGCAGCGTTTTCGAGTATTCCGTACACGGCTTCAAAGGCTTCGCGGCTTTTCTTATAGGGATCCGCTATTTCCTGTTGGTTAAGCCAGTGGCCAAATAACATGGTCTTGCCACGTACGGAAGGGTTGATGCGGTTGACCAAATCGACATGTTTCTTTTCCATCACCAGGATCAGATCGTAATCCCGGCACATGCCTGAGGTCAGCTGTTGGGCGACGTGCCCATCCAGTGAGACCCCATGTTGATCGGCCACGCTGCTTGCTGTCCCATCGGCTGCCTCGCCCACCATGGCACCGAGCCCGGCTGAAGCGATTTTTTTATCTGGCAATGCCGATTTGAGTAACCGCTCCCCGGTGGGAGAGCGGCAGATGTTTCCGACACAGACCACTAAGATTGAATTAATCATAATGTTCCCCGGTCATTACCAGTTGTGAATCGTCTGGACGTTACGTGTTGCGTCGTAGAGGCCACTGATGGTTGGGACCAGCTGCGAAATCACGCGGTTCCAACGTGCCAGAGGCGTTGCCGTAACGTAAACGATGTCGTAAGGCTGCAGTTGGAACTCAGAGCCCATGACCATCGCCGAAGCGTCTTTGGTATTCAGCTGATAGATATTCGCAATCTTCTTACGATTGTTGCCTTTGATAGGGCGGATTACGAATACGCCGGTGGCATCGGCCACGGTCTGATCCATCCCCTGAGCAGTGCCCAGCGCTTCCGCCAGCGTCATACCGCTGCGGTCCATTTTCAGGGTGGCAGGCTGTTTCACTTCGCCCATTACAAAGACTTTCAGATCGTCGTTGCGTGGAACGTAGAGAATGTCGCCCGGATAGAGCAGATGGTTCTGGGACAGGTCGCCATTTTGCATCAGCGCCTGCAGTGAGATAGGCATCTCTCGACCGTTGTGCGTCAGCACAACGTTACGCCAGTCGGCCGTAGCAGTCAGACCGCCTGCGGCGTTAATGGCATCAAGGATAGTTAACGGTACGTTAGTGATTGGCTGCTGACCGGAGGTGGTCACTTCGCCCGTCACGTAGGCTTTTTGCGATTTAAATGACGCTACGCTGACATCGACCTGCGGGCTTTCGATGTACTGCGCCAGACGACGAGAAATCTCATCACGCACTTCCTGCACCGTGCGGGTGGCAACGCGAACGCGGCCAATGTACGGATAGAAGATGGTGCCGTCTGAATGTACCCAGTTACCGGTATCGCTCGCGCTGCGGTACTGGCCAGCTGGCGTAGTCAGTTCAGGGTGGTCCCACACGGTGACGGTCAATACATCGCCCACACCAATGCGGTATTCATAGTTCTGCAATTCGTTCTGCAGGCTTGGGTTAGGCTGCGCAACGACAGGCGTTGGTCGCATTTGCTCAACCAGACCTGGGGTCATAGGAAAGACGTTGACGTATTTATCAATATCGAAGTCACTATCCTGCTGCTTAATGACATCTTTTCCGCTGGTGGAAAGGTTACTACCCGGAGCGATGGTACATCCGGAAAGAAGTGCTGCCGATACCATCAGGGGTATCAATTTCGTTTTGATTGTGATCATCTGGTTCTTCGCTATCAGTAAATTGATTGATAGTGGCGAGTCCGCCGCTGTGTAGCGTCATGCAAAATGAATAAGGTGAAGCAACTGTTCAAGCACTGTAACTGTCAGTCATTATCTTTAACTCCCTATCCTTTTTTATGTCTTGCCGGATTGATTAAAGCCGACGCTTAACATTCATCAAAAAAAAGTTTGTTTAGCTCGCAAGTCAATGACAGTTAGCAGTCAAAAGACACTCTTTAATACCGGGACGAGCCGACAACGCCCGCCCCGTTTTGACGGGACGACGCCCCTGTCAATAAGCCCCATCACGTTTCAAAACCACACCAACCGTTTTGAAAAGAATGGCGATATCGTTCCACAGTGACCAGTTTTTTACGTACCAGGAGTCAAAGTAAACACGAGTTTCGTAATCAACATCATTACGGCCACTCACCTGCCACAAGCCGGTCATGCCAGGTTTCGCCATAAAGTAGTAATCCACATCACCCGCGTAACGCTCCAGCTCATCTTCAATGACCGGACGCGGACCCACCAGACTCATTTCACCGCGAACCACATTCCACAACTGCGGCAGTTCATCCAGGCTGGTTTTACGAATAAAGTGACCAATACGCGTAATACGCGGGTCGTTTTTCAGTTTGAAGTCTTTATCCCACTCGGCCCGGGCAATCGGGTCGGTGCGCAGCACTTCCTCCAGCACTTCTTTGGAGTTAACGCACATTGAGCGGAACTTAAGGCATTTGAATTTACGGCCGTTCATACCTACACGTTCGTGACCATAAATCGGGTTGCCGCCATCGCGCGCTACCATAAAGATCAGTACCGCCAGCGCAGGCATTAACATGGTGATGATGCCCAGCGCACCGATAATGTCGAACGCGCGTTTCACGATGCGTGAGGTGCGCTTAGCCAGGTTATTACTGACGCGCAAGATCATCACTTCGTGGCTGAAGATATATGCCATATCCGTGCCATATAGCGGAACGCCGCGTAAAGAAGGTATCACGGAAACGGAACGGCAGTTATGTTTCGCCAGATTTTTCAGCCACAAATCGCGGAACTGACTCTGCTCATATTCAACGGCCACGATAAACTGCGTGTCGCCGTTCACCAGCTGCCACAGCGCATTCTCTTCGCGGACGACAGGAATACCAAATAAGGCTGGGGCTGGCGTACCGCCATCAACATCGTAGAAGGCCACAACATCGAAACCCATCACCTCTTCGCTTTGCAGCGCCAGGTAGGCTTCTTCGGCGTTTTTGCCGCTACCGATAATAATCGTTTGTCTTTTCCACAGACCGTAGTGGTTAAGAATACGCTTCACGATGGCGCGGCCAATTGGAATTAAGATTAACGCCAGAATCCAGGTTGTGACCCAAATCCAACGGGACATTTCCCATTTGGATAATGCGGTAATCGACAGGTCGATCACCGAGAAAATCAGAATAGTTCTGAATATTTCTTTTAACTCAAACCAGAATGGCTTGCGATAAGTATAGTGGCGCTGGCGAACCCAGAACCAAAAGATACAGACCACAGAGAGAATAATGTGTGTCGCTATTTTTAACTGCAGCGCTTGTAGAGAAATATCGCTCAGAAGATTTCCGGGCAATGCATTAATCAACAAGATTGCAATAAACAAAGAGGCATTAAAAAAGACTAAATCTGAAAGTGCCAGTGATAGTTTAATTAACAACCCTTTAAAGGTGAACTCTATATCGCGCATAGTTAACTCTTAATTTTTTCTTCGGAAGCCTGTGATTTATTAATTTCCACCACTGAAAATAATTGCGTGTTTTTTACTCACGTCATTTATTACACAGGAAACGTATTTGGGAGTCGTGTTAAAGGTCATCGTAACTGGCAGAGCGACAAGAGAATTGACATGTAAAATCAACAACAACGGTAGTGACACCCCAGCTTGCCCGCCCATTCCTGGTCTGGCACGCTACCGCCCCTGGCTTGTAGCTGCCAATGCGCTGTAACGCTGCTTTACCTTGTTGTTTTTATCCTGTCCTCTCCGGGCTCAGGCTAACGTGTTTGCCGTCTTAACGTGTTGCTGTTCACATAAAAAGAGATTAAGACGCCGTTACTGCGCAAATTGCGTCATTAACGCAGACATTTACTAACACGTTGCTATACTAGTTATTACTGGCCTGTTTACAAGAGGCTGTCCCTGCCCGCACTGTCTTTTAGGATTAAGACTACCTTTCGTTCCAGTCTATACCTTGCATACACTCTCCCCCTTCTGGATAAAATTCAGATTAATTCGATCTCTTAAGATTAATCCTGAACGGATTGCGTCAGCCGAGAAGTATCACCGAATTTCCGCTCACAACCTATGCGAATAGTCTTGAAAACTCCGGCAGCAAAATACTCCGGATTTATCTTAGTAAATTCATTTGATGATTATCCCGCCAGTGACGATAAACTGAGCTTTCACTTCAGCTGACTCTTCCGATTATTTGTTGAATCGCTGCCGATTCACTATCATCATCTCAACTGTTTCAATCTTTGCAGGTGTGTGCGTAATGTTCGAATGGATCGCCGATCCCTCTATCTGGGCTGGCCTGGTCACCCTTATCGTTTTAGAACTGGTCCTGGGGATTGATAATCTTGTCTTTATCGCCATCCTGGCGGAAAAACTCCCCCCTGCCCTGCGCGACAGAGCCCGTGTCACCGGCCTGCTGCTGGCATTAGTGATGCGGTTGCTGCTGCTGGCATCTATCTCCTGGATCTCCTCCCTTATTACGCCGCTTTTCACACTGATCGGGCACCCTTTCAGTGCACGTGACCTGATCATGCTGATTGGCGGGATCTTCTTACTGTTCAAAGCCACCATGGAATTGAACGAGCGGCTGGAAGGCAAGGATGAGGATGAAAACCCACAAAAGCGTGGTGCTAAATTTTGGCCGGTTGTCGCGCAAATAGTGGTCCTGGATGCGGTGTTTTCACTGGACTCGGTGATCACCGCCGTTGGCATGGTTGATCACCTCGCGGTGATGATGGCCGCGGTGATTGTAGCCATCTTCCTGATGCTTCTGGCCAGCAAACCATTAACAAGATTTGTTAATGGACACCCGACGATCGTCATCCTCTGTCTTAGCTTCCTGCTAATGATTGGTTTCAGCCTGGTCGCCGACGGTTTTGGCTATGAAATTCCAAAAGGCTACCTTTATGCCGCGATTGGCTTCTCAATCATCATCGAAGCGCTGAATCAGCTGGCGCAATTTAACCGTCGCCGCTTCCTTTCATCAACCTCGCCATTAAGGAAGAGAACCGCAGAAGCGGTGCTGCGTTTATTACGCGGCAATCATGAACCGGCCGAACTGGACTCGCAGACCTCGGCACTGGTGGCCGACAATATTGAAAGCCAGGCGATTTTCAATAAGCAGGAGCGAATGATGATTGCGCGGGTGCTCGGCATGGGCCAGCGCACGGTCAGCAGCATCATGACCTCGCGCCATGATGTTGAGCATGTGGACCTCAGCGAGTCGCCTGAGAAAATCATGTCACTGCTCGATCTGAATCAACATACGCGCATCGTGGTGACCGATAACAGTGACGATCCGCTTGGCGTGGTGCACGTTATCGACCTGCTGAAACAGTCCCTGCACGGAGACAGTCTGGATATCAGGGCGTTGATCCGCCAGCCCCTGGTGTTCCCCGAACAGCTCACCTTACTGCCCGCGCTGGAGCAATTTCGCACCGCACGGACGCATTTCGCCTTTGTGGTGGATGAGTTTGGCTCGGTGGAAGGGGTCGTGACATTGAGTGACGTGATGGAAACCATCGCCGGCAACCTGCCCAATGAAGGTGAGGCGATCGATCCGCGCTACGACATTCAGCAAAATACCGACGGCAGCTGGACGGCCAATGGCCATATGCCGCTGGACGACCTGGTGATGTATCTGGAGTTGCCGCTGAATGAGAAGCGGGAATATCACACGCTGGCAGGGTTACTGATGGAGCATATGCAGCGGGTGCCGCAGCAAGGGGAAGAGATTCAGGTGGGGGATTTCCTGTTCCGTACGTTGCAGGTAGACAGCCACCGCGTCCAGAAAGTGCAAATCATTCCGTTGGCGGTGACTGAAGAGCCGGATTACGAAGTCTGAGCAACTTCCCGGCTCCTGCTACATGTCTTTAAGCAGTTTCTGTACTGAGCTGTTTTTATCGCTGCTCTTGTTACGATCCGACCACTGCTGTAGCCGTTTTTTCGCTTCATCCTGCAGCTGCTGGCGCAGCACCTGGTCGACCTGTAATGAGTAGTTCAGCCCAGACCACGGCCCGTAAATGCGCAATGGCACCGGCGTCGACTGCAGGCGTTTCACCAGCTCATCATCGCCCTGCCAGCCATTCGTCACCGTTACACCGAAGGTCATGTCCGCTTGCTGGCTCGCCAGGTTGACCTGCCCTTTGCCGCTGTAATCCAGCATCGAGGAGTGTCCCTGCACTCCAGGGAAGGTCAGTAAGCCGTTATTGAGCGAGGCGTTACCTTTAATCTGCTGCAGATTGTTTTCCTTCGCCGCATCGGCCGGCCCACGAACCCGATTACTGTTTCTTTCTACCGCGCGCTGGATCATCTGCTGGAAGTTAAGCCCGGCCATCTGGGCATTATCCAGCGTCAGCTCAGCGTTACCCTGCCAGGCCTGCTTAAAGGAAGGCACCGTCAGGCCAGAGCCGCTGAAGTTTCCGGCCAGCGACAGATCGCCGCTAAGGGAAGCTGGCAGAGCAAAGGCTTTCAGCAACGGTGCCACGGCAATGTTTTTTAACGTCGGCTGCAACTTAACCATCGTCTCAGCCGTGCGCACATCAATACTGCCTGGCAGAGAGAAGTCCCCGCTGCCGGCTTTACCGCTTAAGGTCGCCAGATTCAGCAAGCCACCTTTACTCGACGCACGCAGATTAACCTGGTCGAAATCCATGCCTCGCCAGCGCATTTTATCAACCGTCAGCGCAACGTTGCCGTCCATCGCATTGAGCGGCGAATTAGCATTATCATGCTCAACCGGGCGGGAAATGACCGGGCCAGGGCCCGAACGTTGCGCCTGGACCGTCTGGCCACCGTCGGCACTGTCCGGCTCCAGACCCAATAAGGAGTCCATATTGAGCAACGGTGAGTGCAGGTCGACATTCAGCTGCGGACGGGCTCCGAGCATGCCGCTGGCGCTGCCATCAAGCTGGCTGTCATTGGCGGTCAGTGAGAGATTTTTCAGGCTGAAGGCCTGATTGTCTCCCGCCCACTCGGCCTGCATTTTCATCTGCCCTTTCAGCCCGTCTTTCGGCAGGTCGGCACCGGTCATCTGGTAATCCAGCTGATTGATGGCGGCGGTGAGATGCTGAGGATAGCGGCTGACGTCCAGATCGCTGTTGAGGTTGAGCAGCAGTTCGCGCTGATCGCGATTGATACGGCTGCTCAGCTCAATGTGCGCCTGACGCTTACTGTCCTGGGATAGCTGAAGGTTGAGATCACGAAGATTGAGCTGCTCGCCGTTATCCTGTTGCCAGATCAGCAAACTGTCGGCAATGCGCAGTTCGGCAATATCAAACTTCCAGCCATGGGTAACGCCTTCGTCCGGGTTGTTCCCTGCCGGGCCGACGGGCGCATTAGCCGGACGTTGCGCTTCGCTGTCCGGGGTGAGATTGAACACCGCCCCTTTCAGCATCACCTGCTTCACCGACAGCTGGTGAGAAATAAGCGGAAGAAGACTGACATCAAGACGCATATTGCTGGCGCTGACCACCGGCTGCTTGGCACCCGGCGCGGTCAGCGTCATCTGACCGGAAAGAATGCTCAGCTGCGGCCAGACATGCCAGCGCAGATCGCCATTGAGCGCTAAACGGTAGCCGCTGCGCTGCTCAACCTGCTGAGCCATGTAACCGCGAAAATCGTTGGGATTAACCAATAACACCAGCGCAGTCATTCCGGCCACAATTACCACCAGCAAAATAGCCAGCGTGGTAATAAATCGTCTCATGCCTTCCCCTTATTCCCGTCACGGTTACCCAGTGGCAAGACGCTGACGGGCCAGATTATTCTAATCTTTGTCGATCCTGCTGGCATCCGCGCCCTGCTGCCCTTTGTATTTGGCATCGGTGCGGCGGTTATACGGCCGCGCAGCCGGGCCGGACAGCGGTTCAAAACTCAGTGCGCCGATCAGCATACCCGGACGCAGTGCCAGAGGCAGCTTACCTGAATTATAGAACTCCAGCACAATCCGGCCCTGCCAGCCGGGATCGATGCGGTGAGCCGTGACGTGAACCATCAGCCCAAGACGCGCCAGAGAGGAGCGTCCGTCCAGCCAGCCTACCAGATTATCCGGCAGCGTGACCGACTCCAGCGTCACGGCCAGCGCCAGTTCGCCCGGATGCAGGAAGAACGCCTCGCCTTCCGGCAGGACAATCTCGTCACTCATCACGCGATCCAGCGCCGCACTGACTTCATCCTTTGGACCACTGAGATCGATAAAGGCCGCGGTGTGCCCGCGGAAGGTTCTGAACTGATTCCCCAGACGCACATCAACGGTCGCACCGTTAATGCGTTCCACCGGTGGACGTGGGGTGATCTCCAGCTGGCCATTGTCCAGCCAGGCTTCAATATCGCGGTCGCATAATCTCATGGATAAAATTCCCTGTCGGCTATTCGAAGAATTGATTGATCTTGGCCTTCAGAATATCGATGGCGATGCGGTTTTTTCCGCCGCGAGGCACGATAATGTCAGCATACTGTTTGGAAGGTTCGATGAACTGCAGGAACATCGGACGAACGGTTTTCTGATATTGCGCCATGACCGAATCCATCGAGCGGCCACGTTCATTCACATCGCGCTTCATACGCCGCATCAGGCAGATATCCAGCGGCGTATCGACGAAGATAGAGAAGTTCATCTCCTGGCGCAGACGGGCGTCGGTCAGCAGCAGGATCCCTTCCAGGATGATGACTTTTTTTGGCTTCAGCTGAACAGTCTGCGCAGTACGGGTATGATCAACATAGCTGTATACTGGCAGGTCTATCGCTTCACCGGCTTTCAGCTTCTGCAGATGTTGCAGCAGCAGACTATGATCCATCGCGCTGGGGTGATCGTAGTTGGTTTTGACCCGCTCATCCATGGTCAGATGGCTTTGGTCTTTGTAATACGCATCCTCGGGGATAACGCCAATATTTTCATCACCCACACGTTCGCGCACTTCGCGATACAGTGTGCTGGCGATAAGACTTTTTCCCGAGGCAGATGCGCCGGCGATACCTACGATGACGCACTGGTGCGACTTGTCAGTCATAAAATTAAAGACCTGATTACTGGTTGTCTGAGACAAAGGAGAGGACGATTTCGCGCGTAATTATAAGGATTTCGGGGGTTTGATGCCAGAGAAAAGCGCGGAAATGCTTTTAGGACTTTCCCGTTAGCCGTGCCTGGCAATGCCCGTTAAACTGGTAACAATGAGACCAAGCTCACATTTTAAGCCGGGCAGCTTTCGCCAGGCGTGAAGTGCATAATCAATAAGTTATCTGTATACCGTCCCTGCTCACGCTGGCCCGGCTCGGTAACACAGTAAGAAGGAAACACGGTGTCCTGGCATATTTTGCATATTTTGACTTATTTCGGCGACAGCATGCTGTTGATCCCCACGGCGGTCATTATGGCCATTCTTATTACCTGGAAAAACAGCGACCGTCGCGCCGTCTGGTATTGGGCGCTGGCTTTTTGCGCCGCGGGTGCCATCGTCAGCCTGTCTAAAATCGCCTTCCTCGGATACGGCATTGGCAGCGCACGCTTTAATTTCACCGGCTTCAGCGGCCACAGCGCCATGTCCGCCACCCTGTGGCCGGTAATGCTGTGGTTACTCAGCGGCCGTCTTAAGCCGGCCTGGCGCACCTGCGCGGTGATGGTGGGTTACCTGATCCCGCTGATGGTCGGCGCCTCCCGTCTGGTGCTGAACTATCATTCCACCAGCGAAGTGGTTGCCGGTCTGATCCTCGGCTTTACCTTGAGCACCGCGTTCCTGGTCAGCCAGCGTCGTTCGGAGCTGCAGGGATTTTCCGCCACCCAGCTGTGCATCGCGCTGTTGTTGCCACTGCTGCTGATGAGTCACGGCCGCCTGGCGACCACCCAGCAATTCCTGCAGCGCTTTTCGGTGCAGCTTTCCGGTATCGACCATGCCTGGACCCGCGCTGAGTTGCTCAAACTCCGTCAGTAATCCCACCATTAAGCGGAATCGGGCGAAAAAATGCAGGTCAATCGCCCGAATACCGCTATCTTTTGAATTACCGCAAGCATTCATAAACGGTTATGTTAGCATCGCTGATGTAACGTAGATTGCGCCTTCGGTTGATCTAAACCTCCGGCGCCACGCTGGATTTTTGAATGACGACTGACACCCTTTTTTCCGTAAAGCGCATCACCCTCCGCTGGCCTCAGACCTTCATGCTGGGCGGGCTGAGTTTTGCGTTAACGCTGTTCTGCTTAGAGCTGATTAAAGTCAGTGGCCAGATTTCCCCGCTGTGGTTCTCCACGGCCCTGATGACCATGGTGATCTTTCGCCTGCCTCTTACCTCCCTGCCGCTGGCCTTACTGAGCTGTTTTATCGGCGTTGCCCTTGCCAACTCGCTGGTGATCGGTCCTGGGATCGCCAACGTCAAGTATCCGCTGATCAACCTGACCCAGGCGATAATTGGCGGATCGTTACTGCGGGTGATGCTCGATCGCCAGTCGCCGCTTGGCTCCCTGATGAGCTGGAGCAAAATGATGGTGACGGTGGGTATGTTTACCCCGCTGGTGGGCGGCCTGTTGGCGGCCTGGGTGCTCAGCAGCTCCGGGCACAGCAGTTTCCGCTTCTTCTCCACCTGGGTGGTGTCGGAAATGATTGGCATGCTGGCACTGGGCCCGGTTTGCCTGCTATGGAATAACGATTACTTCCAACGCGCCCGTCATCAGAATGTGCTGTTTGAAACGCTGCTGACCCTGCTGGTCACGCTGGTGCTCTGTTACTGCTCGCTGCGCTATCTGCCGTGGCCGTTCACCTTTGTGATTGTGGTGCTGTTCTACAGCGCCGTGCGCCTGCCCCGCTTCGAGGCCTTTGTGGTGTTCCTTGCCACGCTGTCGATGATGACGGTCATGCTGGCGTTGGGGTTACTGGATATTCAGCTCAACAGCCGCTGGCCGCTGGCCAGTTCCGTCTGGCTGCCGTTCTTAATGGCGTTGATCCCAAGCCATATGATGGCGCTGGTGATGCACTCCTTCCGTGAAGAGAAAAAGCATATCTCGGAGAGCGAAACGCGTTTTCGCCATGCGATGGAATTCTCTGCCATTGGTATGGCGCTGGTCTCGCCGGAAGGTAAATGGCTGAAGGTCAATAAATCCCTTTGCAAGCTGCTGGATTACCCGGAAAAAGAGCTGAAGAAGATGGATTTCCAGCAGATCACCCACCCGGAGGATCTTGACGCGGACCTGTTTCAGCTTAACGCGCTGCTGCTGGGCGACATTGAAACCTACAGTATGGAAAAGCGCTATCTGCGTAAGGATCAGCAGATTCTGTGGGCGCGGCTCACCGTGTCGCTGGTGCGGGACAGCGAGCAGCTACCGCTCTATTTTATCTCGCAGATTGAAGACATCACCGACCTGAAAACCACCGAAGAGGTCAACCGCCGCCTGATGCAGCGCATTACGCTGGCGAATGAAGCGGGCGGCATTGGCGTGTGGGAATGGAGCCTGGTGACCGGCAAAATGAGCTGGGACAAACGCATGTTCCGCATTTATGACCTGCCGGAAAATGGCCAGGCAACCTATCTCACCTGGGCTAACAGCCTGCTGCCCGCCGATCGGCAGCCGGCGATTGATGCCTTCGATACGGCGGTAAAAACCTCCTCACCGATTGATATTGAATTCCGTATTGAAACCGATGACGGCCTTCGTTACATCCGCAGCCAGGCCAATATGGTGCTGGATGAGAAAGGCGATGTGGAACGTATGCTGGGAATTAACCAGGATATCACCGCTATCCGCCAGCTGACCGATGCGCTCTACCAGGAAAAAGAGCGCATGCACATTACGCTGGATGCGATCGGTGAAGGGGTGATCAGTACCGATGAAGAGATGCGGGTCATCTTTATGAATCCGGTCGCCGAAAGCATGACCGGCTGGGCGCAGGAACATGCTGTCGGCAAGCCGCTCAACGATATTCTGCGCATCACCCAGGGCCACAAAGGCCCACAGCTGGAAAGTCTGCTGCTGTGTGAACTGCCGCAAACCAAATCTACGCCGGATTTAGATCAGGAACTGGTGCTGCATAACAGCGCGGGCCGTCAGTACGATATCCACTACAGCATCATGCCGTTGAAAACGCTGGAAGGTGACAACATCGGCAGCGTGATGGTGATACGCGATGTCAGCACCTCGCGCGAAATGATGCGTCGTCTGACCTACAGCGCTTCTCACGATGTGCTGACCAGCCTGCCCAACCGCGTCAGCTTTGAGCAGAGGCTCGACAGCCTGTTGCTCTCACCAAGCCTGTTGCAAAAAGATCATGCGCTGGTGTTTGTCGACCTGGACCGCTTCAAAGCGGTCAATGATACCTCCGGTCATGCCGCCGGCGATGCGCTGCTGCGTGAAATATCTGGCGTGATGCAGCGCCATCTGCGCAGCAATGATTTCCTCGCCCGCCTGGGCGGTGATGAGTTTGGCATTCTGTTGCTGGATTGCCCGCAGGATAAGGCGCAGGAAGTGATTGCCCGCATCGTCAACGCGGTGAACGACTACCATTTCCTGTGGGAAGGTCGTCTGCACCGCGTCGGTGCCAGCGCCGGGATCACCTTGCTTAATAAGGAAAACCATACGGTCAGCGACGTGTTGGCTCAGGCCGACCTGGCCTGCTACAGCGCCAAGCACAACGGGCGTGGCCAGCTGGCGGTGTACGATCCGGAACGCCTGCGCACCCTCAATCCCTGGCAGCTCAATCACCACGAAGATCAGGCCTAGTGCCGCCACTTTGCGATAAATTGCGCATGGGTTCTTGCTCTCCATGCGGGCCTGGGCTAAAGTCGCCCCCTTTTTTCCAGCTGAGGGGGATAAATGTTTATTGGCTTTGATTACGGGACAGCAAATTGCTCGGTCGCCATTATGAAAGACGGCGTGCCTGCACTGCTGCCGCTGGAGCAAGGTTCTACCTTATTGCCCTCCATGCTTTGTGCTCCGACCCGCGATGCGGTCAGTGAGTGGTTATTCCGCCATCATCAGGTGCCGACACCTGAAGCCGATAACCAGGCCATTTTACGCCGTGCGCTGGCGTTCAACCGCGAAGAAGATATTGAGGTCACCCCCAACAGCGTCCAGTTTGGACTGGCGTCGCTGGCACAATATATGGCCGATCCGGAAGATGTCTGGTTCGTTAAGTCGCCGAAATCCTTCCTCGGTGCCAACGGGCTAAAGCCGCAGCAGGTGGCATTCTTCGAGGATCTGGTGTGCGCCATGATGCTGCACATCCGTCAGAAGGCGGAACAGAATCTGAATCAAAGCATCACCCAGGCAGTGATTGGTCGTCCGATCAACTTCCAGGGCCTGGGCGGGGATGAAGCCAACCGTCAGGCGCAGGGTATTCTGGCGCGTGCCGCCAGCCGTGCCGGTTTTAAAGACGTTGAATTCCAGTTTGAGCCGGTTGCCGCAGGCCTGGAGTTTGAAGCGACGCTGAAACAGGAAACGCGGGTGCTGGTGGTCGATATCGGCGGCGGGACCACTGACTGCTCGATGCTGCTGATGGGCCCGGAATGGCATGACAAATCCGATCGCAGTGCCAGCCTGTTAGGGCACAGCGGTTGCCGCGTAGGCGGGAACGATCTGGATATCATGCTGGCCTTTAAGGAGCTGATGCCCCTGCTGGGATTAGGCGGCGCGACGGAAAAAGGCACTGCCCTTCCTGCTCTGCCGTGGTGGAACGCCGTGGCGATCAATGATGTTCCTGCCCAAAGCGATTTCTACGCCACCGCCAGCAAAAAGCTGCTGCTGGATTTGATCCGCGATGCGCGTGAGCCAGAGAAAGTGAAGCGTCTGCTGAAAGTCTGGCAGCAGCGTCTGGGCTATCGCCTGGTGCGCGCGGCTGAGGAGAGCAAAATTGCGCTGTCTGAGCAAGCCAACGTCACCACGCAACTGGCCTTTATTGAGCAGTCGCTGGAGACGGCGATAAGTGTTCAGGGGCTGGAAGCGGCGATTGCGCAGCCGCTGGAGCGGATTCAGGAACAGGTGAAAATGGCGCTGGATGCCAGCGGCACCCGTCCTGATGTGATCTATCTGACCGGCGGTAGCGCCCGTTCACCGGTGCTGCGTCAGGCACTGCAACAGCAGCTGCCGGACATTCCGCTGGCGAGCGGCGATGACTTTGGTTCCGTCACCGCCGGTCTGGCCCGTTGGGCGCAGGTGATGTTCCGCTAAGCTCAGTAGCTGCTGGCTTCTGACAGTTCACGGATGTCGTCGTCGCTCAGTTTGAGCGCGGCGGCTTTCGTTAACTCATCAAGCTGAGTGAGTGAGGTGACGCTGACGATTGGGGCGGTGATACTCGGGCGGGCAATCTGCCAGGCAAGAGCCACCTGCGTCGGAGTTGAACCGGTGGATTCCGCCACCTGATCCAGCGCCTTAATAATGCGTAAGCCGCGCTCGTTCAGATATTTCTCGACCACACCTGCCCCACGCTGACTTTTACTGGCATCTTCCGGCTTACGGTATTTCCCGCTGAGGAAACCACTGGCCAGCGAATAATAGTTGATCACCGCCAGGCCATTATCTTTGGCAACCTGCTCAAGACCACTTTCATAGCCTTCACGGTCATAAAGATTGTATTCAGGCTGCAAGGTTTCATAACGCGCGAAGCCATTATCCTCACTGACCTTCAGCGCTTCGCTCAGGCGTTCTGCCGAATAGTTGGAGGCACCAATCGCCCGCACTTTGCCTTCTTTAATTAAGGCATCAAAGGTCGCCAGCGTTTCCTGCAGCGGCGTATCGCTGTCGTCGCGGTGTGCCTGATACAGGTCGATGCTGTCGGTTTGCAAGCGACGCAACGAGTCTTCAATCGCCTGGCGAATGTATTTCGGTGACAGCCCGGTTTTCCCCGGTCCCATCTCAATCCCAACTTTGGTCGCCAGCACAATTTTGTCGCGTTTGCCGCTCTGCTTCAGCCAGTTACCAATAATGGTTTCAGATTCGCCGCCTTCATTACCCGGCGCCCAACGGGAATACACATCAGCGGTATCAATGAAATACAGCCCTTTTTCGACCAGCGCATCCAGCAGGGAGAAAGACGTTTTTTGATCGACAGTCCAGCCAAATACGTTGCCACCAAAGGTCAAGGTAGGAACCTGAATGCCGGTGCGGCCCAGTGAACGGTGCTCTGATTGACTCATCATTACTCTCCTGAATATGAATTGTTTCTCACGTGACTTAGAGCGTAGCAAACATCCCCGGCGTCGCTTCGACGATTTGTGGCAAAAGATGTGCGCGACAGGAATACTTACACCAGCTGAACGGTTATCCTTAATTCCTTCACTTTTGCGGTTGATAAACCCGCTAAAATAGAAAAATTCTGGGCCCCGTTTTTGGCCCTCGTGGACACACTTTTTGCACCGGAGAGCTGACACCAAGATGACTGCACAACGCCGTTCCCTCAAAATCTTGCCGATCCTGATTATCGCAGCGGTTGCCGCTGGCGGTTGGTACTGGTGGCACAGCAGCCACAGCAGCGCTGCCCCGGAAAAAACCGCTGACGCACAGCAGCATAAGGGCGGTGAAGGTAAAGGCGGGGGCCGTCATGGTGGCACTGCCGCATTATCCCCGGTGCAGGCAGCCGAAGCGGTGCGCCAGAGCGTGCCGCAGTATCTTTCCGGACTGGGCACCGTCACCGCCGCCAACACCGTCACGCTGCGCAGCCGGGTCGATGGCGACCTGATGGCGCTGCATTTTACCGAAGGTCAGGAAGTTAAAGCCGGTCAGCTGATTGCCGAAATCGATCCCCGTCCTTATCAGGTCGCCCTTACTCAGGCACAGGGACAGCTGGCAAAAGACCAGGCTACGCTGGCAAATGCCCGCCGCGATCTGGCCCGCTACGAGAAGCTGGCAAAAACCAATCTGGTCTCGCAGCAGGAAATGGATACCCAGCGCTCGCTGGTCAGCGAAACCCTCGGCACCATTAAAGCCGATGAAGGCAGCGTCGCCAGCGCCCAGTTAAATCTGACTTACAGCCGCGTCACCTCCCCTATCTCTGGCCGCGTCGGACTCAAGCAGGTCGACGTCGGCAACTACATCACCAGCGGCGATACCACCGGCATCGTGGTCATTACCCAAACGCATCCGATCGATCTGGTGTTCAGCCTGCCGGAAAATGACATCAGCACCATCCTGATGGCGCAAAAAGGCGGCCAGCCAATCCCGGTAGAAGCCTGGGACCGCAGCAATAAAAAACTGCTGACCAGCGGCACGTTACTCAGCATGGATAACCAGATTGATGCCACCACCGGCACGGTAAAGCTGAAGGCACGCTTCGGTAACAACGACGATATGTTGTTCCCTAATCAATTCGTGAACGCCCGCCTGAAGGTCAACACCCTGCAGGATGCGATTGTGATCCCGGCTGCGGCGCTGCAAATGGGCAATGAAGGAAACTTTGTCTGGGTGGTCAACGCAGAGGATAAAGTCAGTAAAAAACTGATCACTACCGGCTTACAGGATAGCCAGAAAGTGGTGGTCACCGCCGGACTGGATGCGGGCGAGCGTGTCGTCACCGACGGCATTGACCGCCTGACCGAAGGCACCAAAGTGGAAGTGGTGGCACCGCAGGCCACGCCGCTGACCTCAGGAAAAAGCGCTCTGCCGTCTAAAGGAGCCAGTTCCTGATGCAGGTTATGCCACCGAGCTCTACCGGCGGCCCGTCCCGCCAGTTTATTCTCCGCCCGGTTGCCACCACGCTATTGATGGTGGCGATCCTGCTGGCCGGTATTTTGGGCTACCGTGCCCTGCCCGTTTCAGCCCTGCCGGAAGTCGACTATCCCACCATTCAGGTCGTGACGCTGTATCCGGGTGCCAGCCCGGATGTGGTCACCTCGTCGATTACCGCCCCGCTTGAACGCCAGTTCGGCCAGATGTCCGGGCTGAAGCAGATGTCTTCGCAGAGTTCCGGCGGCGCGTCGGTGGTCACTTTGCAGTTCCAGCTGACGCTGCCGCTGGATGTGGCTGAGCAGGAAGTGCAGGCCGCCATTAACGCCGCCACCAATTTGCTGCCGTCCGACCTGCCCAATCCGCCGGTTTACAGCAAGGTTAACCCGGCCGATCCGCCGATCATGACCCTTGCCGTTACCACTACCAGCATGCCGATGACGCAGGTTGAGGATATGGTGGAAACGCGGGTCGCGCAGAAAATCTCTCAGGTCTCGGGTGTGGGTCTGGTGACGCTGGCCGGCGGTCAACGCCCTGCGGTGCGGGTCAAGCTCAACGCGCAGGCGCTGGCAGCCCTGAATCTGGACAGTGAAACGGTGCGCACGGCGATCGCGAATGCCAACGTTAACTCCGCCAAAGGTAGCCTTGACGGCCCCGAGCGTTCCATCACGCTGTCGGCCAACGATCAGATGAAATCCGCCGAGGATTACCGTAAGCTGATCGTCGCCTATCAGAACGGCTCAGCCGTGCGGCTGCGCGATGTGGCGACTGTTGAGCAGGGTGCGGAGAACAGCTGGCTCGGCGCATGGGCCAATCGTCAGCCGGCCATTGTACTGAATATTCAGCGTCAGCCTGGCGCCAACATCATTACCACCGCCGACAGTATTCGCCAGATGCTGCCGTCGCTGACCGCCTCACTGCCAAAATCGGTTGAGGTCAAAGTCCTGACCGATCGCACCACCAATATTCGCGCTTCCGTGCATGACGTGCAGTTTGAGCTGATGCTGGCGATTGCGCTGGTGGTGATGATCATCTATCTGTTCCTGCGTAACGTGCCGGCGACCATCATTCCAGCCGTTGCCGTTCCGCTGTCGCTGGTCGGCACTTTCGCAGTGATCTATTTCCTCGGTTTCTCGATCAACAACCTGACGCTGATGGCGCTGACCATCGCCACCGGTTTTGTGGTGGATGATGCGATCGTGGTGATCGAGAACATCTCCCGCTATATCGAGAAAGGCGAAAAGCCGATGGCTGCGGCGCTAAAAGGCGCAGGCGAAATTGGCTTTACCATCATTTCCCTGACCTTCTCGCTGATTGCGGTGTTAATCCCGCTGCTGTTTATGGGCGATATCGTCGGTCGGCTGTTCCGTGAATTTGCCGTGACGCTGGCGATCTCCATTCTGATTTCCGCCGTGGTGTCGCTGACCCTGACCCCAATGATGTGCGCGCGCATGCTGAGCGTGGAGTCGTTACGCAAACAGAACCGCTTCTCGCGCGCCAGTGAAGCGATGTTTGACCGCATTATTGCCGGTTATGGGCATTTTCTGCGCCGGGTGCTGAATCATCCGTGGATAACCCTAGGCGTGGCGCTGGGCACGCTGGCGATCACCGTGCTGCTGTGGATCACCATTCCGAAAGGCTTCTTCCCGGTGCAGGATAACGGCATCATCCAGGGCACGCTGCAGGCTCCACAATCGGTTTCCTACGCCAATATGGCGCAGCGCCAGCAGCAGGTTGCCTCAATCATCATGAAGGATCCGGCGGTGCAAAGCCTGACCTCTTTCGTCGGCGTCGACGGCACCAACCCGGCGCTGAACAGCGGGCGACTGCAGATCAACCTGAAACCGCTGGATCAGCGTGATGACCGCATTCCGGTGGTGATCGACCGACTTCAGACGGAAATAGCCAAATTGCCCGGCGTGAATCTCTACCTGCAGCCGGTGCAGGATCTCACCATTGATACCACGGTCAGCCGCACGCAATATCAGTTTACCTTGCAGGCCGGTTCGCTCGAATCCCTCAGCCTGTGGGTGCCGAAACTGATTACTGCGCTGTCGACCTTGCCGGAGCTGAAAGATGTCAGCAGCGACTGGCAGGATCAGGGGCTGGAAGCCTATATCAAAGTGGATCGCGATAACGCCAGCCGTCTGGGTATCACCATGGCCGACGTGGATAACGCGCTGTATAACGCCTTTGGCCAGCGTCTGATCTCCACCATTTACACCCAGGCCAATCAGTATCGCGTGGTGCTGGAGCATGACACCTCAGCCACGCCAGGCCTTGCCGCGCTGGATGGCATTCGCCTGAACAGCACCTCTGGCGGCGTGGTACCGTTGAGCGCGATCGCCACCGTTGAGCAGCGTCATGGGGCGTTGAGCATTAACCATCTCGATCAGTTCCCTTCAACCACCTTCTCGTTCAACGTGCGCGACGGTTACTCGCTGGAACAGGCGGTCAATGCCATCAGCAAAACCGAGCAGGATCTGGCAATGCCGTCGGAGATCATGACCGAGTTCCAGGGCAGCACGCTGGCTTTCCAGGCGGCGCTGTCCAGCACCATCTGGCTGATCGTGGCGGCAATCGTGGCGATGTATATCGTCCTTGGCGTGCTGTATGAAAGCTTTATCCACCCGATTACCATTCTGTCTACGCTGCCAACCGCGGGCGTGGGCGCGCTGCTGGCACTGATGCTGAGCGGTCACGAGCTGGATGTGATCGCCATTATCGGCATCATTCTGCTGATAGGTATCGTGAAGAAAAACGCCATCATGATGATCGACTTTGCGCTGGCCGCCGAGCGGGAACAGGGTATGGCGCCGTATGACGCGATTTATCAGGCCTGCCTGCTGCGTTTCCGCCCGATCCTGATGACCACGCTGGCGGCATTGCTGGGTGCCTTGCCGCTGATGCTGAGTACCGGCGTCGGTGCAGAGCTGCGCCGTCCGCTGGGCGTGGCGATGGTCGGCGGTCTGGTGGTCAGCCAGGTACTGACGCTGTTTACCACGCCGGTGATTTATCTGCTGTTTGACCGACTGGCTCACGCTACCCGTCGTCGCTTCAGGCAGGAGGAAGCGCAGTGAGGTTTTTCGCGCTGTTTATCCATCGCCCGGTGGCGACGATTCTACTGACCATCGCCATCCTGCTGGCGGGCGTATTGGGGTTCAGACTGCTGCCTGTCGCCCCGCTGCCGCAGGTGGATTTCCCGGTGATCGTCATCAGTGCGTCGCTGCCCGGCGCCTCGCCGGAAACCATGGCGTCGTCAGTGGCCACCCCGCTGGAACGCTCGCTGGGACGTATCGCGGGCGTCAGTGAAATGACCTCCACCAGCTCATTGGGCAGCACCCGCATCATCCTGGTATTCGACTACGATCGCGATATCAACGGTGCCGCACGGGATGTTCAGGGCGCGATCAACGGCGCGCAAAGCCTGTTGCCTACCGGGATGCCCAGCCGCCCCACCTACCGCAAGGCCAACCCTTCCGACGCCCCGATTATGATTATGGCGCTGACCTCGGACACCTATTCCCAGGGTCAGCTGTATGACTACGCCTCTACGCAGCTGGCGCAAAAGCTGTCGCAAATCGACGGTGTGGGTGACGTCACCGTGGGCGGCAGTTCACTGCCTGCGGTGCGTGTCGACCTCAATCCGCAGGCGCTGTTTAATCAGGGCGTCTCGCTGGATGCGATTCGCGAAACCATCGCCAATGCCAACCAGCGCAGACCGCAGGGCGCGATTGAAGATCATCAGCAGCGCTGGCAACTGAAAACCAACGACGAGCTGCAAAAGGCGGCGGATTATCAGCCGCTGGTGGTGCATTACAATGCCGGCGCAGCAGTGCGTTTGCAGGATGTGGCTAACGTCACCGACTCGGTTCAGGACGTCCGCAACGCCGGGATGTCGAACGCCAAACCGGCAATCCTGTTGCTGATCCGCAAGCTGCCCGAAGCCAATATCATCGATACCGTCGACCGTATTCGCGCCGAAGTGCCTGAACTCAGCAATATCATTCCGGCCTCAATCCATCTGGAAATCGCCCAGGATCGCTCGCCGACGATCCGCGCCTCGCTGGCAGAAGTGGAACAGTCGCTGGCGATCTCGGTCGGGCTGGTGATCCTGGTGGTGTTTGCCTTTTTACGCTCGGGTCGCGCCACGCTTATTCCGGCGGTGGCCGTGCCGGTGTCGCTGATTGGCACCTTTGCCGCCATGTATCTGTGCGGCTTCAGCCTGAATAACCTGTCGTTGATGGCATTGACCGTTGCCACCGGGTTTGTGGTGGATGATGCCATCGTGGTGCTGGAGAACATTTCCCGCCATGTGGAAGCGGGTATGAAGCCGCTGCAGGCCTCGTTACAGGGCGTGCGGGAAGTGGGTTTTACCGTGCTGTCGATGAGCCTGTCGCTGATTGCCGTTTTCCTGCCGTTACTGATGCTTGGCGGTCTGATTGGCCGCTTCTTTAAGGAATTTGCCGTCACGCTGTCGGTATCAATAGCGATATCGCTGGTGATTTCCCTTACCCTGACGCCGATGATGTGCGCCAGGCTGCTGCGCGCGCATCCGCAACGCGAGCAAGGCCGGGTGCGCGGCTTTGGCCGCGTGCTCAACGCCATTCAGCAAGGCTACGGCCGCTCGCTGAACTGGGTGCTCAATCACTCCCGCTGGACGCTGCTGGTGTTTCTCGCCACCATCGGCCTGACGGTTTATCTGTATATCTCCATCCCGAAAACCTTTATGCCCGAGCAGGATACCGGCCGGGTGATGGGCTTTATTCAGGCCGATCAGAGCATTTCGTTCCAGGCGATGCGCGGCAAGCTGGAAGGCTTTATGAAGATTGTCCGCGACGATCCGGCGGTGGAAAGCGTGGTCGGCTTTACCGGCGGCTCGCGCACCAACAGCGGATCGATGTTTATCTCCCTTAAGCCGTTAAGCGAGCGCAGTGAAAATGCGCAGGAAGTGATTGCCCGGCTGCGTATCAAGCTGGCCAAAGAACCTGGCGCGAGTCTGTATCTGATGGCGGTACAGGATTTGCGGGTGGGCGGACGGGAATCGAACGCCGGGTATCAGTATACGCTGCTGTCAGACAATCTCGACGACCTGCGGATCTGGGAGCCGAAAATTCGCGAGGCTTTTGCGGCGCTGCCGGAGCTGGCGGATGTGAACTCCGATCAGCAGGATAAAGGCTCGGAAATGGCGTTGACCTACGATCGTGAAACCATGACCCGACTGGGCATTGACGTGACGGATGCCAATAACCTGCTGAACAATGCCTTCGGCCAGCGGCAGATTTCCACCATTTATCAGCCGCTCAATCAGTACAAAGTGGTAATGGAAGTGGATCCGCGCTACACCCAGGACATCAGCTCGCTGGATTTGATGTACCTGATTAACAACGATGGCAAAGCCATTCCGCTCTCTTACTTTGCCAAATGGCTCCCGGCCAACGCGCCGTTGTCGGTAAATCATCAGGGACTGTCGGCTGCCTCGACCATCTCCTTTAACCTGCCAGAAGGAGTGTCGCTTTCTCAGGCTTCCGATGCCATTGACCGCAGCATGACCACGCTGGGCGTGCCGACCTCGGTGCGGGGCAGCTTTGCCGGTACTGCGCAAGCCTTCGAGCAAAGCCAGAACAGCCAGGTGTGGCTGATTATCGCCGCCATCGCCACGGTGTATATCGTGTTAGGCATCCTGTATGAAAGCTACGTGCATCCGCTGACCATCCTCTCCACGCTGCCCTCCGCAGGTGTGGGCGCGCTGCTGGCGCTGGAACTGTTTAGCGCGCCGTTCAGTCTGATTGCGCTGATCGGCATTCTGCTACTGATCGGTATCGTCAAAAAGAACGCCATCATGATGGTCGATTTTGCGCTTGAGGCGCAGCGTAACGGCAACCTGACCGCCCGCGAGGCGATTTTCCAGGCGAGCCTGCTGCGCTTCAGGCCAATCATGATGACCACGCTGGCGGCGCTGTTAGGTGCCTTGCCGCTGGTGCTGACGTCCGGTGATGGGGCAGAGCTGCGCCAGCCGCTGGGGATTACTATTGTCGGCGGGCTGGTGATGAGCCAGCTGTTAACGCTATACACCACGCCGGTGGTTTATCTGTATATGGATAAACTGCGTCGCCGGCCACGTCAGGAACTCGTCCAGTCATGAATACGCTTCCTTCCACCGTGCGCTGGCAACTGTGGATCGTTGCCTTCGGCTTCTTTATGCAGGCGCTGGATACCACCATCGTTAACACTGCCCTGCCCTCGATGGCGGTAAGCCTGAACGAGAACCCGCTGAATATGCATTCGGTGATCGTCTCCTATGTGCTGACGGTGGCGGTGATGCTGCCGGTCAGCGGCTGGCTGGCCGACCGGTTCGGGGTAAGGAACGTGTTCTTCAGCGCCATCATTCTGTTCAGCGTCGGCTCGCTGTTTTGCTCAATGGCCACCTCGCTGGATCAACTGATTATGGCGCGTGTGGTGCAGGGTATTGGCGGCGCGATGATGGTGCCGGTCGGCAGGTTAACGGTGATGAAGCTGGTCCCGCGCGAGCAATATATGGCGGCGATGACCTTTGTGACCTTACCGGGCCAGGTCGGCCCGCTGCTCGGCCCGGCGTTGGGTGGCGTGCTGGTGCAATACGCCAGCTGGCACTGGATTTTCCTGATCAATATTCCGGTGGGCATCATTGGGGCCATTGCGACCCTGATGCTGATGAAAAATATGAGCCTGCCGCCGCGAAAATTCGACTTTCTCGGCTTTATTCTGCTGGCCGCAGGGATGGCAACCTTAACGCTGGCCCTCGACGGCCAACGGGGCTTAGGGGTTTCGCCGCTGTTGCTCTGTCTGTTTATCCTGATCGGCGTGTTCTCATTGCTGTTCTATCTGATGCACGCCCGAGGCAACGAGCGGGCGTTGTTCAGCCTGAAGCTGTTTGATAACCGCATCTATTCCATTGGGCTGTTAGGCAGTTTTACCGGTCGTATCGGTAGCGGCATGCTGCCGTTTATGACGCCAATCTTCCTGCAGGTGGGCATGGGATACACGCCGTTCCATGCCGGGCTGATGATGATCCCGATGGTCCTTGGCAATATGGGGATGAAGCGCATCGTGGTGCAGATCGTTAACCGCTTTGGCTACCGTAACGTGCTGGTGGGCGCCACCATTGGCCTGGCGCTGGTGGTACTGTTATTCCCGGCGGTGGCATTGATGGGCTGGGATTACCTGCTGCCGGTAGTGCTGTTCCTGCAGGGCATGGTCAATGCCATTCGCTTCTCCTCGATGAATACCCTGACGCTGAAAGAGCTGCCGGACGATCTCGCCAGCAGCGGCAACAGTCTGCTGTCGATGATCATGCAGCTGTCGATGAGTATCGGCGTGACGGTGGCCGGGCTGATGTTGGGCACCTTTGGTCATCAGGCGGTTACTGACAGCGCGGCGGTGCATCAGGCCTTTATTTATACTTATCTGTGCATGGCGGTGGTGATCGTTCTGCCCGCGCTGGTGTTCTGGCGCGTGCCGCTGGATGTCAGTAAAAACGTGGTGTTGAGCCGCAAGAGGAAGTCTTAATGTTTGCAAAATTGCGTATCGGCATCACCGCCAAGCTGTTCGCGGCGATTTTTTCCACCTGCCTGCTGGTGCTGGTCACCATGCACTGGGGCGTGCGGCTGAGCTTTGAGCATGGCTTTATTGATTACATCAAGAAAGGCAACGAGCAGCGGCTGGTGATGCTGAGCGATGCGTTGTCCGATCAGTATGAGCAGCACGGCAACTGGGATTTCCTGCGTCACAATAACAAGCTGGTGTTTCAGATCCTGCATTCGCTGGAGCAAAATCCAGACTCCAACTCTCAGCTTCCGCCGCACGGCTGGCGGACACAGTTTTGGATTATCGATCAGCAATATCACGTGATGATTGGCCCGCGCGGCCCGGTGCCGCCCGAGGGGTCGCGCCGCAATATCACCACCAGCGACGGGCACATTGTCGGTTGGGTGATCGGTTCGCCGCCTGAGCGCCTGACCCGCAGCGCGGATATCAACTTCGATCAGCAACAGAAGCGCACCAGCTGGATCATCTCGGGGCTGGCGATGCTGCTGGCCGCGCTGGTCACCTGGCTGATGTCGCGGGGCTTGCTTGCGCCGGTTAAACGGCTGGTAGAAGGCACGCATCAGCTGGCCGCCGGCGACTTTACCAGCCGGGTGCAGGCCAACAGCCGCGATGAACTGGGCCGGCTGGGGCAGGACTTTAACCGGCTGGCCAGTACGCTGGAGAAAAACGAGAGTATGCGCCGCGCCTTTATGGCCGATATCTCTCATGAGCTGCGGACGCCGCTGGCGATCCTGCGCGGTGAACTTGAAGCGATTCAGGACGGCGTGCGCAAGCTGACGCCGGAGTCGATTGTTTCCTTGCAGGGAGAAGTCAGCACGCTCACCAAGCTGGTGGACGATGTGCATCAGCTATCTCTGTCTGATGAAGGTGCCCTCGCCTACCGCAAATGCAAAACGGACCTGGTGCCGCTGGTGGAGCTGGTGGCGAGCAACTTCAACGGCCGCTATCAGAGCCGTAACCTTACGCTCGATCTCCGTCTGCCGGAGCAGGCACCGCTGTTTGGCGATCCCGATCGCCTGATGCAGTTATTTACCAATCTGATGGAAAACAGCCTGCGCTATACCGATGCCGGTGGCGGTCTGACCGTCACGCTGGTGTCACAACCGGACCAGCAGATCCTGCATTTTGAGGATACCAGTCCGGGGATCACCGACGAGCAGCGGCAGCAAATTTTCGAGCGATTCTTCCGTGCGGAAAGTTCGCGAAATCGTGCCAGCGGCGGCTCCGGGCTAGGGCTGGCTATCTGTCAGAACATCGTTGAAGCTCACGACGGCAGCATTGTTGCGGACCACTCCGATGCCGGAGGACTGAAAATTACGGTACACTTACCCTGCAATACTAACTAAAGAGGTGTGTCACCTCTTGTTAAGCAGATGAGTGTTATGGAACAGGAAACGCTTGCCCCGCTGATTTTAGTGGTTGAAGACGAACCCAAACTTGGCCAGCTGATGGTGGATTATCTTCAGGCGGCCAATTATCGCACCCACCATCTTCTGCGTGGAGATGAGGTGCTGGACTGGGTAAAACAGACGCCGCCGGACATGATCCTGCTGGACCTGATGTTACCCGGCATGGATGGCCTGACGGTTTGCCGCGAAATTCGCCGTTTCTCCGATTTGCCGATCATGATGGTCACTGCCAAAACCGAAGAGATCGATCGTCTGCTTGGGCTGGAAATCGGTGCGGATGATTACATCTGCAAACCGTTCAGCCCGCGTGAAGTGGTGGCCAGGGTTAAAACCATTCTCAAACGCTGCAAGCGGACGCCGGAAGAAGCGCAGAAAGCCTCACTGCTGGTCATCGATGAAAATCGCTTCCAGGCCAGTTGGGACCAGGGCCCACTCGATTTGACGCCTGCTGAGTTTCGTCTGCTAAAGACGCTGGCTCAGGAGCCTGGCAAGGTGTTCTCCCGGGAAATGCTGCTTAACCATCTTTATGATGATTACCGCGTGGTCACCGACCGGACCATCGACAGCCATATAAAAAACCTGCGCCGTAAACTGGAGCTGCTGGATTCCGACCAGCCCTTTATCCGCGCGGTCTACGGTATGGGTTACCGCTGGGAAGCAGATGTCTGCCGTTTGATCTAGGTCAATTTACATTCCCCGCCCCAACCTCTACAATTCCCGCAAATTTTGTAAGGCCGTCACTGACGGCCTTCATTGCTTTCAAACCTGATAACCATTGTTGAACGTTCTTTGCCCCTCCTGCACGCTCATCCCCATTTGGATTTCGGGTTGCAGCAAGGCGGCAAGCAGCTTCATCCCCAGGAGCTTACTGAAGTAAGTGACTGGGGTGGAGCTGAGCAGCCAACGCAGCTGTAGCCCGAAAGACATTGGGGATCCCTCAAGAGATACTCACGTTGAAACCGGAATTGCTATCCCCCGCCGGCACCCTGAAAAACATGCGCTTCGCCTTCGCCTACGGCGCTGACGCCGTCTATGCCGGCCAGCCACGTTACAGCCTTCGGGTGCGTAATAACGAATTCAACCACGAGAACCTGGCGCTGGGCATTAACGAAGCGCATGCGCTGGGTAAGAAATTCTATGTGGTGGTAAATATCGCGCCGCATAACGCCAAGCTGAAAACCTTTATTCGCGATCTGCGTCCGGTGATCGAGATGGGCCCGGACGCACTGATCATGTCCGATCCGGGTCTGATTATGCTGGTGCGTGACGCCTTTCCGCAGATGGACGTGCATCTATCGGTGCAGGCCAACGCGGTGAACTGGGCAACGGTAAAATTCTGGCAGCAGATGGGCCTGACACGCGTGATCCTTTCGCGCGAACTGTCTCTGGAAGAAATCGCCGAGATCCGTGAGCAGGTGCCTGAAATGGAGCTGGAGATTTTCGTGCACGGCGCGCTGTGCATGGCCTATTCAGGCCGGTGTCTGCTTTCCGGCTACATTAACAAACGCGATCCCAATCAGGGAACCTGCACCAATGCCTGCCGCTGGGAGTACAAGGTGCAGGAAGGCAAGGTGGATGATGTTGGGCAAATCGTGCAGCAATACCAGCCGATCCCGGTGAAGACCGTTGAGCCCACGCTCGGCGCCGGTCAGCCTACCGACAAAGTCTATCTGATTGAAGAAGCGATGCGCCCCGGCGAACAGATGACCGCTTTCGAGGATGAGCACGGCACTTACATTATGAACTCGAAAGACCTCCGCGCCGTTGCGCATGTCGGTCGTCTGACGCAAATGGGCGTACATTCGCTGAAGATCGAAGGCCGCACCAAGTCGCATTACTACTGCGCGCGCACAGCCCAGGTGTATCGTCGGGCAATTGATGATGCCGCGGCGGGAAAGCCGTTTGATGAATCTCTGCTCGGCACGCTGGACGGTCTGGCGCATCGCGGCTACACCGAGGGTTTCCTGCGCCGTCACACCCACGACAGTTACCAGAATTATGACTATGGTCATTCTGCCTCTGACCGTCAGCAATTCGTTGGTGAATTTACCGGTGAGCGTCGCGGAGACAAAGTGCTGGTTGAGGTGAAGAACAAGTTCAGCGTCGGCGACAATCTTGAGCTGATGACCCCGGCAGGAAACGTTAATTTCGATCTGCCTGAGATGGTAAACACCAAGCTTCAGCCCACTCTCGTCGCGCCTGGCAACGGGCATTTTGTCTGGATCAGCGTGCCGGAAGATATCGATCTGACGTTCGCACTGTTAATGCGTAACTTCCCGGATGCATCGGCAGAACCGGCGATCGATGCAGTTGGATCAACGGCTTACGCCGATCCGGCTGCCCGTTGATTGTTCCAGACTGGATGGAAGGTCGCACCGGCTAGCGCAATAAAGTTACTTCGGGTTACTTTTATTAGAATTTGATCACATAACCCCAGGCCTTTTCTGGCTAGAATGCGCCTTGTCAAAAACGAGAATTCGAAACGGCAGTCTTTATCAGGAACCACCTCCTTGGCCCGTCCGGCTCCCCCGGACGGGCTTTTCTTTTGCCTGCGCGGCCTGGTTTTTCGTTGAGGGTGCAAAATGTGCTATAACTGAAGCACTTTTGGGCCTGAACGGGTCAGCACTGACGGGAAAACAGACATGGAACAACCAATTACGCTGGTGATACTGAACGGCAAAGGCGCAGGCAATGAAGACCTGCGTGAAGCCATTTTTACGCTGCGCAAGGAAGGTTATCCCATTGAGATCCGCGTCACCTGGGAACACGGAGACGGCGAGCGTTACGTGCGCGAAGCCGTAGCAATTCAGGCTGAGACCGTGGTAGCAGGCGGCGGCGATGGCACCATCAATGAGATTGCCACGGCGTTGGCGAAACTCGATGCCTCACAGCGCCCGGTGTTGGGCATTATCCCGTTAGGCACCGCCAATGATTTTGCCACCTCTGCCGGTATTCCGCAGGAGATGGAGAATGCGTTACGGCTGGCGATCGTCGGCAAAGCGACCCCGATCGATCTGGCACGGGTAAATCAGACGCACTATTTCATCAATATGGCCACTGGTGGTTTTGGCACCCGCATCACTACCGAAACGCCGGAAAAGCTGAAATCCGCATTGGGTGGCGTCTCCTACTTTATTCATGGGCTGATGCGTATGGATACGCTAAAAGCAGACAGTTGCGAGTTGAGCGGCCCGGACTTCCGTTGGGATGGCGATGCATTGGTGATCGGCATCGGTAATGGACGTCAGGCGGGTGGCGGTCAGAGGTTGTGCCCGGCCGCCCTGATCAATGATGGCAAGATTGAGGTCAGCATTGTCACCTCCAAAGAGATCCTGCCAACGCTGTTAAATTCGGTGATCGGGGGTGATGATGACAATCCCAATATCATTCGCGCCTCTCTGCCGTGGTTAGACATCACCGCGCCGCACGAGATGACTTTTAACCTCGACGGCGAACCGCTGAGTGGAAAATCATTCCACATTGAAGTGATGCCCGCCGCCATCGCCTGCCGTCTGCCGCCGTCGTGCGAGCTGCTGGCATAGGGTTAGGGTTTAGGGATAAGTTGCCTGCCTGGCTGGTGCCAAGGTCAGGGAGATTTGACCGCTGAGCGTTAGCAAGTTGTCTGGCTGATCGGGTGGTTTGCTCAGGGAGATTTGACTGCTGAGCGTTAGCGAGTTTTCTGGCTGATTGGGTGGTTTGCTCAGGGAGAGCAGGGTGAACGCAAAGTCGCCGTGCACCCATCCCTGGGGGCTCAGCAGCGGCATCCCTGCCGCTGATGCTTTGCTTATCACCCTGCTCTCCCTTCCCCTAAGCTTCATTGTTGCCTGTTTGATAAGGGCCACACAAATCAACATCTATACCCAAACCAACATCGTTATCCCTTCCCATGTCGCTGTTCATTTCGCCATCGACTTTCCGGTTGCCCTTGACCTGTGTATCCCCTCAATTAGCTCACAACGCCGATGTTATAAGGTGGCAGCATAGTGCACGTTAGCCGAGTGTCTGCCGCAGGGATGCGGCAGCCAAGCCCCCAGGGAGGGGTTCACGGCGTCTCGGATAACGTGCACTATGCGGACGCCCTGACACCGAAGCCCTCTTTGCCCTTAACAAAAGAATCCCCACAAAAATCTAACCCTCTCATCTTCCATAAACTGCATTTTCACTACCCTTGCTCTTGACCTGTGTGACCATCAACCTGAACAAAAACGCCGATGTTATAAGGTGGCAGCATAGTGCACGTTAGCCGAGTGTCTGCCGCAGGGAAGCGGCAGCCAAGCCCCCAGGGATGGGTTCACGGCGTCTCGGATAACGTGCACTAGGCGGACGCCATGACACCGAAGCCCTCTTTGCCCTTAACCCCTTCCCCCTCACTCCCTTAGTCCCTGCCTTAGCAATTAACAAACCCACCATCCTCAGTAACAAATGTGATCCCCGTCGAACATCCGACACTGGCAACTTGTATGGTAGTACGCCAGAGCGTATTTTTTCAGCATACTAAGTCCATAAGGAAATGCCATGAAAAGCATCGTCATCGAACGTCCGGGTGAATTGCAGGTCCAGGATCGCCCTGAACTGGCTCCTGCCGCTGGCGAAGTCAGAGTGAAAGTTCAGTACGCCAGCATCTGCGGATCGGATGTGCATATCTGGCATGGCCACAACCCGTTTGCCCGCTATCCTCGCGTCATCGGCCATGAATTCTTTGGCCGCATTGATGCGGTGGGTGAAGGTGTCGATGCGGCCCGTATCGGCGAACGCGTGGCCGTTGACCCGGTGGTCAGCTGTGGCCATTGCTACCCGTGCTCCATCGGCCGCCCTAACGTTTGCAGTGAACTGCAGGTGATTGGCGTGCATCGCGATGGCGGGTTCAGTGAATATGCGGTGGCTCCTGCGGCCAATGCCTATACGCTGCCGGAAAGCATCCCGGACAAACTCGCCAGCCTGGTCGAACCGTTCACCATCGCCGCGAACATCACCGCTTTCCTTAAGCCGCAGCCTGATGACGTCGCGCTGATCTTTGGATCCGGCCCAATGGGATTAACCGCGATTCAGGTGCTGAAAGGCGTCTATAAGGTGCGCAAAGTGATTGTGGCGGACCGCCTGCCAGAACGCCTTGCGATGGCGAAAGACAATGGCGCTGACGTGGTGCTGAATAACAGTGACATCCCGCTGGCTGCTCAGCTCGAAGGCGAAATGCCGACGCTTATCATTGACGCCGCCTGCCATCCGGCAATCCTCGCGGAAGCCGCTGCGCTGGCCTCGCCTGCCGGACGTATCGGCCTGCTGGGCTTCTCGGGTGAAGCCTGCTCGATTACTCAGCAAAGCCTGACCAGCAAGGAACTGTCACTGTTTACCTCACGTCTCAACAGCCATCGCTTCCCTGAAGTGATTAGCTGGATGGAACAGGGCCTGATCCAGCCAGAAAAGCTGGTCACTCACTACTTCCCTCTCGCAGAAATTGAACACGCGATGACGCTGTTCGAAAAAGATCCACGTAGCTGCTGTAAAGTCATCTTAGCCGTGGAATAAACCCGGGCTTGCCGGTGCCTCGCCGGCAAGAAAAATCACCACTATTATAAGAATAATCAAGGAATTACTATGTTCAAAAACCTACGTTGGACTATCGTACTTCTGCTGTTTATGGTCTACATGATCAATTACCTCGATCGTGTTGCCCTCTCGCTGACGGTACCGATGATCGAAAAAGATCTGATGCTGAATGCCGAACAGTTCGGCCTGATTTTCGGCAGCTTCTTCTTCGGTTACGCCATCTTCAACTTCATCGGTGGCCTGGCGACCGACAAGTTCGGCCCGACCATCGTGATGGGCGTGGCGGTTGGCCTGTGGTCTCTGTTCTGCGGCCTGACGGCGGTGGCAACCGGCTTCTGGTCAATGCTGATCCTGCGCGTGCTGTTTGGTATGGCTGAAGGCCCGATCTGCGCCTCGGCGAACAAAGCCATCAACGGCTGGTTCCCGAAAAAACAGGCCGCCACGGCCATGGGCTTCCTCAGCGCCGGCTCGCCTCTCGGTGGCGCGGTCGCTGGCCCAATCATCGGCTATCTGGCACTGGCATTCGGCTGGCGTCCGGCGTTCATCATCATTTGCTCGGTCGGCATCGTCTGGATGATTGCCTGGTTCCTGATTGCCTCCGATAACCCATTGAAAAGCCGTCGCGTCAGTCAGGATGAACGTGCCCTGATTGCCAAGCTGAAAGAAGAACAAACCACGCCGGAAGATGAGTTAGCGCAGGCGGCTCACGGCCTGGGTTACTACCTGCGCCAGCCGATTATCCTGGTTACCGCATTTGCCTTCTTCTGCTACAACTACATCCTGTTCTTCTTCCTGAGCTGGTTCCCGGCTTACCTGGTGCAGGCGCATAACCTCGATATCAAATCGATGAGTATCACCACCATGATCCCGTGGATTGTCGGCTTCGTTGGCCTGGCGCTCGGCGGACTGATTTCCGATAAAATCTTTAAAATCACCGGTAAACTGCTGCTTTCACGAAAAATTGTGCTGGTCGTCTCGCTGCTGGCCGCTGCTATTTGTGTGGCGCTGGCAGGTTCTGTAAAAGGGACCTATCCAGCCGTGGCGTTGATGTCAGTGTCGATCTTCTTCCTGTACATCACCGGTGCCATCTACTGGGCGATTATCCAGGATGTGGTGCACAAAAGCCGCGTCGGCGGGATCAGCGGATTCATTCATCTGATCGGCAGCCTGTCGGGCATCGTCGGCCCGATTGTGACCGGCTATATCGTCCACCACACCGGCAAGTTCGACAGCGCCTTTGTGCTGGCGGGCGCGGTCGCAGCACTCGGTGCAGTACTGGTGTTCTTTGTTATCAAAAGCCCGAAGACGCAAAATAAAGCGGTTTCAGTGTGACATTCAGCGCGGGTTCTCCCGCGCCGTAACAGAAGGGATTATCGATGCTTTCACTTGACCATCTTTCTGCGGACGTGGTCCGCCCGGATTACGACCGCCAGAAGCTCAAAACGCGCATGGTGCATATCGGCTTTGGTGCCTTTCACCGTGCCCATCAGGCCGTTTGTAGCGACAGACTGGCCAGCGAACGCGGCAGTGACTGGGGTTACTGCGAAGTTAACCTCAACAGCGGCGAACTGATTCAGGCCCTGAAACAGCAGGATTACTGCTACACCGTGGCCGAAATGTCCGGTGACCAGATGGCGCTGCGGGTGATTGGCGTGGTGAAGGACGCCCTGCATGGCAAATCAGACGGCATTGATGCGGTAATTGAAGCGCTGGCGCAGCCGGACGTGGCAATCGTTTCGATGACGGTGACCGAAAAAGGCTACTGCTATGAACCGTCCAGCGGCAAGCTGGATCTGGCGCACCCGTCGATCGTCCATGACCTCGCCCATCCCAACGCACCCACTTCCCTGCCGGGCATTATCCTTGCCGGCATCGTCCGTCGTCGCGAACGCAACCTGCCGCCGCTGAGCGTGATGTCCTGCGATAACATGCCGGAAAATGGCCACGTTACCCGCAACGTGGTGCTTGGTCTGGCGGAAAAACAGAGTCACGAACTGGCGGAGTGGATTGCACAGCACGTCACCTTCCCTTCCACCATGGTCGATCGCATTGTGCCGGCGATGACGGACGAAACCCATGCGGCGATGCGCGACAAGCTCGGTTGCGACGATCCGGTCGGCGTGGTGTGCGAACCCTTCCTGCAATGGGTGATTGAGGACAACTTTGTCAGCGGCCGTCCTGAATGGGAAAAAGCCGGTGCAGAGCTGGTCAGCGACGTGCTGCCATTTGAAGAGATGAAGCTGCGCATGTTGAACGGCAGCCACTCCTTCCTCGCCTACCTGGGTAATCTGGCCGGATATCAGCACATCAGTGATTGTATGGCGGACCCACACTATCGTCAGGCCGCCCTGAGTCTGATGCTGGACGAGCAGGCACCGACCCTGAGCACTCAAGGCGTCGATCTGCCGGCGTATGCCAACTCGCTGATCGCCCGTTATGAAAACCTGGCGATTAAACACCGCACCGCGCAGATCGCTAACGATGGTTCACAAAAACTGCCCCAGCGCTGGCTGGACAGCATTCGCTGGCACCTGAAGCATGGCGGCAGCTACGACTTACTGGCGCTGGGCGTGGCGGGCTGGATGCGTTATGTCGGCGGTGTTGATGAGCAGGGTCAGCCGATTGAAATCCGCGATCCGATGCGCGATCGGCTGGCGCAACGCGTTGCAGAAACCGCGGATGGCGAGGCACGGATTGCCGGCCTGCTGTCATTAAAAGCGGTATTTGGCGAAGATCTGGCCGCTGAACCGGCATTCGTCGCAAAAGTGAACCATTTCTATCAGCTTTTACGGGAAAAAGGCGCCAAAGAGACGGTAAAAATTGCCCTGACGCAGGCTTAAGCGAATAAGCGCTGGCGAAGAGCCAGCGCCCTGTTTAGACTTAGACTTTCGTCCAGAAGGTATAGGGATATTACTTAATGTCTACCGCTTATATCATTACCGCCAACGAACCGGTAAATCAGCAAATTTACCGCTTCCTGCGCCAGGACATCGTGACCTGCGCGATCCCACCGGGTTCGCTGCTGTCAGAAAAAGAGGTTTCCTCGCGGTTCAGCGTTTCACGCCAGCCGGTGCGTGAAGCCTTTATTAAGCTTGCCGAAGCTGGGCTGGTGCAGGTTTTGCCCCAGCGCGGCACCTTCGTACGCAAAATTTCGGCCAAGCGCGTGGCGGATGGACGTTTTATCCGTGAAGCGGTAGAAGTGGCAGTGATCCGCCGGGCGGCTGTCGAGGCGTCTGCCGAATCGCTGGCCCAGCTTGAACACAATCTTCAGCTGCAGAAAATGGCCGCTGAGCGTCATGACAGCCAGGCCTTTTTACTGCTCGATGATGAGTTCCATCGCCTGATTGCGCAGAGCATAAACTGCGAGCTGTCATGGGAAACGGTCGAAAACATTAAAGCGGCCATGGATCGGGTGCGCTTCCTGACGTTAAGCAAAGTCTCCCCGCCGGAAAGCCTGATCCAGCAACATCAGGAGATTTATCAGGCGCTGGTTGCAAGAGATGTCGACGGCGCCGAGCACGCCCTGCGCCGTCACCTTCAGGAGATGATTTTCTCCATCACGCCGATTGCTGAGCAAAACAGCGAGTGGTTTGAAAAGCCGCTATAACGCTGGCCATCTCTGCGTCGGATAGAGTGCCATGCGGATATTGAACAGATAGAACAGCGGCCTGAACAGCGCCATATCTGCACGACACAATGCCTCGGTTTTAACCAGCAGCTGATTTAACTCTGTCAGCAACGATTGCGGCGGCTCAAGGTGAATATCCTTGAGCCGCTTTTTAAAGTACTGATTAATCTCAAACATCACCGCATCGGTTTCCAGCTGATGGTCTTTGATAATCGCCTGATGCCTGGCGTAAAAGTCATAGCAGTTCACCCCAAGCCAGATTTCGGTAATCAGATTGCCTCCCAGCGCCACGCCGGGCGAAGGATCGATGCGGTTACGCGGCAGGATGACGTTGATTTTATCGATCATGCTGGCGACATACTGCTGACGCGACAGCAGCGAAGAAGCGTTGATTTTGATTTCGCCGGTGAACTGCAGCAGCTCCTTAATCCCTTTACGCAACACGCGTCTGGCAGACCAGGCCGGCCTTCTGTTACGGATAATGGCCGTGACCAGCACCGCCAGTAAAATGCCCACCACGGTTGAGATCGAGGCATTAAGGATCGACAGCAGGTCGGGCTGCAAATCGTGCGTCATGCCGATAAAACCGGGGATCTGGGTGGCGATAATCAGCCCGATAAAGTTGGTCGACGGATTGGCGATGACCAGTCCCAGCGCCAGCAGTCCCGGCGCCAGACAGATAATCAGTGATTCAAAGGTTACGGTCATCGGGATCAGCAGCCCGACGTACAGCACGCTGATCACAATGGCGATCAATACCCCTTTCAGAAACACCTTCATCGAAGCGATCGGGCTGTCCATCGCCGCGAAGAACGAACAGACAACCGCGGCTATCATCGGCGTCGACGCGCCATCTTTCCAGCCGGTGCCAATCCAGAAAATACAGCCGATCATCGTGGCAGTGAACGCGGTGAAGGCCGATAACAGGATCAGCCCTTTATCGCGGTGCTTCCTGATCAGCTTAAGCCTGCCGCGCTTTTTCTCCGGCGACAGCTGGCTGACGCGCTCGCGGGCGTTGAAATAGGAATCGGCAATGCGGATAAAATTCAGCAGCCTTTCCAGTAACCCAATCAGCAACAAACCTTCTTCCGCGTTCATTTCACCGCGGCCATACAGCGCTTTGATCCGCTCCTGCGAGGCAGTGATGTCTGCCTCAATCGACTGCGCCTGGCCGCTTTGTTCCGGGCTGTTCAGCCAGACAAGGAAGTGACTGAACGACTCGGCGACAAAATCCGGGAAGGTGATGCCCTGCTCCGCCAGCAGGCTCAGGCGCTTCTCAATCGCGGTCAGCGTTGGGATCAGATAGGAAAGATGCTGATACTGCGCGCTGACCAGACGGATGAGCTTGCGCGCGGAGTCGCCTTCATACACGCAATGGGTGATCAGGGTTTCAACCGCCACCGGATAGTTCGCCATCTGCACCAGGATTTGGTCCCTTTCGGGCGAGCTCTCTTTCGATTCAATGGTCAGCAGTTCGGTGCAGACGTTCTTTGCACTGTCGAACCAGTTACTGACGCTGTTTTCCAACAAATTGCGCATCCGTACCGGGAAAACCAGCATATGCACCAGGCTGCTGCAGATAATCGCCACGGTAATTTCTTCGATACGGGAAATCACCGTATAGGTGATCGACAGCGGCGTGGTGACATCGGCAAAGCCCATGATCGCCGCGCTGTAGCCTGCCAGCATAAACACGTAGCTCTTCGGCGTGCGGTCATGCAGCGACAGATACAGGCAGCAGGCAACCCACAGCGAAACGCAGAGGCTGAACAGCATCGGATGGGTAACGGTAATCGGGTAGATCAGAAAGATAAAGATCCCGCCCAGCACGGTGCCAAGAAAGCGGAACAAGGCTTTCGACAGGGTGGAGGCAGAATACAGCTGTGAAATCACGTAAACCGAGACCATGGCCCAGGCCGGTTTATCCAGGTTCAGTTTCAGCGCGATATATAAGGCGATAAAGGCGGCAATGCAGGTTTTAACGGCAAATAACCACGCATTTTTAGATAACCACTTCATTATTTACTTCACGGCTCACGTCAGACTAAAGCGCTATTTTAGCGATTTTCAGGCAAGAGTGGAGAGGCTTAAGCATCGATAGTTTGTAACAAAATAATCACATAGGGTGAAAGATAAGGGGCTAATCATTGTCAACCCCTTATCGTTAGCGATTAAGCAATGGTGACGTCTTTCGCCAGATAGACATCCTGCACCGAATTGATCAGCGCCACGCCATCCTTCATCGATTTCTTAAAGGCTTTACGGCCTAAAATCAGCCCCATACCGCCCGCGCGCTTGTTGATCACCGCGGTGCGCACAGATTCGGCGGTATCGGTTTCACCTGCCGCTGCGCCACCCGAGTTAATTAACCCGGCACGGCCCATATAGCAGTTTGCCAGCTGGTAACGCACCAGATCGATCGGGTTGTCGCTGGTTAATTTGCTGTAAACGCGCTCGTCGGTTGAGCCGAACTTCACCGCGTTATACCCACCATTGTTTTCCGCCATCTTCTGCTTGACGATATCGGCACCGATGGTGGCCGCCAGATGGTTAGCCTGACCGGTCAGATCCGCGCTGGCATGGTAATCCACACCCTCTTTCTTGAAGTCATTGTTACGCAGGTAGGCCCACAGTACGGTGACCATACCCAGCTCATGAGCGCGCTCAAAGGCGACGGAGATTTCTTCCAGCTGGCGACGAGACTGTTCAGAACCGAAATAGATGGTGGCGCCCACGGCAACCGCCCCTAACTTAAAGGCCTGATCGACACTGGCATACAGCGTCTGATCGTATTGCGTGGGATAGCTGAGAGTTTCGTTATGGTTCAGTTTGACCATAAACGGAATGCGGTGCGCATAACGGCGCGACACCGAGGCCAGCACGCCATAGGTGGAGGCCACGCAGTTACAGCCCGACTCGATGGCCAGCTCGACGATGTTCTTTGGATCGAAATAGAGTGGATTGGCAGCAAATGACGCGCCCGCCGAGTGCTCGACGCCCTGATCGACCGGCAGGATTGACAGGTATCCGGTGCCGGCCAGACGGCCGGTGTTGTAGAGGGTCTGCATATTGCGTAACACGGCAGGAGAACGATTGTTGTCGATCATCACCCGATCAACATAATCCGCGCCCGGTAAATAAAGGCTTTCCGCTGGAATGGTCATGCAGCGATGTTGCAGAAGAGTGTCAGCTTCTTTGCCCAATAACTGTACGATGTCCGTCATGTTAGCTCCTGTTTAAGGTGAAACCGGCAGGCATTAACGCCTGCCATGAATGATTTCTGACCCCAACAGCGTGGACCCTAACCGGACATTAAGGCAAATTGCTGACTCCATTTTTCAGAACGATCCCAGTGTAAACGTTGCCGATCGTCCGCTACCACCAGCGATGAAAATGGTGCACCGGGCCGATGCCCTTGCCGACTTCCAGCGAATCGGCCTGCTCCAGCGCGCCCTGTAACCAGCCCTTGGCGTCCTGCACCGTCGACACCCAGTTATCATGCCGGGGTCGCAG
This sequence comes from Erwinia sp. 2186, assembly GCF_057812255.1. Lineage (NCBI taxonomy): Bacteria > Pseudomonadati > Pseudomonadota > Gammaproteobacteria > Enterobacterales > Erwiniaceae > Erwinia > Erwinia sp. 2186. The sequence continues at coordinate 1,653,592 of NZ_CM173824.1, read as the reverse complement.
CGCGGCCAGCGCAGCGGAAAGCGTACAGCCGGTGCCATGGGTATGCTTTGTTGGCACGCGCGGCGCGGTAAAACGCTGCTCCAGCTGGCGGCTGAACAGCCAGTCCGGGCTTTCGGCATCGCTCAGATGTCCGCCTTTCATCAGCACCGCCTGGCAACCCAGCGCTAACAGCGCCCTTCCCTGTCGCCGCATCTCATCTTCGTTAGTGGCAACCGGACACTCCAGCAGCGCCGCCGCTTCCGGCAGATTTGGCGTGATCAGTGAAACGTGCGGCAACAGGCACTCACGCAGCGTGGCAACCGCCGTCGGCGAAAGCAGCGGATCGCCACTTTTCGCCAGCATCACCGTATCCAGCACAATCCACGGCACGGACGAGGCCTTCAGTCCTTCAGCCACCACCTTGACGATATCGCTGCTGGCTAACATGCCGATTTTTACGCTGTCGATGCGCACGTCGCTCAGCACGGAATGTAATTGTGCCGCGACAAAGTCGGGCTCAATGCGGTAAACCGACTGCACGCCACAGGTATTCTGCGCCACCAGCGCGGTGATCACGGTGGTGCCATAGGCACCCAGCGCCGAGAAGGTTTTCAGATCGGCCTGAATGCCCGCGCCACCGCTGGGATCGGTTCCGGCAATGCTCAGTGCGTTGATGCGCTTCATCCCTGAACCTCCAGAGTGAACAGCTCGTCGAGGAACAGCGCAACAAAACTGCCGGGACCCGCTGCCGCCATCGCCGCGCGTTCGCCTGCCAGGCTCATTATCCGGCAGGCGCTGGCAACGTGCGTTAACCGGTCGCCAGGCACCGCGGCAAATCCGGCCACCACCGCCGACAACGCGCAGCCGGTGCCGACCACGCGGGTCATCAACGGCGAACCGCCAGCCACAGCCAGCACCCGTTGGCCATCGGTGACGTAATCCGTTTCCCCGGTGACCGCAACGATGGCGCCGGTGGTGCTGGCCAGCAGACGAGCGGCGTCCAGCGCCAGCGCCGAGTCATGCAGGCTGTCGACGCCGCGCCCGGAGGTTGCCTGGCGCGCCAGCGCCATGATTTCCGAGGCGTTGCCGCGAATAGCCGCAGGACGGTGTTCCAGCAGCTGCTGACAGAATTCAGTGCGGAAGGTCAATGCGCCGACGGCAACCGGATCCAGCGTCCAGGCACGCTGCGCCTTTCCGGCCGCGTGCACGGCAGCCAGCATTGCTGCACTGCGGGAATGGGTGAGCGTGCCGACGTTGACCAGCACGGCATCGGCAATGGCGCTGAACTGCGCGGCTTCGTCGGGATCAATCACCATCGCCGGCGATGCGCCCAGCGCCAGCAACACGTTGGCAGTAAAAGTCTGCACCACATCGTTGGTCAGGCAGTGAATTAACGGCGATTTTTCACGGAAGAGGTGGAGCGACGCCACGGCATCCGCCGCGACAAAGGTATGAGGTTGGTTCATGGTACAACTCCCAACCGGCGATCAAGAAGGCGATGCGGTCAGGCATCTGACTTCCCTCCGCTGGCATTATCCAGTTCAGGTTCGACGGGTTTTTCTCAGCCCTTTCTTTGGAAAGAAACGGCACCCCGAGTCATTAACTACGTGCTATCAGCCGCCAGATTACGGGAAGTGGCTTGCTGGCACAAGCCTGTGTCCACATGCCTACCGCAGTGGTTTTCGCGTAAGAAGATTACCGCAGTTCTATACCCGCTTTATCACACCTGACCTGCCCCCAGGATTAGAGTCAACGCTCAATTAGCAGGATCAGCAGTTTTGCTTAAATCTAATACTTGTTGTGCATGTGGTTAATGTTTGTAAAATGACCGCTGTGATTATTTCTATAGCAAGTAGAGGGACTTATGCAGAAATACAGCAATACGATCACCCTATCCGTGACCGCATTATTGAAGGATTCGTACAGCGTGGAACGGCTGGCTAACGCAGACGGCGAGCAACGCCAGATTTTCGAATCCCATGTAGAAGAAATGAAATACTGCACTTACGATGATGAATAAGAAGTTCTGGATAAGGTGGGTGAGTATCGCGCTGCTCTGCGTTGCGTATTACGTTTTAGTGCTTTACTTCGATCTTGTCTTCGCTCTTAACTTTTCGGAGACAATGAGCCAGGGAGGGGAATTTACATCCTCTCAATGCACCTGGTTTGCTAAGGCGCTATCGCAAAATCATTCCGATTCAGCGTTAGGCTCTCTATTAGGCTTCGCGGTATGCGTCCCATTGATCCTGCTCATCTTTAAGAAAGTCAGATGACCCGCTCCAGCGCCCCTTTGGTGATGCGCAGAAGAGCCACCTGAAGCGCCTGCTTATCCAGCCTGGCTTCGGCAAGTAGCGTCTTGAGTTGGGTGTTCTCTTCCTCAAGCGACTATCAGCCGCCAGGGGGATGGCGCTTTTCTTTACCATCCCCCAGGCGGTAATCAGATCAACATTCCACCGCTACACCGGGATGCGGCGACCGATCTCCACCACACGGTCACTGGGCAGGTAGTAGTAGTCGGTCACATGCATGCCGTTGCGCGCCATCCAGCTGAAAATCACGCGCTGCCAGGCCGGCAGGCCGCCGCTACCTTCGCGTGGGATGATGTTTTCATGGCCCAGATAATAGGTGACATGCTCGGTATCCAGCTCGCAGTTATCCAGTTGCGGATAGCGTAACAGTGCAGGGATGTTGGGCCGCTCCATAAAGCCATACACCGCCAGCGCGTGCCAGAAGCCCGGCGCAAGCTGGGTGACGGTTAAGCGCTCGTCGGCATTGATGCGCGGAACGTTGTCGATAGCGATCGTCAGCGACAGCACGTGCCCATGCAGTGAGCCGTTTCGCTTCACCTGCCACTGCATCACCGGCGGCGTGCCCTCTTTCTCCCGCGTCAGAAACACCGCCGTGCCCGGTACTCTGGGTATGGCTTTTTCTTCCAGCATGGCCAGGAAGTCGTCCACCGGAATAAATTTTTCGTGCACCGCCCTGCTCGCCGCTTCCACGCCGCGGTGCCAGAGCAGCATTACGCCGTACACGACCAGCGCCAGGATCAGCGGCATATAGCCACCCTCGAACACCTTACTCATATTGGCGACCAGGAAGCACAGGTCGATGACAAAGAACACGCCGGCAATCAGCAGGCTGGTGAGCCGGTTCCAGCGCCACACCTCATGCATCGCAACATACAACAGCCCGGAGGTCATGATCATCGTCAGCGACACGGCGATGCCATAGGCTGCTGCCAGCTTGTCGGAAGATTTGAAGAACACCGCGAGAAAGATGGTCACCACCATCAGCAACCAGTTAATCGCCCCGATATAGATTTGCCCGTAGCTCTCTTCGGTAGTCTGTTTAACCCGCAGCCTCGGCAGCCAGCCTAGCTGAATTGCCTGACGGGTCATGGAAAACGCACCGCTGATAATCGCCTGACTGGCAATGATGGTGGCGAGAGTGGCGAGGATCACCAGCGGGATTTGTAATACCGGCGGGCAAAGCCGGAAGAAGATATTTTGCGTCACGTCAGCACCTGAAAGCAGTAACGCTGCCTGTCCGGCGTAGTTGAGCAGCAGGCTGGGAAAGACGATAGCAAACCAGGCCAGCCAGATCGGCTTTTTGCCAAAATGGCCCATATCGGCATACAGCGCTTCCGCACCGGTGACGCAAAGGAATACGCCGCCGAGCACCAGAAAGCTGACGATGCCGTTGGAGAAGAGAAAGTCGATACCGTACATCGGGTTGAGCGCCACCAGCACCGCAGGATGCTGCACAATCCCCCAGATGCCCAGGCCGGCGATAACCGCGAACCACAGCGCCATAATCGGACCAAAGACTTTGCCAATCTTCGCCGTGCCCAGCGGTTGAATGGCAAACAGCGCCAGCAGGATCACCACCGCGCCAGGCAGGATCCAGGGTTGTGATTCCGGCAGGATGATGGTCAGCCCTTCAAGGGCAGAGAGTACCGAGATCGCTGGCGTGATCGCACCGTCGCCATAGATCAGCGCCGCACCAAAAAGCCCGGCAAACAGCACCAGCGGTCGCCGTTTATCCTTACGTACTAATAGCGACATCAGCGCCAGAATGCCGCCTTCGCCATGGTTATCGATGCGCATCGCAAACAGGGCATACTTTACCGAGGTGATCATCACCATGGTCCAGAACAGCAGCGACAGCAGCCCGAGGATCACCTCCGGCGTGGGTCCTTCGCCCGACAAAGAGAGCACGGTTTTTAAGGTATACAGCGGGCTGGTGCCGATATCGCCAAATACCACCCCCAGCGCGCCGGCGGCAAGTACCGGCAGGCTAAGCGTATTTTCTTGTGTGTCCTGACTGGCGGTCATTGCGCCTTCCTTATGAAACCCCAATCTCTTTACACTGGCCTGGAGATGGGAAAGCGTCAACTTCGCCCAAGGACTCTTTTGGCTAACGGCCAACAATACGCTACTCTTGGGCATCATCCCGTCCTGAGCCGAGACAATACGCAACGCATTATGACCAGACCGCTTAATGAACAGTACGGCATCAGCGTGGCAGCGCTGAAGATGCTGCAATACCTGAAACAGATTTCACGCGGGGATCGGGGGTTTTCTATCCTCGACACCACGCTTAACCACCGTTGCAACGTGACGCCACCGGATAATTTTAAGGTGCTTGATGAGCTGTTTGAGGCCGGAAAAATTGACTACGACTATCGCGGCACCGGGCTTGATGGCGAACGGCATGTCAAGCCGGTCTGATAGTCCCCGCGCGCGCCGGAGCCAGTCGTGAACGTTCGTCCCTTTACTGAGGCCGACCGCCCTTTCCTGCGCACGCTGTTTCTTGCGTCGCGCAAGGCAAACTGGCACTGGCTGGATGGCAGTGACTGGGCGCTGGAAGATTTTGATCGGGTCACGCTGGGCGAGCGCATCCTGGTGGCGGAAGACAACGGTCACCGCCTCGGATTTGCGGCGGTGTTACCTAACGATAATTTTCTGCACAGCCTGTTTATCGACCCCGACTGGCAGGGAAAGCGCGTGGGCAGCCTGCTGCTGACCGCCGTGCAGGCGGCGTTCACCTCCACCGGCGCGTTGAAATGCATGAAGGCCAATCATCATGCGGTGGCCTTTTATCAACGGCATGGCTGGACGATAATTTCTGACGGCGAGAGTGAACACGGTGAGTACTGGCTGATGCATTTTGTGCGCTGAACGCTCTCCCGGCGATGAAACCGGGAGAAGGTGACTCAGACCGCGCGGAAGGCGATATCGGCAGGGATCACTTCCCCTTGCCAGTAAAGCTGGGCAGCCACCGCACCGGCCAGTTGGCGATACATCGCCGTAAACTCACTATCCGGACGACGCACCACCGTTGGCTGTCCATCATCCAGATCCTCACGCAACGTAATGTGCAGCGGCAGCTGGGCCAGCAGGCGCGTATGGTATTGCTCTGCTAATTTATCCGCCCCGCCGCTGCCAAAAATAGCCTCGTGGTGACCGCAGTTGCTGCAAATATGCATACTCATATTCTCAACGATACCTAATACCGGGACGTTAACCTTCTCAAACATCACGATACCTTTTCGGGCATCCACCAGCGCGATGTCCTGTGGCGTGGTCACCACCACCGCACCGGTCACCGGCACATTCTGCGCCAGCGTCAGCTGAATATCACCGGTACCCGGCGGCATATCCAGCACCAGATAGTCGAGGTCCGGCCACATCGTTTCGTTCAGCAGTTGCATCAGCGCTTTGCTGGCCATCGGCCCACGCCAGACCATGGCGTTATCGTCCGTCACCAGATAACCAATCGAGTTGGTTGCCAGGCCGTGCGCCATAATCGGCGCCATATGCGTGCCGTCTGGCGAGGTTGGGCGTTCATCACGGGTGCCGAGCATGTCGGGGATCGAAGGACCATAAATATCGGCATCCAGCAGCCCGACTTTGGCTCCTTCAGCAGCCAACGCCAGCGCCATATTGACGGCGGTGCTGGATTTTCCCACGCCACCTTTGCCCGAGCTGACGGCAATAATGTTCTTCACGCCGGTGGCACCGGGATGATTTTTCACTCTTTTCAGCGTGGCTATATCGTGCGTCAACCGCCAGCTGATAGCGGTGGCGCTGGTCAGACGTAACAGCTCGGCGCTGGTCGACTCTTTCAGCGCTTCAAAACCGCTATGCCAGGCAAACGGCATTACCAAATCAATATGCAGGGTATTGTCCATCAGCGCGCAGTGGTGCAACGCCTTCAGGGTGGTGAGGTTATGCTTCAGCGTCGGATGTTCAAAAGTGGTCAATGTGCCCATCACCATCGCACGCAGCGCTTCCGGTGAATGTTGACCCTGAGCTTGTACCGTCATCCCGGCTCCTTGTTTTCTTTATCAGTTCTTTAATGGGTTCAGATGGGTTTAAGCATATCAGAAGTGGCAGGCGGTGATGTTACCGGCCTTAAAAAACGGCGGTGAGATCGCGGGATTGTTTACGCAGGGACGGCCTTTCGGTTACCATCTATCCCCCCTTTTAAAACAGGTATAGCAAGTCTTACTATGACTCAAGTCGCGAAAAAAATATTGGTAACGTGCGCACTGCCGTACGCCAACGGTTCCATTCATCTCGGCCACATGCTCGAGCATATCCAGGCAGATATTTGGGTCCGTTACCAGCGAATGCGCGGCAATCAGGTTTACTTCATCTGTGCGGACGATGCACACGGTACGCCAATCATGCTGAAAGCTCAGCAGTTGGGTATTGCGCCTGAGCAGATGATTGCTGAGATGAGTCAGGAACATCAGACAGATTTTGCTGGCTTTGACATCAGCTACGATAACTATCACTCGACGCACAGCGACGAGAACCGTGAGCTGTCCGAGCTGATCTATACCCGTCTGAAAGAGAACGGTTTCATCAAGAACCGCACCATTTCACAGCTGTACGATCCGGAAAAAGGCATGTTCCTGCCGGACCGTTTTGTTAAAGGCACCTGCCCGAAATGCAAATCGCCCGATCAGTACGGCGATAACTGTGAAGTGTGCGGCGCGACCTACAGCCCGACCGAGCTGATCAATCCGCAGTCGGTGGTCTCTGGCGCGACGCCGGTGATGCGTGATTCTGAGCACTATTTCTTCGACCTGCCAGAGTTCAGCGCTATGCTGCAAGCCTGGACCCGCTCCGGCGCGCTGCAGGAGCAGGTGGCGAATAAAATGCAGGAATGGTTCGAGTCTGGCCTGCAGCAGTGGGATATCTCCCGCGATGCGCCTTACTTCGGCTTCGAAATCCCGGGTGCGCCGGGCAAATACTTCTACGTCTGGCTGGATGCGCCAATTGGCTATATGGGCTCGTTCAAGAACCTGTGTGACAAGCGCGGCGACATCGATTTTGATGCCTTCTGGAAGAAAGATTCCGATGCCGAGCTTTACCACTTTATCGGTAAAGACATCGTCTATTTCCACAGCCTGTTCTGGCCAGCGATGCTGGAAGGCAGCAACTTCCGTAAGCCGACCAACCTGTTTGTACACGGTTATGTGACGGTAAACGGCGCGAAGATGTCAAAATCTCGCGGCACCTTTATTAAAGCCAGCACCTGGCTGCAGCACCTGGATGCAGACAGCCTGCGTTACTACTACGCGGCGAAGCTCTCTTCGCGCATTGACGATATCGACCTGAACCTGGAAGATTTCGTGCAGCGCGTGAACGCCGATATCGTTAACAAAGTGGTGAACCTGGCTTCCCGTAACGCCGGTTTCATCAATAAGCGTTTCGACGGCAAACTCTCCGCGGAGCTGGCCGATCCTGAGCTGTACAAAACCTTCACCGATGCCTCCGCCAGCATTGGCGAAGCCTGGAACAGCCGCGAGTTCGGTCGTGCCGTGCGCGAAATCATGGCGCTGGCCGATGTGGCAAACCGCTACGTCGACGAGCAGGCACCGTGGGTTGTCGCCAAGCAGGAAGGCCGCGATGCCGATCTGCAGGCGATCTGCTCGATGGGCATCAACATGTTCCGCGTACTGATGACCTGGTTGAAACCGGTGCTGCCATCACTGACCGAACGCACCGAAGCCTTCCTCAATGTGGAAATGAGCTGGGATGGCATTCAGCAGCCGCTGCTGGACCATACAATCTCGGCCTTCAAAGCGCTGTACAGCCGCATTGAAATGGACAAAGTCAACGCGCTGATTGAAGCCTCGAAAGAAGATGCTGCGGTGGCCAATGCGCCTGCGGTTGCAGACAGCAAAGCGAAAAAATCCGGCGAGGCAAAACCTACGGTAGCAGCTGCTTCAGCCGATGCCGGCGTTGGCGACACCATCAGCTTTGATGACTTTGCCAAAGTGGATATGCGCGTGGCGTTGATCAAAACCGCTGAGCTGGTGGAGGGTTCTGACAAGCTGCTGCGTCTGGTGCTGGATATGGGTGGCGACGAAACGCGCCAGATCTTCTCCGGTATCCGCGCCGCCTATCCAGACCCATCGGTGCTGGAAGGTCGTTTAACGGTGGTGGTGGCCAACCTGGCACCGCGCAAAATGCGTTTCGGCGTGTCAGAAGGCATGGTGCTGTCTGCCGGCCCTGGCGGCAAAGATCTGTTTATCCTCGGTGCCGACAGCGGCGCTCAGCCGGGTATGCAGGTTAAATAACTTCCCGTTGCGTTAAGATGTTTAAGGGGCGAATTCAGGTTCGCCCCTTTTTTGTTTGTCTCTTCTGCCCAGTGTGACCGATAGCACGTTTTAGCATTTCATCGTATGATTAACGTTCTTAAAACCAGGAGCTTATCATGCGTACCGCCCTGTCCCTTGGTTGGCAATACCTTCGCGCCTTTGTCATCATTTACCTCTGTCTCTATGCCGGAACAGCCCTGGCTGGCCTGCTGCCCGTGACGATCCCCGGCAGCATTATTGGTATGCTGATCCTGTTTGGTCTGCTGGCGTTGCAGATCCTGCCGGTGGACTGGGTGAAACCCGGCAGCACTCTGTTGATCCGCTATATGGGCCTGCTGTTTGTGCCAATCAGCGTCGGCATCATGAGCTACACCGATATTCTGAGCGCGCAGTTTGGCCCGATCGTGGTCTCCTGCGTGCTGAGTACCTTTATCGTGCTGCTGACCGTCGGACTGGTGTCACACCGGTTACACAGCCGTCCGCTGATCAAACCAGGAGCCGGCGATGAGTGATATCTGGTGGTCACTGCCGCTGACGGTGATGGTGTTTTTTGCCGCACGTCGCGTGGCGGCAAAGGTAAAAATCTCGCTGGTCAATCCGCTGCTGGTATCAATGGCGGTGATCATCCCGCTGCTGTTACTGATTCAGATGCCCTATGCGCGCTATTTCCAGGGTAGCTCGGTGCTTAACCATCTTCTTCAGCCTTCTGTCGTGGCGTTAGCCATTCCGCTGTATGAGCAGATGCATCAGATCCGCGCGCGCTGGAAGTCGATTATTGGCGTCTGCTTTATGGGCAGCATGACGGCGATGGTCTCCGGGACGGCGATTGCGCTGTGGATGGGTGCCACGCCGCAGATTGCCGCCACCATTATGCCGAAGTCGGTCACCACGCCGATCGCGATGGCCGTATCTGGCACCTTAGGCGGCATTCCGGCGATCAGCGCGATCTGTGTGCTGATCGCCGGCGTGCTGGGAGCGGTATTTGGTCATATGCTGCTGAACCTGCTGAAGATTACCGGCAAGCCTTCGCGCGGGCTGGCGATTGGCAACGCCTCCCATGCGCTGGGCACCGCGCGCTGTGCGGAGCTGGATTATCAGGAAGGGGCTTACAGCTCGCTGGCGCTGGTAATCTGCGGGATTATTACCTCGCTGCTGGCGCCTTTTCTGTTCCCGTTGCTGATGCACCTTTGGGGTTAAAATTTGCGATGCGTCGCGCATTTTGTAATTCGCTTTCATAAATTGCATTGCTTGCGTGATATCAATCACATATAACTCAGCAACTGCCCGCTACACTTAGCGGCCGAACCAGTTAAAGAGGCCCGATAATGCACCCACGTTTTCAAGCCGCGTTTGCCACGCTGCCGACAGCCCTGCAAACCGCCCTGCTGCCGATCCTTTCCGCTGCTGACTTTCAGGCATTCCTGACGCCAGCGCAGGTAGCTGACGTTAAATCCGCATCAGGCCTGGACGATCGTGAGCTGGCTTTTGCTCTGCTGCCGCTGGCTGCCGCCTGCGCCGTGGCGCCCCTCTCCCACTTTAATGTTGGCGCGCTGGCAAGAGGCAAAAGCGGACACCTCTATTTCGGTGCCAATATGGAGTTTGTTGGCGCGACCATGCAGCAAACCGTGCATGCCGAACAAAGTGCGGTCACCCACGCCTGGATGCGCGGCGAAGCGTCGCTGGAAGCCATCACCGTCAATTACACGCCTTGCGGTCACTGCCGCCAGTTTATGAATGAGCTAAACAGCGGCACCGCGCTGAACATTCATCTTCCGGGCCGCGCACCGGCCACGCTGGGAGACTATCTGCCCGATGCCTTCGGCCCGCGCGATCTGGAGATCAAAACGCTGCTGCTGGATGACGTAGACCACCAGCTGAGCATCAAAGGCGATGCGCTGACGCAAGCCGCGCTGCAGGCCGCCAACCGCAGTCATGCGCCTTATACCCAGGCCTGGAGCGGCGTGGCGCTGCAATCCGCAGACGGCGCGATCTTCGCCGGCAGCTACGCGGAAAATGCCGCCTTCAACCCCAGCCTGCCGCCGTTACAAGCCGCCCTCAACCTGCTCAGCCTTGCCGGCCATGATGTGCTGAGCATTCAGCGCGCGGTGCTGGCAGAAGCGCCAGATGCCAGGGTCATTCAGCGCCAGGCGACTCAGGCGACGTTGCACGCGCTGGGCTGCGCCAATCTGACCACCGTTCCGCTGGACTGATCCCTTCAACGCCAGGATGCAGCGTTACGCTGCATCCTGTTCAGCTTTCGCAAAAATTGAATAAAAACCGTTCCTTTTGTTATAACCCGTTAACAAAAGCTGTACTTTCAGACTAATTATTTTAGGATTGGCCCACAACATCCCGATCCGAATGAGTATTGATTGCATGGAACTCGAATACGAAAGTAAACGACCGCTGTATATTCCTTATGCCGGCCCTATTTTGCTGGAATTCCCGTTGTTGAATAAGGGAAGCGCCTTCTCTGTAGAAGAGCGAAATGAATTTAACCTGCGCGGCCTGCTGCCTGAAACGGTGGAAACCATCGAAGAGCAAGCTAAGCGTGCCTGGAAGCAGTTTCAGGACTTCAAAAACGATAACGACAAACACGTTTATCTGCGCAATATTCAGGACACCAACGAAACTCTCTTCTACCGTCTGCTGGACAACCATCTTGAAGAGATGATGCCGATTATTTACACCCCCACCGTCGGCGCGGCCTGTGAACACTTCTCCGAAATCTATCGTCGTGCCCGTGGCGTGTTTATCTCCTATCCGAACCGCGGCAACATCGAAGATATGCTGCAAAACGCCACCAAGCAGAATGTCAAAGTGATCGTCGTTACCGACGGCGAACGCATTCTCGGCCTGGGCGACCAGGGCATCGGCGGCATGGGCATTCCCATTGGTAAGCTCTCGCTGTACACCGCCTGTGGCGGTATCAGCCCGGCGTACACCTTGCCAATCGTGCTGGACGTCGGCACCAACAACCAGCAATTGCTGAATGACCCGCTGTATATGGGCTGGCGTCATCCGCGCATCACCGGCGAAGAGTACGATAACTTCGTCCACGAGTTCATTCAGGCGGTGAAGAGCCGCTGGCCGAACGTGGTGCTGCAGTTTGAAGACTTCGCACAGAAAAATGCGATGCCGATCCTCGAACGCTACCGTGACGAAGTTTGCTGCTTCAATGATGATATTCAGGGCACCGCCGCCGTTACGCTGGGTACGCTGATTGCCGCCAGCCGTGCGGCGGGCAGCACCATGAGCCAGCAGAAAGTGGTATTCCTTGGTGCAGGCTCTGCCGGTTGCGGCATCGCCGAGCAAATTATCGCGCAGATGAAGTCCGAAGGCCTGAGCGATGAGGAAGCCCGCGCCCGCGTGTTTATGGTGGACCGCTTCGGTCTGCTGACCGACAAATTGCCTAACCTGCTGAACTTCCAGAGCAAGCTGGTGCAGAAAAGCGAAAACCTGGCGGACTGGCATGCCAGCTCCGACGCCATTTCGCTGCTGGATGTGGTGCGTCACGCCCAGCCGGATATCCTGATCGGTGTTTCCGGCCAGCCGGGTCTGTTCAGCGAAGAGATTATCCGCGAGATGCATAAGCACTGCCCGCGCCCTATCGTCATGCCGCTGTCCAACCCGACGTCACGGGTTGAAGCCACGCCGCAGGACATTATGGCCTGGACCGATGGTGCCGCGCTGGTGGCAACCGGTAGCCCATTCTCTCCGGTGATGTGGAAAGAGAAAACCTACCCTATCGCCCAGTGCAATAACTCGTATATCTTCCCTGGCATTGGCCTTGGGGTGATTGCGTCCGGCGCTACCCGCGTCACCGACAGCATGCTGATGGCCGCCAGCCGTGCCTTAGCCGACTGCTCACCGCTGGTTAACGATGGCGTCGGCCCGGTGCTGCCAGAAGTGAAAGATATCCAGGGCGTATCGAAACTGATCGCTATGGCTGTCGGCAAAGCCGCACAGTTAGCAGGCGTGGCGGTCGTCACCTCTGAAGACGTGCTGTCCAAGTCAATTGCGGCCAATTTCTGGCTGCCGCAATACCGTAACTATCGTCGGACCTCAATCTGATTGATCGCGGCCGGGTGCTTTCTGCACCCGGCTCTCAACTTTGCCCTTTTCTTCCGGCGATTTGTGCGAAAATCCGCCAACCGGTGCGCTGTTGCTTGCTTCACCCCGCCGGGTCAAGTAGCCTTGATTCACCCTTTTTCTGCAAGTCTGAGCGCTCTCTGGCATGGTAAAACGCTTGATTTATGGTCTGATTATCATCATGACGTTGATGGTACTGACCGCGCTCGGCCTCGATCGCTGGATGAGCTGGAAAACCGCTCCCTATATCTACGAAAATCTGAAATCGCTGCCGCATCGCCAGGTCGGTGTGGTGCTCGGTACGGCCAAATATTATCGCGGCGGCGGCATCAACCAGTACTACCTGTATCGCATGCAGGGCGCGCTGAACGCCTATAACAGCGGCAAGGTCAATTACCTGCTGCTGAGCGGTGATAATGCCCTGCACAGTTACAACGAACCGATGACCATGCGCAAGGATCTGATTGCCGCCGGCGTCGATCCGGCGGATATCGTGCTGGATTATGCGGGTTTCCGGACGCTGGATTCGATTGTGCGTACCCGCAAAGTGTTCGATACCAACGATTTCATCATCATCACCCAACGTTTCCACTGCGAACGCGCGCTGTTTATCGCCCTGCATATGGGTATTCAGGCGCAGTGTTACGCGGTTCCTTCGCCGAAAAACATGCTGAATATCCGGGTTCGCGAAGTCGGTGCCCGGCTGGGCGCGCTGGCCGATTTGTATGTGATGAAGCGCGAGCCGCATTTCCTCGGGCCGCTGATCCCGATTCCTGCACGGGTGGAAGTGCCGGAAGATACGCAAAGCTATCCGGCGGTCACGCCTGAGCAACTGCTGGAGCTGCAGGAGAAGCTTGAGGCTCAGGCGAAAGCTGCCGCCGCTGCCAAACTTCAGCAGCAGCAAACGCCGCCGCAACCGCCTGAAGACAGTGGCAAACCCGCAGAGCCCGACTCGCCAAAACCGGCGCCGCCCTCACCCGCACAGCCAGCCGAAGTCCCTTCCGGGCCGTAATAGCAGATTTAATCGAAGAGTCAGGGCACTGAGGCACCTTTTTGCTGAAATGGGGAGGGTTAAACGCCTTTCGCAATACGCTCAATCGCCACCTGTGCAAGGAAACCAGAACGGCTTTTAAACTCAGGGTGTGTGGCCACACAGCGATCTATACGGTCAATAAGTGACTTCGGTAAAGTCACGTTGATTTTCTCAGTGCCCCCTAAGAGCCGGGCCAGATCCACATCGACAAGCGCCCAGGTATAGCCAGCATACTGACTATCGGCAACAAGAGCGCTCAGGGAGGATACGGCCGGAATATCGTCACCCAGCTCGATAAGCAATTCAATATGTCCAGTAATCGCCTCTTTGGCATTGTTCACGGCTTCTTCTAACGTTTCTCCGGCAGAAAAACAACCGGGCAAATCTGGCACGGTCACGCCGTAAGCATGGTGCTCGTCACCGTTCTCAATAGCAATTGGATATAGCATGAATTACCCTCTCTCGATGAAAACGAGGATTACATCCCCGCTTGTTTCTTAATACTCTTTATCGTTTTTATGGGTAAATCTTTCTTTGGATGGGGGATAGTCACTACCCCTTTTTTGGTGGGGTGCCTGAAATGATGATGACTTCCATTTACCCTAATCAGTTCCCAACCGTCAGCTTTGATTTCAGCGATTAACGTCCTGCTATCCATCCTTTTACCCCATTGCGTCCTGGCGCAAGAATAATAACTCCAATAACCCCAGCATGCAACGGAGTTACTCGGGTTATAAATTATTCTCATTCAACGCCATGGGCAAACTACGCTGAGGTTGAGATGCGCATTTGGTCAGATCAAACCCGTGCAGACACACTGGCAATAAAAAAGGTCAGGCAGCTTGCGCTGCCTGACCTTTTGTCTGCCGGAGAAGGGTTACTTCTTACGGGCGTATTTCAGTGAATCCAGTGCCACGGCGAAGATGATGATTCCGCCCTTAATGATGTACTGCCAGTAAGGGTTAACGCCGATATAGGTCAGACCGTAGTTGATAACGGTGAAGATCAGCACACCGGTTACCACACCTGCCACGGTACCGACACCACCGGCAAACGACACGCCACCTACCACACAGGCCGCAATCGCATCCAGCTCATACATAAAGCCGAGGTTGTTGGTTGCCGAGCCGATACGGCCCGCTTCCAGCATCCCGCCGAAGGCGTAGAACACACCCGACAGCGCATAAATCAGGATCAGGTTGAAGTTAACGTTAACACCTGACACACGTGCCGCTTCCGGGTTACCGCCGATGGCAAAAATGTTTTTACCAAAGCGGGTTTTGTTCCACAGCACCCAGACAAAGAACACCGCAATCGCTGCATAGAAGGTGATGTAAGACAGCTTGAAATCACCTAAGCGCACAAAGCCCTGGGCAAAGGTCGAGAACTTCTCGTCAAAGCCGGCAATCGGTGAGGCACCGACAAAGTCGTAATACAGGGAGTTAATACCGTAAACGATGATCATCGTACCCAGCGTGGTGATAAATGGCGTCACCTTCAGGTAAGCGATGATCAGGCCGTTGACCAGACCAATGACGCCGCCGATCACGCAGACTGCCAGGATCACCAATGGAATTGGCACCGTGTCCATATGCGGGAAGACTTTGTTGGCATTGTCCATCGCCTGCAACAGCGTGGCGGCAACCACCGCGGCCAGACCCACCTGACGGCCGGCTGACAGGTCAGTACCCTGGGTGACGATTAACCCGGCCACGCCCAATGCAATAATAATACGCACGGAAGACTGGGTTAAAATGTTACTCAGGTTCATCAAACTTAAGAAAGTTGGGTCCTGGAAAATAATGATTGCCAGCAGTACCAGCAACACAACGTAGATCCCACCTTCTTTTAACCAGGTGAGTGCACTTTTTTTATTCACTGCTTTCATGGTAACAGCCCTTACCCTATTAAAGGTGCAACGATGCTAAACGTAAGATTTCGTTTTGCGTTGTCGTTTTTGTTTCTACTATGCCCGCAACCATGCCGTTACTCATTACCAGAATCCGGTCGGTAATGCCTAAGAGCTCTGGCATTTCAGAAGAGATAATAATGATGCCTTTATCCTTCTTCGCCAGCTCTGAAATTAACTGATAGATTTCGAACTTCGCCCCGACGTCAATACCGCGCGTCGGTTCATCCAGCATTAGTATTTCCGGCTGCGTTAATAACCAGCGACCGATAATCACCTTTTGCTGATTCCCTCCCGACAGTGAACCAATTGAGGTGTGATGGCCCGGCGTTTTTACGCGCATTGAGTCAATCACCCATTGGGTATCACTTTTCATCCGGTTATTATCCAGCAGGCCAATGCTGTTTTTATATTTACGGATATTGGAGATCAGCGAGTTAAAGCCGATATCCAGGAACGCGTAAATACCGGTCGCACGACGCTCTTCGGTCACCAGCGCAAAGCCATGGTTGATCGCTTCGTTAGCGCTGTGGTTATTGATCTTTTTGCCGTGCAGCTTGATGGTGCCGCCAGACTTCTCACGGATACCAAACAGGGTTTCAACGATGTCGGTACGCTTCGCGCCTACCAGCCCCGCTATGCCCAGAATCTCACCTTTGCGCAGGTCGAACGAGATATCCCGAATCGACGGCTGACGCAGAGAAGTCAGGTTACGCACTTCGAGGATAGTCTCACCCGGGACGTTGGTTTTATCCGGGAATCGCTGGTTCAGCGAACGCCCTACCATCATCGAGATGATCTTATCCATATCCAGCCCTTCAAGCGGCTGAGTCACGATCCACTGACCATCACGCAGGATGGTAATTTCATCACACAGCTGGAAAATTTCTTCCATCTTGTGTGAGATATAAACAATGCCGCAGCCACGATCTTTCAGTTTACGGATAATAGTGAACAGGTGGTTCACCTCTTTTTCCGTTAACGACGACGTTGGCTCATCCATGATCACGATTTTGGCATCATAGGAGAACGCTTTGGCGATTTCGATCATCTGCATCTGCGAGACGGAAAGGTTAATTACCTTGTCGCGCGGATCGATATCAATATCCAGTTCATCAAAAATGGCTTTGGTATCACGGTACATTTTATCGTGATCGACAAAGATCCCTTTACGTGGGTAACGTCCCAGCCACATGTTATCCATCACCGTGCGCTGCAGAACCAGGTTTAATTCCTGGTGAACCATTGAAACGCCGTTTTCCAGCGCCTCTTTCGAACTTTTATAATCGATTTCCTTGCCCTGGAAAAGGATGCTCCCCGTGTCTTTACTGTAAATGCCAAATAAGCATTTTAATAACGTGGACTTCCCTGCGCCGTTCTCACCCATCAGGGCGTGAACAGAGTGGGGGCGAATTTTTAAATTCACATTGTCCAGTGCTTTAACCCCAGGAAATGACTTACTGACGTCCGTCATCTCCAGCAGATATTCGCGCTGTGTTGGCACTTTATCACTGCCCATAATTCTACCCGGCTGAAAGTGGCGTGAAATCAGGCGAGCCCGATAGCAAGCCTGGGAGTGGGCGCAGCACGCTGCGCCCGGTACAGGTAACGCTTATTATTTAACGAACTGAGACAGGTTTTCTTTATCAACCGGCACGTAAGCAACGCGAACCACTTTGCCGTCAAGCTTGTAGTTGGTGCCTTCGGTCGCAGGCTTGCCCGCTGCCAGGTTTTTCGCCATCTCGAAGGTCGCTTTGGCCTGGTTTTCCGCATCGTTCAGCACGGTTCCGGCCATTGCGCCCGATTTCACCATCGCCAGCGCTTCTGGCAAGGCATCCACACCGAATACCGGTACAGAAGATTTGTTGTGTGCTTTCAGCGCTTCTACCGCACCCATTGCCATCGCATCGTTGTTGGCGATAACCACTTCGATTTTGTTACCGTTCGGGCCAGACAACCAGGCATCCATCTTATCTTTCGCCTGAGCGGTGTCCCACATGGCGGTATCAAGATGCAGCTGCTGCGTTTTCAGGCCGTCTTTGTTCAGGGTATCAATAACGTATTTGGTACGGGCTTCCGCATCCGGGTGACCTGGCTCGCCTTTCAGCAGCACGAACTGGATCACGCCATCTTTGTTCAGATCCCAACCTGGGGTCGATTTCCAGTGCTTCTCAATCAGCTCGCCCTGCTTAACGCCTGACTCTTTAGAGTCAGTGCCGACGTAGTAAGCTTTGTCGTAGCTGGCCAGCGCTTTCGCGGTTGGCTCTTTGTTGAAGAACACGATTGGGATTTCGTTGGCTTTCGCTTTGCTGATCACCACGGCCGCTGCTGCCGGGTCAACCAGGTTGATGGCCAGCGCCTTCACGCCCTTAGCAACCAGTACGTCGATCTGGTCGTTCTGGGTAGACTGGCTGTTCTGTGAGTCATTCATCAACAGCTGCACACCCGGGCTGTCTTTCGCATCTTTCTCAATGTCTTTACGTACGACAGACATGAAGTTGTCATCGTATTTGTAGATGGTCACGCCGATACGGGTGTCCGCAGCGTGAGCTGTTGCACCAAACATCATGCTGGCAACCAGGGCAGTGAGCGTGAAAGCCTTCTTATTCATGGTATCTCCGGTTTTTTTGTAGGGTCTTACGCAACGTCCGGTGCGCTCCTGTAAGGGGAGGACCCGACGTTTATTTTTCCGGCAAGGCATAAGGTGGAAACGTTACGCAAAGCCGATTATTTGTTAAATCAAACCCGACTTCCCTGTACGGTAACGCTTCCTGAAAGCTGTGTAATAAACTGTTTCACAAGGGGTGAGGTTGCCGCTATAGCTGGCCCCATCAACGTTACATAATGTTTCACCCTTTGTAAGTTACTGTCATCATAGAGAAGCTGATGTTAATTAACTGTGAATTTACTCACAGATTGAAAACGGTTACACCGCAGAATCGGTTGAGTTAGTGATCGGGGCCACATTTTGCCGTGTGGCGACGGAATGACGGCGAACCAGCGTCGGCATAAAGCAGTGCTGTGCCGTTTCATCCAGTTCGCCCGCTGCACCCTTCAGCGCCAGCTCAGTGGCCAGTTTCGCCATAGAAACAATGGGATAGCGTACTGTCGTCAGCTGAGGGTCGGTGTAACGGGAAATTGGGATGTCGTCGAAGCCGACCACGGATAAATGCTGTGGCACCGCAATGCCGTTATCTTTCAATGCCGCAAGCGCACCGGCAGCCATGCTGTCGTTGTAAGCAAACACCGCCGTCAGGTGCAGATTGCGCCCTAACAGCTCAACCATCGCCGCTTCACCGCCCTGCATATCCGGCTCGCCGCTGGCGATCCAACTCTCGGAAGGCGTCACGCCCTGCTCTGCCAGCGCCTGCTGCCAGCCCTGGCGACGTTCGCCCACATCCTCAATCGGATGACTGGATCCCAGATAACCTATGCGCTGGTGGCCCTGCTGTTGCAGCATGCGGGTCGCCATCAGCGCGCCGCTGATATTGTCCAGACAGACGCAACGGTGGGCATAGCCGGGCACGGTTCGGTTGATCAGCACCATGCCGGAAACCTGATCCATTAATGAACCCAGTTCTTCATCGCCCAGCGCCTTGGCATGTACCACCAGCGCGTTACAACGCTGGCGGATCAGCACTTCAATCGCATGGCGCTCTTTGTCTGCCTGATGGTAGGAGTTATTGATAAGTACATGTTTTTGCATGCGTTGGGCAACGGTATCCACCGCTTTCACCAACGCACCAAAGAAGGGATCGGAAACGTCCATCACCACCACACCGATGGTGTCACTGACCTGGGTGGCCAGCGCCTGCGCATTGGCATTCGGCCGGTAGCCCAGCGTTTCTACGATATTCAGAACGATTTCGCGGGTTTCAGGGGTCACTGCGGCGCTGTTATTGAGCACGCGGGACACCGTTGCTACCGATACGCCGGCCTCTCGGGCCACATCACGAATGGTAATCATAGGGGATTACCGGTGGAGAATAAGATTTGCATAGCCCTTCCTGACACAGTGTTCTGGGGGCTATTCTGGCAGGGGTCAACGCGGGGCTACGTGAATCTCGTCACACTGATGAAAACGGTTACATACAAATCAGCAACATTTGTGACGGATGTCATCCTTCAGCCCGGTTCAGGGGTTTACCGCCCGTCAGCTCGGTGAGTCTGCGCCAGAGCCATTCAACCGGGCCCTGACGGAAGTAACGCAACCACAGCACCGACAACAGGATATTGACCGCCCACACCGCAGGCACCACTGCCAGCAATTGCAGTCGGTCCAGCTGGTTAAATAAGCCGAGACGATCGAACAGCGTGGTGCAAATCAGGGTTTGCAGCAGGTAGTTGGATAGGGCCATCCGCCCCACGCAGCTGATGGCGTGAGTGATTTTCAGCCGGCTGAGCGTGGGCCAGAAGCCGTAACACAAGGCGGCATAACCGAGCGCCTGCAACGGCGCGCCGAGTTCGCGCGGCACCTGAAGAAAGAACGCGGCCCAGCGGAAACTCCAGCCGGTGCTCCACTGCAGATACAAGCCGGGGAGTTGAATCAGCCACGAGAGAGAGATCAGCATTACCGCGCTGCGGCGGTACTGTTGCAGGCTGCGCTCACCCTTCAGCCAGCCGTTGCCGATCAGCGCGCCACCTATCATCATCAGCCCGGCCAGTTGCCAGCCATATTGCGCCGCCAGCGCCATCAGGCTGCCGCTAAAGCGGTCCATCCGGCCCTGAATCGCCTGCCATCCGCCCTGAATATGCCAGAAGGTTTCGTACTGCACGTTAGCCATGCCGGGTAGCCACGAGCTGTTAGGCTCCGGCCCGGTGCCCAGCCCGAGGATCAGCAGCACGCCGCTGCCGACGACATACAGCATCACCCCGGTATTCAACAGCATTCGGGAAGAACTGACGTCGCGGATCATCCGCCAGACGGCCAGCCCGACCAGGCCGTAATCCAGCAGGATATCGCCATCCCATAACAGCAGATTGTGCAACAGTCCGATCGCCATCAGCCAGATCAGGCGTGACTGCAGCCAGCGCTTACCGCGCGGTTGTAACAGTTGCAGACTCGCGCCGAACAGCAACGCAAACAGCGAGAGGAATTTAACCTGAGCAAACATATCGGTCGCGGCCCAGGTTATGATTTCGCTTAGCGGCGGCGGGGTTCCCTGCCAGGCAGGATTAAGATAGGCCGCCGACGGCAGCCCAAAGGCGACAATATTGAGAAGCAGGATCCCCAGAATGGCCAGGCCACGGATAAAATCCAGAGTATGAATACGTGGCATGCCGGGGATCTCTGTTTAAACCTTAGCTATGACGTACCGCACGCAAGAATTCCTGGCGGGTATTCTGGCTGGATTTGAACAATCCGCCCAGCGAGGTGGTCGTGGTGGCGCTGGTCGCATCACGGATGCCACGCGCCTTCACGCAGTAATGCACGGCATCGATGGAGACCGCGACATTATTGGTGCCCAGCAGGGTTTGCAGTGCCACCAGAATTTGCTGCGTCAGACGCTCCTGAACCTGCGGACGTGACGAGAAGAACTGCACGATGCGGTTGATCTTCGACAGGCCAATCACCGTGTCTTTCGGGATATAGGCCACGGTCGCCTTACCATCGATGATCACAAAGTGGTGTTCGCAGGTGCTGGTCAGCGTGATGTCACGCACTGTCACCATCTCATCCACCTTCATCTTATTCTGGATGACGGTAATTTTCGGGAAGTTGCCGTAATCAAGACCCGAAAACACTTCATCCACATACATCTTGGCGATGCGGTGCGGTGTTTCGGCCAGGCTGTCGTCTTCCAGATCGAGGTTGAGCAGTTGCATGATCTCGGTCATATGACCGGCAATCAGACGTTTACGGCTTTCGTCATCCATTTCACGCGCAGGTGGGCGTAACGGGGTTTCCAGTCCACGGGCTAACAGCGCCTGGTGAACGAGTGCGGCTTCCTGACTTAACGCAGCCATGGTGATTCTTCTCCAGCAGATGAAACTCCGGCCCCGAACGGGACCGGCATAAATTCTGAGGCGGTATTTTGGTACACAATGCGCCGTTAATCCAGTGAATCAATTTAAACAGCGGTGAAACAGTTTCACTCAGCGGCCGGATCGCGCCGCCAGACCAGCGCACCGGCGACCACCAGCCCTGCCCCGGCGACGTACAGCGCGGGCTCGAGCTGATGGGTCAATGCGGTCGAGATAGCCGACAGCAGCGGCCCAACCAGTTGCCCCACCGCGTAACCGGTGGTCAGCAGTCCGGCCATGTAGCGCGTATGGCGCGGTGCCAGCTCGCGGGCATACTGCAATGAAAGCTGCACCACACAGAGGAAGCCGCCGCCGATCAACGCCGCGCCCAACGCCAGCCCGGTAATGCCCGGAATGATATCGGCGCAGAATACGCCGATGGCCTGCGCCCACAGTGCCAGAGCCAACCGGCTGTTGGCGTTACCATAATGCCGGGTCGCAATGCCTAAGAGGATGCCGAGCACCGCTGCGCCGCCAAAAATCGGCCAGACGTACTGTGAAACCGGGCTGCCGGGAAAACGGGAAGCCGCCATCTGCGACAGAAAAGTGGCGGGCAGGATGTAGCCAAATCCGGCGAGGCTATAGCTCCAGACCAGCTTTTTCAGCCCTGAGGTCAGCACCAGCGGCTCCGGTGCCGTTTCCGGGCGATGAAGTTCTCCCCGGCGCGGCAGGTTACGGGCGATTAACAGCACCAGCAGCAGCGCCAGCACCCCGTAGGCACACCAGGCCCAGGCGGCGTTGACCTGATGGGAATGCAGGATCACCGCCAGCATGCCGCTGAGGAAAATCCCGGTGCCCGGCCCGGCAAACACCGCCGCACTCAGGCCAGGGCGTCCCAGCTTGTGCAGCTGTTCATTGCTCCACGCCGCAATCAATACCATCGCCCAGCCGCTAGCCCAGCCGATAAAGAAGCGAATAATCCCATGCAGCCAGGGACCGGTGACGCAGGCCGACAGCAGCGTCAGTACTACTGCGCCCCAGATCCCCAACTTCAGGCGCAGCTCAACCTGTTGCGTTGCCCGCATGGCGTTCCACGAACCGCAGAGATAGCCAAGATAGTTAAAAGCGGCGACCACGCCCGCACTGGTCAGCGATAACTGATGTTCATCAATCATCAGCGGCACCTGTGGCGTAAAGGCGAACCGGCCGATCCCCATCGCCACCACCAGCGACAGAAACGCGCTAAACGCGACGCGAAAAGCCATAGTAACTCCCTTGATTCAGTTCAATCCGGCCTCAGTGCCGGGAAAGTGTTGCAGCTATCCTGCCTGATGGTTACACTCACGAAAAGTGAATAATAATCACCAAGTTGCTTACGGGAAGAGAAATAGTGGATCTGACCCAGCTGAAAATGTTCTGTTCGGTGGCCGAAACGGGTTCGCTGGCGCGTGCCGCGGAAGTGCTTCACCGTGTGCCGTCCAACCTGACCACCCGCCTGCGCCAACTCGAACAGGAGCTGGGTACCGACCTGTTTATCCGCGAGAAGCAGCGTTTACGCCTGTCGCCGATGGGCCACAACTTTCTCGGCTATGCGCAGCGGATTTTGGCGCTCAGCGAAGAAGCGATGAGTATGACCCATAGCGGCGAACCCGGCGGCAATTTTGCGCTCGGTTCGATGGAGAGCACCGCCGCCACGCGCCTGCCCGCGTTGCTGGCCGCCTACCATCAGCGTTTCCCCTCGGTGGCGCTGTCGTTGATTACCGGCACCTCCGGTGAAATTATCGAGCGCGTGCGCGAAGGCACCCTGGCGGCAGCGCTGGCCGATGGGCCGATCCGCGTTGATGAGCTTAACAGCTGCATCGCTTTCCATGAGCAGATGGTGTTGATCTCCAGCCTGGAGCATGCGGATATCCTCGAGCCAGCCGATGCCTCCGGCGACACCCTGTTCGCCTTCCGTCCCAGCTGCTCGTATCGCATCAGGTTTGAAAACTGGTTCCGCAGCACCGGCGTGCAGCCGGGCACCTTTATGGAAATTCAGTCCTATCACGCCATGCTCGCCTGTGTCGCCAGCGGGGCCGGCCTGGCATTACTGCCGGAATCGGTGCTGGAACAGATGCCGGCGAAAGATCGCATCAAGCGCCATGCCCTGCCGGCTGAGGTACGCGATGCTGCCACCTGGCTGGTCTGGCGGCGCGATGCTTTCACCCCCAACGTTGAAGCGCTGAAATACCTGATTATTGAACAGATTGACGATGCGCCAACAGGGGAAGACCTTCATTCCTGATGAAATTCGTCCATACTGACTTTTAACGTTTTTGATTTGACTAAACTCCCGAGCAGTAGCCGGATCACCTTCTAAGAGGAAAAATTAGATGCAAATGATTAAGACTCGCGCGGCGGTCGCCTGGGCTGCGGGTGAACCGCTTTCTATCGAAGAAGTGGACCTGATGCCACCGCAGAAAGGCGAAGTGCTGGTGCGTATCGTCGCGACCGGCGTTTGCCATACCGATGCTTACACCCTGTCAGGCAAAGATCCTGAAGGCGTGTTCCCGGCGATCCTCGGCCATGAAGGCGGCGGCGTGGTGGAAGCGATTGGTGAAGGCGTGACCAGCGTTGCCGTTGGCGACCATGTTATCCCGCTGTACACCCCGGAATGCGGCCAGTGTAAATACTGTCTGTCCGGCAAAACCAACCTGTGTCAGGCGATCCGCGCCACCCAGGGCAAAGGCCTGATGCCGGACGGCACCACCCGCTTCTTTAAAGACGGCAAGCCTATCTTCCATTACATGGGCACCTCGACCTTCTCCGAATACACCGTTATTCCTGAAATCTCCCTGGCGGTGATCAGCAAAGATGCCCCGCTGGAAGAAGTCTGCCTGCTGGGCTGTGGCGTCACCACCGGTATGGGTGCGGTGATGAACACCGCCAAGGTGAAAGAAGGCGATACCGTTGCCATCTTCGGTCTCGGCGGCATTGGTCTGTCGGCGATTATCGGCGCAAAAATGGCGAAAGCCGGCCGCATCATCGGTATTGATATCAATACCAGCAAATACGACTTGGCGACCAAACTGGGCGCAACCGACCTGATCAACCCGAAAGATTTCGACAAGCCGATTCAGGAAGTGATCGTTGAGATGACCGACGGTGGCGTCGACTTCTCCTTCGAATGTATCGGTAACGTCAACGTGATGCGTTCCGCGCTGGAATGCTGCCATAAAGGCTGGGGCGAGTCGGTGATCATCGGTGTCGCCGGTGCCGGCGAAGAGATTTCTACCCGGCCATTCCAGCTGGTGACCGGCCGCGTATGGCGGGGTTCTGCTTTCGGTGGCGTTAAGGGCCGCTCACAACTGCCGGGCATTGTGCAACGTTACCTGGACGGCGAATTCCAACTTAACGACTTTATTACCCACAATATGCCGCTGGAAGAGATCAACGACGCCTTTGAGCTGATGCACGAAGGCAAATCGATCCGTTCAGTGGTGCATTTTAAAAAATAAATCAGGAGGATTGATGCCATCCACTCTGGAGCTACTTGAAGAACACCGAATGTTTGGCGGCTGGCAGCAGCGTTATCGCCATCCGTCCACCTCGCTCAACTGCGCGATGACCTTCAGCATATTTCTGCCCGGACCGAAACGCGATGCGCCACCGCCGGTGCTCTATTTCCTGGCGGGTCTGACCTGTACCGACGAGAACTTCTCCACCAAATCAGGCGCTCAGCGCATGGCTGCGGAGTTAGGGATCGTACTGGTGATGCCGGACACCAGCCCGCGTGGTGAAGGTGTGCCGAACGATGAAGGTTACGACCTGGGCCAGGGCGCGGGATTCTATCTCAATGCCACCCAGGCGCCGTGGAATGCGCATTTCCGCATGTACGATTACCTGAATGAAGAGTTGCCTGCGCTGATCGCCGGTAACTTTAACGTCAGCGAGCGTCAGGCCATTATGGGGCACTCAATGGGCGGTCACGGCGCGATTATGCTGGCGCTGCGTAACCCGCAGAAGTTCACCTCTGCCTCCGCGTTTGCACCGATTGTTAACCCGGCGGAAGTGCCGTGGGGACAAAAGGCGTTCAGCAGCTATCTGGGTGAGGACACTCAGGCCTGGTGTCAGTACGACAGCTGCTGGCTGATGCGTCAGACCACGGCGAAGGTGCCGATGCTGATCGATCAGGGTGACACCGACCAGTTCCTCGCCGATCAACTGCATCCTGAGCGGCTTGATGATATTGCGCGTGAAAAGGGCTTCCCGCTGAACGTGCGCATCCAGCCAGGCTACGACCACAGCTATTTCTTCATCGCCAGTTTCGTTGAAGACCATCTGCGCTTCCATGCGCAGTATCTGCTGGCATAAAAAAAACAGCCGGGCATTGCCCGGCTGCGTATTCCTGTCATTACGGCGATCAGAAGGTGTAATCCACCGCAGCAAAGTAACGACGGCCATCTTCGTTATAGCTGTAACTGTCGCGGTTCAAATCCTTATCCCCGAGGTTTAACACACCAGCCCGCAGTTTAACGGCTTTGCTGGCCTGCCACGATGCGCCGGTATTCCACAGCACATAGCCGCCAGGCGTTAAGCCATCATTATTCAACGTCCGCCGCTCGCCAGAATAGTTAGCCTGCAGATAGAACGACCAGTCCTGCAAGGGCGCCCAGTCGAGCGTGCCGTTTGCGGTATGCAACGGCAGCTGCTCCAGCGGCTTATTGCCGCCGCCGCTGATATCACGCCCATCGGTATAGGTGTAATTCAGCGTCAGCTTCCAGGCATCATCAAACGGGATCTTCAGTTCCGTTTCCACCCCGGTGATCCGCGCTTTGTCGACGTTGTAATAACGGAATACCGGCCGGCCACTGGCATCAAACCCAACAAAGTTGCTGTAGCCAGGTGCGAGGCTGACTGAAGACGTACGGGCGATATTGATCATATCGTCGATATTGTTCTGGAAAGCGGTAATGCTGCCGGTTACGCCATCCAGCAGTCCGTCTTCACCGGCGTAATAGATCCCCAGCTCGAAGCTTTCGCTGGTCTCGGGCTTCAGCTCAGGACTACCGACAATCGCGCAGCTGCCACGGCAGGAATTGGTCTGCCAGTCCGGGCTCAGCTGCAGCAGCGAAGGTGCTTTAAAGGCGTTGGCCCAGCCGCCTTTGACCGTCACGGTATCGGTGGCGTTATAGACCAGATACGCGCGCGGACTCCAGTGATCGCCATAGGTTTGGTGATCGTCCATACGTACGCCGGTGGTCAGCGCCAGCGAATCAAAGATCCGCCATTCATCTTCCACAAACAGCGCATACTGGCTGGCGGAGGTCGACCCGCTGCCGGACAGATTGACCGGATCCTGCAGTTTGTCGTGACGCACTTCCCCGCCAAAGGTCAGCAGCTGGTTAATTTCCGCCAACGGCAGGATCAGCTTGCCATCCAGCGAGTTGTTTTTAGCAATAATATTCTGCCCGCCGGTGTAGTTATCCACCTGGTCACCGTAAAAGCGCAGCTCGGTGTTGCCCCATCCCCAGCGGCCATCATGACCAACAGAATAGTTCTGCCGCTCCAGGCGGTTTTTGTCCAGCGAATCGGAATCACGATCCTGACGATCGAAGCCGTAACCGAAGGTCATGTTCTGGCTGTCGGTCGGCGTGAGTGCGAACTCCACGTTGCCATCACGAGCGGTGTAGCCTTCAATACGCGGGCTAAGGCCGGTGGCAGAGGTGGAAGACGGCTGCTGGGCATCCTTTTCACGCTTGCCCAGGCTGCCGTAAATTTTCACGCCCAGCAAATCATCAATCAGCGGTCCGCTGGTGAAGAAGTTACCGTTGTAGCTGTCGCCGCGATCGCGATGTTCCTGCACCGTGGTATCGGCGCTGAAGGTGCCATGCCAGGCTTTACCGACCTTGCGGGTGATGATGTTGACCACGCCGCCCAGCGCGTCCGAGCCATACAGTGAGGACATCGGCCCACGCACCACTTCGATGCGCTCAATGGCATCCGCGGGGATCCAGTTCAGATCGAAGTCGTTATGGCGGAAAACGGCATTGCGGGAATTGACGCGCTTGCCGTCAATCAGGATCAAGGTGTAGCTGCTGTCGAGGCCACGCAGGCTAATGCCTTTGCGGTTGTCCCCTTCGTTAGTGAGCTGAACGCCAGGCACATC
The DNA here is from genome assembly GCF_057812255.1 of Erwinia sp. 2186. Taxonomy (NCBI): domain Bacteria; kingdom Pseudomonadati; phylum Pseudomonadota; class Gammaproteobacteria; order Enterobacterales; family Erwiniaceae; genus Erwinia; species Erwinia sp. 2186. The sequence goes on along the minus strand of NZ_CM173824.1, from coordinate 1,625,850 downwards.
ACGCAATACGTCCCTGAGATTCTGCACCGGCCGGCGTTTTATATCGTCGGCGGTAATAACGCTGATACTGGCGGGAGCTTCTTTTAAATTCACTTCAACCGCAGAGGCCGTGACGACCATGGTGTCTTCTTCTTTCTTTTCCGCTTCTTCCGCGGCTACCGGAAAGGTGAAGGCCAGCGCAGACGCGCATAGCCCGCAGCGGACAACGGGATTCAACCTGAACATGCTATTCTCCATGAGGCGCATTTTAAAATAGTGTTATCAATACCTTTTGCTCACACGAAAACCGCAGAGTGTTCTCTGCTTAATCATCCCGGTATCTTCCGGTTTGTTTTTTATCTTTATAATTGTGGGCGGAAAGATTCCGCCCTTTGCAGGTGTCTTGCCAGACAGAATAATTACAGCATCGGTTCCGTCACCAGGCCATCAATCAGCACCTGCGGGGTTCCGCGCGTACAGCGCTCGATGCGCCCCTTGACGCCATAGACTCTGGCCAGGCTGGCCGGGGTGATCACTTCTTCCGGTAAGCCATCGGCAATTAACTCACCGTTTTGCAGCATTAATACGTGTTCACCGTGACGCAGGGCGATATTAATATCGTGCACCACCACCACCGTAATAATATTTCTTTTCTGCGTTTCTCTGCGCACCAAATCCATTACGTGAAATTGATAGTTTAAATCCAATGCGCTGAGGGGCTCATCGAGTAATAACAGCTCCGGCCGACGAATTAAGGATTGCGCCAGACCGACCAGCTGTTTTTGCCCACCGGAAAGCTGATCCAGATAGCTTAAGGCAAGATGGGCAATCCCCAACTGCTCCAGCACCGACATCACTTCGGCTTCACTGGCGGCGCTGCTGCGGCCACCGGAAGCACGCTGTGCCACGATGATTGATTCCAGCACATGCAAATGCACGCCGGCAGGCAGCGACTGCGGCAGATAAACCACCTTCTCTGCACGACGGGCAAACGGCTGGGACATCAGTTCCGTGCCGTTCAGCCAGACTTCGCCTTCGGCGCGGTTGAGACCGGCCAGCGAGCGCAGCAGCGTGGATTTGCCACAGCCATTTGGCCCCAGTAGCACGGTGATTTTGCCTCGCGGCAGCAGCGGCACGTTCAGGTCGCTGATAATTTTGCGTTTTGGGTAACCGGCGTGGAAACCACTGATACGTAAGCCTTCCATCAGACGGTCCCCCGGTGACGCAGAATAATACTCAGGAAGAACGGCACGCCCACCAGCGAGGTGACGATGCCGACTGGGATGATCACACCCGGGATCAGGTTTTTCGACACCACCGAGGCCATCGACAGGACCAGCGCACCGGTCAGCGCACTGGCTGGCAGATAGAAGCGGTGGTCTTCACCAAAAATCATTCGTGCGATATGCGGCGCGACCAGGCCGATAAAGCCGATCGGGCCAACAAAGGCCACCGCCAGCGCGGAAAGAATACTGATGCGCAGCAATGTACCCAGACGCAGACGGCGGACATCAATGCCAAAGCTGACGGCGCGATCTTCACCCAGACGCAGCGCGGTCAGCTTCCAGGAACTCATCATTGAGAACGGCACCAGAATGGCAAAGGCCAGCGTCAGCACGCCCAGTTTATCCCACGAGGCTCTCGCCAGGCTGCCCATGGTCCAGAACACCAGGCCCTGAAGCGTGTCTTCGCTGGCAATAAACTGCATCATCGACACCAGCGCATTAAAGGTAAACACCAGCGCGATACCGAACAGCACCACGCCCGAGGTCGCTACCCGCGTCCAGCGCGTCACGCCATCCAGCATTAATGCGGCAAACAGCGCAAAGACAAAGGCGTTAGCCGAAATGAACCACTGATCGGGGATCCCCGGAAGACCGATACCCAGCACGATGGCCAGCGCGGCGCCAAAGGCCGCCGCTGAGGAAACGCCCAGCGTAAACGGGCTGGCCAGCGGGTTATTCAGGATGGTTTGCATCTCTGCACCCGCCAGACCCAGCGCCAGACCCACCACCACCGCCATCAGGGCATAAGGCAGACGAATGTCCCAGACGATAACGCGCGTGCCGGCATCAACCGATTCCGGTGACAGCAGCGTGTGCCATAAGGTGTCCAGCGTCAGGCCGGACGGGCCGAGGGTAAAATCCAGCACCAGCGAGGCGAGGATTGCCAACACCAACACGCTCATCATCAGCAGACGATGACGCAACATATGATGGTAACGGCCCATCACGCCTTCGGCTTGGGGCTTTTCGGCGTACTGCACCGGGTCGTGGGTCACACTCATTCTCAATACCTGTAATTACTCGGTTTCAGTCCAGTAAGTGCCCGTTGGTGGCACCGCCAGAAACTGCTGATACAGCTGTTTCTCAGTAGCGGCGACATCGAGGTCAGCGAACTGCTCGGGGTAGAACCATTTGGCAAACGCCTGGATAGCCAGGATGTTATACGGCGAATTGTAAAAATTATGCCAGATAGCGTAACTGCGTCCTTCTTTCACCGCATCCAACTGGTTAATGCCCGTGCGCTTCAATACGGTGGCCAGACTGGATTGCGCTTCTTGTTGGCTTACCTGCGCGCCAAGCTTAATACCCGGTCCGGCCGCACCCGGCGCTTTACCGCCGCTGGCGATATAAATCTTCGGCTGGCTGGCGATCACCTTTTCCAGGTTAACGGTACCCAGCGGGCCCGGTAACAGGTCGCGGGCGATATTGTTGCCGCCGGCGAGGTCAATAAAGTCGCCCATATTGCCTTTCCCTGCGGTACCGCAACACTCGGGCATCGAGGCCGCGCGCAGCTCAATAAACACCGAAGGCTTATCGGCCGCCGGGATTTTGCTGGTGATGTCGGTCACCCGCTTAAGGTTCTGCTGATAGAAGTTGATGTAGTTCTCGGCTTCCTTTTCGCGGTGCAACACTTTGCCCAGCACCCGCATGCTGGGGACGGTATTTTTAAGCGGATTTGCACGAAAATCGATAAACACCACCGGCACACCGGCGCTTTCCAGCTGACTGACCAGCTCGCTGCTGCGGCCCGGCCCATGGCCGGATAAGCCAAAAATGGCCACGTCCGGGTTCAACGTCAGCACTTTTTCCGGGCTGATGCTGTCGGCGTTGGTGTGGCCAATCAGGGGAATATTATCAATTTTTGGGAATTTTTTGCGGTATTCCGCGTAAGTCTGGGTGTCCAGTTTACGGAAATCGCCCTGCCAACCCACGATGCGGTCAACAGGCTTCTGCCCTTCAAGCAGCGATACGGCGTAGAACAAACGCCCTTCGCCAAGCAGGATCCGGTCGGTTTTTTCCGGCAGCGTCACTTCACGTCCGGCAATGTCTATGACGGTTGCAGCCCAACTGCTGCCTGCCGTCAGCGCCAGTAACGTCAACGATACTGCGATTTTTTTGATCACTAACCCGCTTAAATTTTCCACGCCTGATTCCTTAGCAAAGAAGAAAAAGTAACGGCGGTAACAATAAAGCAAATGATAATAGTTATCAATAATATTTGTAATAACTCCTTACAAACAAAAAAGGCGCGGGATCCGCGCCTTGTTCATTTTCCGGCAACTACTTACCGGTATATTTCGGGAACTCCATTTCGCTGTATTTCACAAAACGGGTTTTCCGCGTCAGCTTGAAGCCGAACCAGATAATCAGGAACAGCGGAATACCGATGTAGGTCGCCGCCACGCCATACCAGTCAATGCGATCCGACAGGAAGGCCTGATAGTTCTGCCCCAGCGTAATGATCAGGCACAGCACAAAGGCGAAGATCGGGCCCAGAGGGAAAAAGCCGGAGCGGTAAGGCAGGTCGGCCAGATCCAGTCCCTGCGCAACATAGCCACGGCGGAAGCGGTAATGGCTGATGGCAATGCCTAGCCAGGCGATAAAGCCGGTCATACCCGAGGTGTTCAGCAGCCAGATATAGACGCTCTGGTTGCCAAACATCGAGGTCAGGAAGCACAGCCCGGCAACCACCGTGGTGGCGTACAGGGCATTGCGCGGCACGCCGCCGGCGGACAGTTTGCCAAAGATGCGCGGCGCTTTGCCTTCGCGGGCCAGGTTAAACAGCATACGCGTTGAGGCATACATGCCTGAGTTACCGGCTGACAGCACGGCGGTCAGGATCACCGCGTTCATCACCGCAGCCGCAGACAGTAAGCCCGCGTGTTTGAACACCAGCGTGAACGGGCTGATGCTGATATCGGTCACGTTGTTACGCAGCAGGCTTGGGTCGGTATACGGAATGATCAGGCTGATCACCAGAATCGCAAACACATAGAACAGCAGGATACGCCAGAACACCTGACGCACCGCGCGCGGGATGTTTTTCGCCGGGTCTTCAGACTCACCGGCGGCGATACCAATCAGCTCGGTGCCCTGGAAGGAGAAGCCGACGATCATCGCCACCCCGATCATTGCCGAGAAACCGCCGGCAAAGGGTGCATCACCAATCTGCCAGTTATGCCAGCCCGCCGTTTCACCGCCGCGCAGGATGCCAACAATCATCAGCACACCCACCACGATAAAGACGATAACGGTCACCACCTTGATTAACGAGAACCAGTATTCCGCTTCACCGAAGCCTTTTACCGAGATGTAGTTCAGCAGGAAGATCACGCAGAGGAATAACGCGCTCCAGATCCAGCCAGGGGTGTCCGGGAACCAGTAGGTCATCACCAGCTGCGAAGCCACAAGGTCAACAGCAATGGTCACTGCCCAGTTGTACCAGTAGTTCCAGCCTAGCGCGAAGCCGAAGCCCTCTTCCACATAGTTGGCGCCGTAAGTAGAGAAGGAGCCAGAGACCGGCATAAAGGCCGCCAGTTCGCCGAGGCTGGTCATCAGGAAATAGACCATCAGGCCGATCAGCATATAGGAGAGCAGCGCGCCGCCCGGGCCCGCCTGAGAAATTGTCGCGCCTGAGGCGACGAATAAACCGGTGCCAATGGATCCGCCGATGGCGATCATCGTCAGATGACGCGCTTTTAACTCACGCCTTAGCGCAGGTTGTTCTGTTGTTTTTGTGTCCTGAACCATCTTGAAATGCTGCGTCCTTGGAAAAATGAGGCGCGATTGTAGCAAACTGACCGGTCTCGCCTAGTGATTCCGCCACGTTATAAGATAGCTTCATGATTGCCGCCGGATTATTAGTTCCAGCGTCTTTTCCCCTGAAAAAGGCAGGCCAACTGGCTTAATCCCCTGCCTGAGCCGGGGACATAAGGGAAATTTTACTCGGTACAGTAACTTAAAAAACGCAGCAGCGACTTGGACAGATGCTTCTGCTTATGGTGAATGCGGTACAGCGTGCGCTTCAGTTTGGGTAACGGCACCGGCACTTCTTTTAAGGTGCCTACCGCCAGCTGTTCGGCGATCACCCGCCGTGAAAGACAGCTGATCCCCATTCCGTGGCGGACGGCATGTTTAATCGCTTCGGAGTTACCGAGTTCCAGCGCCAGCTTGAACTGCGGCAGGTGTGACAGCAGCAAATAATCGACGATTTCGCGGGTGCCGGAACCGTGCTCGCGTAAAATCCAGGCGGCGGCGGCCAGGGTTTCCAGGGTAACGGGTTGGGCAAAGATTTCCGCATCGGGCGCGGCAAACACCACCAGCTCATCTTCAAGCCAGGGTTCACTAATGATTTCACTCATATGGCACGGGCCTTCAATCAGGCCAATATCCACCCGGAAATCCGCTACCGCAGTGATCACATCCTGGCTGTTGCCGACACTGAGTTCCAGCGGCAGATCGGGATAGTCCTTGCGCCAGCCGGCGAGCATGCCCGGCAGCAAATAGTTACCGATGGTGCTGCTGGCATACACGCGCAGCGCCCCATTATCCTCGCGGAACAGCTGTTCGATTTCGGTTGCCTGCTCAAGCAGCGCCACGGTGCGGGGATACAGCAGGCGGCCATGTTCATTGACCACCAGCCGCTTACCCACGCGATCGAAAAGCTGTACGTTGAGCTGGCCCTCAAGATCGGCCAGTGCGGCACTCACCGCAGATTGCGACAGCGACAACACCTGGGATGCCTGGGTTGTCGACCCACTTTTCAGGACTTCGGCAAACACTTCCAGCTGCCGTAACGTAATGTGCATTGCTTCTCCTCGATCGCTGCCCTGCCCCGGCTGGCGGGTTATGCCCTTGCGCAACAGGGGGAAAGGTCATCTATCACTTATAGTGGTTAATTATAAATATATAATCAATTTCTCTTTTAAGCCACCTTTCTCCATGCTGTCCGTATTGAAAAGGAGCTTGCCATGACGACCCTGACGCTACACCACCCAAAACTTCAGCCTGGCCGTTATGCGGCCGGATTACTGTTAGCCTTAATGCTGGCAACGGGCGCAACCTGGCTGGGAACGGTGCCTTCCGTTGCCGCGCTCGGACTGGGTGCCCTGACGCTGGCTATTGTCGCCGGGATAGTCGCGGGCAACACCCTTTACCCGCGCCTCGCCGTCAGCTGCGATCCGGGCGTCATCCTCGCGAAACAGCAGCTGCTGCGATTAGGCATTATCCTTTATGGCTTCCGCCTGACGTTCCAGCAAATCGCCGATGTCGGTGTTAGCGGCGTGCTGATCGATGTGCTTACGCTGAGTTCGACCTTCTTTCTCGCCTGCTGGCTGGGACGCCGGGTGTTTGAATTAGATCGCGATACGGTGTGGTTGATTGGGGCCGGCAGCAGCATCTGTGGCGCGGCGGCGATCCTGGCCACCGAACCGGTGATCAAAGCAGAAGCCTCTAAAGTGGCGGTGGCTATCGCGACCGTGGTGATTTTCGGTACGCTGGCGATCTTTATCTACCCGCTGCTCTATCCCCTCGCGGCATCGCTGTTCACCAGCATTACGCCAGCCAGCTGGGGCGTGTTTACCGGCTCAACCATGCATGAAGTCGCGCAGGTGGTGGCGGCCGGACATGCGGTCAGCCCGGAAACGGAAAATACCGCGGTGATCGCAAAAATGCTGCGGGTGATGATGCTGGCGCCCTTCCTGCTGTTACTGAGCGCCAGAATGCGCCGCTCCGCTCCCGGTGGGAACAGCACCCCGAGCCCGTTACGCTTCCCCTGGTTTGCGCTGGTGTTTATCGCCGTGGCGATGTTCAACTCGCTGCAGCTGCTGCCTCAGCCGGTGGTAAACACCCTGAACCAGATTGATAATATTGTGCTGGCAACCGCCATGGCCGCATTGGGCCTGACCACCCGACTCAGCTCGCTGAAAAAGGCCGGACTGAAGCCGCTACTGTTAGGGCTGGTGTTGTTTATCTGGCTGATGGTCGGCGGTGGCGCGATTAACCTGCTGATCCCGCATTTGTTGTCATAACTTCCCTCCGTTTCCGGTTATCATTGCCCGCTCGCGTCCTTTGATGCAGCCCAATAACAGGAGAACGGCATGAAATATATCGGTGCCCACGTCAGCGCGGCTGGCGGTGTGGATCAAGCGGTGCTGCGCGCACATGAACTCGAAGCCACTGCCTTTGCGCTGTTTACCAAAAATCAGCGCCAGTGGCGGGCAGCCCCGCTGACTGATGAGGTTATTTCCGCCTTCCGTGCGGCCTGCGAGAAGTATAATTACACTTCCGCGCAGATCCTGCCGCACGACAGCTACCTGATTAACCTGGGTCACCCGGTGACCGAAGCGCTGGAGAAATCCCGCGACGCTTTCCTCGACGAACTGCAACGCTGCGAGCAGCTTGGCCTGTCGCTGCTGAACTTCCATCCCGGCAGCCACCTGCATCAGATCGAAGAGGATGACTGCCTGAAGCGCATCGCCGAGTCGATCAATATTGCGCTGGATAAAACTCAGGGCGTGACTGCGGTGATCGAAAATACCGCCGGCCAGGGCAGCAACCTCGGCTTCCGCTTTGAACATCTGGCTGCGATCATTGATGGCGTGGAAGACAAGTCCCGCGTCGGCGTCTGCATTGATACCTGCCACGCCTTTGCCGGTGGTTACGATCTGCGTACCGAAGAAGAGTGCATCAATACCTTCGCCGAATTTGAACGTATCATCGGTTTCCAGTATCTGCGTGGCATGCACCTGAATGACGCGAAAAGCGCCTTCGCCAGCCGCGTTGACCGCCATCACAGCCTCGGTGAAGGCAACATCGGCAAAACGGTGTTTAGCTGGATGATGAAGGATGCACGTTTTGACGGTATCCCGATGATTCTGGAAACCGTTAATCCGGATATCTGGAAGGATGAGATTGCCTGGCTGAAGTCAGAGCAGCGTTCCGCCGGGTAGAAAGGTTAGATGCCACGGAGAAGCCGATTCTCCGTGAGCCGGAAATAAAAAAAGCGCGGTCGCCCGCGCTTTTTTATTGCCTGTGGTTGAGCAATCAGGCTTTCGCTAATTCTGCCTCAGGGCGTTTCAACACCGCGTAAGACAGGCCAGCAACCGCCGTACCGATAATAATGGCCATCAGGTAACCGATCACCGGGGTAATCGCCCCTGGGATCAACAGGACGAACAATCCACCGTGCGGCGCCATCAGTTTGGCACCCACCGCCATGGAGATTGCGCCGGTCAGCGCACCACCAATGATACAGCATGGCAGAACGCGCATCGGGTCACGGGCCGCGAACGGGATAGCGCCTTCAGAGATAAAGCACAGTCCCAGCACCAGCGCAGCCTTGCCGCCTTCCTGCTGACCTTTGTTGAACTTACGACGGGCCACCAGTGTTGCCAGCCCCATCGCCAGCGGTGGCACCATACCGGCCGCCATAATGGCTGCCATAGGTGCGTAGGTCTGCGAACTCAGTAAGCCAACACCAAAGGCATACGCCACTTTGTTCACCGGACCGCCCATGTCGGTACACATCATGCCGCCGAGGATTGCACCCAGCAGGATGGCGTTCGCCGTCCCCATGTTCGCCAGCCAGTGAGTCAGGCCTTCCATGATTTTCGCCACCGGCGTACCCACCACGTAGATCATCAGCAGACCGGTGATCAGGCTGGCAACCAGCGGGATAATCAGGATCGGTTTCAACGCTTCCATACTTTGCGGAAGTTTGAGTTTGCTACTGATAAATTTCGCTGCGTAACCGGCAATGAAACCGGCGATGATCCCGCCGAGGAAACCGGCGTTGATGCTGGTGGCCAACATACCGCCGATCAGACCCGGCGTCAGGCCCGGACGGTCAGCAATCGAGAAGGCGATAAACCCGGCCAGCACCGGCACCATCAGCGCGAAGGCGCTACCGCCACCGATCTGCATCAGTGCGGCGGCCAGCGTGCCCTGCTCTTTAAAGGCAGTGATACCAAAGGCGAAGGACAGGGCGATACTCAGACCACCCGCAACCACCATTGGCAGCATATAGGATACGCCGGTCAACAGGTGACGGTATGCACCCGCGCCCTCTTTCTTATCGTCAGAGGAAGAAGACTGCGCGCCGCCTTTCGGTTGATACGGTTTCGCTTCCGCGACGGCCTTATCCAGTTCCTGCGCGGTTTTCTTCAGCGCCAGACCGGTTGAGGTGCGGTACATCGGCTTACCGGCAAACTTCGCCAGGTCCACTTCGATGTCTGCCGCCACAATCACCAGATCGGCTTCTGCCACTTCTTCCGGTGTGATGGCGTTGCCAGCACCGACCGAACCCCGGGTTTCCACCTTCACCCACCAGCCGCGTTTTTTCGCTTCGGTATCGATGGCTTCAGCAGCCATAAAGGTGTGCGCCACGCCGGTTGGGCAGGCAGTCACCGCAACAATACGTTTAGGTCCTTTGGTGGCGACCGCGCTGGCCGGCGTTGCCGCTACCGCTGGCGCATGCCAGGGTTTGGCGTCGGTCTGCGCTTTCGCCAGTACCGCTTCCGGCTGACGCAGCAGCTGTTCAATGTCGGCCAGATAGATGGCTTTGCCATCCAGCGAGGCGTCCGCAGGGATGTTTTTCCCGGCCACAATTACCTGGTCAGCGTCGGCCAGGTTGTCGGTCAGCGTCAGGCCTTTACTGGCCGCCGCAGCCGTGGTGATATTTTTTGCCAGATAGCCCGTTGCCAGCCCCAGCGAAGAATCTATTATCAGCAGCGTTTTCATTATGCTCTCCTGCTGTCAGTTAAATGGTTGTAGGTCGACACGCGCCATCATCGCGGCCAACTGGGTACGGTCTTTAACGCCCACGTTGCTCTGGCTGACGGCCATGGCCGCCACTGCCGTTGCCAGACGCAGCGTGTGCTCGCTGGATTCGCGCATTAACAGGCCGTAAATCAGCCCGCCAACCATCGAATCCCCGGCACCTACTGTGCTGACGACTTCACAAGCCGGTGGTTTGGCGATCCATTCGCCTGAAGCATTGACCCACAGCGCGCCTTCAGCGCCCAGTGAGATCACCACGTGGGCAATACCCTGCTCGCGCAAGGCATGCGCCGCTTCAATCACGTCCTGCAAATCAGGCAGTTTACGTCCGGCCCAGATTTCCAGTTCGCGGCGGTTCGGTTTCACCAGCCATGGCGCAGCCTTCAGTCCGGCTACCAGCGCTTCACGGCTGCTGTCAAAGATGATGCATGGGCAGTGAGTGCGCAGCGCAGTCATCCACTCGGTAAAGGCATCCGGATCCACGCCCGCCGGCAGACTGCCGCTGACGCAAACCATATCGAACTGGCCCAGCCAGGTCAGAGAGTCGGTAGTGAAACGCTCCCAGTCCTGCGGCGTGACTTCAAAACCGGAGAAGTTCAGGTCCGTCACGTCGCCATCTTTTTCCGTCAGCTTGACGTTGATGCGCGTGCGGCCTTCAACCACCTGGAAACGGTTAGCAATGCCCAGCTCGCTGAACAGGTGCTGGAAGCCATCCTGATTCTCTTTGCCGAGGAAACCGCCGACGGTGACATCAATGCCGAGGTCCTTCAGCACCTTGGCGACGTTGATGCCTTTACCGGCAGCGTGCAGGCCGGTGGTTTTCACCAGGTTGACTTCGCCCCGCTCAACTTCCGGGGTGTAACCCACCAGATCATAAGCCGGGTTCAGGGTAATGGTGGCTACGCGTCTGCTCATGATGCGCCCTCACCCAGACCCGCTGAGATCGCCTCACCGATGGCGGTCAGGCAGGCTTGAGCATCTTCGCCACTGGCGGTGAAGCGCAGGCGGTGGCCTTTCTTCACGCCCAGCGCAACCACTTTCATCAGGCTGCGTCCGTTTGCCGGTTTGCCGCTGCCGTCGAGATTGGTGACGGTAACATCACAATTGAACTGTTTGATGACGGTCACCAGCGCGGTACCTGGACGGGCATGCAGACCATGCTCGTTGCGAATAGTGAACTCTTCCGTCAGCACGTCGGCCTGCTCGGAAACTTCGCTGGTCAGCAAGGCCAGAATGCCCGCCGCATCCGCACTCAACAGGCGATCGGCTTTCCGCTGGATCAACAGGTCGCTGAGGTAATTCAGCACGCTCATTGGTTTATCGTCTGCCACCGCTACGGTCAGCAGCAGCGCGGCTTTCTCGCCATCAACATCAAAGGCATTCGCCACGCGGCTCACCGCCACTGCGCTACCCAGGTTGCCTTCGGTGCTGTCGCTGAGCCAGATGCCCTGTCCCAGATTCAGCGGCTTGCCAGAAATGACGCTGCTGACAAAGCTGGCATCAACCGCGCCAGCCTGCTGCAGACGACCGGCGTTCAGCGCCTGTAACGTCATTAAGTCGCTGGCGGCCACTTCGGTCGCAATCAACGAGGTGTCGAATTTGAATTCGGTACCCTGCTTTTCGCCCATTAACAGGGCACGCAGCGTTTCCGCAGAGTCGGTGGTTTTCAGCTCTTCAGCCACGCTGTCGTCACTGAGAACGTGCGTCAGCTGGCGAAGAAGCGCCAGGTGTTCATCAGATTTGGCGGCAATACCAATCACCACATACGCGGTCTGATCGTCACCCCAGGCAATCCCCTGTGGGAACTGGAATACCTGCACACCCGTTTGCAGCACCAGATCACGCGTGTCGGTGGTGCCGTGTGGGATAGCGATTCCGTTACCGAGGTAAGTGGAGGTCTGCTGCTCGCGGGCAAGCATCCCGTTGATGTACCCTTCCGCCACATTACCGGCTGAAGTCAGTGCAGCGGCAACCTGGTGGATGGCCTCTTCTTTATTACCGGCGGTGGCACCGGGATGAATGGCGTTCAATGCTAGCTGGAACATAGTTCTCCTCTCTGCTGAATTTGAATCGTTTCAGCTAATTTGAGAAAAAAAGCGCTGACTGTGGAGTAACAAGCTGAACAGGCAACGCTGAAACGTTTCAATGAGTTTGGTCCCGATCCTCAATGGGTTGCAAGTTTTACCGCTAACGGCGTAGCATATTTTTGATGCTACGCACACTTTGCTGACCTTTTCAGGAAAATCCAGGCGGTTGCCGTTGCGTTTGCTGACGGCTGCTGAAATCGGCGTTTGCCTTAAGGAACTGAATACAAGTGGGAAGGTCCGCCAGGAACGCATCTGGTGCAGAAAATGCGATTTTTGTCTGCGCTTTATCGGAACAAATGAAACGGCTTTTTAATTGCCTGCCCTGGGCGTAGAATTCAGCCGTTTTCCTTAAGATGAACAGGGTTTTTCATGCAAAATCCGCCGGTAAGAGTCCGCATTCTGCCCGATACTCAGTCACTTGCCTTCCTTGTTGTTGCCTTTATTACCGGCCTGGCCAGCGCGCTGCAAACCCCGACGCTCAGCCTGTTCCTGTCTGGTGAAGTCCACGTGCGGCCGTTTATGGTGGGGCTGTTTTTCACCGTCAACGCCATTGCCGGGATCTTCGTCAGCCAGCTAATAGCGCGCTACTCCGATCGTCAGGGCGACCGCAAAAGCCTGATCCTGATCTGCTGTCTGGTCGGTGCCCTCGCCTCGCTGTTATTCGCCTGGAACCGCAACTACTTTATCCTGCTGCTGATTGGCGTAGTGCTGTCCGCCTTCGGCAGCACGGCCACGCCTCAGATGTTCGCGCTGGCGCGTGAGCACAGCGATAAATTGGGCCGCAGCAGCACCATGTTTACCTCGGTGATGCGCACCCAAATTTCGCTGGCCTGGGCGATTGGCCCTCCGCTGGCCTTTATGCTGGCGCTGGGTTACGGCTTTAAGAACATGTATTTGTGCGCCGCCCTGGCCTTTATCCTGTGCGCGGTGATTGTGCGGGTAAAGCTGCCTTCGATGCGCAAAACCCGGCCGATCACCGCCACACGGTTACAGGCTCCCCGGGAAAATCGCCGTGACAGTTTGCTGCTGTTCAGCGGGTGCACCTTAATGTGGGCGTGCAACGGGCTTTACCTGATTGCCATGCCGCTGTACGTGGTCGGCACGCTGCATCTGTCTGAGAAACTGGCGGGGATGCTGATGGGCCTGGCAGCAGGCCTGGAAATTCCCATTATGCTGCTGGCGGGTTATTACGCTAAACGTTTTGGTAAGCGCCTGATGATGCGCATTGCGGCCCTGTCTGGCCTGCTGTTCTATTGCACCACGCTGCTGTTTACCAGCGAGATCCCGCTGCTGTTAAGCCAGATGCTCAACGCCGCCTTTATCGGCATTATGGCCGGGATCGGCATGATCTACTTTCAGGATTTGATGCCCGGACAGGCTGGCGCGGCAACCACGCTGTTCAGCAACTCCACCCGTATGGGCTGGATTATTGGCGGATCGCTGGCGGGTATCGTGGCCGAAATATGGGGATATGCTGCGGTGTTCTGGTTTGCGGTAGCGATGATGGTGCTGGCCACCGGCTGCATCTGGCGGCTGAAAGAGGTGCAGTCCGCGCAACCTCAGCGGGATCCAGCCGAAGCGACGCGGCCTTAAGGTGCCGTCTGGCGCTCAAGGTCCAACAGATAGACCATCGCTTCCTGATGGCTGGTTTTACACATCTCCCGCGAGGGCTTTAATCCGGCGCAAACCGCTGGCCGTAACGGAGAGTTAAAAATCTTGCAGCGGGACTGTTCGTCCAGCTGGATGCAGCGGGTATTCGCCGGTTTGCCGTTCGGCATCCCCGGCAAAGGCGATGAAATTGAAGGCGCGGTACAACAGGCCCCACAGGCAGCACGGCACTCCATTTCATATTCCCCTCAGCAATAAAGCGCGACAATAGCAGGCGGCGGTCAGGAAGGCTATTCTTTAGTGAAAGCCTGTGATGGCGCAAAGATCCGCGCTTTTTCTCCTGCATAAATCAGCTATGCACTTGCCTGAATTCTCAAGCCGGAGTAATTTGACGCGAGAATTTTTCACGGCCCTGTTATCGAGATAAAACCCATGCCAAGAGCAAATGAAATTAAAAAAGGGATGGCGGTCAGCCACAACGGCAAACTGCTGTTAGTAAAAGATATTGATGTGCAGAGCCCAAGTGCCCGCGGTGCTTCTACCCTGTATAAAATGCGTTTTACCGATATCCGTACCGGGCTGAAGGTAGAAGAGCGTTTTAAGGGCGATGAGATCATCGACACCATCTCCTTGAGCCGCCGCCAGGTCACCTTCTCTTATATAGACGGTGATGAGTACGTGTTTATGGATGATGAAGACTACACCCCGTACCTGTTTAAGTCGGAGCAGATCGAAGAAGAACTGCTGTTCCTGCCAGAAGGCGGCATTCCGGGCATTCAGGTATTAACCATGGATGGCCAGATTCTGGCGCTGGAACTGCCACAGACGGTGGATATGGAAATCGTCGAAACCACGCCGGGGATTAAAGGGGCGTCTGCCAGTGCGCGGACCAAACCTGCGACCATGAGCACCGGGCTGGTGGTTCAGGTGCCAGAATACCTGAGCAATGGCGATAAAATTCGCATTCATATCGCTGAGCGTCGCTACATGAGCCGCGCAGACTAACGATGTTAACCGGCGATGCGCAGCGCATCGCCGTAATTGTTATATTATAACAAATCAATTATAGTTGACGGTGAGTTCGCCAAACTTATGTGCCGGATCCAACCAGCGAAAATCCGATCGTCCCACCCCTTTCGGCAACGCCTGATTTGCCATCAATGAAGAGGTTGTCAGTTGGTTTTTTCCCTGCCGGTAGCAGACGCTTTGAACCTGACTCTTCCGGACAGACATATCACAGCCAGACTCCACAATTGCGCCCTGGAATGTAATCACTCCTGAGGCGGTTCTCCCCGACGTCTCCTGTGCCAGAACATGACTCGTCCATGAGGTCAAAAGCACCATCACCACAACCGATTTAATGCCGTTCATAGAAACCTCATACTGTTGTTCTACACCTGTTGAGCGTAGCTGGGCGTTGAGATAAACAGATCGGCACTATTGGCGAAAACTTAAATTTTTTAGTCATAAATGTCTGGAGTGAGAGATGACCCGCGTAAACCTGATCACCGGCTTTTTAGGCAGTGGCAAAACCACAACCCTGCTGCACCTGCTGGCCAATAAACCCGAAAATGAGCAGTGGGCCGTGCTGGTCAATGAGTTTGGTGAAGTCGGCATTGATGGTGCCCTGCTGGCAGACAGCGGTGCGATCCTGAAAGAGATCCCGGGCGGCTGTATGTGCTGCGTCAATGGATTACCGATGCAGGTCGGGTTGAATATGCTGCTGAGGCAGGCGAAGCCCGATCGCCTGCTGATTGAACCGACCGGTTTAGGCCATCCCAAACAGATCCTCGATATGCTGTCCGCCGAAGTTTACCGTCCGTGGCTGACGCTGGATGCCTCTTTATGTGTGCTGGATCCTCGCCAGCTTGCCGACCCACGCGTGGTGGAAAATGAAAATTTCCGCGACCAGCTGGCGGCCGCGGACATTATCGTCGCCAATAAAGAAGATCGCTGGCAGCAGGCAGATAAAGACGCATTGGCGCAGTGGCAGGCAGCCGATGAACATCAGCGGCCGGTTGTCACCACCCACTTTGGCAAAATTGATCACGCTCTGCTGGCCGAACCGCGCATCAATCTGCGTCAGCTGCCAGCAGGTCAGCATCACGCCCATTCGCGTTCACAACCGCAGTCGGGCCTCGCAGCGCTGGCACTGACCTCGGGCGCGCGTTGGCGGCGGTCGTTGAATGCTGGCCAGGGTTATCATGCCTGCGGCTGGATATTCGACGCGGATACGGTGTTCGACACCATCGGGCTGCTGGAGTGGGTCCGGCTGGCGCCGGTTTCCCGCGTGAAAGGCGTCATGCGCATTGCGGAGGGATTAGTCAGTGTGAACCGTCAGGGAGACGACTTTCATATCGAAACCCGCGCGTCTTCCCCACCGGACAGTCGTATTGAGATGATCCATGAAGGAGAAGCCGACTGGAATGAACTACAATCTGCCTTGTTGAAACTTCGTTTAACTTTCACGGGTTAATCTGCCCGGTTATTATTTCTTAATAAATCCTTAACACAAATGACCACTAAACGTTTACTGATGATCCTGCTGCTGAACGCGCTGGGATTTGCGCTGTTTTTCTCATGGTATCTGCCTGAAAACCATGGCTTTTGGTTCCCGATAGATAAAGACCTTTTCTATTGGTTCAACACCCATCTGGTGACCAGCAAGCCGCTGCTTTGGCTGTTGGCTATCACTAACTTCCGCGCGTTTGATGGCGTGTCGTTGTTAGCAATGGGTGCGCTTTACCTGCATTTCTGGCGCCGTGAAACGCCCGTCGGCCGTCGCCGCCTGTTGGCGATCGGCATTGCGATGCTTATTTGTGCCGTGGTGCTGAATCAGCTGGGCCATTTAATTCCGGTTTCCCATCCCAGCCCGACCAAATTCTTCCCGGATGTGAATCACGTGTCGAAATTAACCGGCATTCCGGCGAAAGATGCCTCGGCAGATAGTTTCCCTGGCGATCACGGTATGATGCTGATGATATTTGCCTGCTTTATGCTGCGTTATTTCAGCCGCAGGGCATTTATGCTTGCCGTGGCGATTGTGCTGATCTTTGCCGCGCCACGGATCATGATTGGTGCGCACTGGTTTACCGATGTGGTAGTCGGTTCGCTCTCAATCGTGCTGGTGGGCATGAGCTGGTGTCTGATGACGCCGTTAAGTGATTTCATTGTAAATGCGTTATATCGTCATTTGCCGGGTAAATATAAGCCTGTTCAGTCATCTTCTTAGCAATAACGCCAGCCGTTAATGGAATATCAGGAAAGCCCTCCTGCCATTAACGGCTTAAAAAATAGTTAGCATCCTAATTAAGTGACACTCAAAAGATTTCATTATGGTTACTGCCCTCTTAAAATGGTGACGTAACGCCATTGTCCAGCGTGATTAATCTCACTTTTTTAGCATAGCCTTTTTTTTACCCAATTTTTCTCATATTTCCCTCAAGTTTTCCTCACGATTGTCGATATTGTAGGCGCATTCCTACATTTCTGTTTCACATCATAAAATCCTATAAAAAAGTCGCTAAAACCCCTCGCCACGGGGCTTGTAATCGGGTAACCTCAATTTCCATTAGGCTGCATTCGTAGACTAATTCCAGGATTTACACTCAAAACTGTGCGCTTTTCCACAATTTCGGGTTTCAGGAATTGTCTTAGACTGTTGCGCTAATTAATCTCGTTCCGTTTTATCACTTATCTAGCGACCTCGTCGTTAAGGACCTCAAGGGATCACAAACATAATGGTCAAGTCTCAACCAATACTGAGATATATCTGGCGGGTGTTACCCGCGGTCGCATTAGCGACAGTTTTATCAGCATGTAGCTCGACGAATACCAGCAATAATGCACAAACTGATACTCATGCAGTTAAGGGCCAGAACGGCTTTTTACTTCAAGCGTCTCAGGATGAATTCGAACAGATGGTCCAAAATGTGGATATCAAATCCCGCCTGATGGATCAGTATGCAGACTGGAAAGGCGTTCGCTATCGCCTTGGCGGTACCAGCAAGCGCGGCATTGATTGTTCGGCATTTGTACAGACCACCTTCCGTGAGCAGTTTGGACTCGATCTGCCTCGTTCAACTTACGAGCAGGAAGACACCGGAAAGAGCATTAATCGTGGCAAGTTACGCCCAGGAGATTTAGTACTGTTCCGCGCCGGTTCCACCGGACGCCATGTCGGTATCTATCTTGGCAACGATAACTTTGTACACGCATCGACCAGCAGCGGCGTGATGATTTCGAATCTGAACGACAGCTACTGGAAGACGCGGTATCGCGAAGCTCGCCGGGTCCTTAGCCATATGCCTGGCTGATTTCAATCCCTTGAAGTCCGCGGAAAAACGAGATAACAGAACGCTGCTTCGGCAGCGTTTTTTTTGGTTTACAGGGACATAAAAAACGGCGCTCCCCGGAGATCCCCACAATGCCACTGACAAAAACGATAACGCGGCATGTGACCAATCCGCGCAAGATTGCCCAGTTTAGTGCCGCTATTGGCGTCTTATTATTTTTTCTCTTTACTGTCATTACCCTGCTTTTGCTCTGGCACCAGCGCGCCAGAAATCATGACCGGCTGGCCAGCGAAACCCAAATTTACGTCATTCATTCTTTAACGGAGCTGCGGCAGACGCTGGCGCCGTTACTCTCAGTCACCACCCTTTCCTGCCCTGCGGTAAACAGCACGCTGACGCAGAAGGCCGCCTTTGCCGGTAATATCCGGGCCATTTTACTGGTCAGTGATAATATCGCCTTTTGCTCTTCCGCCACTGGCACCATGCAGGTCGCCGTTTCCCGGCTGTCACCTGATACGCAAACCAGCCATGCGTCTGATATCCAGCTCCTTGCCGACACGCCAATGGTGCCCGGTAAACCGGCGATTGCCTTGTGGTTAAAAGGCCCCGGCGCGCAGGGAAGTGGTGTCCTGACCACGCTAAATATTAACCTCACCGATTATCTGCTGATGGCCGCAACGCAGCAGGAAGTCAGTGGTATGGCCATCGTGGCAGGCAATAACGCGCTGACCACCTGGCAGCGACGGGTCATTTCCGTTAAAGACCTCCCCGCTTCCCCACTTAAAACCATCGCCATTCCTGGCTATGACATGACCCTGCTGCTGTATGGCAAAACCTTGCCGGCAAAGGATATCAATCTGATCCTGCTGGCGGGGTTACTGCTGGGTCTGCTCGGCGGCAGCGGCTGCTTCCTGCTGATGACGCTGAAAATAAAGCCCGGCAAGGAGATCCTGCTGGGCATTAAGCGCGGTGAGTTTCATGTGGAGTATCAGCCGGTGGTCGAAGTCTCCACCGGCAAAGCGGTAGGACTGGAAGCGCTGCTGCGCTGGACGCACCCAACGGAAGGCCCTATCTCGCCAGATACCTTTATCAGCTATGCCGAAGGGAAAAATATGATTATCCCGCTGACCCGCCATCTGTTTCAGCTGGTCGCCAGGGATGCGCACAAATTTCGCCATGCGGTGCCTGCCGGCGTGAGCCTGGGATTAAATCTTTCTCCTAAGCACCTTATTGATGCCGGTTTTATTCAGGACGTGAAAAACTGGCTGGCTTCGATGCCCGTTAACCACTTCAGCTACATTTTCGAAATTACCGAACGGACGATGGTGGAAAAGAATAATGCTGATGAAGTGTTCGACTGGATCCACCAGCAGGGGATCCGCATTGCCATTGACGACTTTGGCACCGGGCACAGCGCGTTAATCTATCTTGAACAGTTTAAGTTCGATTATTTAAAAATCGATCGCGGCTTTGTGCAAAGTATTGGCCTGCAAACCGTTACCTCACCGGTATTGGATACTGTATTAAGGCTGGGCAGAACGCTTAATTTACGCACCGTTGCCGAAGGGGTGGAAACCCAGCAGCAGGTCAGGTGGCTGCTTCAGCACGGCGTCACCTATATGCAGGGGTTTTATTTCAGCCGCCCGCGTACGGTTTCCCAGCTGATTGAATATTTTAATGAAGAGCGGGCGCGGGGTCCTGTGTCCCTGTCGGCCAACGACTGTCTGGAAGCGTAAAGAGCGGGATTTACGCATTGCTTCGCCTGTTCTCCTGCTGCTACGCTTGCACAGTGCGTTTTTTTCTCCCGGAGCCGAATAACACCATGATATTGCGCTGGTTTACTTTTTTACTCTTCAGCGTGACGGCTGCCGTCGCCCAGGCTGAAAATATCAGTGAGAGTTATGCCTTCGCGCAACTCGGTGAACCCAAATACGCCACCGACTTCACCCACTACGACTATGCCAATCCTGCTGCGCCCAAAGGCGGCAGCGTCACGCTGTCGGCGATTGGCACCTATGACAACTTCAACCGCTTTGCGATGCGCGGCAATCCCGGTGCCGGTACAGACACCTTATATGATTCCCTGTTCACCACCTCCGATGATGAAACCGGTAGCTATTATCCGTTGATTGCCGAGTTCGCCCGTTATCCGGATGACAGCCGCTGGGTGGAAGTGACGCTGAACCCGCAGGCGCGATTCCAGGACGGATCGCCGATCACCGCCGACGACGTTGCCTTCACTTTTCACAAATTTATGACCGAAGGCGTGCCGCAGTATCGCGTGTTTTATAAAGGCGTGACGGCGAAAGCCATTTCCCGCCTGACCGTGCGCTTTGAACTGCCTGAAAGCGATCGCGATAAAATGCTTTCTCTGCTCTCGACGCCGGTATTTCCAGAGAAATTCTGGAAGGATCACAATCTGGGCGAACCGCTCGCCAGCCCGCCGTTATCCAGCGGCCCTTATCGCATTACCGCGTATAAAGTGGGCCAGTCGATCACCTATTCTCGCGTGAAGGATTACTGGGCCGCCAATTTACCGGTGAATAAAGGACGGTTTAATTTCGATACGCTGCGCTACGACTATTACCTTGATGACAACGTGGCCTTTGAAGCCTTTAAAGCCGGTGCCTTTGATTTTCGCACCGAAGGGTCGGCCAAAAAGTGGGCAACGCAATATCGTGGCAAGAACTTTGAGAATCACTTTATTACTAAAGACGAACAGCCGAATGATGTGGCCACTGCCAGCAGCTGGCTGGCGTTTAACGTGCAAAAACCGCAGTTCAGCGATCGTCGGGTGCGGGAAGCGATCTCCCTCGCCTTTGATTTTGAATGGATGAATAAAGCGCTGTTCTACCATGCCTATAACCGTACCAACAGCTATTTCCAGAACACCGAATATGCCGCGCGAAACTATCCGGATGCCAAAGAGCTTGAGCTGCTGGGCCCCTTAAAAGGCAAAATACCGGATGAGGTGTTTTCGCAAATTTATCAGCCACCGAAAACCGACGGCAGCGGTTATGACCGGGCGAATTTGCTTAAGGCGCTGGCGCTGCTGAAACAGGCCGGCTGGGAGCTTAAAAATCAGAAGCTGACCAATGTGAAAACCGGCAAGCCCTTTACCTTTGAACTGTTGCTGCGCAGTGGCGGCAACGATCAGTGGGTACTGCCTTTCCAGCATACCCTGAGCAGATTGGGCATCACGCTGAACGTTCGCCAGGTCGACAGCTCGCAGTATCTTGCCCGCCTGCGCAAAAGTGATTTTGATATGCTGCCCTCACCCTACCCGGCGATGACCTTCCCGGACAGCAATCTGCAATTCTACTGGGCGTCCTCTTTTATCAGTTCCAGCTATAACCGCCCGCATGTGATGAACCCGGTTCTGGATGGGCTAATCGCCCAGATCAACCAGCATCAGGGCGATCGGGCCGCGCTTCTGCCGTTGGGTCGCGCGCTGGATCGGGTGCTGACCTGGAGTTATTACATGATCCCGATGTGGTATAACGCCACCAACCGGTATGCTTACTGGAATAAGTTTTCAATGCCATCGATCCGCCCGACCTATTCTCTGGGCTTCGATAACTGGTGGTATGATGTGAACAAAGCCGCGCAGCTGCCGGCCCAACGTCGTTAAGGAGTCAGGATTGGGCGCTTATTTACTCCGCAGACTGCTGCTGGTGATCCCCACGCTGTGGGCGATCATCACCATCAATTTCTTTATCGTGCAGATTGCGCCCGGTGGGCCGGTCGATCAGGCTTTGGCGAATATTGAGTTTGGCCAGACCACCGGCATGCCGGGCGGCAACAGCGGTGAAAGTCAGAGCCGGGCCAAACTCAGTGCCAATCCCGGTGACAGCCAGTATCGCGGCTCGCGCGGCTTAGACCCGGAAGTGATCGCTGAGATCACTAAACGCTACGGGTTTGATAAACCGCTGTATGAACGCTACTTCACCATGCTGTGGAACTATGCCCGCTTTGATTTTGGCGACAGCCTGTTCCGCAGCAGCTCGGTGCTCCAGCTGGTCAAGGACAGCCTGCCGGTCTCCATCACCCTCGGGTTATGGAGCACGCTGATCATTTATCTGGTCTCCATTCCGCTGGGGATCAAAAAAGCGGTGCGCAACGGCAGCGCCTTCGATATCTGGAGCAGCACGCTGATCATTATCGGCTATGCCATTCCCTCCTTCCTGTTCGGTATTTTATTGATCGTGCTGTTTGCCGGCGGCAGCTATCTCGACTGGTTCCCGCTGCGCGGCCTGGTGTCAGCGCAATTTGATTCGCTGCCGTGGTACGGCAAGATTGGCGATTATCTCTGGCACATTACCCTGCCGGTGATTGCCACGGTCATTGGCGGCTTTGCCACCCTGACCATGCTGACCAAGAACTCGTTTATGGATGAGATCCGCAAGCAGTATGTGGTGACCGCCCGTGCCAAAGGGCTGGATGACAAGAAAATTCTCTATCGCCACGTGTTCCGTAACGCCATGCTGCTGGTGATTGCCGGTTTCCCGGCCACCTTTATCAGCATGTTTTTCACCGGCTCGCTGTTAATCGAAGTGATGTTCTCACTCAATGGCCTCGGCCTGCTGGGCTATGACGCCACTATTCAGCGCGACTATCCGGTGATGTTTGGCACGCTGTATATTTTCACGCTGATTGGCCTGCTGCTGAATATCCTTAGCGATATCACTTATACGCTGGTCGATCCGCGCATTGATTTTGAGGGACGATAATGAGCCGCTTAAGCCCCGTTAATCAGGCGCGCTGGGCGCGATTCCGTGATAACCGCCGCGGATACTGGTCGCTGTGGATTTTTGCCGTGCTGTTTGTGCTCTGCCTGGGTGCCGAGCTGCTGGCCAACGACAAGCCGCTGCTGGTGCATTATCACGACCGCACCTATTTCCCGCTGGTCATCGATTATGAAGAAACCGATTTTGGCGGCCCGCTGGCCACCGCAGCGGATTATCAGGATCCCTGGCTGAAGTCGCGTATTGATAAGGAAGGGTGGGCGATTTGGGCGCCGATCCGCTTTGGTGACGGCACCATTAACTTTGCCACCACGGTGCCCTTCCCTTCCCCACCTTCAGCGCAGAACTGGCTGGGCACCGACGCCAACGGCGGCGATGTGCTGGCACGCATCCTCTACGGTATGCGCATCTCCCTGCTGTTTGGCCTGATGCTGACGCTGATTTCCAGCGTGATTGGGGTGATTGTTGGCGCCTCGCAGGGCTATTACGGCGGCAAAGTGGATTTATGGGGCCAGCGCTTTATTGAAGTCTGGTCCGGGATGCCAACGCTGTTCCTGATTATTCTGTTGTCGAGCGTCATCCAACCGGGTTTCTGGTGGCTACTGGCAATTACGGTGGTGTTTGGCTGGATGCAGTTGGTGGGCGTGGTCCGGGCGGAATTTCTGCGCACCCGCAACTTCGACTACATTCGTGCTGCGCAGGCGCTGGGCGTCAGCGACCGTAAAATCATGTCGCGCCACATGTTGCCCAACGCGATGGTCGCCACGCTGACCTATCTGCCGTTTATCCTCTGTGGCTCGATCACCACGCTGACCTCGCTGGACTTCCTTGGCTTTGGCCTGCCGCTCGGTTCGCCTTCGCTGGGTGAACTGCTGTTGCAGGGCAAAAATAATCTGCAGGCGCCCTGGCTTGGCATCACCGCCTTCTTCTCGCTGGCGATCCTGCTGTCGCTGTTAATTTTTATCGGTGAAGCGGTTCGCGACGCCTTTGACCCCAGTAAGGTGTACTGATGACGCTGCTGACCGTTAAAAATTTAAGCATTGCCTTCCGCCAGGCGGGCGTTGACCGCCAGGTGGTCAGTGACCTGTCGCTGTCGGTGGATGCTGGCGAAACGCTGGCGCTGGTCGGCGAGTCGGGGTCCGGCAAGAGCGTGACCGCACTGTCGATGATGCGTCTGTTGCCCACCCCGCCGGTGATTTATCCGCAGGGGGAAATCCTGTTTAACGGCCAGGATGTGCTGAAGGCCGATGAACGCACGTTGCGCGGGCTGCGTGGCAACCGCATGGCAATGATTTTTCAGGAACCGATGATCTCGCTGAACCCGCTGCACAGCATTGAGAAACAGCTGTATGAAGTGCTGTCGCTGCATCGCGGGATGCGTAAAGAGGCGGCGCGCGCGGAGATGCTGAGCTGTCTCGATCGGGTTGGCATCCGCCAGGCGGCGAAACGGCTGAATGATTTTCCGCACCAGCTTTCAGGCGGCGAGCGTCAGCGCGTGATGATCGCCATGGCGTTGCTGACGCAGCCACAGCTGTTGATTGCCGATGAACCGACCACCGCGCTGGATGTGACCGTACAGGCGCAAATCCTGACGCTGCTGCGCGAGTTAAAGCAGGAGCTGAATATGGGCCTGCTGTTTATTACCCATAATCTGCGGATTGTCCGGCAGCTGGCAGACAATGTGGTGGTGATGCGCAACGGTCAGGCGGTGGAAACCAATAGCACCACACAACTGTTCAGTGCGCCGCAACATGCCTATACCCAGGCGCTGCTGAACGCCGAACCGGAAGGTCGACCGGAGCCGGCAGACGTCGATGCTGAGCCCTTGCTGCGGGTTGAAAATTTGCGGGTGGCCTTTCCGATTAAACAGGGCTTTTTACGGCGCATCACCGGCTACCATCATGCTTTGAAGTCGTTAAGCTTTACCCTGCGGCCCGGCGAGAGTCTTGGGCTGGTTGGCGAGTCTGGCTCCGGTAAAAGCACCACCGGGCTGGCGCTACTCCGCCTGATCCAGTCCGAAGGTGAGATCTGGTTTAACGATCGGCCGCTTCATCAGTGGGATCGTCGTCAGATGCTGCCGGTTCGTCGTCAGGTGCAGGTGGTTTTCCAGGATCCCAACTCGTCGCTGAATCCGCGCCTTGACGTGCTGCAGATTATTGCCGAAGGCTTGCAGGTGCATCATCCCGATCTGAACGCGGCCCAGCGCGAAGCCAGAGTGATTGCGGCGATGGAGGAAGTGGGGCTGGATGCGGAAACGCGCCACCGCTATCCGGCAGAATTCTCCGGTGGCCAGCGCCAGCGCATTGCGATTGCCCGCGCGCTGATCCTTGAACCGCAGCTGATCATTCTGGATGAACCGACCTCTTCCCTCGATCGCTCGGTGCAGAAGCAGATTCTGGCCCTGTTGAAAAAACTGCAAAACACCCACCGGCTGGCGTATATCTTTATCAGCCACGATTTACAGGTGGTGCGCTCGCTCTGTCATCAGGTGGTGGTGTTGCGGGAAGGAGAAGTGGTTGAACAGGGAGAGTGCGAACAGCTGTTCGCTGCCCCGAAAGCCGACTATACCCGCCAGCTGCTGTCACTGGCCTGAGTCACTCTCTGCCTGATACGTTCAGGCAGAAGAGTCTTTAAGGGTTTCTGCAATGCCCACGCCGAAGTTTTTCAGGCGACAGGTGGTGGTGCACTCATCATGACGTGAGACAAACAGGCAAGGTTCCCCTCCCCACTCCACCACGGCACAATCGAGCTGGATTTCAGCCAGCGCGTCTTTAATCATCTGCATAATGTCCCACGCCTGCGCGCCCTGATGGCTGAGCAGCGTCAGACCGACCAGATCGTCATCGGCAGTGATGCTGTTAAGAATAAGCGGTTCGACACAGGTGCCGGTTGGCCCTGCGCCCCAACGATAACTTTGCGGTAAACGGTGTACCACCGAATGTTGTAACGTATTCACCCGAACTCCCCAGACCGGTACTGCAGTCTTCCAGCGGCCAAAGCCGTAAACGTTGCCATGAGAATGGCTTATTTTTGAGAAGTACCTCTCATTTTAACGTTATATTTACCGCGTTAACGGCGTGATAACAACCCCTTTTGTTGCATGAAGGTAACTTTTCGTTGGGTTATTTTCACATATCTATAACATTAGTGCGGGTAAAGCATTCAGGCAAGGTCTGGAAAGAAGGGATGTGACAGGGAATAAGCTGTGCGCCTTGCGACGCACAGTCGGTATCAGGCAGCCGCGCCCTTACGTGGACGGGTGGCGTAGATGAACAGCAGGATGGACAGGGTCGCGCAGATAAAGATAGATCCCACCATTGGCCAGGCGCTCTGGAATGACAGCGTGGAAAGCAACGCCCCCACCAGCGCACCGACACCAAAGCGTAACGTCCCGGCCAGTGAAGACGCGGTACCCGCCATATGCGGAAACTCTTCGAGGATCACCGCCATTGCATTCGATGACACCATCGCCACGCAGCCGATAAACATTGCCACGCCAAACACCAGAGGCAGGAAGCCAAGGTTAAGCGCACTGACGATCACCATCCACACCGCCATGGTGAACTGCACCAGCAGCCCGAAGCGGAACATCGCCAGCGGGCCGAAACGGCGCACCGAACGGCTGTTCAGCAGGGTCATCAGGAACAGGAACACCACGTTAAGCGCAAAGTAGTAGCCAAAATCCTGCGGCGTGATGTGGTTCAGCTCAATATAGACAAACGGCCCGGCATTAAGGAAAGAGAACAGCCCGGCAAACGAGAAGCCGCTGGCCAGCATATAGCTGAATACCCGCTTATGGCGGAACAGCGACAGGAAGTTACCCATCGTGGTGCGCAGATGGAATTTTTGCCGCTTATCTTTGGGAAGCGTCTCTTTAATCTGCGTGACCACCAGCACGGTGGTGATGACAGCCGCGCCGGAGATGGTCCAGAAAATGGCGTGCCAGCTCCACAGCAACAGCAGCCAGCCACCGACAATCGGCGCCATCAGCGGGGCGATAGTGGTCACCAGCATCACAAACGACATCATGCGTGAAAACTCCTCTTTCGAGTAGGTATCACGCATTAACGCACTGATCACCACGCTCCCGGCCGCCGCCGACAGGCCATGCAACAGGCGCATAAAGATCAGCTGGTCGATGGTTTGCGACATCGCACAGGCCGCGGCCGCGACGGCAAAAATCAGCGTGCCGGCGGCAATCACCGGTTTGCGGCCAAAGCTGTCGGCCAGCGGGCCATAAATTAGCTGACCCAGGGCAAATCCAAGAATGTAGATATTCAGCGTCATCTGCACGCTGCCTGCCGACACCCCGAATTCACGAGCAATTTGCGGTAGCGCAGGCAGATACATATCAATCGACAACGGCATTAACATGGCCAACAGGCCGAGGATCACCACCAGTCCCACTGATGAGTTCTTGTCCTTACGCACCCTCATTGCTCCTCACTTCCGGTTTGCTCTTTAAATGTTATTAGCGGGGAACGACCACACTGGCAATTTCTTCTGCCGTCAGTGGGCGATATTCCCCTTCTCCCAAATCTTCATCCATCAAGATGGCACCAATACGCTCACGGTGTAATGCCACAACGTGGTTACCCACCGCTGCAAACATCCGTTTCACCTGGTGATAACGTCCTTCGCTGATGGTGAGACGCACCTGGCACTCGCTGACCACTTCCAGCGTGGCGGGTTTGGTCAGGTCTTTCTCGTTGTGCAGCTGTACACCCGCCGTGAACTGCGCGGCGGTGTCATCGGCAAGCGGTGACTCCAGCGTTACCAGGTAGGTTTTTTCGCAATGATGGCGAGGAGAAGTAATCCGGTGTGACCACTGACCGTCATCGGTCATCAGTACCAGGCCGGTGGTATCGATGTCCAGTCGCCCTGCCGCATGCAGTTTGTAGGCGGTGGGCTCTTCGAGGAAATACAGCACGGTAGGATGATCCGGATCGTCAGTAGAGCAGACGTAGCCTTGTGGCTTGTTCAGCATAAAGTAGCGCGGGCCGAACTGCAGGTGCAGCGGATTACCGTCATATTCTACCTGGTTTTCCGGCTTGAGCTTGAAGGCTCCCTGCCTGACCACTTCCCCGTCTACGGTGACTTTATGAGCCCGCAGCTCACGAAGGGCAATCGCCCGGCTGATTTCCAGTTGCTGAGACAAAAATTTATCAAGTCGCATTAAATCTGCACTGCCTGTTTAAATGAGAATGAAACCGACGCACCGCTAACCGGCACGTTTGAAGAGAGAATCTCGAAATGAACCCACAGTATATCGGGAGTTAGGCCTCAGGCACAGAGGCTGACAGGCATCAATGCTGCTTTCGTGGCATAATGCGGTTTTGCTCCCAGATTGCCTGAAAATTCATGTCGTTTACCCTACGCCCTTATCAACAGGAAGCGGTTGATGCCACGCTCAGCTACTTCCGTCGCTCCCATCAGCCCGCTGTTATCGTGCTGCCCACCGGTGCGGGCAAAAGCCTGGTGATTGCTGAACTTGCCCGTCTGGCAAAAGGTCGGGTGTTGGTTCTCGCGCATGTGAAAGAGCTGGTGGCGCAAAATCACAGCAAATATCAGGCTTACGGTCTGGAAGCCGATATCTTTGCCGCCGGGCTGCAACGCAAAGAGAGCCGCAGCAAAGTGGTCTTTGGCAGCGTGCAGTCCGTGGCACGCAATCTGGCGCAGTTCGATGCGGAATTCACCCTGCTGATCGTCGATGAATGTCACCGCATCAGCGATGCCGACGACAGCCAGTATCAGCAAATCCTCGCGCATCTGCGCCAGCGCAATCCTCACCTTCGTCTGCTGGGCCTGACCGCTACACCCTACCGGCTCGGCAAAGGCTGGATTTACCAGTTCCATTACCACGGTATGGTGCGCGGCAACGAACGCGCGCTGTTCCGCGACTGCATCTATGAACTGCCGCTGCGCTATATGATTAAGCATGGCTTTCTGGTGCCGCCTGAACGGCTGGATATGCCGGTGGTGCAATACGATTTCAGCCGTTTGACCGCTAACGAGAATGGCCTGTTCAGCGAAGCCGATCTCAACCGGGAACTGA
Organism: Erwinia sp. 2186; assembly: GCF_057812255.1. Classification (NCBI taxonomy): domain Bacteria; kingdom Pseudomonadati; phylum Pseudomonadota; class Gammaproteobacteria; order Enterobacterales; family Erwiniaceae; genus Erwinia; species Erwinia sp. 2186. The sequence continues at coordinate 1,597,017 of NZ_CM173824.1, read as the reverse complement.
AGCAGCAACAGCGCATCACCCCGCATATCATTCAGCAGATCGTCGAGTTCGCGCAGGATCGCCAGGGCGTAATGATTTTTGCCTCAACGGTTGAACATGCGAAAGAGGTGCTGGGCCTGCTGCCCGGCAGTAAAGCGCTGATCAGCGCCGGAACGCCCGGCCCCGAGCGCGATGCGCTGATTACCGCATTTAAAGCCCGCGAACTGCGTTATATGGTCAACGTTGCGGTGCTGACCACCGGTTTCGATGCCCCGCATGTCGATCTGATCGCCATCCTGCGGCCGACGGAATCGGTCAGCCTCTATCAGCAAATCGTCGGACGGGGATTGCGCCTGTCCCCAGGAAAAACCGACTGCCTGATCCTCGATTATGCCGGCAATCCCCACGATATTTTCACCCCGGAAGTCGGCGCGCCGAAAGGCAAAAGCGATAACCAGCCGGTGCAGGTGTTTTGCCCTGCCTGCGGCTTTGCCAATACCTTCTGGGGAAAAACCACCGCCGATGGCACCATCATCGAGCATTTTGGCCGCCGCTGTCAGGGCGTGCTGGAAGACGATGACGGCGAACGCGAACAGTGCGATTTCCGCTTCCGTTTTAAAAGCTGTCCGCACTGTAATGCCGAAAACGATATTGCCGCGCGAAGATGTCACCAGTGTGACGCGACCCTCGTCGATCCCGACGATATGCTGAAGGCGGCGCTGAAACTGAAGGATGCGCTGGTGCTGCGGTGTGCCGCGATGGTGCTGGAAAGCGGTGCCGATGAGAAGGGAGAATGGCTGAAGGCGCGCTATTACGATGAAGAGGCAACGGAAGTCAGCGAGCGGTTCCGACTCACCACGCCGGCGCAACGAACCGCCTTCGAGCAGATTTTCCTGCGTCCGCACCAGCGTGCGCCGGGCGTGCCGCTCGGCTGGAAAACCGCTGCGGATATCGTCGCCCTGCAGCCGCTGCTGCGCCAGCCGGACTTTGTGGTGGCCCGCAAGCAGCGTCATTACTGGCAGATCCGCGAGAAGATGTTCGATTATCAGGGCCGCTACCGCCGCGCCAACGAACTTCGTTAATGCACCCGCTTTAATACATTGCCCGCACAGCCTTAGTTGGGCTATACTTCGCCCCGCTTTTGCTAATGCAAAAGTTGAACACTCCAACCTGTTGCTGGGTCGCCTGTAACAGGATCATCAGATAAAGAGATTGAACAATGTTCACTATCAATGTTGAAGAACGTAAAGAGCAGGGCAAGGGTGCGAGCCGCCGCCTGCGTGTAGCTAACAAATTCCCAGCCATCATCTATGGCGGTGAAGTTGCACCAATAGCTATCGAACTGGATCACGACTCAGTAATGAACATCCAGGCTAAGCCTGGTTTCTACACTGAGGTTCTGACCCTGGTCGTCAACGGTAAAGAAGAAAAAGTAAAAGTGCAGGCTGTTCAGCGTCACCCGTTCAAGCCAAAACTGCACCACATCGACTTCGTTCGCGCTTAATCGCCTGACCGAAATCGTTTGAAGAAAACGCCGCTTATGCGGCGTTTTTTTTTGCCTTAACCGCCGCTGCTCCGACGCTGCAGCTGGTCGCGCAGGTTTGGTGGCGTGCCTTTAATGGTCAGCGTGTCGGTCGCCGGATCCCAAAAAATACGTTCGCCTAACAGCAATGCATCGAAGTTCAGCGTCATTCCGCCGCCGCTTCCGGCGAACTTGGTCAGCTGACGCAGCGTACCGCGATCGGCCGGGAAGCTCTCTTCCAGCTCGTAACCCTGCTCCTGAGTGAACGCCTGGAAAGTTTTCTCGCCCAGCGGCGCCAGCTCGTTGGACAAGCCTTCCAGCTCGATCTCTTCACCGGCTTTTAACTGCTCGCTGCAATAGCTGTGCACCTGCTGACGGTAGTTCTGCCGCTCGTTTTTATCGAGGCTGGCCTCAGAACAGTAGTCATCAACCGCCTGCAACAGACCCCGGTTTTGCGCTTTGGTATCCAGACCGACGCTGGCACCGAGGAAATCCATAAAGAAGTCGGAAACTTTGCGGCCCACGCGCCCCCGCAGGAAGGTCAGGTAGCGGGTGGATTCCGGATTGGTTTCCCATTCCGTCAAATCGATGCGTGCAACGATATCCGCATGATTGATATCAAGATAATGGGTGCTGCTGATATCCAGCGCTTCATTGACGCGCATACTGTTCTGGCTGTTCAACACGGCAACCAGCAAATACTCTACCGCCAGATAGCGATAATGGCCGAACAGCACGATGCCGCCTTCAGCGAACGGGTATTTGGCCAGCTCATCACGCAGGCGACCGGTGGCTGCCCGGCTGAAAGCCAGAAAATCGTCTTCGCCTTTGCGGCAGTTACGCAACGCATCCGCCAGTTCGCTCTCTTCATTAAACAGGCCATAAGCCTTGCTCTTGGCGCTGTAAACGCGGTGCAACTCTTCCATCATTTCGGTGACGGGCGCATTGGCAGGCAGCAGCGATTCGCGCAGCACCAGCTCAAGCGTCTGTTCATCGCGCTTGATCAGCTGGTGGAGGGCAATCTGCTCGATATCCAGACTCATGGTAGACTCTCCTTTTAACGTAGGCGCGTATTCAATCACCGAGTGTCGCTACGATCAACAGGCAACAACATTAACCTGATACTGACGATAAAAGTGCAGAAAAAATCCCGGTTTTACGGTAAGATGCCGCCCTTTAATACTCAATAAATTCGACGTTATGCCACAATCATCTCGCTACAGTGACGACCGCGTGGAGAAACTCCTCGCTGAACTGGCCCATGTACTTGAAAAAGACAAGGCCCCGACCGATCTTTCCCTGATGGTACTGGGAAATATGGTCACCAATTTGTTAAATACCAGCGTGGCACCGGCTCAACGCCGCTCGCTGGCACGCTCGTTCGCCGAGGCCTTACAGGCTTCCGTGCGCGATGATAAAGCCCATTAATTTGATGATCCTGACCCTGTTATGGTAACCAATCGGCAGCGCTACCGAGAGAAAGTCTCCCAGATGATTAGCTGGGGGCATTGGTTCGCCCTCTTTAATATCATCTTTGCCTTTATTCTTGGCAGCCGTTACCTGTTTGTCTCCGACTGGCCAGCCTCGCTGGCCGGGCGCATTTATGCGTTCACCAGTTGGATGGGTCACTTCAGCTTTATCGTCTTTGCCGCCTATCTGCTGATCGTCTTCCCGCTCACCTTTGTGGTGATGTCCCAGAGGTTGCTGCGCTTCCTTTCGGCCATTATCGCCACGGCTGGCCTGACGCTGATCCTGATCGACAGTGCCGTCTTTAACCGCTTCCACCTGCACCTGAATCCGGTGGTGTGGGAGCTGGTGGTCAATCCCGATCAGACCGAGATGGCACGTGACTGGCAGCTGATGTTTATCAGCGTGCCGGCTATTTTCCTGGTAGAGATGCTGTTTGCCACCTGGAGCTGGCAGAAGCTGCGCAGCCTGAACCGGCGCAGTTTCGGTAAGCCGCTGGCGGTGCTGTTTATTGTGGCGTTCTTTACCAGCCACCTGATGTATATCTGGGCTGACGCGAACTTCTATCGCCCGATTACCATGCAGCGTTCCAATTTGCCGTTGTCCTATCCAATGACCGCGCGGCGCTTCCTTGAGAAGCACGGTCTGCTGGATGCGCAGGAGTATCAGCGCCGTCTGGTGCAACAGGGTAATCCTGAAGCGGTGTCCGTGGCCTATCCGCTGAACGACATCACCTTCCGCGATAAGGGCACCGGCAGTAATTTACTGATTATCACCGTCGACGGTTTGAATGAGTCGACGATAGCCAAATCGCTGCCGCATCTGGCGCAATTTGCGCAGCAGAACGTCCGCTTCACGCAGCATTACAGCTCCGGCAACAATGCAGACAGTGGATTATTTGGCCTGTTTTACGGTATTTCCGCCAGCTATATGGACGGCGTGCTCTCCAACCGCGTTCCTTCTGCGCTGGTGGATTCACTGGGCAAACAGGGCTATCAGTTTGGCCTGTTTGCCGCGGATGGCTTTGCCTCGCCGTTATACCGTCAGGCGCTCTTAGCGGATTATTCGTTGCCGCCTTCGCAGCCGCAGTCGAATGCGCAGACCACCGCGCAATGGCAACGCTGGCTTGAAGGACAGAAATCACAAAGCTCGCCGTGGTTCTCCTATCTTTCGCTGGATGGCAACGACACCCCGGACAACGGCGGCAAGAATATTGCCCGCCGCTATAACCGCACTGCGGCCGATGTGGACAAGCAAATTCAGCAGGTGCTGACCACGCTGCAGGAGAAAGGCCTGCTGGATAAAACCGTGGTGGTGATCACCGCCGAGCATGGCGTGGCGTTGGATGGCGATGACAGTCTGGGCAATAGGGCGAATCTTCAGGTGCCGTTGATTGTTCACTGGCCGAACACGCCAGCGCAGCAGGTGAACAAGCTGACCGACCATCAGGATATTATGACCACGCTGATGCAGCGCCTGTTGCACGTCAGCACCCCTGCGGCTGACTATTCTCAGGGTGAAGATCTGTTCGCAGCGCAGCGCCGCCATGACTGGGTAGCCAGCACCAACGAGCGCCAGCTGGTGATCACCACCCCTGACGTGACGCTGGTGTTGGATAACAGCGGTAGCTACACCGCGTGGGATAAGAATGGTCATCGCCTGAAAGACCATAAACCGCAGTTGGGCCTGCTGCTGCAGGTACTGACAGAAGAGAAGCGGTTTATCGCTAACTGACAGGCGATCAAAAATTTGAAAAAAGCAGCTGCTAATAGCTGCTTTTTTATTGACTGCATTTTCTCTTTTTAAGTCGCAATGGCGAATCAATACGCTGTGTTTAATGGATCTATAGGTCAAATATATGTCTACATTCAGGTTCAAAAAGTTACTCATTCTGCTGTTCATGCTGGCATTAGCTTTAGTTATTTCGACCCTGCTGACCTCACGCTATTTCCCCATCGATCCTGATGGCGCCAACAGTTCACTGGTCTGGCGGGCACTGCTTTCCGAAGGATTGTCCGCATTCAGGGATTGGGCGCCTACTCCAGATAACTGGTACTTCACCACCTATCCGGTAAATTTTGTTTTCTTCCTGCTGATGAATAACGACGGCATATTGCCGCTGATGTTATCGACTTCATTGTTCATCGGCCTGACCGCGTTCATGTTGGCGCTGGTTATCTACACTGTTGAAAAGAGCTGGTTTGCGCTTATAGCCTTACTGAGCCTGATCCTTTTCCCTGCCTACGTCTATACGTTTGGCTTCGCTGCACACCCCTTCTCGCATTACTCTACCAACTTCTTTGGTGTGTTGACCTTTGCCCTGTGCTTTTTGAATCTGAAGAGAAATTCAACGACACTGGCCGTTGTCTGTAGCCTGATCGCGCTATTGGCTTCCATATCCGATCCGTGGTTATTGGCGACCTATTTCCTGCCACTGCTGCTGGTACAGGCTTATTTCGCCTGGAAAGGTAGCCCGCAGAAGAAAATCCCGGTCATTTTCGCCGTCAGCTTTATTGTTTCAATGAGCCACGTGGTGCAAAGGCTGTTCGGCTTACCTATTCAGCGTTTTCATCTGATGCCGTTTGATCAGTGGGGAGTCAACACGGAGTGGGCAATCCATATTCTGGGTAAGAGCCTGAATATTCTGTTCGTTGACAGCCCTTACGCGTATGTTATTTCGCTGCTGGTATGGGTGGTGCTGTTTGTTTACTCTTTCTTGCTGTGTCTGCGAAAGGGCAAGGAAGCGGTGTTTGTTGCTGGCTTTAGTTTACTAACCATCGCGGCGATCGTCTCTTCTTTCATTATCAGCTACGACTCCCCTGCCGAGATCAGCGCCAGATTCTTTGTTAACGTCGTCTGCTTTGCCATTGCCCTGTCTGCGCTGGGATATGCTTTCTCTAAAAAGTGGCCTGTGGTAATTGTCTTCGCGCTGTTTATCGCTTCTTCGCTCTATTCCTATCAGCAAAATAAAACGCCGATTTACGATCAGCAACAGCAAACCTATGATTACATTAACTTCCTTGAGAAAAATAATCTTACCTTTGGTTATGGTGACTACTGGAAGTTGTCGAACAACGTTAACTGGCTTTCTGACGGCAGGATCCACATCAGCCCCGTGCTCTTTGACACCACGGATAACCGGATCCTCTTCGATACGGTACGCCTGCAAACCATGAAGTCATGGTTGACCGACGACTACGTGAGCAAATCTCCCGATCGCCAGTTTGTGGCCATCCCGGCGGTGAAGAGCTCAGAAGCGGATACCCAGGCCATCAGCAAACTGGACGCCATACGGCACCAGCTGGGTGAACCCGATGAAATGCTGACCTTCCAGGACATGACGTTCTTCGTTTATCACCACAAGATCCCGCTCATTAAATAGCGATAAAGGTGTTTAAATTCATAGCACTCACACAGCCGGCCACTTGCAATCAACGTCGTTTTGAGTAGTATTAACCCCACGTGTCGGCACGTAGCGCAGCCTGGTAGCGCACGGTCATGGGGTGTCCGGGGTCGGAGGTTCAAATCCTCTCGTGCCGACCAAAACCTCCTTCAAAGCAGCTAGCCATAGCTGCTTTTTTATTGCCTGCATTTCTGTGACCCTGCACAATACCCCCCTCTTCTCCTGACTCCAGAATGTGCCAGCTCCAGCTCATTTTTTGAATGAATTAGCAATATAACCACGCTTAATGTGTGATTTTTGCTAGAATATTTAACGGCATTATAAATATAAATATTGAATAATGAGTTAACTAATAAATTTAACCATTACTCTTTATTCCACGGTTACTTTTTTGATGTTTAGATCACGTCGTTAGTGGTTACATCTTATTGATTATAAACAAAATCCAAATTACTCTGGTTGAATACGCGAATGATTTACGACTGTTTTTTATATTATGACGAAGATATGCTTTTGTCGTTACGGTTGCATACCCTGTCTGACGTCGTCGACAAGTTTGTTATCGTTGAGTCAACACACACCTTTACCGGCAAGCCAAAACCGCTCAATTTCGACCGGGATAAATTCGCAGAATTTGCCGATAAAATCATCTATGTTGTTTTCGATCGTCCTCCTCATGCGGATGCCTGGCAAAATGAAGCCGATACGCGTAATGCCATCATGGATGGTCTGAAGCAAGCCCGTCCTGACGATCTGATTTTGATTTCTGACGTTGACGAGATTTTTAATCCGCAGGTCATTCCTACCATTCGTGGCAGCAAGCTCTGCACCACTATTTACCAGAATTTCTATAATTATCAGTTCAATCTGCAGGTATTCAATACCGACGATACGCCTCGTCAGTGCAAGCTACCTAAAGCCCTGAGCTACAAGAATCTGGTCAACTTCTTTGACGGCCAGCCCGAGATGCTGCGGAACGTGAAGCGCTCGGCCATCAGAAAAAATTGGCTCAAGTGGCGATGGTTAAAATGGAATACCCGGGTTATTCAGCAAGGTGGGTGGCATTTCTCGTGGATAATGACGCCACAGCGTATCGCTGAGAAAATGTCGTCAATTTCTCACACCGAATACGATCTGCCGGAATTTAACAACCCGGAACACATTATGAAGGTGATTGCGCAGGCTGAAGATATCTGGGGACGGGACAGAAAGCTGGTTGCCCAACCATTATCCCACAGCACCTTTCCCTGCCACTTGGTTGATAATCAGCAGGCCTTCAGCCAGTTCCTGAAATTGTAAACTGGCTGATTTGATGAGACTTTCATTTCACAATACGTGGCGAAAGTCTCAATCCGGCACACTGAAACAAAACTGTCACACGATTAACATATGCTGTCGCTACACTTTTATGGCAAAACCAACACCACATACCGGGTGAATAAAATGGCGATAATCAAAGCAAGAAACTTTAAAGATGCAGAAGAGATGCTGCACTCCGGCATCAATAAAGTAGAGCTGGCGTATGATATTGATAGTGATGACTTTTTCAGGCTGGCAAGCCACTGGTGCGACCGGGGTGCGAAAATCTCCCGCGGCAACGAACACTTTGTCGTTTCCCTGAAAAACTTCGCAATCCCGTCTAACGAGTAGTCAGTTTTTGCTATCGTGAATCTAACCTGCTTAAATTACGCTTTATAAAGATAAGCAGGTTAGGTATTCGGTGACACCTCATAGCGCATTCCCCCTTCTGACAATCCCTTGTGGCGTTCCCCTTATTCCTGTTGCCTTGCCTGAATCCAATGGCTTTATTACCGATGTGTGTTTTTGCTCACCAGCAGATCGGCCAGAGACGGTGCTGATAAAAGCGGCTTTCGATCTCTCCCGCTTTGATGAGCGGTTATTTGTCGCATGTGATATCCCCAGCCCGACGCATTTAACTCAAGCGGTGCGCAAACGCCGGGCGGAATATCTCGCCAGCCGGGTAATAGTGCGTAATGCTTTGAGTCGGATGGGAATTGAGGCGGCGATACTGTCCAATGACGGCGATCGCGCGCCGGTGTGGCCGGTCGGCATTTCAGGTTCGCTGTCTCATAGCCATCAGAGCATCGCCGTGCTGCTATCCAGAGCAGAGCATCGGCTTCTTTTGGGGGTAGATTGCGAGAATATCCTGCCAGCGGAAACCGCGGAACAGATGCACAGTGTGATTGTGTCGCCGGCGGAAAAACAGACGCTGCTGGAGAGTGGATTGCCCTTCGCCACCGCGCTGACGCTGGCATTCTCGGTTAAAGAGAGCCTGTATAAGGCCCTTTTTCCGCTACTCAGACAGGCGATGGATTTCAGGGCCGCAGAGATCACGGCTCTGCATCCGGCAACCGGCCAGGTACAGCTGCGCCTGACCGATTCATTTGCCAGCGACTTCCCGGCTGGCAGAGTCTTTAGCGGTCAGGTTGAGGTGCAGGCAGAACAGCTACTGAGCTGGATTATTGCTTGACGCCAACTCCCACCTCTAGCTCACCACATCCGTGCGCTTCACCGCATCCAGCGTCGCCAGTTCACGCTCTTCGCCGGTCAACTCGCTGAGCTTACCTTCACGCATTTCCAGCAGGCGATCCGCGTGCAGGAAATAGTGGTCATCATGGCTGATAGCAAACACGGTTTTGCCCATCTCCTGCAGCCATGGCAGCAACTCCCGGTAGAAAATGCGGCGGAAATGCGGGTCCTGATCGGCGGCCCACTCGTCCAGCAGCAGGATATCGCGCTGCTCAGCGGTCGCCAGCAACAGCGCCAGGCGCTTGCTTTGCCCTTTAGATAGCTTCAGGTTCAGGACTTTGTTCCCTTCCAGCTTCACTTTGTCCTGCATTTGCAGACGCGCCAGCCAGGCCTGAACTTTGGCCGGATCGGCAGCCTGTCCCTGATTATCGATCAAGCGGTCAAACAGATGGACGTCGGTAAATACCGCCGAGAACAGGCTGCGGTACTTCTCCCTATTCGCGCCGTCGATCTCTTCACCATCTAACAGGATCTGACCGGATACCGGGCGATAAAGTCCGGTCAGTAACATTGCCAGCGTCGATTTTCCGCTGCCGTTACCGCCGATCAGGAATACCAGCTCGCCGCGCTTCAGGGTCATGTTTATCGGCCCAACCTCGAATCCCTGCTCACCGTAATGGAATACCAGATTACGCAGTTCAAGCGTCTTCCAGTTGCTGGCAGCCTGAGAAACAATAAAGTCGGGATGGTATGCCGTAAGTTGGAAGGTGTTCAGCTTGTCAAAAGCCACCTGAGCCGTCAGCAGTGTCGGCAACGCCCCCACCGCAGAAAGCAGTGGCGTGCGCAGGAACAGCAGGGTCAGTGAATAGGTTGCCGCAACGGCGGTGTTTGCCCAGCCGAGGCTGTTGGCCATAAAGAACACCAGCCCAATGGCACCCAGCATCATGATGTTCGACCAGTTTACCGCACTCAAATGGAAGGTATCGGCGCGCACGATATGATGGCGATAATTACGGGCATCTTCCTGATAGACCGTTTCATAAATTAGCTGGGCACGCTGACGGTTTAACGCCAGCTCTTTGCGCCCTTCTATAATGGTCTGGAAATCGGTGTAGAGGTTATCTTCAATATCACGAAGTTTGGCCATGTGGCGGTACACTTTCGACACCAGCAGCCAGCCGCCAATAATGGTGATAGCAACCCACACCGCGGTGACAAACAGCATTTGTGGCGAGAGCCAGGCGAGGTAAGCCGCCGATCCGATGGTCAGGATGATCCCCTGAATCAGCTCAGGCAGACGGACAAAGGCGATGGTGATGGCCCGCACATCGCTGGTTAGCCCGGCTAACAACTGGGCGCTGCCGATCTGCTCGATGCGTTCAACCTGGGTATCCAGAATACGTTTGATAAACTCGCCGCGCAGGCGGTAGACGAAATGGTGTCCCAGCACGGTTAATGCCAGTTGCGAGGCCAGCGTAACGGCCATCAGCAGCAGCAGCAGTCCGAGAAATTCTGGCAATATCAGCAGAGAAGAGTTCAGAGCGACGATCAGCTCTTTATTAATAAAGGCGATCAGTCCAATCCCCAGCGCGGCACTGAGCAGGCTGAGAGCAATAACCAAAATAAACGGCCAGCGATACTGCCGGTAAACAACGCGTAGCAACTCCATGACACCATCCAGGTAACAATAAGGCAGTGTGCAGTTTAATGAGTCGCCAGACGATATCAATAATAATTCTCATCTGACTCCGGATCGCTTACCGAAAAGCGCGCCGGAAGGTCAGATTGTAGCGAAAAGCGCCGGTTAAGGGGTGTATTCCGGGTTTCAGCGGCAATATGCCGTGAAAACGCAGACGTGAAGGACCGCCCCAAACCACGATATCGCCATGCTCCAGCAGAACCCGTTGCGTGGCGTCGCCACGATCGAAGCCACCAAACTGAAACACCGCCGGCAACCCCAGCGAGACCGAAACAATCGGCTGCTTTAAGTCCTGTTCATCTTTATCCTGATGCAGGGTTAATTTTGCCCCCGGCTCGTAGCGGTTGATCAGGCAGGCATCAGGATTGAACTGTGCAAAACCCGCCTCGTCAGCGCATTCTCTTGCCAGCTGGCGAAAACGATCCGGCATCGCTGGCCAGCGCAGACCGCTGGCATTATCGCGCTCGCTGTACTGATAGCCGCGTGAATCCGTTGACCAGCCAAAATCCCCACAGTTGGTCATCGCCACCGACATGCGGTGTCCACCTGGCGTAATCCGGTGGTGAAACGGATTGCGGGCAGAAACCTCTTCGACTAACCGCATCAGTTCGCCGGCGTCCTCTCTGGCCCGTCGGCGCAGGATCACCGCGCCCTCTGCCAGGGGTTCGGCCCACGGTGCTTCTTCACTAAACAAATCCAGCATGTTGATTCCTCAGGCCTGTCGCCCTACGGTTGCACGATAAACGCCTTAAACTGCGGTGACATCCAGCTACTGAAACCCTCGCCCTGCTTCTCTATCAGATAGACCGCCAGATTTTCTCGCAGCGCCAGCGCTTTGGCCTTCTCTTCGCCCAACACCATCAGTCCGGTGTCCCAGCCATCGGCCTCCAGCGCGGTGGTGGCAATAACCGTAGCAGAAACCAGCTTGTGCTGGATCGGCCGGCCGGTCGTGGGGTCGATCACATGTGAGATGCGCTTGCCATTCAGCTCGTAATAGTTACGGTAGCTGCCGGAGGTGCTGATGCCATGCCCCTGCAGATCGACCACCGCCTGCACCGCATTTTCGCGATCGGTGGGCTTCTGAATAGCCACTTTCCACGGCTGCCCCTGGGCATTTTTTCCCCGGGTCAGCACGGCGCCGCCCACGGAAACAAGGTAGCTGTTAATGCCCTCTTTCTCCATCAGTCTGGCCAGATGATCGGTGGCAAAACCTTCTCCCACGGTTGAGAGATCAACATACAGGCCGGGCAAATCCTTTTGCAGATAAGCGCCTTCCGCTTTTTGGATCACCCGTAAATGCTGCAATCCCGTCAGCGCTTTTGCCGCATCGATCTGCGCCTGAGTCGGCTCTTTTAGCGGCTGTTTATCCGGCCCGAACCCCCACAAATTGACCAGCGGACCCACGGTAATGTCCATCGCGCCGGCGGTTTTCCGCCCAATGCGCAGGGAAAGGCTGACGATATCCGCCATGTTTTCGCTCACCGGTTGTGGATCGCTGCCGCGGTACTGATTAAAACGCGACAGAACGGAGTCATTTTTCCAGGTTGAGAGCTGGCGATCGTCCTCGTCTAACTGCTGCTGAACCGCTTTTTGCAGGCTCGCTTTACGTTCTGGCGCCACGCCAGCGAGGCTAATTCGCCAGAATGTTCCCATTGTGCTTCCTTCCAGCACCATCGCCGAATTGTCGCGACTCTGGTTATGATCGTCACAGCCCGAAAGCAGGATAAATGCTGTCAGACCAGTACAATACAGCCAATTCTTCTTCATATAACTCACAACACCTGTATTAAATATTGGACCGAAAAATGAGCAAAACGGCCTATACTGCGCTGAAAACTCACTTGATCTTGTGTGAAATGCTCACCAGGATAGGCGATGTACGCAGGCTATAAACGTCTGCCATTTAATGATTTCAAAGGAGATATCATGATTTATTACGCACTCCTTGCCGTATGTCTGGGGCTGATTATCTTTTCAGGCTACAAGCATTACAAGCAGACGCACGTCAAACAGCTCAATCGTCCACGTCACCGTCATCAGCGCGCAAGCCATTAAGAGAATAAAAGAAGGGATGAAGCGGAATACGAGGGATGGTAAACGAGGGAGCGCAGAGGCCTGCGCTCCCCAAACAGCTTAGAACTGGTAAACCAGACCCAGTGCCACGACGTCATCGGTGTTAATGCCGGCTGCGTCGGTGAAGTTGTTGTCATCCAGCAGGTTGATTTGGTAATCAACATAGGTAGACATGTTTTTGTTGAAGTAGTAGGTCGCGCCCACATCAACATATTTTTTCAGGTTCTGAGAACCGTAACCTTCGATGTCGCTGCCGCGTGAGCTAACGAACGCCAGGGAAGGACGCAGACCGAAGTCAAATTGGTACTGAGCAACCAGTTCCCAGTTGTCCGCGGTGTTAGCATAACCGTAGGCATCAGAACCGCTTGAACCGAAGCGAGTGGCGTTCAGTGAACGGGTGTACATCGCCGCCAGGTAGATGTTATTCGCATCATATTTCAGGCCGCCGGTGTAAGCCGTTGCTTTGTCACCACGACCCAGAATGTCCTGAGTTGCTGCGCTGCCGCCATTCTGCTCATTGGTACGGTCAGAACTGAACATTGCTGCACCGATACCAAAGCCTTCGCCCAGGTCGTAAGTGGTTGACAGACCATAGCCATCGCCATTTCCGCCCAGTACGTCACGGCCAGTCGCAGATTCGGTATCGCTGTCATTTTTGCCCTGATACTGAACGGCAAAGTTCCAGCCATCGACCAGACCAAAGAAGTTGTTGTTACGGTAAGTCGCCAGGCCGTTAGAACGCTGGAACATAAAGTTGTCCGCGCCATAGGTGTCACCACCGAACTCTGGCAGGACGTCAGTCCAGGCGCCGATGTCATAGGCTACGCCGTAGTTACGACCGTAGTCGAAGGATCCGGCATCGCCGAACTTCACACCTGCAAAGCCAACACGGGTAAAGCTGTTTGCTGTCCCTTCAGACTCAGCTGTGTTCAGCGCTGCCTGATACTCCCACTGGCCGTAACCGGTCAGCTGATCGCTGATTTGGGTTTCGCCTTTAAAACCGAAGCGAACATAAGACTGGTCGCCATCAGAACCGTCGTTATCGGAGAAATAGTGCAGACCGTCTACTTTACCGAAGAGGTCAAGTTTGTTGCCATCTTTGTTGTAGATTTCAGCCGCGCCCGCTGAACCGGCGATCAGCATCGCTGGGACCATCAGGGAAAGAACTCGAAGTTTCATTTTAATACCCTCTAGTTATGTGCCTTATTATGCCACTGCTTGCTGAACGTCGAATTTTCAGCCGGCAACCTCATACTAGAGTGCGGTGCGTAATAATCTATAAAGAAAATGATACTAAATTTCCGAAACTGTTTCAGAGTACAAAGTATATATTTCAAAATGTAAGTTTAGGGGAACTTTCATACAGCACGTATCGATAAAAAATATAGCATTTATCATCAAAATTCAGGCGATGCTTTGTTTTTCATCAAGTTATGTAAGGTTAGCTTGCTAAGCACTGAATGATAAAAATTTTCAGCCATCAGGGAATATAATGATCTCGCTATCATCATTTTATTTCAGTATTACCTTCATTCACCCCGAATGAGATTGTTTTACCCTATTTCCCGCCGAGCTTGATGCTCGGCATTTTTTTATTCTTTTTTCAACAAACCGTCAATTTAAGTAAAGATAATTACGGTAAAACAATAACCACATCCCCCTTGCCCGTTTTTTCCGCAATTAAGCACAAATAATCAAAAAAAAAGCCACTGATAAAGATGTTAATTATTCCGTGGAAATAACCCTCATCAACTATTCAGTGGCGTTAATTTCTAGCGTTCTCTCATCGATTCTTTAACTTTATTCAGCGGCTTAATCAGATAGTCCATGACCGATTTTTGACCCGTTTTAATTTCAACATTCGCCACCATTCCGGGGACAATGGGGAATTTCCGCCCGGCCTTGTTGGTTAACTCCGCTTTTTGCGTACGAACGTAAACCCGGTAGTAGTACTGATCGCGCTTCACCTCATCCTGAATGGTATCTGGCGAGACGGTTTCCACTTCGCCCGGCAGATCGCCATAGATAGACGAGTCATAGGCGGTGACCTTCACCGTGGCCGGCAGGCCGGGACGGATGTAGGCGATATCCCGCGGGTTGATGCGGGTTTCAATCAGCAGCTGATCCTCCAGCGGCACGATTTCCATCAGCTTGCCGCCCGGCTGCAACACGCCACCGACGGTGGTCACCTGAATGTCCTTTACGATCCCGCGCACCGGTGAATACAGCGTCGCACGGGTGAGCTGATCCTCTTTACCGGTCACCACCTGCAGCTGAGCATCCAGGTCGGCGTTGTTTTTGACCTGCTCTTCCCTCGCCCGCACCGCGTAGTCATTTTTGGCTTCATCGATTTTGCCCTGCAGATCGCTGACCTGGCGGCGAAGACGAATGACTTCCACCTCACCCGCCGCCCCTTTTGCCACCAGCGGTGCGGTCATCCTCAGTTCGTCCTGCACCAGCTTTTTCGCATCTTCCAGGTTTTTAACGGTTTCCGACAGGTTACGGCGACGGGATTGATACAGCTGGGTTTCCCGCGCGACCAGCTCCGGCTCTTTCAGCGTCTCGGCACTGAAGGCCAGCGGCGCACCGGTCAGCTCGGCCTGTAAACGCTCTGCGGAAGCACGCAGCGTTCGGGCTTTGGAGGCAGCCTCACCGAAGTTCGACTGGAAGCGGGTAGGATCCAGTTTTGCCAGCACCTCGCCCTTCTCAACAATATCCCCTTCATGCACGTTGAGCTGGTCGACGATACCGCCGTCCAGACTCTCAATCACCTGGGCGCGGCTTAACGGCGTCACTTTACCGGTGCCGACGGTGACCTCATCGAGAATGGCAAAATGGGCCCAGACAAAGAAAATCACCAGCGCAGCGGTACATAGCCAGATGATGGCGGAGGTTTTGCGCTCGTTCTGCTTCATGCCGCGGTCGACCATAATCAGGCTCATGCTGCATCTCCCCGCGCCACGTTCTGTTTCGCCGTTTGCGCGGCGGCGTTGCGAATGATCTCATCGCGCGCACCGTCAGCAATAATGCGGCCGTTATCCATCACCACAATCCGGTCTACCAGCTTGAGTAACGCCGGTCGGTGCGTCACCAGCACCAGCGTGCGGCCGGAGAGCCAGCCCTGCATCTGACGGATCACATGGTCTTCAAGCTGCTCATCCATTGAGGCCGTCGGCTCGTCCATTAGCACCACCTGCGGCTGGCGCAGGATCATCCGGCTCAGCATCACCATTTGACGCTGACCACCGGACAATCCCCGGCCGCCTTCATTGATTACCCGATCGAGGCTGGCGGCATCCTGCTGCACCAGGCTCAGCGCACCGCTGATCCGCAGTGCCTGCAGCATCTCCTGTTCGCTGGCATGAGGATTGCCCAACATCAGGTTTTGCCGCAGCGTGCCAAAGAACAGGCGGGAATCCTGCGACAGCCAACCCAGCTGGCGGCGCAGGTCGACGGGATCGATATGGCGAATATCCACGCCATCGACCACCACTTTCCCCTGAGTGGCCATCGATTGTCCGGCCAGCAACCGCAGCAGGGTGGATTTGCCCGCGCCCACCTTGCCGAGAATGGCGATACGCTCGCCGGGTTTGATTTGCAGCTGTCCAATATTGAGCACGTTTTTCGCGTTTTCTTCATCGTAGCTGTACTGAACGCCCTTCAATTCATACTGCCCGGTCAGGGTTGGGCAGTGGGCCATTTCCCCTTCATCCACCTGATCGAGCGGCTTTTTCAGCAATTCGTCCAGTCCGGTCATCGCGCTTTTGGCATGTTGCCAGCGGGAGAACACCATCGTCAGCTGCATCAGTGGCGCAATGGTGCGTGAAGACAGCATGCTGCTGGCGACCAGCGTACCGGTGGTGATATCGCCATTCAGAACCAGATAAACCCCGAACACCAGCATGCTGGCATAGGTCAACTGCTGGACAGTGGAGGCCCAGCCGGTCAGCCGCGCGCCCCACAGGCGTTGCTGCATGCCCACCGCCGCGCTGACTTCATGGGTCTGTTCCCACTGGCGCTGGAAGTAAGGTTCGGCCTGCAGGGATTTGATGTCTTCAATCCCTTCAATGGTTTCCACCAGCACCGCATTGCGCAGCGCGCCTTCGCGCAGCCCTTCTTTCGCCAGTTTCGCCATCGGGATCTGCACCAGCAAACCCGGAATGACAATCAGCGGGATCGCCAGCAGCGGCACAATCACCAGCGGGCCGCCGATAAAGGCCATGATAAACAGGAACAGGATTACGAAAGGCATGTCCGCTGCCGCACCGACCGTGGTGGAGGTCAGCAGTTCGCGCACCTGATCGATTTCGCGCAGTTGCGAAATAAAAGACCCGGTTGATTTCGGCCGGGCCTCATTGCGGATATTCATCGCCCGGGCAAACAGCATGGAAGAGACTTTCAGGTCAATGCGCTTCCCCATCAGGTCGGATACCTGGGTACGCATCAGGCGGATCAGATATTCAAACACCGCCGCAATCAGCACCCCGGTAAACAGCACCCACAGTGTCGGTTCTGACTGCGCCGGGATCACCCGGTCGTAGATCTGCATCGAGAACAGGATCCCGGCCAGCGCCAGCACGTTACCCACCACCGACGCCAGCGAGATCTCGGCGATCTTGCGCCCCATGCCGCGGAAGTTTTCCCAGAACCAGTGCTTTTTATACGGCTTAACGAATTCATCGATGCGCGCATCACGCCCACGCGCCGCGACGCCAACAATCCCGACCTGCTCCTGACTTTGCGCCAGCAACAGCGCAAGCTCGCTTTCGCGCACCACATCACCACCGTCGCTCAGCCAGTAACGCGCTTTGCCTTCCGCATCAATGGTTTCGACCACCACCACGTTGCCATTTTCCATGATCAAAATGACCGGCGTTACTTCCTGCCGCCAGCGGATTTTGTCGCGCGGCATCATGGTCATATGCAGCCCCAACAGGCCTGCCAGTCTTTCCAGCTGCTGGGCTGGCGTCAGGTGTTCAAACCAGCGCATCTGCTGGCGTAAGGTGGAGCCGTCCGCAGGTTTGCCAAAACGCGCGGCGACACGCAGCATGGCGTCAATCCAGTTCTCAGTGCTTGCGGTTTGTTTGTTCATAGTACTGCCTTAAAAGTTGCGTGTGCTTCAAGCGTCACAGTGACGGCAAGGTTTGCCCACTGGTGGCTTCGCGATCAATCCCCATAATGTCCAGCAGATTGTCGACCGCTGCGGCATAACGAACCGTGGCATCCCAGCCATCATAAAGTGCCATCAGGCGACTGCTGTCGGCCTGGAATACATCCTGCTCCACGCTCAGCAGATCGTTGAGGCTGCGCTTATTCAGCTTGTACTCATCGGCATAAACCGCGCGGGTGTGGTCGGCGCTGCCCAACTGGGCCTCGCCGGCGGTTTGCCGTTGCTGGGCACCGATCATGTCGGCATAGGCCGTGGAGGCATGCTGATTGATATCCAGTTTCGATTGCTGAATCGCGGCCTCGGCCGCTTCCCGGTCGCCTTCTGCGGCGCGGGTTTTGGCATTGACCAGTCCGCCCTGATAGAGCGGTGCCTCAACCTGCAGCTGCAACTCATCGTCCCAGTAGGATCGGCTGCTGTTTTCATAGCGGGTACGGCCGGCCTGCACTTTGATGGTTGGCCAGTGGTTAGAAGAGGCCTGACGGACGCGCTCCATCGCCGCTTCCTGTTTGGCCTGCGCACTGCGTACCGCAGCGCTTTTTTCGTAGGCGATTTTGTCGAGGGTGATTTGCTGATTGAGCAACGACTGCGGCAGCTCCGGCAAATCGTTGGAGACCACGCCGGTCAGCACCGTCAGCTGCGCCTGCGCCGAACGTTCCTGCGCGCGGTACTGTTCGAGCGTGGCGTGCATGCCCGCAATGCGGGTTTCGGCCTGCAACACGTCGGATTGCGAACTCAGCCCGGCGTCAGCACGCAGTTTGGCAATGTCCTTGACGTGTTCAAGCGAGGCGACGTTATTGCGCGAGGCGTCCACCAGCGCCTTGTAGCGCTTGACCTCCAGATAGGCTTGCAGCGTGTCCTGCGCCACGGTGGTCATGGTGTCATAAAGGTCGTAGCGGTAGGCATCGGAGAGTTTATGCTGCTCGTCGATGGCGCCGCCGGTGCGGCCAAAGTCATACAGCAACTGGCTCAGCGTGATGCCGCCGGAACCATTATTGTTCAGGCTGCCGGCCGAATCGGTCTGCTGTGACCGCCCGCCGGTGGCTGAAAGGGAAATTTGCGGATACCACGCACTTTCGGCGGCATCGAGATCGGCTTCGCCAACGTGGATTTGCGCCGCCGCTTCGGAAATTTTGGGATTACGGGCAAAGGCGCGAAGGATGGCATCGCGCAGGGTTAAGGTGGCGATTTGCTCCTCGGTCGGTGCTGCACGCCAGTTGAATTGAGCTTTCGGCTCTTTTGCTGCCAGCGCAGCCTGTCCCATTGAAGCGCAAAGTGCGCCGATACAGAGTGACAGCCACACTTTCTTCAATTTACTGCCTGTATACACCATCGAAATTCCCTTGTGCACCGGATATTAGGTAAAGGCATGCGGTCGAAAGATAAAGCAGCGCTTTATTTTCCAGAAGCATAAGCTAGCCAGCGCCGAAGAGGGAGCTGAGCCTGACCCGGTGTCGGACGGATTACAGAGCAACCCGCCACAAGAGAAATGGTTAGAACAGCAGCCATGACATCTTGCATAAAAAAGAGGGCATCCCCTCTAAATGGCAAGATCGCCGTTCAAGGCGATCTTCTTATATTAGTATTATTGGTCTTTCTTTACGCAACGTTAACACATTGCCTTGACTGTCTTATTTTATAAGAACCTTTTGCAAAAGCCAGTAACTGTTAACCTCCTCTTAACCTTAGACGCCCTGCACGAGAATTTCCTCTCTCGTGCAGGGAAAGTCTTTATCAGACCACGTGAACCTGCAGATTGTGCTGTACCAGCACGTCGCCGAGCGTGTTGGCCGAAGAGAGCGCCGAGTTGTGATAAACGTCAAACGTTTGTCCATCAACGGTCCGCTGCCCTGAGGTTGCCCATACGCCGCCATCGCCGTTGGCCAGCGTCACCTGGTCACCGGTGGTCCCTTTAATCACCAGGTCGTTGGTCTGACTGTCGGTGATATTCAGCGCTTCGTTGAGATCCAACTTCACGCTGTTGGTGCCGGCTTTACCGAGGTCGATCACCTCAATGTGCTCAACTTTCAGCCCCAGTGAGGTGAGATCGAGGGTCATATGCTCACCGTTCAATACCAGCGTATCGGTACCTGCCCCGCCGTCGATATGGGTAAAGTTCAGCGAGTTCACGGTTACCGTGTCGTTGCCCGCACTCCCGGTAACGGATGCCCCTTCCACCGTGTGACCATCCGCCAGGGTGATCACCACGCCGCCAATGGTGTAAGCACTGCTGTCTGCCACTGCCGCCGTGTCGGTCGCCGTCGCTGCGGCGGCCGTTGCATCATGCGTGGTGGTGCTGGTATCCGTACTGCTGGTATCACTGCCGGTCACCAGAGTGGAATCTACCGTCGCGGCATGGGTCACCGCCGTGGTGCTGGTGTCCGTGGTGGTGGAGTGCGTTGACGCCGCGGCAGCCGAGGTATCGTCGGCCACCACCGCCATCATCACCGAGGCGGTGGCGACAGAGGCGGTGCTGACTGGCAACAGCGAACCCAACAGCAAGGTGTTGCTGGTTGATGCCGGGTTACCCGCCGCATCCACCGCCGTCACGGTGACGATGCTGCTCAGACTCAGCGCCGTCAGCAAGCCGCCAGTGAACTTCACGCTGTAGCGACCCAGCGCATCGGTGGTGGCCTGCAAGGTGGTGCCGTTCAGGGTGACGTTCAGTCGGGTGCCCTGCGCCAGGTTCAGCGTGCCGCCCGATACGGTCAGACCGGTCAGCAACACGCTGACCAGGCTGAGGATTGGGTCGACGCCGATGGCGGGCAGATTATGGGTTACCGCGGTAAAGGCATCGCTGGCCGTCGAGGTATTGCCCACCGCATCGGTCAGCGTGACCGTCACGTTGGTCGAGCCATCCGCGATGTTTTTCAGCGCTGCGGAAGGCACGGTGACGCTCCAGGTGCCGTTGGCCAGCACCGTGGTGGTGTAGACATTCCCCGCCACGTTAACCGAGACCAAACTCCCTACCGCATTGGTCGAGGTACCGCTGATGGTCTCGGCGACATTGGCTTCGCTGAGGTTCAGATAGTGGTCGCCGCCAAACACGCTGCTGTTGGTGATCGCCACGGTTGGCAGCGTGTGGGTGCCCACCAGTACCGTGGTGGCTCCGCTACCGACATTACCGGCGGCGTTGGTCAGGGACGCGGTGACCGAATCCGTGCCGTCCGGCAGGGCAGCCAGCGTTGCGGCCGGAACCGACACGCTCCATGCCCCGCTGGCGCCCACGGTGGTGGTCAGCGTAGCCGTGCCGACTCTCACCGTGATCACCGAACCTTCGGCATTGGTCGAGGTACCGGAAATGGTCTGCGCACTGAGGGCATCCGTCGCATTCAGCAAGCCATCACCAAAGACGCTGGAGATGGTTACCGTTGGCGGCGTCTGCGCAATCACGCTTAACGAGCCGGTATTGCTTGCCTGGTTGCCATACGCATCGGTTGCGGTCGCCGAGGCGGTCAACGTGCCGTTAGCCAGGGCGGTCAGGTCGGCTTTCGGTACGCTCAGGCTCCAGCTGCCGCCGCTACCCACGGTGGTGGTGTAGGTTTTGCCGCTCAGCGATACGCTGACCGTGGTACCCGCCGTCAGGTTAGTTGAAGACCCGCTGATGGTTTGCGCCGCGTTCAAATCGCTGGCACTCAGCACACCGTCACCAAACACCGTGTTGAGGGTCAAGGTTGGCGTGCTGTGAATGCCAACTTTCAGACCCGCGCTGGTGCTGGCCACGTTCCCCACCGCATCCGCGACCGAGACACCGACCGTCAGGTTGCCGTCCAGTAAGGTGCCGAGGATGTTTGGTGCAACCTGCGCGCTGAATACCCCGCCCTGACCCACGGTTGCGGTCACGGTAGAGCTGCCCAGATTAATGGTCACAATTGAACCGGCGGCGACGCCGTTACCGACCGTACCGCTGATGGTTTGCGTCACCAGCGATTCCAGCAGGCTAAGCACCCCGTCACCAAACAGCGGATTCAGGGTGATGGTTGGCACCTGCAGCCCAACCAGCGCGCTGGCTGACGACGCCGTGGTGTTGCCTGCGCTGTCGGTCACGCTAACCCCAACGGACAGATTACCGTCAGTGAGTCCCTGCAGAAGAGTTGGTGTCAGCGCCAGGCTGAAGGTGCCGTTGGCTGCGGTGGTGGTGACAAACTGCGTACCGCCGATGGTAACCACCACGCGGGATCCTGCATCCGCGCCGGTAATGGTTCCGCCAATGGTCTGACCCAGGACCGCATCCGCCACGTTCAGCAGGCCATCACCGAACAATGGATTGATGGTGATAGAAGGCGCGGTCAGTTTGACCACCGCGCCGGCGCTAACGACTGGCGAGGTGTTCCCCGCCGGATCGGTCACCGACGCGGTAACGGTCAGATTACCGCTGGTCAGGGTGCTTAACAGGGCCGGCGTGATGGTGGCGGTAAAGGCACCGTTGCTGCCGACGGTGGCATCCACCGTGGTATTACCGACGGACACATGGACGATGGATCCCGCCACGGCATTGTTAACCGTCCCGCTGATGGTCTGATTGGTCAGCGCATCCGCAATGTTCAGGATGCCATCGCCAAAGATCGATCCGATCGACACGGTTGGCGTGGCGGTAAAGATGCCGACGTTCACCGCCGTTGAGCTGGTGTTCCCCGCCGGGTCGACAACCTTAACCCCCAGCGCCAGCGTGCCATCGGTCAGCGCAGCCAGATCCAGTGGTGGAATGTTGACGCTCCAGCGACCCAACGCATTCACCGTTGACTGGTAAGATTTGGTGCCCAGCGTGACGGTAACGGTTGAACCGGTTGCCGCCGTGACGGTGCCGCCCACCGTTTGGGTTAAGGCAGCCTCGGCGATATTCAGCAGGCCATCGCCGCCAAACAGCGTATCCAGCGCGCCGATAACCGGTGCGGTAAGGATTGTGGTGACGGTTTCGCCGATGGTTCTGCTGTTACCCGCCGCATCGGTCAGCACCAGTTCCAGTTCCGTACTGCCTGGCTGCAGCGCACCCAACAGGCTCGGCGGTACCACCAGCGCAAAGTTGCCGTCCTGGCCAACGTTAGCGGTCAGCGTGGTGCCGCCCAGCGTTAAGGATACCGTCGCGCCGACGCCAGCGGAGGTTGCCACACCGGTAATGGTCTGGGCAACGGCCGTGTCGGCAGCATTGAGGAAGCCGTCACCAAACAGTGAGTCGACCACCAGATTCAGCGCGCTGTTCACCACTTTATTAATGGTGACCGTGGCATCGGTCTGATTACCGGCGGCATCGTCGACACGCAGGCCAAACACCAGCGTGCCGTCGGTCAGGCTACCCAGCACTTCCGGCGTCAGTTGAATGCTGAAGGTACCGTTTGGCTGCACGATGGCGGTCGCAATCGGTGCACCGTCGCCGAGATACAGACCAATGGTCTGGCCTTCGGCCCCGGAGGCGGTACCGGTCAACAACTGCGTGGTGAGGATATCGGTGGCGTTCAGCAGGTTATCGCCCAGCAGCGCCTCCACCTGAATCAGCGGTGCGCCGGTATCCACGGTGAAGGTATCCGTAGTGGTCGTGAGGTTACCCGCCGCATCGCTCAGGGTGGCGGTAATGGTATGACCGGTCTGCGTGAGCGCCTGCAGGTCACCAGAAGGCACGCTGGTGCTCCAGCTGCCGTTTGCCTGCACAATCGCGGTATAGGTTTTGCCTTCCAGCGTCACGGTGACCGCTCTGCCCGCCTCGGAAGTGGATGCGGTGCCGCTGATGGTCTGCGAAACCGCAGCTTCACTGCCATTCAGCACGTTATCGCCAGCAAATGCCGCGATGGTCAGCGTTGGCGCTACGCGGTCGACGAGGATTTGCTCGCTGGCCGTGAACGTGCCGTCGTCCACCGTGACCAGTTGCGCCTGAACAGTGTGGGTCCCGTCGGCCAGGTTCGCTGGCAGATTCGGGATAGTCACCGACCAGGTCCCTGCGGCGGTCGCTACCGGATAGGTGCCGACCGGCACACCATCTACCGTGACGGTAATGGTTCCCGCACCCGTTAAGGCTGGCAGATTGGCAAAGGTGCCGCCAATCGTCAGCGTGTCACCATCGGTGAGGTTCACGATATTGTCAGTCGACACCGGTGCCAGCGTTAACAGCGGCGTTGCCGGCAGCGTCAGGTCTATGGTGACGTCGGCACTGGCGGTGCCGATATTGCCAGCCGCATCGGTCACCGACACCCCGATGGTGCCAGTGCCGCTGGTGCCAAGCTGCGCAATTGCCGCTGGCGTAACGTTCACTGACCAGCTTCCATCAGCCTGTACCACACCGGTCAGCGTGGAGGTACCGATGGTGACAGTCACCAGCTGTCCCGCGCTGGCGCCGACGGTGGTTCCGCTCAGCGTCTGCGCAGACAGGCTTTCGACATAGGTCAGCGCATTGTCGCCGGTAAACGGCGTAATGGTGACGGTCGGTGCCTGGGTATCCACCGTGAAGCTGCCCGCCACGGTGGTGGCATTGCCGGCACTGTCGGTAGCCACAACTGTGACCGCCTGCGTACCCTGTGCCAGCGCACCCAACGCGGCCGCGTCGAGATCCAGCGTCCAGACACCGTTGGTGCCGGCGGTAACGTCATAGTTAGTGCCACCAACGGTGACCCTCACCGCCTGGTTAGCGCCCGCCGTACCGGTCAGAGATGCACCGGCTGTGGCTTCTGCAAGATTGAGGAAGCTGTCGACAAACGGCGTCGCCAGCGTAGCCACCGGGGCCGTCAGTGCCGCGGTAAAGTCGAGGGTTTCCGTGGTGCTGTTGCCCGCCGGATCGGTGACCGTCACGTTGACGCTGTGCGTCCCTGCGGTCAGGCCGCTCAATGTGCCCGCTGGCAACGCCACCGACCAGTTACCGTCAGCATCGACGGTGCCGGTATAGGTGACGCCCGCCACGTCGATCCTCAGCTGTACGCCCTGATTAGCGCCGGTGGCACCGGTGGTGCCGGTCAGCGTTAACGCGCCGGCCGCTTCCGCGATGTTCAGTACGCCATCGCCAAACAGGGTATTGATGGTCGGATCCGGTGCGGTCAGTACGGCGGTAAAGTCGAGTGCCGCGGTATCGCTGTTACCCGCGCTGTCGGTGGCGGTGACGCTGACGGTATGGGTGCCGTTGGCCAACGCGCCCAGCTGCGCGGGCGTCAGGCTCAGCGACCAGTTGCCGCCCGCATCGACGGTCGCCGCGACTGGGTTACCGTTGTTGAAGCCGCTGATGGAGACATTCACCGTCTGGCCCGCACCGAGTTTACCGGTAGAGCCACTGATGGCCTGCGCCAGGGCGGCTTCGCTGATATTCAGCTGGCCATCGCCAAACGGCAGATTGATCGACACGTCAGGCAGATCGTTAATCGCCACCAGCAAGGCACCGCTGGTCGTTCCAACGTTGCCTACGCTGTCGGTGACGGTAACCGCAATTGGCCAGTTGCCATCCGGCAGCGTGGTCAATACGTTGGCCGGTAGTGCCAGACTCCATTGCCCGGTCGCCGTATCCACCGTCGCGGTATAGGCCGCGCCGTTAATATTGACGCTCACCGTCTGCGCACCGGTGATACCGGTGACGCCCGTCAGCGCACCGCCTGCTGCCGCTTCCGTGGCATTCAGCACGCCATCGACAAACGGCTGCACCAGCGTTGGTGCCGGCAGTCCGGTGATGATGGCGGTGAAGTCCAGCGAGTCGCTGCTGCTGTTACCCGCGCGATCGGTGACCACCACGTCAATGGTATGCGTGCCGTTGCCCACATCCGCCGCCATTGATGGCGTCAGCGTGGCGCTCCAGTTGCCGTTAGCATCGACGGTTGCGGTGACGACATTATTATCAATCCGTAATTCGACCGTCTGGCCCGCACCGACAATACCGGTGGTGCCACTGATGATTTGATCGACACCGGCTTCAGCCGCATTCAGGGCGCCATCGACAAACGGAACCGCAATATCAGCGACAGGCAGCGTATTGACCAGCACTTCAATACTGCCGTTGACGCTGGCCGGGTTGCCCGCCGCATCCGTAGCGGTGACGGAAACCTGCAGCGTTCCATCCGCGAGGCCGCTGAGCGCCCCGGCCGGGATGTTCGCCGACCAGAGGCCGTCAGCCTGAACGGTGCCCGCGAAGGTCAGGTTACCAATGGTCACCTGAACCGCCGTGCCGACATCCAGGTTAGTGGCGGTACCGGTGAGGATCTGTGCCGCCGTGACTTCGGCTGCATTGAGCAGTCCATCCACAAACGGCGTCGCCAGCGTCAGCACCGGCAGCGTATTGATCGCCACGCCCAGATCCAGCAGATCCGTGGTGGTATTGCCGGCGGTATCGGTGACCGAAACGCCGACCTGCGCAGTGCCATCAGGCAGCAGCAGCAAATCACCGGCCGGAATAGTCAGGCTCCAGGTGCCGTTATCCGTCACCGAGGTGGTGTAGGTTTTATTGTTCAGCGTCACGTCAATGGTCAGTCCCGCTTCAGACGTCCCGCCCACCAGCAATCCGGCGACCGCTTCAGCCAGATTCAGGATCTGATCCGTTCCGGCACCTAAGGTGACGTCGAGGATCGGTGGATTGGTGTCGACGGTGAAGTTTTCGCTGCTGGTGGCAGGGTTGCCCGCCACGTCATTGCCGCTGGCCGTCACGCTGTTGCTGCCCTGATTCAGCGCCTGAACATCCGCCGCCGGAACGGTTGCCGTCCAGTTGCCGTCCGCATCCACCGTGGCGGTGTAGGTTTTGCTGTTGAGGGTAACGGTGATGTTATCCCCGGCGGCAATATGCTGGCTGGTGCCGGTGATCTGCACATCACTTCGGGATTCATTGAAGTTGATCACATCATCGCTGGTCACCGGGTTAATGGCGATCACCGGCAGTTCGGCTGCCTGAGCAATCACCGTTACCTGATGCGTTGAGCTGGCCGGATTGCCGGAGGTATCCGTTACCGACACGCTGATGGTCTGCGCACCGTCCGTCAGCGCGCCAACGTTAGCGGCCGGCACACTGGTGGTCCATGTGCCGTCTGCCAGCACCGTGGTGGTATAGGTGACGTTGTTAAGCGTAATAGTGACCGTCTGTCCTTCCGCCACGTTAGTGGTGGTTCCCGCAATGGTCAGCGGCTGTCCGGCTTCGGCCTGATTAATGTAGTCATCACCGGAGACGATGCCCACGGTAATGGTTGGCTGGTTAGCCGGAGACGCATCCACCGTCACCGTCAGATTCTGCACGGTGCTGTTCCCGGCGCTGTCGGTCAGCGTGGCGGTGACCGGATAGGTGCCATCGGCCAGGGTTTGCGTCACGCTGGAAGGCAGATCCAGCTTCCAGGTGCCATCACTTTGCACCGTTTGCTGATAGCTCTGGCCATTAAAGGTAATGGTCACCTGCTGACCCGCTTCGCTCACGGACGCGGTACCGCTGATGGAGACTGGCTGCAGGATCTCAGCCGCATTGATGATGTTGTCGCCGGCAACCGGCGTCAGTGCCAGCGTCGGCGCAACCAGATCGACGGTAATGGTGGTGTCGATCGTACCGGTATTGCCCTGCGCATCGGCGGCGGTCACGGTGATGGTCTGGATCCCGTCGCCCAGGCCCTGCAAGGTCGCCGTGCTGAGTGGCAGGGTCCAGTTGCCGTTGGCATCCACCGTGGCGGTGAAATCAGCGCCATTGATGTTTACGGTGACGGTTTGACCGGCCCCGCTGACGCCTGTGGTGCCGGTCAGCGTCTGATCGGCCCCGGCTTCGCTGATACTCAGATAGCCATCGACAAACGGTGTGTTGATGGTCGGCTGCAGCGCTTCCGTCGCCACAACCACCGTGGTGGTGATGGTGCCGGTGTTACCTGCCGCATCACTGAGGCTGACATTCAGCGGATAGCTACCGTCTGCCGCAGCCTGCAGTAAACCGGCTGGCAGTTGCAGACTCCAGTCACCCTGGGCATTAACGGTGGTGCTGTAGTTTTGTCCATTGAGGGTGACCGTGACCGTCTGGCCTTCCTCTGCGCCCACGCTGCCACCGCTCACGGTGATTTCCGCGGCGGCTTCACCGTTGTTCACCACGCCGTCACCCGCGACAGGATTCAGAGACAGTGTTGGTGCAACCGTATCCACGCTGAACGGGATCGCCAGTATATTGCTGTTGCCGGCGACGTCGGTGACGGTCACCGGAATACTGGTATCACCCTGCGCCAGGGTTTGCAGGGCCACAGACGGCACGGACACCGTCCAGTTACCATCCGCATCCACCACACCGGTATAGGTCGTGGTGCCAATCACTACCGAGACGGTCTGACCGTCGCCGGTGACGCCGGTGGTGCCGCTCAGGGTCTGCGTCAGCGCGGCTTCATTACCGTTCAGCACGCCATCGGAGAACGGTGTATCGGCAGTGGCCAATGGCAGATCGTTGACGTGAACATTCAGGATGCTGCTTCCGGTGACGGTTGCGCCGGTATTGTCGGTGACGCTGGCGGTCAGCGTTACCGCCCCGTCCGGCAGACCGGCCAGTGAAGAAGCCGGAATAATGGCATTCCACACGCCATTGGCGCCCACCACGGCCGTAAAGGTCTGGCCATTAAAGGCCACGGTCACCGTGCTGCCTTCGGCGACGTTCGCCGTGGTACCTGAAACAATCAGCGCATCCTGCGCTTCTTCGGCATTCAGATAGCCATCGGTGCTCAGCGGATCCAGGCTGATGCCTGCAGCCTCACTGTTAACCGTCAGGCTGTGGGTGGCAGTGACCGGGTTGCCTGCTGCATCGCTGACCGCCACGTTGAAGGTGGCGGTGCCGTCAATCAGTGCTGCCAGCGCGGCGGATGGAATGCTGACGCTCCAGCCGCCGCTGGCCTGTACGGTCGCTTCATAAACCTGACCGTTAAGGGTCACGGTGACGATCTGACCGGCTTCGACGTTAGTCGTCGAGCCGCTCAGCAGCTGCGCGGTCTGCTGTTCAGCACCGTCCAGAATGTCATTGCCGGCAAAGGTGTTAACGGTAAGGGTTGGCAGCGAGGCGGCATCGGCTTTCACCGCCAGCGTGCTGTCGACCGTGCTGCTGTTGCCTGCCGGATCGGTGGCGGTCACGCTCAGGGTATAGTTGCCGTTGGTCAGCGCAGCCAGGTCGCCTGCAGGAACGGTCACCGTCCACTCGCCGGTATCGTTAACCTCAGCGGTGTATTGCACGCCGTTCAGGGTGATCTGAACCGTTGCATTCGCTTCGCTGCTGCCATTGACCACCAGTGGAGCGCCCTGCTCAGCCGCATTCAAAATGTTGTCGCCGGCAACCGGCCCCACTGCAACCGCAGGTGGCAGAGTATCAACCGCCAGGGTGAGATTGGCGGTCGCCGGATTTCCGGCCGCATCGCTGACGTTAACCACCGCAGTGGTATCGCCCTGAGGCAGCGCCTGCAAGGCATCAGCCGGAACGCTGACGCTCCAGTTGCCGTTGCCATCGACCGTACCGCTGTAGGTGACGCCATTAATGACGACGTTGACCGTCTGACCATCGCCGGTCACGCCGGTGGTGCCGGTCAGGGTCTGCGGAATGCCCGCTTCCTGACCGTTCAGGGTGCCATCAACAAACGGCAGATCGGTGGTGACCACCGGCAGATCGGTAATTGCCACGGTCAGCCCGGCAGTGCTGGTCACCGGGTTGCCAGCCGCATCGGTACTGGTCACGGTGAGCTGCAGCGCGCCGTCAGGCAGGCCCTGCAGGGTTGCCGCCGGAACCGAGATGCTCCAGCTGCCATCCGCCGCCACGGTGGTTGGATAGGTTACGCCATTCAGCACCACGGTTAACGCGGCACCTTCCGCTACGTTAAGCGTTGTTCCGCTGATGATCAGCGGATCCTGGGCTTCGGCGAAACTCAGGTAGCCGTCGCCGCTGACCGGGTTAATCGCCACGCCGCTCAGGCTGCTGTTAATGTCAAAGTTGCCCGGCAAGGTGGTGATGTTGCCGGCCGCATCGCTGACGGTGACGCTGTAGGTCTGGCTACCCTCAGCCAGTCCACCCAGCGCAGCCGCTGGAATGGTGACGCTCCAGTCACCACTCGCCTGCACCACGCCGGTGTAGCTGACGCCATTCAGGGTCACGGTGACCAGTTGGCCTTCCTGCACATTGGTGGTGGTGCCGCTCAGCAGCTGATCAACCTGCTGTTCAGCGCCATCAACCACGTCGTTTCCGGCGAACGCATTCAGCGTCAGCGTTGGCAGCGAATCGGCATCAACGACGACGTTCAGTGGTGCATCCTGCGTGGTGGTATTACCGGCCAGATCGGTAGAGACCACGGTCACGGTGTAATTGCCGTTGGTCAGTCCGGCCAGTGCATCGGCCGGAATGTCCAGGCTCCACTGGCCATTGCTGCCAACGGTGGTGAGGTATTCGGCTCCCTGGAAGGTCACGGAAATGGCCGCGCCGTTTTCCCCGGTCCCGCTGACGGTCAGGGGTTGCGCCTGTTCAGCCACGTTCAGTACGCCGTCTCCAGCGATGGGGGCCACGCTCAGCGCCGGTGCGGTCAAATCCACCGCCAGCGAGGAATTGGCTGAAGTGCTGTTGCCCGCAACATCCGTTGCCGTCACGGTCACCGGATAGGTGCCGTTGGTCAGCGCCGTGGCATCGGCAGCCGGTACCGCAACGGTCCAGTTGCCATCGCCATCGACCGTGCCCTGATAGGTCACGCCATTCAGGGTGACACGAATGCTGTCACCGACCTCGCCCGTACCGCTAATCGCCAGCGGCTGGCCCTGCTCACTGGCATTCAGCGAACCGTCGCCAGAAATCGTTGCCACAATCAGCGCCGGTGGGGTGAGATCCACGGTGACAGTCCGATCAACCGTCACCGGCTGGCCGGTGGTTGGCGTCGCGGTGACAGTCAGGGTGTATGGGCCATCCGTCACGCCCGCTAAGGCACTGGCAGGGATCGCTGCGGTCCACAGCCCGTCAGCACCGACCGTGGCGGTGTAATTCGTGCCGTTAAAGTTGACCACCACGGTGGTGCTGCCATCCGCCACGCTACCGGTGACGTTAACGCCCAGCTGCGCTTCGGCGGCGTTGACGATATCGTCGCCCGCCACGGTATTGACGATCACCGTGGTATCGATAGCGGTTTCGACGCTGACCGCAGGGGTCTGCACCGCGCTGTTACCCGCGGCATCGGTAACCGTCACGGTGACGGTATTGTTCCCTTCGGTCAGGTTGCCCAGCGTGCTGGCAGGCACGGTAACGCTCCACTGCCCATCCGTACCCACGGTGGTGTTGTAGGTCTGTCCGCCCAGCGTCACCGTCACCGCATCGCCCTGCGTACCGGTACCGGTAATGGCCAGCGGCTGGCTCTGTTCAGCCAGGTCGATGATGTTATCGCCCGCAATGTCATTGACGGTAAAGGTTGGCGCTGCGGTATCCACGCTCAACGGCAGGTTTTGCGTGGTGGTATTGCCATACACATCTGACGCCACGATCTGCAACGCATAAGGACCGTCGGCAAGACCGGCCACCACGGTTTGCGGCACAGTCACGCTCCAGTTGCCTGCATCATCCACCGTTGCCGCGTACGTTGTGCCATTCAGCAACACATTAACGGTATCCCCAGGGGAGACCGTACCGCTCAGCACCAGCGCGCTGGCCTGTTCTTCCTGATTAATAATATTGTCGCCGCCGGCCACATCACCGGTAGTCAGCGTTGGCAGGGTGGTTGCCACGGTAATGTCCGGGACCGGCGTAATGGTGGCGGTGTTGCCCGCGATATCGGTGACGGTCACGGTGACCGGCGTGGTGCCCTGCGGCAGCGCCTGCAATACGGTGCTCGGCAGATCCAGTGACCAGACGCCAGAGCTGTTGACCGTGGCGTTGTAATCCTGGCCATTAATATTGACGACAACGGTCTGACCGTCGCCGGTTTGGCCGGTGACCCCGGTCAGTGTCTGTTCCACGCCCGCTTCGGCATTGTTCAGCACGCCGTCGGTAAACGGCGGCGCCAGCGTCGGTGCCAGCGTCGGTTCGTTCAGAACCGTCAGCGAGCCATCGCTGGTCACGGTGGTGCCATTGCCTGCCACCACGCTAACGGCGGCATCCACCGGGCCTTGCGGTAACGCCGCCAGCGCGGTGGCCGGAACCGATACGCTCCAGCTGCCGTCGGCATTGACGGTGGTGGTGTAGGCGACACCGTTAAGGGTAAAGGTGACCAGGCTGTCGACCGGGACGTTAGTGGTATTACCGGTGACGTTCAACGCGGATTCGGTCTCAACCGCATTCAAATAGCCATCGTCGCTGAGCGGATTGAAGGCGATGCTGCTGAGGGTGTTATCCACGCTGAAGGTTTTGTCGGTGGTGCCGGTATTGCCGGCCAGATCGGTCACGCTGACGCTAAGGGTTTGCGAGCCATTGGCCAGGGCGGCCAGATCGTTGGCGGGAACGCTCACCTGCCAGCCGCCGCCGGTTTCAACGGTAGTGACATAGCTGACGCCGTTCAGCGACACGGTCAGCGTTTGCCCCGCTTCAACGTTGGTGGCGGTACCGGTGATCAGCTGGTTCACCTGCTGTTCGGCACCATCGATGACGTTATTGGCGGTGATATCCGAGACAAAGATGGACGGAATATTTTTATCCACCACCAGCGTGGTGCTGGTGTCGGTGGCATTGCCCGCCTGATCGCTGGCGGTAACGTTGAGGGTATAGCTGCCGTTCGCCAGACCGGCCACCACGTTGCCCGGAATCGTCAGCGACCACACGCCATCCGCATTGACCACCGCGGTGTAGTTAACATTGTTCAGCTCAACGCTGACCGTGTTGCCGACTTCGCCGGTGCCGTTAACCACCAGCGGTTGATTACTCTCGGCCGCATTGAGGTAGCCGTCAGAGGCCGGATTCACCGTAACCGTTGGCGGCGTTAAATCGACGTCCAGCGTGCGCAGGACAGACGTCGAGTTACCGGCAGCATCGGTGGTGGTGACCTGGACTTCATAGCTGCCATCGGTCAGCGCAACCAGCGCCGCTGCCGGGACATCCACACTCCAGTTACCGGTGCCGGTCACCGTGGCGGTATAGAACTGCCCATTCAGCGAAATTGTGACGGTATCGCCAAATTCACCGCTGCCGCTTAAGGTCAGTGGCTGGCCCTGCTCTGCCAGATTCAGGCGATTGTCTTCGGCGATGGCATCAACCGTTAAGGCCGGTGCCAGCGTATCAACCTGGAAGCTGTCGTTCAGCGTGGTGCTGTTGCCTGCCGAATCGGTCGCGGTCACCACCAGCGGATTGTTCCCCTGTGGCAGCGCCTGCAGCACGGCATTCGGCAGCGAGACCGACCAGTTGCCGTTGGCATCAACGGTGCCGGTGTAGGTGATGCCACCCAACACAATCGACACGCCCTGACCTGCGCCAGTCACGCCGGTCGATCCGGTGAGGGTCTGATCGGCGATCGACTCTGCACCATTTAAGGTGCCATCCACAAACGGCGTATCCACCACCAGCGCGAAGTCCGGATTCACATCGGAAGTCAGGCTGTGGGTGGTGGTAATAACGTTGCCGTTCACGTCGGTGGCGGTTGCCGTTACGGTCAGATCGCCATTCGGCAAGGTGCCCAATGCCGCAGCCGGCACGGTGACGTTCCAGCTACCGTCAGAGTTAGTGGTGGTTTCGTAATCGACGTTGTTAAAACGCACCAGGATCCGCGCGCCAAAGGCCACAAAACGGCTGCTGCCGTGGATCACCAGATCGTTTTGCGCTTCAACATTATTCAGCATGTTGTCATCGCTGATCGCGCCGATGGCGATGGCGCTGAAGGTGTTATCCACGGTGTAGTTGCCGGTGGTGGCCGCCGGGTTGCCGGCAACATCACTGACGTCGACGGTATAGTTTTGCGTGCCGTTCGCCAGCTGGTAGAAGGCGCTGGCAGGGACCAGGACGCTCCAGCTGCCGTCTGACTGCACGGTCCCGTTGTAGGTTTCGCCGTTCATGGTGACGGTCACAACCTGACCCGCCTGAACATTGGTGGTGCTACCGGTGACAAACTGAGACAGGCCTTTTTCAGCCCCATCCAAAATGCCGTCGCCGGTAAACGGTGCCACGCTGATGGTTGGCAGATCCGCCGCGTTGGCGATGACCTGCAGTGTCTGGGTGGTGGTGCCGACGTTACCCGCCGCATCGGTAGCCTGCACGCTGACGTTGTAGCTGCCGTCAACCAGCTGGGTGACCGTGGCCGCAGGAACGGTGACAGTCCAGTTGCCGTCAGCATCGACGGTAGCGGGGTAAATGCCGCCGTTCAGCGTTACCTGCACCGTTGAACCCAGTTCCGCAGTGCCGGTAAGGGTCAAGGCTGCGCCGTGCTCGACCGCGTTGAGATAGCCGTCACCCGAAACCGGCGCCAGGCTCACGTCAGGCGCAGCGGTGTCTTTGAGGATTGGCGTCAGTTCGGTGGTTTTATTGCCGCCCGCATCGGTGGCGGTGACGCTAAGGTCATATTTACCGTCTGGCAGCGTTTGCAGGGTTGAAGGCGACACGCTGACGCTCCAGTTCCCCGCCGCATCGGTGCCGGTATTGTAGGTTACACCGCCGACCACCACGCTGATGGTGCTGCCGGCTTCGGCGGTACCGCTGACGACCAGCGGCTGATTCTGGCTCTGGCCATTAATGGCGCCATCATTGCCGAACGGGGCGACCGTCAGCGCTGGCGGCGTGGTATCCACCGTCACCGGAACCGTAGACGAGATGCTGTTGCCCAGTGAATCTTTCACCGTCACTATCACGTCGGTGCTGCCGTCTGGCAGCGCCTGAAGCACGCCCGGTTGCAGCGTCAAGGTCCACACGCCGGTGTCAGGATTAACGGTGGCCGGATAATCGACGCCGCCAATGGTCACGGTGACCGACTGTTCGGGGAAGGTTACGCCGGTATTACCGGTCAGCGTTTGTGGCGAATCCGTTTCGGTGCTGCTGAGAATATTGTCGCCAAACGGCGCATTCACTTCGATGTTGTTCGGGAACGTGGTGCGCACATCGAGGCTGGCTTCGTTGCTGACCGTGGTGCCACCCGCATCCACCCCGGTGACGCTCACGGTATAGGTATTGTTGGCGAGGCCAGACAGTGCCGCAGCCGGAACCGTCGCCGTCCAGCTGCCGTCTGCGCCGACGGTGGCCGCATAGCCGATGCCATTGAAGGTGACGGTCAGCGCCGTGTTCTCCGGCAGGCCCACGCTGACGCCGCCAATCAGCAGATCGCTGTTGGCCTCATTCGCATTCAGCGCGTTATCGATGCTGATTGCCCCAATGCTCAGCGATGCCACGCTGTTATCAACGTTCACATCCACGGAGCCCGTGGCGGTATTGACGTTACCAGCCAGATCGGTGACCTGGACGGTAAAGGACTGGGTGCCGTTGGTGAGGGTCTGCAGCTCGCTGGCTGGCAGCGTAATACTCCAGCCGCCACCTGCTGCCACCACGCCCTGATAGACGTTGCCGTCGGCCAGCGTGACCTGCACCTGGCTACCGGCCGGCGCATTGGTGGTCTGCCCGGTCAGGAATTGATCCTGAGTGACTTCAGCGGCATTCAGCACGCCGTCGCCGGTTAACGGATCCACGGTCACCGTTGGGCGATTGGCCGGATCGGCAGCGAAGGTCACGTCGGTATAGGTTTCGGTGCGGTTGCCGGCGGCATCGGTGGCGATCACCGTCACCTGATAGGTGCCATCGGCAATGCCGCCTTTGATATCGTCCAGCGAGACTGTCCAGGCGCCGGTGGTTGGATTGACGGTCGCGGTCAGATCCACACCGTTAATTTGCACCAGCACGGTATTGCCGACTTCCGTCTGGCCGTTGACTGACAGCGGCAGCGCCAGTTCGCCCGCGTTGACATAGCCGTCGGTGGAAATGGTTTCAACGCTGACGGTAGGCGCAATGGTATCCACGTCCAGGGTGGTGGTGGTTGGCGCGCTGGTATTGCCATAGGCATCGGTCGCGGTGACAGAAACGGTGGTACCACCCTGCGGGATCGTCTGCAAATCCGAGGCCGGAACGTTAACGCTCCAGGTGCCGTTCGCATTGACCGCGGTGGTGTAGGTGACGCCATTCAGGGTCACGGTGACGGTTTCGCTGCCGTTGCTTAAGCCGCTGATGGTCAGCGGCTGATTCACTTCCGTCTGATTCAGCAACGCATCCGACAGCTCAACGCTGACGGTGGGTGGCGCGGTGACCACATTGACCGGCGTGGTCGAGGTGGAGGTATTGCCCGCCGGATCGGTGACCACCACGGTGATATCGTTGCTGCCCTGCGGCAGATTCTGCAAGGTGGCTGGCGGCACGGTGACCGTCCAGCTGCCGTCATTGTTGACCGTGCCGGTGTATTCCGTGCCGCCAACGGTGACGGTAACCGTCTGCCCGCTGCCGGTTGATCCGGTATTACCCGTCAGCGTCTGTGGCGTCGACGCTTCACCGCCACTCAGCACGCCGTCACCGAACGGCACATCAATCGTGGCATTCGGTGGCGTGGTATGCACCTCAAGCGAAACGGCAGAGCTGTTTTGCACCACCGATCCATCCGCCAGCGTGGCGGTCGCAGTGACCAGATTCGAGCCTTGTGGCAACTGTTGCAGATCGGCGGCAGGCACGGAGGTGCTCCAGCTGCCATCTGCGCCAACGGTGGCGGAATAAGACTTACCGCCGAGCGTGACGCTCAACACGGTGCCGGCAGGAATGCCGGTGGCAAAACCAGAAATCACCAGCGAAGACTGGGATTCTGTGGCGTTCAGCTGGCCGTCGCCGCTGAGTTCACTGATGCTGATACTGCTGACGGAAATCGCCTGCACATCGAAATTATGCGAGGCAGAGACCGAAGCACCGGCGGCATTAGACACCGTCGCGGTGATGGTGCTCTCGCCATTGGCCAGGGCCTGCAAAGCCGAGGCGGGCACCGAAATACTCCAGCTGCCGTTAGCCCCAACCGTTGCGGTGTAGGTTTGTCCGCCCAGTGAAATGGTAACGGTCTGCCCTTGCTGAACGTTGGTGGTGGTACCGCTCAGGGTTTGCGGCGTCGATCTTTCTGCCCCATCCAGCACGTCGTTTCCGGCAAAGGTATTAATCCCAATGGTTGGCGCGTTAGGCTGGGTGATTTCAGGCTGGACGGTGAACACATCGGTGCCGGTGGCGGTGTTGCCTTCGGCATTGGTGACGCTGACGTTGATGGTGTTGCTGCCGTTTGGCAGCGCCGCCAAATCTGCCGCAGGCAGAGAAATACTCCAGCTGCCATCGGCGCCCACGGTGGTGGTGTAGGTTTTGCCGTTCAGCACGATGGTCACCGTGCTGCCCGCTTCGGCGTTGGTGGTGGTGCCGCTCAGCGTCTGGTTACTGCCCTTCTCGGCCTGAGTCAGCACATCGTCGCCGGTAAACGCATTAACACTGACAGTTGGCGTTAGGGGAGTCGTTCCGCCGCCGTTGTTACCACCGTTGTTTCCGCCGTCGGTCCCGCCATTGTTTCCGCCGTCGGTCCCGCCGTTGTTATTATCGTCGCCGCCACCACCACCGCCGCCACCGCCGGCAATCGCGCCGACCGCCAGTCCAGCCAGACCCAGCGCACCAATACCTGCAGCGGTGATCACGCCGTTAGACGCGCCGGTATCCGCCAGCAGAAGCGGTTCGATCGATCCCAGAGATTCATATTCCGGGGTGACCGCCATGGCGGTCTGGGCATCGGCGAACTCATTGGTGATCGGGAACAGCGCGTGCTCAGGAGGATTAACGCCATCGTCGAAGACCAGCTCGCTGTGGTCACCATCGACGTCGTCGAAGAAGAATTGTTGATAGCGAACCACGCTACCGTCGCGCATGTGCAAAATCAGGTCGTTACCCTGGCGCTCAAACCCGGTCACCATGTCTCGGGTACCGTGAATTCTCACTACGCTGGGTTGATTCAGAAGGACGTTATGGGACAAGCCCGCATTGGCCTGTGACAGGATTTTTCCATCATCGCGTGAAACGATATCTACGCGGCCATCATTGAGCTCTGCCATGGGTAACCTCTATATGCACCAGAAATTTTCATTATGTGTTTCGCGCGAGAAAATGAAGAAAACCTTCACTATCAGACGCAAAGCAAGGGATAACCAACACTCGAAAGTGGTTTGGTTTTTACCTGGTGCATAACCGCTCCCACTGGAAGCGAAAAGAATTACCTGTGGCGCCCAGTCTGGCTGAGCGACTATTTTTTCTAGCTTTTCCTTACACATACTAAGAAAAATCTGTCACCTTTGCGTGATGAATATTTATCAGAAAGATAAAAATATTTAATCAAATACACAACTTCTTAACAAGGGAAGGTGCCAAAAATTGCTAAATAACTGTTGAGTATCGCAGGTAAAGATTTGATTTAACGCAAGGAAAATTCTTATCGATTTAGCGGATTTGAGGAGAAACCTAACCCAAACCGGTTTATTCCCGGATAATTCAGCGGCGTTACTATGCGAAAATTTCCATTAGATTCGTGATAATCAGCACAACCTGACCTACCCTGAACCGGATGAAATTTAATCACCGCCGGTTGAGGTTCCAGCGCGAAATCGCGGTTTTTTCATGTAACACCAATGATTTGAGTTAAATCCAGATTTCGCTCCGTTTCGCCAGGAGTTATCTGTAAATTGGCATTTAGCCGACAAATCTGATTAACAGCTCTGTTTTTCCCTGTTATTAACCTGAAGGCCCTTATAGATCCGGCCTGCCTGCCGCAACGTTTTCGGCTCTGGCTGGCGGGAATCTTCTTTAATGTTGCTATTTGTGGTAAAAAGTAGCGCTAATCGTGGCAGATTTTTAACGGACATTATGACGACACTGGATGCTCGACCGGCCCTTGCCAGCGCAGTGACAACGCAACACGCAACGCGCACCATTTTCTTTATTGCCGGTATCGGCATGTCCGCCTGGGCACCGCTGGTGCCTTATGCCAAGGATCGTGCTCTGCTCAGCGACGGAGCGTTAGGGACCTTGCTGCTGTTCCTTGGGTTGGGTTCACTGATTGCCATGCCGCTGACCGGCATGCTGGTCGGACGGTTTGGCTGTAAGCGCGTGATGGCCATCGCCTGCCTGTTTATTCTGCTGGTGTTGCCGCTGTTAGCGACCCTCGGAACGCCGGTGGGGCTGGGGCTGGCATTGATGGCATTTGGTGCCTCGATTGGCCTGGTCGATGTGGCGATGAATATTCAGGCGGTTGAGGTTGAGAAGGCCTCAGGCAAAGCCATGATGTCCGGCTTCCATGGCTTCTTCAGCGTCGGCGGTATCGCCGGCGCGGGCCTGGTCAGTGCCGGACTGGCGCTGGGGTTGACGCCTCTGCAGGCGGTCGGCGTTATCGCGGCGCTGATCGTGGTGCTGTGGTTGCTGTGCCAGCGCCATTTACTCAGCGGTCGTCTCCATCAGGATGATGCGCCGCTGTTCGTTATGCCGCATGGCTGGGTGCTGTTCCTCGGCATCCTGTGCTTTATTCTGTTTCTGACCGAAGGCGCAGTACTGGACTGGGGCGCGCTGTTCCTCACCCAGACGCGTGACCTGCCCCATTCGCAGGCGGGCCTGGGCTATGCGCTGTTCTCGGTGGCGATGACCATTGGCCGCCTGACGGGCGATCGCATCGTGAATTATGTTGGCCGTTTTCTGACGCTTTTCTGCGGCACATTATGCGCGTCAGTGGGCCTGCTGCTGGCGGTATTTGTCCCCAACACGCTGGTTACGCTGGCCGGATTTTTGTTGGTTGGGTTCGGGGCGTCGAACGCCGTGCCGATTATGTTCAGCGCCGCCGGTAACCAGAAAACCATGCCGGTAAATCTGGCGATATCTTCCATGACAACCATTGGTTATGCAGGTATTCTGGCAGGTCCGGCACTGATCGGATTTATCTCACAGTGGTACAGCCTGGCGACGGCATTTAGCGCCATTGCCATATTGCTGTTAGCCGTGGCCGCAAGTGCCCGGCTGATTACACGTTAACTGGGGTATCACGCTACGCTATGCTGCCATACAAATTTCCACTTACATCAGGAAACGTCACGCGCTTTTTTGTGATGTTTATTTTGGTGCTGTTATTAGCGTCGGGATTTATGATCCACAACGCGGTCAATGCCTGGCTGACCGATAAACGCTATGCGATGGCGGATATTGCCCATGCGATGCAGAAACGCATCGATACCTATCGCTTCGCCACCTGGCAGATTTATGAGAACCTGGCCGCCAATGCCGCCGGTTCACCACCGAACAGTCTGCAGGAAACCCGCCTGCGCCCGGACGTCTACTATCTTGAAAAGACCCGCCGTAAAACCGAAGCGTTAATCTTCGGTTCACACGACAGCAGCACGCTGGATATGACCCAGCGCATGTCCACCTATCTGGATACGCTGTGGGGCGCGGAAAACAGCACCTGGTCGATGTATTTCCTCAACGGCCAGGACAACAGCCTGATCCTCGTCTCCACCCTGCCGTTGAAAGATATGGCCACGCGTTATAAAGAGAGTGCCATCAGCAATATTGTTGATGCGCGCCGCGCGGAGATGTTGCAGCAGGCCAATGCGCTGGACGAACGTGAAAGCTTCTCACCGTTGCGCCGCTTCACCTGGCAGAACGATCACTACTTCACGGTACGCACCACCTTTAATCAGCCGGGGCATCTGGCGACCGTGGTGGCGTTCGATCTGCCGATTAATGATCTGATCCCGGTGAATATGCCGCTGGAGTATTTCCAGCTGAAGCAGGACGCGGCCAGCACCCCGGACAGTGGCGATGCGGATGATGCCACCCACAGCACCAGCGTGACGCTCGCCAATCCAAATATCGAGATTGCCGCTTCGCTGACCAGCACGCCGTTGCAGCTGGTTTATCGCGTGCCGTTGCTCGGTCTGCTGGTCGACACGCTGCACAATCTGATGTGGCCGCTGCTGGCCAACCTCGGACTGCTGCTGCTATCCCTTGCCGGCCTGTTCCTGCTGCGCCAGCAGTCTTTGCGCCCCAGCGAAAACCAAAGCGCCGAGCTGGATTCCCTGCGCATCTTAAACGAAGAGATTGTTGGCAGCCTGCCCGTCGGTCTGCTGGTGTATGATTTTGCCAATAACCGCACCATCATCAGCAACAAAATTGCCGAACATCTGCTGCCACACCTGAATCTGCAGAAAATCATCAACATGTCCGATCAGCATCAGGGTGTGCTGCAGGCGACCGTCAATAACGAAGTTTACGAAATCCGCCACGCCCGCAGCGTGCTGTCGCCGAATACGCAGCTGTTTATGATGCGCGATCAGGATCGCGAACTGCTGGTCAACAAGAAGCTGCAAAAAGCGCAGCAGGTTCTGGATAAAAACCACCAGACGCGCCAGCAGCTGCTGCAAAATCTGGGGCATGCGCTGAACCGCCCTCTGGATAAAGTTATCGCCCATCTGCTGGAAATCAGCGAGGCGCATCCGGCGGAAGATCTGCGCGATACGCTGGAAGAGTCGCAAGCCTTAAGCCGGCTGGTCGACGATATCGTGCTGCTTAACCGGCTGGAAACCCATGACTGGGCGCCGGATTCTGGCTCATTCACGCTGCAAAGCGTGCTGGATGAGCTGGTGACCGAAGCGCTGCCGTCGATTCGTCGTAAAGGGCTGAATCTGGTGGTCAGCAACCGCCTGAACAGCGATGAGAGCCGCTATGGCGACCGTCGGGCGCTGTATAAAATCCTGACCACCCTGCTGCATTATTCGATCACCAGCACCAGCTGGGGCCGCATCAGCATTGAGGTCAGCCATCCTGCCGATCGTCCCGATCGCCTGGCGATAGAAATTGTCGACACCGGCGCGGGCCTGATGGTTGACGAGATGGGCAATACCGATTTCCCGTTCCTCGGCGAAACCAGCCAGGATCGTTTTGGCCAGGCTTCCGGGCTGGCCTTTTTCCTGTGCAAACAGTTGTGTAAGCAGCTGGGTGGGCATCTTGAAATTGTGGCGCGTCCCGATATCGGCACCCGCTACAGCATCCAGATCCACGCCCCGCAGGAACAGCAGCACGATCAGGAAGAGAAGTTGCTGGAAGGCTTAACTACCCTGATTGATATCACGGTAGATGAGGTAAGAAAAATAGTGGTTCATCAACTGGAAAACTGGGGCGCAAGCTGCATTACCCCTGATGAACGCTTTTCGGGCCAGGACCATGATGTGCTGGTCACCGACGATCCGGCACGCTTGACGCCATGGTCGTTACTGCTCACGGATGATGAAACAGGGTTTAGCGCACTGTCACACGATCAATACCGGGTCAATTTTAATATCAGCAGCGCGATGCAGGATGCCCTGCTCCAGCTGATTGAACAACAGCTGGCGCAGGATGAATTAACCGAAGACGTGGGTGACGAGCAGGATACGGCTCAACTTTTTGCTCCCGGTTACTTCCAGCTGTTCGTTGATACAGTACCAGATGATGTGAAGAGACTGTATAATGAGGCGGCGGAAGGGGACATGAGTTCCCTTGCTCAGA
Source organism: Erwinia sp. 2186 (assembly GCF_057812255.1). NCBI lineage: Bacteria > Pseudomonadati > Pseudomonadota > Gammaproteobacteria > Enterobacterales > Erwiniaceae > Erwinia > Erwinia sp. 2186. Next base: position 1,554,808 of record NZ_CM173824.1, on the reverse strand, counting down.
CTGCGCATCGCCTGAAAGGCGTGTTTGCCATGCTCAATTTGACACCGGGCAAGCAGCTTTGTGAAACGTTAGAACAACACATTACTGAGTGTGACGATTCAAACATTAAAAATACCACCAGTGACATTGACCACTACGTCAATATACTGCTGCAGCAAGGTAACCAATAAAATGAACAACTTGAACGTAATTATTGCCGATGACCATCCGATTGTTCTGTTCGGTATTCGCAAGTCTCTCGAACAGATTGAATGGGTCAACGTAGTTGGTGAGTTCGAAGATTCCACAGCATTGATCAATAGCCTGTCCAAACTGGATGCCAATGTTTTAATCACCGATCTGTCGATGCCTGGCGAAAAATATGGCGACGGCATTACGCTGATTAAGTACATCAAGCGTCATTATCCAGATTTATCTATCATCGTTCTGACCATGAACAACAATCCAGCGATTCTGAGTGCCGTTCTGGACCTCGATATCGAAGGGATTGTTCTGAAACAGGGTGCCCCTACCGATCTGCCAAAAGCGCTGGCCGCTTTGCAGAAAGGCAAAAAGTACACCCCGGACAGCGTGGCAAAACTGCTGGAGAAAATCAGCGCGGGTGGCTACGGCGACAAGCGTCTGTCTCCAAAAGAGAGCGAAGTGTTGCGCCTGTTCGCAGAAGGTTTCCTGGTTACCGAGATTGCCAAGAAGCTGAACCGCAGTATCAAAACCATCAGTAGCCAGAAGAAATCAGCCATGATGAAACTGGGCGTGGAAAACGATATTGCACTGCTGAACTATCTCTCTTCCGTCAGCAGCATGCCGGTTGAGCGCGACTAAGTGACAGACAGTAAAAAGGCGGACTTCGGTCCGCCTTTTTTATTGCCCAAAATCCGCGTTATTCCCTGCCCTTCCTGACCCGCTCCGCGTAGAACGCCAGCGAAGTGTTTAAGGTATCCATGGTCACCGGCTTGGACAGACAGTTATCCATGCCCGCTTCCATACAGCGCTGCTTCTCTTCGGCCAGCGCATTGGCGGTGACGCCCACCACCGGGAAAGTCAGCCCCAGCTGGCGCAAACGCTGCGTCAGACGATAACCGTCCATATTCGGCATGTTCACGTCGGTCAGCACAATATCAATCTCATTACGGCTCAGAACGTTAAGCGCATCCACGCCGTCCTGCGCGGTCTTCACGCGGTAGCCGAGCGATCCCAGCTGATCGGACAGCAGCATCCGGTTGATCGGATGGTCATCGACCACCAGGATCAGGATATCTTCATTGCTGGCGCGCTTATCTTCGATTTCCGGCACGCCTGGCAACGCATCTGGCATCGCCACTTCAACCCGGTAAATGCGGCCCAGCAGCGCCGGCAATTCATGTGGCGTGGTGGTGCCGTACACCCAGCGACCGGCAGCCTGCTCATGCGGCGCACCGTTATAGCTGCCGTCAAAGCGGATCACAGCCCGGAGCGTTTGCTGCGTCTGATAGTCGTAATCGGTGACGATCACATCGTCCGGGCCACAGCAGCCCTCCTGCAACCGTTGCACGGTGATGCCGTGCTCACGCAGCAGCTTTTCGAGGAACGCGGCCAGATCGTCATTACGCAGCTCCAGCCAGCACTGTTTGCCCTGCAACCCGTCGTGCAGCACCGGCGTCATCACCTGGGCGTTATACAGCGGAATGCGCACCACAAACTGGCTGCCCATCCCCGGCTCAGAATCGACCTCAATATCACCGTCCATCATATTGATCAGCTTTTCGCAGATCGCCAGGCCGAGGCCGGTTCCCTGGAAGTTACGCTGCACGCCGTTGCCCACCTGGAAGAACGGGTCGAACAGTCGGGTGATCTCTTTTGCCGGGATGCCCACGCCGGTATCGCGCACCCGGAAGGCGAGATAGCCGTCCTTCACAAACACCTGCAGGATAATGCCGCCGGTATGGGTAAATTTAATGGCGTTGTTGAGCAGGTTGGAAATCACCTGCTGCAGACGCAGCGGATCGCCGTCCAGCGTGACCGGCACATCGCTGTCAATAAAGCACCACAGCGTAAGGCGCTTCTTGACCACCATCGCCAGATAGTTGGAGGAGATATGGGTGATCACTTCGCGCGGGGAGAATTCCCGTGGCTCAATGCGCAGCTGCTCGGACTCGATTTTCGAGAAATCGAGGATATCGCTGATGATCTTCAACAGCAGGCTGGACGAGTTGTTCATCGCCGTGACCAGCGACTCCACGCCCTGCGGCAGGGATTTGGTTTGCAACAGATCGAGGTTACCGATGATGCCGTACAGCGGCGTGCGCAGCTCATGGCTGACCGTGGCCAGGAACATCGACTTGGACTGGCTGGCCTGCTCGGCGGCGTGGGCCATTTCCTGCAGCGACTCTTCCATCTTCACGCGCGCGCTGACGTCCACCAGCACGCAGATCGCCACGTTCTCATTGCGGTAACGTGAATGCACAAAGCTGATTTGCAGGTTGGTATTGCTGCCGGTCAGCACGTCGACAAAGTTAACCTGCTGACCACAGATAATCTCGGTCAGCCGCTGCCGATCTTCCTGGGTCAACATGCTGAGATAGTTATGCGCCAGTTCGTTACTGAGGATATTGGTGCCGTCACTGGTTCGCAGAATACAGATCCCCACCGGCGCCGACGCGACAATCTTGCGGTTAAACTGCTCGTGCTCTTCCAGGCGGTGCGCGTTGTCCTCGGCCGGTAAAAACATGCGGCGTTCAAACAGCCAGGCAAGGGTAAACAGGATAATGGCGCTGATGACGTTCAGCAGAATGGCGTTGATAATCAACACTTTCAGCTTGGCGACCAGCTCGTCGGTCTCGACCGAATAGACCACCGACAGTTCGGAAGGCGTCAGCGTTTTCTTCAGCACCAGCTGTTTGTAGCCGTTGATGTAGCCAAACCAGCTGTGGTCATCCGGCAGATCGTCCAGCGAGACGTTGCCCGCGGTGCGCGAGGTCGACATCAGCCGCTGATTATTGGCATCAATCAGCGTGGCGGTGACCGGGAAACTGCCTGGGGTAATGAAATCGTCCAGACGGATGGTTTGTTCGATGCCCAACAGTGCCGCCATTTTATTGGCCACATAGATCGGGGTAATTAAATAGTAGTAGCCGACGCCCTGCTGCGATGAAGGGGCAATCCACACAATGCTGCTTTTGCGCTCCTCTTCATTACCGTTACGGTATTTGAGAATGCGCTCGTGAAGTGATTTCAACGCCCGTTCGCGGTTTGCCGAGGAGTTACCGACGCCAAAATCCGCCATACACAGGCTTTCGCCGCCAACAAAGAACACCCGGTTCAGCTCATAGGCGGAAGCAAAGTTCTCTTTCCAGTAGTGCAGGAAGTAGCTGAGCGATTCCAGCGAGCTGCGCCAGGTGTTGCTCATCGAGCTACAGTCGGAATCAGAGTACAGCGGATAAAACTGCGGTAGCGCGGTTTTGCCTGGGAATACCCCGTTCAGCACGTCCATGCCGTTGGCCGACGAATTTAGCCGGTTTTCCGCAATGTATTTCAGCTCGCGCGTGACGTCAGAAGAGTGCCGCACATACCACTGCGCCTGCTCAAAGTTAGCGCTCAGCTCCTGACGAACCTGCGACTCTTTCTCATGCAGCACATTAATGATGTAAAAGGTGGTCAGCAGCGCGCCCAGCGTCCAGAGCATCAGTGCCAGCGCCCTGAACAGATAGCGGGAGATCCTTAACGTGGTTCTGAACGAGACAAGATATTTCAAGCGAAACCTATAAGTGGCGACGGGGCTTAAGGAGAAGTCAGATCCCGTTACAGTACCGTCAGAACAGGAAAAAAGCCAGTTGCGGCGGGCGGTCGCAGGCATAAAAAAAGGCCGGTTCACAGAACCGGCCTCAGGCACTAAACGCGATGACGATTATTCGTCCTCATCGCCTTCTGGTGCTTCGTCTTCATTGTCGACGTCTGCTGCATCGTCAACCTCAACTTCCGGGGCGATATCCTCATCCCCTTCTGCTGCGGTGCCGTCAATGCCGTCCAGCTCTTCTTCAGCGACAGGCTCAGCCACGCGCTGCAGGCCGACCACGTTTTCGTCTTCGGCGGTGCGGATCAGAATAACACCCTGGGTGTTACGTCCGACCACACTCACTTCAGAAACGCGGGTACGAACCAGCGTGCCAGCATCGGTGATCATCATGATCTGATCGCTGTCGACAACCTGTACCGCACCGATTACCGGTCCGTTACGCTCGGTCACTTTGATCGAGATAACGCCCTGGGTGGCACGGGACTTGGTTGGGTATTCGCTGGTGCGGGTACGCTTACCGTAACCGTTCTGGGTGACGGTCATGATCGCGCCCTCTTCCTGAGGAACGATCAGCGATACCACGCGGTCGTTTTCGGCCAGCTTGATACCACGCACGCCGGAAGCCGTTCGGCCCATAGCGCGCACCGCGGTCTCTGCGAAGCGAACCACTTTACCCGCTGCGGAGAACAGCATGGCTTCGTCAGCACCGTTGGTCAGCGACACGCCGATCAGTTCATCTTCGTCACGCAGGTTGACGGCAATGATACCGGCGCTGCGTGGACGGCTGAACTCGGTCAGTGCGGTTTTCTTCACGGTACCGCAGGCGGTAGCCATAAAGATGTTCCAGCCTTCCGCGTACTCGCGTACCGGCAGGATCGCAGTGATACGTTCGTTAGCTTCCAGCGGCAGCAGGTTGACGATTGGACGTCCACGCGCACCACGGCTGGCTTCTGGTAACTGATAAACCTTCATCCAGTACAGACGACCCCGGCTTGAGAAGCAGAGGATGGTGTCATGGGTGTTGGCCACCAGCAGGCGGTCAATAAAGTCTTCTTCTTTAATACGCGCGGCAGACTTGCCTTTACCACCACGACGCTGTGCTTCGTAGTCGGTCAGAGGCTGATACTTCACGTAGCCCTGATGAGACAGGGTCACCACAACGTCTTCCTGATTGATCAGGTCTTCGATGTTGATGTCCGCAGTATTGGCGGTGATTTCAGTGCGACGCTTGTCACCGAACTGATCGCGGATCAGTTCAAGCTCTTCGCGGATCACTTCCATCAGACGCTCTGAGCTTTCCAGAATGCGGATCAGTTCAGCGATCTGATCCAGCAACTCTTTGTACTCATCCAGCAGTTTTTCGTGCTCAAGGCCGGTCAGTTTCTGCAGACGCAAATCAAGGATCGCCTGAGCCTGCTGCTCGGTCAGGTAGTATTCGCCGTCACGGATACCGAACTCGTCTTCCAGCCATTCAGGACGCGCAGCATTATCACCCGCACGCTCCAGCATGGCAGCAACGTTACCCAACGCCCATGGACGTGCCACCAGGCCCGCTTTCGCTTCAGCCGGGTTAGCCGCATGGCGGATCAGTTCGATAATCGGATCCAGGTTAGCCAGCGCAATCGCCAGCGCTTCCAGGATGTGCGCACGGTCGCGCGCTTTACGCAGTTCAAAGATGGTACGACGGGTAACCACTTCGCGGCGGTGACGGACGAAGGCTTCCAGAATATCTTTCAGCGGCATAATTTTTGGCTGTCCCTGATGCAGGGCAACCATATTGATACCGAAAGAGGTCTGCAGCTGGGTCAGCGAGTACAGGTTGTTCAGCACAACCTCGCCAACCGCATCACGCTTCACTTCCACGACGATACGCATACCGTCTTTGTCAGATTCATCACGCAGGGCACTGATGCCTTCCAGACGCTTCTCTTTCACCAGTTCAGCGATTTTCTCAATCAGGCGCGCTTTGTTCACCTGGTAAGGAATTTCGTGAATGATGATTGTTTCGCGACCGGTTTTCGCATCGGTTTCGACTTCGCCACGGGCACGGATATAGATCTTGCCGCGACCGGTGCGATAGGCTTCTTCAATCCCACGGCGGCCATTGATAATGGCGGCAGTTGGGAAGTCCGGGCCAGGGATGTGCTCCATCAGCCCTTCAACGGTGATGTTCTCATCGTCGATGTAGGCCAGACAGCCGCTGATAACTTCAGTCAGGTTGTGTGGAGGAATGTTGGTTGCCATACCCACCGCGATTCCTGACGCGCCGTTGATCAGCAGGTTAGGCACGCGGGTTGGCATAACGGCCGGGATCTGCTCGGTGCCGTCATAGTTCGGCACAAAGTCGACGGTCTCTTTTTCCAGATCCGCCAGCAGCTCGTGGGCAATTTTTGACATGCGTACTTCGGTATAACGCATTGCTGCGGCGGAGTCGCCATCAACGGAACCGAAGTTACCCTGACCATCCACCAGCATATAGCGCAGCGAGAACGGCTGTGCCATACGAACGATGGTGTCATACACGGCGCTGTCGCCATGTGGGTGATATTTACCGATAACGTCGCCGACAACACGGGCAGACTTTTTATAAGGTTTGTTCCAGTCATTGCCCAGCACGTTCATGGCGTAGAGCACACGACGGTGTACTGGTTTCAGACCATCGCGAACATCTGGCAATGCACGGCCAACGATGACCGACATGGCATAATCGAGGTAAGAGTTCTTTAACTCTTCTTCAATATTGACCGGTGTGATTTCTCTGGCTAGGTCGCTCATGGAGCCGCTATCCCTCTACGTTATACCCGGATTCAAAGGTGCGAAAGTATATCACCTTTAGCCATGGTGGTGAATGGAAAGCGTCTTTTTGGCTGCTTTAATGCGCCTCAGGCATCGTGAACGCCTGGCGGTGCACATTCCTCTGAGAAAACAGATATACTGCCCGCAAACTTTTCGCGAGTGAGGGACCTATGAAGGCTGAACAAAACGCCACCACGGCTAACGTGGATCATAACGAAATTGCCAAATTTGAAGCAGTGGCTTCCCGTTGGTGGGATCTGGAAGGCGAATTTAAGCCTCTGCATCGCATTAACCCACTGCGTCTGGGCTATATTGCCCAGCACAGCAACGGCCTGTTCGGCAAGAAAGTGCTGGATGTCGGCTGCGGCGGCGGCATTCTGGCCGAAAGCATGGCGCGTGAAGGCGCTGAGGTGGTTGGGCTGGATATGGGCGCGGAACCGTTAGAAATCGCCCGCCTGCACGCGCTGGAAAGCGGCGTGAAGGTCGATTACGTGCAGCAGACCGTAGAAGAGCACGCCGAACAGTTTGCCGGTCAGTACGATGTGGTGACCTGCATGGAGATGCTGGAGCACGTGCCGGATCCGCGTTCAGTGGTTCACGCCTGCGCGAAGCTGGTGAAACCCGGCGGCGAAGTGTTCTTCTCTACCCTTAACCGCAACAGCAAATCCTGGCTGATGGCGATTATCGGCGCGGAGTACGTGCTGCGTATGGTGCCGCGCGGTACGCATGACATTAAGAAGTTTATCCGCCCTGCCGAGCTGTTGAACTGGGTCGACGAAACGCCATTGCGCGAACGTCATATGATTGGTCTGCATTACAATCCGCTGATGAACAGCTTCAAGCTGGCGCCAGGCGTTGACGTTAACTACATGGTGCACACCCACTCTGTCGCCGAATAACCTTCGCCGACGGCCCGCGCAGAGCATGTGGTAAAACTGCTCTGCGCATTTGATCCTTAAGTAAAATTCCCTTCTTCCTTAATCTGCCTGTCATAAGAATTTCTTAGCCTGAGGCTGAGGTCAGATCGTTTTCCTTTTGGACAGCGTTGCCGGTGCAGCGGCAGGATAACCCCGGTTAGCCATGAAAGTTTTTTTTCTAAGGTTATGAAGCGGCGATTTTTCGTCACTTCAGGGCTTTTTGTACGCAAAAAAAACGCCAGGTTTTCGGCGCTGAGCAAGAAACCCGCGCTTGATCAAATTTCTAAAAATTTCTTCAAACTGTTGACATGGCCCCTGGCCCTTGAGAAACGTGGACTTAGGAAATATGCCAGGCTCCGTTCAGTAATTTGTTCCGAAAATCAAGCCTTGTTGAGTGGTGATAAATGACTAAAATACTCACCATATTGTTACTCAATCTTCGTTTACCCCCTATATATAGTGTTTATCCACAGAGTTACTCACATAAGAGCATTCTGTGTATAAACGGGGGATATGTTTGATTTCTCCTTCAAGGATATTACGCGACATGAATCAAAGCCTACTTGTCACCAAACGCGATGGCCGTACCGAACGCATCAACCTCGATAAAATCCACCGCGTGCTTGACTGGGCTGCAGAAGGTCTGCAAAACGTCTCCGTCTCACAAGTAGAACTCCGCTCGCATATCCAGTTTTACGAAGGGATCAGAACCTCTGATATCCACGAAACCGTTATCAAATCCGCTGCTGACCTGATTTCCCGTGACGCGCCGGATTACCAGTACATGGCTGCACGCCTGGCGATCTTCCACCTGCGTAAAAAAGCTTACGGCCAGTTTGAACCGCCGAAGCTGTACGATCAGGTGAAGCGTATGGTCGATATGGGCAAATACGATCGCCACCTGCTGGAAGACTACAGCGCTGAAGAGTTCGAGCAGATGGACGGCTTTATCGACCACTGGCGTGACATGAACTTCTCCTATGCGGCAGTGAAGCAGCTGGAAGGTAAATACCTGGTGCAGAACCGCGTCAGCGGTGACATCTACGAAAGCGCCCAGTTCCTGTATATCCTGGTCGCCGCCTGCCTGTTCTCCGGCTATCCGCGTGATACCCGTCTGGATTACGTCAAGCGTTTCTACGATGCGATCTCGACCTTCAAAATTTCGCTGCCGACGCCAATCATGTCCGGCGTACGTACCCCAACCCGCCAGTTCAGCTCTTGCGTGCTGATCGAGTGCGGCGACAGCCTGGATTCCATCAACGCCACGTCCAGCGCGATCGTGAAATACGTTTCTCAGCGTGCCGGTATCGGCATCAACGCCGGCCGCATTCGTGCGCTGGGCAGCCCGATCCGTGGCGGCGAAGCGTTCCACACCGGCTGTATTCCGTTCTACAAGCACTTCCAGACCGCAGTGAAATCCTGTTCTCAGGGCGGCGTGCGTGGCGGAGCAGCGACGCTGTTCTACCCAATGTGGCACCTGGAAGTGGAAAGCCTGCTGGTGTTGAAAAACAACCGTGGCGTGGAAGGAAACCGCGTTCGTCACATGGACTACGGCGTACAGATCAACAAGCTGATGTACACCCGTCTGCTGAAAGGCGGCGACATCACGCTGTTCAGCCCGTCTGACGTACCAGGCCTGTACGATGCGTTCTTCGCCGATCAGGACGAGTTCGAGCGCCTGTACACCAAATACGAAAACGAGCCGTCGATTCGCAAGCAGCGCGTTAAGGCCGTCGACCTGTTCTCACTGATGATGCAGGAACGTGCTTCGACCGGCCGTATCTATATTCAGAACGTCGATCACTGCAACACCCACAGCCCGTTTGACCCGGCCATCGCCCCGGTTCGCCAGTCGAACCTGTGCCTTGAAATTGCTCTGCCAACCAAGCCGCTGCTGGACGTGAACGACGAAAACGGCGAGATCGCGCTTTGTACGCTGTCTGCCTTCAACCTGGGTGCGATTAACAGCCTGGACGATCTGGAAGAGCTGGCGACCCTTGCGGTCCGTGCGCTGGATGCCCTGCTGGATTATCAGGATTACCCAATTCCTGCGGCACAACGCGGCGCAATGGGCCGTCGTACGCTGGGTATTGGCGTGATCAACTATGCATACTACCTGGCCAAGCATGGCGTGCGTTATTCCGATGGCAGCGCCAACGACCTGACGCACCGCACCTTTGAAGCCATTCAGTTCTACCTGCTGAAAGCGTCAAACGAGCTGGCGAAAGAGCAAGGTGCCTGCCCGTGGTTCAACGAAACCACCTATGCGCAGGGCATCATGCCTATCGACACCTATAAGAAAGACCTGGATGCGATCAGCAGCGAGCCGCTGCACCTGGACTGGGACGGCCTGCGCGAGCAGATCAAGACCCACGGCCTGCGTAACTCCACGCTGTCTGCGCTGATGCCTTCTGAAACCTCTTCGCAGATTTCTAACGCCACCAACGGCATTGAGCCACCGCGCGGTCATATCAGCATTAAAGCGTCGAAAGACGGGATCCTGCGTCAGGTGGTGCCAGAGTACGAGCGTCTGAAGGACAGCTACGAGCTGCTGTGGGACATGCCGAACAACGACGGTTACCTGCAGCTGGTTGGACTGATGCAGAAGTTTATCGACCAGGCGATCTCGTCTAACACCAACTACGATCCAACGCGCTTCGCCAATGGCCGCGTGCCGATGAAGCAGCTGCTGAAAGATCTGCTAACCGCCTACAAGTTCGGCGTGAAAACGCTGTACTACCAGAACACCCGTGACGGTGCGGAAGACACGCAGGAAGATCTGGTGCCATCCATTCAGGATGACGGCTGCGAAAGCGGTGCCTGCAAGATCTAAGCACACTCTGCGGCGCGATGAGTTCAGACATCGCCCGCCACAATCATGTGTCAGGGCCGCGTAGCGCGGCCCGCTCTCACTGGATTACTATTCATGGCTTACACAACGTTCTCGCAAAACAAAAACAACCAGCTGGATGAACCGATGTTCTTCGGTCAGTCGGTTAACGTCGCCCGTTTCGACCAGCAGAAATATGACATCTTTGAAAAGCTGATCGAAAAGCAGCTGTCGTTCTTCTGGCGCCCGGAAGAAGTGGATGTCTCACGCGACCGCATCGATTATCAGGGTCTGCCAGACCATGAAAAACACATCTTCATCAGCAACCTGAAGTATCAGACGCTATTGGATTCGATTCAGGGACGTAGCCCGAACGTGGCGCTGCTGCCGCTGATCTCGATCCCGGAGCTGGAAACCTGGATTGAAACCTGGGCGTTCTCGGAAACCATCCACTCGCGCTCTTACACCCACATTATCCGTAACATCGTTAACGATCCGGCGATTGTGTTCGACGATATCGTCACCAACGAGCAGATCCTGTCGCGCGCCAAAGATATCTCTGGCTACTACGACGATCTGATCGAGATGACCAGCTACTGGCATCTGCTGGGTGAAGGCACGCACCAGGTCAACGGCAAAAGCATCACCATTAACCTGCGCGCGCTGAAAAAGCAGCTGTATATCTGCCTGATGAGCGTCAACGCGCTGGAAGCGATCCGCTTCTACGTCAGCTTTGCCTGTTCATTTGCGTTCGCTGAACGCGAGCTGATGGAAGGTAACGCCAAAATCATCAAGCTGATCGCCCGTGACGAAGCGCTGCACCTGACTGGCACGCAGCATATGCTGAACCTGCTGCGCAGCGGTGAAGACGATCCGGAGATGGCAGAGATTGCCCGTGAATCCCGCCAGGAGTGCTACGACCTGTTCGTGCTGGCCGCGCAGCAAGAGAAAGAGTGGGCAGAATACCTGTTCCGCGACGGCTCGATGATCGGTCTGAACAAAGACATCCTGTGCCAGTACATTGAGTACATCACCAACATCCGCATGCACGCGGTGGGTCTGGATCTGCCGTTCAAGACGCGTTCAAACCCAATCCCATGGATTAACTCCTGGCTGGTGTCTGACAACGTTCAGGTGGCACCGCAGGAAGTGGAAGTGAGCTCTTACCTTGTGGGTCAGATTGACTCCGAAGTGGGCGAAAACGACTTCGACGACTTCCAGCTGTAAGATGGCGGGTTCGATGATTATCCTGCGTGCTTCCGGCACGCAGCTGCATTGTAAGAATGAACACCCTTCGCTGCTGGACGCGCTTGAAGCGCATCAGATCTGCGTGGAATATCAGTGCCGGGAAGGCTATTGCGGCTCCTGCCGTACCCGGCTACTGAAAGGCGAAGTGTGTTATACCGCGAAACCGCTGGCCTTCGTTCAGCATGACGAAATCCTGCCGTGCTGCTGTAAAGCCAACGGCGATATCGAACTAGAGATGTAGCGCGTTATAGCCGGTTATAACGCCTGATACAGGGGGCGAATACCCCGCCCCTTCTGCCTTACATTACCCTTTCAGCGTTTCCACCACATCAATCCAGCCATGACCGGTCGACACTTCCATGCCGTTCATCCAGCGACGCAGCATATTCAGCGCCATCATTGCCACCACATCCTGGCGGGATTTCAGCCCATGGCGGTTGACGTTAAACTTCACGCCCTGCGCCCAGCTGCCTTCCGGCGTATGCAGCGCAAACCCCAGCTTTTCATCCTGTAGCCCACCGACAATCAGTGACAGACTTGCTGCGGATTCGGCGGCCAGCTGTTTGCTGCGCTCAAGCAACGTCTGTAGAGATTCTTCGCGCGCGGGAAGCACGTTGCCGGCCGCTAACGGCGCGTCGACCGACGCCATCTGCCACTGCAACAGTCCGGCGGTGAACTGCTCGCTGATGGCCAGCGTGTAGCCCTTCTCTTTCAGACGACGGGAAAGCTGTGCCGGCAGGCCTTCGAAACCTTCAAAGATCATGCTCTCGCCGGCGATTTCACGCACCTGCTGCCAGAAAACTTCCATCTCTGGCAGTTTGGAGGCCGGGCCGTTCAGCTTCAGCTCAATAATGGGCATCGACGCGCGATACCCCATTACCACACCATCCGGGATCGGCAGCGGCTCGATTTCTTCTGCCAGGTCGCTCTCGCCACGGCCAAAGGTGGTCAGGCGCAGGCACACCGGCGGCTCGGGCAGCTTAAAGCGCGCTTTAAGGCGCGGCAAAATCTGTTCCTCGACCATCACCTTGTATTCGGACGGTACGCCAGGGGTGAAGAACATCCAGCAGCGGTTCAGCTGCATAGCGAAGCCACAGGCGGTGCCCACCGGATTATCCAGCATCTCTGCACCCTCAGGGATTTCGGCCTGCTTGCGGTTGCTGGCTGCCATTTTGCGGCCACGCCCGGCAAAGAAGGCTTCCATCTTCACCAGCCACTCTTCGTGCATCACCAGCTTGACGCCCGCGGCTTTGGCGGCAGCAACCGCGCTCAGGTCGTCACTGGTCGGCCCTAACCCACCGTTAACGATCAGCACATCGGCCACTTTGCTGCGCTCGATCAGCACGTTAACCAGCTCATCAAGATTGTCGCCATGGGTCTGGCGACTGGTCATCGGCAGGCCGTTCTCAAACAGTACGCCAGCCAGCCAGGCCGCATTGGTATCCACAATCTGACCGTGCAGGACTTCATCGCCAGTCGCGAGCATTTCCACTCTTATCATTTTTATCTCCAGTTCGGGCAGCGAACGTTAACTGTATGAACACACCCAGATAAACACAATGCTCTTTTCCAATAAGTTGTGTTTCAGAGATGGCAGCAATAGCCAGAGCCAGATTGTCGGGCAGCGGACGAACGGGGCACAATGGCGCTGATAATAGGAATAGCCGATTGATAACTGTTTTTTGATATTTAAACTAACGTTAACCAGAGAGAGACGCCCGATGAGCAAAAAAGGACTGACCACCGCTGCTGGCGCACCCGTCGCCCATAATAATAATTCGATGACCGCTGGCCGCCGTGGCCCAATGCTGTTACAGGATGTCTGGTTCTTAGAGAAGCTGGCGCATTTTGACCGCGAAGTGATCCCGGAACGCCGCATGCACGCCAAAGGGTCGGGCGCTTACGGCACCTTCACCGTCACCCAGGATATCACCGCCTTCAGCCGGGCAAAAATCTTCGCTGAAGTGGGCAAACAGACCGAGCTGTTTATGCGTTTTTCCACGGTGGCAGGTGAACGCGGCGGTGCCGATGCCGAACGCGATATTCGTGGCTTCTCGTTAAAGTTTTATACCGAAGAAGGCAACTGGGATTTGGTCGGTAACAACACGCCGGTGTTCTACTTACGCGACCCGATGAAATTCCCGGATTTGAACCATGTAGTGAAGCGCGATCCGCGCACCAACCTGCGTAACCCAACCTACAAATGGGATTTCTTCTCCCAGCTTCCTGAATCGCTGCATCAGCTGACCATCGACTTTAGCGACCGTGGCCTGCCGACCTCGTATCGTCATATTCACGGCTTTGGCAGCCATACCTACAGCTTTATTAACGACCAGCAGCAGCGCTTTTGGGTGAAATTCCATATGCGTTGCGAACAGGGTATTCAGAACCTGATGGATGACGAAGCGGCGCTGTTGATTGGTCAGGATCGTGAAAGCTCCCAGCGCGATCTGTTTGACGCGATTGAGCAAGGCAACTTCCCGCGCTGGAAATTCTTTGTGCAGATCATGCCGGAAGATGAAGCTTCGCAGACGCCGTACAACCCTTTCGACCTGACCAAAGTCTGGCCGCATGCCGATTATCCGCTGATTGAAGTGGGTGAATTTGAGCTGAACCGCAACCCGGATAACTACTTTGCCGAAGTGGAACAGGTTGCCATGAGCCCGGCCAACGTGGTGCCAGGCATTGGTTTCTCGCCAGACCGCATGTTGCAGGGCCGTCTGTTCTCCTACGGCGATGCGCACCGCTATCGTCTGGGCGTCAACCACCACCAGATCCCGGTGAATGCGCCCAAATGCCCGTTCCACAATTATCACCGCGATGGCGCGATGCGCGTTGATGGCAATAGCGGCAACGGCGCAACCTATGAGCCAAACAGCTTTAACGTCTTCCAGGAGCAGCCGGATTACAGCGAGCCGCCGTTGTCACTGGAAGGCGCGGCGGATCACTGGAACCATCGCGAAGATGAAGACTATTTCACCCAGCCACGCGCTTTGTTTAATCTGATTGGGGAAGAAGAGCATCAGCGCATGTTTAAACGTATCGCCGGTGAGCTGATCCAGATCCCTGAGTTTATCCAGCAGCGGCAGATTGCCCTGTTCCATCAGGTCGATCCGGCCTACGGCGCGGGCGTTGAGCAGGCGCTTAACGCGCTGAAGTAACCGGACAGGGGCGGCTTACTGCCGCCCTTTTTCCTGCTGCGCGACCCATTGCGTCAAGCGCTGACGGGAAAGCTTGATGCCGCCGCTATCCAGTTCGGGCAACGGATACCAGCTTACCGGACGCTGAAATCCGGCCAGCCGCCCTTTTGCCCATTCGGCTAATGCCGTCAACGGTAAATCCGCCGTCATCGCCACCAGCGCCACCGGTCGCTGACCAAACTCCCGATCCTCGCGCGGCACGATAAACGCCTGGCTGACCGCCGGATGTGACATCAACAGTGACTCAATCTGCTCCGGCTGGATCCCCTCACCTGCCGAGAAAAACTGGTTGTCCAGCCGTCCGGTTAATACCAGTTCCCCCTGTTCAAGGTGCCCGCCATCTCTGCTGGCAAACCAGCCATCCGCATCGGTTAAAGGCAACAGTTCGCCATCATGCCAGTAGCCACAGGCCAGCGCCGGTGATTTCAGCTGCACCTCGCCGTTTCTGATCCTGATCTGATGCCCTGCCAACGCCAGCCCTACGCCACTTCGCTTATCGGCCCGCTTTGCCGCCACCGTCGAGGCGGTTTCGGTCAGGCCGTAGCCACACCAGCAGGCAATGCCGCGCGCCTCTGCCTGTTGCGTTAAGCTCTGCGGGATTGCCGCGCCGCCCAGCAGCACATTGCGCAAACGGCCCGGAAGCTCTGGCTGTTGCAGCAGGCGCCAGAGCTGGGTCGGCACCAGCGAGGCAAAGGTGCAGTGTTCCAGCGCCTGGTGCAACGAGAGGCCATCCGCCAGCACCAGGCCCGCCCCGCGCCGTAGCCAGCGCCAGACAATGCCCTGGCCGGAAACATGAAACAGCGGCAAAGAGAGCAGCCAGCGGTCCTGCCGGGTAAAATTCATCGCGTCCACCACCCCTGCCGCGCTGGCAAGGTGCGCCGCAAAGGTATGCGCTGCCGCTTTAGGCTGCCCGCTGGAGCCGGAGGTTAAGGTGAGCGTGGCGATCTGCCGATCGTCCCATTGATGCCGTGGCGATCCGTTGGCAACGACCCACCGCAACGGGACCATGTCCGCCACAGGTTCACCGTCCAGCGACAGGGCGAAATCAGCGTTCAGTGCGGGAAGGATCACCGCCAGTTGCGTGGCAGGAAGTTGAGGGTTTAGCGGTATCACCCGCGCGCCACACTGCAGCAGGGCCAGATACGCCAGTAAAGCGGGCTGGCTGTTACGCGCTTTCAGAACCACACCACACCCGCTGCGCACGCCCTGCTGCATCAATCCAGTGGCAAGCTGGTCGATCTGATCGGCCAGCTGCGACCAGCTGAACGCGGCACCCTGATTGATCAGCGCGGGTTCATCAGGCTGCTGCTTTGCCCAGTGCCGCCACGGCCAGTCGCTTAATGCTGCCATATCACCTCCAACGCGCCTGAAGCGATTAGCGGCAGTTCGCAGCCCGGCCAGCGGCGCACCAGCTGATGTTGCATCAGATTCAAGGTATCCAGCCCGGGCGTGGTGCCGGGCGTTAACCCCTGTGCGATGCGTGCCAGCTGCGTCAGGCCGAGGCTCGACTCCAGAGACGAACTGATCACCACCGTTAATCCAGCCTGCTGTGCCTGTTGCGCCATCGCGCGCACTTTCTGCAGGCTGCCGAGCAGCGTGGGTTTAAGGATCACGGCGCTGACCTGCGGTTCTGCCCGTGGCTGGAAGCCGGCATCGCGGGTGCTTTCATCCCAGGCGATAGCAATACCGGTTTCAGCGGCAAAACGCCTGGAATCCTGCGGATCGCGGCAGGGTTCTTCGAGGAAAGCGATACGGGAACGCAGCTGTTCAGGCACATAACGCGCGAAGGTCAGCGCTTTCTCCAGGCTCCAGCTGCGGTTAGCATCCAGCCTTAACGTAAGCGCAGGAAGGGCTTCCAGCAGCAGATTAACCATCAAACCGTCGCGCACCGCCTCGTACAGGCCAACCTTCATTTTCGCCAGCGGCTCGGCCTGTTGCTGCAGACGCAGAAAGAGATCGTCGGGATCGCCCACGCACAGTAGCGCACTGTTAAAGTTGCCCTCCTCCGGCAGCTGACCGCCCAGTTCTGCCTGCGCACAGCTCAGACCGAACGCCACCGACGGCAAAGGACAGTCCGCCTGATTTTCGCCCCGACACCAGGCTGCCAGCCAGACCAGCGTGGCATGCCGGGCGTCATCGAGCGACTCGGTGCTGAACCCCGGCAGCGGCGAGATTTCGCCCCAGCCTTCGCGGCCCGCCTCCGTCAGCCTGACCAGCAGGCCTGAGCGGGTTTTAAGCCGGCGGTCGCGCAGCACCACGCCGGCGTCCAGCGGGATTTCCCAGCCATACACCCCCGCGCGGCGCATCAGGGATTGCGCTTAAATTGACTGAAGTCTGGCTGACGCTTCTGGTTGAACGCGTTGCGCCCTTCCTGCCCTTCTTCGGTCATATAAAACAGCATGGTGGCGTTACCGGCCAGCTCCTGCAACCCGGCCTGGCCATCGCAATCGGCATTCAGCGCCGCCTTCAGACAGCGCAGCGCCATCGGACTGTTTTGCAGCATTTCACGGCACCAGCGCACCGTTTCCTTTTCCAGATCGGCTAACGGCACCACGGTATTGATGAGACCCATCTCCAGCGCCTGCTGCGCATTGTACATCCGGCACAGGAACCAGATTTCGCGCGCCTTCTTCTGCCCGACAATGCGCGCCATATAGGCCGCGCCCCAGCCGCCGTCAAACGATCCGACCTTTGGCCCGGTCTGACCGAACCGGGCATTGTCCGCCGCAATAGTCAGATCGCAGAGCATATGCAGCACATGGCCGCCTCCCACCGCATAGCCCGCCACCATCGCCACTACCGGTTTGGGGGAGGTGCGGATTTGCCGCTGAAAATCCAGCACGTTCAGGTGATGCACGCCGGACTCATCCTGATAACCGCCGTAGTTGCCGCGCACTTTCTGATCGCCACCGGCGCAGAAGGCCTCGTTTCCTTCACCGGTCAGCACAATCACCCCAACCTGCTCGTCATGACGGGCATCATTCAGGGCAATCATCAGCTCCTTCACCGTCTGGGGCCGGAAGGCATTGCGCACTTCGGGGCGATTAAGGGTGATTTTGGCGATGCCATCAGCGGATTTGTGATAGCGAATATCGCTGAAAGGCTGCGCAGAGTCCTGCCACTCAACCGGGGCATAAAGCAGGTCGTCGTCGGGATAAATCATCGGTGCTCCTCAGAATGAAGCCGCTGTGCCAGCAGTCCGGCAAAGGCGACAGGATTTTCACGGTGAGCGTTATGGCCCGCCGCAGGAATCGGGGTACAGGGAAGTGAAGCCTGCCGGGCAAGCTGGCGAAATTTCTGGTCATGTTCGCCGCAGAAATAGCTGAAGGGCCGCTGAAAATGGCGGAGTTCGGCCAGTAAACTGGGCTGCTGAGAGAGTGAGGTTGCCTGCAGCATCGCGGCGATCGCTGCGGGGTGATTACCGCTACGTGAGGCGATCAGCGCGGCCCGTTGCTGCCCGGTCAGTTCGGCAAAAATGGGCTGGCGATACCAGGCATCAAGCGTTTGCGCTAACGGCAGAGTGCGAAAGTCTTCCGCCCAACGGGCATCCTGCGCCTGACGTTGCTGACGTTGAGCCGGGTTGTTCAGGCCAAAATGCGCCCCTTCAACCACCAGTCCCTGCAGCGCAGAACCGGCATGGCGGCAGGCGTGATACAGCGCCACCCGACCGCCCAGCGAATACCCTATCAGCCAGTAACGCCCAACGTGATAACGGCACAGCGTCTGATTAATGCTTTCTGAAAGCGGTTCAAAGCCGCAGACCGGATGTGCCTGCGATCCTCCGTGCCCCGGCAGGTCGATCGCCAGCTGCGGCCAGTCCGCCAGCAGCGACTGCACCGGCTGCCAGTCTCTGGCGCTTCCCAGCAAGCCGTGCAGCCAGACCAGCACCGGCCGATCGGGTCGGCGCTTACCCTGCCAGCAGGCATGCAGGATCATCGATAACCTCCCATCCCGGCAGCGGCCAGGGCCTGTGCGCCTTCGGCGCTATCTACCTGCAGTTCAATCAGCGTTGCCTGTCCTCGCCAGCCTTGTTCTAGCGCCGCGGTCAGCTCCTGAGCATTCGCGGGCCGGTGAAAGTCGAGCCCAAACAACTGCGCGGCGGCAGCAAAATCGACCTGCTGCGGCATTAAAAAGAAGCGCTCTCTTTCCGCTTCGGGCGTTGGCAGCAGCGAAAATATCTGGCCGCCCGCGTTATTGATGACGATCAGCACCACCGGCGCGCTGGCCAGCCGCAACAGCGCCAGGCTGTTCAGGTCGTAAAGGGCTGAGATGTCTCCAACGATTGCCAGCAGCGGTTTTCTGCTGCCGCGCTGAACCCCGGCGGCGGTGGCCAGCAATCCGTCGATGCCGCTGGCGCCACGGTTGGCAAACACCGGATAGCCCGGCGGCAGCTGGGCAAAAGCATCCACCAGCCGGATAGTCAGGCTGTTACCGAGAAACAAAACGCCCTGTTCGGGTAGCAAAGCGGCCAGGTTTGCTGCCAGCCCGGCCTCGCTAAACAACGGCGGGTTAAGGCTGGCGGTCAGCGTCTTCACCCGATCGGCAAGCGCCGGGCACCAGGCCGACTGAGGCGACGCCGGATGCGCTGTCAGCCACTGGCGGATATCGGCCACGATGCGGCTGCCACGGTGATGAGCCGGATCGCGCCGCGGCGGCATGGCTTCAATCAGCCAGAACTGCTCAGGTTTCGCTGTCGCCAGCCAGCGGCATAACGCTTTACCGGTCAGGTGGCTGCCAAACTGCACCACAATTTGCGCCGCTGAAAGCCCCTCAATCGCCTGCGGATGCTGTAACCAGATCTCCGCAGCAG
The DNA here is from genome assembly GCF_057812255.1 of Erwinia sp. 2186. NCBI lineage: Bacteria > Pseudomonadati > Pseudomonadota > Gammaproteobacteria > Enterobacterales > Erwiniaceae > Erwinia > Erwinia sp. 2186. Next base: position 1,535,235 of record NZ_CM173824.1, on the reverse strand, counting down.
GCAGCGGCTGACCGCAGTGGGACTGCACATCGGCAATCAGCGGCCAGCCCAGCTCGCTGGCCCAACGGGCCACGGCAATGCCCTCTTGCGGCGACATTTTCCCGGCAATCACCACGCCGCGCGCCTGACGCCAGCGCGACCATTCCGGCATTAGAGGGGTCGCTCGGGCGGCCACCTGCTGTAACCAGGGACCGTCATCCTGCCACCAGTCACCCAATGCCTCCTGCCAGTGCTGATACGCCTCCGGATCGCCGCCGTATAAGGGTTCCGCAAACGGGCAGTTAATCTGCACGGCACCACATTCCTGCTGGCCGAGCAGCGAGTCAATGGCCGACACCAGCCAGCTGGCGGCAATATCGGGCGTCGGACGGGGAAGGTTCAGGGAAACGGCGTGGCTGGCAAACAGCCCGGTTTGATCGATGGCCTGGTTGGCGCCGCAATCAAGCAATTCTGCAGGGCGGTCGGCGCTGAGGATAATCAGCCGCTCACCGGTCAGGCGGGCTTCAATAATGGCAGGATAGAGGTTGGCAACGGCGGTACCGGAGGTGACGATAATCGCCACCGGCTGGCCAGTCGATTTGGCCAGACCCAGCGCCAGATGCCCGAGACCGCGTTCATCAAAGTGGGTGTGGCAAATCAGTTTTTCCCGGCTGGCGGCCGCCAGCGTCAGCGGTGCAGAACGGGAACCTGGCGCGATGCAGACATGCTTAACCTGATGGCGTGAAACCGCTTCAAGGATCACGCCGGCCCAGCGGCGGTTGAAGGTACTGTGTGACATAGCCCACTCCTGACCAAAGCAGGCAGGCAGTATAAAAGAGCCACCGCGTCGTCATTTTGATTTGGGGCAGGATCCGCTCGCTATTTCCACGCCGAGCAGGCTTGCCAGGCCGGCAGCCTTCTGATTGATCTCCTGCCACTCAAGGCTGGCCTCTGAACCGGCCACGATCCCCGCCCCGGCATACAATCGCACGCTGTTGCCTGACACCTGCGCCGAACGCAGCGCAACCGCAAACTCACTTTCTGCTGCCGATAACCAGCCGACCGATCCGGCATACCAGCCGCGTGAAAACGGTTCGTGCTGGCGAATAAACTGCTGAGCGGGCTGGCGCGGCAATCCGGCGACCGCCGCGGTAGGCTGCAGCCGTTGCAGCAGCGCCATATCGTCCTGCTGATAAAGCTGCCCCTGAATCTCGCGCTTAAGGTGCTGCACCTTACGCAGCCGCACAACGTGGGCCGGGGACACATCCAGACCCGACGTAATCGACTCCAGGCGCTGGCAGATATCTTCCACCACCAGGCCATTTTCCCGACGGTTCTTTTCATCGTTTAACAGCGCGTCGCCCAGCTGCTGCGCCAGATGCGCGTCGCTGGCGTTAGCGCAGGTTCCGGCCAGCGCCTCCGTATTGAGCGCCAGCCCATGTCGATGGAAAAGCTGTTCGGGACTGGAGCCGAGAAATGCCTGCTGCGGCGAGATCGCCAGCATAAAGTGATAGCAGTGGCGGTTGGCCTGACGGCTGGCATCAAGCAGTGCGGCCGCATTAACCGCCTGGGTGAAGTGTAAATCGGTGGCCCGCGCCAGCACCACCTTATCCAGATCGCCCTGACGAATCGCGGCAAGCGCCGCCGCAACCTGCTGGTGCCAGCCGCCAGAATCCGGAAAGTGTTGGCAGGCGCTCAGCCGTTGCGGAAGAGACTCAAAAGGGTGTGCCGGCAGCAGGCTATCGATCAGCCCGATCGCGGCCTGGGCCTCTTCCCGCAGCACACCGTGCAGGAACACGCTGAGGGTGTTGCCCCGCAATAACACGCGTGGCAGGAACAGACAGCAATGCTGTAGCGCAAATTCATTGGATCCCACCAGACAGCCTTCGGCCGGCAGCGCGCGCAGAAGCTGACTGGCCTGCTGAAGCGTCTCTGCGCGCTGAACCTCGCCCAGCGCCATCAGCGTTTGCTCGCCGCCGCGGTGCTGCCAGTAAAACTTTGGCCATACGGGCTGCGCGTCCAGCCAGGCTAAGCCATCGGAAGGATCGGTGACCGTCGCCGACAGACGCAGAAAACCCGGTTGAGATGCGGTGACAGCGCGAAGCTGCTGTTGCAGGTTGTTTAAGGCGGAGGCAAATGACATTGGGCATTCCAGACACACTCACGTCAGGCCAGTGTACCCGCCGTGCCAACATCAATGTTTGATCTGGGCCAGGTGAGAGCAGGCCTGGCGGGCGGAAACAAAACGGGCGCCCCGAAGGACGCCCGCAACTTTTGCCTGGTGACGCAGACCTTAACGGCGCGCCAGCAGTAATCCTACAACCAGACCCAGGGTGGCACCAACGCCAATCCCCTGCCACGGTTTTTCATGCACGTATTCATCGGCACGATACACGGCTTGTTTCGCACGAACATAATAGGTGTCAGTTGCGTTGCTCACGCGGGACTTCACCTCGTTCAGCGACTTCTCAGCTTTCGCTTTCAGCTCGATGTATTTCTGGTCTGCCGGATCTCCGGAAGATTTAAGCACTTCTTCCAGCGTTTCACTCAACAGCGCCAGGTCGTCGTCCAGGCTGCTCTCTTCAGGTGCAATCGTTCTAGCCATAACATCTCCTTGTGCGAATAAGAATCTCAAATAACTATAGACAGTTTTCAGCAACCTGCTTGCTCAGACGACCAGGAATAGACTGATAATGTTGCCTTTAGTGGTAACGGGCTATTTTGCGAACATACTGCGGATGTCTTTGAACGCCTTGAACTCCAGCGCGTTACCACAGGGATCGAAGAAGAACATGGTGGCCTGTTCGCCCACCTGCCCTTTAAAGCGCACGTAGGGTTCAATCTCAAACTTCACCTGGAAGTCCTGCAGCCGCGCGGCCAGTTGCTCCCACTCTTCCCAGCTCAGCACCAGCCCGAAATGCGGCACCGGCACGCCGTGGCCGTCAACGTGGTTAGTGTGAACCGCATCTGGCGCGGTCTTTTTCGGTGCCTGATGGATCACCAGCTGATGTCCATAGAAGTCAAAATCCACCCATTGTTCGCTGGAGCGTCCTTCAGCAAGATTGAATACGGTGCCGTAGAAATGGCGGGCAGCAGCAAGATCGTGAACAGGTATTGCCAGATGGAACGGGCTGAGGGCCATTGCAGTCTCCGGGGATCAGGAAAGGTCGTTGTGAACCCCCATTCTTCACGATAATATTTTTGGTGAAAAGCGAATATTATTACAACGATTCAACAATTATTTTGCTGAGTGGACACCATGATACGTGAACTGAAAACCTTTGTTGCGGTCAGCCAGTTTGGCACTTTCTCCGCCGCCGGACAGCGTATTGGCCTGACGCAATCGGCGGTCAGCGCGCAAATGCGCACGCTGGAGGAAGCGCTGGGTATGCGGCTGTTTGACCGTTCCGGCCGCGCCGTGGCGTTAAATGCTGATGGCACGCGGGTCTTGCCGATGGCGGAAGAGATCCTGACGCTGTTTGCCCGCATGGCTCAGCCCGAAAATCTGGCCGAGTATCGCGGGTCGATTAAGATTGGGGCTATCGCGTCGGTGCAAACCGGCCTGCTGCCCGGCGTGCTGGTCAGCGTGCATCAACAGGCGCCCGCGCTGGAAACCAAACTGATCCCCGGCGTCTCCTCCAGCCTGCTCACCCAGGTGGACGCCGGCAATATCGATCTGGCGGTGATCATCAAACCCAGCTTCGCGCTGACCAAAGACCTGTACGCGGAGACGGTGCAGCGCGAGCCGTTTGTGCTGATCGCCCCAGCGGATGTGGCAGGCGATGATGTGGTTGAGCTGATCCGCCAGCATCCCTTTATCCGCTATGACCGCTCCTCTTTCGGCGGCCGGATGGTCAGCCAGTTCCTGCGCGAGCAGCGGCTCGATCCGCAGCTGGCGCTGGAGATTGATGAAATTGATGCCATCGTCAAAATGGTTGAGATGCAGTTGGGCGTTGCGCTGGTGCCGCTGGCAGGATTGTGGACAGATCGCCCGGCAAACGTCCGCATTCTGCCGCTTGGCGAGTTAACCTTCTATCGCGAACTGATTGTGGTGATGAGGCATGCTAATCGTCAGGCCCCGTTACATAAATTCTTTGTTGGCACGCTGATAAATCACGCCATTTCAAAACAGGAACCGTCTGATAAGGGCTGAAAAGCGCCGGCTATCAGCGGAAAACAGGGATTTTGTTAGATTTATCTGATAAATTTTTTGCTAACTGAATTTTTGATCTCACGGACTGTCCTACTTTGCTGTGATTTAGATCACGCATATGTCGACAAAGCTGCCCGTCAGCGACGGTGTGCAACACCACGACAGTCTCTACAAACTCCGTTCAGCAAAGGGAATGACTTCTGGCATGAATCGAAGAATGTTTATGAAAGCCTCAATGGCTTTCGCTACGGTAAGCGGCATGTCCGGCTTATCGACATTATTTGCACAGGCTGCCTGGGCTGATACCGATATCGCCGATGGCTCAGCGAAGAAATTTGATTTCGGCGTGCTTAAGCAAATGGCGGCTGACCTCGCGAAAAAACCTTACGGTGGCGCTCCGGCACCGCTGCCAGAAACCCTGGCAACCATGACCCCGCAGGCTTATAACGAAATTCAGTACGACGCCAACCACTCACTGTGGAATGACATTCCCAATCGTGAGCTTGACGTTCAGTTCTTCCACGTCGGCATGGGCTTCAAACGCCGCCTGCGGATGTTCTCTGTCGATGCGTCCAGCCGTGAAGCCCGTGAAATCCACTTCCGTCCGGAGTTGTTCAACTACAACAACGCCAAAGTGGATATGAAACAGCTGGAAGGTAAAACCGATTTGGGCTTTGCCGGTTTCAGGGCGTTTAAAAAACCCGAGCTGGCCAGCAAGGACATCGTATCCTTCCTCGGCGCAAGTTACTTCCGTGCCGTTGATGAGACCTATCAGTACGGTCTTTCCGCGCGTGGCGTGGCGATCAACACCTTCGGCAGCCATGAAGAGTTCCCTGACTTCACCGCGTTCTGGTTTGAAACGCCGAAGGCAGATGACACCACCTTCACCGTTTACACCTTGCTGGATGGCGAAAGCTGCACCGGCGCATTCAAATTCATTGTCCACTGCGAAGATAAGCGCGTGGTGATGGAAGTGGAAAACCACCTGTATGCGCGTAAAGACATTGAGCAGATGGGTATTGCGCCGATGACCACCATGTTCAGCTGCGGTAACAACGAACGCCGCATGTGCGACACCATCCACCCGCAAATCCATGATTCCGATCGCCTGGCGATGTGGACCGGTGGTGGCGAGTGGATCTGCCGCCCGCTGAACAACCCGCAGCGTCTGACCTACAACGCCTACAAGGATGAGAATCCGCGCGGCTTTGGTATGTTGCAGCTCAACCATGACTTCCAGGATTATCAGGATGTGATTGGCTGGTACAACAAGCGTCCAAGCCTGTGGGTTGAACCGGTCGGCAAATGGGGCAAAGGCGCCATTAACCTGATGGAAATCCCGACCACGGGCGAAACGCTGGATAACATTGTCTGCTTCTGGCGTCCTGAAGAGGCGATTAAAGCCGGCAGCGAACACAGCTTCAGTTACAAACTTTACTGGAGTGGTCTGCCGCCGGTGCGCAGCGGCCTGTCCCGCGTGAACGCGACCCGAACCGGCATGGGCGGCTTCCCGGAAGGTTGGGCACCGGGCGAACACTATCCGGACGTCTGGGCACGTCGCTTCGCGGTCGACTTTGTCGGTGGCGATTTGAAAGCAGCCGCGCCGAAAGGCATCGAGCCGGTGATTACCACCACCTCAGGCACCATCAAACAGGTTGAAATCCTCTACGTGGAGCCTATCGACGGCTACCGTATTCTGTTTGACTGGTATCCGAACAGTGACTCGGTGGAGCCGGTGAATCTGCGCCTGTTCCTGCGCACCAAAGACGAGACGCTGAGTGAAACCTGGCTGTATCAGTATTTCCCGCCCGCACCCGACAAGCGTAAATATGTCGATGACCGCCAGATGACGGCAGGTTAACCGACAGCAAAGGGCCGCTTAGCGGCCCTTTTTTGTGGCTTCAGCTGGCTGGATAGGTCGAGATGATTTCCAGTATGCCGTTGATGATAAACTGCACGCCCATGCAAATCAGCAGGAAGCCCATCAGACGGGAAATGGCCTCAATTCCGCCTTTGCCCAATACGCGCATCACCCCACCCGCACTCCGCAAGCATATCCACAGCAGCACGCCTATCGACACAAAAATCAACGGTGGTGCCGCAAAGATCACCCACTCCGGAAAATCAACGCCATGACGCAGGGTTGAGGCAGAGCTGATCACCATCGCAATGGTGCCCGGACCGGCCGTGCTGGGCATCGCCAGCGGGACAAATGCGATGCTGGCCTCGGGTTCACGCGCCATCTCATCGGCTTTACTTTGCGCTTCAGGTAAACTGACGCCCTTTGCCGGTGGGAACAGCATTCGAAAGCCGATAAAGGCGACAATCAGGCCACCGGCAATGCGCAGGCCCGGAATGGAAATGCCAAAGGTATTCATCACTATTTGCCCGGCATACCAGGCCACCATCAGGATAATAAACACATACAGCGAAGCCATCATGGCTTCTTTATTGCGTTCGGCACTGCTCATCTCCCCCGCCAATCCGAGGAACAGCACCACGGTGGTCAAGGGGTTGGCAAGTGGCAGCAGAACCATTAATCCCAGTCCAATCGCCCTGAGTAAATCCATCATAATGATGCTCCCAATGTGGAGAGAAACAGCCACACAATGTAGCCAGGCTCACAGAGTATAGAGAAGGTTAACCAAACAAAATATGAATCACCCGTCAAAAATAGTCGTGAAGGCCATTAATTTCTCTGGTTTAAAATGGGACGAAATTATTAAGCGCTCAGATTTAATGGCTGGCCAGTAAAGTTAAGACTATATTTAAGCCAAATTAAATCACATCATTCGAGGCGAGTATGTTTCTTGACTACTTTGCGCTGGGTGTACTGGTGTTCGTTTTTATCGTTATTTTTTACGGGATTATTATCCTGCATGATATCCCCTACCTGATAGCGAAATCACGTAATCATCCTCATGCCGATGCTATTCATGTTGCCGGCTGTGTCAGCCTGTTTACCTTACATGTTATTTGGCCCTTTTTATGGATATGGGCCACCCTGTATCGTCCTGAAAGGGGCTGGGGAATGCAGAATGAAAGTGATGTTATCCAGCAATTGCAGCGACGCGTAACCGAGCTGGAGAAGAAACACCCTGACGTTAACGTGCCACCGCAGGAGTAATGTTATGGATCTGCTCATTATTCTTACCTACGTTGCGATTGCCTGGTCCATATTTAAAATCTTCAAGATCCCGGTCAATAAATGGACCGTGCCCACGGCGGTATTAGGCGGCGTATTTCTGGTTAGCGGATTGATTCTGCTGATGAATTACAATCATCCTTATACTTCCTTAGCGCAAAAAGCGGTGATTACCATCCCCGTGACGCCGCAGGTGACGGGTGTGGTCACTAAAGTCACCGACAAACAGAATGTCCATATTGAAAAAGGTGAAATGCTTTTTGAGATAGACAATACCCGCTTCCAGGCGCGGGTAGACCGGCTGCAGGCCGATCTGGTCAGCGCCATCCATAATACTCAGGCGATGAAGGGCCAACTGGATGAAGCGATTGCCAATACCTCTAATGCCACCGCCGATCGCGACCGCCTGTTCACAGACTATCAGCGCTATCTGCGGGGCAGTAAGGCCAAGGTCAATCCGTTCTCTGAAAGAGATATCGACACCGCGCGACAAAACTTTTTAGCGCAGGATGCGCTGGTAAAAGGGTCACTGGCGGAGCAGGCGCAGATTAAGAGCCAGCTGGACAGTGAGGTTAACGGCGAGCAATCGCAGATTGTCAGCCTCAGAGCCCAACTGGCGGAAGCCAAATATAACCTCGATCAAACGGTGGTTCGCGCCCCGAGCAACGGCTATGTGACGCAGGTGTTGATCCGCCCAGGCACCTATGCTGCCGCGCTGCCGTTGCGGCCGGTGATGATTTTTGTCCCCGAACAGACCCGGCAAATTATCGCTCAGTTCAGGCAAAATTCGCTGCTGCGCCTTGAGCCTGGGGATGAAGCAGAAGCGGTGTTTAATGCGTTACCGGGCGAGGTGTTCAGGGGCAAATTAATTCGCGTCCTGCCCGTGGTACCCGGTGGCGGTTATCAGGCGCAGGGTTCATTGCAGTCGCTTAACCTGACGCCCGGTTCCGATGGCGTGCTGGTGGTGATTGAGCTGGATGCCAATCCGCAGATAGATTCCCTGCCTGACGGTATCTTTGCGCAGGTAGCGATCTATTCCGACCACTTCGCCCACGTCTCGGTGATGCGCAAAGTGTTATTACGGATGACCAGTTGGATGCACTACCTGTATCTTGATCATTAATTAATAAGCAGGCTATGGAAATAAAACAGTATGATATTAATCAGCCTGACTATTTTGTCTGTGTTGTTGAGAAATAGTTATACAATAATATTTTACGCGTACAGATTAAAAGTATCCTTCATGTATTTAGGATGAAATAAATAAATTCATCACTGCATAATGGATGAAAAGCGGCTTTCATCACAAAACAAACAAATCGCATTAACGCTATTAGACAGTGTCGATTGGGCCAACTATATATTTATTAGCACAAATCATTATCCACCCACCATTCTGTTAAAAGGAAATTCCGATGAAGAAGATCGTTCTTGGCGTCGTGTTATGTGCATTTTCGATCAGTTCATTTGCTGCAGAATTGATGACGAAAAATGAGTTTAAAAAGGTTCATGACCAATATACCAAAGTAGGAAGTGTCACCACCGCAGGTGAGACCAGCGCTGCCGATGCCAAAACCGAACTGTCGAAAATGGCAGATGATAAAGGCGGCGACATCTATGTCCTGACCTCAGGAAATACCAATAAAAAGGTCCACGCTACGGCTGATGTTTACAAGAAAAAGTAACCGTCTCAACATTTCACTGAGAATGCCTGCTGCGTTAAGACAACCAATCGGGCATTCTCAGCCATCAACGCCCCTTTTCTCCCGCCGTTCCTGACCTTATCTTCGTTCCAGTCAGCGCTCAGGGACGTGTTGTGTCTATTTTTGCATATCAATGTGCGGGATATTATCTTCCAGATATTCTTCGCTGACCGGCTCAAAACCAAACCGACCATAGAAATCCTGCAGGTGGGCCTGCGCCGACAGGAAGATTTTGTGCTGCGGCCAGAAATGCTCGCAGGTGGCAACGGCCTGTTCCATCAGACGGTGCCCCAGACTCAGCCCCCGGGCTTCGCTTGAGACAATCACTCTGCCAATCTTCACCGGCTTGTCCGCCGACTCTGGCGCGAGGATGCGGGCATAGGCCAGCAGTTGCTGATCGAATATCGCCAGCAGATGGCGGTTCTCGCCCTGTAAATCAGCCCCGTCAAGATCCTGATACGGACAATTCTGTTCCACCACAAACACCGCATTCCGCAGCGCCAGCAGCTGATAAAGCTGAGCCACGCTCAGCTCACTGTGGTGTAGATCCTGCCAGTACACTTCCATACTCTCTGCTCCATTATTCAGACATCTCAATAATGTACAGGTTTCTTTGCCAGAACACTGCTGCCCACTTAACAAGATTTCTTGCAGGCCACGACAGTCAGAACTTGTGGTTACATCGGGGTGTTATCCGATTTGAGTTTCTTACTCACCGCCCGCCGTAATGCCACCGCCTCGCCCAGCCGCTTATGCCAGGCGCGGCTCGTTTCGGGCTCGATCACCCTTTTCAGCAGCAGGACATAATCATGGACCAGCCCCGGCGTCCAGGTCATCTCTTCTGCCCTGCCCCTGACCAATCCGAGTAGCCAGAAGTTCGGGTCACACAGCATTCTCAGCCCGACCAGGGTTCTGTTGCCCAGCACTCCTTCAATCGCCACATCCAGCGCGTGGATCACCGTGGTTGAGCAGTTGCGCGAGGTGAGATTATAGGTGGTATCCGTCGCGTAGCGCTGCCAGTAGTTTTTTAACGCCTCAGCATTATAAATGCGAAAAGCGATCAGCCGGTCCGGTGCGCACCAGGCCACAATTTCCTCAGGCAGCGAGGGTAAAAACCGGCCGGGAACATCATTCTCTTCGCCGGCCCGGAGCACGGCACGGAAATTCCCGCTGTCGCGGTCAATCAGCTGCAGCGGGTAATGGCTGATATACAGCTCCCCCATCTCCAGCGCGGCATGTCCGGTCGAGATCACCCCATGCTGATCGACGGCGGCAATATAGCGATCGATAACCAGCCGTCGATCCTTGACCACCGACGATCCCACCGGCGTCCAGACATGAATATTGAGCGGCGTGACCGCCGGCCGGTGGGGGAAAGGAGGATGGATATAATCGGTTGATTGCTGGCCACGCATTCCCTGAGCAGTGAACAGAGGCAGCGACATCACCGAGGCGTTCTCCCCTAACAGCCAGACATTCCGCGCCATCACCAGCAGCGAATAGCCGGACATCAGCAGCAGAAGGGCAAAGCACAACGGAACCGTGATGTGATGATGGAACGGCCAGTTGCTGAAGACGATCAGACTGAGGACGATTTCGATGCTGCCAATCAGCACCCCTCTACGCCATTGCCGGCCTTGTAGTACCAGCGAAGAGGCAATCCGAAACAGGCCATCGCCTAGAAAGGCTACGCCAAACAGTAACGATGCCAGCAGGTTATTATCCCAGGGCACGTCAAACACCAAGAACGCAATAAACAGAAATCCAACGCCTTTTGCCAGCGCAGGAAGATAAACGCGGGTGCCAATCAGCCAGCCGGACAGAAGCTGCACAATGCCCTCTACTACCAGCAAGATGGCCAACGTATCCAGCGGCACTGAAAGACGTCCATCCCCGGCCATATCGATAAAAATTGCCACGGAGAGCGCAATCAGCAGCAGCCCCATCACGGCGAGCAGCAGCCATCGGGGGCGCAGCGCGCGGGCGCCCATCAGCAAAAAGATCAGTCTTATCACCCGCCGTCTCCGCAAGGAACGATGTTTTAAAGCTAGCATGCGGCGCGCTATTTACCCGAACGCAGGCGAAAAAAAACGGGCTCATATGAGCCCGTTTTTCGGTGGTCAACGTTGATTACATCAACGGTTGCGCCATCTGCACCAGCGAAATCAGTGGCTGAGGATAGATACCCAGCAGCAGCACCATAATCGCGGAAATCAGCACCACCACACCACCGGCCGTAAAGGCCCAGTTAGCCGGTGTATCACGCTGCAACAGCTCTGGCGGATTCAGGTACAGGCTGACGGTAACGCGCAGATAGTAATAAAGACCAATCGCACTACCGACCACAACCGCACCCGTCAGCCACCACAGGTGTGCACCGACACCGACTGCGATGATGTAGAACTTACCAATAAAGCCCAGCGTCATCGGGATACCGGCCAGTGACAGCATCATCACCGTCATCACCGCTGACAGGATTGGACGGTGCCAGAAAAGACCACGGTAAGAGTACAGCGAGTCAGCATCCGGCCCACGGTATGGGCTGGACATCAGGCTGACCACGCCAAATGCACCGAGGCTGCTGAACAGGTAACCGGCCAGGTAAACACCGGTAGCTTCCAGCGACATCTGATGCGTCTGAATCGCAATCAGCGCCACCAGCAGATAACCGAGGTGAGCGATGGACGAGTAACCCAGCAGACGCTTAATGTTGCTCTGCGAGATCGCCATCAGGTTACCAAACAGAATCGAGGCCACCGCGATAATCGCCAGTACCGTCCGCACGGCTTCGCTATCCGCCACCGGCGCATAGAGGAACAGGCGCATCACCACACCGAAGATGGCAATTTTGCTGGCGGTTGCCAGGAAAGTTGATACCGGTGCAGGCGCACCCTGGTAGACATCCGGCGTCCACAGCTGGAAAGGCACCAGCGACAGCTTGAAGCCCAGACCGACAATCATCATCCCCAGACCCGCCAGCAACAGCGGCGCATGGATAATGCCGTCGTTCAGGCTCTTGCCCAGTGCCACAAAGCTCAGGTTACCGGAATCTGCGTAAATCAACGCCATACCGAACAGCAGGAAGGACGATGCCACGGCAGACATGATGGTGTATTTGATACTGGCTTCCAGCGAGCGTTTTTGCTGGAAGGCATAGCCGACCAGGCCGAACAGCGGCAGGGAAATCAGTTCAATGCCGATAAACAGCGACGCCATATGATTGGCGCTGGCCAGCACGATGCCGCCCATTGCAGCAATCAGCACCAGCAGATAGAACTCTTCGCGGTTATCCGGGTAGCCCGCCAGCCATGGATAAGCAAAGGTGCAGGTCGCCAGGCTGGCAAGGATCACCAGTCCGGTATACAGCATCGAATACCCATCCACACGCAGCAGCGGCGTGACGTCCATCGGGCCAGCCTGGCCGACAAAGTACAGCGAGAACAGCGCAATGTTCAGGCCAATCACCGCCAGCGTGGCATTGACGAAGTGGTTGCGTCGCCACGCAATGGACAGCATCACAACTACCACCGTCAATCCGACGATCAGCAGCGGCAGAAGCGCGATCAATTGTTGAGGAGTTATTGTCATGGCGAATTACGGCCTTGTAGTTGTAATTGAAGCGGTATACCACTGCTGAATGTTACTCATCGCAGCATGTGAGGTGTCCAGAATCGGCTGTGGATAAACACCCAGCAGCACCAGCAGAACCACCAGCACCATAATCATCAGGAACTCACGGGCATTCATGCCGCGCAGAGGCGTTTCTGATTTTGGTGCGCCGTAATAAGCACGTTGCATCATGACCAGCGAGTAAACAGACGCGAACACCAGACCGAAGGTCGCGATAACGATAGTCACCGGCACGGTTTTGAAGCTTCCGGTCAGGATCATAAATTCCCCGACGAAGTTACCCGTGCCTGGCATACCCAGGTTAGCAACCGCGAAGAACAGTGACAGACCCGGTAACCATTTGATGCGTGACCACAGGCCGCCCATCTGACGCATATCACGGGTATGCAGACGCTCATACAGCTGACCACAAAGGATGAACAGTGCAGCGGCCGACAGACCGTGAGCAATCATCTGCACCACTGCGCCCTGGAACGCCAGCTGGCTGCCGGTGTAGATAGCAATCAGCACGAAGCCCATGTGCGAAATGGAGGTGTAGGCAATCAGACGCTTAATGTCGTACTGCGAGAACGCCATCCACGCGCCGTAGAAGATACCGATCAGGCCCAGCACCATCGCAATTGGGGCGAAATCGTGCGACGCATTCGGGAACAGCGGCAGGGCGAAACGCAGCAGACCGTAGGCCGCGGTTTTCAACAGGATGCCTGCCAGGTCAACCGAACCGGCGGTTGGCGCCTGACTGTGTGCATCCGGTAACCAGCCGTGCAGCGGAACCACCGGCATTTTCACCGCGAAGGCGATAAAGAAGCCCAGCATCAGCAGATATTCAACGTGCTGCGACATCGGCGTTTTCAACAGCTCTTCGTAGTTGAAGGTCCAGACGCCGGTCGCGTTGTAATGCACAAACACCAGGCCCAGAATCGCAATCAACATAATCAGGCCGCTGGCCTGGGTATAGATGAAGAACTTGGTCGCTGCGCTGATACGCGTTTTACCGTCCGATGCTTTGTGACCCCACAAGGCGATCAGGAAGTACATCGGCACCAGCATCATTTCCCAGAAGAAGAAGAACAGGAACATGTCGATGGCAAGGAACACGCCGATCACGCCGCCGAGGATCCACAGCAGGTTCAGGTGGAAGAAGCCCTGCCATTTTTCAATTTCATTCCACGAACAGAGGATCGCCATCACGCCCAGCAGGCCAGTCAGCACCACCATCAGCAGTGAGAGACCATCCAGCGCCAGATGCACGTTAATACCAAAACGTGGGATCCACGAGACGAAGAATTCAGACTGCCACTGCGGAATGCCGGCGGCCTGAGTCAGTGAGTAGCCGCCCTGCAACCAGAGTTGCAATGAGAGCGCCAGCGTCAATCCCATTGAGATCAGGGCTATCCAGCGCGGAACTTTTGCGCCGAAGCGCTCAAGCTGCCAGCAAAGCAGGCCACCGATGAACGGGATTAATATAAGCCAGGGTAATAACATGGCGGTTTTCTTCCCTTCTTTAGTCCCCCGGTCAGGGGAATTTTTTCACAATTCTTTGATGGGGTAAGGCAGACCGCCTTACCCCGCTCACTAACCTTTAGATCGTCATCAGTAGCGCCAGTACCACCACGGCACCCACGCTCATTGACGCGACATACCAGCGCAGATAGCCGTTTTCGCTGACCACCAGCCCTTTGTTCGCCAGACGGGAGAACAGAGCAGGCAGACTCATCAGGCCATCGAGGGGATCGCGTTTCAGCACCCAGGCGACGAACAGATAAGGCTTAACGAACACTTTGTCGTACAGCCAGTCGAAGCCCCAGGCCGCAAACCACCATGTCGAGAAGAAACGACCCGGCGCGCTTTTGGCGATGCTGGTTACCAGCGTGCGTTTGCCTAACCACAGGGCGGCTGCCAGCAGGATACCGACAATGGCCACCACGCCAGAGGTGATTTCCAGTGCCAGCACGCTGCCGTGCGCCAGTTCGGTGGTATCCGGCAGAACGCCTTTCAGCGGTGGCACGATCATTGCGCCAATAAAGGTTGAGAGGACAAGCAGCACAATCAGCGGCAGGTGATGGGTGATCCCTTTGCCGGCATGTGCATGAATTTTCTCTTCGCCATGGAAGGTAATGAAGATCATTCGGAAGGTATACAGCGAGGTCATAAATGCCCCCACCAGACCTGCCACCATCAGCGTCAGATGCCCGTTCGCCAGCGCGCCAGCAAGGATTTCGTCCTTACTGAAGAAGCCAGCGGTAATCAGCGGCAGGGCTGACAGCGCCGCGCCACCCACCAGGAAGCAGACGTAGACCAGCGGGATGCTTTTACGCAGGCCACCCATCTTGAAGATATTCTGCTCGTGATGGCAGGCGAGGATCACCGAACCGGAAGAGAGGAACAGCAGCGCTTTAAAGAACGCATGGGTCATCAGGTGGAAGATCGCCGCATCCCAGGCCTGAACGCCCAGTGCGAGGAACATGTATCCAATCTGACTCATGGTTGAGTAAGCGAGAACGCGTTTGATATCGGTCTGCACCAGCGCAGCAAAACCGGCCAGCACCAGGGTGATCGCGCCGACAATGCCCACTAAATGCAGCACTTCAGGCGTCAGCAGGAACAGACCGTGGCTACGTGCAATCAGATAGACACCGGCGGTCACCATGGTTGCCGCGTGGATCAGCGCCGAAACCGGCGTTGGACCGGCCATCGCATCCGCCAGCCACGTTTGCAGCGGCAGCTGTGCTGATTTACCCACGGCACCACCCAGCAGCATCAACGTTGCCCACTGCAACATATGATTGTCTGCAGCGAAGTGCGCAGGCGCCAGCTCGACCATTTCACGGAAGTTCAGCGTACCCAGCTCGTTGTAAAGAATGAACAACGCAAAGGCCAGGAACACGTCACCTACACGGGTGATGATGAAAGCTTTCATCGCCGCCGCGCCGTTTTTCGGGTCGGTGTAATAGAAGCCAATCAGCAGGTAAGAGCAGAGGCCCACCCCTTCCCAACCCAGATACATCAGCATCAGGTTATCGGCCAGTACCAGAACCACCATGCTGGCGATAAACAGGTTGGTATAGGCGAAGAAGCGGGAATAGCCCTCTTCCCCACGCATATACCAGGAGGCGAACATGTGGATAAAGAAGCCCACACCGGTCACCACCGACAACATGGTCAGCGACAGGCCGTCCAGGGTGAAGTTGACGTCGATCTTAAAGTTGCCAACCTGCATCCAGGTCCACAGTGCCTGCGTGTAAGGCGCCTGACCCTGACTGAAGAAGTCCATGCCAACGAAGACCGTAGTTAGCGCCGCCAGACCGACGGAACCCATACCCACAGTGGCCGAAAGATTTTCTGACCAGCGGCCGCGAGAAAAGGCCAGCAGCAGAAAGCCAATCAGCGGAAAAAGTACTGTTAAATAGAGAAGATTCATCCGCGCATCTCGCTCACTTTATCAATGTTCAGGTTCTGGCTGCGACGATGGAGCTGAAGCAGCAGCGCCAGACCAATACTGGCCTCGGCAGCAGCAAGGCTGATCGCCAGGATATACATCACCTGTCCGTCTGCCTGTCCCCAGTAGCTGCCCGCGACCACGAACGCCAGTGCTGCGGCGTTAATCATGATTTCAAGGCTAATCAACATAAACAGCAGGTTACGACGGATTACCACGCCCGTCAGTCCAAGGACAAACAGGATGGCTGCCAGAATCAGGCCGTGTTGAAGAGGGATCATGCGCGTTCCTCCTTGTTGCTTTTCGGTGCGTCACCCGGACGGTTGCTCAGGACTTCGCCCTGACGCTGTTCGCGTCCGATGTGGTAAGCCACCACCAGACCCGCCAGCAGCAGCATGGAAGCCAGTTCAACCGCCAGAACATAAGGACCAAACAGGCTGATGCCGACCGCTTTCGCGTCGATCATCGTGCCATCAATGCCCTGGTCGTTAACGGAGCGGATGGCGTAAATCATCACGCCCAGCAGCACCAGCGACAGGACGCCGGGTCCGATCCACACGGTCGGTTTCAGCCACTCGCGTTCCTGCGCTTGCACGCTCTCACCGAGGTTCAGCATCATGACCACAAAGACGAACAGAACCATGATCGCACCGGCATAAACGATGATTTCCAGCGCACCGGCAAAGTAAGCCCCGAGCGAGAAAAACACCCCGGCAACGGCCAGCAGGGAGATGATCAGATACAGCAGTGCGTGGACCGGGTTGGTGTGGGTGATAACACGCAACGTTGTCAGCACCGCCACCAGTCCGCAAAGATAAAAAGCAAATTCCATGCCTGGCTCCTTAAGGTAACAAGCCCTTGACGTCGATAGGTTTGGCTTCGTTTTCAGCGTCGCCCTTGTCTTTCCCGTCGATCGCCATACCCGCCATCCGGTAAAAGTTATATTCCGGGTATTTACCCGGGCCGGAAATCAGCAGGTTTTCTTTTTCGTACACCAGATCCTGACGCTTAAACTCGCCCAGTTCGAAGTCTGGGGTAAGCTGAATCGCAGTGGTCGGGCAAGCCTCTTCACACAGGCCACAGAAGATGCAGCGCGAGAAGTTGATACGGAAAAATTCTGGATACCAGCGTCCATCCTGCGTTTCTGCTTTCTGCAACGAAATACAGCCAACCGGACAGGCTACCGCACACAGGTTACAGGCTACGCAGCGTTCCTGGCCGTCCGGATCGCGGGTTAACACGATACGGCCACGGTAACGTGGCGGCAGGTAAACCGGCTCTTCCGGATACATCATGGTTTCACGCTTGGCGAACGCGTTCATCCCAATCAGGAAGATACTGCGAACCGTGGTGCCGAATCCCACCACCAGGTCTTTTAATGTCATTATCTTTACCCCTTACTGCGCGTTGTAAAGAATCACTGCGGCAGTTGCCAGCAGGTTCAACAGCGTCAACGGCAAACAAACTTTCCAGCCGAACGACATCACCTGGTCATAGCGTGGGCGCGGTAACGCAGCACGGATCAGAATGAACATCATCATGAAGAACGCCGTTTTGATGGCGAACCAGATAACCGGTGGCAACCATGGGCCGTTCCAGCCGCCGAAGAACAGCGTTACGATCAGCGAAGAAACCGTCACGATACCGACATACTCACCAACGAAGAACAGGCCGAACTTCATACCGGCATATTCAATGTGGTAACCGTCGGCCAGTTCCTGCTCGGCTTCCGGCTGGTCAAATGGATGACGGTGACATACCGCAACGCCGGCAATGGCGAAGGTCAGGAAGCCGAGGAACTGTGGCACGATATTCCACAAATGTTGCTGGCTGTTGACGATATCGACCATATTGAACGAACCGGCCTGCGCGACAACGCCCATCAGCGACAGGCCGAGGAACACTTCGTAGCTCAGTGTCTGTGCCGAGGCACGCATCGCGCCCAGCAGGGAGTATTTGTTGTTACTGGACCAGCCAGCAAACAGCACCGCATACACCGCCAGACCCGCCATCATCAGGAAGAACAACAGACCGATATTCAGGTCCGCGCCCATCCAGGTGGAGGTGACCGGCACGATAGCCATCGCCAGCAGTAAAGAGGTAAAGGCAATCATTGGCGCCAGGGTAAAGATCACCCGGTCGGTAAACGGCGGCGTCCAGTCTTCTTTGAAGAACATTTTGATCATGTCCGCCACCAGCTGAAGCGAGCCGCCCCAGCCAACGCGGTTTGGTCCGTAACGGTTCTGGAACAGACCAAGCAGACGACGTTCGCCAAAGCTCATAAATGCGCCACAGCCAACCACCACAAACAGGATCACTAACGCTTTACCTACGGCAATCAGAACATCGATAACTTCCGGTGTCAGCCAGCTCATTGTGCCGCCTCCTGCAGATTGTCAATGTTGGCACCCAACAGGAATGGCGGGATACCCGGCAGACCTAATGGCAGACCAACCTGCCCTGCCTGCAACGTGTCAGAGAAACGCACGGGAAGACGCAGGGTTTCACCGGCACAGCTGAACTCGACTTCCGTCCCGGCATTGACGCCAAGCGTTGCCGCATCCGCCGGGTTCACCATCACATACGCCTCAGGCATACGCTGCTGGATCACGCCGGAGCGCTGGGTCATCTCTTCGCTGCCGAACAGGTGGAAGTAAGGCGCGACGCGGAAGTTATTTGCCTGACCGGCAAACACCTCGGGAACCGCATCAAACCAGTCCAGCTGCGCATCGCCGGCTTCAAACAGACGCACGCCCGGATCGCCGTTACGCAGTTTTCCGCCCACTTCGTCCTGGAATTTGTTCCAGGCCTGTGGGGAGTTCCAGCCTGGCGCCCAGGCAAACGGGATCTGCGAACGGGCGGCAGATGGCTGGTTGTTCCCTTCCATGGAGAAGGCGAACATGGTGTCTTTGTCCTGCGGCTGACGCGGTTCGTGCACGCTGATATTGGCGCGCATCGCGGTACGACCACTTGAACGCGCCGGGGAACGGGCCAGTTTCTGACCACGAATACGGAAGCTGGCATCCGGTGCCGCGTCCTTGATCCCCGCCAGCTGCGGCAGTGCCGCAATACAGGCATCAATCACGTGATCCAATTGGGTCCAGTCCGGCTGACGGCTGGTGATGGTGCTGGAGAGCGAGTGCAGCCAGCGCCAGCTTTCCAGCATTTCAACGGTGGTGTCATAGTAAGCCGGGTCATAAACCTGGAAGAAGCGCTGTGCGCGGCCTTCCTGATTCACTACGGTGCCATCGCTTTCCGCGAAGCTGGCCGTGGAGAGGATCAAACCGGCTTTTTCCGTGGTCGCTGTCCGCTGGTGATCGATGACGATCACGTTGGAGACATTGCTCAGCGCCGCATCAACTTTCGCTTTCGGTGCCTGACGATAAAGGTCGTTTTCCAGCACGATAACCGCATCGGCTGCGCCGCTTTCCAGTTCGTCCAGCGCCGTTTCCAGTGGGTTACCGCCAATCAGGCCGAGGCCAACGCTGTTTGCCGCACCGGCCAGCAGCGTGATACCCACGTCCGATCCGCGTCCTTTCAGCGCTTTCGCCACGTTGGCCGCCGCCTGAATCATCGCTTCGCTGCCCGCATGAACGCCAGAGATAATCAGTGGCTTTCTTGCGCCGGCCAGCGCCTGAACGATCACATCAATTTTGCCTGCCAGTGAACGATCGATGCCGCTCACCGCCGGTGCCGTTTCGTCCAGCGCGTTAGCGATCGCGAAACCTAAACGCGCCTGATCTTCGACCGGCGCGCAGTAGGTCCACGCGGCGATGTCATCCAGACGGGTTTTATCGACATTAGTGACGAACAGCGGATGCTTGGCGTTCTGACCGATGTTGAGGATCGCCGCGATCTGCCAGTCTGCCACTTTCTGTGCCGCTGCCATCTCACGCGATTTCCCTTTCACCGCCTGACGCACCGAGAGCGCAACGCGCGCACCGACCTGAGTCAGATCTTCGCCGAGCACCAGCACCGCATCGTAGCTTTCAATTTCACGCAGCGCCGGGGTGTGGACACCACTGTCGCGCAGTACGTTCAGCATCAGCTCCAGACGCGCCTGCTCGGCTGCCGGAATACCGGTGGAAAAGTTTGCGGCACCGACCAGCTCACGCAGCGCAAAGTTGCTCTCTACGCTGGCACGCGGTGAACCGATACCGATTACTTTCTTCGCCTGACGCAACACGTCTGCGGCACCCTGCATGGCCTGATCGGCGTTCAGCGCGATCCAGTCATTGCCGCGGCGCTGCATAGGATGGCGTGGACGATCTTTCAGGTTCACATAGCCATAACCAAAGCGGCCACGGTCACAGAGGAAGTAGTGGTTGATGACGCCGTTATAGCGGTTCTCGATGCGGCGAATTTCGCCATAACGCTCACCCGGGCTGGTGTTACAACCGATGCTGCACTGCTGGCAGATGCTTGGGGCGTACTGCATGTCCCATTTACGGTTATAACGCTCTGAGTGCGTTTTATCGGTGAACACGCCGGTTGGGCAGACTTCGACCAGGTTACCGGAGAATTCGCTTTCCAGCGTACCGTCTTCCGGGCGACCGAAGTAGACGTTGTCGTGAGCGCCATAGACGCCCAAATCGGTGCCGTCGGCATAATCTTTGTAGTAACGCACGCAGCGATAACAGGCGATACAGCGGTTCATTTCATGGGAAATGAACGGGCCGAGATCCTGATTACGGTGAGTACGTTTAGTGAAGCGGTAGCGACGGAAGCTGTGGCCGGTCATCACGGTCATATCCTGAAGGTGGCAGTTACCGCCCTCTTCGCAGACCGGACAATCGTGTGGGTGGTTGGTCATCAGCCACTCCACCACGCTTTCGCGGAACTCTTTCGCTTCGCCATCGTCAATCGAGATGAACGTCCCGTCGGACGCTGGTGTCATACAGGACATCACCAGGCGACCACGGGTATCTTCGGCATTCTGGAATTGCTTCACCGCACACTGGCGGCAGGCACCGACGCTACCGAGCGCCGGGTGCCAGCAAAAATAAGGAATATCTAAGCCGAGGGAGAGGCAAGCCTGAAGCAGGTTGTCCGCACCATCAACATCATATTCTTTACCGTCTACATGAATTGTAGCCATAGTGAACATGCTTCCGTAAGGCTCGTCTGAGACGAGCGTTAATCAATTCAAATCTGCAGTGTTACCAGCGCGCCTTTAACAGGTTTGGCTGGATACCGGCAATCGCGTGCGCATTGCTGTAGACCTGAGGCGCGATACCCGCCTCAAACTCTTCGCGGAAATATTTGATCGCGCTTTGCAGTGGCTCTACTGCACCTGGCGCGTGCGCACAGAAGGTTTTACCCGGGCCGAGCTGGCGGCAAAGTTGCAGCAGGGTTTCGATATCGCCCGGCTGCCCTTCTTTGCGCTCCAGCGCGCGGAGGATTTTCACACTCCACGGCAGGCCGTCACGGCATGGCGTACACCAGCCGCAGGATTCACGGGCAAAAAACTCTTCCAGGTTACGCACCAGCGACACCATGCCGATTTCGTGATCGACGGCCATCGCCAGCGCCGTTCCCAGACGGCTTCCGGCTTTACCAATGCTGGCAAACTCCATCGGCAGGTCGAGATGAGATTCGGTCAGGAAGTCTGTCCCTGCACCGCCTGGCTGCCAGGCTTTGAATTTCAGGCCATCGCGCATGCCGCCGGCGTAATCCTCAAGGATCTCACGGGCGGTGGTGCCAAACGGCAGCTCCCAAACGCCTGGGTTTTTTACCCGGCCGGAGAAGCCCATCATTTTGGTGCCGGTGTCATCGCTGGTTGAAATGCCTTTGTACCACTCAACGCCGTTGGCGAGGATCGCCGGAACGTTGGACAGGGTTTCCACGTTGTTCACGCAGGTCGGCTTGCCCCAGGCACCTGCAGATGCAGGGAATGGCGGCTTGGAGCGCGGATTAGCGCGACGTCCTTCCAGCGAGTTAATCAGCGCGGTTTCTTCACCACAGATATAACGGCCCGCACCGGTGTGAACGATCAGCTCGAAGTCAAAACCGGTTCCGAGAATATTTTTCCCGAGGTAACCGGCTTCGGTCGCTTCCGCAATCGCCCGACGTAAGTTCACTGCCGCTTCGATGTATTCGCCGCGCAGGAAGATGTAGCCACGGTAGGTTTTCAGCGCGAATGCACTGATCAGCATGCCTTCCACCAGCTGATGCGGCATTTGCTCCATCAACAGACGGTCTTTATAGGTGCCCGGCTCCATTTCATCGGCGTTACACAGCAGGTAACGGATGTTCATGGATTCGTCTTTCGGCATCAGGCTCCACTTCAAACCGGTTGAGAAGCCTGCGCCACCGCGACCTTTCAGGCCGGAGTCTTTTACCGCTGCCACAATTTCATCCTGTGACATGGTTTTCAGCGCTTTATCCGCACCGGCGTAACCGTTTTTGCTGCGGTATTCGTCAAAGAACACCGGCTGCTTGTCGTCACGCAGACGCCAGGTCAGCGGATGCATTTCGGCAGTACGAATGATCTGTTTGAATGTCATTGATACTGCTCCAGTAAGTTGACGATGTTTTCCGGCGTCAGGTGAACGTGCGTATCTTCGTCCACCATCATCGTCGGGCCCTTGTCACAGTTGCCGAGGCAGCAGGTTGGCAGCAGCGTAAAGCGGCCATCCGCCGTGGTCTGGCCAGGTTTGATATTCAGGTTGTCTTCTAACGCGGCCTGAATGCCCTGGAAACCGGTGATGTGGCACACCACGCTGTCGCAATAGCGGATCACGTGACGGCCGACCGGCTGACGGAAGATCTGGCTGTAAAACGTTGCCACGCCTTCAACATCACTGGCTGGAATGCCCAGCACATCAGCAATGGCATGGATCGCGCCATCCGGCACCCAGCCACGCTGTTTCTGCACAATTTTCAGTGCTTCAATCGACGCGGCGCGGGCATCTTCGTAATGGTGTTTCTCATGCTCGATAGCGTCACGTTCCAACGTGCTCAGCACAAAAGCGTTGTTGTCCTCGATCGTTTCGATCGCAATTCTTTGATCGTGCATAATTAGCGGTCCACGTCTGACATAACAAAATCGATACTACCGAGGTATACGATCAGATCGGATACCAGGCTGCCGTTGATCACTGACGGGATCTGCTGCAGGTGCGGGAAGCTCGGCGTACGCACACGGGTGCGGTAGCTCATGGTGCTGCCGTCGCTGGTCAGGTAGTAACTGTTGATCCCTTTCGTCGCTTCAATCATCTGGAAGGATTCGTTGGCCGGCATCACCGGGCCCCACGACACCTGCAGGAAGTGAGTAATCAGGGTTTCGATATGCTGCAGCGTGCGCTCTTTCGGTGGCGGCGTTGTCAGCGGGTGATCCGCTTTGAACGGGCCTTCCGGCATGTTGTTCAGACACTGTTCAAGAATGCGCAGACTCTGGCGCATCTCTTCCATCTTCAGCATCACACGGGTGTAAGCACAGCTCACGCCATCGCCAATCGGAATTTCGAAGTCGAAGTTTTCGTAGCCGGAGTACGGACGCCATTTACGCACGTCGAAGTCCAGACCCGTCGCACGCAGACCGGCGCCGGTGGTGCCCCAGGCTAGCGCTTCTTCCATGTTGTAGGCAGAAACGCCTTTCGAACGGGCGATCAGCACCGAGTTTTTCAGTGCGGTTTGCTCGTACGCCTTCAGACGTTTTGGCAGCCAGTTGATGAACTCACGCAGCAGGCCTTCCCAGCCTTTCGGCAGGTCGTGCGCCACGCCGCCAATGCGGAACCAGGCCGGATGCATACGGAAACCGGTGATGGCTTCAACCACGTCGTAAATTTTCTGGCGATCGGTAAAGGCAAAGAACACCGGAGACATCGCCCCAACGTCCTGAATAAAGGTCGAGATATACAGCAGGTGGCTGTTTATACGGAACAGCTCTGAAAGCATCACGCGGATCACGTCAACGCGCTCGGGCACCTTGATACCGGCCAGCTTTTCAACCGCCAGCACGTACGGCATTTCGTTTACGCAACCGCCAAGGTATTCGATGCGGTCAGTGTAAGGAATGTAGCTGTGCCAGGACTGACGTTCGCCCATCTTCTCTGCGCCACGGTGGTGGTAACCCACGTCCGGCACACAGTCGACAATCTCTTCGCCATCCAGTTGCAGAATGATGCGGAAAGCACCGTGCGCTGACGGGTGGTTAGGCCCGAGGTTGAGGAACATAAAGTCCTCAGTCGCGTTGCCCCGCCTCATGCCCCAGTCTTCCGGCTTGAAGGTCATCTGCTCCATCGCCAAATCTTCCGTTTTCTTGGTCAGCTCAAACGGATCGAATTCGGTGGCGCGTGCCGGATAGTCTTTACGCAGCGGATGCCCTTCCCAGTCCTGCGGCATCATTATGCGCGTCAGGTGCGGGTGGCCATCAAAGGTGATGCCGAACATTTCCCAGGTTTCACGCTCATACCAGTTGGCATTGGCGAAAATTTTGGTGACGGTTGGCACATGCAGGTCGTTTTCAGACAACGCCACCTTGAGCATGATGTCACGGTTACGTTCAATGGAAATGAAGTGATAGAAAACGGAAAAATCCGCGGCAGGTAAACCGGCGCGGTGAGTACGAAGACGCTCATCCATCCCATGTAAGTCATACAGCATCACATAAGGTTTTGGCAGCTTGCGTAAGAATTCTACGATCTCCAGCAGCTGTTCACGCTTCACCCACACCACCGGCACGCCGGTACGGGTAGGCTGAACGGTGAAGGCATCAGGCCTAAAACGGTTACGCAGCTCGCCGATCACCGGGTCATCCTGGTGATCACGGGTTTGCCATTCAGGCTGAGCGAGATCTTGCGTGGTCAAATCTGTCATAAGTTGTTCACCCTGTGGGCCTGCAGGCAGGCACTCAGTATTGGCGTCAGGATGGACCGTGCGCGTGTTGTGATTTTTATACGCTGCCGGGCATCCATAAACTGCTCTACCTGCTGTTCTGACGCTGCGAAGGCTCGCAACGTCTTAATGGCGGTAGCGGTTAAATTTCGTCAGGTGTGCGCAGGTTGGTGACGGCAATACGTTCCGCCTGCTTTCTTTCGCGCTCGGACTGCATATTGGCGCGATAAACACCCTGATCGCCCACCACCCACGAGAGCGGACGACGCTCTTTACCAATGGATTCCTGCAGCAGCAGCAGTGCCTGCATGTAGGCTTCTGGGCGCGGTGGGCAACCCGGAATATAGACGTCAACAGGCAGGAACTTATCCACGCCCTGCACCACCGAGTAGATGTCATACATCCCGCCGGAGTTGGCGCAGGCACCCATCGAGATCACCCACTTTGGCTCCAGCATCTGGTCATACAGACGTTGAACTACCGGTGCCATTTTGGTGAAGCAGGTTCCTGCAACCACCATAAAGTCGGCCTGACGTGGCGAGGCACGGATAACTTCCGAACCAAAACGCGCCACGTCGTGCACTGAGGTGAACGAGGTGGTCATTTCGACGTAACAGCAGGAGAGACCGAAGTTAAACGGCCAGAGTGAGTTTTTGCGTCCCCAGTTCACCATGTCGTGCATGGCATGTTCTAACTTGCCCATGTAGACGTTTTGATGAACGTGTTTTTCCAGGGGATCGGTGACGATCTCCTGTTTCTGTAATGGGTAACGGTCATTCTCGCCGTTCGGGTCCGCGCGGGTGAGCGTATAGTCCATCTTTAAGCCTCGCTTTTACTGCGTATGACGGTTGGAATGCGAGATGGTAGTGGGTTTGACAACGACACGACGAGGTGCAGGAGCCCAATCCAGCGCGCGGATCCGCACCAGATAAACCAAACCAGCCAGCAGTACCAAAATGAAAATTGTGGCTTCCACGAAGCCGATCCAGCCGCTTTCACGGATGGCAGTCGACCAGGCGTATAAATAGAGGGCTTCAACGTCGAAGATGACGAAGAACATGGCCACCAGGTAGAACTTGGCAGACATTCGAAGGTGGGTCGTTCCTACCGCAGGGGCTCCGGACTCGAAAGGCGTGTTGGTATAGCGTCCACGGGCTTTTCCGCCTAAAAACCATGCTCCGGCCAACATTGCGCAGCAAAGGCCAATTGCGACGATCAGGAATACGGCAAAAGCCCAGTGATGGGCGATAACTTCAGTAGTTGTAGACATACGCTCTGCTTAACTCAACTCGGGGTGCCCGGTATTCTGCTCTGTAATTGGCAGTTGACCTACCCCATCGATTCAAGGGAAAAATAAAAAACCTTATAAACTTTGCTGACTTTTTTGATTAGGCAGCGATTTTATGTGGTTTTTTACTCCTTTCTATAACCTTCTGTCAACTTTGACAAAAGTATCCACACATTAATTTACACCCGCAGCATTTATTTAACATATGATGCGCAGAAAGTGAGCTAAATCGAGTCAGTTCAGCTTCTCAGTCAAAGTGTAGCGGGTATTTCCCTGTGCGGATCGCGGATTTAACAACGCCTATTTTGGCAGGATTCTGCGGGTTTTCCTTCCCCTTATTGGGGCTATTTTTTTGATCCAGCACACACTTTTGCCTTTTATGAGTTAAAAAGCAGCGCAATTCAGTGCGCAAAATCAATTCACTAAATAGTTTCTTCGCTGACAGAAATTGTCCAAAACAGGGGAAATCTGTCGCGGAGGGTTTTTGCATCAGCAGGGAAATTTGCGGGGAATTTTGCGGCAAAAAAGGGCGAGAAAATTTCAATAAAAAAGCCCTTCAATGCAAAGATGCACTGAAGGGCTTTATTTCCGTAAATAGTTCTTATTAAGCGTTAAAAATTAACAACTAAAAATAAACTTTTACAGCGAAACTTACTCGTCTTCATCCGTCAGCGAAGCGGCATCCTGAGCGGCAAGCGTCAGGTTGTACGGATCGTTGCTTGATTCCATGGCATTGAAGATGGCCAGCGCCAGCTCGTTGTCACTTTCCGGATTACGACACAGCAGGTATTCGGTATCAGGCAGAACCGGCAGACCTTCTGCCGCACCCATTACGCGCAGTTCCGGGCTCATCATCTCAACCGGACGTGCAGTCACGCCCAGACCCGCTTTCACCGCTGCGCGGACGGCCGCAAGAGTGGAAGCAACATAAGAGATGCGCCATGGGATGCCAGCCTCGTTGAGGTGGTCAATGGCCATATCACGGTACGGGCTTGGCTCGTCCAGCAGTACCAGAGGAATCGCTTCCCCGCGCTGGAAGATATAGTCAGCGGCGCAATACCAAAGGGTCGGAGAAGTACGCAATACCTGGAAGGCGAAGTTCATCGGGCTCGAGGTGGTCACAACTAAGTCCACTTCACCCTGATTTAACATCTCCATCATGAACGGATTGCGCTTCACCCGCACATCAATCGCCAGCTTGGGATAGACAGACGTGACGCGGTTCAGCAAGAAAGGCAGGATGGTATCAGACGTATCATCAGAAGCACCGATAGTCAGTACGCCCTGAATATTGCTGTACATCAACGAAGTACAGGCTTCGTCGTTGAAACGAAGGATCTTTCTGGCATAGCCAAGAAGCTGAATACCATGTTCCGTCAGTAATTTATTACGTCCATGTCTGGCAAACAGTTCTTTGCCAACCAGTTGTTCCAGACGCTGCATCTGCTGGCTAACCGCTGATTGCGTTCTGCAAACCGCAGCTGCCGCAGCAGCAAAGGTGTTCAGATCGGCAACAGCAACAAATGTTCTCAGCAGATCGAGGTCAAGATTGAGGATCGGACGATTTGCACTAGTCATGTTTTCTTCACTTTATAAGATTTATACGAACAGCTACCCTGGTGTCATTACCTGCTGTATCAATAGGATACAGTGATAACAATGGCGTAATGCGGTGCGCTGAACTGCACGTTGCACTACTTTTTCTCGCAGACGTCAAAACTCCATCAGCCTGAATGTCCCCGGTATTAACCGCAGGTGGAGCCGATGACAGTTTGTTCCATCTGATACATCACTTCGGTGTGCAGCACTGACTCATAAGAAACAGAAAGCGGCACTAATATGGTCAAATAACGCCGCCAGCCTGACAGTAATGCCTGACTACGGTGCTGATAGTGTAAAAAAACCATGTAAAATTGAAAAACCAGAACGCTGCAGATACAGCGGAAAAATGATAAGCCGTACTTAAGCTTACCGGTGACAGTATACGACGTAATATCACCTGAGAAACCTGCACGCACGGCGCAAGGTCCTCTGGTTATTATCCTGCCATACTGTCGTTTACTTTTTAAGCCCCAATCCTATTATTCTTATCAGTAAAGTAACATTTTATTGGCCGAAGCCCGGCTATCAGGCCTTCCGATACAAAAATTTATCATTCCGTGCCCGGGTGCCTGACTCAAGGTAAAGGTGGACCACTTCGACGCGGGTAACCCCCTGAAAATAGCCCTAAGCCAAACTGATTGATTTTTAACCAGTCAATTAAGACAATTTTGACAGTTACAGAGTTCATCAATCCATCGAATTTTACCAAATTCTTACATATCTAACTCTTTCAAGACCCATTAGTGCCCTTTCGCCTCAATAAGAAGACTCGCGGTTCAGTTTTTAGTTTCAGCATGATGAGAATAGTCAGCATTTTATGCCAACTCATCGGCTGCATCCCTTCCCTCCTCCCGGCCAAAACCGTTTTCTTCCGGTAAGCCACCAAAGCCTGCTGATGCCCTTCAAAAGCACCGCAGACAGGAGTACATTGTGCTGGTTTAGTTTTCCATGGCAGGAAGGCAGTTCTGCAAGTCAAAGGCGAGAGAAATGAATCCAATTGAAAAATCAAGCAAACTGGATAACGTGTGTTACGACATCCGTGGACCGGTGTTAAAAGAAGCAAAGCGTCTTGAGGAAGAAGGCAATAAGGTCCTTAAGCTGAATATCGGCAATCCAGCGCCGTTTGGTTTTGAAGCCCCCGATGAGATCCTGGTAGATGTGATCCGTAATCTGCCGAGCGCGCAGGGTTATTGTGATTCAAAAGGCCTTTACTCCGCCCGGAAAGCCATCGTTCAGCATTATCAGGCGCGCGGTATGCGCGACATGACCGTGGAAGATGTCTATATCGGCAACGGCGTTTCCGAACTGATCGTGCAGTCGATGCAGGCGTTGCTGAATATGGGCGACGAGATGCTGGTTCCGGCACCGGATTACCCACTGTGGACAGCAGCCGTGTCTCTTTCCAGCGGCAAAGCGGTGCATTACCTCTGTGACGAATCCGCCGGCTGGTTCCCGGACCTCGATGATATTCGCAGTAAAATCACCCCACGCACCCGTGGCATCGTGATTATTAACCCCAATAACCCGACCGGTGCGGTTTACAGCAAAGAGCTGTTGATGGAA
Organism: Erwinia sp. 2186; assembly: GCF_057812255.1. Classification (NCBI taxonomy): domain Bacteria; kingdom Pseudomonadati; phylum Pseudomonadota; class Gammaproteobacteria; order Enterobacterales; family Erwiniaceae; genus Erwinia; species Erwinia sp. 2186. Next base: position 1,505,895 of record NZ_CM173824.1, on the reverse strand, counting down.
GTGGTGGAAATCGCACGTCAGCATAATTTGATTATTTTTGCTGATGAGATCTACGACAAAATCCTGTACGACGCGGCACAGCATCATTCTATTGCCACGCTGGCCCCCGACCTGCTGACCATCACCTTTAACGGCCTGTCCAAAACCTATCGCGTGGCCGGTTTCCGCCAGGGTTGGATGGTGCTGAATGGCCCGAAGAAGCACGCGAAAGGCTATATCGAAGGTCTGGAAATGTTGGCATCCATGCGTCTGTGCGCCAACGTGCCTGCACAGCATGCGATTCAGACGGCATTAGGCGGCTACCAGAGCATCAGCGAGTTTATCGTCCCTGGCGGTCGGCTCTATGAGCAGCGCAACCGGGCATGGGAATTGATCAATGAGATTCCAGGCGTCAGCTGCGTTAAGCCTGACGGCGCGCTGTATATGTTCCCAAAAATTGACGCCAAGAAGTTCAATCTGCACGACGACCAGAAAATGGTGCTGGACTTCCTGCTGCAGGAAAAAGTGCTGCTGGTTCAGGGCTCCGCCTTTAACTGGCCGTATCCGGACCATGTCCGAATCGTCACCCTGCCTCACGTTAACGATCTGGAAATGGCCATCAGCAAGTTTGGTCGCTTCCTCGAAGGTTACCGTCAGTAATCTGTAGCAAAACCGCCACTGACGCCGTCATCAGTATGGCGTTATACTGGCAGCTTGGGGAACGGAGCCGTCCGTTCCCCGCAGTCACGCTACAGGAAATCGCCACACATGAACCAGAGCCATTTTTTCGCCCACCTTTCCCGTCTTAAGCTGATCAATCGTTGGCCCCTGATGCGCAACGTGCGCACTGAAAATGTTTCCGAACACAGCCTGCAGGTGGCAATGGTCGCCCATGCGCTGGCGGTGATCAAAAATCAAAAATTCAATGGCAACCTGAATGCTGAACGCATCGCGATGATGGCGATCTATCATGACGCCAGCGAAGTGCTGACCGGTGATTTACCGACGCCGGTAAAGTATTACAACGCGCAGATTGCCCATGAATACAAAAAAATCGAAAAGATTGCCCAGCAAAAGCTGATTGAAATGCTGCCTGAAGAGCTGCGCAATGCTTACCGGCCGTTGCTGGATGAGCATCAGCACAGCGAAGAAGAAAAAGCGATTGTGAAACAGGCTGATGCGCTTTGCGCCTACCTGAAATGTCTGGAAGAACTCTCCGCCGGTAACCATGAATTTCAGCTGGCAAAAGCCCGGCTGGAGAAAACCCTTAGTGAGCGCCACAGCCCGGAAATGGACTACTTTGTTGAGGTGTTTGTCCCGAGCTTCAGCCTGTCGCTGGATGAAATCAGTCAGGATTCGCTGTAGCGTCAGAAGGGAAACAGTACCGGCACCAGCAACACGCTGACCACCATGATCATCAGGGTGAAGGGTACGCCAATTTTGACAAAGTCACTGAAGCGATAGCCGCCAGGGCCCATCACCAGCATGTTCACCGGTGAGGAGACTGGCGTCATAAAGGCGGCGGACGCGGCCACCGCAATAATCAGGGTAAACGGATAGGGAGACAGGCCCATCTGCTGCGCGGCGGCAATCCCGATCGGCGCCATCAGCACCGCCGTGGCGGTGTTGGAAATAAACAGTCCGACGGTGGCGCACAGGATAAACAGGCACAGCAGCATCACATGCGGACTTTTGCCGCCCGCCAGATCCATCAAGCCCTCGACGATCAACGTCACCCCACCGGTTTTCTGCAACGCTAACGCAAACGGCATCATGCCGATAATCAGGATCAGCCCCGGCCACTGAATCGCCCGATAGGCGCTCTCCATATCTATACAGCGGAATTTGCCCATCAGCAGGCAGGCTATTATCGCGGCGATCGGATTCGGAATGGCGTTGGTCAGCATCATCGCCACCATCAGTGCCATGCAGAAAATTGCGTGTGGCGCCTGACTTTTTGCCGGTGCACCCTCCAGGCTATCCACCGCCGTTTTTCTGAAACTCAGCGCTCGGCCTCGGCCTTTCTGCCCAGGATCCGCCAGCCATTTGCGTGCCACCAGCATATAGCCAATGCCAAGGATCAGCGCCACCACACCCACCGGCGTAACGTCGAAGAAACGAAATCCCGTCAGCCCCTCGCGCAGCAATTCGCTGTTTACCACCAGGTTGGGTGGCGTGGCGACCAGCGTCATCATGCCGCTGATCAGACCGGCGAAGCTCAATGGCATCATCAGCCTGGCCGGTGAGCTGCCCATTCTGGCCGACACGCTGAGCACCACCGGAATAAAGATGGCGACCACCCCGGTCGAGCTCATAAAGGCCCCGAGTCCGGCCACCGTCAGCATCAGAAAAACCAGCATTTTCGTTTCGCTACTGCCCGCGACCCTGACCAGCCATTCCCCCATATTCAGCGCGACGCCGGTGCGCACCAGGCCTTCGCCAATCACAAACAGGGCGGCAATAAGAATCACGTTGGGATCGCTGAAACCGAGGGTGGCTTCCTGCAGGGTAAGGGTTCCGCTGAGGACAAAAGCAACGATCACACACAGCGCAATTACATCCATGCGTAATTTGCCGGAGATAAACAACAGAATGGTGATCGCCAGCAGGCTGAGGACCCAAATCAACTCATTGTTCACGGGGATCTCTGTACAGGGGAATGGCGGTACAGATCATCGCATAAAAAAAACCCCGCTATAGCGGGGTTACATCATGTCTTAGTGCTTTCTGTGCACATCAATGCTGCCATCGGCATTTTTGTGGATCACCAATTCTTCCAGCGAATTGAGCAGCATATCGACATCTTCCAGCCTTGGCGATCCGGCCGGTGCGTTGACTGCCACCACATGGCAACCTGCTGCCAGGCCTGAAAGAATGCCGGCTGCGGCATCTTCCACCACCACGCACTCCTCCGGCTCGAGCTCCAGCAACTGTGCGCCGAGCAGATAGGCATCGGGCTCAGGCTTGCCATTCTGCACGCGTTCGGCAGTGACAAAGACTTCCGGCTCCGGCAAACCCGCGGCTTTACGGCGGGCAGACGCCACCGGAACAGAGCCCGAGGTGACGATAGCCCACGGAATATCCAGCTCATTCAATCTGGCCAGCAGCTCAACCGCGCCAGGCAACGCGACGATGCCGTCGGTATCTTCCGCCTCAAGCTTCTCCAGCGCGATGAACTCCTGCTGAATGGCCTCTTCAGAAGAGCCGGCCATAAAGTGGCGCAATGAGGTGATAGCCTGCTTGCCATGAATGAAGTTCAACACTTCTTCGGCTGCGATGCCGTGCCGTGATGCCCAATTAGACCAGGCGCGTTCGACAACCGGTAATGAATCGACCAGCGTGCCGTCCAAATCAAACAGAAAACCTTTACACTTCACGACGCTTTTCCTTCTCAGGCGTTGATGATTTGCGCGATCTCATTCGCACTCAGATGGTACTGCCGCGGACAAGTGTGCCACACAGTCAGCATGCGTTGATACTTTTCCCACATCGGCGTTTGGGCATTAAAGCCATGCGTACCGGAATCAAAATGGGTGTAGCGCCCTTCCACATTCACCATAAAGCGCACATAGCCGAGATATCGGGCTTCTGTGGCGGCATCAAAACCGAGGAAGGTCAGGCGGCGTTCTTCAATGACGGTGGGATCTTTCAGATTTGTCCAGGACACATGCAGCGCGTGATGCAGCTCCATAATATCGATAATGCTGCGGCAAACTGCTTCGGTCAGCTCGCCAAATTCGCGGTCCAGCTCACGCATCTGCAAGCCGTAGCCTCGCTCAATAATGGTTTGCTGACGGCGATAGCGCTCGGCATTATCGGGATCAAGCATGGTCATCATTTTGTACTGATTAGAGAGGATCAAACGCTGGGCATTGGTCATTTCCATCATTAACTCCTGTGCCGCACTGGGCGTAACGAAATTTGAAGGGGATGACTAAGGATCGCACAACAGGCTTGGGGGCGGTACGGCAAGCAGACGCTTCTTTGATCCAGACCGGGTTTCGTCAAATAAATGCGCAGAAAACCCGGTCAGGACGTTAAAGATCGTCGAGGAAGGTCTTATCAAGCTGCTTGAAGGCACGTTTCAGCACATCGGCTAACGATTGATACGTGGGTTTGCCTTCCACTGGCGCAATGGCCTGGCCGGCGGCCTGCAGTTTCTCGCGAACTTCATGGAACCAGTTGAGCAGCGTGGGCGGTAATGGCGTTACGGAACGCTTACCCAACCACCACAGCCCTTGCATTGGCAGGCTGCAGGCGAACAGCGCGGTCGCCACGGCAGGGCCCAACTGACCGCCCAGCGCAATTTGCCAGCTCATGGCGAAAACGGCCAGCGGCGGCATAAAGCGGATAGAAAACCGTGTTGCACGTGAAACACGGTTCTCCGGAAAAATGGCCGCCAGGCGCTTATCGGCAGGCCATGTTTTCATATAATGCTGCCCACACTGGAACAGTTTAAACCAACCGACGGTGCCGGATTCATTAGCCATGGTTGACCTCAACTTCGGAGATAAAATTTAAACAAAATAGACAACTCAACAACTTTACCTTACATCCTTCAAAATATTTTGTCTTTAACAGGCACACTGGTTATCCTGTGCGCGATTGTTGAATGGCTGTTACGAGGTTGCTATTAGCTAGCAGTAAGGCCAGTCAAAAATCACTCTACGTTCAAAAAAAGGCGTAAAGTTTATAAAGTTTTTTTGCTTTTGGACAAAATTTGCCGTGAGCTTGACGTTCATCATTAATGTACCAGCTTTCATGCGCTACGCTGATAGTCTGATTGAGTTTTTTTTCGCCACTTTTAACCAATAGGACCTTCCATGTCGAGTAAGTTAGTTTTGGTTCTGAACTGCGGCAGTTCTTCACTTAAGTTTGCCATTATCGATCCGGCAAATGGTGAAGAATATCTCTCCGGTTTAGCCGAATGTTTCCACCTGCCAGAAGCACGCATTAAGTGGAAGATGGAAGGCGCTAAACACGAAGAAGCCTTAGGCGCTGGCGCGGCACACAGCGAGGCACTTAACTTCATCGTTAAAACTATTCTGGCACAAAAACCAGAGCTGTCTGCACTTATCACTTCGATAGGTCACCGCATCGTTCACGGTGGCGAAAAGCTGACCCAGTCAGTGATCATCGATCAGGATGTGATTCAAGGCATTAAAGATGCGTCGTCCTTCGCGCCGCTGCACAACCCGGCGCACCTGATCGGCATTGATGAAGCCATGAAGAACTTCCCGCACCTGTCAGATAAGAATGTGGCGGTTTTCGACACCGCTTTCCATCAGACAATGCCGGAAGAATCCTATCTTTATGCCCTGCCGTACAAACTGTATCGCGAGCACGGCGTTCGTCGCTATGGCGCACACGGTACCAGCCACTTCTATGTCACTCACGAAGCGGCCAAAGTGCTGAACAAGCCGGTTGAAGAGCTGAACATCATCACTTGCCATCTGGGCAACGGCGGTTCGGTTGCGGCTATCCGCAATGGCGTCTGTGTCGATACCTCGATGGGCCTGACCCCGCTGGAAGGTCTGGTGATGGGAACCCGTTCAGGCGATATCGATCCTGCAGTGGTGTTCTTCCTGCACGACACGCTGGGCATGAGCGTTGATGCGATTAACCGTCTGCTGACCAAAGAGTCTGGCCTGCTGGGTCTGACCGAAGTCACCAGCGACTGCCGTTACGTTGAAGACAACTACACCACCAAAGAAGATGCCAAGCGCGCCATGGACGTCTATTGCCACCGCCTGGCAAAATACATTGGTTCGTACACCGCGCTGATGGACGGTCGCCTGGATGCGGTCATCTTTACCGGCGGCATCGGTGAAAACGCCGCGATGGTTCGTGAACTGTCGCTGGGTCGCCTGGGCCTGCTTGGCTTTGAAGTGGATCATGAACGCAACCTGGCTGCCCGCTTCGGCAAATCAGGCTACATCAATAAAGAAGGCACACGCCCGGCTCTGGTCATCCCAACCAATGAAGAGTTGGTGATTGCCCAGGACGCCAGCCGTCTGACTGCATAAGCCCTTCCCTCCGTCAGCTCAGGCTGACGGAGTTGTTTTTGACACCAGCCACTCAGGATCGCGCAAGCCCGCGCTTCAGGGATCCTGAGCCAATTCGAGAGGTTCATTGTGTCTCGTACTATTATGCTCATCCCCACCGGCACCAGTGTCGGTTTGACCAGTATCAGCCTCGGTGTGATCCGCGCCATGGAACGTAAAGGCGTGCGCCTGAGCGTGTTCAAACCTATCGCCCAGCCTCGCACCGGCGGCGACTCGCCGGACCAGACCACCACCATCATCCGTAAAAGCTCCTCTATTCCCGCAGCCGAACCGCTGCAGATGAGCCGTGTGGAGTCGTTGCTGGGTTCGAACCAGCAGGACGTGCTGATGGAAGAGATCATCGCGCGTTATCACGAAAACACCAAAGATGCCGAAGTGGTGCTGGTTGAAGGCCTGGTGCCGACCCGTAAGCACCAGTTCGCCTCTGCGCTGAACTATGAAATTGCCAAAACCCTGAATGCCGAAATTGTCTTCGTGATGTCACTGGGCAATGATTCTCCGGCTCAGTTAAAAGAACGCATCGAACTGACCCAGAGCAGCTTCGGCGGCAGCAAAAACAAAAGCATTACCGGCGTGATCATCAACAAACTGAACGCGCCAGTCGATGAACAAGGCCGTACCCGTCCGGATCTGTCCGAAATCTTTGATGACTCCAACAAAGCCAGCGTTGCCAATATCGATCCTAAGCAGCTGTTTGCCAACAGCCCGCTGCCGGTACTGGGCTGCGTGCCGTGGAGCTTCGAACTGATTGCCACCCGCGCCATCGATATGTGCCGCCACCTGAACGCTGAAGTGATCAACGAAGGCGATATTCTGACGCGCCGCGTGAAGTCCGTAACCTTCTGCGCGCGCAGCATCCCGCATATGCTGGAACACTTCCGTCCCGGTTCACTGCTGGTGACATCTGCAGACCGTCCGGATGTGATCGTTTCTGCCTGTCTGGCGGCAATGAACGGCGTGGAAATCGGGGCCATCCTGCTGACCGGTGGCTACCAGATTGATGAGCCGATCCGCAAGCTGTGTGAGCGCGCCTTCGCCACCGGCCTGCCGGTGTTTATGGTGAAAACCAACACCTGGCAGACCTCCCTGAGCCTGCAAAGCTTCAATCTGGAAGTCCCAAGCGACGATACCCAGCGTATTGAGCGCGTGCAGGAATATGTCGCCAGCCATATCGACTCCGACTGGGTTGAATCGCTGACTGCGGCATCCGAGCGCAGCCGTCGTCTGTCGCCTCCGGCCTTCCGTTACCAGCTGACCGAGCTGGCGCGCAAAGCCGGCAAGCGCATCGTGCTGCCAGAAGGCGAAGAGCCACGCACCATCAAAGCAGCAGCCATCTGCGCCGAACGTGGCATCGCGTCCTGCGTCCTGCTGGGCAACCCGGAAGAGATCCACCGCGTTGCCGCCGTGCAGGGCGTTGAGCTGGGTAAAGGCATCGAGATTGTCGATCCGGAAGTCGCGCGTGAGAACTATGTCGCGCGGCTGGTTGAGCTGCGTAAGAGCAAAGGCATGACCGAAGTGGTGGCCAAAGAGCAGCTGGAAGATAACGTGATGCTCGGTACGCTGATGCTGGAGCGTGGCGAAGTTGACGGTCTGGTTTCCGGTGCCATCCACACCACGGCCAACACCATTCGTCCGCCGTTGCAGCTGATCAAAACCGCGCCGAACAGCTCGCTGGTTTCGTCGGTGTTCTTTATGCTGCTGCCTGAGCAGGTGCTGGTGTATGGCGACTGCGCCATCAACCCGGATCCTAACCCGGAGCAGTTGGCAGAAATCGCGATTCAGTCTGCGGATTCCGCCCTCGCCTTCGGCATCGAGCCGCGCGTGGCGATGATCTCCTACTCAACCGGCACTTCCGGTGCAGGCAGTGACGTAGAGAAAGTGCGCGAAGCGACGCGCATCGCTCAGGAAAAACGCCCGGATCTGGTGATCGATGGTCCGCTGCAGTATGACGCGGCGATCATGGCGGACGTGGCAAAATCCAAGGCGCCAAACTCGCCGGTAGCGGGCCGTGCCACCGTATTTATCTTCCCGGACCTGAACACCGGTAACACCACCTACAAAGCCGTGCAGCGCTCTGCGGACCTGATCTCCATCGGGCCAATGCTGCAAGGTATGCGTAAGCCGGTAAACGACCTGTCTCGCGGTGCACTGGTAGACGATATTGTTTATACCATCGCACTGACGGCGATTCAGTCCAAACAGGCTGAAGGCTAAAGCTGGCTATTCTGTGCGTTAAATGACGCTGATGACCACGTAAAGGCGGATCCACTGGATTCGCCTTTTTTTTAACCTCTTTTTACTGACATCACAAATTTAAAATAATATTCACTGACTTTCCTTTCCTGTGCTTAGGAATTTTATGTCCCATGTATTTTTTCGCGCAGGGTCCATTTTCACATCTGGCAATAATTCAAAAGGGTTTAATTCGTTGAAAGCTATCTGTAATTTAGCGGCGTAATTATTTTATGGACAAAATGCAATCCAGGACTAGTCTTAATCAGGAAAGCCATCAGGAGCGTAAAAAGCTTAATAATAATATTAACTTGCTATCCCTACTTATAATCAGATTAAGAGAGAACAGTTATGAGCGACCATAATATCCATCCGGTTTACAGTGACGTTAATACTGGCGTCCCGCTTAAACGCATCTCGTGGAGTGCCATTTTTGCTGGCGTGATCTTATCAGTGGTCATTTATTTATTGCTGACCATTCTTGGTACCGCAATTGGTGCCACCACCATCGATCCGTTAAAAGAGCAAAACCCTCTGGATGGACTGGGCACAGGGGCCGCGATCTGGACGGGTTTAAGCATGCTGATTTCCATTGGCGCGGGGGCATTTGTTACCGGCCGTCTGGCTCAGCGTGAAGGCGCGTTACACGGCCTGCTGATGTGGGCGGTAAATACCTTGTTTGTGGTTTGGTTAGCTATCTCGCTATTAAGCAGCGCGGTGAGCGGTACCGCCAGCGTAATTGGTTCGGGCTTTAGCATGGTGGGCAACGGTATTTCTGCTATCGCACCTTCCATCGCCAATAAAGCGAAAGAAACGTTGAAGGAAAATAACTTCGATCTGGGAAATGTACAGAGCGAACTGGAAAAAACGCTGCAACAAACTGGCAAGCCAGAGTTACAGCCGCAGGCGCTGAAAAATGATGCGAATAAGGAATCGCAGACGGCCCAGAATCAGGCGCAGAATACGGCGAATAATCCACAAAATGCCGATACGGATTTAGCAAACTGGTTCAAAGGCGTGCTGCAACGCAATCAGGATACGCTGCAGGCAGCCGATGTTGATGCGCTGAAAAATATCATCAAAGCGCGGACCGGAAAAAGCGATCAGGAAGTCGATCAGATCGTTGCGCAAACACAGAAAAGCTACGAGCAGGCGCGTCAGAAATATCAGGAACTGAAGGCTCAGGCCGAGCAGAAAGCGCGTGAAGCCGCTCAACAGGCTGCGGCCGCCACTGCCAAAGCCAGCTGGATGACATTAATCGTTCTGCTGATTGAAGCCGCCGTTGCCGGCGCACTTGGCATGATGGGTCGTAAAACGCAGCCTCGTCAGGTTGTCGTTCGTTAATCCCTGCCGCAGGTAATCGAAAAAGGCCGCTAAAATTGAGCGGCCTTTTTTTTGTGGTTGCAGGCGTTACTGAATCATTACATCCAGCGCCCGCAGATGCGCTGGCTGCCAGGAGAGCGTTACTTCGCTGCCCGGCTTCCAGCTGTTGTCGACTTTGGCTGGCGTCAGCTTCACCATAAAGTTGCCCTGCCCACCGACTTCGGTCAGCATTCTGACGTGATCCCCCAGATAGATAAACTGTTGAATTCGCGCACGAACCTGCTGGTCACCCGCTTCTGGCGCATTGACGTTGACGCGCTCGGGGCGAATGCTGAGCTGGATCTTTTTACCCGGCGAGCTTGGGCGTACCTTCAGCGCATCAAGACGCGTGCCGTCATCCAGCTGCACCTGATAGTAATCCCCTTCCGAGCCGACCTGAGTCGCCAGCAGGCTGTTATTCTCCCCGATAAACTGCGCCACAAAGGCATTCGCCGGCTGTTCGTACAGGCGGTTTGGGCTGTCCATCTGCTGGATCATGCCGTCGTTAAACACCGCCACGCGATTCGACATGGTCATCGCCTCGCTCTGGTCGTGGGTGACGTAAACAATCGTCAGACCCAGCATCTCGTGCAGCTGCTTGATTTCCATCTGCATATGTTCCCGCAGCTGCTTATCCAGCGCCCCTAAGGGCTCATCCATCAAGACCAGTTTAGGTTCAAACACCAGCGCTCTGGCCAGGGCCACGCGTTGCTGTTGTCCACCCGACATTTGCGCCGGATATCGATCGGCCAGCGAGGTCAGTTTGATCATATCGAGGATCCGGCTGACCCGATCCTTCACGTCCGCCTTGCTCAGCTTGCGGATCGACAGCGGAAACGCCAGGTTCTCGGCCACCGTCATATGCGGGAACAACGCATAGTTCTGGAACACCATGCCGATATCCCGCTGATGCGGCGGCAGCGTGTGCAGCGGCTTATCACGCAGGAAAATCTCGCCGTCGGTCGGCGTCTCAAACCCGGCCAGCATCATCAGACTGGTGGTTTTTCCGGAACCGGAAGGCCCCAGTAGCGTCAAAAATTCGCCTTCCTGCACGTCCAGATTGAGATTGCGCACCACCAGCTTTTCGCCGTCGTAGCTCTTTTTGATGTTCTTAAAACTGACCAGTGATCTCATGGCATTCTCTCGTCGAGGCAGGAAAGGGATCCAGTGCTCTGCGGATTATTCCGTCAGGCGCAATGGGTGGCTCCTTTTTAGCTCTACCACAACAAATTTCCTTCCCACAAGCAGAATTTGACAAGCTATCGACGCTGAATTCATTCTCAACACAATCAACGCAATGAATTTTAATCGTTTTTAATCACTGAAAATTTATTACCTGCATCACCCGCGTAGAATCAGGCAAGACTATGCGCACTATTATCGTGCATTCGCCCTGTTTTGAGGCAATACCTCAGCTGGGTTTCAGCCGCCGTTGCAAACACGCCAGCACCGGCGCGAAGGTTGCCACCATGTTCTGCTCCTCGACGCAGGCATAACCGAGGATCAAACCCCGGCGCGTGGTGCCCTGCAGGTAATACGCTGAAAGTGGCCGGGTCAGCACGCCCTGCTGTTCCAGTTCCGCCGCAACGGCCACATCGTCGATGCCGTCGGGAAGCGAGAGGATCAGGTGCAGCCCGGAGTTGCTTTGCTGCGCCAAAAACGCCGGTCCAAGGCTTGAGGTGATGGCGTCCACCAGCGCGGCACGGCGGCGGCTGTACAGCTGGCGCATCTTGCGGACGTGCGCGGCGTAGTGTCCTTCGCGAATAAATTCGGCCAGCGTCAGCTGCACTAGTCCGTTCCCGCCGCGATACAGTTCCGAATGGGCCATTTTCATCCGCGCGGCCAGCGGTTTTGGCACCACCATGTAGCTCAGCCGCAGGCCGGGATAGAGCGTTTTGCTGAAGGTGCCGAGGTAGATAACCGGCGCATCCGCAGACAATCCCTGCAGCGAAGGGATCGGGCTGTCGCCAAAGCGAAACTCGCCGTCATAATCATCCTCGACAACCCAGCTTCCGGCGTTTTTCGCCAGGTCCAGCAGTTGCTGACGCCGCTGCAAACTCATCACCGATCCCAGCGGATACTGATGCGATGGCGTGACGCAAATCAGCCTTGGCGGTCGGCTGACATGGCTGAAGGCGGCGATATCCGGCAGCACCATGCCCTGCTCATCCACCGGCGTCGGCAGCAGTTCAACGCCGTTCACCGCCAGCACATTGCGAAATCCCCAGTAACCCGGCTCTTCAATCCACGCGCTGTCGCCCGGATCGCACAGCATTTTCGCCAGCAAATCCAGCGACTGATGCGTGCCGGCCGTGACCAGAATCTGATCCGCCGAACAGTTCAGCGAGCGAATAACCCGCAGGTACTCGGCCAATGCCTGCTGCAGCTGCACGCAGCCGCCATGGCTGGAGTAGCTCAACGCCTCCACCGGCATCCGACGGCTCAGCCGTAACTGGATTTTGCGCCAGATATCGTGCGGCATATGGCTGACGTCGGGCACGCCAGGCATAAACGCGCCCCACTGGAAGGCGCCGGCACCGCTGCGCGCCAACACGCGCGTGCCCCGGCTGGACAGGCGGATGTAGTTAAACGGTTTGCCCGCCGGGACGGGTGACGCGGTGGCCTCCGGCGCCATCTCCGGCAGCCGCTCGCAGACGAAGGTCCCACTGCCGGTTTTGGTTTGCAGATAGCCCTCGGACTGCAGCTGTTCGTAGGCCGAAAGCACCGTATTTCGCGAAACGGAGAGATCTTTTGCCAGATCGCGGGTGGCCGGTAAACGGCTGCCGGTGGCAATGGCCCCTTGCTGGATCGCCGACTGCAAAACATCGTACAAACGCTTGCCCAGCGCGCCTGCGGGAGCCTGGCTTAAGCGGTGTGCGAGCAGGTCGCCAAGTAACGTTCGCAAAATTGGTACCTCGCAATAAAAAAAACTGGCTCTGGATTATAAAACCCACAAAACGGTAAAAACGAGTCAACCCAATACCACGTGGACCGTTCCACGCGAAGACATCTGATGAGGTACAACCATGAACAGTGAAGTGCAACAGCGTCGTTTAGCTGCCACGCCGCGCGGCGTTGGCGTGATGTGTGATTTCTACGCCGTTCGCGCAGAAAACGCCACGCTGTGGGATCATCAGGGACGAGAGTATACCGATTTTACCGCCGGGATCGCCGTTCTGAATACCGGACACCGTCATCCAAAAGTGGTTGAAGCGGTTCGCAACCAGCTGGACTGCTTCACGCATACCGCTTTTCAGGTCATTCCCTACGAGAATTATTTGCTGCTGGCCGAGCGCCTGAATCAGCGGGTGCCGATTGCCGGCCCGGCAAAAACCACTTTTTTCTCCAGCGGCGCGGAAGCGGTTGAAAACGCGGTGAAGATTGCCCGCGCGGCCACCGGTCGTCCGGGCGTTATCGCCTTCACCGGCGCTTTCCATGGCCGCACCATGATGACCATGGGCCTGACCGGCAAAGTGGTCCCCTACAAAACCGGCTTTGGACCGTTCCCGGGGTCGGTGTTCCATGCCCGTTACCCGAACGCGCTGCATGGGCACAGCATCGACGATGCGATGGAGAGCCTGGAATCCCTGTTCCGCTGCGACATCAGCCCACAGCAGGTCGCCGCCATTATCTTCGAACCGATCCAGGGCGAAGGCGGCTTCAATATCGCGCCAGCCGAGTTTGTCAGCAAACTGCGCGCGCTCTGCGATCAACACGGCATTCTGCTGATCGCCGACGAAATTCAGACCGGCTTTGCCCGCACCGGCAAGCTGTTTGCCTGCGAATACTACCCGGATGCCAAACCTGACCTGATCACCATGGCGAAGAGCCTGGGCGGTGGTCTGCCGATCTCTGCCGTCTCCGGACGCGCCGAAGTGATGGATGCCCCACTGCCTGGCGGACTGGGTGGCACCTATGCCGGCAACCCGCTGGCCATCGCCTCTTCGCTGGCGGTACTGGAGGTGATTGACGAAGAAGCGCTGTGCGAACGCGCGCTGCGTCTGGGTGCAGAACTGGTTGAAACGCTCAACGGCTGCGGCAATCCGGCGCTGGTTGAAGTGCGTGCCCGAGGCTCGATGGTGGCCGCCGAATTCAACGATCCGGCAACCGGCAAACCTTCTGCGGAAATCGCCAAAAACATTCAGCAAAAAGCGCTGGAACACGGCCTGATCCTGCTGACCTGTGGCGTGCATGGCAACGTCATCCGCTTCCTTTATCCACTGACTATTCCGGACGCCCAGTTTAAACAGGCGCTGACGCTGCTCGACACGCTGTTGCGCGCGTAGCTCCGCTGGCACAAATACTGCAATAACGCACCGGCAGCGCTGGCTGCTGATAACAATAACGAGGGGAGTTTTGGCATGGTTAAGACGTTGGCATTAATGATTCTGGCTGCTTTTGCCGTACAGGCGCAGGCAGAAACCCTGACCGTCGTTTCTTTTGGCGGCACCAACAAGGATGCGCAGGAGAAGGCTTTCTACAAACCCTTTACCGCCGCAGGTAAAGGCACCATTGAAGCCGGCGAGTATAACGGCGAGATGGCGCGCATCCGCGCGATGGTCGAAACCGGCCAGATTGGCTGGGACGTGGTGGAACTGGAAACCCCGGAACTGCAGCGCGGTTGTGAAGAAGGTCTGTTTGAAACGCTGGACTGGAACAAACTGGGTAAAAAATCTGACTTTATCCCGGCAGCGGTCACCGAATGTGGCGCCGGTATTTTTGTCTGGTCTACCGTGCTGACTTACGATGCCACCAAGTTAAAGAAAGGGCCAACCAGCTGGGCGGACTTCTGGGACACCAAAGACTTCCCGGGTAAACGTGCGCTGCGCAAAAGCGCCAAATACACGCTGGAAATCGCGCTGATGGCCGACGGCGTGAAGCGTGAAGACGTGTATAAGGTGTTAGCCACCCCTGCCGGGGTCGATCGCGCCTTTAAAAAGCTCGACCAGATCAAACCGAATATTCAGTGGTGGGAATCCGGCGCTCAGCCGCTGCAGTGGCTGGTTTCCGGCGATGTGGTGATGAGCTCGGCCTACAACGGCCGCATTGGTGCCGCGCAGGCTGAAGGACATAACTTCAACATCGTCTGGGACAACGCGCTATACGACCTGGATAACTGGGCGATCGTCAAAGGCTCGAAGCACAAGGCCCTGGCCGAACAGTTTATTGCCTTCGCTAACCAGCCTGAAAACCAGAAGGTGTTTGCTGAAAACATTCCTTACGGCCCGACCAACCTTAGCGCCGGCAAGATGCTGGCTCCTAAACGCCTGAGCACCCTGCCAACCGCGCCGGAAAACCTGGCGAAGTCGTTACAGGTGAGCAGTGATTTCTGGCTTGAGCACGGCGAAGATCTCGAACAGCGCTTCAACGCCTGGGCAGCCAGATAAGTTAAGCCGGCCGGGCCAGCATCGCGCCCGGCCGCACCTGAATTAAGGAGTCAGCAATGAGTCAAAATCCGGTTCTGGAGTCCAACATGCCCCCTGCACTGAACGGCGAGCTGTCCCTCAGTCAGCGTCTGCGCCGCGTGGACCGGGCGAAAACCCGCCGCTCACTGATGCTGATAGCGCCTTTGCTGATCTTCGTGGTGGTCTGTTTTCTTTTTCCGATCGTTTCCATTCTGAGTAAAAGTGTTGAGAACCCGGAGTTCCACGACACGCTGCCGGAAACCACCGCCGCGCTGGCGCAGTGGTCAGGCAACGCCCTGCCCGATGAATCCCTGTATGCCACGCTGGGCAAAGAGCTGAAGAGCGCCCGCGAGCAAGGCCAGATTGCGGCCATCGCCAAACGGATGAGCTATGAGGATCCCAGCTTCCGCCGGCTGATTGTGACCGCGCCGCGTCTGGTGCCCGACTCGGGAAGCCAGGTAAAAGAAGCGATGATCGCCCGTCAGCCGTTGTGGGGCGAACTGTCTACCTGGCAGACGCTGCAACGCGCCGCCAAACCGCTGACCAGCTACTATCTGCTGTCGGTCTTCGATCGTAAGGTGGATGTCAAAACCGGTGAGGTAGTGAAGATCCCGGCTGAGCAGGCGCTGTATGTTAACGTGCTGCTGCGCACGCTGTGGATGGCGTTGGTGGTGACCTTACTCTGCGTGGGCATTGGCTATCCGCTGGCGTACTGGCTGGCAAAGCAGCCCTCTAATCGCGCGAATCTGCTGATGATCCTGGTCCTGCTGCCGTTCTGGACCTCGCTGATCGTCCGCACCGCCAGCTGGATTGTGCTGTTGCAGTCAGGTGGGTTAATTAACCGCGCATTGATGGCAGTGGGCTTAATCGACCACCCGTTAACGCTGGTGTTTAACCGCATTGGCGTCTTTATCTCGATGACCCACATTCTGCTGCCGTTTATCGTGCTGCCGTTATATGCAGTGATGAAAGGCATTTCCCCCACCTATGTGCGCGCGGCTATTTCCCTTGGCGCGCATCCGTTCCTCGCTTTCTGGCGCGTCTACGTGCCGCAAACCTACGCCGGGATTGCCGCGGGTGCGCTGCTGGTCTTCATGATGGCGATTGGCTACTACGTAACGCCCGCCCTGCTGGGCGGACCGGATGACCAGATGGTCAGCTACTTTGTGGCGTTCTTTACTAACAGCACCATGAACTGGGGCATGGCCGCAGCATTGGGCAGCCAGCTGCTGATTATCGTGATGTTGCTGTATGTGGTTTATGTCCGCGTGACCCGCACCTCTGCCGAATCGGCAGCCCATTAAGGAGACGATGATGAGACAAAATGGAAGCCAACTGCTTCGCCTGTGGAACGCCTTCTTCACCTTTTATGGCGCGGCGGTACTGCTGTTTCTGATCGTGCCGGTCCTGGTGATTGTGCCGCTGTCGTTTAACTCAAGTTCGTTTTTAAGCTATCCCCTCAGCGGCTTCTCGCTGCGCTGGTATCAGACCTTCTTCCATTCAGGTGAGTGGCTGAATGCGCTCGGCAACAGCCTGATGATTGCGCCGATGGCCACCTTAGTGGCAACGGTGCTGGGCGTGCTGGCGGCGATGGGGCTGGTGCGGGGGGAATTCCGTGGCAAAGGGATCGTGATGGCCATTCTGATTTCGCCGATGGTGGCGCCGGTGGTGATCATCGCCGTGGGGATGTTCTTCTTCTTTGCGAAACTCTCGCTGCTGAACAGCTACCTCGGGCTGGTTCTTGCTCATGCCCTGCTTGGCGTGCCGTTTGTGGTGATCACCGTGGTGGCGGTACTTAAGAGCTATGACAGCAATCTGTCGCGCGCGGCCGCCAGTCTGGGGGCTTCGCCGCTGTATACCTTCCGCAAAGTGACGCTGCCGCTGATTGCGCCCGGCGTATTCTCCGGTGCGCTGTTCGCCTTCGCCGCCTCTTTCGATGAAGTGGTGGTGACGCTGTTCCTCGCCAGCCCGCGTCAGCGAACCTTGCCCATTCAGATGTTTGCCGGCATCAGGGAAAATCTTGACCCGACCATCGCCGCGGCGGCGACGTTGATGATTGGCGCGTCCTTGATCCTGCTGATCGTTATGGAACTGCTGAGAAGGCGCGGCGAGAAAATGCGTCAGTCGGCACCGGCTCATTAGACTCGATGCCAGAAAAGCAAAACGCCTGACGAAATTCATCAGGCGTTTTTTTTGCACTAAGGCGAGCCGCCGGAGGTTACTCCTGGCGTGAACTGCCAGAGCTGGAACGGCCGGACTCGTTATTACGGCTGAGCCACAGTGACAGGGCTTTCAGTGAATCATCGGTGAATTCATCGCAACGGGCGGTGATCTCTTCCGGCGTCATCCAGGTGACCTCATCCACTTCTTCTTCCTGCATGGCAAACGGACCGTGTGAGACGCAGCTAAACAATCCGCCCCAGACGCGGCAGTGCTGATCTTCAAAGTAGAACAGGCCGTGTTCAGCAAAAGGAACCGCCGCAATACCCAGCTCCTCTTCCGCCTCACGGCGCGCTGATTCCAGCATATCTTCGCCACTTTGCACCACGCCACCGGCGGTCGCATCCAGCATACCCGGCATAAAGTCTTTGGTTTCTGTACGGCGCTGTACCAGAATTTTGCCCATCCCATCGTGTACCACGATGTAGGTCGCGCGATGGCGCAAACATTGTGCCCGCATATGCGCACGGCTGGACTGTGCGACGACCTCGTTTTCTTCATTAACGATGTCTACCCACTCCGTGCCGCTCTCTTGCTCCACCATCCGTAACCCTTATTTGTTCTGGCGCATCAGCGCACGTTTACTCTTGCCCGCACAGTGTGCCACGGACCGTAAAAAAATTATAACCCGCGAGTGTGATTAACAGGCGGTCTTGGAGGATTCTGAGAGCCAAAGTTGCACGGATGCACGTTGCCACTGGAAATGGGCATAGTCAGCCACGCGATCGGGCACCGGATCGCCGTGCAGAGCCAGCCGATTGATCATCACCGCCAGGTCGGTATCAGCAATTGACCATTCGCCAAACAGGTTTTGCTGGCCCGGCGAGAGCCGACGCTCCACCGCGTCAAACAGCTTTTGCGCAGACGCCTGCGCATCTACGGTTAAGGCCGGAAATTTTTCATCGGCAAACAGCACTTCCGTGGGGCGCTGCTGGCGGATCGGCAGAAAATCGCTGCGCAGCCAGGCCTGAATTTCACGCGCTCTGGCCCGTTTTTCACGATCTTTAGGATACAGGCGTTCATATTCCGGGGCAGGAAAACGCTCTTCCAGATATTCGGCAATCGCAGAAGATTCGGAAAGCAGGAAATCATCAATCTGTAAGGCCGGTACGCGACGCGTCAGCGAGATCTCGCCAAACGCATTTTCAAGATGCTGCTGGCTGGCGAGATCAACATGCTGCATCGAGAACGGCACGCCCTTCTCGCTCAGCGCAACAAAGACCGACATCACATAGGGGCTAAAAAAACAGGCATCGGACCACAGCGTTACGTTTGGGTAATTCATCCTGATATCCTTACAAGGCGGCGTCTGCAACCTGTTTACCCATTTTTTCACATAAAGGCAATCCCCCAAACTTCACCTAAGCTGAAAGCAGGCTGTTGGATTTTTTATTTCTCTGATTAAGGACAGACAGCATGCATATTTTACTGACAGGCGGCACCGGCCTGATTGGCAGCCACCTTATTCCCCGCCTGCTGCATCGGGGTGAAACCGTCAGCGTGGTGACACGCGACGTCGCCGCAGCACGGGCGAAGCTGGGCCCGGAAGTGCACCTCTGGTCCGGCCTCGATCAACAACTGGATCTGAATGACGTTGATGCGGTAATCAATCTGGCCGGTGAACCGATTGCCGATAAGCGCTGGACCGAGCAGCAGAAGCGCCACCTGTGCGAAAGCCGCTGGCAAATCACCGAACGGCTGGTGAGCCTAATCCATGCCAGCAGTAACCCGCCTTCGGTACTGATTTCCGGCTCCGCCACCGGCTTTTATGGCGATACCGGTGACCTGGTGCTGACCGAAGACGATCCCGGTCACGATGAGTTTACCCATCAGCTTTGCGCGCACTGGGAACAGCTGGCGCTGGCGGCGGCCAGCGAACATACCCGGGTTTGCCTGATGCGTACCGGCGTGGTGCTGGCGAAAGAAGGTGGCGCGTTAAGCAAAATGAAATTGCCCTTCAGAATGGGCATCGGCGGCCCGATAGGCAGTGGCAAGCAGTATATGCCGTGGATCCATCTGGATGACATGCTGAATGCCATCCTGTGGCTGCTGGACAGCCCTGGCTTAAGCGGTCCGTTCAACATGGTGGCGCCGTATGCGGTGCGCAATGAACAGTTCGCTGCCACGCTGGGACACGCCATGCACCGCCCGGCCTTTATGCGCACGCCGGCGACCGCCATTAAGCTGATGATGGGCGAATCGGCGATTCTGGTGCTGGGCGGGCAACACGTGTTGCCTAAGCGGCTGGAAGAGTCGGGGTTTGCCTTCCGCTGGTATCAGCTGGACGAGGCGCTGGCAGACGTGGTGTAAGCGCAAGCATCAACCCCGGAAACCGGGGTTGATGTCAGCGCGAACCGGTTACTTCAGCGCACCGGAAAGGAATTGCTGCAGACGGGTGCTTTTCGGATTATTGAACAGCTCCTGCGGCGGCCCTTCTTCCTCAATTTTCCCCTGATGCAGGAAGATCACATGGCTGGAAACGTGGCGGGCAAACTCCATTTCATGCGTCACCACCACCATGGTTTTCCCCTCTTCTGCCAGCTTCTGCATAATCTTCAGCACTTCACCGACCAGCTCAGGATCCAGCGCAGAGGTGGGCTCATCAAACAGCAGCACTTCGGGCTCCATCGCCAATGCGCGGGCAATAGACACACGCTGCTGCTGACCCCCTGACAGATTCACCGGATATTTGCCGCGCGCACGCTCATCAATCCCCACTTTATCGAGGTACTTGATCGCCCGTGACTGCGCTTCCGCTTTGCTCAGGCCCAGCACCTGGATTGGCGCTTCCATCACGTTCTGCAGCACCGTCATATGGCTCCACAGATTGAAGTGCTGGAATACCATGGTCAGGCTGGTGCGCAGTTCACGCAGCTGTTCTTTGTTGGAGACCTTCAGCTGGCCATCGGTATCACGCACCAGGTTAATCATCTGGTTGTTCACCGCGATGGTGCCTTCGCTTGGCTTCTCAAGGAAGTTAATGCAGCGCAGGAAGGTACTTTTGCCTGAACCGGACGAGCCGATAATGCTGATCACATCGCCGGCATTGGCCTGCAGCGATACGCCCTTCAGCACTTCATGCTCGCCATAACGTTTATGCAGTTCAGTTACGCTTAATTTATTGTCGGCCATAATTCTGCTCAATGAGTTGATGAAGGTTTAACGTGCTTCAGCCAGCGTTTTTCCGCCTTGCGGAACAGACTAATCAACACATACGAGATCATAAGATACAGCACCGCCGCAATGCCAAAGGCCACAAACGGCTGATAGGTTGCGGAGTTAATGTCGCGGGCGACCTTCAGCAGATCGGGCACCGTGGCGGTAAACGCCAGTGCCGTCGAGTGCAGCATCAGGATCACTTCATTGCTGTAAGCAGGCAGCGCGGTGCGCAGTGCGGAAGGCATGATGATGCAGCGATACAGTTTGAAGGTGGAGAAACCATAGGCCCGCGCCGCTTCAATTTCACCGTGCGGCACCGAACGGATTGCCCCGGCAAAGATTTCGGTGGTGTAGGCACAGGTATTCAGCGTTAACGCCAGCAGCGTACAGTTAAGGCCGCTGCGGAAGAAGGCGTTGAGCAAATCGTTGCCCTTCACAATCTCCAGCGTGTACATGCCCGAGTAGAAGATCAGCAGCTGCACGTATAACGGCGTGCCACGGAAAATATAGGTGAACAGCCACACCGGGAAACGCACGGCGGTAATCGAGGAGACGCGCGCAATGGACAGCAATACCGCCAGGCAGCCGCCCAGCACCACGGAAATAATCAGCAGCCACAGCGTAATCGCCACGCCTGAAAAACGGTATCCGTCAGTCCACAGCAGGGCTTGCCAGTAGTCATGAATAATGTCGATCATAGGTCAGCCCTTCTTACACCCACCGAATAACGGCGTTCAAGCCACAACAGCACGCCGTTTGACAGCGTGGTAAACACCAGATAGATCACCCCGGCCACCACCGCAAAATAGAACGGCTGCCAGGTACTTTTCCCCGCCAGCTGGGTCGCTTTGACCACGTCTTCCAGCCCCAGCAATGACACCAATGCCGTTGCCTTGAGGATCACCTGCCAGTTATTGCCGATGCCCGGCAGCGCATAGCGCATCATGCCTGGGAACAGGATCCGACGGAAAGTCTGGGAAGAGGTAAAACCGAATGCCGTCGCGGCCTCAATCTGGCCTCTCGGCACCGCCATATAGGCGCCGCGGAAAGTTTCAGTGAAGTACGCGCCGTAGATAAAGCCAAGGGTGATGATACCGGCAACCATCGGATCAATATCAAACTGATCGACGCCCAGTGCATCAGTAAGTTGGTTCAACGCAATTTGCAGACCGTAGAAGATCAGCAGCATCAGAACCAGATCGGGCACGCCACGGATCAACGTGGTGTAACCTTCGAAAATCAGGCGTAACGCCCGATTGCTGGAGAGCTTGGCCCCTGCGCCAATCAACCCAAGGATAACCGAGAGCAGCACCGAGCTGAGAGCCAGCTCAAGCGTGACCAGCGCACCTTTAAAAATCACTTCAGAATAGCCATACAGCATAAGGATGTCCTGTCTTTGGATTAACTTCGCGTTTCATCCGCCTGTGGCGTACAAAACAGGGGCCGCAGTCTACCGACTGTCGGCCCCCATGACAGGTTTTACTTAACCGCCGTACACGTCAAAGTCGAAATATTTTTTCGCTAACTTATCGTAGGTTCCATCTTTACGCATGGAATCGAACGCTTTATCGATCGCGGCTTTCAGGTCGGCATCATCTTTACGCATGCCCATCCCGGTACCCACACCGAAGATTTTCTCGTCTTTTACTGCCGGACCTGCAAAGGCAAAGCCCTTACCGGCAGGCTGCTTCAGGAAGCCTTCGCTGGCGGCAACTTCATCCTGGAAGGCGGCATCGATACGTCCCGCGGTCAGATCCTGATACACCAGGTCCTGGTTCGCGTAAGGGGTAACGGTGATGCCTTTTGGACGCCAGTTTTCGTTGGCGTACGTTTCCTGCGTGGTGCCCTGCAGCAGACCGATGGTTTTGCCTTTCAGC
This sequence comes from Erwinia sp. 2186, assembly GCF_057812255.1. Taxonomy (NCBI): domain Bacteria; kingdom Pseudomonadati; phylum Pseudomonadota; class Gammaproteobacteria; order Enterobacterales; family Erwiniaceae; genus Erwinia; species Erwinia sp. 2186. The sequence goes on along the minus strand of NZ_CM173824.1, from coordinate 1,483,596 downwards.
GAATCCAGCGTCGGCATGATTTTCGAGCCTTTCGGCGCGATCAGACGGGCGTTAGCTGCGTACAGTTTTTCCGAGAAAGCGATTTCCATCTGACGCTTTTCGGTAATTGAGAGCGAGGAGATGATGGCATCAATTTTTTTCGCTTTCAGAGAGGGGATCAAAGCATCGAAATCACTTTCCACGTAGGTACATTTGGTCTCCATACGCTTACAGATCTCATTCGCCAGATCGATATCGAAGCCAACCAGTTGCCCCTGAGCGTTTTTAGACTCAAACGGAGCATAGGTCGGATCGGTGCCGATGCGCAGCGTTTTCGGCGCAGCAGCAAACGCGCTGCTTGCGCTGGAGAGAGCCAGCAGCAGAGAAAGAGCCAGGACCTGCTTTTTCATAGATTACCCTCGAAGATGATTTTTTATTATGTCAGTCGTGATGTTGTTAGCGCAGTTGGAACAGTTGTCTTTTGCAGATTTCATGCCAGTTTTGTGCTGCCCTGCCCCATTGCTGCGCAATCAGCGCGTTTCGCCTGTTGGCGGCGTAAACGCCTTGATTGTGGGGAAATATATAACAGGTTTGTACATTCGAGGTGGTAACAATGTTGCATTTTGGTGCACTCAATGCACGAAATGCGATTCAGCACCAATTAAAGCACCATGATGGTGCATAGCAGGCGGCTTTATGCACCCTGCCAGCGCGTAAACAGATCTTTATCGAGCGTGATCTCGAACTGGTCGAGCACGCGATTGACGGTCTGATCGACGATATCCATGATGCTTTCAGGACGATGATAGAAGGCGGGGACCGGCGGCATAATGATCGCGCCAAGTTCGGCAGCGGTGGTCATCATCCGCAAATGGCCGACATGCAGTGGGGTTTCACGCACGCACAGCACCAGCCGGCGGCGCTCTTTTAACACCACATCGGCGGCGCGGGTCAACAGGCCGTCGGAGTAGCTGTGCACAATGCCCGAGAGGGTTTTCATTGAGCATGGCAGAATGGCCATGCCGTCGGTTTTATAGGAACCGGAGGAGATGCTGGCGGCAATGTCGCGCACGTCATGGACCACATCGGCCATCGCCTGCACGTCACGTACCGAATAATCACTTTCCAGTGCCAGCGTCTGGCGTGCAGCCGCGCTCATCACCAGATGGGTTTCCACCCCGCTGACCTGCTGCAAAATCTGCAGCGCACGGACGCCATAAATGACGCCGCTGGCACCTGAGATGCCAATAATAAGTCGTTTCATAAATATCCTGCGGGGGTAGCTAAAGACTGAAGTATGCCATCTGCGACGCTAAAATAGAAATGGGCCGGAATCTCTTCCGGCCCATCTGACCTGCCACACCACTCAGGGATTAACCTTCGTTGTGCATTTCCAGGTTTTCCACTTCGTTAACGCGCGCCATCGCTTTGGCATCATCGTTACGCAGCGACTGGAGGTACTCCAGATATTGCTGATCGACATCTTTGGTCACGTAGATCCCGTTGAACACCGAGCACTCGAACTGCGCGATATCCGGGTTTTCTTCTTTGACCGCTTCGATCAGATCGTCCAGGTCCTGGAAGATCAGGCCATCAGCCCCAATCAGCTGGCGGATCTCTTCCACTTCACGGCCATGGGCAATCAGCTCCGTTGCGCTCGGCATATCAATGCCGTACACGTTCGGGAAACGGATTTCCGGTGCTGCGGAAGCCAGATAGACTTTCTTCGCACCCGCTTCACGGGCCATCTCGATGATCTGCTCACAGGTGGTGCCGCGAACAATGGAGTCATCGACCAGCAGCACGTTTTTACCACGGAACTCAGCACGGTTCGCGTTCAGCTTGCGGCGAACCGCGCTGCGGCGCTGGTGCTGACCCGGCATGATAAAAGTACGGCCGACGTAGCGGTTTTTCACAAACCCCTGACGGTATGGCTTGTCCAGAATGCGGGCCATCTCCAGCGCGATATCGCAGGAGGTTTCCGGGATTGGAATGACCACGTCAATGTCCAGGTCTTCCCACTCACGGGCGATTTTCTCACCCAGCTTGGTGCCCATGCGAACGCGGGCGCTGTAGACGGAAATTTTGTCCAGGAACGAGTCCGGGCGGGCAAAATAGACGTACTCAAACAGGCACGGATTGCATTTCGGATTCTCTGCACACTGACGCGTGAACAGCTGACCTTTCTCGGTGACGTAAACCGCTTCGCCCGGCGCAACATCACGCAGGAATTCGAAGCCGAGCGTATCCAGCGCCACGCTTTCAGAGGCAACCATATACTCATGGCGACCGTCTTTCATGCCACGCTTGCCAATCACCAACGGACGGATGCCGTTAGGATCGCGGAACGCGACCATGCCATGGCCGATGATCATCGACACGCAGGCATACGCGCCACGAACGTGCTGATGAACCGCTGCCACAGCGGCAAAAATATTGTCTGCTTCCAGCGGGAAGTGCTGAAAACGATCCAGCTCCTGAGCAAAGATATTGAGCAGGATTTCAGAATCTGATGTGGTGTTAACGTGACGACGACCGCTTTCGAACAGCTGCTTACGCAGTTCGTGCGCGTTGGTCAGGTTACCGTTGTGCGCAAGCGTAATGCCGTAAGGCGAGTTCACATAGAAAGGCTGCGCTTCGGAAGCACTGGAGCTTCCCGCAGTTGGGTAACGGACGTGACCGATGCCCATATTGCCTTGCATACGCTGCATATGGCGGGCTTCAAATACATCGCTAACCAGGCCGTTTGCTTTACGCAGGCGGAAGCAATTCAATGCATCAATGGTTACGATGCCTGCGGCATCCTGCCCACGGTGCTGGAGCACCGTTAACGCGTCATAAATCGACTGGTTGACCGGCATAAATCCGGCGATCCCGACAATACCGCACATGTGGTTATTTCCTCATAAGCCGCAACCCAGGTTCTATTACCGGGGCAAAAAACTCGACGTGCTTTTCAGGTAGTCAAAAAACCACCTGATGATGTAACTGAACTGGGGAACCAGCTGAGACTGTTGCCAGTCCGGACTTTTGGAAAATCCGGTGAATGTATCGAGGAAAAACAGAATGGCTGAGACTATCAGCACGCCACGTAATGCCCCGAAACAGACTCCCAACACTCTGTCGGTACCCGACAGGCCGGTTTTTTCAACCAGCGACCCAATAACGAAGTTGACGATAGCCCCAACTAACAGCGTGGCAACGAACAACACCGCAATGGCGATCCCATTTCGAACCAGTTCGTCTTCAAAACCGGTGAACCAGACCGCGAGGAAGGAGTAGTAATGACTGGCGACAAAAAATGCGCAACCCCAGGTGACGAGTGATAATGCTTCCCGAACGAACCCACGGATCAGGCTGACAAGAGCCGAAAAACTAATAACCGCAATAATGACGTAATCTATCCAGACCATGAACTCTTCCAGCGACTGTGCCCCTGCATCCAGTTCGGGGCGAATTCTAACAGAAAAAGAAAACGTTTGCGTAGGGTTTTCCTTTGCCAGTTTAATTAAAACAATTTGCTAAAAAAACCAGCAATCATGCGCGCTGGCGGCTATCCGACCTTGTCGGACAGCCCGGTACTGCAATCTTTTGATTTGCATCGGGTAAGCCGCCCAAAAGGCGGTTTTACCCGAGTGAAGCGCCTGGCCGAAAACGGCCGTTGGCAAGGCGCAGACTCTTACAGTAATAGCGACAGGCTAACGTTAGCGAGCGCTATATGGTTTCACCACGCCGCCCAATCCTGATATGCCTTTCAGCTCTGAGATTGATGCCTGCATTTTCGCTTTCGACGCGTCCGGCCCGACATAAATACGGGTGATTTCGCCCTGAACCGGCGTGGAAGGCACGGTAAAGGCGCGATAACCGGAAAGACGCAGCTGGGCGACAACCTGGTTCACCTTGCTGGCATTCTTCAGTGCGCCGAGCTGAACGACGTAAGCCTGACCGGTTGGTGCGCTCTCCGGCTCGGCGGCCTGAGGTGCAGGTTCTGGCTTCGGCTCTGGCTTCGGTTCGGCCTTCGGCTGTGCTTTCGGTTTCTCAACCGGTTTTTCAACCGGCTTCGGCTTCGGTTTTTCCACCGGCTTCGGCTGCTGTACCGGCTTAGACTCGACCATCGGCGGCGGGGAAATCACGCTGGGCTTATTGACGGATTTTGGCGCGGTTGAGCCACTTTCAGCCTGCGAGGTATTGCCCGGCGTTTTGCCTTCCACCGCCGTGGCTGCACCTTCCGGCGGCTGCGAAGGTAAAGACTGCGTTACCGGAGGAACCAGATCGTTCTCCTGCTGGTCGCCCGGTTTAGGCACCAGCGGGATCGCGGCAAACTCTTCTTTATAGTGCTTCTTCTTGCCGTCGAGCAGGCCTGGCAGAATGATGACACCCAGTGCAACTATTATGACGGTCCCGACTAAACGGTTCTGAAACTTACTGGCCACTGCCGTTCTCCGTTTCCCTCGTTTCCATAACCTGTGCCACGGTGTGGAACGATCCGCACACCAGCACAATATCCTGCGCTTCAGCCTGTTGCAGCGCCTGGCGATAAGCATCGGCCACGCTGGTAAAGGTCTGCGCTGTCGGCAAATGGGCCTTCAGCTGTTCAGCGCTGGCACCGCGCGGGCCGTCCAGCGGCGCGCAATACCAGTAATCCACTTCAGGTTGCAGACAGGCCAGCGTACCGGCAATGTCTTTGTCATGCAGCATACCCACCACCGCGTGAACCTTGCCGCTTTTTGGCAGTTCACTGAGTCGACCCGCCAGATAGCTGGCCGCATGCGGATTGTGCGCCACGTCCAGAATCACCCTCGGTGACTCGGCGACCGTCTGAAAACGGCCTGGCAGAATCGCCTTGTCCAGCCATTGGTAGATGATTGCATCATCCACCTGCAGCGAGGAACAGCGCAACGCAGCCAGCGCGGTGGCAGCATTAGGCATCGGCACCTGCGGCAGAGGCAGTGCGCTTAGCGTGCCCTGCGCATCGCTAAATGACCAGCTGCCCTCTTCCGCGGTGTAAGACCAGTCACGGCCGCGCTTCAGCAGCTGCGCGCCGAGATTATCGGCCACTTCGGCGATGGTGTACGGCATATCAGGTTCACCAACTACCGCCGGTTTACCGCCACGGAACACGCCGGCTTTCTCGCGACCGATGCTTTCACGATCCGGACCCAGCCAGTCGGTGTGATCCAGCGCGATACTGGTCACCACCGCGACGTCGGCATCGACGATATTGGTGGCATCCAGTCGACCGCCCAACCCAACTTCGAGGATCACCACATCCAGCTTAGCGCGTTTAAACAGCCACAAAGCGGAGAGCGTCCCGAATTCAAAGTAGGTCAGTGAAGTGTCGCCCCGTCCGGCGTCGATATCCGCAAACGACGCGGTGTGATCGGCTTCGGGCAGCTCTTCGCCCTGAATGCGCACCCGTTCGGTATAGCGCAGCAGATGCGGGGAGCTGAACACGCCGACGCGATAGCCTGCGGCCATCAGCAGCGTTTCAAGGGTTCGACAGGTGGTGCCTTTGCCGTTGGTCCCGGCGACGGTGAAAACCACGGGAGCAGGTGTTAACAGGTCGAGCGACGTAGCCACGCGATGGACGCGTGTCAGCCCGAGTTCGATAGCTTGAGTATGGAGATTCTCAAGATAATGAAGCCACGTGACCAAAGGTGACGTGGCTTGAGGAAGATTATCCATTTGTCCCGTTCACAGCGTTACGGTTCATTGGTAAAAGGGGCTGTCCGCCCCTTTCAATCGTTGATCAGGCCTCATGGCCCTGCGACGCGTCTTCGTCCTGGACCGCTTCTTTATGCGTATCTTCCACTGGCGCAGGGATATTCATCATCTTCGCCAGAATGCTGGCCAGCTTGAAGCGCATCACCGGACGGCGCACGATCATATCGATAGCGCCCTTCTCGATCAGGAACTCACTGCGCTGGAAGCCTGGTGGCAGTTTCTCACGCACGGTCTGTTCGATAACGCGTGGACCGGCAAAGCCGATCAGCGCTTTAGGTTCAGCAATGTTCAAATCGCCCAGCATCGCGAAGCTGGCAGACACGCCACCCATGGTTGGGTCAGTCAGTACCGAAATATACGGCAGACCGCGTTCCTGCATCTTCGCCAGCGCGGCGCTGGTTTTTGCCATCTGCATCAGCGACATCAGCGCTTCCTGCATACGGGCACCGCCGGAAGCGGAGAAGCAGATCATCGGGCAGTTGTCTTCCAGCGCCTGTTCCACCGCACGAACGAAACGCGCGCCAACAACAGAACCCATTGAGCCGCCCATAAAGGAGAACTCAAACGCAGCAGCCACGACCGGCATGCCGTGCAACGTCCCTTTCATCACGATCAGCGCGTCTTTTTCGTTGGTCTCTTTCTGAGCCGCAACCAGACGATCTTTATATTTCTTGGAGTCTTTGAACTTGAGCAGATCTTTCGGCTCGAGTTCGCTGCCCAGCTCTGTCATTGAGCCTTCGTCCAGCACGCTGTGCAGGCGGTCGCGACCATGCATACGCATGTGGTGATCGCATTTCGGGCAAACTTCCAGATTACGTTCCAGCTCGGCGCGGTACAGGACCTGGCCGCAGCTGTCGCATTTGGTCCAGACCCCTTCAGGAATACTGGCTTTACGCGATGGAGTGGTGGTGCTTTTATTGAGAATTCGTTCAATCCAGCTCATTGATGACCTTTCTGTTTGAACCTGGTGAAACCAGTTTTCTTTTTTCCACGCCGCAGGCAGCGCAGACCATAATGTCGCTCATTAAACCATAACCGCCCGATGCTGTGGATAAAAATCTGGTATCCGGGCGGCAGTTTAGCGATGTATTACTGCGATTTTTGCTGCTTTGCGGCCCGACGGTGACGCCAGACTTCAATCACACCCGGCAGAATCGACAGGACGATTATTGCCACGATCAGCAGCTTCAGATTCTCCTGCACAACCGGCAAATCACCAAACAGGTAACCCGCGTAGGAGAATAGCAGCACCCAAAGCAACCCACCCGAGATGTTATACAGGGCAAAGTGGCGATAGGACATTTTTCCCATACCGGCGACAAACGGCGCAAATGTCCGGACGATCGGCACGAAGCGCGCAAGAATAATCGTTTTCCCGCCGTGACGCTCGTAAAATTGATGGGTTTTATCGAGGTGGCTGCGACGGAAGATTTTCGAGTTCGGGTTACTGAACAATTTATCGCCAAACAACCGGCCAATGGTGTAGTTCACCGCATCGCCGACGATAGCCGCCACGGCCATCAGCGCCACCATGACATGGATATTCAGATCGTTGGTCGGTAACGCCGCCAGCGCACCGGCAACAAACAACAGCGAATCCCCAGGCAGGAATGGGGTCACCACCAGTCCGGTTTCACAGAACAGGATCAGGAACAGAATGGCATACACCCACATGCCGTACTGCGCCACCAGCTCCGCCAGATGGACATCAATATGCAGGATAAAGTCGACTACAAAACGAATCAGTTCCATACACCTTTCCTTAATTCGTAAGGCTTAAAATTAATCCTCGAGGAACAATGGTCCCATCGGCGGACGTGGTAATTCAAAATGGTCAGGATAATCGACTGACACCAGGTACAGTCCTTCGGCCCGGGCAGTCGCCGCCGCCAGCGTGCGATCTTTCGCTGCCAACAGCTCTGCTATCCAGCGTTCCTGCTGATTACCACAGCCTACTTCCATCAGGCTTCCGACAATATTGCGCACCATATGGTGGACAAAGGCGTTGGCTTTAATGTCCACAATCACGTAAGCGCCAAAGCGGCTGACGTTCAGGTGGAACACTCTGCGCCACGGCGTGCGGGACTGACACTGCACGGCGCGGAATGAGGTGAAATCATTTTCGCCTAACAGGCTCTGCCCGGCCCGCTGCATCTTTTCCACATCCAGAGGATGGTAAAAGTGCGTCACGCCGCCATGCAGAATGGCCGGACGTAAACGGCGGTTATAGATGACGTAACGGTACCGGCGTGCAGTGGCGCTGAAGCGGGCATGAAAATCGTCGCTGACCGGTTTTACCCAGCGCACCGCGATATCATCGGGCAAATTTGCATTCACCCCCAGCGTCCAGGCGGCATCTTTACGCAGCGAGGTGGTTTCAAAATGCACCACCTGACCGGTGCCGTGCACGCCCGCATCGGTGCGGCCGGCACAAAACACGCTGACCGGATGGTCTGCCACTTTCGACAGCGCCTTTTCCAGCTTTTCCTGCACGCTGCGGACTTCCTGCTGCCGCTGCCAGCCATAATAGTGGCTGCCGTCATATTCAATGCCGAGCGCCAGCTTATGCGTTTGCTCCGGCAAGGCTGCTTCTGACATCAGTACATATACTCCTGAACCAGTTTCTCGGCCGTTTTCACCGCCATCAACGCGCCGCCGAAACGGACGTTGTCAGACACTGACCAGAACTGCAGCATTTCCGGCACGCCGTAATCGTTACGCACGCAGCCGATGCTCAGGTGATCGTTGCCGGAGGCATCGCCAACCTGAGTCGGGTAATCCGTTTCGTCAGACAGCGCGATATCTTCCGCCTGAAGCAGCACTTCGCGCGCCTCTTCGGCGGACATCGGACGCAGGTTTTCCAGATGGATAATCTGCGCGTTACCGTAGAACACCGGCGCCTGTACGGTAGAAACCGAGACCGGCAATCCTTCGTCCTGCAGCACTTTGCGCACCTGATCCACCAGGCGACGCTCCTGCACCACGCTACCTTCCGCATCTGGCAGTAACGGCAACATGTTAAAGGCCAGCTGACGATCGAAGAAACCGGCTTCGACCGGCAGGCCGTTCAGCAGACGGGCACTTTCACTGGCCAGGGAATCGACCGCGGCTTTGCCGTGCGCCGAGGCGGCAATCAGGCTGGTGACCTGAATGCGGCTTAAACCCGCCTGATCGACCAGCGGTTTGATGGCGCACAGCAGTTGGCTGGTCACGCTGTCAGCAACGCTGATGATATTGCGATTGCGGTAATCGCCGAGTACCTGCGGATTGACATCGGGCACCACCAGCGGCACATCCGGCTCCAGCGCGAACAGGTCGCTGCTGTCAATCACCAGGCAACCCGAGTTGGCCGCTTCTTCCGCATAGGTTGCGGAAGCTTCGCGTCCGGCGACAAAGAACGCCAGCTGTACCTGCGACCAGTCAAAATCTTTCGCATCCGTCACCAGCACGGATTTGCCATCAAAACGCAGGGTTTCGCCCGCGCTGCGTTCGCTGGCCAGCAAATGCAGTTCACCAACCGGGAACTGGCGTTCCGCCAGCAGTTCCAGTAAAGCTCGCCCTACTGCGCCTGTAGCGCCCAATAGCGCAATGTTCCAGCCGTCAGACATGTTGGTTAACTCCAGAAATGAAACAAAAAGAGAAGGCGGTGTTCACACCGCCCGAAGAATAAGACTATGAACTAAGGCTTATCCTAACCTTAGGTTGCCGGCTGAAAAACGGCGTTGAATCCGAGTTTTTTCAGCAACGCCGCGACCGGCTCCACGTCGCACTGCACCTGCAGTGACGACCATTCGCGACGTTCCAGATAATTCTTACGCAGGCGATCAAATTCGCCTGGGATTGCGGCCACGGCTCGCAGCGGCGCATCATCGCGGCGCACATCATACACCAGATGCACCAGTCTTTTTAGCGTTGGCTGATCCAGCTCGCCATGCAGGGTGATCTGACCAAACTCAGGGGCCGGCAACAGCGTGTCCAGCGCCACCTGTTGGGGCTCACCCAGGAACGCCGTCCAGGCTTCAAATACCTGCGTGGTGCCGCGCGCCTTGCCTTCCAGCGTATAGCCAGCAATGTGCGCGGTGGCGATGTCCACTTTAGCCAGCAGCGGCAGAGACAGCTCGGGTTCCGGCTCCCAGACGTCAAGGATCACGCTCAGATCGTCACGCTGTTCCAGTACCTTCAGCAGCGCGGCGTTATCAACAACCGGGCCACGACAGGCGTTGATCAGGATGGTGCCCGGCTTCAGCGCCTTCAGCAGCGCTTCGTCAGCAAGGTGCAGCGTTTTATAGTCACCCTGCTTATACAGCGGCGTATGGAAAGTCAGGATATCGGCGTCGGCCACCAGCGTGGAGAGCGGCAGAAACTCGCCGTCATCACCGCGATCGGCACGCGGCGGATCGCACAGCAGGGTTTTGATCCCCAGCGCTTCAAGGCGAGCCTGCAAACGGCCACCCACGTTACCCACGCCGACGATACCGACCGTGCGGTCCTTCAACAGGAAGCCGTCACGCTCAGCCAACAACAGCAGAGAAGAGAACACGTATTCCACCACGGCAATCGCATTGCAGCCAGGCGCCGCAGAGAAGGCAATGCCCTGCTCCTGCAGAAACGCCTCATCAATATGATCCGTACCGGCGGTGGCGGTACCGACAAATTTCACCGGTTTGCCGCTCAGCAGTTCCGCGTTCACTTTGGTGACGGAACGCACCATCAAACCATCCGCATCGTCCAGCTCGGCCTGCGGCACAGGACGGCCCGGCACGGCAACCACGGTTCCGGTGCGGCTGAACAGCTCGCGGGCGTAAGGCATATTTTCATCAACGAGGATTTTCACTGTCGTGTTCCTGCTTGGGTCGGGTGGGGCAATATTCTGCCATAAACCCGCGGGCCGGATAACCCTCAGGTGCGGTGATTAGGATGTTGTCCGTTTACAAGGCCGTAAAGCGTGGCGATAGCGCTCCGGCGTGGTGCCAGACTGCTGCTGAAACATGACAATCAATGCCGAGGCGGAGTTGTACCCCAGATCCAGTGCCGTCTCCTGCACGGTCTTTCCCTGTTCCAACAGCGAGATGGCATGCAGAAAGCGCAGACGTTGCCGCCATTCGCTAAACGACATCCCCAGCTGTGCCTGGCAGCGCCGCGACAGCGTGCGCTCGGTGGTGAACACGCGCGTCGCCCACTGCGCCAGCGTGGTGTTATCCGCCGGATCCTGTTCTAACGCCAGCAATACCGGCGACAGGATTTTATCGTCGGAGGTCGGCAGATAACTCTCCTGCTCTTCCGCCAGCTTGAGTTGATCCAACAGCACCCCGCACAGTCGTCGATCTTCCTCACTGGCAGGCACCGAGACGGCGCGCTGCGCGAAGTCCTCCATGATCGCCTTGACGATCGGATTGACGTTCAGCAGGCAGGCGCTGGTGGGCAGGCCCGCGCAGAATTCCGCCGCCACGTTAAAGGTGTAGAAAAAAGCCTGTTTCGGATTAAAGCTGGTGTGTTCGACCCCTGGCGGGATCCAGATCGGGATCGCGGTGGGCGTCAGCAGGCGCTGTCCCGCCACCTGCATTTGTAGCACGTTGCTCTGGACAAAAATAACCTGTCCCCAGACGTGCGTATGCGGCAAATATTCGGTATTGGCGTTGGCATGCTCATAACGAAAGAAGTAGTGCAGGCTGCTGGCATCCAGCGGGGCGGTGTAGGTAATTTGCGCGATCATTCTGTCCGGTCAGTAACGGTTATTGTCCGATATTCACTATCTGTCTTTAATGCGACAAGCGTACACTGTTTCCTCTGGCTTCCCAACCTGGTTTTATCGATGAATTTTCTGTTTCCCCTGCTGGCCGTGCTGATCTGGTCAGTGAACGCCATCGTCAGCAAAGTGTCGGCTGGCGCGATCGATCCTGCGGCGATCTCCTTCTATCGCTGGCTGCTGGCGTTGCTGACCCTGACGCCCTTTGTGCTGCCTTCCGTCTGGCGTAACCGTCAGCAGATCCTCAAGGTGTGGTGGAAACTGTTGGTCCTCGGCCTGCTGGGCATGGTGCTGTATCAGAGCCTGGCCTATTACGCCGCGCATAGCGTGACCGCGCTGTTTATGGGCATCCTCAATGCGCTGATCCCGCTGTTAACGGTGTTAATCAGCATTGTGCTGCTGCGGGTGGCACCGACGGTGGGCATCGTTATCGGCAGCCTGCTGTCGTTTGGCGGTCTGGTGTGGTTGGTCAGCCAGGGGCATCCGCAACAGCTGCTGTCGCACGGCATGGGCCAGGGCGAACTGATGATGTTCGCCGCCTCAACATCCTATGCGCTGTATGGCGTGCTGACCAAACGCTGGGCAATCCCACTGCCTAACTGGCAGAGTTTGTATGTGCAGATTGTGTTTGGCGTGCTGATGCTGTTACCGAACTTCCTGATGGCGAAGGACGTTTCGCTTAACCTGCACAACATTCCGCTGGTGCTGTTTGCCGGTCTGTTCGCCTCAATCCTCGCCCCGTTCCTGTGGATCCACGGCGTGATGCGGATGGGTGCCAACACCGCGACCATCTTTATGAATCTGGCGCCGATTTTTACCGCCATTATCGCCGTGCTGTTCCTGCATGAGCAGCTGCACAGCTATCACTATATCGGCGGTGGCATCACCCTGCTGGGCGTGATCCTGGCACAGCGTCTTCGCACCCCGTTACGGGTGAAGAAAACCGCAACGGTCGACCCCGTTTTGCCCAGGGCTGAATGAGCGGGTAATCCCCCGAAACCTGACCGTCGCTGAGTGAATCATTAAGGCCGGAGATTTCCGGCCTTTTCTTTCTCTTGTGCCGATAAATTATTTCCCGCTGCCATGCCCTCGCCACTACCTATCACCGGGCGGGATTGTTATCATAGCCAATCATACTTTCTCCGGCGTGCCCCGGATGTTGACCTTTCAGTGAAGGATTTTGTCATGCAACCTCTTAGCGGCCCCGGTGCGCCGATCCCCGGCGACCGGACGACGGTCGATGCCAAACCTGGCACCACCCGCCCAGGCCCGGGAGATCAACCCTTATCACCCGCACAGCGCACCACGCTGGAAAGGCTGATCGTCAAAATCATGTCGCTGAGTTCGCTGAAGTCGCCTGAACTGTGGGCCGGAATGCGCCACGAAGTGGGAGTGAAAAACGATGCGGGTTTGCTGTCGCGCCATTTTCCGGCAGCGGAGCAGTTTCTCAATACGCGCCTGTCGCAGGTACAGAACACCCATGCGACCCGCCAGCTGTTCCAGCAGTTGACCGATCTGCTGCCGCAGGGAAATAACCGCCAGGCGGTCAGTGACTTTATCCGCCAGCAGTTTGGCCACACGGTGCTCAGCTCGCTGAACCCGGACCAGCTGCGCCAGGTGCTGACCATGTTGCAGAACGGCCAGATGGCCATTCCTCAACCGCAGCAGAGTCGCGTGTCCGATCGCACCCTGCTTCCGGCAGAGCATCACACCCTCAATCAGCAGATTTCCCGCCTGGCTGCCGCCACCGGCGAACAGCCGGTCAAGCTGTGGGCGTCGGCGATGAAGATGGTGAATTTGCACAGCGGCGATCCCATCCCGTCACGCCTTTATCCGCTGCTGACGCAATACCTGCAGGCCAGCCAGACGCTGAGCCAGCATCCGGCCCCGACCTTACCGATGCTGTTAGCCTCGCTAAAAGTGCCGCCGGACCATGCCGAGCAACGCCTGCTGGAAGATGCCAGCCAGCAACGTTTCCAGCAGCCACCGCTGGCGGTGCTGACCACCTCGCAGGCGCAGGATCTGATGAACCTGCTGTTTGCCCGTCGTGCGGAACGCCTGCGCGAGCAGCTGCTGCCGGACAGCGAAATCAACCCTCAGCCGATTGTCGCTCCGCTGTCTGGCAACCTGCCGCCCGTGCTGCAGCCGCTGGTCAATCGTCCGGTCTTCACCGCCTTTGCGGTGCTGGTGCTGATTGTTTTCCTGATGTGGATTTTCCTCTAAGCCTTAGCAGCCGCAATCCTCAGGCGTTGTCTGCACAGGCCATTCGCCTGCGGCTTCTCCCTGCGTGACCGGATGCCGGTCACGCCGCCAGAAATCCAGCCCGCCGATTAACTCTTTCACCCGAAATCCCGCCGCCGCCAGCTTCCAGGCCCCCTTGGTCGATCCGTTACAGCCAATGCCATCACAATAGGTGACGTACACGTTGTCGCTGTTCAGCTGTGACAAGGTTTCCGCCGTCATCGTGCGGTGTGGAAAGCTGACTGCACCGCAGATATGTCCGGCCTGATATTGCTCAGCAGAGCGCGTATCCAGCACCACAATGTCGCTGATACCGCGCGCTAAATCCTGCGCCACATCCCAGGCATCGGCGTAATACGCCAGCTTATCCCTGAGCCACGCCTCGCTTGTCGCTGCTGAAGGTGGCGGAAACTGTAAAACGGCTGATTGAGACATGCTAACTCCTGAGCATTGGGTGAACGCTGATGATACGATGAATGGGCCTTAGCGATAGTACCCATTCAGAGGAGAGGATAAGACCATTATGCCGCACGCCACGGTTGCCATTATTCAGCTGTTTGACTCGCTACAGGCCCAGACCAAACGGGAAAAGCTCTGCAGCACCTTGCGCCAGCTGATCCGCAGCGGCATGTTGACCAGTGGCGAGCGCCTGCCTTCCTCCCGCCTGCTGGCGAGTGATTTGGCGCTGTCCAGAATTACGGTTGAGGCGGCTTACGCGCAGCTTGAAAGTGAAGGCTATCTGCAACGCCAGATTGGAAAAGGCACCTTCGTGTCGGTGAGTCTGGCAGACCATCCGCCACGCAAAAAACCGCCTGAGCCGATGGCGGCCACGCTTTCCGCCCGTGGCAACCGCATCGTGGCCACCGGCGGTTGCCAGGATCCGCTGTTTCCGCAGGCGTTTGCCGCCGGTTCCCCTGACCTGCACGCCTTTCCTCATGCCATCTGGCGCAGGCTGGTGGGTCAGCGCCTGCGGCACGCGCCGGAAGAGATGATGCGCTATGGTCATCCGCAGGGTTTGCCGCTGCTGCAGCACGCGGTGGCCCGCTACCTTGCACAGTCACGCGGCGTGCGCTGCGAACCGGAGCAGGTGATGATCCTCACCAGCTCCCAGCAGGCGCTGCAAATGCTGGCGCTGCTATTGTGCGATGCGGGTGATACCGTCTGGCTTGAGGAGCCCGGCTACAGCGGTGCCCGCAATGCTTTTATCAGCGCCGGCGCCAACGTCATCCCGATGCCGCTGGATGAAGAAGGAGCAACGATACCCGATAAAAAAGCCGCCAGGCTGGTGTATCTGACCCCTTCCCATCAGTATCCCACCGGCGTGGCGATGACGCTCCAGCGCCGCCTGCAGTGGCTGGCTTTGGCCCGCCGCGAAGGCTGCTGGTTGCTGGAAGACGATTACGACAGTGAATTTTATTACCAGGATCAGCCGATGCCCGCGCTACAAGGGCTGGATGACAGCAATCGGGTGCTGTATCTCGGCACCTTCTCTAAAGTGCTGTTCCCTTCACTGCGGCTGGCGTATCTGGTGGTGCCGCCTTCGCTGGTTGATCCGCTGTCTAAGCTGCGCAGCGTGATGGACGGTCACAGTGCCCAACTGATGCAGGCCGTCACCGCCGATTTTATCAATAACGGCCATTTTCAGGCGCACCTGCGGCTGATGCGCAAGCTCTACGCCAGCCGCAGAGCATTATTACTGGAGCAATTAGCCAGCAAGCTGGGCGATAACCTGGTGCCGCTAAGCCACAGCAGCGGGCTGCAGCTGGCGGTGACGCTGCCGAAAGGTGGAGAAGCGCGATTGACTGAGGAAGCGTTGCAACGGGGGATAATCCTGCCGCGCCTGTCGCCGTTATATTCCGCAAACGCGCAGCAGGAAGGATGGATATTAGGCTTCTCTGCCCTGCAACGGGCAGAGATTATTCAGGCGGTAGAGAAGCTGGCGAAGCTGCGTTATTGATTGCGGGCAAAATTCAGCGTCACGGCGATACCCAACAGGGCGCAGACGGCGCCGGCCAGATACACCGAGCCGTAGCCCAGCGAGGTGGCCAGCAGACCGGTTAACGGGCCGCTGGCACCGTAGGCGATATCCTGAAAGGCTGAGAATCCTCCCAGCGCCGTACCGCGCACCTGTGGCGCAACGCGCTTAACCACCTCCACGCCCAGTGAAGGGAACACCAGCGAACAGCCGCTACCGGTCAGCGCCGCACCCAGCAACGCCATCCACGCCGAGGTGGATAAGCCCAGCACCATCAGGCCAACCGCTTCCACCGTCAGTGAAATCAGCGCCACTTTCAAACCGCCAAGGCGGTCCGGCATCCAGCCAAACAGAATGCGCACCAGCACAAACGAAAGGCCAAATGCGGTCAGGGCAAAACCGGCATTCCCCCACTGCTGGCTGGCGAAATAGAGCGAGGTGAAGGTGCCGATCACCGCAAAGCCCACGCCCTGCAACGCCAGCCCAAAACCTGGAGAAAGGATCTGCCCCACCACCGTCCACAACGAAGGACGCTCGCCGCCGTGGGTGGGCACCGGCTTGACCCAAACGTTAAACAGCAGCGCGACAACGGGCAGGATCATGGTGGCAATGCCCATCGCCATAAAGCCCCATTTGTCATGCAGCATCAGGCCCAACGGGGCGCCCGCCGCCAGCGCGCCATAGATGGCCATGCCATTCCACGACATCACCTGGCCGGAACGTTTCGGGCCAACCAGCCCCATTCCCCAGGTCAGGTTGCCGGTCAGCAGCTGGCTTTCTCCAAAGCCCAGCAGTAAACGCCCTACCACCAGCAGCGCAAACTTACCCATCACCGGCAACGGCAGCACCGCCGCCAGCACATACGCCAGTCCGACCAGCGTACAGGCGAGCATGCCCTGTAACACCGAGCGTTTGGCACCGCGCTGATCCGCCAGCCTGCCGGCATAGCCGCGCGTCAGTAAGGTCGCAAAAAACTGAATACCGACCGCGACCCCGACCATCACGTTATTCAGTCCCAGCTCCTGATGCACGAACAGCGGGATCACCGGCAAGGCGAGGCCGGCAGTCAGATAGGTGAGGAACACGGCAAAAGAGATGCTCGCCAGCGAGGTGGTTGGCTTAGCTGAGCGTTCAGAAAGTGTTGTCGACATGGTTGTCCTTGTTTTACGTAAGGGTTCGCCGGTTCAGACGCGCCCAAAAGTGCCATTGCCGGAGCAATGCCAGGGGCGCGTTGTTTGACGTTAGACGCTTACGCAACATCGTGGCGACGTTGAGGGGAGTAATCTTGAGTGGAAAGTGTGGAGGAAAGTCCGCCAACCGTCAACGTTTGTAAACGGGACGACTGTAAGCGAATTACGTCGGAAATTACCGGGAAATTGGGCCAATCTTGGGCTTGTTTGCCCTTCAACTGCGAAAAAACTCACACTTCCTGCATATCAAATGCGCACGGGCGTCAACAGTTGGCCATTTTTGAATCAGACCGTTAGCCTTGCCAGCAAATTGTTAATGAAAAGATATCAAATCATCTAAATTTAACAAAATAAAAACATTATTTTGGCGTATAAATCCAATATTTATAATTAAATAACAATTATTTAACTATATTTACGCTAAATTTTAACTAAAAAAGTCAGCGATCACACTTCACTCAGCTGGCTGCCAGAGTCCTGAAAATTGCTTGCTATCTTGCTCCGGTGGCTAACGCCATATCTGACCACTATAAGCTCGCGCCTGGCGGGTAACGAAAGCGGAGAGTCCGCGCCCTACAATAAGGTATTGCTATGAAATTCAACGTCGCATTACTCAATGCATGTGTGGTTTCTGCCTGCATGCTGTTTACAACACCCTCCTTCTCAGCTGAAAAACATGATATCGCTGTGGTGGCGAAAGTCACCGGCATTCCCTGGTTTACCCGCATGGAAGTGGGCGTGAAAGAAGCCGCCACCAAGCTTGACGTCAATGCCTATCAGGTCGGCGGTTCAACGCCCGATCCGGCGCAGCAGGTGAAGGTGATTGAAGATCTGATCGCCAAAAAAGTCGATGCCATTATCGTGGTGCCAAACGATGCCAAGGTGCTGGAGCCGGTGCTGAAGAAGGCCCGCGATCAGGGCATCGTGGTGTTGACCCATGAATCCCCGGATCAGCCGATTGGTCAGTGGGATGTGGAAACCATCGACAGCCAGAAATATGCCGAAAAGAACATGGATGAGCTGGCCAGTGCGATGGGCGGCAAAGGCGGTTACGCGATTTATGTCGGATCGCTGACCGTGCCACTGCATAACGCCTGGGCTGACGCCGCCATCAAATACCAGAAACAGAAATACCCGGATATGCATGAAGTCACTTCCCGCCTGCCTGTGGCGGAGAGTATTGATAAATCCTACGCCACCACCCTCGATCTGATGCGCACCTACCCTGACCTGAAAGGGATCATCGGCTTTGGCTCGCTCGGCCCGATTGGTGCCGGTCAGGCGGTGAAAAGCAAACGGGCGAAAAACAAAATTGCCGTAGTGGGTATCGCGATGCCAGCGCAGGCCGCGCCGTACCTGGCGTCTGGCGACATCAAAAAAGCGCTGCTGTGGGACCCGAAAGATGCCGGCTTTGCGCTGGTGAGTCTGGCCGACCAGATTCTGGATGGCAAACAGGTCACGCCTGACCTGACTATCGATGGCCTCGGTAAAGCCGATGTGGATATGAAAACCCATGTGATCCGCTTCAACCGCATTCTGGAAGTGACCAAAGATAACGCCAAAACGCTCGGATTCTGATGGCTGGGCCCGGCCGGTCACATCGGTGACCGGCAAGCGGGCCGCCTGCGGCTACAGTCCCTACGGTGAGTAAATTCTATGTCGCAAACCTTTCTCTCTCTCGACCATATCAGCAAATCCTTTCCTGGCGTTCAGGCGCTGGATAACATCAGCCTGACGCTGAATAAGGGCGAAGTCCACTGCCTGGCCGGACAAAACGGCTGCGGGAAAAGCACGCTGATTAAAGTGATTTCCGGGGTGTATCAGCCCGATAAAGGCTCGCACATTGGCATCAATGGCAAGCTGTTCAACCATCTCAGCCCTTCCCTGTCGGCCTTTTACGGCGTGCAGGTGATTTATCAGGATCTGTCGCTGTTTCCCAATCTGACGGTGGCAGAGAATATCGCCGTGCATCGCTATCTGCCCGGCGGTGGCTTCTGGGTAAAAAGAGCGGCAATGCGCAAACTGGCGGTCGATACCCTGCAACGCATTGGTGTGACGCTGGATCCGGACCGCAAAGTCGAAAAGCTGTCGATTGCCGATCGCCAGTTAGTGGCTATCTGTCGCGCGCTGGCCGCGGATGCCAGTCTGGTGATCATGGATGAGCCCACCGCTTCCCTGACCCGGCATGAAGTCAATGGCCTGCTGCGGGTGGTCAACGAGCTGAAAGCCGCCGGGATCTGCGTAGTGTTTGTCAGCCATAAGCTGGATGAAGTCATGGAAGTGGCGGACCGCATCAGCGTGATGCGCGACGGCAAACTGGTGGGAACCTTCCCGGCCAGCGAGCTGAACAGCGACGAACTGGCGTTCCTGATGACCGGGCAACGCTTTGCCTTCAGCCATCTGCCTGAACGGGCCGATAAAAGCGAAACGCCCCTGCTGGAAGTGCGCAACCTGTCGCGCAAAGGCCAGTATCAGTCGATCAATCTGAGCCTGCGCCGGGGTGAGATTACCTCAATTGTTGGCCTGCTCGGGGCCGGACGCACCGAGCTGTGCCTGTCCCTGTTTGGCATGACCCAGCCAGACAGTGGTGAAATCTGCGTTGAGGGCCAGCCGGTCAGCCTGCGCAGCAACCGGGATGCGATCCGCCACGGTATTGCCTATGTTTCCGAAGATCGGCAAACCCAGGGGCTGGTGATGCAGCAATCTATTTTCGACAACATGCTGGTGCCGATTTTTAACCGGCTGCATAACCGTGCCGGGCTGATGGACCAGAAAAAGGCCCGTCATCAGGTCGCCACCCTGATCCGCGAACTGAATATCAAGGTGTCGGACAGCCAGCTGCCGGTGCAAACCCTGTCCGGCGGCAATGCGCAGCGCGTGGCCATCGCCAAATGGGTGGCGACCCATCCGAAAGTGCTGATCCTTGACTCGCCCACCGTCGGCGTCGATATCGCCAATAAAGAAGGGATCTACCGGATTGCCCGCGATCTTGCCGAATCCGGCATGGCCGTGTTGATGATTTGCGATGAGATCCCGGAAGCGTATTACAACAGCCATCGCGTACTGGTGATGCGGAAAGGCGAACTGGTCGCCAGTTTTGCGCCGCACCAGTGCCAGGAAGACGAGATTGCCGGGGTGGTCAATGAATAACAAATTACGACATCTGATCGGCCACCATGAGTTCTGGCTGGGGATGCTGATCCTGCTGCTGGCTGCGGGCCTCAGCCTGCGCTCCAGCGAGTTTTTAACGCTCGGTAACCTGACCGATGTCGCCACCAGCTATGCCATCCTCGGTATTCTGGCCTGCGGCCTGTTTGTGGTGCTGATCGCCGGCGGGATCGACATTTCCTTCCCGGCCATGACCGCGATTGCGCAGTACGCAATGGCCAGTACCCTGCTGGCGCACGGCGGCAACTTCGTGACGATCTTCGCGATTGCCATGGGGTGCGGGCTGCTGCTGGGGCTGATCAATGGCGCGCTGGTCTACTTCTTACGCGTTCCGGCGATCATCATCACTATTGCCACGCTCAACCTGTTCTATGGCCTGCTGGTGTGGTTTACCGATGGCACCTGGCTGTACGGTTTCCCCGAGTGGTTTATGAACGGCATCAACTGGTTCTCTTTCACGGCCGCCGATGGCTATGAATACGGGCTGACGCTGCCGCTTTTATGCCTGCTGGCGGTGTTTGTGCTGACCGGCGTGCTGATGCGCTATACCCGGCTGGGACGGCAGATTTATGCGATGGGCGGCAACCGCGAATCCGCTTCCCGGCTGGGCATGAACCTGCTGACGCTGCACTTTTACGTCTACGGCTATATGGGACTGCTGGCCGGTGTTGCCGCCATCGTTCAGGCGCAGACCACCCAGTCAGTCGCGCCCAATTCGCTGGTCGGCTATGAACTCACGGTGCTGGCCGCCGTGGTTCTCGGCGGCACCAGCATGACCGGCGGCCGCGGCTCCTTATTCGGCACGCTGCTGGGGGTGCTGCTGTTGGCCTTCCTGCAAAATGGCCTGACGCTGCTCGCCGTCTCCTCTTACTGGCATATGGTGTTTAGCGGGCTGATTATTCTGGTCAGCATCAGCGCCACCGCGTGGAATGAAAAACGCAAACTGGCGAAGGGGATGTGAAATGAACGCCATAATCAAAATCCTTCCGGGCGACCGGATTATTCGCCTGCAGCTGCTGATGATTGTCATTGTGCTGGCGCTGTTCTCGCTGACGCTGGGTGGACGGTTCTTCAGCGCGGGCAACTTTCAGTCGATTGCCACCCAGCTGCCCGTTTTAGGCTTACTGGCGCTGGGCATGGGGCTGACCATGCTGACCGGCGGCATCAACCTGTCGATTATCGCCAGCGCCAACGCCTGTTCCCTGCTGATGGGCGCGATCATCGTTGCCCATCCGGGCCAGCCGCTGTTTCTGATGCTGGCGCTCATCGCCGGTGCGCTGCTGGCGGTGCTGATCGGCACGCTGAATGGTCTGCTGATCGCGGTGATTGGGGTGTCGCCGATACTCGCCACGCTCGGCACCATGACGCTGATCGCCGGGTTGAATATCCTGCTCTCCAACGGCGCGGTGATTTCCGGCTTCCCACCGCTGATTCAGTTCCTCGGCAATGGCGAGGTGTTTGGCGTGCCTTTTGCCCTGCTGCTGTTCCTGCTGGTGGCCTTTGCGCTATGGGTTCTGCTGGAGCAGACCACGCTGGGCCGCAGCATTTATCTGCTGGGATCTAACGAACAGGCCACCCGCTTCAGCGGCATCAACACCGCGCGGGTGCAAATCACGGTGTATATCTTCTCTGCCCTGCTGAGCTGGGGCGCGGCGCTGCTGATGATGTCGATGTTCAACTCGGCGAAGGCAGGCTACGGCGAGTCCTGGCTGCTGGTGACCATTCTGGCCTCGGTGCTGGGTGGGGTGAATCCCGACGGCGGGTTTGGCCGGGTGATTGGCATGGTGCTGGCGCTGATCGTCTTACAAATGCTGGAAAGCGGGCTCAATCTGCTGGGCGTGAGCAGCTATCTGACGATGGCGCTCTGGGGCGGTGTGCTTATCCTGTTTATTGCGTTACAGAATCGCAGAACCTGACGGTCGAGGCTAACAATGACAAGTTATTATCTGGGTGTGGATGTAGGGACCGGCAGCGCACGTGCGGGAATTTTCGACCTTAAGGGCCGGATGATGGGCCAGGCCAGCCGGGAAATTGCGCTGTTTCGCCCGCAGGCCGATTTTGTCGAGCAGTCGTCAGACAATATCTGGCAGGCGGTGTGCCAGGCGGTGCGCGATGCCGTCAATCAAAGCAACATCAATCCGGTACAGATTAAAGGCATCGGCTTTGATGCCACCTGTTCACTGGTGGTGCTGGATAAAGAAGGCAAACCGCTGACGGTCAGTCCGTCGGGCCGCAGCGAGCAGAATATTATCGTGTGGATGGATCACCGCGCCATTTCGCAGGCCGAGCGCATCAACGCCACCCAGCACCGGGTGCTGGACTATGTTGGTGGGGTGATCTCACCCGAAATGCAGACGCCAAAGCTGCTGTGGCTGAAACAGCATATGCCCAACAGCTGGCAGAATATCGGCCATTTATTTGACCTGCCCGACTTCCTCACCTGGCGGGCCACCCAGGATGAAACGCGTTCGTTGTGCTCGCTGGTGTGCAAATGGACTTATATGGGCCATGAGAACCGCTGGGATGAGAGCTATTTCCGCCAGATTGGGCTGGAAGATTTGCTCGAGCATGACGCGGCGAAAATTGGCCGCGATGTAAAAACCATGGGTGAACCGTTGGGGCACGGCCTGACGCAGCGAGCCGCCAGCGAAATGGGCCTGCTGCCCGGCACGGCGGTGAGCGTATCGATCATTGATGCCCATGCGGGCAGCCTCGGCACGCTGGGTGCGGCGGGCGCGTCCGGGGAACATGCTGACTTTGACCGGCGCATCGCGCTGATAGGCGGCACCTCCACCGGCCATATGGCCATTTCGAAAGAGCCGCGCTTTATTAAAGGCGTCTGGGGCCCCTACTTCTCCGCCATTCTGCCCGACTTATGGCTGAACGAAGGCGGCCAGTCGGCCACCGGCGCGCTGATTGACCATATGATCCAGTCTCACCCCTGCTATGCCACGCTGCGCGATCAGGGAAAGGCTCAGGGCAAAACCATCTATGAAGTCCTTAACGACCTGCTGCGCAAAATGGCCGGCGAGCCCGAAAAGATTGCCTTTCTGACCCGCGATATCCATATGCTGCCCTATTTTCACGGTAACCGCTCACCGCGCGCGAACCCGAATCTGACCGGCATCCTCACCGGCCTCAAACTCTCGCGCACGCCGGAAGATATGGCGCTGCACTATCTGGCGACCATTCAGGCGATTGCGCTGGGAGCCCGCCATATCATCGAAACCATGAACCAGACCGGCTACAGCATCGATACCATTATGGCCAGCGGCGGCGGCACCAAAAATCCGATCTTCGTGCAGGAACATGCTAACGCCACCGGCTGTGCGATGCTGCTACCGGAAGAGAGTGAAGCGATGCTGTTGGGCAGCGCGATGATGGGCACCGTGGCCGCCGGGGTGTATGAATCCCTGCCGGAAGCGATGAATGCCATGAGCCGCATCGGCAAAACCGTCACGCCGCAAACCAATGAGATCAAACATTACTACGATCGCAAATACCAGGTGTTCCGCGAGATGTATCACGACCATATGAAGTATCGCCAGATGATGCAGGAGGCCTGATGGAGCACATCGACGCCTGGTCACAGGCCACCTGTGGCTGGCAGACCTATCGCGATGCGCTAACCACGCTGGAAAGCCAACTCGACCGTCAGCAGTGGCTGGCGGTACTCAACACGCTGGCACGCTGCGAGGGGAAAATTGCGGTCACCGGCATAGGTACTTCGGGCATTGCCGCCAGAAAGATCGCCCATATGCTTTCCTGCGTAGAGCGCCCCGCCACCTGGCTCAGCGCTGCCGATGCGGCGCACGGTGATATCGGTTTTCTGCGCGCCAGCGACGTGCTGATTATGCTGTCGCGCGGCGGCAATTCCGATGAGTTAACCCGCTTATTGCCGACGGTAAAAAGTAAAGGCTGCACGCTGGTAAGCGTCACTGAAAACGCAGGTTCAGCTATTGCGCAGGCGGCAGACCGACTGTTGCTGATGCCTGAAACTCAGGAAATTGATCCGCTAAATATGCTGGCCACCACCTCGATAATCAGCGTGCTGGCGGTGTTTGACGCGATGATAGCGGTGTTAATGACGCAAAGTGGCTACAGTCGGGAAACGCTGCTGGCGGTTCATCCTGCGGGAAATGTCGGCAAGGTGCTGCGGGAGCAAGAATAAAATCGGGGTGAGCCGGAGGGTGCGGTTATGCTAGCCTTCCGGACAGAAATCCCCGCGATGGAGCCATACAATGGACGGAAAAGAGATTCAGCAACTGGCGGCTGACGTCGCACGTACCCTGCCTTCAGCCGAGCTTTGCTACCCGTTTGGCCCGGAATATGAGGTATTTAAGGTGCGCGGCAAGATGTTTGCCTTACTGGCACAGGTTCGCGGCGAGCGGATTGTGAATCTGAAGTGCGATCCCGAAAACGCACTGTTACAACGGGCGATCTACGACAGCATTCATGCGGCTTACCATATGAATAAACGTCACTGGATCTCGATTTATCCCGGCGAACAAATTAGTGAAGGCCTGGTACGGCAGCTGGTAGAGGAATCTTACGATTTGGTGGTTGCCGGCTTGCCGAAGCGATTGCGGCCGATGGAACAGAGAGAACGCTGAAGGGAAAGACAGGGGGCGACATTTCGCCCCCTGAAACTTAGTCGAGCTTACGCATCACCAGGGTGGCGTTAGTCCCGCCGAAGCCAAAGCTGTTAGACATAACGGTCTTCAGCTTCTGCTCGGTTGGCTTGGTCACGATGTTCAGACCTTTCGCCGCGGGGTCCAGCTCATCAATGTTGATGCTTGGCGCGATAAAGCCGTGTTCCAGCATCAGCAGAGAGTAAATGGCTTCCTGCACGCCGGCGGCACCCAGAGAGTGGCCCGTCATTGCTTTGGTCGCGGACATGGCAGGCATATTCTCGCTAAACACTTCACAGATTGCGCCCAGTTCCTTCACATCGCCCACTGGCGTAGAGGTACCGTGGGTGTTCAGGTAGTCGATTGGGGTATCCACATCGGCCATTGCCAGACGCATACAGCGCATTGCGCCTTCGCCTGATGGGGCAACCATGTCAGCACCGTCAGAAGTCGCGCCGTAGCCAACCACTTCTGCATAGATGTGAGCACCGCGAGCCAGCGCGTGTTCCAGTTCTTCAACCACCACCATACCGCCGCCGCCAGCGATAACGAAGCCGTCACGGCTGGTATCGTAAGTACGGGAGGCTTTTTCTGGGGTTTCGTTGTACTTGGTGGACAGTGCGCCCATCGCGTCGAACTCACAGGACATTTCCCAGCACAGCTCTTCGCCGCCGCCAGCAAAGACCACATCCTGTTTGCCCAGCTGGATCTGCTCAACCGCGTTACCGATACAGTGAGCGGAAGTGGCACAAGCG
The DNA here is from genome assembly GCF_057812255.1 of Erwinia sp. 2186. Lineage (NCBI taxonomy): Bacteria > Pseudomonadati > Pseudomonadota > Gammaproteobacteria > Enterobacterales > Erwiniaceae > Erwinia > Erwinia sp. 2186. The sequence goes on along the minus strand of NZ_CM173824.1, from coordinate 1,458,187 downwards.
GAGCTGATGGAGTAGTTCACACCGTGAATTTTGAACGGTGTTGCCAGGCAGGCAGAAACGCCGGACGCCATGGCTTTGGTCACCATATAAGGACCCACGCCACGCAGGCCTTTCGCACGCATACCATCAACGCTGGCAGCCTGGTTGTAAGGGGAACCGCCACCGGAACCGGCAACCAGACCCACACGTGGGTTGTTCTGGTACTGCTCGGCGGTCAGGCCGGAATCTTTCACCGCTTCCAGCATGGAGATGTAAGCATAAATGGACGCATCGCTCATGAAACGCAATACTTTGCGATCGATGAGAGCTGAGATTTCGTCTTTAGACAGTTTGACGTTACCCCAGACGTGACTACGCATGCCGGAATCTTTCAGCTCCTGGGAGAAGGTGATGCCTGAGCGACCCTCACGCAGAGATGCCAAAACTTCCTCTTGGTTATTACCAATGCTGGAAACGATACCCAAGCCAGTAATCACTGCACGTTTCATTCAATACCTCATTCACTACTTATATTAGGATTCGACAGGCACTTTAGCTTACAGTTGTACGCCGAACAAGTCCGATCAGCGCTTAACTTTTGTAAATTTGCGTGGGCCAGCTCACACCGTTACAATCGCGGCACCGCCTGATAACCGAGCTTCCCCCTTGAAAACGACCCCGATCGAGTATGCCGAATTAAGCTGGAATGAACAGGGTACACCTGTATCCCGAGCGTTTGGCGACGTCTACTTCTCCAATGAAAATGGTCTGGAAGAGACCCGCCATGTGTTCCTCGGTGGCAACCAAATACCCGATCGATTTGCTCAACATTCGCGCGATTTATTTATCGTTGCTGAGACAGGTTTTGGGACTGGTCTGAACTTTTTGACCCTTTGGCAGGCGTTCGATCGCTTCCGGGAAACGCATCCCGAGGCTAAATTACAGCGTTTACACTTCATCAGCAGTGAGAAATATCCTTTAAACGTGACAGATCTCGCCAGTTCGCTGGCCGTCTGGCCTGAACTGGCCGACTACGCGGCGGAACTTTGCCAACAGTGGCCGCAAGCGTTGCCAGGCTGTCACCGCTTGCTGTTGGACGGCGGCCGCATCACGCTGGATCTGTGGTTTGGCGATATTAACCAGCTGATCCACACTTTTGATGACAGCCTGCAGCATCAGGTCGATGCCTGGTTCCTGGATGGCTTCGCGCCCTCTAAAAATCCCGATATGTGGACGCCCGAACTGTTTGCCTGCATGGCGAAACTGGCCCGCCATGGCGGCACCTTTGCCACCTTTACCGCCGCGGGCTTTGTTCGTCGCGGTCTGAGAGATGCGGGATTTAACGTTATTCGCAGCAAAGGCTTTGGCCCGAAACGCGAAATGCTTTGCGGTACAATGGACGCGTTAACGTCCCCTCAGGCAAACATGCCGTGGTACGCACGTCCGGCTGCTGAAGGCGATGATATCGCCATTATTGGCGGCGGCATTGCCAGCGCGCTGCTGGCGCTGGCGCTGTTACGTCGCGGCAAAAAGGTCACCCTATACTGCGCGGATGCCAGGGCCGCCGAAGGCGCGTCCGGGAATCGTCAGGGCGCGCTCTATCCCCTGCTCAATCAGCACGATCCGGCATTAGCCACCTTCTTCCCACTGGCGTTCACCTTTGCCCGCCGGCTTTACGACAGCCTGCCGGTGGCCTTTGATCACGACTGGTGCGGCGTCACGCAGCTGGGTTGGGATGAAAAAAGCCGCGAGAAGATCGCCAAACTGCTGAGCATGGGCTTGCCTGAAGAAATCGCCCGCGAAGTATCGCAGGCTGAAGCGGAAGCCTTGTGTGGCGTGGAAACAGGCTGCGGCGGAATAAGCTACCCGCTGGGCGGCTGGCTCTCTCCGGGGCAACTGACCCCGGCGCTGTTTGAACTGGCTATGCAGCAAGGATTGCAGATCCACTGGCAGCATACGCTAACGGAAATGCGGTCCGAGGCGGATGGCTGGCAGTTACAGTTCCATGACCAGCCTGCTAAGCCACACCGCAACGTGGTGCTGGCCACCGGCCACACCCTGGCGTCCTTTGCCCAGAGCGAAATGCTGCCCGCTTACGCCGTTAGCGGCCAGGTCAGCCATATTCCCACCACGCCTGGGTTAAGCCCGCTAAAGCAGGTGCTGTGTTATGACGGTTACCTGACGCCGGCAAACCCGAACAATCAGCATCACTGCATTGGTGCCAGCTATCATCGCGCGGACACCTCAACCGACTACCGTGAAGAGGACCAGCAGGAAAACCGCGAAAGGCTGATCCGCTGCCTGCCACAGGCAGACTGGCCGAAAGAAGTCGACGTCAGCGCCGGTGAATCCCGCAGTGGCGTGCGGTGCGCCTCTCGCGACCATTTGCCGATGTTTGGTCCCCTGCCCGATTATCAGCAAACGCTGGAACAGTATGCCGATCTGTCACAGCATAAAGAGACCGCACAGGCAGCGCCGGTGCATAAAGGCTTGTTTGTGTTGGGTGCGTTAGGTTCACGCGGGTTGTGCAGCGGTCCGTTGGGCGCAGAAGTGCTGGCGGCAGAACTCTGTGGCGAGCCGATCCCGCTGGATGCCGACACGCTGGCAGCGATGCATCCGAATCGTTACTGGGTAAGGAAATTACTGAAAGGGAAAGCGATTAAAACGGCGTTCTGACAGGAGAATTAAGCTAGGCGGCACGGTGGCCGCCTGGTTTTCAGGAAGGTTTGCGCGCTTGCAGGAACAGATTGTCCCACATGCCAATCACCAGCGCCTGATCGCGCGGAGAAAGTTCACCGGCCTGGATGGCGTTCTGCAGACTTCTCTGCACCTGAATCTGTAATGCTTCAGGAGTATGCTCGCCGGAGAGTTCAATCTCAGCCACGGCCAGCGTCAGATGCCCACGCAGATAACCACTGGCAAACAGCTCGTCGTCACTGGCGCTTTCCACCATGTCGTCGATCAGGGCCAGAATACGCGCCGCAAATTCATCGATCATAAAATTCCTTATTCGTTCCTGTCCCCACGATCACAGGTCTTCTGGCCAGGGAAACTGTGCCGCCGTCAGCGGGGGCGTTGAGTAATACGAGCAGAGTTCAGCAATCAATCGGGCTGGACGAGCAGGAAGGCCCTGTTCCAGATGCGTCATGACCTGAGCATGGACTTTGCGCTGAAACGCGATGCGATCCGGCTCACAATCTCCGTTGAGATTGTCACAACTTACATTGAAGGGAAACCCTGCCGCAACACAAAACATCCACTCCAGCGATTGCGGTTTCACTTCTACCGTTTCGAATTGGTTCTGCGTCATGGCATCACGGCCATCCGGGCAATACCAGTAGCCAAAATCAACCTGTTTGCGGCGTTCAGCACCGGCAATGCACCAGTGCGAGATTTCATGCAGCGCGCTGGCGTAATAGCCGTGAGCAAACACCACGCGGTGATAATTCACGTCGTCATCAGCAGGAAGATAGATCGGTTCGTCATCGCCTTTAATCAGGCGTGTCTGAAAATCGGCAAAAAAGCAGCGGTCAAAAATTTCAATCAGCTGCGTGTAGTGGTGGCTATCGTTCATTCTTTCTTTTCTCAACCCAACAGATGGTGACACCAGGCCGCAATCGCCGCGCCATGACTGTCGTAAAGCAGTTTTGCACTCATCACAGCAGACACGATCACCACCATCGGGCGGATCAACGTTTGCCCACGGCTTAACACCATGCGTGCACCTAACCGGGCACCACAGATGGCGCCCACCAGCATCACCAGTCCGGTTCCCCACACCACTTTGCCGCCAAACATAAAGAACAGCAGGCCACCAAAATTGGAGGTGAAGTTCAGCACTTTGGCATGAGCCGTGGATTTGGCGAGGTTATAGCCGCACAGGGTGACGAAAGCCAGCGCGTAAAAAGAGCCCGCGCCGGGACCAAAAAAGCCGTCATAAAAGCCGACGCAACCACCGGCCACCAGCGCAAATGGCAAGCCGTGCAGGCGACGCTGGCGATCTTCTTCGCCAATTTTCGGCAGCAGCAGGAAGTACAGCCCGATAGCGATCAGCAGGATCGGCAGAACCTGCCGCAGCAGTTCGGCCTGCAAATGCTGGATCAGAATGGCGCCGGTCACTGCACCCAGAAACGTCATGCCGATATTCAGCCGCTGCTCGCGCAGATTGACCGCGCCACGACGGACAAAATAGAGGCTCGCCGAGAACGAGCCGCCGACTGACTGCAATTTATTGGTGGCAATCGCCTGCGCGGGAGAGAGGCCCACGGACATCAGCGCCGGCACGGTCAACAGCCCGCCGCCACCGGCAATCGAATCGATAAATCCGGCCAGCATGGCGACTAAGAACAGCAGCCCAACAAACAGAGGGCTGACGACGAACCAATCCATCTTCGATCCCTAAAGCAAATGTTTATCCAGTAACGCCTGACAGGAAGGCGGTAACGGCGGCGGCTCGCGCTTCACTGGCGCACCACTGCCCGGTTTGGCAGGCAGGAACCAGCTTTGCAGCTCGGCACCACAGCCATCACCGGCCGGCGGCGCGGGCTGATCCTGGCACTGCAGGCTGCCCGCCGGGCAACGCAAACGCACATGCATGTGCGCGCGGTGTCCAAACCATGGACGCACTTTGCGTAACCAGTCCCGATCGGCACCGGCATCGGCACACAGCTGCTTTTTAATTGCCGGATTGACGAAGATGCGCGTCACATCATCATCTTTCGCCGCCAGTTTAATCAGGCTGTCGATTTCCGGCTGCCAGTGGCGCGCGACCACGTTTTTACCGTCCGCCGCCACCAAATCCAGTGGCTGAGGCTTTAACAGCATCGCCGATGACCAGCGCGATTTAGGCAGCTGTAACCAGATATCCACATCCAGTCCCGACTGATGGCTGGCATGACCGCTGCTGAAGCGCCCACCGGCGGCCATGCCCATATCACCAATCAACACTTCGCCGAGCTGCAGGTTATGCACCTGCGTACTCAGACGCTGAATAAACATGATCAGGTCGGGATGGCCGAAGTAGCGACGCTGATCCTGGCGCATCACCTGATATTCAGGCGCATCCAACGGCAGTTGTTCTGCGCCAACGATACAGCCGTTAGCAAACTGGCCAATCGACTGCGGCGTGCCGCTAATCGGTTGGCGGATCGATTGCCAGGGCGTTGCCGCCAGCGAGGAAGCACTTATCAGCAGCGCACCAAGCGCCATCAGCGTCTTTTTCATTCGGTTACCAGCGAGGAATGTCCGTGTGCACATCAGCGTTCTGAGCGCGCTGACGCAGTAAGTGATCCATCAACACGATCGCCATCATCGCTTCCGCGATCGGCACCGCGCGGATCCCCACGCAGGGATCGTGGCGGCCTTTAGTGATCATCTCGATTTCTTCACCAAAGCGGTTGATGGTTTTGCCCGGCACGGTAATGCTCGAGGTTGGCTTCATGGCGATGTTCGCCAGAATCGGCTGACCGCTGCTGATGCCGCCCAAAATGCCGCCGGCGTGGTTGCTCTGGAAGCCATCAGCACGAATTTCGTCACGGTGCTCGCTGCCGCGCTGGTTGACGACGGCAAAGCCGTCACCAATCTCAACGCCTTTCACTGCATTGATGCTCATCAACGCATGCGCCAGATCGGCATCCAGGCGATCGAAAACCGGTTCGCCAAGGCCAACCGGGACGTTTTCGGCCATCACCGACACTTTTGCACCAATCGAGTCACCCGCTTTCTTTAGCCCGCGCATCAGTTCATCCAGCGCCTCCAGCTTCGAGGGATCCGGGCAGAAGAACGGGTTCTGTTCAACCTGATCCCAGTCCTTCAGCTCACAGGCCACATCGCCAATCTGCGCCAGGAAACCGCGGACTTTGATGCCGTGCTTCAGTGCCAGATACTTTTTGGCAATGGCGCCAGCGGCAACGCGCATCGCGGTTTCACGGGCCGACGAACGGCCACCGCCACGGTAGTCGCGCAGGCCATATTTCTGCTCGTAGGTGTAGTCAGCATGGCCGGGACGGAACACGTCTTTGATCTCACTGTAATCCTGAGAACGCTGGTCGGTGTTCTCAATCAACAGCCCGATGCTGGTGCCGGTGGTCACACCTTCAAACACGCCGGAGAGGATTTTGACCTGATCCGGTTCGCGACGTTGGGTGGTGTAACGTGACGTACCAGGACGACGGCGATCCAGATCGTGCTGCAGATCGGCTTCGGTCAGCGGAATGCCGGGCGGCACGCCGTCTACAATACAGCCCAGCGCCAGTCCATGAGACTCACCGAAGGTGGTGACGCGAAACAGTTGCCCAATAGTGTTACCAGCCATGATGACCTCTTTTATTGTTCTTTATTAATCTTTGAAAATGCCAAAGTGGTGCTGCGCATCGACGATCTGCTGACGCGTCAGCATAAAGACGCCGTCGCCGCCGTTGGCAAACTCCAGCCAGGTAAACGGCACGTCAGGGTACTGGTCAATCATGTGCACCATGCTGTTGCCCACTTCACAAATCAGCACGCCCTGCTCGCTCAGGTAATCTGGCGCGTTAGCCAGGATACGGCGCGCCAGCTTCAGACCATCACGTCCGGCAGCCAGGCCCAGTTCAGGCTCATGGCGGTATTCGTTTGGCAAATCGTCCATGTCGTCTTCATCCACGTACGGCGGATTGGTGACGATCAGGTCGTAAGGGGTTTTTGGCAGTTCGCGGAACAGATCGGCGCGGATCGGCGTGACGCTGTGGGTCAGGCCATGCGCTTCAATATTCTGCTCGGTCACCGCCAGCGCGTCAGTGGAGATGTCGACCGCATCCACTTCGGCGTCCGGGAAGGCATAGGCACAGGCAATCGCGATGCAGCCGCTGCCGGTACACATATCCAGAATATATTTCGGCTCATCCGGGATCAGCGCCGCAAAGCGATCGTTGATCAGCTCGCCGATGGGCGAACGCGGCACCAGCACGCGTTCATCGACATAGAACTCGTGTCCGCAGAACCAGGCTTTGTTGGTCAGGTAGGAGACCGGAATACGTTCGTTGATGCGGCGGATCACGCGCTCGACAATGCGATGACGCTCGCTGGATGTCAGCCGTGCGCTGCGCATGTCTTCCGGGATATCCAGCGGCAGATACAAGGTGGGCAACACCAGCTGAACCGCTTCGTCCCAGGGATTATCGGTGCCGTGACCATACCAGAGCTCGGCGGCGGAAAAACGGCTTACCGTCCAGCGCAGCATATCCTGAATGGTGTGCAGCTCACTGACTGCCTCATCGACGAAAATTTTGTCCAAAGTGCCCTCCACAGGCCTTACTAAAACTCGGCAGCTAGTTTGCCATGAAGCGGGCCATAATTCAGCGCGGCGGTGTGAAAAAGCTGACATTTGTTTTTTGCCGCCACAACTCAGGGTAGACTGTCAGCATTTCCTGAAGACGACGTTCCGCGCCGTTTTGCCTTATTAAGCCGGACAATGAGAACCTGATGAGTAAAAAACAGCCCCTCAGCGCCGAAGATCAGGCGTTGTTTCGCGGATTAATGACCGGCACCCGAAAGCTGGCGCAGGACACCATTGTCCACAAACCGCAGAAGAAAAACCTCGCGGTGGTTCCGCAGAAAAAGCTGATTTCTGAGCAGATGGATGCCAGTCACTATTTTTCCGATGAATTCCAGCCTTTGCTGGCCGAGGAAGGCCCCACGCGATACGTGCGCAGTGATGTCAGCCATTACGAGCTGAAAAAGCTGAGGCGTGGCGATTACACGCCGGAAATTTTTCTGGATTTGCATGGGCTTACGCAACGGCAGGCCAAGGAAGAGCTGGGTGCGTTGATTGCAGCGTGCCGACGTGAGCACATTTTTTGCGCCAGCGTGATGCACGGCCACGGCAAGCATGTATTGAAGCAGCAGTCGCCGCTGTGGCTGGCACAGCATCCGATGGTGATGGCATTTCATCAGGCGCCCAAGCTGTTCGGCGGCGATGCCGCGCTGCTGGTGCTGATTGAGGTGGAAGAGTGGATGCCGCCAGAATTACCTTAAGACGGCGTCAGGGCCAGATCGCCTGGCCCTGTAACATCACATCGCTTTCGCCAGTTTGGAAGGACTGACCTGCCACTCCAGCTTACCGGTGCCGTTGTCAGCATCGTAGTCGATACGGGCAATGGCCGAGGTCGCGAACATCGGCGGCGATTCCTGCGGGCAGAGCTCAGACACCAGGTAGCCCACCAACGGCAGGTGGGAAATCACTAATACAGATTTCACCCCTTCTTTCGCCAGCACTTGCAGGTAACTAGCCACCATCGCGGGATCGCCGCCAGGCGTCAGTTCAGGCAAGACCTCCTGCCCCTCCGGCAGGATCAGTGCTTCACGCACCGTAGCCAGCGTCTGTTCAGCACGCAGGTACGGGCTGACTAACACACGTTCAATATCTACTGTCTGGCCATTAAGCCATTTCGCCATCTGGCGTGATTCATCACATCCGCAATGAGTCAGAGGTCGTACAGAATCACTAGCCGCATCTAATGCCGCATCGCCGTGACGCATAATGAAAACTTGCATAATGCACCGCTGTTGTTAAACGTAAACGCCGGAAAACACAGCTTCCCGACTCTTCATTCAGTGAATGAACGCTGTGTTGTACCCTAATGCCTTGAGTATAGTCAACCGATTGTTTATTAAATGAGCGCTTTCCAGAACAGTGCTAAAGCGCCCCTGTTTTGCGGTAAAATCTAACCCCCTGAATCGGCATGGCTATTCGATTTTTCCGCCGTTTTGTAAAAACGTTCGCCGCTGGCGGCCCGTCGCTTCAGCGCCTCGCACGGGGCAAAACGTTCGCCGTGTGACTGCATCAGCCGCTCTAATGTGTTGACCACGTCCGCCGCCCCAAGACGATCCATATAGCGGAACGGGCCGCCGAGGAACGGCGGGAAACCGATGCCAAACACCGCGCCAATATCGCCATCGCGGGCGGAATGAATCACGCCTTCGTCGAGGGTTCTCGCGGCTTCGTTCAGCATCATCATCACACAGCGCTCAGCGACAGAATCGGCGCTGAGATGGCTTTTAGGGTTCAGCGTAAGCAGTTTATAAATACTCTCATCAACCGACTTTTTACGGCTGAAGGTTTTACGGTTGTAGAGATAGAAGCCACGTCCATTCTTGCGCCCTTTACGGTCATCATTCAATACCGCGGCAAAGGCGTCCGGCGTGTTAAAGCGCTCGCCCCAGGCCTGTTCCAGCACCGGCATAATGTGCGTGCCGACGTCGATGCCCACTTCATCCAGTAACTGGATTGGCCCGACCGGGAAACCGAACTTCACCAGCGCCCGATCGATGCTGTCGATCGGCTCTCCTTCCAGCAAACAGCGCATGGCTTCAATAATGTACGGCGCCAGGATGCGGTTGACATAAAATCCGGCCCGGTCGGCCACCACAATCGGCGTTTTGCCCTGCTTTTTCGCCAGCGAAACCACGGTGGCGATGGTTTCGGCCGAGGTGGTGGTATGCGGGATCACTTCGACCAACGGCATTTTGTCTACCGGGCTGAAATAGTGCAGGCCGATGACGTTTTCCGGCCGGCTGGCGTTAGCTGCAATATCAGCAATCGGCAGCGAGGAGGTATTGGAGGCAAAAATCGTCTGGCCCGAAGTATTGGCTTCAACCTCTGCCACCATGATTTGCTTCAGCGTCAGGTCTTCGAACACCGCTTCAATGATCACGTCACGATGATGGAAGCCCTGGTAGTCGGTGCCGCCGCCAATCAGGGCCATTTGTTGCTGGCGCTCTGCCGGGCGCAGATGCCGACGCTGCACGCTTTTGCTCAGCAAATCCCAGCTGTATTTCATCGCATGATTAATGCCTTCCGGCTTAATGTCTTTGATGCGCACCGGCAACTTGCCACGCGTTGCGGTGACATAGGCAATGCCGCCGCCCATTAAGCCGCCACCCAGCACGCCAATCGCTTTCAGTTCACGCGGGCTGGCATCCGCACCGCGATCCTTTTTCATCTCGGTGGTGGCGAAGAAAATCGACCGTAACGCCTGTGATTCCGGCGTCATCGCCAGCTCGCCAAAGGCTTTGGCTTCTGCGGCATAGCCGATAATACTGCCCTTCAGCAGGCCGGTTTTCACCACCGACAATATTTTCCGGGTGGCCGGGTAATTGCCTTTGGTTTTGGCTTCCGTCTGTCTGGTCGCCATGGCAAACAGCAACGCGCGCCCTGCCGGAGCATTCAGCAGCCGCTCGCGCAGCGGTAAGGTTTTTCGCGGCTTACGGCCGTTAAGGGCCATCTTCACCGCCGTTTCCAACAGAATAGCCTGCGGCACGGCGTCTTCCACCAGCCCCATTTTGACGGCCTGCTTTGCCCGCAGGGTTTTGCCGGTGAGGATCAGATCCAGCGCTCTCGATGCGCCAATCAGTCGCGGCAGTCGCTGTGTACCGCCGGAGCCCGGCAGCAAACCTAACTGCACTTCTGGCAGCCCGAGCCGGGTTTTATCATCCAGCGAACACACGCGTTGATTGCAGGCCAGTGCCAACTCCAGCCCACCGCCGAGGCAGGCGCCATGAATCGCAGCAACTACCGGCACGGAAAGCGAGGCAATTTCGGCCATCACCTTCTGTCCTTCATGCGCCAGCGCTTCTGCTTCCTGCGCCGTTTTGCAGCGGTCGATCATCGAGATGTCCGCACCGGCAATAAACGAGTCCGGTTTGCCGGAAATCAGCACCAGTCCCGCGAGGTGCGAATTAGCGCGCGCCTGGGCGATCACCTCCCGGATCTGAACGGCAAACTCCGCCTTCAGCGTATTCATCTTTTCGCCAGGCACATCAATGGTGATTACCCCGACGTTATCCAGCCGCATCACCAGGCTGAATGCCGAGGCTTTTTCTGGGTTGTGCGTCATCATCGTTGTCATTCGGCCTCCAGAACCATTGCTGCGCCTAACCCGCCCGCGGCACAGGCGGTGACCAGCCCCAGCCCACCGCCGCGTCGACGCAACTCGTTCAGCGTCTGGGTAATCATGCGTGCGCCGGTCGCCGCAAAAGGATGGCCGTAAGCGATTGAACCGCCCATCACGTTAAATTTCTCTTCGTTCACTTCGCCCAGCGCATGCGGGCGTTTTAACACCTCGCGGGCAAACCGCTCGTCGGCAAACATTTTCAGATTAGCCAGCGTTTGCGCGGCGAATGCTTCGTGCATATCGATCAGCGTCAGATCGTCCAGGGTGATCCCGGCCCGGTCCAGCGCCAGCGGCGAAGCGTACGACGGCCCGAGCAGCATGTCCTGCCAGACGTCTATCGCGGTAAAGGCATAGCTGCGCAGATAGCCCAGCGGCACGATGCCCAGCGCTTTCGCCCGCGATTCGGTCATCAGCACCACAGCAGCGGCACCATCGGTCAGCGGCGTACTGTTGGCGGCGGTGACGGTGCCGTGCTGCCGATCGAAGGCGGGACGAAGACGCGCGTAGTCATCCAGCGTCGAGGCCATGCGCACGTTATTGTCCTGCTCAAACGCTTTGCGCCACGGCGGAACAAAAGCGGTCATCACTTCACCCGCCAGGCGGCCATCTTCCCAGGCCCGGGCGGCACGCTGATGGGAACGGTGAGCCAGCGCGTCCTGTTGCTGGCGGGTAATGCCATGGGTTTTTGCCATCTGCTCGGCGGTGTCACCCATTCTGAGTCCGGTAGAGTATTCTGCCACGGCGGGCGGCACCGGCAGCAAATCGCGCGGGCGCAGCTGGCTGAACAGCGACATTTTCTGCGAGAAGGTTTTTGCTTTATTGAGATCGACCAGAATACGACCGAGCTTTTTGCTGACGCCAATCGGCAGCACTGAGGAAGAGTCCGCCCCGCCGGCAATTCCGGCCTGAATGGTGCCTGCCAGCATGCTTTCAGCAACGTTCGCTACTGCCTGAAAACTGGTGGCGCAGGCGCGGCTGACGCTGTAGGCATCGGTCGACACACTCAGGCCGCTGCCAAGGACGATTTCGCGGGCAATATTCGGCGCTTCGGGCATCTGCACCACCTGGCCAAACACCAGCTGTTCGATGACTTCGGGCGGCAGTTCGCTACGCGCCAGGAGTTCACTCACCACCATCCGCCCCAGCTCAATCGCCGGCACGCCGTGTAATGCCGTTGCCTGGCGGGCAAACGGGGTGCGGAGTCCGTGTGTAATAGCGATGCGATCGCCCTGACGCGTCAGCAAAGGAAGCGCTTTGCTCATTCTGATTACCCTTAACAGTCAAACGGCATCATTGCCTAACAGGTCTGACCTCTAAGGTTAACCAGATTTTAACAATGTGCACGCGGAATGAGAGAAAATTGCGAGAGCAAACACGCTTTAGAAAACAATGAGTGGGAAAACCCACTCATTGCGGAAGACGGGGGATTAACGCAGGCCGAGCTGAAAAATCATCGTTTCAGCCTGGCAGCTGAAGGTGAAATCAGCGTCAAGCAGCACACCCTCAGGCTGCTCGCTAAAGCGCGCGTCAATCTGGCAGGGATCGGATTCGACCTGACGCGCTTTTTCCGTCAGCTGGCTGAGCATGGCTTCCGCCTGCTGGCGAGTGCCGTACAGCTGGCTCCAGCTTGCGGTGCAGTCGGTATTGTCCATGATCGTACCAACATCGACACAACAGCAGGCGGCGGTTTCATTGGCGCTGCATTTATTAATGGCATGGGACATGGGAAATCTCCTGTTAGCCGCGCGGGTTGCGGCAGAAAGTGTATTCGCTGGCCGCTATGTTACCCCTGCGGCGAAAGGCTGTCTGGCAATTGCGCGATATAGCGCCAATAAGTGCCATATATCCACGTCAAATTTGATCTGAAACAAGCTAGACTCGATAGGTTCAATTCAGACACGCAGTTTTTTGTTAAGCAGATCGCTTTTCTTAGATCATTTCAGAAATATTTATAAAACAATATTGCAACATCGATACAGGTCGGACCTATACTGGTGCCACTGGTCTGATTTGTTAGCCGTACGTCAGTCCCTAAAATTCGTGAACCTTTGTTACATCCGTGACAAAGTTCAATAAAAATCAAATAAATGAGGTTGTGGTCATGAACCATAAAAACCTGTTTGCGAAGTCTGCTCTCGCAGCTGCAGTGGCAATTGTTTCTTCTAACGTTTACGCAGCCGGCTTTCAATTGAATGAATTTTCGGCCATAGGTTTAGGACGCGCTTATTCAGGCGAAGGCGCGATGGGGGATACCGCGGCATCTGCCAGCCGTAACCCGGCCACCATGGCGTTAATGGATCGACCGATGTTTTCTGTCGGTGCCGTATTTATTGACCCTGATGTCAATATCAGTGGCGACAGCCAGTCAGGACAAAGTCTGGATGCCAATAATATTGCGCCAACGCAATGGGTACCCAACCTTCATTACGTCCAGCCTATTAACGATCAATGGTGGTTAGGCGCGTCGGCAACCTCCAATTATGGCCTGGCAACCGAATTTAATGATGACTACACCGCGGGCGGATATGGCGGTAAAACCGATCTGCAAACGGTGAACTTTAATTTAAGCACCGCTTATCGTCTTAATCAGAACTTCAGTTTTGGTGTGGGCTTTGATGCGGTTTATGCCCGTGCCAAGATTGAACGTTATGCGGGTGAATCCGGTGCCGCCCTGGGCTTGCCAGCAGATACGCAGATTGCCCATCTGAAAGGGGATGAATGGGGTTACGGCTGGAATGCCGGTATTCTGTATGAAGTGGACCCGAATAACCGTTTCGGCTTTACTTACCGCTCTGAAGTTAAAATCGACTTTGACGGCGATTATAAGAGCAGCATCCCAACCTATATTAACCCAATTAATCAGGCGGGTAATTTCGGCCTGCCTTACGGTACCAGCGGTCAAACTGTTCCGGGCGCATTGACCCTGAACCTGCCTGAAATGTGGGAGCTGTCCGGTTACCATAAAGTGGCGCCGCAATGGGCCGTGCATTACAGCCTGACCTATACCAGCTGGAGCCAGTTCCAGGAGCTGAAAGCGACCGGCAGCAATGGCCAGACGCTGTTCTATAAAGATGAGAGCTTTAAGGATGCTTACCGCATCGCGCTGGGAACGTCCTATTTCTATGATGAAAACTGGACCTTCCGTACCGGTATTGCCTTTGATGACAGCCCGGTCCCGGCAGAAAACCGTTCCATCTCTATCCCGGATCAGGATCGTCTGTGGTTGAGCGCCGGTGCTTCCTACGCCTTTAACCAGGATGCTTCCGTCGACGTTGGCCTGTCCTATATGCACGGTCAGCATGTCACTGTAGAAGAAGGCCCTTACACCTTTAACTCTACCGGTAAAGCCTGGCTGTACGGCGCGAACTTTAACTACAAGTTCTGATATCACGCCGGCAACAAAAAAGGCCTGTCGCAAGACAGGCCTTTTTTTATATCACCGCAACGGTTAGTTAGAGTCGATATCGTTGAGATCGCCCTGAATCGCCGAGGCGTTAGGGTTTTCCTGCGGGATCAGCCTGCCATCGCTGGCGAGGAAATCATGATGCTGGAAGTATGCCGCACGCACAAAGGCATAAGGGTCCTTCGAGTTACGCAGCATCGCATCTGAATCCAGCAGCTGGGCACGGGTTTCAACCCCTTCCAACGCCCACTTCCCTGCCGACATCCACCAGGTCAGCCAGCTGAGCGGCGCATAAAGATCGTCAACCAGCCCACCGACATCCTCACGCGGGGTGAAGCCACCGTAGCCCGGCACTTCAACGTAGGGACCATAGCCGACGCCGTAATTCCCCAGCGTACTACCAAACCCGCGCGCCTCTTCTTTGGCCAGCTTTGGATTCGCCATGCTCGCCACGTCGATAAAGCCGCCCATCCCCAGAATGGTATTCAGGAAGAAGCGGTTGAAGTGGATCATCGCTTTATAAGGTTTACCCTCAATAAAGTAGTTCACCATCGTCGACGGCTCATCAAGGTTGCTGAAGAAGTTACTCAGCCCGGTGCGCGCAGGCACCGGCAGATAGTCACGCCAGGCCACCGCCACAGGACGAACTACGTACGGGTCGAGCACGTTGTAGTTAAAGTTGAACATCGAGCGGTTAAAGCCCTCGAACGGATCGGACCGCCCTTGTGGCTCATCTGCCGTATTCGAACTGGCGCAACCTATCAGCAGCACGCTGGCCAGCGCTACACCCGTCACGCGGTAGCTCATCTCTTACTCCCTGTCTTCTGTGTAATACCGCCTATGGCTGCTGCTGATTAATCTCAACAGACAGTTGCTGATGACCATCAAATGGCGTGACGGCACTGGTGCCGAACCAATCCCCGGACTGCGGGTTGGCGCTGCCATCACGTGAGATACGCACGCGTACCTGAACCTGATGCTGAGCAGAAAGAAGCCGCTCCGGCATCATGGCATTGCTGTCATCCAGCGTCAGCGATAGAGGAAAATGGCTTAACGGTAATTTTTTCACCGCCACCGGGACGGGAGAAACACCATCAGCAACGGAAATATACAACACTCCGCCAGCGGGTAACATTTTTTCTGCACCCGGGGCCAGAGTGACGGAAAGCGCCAGATGGCTGTTTTGCTTACCGGATTCCGTTTTTGCCTGCTCGATGCTGCGCTGGATCATTACCCCGCGCTTATCGTCAGCAGGTAACAATTGTAACATCTTTTGCCAAACGGCAATGGCCTCAGGATAGTGCTGCTGACTAAAAGCATTAAATGCCAACAGGCTCAGCACCCGCAGATTATCACCGTCCGCTTTGATCATCTCGTTCAGCATCACGCTCGCCTGACGATTATCTTCCGGATCGGGAGAACGCGTCAGTACGTCCGCGTAGCTGAGCTTCACTTCGGGATTATTGGGCGCCAGCTGCATCGCGCGCTGGAAGGCTTTGATGGCCGTATCGGCATTATTCAGCACCATGCCGATCCGCCCCAACATTAGCCAGTCGTTGACGTTCTGCGGATCGTCCTGCAGCGAGCTGCGCACGCCAAGCCCCAGCCGCGCCAGTTCTTCCATGGTCAACGGTTTGGCAGCGGGATCCATCACCTGCGCACGCAAGGCCGGCAGATCGTTTTTCACCTGCTGCCAGGACATCACCTGCGCAAAGCCACCGGTTTTGAAGTAGAAGCCCAGGCTGACCAGGATCAGCACCAGCACGCCAGGCAGCAGCACCCAACGCCCTACGCTACGTTCAACGATCTCTTCATCTTTTGGGATATCGTGCAGCAGGGTTTGCTGTAACTCACGCACCATCTCTGGCCGCTCGCCCACCACACCCTGATCTTCATCTTCTTCCAGCTCTTTCAGACGCTGATGATAAAAGGCTTTATTCAGCGCATCGCGTTCAATTGAAACCGGGCGATGTTTGCGCCCGCCGGCAATCAGCAACAGCGCGCAGGACGCTATTAACAGCGCCAGAATGGTTAACCAGAATCCACCCATTATTGCTTCCTGTTATTCTTTAAGAGCGCATTCAGGCGCTGTTGCTGTTCCGCATCCATCTCGTCATCTGGCCTGCGCTTTTTACTGCGCAGTACAATCACCATCGCGCCAATAATCACAAACAGCGCCGGACCGGCCCACAAAATCAGGGTTGATGGCATTACCGGCGGTTCATAGGTGACGAAATTGCCGTAGCGCGCCACCATATATTGCTTAACCTGATCCGGCGTCTGGCCGTTTTGCAGCAGTTCATAGACCTTCAGCCGCATATCGCTGGCGATCATCGCGTTGGAATCGGCGATGCTGTTGTTCTGGCATTTTGGACAGCGCAACGATTCCGTCAGATGGCGATACTGCTGCTCCTGATCGACGGAAGAAAATTTATAGGTATCAATGTTGTCAGCCAGCACGCTGCCACTGAGAAACAGCACTAAAATCAGGACGATCCCTTTCATGCACCCGCCTCCTTGCTGTATTTATCCCATAACGGCTTCACTTCACGGTTCCACACGTCGTCGTTCAGATCCCCGGCGTGGCGATAGCGAATAATCCCTTTGCCATCGATCAGGAAGGTTTCCGGCGCGCCATAGACGCCCAGATCCAGCCCCAGCATGCCATCACCGTCATACAGGCTCAGTGCATAGGGGTTGCCCAGCGTGTTCAGCCAGTTGATCGCCTTATTGCGATCGTCCTTATAATTCAGCCCGACCACGCGCACGCCCGTTGACGCCAGCGAATTCAGATACTGATGCTCGGCCCGGCAGGTCGGGCACCAGGTCGCCCAGACGTTCAGCAGGATCGGTTTGCCGTCAGTGAGTACTGACTGATTGTAGGTTTTACCCGGCTGATCCAGTGATTCCAGCTTAAACACCGGCACCGGCTTGCCGACCAGGGCCGACTCCAGCAGCGTGGGATCGTCACCGTGCGCATTGCGGTTCAGCTGCCACATCAGGGCCGCCGCCAGCAGCAGGAACAGCACCAGCGGGATATAAAGAATTTTCTTGCTCATGCCAGCTCCTTCTCTGCTTTTTTGCGTGAACGATAGCGCGGGTCACACAGGCAGAAAATACCGCCAACGGCCATAAACAGACCGCCGAACCAGATCCAGCGAACGAAAGGTTTGTAGTAAATACGCACCGCCCAGGCGTTATCGCCCAGCTCTTCACCTAATGCGGCGTACAGATCACGGGTGAAGCCGCCGTTGATCGCGGCTTCGGTCATCATGGTGTGCGCCACGCTGTAGTAGCGTTTTTCCGCGTGCAGTGTCGCTTCGTGCTTGCCGTTACGCGTGACGTCGATAATGCCGACGCCGCCGGTATAGTTCGGCCCTTGCAGGTTGTGCACATCGCGGAAGGTGAAGTGATAGTTTTGGATGTCGACCGTATCGCCCGCGCGCATGCGCACATCGCGCTCAACGCTGTAGTTCTGGCTGAAGGCAATACCGATAACCGTCACCGCCACGCCCAGGTGACCCAGCACCATTCCCCAGTGGCTGCGGGAAAGATGGGTTAATCCTTTGAAGAAGCTGTGACGGTGAGTGGCGCGTTCGTGCAGCTCCATCAGCGTCAGGAAAATGACCCAAATCGACATCAGCAGGCCGACGACCGCCATCGCTTCGATGCGGTCCTGCATCAACCACGGCAGCAGGATCGACAGCACCAGCGTCCCCACCAAGGCCACCGCCAGACGCTTCCACAGTTTCTGCGGATCATCACGACGCCAGCGCACCAGCGGGCCAATACCCAGCATCAGCGCCATTGGCGCCATCAGCCAGGTAAACAGGGTATTAAAGAAGGGTTCGCCAATCGAGATACTGCCCAGGCCCAGCTGTTTGTGCACCAGCGGCAACAGCGTTCCCAGCAAGACCACCAGCATCGCGGCGATCAGCAGCACGTTGTTACCCAGTAAGAAGGACTCGCGCGACCAGACTTCATTCTGCACGCGGCTGCGGACTTTGCTGCCCTTCACCGCATACAGCAGCAGCGAGCTACCGATAACAATCACCAGGAAGGCGAGGATAAACATCCCGCGCGACGGATCGGATGCGAACGAGTGTACCGACACCAGCACGCCAGAACGCACCAGGAACGTCCCCAGCAGGCTCAGTGAGAAGGCGGTTATCGCCAGCAGCACTGTCCAGGCTTTAAAGGTGCCGCGTTTTTCGGTCACCGCCAGCGAGTGGATCAGCGCGGTGCCGGCCAGCCACGGCATAAAGGACGCATTTTCAACCGGATCCCAGAACCACCAGCCGCCCCAGCCAAGCTCATAATAAGCCCAGGCCGAACCCAGCACGATGCCGACGGTCAGGAAGACCCATGCTGCGGTGGTCCACGGGCGTGACCAGCGCGCCCAGGCGGTATCCAGCCTGCCCGCCATCAACGAGGCGATCGCAAACGCAAAGGCCACCGAGAAGCCCACGTAACCCATATAGAGTATCGGCGGGTGGAAGATCAGGCCGATATCCTGCAGCATCGGATTCAGGTCGCTACCGTCGATCGGGAAGTCCGGCAGCGTGCGGGTAAACGGATTCGACGTCAGGGTGATAAACAGCAGGAAACCGAGGTTAATCATTCCCATCACTGCCAGCACGCGCGCGATGGAATCCATCGGCATGCCGCGGCTGAACAGCGCGACGGCGAGCGTCCAGGTGCTGAGCAACAGCAACCACAGCAGCAGCGAGCCTTCATGCGCACCCCAGGTGGCCGCAATACGGTAGTAAACCGGCAGCAGCGTATTGGAGTTGGTCGCCACATAGGCCACGCTGAAATCGTTGACGATAAAAGCATGAACCAGTATCGCAAAAGCGCCAAGGATACAGGCAAACAGCGCGAAGCTCAGCGGGCGCGCCAGCCCCATTAAACGGCGATCCTGCCGGGCGGCGCCCCACAGCGGGTAGATACTTAACAGCAGCGAAATAGCCAGCGCCAGACAGAGCAGAAAACTGCCGATTTCCGGCATCATGACTGGCCACCTTGTACGGGTGGCTGATAGGCCGACTGCGGGCCTTTAGGATTGGTTTTCATCGCGTCCTCAATTTCTGGCGGCGTATATTTTTCATCGTGTTTTGCCAGCACTTCCTTGGCTTCCACCAGATTGCCGTTCTGCAGCACACCTTGTGCCACCACGCCCTGTCCTTCACGGAACAGGTCAGGAAGAATGCCGAGATAGCTAACGCTGATCACGCCACGGGCATCATACAATTTGAAGGAGACCTGAAGCGTCTGCGGATCGCGCTTCACGCTGCCCGGCATCACCATGCCGCCGACGCGCAGGCGCTGGCCGGGTTCGGGCTTCACGTGGGCTTCCCCTTTACCGTCAATAATTTCACCGGGTGTGTAAAAAAGGTCGATGTTTGAACGCAGCGCGTACATCACCAAAGAGGTGGCCAGGCCGAGGCCTACCAGAATTGCTGTCACCATGATCAGGCGACTTTTACGGCGCGGATTCACTGTTGTTCTCCTGCGGCTTCACTGGCTCGTTTTTTACTTTTGGCGGCGCGGATGCGACTTTCCCGCGACTGACGCTGGCGAATGTCATGCAGCAGGCGATGACGCTGGATAACGGTGTGCAGCACCAGCCCGGCGAGGGCAATCAGCGTGCAGGCAACCGCCAGCCAGACATAAAAGGCGTAACCGCCCATGGCAAAGAATGCTGACCAGGATGAGAATGCTGGGGTCATGCTTTACGCCCTCCTTTCGCTGCCAGTTCAGCCACCCACGGGCGATGGCGTTCGGTAAACAGCAGCAGATTGCGCAAGCGCATCAGCGTCAGTGAGATGAACACCAGCAGATAACCGAGGATCGACCAGCGCAGCGGCGAGCGCATGCTGGGGTCAATCGACTGCTGAAGCATGCCGGAGGAACCCTGATGCAAGGTGTTCCACCACTGCACCGAGTAATGAATGATGGGCAGATTAACCACGCCGACCAGGATCAGGATCCCGGCGGCACGTCCCGCCATCCGGCGGTCGTCAAAGGCGTTGTACAGGGCGATGACGCCCATATAAAGGAACAGCAGAACCAGTTCAGAGGTGAGGCGGGCATCCCAAATCCACCAGGTGCCCCACATCGGCTTACCCCAGGCAGAACCGGTGATCAGCGCAATAAAGGTAAACACCGCGCCCACCGGCGCCATGGCGGCAGCAGCCAGGTCGGCGGTTTTCCATTGCCAGACCAGACCAATAAAGGCAGCGATAGCCATTGAGGCATAGATACCCATTGACCACATGGCGGCCGGGACATGGATATACATGATGCGGTAGCTGTTTCCCTGCTGATAATCGGCCGGGGCGAAACCAAATCCCCAAATCCAGCCCAGTAACAGTGCTGCGACGCCCAGCACCGCGAACCAGGGCACCAAACGACCGCATAACCGGTATAGCCGGTCGGGCTTACCGAGTTGATGTAACCATTTCCACATTATTATTTTGCTCACATAAAAAGAAAAAGCGTTCTGGTGTTTTTTATTAGAAATCAGTTAATGCACGCTAACCCGCAATGCTGCGGCGGTGGCGAACGGCGCCAAGGTGGCACTGCCCACCAACAGGGCTCCCAATATAGCCAGGTAGCCGTCAATCGGTAATCCCATGCCGGCAGCGTCTATGGCTGCACTGGCAAATATCAGCACCGGCACCGCCAACGGCAATACCAGCAAACTCAGTAATACGCCGCCGCGACGCAATCCGACGGTCAGTCCAACGCCGATGGCCCCAAGAAAACTCAGGGTTGGCGTACCCAGCAGCAGCGTCAGGGCAATGGCTCGCCAGCTGGCAAAATCCAGCGAAAGCAGTAAAGCAGCCAGAGGAGATAGCAACAATAACGGCAGGCCGGTTACCACCCAGTGAGCGGCCACTTTCCCCAAAACCGTTATCGGCAGTGGCGTCGGCAACAACAGCAGTTGTTCCAGCGAGCCATCAAGAAAGTCATCACGAAACAGGCGTTCAAGGGCCAGCAACGAGGAAAGCAATGCCGCCACCCAAACGATGCCCGGCGCGATACGCGCCAGCAATTTAGGTTCTGGCCCAATTCCCAACGGGAACAGGGTAATCACGATCAGGAAGAACCACAGCGGATTAATGATTTCCGAGCCACTGCGAAACGCAATGCGCAGTTCGCGCTTAAGGACACGCCAGAACATCAGACTACCTCCGAAGAGGTAAGACGAATTTTGCGAACTGTGCGATGTGCCGACGGTAAATCCTGATGGGTGGTTAAAATCACCGCCCCGCCGTTCTCAGCATGGAGGTTAAACAGCGCCATCAGCTTTTCCACGCCGGATTTATCAATCGCGGTGAGCGGCTCATCCAAAATCCATAAAGGCGAGCGGCTTAACCATAATCTGGCCAGCGCCACACGACGCTGCTGGCCTGCGGAAAGCTGGGAGACGGCGACATCTTCAAATCCGGTTAAATCCACCTCTTCCAGCGCCGCCATCAGTGACGCTTCAGACTGACTGGCATGATAAAAATGCAGGTTCTCGCGTGCGGTCAGTACCGCTTTCACACCGGGCTGATGCCCAAGGTACAGCAGTGCGGCGTGCCAGGTTTCACGCTGGTGACGAATGGGCTTTTGCTGCCACAGCACGTCGCCCTGTTCAGCCCGGCTGAGCCCGGCAAGGATCCGCAGCAGAGAGGTTTTCCCTGCCCCATTCGCCCCTTCAATCTGGACAATATCGCCCGCTGAAACGGTAAAACTGAGATCGTTAAACAGCGTGCGTTCATCACGTACGCAGGTCAGATTGTTGGCTTCCAGCATCAAAAAAATTCGCGCTTAGTAGAATTGGGCGAAATAGTACCACAGGCAATCAGTTCATCGCAGCCTGCAGTAGCCCTGCATTTTTCCCGGGTAAGGCATTATGCCTGTTACGCGTCACAAATCGCGCAAAAAAGCCTTGCGGTTAAAGGTTTGTTACGCTTCTTCTGAGGTTTCGTTACATTTCAACTTCCCGATAAACACGCTACGCTTAGAGAGTAATTACCACTGGGAACTAAAATAATGAATAAGAAACAGGATGATGGCGAAGTAGAAAGTCAGGAAAGTGAACAAGGCGAAGAGATCGAGGTGGATGAGGAGGCCCTGCCCTCGCGCGCGGCGGCGGTGCATGAGCAGATCCGTCAGGAGGGTGAAAAGGAGTTAGAACGTGATGGGCTGGCCCTGCTGTTTTCGGCCATTGCGGCAGGGCTTTCGATGGGTGCTTCGCTGATGGCCAAAGGGATTTTTCAGGTCAATCTGGAAGGCGTGCCGGGCGCGTTTATTCTGGAGAATCTGGGCTACACCTTTGGCTTTATCATTGTGATTATGGCGCGACAGCAGCTGTTTACGGAAAACACCGTTACGGCGGTATTGCCGATTATGCACAAACCGTCGGGCAGCAACCTGCTGCTACTGCTGCGTTTGTGGGGCATCGTGCTGGGCGGTAACCTGGTCGGTACGGCGCTGGCGTCACTGGCCTTCACCCATATGCCGATATTTGATCAAGCTACGCGGGATGCCTTTGTGGCCATCAGTCAAAAAGTGATGGAGAACTCACCGGGAGAGATGTTTGCCAATGCGGTGGTATCCGGCTGGATTATCGCCACCATGGTGTGGATGTTCCCTTCTGCCGGTGCGGCAAAAATTTGGGTCATTATCCTGATGACCTGGCTGGTGGCCCTGGGCGACCTGGCGCATATCGTGGTTGGTTCGGTGGAAGTGCTCTATCTGGTGTTTAACGGGGTGATCAGCTGGCATGAATTCCTCTGGCCGTTTGCCCTGCCAACCCTGGCCGGCAATATCATCGGCGGCACCTTTATTTTCGCGGTGATCAGCCATGCACAGATCCGCAACGATATGAGCACCAAAGCCAAGGCTAAGGCGAAAGCAGAAGCAAAAGCCAAAGCGAAGAAAGAAGGCAAGGTTCAGCAGGCGGAGTAAGGCGGTTTTGTCACGCAGCAGACTTGAATGATAAAGGCCCCGATGGGGCCTTTTTTACAGGATAACCGGCGAGATTGGCATCCTGTCAGCGCTTAGTTGAACATCGACCAGGTGGCGGCGTAGAAGGTTCCGGCATAGACAACATAACCCACCCAGATCACTGTGATCACCGCAAGGGACAGTTTCATAGACATAGTCTTACCTCTTCAGGACGTTAGCGTAGAGCCGTGGATTTACTTTGCTTTACAGTAGTCCTGCACGATTAGGGCAATATTGATCCAGCGCATAAATTGCGGATTTAGCTGCTATAGGGAAAATTGCGTTTGCGGGGTGTTTTGCGGTAACCGGGCAGTTGCGGCAGGAAACTGTGGGTAACTGGCGACAAAACCAGCAGTTGACCGGGTAAGTGCTTAATCTGCGACTAAAAGCGCGCTATACTGCCGCCCGCTGTCTCCTTAGTTAAATGGATATAACGAGCCCCTCCTAAGGGCTAGTTGCAGGTTCGATTCCTGCAGGGGACACCATCTGACCGTTCGCTACCCTCCGCTTTAGTTCGCAAATCCCAAGTCAATCAACCTCCCCTTAAATCATTTTACGCATTGTTTTTTTGGCCGTTTACTTGAGCGGAAAAGAGGCAGGCGGTGAAAAGTTATTATGAGTTTTTATGCCTCTTTAGCATGTTATGCAGCGCCAGAAATATCAGACCAACACCTATCAGTATCAGGAACGCATATCCAAGTGAATGGAACAACCCTATTCCTGCTATCCCGCCGGCCAGAAATGACAGCAAGGTGAATGAGTGCAGCCTGAGTCTCTCAAGATAAAGCGGAGCGTCCTTAGGTGATTCCTTTCGCCTGAGCACGTCGAAGAGCAAGGCCAGCTCTATACCGATATCCGTAGATGTGCCTGATACATGCGTTGTTCTTACACGCGCGTTAGATATTCGCGTGACGACAGCATTTTGTAAGCCCATTAAAAAGCTCAGGCTTAAGATAAGTAACACGCCGGGGGAAACTGGCGTGAGATAGCTCTCAACAATACCGAGCACGACAAGCCCGACACCCTCTATAAAAATATTAATGGCGTATACCGTACGCATTTTCTTTCTGCGACCTGAATTGATAACAATTGTCGAGAATGCAGAACCGGCAATGAAAATGCTGACAATCGACAGAAAGAAAATGGCTGGTGCCAGGTTTGCTTTGGCAAGATGATCTGACAGTGAAGAGACGTTTCCCGTCATGTTGGCAGAGAAAAAACCGACAGCTTCAAATGCTGCGGTGTTCAGGGCTCCGGCAACGGCGGCGAGCGTACAAGCGAGTTGTGTATCTGCTACATGACTTCGCGAATTCTCAGTGCTAATTAACATGGAACCTGCCGTGTTCACCTGGGGTAACCACATGATCCGCTCATTTTTCATCAGTGACAAGATGACCAGCCAGGGTATCTGCAGATGGCACCATTGCTTTATCCCCCTTTCCTCAGGTCTTACTCACCGTGTAGCTTTTAACCTTGCCGCCATCGAGTTGCACCGTTAGGGTTTTGCCTTCAGTGGTACTGCCGGCTTTCGCCTGACTGTAGCTCCACATCATCAGCAGATGATTCTCCGGGTATGGTGTTTCCGTGGTCGGCTGGCCGAACAGCGAAATCAGATCCTGGCGGCTGGTTTGGCCGTACTGGATTTTGCTCAGCTTGGCGTCATCGAAATCCTTGCCGGTTGAAGAGGTGCAGCCGGAAAGAAACAGAACAATGGCCAACACAGTCAGTATTTTTCTCATCTATGTTCTCGTCAAACTGAAGGGCTATCCGACTTTTTCACAGTCGTAGGAACCGCTGATGCGGATCTGGCTGGCGCTGGTTCGCACCACCTGCACGTTCAATGTCGCCTTGCCGTGCTGAACAGCCTGGTCCATATCCAGCATACCCGGTGCCTTGGTATTCTTAACCCGCAGATGGATTTTCACATTTTCGTAATCCCCTTTATCACCGGTAAAAGTGACTTTCTGCTGGCTGGGCTTGGTGTTATTGACGTAAACGCTACCGTCCTGGTGGCGATCTAAATGAAAAGGACCGCATTGCATTGCCGCCATTGCCGGTGAAAGGCACAGCATTAGCGTGGAGAGAAGCAGGGATGTTTTTATCATAACGGAGGCATGACCTGTTGAAGCGGAGGCAGGAAGTGGACCTGCTAACCAGGGTAAAGTGTGCATCACTGCAATGCATACTTTACCGTTCAGGCCGTCAGTATAACTGATGACAGGGCGAAAGAGATCTGTCGCCCTGGTGTTGAAATTCTATTTGGTGCGCCACATGCGATATTGTCCCCAGAAACCCACCTCGGCGACATATTCCTGATCGGTACCGTCTGCGGTAATATCCAACGTTTTTCTCATTCCCATCGTCAGCACACTACAATCGTTACTGACGCGTAATTTATGCGGCCCGTTTTTCAAATAGCTCGTCACAAATTGGTTCTGACGCAATAAAGCCACTTCAGTATTATCAACGGTAATAACAAACCTACATATCCCACCACTCATGCTGCCAATAAACTGCTTCTGCCGGGTGATGGTGACCTTGGTCTGCTGACCGGATGAAGATGGGGTAACAATCTGATTATCCAAAATTTTATCTGCAGGACCATAAGGCCTTGCACAGCCTGCCAAAGTTAACACTGCTAAGGCCAAAACCAACTTTTTCATTTCCCTGCCCTTTTATTAACGAATTTCCTGAAAGCACGCAAAACGGCCAGATAAAAATAAGGTTATCTGCAAGAGTATTATGTTGAGGGTCGATATATTAACGCCTGACCATGTTGTGAATCAATAATTATATTTACCATTATCCTCTTTGAAGTGAAAAAAGCGCGACCTCAATTGAATCAATTAATTCTCATTCAATAATATTTTAAAAAACGTCGCATTAAGAAAAATTAACAGGGTAAACTCCAGTCATCTGAATAAGGAGATGCACTGAATGCCTGCCACTTTTACCCTGCGTATGGCCCACCGTGTGAGTGATGTTTTGCTGCCCGATCTGAAAGCGCTGATCCCACCCGAGTCGATGCAGTTCTTCTCCAATGAACTCGATGAAGAGTGGCATTACACTTTGCTCTGCCAGCAGAGTGACGAAACCTGTTCGCTGGCGGTATCGGCTATTCTGGTCTGGCATCAGTTAAAAAGAATCACCCTGATGAATTACAGCAATGCCACCGTGCAGAAAGATCTTTCCCATTGCGCTGCGGCCGACCTGTTTAACTTCCTGAAAATGCCCGGTGCGGTATTGCACCTGTCCTGATGCGCTCGCCCGATTTGATTAGCCACCGTTATGCCGGTGTATTCCATTGATTGATTTTTGCTCCCTGCCCCTAAGCTGGTGGGAAATACATACCGAATCATGGCGGAGTACCCTATGTCAGAAAAAGATCCTATCGTTGAACGCCTCACCGTTGAAGTCGTTGCCCTCAGGCATATCGTGCAGATGCTGATTGCCTATGGCAACGTGCCAACCGGCGGCAAACTGAATAAATACCTGATGAAAGTGGCCGAGGACGCGGAACATCGCGACGATCGCCACGCGAATAAAGCCATCGCTGACGCTATCCGCAGCTATATTCAGAAGTAATAAAAAACCCGGTCCAGCATCTGGACCGGGTTTTTGCATTAACATCCGGCCGTTACGAGGTAGCCACCTTAAACGAAGAGATGTCCTGAGCCAGCTGTGAAGCCTCGGCCCGTAATGCCTGGGTGTTTTCCGCGGTCTGATTGACCAACAGCAGGTTCTGCTGAATGCTGCGCTCCATCTGCGAGACGGCCAGCGTCACTTCACCAATTCCTTTACTCTGCTCATCGCCCGCAACGCGGATTTCACCAACAACCTGCTTCACTTTCAGCACGTCGTTCACCAAACCTTCCAGCTGTTCCCCTGCACCTTCCACCAGTTTACTGCCTGCCAGCACCGTGGTATCCGACTGGCTGATCAAGGTTTTGATCTCCTGCGCCGCATTAGCGCTTCGCTGTGCCAGCGCGCGGACTTCGGCGGCCACTACCGCAAATCCACGGCCCTGCTCACCGGCCCTGGCGGCTTCAACCGCAGCGTTCAGCGCCAGAATATTGGTCTGGAAAGCAATGCCATCAATCACACTCAGGATCTCGCCGACGCGGCTGGAAGAGGTTTTGATGGTCGCCATGGTATCAATCACTTTATGCATTACTTCGCTGCTGCTGCGGGCAATCTGCGCCGTCTGCTCGGTGAAGGCATCTGCCAGGCGGGTGTTCTCGGCATTCTGCTGCACGGTGGCGTTGAGCTGCTCCATCGCAGCGGCACTCTGCTCCAATGCAGCGGCCTGATCGCCAATCTTCGCCGACAGAGCCTGATTGCCCTCTGCCAGGAAGGTGGCATTGGCAGCCACGTTGATGCCGCTGGCCTGCACATTAGTGATAACGCCGGCAATCTTGTCGACAAACTGGTTAAACGATACGGCAATTTCCGCGATCTCATCCTTGCCGGAAGCATCCAGACGGCGGGTTAAATCCCCATCGCCATTGGCAATCTCATCCAGCGCGGCACGCGTGGATTCCAGACGCGTGGTCAGCCCGCGTGCAAATAACCAGGCACCCGCCAGCAGAACCAGCAGCGCCGGGATCAGCACCACGAAGATATCCTGCATGATATTTCTGGCCAACGCGGTCACGTTTGCTTCCGGCGTGACCAGGCCGATCACCCAGCCGGTATCCGGCATCTTAAACAGCGTGACCTGAGCACGGGTATGCAGGTAATCATCCTGCAAATTATTCAGCGTGGTGGTTCCCGGCTGATGGGCTGCCGTCGCAAGGCCTTTTACCACCGGCGCCAGCCACTTCTGCTCATCCGCCAGCGCACTGAATTTCTTCAACGCTTTGTCTTTACTGCCGGGGAAATACAGCACGTTACCGGACTGGTCCAACGCGAAGGCATAGCCGCCGGTCAGGTTGCCATTCTTCGCCATAAAGCCAGACAGGTTGTCCAAAAGCACGTCAAAGGTTGCCACGCCGGCAAACCTGTCGCCTGCGGTGTAAGGCACGCTACAGGTGACCATATTCACGTTGGAAACCGGGTCCTGGTACACTTCGGACCAGTTACACTTGCTGCGCGATGCAGCTTTAGTTGAGGTGTACCAACTTTCATTGTGGTAACCCGCACCGGCAGGATCGTTGTAGCCGTCGGAGTAATCCAGCGTGCCGTTGGCGCCGCGTGACCAGAAGAAGCTGCGACGGGCAACCCCCTCGGTAAAGGCATTCGGTTCCGGCCAGATGCCGCCACCGGCAATGCTTTTGTCACCTTTGCTGTCGATAATCTGCGGCAGCACGCTCTTGAATAAATCGTCCTGATGGGGCAGCACTTCCGCCAGACGCGCCATGCTGACGACTTCGCCTTCAATGCGGATCAACTGCTGATTCAGCTGGCCGACAATGTTTTCGCCGGTCTGCTGGATCAGACTGTTACTGGCTTCGATCACCCTCGGTTGGCCGCGCAGCGAGATGGCAAGATAAACAATTAATGTGATGAGTAGCAGCATCGAAATGCCGCCTAGTGTCAATTTCCCTGACAGACGAACTGGGATCCCCGGCATAGTGATTTCCTTCATAGTAAAGAAGTCGTGATAACTGAGAGAAAGGGTGGCGTAAGAGATGACACAGCGTGATTGTTAACCATCACATCCCCGGGTTATCGGCCTGCCGCGAGAAAACCTTAAACAGAGTATGTCAGCGCAGGTAAAGGATCGGATTTACCCTTCATTCATCGCCGCGCTTAATTGATAATAACGGCTGGCAGCGGAACGTCTGCGCTGTCAAAGGCCGGGTGGCTGGGGTTCGGATGAGCCCAAAGGCCCGCCTGAACGATAATTTTTGACTGAAACTGCACTCTGGACAGCTTCACCTGAAGGGATAATAGCCACATGCAACTTTTAATAACCGGATGGCTGACCGCCTTCGACCTGCCCTACGCGCCGCTGATTGCGCTCTTCGCCATCATCGCCCTGATTGCCATCATCTCATTGATTGTGCATGGCTTACTGCACCGCGCGGTGCTGCCATTCCTGCGTCGGTTTGCCGACCGATCCTCACACCTGTGGCCAAAATCCATCATTGATAAAAAGCTGTTCAGCCGTTTCGCGCTGCTGATGCAGGGCGTGCTGCTGCAAATCCAGCTTGAGGTGTTCCTGAAGGGCGACGAGCCGATTTACTCCGTGCTGATGATCGCCAGTCAGGTCTGGCTGATGATCTTCACCCTGCTGATACTTTACTCGCTGCTGGACGTCCTGCTGGAGCTCTCCGATAACAGCAGCTTTGCCGGCCAGCTGCCGTTACGCGGCATTTTTCAGAGCATCAAACTGATCGCCACCCTGTTGATTGGGCTGATGGTGATCTCGCTACTAATTGGCAAATCCCCGCTGGTGCTGTTGACTGGTCTGGGTGCGATGACCGCAGTGTTGATGCTGGTGTTTAAGGATCCGATCCTCGGCCTGGTCGCCGGCATTCAGCTTTCGGCCAACAATATGCTGAAAATGGGTGACTGGCTGGATATGCCAAAATACGGCGCGGATGGTGACGTGATTGATATCGGGCTGACCACGGTGAAAGTGCGCAACTGGGACAAAACCATCACCACCATTCCAACCTACGCGCTGATTTCTGACTCGTTTAAGAACTGGCGCGGCATGTCCGAATCCGGTGGCCGCCGCATCAAGCGCAGCCTGAATATTGATGCCACCAGCATTCATTTTCTGTCAGATGAAGAGATCGCCCGGATGAATCGCGCGCAGCTGCTGACGCCGTATCTCGACGGCAAGGTCGCTGAAGTCGCTAACCACAATGCCAGCCTGGGCTGCGATCTCACCACGCCACTGAATGGCCGGCATATGACCAATATTGGCACCTTCCGCGCCTGGCTCGAAGCCTGGTTGAAGTCTCATCCCCAGATCCACAAAGATATGACGCTGATGGTTCGCCAGCTGGCGCCGGGTTCTGAAGGCCTGCCGATTGAGATTTATGTCTTCACCAACACCACGGTCTGGCTGGAGTACGAAAAGATCCAGTCAGATATCTTTGACCACATCTTTGCGCTGCTGCCTGAATTCGGCCTGCGCGTGCACCAGACGCCGACCGGCAATGATATGCGCAATATGCGCTTTTCCCCCGCGGAATAAGGGCTGAACCGGCGGACGGGATGCTGAAAAGCCCGTCCGCCAACGCCCGCTGTGTATTTCGCCATGCCATTCATACCCCCTAACAGGCATTTCATTCCGCTCTGACGGCAGTTCATGCCCTATTCTCCCCGCGCGCGAAGTCCCGGCTTATCATCTGCTCATTCTCTTAAACTTTCCCCCGGGAGCTTTCCATGAGCACACAGCCCGTCAGCACAAGCGTTAACCGTACCCGCTGGTTAACCCTGTTCGGCACCATCATTACCCAGTTCGCGCTGGGCTCCGTTTATACCTGGAGCCTGTTTAATGGTCAGTTGTCGCATAAGCTGGATGCCCCGGTTAGCCAGGTGGCGTTCTCCTTTGGCTTGCTGAGCCTGGGGCTGGCGATTGCCTCTTCCCTGGCCGGCAAGCTGCAGGAGCGTTTTGGCGTGCGCAACGTCACCATCGGTGCGGGCGTGTTGATGGCGATTGGTTTTTATCTGACGGCGCACTCCAGCAACCTGTTTATGCTGTATCTGAGCGCGGGCGTGTTGGTGGGACTGGCTGATGGCGCCGGCTATCTGATGACCCTGTCGAACTGTGTGAAGTGGTTCCCGGAACGCAAAGGGCTGATTTCCGCCTGTGCCATCGGGGCTTACGGTCTGGGCAGCCTCGGTTTTAAATTTATCTGCGGCTACCTGCTCAGCGTCTACAGTCTGGAAAATACCTTCCTGATTTGGGGTCTGCTGGCGATGGCGCTAATTGTCACCGGCGCACTGTTTATGAAGGAAGCGCCGAAACAATCTGCCGCAGCGCAGGGCAGTCACAGTAAAGCCCGCGATTTCTCTCTGGCGGAAGCGGTGCGTCTGCCACAGTACTGGATGCTGGCTCTGATGTTTCTGACCGCCTGTATGAGCGGCCTGTATGTGATTGGCGTGGCGAAAGATATTGGCGAAGGCTTGGTGCATCTGTCGACGCAAACGGCGGCCAATGCGGTGACCATTATCGCCATTGCTAATTTGAGTGGACGACTGATCCTCGGCGTGATGTCCGACAAGATGGCCCGTATCCGGGTGATTACTCTGGCGCAGGTGGTCTCGCTGGCGGGCATGAGCATCCTGCTGTTTACCCAGATGAATGAAACCACCTTCTTTATCTCTATCGCCTGCGTGGCCTTCAGCTTTGGCGGCACCATTACCGTTTACCCCTCGCTGGTCAGCGACTTCTTCGGCCTGAACAATCTGACCAAAAACTACGGGCTGATTTATCTGGGCTTTGGTATTGGTAGCGTATTGGGGTCGTTGATTGCTTCGCTGTTTGGCGGCTTCACCATCACCTTCAGCCTGATTATGGCCCTGCTGGTGATTTCGCTGATTATGTCTGCCACCATTCGCTTACCGCACCGTGCGGAAGAAGAGAAAAAGGCCCTGCAGCACGCGTAAAAAAAATGGGGCGATAATTCGCCCCATTCATACACCGTAGATATATCCCTTCCCGGATTATTTCGCCTGAAACAGCGGCTCGGCAATTCCCGCCACCGCCACTCTTACCGCAAACACATCGCCTGACTGAGGATAGCGCGCCAGCTCTTCTGCCGTGCGGTCTTCGCGTGAACTGGTGATATACAGCGTCTTCAGATCCTCCCCGCCGAATGCCACCATGGTCGGCCAGCGAACCGGCAACGGGATCTCATCCACAATGCGTCCATCAGCGGGATCGAGACGGATCACCCGGGAACCATCAAACATTGCCGCCCAGTAGAAGCCTTCACTGTCGACGGCGGCACCATCAGGCAAACCGCCCTCTTCCTGCACAAAGCGTTGCAGCACTTCGCGTGGACCGATTTCGCCCTGTTCATCCATCGGATAACGCCAGAGCACGCCGTTTGGCGTATCGGTCTGATACATCCAGCGACTGTCTGGTGAGAAAGCCAGCCCGTTGGAGATTTTGATATCTTCAGCCTGCACCGTCAGCGTCAGGTGTTCGTCCAGACGGCACAGCTTGCCGCCGTTGCGATCCTGCGGTTCCCACAGGCTGCCACACCAGAAACGACCGTGGCGATCGACGCGGCCATCATTAAAACGGCTGCGTTCCGCATCACCCGGATTTGGCGCGATGCGCTGAGTAATCTGCCCGTGATCATCCAGCATGCAGACGCCGCTGCGTAATGCGGCAACAAATCCACCCTGAGCATTCAGGCCAAAGCAGCCAATGTCCTCAGCCACCGGGAAAACCTGATGCTTACCACTCTGTGGATCGAACCGGTGCAAAGCAGGCGCCAGAATATCGACAAAATAGAGGACCTGTTCCCTGACAGACCAGACCGGACACTCACCCAGTTCCGCCTGCGCCGACAGCACGTTTTCTACCTGATAACTCATAGTTTCTCCTTAGTCAGTCTGCCCTAAGTCTACTGCATATTTGATGTCGGTGGCGGCCTGAGGTGAAATTGATTCGTATTAAGGTTTATTCGCTGCTGGCGCTAAATTAAGAGCATTCCGGATGGAAACGGCTTATTTTAGGCCTTATCTTATTTATGAATATTATGCCGCGATTATTAAACTCAAATTTGAAATATCTGGAAATACCTGATTAAATAACTCTACACAACCGGCATTATTCCTCCACTTTTCTCAAGTAAAGTTGTAGTCATTGAAAAAGTGAAGGAGCATTCACAATGAAAAAACTTATCAAAGTTGTCTCGGTTCTGGGCGTAATGCTGATGTTGAACGGTTGTATCGTGCATGATGGATATCGTGGCGGACATCACGGCGGCGGTTATCATAACGGGTATCATGGCGGCTATCACCACGGAAATGGCCCGCATCGGGGCTGGTAAGCAGAAATTCTAAGAGGGTGAGGAAACTCATCCTCAAGCGGGCAAAGCCTGCACACGGCAATATAATAAGATCGTTGAAAAAAATATTGGGCGGGAATTTTCCCCGCCCTTTTTTCGTTTTAGCTTTTAATGCTGTAATTACACTGATACCAGGCGTTCATTAATCCAGGTACCCGACTTTCCTGCGGTTTAATCGGTTCCACTTTATCAAACCCGCGTTCTGTACAGTAGCGTTCCACATCCTCTTGCATCGCCATCTTATTGACGGTGGACGGATTAAAACGATACTGCACAGTATTTACCGCAGGATCTTCATCAACTTTTTCAAATGCCCCTGGCTTGCTGGAAGTACAACCGGCTAATACAAATACAGCCAGCGCAACGGCGCCAGTCACTAACTTCTTCATTTTAGCTCCTTCGTTCGGTGCGGCATGATAACAGCCGACTTTCCTGACGCCATCGGAAAATCCCGCATTTGCAGTTTCTTTACCGTGCAAATGCATTGTTTTACCAATTGAATCGATTCAGGAAGCCGTCTGGCGCTATCTGGAAAGGGATGCGATTATCCGTACAGACATCTTTTAATGTCTGCCAACACCATGAATGACTTACAATAACAATGTGTTATGCCCGCGGCGAGCGGGCTTTTTTTTGCGTTTAATTCGCGTTACCGTCGAGAATAATACGTAAAACGTCTGCAGAATTATTAACCGGAAGTGCCAGAACCGACTGATAAAGGTCAATGGTCATATCGCAGAGTTTACCTTTATCAGAACCCGCTTCGGCCGGGGAGTTAAGCGTTTGCAGATCGCTGCCCCACTTGCCATAAAGCGAACGCACGATGGTTTGCAGAGCGGCACGGCCCTTCGCCACATCGACCTGCTGCTGTGCGCCGTGGCTGTGCAGCAGGAAATCATCAATGCTGGCCATCTCTTTGTCGATCAGCGCCTTGGGTAATATTTCTGCGGTGTTAACGCCACCTTCCACCTGAGGGAAAAGGTATTTGAAACAGAGAGCACTGTCCTTCTGCCTGATGACTTTCATTTCTTCCAGCGCTACGGCCATATAATCATGCAGTTGCCGATCGCCGGCATAGCTGATGCGCTGATTCAGCAGGTCTGACAGCATCGGACGTAACCGTTCCAGCGCCTGTTGCTCGCTGTTGCCTTCACGTAAGGCGCGAATAAATTCCTGATCCAACGTCTGGAAAAGTGCCGGCTGCTGATCTTTGATGGTGCGGTAGACCGGCAGCGTCGCCAGACGTTGCTCTGCCGCAGCCAGGCGGGCTTCCTGCTGCTGTTGCGGCGCCACAAAACCAAAGTAATAAAGGTTACCGGCAAACAGCAGCACAAAGGCCAGCAAAACCGCTTTGGCTTTACTGAGGGAACCCCGCTTTGACAACCACGCGAGAAATAAAACGACCAGCAGGCCGCTAATAAAGGAGATGAGTGTAGCCTGGGACATGACAGTAAATACCTGTAGAGGCGGGCCGCGATGCGCGGCCCAATAGGCGGAGTTAATCTAGCCGAACATCCACCAGCACCGGGCAGCTGGCGCGCTCGATCACGGCAGCACTGACAGAGCCCTTCAGCAGACGGTTAAAAGAGGAAAGATGACGGCGGCCCATAATGATCATCGCAGCAGAGAGTTCATTGGCCTGCGCGACGATGGTTTCCGCGGACTCACCGGCCACCACACGCCCGGTGGAGGCGATGCCGGCGCGCTGCAGTTCCGCCAGTGCCTGACGCACCGCGGCTTCAGCGGTGTTTTGCTCATCCAGCGCGCAACCGAAATCATTCGGGTCTTCGCCGGCCTCGATAAGGTAGGTGCCGGTGGTGCTGGCATAGCTGGCATCGATACAGCACAGCACCACAACGTTGGCCTGCAAAGCCTGCGCCTGTTCAGTGGCCAGTGCCACCACCTTGCGGGCTATAGCGGAATTATCAACGGCGACTAAAAGCGTTTTCATTTCCCTCTCCTGTCAGTCACGTAAGGCCGCTTTGCCTATCTCATCCACCAGCGCCTCTTTGCATTTAAGGATCTCTGTACGGTAGAGCGCCTCGTGCTTCTGAAAACGGGTAGACGGAACCAGCAAGCTGATGGAAAAACGGCCCAGAATGGTATCGATCGCCACCGCCATGGTGGAGATCCCTTCCAGC
The DNA here is from genome assembly GCF_057812255.1 of Erwinia sp. 2186. NCBI lineage: Bacteria > Pseudomonadati > Pseudomonadota > Gammaproteobacteria > Enterobacterales > Erwiniaceae > Erwinia > Erwinia sp. 2186. The sequence continues at coordinate 1,422,753 of NZ_CM173824.1, read as the reverse complement.
GTCTCGCCCCGATCGTAAGAAAGACCCGTGCGGCGGATCTCTTTAAGGCGTTCAATCAGTTCAGGAAACGCCTTAACGGTCAGATCGGTAATGGCTTCATAGGCATCGCCGACGACGGCGCGAGCCTGTTCATCGCTGTCCAGCGCCAGCAGCGCTTTGCCACCGGAGGTGCTGTACAACGGCAGATTCAGGCCGATGCGCGGAACCACGCGCAGCTCACGATCGGCCACCACATAATGCACGATCGCCAGCTGCAATCCGCTGGCACGCGCCAGAGAAACCGTTTCACCGGTGGCATCGCACAGCGCCTGCAGCCAGGGCTGAGCAATCGCCACCACGTCGGTATGCAGCGTGGCAATGAGCCGAAGCAATGCCGGCCCAAGCCGGACGCCACCCGCGCCGGGACTGCGTACCAGCTGCACCGAATCCAGCGCCGCGACGATGCGTTGCACGGTTGAACGGGGTAAATCCACCGCCTGAGCGATTTCGCCCAGGCTCATGCCGTCGGGACGGTTGCCCAACGCATCCAATATTTTCGCCGCACGAGAGATCACCTGGATCCCCCCAGTGCGCTCATCCTCACGCTGTGTAATAGGGTCAGACATACGCGTTGCTCCTTGCTTGATGACGATACTTTAGCACTTATTTACCGTTCGAGGCAGGCTGTATCGCATTGCAATACACCCATTCACACTGTAAACTCTGCGGCAAATGTACCACAATGCAATACAGTGCATCGTAATTTTATTTCCTTCCTGACGGAGCCCCTGCTATGACTGCTCAACCAGCAGCGCCGCCTGCTCCCCACCCGTTTACCTTGCGTCTGGCGTTGGGACTGGTGGGTGTACTGATCGCTGCGTTGACCTCAGGATTAAACGACCGCGTCACCGACCTGGCGCTGGCCGATGTGCGGGCAGCCATTGGCTTCAGCTATGACCAGGCCAGCTGGATCACCTCGGTGTATCAGGCGGCAGAAGTCGCCGCGATGATGATCGCTCCCTGGTTTGCGGTGACGTTTTCCCTGCGGCGCTTTACACTGACCGTCGCAACCGGCTTTGCGCTGGTGGGTTTATTGCAGCCTTTCGCACCCACGCCTTCTTTATTTATCGCGTTACGCGTGATCCAGGGGATTTTTGGTGGCGCGCTGCCGCCGATGCTGATGACCGTGGCACTGCGTTTTCTGCCGCCGCCGATCAAGCTTTATGGTCTGGCTGCCTATGCCTTAACCGCCACCTTCGGCCCCAACATTGCCGCGTCGCTGGCGGCATTCTGGACCGATTCGGTCGGCTGGCAGTTCGTCTTCTGGCAGGTGATCCCGCTGATCCTGATCGCCAACCTGTTAATTGGCTGGGGAATTCCGCAGGATCCCACCCGCTTTGAGCGTTTTAAACAGATCGATTTGTTCGGCATGTTGACCGGCACCAGCGGTATTGCGCTGTTAATCCTGTCGCTGAGCCAGGGCGAACGCCTTGACTGGTTTGCCTCGCCGCTGATTAGCGGCATGATGCTCAGCGCCTTTGCCTTGCTGATCGTCTTCCTTATCAACGAGTGGTATCACCCGCTGCCGCTGTTTAAGTTGCAGATGCTGGAGCGCCGGAATCTGACCCATGGCTTGCTGGTGCTGGCGGGCGTGCTGATGGTGTCGCTGTCCGGCTCGGCTCTGCCGTCGGGGTACTTCGGTCAGGTCAGTGGATTCCGCACGGTGCAGTTCGCGCCGCTGGCCCTGACCATCGGTTTGCCACAGCTGATCATTGCGCCCTTTATGGCGGCGTTACTCAATCGGCGCTGGATAGACTGCCGCTGGATGCTGGCCTGCGGCGCGGCGTTGATGATCATCTCCTGCCTGATGGGCATGCAGTTGACTGACGACTGGGCGCGACAGAACTTCTGGCTGATCCAACTGCTGCAAGCCTTCGCCCAGCCGATGCTGATCCTGCCGGTATTGATGAGCGCCACCAGCGTGGTTCTGCCACCGGAAGGGCCTTTTGCCTCGGCCATGTTTAACACCGTGCGCGGTTTTTCCAGCGTGGCGGCCAGCTGTCTGGTGGAGAATTTCCTGACCCACCGCGAGAAGTTTCACTCGCATACGCTGGTCGATAACCTGGGCAATCGTCCGTGGCTGATGACCGCGGACACCTCTGCCAGTGCCAGCAGCCTGACGCCGTTATTGCCGGATGGCAGCGCCAGCTCAACAGAAAATCTGAGCCACTTCGCCACGCTGCTCAAGCATCAGGCGGTGATCCTTAGCATCAGCGATGCCTATCTGCTGATCATTGGTTTTGCCCTGCTGATGGTGCTGTTGACCGTCTGGCTACCCAAGCGTGTTTATCCGCCGCAAACCCTTTTACAACAAGCCGCAAAAGCAACGAGATAATAATATGAGCTTCACACCTGCCAAAAGAACCTTAATGTTAGTGCTGCTGCTAGCGATCCTGCTGGGCATCGTGTTTTTTGTCTGGTCAGCAATGAATCGCCACCAGTCACGCACCGATGACGCCGTGGTGACCGCGGACTACACGCTGGTTGCGCCAAAAGTGTCGGGGTATATCCGCACCGTTAACGTCAGCGATAACCAGGCGGTTAAGGCCGGTGCCCTGCTGGCGACCATCGATGACCGCGATTATCGCGTCGCGCTGGAAACCGCAGAAGCCAACCTGCAGGTCAGCCAGGCCAAGCTCACCAGCGTTCAGGCGCAGCTCGATCAGCAGCAGGCGACCATAGCGCAGAATGATGCGGCGGTCAGCTCCAGCGAAGCAACGCTGAACTATGCCGGACAGAATGCCGAGCGTTATCGCCGCCTGCTAAAAAGCGGCACCACCACCGCCGACGAGCAGCAGAAAACCAACGCCTCAATGCGTGAAGCCTCGGCTCAGCTGCGTCAGAGTCAGGCCGCTGCCCTCGCCTCACGCAAGCAGGTGGGTATTTTGCAGGCCAGTATCAAACAGGCTGAAGCCGATATCGCCGCGTCAACCGCCAGTGTCGATCAGGCGCGCCTGAACCTGTCGTACACCACCATTACGGCGCCGATTGATGGTTCAGTGGGTCAACGCTCGGTCCGTCAGGGCGCTTGGGTGGCCGCCGGAACCCGCCTGCTGGCGGTGGTTCCCTTGCACCAGACCTACGTTGTGGCGAATTTCCTCGAAACTCAGCTGACCGACGTCAAGCCAGGCCAGCCGGTTTCCGTTGAGGTTGATGCGCTGCCGGGCGTGACGTTACGCGGGCATGTCGACAGTATTGCTCCGGCCACCGGTTCCACCTTCGCGGCAATCACGGCTGATAATGCCACGGGTAACTACACCAAGGTGGTGCAACGCCTGCCGGTGAAGATTGTGTTTGAACCGGGCCAGGCCGATGTGGCGCGTTTGCGGGTTGGGATGTCGGTGATCCCGTCCATCGAGACGCCGTAATCGCAACGATTCATAGCACAATCGGCTTTATTTTGCGAAACAGAGCGGGTAAATTAGCGAACGATCCTGCCATAAGCTTCTTATGGCTACCTGATACGGTAGGGCGTAACTGTCTGCCGTATCGTATCTGTTCGCGTTACGCAGGCCCGGGATCGCCCCAGACGTAGGCGCTCAGAGGAGTTTTGCGGTGAAATATGCTTTGATGGGGATCTCTTTTATCCTGCTACTTTGGGTTGGCACCTTCTATCTGATGGTTTAACCCTGCCAGGGCTGATTAAGCGGGTCAGGCCACACGGCCTGACCCCAGTCCTTACGCTTCTTCTTCGTTCAGCTTCGTTGCGCCTGGCAAAATGCCATCCGCGCGGAACATCGATTTAATGCCTCTCACCGCCTGACGAATACGGTCGCTGTTTTCAATCAACGCAAAGCGCACGTGGGTATCACCGTAATCACCAAAGCCAATGCCCGGCGAGACGCAAACCTTGGCTTCCTGCAGCATATGCTTGGCGAACTCCAGCGAGCCCATCTGTGCGTAATGATCGGGGATTTTCGCCCAGACGTACATCGAGGCTTTCGGGATTTCGACCATCCAGCCCGCTTCATGCAGCCCTTTCACCAGCACATCACGACGACGTTTATACTGCTCGGCAATGTCCTTCACGCATTGCTGATCGCCTTCCAGCGCTGCAATGGCGGCGACCTGAAGCGGAGTAAAGGTGCCGTAATCGTGATAGCTTTTGATTCGCGCCAGTGCCGCCACCAGCTCTTTGTTGCCAACCATAAAGCCAATACGCCAGCCGGCCATGTTGTAGCTTTTCGACAGGGTGAAGAACTCAACGGCGACATCACGCGCGCCCGGCACTTCCATAATCGACGGAGCTTTCCAGCCGTCATAGACGATGTCGGCATAGGCCAAATCGTGGATCACCAGAATGTTGTATTGCTTCGCCAGCGCAATCACGCGCTCGAAGAAATCTAACTCAACGCACTGCGCGGTTGGGTTAGACGGGAAGCCGAGGATCATCATTTTCGGCTTTGGATAGCTTTCACGGATCGCCCGCTCCAGCTCGGTAAAGAAGTCGACGCCCGCCACCAGCGGCACGGAACGCACCTGCGCGCCGGCAATCACCGCACCGTAAATATGAATCGGATAGCTTGGGTTCGGCACCAGCACGGTATCACCGTGATCCAGCGTGGCCAGCATCAGATGCGCCAGGCCCTCTTTTGAGCCGATGGTGACAATCGCTTCAGACTCGGGATCGATATCCACCTGATAGCGGTCTTTATACCAGTGTGAAATGGCCCGACGCAGGCGCGGAATACCGCGCGAGGTAGAGTAGCCGTGAGTATCGTCACGCTGAGCGACAGCACAGAGTTTTTCCACGATATGCGGCGGCGTAGGGCCATCGGGGTTACCCATACTAAAATCGATGATGTCTTCGCCACGACGGCGTGCGGCCATTTTCAGTTCGGCCGTGATGTTAAACACGTAAGGGGGAAGACGTTCAATGCGGGAAAAACGGCGTGGTGAGCTGTTGTCAGCCATAGATACCTCTGATTTACGTTAGCGCCCGGACCATCCGAGCGACGCTGACCAGAAACTGGTCGAACAACGAACATAACGTAGAGTCCGCTGCCCTGTCGAGAGGCGGGATAAAATATTTTCAGGCGTCGCTTTTCAGCTTTCCAAACACCCAATCGTTCACCCATTGCCCGCGTAACAGATAATTATCCCGTAGGGTGCCTTCAAGGATAAAACCGTTTTTCTCCAGCACCCGCCGCGAGGCCCAGTTGCCTTCCACCACCTGCGCTTTGAGTTTATGAAACTCACAATGTTCGAAAAGATAGCCCGCCAGCGCGCCTAATGCCTCGCTGCCATAGCCATGGCCAAAGTGCTCGCTAAGGAAGGAATAGCCCACTTCGGCCTGGCGATACGGTGCCCACTCGGCGTTGGCGCCAATCAGCCCAAGGATCTCACCGCTGCTTTTCAAGCGGACAGTCAGGCACAGCATATGAAAACTGGTGACCTGCCACGGGGCCAGACGATCGTGAAAACGCTGGCGGATATCGGCCAGCTGCGGCACGGCGCTGATAAATTCCATGCTGGTTTTATCGGTATGGACCCGATGGAAAAGTTGCCAGTCTTCCGGCTTTAACCCTTTCAGCTCCAGCCGTTCGGTAAACAGATGCATAGTGTCCTCACAAAAGGGGAAGTCTCGCACAAACTTAGCCCCTTTTAATTTCCGCTTTTAAACGCTGTAATTCACATCAACCCTACATAACCATAACGAGAGTGTTACAGGAGAATCGCCATGTCTTCCCTCAACATTGATAACATCCCGCAGGCCGTTGCGGATATTAAACGTCAGCTGCGCAAGGCACTGCCGAACTATGCAGACGTATTTGCTGAAGTTGATGCCAACATCCGCCAGCAAATTGCCGAACTGAATGCGCAGCAGCAACGCGGTGAAAATCCCGTGCCGCAGCTGGATGCCGAAGATATCCTTCAGCACCGCGTCACCCGCCAGCAAAAAGCGCAGATCCTGCAACGTGGCTGTTGCGTCATCCACGGCGTTTTTCCACAGGAACAGGCCGAGGCCTGGAATCAGGAAGTCGGTAACTACCTTGACCGTAATAACTTTGTCGAGCGCCTGAAGCATGCGGCGGAAGACAACTATTTTGGCGATCTCAAACAGGGTAAACCGCAGATTTACGGCATCTACTGGTCGAAGCCGCAGGTTGAAGCCCGCCAGCACGCGCGGATGAACGCGGTACAGGTATTCCTGAATACGCTGTGGCAAACCGAAAGTCACGGCAAGCAGCATTTCGACCCTGCGCGCATCGTCAGCTATGCCGATCGCACGCGTCGCCGTCCCCCGAACTCGGGTTCACTTGGCCTGTCGCCGCACATTGATGGCGGCTCGCTTGAACGCTGGCTGGATGAGAATTTCCGCCACGTTTACCGTCACGTGTTCAGCGGCAACTGGCAGCAATATAACCCATTCGATGGAGAAATGCGTACCGAGGTGCGTGAATTTGCGTCACCGGCCGTATGCTCAATGTTCCGCACCTTTCAGGGCTGGACGGCGCTTTCGCCGCAGCGTAAACATGGCGGTACGCTGAACCTGCTGCCGGTAGCAAACGTGATGGCGTGGATCCTGTTGCGTGCCATCCAGGATGATGTGCCGGAAGACGATCTCTGTGGCGCGGCGCCGGGCCGCGCACTCTCGATCAGTGAAAAATGGCATCCCCTTTTGCTGACTGGGATTTCCGCAATTCCTGATATGGAAGCCGGCGATACCGTATTCTGGCACTGCGATGTCATTCATTCGGTTGAAAATGAACATCAGGGCGATTTCGACAGCAACGTGATGTACATTTCTGCCGCGCCCTGGTGTGCGAAAAATGCAGCCTACCTGCAGCGTCAGTGGCCAGCCTTTATTGAGGGCCGCTCGCCGCCGGACTTTGCCGCCGATGATTTCGAAGTGGACTTTGTCGGCCGCGCAACGGAAGCCGAATTGACCGAACTGGGCAAATCCCAGATGAAATAGCCCATCAGAGATTGATCTGGACAGGCATCGGCGCAAATCACTGCGCCGATGCCTGGCACATCCCGCCCGCTTTCCTTATCATAGCCCTTTCCCCTCTTCCCTCCGCCGAGGCGCCCGTGCACTCGATGTTTGAAATGCTGTTAGCCGTGCTGGACCGCGCCGCGCTGATGCTGATCTGCCTGTTCTTCATGACCCGCACGCGCCATTTCCGGCAGCTGCTGCAAAAAGACGAGCATTCACGCCAGGAACTGATCGCCGTTACCGCCATCTTTTCGCTATTTGCCCTGTTTGGTACCTGGAGCGGCATCAACGTTGATGGCTCGCTGGTTAACGTCCGCACCATCGCGATTATGTCCGGCGGCATTCTGTTTGGGCCCTGGGTCGGAATAGTTACCGGCGTGATTGCCGGCCTGCACCGTTTCCTGATCGATGTTCATGGCGTGACCTCGGTGCCTTGCCTGATCACCAGCATCATCGCCGGCGTGGTTTCCGGCTATATCAACCTGAAAGTGGTAAAAGAGAAGCGCTGGAGCGTGGGCATTCTCGGCGGCATGCTGTGTGAATCCCTGACCATGATCCTGATTGTCGTCTGGTCACAGCCCACTACCTTAGGCATTGAAATCGTCTCGGAAATCGCGGTGCCGATGATCCTCGGTGCGGTAAGCATCGGGTTGATTGTGCTGTTAATCCAGAGCGTTGAGGGCGAAAAAGAAGCCATTGCCGCCAGGCAGGCCAAGCTGGCACTGGAGATTGCCAACAAAACCCTGCCGCTGTTCCGGCATGTCAACAGCCAGTCGCTGCGTCAGGTGTGCGACATTATCCGCAATGATATCAATGCCGATGCGGTCGCCATCACCAACAAAAACCAGATCCTCGCCTATGTCGGCGTTGGCGAAGCGAATTACCACAACGGTGATGACGCGATCAGCCCGACCACCGCCCGTTCGATCGCCAACGGCGAGATCATCATCAAGAATAACGACGAGGCGCACCGCACGCCGGAAATTCACTCGATGATTGTGATCCCACTGTGGGAAAAAGGGGAAGTCACCGGCACGCTGAAAATTTACTATCGCCATGCGCACCGCATCACCTGGTCGCTGAAAGAGATGGCGGTAGGCCTGTCGCAAATTATCTCCACCCAGCTGGAAGTGTCCCGCGCCGAGCAGCTACGTGAAATGGCGAACAAAGCCGAACTGCGCGCGCTGCAAAGCAAAATCAACCCGCATTTCCTGTTCAATGCGCTGAATGCCATCTCCTCCTCAATCCGCATGAATCCGGATACCGCGCGGCAGCTGATCACCAATCTCGCGCGCTACCTGCGCTATAACCTTGAGCTGAACGATGATGAGATCATCGATATCAAGAAAGAGCTGTATCAGGTTAAGGATTATATCGCCATTGAACAGGCGCGTTTTGGCGACAAGCTGACGGTAATCTACGACATTGATGAAGACGTCAACTGCGCGCTGCCCAGCCTGCTGCTTCAGCCGTTGGTTGAGAACGCCATCGTGCATGGCATCCATCCCTGCCGTGGAAAAGGCGTGGTGACCATCAGCCTGAAAGACCAGGGCGACCGGATCCGCATCGCCGTTCGCGATACCGGCAATGGCATTAGCGAAGAAGTGATGGCGCGGGTGGAAAGTAATGAGATGCCCGGCAATAAAATCGGCCTGCTCAACGTTCATCACCGCGTAAAGCTGCTTTACGGCGAAGGTCTGCATATTCACCGGCGCAATCCGGGCACCGAAATCGCCTTTTATATCAGTAAAAACGGCACGGCTTTGCCGGCCACTGAAAGCGTCTCTTTACGGGCGTAATGCCCTGCTAACTCCGGGAAAATGATGTGAAAGCGATAATTGTTGAAGATGAGTTTCTGGCCCAGCAAGAGCTGAGCTGGCTAATCAGACAACACAGCCAGCTGACGCTTGAGGCCACGTTTGACGATGGTCTGGACGTGCTGAAGTATCTGCAAAGCCACCAGGTTGACGTGATTTTTCTCGATATTAATATTCCGTCACTGGACGGCGTGCTGCTGGCGCAGAACATCAGCAAGTTCGCGCAAAAGCCGCTGATCGTCTTTATCACCGCCTATAAGGAACATGCGGTGGATGCCTTTGAGCTGGAAGCGTTCGATTACATCCTCAAGCCCTATCATGAGATGCGCATTATCACCATGCTGCGCAAGGTCGAAAATACGCTGCAGCAGGCCGCGCACCAGAGCAATCCGGAAGCCGTCCGCAGTTCGGTACATACCATTAACCTGGTCAAGGATGAGCGGATTATCGTCACCGATATCAACGACATTTATTATGCCGAAGCCCATGAAAAGATGACCTTTGTCTACACCCGGCGGGAAGAGTATGTGATGTCGATGAATATCACCGAATTCTGTAGCAGGCTGCCGGAAGAGGCCTTTTTCCGCTGCCATCGATCGTATTGCATCAATCTCAGCAAGATCCGCGAAATCGAACCCTGGTTTAATAACACCTACATGCTGAAACTGCGGGATTTGGAATTTCAGGTGCCGGTCAGCCGCAGCAAAGTCAAAGAGTTTCGCCAGCTGATGCGGTTATAGAGGAAGGAAGCAAGATCAGGGCCGGGAAACTGGCCCTGTTACCACTGTTACAGCACGCTGCCCAGCGTCTGACGCAGGTGCGCGCCGGCACCCAGCAAGCCTGGCTGATCATGAGTGATCAGGAATACCGGAATATTCTGCACGTAATCCTTAAAGCGGCCTTTGTCTTCAAATGCGGCACGGAAGCCGGACGACTTAAAGAATTCCAGGAAGCGAGGCACGATACCGCCGGCGATATACACCCCGCCAAAGGTACCGAGGTTCAGCGCCAGGTTGCCACCAAAGCGGCCCATGATCACGCAGAACATCGCCAGTGCACGGCGGCAATCGGTGCAGCTGTCATCCAGCGCACGTTGCGACACGTCTTTCGGCTTCAGGTTTTCCGGCACCCGGTCATCTGATTTAACAATCGCCCGATACAGATTCACCAGGCCAGCACCAGACAGCACGCGCTCGGCAGAGACGTGGCCCAGTTCCGCACGCAGCACTTCGAGGATCAGGTCTTCTTCTTCACTGTTAGCAGCGAAATCGACGTGACCGCCCTCGCCCGGCAGGCTGACCCAGCGCTTATCAACGTGAACCAGGTGAGCAACGCCCAGACCGGTCCCTGCGCCGTAGACCGCAACAGGCTTGTCGTTGACCGCTTTGCCGCCACCAAACTGCATCACATCGTCTGCGGACAGCATCGGGATGGCCATAGAAACGGCGGTAAAGTCGTTGATGATCTCCAGGTGCTCAAAGCCGAGGTTAGCTTTCATTTTACTGGTGGAGAACGCCCAGTCATGGTTGGTCATCTCGACCCAGTCGTCAGTGATTGGACAGGCAATAGCGATACAGCCGTCGGTAATCTCCTGCTTCTGTTCGTCAAGATAGAAGCGGATCACAGCTTCAAGGCTGTCGTAGTCTGCTGTGGAGAAAGTTTTGGCTTGTGAAAGGGCACCGTTTTCTACTTCACACAGTGCCAGGCGGGCATTCGTGCCGCCAACATCACCTACCAAAGCATACTTAGTCATTATTGTTTTGCTCCGCTTACGTCATTTAAACACACTATAAATTTCCCCCACTCAAACAACAACGCCTCCCCGGTCAAAACAGGCACGCGAGGCACGTTAATCGACTACCTTACCTGCCCGCGACGTCCTTGCCCACGGGCATCAATCTGAATTCTGTAACATTATGCAGAATTTCGTTTATTTAGAGCTTCACAGACCGCCTGCAACAGCGGCGGCACGTCCAGCGGTGGCAGTACCACCTCCACCAGCGACAGGCGATCGCTTTGCGCGATAACCTTCATCACTTCAACCAGTTGCACCGTTTGCTCCACCCGCCAACTCTGCGCGGCGCAGTTCAGGCTCAGCGCCTGCGGCAGCTGCGTCCAGTTCCAGGCGGCAATATCATTGTAGCGTTGATGCTCGCCATGGATCGCCCGCTCGACAGTATATCCTGCATTATTCAGGATAAAGATGACGGGTTTCATACCATCCCGCAGCATCGACCCTAATTCCTGGATGGTCAGTTGAGCCGATCCATCGCCGCTAAGCAGCACCACCCGACGATCGGGACAGGCAACCTGCGCGCCATAAGCGGCGGGTAACGTATAGCCAATCGATCCCCACAGCGGCTGACTGATAAAGGTCACGCCTTCAGGCAGCCTTAACGCCGCTGCGCCAAAAGCCGAGGTGCCCTGGTCGGCCAGCACAATATCACCAGGCTTAAGAAAATGCTGTATTGCCTGCCAGAAACTGTCCTGCGTGAGCGCGTCTGACGGCACATCGTTGAGCGGCGGAGGCGAAACCTCGGGTTCAGGCCATTGCGCGGCATAACGTTTAACCAGCGGCTGCAGCGCGGTTAATGCGGCGCTCATCGGCAACGGGGTAAAGGTCTTGTCCCCAATGCGGCTGGATGAAAGCCCGATAGCGAGTGTTTTGCCGCTGTCGATATTTTGCGTGAATCCGGCGGTGATGGTGTCGGTATAGAGCACGCCCACGGTAATCAGCACGTCGGCCTGCTCAATAATTTGCTGGGTGTGACCGGCACTGGCAGCACCGGCATAGGTTCCGGCAAAACCGGTATGCTGCTCGGGGAGCACGCCCTTACCCATCAATAAGGTGGCAAACGGCATCGGCGCATCGGTTAACAACTGTTTAAGCTTGCCCTGCTGCTGCGCCCGGTCGGCGAGGAAGTCCGCCAGCATGGCGACGTTTTTTGCCCCCGCCAGCAGTTGGTCGGCCGCATCAGCAAAGGCGGCGACGGTCGCCGCATCGCAGGGCCGTTCTGTCGCCAATGACGTGGCGGCTGGGGTGATTTTTGCCACCGCCACATCGGTTGCTAAGTAAAGGTAGACCGGACGGCGTTCATGTAAGGCGGCGATCAGCAGGCGGTCGATCTCTTCCACGGCGTTCTCTGGCGTTAATATTGTCTGGGCGACCGTCACCTCCTGCGACATGCGCATAAAGTGGCGATAGTCACCGTCACCCAGCGTGTGGTGCAGCAGCAGACCTTCGCGGGCGGCGGCCGTTGCAGGCGCACCGACAATATGAATAACCGGCAAGTATTCGGCATAGCTCCCTGCCACGCCGTTTAACGCACTCAGCTCACCGACGCCAAAGGTGGTCAGTAACGCCGCCGCGCCGTGGCAGCGCGCATAGCCATCGGCCGCGTAGGCGGCATTTAACTCATTGGCGCAGCCAACCCAACCAATCTCGCTGCTGGTAATAACATCATCGAGAAACTGCAAATTGTAGTCACCCGGCACGCCGAACAGATGCCCAATCCCGGCTTCCCATAAACGCGACAGCAGGTACTCCCCAACGGTAAGACTTTGCATAGCTCTTTCTCCACAGTTGTCCTCAGCAAAGTATTAGCGATATTTTTCAATGCGCAGCACAGTGGCAGGCTGCCGCAGTGGCAAGCTGTCGTTACGCCTCGGAATTATCCTCAAGTTGCGATCTACCGCGCGAACCGGTTCGGTGTAACCGTATACACTGCTATGCTTTCCCGGAAACCGACCTCTACTGAACAGGATTTATTCATGGTTTATCAGGCAGATGCAGAACGTTATCAGAAAATGACCTATCACCGCAGCGGACGGAGTGGCCTCAAGCTACCGGCAATTTCGTTAGGCTTATGGCATAACTTCGGCGACAGCACCCGCGTGGATAACAGCCGTCAGCTGCTGCGCCATGCATTTGATAACGGTATCACTCATTTCGATCTGGCTAACAACTACGGTCCACCACCGGGTTCAGCTGAAGAAAACTTTGGCCGCATCCTGCGGGAAGACTTTGCGCCGTACCGTGATGAGCTGATCATTTCGTCCAAAGCGGGTTACACCATGTGGGACGGCCCTTATGGTGACTGGGGTTCGCGTAAATATCTGATTGCCAGCCTGAACCAGAGCCTGAAGCGGATGGGACTCGATTACGTCGATATCTTCTATCACCACCGTCCAGATCCTGAAACGCCGCTGGAAGAGACGATGGGCGCACTGGACCACATTGTGCGTCAGGGCAAGGCGCTGTATATCGCGCTGTCCAACTATCCGGCTGAACTGGCGGCAGAAGCCATTGGCATCCTCAAGCAGCTCGGCACGCCATGTCTGATCCACCAGCCGAAATACTCGATGTTCGAGCGTGCGCCAGATAACGGTCTGCTGGACGTGTTGATAAAAGAAGGCGTCGGCAGCATTGCCTTCTCCCCATTGGCTGGCGGCGTGTTGACCGACCGCTACCTGAACGGTATCCCGGAAGATTCGCGCGCGGCCAGCGGCAGCCAGTTCCTCAGCGGCGACCAGTTGACCCCGGAGAAAATGGAGAAGGTGCGTCAGCTGAACGCGATGGCGCAGGAGCGTGGGCAGAAACTGTCTCAGATGGCGCTGGCCTGGGTGCTGCGGGAAAACCGCGTGACCTCGGTGCTGATTGGTGCCAGTAAAACCAGCCAGATTGATGATGCGGTTGGCATGCTGCAGAAGCGTGATTTCAGCCAGGCTGAACTGCAAAAAATCAGCAGCATTCTCGGCTAAACCCGTCCCGCCGCGCCCTGCGGCGGGATCGCTCCAGATAAATCTCAAATCTCCCCGGCAGGCAGTTTTTCGGAATCCCCCAGGCGAAACGGCAACAAACTCTTTATAATCTTGGCTGCACAGCGGAGCAGGTGAGCCGTTGATAAGGAGATCCAATGAAACGTTTATTACTTGTTGCCACCTTAGTGGCAAGTTTATCCCCGTTGGCAATGCACACAGCGCAGGCTGACAACGCAAATATCACCTTAGCTCCTGGCGTCTCGTTACATATTGGTGACCGCGATCCGCGCGGTAATTACTGGGACGGCGGCCGCTGGCGCGATGGGCACTACTGGCGCAGCAACTACCGTTATGATGAAGGCCGCTGGTGGCGACACGAGCAGTGGCGCAGGCATGAAGAGATGCGCCGTCGTCACGAATGGGAGCGGGAACGCAGATGGCACGATCGCGAACGTCATCGCGAATACCGTCATCATGAAAGAGAGCGTCATCACGACCACGATCATCGCCATTAAGCGATCAAAAAAGCCGACCTGTTAAGGTCGGCTTTTTTATCGGCTGCGCAGTAATGAAGTCGGCTTACAACCCCATGGCCATCGCCACCAGCAGATACAGATTCAGCGCCACCACCACCAACACAATCACCTTGCCTGCCAGCTGCATCGGGCGTGAGTTCACCATATCGCCCATCAGCTCGCGGTTGCCGGTAAAGGTCAGCAGCGGGATTAACGCCAGCGCGATACCGAAGCTCAGCAGTACCTGACTCATCACCAGGATACGTGTCGGCTCCCATCCGGCAAGGATCACGATAAAGGAAGGCAGCATGGTCACCACGCGGCGCACCAGAATCGGAATGTGAATATGGACGAAGCCCTGCATCACCACCTGCCCGGCCATGGTGCCCACCACGGTGGAAGAGAGTCCGGCAGCCAGCAGGCTCAGACCAAACACCAGCGCCGCTGCGCGACCCAGCAGCGGATCCAGCGTCAGGTAAGCCTGATCCAGATCGGCAATGCCGGTATGACCGCTAAAGTGGAACGCGGCCGCCGCCGTGGCCATCATCGCCAGATTGACGAAGCCGGCAATGGTCATCGCAATCGCCACATCCAGTTTGGTTGACGAGTAGCGCTGTTCACGCGAGCCGCCGTCGGGATTTTGCGTTAACGAGGAGTGCAGATAGATCACGTGCGGCATAATTGTCGCGCCCAGCACGCCCGCCGCCAGTAACACCGCATCGGCGGTTGGCAGCGAAGGCACGGCCAGTCCCTGCATCAGATCGGTAATCTTCGGCTGTGAGAAGAACAGTTCGATGACGTAAGCCGCCGCGACAAACAGCAGCAGGCCACCAATCACCAGTTCCAGCGGCTTTTTACCGTGGTTTTGCAGCATCAGGATCAGGAAGGTGACCACGCCGGTGAGCACCGCGCCCTGCAGCAGACTGACGCCGAAAATCAGCTTGAAGCCAATCGCCGCCCCGATGAATTCCGCCAGGTCGGTCGCCATGGCAATAATTTCAGCCTGCACCCAGTAAAACCAGACGGCAGGACGCGGGAAACGATCGCGGATATGTTCAGCGAGGTTTTTCCCGGTAGCGATGCCGAGTTTGGCAGACATCAGCTGGATCACCATCGCCATAATGTTGGCCCACACCACCACCCACAGCAGCGTATAGCCATAAGAGGCGCCGGCCTGAATATTGGTGGCAAAATTGCCGGGATCGATATAACCGATAGCCGCGATAAACGCAGGGCCCATCAACGCAAATTTGATTTTGCGCGATCCGCGAACCGTTTGTTCTACTGTGCGGCCTTCAAACATAGTTAGTCCCCTAAACACCTGAAGAGATCATTGTCTTTTAAATGATAATGATTATCAAGCGCATTTGAGTGGGTTTTGCATATCGCTCTGATAGCCAGTACTAAGAAATATAGCAAAGGCTATACCTTGATTTCAAACTACTCCATAGCTAAAAAATGAGCAATCACTTTTCGTGCGCCGGTAAAAGCTTAACCTTCCGATGCGTGGGGTGTTTTTTTAAACAGTATCAGGATGTGATCAATCAGGGGATTCTGTCGGGAAGGGTGATAGGTAATTGTTATATTGTGTTCTAGATCTCGTTTTTCAGTTTCTTGTTACATAGAATGTGCAGCGAAATATAACATCCTTCAAAAATGGAGCACACATGTCAGGCATTTTTCATTTTGCTTTGGCGCTGGTGATGGTAGCCGTGCTGGCCTTACTGGTTAGCACCGATCGGAAAAACATCCGCGTACGTTTTATTATACAGCTTCTGGTTATCGAAGTGCTGCTTGCGTGGTTCTTCCTTAACTCTGAAGTGGGTCTTGGCTTCGTTAAAGGGTTTGCGGGTCTGTTCGACAAATTGCTGAGCTATGCAGCACAAGGGACTAATTTCGTTTTCGGCAACATGAGTGATAAAGGCCTGGCATTCTTCTGGCTCAATGTTCTCTGCCCTATCGTGTTTATCTCTGCACTGATCGGGATTTTGCAGCACTTCCGTATCCTGCCGATTGTTATTCGCGCCATCGGTACCGTGCTGTCAAAAATCAACGGCATGGGCAAGCTGGAATCTTTTAACGCCGTGAGCTCGCTGATTTTAGGTCAGTCAGAGAACTTCATTGCCTACAAAGATATCCTCGGAAAAATGTCTCAGCGCCGCATGTACACCATGGCGGCAACGGCGATGTCTACCGTATCAATGTCAATTGTGGGCGCGTACATGACCATGATTGATCCGAAATACGTGGTGGCCGCGCTGGTACTGAACATGTTCAGCACCTTTATCGTGCTGTCGATCATCAACCCATACAGCGTCGACAGCGAAGAAGAACTGACGCTGGGCGCTCTGCACAAAGGGCAGAGCTTCTTTGAGATGCTGGGTGAATACATCCTGGCCGGTTTCAAAGTTGCGGTGATCGTCGCGGCGATGCTGATTGGCTTTATTGCGCTGATTTCAGCGATTAACGCCCTGTTCGATTTCGTCTTCGGCATCAGCTTCCAGGGTGTGCTGGGTTACGTCTTCTACCCGTTTGCCTGGGTGATGGGCGTGCCGGCAGGTGAAGCGCTGAAAGTGGGTAGCATCATGGCAACCAAACTGGTGTCTAACGAGTTTGTGGCGATGATGGATCTGCAAAAAGTGGCGGCTGAACTGTCACCACGCGGCGTCGGCATCCTCTCCGTGTTCCTGGTCTCTTTTGCGAACTTCTCGTCTATCGGGATTGTGGCAGGCGCGATCAAAGGCCTGCACGAAGAGCAAGGTAACGTGGTTTCCCGCTTCGGCCTGAAACTGCTGTACGGCTCAACGCTGGTGAGCGTGCTCTCTGCTTCCATTGCAGGATTAGTGCTGGCCTGGTAACACGCCAGAACGAAAAAAGGCGAACCTGTGATGGGTTCGCCTTTTTTTTACTCGTCGTTCAGCGAGGCGTGACCAGCGGTAAATCCAGATGGTCGCGCAACGTGGTTCCCTGATAGCCCTGCCTGAAGGCACCGCGCTTTTGCAGTTCCGGGATGACCCGTTCAGCAAAATTATTCAACGAGGCCGGCATATCAGCGGGCATCAGCACGAAACCGTCGCAGGCTTTGGCCTCTACCCAGGCAATCATCTCGCTGGCAATCTGTTCTGGCGTGCCGGCAATCACCTTAAATGAGGCGCTGGCCGCATAGGCTTTCGCCACTTCGGCCAGCGTTTTCCCCTCTTTCCTTGCCTGAGAAATCACGTACTCAAAGCGCCCTTTGCTGCCGCTGATTTTGTCGAAGATATCCGGGAATATGTCGTTTTCATCATGCTGGGACAAATCGTAATTCATGCTGGCAGACATAAAGCTCAACCCGGCTAACGGATTGACCAGTTCATCCAGCCGACGGCGCTTCTCTTCCGCCTCCTGCTGCGTTGCGCCCACAATCGGCATCAGGCCGGGCAGCACTTTACAGGCTTGCGGTGGACGACCCAAGGCGGCCATCTCCTGCTTAAACTGCTGATAAAATTGCTGCGCGCGCGCCATGTCGGGTTGAACGGTGAAAATCACCTCTGCCACCCGGGCGGCAACCTTTTTAAAATCCTCCGAGACGCCCGCCAGGATCTGCACCGGCCTACCCTGCGGCGAGGCGGCGACGGTCAGCGGCCCTTTGATATGGAAATGCTCGCCGTGAAAATCGGTATAGCTGACCTTTTCCGGATCCATATAAACGCCGCTCTCCTGGTCGGCCACCAGCGCACCAGGCTGCCAGCTGGCAAGCAGCTGATGCACCGCATCGATAAACTCTCCCGCACGCTGATAACGCGCCTGATGGCCTAAATGCTGCTGGCGGCTGAAATTGCGTGCTTCGCCATCATTGGTCGAGGTCACCGCGTTCCAGCCCATTCTGCCGGCGCTAAAATGATCGATTGTGGCGATGGTGCGGGCAGTATGGAAAGGCTCACCGTAGGTGGTCGATACGGTAGCGCCTAAGCCAATGCGATCGGTAAACAGGCTCAATGCGGTCAGCAGCGCCATCGGTTCCGGACGGGCATAACCCGGACGCGACTGAAGGGTGCTGGCGATGTCGTTACCGTAAATATCATCGATCGACAGTTTGTCGGCGATAAATGCGAAATCAAATCCGGCCTGCTCGGCTTTTTTCACCAGCGTCAGCCAGGTCTGCAGCTGCATCGGATCGTTATTTTGCGCCTCAGGATGCCGCCAGCCTCCGGCGTGCAACCCGGTGTCGCTGAGATAAAGCGCCAGATGCATGCTATTTCCCCTGCGAAAGGCTGAGGTCAATAAAGGAAGCCGCCTTCAGCGGTGCCGGGATCAGGCCATTTTTCACGTAGAAATCGGCGGTATTTTGCTGCACCGCAACCACGTCCTGACTGTTGGTGTCGACGGAGTTCACTTCGCGCTTCACCTTTGCCAGCGCCACGTCCTGCGGGATCCTTAACAGTTTGCTGATGGAGGCCGCATAGGCGTCAGGATGCTGGATGCCCCAGGCGCGGGCACGGCTCAACCGCTGCGTGAAGTCGGCCAGTTCGGCCTTCTTGCTGGCAATGGCGGCGTTGCTGGCCACCAGATAGTTGAGGGCCGGATAGTCTTTACCGTCCGCCAGGATCTGTGCGCCTGACTGGTGCGTGGCAAACGACACGTAAGGTTCCCAGGTGGAAACCGCATCGACGCCACCCTGATCCAGCACCAGCGTCGCTTCTGCTGGCGTGGTAAAGACAAAGCTGACCTGCTTAGGATCGACACCGGCTTTTTGCAGCGCCTGCAAAGCCAGGTTGTGCCCGGATGAACCTTTGACCGTCGCAATGCGTTTGCCAATCAGATCCTTCACGCTGTGAATCGGGCTACCCTTTTTGACGATAATGGCGTTGCCGGCATAGCGCGTCGCCAGGATCCCTTTGGCATCCAGCCCTGCCGCCACGGCGAAAGTTAAGGGTGCATCCCCCACCGAACCGGCATCTATTGAACCTGCGCGCATCGCTTCCAGCAACGGTGCGGCGTTAGCAAACTCATGCCAGTCCAGCGTATAAGGCGTGTTGTTTAACTCGCCGGAGGCTTCAAGGATCGCCCGCGCATTGCCCCGCTGGTCGCCAACTGAAAGCGTATTCGCAGCCAAAACGGGCGCCGTGACCGCCGCGAGAAGTACAGCAAGTGCAGAAAGAGAAAGGGTTTTCATCTGGTGTCTCAATAAGGAGAAAACCCGAGACTAACACCGGCTTTTTTAGAACCTAAATGCATTTATTGCGCATAATTTATGCAAAATGAACATAACGAGCGGCACGCTCACCGTCGGTTGCCTGCGACTGAGTAATAGCTGTATTTGCGCAAAGCTTCGCAGATTAATGAATTTCACACTCCCGCCCATCAACTATACGGTTTTCTCTCTGCCGGCGTTTACCGGCCCTCACCTGGAGAGAACCTGATGAGCATTCAATTCCTCGGTATGATTGGCCATCGCCTGGCGTCCGAAATCATTCCTGCCAGCGGTCCGCTATTCAATAAACAGTACATTGCAGACTTTGCCCGTGCTCATGAGCAGGCCGGTTTCGATCGGGTGTTGGTCGGCTACTGGTCCGATCAACCGGATGGTTTTCTGGTCACTGCGCATGCCGCCGCCAACACCTCAACATTGAAATTCCTGCTGGCCCACCGTCCGGGCTTTGTCTCGCCGACGCTGGCAGCCCGTAAACTCGCTACCCTCGATCAACTCACCGATGGCCGCCTGGCGGTGCATATCATCAGCGGCGGCAGCGATGTTGAACAACGCCGTGATGGTGATTTCCTTAACAAGACCCAGCGCTATGAGCGCACCGATGATTTCCTGAGCGTATTAAGGCAGAGCCTCACTTCCGACACGCCATACGATCACCAGGGCGAGCATTATCAGGTTGAGCAGGCGTTTTCGGCGGTGAAGCCACAGCAAAGCGCGCTGCCGATCTATTTCGGCGGCTCCTCGCCTGAAGCGATCAAAGTGGCAGGTCGTCATGCGGACGTGTTCGCCCTTTGGGGTGAACCGCTGGCCGGTGCCGCAGAAACCGTGCGGACGGTGCGTGCAGAAGCCGCCAGACAGGGCCGCAAGATTGGTTTCAATATCTCCTTCCGCCCGATTATTGCCGCCACGGAGAAAGAAGCCTGGGAAAAAGCCGAGCATATCCGCGAAGTCGCCCGCAAAAAGCTGATTGAATCCGGCCATGATTTTGGTTTGCCGAAGCCGCAAAGCGTCGGCGCGGCCCGCCTGATGGCCGCCGCCAATGAAGGGGAACGCCTCGACAAATCCCTGTGGACCGGCATCGCTAAACTGGTTGGCGGCGGTTATAACTCCACCTCACTGGTCGGTACGCCGGACCAGGTCTCCGACGCGCTGCTGAAGTATTACGACCTGGGCATTGAAAGCGTGCTGATCCGCGGCTTCGATCCGCTGAACGATGCGCTGGATTACGGCCGTGAACTGATCCCGCTGACCAGAGAGAAAGTCGCGGCCCGCAAAGTGGCAAGGAGTGCCTGATGCGTTTTCCTTTTTTACTGGCAGTCGTACTGTCATCGCTCGCCACCTCAGCGCTGGCGGAGAAAGTCACCCTGCGGCTGGGCGATGTGAAAGGCGATCGCTTTATTTCGCTGCGCGAGTCCGGGCAGTTAAAAGACCTGCCTTATGATTTGAAGCTCACCTCTTTCGATTCCGGCGCACCGGTGCAGGAAGCGCTGAACGCGGGCGCGTTGGACGTGGGATTCACCGGCGATCTGCCGTTCTTATTTGTGTATGCCGCCGGCGCACCGGTAAAAGCGGTGGGTGCCTGGCAAAACAACCCTGACAGCATTGCCTTACTTACCCGCCCGGATTCGGGCATCCACAGCTTAAAAGATCTGAAGGGCAAACAAATTGCCGTCAACCGTGGCGGCTGGGGCCACTATCTGTTGCTGGGTCTGCTGGACAGAGCCGGCCTGAAACCCTCTGACGTTACGCTGCGCTTCCTTGGGCCGGTTGATGGACGTGCCGCGCTCGCCAGTCATTCTGTCGATGCCTGGGCCACCTGGGAACCGTACGTCTCTTCCGCCGTGGTGGTCGATCAGGATGTGTTAGTGCCGCAGGGCGGCGGCAAAGGGATCCTGTCCGGTTACTCCTATGCCTTAGCCCGTGAAGAAGCGCTGAAGGATCCAGGCAAACGCAAGGCGATAGCCGACCTGCAGGCACGGCTGGCAAAAGCGCAAATCTGGGCGCAGCACCATCCTGAGGCCTTCGCTAAGGCACTGTCGACCTCACTGGGCATGCCAGAGAACATCACCCAACGCTGGATTGCCAGTGCGCAGATCCGCCCGGTGGAATTCACGCCAAAGCTGGCGGATTCCCTGCAGCAATCCGCCGATTTTTTCTATAAAAATCATGTGCTGCCGAAGTCGATTGATGTCCATCAGGCCTTCGATTACAGCCTCTCCAGCCAATCCAATCAGCTGGCCTTAAGCCAGGAGGCAAAACATGAGTGAGTTGAACAGCGCTCGCCTGCGCGAGTTTGTCGGTAGCCTGGCCACGCTGGTGGATGAACAGCCGCAGGAAGCCGATCTGCTTCATCGCGGCAGCCAGCTGCTGCATCAGCTCATCGCCCATGATGACTGGCTTCCCGAGGCGTTTGCCCAGCCAAATCCGGCCCGCTACCAGCAGTATTTGCTGCATGCCGATGCCCGCCAACGGTTTTCGGTGGTCAGCTTTGTCTGGGGCGCAGGGCAATCGACGCCGGTGCATGACCATCGCGTCTGGGGATTAATTGGCATGCTGCGCGGCGCGGAAATTTCACAGAATTTCATCCGCGATGCGCGCGGGTTATCGCCACATGGCGATCCGGTGCGGCTGGATCCCGGCACGGTTGAAGCGGTCTCGCCGCAGGTCGGCGATATTCACCGGGTCAGCAACGCTTTCAGCGATCGCACCTCCATCAGTATTCATGTTTATGGCGGCAATATCGGCGCAGTTCAGCGCGCGGTTTACAGCGAAACCGGCGAAGAAAAACCGTTTATTTCCGGCTATAACAACGCGTATTTACCTAATATTTGGGATCTTTCACATGGTTGATCATTTACTCCACACCCGCAGTTTTCACGACATCCGCCAGGCGTTGCTTCAGCAGCAGGAGCTGGCGTTAATTGACCTGCGGGAAGAGGCGCAGTATGCCGAAGGCCATCCGCTGTTTGCGGTAAACATTCCGCTGTCAAAGCTGGAACTGGAGATCCTTAACCGGGTACCGCGCTTTGCCACGCCGATTACCGTCTATGACAACGGCGAAGGGCTGGTGGCGCTGGCCATTGAGCGCCTGAAAGACTTCGGCTATGCCAACGTCGCCCTGCTGGAAGGCGGCCTGCAAGGCTGGAAGGATGCAGGCGGTGAACTGTTTATCGATGTTAACTCGCCAAGCAAAGCCTTTGGTGAGCTGGTCGAGAGTCGGGTGCACACCCCGTCGCTGCCCGCGGAAGACGTTCAGGCGTTATTAAACAGCGGTGAACCGGTGGTGGTGCTGGACAGCCGTCGATTCGATGAATATCAGACCATGAGCATTCCTGGCAGCATCAGCGTGCCGGGTGCAGAACTGGTGCTGCGGATGCAGGATTTGGTTCCTTCGCCAACCACAACGGTTATCGTTAATTGCGCGGGCAGAACCCGCAGCATTATCGGTACGCAGTCGCTGGTGAATGCCGGGATTACCAACCCGGTATTTGCGCTGCGAAATGGCACCATCGGCTGGACGCTGGCCGGACAACCGCTGGAGCATGGCCAGAGCCGACGCTTTGGTGAAAGCAGCGAGACGGCCAAAGCCCAGGCCGCGCAACGCGCCCGCCATGTCGCTGACCAGGCAGGCGTCAAGCGTCTGACGCGGGCGCAGCTGCAGCAATGGCAGCAGGATCACGCCCGGACGCTGTATCTGTTTGATGTCCGCGATCCTGAAGAATATGCCGCCGGTCATTTGCCCGGTTCACGATCGGTGCCGGGCGGTCAGCTGGTGCAGGAGACGGATCACACCGCCAGCGTGCGCGGCGCACGCATCGTGCTGATTGATAACGACGGTGCACGCGCCAATATGAGTGCGTCCTGGCTGGCGCAGTTGGGCTGGGATGTGTCGGTACTGGATGGATTGGTTGAGCACGATTTCAGCGAGCAAGGCCCTTGGGTAGCGAAAGTCCCTGCCCTGCCAGAGCAGGAAGAGGTTTCACCCGCCGTGCTGGCGGACTGGCTGAATACGCCCGGTACCCAGGTATTGGACTTCACCACCAGCGCTAACTATGTTGCCAGCCATATTCCGGGCGCAGCATGGCTGCAGCGCGGTTTACTGACGCAGAAAGGCCTGCAGGCACTGCCCGCCGCCGATCGGTATGTGGTGACCTGTGGCAGCAGTTTGCTGGCACGCTATGTCGTGGAAGAGTTGCAGCAGCTTAGCGGCAAGCCGGTCAGCGTGCTGACGGGCGGCAATGCGGCGTGGAGAGCGGCAGGTTTACCCATAGAACAGGGTGAAACGCAGCTGTTACAGCCAAGAAGCGATCGCTATCGTCGCCCGTATGAAGGCACGGATAATTCTGCCGACGCGATGCAGGCGTATTTAGACTGGGAGTTTGGGCTGATTGCGCAGTTAGATCGCGATGGAACGCATGGATTTACGGTGCTTGAACTGAAATAAAACGGATGCTGGGGGAGAGTGAAGCAAGAAAGGAATTGATTGGTGGAGATAAGCGGGATCGAACCGCTGACCTCTTGCATGCCATGCAAGCGCTCTCCCAGCTGAGCTATACCCCCACATAATTCAATCTGTTATCCGGTGCCACAAAATCTGCTGGTGAAGATTTGGTGGAGATAAGCGGGATCGAACCGCTGACCTCTTGCATGCCATGCAAGCGCTCTCCCAGCTGAGCTATACCCCCAAGCCGGATAACCTCGTCAGACAACCGGAGTCGTCTCAACGGCGGGGATAATATGAAACGGGGATGAAGGTGTCAACGGCAAATTGCCAAACTCTGTCTAATCGCTGAAAAAGCCGCCAAACCGCACCAATTACAGCTTGTTGAGTCACCGTTTATCCAGAGAGAACTGCCTTGAACTGGCCTGTTGAAACGACAAAATAGGGTAAAGAGTGCAATTTCATCCGGTTATTCCTGCCGACACAGTTTGACCGCGCCAATCTTGTAAACAACGCGTTAATTAGCGGTCTAATTGATCTTGTTTTTGTTAATTTCTCGTGCAAAACTGCCCGCGCTTTCGAAGGCCGGAGCCCTCTCAGCGCTGGATGCGCGCGTTTCCCGACGCGACGGAACCGGCCATTTCATCCTTAACTACACCAGAATCAGAGCTCCTATGTCCTTGCATTCACCTAAAGAAATCGCAGCGGTTGCTATTCAATCCGGCGTGGCGAAAAGCCATTCATCTGTTTCGACTTTATTGATCCTTGGCTTCCTGGCCGGTGCGTTTATTGCCCTTGGCTTCCTGCTGGATATCCACGTTATTAACTCCTTACCTGCAGACTGGGGCTCATTTGGCGGCCTGCTGGGCGCTGCGGTGTTCCCGGTGGGAATTATCATGACGGTTCTGGCCGGCGGTGAACTGCTGACCGGCAACATGATGACCATGCCCATTGCCTGGTTCGCGCGTCAGATCAGTGCTTACAGCGTGTTGCGTAACTGGTTTTGGGTCACCATCGCTAATTTTATTGGCAGCATCGCCATCGCCTGGTTCTTTGGTCATATGCTGGGCATGACCGAAGGCGACTACCTGAAGAAGACCGTTGCTATTGCCACCGCGAAAGTAAACGCTGACTTCACTCACGCCTTTATCTCTGGCGTCGGCTGTAACTGGCTGGTCTGCCTGGCGACCTGGCTGGCGTTTGCCAGTAAAGATGTGGTCGGCAAAATCTTTGGTATGTGGTTCCCGGTGATGGCCTTTGTGGCGATCGGCTTCCAGCACGTGGTGGCCAACATGTTCATCATTCCTGCGGCCATTTTTGCCGGTCAGTTAAGCTGGGCGGAATATCTGCCTAACTTTGCCGCCGTGTTCCTCGGTAATACCTTTGGCGGCGCGGTGTTCGTCGGTCTGGCCTATTATATGGCTTACCGTCCGCAGGCAGAGTCAGCTAAAGCGCAGGGCTAATCCCCCTTTCCCTCTGCCTGCGGGCAGGGGGAAATTTCTTCTTTTCAATTGCGAACCGCCTCCCTTTTCAGCGCTTGCTGTTAGTTGTCCACGCAACAAAATCCTGTAATATGTTCGCGTTATCTCACGTCGCAAACAGGAATTGCATTATGAAAAAGGAATGGTTAACACCAGAAGAGCTGGCCCAGGAAACAGGTTTCAGCCGTCAGACGATCAACAAATGGGTCAAGAAAGAGCAGTGGACAACCATGCCGAAAACCGGCGTCCAGGGCGGTAAAGCACGGATGATCCAAATTGATGACCGCGTCAAAACGTATCTAAAATCCACGCGCCATGCGTCGGAACCCTCTGCAACTTACCGCGTTGCCCCCAACTCTCTGCAATCTTTACTGATGACCTCATTGCAGCAAATGAATGCCGCCGAACAGGAAAGGCTTTACGCGTTGCTGTTACGTGAAGGCGTACAAGGTTTACTGAGCCGCCTCGACATCAGCGACGCTCAGGCATAAAAAAACCGGCCAGTTGGCCGGTTTTTTTTATTTGCAGACGTCAGCTGAGATTACTGCTGAGCTTCGCGCTCTGCGATAAAGCTTAATGCCTGATTGATGCGCGCCACTGAGCGCGTTTTGCCGATGGCGTGAACGGTGACATCCAGCGCAGGAGACTGACCGGCACCCGTTACCGCCACACGCAGCGGCATGCCGACTTTGCCCATACCGACTTCCAGCTCATCAGCCGTGGCCTGAATGGCCTGGTGAACGTTTTCTGCCGTCCAGTCAGTTAAAGCAGCCAGTTTGTCACGCACAACTTCCAGAGGCTGGCGAGCGACCGGACGCAGGTGTTTTTTCGCTGCATCCGCATCAAACTCCGCGAAGTCCTCATAGAAGTAGCGGCATGACGCAGCCATCTCTTTCAGCGTTTTGCAGCGCTCACCCAGCAGTTTGACCAGCTGAGCCAGTTCTGGGCCGGTACGCGTATCAATTTTTTCCTGCTCGATGTGCCATTGCAGATGCGTCGCCACGTACTCAGGCGCCAGGGTATTGATGTAATGATGGTTCAGCCACTGCAGCTTTTCGGTGTTGAAGGCGCTGGCAGATTTGCTGACCGCGTCCAGCTCGAACAGCTCTTTCATCTCAGCAATAGAGAAGATTTCCTGATCGCCATGGGACCAGCCCAGACGCACCAGGTAGTTCAGCAGCGCTTCTGGCAGATAGCCATCATCGCGATACTGCATCACGCCCACGGCACCGTGACGTTTGGACAGTTTTTTCCCGTCGTCGCCGAGGATCATCGACACGTGCGCATAAACAGGCACCTGCGCACCGATCGCTTTCAGGATGTTGATCTGACGCGGAGTGTTGTTGATATGGTCTTCACCGCGGATCACGTGGGTAATTTCCATATCCCAGTCATCAATCACGACGCAGAAGTTATAGGTCGGCGCGCCGTCAGTACGACGGATGATCAGATCGTCCAGCTCCTGGTTGCTGAATTCGATCGGGCCACGGATCTGGTCATCAAAGATTACCGATCCTTCCTGCGGGTTACGGAAACGCACCACGCACGGCTCATCATCGGCATGATGTTCGTGGCTGTCGCGGCAGTGGCCGTCATAACGCGGCTTTTCATGATTCTCCATCTGCTTTTCGCGCAGCGCGTCGAGGCGCTCTCTGGAGCAGTAGCATTTATAGGCTGTGCCGGCGTCGACCATCTGATCAATCACCGCGTTATAGCGGTCAAAACGTTTGGTCTGGTAATACGGGCCCTCGTCCCAGTCGAGGTTCAGCCAGTTCATGCCATCCATAATCGCGTCGATAGCCTGCTGGGTGGAGCGCTCCAGATCGGTATCTTCTATACGCAGCACAAACTCACCGTCCTGGTGACGGGCAAACAACCAGGAGTAAAGCGCGGTACGCGCGCCGCCAACGTGCAGATAGCCGGTTGGGCTGGGTGCGAAGCGGGTTTTGATTTTCATTAACAGCTGCCTTATTACGCTATCAGAGTCGCGCATTGCTGGAGGAGGTCTGTAAAGACCAACACAAAGTGGGCAACATTCTACCATCTGCAAACGAATCCTCAACGGCATTCCCCCGGTTGTTAGAGGCCTTTGACGGAAAAGCCAGCGGCACCCCCCCATTTTTGGATAAAACCCCAACATCTTGATTAAATTTAAGACGAACGAACATTTTCGTTTTAAAAACCGTTGACTCATTTGCCGCGATCCCTATAATGCGACTCCACACAGCGGGGGTGATTAGCTCAGTTGGTAGAGCATCTCCTTTACACGGAGGGGGTCGGCGGTTCGAGCCCGTCATCACCCACCACTCTAAACGGTGGCTCCGCAGTGTTAAGCAGTACCGAAGTTCTCAGAGATGGGTGATTAGCTCAGTTGGTAGAGCATCTCCTTTACACGGAGGGGGTCGGCGGTTCGAGCCCGTCATCACCCACCATCTCTCAGCAGTTTCGTGAAGTACCGAAGTGGGTGATTAGCTCAGTTGGTAGAGCATCTCCTTTACACGGAGGGGGTCGGCGGTTCGAGCCCGTCATCACCCACCACTTCGGGTCGTTAGCTCAGTTGGTAGAGCAGTTGACTTTTAATCAATTGGTCGCAGGTTCGAATCCTGCACGACCCACCAATGTACGAAGGCGCCCTAAAGGCGCCTTTTTGCTATCTGCGATTCGTGAAGGATTTGAACCTGCAGCAGGTCGAGTCGAACGCAGTGAGACAGCGTTGCGACAGCAACGACCCGAAGGGCGAGGCGTAGCCGAGTCATCCTGCACGACCCACCAATGTACGAAGGCGCCCTAAAGGCGCCTTTTTGCTATCTGCGATTCGTGAAGGATTTGAACCTGCAGCAGGTCGAGTCGAACGGAGATAGACAGCCACTCTTTTTCCTTTTCGATTTTTTAGCACTTCTTTTACGATTTTTCTTATCAAGTATCCCGCCACTCCTACCGATAACCGTATTGGTCTATTACACAGGAGAAAGCGATGACTACAATCAGTTCCAACTCCCTATCCTCTATTGGCTCTGGAAGTTCAGGCGGCGGGTCGGCCTCTCAGGTTGCCACCCTCAACAAGCAGATCACCCAACTGCAGGCGCAGTTAAAGGATTTGGGCAACGACACGACGCTGACGGATGAACAAAAGTCTGAACAACAGCAGTTGATCGAAGGCCAGATTCAGATGATTGAAGCGCAGATTGCTCAGGTTGAGCAGCAGCAGGCTGAGAAGGCGCAGGAAAAGCAAAGCAGCGCGAAAGATGACACTGCCAACACCATTTCCAAAGCGGCAGACGGCGTAAACCGCCCTACCGCCACCAACACGCTGAACGTCTATATCTAAAACGCCGGAGTTTTCTTGCGTTGTTGCGTCAGCAGGAGTGCCTGCTGGCGTACTTCCTGCCAGATGGCCTCGGCTGCGGGCGTAAGCGAGCGATTTTTACGGCGCACCAGCACAATGGTGCGGTTAATCTCCGGCACCATACGCCTCACCAGCAACGGCCTGCCTTCAGGCAACGGCAATGCCAGCGCCGGAAGAATACTGATGCCAATTCCCGCTTCCACCATCGGATAGAGCGTGGCGGGATGACCGATCTCCTGCACGATCTCCGCCTGCACCTGCTGGACGCGTAATGCCTCATCGATAAGAACCCGACTGCCGGAGGCATAATCCTGCAGCACCAGCTGCCGCTGGTTAAGCATCTGCCAGTGAATGGTTTGCTGAGCCGCCAACGGATCGTCCTTACGGCACAACAGCAAAAAAGGTTCATCGAGAATCGCTTCCGTTTCGAAATCCTCTTCCGGCAGCGGCCCGACAACAATACCGAAGTCCACTTCCGCATTGCGAATGCTTTGCAGCACCCATTGCTGAGGACGATCGCGCAGCATCACTTTGATATCAGGAAAATGCTCCGTGCTGGCGGCAAGGCACTGCGGCATTAAATGCGCGGCGATGGTCTGGCTGGCAGCTACCCGCACCGTGCCGCTTCTCTGCTGCCCGTAGCTGCGTACATCCAGCAAGGTGGTATTCAGCTCTTCCAGTAGCCGCTCAAGCCGGCTGGAGAGCTGTTCTCCGGCTTCGGTCAGCAACACTTCCCGCGTGGTGCGGTCCAGCAAACGGATGCCCATCTCCCCTTCCAGCTCTTTAATGCTGTGGCTGACCGCGGACTGGCTCAGTCCGATCAGCTGCCCGGCCTGGCTGAAACTGCCTTGCTGGGCAACGGCGACAAACACGCGAAGTTGACGCAGGGTATAATTCATCTGTTTTATTCATATATGTATTCAATAAATCAATTTTATTTCTAAAACCGCCCGGCGCACAATAGCCCCCATCATTTTTTTAACCAGGCATTAACAATGGGCATCTTCCGTATCGATCCACTGATGTTGAAACTGATTATTACCGTGCTGCTGGCAACCTTCCTGCCCGCGCGTGGGCATTTTGTGGAATTCTTTGAATACCTGACCACGGCGGCGATTGCGCTGTTGTTCTTTATGCATGGCGCCAAGCTGTCTAAAGAAAAAATCATTGCCGGTGGCAGCCATTGGCGACTGCATCTGTGGGTGATGTGCAGCACCTTCGTGCTGTTCCCGATCCTTGGCCTGCTGTTCGTCTGGTGGCACCCGCTGCCGGTAAGCGCGGAAATCTATACCGGCTTCCTGTACCTGTGCATTCTGCCGGCCACCGTCCAGTCAGCCATTGCCCTGACCTCACTGGCGGGCGGCAACGTCGCCGCGGCGGTGTGTAGCGCCTCGGCGTCCAGCCTGCTGGGCGTATTTATCTCGCCGATGCTGGTGGGCCTGGTGATGAACGTGCACAGCGATGCGGCCGGCGGCAGTTTTGAGCAGATCGGTAAGATTATGCTGCAGCTATTAGTGCCGTTCGTGGTGGGTCACCTTTCACGCCGCTGGATTGCGGGCTGGGTGGAGAGAAACCGTGGGCTGATTGGTAAAACCGACCAGGCGTCGATTCTGCTGGTGGTCTATTCCGCGTTCAGTGAAGCGGTGGTAAACGGCATCTGGCATCGCGTGGGCGCATCTACGCTGCTGTATATCGTTGCAGGTAGCCTGGGGATCCTGTTTGTGGCGCTGGTGATCAACCTGCTGGTCGCACGACTGTTCCGCTTTAATCGCGCAGATGAAATCACCATCCTGTTCTGCGGCTCGAAAAAGAGCCTGGCGAACGGTGTACCAATGGCCAACATTCTGTTCCCGTCGGCCTCGGTGGGCATCATCGTGCTGCCGCTGATGATTTTCCATCAGGTGCAGCTGATGGTCTGCTCGATGCTGGCGCAACGCTATAAAAAAGCTGGCGAGAAGCTGGCGGCTAAGCAGCAGATGGAAGCAAAACCCGCCGTGGTTGAATCGCAGAAGTAATGCAGACCGGGCTGGTGATCACCCGCGCTTCAGCGGTTTCACCAGCCCATCAAGCCCTTCGATTTTTATCGCGAGGGTGAGCTGCAACAGCTCACCCAGATGACCCGCCGGAAATTCACCCTTCCGTTCAAACCACAACAGATACTCTTCCGGTAAATCAATCAGCGCCCTGCCCTTATATTTACCAAAAGGCATGATGCTGTTGGCGATTTCAAGCAAATGCTCTTTTTCCATCTCACTCTCCCAGTAAACGGATCATCTCAGCTTCATCAATCACGTCGATACCCAATTCCTGAGCCTTGGCCAGCTTGGAGCCTGCCGCTTCGCCGGCAATCACCAGATCCGTTTTCTTCGATACGCTGCCGCTGACCTTGGCGCCTAACGCCGTCAGGCGATCTTTCGCTTCATCGCGCGACAGAATCGTCAGTGAACCGGTCAGAACCACGGTTTTTCCGGCAAACGGACTGTCGATCTCTGCCGCATTGACCACTTCAACGGCCGGCCAGTTGATACCCGCTTCTTCCACCAGCTGACGGATCACCTCGCGGTTGCTCTCTTCATCCATAAAGTTACGCAGATGGCTGGCCACCACGGTGCCGACATCCTGTACCGCGATCAGCGCGTCCAGATCGGCGGCCATGATCTTCTCCAGCGAGCCAAAGTGCGCGGCAAGGTTAGCGGCTGTCGCTTCACCCACTTCGCTGATGCCAAGGGAGTAAAGGAAACGCGCCAGCGTGGTGGTCTTCGCCTTCTCCAGCGAGTTCACCACGTTTTGCGCTGACTTTGGCCCCATCCGATCCAGCCCGGTGAGTTTGCCTGCGGTAAGCCTGAACAGATCGGCTGGCGTATGGACGTACTCTTTCTCCACCAGCTGATCGATAATCTTGTCGCCCATGCCATCAACATCCAGCGCGCGGCGGGAAACGAAATGCTTCAGTGCGCCTTTGCGCTGAGCACCGCAGATCAGGCCGCCGGTACAGCGTGCAACGACTTCACCCTCGACGCGCTCGACATCGGAGCCACAGACCGGGCAATGGGTTGGGAATACCACTTCGCGCGCATCGTCCGGGCGCTCTGACTCAATCACCCCGACCACCTGCGGGATAACGTCACCGGCGCGACGGATAATCACCCGGTCGCCGATACGCAGTCCAAGACGCTCGATTTCATCGGCGTTATGCAGCGTGGCATTGCTGACAATCACGCCAGCCACCTGCACCGGCTCCAGTCGGGCTACCGGGGTGATAGCGCCCGTCCGGCCCACCTGAAACTCGACATCACGCACGGTGGTCATCTGCTCCTGCGCCGGGAACTTAAACGCCACCGCCCAACGCGGGGCCCTGGCGACAAACCCTAACTGCTCCTGCAGATCCTGTGAATCCACCTTGATAACCACACCATCAATATCAAAGCCTAAGGTCGGGCGATCCTGCTCAACCTGACGATAGAAGGCCAAAACTTCCTCGGCAGTATGGCAAAGCTTGATGCGGTCGCTGACCGGCAAGCCCCAGGCCTTAAACTGCTGCAAACGCGCCATATGGCTGCGCGGCATCTCGCCGCCTTCCAGCAGGCCAAAGCCGTAACAGAAAAAGGTCAGCGGGCGTTTGGCGGTGATGCGGGGATCAAGCTGGCGCAGCGAGCCTGCGGCGGCATTGCGCGGGTTGGCAAAAACTTTGTTACCTGTGCGGCGCGCTTCATTATTTAACGCTTCAAATCCTGCCAGCGGCATAAAGACTTCGCCACGCACTTCCACCCGCGACGGGATATTCTCGCCGTGCAGACGTAGGGGAATGGCGCGGATAGTGCGCACGTTGGCGGTAATGTTCTCACCGGTTGTGCCGTCGCCACGCGTCGCAGCCCGCACCAGCAGGCCATCTTCATACAGCAGACTGACCGCCAGTCCATCCAGCTTCAGCTCGCAGCAGAAGGTGATGTCATCGGTATTCTTTAACCGATCCTGCACCCGCTTATAGAAAGCCAGATAGCTCTCTTCATCAAAGGCGTTATCCAGCGACAGCATCGGCACTTCGTGACGTACCTGCTCAAAAGCGCCGAGCGGTGCCGCGCCAACGCGTTGAGTGGGCGAATCGGCGGTGACCAGTTCAGGATGTGCCTGTTCCAGCTCGCGCAGTTCGCGCATCAGCCGATCGTATTCCGCATCGGGAACCTCAGGATCGTCCATCACGTGATACTGATATTCGTGATGGCGGAGAGTGGTTTGCAGCGCAGTGATTTTGTCTTGTACGGATTCCATAGCGGCACCATAGCGATAAAAAACCCCCGACTGGCGGGGGTTTTGGAAAAACGGGAAGTCAGGCTGTTGCCTTACTGCTCAGTGAGTCAGGCGTTGGCCTCGATCACATCACGAATACGGTTTTTATAGGTTTCCAGCTTCTGCGGCGTCATCATGCGGCGCTCATCATCCAGCACCACACCGCCCACATCGTCGGCGATACGCTGGGCAGATTGCAGCATCAGCTTGAAGTTCTGATTCGCATCACCATAAGAAGGCACCATCATAAAGATGGAAATGCCCGGCGTGGTGAAATCACCCATATCGTCGGGGTTAAACGAACCCGGTTTCACCATGTTCGCCAGGCTGAACAGCACAGGGCCGCTTCCGGCCGGGCTCAGGTGACGGTGGAAGATGTTCATCTCACCGAACTGGAAGCCCGCCTGCAGCACGCCCTGTAACAGCGCTTCGCCGTTCAGCGTGCCGCCAGCATGGGCGCCAACATGCAGCACCAGCACGGTTTCCTTCGCGCGTTCCTGCTTCGCTGCCGCTGCAGGCGCTTCTGGCTCTGCGGCGACCGGTTCCGCTTTAGCCTCGGCAACCGGCGCACGGGTAGCGACGTCAGGCTTAGCGGCAGGCTGCGGCTGATGAACAAGCGGCTGCTGACGAACAGGCTCCGGCTCATCGTCGTAATCAGGTTCAGGCGCATGCGGCAGCTCGCCACCGAACAGCGGATCGAGTTCCGGCTGCTCGTCAATCTGCGGCTGGTGACGTACCGGTTCAGGCTGGGCACGAACGGGACGCGGTGGCGCTTGATCAGTGCCAAAAGCGGCTGGAGGAACGACATCATCGTCTTCATCATCAGCTCGCGACCGTTTCACCCGCACTTCACCCACGCCATCATCGACGTCGTCAAATGTCTCTTCTCTTTCCTGTTTTAAACGCTTGTGAGGGCGATCGCGAAAAACGGATGAGCGCTCTTTACGGCTGGTCCAGAGGCCGTGCAGTAAAAGCGCTATTATGGCGATCGCGCCAACAACGATTAATATCAGACGCAAATCCTGCATCATTGTATTCTCTGTTGTTCCAATACCTTGCCACCGCGGCAAACTTTATCCTCTAACTGTATTTGCCCTGGTTAACAAGTGCAAGTCCGTGCAGTATTTTCTGACAAATAAGCGTGCATCAACACGGTTTTTTGCTGTTTTTTCGTTCAAAAGCGCACTGGTCAGCGCAAATAGCTGAGTTATGCTAGCGTTGCAACACCGTCTGTAAGGAGAAAATCAGACCATGGCCCCGACAAATACCCCACCTTCTGTTAATGGCATTCACTATTTTTCGCAGGGCTGGAAGTTGATCCGCTTGCCGGGCATCCGCCGCTTTGTGATTGTGCCATTGGCGATCAACGTCCTGCTAATGGGCGGTGCTTTTATCTGGCTGTTCTGGCAACTTGGCCAGTGGCTCCCGGCCCTGATGGCTAAAGTTCCCGACTGGCTGCAATGGCTAAGCTATTTGCTCTGGCCGCTGACCGTTATTTCAATCGTATTGGTGTTCAGTTATTTCTTCTCCACCATTGCCAACTGGATAGCCGCGCCGTTCTGTGGCCTGTTGGCCGAGCAGCTTGAAGCCAGATTAACGGGCAAGCCGCTGCCAGACAGTGGCTGGGCCGGTCTGGTGAAAGACCTTCCGCGCATCATGAAACGCGAATGGCAAAAGCTGGCCTACTACCTGCCCCGCGCGATTGTGCTGTTGATCCTTTACTTTGTGCCGGGCTTTGGCCAGACCGTTGCGCCGGTGCTGTGGTTCCTGTTTAGCGCCTGGATGCTGTCGATTCAGTACTGTGACTATCCGTTCGATAACCATAAAGTCAGCTTCCAGCAGATGCGTATGGCATTGCGGCAAAACAAAACCGACAACATGCAGTTTGGCGCGCTGGTCAGCCTGTTCACCATGGTCCCTATTCTGAATTTAGCGATCATGCCGGTGGCGGTTTGTGGCGCCACGGCGATGTGGGTTGACCGCTATCGCACGACGCTCGGGCGGGTGGCGTAGGGCCTTATGCCATTTCCATTGCCCTTATTTCTGCATAACATATATATATACGATTTCTTCACTTCCTTGAGAAACTGAAGCGGGTATGCTTTCTGCGTTCCCAATTTTTCATACAGTTAAGGACGGGCTATGAGTAAGATTTATGAAGACAACTCTTTAACAATCGGTCATACACCGTTGGTTCGTCTGAACCGCATCGGTAACGGTCGCATTCTGGTAAAAGTGGAATCCCGTAACCCGAGCTTCAGCATAAAATGCCGTATCGGTGCCAATATGATTTGGGACGCAGAGAAACGTGGCATTCTGAAGCCAGGTGTTGAACTGGTTGAACCAACCAGCGGTAACACCGGTATCGCACTGGCCTATGTTGCCGCTGCGCGCGGTTACAAGCTGACGCTGACCATGCCGGAAACGATGAGCGTTGAGCGCCGCAAGCTGCTTAAAGCGCTGGGTGCCAACCTGATCCTGACCGAAGGCGCAAAAGGCATGAAAGGTGCCATCGCCAAAGCGGAAGAAGTGGTTGCCAGCAATCCGGACA
The DNA here is from genome assembly GCF_057812255.1 of Erwinia sp. 2186. Taxonomy (NCBI): domain Bacteria; kingdom Pseudomonadati; phylum Pseudomonadota; class Gammaproteobacteria; order Enterobacterales; family Erwiniaceae; genus Erwinia; species Erwinia sp. 2186. The sequence continues at coordinate 1,387,384 of NZ_CM173824.1, read as the reverse complement.
AATTCGTGCTGTTGCAGCAGTTCAGCAACCCAGCCAACCCAGAAATCCACGAAAAAACCACCGGTCCTGAAATCTGGGAAGACACCGATGGCAACGTGGATGTGTTTATCGCCGGTGTCGGTACCGGCGGAACGCTGACCGGCGTTAGCCGTTATCTGAAAAATACCAAAGGCAAAAAGGATTTGATCACCGTTGCAGTAGAGCCAACGGATTCTCCGGTTATCGCTCAGGCGTTAGCAGGCGAAGAGATCAAGCCTGGTCCGCACAAAATCCAGGGTATCGGTGCCGGGTTTATCCCAGGCAACCTCGACCTGAACCTGATTGACCGCGTGGTGGCGATCACCAACGAAGAATCCATTTCTACTGCCCGTCGTCTGATGGAAGAAGAAGGGATTCTGGCCGGCATCTCTTCCGGTGCGGCGGTTGCTGCAGCACTGAAGCTGCAGGAAGAAGAAGCCTTCGCTAATAAGACCATCGTGGTGATTTTGCCGTCCTCCGGCGAACGCTATTTGAGTACTGCGCTGTTTGCCGATCTCTTCACCGAGAAAGAATTGCAGCAGTAACGCTGCAGCAGGCGGATTTGTCTAAAAAAGCACCCAAACGGGTGCTTTTTTGTGGAGCACATCAAAGTTTTGCCATCCTGCAGATTGCTTTTACCCGTCAGTGTCTGGTATCTAAGCTGCCATTATTTCGATCCACAAAATTAATCGCCGCGTGAGATGGATCAAGCTGAATCGATTTACTGGTTTGGCGCTACGGCACAATTCGCGGCATAATGGGAACAGGTTAGTGATGGCGCGTAACAGGTTTTACTCCGCCTCCACCCTACCCTTAAACAGCGCATTTTTTGGCGCGTCTTTGTACGCAGGCCAGCGCGACACATCCAGGCTAAAGTCCGGTCACCAGGCTAGACTTTAGGTCGATAACATCAAACAAAATAAGTTGGGGAAAAAGCATGTTCCAGCAAGAAGTTACCATCACCGCACCTAACGGCCTTCATACCCGCCCTGCTGCACAGTTCGTGAAAGAAGCGAAAGCTTTTGCATCAGACATCACCGTGACCTCTAACGGCAAATCAGCCAGCGCGAAAAGCCTGTTCAAGCTGCAGACTCTGGGCCTGACTCAGGGAACTGTGGTGATGCTGTCTGCTGAAGGTGAAGACGAGCAGAAAGCGGTTGAGCATCTGGTCAAGCTGATGGCAGAGCTCGAATAAGCGCCTCTTCTCACGCTGAGCCAGTAAAATTAGTGCAAACATATTGATCGCGGACAGCATGTCCGCGTTGTTGCTTTCGTAAAGTACGTTTCTGTGCAAACCGGGAGCAGCCAGCGTGTTACGCTGTCGCCTACATAGAGGCTGGCTCGCTGAGGTGATTGACCCACAGATTCTGGGTTGTTCGCCCCGGGTGATTACTAGTAATTAAAAAGGTAGGGTTATGATTTCAGGTATTTTAGCATCACCGGGTATCGCTTTTGGCAAAGCGCTTCTGCTGAAAGAAGATGAGATAGTCATCAACCGGAAAAAAATTGCTGCCGACCAGGTTGAGCAAGAAGTTCAGCGTTTTCTCGACGGTCGCACCAAGGCTGCAAGCCAGCTGGAAGCGATCCGCATCAAAGCCGGCGAATCGCTGGGTGAAGAGAAAGCGGCCATCTTCGAAGGGCATATTATGCTGCTGGAAGATGAAGAGCTGGAACAGGAAATCATAGCCCTGATTAAAGACGATCTGTCTTCTGCCGACGCGGCTGCTCACTCTGTGATTGAAGGCCAGGCGAAAGCGTTAGAAGAGCTGGATGATGAATACCTGAAAGAGCGTGCGGCTGACGTGCGCGACATCGGTAAGCGTCTGTTGCAGAACATTCTGGGTCTGCACATCGTCGATCTCAGCGCCATTGCTGATGAAGTGCTGCTGGTTGCCAAGGATCTGACGCCGTCAGAGACCGCACAGCTGAACCTCGACAAGGTGCTCGGCTTTATTACCGATCTGGGTGGCCGTACCTCACACACCTCGATTATGGCGCGTTCCCTTGAGATCCCTGCCATCGTCGGTACCGGCAATGTCACCTCTCAGGTTAAGAATGACGACTATCTGATTCTGGACGGCGTAAACAACCAGATTTACGTCAATCCAACCGCAGAAAAAATTGAAGAGCTGAAGGCGATTCACGCGCAGTACGTGGGCGAGAAAAACGACCTGGCGAAACTGAAAGATCTGCCGGCGATTACGCTTGATGGCCATCAGGTTGAAGTCTGTGCCAACATCGGTACCGTGCGCGACGTCGCCGGCGCTGAGCGTAACGGCGCAGAAGGTGTCGGCCTGTACCGTACCGAATTCCTGTTTATGGACCGTGACTCCCTGCCTACCGAAGAAGAGCAGTTCCAGGCTTATAAAGCCGTGGCTGAAGCGATGGGCTCGCAGGCAGTGATCGTGCGCACCATGGACATCGGCGGCGACAAAGATCTGCCTTACATGAACCTGCCAAAAGAAGACAACCCATTCCTCGGCTGGCGCGCCATCCGTATCGCGATGGACCGTCCGGAAATCCTGCATGCTCAGCTGCGCGCTATCCTGCGTGCTTCCGCTTTCGGCAAGCTGCGCATCATGTTCCCGATGATCATTTCGGTCGAAGAAGTTCGCACCCTGAAAGGCGAGCTGGAAACGCTGAAAGCGCAGCTGCGCGAAGAAGGCAAAGCCTTTGATGAGACCATTGAAGTGGGCATTATGGTGGAAACACCGGCTTCAGCGGCAATTGCGCATCATCTGGCTAAAGAAGTTGATTTCTTCAGTATTGGTACCAACGACCTGACGCAGTACACGCTGGCGGTTGACCGTGGTAACGATCTGATCTCGCATCTGTACAACCCGATGACCCCTTCCGTACTGACACTTATCAAGCAAGTTATTGATGCGTCTCATGCTGAAGGCAAATGGACAGGGATGTGTGGTGAGCTGGCTGGCGATGAACGTGCTACACTGTTGTTATTGGGAATGGGGCTGGACGAATTCAGCATGAGTGCCATTTCTATCCCACGCATCAAGAAAATTATTCGTAATACGAATTTTGAAGATGCGAAGGCATTAGCAGAGCAGGCTATGGCTCAACCGACAGCGGATGAGTTGATGAACCTGGTTAACAAGTTCATTGAAGAAAAAACACTCTGCTAAGATGTGTAGACGCTGGCCCAATATTACTGCTTAGGAGAAGATCATGGGTTTGTTTTCAAAACTTTTTGGCGATAAGTCAGATACCGCATCTGGAGCCATTGAGATCGTAGCGCCGCTGTCTGGTGAAATCGTCAATATCGAAGACGTACCGGACGTAGTGTTTGCGGAGAAAATTGTTGGCGACGGTATCGCTATCAAACCTACTGGCAATAAAATGGTTGCGCCGGTTGATGGCACCATCGGTAAAATTTTCGAAACCAATCATGCATTTTCCATCGAGTCAGACAACGGCATCGAGCTGTTCGTCCACTTCGGAATTGATACGGTTGAACTGAAGGGTGAAGGCTTCAAGCGCATCGCTGAAGAAGGCCAGAAAGTGAAAAAAGGCGACGTCGTTATTGAGTTCGACCTGGCACTTTTGGAAGAAAAAGCGAAATCAACGCTGACGCCGGTCGTCATCTCCAACATGGATGAGATCAAAGAGCTGGTTAAACTGACAGGTTCTGTGGTCGTGGGTGAAACACCTGTGATCCGTATCCGTAAGTAATCGGTTTTGCGTCTGAAACAGAGCCCCCTGAGCAGTCAGGGGGCTTTTTTTATGGCTGTTTGCCGCGTCGGATGGGGAACGAAGAGCGAAATATCTCGCTGACCTCAGGATGCTGCCAGCTTCGCTCCGGATAGGTTTGTTGCAACTCCGTCAGCTGAATGCCCGCCTGGTGATGCAGCCGATCGAGATCAAAACCCGGCTTAACCAGCTGTCGGTCCCACAACACCTTCTCTCCTGCCACAATCACGCCCTGCACATCGCGGCCGTTGCCGTTAATCACCAACGCGGTGATCGGATCAAAAACCTGCCCCATCGCCGGTTCATCCAGATCGAACAGCACAATATCCGCCTGCGCGCCCGCAGCCAGTCGCCCTAAATCCTCTCTGCCAAGGGCTTTGGCACCGCCCAGCGTTGCCATGCGGTAATATTCGGCCGCGCTGGCTGCAGCGCTGTCCGACGCCACCACGCGGCTCAGAATGGTGCCGAGATGCATATTGCTGATCATATCGGGCGGGAAGGTATCGGTGCCAAGCGCAAGGTTTACGCCCTTCTCACGCAGCTCGTCGAAGGATTCGAGATATTTACCGTGCCGCCCTGACACCAGCGGGCAGGAAATCAGCGTGGCCTGCGACGCCGCCAGCCGCGCGATGTCTGCGGAGATCTTCACGCTGTCAGGCTGAGGACCACCTAAAAACTGCCCATGCGGTAACAGCATGTGGCGATTGAGCAGCGAGAAATCCTCCAGCACTTCCAGCGAGCTCTTGCCCGCAAAGCGGGAAGCCACCTCATTGACCTCCAGCTGGCTTTGGCAACAGTGCAGGCGTGTCGGACAGCGCAGCGCGTTAACAGCCTGTGAGAGACCGTTAAACAGCGCGGGCGTGCCACCTTCAATTCGATCCGGTGCCAGCATACCTTTAACCGTTGCGCAGTTCCGCGCCGACAGCCGGTCGACAAACGCCACCGCCTGCTCAAGTCCGTGCAGACCTTTGGCTTCATCCAGCCGCAGAGTAATGCTACCGTCGGCTTCCACTACGTGGTAGCCAGCCATAAAGGCCGGACCAAGATAAGCGCGGATGCCCAGCGATTCCGCCACGTCAGCGGCGTAGCAGTATTCATCAAAGGTTTCTGCCCACTCGCGATAGAGGATTGAGGTGATGGGAAGTGCGGTGGTAATGCCGTTGCGTAACAGCTGGCTGTAAGCATAGCGTTTACTGAAGTCGAGCTGGTCCCGGCTGTACAGGTCGCGCCGGACCCAGTCGGCGGCGACAACCCGGCCCTTACGCCAGCCGGGCTGGTTATCAAATCCCAGCACGGTGGTATCGACATCGCCCAGCGCGTCCAGGTCGATAAAACCGGGCCCCACCAGCGCATTTCCGGCCTCAATCTCATCATCAACCTGGCCCGGATAACCATGGCCGACAAAAAGTATCTGCGCGCCCTGCCAGACCACTTCGCCATCCTGAAAAAGCTGATGATCGCCGTTTTCATAGCCAACCACCCAGCGCGCCCGGATGCGGCTGACTTTCTGCGGGATATCGGTCAAAACAGGCACTCCCCGTTGCGGGCAATCACCACGCCCTGTTTGATCACGGTGCGTCCCGACGGCGGGCAGGCGATCGCTTCCGCCATTGCGCGGGCCGGCACCAGCACCATATCCGCCCGACAGCCAACGTTCAGACCGTAATTTTCCAGCCGCATCACCTCCGCGCCGCCTTCGGTAACGGTTCGCGCAGCCTTGAGGATTTCACTGTCCTTGCGCCAGCGGTAGCGTAAGCCCATCAGCATCGCGCGCTGCAACATATCGCCGTTGCCATAGGGGTTCCAGGTATCGCGCACGCCGTCATTCCCGGCGCAGACCCGCACGCCTGCGGCACGCAGCAGATCGAAAGGCGGAACGGCGACGTTAGGGGGTGCGGTGGTGGCGATGGCGATGTCCAGCTCCGCAAGCTGGTCGGCAAAGCGTTTCTGCGCGTCGGCATCGACCATGCCGAGGCAGAAGGCGTGACTGATGGTCACTTTGCCAGCTAAACCGTATTCCCGCGTGCGGTTGATGATCAGCTCGGTGCTGAACGCCCCCAGTTCACCCAGCTCATGCAGGTGAATGTCCACGCCTTTGCCATATTTCGTCGCCAGGCGGAAAATGATATCGAGGTGTTTAACCGGATCCTTTTCATACGAGCAGGGATCCAGTCCGCCAATCAGATCGGCCCCCATCTGCAGCGCTTTTTCCAGCAGTGCTTCCGTTCCCGGACTGCGCAAAATCCCGCTCTGCGGGAAGGCGACGGTTTCAATATCCACCTGCCCGCGCAGCGTTTCTTTGGTAGCCAGCACGCCAGCAAGGTTATTCAGCCCGCATTCGTTATCGATGTCGATATGGCTACGGATAAACGCGGTGCCGTGGCTGATGCACTCACGGACTATCCGCTCCGATTGCAGCTGAATATCCGGCTGCTGATTGCGGCGATAGTCCCGTTCGTTGGCGATAATCGCCGTCAGATCCCGCGGCACATCGTTGTGATACCAGTCGCGTCCCCAGACGCTTTTATCAATGTGCGCGTGCCCATCCACCAGACCTGGGAAGAGCTGGAAGCCGCGGCCATCAATCACCGTACAGTCAGCGGTCGGTGCGGGCAACGTCGCGGCTCTGGCCACGATTTTACCCTGCTCCAGCAGCCAGTCTTCGGGTTGATGATGGTCAAATGCCGTCGCCTGCTTAATCAATAAGGTCATAAGGTTGCTGCTCCTGTGATAAGGGATTGCTGAGGCTGTAACGCCAGCTCGGGGAAATGGCATTCCACCTGATGGCTGGCCGAGCGGGAGTGGATAACGGGCGCTTCACTGCGGCATATTGCCGTGGCGTGCGGACAACGCGGGTGGAAGGCACAGCCGGAAGGCGGATTTAAGGGGCTGGGAACCTCGCCGGTTAATGCGCTGCGTTCGCGGGTGTTGCCCTCAAGATTAGGGATGGCGGCCATCAGCAGGCGGGTATAAGGGTGCGTCGGATGACTGAAAATCTCCTCGACGGTGCCGGTCTCAACGATGCGCCCCAGATACATCACGCCCACGCGATCGGAGAAGTGCGAAATCACCGACATATTATGGCTGATAAAAAAGTAGGTCAGCCCCAGCTCGCGCTGAAGCTTGCGCATCAGGTTCAGCACCTGTGCCTGCACCGACACATCCAGCGCCGAGGTGGGCTCATCACAGATCAAAAATCGTGGCTGGGTTGCCAGCGCCCGGGCGATAGAAATTCGCTGCCGCTGCCCGCCTGAAAACTGGTGCGGATATTTCTCCATATCAGCCGCCGTCAGCCCCACCTGCTCCAGCAGAGCAATACATTGCTGCCGCGCCTGACGGTAGTGCCCTACCCGCTTTTGCAGGCATAGAGGCTCGGCAATAATCCGCTCGATTCGCCAGCGGGGATTCAGGCTGGCGTAGGGATCCTGAAAAATCATCTGAATGCCGCTGGCAGAAGGTGCCGCCAGGGGATCTAACGTTTGCCCGGCAAAAGCGATCTCGCCCGCTTCCGGCTGATAAAGCCCGGCCAGCGCGCGCGCCACCGTCGATTTACCGCAGCCGGATTCGCCAACCAGGCTGAAGGTTTCGCCCTGACGAATATCGAAGCTGATACCGCGCACTGCCTGCAGCCGCGGCGGCTTACCTTTGCTGAACAGGCTGCGCTGCCCGACCCGAAAACTGATATGCAGATCCTTGACCGACAGCACCACGCGTGGAGACGCAACGGGTTTCATAGCGAACTCCCAGGCAGGTTAAGACAGGCGACGCTTGATGAGCCGACAGTCAGCAAGGCGGGCTCCTGTTGACGACAGTGTGCCGTACAGTGCGTGCAGCGCGGATGGAAGGTACAGCCCGACGGCAGTTGCGTCAGACGCGGCATCGCGCCTTCAATCTGGGTGAGGAATTCCTGACGTTGATGCATCGACGGAATAGACGCCATCAACCCCTGGGTATAGGGATGACGGGGATGGTGAATGACGTCGGCAACCGGCCCAATCTCTACCAGTCTGCCGGCGTACATCACCGCTACCCGATCGCAAATTTCGGCGATCACGCCCATATCATGGGTAATCAGCATCACGGCGGTTTGGTGCTGTTTGCATAACCGCCGCAGCAGCGCCAGCACCTGCGCCTGCACCGACACATCCAGCGCCGTGGTCGGTTCATCGGCGATCACCAGCTGCGGATCGACGCACAGCGCCAGCGCGATAACGATGCGCTGACGTAACCCACCCGAAAGCTGATGCGGGTACTGGTCCATACGCATTTCCGGGCTGCTGATGCCGACTTCGGTCATCAAATCAATCGCCCGCTGGCGACAGGCCGACGCGGAGAGCTTGAGATGGGTGGCAATGGTTTCGGTCAGCTGGTCGCCGATGGTCAACACCGGGTTCAGGCTGGTCAGCGGATCCTGGAAGATGCAACCAATCGCTTTGCCACGCAGCTTGCGGCGGGGTTCCTCTTTCAGGTTATCAATGCGTTGGTGATTAAAGCGGATCTCGCCACCGCTGATGCGGCCTGGCAGGGTCAGCAATCCGCTGATCGCCGCGCCGGTAAGCGATTTCCCCGCACCGGATTCGCCAACGATGCCGAGGATTTCCCCCGGCTTCAGCGAGAAGCTGACCTCATGCAGCGCCTGCACATCGCCTTTACGGTGCAGGAACTCCACCGAAAGTTGCTTCACTTCCAGCAACGGTTCAATTTCAATCGCGTCAGGATTCATCATTCTTTTCTCACTTAGCGCAGACGCGGGTTAAGCACATCGCGCAGCCAGTCGCCCAGCACGTTAAACGCCAGCGACAGCGTCACCAACACCAGCGCCGGGAATAACACCACCCACCACTGACCCGAGAATAAAAACTGATTGCCTTCGTTGATCAGCGTGCCCAGCGAAGGTTGATCCGGCGGCATGCCGACGCCGAGGAACGAGAGCGTGGCTTCAGTGAGGATCGCCATCCCAAGATGCAGGGTCGCCAGCACCGACAGCGGGCTGATGACGTTCGGCAGGATATGGGCAAACATGATATGCAGGGTGCCGCCACCGCTGATGCGGGACGCCTGGACATACTCTTTCTGCTTCTCCAGCAGCGTCAGACTTCTGATGGTGCGGGCATACTGCATCCAGCCGGTCAGGGTAATCGCCAGCACAATCACCGGCATCGCCACCGCACCGTACATCTCTTTCGGCACCAGCCCTCGCGCCACGCCGCTGATCAACAGTGAAAACATGATGGTGGGAATACTTAACATCGCGTCGGCAAGCCGCATGATCAGCGTGTCCACCCAGCCGCCGAGATATCCGCTGATCACCCCGAGCAGCGTGCCCACCACCAGCGAGCAGCCCACGCTGATCACCCCAACCGTTAAGGAGATGCTTAAGCCGTAAAGAATTAAGGAGAGCACATCCCGGCCCTGCACATCCGTTCCCAGCCAGAAGCGCGGATCGCCGGCCTCCAGCCAGGCCGGCGGCAGTTCTGAATCCATCAGATCGAAGCTGGAACTGTCAAAAATCGCGTGCGGTGCCAGCCAGTGGCTGAACAACGCCGCCAGCAGCAGCACCAGCGTCCAGATAAAGGCCAGCACCACCGGTTTTGAGCGCCAGAACAGCCAGAGAAAATCACTGTCCCGCCAGGCCGAAAGGCGCTGACGTAACCGGGTCAGGCTCCCGCTGGGCGCGGCTACGGCCGGGTTTTGTGGCATTTTCATTATTCCGCCCTCACTGTTTTTTCATTCGTGGATCGATCAGGAAATAGAGCAGATCGACCGTGGTATTAATAACGATAAAAATCAGTGCGATAAAAATCAGATAGGCCGAAATCACCGGGATATCGACATAGTTAATCGCCTGAATAAACAGCAGACCCATGCCGGGCCACTGGAACACGGTTTCGGTGACGATGGCGAAGGCGATCAGCCCGCCGATTTGCAGGCCGATAATGGTCACCACCGGCAGCAGCGCATTACGCAGCGCATGGTGGAACCAGATGCTGCGGGACTTCAGCCCTCGCGCCCGGGCGAACTTGATGTAATCGGTGCCCATCACCTCCAGCATCTGCGTTCTTACCAGGCGGATAATCAGGGTGATCATAAACAGCGACAGCGAAACCGCCGGCAGGATCACCGAGCGCCAGCCGCTCAGGCTTAACAGGCCGGTACTCCAGAAGCCCAGATGCACCGTGTCACCGCGCCCGCTGGAAGGGAACCAGCCCAGCCACACCGAGAAGATGATGATCAGCAGGATGCCGGTCAGAAAGCTGGGTAACGAGATGCCGATTAACGACAGGCCCTGGATCAGGCCGGGCATCACCCGGTTCTTGCTGATAGCCGACCAGACGCCCAACGGAAATCCCACCATCAGCGACAGCACCACCGCCACAAACACCAGCTCCAGCGTGGCGGGCAGGCGTTCCATAATCAGATGGAACACATCGACCTGGTTGTAATAGGAGATGCCGAAATCGCCGTGCAGGATGCGCTGCATAAAGTGCAGAAACTGCGTCAGCATCGGATCGCTCAATCCTAACGAATTTCTCAGCTGCATCCGTTCCGCCTGGGTGGCGCTTTCCGGCAGCATGTTATTCACCGGATCGCCCAGATACTGGAACATCGAGAAGGCGATAAACGCCACCACCACCATCAGACACAGCGCCTGAATCAACTTCTTAATCAGAAAGAGAGGCATAGGTCATCTGTCCGTTCAGAGGGTTACTTAACGCTGCTGTACCACAGGCGCACCACGTTGTCCGGGCTCTGCTTGATGGCGATATTTTTCTTCGCCACCCACACCACCGGCTCGAAATGCATCGGCATAAACGGCAGGTCTGCCTGCGCCAGGTTGATCTCCTGACGCAGCATTTCGGTTCGTTTCGCGCTGTCCAGCTCCGGGATAGACTGCTCGATCAGCTTATCGACGGCGGGATTCGAGTAGCGCGGCACGTTGAACATGCCGTAGCCGCTGCCGTCATTGGTATGCAGCAGCTGCACGGAAATGCTGTAGGCATCCATAATCGGCAGGTTCGCCCAGCCCAGCACGCCAATATCGGTTTTGCCGTTATCGGTGATCTGGTTGTAAACGCTGTTGGTATGCATTGTCAGCGTGGTTTTGACGCCGATTTTTGCCCAGTAGCTCTGCACCGCCTGGCACCACTGCGGCGCGTTCATATACATCCCTTCCGGGCAGTCAAATGCCAGTGAAAAGCCTTTGCCGTAACCCGCTTCGGCCAGCAACGCTTTGGCTTTTTCCGGGTTGTAGTCCAGCGTGATGGCGCTGGCCGCGTCATAGCCAGGAATGGCCGGTGCCAGATAGGTATTGGCGACGCTGGTCATTTTGCGCATGATTTTTTGCACGATGGCCTCGCGGTTCACCGCCATCATCAGGGCCTGCCGCACGCGCAGATCTTTCAGCGGGTTTTTGCCGTCGACGTTGCCGGCATTCAGGGTGTCGCGCAGGTTAAAGGTGAGGAAGTCGACGCGCAGCGAGGGACTGATCAGGGTTTGCAGCGTCCGATCCTGATTCAGCCGGGCGATATCCTGCAACGGCACGCTGGTCACCAAATCGTATTCGCCCGCCAGAATGCCGGAGAGACGCGTGGCGTCGGCGGTGATCGGTTTGAAAATAATGCGGTCAATGTTGGTTTGCGAATGCGCCTTGTTCCACCAGTTGGGGTTACGCACCAGCACCATCTGCGCTTCACGCTGGCGACTTTGCAGCATAAAGGGTCCGGTGCCGTTGGTGTTATTGGTGGCGAAGCCTTCGGTTCCCTGGCTCATGCTGGTCGGGGACAGCGCGTTATGCTGTGCCATCCACTCCTTGTCCATCATCATCACGCCGCTCAGTTCATTCAGCGCGATACCGCTTTTCTCTTTCAGATGAATATCGACGGTGTACTTGTCGACGGCCACCGCATCTTTGATGGTGGAGGCGTTGGCACGGATGCCGGAAGCCGGATCGGTGACGCGCGCAATGGACGCCACCACATCGGCCGAATCAAAGTCATCACCGTTCTGGAACTTAACGCCCTGACGCAGGGTAAAGCGCAGCGTGGTGTCGTTAACATATTCCCAGCCTGTCGCCAGCGTCGGCTGCAGCTTCAGTTCGTTATCGCGCTGCAATAACGCCTCATAGATATGGTTCTGGAAGGTCAACGCCGTGGTAGAGGCATAGGCGTAAGGGTCCAGCGTGGGAATATCTGCGGCAACGGCCCAACGTACGACGTTTTCAGCCTTTGCCCACGGAGAAGCAATCAGACCCAACAACAGTGTAACCATGACTTTTTTCATTTTTCCGCCTGGAGGTAACAGTGAAAGAAGAGGCACCTTAAACAAATAGCAACAAACCCTTTAATTGCTAGCAATCATTGCTAGCATTAACTGTGCCAGATCTCAGAAAAGAAAAAATAAGCTGATAACACGGGAGATTAGGCGGAGGGGAGAAAAAGCATTGCGGGTTGAGTTGCCCAAAAATGGAACAAAAAAAGCAGGAAAACACACCGTATTGGTGCAAAGCGGCAGGAGCGGAAGCGATCCGCTCCTGCGGGGATCAGGCCGTGCGGCCGATTTCTGGCGTCAGGATCCATTCAGCGCTGTCGTTCAGCACGTCCATATGGGTGATTTTACCTTCACGCACTTCGTAACGGTCGACGTAGCGATTGCCGGCAAACTCGCGGCCATCGGGCCACTGGCCATACAGCGTGCCGGTCGCATAGACCACAACATGATCGCCCCGATCCATCCAGTCGAACTGCCCCAACTGTTTTTTTACCCATTTATAGCGGGCACCGTTAAATGCCGTGATCGCCTGCGGATCGGGCATTTCGCGCCGTCCGGTGAAGGTGATTTTTACATCATTGGTCATATAGGTGGCCGCCAGCACCGGGTCCGGTGCCATTGATGCCGCCAAAAAGTCTTTGACGAGATCAACCGCTGAACAATCGTTAGTCATGGTTTTCTCCAGTTTTACTTGAACAGGCATCAGGGGATTCCGTCAGCGCCATACCGGCGCTGGTCAGCCCGGATGGGGTGAGGAATAACAAAATGGCATCTAAATTGCTAGAGATAATTATTATATTGCTAGCAATTAAGGATTCACCATGAGTGCTGTTCAGTTTATTCATGCCCGCCTGGCCGACAGCGACCGGCTTCAAACCTTGTGGGTGCAAGACGGCCGCTTTATCTCCTCGCCTGAGGAAGCAATCCCCGGCTGTTCCACCGTCGATTTAGGCGGCAATCTGGTGCTGCCGGGGCTGGTGGAAACCCATCTTCATCTGGATAAAGCCTGTATTTTGTCCCGCTGCCAGCTGCACAAGGGCACGCTCGGCGAAGCCATCGAACAAACCCGGCTGGCGAAAGCCACCTTTAGCGAAGAGGATGTCTATCAACGCGGGGCGAAAGTGCTGGAGCAGGCCATTTTGCAGGGCACCAGCTGGATCCGCACGCATATCGAAATCGATCCGCAGATTGGGCTCACCGGGTTTAAGGCGATCAAACGGCTGAAAGCGGATTATGCGTGGGCGATCGATCTCAGCCTGTGCGTTTTCCCGCAGGAAGGCTTGCTGAACAATCCGGGCACCGAGGCGTTGCTGGAGGACGCGCTGGCTTCAGGTGCCGATCTGCTCGGCGGCTGCCCGTATACCGACAGCGATCCCTGCGGGCAGATTGACCGCCTGTTTGCGCTGGCCGCTCGCTGGCATGTGGATCTCGATTTCCATCTGGACTTCGATCTGCAGGCCGACAGCAGCAACATGGACTATGTGATTGCCGCCACCGAACGCTGGCAGATGGCGGGCCGGGTCACGCTGGGCCATGCGACACGTCTGGCAGCCCTGACTGAACCGCAGCTGATCGCGCTGGCACACCGGCTGGCGAAAGCGGGCGTGCAGATCACCGCCCTGCCTGCCACCGACCTGTTTCTCACTGGCCGTGACCAGTTTCAGCTGAAGCCGCGTGGCGTTGCGCCGCTGGCCACGCTCGATCGCTGCGGCGTGACCTGCTCACTCTCCAGCAACAACATTGGCAACCCGTTCACGCCGTATGGTGATGCGTCGCTGGTGCGTCAGGCAAACCTGTTTGCCAACGTCACGCAGCTGGCCACGTCAGCAGAAATGCTGCGCTGCCTGGCGTGGATCTCCAGCCAGTCGGCGAAAATGTTGCGGCTAAAAAACTATGGCTTAACGCCGGGATGTCAGGCTGATTTTGTGGTGTTTGCCAGCGCGCAGGCGTGTGAGGTCGTGAGGGAAATTGCGGTGCCGCTGATGGGCTTTAAGCGCGGGCGACAAACCTTTCATCGCCCGGCCGCGCAGTTACTCAGAGACTAGGAAGAGAGCGTCAGCGCCTGGCGCAGGCTCAGGGAATCTGGCGAGGTGTCATTCAGATCCAGCTGCTGCTCCAGCTCATTAAGATGGGCAATCATAATCGCCTGCGCACGGGCCAGATCGCCCTCTTTCAGCGAGCTGACAATTGCGCTGTGCTCGTCGCACTGGCAGGAAGGAATATCGTTACGCTGGTAAAGCGCCACAATCAGCGAGCTGCGCACCATCAGGTTGGCGAGAATTTCACTGAGCACCTGATTGCCACTGACTTTGCCTAACAGCAGATGAAACTGGCTCAGTTCGCGAACAATTTCCCGGCGGTCATCAAGCTTAGTGGCATTCATTTCCGCCAGCTGCTGGGCTTCCAGCTCAGCCAGATGGGCAGCCATATTTTCAGGCGTGATGCAGGCAATGATGGCACTTTCGATGGCGCGGCGGGCGGTGAAAATTTCGCGGGCTTCACGGGCTTCTGGCTGCGCGACCATCGCGCCACGGTTGGGCTCAATGGTGACGATATGCTGCAGCGCCATGCGTTGCAGGGCCGACTGAACGTGGTTGCGATTGGCATCCAGCACGTCCACAATTTGCGCTTCCACCAGTCGCGTTCCCGGCTTTAGACGATGCTGAGCGATGGCAATGGACAACGCTTCAACGATCCGCTGGACTTCCTGTTGCTTGCTGGTCGCAACTTTACTCATCCCTTACCTCATGAACGTGATTGCTAACGATTTAAGCCGACAATCATAGCACCGTGCGGCACACTTAAACCACCCAGTGTGGCAAACGTAACGTAAGTTCCAGTCCGCCGTTCTTGCCGTTGACTGCGCTGACCTCGCCCTGATGGGCCAGCAGCACTTTGCGGACGATCGACAGCCCCAGTCCGTAGCCTTTTCCCGACAGCGGCGAATTCACCCGCACAAAGGGATCGAAGATGCTGGAGAGCTTATCGGCATCCACGCCCGGCCCCTGATCGATCACGCTGATATTCAGCCAGCCCTGCTCCTGACGCAGATTGATCACCACCCGTTGTCCCTGCAATGAGTAGCGAAGCGCGTTACGCACCACGTTTTCCACCGCCGATCGGATCAGCTTGGCATCCCCTTTAACGGTGTAGTCGCCGCTCTTGTCGGCAAACAGCAGGATTTCCACGCCGGGGATTTGCGCTTCATAGCGGGCATCGTTTGCCACCGCTTCCAGCAGGCCCAGTAAATCAAAGTACTGCTCGTCGGGCATGGCTTCATGTTCAGCCCGCGAGAGGGTCAACAGTTCGCCAATCATCTTATCCAGACGACGCGCCTCTTCATCGATGCGATCCAGCGACTGGCCAACGGATTCCGGCGTCTGGCGGGCCAGTCCGGTTGCGAGCTGCAAACGTGCCAGCGGTGAGCGTAATTCATGGGAGACATCATGCAGCAGCTCTTCGCGCGCCTTCACCAGCACCGAAAGGCGCTCAACCATTGCATCGAAATCCTGCGCCACCACCGACAGCTCATCGTAACGACGTCGCATTACCGGGAACAGGCGTACCGAAAGATCGCCTTTGGAGACGCGGTCAAACCCGGCGCGCAGCTGGCGCATCGGTCGGGTCAGGTTCCATGCCAGTATCAGGCTGAAGAGTAAACCGCCGCCGCCGGCCAAAAATAGCATCGGCTCGGGGATATTGAGGAAGCTGCGGCGCGGGCCGCCCATATGGCTGTCTTCGCGCAGGCCCTGCACATCGTAGCGCAGCTGATACTGCTGGCCGTCGGCACCGGTTACCCACTCAATCACTTCTTTAGGAAACTCACCCGGACGAAGGTCACGATTCAAATCGCCGCGCGGAATTTCCTGCGGCGGCTTTTGCATCACCTGCACCGAGAAGAAACGGCGGTCGCTGTCAGACCAGTCGGCCATCATATCATTCAGCGCGTCCATGCCGCCGCGCTGCAGGACTGACACCGCCGAGGTCATCTGCAGATTGACGATGCGCCGGGCCGCGAGGCTTTCCGGCGGCTCATGGTGCTTGCCGTAAAAGGAAAAGCTCAGCCACAGAAACTGGCTCATGATCAAAAAGGTCAGCCAGAAGCCCAGCAAAATTTTCCAGAACAACAGCCCGCGAAACCCTGCTTTCATCGGATACGGTAGCCAATGCTGCGCACGGTTTCGATGTTGATCGTCTCGTTAGTTAAGGCGGCCAGCTTCTGGCGGATGTTGCTGATATGCACGTCGACGCTGCGGTCATAGGCTTCGCGCGGGCGTCCAAGGCCTTTTTCAGACAGCTCGTCCTTGGAGACCACGCGGTCAGGAGAACGCAGCAGCAGATCGAGCAAGTTGAACTCCGAGGCCGTTAAATCAAACGCCTGTTTTTTCCATTCGCTGATGCGCGTGGCCGGATTCAGCGTCAGATCGCCCCAGGTTGCCAGCTCTTTGCTTTCGACAACCACCGGCTGCTCTTCAACGCGGCGCAGTACGGCGCGCAGTCGGGCGACCAGCTCGCGCGGATAGCAAGGTTTCGGCACGTAGTCATCGGCACCCATTTCCAGGCCAATCACCCGGTCAATGTTGTCGCCTTTGGCGGTCAGCATGATCACCGGCAGGCGGCAGTTCTGCCGGACCTGGCGCAGCACATCAATACCGCTCATATCGGGCAGCATAATGTCGAGGATCATCGCGTTGTACTCGCCAGACAGTGCGCCTTCCACGCCCGCTTTGCCGGTTAACACCAGCGAAGCGTCGAAGCCTTCAGCAATCAGGTACTGGCTGAGCATGGTGCCCAGCTCGAGGTCGTCGTCGACCAGTAAAATTTTCATACAGCATCTCTCAGTGAGTCAGCCGCTATATTCACCTGTCGGTGACTTAATAGCAGCCGGTTTTACCTAATCCTTACAGTGTATCAGCAGGAATTAGTAAACGCCGGTAGAGAGATAACGGTCGCCGCGATCGCAAACTATCGCCACCACGATACTGCCCGGCTGCTCCTCCGCAATGCGCAGTGCGCCGGCAACCGCACCGCCGGAACTGACGCCGCAGAAAATGCCTTCACGGCGGGCCAGCAAACGCATGGTTTGCTCAGCTTCGGCCTGCGCCATATCGATCACCCGATCTACCAGCTCCGGGCGATAAATGCCCGGCAAATAGGCCTCGGGCCAGCGACGGATACCGGGAATGCTGCTGCCTTCAGCGGGCTGCAAACCGATGATTTGCACGCTGTCGCTCTGCTCTTTCAGATAGCGACCCACGCCGGTAATGGTGCCGGTGGTGCCCATGCTGGAGACAAAATGGGTTAATCGTCCGGCAGACTGCTGCCAGATTTCCGGTGCGGTGGTGGTGTAATGTCCCAGCGGATTGTCCGGGTTGTTGAACTGATCGAGGACCTTGCCCTCGCCTCTGGCTTCCATCTCCTTCGCCAGATCGCGTGCGCCTTCCATCCCGAGAGTTTTGCTGACCAGAATCAGCTCGGCACCGTAAGCCTGCATCGCCATCTGGCGCTCCACGCTCATGTTCTCAGGCATCAACAGCTTCAGCGCATAGCCTTTCATCGCGGCGATCATCGCCAGCGCGATCCCGGTGTTGCCACTGGTGGCCTCGATCAGCACGTCGCCCGGCTGGATCTCACCGCGACACTCGGCCCGATCGATCATCGAGAAAGCGGCACGATCCTTTACCGAACCTGCGGGATTATTGCCTTCCAGCTTCAGCCAGATTTCGCTGCCGTTGGCGGGCGTCATGCGCTGAAGCTTGATCAGTGGCGTGTTGCCGATGGTATTTTCTAGTGTGGTCACTGTGCGATTCCTGGAAGGAGCCAGAAAAGCTGGCAAAAAAAAAGGGTCAGGAAGACCTGACCCTGTTCGACTAGAAAATATCAGGCACTTTGCGCAAAGGCAACCTGTCGCAACGGCGTTTCACCTTTGTACAGGCGAGCCTGTTGCAGGCCTACAAACAGCTGCTCGCCGCGAACCGGCGCAGTCTGCGTGCCTTCCACCACCAGCGTAATCGGATCCAGTCCCCAGCCGGCTGGCTGCGCAACCAGCTGCCAGTAGTGACCGCGCGGGCTGACTTCCAGCACCTGCACCGGTAACGGCGTTTCCAGGCTGCTGTGGCGGCTGACGTCGATTTCCCACGGACGCAGGAACAGCTCGACGCGGCCCTGATGCGCGGGCGTATAGCCCAACGGCCAGTGATGCGCGCCAACGTGGAACTGGGAACCATGCACTTCGGCTTCAAAGCGGTTCACTTCACCGAGGAACTCCAGCACAAACCGGGTAGCCGGATCGCGCCAGACGTCGTCCGGTGTGCCGACCTGTTCAATGTTGCCCTGGCTCATCACCACCACGCGATCGGCCACTTCCATCGCTTCTTCCTGGTCGTGGGTCACGAACACGCTGGTGAACTTCAATTCTTCATGCAGCTGACGCAACCAGCGGCGCAGCTCTTTACGTACCTGGGCATCCAGCGCACCGAACGGCTCATCAAGCAGCAGGATCTGCGGTTCAACCGCCAGCGCACGCGCCAGCGCCACACGCTGTTTCTGACCGCCCGAAAGCTGTGCCGGGAAGCGCGTAGCCAGATGGCTTAACTGCACCATCTCCAGCAGCTTGGTGACTTTCTGCTTAATCACCGCCGCAGAAGGACGTTCGCGGCGTGGCAGCACGGTCAGGCCGAAGGCGATGTTATCGAACACCGTCATATGGCGGAATAAGGCGTAATGCTGGAACACAAAGCCCACCTGGCGGTCGCGCGCGTGCAGCTGGGTGACGTCTTTGCCATTAAAGCTCAGACGGCCGCTGTTCTGGCTTTCCAGCCCGGCAATAATGCGCAGCAGCGTGGTTTTCCCTGAGCCAGAAGGCCCAAGCAATGCCACCATCTGACCGGAAGGGATATCCAGTGAAATATCGTTCAGGACCTTAGTACGGCCGAAAGATTTGTTAATTTTGCTGATATCAATGCTCATGGTTCCCCTCCTGTTGCAAACGCTTGTTCTGGTGTTCTAAACGCCATTGCAGCGCGCTCTTCAGAAACAGTGTGACTATCGCCATCAGGGTTAACAGCCCGGCCGCCGTAAAGGCCCCGACGGTGTTGTAATCCTGATGCAGTAATTCAACTTGTAATGGCAGCGTGTAGGTCTCGCCGCGAATCGAGCCCGATACCACCGAGACCGCACCGAACTCGCCAATCACACGGGCATTGGTCAGTACCAGACCGTACAACAGCGCCCAGCGGATATTGGGCAGGGTCACCCGCCAGAACATTTTCCAGCCTGACGCGCCTAACAACACCGCCGCTTCATCTTCATTGCTGCCCTGACTCAACATCACCGGCACCAGCTCACGGACTACAAACGGACAGGTCACAAAGATGGTCACCATCGCCATCCCCGGCCAGGAGAACATCAGCTGGATATTGTGCGCGTCCAGCCAGCCGCCTGCCGGGCCGTTGACGCCCCAGAACAGCAGATACATCAGCCCCGCCACCACCGGCGACACGGCAAAAGGAATATCAAACAGGGTCAGCAGCAGCTGGCGGCCGGGGAAATCAAAGCGCGTAACCAGCCAGGCCAGCAGCGTCCCGAACACCAGATTGACCGGCACGGTAATCAGCGCCATCAGGACGGTCAGCCAGATTGAGTGCAGCATGTCGCCATCTTTCAGGTTGCTGAACGACGCCATAAGGCCGTTGGAGAAGGCGCTGGTAAAAATCGCCACCATCGGCACCACCAGCAGCCCAAAGGAGATCAGCATGCCCAGCGCAATCAGGATCCATTTACCCCAGTTGATGCGGCTGCGGCTGGCCCCTTTCAATTCGGTGATATCGGCCATTAATGACCTCCAATACGACGGCCAAAGCGGCTCTGTAAGGTGTTAATCGCGAACAGTAGCAGCAGCGATGCCGCGAGGATCACTGACGCAATGGCGCTGGCGGCAGGATAATCAAACTCCTGCAAACGGACGAAAATCATCAGCGAGGTCACTTCGGTTTTCCAGGCAATGTTGCCGGCAATAAAGATCACCGCACCAAACTCGCCCAGGCTGCGGGTAAAGGACAAGGCGGTGCCGGCCAACAATGCCGGCGCCACTTCAGGCAGCACCACGCGACGGAAGCTCTGCCACGGCGTGGCGCCCAGCGTTTCGGCCGCTTCTTCGTATTCCGGGCCCAGTTCTTCAAGCACCGGCTGAACGGTACGCACCACAAACGGAATGCTGGTAAACGCCATGGCGACGGCAATGCCCAGCCAGGTGTAAGACACTTTAATGTCGAACTGCGCCAGCCATTGACCATACCAGCCGTTGACCGAGAACAGGCCCGCCAGCGTCAAGCCCGCCACCGCCGTCGGTAAAGCAAACGGCAGATCCATTAAGCCATCCAGCAGCGTGCGGCCAGGAAAACGGTAGCGGGTAAGGATCCACGCCATCAGCATGCCGAACACGGCATTGAACAGCGAGGCCACGCCGGCTGAAATCAGGGTAACTTTGTAGGCGGCCATCACCTGTGGGTTGGTCACGACTTCCCAATACTGAGACAGCGTCATTTGCGACAGCTGCATCAGCAGTGCGCTGATCGGCAACAGCAGGATCAGGCAGGTGAAGAACAGGCTGCTACCGAGGCTGATACCAAAGCCTGGCAGCACGCGCTTACTTTTAGTGGCAAACATTACTGATGTCCTGCGGCTAACAATTTGTCCAGCTCACCACCGCTGGCGAACTGGGTTTTCATTACCTGGTCCCAGCTGCCGAAGGCCTCTTCCACGCGGAAAAGGTCAACCGCCGGGAAACGCTCTTTCTGCTGCGCCATCAGCTCAGGATTGTTCACGCGGTAGTAATACTGCGTGATAATTTTCTGCGCCGCTGGCGTGTAGAGATAGCCCAGGTAGGCTTTAGCGGCTTTGCCAGTGTTATTGGCATCGACGTTTTTATCGACCCAGGTCACCGGGAACTCCGCCAGGATATTGGTTTTCGGCACCACCACTTCGTAGCCATCTTTGGCGTACTGGTTGCGGATATTGTTCACTTCGGACTCGAAGCTGATCAGCACATCGCCCTGCCCACGCTCAACAAAGGTGGTGGTGGCACCGCGACCGCCGGTATCAAAGACCTCGACGTTTTTCAGGAACTGAGTCATAAACTGCTCGGTTTTAGCCCGATCTTTACCGTCCGCTTTATCGGCGGCACCCCAGGCAGCCAGGTAGGTGTAACGCCCGTTGCCTGACGTTTTTGGATTGGGGAACACCAGCTTCACATCAGTTTTCACCAGATCATCCCAACTGTGGATGTTCTTGGGGTTGCCCTTGCGCACGAGGAACGCCATGGTCGAATAGAACGGTGAGCTGTTATTGGGGAAACGTTTTTGCCAGTCGGCCGGGATCAGATTGCCGCGATCGTGCAAAATCTGCACGTCAGTCACCTGGTTGTAGGTCACCACATCGGCTTTCAGGCCCTGCAAAATGGCCAGCGCCTGCTTGGATGAGCCGGCGTGTGACTGTCTGATAGTCAGCTTGTCACCGTTATTTTGCTCGGCCCACTGTTTTTCAAAAGGCGCATTCAGGGCGACAAACAGCTCGCGCGAGACGTCGTAGGAGCTGTTCAACAGCTCGGTAGCCTGAGCGGACCCGGCTAACAGCAACGAGAAAGCGGCACTGCTCATTATTTTTTTAACCGTCGGTAACGTCATTATGCACCCTGGGAAACAGTCGGCTCGCGCCCTGAAGTATCCTCAGTTTATTTATAACCACACTAAAAGCAGTAACGATTTCATATACCGTTTGGTGATTTGGAAGTTTAAAACGCTATAAGCGAATGGAATTGTTTATGCAGGGGATGGGAAAGCAGACGATCAGCACAGCACCTCACCGTACTTATCGCGGTGCTCTTTCGGCGTCATATCGTAATCTTTGCGGAATACCGAATAGAAGTACTGTAAGGAAGGATAGCCGCACATCTGTGAGATCTCGTTGATTGACAGCGAGCTGGAAATTAACAGGTTGCGCGCCCTCTCCAGCTTCTCGCCGTGGATCATATTGTGGATGGTCTGGCCGGTCTCATCCTTGAAGCGCTTCTCCAGGTTCGATCGCGACATGCCGACCGATTCCAGCACCTGCTCCACCTTAATCCCTTTGCAGGCGTGATGGCGAATATAATGCATCGCCTGGATCACCGCCGGGTCGCGCAGCGAACGGAAGTCGGTCGAGCGCCGTTCCACCACCTTTACCGGCGGCACCAGAATGCGTTGCAGCGGCATTTCCCGCTCGTTCAACAACTGATGCAGCAGTTTTGCCGCACGGTAGCCCATTTGCCGCGTGCCCTGTGCCACCGAAGAGAGCGCCACGCGCGATAAATAACGCGTCAGCTCTTCATTATCGATGCCAATCACGCTGAGTTTTTCCGGCACGGCAATGTCCAGATGCTCACACACCTGCAGCAGATGACGGGCGCGGGCATCGGTGACCGCAATAATTCCGGTCTGCTGCGGCAGGGTTTGCACCCAGTCCGCCAGCCGGTTTTGCGCGTATTGCCAGTTCTCCGGCGCGGTTTCCATTCCCTGATACACCACGCCCTGATACTGCTCGGCCGAAACCAGATTGCGGAAGGCCTGTTCCCGCTCCTGCGCCCAGCGCTTGCCGCCTTCCGGCGGTAAGCCGTAAAAGGCAAAGCGGTTCAGGCCCTTTTCCTTCAGGTGCATAAAGGCCGCTTCGACCAACGCATGGTTATCCGTGGCGATGTAATGCACCGGCGGGTAATCTTCTTTTTGCAGATACGATCCGCCCACGCCAACGATAGGCACCTTAACGTTGTGCAGCAGCCTGGCTATCTCACCGTCGTCAAAATCCGCAATCACCCCATCGCCCAGCCAGTCGCGGATATTGTCGATGCGGCAGCGGAAATCTTCCTCAATAAAGATGTCCCAGTCGCACTGTGAAGCCTGCAGATATTCGCCGACGCCTTCCACCACCTGACGGTCATAGACTTTATTGGCGTTAAACAGCAAGGTAATGCGAAAACGTTTGCCGAACATACGGGTTCCCCTGAAATCATGCTGCTCTCTGGATAGCACAGCCATCAACAGAGCAGTGAAAATGCCGCCAGATTTGTGAGGCAACGCGAAGCCTTTCGCTGGGCCGGCACATTCTGGCGGCATTCCAGGCGATTCATACCCGACGCTTGGTGGCGGAATCCATCCACACCGCCAGCAGCAAAATCGCCCCTTTAACGATGTACTGCCAGAAGGTCGGTACGTCCAGCATGCTCATGCCGTTATCCAGCGACGCCATAATAAAGGCCCCCATCACCGCGCCGGCGACGCTGCCGATGCCGCCCGCCAGGCTGGTTCCGCCAATTACGCAGGCCGCTATCGCATCCAGCTCGGCAATGTTGCCGGCCGAAGGTGAACCGGCACCCAGTCGGGAGCTGAGGATCAGCCCGGCAATCGCCACCATCAACCCATTAATGGCGAACACCGCCATCTTGGTGCGCTCAACGTTTACGCCCGACAGGCGCGCGGCATCGATGTTGCCGCCAATAGCATAAATGCGTCTGCCAAAGGCGGTTCGGGTGGCCATAAACATTCCGGCCAGCATCAGCGCGGTCAGGATCAAGACCGGCGTGGGCACCCCGCGATAATCATTCAGCAGATACACCGCGCCCAGCACGATAATCGCCATGATGCTTTGGCGCGTGACGTCGCCGCTGGCACTGGCCACCGGCAGTCCCATTTGTGCCCGACGGGCGCGACGTCGCCACTGCCAGGCGACAAACAGCATCAGCCCCACCGCCCCGATACCAAAGCCCAGCCCGCCGGGCAGATAGCTTTGCCCCATCAGCGACATCGCATCGCTGGTCGGCGCCACCGTGGTACCGTTAGTGATACCGATCAGCACGCCGCGAAACGCCAGCATGCCGGCAAGGGTGACGATAAATGACGGAACCTTGCGGTAAGCCACCCACCAGCCATTCCACGCGCCCAACAACACCCCGGCCAGCAGCGTCACCACAATGGTCAGCGGCAGCGGCCAGCCCAGCCAGACATCGAAGATCGCCGCCGCACCGCCCAGCAATCCCATCATTGAGCCCACCGAAAGATCGATTTCGGCAGAGACAATCACGAACACCATGCCCACCGCCAGAATGCCGGTGATCGCCGTCTGGCGCAGCAGGTTGGAGATATTACGGGCGCTCAGGTAGGCACCTTCGGTAGTGAAGGTAAAAAACAGCATGATCACCACAATGGCGGCCAGCATCACGAAGACTTGCAGATTGAGCGACTTCAACCGCAGGCCGCGTGGCGTGACTGGCGGTAAACTCACTTCAGATTGCGTGCTTTTCGACATCAGTTTCACTCCTTAACGCGGCTTCCATAATCTGTTCCTGGGTCAGGTTGCGGTTCGGCAGATCGGCTTTGATTCGCCCTTCATGCATCACCAGCACCCGGTCGCTCAGCCCCAGCACTTCGGGCAGTTCAGAAGACACCACAATTACGGCGATGCCCTGCTGCACCAGCTGGTTAATCAATTTGTAGATTTCATATTTCGCCCCGATATCGATGCCGCGCGTGGGCTCATCGAGGATCAGGATTTGCGGGTCCAGCAACAGACAGCGCGCCAGAATCGCTTTTTGCTGATTGCCACCGCTGAGCCGCCCAATCGCCAGTAAGGGCGAGGAGGTTTTCACCTTCAGCCGCGCCAGCGAATGCTGAATGGTGGCCTGTTCTTTGGCTTCATCCAGCAGCGAGAAGCGGCCGCTGTACTGGCCTAATGCCGCCAGAGTGATATTTGCCCCCACGCTCATCACCGGCACGATGCCGTCACGTTTACGATCTTCTGGCACCATCGCAATGCCCTGCGCCATCGCATGGCGACAGTGCTGAATGGTCACCGGGCGCCCGTTTACCGCGATGTTGCCTTGCCAGCGGCCAGCGTAAACGCCAAACAGGCACTGCATGGTTTCGGTACGGCCCGACCCCACCAGCCCGGCGACACCGAGGATTTCGCCGCGCCGCAGGGTAAAGGAAACGTCATCGACGCGGCGAATATGGCGGTTAACCGGATGCCACGCGGTGAGGTTGTCCACCTGCAGTACCACCTCACCAATCTGATGCGGCTCCTGGGGATACAGCTCGGTTAACTCACGCCCCACCATCATCGCAATGATGTCGTCTTCGTTCATGCCTGCGGCAGAGCGCGTGGCGATATGCCGCCCGTCCCGTATCACGCAGATTAAATCCGAGATGGCTTTCACCTCGTTCAGCTTGTGCGAGATGTAGATGCAGGCAATATCGTGATCGCGCAGATCGCTGATGATCTCCAGCAACGTGGCGGTTTCGCTTTCGGTGAGCGAAGCGGTTGGCTCATCCAGTACCAACAGGCGCACCTGCTTATTCAGCGCTTTGGCAATTTCCACCAGCTGTTGCTGGCCCAGGCCAAGCTCACCCACGCGGGTATTGGGGTCGATGTTCAGCTTGACCTGCGCCAGCATTCGCTGGCAGCGCAGATACATCGACTCGTAATCCATCAGGCCAAACCGGCCCCACTCGCTGCCGAGAAACATGTTCTCCAGCACGGTCATTTGTTTCACCAGCGCCAGCTCCTGGTGAATAATGGCGATGCCCTTTTGTTCGGTTTCCCGAATGGTTTTCGCGGTGATCAGATCGCCTGAAAAATAGATCTCACCTGAATAACTGCCGTGCGGATATATTCCGCACAGCACTTTCATTAGCGTTGATTTCCCTGAACCATTCTCACCACAAAGTGATAATACCTGGCCTGCTTCAAGCTGCAGGCTGATATTATCGACGGCTTTAACCACGCCGAATTGCTTGGTGATATTTTTCATCTCTAAGAGAATAGCCATTCTGTCCTCCCGTTATTTCGCTGCGGAGGGTTCAATTTAATTCGGCTTTTTTATGGAATCCGTCAGCGATAATGGTACTGTCGATATTCGATTTATTGACCGAAATCGGCGTTAATAACCAGGACTTCACCTCTTTAGCGCCATTATTTAATGTGGCATTACTTTCTGGCTGCTGGCCCGAACCTAATTGCACCGCAATTTTCGCCGCGTCATCTGCCAGCTTGCTGATCGGTTTATACACCGTCATGGTTTGGGTGCCCGCCTCAATGCGTTTCACCGCCGCCAGGTCAGCATCCTGCCCCGAGATCGCCACTTTCCCCGCCAGCCCCTGGGCCGATAGCGCCTGAATCGCCCCACCCGCGGTCGCATCATTCGACGCCACCACCGCATCAATGTGGTTATTGTTGGCGGTCAGCGCATTCTCCATAATCTTCAGCGCGTTCTCTGGCAGCCAGCCGTCGACCCACTGATCGCCCACCACTTTGATTTTCCCGCTATCGATCAGCGGCTTCAGCACGGTCATCTGCCCCTGACGGAACAGCTTGGCGTTGTTATCCACCGGCGAGCCGCCCATCAGGAAGTAATTCCCCGTAGGCACGCGCTGTACCAGGCTTTGCGCCTGCAGCTGCCCGACCTTTTCGTTATCGAAAGAGATATAGAAATCGATGTCGGCGTTGTTGATCATCCGGTCATACGCCAGCACCTTGATGCCTTCGCGTTTGGCTTCTTTGATCACGTTGCTTAGCACCTGGCCGTTGTAAGGAATGATCACCAGCACATCGACCCCGCGATTGATCATGTTCTCAATCTGCGCCATCTGCGTCTCTTCGTTGCCGTTGGCGGACTGCACAAACACGTTTGCGCCCAGCGACTCGGCCTTCTTCACAAAAATATCGCGATCTTTCTGCCAGCGCTCCAGACGCAGATCGTCAATCGCCATCCCGATTTTGATTTCTTTACTGTACCCAGGCTGGCTGGCCAACACGAACAGCGCGCAGGCAGAGAGTAAGAGGTGCTTGAATTTCATTTTTATTACCCTTTTTTATTGATGGTGTCGGGGAAATAGAGGTCACGAAACGTCCAGCGGATTGTTGTCAATTGCTTCCGGTTGAGCAATTACTGATTCTTACCCGTTGATTACGATTTTTGGTTTAGTTTTTGTTTTATGACCACGGTCATGTTTTGCTGTCGTCATTCACCTTCAGCGCATTTAAAAATGCGGCACCGGCTGAAGTTAACTTTTTCCGCTGAATAATGAGATCTCACGCACAGTTAATAATTCTCTGAATTTGAGTGTGAAATAACGTAATTGTGGTTCGGCCCCTGAACTCCGAAGATGCCCCTATCCCGCCAGACGGGCCAGCTACCCAGGAGTCAACCATGCAACCCTATTTTGATCAGCTTGAACAGGTTCGCTTTGAAGGAACCGGCAGTAAAAACCCGCTGGCGTTTCGCCATTACAATCCCGACGAGATCGTCCTCGGCAAACGGATGGATGAACATCTGCGTTTTGCTGCCTGTTACTGGCACACCTTCTGCTGGACCGGGGCGGATATGTTTGGCGTCGGGGCGTTCGAGCGGCCGTGGCAGCAGGCGGGGGATCAGCTGGCGCTGGCAAAGCGTAAGGCCGATGTCGCCTTCGAATTCTTCCAGAAACTGAACGTGCCTTACTACTGCTTCCACGATGTGGACGTCTCGCCGGAAGGCGACTCGCTGAAGACCTACCTGAATAACTTTGCGGTGATGAGCGATGTGCTGGCGGAAAAACAGCAGTCCACCGGCGTCAAGCTGCTGTGGGGCACCGCCAACTGCTTTACCCATCCCCGCTATGGCGCAGGCGCGGCCACCAGCCCCGATCCGGAAGTGTTCAGCTGGGCAGCGACTCAGGTGTTCACCGCGATGAACGCAACGAAGAAACTGGGCGGCGAAAACTACGTGCTGTGGGGCGGACGCGAGGGTTATGAAACCCTGCTTAACACCGATTTACGTCAGGAGCGCGAGCAGATCGGCCGCTTTATGCAGATGGTGGTTGAGCATAAGCATAAAATTGGCTTCCAGGGCTCGCTGCTGATTGAGCCGAAACCGCAGGAGCCGACCAAGCACCAGTATGATTACGACGTGGCGACGGTGTATGGCTTCCTGAAGCAGTTTGGCCTGGAAAAAGAGATCAAGGTGAATATCGAGGCGAACCACGCCACCCTCGGCGGCCACTCCTTCCATCATGAGATTGCCACAGCGATTGCGCTGGGGATCTTCGGCTCGGTCGATGCCAACCGTGGCGATCCTCAGCTCGGCTGGGATACCGATCAGTTCCCGAACAGCGTCGAAGAAAATGCGCTGGTGATGTTTGAAATTCTTAAAGCGGGCGGCTTTACCACCGGCGGCCTCAATTTTGATGCCAAAGTCCGCCGTCAGAGCACCGATAAATACGATCTGTTCTATGGTCATATTGGTGGCATGGATACCATGGCGCTGGCGCTGAAGGTGGCGGCGAAGATGATTGAAGAGGGTGAGCTGCATCAGCTGGTCGCCAAACGCTACGCCAACTGGAACGGCGAGCTGGGCCAGCAGATCCTGCAAGGCAAGCTGTCGCTGGATGCGCTGGCGAAATACGCCGGCGATCATAACCTGGCCCCACAACATCAGAGCGGTCATCAGGAAAAGCTGGAGAATCTGGTGAATCGCTATCTGTTTGGTTAATACAAGGACACGTCCCTATGTATATCGGCATCGATCTCGGCACCTCCGGGGTGAAGGCTATCCTGCTCAGTGAAAGCGGGCAGTTGCTTGCCACGCACGGTGAGCCGCTGACGATTTCACGCCCGCAGCCATTATGGTCCGAGCAGTCGCCTGCTGAATGGTGGCAGGCAACGGATAAGGCGATGCAGGCGCTGGCGAAACAACAGGATTTGCAGCAGGTGAAGGCCATCGGCCTGACCGGACAAATGCACGGCGCCACGCTGCTGGATGCGCGCCAGCAGATCTTACGTCCGGCGATCCTGTGGAACGACGGCAGAAGCGCGGCGCAATGTCGGGAACTGGAACAGGCGGTTCCGGCCTCGCGTGATATCACCGGCAACGTGATGATGCCGGGGTTCACTGCGCCCAAGCTGCTGTGGGTGAAGCAGCACGAGCCGGAGATTTTCAGCCAGATCGACAAAGTGCTGCTGCCGAAGGATTACCTGCGCTGGCGGATGACCGGTGAATTCGCCAGCGATATGTCCGATGCGGCGGGAACGATGTGGCTGAACGTCCGTCAGCGTGACTGGAGCGATGAACTGCTGTCCGCCTGCGGCCTGTCCCGCAACGCCATGCCTGCGCTGTTTGAGGGCAACCAGATAACCGGCAAGCTGCACGCCGAACTCGCCGAGCATTGGGGGCTGGCGGGTAGCTTACCGGTGGTGGCGGGCGGTGGCGATAATGCCGCCGGCGCGATTGGCGTTGGGCTGTATCAGCCGGGCCAGGCCATGCTGTCACTTGGCACCTCGGGGGTTTATTTCGCGGTGAGCGACGGCTTCAGGAGCAATCCGGAAAGTGCGGTGCACAGCTTCTGCCATGCGCTGCCGGAAACCTGGCATCTGATGTCGGTCATGCTGAGCGCGGCGTCCTGCCTGGACTGGGCCTGCAAGCTGACCAATATTCGCGATGTGCCGACGCTGCTTACGTTGGCGGAGCAGGCCAAACCGGTTGATGCGCCGGTGTGGTTCCTGCCCTACCTTTCCGGAGAACGCACGCCGCATAACAATCCGCAGGCGAAAGGCGCTTTCTGGGGGCTGACGCATCAGCACGGTGCCGAACATCTGGCGCGCGCCGTGCTGGAAGGGGTGGGTTTTGCGCTGGCGGACGGCATGGATGCGCTGCATGCCAGCGGCCTGCAACCGCGCAGCATCACGCTGATCGGCGGCGGTGCGCGAAGTGCCTGGTGGCGGCAGATGCTGGCGGATATTTGCGGACATGCACTGGAGTACCGCACCGGCGGTGACGTGGGTCCTGCGCTGGGTGCGGCCAGGCTGGCGCAAATCGCGATCAATCCTCACAAGCCGCTCAGCGAGATGTTGCCCGAGCTGCCGCTGGAACAACGCCATACGCCGGATGCGGAAAATCATCAGCATTATGCCCAACAGCGGGAAACCTTCCGCCAGCTGTATCAGGCGCTGTTGCCGTTTATGACTGAGGAGTAATGCCGGTTGAGGAAGGATCTGTGAGCAGGGAATTAAGCCCCTTTCGTGAGGGGCTTATTGCGTATTACAGGGCGGCTAACTGCTGCTGAGAAGGCGCATAGAAATAGCTGCCGCTGACCGGCTTGGTAAAGCGCAGCATGGCATCGAACTTATTGTCCAGCTCGCCGAACATGCTTAACAGCTGCTTTTCAATGTTGTAAAGCGTGGCGCAATAGGCGAGGAAGAACAGCCCGTTGGTGCCGCTGGCCGTACCGTATGGCAGGCTCTGGCGCAGAATTTTCAGGCCTTTGCCGTCCTCTTTCAGGTCGACACGGGCCACGTGCGACGTGGCCGGGCGGTCGTCGCCTTCCAGCTCTTCATTGCTCTCTTTGGTGCGGCCCATAATCTGCTCCTGCTTATTCACCGCCATGCGGTTAAACATCTTCAGATTATGTTCCCAGCGCTGGCTGAAGACGTAGCTGCCACCGGCATTTTCGCCTGCGCCAATCAGTGCCACCATCGGCCGCTGCTCGCCCTGCGGGTTTTCCGTACCATCAACAAAGCCGCTTAAATCGCGATCTTCCACCCAGCGGAAACCGTGGGTTTCTTCCACCACGGTAATCGCTCCGCCAAATGCCGCCACCGCCGCCTGCGCCAGGCTGAAGTTCACGTCATGGCGTAAGGACTGAATATGGATCAGCAGATCGCGCTGCGTGGCGGGTGCCATGCCCTTCCCCAGCGGCTGAAAGTCTTTCAGCTCAGCAGTGCTGTTTGCAGGGTTCAGATCGTTCCATAACGCCGGGCCAAAGGCGATAACCGCACCCAGTCCCGCATCCGGCCAGCGCTGTTGCAACTGCTCAAGCTGCTGCAGGAAAAGAGGAATACCCTGACGAAAGGCGGCTAAATCGCCCTGCATCATCGCTTCAAGGTAAACAGCAAAACGGCGATGTTCTAATAAAATGCCGCTCTGGGACTGGGACATGGTGTGGCTCTCCTGCTATTTTTGCCAGATGATTTTACTGATGGTCCATTTCTGCAGCGCCTCATCCGACGGCATCAGGCCTTCCGGACCGTGCCATTCGCCGGTAAAGACGTAGCTGATATGCTGACTGCCTGGCGCATTACACTCCACGCCGTCGCTGTCTTTGCCGGTGCCTTTCTGGCAGGCGCCGAAGGCTTTGCGGAACAGATCGCTGAACGGCGTACCGATTTTATTGCCGTCGGCGGAGGCAATGCTGCTGTCGGTCACCTCAATACGGTCGACGGTCGACTGCCCGCTCACTTCCACCTTAACCTTGGCATCTTTCACGGCCTGGAAGAAGGTCACCACGTTGCCATTATCACTGCGCATCCCTTTGCGCACCTGATAGTTGCCGTTGAGGCCGTCACTGATAGCCTCTTCGGTCATGGCGGTGCTGCCATTCAGCGTGCCGACACCCTGCTCTTCAACGGTGAGCGAGGAGCCAAACCAGTGCCATGGCGCCAGGCTGGACCACGAATAGGTCAGCGGATTCCACCAGGTCGCGCCGTTGGACGGCTGGGGTGAAGGGCCTGAACTGGCGCAACCGGCCAACAGCAAAGCGACGGCGATCAGTGCCGGGCGAACAGATTTCATTGCAACTCCTGTCATGGTGACTAAAACGTCTGAACTGGTTGGAGTGTTAATCCGTGAAAAAGTTTTATCCGGCTCACAGAGTGGGATAAAAACCTGAAAGCGCCAGGCGACAGGTTTATGCCATATTGCTGGCAGGATCAAAACAGGCTTTTAACCGCCGGTTGAAAGCCAGCCAGTACAGCGCCAGCAGGTCAAAACCGGTAAACAGGATCACCAGCGGTGAAACGGCGTCGTCGCCGTGCCACAGGGTGAAGGCCTGCAACGCCAGCATCGCCACCAGGGTCAGCATCAGCACCCAGCGCCAGGCCTGCCAGAGTTTCGGTGCGCGCTGGCGATAGCCGGTTAACAGCAGGCCCAGCGCGGCGGGCACGCCTAATCCCAGCCCCAGCCAGAAGGCATGGGTGTCAGGATAGAATAACGCCAGCAGCGAAGTCCCTTGCTGACGCGAGGCGCCAGCCATCACAAACAGCACCCAGGTGCGGGCCTGTAACAGCAAAATCGCCCAGAAGCCCAGCGGTAATCGCAGCTGGCCTCGGGCATCGTAATCGTCAGGGGAATACATCAGGTTATTTCACATCACAGGCAGGAACGTCGGGTGACACCGCGCCACCCGAGCGATTAATATTCGCGATCTTCGATCAGGCGTTTGCCGAGCAGCGCGCTGTCCACCGCTTCATAATCGAGCTTTTCATAAAAGCCCATTACCGCATCATTTTCTTCACGCACCATCACGTGGATTTTCGGACATCCGCGGGCGATCAGCTTTTTCTCCAGCCGGTTGATCAACGCATTAGCAAAGCCACGGCCCTGATAATCGGGATGAACGCCGAGATAATAAGCCGATCCACGATGACCGTCGTAGCCGCCCATCAGCGTGCCGACAATTACCCCACCGACGACCGCCACCAGAAACAGATCGGGATCGTGATTGAGCTTACGCTCGATATCCATTTCCGGATCGTTCCAGGGACGTAACAGATCGCAACGCTCCCACAGGGTAATCACTTCTTCAAAATCGTCCTGGCTAAATACGCGAATTTCCATGGCGTTGCCCCAGATGTTAACCACAATTTGCTGATTATCACGCTTTCTTTCGGCGGTGCAAGCCTCAACCACCATTAAGAGCGAAAAAAACGCCCGAGCCCATCTGTTAGCCTGCTGAAATGGAAAGTAAAAAGTTGAAATAGTTCCCTCCTCGCGCGGGAGCTATTGTTACGATATAACAATAAGCACTTTGTGCCCTGAGGATGTGTTGATGAAAAAGTTTGGCCAGATGACCCCGTTAACTTCCCGACGTCAGCTGCTGCTTTCCGGCCTGGCGTTGGCTTTACTGGTCAATAAACCGGCAAGGGCGAAAGAGGAAAGCGCGTCGCTAAAACTCGCTTCGGCACGGGCTAAAGCCAACACCCCGCCACCGCCGTCCGCCAACGGTAAAAAAATCGTGATGATCGATCCGGGCCACGGCGGCATTGACTCCGGTGCGGTGGGCGAAGAGGGTTCCGAAGAGAAGCATGTGGTGCTGGAAATTGCCAATCATATCCGCACCATGCTCAACGACCATCCGCATATCGAAGCGCGGCTCACCCGCGAGTCCGACCACTTTATTCCGTTGGGTGAGCGTGTCGAAATCGCCCATCAGCACGGCGCGAACCTGTTTATGTCGATCCACGCCGACGGTTTTACCAGCCCCGATGCCAACGGTGCCTCGGTGTTTGCCCTGTCCAATCGCGGGGCCAGCAGCAGCATGGCGCGCTACCTGTCGCAGCGTGAAAATGCCGCCGATGACGTCGGTGGCGTCAAAGCCGCCGATAAAGACCACTATCTGCAGCAGGTGCTGTTCGACCTGGTACAGACCGACACCATTAAAAACAGCCTGACGCTGGGCAAACACGTGCTGGGCCAAATCCGTCCGGTGCATCACCTGCACAGCCAGCATACCGAACAGGCGGCGTTTGCCGTGCTGAAGTCCCCTTCGATCCCGTCGGTGTTAGTGGAAACCTCCTTTATTACCAACCCGGCTGAGGAGCGTCTGTTAGGCACCACCGCCTTCCGGCAAAAAATCGCCACGGCGATTGTCGGCGGCATCGTCAGCTACTTTAATGAGTTCGATGCCAATAACAGACGCCCCAGCTGACCCATTTTGGCGTATACTCCGCGCGTCAATTTTCATCAGCAAGGTAAGCCATGAACGCACCCGACCTCGCCCAGGTGAAGCAGTTTCTGCTCACATTACAGGACAGCATTTGCCAGCAGTTAGCCCAGGCTGACGGCAAGGCAAATTTTGAAGAAGACAGCTGGGACCGCGAAGGCGGCGGCGGCGGTCGAAGCCGCGTGCTACGCAACGGCGCGATATTCGAGCAGGCCGGCGTTAACTTCTCCCACGTTCATGGCGATCAAATGCCGGCGTCTGCCACCGCACACCGCCCGGAGCTGGCAGGCCGCAGCTTTGAAGCGATGGGCGTGTCGCTGGTGATCCACCCGGAAAACCCCTATCTGCCGACCAGCCATGCCAACGTGCGCTTCTTTATTGCCGAGAAGCCCGGTGCCGATCCGGTGTGGTGGTTTGGCGGCGGGTTCGATATGACCCCGTATTACGGCTTCGCCGAAGACGCCGTGCACTGGCACCAGACGGCCAGCGATCTCTGCCAGCCGTTTGGTGAAGATGTCTATCCGCGCTATAAAAAGTGGTGCGACGACTACTTCTTTATCAAGCACCGCAACGAGCAGCGCGGCATCGGCGGGCTGTTCTTTGACGACCTGAATACCCCTGACTTTGACCATTGCTTCCGCTTTACTCAGGCGGTGGGCGAAGGCTTTTTGCAGGCCTATCTGCCAATTATCGAACGCCGCAAGGGGTTGAGCTGGGGCGAACGTGAGCGGGATTTCCAGCTGTACCGCCGTGGCCGCTACGTGGAGTTCAATCTGGTGTGGGATCGCGGGACCTTGTTTGGTCTGCAAACCGGTGGGCGAACCGAGTCGATCCTGATGTCGATGCCGCCGCTGGTGCGCTGGGAGTATGACTACGCGCCGCAGCCAGGCACCCCGGAAGCCGCGCTCTATACCGATTTCCTGCCGGTGAAAGACTGGATTTAAGCTAAAAAAAAGGGGCGATAACACGCTTATCGCCCCTTGCATCCTCTTCAGCCTGCGGCTTTATAACGGTGCCGTTTGCGCCTCAACCACCGCCAGCGCCACCATATTAACGATACGCCTGACCGAGGCGATTGGCGTCAGCACATGCACCGGTTTGGCAATCCCCATCAGTACCGGACCGACGGTCACCCCTTCCGAACAGGAAACGCGCAGCAGGTTGTAGCTGATCCGCGCCGCCTCGACGTTCGGCATAATCAGGATATTCGCCGCGCCTTTTAACGGGCTGTCCGGCATCAACTCCTGACGGATGCTTTCCACTAACGCCGCATCGCCATGCATCTCACCGTCTATTTCCAGCTCCGGCGCGCGCGCTTTCACCAGCGCCAGCGTTTCCCGCATCTTACAGGCGGCCGGCGCGTTGGAGGTGCCGAAACTGGAGTGTGAGAGCAGCGCAACTTTCGGTTCAATACCAAAGCGGCGCACGGTTTCCGCCGCCATCAGCGTCAGCTCGCACAGCTGTTCCGGCGTGGGATCCTCATTGACGTAAGTATCGGCGATAAAGGTGTTGCCGGCAGGCAACAGCAGCGCGTTCATCGCTCCGGCGACCCTGACGCCTTCGCGGAAGCCAAACAGCTTTTCAATCACCTCGTAATGCTCTTTAAAGTCGCCAATGGTGCCGCAGATCAGCGCATCCGCTTCACCGCGATGTACCATAATTGCGCCAATCAGCGTCGGGTTGCCGATCACCGCGCGCTGGGCCTGTTCCGGCGAGACGCCGCGCCGCTTCATAATCTGGTAATACTCGCTCCAGTAGGCTTTGAAACGCGGATCGGATTCGTTATTCACCACGTCAAAATCCTTTCCGGCTTCAATCTTCAGCCCCAGCTTTTTCAGCCGCATGTCGATCACGCTCGGGCGGCCGATCAGGATTGGTTTCGCCAGCCCCAGCGAGACTAACTCCTGGGTGGCATGCAGCACTCTGGCTTCCTCGCCTTCCGCCAGCACAATCCGTTTCGGATCTTTGCGCGCCTGCGAAAAGATCGGCTTCATAAACAGGTTGGTTTTATAAACAAACTCGCTGAGCTTTTCGCGATAGGCGTCCATATCCTCAATCGGCCGCGTCGCCACGCCGGAATCCATCGCCGCCCTGGCCACCGCCGGCGCTATCTGCACAATCAGCCGTGGATCGAAGGGTTTGGGGATCAGGTAATCCGGGCCAAACGCCAGTTCTTCATCGCCATAGGCGGAAGCCACCACGTCACTCTGCTCTGCCAGCGCCAGTTCGGCGATAGCATGCACCGCAGCCAGCTTCATCTCTTCATTTATCGCCGTCGCACCGACATCCAGCGCGCCACGGAAAATAAACGGGAAGCACAGCACGTTATTCACCTGGTTGGGATAGTCAGAACGTCCGGTACAGATAATCGCATCCGGCCGCACCGCTTTTGCCAGCGGCGGCAGAATTTCAGGCTCTGGATTGGCCAGCGCGAGGATCAGCGGATCGCGCGCCATTTTTTTCACCATCTCCTGCGACATCACGCCGGGACCCGAACAGCCCAGGAAGATATCGGCACCTTCAATCACCTCATCCAGCGTGCGTTTGCCGCTGTCCTGCACCGCATAGGCCGCTTTGGTTTCGGCCATATTTGCTTCGCGCCCCTGGTAAATCACCCCTTTGGAGTCGCAGACCACGATGTTGTGTTTTTGCATTCCCAACGCCACCAGCAAATTCATGCAGGCGATGGCGGACGCACCGGCGCCGGAAACCACCAACCGCACGTCGGAAATGGTTTTCTTCACCACCCGCAGCCCGTTGAGTACCGCGGCGGTACAGATTATGGCGGTGCCGTGCTGATCGTCATGGAATACCGGGATATTCATCCGCTCACGCAGCGTCTTTTCGATATAGAAGCACTCGGGCGCTTTGATATCTTCCAGATTGATGCCGCCAAAGGTCGGCTCCAGCGCGGCAATCACGTTGATCAGCTTGTCGGGATCCAGCTCATCTATTTCGATATCGAACACGTCAATGCCGGCGAACTTTTTAAACAGCACGCCCTTCCCTTCCATCACCGGCTTACCTGCCAGCGCACCGATATTGCCCAGCCCCAGCACGGCGGTGCCGTTAGAGATCACCGCCACCAGATTTCCCCGCGCGGTGTACTTAAAGGCGGCGAGCGGATCGGCGGCAATTTCCAGACAGGGCGCCGCCACGCCTGGCGAGTACGCCAGTGCCAGATCGCGTTGTGTTGCCAGGGGTTTCGTCGGTGAGACCTGAATTTTTCCCGGAACCGGGAACTGATGAAAATCGAGCGCACTCTGCTTCAGTTGTTCGTCCATTATCAGGATCCTTGTTTTCTACGGAGGGAGTCAACGCGTCAGTATAAAAGGGCTTCGCCGGGCAAAACTTGAAGCAGTGCATAAAACCGCCAGGAAGTGGGGTTTTATGGAAATGGTTTCCAGTAATCAGCAACAGCGAATAAAACCCGCCCGGCGTCAGCAACGTGGTGCCTTCAAAGACGGGATAAATGCCTGCGGGGGGGAGAAAAGGCAGAGCAGCCATAAAGGCTGCTGCAGAGTAAATCAGCGAGGAAAGGGCTATCGTTGAACGCCGCGATATCCGCGCGCGTTCCAGCGTTACTTGGTCATATTCAGCAAGGTGCGGATGTTCTGTGCCGAGCTGGCAATAATATCGATAGCGCCGGTTCTTAACGCGCCAAGAATGGCCATGGCTTTGGTATTTTCCGAGGCGATGGCAATCACGCAGGGTATTTTGCGCAGCTCTTCGATACTCAAACCGATCACCCGATCGTTCATCACCGTATCAACGTGCTGGCCCTGCGCATTAAAGAAGTCATAGCCCGCCACATCCCCGGTGACGCCCTGATTCAGGCTGGCATCAATAATTTCATGCGGCGTAAACCAGCCGAGCTTCACCATATAGCTGTTCTCGTTCATGTCACCAATGCCGACCAGCGCAATATCGGCTTTGCGGGCGCGATCGAGGGTCTCTTTAATGGTGCCGTTCTGCATAAAGGACTCTTTCAGCGCGCGGTTTTCCACGTAGGCCGGGGCATACAGCGTTTCGCTGATGCCGCCGAACTTGCGCGCCAGACGGCGGCTGATATGGTCGGCGTTGATCGCATCGCCAGGCCGATGGGTGCCGCCAATGCCGCTGATAAAGTGGCAGTTGCGGATCGGCACGTTGCCGGGATGATCGGCCACCGCGGCGATATTGCGTCCCTGTCCCACGGCGACCACCGCGTTATCCTTCAGCGTCTGCGCCAGATGCGCGGAAACCAGCGCCGCAACCTGACGGCGCTGCTCTTCTTCATCCTGATAATCCAAAGCGATTAAGGCACGTTGCAGCGGAAAGCGCTCAAGCAGCTGCTGTTCCAGGCGGGTACTGAACACCGGGTGATAGCGCACGTTGATTTCAACAATGCCCTCTTCCTTGGCCCGCTTA
The DNA here is from genome assembly GCF_057812255.1 of Erwinia sp. 2186. NCBI lineage: Bacteria > Pseudomonadati > Pseudomonadota > Gammaproteobacteria > Enterobacterales > Erwiniaceae > Erwinia > Erwinia sp. 2186. The sequence goes on along the minus strand of NZ_CM173824.1, from coordinate 1,349,201 downwards.
AGCAAGCGACCCACTTTGATGCGGGAAATACCGAATTTACGCGCGATCTCTTCCTGGGTAATTTCGTCCTGATAGTAGGCAACGGCAATTTCCGTCAGCAGTTCTGTATCCTGAGAAGGCGAGTTCTTTTCCATCCGGGTTCTCTTGAGCTGGAGATAAGTCGGTGCCTGGCGGGCAACAAAGCCCGGGCGGCACTCGGGCCGCCCGCACGGTATAGACCGGATTTATACCACTTTCCCCCGGCGATGAGCCAATGATTGCCCATTCTTGCCCGGGGGACGCTCACAATTAGCGGCGGATTGCGTCAATTTTCAGCATACGGGCAATGACGATATCCAGCTCTTTCTCGTCAAAAATCTGCTTCCAGTCGGGTTTCACAATCTTCTCACGGCCATATTCCATGGCGATCATGCAGGCATCCGAGAACGGGTTGGTGGCGCGGAAAGCCACCGCCAGCGCAATCTGAATATGTCCGTAGAGCATCGCTTTCGCAGCGGCTTCCGGCACGCCAGAATGCTTGACCGTTTCGTCCAGCGCTTCTTTCATAAAGGCACCGACCATACAGGCCACGGTTTCCACTAACGTTGGCTCCAGATAGGCCAGCTGCTTCACCGTTACCCAGTGCACTTCCTCAACCGGGCCGTACATCACGCTGACCACCTTGCCCAGCTGGGCTTTTTGCGCGTCGCTGCCGGTCTCATAGGATGCGGCAATGTGCTGGATGGCGGCCACACCTCCGAACGCATCGGCATGTTCTTCCTTGGTGTAACGCTCGAGGAATACCGAGGGATGGCAAGGGTGCGCAACCGCGTACTCAATGCCGTCGCGCTGGGCGATCAGGTTGGCATAGGCGGCAGCCGGATCCAGCGTTAACAGGATGCCGCCGGTTTTCATCTGCGGCACCACGATTTCAGACACTTTGCCCAACACGATGTCCGGCACCGCGAGGATCACCACATCACTGACCGGCACCACCGATTCAGCGGCTGACAGTTCACGGCCCTGGGCGGTGACCTGTTCCTGCGCCTGTGGCGCGCTCTCACAATAGAAGACCTGATAATCACTTTTTTGCAGATTGGCTGAGATGCGCATGCCCATTTTGCCGCCGGCGCCAATAACGGTAATTGTTTTTAATTGTGTGCTCATAAAATCACTCCTGGAATTGATGTTTCGCTAAATAATCGACGCTTTGTTGAGTCCACTGCTGTTCCAGCTGGCAGGTGCGTTGCGCATCCTGCTGCCAGGGTAACCAGTGCTCGACGATTTGGTTGATGCCTCTGCTGTCCGGGCGCACGCGCTCAATCAGCTGGCGATAATTCAGTAAGCCTTCGCCCATCGGACTGCCGGCGAGGGTAAAGCCGACCCAGCCATCCTGACGCGAGAAAGCAAAATCTTTGATATGCAGGTTCAGTACCCGATCGACGGTGTTTTCAATCACCTGTTCAGGCAGTTCCAGCGCGGCCACGCAGTTAGCCGGATCGAGACATACGCCCAGAGACGGGGAGTCGAAGCGGTTGATCACCGACATCATGTCGGCGCTGCGCACCTGCTCGTAGGTTTCCAGACAGAGTTTGACCTGCTGCTGCTCAAATTTTGGCAGCACGGTTTCGATCATCGCGCCCGCTTCGGCCAGCGTCGGTCGTGACGTCGCGCTGTTGAACATTGACCGCAATACGGTCACTTCAAGCGCATCGGCCAGTTCGAGGTAGCGTTGCAGATGCCCGGCCTGCAGGCCACGCGTGCCCAGCTCAAGCGCCATGCCCAGCTGGTCAGCTTGCTGACGCAGCGCCTGAAGCTGCGCCGCGCTCCAGCTTTCAATCTGCGGATAGTCGCAAATCTGGAACAGCGACACGCCTATTTCAGCGGTGTGCTGCAGGACCTGTTGCAGGGACATCGGTGCCGGGACTTTTTCTGACATCCGCCAGAAATAGGCGTAGGTGCTTAAGCCTGTTGCCATGCTGCCTCCTGAGATGTAGCCAGTTCGGCGGCTTCATCAATAATTGACGCCAGTGCCGCCGGCTGATGGGCAAAGCGTCCAAGGAACAAACCGTCAACGTGGTGACCCAGACGGCGTAATAAGCCCGGCCCCGCGCTGCCGCCATAAATCACGCTGAAGGTGAATTCCCCCAGCCCGCTGAACGCACGCAGGCCGTGGCAGACCTCAGCGATAAAATCGTCGGGCGCGGAGGTGGCCGCGCCAATCGCCCACTGCGGTTCATAGGCCAGAACGATGTGGCCGGAAAGCTGTTGCTGGCGGGCCGTCAGCAGATAAGCGTCCAGCTGCTGACGACAAACGGCAATCGCCTCCTGACTGGTGCCCTGTTCTGATTCACCCAGACAGAGCACCGGCGTCAGGCCATTGCGCAGCGAAGCGGCCAGCTTGGCGGCAATCAGCCTGTCGTCTTCGGCAAAGTAGCGACGGCGCTCGGCATGACCGATTTCGGCGAAGCCACAGCCCATTTCCGCCAGCATCGCGCCGCTGACTTCACCGGTCCAGGCACCGTTATCTTCCTGACACAGATCCTGCGCACCGACCAGCACATTGCTGCCGGCAAATGCCTCAAGCACCGGCGGCAACGCGGGAAACGCGGGCAGGACAAACAGCGCCACCTCACCACTGATTATTGCCGGATGGTTGCGGGCAATGGCCGCGACCGCCTGACTCCACGCCAGCGTCTGCTGATAGCTGAAATACATCTTCAGGCTAACGCCCAGCGTTATACGCGGCTGTGTCATCAGTGCACTCCCTGCAGGCGGGCTTCGGTCTGCGCGGTCAGCTGCTGATGAATTCTGTTAACGATCAGCGCCAGTGAGACGGCACCGGCATCCGGCGTGCCGACGCTTTTTTCGGCCAGCGGACGGGCGCGGCCCATTTTCGGCACCATCTGACGGGTGGCTTCGGCACTCAGCGTCGCCTGCTTCGCGGCGGCGGCCCAGGCATCATTCAGCGAATCACCGGCCTCAACGCGGGCGCTCAGCGTTTCGCTGAACGGTACCAGCACATCGACCAGGGTTTTATCACCGACCTTGGCCTTACCAAAGTGCATGATGCCCTCTTTGGCATGCTGCACGCCCAACGCCACGCGTTGCGCATTCGGCGACTCAGCGTCACCCAGCGCGGAGCCAATGGCGGTTAACGCCACGCCCCACAACGCGCCCGAGGTGCCACCAGCTTTATCCGCCCAGGCATCGGCAGCGCGGCACAGTAAGGTGCCGGCGCCCGCGTGGCGCTGGTGCATTTCGACCGCTTTTTCCACCGCACCGGTCACGCCGCGCGCCATGCCAATGCCGTGGTCGCCGTCACCGGCCACCGCATCGATGCGGCCTAGCTCTTCTTCATGCTGATAGATAACCTCTGCCATCGCCTTCACCACCGCCAGCACGCAGCGCGCGGACTGTTGTGACGCTTGCGAGGCGTTCGGCACCTCATCCACCTGCGGCAAAATCAGTTCGGCTGCGCTCAGCGGTTCAGCCACCAGCACGCTGCCTTTGCGGAAGGCCGGGGCATTGGCCGGCGCGCGCCAGAAGGTTTCCAGCTCGTCATCCAGCCACACCAGCGTTAATGACGCGCCGGCCATATTGAAGCTGGTGACAAACTCACCCACCTCGGGTTCAACCACTTCCAGTCCGGCGTCTTTCAACAGCTGGGCAACGCGGCGATAGACCACAAACAGCTCTTCATATTTTACCGAGCCAAGGCCGTTGAGGATCGCCGCCACGCGCTGACCGCGCGGTTCGCCAATCTCTTGCGGACACTCTTTTAGCAGGTGCTCAACAAACAGCTCCGCCAGCGTATCGGCCGGTGGAATGGCACATTCGCTGATGCCCGGTTCGCCGTGGATGCCCATTCCCAATGCCATGGTGCCGTGCGCCACTTCAAACAGCGGCTGGCTGGCGCCGGGCAGCGTACAGCCGGAAAAGGCCACGCCGAGGGAACGGGTGCGGTGGTTGGCATGGCGTGCCAGCCGGGTGACCTCGGCCAGCGAGTAACCCGCTTCAGCCGCGGCGGCAGCGGCTTTAAATACCGCTAAATCACCGGCGACGCCGCGTCGCTTTTCCTGCTCGGACAGCGACGCGCTGGAGATATCGTCGGTGACCGCCAGCAGTTCACAGGGAATGCCTTCGGATTTCAGGCGCTCACAGGCCTGGCCGAAGTGCAGCACATCGCCGGCATAGTTGCCGAACGCCAGCAACACGCCGCCGCCATTGTCGGCCGCGCGGGCCACGTTATAAATCTGCTGAGCGGAAGGTGAGGCAAACAGGTTACCCATCGCCGCACCGTGCGCCATCCCCTGCCCGACCAGGCCAGAAAATGCCGGGTAGTGCCCGGAGCCGCCGCCGATAACAATCGCCACACAGCCCGGCTTGCTGCGCGTGCTGCGCACCACGCCGCCCGCCACCTGACGCACTTTGTCCGCATTCGCCGCCACAAACCCTTCAATCAGTTCATTGGCAAACGCAGAGGGTTGGTTAAAGAGATAGGTCATTGTGAAGGCTCCTGTGAAAGACGGGCAGACTGCATTCCTGAACGTTTGGCGTTGAGCAACAGCATCAACACGGCGGAGAGCAACATAAAGCCGCCGACCACCATCATCGACACGGTGTAGCTGCCGGTGGCGTCTTTTAGCATCCCGGTCAGATAGCCCGCTGAGAATCCGGCCACGTTGCCCAGCGTGTTAATCAGGGCAATTGCCGCGGCTGCTGAAGCGCCGGTCAGGAACTGCGTAGGTAAAGTCCAGAAATTAGGTAAGGCAGCAAAGATTGAGCTGGCGGTGATGGAAATCACCAGAATGGTCGCCATCGGCGAGTCCATATACAGCGCCAGCGGCACGCTGATAGCACCGGTCAGGGCCGGTAGCGCGATATGCCAGGTTTTGCAGCCACGACGTGACGCATCACGCGACCAGAAGAACATCACCACCGCCGCAAAGATGTACGGCACGCCGGTAATCAGCCCTTTCTCAATCACGTTAAACGAGGTGCCGAACTGCTGCTGGAAGCCAGAGATAATGGTTGGCAGGAAGAAGGCCAGCGCGTACAGGCCATAGATGAAGCCGAAGTAGATCAGGCACAGCATCCACACGCGGCCATTAAACAGCACGCTGCGCAGGCCTGGATGGGCGTTGCCCTGCTTCTGGTCACGCTCTTTTTCCAGCTCGCTGCTCAGCCACGCTTTCTCTTCGGCGTTAAGCCACTTAGCCTGACGCGGCGAGTCGGCCAGATAGAACCAGGTGACGATACCGATGACGATGGCCGGGATCGACACGCCAAGGAACATCACCCGCCAGCCGGATAAACCAAACAGGCCATGCTGTTCGATCAGCGCGGCGGCCAGCGGTGCACCAAACACCACCGTCAGCGGCTGGGCCAGATAGAACAGCGACAGCACCTTGCTGCGATGGCGCGCCGGTACCCACATGCTCAGGAACAGAATGGCACCCGGGAAGAAGCCGGCTTCCGCCACGCCCAGCAGCATCCGCAAGGTGTACAAGCCTTCGACGCTGCTTACCCAGGTAAACAGTAACGAGACGATGCCCCAGCTGACCATGATCCTCGCCAGCCACTTGCGTGCGCCGAAGCGATGCAGCGCGAGGTTGCTTGGCACCTCCAGCAGGATATAGCCAATAAAGAAGATGCCCGAGGCGAGGCCGAACTGCGCCGCGTGCAGCCCCAGATCCTCGCTCATGCCGTTTGGCCCGGCGAAAGAGATCGCCGTACGGTCAAGGAAGTTGATGAAAAACATCAGCGCCACAAAGGGCACCAACCGCATTGAGACTTTGCGGATAGCCGACTTTTCGACGGCCGATTGCAGATGAGTTGTCATGCCACGACCCCTTTTGCCACCGGCATCAAGGAAGAAACGGCTAACGTTGTGTAGGGCGATGAACCTGGTTGAAAGTGAATTTGACGCATGGTTTGAGTCCTCAGTGGGTCTTCTTGTGCATTGCATCAATGCGTGAACATATGAACACTACCTGTATCAATGCTCATTGCCCACGGGACAATCACAAAAGTGTGAGCGACCTCAAAACCTTTCATTTTTCCGACTTCCGCCGAATAAAAGCGCAATTAAGCGACACTCGTCACCATACCTCGCATATTAATCTCACGATCAAAAAAAACAAAAGAACATCTATTGAACATATGAGCATTTTTATGCGAGGGTAATAGCAGTTCGCCGTCGACCGGTTTTCCTGACGTCAGGATGCCCAGCGGCCCCCTTACCCGTGGAGTAACCTATGACTTCTATTGCAATTGGTGCTGATGATGCGGCGCTGGAATTAAAAAACCTGATTAAACAGTACCTTCAGACGCTGAATCTGGATGTCAGCGACTACAGTAATGATGCGCAGACCGATAAACCGATCTACCCGGACATCGCCTGGACGCTGGCCAATGCCATTAAAGACGGCAAGCATGAGCGTGGGATTTTGATTTGCGGCACCGGCATTGGCATGGCGATCGTCGCCAACAAGGTGCCGGGCATTCGTGCGGCGCAGTGCCACGATACCTATTCCGCCGAGCGCGCCCGCAAAAGTAACAATGCGCAGGTGATGACGCTGGGTGCGCGAGTGATCGGCCCTGAACTGGCGCGATCGATTGTATCCAGCTGGTTGAATTCGGAATTTGAGGGCGGCGGTTCGTCGGAGAAGGTCGATAAAATCAGCTATTACGAGCAGCACGCCGTCGCGAAATAAGCCTGCCGTTGGCGGGCAACCGTGCGCGCCATCACGAAATCCCAGGGAAGTGCTACACTGAAAAGTGCGGCATTTTTTTCGTCCGCGCGGCCTGACCATTGGGCGAACCCATTGCAATAATCAGAGAAAACGCATTTCTATTACAGGACGTCTGATGCAATGTTTGGCCTGAGAACAGAAAACCCTGTCGGGCAGACCGGCTGTTAGCCACTGAAAATTCCCCCTTATGAGAAGATTCAAGGCTGGATAGTTGGCCTTCAGCCCACGTTGTCCGCAAGGGTCGTAAACGTATGCAGATTGCACATCAAGGAGCCAAGAGATGAACCAGCTAGACGCACTGAAACAATACACCACCGTGGTGGCTGACAGTGGCGATATCGAATCCATCCGCAATTATCACCCGGAAGATGCCACCACCAACCCGTCTCTGATCCTGAAAGCCTCCAGCCTCGATTCTTACAAACACCTGATTACCGACGCTATCGACTACGCCAAAAAACAGGGCGGCAGCAAAGAGACTCAGATCATCAATGCCAGCGACAAGGTCGCGATTAACCTCGGTATGGAAATTCTGAAAAGCGTTCCAGGACGCGTTTCAACCGAAGTGGATGCACGTCTGTCGTTCGATCGCGGTATGTGTGTCACCAAGGCTGAGAAGCTGGTCAGAATGTACGAAGACAACGGCATTGACCGTTCGCGCATCCTGATCAAACTGGCTTCCACCTGGGAAGGTATCCGCGCTGCGGAAGAACTCGAAAAGAACGGCATCAACTGTAACCTGACGCTGCTGTTCTCCTTCGCCCAGGCGCGCGCCTGTGCTGAAGCCGGCGTGTTCCTGATTTCGCCGTTTGTGGGCCGTATCTTTGACTGGTACAACAGCCGCAAGCCGATCGACCCGTATGTCGTTGATGAAGATCCGGGCGTAGTGTCCGTACGCAACATCTACGAATACTACAAACAGCATCGCTATAACACGGTGATCATGGGTGCCAGCTTCCGTAAAGTTGAGCAGATCCTGGCACTGGCCGGCTGCGATCGTCTGACTATCTCCCCTAACCTGCTGGAAGAACTGCAGGCCAGCGATGCGCCGGTTGAGCGTAAGCTGAAGCCGTCAACCGAGGCCTTTAACCAGCCAACGCCGATGACTGAAGCCGAGTTCCGTTGGGAGCACAATCAGGATCCGATGGCGAATGACAAGCTGGCAGAAGGTATTCGTCAGTTCGCCGTTGACCAGCAGAAGCTGGAAGACGTGCTGTCCGCCAAGCTGTAAACACTCAATAACCAGGGAGAAAAATATGTCTTCACGTAGAGAACTGGCTAATGCCATCCGTGCATTGAGTATGGATGCGGTGCAGAAAGCCAATTCCGGTCACCCAGGTGCCCCAATGGGCATGGCAGATATCGCCGAAGTGTTGTGGCGCGAGTTTATGCATCACAACCCGACCAACCCACTGTGGGCCGATCGCGACCGTTTTATCCTGTCTAACGGCCACGGTTCAATGCTGCTGTACAGCCTGTTGCACCTCACCGGCTACGATTTGCCGATTGAAGAGCTGAAAAACTTCCGTCAGCTGCACTCTAAAACGCCAGGTCACCCGGAATACGGCTACACGCCGGGCGTCGAAACCACCACCGGCCCGCTGGGTCAGGGTCTGGCGAATGCGGTCGGTATGGCGATTGCGGAACGTACGCTGGGCGCGCAGTTTAACCGCCCAGGTCACGATATCGTCGACCACAACACCTACGTCTTCATGGGCGATGGCTGCCTGATGGAAGGGATTTCCCATGAGGTCTCTTCTCTGGCCGGTACGCTGGGTCTGGGTAAACTGATCGGTTTCTATGACCACAACGGCATCTCGATTGATGGCGAAGTGGAAGGTTGGTTCAGCGATGATACCGCCAAGCGATTTGAAGCCTACAACTGGCATGTGATCCACGAAATTGATGGTCACGATGCCGATGCCATCAAAAATGCCATCAAAGAAGCGCAAAGCGTTACCGACAAGCCTTCACTGATTATCTGCAGAACGGTAATTGGTTTTGGTTCGCCGAACAAAGGCGGTAAGGAAGAAGCGCACGGTGCCGCACTGGGCCCTGAAGAAGTGGCGCTGACCCGTAAGCAGCTCGGCTGGAACTACCCTGCCTTTGAAATCCCGAAAGACATTTATGCCCAATGGGATGGCAAAGAAGCCGGTGCGAAATACGAGAAGTCGTGGAACGAGAAATTTGCTGCTTATCAAGCTGCGCATCCGGAACTGGCGAAAGAGTTTTTACGCCGTATGGCCGGCGATCTGCCGGACGTCTGGGAGCAGGAAACGCAGAAGTTCATTACTGAACTGCAGGCTAACCCGCAGAAAATTGCCAGCCGTAAAGCGTCACAAAATACGCTGGAAGCTTACGGTAAGCTGCTGCCGGAATATCTGGGCGGCTCCGCTGACCTGGCGCCAAGTAACCTGACCATCTGGTCTGGCTCTAAGTCGATCAAAGAAGACCATGCCGGTAACTATATTCACTACGGCGTGCGCGAATTTGGTATGACCGCCATTGCCAATGGTCTGGCGCTGCACGGTGGCTTTATCCCGTACACCGCGACCTTCCTGATGTTTGTGGAATATGCCCGTAACGCCGTGCGTATGGCCGCGCTGATGAAAGCCCGTCAGATTATGGTTTATACCCATGACTCGATTGGTCTGGGCGAAGATGGCCCGACGCACCAGCCGGTTGAGCAGCTTGCCAGCCTGCGCGTCACGCCAAATATGAGCGTCTGGCGTCCGTGTGACCAGGTTGAGACCGCCGTGGCGTGGAAACATGCCGTTGAGCGCCATCATGGGCCAACCGCGCTGATCCTGTCACGTCAGAACCTGTTGCAGCCTGAGCGTAGTAAAGAGCAGGTCGACAACATCTCTCGTGGTGCTTACGTGCTGAAAGATTGCGAAGGTACGCCGGAAGTGATCCTGATTGCCACCGGTTCAGAAGTGGAAATCACGCTGGGCGCAGCGGCGAAACTGACCGCAAGCGGCCATAAAGTGCGTGTGGTATCGATGCCGTCGACCGAGCTGTTTGATAAGCAGGAAGTGGGTTACCGTGAATCGGTGCTGCCATCCAACGTCACCGCGCGTGTTGCGGTGGAAGCGGGCATTGCAGATTACTGGTTCAAATATGTTGGCCTGAACGGCGCTATCGTCGGCATGACCACCTTTGGTGAGTCAGCGCCTGCCGATAAGCTTTTTAACGAGTTTGGCTTCACGGTTGAGAATATCGTCAGCCATGCTGAAGCACTGCTGAAACCTCACTGAGGTGACTGACCGTCACGATCGCTGACTGAAGGCGATCGCTGATGGACAACAAAAAGCCCGGCAATCTGATTGCCGGGCTTTTTTTATGCCGCGAGAAGCGGCTCCGTTGGCTTTATCACCGGGCTTCGCGCGGGGAAGTTAAGGCGTCATTTCCACATTACCGGTTGGCGTCACCGGCAAGGTTTTGCTGGTCCACAGCGTTGGCCAGTCATCGCTGCCGTGCCAGGCGTCGCAGGTGCCCTCTTCCGCGAACTCGGCCAGCACAAACTGACGTCCGTTGAACTGCCAGCGTGACGCGGTGCCACAATCTCCCAGCCCGCGATCCTTGCTGAAGGTCAGCAGCTCTCCCGAGTTGGCGTCATATTCAGCGTTAATCAATTCCAGCTGCTTATCACCGTGGCCAGGCGGCACAAACGGCAAGGTCAGCGTGATGCCCTTAGCAATATAGGGTTCGCTGCGGCTGACTTCAAAAGCCAGATCGATGACGTTGTACGCTCCCATCTCACAGCTCACCAGCAGCAGCGCTTTCTGATCGGATAACGGGGCGACGCTGACTTCACGACGTTGCGGATCCAGCGAGCACTCATCGGTATTGATCCGCCAGGTTCCAAAATCAATCAGGCCGGTGGTTTCTTCGCGCGTCAGCGGTAAAGGCGGACGCGGCGGCGGGATGATTTCAGGCATCGCCGGCTCAGGCGGCACATCCATCGCCGCACGATCGCCCCGCTTAATCCAGGCGCTCATGCCATTAACCCGTCCCTGAACGTCGTCCATCAGCAGCAGCGCCGCTTTCAGCCCGTGCAGGGAAATGGTGGCGTTTGGCCGGTACAGCAACTGGATATTATCCGCGTCCATCACCTGCGCCAGAAACTCATCGATGGAGATGTTATGCGCGGTGGTCAGATGATGGGGTTCTACTTCCCAGTGCTTCAGGTCGGGCTTCAGTCGCTGCCCGTCCAGCAGCAGGTTATCCTTCAGCGCGGCGCCCTTCAGCTCACCGGTATAGCGGTTGCCATAATCAATGCGCAGCAGCGGCCGGTCATTAATTCCGGCATTACGGCTGAGGGTCATCACCAGGCCATCATCGCCGGGGAAATTACGCACCACACAACCATTAAGGTTATTGCAGGTAATCTGCCAGCCGGAAAAGACTTTTTGCAGCGGCTCGGCATGTAGCGAAGCAGCAAACAGCAGCAGCGAAGCAAAAGGTAATTTCATCCAGTAAGGCATTGAAAACGTGTATCCCAGGGTGACGTAATGGCGACGGAAACGTGCGGATAAGATCAAAAATTCGATACCGCTATGATGACGTCTGCAGGCGGGCAGCTCAATCGGATTTTTCGGACAGTGTTAGTAAAACGTTAAATCAGTCAAATCCACGCATTCGGTCAAAAGCGGTCATGTTATTCTGATTCGGCAATAAGACCGTAGCCGACTATTTCTCTGCGGCACCGTGCCACAATAGCGAAATAATGTGATGTGGTTCAAGCTGCGGACTTAAAAACATTGCCATTCAATGATTTAAATTAATCACCTTCCCATCAGAAAATGACTTAACTGGGGTTAATTCATTGATCCGGTTTATTTACTGAAGGGATATGCGTTTAGCGCTTGTTTAAACGCCTCATGCTTTTTTCCGGCAAAGAAAATCTTTATTAAGGACATCCGAAAATTGCTGATGTTCTTGTTCCCGTATTTGCTATTAGCCTAAGTGAGCTTTTAATTATCAGTATGCTGAGAGAGAGTCGATCTGATTAATCGGGTTGGTGTGCCCCGGCAAATGTTGACTTTATTTTGCAACAATAGCGGCATGACGCGGCAGTTTAGCTGCCGCTATCTGGGAAAAGTCCGGCCGCGATACTCTCCGCGTAAGCCGGTCAGAGAGGGTTACAGTTTTAGCCAGCCTTCCAGCAAGGCGTGCTGAAACAGCATCACCGTTTTGCCGTCCTTGATGCGCCCCTCTTTGACCATCGCCCAGGCCTTGGGGAAAGGAATTTCCATCACATCGATATCTTCATCATCCACGCCGCCGCCCGCATTGGCGCGCAGGGAATCATTGTATTCTGCGGCGAAGAAGTGGATCAGTTCGGTCACGCCGCCCGGCGACATATACATTTCGTACAGCTTCTCAACGTGGCCGACCTCGTAGCCGGTCTCCTCAATCGCTTCCTTACGGATGCAGTCTTCCGGCGAATCATCGTCCAGCAGCCCGGCGCAGGTTTCAATCAACATGCCGGTTTCATTGCCGTTAATAAAGGTCGCAATACGGAACTGACGGGTGAGGATCACGCTGTTTTTTTCGCGGTTATACAGCAGGATGGTCGCGCCATTGCCGCGGTCATAAACCTCGCGCTTGTGGCGGATAGTGGAGCCATCGTTGGCGGTAAGATCGTAAGTAAAGTTACGCAAAACGAACCAGTTTTCTGACAGGATTTTATTCTTAATCACTTCGATTTTGGCTGACATACAGGCTCCATTGCGTTTTTAAGGAGCCTGTCATCATACGGCCAGGCTTTGCGGAAAACTATCCTAATTCGGGCTTTGTTGCGGGCCGCTCCAGCGGGCGATCGCCAGCGCGATGGCGGTGGTGCAGGCAAGCAGGTCAGCCACCGGAACATGTTCATTGGGCTGATGGCATAACGCCGGGTCGCCGGGGCCAAAGTTGACGGTCGGCGTGCCGAATAATCCCGGCAGGCCAATATCACTGTGTGCACCAAAGCCGACCAGCGCCGGCGGCATTGCCGCTTCGGTGACCGCTGACTGGAAGGTGGTGACGAAAGGATGGTCGGCGGGCACTTCCGCGCAGTCGGCATCGAGGATCCATTCAATGCGCACCGGATGCTGCTGCAAATAGGGATCGACCGCGCAGACCCGCGCCAGATAGTCTTCCAGCTCGGCCTTAACGTGGCCGCCGAGACCGAATTGATCCTTTTCCGCCGGCAGATACTGCACGTCAATAATGATTTCGGCCCGTCCGGCGATCGACGCCGGATGCTCACCGGCCTTCAGCTGCGTGACGATGATCTGATTCGGCAGATCCATCAATGGATGATTTTTGCGTGGGTCGGTCTGCCAGCGGCGATTCAGAATATCTATCGCATCGAGCATCTGGCGGCACAGCATAATGGCGTCGACCGGCCCGCTGCTGTTCCAGGCGTTCGGCGTCAACTCCGCGTGGCCGCCGATGCCCTCCAGCACAATTTTGCCCCACAGCACGCCATGGCAGATCGGCGCGATGCGGTTGGCGGTGGGTTCGGTCATGATCCCGGCATCGGCCTTAAAGCCGCGATCGACCATCGCCAGCGATCCCATGCCACCAATCTCTTCGTCTACCACCGTAGTGAAAACCACATCACCGGCCAGCGGAATGTTCAACTCTTTGAGAAACGTCAGCGCCATCAACATGCAGGTGACGCCGCCTTTCATATCTACCGAGCCACGTCCATACACCGCACCGTCCTTCACCACCGGGGTAAAAGGATCGGTGTGCCAGTGCTCCGCAGCACCCGGCGGCACCACGTCGACATGGCCGTTGAGCATGATTGAACGCCCGCCGCCGCTGCCCGCCAGAATCCCGCCCAGATTCGGCCGCCCTTCAAAGGTGCGGCCTTTATTGGCGCCCGGTCGGCCCTGGTATTTGGCGTACAGCGCCGGGCCATCGGGATCCCACAGATCGGTGGTCATGCCTAATGCCTGCAGCCGTTGCTGAAGGTAAAGCTGGCAGCCACGCTCGCCCGGCCCGGCTTCACGCGGATCGACTTTGACGATCGATGGGAAGGCGATCAGATCGCAAAGCGTCTGCACCAGACGATCGGTGTTGGCCTCAACGTGACGCGCAATCTGCTGTGCTAATGTCATAAATTATCTCCGGTAAGATGAGAAGCGGTCGGCCAGCAGCACGGCGATCAGTAACACCCCTACCACGCCCACTTGCCAGACCGTATTGATGCCAAACTGCAACAGGCTGGTTTTGATCGCCACCAGCAACAGGGTGGCGGCAAACACGCCCACCACACCGCCCCGGCCACCAAAGATCGCCATGCCACCCAACAGCGCGGCGGTCAGCGATTCCAGCTCCAGATTCACGCCGACATTGGGGCGTCCGCTGCCCAGCCAGGCCAGAGTAATAAATCCGGCACAGCCCGCCAGCGCACCGCAAATGCCGTACACCAGCATGCGCAGACGATCGACAGGAATGCCCACCAGCCTGGCCGAACGTTCGTTGAATCCCATCGCATAAATCCATCGGCCCCAGCTGGTAAAGCGCAGGATTGCCCAGGCGATAACAAACGCGGGGATCACACAGCAGAGGAACGGCAGCGGAATGGCCGCCAGTACGCCGCGTCCCCACGGCAAAATATCGCGCGGGACGCCGGATTGGGCGGCCCCGCCGGTCAGCGCCAGTGCCAGACCGGACCAGGCGTAGAACGTGCCCAGCGTGACGATCAGCGGCCAGATTTTTAGCTTCGCCACCAGATAGCCGTTGAACAGGCCAAGCAGGAAACCGCAGAGCAGGCAAATAACCGGCAGCAGCACCGGCGGTAAACCGGCATGCAGCGCCATCATGCCCGCCACTGCCGAGAGCGAAACGTTGCCACCGACCGACAAATCGATCCCGGCGCCGCCGGCCAGCACCACCAGCGCCTGGCCTAATGCCACCAGCGCCAGTACGGTGGCAAATTGCAGGATGGTGGTCAGGGTTATCGGGTCCAGCATGCCGGGTTGCAGAATCAATACCGTGCCCAACAGCAGACACCACAACAACACCAGCAGAGAGGCCACCAGATGCGCACGTAAAAATTTCATGCCCTTCCCCGCTTCAGTCCATTCAGGTTTACGCGTCCGCTAATCACTTCCGCACTCAACACCAGCAATAACAACACGCCCGTCACCACCGTCTGCCACAGCGACGGCACGCCCACCAGCAGCAGGCCGTTTTGCAAAATCCGCAGCAGCAGAACGCCTAACACCGTGCCCAACAAACTGCACTGCCCACCGGTGATGCGGGTTCCGCCCAGCACCACCGCCGCAATGGCTTCCAGCGCCAGCGTGCTGCCGACGGTCATCTCCACGTTGCGGTAGGTGGCCACATAAAAGGTGGCTGCCAGCCCGCACAGCAGGCCGCTCAACATAAAGGTGATAAAGCGCACCCGGGTGACCGGTACGCCGGACAGGCGGGCTTTCTCTTCCGAATGGCCAATCGCCAGCAGATGCGGGCCATAGGCCGTGCGCCGCAACGCCAGCCAGACCAGCAGATAAGCCAGCGCTATCAGCCACGCCATCAGCGGCAGGCCAAGCAAGCGGCCATCCACCCAACGCGTCAGCCCATCGGGCAGACCCGATAACCACTGACCGCCGAGTAAGGCAAAAATGGCGGTGCGGTAGACGCCGTACAAACCCAGCGTGCCGACAATGGCCGGGATGCGTCCCAACACCACCACCACCGCCGTAAAGGCACCGACCAGCATGCCAATCAGCGGGCCGGCAATCGCTGCGGCCAACACCGCGTTCGCCCCCAATAACTGTCCCACGCCCCAGGCCGCCAGCCCCATCACCACGCCGACGGAAACATCGACGCCGCCCATCGCCAGAATCAACGTCATTCCCAAACCAATCAGCAGCAGCTCAACGCTGTTACGCAATACCGTGCCCAGGTTGTCGACGGTGGCAAACCAGGGCGAGGCCAGTGAGAAGATCGCGCAGGCCAGCAGGCAGACGATGGCAAGGGTGATTTCACGCGCCGACCAGCGCCACAGGGTTCCTTTAAGTTGCATGCTCATCAGAAGTGATACTGATCGACGTTATCTTTGGTGAAGACCGCAGGAGCACCCAGCAGCAGGATACCGGTTTTGCTGTCATAGCGGACCGGCTCGGCAAAGCCCGGCACGCGGTTTTCCGCCGCAAATTTTTTGCCGTCGATCAGCGCTTTGCCAGCCCAGACGGTCAGGTAGCCCAGTTTCTCCGGGTCCCACAGCACGCTGTAACCAAAGGCGCCGCTCTTCAGATAGGCGCGCGCGGTGTTCGGGCTGCAGTAGCCTGCGCCAATCACCTTGCCGATTTTCCCGGCGGTTTCGATGGCCTGCGCCACGCCAGGGCAGGTGGTGGACGCGACGGCAATAATGCCTTTCAGGTCAGGATTGGAAGACATCAAATCGGTGGAGATTTGTGCCGCACGACTGGCGGTGCCACCGGCAAACTGCGGTGCCAGTAAGGTAACGTTCGGGTATTTCGCTTTCACCCTCGCCTGCATAAAACCGATCCAGGCATTGAGATTCGATGCGGTCGCTTCGCCAGAGACGATGCCAATTTTGCCGCGATCGCCTACCCGTTTAACCATCTCATCAATGATGCTTTCGCCCAATCCCTGGTCCGTGGCCTGGGCAACATAGACCGCCCGGCCGCTGTCCGGCGCATCGCTGTCGCTGGTGTACAGCGAGATGCCGCGTGATTTGGCCTGTTCAACCACCGGGGCCAGGCTGGAAGCATCCAGCACGCTGACCGAGATGGCCTTTACGCCCTGCGCAATCAGGTTCTGCACGATTTGCAGCTGATCCATCGGGTTGGTGTCCACCGGGCCGGAATAGATAAAATCGACGCCCAGTTCCTTCGCCGCACGGTTGCCACCGTCCTGCATCGCCTGGAAGTACGGAATGCCGACTATCTGCGGCACAAAGGCCACGTTCGGTTTGTCGGCAGCGCTGACCAACTGGCTGACAAGGTAAACAGAAGACGCAAGCAGTGTAAGAGTGACGCGTTTCAACATAGTTAAATTCCACCCAGAGAAAGGAACGATTGGTTAGTCACGGCGTTGTTCAAAGGCGCGCGCATCGGGATGCGCGCCGGTGATCAGCGAGACGATTTCATCCGGCGAGGTCTCTTCCCGTCGCCGTTCGGCAATTTTGCGGCCACGGCGGAAAACCACCATGCGATCGGCCACTTCAAACACGTCGCTGATGTTATGGCTGATCAGCACCACGCCACAGTTACGCTCGGCCAGCCGCCGCGTCAGTGAAAGCACCTTGCGGGTTTCGGCTACCGCCAGCGCGGCGGTCGGTTCGTCCATGATCACCAGTTGGGCATTGAGATTCAGCGCGCGGCAGATCGCCACCGCCTGACGCTGACCGCCTGACAGACTGCCTACCGGCGCTTCTGCATCGGAGATATGCGCATCCAGTTCGGCCAGCAGCTGTTGCACCCGTTCACGCATCGCCTGCATACGTAAAAATGGGATGCCCAGCACCTGCCGTTTCAACTCGCGACCGAGAAAGACGTTTTCGGCAATCGACAGGTTTTCCGCCAGCGCCAGCTCCTGATAAATGGTGGCGATGCCGCAGTCGGACGCCTCTTTCGGCGAGGAGAAACGCACGCTTTTACCGGAAACAACCAGCTCGCCTTCCGTGGCGCTGTAGGCACCCGACAGGACTTTGGTAAAGGTCGACTTTCCGGCGCCGTTATCCCCTAGCAGCGCAAGCACCTCTCCCCGGTTGATCTCCATGTTGACGCCGTTGAGCGCGGTCAGCGCGCCAAAGCGCTTGGTAATGTTGGTAGCTTTAACCAAAACGTCACCCATAACGGTTTCCCTGATGCTGGCAATAAACGAGTAAACCGGTTTACCCCTTTTCAACATCCCGGGCTTACGGCGGTGGTCTTATGGAGGATTATTAAGCAGTTCGCGTGCCAGTTCAGAGGGGTTATGACAAATATAAAAGCCAGGCGACTGAAAACCCTGCACTAATTTGTGAATGGTCTGGTAAACCGGTTCACGTGTCAGCAGCGGGAATTTTCCGTGTTAAATCAAGGATGCGACATCGTTGTGCATAATTGCGCCAGTGTGAGGCACGGGCATAAAAAAAGGCGACCTGTAAAAGGCCGCCTTTTTCTGAACGTCTCAGGATTACTTCGCTGAGGTTTCCTTCACCGGTGCATGCTCGGTTTGCGCCACCGCATGCACGCGCTTGCGCACGCCAAACCAGCCGAGGATCAGGATCAACGCAATCAGCGGCACGGCGGCAATGGTGTAAGTCCCGTTAGGGTAATCAAACGCCATCAGCACCAGCACGCTGGCCAGGAACACCAGGGTCAGCCATGAGGTGAACGGTGCCCACGGCATTTTGAAGCTGACGTCTTCCGCTTTCCCTTCTTTGATCGCTTTACGCAGACGCATCTGGCAAACCACGATAAAGCCCCAGGAAGAGATGATGCCCAGTGAAGCGATATTCAGCACGATCTCAAACACGCGCGATGGCACGATATAGTTGAGGTAAACCCCAATAATATAGACGCCAATCGTCACCAGGATGCCCATATAAGGCACCTGCTGACCGCTCATTTTTGACATGAACTTAGGTGCCGAGCCGCCCATCGACATCGAACGCAGAATGCGGCCGGTGGAGTACAGGCCGGAGTTCAGGCTGGACAGCGCCGCGCTCAGCACCACGATATTCATGATGCTGCCAACGTAAGGCACGCCCAGTTTCGAGAAGAAGGTCACGAACGGACTCTGTCCTGCCTGGTAAGCATTCCACGGCAGTAACAGCACCAGCAGCACCACCGAGCCAACGTAGAACAGGCCAATACGCCAGATCACGCTGTTAATAGCCTTCGGCAGCATGGTTTTCGGGTCTTTACATTCGCCGGCCGCCGTCCCCACCAGTTCAATGGAGGCAAAGGCGAAGACCACACCCTGCACCAGCACCAGCGCCGGTAACAGACCGTGCGGGAAGAAACCGCCGTTATCGGTGATCAGGTGGAAGCCGGTTGAGTTGCCGTCCAGCGGTTTACCGGTGCCAAGGAACACCACGCCGACAATCAGGAAGATGGCGATAGCCAGTACCTTGATCAGCGCGAACCAGAACTCCATTTCGGCGAACCACTTTACGCCGATCATGTTCATGGTGCCGACAATCGCCAGCGCGCCCAGCGCGAACACCCACTGCGGCACATCGCCGAACGCGCCCCAGTAGTGCATATACAGCGCCACCGCCGTGATATCCACGATACCGGTCATCGCCCAGTTGACGAAGTACATCCAGCCCGCCACGTAGGAAGCTTTTTCGCCGAGGAATTCACGCGCATAGGAAACAAAGCTGCCGCTTGATGGGCGGTGAAGAACCAACTCACCCAGCGCACGCAGGATAAAGAAGGAGAAGATGCCACACACTAAATAGACGATTGCCAGCGCCGGGCCGGCAATCTGCAGACGGGCTCCCGCACCAAGAAACAGTCCTGTACCTATCGCCCCACCAATCGCAATCATCTGAACGTGACGATTATCCATGGCCTTGTGATAGCCAGAGTCATGAGAATTTAACCAACGTCTTCTTGCGGCGCGTTTGTCTGCGACCGCTGTTTTATCAGCTTTCATTTTCTTTCCTATTATCCTGTCCACAGTATTACGGTTACCCGTCCCAGGTATCCTGATGTCTGTCGCCAACCAAACGATTGCGTCGCAGCACAAACGTCTGGGCAAAAGCCGACTTCCTGTAATTATATTCTTAGCGGAAGCGGCAAAATTGCGGCGATGCATCCTAACCGTTCTGGAAAGCTGACGCAAAAGTTCCGCGCGTGAAATCGTGAGCTTTTGTAATTTTTGCCGGATGGCGCATAAAAAAACCGACCGCAAAGGGCGGTCGGTTCAGTGAAATCACTAAGGCTACACAGGGATAAAACGGAGAGGGTACAGCTTAACGGTAAATCTCTGCGTTACCGCTCCACAGGCTTGAATCACCCGGGGTATCAGCGCGGATAACACGATAGTGCGTGGCGCCCATTTCAGATGCTTTCTGAGAAAGCTGATGGGTTGCGTCATCCAGCGAACCGCTAACGGCCGAGACGGACACCGTACCCATTGATTGCAGATTCTGGCTCTGCTGTGCATCGACCTGAGTAGCGGCCAATGCTGAGAAAGAGGTTGCAGCTAAAAGGGTGGCGGCGACAAGCGCAGGTATTTTGATATTCATAATTGATTTCCTCGTCGAAAGTTATCATTCGTCAGAAAGTTGATGTTGGTTACGGAATCAATTATGACCGTGCTAATGAAAAGCAGGGTGAGCGAGGGGTAAAGGTGTTTAAGGATTGTGAAGAGATCGCGGATTTATCTTAAGAAGCGTCAATAAAAGTTACATTTAACCAGGGATGTAAACAGAGGTGTCAAACCGCACGGGGGAGATACATTTAATCGGGTATTTTAAGCAGTGAAACCACTGTATCCGGGTTGCCACGGCGCTTCAAGCGATACACCGCACGTTTTGAACATTCTTTTTTGCAGCCGCTTCAGGTCAGTATTTTGCTTGTGGGTTGCGGCTATACTGACCGCCTCTCTGATAAAGGATAAGCCGGATGTTTAAACGTTCCGTCACTGGCAGCCTCGCCCGCGCGCTGTTCGCCATTGCCCTGCTTTCAGTGCTGTCGACCGGTCTGGCGCTGCTGACGCTCTCCACCAGCCTGCGCGATGCGGAAGCGGTGAACATTGCCGGATCCCTGCGGATGCAAAGCTATCGACTGGCGTGGGATGCTGCCAGCCAGCGGTCTGAATTGCCGAAAGATATCGCCGCGTATCAGAAATCCGTGCAGGCGCCGCCTTTGAAAGCGTTGGATCGGGCCTATGTGCCGGAGAGTGTCCGGGCCCGCTATCATGCCCTGCTCCATGACTGGCAGAGCCTGCAGCCGGCGTTACTGGCGGGAGAGACTCAGCACTACCAGCAAAACGTCTCCTTATATGTCGCGCAGATCGATCGCTTTGTGCTGGCGCTGCAGCACTGGGCCGAACTGAAGATGAAACTGGTGGCCGGCGTCAGCCTGCTCGGCTTTATCGCCATCGCCCTGCTGGTGTTTCTGACGTTAAGACGGGTGAAGCGCCAGGTGGTGATCCCGCTGAATAAGCTGGTGAACGCCAGCCATGAGATTGAGCAGGCCCATTTTCAGCACGCGCCGCTGGATACCGGACTGAGCAACGAACTGGGCGTGCTGGCCCGCGCCTTCACCAGCATGTCGGCTGAACTGGATAAACAGGTGCAACGTCTCGAACAGGCGGTAAAAGAGAAAACCAGCGACCTGAGTCAGGCTAACCGCCATCTGGCGCTGCTTTATCACTGCTCGGAAACCCTTAACCGCCACCTGAATCCTGCCGACGCCTGGCCGGAGGTGCTGGAAAAAGTCATTGAGCATCAAGGCCTCAGCGCGATTGAACTGAGCGCCGATCCCCACGGCACGCTGAGCGCTGGCCAGCCGAATCCCCATCTGCCGTGGCTCAGCCTGCCACTGGCGGAGAAGCCCGCATCGGCATTACGCTGGCAGGCAACAACCAGTGAGCCGCAACTGATGCAGGGACTGGCCACCATGCTGGCCCGTTCGCTGCAACTCGATCGCGCGCAGCAAAGAGTTCACCATCTTCTGGTGATCGAGGAGCGCGCCACCATCGCCCGCGAGCTGCATGATTCCCTGGCACAGTCCCTCGCCTATCTGCGCATTCAGCTCGCCAGATTAAAACGGGTGGTCGATAGCAAGGCGGAACCGGCGCTGGCGATTGTGGCTGAGATCGATCGCGCCCTGACCGAAGCGAATATTCAGCTGCGCGAGTTACTGACCACCTTCCGCCTGTCGGTTGAACCCGCAGATTTAGCCACCGCGCTGCGCCAGGCGATCGCCACCCTGCGCACGCAGTCCAGCGCTGAAATCGTG
The DNA here is from genome assembly GCF_057812255.1 of Erwinia sp. 2186. Lineage (NCBI taxonomy): Bacteria > Pseudomonadati > Pseudomonadota > Gammaproteobacteria > Enterobacterales > Erwiniaceae > Erwinia > Erwinia sp. 2186. The sequence goes on along the minus strand of NZ_CM173824.1, from coordinate 1,327,528 downwards.
TTAGAGAGTGAGCCAGCAGTACAGCACCTGGAGGCACAACAGCAGGTTCATGTGCTGCAAATCGTGCGCGAAGCCCTGCTCAATGCGATTCGTCATGCCCAGGCATCGCGGATTGTGATCCGCTGCAGCCGCATGGATTCGGGAGAAAATCTGATTGAAATTCATGATGATGGTGTCGGTATCGCCGACGCGGCCTCGCCACCCGGGCATTACGGCCTGTCGATTATGCAGGAACGGGCCAAAAGCCTGCGCGGCGGCATAACCATCTGTTCCGCCGGCCACCAGGGGACCACCGTCTCATTACGCTTCCCGGCATAGCGATGAGGTCACGGTCGTCAGATCAGATATTGCTGATGGCACAAGGGCTGACGGCGTACGTCTGCGGACGAATTAGCACGATAATTTACACTTTCTCCTCATTTTCTCCACGATTCTTCACAATGCTGAGGGTAAAGTGTTTGCTGCCGAAGCAGTTTGAATAAACTAGAAAAATTTGCGGCGGACCGGATTTCAGAAGCCCGCGCCCAAGAATAAGGCCGGCGCATTTCCTTTCCCGATTACTTGCCAGGAGCCTTATTCAATGGCGAATTTTTTTATCGATCGCCCGATCTTCGCGTGGGTGATAGCGATTTTACTTTGCCTGACCGGCACACTGGCTATTTTAAAACTCCCCATTGAGCAATATCCCGACCTGGCTCCGCCTAACGTCCGCATCACTGCCAACTATCCTGGTGCCTCCGCCGAAACGCTGGAGAATACCGTAACCCAGGTTATCGAACAGAATATGACGGGCATCGATAACATGATGTACATGTCTTCCCAGAGCAGTAATACCGGGCAGGCAACCATCACCCTGACCTTTACCGCCGGAACCAACCCGGATGAAGCGCGCCAGCAGGTGCAGAACCAGCTGCAGGCCGCGCTGCGTAAGCTGCCGCAGGACGTGCAGACCCAGGGCGTCACGGTCACCAAAACCGGTGACACCAATATTTTGATGGTGGCGTTCGTCTCCACCGACGGCAGCATGGATAAGCAGGATATTTCCGACTACGTCGCCAGTAACGTGCAGGATCCACTCAGCCGTATTGATGGCGTGGGCGAAGTGGATGCTTACGGTTCGCAGTACGCGATGCGCATCTGGCTCGATCCCAACAAGATGATCAATTACGCCCTGACCACCTCGGATATAGTTTCGGCGATTGAGTCGCAAAACAGTCAGGTGGCCGTGGGTCAGCTGGGCGGCCTGCCGTCGGTCGATCGCCAGGCGCTGAATGCCACCATTAACTCGCAATCCCTGTTAAACACGCCGCAGCAGTTCCGTGATATCACCCTGCGGGTAAACCAGGACGGGTCAGAAGTCAAACTCGGCGACGTGGCGGATGTGGCACTGGGCGCGGAGAAATATGACTTCCTCAGCCAGTACAACGGCCAGGCCGCCTCCGGTCTGGGGATCAAGCTGGCGTCCGGCGCGAATGAGCTGCAAACCGATGAGCTGGTGCGCGCCCGTATTGAAGAGCTGTCGCACTTCTTCCCACACGGGCTGAAAGCAGAGGTCGCTTATGAAACCACGCCGTTTGTTAAAGCGTCGATTGAGGATGTGGTCAAAACCCTGATTGAAGCGGTGATCCTGGTATTTGTGGTGATGTATCTGTTTATGCAGAACTTCCGCGCCACGCTGATCCCAACCATCGCCGTGCCGGTGGTGTTGCTCGGGACCTTTACCATCCTGTCTGCCTTCGGTTTCAGTATCAACACCCTGACCATGTTCGCCATGGTGCTGGCAATCGGGCTGCTGGTCGATGACGCCATTGTGGTGGTGGAGAACGTTGAGCGAATAATGAGTGAGGAAGGACTCTCGCCGCGTGATGCCACCCGAAAATCAATGGGACAGATTCAGGGCGCGCTGGTGGGGATTGCGCTGGTGCTGTCAGCGGTCTTTATTCCGATGGCCTTCTTTGGCGGCACCACCGGAGCAATCTACCGTCAGTTCTCGGTGACCATCGTGTCCGCCATGGTGCTGTCGGTGCTGGTGGCGATGATCCTGACCCCTGCCCTGTGCGCCACGCTGCTTAAACCTATCGCTAAGGGCCATCATCATGGTCGCCGCGGGTTCTTCGGCTGGTTCAACCGCATGTTCAACCGCAATGCCGAACGCTATGAACGTGGCGTGGGCAAAATTCTGGCCAAAGCCGGACGCTGGATGGTGCTGTATGTGCTGCTGATCGCCGGGATGGCCTTTATGTTCCTGCGCCTGCCAACCTCCTTCCTGCCGCTTGAAGACCGTGGCGTGTTCACCACCCAGGTGCAGTTACCGCCGGGTTCCACGCTGCAGGAAACCAATAAGGTGGTTAATAAGGTTGAGCAGTACTATCTGACCGAGGAGAAGAACAACGTGCTGTCGGTGTTCTCGACCATTGGTGCCGGTCCGGGCGGGAATGGTCAGAACGTGGCGCGTATGTTTGTCCGCTTAAAAGACTGGGGAGACCGCCCAGGCGCCGAAAACACCTCCTTCGCGATCATTGAACGGGCAACGGCCGCCTTTAAAAAGATCAAAGAAGGCCGCGTGATTGCCAGCAGCCCGCCGGCCATTACCGGGCTGGGGAACTCAGCCGGATTTGATATGGAATTGCAGGATCACGCCGGCCTGGGCCACGATGCGTTGATGAAGGCGCGCGATCGGCTGCTGGCCGCCGCCGAGGGCAATGCCTCGTTAGTGCGCGTGCGCCATAACGGGCTGGATGATACGCCGCAGTTACGGATTAACGTCGACCAGCATAAAGCTCAGGCGCTGGGGGTTTCCATTGATGATATCAATAACACCCTGCAGACCGGCTGGGGCTCGACCTACGTTAACGATTTCCTTGACCGTGGCCGCGTGAAGAAGGTCTATGTTCAGGCCGCAGCAAAATACCGCATGTTGCCGGACGACATCAGCAAGTGGTACGTGCGCAACAGCAGCGGCGGCATGGTGCCGTTTACCGCCTTTGCCACCACCAGTTGGGAAACCGGTTCGCCACGCCTGGAGCGCTATAACGGCTATTCCGCGGTGGAAATTGTCGGTGAATCCGGTCAGGGGATCAGTACCGGTACCGCCATGGACGTGATGGAAAATCTGGTCAGCAAACTGCCTACCGGCTTTGGCCTGCAATGGACCGGGGCGTCCTATCAGGAACGGATGTCCGGATCGCAGGCGCCTGCGCTGTATGCCATTTCCCTGCTGGTGGTGTTCCTCTGTCTGGCGGCACTGTATGAGAGCTGGTCGATTCCGTTCTCAGTGATGCTGGTGGTGCCGCTCGGCGTGATCGGCGCGCTGGTGGCCACCTGGGCACGCGGTCTGGAAAATGACGTCTACTTCCAGGTTGGCCTGTTGACGGTGATTGGCCTGTCGGCGAAGAATGCCATTCTGATTGTGGAATTCGCCAATGAAATCAATTCAAAAGGCCGGGATCTGCTGGAATCGACCCTGGAAGCCTCGAAACAGCGTCTGCGTCCGATTCTGATGACCTCACTGGCCTTTATCTTCGGCGTGTTGCCGATGGTGATCAGTAACGGGGCCGGCTCCAGTAGCCAGCATGCGGTGGGCACGGGCGTGATGGGCGGTATGATTTCCGCCACGGTGCTGGCGATCTTCTTTGTCCCGCTGTTCTTTGTGTTAGTCAGACGGCGCTTCCCGGTACAGGAAAAACCCGGCAAATAAACGAACAAAGGCAGCACCGAGGTGCTGCCTTTTTCTGTTCTGGAGGTGGCCGGTGTTGCCCGATCCGCCTTACTTAAAGAAGGTGTTATTTACGCGTTAACATTGCTTCGATAAAGTCTTTCCAGGTCCCCATTTCTGTATCAATCATAAATCACCTCTCTTTTATTGTGGGTCCATTATAGGATTAATCCTAAGGCGAAGTGAATCATTTTCGCTCACCCATACCATCGGCAGTTTCGATCAAAACTGTAATTTGCGTGGCAGGACACAGTTCTGCCGTTATCATTGGCAGACTAATCAATAGCGTGATTATCGTTCGAAAACCAGAGGGAAAAACATGATTCAGATGGTACTGACAACCTCTTACGAAAAGCCTGACGTCGACTGGCAGGAACTGGCCGAACTTATCGAGCGCGCCGGCCTTAGCCGCCGCGATCCGCACACTCTTCAGCGTGCCTATCAGCATTCGCAGTTTGTCTGGTTTGGCTACGTAGACGGTAAGCTGATGGCGACGGCGCATGCCATTAGCGACATGACCTATGCTTCCTACCTTTCCGATGTGATTGTCGACGCCTCTTTCCAGGGCAAGGGCTATGGCGGGCAATTGATGGCGGCGATTATGCAAGCGCTGGCGCCCTGTGGAAAAATCTTTATCTACTCAATGCCGGACAAAATCAGCTTCTATAAGAAACTGGGCTATGCGCCATTAACAACCGGGATGATTTATGCAGAAGGGACGGCATTACTGAGGTTGCAGGAGAAGGGATTCGTCAGCGGATAGAACCTGGGGGGCCCTGCGCCCCCCATCCACGTCCACTGTTATTTCAGAACTATCACTTTATCGTAGCCGCCGCTCTCGCTGTCGATATGCGTTTTGGCATCGGGATGGTCCAGCATCACCGCCTCAACGATGTGATTGAACTCATCACACCGGCTGGTTTTCTTCCGCACGATCACGATCATTGATTGTGTCTCTTCAACCGAATGGGCGGAAGACGCTTTCATATAGTTCATATTGTCCCTCCTTACGCTAAGTCTCTGTCTGGGTGATGATATTCTGTGCTTCCCTGCTGCCTCGCAGGCGTATCCGTTGTAGACTAACCGCCTGAACAGTATCGAATATAGTTGAAACCCACAGAAAAAAGAAGGGAACCGTCATGCTTACAATGTACGGCATCAAAAATTGCGACACCATTAAGAAGGCGCGAAAGTACCTGGAAGCTGAGGCGGTGGCCTATCAGTTTCATGACTACCGTGCCGATGGCCTGGACAGCGCAACCTTACAGGGCTTCATCGACGTGCTGGGCTGGGAAGCCTTGCTGAATACCCGTGGCACCACGTGGCGCAAGCTCAGCGAAGAAACGCGCAATGGGGTGAATAATGCGGCAACTGCTCGCGAACTGATGCTGGAACAGCCGGCAATCATCAAACGCCCGTTGCTCTGCAGCGCAGACGGCTCTATGCTGCTGGGCTTTAGTGAAGCAACCTACCAGCCATTTATTTCGGAGAAGTCCTGATTATGTTTTGTCCGGTCATTGAGCTGACGCAGCAGCTTATTCGTCGCCCTTCCCTCAGCCCGGATGATGCCGGCTGTCAGGCTATTTTGATCGAACGCCTTAAGGCGCTTGGCTTCACTATTGAGCCGATGAACATTGGCGATACCCTCAATGTCTGGGCGTGGCGTGGCCAGGGCGAAACGCTGGCCTTTGCCGGGCATACCGACGTGGTGCCAACCGGCGATGCCAGCCGCTGGATCAACCCGCCGTTTGAACCGACCATCCGTGATGGCATGCTTTACGGGCGCGGCGCAGCCGATATGAAAGGCTCGCTGGCAGCGATGATTGTTGCGGCTGAGCGCTTCGTGACCAGTAATCCGAACCATAAAGGTCGTCTGGCATTTCTGATCACCTCAGATGAAGAAGCCAGTGCCACCAATGGCACGGTGAAAGTGGTTGAAGCGCTAATGGCGCGCAAAGAGCGCATGGATTACTGTCTGGTCGGCGAACCGTCCAGCACCGAAATCGTCGGCGACGTGGTGAAAAATGGCCGCCGCGGATCGATGACCGCCAATCTGACCGTGCATGGCGTTCAGGGGCACGTGGCCTATCCTCATCTGGCCGACAACCCGGTTCACCGCGCGCTGCCGGCGCTCAATGAGCTGGTCGCCACCGAGTGGGACCAGGGCAATGAATTCTTCCCGCCGACCAGTATGCAGATTGCCAACGTGCAGGCCGGAACCGGCAGCAACAATGTGATCCCCGGTGAATGCTTAGTGCAGTTTAACTTCCGCTTCAGCACCGAGCTGACGGACGTAATGATTAAGCAGAAAGTGCAGGAGCTGTTGGATCGTCACCAGCTGCGTTACACGCTGGAGTGGAATGTTTCCGGCCAGCCGTTCCTGACGTCTCGCGGTAAGTTGGTCGATGCGGTAGTAAATGCCGTTGAGCACTATAATGAAATTAAACCGCAGTTGCTGACCACCGGCGGCACTTCAGACGGTCGTTTTATCGCCCGAATGGGTGCGCAGGTGGTTGAACTGGGTCCGGTGAATGCCACCATTCATAAAATCAATGAGTGTGTCAAAGCCGCCGACCTGCAATTGCTGAGCCGCATGTACCAGCGGATTATGGAACAGCTAATCGCTTAAGCGAATAAGGTGAGAATATGGAATGGCTGAAAGAGTATTGGTGGCTGTTGGTGATTGTGCTGATGGTAGGCGTGCTGATGAACGTCTATAAAGATCTGAAGCGCATCGATCCGAAAAAATATATGGCGAACAAACCGGATTTGCCACCGCATCGGGATTTTAACGACAAGTGGGATGACGACGACGACCTGCCGAAAAAGAAATAAATCGCAGGGGCTTTGGCCCCTGCTTTACCCTTCCGGTTCGACCCGCTCACTTTCCTGAATTACGATAATGCTTTGATTGCCTCTATCACGCTCTGCCAGCGTTCGCTGGCTGCGGCATCCAGGCCCGTTAACGCTCTTTGCGTCTCCTGCCGCCACCCGGCCAGCAGTGCCTTGCGGCCAGACAGGCCAAAGTGCTGATTGAGTTCCGCTGCTGACTTCTCCGCCACCATCGCCCCGTTAAGCAACGGCAGATCGCTCTGGCACTGGCTGACCAGCCGCCCCAGCGCGCCAAAGCTGGCTTCAAACGGACGGTGGCCCCAGGCAAAGCCTGCCAGCTCGCGCCAGTCTTCTTCATTCAGCTGCCGATCGTCCGCCTCAGGCAGTTGCAGTGCGATGCCGGGAACAAGTCGCTGTAACCACGGCCAGTCGCGTTGAAGCCTTTTTTCGGCACAGGCCTGCAGCTGTTCAGCCGGTTCACTTAATGGCAGGATCGCCATCGCCGTAAAACAGCCGCTGCTGGCTTCACGCTGGCTGCCCAGCCGCATCAGCTTAAAGCCGCAGGATTGCCAGAAGGCCCAAAGCTCTGCGGTATACCCAAAGCTGACCGACAAATAATCCAGCCCGTCGGCATCTTCCCTGCTCCGTTCCACCATTTGACGGCCGATGCCCTGGCGCCGCCGTTCAGGTGCAATGGCAATCCGACTGATACGCCGGGAACGAAGCTGGGCGGCTGCGGGCCAGCCACCATGAGCGGCAAGAGACTGCGCCACCAGATTTCCCCGGGGACGCCTAAAGCCGGCCCAGACCGCCTCGGACAGAGCGGCAGTCAAACCACCTTCATCAACCAGTATCATCGCGCCCTGCACGGTATTGCCCTGCGATGCCAGGCTGAAATGCATGCCTGGCGCATCCATCATCCGCCGTAAATCCAGCGGCGAAGTACGATAGTGGGCGCTCGCCAGCAGCTGGTACATGGCGGACAATTGTTCCGGCTGAGTCAGCCATGCTGATTGCTCAGGGAACGAAAATTGCAGCGGCAGGGTGCTTTGCTCTGGCTCCGCTTCCGCAATTAGCAGCGCCTGATTAATAAAGCGCTCCAGCGGATCATCGGCTGACCAGCGCAGCGGCTGATCCAGTTTGAGCAGCGTCACCTGCGGCAGGCTGGCACAGAATTTCAGCATAAAGCCGCGACCGGTGCCTTCGTAACCCTGCAAGGTTGAGGTCAGCAACACGCGGGGATACAGCGCCACCAGCTGCCGCAGGATCGGCGCCGGTATGGCTGCGGCTTCGTCCACAAGCAGCCAGTCGATCGGCTGCGGCCGCTGTTCAGGGCTGAGAGCCAGCAGCCGGTCCGGTGCGATAAACTCAAAAGCGTCGCCGGCGAATTCTGCCAGCACTTCGGTGGCCACTTTGGCCGGTGCGGTCATCAGGCAACGCCCTGGCCAGCGTGCCGCCAGCAGCCCGGCCAGCGCAGACTTTCCTCTGCCGCGCGGTGCAGTAATCACAGAGATACCGGGTTCGCTTGCCAGCAACGCATCAAGCACCGCCTGCTGCTGTGACGTATCATCAGGCTGCCAGGCTGGCGATGTGGGCAGAGACGGTAAGGTGAATGACTGATGCTGCTGGAGCAGCGCAATGCTGTCGTCCTGCTCAACCAGTTGCTGAAAACGACGGATAAAATTAAATGAAGGAATGGCCGAAGCCTGTTCGCTCCAGCGCAATGAATCGGTGTCTGGTAAGGTGGCCCAACGCGACCAGTCAGGCACCAGCATCAGCAGCCAGCTGCCCGCTTTTAGCGTGCCGGAAAGTGCGGCCAGCGCTTCGGCATGAAAACCGCTGCGGGCATCAAACACCGCGTGCAGAAACTCGCGCCCCAGCAGGGTTCTTGCCGCCGCCGGCGCGCAGTTCAGCGGACTGTGGGGTGCATCGCCCAGCCACATCCAGTCGCCTGGTAACCAGGCCATCCACTGCTCGGCCTGATGCTGGCACCAGCTATCGTCGCCGCTGATCACCAGGATTTGCCGCAGCCCGTGCTGCCTGAGATGTTCGCTATGACGTAGTGTGTCGTTAACCCCGGCCATAATCAGCGACTAAAGGTGTCGCACTGGCCCGGATTACCGCTATCAAACCCTTTTTTGAACCAGCTGTAACGCTGCTCTGACGTCCCGTGGGTAAAGCTGTCCGGTACTACCCGGCCCTGACCACGCTGTTGCAGACGATCGTCACCGATCGCTTCAGCGGCGTTAAGCGCTTCCTGCAAATCGCCAGGTTCAAGGATATTTTGCTTTTGCATGTAGTAACCCCACACGCCCGCAAAGCAGTCCGCCTGTAACTCCATTTTCACCGAAAGCTGATTAGCCTGAGTCTGGCTTGCACCCTGCTGCATCTGGCGGACTTTTTGCTCAATGCCCAACAATCTCTGTACGTGGTGACCCACTTCATGAGCAATAACATATCCCTGGGCGAAATCTCCGTCCGCCCCCAGCTTGTTTTTCATTTCATCGTAAAACGACAGGTCAATGTAAACCGTGGTATCAGCCGGGCAGTAAAAAGGCCCCATCACTGACTGACCGGTACCACAACCTGTGCGGGTGGCCCCGCGATACATCACCAGTTTGGGTGGCGTATAGGTTTTACCCATTTTCTGAAAAAGCTGCTGCCAGGTATCTTCCGTGGTGGCAAGGATCACTGAGGTAAATTTGGCCGCTTCATCCTGCTGCGGCTTGATGCTGCTCTGGCGTTGCGGGGCTGGCTGAGAAACGCTGCTGCTTTCACCGGTCAGCAACGGGCTAAGGTCATAGCCATAGTAGCTGGCGATCACCACCACAATCAGCAGAATGATGCCGCCTTTGCCCCGGGGAATGCGCATTCTTCCCGCCCCCATTGATGGCGACGAACCAGAATCATCACGGCGATCTTCCACATTGTCGCTCTCGCGGCGCCCTTGCCAACGCATACCTTACCTCTCGTTATATCCATTTCACGGCTGTCAGATTGATTTTAGACGTGTGTCTCGGGTAACACCAGTTAACCGGGCGTAACCTGCGATTTGAGTGAATCAGGCGGGGAGAATACGGGCAATGCGAGGGAAAAGAAAGGCTGCGGTATGAGCGCCGCAGCCACAAATCTTAGTCGAGCTTCACACCCAGACGGGTAGCAACTTCTTCATAGGCTTCGATCAGGCCGCCCAGACTCTGGCGGTAACGGTCTTTGTCCATCTTGTTCAGGGTGTCTTTATCCCACAGGCGCGCGCCGTCCGGCGAGAACTCATCGCCCAGCACCACTTCGCCATTGAACAGACCAAACTCCAGCTTAAAGTCCACCAGGATCAGTCCAGCATCGGAGAACAGCTTGCTCAGTACTTCGTTCGCTTTGTAGGTTAGCTCACGCATACGGGCCAGATTCTCTTTGTTCACCCAACCAAAGGTTTCGCAGTAGGATTCGTTAACCATCGGATCGTGCTTGGCATCATCCTTCAGGAACAGGTCAAACAGCGGTGGGTTGAGGATCATTCCCTCTTCCACGCCCAGACGCTTCACCAGCGAGCCAGCGGCACGGTTACGCATCACGCACTCAACCGGCACCATATCCAGCTTTTTGACCAGCGATTCGTTATCAGACAGCAGCGCTTCCATCTGCGTTGGGATACCGGCTTCCTGCAGTTTAGTCATGATGAAATGGTTAAACTTATTGTTAATCATTCCTTTGCGATCAAACTGTTCGATACGTTCACCGTCCAGTGCTGACGTATCGTTGCGGAATTCGAGTACCAACAGATCCGGGTTTTCGGTGCTGTAAACGGTTTTCGCTTTGCCGCGATACAACTCAGCTTGCTTTTGCATCTTCTTAAACTCCAAAAATAGAACGGGGAAAATTGTGCTGTGACCAGTTTATTCTCTGTGGCGAAAAAATCGAAGCAATCGTTTACGTACAGAGGAATAAAAAAGGCCGGAGAGATCCGGCCTTAAGGTTTACTTGCTAAAGGCTGCGTTGAATACGGCAACCAGCGCGTCATTTTGCGACTGGGTCAACGTATGACCTTTAGGATCGAGGAACTGCAGGCTGCTGCGGTTATCCAGATCGCCGACCTGCAGCTTATAATCGCCGTTGGTCAGACCCGGATCTTTCGCGCCCAGCGCGTCCCACTCATCACTGCCCAGCGTTTTGTAAGTCACGTTCAGGCTGCCCTGAGAACGGTTAGTATCGGTGACTTTCCAGCCTGCGCGTTGCAGGGCTGCTGGCAGACGTTCCCACACGGTGTTGAACGGTGCGCGAACAATCAGATCCGGCAAGCCGGTATCATCTGCGCCGCTCTGCACGTCAATCTGCGCGGAACTGCGTTTGGCCGCTGCGTTTTCACGCGAGGTTTCGTTTTTATCCAGACCGCTGCTCAGCTCGTTCAGCATCTGCGCGGTGTAGCGCTGCAGCTGGACCGGTGAGTTCACGCCTTTGCCTTCCTGCTGCAGTTCCAGCAGTTTGACCGACAATGCCTGCTGATAACCCTGCTGCTGCACGCTGATCTGGTAGCGGCCACGATACTGGTGATCTTCATCAGCACGGTTCCACTGCACCCAATCGGTGGTCAGCGTCTGGGTGGCATCAGTCCGGCTGGCAATCGGGTAATTCTTCGCCTGCACCACATCGACAACCTGCGGCCACAGTGAACCGGTACGCGCGCTGTCCAGTAACAGGACGCCAGAATTACCGGCAAACTGCGTCCGGGTGCCGTTCATCAACGCCAGTGGCTGAGCCGGTGGACGGATGTCCAGCTGCTTACCAATCGCGCCGGTGGTGCTGGCGGAAGGAATGTCGAAATCGCCATTCTGCAACGGCATCACCATCCCTGCCGGGGCGTGCAGATCGCTTACATCAGCCGCTTTCAGATAAGATTCATCGCCGCTGACCTGACGCTTGTAACGCTGGTCGCTGGAACATGCTGCCAGCAGCATCACCAAAGAAAGCCCTACCACTTTTGCTACCGTGGACTTTTGTACTGAATAAGCCATTAAAACTCCCTAAATTTACAGCAGACCTGCGCTTTTCAGTGCCTGCTCAACAACCGGACGACCGGCATCAGTCATCGGCGTCATCGGCAGACGCAGCGTGTCGGTTGCAATTAATCCTAACTGCTTAGCAGCCCATTTAACCGGGACAGGATTAGGCTCAATGAATAGCTTCTGATGCAGATGCATCAGGCGCTGATTAAGGCGTCGCGCTTCGGTAAAATTGCCCTGGCTGGCCAGTTTGCACAATTCTGCCATTTCACGCGCGGCAATGTTTGCCGTCACAGAGATTACGCCCTGTCCGCCAAGCTGCATGAAGTCGAGGGAAGTCGCATCGTCGCCACTTACCAGGATGAAATCTTCATCAACCAGCTCTTGGATCTGACTAACCCGCGATAAGTTCCCGGTAGCCTCTTTGATTCCGATAATATTTTTTATTTTCGCCAGGCGACCCACCGTTTCTGGCAGCATATCGCAACCCGTACGTGACGGGACGTTATACAGCATTTGCGGCAAATCGGTGCTTTCAGCAATGGCTTTGAAGTGCTGATACAGCCCTTCCTGAGTGGGACGGTTGTAGTATGGCGTCACGGTCAGGCAGCCTACCACGCCGCTTTTTTCAAAGCGTTTGGTCAGAGCAATCCCTTCAGCGGTGGCGTTAGCGCCGGTTCCGGCGATCACCGGAATGCGGCCGTCGGCCAGTTCCAGCGTCATCATCACCACGTCACCATGTTCGTCATGGCTTAATGTGGCGGATTCACCGGTAGTCCCTACTGAGACAATTGCCGCGGTTCCGCTGGCAACATGATAATCAATCAGTTTTTTCAAACTCGCACGGCAGACAAACCCTTTGTCATCCATCGGCGTGACGAGTGCAACAATACTTCCCGTGAACATTAGCCATCCCCTCCACAAACAAGTCCTTCATGGTACGGTTTACGGCACTCTAAAAGCAAGCAGACAAGCCCCCCAGGCCACTTGGCATAGGGTATTTTTTATGTTTACCTTAGAGTTATCACAATTGCTAATCATCATGACGGACAGGAAGCATCATTTTGCCGCAGTCACAGCAACATCATCTGGTTATCACCGCACTGGGGGTTGACCGCCCGGGGATCGTTAACACCATCACCCGCCACGTCAGCAGCTGCGGTTGCAACATTGAAGATAGCCGTCTGGCCATGCTGGGTGAGGAATTCAGCTTTATCATGCTGCTTTCCGGCAGTTGGAACGCGATTACGCTGATTGAATCCACCCTGCCGCTAAAAGGCGCGGAGCTGGAGCTGCTGATCGTGATGAAGCGCACCACCTTCCGCGAACGGCCGCCCATGCCCGCCACGGTCTGGGTTCAGGTGGAAGTAAAGGATTCACCGCATATTATTGAGCGCTTCACCGATCTGTTTGATTCCCATCAGATGAACATCGCCGAGCTGGTGTCCCGCACGCAGCCCGCGCAAGAAAATCAGCCGCCTTTACTCTATATTCAAATTACCGCTCACAGCCCCGCCAGCCAGGATGCCTCATTTATTGAGCAGGCATTCAACAGGCTATGTACAGAACTGCAGGCGCAAGGCACTATTAACGTCGTCCAGTACCCACAGCATGATGAAAAAATGGAGAGTAGTGATGAATCCACTGAAAGCCGGTGATACCGCACCGAAATTTAGCTTGCCCGATCAGGATGGCGAACAAGTAAATTTGACCGACTTCCAGGGACAGCGCGTTCTGGTGTATTTCTACCCGAAAGCGATGACGCCAGGTTGCACCGTTCAGGCTTGCGGTCTGCGTGACAGCATGGATGAGCTGAAAAAAGCCGGTGTTGATGTGTTAGGGATCAGCACCGATAAGCCAGAGAAACTGTCGCGATTTGTTGAGAAAGAGCTGCTGAACTTTACGCTGCTTTCCGATGAAGACCATCAGGTCTGCGAACAGTTTGGCATCTGGGGTGAGAAGACGTTCATGGGCAAAACCTATGATGGCATCCACCGGATCAGCTTCCTGATTGGCACCGATGGCAAGGTTGAGCATGTGTTTGATGACTTCAAAACCGCCACTCACCACGACATCGTGATGGACTACCTGAAGAGCGCCTGATCCCAGGCGCAACATAAAAAGGGCAGAAGAGAGTGCCCCTTAATCTCCGGTTTGTCGCCGAAGATTAAGGCACAGCGCCGCTTCTGCCCTTTTCTTATCCCGCTATGTGCGTTTTTTCGGCTCGACGTTCAGCTCATCAGGCCAGGCATGCACCACCGCTTTGATCAGCGTGGCCAGCGGAATGGCGAAGAACACCCCCCAGAATCCCCACAGCCCGCCAAATATCACCACCGACAGAATGATCACCAGCGGATGCAGATTGACCGCTTCTGAGAACAGCACCGGCACCAGAATATTGCCGTCCAGCCCCTGAATAATCAGATAGACGATAATCATCGTCCAGAAGTCACCGCCGAGGCCCCATTGCGCCAGGCCCACGCCGATGACCGGAATGGTCACCGCCAGTGCGCCGACGTAGGGGATCAGCACCGAGAAGCCAACCAGCACCGCCAGCAGCAGCGCATAGTTCATGCCGATCGCGAGGAAGCCAATCCAGGTGGCGATACCGACCACCACCATCTCCAGCACTTTGCCGCGAATGTAGTTGGAGACCTGCTGGTTCATCTCTGCCCACACCTGACCGGCCAGGCCACGGTTGCGCGGCAGAACGCGGCTAATGGCTGCCAGCATCTGGTCTTTGTCCTTCAGCAGGAAGAACACCATCAGCGGCACCAGCACCAGATAAATCGCCAGGGTCATAATGCCCACCAGCGAAGCCAGCGAGTATTTCACCAGCTGGTCGCCCATGCCGCTCAGGCGGCTGCGCAGGTTCTCCACCACGATATCGATGATGCCCACGTCCATCAGCGTAGGGAAGCGCTCCGGTAAGCGGGTGGCATAGTGATACAGGCCGTTAAGCATGGTCGGCAGTTCATGCGCCAGGTTAATCCCCTGTTGCCAGGCAACCGGCGCGACCACCAGCACTAACACCATTAATAAAGAGGCAAAGATAATCAGGATGATGGCGGTCGCCCAGGTACGGGAACAGCCCAGGCGTTCGAGGCGCACCGTTGGCCACTCCAGCAGATACGCCACCACTAACGCCACCAGCAGCGGGGCCAGCAGGCCGTTAAAGAAAAACAGAATACAAAAGGCGGCGATCAGGATGGCCAGCAAGGCGATAGCCTGTGGATCGCTGAAGCGGCGGCGATACCACTGAATTAAGAGGTCCAGCATGGGAAACGTCCTTGCGTACTAAGGGGGGAAACAGTCTACCTGAAGGGTGAGGCTCTGTCGCGTGGCTGTCCGGCGTGGCGGGATGCCAGGCCGGACGGGTGAGGATTAGCCGTTGTGACGTTGCGGGTGCATCTCAAGCTGCGGTTCTGGCTGGCTGGCGATGACACGGTTACGTCCGGCATTTTTCGCCTGATAAAGCGCATCATCAGCCTGCTTGAACACCCGCTCCATCGAGATTTCATCCGGTGACCAGAACGCCACGCCAATCGAAATCGAAATATGCCCAACGGTCGGTAATTCCAGCTGCTCAATCTTTCTTCTGACGCGCTCGGCAATCGCCATTGCCACATCACGATCGGCGCCAGGCATGATCATCAGGAACTCTTCCCCGCCGTTACGGCAGACAACGTCTGTCTGTCGGGAGCTATTACCCAGCTGATCGGCGACGCTTTTAATCACGTTATCGCCCACATCATGACCCCAGGTATCGTTCACCCGCTTAAAGTGATCGATGTCCACCGCCAGCACGGCAAACGGCTGACGGGTCGCGAGGAAATATTCCAGCACCGCGTTCAGGCCGCGACGGTTAAGCAGTTCGGTCATTGGATCGGTCTGCACCTCGAACTTCAGCCGGCCAATTTTATCCTGCAACAAACCAATCCCGGCCAGCATCGCGCGTTTGATTTGCGACGATTCATAATACCAGGAGCGGATGCCGTTAATCTCTTTCGACACGCCTGGCGCGTCCATCTGGCTGGCCTTACGGGCCAGTTGCCACAGCGGTAACGCAATCAGGCGCGCAAGGATCCAGGCACAAATCAGGGTCAGTAGCGCGAAGGGAACCGAATGCTGAAGCACCTTCATCAACAGGCTGTTCAGCGGTTCAAGGGTGGTCTGCGTCGGTTTAAGCGCGACGATGGTCCAGCCCGGCGTGGAGACCGTGGCGTAACCTGCCAGCATCGGTTCGCCGCTGGCTTTCGGGATCTGCTGGTAGCCGTTGCTGTTCTTCTCCCGGACATCGTCCGCGATCAGCGGAGCAATTTTCTGCCCAATCAGTTTGGCGTTCTGGTGGTAGAGCACCCGGTTGTCGCCATCAACCACATACAGTGACGAACCATCGCGGTAGAACTGCTCGCCGAGCAATTCATTGAGAATGCTTTTTTTCTTCAGGTAAATCGTGCCGCCGACAAAGCCCAGATAGCTGCCGGTTTTTGACCAGACAGGATAAGAGACAAACACCATCAGGTTGTTGGCCGCCGAAATGCTCGGTTTGCCGATCAGCGGTTTGCGCTCAGTCAGTGCTTGCGTGGTGCTGCTGGTAGTGAGATGCATGCCTTTCAGCATCAAAGACTCGGGCGAAATCGCTTTCACCCAGCCATTGGCGTCGACAATCACCACCGAGTTAAAGCTGTTGGTCTGTTCGCGCAGGCGATCGACCTCACTTTGCAACGCCGCATCGTTATCCATACCGTCGCCCAGCACTTTGGCACTGAACGCCAGCTGTGACTGCGCCAGCTGAAAAAACATTTCAGTGGTGGAGGCCAGTTTCGTGGCGTAAACGCGGTTGGATTCGAGCGTATTATTGATCAGCACTTCACGCTGTACTCGCCAGGTGGCGTACAGTGAGTTGGCCAGTGTAATCACGATGCTGGCCACGGCTAATAATGTAATAAGCGTGCGTAAGTCCGTCTTGGGGCGACTTAGCCTCAACATGGACTCACCTCGGTGAGACGTTTCATAATGTAGCGCCTTATTATTTTATGTGCGCATTTGATAAGTGCGTGTTATGCCCTGGTAAAGCACACGCCAATTGTACACCTCTCGTTCGTTTTGGGAATATTCTGACGCCCTTTATACCAATAATAATTTGGTTTAATCGATAAGCCCGTTGGCATCATAGAAGGGATAAGGGCCATCAAATTGCCCAACGACGCACTGATGGGTGACCACCCCCTGCTCCGGCGTCCAGCGGTGCAGTAAATAACCGGCGGGCTCCAGGCAGAAGTTGGCCGGGCCGTCGGTTTGCAAATCAAACGCCACCTGATGGGATACACCTGGCGCGCTGCACGCCAGCGTACCGGCAAACCTGACCTGCATACTGCGATGAAGATGCCCGCACAGCACCCTTTCCACCTGCGGATGGCCCTCGATCACCGCAGCTAACGAGTGGGGATTACGCAGCCGCTGGCGATCCATATGGTCAATCCCGCTGATAAACGGCGGATGGTGCAGCATCACTATTGTCGGCCGCAGAGGTTGTTCCTTTAGCCTGTCAGACAGCCAGCCCAGACGTTCTTCGCAGAGTTCCCCTTGCGGTTGTTGTGGCACGGTGGAATCCAGTGCCAGCAGGCGTAACGGCCCGCATTCGCCTTCCCACTGAATGAATTCGTGGTGCTGAAAAAGATGCGTTTGGTCGGCAAAGATTTTTCGCATCATCTGGCGATCGTCGTGATTGCCCGCCATCAGCCAGTACGGCAATTCAAGGTGGGATAACGCTTCCTTCAGCGTCAGATACTCTTCTTCGTGGCCAAAGTCGACCAGATCGCCGGTAATCACCACCGCATCAGGGCGTGGCAATAGCGCATTCAGTCGGGCAATCACCTGGCGTAATGCGCCAAGGGTATCCACTTTGCGGTAGGACAATTTGCCCTGGGCTTTAATGTGTAAATCACTGATCTGGGCCAGTAACACCGCTTGCTGAGTCAAAATAACGATCCCTTAATCCCGAATTAAAAATGCATCACCCGTTCGTCGGTGATGATCAATCCTACCCTCTGACCGGTCTGCCAGACCTCACGGGCAGAACGTTCGACCTGAATCGGTTTTTCGCTGCCGATATCAATCAGCAAGCGCTGGCTGGCACCGAGAAACAGCTGTTCGACGATACGGCCATGACGCAAGCCGGCATCCGGCTGACCAAGCTGAATATCTTCAGGCCGGCAGAAACGGGCCGGCGTGCCGTATCCGGCTGGCTGAATGCAGTTGATGGCACCGACAAAATCAGCGACAAACCGGGTGGCAGGCTGCTGATAAATGGTGCGCGGCGTGTCGATCTGCGCGATCCGTCCACGCTCAAGCACCGCAATCCGGTCGCCCAACGCCATCGCTTCCTGCTGATCGTGCGTGACATAGACGGCAGTGATGGCCAGCGTTCTCAGCAGATGGCCGATATCCTCACGCAGGCGCTCACGCAGCTTCACATCAAGCGCCGCCAGCGGCTCATCAAACAACAGAACCTTTGGCCGGGCTGCCAATGCGCGCGCCAGCGACACGCGCTGCTTTTGCCCACCGGAAAGCGCCTGCACCGGGCGATGAGCAAAGGGCAACAGATCGACCATCGCCAGCATCTCATCCACCCTTTCCTGCCGTTCCGCTTTGGGCACACCCTGAATACGCAGGCCGTAGCCGACGTTATCCGCAACGTTTAAATTGGGGAACAGCGCATAGTTCTGGAACACCATGCCGACATTGCGCTTCTCAATCGGCAAGTGGGTGACGTTACGATCGCCAAACCAGACTTCACCGCCAGCGTCTGGCGTTTCCAGGCCGCTGATGATGCGCAGCGTGGTGGTTTTCCCGCAGCCAGACGGCCCCAGCAGCACCAGCGTTTCGCCAGCCACAATGTCGAGATCCAACGGGTGCAATGCCACTGAACCGCCGGCAAAAGTGCGTGAACAGTGACGTAAATGAATACTCAGGGAGTCTGCCATCAGACGGTTTCCTTAACGGGTAACGCTCGCGCATCTGCCCGGCGCTGAGCAAACTGGGTGACCCAGCTCAGCGCCAGCAACAGCGGCAAAATAATCGCGAGGAAAATCAGGGTATAGGCCGAGCCCACTTCCAGACGCATGGAGGCATAGCTGTCCGCCAGACCCACCGGCAGCGTTTTCGTCAGCGGCGTGTGCAGCATCCAGGTGATATTGAATTCACCAATCGACAGCGTCAGCACCATAAATGCCCCGGCAAGAATGCCGTTACGGCAGTTCGGTACGATGACGGTAAAGAACCGACGCCAGAAACCGGCGCCCAGGCTGGCGGCCGCTTCTTCCAGCTGCAGCAGCTGGCTGGCGCGCATCACCGACAGGACCGGACGCACCATAAAGGGCAGAGTGAACAGCACATGGCCGATCAAAATAAACAGCCAGCTGCTGCGTAAACCGTGGAAGCCGCCATAGATGACAATCAGGCCGAGCGCCGTGGCCAGTCCGGGTAACGCCACCGGCAGCAACAGAAACTCTTCAATGCGGCTGGCCCAACGTGAGGGGGTTTTCAATAATCCCCATGCGGCTGGCACGCCTAATACCAACACGCACCCGAGGCAGCTGACGGCGATCAGTAGCGACAGCCCGATCGTGCCGGCGTACAGCTCCCAAACCTGGGCAACCCAGCGCAGCGTCAGCCCGCTTTTCAGCCCGATAAAATAGTTCTCCGTCACCCCTGCCAGCAGCGAAAGGACGATGGGTACCACCATAAACAGGCACAGGCTGAGCGTGAAAATCAGCTGTAACCAGAACAGTCCGGTGCGTTTCATTACGCCATCTCCTTATGCTCACCGGCCAGCCAGCGCGCCAGAATCAACGCCAGCCAGGCGACACCGCCCATCGCCACGGACAATGCGGCCGCCGTGGCAAAATTGGCGTAATTGGTGAACTCACCGTAAATCGTCAGCGGCAAAACCTTCAGGTCGGTGCCAAGAGTAAACGCGGTGCCAAAAGCGCCCATACTGGTGGCAAAGCAGATGGCGCCGCTGGAAAACAGTGCCGGCGAGATCCCCGGCACAATCACATCCCACACCACTCGCCACTGGCTGGCACCAAGGGATCGCGCTGCCTCCTCCAGCGACGGATCGAGTTTTTCGCAGGCGGCGACCAGCGTCATCACCACGCGAGGGATGGAGAAATAGAGATAGCCCACGAACAGCCCCGCCAGCGAATAGGCAAACATCCAGCGTTCGCCGGACAACGTCAGGCTAATTTGCGCAATCAGCCCCTGGCGTCCCGCCAGCATCACCACCAGAAAGCCCACCACCACGCCTGGAAAAGCCAGCGGGAAAGTTAACACCGCCAGCAACAGCGAGCGCCCGGCAAAGCGGTGACGCGCCAGAAAACAGCCGACGATGGCACAAATCGCTACCGCCAACAGGGAAACCAACAGCGACAGCAGCACCGTCACCCCGAGGCTGCGCAGGTATTGCGGCTGCGTCAGAATGGTCCAGTACGCATTCACACCGGTGCTGTTATCGGCTTCGGTGCCCATCATGATCAGAGTGGCGAAAGGCAGCAGCCAGAACGCCGCAAAAAACAACAGGGCGGGAACCAGCATCCACTGCACCTTTATCCGGCGGAGAAATGGCGTGGCGCGCGCCCCGACATGGGGACGCGAACCGCTGCTGACTAATGGCGCAGACATTACTGGATCTCACTCAGATAACGCGCGGAAAAGGCTTTTTGCGCGTCAGCCATCTGCTGATAATCGACGGTTTTGGCGCGGGCATAATCACTGTCAGGCAGGAAGCGTTTCTTCGCCTCAGCCGACATCGCTTCCGGCCGGACCGGGCGCAGATAAGCATTGGCCCAAATCGCCTGCCCTTTGTCGGACAGCACGTAATCAATCACCTTTTTGCCGTTATCCGCGTGTGGCGCGTTTTTTACCAGGCTGATGACGTACGGCACGGTAACGGTCCCCTCTTTCGGGATCACAAAGGCGACGTTGGCATGGTCGGTGTATTTCGCGCGATAGGCATTGAAGTCATAATCCAGCAGGATTGGGATTTCGCCGGACAGCAGACGCGCATAGGCGGTTTGCTTCGGCACAATCGGCTTATTGGCTGACAGTTTTTTAAAGTACGCCAGGCCAGGTCCGAAGTCCTGCAGGGTGCCGCCCATTGCCAGGTTCGCGGCGACCGCGCCCACGTAACCGACGAACGCGCTGGAAGGGTCGAGGAAGCCAATCATGCCTTTATATTCCGGCTTCAACAGGTCATTCCAGGATTGCGGCACCGGCAAGCCGCCTAAGGCATCGACATTGACCATAAAGCCCATGGTGCCAGAGTGCAGCGCGACCCACTTCCCGTCAGGATCCTTCATGCCAGCCGGGATCGCATTCCATCCGGCGGGTTTATACGTCTCCACCACGCCCGACTTTGCCGCCTGAATACCAAAGGTGACGCCCAGATAGGCCACATCGGCCACCGGGTTGGCTTTTTCCGCCACCATCTGTGCCAGCGCCTGACCGGAGTTTTTATTGTCCTGCGGCACGTTGATGCCGGTATCGGTGGCAATCGCTTTTAACTGCGTGCCCCAGTCAGCCCATTCTGGCGGGCAGTTATAACAAATGGCATCGGCTGCTGACGCCAGCTGGCTGACCATTGCACTCCCCGCCAGCAGCGCGGCGACGGCAATCTTGCTGAACTGTTTACGCTGTAACATAAGTTTTCCCGGATGTTGGTGTAATAAAAAAAGGTTAAGGCAAAGGCAGAACTGGCGGCGGCGCGATGCTTTCACCCAACCGCAGTTGCACCGGTAGCGGCGCAACAGGATCCGGACGCTGACCGGCAATTAATGCCAGCAGATGGGTAATCGCCTGCGTTCCCATATTCTGTAAAGGTTGCACCACGGAACTGAGCGACGGATAAACCAGCCGCCCGAGATCGATTCCGTCGAAGCCAATAATTGAAATTTGCTGCGGCACGCGATAGCCCGCACGAAGCAGCTCGCCGATCACGCTTATGGCCAGCAGATCGTTAGTGCAGAGCAGCGCGGTCATCGCCTGATGGCCCTGTAAGGCGGGTTGCAGCGTCTGCAGGCCTGAACGGGTATGGCTGGGCATTTCCAGCACCGCGGCGGGCGTCAGACCGGCGGCGTTCATCGCATCGCAGTAGCCCTGATAACGCTGAAGCGCGCGGTCAGATTGCAGGATTGGCCCGGCAATCATGCCGATGTGGCGATGCCCGAGGCCAAGCAGGTGCCCGGTGGCCTGACGCATGGCCTGGCGGTTATCAACACACACCGACGGCAGCGTGATTTTTTGCGGCGCGTTGTGGACCAAGACCACCGGCACATCTTCCCGCTGAAGGTTGGCGAGAACCTGGCTGCTGTCGGCATCGGCGACGGTCAGCACCAGCCCATCAACGCGCTGGCGGAGCATATTTTCCACGATGTCCGCTTCGCGCTGCGACTGATAATCACTGGTGGCAATCAGCAGCCCGTAGCCTCTTTGCTGAGCAGCCACTTCCATCGCCTGCAGCTGTTCAGCAAAAACGGGGTTACTTAACGAAGGCAACAACACCCCCAGCGTGCGGGAAGATTGGGTGCGGAGCTGGCGGGCAATAAGATTTGGCCGGAAGCCAAGCGCATCTGACGCAGCAAATACTTTCAGCCGGGTCTCTTCACGCACCAGCTCAGGCGAAGAGAAAGCCCGTGCTGCCGTAGCGCGTGAAACGCCCGCCAGTTTTGCTACCCGCAATAAATCCGTCATTCGCTCACCTTTTCACCATGAGATCGATCTCATGGCAGGCAAGTTAACAACGATTTATGACAGAAAAATGATCGCAGAATGGGCCGTGCAGCGGCTCAGGGAAGGTGATCAACGAAAGGCGGCAGAAGCCTGAGTCCGGATTTGCGGGCCAGCGGCCCGCGTTATAGCAGGGACGGCAGAATTACATCGCGAGGAAGGCGTAGCCCTGGTTTTCCAGGGTTGAAACCGTGGTCGGGCTGGACAGCGCATGGGTAACGGATTTATCAATCCAGTCATGCTGGAAATGGTGGAAGGCGACAGACTGATCGCAGACCGAGACATCCACTCCTTTGGCCCGCAGCTGGCTGATGAGCTTCAGGTTAGGATTATCCATACCAAACATTTTTTTATACTGTTCGTTATTTAACATCGCCGGGGTGCCATCACCGGTGACAGAAACCACGAACTTCAGCTGGTCGACCGGCACGCCAGAAGCGACATACAGATTCACAACCCTGGCAACACGCTCCAGGCCGAGATTAGGATCGTTGGGGCCATTTTCCGCTTTGGTGATCTGGAAAACGATTTTATTACTCTCACCCACAGCCGGTTTATACGCCACGTCTGATTCGTAATGAATTTTGCCGTAACCCTCAATGGTTGGAGTTGACCAGAAACCTGCGGGATCGGCAGCCGGGGTGCCAAAACGGGCACTGATTTTATCGGCAATATCGGGGGCCTTTGAAAAACTGGCGCCGACAAAACCGGCTACAACAGCGATGACTAAATAGGATACGACAGGACGCATAGGATGCTCTCCGCAACAGGGCAACGAGTCAGATGGCTCACGGATAAAAAGGCTGTAGAGTGTCGCCAACTGCGGCGATAACAGGATCTATACCATAGCTTTGACGAATTGCTTGCGGCTGAAAAAAGCATAAGAGCGCAATTAGTTTAGCGATGAAATCATTGATATTATGCAATATCAAAAAAATATTGAAAGTTACTGATTACAACAGGTTGCGCAAAGATCCAGCCAGTGCTCAGCGCATTAAATAGAGTGTATTTTTTATCGTCATGGTTAATATCCATAATTAAAATTTAACTTAAGTTATTAATGGTACTGTTAGTTAACCAATAAATTAATAATTGGCTCTGTTTAATTGCTGATATCAGTCAAAATAAAGTAATTATGCTAATAAACACATCGTTCACTCCCCGGTTCATTAGGGGTATTTTTAGGACTAAACCTAATCAAATTCCATGCCATCATCAGATTAATTGAATAAATTTACCTAACTTTAAGGAAAGCGCGGCTAAGATTCGCTGACAGGTCACATTTATTTGTGATCGGGGACGCAGTAAAACCAGAAATATCAGGCGCTGCCTGTTGTGCTCAAAGCAAAGTGCGTTAAGCCGCCTGATTGGGGTTAGCGATGAGATAGTCAATTTTTTACGGCAATAATGGCCGTTTTGCAGAAAATCATTCAGTAACCGTCTGTTGCAACCGTTCCCTTACGACTGACTAGTGATTAAGATACCCTGCGAAAAGTACAACGATTGCCCACGGCTGCCAGAACATTTGGTCAGACTGTCGGTCGAAAGAAGACGTCATCAGAATGGGATTCCGCATGATCAGTAGATTGAAGAAGTGTGCTCTGGCCTCACTCATCTTTTCTCTTTCGGCCGCTTCACTGCCGTTGAAAGCGGACGTCAGCGACAATCTGCCGGACATTGGCACCACGGCAGGCAATACGCTTTCCATCGGCCAGGAAATGCAGATGGGTGACTTCTATGTGCGCCAGCTGCGTGGCAGCGCGCCGTTGATCAACGATCCGCTGTTAAACGACTACATCAATCAGTTAGGCCAACGGCTGGTCGCTCACGCCTGGTCGGTAAAAACGCCGTTCCACTTCTTCCTTATCCGCAATGATGAAATTAACGCCTTCGCCTTCTTTGGCGGCAATGTGGTGCTGCATTCTGCCCTCTTCCGCTATACCGACAATGAAAGCCAGCTGGCCTCGGTGATGGCGCACGAAATCTCGCACGTCACCCAACGACACCTGGCGCGCGCGATGGAAGAGCAGCAGCGCAATGCCCCGCTGACCTGGGTGGGTGCGCTGGGCTCAATCCTGCTGGCCATGGCCAGCCCGCAGGCGGGCATGGCGGCGTTAAGCGGTACGCTGGCGGGCGCGCAGCAAGGGGTGATCAGCTTTACCCAGCAAAACGAGCAGGAAGCCGATCGCATCGGCATTCAGGTGTTGCAGCGTTCGGGCTTTGATCCGGAAGCAATGCCGAACTTCCTGCAAAAACTGGCCGATCAGTCCCGCTTCTCCTCCAAGCCGCCGGAGATCCTGTTAACGCACCCTTTACCGGATAGCCGCCTGTCGGATGCCCGCAACCGCGCCAACCAGATGAAGCCGGTGGTGGTGCAGTCTTCGCAGGACTATTACATGGCGAAAGTTCGCGCGCTGGGCATGTACTCCACCGGACAAAACCAGCTGACCGATGACCTGCTGGATACGCTGAATAAAGGCAACACGCGGGAGCAGGCGGCGGGACAGTACGGAAAAGCCGTGCAGTTTTTACAGGCCAAAAGCTTCGCCAATGCCAAAAAGATCATTGCGCCGTTACTGGCAAAGCAGCCGGACAACGTCTGGTATCTGGATATTATGAGCGATATTGATATCGGGCTTAATCAGCCGCAGCAGGCAATCTCGATGCTGCTGGCCGCGAAAGGCGTCAGTGCCAGCGCGGTGGTTCAGCTCAACCTGGCGAATGCCTATGTCGAAGCGAAGCAACCCGCCGAAGCCAGCAAGATTCTCAATCGCTATACCTGGGCGCACAAAGACGATCCGAACGGCTGGGATTTACTGGCGCAGGCCAGTGCCGATCAGGGATTAACCGACGAAGAGCAAGCGGCCAGAGCGGAGAGTTTGGCGCTGAACGGCCAGCTCGATCAGGCGATCAGAAGTTTGAGCAGTGCCAGTGCCTCGGTGCCGTTGGGTAGCCTGAAGCAGGCAAGATATGATGCGAGAATCGATCAGCTGCGTCAGTTACAGCAGCGGTTCAAGCCTTATATGCGATCGTGATCCAGAGCGGGCTGATGCAGTGGCCCGTTGCCGAACTACAGACCGAGCGCTTCTTTCACAAAAGGAATGGTCAGCTTACGCTGGGCACTGATTGAAGCGCGGTCCAGCTTATCCAGCGTTTCAAACAGCGTGCGCATCTCACGATCCAGCCTTTTCAGCAGAAAACGGCCCACGTCTTCCGGTAGTTCAAAACCTCGCAGTCTGGCCCGCAGCTGCAGCGCCTGTAACTTATCCTCATCGGATAACGGCTGCAGGCGATAAATCTGCCCCCAGTCGAGGCGGGAAGCTAAATCGGCTAACTTGAGGTTTAACTGGCGGGGAGGACGATCGGCGGTGATCAGTAAGCGGGTGCGGCCGGTTTCCAGAATGCGGTTATAGAGATCGAAAATCGCCATTTCCCAGGGTTCATCCCCGGCAATGCATTCAATATTGTCGATGCAAATCAGCGGCAGCTGCTCCATGCCATCCAGCACTTCCGGCACAAACCAGGTGCGCTTATCCAGCGGCACATAGCCGACGGCCTCGCCACGGGCGGAGAGCTCGGCGCAGGCGGCATGCAGCAAATGGCTGCGGCCTCCCCCTTCACGCGACCAGAAATAAAAATAGCTGCCGTGCTCCTGTTGCAGCGCACTTTGCAGCGCGGCAATCAGCGACGGGTTTTCCCCCGGCCAGAAGCTGGCGAAGGTTTCGTCATCGGGCAAATACAAGGGCAAAGACAGCTGTGCCGGTGTGTTCAGAAGCACCTCAGTGTTGATCGGGCAAAATCCGGCTGGAGTTTATCACAACTTTCTTCTGTTAATAAACGCAGGCCGGATTGCCGTCGCTTACAGGCGATCGCGATCCTGCGGATCGAGCACCACTTCTTCAGGGCGGATCAGGCTGATCGCCTTGAAGATCAGGCTCAGCAGAATGCCGATGATGGTGGCCAGCGCCATGCCTTTCAGCTCCGCCGCACCGATATGCACCGTTGCGCCGCTCACGCCAATAATGAGGATCACCGAGGTCAGGATCAGGTTCTGCGCCTTATTATAATCAACCTTGGACTCAATCAGCACGCGAATACCGGAAGCGCCAATCACGCCGTATAACAGCAGTGATACGCCGCCCATAACCGGCACCGGTACCGCCTGGATCACCGCGGCCAGTTTACCGACGCAGGACAGCAGGATCGCCAGAATGGCCGCGCCGCCAATCACCCAGGTGCTGTAGACGCGGGTGATGGCCATTACGCCAATATTTTCACCGT
This sequence comes from Erwinia sp. 2186, assembly GCF_057812255.1. Taxonomy (NCBI): domain Bacteria; kingdom Pseudomonadati; phylum Pseudomonadota; class Gammaproteobacteria; order Enterobacterales; family Erwiniaceae; genus Erwinia; species Erwinia sp. 2186. The sequence continues at coordinate 1,300,912 of NZ_CM173824.1, read as the reverse complement.
AGGTGGTGTTGGGCGTGGATCCAAAGAAGCCGGAGATGACCGTAGAAATGCCGTTGGCAAACATCGAGCGATGCAGACCCGGATCTTTCAACAGGTCCTTTTTCACGATGTTGGCGGTGACCACCAGATGACCGACATGCTCGGCAATCACGACCAGCGCGGCCGGCAGGATAGTTAACATCGCATACCATTCGAAACGCGGCGTATAGAAGGTAGGCAGCGCGAACCAGTGCGCGGCTTCTACCGAAGACCAGTCGACAATGCCCATCGCCGAAGAGAGCGCATAACCGGCAATCACCCCAATCAGGATCGGGATAATCGCCAGAAAGCCGCGGAACAGCACCGAGCCAAACACCGTTACGCCCAGCGTCACCATCGAGATGATAATGGTTTTGCTGTCAACGGAAGCGCCGTCAGCGGGCAGCAGTCCGGCCATTTTCGCCGCCACGCCCGCCAGTTCCAGCCCGATAACCGCCACAATCGCGCCCATTGCCGCCGGTGGGAACATCACGTCCAGCCAGCCGGTGCCAGCTTTTTTGACAATCAACGCCACCAGGCAGAACAGCACGCCGCAGAGAATAAAGCCGCCGAGCGCCACTTCATACCCGAGCGGCAACAGCAGTAACACCGGAGAAATAAAGGCAAAGCTTGAACCGAGGTAAGCCGGGATTTTGCCCTTACAGATAAAGAGATAGAGCAAGGTGCCGACGCCGTTAAACAGCAATACCGTGGCCGGATTGATATGGAACAGGATCGGCACCAGCACGGTGGCGCCAAACATCGCAAACAGGTGCTGGAAGCTGAGTGGGATGGTTTGCAGCAGCGGTGGCCGCTCGCTGACGCCAATTGCACGACGTGTCATAGTATTACCCCTTGTTTTACCCATTAAAAAGCCGACTCTGCGGTCGGCTTGTCTCGTTGATGACGGCTTATTTGGTGCCGAAGATCTTATCGCCTGCGTCACCGAGGCCCGGAATGATATACCCTTTCTCATTCAGACCCTGATCGATAGACGCGGTGTACAGCTCAACATCCGGGTGCGCTTTTTCCAGCGCGGCAATGCCTTCCGGTGCGGCGACCAGCACCAGCACTTTAATGCTGGTACAACCGGCTTTTTTCAGCAGGTCAATGGTGGCAATCATTGACCCACCGGTAGCCAGCATTGGATCCACCACCAGCGCCATGCGCTCTTCGATATTCGAAACCAGCTTCTGGAAATACGGGACCGGCTCCAGCGTCTCTTCATCGCGGTAAACACCGACAACGCTGATGCGCGCGCTTGGCACGTGCTCGAGTACGCCTTCCATCATGCCCAGTCCCGCACGCAGGATCGGCACCACGGTGATCTTCTTACCTTTGATTTGCTCGATTTCTACCGGACCATTCCAGCCTTCAATGGTCACCGTTTCGGTGGCTAAATCAGAGGTGGCTTCGTAAGTCAGCAGACTTCCCACTTCTGAGGCGAGTTCACGAAAACGTTTGGTGCTTACGTCATGCTCACGCATCAGACCCAGTTTATGTTTGACCAGCGGGTGTTTGACTTCCACGATCTTCATTGTTGTACTCCCGGAGTGTTAAGCTGCAAAAAAAAATCGCGAGATTATAGCGCCATTTACGCTCCACGCCATATGACTTAGTGCAACTTTTGATTAAACCGTCCCTACCCGTCAATAATTAGCTAAAATCCAGTTATCCGCAACGCGTCTGAAGATGGCACTCGCAAACGTTTGCCTGCGCTGTTAGAATTGCCGCGCTTTATTTTCCATACCACCAACCGCAAACCGCGTGGGGATTTCGCAGTGACCGATAAGACCTCTCTCAGCTATAAAGACGCCGGCGTAGATATCGACGCGGGTAATGCTTTAGTCGATCGTATTAAAGGCGTAGTGAAAAAGACTCGTCGCCCGGAAGTGATGGGTGGACTAGGCGGTTTCGGTGCCCTTTGTGCGCTGCCGCAAAAATACCGCGAGCCGATTCTGGTTTCCGGCACTGACGGCGTCGGCACCAAGCTGCGTCTGGCGATGGACCTTAAACGCCACGATACTATCGGTATCGATCTGGTCGCGATGTGCGTGAATGATTTGGTGGTTCAGGGCGCCGAGCCGCTGTTCTTCCTGGATTACTATGCCACGGGCAAACTGGAAGTCGACACCGCAGCCAGCGTGATCACCGGCATTGCTGAAGGCTGCTCGCAGTCTGGCTGTGCGCTGGTCGGCGGCGAAACCGCAGAGATGCCGGGCATGTACCACGGCGAAGATTACGACGTGGCAGGCTTCTGCGTTGGCGTGGTTGAAAAATCAGAAATCATCGATGGCAGCAAAGTTCAGGACGGCGACGTACTGATTGCCCTCGGCTCCAGCGGCCCGCACTCCAATGGCTACTCGCTGGTCCGTAAAATTCTGGAAGTCAGCAACACCAATCCGGAAACGACGCAGCTGGAAGGCAAGTCGCTGGCCGATCATTTGCTGGAACCTACCCGCATCTATGTGAAGAACATCCTCAGCCTGATCGAACAGGTTGATGTTCACGCGATTGCTCACCTGACCGGTGGCGGCTTCTGGGAAAATATCCCACGCGTGCTGCCAGACAACACCCAGGCGGTGATTGAAGAGTCAAGCTGGCAGTGGCCGGCCGTCTTCGGCTGGATGCAGGAAGCGGGCAACGTCAGCCGCTTTGAGATGTACCGCACCTTTAACTGCGGCGTGGGCATGTTAATCGCCCTCAGCGCAGACGAAGCTGATAAAGCGGTACAGCTTATGACTGACGCGGGCGAAAAAGCCTGGAAAATCGGCGTGATCAAAGCGTCCGATTCTGAAGAGCGTGTGGTCATTAACGCATGAAACGGCTAGTCGTGCTGGTTTCCGGCCAGGGAAGCAATCTTCAGGCAATCCTGGATGCCTGCCAGCAAGGCCAGATCCACGGCAGCGTCGCTGCCGTGTTCAGCAACAAGTCGGACGCGTACGGTCTGACCCGCGCGCGTGAGGCCGGTGTTCCGGCCCATGCGCTCGCCGCTTCCCAGTTTGCTGACCGTGAAGCGTTCGATCGCCAGCTGATGCTGGAAATCGATGCTTATGCGCCCGATTTAGTGGTGCTGGCCGGTTACATGCGGATCCTCAGCCCGGCCTTCGTCCAGCACTATGCCGGACGCATGCTGAACATCCACCCTTCCCTGCTGCCGAAATACCCGGGTCTGCACACTCACCGCCAGGCGATTGAAAATGGCGATGAAGAGCACGGCACCTCGGTGCATTTCGTTACCGAGCAGTTGGACGGCGGCCCGGTGATCCTTCAGGCGAAGGTGCCGGTGTTTGCAGAAGACAGCGAAGAGGATGTGAACGCCCGCGTTCAGCATCAGGAGCACGCTATTTATCCGCTGGTGGTCAGTTGGTTTGTCGATGGCAGACTGGCGATGCGTGATGATGCGGCGTGGCTGGACGGTGAAAAGCTGCCTGAAGAAGGGCATGCTGGCGACTAGCTTGTCGTAGCGCATATTAAGGGGGAGATCGTCGATCTCCCCCTTTTTTATTAGCCGTAGCGGCCGGTAATGTAATCTTCCGTGCGACGCTGGCGCGGCGTGGTAAACAGTTCGTCAGTCTCGCCAAACTCCACCACGCTCCCCTGATGCATAAACGCGGTGTAATCTGACACCCTCGCGGCCTGCTGCATATTGTGCGTGACCAGAATCAGCGTGAAGTGCTGCTTCAGGCTGCTCATCAGCTCTTCAATCACCAGCGTCGAAATCGGATCCAGCGCCGAGGTCGGTTCATCCAGCAGCAAAATTTCCGGTTCAATCGCAATCGCACGGGCGATCACCAGCCGTTGCTGCTGACCGCTGGACAGCGTCAGCGCATTCTGCCACAGGTTATCCTTCACTTCGCCCCACAGCGCCGCCGCCCGCAACGCCCGCTCAACCGCTTCATCCAGCACCCGCCGATCGCGAACGCCCTGCAGGCGCAGACCATAAACGATGTTTTCATAGATGGTTTTCGGAAACGGGTTGGGCCGCTGGAACACCATGCCAACGCGCCGACGTAGCGAGGATAAGTCCTGACTGCTGCCGAGGATCGACTGCTGGTTCAGCCGGATATCGCCTTCGGTGCGGCAGCCATCAATCAGTTCGTTCATCCGGTTCAGGCTGCGTAACAGCGTCGATTTTCCGCAACCGGAAGGGCCAATCAGCGCGGTGATGCGATTTTTTGGGATCCGCAGGTTGATCTCATTCAGCGCCTGCTTTTCGCCATACCACAGCGACAGGTTCTCCAGCTCAAGCGTGCTTTCCAGCAAATCGGACTTCACCATTTTTCTCTCACCATCAGTTCATCAGGGCGCGATAGCGTTCCCGCAGGCGATGCCGTAACACCATCGCCAGCATGTTCAGCGCCAGAATTATCGTTACCAGCAACAACGCGGTGGCAAAGACCAGCGGACGATCCGCCTGAGCATTCGGGCTCTGGAAAGCCAGATCGTATATCTGGAATCCAAGGTGCATAAATTTACGGTCCAGATGCAAATAAGGAAACACCGCATCGATCGGCAGTTCTGGCACCATTTTCACCACGCCCACCAGCATCAGCGGCGCGGTCTCTCCTGCTGCGCGCGCCACGGCGAGGATCAGCCCGGTCAGCATCGCAGGAACGGCCAGCGGCAGGGTCACGTGCCACAGCGTTTCCGCCTGGGTGGCCCCTAAGGCTAGCGAGCCCTGACGCAGGGATTTAGGGATACGCGACAGGCCTTCTTCAGTGGCGACAATCACCACCGGCAGCGTCAGCAATGCCAGCGTCAGCGAGGCCCACAGCAGGCCAGGCGTGCCAAAGGTAGGGTCGGGCAAGGCATCGGCAAAGAACAGTTTGTCGAGGCTGCCGCCCACCAGCCAGACAAAGAAGCCGAGGCCAAACACGCCGTAAACGATCGAAGGCACGCCCGCCAGGTTCACCACCGCAATCCTCACCAGCCGGGTCATCAGACCGTTTCCGGCATATTCATGCAGCCAGATTGCCGCGATCACCCCCAGCGGCATCACCACGATCGACATCAGCAGCACCATCAGCACGGTGCCGAATATCGCCGGGAACACGCCGCCTTCGCCCAGGCTGTCGCCCTGGGTGCCGCTGACAAAGTGCCAGATCTGCCAGGCCAAATGCAGCCATTTCTCGCCGTAGCTCATCGCATTGGGATACCAGGCGCCGAGGATCTCGTTCATCGCAATGCGGTGCTGCTGGCCCTGAGCATCCCGCAGGATCAGCACCGTGCTGCTGCTTTCATCATTCAGGTCGCTGAGCTGCTGGGCCTTCTGCACAAACTGACGCTGCAGCTCGGCACTGTCCGCCTGATGGATCGACTGTGCCTGCGCCGTGTACTGGTGCTGTTGCTGAAGATGCCGCTGTTGCTGCGCCAGCTGCTCCAGTTCGCTGTTCAGCCTGGCCATGCTCACCCGGCGGATTTTCTCCGCCTGCGACATATGCTGTTGCGACTGTTTAATTCGCTGCTGCAAGGTACGCATCATATTGCGCGCCACCAGCGGCTGACCGTTCTCCAGCAGGCCGTCGAACCAGCCGTACGCCATGCCGCCGGTACGACGTTGCAGCGCGATCACCCCGGTAGGCTGCTCGCTGGACACAATCTGGCTGCTTAAGATGCTGTGAAAATCGGACGCGGCGAAATCGCGGTTGCCGGTTTTAATCAGATAGCGGGTCAGCTCTTGCGGCAGCCCGGCTGGCAACACGCGGCCACTCTCCTCAAGCTGCTGGCGGGAAACCGTCTGTGACTGGGCAACTTCACCCAGCATCTGCGTGGTGCCGACCGTTTGCTGAACCGTATACAGCGTAACCGGATGCGGCCAGAAATACTTCATGCCCTGCCAGGCAAGCAGAGCGATCAGCAAAATAAACGCCAGCAGGCTGACCGCCACCGCGCCACCGGTCAGCCAGCGCCAGCGGTGATTGTTCATCACTCCACTCATAACGTCTCCTCCTGCTGACTGTAACGCCGGCGAAGGCGCTGGCGGATCAGTTCAGCCAGGGTATTTACCGTCAGGGTAAACACCAGCAGCACCAGCGCGCTTAAGAACAGGATGCGGTAGTGACCGCTTCCGGCAGCCGCCTCGGGCATTTCAATCGCCACGTTAGCCGCCAGGCTGCGCACGCCCTGCAATAAACCGCCTTCGGTGACCGGCGTGTTGCCGGTTGCCATCAATACAATCATCGTTTCACCCAGCGCCCGACCAAAGCCAATCATCAGGGCGGCGAAAATGCCGGAAGAGGCGCCCGGCACCACCACGCGAGTGAGCGTTTGCCACTGCGTTGCACCAAGCGCCAGTGAGCCCTGCCCTAGCGATGCCGGCACGCTGAAGATGGCATCTTCCGCCAGGGTGAATATTAACGGCACCAGCGCAAAGCCCATCGCCACGCCGGCAATCAATAAGTTACGTTGCTGATAGCCGCTGCTGAAACGGTCGGCCAGACCCTGACCAAACAGGCTGTGCTCAATGGCGGGCAGCAACCCCAGGCAGAAGACGCCGGTCAGCAGCATCAGCGGCAGCAGGATCCAGATTTCACGCCCTTCATCACACAGGCGGCGACGCCAGCGCGCAGGCAGTTTCAGCGAGGCCCAACTGCATAAAAGCAGGACGCCAGCCAGCATTAGCGGCAACAGCAGCACGCCGAGCAGTTTGTCAGCCAGTAGCGGGGCCAGCCACAGCCCGGCAATCAGGCCGATGACCACGCTGGGCAATGCGCCCATCATCTCTATCGCCGGTTTCACCCAGCGCCGTAAACCCGGCGCCATAAACCAGGCGGTATACATTGCCGCAGCCAGTGCCAGCGGCGTGGCAAACAGCATCGCCAGGCCAGCCGCTTTCAACGTCCCCATCACCATCGGGACCAGGCTGAATTTGCCCTGATATTCGTCATTGGCCGAGGTCGATTGCCAGACGTAATCAGGCGAGGGATAGTGTTCATACCAGACTTTTTGCCAGAGGTTGCGCCAGCTGATATCGGGCCACGGGTTATCAATTTTATAGTGCTGCAACATGCCGCCGTGCTCCAGCAGCAAACCATCACCCTGCGGCGAAAATGCGCCATTTTCGGCATTGGCAGCCAGCTGGCGTGACAAAATCGCGCCTCTTTGCTTACTGGCATACAGCTTGAGTTCACCAGCGGGGCTGAGCGTGGCAAACACCCGCCGATGCGCCTCGCTGAACAGCAGCCCGCGATCTTCTGCTCCGGCAAACTGGCGGATAGGCTGCAAATGCGGCCCGGTTTCGCTGGCGATATCAAACCACTGCGCAATCCCATTGGCATCGGACAACAGCAACGAGCTTCCGCCGCTCAGTAAGGCAATTCGATGGGGTGCGCTGGTTAAGGTGCGCGTATCGCGCAGAACCGGCCCGTCCGGGGCGATCCGCCAGACGCGGAGAATATTGCCGGCGACGCCGAACAGCAGTTTGCCATCCGGGGAAAGCAGCAGTTGATTGATGTCCGGCACCGCAAGCGTGAATTTCTCAGGCGCAGCGCCTGCCGCATACCGCAACAGCGTGATCTGCTGCGCACTGCCCTGAGCAATCAGCCAGCGATCGTCGGCATGGGCCAGGCTCATGACCGTTGCATTGGCATCGCTGCCCGCTAACGGTCGATCGCCGAGCGGGAACTTCCACACCGGTTCGTCGTGGCTGACGGTTAGCTGTGGCTGAACCAGCACCAGCCCGCTGGCGCTATGCAGCAACACGCTGCCATTATCGGCGGACGTCACGGCACTGACTTCGCCAGCGGCAAGCGGAAAGGCCACTGACGGCGGCTGTGCATCAAGCGGGATAAACATGCCCTGTCCCTGGCGGTCAATTCGCCATGCCCACTTTTGCCGGGTATCCATCCCCAGCGCCACTGACGGTGTTGAGGCGGGCAGCCTGATGGTCTGCGCACTGCCAATCGACGGTGACGAGAACAGCGGCACCACCACCCACAGCAGCCAGACAAACAGCAGCAGCATCACCAGCAGGATCGCCAGCCCGCAGACTCTGACGACGCGGCGAGTCAGCCGATCAATAAATTGACGGCGCCGGTCGTTGAACTGGGCGGGAATGGGGGTCGAACTCATGCGTTAAGTGCTTTCCTGTGGGCGTTGAAGCCGCTATGTTGCCCGTATGTGGTTAATAAGACAATCAACAATGTCCGTTGGACTTTCCTGCCATACTCTCGCCATAATGAAGTGAGACAATGGCCGGTCAAGGGCAGGATCTTCATACGGAGTAAAAATGGGTCAGGAAAAGCTGTATATAGAAAAAGAATTGAGCTGGTTATCGTTCAATGAGCGCGTTCTCCAGGAAGCGGCAGATAAATCCAACCCCCTGATTGAGCGTATGCGCTTTTTAGGCATTTACTCCAATAACCTGGAGGAGTTCTATAAAGTCCGCTTCGCCGACCTGAAACGCCGCATTCTGATTGGCGAAGAGCAAGGCATTCCCAATACCCCGCGCCACTTACTGAAAAAAATTCAGGCCAGGGTGTTGAAAGCGGACCAGGAATTCGACGGCCTTTACAATGATTTGCTGCTGGAGATGGCCCGTAATCAGATCTTCCTGATTAACGAGCGCCAGCTTTCGCCAAACCAGCAGAGCTGGTTGCGCCACTATTTCAAACACCAACTGCGTCAGCACATCACGCCGATTCTGGTCAATCACGACACCGACTTGATTGAGTTTCTGAAGGATGACTACACCTATCTGGCGGTAGAGATCATCCGTGGCGATCAGATCAGCTATGCGCTGCTGGAAATCCCGTCAGACAAGGTGCCGCGCTTCGTCAATCTGCCGCCGGAAACGCCGCGCCGCCGCAAACCGATGATCCTGTTGGACAATATTTTGCGCTATTGCCTGGGCGATATTTTCCGCGGCTTCTTTGATTACGATGCGCTGAACGCTTACTCGATGAAGATGACGCGCGATGCCGAATACGATCTGGTCACCGAGATGGAATCCAGCCTGCTGGAACTGATGTCCTCCAGTCTGAAGCAGCGTTTAACCGCCGAGCCGGTGCGCTTCGTTTATCAGCGTGATATGCCGGATGCGATGGTTGAGATGCTGAGCAAAAAGCTGAACATCACCAACTACGACTCCATTGTGCCGGGCGGCCGTTACCATAACTTTAAAGACTTCATTACCTTCCCGAACGTCGGCAAGGCCAATCTGGTTAACAAACCGCTGCCGCAGTTGCGCCACATCTGGTTCGACCGTTTCCGTAACGGCTTCGATGCCATCCGTAATCGCGATGTGCTGCTGTATTACCCGTACCACACCTTTGAGCATGTGCTGGAACTGCTGCGTCAGGCGTCGTTTGACCCGGCGGTGTTAGCCATCAAAATCAATATTTACCGTGTCGCCAAGAACTCGCGCATTATCGACGCGATGATCCATGCGGCTTATAACGGCAAAAAAGTCACCGTGGTGGTGGAACTGCAGGCGCGCTTTGATGAAGAAGCGAATATTCACTGGGCCAAACGCCTGACGGAAGCCGGCGTACACGTGATTTTCTCGGCTCCTGGACTGAAAATTCACGCCAAGCTGTTCTTAATCTCACGGCGTGAAAACGGCGAGATTGCCCGTTATGCCCATATCGGCACCGGTAACTTCAACGAAAAAACCGCGCGTATTTATACCGACTACTCATTGTTGACCGCCGATGCGCGTATCACTAACGAAGTGCGCCGGGTGTTTAACTTTATTGAAAACCCTTATCGCCCGGTCACCTTCGAGCATCTGATGGTTTCGCCACAGAACTCGCGCCAGATGCTGTATCAGCTGATCGATAATGAGATCGCCAATGCGCAGAAAGGCATTCAGGCTGGCATCACGCTTAAAGTGAACAATCTGGTGGATAAAGGCCTGGTCGACAGGCTGTATACCGCTTCCAGCGTCGGCGTGAAGGTCGATCTGCTGATCCGTGGCATGTGCTCGCTGATCCCCAATCTGGAAGGAATCAGTGAAAATATCCGCGTAATTAGTATTGTTGACCGCTACCTTGAGCACGATCGCGTCTATATTTTTGATAACGGTGGCGACAAAAAAGTCTATCTCTCCTCGGCTGACTGGATGACCCGCAATATCGATTACCGTATCGAAGTGGCCGTCGCCATTCTTGACCCTATTCTGAAACAGCGGGTGCTGGATATTATTGGCATCCTGTTAAGTGATACGCTTAAAGCGCGCTTCGTAGACAAAGAGTTGAGCAATAAGTATGTTCCGCGCGGCAATCGCCGCAAAGTGCGCGCCCAGCTGGCTATTTACGATTACATTAAATCTCTGGAACAACCTGACTAACTCACTATGCCAATATCCCAGAAAAATACGCCCAAACCGCAGGAATTCGCCGCAATCGACCTGGGCTCGAACAGTTTTCATATGGTGATTGCCCGCGTGGTGGATGGTGCCATGCAGGTGCTCGGCAGGTTGAAACAGCGGGTTCATCTGGCCGACGGCCTGGATCACAATAACGTGCTGGGCGAAGAGGCGATTGAGCGCGGGTTAAGCTGCCTGGCGCTGTTTGCCGAACGTTTGCAGGGTTTCAGCCCGGCCAATGTGACCATCGTGGGTACTCACACGCTGCGTGAAGCGGTAAACGCCGAAGATTTTCTGCGTCGTGCCGCCGATGTCATCCCCTACCCGATTGAGGTGATTTCCGGCAATGAAGAGGCCCGTCTGATCTTTATGGGCGTCGAGCACACGCAGCCGGAGAAAGGACGCAAGCTGGTCATTGATATCGGCGGCGGCTCAACGGAAATGGTCATCGGGGAAGACTTCGAGCCTAAGCTGGTCGAGAGCCGCCGCATGGGCTGCGTCAGTTTTGCTAACCTCTACTTCCCTGGCGGCGTGATCAGCAAAGAGAATTTCCGCCGTGCCCGCCTGGCCGCTGCGCAAAAGCTGGAAACCATGGCCTGGCAATATCGCCTGACAGGTTGGCAGTTTGCCCTCGGCGCGTCTGGCAGCATCAAAGCCGCCTGTGAAGTGTTGCTGGCGATGGGTGAGAAAGAGAAGCTCATCACGCCTGAACGCATTGAGATGCTGTACGACGAAGTGATCAAACATAAATCGTTTGATGCCCTGAGCCTGCCAGGCCTGTCTGAAGAGCGCAAAGCGGTGTTTGTGCCGGGCTTAGCCATCCTCAGCGGCGTGTTCGATGCGCTGGCCATTCGCGAACTGCGTCTGTCGGACGGCGCGCTGCGTGAAGGCGTGCTGTATGAAATGGAAGGTCGGTTCCGTCATCAGGATATTCGTAGCCGGACCGCGCAAAGTCTGGCCAATCATTATGCCATCGACAGCGACCAGGCGCGACGCGTGCTGGAAACCACCGAAAAACTCTACCTTCAATGGCGCGAACAGAATCCGAAGCTGACCAATCCACAGCTGTCAGCCATGCTGAAATGGGCCGCGATGCTGCATGAAGTCGGACTGACCATCAACCACAGCGGCATGCAGCGCCACTCCGCGTATATCCTGCAAAATACCAATCTGCCGGGCTTTAACCAGGATCAACAAACGCTGCTGGCAACCCTGGTACGCTTCCACCGTAAAGCGGTGAAAGTCGATGAAATGCCTCGTCTAACCCTGTTCAAGAAAAAGCAGTTCCTGCCGTTAGTGTTCCTGTTGCGCCTTGCCACGCTGCTGAATAATCAGCGTCAGGCCACCAACACGCCGGACGTGCTGAAACTGGATACGGATGATGGCCACTGGACGCTGACTTTCCCGGTCGACTATTTCAGCCAGAACAACCTGGTACAGCTCGATTTAGAACGCGAGCAAAGCTACTGGAAAGAGGTTACTGGCTGGCAGTTAACGATTCAGGAAGAGAACAAGCCATGATTGTCAGGCCCGATGACTACTACACCGAAAAATATCAGCTTTCCCCGACCCATTCTGAGGTGCTGGAAGCGCTGCAACTGATTGCGCCCGGACGGGCGCTGGACGTAGGCTGCGGCAGTGGCCGAAATTCGCTTTACCTCAACCTGAAAGGGTTTGAGGTTACCGGTTGGGATAATAATCCGGCCAGCCTGGCGCGGCTGAACCAGATTATTGCCGATGAGCAGCTGACCGGGATCGAGACCGCAGAAAAAGATCTCAACGATCTGCGTTTCAACGGCGGCTGGGATTTTGTACTGTCTACCGTGGTGATGATGTTTTTGCAGCCGGAAACCATCCCGCAGTTGATTGCCGATATGCAGGCCAGCACGGTCAAAGGCGGCTATAACCTGATTGTTGCGGCGATGGATACCGACGATTATCCGTGCGATCAGGGCTTCCCTTTCGCCTTCAAATCCGGTGAGCTTAGCGACTACTACCGCAAATGGCACATTCTGAAATACAACGAGCACGTCGGTCAGCTGCATCGTACTGACGAGCACGGCAATCGGATTTCGCTGCGCTTTGCCACCTTGCTGGCACAGAAAGAGATCACGAAAGACTAATCTCTGCGGATTCAGGCTGGCTACATCACTTCTCCACGCCGGCCTGAATCATTTCCTGCAGCGGCCTTGCCGCACCGATCGCTTCCCCCTGAAAATAATCCACTCCGAGCTGGCGCAGCGCCTGTTCTGTTTCCGGTGAATTTACGCCACAGGCAATAACGCCCATGCGCTTACTTTGTGCCAGCGCACAGATTGCCGCTATCACCTGATAATTCAGGCAGTCCTGCAGCATGCTGCTGATAAAGCGCGCGTCCACTTTCAACATATCGCCTTCCAGCTCTTTCAGCCTGGCGTAGCCGGCAAACTCACTGCCAAAATCAGTGACCACTACCCGACAGCCCAGTTGCAGCAGCTGTAAAGCTGAACGCCCGCCCCATCTGGCTTGATTCATCAGCGGCGAATCCGCCACCTGGATAATCAACTGCCAGGGCTGCAGGTCATAAAGCTCCAGATACCCTTTGATCTCTTTAGCCAGCGTGGGCCGGCACAAGCTGGAGATAAACAGGGTCACGGCAAAACGGCTGACTGCAAGCCGATCCCGCTGCCGGTCGGCAAAGGCCAGCACGTGCTCGAGGGTCCAACGATCCACTTCCCAGCTCAACCCCAGCTCATCCAGTTTCTCCGGAGATAGCGTTTGTCCTGAGCTGTCCTGCATGCTGAGCGTAAGGTCGTAGTAATCATCTCCCCGCACGCCCTGTACCCGCTGTGCCAGGATCGGATAGCCCTGGTTTCGCAGCCTGTCGCGGATCTCATCCATCACCGCCACCTTTTCCGCGATCCGGCGCTGAACCGGCAGACTGTTATTCCGCAGCAAGCTTTCCGCGATGCCGGTTCTGAGCGACTGTTCGGCCATGGCGCTCATCTCGCCCAACAGCTCGTAAAGATGCGTCACCGGGCGGCGGACGGTGCAATAACTGATGCCAATATCGGGATGGATCGGCAGACCTTCCCAGCGCAGATGGAACGCCTTCAGACTGGCCTCAATGCTTTCTATACGCTGCTGGCGAGCGGTGTAATTAAGCCTGATCGCCAGATCAAAACCGGGCAGCTGGTAGACATCCTCGCCCGGCTGCAGGTCATTGAGCAGATAGTTCGCCAGGCTGCGCTTGTACTGGATGCGCAACCGTAATCCATACATACGGCTGAGCCTGTCGAGTTCCGGGATGCTCAGGTAGAACAGTAGGGTCAGCGGGATTTCATTCAAATCCGCGCTGAGTGCGCGCAGATTGGGTAGGTTGAAAACCGGATCGCTTAAGGCAGCCAGCCTGGTTTTGATTAAGATCCGCCGCTGGCGGGTACTGATCGCCGCCATCATCAGGATCGTCAGACTGAATACCAGCAGGTTCGCCGACATCACCGCCAGATGGTAAGGCTCGGTCTCAGGACAGAGAAAGCGGTCGCGTAACTGGTACAGCACCACCAGCAGCACGGCCCAACTCAATGACGTGAAGAGGTAACCAAACCGCATTGCCGACCACAGCATCAGCGGCAGCAGCAAAGGAAGGCCATAATCGCTGGCCAACAGGTTGTCTTCGCTTTGCTGCATCAGCAGCAACATCACCAGCAGAAACGCCACCAGCGAGAGCCATGCCACACACTCATACGGGTGGAGATTGGCCGCCCGTTGATGGGTAAGCCGACAGTAAATCACCCGAATAAATCGCGGCTTGCGGATGCAACGGATAGCAAAGTAGTAAATCTGCACCATCGTCACGCAGGACAGCAGTACGGATTGATAATTAAGCAGCGTGTGCAGAGTGAATAAGCCGGGGGTAAAAACCGTGCCATCCAGCGCGACCACGCCCGTGGTTGCCACGCCCTGCATACCAAAGACGAACAGGGTTGGCATCAGAAAAGCCAGCCAAAGCAAACGCACCTGTGCCAGGCTCAGGCCACCATAATCCGCCTTACCGCGCCGGCCAGCATGGAGTTTATAGCCCTTCATACCCAGCGCCAGCACGGCAAGCGTAACGCTAACGATCAGCGCGGCGGGCAGCGGGCTAAAGCGCGAGAAATAGTACAGGCTCAGCACCAGCGCAATTCCCGGCATCGCTCGCCAGTCAAAAACCAACAGCATGGCAAGGTACATGGCCAGTGGCAGATAGATCAGATAGACATAGCCGCCTTCAACCACCAGCCGGATGGAGAGCTGGGTGGAAAGCGGCATCAGCAGCAACGGTAAAATCAGGGGCAACCCGAAGGCGCTTTGGCTGAAGCGGGAGATCCAGTGTGTGATATTCATGGTGCTCGACAGGGTGGCAAAAACGTCAGGCCATAACAGGTCTTTGCACGTTTCTCGGGGTCGGATTCGGTTATAGTAAAGTCAGCAGTTAAGTAAAAATTGATTTAAATCAAACCTGGCTGATTTGCTGTCGTTAATGCCGACGCGTTTAAGCAAATGATCGTTTAGCCTTGTCAAAATCTGATTTGGCGCAATCTGTTGGCCCGCGCGCAGCCTCAACGTTGACCTGCTGGGCTGGCTGTGCCTAAATTGTATTAATGCCTGCGGGCTTTTTTCAGGAACCGTTGCGTGAATAGCGCTATGTCATTTAGAAAACGTCGTAAAACCAGCCATATGACCCGAATTATATTGCTGGTGAGCTTTATTATCTTAGTGGGACGGTTAATTTTTGTGGTGCCCGGTGCCATCAAACATCATCAGCAAAAAAATCAGGACGTTGCTGTGCCTACCGTCATAACGAAATAATCGGCTCTGCCATCGTATTCCCCCCAGGGAGTTGCTATAAAAATGCGACTTCTCTCACTCTTTTGCCTGATTTGAGCAATACTTACCGTCTCGCTCGTCTTTTGCCAGACACAAGGGAATTTTTATGTCTGTAGCCTTATCCCATGCCCAGCAACTTGCTGAAATCCGTGGCCGTATCCTCAATCTGCTGTTAAATGACGGCGATCTGGTCGATACGCTGCTTGAACGTCCGCTAAATGAAACACCTGCCGAGGCCAGGGCGCACGAGGAACAGGCGGAAGAGATCAGGCAGTATATTCCCCTGCTGCACGCTGCGGATATTGCTGACCTGCTGGAAGCCCTGCCGGAAGATGAACGCCTGGCATTGTGGCATCTGATTGACACCGAGCGCCGCGGGATGGTGCTGGTCGAAGCCTCTGAAAGCGTCTGGGACAGCCTGATCGAAGAGATGAGCGACCGCGATTTGCTGCGCGCCATCGCCCCGCTGGATATTGATGAGCAGGTTTACCTGTCAAAATATCTCTCGCGGGATTTAACCGGCCGACTGCTGACCTCTCTGGATCCGGCGTTACGCTCCCGCGTGCTGGAAGTCATGGATTTCGATCGCGATCGCGTCGGTCGCATCACCGACTTCAAGCTGATCACCATGCCTGCTGACGTAACCCTTGCCACCGTGCAGCGTTACCTGCGGCGTAAAAAATCCATTCCTGATGGCACCGATAAGCTGTTTATCACCGATGAGCACAACACCCTGTTAGGTGAGCTGGCGCTGACTGACATTCTGCTGAACAAGCCGAAGAAGATGGTTCATGAAGTGATGAACGACAAGCCGACCACCTTCCGCATCGATGATAAGGCGGAAGATGCCGCCGGGGCCTTCGAACGTTATAACCTGATCTCTGCGGCGGTAATTGATGCCAAGGGCAAGTTAATGGGCCGTGTGACCATCGAAGATGTGGTCGACCTGGTCAACGAAGAGAACGACAGCAACATCCGTAAAATGGGTGGGGTGAACCCGGATGAGGACGTGTTCGCGCCGGTACGTAAATCGGTGCGCACGCGCTGGACATGGCTGGCCGTTAACCTGTGTACCGCGTTTGTCGCCTCACGGGTGATTGGATTATTTGAAGGCACCATTTCGCAAATCGTCGCCCTTGCGGCACTGATGCCGATTGTCGCGGGCATCGGCGGCAATACCGGTAATCAGACCATTACTATGATTGTCCGTGCTCTGGCATTGCACCAGGTCGAACCGGGCAACTTCTCCTTCCTGATTGGCCGTGAACTTGGCGTCGCGCTGATTAACGGATTGTTCTGGGGAGGCATTATGGGCGGCGTCACCTGGGCGATGTACGGCAATCCGGCGCTGGGCGGCGTGATGATGCTGGCGATGGTGCTGAATCTGTTGCTGGCCGCGTTAATGGGCGTGCTTATCCCGTTGATGATGACCAAATTCAAAAGGGATCCCGCAGTCGGTTCCAGCGTATTAATCACCGCGCTGACCGACACCGGCGGCTTCTTTATTTTCCTCGGTCTGGCGACGATTTTCCTGATCCACTAACCGGTCTGGCTCCGCCCAGCAGCCTGATAACGGACATAAAAAAGCCCGCGATTACGCGGGCTTTAGTTTCAACGTTCAGAACGGGTTAGCTGAGCGCTATTCCCACTCAATCGTCGCCGGTGGTTTACCTGAAATATCGTAAACCACACGGGAAATGCCGTTGATTTCGTTGATGATGCGGTTAGAGACGCGGCCGAGGAATTCATACGGCAGGTGCGCCCAGTGCGCGGTCATAAAGTCGATGGTCTCTACCGCACGCAGAGAAACAACCCAATCGTATTTACGGCCATCGCCCATCACGCCAACGGAGCGCACTGGCAGGAAAACGGTGAACGCCTGGCTGACCTTGTTGTACAGGTCGGCTTTATGCAGCTCTTCAATGAAGATGGCATCCGCACGACGCAGCAGGTCACAGTACTCTTTCTTCACTTCGCCCAGCACGCGAACACCCAGGCCTGGACCCGGGAACGGATGACGGAACAGCATGTCGTGAGGCAGACCCAATTCCAGACCGATTTTGCGCACTTCGTCTTTGAACAGCTCTTTCAGCGGCTCAACCAGACCCAGCTTCATCTCTTTCGGCAGTCCACCCACGTTGTGGTGCGACTTGATCACGTGCGCTTTGCCGGTGGCAGACGCAGCAGACTCGATCACGTCCGGATAGATGGTGCCCTGCGCCAGCCATTTCACGTCCTGCAGCATGGTGGCATGCTCGTCGAACACTTCAACGAAGACGCGACCAATGGTCTTACGCTTCGCTTCAGGTTCGTCGATGCCAGCCAGCGCATCAAGGAAAC
Organism: Erwinia sp. 2186; assembly: GCF_057812255.1. Classification (NCBI taxonomy): domain Bacteria; kingdom Pseudomonadati; phylum Pseudomonadota; class Gammaproteobacteria; order Enterobacterales; family Erwiniaceae; genus Erwinia; species Erwinia sp. 2186. The sequence continues at coordinate 1,283,397 of NZ_CM173824.1, read as the reverse complement.
GGTCTTCAGCGGCAACGTGAATGATGTTCAGACCGAAGTGGTCACCGAACATATCCATTACCTGCTCGGCTTCGTTCAGACGCAGCAGGCCGTTATCCACGAACACGCAGGTCAGGCGGTCGCCAATGGCGCGGTGCAGCAGCATCGCGGTTACAGAGGAATCCACACCGCCAGACAGGCCGAGGATGACTTTGTCGTTGCCAACCTGCTCACGCAGACGCTCAACGGTGTCTTCGATGATTTTTGCCGGTGTCCACAGCGCTTCACATTCACAGATATCGCGAACAAAACGCTCCAGCAGACGCAGGCCCTGACGGGTATGCGTCACTTCCGGGTGGAACTGCACGCCGTACAGACGCTTCTCTTCGTTGGCGATAATCGCGAACGGACAGGAATCCGTGCTGGCAACGGTGACGAAATCAGCCGGGATAGCGGACACTTTGTCGCCGTGGCTCATCCAGACATCCATCAGCGGCTTGCCATCTGCGCTCAGGGAATCTTCGATGCCACGGGTCAGTGCGCTCTGCAAGGCAATTTCAACCTGTGCATAGCCAAATTCACGCTCGTTAGAGCCTTCCACTTTGCCACCCAGCTGCATTGCCATGGTCTGCATGCCGTAGCACACGCCCAGCACCGGCACGCCCGCATTGAAGACATACTCAGGCGCACGTGGGCTTGCGTGCTCGGTGGTGCTTTCCGGGCCACCAGAAAGGATGATGCCGTTCGGGTTGAACCCGCGGATCTGCTCTTCGGTGACATCCCACGCCCACAGTTCACAGTAGACGCCCAGCTCACGCACGCGGCGTGCAACCAGCTGCGTGTACTGCGAGCCGAAATCAAGGATCAGAATGCGATGTTTATGAATATTTTCCGTCGTCATTGGGCTATTCCAGGGCGATATAACAAATTCAGGGAGAAGGAGTAAAACGCCCGGCTAAGCCGGGCGTGGGGTTCAGCGATGTTATGAACCCATACGGTAGTTCGGGGACTCTTTGGTGATCGTCACATCGTGAACGTGACTTTCCGAAATACCGGCGCCGCTGATGCGGACAAATTCTGCTTTGGTGCGCAGGTCGTCGATGGTAGCACAACCGGTCAGACCCATACAGGAGCGCAGGCCACCCATTTGCTGGTGAACGATCTCTTTCAGACGGCCTTTGTAAGCCACACGGCCTTCAATCCCTTCCGGTACCAGTTTGTCCGCCGCGTTGTCGGTCTGGAAGTAACGGTCAGAGGAGCCTTTGGACATTGCGCCCAGCGAACCCATGCCACGGTAGGATTTGAATGAACGGCCCTGATACAGCTCGATTTCGCCCGGAGATTCTTCGGTACCCGCCAGCATTGAGCCAACCATGACCGCGCTTGCACCTGCCGCAATCGCCTTAGCGATATCACCCGAGAAGCGGATACCGCCATCAGCGATAACCGGAATCCCGGTGCCTTCCAGCGCTTCAACCGCGTCAGAAACCGCAGTGATCTGAGGCACACCGACGCCGGTCACGATACGCGTGGTACAGATGGAACCCGGACCGATACCGACTTTCACTGCGCTGACGCCAGCTTCAACCAACGCCAGTGCGCCTGCACCGGTCGCCACGTTGCCGCCCAGGATCTGCAGATCGGGATATTTCGCACGGGTTTCACGGATACGTTGCAGAACGCCTTCAGAATGGCCGTGTGAGGAGTCAATCAGCAGCACGTCAACACCCGCAGCCACCAGCGCATCAACACGCTCTTCGTTGCCGGCACCGGCGCCAACCGCAGCACCAACACGCAGACGGCCATGCTCGTCTTTACAGGCGTTAGGTTTACGTTCGGCTTTCTGGAAGTCTTTCACGGTGATCATGCCCAGCAGATGGAATTTATCATCCACCACCAGCGCTTTCTCTACGCGTTTTTCGTGCATTTTGTGCAGAACCACTTCGCGGGATTCGCCTTCGCGAACGGTAACCAGACGGTCTTTCGGGGTCATTACCGCAGAAACCGGCAGGCTCAGGTCGGTCACGAATCGCACGTCACGACCGGTAATGATACCGACCAGTTCGTTGTCGCCGTTCACCACCGGGTAGCCTGCAAAGCCGTTACGTTCGGTCAGCACTTTCACATCGCTCAGCGCGGTGGTTGGCAGAACGGTCTGCGGATCGGTAACCACACCACTTTCATGCTTCTTCACCTTGCGAACTTCTTCCGCCTGGCGCTCGATTGGCATGTTTTTGTGGATAAAGCCGAGTCCACCTTCCTGTGCCAGTGCGATAGCCAGACCGGCTTCGGTCACGGTATCCATAGCAGCGGAAAGCATTGGGATGTTCAGACGGATAGATTTGGTAAGCTGGGTGCTGAGGTCAGCCGTGTTTGGTAAGACTGTGGAGTGAGCAGGAACGAGCAAAACGTCGTCGAAAGTCAGGGCTTCTTTAGTGATTCTTAGCATGGCAATATCTCAACCTCAGGGTGAATGAGAACTTGTAAAATATTGCCGCGGCATTATACAGGCCGTAATCGATTGCCTCCAGCATTATTTACGAAAAGTTCTTGATCCCGCCAGTCAGGCCTGTAGTATCGGTCAATTAGCCCTCTGATTTAAAGTTTGATCTTCATCACATGTCGCTACCGCCATCAGCCAATATTTTTACCGTCAGCCGTCTCAATACCACAGTGCGCAAGCTGCTGGAGATGGAAATGGGCCAGGTCTGGCTGAGTGCTGAAATCTCTAACTTCTCGCAGCCCTCTTCCGGTCACTGGTATTTCACTCTGAAAGACGATGGTGCCCAGGTGCGCTGTGCGATGTTCCGCAACAGCAACCGGCGCGTCACCTTCCGGCCGCAAAATGGTCAGCAGGTGTTAGTCAGAGCAACCATCACCCTGTATGAACCGCGCGGGGATTACCAGCTGATTGCCGAAAGCATGCAGCCCGCTGGTGAAGGTCTGTTGCAACAGCAGTTCGAGCAGTTGAAGCAGAAGCTGATGAGCGAAGGGCTTTTTGAACAGAGCCATAAACAGCCGTTGCCGGACCCGGCCCGTCAGGTTGGGGTGATCACCTCGTCAACCGGCGCCGCGTTGCATGACGTGCTGCGCGTACTGCATCGACGCGATCCCTCGCTGCCTGTCGTCATCTACCCTACCCCGGTTCAGGGGGTTGATGCGCCGGCCAGCATTGTTCGCGCCATTGAAACCGCCAACGCCCGTGCCGAATGTGACGTGCTGATTGTGGGACGCGGCGGCGGCTCTCTGGAAGATCTGTGGAGCTTCAACGACGAGCGGGTTGCCCGCGCGATTTACGCCAGCCGCATTCCGATTGTCAGTGCCGTTGGCCATGAAACCGATGTGACCATCGCCGATTTTGTTGCCGACCTGCGGGCACCGACGCCTTCTGCTGCCGCCGAGCTGGTGAGCCGTAACCAAATCGAACTGCTGCGTCAGCTGCAATCTCAGCAAACCCGGCTGGAAATGGCGATGGATTATTTCCTCGCGCAGAAGAGCCGGACCTTCACCCGTATTCAGCATCGTTTGCAGCAGCAGCATCCGCAGTTACGCCTGGCCCGTCAGCAGACCGCGCTGATGCGTCTGCAACGCCGTCTGGACGACGCAATGCAGTTACGAGTGCGTCAGGCTGGCCGTCAGCAAGAACGCGCTGAGCAGCGTCTGAGCGCGTTTCAGCCGCAGGCGCGCATCCATCGCGCTCAGCAAAACCTGCAGCAGTGGCAGTACCGTTTGCAACAGGCGATGCAGCAGCAGCTGAACGGCGGGAAACAGCGCTTCTCAACGCTTACCGCGCAACTCGAGGGCGTCAGCCCACTGGCGACGCTGGCGCGTGGGTTTAGCGTCACCACGGCCCAGGATGGCCAGGTGGTGAAAAAGACCCGCCAGGTGCAGACCGGCGACACGCTGAAAACCCGGTTAGATGACGGTTGGGTCGAGAGCGAAGTCACTGCCGTAACCCCGACTAAAAAACCGCGCAAGCCGAAAAATCCCGCATCCTGATTGCCATGCCGCCTGATTAACAGGCGGTACTGACTTCACCGCACAACTCTCCCCTGGCGACTATACTTTTCGCATACCCATCATCGACCAGGGAGCTTGGTATGCACTATGGCGTTATTCCCCCTTACATCCTGCGCAAAATAATCGATAACGGTTCCGGGCAGCAGCAAAGCTGTGCGCGCAATACGTTAGTCCACGTTCAGACGCTGATGGCCGAGAACTGGATCAAACCTGAAGGCACAACAAACGCCACGCCCGGCGAGGTCCAGCGGGAAATTTACGATTCAGAACAGACGCAAAATCTGCCCGGTACGCTGGTTCGTCGCGAAGGCCAGCCCGCAGGCAGCGATATCGCCTCGACCGAGGCGTATGACTATCTTGGTTTTACCTATGATTTCTTCTGGCAGGCCTACCAGCGCAACTCGCTGGACAATCAGGGCCTGACGCTGAAAGGCACCGTCCACTATGGTAAAGACTATCAAAATGCCTTCTGGAACGGTCAGCAGATGGTGTTCGGTGATGGAGACGGCGAGATATTTAATCGCTTTACCATCGCGCTGGATGTGGTCGGTCATGAACTGGCACACGGCGTCACCGAAACCGAAGCCGGATTGATTTACTTCGAGCAGGCTGGTGCGCTAAACGAATCGCTGTCGGATGTCTTTGGCTCGCTGGTGAAGCAATTTCATCAAAAGCAGACAGCCGACCAGGCCGACTGGATTATTGGCGAAGGCCTGCTGGCCGACAAAATCAAAGGCAAAGGCCTGCGATCGATGTCAGCGCCCGGTACCGCCTATGACGACCCGTTATTAGGCAAGGATCCGCAGCCCGCCGACATGAAAGGCTACATCCAGACCCGCGATGATAACGGTGGTGTGCACCTCAATTCCGGCATTCCAAACCGCGCATTCTATCTGGCGGCAAAAGCGCTGGGTGGCTATGCATGGGAACTGGCCGGATACGCCTGGTATGACACGGTCTGTGACAAAACCCTGCCACAGAATGCCGATTTCAAAACCTTTGCCGGTTTCACCATCAAGCATGGTCAGAAACGGTTTAACAAATCCGTCGCGGAAGCGATTGAAGAGGCCTGGAAACAGGTTGGCGTACTCTGATGGACAGCTTGCCGGAACTGAGCGATGACGCGGTGATTGATGTGGCGCGTGAAGGAGGCTTTGCTTATATCCCTAAACTGTCGGGACCGCGACGCATTGCGCTGGCAAAGCTTAGCGGGCCTCAGCGTGAGCATGTGTGCAATGTTTTGCGCCAGGCCATGCCGCTGGCCGAATCGCCGGCAGAACAAAGCCGGGCTGGTCAGGGCGATCAGCGCTATTACCGCATAGAGATCAGTTATGCCACGCCCGATCGGCTGGGTAACATCGTGATTATCATTGCCGAAGATCAGGCACCGCCGGCGTTGGTACAGCTCTGGCAGGACGGGCAATAGCCCTGACACGCAGGCAATAAAAAAGCCCCTTCAGTGATGAAGGGGCTTTGTTTTTTCAGGCCTTCAGAGGTTTCCCCCGCAGGACTTACTCATCCAGTGCGTAAGCAATCACGTAGTCGCCACGGTCTGGAGACTGACGGCCACCGCCTGCAGAAATCAGGATGTACTGCTTCCCGTTCTCTGGTGAGACGTAGCTGATTGGCGTACCCTGGCTGCCCACTGGCAGACGCGCTTTCCACACTTCTTTACCGGTTGCGGTATCGAAGGCGCGCAGGTAGTAATCCTGAGTACCGGCAATGAACACCAGGCCGCCCTGAGTGGCCATGGTGCCGCCCAGTGTTGGCATACCGACAGGCATCTGTGCATGCATTTTGATACCAAACGGACCGGTATCCTGCACGGTGCCGACCGGCACCTGCCAGACGATTTTCTGGGTATTCAGGTCGATTGCAGACAGCGCACCGAACGGTGGCTTCTGGCAAGGGATGCCCAGCGGCGACATGAAGCGGTTTTTGTTCACTGCATACGGCGTGCCTTTCATCGGCACCAGGCCCATACCGGTGTTAACGGCTTCGCCACCGTTGTTCACCGCGCCATCTTTCGCCGGTGCCGCAGCAACCATCTGCTGCCACAGGCCCAGACGCATATCGTTGACGAACAGGTAGTTATGGTTTGGATCGGTAGACATGCTACCCCAGTTCATCCCGCCCAGAGAGCCAGGGAAGCTGAGGGAGATATCGGTGCCTGGCGGGGTGTAAAGCCCGTTATAGCGCATCGATTTGAAGCTGATACGGCATGCCAGCTGATCGAACGGCGTTGCACCCCACATGTCAGACTCTTTCAGCGTTTCGTTGCCGATCTGCGGCATGCCCACTGAACGTGGCTGAGTTTTGGAATACTGCTCGTTCGGAATGTTAGCCGTCGGAACCGGCTGCTCTTCCACTTTGGTCAGCGGCTCACCGGTCAGACGATCGAGAACGTAAATCTGACCAGACTTGGTGCCGATCACCACGGCCGGTTTCTTGCTGCCATCTTTCATCGGGAAGTTGACGAGGCTTGGCTGCATTGGCAGGTCGAAGTCCCACAGATCGTTATGCACGGTCTGGTAAACCCACTTCTCTTTACCGGTCGTTGCATCAACGGCCAGAACCGCTGCACCGTATTTGTGGTCAAGCTTGGTACGGTTAACGCCCCACAGATCGACAGACGAGCTGCCCATCGGGATGAACACGGTGTTCATGTTCGGGTCGTAAGACATCGGTGCCCATGAGTTAGGCGTGCTGCGGGTGTAGTGCTCGCCCGGCATCAGGATCGCATTTGGATCGTCTTTGCCTGGATCGAACGCCCAACGCATTTTACCGGTGATTACGTCAAAGCCACGCATTACGCCGCCAGGCATATCGGTGCTGACGTTATCCGCCACACGTCCACCCACCACGACGGTGCTGCCAGCCAGCGTTGGCGCTGACGTCAGGACGTAGCTTGGGTCTTTTGCATCGCCCATACCTTCACGCAGATCAACGGTGCCGTTCTTGCCGAAGTCAGCACAGAACTGGCCGTTATCGGCATCCAGCGCAATCAGACGGTCATCAATGGTGTTCATCAGAACACGACGCTGACAGGCAGCACCTGCAGGCAGGTTAACCGGTGCTGGCGCGTTTGAACCCGGCGCAGCAGGCTGCGTCAACGGTTTGGTCGCGTCGAAGTAAGCCAGACCACGGCAGCGCATCCAGACGGAGGATTTCGCGTTGATGTCCGCTTTCCAGATCTGCTTACCGGTATCAGCCGCAACGGCAATCACGTTGTTGTGCGGCGTACACAGGAACACGGTGTTACCAACCTGCAGAGGCGTCTGCTGATCTTCCGCACCATTGCCGTCCGGGCTCAGTGGGATATCACCAGTGTGGTAGGTCCAGGCAACTTTCAGATCCTTCACGTTATCGCGTGTGATCTGGTCCAGCGCCACAAAGCGGCTACCGCCAGGGGTATTACCGTAGTTGTCCCAGTCTTTCTGCTGCTGATCTTTCGCAACAGGAACCAGTGGCAATTCCTGACCGTTTGCCACGGGCGGCTGGAACATCTGCACCAGCGTGGCCACCAGGCCAACCACCAGTACCGCAGAGATCGCGTAAGCCGGCTTAGCCGCCGATGATTTGCCTTCGCGCTTGCGCAGGGCTGGCAGCGTAATCATCGCCACCAACAGCAGGCCGGCCAGCGTCATCAGGCGGGAAACCAATGGCCAGAAATCCATGCCCGCGTCCTGCACGGCCCAGATAGCCGAGCCAATGAACACCAGCGCGAAAATCGTCACGGCAGAAGATTTGCGGCGGAAGAATTGAATCGCGGAAAGAACGGTGAACACGCCGGCAATAACGAAATACCAGCTACCGCCCAGTGAAACCAGTTTCCCGCCACCAATCACAAAGAAAAGGCCGGTCGCCAGCAGGATTAACCCGAGCAATACGCACCACAAGCTCAGCCATTTTGATGGCCGGGCATTCAGTTGAGACATGGTAAAAATACTCCTGAACAAAATAGGGCTTCAGCACAATCTTCATTTTGCATCTGTACCGCAAACACGAAGGTTGGCAGGTAGCGGAGGGCGATGAACATTATTCTTAAGTCACTAAACTTATTAACAATTCGATACGGGCTGTCCCCGTCCTGTATTAGCCAAAGCCCCTGACGACGCCTGTTGCAGGCGGGGTGGCTCTGAAATAACGGCAAAATTGTACCACGTGGTTCGTAAAGGAATAAACACAAACTTAACAAACTTCACACTTCTGGCTCTTTTTGGCAAAAGCAGATAGCACGCGTAAAAAGCGGAAGAAATAGTTCAGCGCCACAATTATCCATTATAGCTGAAGTGATTTTTTTGATATTCAGAAGCGGGAATAAAATAAAGGGAATAAAAAAGGGAGCCAGGCGGCTCCCTTAATATCCATTTTACTTTTTCTTCAAATGGCTGATTAAACGCTTACGTTTGCGCAGCTGATTTGGCGTCAGCAGGTTACGTTTACCTTCGTACGGGTTATCGCCTTCCTTAAACTGGATACGGATTGGCGTGCCCATCACTTCCAGCGAACGGCGGAAGTAATTCATCAGGTAGCGTTTATAGGAATCCGGCAGATCTTTCACCTGATTACCGTGAATAACCACAATCGGCGGGTTATATCCCCCGGCGTGAGCATATTTCAGCTTCACACGGCGGCTACGAACCAGCGGCGGCTGATGGTCATCAGCCGCCATGTTCATGATGCGGGTCAGCATAGAGGTGTTCACGCGGCGCGTTGAACAGTCATAGGCTTCGGTGACCGATTCAAACAGGTTACCCACACCGCTGCCATGTAAAGCAGAGATGAAGTGTACGCGCGCGAAGTCGATAAAGCCCAGACGGAAGTCCAGCGTCTCTTTCACTTCATCACGCACTTCCTGTGACAGACCATCCCACTTATTGACCACAATCACCAGCGAGCGGCCGCTGTTGAGGATAAAGCCCAGCAGCGACAGATCCTGATCGGAAATGCCTTCGCGGGCATCGATCACCAGCATTACCACGTTAGCGTCTTCGATAGCCTGCAGGGTTTTGATTACCGAGAATTTCTCAACGGTCTCCGTCACCTTGCCGCGCTTACGTACACCGGCGGTATCAATCAGGATGTATTCGCGACCGTCGCGCTCCATCGGGATATAGATACTGTCACGGGTGGTACCCGGGGCATCAAACACCACGACACGGTCTTCACCCAGAATACGGTTAGTAAGCGTTGACTTACCGACGTTAGGACGACCGACGATAGCCAGCTTGATCGGCAAATCCAGCGGGTTGAAGTTGTCTTCAGCTTCCGCTGCTTCGATTTCACCCTGCTCTGCCGCTTCCAAATCAGCCCAGTAAGCGGCGTTTTCTTCTTCTTCCGTCAGCGGTGCAGACTCTTCCACGACTTCGCGGTAAGGCTCCAGCACATCCTCCAGCAGGCTAGCGACGCCGCGGCCATGAGAAGCAGCAATCGCATGGATCTCGCCCAGGCCTAACGAGTAGAAATCCACCACGGCAGAATCAGGATCCAGACCGTCAGTTTTGTTCGCCACCAGGAAAGTCGGTTTTTCGCGCGAGCGTAAATGCTGGGCGATAGCGATATCAGCAGGCATCAGGCCGGCACGGGCATCAACCATAAACAGCACCACATCGGCTTCTTCAATCGCCAACAGGGACTGCGCGGCCATGCGTGTTTCCACACCTTCTTCGTTACCATCAATACCGCCGGTATCGATGCAAATAAACTGCTGCCCTTCGACCTCAGCACGACCATATTTACGGTCACGCGTCAGTCCAGGAAAATCCGCCACCAGCGCATCTCGCGTATGCGTTAAACGGTTAAACAGGGTGGATTTTCCCACATTGGGACGCCCGACCAGCGCGACCACAGGTACCATATTGAAGCCTCATGACAAAAATTAAGCGCCTGACATACATACTATTCATGCACGACAAACAAAAAGAGTGCTGACGCACACGCAGGCTGAAGGCGTAGAGGATACCACGCCCAGAGAAAAACGAAACGGCCCCTGACGAATCAGGAGCCGTTTAAGACCAGAACAGCGGGTGGAAGTTAGCGGGTAAACGCGTAAACTTCGCCGCCTTTTGCCTGGATCAGTAACTTATCGCTGGCGACGACCGGTTCAGTCTGGAAGCCGGAGCTGTCGACGTTCTGCTGAGCAACGAAACGACCGTCATCGGTATTAATCCAGTGCAGATAGCCTTCGCTATCGCCGACAACCAGATAGCCGTTGTACAGCACAGGCGAGGTCAGGTTACGGTGCAGCAGATCGCTCTGACGCCAGATGGTCACGCCACCTTCGGTATTCAGGGCAACCACACGGTCATCCTGATCGACCAGGTAGATACGGCCGCCATCAACGATCATATCGTGCACGGAGCCAATTTCACGCTTCCACAGGATCTGACCAGAACGCAGGTCCATCGCGGTCAGGTTGCCGTTGTACGCCAGGGCATAAACCACGCCATTGACCACCACCGGCGTGGTATCCACGTCAGACAGGCGATCGATTTCCGTGGCGCCGCTTGGCTGGGAAATACGCTGCTGCCAGATAATCTGGCCCTGGTTCATCATCACGGCGCTCACGCGACCGTTATCACCGCCAACAATCGCCGCACCAAAGGCTGCCGTAGGCGCAGACTCACCGCGCAGGGAAAGCGCCGGCACGTCGAGGTTCACAGACCACTTAATGGCACCGCTGGTCTGATCCAGACCCTGCAGCATGCCGTTACTGGTGTGAATCAATACCAGGCCATCGCTGACCACCGGACGGGACAGCACTTCGCCGGCCGCCTGGGTCTGCCAGGCAACGGAGCCGTCGCTGGTGTTCAGGGCATAGACCTGAGCACGTTCGCTACCGAGGTAGACATGACCACCGTCAACCGTCACGCCGCCTGAAATCAGCGCAGGACGATTGCTGGAGAAGAAGCCGGTTTTTTCTGACAGGTCAACTTTCCACTGTTCTTTACCGTCGCCCGCATTCAGTGCTTTCACAATGCCATGGCGATCGGCGGCATAAACCGTACTGTCTGCCCAGCCTGGATGCAGGTTGGAGTAGTAATCACCTACACCATAACCTACTGAGGTGCTCCAGACTTTTTCCGGGGTAAACTGATTTTCAACTTTTGGTAACGGTGACATTTTGACGACGTCTTCTTCACCGCTAAACCATGAACATCCGCTGAGCAAAGTGACTGAAATCAGTCCCGGCAGAAGTATCTTACGCAATTCCATGAAATCCCTCTTGAGCCTGTGGAGGCAATTTTATACCGCGGGTAAACTTAGCCGGGTAAATTATTCATTTTCATCTGCAGCATCTCTTTCAGCGCCGGAGACGCGTCAGAGTCAATGCCTTTGCTCCAGGCATCGTGGGCGCCTTTGGTGTCGCCTTTGCTGAGCAGGGCTTCACCACGCACGTCAGCCACGATAGCTGTCCAGCCGTCACCTTTGATTAAATCGAGGGTTTTTACCGCCTCATCAGGTTTCTTCTGCTGCAGCTGAATACGCGCCAGGCGCAGATTCAACACGGCTTGCAGGTTCGCGTCTTTAGTATCTTTCAGGCCGCTTTGCAGCTGGGCTGCCGCTTGATCCAACTGGTTGCCGTCGGCGTAGCGCTTGGCCACGTCCAGAGAAGCCAGCGCACCGTAGGTGTTGCTGTTTTCACTGGCAAATTTGGCCGCAGCGGCCAGCGTTTCTGGCTTGCTGCTGTCCAGCGCGCCAGACACCTGCTGATAAGCTGCGGAGGTTTCACGGCTGCTGCCATCTTCATGGCTGCTCCAGTAGCGCCAGCCGGCCAGGGCACCAATACCAATAATGACGCCGATAACCAGTGCTTTACCGTTCTGGGCAAAGAAACCGCGTAACGCATCAACCTGTTCGTTTTCGTTGCTATAGACTTCCACGCAAACCTTCTCCTTTAAAACCGCGATACCGCTTTTGGCTTATTTCAACATCGCTGCCAGTGTGGCTGCAGCATCACGTTGCGCCAGCGTCTGTTGCTCGCCATTGCGCAAATCTTTAATAGTCACCTGCCCGTTGGCAACTTCATCTTCGCCAAGCATCAGTGCAACGCGAGCGCCCCACTTGTCCGCACGGGCGAACTGCTTCTTGAAATTACCGCCGCCGAAGTTAGTCATTAACTTCAGTGTCGGGTCTGCATCACGAATCTGCTCGGCCAGTTGCATGGCGGCTGACTGCACGCCTTGACCCGAAGCGATAACATAGACATCGACAATTCGCGTCGGTTCAAATTCCGGATTAACTGCCTGAACCAGCAGCACCAGACGCTCCAGCCCCATCGCAAAACCGACGGCTGGGGTCGCACGACCGCCAAGCTGTTCAACCAGACCATCATAACGGCCGCCGCCACAAACGGTGCCCTGCGAGCCCAGACTGGTGGTCACCCACTCGAAGACGGTGCGGTTGTAGTAATCAAGCCCGCGCACCAGACGCTGGTTAACGGTATAGGCAATACCCGCTGAGTCCAGCAGTTCACACAGGCCAGCAAAGTGCTCGCGTGATTCAGCGTCCAGATAATCGCTCAACTCCGGTGCCGCGTTCAGCAACGCCTGAATATCCGGGTTTTTGCTGTCCAGCACACGCAGCGGATTGGTGTACATACGGCGCTTGCAGTCTTCATCCAGCACGTCCTGGTGTTGTTCCAGGAAAGCGATCAGCGCATCACGATAGTTAGCACGCGCCTCCAGTGAACCAATTGAGTTCAGCTCGAGCTTAACGTGTTCAGAAATGCCCAGCGCTTTCCACCAGCGCGCGGTCATCATGATCAGCTCAGCATCAACGTCAGGGCCCTGAAGACCGAAGACTTCCACACCCATCTGATGGAACTGGCGATAACGGCCTTTCTGCGGACGCTCGTAGCGGAACATGGGTCCCACATACCAGAGACGCTGCTCCTGATTGTACAGCAGACCATGTTCGATACCGGCACGTACGCAACCTGCCGTGCCTTCCGGACGCAGCGTCAGGCTTTCACCGTTGCGGTCTTCGAAGGTGTACATCTCTTTTTCAACCACGTCGGTGACTTCACCTATGGCGCGTTTAAACAAAGGGGTCTGCTCTACAATCGGCAGGCGGATTTCACTGTAACCATAGCTGGCCAGCACCTGCTTGAGGATCTGCTCAATGCGTTGCCATACGACGGTTTCCGCGGGGAGGTAATCATTCATGCCACGGATAGCCTGGATATTCTTCGCCACTTTTTTTCTCTTCTTAACTCAGGGGCTGGTTAAAAGGGCCGGGACAGAAAGTCAGTAAACTCTGTCCTCCGGCCTTCGGGCCAACCCGTAAATGCGATTTATTTTTCTAACTGCTGGATAGCAATGCGGCGGCTTTCGTCCATCATCGTGGCTTTAGCACGGATGCGGGCTTCCAGCTGATCGATCATGTCGTTGTTATCAAGACGTTCACGCAAGCGCACGCCGTCTTCATATAAGCCACTTTTTTTGTTGCTACCGGTGACGCCAAGGGTGGAAACCAGCGCTTCACCCGGGCCATTCACCACACAGCCGATAATGGAGATATCCATCGGCGTCACAATATCTTCCAGCCGCTGTTCAAGCTCATTCACCGTGCCAATCACATCAAATTCCTGACGTGAACAGGTTGGGCAGGCAATGAAGTTGATACCGCGTGAACGAATGCGCAGGGACTTGAGGATATCGAAGCCGACTTTCACTTCTTCCACCGGATCGGCGGCTAACGAAATACGCAGCGTATCGCCAATGCCTTCTGAGAGCAGCAGGCCAAGACCGATGGCAGATTTCACTGAGCCAGCACGCATGCCACCGGCTTCGGTGATGCCAAGGTGCAGTGGCTGATCGATCTGCTTAGCCAGCAAACGGTAAGACTCAACGGCCAAAAACACGTCGGAGGCTTTAACGCTGACTTTAAACTGATCGAAGTTCAGGCGATCCAGATGATCGACATGACGCATGGCAGATTCCAGCAGGGCCTGTGGCGTAGGTTCGCCATACTTTTCCTGCAGGTCTTTTTCCAGCGAGCCGGCGTTCACGCCAATGCGGATAGGGATGTTGTAGTGACGCGCGCAGTCCACAACCTGGCGGATACGCTCATCATTGCCGATGTTACCTGGGTTGATGCGCAGGCAGTCAACGCCGTATTCGGCAACCTTAAGGGCAATGCGATAGTCGAAATGGATGTCAGCAACCAGCGGGACATTGACCTGCTGCTTGATCAGGCGAAAAGCCTCAGCGGCGTCCATGGTAGGAACAGAAACGCGAACAATGTCGACACCGACACGCTCAAGCGCTTTGATTTGATTGACCGTCGCCGCCACATCGGTGGTTCGCGTGTTGGTCATGGACTGAACGGCTATTGGTGCGCCGTCGCCCACTGGCACCTTGCCGACGTAAATGCGCGTAGATTTGCGACGGATAATGGGTGCTGCGTTATGCATAGTCTTCTTTCTCCACAATTACTCGCGATCAGAAAGATGCGTTATTGCGCACCGACTGTCAGGCGAGCAACCTGGTTGGTACGGATGAAACGACTCAGATCGACCGGCTGGCCCTGATACTGGATCTGAACGGCGCCCGGCGCACCAATCTTCAGACGATATGGCGCTTTACCGGCGAGGCTGAGTTTACCACCACTACGCTGCATTCCGCTGAACAGTTTTTTCCCTGTTGCATCGGCGACTTCCAGCCAGCAGTCTTTATCGAAGCTCATCACCAGCGCATTGCCGTCGGCAGCAGGCGCGCTAACGCCTGCAGATCCGGTTGGCATCTGGCTGTTGGCCGTGTTGTCCACTGGCGCCTGAGAAGGCGAAACGGCAACAGGCTGTGAAGAAGCCGCGGCATTATTTGCCGGGGTCTGAGTTGCCGCAGGTGCGCTGGCTGCTGCTGGCGCCGAAGCTGATGGCGTCTGGGCTGAAGCGTCAGCAGGAACACTTTGAGCGGCCGAGTTATCGGCCGGCGTGTTGTCATTGCTGCTGTCACCCAGCGGGATCGACTGGCTATTATCGCCACTGGTTCCCGCGTTCTGATCGGCCATCGACACCAGATCGTCCTGAGCAGCCTTGTGGTTTTGCCACCACCAGGCGCCGGTCAATCCGACGACAACAAACAGGACCAGCCAGGTGAAAATCATCAACCAGCCATCGCGTTTTTTGCGACGTTTGCCCAAAGAAAAACTCTGCATCGGCTCCACTTTGGCAGCACGAACAGGTGAATGCTTAGCCATCATCGGCAGCAGTTCATCTTCAGGTACGTGTACCAGACGGGCATAAGAACGGATATATCCCCGCAGGAAGGTCGACGCCAGATCGGCAGGCGACTTGTCCTCTTCAAGATCACGGACGGTGGAAAGTTTCAGGCAAAGGCGTTCAGCAACGTTCTGCTGAGTCAGTCCCATTTGCTCACGGGCACTGCGCAGGCGCTGGCCTGTTGAATTTACTGCTGAGTTATCTTGAGTGGCTTCAGTATTCATTAGCTAAATAATGCAGGTGCTGTATCGATTGTGGAAAATTTCGCGCCAACTGCGCCCCGGCAAGCTTAACGCCTTCGGGTTGCTGCGCCAGCGCGGCGAAGCGAATCTCTAACCACAAACTCTCAGCCGAGGCTGAAAAGTTGCGTTGATAAACATCTAAAAGGAGCCGCGATACCTCGCGCTCATTCTTTCCAAATCGCCTTTCGGCTTCTGCCAGCAGAGCCTTTCCCTTGTCGACAGCGTTTTGTGTTGCCTCAACCAATGCTGTCCGTGCCCTATCCTGTTCCCCCGCAAGGAGGTAGCAGTAACCGGCATTTTCACGCGCATCGGCAAGCACGCCGTTTTCAGGTAATTCAGCGGCTTTGCTGAACTGCTGCTGAGCCGCATCATACTGCCCTAAACTACAGAGAAACGCACCGTAATTATTGATTACATCACGGTTTTGTCCTGCCAGCAGCAGAGCCTTCTGATAATGCTCGCTGGCGGCAACCGGGTTATCCGATCGCTGGTAAAAACGCGCTATCGCCAGCTGAACACGATAATCCGTCGGTGCAAGCACCACGGCCTGATGCAGATTGCGCCCGGCAGCAGATAAATTATCGCGGGCCAGATAATCCAGCCCCAATTGTAGTCGGGTCTGCAGCAGTTCATTGCGTTGCGATGACGAGTGGCAGCCTGCTACCAGCAACAGTGCCAACCAGAACGGGAATCCTTTACCCATGCAACCTCCTGATTTGAGTTAAGCGTATGGTACGCTTTTCACATCAGGGCGGACAGCACGGGTCACTGCCAAGGTTCAGGTTTCAGAGCGCTTTCACAGAAATCGCTTCACCGGCCATTTTTTTACGCAAGGTACGCTTGGTACGGTCAATCACTTCCCCGGCCAACTGTCCGCAGGCCGCATCAATATCATCACCGCGCGTCTTACGCACAATAGTGGTAAATCCGTAATCCATCAACACTTTAGAGAAACGATCGATGCGACTGTTCGAACTGCGACCATAAGGAGCGCCCGGGAAGGGGTTCCATGGGATCAGGTTGATTTTGCATGGGGTGTTTTTCAGCAATGCCGCCAGCTCGTGTGCGTTGTCGGTGCTGTCATTCACATGATCCAGCATCACGTACTCAATGGTCACACGGCCCTGATTGGCATTGGACTTAGCAATGTAACGGCTCACCGAGGCTAAAAACGTCTCGATATTGTACTTTTTGTTAACCGGCACAATTTCGTCACGAATTGTGTCGTTTGGCGCATGCAGGGAGATCGCCAGCGCCACGTCAATCATGTCGCCCAGCTTATCCAGTGCGGGAACCACGCCTGATGTGGACAGGGTGACGCGACGCTTGGACAGACCGAAACCAAAGTCATCCAGCATGATTTCCATCGCCGGAACAACGTTGTTGAGGTTAAGCAGCGGCTCGCCCATACCCATCATTACCACATTGGTAATGGGGCGCGTACCGGTGATTTTAGAGGCACCGATAATTTTTGCTGCACGCCATACCTGGCCGATAATTTCAGACACGCGCAGGTTGCGGTTGAAGCCTTGCTGCGCCGTCGAGCAGAATTTGCATTCCAGCGCGCAGCCCACCTGGGAAGAGACGCACAGGGTGGCGCGGTCTTTCTCCGGAATGTACACGGTTTCGACCTGCTGACCGCCAACGGTGATCGCCCATTTGATGGTGCCATCGGTCGAGCGCTGCTCGGTTGCGACTTCAGGAGCGCGGATTTCAGCAACTTCTTTCAGCCTGTTGCGGAAAACCTTGTTGATGTCGGTCATCTCGTCGAAATCATCACAGCAGTAGTGATACATCCACTTCATCACCTGATCGGCGCGGAACGGCTTTTCGCCCATGCTGGCAAAAAACTCGCGCATTTGCTGACGATTAAGATCGAGCAGGTTGATTTTTTCTGTTTTTGGCGTGGCAATGACAGGAGATTCGGACGACGGACTCACAATTAGTTCAGACATAATATTCTCTGGCCTCGTTATTACACGTTATGGCTCTGGGGGAATGGAAGGTAAAGTAATGCGCCCCTGACAGCCAGGCTGGTCAGGGGCGCATTATCATACAAGCGTGTAGCGACAGGTTAAAGCGCGTCTGCAAAATAAATTGTAAACGCCCGGCGCTATTTGCCCTGTAGTAACGATCTTAGCGGGTGCGTGGGCAAACTTCACCTTCGCCGAAGAAATAGGCGATTTCACGGGCAGCAGATTCAGCAGAGTCAGAACCGTGGGTCGCGTTCTCGGTGAAGCTGTCAGCGTAATCTGCACGCAGAGTACCTGCCAGTGCGTTAGCTGGGTTAGTTGCGCCCATCAGGTCACGGTGACGCTGAACGGCGTTTTCGCCTTCCAGCACAGAAACCACAACCGGACCTGAAGTCATGAACTCGACCAGACCGTCGAAGAACGGTTTGCCCTGGTGTTCAGCGTAGAAACCTTCAGCCTGCTCTTTGCTCAGGTGCAGCATTTTGCTGCCAACGATTTTGAAGCCAGCGCTTTCAAAACGGTTGAAGATGGCACCAATAACGTTTTTTGCCACCGCGTTCGGCTTAACGATAGAAAAAGTACGTTCGATAGTCATATGGACCCCTGTTTGATGTCGAGTTTGGCCGGTGAAAAGGCTCCCCGGCCTGGAAAATGGCGCCGATTATAGGGGGCATCGCCGCCCTTGCCTATCGGAGATTCAACAATTTAATAAAAAAATGCGATCTATAAACCCACAATTATTTAGCGGTTTTATCGCATTCAAGCGGAATTACTCCACAGTAAAAGTTGCCGAGGCGACTTGTCCACCCTCATCCAGCACCGTTAGCTGGTAACTGCCGGCTTTACCTAATGACAAATTTACGGTGTCTTGCCGGTTTGGGCGCGGAAGCGCACTGCCGTCCAGGAACCACCAGCGTTGATTTCCGCGGCCTCCCTGCGACGTGACGTTCAGATCCAGCTGACTTTTACCTGGCAGACGATGCAACAGCTGACCACTGCGAACGCCCGTCAAAATCAGAGGAACCGCACTGCCGTTATCCAGTGGCGGACAGCGGGGATCCACTGCGGGCAACCGCTGTTGCCGTCGCTCAGACACCGGCAGCCAGGGTTCCAGCGGTAATGGCCACAACACCACATTTTCACCCTTCGCCTGCGGGCAATCCGCTGCCACGCGCAAGCCTGCGGCATTAATCCATACTGGCTGTTGCAGCCCTGCCAGGTTTTCCTGTCCTTCCGCCAGTAAAGTGGGCGGTGTCGTCCCTTCCAGAATCCAGCTTTGCTTACGCTGCCGGCAATTGCTGTCGCCTTCAGGTAACGCCTGCCCACCCGGCCAACACAGCGATCCGGCGGAGACCGTCGCAGGACGCGGTTCGACGGGTAACCAGTTACCGCGAAAACCGGGTGAGGTCATCAGCAAATTATTGATTTGATTTAACACCGGTACGGCGCTGGCAAAGCCAAACTGCCCGGCAACCGGTGTTCCATCCGGACGGCCAACCCACACGCCGATCAGATAACGAGGATTGACGCCGATGGCCCAGGCATCCCGGTAGCCGTAACTGGTCCCGGTCTTCACCGCCAGCGGGACAACGCCCGGTAACAGGTTGTCTGCTAAGGGTTTGGCCTCCCCGGCAAGGATCCGCCTGACGATCCACGCAGCGCCGGGAGAGAGTAACGGCCTTTCCACCAGCGGTTGTTCCGGCATAAAGCGTAATCCTGCCGCCAGCCCGTTGCGGGCAAAGGCGCTGTAGGCCGCAACAATCTGATCCATTCGCGCGCCGGTCCCACCTAAAACTAAGGACAGGTTTGGCTCCGCTGCCGGCGGGAAACGCAACGTCAGGCCCACATTGCGCAAGCTGGCAGCCAGAAACTTCGGCCCGACCGCCTCCAGCAGCTGCACCGCAGGCAAGTTCAGCGAACGGGTCAGTGCTTCGCTGGCGCTAACGGCGCCGTGAAATCCGGTATCAAAATTTCCCGGCCGGTAATCACCAAAACGGCGTGGGACATCCTGCAACAGCGATTCCGCGGCGATCAGCCCCTGATCCAGCCCCATGCCATAGACGAAAGGCTTCAGAACCGACCCCGGCGAGCGGATGCTGCTGATCATATCCACATGGCCGAAGCGGCTGTCATCGTCCAGATCGACCGAGCCCAGATAGGCCCGCACTTTCATCGTGGCATGATCGACCACCAGGACAGCCATTGAGGTGCGCGGCGGTAGCTGGCTTTTCCAGCCTGACGCCAGCGCCTCTATCTGCCGCTGCAGTGCGGCATCGACCGTTGAGACGATCTTTTGCTGGCTGGACATCGCCAGTAAACGGCGGGATAGCAGTGGGGCCAGCTGTGGCATCTGCCTTGGCGCCAGCCAGACAGGCTCCGGATAAATCTCCTCAACCAGCTCTTTCGGCCAGACATGCAGAGCGACCATTCTTTCCAGTACTTTATTACGCGCGGCCTGAGCCCGCTCTGGCCAGCGATCGGGCCTCAACCAGCTCGGTGCCTGTGGCAACACCGCCAGCAATGCGGCTTCGCTTTTGGTTAGCTGCGAGGGAGGCTTACCCAGCCAGGTCCAGCTTGCTGCGCCGACGCCTTCTACCGTGCCACCAAAAGGCGCACGGTTGAGATACAGCGTCAGAATGTCACGCTTGGACAGATGCCATTCCAGCTGCATGGCGCGCCATGCCTGCCAGAGCTTGCCGGTAAAGGTTCTCGGGTGGGGATCAATCAGTCGGGCAACCTGCATCGTTAGCGTGCTGCCGCCTGAAACGATCTCACCTCCGCTCAGATCCTGCCAGGCTGCCCGGATAACCGAGAAGGGATTAATACCCGGGTGATACCAGAACCAGCGGTCTTCATAGGTAAGTAACGCTTGCAGGTAATCAGGGGAAACGTCTTCTGGCGTAACGGGATAACGCCAGACGCCCTGGGCATCAGCAAAGCGCCACAGCGGCGTGCCATCTTCCGCTACAACCACTCGCGCTGGCTGCAGCTCCTTCAACGGCAACGGCCACAGGCGATCCGCCAGTACAAGCAGCAGCACAACGGCAATCGGCACCATCAACCAGCGGGTATAGCGTAATAGCTTATTCATTGGTTAGCGGTGCCCGGCGTTAAGCCAGGCACCTGCAACTCAGTGAATCGTCAGGCTGTCTGGCGTAGTCCCCAGCGCCCGCCATTGTGGGACATACATCGATTCCACCTGTGGAGGCGGCATCAGGTACTGACCCGGCGTCACCGCCCTTGCCAGATAAAGCAGGGTAACCGGGCGGTAGCCATCCACATCCACCGCGGCAACAAAGCGATCGTCGCGGAACTCGATGTGTTTGATATTGGCTTGCTGCATATCCCCCATCAACTCCTGCACATCGGCGGCGCTCTCCTGCAGGCTGGCGCTGCTGTTCGCCAGGTTCTGGTTTTCCAGCTCAAGTCCCGCCGGCAGAAGATCGACCACCAGCGCATCTGGCACCCGGCGATCCGCCCAGACCTTCAGGCTGACCAGCAGCAAATCACCGCTCTTCAGGTTTTCCAGTGAGATCTCCTTGCCCTGAAGATCAAGATAGCGTCGGGTGACATTCAGCACACTGTTGAAAGGCGCCGGCTTAGCCGTTGGGTAGCCAACCACATCCAGTCGACTGTAAATGGCATCCGCAGAATCGTTTTGCAACTGAACCCCTTCCGCCAGCTCTGGGAAGTTTAATGGCGTGGTCACCGGTCCTTTACCATTGAGGGAACTGCCGTTGAGCGTGGCCTGCCAGGCTGAACCTGAGGCATCGGTCAGCGCCCTGCCCACCAGGAACAGGGCATTATTTTCCTGAGTAGACAGCCAGCGCTTACCATTCAAGTTCTGCGTCAACGTAAGCAGTAAGCTGTCCTGCGCCTGTGGCAGCAGCTTATTCTCTGACAACAACACGTAGATCATGGCCTGGTCGCGGATGTCGCTGCCGTAATCGCCCAGCCAGCTCTCTTTCTGGCTGCGCTGCGTCGCCAGTCCGAGGTTCAGGGCTTGTTCAGAACGCGGCCGATCGCCCATTAATTTCAATGCAACGCCCAGTTGGACCAGCGACAGCCCGGTTTTCGCCTGACCTTGTTTATCGAACAGGGCACGCAGTGCGCCCAGTGGCGCTTTTTGCTGACGCGCAAGGACCAGCGCAGCATATGCCTGAACGCTAAAGCGGGAGGCATTGCTATCCTGGCTGTAGTAAACCTCGATCTGAGTGGGGTCCTGCAGATAGCGCAGCAGGCGCTGGTCTGCATTTTCAATCACTGATTTTTCCACGCCATAGCCCATCTCGTTGGCCCGCACGAGGAAATCAGTGACGTAGGCCGTCAGCCAAAACTCTTCCGGACTCTCTTTGCTCCACAAGCCAAAGCCGCCGTTTGCACGCTGCATTCCCGCCAGACGGTCAATGCCCAGATCGATGGAGGCCCGCCGCGCTTCATCAGTGCTGGTCTTGATCCCCAGCGCCTTCAACTGCAATTGATTGGTAAACAGTGAAGGATAGAGTCCGCTGGTTGTCTGCTCCAGACAGCCGTACGGGTATGCGTAGAGTTCGGCAATATAGCGGGCGATATTCAGCGGAGGTTTATTGCTTAATACCAGCTGCCCCTGCAGGGTTTCCGTTGCCAGACCAGAAAGCGCATCTGCTGGCAAGGCCCACGGCTCACCCGCATGCAGCACGCTGCTAAAGCTGCGCGTCACGCCCGGCCAGGCGGGACGAACGCCAATTTTCCATTGTTGTTTCATCGGTTTGAACGCTTCACCCGGCAGCGACAGGCCGGTGATTTCCGTGCTGACGTCGCCATCTCCAAATCCGGCTGAGGCGGTGACGGGCAGGAACAGCGTTTTGCGTTCTCCTGCTTTCAGGATCACTGATTGCGTCTGCGGATCATCCAGCTTAAGCAAACCACCCGCACTGAACGCTATTTGCAGCGTTTGCGGCTGTGGGGTCAGGTTAGTCAGGTCCATAGCCAGCTTGGCGCGGTCGCCACCCGCCATAAAGCGCGGCGTCGCCAGTTCACTGACTAACGGTGCCGCGACAACCACTTTCTTCTCAGCCGAACCAAAGTCGTTATCGCTCCAGGCCTGCGCCATTACGCGCAGTTCACCGTTGAACTCCGGTATTGGCAGCTCAAGCGTGCCCTCGCCATTGGCATCCAGCGTAACGGCCTGCAGCTGTTGGGCAACAATATTGACGTGAGTGACCGGTTTCTGCCCGCCACGGGTTAACGGATCTTCGTCATCGCCGTCACCACCGAAGCGCAGTGCCGCCAGGCGACCGCTGCCTTCAATCAGCTGACCGTAAACATCATATTGATCGGCGTTGTACCGTTTGCGGCCAAAGAAGGCTTCCCACGGGTCCGGCGTTTTGTAATCGGTAATGCTTAAGACACCACTATCAACGGCTGACAGCAGCACGGTGATTTTTTGCGGCACTGGCCCCTGCGAAACGCCCGCTTTCACCTTCACTTTCAGGGTCTGCTGCGGGCGAATTTTCTCTGCGGCATCCAGGCTGAGGGACAAACGTCGGTTCTCTTGCGCCAGCGGAAGATGCAGTAAGCCTACCGCACGTTTTGGCGTGCTTCCCTGGGTTTTATCCCCAGGGCGGATCACCAGCGCGCTGAGGTACAGGTCATGGCGTTTCCAGGCATTATCAACCGGCACGTCAACATCCATGCCACCTGCCGGTACGGTGATCTCCTGCCACCACAATGGACCGTTACTGGACTCCACCATCAGATAGCCTTTACCGGCTGCCGGAGATTCAACGTGCACCCGCGCCTTCTCACCCGGCTTGTAGGCCGGTTTATCGAGCTTTAACTTGACCTGATCCGGGCGTAAAGCACCGGAGCCATCGGTATTATCCTGCCAGCTGTAGCCCGCCCAGAAGCGCACGCTGCTGAGCACATTATTCTCCGGGTCACGCACTTCAAGACGGTAAGAACCCCAGTCCACGGGATATTCGACACGCGTGCTGCCGTCAGCGGCAATGGTGACATTATGTTCATCTTCAATCAGATCTTTCTGATCGAAGCGGGACTGCCAGCCTTCGCTGTCCGAGAAGCTCCAGTAATAATCGCGGCGTTCATGGATCAAACGGACATTCAAATCCTGGGCAGCCAACTTCTTGCCGCGACTGTTGGCATACACCAAATCAAAGGCGGCGGTACTGCCCTCTTCCACCATGGGCTGGCTGTGATAACTGTCGCTGCGATAATCGTACACGTCCTTATTACCAAATAAAGGCCGGATACCGGGTAAAATCTCAGCAGGCCAAATCGCCTGAGAAGCACGGCGCGTCACCGGTCGGCCACCCGCCTCCAACAGGCTGGCCTGCAGAATGACGGTCAGCGGTGAATGCACCTGTTTCCAGCTCGATTCGGCCACCACGCTGCTGTTGCCCTCGGCGTCCAGCTTGAGGTCAACTTCATCAAGCGTGCGTTTCAGGTCGGATTCATTGATATCGCCAAACTGATAGCCTGGCAGGCTGGCGACAGCATCCCTCAGCGGGCGCAGGAACAGTTGACCTTGCAGAGTGTTTCCGGCAGCCGGAGCACCATACAGATAACGGCCATTCACCTGGAAGGCAGCATCCTCCTCCATAGACTGCGGAAGTGGGCTGCTTTTAAGGGTCAATGCCATGCGCTCTGGCATAAAGTCTTCTACGTTAAACGCCCAGCTTCGTTTACGGTTATCGCCGGTATTCAGGCGGAATGACCATTTGCCGGTGGTTGCCGACTCCGGCAAGGTGAAACGATATTGATAGAGGCCATTTTCTGGCTGCCAGACTAACGTGCGGGCAACCTCGCCATCCGGCTTAACCACTTCCAGCGTGACCGGCTGAGGAGGTAAAGGTTGACCATCGGCATCACGCATCAGCGCATTGATCACCACCGTCTCACCCGGGCGATACAGGTCGCGTGGGCCAAAGATAAAGATCTGCTTGTCGTACCCTTCCGGGCCAGCCACCGCGAATTCCGCCAGATCCAATGCCGGACGCGTCAGATCCAACAGCGTGGTTTGCTCACCCAGCTTTGCCAGCACGATTTTGGCTTTCGGGAAGCGGGCAAATTCCGCATGGCCCTGCGCATCCGCAGTCGCTTCGGCCAGAACCTGCCCTTTTTCGTCCAACAGTGAAAGCTGAGCACCAGGCAGAGCGGCCCCGCTTTCCAGGCTCTGGCTGAACAATGCCAGCGTTTGCGGGAACTGATGCAGAGACAGGCCGATATCGCTCAGCGTGAAGAGCGTGGCGGGGTTGCTGTAGTTATAGGAACCGGCCTGCTTCATCACTGCCAGATACACGCCAGGCTGTTTTAGCGCGTCAATGTTGCTGAGCGGCAGCAGCATTTTTTCACGGGTATTGCGCTGCGGATTGAGATCAAAACGGCCGGTGTAGACCAGGTCAGCTTTGGTCAGCACATCCTGTGACTGCCAGCTGGAAAGCGTGGTGCCATATTGCCAGGACGCCAGAAAAGAAGGCAGTGAAGCCGGTTTTACCCGAAAGAAATCGACATCAATGCTGTTAATGTTGAGCGCCAGAACCGGCAGACCCTGCGTAACTTTGGTCGGCAGAAGAGAACCGCGGCTGGCAAAGCCAACCATCGGCTGCACGTCACGCGTGGCTATTTTTTGCTGGAAGGCCTGCTCAAGGACAGCGCCATTGGCGGCTTTTATCCCGCTATCAACCGAGACGGTCAGCTCACGCGCCGGTTCAAGATGACGGAAACGCAGTTCTTTACGCGAGGGAGAAAGCTCCCATCCGCCTTCGACTGCACCGGTTTTGGTGTCGATCAAATGTAACTGGCTGGCATAGTTTTGCCGATCGTCAAGCGGGATGGAAAACGTCAGCACCAGCGTGGAGGCGCCATCCAGCTGCACTTCGGAAGCATCAATAAGCGTTAATGATTTACCCGCATCACGTTTAGCTTCAGCTGCCCTCTGCGCGTCACTTAGTAAGGGAGGCTTACTGGCTGGCGCCTTATCAGATGCACTCTGGCTGGCCGGTGTCGATGATGTTTCTTCTTTTTGATCGCAGCCACCTAACAGCAGCAGCGAGAGAAAAGCCGCAACATATAATCCATTCCGTTTAACGTTCATCATGACTCCATGGCCAGCACCCGATAATTGAGGTGCACAGTATGACCTCAGCAGGGGCAAAAAAAAGCCTGTTTTTTCACTTTTAGCAACATTTCGCAAAGTTATTCAAGACGCGTCAGCCAACGACACAAGAATTGCGCGCTGCATTCAGATTCTTACGCAATATCATCCTGATAGTGCGGAACATCTTGTGATGGAGTAACAGCGCGGTACACTGGAACTATCGTTACTTCATGTCCCAACGCGAGGCCGCTATGACATCCTCTTTCTTTGTTACCGCCGACTGGCTGGCAGAACACCTTTCGGATCCCGATCTGCAAATTGTAGACGCACGCATGTTGCCTCCGGGTATGGAAAACCAGCGGGACATTAAGGCTGAATATCTGGCAAAGCACCTGCCTGCCGCGCCGTTCTTTGATATCGAAGCCCTGTCGGATCACACCAGCCCTTACCCACATATGTTGCCGAGGGCGGAAACCTTTGCGGTTGCGATGCGTGAGCTGGGGGTTAACAGCGATAAACACCTGGTGGTTTACGATGAGGGCAACCTGTTCTCTGCTCCGCGCGCCTGGTGGATGCTGCGCGAGTTTGGCGTGGCGAAGGTGTCGATTCTGGCTGGCGGATTAAAAGGCTGGGAAGAGGCCGGTTATGCGCTGGAAAGCGGTGCGGTTGACCTGCCCGAAGCGGAATTTGATGCCCGCTTTGACAGCAAACTGGTGAAACGCCTGACCGACGTGCTGTTAATCAGTCATGAAGGCGGCGCGCAAATTGTGGACGCGCGAGCAGCAAACCGTTTCAGAGGCGAAGTGGATGAACCCCGTCCCGGCCTGCACCGTGGACGCATTCCTAACAGCCTGAATGTGCCGTGGAATTCGTTGGTCGAAGACGGTGAGTTGAAGTCGCCCAAGGCGCTGGAAGAGATTTTCAGCCAGCAAGGCGTCGATCTCACCCAGCCGATCGTCACCAGCTGTGGCTCCGGCGTGACGGCGGTGGTGGTCATTCTGGCGTTGACCACGCTGGGCGTCGAAAACGTTACGCTGTATGACGGCTCCTGGGGAGAATGGGGAAGTCGTGACGATCTGCCCATCGCCATCGGCTGATTCGCGCGGATAAAAAAGGCGGGTCAACTACGCTGACCCGCCTTTTTTCACCTTATGCCGCCTTGACGAGCTTATACCGGCTTATTGTTCGCCTTAAACTGCCGCAGGAAGCTGCCCCACTTGCGTTCATAAAACGGGGTGATATGGGCGGTAAAGAAGTGGCTAATGCCTTTATCGTTTTCCACCACTTCACAAATATCCACCGGCTCATCTTCCAGCAGCGTATCCGTTGCCACACTGCCCGCCGCCTGAATAATCGCCTCGATATCGCTGTCCGCTTCAATCCCAATCAACAGGTTTGGCCGATCCTCTGCCGCTTCTTTGATATGCGCCACATAAGCCCGACGAACCTGCTTATATTTCGCAAACAGCTGGGTCAGGGAATCAATCATCTGCGCTGGCGGTTCAGCAATCTCAGACAGTAACAGCGAGGTTCCCCCTTCCAGCACCGTTTGCTGGCTAAGCGCATTCGCGCCTTCGCCCAACAGGCTGGTGATTTCGCGTGGAGAGAACTCTTTGCCTGTCGGCAGCTTAGGGTTAAGAAACAGCGTTTCTCCCACCGTCATTTCAAACAGGGTGCGTACCGGCATCACCAGGAACGGCTGCTCTTCGGTGACCGCCTGCTCCATCGCTTCTACCGAGGTAAAGAAGGGAATGATGCTGGTGCCGTCGTCTTTTTCCCAGTGCTGCAGGTCCACCTGAGATTCAGCGGTGACGGCCTGTTCCTCCGGGCTTTCACCTGGCACCCAGACGCTGGCGTCCATCAGCAGAGCAAAAAATTCAGGGCGATGAGCAGGCTCAGTCGCGGCCAGTTTTAGCACCTCTTCAAGGCGCTGATTGGTTTCATTCATCGGTTCGATCCAGGCTTATTTCAGCAGCATATTGGCGACGGTGCGCACGCCTAAGCCCGTCGCACCGGCAGACCACTGATCGACAGCACCTTTACGGTAGGTGGCTGAACAGTCGATGTGCAGCCAGCCCTGCTGATAGTTCTTCACAAAATGCGACAGGAAGGCAGCCGCAGAGCTGGCACCGGCGGTGTGTGACGGCGCAGCAATGTTGTTCAGATCGGCAAAGTTGGATGGCAGGTGGCCACGATGGAATTCAGCCAGTGGCAAGCGCCAGAACGGCTCGTTTTCATCCGTTGCACTGCCCAGTAACGACTGAGCCAGCCGATCGTCAAAGCTGAACAGCGCGTGGTAATCATTACCTAATGCGGTTTTCGCCGCGCCGGTTAAGGTGGCGGCATCAATCAGCAGCTCGGGATTTTGCTCGCTGGCATCAATCAGGCCATCAGCCAACACCAGACGCCCTTCTGCATCGGTATTCATAACTTCAACGGTTTTACCGTTACGGTAAGTGATGATATCGCCCAGACGGAAAGCGTTGCCACTAACCATATTGTCGGCACAGCAAAGATAGAGTTTGACGCGTTTGGCCAGCCCACGGCTGATGGCCAGCGCCAGAGAACCGGTCAGCGTCGCTGCACCGCCCATATCTGACTTCATTGAGTCCATTGAACCGCTTGGCTTCAGGCTGTAGCCGCCGGTATCAAAGGTGATGCCCTTACCCACCAGGCAGGCAAACACCGGTGCGTTCTCATCGCCCGTTGGGTTGTAATCCAGCGCCAAAAACGCCGGGCTGCGGGTCGAGCCACGACCGACGGTGTGCAGGCCCATATAGCCCTGCTTGCGCAGATCTTCGCCTTTGGTGATGCGGTAGCTGACCTTGTCGCTGCCTGCGCCACACAGCAGATCGACGGCACGCTGAGCCAGTTGCTCAGGGCTGAGGTCTTCTGCAGGCAGGTTGATGGTGTCGCGCACCCAGTTGATGATCTTCATGCGGCTGTCGAATTCGGCACGGTCGCTGTCATTCAGCGTCGCCCACTCAACGGTGCGCTGCCCTTTCGGCCCACGATAACCCTGCCAGAATGCCCAGCTTTTTTCCAAATCCCAGTCGCCACTCAGGCTGACATGACGGATGCCCTGTGCATCAATTTTACGCGCTGCGCGCTGGATAGTTGCCAGCGCATCGCTGCCGGTCAGATGAATGGTCATCCCGCTGTCATTGCTGGTCAGGGTCGCTTTTTCGCCCCAACGTGCATCCGCCGCTGCCGTTGACAGTGTTATTTTCATTGGTGTGGTTGTCATCGCATGGCTCCTTCTAGAGTTTATTATTTGGTCCGTCCTTAAAAACGGTCGGTCACTACAATAAACCTTTATTTGCGTTCGTCTAATCAGACTTGCAGAAATGAGAGCAAACGGACTGAAAAAGTGTTCAGTCCGTTGGAGAGTCGTAGAGGGAAAGTGCTGCTAATTCAACGAGAAGTCGTTGCTGTCTGACTGTTAGCTTTGAATGCTTTCCACTCCGGGGAAAGCTCGCGCAGGCGGCCAATCGACTTCTGCACCAGCTGAATCGCATAGTCGATCTCTTCTTCGGTGGTAAAACGGCCTAAAGAGAAACGCAGTGAACTGTGCGCCAGTTCATCATTCAGCCCCAATGCGCGAAGCACATAGGAAGGCTCGAGGCTGGCAGAGGTACAGGCAGAGCCTGACGACAGCGCGAGATCTTTCAGCGTCATAATCAGCGACTCACCGTCGACATAATTAAAGCTGACGTTGAGGATATTCGGCGCACCCGCCGCCAAATCACCATTCAGATAGACTTCCTCGATGTCACTGAAGCCCGACCAGAGTTTGTGGCGAAATGCGCTCAGGCGCGCCATTTCACCGGCCATCTCCTGCTTAGCGATGCGGAATGCTTCCCCCATGCCGACAATTTGATGCACGGGAAGCGTTCCGGAACGCATACCGCGCTCATGACCGCCGCCGTGGATCTGCGCTTCCAGACGGATACGCGGTTTACGGCGAACATACAGACCGCCGATGCCTTTAGGGCCGTAAATTTTATGCGCAGAAAATGACATCAGATCGACTGGGATCTGGGTGACATCGACCGGTAATTTACCGACGCTTTGAGTCGCATCAACATGGAACAGAATACCGCGCGCCTGGCAAAGCTCAGAAATTTTGCCAATGTCCTGCACCACGCCCGTTTCGTTGTTCACGTGCATGATCGACACCAGGATGGTGTCATCGCGCATCACCGACTGCAGCAGATCCAGGTCGATCACCCCGTTGCTGGCAGGTGCCAGGTAAGTGACTTCGAACCCTTCACGTTCCAGCTGAATACAGGTGTCCAGCACCGCTTTATGCTCGGTCTGGCTGGTGATGATGTGCCTGCCCTTCTCCTGATAGAAGTGAGCAATGCCTTTGATCGCCAGATTATCGGATTCGGTCGCGCCGGAGGTGAAGACGATTTCGCGCGGATCGGCGCCAATTAATTCGGCCACCTGATTACGGGCGATATCCACCGCTTCTTCGGCTTGCCAGCCAAAACGGTGAGAACGGGATGCGGGATTACCAAAGGTGCCGTCGAGCGTCAGGCACTTGATCATTTTCTCGGCTACGCGAGGATCGGCAGGGGTGGTTGCAGCGTAATCAAGGTAAATCGGAACCTTCATTGCTTTTGAACTCCATACATCATGCTAAATGTAAGTCATTCAATGCGACCCGATAAGGTTATCACCCTGCCGCCACCGGCTGAAACTATCAGCCGGTGAACGACAGGAGACAGGTTCGCGTTAGCGACAATCAGGCACGCAGATTGACGTTAATGGTTTCATGCACGCGGCCATTGGACACGCGCGCTTTTTCAGTATTGTTCTGACGGTCAGCCACTTCCAGGATTTCCTGGTTGTTAACCAGCTCAGCCAGTGAAATGTTGTTCAGGAAGTCGCTGATACGCTCGCTCAGGTCACGCCACAGCACGTGAGTCAGGCAGCGTTCGCCACCCTGGCAGCCTTCTTTACCCTGACACTTAGTCGCATCAACGGATTCGTCAACCGCCGTAATCACGGCACCGACCGCGATCGCGTCAGAGCTTTTACCCAACAGGTAACCACCGCCTGGACCACGTACGCTAGCCACCAGGCCATTTTTGCGCAGGCGTGAGAACAACTGCTCCAGATAAGACAGGGAGATGCCCTGACGTTCTGAAATATCAGCTAACGGCACAGGCCCCTGATGGGAGTGAAGTGCAACGTCGAGCATAGCAGTAACGGCATAACGGCCTTTGGATGTCAGTCTCATGGCGTAAACGACCTCAGTAATTACCCTGGTTGGGTGTTAACAAAATATGCCTGAAGTCTGCCATTCCCGACTAAATTGGTCAAGTATTTAACCTAGTAAAACACTCAACTATTTAACCAACCGTTTTAGTCAACTATTACCCCCGCAAACCGGGGGGTAAAATAGTCTACTTTTCGCCCTTTGGCTTTTGCAGCGAAGAGAGCATGCCGCGCAGAATATTCAGTTCATCGCGCTCCGGGCGGGCTCGAGTGAACAGGCGACGCATTTTACTCATCACCTGGCCAGGGCTGCCTTCACGGATAAAGCCGCTGTGGGTCATCATCTGTTCCATATGCTGATAGAAGCGCTCAAGGTCATCGACCAGCGGATATGGCGACTCTTCGTACTCTGGCTGCACGGTTTCCTGCGACTGTAAAAACGCCATACGCACTTCATAAGCGATGATCTGCACCGCCATCGCCAGGTTCAGCGAGCTGTATTCCGGGTTAGCGGCGATTGCCACGTGGTAGTGACATTTCTGCAGTTCTTCATTAGTCAGACCCACGCGCTCGCGGCCAAAGACCAGCGCGACCGGCGCCTGCTGACCTTCCTGCACGCTTTTGATCCCGCATTCGCGCGGATCCAGCATCGGCCACGGCAGCGAACGGGAGCGGGCACTGGTGCCAACAACCAGACTACAGCCGGCCAGGGCTTCATCGAGGGTGTCAACAATGTGGGCTTCGCCGATCACATCGCTGGCACCCGCCGCCAGGGCGATAGCCTGGGAGTCAGGCTTGACGAGAGGGTTAACCAGATAAAGGTTGGTCAGTCCCATGGTTTTCATCGCGCGGGCGACGGATCCCATGTTGCCGGTGTGAGAGGTTTCAACCAGCACGATTCGGATGTTTTGCAGCATAGGAGTTCAGGTCAGTGAGATAATTTGAGGATGCTATCATATTTTCAGGACATTTTACGATCTCCCTGCTATAATCCGCGCCGTTTTCCCGTTCTTTAACATCCAGTGAGAGATAACGATGCATCCAATGCTCAACATTGCCGTGCGCGCTGCGCGCAAGGCCGGAAATTTAATCGTCAAGAATTACGAAACCCCGGACGCTGTCGAAGCGAGCCAGAAAGGCACCAACGACTTCGTTACCAATGTTGATCGCGACGCTGAGCGCCTGATTATTGAGGTGATTCGCAAGTCCTATCCGAAGCACACCATTATTACCGAAGAGAGTGGTGAATTAGCCGGTGAAGACGAGGATGTACAATGGGTTATCGATCCACTGGATGGCACCACTAACTACATCAAACGCCTTCCTCATTTCTCTGTTTCTATCGCCGTGCGCATTAAAGGCCGCACTGAAGTCGCCGTCGTTTACGATCCAATGCGCAATGAGCTGTTCAGCGCCGTTCGTGGACAGGGCGCGCAGTTAAACGGTTACCGCCTGCGCGGCAGCACCGCTCGCGACCTGGATGGCACCATCCTGGCAACCGGCTTCCCATTCAAGCTGAAGCAGCACGCCACGCCTTACATCAACATCGTAGGCAAGCTGTTCACCCAGTGTGCGGATTTCCGTCGTAGCGGTTCTGCTGCCCTGGATCTGGCCTACGTGGCAGCTGGCCGTGTTGACGGTTACTTTGAAATTGGCCTGAAGCCATGGGATTTCGCGGCCGGTGAACTGCTGGTGCGTGAAGCAGGCGGCCTGGTGACTGACTTTGTTGGTGCACACGGTTACCTGACCTCCGGCAACATCGTTGCGGGCAACCCACGCGTCGTTAAAGCGATGCTGGCTAACATGCGTGAAGAACTGAGCGAAGCGCTGAAGCGCTAGGTTCCCGGTCGGGATCGTTCAGTGACAAAAAGGCGGAGCTCAGCTCCGCCTTTTTTGCTTTCAGATTAGCCTAAAAACATCGGTCTTATGCCGCCGGACATCGCCGGCGTGGCGCTCAGCCACAGCATGATGCCGACCGCGACCAGCAGCACGCCTCCCACCAACGACAATCCTGACCAGCCGACCTTCTGCCAGCCCGCCGGAGAGGCGCCACGGCTGAGTTTTAGCGCCAGCGCTCTGGAAACCTGCACCAGCAAGGCCATCGCCGAAACGGTTAATGCCGTGCCCACCGCCATCGCCAATGCCGACAGCACGCCCCAGCCATAAACACCGATCACTTTTGAAAACAGCAGCATCATGATCGCCCCTGAACAAGGGCGCAATCCCATCGAAAGCACCACGATCGCTTTGGTTTTGCCATTGACCGCTTTATCCAGCATCTGGCTGTCCGGCACATGCTGATGCCCGCAACCACAGCTGTCGCTGTGTTGATGCCCTACCGGCACGATCCGTTGAATCTTCATCGCTGGCATGGGCCGTAAGGCTTGCCAGATTTTGCGCAGCGCGCGCCAGCAAAGCCAGAGGCCCAGTCCGGCGACCATCAGATAACTGCCCTTCTCCAGCCAGTAACTGCTGAGATGCAGCTGGCGGGATGAGAGGCCGAGCACCACCAGCATCACGGTGACCAGCAGGATGGCCACCCCGCCCTGAACCACCGCTGCGGCCAGCGTCAGCTGCAAACTGGTTTTAACTTTCGTCGGATGCGTGGCAAGAAACGTCGCGATCACCACCTTGCCATGCCCCGGCCCCAGCGCATGCAGCACGCCATACATCAGGCTAAATCCCATCAGCGCCAACCCCGCCTGATGCGGATGGCTGGCCACCTGCTGCAGCAACGCGGTCATCTGTTGATGCAGCGTTTTCTGCCACAGAATGCTTTGCAACAGGATCTGCGGCCAGTGTTGCCAGACAGTGAAACCTGCGGCAATAAACAGCAGCAGCACAACGTAGAGCGGCCACGCCTGCAGCCAGCCACGTTGCGGCCGGGGAGTTATGGCATTTACTGACATGTCAGGGTCACCGTCTGCGCGAACTGTTGCCCCAAATCCATATCCTCTGGCGGCGCGTCGGCTTTATCCAGCGACAGCGCATAGGCCTGCATCGACGCATCTGGTTTCGGCGTTTTCAGGGTGAAGGTACAGCGCTGCGCCAGCTCAGGGGGAATGTGTAGGGACTTTTCGGAATCGTAATACATATCAACGAAGTAACTCGGGTCAAAGGTGGTAAAGACATACGTCTGGCCGGCCAGCGGCTGCGGTTCGCCCAGCGGTAAAACATAGTCCAGCACCGCCTTGTTCCCCTGCCTGGAAAGATGGTATTCCGGCGGTAAGTTATCGAACTTCACCGGTTTGCCCTGATGCCAGAACTCACTGAAATAATGCTGTCCGAGCACGTTGGCCATCACCTCTGCCGCCAGCTTTTTCCAGACCACCGAATCGGGTTTGGCCTTGCCGGCGTCGTACAGCAGATCGGCCGAGGTAATCTCATCCATCACCCAATGCATTTTCAGGCCAGTGATCTTATCGTCCTGATGCACTAGCGTTGCCTGCATATCAATAAAGCTGTGCGGATGGGCCCACGCGTGCGGTGCCAGACACAGGCATAATGCCCCGATTAGCCGCCCAACAATAATGTTATAATGTAACAAATTCAATTCCCTCTGCTGTTCAGGCAAAAATTCTGTGACCTGCCTAGAAAGCTATAAATAAAACTGGCCGCACCACGCTGCCACCGGCAGCAATCACGCTATGCTTAGCGATGTTACTTTTCACTGGGATTGCCGACGATGAGTTTACCCTCACCCGAGCCTTCAGCTTTCTCCAGTCCGCAGCGTCATTGTCATCTGCTTTTATTGCTTTATCTCCCTGAACTTCCCGTGACTCTTGAGGTGATGAGTCAGATTAACGGGGTGGATCGGTCGGTTACCCGGCAAGATATAGCGGAGGTCGAAGCAGAAATCCAGCGCTATCACCGCCTCGCCCTGCATCAGGATGCCGCGGGGAAGTGGCAGATAAGCGGTGCGGAACTGGACCAGCGGTTGTGCCTGTTTCACTGGTTACGTCGGGCATTGCGGCTGACACCGGATTTTGTGCAGCAACATTTTGCCCCGCACGTTAAGCAGCAGCTCAAACAGAAGCAGATAGAGAAGGTGCTTTATGATGAGCGAAACCTTCTGGCGTTGGTGCAACATTGCGGCCAGAAGCTCGCACGCCAGTTCACCGAGCGGGATCGCCAATTCTTGCAACTGCTAATGCAGCATTCACTGTGCCGGCAATCACGCACGGAATTCAATGACGCGCAGCAAAGCTGGCTGGCGGCAAAAATCGAACATCAGGTGGCGGAGGAAGTGGTTCGTCACTGGCAAAAACGCTGTAAAACGGCCCCCGATGGCAGTGAAACCTGGCTGTTTGCCCTGCTGTTCAGTCAGATGCACGCACCCAGCGCTGATGATGCCCACCATGATTATGAACATCAACTGCTGGACGCGGTGCGCCAGTTAATCGATCGCTTTCAGCAGCTTTCGGGCATGCGCTTCAGTGATGATAAGGGGCTGGCCGACCAGCTTTATACCCATCTGGCCCAGGCGCTGGAACGCTCGCTGTTTGGTGTCGGCATTGATAACAGCCTGACTGAGGAAGTGACCCGCCTGTATCCAAAGCTGTTGCGAACCACCCAGGCCGCGGTAGCGGAATTCGAGCAGCAGTATCAGCTGACCTTCTCGCAGGAAGAGATGGGGCTGATTGCGATAATTTTTGGCGCCTGGCTGATGCAGGAAAGTGCGCTGCAGGAGAAGCAGGTTTTGCTGCTTACCGGCAAGGATGAGGCGCTGGAGCGGGAAGTTGAGCAACAGGTGCGCGAGCTGACGCTGCTGCCACTGAATATCAAATACCTGGATGTGGCCGAGTATCAACGCAGCAGTGCGCCTAAGGGCATTGCGCTGGTGATTACTCCGTACGCCACACCGCTTCCTCTCTACTCGCCGCCGTTAATTCATGCCGAGCTGCCGCTGCAACCTCATCAGCAACAGCGCATCCGGCAGCTGCTGGAGTCGTGATCAGGCGACCTTCGGCCGCAGGAACAGCGCAGGTATCACCACCATCGCCATCACCCAGAAGACGCCGCCGTGCAGATGCTTGAACAGCACGCCGCAAATCATGGTCATCACCGCAATACCGCCCCCCATCGCCAGCGCCGAATAAACCGACTGCAGACGGATCACCTCTCCTCCCTCGCGGGTGGCAATAAAACGCATCGCCGCCAGATGACAAACGGTGAAGCTGCCGCAGTGCAGGATCTGCGCCACAATCAGCCAGGGTAGCGCGGTGGTTGATGCCATCAGGCTCCAGCGGACCAGCGCACAAATCCCTGACAGCAACAGCAGGTCGCGCGCGCCCCAGCGACGGAACAGTCGGTTGCTGGAGGCAAAGACAATGATTTCGGCCACCACGCCCAGCGACCAGAGATAGCCGACGACGCTGGCTGAGTAGCCGGCTTCCTGCCACCAGATGGCGCTGAAGCCGTAATAGGCGGCATGCGCGCCCTGCATCAGCGTTACGCACAGCAGGAACCGCCTGACGGCATTTTCCTGCAGCAATCGCTTCCAGTCAGCCCATCCGGCCGTTTCGGTCTGCTTCGCATTGCCTGTAGGCAGCACGGATGGCCGTAACAGCATGCCAGCAAACATCGCGGCAACGCCGATACACAACATCACCAGTATCGCCTGATAAGAGAAAGCATTGACCAGCACGCCGGTCAGCGCCGAGCTGATAACGAACGCCAGCGAGCCCCACAGGCGAACCGGGCCATAGGCCATTGATATTTGCTTTTGCCAGGTCGCTGCCAGCGCATCGCTGAGCGGAACCAGCGGCGAGAAGAACAGGTTGAAGCCAATCATCACCAGCAGCAGCCAGATCCACGAAGTGCTGATCCAGAAGCTGAGCACAAAGCATAACGCCAGCACCGCCAGCAGGCGAAGCGCGGTAATCAGTTGCGAAGGATTGGTGACTCTTGAGGCGATGATCAGGCTGCCGAGGAATCGGGCGATCATGCCGCAGCCCAGCAGCAGGCCAATTTTCTCTGGCTGCAGGCCAGAGTCTTTCAGCCACACTCCCCAGAAAGGAAGCCAGACGCCATAGGCAAAGAAGTACGTGAAATAGCCCAGACCGAGCCAGTAAGCTGAACGAATCGCCATGTTCCCTCCGACAAAAGTGCGCGCTACTTTCTCAGAGGTCAGGCCTAAGATTAATTAACGGGACAGTATTGTCCCGTTAATGTGTTCCGGATCCCCTTTCGCGAGGGAAAGGGGTAACGCAGCGTTATGCGTAAACCGGGAAGCGTGCGCAGATTTCCAGAACCTGCTTCTTCACACGTTCCTGAGTGCCTTCATCCGCGACGTTGTCCAGAATGTCGCTGATCCAGCCAGCCAGCTCGCGGACGTCAGCTTCTTTGAAGCCACGGCGGGTAACTGCAGGAGAACCAATACGAATACCTGAAGTCACAAACGGGCTCTTCGGATCGTTTGGTACGCTGTTTTTGTTAACGGTGATGTTGGCGCGACCCAGCGCGGCATCCGCTTCTTTACCGGTCAGGTTTTTATCAACCAGGTCCAGCAAGAACAGGTGGTTATGCGTGCCACCAGAAACCACTTTGTAGCCACGCTCCAGGAACACCTCAACCATCGCTTTAGCGTTTTTAGCCACCTGCTGCTGGTACACCTTGAACTCAGGCTCCATCGCTTCTTTCAGTGCGACCGCTTTACCGGCAATCACGTGCATCAGCGGGCCGCCCTGGCCGCCAGGGAAGACAGCAGAGTTCAGCTTCTTGTACAGGTCTTCGTCGCCGCCCTTCGCCAGGATCAGGCCGCCACGCGGACCCGCCAGGGTTTTGTGGGTGGTGGTGGTAACGATGTGTGCATGCGGGAGTGGGTTAGGATAAACGTCCGCTGCGATCAGACCGGCAACGTGCGCCATATCAACAAACAGCCAGGCACCGATGCTATCAGCGATTTCACGCATTTTCGCCCAGTCGCACAGACCGGAGTACGCGGAGAAGCCACCGATGATCATTTTTGGTTTATGCTTCTGTGCCTGCGCCGCCAGATCGTCGTAATCGATTTTGCCGGTTTCATCGATGCCGTAAGGCACGACGTTATACAGCTTACCCGACAGGTTAACCGGGGAACCGTGAGTCAGGTGACCACCGTGTGCCAGGTTCATCCCCAGAATGGTGTCGCCCGGCTGCAGCAGCGCGGTGTAGACGGCGAAGTTCGCCTGGGAACCTGAGTGTGGCTGCACGTTCGCATAATCGGCACCGAACAGCGCTTTCGCCCGATCGATAGCCAGCTGCTCAACGATATCCACATACTCACAGCCACCGTAGTAGCGCTTGCCCGGATAGCCTTCGGCATATTTGTTGGTCAGCTGAGAACCTTGCGCCTGCATAACACGCGGACTGGTGTAGTTTTCAGAAGCAATCAGTTCAATGTGCTCTTCCTGACGCACTTTTTCCTGCTCCATTGCCTGCCATAACTCGGCATCATAATCGGCAATATTCATATCACGCTTTAACATCCGCATCTCCTGACTCAGCTAACAAAATAATCGGTATCGATCGGCCCGTTTGGGCGAAGGCCAACAGTGTAAACTGTTTTACCTGCTTAGGGGTAGCCACAAAGCGCCCTTTTTACGCAATCGATTGGCTTCAGGACTGGCGAGGGTTGCCTAACCAAATGATGCCCCCGCCACTTAAAGGTGTATTTACAATGCGTGTTTATAAGTTATAAGATGCATTTAAAATACATGTTTAAGCCCTCAAGGGAGTTCACCTATGTTAGACGCAAAAACCATTGCCACTGTGAAAGCCACCATTCCTGCCCTGCTGGCGACCGGCCCGGCGTTGACCGCCCATTTCTATGACCGAATGTTTACTCATAACCCCGAGTTGAAAGAGATTTTTAATATGAGCAATCAGCGCAACGGCAATCAGCGTGAAGCGCTGTTTAACGCCATCTGCGCCTATGCCAGCAATATTGAAAATCTGGCTGCCCTGCTGCCCGCCGTGGAAAAGATTGCGCAGAAGCACACCAGCTTCGCCATTCAGCCCGCGCAGTATCAGATTGTCGGCCAGCATCTGCTGGCAACCCTTGATGAAATGCTCAGTCCGGGCGACGAGGTGCTGGATGCCTGGGGCAAAGCCTATGGCGTACTGGCGGGCGTGTTTATTCAGCGGGAAGAACAGCTTTATCAGCAGGCCGAGGAAAAAGTGGGCGGCTGGCGTACGCCGAGGGCGTTTCGCATCAGCGCCCTTGAGCCGCAAAGCGAGGTGATCAAAAGCTTTATTCTCAGCCCAACCGATGGTCAGCCGGTGGCGGATTATCAGGCGGGTCAGTATCTTGGCGTCTGGCTGCAAGATAAGCGTTTTGCCAATCAGGAGATCCGCCAGTATTCGCTGACCCGCGCGCCCAATGGCCGGGATTATCGCATTGCCGTGCGTCATGAACCGGGCGGCACGGTGTCTGGCTGGCTGCACCAGCATGCACAGGTCGGTGATGAGCTGAGACTGGCCGCACCGGCGGGTGACTTCTTGCTGGATGTCTCTCCCGAGACACCGGTCACCCTGATCTCCGCCGGCGTCGGCCAGACGCCGATGCTGGCGATGCTGGATGTGCTGGCCTCTCAGCAGCATCCTGCCCGCGTGCAGTGGTTCCATGCTGCCGATAATGGCAACAGGCATGCGTTTGGTGAGGAGGTGGCGGCTTCAGCACAACGTCTGCCCAACTTTTCGCAGCACCTGTGGTATCGCGATCCGCTGCCGCAGGATGCCGGACGTTTCGACAGCGCCGGCGTGATGAATTTACTGCCGCTGGAGAGCCAGCTTAGCGATCCGACAGGTCATTACTACCTTTGTGGGCCGTTAGGCTTTATGCAGCAGGTGGCGCAACAGCTGGTGACGCTGGGCATTGACAGCGCCCGCATCCATTACGAAGTGTTTGGTCCGCACAAGGTGCTGTGATCGGTCAGCCAGAAACGACATCGCCGCCCTGTAAAGGACGGCGATGTGATGGGCCAGACGGGAGAGGCAAAAAATCAGATCGCTTCTTCGTCTTCCTCACCGGTACGAATACGCACCACGCGTGCCACATCAAAGACAAAGATTTTGCCATCGCCAATTTTGCCGGTCTGCGCGGTACGCATGATGGCTTCGACGCAGGTATCGACGATATCGTCAGCGATAACCAGCTCAATCTTCACCTTCGGCAGAAAATCGACCATGTATTCCGCACCACGATAAAGCTCGGTGTGTCCTTTCTGACGACCAAAGCCTTTCACTTCAGTCACGGTCATTCCAGTAATCCCTACTTCGGCCAGTGCTTCACGCACATCGTCGAGTTTGAACGGTTTGATAATGGCATCAATCTTTTTCATGGCAGACCCTTTTCATTCTCTCCGCGGCCGGAGAGTAATCTCTGTTCAGTATACGTGCAACGGACAGCTCCCGCTGCGCGGTCTGTCTCTTTTTCAGCGTGCTTAAGCTAACATATCTCAGCCGTGAAGCGGCACAAAAAAACTACTCTTTAAAATCAGAGGCATCCAGCTCGTGGCGGGATAACAGCTTATAGAATTCCGTGCGGTTGCGCCCGGCCAGACGTGCGGCATGGGTGACGTTGCCTTTGGTCATTTGCAGCAGCTTGCGTAAATAATTGAGTTCGAACTGGTTTCTCGCTTCCACAAAGGTCGGGAGCGCGGTATTTTCGCCCACCAGCGCCTGTTCAACCAGCGCTTCACCAATCACCGGTGCCGAACTCAGCGCCACACACTGTTCGATCACGTTGACCAGCTGACGGACATTCCCCGGCCAGCTGGCGGCCACCAGTCGCTTCATCGCGTCGGTCGAGAAACTGCGCACAAAGGGTTTGTGCCGCTCGGCCGCCTGCTTCAACAGATGATTCGCCAGCAGCGGAATGTCTTCTGAACGCTCATGCAGCGCGGGAATTTTCAGGTTAACCACGTTCAGGCGGTAGAAGAGATCCTCACGGAACTCTTTCTTTTCCATCGCTTTCGGCAGATCGCGGTGCGTTGCCGATAGGATGCGCACGTTAATGTCCTGATCGTGGTTACTGCCGAGCGGACGCACCTTGCGCTCCTGCAACACGCGCAGCAATTTCACCTGCAACGCCTGTGGCATATCGCCGATTTCATCGAGAAACAGCGTGCCGCCTTCGGCTGCCTGAAACAGGCCTTCACGCTGGCTGACCGCGCCGGTAAAGGCCCCTTTGGCGTGACCAAACAGCTCCGATTCCAGCAACTGCTCAGGCAAGGCACCGCAGTTAATGGCGATAAAGGCTTTGCCGGCTCTTGGGCTGGCGGCATGGATCGCCTGGGCGAGGATCTCCTTGCCGGTGCCGCTCTGGCCATTGATCAGCACGCTGACATCCGACTGAGCGACCATTCTGGCCTGTTCTAGCAAGCGCAGCATTACCGGGCTGCGGGTCACAATGCTTTCGCGCCAGGCATCATCACTGGCGGGCGCGCGGTGGGCCAACGCCTGATCGATAGCACTGTAAAGCGCATCGCGGTCGACGGGTTTGGTCAGAAAGCTGAACACGCCCTGCTGGGTGGCGGAGACCGCTTCAGGTATTGAACCGTGGGCGGTAAGAATGATCACCGGCATGCCAGGCTGCTGCTTTTGGATTTCGTTAAACAGCTCGACGCCATTCATTTCGTCCATCCGCAGATCGCTGATCACCAGGTCGATCTTCTCCCTTTGCAGCAATCGCAGCGCTTCCGGCCCGCTTTCGGCCGTTTGCACGCTAAAGCCTTCGCTGCTCAAACGCATTCCCAACAGTTTTAACAGGCTGGGATCGTCGTCCACCAGCAGCAGATTGGCTGATTTCTTTATCATGGCTGCGCAGCATCCTCGGGTGTTGTGGCCGGCGTGCTTCCGTCGCTCTTATCGGTGTGGCTGCTATCGGCCGCATCCGGAGAACGGCGGGATGAGAGCTGGCGTTCAATGTCGGTCAGTGACTCCAGCTTACGACGGGTCACGCTGAGTTCGTTAGTTAACGCCAACTGGTGCTGGCGCAACGCATCCAGCTCGGCATCACTGCTTTGCTGCAGATGGTGGTAGCGGGTTCTCTCTTCCGACAGTTGCAGCAACCCCATCTGATCGTCTCGCCACAGTTGAATAAGTGGACGCAGCGAAGAAGGATAGTCGGCACTGAAGGTGTCCAGCCGCGCCATATATTGCCGCCGTTCGACCGGCGTGACGTTGCCATTATTCAGCAATACGCCCTGTTTGAAGGCGCTTTGCCAGTTATCCGTTGACCAGCGCCGGGCTTCTTCACGGGCTTCAGCCGGGGAAAGACGCACCGCACAATCCATCGCCCGTAACCAGTACAGTGAACTGTTCAGCGCCGTGTCACTGTCGATGTCCCATAAGCGGTTGCAGTCAATCAGCTGGAAATTGACGATTTTGATTTCGGGTTCGGTTAGCGGTTTACCGTTGATGGTCATGGCCGGATCGGGGGCTTTGCTGCTGCATGCCGCCAACAGCATAGCGATGGCGACCACAGCGGAAACAGGGAGGGTTCTCATTATTGGGCATTCCCGACGATGGCGTTAAGTTCGATACGAAAACAGACTTCTTCCGCTTCACTGTTAACCAGTTGCAGATCGCCCTGCAGGCGATGGATACAGTCCCTGGCGATGCTCAGCCCAAGTCCGCTGCCCTTTACGGCGCCTTTGCGCTGCTGGTTGCCCTGGAAGAAAGGCTCAAAGATCATTTTTCTCTCGCCTTCAGGGATGGTGCTGCCGGTATTTGCGACCTCGATCAGCACCTTGCGCCCCTGCTGGCGGCTGCGGATCCAGATGGTACCGGATTCTCCGCCGTAATGTATCGCATTCGAGTAAAGATTATCGATGGCCCGCGCCAGCAGCGTGGCGTCAGCGCGACAGGCCGCAACCGGTAGCGTCACTTCAGTCTGCATCATTTTAGCTCTGGCGGTCAGGCTGTGCGAACTGACGATGCCGTTGATCAACGGATCCAGCTGCACCTCGCCCATCGCCACCGGGGCTTCAGACAGCTTGCGGTTGTAGTCCAGCAGCTGCTCGATCAGCCGCTGCAAATGGCGGCTGCTTTGATCGAGGATGCTGACCACTTCCTGCTGGTCCGGCGTTAAGGTGCCCACCACTTCGTCCGCTAACAGCGCGGTGCCTTCACGCATACTGGCCAGAGGGGTTTTTAGCTCATGAGAAATATGACGCAAAAACTCATGGCGCTGGGATTCCAGCCATGCAAGCCGTTCGCTCAGCCACAGGATCCGTTGCCCTAACGAGCGCAATTCACGCGGGCCTTTGTACG
The DNA here is from genome assembly GCF_057812255.1 of Erwinia sp. 2186. Taxonomy (NCBI): domain Bacteria; kingdom Pseudomonadati; phylum Pseudomonadota; class Gammaproteobacteria; order Enterobacterales; family Erwiniaceae; genus Erwinia; species Erwinia sp. 2186. The sequence goes on along the minus strand of NZ_CM173824.1, from coordinate 1,240,374 downwards.
CCAGGTTGTGGCTAAGCTGTCTGCCCTCGCCCAGCCGGTTAATCATTCTCTCAACCGCCTTGACCGGGCCGATAATCATTCGGGTAAACAGCAGCACCAATCCCAGGCTCAGTAAGAACAATATCAGCGCTTGCCAGCCGAAATACTGGCCGCGTTCGGCAATTTCGCGCTGAAGTTGTAAACCGCGCGAGAAAACCACTTCGCGCGTCGACTGAACCAGCTGCGCATTTGCCGTCGAGAACGCCTCCAGCGCGTCGGAAGCGGCCTTCACTGGATTGCTGTTATCACAGCTGATCTTTACCAGCTGGCCCAAGGCGTTATGCAGCGTGGTGGCAATCCGGCTGTCGGGCAGTACGGAGGATTGGGCATCAAGCATCTGCGCGTATTTGGTGCGCTGGGTCTGATAGAGGTTGGCGAGCATCGGATCGTCCAGCACGCAGTACTGGCGATAGCTACGCTCCAGTTCCAGCGCGGTTCGCGCCATCGCTTCACTGCGACGAACGTCAGTCAGCGTAGTGCGGTTGGTATCCGCCGCCCTTTCGCTCAGCGCAGACAGGCTTTCCCATGCCTGCCAGGCCAGCACCAGCAAGGGCAGCAGCACCAGCAGAAAGGCCATTAATACCAGTTGACGAAGGGAACGGGGAAATAGACGCCATTTTTTCACAAGAGTTTCTCATTTTGCACGCTGCAACGATGCTAGCTGAGTGACGCGCGGGAAGAAAGCCCTGGATCCAAAACGAAAAATGGCAGATTCATAGAATCTGCCATTCACGCTGTGAGGACATCCGTCATCACAGAAAATTAGGTGGTGCCTAACTCAACGTTGCGTCCGAAGCTTGATAGAGCCACAAAGTGGACTGTATCGGTTTGGTGGACGGCAGGCACCGTATTGTGCGTCATTCGGGTTGTTATGAAGCGCTTGACCGCTTTCGCAGGGCTGTCGTAACCAAGTGAATGAGCCACTGCAGGTATATTAGCAATAGTTGTGCCAACTTTAAAATTAATGATTAACACAATGATTTCTATAACAAAAATAAATTCGAGGTAACCGGAGTCAGCACGTTCCGGACCTGATGGTCAAAAGAAACTGTCGCTGAATAGAAACGTTATTCGGATAAAACTCAGCGAGTGAGTGAAATCAATAACTTAGATGTCACTTATTGGCGACAGTGCCAACAGGCCACTGTCGCAATTTTGCAACAGGTGGTCAGAACGTAAAAGGGCAACCCCGGAGGGTTGCCCTGTAAACCCGACTTAGCCGAGTTGTTTGCGCGCGTTGCGGAAGATCCGCATCCACGGGCTGTCTTCGCCCCACTCTTCCGGGTGCCATGAGTTGCTCACCGTACGGAACACACGTTCCGGGTGCGGCATCATGATGGTCACGCGACCGCTTTCGTTGGTCACCGCGGTAATACCGTTTGGTGAACCGTTCGGGTTCGCCGGGTACTGCTGAGTCACCTTACCGAAGTGGTCAACGAAGCGTAATGCCACCAGACCTTTGTGCTCCAGCGTCGCCAGATGCGCATCATCACGCACTTCCACGAAGCCTTCACCGTGCGATACCGCAATTGGCATACGCGAACCCACCATGCCTTCCAGCATCAGTGATGGGCTTGCCGCCACTTCCACCAGGCTGAAACGGGCTTCAAAGCGCTCGGACTGGTTGCGCACAAAGCGCGGCCAGGCTTCGCTTCCCGGCACCAGTTCGCGCAGGTTGGACATCATCTGACACCCGTTACAGACGCCCAGCGCCAGCGTTTGCGGACGGTGGAAGAAGGTTTCGAACTCATCACGCACGCGGGAGTTGAACAAAATCGACTTCGCCCAACCTTCGCCTGCGCCCAGCACGTCACCATAAGAGAAGCCGCCACAGGCAACCAGCGTCTGGAACGCTTCCAGACCACGGCGTCCTGCCAGCAGGTCACTCATGTGCACGTCAACCGCATCAAAACCGGCGCGGTGGAACGCGGCCGCCATTTCAACGTGGGAGTTAACGCCCTGCTCACGCAGCACGGCAACTTTCGGAGGCGCACCGGTCGCGATGTATGGCGCGGCGATATCTTCTTCTGGCTTAAAGGTCAGCGCCACGTTCAGGCCTGGATCCTGGTCGTTTTTCTTGGCCTCGTGTTCCTGATCGGCACAGTCCGGGTTATCACGCAGACGCTGCATCTGCCAGGTGGTTTCTGCCCACCAGGTACGCAGCGTGGTGCGGCTTTCGCTGTACACCGCAGAGTCGCCAGAGGTGATCACGAAACGATCGCCCTGAACGGCCTTGCCAAGGACGTGCACACAGTCAGCCAGACCGTGTTGAGCAAACACCTGCTCAACCTGAGCACGGTCTGCCGCAGCCACCTGAATCACGGCACCCAGCTCTTCGTTGAACAGCGCGGCCAGTGAATCGTTACCCAGCGCAGCGATATCCGCTTCAACACCGCAGTGACCGGTAAAGGCCATTTCAGCCAGCGTGACCAGCAAACCACCGTCTGAACGGTCGTGGTAAGCCAGCAGTTTGCCATCCGCCACCAGCACCTGCATGGCGTTGAAGAAGCCTGCCAGCTGCTGCGCGTCACGCACGTCTGCCGGCTTGTCGCCCAGCTGACGATAAACCTGTGACAGCGCCGTGGCGCCCAGCGCATTGATGCCTTTGCCGAGGTCGATTAACAGCAGCGCGTTATCCTGCTGCGGCTGCAGCTGAGGCGTTACGGTGCGGCGCACGTCTTCCACGCGGGCAAACGCGGTGATCACCAGCGACATTGGTGAGGTCATTTCACGCTGTTCGGTGCCATGCTGCCAGCGGGTCTTCATCGACATGGAGTCTTTGCCCACCGGGATAGTAATGCCCAGCGCCGGACAAAGTTCTTCGCCAACCGCTTTCACCGCTTCATATAAACCGGCATCTTCGCCCGGGTGACCGGCTGCGGCCATCCAGTTAGCCGAAAGCTTGATGCGCTTCAGCGAACCAATCTGCGTGGCGGCAATGTTGGTCAACGCTTCACCCACCGCCAGACGGCCGGATGCGGCAAAGTCCAGCAGGGCAACCGGCGCACGTTCGCCCAGCGCCATCGCTTCACCGTAGTAGCTGTCGAGGCTGGCCGTGGTCACCGCACAGTTCGCCACCGGGATCTGCCATGGACCGACCATCTGATCGCGCGCAACCATACCGGTCACCGAACGGTCGCCAATGGTCACCAGAAAGGTCTTCTCAGCGACCGCAGGCAGGTGCAGAACACGGTTTACCGCATCCGCAACCGTTATGCTGTCGCGGATCAGCGGCTCACCCTGCGCTTTCAGCGTGGTGACATCGCGGGTCATTTTCGGGGTTTTACCCAGCAGCACGTCCAGCGGCATATCGATAGGCTTGTTATCGAAGTGGCTGTCTTCCAGAGACAGATGCATCTCTTCGGTGGCTTCGCCAATCACCGCGAATGGCGCACGTTCACGCTTACAAAGTTCGGCAAACAGTTCCAGCTTCTCTGGCGCAACCGCCATCACGTAGCGTTCCTGGGACTCGTTACACCAGACTTCCAGCGGGGTCATGCCCGGTTCGTCGTTAAGAATGTCACGCAGGTTGAAGCGACCGCCGCGCTCGCCGTCGCTGACCAGTTCAGGCATCGCGTTAGAAAGACCGCCTGCACCCACGTCGTGGATAAACAGAATCGGGTTGTCTTCACCCAGCTGCCAGCAGCGGTCGATCACTTCCTGGCAACGACGTTCCATTTCTGGGTTGTCGCGCTGTACCGAAGCAAAATCCAGATCGGCATCAGACTGGCCGGAAGCCATGGAAGAGGCTGCACCGCCGCCCAAACCAATGTTCATCGCCGGGCCACCCAGCACGATCAGCTTGGCACCGACGGTGATTTCGCCTTTCTGCACATGGTCAGCACGGATGTTGCCGATGCCGCCAGCCAGCATGATCGGCTTGTGGTAACCGCGCAGCTCCACGCCGTTATGGCTGTTGACCTGCTCTTCATAGGTACGGAAGTAGCCATTCAGCGCAGGACGGCCAAATTCGTTGTTAAATGCCGCGCCGCCCAATGGGCCTTCGGTCATGATATCCAGCGCGGTGACGATGCGGTCAGGTTTGCCGAAGTCTTCTTCCCACGGCTGTTCAAAACCAGGGATACGCAGGTTAGAAACCGAGAAGCCAACCAGACCCGCTTTCGGTTTCGCGCCACGTCCGGTTGCGCCTTCATCACGGATTTCACCGCCTGAACCGGTTGCCGCACCCGGCCATGGCGAAATTGCCGTCGGGTGGTTATGGGTTTCGACCTTCATCAGAATGTGCGCTTCTTCCTGATGGAAGTCGTACTGCCCTTTTTCTGCGTCCGCATAGAAACGGCCCACCTGAGAACCTTCCATCACCGCGGCGTTATCTTTATAGGCAGACAGCACGTGGTCCGGGGTCTTCTCCATGGTGTTTTTGATCATCTTGAACAGCGATTTTGGCTGCTGCTCGCCGTCGATAATCCAGTCGGCGTTAAAGATTTTATGACGACAGTGCTCGGAGTTCGCCTGGGCAAACATATACAGCTCGATGTCGTTCGGGTTGCGCCCGAGTTTTTCAAAGGCCGCCAGCAGGTAGTCTATTTCATCATCGGCCAGTGCCAGACCCAGCTTACGGTTGGCTTTATCCAGCGCGTCACGGCCTTCACCCAGCACGTCGACGCTTTGCAGCGGAGCAGGCTGGTGATGAGCAAACAGCTGTTCAGCCTGGTTCAAATCGCTGAGGACCACTTCCATCATGCGGTCATGCAGCAGCGCAGCCAGCAACGACCACTGGGCGTCGGTCAGCTGTGGGGCCTTAACATAGAAAGCCAGACCGCGCTCCAGACGAAGCACCTGAGGCAGATCGCAGTTGTGCGCGATGTCGGTCGCTTTAGACGACCACGGCGAAATGGTTCCCGGACGTGGTGTCACCAGAATCAGGCGCCCTTCCGGCGTATGTTCCGCGAGAGAGGGACCGTACTTCAGCAGGCGCTGTAAACGGGCTTTTTCATCAGCAGCCAGAGGCGTGCTGACGTCAGCAAAATGGACGTACTCAGCGTAAATGTCACTCACCGGCAGGTGAGCGTCCTGAAAGCGGGCCAGCAATTTAGTAATACGAAATGCCGACAGAGCGGGCGAACCACGCAGAATTTCCATCATCAAAGATCTCTCGTCTTCGAAGCGCCGGGCGACGCTTCTTTGGGCGCAACAGGGAAAGCGGGCGGTATTATAGAGAATCCCCACCGGTTACGAAACCGTTTGCGCAGAATAAATCGCACCAGGGAATTGGCTGAAATTCACACAATTCAGGTCGAATTCAGTTGCGCAGGGGCACCGAGTTGCGCAAAATGCCCCACGCTCAGGAACCATTATAGACATCAAATACTGCCGTTACAGACAGAACCTGAGAGCAATCGAGAGATAACCATTTGAAACGCCTGAAAATTAATTATCTTTTCATCGGCCTGGTTACCGTGCTGCTTGCGTTGGCACTGTGGCCATCGATCCCCTGGTACGGGGGTCAACAGGACCAGATAGAGCAGATAAAATCACGGGGAGTTTTGCGTGTGAGCACGTTAACTTCCCCGCTGACTTACTACACCATTAATAAAGCCCCAGCCGGAATGGACTATGAGCTGGCGAAACGCTTCGCTGATTATCTTGGCGTGAAGCTGCAGATCACCGTCCGGCAAAACCTCAGTGACCTGTTTGACGACCTGGAAGATGATAAAGCTGACGTGCTGGCCGCAGGCTTAATTTACAGCGGCGAACGTCAATCGCGCTTTCGTACTGGCCCCACTTATTACTCCGTATCCCAGCAACTGGTTTACCGGATGGGTAAGCCACGCCCAAAAAACCTCGGTGAGCTGCATGGCCGACTGACCGTCGCTTCCGACTCTGCCTACCTTTCCACCCTGCGCGGCATTAAGCAGAATCAGTATCCCGATCTGGATTGGGCGATTTCGACCGATCAGAGCCCGAACACCCTGTTGGAAGCGGTGGCCGATGGCAAACTGGATTACACGGTGGGGGATTCCGTGTCGATCGCCCTGCTCCAGCGCATCCATCCGCAGCTGGCGGTCGCCTTTGATATTACCGATGAAGAGCCGATTACCTGGTATATGCAGCGCGATCAGGACGACAGCCTGAATGCAGCGATGCTCGACTACTTTAATCAGATGGGTGAAGAAGGCGCGATGGCCCGTCTGGATGAGAAGTACCTCGGCCACGTGGGGACCTTCGATTATGTCGATACCCGCACCTTCCTGCGCGCCATTGATGGCACGCTGCCGGATATTCGCCCGCTGTTTGAAAAGTATGCCAGCGAAATCGACTGGCGTTTACTGGCGGCGATTTCCTATCAGGAGTCGCACTGGAATCCTCAGGCAACCTCCCCGACCGGCGTGCGCGGCATGATGATGCTGACCCGCAACACGGCTGAAAGTCTGAACGTCAGTGACCGCACCGATCCCGAGCAAAGCATCCGTGGCGGCAGTGAATATCTGGTGCGAATGATGGAAAAAGTGCCGCAAACCATCCCAGACGATGAGAAGATTTGGTTTGCTCTGGCGGCCTATAACATGGGTTATGCCCATATGCTGGATGCCCGTAAGCTGACGGAAAAACAGAAGGGAAATCCGGATAGCTGGGCAGATGTGAAGCTGCGTTTGCCGATGCTGAGCCAGAAACGCTATTACAGTCAGACCAACTATGGCTATGCCCGTGGTCAGGAAGCCTATAACTACGTGGAAAACATCCGGCTGTATCAGATAAGCCTGGTGGGCTATTTGCAGGATCAGGAGCGGAAGCTGGCACAGCAGGCGGCTTATGAAGCCGAGATGGGGGAAGGCTATCCGGCTGTGGCCCCTAAAATTGCGCTGAACTAACGGCATTCCGGGGCGACAGGCCGCAACTTACTGGTCGTCTTCGGCAGCCTGCTCGCGTTGTTGCAGGCGCAGTGCCTTTTTTTCTGCGCGACGGTGACGGAAGAAATCACTCAGCATGCCCGCGCACTCTTCCGCCAGCATCCCCTCTTCCACCTTAACCTGATGGTTCATGCCTGCGTGGCCCAACACGTCGATCAGCGATCCTGCTGCGCCGGTTTTCTCATCCCTTGCGCCAAACACCAGCCTGCCGATCCGTCCATGCACCATCGCCCCGGCGCACATCACGCAAGGCTCCAGCGTGACGTACAGCGTGGTGTCCAGCAGCCGATAGTTTTCCAGCACTTTCCCACCCTGACGCAGCGCCATAATCTCGGCATGCGCAGTGGGATCATGGTGGCCAATCGGGCGGTTCCAGCCTTCGCCAATCGCCTTATCGCCCTGTACCAACACCGCACCGACCGGCACTTCACCCTCTTCCCAGGCACGACGCGCCAGCATCAGAGCATGGCGCATCCAGAATTCATCGCTTACTTTGTCGCTCACCTGAGTCTCCAGCTAAAAAACGCGGCACAGTATACCTGTTTTACTCAAGCTGTTGCAGCTCGCCCTGCGGCGTGACGCGCCAGCGGTGCTGGCAGAAGAACAGCAGCGGGTTATCCTGCTTACTGTCGCTGTAGCCGCTGTAAAGCTGCAATGGCGTGCCTATCTTCTCTTCCAGCCGGGCCACTTTTTCATGCCCCAGGCAGCGCATCGACAGCACCCGGCCACCGAAACCGCGGCTCATCTGGCTGGCGATCAGCTTTACCTTCGGCAGGAAAGCCGAGTCAAAATAGACCTGCTCCACCAGCCGTTGCGGTGAACCGGTGATTAACCAGACGTCCGCATCCGAGCTGTTCAGATAGTCCGTCAGCCGTTGCTGAACCACCGGGAAGGCCGTGACGCGCTGACGGAACCACTGCGCAAAGGCATTTTCCTTCGCCGTCAGGCTTTCCTCGCTGTGGCCAAAGGTGATCGACCACAGCAGCAGGCTCATCGGCCAGCGTGCCGCCCGTCCCTTTATCAGTAAACCGGCGCCAATCACCGGCAGCAACGGCACCACCAATAGCAGGTTCAACGGCTGGCGCTTCAGTAAATAGCGCATAAAGGTGCCGAACATATCCTGCTGATGCAGCGTGCCGTCTAAATCAAAAAACACCACGCGTCGTTCCTGACCAGTTATCAAAAATTACTCCTCAGGGTCATTGAATCCCATAAACCAGGCAAAGAGAAAACCGCAGACTACCGCGGCAAGCCACCCTGCGAGATAGAGCATTACCTTACCAGAGATGATAGTGAGCGCCAGCGGCAGACCCGAAATACCAAAAGTAATCACCGTCGCCACCTTGGCATAACCGATCACCGCGCCGCCGACCGCACCGCCCAGACAGGCGGCAATAAATGGCCGGCCTAAAGGCAGTGTGACGCCGAAGATCAACGGCTCGCCAATACCCAAAATCCCCACCGGAAGCGCCCCCTTCACCAGCTTTTTGAGTCGCGCATTGCGGGTTTTCAGCAATACCGCCAGTGAAGCGCCCACTTGCCCTACCCCGGCCATTGCCAGAATTGGCAGCAGCGCGTTGTAGCCATGCGCCTGAACCAGCTCAACATGAATCGGCACCATGCCCTGATGCAAACCGGTTAACACCAACGGCAGGAACGTGCCCGCCAGTAGCGCACCGACCAGAATGCCACCGCGATCGATGGCCAGGGTTGCGCCGTGCGCAATCGCATCAGACATGATCCCGCCAAGCGGCTGTAATGCCACAATCGCCAGCGTTGCCGTGATAAGTGTAGTCAGAAGTGGGTTAAGGATCAGCTCCAGTGCTTCTGGTAGCCACTGCCGCAGCTTTTTTTCAATCCAGCACATCAGCACAACCACTAGCAGCACGGCAATGACCCCACCCCGGCCGGGTTGCAGATTTTCACCAAACAAACTGATTTGCGCCAGCGCCGGAGTGGAAAGGATCCCTGCCATCACTCCGCCTAGGGCGATCGAACCGCCAAACACTCTGGCGGTATTGACCCCAACCAGAATGTTCATGATGGTGAAAATGGTGCTGCCGAAAATCGCCGCCAGACCTAACAAATTGGGATAATGAGTGGCAAAATCCCCGATGATATCCGGGCGTTTAACAATGTTGATGATGCCGGTTATCAAGCCGGAGGCGATGAATGCCGGAATAAGCGGGATAAAAACGTTGGCCAACTGGCGCAATGCGTCGCTCATCGGCGCTTTGTACTTTTGCTTCACCTGCGCCTTGGTCCGATCGATCGCCTGCGGTTGAGACGGCGCGGAAGCCATCAGACTGCGCATCGCCTCCACCACCTTAGCCGCGGCACCCGGCCCGACGATGAACTGATGCTGGCTTCCCTGCTTGACGTATCCCTTCACGCCGTCGAGCTGACGTAGTCGGGTCAGATCCAGACGCGCATCGTCATTCACTTCAATACGTACTCTTGTCATGCAGTTTTCCAGCCGGGTGATGTTCTCCTCCCCGCCGATCCCCTGCAACAGGTGGCCAGCCAGCGTCATCGCCTTATCCATCGCCTATCCCCTGTCCTGAAGCGCTGCGCGCAGGAATCCTTTATGCCTGGTTAACAAACTTTTGGCCTGGTCAGCCGCGAGGCCGCTCAGCACCATCAGAATGGCGGTTTTTACCTCGTACTGGGTTTGCTTCAGGGCCGTTTCCGCCTCTTCGGCTGAGCAGCCGGTGGCCTGACACACCATGCGGCAGGCGCGATCCACCAGCTTGATGTTGGTCGCCTGCATGTCCACCATCAGGTTCTGGTACACCTTGCCAATTCGCACCATCGCGCCGGTTGAAATCATGTTGAGCACCAGCTTCTGCGCGGTACCCGATTTCAGACGCGTCGAACCGGTCAGGGCTTCCGGGCCCACCACCGGGGAAATAGCAATTTCGGCTTCATGGGCGATCGGTGACGCGGGATTGCAGGAGACCGCTGCGGTATGGCAGCCCTGCTGGCGGGCGTAACGCAGTGCGCCAATCACATACGGTGTGCGGCCGGAAGCGGCAATACCGACCACCATATCTTGCGGCTTGAGTTCCAGCGCCTGCAGATCGCTGACGCCCAGCTGCGCATTATCTTCCGCACCTTCAACCGCTTTCAGCAACGCACCCGGACCACCGGCAATCAGTCCGACCACCAGACCGTGCGGGACGCCAAAGGTTGGCGGGCATTCAGACGCATCCAACACGCCCAGACGCCCGCTGGTGCCGGCCCCCAGATAAATCAGCCGCCCACCCGCCGATAACGACGCCGCCGCAGCATCCACCGCTTTGGCCACGTCCGGCAAGGTCAGCCGCACCGCCTCGGCCACGGTGGCATCCTGTTGATTAAACTTTGTGACCATCTCAAGCGTGGACAGGTTGTCCAAATCCATCGTCTCTGGGTTACGCGTTTCTGAAACCAGTGCGCCAAGATCCATGTTTCCTCACTTATGAATTTTTAATTCTTAAAAATAGAGTAAATTTTGAATATTATATTCACTGCAAAACAGAAATTACCTAATTTTAATCATGGATTGTGATAAATGTGCCGATAAACTTACCGCTTATCGTACAGCAAGCTATTATCTGTCCATAGAATTCAAGCTGTTGGCATTTTTATTTAGAGGTAGACCGATGAGTTCCCTGCTGCGTATTCGCCAGCTGTATCCGTCCCTGGCCATGAACGAACGGCGTCTGGCCGATTTTCTGCTGTCGCAGCCGGATCGTGCACGTCATCTCAGCTCGCAGAAGCTGGCGGAGGAGTCGGGTGTCAGCCAGTCGAGCGTGGTGAAGTTTGCTCAAAAGCTCGGATATAAAGGTTTCCCCGCACTGAAGCTGGCGCTCAGCGAATCGCTGGCAGATAAAGATGCCATCACCGTGCACAACCTGATTCTCAGCGATGACCCGCTAAAACTGGTCGGCGAGAAGTTGCTGACGGAAAAGCAGTCGGCGATCCGCGCCACCCTTGATATCAACAGTGAAGAGATGCTGCTGGAGACGTTGCGGCTGATCCGCAGCGCCAACCGCATTGTGTTGGTGGGCATTGGGGCTTCCGGCCTGGTGGCGAAGGACTTCTCCTGGAAGCTGATGAAAATCGGTATTAACGCGGTGGCAGAACAGGATATGCATGCGCTGCTGGCCAGCGTGCAGGCGTTGAATCCCGGCGATCTGCTGTTAGCAATCTCTTATACCGGCGAACGGCGCGAGATTAACCTGGCCGCGCAGGAAGCGCAGCGGGCGGGCGCCAATGTGCTGGCCTTTACCGGCTTCACGCCGAATACCTTGCAACAGTGCGCGACGCATTGCCTGTATACGGTGGCGGAAGAACAAACCACCCGCAGCGCCGCCATCTCTTCAACCACCGCCCAGCTGACGCTGACCGATCTGCTGTTTATGGCGCTGGTGCAGCGCGATCCCGAAAGAGCCTCCAGCCATATCCGCCATAGCGAAGCGCTGGTGAAAAAGCTGGTCTGATAACATCAGCGGCGTATAATACCCGCGCACTTTATCCTGTTACTGATTGAGAGACTTATGGCGCTGCTTATCACAAAAAAATGCATTAACTGTGACATGTGCGAGCCGGAATGCCCCAATCAGGCCATTTCGATGGGTGACAGCATCTACCAGATTGATGCCGATCGCTGTACCGAGTGCGTGGGTCATTACGACACGCCAACCTGCCAGCAAGTTTGCCCAATCGTGAATACCATCATCACCGATCCCGCGCATCGTGAAAGCAATGAGCTGCTGTGGGAGAAATTTGTGGTGTTGCATCACGGGGGATAAAGGAAGCAGCCGGGCAAGCTGTGCTCAACCCGGGTTGTTGATCAGTTTTCAATAATGACCGTCGCGCAGGCGTAATGCCTTTCGTCAGCCAGCGTGACGTGGACATGCGCCACGCCCAGCTTTTTCGCCACTTCCTGCGCCTGCAGGAAGAAACGCAGTCCCGGCTTACCCAATTCGTCGTTGTACACTTCAAACTGGTTGAACGCCAGGCCACCACGGATCCCGGTGCCAAAGGCTTTTGCTGCCGCCTCTTTTACCGCAAAGCGCTTGGCCAGAAAACGCACCGGCTGCTGATGAGCCTGGTATTGCGCCCACTCATTGTCACTCAGCACGCGTTTTGCCAGCCGGTCGCCGGAACGGGAAATCACCCCTTCAATGCGTGCGATCTCCACGATATCGGTGCCGAGGCCCAGAATAGCCATTAGCGACGCGCTTCCCGCATCAGCGCTTTCATCTCTTTAACCGCGTCCGCCAGCCCACTCATCACAGCACGGCCGATGATCGCGTGGCCGATGTTCAGTTCATGCATCTGCGGCAGCGCGGCGATAGGCTGGACGTTGTGATAGGTCAGACCGTGACCCGCATTGACCTTCAGCCCTTTGCCTGCGGCATAGGCTGCAGCATCTTTGATGCGGATAAATTCTGCGTGACGCTCGCGCCCTTCTTCGGCTTCCGCATACGCACCGGTATGAATTTCAATGTACGGCGCGCCGGATGCCATAGCGGCATCAATCTGGCGATGATCCGCATCGATAAACAGCGACACCAGGATCCCGGCTTCAGCGAGACGCGTCACCGCATAGGTGACTTTCTCCAGCTGTTCGGCTACGTCCAGACCGCCTTCGGTGGTCACTTCTTCACGCTTCTCGGGGACCAGGCAGCAGAAATGCGGTTTGATTTCGCAGGCGATATCCACCATTTCATCGGTGACGGCCATTTCAAGATTCATGCGGGTCTGGATGGTCTGACGCAGGATGCGCACATCGCGATCGGTAATGTGGCGACGATCCTCACGCAGATGCACGGTGATGCCATCGGCACCTGCCTGCTCGGAGACGAATGCTGCCTGCACCGGATCGGGATAGTTTGTGCCACGCGCATTACGCACGGTTGCAACGTGATCGATATTGACGCCTAACAACAACTCAGCCATGACAATCCTCGGAATTTTTGCAATGAGTGAAAGCAGTGTACAACGTTCGGCACGCTGACCGGAACGGCCTGATGGCTTTACTCTTCGTCCGGCAGCACGTCTGCGCGTTTTTTCGGCACAAACTGACGGAACAACTCCTGGCTTTTGAGTGGCTTTCCGCCGAGATAGGGCTTCAGTGCGATGCGGGTAAAGCGTTTCGCCGCCCGTAAGGTATCGATATCCGGGAATGACCGCTCTTCCAGCGCGCGCAGTTGACGACCGGTAAAGGTGTTATTGCCCATCACCAGGCTGGCGATAAAGCCTTTCTCCGCGCGATAGGTATAGGTCATTCCATCGGCCACTTCTTCCCCGCTGCCGGCGCAATGCATGAAGTCAACGCCATAGCCCAGGTGACCCAGCATGGCCAGCTCAAAGCGCCGGAGTGCCGGTTCGGGTGAGCCAGTGACCGCAGCCAGTGCCTGAAGACAATAGAGATAATCGAAGAAGAGTTCGGTAAACGCGGTTTCCTGCTCCAGTACCCGTGACAGCAGCTCGTTAACGTACAGGCCGCAGTAGAGCGTCAGACCAGAAAGAGGCAAAGCAAGGGAGATGGGCTCAGCGCCACGAAGCGTTTTAACTTCGCCGCGCCCGCCCCAACGGACCAGTAAGGGAGTGAAAGGTTGTAGTGCCCCTTTCAGGCTGGAACGTTTGCCTCGGGCGCCTTTGGCCAGCACCCGAATACGGCCGTAATTCTCAGAAAACAGGTCGAGCAGAAGGCTGGTTTCGCTATAGGGACGTCCATGCAGGACGAATGCGCGCTGCCAGCCTTCCATAGGGATCAAAGGTCGTCGGTGTAGCCCAGGCTACGAAGAGCACGCTCGTCATCCGCCCAGCCAGACTTCACTTTCACCCACAATTCAAGATGCACTTTTTGCTCGAACATCTCTTCCATGTCTTTACGCGCTTCGATACCAATGGTTTTGATCTTGGTGCCTTTGTTACCAATAACCATCTTTTTCTGGCCTTCACGCTCAACCAGAATCAGGCCATTGATGTCATAACCGCCGCGGGCGTTAGTCACAAACTGCTCAATCTCAACGGTCACCGAATACGGCAGCTCAGCACCGAGGAAACGCATCAGTTTTTCACGGATGATTTCTGATGCCATAAAGCGCTGCGAGCGGTCGGTAACGTAATCTTCCGGGAAGTGGTGAACCGCTTCCGGCAGACGCTTACGCACGATACTGGCGATGGTATCAACATTCTTGCCGCTTTCGGCAGAGATTGGCACCACGTCCATAAAGTCCATCTGCTGGCTGAGGAACTGCATATGGGGCAGCAGAATGCTCTTATCAGTGATGTTATCAACTTTGTTGATCGCCAGAAGAACCGGTACGCGGTTGTCTCTCAGCTTGTTGACCACCATCTCGTCATCCGCTGTCCAGCGGGTGCCTTCAACCACAAAAATCACCAGCTCAACATCGCCGATGGAGCTGCTGGCTGCACGGTTCATCAGACGGTTGATCGCCCGCTTCTCTTCCATATGCAGGCCGGGGGTATCCACATAGATGGCCTGGTAAGGCCCTTCAGTATGGATGCCCATAATACGGTGGCGCGTGGTCTGTGGCTTGCGCGAGGTGATCGAGATCTTCTGCCCCAGTAACTGGTTCAGTAAGGTGGATTTCCCGACGTTTGGACGGCCTACGATAGCAATAAAGCCGCAATGGGTAGTTTCTTCGTTCATTCAAGTCCTAGCTTAATCAGCGCCTGTTCGGCGGCTGCCTGCTCGGCTTTGCGACGGCTGGAGCCGGTTCCTACAACCGGTTCTGCCATGCCGCTAACCTGGCAGTGAATAGTAAATTCCTGGTCATGCGCTTCGCCACGCACCTGCACCACCAGATAGGAGGGCAGCGGCAGATGACGACCCTGCAGATATTCCTGCAGACGCGTTTTTGGATCTTTCTGTTTATCGCCTGGGCTGATTTGCTCCAGTCGGCTGGCATACCATTCGAGGATCAGCTTTTCAACGTTCTGAATATCGCTGTCCAGGAAGACGCCACCAATCAGCGCTTCGACGGTATCGGCAAGGATTGATTCACGACGGTATCCGCCGCTTTTCAGCTCGCCAGGCCCAAGACGCAGGCATTCGCCCAGGTCAAACTCACGGGCCATTTCTGCCAGCGTGTTACCGCGCACCAGCGTGGCGCGCATGCGGCTCATATCACCTTCATCCACACGGGGAAAACGTTGATAAAGCGCATTGGCGATCACGTAGCTGAGGATCGAGTCGCCCAGAAATTCCAGTCTTTCGTTATGTTTGCTGCTGGCACTGCGGTGAGTAAGCGCCTGCTGCAACAGTTCCTGATGAGTAAAAGTGTAGCCCAACTTCCGCTGGAGCCTGGTTATTACAATGGGGTTCATGTGTTACCAATATCTGAATGCGTCAATAATTCTGCACACGGAACAGGGCTGGCCAGGCCAACACGAAACTGTTTCGTGTGCAGTGGCTGCCCCGCAGGGCAACCACCCGTTTAACTGAACATGTCTACCGACAAACTCAGTGAATACCGCCAATGCGGCTCAGGCGAACGCCGGTTGGCCATTGCCCTTCCTGCTTGTCAAAGCTCATCCAGATGGCTGTCGCTTTGCCTACCAGATTCTTCTCCGGCACGAAGCCCCAATAACGGCTGTCTGCGCTGTTATCACGGTTGTCGCCCATCATAAAGTACATGCCCTGCGGCACGACCCAGCTTGACTGAGGCTGACCAGGCTGCTGATAGTACGAGCTGGCCTGACTTTGTGCCTGAGTGACCAGCAGAATGCGGTGCGTTACGTCACCCAGCGTTTCATTGCGGGTCGCCAGACGAAGGCCACCTTGCATTGATTCGCCCTGCGGTTTCTCGTAGAAGCCGTTGCCCACTTCATTACCGTCAAAGCCGCTGAAGGTCTGGATAAAATCACTTGGCTGTACATCGGAATAGGTCACCGGCACCGCTTTATCACAGCTCTGCTGGGCACAAGCGGGATTGATGGTGACGGTTTTGCTCTGCGGGTCATAAACCACGTGGTCACCCGGTAAGCCTACTACACGCTTGATGTAATCCATGCTCGGATCTTTCGGATATTTAAAGACCGCGATATCGCCGCGCTTAGGATGCCCGGTTGGGATCAGCGTGGTCTGGGTGATCGGATCTTTAATCCCATAAGCGAACTTCTCAACCAGGATGAAATCGCCGATCAACAGCGTTGGCATCATGGAACCGGACGGGATCTGGAAAGGCTCGTAAATAAACGAACGCACCACAAACACCAGCAACAGCACCGGGAAGACGGACGCTGCCGTTTCTACCCAACCTGGCTGTTTAGTGGCTTTATCCTGCTCCCCTGTGCTACCAGCAGCTGCGCTAGCTTCGGCCAACCTGGCCTTGCGGGCTGGCGCCCACTTGAATTTATCAATGCACCAGATTATCCCGGTGATCAAGGTCGCAATCGCCAAAATCAGGGCGAACATATTAGCCATTCCAGTTCCCTCGTAGCCTTAGGGCTTATTTACTTTCTTTACCAACATGGAGTATGGCAAGGAACGCTTCCTGTGGCAGCTCAACGTTACCAACCTGCTTCATACGTTTCTTACCGTCTTTCTGCTTCTGCAACAGCTTTTTCTTACGGCTGACGTCACCGCCGTAGCATTTCGCCAGGACGTTTTTACGCAGCTGCTTAACGGTAGAACGGGCAATAATATGGGTACCAATCGCTGCCTGAATCGCAATATCAAACTGCTGGCGAGGGATCAGCTCACGCATCTTCTCAACCAGATCGCGACCACGGTAAGGGGCGTTATCACGGTGAGTGATCAGCGCCAGCGCATCAACACGCTCAGAGTTAATCAGTACATCGACACGAACCATGTCAGACGTCTGGAAGCGCTTGAAGTTGTAATCCAGCGAGGCGTAACCACGCGAGGTCGACTTCAGACGGTCGAAGAAGTCGAGAACCACTTCAGCCATCGGAATTTCATACGTCAGGGCAACCTGGTTTCCGTGATACACCATGTTGGTCTGCATGCCGCGCTTCTCGATACAGAGGGTGATAACGTTGCCGAGGAATTCCTGTGGCAACAGCATATGACACTCGGCAATCGGCTCACGCAGCTCTTCGATGTTGTTCAGCGGCGGCAGTTTACCCGGGCTGTCAACATAGACGGTTTCGCCTGAGGTGGTGATCACTTCATAAACCACGGTTGGCGCGGTGGTGATCAGCTCAAGGTCATATTCACGCTCAAGACGTTCCTGAATGATCTCCATGTGCAGCAGACCCAGGAAGCCACAGCGGAAGCCGAAGCCCAGCGCCGTAGAGCTTTCTGGCTCATAGAACAGCGAAGCATCGTTCAGGCTCAGTTTGCCCAGCGCATCACGGAAGGCTTCATAATCGTCAGAGCTGATTGGGAACAGACCGGCATAAACCTGCGGCTTCACTTTTTTAAAGCCTGGCAGTGCTTTGTCTGCCGGGTTACGCGCCAGCGTCAGCGTATCGCCGACAGGTGCGCCAAGAATGTCTTTGATGGCACATACCAACCAGCCAACTTCACCGCAGTTCAGGGCATCACGATCCACGCGCTTCGGCGTGAAGATACCCAGACGGTCAGCGTTGTAGGTCTGGCCGGTGCTCATGACTTTGACTTTTTCGCCTTTGCGCAGCGTGCCGTTTTTCACACGGATCAACGACACAACGCCAAGGTAGTTATCAAACCATGAGTCGATAATCAGCGCCTGCAGTGGGCCATCCGGATCGCCTTCTGGCGGTGGGATGTCACGCACTAAACGCTCGAGCACGTCCGGTACGCCAACGCCGGTTTTTGCCGAGCAGCGCACCGCATCGGTGGCATCAATGCCGACGATGTCTTCAATTTCCTGGGCAACGCGATCCGGATCTGCCGCGGGCAGATCGATCTTATTCAGCACCGGTACTACTTCCAGATCCATTTCCATCGCGGTGTAGCAGTTTGCCAGCGTCTGAGCTTCAACGCCCTGACCGGCATCTACCACCAGCAATGCACCTTCACAAGCCGCGAGCGAGCGGGAGACTTCATAAGAGAAGTCTACGTGGCCTGGGGTGTCGATAAAATTGAGCTGGTAAGTTTCACCGTCCGGCGCATGGTACGCGAGGGTTACGCTTTGCGCCTTAATGGTAATACCGCGTTCACGTTCCAGATCCATGGAATCCAGAACCTGTGCGGCCATTTCACGTTCGGTCAGGCCACCGCAAATTTGAATCAAACGGTCGGAGAGCGTTGATTTGCCGTGGTCGATATGAGCGATGACAGAAAAGTTTCTTATATGCTTCATTTATATGAATATTTTCGCTTAAACGTTCGGTTTAATTCTCGCGGTGGACACAGCTATTAACACTTCATGCAATGTACCCGCCATCAATGAGCACGCATCTTACACTGTTAGCCCCTTGCACGAAAGAATTCACATACATAGCCGGACATCAAATTCGCAACCGGAGGTGTCATTTTATAAACAAAATCTCTCTGTAAAGCGCAATGGCGTAACCAAAATAGGCGCTTTGGACTGTCACGATCAATTAAGGCCGCATGGCGGCCTTTATTCAGATAATGAAAAGCGGTTATGGCGTTGCCGGTGGATTCTTTGCCGGTAAGGTCACCCAATAACCTGGCTGATACGCCAGCGGCAGGAAGCGTTGATGGAATTCACGGAAGGTGGCATCGGGATCGATATCTTTGAACAAATCCGGGTGCAGCCATTTGGCCATCGCCTGAATCGCCACAAAGTTATAGGGACTGTCATAGAACTGATGCCAGATAGCATGAACGTTGCCATTGCTGGCGACCGGTAAGGTTCTGAAGGCAGGACGTACCATCAGCGCTTGCAGACGCTTAATCGCTTCCTTTTGGTCGGCGCCTGGCCCCACACCCACCCAACCGTTGGCGGTGTTGTAATTTTTCCAGTTAGCACCCGTCACAATCACCACATCCGGGTTTGAGCTGATGATTTGCTCAGGGTTGAGCATGCCAAAGGTGCCTGGGATCAGCCCTTTGGCGATATTACGGCCACCGGCAACCTCCACCATTCGGCCAAAGTTTTCATCGCCAAAGGACATGCAGCACTCTTCCGTGTAGCCACCGGCGCGATCCAACATCACTGAAGGACGTTTACCCTGGTAGTTTTTGAGACGTTCGGTGACGATCTCGACCTGCTGACGGCGGAAAGCGATGATTTCATCTGCTCTTTTCGGATTGCCGACCAGCTGGCCCATGATGTGAATGCTCTTCTCCGCATTTTCAAACGGCTTCTCACGGAAATCGATAAAGACTACCGGGATGCCCAGTTTGCTCAGCTTATCAATCAGCTGGCCTTCATCGGTTGCCGCTTTAGATTCGAGGTTCATCAACACCAGATCGGGCTTCAGCGTCAGCGCCTGTTCAATGTTGAAGGTGCCGTCTTTCGCCCCGCCAAAGGTGGGCAGATTTTTGATCTGAGGGTATTTCTTTTCGTAATTCTGATAGCTGTCGAAATCCGCCTTCGGCAGATCGTCACGCCAGCCGACAACACGCTGGAAAGGTGCTTCGGTATCAAAAGCAGCCAGCAAAAAAATCTGCCGCCCTTCCCCGAGGATAATCCTTTTAACCGGCGATTTTATTTCGACTTTTCGACCACTGACATCTTCCACCACAAAAGGCGCCGCCAGTGAAGAGACCGAAAATAACAGACAACCAACAAAGACACAGAACCTGGCCAAACGATGTTGCATGACTTACCCCAGAAAAAGTAATGATAATCATTATCATCAAAGAACCAGCATGCTACGACGTTAGCAAATTGAAAACAACATGTGTCCGGGGATTTCGTAATGTTTCAGAGGGAGCGTAAGAAAAGTGAGATCGGCGTCACTTTATCGGCAAGATTAGAAGCAGAAAGGAGAAACCCGCCGTTAACACGGCAGGTTGGCAAGCTTAGCGATCTGTCTCTACGCGCAGTGCATCAGGTGGTAGAGCAACGCTTAAAATAACAGGCTGGAATGAGGCCGATTTCCCCAAATACGTGGAGATGCCTTTCGCCAGGATGAAGCCACCAACCCCACCGAGCAACGCGCCAGATACTGCGGCAATATCGGTGTGAAACAATGCCTGAAACAGGCCAGCGACGATAAACAGTCCGACCAACGGCGTCATATAGACCAGCAGCGCTGAACTGAGCAGACTTTTTTCGGCAATCCCCAGCTCAATCCGCTGACCGGCAGCTAACGGCTCGGCGCTGGCGACTTTCATTACGTGCGCATTTTTCGGCCCCAGCTTATCCAGCATATGGCTGCCGCAACCCTTCCGCGCAGAACAGCTGCTGCAGGAGGTTTTGATTTCTGAATGCAGCGTAGCAATGCCGTTGTTCCAGGAGACCACAGTGGCCCATTCTCTCATCATGGTGTTGATCCTAAATTGACCGCATCTGCAATACGCTTGGCGGTTGACGGTGGCAGTTCGCCAACGACAGTTATTTCCGCATTATTACGCACTTCAGTCTGCACCGTACGACGCCCAGTGCGCATTAGCTGCGGAGAACTGTTTTTATCCGCTGCGCTGACGTTGATGGAGAAGCTGAACAAGCCATCTGAGTATAGACGCGACTCAACCGGTTTATTCATTGAGGGGATCTGTCGGCGACTCTGTGTCACTTCTTTCATGCCGGTAGGTAACCAGTCGGCTTTCCACTTTAATGCCACTTTCTCGCTGGGTGGCACGGACAACGCGGGAGGAAGCGTGGATTTTTCCAGCACCTTCATCACGTTCTTCACGCCATCGTCTACCGCAAAGCTAATCACGCGGTATTGCTCCAGCGTTTCGCCATCGCGGTCCAGCAAATCAACCCGCAAAGGCAGTTTGGTTTCGCTGTCCAGCCAGACTATATAGCTGTAACGGGTTCCATCACGCGCCACAATGCGGATCACTTCGCACAGCTGATCGGCGATACGGGTACGCCCAACCGCAACAAAATCATAGTTGTCGGCTAGCTTGCGGAAATCGGCATACACGAGGGAAGGAAGTGAATCGACAATATGGTCGCCAGGCAGGGTAAAGGGCTCCAGGCCAGGTTCGAAATAGCTTATTTCGCTCCCACGCTGAATAATCTCACGGCGCGGGCCATCCATCTGCAGCAGCTGAGCGTAGACTTTATTGCCCAGCATTGCATGACGATAGCGTAAGGATTCAATCCCTAACCGAGAAACGTTGATATAGGCGAATTCATAACTGAGAGACTGGCTGGCCTGCTCCATCTGTTGCAAGAGCGCCCCGGAGGTGGTTGATTCCGCCGGGGCGACACTGGAGTACATCAGGCTGCCAGCCATTAGGCTGACGGCACACCAAAGTTGCTTCATTACTGCTGCTGAATTCCTAACGACTGATTACCGGGAACCTGAACAGCGGCTTGCTGATCGGGTGCCTGCTCAAACTGGAGCTGGTCGGAATGCAAACGACGCTGCAATTCATAATCCTGCAGCATGGCATTCACGCGACGACGCGAGTCCTGCACCTGCTGGCTGGCATTGGTGTTGTTGGTCGCACTTTCAGAAGAAGGTACACCAAGGCTAACAGGTGACGCCTGCCCCATCATCGGCAGCGTGTTAAACACCGGCGAATCGGATTGTGGCTGGCCATCCTGCGGCTGGTTGTAATGCTGAACACCAACAATCACGGCCAATGACACACACGCAGCAACTCCAATCTGAGTGATTTGGGCAGCCCATGGACGCACCTTGTGCCAGAACGGCATATTTTCATAGCGCTCTGGTTTGGGTTGCGCTTCAGGGATCAGCGTCGTGGTTTTGTTGACCGCCTCAAGTTCAATGGCGGCGGCAACGCGTGCGGCAATATCGAAATGCATAACCTGACCCACATCGCCACGCATAGTGTCGCGGATCAGGTGATAGCTTTCCCAATTTTTCTGCAGCGTAGCGTCTTTAGACAATGCGGATAAAACTTCATTATCTAAAGCCTCACCATCCATCAAAGCGGAAAGTTGTTCTTTCTGCATGCCTCAGTACCCTTCCTGTGTACGCTATGACTAGCGTTGGATAAGCGGTTGAATTTTATTATCAATAGCTTCTCGCGCACGGAAAATACGGGAACGTACCGTACCGACCGGACAATCCATAATGGCGGCTATCTCTTCGTAGCTCAAACCATCCAACTCCCTGAGGGTGATCGCCATACGGAGATCTTCAGGCAGCGTCTCAATGGTGCGAAAAACTATCTGCTTCAATTCTTCAGACAACATTAAGTTCTCAGGGTTCGAAATTTCTTTCAGTGCTCCTGCACTTTCGAAGTTTTCGGCGTCTATTGCATCCACATCACTCGCCGGTGGACGACGCCCCTGAGCAACCAGGTAATTTTTGGCCGTATTGACGGCGATTCTGTAGAGCCAGGTATAAAACGCACTGTCGCCACGGAAAGATTCCAGCGCACGATAGGCTTTTATAAAGGATTCCTGCACTACGTCAGGCACATCTCCGGAGGGGACGTAACGGGAAACCAGACTCGCCACTTTGTGCTGGTAGCGAACCACCAGTAAGTTAAATGACTTCTGATCTCCTTTCTGTACTCGCTCAACGAGAACCTGATCCGTTAACTGCTCGCTCATCCGAGGTAATGTCTCCCCAAATCTTGTTCCACGCGTTCTTGAACTACCCGCAATAACTCATATTTTTCGAGCAAGCATCCGCTTTGAGTGATCATCATGAGTAAAGTTCCGTTGCGCCATTATATTTGTGATGTTCTGCCGGAAAAGGATAAATCAGCGATCATTTTTATGATTTCTGACTGATTAAGCAGCCACTGCCCCCCTTTGCACTTTCGCATGTTAGCAAAAAGTGCCCCGTCAACGCCGCAGAGTACCCCATGGAGCCCGCTTTTTCACCTTAAAATCACGGTAATCCAAGGCTGTTCTCAATATTAAACCTTATCCTCGCTTAATTGACGCAAATTGACTTAATTCTTACATTTGCGAAAGTCTCGACCAGCTCACACTCTGCCTGTTGACAAAGAAAAAGCCTTTTTTCGTCCCGAAGTTGAGTGCTATGCTCAGCAAACAACCTGTTTAGTAAATTAAACACTATGACTTCTTCTCCTGAATACAGCTGTGACGTGTTGATCATTGGTAGCGGTGCCGCGGGCCTGACCTTAGCGTTGCGCCTGGCGGAAAAGCATCAGGTCACCGTATTGAGTAAAGGCCCGGTTAGCGAAGGCTCAACCTTTTATGCTCAGGGCGGAATAGCCGCCGTTTTCGATGAGACGGACAGCATTGAATCTCATGTTGAAGACACCTTGATTGCCGGTGGCGGCCTGTGCGACAGGGACGCGGTCTCGTTCATCGCCAGCAATGCGCGCCACTGTGTTCAGTGGTTGATTGATAACGGCATGCTGTTTGATAAAGAAAACCCGGACGCTTTGGAAGGTCGTTACCATTTGACCCGCGAAGGTGGCCACAGCCATCGTAGAATTCTGCACAGTGCGGATGCGACCGGTCGTGCGGTCGAAACCACACTGGTCAGCCAGGCATTGAGCCATCCCAACATTCATATTATTGAACGCAGCAATGCGGTGGATTTGATTGTCTCTGACAAAATTGGTCTGCCGGGCGAACGCCGCGTGGTCGGCGCCTACATCTGGAACCGTAGGCGCGAAAAGGTGGAAACCTGCCGGGCACGTTCTGTGGTGCTGGCCACGGGCGGCGCCGCCAAGGTGTATCAATACACCACCAATCCGGATGTGGCTTCAGGGGATGGCATCGCGATGGCCTGGCGTGCGGGTTGTCGGGTCGCCAATCTTGAATTCAACCAGTTTCATCCCACCTGCCTGTTCCATCCCGACGCCCGTAATTTCCTTTTAACGGAAGCGCTGCGTGGCGAAGGCGCGATCCTCAAGCGTCCCGATGGCAGTCGCTTTATGCCCGACTTCGATCCACGCGCTGAGCTGGCCCCGCGCGACATTGTCGCCCGCGCAATCGACCACGAAATGAAGCGGCTGGGGGCAGATTGCATGTATCTGGATATCAGCCATAAACCGGCTGAATTCATCCGTGCGCATTTCCCGATGATCGATGAGAAACTGCAAACGCTGGGCTTTGACCTAACCAAAGAGCCGATCCCCATTGTTCCTGCCGCCCATTACACCTGCGGCGGCGTGGTCGTCGATCGCCAGGGTTTGACGGATATCACCGGGCTGTATGCCATTGGCGAAGTCAGCTATACCGGTCTGCATGGCGCGAACCGTCTGGCATCGAATTCGCTACTGGAGTGTCTGGTTTACGGCTGGTCGGCAGCGGAGCACATCAATCAGCATCTGCAGGACGTCAGCATGCCGGAAAGCTTGCCGCAGTGGGATGAAAGCCGGGTCGATGATTCTGATGAACGCGTAGTGATCCAGCATAACTGGCACGAGCTTCGCCTGTTGATGTGGGACTACGTGGGGATCGTGCGCACCACGAAACGTCTTGAGCGCGCGCTTCGCCGCATCAATATGCTGCAACAGGAAATTGACGAGTACTACGCTAACTTCCGCATCTCAAATAACCTGCTGGAGCTGCGTAACCTGGTGCAGGTTGCGGAGCTGATTGTCCGCTGTGCGATGGAGCGAAAGGAGAGCCGTGGATTGCATTTCACGCTCGATTATCCCGAGCTGCTGGATGAGGCGAAGCCTACCCTTCTCTCGCCGTAGTGAGTTAGCGGAACAGATAGAAATCGCGCGTCAGGCTGCAATGCACTTCGGAATAATTGTGGTCTGGCCCGCGAATCGTCATACGATCAACAAACGGTTCGCCGGGTTTGGGTGACAGTGCCAACAGCACGCGATTCGGCGGGCGCATTTCGGTATCCGATATATCCGTACGGCAATGCAGATGCCAGCCGCGCTGTTGAGCCAGCTCAACCAGTTTTTCTCCCGCTGAGGCTGGCAGCACCACACAGAAATAGCCTTCCTCGGTAATTAATTCTTCCGCGCAGCTCAGCAACACATCGTGCGTTAAATCCGTGGTATAACGAGCAGATGCGCGCTCAGGGCTGGCACAGTCAGTTCCGGGCACAAAATACGGCGGATTGCTGACGATCAGCGAGTAACGCTGCTCAGCGTTTTTTGACCAGTGAACAATGTCGTCCTGCCAGACGTGAATTCTGTCTGCCCAGGGGGACTCGGCGGCATTTTCCCGCGCCTGACCAACGGCCTGCTCGTCCAGCTCAACGGCATCAACCTCAACGTCCTGCCCGGTTCGCTGAGCCAGCATCAGTGCAATCAACCCGCTGCCGGTGCCGATATCCAGCACGCGTTGCGCACCTGCGACTGGCGCCCAGGCACCCAGCAACACGCCATCGGTTCCAACCTTCATCGCACAGCGATCGTGGGCGACAAAAAACTGTTTGAAGGTAAATCCGTTGGACCGAAGGACCGCTTTCTGTTGAGACATTTGACTGACCTGAAATGGAAACGGCGCTAGCATAGGACAATATCCTCGTAAGGAAAAGTCATTCAGACCACACAAACAGATGAAGATCGTGTTCAATCTGTCTATAATCAGCGCCCCAAACTGAGGTAGACCATGACTGTAACCACTTTTTCCGAACTCGAACTAGATGAAAGCCTGCTGAAAGCATTGCAGGAGAAGGGCTATACACGCCCTACGGCTATCCAGGCCGCTGCGATCCCGCCTGCACTGGAGGGTCGTGACGTTCTGGGTTCGGCACCAACCGGTACAGGCAAAACGGCGGCCTATCTGCTGCCCGTGCTTCAGCATTTGCTCGACTTCCCCCGTAAAAAATCCGGACCGCCGCGCGTTCTGATCTTAACGCCGACGCGCGAACTGGCGATGCAGGTTGCCGATCAGGCCCGTGAGCTTGCTAAATACACCCATCTGGATATCGCGACGATAACCGGTGGCGTTGCGTATATGAACCACGCGGAAGTGTTCAGCGAAAACCAGGACGTCGTGGTCGCCACCACCGGCCGTCTGTTGCAGTACATCAAAGAAGAGAACTTTGACTGCCGCGCGGTAGAATCGCTGATCCTCGATGAAGCGGACCGCATGCTGGACATGGGCTTTGCCCAGGATATCGAAACCATCGCGGCTGAAACCCGCTGGCGCAAACAGACATTACTGTTCTCCGCCACGCTGGAAGGCGATGCAATTAAAGACTTCTCTGAACGTCTGCTGAACGAGCCGGAAGAAATTGAAGCCGATCCGGCCCGCCGCGAACGTAAAAAAATTCTGCAGTGGTACTATCGCGCAGATGACGTTAAGCATAAAACCGCGCTGTTGATCCACATGCTGAAACAGCCTGAAGTCACCCGCTCCGTGGTGTTTGTGCGTAAACGTGAGCGTGTGCACGAGCTGTGTGGCTGGCTGCGTGAAGCGGGCATTAACACCAGCTATCTGGAAGGCGAACTGGAGCAGTTCAAGCGTAACGAAGCGATTAAACGTGTGGTGGATGGCCGTGTAAACGTGCTGGTTGCAACCGATGTTGCCGCGCGCGGTATCGACATTGAAGATGTCAGCCACGTGTTCAACTTCGATATGCCACGCACCTCCGACACCTACCTGCACCGTATTGGTCGTACTGGCCGCGCGGGTAAGAAAGGCATCGCGATTTCGCTGGTTGAAGCACACGACAACGTGTTGTTGGGTAAAGTGACTCGCTACATCAAAGAGCCGCTGAAATCCCGCACCATTGACGAGCTGCGTCCAACTACTCGTCCGCCGAGTGAGAAGCTGAACGGCAAGCCGTCGAAGAAAGTGCTGGCCAAGCGCAAAGAGCTTAAACAGACCGAAGCGAAAGAAGCGCAGCCGCGAGCGAAAGAGCGCCATCGCGATACCAAGAACATTGGTAAGCGTCGTAAGCCTACAGCAGTGGCTAAACCGGACAGTGCTGAATAATTGCACCGCACAACAAAAAACCGCCCTTAGCAGGCGGTTTTTTTATGTCGGTGATGCAGTAAAATAACGGTTCCAACAACTTTTCAACCATAAAATGGGCATTGTTGCCTCAGTCCGATTTACCCCTGAAACAACAATGACTCATTTTCTCTAACTTTCATCACATTACAATGAAAATAGCGCTGATGCACTTTTCAACACCCATCTTATTTTCATAGCGATATCAGTTAGAATCTCTTCGATTATTACAGACTTTCTGTGAAGGTACGGGCGATCACATCGCGCTGCTGTTCTGGCGTCAATGAATTGAAACGCACCGCATAACCCGAAACGCGGATTGTCAGCTGAGGATACTTTTCAGGATGATCGACAGCATCCTGCAGCGTCTCGCGGCGCAGCACGTTCACGTTAAGATGCTGACCGCCTTCCACACGCACTTCCGGCTTCACTTCCAGCGGAATTTCACGGTATTCGATTTGGCCTAACTCACTGACCGGCACAACCTGATCCTGGTTGTAACCTTCTTTGGCACACACGCAGCGTGCTTCGGCTTTCTCATCGTCCAGCAGCCAGAATGAGTTCAGCAGACCGGCGTTGGATGCTTTAGTAATTTGAATTCCGGTAATCATGATTGTGCCTCCAGGCAGTTCAGGGCTGATAACTATCAGCAAGGATAATGGAGCAGGATTGACTCATATCCGATCTGTATATCAGCCCGAAGGTGGTGCCTCTTTGACCAAAATCAATATTCTGCCGCGGATGAAAATGCATCCCTGAACAACTTAATGATTTAGCTCAATTTTCGTCAAACTCCCGCTTCATATTTTTTTGTAAAATATCAACAATATTTTAAGTTTTACCGATCGCGGTTCCACGTTAAGCTACACGGCTTAAATGTTAAGGAGGCGATAATGGCCAACACACTGACCTGGCACGACGTGCTGGCAGAGGAAAAAGAGAAGCCCTATTTCATTGAAACGCTGGCCAAAGTGGCTCATGAACGTGCGTCGGGCAAAATCGTCTATCCGCCTCAGAAAGATGTGTTCAACGCGCTAAGAATGACGGAATTAGGGGATATCAAAGTGGTGATCCTCGGTCAGGACCCTTATCACGGCCCCAATCAGGCACATGGTCTGGCCTTCTCAGTGCTGCCTGGCGTGGCTGTGCCGCCATCACTGGTGAATATGTACAAAGAGCTGGTTACAGACATTCCCGGTTTCATCCGTCCGCAGCACGGCTTCCTCGAGAGCTGGGCACGTCAGGGCGTGATGTTGCTCAACACCGTTTTAACTGTTGAAGGCGGCAATGCCCATTCACACGCGAAATTTGGCTGGGAAACCTTTACCGACAGAGTGATCGCTGCGATTAACGAACATCGCGAAGGGGTGGTATTCCTGCTGTGGGGCGCACATGCGCAAAAGAAAGGCAGCATTATCGATCGTCAGCGGCACCATGTGTTGCTGGCACCTCACCCTTCCCCACTCTCAGCCCATCGTGGCTTTTTTGGTAGCGGTCATTTTTCAAGCACCAACGAATGGCTGGAGCAGCACGGCGAAAAACCGATCGACTGGCAGCCGGTTTTGCCGGAATAACAGCATAAAAAAAAGCACCCGAGGGTGCTTTTTTACTGGGTCAGCGCGATTACGCTTTGGCTTTCGCTACGGCAACCATCGCCGGACGAAGCAGACGGCCATTCAGCGTGTAACCACGTTGCATCACCATCAGAACGTGGTTTGGCGCCACATCCTCAGATTCCATCATCGACATCGCCTGGTGCAATTCAGGGTTGAACGGCACGTTAATGTCACCAATCACTTCCACACCGAATTTACGGACTGCGCCCAACAAAGATTTCAGCGTCAGCTCAATCCCTTCGACCATTGAGTTCAGTTCAGGATTGCTTTTGTCAGCCACTTCCAGCGCGCGCTCCAGGCTATCGATCACTGGCAGCAGTTCGTTGGCAAATTTTTCCAGCGCAAATTTGTGCGCTTTTTCGACGTCCAGTTCGGTACGGCGACGGATGTTCTCAATCTCAGCCTGGGCACGGATTTGAGCTTCACGTACGCCACCCTGAGACTGTGCCAGCTGGACTTCCAGCTCGGCAATACGCTCATCACGCGGATCGACCGCTTCGGCTGTGTCTGCGCCCTGATTCTGCGCCTGCTCCATCTCGATATCGTCTGAGACTTGCTCGTTTGGGGTGTTCTGTTCTTTACTACTCATGAATTTCTCCGCGTTTATGCACATTCATCTCGCTGGTTCGCTTATTATGGGGATCAGAATTGCGGTTTCAAGGGAACCCGTCACATTGTCTGAGGTAGTTTACCTCATGAGGAACGCCAGCATCATGAACAAACATTTCAACTGTATCGGTATTGTGGGCCATCCGCGCCATCCTACCGCGTTGACGACACACGAGATGCTCTATCGCTGGCTGACAACCAAAGGCTACGAGGTGATTATCGAGCAGCAGATCGCCCGTGAGCTGAATCTGACGGACGTTGAAACCGGCACGTTGGCGGAAATTGGTCAGCGAGCCGACCTTGCCGTAGTGGTCGGCGGTGATGGCAATATGCTGGGCGCGGCGCGCGTACTGGCGCGTTACGATATCAAAGTGATTGGGATCAACCGTGGCAATCTTGGCTTTCTTACCGACCTCGATCCGGATAATGCCCAGCAGCAGTTAGCCGACGTGCTGGAAGGTAAGTACATTACAGAAAGCCGCTTCCTGCTTGAAGCGCAGGTGTGCCGCCAGGGACGTGAACCGCGCATCGGCACGGCCATTAATGAAGTGGTGCTGCATCCGGGCAAAGTCGCCCATATGATTGAGTTCGAAGTCTACATTGACGAGTCGTTCGCCTTCTCTCAGCGCTCAGATGGCTTGATCATCTCCACGCCGACCGGTTCAACGGCGTATTCACTTTCCGCAGGCGGCCCCATTCTAACGCCGTCTCTGGATGCCATCGCGATTGTGCCGATGTTCCCGCATACGCTCTCCGCAAGGCCACTGGTGATTAACAGCAGCAGCACCATTCGCCTGCGCTTTTCCCATATGCGCGGCGACCTGGAAGTCAGCTGTGACAGCCAGATTGCCCTGCCAATTCAGGAAGGTGAAGACGTGTTGATCCGCCGGAATAACGATCACCTCAATCTCATCCATCCCCAAAACTATAATTATTTCAATACGCTGAGCTCTAAGCTCGCCTGGTCGAAAAAATTGTTTTAAAAACCAACGCCAGCTACTTTACTGGTTATAAAACCAGTATATACTGTATGAAAAACCATATCTGTGTTTACGTACAGGAATACCCACTATGCTGGCACAACTGACCATCAGTAATTTTGCGATTGTTCGTGAACTTGAAATCGATTTTCAGCGTGGCATGACCGCCATCACCGGCGAGACCGGCGCAGGGAAGTCCATTGCTATTGATGCGCTCGGCTTGTGCCTGGGCGGTCGGGCGGAAGCGGATATGGTTCGCCTTGGCGCTTCCCGCGCCGATATTTGTGCGCGCTTCTCTCTGAAAGATACCCCTTCTGCTTTGACGTGGCTGATTGAAAACCAGCTTGATGAAGGTAACGAGTGCCTGTTGCGCCGGGTGATCAACAGTGACGGCCGTTCACGCGGCTTTATCAACGGCACTGCGGTTCCCCTTTCTCAGCTACGCGACCTCGGTCAGTTGCTGATCCAGATCCACGGTCAACATGCTCACCAGCTTCTGCTGAAACCGGAACATCAGAAAACGCTGCTTGATGGTTACGCCGGAGAAACAGGCCTGATGCAGGAAATGGCGACCAGCTATCGTGCATGGCACCAGAGCTGCCGCGTGCTGGCACAGCATCAGCAACTCTCTCAGGAGCGCGAGGCTCGCCGTGAGCTTCTGCAATATCAGCTGAAAGAGCTGAACGAGTTCGCGCCCGTGACCGGTGAATATGAAGCGATTGATGAAGAGTACAAGCGTCTGGCCAACAGCGGGCAGCTGCTCTCCACCAGTCAACAAGCTCTGATGCTGCTGGCTGATGGCGAAGACGCCACGTTGCAGAATCAGCTGTATACCGCTCAGCAATTGCTTAGCGAGCTGCTGACGATGGATGACAAGCTCAGCGGGGTCTATAAGCTGCTGGATGAAGCATCCATTCAAATCAGTGAAGCCAGCGATGAACTCCGTCACTACTGCGAACGTCTGGATCTCGATCCAAACCGTCTGCATGAGCTTGAACAGCGGATATCTAAACAGATCGCTCTGGCGCGCAAACACCACATCTCCCCTGAAGAACTGCCGGTCTTCCACCAGCAGCTGCTGGAAGAACAAGGTCTGCTCGATCAGCAGGAGAGCGATCAGGAAGATCTGACGCTGACCGTTTCCCGCCATCATCGTGCGGCAATGACCTGTGCTGAGCAGTTGCATCAGCGCCGTGTGCATTTCGCAGAAGAATTGAGCCGCCTGATTGGTGAGAGCATGCATGCGCTCTCCATGCCGCACGGTAAGCTGGGGATTGAGGTGCTGTTTAACGCTGACCATTTGACCGCTGAGGGTGCAGACCGTATCGATTTCCGCGTGACCACTAACCCTGGTCAGCCGCTTCAACCATTATCGAAAGTGGCCTCTGGCGGTGAGCTGTCGCGTATTGCCCTCGCCATTCAGGTGATTACAGCCCGTAAGATGGATACGCCAGCGTTGATTTTCGATGAGGTGGATGTGGGTATCAGCGGTCCTACCGCAGCCGTGGTCGGTAAGATGCTGCGTCAGTTAGGGGAATCCACGCAGGTTATGTGTGTGACCCACCTTCCGCAGGTAGCGGGCTGTGGAAATCATCATTTCTACGTCAGTAAAGAGACCGATGGCGAAATGACTGAAACCCATATGATCCCGTTGGATAAACGTGCCCGTCTGCAGGAACTGGCCCGTCTGCTGGGCGGTAGCGAGGTCACTCGCAACACGCTGGCGAACGCAAAGGAGCTTTTAGCAGCCTGATTGCCGCACTTTTTTGGCCTGTTGTGGTCATATCCTTGCTCCGTAGAGGTTTCAAACTGCGGAAAGGTTTATTATCATCGTCTTCTTACGCTGTAATCGTAGCGAACGTTCGATGCAGCCAGATTGTTGGCCCGAAAAGGAATAGAGATACTTATGCGCTGTAAAACGCTGACTGCTGCGGCGGTGGTTCTTCTGATGATGACTGCTGGATGTTCCACTCTGGAGCGAGTGGTTTACCGCCCGGACATCAACCAGGGCAATTACCTGGTTGCGAATGACGTTTCCAAAATTCATACCGGCATGACGCAACAGCAGGTGGCTTACACCCTGGGCACGCCGATGATGCGCGACCCGTTTGGTAGCAACGTCTGGTATTACGTGTTCCGCCAGGAGCCAGGCCATGAGCCTGTGACTCAGCAGACGCTGACGCTGACCTTTGATGGTAGCGGTACCCTGACCAACATTGATAACAAGCCAACCCTGAGCGGCAAGAAAAGCGGTTAACAGCAGGCTTGTTGATGAAATCGTAAGGCGCTAAGGCGCCTTATTTTTTTGCCGCGCGTTCGGCGCGCTGACGGCGGAGTTCTTTCGGGTCGGCCAGTAACGGGCGATAGATTTCAATGCGATCGCCACTGTGTACCTCATCCCCCAGTTTTACCGGACGACTAAAAACACCCACTTTGTTACTGGCGAGATTGATATCACTTCTGAGTTCAAGAATGCCGGAAGCTTTGATAGCGTCTTCGACAGTCGCGCCCTCTTCCACGTTGACCGTGTACAGATACTGTTTTTCTGGCAACGCATAGACCACTTCAACCGCGATATCAGGCACTGTAGACCTCTTTCGCGCGTTTAGTAAACGCCTGCACCATGCTGCTTGCCAGCTCTTTGAAGATGCGTCCAAAGGCCAGTTCAACCAGCATATTGGTGAACTCAAAGTCCAGACTCAGCTCAACCTTACAGGCATCATCACTGAGCGCAGTGAACTTCCAGCCACCGTTCAATTTGCGGAACGGGCCATCAACCAGCTGCATAGCAATGCTCTGGTTATCCGTCAGTGTATTTCGCGTGACAAACGTTTTACTGATCCCAGCCTTAGAGACATCCACTGACGCGGTCATCTGCTGTTCGCTGGCATCGAGAATACGGCTACCGGTACACCCTGGAAGAAATTCCGGATAGGCATCCACATCGTTTACCAACCGGAACATCTGCTCTGCGCTGTAGGGCACCAACGCGGAACGACTAATCTGAGACATAACGTTTCCTGTTAATCTTCAACTTTTCAATAATACCATCGCCGGCAGGCAAACAAAAATTCTCAGCCGCCAGCGTTCTGCTAAAATAGCGCTTTTCCCCGTCTCGTTTGTTACAGGGGATGCCTTCAATCACTGCTTCATGTAAACTAAGTGGCACTATGACTAAGAAAAAAGCACATAAACCCGGTTCCGCTACCATTGCCATGAACAAACGGGCCCGCCATGAATACTTCATTGAAGATGAATTCGAAGCGGGACTGTCGCTCCAGGGATGGGAAGTCAAATCACTCCGCGCAGGAAAGGCTAACATCAGCGAAAGCTACATCATGCTGCGTGATGGCGAAGCCTTTCTGTTCGGCGCAACCTTCCAGGCGTTGATTGGCGCATCCTCGCATGTGGTCTGCGACCCTACCCGCACCCGCAAGCTTCTGCTTAAGGAGCGCGAGCTGGCAATCCTGTTCGATAAAGCCAACCGTGATGGTTACACCATCGTCGCTTTATCGCTGTACTGGAAAAATGCCTGGGCCAAGCTGAAGATTGGCGTAGCCAAAGGTAAGAAAGAGCACGACAAACGCGGTGACATCAAAGATCGCGAATGGAAGACCGACAAAGCACGTATTATGAAACACGCAAATCGCTAAGCCTATGGCGTAGCGACAGGTTTTTCTGTTATACTGCTTCACAGTAGTACTTGGGGCTGATTCTGGATTCGACAGGATTTGCGAAGCCCTAGGAGCATGCCGAGGGGCGGTTTGCCTCGTTAAAAGCCGCAAAAAAATAGTTGCAAACGACGAAAACTACGCACTAGCAGCTTAATAACCTGCTCAGAGCCCTCTCTCCCTAGCCTCCGTTCTTAGGACGGGGATCAAGAGAGGTCAAAAACAAAAGAACTCGTGTGGATGTCCTGCCTGGGGCTGAAACACTAAATCTAATCAGGCTAGTTGGTTAGTGGCGTGTCCGTTCGCAGCTAACCGGCGAATGTAAAGACTGGACTAAGCATGTAGTGCCGACGGTGTAGTAATTCTGGACGCGGGTTCAACTCCCGCCAGCTCCACCAAATTCTTGGTCGATGGTTACCAGACCCACTCGATGAAGTCCTGAGAACCCACACGGTGAAAACCTTGTGGGTTTTTTTGTGCCTGATATCTTTCGTAACCTGGCTGAAATAAGGTATAAAGCCGCATGAAAATCCCAAACCGAATCCAACCTCTGGTTGATGATGGCCTGATAGACGATGTGCTCCAACGCCTTAAAAGCGGAAAGGAAGCCGACGTTTACACTGTGTTATGCGGTGACAAGATCAATTGTGCCAAAGTGTACAAGGAAGCGACACAGCGCAGCTTTAAGCAGGCCGTGCAGTATCAGGAAGGCCGCAAGGTCCGTAACTCACGTAGCTCCCGTGCGATGCAGAAAGGCTCTAAATTCGGCCGCAAGCAGCAGGAAGAGTCCTGGCAAACCGCAGAGGTGGATGCGCTGTTCCGGTTGGCAGAAGCGGGCGTACGAGTCCCTCAGCCCTATCTTTGTATCGACGGCGTGCTCCTGATGGAACTGGTGACGGATGCAGACGGCATGGTGGCTCCACGTCTTAGCGATGTGACTATGTCCGAAGAAAGCGCGGTGACTGATTTCCATACCATGATCCGTAATATCGTACGCATGTTGTGTGCCGGTATCGTGCATGGTGACCTGTCGGAATTTAACGTACTGCTCGATG
This sequence comes from Erwinia sp. 2186, assembly GCF_057812255.1. Taxonomy (NCBI): domain Bacteria; kingdom Pseudomonadati; phylum Pseudomonadota; class Gammaproteobacteria; order Enterobacterales; family Erwiniaceae; genus Erwinia; species Erwinia sp. 2186. The sequence goes on along the minus strand of NZ_CM173824.1, from coordinate 1,205,646 downwards.
CGCAAGGCCCGGTCATTATCGACTTGCCTCAGGCTGTCGATGCTGCAGCGAATAACCATGCTGAAGCCATGTTCGAGCGTGACGTGAATAACATCACGGCGTACTACGGTCAGTTTGCTCCGCAGTTGCTTAAAACCCGTTATGCGAAAGAAATCTGGCTGCTGTATGAAGACGGCAAGTTAACCCCAGAAACGCCGCTGACAGGACTGTTCGTTGAAGAGATTCATGAAGTCGATATGGACTCGCTGATGGATGAAATCATTACGGCGGAAGATGACTATTACGAACGTCAGCGGGCAAATAAAGAACGCGACGAAGAGTAGATGATTCTGCCCCGGTAAAATTCTGCGGCTATTTTGCAGGTGTTATTAAGGAGATCACTCCCCGCGATCTTCTTAATGAAACCAAAAAGGGCTCATCTCGCCAGGGATGACGCGACGCTAAAAACGCCACTATCCATAAGCTTACCTTATTATAAGCCGCTGCCATTCCCCTTCTCTTCCCACGGCAGAATCGCTAATTCTACTTCCGCTTTTTGCCTGTTCTACCTTAAACAGCGATGCAAACGATTACCTGGCTCAAAAAACCCCCTTCCTGTCCTCAATCCCCTTTCAGACCATCCGGTCAAACATATTTGTGACACCCATCACACTTTACCTAAAGTGAAATGAAACAAGGTTTGACAAGTGTGAGCGATATCTATTTCCTTAAGCGCGGATGACGGCACACTGCCGCAGCATTCATCGCGGGTGTTTTTTGCTGTGAAAACAGTCACCCTTTCCTCTTCTGTTGACGACTTAATAAGACCTTCGCAGTGGCTTCATAAAAGGGTCATTAAGCCTGTGGTAATATAATGAAATATAAAATTCTGATGGCTGGCGCACTCGCAGCGCTCTCTTATAGTGCCTCTTCAACTGCTGCTACCGATTCGCCGGAGTATGTTTCCGACTGGTGGCATCAGAGCGTCAACGTGGTGGGAAGCTACCACACCCGTTTCGGACCTCAGTTCAATAATGACGTATATCTGGAATACGAAGCGTTCGCCAAAAAAGACTGGTTCGATTTCTACGGCTATATCGATGCGACTAACTTCTTCGGCGTGGGTAACTCCAATGCTAACGGTATCTTTGACCACGGCTCCCCGCTGTTTATGGAAATCGAACCTCGTTTCTCTATCGACAAGCTGACCAACACGGACCTGAGCTTCGGCCCGTTCAAAGAGTGGTACTTCGCGAACAACTATATCTACGATATGGGCCGTAACAGCGATAACCGCCAGAACACCTGGTTCATGGGTCTGGGTACCGATATCGATACCCACTCAGATGTTGGCCTTTCACTGAACGTGTATGCCAAATACCAGTGGGAAAACTACGGTGCAGCGAACGAAAACAGCTGGGATGGCTATCGCTTTAAGGTGAAATACTTCGTGCCGATTACCAGCCTGTGGGGCGGAAATCTGAGCTACATCGGCTTCACCAACTTTGACTGGGGCTCCGATCTGCGTGATGAGACCGGCCCGTCCCGTACCAGCAACTCTATCGCTTCCAGCCATATCCTCTCGCTGGGTTACGATCACTGGCATTACTCGTTCGTGGCGCGTTACTTCCACAACGGCGGACAGTGGGCTGATGGCCAGGAGCTGAACTTCGGTAACGGTCAGTTTGAAGTGAAATCCACCGGTTGGGGTTACTACCTGGTCGCTGGCTACAACTTCTGATGCCTTAAACACATTCTAAACGCCAGCACCGGAAACCGTGCTGGCGTCATTGTTTCTACGCTTACGCCGTGCCATTTCCTCCCGTCAGACGTATAATTCCTCAGCAATATTGCATCTGATAAAAGGAACTTATATGTCTCCCATGCCTGCCGAAGATGGCTTAAAACTGCGTCCTCTCGAACGTGAAGATCTGCGTTTTGTTCACCAGCTTGATAACAACGCCAGCGTTATGCGTTACTGGTTTGAAGAGCCGTACGAAGCGTTTGTGGAACTGTCCGATCTCTACGATAAGCATATTCACGATCAGAGCGAACGTCGGTTTGTGGTGGAATTTGAAGGGGATAAAGCGGGACTGGTTGAACTGGTTGAGATTAACCATATTCATCGACGTGCTGAATTTCAGATTATCATTGCCCCAAGCCATCAAGGCAAAGGCCTTGCCAGTAAAGCCGTCAAGCTGGCGATGGATTACGGATTTTCCGTGCTGAACCTGTATAAACTGTACCTGATCGTCGATAAAGAAAATAAGAAAGCCATTCACATCTACACCAAATTAGGCTTCGATATTGAAGGCGAACTTATCCACGAATTCTTTATTAATGGCGAATACCGTAACACCATTCGCATGTGCATTTTCCAGCAGCAGTATCTGGCAAAACATAAACCCGCTCACGTGATGCTGAACCCAACGGCACAATAGCGTCGGGTCGGTTTTGAACCCGTCAGAACGCGCAACCAGGGGAAGAGCGATCTTCCCCTGGTTGTCCGCATCTAGCCGCGTGCGCCCACCGGATTCATAATGGTATTCACTTTTTCCGGATGGATGTTGTACATGCCGCCATTAAACGGATCGACAAACAGCCAGCCAGGAATGCCACCCAGCGGAATGTTGCCGAGGATGTACCAGAGGTTGGCTCTCTCTTCCAGTGGGATCGTCTGCGGCACATAACCCGCGCGCTCCAGTTGCAGCGTGTATTTCTTCTTGCCAAGGTACGAGCCGTCAGACTTCAGCAGTGAGACTGTTTTAGGGGTAATCCCTTCTGCAACGGCCCTTCCCGTTTCATCCTGCACCACAAATTTCACGCCCTGAGGCCAGGTCTGGATGGAAACGTCCTGGGTCTGATCGCCAACGATGGTGGCACATCCGCTCAATAACCACGCTGAAGCCAGCGCCAGCAAAAGCCTTCTCATATGCATTCCTGCCAATTTAAATATTCAGAATAGTCTAAGCGGAGTCTGACGGGTTTTCATTAATTACGCCCGACCATTGCGGGCGTAATAAGACAAATTTTTAGCGGCTTATCGTGAATGGCAGCGCTGGGCGATCGCGGCGATATCAGCTGGCGTTGTCCGGCAGCAACCACCGATCAATTTAGCCCCGGCAGACTGCCAGGCAGAAAGATTGTCGATCAACGTACAGGTTGAGGCATCGCTGTGCCAGGTTTTGCTGATCGCATCGTACTGCTCGCCGGAGTTGGGATAGACCACCAGCGGCTTTTTGGTCAGTGAGCTGAGGGTCTGCAGCGCAGCCGTCACTTTATCCAGCGCGATACAGTTCAGTCCCAGCGCAACGGCCTGCGGGCAACTCTCCAGCACACTGACGACCTGGCTTAATGGCGTACCGTCGCTCAGGTGTTCCCCGTCACGCAGCGTGAAAGAGAACCAGGCTGGAGTGCCGGGAAACTCCGCCAGCAAGGCCACCAGCGCCTGAATCTCTGCAAAGGATGGCATCGTCTCACAGGCGAGGATATCCGCCCCAGCTGCAACCAATGCCTGAATACGTGGGCGATGAAAAGCCATCATCTCTGCTTGCGGCAAGCTGTAGTCACCCCGATATTCGGATCCATCCGCCAGATAGGCGCCGTAGGGCCCGACAGAGCCGGCAATCAGCAAATTGCCGGCCTGCGGTTCGGCAGCCTGGTAATCCGCTCTGGCACGGCTGGCAAGCTCCACGCTGCGGGCAATCAGCGTCAGCGACTGTTCTTCACTCAGCCCACGTTTGGCGAAGCCCTGCGGGGTTGCCTGATAGCTGGCGGTAATGGCCACCTGCGCGCCCGCCTTGAAATAGTCGTAGTGCACCTGATAAATCAGTTCAGGGTTCTCAATCAGCACTTTGGCCGACCACAGCGCGTCGGTCAGATCGCAGCCGCGCGCTTCAAGTTCGGTGGCCATTGCGCCATCCAGCACCAGCCCCGCGGCCACCTGTTGTTCTACAGAAAGTTTATTCGGTAACACGCACACTCTCCTTTGCCAGCTCGCGATTTTTCAGTCGCTGAGTGAAATGATAGGCCGCGTAGCACAGCGCTACGAAAGGCAGGCCGCAGTATAACGCAATGCGTTGTTCCGGATCGAACGCCAGCCCAACGCAGGCCAGCAGGCAAAGCAGGAAGCCGAGGATCGGCGTCACCGGATACCAGGGCGCGCGGTATTTCAAGTCTGTCAGCGGTTTACCCGCCCGCACATGCTCACGGCGGAAGAAGAAATGGGAAGCGCAGATGCTGAGCCAGACGGCCACCACCGCAAAACCCGAAATAGCCGACAGCGCGACAAACACCGTATCCGGCGCAATCACGCTGGAAAACAGCGCCAGCAAGCCTCCCAGCATGCTGACTGAAATCGCCATCAGCGGGATACCGCGGGAGGTCAATTTGGCAAAGCAGCGCGGCAAGGTATTCTGATTCGACAGCGACCAGAGCATCCTGCCCGAAGCATATAATCCTGAGTTCGCCGCCGAGAGGATCGCCGTGAGGATCACAAAGTTAAAGATATCGGCCGCATACGGAATACCGATCTTTTCAAAGACCATCACAAACGGGCTTTTGACGATCCCCGCCTGATCCATCGGGATCAGCGCTGCCAGGATCAGTACCGTACCCACAAAGAAAATGATCAACCGTGCGACCGTGGTGCGGATCGCCATTGGCAGAACTTTGTGCGGATTCTCGGTTTCACCCGCCGCGATGCCAATCAGCTCGGTACCGGAGAATGCAAAGTTGACGGCCACCATGGTCATCAGGATCGGCAGGCCACCGTGCGGCAACCAGCCAGAGGCGGTGAGATTGTGGAAGAACGGCGCGCTGCTGCCATCCTTCAGCGGGATAAAACCGAAAATGGCTCCCCCGCCGAGGAGTATAAAGGCCAGGATGGTGACCACTTTGATCACCGAGAACCAAAACTCCCCTTCCGCGAAGAAGCGGGAAGAGACCACGTTCAGCATAAAAATCAGCGCGCAAAACAGCAGGCACCACAGCCACACCGGCGATTGCGGGAACCAGTACTGCATACAGAAACCCGCAGCGGTCAGGCTTGAGCCAAGGGCGACCGTCCACGTCAGCCAGTAAAGCCAGGCAACGGTGTAACCCGTCGCCGGGCTCAGGTAGCGGGCCGCATAAACATGGAAAGCCCCGGTCTCTGGCATCGCCACCGACAGCTCGCCAAGGCTCAGCATCACCAGATAGACCACCAGCGCCCCAATGATATAGGCGAGCAAGGTGCCAGCTGCACCCGTGGTGGAAATGATATAGCCAGTATTGAAGAACAGGCCGGTGCCAATCACGCCGCCTAACGAGAGCATCACCAGATGGCGGGCTTTCATGCTGCGCTTGAATTGTTGAGTTGTCTCGGGCTTGCTTTGCTGCATCGCTGATTTATCCGTTTAGACGTCTAAACTTCTACATGGGGTCAGCGTTATACCGATTCTGGCCGGTGAAAGCAACGTTACTGAGTGTGAGGGATGATCGTGCGGGGGCGAGATTTTCAGCGCGACCAACGCGTGCGCCGAAAACTCAACGGGCTGATTACTCAGCCAAACATGTTTACGATATAGCGTTCCAGCGCCGCGCGGGAGCTAAAACCGTGGGGGATGCCGTAGTGATCCTGATTCTCTCCAGCCAGATACATCGGAAACTGCACGTACTCTTCACAGGCTTTCATATCGGAGGCCGGATGCGCAAAGCCGTGGCTTTTTTCCTTCAACACAGGATGAATAATCAGGGCGGTACGGCCCATGCGCGCTTCACGATTAACGTAGACATAGTTATCGCCTCGACGGTAACCATAGGCTCTTGCGGTGACCGCATCCATTTCAAATCCCGCACCTTCCAGTACGCGAGCAACTTCATCAGGGCGTAAATACATACTCATTCCTCTAAAACGTGCCAACCCTGCAACCTTACAACAGCGTGAAGGTTAAGCGCTTTCGGAATAATCCATAAACGCCCTGCTTTCCGGTCCGGGTCACTAAAAATCTGCATGATGGTCTATAGTTAATAGTACGTTTCATTTCCAAGGGAGAGAAAAATGTTTAACCGAAACACTAAAAATGAAGACATTGATATCAATCAGGACGTCAATCAGCTGGCCGATACCCTTGACGATCTGCTGAAATCTTACGGAAGTAAGACTAAAGATGAAGTCGACGGTGCACGTTCCCGCGCAGAAGCGATGTTGAAAGAGACTCGCGCCAAACTCCACGGCAATAACCGTGTGACCCAGGCGGCAAAAGATGCCGGTGGGCAAGTTGACTCTTATGTGCGTGACAAACCGTGGCATGGAGTTGGGATTGGTACTGCATTAGGTATTTTTGTTGGGGCGTTGATTGCAACGACCACCTCATCGCGTAACTAGTTTCGTTTACTTTACAGACAAATCCCCGCACCTGATGGTGTGGGGATTTTTTTTTGCCGGTCTTAAAACGCTGCATCCCGCGCCTGACAAGGCCTGTCCATTTTCCTCATCAAGAAAATTCTTATACCTGGATATTGTGTGGTTGCAATATCTAAACACTATATCTAGTATTTATCCCATCAACTCAGCCACTACATGTGGTTAAACGACGGCAGCGGATTGCAGCAAAAAGCGTGCCAGACGAGACGTCAACCAGACCATAAGGTAAATACGAATCATGCGCATTATTATTTACACAAAAAACAACTGTGTCCAGTGCAATGCGACAAAAAACGCCATGGACAAGCACGGCCTCGATTACCAACTGGTTAACCTCGACCACGAGCCGGCTGCCGTTGAAACGCTGAAATCGATGGGTTATCGCCAGGTGCCCGTCGTGATGGCGGAAGAAGATCACTGGAGCGGTTTCCGCCCGGACAAAATCTCCGCGCTTCGCCCACTCACGGCGATGCAGGGTTAAGACGATGTCGACGCTGGTCTATTTTTCCAGCCAGTCTGAAAACACGCACCGTTTTGTCATCCGCACCGGCCTGCCTGCGCGCCGCATTCCACTGGATGCCGCGCAGCGTTTGCAGGTGGATGAACCCTATATATTGGTGGTGCCCAGCTACGGCGGCGGCACCAGTCAGGGCGCGGTGCCTAAGCAAGTCATCCAGTTTTTAAACGATGTCAGTAACCGCCAACTTATCCGCGGAGTGATTGCCGCCGGTAATCGCAATTTCGGCGAAGCCTATTGCCTGGCCGGCAGCATCATTGCGCAGAAATGCCAGGTGCCATGCCTGTACCGCTTCGAGCTACTGGGCACCGCCGACGACATCGCCAACGTTTATCAGGGAGTAACCGAATTTTGGCAGCGACAGAAAGTACACTCATAACCCCGAATCCGGCCGTGCTGGATTATCACTCGCTGAATGCGATGCTCAATCTGTACGATGCCGACGGCAACATTCAGTTTGAGAAAGATAAAGAAGCCACGCGTCAGTATTACCTGCAACATGTTCTGCCGAACACCGTGAAATTTGATTCCGTTGGTGAGCGCTTACAGTACCTGGTTTCAGAGGGCTACTACGAAGCCGACGTGCTGAATGCTTATCCGTTTGAATTTGTCAGTTCGCTTTTTGAGCAGGCGTATCAACGCCGTTTCCGCTTCCAGACCTTCCTTGGCGCGTGGAAGTTTTATACCAGCTACACGCTGAAGACCTTTGATGGTAAACGCTATCTGGAAGGCTTTACCGAGCGCGTCTGCATGGTGGCGTTGACGCTGGCCAAAGGCGATCGGTCGCTGGCCTTATCGCTGATGGAAGAGATGCTGTCTGGTCGTTTCCAGCCGGCCACGCCGACCTTCCTCAATTGTGGAAAACAGCAGCGAGGCGAGCTGGTTTCCTGCTTCCTGCTGCGTATTGAAGACAATATGGAGTCAATTGGCCGCTCGGTGAACTCCGCTTTACAGCTCTCCAAGCGCGGTGGCGGCGTCGCTTTTCTGCTTTCCAACCTGCGTGAATCGGGTGCGCCAATAAAGCGTATCGAAAACCAGTCATCGGGCGTGATCCCGGTGATGAAAATGCTGGAAGACGCCTTCTCTTACGCCAATCAGCTTGGCGCGCGTCAGGGTGCAGGTGCCGTCTATCTGCATGCTCATCATCCGGATATCCTGCGTTTTTTGGATACCAAGCGCGAAAACGCCGACGAAAAAATCCGTATTAAAACGCTGTCGCTGGGCGTGGTGATTCCCGATATCACTTTCCAGCTGGCCAAGACTAACCAGCAGATGGCGCTGTTTTCGCCGTATGACGTTGAGCGTATTTACGGCCTGCCGTTCGCGGATATCAGCATTAGCGAAAAATACGAAGAGATGTTGGCGGACGACCGTATCACCCGCACCTTTATCAATCCGCGTGAATTCTTCCAGACGCTGGCGGAAATCCAGTTCGAATCCGGCTATCCGTACATCATGTTTGAAGACACGGTAAACCGCGCGAACCCGATTAAAGGCCGGATTAACATGAGCAACCTCTGCTCTGAGATCCTGCAGGTGAACACGCCAACCGAATACAATGACGACCTCAGCTATCGCCGTATCGGTAAGGATATCTCCTGTAATCTTGGCTCACTGAATATTGCTCACACGATGGATTCGCCAGATTTTTCACGCACGGTGGAAATTGCGGTGCGGGGTCTGACGGCGGTGTCCGATCAAAGCCATATCCATTCGGTTCCTTCCATTGAACGTGGCAATGCCCAGTCGCATGCCATTGGTCTGGGGCAAATGAACCTGCACGGCTATCTGGCACGCGAAGGCATTCAATATGGCTCTGAGGTGGCGCTGGACTTCACCAACCTCTATTTCTATACCATCACCTATCACGCCCTGCGCACCTCTAACCTGATTGCTCAGGAGCGTGGAGAGCGCTTTGCCGGTTTCGAAGAATCGCGTTACGCCAGCGGTGAATACTTCGCTCAGTACGTTGAGCAACGCTGGCAGCCACGTACACCAGAAGTCGCCGCGCTATTTGCCCGCGCGGGAATTACGTTACCGGGCCAGAAAGAGTGGCGGGAACTGCGTGAAGCGGTGATGAAGCACGGGATCTACAACCAGAATCTTCAGGCAATCCCACCGACGGGTTCTATCTCCTATATCAATCACGCGACGTCGAGCATTCACCCGATCGTGTCGAGGATTGAAATCCGTAAAGAAGGTAAAACTGGCCGCGTGTATTACCCGGCACCGTTTATGAATAACGACAATCAGGCGTTCTACCGGGATGCCTATGATATCGGTCCCGAAGCGATTATTGACACCTATGCCGAGGCCACGCGCCATGTCGATCAGGGGCTTTCTTTGACGCTTTTCTTCCGCGATACCGCCACCACGCGCGATATCAACAAGGCGCAGATTTACGCCTGGAAGAAAGGCATTAAAACGCTGTACTACATTCGCCTGCGTCAGATGGCCCTGCTGGGCACTGAAGTAGAAGGCTGCGTTTCCTGCTCGCTGTAAGCTCACCCTAAGGGGCGGATAACGCGCCCCGGAAGAAAAAAATATGACCTTAAAACGTGTACACGCTATTAACTGGAACCATATCGAAGATGATAAAGATCTGGAAGTCTGGAACCGTCTGACCTCCAACTTCTGGCTGCCAGAAAAAGTGCCGCTCTCCAATGATATTCCCGCCTGGAACAGCCTGAATGCGGATGAACAGCAACTGACCATTCGCGTATTTACCGGGCTCACCTTGCTGGACACCATTCAGAATACCGTTGGCGCACCGGCATTGATGGCGGATGCGGTCACGCCACATGAAGAAGCGGTGATGTCTAACGTCAGCTTTATGGAAGCCGTGCATGCCCGCTCATACAGCTCGATCTTCTCAACGCTCTGTCATACCACCGATGTGGATGCCGCCTATGCCTGGAGCGAGGACAATCAACCGCTTCAGCGCAAAGCAGAAATCATTCTGGAACATTACCATCATGACGATCCGCTGAAGAAGAAGATTGCCAGCGTGTTCCTGGAGTCCTTCCTGTTCTATTCCGGTTTCTATTTACCGATGTACTGGTCAAGCCGCGGCAAGCTCACCAATACCGCCGACCTGATCCGTCTGATCATCAAAGATGAGGCGGTGCACGGTTATTACATCGGCTATAAGTACCAGAAAGCGCTGGAAAAAGAGAGCCCAGCCCGTAAGGATGAGCTGCAGCAATTTGCCGTAGAGTTACTGCTGGCGCTGTATGAAAACGAACTGGCGTATACCGAAGCCTTGTACGACGGCGTGGGCTGGAGCGAAGAGGTGAAAAAATTCCTGCATTACAACGCCAACAAGGCGCTGATGAACCTCGGTTATGAAGCCCTTTTCCCGGCAGAAATGACCGACGTGAACCCGGCCATCCTCTCCGCGCTATCGCCTAACGCCGATGAGAATCACGATTTCTTCTCCGGATCGGGGTCATCCTATGTGATGGGCAAAGCGGTCGATACGGAAGACGAAGACTGGAATTTTTAACTGCCTGCCAGATGGCTGCGCCCGGCAGCCATCTTTCCTCTCATCACCCGTCATTTATTTTTTATTAATCAGTCGTTCAACAAAAATTGAATGACAGATTAATGGCAGTTTTGTGTGGCATATTTGACAACAAATCACTGTTGCTGAGGCAATAATTCGGCGCTTTGCCGGATGATCCTGATCGAAATATTCATTTATTTTCCCGCACCTCAATTCGCCGCAATCCCTTACCCCTACTGAATTTTTCGGAGATCGCTGTCTCAGTGATAATTTTCGCACTGCGCCTGAAGGGTTGTCTCAGAATCTCAGTGTGCTACGGTATAGCCCGCTAATATTCAACCAGGTAAAAGAAGAAATATAAGAAATTAACCGCTAACAAGGAATTTAAATATTGCATGGCAATTAAACTAGAAGTTAAGAATTTATATAAGGTATTTGGGGAAAATCCCGATCGTGCGTTTAAGCACATCGAGAAGGGGATCAGCAAAGAAGCACTGCTCGAGAAAACAGGACTCTCTCTCGGGGTGAAAGATGCCAGTCTGGCCATTGAAGAAGGCGAGATATTCGTGATCATGGGGTTGTCCGGTTCAGGAAAATCCACCATGGTTCGCCTTCTCAATCGTCTGATAGAACCCACCAGGGGTCAGGTCATCATTGATGGCGTCGATATTGCCAAAATATCCGACAGCGCGCTGCGTGAAGTTCGCAGAAATAAAATCAGCATGGTATTCCAGTCATTCGCATTAATGCCGCATATGTCAGTTCTGAATAATGCCGCATTTGGCATGGAATTAGCTGGCGTTCCGCTGCAGGAGCGTCAGGAAAAAGCGCTTGATGCACTGCGTCAGGTGGGCCTGGATAATTATGCTCATGCTTACCCGGACGAATTATCTGGCGGTATGCGCCAGCGTGTTGGATTAGCCCGCGCTCTGGCAATTAATCCGGATATTTTATTGATGGATGAAGCCTTCTCAGCACTTGATCCGTTAATCCGTACCGAAATGCAGGATGAGCTGGTGAAACTGCAGTCGCGCCACCAGCGCACCATCGTCTTTATTTCCCATGACCTTGATGAAGCTATGCGCATTGGCGACCGAATTGCCATTATGCAGGGCGGTGAAGTCATCCAGGTGGGAACCCCGGATGAGATCCTGAATAATCCGGCGAATGACTATGTCCGCACCTTCTTCCGCGGCGTGGATATCAGCCACGTGTACAGCGCGAAAGATATTGCCCGTCGCAGCGCGGGCGCATTGATGCGTAAAGCTCCCGGCTTTGGCCCTCGCTCTGCGCTTAAGCTGTTGCAGGATGCTGACCGTGAATACGGCTACATTCTTGAAAAACAACGCTTCGTTGGTGTGGTTTCCACCGACTCCCTGAAAGCCGCGCTGGCTTCCGGTGAGGGTCTGGATGGCGCCATCCTGGCAACTCCTGCCGCCGTTCCTGGCGATACCTCGCTGAGCGACTTGCTGACTCACGTGGCTCAGGCACCGTGTGCCGTGCCGATTGTCGGTGAAGACCATCAGTACATCGGGATTATCTCCAAAGGCACGTTACTACAGGCATTAGACCGCGAAGGAGCCAGCAATGAGTGAACAAACAACCGCAACCGATCCATGGGCGGCCTCGAGCACGCCTGCGACGAACGCCCCTGCAGCCACCAGCGCACCGGCGACTGACAGTACCCAGTCTGCCGCCAGCAGCAGCGATCCCTGGTCTACCGCCGCGCCTTCTGATGGTGGCACCACGTCTTCAGCCCCTGCTGACGGCGGTTCCGCAACCTCCGCCCCAACAAACGCAGCACCCACTGGCGGCGGCGATGCATGGGGAACGCCATCAGGGGGTCATGATGCTGCGGCGGCCAGCGGCAGCGACTGGTTAAACAGCACGCCGGCGCCACAAGCCGAGCACTTCAATATTCTCGACCCGTTCCACAAAACGCTGATCCCGCTGGACAGCTGGGTGACCACCGGTATCGACTGGATCGTTTCCCACTTCCGTCCGGTGTTCCAGGGCATTCGTGTGCCGGTGGATTACATCCTCAGCGCTTTCCAGCAGCTGCTGCTGGGTATGCCGGCGCCGGTCGCCATTGTGATTTTTGCCCTGATTGCCTGGCAGATGTCCAGCCTCGGAATGGGTATCGCCACCCTGGTCTCACTGATTGCGATTGGGGCGATTGGTGCCTGGTCACAGGCGATGGTCACGCTGGCGTTGGTTCTCACCGCCCTGCTGTTCTGTATTCTGATCGGTTTGCCGTTAGGCATTTGGCTGGCGAGATCTGACCGCGCGGCGAAAATTATCCGGCCACTGTTGGATGCGATGCAAACCACCCCGGCCTTCGTGTATCTGGTGCCGATTGTCATGCTGTTCGGTATCGGCAACGTGCCGGGCGTGGTGGTCACCATTATCTTTGCACTGCCGCCGATTGTTCGTCTGACCATCCTGGGGATTAAGCAGGTGCCCGCCGATCTGATTGAAGCCGGTGAATCCTTTGGTGCCAGCCCACGTCAGATGCTGTTTAAAGTGCAGCTGCCGCTGGCGATGCCCACCATTATGGCTGGCGTAAACCAGACGCTGATGCTGGCACTGTCGATGGTGGTAATCGCCTCGATGATCGCAGTCGGCGGCCTGGGCCAGATGGTTCTGCGCGGAATTGGTCGTCTGGATATGGGTCTGGCTACCGTCGGTGGCGTGGGCATCGTTATCCTCGCCATTATCCTTGACCGTCTGACGCAGTCCGTTGGCCGCGACAGCCGCAGCCGGGGCGCTCGCCGCTGGTACAACACCGGACCACTGGGCCTGTTTACCCGTCCGTTTATCAAGTAACACCTTCTGCTGCTGGTGGCGTGCCCGCCGCGCCACCGGCAAGCTACGATAACTCAAAAAAGGATATCCCATGCGTAAGACAGCATTGTTAGCCGCCGCATTGACTACCCTGGTCGCCACTCAGGTTTCCGCCGCCGATCTGCCAGGCAAAGGCATTACCGTTAAGCCGGTTCAAAGCACCATTTCAGAAGAAACCTTCCAGACCCTGCTGGTCAGCCGTGCGCTGGAAAAACTGGGTTACACCGTTGATCAGCCAAGTGAAGTGGATTACAACGTCGCCTATACCACTATCGCTGCGGGTGACGGCACCTTTATCGCCACTAACTGGAAGCCGTTGCATGATGATATGTACAACGCAGCCGGCGGCGATAAGAAGTTCTTCCGCGAAGGCACCTATGTTCAGGGTGCCGCACAGGGTTACCTGATCGACAAGAAAACCGCCGAGAAATACCACATTACCCGTATCGACCAGTTGAAAGATCCTAAGCTGGCGAAGCTGTTCGACAGCAACGGCGATGGCAAGGCTGACCTGACGGGTTGTACGCCAGGCTGGGGCTGTGAAGCGGTGATTAACCACCAGATCAAAGCCTATGACCTGAGCAATACCGTGGTGCATAACCAGGGTAACTATTCGGCGATGATTGCCGATACCATCACCCGCTTCAAAGAAGGTAAACCGATCCTGTATTACACCTGGACGCCTTATTGGGTGAGCGATGTGCTGGTTCCGGGCCGCGATACCGTCTGGCTGCAGGTACCCTTCTCTTCTATGCCTGGCGCACAGAAAGATGTGGATACCAAGCTGCCGAACGGCGCGAACTACGGTTTCCCGGTCAACACCATGCATATCGTCGCCAACAAAGCCTGGGCTGAGAAAAACCCGGCAGCGGCGAAATTGTTCTCAGAGATGAAGCTGCCTATTGCGGATATCAATGCACAGAACTCCCGTATGCATCAGGGCCAGTCTTCTGAAGCCGACATTAACGCGCACGTTGATGGCTGGATCAAAGGTCACCAGGCACAGTTTGATGGTTGGGTGAAAGACGCGATGTCTGCAGCGAAATAAACTGCATTCTTCGCGGTAGAAAGGGGTGGCGCTGGCGTCGCCCCTTTTTCGTACTGGTTTGTCCTGTTAATTAACCTGTGAGTGAAATAGTAATTTGAGTTACCATTGCCCCTCAGATTTTTACTACCATACTGAGCGCGATGAAATCCCCGCAAGCTGGTCTTACTCCCTCTCTGGTTGCCCTGATGTCCGTGGCAACAGGTCTGTCGGTTGCCTGTAACTATTATGTACAGCCCTTGCTGGAGACCGTCGCCCGCACGTTTCATCTTTCCGTTAATCAAGCCGGCTTTATCGTTACCACCGCCCAACTTGGCTATGCCGCCGGACTCCTGCTGTTGGTGCCGCTGGGAGATATGCTGGAACGCCGTGGCCTGATTGTCATCATGAGCCTGCTGGCGGCGGGAGGAATGGTGATCACCGCCCTTTCTCCAACACTTCCCTTAATGTTACTGGGCACCGTGCTCACCGGACTCTTCTCGGTGGTGGCGCAGATTCTGGTGCCCTTAGCCGCCACGCTGGCCGCGCCGGAAAAACGCGGCAAGGTGGTTGGCACGGTGATGAGCGGATTGCTGCTGGGGATCCTGTTAGCCAGAACCGTCGCCGGTGGGCTTGCCCAACTCGGAGGATGGCGCACGGTGTATTGGGTCGCCAGCGTCCTTATGGTGCTGATGGCCCTGGCCTTATGGCGCTTTTTACCGCGCTACAAGCAATCGGTTCCGTTGAACTACGGACAGTTGCTCAACTCTATTTTCAGCCTGTACGCGCATTCCCCTCTGTTAAGAACCCGGGCCATAACCGGCTGCCTCGCCTTCGCCAACTTCAGCGTGCTGTGGACATCGATGGCCTTCCTGCTGGCTTCCCCGCCTTATGGTTATTCTGAAGGGACCATCGGGTTACTGGGTTTGGTGGGTGCAGCGGGCGCACTGGCGGCAAGACAAGCCGGTACGCTGGCCGACAAAGGCAAAGCCCGCTTAACCACCACCGTCGGGCTGGCGATTATGCTGTGTTCCTGGGGGATCACCGCGCTGGGAAGTCACTCATTGATTGCATTAATCATTGGTATCATCCTGCTGGATTTAGCGGTGCAGGCCGTTCACATTACAAATCAGAGTGTTATCTACCGGCAGATGCCCGAGGCACGCAACCGCTTAACCGCCGGATATATGACCAGTTACTTTATCGGCGGTGCCGTGGGCTCGCTGGTTTCCGCGACCGCGTTTCAACATGCTGGCTGGTATGGCGTTTGTAGTGCCGGTGCTTTGTTAACTTTGCTTAATATTTTAAGCTGGTGGCGCGGGGCACATAATGAGCAGGCTACTTCTTAGCCTGCAAATAGTAAATTGCGTAAATTTCAGGGTGACTGCCCTGTTATGCGTTTACACACTCTGGTATGGTTAGTCTGCACTTATACAGGTTAGTTATTTTTTCGTATGAAACTATTAAGTCACAGGCAGGAAGACGTTCAGAATGTCCCGACAATTTGCCCCGCTCGCTGCACGTGATCTTCTTCTATTGTGTGTTGCTCGCAGCAACCAGCCTGTTTGTTTTAACCACATTATTGCGTCCCGGTGCTTTGCGTTGAGCGGTGGTGTCGATCCCCACAGCAGAGTAAAGGACCCGGCAAGAATACGACCATCTTGTTACTGAGTGTGCGGGTTGGAGCGTCGCTGTTTGATTCGCTCTTTGCGGTATTACCGCACGCCAATAAATCAACTCCGCCGTGATGGTGGGGGATTACCGGTCTGTAACTGAGCAGAGCCCGCATCGCGTCAATCAGCAGAGTGCTGTTAAATGGCGTTTTCGGGCTTCTTCAGATTGATGACCGTTTTAAGCTTACCCTCAGGGGCTTAGGCTTATCAGGTATTACCTTTTATAACACCAGCAGTATCGCCCTTTTTGATGCTGCTGAGCGCCCTGGGTTATGGAGTGACCTGGAAATTACTGATGGTGTCCACCGGCATGTGAACAACCCCTGCCGACAGGATTGATGTTTTGACTTATCACCATCGATACGATACCAGTTGCAACTTATGAGGTCCCAGATGGAAAGTTCGTTTTCTCCCATTGAACAGATGCTAAATTTCCGCGCTAACCGCCAGAAAGATTTCCCTTTGCAGGAAATCATGTTGACGCGTCTGTGCATGCACATGCAGAGCAAACTGCTGGAAAACCGCAACAAAATGCTCAAGGCTCAGGGAATTAACGAGACGTTGTTTATGGCATTGATTACCCTTGATGCGCAGGAAAATCACAGCATTCAGCCTTCAGAACTTAGCGCTGCGCTGGGATCATCCCGCACCAACGCGACTCGCATTGCCGATGAACTGGAAAAACGCGGCTGGATTGAACGCCGTGAAAGCGACAGCGATCGCCGTTGCCTGCACCTGCACCTGACCGATAAAGGGAATGAGTTCCTGCGTCAGTTGCTGCCACCTCAGCATAAATGTCTGCAGCTGTTGTGGTCTTCACTGAATCCTTCAGAAAAATCTCAGCTCGAAGGGATCACCCGTAAGCTATTGACCCGACTGGATCAAATGGACGAAGAGGAAGTGGTCACCGCCCTTTCCAGATAACCTTTCCTTCAATAGCATATTGTGCGACAACCTGCCTGCCAGTAACCGCTATTTTAGACCGCAAATTTTTGATTTATGCCAGCGCTAACCCGCTGGCATTTTAGAATCCGGGCATGACTCATTTGAGCCATGCCCGGTTGGCATGGATAAGTGGAGAAGACCATGAGTGCAAATGCGGAGATCCAAAACCCGCAACCGCCGGCTAAAAAGAAGAAAACACGTAAAATAGCGTTACTTTTTCTCGCTGTGCTGTTCATTGTTATCGGGGTGGCTTACCTGGTGTACTGGTTTATGGTGTTGCGCCATTATCAGGATACCGATGATGCGTATGTTGCAGGCAACCAGGCGCAGGTGATGGCGCAGGTTTCAGGTAGCGTCAATAAGGTGTGGTTCGACAATACCGACTATGTCAAAAAAGGCGATGTGCTGGTCACGCTGGATAAAACCGATGCTCAACAGGCATTTGAAAAAGCGCAGACCGCTCTGGCGACAACGGTTCGTCAGACTCACCAGCTAATCATTAATGGTAAGCAGTATCAGGCCACCATCGATCTGCAAAAGACCGCGCTGGAACAGGCTCAGTCAGATTTAAAACGTCGCGAGCCTTTAGGGGCTGCGAACCTGATTGGCCGTGAGGACCTGCAACATGCGCGTGATGCCGTCGCCACCGCGAAAGCTCAGCTGGATGTTGCCACGCAGCAATACAATGCAAATCAGGCAATGATCCTCAACACGTCGCTGGAAAATCAGCCGGCGGTGAAACAGAGCGCGGCTGAACTGCGTGATGCCTGGCTGGCATTAGCACGTACCGAAGTGGTTAGTCCGGTTGATGGCTATGTTTCCCGCCGTAGCGTGCAGGTTGGTTCGCAAATCTCCTCCACCACGCCGCTGTTAGCCATCGTTCCGGCCAACAATTTGTGGGTCGATGCCAACTTCAAAGAGACTCAGTTAGCCGGCGTTCGCATCGGTCAGTCTGCCACCGTTGTCAGCGACATTTATGGTGACGACGTGGTTTATCACGGCAAAGTGGTCGGTCTGGACATGGGTACCGGTAGCGCCTTCTCGCTGCTGCCAGCACAGAACGCCACCGGCAACTGGATCAAAGTGGTTCAGCGTCTGCCGGTGCGTATTGAACTGGATCCGAAGGAAGTCGCCCAGCATCCACTGCGTATAGGTCTGTCTACGCTGGTGACGGTGGATACCACCAATACCGATGGCGGCGTGCTGGCCACCAGCGTGCGCTCTGCGCCAGCTTATGAAACCAATGCGCTGGCTCTGGATCTGGCACCTGCGGACAAGATGATTGCTGAAATCATCCGCGCCAATGCAGGTTAAGCAAGCGGGAGGCTGTTATGGCACAAAAACCGCTTGAGGGTACTCAGCTTGTTCTGATGACCATCGCGCTGTCGCTGGCCACGTTTATGCAGGTGTTGGACTCCACCATCGCCAACGTGGCTATCCCGACCATCGCCGGTAACCTGGGCGCCTCAAACTCTCAGGGCACCTGGGTTATCACGTCGTTTGGGGTGGCTAACGCCATCTCCATCCCGATTACCGGCTGGCTGGCCAAGCGCGTAGGCGAGGTGAAGCTGTTCCTGTGGTCCACGGCGGCGTTTGCCGTGGCTTCCTGGCTGTGCGGCATGTCCGACAGCCTGACCATGCTGATCTTCTTCCGCGTGGTTCAGGGTGTGGTCGCAGGCCCGCTGATCCCGCTTTCACAGAGTTTGCTGCTCAACAACTATCCGCCAGCGAAGCGAAGCGTGGCCCTGTCGTTATGGGCGATGACGGTAATTGTGGCACCCATTTGCGGGCCGATCCTCGGTGGCTGGATCAGTGATAACTATCACTGGGGTTGGATCTTCTTTATCAACGTGCCGATTGGCGTGGTGGTAGTGATGCTGACGCTGCAAACCTTGCGAAACCGGGAAACGGAGACCGTCATCAGGCCGATAGATACCGTCGGATTGGTGTTGCTGGTCGTTGGCATAGGCTGCCTGCAGGTGATGTTGGACCGGGGTAAAGAGCTGGACTGGTTCAGCTCACCAGAAATAGTTGTGTTGACGGTGGTGGCGGTCATCGCTTTGCTTGTCCTGTTGGTGTGGGAGCTGACGGACGACCATCCGATTGTGGATTTATCGCTGTTCAAATCGCGAAACTTCACCATTGGCTGCCTGTCGATCAGTCTGGCCTATATGCTCTATTTCGGCTCGATTGTCCTGTTGCCGCAGTTGCTACAGGAAGTCTATGGCTACACGGCAACCTGGGCGGGGCTGGCTTCGGCACCGGTGGGGATATTGCCGGTGATCCTGTCGCCGATTATCGGCCGGTTCGCGCATAAGCTGGATATGCGAAAACTGGTGACCTTCAGCTTCATCATGTATGCCGTCTGCTTCTACTGGCGAGCGTATACGTTTGAACCGGGAATGGATTTTGGCGCCTCGGCGTGGCCGCAATTTATTCAGGGCTTTGCGGTGGCCTGCTTCTTTATGCCACTGACCACCATCACCCTTTCCGGGCTTCCTCCCGATCGGATGGCGGCGGCCTCAAGCCTGTCGAACTTTACGCGAACCCTGGCGGGCTCCATCGGCACCTCGATCACCACAACCATGTGGACCGATCGGGAATCGATGCACCACAGCTACCTTAGCGAGTCAGTGAACGCTTACAACGTTAACTCGCAGGAGATGTATACCAAGCTGGAGCAACTGGGAATGACCCACGATCAGGCCTCGGCCTGGATTGCCCAACAGATCACCAATCAGGGGCTGATTATCTCCGCCAATGAGATCTTCTGGGCGTCGGCGGCGGTGTTCCTGTTCCTGCTGGTATTGATCTGGTTCGCCCGTCCGCCATTTGGTGCTGGCGGTGGCGGCAGTGGCGCACACTGACGATTGCTGAGTTTCAGCCAAAAAAAACGGGCCCTTGCGGGGCCCGTTTTTCTTTAGAGCAACAGCTTAAGCGTTCTGACGCCACCATTCTGCCAGCAGAATGCCGGTCGCTACCGAAACGTTAAGACTCTCAACGTTGCCGGTGCCGCCGATAGAGACGCTCAGATCGCCCTGTTGCCAGGTGCTGTCTGACAGACCATCACGTTCCTGTCCCAGAACCAGTACCGTTTTCGCTGGCAGTTCAGCCTGCGCTAACGGGGTTCCTTTATGACTTGACGTGGTGACGATGGTATAGCCCGCTTTACGGAATGCATTCAACCCTTCAGCAAAGCTTTCGCCGCTGATGGCCTGAACATGCTCTGCTCCACCTTCTGCCGTGCGCACTGCGGCACCGGACTCCAGTAAAGAAGCATCATCCACCAGCAACCCTTTCGCACCAAAGTGCGCACAGCTGCGCATCATGCCGCCCAGGTTGTGTGGATTACCAATCTGCTCTAAAGCAACAACACAATCTTTCTCGCCCGCGTTGGAAAGCCATTCGCTGACTGGCATTCCGACACGTTTTTTGATCAAGAAGCAGACGCCACCGTGGTGCTCTGTGCCGGACGCTTTGACCAGTTCGGCCTCGTCCACCACATGATAAGCCTTACGGTTAGCCGCCATCCATTTCAGCGCCTCGCGGAAACGCGGGGTCACTTCCTGGACAAACCAGGCACGCACGATGCAGTCAGGGCGGCTCTGGAACAGGGCCTGGCAGGCGTTTTCGCCATACACACGCGTCTCTTCCAAACGTTGACGGCGGATCTGCTCCGGGTCGATATAGCTTTTTCCGCTGATGCCACCGTGATCCGGTTTGCTGTCATCAATTGCAGACGGAGCGCGTGAAACCGTACGCCATGGTGAATCACCCGGTGCTACGTCGCGATCGCGCCCGCCACGCGGTTTGCTGTCTGTGTTACTACGTGAAGAAGGACGACGACTGCCATCCTGACGAGGTCCACCTTTACCCGTGCGGGGATTTTGCCCGCCCTTGCTACTCTCGTCATCACCGCGGACATACATCACTTTGACTTTGCCGCTTTTACCTTTAAATTCGTCGTTCATTTTCCCTCCACCTGGCTGAGCGCGAAGCGCGCAGAGTACCTGATGTGGCGGCGCTTAGCTATCAACTTCCACTAAAACCGCGTTGCACGCGTTATCCGGGCAGAGAGCGCGCTTCTCCCGGGTTGAAGATGCTGAAAATTCTGTCAGCCACAGCCTATTATACCCATTGAACAAACCACTTTGTTGGCTGAGACTCTCTCAACCATAATTATCGTCACTTTTACTCAGGAATGCGGTAAGTGAATGCTTACCCCCTACTCATCACCGAGGTGAATCAATGAATACGGTTTGTGCTTCATGCCAGGCGACGAATCGCGTTCCGCCAGAGCGTATCACTGATGGCGCGAAATGCGGCCGCTGCGGCAGCGAATTATTTACCGGTAAAGTGGTTAACGCCACTGCCGCCACGCTGGATAAATATCTGCAGGATGAACTGCCTGTGGTGATCGACTTCTGGGCGCCGTGGTGTGGCCCTTGCGTCAACTTCGCCCCGGTTTATGAAAACGTCGCTGACGAACGTAACGGTAAAGTGCGCTTTATTAAGGTGAACACCGAAGCGGAGCCTGAGCTTAGCGCCCGTTTCCGTATCCGCAGTATTCCTACCATTATGGTGTATAAGCAGGGCAAGATGGTCGATATGCTCAATGGCGCAATGCCGAAGACGCAATTCGATGAATGGCTGAACGAAAACATCTGATCTTCCCTTCGTGGTCAGGCTTGCCTGGCCACTACTGCTTAACCGCCAATTCCGTTAGAATGACGTTTTCCTCAGATTAACGCTCATGACTGAAAACGCTGTCCTGCGCCTGCGCGCCGAACGCCTTGCTCGCGCCACTCGCCCCTTCCTGGCACGCGGAAACCGTACCATTCGTTGCCAACGCTGCCTGCTGCCGAGGAAAAACTGCCTGTGCGCAACGATGGCGCCGCAGCAAGCCCGCAGCCGTTTCTGTCTGGTGATGTTTGATACAGAACCAATGAAGCCAAGCAATACCGGTCGCTTAATTGCTGATATACTGCCGGACACGCAAGCCTTTGGTTGGTCACGCATCGATCCCGATCCGGCACTGCTGGCGGCGGTGCAAAATCCCGATGTTCAGCCGGTAGTCGTTTTCCCCGAGTCCTATGCCGATGCCGGGCGTCCGGTGATGAACATCCCGCCGATGACAGGCAAACCGCCCCTCTTTATCATGCTCGATGGCACCTGGACTGAAGCCCGTAAGATGTTCCGTAAAAGCCCCTGGCTGGATACCTTCCCGGTGATGTCGTTGACGCTGACCAGACCGTCGAACTATCAGTTGCGTGAAGTGCATGGCGAAGGTCAGCACTGTACCGCGGAAGTGGCGGCTGAGCTGCTGCTTCAGGCAGGTGATACTGCGGCCGGTGAAGCGCTGTTCCGCCATTTCGACCTGTTCCGCCATCGCTATTTAGCCGGCAAACCGCATCACCCACTTCATCAAAATGCGGCTTCGCACGAGGAAGTTATTCCCTGATCGCTTTATCCTTAACGCTGTTTTCCGGCTGAGTGCGGCAGACTGGCCAGAAAGCGTTAGAATCAGGATGAATCTTTTCGAAGGGAGGGGAAATGAGCCAACGCGGATTAGAAGCGCTGTTAAGACCTAAATCGATTGCGGTGATTGGTGCCTCTTCACGACCGGATCGCGCAGGGTATCTGATGATGCGTAACCTGCTGGCGGGCGGTTTTAACGGTCCAATCCTGCCGGTCAACCCGAAATACCAAGCCGTTTGTGGCGTGCTCACCTGGCCTGATATCGCCAGCCTGCCCTTATCACCCGATCTTGCGGTCCTCTGTACCCATGCCAGCCGCAACCTTGACTTGCTGAAAGCGCTGGGTGAACGCGGCTGTAAGGCCTGCATCATCCTTTCGGCGCCCGCCAGTCAGCTTGATGCGTTAAAACAGTGCGCCAGCGAATGGCAAATTCGTCTGCTTGGCCCCAACAGTCTTGGCCTGCTGGCTCCCTGGCAGGGCTTAAACGCCAGCTTCTCACCTGTCCCGATTCAACAGGGAAAACTCGCCTTTATCTCTCAGTCTGCCGCGGTTTCTAATACTATTCTGGATTGGGCTCAGCAACGGCAACTCGGGTTTTCCTGGTTTATTGCACTTGGCGACAGCCTGGATATTGATGCCGACGACCTGCTGGATTTCCTCGCCAGAGATGGCAAAACCAGCGCGATCCTGCTCTATCTGGAGCATCTCAGCGACGCCCGGCGCTTTGTTTCTGCGGCGCGAAGTGCTTCAAGGAATAAACCGATTCTGGTGATCAAAAGCGGTCGCAGTCAGCAGGCACAACAATTACTGAAAACCCATGCCGGCCTTGATGCCGCCTGGGATGCCGCTATCCAGCGCGCGGGTTTGTTGCGGGTACAGGACACCCATGAGCTGTTCTCAGCGGTAGAAACGCTTAGCCATATGCGCCCGTTGCGCGGCGAGCGGTTGATGATCGTCAGTAATGGCGCGGCCCCCGCGGCACTTGCGCTTGATGCGCTGGATGCCAGAAACGGCAAGCTGGCACAATTAAGTGAGGAACTGCTCACTGACCTGCAAAGCCTGCTGCCTGATGAGATCAGCGCAGGTAATCCGCTGGATTTAAAGGATGATGCCACACCGGATCGCTATCTTCAGGTGGTCTCGCGCTTGCTGGATAGCCAGGACATTGACGCGCTGATGATTATTCACGCTCCCAGCGCTGTCGCACCCGCCACGCTGACTGCACAAAGGCTGATTGAAACCATCCTTAAACATCCCCGCGCCAAACAGATTTCTCTGTTGACCAACTGGTGCGGAGAGTTCTCTTCACTGGATGCGCGCCGGTTGTTCAGTGATGCCGGTATCCCAACCTACCGCACGCCTGAAGGGACGGTCACCGCCTTTATGCATATGGTGGAGTACCGTCGCAACCAGAAGCAGTTGCGTGAAACGCCGGCTCTGCCGCCGAACCTGACGGCGAATACCGCTGAGGCTCATCATTTGATCCGCCAGGCGCTGGAAGATGGCGCCATTACGCTCGACACGCATGAAGTTCAGGCCATTTTACGCGCCTATGGGCTCAATACATTGCCAACCTGGATTGCCAGCGACAGTGCCGAAGCGGTGCACATCGCCGGTCAGATTGGCTATCCCGTTGCGCTGAAACTGCGGTCGCCGGACATTCCCCATAAGTCGGAGGTTCAGGGTGTGATGCTGTATCTGCGCACCGCCAGCGAAGTTGAGCAGGCAGCAGAAGCCATTATCGATCGCGTCAAACTGGCCTTGCCGCAGGCAAATATTCATGGGCTTTTAGTGCAAAGCATGGCCAACCGTGCCGGAGCCCAGGAGTTAAGAATTGTGGTAGAACAGGACCCGGTTTTTGGACCGATGATCATGCTGGGAGAAGGTGGCATTGAGTGGCAAGCCGATAAACAGGCGGTGGTTGCTTTACCGCCGCTGAATATGACGCTGGCGCGCTATCTGGTTATTCAGGCCATCAAGAGCGGTAAAATCCGCAGCCGCAGCGCGCTCCAGCCGCTGGATATTGCCGGCATCAGCCAGGTGCTCGTGCAGGTTTCCAACCTGATCGTTGATTGCCCTGAGATCGTGCGGCTGGACATTCATCCTCTACTGGCGTCGGGGTCTGAATTCTCACTGCTGGATGTCACCATGCAACTGGCTGATTTTGTCGGGGATCCTGAAGCGCGTCTGGCTATTCGCCCTTATCCTCATGCGCTTGAAGAATGGGTAGAGATGAAAAATGGCGAGAGCTGCCTGTTCCGCCCGATCCTGCCCGAAGATGAGCCGTTGTTACGCCAGTTCATTAGCCGGGTGACGAAGGAAGATCTTTATTATCGCTATTTCAGTGAGATCAATGAGTTCACTCATGACGATTTGGCTAACATGACGCAGATCGACTACGATCGAGAGATGGCCTTTGTTGCTGTCCGTCAGCAAAATGGCAGTGATGAGATCATTGGTGTGACGCGTGCTATTTCCGATGCCGATAACATCGATGCAGAGTTTTCCGTGCTGGTACGTTCCGATCTTAAAGGGCTGGGCCTGGGTCGGCGGCTGCTGGAGAAGATGATTATCTATACCCGTCAACATGGGTTACAGCAGTTAAACGGTATTACCATGCCGGGCAATCAGGGGATGATTACGCTGGCACGCAAACTGGGATTTAGGGTTGATGTGCAGATTGAAGACGGCATTGTGGCCCTTTCGCTGCCTTTTTCGCCACCCTGATAATGTCTGGAAACGTAAAACTAAAACCATCGGGCCCGACTAATGGTAATATTCGCGGTTAGGGTGATGATTTTATGGCAAAAGGCCATTCTATGAACAGAGAAGATACGCACTGTGATGTTGTCTAAATTCAAACGTAATAAACACCAACAGCACCTTGCGCAACTGCCAAAACTGTCTCAGTCGGCTGCTGACTTCACGACGCTGTATTCAGCGGCTGATTTCCGTAAGACTTTGCTTGAGAAAATCGCCGGTGCGAAACATCGTATCTGCATTGTGGCGCTTTATCTGGAAAACGATGACGGTGGCCGCAGCATTCTCAACGCGCTGTATGAAGCCAAACGCCTTCGCCCTGAGCTGGATGTCCGTGTCCTTGTGGACTGGCACCGCGCACAGCGTGGTCGTATTGGCGCAGCGCGTACGGCAACCAATGCCGATTGGTATTGTGAGTTGGCAGACGCTCACCCTGACATTCACATCACCGTTTATGGCGTGCCGGTAAATACCCGTGAAGCCTTAGGCGTGCTGCATCTGAAAGGGTCGATCATCGATGATACCCTTTTCTATACCGGTGCCAGCCTCAATGACGTCTATCTGCATCAGCATGATAAATACCGTTATGACCGCTATCAGCTGATTACCAATCCCACGCTGGCTAACACCATGTTCGACTGGATAGAAACCAACCTTATCCAGGCTGAAGCGGTGCATCGTCTCGATCAGCATGAGCGGCCAAAAAGTCCGGAAATCAAAAATGAAACTCGTCAGTTCCGCCAGGATCTGCGCGGGTTTGATTATGAGTTCGAAGGCGATGCCAACAATGAACAGTTGGCAGTGACTCCGTTAGTTGGGCTGGGCAAACGCAGCCTGCTCAACAAAACCATCTTCCACCTGATGCCTTGTGCTGAGCAAAAGCTGACGCTCTGTACTCCGTACTTCAATATGCCCGCCATCCTGGTGCGCAACATTATCTGGTTACTGCGTCAGGGCCGCGAAGTTGAGATCATCGTCGGGGATAAAACGGCGAATGACTTCTACATCCCTGAAGATCAGCCGTTCAAGATTATCGGTGCCCTGCCTTACCTGTATGAGATCAACCTGCGCCGCTTCCTGAGCCGTTTGCAATATTACGTCACTAACGGCCAGTTGACGGTTCGCCTGTGGAAAGACGGCGAGAACAGCTATCATCTTAAAGGCATGTGGGTAGATGACGAATGGCTGCTTATTACCGGGAATAACCTGAATCCGCGCGCATGGCGTCTCGATCTGGAAAATGCCGTCCTCATTCACGATCCGCTCCAGCAGCTGGTTGAGCAAAGCCGCCACGAGCTGGCGCTGATCCGTCAAAACACCACCGTGGTTGAACACTTCCGCGATCTGGAAAGCATTGCCGATTACCCGCTTAAAGTGCGTAAGCTGATCCGCCGTCTGCGCCGTATCCGTATCGACAGGCTGATTAGCCGCATTCTGTAAGTTCGCTTAAATCAGGCCCTGTCAGTGACGGGGCTTTTTTTTAAGGAGAAGTAATGCGCAAACTCGTGTTGCTGATGTTTCTCTGTTGCACCGGTTGTACCCATATGGCCAACGACAGCTGGACCGGCAAGGATAAAGCGGAGCATTTTGTTTCCTCTGCGGTACTGTCGGCCGCGGGAAGTGCTTATGGCGATAAACAGCACTGGAGCGAAGGCCGAAGCGCCAGCTTTGGCTTGATGTTTGCGCTCAGTTTGGGCGCGGCGAAAGAGTTGTACGACAGTCGGGAGGGAGGTTCTGGCTGGAGCTGGAAAGATTTCAGTTGGGATGTAGCCGGTGCTGCCACCGGCTACACGTTATGGAGTCTTGCCCGTTAAAGCTTGATACCATTCCCTCTTCGGTGCAGCATCAGCGACACCAGGAATGCAACGGCCCCCATCGCTGAGACATACCAGAAGAAGCTGGTCTCGCTGCCCGCCGCCTTCAGCGACAACGCCACATATTCTGCTGAACCGCCAAACAAAGCGTTGGCTACTGCGTAAGACAGTCCCACACCTAACGCGCGTACCTCCGGTGGAAACATCTCTGCCTTCAGGATCCCACTGATCGACGTGTAGAAGCTGGTGATCAGCAGTGAGATCATGACCAGTCCAAATGCCGCCCACGGACTGCTGATGTTTTGCAGCAATGTCAGCACCGGCACGGTACATATCGCCGCCAGCCCACCAAAGATCAGCATTGAGCTCCGGCGTCCAATTTTATCTGACAACGCTCCAATCAACGGCTGAATCAGCATAAAAATGAACAGTGCAGCGGTCATCAGCATACTGGCCGTTCGCGCATCCATACCCGACGTGTTTACCAGATACTTCTGCATATAGGTGGTAAAGGTATAGAAGCTTAGCGAGCCGCCCGCCGTAAAACCAAGCACCATAATAAACGCGCGACGGTGTTTCCACAGACCTCTCAACGATCCGGCATCTTTATGCTGACGGGTTTTCTGATCGGATGTTTCATTCAGGGAACGGCGCAGATAGAGTGCAACGACGGCCAGCACGGCTCCGATTGCGAACGGTATTCTCCAGCCCCATGCACGAAGTTCTTCATCACTCAGGATCTGCTGCAACACCACCACGGTTAGCAGTGCCATCAATTGCCCACCAATCAGGGTGACATACTGGAATGAAGCATAGAATCCCTTCTTCCCTTCTACAGCGACTTCACTCATATAGGTTGCGCTGGTGCCGTACTCGCCGCCTACAGACAGCCCCTGGAACAAACGCGCTAACAGTAGTAAAGCCGGCGCCCATACACCGATGGTGTCGTAACCCGGTAAACAGGCAATCACCAGCGATCCGAAACACATCATGCAGACCGAAATCAGCATTGATTTCTTACGACCGTGCTTGTCGCCAATGTAGCCAAACAGCCAGCCACCGATGGGTCGCATCAGAAAGCCAGCGGCAAAGACGCCTGCGGTCTGTAACAGCTGAGTTGTTGGGTTTCCTGACGGGAAAAAGACGTGAGCAAAATAGAGAGAACAGAATGAATAGACATAAAAATCAAACCATTCGACCAGATTCCCTGATGATGCACCAACAATTGCCCAGATACGTTGGCGCGTGGAGAGCGCATCGGCCGTAGCCTCAGGCTGCCGTTCTGACGTGGCATCTGCCATAGAATTAACCTCTTTTATTATTCCTTGCTAATAATTAGCGATAGAAGTGAAACAACAACCGGTAGTAAACCTTACTGGCAAGATGTTAATGAATTGTTTTAAGTATTAACGTTACAGAACTGTGAAGCAGGTTGGATTATAGAGTAAGTGTTTAAGATCGCCATAAATGAAGGGCGTGGTGCGTCAGCACGGCGTTTTAGTTTTCTGGTTTTGGGGTGCTTGAGGAATCTCTTACCTGAATATCGGGTGGGTCTTGGGTAATTTTCAGGATTTCTTGGGAGTTTAGGAGCTGTTTTGGTGTGTTTTAGTGTGTTTTTTTTGCTTTTTACGCACACAAAAAAGCCCCATGCTTTCGCATGAGGCTTGTCTGCTTGTTTGATGCCTGGCAGTTCCCTACTCTCGCATGGGGAGACCCCACACTACCATCGGCGCTACGGCGTTTCACTTCTGAGTTCGGCATGGGGTCAGGTGGGACCACCGCGCTAAAGCCGCCAGGCAAATTCTGTTATTCACGCCGCCATAGGGCCGCGCAAATTTATCCGGTTCAAGCTGAAAATCTCTGTTTGTGTCTCTCAGACACCACCAGAACGCTTCTGGTGTTGTAAGGTTAAGCCTCACGGGTCATTAGTACCGGTTAGCTCAACGCATCGCTGCGCTTACACACCCGGCCTATCAACGTCGTAGTCTTCAACGTCCCTTCAGGGGCCTTAAAGGCCCAGGGAAGATTCATCTCGAGGCAAGTTTCGCGCTTAGATGCTTTCAGCGCTTATCTTTTCCGCACTTAGCTACCGGGCAATGCCATTGGCATGACAACCCGAACACCAGTGGTGCGTTCACTCCGGTCCTCTCGTACTAGGAGCAACCCCTCTCAATCTTCCAGCGCCCACGGCAGATAGGGACCGAACTGTCTCACGACGTTCTAAACCCAGCTCGCGTACCACTTTAAACGGCGAACAGCCGTACCCTTGGGACCTACTTCAGCCCCAGGATGTGATGAGCCGACATCGAGGTGCCAAACACCGCCGTCGATATGAACTCTTGGGCGGTATCAGCCTGTTATCCCCGGAGTACCTTTTATCCGTTGAGCGATGGCCCTTCCATTCAGAACCACCGGATCACTATGACCTGCTTTCGCACCTGCTCGAGCCGTCACTCTCGCAGTCAAGCTAGCTTATGCCATTGCACTAACCTCACGATGTCCGACCGTGATTAGCTAACCTTCGTGCTCCTCCGTTACTCTTTAGGAGGAGACCGCCCCAGTCAAACTACCCACCAGACACTGTCCCCACGCCGGATTACGGCGCCAGGTTAGAACATCAAACGTTAAAGGGTGGTATTTCAAGGTTGGCTCCACGCAGACTGGCGTCCACGCTTCAAAGCCTCCCACCTATCCTACACATCAAGGTTCAATATTCAGTGTCAAGCTATAGTAAAGGTTCACGGGGTCTTTCCGTCTTGCCGCGGGTACACTGCATCTTCACAGCGAGTTCAATTTCACTGAGTCTCGGGTGGAGACAGCCTGGCCATCATTACGCCATTCGTGCAGGTCGGAACTTACCCGACAAGGAATTTCGCTACCTTAGGACCGTTATAGTTACGGCCGCCGTTTACCGGGGCTTCGATCAAGAGCTTCTCCTTGCGGATAACCCCATCAATTAACCTTCCGGCACCGGGCAGGCGTCACACCGTATACGTCCACTTTCGTGTTTGCACAGTGCTGTGTTTTTAATAAACAGTTGCAGCCAGCTGGTATCTTCGACTGGCTTCAGCTCCGGGAGCAAGTCCCTTCACCTACGCGCCAGCGTGCCTTCTCCCGAAGTTACGGCACCATTTTGCCTAGTTCCTTCACCCGAGTTCTCTCAAGCGCCTTGGTATTCTCTACCTGACCACCTGTGTCGGTTTGGGGTACGATTCCGTGTTACCTGATGCTTAGAGGCTTTTCCTGGAAGCAGGGCATTTGTTACTTCAGCACCGTAGTGCCTCGTCATCACACCTCAGCGTTAAAAAGAGTCCGGATTTACCTAAACTCTCCGCCTACATGCTTAAACCGGGACAACCGTCGCCCGGCTAACATAGCCTTCTCCGTCCCCCCTTCGCAGTAACACCGAGTACAGGAATATTAACCTGTTTCCCATCGACTACGCCTTTCGGCCTCGCCTTAGGGGTCGACTCACCCTGCCCCGATTAACGTTGGACAGGAACCCTTGGTCTTCCGGCGAGCGGGCTTTTCACCCGCTTTATCGTTACTTATGTCAGCATTCGCACTTCTGATACCTCCAGCAGCCCTCACAGGCCACCTTCGACGGCTTACAGAACGCTCCCCTACCCAACAACGCATAAGCGTCGCTGCCGCAGCTTCGGTGCATGGTTTAGCCCCGTTACATCTTCCGCGCAGGCCGACTCGACCAGTGAGCTATTACGCTTTCTTTAAATGATGGCTGCTTCTAAGCCAACATCCTGGCTGTCTGTGCCTTCCCACATCGTTTCCCACTTAACCATGACTTTGGGACCTTAGCTGGCGGTCTGGGTTGTTTCCCTCTTCACGACGGACGTTAGCACCCGCCGTGTGTCTCCCGTGATAACATTCTTCGGTATTCGCAGTTTGCATCGGGTTGGTAAGCCGGGATGGCCCCCTAGCCGAAACAGTGCTCTACCCCCGAAGATGAGTTCACGAGGCGCTACCTAAATAGCTTTCGGGGAGAACCAGCTATCTCCCGGTTTGATTGGCCTTTCACCCCCAGCCACAAGTCATCCGCTAATTTTTCAACATTAGTCGGTTCGGTCCTCCAGTTAGTGTTACCCAACCTTCAACCTGCCCATGGCTAGATCACCGGGTTTCGGGTCTATACCCTGCAACTTAACGCCCAGTTAAGACTCGGTTTCCCTTCGGCTCCCCTATACGGTTAACCTTGCTACAGAATATAAGTCGCTGACCCATTATACAAAAGGTACGCAGTCACACCACGAAGGTGCTCCCACTGCTTGTACGTACACGGTTTCAGGTTCTGTTTCACTCCCCTCGCCGGGGTTCTTTTCGCCTTTCCCTCACGGTACTGGTTCACTATCGGTCAGTCAGGAGTATTTAGCCTTGGAGGATGGTCCCCCCATATTCAGACAGGATGTCACGTGTCCCGCCCTACTCATCGAACTCACAGCAAGTGCATTTTTGTGTACGGGAGTATCACCCTGTACCCTGCGACTTTCCAGACGCTTCCACTAATGCACAAACTGATTCAGGTTCTGGGCTGTTCCCCGTTCGCTCGCCGCTACTGGGGGAATCTCGGTTGATTTCTTTTCCTCTGGGTACTTAGATGTTTCAGTTCCCCAGGTTCGCCTTGCAACACTATGTATTCATGTTGCAATGATGCACCAAAGTGCACCGGGTTTCCCCATTCGGGTATCGTCGGTTATTACGGTTCATATCACCTTACCGACGCTTATCGCAGATTAGCACGCCCTTCATCGCCTCTGACTGCCTAGGCATCCACCGTGTACGCTTAGTCACTTAACCTCACAACCCACAAGCGTCCCGAAAGACACTGCTGTTGTAAGCATTTGAGAGACTCGAACATATCGTTGATTTCATTCTTATTACGG
Source organism: Erwinia sp. 2186 (assembly GCF_057812255.1). NCBI lineage: Bacteria > Pseudomonadati > Pseudomonadota > Gammaproteobacteria > Enterobacterales > Erwiniaceae > Erwinia > Erwinia sp. 2186. Next base: position 1,173,803 of record NZ_CM173824.1, on the reverse strand, counting down.
AGAATGAAAACGACATGTCGTTTCAATTTTCAGCTTGTTCCGGATTGTTAAAGAGCAAATATCTCAAACGTGACTCGTCCTTGCGGAGAGAATCAGTTTTGAGATACGGGTTGATAATGTCTTTCACTCATTATCAGGAGATGGCGTCCCCAAGGGGATTCGAACCCCTGTTACAGCCGTGAAAGGGCAGTGTCCTGGGCCTCTAGACGATGGGGACTCTGTTACTGTTGCTCATTACGTTTTCTATCAGACAATCTGTTGTGGACACTACGCGGGAAGGTATCTTCAGGTAAGGAGGTGATCCAACCGCAGGTTCCCCTACGGTTACCTTGTTACGACTTCACCCCAGTCATGAATCACAAAGTGGTAAGCGCCCTCCCGAAGGTTAAGCTACCTACTTCTTTTGCAACCCACTCCCATGGTGTGACGGGCGGTGTGTACAAGGCCCGGGAACGTATTCACCGTAGCATTCTGATCTACGATTACTAGCGATTCCGACTTCACGGAGTCGAGTTGCAGACTCCGATCCGGACTACGACGCACTTTGTGAGGTCCGCTTGCTCTCGCGAGTTCGCTTCTCTTTGTATGCGCCATTGTAGCACGTGTGTAGCCCTGGCCGTAAGGGCCATGATGACTTGACGTCATCCCCACCTTCCTCCGGTTTGTCACCGGCAGTCTCCTTTGAGTTCCCGACATTACTCGCTGGCAACAAAGGATAAGGGTTGCGCTCGTTGCGGGACTTAACCCAACATTTCACAACACGAGCTGACGACAGCCATGCAGCACCTGTCTCACGGTTCCCGAAGGCACTAAGGCATCTCTGCCGAATTCCGTGGATGTCAAGGCCAGGTAAGGTTCTTCGCGTTGCATCGAATTAAACCACATGCTCCACCGCTTGTGCGGGCCCCCGTCAATTCATTTGAGTTTTAACCTTGCGGCCGTACTCCCCAGGCGGTCGACTTAACGCGTTAGCTCCGGAAGCCACGCCTCAAGGGCACAACCTCCAAGTCGACATCGTTTACGGCGTGGACTACCAGGGTATCTAATCCTGTTTGCTCCCCACGCTTTCGCACCTGAGCGTCAGTCTTTGTCCAGGGGGCCGCCTTCGCCACCGGTATTCCTCCAGATCTCTACGCATTTCACCGCTACACCTGGAATTCTACCCCCCTCTACAAGACTCTAGCCTGCCAGTTTCAAATGCAGTTCCCAGGTTAAGCCCGGGGATTTCACATCTGACTTGACAGACCGCCTGCGTGCGCTTTACGCCCAGTAATTCCGATTAACGCTTGCACCCTCCGTATTACCGCGGCTGCTGGCACGGAGTTAGCCGGTGCTTCTTCTGCGGGTAACGTCAATCGATAAGGTTATTAACCTTACCGCCTTCCTCCCCGCTGAAAGTACTTTACAACCCGAAGGCCTTCTTCATACACGCGGCATGGCTGCATCAGGCTTGCGCCCATTGTGCAATATTCCCCACTGCTGCCTCCCGTAGGAGTCTGGACCGTGTCTCAGTTCCAGTGTGGCTGGTCATCCTCTCAGACCAGCTAGGGATCGTCGCCTAGGTGAGCCATTACCCCACCTACTAGCTAATCCCATCTGGGCACATCCGATGGTGTGAGGCCCGAAGGTCCCCCACTTTGGTCCGAAGACGTTATGCGGTATTAGCTACCGTTTCCAGTAGTTATCCCCCTCCATCAGGCAGTTTCCCAGACATTACTCACCCGTCCGCCACTCGTCACCCGAGAGCAAGCTCTCTGTGCTACCGTTCGACTTGCATGTGTTAGGCCTGCCGCCAGCGTTCAATCTGAGCCATGATCAAACTCTTCAATTAAAAGTTCGATTTGCTGAAACAAGTTCAGCGGTGCTCAAGTGTAAAACGTCATAATGAATTTCATTATGTGTTCACTCTTAAGGCTTGATATTTTTTTGCGCCTTGCGGCGCTGATATCAATCCTGCGAGTGCCCACACAGATTGTCTGATAAATTGTTAAAGAGCGTTGCGGTAAGTGCCTTGGCGCCTTACTGCGAGGTGGCGTATATTACGCTTTCCTCCTTCAGAGTCAACTTCTTTTTGGGAAGTTTTTCTCCGGCGATTCAGCTTCCTGAACCTCTGACCCGGTGACTCGTAAGTCGTTGTTCCGTGTCAGTGGAGGCGCAGTATAGGGAATTTCTGGAGACTGACAAGGGCTAAATGCAAAAAAACATTCAACCGCTCAATTTTCAACCCAAAACGCCAAACTGGCCCCTTTTACGACCACTTATTAAACAAAAATGGGCCCGAAGGCCCATTTTTGTTTTTACCGCGATTACTGCTGAGCCACTATGGCATCGTCTTTTACATCCATTTCGATCGTTTTACCCGGGATCAGTGCACCAGAAAGTATCTGCTGCGCCAGCGGGTTCTCGATCTGCTGCTGGATAGCACGCTTCAACGGACGAGCACCATAAACCGGGTCATAGCCATTTTCAGCAAGCTTATGCAACGCAGCATCGGAAATGTGTAAGTCATATCCGCGATCGGCCAGGCGATCGTAAAGACGCTGCAACTGAATCTTGGCTATAGAAGCAATATGCTGCTCACCCAACGGATGGAAGACCACCAGCTCATCTATACGGTTAATGAACTCCGGACGGAAGTGCTGACCGACTACCGTCATCACCACGTCTTTCATTTCCGGATAGCTAAGCGCGCCAAACCGTTCCTGAATCAGATCGGAGCCCAGGTTAGAGGTCATGATCACCACCGTGTTACGGAAGTCGACCGTTCTACCCTGACCATCCGTCAGACGTCCATCATCCAGAACCTGCAGTAGGATGTTGAAGACATCCGGGTGCGCTTTCTCCACCTCATCCAACAGGATCACCGAATACGGCCGGCGACGGACAGCTTCAGTCAGGTAACCGCCCTCTTCATATCCGACATAACCTGGAGGTGCACCCACCAAACGGGATACTGAATGCTTCTCCATAAACTCGGACATATCGAGACGTACCATCGCATCGTCACTGTCGAACATAAAGTTAGCCAGCGCTTTGCACAGCTCGGTCTTACCCACCCCTGTCGGGCCAAGGAACAGGAATGAACCAATCGGACGATTAGGATCCGCCAGACCCGCACGACTACGGCGAATCGCATTCGACACGGCTTCGACCGCTTCATTCTGTCCAATCACACGCTGATGCAGATCCTGCTCCATACGCAGTAACTTATCGCGCTCCCCTTCCATCATCCTGTCGACAGGGATCCCTGTCCAGCGAGCCAGCACGTCAGCAATTTCAACTTCGGTTACCCGGTTACGCAGCAAACGCATGGTTTTGCCTTCAGACTGCGTAGCCAGAGCCAGCTGTTTTTCCAGCTCAGGGATTTTCCCGTACTGCAGTTCAGACATCTGAGCCAGATCGCCAAGACGACGCGCCTGTTCCATTGCCAGCTTCGCCTGTTCCAGCTCAGCTTTAATTGTCTGGGTGCCGGAAAGAGAGGCTTTCTCCGATTTCCACTCTTCTTCAAGCTCAGAGTAATCACGCTCTTTCTGGTTCAGCTCATCTTCCAGCATAGACAGTCGTTTGAGGCTGGCATCGTCAGTCTCTTTCTTCAGAGCCTGTTGCTCAAGCTTCAGCTGGATGATGCGGCGTTCCAGGCGATCCAGAGATTCCGGTTTTGAATCAATCTGCATACGAATGCTGGAACCGGCTTCATCAATCAGGTCGATGGCTTTATCCGGCAGCTGACGGTCGGCAATATAGCGATGCGATAAGGTTGCCGCAGCCACGATAGCCGGATCGGTGATCTGCACATGGTGGTGCAGCTCATATCGCTCTTTCAGACCACGCAGGATCGCGATGGTATCTTCCACGGTTGGCTCAGCCACATACACTTTCTGGAAACGACGCTCCAGAGCCGCATCTTTCTCAATATACTGACGATACTCATCGAGAGTGGTCGCGCCTACGCAGTGAAGCTCACCGCGAGCCAGTGCAGGTTTGAGCATGTTACCGGCATCCATCGCGCCGTCAGCTTTACCTGCGCCAACCATAGTATGCAGCTCATCAATAAACAGAATGACATTGCCTTCCTGTTTAGAGAGATCGTTCAGTACGGCTTTCAGACGCTCTTCGAACTCACCGCGGTATTTCGCGCCGGCCACCAGCGCCCCCATATCAAGAGAAAGCACCCGGCGCCCTTTCAGCCCCTCCGGCACTTCGCCATTTATGATTCGCTGGGCAAGCCCTTCGACGATAGCGGTTTTACCTACACCAGGCTCACCGATCAAAACCGGGTTGTTTTTTGTACGGCGCTGCAGAACCTGAATGGTGCGACGAATTTCTTCATCACGACCAATCACCGGGTCCAGTTTGCCGGACTCAGCACGTTCGGTCAGGTCGATGGTGTATTTTTTCAGTGCCTGGCGCTGATCTTCAGCCCCTTGATCGTTCACGTTTTCGCCTCCACGCATTTGGTCAATTGCCTTGCTCAGTTTGTCAGTGGTTACACCGGCAGATTTCAGAAGATCGGCCAGCGAACCGCGCGACTCAAGAGCAGCCAGAACAAACAGTTCGGATGAAATGAAATTATCAGCACGTTTTTGAGCCAGCTTGTCACAGAGATTCAGAACACGAACCAGGTCCGCAGAAGGCTGAACATCGCCATCCGTTCCTTCCACCTGCGGCAAACGGCCGATAGCCTGTTCAACACTGCTGCGCAAAGCAGCGGTATCAACACCGGCGGTGGTCAGTAAAGGACGTACGGATCCGCCTTCCTGAGTCAGTAATGCACTCATTAAGTGGAGAGGTTCGATAAATTGATTGTCGCGACCCAGGGCTAAAGACTGGGCATCGGCGAGAGCAAGCTGGAATTTGTTAGTAAGACGATCCAGACGCATAATTCCCCCATTCAGGTCAAATTGCTACTGGAGATTAAATGAGGTCATCCCTCAAATTTTCAAGTTTAATGACCTAAATATTTTGGTGAAAAATACATCATTCTGGACCGTCTTATGGCGCTAGGTTATATCAGCCAGATCAAACTTGCCAGACGGCCGGTGATGCCATCGCGTCGGAAGGAGAAGAATTCAGTGGGTTTTGAGAGGGTGCAAAGGCCGCCACCCGAGATGTGGCGCACTCCGCTGCGGACTAAACGCTCTCTGGCAAGTTGCCAAATATCCGCATAATATTTTTCACCAACAGGCCTGAAAGCCCTGTCACTGTGCATTTTTTGCGCTAAAAATGCGTCCCGAACCTCGGGACCTACTTCAAAAGCGTCTGGCCCGATCGCCGGCCCCAGCCAGGCATGTATCTCTTCCGGCTGAGCATTAAATGCTGCCAGCGTCGATTCCAGTACGCCCTGGCAAAGACCTCGCCAGCCAGCATGTGCCGCCGCCACTTCCTTGCCATCTGAAGAACAAAAAAGCACCGGCAAACAGTCGGCTGTCATCACGGCGCAAGGTATTCCGCGCTGACGGGTGTATACGGCATCCGCCTTTAAGCTGTCAGGTTGACCGCCCGTCAGGTGAAGCACCTCAGTACCATGAACTTGTTCAAGCCAGACTGGCATTGCAGGCAGCTCGCCCAGCTCAACCAGACGCTGACGATTAGCCTGCACATGCAGAGGATTATCCCCAACATGTGCGCCAAGATTCAGTGAGTCCCACGGCAAGCAGCTTACGCCACCCACTCGGGTTGAGCTGCATGCCCGCACAGTGGCAGGCAGCGTCCAGTCAGGCGTGATCAGGCTCATTACCAGTCCATCTGATCCTTGAATTCAGCGGTATCCGCTTTCATCTCTGCGATCAGGTCAACCATATCCTGAGGCAACGGCGCATGCCATTCCATTTCAATGCCACTAATCGGATGGTACAGGCGAAGCATGGTGGCATGCAGAGCCTGACGATCGAACTTACGCAGCATCGCAATAAATGACTCCGACGCGCCCTTCGGCGGACGCGGACGGCCACCGTATAACTGATCGCCCACCAGCGGATGGTTAATGTGCGCCATATGGACACGGATCTGGTGAGTACGGCCGGTTTCCAGACGCAGACGCAGGCGCGTATGCACACGGAAATGCTCCATGATGCGGTAATGCGTAGTGGCAGGTTTACCGGTTGGGTGAACCGCCATATGCGTACGCTTGGTGGAGTGACGGCTGATAGGCTCGTCAACCGTACCGCCCGCTGTCATTCTGCCGATCGCCACAGCTTCATACTCACGGGTGATTTCTCTTAACTGCAAAGATTCCACCAGATGCGTTTGAGCTGGAACGGTTTTCGCCACCACCATCAGACCCGTTGTGTCTTTATCGAGGCGATGAACGATACCCGCACGCGGCACGTCAGCGATGGCCGGGAAATGATGCAACAGTGCATTCAGCACGGTGCCATCGGGATTACCGGCACCGGGATGGACAACCAGACCGCGTGGTTTGTTGATGACCAGAATGTCTTCATCTTCATATACGATGTCTAAAGGAATGTCCTGCGCTTCCCAGCGTGCTTCTTCTTCAATTTCAGCATCAATAGCGATTTGTTCGCTACCGAGCACTTTTTCCTTCGGTTTGTCGATGATTACGCCATTGACGGTGACGCGACGGTCGAGAATCCACTCTTTTATGCGAGATCGAGAATAATCAGGGAACAATTCGGCCAAAGCCTGATCTAAGCGTTGTCCGAGTTGTGATTCGGATACCGTTGCGTTGAGTTTTACTTGTTGTGCCATAAACAGCTTCTTCGTTAACGTTGGGTTTTCACGGCGATGCCGTTTAATATAATGTGCTATTGTACCTGGTCACTATCGGGAGCTACATGGACAGCTTCCTGAATAACACTCTGAGGATAATCAAATCGTCATGACGCGTATGAAATATCTGGTGGCTGCAGCCACGTTGAGCCTGGCATTGGCTGGTTGTTCCGGTTCGAAGGAAACGGTGCCTGACAATCCGCCTTCTGAAATCTATGCCACAGCCCAGCAAAAACTGCAGGACGGTAACTTTAAAGGAGCAATAACGCAACTGGAAGCGCTTGATAACCGCTACCCGTTCGGCCCTTACTCCCAGCAAGTTCAGCTAGACTTGATCTACGCTTACTACAAAAATGCCGATTTGCCGCTGGCGCAGGCCGCAATTGACCGCTTCATGCGTCTGAATCCAACCCACCCGAATATTGATTACGTGATTTATATGCGTGGTCTGACGGATATGGCGCTGGACGATAGCGCACTGCAGGGCTTTTTCGGCATCGACCGCTCTGACCGCGATCCGACGCATGCGCGTGACGCCTTCCATGATTTCTCTCAGCTGCTGCGCGGTTACCCGAACAGTCAATATGCAACAGATGCAAGAAAGCGTCTGGTGTATCTGAAAGATCGTCTGGCGAAATATGAATTATCCGTTGCTCAATTCTACACTAAGCGCGAGGCTTATGTCGCAGTAGTTAACCGTGTTGAGCAAATGATGAAAGATTATCCGGACACTCAGGCTACGCGCACGGCACTGCCACTGATGGAAAATGCATACCGTCAGCTGCAGTTAAATGCTGAAGCGGACAAAGTCGCTAAGTTGATTGCAGCAAATCAGGCTTAAGCGTTGAAATGAAAAATGGCAGCCCGTGGCTGCCATTTTTTTGCTCAGAATTCCTGCTGTTTGGCCAGTTCTCTTCTGAGTTATCCAGTCAATAATGCCCGCTAAAAAGCGCCCCGACAACCCCCATTTCAGCATTTCTCCTCCCATCTCACAGATTTCTCCACATTGACAAAAAGTGACAAAAAAACGTGATGTGAATCACGCATAAACCTCTTTTTCGAGGTATGCTGGACCTACATTCGACGGAAATGACAGAGAGGTAAGCACTATGGTTCTGAACATTACCAGCAAGCACATGGAAATCACTCCGGCTATCCGCCAACATGTCGAAGACCGTCTCGCCAAGCTCGAAAAATGGCAAACTGACCTGATAAAACCCCATATCGTTCTTTCAAAGGAGCCGAAGGAATTTGTCGCTGATGCCACCATCAATACGCCAAATGGCCCGCTGGTCGCCAGCGCGAAGCATGATGATATGTATACGGCTATCAATGATCTGATCGGAAAACTGGAACGCCAGCTGAACAAGGTTCAGCATAAAGGTGAAGCGCGCCGCGCCAATGCCAGTGTGAAAGACCTGAGCATCATCGATCAGGAATAGACGTCAAAAGGAAGATAACGCGCCTCAGGGCGCGTTTTTTATTGACAGAAATAAATTGCAGCGGTTACTTTAAACGCTCTCCGGTTCTGGATAGCACAATGCAAAAACGACCGTTCTTCTTCGCATTCTTTTTTACCTTCTTTACCTTCCCCTGATTGGGAGGCAATTCGTCGTGTAAGAATGAATGCGAAGACGAACTACAAAGCCTCCCCAGCGGGAGGCTTTTTTTTTATGAACATCTGACAGGTAGCCTTATGACCCCTGAGAATCCCCTGCTCGGCCTGCGCGATAAAATCAGCGCGCTGGATGAACAACTGCTGAATATGCTTGCTCAACGCCGGGCGCTGGCGATTGAGGTTGCAACGGCGAAGATGGCAACACATCGCCCAATCCGCGACATCGACCGCGAGCGAGACCTGCTTGAGCATCTGATTACCCTTGGCAAAGGCCACAAGCTGGACGCGCATTACATCACGCGTCTGTTTCAGCTGATTATCGAAGACTCGGTGCTGACGCAGCAAGCCCTGCTGCAAAAGCACCTCAATAAGACCACGGCTCAATCCGCACGCGTTGCCTTCCTCGGCCCGAAAGGTTCTTACTCCCATCTGGCTGCACGCAACTACGCCGCGCGCCATTTCGAGACGTTTATCGAAAGCGGCTGTCTGAAATTCCAGGACATCTTTAATCAGGTCGAAACCGGCCAGGCGGACTATGCGGTGTTGCCGATTGAAAATACCAGCTCCGGCTCGATCAACGATGTCTATGACCTGCTGCAGCTGACCAGCCTTTCAATTGTCGGCGAGATGACCATTCCGATCGATCACTGCGTACTGGTCAACGGCAGCACCGATCTGCAACAAATCGAGACGGTTTACAGTCATCCTCAGCCTTTCCAGCAGTGTAGCCAGTTCATTAATCGCTATCCGCACTGGAAAATTGAGTACACCGAAAGCACGGCTGCCGCAATGGAAAAAGTCGCCGCAATGAACTCGCCTAAAGTTGCCGCCATTGGCAGCGAAGCAGGCGGAGATCTTTATGGGCTGCAGGTACTGGAACGTAACCTGGCGAATCAGAAGCAAAATATCACCCGCTTCATTATCCTCGCCCGCAAACCGGTAGAGGTGACGCCGCAGGTTCCCGCTAAAACCACGCTGATTATGGCAACCGGCCAGCAAGCGGGTGCGCTGGTAGAAGCCCTGCTGGTTCTGCGTCAGCACAACCTGGTGATGAGTAAGCTGGAATCCCGTCCCATCAACGGCAATCCATGGGAAGAGATGTTTTATATCGATTTCCAGGGCAACCTGCGTTCCGATGAGGTTCAGCAGGCGTTAAAAGAGCTGACGCCGATTACCCGTTCCCTGAAAGTGCTGGGTTGCTACCCGAGCGAAAACGTTATCCCGGTTGAACCTGAATAAGCTTTAACGCCTTCCAGGCATCGGCCATCTCAACCCCGGCCGATGCCTCCTCGACTTGTTTACGCAGAATCATTGTCTCCATTCGACCTAACGCTATATTATGCTTTATATAACGTTACTCAGGGAATCACCATGTTGCGCGCCTTCAAGACTGCTGCTTTTACCACCCTACTCGTCCTTGCTCCTTTTTGCTCCCAGGCTGCCCGTCAGGTCACCGATCAGTTAGGCCGGCAGGTCACCATCCCGGATCGTGTCGATCGCGTGGTGGTTCTGCAGCATCAGACGCTGAACCTGTTAGTCCAGCTCGACGCGACCAATACCATGGTTGGCATTCTGGGTAACTGGAAACAACAGTTAGGAGACGGCTATCAGCGTCTGGTCCCGCAGCTGGCCACCATTCCTGCGCTGGGCGATCTGACGCATGTTGACGTGGAGAAATTGGTCGCGCTGCATCCGCAGGTAGTTTTTGTCACCAACTACGCCCCGAAAGAGATGATCGACCAGATCCAAAACCTTGGCATTGCGGTGATTGCGATTTCACTGCGTAGCGGTGATGAGAAACAGCAAGGTGAACTGAACCCTCAGTTACAGAACGAAGATCAGGCTTATAACCAGGGACTGAAGGACGGGATCAGATTGATCGGTGAGGTGGTAAACCATCAGCCACAGGCCGAAGCGCTGATTAAAGCGACCTTTGACGAGCGCCAGCAAACGGCGGATCGACTGAAAGACATTCCTGCCGAACGGCGGATCCGCGCTTTTATGGCCAATCCGGATCTGACGACTTATGGTTCCGGAAAATACACCGGGTTGATGATGGCACATGCCGGTGCGTTGAACGTCGCGGCAGCCACGGTCAAAGGCTTCAAGCAGGTCTCGATGGAGCAAATCATCGCCTGGAACCCGCAGGTGATCTTTGTACAGGACCGTTACCCAAAAGTGATCGATGAGATCAATCAGCAGCCAGCCTGGCAAGCCGTAGATGCGGTAAAAAATCACCGCGTTTATCTGATGCCTGAGTATGCAAAGGCCTGGGGTTATCCAATGCCGGAAGCGCTGGCACTGGGCGAACTGTGGATGGCGAAGAAGCTGTATCCTGAAAAATTCAGCGATGTCGATATGCAGAAAAGAGCCGACAGCTGGTATCAACGTTTCTACCGTACTCACTACGTTGGCGGTAATTGATGTGCAGCATAACGGTCTTAGCGGCCGGCAGCCTGCGGGTGGTCTGGCCCAGCTTAATGACGGCATTCGAACGGGAAAGTGGCATCAGCGTGACGACTGATTTTGGTCCTGCTGGCCTGCTGTTGCAACGCATCGAACAGGGCGAAGCCTGCGATCTGTTTGCGTCAGCCAACTCAGCCCATCCTCAGACTTTGGTTGAGAAAGGACAGGCAATCCATACCGCCCTGTTTACCCACAATCAACTCTGTCTGAGCGTTACCGCTACGCTGGCTAAGCAAGGTCGTGACTGGTTAGATCTGTTGCGGGATCCGCACTTGCGCCTGGCAACGTCCACGCCATTAAGCGATCCGTCAGGCGATTATACCTGGCAGCTTTTTGATCGTATTGACGCGACGCATCCCGGAGAAGGCACGGCGTTAAAGCAGCGAGCGATGCCACTGGTTGGTGGCCCGCAAAGCCCAGCCATCCCGGCCGGAGAACTGGCTGCGAGCTGGTTACTGAATACCAAACAGGCTGAGATGTTTATTGGCTATCAGAGCTACGCGCCATTGCTGAAAGAGAAGGGAAACCTGGTGACGCTATCCATTCCCGCGCCCTGGCAAATCACGGCTGATTATGCTTTTGCCGTGTGTCAGGAGCGTGCGCAACCACTGGCAGCATTTCTACTGTCAGCCAGGGCTCAGCAAATATTTAAGGATGCGGGTTTTTGCAGTGAATAGAAAAAGGCCGTTTCCGGCCTTTTAATGGAGAGATTACGGTCGGCTGTCATTCGCCTGGCGTAGCAGCGTACGGCTTTCCAGCATGAAGCGTTGGGCATAATCGCCAAACCAGTGCTCCACTTTGCGGAAGCTGGTAATAAACGCCTGCTTATCGCCCTGCTCCAGCAGCTTGATAGCTTCACCGAATCGCTCGTAGTAACGTTTAATCAGCGCCAGATTGTTCTCGGACGACATAATGATGTCCGCATACAACTGTGGGTCCTGAGCAAACAGCCTGCCCACCATCGCCAACTCCAGCCGGTAGATTGGCGAGGAGAGCGCCAGCAGCTGTTCGAGCTGCACATTCTCTTCGGCCAGATGTAAGCCATAAGCGAAGGTTGCGAAGTGACGCAGCGCCTGAATAAAGGCCATGTTCTGATCGTGTTCCACCGCGCTGATGCGGTGTAGACGCGCGCCCCACACCTGAATCTGTTCCAGCAGCCATTGATAGGCCTCTGGCTGACGGCCATCGCACCAAACCACTAACTGCTTCGCCAGGCTTCCACTGTCCGGACCAAACATCGGGTGCAGGCCTAAAACCGGGCCGCTGTGCGCCGCCAACATCGCCTGCAACGGACTGTTTTTTACCGATGCCAGATCGACCAGAATACAGTCGTCAGGCAATGGCGGCAGCCCGGCAATCACCTGCTCGGTCAGGTGGATCGGTACGCTGATGATCACCATTCCGGCATCAGACAGCATACTCTCAGCCTGTTCCCAGTCTTCTTTATCAAGGATCTTCACCTGATAGCCGGACAGCGTGAGCATCTTTTCAAACAGACGCCCCATCTGCCCTCTGCCACCGACAATCACCACCGGGCGCAGATCGGGATTCAGCGTTTTAAAGCCTTTATCATTTTCGCTGGTGTAGGATTCACGCATCACCCGACGAAGAATATCTTCGATCAGGTCAGGCGGGACACCGAGCAACTCAGCTTCTTTGCGGCGTGAAGCCAGCATTGAGGCTTCACGCTCTGGAACATAAATCGGTAATCCATAACGGCTCTTTACCTCGCCGACTTCAGCGACGAGGTGCAGACGTTTGGCCAGCAGATCGAGCAGCGCTTTATCAACTTCATCAATTTGATCGCGTAGCGCGGTCAGTTCAGCCACCATAATTAATCCTCTTGCGACAGACGCGCCGCCAGCACTCCGTTCAGGTCCTGATGAATTTCACGCAGCAAGGTTTCCGTGGTTTCCCAGTTGATGCAGGCATCAGTAACGGAAACGCCGTAGCGCATATCGCTGCGCGGTTGCTCGGAAGACTGGTTGCCTTCGTGAATATTGCTTTCCAGCATCAGGCCCATAATTGAACGGTTGCCGTCTTTGATCTGCGCTACCGCAGATTCAGCCACGCCGGACTGACGACGAAAATCTTTGTTAGAATTGCCATGGCTGCAATCTATCATCAAGGAAGGACGGAGTCCCGCCTGACGCATCTCTTTTTCACACTGCGCGACATCTTCCGGGCCGTAGTTCGGGCTTTTGCCGCCACGCAGGATCACATGACCATCCGGATTGCCCTGGGTCTGCAACAGGCACACCTGGCCACTCTGATTGATGCCGACAAAACGGTGAGGCATTGATGCCGCACGCATGGCGTTGATCGCCGTGCCCAGGCTGCCGTCAGTGCCATTTTTAAAGCCAACCGGCATGGATAAGCCCGATGCCATTTCGCGGTGAGTCTGAGATTCTGTGGTACGCGCACCAATTGCTGACCAGCTGAACAGATCGCCAAGGTATTGCGGGCTGTTAGGATCCAGCGCTTCGGTCGCCAGCGGCAGGCCCATTTCAACCAGGTCCAACAACAGACGGCGAGCAATGTGCAGACCGGCTTCCATATCGAAAGAGTTATCCATGTACGGGTCGTTGATTAAGCCTTTCCAGCCAACGGTCGTACGAGGTTTTTCAAAATAGACACGCATAACGATGTACAACTGATCCTTCAGTTGCTCGGAGAGACCTTTCAGCTGACGAGCATATTCCAACGCGGCTTCAGTATCGTGAATTGAGCAAGGGCCACAAACCACCAACAAACGGTGATCTTTGCCGCTGGTGATATCGGCAATGGTCTGGCGGGAAGCGGTGATTTGCGCTTCCAGCGCTGCATTCAGCGGGAACTGTTTTTTTAACTCTTCTGGCGTGATCAGAATCTGTTCGCCAGCGATATGGACATTATTAAGCGCGTCTTTTTGCATGATGGTCATCCTGTTTCTCTCGATATGCGTAGGTCAGCCCTCTATGGGGTGATTGACAATGTATCATATGCGATACAAAACTCAATCCACGCATGTACACTTTTATTACCACAACCAATCACCCTTTGAACTTATTTAAATAAATCTATATAAATCATATCTATAAATAACCTAGTGCACCCCTAACCCACAAATCATATGTACACTTAACTTTACACTGATATGTGAAATTTCCCCTGTTTTATTCGTGCCATCCCGTTCACTCTAGGTTTTCTGCGCGTCCATAAAGGGCACGGGCAGACATAAGATTCGTTCGTGAATGTTGAAATGATAACCTATGATGAAGATAACTAAGGATTAATCCCGCTAAAGGAGAGCCTGCAATGAAAATCCAGCTTCGCCCCTACCGTGATGAAGATGCTCCCGCATTCTCTCAGGCCGTGAATGATTCAATGGATACGTTACGTCCCTGGTTACTGTGGGCGCACTCAGGATTCACTGTAGCCGAAGCCCGCCAGTGGTTCGCCATCTCTCATCTGCTTCGGGATAAAGGAGAAGCCAATGAACTGGGCCTGTTCGCAGAAGACGGGCGCTTGCTGGGTGGCGCAGGGTTACGCTACTCCAGAGATCAGCAGAATCATTGTTCCATCGGCTACTGGGTGCGTAGCAGTGAACAGCGTCAGGGGATTGCGAGCTCCGCGGTGCAGTATCTGGTCGATCTCGCCTGGCAAAGTCCGGAAAGAGAGATTGTGGAGATCCTGGCCGTTGAAGAGAATCTGGCCAGCCGGGGTGTGGCGCTAAAGTGTGGCGCGGAGTTTATCGGCATTAAATACGGTTTGATCGTGCTGGACAGCGGTCCGGTGAACACCGCCATCTACCATTTTCACCGACAGCAGTGAGGCAAATTTCAGGCACAAAAAAAGGGGCCGCCTTTCGGTCAGCCCCTTGTTCGCTATTAACTTAAGAAGTTGCTTTAGCGCCCAAACGTTCTTTGATACGTGCAGACTTACCAGTACGCTCACGCAGATAGTACAGTTTAGCCTGACGCACGGCGCCACGACGTTTCACAGCAATGCTGTCGATAACCGGTGAGTGAGTCTGGAATACACGCTCAACACCTTCGCCGTTAGAAATTTTACGAACAGTGAATGCAGAGTGCAGACCGCGGTTACGAATAGCGATAACCACGCCCTCGAATGCCTGCAGACGTTTCTTAGAACCTTCAACGACCCATACTTTCACTTCCACGGAATCACCCGGACGGAATGAAGGTACGTCCTGTTTCATCTGCTCTTGTTCAATTTGCTTAATAATGTTGCTCATAATTAAATCTCTTATCCTGGGTAAACTGATATTCAGGCGCGCGGCGATTGCCGTGCATGCCCATCATCGTTATGTTGCTTAGCGAAGCTCCTTTTGGAACTCCTTCAGCAACTTTGCTTGCTCTTCAGTCAGAGCCAGGTTTTCCAGAAGTTCAGGTCTTCTTAGCCAGGTACGGCCCAACGACTGTTTCAGGCGCCAACGGCGAATTTCAGCATGGTTGCCCGACAGCAGAACTGGCGGAACCTCCATCCCTTCTAACACTTCAGGTCGGGTGTAGTGTGGGCAATCCAGCAAACCGTTAGAGAACGAATCTTCATCGGCTGACGCCTGCTTACCCAGTACGCCTGGAATAAACCGGGCAACTGAATCAATCAACGTCATTGCGGGTAGCTCCCCACCACTGAGTACGTAATCGCCAATCGACCATTCTTCATCGATTTCGGTTTTGATTACGCGCTCATCAATCCCTTCATAACGACCACATACCAGAATCAGTTTCTGGTTGGTCGCCAGCTCGCAAACCCCATCTTGATCGAGTTTGCGACCCTGAGGTGAAAGATAAATCACCTTAGCGCCTTCTCCTGCCGCCGCTTTTGCTGCGTGGATGGCATCCCGTAAGGGTTGAACCATCATTAGCATCCCCGGTCCGCCGCCGAATGGACGTTCGTCCACGGTGCGGTGCCGGTCATGAGCGAAGTCACGAGGACTCCAGCTCTGGATGCTGAGCAGGCCATTTTTTACTGCCCGGCCAGTTACTCCGTAATCGGTAATCGCGCTGAACATCTCTGGGAACAGGCTGATAACGCCAATCCACAGCGATGAAGCTGGTGCCATACCGTCTTGTCCGGAGCTCAAAAACCAGGATCCCAATCTACTTCAATGGTGCCGGTAGTGAGATCGACATTCTTGATAACCTGTCCATCAAGGAACGGAATTAACCGCTCCTTCGCACCGAATGCATCCTTCAGGTTTGCCTGTACGACGAGAACGTCGTTCGAACCGGTTTCCATCAACTCAGTGACTTTACCCAGCTCGTAACCTTCAGTGGTGACTACCTGGCAACCTATAAGGTCTTTCCAGTAGTAATCGCCGCCGTCCAGTTCCGGCAACTGCTCTGAGTCCACGACAATTTCGCAATTCGTCAGCAGACCGGCAGTATCACGATCGTCAATGCCTTTGACTTTGATGATCATGTCCTGATTGTGGCGCTTCCAGCCTTCCAGCTCGACAAGCTGCCATTGACCCGCACGTTGGATAAACCACGGCTGATAGTCAAAAATGCTTTCGGCATCTTCGGTGGAGGAAAACACTTTGAGCCAACCACGGATACCGTAGGCTGATCCCATCTTCCCCAGAATTAACGGGTTAGCTGGAGACCGCGCGGCGAGTTGCTTGCTCATGTTGACCACCGTGACAGATTAAGCTGCTTTCTTAGCTTCTTTGACCAGCGCACCAACGCGGTCAGAAACAGTAGCGCCCTGGCCAACCCAGTGCTCAATGCGGTCCAGATCCAGACGCAGTGCTTCAGCCTGACCAGATGCGATCGGGTTGAAGAAACCAACGCGCTCGATGAAGCGACCGTTGCGAGCATTACGGCTGTCAGTGACGACTACCTGATAGAACGGACGCTTTTTAGCGCCGTGACGTGCCAAACGAATTGTTACCATAACATCCTCTTGAGTTAATAAAACACACGGGCCCCATTGAGGGAACGGGGCCCGAATGCAATATAAAAAGCCCGAAAATTTTACTCATTTTGGCGCAAAAAGCAATCTAATTCGCCATCCTGTCTTTTCGGCTGATTTAGCGGCCCGGGAAGCCCGGCGGCATCATACCTTTCATGCCGCGCATCATCTTCGCCATACCGCCCTTTTTCATCTTCTTCATCATGCGCTGCATGTCGTCAAACTGCTTCAATAAGCGGTTAACGTCCTGCACCTGCATACCTGAACCGGTTGCAATGCGGCGCTTGCGGGAACCTTTGATGATCTCCGGCTTTTCGCGCTCTTTACGCGTCATGGAGTTGATCATCGATTCCATGCGCACCAGCACTTTATCGTCCATCTGCGACTTCACGTTATCAGGCAGTTGCCCCATGCCCGGCAGTTTGCCCATCAGGCTGGCCATGCCACCCATGTTACGCATCTGCTTGAGCTGATCGAGGAAGTCGTTCAGATCGAAGCCGTCACCCTTCTTGAGCTTGCTGGCCAGCTTTTCAGCCTGAGCACGGTCAACTTTGCTTTCGATATCTTCAATCAGCGACAGCACATCGCCCATTCCAAGGATACGGGAAGCAATACGTTCCGGGTAGAACGGCTCCAGAGCGTCGGTTTTTTCACCCACACCCATAAATTTAATCGGTTTGCCGGTGATTTGACGGATAGACAGGGCAGCACCGCCACGGGCATCACCGTCCACCTTGGTCAGGATCACACCGGTCAACGGCAGCGCTTCGTTAAACGCTTTCGCTGTATTGGCGGCATCCTGGCCGGTCATCGCATCGACCACAAACAGGGTTTCTACCGGGTTAATCGCGGCGTGAACCTGTTTGATTTCGTCCATCATCGCTTCGTCTACGTGTAAACGACCGGCGGTATCCACCAGCAGTACGTCGTAGAACTTCAGCTTAGCCTGCTGTAACGCATTCTTAACGATATCAACCGGCTTCTGGCTCAGATCGGATGGGCAGAAATCAACGCCAACCTGTTCAGCCAGGGTTTCCAACTGTTTGATCGCCGCCGGGCGATAAACGTCGGCAGAGACGACCAGCACTTTCTTTTTGTGCTTTTCGCGCAGGAATTTACCCAGCTTACCGACACTGGTGGTTTTACCCGCACCCTGCAGGCCAGCCATCAGCACCACGGCAGGAGGCTGCGCCGCCAGGTTAAGCGTGTTATTTTCTGCGCCCATCGCCGCGACCAGTTCACTCTGAACGATCTTGACGAACTCCTGACCTGGGGTCAGGCTTTTATTTACATCCTGACCTACCGCCCGCTCTTTTACGCGGTTGATAAAGTCACGCACCACCGGCAGCGCAACGTCCGCCTCAAGTAACGCCATGCGAACTTCGCGCAGCGTGTCCTTAATGTTGTCTTCGGTCAGCCGTCCACGGCCACTGATATTGCGCAGGGATTGCGACAATCTGTCGGTTAAATTATCAAACATCGTCTCTCGCTCAACGTAATGAGAGGTCGCCAGGCGACACAATGGGACGGATTATAACATGAAGCCGCTGCGATCTCAGCCATCTGCGTTGAGATCGTTTGGAGCCAGCAGCCGCTGACGCTATACTGATTTTTTTCTCATCTGGCTGGTACCTGACAACACCTATGTCCGTTTTTGCGATCCTGGCGCTACTCGCCTACTCCTTCAGCCTTGCTTTGATTATTCCCAGCCTGCTGCGCAAGCAAAGTGGATGGCGTCGCCTGGCGGTAATCTCAGCTGTAATCGCGCTGATTTGCCACGCTGTCGCGCTCGAACAGCGTATTTTTGCCATCGACGGCGGCCAGAATCTTAGCCTGCTGAATATTGGCTCACTGGTCAGCTTGCTGATTTGCGCGATCATGACCATCGTCGCCTCACGCAATCGTGGCTGGATGCTGCTGCCGATTGTGTACAGCTTTGCGTTGATCAACCTGGCCTTTGCCACGTTTGTTCCCAACGCCTTTATCACCCACCTCGAAACCACACCGGGGATGATGGTGCATATCGGTCTGGCACTGTTTGCATATGCTACGCTGATCATTGCCGCACTCTATGCCTTACAACTGGCGTGGATCGACTATCTGCTGAAAAACAAGAAGCTGGCCTTTAACAGTGATATCCCGCCGTTGATGACCATTGAGCGCAAGATGTTCCACATCACTCAGGTTGGCGTGGTGCTTCTGACGCTGGTGCTTTGCACAGGCTTGTTTTACATGCACGATCTTTTCAGTCGCGAGAATGTTGATAAAGCCGTGCTGTCGATTCTTGCCTGGTTCGTCTATATCGTTTTGCTTTGGGGTCATTATCACGAAGGCTGGCGCGGTCGCCGCGTAGCCTGGTTCAACTGCGGCGGGGCTTTTCTGCTGACCATGGCGTACTTCGGTAGCCGGATGTTGCAGCACTTCCTGTCCTCATGACCCTCCACTACAAGGAATTCCTTCGTTGGAACATGTTTCAACCACCACGTTAATTATCACTCTGGTCATCATGATTTTTGTCTCCGCCTACTTCTCAGGTTCCGAGACGGGGATGATGACCCTCAATCGCTATAAGCTTCGCCATCTGGCTAAAAACGGTAACCGTGCCGCTCGTCGTGTTGAAAAACTGCTGCGTCGTCCTGACCGCCTGATCAGCCTGGTGCTGATTGGCAATAACCTGGTGAATATTCTGGCCTCCGCGCTGGCCACCATCGTCGGCATGCGGCTATATGGCGATGCGGGTGTGGCCATCGCCACCGGGATCCTGACGTTTGCAGTACTGGTGTTCTCTGAAGTTCTGCCAAAAACCATTGCTGCGCTCTATCCGGAAAAAGTCGCTTTCCCCAGCAGCTTCCTGCTCGGCCCGTTACAGATCGTGATGATGCCGCTGGTGTGGTTGCTGAACACCATTACGCGCCTGCTGATGAGCATGGTGGGCATCAGAAGCGATGGGGCTATCAGCGGCGCATTAAGCAAAGACGAGCTGCGTACCATCGTGCATGAGTCGCGCTCACTGATGTCCCGTCGCAATCAGGACATGCTGCTGTCAGTGCTGGATCTGGAAAAAGTGAACGTCGATGACATCATGGTGCCCCGCAATGAGATTGCCGGCATTAATATCAATGATGACTGGAAATCGATTGTTCGCCAGCTGACCCACTCTCCTCATGGCCGCATCGTGCTCTACCGTGACTCACTTGATGACACCATCAGCATGCTGCGCGTGCGCGAAGCCTATCGACTGATGACCGAGAAGAAAGAGTTCACCAAGGAAGTCATGCTGCGCGCTGCGGACGAAATTTATTACGTTCCTGAGGGCACACCGCTGAACGTGCAGCTGGTTAAATTCCAGCGTAACAAAAAGAAGGTTGGCCTGGTGGTGGATGAGTATGGTGATATCAAAGGGCTGGTGACCATCGAAGACATTCTTGAAGAGATTGTCGGCGACTTCACCACCTCGATGTCCCCTACTCTGGCGGAAGAAGTGGTACCGCAGAATGACGGTTCAGTGCTGGTTGAAGGCAGTGCCAACATCCGTGAGCTGAACAAAGCCTTTAACTGGACGTTGCCAGAAGATGAAGCCCGAACGGTGAACGGCATGATCCTTGAAGAGATACAGGATATTCCGTTACCTAACACCCGGGTGAAAGTGGGCAACTATGCGATTGATATTCTTGATGTTCAGGAGAATATGATTAAGCAGGTACGCATCATACCGAAGAAATCGTTGAAAGAGTCAGTCGGATCGTAAAAGGCGGGCGGTAAAAAAGGGCGGGAAATTTTCCGCCCTGTTCAGAAGGTAAGACGTTGGGGCAAACTCACTTGCCCCGGACAAACTAGATGTGCAGTTCCTGCAGTTTGTCTTTCGGCAGCGCCAGTTCGTCGTTATGGTTCACGCGAATGTCGTTGTCGATAATGTGACGTGCAATATCCTGCGCTTCATCTAAAGAGTGCATCTCAAACGTGCCGCACTGATATTCGTTCAGTTCAGGGATTTTGCGCTGGTCGGTGACTTTCAGCACGTCCTGCATTGCCCCTTTCCAGGCTTTTGCCACACGCTGCTCATCAGGTGAACCAATCAGGCTCATGTAAAAGCCGGTACGGCAACCCATTGGGGAGATATCAATGATCTCCACGCCATCACCGTTCAGGTGGTTACGCATGAAGCCAGCAAACAGGTGCTCCAGCGTGTGGATCCCGCGCTCAGGCATCACTTCTTTGTTTGGCTTGCAGAAACGCAGGTCGAAAACGGTAATGGTATCGCCATGAGGAGTGTTCATGGTCTTAGCTACACGAACCGCAGGTGCCGCCATAATCGTATGATCGACAGTAAAGCTATCCAGCAATGGCATATTGTTACCTCAACTAATGAATTTATTTTCGAATCAGTGAAACTTTCTCTGTCGTGCCCGGTCTGAATATATGAAAGACGCGCAATTTTGTTATCATCATCCCTGACAACAGAGATGTTATTTTGGCCACAGCAATGTGGCCATTTTCTTTTCTTAACTGCGACTCTTTAAGAAGTCTTCAAAGTTAAGCGTATCACTTTCTTCGATTTCCTGCTGACTCGCATTTGAGCGAACAGCTTCCTGCTCAAAATCAGACTCAGTCAAAATTTCCAGCGACTCTTCAGCCAGCTGATGGCGATACTGTTCCGCCAGGGCCAGCCCCGTGCCGTCAATGCCGTTATCTTTCAGGGCATTCAGGAAACGTGCTGAATAGGTCAAATCCGGATCGTCGAAAGAAGCAACCAGACGGTCACACACTTCCTGATACAAATGATTTCCCTGCTGGCTATCCAGCGTTTCAGCCACGCGACGCAGATCTTTGAACAGCGTTTTGCCCACTTCTGCCAGCGGATGCTGCGCTTCACCACAACCCATGCCCAACATTAAGCCAGGCTTACGCCCTTCAAGGATCACGCGGTTCCAGTTAGTCCGGGTGCACAGCAGCTCGTCACTGCTCATCTCCGGCGCATCGGCCAGCGTACACCAAATCAGGAACAGATCCAGGAAGCGGACCTGATTCTCATCGACGCCAATGGCTGAGAACGGGTTGATATCCAGTGAACGGACTTCGATATACTCAATCCCACCACGCAGCAGCGCGTCAGACGGGTTCTCGCCGGAACGCGTGACGCGTTTAGGACGAATTGGCGCATAGAGCTCGTTTTCAATCTGCAGCACGTTGGTGTTCAGCTGCAACCAGTTACCCTGCTCGTCCTTAATGCCCATCTCGCCATACTCTTTCGACGGCGTTTTAATCGCCGCTTTCAGAGCCTTCACATAATCGGGCAGATTATTGAAGGTGATGCCCAGACCGTTCTGAGATTTGTTGGTATAACCGAGGTCGCTCAGACGTAATGAGGTGGCATAAGGCAGATACAGCATGCCCTTTTCCGTTTTCTCGAACGGCAACTTAGTCTCTTTTCCCTGCAGGAACGAAGAGCAGATCGCCGGAGATGCGCCGAACAGATAAGGAATGACCCAGCCAAAACGGTAGTAGTTACGGATCAGGCGCAGATAGCCTTCGGAGATCGCGTCCTGCCCGCTCTTCTCATCCTTACCTTCTCCCCATGCCTGCCAGAAAGAGAGCGGCAGTGAGAAGTTGTAATGGACGCCGGAAATAACCTGCATCAGCGAACCGTAGCGGTTTTTTAAGCCTTCGCGGTAGAGCGTTTTCATCTTACCGATGTTGGAGCTGCCGTACTGAGCCAGTTCGATATTCTGACTGTCTTCAATCAGGCACGGCATGCTCATTGGCCACATACGCTCTTCGCCTAAATCGCGGGAGGTATGACGGTGGATATCCCGTAAAAAGGCCAACAGTTTGTCGATATCGCCTTCTACCGGCGTAATGAATTCGAGCAGCGTTTCCGCAAAATCCGTGGTGATCCACTTGTGCGTTAACGCCGAGCCAAGAGATTTTGGGTGGCCGGTGGTCGCCAGATGACCATCTGGTCTGACGCGCAGCGTTTCGCGTTCAATACCGCGACCAATACCTTTTAATGCGTCAGGATGAGCTTCCAGCCAGGAAAGCGCCTGTGATACGTCCGGGATCAAATTGACCTCCCGCTCGGAGAAAAACTTATTATTGTTAAGCATAATGTTAACCGTAGCGCCGATTATTCGCGAATCAATGCCACCAATCCATGCCCTGTAGTGTTGCGTACGCCAACGCTATATAACGCAAGGTCTTGCCCACGGCGAGAAAAAACACCATCGGCAGCCAGGCAAAACGTAGCCAGCCAGCGAGAACGCATAGCAGGTCGCCAATCACTGGCAACCAACTCAATAGCAGCGCAGCAGGCCCCAAACGGTGCAGCCACGCCGTTGCTGTGTTATGCCATCGCCCCTGCTGTTTTAACGGCAGCCAGCGACCAATGATAATATTTGTCAGACCGCCTAGCGTGTTACCAAGTGCTGCGGTTGCAACAATGCCACTCACTGAAACCTTTCCTGCTATCAGCAAGCCCGCCAGTAACACTTCTGAACTGCCGGGCAGTAAGGTTGCACTGAGAAAGCTGCTGGCGAACATCGACCCGTAAGCGAGCCAGTCACTCACAGCAAACGTACATCGACGTAGTCCATTCCTGCGGCCTGAGCTGCCTGAATGCCGAAATCTGCGTCTTCAAACACCACGCAACGTGATGGAACCACCTTCATCAACTCTGCGCAGCGCACAAAGGTTTCTGGCTCGGGTTTGTGGCGGGTGACGTCATCGGCCCCCACAATCACATCGAAGTACTCACGTAGCCCCAGATGCTGCAGCAAGGCTTCTGCCATCGCATGTTCGCTACCGGTCCCTACCGCCATCGGACGACGCCCTTTATAGGCTTTCACCACCTCAATCAGCGGCAGTGGACGCACGGTATCAAAGAGCATCTCTTTTAGCGCCACGGTTTTTTCTTCCGCCAGCTTAAAAGGGTCCAGCGTACTTTGATGACTGGCGATGATCACTTCAGCAATACGCCAGGTCGGTGAGCCATTCAGGCCAATCACCGAGCGTTCATCAAAGTGCAGTCCATGGCGGGCCAGAACTTCATGCCAGGCCTTACGATGTGTTGGCTCCGTGTCCAAAATGGTGCCATCCATATCAAAGATCAACCCTGCATAACTGTCGTACATTCTGCTCTCTCCATCCTTGATCAAGTGAACAATTACTTTAGCGTAAAGCGGTGCACTTGTCGCTGTTGGCATGGATCCGCAAATGCCTTGATTTACATAGGGATTTTCATTATCAGAATTTGGCGTGAGAATAAGCTCAGAGGGTTCTAAACAGGAGTAGACATGTTTTATACAGGGTAATCAGAGGGTTAATATTTTGAGGGTGGTAAATTGTTGTGAAGAGGAGATGTTGTGCGGAACGGTAATCATCCTTTGTGCTGGCTTCAGCTACACGCTAATTTGCCAGAACAGCGATGCTGCCAGAATTGCAGAATATGGTGCATCCAGGAGGATTATTCGGCTTCGCCTCACCCTTACGGGCCGTTGCTGAAGCAACGTTATCCTCCCTGGTGCTGGCTTCAATCACAGGTAACTTTGCCAAACCGGAGGAGCTATAAGACTTGGGAAATATGGTGCATCCAGGAGGATTCGAACCTCCGACCGCTCGGTTCGTAGCCGAGTACTCTATCCAGCTGAGCTATGGATGCATTGGGAAATGCGGTAATGCTGAGGGGTAATGCGATGATACCGTCAAGTGCGCTGGCTGAATTGTTGAGAGAGACAACTCAGTCGACCACAAAGACCGTAAAATCTGTATTCTGGTGCTGCCAGAATTGCAAAATATGGTGCATCCAGGAGGATTCGAACCTCCGACCGCTCGGTTCGTAGCCGAGTACTCTATCCAGCTGAGCTATGGATGCATCGGAAAAACTAAGGGGAGATAACGCGACAAACCTGAGGTGATACAGAAGAAACTAATTGCCATTCGAAGGAACGCTTTCACTTCTCAGAAATGGTGCATCCAGGAGGATTCGAACCTCCGACCGCTCGGTTCGTAGCCGAGTACTCTATCCAGCTGAGCTATGGATGCATGACATATTCTGGTATAACGCAGGGTGCTAACGACTCACCGTGATACAAGCTGCTAACAAGTATCGTACTACACACAAAAAAGTTTCGTTCAAACTCTCTCGTAAAATGGTGCATCCAGGAGGATTCGAACCTCCGACCGCTCGGTTCGTAGCCGAGTACTCTATCCAGCTGAGCTATGGATGCAAATGGCGGTGAGGCGGGGATTCGAACCCCGGATGCAGCTTTTGACCGCATACTCCCTTAGCAGGGGAGCGCCTTCAGCCTCTCGGCCACCTCACCAGTACGCACTCTTGCGAGTTGTGCTTCAGAACTTGATAACTGCTCATCGGCACTGCGTGGCGCACATATTACTTTGGCGGACTTATAAGTCAAACAATTTTTCCCCCTACGTGTTTGATTGCACAATTCGCAGGCAATACGGGTGTTTTGGCGACAAAAAGATTGAAATATCAACAATAATACCCAGGAGATAATGCAATAAGCTCAGCGCAAGAAAATACGATTGAGGGAAGATTTTGGGCCACGACAGCCAATACAGGGCAATCAAAAGCGGCATTGAGGCAGAAACAGTGAAAAGTTCAGGGCAACAGAGAAAGCGGAACGGGGGATTTAAGACAGAAGAATGGCAGGGATGAGGAAGAAAACCGGTAGCGCCTCGCTAAGCGTAGCGAGACGCCGGATCCGTTAGTAACTCGTTTGCTGAGTTTTTTCGGCCTGAATACGCTGATAGATCTCTTCGCGATGGACAGACACTTCTTTAGGGGCGTTCACACCGATGCGAACCTGGTTCCCTTTCACACCCAGCACCGTTACAGTCACCTCATCGCCAATCATGAGGGTTTCACCAACTCGACGAGTTAGAATAAGCATTCTTTGCTCCTTGAAAGATTAAAAGAGTCGGGTTAACTGTCGCCCGGCATTATCCATCGTATAACGCTAAATATAGACTATGACAAATACACCACAAGTGCACCATCATACCAATACATTCTGCTGATACTTAGTTTAGCCGAAATACCCTTCGCTAACCTGACTTTGTGTTTTTTAAGAGTGCACCCATCAGTAAGCGCCATGGAGTGACTCCATAGCGCCTTCTGCGCGCATTTTTTATTTTGTTACAGCTTTGCAGCGACCCACGACTCAACGCCTGCCAGTGCCGCAGGCAGCGCCTGAGCATCGGTGCCACCCGCCTGAGCCATATCAGGACGACCACCACCTTTACCGCCAACCTGCTGAGCCAGTTCGCCCACCAGTTCGCCGGCTTTAACCCGATCGGTCAGATCTTTCGTTACCCCGGCAATCAGGGAGACTTTCCCATCCGCCACGGTCGCCAGCACGATGATCGCTGACTTGAGCTGATTTTTCAGCTCGTCGACCATCGTACGCAGCATCTTCGGCTCAACGTTGCTCAATTCACTGACCAGCAACCTGGTGCCTTTAATTTGAATCGCTTTACTGCTCAGGGACGCACTCTCCTGCGCCGCCTGCTGATCCTTAAGCTGCTGCAGCTCCCTTTCCAGGCCACGTACGTGATCAATCATCGCACGTACCTTTTCGTTCAGGTTGCTGTTGTTGGCTTTAATCAGATGGGCAATGTCCTGCAACTGCTCGCTCTGGGCATACATCAGGCCCAACGCGCCTTCACCGGTTACTGCCTCAATACGACGCACGCCAGCTGCCGTACCTGACTCAGACAGAATGCGGAACAGGCCGATATCACCGGTACGGCTGGCGTGGGTACCGCCACAAAGTTCCGTGGAGAAGTCACCCATGCTCAGCACACGCACGTGATCGTCATACTTCTCACCGAACAGCGCCATCGCACCATGGGATTTGGCGGCTTCCAGCTCCATGATATTGGTTTCAATGGCCAGATTGCGACGAACCTGGGCATTAACAATCTCTTCAACCTGGCGAATTTCTTCTGGCTTCATCGCTTCAAAATGCGAGAAGTCAAAACGCAGGTATTTGTCGTTAACCAGAGAGCCTTTCTGCGCCACATGATGACCCAGAACCTGACGTAATGCAGCATGTAACAGGTGCGTAGCAGAGTGATTCAGACGAATGCGGTCACGACGTGCCTGGTCAACCTGCGCGGACAGACGATCGCCAATGCGGATTTGCCCGGCGGCCAGCGTGCCAGTATGACCAATCGCCTGACCGTATTTCTGCGTGTCGTTAACGGTAAAGGTGGCTGCATCGCCTTTCAGCTCGCCGGTATCGCCAACCTGGCCACCCGATTCGCCATAGAATGGCGTCTCATCCAGCACAATCACCCCTTCCTGCCCTGCCACAATCTCTGTCGCCGGTTTGCCATCGACAAAAATAGCGGTCACGGTGGAGTTCAGTTCAAGCTGCTCGTAGCCTTTGAAGGCAGACGCGGCATCAATCTGGATCACTTTGCTGTAA
This sequence comes from Erwinia sp. 2186, assembly GCF_057812255.1. Taxonomy (NCBI): domain Bacteria; kingdom Pseudomonadati; phylum Pseudomonadota; class Gammaproteobacteria; order Enterobacterales; family Erwiniaceae; genus Erwinia; species Erwinia sp. 2186. Next base: position 1,146,617 of record NZ_CM173824.1, on the reverse strand, counting down.
TCAGCGCCGAAGCCACTGGCCTCACGCGCACGTTGACGCTGCTGCTCCATGGCTTTCTCGAAGCCAGCCTCATCAATCTTCAGATTTCTTTCACGGCAGACGTCAGCCGTAAGGTCAGCCGGGAAGCCGAAGGTGTCATACAGACGGAAGACGGTTTCGCCATCCAGCGTATCGCCCTGCAACTTCTCCAACTCTTCATCCAGCAGCGCCAGACCACGCTCCAGCGTTTTAGCAAACTGCTCTTCTTCTGTTTTCAGGATCTGCTCAACCTGAGACTGCTGGCTTGCCAGCTCTTCGCCCGCGGAACCCATCACAGAAATCAACGGCCCAACCAGTTTCCAGAAGAAGCTGCCCTGCGCGCCCAGCATGTTGCCATGACGGACAGCACGACGAATGATGCGGCGCAGCACGTAGCCACGGTTCTCATTCGAAGGGATAACCCCGTCAGCAATCAGGAAGGCACAAGAACGAATATGATCGGCAATCACGCGCAGGGATTTGCTGGTCAAATCCGTGGCGCCCGTCACCTCAGCAACCGACGCGATCAGCCTGGCGAACAGGTCGATTTCGTAGTTAGAATTAACGTGCTGCAGAACGGCAGTAATACGCTCCAGGCCCATGCCAGTATCGACAGATGGCTTAGGCAACGGCAGCATGGTTCCGTCTGGCTGACGGTTGAACTGCATAAAGACGATGTTCCAGATCTCGATAAAGCGATCGCCATCTTCTTCCGGGCTACCCGGAGGGCCACCCCAGATGTGATCGCCATGGTCGAAGAAGATCTCGGAGCACGGGCCGCAAGGACCGGTATCGCCCATCTGCCAGAAGTTATCGGAGGCATACGCGCCGCCCTTATTATCACCGATGCGGATAATGCGCTCACGCGGCACGCCCACTTCTTTTTCCCAGATGTCGAAGGCTTCGTCATCGGTCTCGTAAACGGTGACCCACAGTTTCTCTTTCGGCAGGTTAAACCACGGCGCGCCGGTCAACAGTTCCCACGCAAAGCCAATGGCCTCGCGCTTGAAATAGTCGCCGAAGCTGAAGTTACCCAGCATTTCAAAGAAAGTGTGGTGACGGGCGGTATAGCCCACGTTTTCCAGGTCGTTATGCTTGCCACCCGCGCGCACGCAGCGCTGAGAGGTGGTGGCGCGGGAATAGTTGCGCTTATCCTGACCGAGGAAAACATCTTTAAACTGGTTCATCCCGGCGTTAGTGAACAACAACGTCGGATCGTTGTTTGGGACGAGGGAGCTACTGGCTACAACCTGATGTCCCTTGCTTTGGAAAAAGTCGAGAAACGCCTGGCGAATCTCCGCAGTGCTCTTGCTCATAATTGTCCCTGAATCACGCTAAAGACTGTTTCGTGAGTCTTACCTCGCCAGAAAGCGTTAGTCTTCGCTGGCAACTCACGAACAAAAAGTGGTGAATAAGATAAATTTTCTTCGGGGGGAAGTAAAATCCCATCGTCGGTCATTCGTCAAAATTTGAGAAAATGGCGCGAATATCGTCGGAAAAGAAGCCTTTGGTCATCAGATAGCGTTGGACTTTGGCTTTCTCCTTCCAGTCGGTAGGCAGCGGTAAGCCAAATTTGCGTTCAGCGACTTCAAATGCCTGGCGCGCCCAGTCAATTTCGCTATTGGCCAGCACCTCATCCGTCAGCGCCTTGTCTATCCCCTTCTGCCCCATCTCCATCCGAATACGCTGTGGGCCATAGCCTTCTCGGCTGCGGCTGGCGACAAAACGCTCGGCAAAATGGGCATCATCCAGATAGCGGTTTTCATAGCACCAGGCCACCACGCGGTCGATTTGCTCCGGCGTGATGGTCTCCGGTTCCTGAGACTTGTTTTTGGCATACATCGCGGCGCGTTCGGCTGACAACGCCAGCTTGCGGCGAAACTCAACTTCGCTGTGATCGCGCATGGCAAGAATGCGCATTGCCCGATCCAGCAGGCGAGCGAACTGGCTACGTTCAGTGGCGTCAGACATCTTGCTCCACGTTTTTTCAGGTTTAAAGGGGGATCACACGGTAAGGGTAGCGAGGTTGAAAGCAAGAAACAAAAAAAGGAACGGATTTAATCCCGTTCCTTTTTTCTCATGCTGACAGCGCAGGCTGTCAGGAACGAAATCAGAAGTTTTCGTTGGTTTCGCTGGTTTCATCCAGCTCGGCCGCCGTTGCCACAAAATCAGGCTTGGTGTCCGGGTTGGTCAGCAGCGTAGCACGCAGTTTAGCTTCAATTTCGTTGGCGATAGCCGGGTTCTCTTTCAGGAAGTTGCCTGAGTTCGCTTTACCCTGACCAATCTTATCGCCGTTGTAGCTGTACCAGGCACCGGCTTTTTCAATCAGCTTGTGCTTCACGCCCAGGTCTACCAGCTCACCGTAAATGTTGATGCCTTCGCCATACATGATCTGGAACTCAGCCTGCTTGAATGGCGCAGCAATTTTGTTCTTCACCACCTTCACGCGGGTTTCGCTGCCGACGACTTCGTCACCTTCTTTAATCGCGCCAATACGGCGGATATCCAGACGGACAGAAGCGTAGAACTTCAGCGCGTTACCACCGGTCGTGGTTTCCGGGTTACCGAACATCACACCAATTTTCATACGGATCTGGTTGATGAAGATCAGCAGGGTGCCAGAGTTTTTCAGGTTACCGGCCAGCTTACGCATTGCCTGGCTCATCATACGTGCCGCAAGGCCCATATGAGAGTCACCAATTTCACCTTCAATTTCTGCTTTCGGCGTCAGTGCAGCCACGGAGTCAACGATGATCACGTCTACCGCACCTGAGCGGGCCAACGCGTCACAGATTTCCAGCGCCTGCTCACCGGTGTCCGGCTGAGAACACAGCAGGTTATCGATATCTACGCCAAGCTTTTTGGCATAGACCGGGTCAAGGGCATGCTCTGCATCGATAAACGCACAGGTTTTACCTTTACGCTGTGCAGAAGCGATCACCTGCAGGGTCAGCGTTGTTTTACCGGAAGACTCAGGGCCATAGATTTCAACGATACGCCCCATTGGCAGGCCGCCCGCACCCAGTGCGATATCCAGTGACAGGGAACCGGTCGAGATGGTTTCCACGTCCATGGTACGGTCTTCACCCAGGCGCATGATGGAGCCTTTACCAAATTGCTTTTCAATCTGGCCCAGCGCTGCTGCCAGTGCTTTTTGCTTGTTTTCGTCGATAGCCATTTTCGCTCCTAATCATGCGGGGTAAAGCACACGCACACGCGGCTTTGCATATACTCAATATGGGGCTGATTATACTGTATGGTCATACAGTATCAAGTTTAATTTTCGAGAAAATGATCGCGCAGGGTCTGGAGCGCCCAGGCGGTGGCCTGACGGCGAACCGCTTCACGGTCACCGGAGAAAACCTGGCGTTGGGCCAGCGTCTCTTTGCCTTCCGCGGCAAAACCGAACCAGACCGTGCCCACGGGTTTTTCTGCCGAACCGCCATCCGGGCCGGCTATCCCACTGACAGATAGTGCAAAATTCGCCCGCGCCTGCTGCCGCGCGCCTTCGGCCATTTCCCGCACCACCGGTTCGCTGACGGCACCAAAACGCGCCAGCGAGGCGGCAGTCACGCCAACTAAATCCGCTTTCGCCTCATTACTGTAGGTCACGAAGCCGCGCTCAAACCATTGCGAACTGCCGGCGATATCGGTCAGCACTTTGGCGATCCAGCCGCCGGTGCAGGACTCCGCCGCCGTCACCGTCGCCTTGCGTTGTAACAGCCGCTGCCCGATGTCCTTACTCAGCTGCATTAATTCTGTGTCCGTCATCCCGACTCCTCTTTTCCCTCACTAACAGAACCGCAAGCCTAGCATTTTTTCTCGTTAAAAGAGGCCGCAAACGCCGTATTTGCGCGCCGTCTTCCAGTAAAAACGCAGGCTCACCCTTTTCGGGCCACCATAAACAGCCGAGGGAAAGGCATCAGCACATTGCCATCCTGACGGACCGAATAAGCACCGGCCAGCTCACGCAAATACTCCGCGAGGAAAGCCTCTTGATCCGGTTCACTCAGCGGGGTCAGAAACGGCCGCAAGCCGGTCGCCTTCAGCCAGTCCACCATCGCCTGATGCGACGGCATGACATGGTAATAAGTGGTGCGCCAGATATCGACCTTGCAGCCCGCCGCACTCAGCAAATCGTAATACGCTTCGGTGCTGAGCAGTTTCTTGCGGTCGGCGGCACCTGGGCCAATTTTCTCTGCCCACCGGCGGTCTTCCGCCACTTTGCGCATCAGGCTGTGCGTCGGCTGGTCGAGGTTATCAGGCATCTGGATTGCCAGCACGCCACCGGAAGCCAGCTGTGCCACCAAATGGGGGAACAACTGCTGATGATCGGTCAGCCACTGCAAAGAAGCGTTGGCGTAAATCACCTCCTGCGGCACGTCAGCCTGCCAGTGACGGATATCGGTCTGCACGAAATGGCAATCAGGCAGTCGTTTCAGCGCCTGCTCCAGCATGGCCTGCGAGCTGTCCAGCCCCGTCACGCGGGCTTCTGGCCAGGCCTGACAGAGCAGCTCGGTACTGTTGCCCGGTCCGCACCCCAGATCGGTGGCACGGCTGACATGTCGGAGGGGAATGCGGGAGAGTAATTCGGTGGCAGGACGCGTCCGTTCAGCTTCGAACTGACGGTAAAGATCGGGATTCCAGTCTTTCATGTGTTCCTCATTATAACGGTCAACCCTACGCATTAACTGTAGCATCTAACGCCTGGGCAAGATCGGCAAGCAGATCCGCGCAGTCTTCAATGCCCACCGACAGGCGCAGCAGATCGTCAGGACAACGAGATCCTTCGCCTTCCGTACTGCGACGGTGTTCAATCAGGCTTTCTGTCGACCCTAATGATGTTGAATGACGGAAGACGCGGGTGCGACGACAAAACGCGGCCGCGGCTTTTGCACCGGCGCTGAGCTGGAAAGAGAGCATTGCGCCAAAGCCGCCAGAGAACTGGGCCTCAGCGCGGGCAAAATGGGGATTTTGTTCCAGCCCGGGATAGTGCACCCCGGAGACGCCAGGCTGCTGTGCCAGCCAGCGCGCAATCTTCAACGCATTCTCAGAGGCCCTTTCCACCCGAAGCGCCAGCGTGCGCATGCCGCGTAACAGCAGCCAGGCTTCCATTGCCGGCAACACCGAACCGGATGCGGTGCGGTAAGCGATAATCTCCTGCCACCACGCGTCCGGCCTGGCGGTCACCAGCGCGCCAGCCGTTAAATCGCCGTGGCCATTCAGGTATTTGGTCGCCGAATGCAGCACCACGTCCGCCCCCAGCGTCAGCGCGTTGAGCCATAACGGCGTGGCCACGGTGGCATCCACCACCAGCCTCGCCCCCACCCGATGAGCCACCTTCGCCAGCGCCGCAATATCGGCAATTTTCCATAAGGGATTGGTGGGCAGCTCGGCCCAGATCAAATTCGTATGACCCTGACGCGTTGCCTGCCCGACCGCTTCCAGGTTACAAAGGTCCACCAGCGTTAAGGCGATCCCCTGCCGCTGGCAGTAGCGGCTGATGATGGTACGAAACTCGTAATAGCAATCCGCTTCGAGGATCACGCCGTCACCCGGTGTAAGGGTAGAAAGTACGGCCCAAGCTGCAGACGCCCCGGCGTTGAAGAAGGCACAACCCTGACCGTTTTCGAGGGTATTGAGTAGCGATTCAGCCAGTAATACCGACGAATTTCCGCTACGGGCATAGCCCAGTGCGCCTTCACTGCCGTCGATAACCGAGGTAACGCTGCTCTGAACAGGCGGCACAAGCCCACCGCTTTGCGGGCAGGTGTAATGGCCGAGTCCAGCCAGCAAGGTGGCATTTTTACGCATAGCGGCTTGTTTCCTGTTGATTTTTTGGCCATTATCGATTGTCGACAATCAATTGTCTATCTTTTGACCAGCGATTTTTCCCACTGTGAGGTTATGAATGAACGCATCTCAGCCTGAGGGCCTTGATGAAAAAATTGCCGGAATGGTGAAAGGGTTGGCGCCCCACCTGATTGCGCTGCGCCGCGATATTCATGCGCATCCGGAGCTGGGTTTTGATACCCATCGTACGGCAGACGTGATCGCCCAGGAGCTGCAGAAATTAGGCTTTGAGCCGCAGACCGGCGTGGGAAAAACCGGCGTCATGCTGGATATTCACGGTGCAGAGTCAGGCCCAAGTCTGTTGCTGCGTGCCGATATGGATGCCCTGCCTATCGAAGAGAAAACCGGATTGCCGTTTGCCAGCGTCTGGCCGGGCAAAATGCACGCCTGCGGTCATGACCTGCACACGGCAACCCTGCTGGGCGTGGCGGCCACGCTGAAAGAGCTGCAGCCGTTGCTGAAAGGGTCGGTGCGCCTGATCTTCCAGCCGGCGGAAGAAACCACCGAAAGCGGTGCCGCGGCGATGATTGCCGACGGAGCCGCCGATGGCCAGGACATGGCGATCACCTTCCATAACCGCCCGGAACTGGCGGTAGGTAATATTATGCTGACCCGTGGCGCCAGTACCGCGTCCTGCGATGAGTTCGACGTGCAGGTGATCGGCATCTCCGGTCACGCCGCCCGTCCTCATGCCGCCGCGGACCCGATTGTTGCCACCGCGTATTTGATTACCCAACTGCAAACCATCATCTCCCGCGAGATGGATCCAGCCCAGTCAGCGGTATTGACCGTGGGGCACATTGAAGGCGGCGCCATCCACAATATTATTCCGGATTCCTGCCTGTTTCGGGGCACGGTTCGGGCGCGCTCGGCCGCCTCACGCGATCATGTTGAAGCCGCCTTCCGCCGCGTGTGTGCCGGTGTGGCGCTGTCGATGAACGTCAAGGTGGAGATCAACTATCAGCGTGGCGTTCCGCCACTGCTCAATGACGACCGGATGGTCGACCTCGCCGAGCAAAGCATCACCCGCCAGTTTAAGCAGCAGCCTGAAGTGCAGCAAGGCAGAAGCTTCGGCGCGGAAGACTTCTCCTACTTTTCCGACCGGGTTCCGGCCTGTCAGATCCATATTGGGTCGGCTCAGCCTGGCCGTAACGACCATGTTCATAACTCAGACTATCAGCCAGACGAAGGCTGCATCAGCGTCGGTGCCATCGCGCTGACGCGTTTAACGCTGGATATTCTCTCTTAATCCGTTTTTCACTTTCTCAGGGGTAGCACATGATTCTGACACGCAAACGTTTCCTTACCGGTGCCATTGCCGCATTGGGCCTGCTGGTTTTGCCACAGTTACAGGCGAGAGACCTCTCGTCGCTGACCTTCGCCACCGAAGGCGCCTTCCCTCCGTACAACCAGACCACGCCATCGGGTGAAATTGTCGGCTTCGAACCCGACATGATCAAAGAGATCGCTAAGCGCGCGGGCTTTAACTACAAAATCGTCGCCCAGAGCTGGGGCGGCATGATCCCAGGCCTGCTGGACGGTAAATATGATGCGATCGTCGATGCGGTGTCGATCACCCCTAAGCGTCAGGAAACCATTAACTTCACCAGCCCGTACATCAACGGCGGCTCGGGCTTTGTCACCACCAAAGACAGCAGCATCCCCAACCTGCCCGGCACCGGCACCCGCATTTCACTGACCGATGATGCCGCCAGCAAACCGGCCATCGACAGCATCGCTAAGCTGGTGAAAGGCAAAACGATTGGTGTGCAGGTAGCCACCATTCAGGCTGACTTCCTGAAAAAATACTTTGGTGATATCGCCACTATTCGTACCTATCCTGGCGGCAAAGATACCTTCTTCGACCTCGATGCCGGCCGCGTGGATATGGTGATGGCGGCGGTTCCTAACCTGACGGCCTACGTGAAGCGTTCAAACGGCAATGGCGCACTGACCGGATACACCTTCCAGAATGGCGTACTGGGATCGGGTTCGGCGATCGGCATGCGTAAAGACGACACGGAACTGCAGGCGAAACTGAACACCGCTATCGATTCAATGGTGAAAGACGGCACGATGAAGGCGCTGATCGTCAAATGGTTTGGCATGGATTTATCGCCACAATAATGACCGGAGTTCCTGATGGGTATTGACTGGCAACTTCTGAGTTTTGGCCCCGACGGATGGGGCCCCGTGCTGCTGAAAGCCGCTGGCGTGACGGTATCCGTGTCGCTCTGCGCTTTTTTGCTGGGATCGGTAATTGGCAGCCTGGTGGCCTGGGCGAAGATTGGCGGCAATCGCTGGATGCGGCGACTGGCGGAAGGCTATACCGTGGTGTTACGCGGTATTCCTGACCTGATCGTCATCTATATCTTCTACTTTGGCGGTCGTCAGGTGCTGGCCTTCTTTGGTCACGCACTGGGCATGCAGGGGCCGTTTGATATCAGCGGCTTTGTCGCGGGCGCGCTGGCGATCGGGTTGATTTCGGGTGCCGGACAGGCTGAAGTGTTCCGTGGCTCTTATCACAGCATCCCCAAAGGCACGCTGGAAGCCGCCACGGTGGTCGGCATGGGAAAATGGCTGATGTTCCGGCGGGTGATCGTCCCGCAGGCGCTGACCACCGCCATCCCCGGACTGGGCAATCAGTGGCAGTCGGCAATTAAAGAGTCGGCGCTGGTGTCGGTGACCGGCCTGGTCGAAACCATGAATCAGGTGCAGGTGGCTTCCGGCTCGACGCAGATGCCCTTCTTCTTCTTTGCCGTTGGCGCAGTGATTTATTTGCTGATCACCACCGTCTCTGAGTTTGTGATCCGTCAGGCTGAGAAATGGTCTTTGCGCGGTCAGAATTACCACCAGCTTTAAGGGCACGGGCATGGACATCACCTTTATACACGAGACCTTTCTGAAACTGTTAGCCGGCCTGCCGCTGACCTTAAACCTGGCGGTGCTGTCGCTGTTGGGTGGCGGTTTGCTGGCGCTGACTCTCAACTTACTGCGCGCCACGCGTGCGGGCAGTTATGTCGCACGCAGCTACGTTTTTCTGTTCCGCGGCACGCCGTTGCTGATTCAGATTTTTATGATCTATTACGGCCTGGGCAATATCAGCGCCATTCGCCACAGCTTTCTCTGGCCGTTCCTGCGCGATCCTTACTGGTGCGGGCTGCTGGCCCTGATCCTCAATGACGCGGCCTACACCTCTGAAATTCTCAGAGGCGGCATTCGCGCCGTGCCGGCTGGGGCTATTGAAGCCGCGAGGGTGTGCGGCATGTCAACATTCACCATCCTCAAGCGGATCACGCTGCCAATTGCCGTCCGTCAGGCCTTACCGGCCTACAGTAATGAAGTGATTTCGATGGCCAAGTCGACGTCGCTGGTCAGCACCATCAGCCTGATGGACGTCACCGGGATTGCCAACGCCGAGGTCTCATCCACCTACCGGGCGCTGGAAGTGTTTATCAGTGCGGCGGTGATTTACCTCGCCATCTCGCTGATCGTCACCAAGGGTCTCTCCCTGTTTGAGAAATATCTTTCACCCGATAAGTTCGGAGCCAGAGCATGAGCACACCCACGCTGACACTGCGTAATATAAAGAAGAGTTTTGACCAGCATGAAGTGCTGCATGATGTCAGCCTGACCGCCAACGACGGCGATGTGATTTCGCTGATTGGCGCCAGCGGCTCGGGCAAAAGTACCCTGCTGCGCTGCATTCCTTTTCTGGAAGTGCCCCAGGGCGGCGAAATTCAGGTCGCCAACGAAAAAATAACCCTGACCGGTAGCGACGGCATGCTGACCACCGCGCAACAAACTGCGGTGCGCAATATCCGTCAGCAGCTCGGTTTTGTTTTCCAGAGCTTCAATCTGTGGCCGCACCGCACCGTGCTGCAAAACATCATTGAAGCGCCGGTGCATGTGCAAAAGCGCAATAAAAAGGAGTGCATCGAAGAAGCGGAAGCGCTGCTGGAAAAGGTCGGGCTGTCGGCGAAGAGGGATGCCTGGCCTGCTCACCTTTCTGGCGGTCAGCAACAGCGTATTGCCATTGCCCGCGCGCTGGCGCAGCACCCGAAAGCGATCCTGTTCGATGAGCCGACGTCAGCCCTCGATCCCGAGCTGGTCGGTGACGTATTAAAAGTGATCCGCGACCTGGCTGAAGAAGGCCGCACCATGATTATCGTCACCCACGAAATGGGCTTTGCCCGTGAAGTGTCGAATAAGGCGATCTTTCTTCATCAGGGTCGGGTTGAAGAAGAAGGCCCGCCAGAGCAGGTCTTTTCCAACCCGAACTCCGACCGCTGCCGGGCCTTTGTCAGCAGCCATTTCCAGCGCAACTTTTAAGGTTTCGTCATGGATAAACAGGATCCCATCGTACGCAAGAGTTTGCAGGATAACGCCATCGACTGGCTTCGACGGGAGATTGTCCATGGCCGCTTGCAGCCCGGCGAAGTGCTGACCGAGATTGCGCTGGCGCAGCAGATGGGCGTGGGTCGCGGTACCGTTCGCTCGGCGCTGTTTGCGCTGGAAGCGCAGGAACTGGTGGTACGTTCACCTTATCTCAGCTGTCATGTGGCACCGTTAAACGCCGAAATCATCTGGGAAATCTACACGCTGCGGGAAGCGCTGGAATGTCTGGCGGCCAGAATTTACGTCAGCCGCCGCACGCCGCTAAGCCGTCAGAAACTGAACCAGGCTTTTGACGGCCTGGCAAAGGCGGAGAAGGGTGATATGGACAGCCGCGTCGAGGCCGATCTTCGCTACCATCGCACGCTGGTGGACGCGACGAGTCACGGGCATCTCAACCGCAGGCACAAGCAGTTACAGGATAAAATGGAGTGGCTGTATCGCTGGTCAGAAGGCCACTGGCCGCAGCGTGAGCCGCTGGTCAGTGGGCATCAGGCACTGCATGATGCGCTGATTACCGGCGATGAGGATCGGGCTGAAGCGATGACCCGCCAGCATATCCGCTCCTCGCTGGAAGAAGACCTGCAGGGGTTTGCAGGCCTTTCCTCAGACACGCAGCGCTAAGGTTTAGCGCGCGTCCTTCACCGCCAGACCCAGTTGCCACACCGCCATCGCATAATGATTGCTGTGGTTATAGCGGGTGATGGCATAGAAGTTTGGCAAGCCGAACCAGTACTGGTAGCTGGTGCCCATATCAAAGCGCAACAGGCTGACCTGCTGATTGCCGTCCAGCTTCAGCTGCGGACGGAAGCCGCCAGCGGCCAGCGACGAGACGGAATAACGGGTTTTGAAGCCGGTTTCCCAGGTGGTGTCGGGACCGGTCGCCGGCACGGCCACGGTGCCATTTTTCACCCAGCCATGGGCGTTAAAGTAGTGCGCCACGCTGCCGATGGCATCCACCGGATCCCACAGGTTGATGTGCCCATCGCCATTGAAATCGACGGCATAGCTTTTAAAGGAGGACGGCATAAACTGGCCATAACCCATCGCACCGGCGTAAGAGCCGCGCAGATCCAGCGGGTCATCACCCTCTTCCCTTGCCATCAGCAGGAAGGTTTCCAGCTCCGCACTAAAGAAGTCGGCCCGACGCGGATAGTTAAACGCCAGCGTTGAGAGCGCATCGATAATGCGGGTTTTGCCCATCACGCGGCCCCAGCGGGTTTCGACGCCAATAATGCCGACGATAATTTCCGGCGGCACCCCGTAGGTTTGATACGCACGCTGCAACGCATCCTGATACTGGTTCCAGAACATCACGCCGTTTTGCACGTTGGACGGGGTAATAAACTTGGCCCGGTAGCGGATCCACGCGCCGTTTGGCCCGGTCGGTCCCTGCGAAATCGGCGCCTGGCGATCCATCAGGCGGATAACCCAGTTCAGGTTATTGGCCTGCGCCAGCACATCATGCAGCTGCTGACGCTGGAAACCGTGTTCGCGCACCATTTTATCGATAAAGCGCTCGGTGGCCGGATTGTTGGCAAAATCGCCCATCAGTGGCGTGGTGTTGTGCGCGGGGTCCAGCTTGAAGCCGCCGCCAAAGGGATTGCCCTGCGGTTCAACGTTCTGTGGTGGTTTATGGCTACTACAGGCGGTCAGTAACAGCAGTGCAGGAAGAAGTGTGGCCAGAGAACGCATTGAATATCCATAAGTGCGATGCGAAAATGTAACGCTATGGTAAAGCATTGGCTGGCGAGAAGAAAAGCAGATGTTATGTAAAGAAAGGGCAACCAGCGGCTGCCCGGAGCGTGCGGAATATTCAGATAAGACCCGTCAGGCTTTCGCCCGCTGGCGCACGGCATACACCAGCACCACGGCGAAGCACAGCAGAGGCAGGCTGTAGGCGGTAGCGGTGCTGTAGCGATCGGCCATCGCGCCCATCAGATACGGCATAATCGCGCCACCGACAATTGCCATAATCATCAGCGAACTGGCGCGTTTAGTCTGTTTGCCCATGTTTTTCACCCCCATCGCGAACAGCGTCGGGAACATGATCGACATAAAGAAGAACACTGCCACCAGCGCAATCACCGACAGCGTTTCAATCCCCGACACCACGATGGCGCACAGCACAATGTTGATGGCGGCATACGCCACCAGCAGCGTCGCCGGACGAACGCGTCCCATCAGCCAGGTGCTGAAGAAGCGGCCAATCATAAAGCTGACCATCCCCACCGACAGCAGGTAAGAGGCGTTCTGGTTAGAGAGGTTCGCCCAGTGCTCGGTAACGTAGTTAATAAAGAAGGCACCGACGCCCACCTGCGCGGCGACATAAAAGAACTGAGCAATCACCCCGCCGGTAAAGTGGCCATGCTGCCACAGGCTTTTTTCATCGCCGCTGCTCTGCTCTTCTTCCTGCGCGCGAATGTCCGGCAGACGGGTGCGGCCAAAGACAAAGGCAATCACCAGCACTAACGCCGCAATCGCCACGTAGGTGGTTTTCACTGACGCCAGGCCATCGGTGGTGGTGCCCTGCGTGGCAGAGAAGAACAGCGATCCGCCGATCACCGGGCCAACAAACTGCCCCAGGCCATTAAACGATTGTGACAGATTCAGGCGACGTTCCGCGCCAGCCGGATCGCCCAGCACCGTGGCGTAAGGGTTGGCCGCCGTTTCCAGACAGCCTAACCCCAGCGCGATGACAAACAGCGCCAGCAGGAACATCTCAAAACTGCCGGCTGAAGCGGCAGGAACAAACAGCAGCGCACCCAGCGCATACAGGCACAGCCCCACCAGCACACCGGCCTTGTAACCGAAGCGATCCATAAAGAATCCCGCCGGTAACGCCACCACAAAATACGCGCCGAAGTAGGCCGCCTGCAGCAGGCCCGACTGGGCTTTGTTGACGTGCAGCACCTCCTGGAAATGCTTATTCAGCACGTCGAGCAAGCCGTAGGAGAGTCCCCACATAAAAAACAGGACGGTGACCATAATAAAGGCCAGCCGATAGCTGGTTGCCGCTTGTCGCTCGCGATAAGCCGGCGCAGTCGTTTTATTGACTAACATGTTTCGTTCCTCGGTAGCTGTGGCCAGTACAGCGAAAAACACCGGCAGTGAAGAGATGAGGGCCAGAAGAGAACCCGTTGATTAACTTAGTTCTGCTCCTGCAGAGAGAAGATCCGTTCCATCGCCACCCATTTTTCTCCGGCGGGCGTCCAGGGGGTTGGCCGCTGATAAGTCCACATCAGCGCCTCCCACTCCCTGACTTTCGCATCCTGCTCACTAAACTGTGCGAACCGCTCGGCGTCGAAGTCTGGCGTGGTTTCCATCACCATCACCAGCCGGGTGCCCAGCAGATAAATTTCCATATCGGCGATGCCATAGCGCCGCAGATGTTGTGTAATCTCCGGCCAGATCTGCTGGTGATACTGGCGATATTCCGCAATCAGCTGCGGATCGTCAGCCAGGTCCAGCGCCTGGCAGTAACGTCGGTTCCCGGTCATGTCAGCGCCCTGTCCAGATGGGAATAGCCGCCGTCCACCGTCAGCCATTGCCCTGTGGTGTGCGAGGCACGCGACGACAGCAAAAAGACCACGGTGTCGGCGATTTCCTGCGGCGTGGTCATCCGCTTGCCAAGCGGAATATGGCGGGTAATTTGCTTCAGCTTTTCCTCCGGCTGGTCGAAGCTCTTGATCCAGCGTTCGTACAGCGGCGTCATCACCTCTGCCGGGATAACCGCATTGACGCGGATCCCGTCACTGAGCAATGAGGCGGCCCATTCCCGCGTCAGCGCCAGCACGCCGCCTTTTGCCGAGGCATAGCCGCTGGTGTTTCCCTGTCCGGTCAGCGCGGTCTTCGAGCTGATATTGACGATGGCGCCCTGGCTGGCTCGCAGATGATCCAGACACAAATGCGCCATCAGGTAGTAATGGATCAGGTTCTTTTCCAGCGAGCGCACAAAGGCTTCCCGTCCGGCTTCCAGACCCACGCTGTCATTGACGCCGGCGTTATTCACCAGCCCGTCAATGCGGCCACATTGTTGAGTGACGCGTTCCACCGCCTGAATGCAGCTGGATTCCTCCTGTAATTCCGCCAGCACGAAAAACGCCTCTGGCTGATGCTGGTGAAGCCGTTGCATCAGCTCAGCGGACGGTTCGCTGTTGCTGACAATCACCGGGATCGCCCCTTCTTCGGCCAGCGTCAGCGAGATGGCCGCACCAATGCCGGAGCCGCCGCCGGTCACGATCACCACTTTGTTTTGCAGATGAAGATTCATACTTCAACGTCCTCTATTCGATAGATTCGGCAGGCATTGCCGCCTGAAATGGCGTCCTGCTCGCTGGCCGATAACGGCGCGATGGCGCGCTGAATAAGCTGCCAGGCATCGGCATACTCGCCCGCCAGCAGACACACTGGCCAGTCTGAGCCGGCCAGTACTCTGTCAGGGCCAAACGCCTCGAGTGCCGCATCAATAAACGGCAGCAGATCGTCAATGGCATAGCCCGCCGGGCGGGGCTCGGTCAGCAGGCCGGACAGTTTGCAGCTGACATGCGGTAACGCTGCCAGCGGGGCGATCTGCCTGGCCCAGCTTTTGGCACCGGCCGCCAGGTCCGGTTTACCCAGGTGATCCAGCACCATCAGATGACCATCGTGACGGGCCGCAAACGCCGTCGCCTCGGCCAGATGTCGGTGTGTGACCAGCAGATCCCAGACGTACTCTTTGCGCTGCAGCTGCTGCATCGCCAACTGTACCGACGGCTGTGCCATCCAACCCGCCGGATCGGCTTCGTCCTGAATCAGATGGCGGAAGCCGCGCAGTACCACACGATGTTCACATTCCGCCAGTTGAGGTGTGAGATCGCCCTGCTGAAGATCGATCCAACCGACCACCGCCTTCACCTCGGGGGAACGCCCGGCCAGATCCAGCAACCCGCGCGTCTCCTGCAGGCTTTGCCGGGCCTGCACCAGCACGCTGCCGTCAATGCCCTGTGCCGACAACTCAGGCGCCAGCTGGCGTGGCAGGAAATCCTGCTTTAGCCGCGCCATCCCGTCACCGATCCAGCCATACTCCTGCGGCTGGTAGCGCCAGAAGTGCTGGTGCGCATCAATCCGCAGCGTCATCAGGCCGGTTCCAGCGCGCGAAAGCGGTATTGTTCAATCGAGGCCGGGTACATTTCGATCGAGAATCCGGGATGTTCTGGCGGCATATAGGCCGCTCCTTTGATCACACAGGGATGAACAAAGTGCTCGTGCAGATGATCGACAAACTCAATCACCCGGCCTTCGTGGGTGCCGGCAATGCACAGATAGTCGATCATCGACAGATGCTGGACGTATTCGCACAGCCCAACGCCGCCGGCATGCGGACACACCGGCAGATCGTATTTCGCCGCCATCAGCATCACCGCGAGGATCTCGTTGACGCCACCCATCCGGCAGGCATCGATCTGCACCACATCGATCGCCCCGCGCATGATGAACTGTTTGAACATAATGCGGTTCTGGCACATTTCGCCGGTGGCCACTTTGACCGGCGCGATGCCTTCCCGAATACGGCGATGGCCTTCGATGTCGTCCGGGCTGGTCGGCTCTTCGATAAACCACGGATTGGCAAACGCCAGCTTGTTCACCCAGGGAATGGCTTCATTGGTTTCCCACACCTGGTTCGCGTCGATCATCAGTTTGCGGTCCGGGCCGATCACTTCGCGGGCGATGGTCACCCGGCGAATGTCATCTTCCAGATCGCGCCCGACCTTCAGCTTCAGGTAATCAAAGCCGGCATCCACCGCTTCCTGACACAGGCGACGCAGCTTATCATCGGGATAGCCCAGCCAGCCGGCTGACGTGGTGTAGCAGGGATAGCCTTCAGCCAGCAGCGTTTGCAGTCGCTGATCTTTGTTGTCCGCCCGCTGACGCAGCAGCGCCAGCGCTTCCTCCGACGTGATGCAGTCGGTGATGTAGCGGAAATCCACACAGCGCACCAGCTCTTCCGGCGACATCTCTGCCACCAGCCGCCACAGCGGTTTACCTTCGGCCTTACTCCACAAATCCCACACCGCGTTGATCACCGCGCCGGTGGCCAGGTGGATCGCGCCTTTGTCCGGGCCAATCCAGCGCAGCTGGCTGTCGCTGGTAAAGGATCGCCAGAACGCGCCCATATCTGCGGCGATGGTGGCCAGATCGCGCCCGACCACCAGATGCTGCAGCGCATGGATTGCGGCGCAGCAAATTTCATTTCCCCGGCCAATGGTAAAGGTCAGCCCGTGGCCGCTCAGTGACGGGGTGTCGGTCTCTAAAATCACGTACGCGGCGGAATAGTCCGGGTCCGGGTTCATCGCGTCCGATCCATCCAGTGACAACGAGGTCGGGAAGCGGATATCTTCAACGCGCAGGGCAGTAATCGTGGTCATAAATGCGTCCTTTACTGAACCGGCCTAAGCCTGAATGGTTGTCTGGCGCTGTTCACCCAGCCCCTCAATACCAAGGCGGATCTGCTGGCCGGCACGCAGGTAGACCGGCGGTTTCTGCCCCATTCCCACTCCCGGCGGCGTGCCGGTAGAAATCACATCGCCCGGCTGCAGGCTCATAAAGCGGCTCAGGTAGCTGATGATTTCGGGCACCTTAAAAATCATGGTGTTGGTATTGCCGTTCTGATAGCGCTTGCCGTCCACTTCCAGCCACATGCTGAGCTGGTTGGCATCGGGGATTTCATCGGTGGTCACCAGCCAGGGTCCTAGCGGGCCGAAGGTATCGCAGCCTTTGCCTTTGTCCCAGGTGCCGCCACGCTCAATCTGGAATTCGCGTTCGGAAACGTCGTTAATTACGCAGTAGCCTGCGACGTGGGACAGCGCATCGACTTCACTGATGTAGCGACCGCCTTTGCCAATCACCACGCCCAGCTCCACTTCCCAGTCGGTTTTTACCGAGTCGCGCGGGATCTCAATCGCATCGTTCGGACCGACAATGGCGCTGGTCCATTTGCTGAAGATCACCGGCTCGTTGGGAATTTCCGCCCCGGTTTCCGCCGCATGGTCGGCGTAGTTAAGGCCGATGCAGATAAATTTGCCGACATTGCCAACGCAGGCACCGATGCGCGGCGTGCCAGCCACTTTCGGCAGCGCGTCGACATTCAGCTGGCGCAGCTTGTCCAGTGAAGCGGGCGACAAGGCGCTGCCGGCCAGATCGTCAATCACGTCGGAGAGATCGCGCAGGTTGCCCTGGGGATCAACCAGTGCCGGACGCTCTGCGCCTGGCTGACCGTAACGTAATAATTTCATCCTTCCTCCTGTCAAAAATAGGGCGGCGATCAGTTGCTCCAGCCGCCATCAATAATGTGGATCGCGCCGGTGGTGTAGGCGCTGGCATCCGAGGCCAGATACAGCGCCAGCTGGGCGATCTCTTCGGTTTTGCCAATGCGCCCTATCGGCTGGCGCGAGACAAACGCCTGATAAACGTCGGCTTCGCTGCGCCCTTCGGCTTTAGCCTGTTCAGCAATGCGCTGCCGCAGCGACGGCGATTCCACCGTGCCCGGACAAATGGCATTACAGCGAATACCGCGGCCGACATAATCCGCCGCCACCGACCGCGTCAGTCCAATCACCGCCGCTTTCGAGGCGCTGTAGGCAAAACGGTTTGGCACGCCCTTCACGCTGGACGCGACGGAAGACATATTGATAATCGAGCCCTTTTGCTGCGCCAGCATGCCGGGCAAAAACGCCCGCACGGTGTGGAACATGGCGGTCACGTTCAGGTCGAGGGCAAACTGCCACTGCTGTTCCGTGCAGCTGAGGATATCGCCGCTGTGCACCACGCCAGCGCAGTTAAACAGCACATCGATGCTGCCAAGTTCTTCCGCCAGCGCGTGAATGGCCTGCGCATCGGTCACGTCCAGCACCCTGCCGGTGACGCCGGGCAGTTCCTGCAGGCGGGCAATATTGATATCGGTGGCGATCACCTCTGCGCCCGAATCGGCAAACAGTTGCGCGGTATTAAAGCCAATTCCCTGCCCTGCGGCGGTGATCAGCACTTTCTTACCCTGAAGATCCATAACGGTTCCCGTTGATTAAAGGACTAATGGTCAGGCCATTAACGGTGAAAAAAAACGTTTTAAGCGGTGCCCTTTTGCTATGATTCAGGGCATATTCAGCCGTAAAACGCGCTATTTATTTAACCAATTTTTCACATGTTAAAAACATTCCAGCAAGCCGTATTTCTGCAAAATGCTGGCTGAATCGCTTAACTGAAAAACTGCCTGGTGAGCCATGCCGATAAAAAAATTAGAAAATCCAAGAATTTACCGCCAGATTGCCGATCAGCTGAAACAGCTTATTGCCAGCGGTGAATTTCCGCCTGGCAGCAAGCTTCCCGCCGAGCGCGATCTTGCCAGTCAGCTGCAGGTCAGCCGCGCGTCGGTGCGGGAAGCGTTAATCGCGTTAGAAGTGATTGGCCTCGTGGATGTGCGCGTCGGCAACGGAGTCATTGTTTGCCATCCCGGCACCGTCGCGTCGGAAGAGCCGGTGATGATGCAGGCTGGCCGCGATCAGTGGGCCGATGTGGATGATGAACTGGATATCCAGCTGGATTTCAGCGCCGAACTGCCGCCGTTTTCGCTGCTGCAAACCCGCCGGTTGATTGAACCTGAAACCGCCGCACTGGCCGCACGCCATGCGTCAGAAGACGAACTTGCGTTGATTGAGCAGGCTTATGAGCAGAACTGCCGCGATAACCGGCAAGGCTCGGCGACGCATCCCGGCGATCGGCTGTTTCATATCCGCATTGCGCAGGCCAGCGGCAATCCGGCCTATGCCTTTATCATCGCCCATCTGTTAGGACACCGTTACGGCAGCATGTTCCGCAGCCTGCAACAGCATTACACCCCGCAGGATATGCCGCATCGCTCTGAAACCGAACATCTGGCGATCCTGCAAGCCCTGCGCGCGCGCGATCCGCGTGCAGCGAAAAAAGCGATGAAGGATCATCTGGATGCGGTGATTGAAATTTTTGGTCGGGGATAAAAAAGGCCAGGGGATTAGCCCTGGCCTTGCAATACTCCGCTCGCTAAAAAGTTAACGGCGGTTACGCACAATCTGATAGCGGCGGGTGAGATACTCGACCGGCGCGCTCCAGATATGCACCAGGCGGCAGAACGGGAACAGCAGGAACAGCGTCATCCCCAGCACCATATGCAGGCGGAAAATCACCGCCACGCCCTCAAGATGCTGAGAAGCCCCGCCGTGGAAGGTCACCACCGCCTGCGCCCAGGCCACCAGCTTCATCATCTCGCTGCCGTCCATATGCTGGGCCGAGAACGGGATGGTCAGTAATCCCAGACAAACCTGCACCACCAGCAACGTCAGGATCAGGATATCGCCCAGGCTGCTGGTGGCCCGCACGCGGGGATTGGTCAGACGACGCTTCAGCAACAGCCCGCCGCCCACCAGCGTTAACAGCCCGCAAATGCCGCCGGCGATCATCGCCAGCTTCTGCTTAACGTCAATCGGCAGGAACGCTTGGTACATCCAGTGCGGCGTTAACATGCCGACAATATGGCCAAAGAAGATGCCCATAATGCCGATATGGAACAGGTTCGAGGCCAGACGCATGCCTTTTTTATCCAGCATCTGGCTGGAGCCTGCACGCCAGCTGTACTGGCCATAATCGTAGCGTAACCAGCTGCCGATCAGGAAAACCGCGCCGGCAATATAGGGATAGATGTCGAAAAAGAACTGCGATAAATAGTGCATGATTAGTGTCCTGAGGAACGTGGCGTGGCCTGCGCCACGTCCAGATACTGAGGCTTGACCGCGCCAGCAAAGCGACGCTGATGCGTGGCCTGTTGCGCAGAGGCGCAGCCCTGCTCGCCGAGGAACTTCACCTGCTCCTCTTCCCACACCGCATCCAGCGCGGCTGGCGTATCATCGCGGGCTTCGCTTGCCACCTGGCTTTGCAGGGCGTCGGCCTGCACACCGCTGCCGGACAGCGACAGCAGCGCGTCAAATAACCGCGCATACGGGCTTTCGCGCTGCTGAAGACGTGCCGCCAGCAGCGCCAGAATCGGCGCGATATCCTGTAATCCGCCGCGTGCCCGCTGCACTGAACCATTGCCCAGATACTCCAGGTACAGCGGCAGGTAGTCCGGCAGCTCTTTGCAATCCAGCTCCAGACCGTCGGCACGATACTGATCCAGCAGATCGACCATCGCCTGACCACGATCGCGGGATTCGCCGTGCACATGTTCGAACAGCAGTAGCGAAGTAGCGCGGCCACGATCGAACAGCTCGCAGTACTCCGCCTGCACGTCCAGCAGCGGACGGGCGCAGAAGTCGTGGATAAACTGCACCAGCGGCGCACGGCTATCCGCATCCAGCTCAGCCGCGCTTTGCAGCGCGTCCACCAGCTCGGCAGCGTGATCGAACAGCGCCTGTTCCGGGTAATCCATCAGTCGGCCAATAACACGTAAGCTGATCATGACCGATCCTCCTGCGGTGGCGTTTTGCGGCCCACATCTATCGCATCAATGCGGCGGCTGTTAAACAAATTGAACTTGCTGTCGCTGCCGTGGCAACCGTCGCCAAAGCTAAAGCCACAGCCTTTGCTTTCCGGGAAGGCTTCACGCGCCAGCTCACGGTGGCTGGAGGGCACCACGAAACGGTCTTCGTAGTTGGCGATCGCCAGGTAACGGTACATCTCTTGCGCCTGCGCTTCCGTCAGCCCAACCTGCTCCAGCGCGCGGGTATCCACTTCGCCGTCGACGGTTTCGGCGCGCTTGTAATGACGCATCGCCAGCATCCGCTTCAGCGCCAGCAACACCGGCGCGGTATCCCCCGCCGTCAGCAGGTTCGCCAGGTACTGCACCGGAATACGCAGGCTTTCCACATCCGGCAGCACGCCGCTGTGGCCAAGTTCACCGGCATCAGCAACCGACTGGATCGGCGATAAGGGCGGCACATACCAGACCATCGGTAAGGTGCGGTATTCCGGGTGCAGCGGCAGCGCCAGCTTCCAGTCCATCGCCATTTTCCACACCGGCGACCGTTGCGCGGCCTCAATCACACTGTTTGGGATGCCGTCTGCCAGCGCCTGTTCAATCACCGCCGGATCGTTCGGATCGAGGAAAATATCCAGCTGACGCTGGTAGAGATCCTGCTCGTTCTCCGCTGAGGCCGCCTGTTCGATGCGATCGGCGTCATACAGCAGCACGCCGAGATAACGAATGCGGCCGACGCAGGTTTCTGAACAGACGGTGGGCTGACCCGCTTCAATGCGCGGATAGCAGAAGATGCACTTCTCCGACTTGCCGCTTTTCCAGTTGAAGTAGATTTTTTTGTACGGGCAGCCGGTCAGGCACATCCTCCAGCCGCGGCATTTGTCCTGATCGATCAGCACGATGCCGTCTTCGCCGCGCTTGTAAATGGCGCCGCTGGGACAGGTCGCCACGCAGGCCGGATTCAGGCAGTGCTCACACAGGCGCGGCAGATACATCATGAAGGTGTTTTCAAACTGGCCGTACATCGCTTTCTGGATGTTATTGAAGTTCTGATCGGCGGAGCGTTTCGAAAATTCGCCGCCGAGGATCTCCTCCCAGTTCGGGCCGTTTTCGATCTTCTTCATCCGCTTGCCGGTGATCAGCGAGCGCGGACGGGCTATCGGCTGATGCTTGCCCGCTGGCGCGGTATGCAAATTCTGATAGTCATAATCAAACGGCTCGTAATAGTCATCCAGCTCCGGCACGTGCGGGTTGGCGAAGATTTTCGACAGCAGCCCGACGCGGCTGCCCATGCGTGGCTCCAGCCTGCCGTTGATTTTACGGATCCAGCCGCCCTTCCACTTCTCCTGATCTTCCCAGGCATGGGGATAGCCCACGCCCGGCTTGCTCTCGACGTTGTTGAACCAGGCATATTCCATGCCTTCACGGCTGGTCCAGACGTTTTTACAGGTCACCGAACAGGTGTGGCATCCGATGCATTTGTCGAGGTTCAGCACCATGCCGACTTGCGAACGAATTTTCATGGCTGTTTCTCCTGCTGGCTGCCCTGGCAATCGTCGGTGCCCTCACCGTCTAACCAGTTAACGTGATTCATTTTTCTCACCACCACGAACTCGTCACGGTTCGAGCCGACGGTGCCGTAATAGTTAAAGCCGTAGGACTGCTGCGCGTAGCCGCCAATCATATGGGTCGGCTTCGGACAGGTCCGCGTGACCGAGTTATGAATGCCTCCGCGCTGGCTGGTGATTTCCGAACCGGGAATATTCACGATGCGCTCCTGGGCGTGGTACATCATGGTCATCCCAGCTGGAATACGTTGGCTGACCACCGCACGGGCCGTCAGCGCGCCGTTGGCGTTGAAGGCTTCAATCCAGTCGTTATCCTCAATGCCCAGCTCGCGGGCATCGTCCTCACTCATCCACACAATCGGCCCGCCGCGCGACAGCGTCAGCATCAACAGGTTGTCGCTGTAGGTGGAGTGAATGCCCCATTTCTGGTGCGGCGTCAGGAAGTTCAGCGCCTTCTCCGGATTGCCGTTAGGCTTCTGGTTGAGGAACGGCTTCGCGGCACGGGTATCGATTGGCGGACGGTACACCAGCAGGCTTTCGCCGAAGGCACGCATCCACTCATGATCCTGATACAGCTGCTGACGGCCGCTCAGCGTGCGCCAGGGGATCAGCTCATGAACGTTGGTGTAGCAGGCGTTATACGACACATGCTCATCTTCCAGGCCTGACCAGGTCGGGCTGGAGATAATTTTGCGTGGCTGCGCCTGAATATCGCGGAAGCGGATCTTCTCGTCTTCTTTATTCAGCGCCAGATGCGTGTGGTCGCGGCCGGTGATTTTGCTCAGCGCCTGCCAGGCCTTGACGGCCACCTGGCCGTTGGTTTCCGGTGCCAGCGAGAGGATCACTTCCGCTGCATCAATCGCGCTGTCGATATTTGGCCGACCGGCGGCAGGGCCGTCCGCCTTGACGTAGTTAAGCTGCTTCAGGAAGTCGACTTCGGTCTGGGTATTCCAGCTGATGCCTTTGCCGCCGTTGCCCAGCTTATCGAGCAGCGGCCCCAGCGAGGTGAAACGCTCCCAGGTGGCCGGGTAGTCACGTTCTACCGCAATGATGTGCGGCGCGGTTTTGCCTGGGATCAGCGCGCACTGGCCTTTTTTCCAGTCCTTCACCTCAAACGGCTGCGCCAGTTCGGCCGGGGAATCATGCTGCACCGGCAGCGTGACCACATCGGTTTCCACCCCAAGATGGCCGACACACAGCTCTGAGAAGGTTTTGGCGATCCCTTTGTAGATTTCCCAGTCGCTTTTCGACTCCCAGGCCGGATCGACCGCCGCCGAGAGCGGATGAATAAACGGATGCATATCCGAGGTATTCATGTCGTCTTTTTCATACCAGGTGGCGGTCGGCAGCACGATATCGGAATAAAGACAGGTGCTGGACATGCGGAAATCCAGGGTCACCACCAGGTCGAGCTTGCCTTCACCGCCGTTATCCTGCCATTCCACCTCTTCCGGCATCACGCCGCCCTGACGGCCGAGATCTTTGCCCTGAATGCCGTTTTCGGTGCCGAGTAAATATTTCAGCATGTACTCATGCCCTTTACCGGAGGAGCCCAGCAGGTTGGAACGCCAGACGAACAGGTTCCTTGGGAAGTTTTGCGGACTGTCCGGCTGTTCCGCCGCAAAGCGCAACGTGCCCTGCTTCAGGCTGTCGACGGTGTAATCCACCGGCGACATGCCGGCTGCGTCGGCCTTAGCGGCAATGTGCAGCGGATTGACGTTGAGCTGCGGCGCGGACGGCAGCCAGCCCATGCGTTCGGAGCGCACGTTGAAGTCAATCAGGCTGCCGCTGTAACGGCTTTTATCCGCCAGCGGCGACAGCAGCTCTTCGGTGGTGACCGACTCGTAGCGCCACTGGCTGGAGTGGTTATAGAAGAACGAGGTGCTGTTCATATGGCGAGGCGGACGTTGCCAGTCCAGCGCAAAGGCCAGCGGCGTCCAGCCGGTCTGCGGCCGCAGTTTTTCCTGGCCCACGTAGTGCGCCCAGCCGCCACCGCTTTGTCCGACGCAGCCGCAGAACACCAGCATATTGATCAGGCCACGGTAGTTCATGTCCATGTGATACCAGTGGTTCATACCGGCACCGACGATGATCATCGAGCGGCCACGGGTTTTCTCTGCGTTTTCGGCAAACTCACGGGCAATACGGATGATGTTCTGGCGCGACACGCCGGTGATCTGCTCTGCCCATGCCGGGCTGTAGGCGTTGACCTCATCGTAATTCTGCGCGCAGTTGGCATCGCCCAACCCGCGTTCCAGGCCATAGTTGGCCAGGGTCAAATCGTAGACGCTGGTTACCAGCGCTTCGCTGCCGTCGGCTAAGGTCAGGCGCTTCACCGGCAGCTTGTGCAACAGGATCTCTTCCAGCGCGACGCTGTTGAAGTTCTCGCTGGTGATGCCGCCGAAGTACGGGAAGCCCACCTCAACCACCTCGTCATGCTTACCGAGCAGGCTGAGCTGAAGCTCCACCTCCTGCTGGCCTTTGCCTTCACGGGATTCCAGATTCCATTTGCCCTGCTCACCCCAGCGGAAACCAATCGACCCCTGCGGGGCAACCAGCTCGCCGTCCGCCTCATTGATGGCAATGGTTTTCCATTCGGGGTTGTTTTGCTGGCCCAGGCCATCGACCAGATCGCTGGCACGCAGCTGACGGCCGGCGGCATAGAAACCTCCTTCACGCGGCTCAAGCAGCACCAGCATCGGCATATCGCTGTAGCGGCGAACGTAGTCGCGGAAATAGGCCACTTCACGATCGAGGTGGAACTCTTTCAGCATCACGTGGCCCATGGCCAGCGCCATCGCGCTGTCGGTGCCCTGTTTCGGGTTCAGCCACTGATCGCAGAGTTTGGCCACTTCGGCGTAATCCGGCGTGATAGCGACGGTTTTGGTGCCCTTATAACGAACTTCAGTGAAGAAGTGCGCATCCGGCGTGCGGGTCTGAGGCACGTTTGAGCCCCAGGCAATGATGTAGGACGAGTTATACCAGTCAGCCGATTCCGGCACGTCGGTCTGCTCACCCCAGGTCATTGGCGACGCGGGCGGCAGGTCGCAGTACCAGTCGTAGAAACTCAGGCACACGCCGCCAATCAGCGACAGATAACGGGCGCCGGCGGCATAAGAGACCATCGACATCGCCGGGATCGGCGAGAAGCCAACGATGCGATCCGGGCCGAAGGTTTTCGCGGTATAGACGTTCGAGGCGGCAATCAGCTCGTTCACTTCCTGCCAGCTGGAGCGAACAAAACCGCCGCGTCCACGGGCAATCTTATAGCTTTTGGCTTTTTCCGCATCGCTGACGATGGAACCCCAGGCCTCGACCGGATCGCTGTGCTGCAGCTTCGCTTCACGCCAAAGGGCGATCAGCTTTTTGCGCATTAACGGGTATTTCAGGCGGTTGGCGCTGTAAAGATACCAGGAGTAGCTGGCACCACGCGGGCAGCCGCGCGGTTCGTGGTTTGGCAAATCCGGGCGGGTGCGAGGATAGTCGGTCTGCTGGGTTTCCCAGGTGACCAGGCCATTTTTGACGTAAATCTTCCAGCTACAGGAACCGGTGCAGTTCACGCCGTGGGTCGAGCGGACGATTTTATCGTGCTGCCAGCGGCTGCGATAGCCGTCTTCCCAGTCACGGTTGGCGTTGAGGGTCTGGCCATGTTTGCCAGAAAAAGGTTCGGCTAGCTGTTTGAAATAGCGGAACCGGTCAAGAAACTTGCTCATCCGGAATTCTCCTGAAGGCCTGATATTGTTAGGTGTGGAGCGACGACATTGCTTAATCTGCGGGCAGAGTACTGTTGCCCCCGAAGGGGCAGATTGATGGCGATCAACAGAAACAGAGGCTAAACCCGAGGGTTTTAGTCGGAATACCACTAAAGGAGGAGGCGGTGAAAAGCGCGTATTTGTCTGAAATTGTTCCATAAAAATACGCTTCGCATCCCCTTTCCGCTGCCCGTTACGCCTGCCCGGCGCAGAGGGAGTAGTGGCTTGCGGTCCGCCTCGACATTGCCGAAACGGACCGAATAACCGCTAGCCGACTTTCTTACGGCCGTAGACCGCCCAGGTGATCACCACGCAGAGCAGGTAGAAACCGAGGAAGACTTTCATTGCGCCGGCGGGGGATCCGCTCATCGCCAGTGACATGCCAAACATCTGCGGGATAAAGAAGCCGCCTGCGGCACCAATGGCGGAGATAAAGCCCAGCGCTGCGGAGGTTTCGGTTACCGCTTCATGCTGCGCCAGTTCGTCGCTGCCGCCCTGCGCTTTCACCCGCTCAAGGGTATTTTTGCGGAAAATAACCGCGATCATCTGGAAGGTTGACCCGCTGCCCAGACCGGCATTGATAAACAGCACCATAAACACGCTGTAGAAGGCGATAAACGATCCCGGATGGTCGCCCGCAGGCAGCGTCATAAACAGCAGTCCGCTGAAGACGGTCATCACCACAAAATTGATCAGCGTGACGCGCACGCCACCGAATTTATCGGACAGCATGCCGCCGACGGAGCGGGCCAGCGCGCCAAGGAACGGGCCAAAGAAGGCGTACTTGAGGATCACGATGTCCGGGAACTGGGTTTTGGAGAGCATGGCAAAGCCCGCCGAGAAGCCGATAAACGAGCCGAAGGTCGCCAGATACAGCACCGCCATAATCCACAGATGGCCGCGTTTCAGCACCGGCAGCTGCTCACGCAGCGAGGATTTCGAGGAGGCCAAATCGTTCATGCCAAACCAGGCCAACAGGGTGCCAATCACCAGGAACGGTACCCACAGCCAGGCGGCGTTTTCCAGCCAGATCACCTCGCCGGTGGCAGCCACCTGCGAACCTCCGCCAAAGAAACTGAAGATGCCGAAGGAGATGGCCAGCGGGGCGAAGAATTGCATCACGCTGACGCCGAGATTGCCCAGGCCGCCATTAATTCCCAGCGCGCTGCCCTGTTTCGCTTTCGGGAAGAAGAAGCTGATATTGCCCATGCTGGAAGCGAAGTTGGCTCCGGCACAGCCGCACAGCAGGGCGATAATCATAAAGGTGGAGAACGAGGTCTGGGTGTCCTGCACCGCAAACCCGAGCCACAGGCAGGGGACCAGCAGGATGCCGGTACTGAACGCCGTCCAGCGGCGGCCACCAAAAATGGGGATCACAAACGAGTAAGGCACACGCAGCAAAGCGCAGGCCACGGACGGGAGTGCGGTCAGCAAAAACAGTTGTTCGGTGGTGAAGTTAAACCCCACCTTGTTCAGATTGACGGTAATGGCGCTGAACAGCATCCAGACGCAGAACGCCAGCAGCAGGCAGAACACCGAAATCCACAGGTTACGGCTGGCGATGCGTTTGCCGTATTGCTGCCAGAATTCGGCATTTTCAGGCTGCCAGTCCTGAATGACCGTTCCGCCTTTGGTTAAGGGAGTAGAAGGTGTAAGCGACATAGTGTTCTCAGTGACAGGAAGATTTAACGCACATCCTGCTGATCGCTCTGCTGATTCAGGTTGATGCAAATCAACCAGACGACAGGTAGTTACTGCGCGTTTTCAGCGCCAGACTCCAAAAGAGGTAGATGAGGGGGATTAATTAACCTGCTGTAAATCCTCAGCTTTAAAACATTACTGCTACGCTATAATCAATTTCTGAACAGATTTGGAAATTTGGTGTTACCCATTAAGTGGTATAGGGATAATCCCCGGGATACGTAGAATAACGCTCAGGCCCGGCCAGTCTGGCCTGTAACAGCACTGACCCAAAGGACACCACCGTGAAAGAAGAAGCCGCCACCATATTACTGATTGACGATCATCCGATGCTGCGCAACGGGGTGAAGCAGCTGATCGCGCTGGACGAGCGGTTGCAGGTGGTTGCCGAAGCGGGCAACGGCACGCTCGGCGTCGAACTGGCGGGGGAACTGGATCCGGACCTGATCCTGCTGGACTTAAATATGCCGGGCATGAACGGGCTGGATACGCTGGTGCAACTGCGCACCATCGAGCTCTCTGGCCGCATCGTGGTGTTCAGCGTGTCGGATCATGAAGATGACGTGGTGAATGCGCTGAAGCGCGGTGCCGATGGCTATCTGCTAAAGGATATGGAGCCGGAAGAGTTGCTGAAATCGCTGCATCAGGCCGCCGCCGGGCAAATGGTGCTCAGTGAAACGCTGACCAATGTGCTGGTCGCCAGCCTGCGGGAAAACCGCCCTTCCGACGAACGGGACATCGAACAGCTCACCCGCCGCGAGCGCGATATCCTCAAGCTGATCAGCCAGGGCATGACCAATAAAGCCATCGCCCGCAAGCTGTCGATCACCGAAAGCACGGTCAAGGTTCACGTTAAGCATCTGCTGAAAAAGATGAAGCTCAAGTCCCGCGTCGAAGCCGCCGTTTGGGCGTTGCAGAGCGGGCATGAGTGAGCAAGCACTGCCGGCGACTGTCAAAACCCTCAGCTTTCCTTCGCCGGATCCTTATCCGGCAAATCGGGCAACGTCTGTAATCCGTTATTCCTGCGAATGATATTAATAAGCTCCCGTAAGGCTGGATGAACATAGCGACGGCTGCTGTAGTACATGTGAAACGGCTCACCCTGACATGCATGGCTCGGCAGCACGTTGATCAGTGACCCGCTGGCAAGCTCAGCATCGACCCGCGACTCCAGCACATAGGCGAGGCCAATCCCGTCGATGGCGGCGGCGATAGTGGTTGAGGTATCTTTCAAGGTGATAGCACCCGGCACACTCATGCTGTAAACACCGTCAGCCCCATCAAACTCCCAGCGGAAACTGGCGTTATTGCCAAGAAGCAGTTGCAGACAGTTATGTTCTGATAATTCAGCCGGGGTGGTTGGCACGCCATGACGCTTCACATACTCCGGCGAGCCGACCACGATCCAACGCTGCGTATCGGTCAAGGCGACGGCAACCATATCCTCGGGCACCAGATGCCCGTAACGCATGCCGGCATCAAAGCCTTCAGAGGTAATATCGACCGGCCTGTCCTCGACAACCACCGTCAGCCTGACGTCTGGCCACTGTTCGGCAAACGCTTTCAGCGCCGGCACGATTAACTGCGCGGCAGCATCGGCAAAAACATTGAGTCGCAATACGCCGAAACGACTGCGGCCAGGCGCGTTAACGGTATCCAGCGCGGATGAAATGACATCAAAACCCTCGGAGAGCTTCTCAGCCACCTCCAGCCCAAGCGCTGTGGGTGAGACCGAGCGACTGGTCCGGTTCAAAAGCCGTGCATCGAGTCGGGTTTCCACCCGGCGTATGGCATGGCTTATGGCGGAAGAAGAGAGGCCAAGTTCGATGGCGGCAAGCTTGAAACTTCGGCAGCGCAGTACCACCAGGAAGGCCTGCAGATCGGCAAAATCAACACGTTCCATTTTCATGATGAATACCATTAACTGATTCAATGAATAGCATGCATCTTTTAGCATGGGATCTCATGGCCCGTAAACGCTAAGCTCTGTTAAACGTTCCCTACTCAGTTTGAACAATCGGTGCGTAAGCTGTCGGCACCCTCAAAAGGAAGTTTTCATGAAGAACAGAATTCTTGGTAAAACGGGCCAGCGTGTTTCCGAAATCGGTTTTGGCGCCTGGGCCATCGGCGGCACCTGGGGTGAAGTCAGCATGGAAGATGCGAAAGGTGCATTGAATGCGGCGCTGGATGCCGGGATGACGTTTATCGACACCGCTGACGTTTACGGTGATGGCCGTTCCGAAAAAATCATCGCCGAGGTGCTAAATGAACGAGGAGGAGATCGCCCGTTCGTGGCGACCAAACTAGGGCGTCGCCTTTCACCGCATGTGGCATCCGGCTACAGCGAAAAAAATCTTAATGACTTTGTCGATCGTTCCCGAGATAACCTGCAAACCGAGACGCTGGATTTAGTCCAGCTGCACTGCCCTCCAACCGAGATCTATTACACCCCTGAAGTTTTCGCGGTGATGGATGAAATGATTAACTCCGGCAAAATTCGCAGCTACGGGGTTTCTGTCGAAAAAGTCGAAGAAGGCCTGAAGGCGCTTGAATACCCGAATGTGTCTTCCATCCAGCTGATTTACAACATTTTCAGGCAGCGCCCTGCCGAGCTTCTGCTTCATGAGGCCAAACGCCGGGATGTCGCTATCATTGCCCGCGTCCCGCTGGCGTCCGGCGTGCTGACAGGCAAAATGACCGCTGACACCGCGTTCGCAGCCGACGATCACCGCACCTTCAACCGTAATGGCGAGCAGTTTGATAAAGGCGAGACCTTTGCGGGCGTGCCATACGATGTGGCGCTGGATGCCGTGGAAGATATCCGTCGCTTGCTGCCGGGTGACACCAGCATGGCAACATTCGCGCTGCGTTGGATCCTGATGAATGAAAATGTCTCGGTGATCATTCCCGGCTCTAAAAATAAAGCCCAGTCAGAAACCAATGCGCAAGCAAGCGCTCTCGCCGACCTGTCCGACGACACTATGCTGGCGTTGAAAACCCTTTATCAAAACAAAATTGCCCCGTGGGTTCATCAGCGCTGGTAAGCAACTGACGCCTTCCTGAACGGAAGGCTTTCAATGCAGATGATTTTAAGCTGCAAGATTTCTCCTCAGCTGGAGCGGTCGGGCACCGATAGGTTCAATATGCTTAAAGATGCAAAACATGCCGGAGAAGAGTCAAAGCTTCGGCATGTTTAGCCTTGTTCATGTTGGCGAGG
Organism: Erwinia sp. 2186; assembly: GCF_057812255.1. NCBI lineage: Bacteria > Pseudomonadati > Pseudomonadota > Gammaproteobacteria > Enterobacterales > Erwiniaceae > Erwinia > Erwinia sp. 2186. The sequence goes on along the minus strand of NZ_CM173824.1, from coordinate 1,115,630 downwards.
TTATGCAGCTTCCAACGTACGGCGGGTAACTGGTCAACCCCGGGCAATCCAAGCAATTGCCAGTCCGGGGAGCCTTTTTTAAACGATATCAAAAAATCACGTTCAGCCCGGGAAAGAGACCTGTTTATACATTCGACAAGATCTTTTCGCACATCCTCAAGCTCATTTAACGTAACATCTACTTCTGCCATATTTCTAAACTCACCTGCGTAAAGCCCGGATATCTCTTTAAAATGTGGCTGAAGTAATTAAGTAATCGGCCGGGGATGGCTGATGATATACACCAGCAAGGCTTTGCGTAGCGACTCTGTCACTCCCTCGTTATCCAGCAAGAACTTAACATCGAACAAATCTCTGGGATGCTGGCGGTCAAGCGCAGCGCAAATTTTGCCCGCATAAAGATCGGCGAAAGCGACTACGGACATTTCTGCAAAGCCGAACTCATCTTCAACGGCTTCACAGACAGGCTGGACATGTGGCTGATAGACGGTTCCCCTCAACACCGGTGAGAGTTCAATTTTGATCAGTATTCCTGCACGCTCAACCAACAGCCGCAAAGCATCATTTTTATCTTCATAGGACTTGCTCACCTTACACTCCGGCAGTGCACTTGTTGCCGCTTGCGCAATAGCGTCCAATGCTATTTTTATCTGCATTAACGATTCTTCGCGCTCCAGCACGGGCAAAAACACCAAATCGATATCTACGGATAAGCGAGGAAGATTGCGTACAAACAGATTTATTGCGGTGCCGCCTTTCAATGCAAAACAGTCATGTCTGGCGATGAAGGGGATCAGTTGAAGTAACAGCTGGACCTGCTTATGGTAAATGCTTTCCCTGTCCATATCGATTTACATCTCTCTGGGTACCGTTATCTGCCACGTCTTGTCCAGCCGCCCTCCCTTTGCGATTTCTCGCTTTCCCGTACCAAGCTCATACCGTTCTGGATCCAGATATTTAAGCCAGGCATGCTGGTGTCGGTTGGCCAACCACAGAAAAAGACGTTTCACCTTGATACTGGAACTTGCTTGCAGCAGCAGATCTAACTTACGCGGTGATAATGTTGTCAGGCCCTGCATAAGTTGATCGGCATGTTCAACGCTAATGCTTTTAGGTACGTCTGCCAGCAGTTCAAGAAAAGCTTTTTCAGGCCCGGAATAGCATAAGGTCGGCAGCGACTCCCGCCAGCTATCTTCACGAAAATACTTTGGGTTTTCTGTCACCGATGAAGGCCAGAGCCGTTGTACTCCACGCCATTCGAATTTGACATCAATGTCAATTTTATGTAACCAGGCAGGTAACGGGGACGCAGAGAACAGGTGAATGTGGGGTGTGCTTCCTCTGGCTTGATAATGCACCAAACCTTCTATCTCCAGTGCGCTAAATGCTCCGACACAGACCGGTTCGTCGCGCATGCGTTGAAGCGATGCAACGACGCCTTTCCAGTGCTGCGGCTTTTCTTCTCGTGCATAGACACCCGGCGTGAGTGGCAGTAGTGTCCTGCTCTTAACCGCATTATCAAGAAAATGAAGGTTAATTCCCTGAGCGAGCAGCCAGGATTTTGTCGCCACCATGCCAACGGGGAGCAAATTTTTAAGCTGTTGTCGTGCAATGAGATTGAGCATAACTCCCCAGGGGGTTTGAAGAAGCCAGAATTCACGTCGATTACTGCCGTAATCTATTATTTATTCAAACTTACTCTGCCTCGGGGTTTAAGTAAACCTCAATACACGGCAATAAACGCCGTAAAAACCAATATTATTAAACCAACCCTGTTCCTTTGCCTGCGCCCGCAGCGTCAGATTCAGAGCGAATCAATTATAATAAACATTAAATATCACCATCGAATCGGCGCTGCCAGGCGTGACGGTTTCGGCCGTCTGGTAGTACTTCGCTTCGAAATTCACCAGGTTATCCCCCTCGGCGATGGTGGCGACATTATCATTGAAGCCGGCGATTTCCTTGCCGTTCATCAACAGCTGAATGCCGACGCCGGTTGCTGAATTTTCATCGTTACTCAGCGCTATCACGCCCCGGTCTTGATTAGCAAAGCCATAGATCGGCGTGAAGTCAAAGTGGGCCTGGGTTGCTGCGCCCTTACACTCGGTGAGGCTCACGGCAAAAGGCACCTTAGGACCGGTGCTGCCTGCACGGGTAAAGCTGGCTGATGATAATGTCCCCATCTCGACGTCCGTTACGCTGCTAACCGTGCAGCCGCCCGCCGAAACGGTCATGACGCCCGAAAAGGTAAAGCTGTAGAGATGGCCGCGAGCAACGCGATCGGCATTGGCTTCATCAATGTAAGCCGTTTGCGAGAGTGCGTTGGTTTCACCGTATTTAAGATCCTTATTCGTTCTGACAACATATATTTTGTCGGTCAGCGTGGTTGAACCATTAGATAAAAGCCCCCGACGAACCGATGTGCCGGTGAAGGCTGTAGTCATACAGGACCATGTACCGGAAGCGGAATTGAAATTTGTCCAGACGATACCGAGTCCGGAATCGGATATGGCGGTCCCCTCATCAATCACCGGGCAGGTTAAGCCGTCTACCGACACCGTCATACCTGAACTGCTCCAGGCGGTTTGGCTGACCTCAGACACCTGCTGAAAGTTGCCCGTTAATTTGCAGGTGACATTCACGTTTTTAGTATCAACATGCAGGATATCGCCGGCCCTCGAACTTTCCGCAACCGCAACATCGCCAAGATTAAGAACATAAGAGTCGGTATCGGATGTGCAGTTCATGTCTTCTGCAGAAGCAGACTGGCACGTTAAAAGCGCGGCCATCAACGTTATCAGGCACAGTGTGATTTTCAGACTATTTAGCATCATTTAGTTTCCGTTAATTCCACGATCGGTGGTCGCATCACACGGCAAGTCAGCCACAATAATGCCGTTATTTTTGCTGCGCCCCTTCGCCGAGAATGGCACCGTACAGAGCTGTTCGCCCCCGGCCAGAGACACCCGCAACTGCGCTGTTTCAGGCACACCTGCCAGATAAACGCGCCCTTTTTCATCGGTAATCCCGCTGACGTCGTCCACACGGACCACACTCGCCAGCGGCAGCGGCCGTCCATCCCTTGTCAGCGTCAGGAACACCCGCAGCCCAACTTTGGTTTCATATTCAGCCAGCACCAGCGATTCTCTCGATGGCGTTTTACGCTGGATTGACTGCTTCAGATCGACGTCATCTTCTAAGGTGGAGGTGTCCAGGCTGACCTCATTTTCACGATAGGGTGTCAGTGACGGGACGATGGCATACCCGCGCGAATCCGTTGACAGCCCGCTGCGGTTTTTGATTTTGATATCTTTGCCACCCGGTGCCCGCACCAGTGCCCAGGAACTGCCTTCCGATAACTCCCGGGAAAGCGTGACGCCGTACGGGTGGACGACAACCGAGCCGCGTACTCCCCAGTTAACGGATTCGCTTTCACCATAATAATTTGCATATCCCAACGAGGCGGTTGCCTTGCTCCCCTGCAGGCTGCCGGACAGCGCGGTACTGTTCTTCACCCGGCCATCGGATTGACTGCTGCGGGCCTGGGACATTGACCAGGAAAGGTTATTGCTTTCAAGTGAGGTCCCTGACAGCGTGGTCGACAGGCTGCCCGTTCCCCGGTTTGACTGTGACCAGTTATTGCTCATCCGCATGTTGCTGTCGGAGGTCGGCGACAACCATTTGCCGATTGGCAAGCTGACGTTAACGGAGGTGCTGTTGTCGGTGCGACCTGTGCGCCACAACCGGCTCTGGCTTTGGTTCAGGCTGACGGTGACGCCGGAAAAACTTTTACTCCAGCTGCCGGTGATGGAGCGATTACGTGAGTTAGCCCGGTTCCAGTATTCGGATTGATAGGCGCTGAGCGAGACCGATCCGGCCACGCCGGCATTCTGATTCAGGGTTATCTGTGACTTATTCTTCAGCGTGTAGCGCGAGGCCAGGCGGCTGTTGTTAAAATACTCACTCGCTTCATCAAATGCATAGTATCCGTCGGTGCCATAGCGATAACCGGCCAGGGTCATGGAGGTGCCGGTGGTGTCAAACCGTTTGCTATATTTGGCTTGCAGGGACTGCCCGGTTTTGGAGGAGCCGTCGCTGAAGGTGGTTTCTGCCAGGGTCAAATCCAGTGAAATCGCCCCAACCATTCCCAGACTCTGACCGACACCGAGCGTCCCGGCGCGATAATGTTCGGCCACCAGGCCGCCGCCATACACCGTCGTATTGTTCAGCACGCCATACAGCATTTCGCCCTGCACAAAACGCTGATTTACTGCGCTCTCGGCATTGTTATTGCGCGTGCCATATTCACCGGCGGTCACCGAGTATTTGACCATGCCACGACGGACCGAAATCGGTGGCGAGGCGAATGACTGCGTGTAGCTACGCAACGAACCGTCTTCTTCTTTCACCGTAATCTCAAGATCGCCGGACGAGGATGTCGGATAGAGATCGTTGATCACAAAGGCGCCTGGCGGCACAAAGGTCTGATACAGCAGGTTGCCGTTCTGGCGCACTTCAACCGTGGCATGAGAAAGCGCAATCCCGCGGATTTCCGGCGCATAGCCGCGCTGACTGTCCGCCAGCATTTCGTCCTGGGTGGCCAGCCAGGCCCCCCGGAAGCTGAAGCTGTCCATCACCAGACCGGGGGTAGCCGTTTCACCGGCGACAAAGCGGGCACGCAGCGGACGGATGTCACGCTCCACCGACGTTTGCAGACTGTTCCACTGGCTGATGTTGTTACTGGTACGGCTGTAGGTGCTGTAGTTTCTTAAACGCCAGGGTCCCAGGTTGATGCCACTGCGCACGTTCAGATACTGAGAACTTTGGTTCTGGCTTAGTGCCGACTGATTGCGGGTTTCTGAGCCGGAAGCACTGTAGGAAGCAAAAAACATCGGCAATCCGTCGTCCCACTGTTCAGGGGGGACATCGCCGCGCGCAGACTGATTTAGCGCGGCCTGCGGCAGAGTGATTTCCAGCACCCGCCGTTCAAAATCAAAAAGCGTATCGGCATCGGGGATCGCCGCCGCAAGATCGGAGAGCGTGGCTTCCGCAGGCAGAGAAACCAGTGCCGGGAACGCAGCCACCTTGACGCCCAACTTCTGCAACAATGACGGCGTGAGCTCCGGGCATAAGCGGGTTCCGCAGACGATAAATTTCAGGGTGTATTCGCCCTGCTCTACCCGGTTAACGCTAACCTGCACCGTGTATTCACCTGGCATCTGAATTTCCGGCCGGGACAGGGTTTCAAGGTCAGTATCGGCTTTTTGCGCAGGCGTCAGTTTCAGTGCGTTCACGTTAAAATAAAGCTCCGCCCTGGCCGTTGATAACCCCATTAGCGAGACGATGACAAATAACAGTCCCGCTCCCCGATTTGCTGCCAGATGACTGACAACAAAACCTTGACCTGAATGCTCAGCATCACCACGCATCATTATCTCCAGAACATTGTCTTAGAAATTGACGGTGCGGGAAGGGGTTGTGCCGCCCCAGTCATTGATGGTGCTCCACGAAAAAGTCCGCAGCGCAGAGGCCGGCAGCGCGATCTCAAGGGATGATAAAGGTCGAAGGGTGCCCGGATTTTCAATCTTGCTGCCGTTAACCGTGACCTGAGTCAGGGTGACAACGTAAGGGGTCGGATTTTTGATGATGACGCGGCCAGACCCGGCTGATATCTGCAGTTTTTCTCCGGCGGCGGCCGCGCCACGGGCGGTTAATCCTTCCGGCCGGTAGATAAGTTTGATGATGTTCTGGGTGGCAATGGTCAGGCGCGTTGGATTTTGCTTTTTCTCCACCGCGGGGATTGTGCGGATGTTTAACAGAAACAGGCTTTCACGGTCTTTCGGCAACGCCGTTGGCGATCCGACATAGACAACCCGCACCGGACTTTCTCCACCGGCGGGGAGTTTAAAAAGCGGCGGCGTATTAATAAACGGAATATTATTAGTATCACGACTGTCGAAATTAGAGACCCAGTTCTGAACCAGCTGCGGCGCCTGACGGGGACCATTGCGCAAAGGAACACTGGCTTCTTTCTTACCAGCCTCATAAATCAGCCGTGTTGCACCAAGCGTTAATCCATCAGCCTGGCAAATTAAAGGCAGCAGCAAGGCTATTCCGAGAATAAGTTTAGTGTGTTTCATCGGGAATTGACTCCATATAAAGCGGAAGCATAATTAATTATGCCTCCACTCAATATTTATATTAGGTATTGGCGTAATCGATAACAAAGGTCACATTGGTATCAATCGTTCCGGTGTAATCTGAACTACCGGTATAATCCACCAGCCACGCTTTGAAATTAGCGACAGCCTGGGTTACGCCCGTTTTCAGTGAGTTAAATCCCGTATTTTCAGAGGAGACGCCGGGGGCATAGACAGTCGAAAGATTATCCGCGTCGCTGATACGTATCCCCAGTCCAGCAATATCAGTGGAGAAGAGCGACGTATAGCCCGTCGTGGCGACGGCCGCACCGTTAAAGGTGATAGAGGGGGAGGAGGCAACAGCACAGTCTTTCAGTTCGATACTGAACGGCGTGCCGCCGGTGGTACTGCCAGCCTTACCAAACGAAGTGCTACTGACGGTACCGAAGTTGACGGTTCCCGACGCGGTGGAGCTGCCAGCAATGCTACTGACCGTACAGGCCGCAGCAGAAATGACGCCTTTGAAATTGATTGTCCCGTCCGACGCCAGCGCGCTGGCCGAGAGGCCTAAAGACACCGCTATTACAGCGATTTTGGTACAAAGCTTACTCATGATTATTTCCTATGTTATCAATGTAAAATTTATTTCATTATCTTTCCCGGCAAAATAGGGAGGTATTAAAAACACTCCCTGTTAAAGTGATCACGGATTTCCCTGTCATCCCGATACAATTAAGCATTGGGAATCTCCGTTAATTAACTCTTTATAGAAAGTATGTGTTATCTCGCCGTCACTGCGCACACGGATAGATGAATAATATTATTTATCGAACATTAAGGTCTGAAACAACGTCAGGCATTGGGTCATTCTCGGTACTGTTACTTTCTATCCATTTCACAAATGGCAGCGTATAAATGGCTTCATTGTCGCTGAAGAAATAGACCGTCCCCGTTTTACTCTCACCCGGCGCAAACTCTTGTTGTAAATTCAGCTCAACGCCTCTGGCCACAATTTCTTTACCGGCATGGTTGAATAAAACAAAACAGCCCTTTGATAACGTCGCGGCACTGTCTAACGGGTTAAAGATACTGATCCGGTATGAAACCATATACTGCGCTTTATTATGATCCGTCATGCTGCCGACATCTTTATTCGTCGCGTAGATTGGGCCTGGCTGGAACAGCTGATTAGCATATGCCGGAGCCCCCACCATCAATAATGCCAACATCAGTATTTTTTTCATTTATGACTCTCGTGATGTTTTTCGCTTAACTTAAATAATTAGAAAAATGATATCAAGCATCTTTACGTGCATTGTTAAGGTGCTGACACTCATTTTAAGAGTGCGATAAAAACGTACAACTCATGAATATCCCATTCCTCTCATGAAAATCTCACGCACTTCTTAACCAACCACAAGTCATTGATAAAAAACACACGAATGTTGATCGCGAGCATTTACATAAATAATTACTCTGATGAAAATATTTTTCAACCTGCGTTATTTGAGCTGTGATAAGGTTTTTTCTTTAGCGTCAGGATTATCTAAGGTCGTGATTAGCGCTTTAACCACGCTTATAATCACGAAAAAATAAACACCTGCGTTAAGCATTTACCCTACGCATCAGGAGTCTCCGATGAGAGGATTAGGTTAACTTTAAACGGGCTTTCCGATATTATTTCTTCCTTGTTTTTATTTAAATAACCCATAACAAATGCCAACACCAGAAAGATATACTTTATAAAATACCCTCTCTGCGGTCAATAGCGGCCTTTAACCAAATAAAAAAGAACTAATAGCGAGTCAGGCCAGTCTGAATTTCGTCTATAGTCTCCTATCATACTGGTCAGTAAGGAAATTCCCCTATTCCACACCCTCACATTAAAATACTTTTAACATTATTAGATTCAATACTTCAAAAATATTCCGGAAAATAACCACCGTTATATAGGTATGCATTGAGGCGTTTTGTTAAGGCAGATATAATTTATTAACAAATAAAATAAATATCGCACAAGTAATGTTAAAGCCATCACGACATATTTCGCATTTATTTTATTGCGAGCGTTGTCGGAAGCTGGAGTTTGCCGACTTGCCCTGCATAATGAATGTTTGGAAAATCGGGTCGATTGGATGGCTATTCACTTGAAGCAGAGCCAGCCGTTTTGCCTTCGCTGAGAAACCCGCTGAGCAGGGTACTCTTCACTGGATTACCTCTGTTTTTTTCGTCAAACTGACCGGCCAGGCTCCATGCACCAGTTGAGCGACAAATTGACGAGTTTATGTGGATGTAAAGGCTGTGTTAAGGTCCACGTAAGTACTTGAAAGAATTGAAATGAGTAAAATGATTATGAAAGAGTCGATTGACAAGGATTTATCAGGCCACACCCCAATGATGCAGCAATACCTGCGTCTGAAGGCCGATCATCCGGAAATCCTGCTGTTTTACCGCATGGGGGATTTCTACGAACTGTTCTATGACGATGCGAAGCGCGCCTCGCAGCTGCTGGAAATCTCGCTGACTAAACGCGGGGCGTCAGCCGGTGAACCGATCCCGATGGCGGGCGTACCTTATCATGCGGTGGAGAACTACCTGGCGAAGCTGGTGCAGCTGGGCGAATCGGTGGCCATCTGCGAACAGATTGGCGATCCGGCGCTGAGCAAAGGCCCGGTAGAGCGCAAAGTGGTGCGCATCGTGACGCCAGGCACCATCAGTGATGAAGCGCTGTTGCAGGAGCGCCAGGATAACCTGCTGGCCGCCATCTGGCAGAGCCCGCGCGGCTTCGGCTTCGCCACGCTGGATATCAGCTCTGGCCGCTTCCGCCTGGCGGAGCCGACGGACCTGGAAACCATGGCCGCCGAGCTGACCCGCTCCAATCCTGCTGAACTGCTCTATTCCGAAGATTTCGCCGCCATGTCGCTGATTGAAAATCGCCGTGGTTTGCGTCGTCGCCCGTTGTGGGAGTTTGAAGTCGATACCGCGCGTCAGCAGTTGAATATGCAGTTTGGCACCCGCGACCTGAGCGGCTTTGGCGTCGAACAGGCTCACCATGCGCTGCGCGCTGCGGGCTGCCTGCTGCAATACGTCAAGGATACCCAGCGCACTTCCCTGCCCCATATCCGTTCTCTGACCATGGAGCGGCAGCAGGACGGCATCATTATGGATGCGGCAACGCGCCGTAATTTGGAGATCACCCAGAATCTGGCAGGCGGCATTGAAAACACCCTGGCGGCGGTGCTGGATAAAACCGTCACGCCGATGGGTAGCCGCATGCTGAAACGCTGGCTGCATATGCCGGTGCGGGAGATTAAAACCTTAGAGAACCGTCAGCAGAGCATTGGTGCACTGCAGGACTTTACCGCGGAGCTCTCGCCTCTGCTGCGTCAGGTCGGCGACCTGGAGCGTATTCTGGCGCGTCTGGCACTGCGTACCGCCCGCCCACGCGATCTGGCCCGGATGCGCCACGCCTTCCAGCAGCTGCCTCAGCTCGATGCGATGCTGGCGGAGGTCGCTACGCCGCATCTGCAAACGCTGCGCACGCAAATGGGCCAGTTTGATGAGTTGCGCGATCTGCTGGAACGGGCGGTGATTGAGTCACCTCCGGTGCTGATCCGCGACGGTGGCGTGATTGCGCCCGGCTATCACGCCGAGCTGGACGAATGGCGTGCGCTGGCCGACGGCGCGACCGACTACCTTGATAAGCTGGAAATCCGTGAGCGGGAAAAACTGGGGCTGGATACGCTGAAGGTCGGCTTCAACGCCGTGCATGGCTATTATATTCAGGTCAGCCGTGGGCAGAGCCATCGGGTGCCGATCAACTATGTGCGTCGTCAGACGCTGAAAAACGTTGAACGCTATATCATTCCCGAGCTGAAAGAGTACGAAGACAAAGTTCTGACCTCGAAAGGCAAGGCGCTGGCGCTGGAAAAGGGCCTGTATGAGCAGCTGTTCGACCTGCTGCTGCCGCATCTGGAAGCCTTACAGCTCAGTGCCGCCGCACTGGCGGAACTGGACGTGCTGTCCAACCTCGCCGAACGAGCCTGGACGCTGAATTACAACTGCCCAACCCTGACCGACAAGCCCGGCATCAAGCTGACCGGCGCGCGTCATCCGGTGGTTGAGCAGGTGCTGAAAGAGCCGTTTATTGCTAACCCGTTATCACTCTCTCCGCAGCGCCGCATGCTGGTGATCACCGGTCCCAATATGGGCGGTAAAAGTACCTATATGCGTCAGGCGGCGCTGATCACGCTGCTGGCCTATATTGGCAGCTATGTCCCGGCGGAGCAGGCGGTAATTGGTCCAGTCGACCGCATCTTTACCCGTGTGGGTGCTGCGGATGACCTGGCATCCGGCCGTTCAACCTTTATGGTGGAGATGACCGAAACCGCCAATATCCTGCACAATGCGACCGAACACAGCCTGGTACTGATGGATGAGATTGGGCGCGGCACCTCAACCTATGATGGCCTGTCACTGGCCTGGGCCTGTGCGGAAAGCCTGGCGAACCGCATCAAGGCGATGACGCTGTTTGCTACCCACTACTTTGAACTGACCACCCTGCCCGAAAAAATGGAGGGCGTGGCCAACGTTCACCTCGATGCCGTTGAGCATGGCGACACCATCGCCTTTATGCACAGCGTGCAGGAGGGTGCTGCGAGCAAAAGTTACGGCCTGGCCGTTGCCGCGCTGGCGGGCGTGCCGAAAGAGGTGATCAAGCGTGCGCGACAGAAACTGAAAGAGCTGGAAACCCTGTCCGGCAGCGCGGCCAGCAGCAAAGCCGATGGCCCGCAGTTGCCATTACTGGTTGAGGAAACCTCTCCCGCAGTGGAAGCACTTGAAGCACTGGATGCGGATTCCCTTACGCCGCGTCAGGCGCTGGACTGGATCTATCGCCTGAAAACGATGCTCTAAGCGTCGTTGCTGAACGGCATACGGTCATCACGGGCCGCTGCCGTCTCAAACGCACAACCAAACGGTGGGCATGATGCCTGCCGTTTTTTTTGCACCACTTTACGACCCGCTGCACTCCTGCAGTGAAATCCTCCTTCGGTACTGAAGCGCCTCAGCGTTAATGACGCCAACCTCCCGCCCATCAACCCCTCACGAATACCGGCCTGTATACAAGATGTTAGACCCGCGTCTTACGCTTATTTTTAGTGCCATCACAAATCTGGCCTGCAATATGCATTGCTATCCTCCAGCTAGCAATCATCAGCTCTTCAGGGGCACAGGGGACACCGTTGAACCAACAGGATATCTTGAATCTTGACGCCATCACGCTGGCGGCACACATCCGCGATAAGTCGCTTTCTCCGGTTGAGGTGGTGACCGCCTCGCTGGCTCGAATGGATCTCCTCGAACCCGAGCTGCATGCCTTTTGCACGCCGACGCCCGATCTGGCGATGGCGCAGGCCAGAGCGATCGAACAAAAGATCCTGCGCGGTGAAAAGGTCGGCCCGTTGGCTGGCGTGCCGGTGGCGATTAAAGATCTGATCAGCACCGCCGGGATCAAAACGGTGTCCGGCTCTTGGATCTACGAAAACTTTATCCCCGATGAAGACGACATCACCGTTGAACGCCTGAAGGCGGCCGGCGCCATCATCCTCGGCAAAACCAACGCGCCGGAGTTTGGCTACAGCGGCACCGGCCACAACCCGGTGTTTCCGACCACCCGCAATCCGTGGAATACCGACTTAACCCCTGGCGGCTCCAGTGCCGGTTCGGCTGCGGCGCTGGCGGCAAGAATGTGCCCGCTGGCGCTGGGGAGCGATGGCGGCGGTTCCGTGCGCATTCCCTCCGCCCACAGCGGCCTGTTTGGCATGAAAGCGTCGATGGGCCGCGTCCCGTTGTATCCCGGCTGCCGCGATGAACGCTATCCCGGACTCTCCAGCTGGGAATCGCTGGAGCATATCGGCCCGATGACCCGCACCGTGGCGGATGCCGCGTTAATGCTTTCGGTGATCGCCGGGCCCGATCCCCGCGACCGCCACTCGATCCCCACCAGCGACATTGACTGGCTCAACGCCCCCAAGGGCAGCCTGAAAGGGCTGCGCATTGCCTTCAGCGCTGACTGGGGCTATGCCGCGGTCGACCCACAGGTCCGCGAGGTGGTGGCGAAAGCGGTCAGGGTCTTCGAGCGGGAGCTGGGCTGCATTGTGGTCGAGGCGCATCCCGGCTTCAGCGATCCGAAAGAGACCTTCGCTGCGCTGGTCGCACAGGAAACCGATCTGACCGGCATGCGTAAACTGATGGAAAGCTATGGCGATCGCATGTCGCCCCATCTGGTGGCAATGCTGAACACCAACTGGACCGCCGAGATGTTCACCGATGCCAATATGAAGCGCAAAGAGGTGGTCAACAAAATGTGGCGCTTTATGCAGGGCTACGATTTGTTGCTGACCCCGACGCTGGCAACACCGCCCTTCCCAATCGATATCGAAAGCCCGGCGATGATAGATGGCCGTAGCGTGACGCCTGCCGAGTGGCTGGCCTTTGTCTTCCCGATCAACCTTACCGGACAACCGGCCGCCTCGGTGCCGGCTGGCTTTACCGCCGACGGGTTGCCGGTCGGTTTACAGATTGTTGGTCGTCACCTTGACGATGCGCTGGTGCTGCGTGCCAGTGCGGCATTTGAGAAAGTTTGCGGCTGGCAACATCGGTTACCGCCGATGCTGACCCGCTGATTAACGCCTACTGCTATTTACCGGGGATCACACCACTATGAGCCAGAAAACATCGCAGTCGCATGAGAGCACGTCAGGATTAGAGCAGGAGTTTGAAAACGCGGCCGTACCGCTTTCCCATCGCCATACCACCCGTTCGGTTTCTGCGGTGTGGTTTGGTTTCCCGATGATCCTGACCAATGCCGTTTTTGGCGGGATCATGGCGTACAACCTCGGCTTCTGGCATTCAATTATCGCTATTCTGGCCGGCAACCTGGTGCTGTTCGCCTATGTCGGTGCGCTCAGCTATCTGGCGGGCAATACCGGACTGAACTTTGCCATGCAGGCCCGCAAGACCTTCGGCAGCCGTGGCTACATCATTACCTCGGCGTTTCTGTCGACCGTGGTGATTGGCTGGTACGCCTTCCAGACCGGACTGACCGGCACCATCGTTAACGCCACCTTTGGCTGGAATACCTCGTGGGTGATCGTGCTGGCGACGGTGCTGTATACCGGCGTCACCTTCCTTGGCGTGCGCGCGCTGTCGGTGATTGGCATGATTGCTGCGCCGATGTTTGTCATCCTCGGCCTGGTGGCGCTGTACTTTGTCGCCCAGCATACCGACATCAGCCAGATCAGCAGCTATAAAGGTTCCGCCAGCGGCATCAGCATGGGCATCGCGATGACCATGGTGATCGCCGGATTTGCGGATTCGGGCACCATGACCGCCGACTTCACCCGCTGGTCAAAGAACGGCAAATCGGCGGTGGTCGCCACCTTCTCCGCGTTCCCGCTGGCTAACGTTGTTTCGCTGCTTTCGGGCGTGGTGATTGTGTCTGCCGGTGCGGGCATCAATCCGGCACAAAACGGCGGCGATTTCCTGCATCTGCTTACCGGTCACAATCCGGTGCTGGACATGCTGGCGCTGCTGTTCGTCTTTATCAACCTCGGCTCGGTCTGCACCCACTGCCTGTACAACGGCGCGGTCGGTTATGGCCATCTGTTTAAAAGCAAAATGCGTCTGTGGACGGTGATCCTCGGTGTGATTGGCGGACTGCTGGCGGTGATTGGCGTGTGGAGCTATTTCCTGACCTGGCTGAGCCTGTTGGGTGTCGCCGTACCGCCGATTGGCGCGGTGATGATTGTCGACCTGCTGTTTATGGGCCATATCGCCAGTTCTCGCCCGGAAACAACTTACCGCACCAGCGCGTTTGCCTGCTGGGCGTTCGGCACCGTCTGCGCCAGCATCGCGCACGTCTGGTTCCCGGATGCCGGTGAAGCCCTGATTGGCATGGTTGCCGGCGGGGTGGCTTACGGCATCGTGCAGTCACGATCGGCGAAAAAATGGGCCACGGCATAAGCCTGGGGAGAGTCAGCATGCAGGATTTTTATATTCAGGCCGCACCTTACCACTGGCCGTATGACGGCCAGCTTTCGCCGCAAGACACCGCATTAGTGATTATTGATATGCAGACGGACTTCTGCGGAGCAGGCGGATATGTCGATAAGATGGGTTACGACATTGGCTTAACCCGCGCGCCGGTAAAACCCATCAGCGCGCTGCTGGCGGTGATGCGGGCGCAGGGCTTTACCATCATTCATACCCGCGAGGGACACCGGCCCGATCTGGCCGATCTGCCGGCCAATAAGCGCTGGCGATCGCGGCAAAAAGGCGCCGGGATCGGCGATCCCGGCCCGTGCGGGAAAATACTGGTGCGCGGTGAGCCCGGCTGGGAAATCATTCCCGAACTGGAGCCGGCCGCTGGGGAAGTGGTGATCGACAAGCCGGGGAAAGGATCGTTTTACGCCACCGATCTGGAGCTGATCCTGCATACGCGCGGGATCCGAAATCTGCTGCTCACCGGTATCACCACCGATGTTTGCGTACATACTACGATGCGTGAAGCGAACGATCGCGGGTTTGAATGCTTACTGGTTGCCGATTGCTGTGCCGCAACCGATCCGGCAAATCATGCGGCGGCGCTTGAAATGGTGAAAATGCAGGGAGGCGTGTTCGGGGCGGTCGCCGCGTCCAGCGAAGTGCTGAAGGCGTTGAGTCAGTAAACGACAGGCAATAAAAAAGCGGTGGCTCTCGCCACCGCTTTTCGCATTAACATCGGTAAGTGCCCACGATTATTCGCGGAACAGGGCTTCGATACTCAGACCCTGAGCCTGCAGAATTTCACGCAGACGACGCAGACCTTCAACCTGAATCTGACGGACACGTTCACGGGTCAGACCAATTTCGCGACCCACATCTTCTAACGTGGCCGCTTCATAACCTAACAGGCCGAAACGACGCGCTAACACTTCACGCTGCTTGGCGTTCAGTTCGAACAGCCATTTGACGATGCTCTGCTTCATGTCATCGTCCTGGGTGGTATCTTCCGGACCGTTGTCTTTCTCGTCGGCCAGGATATCCAGCAGCGCTTTCTCAGAATCACCGCCTAGTGGCGTGTCGACTGATGTAATGCGTTCGTTGAGGCGCAGCATACGGCTGACATCTTCAACGGGTTTATCAAGCTGTTCGGCAATTTCTTCTGCACTCGGCTCATGATCTAACTTGTGGGTCAGTTCACGCGCGGTGCGCAGATAGACGTTCAGCTCTTTAACGATATGAATAGGCAAACGAATGGTACGGGTTTGGTTCATGATAGCCCGTTCAATCGTCTGGCGAATCCACCAGGTAGCGTAAGTAGAGAAGCGGAACCCTCTTTCAGGGTCAAATTTCTCTACCGCGCGGATTAACCCCAGGTTACCTTCTTCAATCAGATCCAGCAAAGCCAGACCACGATTGCTGTAACGGCGGGCAATCTTCACTACCAAACGCAGGTTGCTTTCGATCATGCGGCGACGAGACGGAACATCACCACGTAATGCGCGACGAGCGAAGAAAACTTCTTCTTCAGCCGTTAGCAGAGGAGAATAACCAATCTCTCCCAGATAGAGCTGCGTCGCGTCCAATACTCGTTGCGTAGCACCTTGTGACAACAGCTCATCTTCAGCTATTTCGTTATCAGCAGGTTCATTTCCGACGAGAGCCTTCTCATCAAAAACCTCAGCTCCGTTTTCGTCGAATTCCGCATCTTCATTTAGATCTTTAACTTTCAGCGTATTCTGGCTCATTTTCGGCTCCTACCCGTGATCCCAAAGCAAAGCACCAGTTGGTGTTCTGCCGGACTATCGCTGCGGTAAATAACGCAGCGGGTTTACGGATTTCCCCTTGTAACGAATTTCAAAATGCAATCTGACCGAACTCGTGCCGGTACTACCCATGGTGGCGATCTTTTGACCCGCTTTAACTTCTTGTTGTTCACGGACCAGCATAGTGTCGTTATGGGCGTATGCACTCAGGTAGTCATCATTATGTTTGATGATAATCAAGTTACCGTAACCGCGAAGGGCGTTACCGGCATACACAACGCGCCCTGAGGCGGTTGAAATGACGGGTTGTCCTCGCGAGCCCGCGATATCAATACCTTTATTGCCTCCTTCGGAAGCAGAGAAGTTATCGATGATCTTACCGTCGGTCGGCCAACGCCAGCTTCCCACTGGGGTGCTGCTGTTGGTTGTGCTACTGACGGTCGGAGCGGTAACCGGCGCTGTTGTCGTTGCAACAGTCGTTGTGCCGGATGATGGCAACATTTTGCCTTCACTTGGTTTACCTGAATCCTCAGAATACGTAATAACAGGCTGGTGTGCAACAGCCCCGCCCTGGTTTTGTGGCGCAGAAGGCTGGACAGCGACACCGCCCGCAGAGGCATCCGCTGCGGTCACCGCATTACCACCGGTTAAGGTTCCACCGGAGCCGTTACTAACCTGCAACTGCTGGCCAACATTGAGCGCATAAGGCGCGGCAACGTTATTTCGTTGGGCTAAATCACGGAAATCATTGCCGGTGATCCAGGCAATATAGAACAGCGTATCGCCCCTTTTCACCGTATAGGTCTGTCCGCCGTAGCTACCTTTAGGAATATTCCCATAAGAACGGTTGTAGACAATATGGCCATTCTCGGTCACCACGTTCTCTTGTGGTGCAGCATTGCTGCTGGAAATGTTCTGTGGCGCGCTCACCACATTGGAGGAGTTGGCCGAAATAGAGGCCGGTGGCGCGGTGTAGCCGCCATTGCCGCTATTGGCGTTGCTGAGCACTCCGCTGTTGCTGTTACCGCTGCCGCTGCTGGCGTTGGAGCCACCGCTCAACATACCGCCAGAGCCGCCGCCACTGCCGACAGAACTGATAGGGGCTTGTGTGGAGTTATCGCTGGAACAGCCAGCTAACCAAAAACCAACAAGTGAAACGGCCGCAATCCGGCGCAACTTAAACATTGGGCTTCCCGTGCTCATTTATATCCCCCTGAAGGCAAAACTGTGACTACTGCCGCGACGCACCTGGCCCGCATACAGTAATAAAGAGTGAAATTAAGCAGATAGTAACAACATCACAGACCCGGTGCCATTTACAGATGTGTGCAATTGCTAACGATCCGTCAGGCTAAGTCGCCTTTTACCAGCGGCACAAAACGCACTGGCTCAACGATATCGACGATAAACTCACCGCCCTTACGGCGGATGCGCTTCAGTTCCTGATGCTCTTCACCCACCGGCAACACCAGGATCCCGCCTTCGTCCAACTGCGACATTAGCTCGACAGGAATTTCTGGCGGCGCGGCGGTGACGATGATGGCATCAAACGGCCCGCGAGACGGCCAGCCCTGCCAGCCGTCGCCGTGCCGGGTAGAAACATTATGTAAATCAAGCTGTTTTAACCGTCGCTTGGCCTGCCACTGCAAGCCCTTAATCCGCTCGACGGAGTAAACGTGTTCGACCAGGTGTGCCAGGATCGCAGTCTGATAACCCGATCCGGTACCAATTTCTAACACGCGTGATTCTGGCGTCAGCTCCAGCAGCGCGGTCATTTTCGCCACCATATACGGCTGGGAAATGGTCTGGCCGGAGCCAATCGGCAACGCCATATTCTCCCACGCCTTGTGCTCAAACGCCTCGTCCACAAAACGCTCACGCGGTACATCTTCAATCGCTTTCAGCAACCGTTCATCGTCAATGCCCTGCTGGCGCAACTGTGCCAGTAGCGTATCAATGCGGCGACTCACCATTCGCGACTGACCTCAACGCTGGACAACCACGACGCCACCACATCCTGCGCGGCATGCGCGGTTAAATCGACGTGCAGCGCGGTGACGGAGACATAGCCCTGGTCAACTGCGGCAAAATCGGTATCCGGGCCTGCATCCAGCTTTTGTCCCGGCGGCCCAATCCAGTACATCATATTGCCGCGCGGATCCTGCTGCGGGATAACCTGATCGCTTGGATGGCGGCTACCACAACGGGTGACGCGAATGCCCTTGATCTCTGACAACGGTACATCCGGCACGTTGATGTTCAGAATGCGACCGGTGCGTAACGGTTCGCGCAGCAACGCACGCAGTATAGAACAGGTTACCGCCGCTGCCGTGTCGTAATGCTGATGCCCATCCAGCGACACCGCCAGCGCAGGCAGTCCAAGATGACGCCCTTCCATCGCCGCCGCTACCGTCCCGGAATAAATCACATCATCCCCGAGGTTCGGGCCGGCGTTGATGCCGGACACCACGATATCCGGCTTCGGCTGCATCAGCGAGTTCACACCCAGATAGACGCAGTCTGTTGGCGTGCCCATTTGCACCGCGATATCGCCGTTGGGATAGGTGAAGGTGCGTAACGGCGTTTCCAGTGACAGCGAATTGGAGGCGCCGCTGCGGTTGCGGTCAGGCGCCACCAACTGCACCTCAGCAAACTCACGCAAGGCCGCAGCCAGCGTCTGAATGCCAGGCGCATGAATACCGTCATCGTTACTCAGCAATATTCGCATCATCACCTTCTTGTAGAAGAACTTCACGCACCAGTGTGGTGGCAAAACTGCCCGCAGGCAGCCAGAAAGTCAGCTCAACGGTCACGTTATCCTGCCAGTCCCAGCGCAGATCGCGCGGTTTCACCAGCACCGCACGACGGGCCGCATCGACTTTCTCACGCTCAAGCAGTGTAATCAATTCTGTCTCAGTCGCCAGGCTTCGTTGCTCAAAGTCCAGCGCATCCTGCAAGGTTCCCCAGGCGCCGCTGCCGGGAAGCGGTGCGGTCACGCGCAGTTCGTCGTTATCGACGCGCGCCTGCAACGTTTCCAGTTCCGCCTCTTCCGCCACGAACCAGCTGCCCCGTCCGGTCAGCTGGAGCGCATCGCCAGCCATCACGGTGGTCAGCGAGCCTTGCTGCGCTAACCGGTCGCTCGCCACCTGGTTGAACATCGCGCTACGGGCGGCAGAAAACAGGAAGCTGCGCTTGTTACGCTCCTTCACCCGGATCTCGTTGGCTGCCCAGCGGCGCGCCATCAGCAGGTTATTGCCATCATGACCAAAGCGCTGCACGCCAAAATAGTTTGGCACACCGGCGGCGGCAATCTGCTGCAAGCGCTGCTCAACCGCATCACGATCGGAAATCTGACGCAAAATAAGGGTAAAGGCATTGCCCTGCAGCGCCCCCGTACGCAGTTTACGTCGATGGCGTGCACTTTCCAGTACCTCGCAGCCTGGCAGCTGAAAAGCAGAAAAATCTGGCGTCTCTTTGCCGGGAATGCGCAGGCAAATCCACTGCTCGGTGACCGCATGGCGATCTTTCATGCCGGCAAAGCTGACGTCACGCGGATGAATACCGGCAAACTTCGCCAGCGCTTCCGCGACAAATCGGGTGTTACAGCCGGTTTTGCGAATGCGCACCAGCACCTGCTCGCCATCGCCGTCCGGGCCATAGCCGAGGTCTTCGATGACGATAAAATCTTCCGGGTTGGCTTTCAGCACGCCGGTGGCCGTGGGCTTGCCGTGCAGCCAGCTCAGCTCATCGGCCATTACGCATCCGCCTTAAAGATCAGTGCAACCGCTTCACAGGCAATGCCTTCGCCACGACCGGTAAAGCCCAGCTTCTCGGTGGTGGTGGCTTTGACGTTAACGTCATCCATATGGATACCCAGATCTTCCGCGATGTTGATGCGCATCTGCGGCACATGGGGCAACATTTTCGGCGCCTGTGCGATGATCGTGACGTCAACGTTGCCTAAGCGGTAGCCTTTTTTCTGGATCTGACGCCAGGCTTCACGCAGCAGTTCGCGGCTGTCCGCGCCTTTATAGGCGGCATCCGTGTCCGGGAACAGCTTGCCAATATCGCCCAGCGCGGCGGCACCCAGCAACGCATCGGTCAGCGCATGCAGCGCCACGTCACCGTCGGAATGTGCCAGTAACCCTTTTTCATAAGGAATTCGCACGCCGCCAATAATCAGCGGGCCTTCGCCGCCAAATGCGTGAACATCAAAACCGTGGCCGATACGCATTATGCGCTCTCCTTATTCTGTGATTGAGTCAGGTAAAACGCCGCCAGCGCCAAATCTTCCGGCCGCGTTACCTTAATGTTGTCGCTGCGGCCGATCACCAGTTCAGGATGATAGCCACAATACTCCAGAGCCGATGCCTCGTCGGTGATCGTCGCCCCTTCCCTTAACGCCCGTTCAAGACAGGTGCGCAGCAGTTCCAGCGGGAACAGCTGCGGCGTCAGCGCATGCCATAAGGCTTCGCGATCGACAGTATGCGCTATCGCCTGTTTCCCCGCTTCGGCCCGCTTCATTGTGTCACGCACCGGGGCCGCAAGAATGCCGCCCACGCGACTGGTCGCGGTGATCGCCAGTAACCGCGTGAGGTCATCAAGATGCAGACAGGGACGCGCAGCGTCATGAACCAACACCCAGCGCGAGGCAGACGCCGCCTGCAGGCCTGCCAGCACGGAATCCGCACGCTCTTTGCCGCCGTTCACCACAGTGATACGCGGATCGCTGGCCATTGGCAGCGCAGGAAAGAAGGGGTCATCAGGACTGATGGCGACAATAATACGGCTGATGGCTGGATGCGCCAGCAAGCTGTTAAGCGCATGTTCCAGCAGCGTTTTGCCACCGATTGAAAGGTATTGTTTGGGGCACTCTGCCTGCATCCGGCTGCCGATCCCGGCAGCGGGAACCACAGCGATGATGTCCGGAAAGGACCCTGCGATGTTCATGAGTTATCGTTGCTGACTGTTAGAAGCACCCTGCTGCGCGTTTCGTTTATTTTGATCCGGCACAAGGCGATAGAAAGTCTCACCGGGTTTAATCATCCCCAGCTCGTTACGTGCGCGTTCCTCAATTGCTTCAGAACCGCCGTTAAGGTCGTCGATTTCTGCAAACAACTGATCGTTTCGCGCTTTTAGCTTCGCGTTGCCGCCTTGTTGCACCGCAACATCGTCTTTAACACGCGTAAAATCATGTATGCCGTTCTTGCCTAACCAGAGCGAATATTGTAACCAGCCCAGTAGCACAAGTAACAGCAGAGTAAGTTTTCCCATCCCCGCCCCCTGAAAACGGCTCAATCATCCCATAACTTTACATCCGACTCCACTTTCACAGTGATTTAACCGTCGATTGGTGGATCGGTGAGCGTTCCCCGCCCTGAAATCAGGTTTTGCGAGCAAAGTTTTGTAACCGCAGTGGGAATTCTGACATCAAATCCTGCCAGCCGGGCTGGCGAAAGATCCAACAAAGAGACCGGCTACCATCCGGTCAGTAGCGTAAACAGCAGCCAGAACAGACAGACCACCACCACAGCGGTCAGCAAAATGGTCCAAATCAACTGGCCCCGCAGCAGCACGTTGGCGACAATGCCGACCAACACCGAAACCGGCAGCAGCGCCAGGAAAAACGGCCAGGTATAAAGAAAGAAAAACAGCGTGTTTGCCCCATACATCACAAAGGGGATCGCCAGCGCGAGCCAGTATGAGGCAAAGCCAACCACACCACCGGGAAATGACCAGGAAGGGTCTTCCTGATCCCGATCGTCTTTGCGGGCGAGCATGGGCGTAACGTTATGCATAAGTATCCTGTTGACGCGAAATACAGCACGCTCTGAGGCGTTTTGCCGGGGCTATCTCAGGGGGTGATGATATCGCGACAACGCGGGAGATCTAACACTTGAACCCGCAATATTGTTACCAATTGTTCGCGGTTTTTCCTACGCAGCAGTAAGAAGCGCCCGGGTCTTTCCAGCGCGCTTCTGTGGCTATTTTTGAGGGCAATATTAACCGGCAATCACACCACGCTGGCGGAGGACATCCAGCGTTTGCGTCAGCAGATGGGCAACGGCCTGTTCACCGTCGAGATGGATTTCCGCCTGTTCAGGCGCTTCGTACACGCCATCGATACCGGTGAAGTTACGCAACTCTCCGGCACGGGCTTTCTTGTAGAGTCCTTTCGGATCGCGGGCTTCGCAGATCGCCAGCGGCGTATCCACAAACACCTCGATAAAGCGCCCTTCTCCCAGCAACTCCCGCACCATCTGACGTTCTTCACGATGCGGAGAGATAAACGCGCTGAGCACCACCAATCCGGCATCGACCATCAGTTTGGCCACTTCACCGACCCGACGGATGTTCTCTTTGCGGTCATCATCACTGAAGCCCAGATCGCGGCACAAACCGTGACGGACATTATCGCCATCAAGCAGGTAGGTGCTGACACCCACCTGTTGCAGCGCTTGCTCCACTGCACCGGCCACCGTGGATTTACCCGACCCCGAAAGGCCGGTAAACCACAACAGCACGCCCTGATGGCCATGCTGCTGCTCACGATCTTCCCGCGTGACAAAGTGCGAATGCCAGATGACGTTCTCATCGTGTTCTGCGGCCATTATTTGCCGCCCAACAGATCGCGTGCGCCCCAGTGTGGGAAGTGACGGCGAACCAGTTCGTTCAGCTCCAGCTCGAAAGCGCTAAAGTTGCCCGGATTCTGCACCACGTCTTCCAGCGGCTGACGGATCATCCCGGCGCCGACGGTGACGTTGCTCAGGCGATCGATAATGATCATGCCACCGGTCACCGGGTTCTGCTGATACTGATCCAGCACCATCGGCTCATCAAAGGTCAGATCGACCAGACCGATACCGTTCAGCGGCAGGCTTTCCGCATCATGTTTCGCCAGGCTGTTGATCTCAACCTGATGTTCAATCTTCTCAACACGGGCGCGAGTTTTCTTGCCGGCGATTTTAATGTCAAAGCTCTGGCCTGGCACCAGCGGCTGTTCCGCCATCCATACCACGTCAACCGACGCGGCCTGCACTGGCTTCAGCGTGGCATCGGCCGCCACCAGCAAATCACCGCGGCTGATATCGATTTCGTCTTTCAGCACCAGGGTGATCGCTTCACCGGCCTGCGCTTCCTGCAGATCGCCGTCAAAGGTCACGATGCGGGCAATCGACGATTCAACGCCCGATGGCAGCACCTTGACGCGCTGTCCGACGGTCACGGTGCCGGATGCCAGCGTGCCGGCGTAACCGCGGAAATCCAGGTTCGGACGGTTAACGTACTGCACCGGGAAACGCATCGGCTGCTGCTCAACCACGCGCTGCACCTCGACAGTTTCCAGCACGTCCAGCAGCGTTGGGCCGGTGTACCAGCTCATCGCTTCGCTTGGGGAGGCCACGTTCTCGCCTTCCAGCGCCGACAACGGCACAAAGCGGATATCGAGATCGGCGGGCAACTGGCCGGCAAAGTCGAGGTAATCCTGTTTGATCTGCTCGAAGGTCGCTTCGCTGTACTCAACCAGATCCATTTTGTTGATCGCCACGATCAGGTGCTTGATGCCCAGCAGCGTGGAGATAAAGCTGTGTCGACGCGTCTGATCCAGCACGCCTTTACGCGCATCGATCAGCAGGATCGCCAGGTCGCAGGTGGATGCGCCGGTGGCCATGTTGCGGGTGTACTGCTCGTGTCCTGGCGTGTCGGCAATGATGAACTTACGCTTCTCGGTGGAGAAATAGCGGTAGGCGACATCAATGGTAATGCCCTGCTCGCGCTCGGCCTGCAGGCCATCCACCAGCAGCGCCAGATCCAGTTTCTCGCCCTGAGTGCCGTGACGCTTGCTGTCGTTATGCAGTGAAGAGAGCTGATCTTCATAAATCTGACGGGTGTCATGGAGCAGGCGACCAATCAGCGTGCTCTTGCCATCGTCGACGCTGCCGCAGGTCAGAAAACGCAGCAGGCTTTTATGTTGCTGGGCGTGCAGCCAGGCTTCCACGCCGCCCTGGTCGGCAATTTGTTGTGCAATGACGGTATTCATCTCGGCTCCTTAGAAATAACCCTGGCGTTTTTTCAGCTCCATCGAGCCGGACTGGTCGCGGTCGATCATGCGGCCCTGACGTTCACTGGTGGTGGAAACCAGCATCTCTTCAATGATCTCCGGCAGCGTTTGCGCCTCGGATTCCACCGCGCCGGTCAGCGGCCAGCAGCCGAGGGTACGGAATCGGACCATGCGCTGCTCAATCACTTCGCCAGGTTGCAGATCGATACGGTCGTCATCGATCATCATTAACATGCCATCGCGCTCCAGCACCGGACGCGGTGCGGCCAGGTACAATGGCACGATGTCGATGTTTTCCAGGAAGATGTACTGCCAGATATCCAGCTCGGTCCAGTTGGAGAGCGGGAAGACGCGGATGCTTTCGCCTTTATTGATCTGGCCGTTGTAGTTGTGCCACAGCTCAGGACGCTGATTTTTCGGGTCCCAGCGGTGGAAACGGTCGCGGAACGAGTAGATACGCTCTTTCGCACGGGATTTTTCTTCATCACGACGGGCACCGCCGAACGCGGCATCAAAGCCGTACTTGTTCAGCGCCTGCTTCAGGCCTTCGGTCTTCATGATGTCGGTGTGCTTGGCACTGCCGTGAACGAAGGGATTGATGCCCATCGCCACGCCTTCCGGGTTTTTGTGTACCAGCAGCTCGGCACCGATGTTTTTCACCGTGCGGTCGCGGAACTCGTACATTTCACGGAATTTCCAGCCGGTATCCACGTGCAGTAACGGGAACGGCAGCGTGCCCGGATAGAATGCCTTGCGCGCCAGGTGCAGCATCACAGAGGAGTCCTTGCCGATGGAGTACATCATCACCGGGTTGCCAAACTCTGCTGCCACTTCACGGATAATATGAATACTTTCCGCTTCCAGTTGACGCAGGTGAGTCAGTCGTTTTTGATCCATAACCTTTCCTCAAGCCAAATTCACAACGGCGGACTCACGTCCGGCCTGCTGCGCTGAATGTTGAAACCATGCCAGTTGCTGATGCAGGTGAACCACTTCGCCTACCACCAGTAATGCCGGCGTCGGTGCGCGTTGCGCTAATGCTTCTAATTCTTCCAGCGTGCCGGTCAGCACCTGCTGATCCTGACGCGTCCCGCGGCCGATCACGGCCACCGGCGTCTGTGCGTCACGGCCATGGGCAATCAGCTGCGAGGAGATTTCCCCCGCCTTCATGGTGCCCATATAAATTGCCAGGGTCTGACGCGAGACCGCCAGGGATGCCCAGTCGAGCCCTTCGCCATCGGCGCGGCAATGACCGGTAATAAAGGTGGCGCTCTGCGCGTAGTCGCGGTGGGTCAGCGGGATGCCAGCATAGGCGGTCGCACCCGCCGCAGCGGTCACGCCGGGCACAACCTGGAAAGGAATGCCGGCTTCAACCGCCGCCTGCAGCTCTTCGCCGCCGCGGCCAAAGATAAACGGGTCACCGCCTTTGAGGCGCACCACGCGCTTGCCCTGTTTCGCCAGCGACACCAGCATGCGGTTGGTCTCTTCCTGCGGAATGCTGTGCGCATTGGCACGCTTGCCCACGCAGATACGGTCGGCGTCACGGCGCACCAAATCGAGAATTTCATCGCTGACCAGATGGTCATACAGCACCACGTCAGCCTGCTGCATCACCTGCAAGCCGCGCAGGGTCAGCAAACCCGGATCGCCCGGACCGGCACCGACCAGAATGATTTCGCCTTCGCCAGCATCGGGATCGTCAAGCTGTTGGTCCAGCGTGCGCTTCGCGCCCTCGATATTGCCGGAGGCCACCTGGCTGGCAAACAGGCCGTTAAAGGCCGCTTCCCAGTAGCGACGACGCTCGGACATTTTGCCGAGCCGCTGCTTCACTTTCGTCCGCCACTGACCGGCAAGCTCCGCCATCTGACCAAGGTTGGCAGGCAGCAGGGCTTCCAGCTTCTCACGCAGTAACCGCGCCAGCACCGGTGCCGTGCCGCTGGACGAGATCGCCACCACCAGCGGGGAGCGATCGACAATAGAGGGGAAAATAAATGAGCACTTCGGCTGATCGTCCACCACGTTGGCCAGCATCTGACGCTCGGTGGCATCGTGATAGACGCGGGCATTCAGTTCGCCGTCGTCAGTGGCAGCGATCACCAGATAGGCGCCGTCCAGCAGCGCGTTCTGATACTCTTTGGCTATCCAGCTGACCTCGCCACTGTTTTCCAGCGCGGTCAGCTCCTCACACAGCGTGCGAGCGGCGATTTGCACCCGGGCACCCGCGCGACGCAGCAAATCAATCTTGCGCGCAGCCACGTCACCGCCGCCTACAATCAGCACCGGTTTGTTTCGGATGTCAGCAAAAATCGGAAGATAGTCCACGTCAGCCTTTTCTGTAATTACACAAAGTTAGCGTGACTATACGGCCCTGGCTTAAGGCTTATGAAATTACTAATTGGAATGAGTAGTTACCGAATGGAATAACGATCTGGCATAGCATCCGACAAAATGTGCTTAAGGGATGATATTTAGGGGTTTTCAGAGAGATTGAAATTGTGCAATCGCCGTCACACTTTCATACTAAGCGGGTAAAAATATTTCGCAAGATCGTCACAGGATGACGACTAAGGATCCCGCATGTTTTCCCGACTCCGCCTGCGCGCGCTTGCCGTGTTGCTCAGTTGCGGTGCTATTTTTCCTCTGCAGGCCGCGAGCCAGCCAGAGGGCCATTTTGCTGAACAGCAACTGCGTCACATTGCCACCTACTTCCCTGGCCGCATGGCCGGCAGTCCCGCCGAGATGCTGACCGCAGATTATCTGCAACATCAGTTCAGCAGCATGGGCTATGAAAGCAACAAACGCGACTTCACCGCCAGCTATCCCTATCGCTTACAGGATGGGCAGATTACGCCGCATAAAGTCACCGCCACCACGGTGATTGCCGCCCGCGAAGGCAAGGTGCCCCAGCAGATTGTGATCGTCACCCAAGCCGACACCTTTATGCCGGTCAGCGACAGCGATCGCCAGCATAACCTCGGCGGCCTGACGTTACAGGGTGCAGACGATAATGCTTCGGGTCTTGGCGTAATGCTGGAGCTGGCGCAGCGTCTGAGCAAGGTGCCGCTGCACTACAGCCTGCGCTTCGTGGCATTAAGCGGTGAAGAGAACGGCCATCAGGGCGAAGCGGATTACCTCGCCCGCCTGAAGCCGGAAGAGAAGAAGAACACGCTGCTGGTGATCAACCTGGACAGCCTGATTGTCGGCGATAAACTTTACTTTGATAGCGGCAGCCATACGCCGGAAGCCGTCGCCCGACAAACCCGCGACCGCGCGCTGGCCATTGCCCGCCAGCATGGACTGGCAGTGGCCAGCAATGGCAAAGCCGTGAAGAACCAGCCGACCGACGATCTGTTCGATAAAGCCGGCATTCCTTTATTACACGTGCGCGCCACCAACTGGGAGCTGGGTAATAAAGATGGCCAGCAGCAACGCGCCATCAGCCGCCACTTCCCAGCGGGCACCACGCGCCATCAGGCCTCGCTGGATAATCTTGCATACCTCGATCGCTGGCTGCCTGGACGCATTACGCAACGCACCCGAAGCACCGTTAAGATCCTGCTGCCGCTGGTCACCGAGCTGGCGAACCCCAAAACCTGAGAGGAGCTACCGCATGTACATCGTCTATCTGAACTATGTCCGCCCGCTGGAAGAGGTGGAAGCCGTGCTGGATCCGCACGTCGCGTGGTTGAACAAGTATTTTGACGCCGGCGTGTTTATCACCGCAGGCCGCAAAGATCCGCGCACCGGTGGCGTGCTGATGGTGAAGGATATCGATCGTGAGCGCCTGAACACCATTCTCGCCGAAGATCCCTTCCAGGCCGTTGCCGAGTATGAAGTGACGAAGGTCAACGTCACCCGCAGCGCGGAGGAATTCCAGTCGCTGGTGGGGATTTAAGCGCAAAAAAAAACGCCTGATGGCAGCATCAGGCGTCGATCGTTCATTTCACTCTGCGGCGTTATTCGTGCAGACCGCATTCGCGCTTCAGACCAAAGAAGCGCGTCTCTTCTTCCGCCATGCCTGGCTCCCATTTGCGGGTGGTGTGCGTATCGCCAACCGACAGATAGCCCTGATCCCACAGCGGGTGATAACCCAGATCGTTATCCTGCAGGTACTGATGCACCTGACGATTATCCCAGTCGATGATTGGCAGCAGCTTAAAGACACCACGCTGGATGGCCAGCACCGGCAGATTGGCGCGGCTGCTGGACTGATCGCGACGCAGACCGGCGAACCACGTCTGGGCCTTCAGCTCTTTCATCGCGCGGTTCATCGGCTCAACTTTATTGATGTCGTTGTAGCGTTCAATGCCTTCCACGCCCTGCTCCCACAACTTGCCGTAACGCGCTTCCTGCCAGGCCGCGCTCTGTTCAGCACGGTAGACTTTCAGGTTGAGCTGCAGCTTGTCGGTCAGATGATCGATAAACTGATAGGTTTCCGGGAACAGGTAGCCGGTATCGGTGAGGATCACCGGAATGCCGGGCTTCGCCTGATTGACCAGATGCAGGCTGACCGCCGCCTGAATGCCAAAGCTGGAAGAGAGCACCGCTTCGCCCGGCAAATTCTCCAGCGCCCAGAGCACGCGATCCTGGGCAGACAGTTTCTCCAGCCTGGTGTTCAGCTCCGCCAGCGCCATCACGCGCTTAACCTTCGGTAATTCGTTCAGTTCAGAGAGATCGAGTACAGACATTATCACGCCTCCGTCATGCCCAAAAATCGCGGGCCGGATCAACAACCGGTTTCACCACGCCTGCGCGGATAGTGAAATCACCAAAGCCTTCATCGGCTTCGCGTTCTGTTGACCAGCGACCCAGTAATTCATCAAGGGTAGACAAAATTTCGTCTTCGGTGATGTTTTCACGGTACATCCGTGGGATACGCGTACCGATGCGGTTACCGCCCAGATGCAGGTTGTAACGGCCCGGCGCCTTGCCCACCAGCCCAATTTCCGCCAGCAGCGCACGGCCACAGCCGTTAGGACAGCCGGTTACGCGCAGCACGATGTGCTCATCGCCCACGCCGTGTGCGGTCATCAGACCTTCCACCCGGGTGACGAATTCTGGCAGGAAGCGTTCGGCTTCGGCCATCGCCAGCGGACAGGTCGGGAACGACACGCAGGCCATCGAGTTTTCGCGCTGGGCAGTGACGCTTTCCATCAGCCCATGACTGCGCGCCAGCGCTTCAATTTTCGGCTTATCCGCTTCCGGCACGCCGGCAACAATCAGGTTCTGGTTAGCGGTCAGACGGAAGTCGCCCTGGTGAATTTTGGCGATTTCAGCAATACCGGTCTTCAGCGGACGGCCCGGATAATCCAGCAGGCGACCGTTTTCGATAAACAGCGTCAGGTGCCATTTGTCATCGATACCTTTTACCCAGCCAATGCGATCGCCACGGGTGGTGAATTCGTAGGGACGCGTCGGTTCAAAGGTGATGTCAGCACGACGCTCAACTTCCGCCTTAAAGGTTTCCACGCCGACACGCTCAAGGGTGTACTTGGTTTTGGCGTTTTTACGATCGGTACGGTTACCCCAGTCGCGCTGCGTGGTGACCACGGCTTCCGCAACGGCCAGCGTTTTATCCAGCGGCAGGAAGCCAAACTCGCTGGCGGTGCGGGCATAGGTCGCTTTGTTACCGTGATCGATAGACAGACCGCCGCCGACCAACAGGTTAAAGCCGATCAGCTTGCCGTTCTCGGCAATTGCCACGAAGTTCAGGTCGTTGGCGTGCAGATCCACGTCGTTGTGCGGTGGCACCACCACGGTGGTTTTGAATTTACGCGGCAGATAGGTTTCGCCCAGAATCGGCTCTTTGTCGGTGGTGGCAACCTTCTCTTTATCCAGCCAGATTTCCGCATAGGCACGGGTCTGCGGCAGCAGATGCTCGGAGAGCTTCTTCGCCCACTCGTAGGCTTCCTGATGCAGTTCGGACTCCACCGGGTTCGAGCTGCACAGCACGTTACGATTGACGTCATTGGCGGTAGCCAGTGAATCCAGCCCCACTTCACTCAGCATCTGGTGAGCGGGCTTGACGTTGCCCTTCAGGATGCCGTGGAACTGGAAGGTCTGACGGTTGGTCAGACGGATGCTGCCATAAATGGTGTTGTTCTCGGCAAATTTGTCGATGCCCAGCCACTGCTTAGGCGTGATGATCCCGCCCGGTAAGCGGCAGCGCAGCATCATCGCGTGGCGCGGTTCCAGCTTCTGCTCGGCACGTTCGGCACGGATATCACGGTCATCCTGCTGATACATGCCGTGGAAACGGATCAGTAAAAAGTTATCGCCGGTAAAGCCGCCGGTCAGACCATTCTGCAGATCTTCGGTGATGGTACCGCGTAAGTAGTTGCTCTCTTTCTTCAGGCGTTCTGCGTCGGTGAGTTTGCCTTCAACCACCAGCGGGCCAGGATGTTTTTCATTGCTCATTAGTAAACGTCTCGCTGATAACGGCGCTCAATGCGCAGCTCACTTAAGAATTCGTCGGCGGTCTCTGTGTCCATGCCACCGTGCTCGGCGACCAGTTCCAGCAAAGCCTGCTCGACATCTTTCGCCATACGGTTGGCATCACCGCAGACATAGATGTGCGCACCCTGTTGGATCCAGTCCCACACTTCCGCCCCTTTGGCGCGGATTTTATCCTGTACATACACTTTCTGCTGCTGGTCACGGGACCAGGCCAGATCGATATTGGTCAGCAGGCCATCCTTCACGTAACGCTGCCACTCTACCTGGTAGAGGAAGTCATCGGTAAAGTGCGGGTTGCCAAAGAACAGCCAGTTTTTGCCGGCGGCGCCGTCCGCATCACGTTGCTGCATAAAGGCGCGGAACGGGGCGATGCCGGTGCCAGGGCCAATCATGATCACCGGCGTTTCCGGGTTGGCCGGTAAACGGAAGTTATCGTTATGCTCAATAAACACCCGCACGTCGCCATCTTCTTCCAGACGGTCGGCCAGGAAGCTGGACGCCCCGCCAGCACGCGCGCGGCCATCAATGTCGAAGCGGACCGCGCCAACGGTGATATGCACCTCGGTATCGTTCTCCGCCTGCGATGAAGCAATAGAGTAGAGACGCGGCGTCAGCGGACGCAGCAGCGCAATCAACTGCTCAGCGGTCAGCTCAACCGGCGCACCGCGTACCATGTCGACGATTGGCGTGTTCTGCGCGTAATGCTGCAGCCTGGGCTTTTCGCTGATCAGGCCCAGCAGCGTTTCGTCGCGGCTCAAGGTGCCGTACTGCTCAACGATCTGCGGCGTGTTGACCGTCAGTTCAAAATGTTTTTGCAGCGCCTCACTCAGGGTCAGCGTCTGGTCATTGACCGTGACGCTCTCATCGCCTTTTAGCCACACCAACTCAACCAACTCCTGCACCAGCGCTGCATCATTTTCAAACCAGACGCCTAACGCATCGCCCGGCTGATAACGCAGGCCCGAGTCGCCCAGATCGATTTCAATGTGGCGAACATCTTTGTCAGAGTCCCGGCCGGTAATTTTCTGATTAACGGCGAAGCTGGCGGTCAGCGGATCTTCTTTGCTGTACGGGCTGCTGAACACTTCGTTCACCGAGCCGGCGGCAGTGGCGGCCGCTGCCGCCGGTGATTCGGCCGGTACGCGGGCTTTCAGGATGGTAACAATCTGCTTGCGCCACTGCTCGGCGTCTGCGGCGTATTCCACATCGGCATCGACACGATCCAGCAGGCGTTCACCGCCCATCTCCGCCAGTCTACTGTCGAAGTCCTTCCCGGCCTGGCTAAAGAATTCATACGAGGTATCACCCAGCCCGAACACGGCAAACGCGGTGTTATCCAGCTTCGGCGCCTTTTTGGACATCAGGAACTTGTGTAACGCCACGGCTTCTTCAGGCGGTTCGCCCTCACCCTGGGTC
The DNA here is from genome assembly GCF_057812255.1 of Erwinia sp. 2186. Classification (NCBI taxonomy): domain Bacteria; kingdom Pseudomonadati; phylum Pseudomonadota; class Gammaproteobacteria; order Enterobacterales; family Erwiniaceae; genus Erwinia; species Erwinia sp. 2186. Next base: position 1,083,750 of record NZ_CM173824.1, on the reverse strand, counting down.
GAGGTCACCACCACCAGCAGTTTTTCCTGGGCGATCTGCTTGAACTTGTAATCACCGGCGTTAACCAGGTTGACGTTCAGTTTCGCGGCCAGCAGGTCGTCGCGCAGCTGTTCTGCCAGACGGCGGGCGTTGCCGGTTTGCGACGCCGAAAGCAGGGTAATCGCCGGGGCTTCAACCGGTGCCGGTGCGCTGACGGCGGCGGTGCCGGGAGCCTGATTGACCATGCCCCAGAAATAACCGGAGAGCCAGGCCAGCTGAGTCGTGGAGTAATCCCCGGTGGCCGCCTGCAAACGGGCGAGTTGTTCCGGGTTAAGCGGAAGCAGAGAGCTTGGAGGTGCCTGAGTCGTCATTGCGTAGAAGGTTCCAGTATCGGTGGTCCGGGCCGTAAAGACAGCAAGATGAGAGTAGGGTAACGACTAGCATAATAACCATTAAATAAGGGTTGGTAATAATAAATAACCAAAATGACTAAACGGTTTTACGGGTAAGGCATAGTGGCAAAACAGGTTAATTAACTCACTGATATTCAACAGGTTAGAAGCGACATCGTTTACCGATAGTGCTCAGAATAAGAAACAGCCGGGAAACGGGTGCGAAAAAAGGCTTTTTCGGGTAGACTTCGGCGGTTTTTTCAAGAAAAGTTTACTGAGACTGTTATGGCTACCACGCTGTTTAAAGATTTTATGTTCGAGGCTGCTCACCATCTGCCTAACGTTCCTGCAGGGCACAAATGTGGCCGCCTGCACGGGCACTCCTTCCTGGTGCGGCTCGAAATTACCGGCGAAGTGGATGCGCATACCGGCTGGATTATGGACTTTGCCGAACTGAAAGCGGCCTTCAAGCCGATCTACGACCAGCTCGATCATTACTACCTGAATGAGATTGCCGGTCTGGAGAATCCAACCAGCGAAGTGCTGGCGAAATGGATTTGGGATCAGATGAAACCGAAGCTCGCAGAACTGAGCGCGGTGACCATCAAAGAGACCTGCACCGCGGGCTGCATCTACAGAGGTTAAGCGATCGGCTGCGGCCAACGCTCTGCTTTATTAACCCCGGATAGAAAAAGGGGAGAACCTTGCGGTTCTCCCCTTTTCTTTGTCCGCTGTTCACAGTGGACCACTAAGCGATGTTCAGGTACTTATGCGTCTGCATCGATAAACGCCAGTTGTGCTTGATACAGGTTTCAATGCACAGCTTAGTCGCATCGTCTTTCTGACTGATCGGCTGCAGCGCGATAATCCGCGGCTTGTCATCATTCAGCGTGGCCAACAGCGCCTGTAAAGCCTCCACATCACGCTGACGGGCCACCGGATGCTTCACTTCATCCGCGCGCACCAGCGCCTGATTCAACACGTCATAACCCCCGCGCATATTCACCTTCGGCGACACCGTCACCCAGGTCTCTGCGCTGCAAAGCACCTCGTGAGTACCGCTGGTTTCGATCTGGCAGCTGAAGCCGTGCTGTTGCAGCGTCTGGGTCAGCGGCGTCAGATCGTGGATGCAGGGCTCGCCGCCGGTGATCACAATATGGCGCGCCGTCCAGCCATGGTTGGCAATCACTGCCAGCAACGCGGCGGCATTGGCCGAGCCCCACGCATCGGTTTCGACGGTTTTGGTTAAGATATCGCCCAGCGAGGTTTCCCGATCGGCCAGCTTATCCCAGGTGTGTTTGGTATCACACCAGCTGCAGCCCACCGGGCATCCTTGCAGGCGGATAAAAATTGCCGGAACGCCGGTATAAAACCCTTCGCCCTGCAACGTCTGGAACATTTCATTAATCGGGTACTGCATGACAGTCTCAACTGGAAGTGAATTTAAGGGCGCAGAGTATGGCAGATTGGCGCGGAGATAGCCAAACCGCTTTGTGCTGGCTGGCGGCTATCTGACTTCCGTTAGGTGAGGGTTGAAGGGGCCAGCGTGCTGCCGGCCCCGGCGGATTACATAAAGTTGTCCTGATGCATCTCGGTCATCGCCTGTTTCGCCACGTCTTTTGCGCCACTCAGGGTGAAATGGCCATAGTCGTTGGAGATGGGATGCCCATCCGACGCCAGCCCACGACAGATATCGCCCGGACAAATGATGGAATAAACCGAGATGTAGCGGGTCTGCGCATCCACCATCGCCTGCTTCATCGCGCTGTCGGTCTGTTTGATGCTGTGGTCGATCGACGACGCCACCAGATCTTTACGGCCGTCGGTCTGATAGGCCAGCAGGTCCGGCAACGCTTCCGAATACTCAATGGTCGGGCCCATCACGATCACGTTGTCCGACACGCCTTTCAGATGCTGTAGTGTGGCTTTCAGCGGCGCAATGTCTTCCGGTGCCCAGCGTGCGGAGATGATGATGCCGTCAATCTTGTGTTTGGGGATCCACGAGCCGTAGACATAATCCACCAGATCGGTACAAGGGTTGCGCAGCGACTGCTGGTACAGCGGCTTACAGCCTGCCGAAGTGGCCTGAATCACATTGATGCCCTGCCCGGCCGCCAGGCTGAGTGCCCGCCACAGATGGGCCGCATGGCTGTCGCCAATCAGCACGTAATTTTTCGCCGTGTCTGAGGTTTTCAGGCAGTAATCCCGATCGAACGGTTTATCTTCCTCGCTTTTACCGTCCACAAAGCAGCGGCCCAGTCGGTACTGATAGTTAAATTCGGGCATGTCCTTGTACTGGGTATATTTCGCCAGCGCCAGCGCATCCGTGGAGAACTGGCCGGCATTGTTGTCGAGATGCCCTTTATAGAAGGTGCCGGAAGCCATCAACACCAGCCCCACCACCGACGCCGCCACAATTCTGCCCGGGCTGAACACCGCCAGCTTGTAGCGGAAGGGGATTTCAATCAGGTAACGAGAGGCGACCGCCAACAGCAGCGACAGGCCAGCGATAACCATCTCGCGAACGCCAGGCGCAAAGTTCGCGAACATCCGGCTGTAAACGATAATCGGCCAGTGCCACAGATACAGGCAGTAGGAGATCATGCCGATGTAGACGATCGGCTTCAGCGCCAGCACGCGGGAAACCGCCGCTTTTTGCCCGGCAAGAATAATCAGGAAGCTGCCGAGACAGGGCCAGAGGGCATTCCATGCCGGGAAGGGTTTATCGGTGTTGAGCCACAGGAAGCCAAACAGGATCAGCCCGAGTCCCGCCAGGCTCATCAGATGTTTAATCCCCTGCGACACCTTCGCCATTTTCGCTTCCAGGCCAGCAACCGCAATGATGCCGCCCAGCGCCAGTTCCCATGCGCGGGTTGGCAGCATATAGAAGGTGAAGGTCGGTTTTCGTGTCACCGCATAGATGCTTAACATCAGCGATACGGCGATAATCAGCAGCATCACCTGCGTGGTGCGCTGACGGAAGAAGCGCACCACCAACAGCAGGATCACCGGGAAGATAATGTAGAACTGCTCTTCAACGGCCAGCGACCAGGTATGCAGCAGCGGCTTCAGTTCGGCTGGCCCGGCAAAGTAGCCGGTGGTTTTCCAGAAGAAGATGTTCGACGAGAACAGCAGCGTGGCCAGCGAACTGTTGCTGAGATCGCTGAACTGCGCCGGCAGCAGATGGTAGTAGCCAAAGGCTAAGGTGGTCAGCATCACCACAAACAGCGGCGGCAGAATGCGCAGGCTGCGGCGTTTGTAAAAATCCAGATAGGAGAAGGTGTTGTTCATAGCGCCATTGTAAATAATGCCGCAGATAAGGTAGCCTGATATCACGAAGAAGATATCCACGCCGGTAAACCCGCCCGGGATCCCGGATATTCCCATGTGATAGGCGATTACCGGCAACACCGCCAGCGCCCGCAGTCCATCTACATCCGCTCTGTATTTCATTTTATACTGGTCCTGATTACATTTCGTAACCGCGAACTTACATAAATTGACCTGATATTTCGCCCTCCTTAACACAAATCAGACCATTCCTTAAAAGGCAGATTTTTTCCGCAACTCATTAATAAAATTCACAAATACTGCAGATCACCCCGCTGACAGGCCGGTTTTTTCAGATAATCCTCAGGTGGCGTGTGCCGCACCGCTGCGCTGGACTTAAAACGTGCGCAGCAAACCTTGCATATTTTTACACCCGACAGGATTGCTAGCAATCTTCATTCAGGTAGTATTGCTGGGGAAATGACCACAATAAAAAAGGAAACTGATGTGCAAACCGTTCAACAAAGCCGCAGGAACTTCCTCTCTACCGGCGCCAGAATGACCGCTGGCAGCGCCCTTCTTGCCTCTGGGATGGCAGGCGCCGCAACCGTCAACAATGCATCGGCAAGCGTACCCTGCGACGATGCCAGCCAGACCAAAACCCTCGCTGATGCGCATTACGTCCTGCGAAACGTCAGGCTGGAAGAGGGATTTGAGCGCGAAGGCGAGATGATTATCGCCACGCACACCGCGCTCTACGATCTGGAAATCAATCACGGCAAAATCGTCGCGATAAGTCAGGTTAAGGCGCGCGCGGCCAGCGCCCTGCCCGCCTACGATGCACAGGGCATGCTGCTGCTGCCCGCCACGCGCGATATGCATATCCATCTGGATAAAACCTTTTACGGCAGCCACTGGGAAGCGCCACGCCCGCGCAAAGGCAAAACCATCATGGATATGATTGCCCGTGAGCAGGTCATTATCCCGCGGCTGCTGCCGCACTCTGTCGAGCATGCCGAAGCGATCATCGGGCTGTTACAATCCAAAGGCACCACCGTTGCCCGCAGCCACTGCAATATCGATCCGGTCAGCGGCCTGAAAAGCCTGGAGCATTTGCAGATTGCCTTGCAGAAGCATCAGCAGGACTTCAGCTGTGAGATTGTGGCGTTTCCACAGCATGGCCTGCTGCACGCTAACGTCGATGGCCTGATGCGTGAAGCGATGCAGATGGGCGTGCAGTACGTTGGCGGCCTCGATCCGACGAATGTTGATGGCGCAATGGAGAAGTCGCTGGATGCGATGTTCCAGATCGCGCTGGATAGCCACAAAGGCGTCGATATCCATCTGCACGAAACTACCCCAGCGGGCATTGCCGCGGTGAAGTACATGATCAGCACCGTCGAGAAGAACCCGCAGCTGAAGGGCAAGGTCACGCTGAGCCACGGCTTTGCGTTATCGGTAATGCAGGGAAATGAGCTGGAAGAGGTGATCAACGGCCTGGCCGAGCAGCAGTTTACCGTGGCTTCCACGGTGCCGATTGGCAAACTCTCAATGCCGCTGCCGCAGTTGAGTGAGAAAGGCGTGTTCGTAATGACCGGCACCGACAGCGTGATCGATCACTGGTCGCCGTTTGGCACCGGCAGCATGCTGGAGAAAGCCAATCTGTATGCCCAGCTGTACGGCAACTCCGACGAGTTCGGCCTGACCCGTTCGCTGGCGATTGCCACCGGCAATATTTTGCCGCTGAGCGATGCGGGGCAGCGTCAGTGGCCGGCGGTCAATGATGCGGCGGAGATGATGCTGGTCGACGCCAGCTGCTCAGCCGAAGCGGTGGCCCGCGTACCGGCGGTGCAGGCCACCTTCCATCAGGGAAGACTGGTGTTCGGACAGCTGAAAAAGGCATAAAAAAAACCGGGCCCGCGATTAACGGGCCCGGTTTAGTTTCAGCTGAAATTCCTCAGCCCGTGACGGGCCGGGAAGTCAGGTCATTACTGACCTTTAACTTCTTTCAGACCGTTGAATGGCGCACGTGCTCCCAGCGCTTCTTCGATACGGATCAGCTGGTTGTACTTAGCAACACGGTCAGAACGGCTCATAGAACCGGTTTTGATCTGGCCCGCTGCAGTACCTACCGCCAGGTCAGCGATAGTGGCGTCTTCGGTTTCACCTGAACGGTGAGAGATCACTGCGGTATAACCAGCATCTTTCGCCATTTTGATCGCAGCCAGAGTTTCGGTCAGAGAACCGATCTGGTTGAATTTGATCAGGATGGAGTTAGCGATACCTTTGTCGATACCTTCTTTCAGGATCTTGGTGTTGGTTACGAACAGATCGTCGCCCACCAGCTGGATTTTGTCGCCCAGTACTTTAGTCTGGTATGCGAAGCCAGCCCAGTCAGATTCGTCCAGACCGTCTTCGATAGAGACGATTGGGTACTGTTTGGTCAGGTCTTCCAGGAAGTGAGTGAACTCTTCAGAGGTGAATTCTTTGTTGCCTTCACCCGCCAGCACATACTTGCCGTCTTTGTAGAATTCAGATGCTGCACAGTCCATCGCCAGGGTGATGTCTTTGCCCAGCTCGTAGCCTGCTGCTTTTACCGCTTCAGCGATAACCGCCAGCGCTTCTGCGTTGGAACCCAGGTTAGGCGCGTAGCCACCTTCGTCACCCACAGCCGTACCCATACCTTTAGACTTCAGCACTTTCGCCAGGGTGTGGAACACTTCAGAACCCATACGGATGGCTTCTTTCAGCGTTTTTGCGCCCACAGGCTGGATCATAAATTCCTGGATGTCGACGTTGTTGTCGGCGTGCTCGCCGCCGTTGATGATGTTCATCATTGGCAGTGGCATAGAGAATTTGCCCGGGGTACCGTTCAGCTCAGCGATGTGCTCATACAGCGGCATGCCTTTGGCAGCAGCAGCGGCTTTCGCAGCAGCCAGAGAAACAGCCAGAATGGCGTTAGCGCCGAACTGGGATTTGTTCTCGGTACCGTCCAGATCGATCATGATCTTGTCGATGTTTGCCTGGTCTTTCGCGTCTTTACCCGTTACCGCGTTAGCGATAGGGCCGTTAACCGCAGCAACGGCTTTCGTTACGCCTTTACCCAGGAAACGAGATTTGTCACCGTCACGCAGTTCCAGCGCTTCGCGAGAACCGGTAGAAGCGCCTGATGGTGCAGCAGCCATACCTACGAAACCGCCTTCCAGGTGCACTTCAGCTTCAACGGTCGGGTTTCCACGGGAGTCGATGATTTCGCGACCGATGACTTTAACGATTTTGGACATTAGTTTTTCCTCAGTATCAAGTTTACTTAAACTCAGACAAACAACGCCCGGATTAACCGCCATTTTGGCGCTGCAGCGGTGTGAGCTGCAGCCCGGCATCTGGTGATTAGTCAGTCAGCGCCATTATGAAAATACTTAGTTTGCCAAACGCTTCTGGTAGTCGCTAGCGGCTTTCACAAAGCCAGCAAACAGCGGGTGACCGTCACGCGGGGTTGAGGTGAATTCCGGATGGAACTGACACGCAACAAACCATGGATGGTCAGGGATCTCAATGATCTCCACCAGCTGGTCATCCCCGGAGCGGCCTGCCACACGTAATCCAGCCGCTTCAATCTGCTTCAACAGCATATTGTTGACTTCATAACGATGGCGATGACGCTCAACAATGGTTTCTGAACCGTACAGCTGGTGAACCAGACTGTCGGTGGTCAGCTGGCACTGCTGGCTGCCCAGACGCATGGTGCCGCCTAAATCGCTCTGCTCGGTGCGCTGCTCAACATTGCCTTCTTCATCACGCCATTCGGTGATCAATGCCACCACCGGATACTTACAGTCTGGCACAAATTCCGTGGAGTTTGCGCCTTCCATTCCGGCGACGTTACGGGCGAATTCCATCAGCGCAACCTGCATACCCAGGCAAATGCCGAGGTAAGGAACGTTGTTCTCACGCGCGTAACGGGCGGTCATCAGTTTGCCTTCCACACCACGGTAGCCGAAGCCGCCAGGGATAAGAATAGCATCCAAATCTTTCAGCAATTCGACACCGCGGGTTTCAACATCCTGCGAGTCGATCAGCTTGATGTTTACCGTCACACGGTTTTTCAGACCACCGTGCTTCAGGGCTTCAATCACTGACTTGTACGCATCTGGCAGCTCGACATATTTGCCGACCATACCGATAGTCACTTCGCCGCCCGGATTGGCTTCTTCGTAGATCACCTGTTCCCATTCGGCCAGGTTCGCTTCCGGTGCATTTAGATTGAAGCGCTTACAGATAAAGTCATCCAGACCCTGGGATTTTAACATGCCCGGGATTTTATAAATGGAATCAACATCTTTCAGCGAGATTACCGCTTTTTCCGGCACGTTACAGAACAGGGCGATTTTCGCACGTTCGTTGGCGGGTACGGCGCGATCGGAACGGCAAATCAGCACGTCTGGCTGAATACCGATGGACAGCAGTTCTTTTACCGAGTGCTGAGTTGGCTTGGTTTTCACTTCGCCAGCGGCGGCCATGTAAGGCACCAGCGTCAGGTGCATATACAGGGTGTGCTCGCGGCCAACCTGAACCGCCATCTGGCGGATAGCTTCAAGGAATGGCAGGGATTCGATATCACCCACGGTGCCGCCAATTTCAACCAGCACCACATCATGGCCTTCACCGCCTTCGATGATGCGCTCTTTGATGGCATTGGTGATATGCGGGATAACCTGAATGGTCGCGCCCAGATAATCGCCCCGGCGCTCTTTGCGCAGGACTTCTGAGTAGATACGGCCAGTGGTGAAGTTGTTACGACGGCTCATCTTGGTGCGGATGAAACGCTCGTAGTGACCCAAATCCAGATCGGTTTCTGCGCCGTCGTCGGTGACGTACACTTCGCCGTGTTGAGTTGGGCTCATGGTGCCTGGGTCCACGTTGATGTACGGGTCCAGTTTCATGATGGTCACGTTAAGACCGCGTGCTTCAAGAATAGCGGCCAGGGAGGCTGCGGCAATGCCTTTTCCCAGAGAGGATACGACCCCGCCGGTCACAAAAATATAGTTCGTTGTCATGCTGAACCTGAGAAAGTAGGTTTAAAGACGATGGAATAACCAGGACGGGAAAACAGTCTACCCGAATCCCTGCAGTGCCACAATTAATCGTTTCCGATTGTCTGCCTGCCACCGTATTGACCGACAAAATATTACCCGATTTGCCGGCGGCGGAGGTTGATACAAGTCACACTTTTGTTGAATCGAGTCAGCTATTACTCGCGGGCTTTGATTTGCTGCCAGGCAGCTTCCATCTGTTCGAGCGTCGCGTCCTGCATCGCCAGCCCTTGATCGGCAATATTCTGCTCAACCTGACGGAAGCGGCGTTCGAATTTGTCGTTGGCTTTTTGCAGCGCGATCTCGGCTTTGCTACCCAGATGCCGCGACAGATTCACCGTGGCAAACAACAGGTCGCCAATTTCCTCTTCCAGCTTCTGTTGATCGATTACCGCCTGCTTAGCCTCATGCATCACTTCGTCGATCTCTTCATACACTTTGTCCAGCACCGGCCCAAGCGTATGCCAGTCGAAGCCGACGTTACTGCAGCGCTTCTGAATCTTGTGCGAACGCATCAAAGCTGGCAGCGCGCGCGGGATATCATCCAGCGCCGAATGCTGCGCTTTCTCCGCCCGCTCGCGGGTTTTAATCTGCTCCCAGTGAGTCAGCACATCCTGACTGCCGCTAACCTTCACGTCGGCAAAAATGTGCGGATGGCGGCGTTCCAGCTTATCGCTAATAGTGTTGCAGATATCGTCGAAGTTGAAGCGCCCTTCTTCATTGGCCATCTGCGCATAAAACACCACCTGGAACAGCAAATCACCCAGCTCGCCCTGCAGATCGTCAAAATCTTCACGGCTGATGGCATCCAGCACTTCGTAGGTTTCTTCAAGGGTGTAAGGCGCGATGGTGGCGTAAGTCTGCTCGCGGTCCCACGGGCAACCGCCTTCAGGATCGCGCAGGGTTTTCATGATGCCCAGCAGGCGATCGAGTGCATTCATAACATTTTCCATAATCAGATTGGCAAGAACTGACAGCCAGAGGGTTGTCGTTCTTGATGTGAACGTATCTTTAACAACGTCGTGGCGTAACTGTCGCAGTCAGGTTGCGTCCCGCCAGCGCACAGGCCTGGGAGCATACATGAGTATGTGACCTGGACGAGCACTGCCGGGACGCAAACTGGCAAGTAAAGTCGCCACCTGACAAATTAATGCAAGCGCCTGGCGTCGATGATGTCTGGAACCTGGTTCAACCGCGCAATCACCCTTCCGAGCACCTGCTGGTTGTAGATCTCAATATCCATATCGATGGTCGCCAGCTGCTTTTTGGTGTCGCTGCGGCTGGAAACACCCAGCACGTTGACCTTTTCATTGGCCAGAATGGTGGTGATATCGCGCAGCAGGCCGCTACGATCGTTGGCGGTGACGCGCACCACCAGCGAATAACCGCTGGAGTAGCTTTCGCCCCACACTGCATCAACAATCCGTTCCGGCGCATGCGAGGTCAGATCGGTCAGCTGATCGCAGTCGGCGCGGTGGATCGAGATCCCGCGTCCCTGGGTGATAAAGCCGACGATATCGTCGCCCGGAATGGGCTGGCAGCAGCGCGCGATATGGTGCATCAGATTGCCGACGCCTTCGACCACCACCCGGCCACTCTCTTTGCTGCGCGGTGCCGCTGATTTCTGCGTGAGCTGACGCAGCGCCTCGCGATCTTCTTCCTCAGCACTGGGCTTGTGCAGCTTCGACTGCAGGAAGTTGCTCATCTGGTTGAGGCGGATATCGCCACCGCCGATGGCGGCCAGCAGCTCGTCCAGCGAGTTAACGTTGTAGCGCGGCAGCAGCAGCTTCTCTGCCTCTTTCATGCTGATATCAAGATGGTCCAGCTCGCTGTCGAGGATCTGACGACCCGCCACCACGTTCTTGTCACGATCCTGCTTACGGAACCAGGCATGAATTTTTGAGCGCCCGCGGCTGGTGGTGACATACCCGAGGTTCGGGTTCAGCCAGTCGCGGCTTGGGTTCGGCTGCTTCTGGGTGATGATGTCGATCTGGTCGCCCATCTGCAGCTGATAGGTAAAGGGCACGATGCGCCCGCTGATCTTGGCACCGATGCAGCGGTGGCCGATATCGCTGTGGATATGATAGGCAAAGTCGAGCGGGGTTGAACCCGCAGGCAAATCCACCACGTCGCCTTTCGGGGTAAACACATACACCCGATCGTCAAACACCTGGCTACGCACCTCATCCAGCATTTCGCCGGAGTCCGCCATCTCTTCCTGCCAGGCAATCAGCTTACGCAGCCAGGCAATACGTTCTTCATGACCTGCCGCACCGCGCGCATTGCCGCCGGTGCCACCCTCTTTGTATTTCCAGTGCGCGGCGACGCCCAGCTCGGCATCTTCATGCATCTGGCGGGTACGGATCTGCACTTCAACGGTTTTGCCTTTCGGCCCCAGCACCACGGTATGGATTGACTGGTAACCGTTCGGTTTCGGATTGGCGACGTAGTCGTCGAATTCGCTGGGCAGATGGCGATAGAGCGTGTGCACAATCCCCAGCGCACCGTAGCAATCCTGCAGGCGTTCGGCCACGATACGCACCGCGCGCACGTCAAACAGCTCGTCAAAGGTCAGCGACTTTTTCTGCATCTTGCGCCAGATGCTGTAGATGTGTTTCGGACGACCATAGACTTCTGCCTTGACGCCCTCTTTCACAATCTCCGTGCGCAGGGATTGCACAAAGGTATCGATGTAACCTTCACGATCGATGCGCCTTTCATGCAGCAATTTGGCGATGCGTTTGTATTCGTCGGGATGCAGATAGCGGAAGCAGAAATCTTCCAGTTCCCATTTGAGCTGGCCGATGCCGAGGCGGTTCGCCAGCGGCGCGTAGATATTGGTACATTCTTTCGCCGCCAGCACGCGCTCATCTTCCGGCGCATCCTTCACTTCGCGCAGGTGGGCGATGCGCTCGGCGAGTTTGATCACCACGCAGCGGAAATCTTCCACCATCGCCAGCAGCATCCGGCGGACGTTATCCACCTGCTCAGGCGCCATGGAATCATTGTGGGTGGCTTTCAGCTGGCGGATGGCGTCCATATCACGCACGCCGTGCACCAGTGAGACAATGGCTTTACCGAAGTGCTCTTCCAGCACCTCTTCAGAGACGACGTGGGTGTTGGCGAGTGGGAACAACAGCGCAGCCCGCAGGCTTTCGTTGTCCATACTGAGCATTGAGAGGATTTCCACCATCTCAACGCCCCGCCACAGCAGCAACGCCGCGTCAGGATGATTCCGGGTGGCTTCTTCGCAATAGCGCCAGGTCTCGGCCAGTCGTTCACATGACTGCGGATTAGAGATCCCCAAACTGGTGATCCATTGGTCGAGTGCAAACTCGCCAGCCGTATTCAAATGTGCACTTCTTACCGCAACCATATCCTCTCCTGCCTTGACGCCCGTCCGGGCGCCTATTTTCGGCTAAATAACACCATGGATTCCACGTGCCCGGTATGCGGAAACATATCAAGCAGCGTAATCCTTTCCAATTGGTAGCCGGAGGTCAGAAGACTCTGACTATCCCGAGCAAGTGTAGTCGGATTACAGGAAACATAGACCACGCGTTCGGGCGCAAGTTTAATGATGTGATCCATCACGCCTGCCGCCCCGGCACGGGCCGGATCCAATAACACCTTGTTAAATCCCTCTGCGGCCCATGGCTGCCGCGTCACGTCCTCTTCCAGGTTGTGCTGAAAGAAGCTGACATTATTCAGATTATTCAGGGCGGCATTATAACCACCCTTTGCCGCTAATGCTGCAACACCCTCCACACCCGTAACATTTTTAACGACTTTTCCTACAGGCAGCGTGAAGTTTCCCATGCCGCAAAACAGGTCAAGCACCCGATCTTCCGGTTGTAAATCGAGCCATGCTAACGCCTGGCTTACCATTTGCTCGTTCAGCGCGCCGTTGACCTGAATAAAATCGCGCGGGCTGAACGTCAGGGTCAGGTCATGGATGCGGTAGAACGGCATCTCCCCATTTACCTGCTCCAGCGTATCGCTTTCTGCTGCCAGGTATAACGCCACCTTATGCTTATGCGAAAACTGTTCCAGTTTTTCACGATCCTCAGCAATTAATGGCTCAAGATGGCGCAACACCAGCAGCGGGCCGTTATCGGCCAGCACCAGCTCGATATGCCCTAAGGTGCTGACTGCGTGTAAAGTGCTCAACACCTGATGCAGCGGCGCGATCAATGCATTAAGTTCGGGCTTTAAAATAGGGCATTGCGTCAGAGAGACCAGATCGTTGGAGCCCGCCTTGCGGAATCCCATTTGCAGCGTTTTGCTGCGCGGCTGGTAGCTGAGGCCCAGCCGGGCACGACGGCGATAGCCATACGCCTCACCGGAAAGGATGGTATCGACCTCGGCCGGCTGACCGGTTTGCTGGCTCAACAGACGCGACAGCGCCTGGGCTTTGCTGCTCTGTTGTAAAGCAGGTGAGACGTGCTGCTGCTGGCAGCCGCCACATTCGGTGAAGTGCGGGCATTTTGGCGTGACGCGGTCCGGGCTGGCCTTGAGGATTTTGCGCGTTTTCCCCCTGGCCCAGGCGCGTTTATCTTCGGTGATATCGACTTCCACCTGCTCACCCGGCAGCGCGCCTGCGATAAACAGCGCTTTACCATTATGCCTTGCCACGCCCTGGCCAAATCCATCGAGGTCATTAACCGTCACTATGATGATCTGGCGGGTCGTCACGCGCCGTTTTGCAGAGTAGAATTGCGCCATTATTCGCCTGTCCCGAAAGTAATCAGCTGTGTCAGCCACTAAAAATCGTGCGTAGCCTACACCAGCATACGGATTAATTCGACCCGCGTGATGGCCGGGCGAAAGAGATTTTCTTAAGGAAGTTTATGACCAAATATAGCCTGCGGGCACGGATGATGATTTTAATACTGGCCCCGACGCTGATGATTGGCCTGTTATTAAGTACGTTTTTCATCGTACATCGCTATAACGAGCTGCAGAAACAGTTAGTGGACGCGGGCGCCAACATCATCGAGCCGCTGGCGGTCGCCAGTGAATATGGCATGACCTTCCACAGTAAAGAGTCGGTCAGGCAACTGGTTAGCCTGCTGCACCGTCGCCACTCGGAAATCGTCCGCTCTATTTCGATTTTTGACGCGCAAAATCAGCTATTCGTCACCTCGAACTTTCATACCGACGCCGATAAGCTGCGGCTGCCGGCCGGGCAAAAACTGTCGAATTTATTCAGCTATCAGCGTGAGGGCAATTCGGTCATTCTGCGCACGCCAATTGTCTCTGAAAGCTATTATCCCGACGAGTCACCCGGCGAAGATGCCAAACCCGACGGCAATCCCCTCGGCTATGTGGCGATTGAATTAGATCTGCAGTCGGTGCGTTTGCAGCAATATAAGGAGGTATTTGTCTCCACCCTGCTGCTGCTGCTCTGTTTGTGTCTGGCGATGTACTTTGCCTATCGCCTGATGCGCGATGTCACCAGCCCGATCCGCGATATGGTCAGCACCGTTGACCGCATTCGTCGCGGTCAGCTGGACAGCCGGGTCAACGGCAATATGCTCGGTGAGCTGGATATGCTGAAGAACGGCATCAACTCGATGGCCATGTCGTTAACCGCCTACCACGAAGAGATGCAGCAAAATATCGACCAGGCTACCTCCGATCTGCGCGAAACGCTGGAGCAGATGGAGATCCAGAACGTGGAGCTGGATTTAGCCAAAAAGCGCGCGCAGGAAGCTGCGAGGATCAAGTCCGAGTTCCTGGCAAATATGTCGCACGAGTTGCGCACGCCGCTGAACGGCGTGATCGGCTTTACCCGCCAGACGCTGAAAACCCCGCTGAATATTACCCAACGCGACTATCTGCACACCATCGAGCGGTCGGCCAATAACCTGTTAAGCATCATCAACGACGTGCTGGACTTTTCCAAGCTGGAAGCGGGCAAGCTGGTGCTGGAAACCATCCCGTTCCCGCTGCGCGACACGCTGGATGAAGTGGTGGTGCTGCTGGCGCAGTCGGCCCATGAAAAAGGGCTGGAATTAACGCTCAGCATTCAGCCGGAGGTGCCGGATAACACCATCGGCGATCCGCTGCGTCTGCAGCAAATCATCATCAATCTGTTAGGCAACGCGATCAAATTTACCGAGCGGGGCAACATCGATATCCGTATTGAGCTGCGTTCGCTGAGCACTAACCGGGTGAATCTGGAAGTGCAGATCCACGATACCGGTATTGGCATCTCCGAGAAGCAGCAGTCGCAGCTGTTCCAGGCGTTCCGTCAGGCCGACGCCAGCATTTCCCGTCGCCATGGCGGAACCGGGCTTGGGCTGGTGATCACCCAGAAGCTGGTGAACGAAATGGGTGGGGAAATCTCGCTGCACAGCCGGATGAATCAGGGTTCCACCTTCTGGTTCAATATCAACCTGGCGCTGAATCCGAATGCCAATAGCGATCGTCGGGCGACGGACTGCCTGATCGGCAAACGCCTGGCGTATGTTGAAGCCAACAGTGCCGCGGCAAAAGCGACGCTTGAAATGCTCGGCGCCACGCAGATGAACATCAGCTACAGCACCACGCTGGATGGCCTGCCGGACGGGCATTTTGATGCCCTGCTGCTGGGCCTGCCGGTGACCAAACAGGCCGACCGGGAAATCTCCGCCGAGCTGCTGCTGCCCGCCTTGAAACGCGCCGATAACCTGATCATGGCCCTGCCTTGCCAGATGCAGATTTATGCCGAGGAGCTGAAGTCTCGCGGCGTCAACGCCTGCCTGATTAAGCCGGTCAGCCTGACGCGTTTGCTGCCGGTACTGATTGAGAACCACACCCGCGAAGCGGTCTACCTCCCTGCCCGTCTGCGCCTGCCGCTGACGGTGATGGCGGTGGATGATAATCCGGCCAACCTCAAGCTGATTGGCGCGCTGCTGGAAGAGCAGGTTGAAAATATCGTGTTGTGCGACAGCGGTGAAGCGGCGATCAAGCAGGCGCAGCAGCGCAATCTGGACATTATCCTGATGGATATTCAGATGCCGGATATCGACGGCATCCGCGCCAGCGAAATCATCCGCAGTTACCCGCAGCACGCTTCCACGCCGATTGTGGCGGTGACCGCCCATGCGCTGGATGGTGAGAAAGAGCACCTGATTGAAGCCGGGATGAACGACTATCTCGCCAAGCCGATTGATGAAGCCAAACTGAGCCAGCTGCTGGCGCGCTATACGCCGGGATTACTGGCGGTGGCGGCGAAACTGCAGGATGTTCCGGCGTCGCTGGACTGGCAGCTGGCGCTGCGTCAGGCGGCGAATAAGCCGGATTTGGCGCGCGATCTGCTGCAAATGCTGGTGGACTTCCTGCCGGAGGTGAAGGGGCTGGTAGAGAGTTATATGGCGTCTGACGATACGCTGGCGCTACGTGACATTATTCATAAGCTGCACGGCAGCGCCAGCTACAGCGGCGTGCCAAGGCTGAAGCAGCTTTGTCTGCAGCTTGAACAAGGCCTGCGCGCCCATGACAGCATTGATGCGGTGGAACCGGAGCTGTTTGAACTGCTGGATGAGATGGAAAATGTGGCCAGACTGGCGAAAAATCGGTTGAGTCTCTAAGCCCGGATGGCCGCTAAACAGCGGCCTGATAACCGTCAGAGTTTTTGCCCTATTGCCAGCGTCGCCGCAATATTGCGCGCGCTTAAACGCACGTTTTCGGCGGCATTATCCAGCGCTTCTTCCAGCGTGCAGATGCTGTAAATCACGCTGAACACCGCGTCCAGACCATGCTGATGCACGATCCCCACGTCTTTGGTCAGGCTGCCCGCAATACCAATCACCGGTTTGTTATAGCGTTTCGCCACCTGAGCCACGCCAATAGGCACTTTACCGTGAATGGACTGGCTGTCGATTCGGCCTTCACCGGTGATCACCAGCGTCGCATCCTTCACCAGCGCATCCAGCCCTAACGCTTCGGTAACGATTTCGATACCGCGACGCAGTTCTGCCTGGCAGAAAGCGTGCAATGCCACGCCCATGCCGCCCGCCGCGCCGCCGCCGGCAATGGTCAGCACATCTTTATCCAGATCGCGGCGGATCACCCCGGCGTAATGCGCCAGCGCGCTATCCAGCTGTTTCACCAGTTCTGGCGTTGCGCCTTTTTGTGGACCAAAAATGGCCGACGCGCCTTCTTCACCCAGCAACGGATTGGTGACATCGCAGGCCACTTCAAAGCGACAGTGTTTAATGCGGGAATCGAACTGGCTCATATCAATGCGGGCCAGGGCCGGCAGCTGTCCACCGCCATAACCAATCTGCTGGCCGTCCGTGTCCAGCAACTGTGCACCCAGCGCCTGCACCATCCCGGCACCGCCATCATTGGTGGCGCTGCCGCCGATGCCAATAATAAAGTGCTCAACACCCTTATCCAGCGCGTTACGGATCAGCTCGCCGGTGCCATAAGAGGTGGTGATCAGCGGATCGCGCTGGGCGGCCGGCACCAGCTCCAGCCCGCTGGCCGCCGCCATCTCAATAAATGCGCAGCTTTCGTCACCGGATAAGCCGTAAAAAGCGCTCACCGTTTCGCCCAGCGGGCCAGTGACATCAAGCTCAATTATTTTGCCTTTGGTTGCCGCTACCATCGCCTCGACAGTTCCCTCTCCGCCATCTGCTACCGGCAGCTTAACGTAGTGCGCGTCGGGAAATATCTCGCGAAACCCCAGCTCGATCTGCGTGGCGACCTGCTGAGCCGACAGGCTCTCTTTATATGAATCCGGTGCGATTACTATTTTCATACGGTTTCCTGGCGCGTTGACCTGGCCTCAACCAAAAGTGCAGATACCGGCCTGCGGACAAGCCGGACCATAGGCTATTTAGTGATTTCCACTTTCGCTAACTTCTCATAGTAGCAAGCCAGCGCGCTGTGGTCGGACGTGCCCATGCCATCGGCCTTCACCGCCTGCATCATCTCCATCACCGCCGCCGTTAATGGCAGCTGCGCGCCCACGCCATGAGAGGTATCCAGCGCATTGGCTAAATCCTTGATATGCAGATCGATACGGAAACCAGGCTTGAAGTTGCGATCCATCACCATCGGCGCTTTGGCTTCCAGCACGGTGCTGCCGGCCAGACCGCCACGGATCGCCTGGAACACCAGTTCCGGGTTCACGCCCGCCTTGGTAGCCAGCGTCAGCGCTTCGGACATGGCGGCAATGTTCAGCGCCACAATCACCTGATTTGCCAGCTTGGTGACGTTACCGGCACCAATATCGCCGGTGTGCACCACCGAGCCCGCCATCGCTTTCATGATGTCGTAGCACTGATCAAACAGCTCTTTATCGCCGCCGACCATCACCGACAGCGTGCCTTCAATCGCTTTCGGTTCGCCGCCGCTAACCGGCGCATCCAGCAGCGAGATGCTTTTCTTCGCCAGCTCATCGTGAATTTCACGGCTGGCCAGCGGCGCAATGGAACTCATATCAATCACGATAGTGCCCGGTTTTGCGCCCTGGATCACGCTGTCTTCACCGAGCAGGGCTTCTTTCACCTGGGGTGAGTTAGGCAGCATGGTGATGATCACATCGCTCTGCTCGGCCACTTCTTTCGCGCTGCCGGCCACCGTCGCCCCCAGGCTTACCAGCTCAGCTTCGTTTTCGCGGTTATGGTCGCGAACCACTAACGAGTAACCTGCTTTCACCAGGTTTTTGCTCATGGGTTTGCCCATGATGCCCAGACCAATAAAGCCAATTTTCATTTTTTCTTCTCCAGATTCGGGGGATTATTTTTTGAAGCGGTCGCACAGCGCCTGCGTGGCACCACGGAAAACGCCAACGTCGCTGCCTACAGCAACAAATCCAGCACCCCACTCCAGATAACGACGGGCATCGGCTTCGACCGGCGCCAGGATACCGCTTGGCTTGCCAGCGGCTTTGGCCCGCTCGAACAGGTATTTGATCACTTTCAACACTTCCGGATGCGCGGGCTGGCCGAGGTAGCCCAACGCGGCGGACAGGTCGCCAGGGCCGACAAAAATGCCGTCCACGCCGTCGACCGCAGCAATCGCATCAATGTTGTCGACGCCCAGCTGGGTTTCAATCTGCACCAGCACCGTCACGTTATCGTTGATGGTGTTGTTGTAGTCCGGCACCGTGCCGTACATGTTGCTGCGGTGCGAAACTGAGACGCCACGGATCCCGGCTGGCGGATAACGGGTGGAGGCGACCGCGCGGATGGCTTCCTCTTCGGTTTCGACAAAAGGCACCAGGAAGTTGGAGAAACCGATATCCAGCAGGCGTTTGATGATCACCGGCTCGTTGGTCGGTGGACGTACCACCGGCGCACTGTGGCTGCCTTTCAGCGCCATCAGCTGCGGCACAAAGGTGGTGATGTCATTCGGCGCATGCTCACCGTCCAGCACTAACCAGTCAAAACCGGCCAGCCCAAGCACTTCCGTGGTCAGCGGGTTAGCCATGGCACACCAGCTGCCAATTAAGGTTTCACCGGCCAGCAGGCGCTGACGGAAGCTGTTGGGGTTGTTTACGTAGCTCATCAGTAACTCCTGTGAAAGAAAATTAGCGCACCAGACACGGGCGTTTATTGTCGAAGGTCCAGTTCGGCACCAGGAACTGCATGGCCTGCGCATCGTCGCGCGCGCCCAGTCCGTGCTTCAGATAGAGCTGGTGAGCCTGCATGACTTTATCCATATCCAGCTCCACGCCCAGTCCCGGTTGTTGCGGAACCTGCACCCGTCCGCCTTTAATTTGCAGCGGTTGTCGGGTCAGTCCCTGATTGCCTTCCTGCCAAATCCAGTGGGTATCGATGGCGGTAATTTTGCCAGGCGCGGCGGCGGCCACATGGGTGAACATCGCCAGCGAAATATCGAAATGATTATTGGAGTGCGAACCCCAGGTGAGGCCAAAGTCATGGCACATCTGCGCCACGCGAACCGAACCTTGCATGGTCCAGAAGTGCGGATCAGCCAGCGGAATATCGACCGACTGCAAGGACAAAGTATGGCCCATCTGCCGCCAGTCGGTGGCAATCATATTGGTGGCGGTCGGCAGTCCGGTTGCCCGGCGGAACTCGGCCATCACTTCACGGCCGGAATAGCCCTGCTCGGCACCACAGGGATCTTCCGCATACGCCAGTACGCCCTTCAGCTGCTTGCCCAGCGAAATCGCCTCGTTAAGTGACCAGGCGCCGTTCGGATCGAGGGTGATCCTCGCCTGCGGGAAGCGTTTAGCCAGCGCGGTCACCGCTTCGGCCTCTTCGCTGCCTGCCAGCACGCCGCCTTTTAGTTTGAAATCGTTAAAGCCGTATTTCTCGTAGGCCGCTTCAGCCAGCCGCACGACCGTTTCCGGGCTCAGCGCTTCCTGATGGCGCAGGCGATACCAGTCGCAGCTGTCTTCGGGCTGACTTTGGTAAGGCAAGTCGGTCTTACGGCTGTCGCCGATGTAGAACAGGTAGCCCAACATTTCGACCTGGTCGCGCTGCTGACCGTCACCGAGCAACGAAGCCACATTAACGCCGAGGTGCTGACCCAGCAGATCCAGCAGCGCCGCTTCAATGCCGGTAACCACATGAATGGTGGTGCGCAGATCGAAGGTCTGATTTCCCCTGCCGCTGGCATCACGATCGGCGAAAGTTTCGCGCACGTGGCTCAGCAGGTTTTTATATTCGCCCAACCCGTGGCCGATAATCAGCTGCGCCGCGTCTTCCAGCGTTTTACGAATTTTCTCGCCGCCGGGAATTTCACCCACGCCCGTGTGCCCGGAGTTGTCTTTGATGATCACGATATTGCGGGTGAAAAACGGCGCGTGCGCGCCACTCAGATTCAGCAACATGCTGTCGTGACCAGCCACCGGGATAACCTGCATTTCTGTGACTAACGGGGTTCCTGTCATCGCGTTCATAACTCTTCCTTACCTGTCAGGGTTCAGCGTCCAAAGGCCGGACGTTTACGATCGAAGGTCCAGCCGGGGACCAGATACTGCATTGACGTGGCGTCATTACGTGAGCCGCCAGGCAACGTTTTGTAGAGTTCGTGGGCCTTCTCGATTTGCGCCCAGTCCAGTTCAACGCCCAGCCCCGGTGCGTCCGGGACCGCAATTTTGCCCTGGCGGATCTGTAATGGATTTTTGGTCAGGCGCTGGTCGCCTTCCTGCCAGATCCAGTGGGTATCAATGGCGGTCGGTTTGCCCGGCGCTGCCGCAGCAACGTGGGTAAACATCGCCAGAGAGATGTCGAAATGGTTATTAGAGTGGCAGCCCCAGGTGAGGCCCCAGTCGTCACAGAGTTGTGCCACGCGCACCGCGCCGCTCAACGTCCAGAAATGCGGATCCGCCAGCGGGATATCGACCGAATTCAGCATCACCGCGTGATTCATCTCGCGCCAGTTAGTGGCAATCATATTGGTGGCGACCGGCAGACCGGTAGCGCGGCGGAATTCCGCCATCACTTCGCGGCCGGAGTAGCCCTGCTCTGCGCCGCAGGGATCCTCGGCATAGGTCAGAATGCCCTGCAGGTCTTTGCACAGCGTGATGGCTTCATCCAGGTGCCAGGCACCGTTTGGATCAACGGTGATGCGCGCATCCGGGAATCGCTTCTTCATCGCTTTGACGGCATCGATTTCCTGCTCGCCAGGTAAAACGCCGCCTTTCAGCTTGAAGTCCCTGAAGCCATATTTGTCCTGTGCGGCTTCCCCCAGGCGAACAATGGCGGCGCTGTCCATCGCCTTTTGATGACGCAGGTGATACCAGTCGTGGCCAGATTTCTCGCCCGCCAGATACGGCAGATCGGTTTTCTCCCGGTCGCCGACGTAGAACAGGTAGCCCAGCACCGTCACTTCATTGCGCTGTTTACCGGGGCCAAGCAGTTCAGCCACCGGCACATTCAGGCATTTGCCCAGTAAATCCAGCAGCGCGGCTTCCAGCGCAGCCACCGCGTTAACCCGCAGTTCGAAGGTCCAGGCGCCTTTGCCAAAGGTATCGAAGTCGGCAGACTGATTGCCTTTGTGCACCTGCTGCACCAGGCTGTTCATCCTGGCCACTTCTTTACCGATCACCTGCGGGATGGCATCGACCAGCGTCTGGTAAATGGTTTCGCCGCCTGGCGCTTCACCGACGCCGGTGTGCCCGGCGCTGTCCGTTAACACCACAATGTTGCGGGTGAAGAAGGCGCCATGCGCGCCGCCGATGTTCAACAGCATGCTGTCGTGGCCCGCCACCGGAATGACTTTCATCTCAGTAATGACAGGGCTGCTTTGCGTGGTCATAACGCGTCCTTACAAAGGTTTCAGTTCGATGCGTTTGATATCCTGTACCAGCACCAGATAGCTCAGCACGGCGACAAAGGCATGGATACCCACATAAATCAGCGCACCGTTGTAGGAGCCGGTAGACGCAATGATGTAGCCGATGGCGATTGGCGTAATGATGCCGGAGATGTTGCCGAACATATTGAACAGACCGCCGCTCAGGCCACTGATCTCTTTCGGCGCGGTATCCGCCATCACCGCCCAGCCCAATGCACCAATCCCCTTACCGAAGAACGCCAGCGCCATAAAGAACACCACCACCCATTCGGTATCAACGTAGTTACACACCACCATCGAAATCGACAGCAACATGCCGAGCACGATCGGGGTTTTACGGGCGATATTCAGCGAGCCGGTTTTGCGCATCAGCCAGTCGGAAATAATCCCGCCCAGCACGCCGCCAAGGAAGCCGCAGATCGCCGGGATTGAGGCAACCATCCCGGCCTTCAGAATCGACATACCGCGCGCCTGCACCAGATAGACCGGGAACCAGGTAATAAAGAAATAGGTTAAGGCGTTAATGCAATACTGACCCAGGTAGATGCCGACCATCATACGCGAGGTGACTAACTGTTTGATTTGATGCCTTTTCTCAGCCCAGCTCACCTTACGCTCTTCTTTTTTCTGATCCATATTGATCAGCGCACCGCCCTGCTCCATGTACTCCAGCTCGGCTTTGTTCACGCCCGGATGGTCGTTTGGATCGTGGATCACTTTAAGCCAGATAAAGCTGAGGATGATGCCGAGGCCACCCATAAACCAGAACACGTGCGCCCAGCCAACGGAAGAGACCAGCCAGCCCATAATCGGCGCGAAGATCACCGTGGCGAAGTACTGTGCGGAGTTAAAGATAGCGACCGCGGTGCCGCGCTCCTGCGCCGGGAACCAGGCCGCAACAATACGGCTGTTGCCCGGGAAGGAAGGTGCCTCTGCCAGGCCGACCAGGAATCGCAACATAAACAGCGTGACGATAATGGTGAAGCCGCTGAACAGATCCACGAAGCCTTGCAGTAAGGTGAACAGTGACCAGAGGAAGATACTCCAGAAGTAGACGCGTTTAGACCCGAAGCGGTCCAGCAGCCAGCCTCCCGGAATTTGGCCAACCACATAGGCCCATGAGAATGCGGAGAAGATGTAACCCAGGCCTACCGAGCTGAGCCCGATATCCTTGGACATGGCGGAACCGGCAATGGCGATGGTCGCCCGGTCGCCATAGTTGAAAGAGGTGACGATAAATAACATCACCACTATCCAGTAGCGAGCATTTGTTCTTTTTTGCACGGCGCTCGCAGCACTACTGATTGAATTCATGATGCACTCCTGAAATATAGCGGTCAGGCTACTTTCACTCTGAACTGCATACACATCGCGTTGGGTATCAGAATGATGTTGGGTTAAACACAGCGATTAATTTGGCAGAATAGTTTTCACGCAGCGTGGCAATATCTCATCGTTCTGTTCGCTAAAAAGTATAGGAATAGCCCAAACGGAATACATCGGTAATTAGCCCTATAAAAAGCCATAAATATTCATATTCTTATGGCATATGCACAACCCCTTGCGGGGTGGCTCACGGAACCCGACCGTTCTGCGTGGGCGGTCACAGTCCGGTGGCTTTCCCCTTGCCTTTGTGAGCGCTCTCACTGATATCTGTACGTATGCCAGAAAAAGTCCTGCTCATCCGCCAGTATGTCGGACATCTGCATAATGTTTTCCACCGGGCGGGCTTTTATACTGTTTGGCAGCAGAATACGATTCAGGCACAAAAGGACGCATCGTTCATCACGGAGAGAATAAAAGACGCTTACCTTACTTATTTTCAGGAATTGTCGAGCAATGAACATTCAAAAAAACGATCCGCCCCTTTATATAAAGGTCCATGAGAACGATAACGTTGCCATCGTGGTAAATAATAACGGCCTGGTGGCGGGAACTGAATTTCCTTGCGGGTTGGTACTAAAAGAACATATTCCTCAGGGTCACAAAGTGGCTCTCAGTGATATTGCCAAAGGCGCGAATATTATTCGTTATGGCGAAGTGATTGGCTATGCGGTGAGGGATATCTCACGCGGTGGCTGGATTGACGAATCGCTGGTGGTGCTGCCCGAAGCGCCGGAGCTGTCCAGCCTGCCTCTCGCTAACAATATTCCCCCGGCATTGCCGCCGCTGGAAGGCTATACCTTTGAAGGCTACCGAAATGCGGATGGCAGCGTCGGCACACGCAATCTGCTGGCCATCACCACCAGCGTTCACTGCGTCGCGGGCGTGGTCGATTATGTGGTGAAGATCATCGAGCGCGACCTGCTGCCCGCGTTCCCGAACGTTGATGGCGTGGTGGCATTAAATCACCTGTACGGCTGTGGCGTGGCGATCAACGCACCCGCGGCCGTCGTGCCGATCCGCACCATTCACAACCTGGCGCTGAACGCCAACTTCGGTGGAGAAGTGATGGTGGTCGGTTTGGGCTGCGAGAAACTTCAGCCTGAGCGCCTGCTGGAAGGCACGCCCGACGTGCAGACCATTTCGCTGGGCGAAGAAGATGTTGTGCGCCTGCAGGATGAAAAGCATATCGGATTTGAGTCGATGGTCGACGATATCCTGCAGGTGGCCCGTCGGCATTTGCAGCGCCTGAATCAGCGGCAGCGCGAAACGGTTCCGGCTTCGGAATTGATTATCGGTATGCAGTGCGGTGGCAGCGACGCCTTCTCCGGCGTGACCGCGAATCCGGCCGTAGGCTATGCCTCTGATTTGCTGGTGCGCTGTGGAGCCACCGTGATGTTTTCTGAAGTAACGGAAGTGCGTGATGCTATTCATCTGCTGACGCCACGGGTGATCAATGAAGAAGTGGGCAAACGCCTGCTGGAAGAGATGGCCTGGTACGACGACTACCTGAATATGGGCCAGACTGACCGCAGCGCCAACCCTTCGCCAGGCAATAAAAAAGGCGGGCTGGCCAACGTGGTTGAAAAAGCGCTGGGATCGATCGCTAAATCCGGCCGCAGCCCGATTGTAGAGGTGCTTTCGCCAGGGCAGCGTCCGACCCGACGCGGGCTGATCTACGCCGCCACCCCGGCCAGTGATTTTGTTTGCGGAACGCAGCAGATGGCGTCCGGTATTACCCTGCAGGTGTTTACCACCGGACGCGGTACACCCTATGGCCTGGCCGCCATCCCGGTGATCAAAATGGCGACACGCAACGCGCTGGCCGACAGATGGTTCGACCTGATGGATATTAATGCCGGAACGATTGCCACGGGAGAAGAGAGTATTGAGCAGGTGGGAACGCGCTTGTTTGAGCTGATTCTGGATATTGCCAGCGGACGCAAACAAACCTGGTCCGATCGATGGGGTATTCACAATGCGCTGGCGGTGTTTAACCCTGCGCCAGTCACCTGATTGACGGCTGAGAAAAACAGCGAGCGCATCCGGCTGTTAATGCCTGGATGCGCCCGACCCAACCGGCGTCGGGAAAAGCGTCAACGGTTTAGCCGATCTGCTTTGCCCAGTCTTCAATCCACGGAGAAGTGATCTCTTCCGGTTCCGGGTTCTCAGTCGCATCCACTAACAGCACCTCACCCACGCGTTTAGCACTGTGTTCCTGCAACAGGGCATCAAACTTCTTGCCACCGCCACAGAAATCTTCGTAGCTGCTGTCGCCCAACGCAATCACACCGTACTGCAACGTCGGCTGATGGCCCAGCTTGTCTTTGATGGCATGAAACAGCGGAGCGATGCTGTCCGGCAAATCACCCTGACCGGTGGTGGAGGTGATAATCAGCGCCACATGATCGGCATAACGCTGCCAGTCATCCAGCGTCGGATCTTCAAAAATCTTAACCTGATGTCCCTGGTCGATCAGCAGAGGTTCAGCCTCTTCCGCCACCAGCAGCGCATTACCGTAAACGGTGCCTACAAAAATACCTACCTGAGCCATGCTTTTCTCCATTGCTGGCGCTTATTCTGAGGGACTATCCTGCAGGTTAGCCGCCACAAACTCAACCCTTGGGATATACGGAAGGCACTCCTGCCAACAAAAGGCGGTCATGCACCCTTGCCACACCGAATCGAGGCCGGCACGCAGTACCAGCGGTTCACCGGTAACCGGGTGCAGCAGACTCAACTCGCTGGCATGCAGCATCAGACGCTTCATGCCGAAGTGCTGCGCCGCGCTGCGGTTTTGTTTCAGATCGCCGTGCGCGCTGTCGCCGATAATCGGATGGCGAAGATGGCGTAAATGACGGCGCAGCTGGTGTTTGCGCCCGGTTTCAGGCTTGAGTTCGACCAGGCTGAAGCGCGAAGAGTCGTAACGACTGACCGCGACCGGCAGCTCTGCTTTGGCCAGCGATTTCCAGTGGGTTACCGCAGGCTGTGGCGCTTTGTCCGGGTTAGCGAATTTATCAGCGATTTTGTCCAGCTCTTCGGTCAGCGCATAGTCGAGGGTCTCTTCCCCTTCCAGCCAGCCTCTGACCACCGCATGGTAGGTTTTCTGCATCGCATGCTGTTCGAACTGTTGCGACAGCAGGCGCGCTACCTCGCTCGATAACGCCAGCAGCAGCACGCCGGACGTCGGGCGATCCAACCGGTGTACGGTGAAAACATGCTGACCAATCTGGTCGCGCAGGGTCTGCATCACGAACACCGTTTCATGGCGATCTAACCAGCTGCGGTGGACCAACCAGCCGGCCGGTTTATTGACGGCAACCAGCCACTGGTCCTGATAAAGGATCTCAAGCATCAGGCATCATGCTCAAACAGATCATCCAGCGCGACAAGGACATGCAGCAGGCTGGTGCGCTCGGGCATATCGGCTTCAAGGGCCATTTCGTAATACGGCGCGAGGGCTAATTTCACCGGCAGTTCGGTGCCGGCATCGATCAGCGCATGCATTCTTGGCAGGAAGATCCACTGAAGCCATTGCAGCGGCATCATGGTATCGACGCAGAAAGGTTCCACGCTGTTGAAAGCCTCGCTTTCAGGTGGGATGGACTGCCACAGCCCTTTATCGTGCAGTAGTTGTTCAATCGCCTGAAGGCGAAGCAGAACCTGTTGTTCGCGGCTCATTGGCTGCTCCCTGTTATCCGGTTTTTAATGGCCGCAAGCATACCACTCGCGCCCGGATTGGGAAAATAGCGACAAAAAAAAGGAGCACTGTAATAACAGTGCTCCCGGTTCGTTTGCAGCAATCCCGCCACGCTAATGCTCCCTGCTCGTCCTTGATAACTTTGTCCCCAGTTTTCCTTACAAATCACCTTTCTGGTGATAATCCCTTGCGTCCTGTCTCGCTATCGTCTTTGACAGCTCACTTCTCCATCCTGGAGGTGTCCCTGATCTCATCCTGAGACATCCTTTCTTCATCCTGAAGATTTCCTTGCAACCTCATCCAGAGGGGGTCCTGACTCAATCCTTAAGTCACAGAATCCGTTCTGATTAGGCTATTTTGCCAAATTGACATAAGCAAACAATATGGCTGGCGTTAAAATCCGGGGTAATTGAGGTGAAGCTGGCAAGGTGGAAGCACTATCGCGTTGATTAATAATCAATTAGTGAAAAAACCTGTTCATATGCCCGCGATATTTCTAGCGATCTCTCACAGCGAGTGTGAGAGATGTCTCACAGAAAAATTACCCTTTTCGGCCTGCCGGCAGTTCAACCTGCAACTCAGCGATAAACTGTTCCAAATCAGGCGCTAGCAGACTGCGCTTTTCCGTTCCCAACTGCTCCAGAATCACTTCGCCGGTCAGATTGCAGACCGAAATCACTTCCAGCTCCGAATCCGTGGTGGCGATAAACAGCGTTGGCGACTGTTTCAAGCGACGCTTCATCACCAGATGGCCGATAAGATTTTCCTGCACCCGCAGGTAATCCTCTTCGCTCCAGGTTTGCAGCAAGGTGCAGGCTTTTCCGCCAAACGTGGCCATCATATCGCCCGCAAATTGCGTACTGTACCAGGCGGCAACGGAAGGCTGGATGCGGAACTCAATGGCGCGTTCAACCGCTTCGAGGTTCTGCGCCAGAGTGAACGGCTGCGGCAGCCAGTAAAGTTCGTCGGCACCGGTCTGCTGCACGCAAGGTGAAGGCACACCCAGTAATTCCACGCTGGCTGGCGGATGGCCGCATACACGGTCCCATTCGTCACAATATTTTTGCGTAAACTCGGTTAAGGCACGGCTGGTTTCTTCAATCATTCTTTTTTCACTCTCTGTAGCCTGAGTTACACTAAGGCTATCTCTGCATTCTGCTCTACCGCCTGCAAACGGCAGGCCATAAGGTTATTACGATGTCTTTAACGGATCCACATCAGGCGCTAAGCAACCTGACGCTCGGCAAGCCAACAGAATACCACGATAAATACCAACCCTCTTTACTGCAAGCCGTTCCGCGCAGCATGAATCGCGAACCTCTGGGTCTGTATCCCGATAGCCTGCCCTTCCACGGTGCCGATATCTGGACACTGTATGAGCTGTCCTGGCTGAACGCGAAAGGCCTGCCACAGGTCGCGGTGGGCGAAATCACCCTGCAGGCCGACAGCGTCAACCTGATCGAATCCAAAAGCTTCAAGCTCTATCTGAACAGCTTCAATCAGACCAAATTTGCCGACTGGGGCGACGTGCGGGCCGCGCTGGAACGCGACCTCAGCGCCTGTGCTGAAGGTAAGGTCACCGTCGCCCTGTTCCGCCTGCAGGAAGTGGAAGGCCAGCCGATTGGCCATTTTGCTGGCTCCTGTATTGATGAACAGGATATCGAAATTGATAATTACCAGTTCACCACGGATTACCTTGAGCAGGCAACGCAGCCGGAAATTGTGGAAGAGCAGCTGGTCAGCCATTTGCTGAAGTCTAACTGCCTGATCACCAATCAGCCCGACTGGGGCTCGGTGCAGATCAGCTATCGCGGGCCGCGCATCCAGCGCGAAGCTCTGCTGCGCTACCTGGTCTCTTTCCGCCATCACAACGAATTTCACGAACAGTGCGTCGAACGTATTTTTAACGACATCCTGCGCTTCTGTAAGCCGGAAAAGCTCAGCGTCTATGCCCGTTATACCCGACGCGGTGGCCTGGATATCAACCCATGGCGCAGCAATGGCGAGTTCAGACCGGGGCATTCTCGGCTGGTCCGCCAGTAATCCACGAAGTTTTGCGCGCCGCGCCGCATAAGCATCGCGCGACACCTTGTTAAATCCCTGCTGACAAGGCTACTCTGGAGTGGGCTCAGGTAATCACCGGGCTCAGGGATTTTACTCTCCGCGTCCGGCCTGTTTTAGCGGGTCAGACCATGGAGTGACGATCACCCGGATGGGTGTAAAGGAGTTAATTTGATTACACATGTCAGCCCGTTGGGCTCAATGGATCTGCTGTCTCAACTGGAAGTCGATATGCTGAAGCAGACTGCCAGCAGCGACCTTTACCAGTTATTCCGCAACTGTTCTCTTGCCGTACTTAACTCCGGAAGTCAGACCGACAGCAGCCATGAGTTGCTTTCTCGTTTTGAGAATTTTGATATCAACGTCCTGCGTCGTGAGCGCGGCGTGAAGCTGGAATTGATCAATCCACCGGAAGAGGCCTTTGTTGATGGCCGGATTATTCGTTCCCTGCAGGCCAACCTGTTTGCGGTGCTGCGCGATATTCTGTTTGTAAACGGCCAGCTCAACAGCAACGAACGTTTCCAGAATCTGGATATTGAAGACACCGTGCAGCTGACCAATATGGTGTTCTCAATCCTGCGCAACGCCCGTGCGCTGCATATTGGCGAAGAACCCAATACCGTGGTGTGCTGGGGTGGCCACTCAATTAACGCGGTGGAATATCAATACTGCCGTAATGTCGGCTCGCAGTTAGGTTTACGTGAGCTGAATATCTGCACCGGCTGTGGGCCGGGTGTGATGGAAGCGCCAATGAAAGGCGCGGCGGTGGGCCATGCTCAGCAGCGCTATAAAGAAGGTCGCTTTATTGGTCTGACCGAGCCGTCCATTATTGCCGCTGAGCCACCGAACCCGCTGGTCAATGAGCTGATTATCATGCCGGATATTGAAAAGCGCCTTGAAGCGTTTGTCCGTATCGCCCACGGCATCATCATCTTCCCAGGCGGCGTAGGAACGGCTGAAGAGCTGCTTTACCTGCTGGGTATTTTGATGAATCCGCACAATCAGGATCAGGTGTTGCCGCTGATCCTGACCGGCCCCAAAGAGAGTGCAGACTACTTTAACGTGCTGGATGAATTTATCGTCAGCACGCTGGGCGAAGCGGCCCGCCAGCACTACACCATCATCATTGATGATGCGCCGGAAGTGGCTCGACTAATGAAGCAAGCGATGCCGAAAGTGAAAGAGCACCGCCGTGAAACGGGTGATGCTTACAGCTTTAACTGGTCGATTCGTATCGCGCCGGATCTTCAGGTGCCGTTTATGCCAACGCATGAAAATATGGCCAACCTGAATCTTCACCCTGACCAGCCTGCCGAGCAGCTTGCGGCCGCGCTGCGCCGGGCTTTCTCGGGCATCGTTGCCGGGAACGTGAAGGATATGGGCATCAAGGCGATTAAAGAAAAAGGCCCGTATAAGCTGCATGGCGATCCGGAAATGATGCGCCGCATGGACGATTTGTTACAGGGATTTGTTGCTCAACACCGCATGAAGCTGCCGGGCACGGCCTACATCCCCTGCTACGAAATCATCAAATAACACTCCCAACCGGAGCGGCTCTTGGGTCGCTCCGCCTTCGTGGTACTTATGACTATTCATTTGCTGATTGTTGATGCCCTGAACCTGATCCGCCGTATCCATGCTGTGCAGGGTTCCCCGTGCCAGGAAACCTGCGTCAACGCCCTGCACCAGTTAATCCGCCACAGCAATCCCACCCATGCGGTGGCCGTGTTTGACGATGACGAACGTCATGAAGGCTGGCGACATCAGCTGCTGCCGGGCTACAAAGCCGGCCGCACGCCAATGCCGGACAGCCTGCATGAGGAGATGCCGCTGCTGCGCGCCGCTTTCGCTGCCGCTGGCGTGGCCTGCTGGCAGGTTGCCGGTGAAGAAGCAGACGATCTGGCGGCCACGCTGGCTTGCAAAGTGGCGGCTGGCGGCCATCAGGCCACCATCGTTTCGACCGATAAAGGCTATTGCCAGCTGCTGGCACCCGCGATCCAGATCCGTGATTATTTCCAGAAACGCTGGCTGGATGTGCCTTTTATCGACGCGGAATTTGGCGTGTCGCCCGCACAGCTGACCGATTACTGGGGGCTGGCAGGCATTAGCAGCAGTAAGATCCCAGGCGTAGCGGGAATTGGTGCCAAAAGCGCGGCGGAGCTGTTAAGGGAGTTTGGTACGCTGGACGCTGTCTATCAGCAGCTTGCCTCGGTGCCGACAAAGTGGCAGAAGAAGCTTCAGGAACATCAGCAGATGGCAGAGATTTGCCGGCAGGTCGCCACGCTGAAAACGGATTTGGTGCTGGAAGGGAATCTGAAAGAGTTACGCTTGCCCGATCGCATCTGACCGCCCGGCCATGGGGTAAATGGCCGGGCAATTTTCTGCTGATGCCCGTCTGTTTGGCGAGCTTTCCTGAAGAAGCTTACTTCTCGTCACGACGTCCGGGCTCTGCAGCCCAGATGCGGCGAATGTGCACCGTCACTTCTTCACGATCGTGATACAGCTGACGGGCCTGGATCTGGGCATTAATGCCGTTGGCCTTCAGCTTCTCGTCGATCATCGCCAGGTTTTGCGACACTTCCTCGTAACGCTTTTTCATCGGCAGCTTGAGGTTAAAGATCGCCTCACGGCACCAGCCGTTAACCACCCAGTCAGCCATCAGGTTGGCAACGCGCACCGGCTTCTCAACCATGTCGCACACCACCCAGTAGATATTGCTGCGGGTTGGGCGGTATTTGAAGCCGTCTTCACGGTGGTGAAATACCTGACCGGTATCCATCAGGCTTGGCGCCATCGGGCCATTATCCACCGCATGAACCATCATGCTGCGTTTCACCAGCTGATAGGTCCAGCCGCCTGGACAGGCGCCTAAATCTACCGCGAACAATCCGCTGCCCAAACGCTCATCCCATTCATCGGCCGGGATGAAAGCGTGGAAGGCTTCTTCCAGCTTCAGCGTGGAACGGCTTGGTGCATCGGAAGGAAACTTCAGGCGCTGGATGCCCATAAACAACGGCGAGTTGTTTTTCGGCATTGAGTAGCCAACATAGCAACAGCCTGGGGCGATAAAGAACACGTGCACCACCGGACGGCGATCGGTCTCGTACTTCAGCAAAATGCCCGCGGCACGCAGGCTGCTGCGCAGCGGTACGGTGAACTTACGGCAAAACTTGAGCAGCTCTTTGCTTTCGTTAGTGTCGGGTACTTCGACACGCAGTTCGCCGCCCTTCTCGACAAAGCCGGTCAGCATGCCGGTCACCGGCGTAACGCGGTCTTCCGGCGGCAGGTCGCGCAGCAGTTCGCCGACCACAATCATCTGGCGGGCAAAAATCAGCTCGCTGAAAGGCAGCTCGGCAATCAGCTTTTCCGCTTCTTCCGCCTGATAGCACTCAAACAGCACATAGCCGGAATCGTCTTTTACCCGCGCAAAGCCAAACACTTCACGCTGGGCGGCTTTAGCGGTAATTTCTGCCGCACACTCTTTCTCAAAGCCCTGACGGCAATACAGTAATACTTTATTCATGGCGTTCTGCCCTTTTTTTCAGACGCAGCGCGCCAACCAACATCAAAATCCAGCCAATCAGGAAGCAGGTGCCGCCGATTGGTGTAACGAAAACCCACAGCTTCAGGTGCGAGAGTGCCAGACAATATAAGCTGCCACTGAACAACACCGTCCCCAGGGCCAGCAAAGCGCTGCTCCAGTAAAACCAGAAATTAGCCCGGCGGATCATCGCCGCAGCCAGACCCATGATCGCCAGCGTATGGAACGCCTGGTAATCCAGACCGGTTTTAATCCAGGCCATTTCCGCTGACCCCAGCGATTTACTCAATACGTGGGCGCCAAAAGCACCCAGCATCACATAGACAAACCCGCTTATTGCTGCAAAAACCAGCATCGCACGACTCGACATTTCCCAGATCCTCAGAGGGTGCACGCGCCGCCATCAGGCCACGCGGCAAAAAATCACATCTCAGCTCTCGTATCGAAAGCGGAATTTTTCTTGTTCACTGGCGGCTTTTGCCAGGATCCACTGCCGGAAGGCGGCTATTTTACCCAGTTCTGCCTGACTGTCATGACAAACCAGATAAAAAGCGTTTTTACTGACTAAAACGTCATTGAACGGGCAAACCAGCCGTCCCGCTTCCAGCTCGGTTTGCGCCATCACATTATTCGCCAGCGCCACGCCCTGCCCGTGAATTGCCGCCTGCAGCACCATCGCGCTATGGCTGAAGATCGGCCCTTGCTGCACATTAATATGCCCAACGCCCAGCTGCCGGGTGTAAGACTGCCAGTCCCGGCGCGAGGCATCATGCAGCAACGTCTGGTTAGCCAGGTCTTCCGGCGTCTTCAGCGGCTTATCCCCGGTCAACAGTAAGGGCGAACAGACCGGCAGCAGATATTCGGCGTAGAGTTTTTCCACCCGCAGGCCCGGCCAGTTGCCACGACCATAAAAGATAGCCACATCGACATCATCGGCCAGCTTCTCTTCGTCGCGGTCCACCGCAGAGATCCGTACGTCGATCCCCGGATAAGCTGAGTTAAAGCTGGTGAGCCTCGGCACCAGCCACTGAATGGCAAAACTGGGCAGCAAACTGACCGTCAGCGCGCCCTTTGCACTGCGCGCCTGAAGCTTGCGCGTCGCATCATTCAGCGAGGTAAAAATCTCTTTAATGTCGAGGTAATAGCTTTGCCCTTCTTCGGTCAGCAACAGCGAACGATTGCGACGACGGAACAGCTTCAGCCCAAGAAAGTCCTCTAATGACTTAATCTGGTGGCTGACAGCGGCCTGAGTGACGAACAGCTCTTCGGCGGCTTTGGTAAAGCTGAGATGACGCGCCGCGGCATCAAAAACCCGCAGAGCATTTAAAGGGGGAAGACGTTTTGACATGGTTACCGGATACTTTTGAACATCATCGGAAGTAACACTCCTGACGGAGCTTTACGTATTAGTTTTTTTTATCCGAGACATTATAATTTGTCCGTTGAGGATGTACCAGCAAATACCTATAGTTGCCGCACTTCCTGAGCCGGAACGAAAAGCAGTTTGAAATTGGGGCGGAAACGCCGGATTTTGAAGGGCTTTTGGCTTGTGGTCGTGATGTTGTGTTTGCATTTGATCTGACGCTTTTCAGATCTGATAGCCTGGCTATCTTTTATTCCTGTAGATTTACCCTGTCTGTCCATAGTGATTAATAGCACCGCAAATTGCGGTGCTTTTTTTTTGCCTGAAGCTTACTGGCCCATCTCAACCATTTCTTTCACGTCAGAACGGTTGATCTGCTGTTTGTTGCCATTGGCATCCTGATAGCTGATCATACCGGTATCGGTGTCGACCACAGGTTTGCCGTCTGCGACGATAGTGCGGCCATCATTGGTATGCATCACATAGTTGCTTGAACAAGCAGCCAGGGTAAAGGTCATGGCACAGGCGGCCAGAATTGCAGCAAATTTTTTCATCTTTATTCTCCTTGAAGACGGTAATCCGATAAATCACCTTCAGAGCACGACCTGTTGGCAAAATGCGGGTAAATTGCCTGCCAAAAGGGTGCTTATCTGCTGGTAATGTTTTAAAGCTTTCCTGAAAAAGCATAACCCGCTTTTCCAACTTTGCCAGGAATATGCCTGTTATTCAGAGTGGTCCTGAGTGATACCGCACCAATACATCATTAGTCGAGGAAATTATGACAAGCTTTAATCCCGCCCTCTTTCGTCAGCATTTCCCGGCGCTGGCTGATGCTGGAGTCTATCTCGACAGTGCGGCCACCACCTTAAAACCCTCGGCAGTGATTGACGCTACCCGGCAGTTTTACAGCCTCAGCGCCGGCACCGTTCACCGCAGCCAGTTTGCTGCTGCCCGTGAATTAACCGAAAAATATGAGCAGGCGCGCGAACAGGTTGCCCGGCTGCTGAATGCCCCGCTGGCGACCAATATCGTCTGGACCAAAGGCACCACCGAAGCGATTAACCTGGTGGCTCAAGGCTATTTTCGTCCTCGTTTAGCGCCAGGTGATGAAATTCTGGTGAGTGAAGCCGAGCATCACGCCAACCTGGTACCGTGGCTGATGGTTGCCGCCCAGACCGGCGCAAAAGTGGTGAAGTGGCCGCTGGGCAGCCATCTGCTGCCCGATATGGCCTTGCTGCCTGAACTGCTGTCGTCAAAAACCAAAGTGCTGGCACTTGGACAAATGTCGAACGTCACGGGCGGTTGCCCTGATATCGCTCAGGCCATCGCGCTTGCTCATGGTGTCGGTGCCAAAGTGGTGATTGATGGTGCTCAGGGCGTGGTTCACGCGCCGCCGGATGTGCAAACCCACGATATCGATTTCTACGCATTTTCTGCCCACAAGCTGTATGGCCCCATGGGCATTGGTGCGCTGTATGGCAAAACCGCGCTGCTGGAGGAGATGGAACCCTGGCAGGGCGGCGGCAAAATGCTGAGCAGCGTCAGCTTTGATGGATTCGTTCCGCAGCCGGTGCCGTGGCGCTTTGAGGCAGGAACGCCAAACGTCGCCGGCGTCATTGGGTTAAGCGCCGCGCTAAGCTGGCTGGAAGGCATTGATTTGGACGCCGCCGAGAGCTGGAGTTGTGGATTAGCCGATGTGGCAGAAGAACGCCTTTCCGCGCTGAGTGGATTCCGCAGTTACCGGGCCAGCCGCTCCAGCCTGCTTTCGTTTGATATCGCCGGCGTGCACCACAGCGATGTGGTCACGCTGTTGGCGGAAAGCGGCATTGCCTTAAGGGCCGGGCAGCACTGCGCACAGCCGCTGTTGCAGGCATTAGGAGTAAGCGGGACTTTGCGTGCGTCATTTGCGCCGTATAATACCCTTCACGATGTAGACGCGCTGGTCAAAGGGATGACCACCGCACTGGACCTGTTAGGCGATTAATCATGACTTCTTTACTGGCACCTCATCCCTTCGGCGAACTGATTACCGCCGACGGCCTGAAGCAAAAATTCTCGGCGTATACGCAATGGGAAGACCGTTATCGTCAGCTGATCCTGATGGGAAAACAGCTTCCGGCGCTGCCAGAGGCATTAAAAACGGCAGATATCGAACTTAGCGGCTGTGAAAATCGCGTCTGGCTGGGGCATCAACGGCGTGAAGATGGCAGCCTGCACTTTTACGGTGATAGCGAAGGCCGGATCGTGCGCGGATTGCTGGCGGTATTATTAACCGCCGTAGAAGGTCAGCAACCCGCCACTCTGCTGAGTCACGACCCGCTGACGCTGTTTGATGAGCTGGGATTACGTGCCCAGCTGAGCTCGTCGCGCAGCGCTGGGTTGAGCGCGCTGGCGGAAGCGGTGATCAAAGCGGCTAAGGAAAGCTAAGGCTCACGCCTGGTGCACGCCATCAGGCGCGCGCGGCTTTCGCCATCATCTTTTTCAGCACGTGGGAAACGGCAATAAAGCCAAAGGTTGCCGTCACCATGGTCGCCGCACCAAAACCTGACGCGCAATCCATCTTCTTCGGACCTTCCGCCGTGCTGCGGGAGGCACAAACCGAGCCATCCGCCTGCGGATACATCAACGCTTCCGTCGAAAATACGCAGTCGATCCCCAGCTTGCCCTTACTGTTTTTCACGATCTTAAAATCGCTCTTCAGCCGCTCACGCAGTTTGGCCGCCAGCGGATCCTGAATAGTCTTCGCCAGATCGGCAACCTGGATCTGGGTCGGATCGATCTGCCCACCGGCTCCCCCCGTGGTCACCAGCGGGATCTTGTTGCGGCGGCACCAGGCCAGCAACGCGGCTTTTGGCCGGACGCTGTCGATCGCATCAATCACATAGGTAAAGCCGGCGCTCATCAGCTCAGCCGTATTATCCGGGGTAATAAAATCATCCACGCAGGTGACTTTGCACTCCGGGTTAATCGCCAGAATACGTTCGGCCATCACGTCGGTTTTCGCCTGGCCAACCGTCTCTTTCAGCGCATGGATCTGCCGGTTGGTATTGGTGACGCAGACATCATCCATATCAATCAGGGTGATGGCACCAATGCCAGTGCGGGCCAGCGCCTCAGCAGCCCACGAGCCGACGCCGCCAATACCCACCACGCAGATATGCGCGTCGGCAAAAAGCTGCAGCGCCGGTTGCCCATACAAACGCGCCGTGCCGCCAAAGCGTTGCAGCCAGGCGTCAGAAAGAGAAGTCATGCTTTACCTCAGAATTCAGTGAAGGGCTGGCGAACCAGCCCGCTAACAGCCACGCTTACTGGGTCAGCAGAGCGGAACCGTTAGTGCTATTTGATGCAGAAGAGAATACCGGCACACCGGCACCAGGGGCTGATTTCAGTACCCAGACGCGGCCATAATGGTTGAACCAGCCGGCCATATGCCCCGCCTGCTCACCAATGCCCTGATAGATATCAAAGTGTTGGCCTTTGATCGCACCGCCAACATCCAGCGACACCATCATTCGCATCTCATATTTTCCGGTAAATTTACCGTTGTTGTCCAGTATTGGCACTTCGGCCAGCAGCGCGGTACCCGGCGGGATCAGCGAACGGTCAGACGCCACGGAGGCTTTCGCTACCAGCGGAACGGCGCTGGCTCCGCGCACCGGCGCAAAGTTTTCTGGCTTGAAGAACACAAAGGAGGGGTTCTGCTCCAGCAGTTCGCGCACCTGTTCCGGGCTGTGCTCTTCGCCCCATTTGCGGATCGCCTGCATCGACATATCTTCACGCTTCACTTCACCGCGATCGATTAACACCTTGCCGATACTGCGATACGCGTGGCCATTCTTGCCGCCGTAACCGAAGAAGGTCAGCGGACGACCGTCGCCATAATCCACGTAGCCGCTGCCCTGCACATCCATAATGAAGTTATCCATCAGCGAGTTGCTGTAGCCAACGATGTAGCGATCGCCCAGCGCGCCGCTATAAATGTCCGCACGGCTTGGCAGGCGTCCGCCTTTAGCACGCGCAGGCATTCTGTATAAAGGATACTGGAACTCGCCCTGGCGCGTGTAACGGGCCTGCAGCACCGGCGTGTAGTAACCGGTGAACTGCACGTTGCCATAGTTATCGGTGCCTTCCATCTGATAGGCATCCAGACCAAACTGGCGCAGCTGGCGCGTGTCGCCGCCCGCCATCAGCCAGGCTTTAATCGAACCGTAGGTGCCGGTCTGGCGGGAATACATCGCCGGCGACGCGTACTGAATTTCGCTGACCTGATCGCTGAAGTCTTTGCCATTCACCGGACGCCCTTTCGCATTCGGCTGATTGACCAGTCCGAGCGGCTCGTCCAGCTTTCCGTCTTTATACTGCTGGCCACGATCGGTCGGTTTTGAGGAACATCCCGCCAGCAGGGCAAGCAACGCCCCTGTTACTGCAAACTTCGCCCAACATCCTTTCATTATTTCACTGCCCTCTATGCGGAATTCCTCGCCGAAGATAGCAAAGGCACCGGGAGAATTAAACGGCTCAACGGTAAAGTTCATCGGTTGCTGTACGAGAATAAGGCAAATGCAGAAGAAGTGAGCAGTAAGCGCTATTTTGATGACTTTATTGCAGAAAGGGGTTGCATCAAAACTCCTACAGCGTATAGTGCGCTTCCACAGACGCGGGATGGAGCAGCCTGGTAGCTCGTCGGGCTCATAACCCGAAGGTCGTCAGTTCAAATCTGGCTCCCGCAACCATTTCTCTTCGGAGAATGTTCTGTGAACAGCAAGACCTGTTGTGATGGAAGCAACAGTATATCGGACGCGGGATGGAGCAGCCTGGTAGCTCGTCGGGCTCATAACCCGAAGGTCGTCAGTTCAAATCTGGCTCCCGCAACCATTTCTCTTCGGAGAAAGCAGTAAAAGAAAGACCTGTTGTGACGGAAGCAACAGTAGTACACTACGGACGCGGGATGGAGCAGCCTGGTAGCTCGTCGGGCTCATAACCCGAAGGTCGTCGGTTCAAATCCGGCTCCCGCAACCAACTTAACACCTTAACGGGTGTTTTTTTGTTTCTGGCCTCCGCCAAATTCCCCGCAATGGATTTGCCTGTCCGCTTTATGCCGGGCGAGCAGCACCCCGCCCCACAATCCCGATTATTTTCTGGGTGCCAGGCTTGCGCCACTGGCGAAGTACGCTTTGATCCCCGCCAGAATAGATTCCGCTACCTGATGCTGATAACGCGTCGTCCGCAGCTTTCGCTCTTCTTCTAAATTACTGATAAACGCCGTTTCCACCAGAATCGATGGGATGTCGGGCGCTTTCAGCACGGCAAAGCCCGCCTGGTCGACGGTTCGCTTATGTAAATGGTTCACCTTACCGATGCGGGACAGCACCTCTTTACCAAATTTCAGGCTGTCGTTGATGGTCAGGCTCTGCACCATATCGAACATGGTGTGATCAAGATAGCGATCGCCGCTCATGCTGACGCCGCCAATCAGGTCTGATTCATTCTGCGTTTGCGCCAGAAAACGTGCCGCAGTGCTGGTCGCGCCTTTGGTCGAGAGCGCAAATACCGACGATCCGCGTGCCGCACGGCTGGTGAAGGCATCGGCATGGATGGAGATAAACAGATCGGCACGCTGTTTGCGCGCTTTGGCCACCCTGACTTTTAGTGGAATAAAGACATCTTCGTTGCGCGTCATATAGGCCCGCATATTGGGCTGCTTGTCGATCAACACCTTCAGTCGTCTGGCAATCTTCAGCACGATGTCTTTTTCGCGGGTTTTATGTTTGCCGATTGCCCCCGAGTCTTCACCGCCGTGTCCCGGATCGAGCATGATCACAATCGGCCGATCCCGACCCGCCTTGCCCGGCAAAGCCGCCGCTGCAGGCTGGCTCTTTTCCAGATCGCCTTTGTTGTAATCTTCCAGTAACGCCAGAAGCGGATCGTCAGCATGATCGTAACTGCTGCCTTTTGCCGGATAGAGATCCAGCACCAGGCGATCGCGGATCCCGGCGACGGGCGCGAGGGTGAAAATCTTTGGCGACACATTTTGCTTCAGCTCAAGCACCAGCCGGACGGTATTGGCATCGAACTGCCCCACTCGGGCATTTTTAATGTAGGGATCGTCGCTGCGCACCAGGTTCCCGACGCCTTTCAGCGCATGGTTAAGCTGGATATTGGCAATATCAATCACCACGCGTTCGGGATGACTGAGCGCAAACTGCTTATATTTCACCGGGCGGTTGGATTCCAGCGTCAGGCGGGAATAGGTTGAAGACGGCCAGATGCGGATCGCCACCACGTGGCTGCTGGCGGCCAGGCCTACTTTGCTGACGCTTAGCAGCACGACGGCGCCGGCGCTTTTTAACCACCGGCGACGGCCAGGTGAGGGTAAATCGGACATGCTACTCCAGAGGTGTTTGCTGAACTGTGTCTAAAAAAAAGCCAAATGACTACCAAGTGCAAAAACTTTAGCGAATCCCTCCGGCGGTGTCACCCAGAAAAAGCGATAAAATGCAGCGTATTAGCGTGGCCGCCAGGGGAAGAAACCAGAAAATACTGAGAAATTGCCCCTTGCGCCCGGCCAATAAAAGAATAAAAATACACTTTTAGCGAATAATAATTCATAGAGGGTTTGCCGTGAAGGAACGGAGTACCGAGCTGGTTCAGGGTTTTCGTCATACCGTGCCCTATATCAATGCCCACCGTGGTAAGACGTTTGTCATTATGTTGGGTGGTGAAGCCATCGAGCATGAGAACTTCTCAAGCATCGTCAATGATATTGGCCTGCTGCACAGCCTGGGCATTCGCCTGGTAGTGGTGTATGGCGCCCGGCCGCAGATAGACGCTAACCTGGCTGAACACCAGCTGGAGCCGATTTATCACAAGCATACCCGTGTCACCGATGCGCAATCCCTTGAGCTGGTTAAGCAGGCCGCAGGCCGTTTACAGCTGGATATTACCGCCCGCCTGTCGATGAGCCTGAACAATACCCCGTTGCAGGGTGCGCATATTAATGTGGTCAGCGGCAACTTTATTATTGCCCAGCCGTTAGGCGTGGATGATGGCGTGGATTACTGCCATAGCGGCCGTATTCGTCGTATCGATGAGGAAGCGATTCACCGTCAGCTGGACAGCGGCGCGATCGTGCTGATGGGGCCGGTTGCGGTTTCCGTCACCGGCGAGAGCTTCAACCTGACCTCTGAAGAAGTGGCGACGCAGTTGGCCATCAAGCTGAAAGCCGAGAAGATGATTGGTTTCTGCTCCGAACAGGGCGTGACCAATGATGAAGGCAATATCATCTCCGAGCTGTTCCCGAATGATGCCCAGCAGCGCATTGAAGAGTTGGAAACGCGCGATGACTACCTGTCCGGCACCGTGCGTTTTCTGCGTGGTGCGGTTAAAGCCTGCCGCAGCGGCGTGCGTCGTAGCCATTTGATCAGCTACCAGGAAGACGGCGCGCTGTTACAGGAACTGTTCTCACGTGATGGTATCGGTACGCAGATCGTGATGGAAAGTGCCGAGCAGATCCGCCGTGCCACCATTAATGATATCGGCGGCATTCTGGAGTTGATCCGTCCGCTGGAGCAGCAGGGAATTCTGGTTCGTCGCTCACGCGAGCAGCTGGAGATGGAAATTGATAAGTTCACCATCATTGAGCGCGATAACCTGACGATCGGCTGCGCCGCGCTCTATCCGTTCCCGGAAGAAGCGATTGGCGAGATGGCCTGTGTGGCGGTGCATCCTGATTACCGCAGTTCCTCGCGCGGTGAAGCCTTGCTGGAACGCGTGGCACTGCAGGCGCGTCAGATGGGGCTGAAGAAACTCTTCGTGCTGACCACCCGCAGCATTCACTGGTTCCAGGAACGCGGCTTTACGCCGGTCGATATCGAACTGCTGCCGGAAAGTAAAAAGCTGATGTACAACTATCAGCGCCGCTCAAAAGTGCTGATGGCCGATCTGCGCCACGCGCGTCTCTTCTCCTGAAGACCAAAAAGGGGCGATTTATCGCCCCTTTTTAACGTCTCATCTCAGCCCGATTATTCGGTAAGCCGTTCGACCAGCCCGCTGCGCCTCAAGGTGCGCATTTTCACCGCGCTGTTTAACACGTTTTGCTCCGCATACAGCGTTAATCGTAATTTCGCGCGGGTGATGGCGGTGTAAACCAGCTCGCGGGTCAGCACCGGCGTGAACTGATTAGGCAGCACCAGCACGGTGTGATCGAATTCGGATCCCTGCGATTTATGCACCGTCATCGCATAGGCAGTATCGTGCGGCGGCAGTCGGCTGGGCTGTACGGCTTTGATGCTGCCGTCAGGCAGTGGGAAGAACACCTTCAGCGCCTGTTCCTCATCCAGCATCGCAATACCAATGTCGCCGTTAAACAGCCCCAACGCACTGTCGTTGCGGGCAATCATCACCGGCCGGCCGGGATACCATTTATTCGCCGCGCCCGGTGAACGACGGATCAAGCCCGCTTTTTGCAGCGAGACCTCAATGCGTTCATTCAGCCCCATCACCCCAAACGGCCCTTCGCGCAGCGCGCAAAGCAGCTGGAAACGGCTAAACGCATCCAGCACATCAGCAGGCTGTGCACCGGCTGCAAGGCGGCTCAGATAGTCGCGGTAACCGGCAACACAGCCATTAAGCAGATGCTGATATGCTTCGCTACTCCCCAAGGTGAAGCGCTCAATATCGGCGTAATCAGCGGCAAAGACTGCATCGACCTGGCGCGTATCGCCCGCATTGACGGCCAGCGCCAGCTGACCAATTCCTGAAGAGGCATCGAAGCGGTAGCTCTTGCGCAGCAGGCAAATGCTGTCACGCACCGGCGGCGCCTGCGGGTCTTCCCGGCCTGCGATAACGCAGCCCGTTAAGGCGCTCAGCTCTTCTGCACGCGCAAGACTGTATCCTGTTTCAGCGCAGCGGCAGATATCGCCCAGCACCGCGCCCGCTTCAACCGAGGCCAGCTGATCGCGGTCACCGAGGAAGATCACCCGCGCCTGCGAAGGTAACGCGGCAATCAGGTTAGCCATCATCGGCAGATCGACCATCGACGCTTCATCCACCACCAGCAGATCGAGGTGCAATGGGTTACCGGCGTGATAACGCATTCTCTGACTGCCGGGCACCGCACCGAGCA
Source organism: Erwinia sp. 2186 (assembly GCF_057812255.1). Taxonomy (NCBI): domain Bacteria; kingdom Pseudomonadati; phylum Pseudomonadota; class Gammaproteobacteria; order Enterobacterales; family Erwiniaceae; genus Erwinia; species Erwinia sp. 2186. Next base: position 1,040,575 of record NZ_CM173824.1, on the reverse strand, counting down.
GGCGGTGCAGCGTGGTCGCCTCAGCCGGGAACCGCTGTTTCTCCTCGTCACTGACCTCCAGCCGCTGCAGGGCTTTGCCCAGCGATTCGGTCAATCGGGCCGCGGCTTTACCGGTTGGCGCGGCCAGACGGATACGTACCGTCTCTTGCGACAGCGAGAGCAAGGTGGCCAGCAGTTTGGCCACTGTGGTGGTTTTACCGGTGCCCGGTCCGCCGGAAATCACCGAGATCTGACGGGTGATCGCCACCGCAGCCGCAATCTTTTGCCAGTCATCCGGCTGCTGACCAAACTGCCGATCGAGTGCTGCGCGCAGCTGCTGCGGGTCGAATGCGGTTACAGCGGCTTCCCGTCCAATAAATCGCGCCACCTCTCCTTCAGACTGCCACATGCGGTGCAGGTAAAGACGCTGCTGATGCAAAACCAGCGGAGTGGCCGTGGAACCGTCACCGACGGCCTCCGAATTTTGCAGCAGGTCCAGCCAGTCTGGTTCACCCGCTGCCAGCCACAGCTGACGGGCAAGTTCAGGCTGTCGTCCGTCAAACAACGCCTGTTCGGTAAACTGGGCCAAAGGCAGGCAAACATGCCCTTCTCCCGCTTCCGCGCTGACGCAGGCCGCGGCCAGCATTAAAGCAGGATGATCTTCAGACGCAATCATGCGGGCAAACTGTATATCCAGCGAGCGGAACAGCCGCAGTTCACCGGCCTGTTGCAACAGCGCGGCTATCCCTGACATACGTCCTCCTGCGCGGTAGCGGCAAACAGCGCGTCCAGCGCGGTGATAAACCCAACATCCGGCCGCGTTCGGTAAATACCGTTCTCGCTGGCGGTGCCGTCCACGCCGCGTAAAAACAGATAAAATACGCCACCAAAATGCTGCTGATAGTCATAATCCGCCAGACGATGGCGCAGATAGCGGTGCAGCGCCAGGCTGTAAAGTTGATACTGCAAATCATAGCGGTGCGACTGCATTGCCAGCGCCATCGCCTCTGGCGTGTAGTCTTCAGCTGAAGCACCGAGCCAGTTGGATTTGTAATCGAGCAGGTAATATTTCCCCTGCCAGCAAAAGACCAGGTCGATAAAGCCCTTCAGCATCCCCTGAACCTGCTGGAAGTTCAGTGGAGGACATTCGGCTGAAAGCGGATCGTGGTGGCGAATAAGCTTATCCAGCGCCGAAGCGGTCAGCATTTGTTGAATCGGCAGATAGAACTGCAGCTCGACCTGGCGCTTATCGGCAGGAAGCTGGCTGAGGCTGACGCCGGAATCATCCAGCGGCGTTTGCAGAATCCGCTCCAGCCAGGCCTTCATCACCGGCAGCCAGGCAAGGTCATGTCCCTGCGCCAGCAGCTGCTCGCTGAGCCACTCATCCTCAACGGGTTGCGTAAAGTCCAGGTTTTCAAAAAGCCCGTGCAGGAAGGTCCCCGGCGCCGCGCCGCGCGGAAAACTGTGCGGCGTCAGTTGGCTGATCAGCGGGTTCTGACCTTCGCCTGCGGCATCGACGTCCAGCTTGGGTAGCAGGTCAAAGGTGACCGACTGTCCGTGTTGCTGAAGGCCGGAGTAGCTGGTAACTCGCCATTCATCGCGCAGCGTTCGGCCGATCTGCTGGCTGCTTAATACCTGCTCTTCATCCTGCACCGGCTGCCACGGTGTGGCATCTGGCGCTGCGGCGGCAATCACCTCAATAGAATCATTTTCCAGTGACTGAAGATGGCTGAGCAGCTGGCTGGCATCAGCAGCTTCGCCCTGTTGAACCAGATAGCCCAGCGCGCTGCGATGCAGGTCACTGTTGCCCTCTTTCTTGCGGTTGCCTTTAACCAGTGGCGCAATGCCTACGCTGCAATGCCAGACCGAACGGGTCAGCGCCACATACAGCAGCCGCAGATCTTCGGCCAGCCGTTCCTGCTCGGCCAGCTCAACACTCTCTTCATCGTCACGTAAATCCAGCAAAGCCTGATAGCTCTCACGGTCGTGATAAATGCCCTGTCCCGCTTCGCGATAGTTGGCGACAAATGGCAGCCAGACCAGCGGATACTGCAATCCTTTGGATTTATGGATGGTGACGATCTGCACCAGATGACGATCGCTCTCCAGCCGCAGCTGCTGGCTGGATGACTGCCCGTTGGGCTGAGCCACTTCCTGCGCCAGCCAGCGAACCAGCGCATGTTCGCTGTCCAGCTGGGCCGAAGCTTCCTGCAGCAGTTCACCGAGATGCAGCAGGTCGGTCAGCCGCCGTTCCCCGCTCTCTGAAGCCAGTAAATCTTCGGCAATCTTGCGGTTAATCATCAGCTCACGCAGCATCGGCAGTACGCCGCGTTTTAGCCAGCGTTGACGGTAGCCGTCGAACTCATCCACCAGCGCATCCCAGGCACGCTCATTCTGATTTAGCGCATCCAGCGTGACCGCATCCAGACCAAAAATGCTGGTGGCCAGCGCGCTGCGCAGCACGCGTTCCTGCTCCGGGGCCAGAACCGCCTGCAGCAGCCAGAGCATTTCACGCGCTTCCGGTGTGGTGAAAACGCTGTCGCGGTTTGAAAGATACACTGAGGGAATATTCAGGCCATTCAGGGCTTCACGCATCACCGAGGCTTCACCGCGGCTGCGAACCAGAATGGTGATATCAGAGGCCTGAACCGGGTGACGTTTTTCGCCTTTGCCAATCAGCGCAGTACCTTGCTGACCCGCGGTCAGCCAGTGGCAAATTTCCGCCGCGCACTGACGAGCCATAAACTGTTGGTAATCACTTACTCCCACGCCATCGCCAGGCTGCAGCCAGAAGCGCAACGCCGGTTGCTCAGTGCCATCCAGAGTAAAACTCAGGGCGGCATTTGGTCCGGCAGGTTGCACCGCAATAAACGGGATATCGCTGAATAAAAACGGATGTTGTTGCTGAGAAAACAGACGGTTAACGCTGTTAACCATGCCCGGAGAAGAGCGCCAGTTAGTCTCCAGCGTATAGTGGGCACTAACTTCATTACGCGCTTTCATATAGGTGAAGATGTCTGCACCACGGAAAGCGTAAATCGCCTGCTTCGGGTCACCAATCAGCAACAGCGCGTTCTCGGGCTGCCTGCCATACAGGGTACGGAAGATGCGGTACTGCTGCGGATCGGTATCCTGGAATTCATCTATCAGCGCCACCGGATAGCGTCCACGGATAGCCTCAGCTAATGCGCCTCCGGCCGGTTGCTGAAGCGCACTGTCCAGCCTGCCCAGCAGATCGTCAAAGCCCAGTAACGCGTTGAGCTGCTTCTCTTTTTGCGTGGCAAAACGGATTTCACTTAAGGCGCGTGCGATCACCAGCTCACGCAGAGAGAGAGGCTCCGCCAGGAAGCGGTCTATCTCGTCAAACAGCGGATGCTGAGGTGCTTCACCCTTTTTGGTTTTCTCCAGCAAAACCCGCTGACTAAAACGCTCGAGATCTTTGGGGAAGCTGTAATCCTGCGTCTCTTCCGTCGCCCACTGATTAAGCTTCTCCAGCCAATTAGGTAAGTGCTTACTACTGTAACTGCGCTTATCCACGCCAGAGTTAGCAATCACATCATGCAGATTTCCCGCGGCCAGCCAGGCGGCCTTCAGCCGGTCAATCTCGGCAATGATTTTTTCATGCCGCTCGGTAAAGGTTTCCTGCAGATTGGGCGGGTGTTTGAGTGACGGTGCTTCACCGTTCAACCAGGGCGATAGCGTGCTGAGCAACTGCTCCGGCCCCTGCCACATCTGGGTCATTACCCGGGCAATCGGCAATGGCAACGGATAACAGTAGCGACGCCAGAAATCAGCCGTGGCCTGTCGGCGTAACGGATACTCATCTTCAATCAGCTGTTGTTCAAACAGCATGCCGGATTCAAAGGCGTTGAGGTTGAGCATGCGCTGGCAAAAGCCGTGAATGGTGAAGATCCCGGCGTCATCCATCTGGCGCTCGGCGGCCAGTAACTGGGCAGCGGCCTGCTGTAAATCGGGGATTTGCTCAAGGAGTTGGGCCAACATCACATCTGAAGACTGCCCCCGCACGCAGGCGATGCGCAGCTTATGGATGTTTTCCCGGATGCGGCCACGCAGTTCAGCGGTGGCCGCCTCGGTGAAGGTCACCACCAGAATTTCCTCTACCGGCAGAGGGCGGCTATAAGCCGCTTCGCCGCCCAGCCCTAATAATAAACGCAGGTAGAGCAACCCGATAGTAAAGGTCTTGCCGGTGCCTGCCGAGGCCTCGATAAGCCTTTCTCCCTGCAATGGCAGCGTTAAGGGATCAAGGCGCTGGGCAAGTTGAGTCATGGTTTATCGCTTTTCACCGGGAAAGATTGCTGCAGTTTGGACACTTCTTTCCAGTTGGTAAAGCCTTCTGGTTTGGCATAATCCGCCTTATCGTGCTGACTGCCTGAAATTTGTGATAACAGCGTCAGGCCCTGCGGTTCAATCACCGCCTTGTGGAAGAAGGTTGCCATTTTTTCCGGCGTCAGCGCCTGGATCTGCGCAATCACCTTCTCGCGCGTATCAAACTGGTAGTTTTCACGGTTGAAGTCTTTGCTGAAGCGCCCGGCTTCTTCATCCAGGGTTTGCGGTCGCTGCTTCAGCTCGTTGATCATCGACGCCTGATACTGTGCAAAATCGTCTTTGCTCATCTCACGCAGGCGTTTTTCCGCGGTTGGATAGAACGCCTGGAAACGGGTCAGCAGGTAGGCTGGCTGCTTCACGTTACTCTGCAGCAGGAAGCCAATGCCCCACTGACGGCCAACCGGCATCTGGAAGGAGAACACCGCATAGCCCAGTTGCTCTTCGGTACGCAGCTGGTTGTAGAACCACGGCTGGATGATCTGGCTTAACAGCGCGCTACTGGCAACGCTCTCATATTCCGGATAGCCCAGCGGGACATACAGCGCGGCCAGCGCAGAATCCGTACTGCTGCCTTCATCCTGCAAGTTGGCGGAGGTTTTCTTGTCGATGTACAGATACTGACTGTGCCACCAACTTTCTCCTGAGCAGTTCAGCTGGCTCTTCACGTCCGTGGCCAGGGTCTTAGTGGCGTCTTCGGTCATGTTACCCACCACCATCAGCTCCGGCGTCGCCTTCTCCAGCAGCATATTGCGGTAGGCTTTTACGTCATCCAGCGTGATGCCCGCCACCAGCGCACGGCGTTCGCTGCGTTGGGTGTAAGGCAGTTGCGAAACCATCTGGGCAGGCTGAATGGCCAGCTCAAAGGCTTTGCCCTTCGCTGCGGAGGCCAGCCGCTCGAGATACCAGGACTTCGCCTGATCCAACATCTGCTGATCGGGCTGGTAGGTGGCGTAGCTTTTCAGCAGCTCTTTCATCAGTTCTGGCAGATGCTGGGTGAACCCACTGGCGCTAAAGGTCACGCCATCGTCTTCACCGGTGGAGAAACTGATCCCCGCCACCGAGGCCTGAGAATTCAGCTCGTCCAGCGCCAGCCCGGCCATATAATCATTCAGCCCGTACATCACCTGATTTTTAGCCGTGCTCATCGCCTCTTTATTACGCAGCGAAAGGGTAATACTGGCCTTGGGGTCATCGGCGTAATACTGGCTTGGCATATAAAACACCCGCAGACCTGGCTGATTCACCACTTCGGCCGGATGATCGTATTTATGATCCGGCTTAATCAGGCTGAAATCGTTTGGGATATACGGGTTAAGCACCGGCAACGACAGGTCGATTTTTTCACTGGCCGCCTGCCACTGCGCGAAATGCTCAGGGGTGATGGTATCGACCTGATAAGGCGCGTTAACGAAATACGCCACTTTGTTGTGAGGTTCATCCGGGCTGATATACCAGATGCGGGCATTCTGTGGCGTCATGCCGTCAAGACGGGCCTTGATCGCCTGCGGATCGTACTGGTCGGCGATATAGGGGGCGTCCAGGGTATCGGCAACCGGAACCCGCAGCATGGTGTCAGCCAGCCATTCGATATAATCCATATCACGGGTAATGGATGGGTAACGGAAATCGAGATTCAATACGTTGGCGACTTCATCGAAATAGCGCTTATCGATGCCGCCAGTGCGCAGCGTATTCAGATAGCTGAACACCGCCGCAACCACCCGATCGCGGTCAGCCTGGCCCTTATCGGTCAGCGAAACGGAAATAGAGAACACGCCGCCGTTGCGGTCAACCACCGGGTCGGCGCCGGCATCAATGGAATCCGCCAGCCCCTGATTTTGCAGCCAGTCAGAAAGGGTGTTCTTACTGCGGTTGCCAATCAGATAGGCAATCAGCGTGTCGGTCTTACTGCGGAATTTGTCGCTGTTATTTTCAATACGGAATTCAATTTTCAGCTGCTTGCGCGGTTGAGCAGGAACGTAATGAATGATGATGCCTTTCTGCTTGTCGGTGACCACCGGCACGGTGATAGCCGGCACCGTCGCATTACGGTTTGCCACCCGGCCAAAGGTTTTGGCCGCAATGGTCTGCAGCTCATCCATCGGCTTATTACTGTAAATCACCGCCTTCATCAAATTGGCAGAGTAATAACGCTGATAGAAGGCGGTTAACGCATCGTGCAATTTGCTGTCCGGCTTGTCCTTCAAAGTGTCCAGATTTCCGCCGGAGAACAGCGAGCTTGGGTGATCGGGATTCAGCGTTTCGGCACCCACTTGCGCCATACGCAGGCCGTCGCGTGAGCGAGCCATGGTCAGTTCCGCATTGACCGCATGACGCTCACGATCGGCATTGACCGGATCCAACAGCGGTTCGGCAATGGCATCCGCCAGGCGATCGACCGCCGGTTCCAGCGCGTCGTTTTCCACTTCAAGATAGAACGCGGTGCGATAAGACGCGGTGCTGGCATTGTGGCTGCCGCCATGCTTTTTAAGGAATTCGGCCAGGTTGTCAGGTTGAGGATAGCGTTTTGAGCCCATCAACAGCATATGCTCAAGGTAATGAGCCAGCCCTTGTTGGTTGCGCGGGTTTTCTAAGGAGCCTACGGGGATGGTCAGCGCGGAAAGCGATTTTGTCGCCTGCGGGTCGGAAACCAGCAGCACCGTCATGCCATTATCCAGCTTGATGGCCTGATACTGACGAGGGTCTTTTTCACTCTTGCGGATCGTTTCAGGGATCGGCTGCCAGCCAGGTTGTGCCTGTACCAAAGGGCTCAACGTAAACAGCAGGAAAAGCGTGGAAAACCAGACTGCATAACGACGCATTCAAACTCCTCGACGATCTAATCTTCTGGCTTACCGCCCCGGTGCGGGCAGAGCGGTAGCAGACATTTAACCTGGATATTTTCTTTGACGGCTGTGGACGAAAAAGAAACAAGAAAGTAAAAAACGACAAATGGTTATAAAGTAACACTACAGGATGTCTTACTGCATGTCATTCATCTGCAGCAGCGGCAGCAGCCAAATTTCCGCGTTGTGCGAGATCTGCTGCACTATTTCATCATCCAGCGTGCGGAACAGACGGGCCAGATAGGGATCGCTGCCCTCACCTTCAATCTGCATATTCCCCTGCCAGGCCTGCAACAGCTTGATACGGGCTTTGGCCTGCGTGCCATCATCCGTCAGCAGCTGTCCGGTCTTTTCGTCATAACAGGCTTCCAGCCAGGCACCGCCGGTTCGCGGTAATAACAGTAACGGTGAGCACATCCCCTGCTGGTAGCCTTCGACATAACGATCCAGCCATTCTCCGGCCTGTTCAGCTGGCAGTGCGGGAAAGCGCCACTGACTCTCTTTGCGGCCAACCATCCGGCTTTCGCCCTGGCCGCCAAGCGTGCAGTAAACCAGGTGTTCCAGCCACAGCGATAGCCCGTCGGTAAAGTTAAGGTGGCCCGGCCGCCAGCGCAGTAAGCCATCATCCTGAACCTGCGGCAGCCAGCCGTTCAGCTGTATCCCGCCGATCGGCAAGGCAATTTCCCAGCTGACCGCCCCGGCGCGCTGTTCGCGCACGCGACTCGCCAGCTCGGCCATCTCTTCCTGTTGCTCCAGCCAGAACAGCTCGCCATAAGCCCCATAGGGAAGATTCCCTGAGGCACGCTGCCGGGCGTAAAGCGGCTCGCTCGGCTGTTCATCAATCAGGGTATTAAGCAGTTGGGTGTTGACCTGATAACGACTGAGATTATCGAGGGTGAACGGCTCCGCATCGGGTAAACCGGCCTCTTCGGCGATAAAACTTACCCCCAGCCGCTGGCTGAAAAAGGCCCGCACCGGATGCCGCCAGAAACGCACCAGCTGCTCGAAATTAAGTTCCGCCATCTCCAGCACTGGCAGCGGCTGCATAAAGGCGGGATGCGGCACGCCGCTGGCATTGGCAGCAGGCAACCATTCGGCGGCAAAGCTTTTGAATTCGGCCTGCGGCGAGAAATTTTCCGCGGCAAAAGGCATCCGGCTGTGCAGATGATGCAGATGTCGTATCACCGCCTCGGCGCTTTTGTCGACGTCGAGCGACTGGTCCTCCGGCAGGCAGAAGCTCTGGCTGATGTACTCGACCAGTTCGCTAACCAACACCGATGGGAAGCGCTCCGAGTTGTCCTGAATGGTGCGCCCGATATAGCTGATATACAGCTGCTGCTGCGCCGAGTTAATCGCTTCCAGGAACAGATAACGGTCGTCATCGCGACGGCTACGGTCGCCCTTTTTCGGCTGCTGGCTCATCAGGTCAAAGCCCAATGGCGGCAGCGTGCGCGGATAAACCCCGTCGTTCATTCCCAGCAGGCAAACCACCTTAAACGGGATGGAGCGCATTGGCATCAGCGTACAGAAGTTGATGGGACCGGCGAGGAAGCGCTGGCTGATCCTTTCCTGATCGAGGCGGGAAGCCAGTTCATCCCGCAGCAGGGAGAGCGGAACAGCCTGTTGATACTGCGCCTGGATGCCGTAATTAATCGCCTGCTGCCACTGCTCTTCAATCAGCGCCAGCGCCGCTTCGGTATCGGCATCGCCGGCAAAGAAATCCTGCAGCAGCGTCCGGCACAGCGGCAGCCACTCTTCCAGTGGTCGCGTGGTATTCAGCAGGGTTCGCCAGTGGCGCAAACGCGTCAGCAGCTCGGCCAGGTTGCCGGCCAGTTCTGCAATCAAGCCGCTGGACTCATCATAAGGCAGCACGCCCTGCCAGTGACCGCTTTCGCTGTTCATCGCATAGCCCAGCAACATCCTGGTCAGGCCAAATTGCCAGGTATGCTGCCCGGTCGGCGGCAGTTCCAGATCGCGGACGGTATCGTCATCCAGCCCCCAGCGGATCCCGGACTCTTCCACCCAGCGGCGCAGGCGCTTCAGCCCTTCTTCATCAATGGCAAAGCGGTTTGCCAGTGCCGGAACGTCCAGCAGCGCCAGCACCTCTTCTGAGGTGAAACGGCTGTCGGGCAAACTCAACAGCGAGATAAAGGCCTGCAAGGCGGGATGGGCCTGACTGGCGCGGCGGTCAGAAATGGCAAACGGCAGATAACGCCCGGCGGGCGCATTACCAAATACCGCCTGAATAAACGGGGTATAAGCATCAATGTCGGCCACCATCACAATCACTTCACGCGGAGACAGCGCAGGATCGTCAGCCATCATTTGCAGCAGGCGATCCTGCAGCACTTCCACTTCCCGCTGCGGGCTATGGCAAAGGTGAAGGCTGATCGATCGGTCAGCAGGATCCAGCAGCCGTTTCGCCGTGCTGGTTTCCCACTCATTTTGTTGCAGGCCAATCACCGCGTTGTCTTCCAGCTCTAACAGGTCGCGCTGTACCGTTTGCAGCAAGGTAGTGGGCTCAATATCGACAAAGGCGTCTATTTCCTGGCACTCCATCTGGGCCAGCAGAAAGAGGTTATCCCTGCCCAACTTGCCCCAGGAGGCCAGCAATGGATTGCTGAGCTGCTGTTCTCCCGCGTCATTAAACAGCGCGGAGGCATCGGCCTGGCGGAACAGCGGGCTTTCACTCTGCCGCTGAAAATGCTGACGGCGGCGGCTCTGGAGTTTGGCGAGGAAAGCATAATCCTGAATGTCGCCCCAATAATGGCGGCAGGGATTGGTAAACAGCAGATGGATATCAATGTGCCTGCCCAGCGCTTGCAGCGCCTGCAGATAGACCGGTGGCAGGGCAGAAATACCGCAGATAAACACCCTGTCAGGCAGATTGGGCGGCCGCTCATTGCTGCTCTCAAGCTTACTGATAAAGCGTGCATAGAGATTGGCGCGGTGCCATTCGGGTTGGCCCAGTTCGGCGGTGTATTCCACCAGCGCGGCCCATAACGGTGCCTGCCACTGCTGCGCCTCACCCAGCCCGTCAATGATCTGACCTTTCTCCCAGCTGTTGAGCCATTCCGGGCGATAGACCAGATACTGGTCAAATAAATCCGCCACGCGGGAAGCCAGCTGGAAGAGTTTGCGCTTGTCCTGGTCTTCGGTCAGATAGTGCTGTAACAGCGTGAATTCAGGGCGTGTCAGCATCGCTGGCAGAATCGCCATCAGCTTCCAGCTCATGCTGGCTTTATTAAAGGCACTCTCTTTAGGAATGCCCGGTAAAACGCCAACAAACATGTCCCAGATAAAGGTCGCCGGTAACGGGAAGGCGATGTTGGCCGCAATACCAAACTGCTCAGCCAGCGACATTTGTAGCCACTGCGCCATGCCAGGGCTTTGTACCAGCACCACTTCAGACTGAAAGGGATCGCGCAGGGGCTGGTTTTCAATCTGAAAAGCCGCCAGCGATTTCAGCAAGTCCAGCTGATTTGAGTGGTAAACGGTAAACATGTCTGCTCCTTTTCCGGGATGTTGCTTTGCGCCAACACTGTAACCTGTCAGGGGCAGGTTGCAAATCGCCAGTCCCGTCACTCGGTGATATCGGGGCAACGCAGCAAGGTTAACTGCGCCTGACGTCCGAGCGGGCTGACCACCGTCGCAGTCAATAGCGGACAGTTTGCTGGCCCCACCTGCTGTACCACCGCGCTCTGCCAGTTGGCTGGCTGATAGCCCTCGAAACGCTGTAAGGCATAGCGCCAGGCCTCACGTTGTTGTGCCTGCTGCTGGAACCCTTTGGCCAGCGCCAGCTGATACTGCAGTAAGGCCGTTAAGCTGCAGGCAAACAGCAGCAGTGCAACCAGGGTTTCCGGCAGGCTAAAGCCCAGCTGATTTTTCATCGGGATAGCATCCTTCTTCCTCTGCCAGCGGGCAGTAATCAAGCCAGCCGTGGGGCAGCGTTTTGAGGCTCATCGCCTCCGGTCGTGCCACCCACTGATACTGGGCAATAGTGCCTGGCCCGCTGTCGCCCATTAACAGCTCGCGCGGGTCATTAATAGTCAGCAGGCAACTTCGCCAGCCGCTGGCGTTTTCCCGCTGACATTGCCATTCCGGCGCGACCGGCCACCGTTGTCGGGTTCCCCAACTCAACGCCGAGCTGGCCTGCACCCTTTGTTGCAGGAACTGCCGCTCATCATTGACCCGGCTTAGCCCGTCATCCAACTGCTTGCGCGTGGCATTGAGCAAGGCCGCCGATAACGCCAGTAGGATAATCACCATAATCAACGCGCCACCGCCCTGCTGCTTTGGTAAATCAGTCATAGATTGGCCGCGGTTAACCAGCGCTCCACCGTCAACCGAACGGAGGGAAAGGCTTTGGCGAAGGCGGTGATCGCCAGACGGATCTGGCGATCGACCTGGGTTGCCCGGAACGACTCGATGGTCACGGTGCGGGGATCGTTTAGCCTTTCCCAACCGCCACCGTCACACCGCTCGACGCCCCGCTGCGTTTCCAGACTGCCGTCACGCCAACGGTAGCCATAGAAATCGCTGTCGCTGCTTTCCACGCCTTCCCATTTGCCGTTACTGTTTTCATCCCAACGCACCAACAGGCAGTGGCCATCAGCGCCGAGAGTCAGCCCCTGTCCGCGACATTCTCCCCGGCAATATCCAGCCCGGAGCACCGATTTTTCCAGGGTGAACATCATCAACTGCAATTCTTCCTGCAATTGAAAGCGCATCAGGGTTTGCAGATTGTTGCGTTGCAGCACCGGAAGCAGCCTGGCGGCGCTAAGCAACAGCACGCTACTGATGGCCAGCGCAACCAGCATTTCTGCCAGGCTGAATCCCGTCTGCTTCACAGGCAGTTATCCTCACATATCCGCACCCGTCCTCGTGACGACACCACCACATGCCGTTCACCGGCTTCCCCGGCGAGGACAATGCGGCCGGGACGGGCAACATTATTGCGGCCATAAAAGCCCATTTCCTCGGTCAGTGAACGCAAGCCGACCTCCGGCCAGGGTGCGGGAAACAGGCTGCGTGAGGCTTTGCCGCAGGGTTGCAGCGGGCCGCTGCCCACGCACCAGGCTGCCCCAGTGCGTCGCCAAAGTATCCGTGCGGCGTTGTGCTCATTCGCCTCGCTGCGCAACCGCAACAGGAAATGCTGGAGCTGGCGCGCGCTGTCATTCAGCCGTTGCAATTGCTGCCAGCTTTGCCAGCTGCTCATGGCACCGAGCGTCAGGATACTGGCAATCACCATGACGATTAACAGCTCGGCTAAGGTAAATCCGCTCATCGTTTTCATCGCTGTATTGTGCTTTTTACCCCACATCAATCCAGCGGCAATCCGGCAAAGCGTGCGGCGTTTTCCAACAAGAATTTAGCGTTGCAGCATAAGGACAAAGTATTTGCGGGGGCTCCCGTAAAATGATTTGCTGGACGGCGAAGCGAATACAACAGGGATTGCCTGGCTCCAACGGCTATCCTCTGCTCGAAGACCGTTTTGCCTGTTTTCCTGTGGCTTAAACCTGAGGAGAGAGAATAAAAGGAAGGACAGGAGCGGAGGGTTCCGCTCCTGCTTAACTCAGATAGCGACCGGCGCCTTGATAGGCGGATGCGGATCGTAGCCTTCAATCTCGAAATCTTCAAAACGGTAATCAAACAGCGAAGCAGGCTTGCGCTTAATCACCAGTTTTGGCAACGGACGAGGTTCACGCGTCAGCTGCAGATGGGTCTGCTCGAGGTGGTTGCTGTAAAGGTGCGTGTCGCCGCCGGTCCAGACAAAATCACCGACCTCTAAGTCACACTGCTGCGCAACCATATGCACCAGCAACGCATAGCTGGCGATATTGAACGGCAGGCCAAGGAAGATATCGCAGGAGCGTTGATACAGCTGGCAGGAGAGCTTGCCATTCGCCACATAGAACTGGAAGAACGCATGGCAAGGTGCCAGCGCCATCTTATCCAGCTCGCCGACGTTCCAGGCTGACACGATGATGCGGCGGGAATCCGGGTCGCTTTTTAACTGTTGCAACACGTTGGTCAGCTGATCGATCTCACGACCGTCGGCTGCGCCCCAGCTACGCCACTGTTTGCCATACACCGGGCCCAGGTCGCCGTTTTCATCGGCCCATTCGTCCCAGATGGTGACTTTGTTCTCTTGCAGATAAGCGGTGTTGGTATCCCCATTGAGGAACCACAGCAGCTCATGCACGATTGAACGCAAATGACATTTCTTGGTGGTGACCAGCGGGAAACCATCCTGCAGATTGAAGCGCATCTGATGGCCAAAAATCGACAGCGTGCCGGTTCCGGTACGGTCATCCTTCGGCGTGCCCTCTTCCAGCACTTTTCGCATTAAATCCAGATACTGTTTCATTTTGCCCCACGTACTTGCTGCGCGCCCTGACGGCGGTAGGCCCAGACCATCATGATCACGCCGGCCAGAATCATCGGAATAGACAGGATCTGCCCCATGCTGATGGCGTTATCGAACAGGCCCAGCTGCGCATCCGGCTGGCGGAAGAACTCAACGATGATCCGGAACGCGCCGTAACCGATCAGGAACAGGCCTGACACCGCGCCCATCGGACGGTTTTTACGGATAAAGACGTTAAGAATGATAAACAGCACCACACCTTCCAGCAGCAGTTCGTAAACCTGCGATGGGTGACGCGGCAGCACGCCGTACGTCGCCAGCAGTGACTGCCATTCCGGGTGGGTGGCCGCCAGCGCAACGTCTTCGCTGCGCGAGCCTGGGAACAGCATTGCCCACGGCAAGTCCGGTGCCACACGGCCCCACAGCTCACCGTTGATAAAGTTGCCTAAGCGTCCGGCACCCAGACCAAACGGGATCAGAGGTGCAATAAAATCAGCCACCTGGAAGAAGTTACGTTTGGTGCGACGCGCGAACCACAGCATCACGCAGATCACGCCGATCAGGCCGCCGTGGAATGACATGCCGCCATCCCAGACTTTGAACAGGTACAGCGGATTGTCGAGGAACAACGGCATGTTGTAGAACAACACGTAGCCGATACGCCCACCGAGGAACACGCCGAGGAAGCCTGCATACAGCAGGTTTTCAACTTCTTCTTTTTTCCAGCCACTGCCAGGCTTGTTGGCGCGACGCACGGCCAGCCACATGGCAAATACAAAGCCAACAAGGTACATCAAACCGTACCAGTGCAGGGAAATTGGCCCGATGGAGAATATTATCGGGTCAAATTGAGGGAAAGCCAGATAGCCGTTATTCATCTTTCACCATTGTTAAAGTCTGTCCTGACCTGCAGGCGACGGAATAAGTAAACCAGTGCGCGCGGGGCGCTGCATTAAGGCGCGCATAATAGCACAGCCCGAATTGTTGCGATCTCGCGGAACTGTAAACTTTGTTAAGAGATTCAGCGCCCGCCGCGGATCAGCCCGCCAAGGCCACGTCGCTCCATAAAGACGGCAACCAGGTGGCGGACGTCGCTGGCCAGCATCGCGTCAAGCGCGCGGTTGGCCAGCGCGTGGGCTTCTTCGTAATCAATGTGTTGCAGCAGGTATTTTACCCTCGCCACGTTACGGCCGTTCATGCTCAGGTGGTGATAACCCAGGCCAATCAGCACCGCCACGCAGATCGGATCACCCGCCATCTCGCCGCACAGGCAGAGCTCAACGCCCGCCTTTTCGGCTTCCAGCGCAATGGTCTTCAGACCGCGCAGCACCGCCGGATGCAGGCTGTCGTAAAGATTGGCGACCCGCGTATTGTTGCGGTCGACCGCCAGCAAGTACTGGGTAAGATCGTTGGTGCCGACCGAGACAAAATCGACGCGGCCGGTCAGATGCCCGATCATAAAGATCATCGATGGCACTTCGATCATCACCCCGATGCGCGGTTTCGGGATGGTGTAACCCAGCATCTCTTCGACTTCGCGCCCGGCACGATCGATCAGCCGTTTGGCTTCATCAATTTCATCGATGCTGGTGATCATCGGCAGCAGAATGCTGAGGTTATCGCTGGCGACGTTGGCGCGCAGCATGGCGCGAACCTGCACGAGGAAAATTTCCGGCTGATCCAGCGTCAGGCGAATGCCGCGCCAGCCAAGGCACGGGTTTTCCTCACTGATCGGCATATACGGCAGCTGTTTATCTGCGCCGATATCCAGGGTGCGCAGCGTCACCGGCTTGTCGAGGAACAGCTGCAGCATGCCCTGATACTGCGCGACCTGCTCCTCTTCTGAAGGGAAGCCGTTTTGCAGCATAAAGGGAATTTCAGTGCGGTACAGACCGACGCCATCCACCCAGCTTCCCAGCGCTTTTTCATGTTCAGCGCTCAGACCGGCATTCAGCATCACCTTCACCGGCTGACCGCTTTTCAGCGTGGCGGGCTGTTCAACGACATTTTCGGCCAGCTTGCTGAGTTCATTTTCTTCGCTGATCAGCTTCTGGTATTCCTGTACCAGTACCGGTTCAGGATCCACCAGCAGCTCACCGCGATAGCCGTCAACGATCAGCAGCCTGCCATTCATCAACTCGGGCTGAATATCCGCGCCCATCACCGTTGGAATGCCCATCGCGCGCACCATAATGGCGGCGTGTGAGTTGGCGGCACCGTCCCTGACCACCACACCCGCTAAACGGTCGTGCGGCAGCTCGGCCAGCGTGGTGGCGGTGAGTTCATCGGCCACCAGCACAAACTTTTCTGGCCAGGTACTGGTGCTCTGCACGCTGTCATCGAGGTGGAACAGCAAGCGCTGTCCCAGCACCCGCAGATCGCCCGAACGCTCACGCAGATAGCTGTCCTGCAGGCTGGCAAACTGTGCGGCAAACTTCTCAATGACTTTTTTAACGGCCCACTCAGCCACTGAACCGGCGTCAATCTCCGCATAGAGATCTTTCTTCAGCCGGTTGTCGCTGAGTAAGTGGGAATAGAGATCGAAGATTGCCGCGCTTTCTTTGTGCACGCTGGCGGTAAAGCGTTTGCTGTAGCGACGGAATTCGCTGGAGGCTTCATCCATCGCCAGAGAGAGGCGCTCACGCTCGCGGTGCGTATCCAGCGTGGACGCGGCAAACACCAGGTCCAGCGAAGGCTGCGTGGTGTCCACCCACCCTTCCGCCACCGCCACGCCTGGGGATGCGGCCAGCGCACGAATGCGGGTCTGGCGGTACTGACCAAACAGGGCGTTGAGCTGAGACTGCGACAGAATGGTCGCCATCTGCGTGGCCAGCGTGACGAGGAAAGACTCTTCGCTCTCGTCAAACTGACGGTGTTCGCGCTGCTGAACCACCAAAACGCCTAACAGCTGGCGTCGGCTGATGATCGGCACGCCGAGGAACGAGCGGAAACGCTCTTCTTTTACGGAAGGAACATATTTGAAGCTGGGATGACTTTGCGCGTCAGCCAGGTTGATTGGCTCAGCCAGCCGGCCCACCAGCCCGACGATCCCTTCGTCAAAGGCCAGTGCGACGGTACGACCACGCGGCTTTTTTAAGCCACGGGTCGCCATCAGGTAATAGCAGCGGCGGTCGTGATCGGCCAGATACACCGAACAGACTTCGGTATCCATTGCCAGGCAGATCTCATTGACCAGGATATCTAGCGCCTCGGTTAACCGGGGCGCACCTGCCACTTTTTCAACTATTTCGCGCAGCTGTGTGAGCATAATCTACGTGGCTTAACCTCTCTTCCGTCGATAAGCGGGCATATTTCGCTGTACGGTCGTCTCCTGCAGTGGCATGACCACGCTGGCGAACTCTTTCATCACGCGGCGATAGACGTCGCGTTTAAACGAGACCACCTGACGAACCGGATACCAGAAACTGACCCAACGCCAGCCGTCAAATTCCGGCGTGCTGCTGGTCTGCATATTGATATCTGCGTCATTGCACATTAACTGCAAAAGAAACCATTTTTGTTTCTGGCCGATACAAACCGGCTTTGTGTCCCAACGCACCAAACGTTTTGGCAACTTGTAGCGTAACCAGTTTCGGGTAGAGGCAAGGATGCGCACATCTTTGCGGTGCAAACCGACTTCCTCGAACAGTTCCCGGTACATCGCCTGCTCAGCAGTTTCACCCGCATTGATCCCACCCTGGGGAAACTGCCAGGAGTGCTGGCCAAAACGTCTGGCCCACAACACTTGTCCCTGCCTGTTACAAATTACGATACCAACATTCGGGCGGTAGCCATCATCATCGATCACTGGACTACCTCAAACTAAAACTCGGATGTTCTGATTGTTTCATACTCCTTACAGGTGGTAAACCACTGCTTTACGCCCTCAGCACGTGGCTGACGCGGGATAACTCACAGTTTTGCACCAAGTTATAAACAGAGACGGGGCAGAAAGCGCGATCTTATTCACGTTTTCTGTGGATAGCTTTGTGCAGAACTCCCTTAACGGTTGGGGAAAACTTTTTGACGCCTAATTTGCCCCCGATTTTCTCGGTTGATTAACTGACTCTAAAACCTCGGAATTATCCTGATTTTCACCCAAAAATGCCTCCCGTCATCCTGCTGTCACAGAGGGATATTCAGTGACTGGTGAAAGATCGAACACCCGCGTTTTTATCCACAGGATATGCCGCTCACTTAAGCATAAATCGTGCAAAAAGTGGCAAAACAGCCACAGTCAAGGCTGTAAATCGAAACAGTGTTCGCGTAAAAGACGAGTTATCCCATTTTTCTGTGGATAACAGGGGGGGTGATCCTGTTCATTGTCGGTGACAAGTCGGGCATAACCTTTTGCCCTTCCCTTTTTTACCGGGGATGGCGGGGTAAAAAATCATGATTTATCATGCTATTATTCCTGTTTTGCACAATCCGCTTTGCCTTAATTTTCCCTGTGCAAAAGAGTGGTGATTTTTTGAACGGCAACAGAGAGTTATCCATGAGTTCTGAATTTATTCCGCTAACGCCGCCAGAAAACGAAACCGTGCTGCTGGATCGTGCCCAACAGCTGGCAGGCTTTACGCTGGGTGAACTGGCGGCAAGAGCCGGTCTGAAGATCCCGCAGGATCTGCGTCGGGATAAAGGCTGGGTCGGCATGTTACTGGAACGCTACCTGGGAGCCAGTGCCGGCAGCAAGCCCGAGCAGGATTTTGCCGAGATTGGTGTGGAGTTGAAAACCATCCCGATAGACGCGCTGGGTCGCCCACTGGAAACCACCTTCGTCTGCGTCGCGCCACTGACCGGCAACAGCGGCGTCACCTGGCAGACCAGCCATGTGCGGCACAAACTGGCCAGGGTGTTATGGGTTCCCGTTGAGGGTGACCGGGCGATCCCGCTGGCTGAGCGTCGGGTGGGTGCGCCGCTGTTGTGGAGTGCCAGTGAGGAAGAGGAAGCGCTGTTGCAGCGCGACTGGGAAGAGCTGATGGATATGATTGTGTTAGGGCAGGTCGAAAAGATCACCGCCCGCCACGGTGAAGTGCTGCAAATCCGGCCAAAAGCTGCCAACAGCAAAGCGCTGACCGAAGGGATTGGCACTAACGGCCAGCCGATTATGACCTTACCGCGCGGTTTCTATCTGAAGAAAAGCTTTACCGGTCCCCTGCTGGCCCGCCATTTTTTATTGTAATCCGACGGGCTGACCGCCCCAGATAAAAGGAAAGCAGGATAGCGGCGCGACCACGGGTTGCGTATACTCCTCGTTTACTTTTCGTTTAGGAAGCAAAGTTAGCATGTTTGATTGGATTGCAGATCCCAATGCCTGGCTGGCCCTGGGCACGCTGACGATTCTGGAGATCGTCCTCGGCATCGATAATATTATTTTCCTCTCCCTGGTAGTCGCCAAACTCCCTAAACATCAACAGAATACCGCTCGCCGTGTTGGTTTAGCCGGTGCGATGTTAATGCGTCTGGGTCTGTTAGCGTCAATTGCCTGGGTGATCCGCCTGACCACGCCGCTGTTTACCCTGATGGATCACAGCTTCTCCGCCCGCGATTTGATCCTGCTGTTCGGTGGTCTGTTCCTGCTGTGGAAATCCAGCGCGGAGATCCACGAAACCATTGAAGGCGGCGATGCCGAGCATAAAACCAACGTGCACTCGTTTGTCGGTGCCATCGTGCAGATTATGCTGCTGGATATTATTTTCAGCCTCGACTCGGTGATCACCGCCGTCGGCCTGTCGGATCATCTGATTATTATGATGGCCGCCGTGGTGATTGCGGTGGGTGTAATGATGTTCGCCGCTAAAACCATTGGCGACTTCGTTGACCGTCATCCTTCGGTGAAAATGTTGGCGCTGGCTTTCCTGATTTTAGTCGGCTTTACGCTGATACTGGAAAGCTTCAATGTGCATGTTCCTAAAGGCTATATCTATTTCGCCATGTTCTTCTCAATGGCCGTGGAATGCCTGAACCTGATGCGCTCTAAAAAGAACCTCGCCTGATCCTTTACTGGCCGGTCACGCCGGCCAGTACCTCGCTCTGTAGTATCATCTTACGATTAATGTCAATGGCCCGACGTGCTCGCAGCACATTTTCGGACATCTACTACTGCGTCTGTCGCCAAAATGCGTTATTAATGGACGTACCAGTATTCAGTAGCGGGCCTTAAGGGAGCGAAGTATGAAGTATATGTTTGGCGCAGCAGCGCTTATGTTGGCCGTGCTGGTCAGCGGGTGTAGCAGCGATTACGTGATGGCGACTAAGGAAGGCAACATGATCATGACCCAGGGCAAACCTGAGATTGATAAAGAGACCGGCCTGGTGAAATATACCGACCGCTCTGGCCATGAGTTACAAATCAACGGTGATGATGTTTCCTCCATCGTTGAGCGCTAAGTCAAATTAAGCCACCTTTGGCAATCCGTTGGTGGCTCTGTCCGCATTTCCCGATAAATCCCCTCTTCCCCCTGCAGCGAACGGCGGTTATAGTCAAATGCCGGACCTGAGCACGTACCGCGGGGCTATGCACCTCATTGCAGGCCGTTCTTCAGGTTCCAGAACCTTTTAATAATGTAAAAAGGAAGCCGGCACATGCACTATCACCGTATCCCCCACAGCACCCTGGAAGTCAGTAGCCTGGGGTTGGGAACCATGACGTTTGGTGAGCAGAACAGCGAAGCCGACGCCCATGCGCAGTTAGATTTAGCTCTCCGTTCCGGTATTAACCTTATTGATACCGCAGAAATGTATCCGGTGCCTCCGCGTCCGGAAACCCAGGGTTTAACCGAAAAATACATTGGCAGCTGGCTTCAGGCCCGCGGCAATCGTGACAAAATCATCCTTGCGTCCAAAGTGGCCGGCCCGGTGCGTGGCGCCGATGCGTCAATTCGCCCGAATCAGGCGCTGGATCGCAAAAACATTCGTGAAGCGCTGGATGCCAGCCTGAAGCGTCTGAAGACCGATTATCTGGATTTGTATCAGCTGCACTGGCCACAGCGTCAGACCAACTATTTCGGCAAGCTGAGCTACGAGTACAACGACACCACGGCCACCGTCACCCTGCTGGAAACGCTGGAAGCGCTGAACGAACAGGTGCGTGCCGGTAAGATCCGCTATATCGGCGTTTCCAACGAAACCCCTTATGGCGTGATGCGTTACCTGCAGCTGGCGGAAAAGCACGAGCTGCCGCGCATTGTCAGCATCCAAAACCCGTACAGCCTGCTGAACCGCAGCTTTGAAGTCGGTTTGTCGGAAATCAGCCACCTTGAAGGCGTTGAGCTGCTGGCCTATTCGAGCCTGGCGTTTGGGACCTTAAGTGGTAAATACCTGAACGGTGCCAAACCGGAAGGTGCGCGTAATACGCTGTTCAGCCGCTTCACCCGTTACAGCGGTGAGCAGGCTCAGCTGGCTATCGCCGAGTACGTGGCGCTGGCGAAAAAACACGGTCTGGATCCGTCGCAGATGGCGCTGGCCTTTGTCCGTCAGCAGCCGTTTGTTGCCAGTACCCTGTTGGGTGCCACCACGCTTGAGCAGCTGCAGATTAATATCGACAGCTACAATCTGACGCTGACCGAAGACGTGTTGCAGGAACTGGAAGCGATTCATCGTCGTTATACTTTCCCTTCACCATAAAAAAACCGAGGCGGGATCGCTCCCGCCTCGGTTATTCACGCCTTAAAAGCCGCGACGACACTGCCTTCCTTAAACTATACGCTGCGCTTATGACGTTTCTGCGCCAGCTGCCATCCCCACAGCACGGCAATCGCCAGCGCAAACAGCGCCCCAAATCCCACCCCTGTCGCCACTGGCGGCGCGCCAAGTTTGATCGCCAGCGAGTAAAGCCCCAGCATCAGCAGCATCGCGCTGTTCTCACCGAGGTTCTGCACGGCGATCGCATTGCCTGCGCCAACGCTCTCTCTACCGCGCATTTGCAGCAGCGCGTTCAGCGGCACCACAAAGAATCCGCCCAACATACCCAGCACGATCAGCAGGCCGTAAGCGCCGGTGGTGGTGTGTTGCAGCGAGAAAAAGACCACCGCCACACCAATCAGCACGCCAGCCGGCATACAGCGGCCGACGTTTTTCAGCGTCACCAGTTTCGCTGCGGCACCCGCGCCAAAGACGATACCGATGGCGACCATGGCATTCAGCAAGGTCGGGGTTTTGTTATCGGTAATCCCCAGCGCCACCGGCACCCACAGCACCAGCAGGAAGCGCAGCGTGACGCCTGCGCCCCAGAACAGGCTGGTGCCGACCAGCGAGAAGCGGGTTTCGCCATCGCGCCACAAAATGCGGCAGGCGCTGAAGAAGCTGGCCGACATTTTTGCCGGATGCCACGACTGGCCCGGTCTGGCCGCCGTCAGCGTTGGGATCAGGGTATTGGCGGCAACCGCCAGACCATAGGCCGCGACGCAGGCCACCAGTGCGCCGGTCAGGTTCCAGTCAGCCAGCACGCCACCGGCAATCGATCCCAGCAGAATGGCGGCAATGGTCGACGACTCCATCAGGCCGTTGGCTTTCACCAGCGTATCGCCCCCGGAAATCTCACCGAGAATGCCATATTTTGCCGGTGAATACGCCGCCGCGCCGACGCCGACCAGGCTGTAGCCGAGAAACGGATTAAAGCCGAAGCAGATGGTCAGCGCGCCCAGCAGCTTGAGGCCGTTAGAGAACATCATCACCCGACCTTTGGCGAAGCTGTCCGCCATCTGGCCGACAAACGGCGCCAGAATGATGTAGGTGGCAACAAACACCATCTGCAACACCGGCTGGCTCCAGTCGGGATAGACCTGCTGCTTCAGCACCGCGAGGGTAGCAAACAGCAGCGCATTATCACCAAACGCGGAGAGGAACTGGGCGGCAATCACCGCCATCATCCCTTTCGACATCAGCCCCTGAGGGTTGGCGGGGTTAGTCATTGGCGTTCTCCGCGTTCTCTGGATTTTCGGCCATGCTGCGCAGGGTGACGAAATCAGGTTTACCGCTGCCCAGTAACGGCAGCTGCTTGAGGAAGCGGATGTCTCGCGGCACCGCCAGCTCCGGGCTGCCCAACTCACGCGCGGCTTTCTGCAGCCCATCGCGGCTCAGTTCGCTGTCGGTGGTGAACAGCACCAGGGCTTCGCCACGGTTGCCGTCCGGCTTCATTGAGGCGGCATGCTGCTTCTCTGGCGAGGCTTTCAGCGCCAGTTGCTCAACCGTTTCCAGCGAGACCATTTCACCGGCGATTTTGGCAAAGCGCTTCACGCGGCCCTGGATCTGGCAGAAGCCGTGATCGTCAAAGCTGACGATATCACCGGTGTCGTACCAGCCGGCTTCCATCTGCCCTTCACCGTTATCGGCCTGTGGGGCTTCCAGCACGCCAGGATTTTCCACCCGCAGATAGCCTTTCATA
Organism: Erwinia sp. 2186; assembly: GCF_057812255.1. NCBI lineage: Bacteria > Pseudomonadati > Pseudomonadota > Gammaproteobacteria > Enterobacterales > Erwiniaceae > Erwinia > Erwinia sp. 2186. The sequence goes on along the minus strand of NZ_CM173824.1, from coordinate 1,017,648 downwards.
ATGTTCGGGCCGCGCAGCTGCAGCAAACCACCCTGCTCAATGCCCGGCACCGAAATCAGACGTGAATCCATGCCCGGCAGAATGCGGCCAACGGTATGGTTTTTCGCCGCCATCGGCACGTTAATTGCCACCACCGGCGCGCACTCGGTCACGCCATAGCCTTCCAGAATACGGATACCAAATTTGTCCATCCAGGTCTGGCGCGTGCCTTCCTGTAATTTTTCCGCACCCGCGACGACGTAGCGCAGCCGGCCAAAATCGTACGGGTTGGCGAAGCGCGCATAGTTGCCGAGGAAGGTGGAGGTGCCGAACAGCACGGTGCAGTTACGGTCATAGACCAGTTCCGGCACGATGCGATAATGCAGCGGGCTGGGATAGAGGAACACCTGCGCGCCGGTCATCAGCGGGGTAAAGAGTCCTACCGTCAGGCCGAAAGCATGGAACAGCGGCAGTGCGGACATAAAGCGGTCGCGCGGCGTGAAGTCCGCCACGGTTCTGATCTGCTCAACGTTGGCCAGCAGGCTTTTATGGGAGTGCACCACGCCTTTCGGGTTGCCTTCCGATCCGGAGGTAAACAGCACCATCGCGGCATCTTCCGGCTGTTGCTTCACTTCGGCCTGGCGCGGCATCAGCAGATGGCGGAGGATCCACAGCTTGTCCTGAGTGGTGACGGTGTCTTTCAGATCTTCGAGGAAGATCCATTTCACCTGGGTAATCTCTTCCGGCAGATGCCACAGCTTGCCTTTGTCGAGGAACTGGCGGGAGGTGAAGACCGTTTTCACTTCCGCAGCTTTCAGCGCGCTGCTGACGCCCTTTACGCCGGCGGTGTAGTTCAGCATCGCCGGGATGCGTCCGCGCATCGACGCACCGAGGATCGCCGCCGCGGTAACCGTCGCATTAGGCAACAGCAGACCGATATATTCACCAGGCGCGGTATAACGCTCCAGAATACGGCCGACGCCGAGGGATTTTTTCAGCAGGCCGGTGTAGCTGTCAGGCGTGAAGTTAACGTCTTCAATCGCCGGTTTGAAGTAGCCATACCGGGTACGCGCAGACAGAAAGGCCTGATACAGGGTTTCGCGTGGACGCACCGCCATGCGGGCTTCCATCATGATGTGATGCAGATGCTCGCCCGCCAGCTTGCGACGATCGCGCGCTTTTGGCGCGTCCGGCATCGGGATAATGGTGGACGGCAATACGGTCAGGCTGATGCGCGGGAAAAGACGGCGCTTGAACACGCCGGCCAGGCGACCAAAAGGGGTATATTCCGCCCCTTCAATACGCAGCGGCACCACGGTAGCCTGGGATTTAGCGGCCACGAAACCGGCACCGTCGTAGATTTTCATCAGCGAGCCGGTCACGGTGATACGGCCTTCCGGGAAGATCACTACCGGGCGGCCCTGGCCTATCATCTTCACCAGATGCTTGATCGACATCGGTTTGGTCGGATCCATCGGCACGAAATCGACCACTTTGCTGGCCAGGCGCATCGTCCAGTGCTGACTGACCGACGAGTAAACGGCAAAAACCGGTTTTACCGGCAGAAAAACGGCCAGCAACACACCGTCGAGAAACGACATGTGGTTGGGCACAATCAGTACTTTTTCTTTATATAATCCAGACAGATCGCCCTGCAGGCGGGTGCCGAAGCACAGGCGAAACAGCAGGCGGAGAGTTTTAAATAGCATGCCAACTCCTTAGCATAAAAAAGTTGGCTCTAACGATGCAGTATCCAGCGCCACAACTCAATGCTCTGCAGGCAAAATAGTCCTCAAACAGGTCAGGATGGAACCGGCTTCACATCGGGTTTAAAGGCCTTCCGCACTCACTGCCATCACCGGTCCTGCCAGCCGCCGCCCAGCGCGGCAATCAGCTGGACGCTGGCAACCCACTGCGTGCTTTGCAGCGACAACAGGCTCTGCTGTGAGCTGAGGCTGGTGTTCTCGGTAGTCGCCACATCCAGATAATCAATCATCCCGGCCTGATACTGGTTATAGGTGACGCGCGCAGACTCTTTCGCCGCGTCGGTCGCCCGCTGCTGCGCGAGCATCTCGTCCTGCAGGGTGTTCAGCTCAACCAGATAGTTTTCCACTTCCTGGAAGCCGGTCAGCACCGCCTGGCGATAGCTTGCCACGTCCGCATCATAGGCGGCGCGGGCCTGATCGACTTTCGCCGAGGTGCCACCAAAGTCCAGCAGCGTGCCGCTCAGCTCCGGCCCTAATGACCAGACGCGGTTGGGCAGCGAGAGCAAATTGCTGAAGGTGGAGCTGGAGAAGCCGCCGGTGGCGCCAAGCGTCAGGTCTGGATAGTACCCGGCAATCGCCACGCCCACCGCAGCATTGGCCGAAGCCACGGTACGTTCGGCATAGGCGATATCCGGGCGGCGCTGCAACAGCTCGGACGGCAGCGCGTCAGGGATAACCGGCAGCGTGGCGGTAAGCGGTGCGGCAGGCAGGCTGAATTCAGCGGGGGTTTTGCCGATCAGCATGGCGATGGCATGTTCGGTCTGCGCCCGTTGCCAGGTCAGATCCAGCGCGGACGCCCGGGCGCTTTCCAGCTGGGCCTGCGCCTGCGCCAGCGTGGCGCGGGATTCGCTGCCGGACTGGTATTTGTTGTCGATTACCTTCAGATAGCGCTGATAGGCGTCGACACTTTGCTGATACAGGGCGATCTGCTGATCCATAATCCGCAGCTGGAAATAATCCTGCGCCAGTTCGGACTGCGCACTCAGCGTGATGTTGGCTAACTCGGCGGCGCTGGCCTGCGCGCTGGCCTTGTTCTCTTCCAGCGTGCGACGCAGTTTGCCCCAGATATCCAGCTCCCAGCTGGCGCTGGCTTCCAGCGAGTGGCTGTCGCTGACCGTGCGGCCCGAGCCGGTGGTGGTGTTACTGGCGCTGCCGCTGCGGGTGGAAGCGCCGGTTCCGGTCACGCTGGGAAACAGATCCGAGCGGGATCCCGACACCAGTGCCTGCGCCTGACGATATTGCGCTTCGTATTGCGCGACGTTTTGGTTGGAAATCGACACCTGCTGCAACAGCCCGGCCAGCGTTTCATCGTGGTAAACCGCCCACCACGCGCCTTTACTATCCGCATCCTGCGGTTTGGCCTGTTGCCAGCCCTTGGCTTCTTTGTACTGGCTGGGCACGCTGGCGGTTGGACGATGGTAATCAGGGCCAACGGCACAGCCGCTCAGGATCAGCGCCAGCAAAACAGGGGTCAGTTTAGTCATTTTCATTATCATTATTCAGCATGACGCAGGCGGGCCCACTGGCGTTTCGTGGCCCGGCTGGCGCGATCAAGATAGAGGTACACCACCGGAGTGGTGAATAAAGTGAGCAGCTGGCTCAAGGCCAGGCCGCCGGCAATCGCCAGCCCCAGCGGACTGCGTAAATCGGCATCGCCGCCGCTGCCCAACGCCAGCGGCAGCGCGCCAAAGAAGGCGGCCAGCGTGGTCATCATAATCGGACGGAAACGCATCAGGCAGGCCTGGGTGATCGCCTGCTGCGGTGACAGTCCCTGCTTACGCTCGGCCGCCAGCGCAAAGTCGATCATCATAATGGCGTTCTTTTTCACAATGCCGATCAACAGCAGAATGCCGATCAGCGCGATCACCGTCAGCTGGGTGCCGGTCAGCAGCATCAGCAGCAGCGCGCCAACGCCCGCCGACGGCAAGGTCGACAGGATGGTCAGCGGATGGATATAGCTTTCATACAGCATCCCCAGCACGATATAGACCGCCGCCAGCGCGGCGAGGATCAGCCACGGCATCGAGGCGGACAGGTCGGCAAAGGCTTTCGCCGTGCCCTGGAAGCCCGCCTGAATGCTGTCCGGTAGCGCGATCTGCGCCATCGCCGTTTTGATCAGCGCCGAGGCCTGTTCCAGCGAGACGCCATCGGCGAGGTTAAAGGCAATGGTGCTGGTCGCTGACTGGCCCTGATGCGCCACCGACAGTGGCGCATTCGCCCCGCTGAAGCTGGCAAAGGCCGAGATCGGCACCTGCGCGCCCTCGTCGTTGACCACAAACATGTTCTCCAGCATCTGCGGATCGCGGGTGTAGGCATCCTGCACCGACATCACCACATGATACTGGTTAAGCGTTTTATACAGCGTGGCCACCTGCCGCTGCGAAAAGGCGTTGTTCAGCAGCGTATCCAGCATATTCACATCCACGCCAAGCCGTTTTGCCCGGTCGCGATCGATATTGATCATCACCTCCTGGCCGCCGGTCTGGGCATCAGAGTCGACGCTGGTCAGCTGCGGGATGGCTTCCAGCGCGGCTTTGACCCTGGGCGTCCAGATGCGCAAGGTATCGAGATCGTCAGCCTGCAGGCTGTACTGATAAGAGGCGTTGGCGCTGCGTCCACCGATATGAATATCCTGCGCCGCCATCAGGAACAGCTGCACGCCGGGGATATTGGCCGATTTGCCGCTCAGCCGGTTGGCGACTTCGGTGGCGGTGGCATCGCGCTTGTCGAAGTCCTTCAGATGCACAAAGAAGTTGGCGGTGTTGCGCGAGCCAAATGCGCCGCTGCCCATCGACGCCATCACGCCATCCACCGCCGGATCCTGCTCAATCATTTTGGCGAACTGCTGCAGCTTGGGCTTCATCGCCTGATAAGAGACGTTCTGGTCGGCCCGCAACATGCCCATCAACAGGCCGGTATCCTGATTGGGGAAGAAGCCTTTCTGCACCACCGAATAGAGGAACAGATTCAGCAGCACCGTCAGGATCAGGCTGAAGAGCGTCAACCGCTGGTGACGCATCACCCAGTCCAGCGCCGAGGAATACGCCGCCAGCAGCCGGTTCAGGCCGTTCTCAATCCACTGATAAACCGGGTGCGGACGCCTGGTGACCGCCGGTCGGCGTTTTAGCAGCCGTGAACAGAGCATCGGCGTCAGGCTCAGCGAAACCAGCATCGAGATAATCAGCGACACCGTCAGCGTCACCGCAAATTCGCGGAACAGCCGCCCGACAATGCTGCCCATCAACAGGATGGGGATAAACACCGCCACCAGCGACAGCGTCATCGACAGCACGGTGAAGCTCACCTCGTGCGCGCCTTTTAGCGAGGCGCGCACCGGGCTCATCCCTTCTTCGATATAACGGGTGATGTTTTCCAGCACCACGATCGCATCGTCGACCACAAAGCCGGTGGCGATAATCAGCGCCATCAACGACAGGTTATCAAGGCTGTAGCCGAGCATATACATCACGGCACAGGTGCCAATCAGCGACACCGGCAACGCCAGCGCCGGGATCAACACCGCCTGCACGTTGCGCAGGAAAACGAACACCACGCCGATCACCAGCAGCACGGCAATCAGCAGCGTCTCTTCGGTGTCATACAGCGAGGCGCGAACGTTGGGCGAGCGGTCGACGACAATTTTCAGCGCCACGTCCGCCGGCAGATCCTTCTCCAGCGCCGGCAGCTGCGCTTTGATCGCATCAATGGTTTCCAGCATATTGGCGCCCGCCTGACGGGTCACGCCGATCATCACCGATGGCGTCTGGTTGTAGTAACCGACGTTGTATTTGTCTTCGACCGAGTCATACACCGTGGCGACATCGCTGAGGTGGATCGCCCTGCCGTCCTGATAACTGACCACCAGCTTGCGGTATTCGCTGGCCTTATCGAGCTGGCCGTTGCTGTCAACCACCCACGACTGATGTTCGCCCTGCAACATTCCCTTCGGCAGATTGCTGGTGCTGTTGGCTATCGCCTCGCGCACCGTATCCATCGACACGCCGAAGTGCGTCAGCATCTGCGGTTGCAGATCGATTCTCACCGCCGGCAGCGCACTGCCCATCAGCGACACATCGCCGACACCCTGCACCTGGGCAATCTTCTGGTCGATTTTACTGTCGGCAATATCGTACAGCTCGCCGTTGGTGCGGGTGGTGGAGGTCAGCGCCAGCATCACAATTGGCGCGTCGGACGGGTTGGCTTTACGGTAGGTCGGCAGCGACGCCATGCTGCTCGGCAGCAGGCTGCGGGCGGCATTGATCGCCGCCTGCACGTCACGCGCGGCACCGTTGATGTCCCGGCTCAAATCGAATTGCAAAATGATATTGCTCGATCCCGCCGAACTGCTGGAGGTCATCTCGGTGATGCCGGCAATCTGCCCGAGCGATCGCTCCAGCGGCGTGGCCACCGTGGCAGCCATGGTTTCCGGGCTGGCACCCGCCAGCTTCGCCGTCACCATAATGGTCGGGAAATCCACCTGCGGCAGCGGGGCCACCGGCAGCAGGCGGTAACCGAGCGCGCCCAACAGCAGCAGCGCCATGGTCAGCAGCAGCGTGGCGACCGGCCGGAAGATAAACAGCCGTGTGATATTCATCCGCGAACCTTACGCATTCTGCGGCGGGTACGCTCTGCCATGCGGTCGAACCACAGGTAGATCACCGGCGTGGAGAACAGCGTCAGCACCTGGCTGAAGATCAATCCGCCGACGATCACCAGTCCCAGCGGCTGGCGAAGCTCCGCGCCAGAGCCGGATGCCAGCATCAGCGGCAGCGCACCCAGCAGCGCCGCCATGGTGGTCATCAGGATCGGGCGGAAACGCAGCAGGCAGGCCTGATGGATCGCCTCACGCGGGCTGAGATGCTGATGCTTCTCCGCGTCCAGCGCGAAGTCGATCATCATAATGGCGTTCTTTTTCACAATGCCGATCAGCAGGATCACCCCGATTAGCGCAATCAGGCTGAATTCGGTTCCCGACAGCAGCAGCGTCAGCAGTGCGCCGACCGCCGCGGACGGCAGCGTCGAGAGAATGGTCACCGGATGGATAAAGCTTTCATACAGAATGCCCAGCACCACATACATGGTCAGCAGCGCGGCGAGGATCAGCCACAGCGTATTGCTGGTGGCGCTCTGGAATGCCGCCGTTTCCCCCTGATAACGCAGGGTGATGCTCGACGGCTGCGCCAGACTTTGCTGGGTTTCCGCTATCGCTTGCTGCGCATCTTCCAGCGAATAACCGTCCGTCAGGTTAAAGGAGACGGTCACCGCCGGGAACTGATTGAGGCGCATATGGGTCAGCGAGCCGATACGCTGATGGATGGTGGCAATCGACGTCAGCTTAACCATGCCGGTGGTGCTGGCGGTAGTGCTTGTGCTGCTGTCGCTGGTTGACGTGGTGCTGGTGGTGCTGGTCGAATCCGTATCCGAACTGCTGGTCGTTGTGCTGCTGGCCGGCGCCAGATAGATATCATCAAACGAGGCCGGAGACTGCTGATATTTCGGCGCCACTTCCAGCACCACGCGGTACTGATTCGACTGGGTAAAGATGGTCGACACCAGGCGTTGGCCGAAGGCGTTATACAACGCGGTATCGACGTCCGCCGCGGTGATGCCATAGCGGGCAGCCGCATCGCGGTTAAGCTCGACGTAGGCCACCTGCCCCTGATCCTGCAGATTGCTGACCACCGAACTGAACTCCGGCCGCTTTTTCAGCGCGGCCACCAGTTTTGGCGACCAGCTCACCAGATTTTCACTGTCAGCATCATCCAGCGAGAACTGATACTGATCCGGCGTGACCTGATCGTTTACCGTCAGATCCTGCGACGCCTGCATATACAGCTGGATGCCCGGCACGCTCTCCGTGGCCTGCTTCAGTTCGGCAATCACCTGGTCGGCGCGCTCATCGCGCTGGTCAAACGACTTAAGGTTAATTTGCAGCCGTCCGCTGTTCAGGCTGGTGTTGGTGCCGTCGATGCCGATGGTGGATGAGAGGCTCTCCACCGCCGGGTTTTTCAGCACGATAGCCGCCAGCGCCTGCTGACGTTTGGCCATTTCACTGAACGAGATATCCTGCGAGGCCACGGTGACGCCCTGGATCAGCCCGGTATCCTGCGACGGGAAGAAGCCTTTGGGGATCACCAGATACAGCAGGCCGGTAAACACCAGCGTCGCCAGCGCCACCAGCAGCGTCAGCCGCTGATGATTAAGCACGATGGTCAGCAGACGATCGTAACCGGCAATCAGCTTGTCAAAGAACTGGCCGCCTTTACGGTAGAAACGGCTCTGCCGCTCTTCGGGAATATGGCGCAGCAGATAGGCGCACAGCATCGGCGTTAACGTTAATGACACCACCATCGACACCAGAATCGACACCGCAAGCGTGATGGCGAACTCACGGAACAAGCGCCCGACCACATCGCCCATAAACAGCAGCGGGATCAGTACCGCAATCAGCGAGAAGGTCAGCGAGATAATGGTGAAGCCGATCTGCGCCGAGCCTTTCAGCGCGGCCTGCATCGGGGTTTCGCCCTGCTCCAGACGGCGCGAGATGTTCTCCACCACCACGATGGCATCATCAATCACGAAGCCGGTGGCAATGGTCAGCGCCATCAGCGACAGGTTATTCAGGCTGAAGTCGGCGAGGTACATCACGCCAAAGGTGCCGACCAGCGAAAGCGGCACGGCAATGCTGGGGATCAGCGTGGCAGCCACGTTGCGCAGGAACAGGAAGGTGACCATCACCACCAGTGCAATCGACAGCATCAGCTCAAACTGGACGTCGCTGATCGAGGCACGAATGGTCTGGGTGCGGTCGGAAAGGATCTGCACCTTGACGCCATCCGGCAAGGCGGCCTGAAGGGTTGGCAGCTGTGCTTTAATCGCATCCACCACCGAGATCACGTTCGCGCCGGGCTGGCGCTGCACGCTGATCACAATCGCCGGGGAATTATTGGCCCACGCCGACTGATAGGTGTTCTCCGCCGCTTCCTGAATGGTGGCGATATCGTGCAATCGCAGCGCCGCGCCGTTCTGATACGTCAGGATCAGGTTGCCGTACTCTTCCGCCGTGCGCAGCTGGTCGTTGGCGTCGATGGTCACCGAGTGATACTGACCGTCGAATCCGCCTTTCGAGCCGTTAACGTTGCTGTTGCCGATCAGCGTATTGACGTCTTCCAGCGTCAGCCCGTGTGCCGCCAGCGCTTTCGGGTCCATCTGTACGCGGATTGCCGGCTGATGTCCGCCCGCCAGCGTCACCATACCGACGCCGGAAATCTGTGACAGCTTCAGCGCCACGCGGGTGTTGACCAGATCCTGCACTTTGATCAGCGGCAGCGTGTCCGAACTCGCCGCCAGAGTGATGACGGCGGTATCCGCCGGGTTAACCTTTTTGTAGGTCGGCGGGTTCGGCAGATCGGACGGCAACAGGCTGTCGGCGGCGTTGATCGCCGCCTGCACTTCCTGCTCGGCCACGTCCAGCGACAGATCCAGCGAGAACTTCAGGGTGATCACCGAGGATCCGCTGGAGCTGCTGGACGCCATCTGGCTCAGGCCTGCCATCTGCCCAAGCTGGCGTTCCAGCGGCGCGGTCACCGACGAGGCCATCACGTCCGGGCTGGCGCCAGGATAGAGCGTGGTCACCTGAATGGTCGGGTAATCCACCTGCGGCAGCGCCGAGGTGGAGAGGAAGCGGTAGGCGAAGATGCCGGAGAGCAGCACCGCCACCATCAGCAGAATGGTGGCAACCGGACGTTCGATAAAGATGCGAGAGGGATTCATTGCGCTTTCGCGCTCCCGCTGGCGGTTTTGGTTTCTGCGGCGGTCACCACTTTCACCTTGCTGCCGTTGCTCAGGCGATCGATCCCTTCGGTAACCACCTGCTCACCCGCGCTGACGCCGGAGAGGATCGCCTGCTGCGTGTCCCCCAGCGTTGGCCCGGTTTTAACCGCCTTGCGGGTCACGGTTTGGTCTTTATTGATCACGTAGACAAAGCTGCCATCGCTGCTCAGCTGCAGGGCCTGGGCCGGGATCACCGTCGCCTGTTTCAGCGTGCCGGTTTGCAGCCGCAGGTTCACAAACTGGTTGGGATACAGCGTTTCGTCCTGGTTGGCAAACAGTGCTTTCAGCTTCACCGAGCCGGTGCTGGTATCAATCTGGTTGCTGATAAACTGCACGCTGCCGCTGGCCAGCTCGGCGTTGCCATCCTGATCGAAGGCGGTGGCGGGCAGGCTCTGGCCGTTGTGCAGCGACTTCAGCAGAACAGGAATGTTGTTCTGCGGCACGCTAAAGGTCACGGCGGCAGGCTGGGTCTGGGTGATGGTGACGATGCCGGTGGTATCGGTGGTGTGCACCATATTGCCCGCGTCGACCAGGCGTAAACCGGCGCGACCGGCAATCGGTGAGGTGATTTTGGTGAACTCAAGGTTCAGCTTAGCGGCGGCAATCTGTGCCTCATCGGCCTTGATGGTGCCGGCATACTGGCCGACGGTGGCAATCTGCGTATCCAGATCCTGGCGAGCCAGCGAGTCCTGGGCAAACAGCTTGCGGTAACGCGCCAGCGTCAGTTCGGCACTTTTCAGCAGCGCCTGATTCTGGCTTAAATCACCCTGATACTGCGCCAGCGTGGCCTGATAGCTGCGCGGATCGACCTGCGCCAGCACCTGCCCTGCTTCCACTTTTTGCCCTTCGGTAAACAGCACCTTGATCAACTGTCCGTCGACCCGGCTGGTGACCGTCACCGTCGAGTTAGCCACCACGGTGCCTAACGCTGTCAGATAGACCGGAACATCCGCCGTCGTAACCTCGCCCGCGTGCACCGGCGTCACCGCACCGGCCATCATCCCCGGACCGCCAGGCCCACGCATACCGCCATGGCCCCCCGGTCCACCAGGACCACCCGCTTCTCCACTACCGTGCGGCCAGAAACGCCAGGCCAGCAGGGCAACGAGGATGACCAGGATCAGTAAAATGATTTTTTTACGTCGGGAGGATGAGGTTTTCGAAGTCGTTGGGGTCATGAGGCTCTGTGGAGTCAAGTGAGGCAAAGGGTTCAACGGGGGCCGTTGCCCACGCCTGAAAAAGGTCAGGCCAGCAAAACTGGCCTGACGCTATTATGAGCGAGGGGGGTGATTAAATTCCATCCTCAGAGCGTAAGGATTTCGTAAGGAAATCAAGGAAATCATGATTTCCAACCACCGCCGAGCGCCTTATACAGTGTTATTTGCTGGTTCAACCGTCCTAACTGAGTGGTTATCAGCGATTGCTGCGCCGCATACAGTGAACGCTGCGCCACCAGCACGTTGAGGTAGTTATCCACCCCCTGCTGATAGCGGATATGGGCGAAATCATAGTTACGTTGATTCGCCTGCTCATCCTGCTCTCTGGCCGTCAGTTCATCTTTGTAGGTGTCCTGTCCGGCCAGCGCATCGCCCACCTCCTTGAATGCCGTCTGGATCGATTTTTCGTAGTCGGCAATTTCAATTCGCTTCTGTAAATGCGCGATATCGAGGTTAGCCGAATTCACGCCGCCGTCGAAGATCGGCAGGTTGATGCTCGGCCCAAAGGACCAGGCCGCCGTGCCGCCTTCCAGCAGATGTCCCAGACTGCTGGAGGTCGATCCGCCGGAAGCCGTCAGGCTGATGCTCGGGAAGAACGCCGCACGCGCCGCGCCGATATTGGCATTCGCCGCTTTCAGCTCATGCTCCGCCGCGATGATATCCGGACGACGGGTCAACAGATCCGAAGGCAGACCGGATGGCGTCGCCGGGAAGTGCCAGTTTTTGTTCAGGCGGGCATTGGCCAGCATGTCGGACGGCAGATTGGTGCCGACCAGCAGCGCCAGCGCGTTGACGTCCTGACGTACCTGACGGGTATAAGACGCAACGTCCGCCTGAGCGGTGCGCACCGAGGTTTCCGCCTGCACCAGATCCTGCTCGCTGCTGACGCCGCCATCGACGCTGCGTTTGGTCAGGTTGTACGAATCCTGCTGGCTTTTCACCGTGTCCATCGCCAGCTTCAGCAGCTCGTTATCCGCACACAGCGACAGATAGCCAGACGCCACTTCGGAGATCAGGCTGATCTGCGTAGCGCGCTGGGTGGCAGCGGTGGCCAGGTAGCTTTCCAGCGCCTGGTCACGCAGGCTGCGCAGGCGGCCAAAGAAATCCAGCTCCCAGGCGGTAACGCCCAGGCTGGTATTCAACTCATGGTAGGTCACCGGGCCGGTTGAGGCGGTGTTATACAGATTACCCGGAAGATGCGCGGCGGTCTGCGACGCGCTCAGATCCACCGAGGGCAGCAATGCGGCCCGGTCAATCTGCACCTGCGAACGGGCCACGTCGACATTCAGCGCGGCAACGCGCAGGTCGCGGTTATTTTCCAGCGACAGCGCAATCAGCTTGTTCATCACCGGATCGGTGAAGAAGTTCTGCCAGCTGATATCCGCGCCGTTTCCGGCCCGATCCTTGCCCTGCTGGCCATAATCTGCCGCCACCGGCAGCGCCGGGCGCTGGTACGTCGGCTCCATAGTACAGCCGCTGAGCACCAGCATCATCGCCATCGGCAGCGCGGCCAGGGTTAACGTCTTGCGTAGCATTATTTCTTCACCTCAATATGCGTTTTTTTCTTACCTGAGAAGCGTTGCGCCACGACGACGTAAAACATCGGCACGAAGAAGATGGCGAGGAAGGTGGCGGTGATCATCCCGCCGACCACGGCGGTGCCGATGGAGTGCTGGCTCCCTGCGCCCGCGCCGCTGGAGATAGTCAGGGGCAGTACGCCAAGCACAAAGGCCATCGAGGTCATGATGATCGGGCGGATACGCAGTTTGGCCGCTTCCATCGCCGCTTCCACCAGCCCTTTGCCCTCTTTCTCATGCAGCTCTTTGGCAAACTCGACAATCAGAATGGCGTTTTTCGCCGCCAGCCCGACGGTGGTCAGCAGCCCCACCTGGAAGAACACGTCGTTCTCCAGCCCGCGCATCAGCACCGCCAGAATGGTGCCGAGCACGCCCAGTGGCACCACCAGGATCACCGAGAACGGGATCGACCAGCTCTCGTACAGCGCCGCCAGGCAGAGGAATACCACCAGGATTGAGAGGGTATACAGCGCCGGGGTCTGCGAGCCGGAACTCTGCTCTTCATACGACAGGCCATGCCACTGCACCTTGAAGCCCGCCGGCAGTTTGGCGGCAATCTCTTCCACGGCTTTGGTGGCATCGCCCGAGCTGTAGCCCGCAGCCGGTGAGCCCATGATTTCTACCGCCGAGATGCCGTTAAAGCGCTCGTAACGCGGCGAACCGTATTCCCACTTGCCGCTGCCAAAGGCCGAGAACGGCACCATTTCGCCGCTGGTATTGCGGAAGTACCACTTGTTCAAATCTTCAGGCGTCACGCGCGAACCGGCGTTGCCCTGCAGATAGACCTTCTTCACGCGGCCGTGATAGATAAACTGGTTCACGTAGGTTGACCCCCACGCGGTGGAGAGCGTGTCGTTGATGTCTTCCAGACTCAGGCCCAGCGCCCTCGCCCGCTCGTCATCAATGATCAGATGGTATTGCGGCTCATCTTCCATGCCGTTAGGACGGGTCGCCATCAGGCGCTTGTCCTGCGCGGCCATGCCGAGGAACTGATTACGGGCGGCCATCAGCGCTTCGTGGCCTTTGTTGTCGGTATCCTGCAGGAAGAAGTCAAAGCCGGTGGCATTGCCCAGTTCCATGACCGCAGGCGGCACCAGAGCAAAGACTTTGGCGTCCTGCAGCGAGCCGAAGTGCGCCATGGTGCGCTGCGCCAGCTTCTGCACGGTCTGGTCGCTGTTACGCTGCGCCCAGGGCTTCAGCAGCACAAAGGACATCGCGGTGTTTTCCCCACGCCCGGAGAAGCTGAAGCCGTTCGGCGAGAACACCGAGCTGACTTCCGGCTCGTTCTTCAGCAGCCAGGACTGAATATCATCCAGCACCTGCTGCGTCCGTTCGCTGGAGGCGTTGGCGGGCAGCGTGGTCTGCATCATCATCACGCCCTGATCTTCATCCGGCAGGAATGAGGTCGGCACGCGGGTGAACAGATAGCCGGTGGCCACCACCAGCAGCAGATAGATCACCAGGAACAGGTTACGCTTGGCGATCACATGGCCGACGCTGTTGCTGTAGTGCAGCGTGCCGCTGTCAAACTTGCGGTTAAACCAGCCCGCCAGCCCTGTGGTTTTGTGATCGGCCGATCCTGGTTTCAGGATGGTGGCGCACAAGGCCGGGGTGAAGATCAGCGCCATCAGCACCGACAGGGCCATCGCCGAGACGATGGTGATCGAGAACTGGCGGTAAATAACCCCGGTCGATCCGCTAAAGAAGGCCATCGGCAGCAGCACGGCCGACAGCACCAGCGCGATACCAAACAGCGCGCCCTGGATCTGCTCCATCGATTTCAGCGTGGCGGCTTTGGGATCCAGCCCTTCGTCGTGCATCACGCGCTCGACGTTTTCCACCACCACGATCGCATCGTCCACCAGCAGCCCGATGGCCAGCACCATGCCGAACATCGTCAGGGTGTTGATGGTGTAGCCACAGGCCGACAGGATGCCGAAGGTCCCGAGCAGCACCACCGGCACCACCATGGTAGTGATCAGCGTGGCGCGCAGGTTTTGCAGGAACACCAGCATCACCACAAACACCAGCGCGATGGCTTCGAACAGCGTTTTTACCACTTCTTCAATCGACGAGCTGACCACCGGCGAGGTGTCGTACGGGAAGGTCACCTGCACGCCGTCCGGCAGCGAACCTTTGATGCCGTCAACGGTGGCGCGCACCGCGTTAATCGCATCCAGCACGTTGGCACCACTGGCCAGACGCAGCGCCATACCCGCAGACGGTTTGCCGTTATAGGTCGCGGAAATGCTGTAATCCTGTGGCCCCAAATCGACTTTCGCCACGTCACGCAGGCGCACCTGAGAGCCGTCCGGATTGACCTTCAGCAGGATGTTTTCGAACTCTTTCACCGACTGCAGACGGGTTTTACCGATGATGGTGGCGCTGAATTTCGCCCCCGGAATGGTCGGCAGGCCCGCCAGCTTACCGCTGGAAATCTGCACGTTCTGCTGGGTGATGGCGGTAGAAACATCGCTGGGGATCAGCTGATACTTATACAGTTTGGCCGGGTCGACCCAGATACGCATGCCGTATTCCGAGCCCATCACCATAAAGTCACCCACGCCTTTGGTACGGGAGATCGGATCTTCCAGCTTTGACACCAACAGGTCGGCCAGGTCGCCGTTGCTCATCTTGCCGTTAGTCGAGATCAGGCTGACCACCAACATAAAGTTGGCCTGGTACTTACGTACGTTGATCCCTTGCTGGGTCACTTCGGTCGGCAGCTGAGATTCCGCCAGCGATACCTTGTTCTGCACCTGTACCTGGGCGATATCCGGATCGGTGCCCTGATCGAAGGTGACGATGATGGTGGCGCTGCCGTCGCTGTTACTCTGCGACTCGATATAGCGCATGTTATCGATGCCGCTCAGCTGCTGTTCGATAACCTGCACCACGGTGTTCTGCGCGGTTTCGGCGCTGGCGCCAGGATAGGTGACCTGCACCGAGATCGCCGGTGGCGCAATATTGGGATACTGGTTAATTGGCAGCTTGAGGATGGATAATCCACCGACCAGCATCACAATGATCGCCACCACCCAGGCAAAGATGGGGCGTTCAATGAAGAATTTAGACATCAGATTTCCTTACTGCGCTGAAGGATCGGTGATGGACAGATTGGCCTGAGGCGCGGCTTTGTCCTGACTTTCGCTGGCATTGACCTTCGCGCCGGAGCGGACGTTCTGTAAGCCATCGACGATCACCCGGTCGCCCGCTTTCAGCCCGGACGTCACCAGCCATTTGCCGTTGATCATCTCGCCGGTGGTAATGGTTTGCTGCGCCACGGTGTTATCCGCGTTGACCACAAAGACGTAAGGATTGCCCTTGGTGTCATGCATGATCGCCGGCTGCGGTGCCAGGATGCCGCTATCGGCCACGCCCTGCGGGAAGCTGGCGTGGACATACATGCCCGGCAGCAGCACCCTTTTCGGGTTCGGGAATGACGCGCGCATGGTCACGCTGCCGGTTCCCTCATCCACCGTCACTTCCGAGAACTCCAGCTTGCCCTGCCCGGCATAGGTCGAGCCGTCTTCCAGAGTCAGCTTCACCGCTGCCGCATTCTCGCCAACCTGCTTTAGCTTGCCGTCGGCCAGCGCCCGGCGCTGACGCAGCAGATCCTGCGAGGATTCACTGACATCGACATAGATCGGGTCCAGTTGCTGAATGGTGGTCAGGTAACTGGTTTGGCCGTTGGTCACCAGTGCGCCTTCCGTCGACAGCGAGCGGCCGATATGCCCGCTAATCGGCGCGCGTACCTCGGTGTAATTGAGATTCACCCGCGCCGTTTCCAGATCTGCCTGCGCTTCACGCGCGGCAGCGACCGCATCGTCATAGCTCTGGCCGCTGATGGCATGCGCCGCCGCCAGCGGTTTATAGCGCTGCGCCAGCTTGCTGGCATTGGTTAAGGTCGCCTGCGCTTTGTCATACGCCGCCTGATAAGTGGCCGGATCTATCTGATACAGCGGCTGCCCGGCTTTCACTTCCGCGCCTTCGGTATACAGACGTTTAAGGATGATACCGCTGACTTGCGGACGAACTTCGGCCGTCCGCACGGCAGTGGTCCGTCCCGGCAGCTGGGTGAACAGCGTCACCGGCTCGCTTTTCAGCGTGGTGACGCCAACCGGCGTCGGCGTATTGCTGGCCGCACCGGGCGAGGCATTCTGGTCGCAGGCCGCCAGCACGAAAATCAGGCTGGCTGAGAGGATCTTTAAGCGCATGGTGAATTCTCAAGGTGAAAGGAAATGGAAATAATAATGAGAGTGATTATTCTCACAAAAGAGGGCAATTATAGGGAGGTCACCCGGTGAGAAGTGTTAAGTTTCCGCTAAGTTATTTATCAAAACGCTTCCGATAAGCTTTCCGTGCTTAATCCCGTGCTGACGGGCGCGCAAACGATTCCTTATGTGCTTTTTTTTGGGACTGAATGCGCCCCTTTCAGCGCTACCAACAGTGAGGGGGCTGGCACGCGCCGACGGAATGCGGTGTCGGATCGTGATGGCTTACCTTACCGTGCGGGCACGGCAATGGCTGTTTAGGGAGTGCAAAGAGTCGGTTAAGAGATGTGAGCAAGTTCGGCAAATCGCCCGGTTTTTGTGCGCTATCCGGCTGAACATCGGGGCATGAGAGAAGGTATCAGCGTGTTGAGGCAGTTAGGCTGTTGTGAGGGTTGAGAGGGTTGTGAGGGTTGTGAGGGTTAACACTGTTGAGGGAGCGTGCGGGATGCAAGGCAGAGTGCTGCCCTGCATCCCCTGAAAGGATTAATCGCTGTGGGTGGAGTACAACGCGTCCGGCGCCACGTTCATATGCTTCAGGACCGGGCCAATGATGTTACCGAACACCGGCGCGGCAACCGAGCCACCGAAGTGATCGCCTGCGGTTGGGTGGTTAATCATAATCACCAGCGCCACCTGCGGATTACTGGCGGGCGCGACGCCGGCGGTGTAGTTGATATAGCCGCCGTCATATTTTCCGCTGTCGCCCATCTTCTCTGCCGTACCGGTTTTAATCGCCAGACGATAGCCCGGCACCGCCGCACGCACCCCGCTTCCGCCCGGCAGCGCATCGCTCTCCATCATATGCACCACCGAACGCACGGTCTCTTCATCCGCCACGCGGTTGCCGATCACCGGCGGCGTCACCTTGGTGATCGACAGCGGGCGATAAATGCCGAAGGAACCGAGCGTGGCGTATTCACGGGCAATCTGCAGCGGCGTGACGCGCAGGCCATAGCCAAACGAGAAGGTGGCACGTTCGATATCCGCCCAGCGCTCACGGTGCAGCGGGAAGTAGCCGACGCTCTCACCGGTCAGCCCGAGGCCGGTCGGTTTCCCCAGCCCGAACGAGCTGAAGGTGTTGACCAGCACTTCGGCAGGCATCGCCAGCGCAATATGCGACACGCCGATATCGCTCGATTTCTGCAGGATGCCGGTCATGGTCAGGCGCGGCCAGTGGCCAACGTCGCGGATCAGGTGGCCGTTAACCCGGTATGGCGTGGTATCCAGCACCGAATCCGGGCGAACCAGTTTGCGGATCAGCCCTTCCATCACCACCAGCGGCTTCACCGTGGAACCCGGCTCGTAGCTGTCGTTTATCGCGGTGTTGCGCATCTGGTTGGCGGAAACATTGACGAAGTTATTCGGGTTAAACGACGGGTAAGACGCCATGCCGAGAATTTCGCCGGTATCGATTTTGATCAGCACCGCGGCACCGGAATCGGCCTTGTTCAGCAACACGCCGTCACGCAGTTTGGTGTACATGGTGTACTGATCGAATTTATCGATGCTGAGCTGCACGGTCGGTGGCTGACGCGGCGGTTCATAATTGATCATCGCCACGATATTGCCGTGCGCATCCTGGCGGTATTTTTCCACCCCGGCGGTGCCCTGCAACACCTTATCAAAGCCCTTTTCTAACCCGGTCAGCCCGGTGTTATCCGCGCCGACAATGCCGAGCAGCGGCCCGGTGGCATCGCTCATCGGATAGAAGCGGCTGTCGTCATAAACGGTACTGATCCCGGCGAGGTGCAGCGTGGCAATATCTTTGGCGATGCCCAGCTCGATTTTGCGTCCCAGATAGAGGAAGCGGCGTTTCGGGTTGGCGTTGATTTGCGCGGCAATCTGCTCAGGACGTTGATCCAGCGCGTGGGCCAGATACTCCCACTTGTCGCTGGTGAAATCCGGATGGGCTTCCAGCACGCGTTGCGGATCGGCAATGATATCGCGCGACGGCACGCTCAGCGCCAGCGCCTCGCCATTGCGGTCCAGCAGCGTTCCCCGGTTGGTGGGCAGCGTGACGGTACGCAGCGAACGCTCATCCGCCTGCTTTTCCAGCATCGGATGGTTTAACAGCTGTAAATTTCCGACCCATATCAGCAGCAAAACCAGACAGCCGAACACCCCGAGGCAGATCAGACGGAAACGGACAGGATGAAACGGTGATTTTGCCTGGTCTTTTGCCAGTATCTTCTTTAAGCGCGACATGGATCTTCTACTGATGAGGACAGGATAACTGACTGGGAGTTATACAAAAAATGCCGGGGAGATGACAGGGAAACTGTGTTTCAGTTCGTGAGTGAACTGTTGCGGGCTTCAGGGCTTTTTGCGCATTTTCAACAGGTTATCCAGCCAACCCTGTTTTACAGGCAAAAAAAACCTGCGCATCTGCGCAGGTCGGTGAAACAAAGCATAAAAACTTTTTGATGTTCACCCATCAATACCTCTGGGACCTAGACTGTAGCAATCTGGCCGCGTCACTCGCCAGCCAGCATTCGCAACAGTTCTCCGCAAACTGTAACCAGCTATGTGATTCTTAGGCAGTTTTGCAATCTTTCGCCTTTTTGATCTCCACCAGGCAGCTCATGGCGTTCGGCCCCTGCGTTAATGACGAGGTGCCGATATCCAGCGTCAGCACGTTCGGGTTGCCGGCGCGATCGTACGGTTGCCAGGCTTTACCGAACCCGGGGTCGAACCAGGCACCGGTAGCAATCAGTACCACGCTTGGGCTGATGCCATCCGACAGCCTGACGCCCGCCAGCATCCGCCCGCGATCGTTACTGACGTCAATCACATCGCCATCGGCAATGCCGCGCGCGGCAGCATCGTCCGGGTGCATCCACAGCGTTTCATGCCCGGCGGTTTTATTGGCCTGCACCGACGGCGTGGCGTCCATCTGGCTGTGCAGACGGTCGCTCGGCTGAATCGAGATCATATGCAGCGGGAAGCGCTGGCTGACCTCGGCCCCCAACCACTCTCGTGGCGGTTGCCATTCCGGATGCGGCGCAAAGTCCGGCAGCTGATAGCCGGCGATGGTTTCGCTGAACAGCTCAATTTTGCCACTGGCGGTTTTGATCGGATGGGCAAGCGGATCCTGGCGAAAATCCTCCATAAACACGAACGGCTTGCCGCCCTGCGGCACTTCCACATGCCCTTCTTTCCAGAAGGTGTCGAAATCCGGCCAGTCAATGCCCTTACGCTGGTGAGCCACCGCGCACTGCTGATACAGATGTTCGATCCACTGCGCCTCATTGCGGTTTTCAGTGAAGGTTTCACGGTAGCCGAGGCGATCCGCCAGGTCAGCGAAAATATCGAAGTCGTTACGCGCCTGATGCTGCGGCTTAATCGCCTGATGCATTGCCAGCACGAAGCGGTCACGGGACGAGCCGCCAATATCGTTACGTTCCAGGGTGGTGGTCACCGGCAAGACGATATCGGCCATCTTCGCTGCAGGCGTCCAGACAATGTCCTGCACGATCACCGTATCCGGCCGCTGCCAGCCTTCCACCAGCCGGTTAATCTGCTGATGATGGTGGAACGGATTGCCGCCTGCCCAATGGATCAGACGGATCTCCGGATAGGTGTGCATCTGTCCCTGGAAGTGGTACGGCTCACCGGGATTCAGCAGCATATCGCTGATGCGCGCCACCGGGATCGCCAGATCGGCAATCGGATTGACGCCGGTCGACATCATCGGTGCCGGCCCTTCCACACGCGGGTTACCCACGCTGTTCATCGATCCATGGCCGAAGGAGAAGCCCGCGCCCGGCAGGCCCGGTTGGCCGAGCATCGACGACAGCGCAATCATCATCCAGTAAGGCTGTTCGCCACGGTGCGCGCGCTGAACGGAATAGGAACAGGTAATAAAGCTGCGTTTGCCAATCAGCTGCTTCGCCAGTTGCTCAATGCGCTGCGCCGGAATGCCGGTGATGTCGCTGGCCCACTGCGGCGTTTTTGGCATGCCGTCGGTTTCGCCCAGCAGATAGCTGCGCAGCTGCGGATAGCCCACGCAATGGGAGCTGAGGAAGGCGGTATCCACCGCGTTCAGCCGTTCCACTTCAAAGCCTAACGCCAGCATCAGCGCGACGTCGGTGTTCGGCCGGATCGGGATCCACTCGGCGTTAACAAACTCCGGGCAGTCATCACGCATCGGGCTGATATTGATTACGGTGGTGCCTTTGGCCGCCAGCTCCAGCAGCGCAGGCTTCAGGCTGTGCTGGCCGGCCCCGCCCGAGGCAACCTGGCTGTTTTTCAGCGCCAGCCCGCCAAAGGCAACGAAAATTTCGCAGTGTTCCACCACGTTTGGCCAGTCGGTGACCCGGCCGGTCAGCGGCATATAGGTGCCAATCACATACGGCAGGAAGAACTGTGCCGCGCCCCAGCTGTAGTTACCCAACTGATCGATGCCGCCGCCGCCGGTAAAGTAGAAGCGGCGGATCAGCGTGCGGGCATGGTTTACACGGCCCGCCGACGACCAGCCGTAGGAGCCGTTGAAAATCGCCGAGGGACCGTAGCGGTCGCGCACCCGGCGGTTCTCTTCAGCCACCAGATCCAGCGCGGTCTCCCAGTCCACCTCAACAAAGTCCTCACGACCGCGCAGCGTGCGGTCACTTTTTTCGCGCAGGGCTAACCACGAGCGGCGCACCATCGGCTTCCTGATCCGCTTATCCGAATAGACCAGTTCCGGGATGCTGTTGAGCATCGGCGACGGATCTTGATCGGCGAAAAACGGCTCACAACGCAGCAGTTTCCCGTCTTCGACAACGGCGGTGAAGGCGCCCCAGTGGGCGAGGTGCGGCACTCTCTTAATGGTCATATGGCGATCCGGCAGGCAAACAATTCTTTTTGGAAGGCCAGAATAGCCTTTTTTTGGAAAGCTGAATATAAACACGCCAATCTCATCGCCAGAATGGACTGAAATATCCAGCTTTGCGACACCGCTGGCATTCTGTGTGCTTGAAGTAACAGGGATTTTCCGCAACACTGAACAGCTATGTAAACGCTTACCCTGGAAGGCTCTTACCGATGGCTACGATAAAGGATGTTGCCAGGCTCGCGGGCGTTTCCGTTGCAACGGTTTCCCGCGTTATTAACAACTCACCGAAGGCGAGTGAGGCGTCACGCCTGGCCGTTACCAGCGCAATGGATGAGCTGCAATACCACCCGAACGCCAACGCACGCGCCCTGGCGCAGCAGTCTACCGAAACCATGGGGCTGGTGGTGGGCGATGTTTCCGACCCGTTCTTTGGTGCGCTGGTAAAAGCCGTGGAGCAGGTGGCTTACGAGACCGGCAACTTTTTACTGATTGGTAACGGTTACCATAATGAGCAAAAAGAGCGTCAGGCCATCGAGCAATTGATCCGCCACCGCTGCGGCGCGCTGGTGGTCCACGCGAAAAAAATTCCCGACGCCGACCTGATCCCGCTGATGAAACAGATCCCCGGCATGGTGCTGATCAATCGCGCCCTGCCTGGCTACGAGCAGCGCTGTATTGCGCTGGACGATCGCTACGGATCCTGGCTGGCCACCCGCCATCTGATCCAGCAAGGCCATCAGAACATTGCCTACATCTGTTCGACGCACCCGATTTCCGATACCGAAGATCGCCTGCAGGGGTATTACGATGCGCTGAAGGAACATAACCTGCCGTGCAACGACCGTCTGGTGGCGCTGGGCGAGCCGGATGAAGTGGGCGGTGAACAGGCGATGACCGAGCTGCTGGGCCGCGGCAAGCAGTTTACCGCCGTCGCCTGCTATAACGATTCGATGGCCGCCGGCGCGCTGGCGGTGTTAAGTGATAATGGCGTGCGGGTGCCGGAAGAGATGTCGTTGATTGGTTTTGATGACGTGCTGGTGTCGCGCTATGTTCGCCCGCGCCTGACCACGGTGCGTTACCCGATTGTCACCATGGCGCAACAGGCCGCCGCGCTGGCGCTGGCGTTAGCCAATAATCAGCCGCTGCCAGAGGTGACCAATTTGTTCAGCCCTACGCTGGTTCGCCGTCATTCGGTGGGCACGCCGGACTGATTAACCGGCAAGCGATCGCTGGTAAAGCCGGACAGACCGGTCCGGATAATCCAGCGCATCGCCAATATACTGCCAGCCAAAGCGCTCGTAATAATCCGCGCAGTCAGCATACAGATACAGCTTGTCGTCGCCGCGCAGGCGGCTTTCCGCCATCACACGTTGCTGTAACTGCTCGCTCAGTCCGCGCCCGCGATAGCTTTCGTCCACGTATAACGCGGCCAGCCACGGAGACAGATCCTGACGGCTGATCAGGTCACAGCGCCACAATCCTACGGTTCCCACTACCCGGTCGCCGTCTGTCGCTACCCAGGTGATCGGCAGGTCCGCGCCGCTCAGGCTGCTGGCCAGAATGCTGGCAAAGAAGGGCCGGCTGTTTTCGCTGCCAAAGGCCTGCCATAACCAGTCGGTGACCGTGTCAATATGCTGTTTCGCCTCCGCCAGCGGCACAATTTTTAGCGTGCTCATACCAGCTTGCCCTGGAAAATCGGCACCGACTCAAACAGATAGCCATCAAAATCAGGGGCATCCGCGTCGGACAGTTCCAGCAGGGATTTTTTCACGTTTTCCAGGTGCTGCCACATCGCCTGCCACGAGCCCATCACATCGCGACGGCGCAGCGCGGCAAGGATGGTCTGGTGATCGCCCAGCCATTTCAGGCGGTAGCTGCGGGTTTCGATATGGCTGCGCAACTGCTGCCAAAGCGGGTTGTTCTCATGATGTCGCCAGATGCTGGTAACGGTATCCAGCAGCATTTGATTTTGCGTCGCGCCCGCCAACAGCAGGTGAAACATCTTGTCGTTGTCCTGACTGGCATCGTTGACCGCAATCGCCTTCTGCTCCTGCTCGAGGATGCGCTTCAGGTTCTCTATGTCCGCTTTGGTGGCCATTTTGGCGGCAAAGGCGGCGATATTGCTTTCCAGAAGTTGCCGCGCCTGCAGCATTTCAAACGGGCCGACGTCGCTGCGGAAGAACGCTTCCTCTTCGTTGCTGATCTCAGAAGGAATGCGCATCACGTACACGCCGGAGCTTTGACGGATATCCACCGTCCCTTCCAGCTCAAGCATCAACAACGCTTCGCGCACGATGGTGCGGCTGACTCCCCAGGTTTCGGCAATGTTTCGTTCCGGCGGAAGTCGTGAACCAACGGGATAATGACCGTCGAGAATTTGCTGGCGCAGATGCTGTCCGATTTCCTGATACTGCTTCTTCTCTTGACCCGCCGCGCCCTTTTCCACGTATTCACCCTTAGCTCGTTAAACATCCTGCCGACCGTGCTTTCCATTATTGAGCACTCTCCTGCTGCGGTCGGCAAGGTAATCTGCCTAGTTTACCAAAGCCAGCGCCTGATCGAGTACTTTTGCTCCATTAAGCGTGCCATAAGCCAGGGTATCAATCACCGCGATAGGAATGTGATAGCTGTCGGTCAGCTTGCGGTTCTCTTCCAGCTTGAAGCGAACCTGCGGCCCCAGCAGCACGGCCACCACGTCCGGGCCATAATTTTGCAGCTCGTCGCGCAGATTTTGCTCAGGAATGGCATAAATCTGGTATTCCAGACCGCGCGCAACCGCTTCTTTTTCCATCCGCGTCACCACCATCGAGGTGGACATGCCTGCGGCGCAGGCTAATACGATACGTTTCATGGTCATTCCTTATTTCATTTCATCATCAAGGGAAAGGGTGAGCTGTCGGCTGTCACGGCGCTGGCGATACCAGTGCGCTGATTTTTTCAGGCGGCGCTGGCGGTCGTTCTCCAGCTCGATTTCCACCAGCCCGTAGCGGTTCTTAAAGGCGTTCATGGGCGAGACGTTGTCAGTAAAGGCCCACAGCATATAGCCCTGGCAGTTAGCGCCATCTTCACGCGCCCGCAGCGTCTGGTAGAGATGCTCGGCGATAAAGGCGATGCGATAGTCATCCTGGATCTGCCCTTCCGCGTTTTTGAATTGCGCTTCATCTTCGATGCCCATCCCGCTTTCGGCGACAAACCACGGAATGTTGCCGTAGTCGTTTTTGATGCGCATCGCCATGTCGTAGATGATGGTCGGCTGAATTTCCCAGCCGCGGGATTTGTTCATCCGCCGGCCCGGCAGTTCAAAATGCTCGTAATAGTAAGCGGGATGGAACGGCGTCTCGGGATGCCAGGCGCGCGATGGTGCTTTCACCCGATGCGGGTAATAGAGGTTGATACCCACCTCATCCACCCGATACTGGGCAATAAGCTGCAGCTCTTCCGCGCTGACATCCCAGCTGACCTGATGTTTCGCCAGCAACGCCACCAGCTCCGCCGGGTACTCGCCTTTGATCGCCGGATCGAGGAAAACGCGGTTGTAGAACAGATCGTACATGGCTGCGGCCTTCACATCGTGCGGCGCAGACGAACGGGGATAGGTCACTTCCGGATTAAGGATGGTGCCCACCGTGCCGGGATAGCCCTTCTCGCGGTACAGCTTGACCACTTTGGCGGTGGCCAGGTTTTTGTGGTGATTCCACTGCATCCACTTCGAGGTGTTTTGCTCATACGGCCAGCGTAGCGCATCGAGATAGACGCGGGTTTGCACCACAATCGGCTCGTTAAAGGTAAACCAGCGGGTGACCTTGCCGGCATAGCGTTCAAAGACTTTTTCCGCATACAGCAGATAGAGCTCAACGACCCTTTTTGAGCCCCAGCCGCCGTACTGCTCCAGTAATACCGCCGGCAGTTCGTAATGTTCCAGGCACAACATCAGCTCAATGCCCTGCGCCTGCATCTCGGCAATCAGCGCGTCGTAATAGCGGGCGTACTCCTCATCCACCACGCCATTTTCGTAATCGGTAAGGAAGCGCGACCAGTTAATCGAGGTGCGGTAGTGGGTCAGTCCCGCCGCCTTCATCAGCGCCACGTCTTCCTTGTAGCGGTTGATAAAGTCGGTGGCGACCGCCGGACCATAGCCGTTGTGCCAGACGTGCCGGTCGTTCTTGTACCAGGCATCCAGCCAGGAGTCCTGCCCCTCTTTTTTCCCGCTCCAGCCTTCGGTCTGCCACGCTGATGCGGCCGCACCCAGCATAAAATCGTCAGGAATGTTGATGGTGACCTTACTCATTACGTCTCCTTAGTTTTGCGCGAATTCAGGTTGCAAGGCTTTCGCTTCCGCGGCTTCAGCACGGCGCGCGGCAATTTTCACAAACGGCACATAGATCACAATGGACACCAGAATGCAGATGATTTGTGTCACCACCGCACCCATCGATCCGGCGGTGGAAAGCCAGGCATTGATGATGGGCGGCGTGGTCCAGGGCACCATCACCACCGCTTTGCCGGCAAAGCCCATCACCGTGGCGAAGTAGCCGATCGAACCGGTGATCAGCGGCGTGATGATGAACGGGATAGCGAGGATCGGATTCAGCATGATCGGCATGCCGAAAATCACCGGTTCATTGATATTGAACAGGCCAGGACCGAAGGAGAGCTTGGCAATTTCGCGCATCTCTTTGCGTTTGGTCGCCAGCATCACCGCGCTGAGCAGGCCAATGGTCAGCCCGGAACCGCCGATGCTCATATACACATCCCAGAACGGCATGGTGATGATGTTTGGCGCCTCTTTGCCCTGCTCAAAGGCGTTCATGTTGACCAGAATCGCCCCCAGCAGCAGCGGCTCACGGATCGGTTTCACCATCTGGTTGCCGTGAATGCCGATCACCCAGAACAGCTGAGCAACAAACATCAGCAGCAGAATGCCCCACAGGCTCTGTACCACCGACTCCAGCGGTTCCTGCACCACTTTGTACACCGCATCGTAGAGATACATGCCGGTGAAGCGATGGAAGATAAAGCCGAAGGTGGCGATAACCGAGACGGTGATGATGGCCGGGATTAGCGCCGAAAACGAGGCGGCGACGTTAGGCGGCACGGTGTCCGGCATTTTGATTTTCAGCCGTTCGACGTTCTCCAGGCGGCAGTAAATTTCCACCGAGAGGATGGCGATAAACATGCCGAGGAACAGGCTTTTGGTGTCGGAGAACTGTTTCGCCAGCACATCGGTGACCAGATGCATCTGTCCGTCGACCAGCATGGTGAGCGTGGTTGGCGTCACGGCGATAAAACAGATGATCGCCAGCAGGCCGGGAAACAGCGTTTTTATGCCGTTGATTTTTCCCAGCTCAATACCGATCAGGAACACCGCGCCGATATTGAGAAAGCTCAGGGTGGCGTAGTTGATGCTGGTGGTGATCGGTTTCAGCTCGGCGAGAAAGCCCAGTGCCTGAATGCTGGCGAGGCCGTTTTTCCCGTCCAGCACCATATTGGAGATCAGCACCGAGAACGCGCCGACGATGATGACCGGCATCAGGGTAATGAACGACGACTTGATCGCCATGATGTAGCGATAGCTGTTGAATTTGGTGGCGAAGCTGCCTAAAGAGTCGATGAGTCGATCCTGTAGAGACATGCGTAATACCCTCAGAAGTAAGTGGTGAAGCGTCCCGATATTTTTTCGCCCTGCGGAAGTCCGTTCTTGTGGCATACCAAAAATAGCGAAACCGAACTTATTTTCTGTGACAAAACCCGCAGAAGTGCATATTGGCATTCCGATAGGATGTATTTTCACTATTTGGCATACCAATACCGGAGGCAGGAATGGATTTTGAGCAAACCATGATGGAGCTGTTGATCAGTGCAGGCGAGGCGCGGTCTCACGCGATGAGCGCGATTCAGTTCGCCCGCAAGAAGCAGTGGCAGCAGGCGGATGAGGCGCTGGCCGCGTCGCTGGAAGCATCGAAAGGCGCGCACCATATCCAGACCCAGCTGATTGGCGCTGATGAAGGCTGCGGCAAAGTGCCGGTGACGCTGATTCTGGTCCATGCGCAGGACCATCTGATGAATGCGATGCTGTGCCGCGATCTGGCGGAGGAAATTGTGTTGCTGCGGAAGGAGTTACTGGGTGGAGAGCGTCTGACCGAGGCCTGAACCCGGCCTGCGGTTAGCCGCCTGAAACCCAGGCGGCCGGTTCACAACGTCAGGGATGCCGCTTACAGCTCCAGCGCCAGCAGTTCCTGTATGGTTTGCGGGCGGCGGATCTCACGCGGCTGGCCCGCTTCAAACAGCACTTCCGGCAGCAGCGGGCGGCTGTTGTAGTTAGAGGACATCGACGCGCCGTAAGCGCCGGTGTCGTGGAAGACCAGGTAATCACCCGGTTTAACCTGCGGCAGCGCGCGGGTTTCCACCTTACCGCCTTCCAACTGAGTAAACACATCGCCTGATTCGCACAACGGCCCCGCGACCACGCTGTCGACGGTGTTCTGCTCATCCAGCGGGCGGTCATCGCCAGCGATGGCCGAAATATGGTGGTAGCTGCCGTACATCGCAGGACGCATCAGATCGTTAAAGCCGGCATCCACCAGCACAAAGTGACGGCTGCCCATCGCCTTCACCGCACGCACTTTGGACACCAGCACGCCAGATTCCGCCACCAGGAAGCGACCCGGTTCAATTTCCAGCTTCACCGGGTGGCCGAGATGTTTTGCCACGCGCTGACGGGCCGCATCCCACAGACCGAAATAGTGTTCGGTATTGATCGCCTCTTCACCGAAGCGATAGGGGATCGACAAGCCGCCGCCCGCCGAGATGGCTTCCAGATCGTGACCTAAGCCAATCACCTGATTAACCATCGCATCACACACCTGCTCCAGGTGGGCATAATCCACGCCGGAGCCGATATGCATATGGATGCCGACCAGCTTCAGCTTGTGTTGCTGAATGGCTTCCAGCGCCAGCACCAAATCGGTATACCAGATGCCGTGCTTGCTGTTTTCGCCGCCGGTATTGGTTTTCTGGCTGTGGCCGTGACCAAAACCGGGATTGACGCGCAGCCACACCGGATGGCCTTCAGACACCTCGCCCAGCTGGTGCAGCATATCGACGGAACCGGCGTTGACCGGGATTTTCAGCTCGGCCAGTCGTGCCAGCGTCGGCTCATCCAGCACGTCGGCGGTGAAGACAATCTCGTCGCCGCCCGGTGTGAAGCCGGCCACCAGCGCACGCTCAATTTCGCCCAGCGACACCGAATCCACCTTCACGCCTGCGGCGCGCATCAGGCGCAGAATATGGATGTTGGAACAGGCTTTTTGCGCAAAGCGCACCACATCAAACTGCTGCAGCTGCGAGATACGTTCGGCAATGACGCTGGCGTCATAGGCCCAGACTGGTCCACCGTACTGGCGCACCAGCGGCAGCAGGTTATCGCGGGTTAAAGCGGTTTCGGTGTTGGTAAGTAAGCGTGGCATCGGGACTCTCCTGAAGATAATGAGGCTATTACGCCACAGCCTGAACAGGATGAAAAATATCTGTTTTAACGGAGTCTATTCATCCATGATATGGCTTCAATCGTCTCCAGGATAAAAGTATGGCTGGCATTACGCTGCGACATATCGAAATTTTTCACGCCGTGGTCACCGCGGGCAACCTGACGGAAGCCGCTGCGTTGCTGCATACCTCGCAGCCCACCGTCAGCCGCGAACTGGCGCGTTTCGAAAAGCTGGTCGGCCTGAAGCTGTTCGACCGCGTGCGCGGCCGTTTGCAGCCCACGGTGCAGGGCCTGCGGCTGTTTGAAGAGGTTCAGCGTTCCTGGTATGGCCTGGACCGGATCGTCAGCGCCGCCGAAGGCCTGCGCCAGTTTCGTCAGGGTGAACTGTCAATTGCCTGCCTGCCGGTGTTTTCGCAGTCGCTGCTGCCGCTGTTTTGTCGGCCCTTTTTGCAACGCTACCCGGACGTCAGCCTGAACATTATTCCGCAGGAATCCCCGCTGCTTGAGGAGTGGCTCTCCGCGCAGCGCTACGATTTGGGGCTGACGGAAACCCGTCTGACGCCGGCCGGAACCGAGCGCACCGAGCTGTTTACCGGGAATGAAGTGTGCGTGCTGCCGGACGGTCATCCGCTGGCGGCGAAAGCCTGCTTAACGCCGGAGGATTTTGCCGGTGAGGATTACATCAGCCTGTCGCGAACCGACAGCTATCGCCAGTTGCTGGACAATCTGTTTCATGAGCAGGGCGTGCAAAGGAGGATGGTGCTGGAGACACACAGCGCGGCGTCGGTGTGTTCGATGGTCAGAGCCGGCGTCGGCGTGTCGATCGTCAACCCGCTGACCGCACTGGACTATGCCGGAAGCGGCGTGGTGATCAGGCGCTTCAGTATTGATGTGCCCTTTACCGTCAGCCTGGTCAGGCCACGCCACCGCCCTTCTTCGGCGCTGGTTGAGGCTTTCTGCGCCCATTTACTGCAGCACATCAGCCTGGTTAACCAGCGCCTTGCGGCGTTATTGCATTAAGCGTTGACGGTCTGCGCCTGTCCACGCGACGGACGGAAGGTAATCAGACAGAGGATCAGGCCGCCGACCGCCAGCACGGCGGCCGCAACCGGCACCGCCGTCAGGCCATAACCGCTGCCAATCACCGCGCCACCGGCCCAGGCACCAAAGGCGTTCCCGACGTTAAAGGCGGAGATATTCAGCGTCGACACCAGGTTCGGCGCCTCTTTACCGTGACGCACCACGTTGATCTGCAAACCCGGTACGGTGGCAAAGGTGGCCATCGCCCACAGGAACAGCGTCAGTTCGGCCAGCCACAGCGCATGGCTGGTCCAGCTGAAGATCAGTGAAAACACCGCGATCAGCGAGAAGCTCAGGATCAGGCTTAAGGACAGCTTGCGGTCCGCCAGCTTGCCGCCCAGAATATTGCCCACCGTTAACCCACCACCAATCAGGAACAGCGTCCAGCTGACGCCTTTGTCGCTGATGCCGGTCACCTGCAACAGCAGCGGCGCAATATAGCTGAATAGCGCAAACATCGCGGCGGCAAAGAACACCGTCATCAGCAGTGACAGCCACAGCTTGCCGTTCGCCAGCGCGCCAATTTCGCTGGCAAGGTGCACCGGCTTTTCATCGCGATTGGTGGGCAGGCTGACAATCAGGCCAATAAACGCCAGCACGCCAATCACCGACACGCCCCAGAAGGTGGCGCGCCAGCCGTACAGCTGACCAAACCAGGTGCCCAGCGGCACGCCAAGCACGTTCGCCAGCGTCAGGCCGGTAAACATCAGCGCCACCGCCGACGCCTGCTTGCCTGGCGCAACCAGACTGGCCGCAACCACCGCACCGATGCCGAAGAACGCACCGTGACAGAGGGCAGTAACGACGCGCGCCATCATCAGCAGGTTGTAGCTATAGGCCAGCGCACAGAGCCCGTTGCCAATAATGAAAATCACCATCAGCAGCATCAGCGTGCGTTTGCGCGGCAGCTTCGCCGTCAACAGCGCCATAATCGGTGCGCCAATGGCCACACCCAGCGCATAACCGCTGATCAGCCAGCCGGCGGAAGGAATGGAGACGCCGAGGTCTCCCGCCACTTCCGGCAGCAAGCCCATAATGACAAATTCCGTGGTGCCGATAGCAAACGCACTCAGCGCCAGCGCCAGTAAGGAAACAGGCATGTCACACTCTCCAAATAAATAACGGTCAGGCCAGAAGCCCGAGGGGGCATTCCCGGTTGCGGGGATTAAAAGTTTGATTCAGATCACATTAGCAATTAAAGCACAGCTTACCGGCGGCTTATAGATCGGGTCTGTCAAAGGTCTGTTGCTGATATCGCAATAATCGGCAAACTTTTCAGCAGTAAGTGTTATCCCGCTGAATTACGGGTTAAAAAAAACAGCGAAATTGCCATTTTTACGAAATCTTTATGGTCTATAATTTGCTTCATTCGGCTGTTACATAATACTTTCTGAACAATAGCTTCTAAGATTGATCTGACTTTTCCCGCTTCGGACGACGACAGATTGCCATCTGAGCCAGAAGCCGTAGGCTTTGAGCCTTGTTCAAATGATTAAAGTTTTGCGATGAAGAGCCGATACCTCGAATGGATTCACGGGCGTTTCCTGAGCTGTGCTTGATCGATTCATTACCGAGGAAGAAAGATGCGACGCGCTGTTTGCCTGCTTGCCCTGTTAGCCAGTGGCTGTTCGGTAGGAAAATATGAGTACAGCAAAGAAGCCGAAAAGCGGGTGGATATGACCGTCACCGGCATTCCGACCGTGCTCGGCGTCGGCACGCTGGGCACCACCATTCCGCTGACCGCAGACTACAGCCTAACCGCTGCACACGTCGCCAAATTCTCCCTGTATCGCGTCAAATCCTACCATCCTGAATGCGACCTTGCGGTGGTTTACCATAAGAATGGCAACGTCCCGCCGCCGCATTTCCGCAATGGCCACATTGGCGACAAAATCAATCTGTATGGCTACAGCTTTATCTCGGCGATGCCGGTGGCCTCAACCGGCACCAACCTGGTCAATACCGGGCTGAAGAACGACTGGAACAAGGTCAGCTGCGTGGTGGTGGCATCCGATGCGGGCGTGGTGAAAGGCATGTCCGGCGGCGCGGTGTATAACGCCTCGGACGATTCCATTGGCGGAGTGATTGTCGGCTATTCCAGCCGCATCAACGACCTGAAGTCGGGCAAAGAGCTGTATAAAAACGTTTCCCTGTACGTGCCTTATGCCCGCTTTAAAGACTGGCTGAACGACGCGATCAAATCATAGCCTCGCCCACATCACCGATCGGACAGCATAAAATCAACTGCCGCAGCCGCATGGATCGCGGTGGTATCGAACACCGGGATCGGGCAATCTTCCGCCTGCAGCAGTAAGCCAATTTCGGTACAGCCAAAGATAATACCTTCCGCGCCCTCGGCCACTAACCCGGCAATCACCTGTTGATAATATGCTTTCGACGCCGGGCTAAACTCGCCCAGACAGAGCTGTTCAAAGATGATGTGGTTTACTTCCTGCCGCGCGGCGGCATCGGGCACCAGGGTTTCAATGCCAAACTCGCTGGCCAGCGGCCCGCGATAGAAATCCTGCTCCATGGTGTAGCGCGTGCCCAGCAGCGCCACGCGGGACATCTTTTGCTGCTGAATGGCTTTGGCCGTGGCTTCCGCGATGTGCAGAAAAGGCAAACCGCTTTGCTCGACGATCGGCGCGGCGACTTTGTGCATGGTGTTAGTACAGAGCACGATGCCTTCCGCGCCGGCTTTTTTCAGCGCCAGCGCCGCATCGGCCAGCATCTGCCCGGCCCGATCCCAGTCGCCGCTGGCCTGACAGGCTTCAATCTCATGAAAGTCCACGCTGTACAGCACCAGCTTCGCCGAGTGCAGGCCACCCAGCCGCTGTTTGATCCCTTCATTGATCAGGCGGTAATACGGCACGGTGGATTCCCAACTCATGCCGCCAATCAGTCCCAAGGTTTTCATCATCGCGTCCTGGTGAAGGGCTAAAAATCAGTCCCTCACTATTCCGCATTCTTCGCTGCGGATCAATTTATCAGGCAGGAACCCACGGACCTTTTACTTCGCTATCAGAAAAACCTTCCGCCAGAATGCGTACCGTTGCGTCGCGCGGGGTGTTATCGCCCTGCCCCTGAATGCTGACGATATCTTGCGGGCAGGCGGAGAAGGCCACAAAGCAATCCATCTCGGCACGCAGCACGATGTAATCGCCCGGCCGGGTGACCACCGGTAGCGTTTTCAGGGTGAGGCCATCCGGCTGCACCTGAATATTCATAAAGATATTAAAGGAGGCCAGGTTGCCATGCGGCAGCGTCACACCCAGCTCGGCCATCCCTTCGTGCAGATTGTCATGGCAGTTACGGTGCGGCTCGGTACAGCCCAACAGCTCATAGCGACGGGCATCGCAGGCGGCCATAAAGGTATCGTGGACGCCAGGCGAGGTGTCGGCAACCACGGTCAAAATGGGATGGCGCTGGTTGGTGATAAAGCTGTCGCCGGTCTTCGGGTTCAGGCGCTGGTTCCAGACACGGGTCGCCTCCATACACATGTATTCGCTGACGTCATCGGCGTTATAGGCCCAGCAGTCGACAACCTGGGTGCCGTGGGTATTGATAACCTGCACCGCTTCGCCTTTTTTCAGGCGGAACGCTTTGCCATGACGCGCCGGGACAAGGTGTTCTTCGCGGCAGAGTGAGTCTTGTTGCATCGGATGCTCCTGGTTAGCCCGGCGAACGGGCGAGATAACGGGTCATCCGCCTCTCGGCCCGGCGGGCAAGATGATCGATAACGCTGCAAAGCAGCCAGTAAATCAGCGCCACCGCCAGATAGATCTCCAGCGGCGCGTAGGTTTCGGAAATCGCCTGTTTGGCGGCATACATAAATTCAGGCACCGACACCACCGACAGCAGCGCGGAGTCTTTAATCAGCCCGATCAGCAGCCCAACCAGCGGCGACAGCATCTGCGGCAGGGTTTGCGGCAGGATCACATCGCTGAAGGTGCGGAACCGTCCCAGCCCGAGAACGCGGGATGCCTCCCACTGACCGCGCGGCAATGCCTCAAGCCCGGCACGCAGGACCTGCGCGATATAGGGCGCGTAATACAATGTCAGTGCCACTACGCCCACCACCGGTGAGGAAAGGGTGATGTCGTATTCGGGCAGCACAAAATAGAGCAGATAAATCACCACCAGCAGCGGCAACCCCAGCGTAACCGAGCTGTAGAAACGCAGCAGCGGTTGCCAGAACGGCGCAGCCCGCATCAGTAACAGTGCCAGGGTTGAGCCGGCAATCAGTGAGGCGATCGCCGCCACCACGCACAGTTGCAGCGTCACCAGCATGCCCTGCCCCAGCGAAGGTGCAGCGGTAATAATTGCCTGCCAGTCCATTACGCTCTCCCCCGCTGTTCCAGCCAGCGCGCCGCCCGGATAAGCGGCAGCGCAATCAGTAAGTAACCCAGCGAAACCAGCAGCATCACCTGCGTGGCCTCATAGCTGCGGGCAATGACAATCTGCCCGGCATAGGTTAGCTCGGTCAGGGCGACCACCGATGCCAGCGGCGTGGTTTTCAGCAGGATGGTAAATTCATTGACTAACATCGGCAGGCTGGCGCGCATCACCTGTGGATTGATGATGTACCACCAGGTCAGCCAGCGGCTCAAACCCAGCGTTCTTGCCGCCTCCAGCTGGCCGCGAGAAACCAGACGCCGGTTTACCCGCAGGATTTCGGCGACATAGGCGCCGCTGTTCATGCCAATCGCCACAACGGCGGCCAGCAGAGGCTGGCCGCCCAGGCCTAACAACGGCAAGGTAAAGAACACCACAAAGAGCTGGACGATGGCGGGCGTGCCGCGCATCAGGCTGACATACAGTCGCCCAATCAGACGCGGCGGCCAGCTGCGGCAGAGTTGCAGGTAGCAGCCGATTTGGCCGAGTACCAGACTCACTAACGCCGCCAACGCAGTCAGTTCAAGCGTGACCAGTAAACCCCGGCCCAGCTCAGGCAGTCCTGCGGTGACTTCTGCATCCAGCCCCAACATCGCGTTATCCGCCCGTAAAGTCGTGAAGATTTTCCGCTACCGACAGCAGCAGCGGCGCCGGCTTATCGTTACCTTCAATGCCGGTACAGCAGGCCGAGGCGATAAACAGCGTATCCTGCACCACGCGGCAGGTAATGCTGTCGCCGGCTTGGGTCAGGTTCGGCTGTGGCCGAATGTCACCGTTGCGGGCCAGCTCAACATGCATAAACAGGTTGATCGGATCCGGCAGCTTCGGCACCGCCATCTGCAAACGAACCAGTTCCGCTTGTACCGCGTCATAGCAGCCCTGCTGCCCCTGATAGCCCTGCGCGCTCAGCCATGCCGTGGTCGAGGCGGGCAGCAGCAAATCGTGGCGGCGAACGCTGTCTTTCCCCAGCACCATCACCGGACGGCGGCGGTTGTTGACCATGCGCATCCCCGAGCCCAGCAGATAGCTGTTGCTGAACACGCGGGTGTGGTGGACCGACAGCCAGACATTCGGTTCAGCCAGGCTGAAACCATACAGGGACGCGACGGCACCGGCGTCTGCCGCAGCGATCCGCAGCAGCTGGCCGCGCAGCACTTTGATGCTGCCGACGGTTCCCGCTGCAACCCGGACGGGTTCAGCCAGGGTACGGGGAGTATCAGAGGCAAAGCCTTCTTTCATTAACAGCATTTCAGGCCTCGCTTAGGGTGTAACGGTCAGAAACGGTGATATCAATCGGGGTGACCTGCAGGCCGTTACCCGGAATAATGTCCTGCGGGCAGGAAGAGACGGCGCAAATGAGGTCGCACAGGGCTTCGAACACAATGCTGTCGCCGGCGCGGCTGTTAGGGTCGGTCACTTCCATCCGGCCATCGGCGGTCACCGGGCCATTCTGGAACAGGTTAAACGGCTCCGGCAGGCTGTAGTAAGTGACGCCAAATGGCTTCATGCCTTCCAGCAGGTTATCAACACAATTGCGGTGCCCTTCGACGCCGAAATCGATACTGAAACGCGTACGATCGCAGGCGGGCACGTTGGCATCGTGGATGCCAATGCTGTCCGAGACAATCTTCAGCATCGGCCGGTTTTCACTGGACCACAGCGCATCGCCCGGCTTAAAGAACAACGAGCGCAAGTGCTGACGGGTGTGAACCGGTGAAAGCTTCTCCTGGATATTCTCAGCGCTGACGGCGACAAAGTCGGCCGCCTGCTGGCCGAGGGTGTCGATAACGGTAATAAACTGGCCTTTACGCACGGTGAACGTCTGGCCGTGTCCGGCGGTAACATGGACATGTTGCTGGCACATAGTCTTATTCCTGCGGGATAAAGTTATCGGCAGGCACGACGATCGTGGTACCAAGGTATTGCTGCTGCAGTTTGGCCAGCTCGCCCGATTTCTGCATCGCCAGAATATGGTCACTGATGGCTTTGTTCAGCGCGACATCGTCTTTACGGGTAGCCCATGCCATCCACTGCGACGGACCCACTTCGCCCACCTGGCTCAGCTTAGCCGGGTATTTTTTGGCGACCGGGGCCAGCACCGCAATATCATCGATAACGAAATCGGCACGTTTGGTCATCAGGGCGCTGACCGTCTGATCCAGCGTATCCACGCTGATAATCTCAATCGGCTTCAGGCCTTTGCTTTTCAGCGTTTCGTTGAAGGTTTTCAGCAGCTGCTCGGGCACGCTGGTGCTTTTCGCCGCGCCGCGCAGGCCGGCCAGCGATTCAATGCTCAGCGGCTTAGCGCTGAATTTTCCGGCTTCATCTTTGCGGATCAGAATGCCGTTAACGGTTTTGCTGTAGGGAACGGTGAACAGCACTTTTTTTGCCCGCTCGGCATTGACGTTCAGCGAGGAGCCTTCGGCATTGAACGAGCCGGAAATCAGACCTGGGATGATGCCGTTGAACGCGGTCTTCTGAAAATCGAGTTTCACGCCGAGATCTTTCGACACCGACTGCATGATCGAGACGCTGTAGCCGATGATTTCGCCTTTATCGTTGGTGTACTCATACGGCGGAAAAGTGGGGTCAATACCGACGGTCATTTTGCCGCTGGCTTTGATGTCCGCCAGAGTATCTGCCTGAGCGAGGCCGCTGGCGCCTAAGGTCAGCATTGCAGCGAGGAGAAGCGTTATTTTTTTCATTGGTGTTTCCCATGGTGTTGGTGAAGTGCCTGTCAGAGCTAATTCACCTTTCGTGCCAGTTTTGCGCTGGCCCGTTTTCACGGGAGAGGAGGAAATTCCTTTTTCCTTTAAAATCACTGAGAAACAATTGTTTCTTTAGTGGGTAATATTTTTTCTCGGGTTTCTTTGGCCCTGTTTTCGCCATTTTTGACGGTGATTGAGGTGAACGTTGACGGTGCAATAACGCGCGGCGATTGCACTAAAAGCGTGCAGCTATTCCAGTTCGTCGAGCCACTGGTGGATGTTTTCGATCAACGCCAGCCGATCGCTACTGGCTTTGCCTTTCTCACGGGCCACCAGCGAGCAGAGAAGATTGCAAATGCCTGACAGAGAGGCGGTGCTGTCAAAGATCAGGCTGCCTTCCGTGTGGCAACGGATGATCCAGCTGGCCTGCTTCGCCGGTTTACCGGAGAGCACATCCGACAGATAAAGCATCGGCACCTTCAGCTCATTTAAGGCGTTCATCGCGCTATTCAGAGCCGGCATACGACGCCGCAGTCCGACGCAAATCGCCACATCTTCCGGGCCTAATGCGGCCAGAGATTCCGCCAGTGAATCCCCTGCTTTTGGCAGCAGCTGTACGTCGCGATGAACATGAACCAGATCGCGGTAGATCAGCGAGGCGATGGTCTGGCTGTGCCGCCAGCCAAGCACCACTACGCGGCGCGCTTGAGCAATCGCGCTGACCACATCGGCCAGCTGTTGGGCATCCAGCGAACGGTAGGTATTAACCAGGTTGGCAATTTCGCGCTCCAGATGGCTCTGGATCAGCGAATCCAGGCCCGAGGTTGCCTGAAACTGTTGCAGATAAAGGGGCGATCCGCCGCTTTGCAGCTCGCGCACCTGACGACGGGCGGCGTCAAAGCTTTCGTAGCCCAGATGTCGGAAAAAACGGGTGGTGGTGGCTTTAGAGACGCCAGCGCTTTGCGCCAGTTCCGTTGCCGTGTTCATGGCCAGCTGACCGGGTGCCGCAAGGATCACATCCGCTAAACGCTGCTCATGGGCTGAGAGTTGATCCCAGCACTGTCTGATGCGGCTCTCAAGCGAGGCCTGTTTCGCGCTCATCTGTCTTCCTGATGAAAAAAACAATCCTGCAAAGCGCGTGCCCGCTTTTCGCAGGGATCTAAAAAAGGGGCGAATTGCTTCGCCCCTTTTGCTGTTTTTTACGACGACATTACTTGCCCGATGGACGCATTGCCGGGAACAGGATCACGTCACGGATGGTGTGGCTGTTGGTAAACAGCATCACCATACGATCGATCCCGATGCCCAGACCGGCCGTGGGTGGCAGGCCGTGCTCCAGTGCGGTCACGTAGTCTTCGTCATAGAACATGGCTTCGTCATCGCCCGCATCCTTGGCATTCACCTGCTGCAGGAAACGCTCGGCCTGATCCTGAGCATCGTTCAGCTCGGAGAAGCCGTTACCGATTTCACGCCCGCCGATAAAGAACTCGAAGCGGTCGGTGATTTCCGGGTTCTCGTCGTTACGACGCGCCAGCGGGGACACTTCAGCCGGGTATTCGGTAATGAAGGTTGGCTGGATCAGATGGCTTTCTGCGGTCTCTTCGAAGATCTCAGTGACCAGACGGCCCAGGCCCCAGCTCTTCTCGATTTTGATGCCCAGTGACTGCGCGATGGCGGCCGCTTTATCAAAATCATCCAGATCGGCGAGGTTGGTTTCCGGACGGTATTTCAGGATCGCTTCTTTCATCGTCAGCTTGTCGAACGGCTTACCGAAGTCGAATTCCTGCTCGCCGTAAGGCACCACGGTGTTGCCGAGAATGTCCTGCGCCAGCGTACGGAACAGGCTTTCGGTCAGTTCGATCAGATCTTTGTAATCCGCATACGCCATATAGAGTTCCATCATGGTGAACTCTGGGTTATGACGTGGCGAAAT
Source organism: Erwinia sp. 2186 (assembly GCF_057812255.1). Lineage (NCBI taxonomy): Bacteria > Pseudomonadati > Pseudomonadota > Gammaproteobacteria > Enterobacterales > Erwiniaceae > Erwinia > Erwinia sp. 2186. Next base: position 978,587 of record NZ_CM173824.1, on the reverse strand, counting down.
ACCTTCGTTACGGAAGTTACGGTTGATCTCAAACACGCGATCGAAACCGCCAACCACCAGACGCTTCAGATACAGTTCCGGCGCAATACGCAGGTACATATCAATATCCAGCGCATTATGATGGGTGGTAAACGGACGGGCAGACGCACCGCCAGGGATCACCTGCATCATTGGGGTTTCAACTTCCATAAACTCGCGGCCAACCATAAAGCTGCGGATACCCGCCATGATTTGCGAACGAATTTTGAAGGTTTTACGCGACTCTTCGTTGGCGATCAGATCCAGATAACGCTGACGATAGCGGGTTTCCTGATCGGCCAGGCCGTGGAACTTGTCCGGCAGCGGGCGCAGAGCTTTGGTCAGCAGACGCAGTTCGCTACAGTGGATCGACAGCTCGCCGGTTTTGGTTTTGAACAGCTTACCGCGCGCGCCGACGATGTCGCCAAGGTCCCACTTCTTAAACTGCTCGTTGTAGATGCCTTCCGCCAGATCGTCACGGGAAACGTACAGCTGGATGCGGCCGCCGACGTCCTGCAAGGTGACGAAAGAGGCTTTACCCATGATGCGACGGGTCATCATACGACCGGCCACGCTCACTTCGACGCCCAGTGCTTCCAGCTCTTCGTTCTCGCGTCCGTCGTACTCAGCATGCAGCTGTTCGGAGATGTGGTCACGGCGGAAATCGTTCGGGAATGCCACGCCGTTTTCACGCAGCGCGCTGAGTTTTTCGCGACGTGCTTTCAGTTCGTTATTCAGCTCAAGTGCGACGTCAGCGCCCTGCGGTTGTTGTTCAGACATGTCAGTTCCTTATAGCCCTGCTTTCAAGCTTGCTTCAATAAAACGGTCCAGATCGCCATCCAGCACCGCCTGAGTATTACGGGTCTCTACGCCGGTGCGCAGATCCTTGATACGTGAATCATCGAGCACGTATGAACGGATCTGGCTTCCCCAGCCGATGTCAGACTTGTTGTCTTCTAGCGACTGTTTCTCAGCATTTTTCTTCTGCATTTCCAGCTCGTACAGCTTCGCCTTCATCTGCTTCATCGCCTGGTCTTTGTTCTTGTGCTGAGAACGGTCATTCTGACACTGGGTTACGGTGTTGGTCGGCAGGTGAGTAATACGTACCGCCGACTCGGTCCGGTTAACGTGCTGACCACCCGCGCCTGAGGCACGGTAGACGTCAATACGCAGGTCGGCCGGATTGATTTCGATATCGATATCGTCATCCACTTCCGGATAAACGAAAGCCGAGCTGAAAGAGGTGTGACGGCGGCCGCCGGAGTCAAATGGACTCTTACGCACCAGGCGGTGAACGCCGGTTTCGGTACGCAGCCAGCCGAAAGCATAATCGCCGATAATCCGCAGCGTCGCGGATTTGGTTCCGGCAACCTCGCCTTCGGACTCTTCAATGATTTCGGTCTTGAAGCCTTTGGCTTCTGCCCAGCGCAGGTACATACGGACCAGCATGCCGGCCCAGTCCTGGGCTTCGGTGCCGCCAGAACCTGCCTGAATATCAATGTAGCAGTCCGCACTGTCGTACTCGCCGGAGAACATGCGGCGGAATTCTAACTCGCCGAGCTTTTTCTCAAGCACGTCGAGTTCAGCAATGGTTTCGTTGAAGGTTTCTTCATCGTCGGCTTCGACCGCCAGTTCCAGCAGGCCCCTGACATCTTCGAGTCCCTGCTCCATCTGATCCAGCGTGTCGACGATGGCTTCGAGCGAGGAACGCTCTTTACCCAGCGCCTGGGCGCGATCGGGTTCGTTCCAGACGTCGGGCTGTTCCAGCTCGGCGTTAACTTCTTCTAAACGTTCTTTCTTGGCATCGTAGTCAAAGATACCCCCTGAGAACGCCACTGCGCTCAGAGAGATCCTGAATTCGGTTCTTTACCGGATTAATTTCAAACATGATTTTAGAATCTTTTAAGGACATGAATGTAACTAAGCAGTTTAACCGAATTTGCCTGCGGATTGTAGCGCTGAAGAGGCGGCAATTTCGGCCAGCGGGAGGAAATTTGCCGCTGGCCGGTGTCGGTGTTTACAGCGGCCAGAGATGATCGATGATCAGCTGCACGCTGCGGTTGCCGCGAAACTCGTTGATGTCCAGTTTGTAAGCCAGCTCAACCTGCCTGACGCTCGGGTCCGGCCACTGGGTGGTGTCGATGTTAAAGGCGATACCATCCAGCAACGGGCCGCCGCCCAGCGGTTCAATCATCACCTTAAGGTGACGCTCGCCAACCAGACGCTGCTGGATCAGCTTAAATTTACCGTCGAACTGCGGTTCCGGGAACGCCTGTCCCCACGGACCCGCTTCACGCAGCAGTTCTGCGGTGGTAAGCGTCAGCTCCTGCGCCATCAGTTCGCCATCGGACCAGACCACGCCCTGCAGCGCTTCCGCATCCAGCCATTCACCCACCAGATCGCCAAAGTGCTGACGGAACCGATCAAAATTCGCCTCTTCCAGCGACAGTCCGGCCGCCATTGCATGGCCACCAAACTTAATGATCAATCCAGGGTGCAGCGTATCCAGCCGCTCCAGCGCATCGCGCATATGCAGCCCGGCGATGGAACGACCGGAGCCTTTTAGCGTGCCGTCGCCGGAAGGAGCAAAGGCAATCACCGGACGGTGGAAACGCTCTTTCAGCCGCGAGGCCAGAATGCCGACCACGCCCTGATGCCATTCCGGGTGATACATGGCGATGCCCAGTGGCAGCGCTTCGTCTTTGCTTTCCAGCGCATCGCACAGGGCCAGCGCTTCGGTCTGCATTCCCTGCTCAATCTCTTTGCGCGTTTGGTTTAACGCATCCAGCTCGCTGGCCAGCATGCGCGCCTGCGCAATGTCTTCACTCAGCAGCAGCGCCACGCCGACCGACATATCGTCCAGCCTGCCCGCCGCATTCAGCCGTGGCCCCAGCGCAAAACCTAAATCACTGGCGGCGAGCTGGCGGGGATCGCGGTTAGCAATCTCCAGCAGCGCCTTAATGCCGGCACGGCATTTGCCGGCGCGGATACGACTTAAGCCCTGCCAGACCAGAATGCGGTTGTTGGCATCCAGCGGCACCACGTCGGCAACCGTGCCCAGCGCGACCAAATCCAGCAGCTCGGCCAGGTTCGGCAGCACTTCAACGCCGCTGTCGCGCAAACGCGCGCGCAACGCCAGCATCAGGTAAAAGGCCACGCCCACGCCCGCCAGCGAGCGGGACGGAAACGCGCAGTCTTCCAGATTCGGGTTAACGATCGCTTCCGCCGCCGGCAGCGTTTCGCCAGGCAGGTGGTGATCGGTGATTACCACCGAAATCCCCTTCTCATGCGCCAGATCCACGCCAGCATGGGAAGAGATGCCGTTATCCACGGTGACGATTAACTGCGCGCCCCGCGCTGCCGCTTGCTCAACCACTTCCGGACTCAGGCCGTAACCATCGTCAAAACGGTTAGGCACCAGGTATTTGATGTTGCGGCCGCCCATGCTGCGCAGCGCCAGCACCGTCAACGCGGTGCTGGTGGCGCCATCGGCATCAAAATCTCCGACAATCATTATGCACAGGTTATCGGCGAGGGCTTTTTGCAGGATTTCAGCAGCGCGCTCAATGCCGGACAGGGAATGGAACGGGTGCAGATTTTTTGCCCCGCGCTCCAGTTCAGCCGCTTGCAGAACACCCCGGTGCAGATACAGACGGCGAAGCAGAGGATGGAGTTCGTCAGGGAGCTCGGCTCCTTCCACCGCCTGGCGGCGGCGGAGTTCGGTTGGGCTAGTCAAAACGATTAGCCACCCGCTTTCTGGCTATCAAGAAGCTGTTTCATTTCCTGCGGCCCCTGATAACCTGGGATCATCATGCCGTTCTGCAACAGAATGGCTGGCGTGCCCTGGATGCCGTACAGGATCCCCAGCTTGTAGTGCTGAGACAGGTCGATTTTGCAATCAATCGGTGACACTTCGCCGCCGTTCATCGCGGTGGTGAAGGCCTTTTTACGATTGGCAGCACACCAGACGGATTCCATGTTTTTCGCCACCTGGCCATTCATCCCTTCACGTGGGAAGGCGAGGTAACGCACGGTGATCCCCAGCGCGTTATAGTCAGCCATCTGTGAGTGCAGCTTGCGGCAGTAGCCACAGGTGATATCGGTGAACACCGTAATCACATGCTGCTCTTTTGGCGCTTTGTAAACGATCATTTGATCGCTCAGCGCCTCGACTTTCTTCTCCAGCAGCTTATTGGTGACGTTGACCGGCTGGCCACCGCTAACATCATACAGCGGCCCCTGAATAAACTGCTTGCCGTCTTCGGTCACGTAGAGCACGCCGCTCTCGGTCAGCACGGTTTTCATGCCTGGCAAAGGGGAAGGCTGGATTTCAGTCTGCTGCAGACCCAATTTCTTCAGCGATTGCTGAATGGCGGCATCGTCTGCGTGTGCCACACCGCTAATGGCGGCGATCAGCAGAGAAAGTACCAGGTAAGGCTTTTTCATCGTTTGTCCTTTAAGGGCCTCATTCGCGGGCCGTTTATTCACTCCGCCAGGTCAGGCCCGCGGATGATGCTGTTGATGTAACTGACGCAGCCGCTCGGTGGCAACATGCGTATAAATTTGGGTAGTGGAGAGATCGCTGTGCCCCAAAAGCATCTGCACGACGCGCAGATCCGCCCCGTGATTCAGCAGATGCGTGGCAAAAGCATGGCGCAATACGTGAGGCGAAAGCTTCGCGCTGTCGATCCCTGCCAGTGTGGCGTAATGTTTAATGCGATGCCAGAAAGTTTGCCGCGTCATCTGCTGCGCGCGGCTGCTCGGGAACAGCACATCCAGCGTCTGGCCGTTCAGCAGCCAGGGCCTGCCGTACTCCAGATATTGCTCAATCCAGTGCACCGCTTCTTCGCCCAGCGGCACCAGCCGTTCCTTGTCACCTTTACCGATTACCCGCACCACGCCCTGCCGCAGGCTGACGTTATTCAGCGTCAGGCTCACCAGTTCTGTGACGCGTAGACCGGTGGCATACAGCAGTTCCAGCATGGCTTTATCGCGCAGCTCAATCGGCTGTTCAACGCTTGGCGCCTGCAACAGCCGGTCAATTTGTGCTTCGCTCAGGTCTTTCGGCAAACGCTGAGGGAGTTTAGGGGAAGCCAGCAGCGCGCTGGGATCGTCTTCGCGCAGTTTCTCACGATAGAGATACTGAAACAGCCGGCGCATGGCGCTCAGCAGGCGTGCCGAACTGGTGGCTTTATAACCGCCCTCAACTCTTTCCGCGAGGAAGCCCTGCAAATCGACGGCATCGACCCGCAGCAAATTTGATTCATTGTGCTGTAGCCACCCCGCCAGAGACATTAAATCCAGCCGGTAAGACGCCACGGTATTCTCAGCCAGATTGCGCTCTATCCACAAGGCATCCAGAAATTGCTCAATCAGATCGCTGTCCTGCACCTCTTCCCCTTTTGCTGGCTGCGGTTGCTGACTGCGCCGCAGAGGCTCAATTCTGATATAATCTGCGCCATTGCACCAAGTAAATTGAGTTATCAGATATGAATATCGGGCTTTTTTATGGTTCCAGCACCTGTTACACCGAAATGGCAGCTGAGAAGATCCGCGATTTTATTGGCGAAGACCTTGTTACCCTGCACAATCTGAAGGATGACGCTCCGCAGCTGATGGAGCAGTACGATATGCTGATCCTCGGCATCCCAACCTGGGACTTCGGCGAGTTGCAGGAAGACTGGGAGGCGATCTGGACCGAGCTGCCTGCGCTGAATCTGCAGGGCAAAGTCGTGGCGCTTTATGGAATGGGCGATCAGGGCGAATACAGCGAGTGGTTCCTTGATGCGCTGGGCATGCTGCATGACGTGCTGATGCCATCAGGCGTGAAGTTTGTTGGGTACTGGCCGAATGAAGGCTATGAGTTCACCAGCAAAAAACCGCTGACCTCAGACGGCAGCCACTTTGTCGGGCTGGCGCTCGATGACATCAATCAGTTTGATGCCACCGAAGAACGCATTGCCCAGTGGTGCGAGCAAATCCTGACCGAAATGGCCGAATCGCTGTAAAGGCCGGATCGCTGTAATGGCCGAATAGCTACAAAGGCCGGAGCGTTGTAATGGTCGAATCGCTATAATGGCCGGATCGCCGTAATGGTCGAACAGCTATAGTCTGTTAGCCCGGCGTCAGCAACTGCTGACGCAATGCCCGCCAGTCGTCTTCATCCATGCTGTCGCGGCACAACCACAGTTTTTCCTTCTCGCCTTTCGCTGAGCTTAATTTCAGGAAAATCGCCTGGCGGGTCATCCACGGGCGGCCACAAATCTGCCAGCGCTTCTGCCGCCACTGCATTTGCTGATGCTCAAGCAGCGAAATCACGCCTTCACGACTGCGGATCCGCCGCTGGCTGCGCACGCATTCAAACACCACCAGCGTCAGCAGCAGCATCCACACCAGGGTGAAACTGGCAGGCCAGGGCGCGAGTAACAGCGCAAGGATCACCACGCCGTGCAGCAACAGAGAAATCCACTGGGCACGCCATGAGATCCGTAAATCAGAGTGCCACAGGGCCACGTTGCTGATTTCGCTGTTGGATCAAATTGACTATCCGCTTCAGCTCAGCATCATCCGGCTCACCGTGATTCATCAGCCAGTTAAAGAGGTCAGGATCGGGGCTTTCGAGCAGACGCACGAACTGCTGTTTGTCATTATCGTCCAGCGTATCGTACTCAAACTTGAAGAACGGCATGATGGCGATATCCAGTTCAAGCATGCCACGGCGGCACGCCCAGTGAACCCGTGCTCTGTTACTAATATCCATTTTATCCATCGTCAGTCAGTCAAACATGGCGGCTAGTGTAGCGCTTTTTTCCGCTGATGTTGATGCCGTCGTGATCGGCATGCGGCCGGGTGCGCAAAGCAGTCGCATCTGTTGCAGGGTTATCACGCGATTTGTGCCTCGTTTCCAGAAAACTGGTTGCAATGCCAGTGGGCTCTTTTAACATGAACAGCATAGCTCCCACATTCAGGATGGAATCATGCCGACACTCTCTTTCCCACCCCGTCATCCCACGGCCTCTTCACGCCTGCCGCTTACGCTGATCTCTTTAGAAGAGTGGGCGCTGGTCACGGTGACCGGTGCCGATCGCGTTAGCTATCTGCAAGGCCAGGTGACGCTGGATGTTGCTGCGCTGGCCAGCAATGGCCATCTGCCTGCCGCCCACTGCGATGCCAAAGGGAAAATGTGGAGCAACCTGCGCCTGTTCCATCGCGGCGAAGGTCTGGCCTATCTGGAGCGCCGCAGCCTGCGTGACAACCAGATTACCGAACTGAAGAAGTATGCGGTGTTCGCCAAAGTGGCCATCCAGCCGGATGACGAAGCGGTGCTGCTTGGCGTGGCCGGTTTCCAGGCGCGTTCGGCGCTGAGCGGTTTCTTCAGCACGCTGCCGGACGCTGAAAACCCGGTGATCCAACAGGACGACACAACGCTGCTGTGGTTTGCCGCGCCTGCGGAGCGTTTCCTGCTGGTGACCAGCCGTGAAAAAGCCGACGCGGTGCGGAAAGGACTGGAAGGCGAAGCGCAGCTCAATGACAGCACGCAGTGGTTGGCGTTGAATATTGAAGCCGGTCTGCCGGTGATTGATGCCGAAACCAGCGCGCAGTTTATTCCGCAGGCCACTAACCTGCAGGCACTGGACGCCATCAGCTTTAAGAAAGGCTGCTATACCGGCCAGGAAATGGTGGCTCGCGCTAAATTCCGCGGTGCCAATAAGCGCGCGCTTTACTGGCTGGCGGGTGCGGCAGGACGTGTTCCGGCTGCCAACGACGCGCTGGAAATGAAGCTGGGTGAAAACTGGCGTCGTACCGGCACTATTCTGACTGCCTGTCAGTTAGACAATGGCGAGGTCTGGGTACAGGCGGTATTGAATAACGATCTGGAACCTGACACCGAACTGCGCGTGCAGGGTGATGAAGGCGGCAAGCTGGCGATCCAGCCGCTGCCCTATTCTCTGACCGAATAGCGATTGCGAACTAAGTAAAAGGGGCCATTCGGCCCCTTTTTCACATCACGTAGAAATAAATTGCCAGGAAGTGGCAGACGCTGCCGCCCAGCACAAACCCGTGCCAGATAGCGTGGTTGTAAGGAATACGCTTCGAGACGAAGAAAATGACCCCGAGCGAATAGATAATCCCGCCGATGGCCAGCAGCCAAATCCCGCCCGCCGACAGCTTCATCGCCAGCTGATAAACCACCACCAGCGACAGCCAGCCCATCATCAGATAGGTAATTACTGACAACGCTTCAAAACGGTGAACAAACGCCAGCTTAAACAGCACGCCGATCAGGGCCAGGCTCCAGATCACCACTAACATGCCGTGCGCCAGCGGCGAATTCAGGCCGACTAGCAGGAATGGCGTATAGGTGCCGGCAATCAGGATATAAATGGCGCAGTGATCCAGCCGTTTCAGCCAGAATTTGGCGCGCGGATTGGGGATGGCATGATAAAGCGTGGACGCGAGGAACAGCAGGATCATGCTGCCGCCATACAGGCTGTAGCTGGTAATCGCCACAGGCGAAGCCTGCATGGCGACGGCCTGAACCAGCAGGAGCACCAGGCCCACAATCCCGAAGATTAAACCAATGCCATGACTGATGCTGTTCGCCACTTCTTCAGCCAGCGAATAACCCTCAGCCATCAGAGTCTTGTTACTCATAAATATGTTTTCTCCCTGCCCGCAACGGGCCTGAAATCCTTTCTTAACGGGGCTCTAACCGTCATTCATTAAACGGGTTATCGGCCAGTGCGCCCGAAAAATGAGCAGAAACAGAGTAACTGAGAATAATTTCAGAGTACACATGTAAGCCTAAAAATAAACGGTGATGCGGTGTAACGCCCATTTTTAGGAAAGACCTCCCTCACGCTTTGTCTTACACTGGTTGCCAAATTTTTTATCAGGGAAGTGAAGAGGCCAGCCATGTCAGAGAGCGTATCCGCAGTAGATTTCGGTGAAATGACAGACGTTTTTCAATTTTTAATGGAACTGGATAAGTTGAAAAGCGTTGAAAGGCGCACCCGAGTGATTGGCACGGATCGTCATGAAAACTCGGCTGAACACAGCTGGCATCTGGCGGTGGCGGCGATGAGCCTTGCGCCGTATTGCGGTTTTCCGGTCGACGTGCAGCGCGTGGTGCAGATGGCGCTGCTGCATGATGTGGTGGAGATTGATGCCGGTGATGTGCTGGTGTATGACCTGGCCGCCCGCGAAGCCATACACGCACAGGAAGTGGCCGCCGCCGATCGCATCTTCGCCCTGTTACCGCCAGCGCAGCGCGATCGGTTCCGCGCGCTGTGGGACGAGTATGAAGCGGGCGAGACGGCTGATGCACGCTTCGCCAATATGCTTGACCGTGCGCTGCCGATTATCCAGAACCTGCACAATCAGGGCCAAAGCTGGAAGGAAAACGGCATTCGCCTGGAACAGGTGGTCAGCCGCAATGCGGTGATTGCCCAACAGTGGCCGACGCTGTGGGGACACCTGAAGCAGCATCTGCATCGCGCGCAGCAACAAGGCTGGCTGCTGTAATGTTTACCCACCATAACCTGGCCACCCTCAATAGCCTGGAACTGCAGGTGTATAATTTCGCCATTAAGAATCGCGATAAGGTCATGTATATGACCATTCGCGAGCTGTCTGATGCCGCACAGGTGTCCACCACCACGGTGCTGCGCTTTTGCCGCAAAATGAATTGCGATGGCTATTCCGAATTTCGCATCCGTTTTAAGCTCTATCTTGAGCAGGAACAGCAGCAACCGGGTTATTCCGGCGTCAGTGAAATCGTCAGCTTTTTTAAAAGCATTAACAATGAAGAGTTCGAAAGCTTAATTGATCAGGCGGTAAAACATCTGGTCCGTGCGGAAAGGATCATTTTTGTCGGTGCCGGCACCTCAGGAACCCTGGGGAAATATGGCGCCCGCTTCTTTTCCAACGTCGGCAAGTTCAGTAATTATATCGATGACCCTTACTATCCGGTTAATAGCGACATGTATAAGGATGCCGTCGCCATTATATTATCGGTGTCTGGCGAAACGCCGGAAATATTACGTCTTGCCAGCCAGTTTAGTTTGCATCAGTGTCAGGTGATCTCGATCACTAATAATGACAATTCGTCGCTGGCGAAGATGGCAGACTTTAACCTCTCCTATCATATGCCACAGCTGCTGGTCTCCGGCGAGTATGATGTCACCACGCAGGTGCCGGTGATCTATATTCTGGAAACTATTGGCCGCAGACTGGCCAGTAAACTGAAATAAAAAACGCCCTGTTTTTTTCATGTGACAAATCACATCGCCGGTGATTTGTTATATCGTGACAATATTCGGTTCCTTGTTAAACTCGCGGTAATAATAATAAACCTATGACTCCAGTCAGGAGCAAAGGTACCCTACCGAGGAGTAAGACATGGCGTTGAATTATGCTCAGTCTGCAGTGGAAATTGTCGCGTTGATTGGCGGCAATGACAATGTGATCAATGTCACACATTGCGCTACCCGATTACGTTTTATATTAAAAGATGGCGCGAAGGTTAATAAGGATCAATTAAAGCGGGTTAAAGGGGTCATTACCGTTATTGAAGCCGGCGGTCAGCTTCAGGTGGTGATTGGCAATCACGTCGGCGACGCCTATCAGGAAGTGTTGAAGTTGGTCAGCGTTGATGAGAATGCGCCGGTCTCTGCCCCCAACGTCGGGCTGGTCAGCCGCCTGATGGATATCATCTCCAGCATCTTCGCGCCCTTCCTCTATCCGCTTGCCGCCTGCGGCGTGTTGCAGGGAATTTTATCGCTGGTCACCGCCCTTGGCTGGATGGATCAGGCCAGCGGCGCCTATCGCATTCTTAACTTCGTCTCCTGGACGGGCTTCACCTTTTTACCGGTGATGGTGGCCTTTACCGCCGCGAAGAAATTCAACGTCAATCCTTTCACCGCGGTAATTGCCGCCTGCGCGCTGGTCAGCCCGGACTATATGAACATGCTGACCGCCAATAAAATCCTGCTGGCTAACTCGGCGGATCCGGCCCTGCAACAGCTGATGAAAGAAGCTGTCGGTAACCCGGAAATGGTGAAGATCCTGGCGGAGGTTGCGGGCGTGCCGGTTAACGCCGCGCCGCTGGATTTCTTCGGCATCCCGGTTAAGTACCTCAGTTATACCGCCTCGGTGATCCCGATCATCCTGATGGTGTGGATCATGTCCTATATCCAGCATTTCTTTGAACGCATCCTGCCGCTGGTGATCCGCAACCTGTTCACGCCGATGTTCTGCATCGCGATTATGGTGCCGTTGACGCTGCTGGCCTTCGGCCCGATTGGCAATGCGATTGGCGGCGCCATTGGTGGCGTTTATAACACCCTGTATTCCCTCAGTCCGGTGATTGCCGGCTTCGTGGTGGGCGCGGTGTGGATGCCGCTGGTGACGCTGGGCGTGCACTGGGGCATTACCCCGGTAACGGTCGGCAATTACGCCACGCTGGGCTATGACACCTTCACCGGCCTGCAGGCTTCAGCCGTGTTCGCCATGGCGGGCGCCACCTTTGGCGTCTGGCTGAAAACCCGCGATATGGAGATGAAGCGCGTTTCGCTTTCTGCCGGACTGACCGCGCTGTTCGGCATTACCGAACCGGCCTTGTATGGCGTGGCGCTCAGGCTGAAACGTCCAATGATTTGCGGCTGTCTGGCCGGCGCGATTGGCGGCTCGGTGGCGGGCTTCTTTAACGCCGTGTCGTGGAGCTATTGCCTGCCGGGCATCGCCGTGCTGCCGGTGTTCTTTAAAGAGGGCCATATGCCCCAGTTTATTGGCTTCATGATGTCGATAAGCATCGCCTTTGTGCTTGGCGTGGTATTTACCTGGTTTGCCGGGTTCAAGGAGCAGCCGGTGGTGGTTGACCCCGCGCAGCTGAAGCCAGCCAAAGCCTGATTCAACGGGCGGCGCTCGCCGCCCGACAGCATACATTTACCAAAAGGACGGGATTGATGAGCAAACATCAGCAGTTACCAGCAGATTTTCTGTGGGGAGGCGCGGTTGCCGCGCATCAGGTTGAAGGCGGTTGGGATCAGGGCGGCAAAGGCGTCAGCATTGCGGATGTACTCTCCGGCGGTGCGCATGGCGTCGATCGGGTGATGACCGACGGCGTGCTGGACGGCTACAGCTACCCGAATCATCAGGCCGTCGAGTTTTACTCGCACTATAAAGACGATATCGCCCTGTTTGCCGAGATGGGGTTCAAATGCTTCCGCACCTCGATTGCCTGGACGCGCATCTTCCCCAACGGCGACGAACAGCAGCCCAACGAGGCCGGTCTGCAATTTTATGACGACCTGTTTGATGAACTGCTGAAGCACAATATCGAACCGGTGATCACCCTTTCCCACTTTGAAATGCCTTATCACCTGGTGAAAGAGTACGGCGGCTGGCTGAATCGCAAAGTGGTGGATTTTTTTGTGCGTTTCAGTGAGGTGGTGCTGGATCGCTACAAAAATAAAGTGAAGTACTGGATGACCTTTAACGAGATCAATAACCAGCGCAACTGGAAGTATCCGCTGTTTGGTTACTGCTGTTCAGGCGTGGTATTTACCGACCATCCCCAGCCTGAGCAGGCCATGTACCAGGTGCTGCATCACCAGTTTGTCGCCAGCGCCAAAGTGGTCAGCCTCGGTCACAAGATTAATCCCGAGCTGCAGATAGGCTGCATGATTGCCATGGTGCCGCTCTATCCCTTCTCCTGCCATCCCGATGACGTGATGCTGGCGCAGGAAGCGATGCGCGAACGCTATCTGTTTGGCGATGTGCATATGCGCGGCTATTACCCGTCCTACATCCTCAACGAGTGGGCCCGCAAGGGATATCATATTGAGATGGAGAATGAAGATGAACAGGTGCTGCGCGAAGGCTGTGCAGATTATATCGGCCTGAGCTATTACATGAGCAACGCGGTGCAGGCCAACGCCGAAGGCACCGGCAGCGCGGTTTCAGGCTTTGAGGGCAGCGTGCCGAATCCGCATGTGAAGGCGTCTGACTGGGGCTGGCAGATTGATCCGGTGGGGCTACGCTACTCGCTGGCCGCGCTGTACGAGCGTTACCAGAAGCCGCTGTTTATTGTTGAAAACGGCTTTGGTGCCATCGATAAGCCGCAAGCCGATGGGCAGATCAACGATGACTATCGCATTGCCTATCTTAAAGCGCATATCGAACAGATGAAGCTGGCGGTGTTCTACGATGGCGTCGAGCTGATGGGCTATACGCCGTGGGGCTGCATTGACTGCGTGTCCTTTACTACCGGCCAGTACAGCAAACGTTACGGCTTTATCCATGTTGATAAAAACGACGACGGCAGCGGCACCCTGAAACGTTCAAAGAAGAAGAGCTTCGGCTGGTATCAGCAGGTGATTGCCAGCCAGGGTGAAAAGCTCTGACGGTAAATCGCCGGGGTGGATCGTTAGCGGTTCACCCCGGCCTTCAGTTAGCGCCCACCGGCGGCATCAATAAAGGTGCCGGTGATATAGGAGGCCTCATCGCTTAGCAGCCAGCAAATGGCCTGGGCGATCTCCTCAGGATGACCGCCACGCTTCATCGGGATCGCCGACGCCACCCGATCAACACGGCCGGGTTCGCCGCCGTCGGCATGCATCTCGGTGTAGATAAAGCCCGGCCGGACGCAGTTTACCCGGATACCTTGCGCCGCCACTTCCAGCGAAAGACCTTTAGTCAGCGTATCCATCGCCCCTTTCGACGCCGCGTAATCGACGTATTCGCCGGGCGCGCCCAAGCGGGAAGCTGCCGACGAGACGTTGACGATCGCACCGCCCTGCCCGCCATGATTCAGCGCCATGCGTTTTACCGCTTCGCGACAGCAGATAAAACAGCCGGTGACGTTGGTGGCAAATACCCGGTTGATGCGCTCTGCGGTCAGCTGCTCCAGCGTGGTCTGCTGAAAGAGAATGCCGGCATTGTTGACCAGCGCGGTCAGCGTGCCCGGTTGGCGGTCGATCAGCGCAAACATCGCTTCCACCTGCTGCTCTTGCGCAATATCCGCCTGCACGCTGAATGCCTGTCCGCCCTGCCGTGTGATTAACGTCACCACCTCTTCTGCCGCCGCCGCGTTCTGATGATAATTCACCGCAACCTGATATCCCCGCTGCGCCAGCAACAGCGACGTTTCTCTGCCGATGCCGCGTCCACCGCCGGTCACTAAAGCCGTTTTCATCACTTCACTCCCATAAAAAAAGGGCACCTCATGTGCCCTTTCTACTGTAGCCAATTTGCCGGATAACTACTCGTATTCGCTCATCGGCACGCAGGAACAGAACAGATTACGGTCGCCGTAGACGTCATCAAGACGCTTCACGGTCGGCCAGTATTTGTTGTCGCTGCCTGCCGGGAACACCGCCAGCTCACGGGTATACGGATGATCCCAGTCACCGACGATTTCCATCTGCGTGTGCGGCGCGTTGACCAGCGGGTTATTGTCGGCAGGCCATTCACCTGCCGCAACACGGTCGATTTCCATGCGGATCGCCAGCATCGCATCAATAAAGCGGTCGAGCTCAATTTTGCTTTCTGATTCGGTCGGTTCAACCATCAGGGTTCCCGCCACCGGGAAGGACATAGTCGGCGCGTGGAAACCGTAGTCGATCAGGCGTTTGGCGATATCCAGCTCGCTGATCCCGGTCTGCTCTTTCAGCGGACGGATATCCAGAATACATTCGTGCGCGACGCGGCCATCACGTCCGGTGTAGAGGATGGGATAGGCCGACTGCAGACGCGTGGCGATGTAGTTGGCATTGAGGATAGCCACAGAACTGGCCTGCTTCAGCCCTTCTGCGCCCATCATGCGGATATACATCCAGCTGATGGGCAGAATCGATGCGCTACCGAACGGAGCCGCAGAGACCGCGCCGTTCTGGGTTAACACGCCATCAATCTGCACCACGCTGTGACCCGGCACAAACGGTGCCAGGTGCGCTTTCACGCCGATAGGTCCCATACCCGGACCGCCACCGCCGTGTGGGATACAGAAGGTTTTATGCAGGTTAAGGTGGGAAACGTCCGCGCCAATATAGCCTGGCGTGGTGATCCCCACCTGGGCATTCATGTTTGCGCCGTCCAGATAAACCTGGCCGCCGAACTGGTGCACAATCTGACAGACTTCACGGATGGTTTCTTCGTAAACGCCGTGCGTCGACGGGTAGGTGACCATGATGCAGGAGAGCGCATCGCCGGTCTGCTCGGCCTTAACCCGCAGATCGTGCAGATCGATGTTGCCTTGTTTATCACAGGCGACCACCACCACCGACATGCCCGCCATCTGCGCAGAGGCCGGGTTGGTTCCGTGCGCGGAGCTTGGGATCAGGCAGATATTACGCCCGCCTTCGTTACGGCTTTCATGGTAGTGACGGATAGCCAGCAGTCCGGCATATTCACCCTGCGCACCCGAGTTTGGCTGCATGCACAGTGCGTCGTAACCGGTTAACTGCACCAGCCACTGGGAAAGCTGGCCAATCATCTGCAGGTAACCCGTTGCCTGGTCGGCCGGACAGAATGGGTGCAGCTCAGAGAACTCAGGCCAGGTGATGGGGATCATCTCGGCCGCCGCGTTCAACTTCATGGTGCAGGATCCCAGCGGGATCATCGCCTGGTTCAACGCCAGATCTTTACGCTCCAGGCTGTGCATATAACGCATCATCTCAGTCTCGCTGTGATGACGGTTAAACACCGGATGGGTCAGGATCGGATCCTTACGCAGCAGCGCAGCAGGCACCGACGTGCTTTCTGCCGCGACCGATGCATCCAGCGCATCAATATCCAGACCGTGATTTTCGCCCAGCAGAATCGAGAACAGCGCGACGACATCTTCACGCAGCGTGTTTTCAGCAAGCGTAATGCCGACGGCATTAAGAATATCGGTACGCAGATTCACGCCGAAGCTTAACGCACGATCCAGTACGGCCGCTTTATCACTGACTTCCACGGTCAGCGTATCGAACCAGCTGTGGTGACGCAGCGTCAGGCCGCCTTTTTGCAAACCGGCGGCAAGAATGTCGGTCAGACGATGAATACGGGAGGCAATGCGCTTCAGCCCTGCCGGTCCGTGGAACACCGCATACAGGCTGGCGATGTTGGCCAGTAAGACCTGCGAGGTACAGATGTTGGAGTTCGCCTTCTCGCGGCGGATATGCTGCTCGCGGGTCTGCATCGCCATACGAAGCGCGGTATTGCCTGCGGCATCGCGCGAGACGCCGATAATGCGGCCTGGCATGGAGCGTTTGTGTTCATCACGGGCGGCGAAGAAGGCCGCGTGTGGACCGCCGTAGCCCATTGGCACGCCAAAGCGTTGCGCGGAACCAAAGACGATATCCGCACCGATTTTACCCGGCGCCTGCAAAAGCACCAGGGTCATAAAGTCCGCCGCGACGCTGACGATCACCTTGCGGTTTTTCAGCTCGGCAATCAGATCGCTGTACTCATGCGCTTCACCGGTGGTGCCGACCTGCTGCAACAGCACACCGAACAGGTCCTGATGATCGAGCACCTTTTCGGCTTTATCGACCAGTACCTCAAAGCCGAAAGTTGCCGCACGGGTGCGCACCACGTCGAGGGTTTGCGGGTGAATATCGTCAGCCACAAAGAAGCGGTTGGCATTTTTCAGCTTGCTGACGCGTTTGGCCATCGCCATCGCTTCAGCGGCGGCGGTGGCTTCGTCCAGCAACGAGGCGGAAGCAATATCCAGACCGGTCAGGTCCAGCGTCAGCTGCTGGAAGTTCAGCAGCGCTTCAAGACGCCCCTGAGACACTTCCGGCTGATAAGGGGTGTAAGCGGTGTACCAGCCTGGGTTTTCCAGCATGTTGCGCAGGATAACCGGCGGCGTCAGCACCGGGGTATAGCCCATGCCGATATAGGATTTGTAACGCAGATTCTGACTGGCGATCGCCTTCAGCTCCGCAAGAGCCTGATGTTCAGTCAGGGCATCCCCCACCGCGGGCGGGCTCGGCAGCTGAATATCTGCCGGCACGATCGACGCGATCAGGTCATGGAGTGAGCTGGCACCGGTGGCATTGAGCATCGCAGCTTGCTGCTCCTGCGAAGGACCAATATGGCGCTCGATAAACGCGCCGGTGTGTTCAAGCTGGCTGAGAGTCTGAGTCATTAGCGGTAAATCCTGAATCGGGCATGGTAAGCAGAAGCGGGACGAATGGGCTCGTCCCGCAGGGCAATGATTTATTCGTCGATGCTGCCTTTGTAAGCATCGGCATCCAGCAGCGAATCCAGTTCAGATTCATTGCTGGCTTTGATTTTGAACAGCCAGCCTTCGGCGTACGGGGCGCTGTTGACCAGCTCCGGTTCGCCGTCCAGCGCGCTATTCACCTCGATAATTTCGCCGCTGATGGGCGCGTAAATATCCGACGCTGCTTTCACTGACTCGGCCACGGCGCAGTCGTCGCCCTGGCTGTAGGTGTTACCCACATCCGGCAGGTCAACAAACACCATATCGCCCAGCAGCTCCTGCGCGTGCTCGGTGATGCCTACGGTGTAAGTTCCGTCGGCTTCTTTGCGCACCCATTCGTGGCTGTCACGGTATTTCAGTTCATTTGGCACATTGCTCATCGCCAGGCTCTCCTGAGAGGTTATTGTTATCAGACGACCGGTTTACCGGCGCGTACAAAAATCGGTTTAGTGACCTTAACCGGCATTTCCCGGTTACGGATCTGCACGATAGCCTGCTCGCCAATGCCAGCAGGAACGCGTGCCAGGGCAATACTGCACCCTAAAGTCGGGGAGAAAGATCCGCTGGTGATCACACCTTCACGCAGATTGCCTTCGCCGTCGGTAAAGCGTACCGGCAGTTCATTACGCAGCACGCCTTTTTCAGTCATGATCAGGCCGACCAGCTGCTCGGTGCCTTTTTCACGCTGGGATTCCAGCGCTTCACGGCCAATAAAATTGCGCTCTTCCGGCAGCCACGCCACGGTCCAACCCATATTGGCGGCCAGCGGAGAGACGCCCTCGTCCATCTCCTGACCATACAGATTCATGCCGGCTTCCAGACGCAGCGTATCGCGTGCGCCCAGGCCCGCAGGCTTCACGCCTGCCGCCAGCAGCTTCTGCCAGAAATCCGCCGCCTGCTCATTGGGCAGCGCAATCTCGTAGCCTGCTTCGCCGGTGTAACCGGTGGTGGCGATAAACAGCTCACCGGCCTGCACGCCAAAGAACGGCTTCATGCCGGCTACGGCCTGGCGCTGCGCTTCGTCAAACAGCGTCTGCGCCTTTTCCTGCGCCTGCGGACCCTGTACGGCAATCAGCGACAGGTCGTCACGCAGCGTCAGCTCAACGCCGAACGGTGTCGCGTGCTCGCCAATCCACGCCAGGTCTTTCTCACGGGTGGCAGAGTTAACCACCAGACGGAAGAAGTCCTCGGTCATAAAGTAAACAATCAGATCGTCAATTACGCCAGCCGATGCGTTAAGCATGCCGGTATAAAGGGCTTTGCCCGGAACCGTGAGTTTGGCAACGTCGTTGGCAAGCAGATAGCGCAGGAATTCCCGGGTGCGCGCACCTTTGAGATCGACAATGGTCATGTGGGAGACGTCAAACATGCCGGCATCAGTCCGGACCGCGTGGTGCTCATCCATCTGGGAGCCATAATGCAGCGGCATCATCCAGCCATGGAAATCCACCATGCGCGCACCGCAAGCCTGATGCTGTTCGAATAAGGGGGTCTGCTGAGTCATATCATTCCTGTGCTTTACAAGTTGTCATGCGCCTGGTCACAGCCTGTGACGACCGGAACGCAAACGATACCCTGGCTCTGAACTTACCACCGAATGCGGCCATTAACCATAAGTTAAACGGGGGTGAATCTTTTCAGTGCAGGGCGGAACGGCAACAGAGTTTCCAGCATTTTTCACCAGATTTCCGCGGCAAACCGCACATAAACGGCAATCAACCAGCAAAAAGTCAGTTTAAAAGTAAGGGTTTCAGGCGAAACAGATAAAAAATAACTTCAGGTTATCAATTTATCCATTATTAAAAGTAATGCGAAGTGGGCAGTAAAATTAGAATTTTTCAAACGATGGGCCAAAATGGGGCAGCCGTTGCACTCACCTGAAAAAGCGCTTCTGTGGGTAAATAAGTTGGTTTAAAGATTAGCAGCAACAGGGGAAAAGCAGAGGAGGGAAAACGTTCAGGGCAAGGCGAACTTCGCCCTGAACGGCATCGCAAGGTTACCGCAACCACTCGGGAAGATCGTTCAGCCCCATCGCCTGCTTCAGCAGACGTGGCTTCACGCCAGGCAGATTATCGGCCAGGCTCAGACCAATATCCCGCAGCAGCTTTTTCGCCGGGTTATTGCCGTTAAACAGCTCACGGAAGCCCTGCATTCCGGCCAGCATCATCGCCGCACTGTGCTTGCGGCTGCGTTCGTAGCGACGCAGATACAGGTGCTGTCCGATATCTTTGCCCTGCTGGTGCAGGCGCTTCACTTCACCAATCAGTTCGGCGGCATCCATAAAACCGAGGTTAACGCCCTGACCTGCCAGCGGATGAATGGTATGCGCGGCATCGCCGACCAATGCCAGACGGTGCGCGGCAAAGTTGCGGGCATAACGCCCCATCAGCGGGAAGCTTTTGCGCTCACTTTCCACCTTACACAGCCCCAGTCGCAGATCGAAGGCCACCGACAGCTGCTGATTGAAGAGATCTTCCGGCATCGACTGCAAACGTGTCGCTTCCTGCGGCGAAACCGACCAGACAATCGAGCACAGATGCGGATCGCTCAGCGGCAGGAACGCCAGAATGCCGTCGCCGTGGAAGACCTGACGGGCTACCGCGTCGTGCGGCTGCCCGGTGCGGATATTGGCCACCAGCGCATGGTGGTCGTAATCCCAGAACGCCAGCGGAATATCCGCTTTGTTGCGCAGCCAGGAGTTGGCGCCATCGGCCGCCACCAGCAGACGGGCACTCATCATGCTGCCATCTTTCAGGGTGACAAAGGCTTCGTTGTCGCCAAAGGCCACCTGCTGGAGCTCTGCCGGTGCAATCAGCGTGATGTCGCTCAGCTCGCTGGCTTTCTTCCACAGCGCCTGATGAATAATCGGGTTCTCGATAATGTGGCCGAGGTGCGCCAGCCCTTGTTGACCATCGTCAAAAGCGATGTGACCAAAGCTGTCGCGGTCCCAGACTTCCATACCGTGATAGGCGCTGGCGCGTGCTGCCAGAATCGAGGTCCAGACATCAAGATGCTGCAGCAGACGTTCGCTGGCGGCGTTGATGGCGGACACCCGCAGCGCAGGCTGCTCAGCCACAGACGGTTCTGCGGCAGGTTCACGCTCCAGTACCGCGATTTTCATGCCGCTGCCCTGCAGGCCACAGGCGACCGCCAGTCCAACCATACCGCCGCCTGCGACGATAACATCATAGGTTTGCATTACTGCTTTCTCCTTAGCGCTCAACCCAGCCTAACGTGCGCTCGGCGAGCAAATTACGCACCAGCGGCAGCGAGTCCATCGCCATCAGGCCAAGACTCCTTCCTGCCACCAGCGGTGTATAGCGGTTAGCAAACAACCTGACCAGCGTGTCGGTAATGCCAATGGTCGCCGCGGCATCCGGCTGTCGGCGCCGCTGATAGCGCTGCAGCGTGGCATAACTTCCCACATCTTCGCCAGCGCGCCAGCTTGCCGCTACCGTTTCGGCAAGCGACATTACGTCACGCAGCCCTAAATTAAATCCCTGACCGGCGATCGGATGCAGCGTTTGCGCGGCATTGCCGACCAGCGCCAGCCGGTGTGAAACATGTTGAGAGGCAGCCTGCAGCTGCAGCGGATAGCTGTGGCGCTGCCCGACCTGGGTAATGCGGCCTAAGCGCCAGCCAAACGCCTGCTGAAGCTGGTGAATAAACTGCCGATCGCTCCAGCCATCGATTCGGGCTTTATCGTCCAGCGGATGGCACCACACCAGCGAACTTCTGCCCGCAGACATCGGCAATAACGCTAACGGGCCATGCTCGGTGAAGCGCTCATAAGCCCGGCCCAGATGGGGTTGTTGAGTTGCCACGTTGGCGATCACCGCCACCTGTTGATAATCCTGCGACTGCCACTGCACGCCGCAGGACGCCGCCACCGAGGAGCGCGAACCGTCGGCCGCCACCAGCAGCTGAGCCGGCAAGGTTTCGCCATTGCTGAGCGTCACCTGCACGTCTTGCTGATTGCGCACCAGCCCGGTAACTTTTGCCGGGCAACATACGCGCACGCCGGGCGCCTTCTTCAGCAGCGTAAACAGCCGCTGGCCGATATCGTGCAGCTCAACCACCTGACCCAACGCAGAAATGCCATGGTCGGCAGCATCCAGCGAGACAAAACTGGCATGGCCGCGATCGCTGACGTGAACATGGGTGATGGCGGTGGCGCAATCCTTCAAGTACGGCCAAAGATTAATGGCCGCCAGCTGCTGACAGGTTCCCGCCGCCAGCGCAATCGCCCGGCCATCAAAGCCAGGATGGGATCGGCTGGCGGGTTCGGTGGCTTCCACCAGCGTAACCGGCACCTGTCCCTGCGTCAGATGAGAAATGGCCAGCGCCAGCGTGGCTCCCGCCATTCCTCCGCCTGCAATTACGATGCTCATCAGGCTTTCGCTGCCGCCATCAACGCTTCGATCTCGTCCGCCTCTTTCACCACCGTCGCCGTCAGGTTTTCGTTACCTTCAGCGGTGATAATGATGTCGTCCTCGATGCGAATGCCGATGCCGCGATATTCGGCAGGCACATCCGCATCCGGCGCGATGTACAGACCCGGCTCGATGGTGATCACCATGCCTGGCTCAAGCGTGCGGTCGCGATCGTTGCCGTACACGCCGACGTCATGCACGTCCAGCCCCAGCCAGTGGCTCAGTCCGTGCATAAAGAACTGGCGATGGGCCTGCTCTTCGATCAGCGTATCGATATCGCCTTTCATCACGCCCAGCTTCACCAGCCCGGTCACCATGATGCGCACCACGACCGCATTCACTTCACGGATGCTGGTGCCGGGACGGAACAGTTCCAGCGAGGTGTTTAATGATTCCAGCACGATGTCGTAAATCGCGCGCTGAGGTTTGGTGAACTTGCCGTTGACCGGGAAGGTACGCGTGATATCGCCGGCATAGCCTTTCAGTTCACACCCGGCATCGATCAGCACCAGATCGCCATCGCGCATCTGGCACTCATTTTCGGTGTAGTGCAGGATGCAGCCGTTTTCACCGGCGCCCACAATGGTGTTGTAGGACGGGAAGCGTGCGCCATGCTGGTTGAATTCGTGCTGGATCTCACCTTCAAGCTGGTATTCGTACATGCCAGGGCGGCATTTCTGCATGGCGCGCGTATGTGCCAGCGCGCTGATGCGGCCCGCTTCGCGCAACACAGCCTGCTCTTCCGCAGATTTAAACAGGCGCATTTCATGCACCACAGGACGCCAGTCGGTGATCGTAGCAGGCGCCGTCAGGTTCTGGCGCGAGCCGCGACGCAGCTTGTCCAGCGCCGCGAAGACCAGCGAATCGGCCTCAGGGTAAAGTCCCTGCGCGTGATACACCACGTCCAGCCCGTTCAGCAGCAGCGGCAACTGCTCGCCGATATGGTCGTAAGGCAGCGCGCGATCGACAGAGAGCTTCTCGGGTGCGGCATCCTGGCCCAGACGGCGGCCAAACCAGATTTCTGCGGTCAGGTCACGCACGCGATTAAACAGCACGCTGTGATTGTGGCTCTCGTCGCTTTTGATGAGCACCAGCACGGCTTCGGGTTCGTTAAAGCCGGTGAAGTACCAGAAATCGCTGTTCTGGCGATAAGGATATTCACTGTCGTTGCTGCGCGTGGCTTCCGGCGCAGCGAAAATCACCGCGGCGCTGGCCGGCGCCATTTTGCTGAGCAATGCAGCGCGTCGACGTAAAAATTCTTGCTGGGTCATCAACTTCTCCTGAGTGTGCGCCCGCTTAGTGCAGGGTCGGTTTTTGTACTTCCACAGCGGTTGGCAGCACATGGGTGAAGGTATCGTGGCAGAGTAACGCCGCAACGCGAACGTACTCGATCACCTCTTCCAGTGACTGCTCAAGCTCTTCCTGATCTTCGTCTTCATCATAGCCAAGCTGAGCGATGGTGCGCAGATCGTCGATCGCTTCGCCGGTCTCGCCTTTCACCTTGTCCAGTTTAGGCTGGGAAACGCCCAGACCCAGCAGGAAGTGGTTCACCCAACCCGCCAGCGCATCGGCGCGATCGAACACGGTGATGTCATCATCTTCTGGCAGATAGAGCTGGAACAGGAAGCCCTCTTCCGCCAGCGTATTCCCGATGGCTTCATGCAGCTGTTGCAGCGGCAAAGCCAGCGACTGGGAAAACGCCATGCCTTCGTTGGTCAGCTCATGAACCAGGGTTTGCCAGCTGCTGTCCTGCGTGCCGCCACAGATCATCCCGCTGAGTAAACCGTGCATTTCGGCAGGTGTCATCCCTACGCCCTGCTGCGTCAGTGCTGAAGCCAGCGCATCATAGCCCGGCATTGTGTTTGATAGTGACATACGTTTTGGTCATCGTTGGCTGGATAAGTTCGTGTTATGCTACCACCAGGTGCCTCAACGATTCCAGAAAAGGGGTTGTTTCTTCTATAAGGCGTAGTTATAGTTGCGCCCCTCCCAACCCATTGAGCGGTAAGGGAGATTGGCGGCGAAGTAATCAGTCAGGATGGTGGCATGTCTGCTCAACCCGTAGATATTCAAATTTTTGGTCGTTCGTTAAGAGTAAATTGTCCGCCTGAACAGCAAGATGCGCTGAATATGGCTGCCGAAGACCTTAATCAACGGTTGCAAGATTTAAAAGTTCGCACTAGAGTCACTAACACAGAGCAGCTGGTATTTATCGCTGCACTCAATATTTGCCATGAGCTGGCTGCGGAGAAATTGAAAACCCGCGACTATGCCAGTAACATGGAGCAGCGCATCCGGATGCTGCAACAGACCATTGAACAGGCGTTGCTTGAACAGGGTCGCATTACGGACCGGACCGGCAGTAAGTTCGAATAACACCTCATCGTTATCTGTGTTAGAGTGACGGTGAAGTACAAAATTTCTCTGAGATGTTTGCAAGCGGGCCAGTCCCCTGAGCCGATATTTAATACCATCAGAGTCTGACGCTCTGTAACCTGTGTGCAAGCTCGGTTCGTCCGAGAAGCCTGATGGTTACGACGGCAGTCTCACCTTGAACCAAGGGTTCAAGGGTTACAGCCTGCGGCGGCATCTCGGAGATTCCACTTCTTTACAGCAGTTCCTTTCTGGTACGATCCTGTCCAACACCCAGCGTGTGATTTCTGTGTTTACCCCTGTCCAGTCTTACTACACGGTGAGCTATGAACCTGAATCTTCTCGATCGCCAGGATATCCGCACCCATGTTCGTCACCTCCGTCGGGCGCTGACACCCGAGCAGCAACAGCTCGCCGCCGTGCAAGCCGCCGAACGCGCGCTTAATTTTGCTCCGATACAACAAGCCAAAAAAATCGCCCTGTTTCTCTCTTTCGACGGTGAGCTGAATACCCGTCCGCTGATTGCCAAACTCTGGCAGCACAAGCAACAGGTGTACCTGCCGGTGCTCCATCCGTTCTCCGAAGGCCAGCTGTTGTTTATTCGTTATGACGAGCACACGACGCTTACACCCAACCGGCTGCGTATTCCTGAGCCGCCGTTGGATATCCGCAATCTGGCCACGCTTAGCGAGCTGGATGTGCTGTTGGTGCCGTTAGTGGCCTTTGATAAGCAGGGACAACGGCTGGGGATGGGCGGTGGTTTTTACGACCGCACGCTGCAAAATTGGCAGCAGCACGGATTTTTACCCGTCGGTCTTGGGCATGATTGCCAGCGGGTTGATGATCTGCCCGTTGCGGAGTGGGATGTGCCGCTTCCAGCGATGATCACGCCGTCGAAAATCTGGCAGTGGTAAGGCTGAATCGCTATAAAAAAAAGCCCCGGGCAATTGCCGGGGCTTTTTTTAGGGTGATTACTGGAGCGGGCGTTAACCCGCCAGCTTAATCAGTACAGCAGACGAGCACGGATGGTGCCCGGAATGGCTTTCATCAGCTGCAGCGCTTTGTCCGCCACATCCTGCGGTGCATCGACATCAATCACCACATAACCCATCTGTGGGGTAGTTTGCAGGTACTGTGCGGCGATGTTGACGCCCTGGTCTGCAAAGATGTTGTTGATTGCGGTCAGCACGCCGGGACGGTTCTCGTGGATGTGCAGCAAACGGCTCTGGTCGCCATGCATCGGCAGAGAGACTTCCGGGAAGTTAACCGCAGACAGCGTTGAACCGTTATCCGAGTACTTAGCCAGCTTGCCCGCCACTTCGATACCGATATTTTCCTGCGCTTCCTGCGTTGAGCCACCGATGTGTGGCGTCAGGATCACGTTATCAAACTCGCACAGCGGCGACAGGAACGGATCGCTGTTGGTCGCAGGCTCTTCCGGGAACACGTCAATTGCCGCGCCCGCCAGATGCTTGTCCGCCAGCACTTTACACAGGGCCGGAATATCGACCACGGTGCCACGTGAGGCGTTAATCAGCAGTGAGCCTGGCTTCATCATCGCCAGCTCTTCTGCGCCCATCATATTCTGCGTAGAGAGCGTCTCTGGCACATGCAGGCTGACCACATCACTCATATTCAGCAGATCAGACAGATGGCGAACCTGCGTGGCGTTACCCAGCGGCAGCTTGCTCTCGATATCATAGAAGAACACGTGCATACCCAGGCTTTCCGCCAGCACGCCCAGCTGCATGCCGATATGGCCGTAGCCGATGATGCCCAGCTTCTTACCACGGGCTTCAAAAGAACCCACGGCCAGTTTGTTCCAGATGCCACGGTGTGCTTTGGCGTTCGCGGCAGGCACGCCGCGCAGCATTAACAGCAGCTCGCCGATGACCAGCTCAGCAACGGATCGGGTATTGGAGAAAGGTGCATTAAATACCGGGATGCCACGGCTGCCAGCAGCAGTCAGATCAACCTGGTTGGTTCCGATACAGAAGCAGCCGACCGCCACCAGTTTTTCCGCCGCAGCGAAAATGTCTTCAGTGAGGTTGGTGCGCGAGCGGATACCGATAAAGTGCGCGTCGCGAATGGACTCTTTCAGAGCGTCGCTGTCCAGCGCGCCTTTATGAAATTCGATGTTGGTGTACCCTGATGCGCGCAAATTCTCGACCGCGCTCTGGTGGACGCCTTCCACCAACAGGAACTTAATCTTGTCTTTCTCCAGTGATACTTTTGCCATTTCCCGACCCTATTTTTGCGACTTCAGAAGTGCCAGCTTACCCCTATCTACATCCGGGTATAAGATAGCCTTCTGCCAAAATATCAAAATTTACGGCTGCGGCAATACAAACGATTGCCTGGATGCCAGCACGGCTAACAGGCAAGGCAGCACAATTTGGCAGATAATCGGGGAATGGTGAAAAGGATTAGCAGGATACGCCTGCGCATGAAAGTTATGTGACATAAGTCACCAAATTTCATCGGGTTCAGAAAAGATGTTTTTTATCAGAAAATAACCGACGCCAGTGCGGCGCCGGTAAGATCATTTTACTATGGTCTTCACGCCGTTGGCGGTACCGATCAGCGCAACGTCGGCACAGCGTGCGGCAAACAGCCCCACCGTGACCACGCCTGGCAGCGCATTAATCGCTTTCTCCAGCGCAATCGGGTCCAGAATTTTCAGATTATGCACGTCGAGAATAATGTTGCCGTTATCGGTCAGCACATGCTGACGGTATTCCGGCAGGCCACCCAGCTTCACCAGTTCACGCGCCACAAAACTGCGGGCCATCGGGATCACTTCCACCGGCAGCGGGAAACCGCCCAGCACATCAACCTGTTTAGACTCATCCGCGATACAGACAAACTTATCCGCCACCGCAGAGATGATTTTCTCCCGCGTCAGCGCCGCGCCACCGCCTTTGATCATCTGCATCATGCCGTTGATCTCATCAGCGCCATCGACGTAGACCGACAGGGAGTCAATCTCGTTGAGGTCGAACACCTGAATACCCAGGCTTTTCAGCTTCTCTGTTGAAGCCTCAGAGCTGGAGACCGCACCGTCAATCTGGTGTTTGATCGAGCCCAATGCATCGATAAAGTGAGCGGCAGTGGAACCCGTTCCCACACCGACAATGGTGCCCGGGGTAACGTAGTCCAGCGCTGCCCAACCTACGGCCTTTTTCAGTTCATCCTGTGTCATGGTAAGTTTAGATTCCGTACAGCTACAGTGTGGCGCTAGTATAAAACAACCCGATGGAAATGACTGCCTTCACGCGGGCTTTGTTGGCACTTTGGAAGCCAGGCCACAAACCTGAAGCGGGATAATGTCGCCTTTGCCCAGGGCAAAGTGACAAAAATATGGCATAGTGCAGTTTCCACACCTGAAAGAGAGTTATCACCCACTATGAAACGCCCGGATTATCGCACGCTTCAGGCGCTGGATGCAGTGATTCGCGAGCGCGGCTTCGAACGCGCAGCACAAAAGCTTTGCATTACCCAGTCGGCAGTCTCACAACGAATCAAGCAGTTGGAGAACATGTTCGGCCAGCCGCTGCTGGTGCGTACCGTGCCGCCACGCCCAACCGAGCAAGGGCAAAAGCTGCTGGCGTTACTGCACCAGGTTGAACTGCTGGAAGAGGAGTGGTTGGGCGATGAGAACAGCGGCACCACGCCATTGCTGCTGTCGCTGGCGATAAACGCCGACAGTCTGGCAACCTGGCTGCTGCCCGCGCTGAAAACCGTATTAACCGACTCTCCGGTGCGTCTGAACCTGCAGGTGGAAGATGAAAGCCGCACGCAGGAACGCCTGCGTCGTGGCGAAGTGGTTGGGGCAGTGAGTATTCAGCCACAGCCTCTGCCAAGCTGCCTGGTGGATCAGCTCGGCGCGCTGGATTATCTGTTTGTCGGCTCAAAGGAATTTGCCGCGCGTTATTTCCCGAATGGCGTGACCCGCTCTGCCCTGCTGAAAGCACCCGCGGTGGCCTTCGACCATCTGGATGATATGCATCAGGCCTTTTTACAGCAGAACTTTGACCTGTCGCCGGGCAGCGTGCCCTGCCATATCGTTAACTCGTCGGAAGCGTTTGTGCAGCTGGCGCGTCAGGGCACCACCTGCTGTATGATCCCGCACCTGCAGATTGAGCGCGAGCTGGCAGAAGGCGAGCTGATTGACTTAACGCCGGGCCTGTTCCAGCGCCGGATGCTTTACTGGCACCGCTTCGCGCCAGAAAGCCGCCTGATGCGCAAAGTCACCGATGCGTTGATCGCTCACGGCCATCGCGTCCTGCGTCAGCCGGAATAGGCCATAAAAAAAGGCTCCCGTTGGGAGCCCTGAATGCAGCCTGCACAGGGCGTTGTCACCGACAACGCCCTTTTTGCGATTACGGGTTACGCTGCAGTTCAAACACCACATCAACCTGATCGTCGAAGTGAATGCTCTGCTTTTCATAGGTTTCCGCCGCAGAGGTCATCGGTGCGGCATCGGCCATTTTATACATGCGCGCGACCGGCATTGGCTGGTAGTTAGCAACGTGATAACGGATGCTGTAAACCGGGCCCAGCTTGGTATTAAAGCCTTTCGCCAGCTCGCCTGCCTGCTGCGTCGCGTCCTGAATCGCCGCCTGACGCGCCTTGTTGCGGTATTCATCCGGATGGGCCACGCCCAGCTCAACGGAGCGGATTTCGTTCAGGCCAGACTTCAGCGCACCGTCCAGCAGCTCGTTCAGCTTATCTAACTGACGCAGAGTCACCTGCACCTGACGCACCGCACGGTAGCCTTTCAGCACCGCTTTGCCTTCTTTGGTGTAGTCATATTCTGGCTGGGTACGCAGGTTAGCGGCATCAATATCTTTCTTCTCAATGCCATTTTTTTGCAGGAAATCAAAGTACTGCGCGACTCGCGTATCGGCCTGAGCCTTGGCTGTCGCGGCATCTTTCGCCGAAATGCTGACTTCAATAGCCAGCGTAGCGATATCCGGTGTGGCTTCAACACTGGACTGGCCAGACGTCACAACGTGTGGGCCATTCGGCAGCTCATCTGCCAGCGCCAGAGCCGGTACGGTTCCAAATCCAATCATTGCGGCCAGGGCCAATTTAGTAAGCTTCACTGGGTTCCTCCGTGGGGTATTTCAGTCACATCAAGGTTTACTGACGGGGAAAATTGCCTCACCGCCAGAGAAATGTTCCGTCAAAACGCAACAAGCTGGCATATGTTATTGCGTTTTCGGGTATCAGGCTATGACCTTTATTCCTGGAGTGAGTTCCTTGTGACTGAAATCATCCCCATCAGACAATTACTGGAAACCTGTTGCCTGCAGCGCCAGCTTTAACGCAATGCCCCACATCATTACCCCAACCAGCGCATTGATGATGCGTTGGGCTTTCGCCGTATTCAGCACCGGTGACAGCCAGGCGGCGAGTGACGCCAGGCCAAAGAACCACAGGATTGATGCGGTGACCGAGCCCAACGCAAACCAGCTGCGGGCTTCCGCCGGTAGCTGTCCGCCCAGACTGCCGAGCACCACAAAGGTATCGATATAGACATGCGGATTCAGCCAAGTCACGGCCATCATGGTGGCGACAATCCGCCAGCGTCCCTGCTTCATCGCGGCGGAGGAAGAGAGGTCAATGTTGCCGCTGAACGCGGTACGCAATGCTCCCCAGCCGTACCACAGCAGGAAAAGCACGCCGCCCCAGGTCACCAGATTGAGCAGCAGTGGCGATTGGGTCAGCAAGGCACTGCCGCCAAACACTCCGGCGCAAATCAGGACGATGTCGCTCAGGGTACAGAGTCCGGCGGTCATCAGATGATATTGACGACGCACGCCCTGATTTAACACCAGCGCATTTTGTGGCCCTAACGGCAGGATTAACGCAGCACCCAGAGCCATGCCCTGAAAGAAGATTGAAAACACGGGAAACACCTCGTCCTGAATAATTGCAGGCGAGTGTATAGCGGAAGGTTCATTAGAGGAAATGGAATAAACTAATGTTATATCAGTTTTACTAATAACGTTAAGGCAAGAAAGGCGAACCGTGGCTCGCCTTTAACTTACTGATTACTCTGGTTTAGGTAACGACGGCGCCACCTCTGGCGTCGCGGTTTTGGCTTCAGCCTGCTGATCTTCAGCGGACTTCACCTGATGCAGGTGAACGTCCATCTGCGGATAAGGAATACCAATCTGATGCGCGTCCAGCGTGCGCTTGAAGTTCTTCATCAGATCCCAGTAGACGTTCTGCAGGTCACCGGCATTACTCCAGCAGCGCACCACGAAGTTCACTGAAGAGGCGGCCAGTTCATTCAGGCCAATCTGGATGCCCATATCGCGCAGCACGCGAGGCTCGGCATCAACCACTTCCTGCAGCAGCTTAATCACCTGATCAACGTCGGCATCATAGGCCACACCGATAATGAACTCATTACGGCGCACCGGCTCCCGCGAGAAGTTAACGATATTCCCGGCGATGATTTTACCGTTTGGCACCACGACAATTTTGCCGTCGGCGGTTTTCAGGGTGGTAGAGAAGATCTGCACGCTCTGCACCGTCCCCATTACACCGATATCAATGAATTCACCGGTACGGAACGGACGGAAGGTAACCAGCAGCACGCCGGCCGCCAGGTTAGCCAGCGAACCCTGCAGCGCCAGACCAATGGCCAGGCCGGCGGCACCGAGCACCGCGATCACCGAGGCGGTCTGCACGCCTACCCTGCCCAGGGCGGCGATCAGCGTAAAGGCGATGACCCCGTAGCGCACCAGCGCTGAAAGGAAGTCGGCTACCGTGGCATCGATGTGACGCGCCAGCAGCACTTTATTCAGGGTGTTGGAGATGAGTCGCGCCACAATCATCCCGACGATGATAATCGCAATGGCCGCCACGATATTCACGACATAACTCAACAGCAGCTCCTGGTTGCGCACCAGCCAACCTCCTGCGTTGTTAATGCCATGTACCACGTTCAGATCTTCCATTTCGTTTTCCTGTTGTTGTTCCCCTGCGGGAAGTAAGCAGTTTTTTGCCAGACAAACTGACATCCCAAACTCAAAGGGTAACCAATAATGCCGCGCTCTGCCAAATAAGCAGTCAAATTAACAATTTGTTACCGGACAGGCAAAAAAAAAGGCCCCGGTTAAGGGGCCTTTTTCATACTGTCGTTAACGCGGCAAAATTACAGAACGTCGACTGCGTTCAGCTCTTTAAATGCCTGCTCCAGACGAACGATCATTGATGACTGGGATGCGCGCAGCCAGACTCGTGGATCGTAGTATTTTTTGTTAGGCTTGTCTGCGCCTTCCGGGTTGCCCAGCTGGGCCTGCAGGTAGCCTTCGTTCTTTTTGTAGTACTGCAGGATACCGTCCCAGGTTGCCCATTGGGTGTCGGTATCGATGTTCATTTTGATCACGCCGTAGCTGATTGACTCTTCGATTTCTGCAGCAGAAGAACCGGAACCACCGTGGAACACGAAATCCAGCGAGTTGTGTGGCAGGTTGTGTTTCTTGCTCACATAGTCCTGAGAATCACGCAGGATGGTCGGAGTCAGCTTAACGTTGCCTGGCTTGTACACGCCGTGCACGTTACCGAATGACGCAGCGATAGTGAAGCGCGGGCTGATGGCATTCAGTTTTTCGTAAGCGTAATCAACGTCTTCTGGCTGAGTGTACAGTGCAGAAGCGTCCATGTGGCTGTTGTCCACGCCGTCTTCTTCGCCACCGGTGCAACCCAGTTCGATTTCCAACGTCATGTTGAGCTTAGCCATACGGGCCAGATAGGTGCTGCAGATCTCGATGTTTTCTTCCAGTGACTCTTCTGACAGGTCGATCATGTGAGAAGAGAACAGTGGCTTACCGGTTTTCTCGAAGTGAGCTTCACCCGCGTCCAGCAGACCGTCGATCCATGGCAGCAGTTTTTTCGCGCAGTGGTCAGTGTGCAGGATAACCGGCACGCCGTAATGTTCTGCCATCTGATGCACGTGGTGCGCGCCAGAGATTGCGCCCAGGATTGCTGCAGCCTGTGGCTTGTCTGATTTCAGACCTTTACCGGCGATGAAGCCTGCGCCACCGTTAGAGAACTGAATGATGACCGGGGCTTTAACTTTCGCAGCGGTTTCCAGAACGGCGTTGATAGAGTCGGTGCCGACGCAGTTAACGGCTGGCAGAGCGAATTTGTTTTCTTTCGCTACTTTGAAGATCTTCTGCACGTCGTCGCCGGTGACAACGCCTGGTTTTACGAAATCAAAAATTTTAGACATGTTTTTTGTCCTGTTTCGTCGGTCGTATTAAGAGATTCGGAACCCGTCAAACGGGTAAATCATTCTGGCGGGAAGCAACTTCCCGCCCCAGTAATTACTGTTTTGCACGCGCTTCAAGCATGGCGACTGCTGGCAGTGTTTTGCCTTCCACGAACTCCAGGAAAGCACCGCCGCCGGTAGAGATATAAGAGATCTTATCTTCGATACCGAACAGATCGATGGCCGCCAGCGTATCACCGCCACCTGCGATAGAGAATGCGTCGCTGTCTGCAATCGCATTAGCAATGATTTCAGTGCCTTTGCGGAAGTTCGGGAATTCGAACACGCCAACCGGACCGTTCCACAGGATAGTTTTGGCTTCTTTCAAGATCTTAGCCATTGCCAGTGCGGTTTCATCGCCGAAGTCCATGATCTCTTCATCATCTTTCACTTCGCTGACTTTCTTCACGGTAGACGGTGCAGTTTCAGAGAATTCCGTGCCTACGCGGGAGTCGGTAGGAACCGGGATTTTAAATTCGTCACGCAGTTTTTTCGCCGCATCAACAAAATCAGGCTCATACAGAGACTTACCGACGTTGTTATCAATCGCCACGAAGGTGTTGGCAATGCCGCCGCCGACAATCACGGTGTCCGCGATTTTTACCAGCGAGTTCAGCACGTCAAACTTGGTAGAGACTTTAGAACCGCCAACCACCGCCACCATTGGGCGCTCTGGCGATTTCAACGCTTTACCCAGCGCGTCCAGTTCGTTAGCCAGCAGTGGGCCAGCACACGCGATTGGGGCAAATTTGCCGACGCCGTGGGTAGACGCCTGCGCGCGGTGCGCGGTACCGAAGGCATCCATCACGTAGATATCGCACAGGGCGGCATATTTTTTAGAGAGGGCTTCGTCGTCTTTCTTTTCGCCTTTGTTAAAGCGAACGTTTTCCAGAACGACCAGCTCACCTTCGGCAATGTCCAGGCCGTCAAGGTAGTCTTTCGCCAGGCGAACAGGAGAAGAGAGTTTGTCTTTCAGATAGTTAACAACTGGCAGGAGGGAAAACTCCTCGTTGTATTCACCTTCAGTCGGGCGACCAAGATGGGAGGTAACCATCACTTTCGCGCCCTGCTTCAACGCCGCTTCGATGGTCGGCAATGAGGCACGGATACGTGCATCCGACGTCACTTTCCCTTCTTTCACTGGCACGTTCAAATCAGAACGAATAAGTACGCGTTTGCCAGCAAGATCCAGATCGGTCATCTTAATTACAGACATGGTGAATCCTCTCGTTGATTCTCTAAGTTTTGACAGGCGCAAACCGCGCCCTACCTGAAACCGGTTGCGGCCATCGCTAACGTTGTGTCGATCATTCGGTTAGCAAAGCCCCACTCGTTGTCGCACCAGACAAGTGTCTTGATCAGGTGCTGACCGCTGACCCGCGTCTGCGTGCCGTCCACTATGGCACTGTGCGGATCGTGGTTAAAATCTATGGAGACTAACGGTAATTCCGTATAGTCAACTATACCACTAAATGCCCCTTCTGACGCGTTTCGCAACAAGGCATTAACCTCGCACGCCTGCACCGCCTCCCTCACGCTGACGCTCAAATCAATCGCCGTCACGTTTATTGTAGGGACACGTACCGCTATCGCCTCAAAACGGTCGTTAAATTTAGGAAAAATACGGGTAATGCCGGCGGCAAGACGCGTATCGACCGGAATAATCGACTGGCTGGCTGCGCGCGTGCGTCGCAGGTCGGGATGGTACGCATCTATCACCTGCTGATCGTGCATGGCTGAGTGGATAGTGGTCACGGTGCCCGACTCGATGGTGAAGGCATCATCCAGCAGTTTAATCACCGGAATAATACAGTTGGTGGTGCAGGAAGCGTTGGAGACGATCAGGTGGTCCGGTTGCAGCTCTTTCTCATTCACACCGAAAACCACGGTGGCATCCAGGTCGTTTCCGCCAGGATGGGAGAACAGCACTTTTTTCGCGCCGGCGGCCAGATGGGCTTCGCCATCTGCACGACTGCCATACACGCCGGTACAATCCAGCACCACATCGACATTCAGCTCCTGCCACGGCAGATCGCTGATTTCCGCACGATGCAGCAGACGAATGGTATCTTCGCCGACCCACAGCAGATCCCGCTCCTGGCGGACATCCCAGGCAAATCGCCCGTGGCTGGTATCGTACTTCAGTAAATGCGCCATTCCCGCCGCGTCAGCCAGCTCATTGATGGCCACCACGGTGATCTCTGCACGACGCCCGGTTTCATAAAGAGCACGCAACACGTTGCGCCCGATGCGACCAAAACCGTTTATGGCAATGCGAACCGTCATATCACTCCTGCATCCGAATTCGGTGTAAAACTGGAGCGTTAGCCTGAGCCAGACGTTCAAATTTGTACAGGGAATTCTTGCATCAGAAAAACTGTACTAAGCCCGTATATCTTCAGCAACTACGCAAACTGAAACGGTTCAGCGAGAATAATAGAATGGAGGAATAATAGGAATGACGAGGATCAATTGCTGCGACAATCTTTAGATCTAAGTCACAGATTTAGAAAATTCCACGGCCGGGGATGACGGCGGAAAAGTGAAAACGGGGCGGAAGCAATCCCGCCCCGCTGGGCTTACAGCAGTTCTTTCGCTTTAGCGACCACGTTATCCACGGTGAAGCCAAACATTTCAAACAGCTGCTCTGCAGGCGCTGACTCACCAAAGGTGGTCATACCGACGATTGCACCGTTCAGACCGGTGTATTTGAACCAGTAATCTGCGATACCGGCTTCAATCGCCACACGGGCGCTGACCGCTTTCGGCAGAACCGCTTCACGGTATGCGGCATCCTGTTTGTCGAAGGCATCGGTAGACGGCATCGACACCACGCGCGCCTTACGGCCTTCGGAGGTCAGCTTGTCATACGCGCCCACCGCCAGTTCAACTTCTGAACCGGTGGCGATCAGGATGATTTCCGGCTGACCATCACAGTCTTTCAGCACGTAACCACCGCGAGCCACATTGGCCAGCTGCTCAGCGGTACGATCCTGCTGCGCCAGATTCTGACGGGAGAAGATCAGTGCCGTTGGGCCGTCGAAGCGCTCGATAGCGTATTTCCAGGCAACCGCAGACTCAACCTGATCACATGGACGCCACAGGCTCATGTTCGGGGTGACGCGCAGGCTGGCCATCTGCTCAACCGGCTGATGCGTAGGACCGTCTTCGCCCAGACCGATGGAGTCGTGGGTATAGACCATCACCTGACGGATTTTCATCAGTGCAGCCATACGCGCAGCGTTACGCGCGTATTCAACAAACATCAGGAAGGTCGCGGTGTATGGCAGGAAGCCGCCGTGCAGCGTGATGCCGTTAGCGATGGCGGTCATACCGAATTCACGCACACCGTAATGGATGTAATTACCGGCCAGATCGTCGTTGATTGGCTTAGAACCAGACCACATGGTCAGGTTGCTTGGCGCCAGGTCAGCCGAGCCGCCCAGGTATTCTGGCAGCAGTTTACCGAAGGCTTCCAGCGTGTTCTGCGACGCTTTACGGCTGGCGATTTTTGCTGGGTTAGCCTGCAGCTGTTCGATGAACTTCTGCGACTCAGCCTGCCAGTTAGCCGGCAGCTCGTTGCCCATACGGCGTTTGAATTCTGCCGCCAACTCCGGGTGCGCTTTAGCGTAGGCCGCGAACTTCTCGTTCCAGCGGGCTTCTTTCGCCTGACCGGCTTCTTTCGCATCCCACTGCGCGTAGATATCCTGTGGGATTTCGAACGGCGCGTGGCTCCAGCCCAACTGCTTACGGGTCAGTGCTACTTCGTCATCACCCAGCGGTGCGCCGTGTGAATCGTGGGTACCGGCTTTGTTTGGTGAACCAAAGCCAATCACGGTTTTGCACATCAGCAGGGAAGGCTTGTCGCTAACCGCTTTCGCTTCTTCAACCGCTTGCTTGATTGCGGCTGCATCGTGACCGTCAACACCGCGCACTACGTGCCAGCCGTAAGCTTCGAAACGCTTGGCGGTGTCGTCAGTGAACCAACCGTCAATGTGACCGTCGATTGAGATACCGTTGTCATCATAGAAGGCAACCAGTTTGCCCAGCTTCAGCGTACCGGCCAGCGAGCACACTTCGTGGGAGATACCTTCCATCATGCAGCCGTCACCCATGAACACATAGGTGTTATGGTCAACAACATCGTGACCCGGACGGTTGAACTGCGCCGCCATCGTGCGCTCGGCAATGGCCATACCCACGGCGTTAGCCACGCCCTGACCCAGTGGGCCGGTAGTGGTTTCCACGCCTGCGGTGTAACCGAATTCCGGGTGACCTGGAGTTTTAGAGTGCAGCTGACGGAAGTTTGCCAGCTCAGCAATCGGCAGATCGTAGCCGGTGAGGTGCAACAGGCTGTAGATCAGCATGGAGCCGTGACCGTTCGACAGCACGAAGCGGTCGCGATCGGCCCACAGTGGATTCGTAGGGTTATGGTTCAGAAATTCACGCCACAGCACTTCGGCGATATCTGCCATGCCCATCGGGGCGCCAGGGTGGCCAGATTTGGCTTTTTGTACCGCATCCATACTTAATGCGCGAATGGCGTTAGCAAGCTCTTTACGAGAAGACATGTTCTACTCCAGGTCGGATTAAACGCTTCGCCGTCCTTAACCTATTTTAATCAATGAGTTATCAGGCAAAGTTGTAAAAGTCGACCCTCAATGTACATGAAAGACGGGTCTGCTGTACATGGCGAAACGTGCAAAATAGCAGGCGTAAACTTGCGGTTTGTGGCTATAACCACTATGCATTCGTAGATGCGCACGTTATAACGCTCTCTTTATAAGCAGCGTTTTTTTCTGCCGGTTTGGCAGGTTCTTGTTTTTATTACCTTGTTACTGATGGATGAAATAATATGAAATTACCCCTCTCTTTCGTTTCTCTGGGACTGATTACCGCACTTTCTGGTTGTCAGGGAGTAGACAGCAACGCGCTGATGCAGTCTGGTGCGCAGGCTTATCAGGCCGCCACCATTAGCGATGAACAGGTGAAAGAACTCAGCGTGAAATCCTGTGCGCAGATGGATAGCGAAGCGCAAATTGCGCCCGACTCCAGCCCGTATGCGCAGCGCCTGGCGAAAATCTCCGCCGCGCTGGGTGACAACATCAACGGCACGCCGGCCAACTACAAGGTGTATATCACCAAAGACGTCAATGCCTGGGCGATGGCGAACGGCTGTATCCGCGTTTACAGCGGATTGATGGATATGATGACCGATAATGAAGTCGAGGGTGTGCTGGGCCATGAAATGGGCCACGTGGCATTAGGCCATAGCCGTCGCGCGATGCAGGTTGCTTACAGCACCACTGCGGCCCGTACCGCCATTGGTTCCGTGGGCGGCATCGCCGGTACGCTGTCCCAGTCGCAGCTTGCAGACCTGGGTGAGAAACTGGTTAACGCGCAGTTCTCGCAGAAGCAGGAATCGCAGGCAGATGATTACTCTTTCGACCTGATGAAAAAGCGCAACATCGATCCTAACGGCCTGGTCACCAGCTTCGAAAAACTGGCGAAACTGGAAGGCAGCCATCAAAGCTCGATGTTTGACTCCCACCCGGCTTCCGAAGCGCGCGCTCAGCACATCAAAGAGCGTATCGCTGCCGGTAAATAACCGCGTGTTGCCATAAAAAAAGGGCGCCCATATCCGGCGCCCTTCTCATTTCTGCTGATGAAACTAGCCTTTGTTAACGGCCTGAACATGCAGCATATCCAGCGCCAGCGTGGCGGCAGCCAGAGCGGTCAGGTCGGACTGGTCATAGCCCGGTGCGACTTCCACCAGATCCATCCCGACGATGTTCAACCCCTGCAGACCGCGCACCAGCTTGGTGGCTTTATCGGTGGTCAGACCGCCGATCACCGGCGTGCCGGTGCCTGGCGCATGCGCCGGATCGAGGCAGTCGATATCGAAGGTCAGATAAACCGGCATATCGCCAACGATCTGCTTCACCTGAGCGAGGATGTCATCAACACTGCGGTCGTTAACCTGCGCCGCATCCAGCACGTTGAAGCCCAGTGAGGCATCAAATTCGGTACGGATACCGATCTGCACCGAGTGTGCCGGATCGATCAGGCCTTCCTTCGGCGCATGGTGGAACATGGTGCCGTGATCGAAGGTCGGGCCGTTGGAATAGGTATCGGTATGGGCATCAAAATGCACCAGCGCCATCTTACCGAAATATTTAGCATGAGCGCGCAGCAGCGGCAGCGTCACGTAGTGATCGCCACCGAAGGTCAGCATACGCTTGCCATTGGCCAGCAGTTTCTCGGCATGCGCCTGCAGCTTGTCGGTCAGATCCTGAGAATCGCCAAAGGCGTACACCAGGTCACCGCAGTCGATCACCTTTAAACGCTGACGCAGATCGAAGTTCCACGGCCAGCGGCAGCCTTCCCACGCCAGGTTAGTGGAGATCTGACGGATCGCGCCAGGGCCCAGGCGGCTGCCAGGACGACCGGAGGTCGCGGCATCGAAAGGAATACCGGTGATCACCCACTCAGCGTCGCTGTCGTAAGGCTGGAAGTTGACCGGAAAACGCATAAAACCAAAGGCGTTTGACACCAGCGAGTTGTCGTACTGGTTGCCCAGGGTGTTATTCATACCAAATCCTCTTTAACTGTGAAGCCGGACCAGGCCAGCTTTCGGCTGAAACAGAGATAAAAAAAATCCCCACCGCGTCGTTAAACCCGACGAGGAAGGGATTTTGCGGAGAATTGCCACGCCCACCATCGGCGTGGTCAACTCGTCCAGCAGGTGAAAATTATTCGTCTTCCAGATAAGTGTAGCCGTACAAGCCAGATTCGAACTCTTCGAGGAACTGCGCGCGCAGCTCTTCGTCCAAATCGCTCTCTTTAAGCTGGTTGCGGAAGTGCGTCAGCAGCTCCTGCGGATCCAGCTGCACGTATTCCAGCATGTCTGCAACGGTGTCGCCTTCGTCAGACAGATGCACGTCAACGCGGCCATCGGCATAGGCAAACACATCCACCGCTTCGGTATCGCCGAACAGGTTGTGCATGTTGCCGAGGATTTCCTGGTAAGCGCCGACCATAAAGAAGCCGAGCATCGGAGGATTATCCACATCGTACTGCGGCATCGGCATGGTGGTGGCAATGCCATCGCCATCAACATAGTGATCGATGGTGCCATCGGAGTCACAGGTGATGTCCAGCAGCACCGCGCGACGTTCAGGCGACTTGTTCAGCCCTTCCAGCGGCAGCACCGGGAACAGCTGATCGATACCCCAGGCATCCGGCATCGACTGGAACAGCGAGAAGTTGACGTAAATCTTGTCCGCCATACGCTCCTGCAGTTCGTCGATGATGGGACGGTGCGCGCGGTTGGTCGGGTCAAGATGCTGCTGAATATAGTGGCAGATGCTCAGATAAAGCTGCTCAGCCCAGGCGCGCTGCGTCAGGTCATAAGTGCCCTGCGAGTAGCCGGTATGAATATCAAACAGATCCATCTGACTGTCATGCAGCCATTCGCGCAGCGAGCGACGGTTGTTTGGCTGATGCATCTCCTGCCAGGTATCCCACATGCTGACAATCGGACGTGGCGAGTCCGCAGACGGCGTCTGTGGCTCGCTGAATTCGTTACGCTCTACGCCGATGATGTTCGACACCAGCACGGTGTGGTGCGCCGTGACGGCACGGCCAGACTCGGTGATCACCGTTGGGTGCGGCAGATTATGCTCTTCGCAGGCATCGCCGATCGCCCAGATCACGTTGTTGGCATATTCGTTCAGGCCGTAGTTAACGGAGCAGTCAGACTGCGAACGCGTTCCCTCATAGTCCACGCCTAAACCGCCGCCGACATCGAAGCACTGAATGTTGACGCCGAGTTTAGCCAGCTCAACATAGAAACGGGCCGATTCACGCACGCCGGTGGCGATGTCGCGAATATTGGACATCTGCGAACCGAGGTGGAAATGCAGCAGCTGCAGGCTTTCCATCCGGCCAGCTTCACGCATGATATCGACCAGCTTAAGCACCTGCGTCGCCGACAGACCAAACTTGGATTTTTCGCCGCCGCTGGACTGCCATTTACCGGAGCCCTGAGAAGCCAGACGCGCACGGATACCGAGACGCGGCACCACGTTCAGACGCTCCGCCTCTTCCAGCACCAGCTTCACTTCGGTCATTTTTTCCAGCACCAGATAGACCTTGTGGCCCATCTTTTCGCCGATCAGCGCCAGACGAATGTATTCACGGTCTTTATAGCCGTTACAGACAATCACCGAGCGGGTCTGGCCGGCATGTGCCAGTACCGCCATCAGTTCGGCTTTCGAACCGGCTTCCAGCCCCAGCGGTTCGCCGGAGTTGATCAGCGATTCGATAACGCGTTTGTGCTGGTTGACCTTAATTGGATAGACCAGGAAGTAATCGCCGCGATAGCCGTAAGATTCCCGCGCGCGTTTGAACGCGGCGTTAATCGAACGCAGACGGTGCTGCAGAATCTGCGGGAAGCAGAACAAGGCTGGCAGACGCTGGCCTTCGGCCTCGCGCTCTTTCACCAGCTTCGCCAGGTCGACCCGGGCTTCCGGGACGTCCGGATTCGGACAGACGCTGACGTGCCCTAACTCATTGACGTCGTAGTAGTTATTACCCCACCAGGCAATATTGTAGGTGCGCAGCATCTTGCTGGCTTCTTGATCGCTCATGGCCACCTCCTGCATAGAGCGGAGTCCACCTTGTTCGCCAGCTGACGAACCCTTCATTGTCTTAATGTCGTCAGACATTGCGAGCCTCAAATTTCAGTGATGCGGAACAGTTGACTACTATCGCAGGGATAACCCGCAACAACAAGCCATCGGCGAGCGGGATATTCAGCATAAAACGCTGAAAGGCCGCGCCAATCGGTCTCTCAAGTATAACATTATGCAATTCCTTAATGTGCGGAATGAGAAGCCTGTCATGAAAATGTTCCACTTTTTACCTGAGCTGAAAAAAGCTTTAAAGAAAAAAGGCTGGCAATCCGATTAATGAGTGACCTAAAATAGCCGTCCAGATGTTAATCCATCTAAATGGTTAACTTCTAAGCGTCACCTGTTATGTACTGCTCATGGCTTTGCCTGAGGGGGCGCTGGGAACCGAAGCCGGTGAGAACTGGCAAACAGTCTTTAGCGCTATGCAGTCGTTATCAACCCGTATTCAGTAAGGTAAAGAATTAATGGCTAAACACCTTTTCACTTCCGAGTCCGTCTCAGAAGGACATCCTGATAAAATCGCCGACCAGATTTCTGATGCTGTGCTCGATGCCATCCTCGAGCAGGATCCGAAAGCGCGTGTCGCGTGCGAAACGTATGTGAAAACCGGCATGGTGCTGGTCGGTGGTGAAATCACCACGTCGGCCTGGGTCGATATTGAAGAGATCACCCGTAACACCGTACGCGAAATCGGTTATGTCCATTCCGATATGGGCTTTGATGCCAACTCTTGTGCCGTACTGAACGCCATCGGCAAACAGTCACCTGATATCAACCAGGGCGTAGACCGTACCGATCCTCTGGAACAGGGTGCGGGCGACCAGGGTCTGATGTTTGGTTATGCCACTAACGAAACTGATGTGCTGATGCCTGCGCCGGTGACCTATGCTCACCGTCTGGTTCAGCGTCAGGCTGAAGTGCGTAAAAATGGCACCCTGCCATGGCTGCGCCCGGATGCAAAAAGCCAGATCACTTTCCAGTATGACGATGGCAAAATCGTCGGTATTGATGCCGTGGTTCTGTCTACTCAGCACGCGGAAGATATCTCGCTGAAAGATCTGCAGGAAGCGGTGATGGAAGAGATCATCAAGCCGGTTCTGCCCGCAGAGTGGATCAATGCCAGCACCAAATACCACATTAACCCGACGGGCCGTTTCGTCATCGGTGGCCCAATGGGCGACTGTGGTCTGACGGGTCGTAAAATCATCGTTGATACCTACGGCGGCATGGCGCGTCACGGCGGCGGTGCGTTCTCCGGTAAGGATCCGTCTAAGGTTGACCGTTCAGCGGCATATGCAGCGCGCTATGTGGCGAAAAACATCGTTGCGGCTGGCCTGGCTGACCGTTGTGAGATTCAGGTTTCCTACGCGATTGGCGTGGCTGAACCGACTTCCATCATGGTTGAAACCTTCGGTACTGAGAAAGTCTCTACCGAGCAGCTGACGCTGCTGGTGCGCGAGTTCTTCGACCTGCGTCCATACGGTCTGATTCAGATGCTGGACCTGCTGCACCCGATGTACCGCGAGACCGCGGCATACGGTCACTTCGGTCGTGAACATTTCCCTTGGGAAAAAACCGACAAGGCTGCACAGCTGCGTGAAGCTGCTGGCCTGAAGTAAGCACCAGCTTGCAGGACACAGGGCACCCGGTGGGTGCCCTTTTTGCTGTCTGACGCTGGCGGAATGGCTATCGCTGTCTACACTTTTTTTGGCTT
Source organism: Erwinia sp. 2186 (assembly GCF_057812255.1). Taxonomy (NCBI): domain Bacteria; kingdom Pseudomonadati; phylum Pseudomonadota; class Gammaproteobacteria; order Enterobacterales; family Erwiniaceae; genus Erwinia; species Erwinia sp. 2186. Next base: position 935,848 of record NZ_CM173824.1, on the reverse strand, counting down.
CAGGCGCGTTGATTGTTAACGGTTACACTCAGAAATATTTACGAATATCTGATAATTAAGAATTAACTCTCTTAACAACCTGTAGCCTAATGCGCTATTTTCAGCGCTGTCTGATAGAAGGGCACTCGGGAACTAAGTGAAACTATTTACTACTATGACTAACTGGTTATAAAGCGTAAGCACGCGTGAAAATGCTGCATTTAGGAATGATCTGGTGTGTAACCGATTACACCAATGTGATCTGCAGCACAGTCTTGTGGGCAAAGGTTTTCTAACATTTATAACAACAATAAGCAGTACCACTTTAATGGAGGCGTTATGCCTGATAATAAGAAAAAGAGCAGGACATCAAACAAGGCGATGACCTTCTTTGTTTGTTTCCTCGCAGCACTGGCCGGCCTGCTGTTTGGTCTGGATATCGGCGTTATCGCCGGTGCCCTGCCATTCATCGCGAAAGATTTTAACGTTACCGCACATCAGCAGGAGTGGATCGTCAGCTCAATGATGTTTGGTGCCGCTGTCGGTGCCGTTGGTAGCGGCTGGATGTCTTCCCGCCTGGGCCGTAAAAAAAGCCTGATGATCGGTGCCATTCTATTTGTGATTGGCTCGCTGTGGTCAGCGATGTCATCCAACCCGGAAATGCTGATCTTCGCCCGCGTTCTGCTGGGTCTGGCCGTCGGCGTTGCCTCCTATACCGCGCCGCTGTACCTCTCTGAGATCGCACCAGAGAAGATTCGCGGCAGTATGATTTCCCTGTACCAGCTGATGATCACCATCGGTATTCTGGGTGCGTATCTGTCTGATACCGCGTTCAGCTACACCGGCGAATGGCGTTGGATGCTGGGCGTGATCACCATCCCGGCCGCGCTGCTGCTGGTTGGCGTTTGCTTCCTGCCTAACAGCCCACGCTGGCTGGCCGCCAAAGGTGATTTCCGTACCGCTCAGCGCGTACTGGACCGTCTGCGTGACACCAGCGAGCAAGCGAAACGCGAGCTGGACGAAATTCGTGAAAGCCTGAAGATCAAACAGTCCGGCTGGAGCCTGTTTAAAGGCAACAGCAACTTCCGTCGCGCGGTTTACCTGGGCGTACTTCTGCAGATCATGCAGCAGTTCACCGGGATGAACGTCATCATGTATTACGCGCCGAAGATTTTTGAAATTGCGGGCTTCACCAACACCACCGAGCAGATGTGGGGCACGGTGATTGTGGGTCTGGTTAACGTACTGGCGACCTTTATTGCTATCGGTCTGGTTGACCGCTGGGGCCGTAAGCCAACGCTGAAACTGGGCTTCCTGGTGATGGCGGTCGGTATGGGTATCCTCGGCACCATGCTGCACGTGGGCATCCACTCTTCAACCGGTCAGTACTTCGCTATCGCCATGCTGCTGATGTTTATCATCGGTTTTGCGATGAGTGCCGGTCCGTTGATCTGGGTTCTGTGTTCTGAAATTCAGCCGCTGAAAGGCCGCGATTTCGGTATCACCGTGTCTACGGCAACCAACTGGATTGCCAACATGATTGTCGGCGCCACCTTCCTGACCATGCTCAACACCCTGGGCAACGCGAACACCTTCTGGGTTTACGCCGGTCTGAACGTGCTGTTTATCATCCTGACCATTGTGCTGATCCCGGAAACCAAAGGTATTTCGCTGGAACACATTGAACGTAACCTGTTGGGCGGCAAGAAGCTGCGCGATATCGGTCATCGTGACTAAGACTCTCTGGCCGGGGAAACCCGGCCAGCTTTATTGAATTCCCCCCTGCCACATCGTATTCTCTGCCGTATGAAATCCCTCAGACTTCCCATTGCCCTGCAACAAGCCGTAATGCGCTCACTGCGTGAAAAATTGCAGCTGGCAAACCATCGCCTGGAACGCAGCTACCCTGAACCCAAGTTGGTCTACCAACAACGCGGCACGGCAGCGGGCACCGCGTGGCTGCAACACTGGGAGATCCGCCTGAATCCGGTGCTGTTACTGGAAAATCAGCAGGCGTTTATTGATGAAGTGGTGCCGCATGAACTGGCGCATCTGCTGGTGTGGAAACACTTTGGCCGGGTCGCGCCGCACGGCAAAGAGTGGAAGTGGATGATGGAAAGCATTCTGGATGTGCCGGCGCAGCGCACCCATAAGTTTGAGATTGAATCGGTGCGCAGTCGCTCTTTCCCCTACCGTTGTGGCTGTCAGCAGCATCAGCTGACGGTACGCCGCCATAACCGTGTCGTCAGGGGCGAAAGCGAGTATCGATGCGTCCGCTGCGGCGATCGCCTCTCTCCCGGCGAGTTCCAACAATCCGAAAAATCGTCCTGATGGCCAATTATTCAGCAATAACTCGCTGATTTTCTGGCACTGATTTCCCGAAGCGAATCGCATCTGTTACTCTCGCCGCCTCGTTTATCAGGCCAGGCCCGCAACATGCTTCGCAAAATTTTTTACTGCTTGTCACTCTCCCTGTTTTTACCGACTTTTTTCGCTCACGGCCTCAGCCTGGATAACTATCACCAGAACAGCTTTGGTCAGGCCAAAGAATATGCGGCTCAAATCAACGCCGATGCGCCAGGATCGTTCTATTGCGGCTGTAAAATCCACTGGAAAGGGAAAAAAGGCGTGCCTGACCTCGCCTCCTGTGGCTATCAGGTGCGTAAAAATGCCAACCGGGCGAAACGCATCGAGTGGGAACACGTGGTGCCGGCCTGGACGTTCGGCCACCAGCGTCAGTGCTGGCAAAATGGCGGCCGCAAACAGTGCGCGAAAGATGCCGGTTACCGCCAGATCGAGACCGATCTGCACAACCTTCAGCCTTCGATCGGCGAAGTGAATGGCGACCGTGGAAACTTTATGTACAGCCAGTGGAATGGCGGCGAGCGCCAGTATGGTCAGTGTGAAATGAAGATCGATTTCAAAAACAAACAGGCCGAGCCCCCTGCGCGTGCGCGCGGCGCCATTGCCCGCACCTGGTTCTATATGCGCGATCGCTATCAGATCGACATGTCCAGGCAGCAAACCCAGCTGATGACCGTCTGGAACAAGCAGTATCCGGTCACTTCATGGGAGTGCGAACGGGACAATCGCATCGCGCGCGTACAGGGCAACCACAATCCCTATGTACAGCAAGCTTGCCAGCGGTAAAATCACTGACCTAAACTAGAGCCCATCTTCAGGCCGGATCTGTTTTCCGGCCGCTAACATTTATCAGGATTTCCATGCGTATACCCCGCATTTTTCATCCCGAATTGCTTACCGCGGGCAGCGAGATTGCTCTCTGCGACGAGGCCGCTAACCATGTTGGCCGCGTGTTGCGAATGGGTGCCGGACAGGCCCTGGAATTGTTCGATGGCAGTAATCTGACTTTTGCCGCTGAGATCGTGCAGGCCGACAAAAAAAGCGTCCGCGTTTCCCTCGGCGAAAGCCGCGAAGATAGCCGTGAATCCCCGCTTCACCTGCATTTAGGCCAGGTGATGTCGCGTGGTGAGAAGATGGAGTTCACCATTCAGAAGGCGGTAGAACTTGGGGTAAATGTGATCACCCCCTTGTTTTCTGAGCGCTGTGGCGTAAAGCTTGATGCTGAGCGGCTGGCGAAAAAACACCAGCAATGGCAAAAAATTGTGATTGCTGCCTGTGAACAGTGCGGCAGAAACAGCGTGCCTGAGGTGCGTGAAGCGATGATGCTGGAGCGCTGGAGTGCTGAGCAGGACGATGGCCTAAAGCTGAACCTGCATCCCCGCGCCAGCCAGAGCATCAATACTCTGCCGCTGCCCGTTGAACGGGTACGCCTGCTGATTGGCCCGGAAGGCGGCTTAACCGCTGATGAAATCAGCATGACAGCACAATATGGCTTTACAGATATTCTGTTAGGCCCAAGAGTGCTCAGAACAGAAACGACGGCCCTGACGGCGATTACCGCCCTGCAGGTCCGGTTTGGCGATTTGGGCTAACCCATCCGCAAAAAAAAAGAGCTCACTGGAGAAGCAATAATGATTAAGCTTGGCATTGTGATGGACCCGATTACCTCCATCAATATTAAAAAAGACAGCAGCTTCGCCATGTTGCTGGAAGCACAGCGCCGTGGGTACGAAATTCATTACATGGAAATGAACGATCTCTACCTGCGTGGCGGCGAAGCGCGTGCGCGCACCCGCACCCTGAGCGTGGAGCAGAACTACGACAAGTGGTTCGACTTCGGCAGCGAGCAGGACATCGCGCTGGCCGATCTGAACGTGGTATTAATGCGCAAGGATCCACCGTTCGATACCGAATTCATCTACGCCACCTACATTCTTGAACGTGCAGAGGAAAAAGGCACGCTGATCGTCAACAAGCCGCAGAGCCTGCGCGACTGTAACGAAAAGCTGTTCACCGCCTGGTTTGCCGAGCTGACGCCGGACACGCTGGTGACGCGCAGTGCGCAGAAGATCCGCGAATTCTGGCAGGAGCATGGCGACATCATTCTTAAGCCGCTGGACGGCATGGGCGGCGCGTCAATTTTCCGCATCAAGAAAGAAGACCCGAATCTGTCAGTGATCATTGAAACCCTGACCGAGCACGGCAACTTCTACTGCATGGCGCAAAACTACATCCCGGCGATCACCGAAGGCGATAAGCGCGTGCTGGTTGTGGATGGCGAGCCGGTGCCTTACTGCCTGGCGCGTATTCCAAAGTCCGGCGAAACCCGTGGCAATCTGGCGGCCGGTGGCCGTGGCGAAGCCCGCCCGCTGACCGAAAGCGACTGGGAAATTGCCCGTCGCGTTGGCCCAACGCTGAAAGCCAAAGGACTGATTTTTGTCGGTCTGGACATTATTGGCGACAAGCTGACCGAAATTAACGTGACCAGCCCAACCTGCATCCGTGAGATCGAGGCAGCATTCCCGGTTTCAATTACTGGTATGCTGATGGACGCGATTGAAAAGCGTCTGGCCTGACAGATCGAATGGGGTCAACGGGCCCCTTTATTAACCCGTTAATTACGCCCGGGGCGCCAGCCCTGGGCGGTTAACCCTACTACAGAATCCTGATATGAATTTACAGCATCATTTTTTGATTGCGATGCCCACGCTGCAAGACCCGTTGTTTAAGCGCTCGGTGGTTTACATCTGCGAGCACAATGATGATGGGGCAATGGGCGTGATTGTGAATAAGCCAATGGACAATCTGACCGTTGACGGCATTCTCAAGAAGCTAAAAATCAGCCCTACCCCACGCGAAGCCGAGGTCAAACTCGACAAGCCGGTCTTTTCTGGCGGCCCGCTGGCGGAAGATCGGGGTTTTATCCTGCATTCAGCCCAGCGTACCTTTGCCTCCAGCATTCGTGTTTCTGACAACACGGTGATCACCACCTCCCGTGACGTGCTGGAAACGTTGGGAACCCCGGAGCAGCCAAAAGACGTGCTGGTCGCGTTGGGTTATTGCGCCTGGGAAAAAGACCAACTGGAAAGTGAGCTGCTGGAAAATGCCTGGCTCACCACCCCGGCCAACAGCAATATCCTGTTCAAAACCCCGATCGCGGAACGCTGGCGTGAAGCGGCAAAAAGCATCGGCGTGGATATTCACAATATCGCCAGCGATGCAGGTCACGCCTGATGAGCCATATGACCTTGCTTGCGTTTGATTTTGGTACCAAAAGCATCGGCGTCGCGATCGGCCAACAGTTAACCGGCACCGCCAGGCCGCTGGCGGCATTGAAGGCCCAGGACGGCACGCCGGACTGGAACAAGATTGAAGCGTTGCTGAAAGAGTGGGAACCCGATCGCGTGGTGGTTGGACTGCCGCTGAACATGGACGGCACCGAGCAACCGCTGACGGCCCGGGCACGTAAGTTTGCTAACCGCATTCATGGCCGTTTTGGCGTGCAGGTTGACCTTCATGACGAGCGCCTGAGCACGGTAGAAGCCCGCGCCGAGCTGTTCGAGCGCGGGGGTTTTCGTGCCCTGAGTAAAGGCAGCGTCGACTCCCTTTCCGCCGTGATCATCCTCGAAAGCTGGTTTGAAAACAGCTGGTCCTGAGATCGCACAATCCCCCCTTAATCCCATGCCAGCTGGAGCAGCAATCCCGCTTGTTGCCGTTGCTTGAGGCACTGAGCAAAGGTTTGCATGCCGACCTGCGATCCCGTTTCCAGTAATCCGCCAAGCTGATGGGTTTTGCCCTCACGGATCAGGTTCGCGACCGCTGGCGTATTGACCAACACTTCGAACAGTGCGATGCGGCCCTCGCCTTCCGGCTCCAGCCGTTGCGCGATCACCGCCTTCATGCTCCCGGCCAGCTGGCTGCGGATCAGGTTTTTCTCCGCTCCCGGAAACACGTCCACCAGCCGGTCCACGGCCTGCGTTGCGCCTCGCGTATGCAGCGTTGCCAACACCAGATGCCCGGTTTCCGCGGCGGTTAATGCCTGCTGAATGGTATCGCCGTCGCGCAGTTCGCCCAGCAGGATGACATCGGGATCTTCACGCAGCGCGCTGCGCAACCCTTCGCTGAACGACGCGCAATGCGTGCCTATTTCGCGCTGCTGGATCAGCGAGCGTTGGCTGTGATGCAGAAACTCGATGGGATCTTCCAGCGTCAGAATATGCCGCGCCTGCTGTTGGTTGATGGCGGTAATCATTGACGCCAGCGTGGTGGACTTTCCGCTGCCGGTTGCCCCGGTGACCAGCACCAGCCCGGCCTGCAGCTGAAGCAGCGAGCGGGTAATTTCCGGCAGCTTTAGCGCGGCCATATCCGGGCTTTCGCTGGCGATCGCTCGCAACGCCAGCGACAGCCCCTGCCGCTGGCGGAACAGGTTGGCACGCAGCCGCGTTCCGTCCGTCATGGTCAGGGCAAAGTCCAGCTGCCCGGCCTGTGCGAATGCCGCCTGCTGGGCGTCGGTCAGCCAGTGCCGCGCATGGCTTTCCAGCATCGCGCTGGTGACCACCGGTGAAGCGCCGATCGGCTCCAGTTGGCCGCAACGGCGCCAGAATGGAGAATGACCACTGCAAAGGTGCAGATCCGAGGCGTTATGCTTTACACTAAGGGCCACCATGTCCTCAATATCCATATAATACTCCCTGACTATGACCTCGATTCAGCACAACCTACAGCAAGTCCGCGAGCGAATCTCCGCGGCAGCCGCAAAGTGCGGGCGCGATCCGGCAGAGATTACTTTGCTTGCAGTCAGCAAAACAAAACCCCAGAGCGCGGTCGGAGAAGCTATTGCTGCGGGCCAGCGGTGTTTTGGTGAAAACTACGTGCAGGAAGGCGTGGATAAGATCCTGGCGCTGGGGAATTCCGCCCTGGAGTGGCACTTTATCGGTCCGCTGCAATCCAACAAGAGCCGACTGGTGGCGGAGAACTTTGGCTGGTGCCACACCGTGGACCGGCTGAAAATTGCCACCCGGCTTAACGAACAGCGTCCGGCTGATTTGCCGTCGCTGAATGTGCTGATTCAGATAAACATCAGTGACGAAAACAGTAAATCTGGCATCATGCTGGAGGCACTGAGCGAACTGGCAAAAGAGATCGCCCTGCTGCCGCGCTTAACGCTGCGTGGCCTGATGGCCATCCCGGCACCCGAAGCGGAGTATGCGCGGCAGTTAGCGGTGTGCCAGCAGATGGCAGAGGCGTTTAACGCACTGAAAAAAGACTATCCCGCTGTCGATACGCTTTCTCTGGGAATGAGCGACGACATGGATGCTGCAATCGCGGCAGGCAGTACCATGGTGCGCATTGGCACCGCTATTTTTGGCGCGCGTGATTACAGCGCCGCTCACAACAATAACTGAGGAACCCCATGCTGACGTTGACTTTCCTGGTCAAAACCCTGATCGATCTGTACGTAATGGTGCTGTTATTACGTATCTGGATGCAGTGGTCACGAGCCGATTTCTATAACCCACTGGCGCAGTTTGTCGTTAAAATTACCCAACCGGTGGTGAAACCGTTGCGACGGATCCTGCCCTCCATTGGCCCGGTAGATACCGCGTCACTGTTGCTGGCGTTTGTGCTGACGACGCTGAAATACCCGATTTTGTTGCTGATTCAGGTGGGTGCCTTCTCGGTTGACCCGATGAATCTGCTGGTGGGTCTGTTATCGCTGCTGAAGTCAGCGGGCAACCTGGTGTTCTGGGTGATCATCATCCGTTCACTGATGAGCTGGATCAGCCAGGGCCGTGGCCCGGTGGATCAGGTGCTGATCCAACTGACCGAGCCGCTGATGTCCCCTATCCGCCGGATACTGCCCGCGATGGGCGGTATCGACTTCTCGGCCATGGTAGTGATTTTGATCCTCTATATGCTGAACTACCTGGGCATGGACCTGTTCCCTGGCCTCTGGTATCTGCTGTAACCTGAAAATTCTGGACCTGATATGCAAAAAGTAGTGCTCGCCACCGGCAATCCCGGCAAAGTTCGTGAAATGGCTGATTTACTGGCCGCCTTTGGCCTCGACATTGTGGCGCAAACCGAACTGGGCGTGGAGTCAGCTGAAGAGACTGGCCTGACGTTTATTGAAAACGCCATCCTGAAAGCGCGTCATGCGGCGGCGATAACCGGCCTGCCGGCAATTGCCGATGACTCCGGGCTGGCGGTCGATGCGCTGGGCGGCGCACCGGGCATTTACTCGGCGCGCTATGCCGGGGAAGACGCCAGCGATCGGCAGAACCTGCTGAAGCTGTTGGCGGCGCTGGAAAACGTGCCTGACGATAAGCGTCAGGCGCAGTTCCATTGCGTGCTGGTTTATCTGCGTCACGCAGAAGACCCGACGCCACTGGTGTTCCATGGCAGCTGGCAGGGTGAAATCACCCGCAGTGCCGTGGGCGAAGGCGGCTTCGGCTATGACCCGATCTTCTTTGTTCCAGAGCTGGGTAAAACCGCCGGTGAGATGACCAAAGCCGAGAAGCACGCGGTTTCCCACCGCGGCAAAGCCATGACGCTGCTGCTGGAAGCGATGCGCAATGCGTAAGCTGCCACCACTCAGTCTGTATATCCATATTCCCTGGTGCGTGCAGAAGTGCCCCTACTGCGACTTCAACTCGCACGCGCTGAAAGGGGACGTGCCGCACCAGGAGTATGTGCAGCACCTGCTGGCGGATCTGGATGCCGACCTTCACCTGACCTCCGGGCGCGAAGTCAGCACCATTTTCATCGGCGGCGGTACGCCCAGTTTGTTAAGCAGTGAAGCCATGCAGATGTTGCTGGATGGCGTTCGCGCCCGCCTGCCCCTTTCTGCCACGGCGGAAATCACCATGGAAGCCAATCCCGGTGCCGTGGAAGCAGACCGCTTCAGCGGCTACCAGCGCGCCGGAATCAACCGCATCTCAATTGGGGTGCAGAGTTTCAGCGCGCAGAAACTGGAGCGTTTGGGACGCATTCACGGCCCGGAAGAGGCAAAGCGTGCGGCTCAACTGGCAACAGATTTGAATCTGCGCAGCTTTAACCTCGATTTGATGCACGGTTTGCCGGATCAGTCCCTTGAAGAGGCGCTGGACGATTTACGCCAGGCGATTGCGCTGAACCCCCCGCATCTGTCGTGGTATCAGCTGACTATCGAACCCAACACGCTGTTTGCCTCACGTCCGCCAAAACTGCCGGATGATGACGCGCTGTGGGATATCTTCGAACAGGGCGATCGGCTGCTGACGGCGGCAGGTTACGTGCAGTACGAAACCTCGGCCTATGCCAAACCGGGTTATCGCTGTGAGCACAACCTCAACTACTGGCGCTTTGGTGACTACTTAGGGATTGGCTGTGGCGCACACGGCAAGCTGACCCAGACCGACGGTCGCATTATCCGCACCACCAAAACCCGTCATCCACGCGGGTTTATGGCCGGAAAGTATCTCGACCGTCAGCAAGACGTCAGCGACAGCGACAAGCCGTTCGAATTCTTTATGAACCGCTTCCGGTTGCTGGAAGCGGCGCCACGTGCCGAATATCCGCTGTATACCGGCCTCGATGAGAGCAGCATCCGCCCGCAAATCGATCGCGCCCTCAGCGAAGGCTATCTGACGGAAACGGCGGAAAGCTGGCAGGTGACGGAAAAAGGGAAGCTGTTCCTCAACTCGCTGCTTGAGCTGTTCCTTGCAGAAGAAGAGACGCCATAAAAACAAAACGCCTGATGAACTTCATCAGGCGTTTTTTTATCGTGCACGGTTGGGCTTACTTCAGGCCGGCAATCATCGCCTGGCGCTGATCTTCCAGCACCGTCACCCGGTTACAGACTTCATGACCGAAGTTCTGGAAATCCTGCTCCTGCCCTTTCCACTCGTCCTGTAACGACTGCTGTAAACCGCCGAGATTGCCCATCAGCGCCTGCAGCGGATTCCCGCCGTTACCGGCCTGCTTGCTGCCCATCTCGTTCAGGCTGTCCTGCACCACGCCGCCCATCGCACTCTGCACCAGCGCCTCGCCATCTTTGCGCACCTGATCGATGGCCTGATGATGGAAGGTCAGCCCATCGCTGCGATGCTCAATAATTCGGTTCATCTGCTGTTTCAGCTGCGTATCCAGCGAGGTCAGACGGTTACGCACGTTGCTGTCCTGCCCGAGCTTTTCAACAATCACTTTATCCAGCGCAACGCGGCCTTTTTCCAGACGCTGACGTGCACCCTGATCGATCCACGGCAAATCACGACGTAATGCGGTCTGGTAATCAATCGCTTTCTGGCGCGTGGCGGTGTCAACCGTGGCCGCTTTGCCGTTTTGCTGCACGTCGCCGGTTGGGGTGATCACCAGATTGCCGCTGGCACCCACCACCTGCACAGTCTGCGGGGAGATCACGATGTCATCCTGGGGTTTCACGCTACATTGATAGTCAGCCTGAGCCTGACCCGCTGCCAGCAACAGCGCTGCCACCATCATCGCTTTACGCATTTTGCATTCTCCTGAGAAAGAAAAGGCCACGCATGCGTGGCCCCAACAAACATCCGTTTATCCCGACATCCTTTCAGATGCGACGAGGGATACTGACTTAGTCCCACCAGACATCGAAAAGTTCGGTGACCTGAATGTTGTTCAGTTTACGTTCTTCCAGCCATTTGCGCACCAGCTCGCGGTGCTCATCGGTGCATTTGCCGGTCTGCTGCAGGCAAATCAAACCTTCCCAGTGCAGGTAGCCGCTGCCATCAAAGGCCAGGCCGTTCGGGTCGATCACTTCTTCGATCAGCGCATCAACACTTTTGTCGATGGTCTCTTCGCTGGTACCTTCCGGGAAGGAGAAACCAATTGAGAAACCTAATTCCTGAAACTCATCGATATGCATTTTCTTGCGTAAGCGACGACTGCGTTGGGTAGCCATTATTTAATCCTCTCAAACATCAGATCCCAAACACCGTGACCAAGACGCTGGCCACGCTGCTCAAATTTCGTTAACGGACGCGACTCTGGGCGCGGCACGTAGTCTTGTGTTTCTGACTGGTTTTTATAGCCAGCAATGCTGTTCATCACTTCCAGCATGTGCTCGGCATAGGCTTCCCAGTCGGTAGCCATGTGGAACACGCCGCCCAGCTTCAGCTTGCGCATCACCAGCTCGGCAAACGGGGCCTGCACGATACGGCGTTTGTTATGACGCGCTTTGTGCCACGGGTCCGGGAAGAACAGCTGCACCATACGCAGCGAATTATCCGGGATCATCTTCTCTAACACGTCGACCGCATCGTGGCACATCACGCGCAGATTCTCCACGCCGGCTTCCTGCGCGCTGCTCAGGCAAGCGCCGACGCCGGGTGAATGCACTTCAATTCCGAGGAAGTCCTGCGCCGGATTATTTTGCGCCATGGTGACCAGAGAAGCCCCCATGCCGAAACCGATCTCCAGCACCACCGGTGATTCACGGCCAAATAAGCTGACCAGATCAACAGGTTCAGGCTGATACTCAACACCCATTACCGGCCAGTAATTGTCCAGCGCGTGCTGCTGGCCTTTCGTCAGACGACCCTGACGACGAACGAAGCTGCGAATACGGCGCATTGGGCGACCGTTCTCATCAAACTCCGGGGAAATGACATCACTCTTCATATTTCTGCCTGCTGGTCTGCAATCTCTGGAAAGGGGGCATTATGCAAAGTTACAGCGGTTAAGCAAGCCCCGGTAACTTCCGGTTTACAGCATAGTTGGTCTGTGCTGGAATCCCAGCCTGATTTTCACTTATCCAGGATATTTCTCTGACATGATGCAAGCGCCGCAGTTCTCACGGCAGGTACTGGAGTGGTATCAGCGCTTTGGCCGCAAAACTCTGCCCTGGCAGCTGGAAAAAACGCCGTATAAAGTCTGGCTTTCGGAAGTGATGCTGCAGCAAACGCAGGTCGCGACGGTTATCCCTTATTTCGAACGCTTTATGGCGCGCTTCCCTGAAATCAGCGATTTAGCCAACGCCCCGCTGGATGAAGTTCTGCATTTATGGACCGGCCTCGGTTACTACGCCCGCGCGCGCAATCTGCATAAAGCGGCGAAAACGGTGGCGGAGAAGCACAACGGCATTTTCCCGCAGACCTTTGACGAGGTGATGGATTTGCCCGGCGTCGGCCGGTCGACGGCGGGCGCGATCCTCTCTTTATCTCTCGGGCAGCATTATCCGATCCTCGACGGCAACGTTAAGCGCGTGTTGGCCCGCTGCTATGCCGTCTCCGGCTGGCCGGGTAAAAAAGAGGTCGAGAAGCGCCTGTGGGAGATCAGTGAAGAGGTCACGCCGGCTGAAGGCGTCAGCCAGTTTAATCAGGCGATGATGGATTTAGGGGCGATGGTCTGTACCCGCTCAAAACCTAAATGCGAAATCTGCCCACTGAATCTGGGCTGCATCGCCTATGCCGACGGCAGCTGGGCCAGTTACCCCGGCAAAAAGCCAAAACAGACGCTGCCGGTGCGCACCGGCTGGCTGTTGATGATGCAGCAGGATCAGGAAGTCTGGCTGGAACAGCGCCCGCCGGTCGGCCTGTGGGGCGGGCTGTTCTGTTTCCCGCAGTTTGCCACCCTGCCCGAGCTGCAACAGTGGCTGAGCGACAAACGCATTGATAGCGCAACGCTGCAACAGAGCATCGCGTTTCGTCACACCTTTAGCCATTTCCACCTGGATATTGTCCCAATGTGGCTGGAACTGCCTCCGGCAGGCGCGGTAATGGATGAAGGCGCTGGTCTCTGGTATAACTTAGCGCAGCCACAGTCCGTTGGGCTGGCCGCGCCGGTGGATCGCCTGTTACAACAGCTGCGTCAGCCACAACAGAAAGCGCTGAACATCCGCGCGACAGAAGAGGAAGAGTAATGAGCCGAATGATTTTTTGCACGTTCCTGCAACGTGACGCCGAAGGGCAGGATTTCCAGCTGTATCCGGGTGAGACGGGCAAACGTATCTATAATGAGATTTCGAAAGAAGCCTGGTCACAGTGGATGAGCAAACAAACCATGCTGATTAACGAGAAGAAGCTCAGCATGATGAACCCCGACGATCGTAAGCAGCTTGAGCAGGAGATGATCAAATTCCTGTTTGAAGGGCATGAGGTCCATATCGAAGGTTACACCCCGCCAGAAGAATAATCGTTGGGCCTCACAGATGAGGCCCTCTCAATGTGGGCGAAGCACGACAAGATGAATAAGAAACTACTTAGTTTGCTGGTAATAGCGCCGCTGCTGATTTCCTGCTCAGGCAACAAAAAGCCGGCTTTCCACGAAGAGTGGGTTAAAGACACCAACGGATTCGATATTCTGATGGGACAGTTTGCCCATAACATCGAGAATATCTGGGGCATCAACGAAGTGCTGATCGCCGGCCCCAAAGACTACGTGAAGTACAGCGATCAATATTACACCCGCAGCCACATCAACTTTGAGTCTGGATCGATCACCATCGAGACCATTGCCGGGACCGATCCGATGACCAGCCTGCGTCAGGCGATCATCACTACCCTGTTGATCGGTAACGATCCGGGGAATGTCGACCTGTACTCGGATGCCAATGATATTAAGCTTGGTACCGAGCCGCTGCTTTACGGCCAGGTGCTGGATAACACCGGACAGGCGATCCGCTGGCAAGGCCGTGCGGCCACCTTCGCGGACTATCTGATCCAGAACAAGCTGCAGCGCCGCACCTCCGGGCTGCATGTGATCTACTCGATCACCATTCCGATGGTGCCAAACCATCTGGATAAGCGTGCCCATAAATACCTGCCGATGGTGCGCGAAGCCTCCGCGAAGTATGGCGTCGATCAGTCGCTGATCCTGGCGATTATGCAGATTGAATCAAGCTTTAACCCGTATGCGGTCAGTAATGCCGATGCGCTGGGACTGATGCAGGTGGTGCAGCATACCGCCGGGGTTGACGTGTTCCGCATGAAGGGCAAATGGGGCAAGCCGAGCCGCAGCTATCTGCTGGATCCGGAAAACAACATTGATGCCGGTACCGCCTATCTGTCGATCCTGCAGGGCAGTTATCTGGCCGGGATCACCAACCCAACCTCGCGGCGTTATGCGGTGATCACTGCCTATAACGGTGGCGCGGGCAGCGTGTTGAAAGTGTTCTCCAGCGATAAAACGCGGGCGTTTAACACCATCAACAATCTGTCGCCAGCCGAGGTGTATCAGACGCTGACCACCAACCATCCGTCAGCGGAATCCCGTCGTTATCTGTACAAAGTGAGCAGCGCGCAGAAGAGCTACCACTCGTACTGATGCTGAGATGAAAAAAAGGGCAGCTCCTCAGGAGCTGCCCTTTTTTATGGTTGATACGCCCTACTGTGGGCAAAAATTAACGACTGATATTTTTGAATTGTTTTGTGGTGTCGGTCAGTGCGGTTTCGGTTGGCAGACGCTCCATTGAGCTGGCCCCGTAAAAACCGTCGCACTGCGGGCAGTTATCCAGAATGTACTGGGCATCTTCCGGGCTGGAAATCGGCCCGCCGTGGCACAGCACAATCACGTTTTCCCGCACGCTTTTCGCCGCCGTGGCCCACTGATTGATCAGTGGCACGCAATCCGCTAACTTCAGCGCGGTTTCTGCACCAATATTCCCACCGGTGGTCAGCCCCATATGCGGCACGATAATATCGGCACCGGCTTCGGTCATGGCGATGGCATCGGCTTCGCTGAACACATACGGCGTGGTCAGCATCTCTTTCTGGTGCGCCAGACGGATCATATCGACTTCCAGGCCGTAGCCCATGCCGGTCTCTTCCAGATTGGCGCGGAAGTTACCATCGATCAGCCCGACGGTCGGGAAGTTTTGCACGCCCGAAAAGCCCAACGCTTTCAGCTCGTCCAGAAAACGATCGAACTGGCAGAACGGATCGGTGCCGTTGACGCCGGCCAGAACCGGGGTATTTTTCACCACCGGCAGTACTTCCTTCGCCATATCCACCACAATCTCATTGGCGTTACCGTAGGCCAGCAGTCCGGCCAGCGAACCGCGTCCTGCCATGCGATAACGGCCTGAGTTGTAAATGACGATAAGATCGATGCCGCCTGCCTCTTCGCATTTCGCAGAGAGGCCGGTGCCGGCACCGCCGCCGATAATCGGCTCGCGGCGGGCAATCATCTGGTTAAATTTTGTCAGTATTTCCTGACGGGTAAAAGCCATTCTCAGTACTCCTTTGCCAGTTGGCGGAACTGCTCCACAGCAATCTGTGCAAATTCCCGGTCGTTAATGTTATAGGGTACGCGAAGTATTTTACGCTTTGCCGTCTGCACTAAACGGTCTTCCAGCGTGGTGATAAAGGCCCGATCGGCGTCCGGAGACCAGAATGCCTGGCCTGGCGCATCCAGTGCCGAGAATCCGCCTTCCGGGATCAGGAACACAATTTTCCCCTGACACCGGTTCAACTTGTCGGCGATCCAGGTTGCCAGCGCCACATTCTCCTCAACCGTGGTGCGCATCAGCGTAACCTGCGCATTGTGATGATAGAAGAGACGCCCGGCATATTTTTCCGGCACGCTGTCGGCATGGCCGAAGTTGACCATATCCAGCGCACCGCAGGAGATCACGCAGGGCACCTCTGAGCTGGCCAGCGCATCAAAGCGGGTATCATCACAGGCCAGCACGCCACCAAACAGCAGATCGCACACTTCGGTGGTGGTCAGATCGAGCAGGCCGGACAGCATATAGCTGGCGGTGAGTTTTTCCATCGCCATGCCGCCACTGCCGGTGGCGTGGAACACCACGCAGTCATAGTCCTTTTCCAGCGCGGCGCTGACGTGCTGAATACAGGGCGTGGTCACGCCGAACATGGTCAGCCCCAGCGCCGGATTTTCATTCGGATCCTCTTCGACGTCCCATAACACGGCACCCGCGACCTGGTGGGCGGCGTTGGCCAGCACCCGGCGGGAGATGCGGTTCAGGCCCGCCACATCGGTTACGGAATTCAGCATGGTGATATCGCTGGCGCCGACATAGCCGGAGACGTCGCCGGAGGCCATGGTAGAAACCATCACTTTCGGGATGCCGATGGGCAGTGCCTGCATCGCCGGGGTGATCAGCGCCGTTCCGCCGGATCCGCCCAAACCAATCACGCCGAGCAGGTCGCTTCTTTTGCTGAGGAAATTCTTAAATGCCAGCGCCATGGCATCAATGGCTCTGCCGCGGTCGCCGCAGAACACCGCGTTGCGTCCATCGGGATGAAAGTCGGCGATCAGTTCCGGGGGGAAATCCGCTTCAGAAGGCATAACTGGTTGAGTTGACAGATCAACTGTTAACACGTCTGCACCGGTTTTGGCGATGCAATCACTGACGTAAAACAGTTCCCTTCCTTTAGTATCTGCTGTAGCAACAGCGTAGATATAACCTGCGTTTATACTCATAGTCGTAACAACACCCTGTTATCAGACGAAATAAGAACTTGAAAAACCAGTAATAAAAACGTACATAACCTGTACGCCTCATTATTTTCAAGGCCACGAGATTACAGTACCACCTTCATTATTGGTAAATCAATTGAATGAAATATGCGTCTCACAGAGATGTTGACTATGCTTACGGCTGAGGTCTGGCTTTTAGATTTGCCCCGAAGTCATCGCGATTTCTTCCGGGCATTATTCGTCAATCGCTTGAATTTCAAGCCGAATTAATTGAACAAATGAGGTTATTGTGGAGCAAAGGGATTCCGCTGGGGTTATGACATTAACCGCTACAAGGGCAAGAACACGACGCTTACTGATTGAAACAGCAATGAAGATGTTCGACAGTGGTGCCTTCCCGTCGATCACCGAAGTGGCTCAGGAAGCACAGCTTTCGCGGGCGACTGCCTACCGTTATTTTCCCACTCAGAGCGCGCTGGTTTCGGCCATCGTGACTGAGACGCTCAGCCCGATCAAAAACTGGCGTCCGACTAAACAAGACACCGGCGACCGCATTGATGAGATGCTGGGATTTGCCTTCCCGCGCATGCTGGAGCATGAAGGCACGCTGCGTGCTGCCCTGCACCTTTCTCTGACGCAGTGGGCACAGTCACGTTCCAGCGAACGGCCTGAAAAAGAGAAGCTGATCAGGGGTAACCGCAAGGCGATGCTGCAGCATGTGGTTGAGCCGTTAAACCAGGAGATGTCGCCGAAGATGGTGGAGCGCGTGGTTCAGTCGCTGTCGCTGGTGTACGGCTCGGAGATTTTTCTGGTGATGAAGGATATCTGGGGCTGCGATAACGTGCAGCTGGAAGATATTGGCAAGTGGATAGCCAAAGCGATCGTCCGTCAGGCGCGCGAAGATGAAAAAGCGCTGACGGCGGAGTGAGC
Source organism: Erwinia sp. 2186 (assembly GCF_057812255.1). Classification (NCBI taxonomy): domain Bacteria; kingdom Pseudomonadati; phylum Pseudomonadota; class Gammaproteobacteria; order Enterobacterales; family Erwiniaceae; genus Erwinia; species Erwinia sp. 2186. The sequence goes on along the minus strand of NZ_CM173824.1, from coordinate 918,178 downwards.
TGCCGCAAAAGCACAGGGGCCACAATCGCGGCCCCTGATACTCACCTGTTACTGACAGCCGTTACGCGTTAAGCATGTAGCCAAACAGACGCTTCACGCCATTCTCATCGGCTTCGGCATAGACGCCCTGCAGTTCTGGCGAGAAGCCAGGCAGCAGATTAAGCCCTTCTTCCAGTGCCAGGAAGTAGCGTTGAACCGCCCCGCCCCAGGCTTCGCCAGGCACAACACAGAGCACGCCCGGAGGATAAGGCAGTGCGCCTTCCGCCGCGATGCGTCCTTCCGCCTTCGCAATCGGCACCAGCTCGACGTTGCCACGAATAAATTCGATATTGGCATCCTGCGGGTTCATCATCACTTTTGGCAGGCTTTCCTGACGGAACATCGCCTTCTGCAAATCCTTCACGCCATAGCTGACGTACAGCTGATGCATCTCCTGACAGAGACGACGCAGGGTGTAGCCTGCGTAGCGCTTCGCATTCTTACGGTAGATGGTTGGCAGTACGTCGGATAACAGCGCATCCTCTTTGACGTGCTGTTCGAACTGCGCCAGCTTGGCCACCAGATGGGCCATTTTCTCGACGCTCTCTGCGGGCGTCAGCAGGAACAGGATCGAGTTAAGATCGCATTTCTCTGGCACCACGCCATTTTCGCGCAGGTAGTTAGCCAGGATAGTGGCCGGGATGCCGAAGGACGCGTACTGACCGTTGGCGGCATCGATGCCCGGCGTGGTCAGCAGTAGCTTACAGGGATCGATCAGGTACTGATCTTTCTCGTAGCCTTCAAAGCCATGCCAGTCAGCGCGCGGCGCAAAGCTAAAGTAGCGGGCATCCGAGGCGATGGTTTCGGTTTTCGCATCCTGCCAGGGTTTGCCGTCCACTTCATCGGGAATAAACGGCTTAATCATTTCGCAGCGGGCAAGGATTGCTTTACGGGCATCGATGCCGAGGGTGACGCACTCGTGCCACAGGCGACGCCCTGCTTCGCCCTGATGCATTTTGGCATTCACGTCCAGCGCGGCAAACAGCGGATAGAACGGGCTGGTTGAGGCGTGCAGCATAAAGGCATTGTTGAGGCGTTTATGGCTACAGAAGCGCTTCTGGCCGCGCAGGTGGTTATCTTTTTTATGGATCTGCGAGGTTTGCGAGAAACCGGCCTGCTGTTTATGCACCGACTGGGTAACAAAGATGCCCGGATCGTTTTCATTGAGTTCCAGCAGCAGCGGCGAGCAGGCTTCCATCACCGGAATAAACTGTTCATAGCCGACCCATGCCGAGTCAAACAGGATGTAGTCGCAGAGGTGGCCGATGCTGTCGATCACTCTACGGGCGTTATAGACGGTGCCGTCGTAGGTGCCAAGCTGGATCACCGCCAGGCGGAAAGGACGGGCTTCCTGCGCGCGTTCCGGCGCCACCTGTTTAATCTGCTCGCGGATGTAGTCCTCGTTAAAGCAGCGCGCATCGATACCGCCGATAAAGCCAAACGGGTTGCGGGCGGTTTCGAGGTAGATCGGGGTCGCACCGGCCTGGATCAACGCGCCGTGGTGGTTCGATTTATGGTTGTTGCGGTCGAAGAGCACCAGGTCGCCGCGCGTCAGCAAGGCGTTGGTCACCACTTTATTGGCGCTGGAGGTGCCGTTCAGCACGAAATAGGTTTTATCGGCGTTGAAGACTTTCGCGGCAAACTTTTGTGCATGTTTCGCCGATCCTTCGTGGATCAGCAGGTCGCCCAGCTTTACGTCGGCATTGCACATATCGGCGCGGAAGACGTTTTCGCCGAAGAAGTCGAAGAACTGACGTCCAGCCGGGTGCTTTTTGAAGAAAGCGCCGCCCTGGTGGCCGGGACAGGCAAAGGTGCTGTTATCCATCGCGACATATTTGGTCAGCGTATTAAAGAACGGCGGCAGCAGTTCGCTCTGGTATTCGGACGCGGCGGCTTCGAGTTTGATCGCATCGTCCCCGGCACCGGTCAGCAGGCCGACGTTTTCCGGCAGGTCAATTTCCTGTTCCTGCTCAGGGTAATCCAGCGAGATAAACACCGGCAGATTAAAGCCGGTATGGCGCAGCAGCGCCAGCATGCCGCTACGGGAGTCGGCAACAGAGACGACCACCGCCGCCACATCCGTAAAATCAGTTTTCTCCAGCGTAACGACTTCGCGTCCGGTCTGGAGGTGGATAGCCACAGTGGTGCTGGCTGCAATTTTCAGTGGTGTCATAGCACAAATCCTCAGGCGTCAAGGATGAGTGGGTGCCAGAGGCACAGCAATGGGAGACGGCAATAGCCCTCTTCCGGCGAAAGGTGTCAAACAGGTGAACAGCCAACAGGGTCCGGCTTCAACCGATAGACATCAGTAAAATCAGATCGCGTCTGTTTTTACTCATGGCCAACAGTAAGCGTATGAAAACCTCACCGCACGGTGAGAGATTTTTTCGACAGGATGTGACAAGCGGATCGGCGCGCCAGCGACATTCGGGGATGTCGGGTACAGGTGCTGTTTTTCAGCAGTGAACCAGGCATGGCGGCGACCTTAAAGTGGCGTGGTGACGTTATCCGTCAGAGTGGGCGCAATGATGGCACTTTTTTTTTTCAGGTTCAAGACGGCGGGTGAATTTAGCGGCTGGCGGCAGGTTGGCTAACCTATTGATATTTAGCAGGTAAAATTGTCGATAAAAATAAAAAAGGTTATTTTTCTATTGGTTATGCAGTTTTGTTGCAAAGATATTCAACGGGGTGAAGGTCAACACCGGCTTTGTGGTTTGGCGTCAGCATAGTTGAAGGGTTTGGTGGATACACAGGTCAACACCGCCTCCGTGGTTTGGCGTCAGCATAGTTGAAGGGTTTGGTGGATACACAGGTCAACACCGCCTCCGTGGTTTGGCGTCAGCATAGAGCGCGGTATCCGAGACGCCGTAAATCCGTCCCTGGAGGCTTGGCTGCGGCATCCCTGCCGCAGACACTCGGCTACCGCGCTCTATGCCGCCACCTTATAACATTCGCGTAGTTGATAGGTTTGGTGGAAGCACAGGTCAAGGGCAGCCAGCTGGGCCGGGTTTTGACCTCTGTCCACAATCAACCATTCGACACTGAAGCTTAGGGGAAAGGGGAGAGAGTTGATAAGCAAAGCATAGGCGACAGAGCGAGTGGGATTTTGACCTGTGTGTCCACAATTAATCATTCGACTTTGAAGCTTAGGGGAAGGGAGAGAGAGTTGATAAGCAAAGCATCGGCGACAGGGATGTCGCCGCTGAGCCCCCAGGGATGGGTGCACGGCGTCTTTGTGTTCAACTCTCTCTCCCTGAGCTTGCCATCAGAACATACAGACGACTTACCGGACTCCACAGCCCACTCTCCTCCTACTTTGCCACCAGAAAAAACAGACGACCTACCAAACCCCAGAGCTACAGCCAGTGCTGCGCCGCGATCTTCTCGCCGTCGCTGAAGCGCGCCATCCGAAATGCCGTGGGATCGACTATCGGTTTTGAACCGATCACCAAATCAGCCATCAACTGCCCTGCGGCGGGCGCGATGCCGAAACCGTGCCCGGAAAAACCGGTGGCGATGAACAGACCGGGCACCGTTGGCGCGCCTGAAATCACCGGGATCGCATCCGGCATCGTGTCGATCATTCCGCCCCAACTTTGCGCGACCTGCACGTTGCCCAGCGCTGGCAACCACTGCTGCAGATTAATCAGGATCTGTTTGAGCACCGCCGGATCGATCTGTGGATCCAACACCCGGATCCGCTCATACAGCGAGACTTTATCCGCCTGACCAGGCCGCCAGTGCAACGCTTCTTCCACAAAACGCTGCCCCAACCGCAACTGTAACGCCTTGCGCTCCTGCCAGAACGCCGGGAAAAAAGCCTTCAGAAAACGTAACGAATCAGGCGTGATATCGGCGGTATTGAGCGCGGAACTGGCGATGGTCAGCCCACCGTCCAACCGCTTGCGCATCGAGACACCACCAAAACTGACGCAGGGCGCGATTTCACAATTTACCGGCCGGGTTCTCATTACCGTCGACAAAACCTTTAATTGCGGCAAGGTGATCCCCATTCCCTGCAACAACAACCGGGACCAGACGCCGCCAGCCACCACCACCGACTGACAGGCCACCGCTCCGTGCTCGGTCACCACGTGACTCACCCGTCCGGCAGCACGCTCAATGGTTCGCACGGCGCAATGCTGCTGAATATTCACTCCCAACGCCATCGCGTACATCGCCATCGCGGGCGCGGCTTTTTGTGGCTCGGCCCGACCATCCAACGGCGTCCACATGCCACCGGCTATCGCCTGATTCAGGCCCGGAAGCCTGGCGGCGGTCTGCGCTGCCGACAGCATTTCACTGTGAATATCATACTGACGCGCTTCGTCACACCAACGCTGATGCCGATCGCGCTGCGCTTCAGTGCGTGAGGTGTAGAGAATGCCCTCGCGGCGAAAACCGGTTTCCCGACCCACCAACTGATTCATCCCCTCCCACATTCTCAAACTTTGTTCGATCAACGGCAGCTCGCGCAGATCGCGCCCGGCCCGGCGGCACCAGCCCCAGTTGCGGCTGGATTGCTCGGCGGCAACGGTGCCCTTCTCCAACAGAACAACCTGGATCCCTCGCTGAGCCAGCGACAACGCCGTCGCCACCCCAATAATCCCTCCACCGATCACCACCACTTCCGCCTGTGTCGGGAAGATTGCCGACGATGGCACTAAATCAACGACTGGACCCATGACTTACCCTCACTTAGTATTGATCTTCCACGGTCCAGTTCACCGGGATCTCCGCAATGCTGGTGGTGGTCGGCAGCTCCAGCACCGTGCGCACCAGATGCGCCAAATCCTCGGGCTGCGTCATCTTCTCCGCCGGCACTTCCGTCAGCGCGGTGCCCATATCGGTCGCAACATACCCCGGACAGATGGCGGTGGATCGAATGCCGTCTTCATCACCAATCCGCCGCAGACCGTGAGCCAGCGCCAGTGCAGCAAACTTGCTCATCGCGTACAGGCTTGAACGCTCTGCGCGCACGCGCTTACCGGATAACGAAACCAGCGTCACAATCCGCCCGCTGCCGCTGGCTACCAGATGCGGCCAGGCCTTGCGGCTCAGACGCATCGGCGACTTCACGTTGACGTCAAAAGTGCGGTCAAACTCGTCATCGGTGGCGGTCAGCACCGAAACCGGCAGCATCATCCCGGCGTTATGGATCACCGCGTCGATGCGGCCAAATTTTGCGATGGTGGCCGCAATCCAGTCGTCTTCGGTGGCGCCATCCAGCGCATCAAATCGACAGACCAGCTGATGCTCAGGATCGGCGTTGGCCACCTCTTCCGGCGTCCGGCATCCCAGGCTCACCGCCCAACCGTTCGCCAATAAATTTGCGGCAATGGCCGCACCAATTCCACGGCTGGCACCGCTGATCAGCGCCACGCGCCGGGTAGAAGCATTCATCAGGTTATTCTCCAGTTAGCTCATTGATGCCCGCAGACGCGTATCCAGCGGACTTAACATCGGTTCTACGCCAGCCACTTCTTCCTGCAATAACGCCACATAGCGCTGCACGGCGTCCGGCGTCAAACGGGGTGACAATACGGTTAAGCCCAGCGATCCCACCACGCCCGCACCCGCCACGCGGATCGGCACCGACACTCCGCCGATCCCCGGCAATAATTCGCCAGGATCCAGCGCGTAACCGCGCGAGGCGGTTTGATCGATCAACGACTGCAGTCGGGTTTTGGTCAGGATCGGCCAGTTATTCAGCCGCAGCGCATTACGTTCGAGGATCGCCTGCTGCGTCTCCGCGTCGAGAAACGACAGGATCGCCAGACTGCCGGGACCCAGACCGAGCGGCACCGCGCCGCCTATCGAGCCGGTCAGCGTCTGCATCTGAAAATCACTGTCATAACGGTCGATACACACCGAATCATCACGGTCGCGCGCCATCAGCATCACCGTCTCGCCGGTCAACTGCCGCAGACGTTCCAGCGCCGGCTGGAAGTGGCGACGCAGGCCTGGCCCTTTGGCCGCCTTCGCCCCGTAAATCAGGAGCTTGGTGCCCAGCCGGTAGCACTTATCCCCCTGGGCTTTATGCAACAGCTGATGATCCACCAGCGAATTCAAAATGCGGTGACAGGTCACCTTGTTGAGCCCGGACAGCTCGCACAGCGTTTTCAGCGTCAGACCTTCGCTGCCGACGTCTGACACCAGGTCCAGCAGCATCACCGCACGGTCCAGAAGCTGGACCCCGTTTTTCCCCTGAGCGTCGCTCATCGCCCCTCCAGAATTCCACTATGTGGAACTTTTAATTATAAGATTTCAATATGTGGTTTTTTGTTGACTAAATTTCTAGCAGATTTCACACTCGGTTGGCAAGTGAGATGCATTTTTAAGCACACCAGGGCTAAAAAAGAATCAGAGCATCGCGCTGCCGACAGACCAAAACCTGAGCCGAAAAGGCCGGAAATCACCTGCAATCACCACGACATCGGAAGGATGTAAACATGAAAAGAAATCGCGCATTGATGGCTCTTTCCCTGCTGATTATGGCTCCTGTTATTACCCATGCTGACACCCTGTCCGATATCAAAAGTCGTGGCGTACTGACCGTGGGTATCAAAAACGATTATCCGCCGTACGGCTTTATGAATGCCGAAGGCAAAACGGTCGGCTTTGAAGTGGATCTGGCGCGATCCATCGCCGCTAACCTGCTCGGATCACCCGACAAAATCAAACTGGTGCCGGTCAACGCCTCCAACCGCATTCAGTTTCTGCAGTCCGGCCAGATCGACCTGATTATGGCCACGCTGGGCGTAACGCCAGAGCGCGCCAAAGAAATTGATTTCACCGTGGAGTATGTTTCGGCAGCGGGCCCGTCGGTGATGGCGCGCAAAGAAGCCAAATTCAACCAGTGGGAACAGCTGAAAGGCCAGAAAATCTGCGGCATTCAGGGCTCTTACTACAACAAAACGCTGACGCAGAAATACGGCATCCAGCTGGTGAACTTCACCGCCCTGCCGGAAGCCTATCGTGCGTTGCAGGATAACCGCTGCGTGGCGATGGTCTTCGACGACATGACCTTGCAGAACAAGCTGGGCGAGCCGGGCTGGAGCGACTACAAAATTGCCATCAAGCCTTACGAGTTCCTGCCGATGGCGGGCGGACTCCGCAAGGGTGACGAGGCGTTCAAAAACGCGGTTAACGCGGCAATCGTGAAAACGGAAGGCGAAAACAAGCTGGTTGAATGGCAGAGCACCTACCATATGCCGCCCTCTGACTACATCACTAAGCGTGCCGAAGCCGCCCGCGCAGCCAAGTAAGCGGCGGGAGCGTAACGATGTTCGGACTCGATTATTCCTGGCTGCTGGATCCGACCTATCAGCAATGGCTGCTTCAGGGCGTGGTGCAGACGCTGGAGCTGGCGGCACTCTCTTCGGTGATTGCCATCGTCATCGGCCTGGCCGGTGCGCTTGGGCTGACCTTCAAAATCGCCTGGCTTGATGCGCTAATCGAGCTGTTTGTAGAGCTGTTTCGCAACACGCCGCCGCTGCTGCAGATGCTGTTTTTCTACTTCACCCTGACGCAGATTGGCTTTACCGCCACCGATCCGGTTACCGGGCTGCAGGTGCCGCTGGTCAGCGCCTTCGCCTCGGCAACCGTCTCGCTCAGCCTGTTTGGCGGCGCGCTGTGCATTGAAGCCTTTCGTTCCGGCTTTGATGCGGTGCCGAAAGCCACGCTGGAGGCGGCGCGATCCCTCGGCTATTCCCGCTGGGGACTGTTTGTGCACGTGCAGGCGCCGATTGCGTCACGCATCTGCCTGCCGCCGCTCACCAACGTACTGACCAATTTATTTAAAACCACCTCGCAGGCGTCGGTGATCACCGTGCCGGAGCTGATGTATGCCGCCGGACAGATCTACAACGACACCTTCCGCACGCTGGAAGTGATGCTGTTAGTGCTGCTGATTTATGTGGTGCTGGTCAGCCTGCTGGTGTGGTTTATCGGCTGGGTCGAGCGTCGTCTCGCCTATCCTGGCTACGGAGGTTAATCATGGATGCGCTCTATCTGAAGCGAAAGCGCCAGACCAAGCAGGCCTTTGCGCTGCTGGCGCTGATCGGACTGCTGTTCAGCATCTTTAACGATCCGGGTGGCGAATGGCATCAGGTGTGGTTGCGGCTGCCGCTGCTGTTAACCGGCAGTCAGCAAGGCTGGCCATGGTCGGGCGGCTTTGTGCTGAACATCTATATCAGCATTGTCAGCATGGCGCTTTCCACCGTGTTTGGCCTGCTGCTGGGGCTGGCGATGATGGCCAAACGCCGCTGGCTCAGCCTGCCGGCCCGCGCGCTGATGAACTTTCTGCGCAACGCGCCCTGGCTGGTGCTGCTGTTCTCGATGCTCTACCTGCTGCCCTATCACGCCTCGCTGTTTGGCATTTCCTTTACCTTCTCACCGCTGTTTAAGGCGATTGTCGGGCTAAGCCTGCCCACCGCCGCCAACTTCGGCGAAGTGATCCGCGGTGCCGTGCAGTCGGTGCACAGCGGTCAGTGGGAATCCGCGCGCTCGATGGGCTACAGCTACTGGCAGATCTACCGACTGGTGATCCTGCCGCAGGCCTTCCGCCGCATCATCCCCGGCTGGATGAACCTGTATGCGCTGCTGACCATCTCCACCGCGCTGGCCACCGTCACCGGCGTGCAGGAAGTGGTCACGCTGTTGCGCACCACGCTGGCGACCGAAGGGGAAAGCACGCTGGTTTACTTCTACGTGACCGTGCTGCTGATGTTCTTCTTTTATTGCTACCCGATTGCGCTGCTGGCGCGTCGGCTGGAAAAAAATACCAAAGGGGAAGCTATATGAGCGAGCGTAACCACGCCCTTATTGAGCTGGACAATATTCACAAGTCGTTCGGCGATACCCATGTGCTGAAGGGAATTTCGCTGAGCGTGAATAAAGGCGAAGCGGTGTGCATCATCGGCCCGTCTGGCTCCGGCAAGTCCACCATTTTGCGCTGCATCAACGGCCTGCTGCCGGTTGATGAAGGCTTTGTTCGCGTCGGCAATCACCGCGTGCATGAGATGACCAGCGAGAAGCAGATGCGTCCGCTGCGTCACCAGGTGTCGATGGTGTTCCAGCAGTACAACCTGTTCCCGCATCGCACGGTGCTGGACAACATCATGATGGCGCCGATGCAGGTCCTGAAGCATCAGCGGGATGAGGTGCGCGAGCGGGCGCTCAGGCTGATCGCCAAAGTACGCCTGACCGGCAAAGAAGATCGCTATCCCGGCGAGCTGTCCGGCGGCCAGCAACAGCGCGTGGCCATCGCCCGATCGCTGGCGATGCAGCCGGAAATCATTCTGTTTGATGAGGTGACGGCGGCGCTCGATCCCGAGACGGTAAAAGAAGTGCTGAACACCATCCGCGAACTGGTGGATGAAGGGATGACCTGCGTGCTGGTCACCCACGAGATGCGCTTTGCCCGTGAAGTGTCGCACCGGGTGTGCTTCACCGATCGCGGCCGGATAGTGGAAAGCGCCCCGCCCGCGCAACTTTTTGATGCCCCGCAGGATCCGCGCACTCGCGAGTTCCTCGGCCAGGTTTTGTGATCCTTTTGAGAGACACCATGGCAAGCCAAACTGATGAGTTTTTTACCGCCGACTTCAAAACCACCCCGTACTGGTGGGAAGCCGCGCCGCCTGAAACGGTTTTAGATCCTCTGCCGGCCACCGCCGATGTGGTGGTGATCGGCTCCGGCTTTGCCGGCCTGAATGCCGCCATTGAGCTGGCGCGCCACGGCAAAAATGTGGTGGTGCTGGACGCCAACGAACTCGGCAGCGGCGGCAGCACCCGCACCGGCGGGATGATCAGCAGCGGCCAGAAGTTGGTGGTCGGGGGGGCGATCAAAGGCATCTCGCCCGAACTGTTCAGCAAGATGATTGGCGACTCCATCGCCTCTTTCGACTTTATTCAGCAGTTGGTCAAAAGCGAGCAGCTGGATGCTGACCTGTTTATCGGCGGTCGCTATTTTGGCGCGCACACCAAAAAGCAGCTCGACAGTCTGTATCAGATGGGCGATATCCTGCACAAAGTGACCGGCGTGACCGTGCATAAGGTGAAGCGCAAAGAGCAGGCGTCGATCATCGGTTCTGAGTTCTATCACGGTGGGATTCTGGTCGATGAGTACGGTGGCGTGCATCCAGGGAAATACAATAAGGCGCTGCGCGATTTGGCTCGCCAGTTAGGTGCCACCTTGTTCTCCCACGCGCGCGTCACCGCAATTACGCCACGCGATGGCGGCAAAGTCGTTAACACCGAGCGCGGCACCATTACTGCACAAGAAGTGTTAGTGCTAACTAACGGTTATACCGATACCCTGGCAACGCCGAACCTGGCGAAGCGCATTGTGCCGGTGAAAAGCTATCAAATCGCCACCGAACCGCTACCGCCCGAGCTGATGGCGAAGCTGATCCCTGGCGGCAGAATGATCACCGACAGTCGCCGCGATCTGATCTATACCCGCCCTTCTCCCGACGGCACGCGCCTGCTGTTTGGCTCGCGTCCTGGCATGATGGACTGCGACGATAAAACCGCGGCGATTAAGATCCGCGAGAGGATGTTGGCAATTTGGCCGGAGTTGGCGGGCTACAAAATCAGCCACGCCTGGAGCGGTTATGTCGGCATGACGCACGATAAAACCGCCTATGCCGGGGTGATGGACAATGCGCGCTTTGCGGTGGGCTGCAACGGCAACGGCGTGGCGCTGATGAGCTGGCTGGGATACCGCACCGCGCAGAAGGTGCTGGGCACGGAACCGCGTCCGCTGTCGTTCGATCGCCCGACCTTTAAGCGCATTCCGCTGTACGATGGACGCCCGTGGTTTGTGCCCTTTGTCAGCGGCTGGTATCGCCTGCGTGACGCGGTGGACAAGCGACTGGATTGAGGTGGGTTAGCGGCCAGAACGTTTAAGGCACGAGAAAACGTGCGGGTGATGCAAGAAAACAACGGTGCATGCGGCTTAAAATTTCGACTGACTGCTCAGGAAATTATCACTTCCTCCTCAGGTTGATGGAAAAGAGTGCAATCAGTTGCGTTTTGAGGACAAAGCCATTGACGCCCCGCTGCCAGTACGGTTTAATGCGCCGCGTTGCCCGGATAGCTCAGTCGGTAGAGCAGGGGATTGAAAATCCCCGTGTCCTTGGTTCGATTCCGAGTCCGGGCACCATACATCGAAGCACGCTGGTTAGGTCTCAGAAGCCTAACGGGTGTCTAAACGAAGATGGTGTTCAAAGCAACGGTGACTGCATTTGCAGATGCATCATCCAAGATTGAACATAAAAATCTTCAAGAAAGGGTACTAGTTCGCGCTAGTGCCCTTTTCTCGTTGCCGTAAATAATTACAATCCCTTCAAGTTATGTCAACCTTACATGTGCGGTACTTATTTCTTAATGCTTGATTGATACCCTGATCTCTACTTTTCAGTCAGTTTTTCCTAGGATTCTGGGTAACGCTCACCAACAATTGCAAATCGATCCAACGTCTTCCGAATGTCCTCAAGCTCACTTTGTGAAAATACCAGCTCGGTAGTTGCCAAATTTTCGTCTAATCGCTCAACCTTCTTCGTGCCTGGAATTGGCACAATGCCATCGTACTGTGCAAGCAGCACGCACAGTAGTAGCCCAACGGACACCAGATACAGAACGCTAATATCGATGTTGCCGGATGCCGTTTTAAACGCGTTGATCTGAGCGGCAGTCATCGCCATAGCGGACGGCCTCGCGTGTAATCGCCGCTGACCTTGCCGTAATCCAGTGGCTGCGCACGCGAAGGCTGCGTGTAACGGTCAATGCCAGCACGCATGGTGTTAAGGTCTTCAATTGCTTTTTTGTAGTCGAATAGGTAACGGCGGTGGTTATTGGGATCGGACTGCGCGGCGACAGTGCGGGCGCGGTCGAGGGAGAGCTGGACTTGGTCAAGTAGACGTTGGGTGGCGGCGAGTTCGTCTAGTCCGCTGGCGTTCGCTTTTATTAATACTAAAGATAATAAAAAAACACTTAATACAATTTGAGACTGCAACTTCAGAAGATTCATAACTCAGACCTTTATCAAGCGTATGAATTATGAATCTCAACAATTATAATCGTTACAGCAATGGAAAAGCAAAAATTAAAAATGTAATTTTAATTTTCCTTTCCATTTTCATGAGGTGCCGACTTTATGAAGATCCAACCACTTTTTGTAAATATGGCTCTTGAATCAATTTTTTCATTTATACTGTAATAGTAGGCATCATCCTCAATGGGGTTGTCTTTTTGATGGTAATAATAAGAAACCAGACCGGATCTTAGTGCGGAATCAAATGAATTCTTAATAACATTATAGAGTTCAGAACTTAGAGAAACTAGGAATATAACAAATATAACCGATGAAATACCCCTAAAGAAAATTAGCCTTGAGTTAATTAACGCTTTCTCCTTTTCATTAAGTCTCTCTGGTCTTTTCCCTGTTTTCAATCTTATGGAGAGTGTGTCAAGCTTAGATAACCAGTTCCTTGAGAATGCCCCTTTTATATAACTAAACAGACCTATTGCAATGAAAAATATCATTTCAGGTAAGACTATGACTAAAGAAAATACACAGATTAAAAGGAGATAAGCCAAGGGTACAAACAATACGCTGATGGTGGTTATATATTCACTAAAGCTTTGTGCATCAATGTGGGTAGTATTGAAGACCCAGTTTCTTGCCAGAATAGTCGATAATGTATATGAGAACGCGGCTATAAGCGCCATGAAAATCTTACCAAAAATTCCAGACCAGATCTTTTTTGCAATGAACTTCATTCTTTTTTTTAAGTCGAGCACAAATGACAATGAGATGATAATTGCTATATAGGGTGAGACCACTTTGATTGACTCGTAGCCCACAAGGTAAAGGAAGCCTACGATTATAATCCCAGCAGCACCAATGTGTAATAGGTAATTATTGATGTCTGTTATAGCATAATATTTCCGTGTGGCTACCACGGATTTTAATAATTTTAATTTGAATTGACTCAATGCATTATAATGCAACTGTCTAATTGCCAGAATTACTGGCATGAAAAAATTAAAACAAACAAGCCCTGTTATTGTATTTTTGGCATAAAGAAGTATCGTTGGACTATTTATTGTTTGTGCGTTTATCATAATGGATATTATTGAAATAGCAAAAACCCAACTGGAATACTTGAACATGTAAATACCTAGATAGAATTTATTTCAGAATTAAGGAGTAGTTCGCACTAACATTGAATGCTTGTGCGAACCTAACTTTCAAGATGATAATAATATGTTAATCATAAAAATCCCCATGTTGAAAAATCCAACCATGGTGAATGCTACTTTTAGCACAAAACAAATTAATGGTACCCAGTTTATACAATCGTGGGGTTCTGGTGTTTCCATTTCTTCTTTATTTTGCGTTCCAAATCCAAACCGGCGGTCATAAATTTTATGTCTAATCCCCCATATTGCAGTTTGTATCACATACTGTAAATAATCGAGCATAAGGACAAGGACAAAAAATGATAAAGCATAATAGAGCTTCTCCGGGAAGAATATCAAAGTCATATTTTCCGAAGAAAAATTAGTGGATAATGATGTTTTAAAGAGCCAGGCTAGCCCAACCCCACCGATTGCCAACTGTCGAGTTTGTGCGGAAAGAGTCGCCGAAAAATCTATATATGCTTTGTTTAATTCGTTTAATTTCATAACAAGCCCTTATTCAGAAAGCGGTATTCTCGGTCCGGTACTTGTTGTTTTCTTCTCCCTTACCTCACGAGAGTCTCTAATGACTGATACAACTACCCATCCATCATGTTTGATGGCCATTAAATCTAAATCTAGGCTTCCCTTTCTCAGTTTCAGGTACTTAGAATTAACTCCTAAACTTTTTGTTTTCAAAGGGTTATTTTTTCTGGAAAGCGTTACTTCTTGGTGAGATGAAGCCAGTGATTTAAATCTCCACCTTTTATTTACTACATTCTTTTTCATATTGAAGTTCCTATAAACGAGATGCATTTTATCGGCATTCTTCAGATAATCTTTAGAGTCCTGACGCGCCGCTCTCACGGCTTGCCTGCTGACAACAGCGCACAAAGTCGAGCTTTGCACGCTGTCGTCCAGCTTACAGGTACTTCTTAAATGATGCCGTCAGCACCGCCAGCGCCATTCCCATCATTAGTGCCGCAGGCAGCAAAAAAAGATTTGGATACACTGCAGATGGCCAAGATAGATACACCATGCAGGGCACAAGAAAGCGGGTTTAACAAAACGTTTGGCATGGTGATAAACAAAGCTTGATTCATATGCTGCGCCATAGCGCCGCAGATCTCGCCGCCCTAAACCGTCTACAACTGCAACCAGCACCACCATTAGAAACAGTGGTATTGAAAGCACCAGAATCGTCACGCGAATCAGCGTCACCACAGCGACATATACCGTCGCCAGCAGATATTCCTGCAGCGCCGATGCCAGCCAGTGGCTACCGGCATTCAATCCGGCAGCAACTGCATTACCACCGCTTCCCATCGACTGGTTTTGCTGCGCGATCCAACCCTGCAGGCCACTATCGACAACCAACCATTGATAAACATGAGTCACCCAAGCTGTTACAGTCACCGTGGGCTGCGACAACAGTAGGCTGCGCGTAAACTCTGTAGAGAGATAACCGCTCTCAATCTGCATCACTTGCTGGCTATGCGCCGCACCTTGCTCCGGCCAGAAGAAAGCGATACAGATGTATTCCATTACCAGTCTGAAAAACAGCGACGCCAGCAGCATGCCGATTAGCTTCCACGGCCATCCCCATATCATATTAAACAGAAAGCCATGTTCTTTAGGCTGCTGAATGCGGGCTGGCGGTGCCGTGGTGTTTGGTGGTGGCATCATTCACCTCCCAACGATTCTGCGCCAGCAGCACCAGACCACCACGCTTCACTGGTGCGGTAATTGCGGCGCATCTCAGCTGCGATCTTCTGCAGGCTTTCCGGCATCAAATCGGTTTTATCTGCAGCAGGCAGCGGCATGCGAATCTTCCATAGCTGGCCGCCTTCCAGCAGCGCAAACGCTTGGCCTTTGGGCAGGTTGATGATGTCAGCCGGAGTGAGCATCGGCGTTTTCACCATGCTCACACGGTCCTGAGTGTTGGAGGTGAAATCGGTGCCTTGCTCCTGGTTGGTGATATCGGTGTAACCCGAAACCAGCGTTTTGGAATACACATCCACTTCAGGCAATTGGCTGGTTAGCAGTTCGGCGGTGCGGTTCTCTCGTACGCGCAGCATGATCAGCGTGTTGAAGTTGCCCGTGACCTGCGCGGCTTTGGCGCTGCTGCAAATACGCGCCTCGATGTCGGAGATCGTTTGAGTGTACGCCGTCACCTCAATGCCCGCGCCGCCGCCTTTGTTAATCAGCGGAATAAACTCATCGCCCATCAGCTCATTAAATTCGTCGCAATGCAGGCTGATCGGCAGCTTGCCGTCGCCATTCTCAGGCAGTCCGTCATTGATACCGTGCTTATAGATATGCCCCGCGATACTCACCAAATCAGCGAACATGCTGTTGCCCACAGCAGCGCCAACTTCACTGTCTGACAGCGCATCCAGTCCGACATAAACGATGCCGCGCTGGCGAATAACCTGTTGCCAATCGAATATCGGGCGCGGATCGTCGAGGTCTTCATAGTCAGGCGAAAGCAGTGCCGCCGTTTTGCCTGTTGTGAGTTTTTCCAGCAGCGGCAGCAACGAGGCAACGATTTTATCGAAGTAGGTACGGTCATAACGCACTGCAGAGCGCAACCCTTCAAGGATGGGATCATAGAGCTTTTTACCGGCTTCAGAACTCAGCGCCAGTTCCATTGCCCAGATGCGCGTGGCGTTTGATTGCCCCTGCATATTGCGCGGCACATCTTTTTCCTTCAGCACATTGCTGCCATTCTCAATTTTGCTGCGCAACTCCGGCAGTTGCTTATCAACCAGATGTTCCACGTAGCGCTGATAGAGCTCGCCGATGTTGGTGACGTAGCGGAGAATCAACGAGTAGTCGGGGCGTTGGCCAAGTGCAACTAACGCGCGTGTCACGATGTTCACGAATAGCCAGGCGAACTCGCGAAACGCAGCGCTGTTGCCCTCAGCGCCTAATTGACCGGCAATGCGCGAAGCCACTTCAGATACGCGACCGAAGCGGCCAACCGCGTTGTAACGCGCTGAGATCTCTGGCCAGCCAAGATGGAAAACGTGGAAATCATCCTGACGACCGGCGCGGTGCGCTTCAGCCCACATGCGTTTAAGCAAATCGGCATCGCCTTTAGGGTCGAAGACAATGGTGATATTGCCGCGCCGGATATCCTGCGTAACCATCAACTCTTCTAACCGTGTTTTGCCAACGCGCGTGGTGCCAACGACTAACGTATGCCCAACGCGCTCGCGAAGATCCATCGATACATCACGCTCATTCGGTTCTATGCCGTGCAGCACCGGATTGCCGCCAACCGGTGGCAGCGGGCGAACCGGATTCAGCAGTGTGTCAGCTGAAATCATCGATGACAGCCAGGGCAGAGAATGCTCGCACGCACGCTCAAGCCTGCGTGCGTACTGATAAATCTTCGCTGGCTGCACATACTTTTCGACTTCTGGCCGACGCGTATCGAGCAGGCGCTGAGTGTGTTTTTGCTGCCACAGAAAACCTTTGCCCAGGAACAACCGGTGATTGCTTACTGGCACTTGGCGGCTGGTCATCACATAGCGCGGCAAGCGGCGAAGATTTTTGCGATACCTGATCACCTGACATCTCTGACGGGCGCGTACGGCGGCCAGCACCGCAAAGCCGGTTGCGGTGACATAACTAAGCGATGGCGACAGCGCGACAGCCCAGGGAGCCGCTACGCAAACATAGCTGGCGGTGGCGGCTACCAGCGTGGTGTTGAACTCTACTGCGGGACGTAGTAGTGCTTCAATAATATAGCGATCACTCATAGCATTGACTCACTTTTGACAGGATTCAGACGTGCTACGTGCCAAGTGATGCAGATTGTGCCAGCACCAGTAAGCGCGCAGCAGAGCCAGAAAAAGAATGAAAAACAGAGGAAGGAGCATCAGCGCTGCATGGGGCATTACATGCAATCCAGCGAATCCCATCACTGAGCTGAAACCTGCTGGCTCAGCGAGCGCTCGGTGATCAGTACCGGGTAATGTTCTCACTTGAGGCGGCGCGCCAGATCGCTACCTGATACCGGTGCGAGCTGTAGATCGGGCGCAATCTGGCGCATCTGCTGCAAGGATGCCGAGCTGCTAACGTTCACCACCATTCCAACCGCACCACGACGGCTAAGCAGCTCAGCGTTTCGCGATAACCATTCCTGCGATTGGCCGTCGTCACCAATCAGAAACAGCGGCCCGATTCCCGGTAGCTTCAGCGCGCGTGGTTCAAACATGCCTGGAGTTAGTTCAGGTGTTGCCACTGGCAACACTGAGCCTTCACTGTAATCAGGTTGGATTGATTGCTCGTGTGGCTGCGGCTCAGCGTTGATTCCTTCATAGAACGGCGCAGCCGACTTGCCGCCGAGATCGGCGATAACGTCGAGTTCTGCATGCGAGAGAAATGGCCACGCGACGATTGCGCCAGCCAGCATCAATTTGTTCATTGCTGCCTCCGGGGTTCTGTCCAGATGATTTCAGTTGAAGGTGTTTGGTTACTCGCGAGGTCGGCGGGTGGCTGCGTTGCGATTGGGCGAGGTTGACTGGGTGTGAGTGAAGCCAGCTTTTGGCTGACAATCTGCCGATAGCGTGCAGCAGGTTTGCCGCCAGCCGGATGGTGGTAGCAGCCAGCGGCTTTCAACCAACTGCCGGGGCTGCGTTCCCAGCACTCGCGAAGAATGCGCGCCGCTGCGTTCAGGTTGGTATACGGATCAAATGCATCCCATGTTGAGCTGAAGCGATGACCATTCCAGCCGAGATTGACCTGTGCAATGCCTACATCGATTCTCTTTAGTGGATTGCTTTTCATAAACTGCTGTAGAGCCTGCCAGGCCGCTTGCCTGCTTTCATAGAGGTAGCCTTTGCCCGCGACATTGATTGTCCAGGGCCACGGGCGCGTCCCGTGCGGCAGCTGGCGCGATGATTCCGCCAACGCCAGCGAGTAAAGCGATTCAGCAGGCACGCCATGCTGCAGCGCGATTTTTTGATAACCCGGTGGCACGTTTTGCATGCTTGTTGACGCCACAGAGCTGGCGGCACTCAACAATAAAGCGACGGTTAGAACGCTGCGATATGCCATCCGCTTTCCCCCTGTTGGAGAAGGACCGGCATGATGCCGTTGCCATAGCGCAACCAACGCCCTGCATCGTGGTTTAGGGTGATGCGGCGCTCGCGAACTTGTTCGGCGGGAATGCGGTGCTGTTGCGCCCAGTTACGAAGTTTCTGATCGCTGCCTTCACTGTCGACAAGGTAGATATCAACGGGGCGTTTATCGGCGAGAACGGCGGAGAGTCGGGCATCGCAGCGTTGGCAATCAGCTTCGCGCACAAACAACGCCAGGCGGCCACCTGAGTCATGCGCGATACCTGCGGCGTTGCCCATGTTGACCGGCAGCATGTTGGGCATCAGGCGCTTCCAGGCAGCATCCACTTCACGCTGGAATTTGAGCTCCTTTTCGGTGCGCTCGTATTCTTGTTTTACCCATAGTTCAGCGTAGTGGCGGCGTTCGGTGTCGTTGCGGGCTTCGATGCCTAACATGCTGATTGGATCTAAATGTGGAGATTGAAATTTTCTAATCCCTTTAGATAATTCTTTATAACGCTTATAATCCTCATTTGAAATTTCAAGTAGGGTTGATTCTGAACCATGTGGATACGTTATCGCTTCTTTGGTATTTAATTCTTTAAGTGCTTCCTGCTCATCACTGCCAATCGCATATGAGGACATAAAATAAACAAGAGGGATAGATACAATAAGGAATTTCATATGACACCTTAGATATCAACTAATTAATACATCACTATTAATTGATGGATTTTAGAGTTCAAAAATAAAAATCTGAAGGGGAATCCAATTAGTGCAATTTGAAATTAGATGGAAAATTAACAATGGCCACACGCAATTTATGCCGTTCTTAATCACTAGAATGAAATGGTAATATGTTGACATTTGGTTTTTAAAGTGATATTAAGGTTTTGTTTTGTGCGGTAGCTACACCCATATACAGGCTATCATTATGAGTCTTGAAGTTGATGTTAATAATAAGAAAAAACATTCTCAGTACTACACCAATAGAAATCTAGGTGAGCGACTATTTAGCTTAATACCTAAAAATATATCTTATGCCAATATTATCGATCTGAGCGCAGGAGAAGGCGCTCTATTAGATATCGTACAAGAAATATTTTCAAATGTTAAAATTGTTGGTGTTGATATTGATTTGGGTAATATTAAAAAACTCAAAGGAAGTGGGTTATATGATATATTTCTTGCAGACTCAACTACGCAAGAAGGCATTAGCATTGCAAGAAATGCTTCAAAAGATTATTGTCTTGCATTAGGAAACCCTCCATTTAAAAGAATTAGAATTACGCCTCACATTAAAGATGTTTTAAGTGATTTTGATGTTTTTTTATCTGGCTCTACAGTTAGAGCTGAGGTTGTTTTCTTACTTCAGTCTTTTAATTTATTAAAAGATGGTGGAGTGCTTGCCTTTATTCTTCCTGATGGAATTTTAACGAACTCCACATTTAAAAAAATACGCGAATTGATGTGTTCAAAGATGAACCTTTTATCAGTATGCGAGGTGCCTGCATCAAGTTTTTCAGGAACTGAAGCTAGAACGCATATTGTGATAGCTCAGAAGTCGACTCCGGCACCGTTTATTATTCTGTCGAAAATGGATGCATCGAATAAAGATATTTCAATCTCTCGTGAACAGTTTTGTCAGCGAGGTGATTATAAATATTATTCACTACCTATTCCTATTAATACAATTAAACTAGAGAAACTATGCAGCCATATTTTAAGAGGGAAATCAAAGTATGATTTAAAAAACACGAGCACTCCTTTAATTCATACTACTTCGTTGAAAAAAAGAATTCAAAAATTTAGTAATGATATTAATTTCAAAGAGGGTGAAAGTGATTGTCTAGCCAGAGAAGGTGATATAGTTTTAGCTAGAGTAGGCACAAGATCAATAGGTAATTTTGGTGTTGTTACAAAAGGTGTCTTCCGTGTTTCGGACTGTATCATTATCATTAGACCAATAAATAATAAGGTTTGCGGTGATATTTTGTCAACCTTACAATCCGATTTTGGGATTTCATGGTTGAAGTCCGTAGCAAAAGGTGTTGGCGCATTGCATATTACTTTAGATGAAATAAAAAAATTACCTGTCTTTACTTAGGCGGATATTTATTATGAAAATTAACGAGTCATTTGACGATCACATAGAACATGTTTTTTCTTGTGCAAGAAAACTAATTGAGATTGAATATTGGGATAACATATCCCAGAGAGATTTAGAAAATTGGATTTGTAATTTCGTTTCCAGAGAAGAGCGTTATTTGGCTGCGGCAATACTTTATACGCTTATATTTAGAAATTATAAAGCAACATCAACGCTTGGCCAAAATATATTCCATATTATTTTGCCTCAAGTTTTAGATGAAAATAACATATATTCATCCACCTCGATTAATGAGTGGTTGGAAAAGCTAAACTCAGTTCATTGTAGAACACTACCATTTAGATTTTCAGCAATTGATGATGTTGATGACCGGGGTGCAAAGAGCAGTAGTAACATTCTTACGCAACTAAAAAATAAATTCTTTGATAATAATTTAAGCATTAACTCACATAACATTCCATTTCATATTAATAAAGGGATTAAAGCAGTCATTTTCTTTGATGATATAATTGGAACAGGAACTCAATTTGAGGGGTTTTATCTAAGTAGAGAGTTAGATAAGGTGGCGGCAAAAATAATATATATTCCTTTTGCTACTACTAAGCATACTAAAGATATGTTAGAAGGAAAATATGCGAATCTGATTATTTCTCCCGTAGAGATTATTGAACCTTCTAATTCATTTTTTTGCGAGCACAACGAATTTCTTTGTAATATTGAAGGTTACACGCCTGATGATTTTAGAGAATATTACTTAAAGGTCTGCAAACAAAAGAAAATAAATCTAAATGGAAATTTAGGTGTTGGTGGATTAGAGTTAACATATGTTTTTAATTCATCAACACCTAACAATAATATCGCAATGCTGATGCATAAAAGTGATACATGGTCAGGCTTATTCAAAAGGTAATACTTATGCCAAAGTTAAGTGAAGCTTTTGCAAAAAACAGGACGGAAGAGTTTCCTGATGACGTATATGAAAAATATGTCCTTCCTTTGAATTATCATGAAGTTGATATCAGTAGTGCAACAAAAGCTTGCGTTATAGTTGGGGGAAGAGGATCTGGGAAGACAATGTATATTAAATACTATTGTTACCCAACGATTCTCAGTGAGAAAAGAGAAAAAAAGCTAAATCTCTCTGAAATTAGAAATTTAGGGATATATTGGCGCCCTGATACATCTTTCACTCAACACTTGTCTGAGGAGTGGCTTGGGAAACATTGGGCAGCAGCATTTAACAGCTATATGACATTGTCTATATTGATTGAATTTTGTGGGTTGATTCAATCACTTTCTCAATCTCATTCCCCAGTTAAAAGAAAAGATAGTTTATTATCAATTGAACTTCCGTCTTTGATTACAAAAGCGCTCTTGGGAAAAGTTAAGGATTTGAAAATCTCAGATGCTAGAGATGAGCTGCGTAATGCGATCTTTACTCTATGTAATTGGATTAACGCACCTATTCAAGAAATTCCTCCTTTGAGACTTGATTTAAAAAGCACCTTAGACTTACTAATTTTAAAAATTAAAGATGAGGTTCCAGAATTAGCTGGGATGACGTATCATATTTTCATTGATGAGTTTGAGAATTTAACTACTCATCAACAACGAATAATTAACACTTTAATGAAACATGGTCGTTCCCCATTATTATTTAGCATAGCACATAAAAAAAATGCAGAGGTTTCGCATGAAACTCTAAGTAGTGAAAAAGTTGTTGAACGTAATGATTTTAGAACCATTAATTTGGATGATCATTACAACAAGAATTTTGATGTTTTCGCTGGCGAAATTCTAACCTTGCGACTTGCTGATTTCTTGCAAGATAAATCTTTAAATAATTTCATACGCGATGAAAAAAACGTTCAAAAAAGAAATGGCGATGAATATAGGACAACAGTAAAACAAATTGGTAATAAGTTTCTACCGAGTAAAAGTTATAAAGAGATCTCATATGATATTATAAAATCAGATGTGTTCTTAAAAAACATAAGTAAGCTAATGTCTGATGGCTTAAGTAATGTCCACTCTAGTAGCAAACTAACCGTTAGGGATTTTATCGACACTGACTTTCCTGAAGCAACAATTGTAAGCTCAGTGCTACTAAATAGAAAGAGAGAAACCCCTGAATTTATACTTGATGAGTTATTAAAATATAAAGATGGGAAGGCAAGCAAGTATAATTCATGGATTCATAATAATTTAGTGGGAGTTATTTTATTACTGTACAAAAAAACTCCTGAGAAAAATTGCCCACTATATGCTGGTTATGAACAATATATTCATTTATCAAAAGGAAATATAAGGCATTTTCTTGAACTATGTCATCAGTCTGCTTTAAAAGGAGAGCGGAATAATGTGATTAATCAAGGAGAGCTAGGCGCTCTTTCTGTCGAGATTCAATCATCAGCCACAAAAAAAACGAGTGATTTGGAGTTGGAAAAAATCGCAGATCTTGGTGCGCATGGTTCGCATCTTAAAAGATTAGCAAATCGATTAGGTCGAATATTCAGCTATAGTCAGTCTCGTAAAACCCAAAGTGAAGTTGAAATTAATCACTTTACTTTAGATCTTTCTGATCGACTAGAATTAGATTCACAGACCGGTCTGCTTTTAAATGAGGCTCTTATTTGGTCCGTGTTGATTGAAGAAGAAAGTACAAAGTCAAAAACTCCAGACTCCATTGAGACAAAAGATTATGTTCTCCACCCAGTACTTTCTGCTCATTTTGGAATAAGTTATAGAAAAAAGAAGAAGCTAAAAATTAATAGAGAGCAGATCTCAATTATTTTTTCAGCAGATGATGATAAGTTTAATGTGTTACTTAAAAAGTTTGGCAGCGCTTGGGATATAGATGAGGATATAAAAATAGCAGATAAATCTAAAGGCGAATTTGGAAAGCAAATAGGACTCATATGATTACTATTGAAAAAATAAGAAAGGAAGATCGATTAGAATCTGCTTTGAAAGAAGGTATGAGAGCATTCTTTTTTGGTGCATCTTTAGATGATCGTACAAGCACAGTTGAAAGTACGGTAAAAATACATCCGCGTTACAATGTTTTTTATGATAAAGATAAGTACTCTCTTTCTATAAATGGTGAGCAATACAAAATATTTAAGCTGCAAGAGTTCTTTATTGAAAAAAATATGAGTAATATTCTTATTGATACCACATCATTAGGATTCCCTGAAATACTGTATCTTCTCGATGGGATTAACAGGTCTGGCATAGAGACTATGATCACCCTGCTTTATGTTGAGCCACAAGAATATAATAAAAAAAGAGAAGGTGCTCAGGATAGTGAATTTAAATTGAGTGATCGTAGGCATGCCTTTGTCTCATTACCTGCATTTTCAATAGATAACCAATCAAGTGCCGAAAATAAAGCAGTTCTTGTAACCTTTTTGGGTTTTGAGAATTCAAGGCTAGGTCAAATCATTGAAAATGATGATGGTGCAAGCTATAAAAAACTTATGGCACATGTATCTGTTCCTGCATACAAAGCTGGATGGGAAAATATCTCATTGAGAAAGCATCTTCGATATTTCGACCAAATAAATTCTGAGTTGGTCATACATCCGGGCTCTAATCCTTATGCAGTGAACGAATTGCTATGTGAACTTGCATACACCAATCCAAAACTAGTCATCACTCCCCTTGGAACAAAACCAACAGCTATTGGAGTCTGCATTTTTTTAATTAACAATTACCCTCTAAATAAATTAAATAAACAAATAGGTGCAATTTATGATTTCCCGGAGAAATCTAAAAAGCGCAGTGTCGGTATTGGTGAGGTTTATACTTATCAGTTAAGAGTAAATAATTAAAGTTAGGCCTCTTCAATTGAAGAGGCCTTGCGTTAAAATGAATTATTAGCATACTTCTTGTTTGATGCATTTTCAGTTGGTGGACTTGTCTCCGTTTTCTCTGCCTTGTAAACCATCGCCTGACCAATCTTGATCCACTCGACCTTAATCAGTCTGGCTTTCAGGCTTACGCGCTGTTCGCCTGCATGATCACCTTTGTTGAGCGTGAAAATGTCAGACGTCAGGTTGCTGAGCGTAAACCCAAGCAGCACTTTCTGGTCCTCGTCTACGGCTTTCTGGCAGCGGCTTATAAGATCCGTTGCTTCTTTACCGGCGACCGTGGCATCAAAGCGTACATAGGTTGGGCTGTCAGTGGGACCGCTCAGCGCATTAATCACCACGCTGAGGAAGCCACCATTGAGGGTTTCAATTCTGCGGATGTTGCTCAGATAACCCAGGCCCTTAATGTTGAGATTGAAGTATTCAGCTTTGGTAGAAGTGGTGCTGGCGTTGTTTGTAGCGTTGTTGGTAGTGGTAGCAGTCATGATGTTTACTCCAGGAGTGGGAAATTTTGACGGAGAAACATTCATCCCTGACGGATGAATGCTTTCCGTCAGGAAGCGCGGATAGCTATGCCGCGCTGGCTGGTTAGTACAAAGAACCTCATCACACAGGTGATATCCGCATTAAGAGGTTGAGCGGATCGACCACTGCAAAAGCAGTACTTCTCTCAGATCATGAAGTTTTAGATGGCAACCGCGTAAGCGTTTCTCTCAGGCTGCTGAAACATTGGCTGGTTGTTGAGATAACAACAATAATGCCGTTCCAGTGTCCTGCCGCTAAAAGCGGATGTCAGCGATAAAGTAGTTTTGCGAAAATGAAAATAAAAAAGCGCCAGCAATTGCCAGCGCTCAGGGTCCGCACGCAGACCGGTGGTGTATTCGTTACTCCGGGAGCTGAAGCTCCGGCGCGGTTTTCACGGAGGGCGTGCGCCTTACAGACCAAATCGGATGTGCGGTGATTTGCCTGCCGGACTGATGTTTTTCTGTCCCCGTAAAAGACATCCAACCCTCCCGCAGTCACGGGGGCAACATCTCAGCCTGTTAACCTTATCAGCGTCGCTGAGGACAAAGTTTAGGGTTTCAGCAATTTTTTCCCCGTGTATCTGAGGCAGCGAAGATACTTTTCGCCTGAACGCCGCACGATTTCGTCTGCGTTAGCAGTAATATCCTTTCCTTCAAACGCGCCATAAAGTTTCTTAAATTTCACCGAACTCAGGCGTTGAGTGATGTCGCTGACCGTCGCGGCGGGCAACGGCAGCATATTGGGGTAACTCCACATAAAGGAGACGCCCTCCCCGCCAGGGGCTACCTGAACAATGTCGCCGGAAAGCACGATGCCTTCCTCTCGCGCCCAGTGCAGAACGCAGCCGCCCGCAAAATGGCCACCAAGGCGTATCACGCTGACATCACCGGTCAACTCGAGGGTGTCGCCTTCCCAAAAGGTAATCCATGGGCTTTCGCGCATCACCCATTCACGGTCGCTGGCATGAAGGTAAATTGGGGCGTTAAATTCTTCAGCCCAATCTTGCATGGTGGTGTAGTAATGCGGATGCGATATCGCGATAGCCTTGAGTCCTCCCAGTGAGGCGACTAACGTTTTCGTGGCGTCATCCAGCGTGGCAATGCAGTCCCACAGAATATTGCCCTCAGGTGTACACAGAATAAATGCGCGCTGATCAATGGCAAAATTTGGCACGGTGTGGATGCTGAGAAGAGCGCTGTCGTGTTGTTTCCACTTATTGCTGTGCGAAGCACAAAGGGCATCAAAATCCACCCATTGCTGCCCGGTCGCGGGGACAAACTGACGTTCATCCTGGCATATTGTGCATTGTGCTGGCGGGGAATCGGTTATCTCATAAGATGTACCGCAGGCTTTGCATAACGTGATCATTGAGTGTTCCTCATTCTTACGCGGGATCCAGGGCAAGGGAGCGGTCTGCTCGGTTTGTTAGGCTCCGTATCTAATACTTTAGCCGCCGATCGAAGCGATAGATCAACCCCACCGCCAGCCCGAGCAATAATACCGGCGGCACCAGCGTGGTTAGCTGGGCATTGATTGAGAACAGGATCCCGAGGTTCAGAACGATCTGGTAAACAATCCAGGTCACCAGCCCGACGATTACGCCCAGCGCTAAGCGACTTCCCAGTCCCGGCGCACGCGGCGTGCTGAAGGTGAAGGGAACCGCCAGCAGGATCATCGCCAGAATCAAAATGGGCCGCCCCGCTTTTTGCCACAACGCACTTTCATACTCCAGGCTTGGCTGCCCGGTTTTGTGCAGATAGACAATATAGTCAGCGAGCTGTCGGGCCGAGAAGCTTTCTGCGGGTAACGTGAGCCTCTTCAAATCTTCACCCGAAAACAGCGAATGCCACTGCATTTCTGGCAGGTTATTGACGGTTTCCTGCTGCTTATCCCAGCGCTTTTCGGTGACGTTGTGCAGCGTCCACATGCCCTTTCCGGCGATGGTCGCGCTCTGCGCAAAAATATAGGACTTCAACGTCAGGTCGGGCTGCCAGCTGAAGATTTCGATCCCCACCGGCTGGTTGCGATTATCCAACGATTGCACCGTCACAAAGTCATCATGACTCCTGGCCCACAGCGCATTGCCGGCGTCCGAGTCACTTTCTGCTTTCGCCATTGCGACATTCTTTATCTGCAACGCCCGCTGTTGCAACGGAGCGGCCACCCACTCATCTACCGCGCCGAGCGTCAGAGTCATCACCAGCCCGGCGCAGAACATCACCCGCGCAATGCGGGAGATCGAAAACCCGGCGGTGCGGATAGCGGTAAGTTCCAGGCTTTTGGATAGCTGCCCCAGCCCGACAATGCCGCCCAGCAAGGCAACAAAGGGCGCAAGATCCACCAGGCTACGCGGTAAGGTCATCACCACAACCAGCAGCGCCTGCGTCCAGCGATAGCCGCCCGGCGCCACATCATCCAGTTCGTTGATCAGGTTGAAGGTGGTAAACAGCGGGATCAGCAAACCGGCGGCCGCAGCAAATCCGATAAAGATATTCCGCATCAGATAGCGGCTGAAAATAGTCATCGGGAGAATTTCCGCAGCAGTGAGAAATCGCGCGCCAGACAAAACGCCAGGCCAGTCAGCATCACCAGCGGAACCAGCCACACGCCGGGGATCGCAGGCAGCGATCCGTTAGCCACCAGCGTGCGGCAGACGTTGCCACCATAAAAAATGGCGGTAAACAGCAGCGTCAGCGGCAGCAAGGTGGCGTAGCGTCCCTGTCGCGGTTTGGTGCGGCTGAGCGGAATGGCTAACAGCACCATCAGTAGGGTGCTGAGGCCGCGGCTTTCTCGCCACTGCAGCTCTGCTTTATCCGCCGGATCCGACGAGCGCCATAAATCGGCCACGGGAGCCGACTTACGCCTGACTTCCTGACTTTCAATAAAGGGTTTCAACGCGATATTAAGGCTGTGATAGTGCTGCATATTGTCCTGCGCGCCCTCGCGATCCAGCACATACGCGGTGCCATTCCTCAGGTTGACGCTGGGAGTGGCCGGAGAGGGATCGGTGACCACCACCGAATGCGCCCGGTACAGGTTGGTATTTTTTCCGGAGCGGGAGTAAATCAACGCGTCGGTAAGCTGATGGCTGGCGGGATCGATACGGCTGGCCATCACCATTCTGCCGCTACCATTGACGTTAAATTTATTGGCCTGTAAATGGCTGACATCCAGCACCGACTGCGACTGTTGCTCCAGCCGGTAGATATTGCCATACGCCCACGGACGGCCGTAAAGAGACAGCAGCGTCACCACCACCGCCAGTGGAATCGCTAAAAACAGCACCGCTTTATACAGGCGAATCGGGCTGGCACCGGCCGCAAATATTGCGGTGATTTCAGAGTCAGTGTAAAGCTGGCCCAGCGCGACGGCCGTGGCAACATACAGTCCAACCGGCAGCAGCATCTCCAGCGCAATCAATACTTTGTAGCAGACGACATCAAACACCACCTGCAGCGCAAGTGTGCCATTAGCGGCATCGGTCAGGTAGCGCTGTGCGGAATAACTGGCGAACATCACCACCAGAAAACCGACGATAACCATCACCAGTCGACGAATTTCAACCGTGATATAGCGTTCAATCAGCGACACAACGGTTCTCCTTTCGCGCCAGGCCAGCCGCTTTTCTCAACAGGGCTCATCGTCAGGTTGCACATCATGATTGGCCGCTGCCGATCAGCTTTTGCACCAGGCCGATCACATCGCTGACTTCGCTCGAACTCAGCGACCCATCCTTGGCCCAACGTACGCGCCCTTCCCGATCGAGCACTAAAATGGTGGAGCTCTCTTCAGGCAGCTGCCAGGTTTTCCGCCCGATGCCGTCGCTGTCGATAACGAACTGTGCCCAGGGATAATTCCTTTTGTTCTTCTCAATCTTCCCGCGAACGAAGAAACCGGAGCCGGGGATCGCGTCATCGGTGTTGACGATGGTGGTGGGCTGGAAGCGATCCTCGGGAAACTGTGCCTCTTTAACGGCGGTGATCAGCAGCGAGTTTTTCTTTTTCGCCGACGTACGGCCCGCGATGTACTGCACAACCCGCACCTTTCCCGCCAGTTCGCCGCTGTTCCAGTTTTGATAGCTGAATTCCCCTTCCCTGAGGATCAACTCCCCACGGTCGGCGATAGCCACGGGCGCAACGGGTTGGCCATAAACAAAGTTATGGGCGGAGGCCGCCAATGGCAGCAGCAATACCAGGGTCAGCAGCTTGCCCAGCATCCCGGCGTTGATCACTGCGCGTGAAACCTGGCGAGCAGGGATTCCAGCCGCTGGCGGATATCGATATCCAACACCGCAGGCGCGTCGTAGGATTTACCGCCAGACAGCTTGTCGGCCACCATCACATCATGCCGGTCACCCATCAGCCCGTTAATGGCGGCCATAAAGCGGGAAATTTTCCGCGCTTCGACGTTATCAGGATCGAGGGATCTGAGGGTGTCGTAAAAGGACACCTGCTGACTGACGATTTTGCGGACGTCGTGAAACTCTTTGCCGGTCAGCATCGGGTTGGCAATCAACGTTTGCAGTTGCCGCAACTGATCCTGACGATAGGCAATAAATCCGCTTTCGGTTTCTAACTCTAAATGACGCAGGCCATAGCTGACCTGCGACCAGATCGGCTTGCTGAGGAACACCCGCAGAATATTGCCGTAGAGATTCAGGTTCTTTTTATTGCCATTACGGAACGCATCCTGGAAGTGGCCAAGAAGCACGGTGGTCAGATGGAACAGATGGCCCGACTGATGTTTTTTACCGTACAGGCGCTGAGCAAAACGTAAATGCTTATAGCGCGCGCGAATATATTTGTAGCGTAAACGCGTCGACGCCGACATTTCGCGTCCCCGGAGGAAATCATTAACCAGACCCAGTAATTCCTCACGGGTAAACCCGTCCTCCCAAAATTGCAGGCAGAGCGCATAATTATTTCGCAGTCCTTCCTGAGAGCACGGCAAAGCGATCTGCTGCGGCAGACTGAAATTCGCGTCAACGATGTCATCCTCTTCCACCGCGGCAAATAATAACTCCGTGGTTTCTACAGGAAATTTCTTCCAGCTATTATCCATTTTGTTGGCTCTCTTGAGGCAGGGTAAACCGCAGGGCATTGCGATGGCGCCAGGCATGTAACGTCGGGATCATCGTTAATAATACGTCTAAGGATTGCCCAGCAAAATAGGCAAACGCCGCGCCCTGAACGCCGAAAAAGTGCGACATGCCGATCAGCAGCGCAATATAACAGGCCGAAGAAATCGTCTGCACAATCAGGAATGCCCGCTGCTTGCCCGCCATAAACAGCAAGGATTCTTGCGGGAAGCCCAGCATAGAAACGATGATCGCACCGAGCATAATTTGCATCAGGTCATAGGCCTGCAAATATTTATAGCCGAAGACCACGGAAATAAGCGGCTTGCCGACGACCAGCACCAGCACAGCCACCGCCACCCCGATTCCACCGGCAAACAGCGCGGAGCGCAGGCCGAGCTGCCACGGCTTGCTGGTGCGCGGATCGAGGCGCATGATTTCAGGGTAAAAGCTTTTCTCCATCAGCTTGGCGGGCGTGCCGGTGGCATCAAAGAAGGTCAGCGCAATTTTAAACAGGCCGGCCGCCGCCGGACCTAAAACGATCCCAACCAACACCGTACTGCAGGAGTTTCGCGCCGCCCAAATCGTATGGGCGAAATTGGTTGTCCAGACAAAGTCCCACGCGCCTTCAATTCGGCGAGCGGTGTTCATCAGTCGGGGAGTTAACGCATTATGAATCTCTCTGGAACGCAACTCGCGCGCGGCGAACCACCAAAACAGCGAGCCACCGATCAGGTTGGAAACGTACCAGGTAATAATAAAGCCGGGGAAACCCAGCTCGAAATAGAAGCAGAAGAGACTGCCGACCGCTTGCAGGAACGGCTTAATCGCCTGCTGCACGGCAATTAAGTCGAAGCGGTTAAACGCCCGCAAAATACCGGTCGGCGTGGACGAGGTCATCGACGGAATTAACGTGCAGTAAAGCACCGCCAGCCACAGGCTGTGAGTATCCAGTCCCAGCGAGTGAGAAAGGAAAGGCAGCAGCGCCATTCCACCCAATACAGCCACGACGCTGCTCAGGATATCGAGCCCGAAGGAGAATGAAATCACGTCGCGGAAGCGGGAGATATTCTTGCCTTCCAGTGCCGGCGTGCCGAATTGCACCACGAATTGCCAGGTCTGGAACTTAATTAAATCACTGACCGCTTTGGTATAGGCCTGAATAACCACCAGTACGCCAAACATTTCTGTCGACATGCCTTTGCCGGCACAGGAAAGCGCCACCAGGCCCAGCAAGGCACTTGCCACACTGCCGGATCCCAGATAAGCGGCATTTTTCAGCATCGTGCGAAAGGCGCCATCCTTAAACCAGTGCTTCATGATGTGGAACCGGCGGCAACAGCCGTGATCGAATCCAGCGCTTTCGCCAACACTTCATCGTAAGGCGCGCGGGCATCCAGTTCGATAATGCGCGAACCGTTGTACTGAATTCTGACCATGGCAGAAATTTTATCTTCTAACTCTTCATAACTGTGGTCCGGTTTACGCGCATAGGCGGTATCCACATCAATATCCAGACGCAAAATAAGCTGCGGACGAATCAGCGCCATCTGCTGATATAAGCGTCGCTCACTTTCGGCCAGTCGGCTCATTAACCAGCCTTTGGCCCGTTCCACGCCAATGCCGGGACCATCATAATAAAAACCCGATATTTCAGCCTGAGGATAACGATCGCTGATCACCAGTACGCCGCTCTGCGCCAGGCGGATCGCTTTCTGTAAATTAGACGAACGCCACAATGAAAAACCGTACATGATCAGAGCCGCCCACAGTGCCGGAGGCTTATTACTCATGCGCTGGGTTTTATCCGACTTTGCCGCCAGCCGACGTTCAAGCCAGACACCAATAACCGGTAAGCGTTTAATTTTATCGCCATCCTCACCGGATATCAGGCCTAAATAACGGCGTTCCGTTACCCTTTGCTTTTGCAAATTCCTGACTAAATCAGCCGTCAGCGTGGATTTTCCGGTACCGTCACTGCCGACAACCGCAATAAGCCCCGAAATACAGGAAGAACACTCACCCACGTCATCTTCTGCACGCTCGGTGTTAATTTTCTTCAGCATGATGGTCATGAAATAACTCTGTCTCTGAATAGGTTAATGAGGCCTGAATCGCACGTAATGATTCATCCAGAATTTTATTCTCCGGCTCTCTACCATCGAGATCGAGAATGGTTGCGCCATTGAAGTTCAGATGCGGAATAACGGCAATTTTCTCGTGCAGGGCGGCGAGCGAATGATCGGGTTTGCGGGCATGCGCGGTCTGCGCATCAATATCCAGACGGATTAATAATAATGGCGGATATGAGGCCATCCATTGATAGAGCTTTTGCTCTTTATTCCTGAGCCAGCCAATCCAGCGATTTCCGCCGTGGGTTTTGGCCAACTGCGGTCCATCAAAACGGAAGCCCGGCACTTCGGCCTGCGGGTAGCGATCGGCGATCAGCAACTGACCCGGGCGATTTTTTCTGAGCATTTTCCAGAACTTATAAGCACGCCAGAAAGAGAGCAGAAAAATCACCAGCGCGGTAACATTGCCGGGAGGCGTGGAAGGACGCTGGTGAACGCGATCGGATTTCTTCAGCAAATAGCGGCCAAACGGCGCACCAATTATTGGCAGATCGGCGATCCACTTTCCTATCAATCCTGATGACTGACCGAGATAGAGAAATTCCGTCGGCTGTTGCGAAGAGAAGTGCTTAACCAGACTGGCAGCTAACGTCGATTTTCCGGAACCATCACAACCTGTAATAGCGATTACGCGCACCGGGGAATAACGCGACTGGGAATTTATTTTCTGGCGCACAACAAGCTATCCACAGGTAAAAAAGCCATTTTATTCTGTTCCTCTATGGGTTCAAGTCATTTATCGCCGGGTAGCAGGTATTGTTAAATACCGGCTAAACGGGCATCTCATCCGTCTTTTGAAGCTATTTTTCTTATTATTTCGTGCTCTAAAATTCACAAACTCATGCCCTGATACGTATATTTACCCGCTCAAAAACAGAATAAATCACTCAGTAAAAACCCAACCGCCTGATTTAATTTCCCGTACCCAAACCTGTCAACAATTAGCATTTTATAACCATGGCGCGCTAACGACTTCTTGCGGTCAAAATGGTACATTTCATTCAGTGTTGATAAAGAGCAAGGTATTATGACCTCCAGACTCCCGCCGCTTATTGCGGTAATTGGCAGTGATGGTTCCGGAAAGTCTACTGTCTGCGAACATCTGATTGTCCATGTCAAAAAATATGGTCCTGCGGTAAGGGTTCACCTCGGTAAACAGGCCGGTAATGTCGGACGCGCCGTTTCACAACTGCCATTAATGGGCAAATCCTTCGAACGCGCTATTGAGCGCAATACCAAAAAAGTCAAAACGAAAAAGACCAAACTGGGTCTGTTGCCGTCGGTGGTAATCATGACCTTTGTCGTTCGCCGTTTATTACGTTTTCGCCGCATGCTGGCTTATCGTCGACAAGGGCTGATGGTCTTAACCGACCGTTTTCCTCAGGCGCAAATTCCCGGTGCCTATGACGGAACGGTGTTCCCGCCAGACACCAAAGGCAACGGCCTGGTAAAATGGATGGCCGGGCGCGAGCGTTCTGCCTTCAGGTGGATGGCCGCACATAAGCCAGACCTGGTGATCAAACTGAATGTTGATCTCGATGTGGCCTGTGCACGTAAGCCCGATCACCGCCGCGAACAACTCAGCAAAAAAGTGGCTGCCACACCGCTACTGACTTTTGAAGGCGCACAGCTGGTTGATATTGATGCCAATAAACCTGTCGATCAGGTGATTGCCGCGGCGGAAAAAGCTATCGCTGAATTCATGGCCGCCCAGGGTTATGTGCCGGTTTATGAAGGTGAGTCGGTCGCCCACTCGCAATAACCTCCGCTTTCATCCTGCATTCCCTGCTCATGCATGAGCAGGGAATGCGCGGTTACTTTTTCAGTTCCGCAAACGCCTGAATGATTTTATCGATCTCTTCATCACTGTGTGCCGCATTGACGCTACAGCGCAGCAGCGTGACGCCAGACGGCGCCGCCGGCGGCAGAACCAGGTTGACGTAAACCCCTTTCGCTATCAGATCGCGCCAGAAATTCAGGCCATCTTCTTTCGAGCCGATCATCACCGGCACCACCGGACTGATCCGTGGCCCCAGCTCATAACCGATTTGCGCCAGCCCGTTATAAAGACGGTTGGCATTGCTCCACAGCTTTTTGCGTAATTCAGGCTGCTGGGCGATTTTCTGCAGGGAGGCACGCACCGAAGCAATGCTGGATGGCGAAGGTGACGCGGTGAAAATATAGGGGCGACTGCTGTAGCGCAGCACGTCCATGGCTTTACTGCCCACGGCAAAGCCACCAATCGAGGCCAGGCTTTTGCTGAAGGTGCCGAGGATAATATCGACCTCTTCTTCCACACCCAGCTCTTCGGCCAGACCGCGACCGTTTTCGCCCATCACGCCGAAGGAATGGGCTTCGTCGACCAGCAAATACCCGCCAAACCGGCGCTTGATATCGACAATTTCCACCAGTGGAGCCACGTCGCCGAGCATGCTGTAAATGCCTTCGACGATGATGATCGCCTCTTTTGCCCGTTCGCCCAGACGGACCATCCGGCGTTCCAGATCGTTAGCATCGTTGTGACGGAAACGAATAATTTCAGCGCCGCCCAACGCACAGGCATCATAAATACTGGCGTGGCTGTCGGCATCAATCAGCACCACCGCGCCAGGGCCCGCAAGGGTGCTGATGACGGCGAGGTTAGCGGTATAGCCCGTGGAGAAAACGATGGCACAGGGGCGGTTGAAAAAGGTCGCCAGCTCCTGCTCCAGTGCCAGGTGTGAACCGTAGCTGCCGTTTGCCATACGCGAGCCGGTGGTGCCGGTTCCCTGCAGGGCTAAAGCGGCCTGACCATCAGCAATGGCCTGCGCATCAAAGGTCAGTCCAAGGTAATTGTTGGTTCCGGCCAGCACAATTTTCTGGTCGCCAATGCGCCCTTCCGTCGCGGAGTAAATCTCATCGATACAGGTTCCAAAAGGATTCAGTCCGGACGTCTGGAATTGCTCACGCTCACCCGCGAGGCGTGAAAACTTATCATACAGACCCATTGGCGCTCTCCAGGTGAGGTTGCAGCGCGACAAGCAGTTGCTCAGGCGTTCTGACATCCAGCAGAATATTAATCGGAATAGAAATATCCAGTTTGTCTTCCAGCATCATCAGCAAATCCAGCACTCTGATGGACTCCAGGCCAAGATCGTTAACGAGATCGCTGTCCGGTCTGACATCCACCCCGCCCTTAACGATGTCCTGCAAGCAGGTAAGAATATAATCCATCACTTCGTCGCGATTTAGCATAAGAACGTTGAAAACCTCTACTGGTAAGAATTAAAACAGTCTTTCACGCAGCGCGCGTTCCAGACTGACCTCTGGAAACCAGTGAATGGTTTCAGATAAAGATGTGTTGCTTGCCGACCAGTCCTGATGGGTTAATTCGCGGATTTTGCTGTGCGTCAGCATCGGCTCTTTTCTGGCCAGCCGGTTCCACAACATACTGACGTCGGCGAAGAACTTAAGCGCTGGCAACGGCACGCCCAGCAAACGCACCGGACCTCCGCGCACCGCTGAACCGATCGCCTTCAATCGCAGCCAGTTGTATCCGCCCTGCACGCCATCACAGAGTTCGCAGGTTTGCGTCTCCGGCACGTCGGCAACCAGCCACTGGCTGACGGCTTCGGCCAGATCGCTGACGTGCAGAAACGAGAGCTTCGCTTCGGGCGAGCCCAGCCGGGGAAGCACGCCGCGTAACAGCCAGTCAAAAACCGGTTTCAGCTCTTTATCACCCGGCCCGTAAACCGCCGTCGGGCGAAATATGCCCAGAGACATGCCAACGGCCATTGAGGTCAGCTCGCGCTCGGCGACAAATTTCGATCGCGCATACCAGGACAGCTGAGGATGACGGGCTGCCAGCGACGACAGAAACAGGAATCGCTTACAGCTGCCGCTTAACCGGGCCGCCTGCATCAGGCCGACGCTGCCGTTAACATTGCATTGGGTGAAGGTATCTTGCGAACTGCCCCGTACCTGCCCTGCACAATGCACAACGCAGGTCGCCCCGCGCACCAGCTCCCAGAGTGAAGCCTGGTCTTCCAGCGAGCCCTGGATCCACACCAGATTGTCATCGGTGAAGGGTTGCGGCGTGCGGGTTAAGGCCCGCACCCTGAAGCCCCGCGACAGCAGATTCCCGACGATGTGTTTCCCAATGAAACCCGTTGCGCCCGTCACTGCGACCGTGGTGCTCATCAGGCCAGCCCAGCCAGCTGCACAGCAGGATAAAGGGCGGCGGATAACCAGCGCTTTTTAGCTTCTGCTCGCGCCGGTTTACCCGAGGAAGTGCGTGGAATACTGTGAGGCGGCAAAAGTTCGATATCGACCGCCACGCCGAATTCGCTTTGAATGCTGGCCGACAGCGAGTGAACAATTTGCTCACGGCGTTCCTCAGAGCCGATCCGGCACTGGATCTGCAATATAATTCTGGCGCCCTCGCCGTGCTCTTCGGTGACAAACGCAATTGCATCGCCGGCGTGAATTTCCGGCTCAGCTTCGGCAACGTATTCAATATCCTGCGGCCAGATATTACGGCCACGAATAATAATTAAATCTTTCTTGCGGCCGGTGACGTAAAGGTTTCCGCCTGACAGATAACCCAAATCGCCGGTATCCATCCAGCCCGTCGCCTTGATCATTTGCTGCGAGACATCGTCACGGAAATAACCGTTCATCAGGCTGGGGCCTGAAATATAAATATGCCCGACCTGATGTTCCGGCAACACCGATCCATTCTCACTGCGAATATCAATGCGATGACCAGGCAACGCCTTGCCGCAATTCACAAATGAGGAGGTGGCCAGCGTATTTTTGCCTGGCGCGACGGCGCGGCCTTCGTATTCCAGCACTTCGCGGTCGATCTCATGAATTTGCGCACCGGCGTTCTCTTCCGAGAAACTCACCGCGAGGGTGTTCTCAGCTAAGCCGTAGCAAGGCATAAAAGCGTTGGGGTCGAAATGAAGATCGCTGAAATGCTCCCCGAACTGCTTAAGCAGCTCGGCAGGAATAGGTTCCGCGCCCACACCCGCCACGCGCCAGCTGGAAAGATCCAGCCCGGCCAGCTCTTTCATGTTGCTGCGACGCAGGCACAGATCGTAACCAAAAGGTGGCGCGACGGTGACCGTGCCACGGTTTTTATCGATCAGCTTTAACCACTGTAAAGGCCGCATGGCGAAATCTTGCGTCCGCAGATAATCCACTGAAAGCTGCGTCGCCACTGGCGTTAGCAGGAAACCGACCAGCCCCATATCGTGATAAAACGGCAGCCAGGACACGCAGCGGTCGCCAGCGCGTAATTTAATGCCGTCATGGCTGATAACCTGCAGATTGGCCATCACGGAACGCTGGGTAATAATCACGCCGCGCGGGAAACGCGTGCTGCCGGAGGTATATTGCAGGTAGGCAATATCGTCGGCGGACGGTTTTGTTAACGCAATATCCCGTTCCGGCAGGGCATTGAATTCGGCATTGCTGAGAATATGCGGAGGCGGTGCATTCTCTGTGGCTGAGCTGATTAACGGCACCCACTCGTCACTGCTGATAATCGCCGCCGGCGCGCAGCTGGAAATCAATCCTTTCAGCTTGACGATGTACGACGCGCGCTGGCCGATGCCCATCGGAATGGCCAACGGAACCGCGACTAAGCCGGCATACTGGCAGGCAAAGAACGCTTCGACAAAACCGACGCTGGTCTCTGCGATCAGCGCAACGCGGTCGCCTTTTTTCAGATCCAGCGACAGCAAACGACGAGCGCCGCTTATCGCCCGCTCTTTCAGCGTCCGGTATTCCAGCACGGAAACCAGTTGATTACGCCGGTCGTAGAAGTTCATTCCTGTGCTCCCCTGGGCGGCGTAATCTAACGCCTCCACCAGAGAGCCAAAATCGGCATAGCGCATAGGAAGAGAGTGAGTTGAGCGTGTTTCAGACATAGACAAATCAGCCATAGATTCAAATCACCAAATGCGACAGGCAGGGTTGGCGAGAGAGTTGAAGTTTTATTATGAAATTTTTTTATAATCCGTTATTTAACTCTTTTTTATTCCGCCATTAGCTTCGCAGGCAGTTTTGCATTCGCAAACCACCCATTACTAAAGAAAAAGAGTCTCACTGGCATTCATATTCAGGATACCAGGGTATATTCCAGCACCTTCACATGTTCATTACTGAACCTAAACACTTCATAAACAGTAGCCGGAAGCCGGTTAAAAGTGAATAGCTGATTCACGATGATTATGACAAAAGCATTAAGTGATAAAAAATAGCCGCACTCCAGCAAAAGAAACTCAGTAGACTAAAAACGCTCACGGGTCTTTACAAAACTAATAGCACGAAAGCGCAAAAGCATAAATTGCTTAACCAGTAACGGATGGACTCTGCCAATAATTTCATTAGCACGTAATGTTCAAAATAATACTGACCAGCGTGAATCCGGATCCTTATTAACAAATAATGCTTTTGCCATCAAACGCATCAGTATTCAGTTCTGTTTATTCATCGCGTTAAGCACTCAATATTGCCTGCCAGATAGCCACGGGCTTCTTCGAACAGACGAAAATAATTAAAGGTTTTTTATGATTCACATTGAAAAAGTCGCTGACAAGCGCGATCTGAAGGCATTTATCGCTTTTCCCTCCTCACTGTACCGCGACGATCCCAACTGGATTGATCCGCTGTTTATTGAGCGTGAGGAGCATCTTTCAAAGAAAAACCCAAGCGTTGAACATATTGAGTGGCAGGCGTTTCTGGCGAAAAAAGACGGTAAGGTTGTCGGGAGAATAACTGCACAAATCGACAGTCTGCATCGTGAACGTTATGGCCAGGATACCGGACATTTCGGCATGATTGATGCGATTGACGATCCGGCGGTTTTCGAGGCGTTATTTGCGGCCGCCGAAGCCTGGCTGAAGTCCAAAGGGGCGGTAAAGATTACCGGCCCTTTCAGCATGAATATCAACCAGGAAAGCGGCTTATTAATCGAGGGATTTGATACGCCGCCTTCTGCTCTGATGACGCACGGCAAACCCTATTACGCTAATTACCTTGAACAGCAAGGCTATGCACAAGGCATTGATCTGTTGGCTTATTGGATGAAACGCACCGATCTGCATTTTGAACCTTCGCTGACTAAGCTGATGTCTCAGATGAGAAAAAAGGTGAGCATTCGTCGCCTTAATCGTAAGAAGTTTGCCGAAGAAATGCAGGTGCTGCGGGAAATCTTCAACTCCGGTTGGCAGAATAACTGGGGGTTTGTGCCCTTCACGGAACACGAATTCGCCACCATGGGCGATCAGCTGAAATATCTGGTGCCTGACGACATGATTTATATCGCCGAAGTGGATTCGGTGCCCTGCGCATTTATCGTTGGCCTGCCAAATATTAACGAGGCTATCGCTGGCTTAGAGGGCCGTCTATTCCCCTTCGGCTGGGCAAAACTGTTATGGCGACTGAAGGTCAGCGGCGTGCGCACAGCGCGGGTGCCATTGATGGGGGTTCGCCATGATTTCCAGTTCAGTCGGATGGGGCCAATTATGGCGCTGTTGCTGATTGAGGCGTTACGAGATCCCTTTGCAAAACGCAATATTGATGCGCTGGAGATGTCGTGGATCCTGGAATCCAACACCGGCATGCGAACGATTCTGGAGCGCATTGGTGCGGTGCCCTATAAGCGCTATCGCCTGTTTGAAAAGACGCTCTGAGCCATCTGCAGACGCTATTTACCGTCGACTCTCGCGGCGGTGTTGCTTACCCGCAGCCGGCCATGTGGCACTGTACTGTAAGTGAATATCGCCGCGAGATGATTAATTAAAATAATTAATCATTAAAAGCCCCAAATAACTCACCTGACGTTATTAATTGGGTAGGTTAATTCAAACTCATTTATAAGAGTAAACGCATGTCCTTTGAAAAGAAAAAAGGCATCAATCGCTTCATCAGCAGCGTCAATAATTCCTGGGAAGGTTTGAAAGATGCCATCTTCACCGAGGATGCTTTTCGCCAACTCATCATCATTAACGCATTCTTACTAATCATTACATTTTTTTTGGACATCACAAAAACAGAAAGACTGCTGTTAATTGCCACCTGCTTTATTTTGCTGATCGTGGAATTGTTGAATACCGCCATTGAAACGGTGGTTGATCGTATCTCTTTAGAGATTCATCCCCTCTCTAAACGCGCCAAAGATATTGGCGGTGCGGCACAGTTAGTCGCCGTGGTGATGACAATCATCATTTGGCTGAGCGTTATCTTTTAGCGATTAATACCCTAAAAGCGCAGAAAAAATCCGGCACATGGCCGGATTCTTCTTAACAGTGCACTCGCGACTTAAAAGCGGTAGCCAACACCCACATTAAATCCATTCACTGCGTAATCCGTAACGCCGTCTGTGACTCTTGAACCCTCATAACCCACGTCGATGGTGAGATTATTCCATGGGTTGATTTGCACACCCGCGCCATACATCAGGTTGGTAGATTTATTGTCACTCGTACTGCTTGAATTTCCCAAGCCAAACTTTTCCAGGTCATAGCTGTAATTAACTTTGTTATAGTTCACGCCAACTAAACCATAGAGACTGAAAAAATCATTGATACGATATGCCGGGCCGACGGCTAAAGAATAATACTTTACATCAACTTCTGGATAGATAGTATTATTGACGTTTGAATAATGACCGTCATTACTGCCATTCAAATAGGTAAATGAGGTTATGATACTGAGAGGAGAGTTCCACTCGTAGCGATATTTCGCATTAACCCCCTGGATGTTTTTAAAATCCTGTACTTTGCTTTGCGCATATCCCAGGGTGATGGTGTGGTCTGCGGCGTGCACAACAGTCGCGGTACTAATGGCAGTTAAAATAGCCAGAGAGATAATCGTTGTTTTCATAAATCATCCTTAATTAATAAAAATTGTGCTCATCATTCCTTTCAGGAATATTAATGCGGGGTTCTCTTACCGGGAACTTTACTTCCCGTTGTAGAAACCGCCTGGGTCAACCCCACCCAATCCCCGGGCAGCCGAACTGTGGAACTTAGCCGTTGTAGTGTCAAGGCTTTTTGTTTGGTCATGGATATTGGCTAATAGAAGTAACAACCTCTTAACCAAGTGGTATTAAAAAATGCCAAAAGTTTAAAATTTTATTACTTTAAAAAAACTAAGTAAGGCAAGACCCGCCCCCCGACACCTCCTGTATAAGATCCAACTTTTATTCCGTGTAAACATCCTGCGAGGTGATAACAAACCCTTCCCCAAAGAGCCAAAGTAGTAATGAGAAAAAAACCTTTCCTATAACAGAAACAACAATTATAAAAACCACAGTGGCAACTAAGTTAAACAATGATTGAATCACCCTGAGATTAAGATCATTTTTCATTTACCTCTCCTGATTTTTTGCGTGCCTTCTCAGCAGCTTTTGCGCTCCCCTCTGAAATTGCTTAAGCTCCAATATTTCCTATGCTACGGGGAATTTTCTCGGTAGCATTTGCTCAGAGATCCCCAGTTGTCCTTCAACTTCGGTATATTTTAAAAGCTCAGGATTAAACTTAGGATTCCAACCGCCTGTCACCCATTTCCGATGGTGATAACGTTTGTCCAGCCAGCCACAATTGAGTTTACCGTACCATCATCGGCGTACTGAGCAACTGTGTTAAACCCTGCACCCAGCGTCCACATCGCCTGTGCTGGCGCAGTTAAGATGCCACGCCTCCAGTTGCCAACGCGCCAGCAATCGCTTTATTAACCGCCTCACCACGCTGGCAGCTGGCTGATGTTGGATTATCTGAACAGGACAGCACATCCTTACCGTGTTCTTGTACAAACTTCGCCTGCGACTGCTCATTCCCAGCCATTAGATTATTCTCAACCGTCGTTTCGCCCGACTGGGCTGCAGATACAGCATCCGCACTGCTGTCTCCGATCAACCCACCTGAAAGACCTGCGACCAGCGTTGCCAGCGCGCTTACCGTCTGCCTTTCCGATTCCGTCAGCTCGCTGGCCGGCTTGCCATAATAGGCCTGCGAGATCATCCCCGTTGCTTCGCCGATCGCAGCACCCGCTGCCCCGGCGACGACGTTCTCGCCTTTTGCCAGCGCCACTCTGCTTCTGCTCGACGGTGTGCTTCTGGGTGATCTGGTTCTCTGTCGCGATGGTATTCACCTCGCTGCCGCTCAGATTCAGATCCTGAGCGGCCAGCAGATCAGAACCCTTCACCGTCAGGTTATTGCCGGCGTTCAGGCTGACGTTGTCGCGGATGCTGTCCGTGCCGCAGATGGACTGGGCGATATTTATACCCGCCTGGCCCTGTATTGCCGTCTTACTGGCTTTCCTAGCCCGGATTTGACATTCCGTCCTGGCAATCTCTCTTGTCTGGCTGGGGAGTGATCTTTAGTTCATTTGCCTGATGACTTTTTGTCTTTATGTTCTTTAAATATGGCTTTTATCCAGATACCGACGCCAAGGACTACGCCAGTTACTACGCCTTTTTTTAAAGCGGCAGTTAGCGCATCCCCCCATAAAAAAATAAATTTCCTTTCGCTAAAATAAAATATTGCTGACACCCCTAACTAGCATATAAAAAGAACTGTAGATATCAGAAAAGAGCAAAAAAAGCAACCACGCAACACCTACTTTTAAAGGTTTTCATTCCGATTCATTCCTATTATCCAATCCACTTTTTATAGCATTACCGGTTAACTCTGAAGCGGCAGATCCCGTAACTGTACCAATAACATCCTTTGTTACTTGATCAGTCACTGGAGACAAGGCGTCAATAACTTTACCGCCAATGCTACCAGCAACACTACCAAAGCCTGCACCAATGGCAGAATAAGCTCATTGTCTGTAGCTAATGACTTATCACCTCTCTTAATTCTCTCAATGGCTTTTTCGAGTTTGTCGGAAGATGTAGATCCAAGGAAATTATTCTCCACGTATAGGAACCCCATCCAGTAAACCAGGGTTATGATCTCAGTTCAAAATACCCGCGGACACATTGCCAGTATCATAAAACTCTTTGAATGCCCTAACGACAAGATTAAAATCAATTGTTAGTTGCTGT
Organism: Erwinia sp. 2186; assembly: GCF_057812255.1. Taxonomy (NCBI): domain Bacteria; kingdom Pseudomonadati; phylum Pseudomonadota; class Gammaproteobacteria; order Enterobacterales; family Erwiniaceae; genus Erwinia; species Erwinia sp. 2186. The sequence continues at coordinate 875,125 of NZ_CM173824.1, read as the reverse complement.
TCAGGCCAGTAATCCCCATAAATCTGGATTTTTTTATTCTTACCAGATTTTGATTTATCCCAATAGGAACGGACCGTTAAATCAGATTCCGAACACTCTAGTAACGTCAGGAGATAGAAACAATCATCAGTAGCCATATCTAGCTTCATTGGTCCAATATCAGGTTCAGGTATGATACGGAGACTTACACCACCTGAACCTCCCTTTAATTTCATTAGAAATTCTTCTACATCACTCCATTTTGGAGTAAGAACCCGCTTAAAAGAGTTTCTACCGTAGAGATAGAAATCAACTTCGAACTTATTATTCATAAATTATTTCCTAGTGAATTTTTTCATCCCTTTTTCCCAATACAAGGTGTCGCCGCTTTTCTCTTCAAAAATAGTAAGCGATTTCAAGCCAGATTTCTCAGCCATGCTTTTTATATCACTGAGACAGTAACCGCAAACTGGCTTACCAGACACACTCATTTCCATGCTACGACCGGCAGTCATACCTTGCTCATAGGCTTGTTGAATAGTACCTACTTCAGCATGAGCTGTAGACATATTCCCATTTGGGAAGTTTTTATCCGGTTGATTAATTATCTTTGCCTGTACAACATCATCAATAAGAGTTGGCTTGCTAGCATCTCCCAAGAAGAAATCAGGTCTGTTCCCCTGATTTGTATCCGTAAAGACTTTCCCAGTTGTAGGGTCTGTCAATTCAGCAGTAACTTTGGGGATAGAGGAATGTGCATTCTTATCAAGAGACTGAGAATTCTCTGCCCACCCAGCTCCTTTATTTGGAGAAACTATAGCTGTTTCAGTTTTCGTGATTACGCTATTTCCAGCCACACCACCAAAGATAGCTGCTGTACCTAAGCCGATTTTAAGTGCGCCTTCCCCGTATTTACCATCAACGACCTGACCAATTCCTATCCCCGTCTGATAACCACCACCGACTGCCAGAGTAGAACGAGCAATAATCCCTGGAGCGCCTGGCAATGCCAGTAAAGCATCAGTTCCTAATGCGGCCTGTCCAGACTGCACGCTGTACCCTTTCAGATAACTCAGTGCCTCATTATATGCTTGAGTATTATTGGTGGATGCCACAAATGCTGTACCAGACAGAAGTCCTTTTATAGCCTCCTCAGCCTTCTGCGGGGTATACCCATACATTGTCTGTAACTCGTACCCATATTGATTGAGTAAACCTGCCAGCTTCTGTTTCTGATCATCACTGAGCTGCTGGCCTTGCTGGTATTTTTCCAGCAAAAGGTTACTGGCCCGATCTTCATTCGTCAGTCTTAGGATAGTCTGCGAGGCTTCAACCAAGTTCTTACCGGCTTTCTGGTCTTCGATTGCTTTATTCAGCGTTTCAGCTTTGTATGGGCTAAGTAAGTTATTCTCCACCGTCGTCTTGCCTGACTGGGCCGCAGATACAGCATCCGCACTGCTGTCTCCGATCAACCCACCTGAAAGGCCTGCGGCCAGCGTTGCCAGCGCGCTTACCGTCTGCCTTTCCGATTCCGTCAGCTCGCTGGCCGGCTTGCCGTAATAGGCCTGCGAGATCATCCCCGTTGCTTCGCCGATCGCAGCACCCGCTGCCCCGGCGATGGCGTTCTCGCCTTTTGCCAGCGCCAGCGCCGCGTTTAAAGCCGCGTGCGCCATCAGGTTTGCCGCCGGATTATCCTCCCCCACCGTTTGTTTGATCACCGGCTTGATAAGTTCATTGGTTGTAGCCAACGACTTATCACCGTTCTTAATTTTCTCAACGGCCTTGTCGAGCTTGTCTGAAGATGTCATACCAAGGAAATTATTTTCCACAACAACTTTATCCGGCGTGGAGTCTAAAGATCCCGGCCTGATGGCCGGGATCTTGGTTTACGCAATGGGAGTTGCTACATATTCATTAAGGATATGAACATCTTCAACATTGCATTCTGGATAAATCCATTTTGCCCAGTTAGTAATAGCCCATTCTGTACTTAATCCATGCCCTTCATCTGAGATGCTTTCAGCAGGTAACTTAACTAAAAATAGTCCAGATTTATAACCAGATGAAACTATTAAACCATATGGGCGATCATCATCTTGGGTCTCAAATAACATGAAATCAACCCATTCTTCATATGGCCAAACTGCAGGTAATCTAAAAATAGCCCCTCTTGAAATAGCCGTTTTTTTGTAATCAATAAGTCGCATTACTTCACCTTTAGATTATGACCGCCAGATGGATCAGCTGGTTTTCTTATTTGCATAGAGAAATCAACTTCGCCTAAATGCTTACCTTTCGGGCTGACAACCTCAAATCGTCCATGCTGTGTATCAAGAGCTTAACCCCCACCAGGCTTCCCGCACTTCCCCCGGCCTCTGCAAGTGAAGCCCCCTGATAAGCCTCAACGCCCATCAATCAGGGTCTGATGGAGGAGTTTTTCCCGAATTATATTTGTCGATCAAGTTAAAAACGATTGCTGCTAAAGTTATGGCCGTGCCCGCAATAAAGCCAAAAACTACCGCTCTTTTCATTTGTGAAAGAGGAAAATATAACCATCCACCCTTGAAATAATTAACCACTGATATAGCCACACCAAGGAAAAATAGCATTAACATAGATGATAAGCAGCTATATAAAAACAAAACGAAATATTTACCTATAATCCTCATTTATTTTTACCCTCAGCTTCGGATGAAGCTCCATTAATATCCTTAGCAAATCCAGTAGCAAACTCAGAAGCAACACCACCCCAAAAATCATAAACTATATTTGGTAGCTCTTTTCCTGTCACTGAGTTCACTACCCCCGGCATATATTGACCGAATATCCCACAGGCCCATGCCCCGGCGGCTGAACTACCTACAGCCAAGGCATCTGGTCCATCAGTGAATACAGATCCTGCTGCTGCAATGCCTACGTTCTTCCAGATATCTCGACCAGGTGCAAGTGCGCCAGTAACGGCTGCCGAGGCGCTCCCCCAGTAATCCCAGCTATTATTTTCATTGCCTGGCTGGCTAAGATCGAACCATTGATAAGTACCATTAGCAATCTCCGCTATTGAAGCACCTGCAATAACTTTACCTATACTTGCTGCCGGGCCTAAATAAGCCGCTCCGGCAATAAGCACGCCATCTTTATATCCCTCAACAATGGCCTTGGTAATATTCGCGCCTTCCGGTAAATCACCTTTCGCATTCTTAATAAGCGCCGTGTTAATTACTTCCGTGGTTGCTCCGGCATCAATCATTGAGCTTCCCAGCGAAGCCGCTGCCTGACCGTAACTACCCAGACCACCGGGTAGTGAAAGATTGTTGTTCTCGGACGAATTCTTACCTGCCTGCGCACTTGCCACAGCATTACCGGTGCTGTCACCAACAATGCCGCCTGCAAGGCCCGCTGCTAGCGTTCCCAGTGCACTGATGGTCTGTCGTTGTTCTTCCGTAAGATCTTTGCGGTCAATCCCCGGATAAAGCTGCTGCGCGATATACTCGCCTGTTGTCGCGCCTGCGGCTCCGGCAAGCGCTGAGTTGCCCTGTGCCTGAGCAACCACCGCACCCAGCACGGCATGCGCAATCAGGTTCGCTTCGGTGTTGACCTTGCCTGACGCGTCCGTGGTCATATTATGGATTTGTTCAGCAAGGTAAGGACTCGCCGCGCCACTTACCGCCTGCGCGATATTCCCGCCCGCAAGCCCCTGTATGGCAGCCGTAGCTGCACCGATCCCCTGTTGCAAACTACTGCCGGTGCCATAGGGTGCCATCGCCGTGTTATAAGCCTGTTTTGCAACATCTTCATCCGTATATGGCTTACCGGAAGCGGCCAGCTTGTCTCTGGCTGCCTCAAGCGCGGCCGGATCGTTCTTGGCTCTCTCTCCGGCAATCTGCCCCTGCGTCCGTGCGATATCCCCGACCTGTGCACCGATTTGACCAATTAGCTGGGCTTCCTTCAGGCGCTGCTGCTCTTTCTCTTTATCGAAGATTTTTCCTAGCCCGGCATTTGCATTCTTAGTATCGCGGCTGATATCCGCCACGCTTTGCTGCTGACCTTGCGGATCGCGAATGACAATCGTGCCTTCACTGACCGCCGATTTGGTCGTTGAGCTGTCGCTTCCGCTGCGGTTGGCACCGGTCAGCAGGTTATTCGCCGCATTTCCCGCAAACTGTGTCCCCATACTGCCGCCGCTGCTGACGCCCACGCTCTGGTGCTGAACCTTATATTCGGCCTCGTTTTTTATGTCGCTCCAGCCCAGCGTGCCGGTATCCAGCCTGTTTTTATCCGCGTCTGCCGATGAGTCCATCACCGCACCGTTCAGCTGCGTGTGTTCGCCGACGGTCACGTCAAAGCCGCCGCTGCCGGCAAATATTCCGGTCTGCTCCTGCACCGAGCGCCAGGTGCTGTGCATTTTATCCTGACTGAGGCTGACCGTGCCGCTGCCGCCGCCCATGCTGACGCTGCCGCCCGCGCTGGCGTTCTGCTGCTTCGAGTCGTAATTGTCGCTGTCCTGCTCGCTGGTCATCGTCAGGTTGCGGCCGACCTCGAGAGCCACCTTCTCGCCACTGACCTGCGCACCGGTCAGCGTGGTGTCCCGGCCGCTGACAATGTTGAGATTATTACCGGCGCTGACGGTGGTTTCATTGTGGGTGGTGCCGTTACCGCTTTCGCTGCCTCTTCCGGCATTGACGCTGGCGTTCAGCGACAGTCCGTTGGCACCCTGACCAAAGTTGATGCCGACGCCAACGGAGGCTCCCTGGCTCTTGTTTTTTCCCTCCAGCTTCTGGCTGTCCTGCGAAGAAATCAGGTTCAGGTCACGCGCCGCGCTCAGGCTTGCATCCCCGCCCGCCTGCAGCTTGCTGCCCTGAATGTTGATGTCGGTCTTGCTGGCGGTAATGCTCAGATTATTGCCGGCCGTCAGCTGGCTGCCCTGGTGTTGGTTCTGCGGCATCGTCTGTTCAGATTTTGACGACTGGCTGCCATACGACAGGTTAACCCCCACCAGGCTTCCCGCACTTCCCCCGGCCTCCGCCAGTGACGCCCCCTGATAAGCCTGAACCCCGGTCAGTGCAGCCTGCATCCCCTTGAGCACCGCAAGCCGTCCGCTGGTTTCACTGCCGGCATCGGTTGCCATGGTCACCGCCGAATTGATTGCGCTGCCCACCACGCCCGACAGCGCCAGCGTCAGGCCGCTCTGCTTCTGCTCCACGGTGTGCTTCTGCGTGCTCTGATTTTCGGCCGCGAGGATATTCACCTCGCTGCCGCTCAGAGTCAGATCCTGAGCGGCCAGCAGGTCAGAGCCTTTCACCGTCAGGGTGTTGCCGGCGGTCAGGCTGACATTGCCGTTGGTGCTGCCCACCGTGCTGCCCGCGCTGCTGTGGGATAACGCATCGTCGGTCACCTTCAGTGAGCTGCTGCCGGCCGTGAAGCCTATGCCTCCGGTGCCGGACAGCCCGCTTTTGGTTTCTTTATACTGGTGATTTTCCTGCCGCATTTCTTCTGCGGTGGTGAGGGTCAGATCGCGGCCTGCCGACAGCGCCACGTCATTGGTACCAACAACATTGCTGCCGCTTAGCGTCAGATCGCGCCCCGCCTGCAGCGACACGCTGTCGCCGCTGAAGCTGCTACCGATCGCGGTCTGACTCTGCACCTCGTCGTGAGTGGTGACCGATTTCCGCGACAGCAACCCGCCGCTGCTCTGGTGGCTGTCTTCCGTCAGGTGGTAAGTCGCATTGCCGCTGGTCAGATTAAGGTCGTTGCCCGCCACCGCGGTGAGGCTGTCCTGCGCGGTAACCGCCGCCGCGCGCGCGTTAAGGTCGTTGCCAGCCAGCAGCGACACGTCGCCGCCGCCGTTAATCTGGCTGCCCACCTCCGTGCTCTGCGTCAGGCTGCGGGAATTGCCGCCGCCCCAGTCGCTGCTTTCGCTGCCCGTGGTGGTCAGGGTGTTCAGGTTGAGGTCGTGCCCGGCAATAATCTGCGTCTGGCTGCCCGCGCCAGCGTTACTGATTTGCGCCGCGGTCAGGTTGATATCATTCATCGCCTGCAGGCCGAGCGTGCCGTTTTCACCCTGCACGTAAATGCCCGCCGGACGGTCAAAGGTGATGTTGCCCGTGCTGCCGCCCAGCGTGCTGATGCTGTTAAGGTCGCGCCCGGCAATGGCGGTCAGGCTACTGCCGCCCTGCAGCGTGCCGCCAATGTTGTTGATGTCGGTGCGGGCACGCAGGTCAACCTTATCACCGCCGATAAAGCCGCTGTTATTCAGGTTATCCGCCGTCAGTTGGGTCACCGTCCGGCCGGTAATGTGCCCGCTGTTGGTCAGATCGTTGCTGACCGCCAGCGACACGCCGTTGCCCGACAGCAGCGCACCGCTGCCGTCCAGGTCGCCCGGCTTCACGCGGGCATACAGCTGCGGCACCAGAACCTGTTGCGTGCTGCCGTCCGGCAGGCTAACCGTCTGCGTCACCAGCCAGACCATATCGCTGGTCAACAGGGCCATCTGCTGCGCCGACAGCGCCACGCCTGGCGTCAGGCTGTATGTTTTGCCAAAGAGCACGCCGGCGTCCATCAACGCCCGGTACTGCGCCTCGTCATTGCTGTAGCCGTTCAGATAGCGGTTGCCCGTCAGCGCAATGACCTGCCTGCGGATCAGCTGCTGCTCGTAGTAACCATCGCCCAGACGGCGCAGCACGTTATTCGGATCCTGGGTGAACTGGTTCTGCATATAGTCGCTGCCGAGCCACTGTTTCTGGTTGGTGAAGCGCGGATCGGTCTCCACCAGATAACCAACGTTACTGTCAGGATGTAGCTGGAACAGGCTGTTGTCCGGCAGTTTCGTGTCCGGCGCTATCGCGCGGATGGTGCTGTTATCGCTGCCTGGCTGAACAATTTCCAGGATTTGCCCTGGCGGCAGCGTAACGGGTGTCTGCCCGGCCGGGGCAGACACGGCGTCAGGATCGACAACCGTCACCGTGATGCCTGCGGGCTGTCGGCTGGCGGTGGAGGTCCCGCTACCGTTCACCGGCTCATTGCCCTGCCAGGCCAGGGTAAGCAAATCAATGGTCTGCACGACAGGCTCCGGATCATATTCACTGCTGTCTTTACCCTGCGAGGTTTTGGTTGGGCCTAACGGTTGTCGTGTCTTTTTGGCATACCAGCGGGTCTGCGTGCCGGTATCGGTGATCACCCGCTCCCCGGTGGTGGCGATGTTATTCAGCTCGCCAATCGCACCGCCGAGCAGCCCCCCGGCGACGATACGGCTGTCATGATTATTGACCTGGCTGCTGTTGATGGTCAGGTTGCCGCCGGCAATAATCTGCCCCGGATCGCTTTCCGTCACCTGGGTTTCGGTGATAGTGCGGTCGTACTGGTATTCGTAAAAGGTCCCGCCACTGCTGCCGTCAGGCATTATCGCCTGACGCACGCCATATTGGTTTGAGTTGCTGGTATCAATGTCCGCCCAGTCATACCGGGTGATTGCACCGCTGAGCACCGCTTCATGATGCGAAGACTGCTCCACCACCACCGTATCGGTTACCAGATTATCGTTGATGTTGTCGATCTGCCCGATATCGAGGGCCATGTTCCCGGCCGACTCCAGCGTAGCGCTGTGGTTGTTGAACACTGAGGCCTGGCCGGTCGCCTTCCAGCTGCCGTTCAGCAGGCCGCCGATGGCGAGGTCGCCACCGCTGTAAATCAGACCGTGGTCGCGGTTGTTCAGCGTCTGCACGCCGATATCCAGCCGGTCGCGCGCGGCGATGGTGGCCGCCGTGCCGTTTTCCGCCTGGTTGGTCAGCGTGCCGGTTTGCAGCGCGATATGGTCACCGTACAGACGGCCGCTGCCAATGTTGTTCAGTGAAGCCGAAACGATATGCGTCAGGCCGCCGTCCAGCAATCCACTGTTGGTGAAGTTACCGCTAATCAGCAGGTGATTTTCGCCGGCGCTGATTTCTGCCGACTGCCGGTTATTCAGGCTGCCGGCGTTCAGCGTTAAGGTTCCGCCCGCCTGAATCAGCGACTGATTCACCAGCCCGCCGCCGCCCAGGTTGAAGGTCATATCGCCATTGGCAATCACCTGGCCCTGGTTGAAAAAGGCCTGCTGCAGCACCAGCGTCATCGCATTCTGCGACAGCACCCGGCCATCGCCGCCCAGCGCATCGGCACTGAGGTTCAGCGCGTTGCCGGCAATCAGCGTGCCGCCGGTGTTGGTCAGCGTCAGGGTGTGCGCGCCATTGACCGCCAGCGTCCCGCCGGACGATAGCAGGCCGCTGCTGTTGTTCAGCGTGCTGCCGGTATTCAGCGCCAGCAGCTCGCTGGCCCGCACGGCGCCGGCGCTGTTATCCACCGTGGCGCTGTTGAGGGTGACCGACTGGCCTTCAATACCGGTATGGTCTGACTGCGTGTGGCGGTTGGTCAGCCTGCCGCTGGAGAGCGCCAGGCTTTTGCCGCTGCGGATCAGCCCGGCGGTGTTATCAAGATCCGCGCCTGCCGTGGCGATCAGCGCGTTACCGACCACCTGAAGCTGTCCGCCGGCGTTATTCAGCACGCCGGTCAGCAACTGCGCGTCGCCCGTGGCGGCTATCACGCCGCTGCCGTTATCCAGCTGCTGTCCTTCGGTGTTCAGGCTTAATGCGCCCGAGCTAATCAGCTGCCCCGCGCCGTTAAGCAATGCGCCGGTCAGCAGCGTTAGCGTCTGCCCCGCGGTGAACAGGCCGCGGCCGTTGTTCAGGGTGTTGCCCCGGGTGTTCAGCGACAGCGCCGTACCGGCCTGGACCACACCACGCTGATTATTCATCGCGTTGCTGGTGAGGGTGAGCCCGGCATCGCTGGCGAGGGTGCCGTCCTGATTGCTGAGGCTGAGCCCGGTCAGCGTGGCATCGTCCGCCGCACCAATAAATCCGGCGGCGTTATCGATGTCTCCGGCGCGCAGCACCAGCGTGCTGCGGCTGAGAATGCCGCCATTGCTGCCGCTGTCGCGGTTGCTCAGCGCGCCCGCGCCGGTATCCAGCGTCATCGCGCCGTCGGACTGCAGCAGGCCGCCGTCATTGTTCAGCCCGTTGCTGTTAACCGACAACGCAGCACCCGCCGCAATCACGCCCTGCTGGTTGTCGAGGCCATCGCTAAGCAGCGTGAACTCCCCGACCGCCGAGAGTTTTCCGCTGTGGTTAGTCAGGCTGCCGGCGCTCAGGTTGAGGTGGCCGCCGGAGGCGATGCTGCCGCCCTGATTATCCAGCGCGCCCTCGACGGTCACCGTCAGCGGCCCGCTGCCGGTTTGCCGCATTGTTCCCTGACGGTGGGACAAGGCGGTGGCCGTAACCGTGAGGCTGCCGGCCTGCGTATTGGCATTATCCAGTACCAGCCGCCCGCTGTTCAGGCGCAGGCTGCCCTGGGTACGAAGCGACCCCGCAGATCCGTTCATCTCGCCGGTGGCGATCGACAGCTCGCCGTCCCCCAGATGCAGCAGCGAGCCCTGCTGGTTAGTGAAAGTGGCGCCGTTGAGGGTGAGGTTTTTGGCGTTAGCGCCCAGCGTGCCCTGCGTGTTATCAATGCCGTCGGCAAACGACAGGGTCAGATCGCTTTGCCCCAGCTGCTGGAGCAGGCCCTGCTGATTGTTCAGCGAATGCGCGGTCAGCGTCAGTGTGTCTGCAGATACCTTGCCGCCGCTGTTATGCAGGCCACCCGTGGCGGTGGCGGTTAAGCCATGAGTCGCCTCCATGGTGGCACTGGCTGTGCTGATATCACCCGCGCTGGCCTGAAGCACAATCTCGCTGCCGTGGGTCTGGCTGCCGCTGAAGTTGACCGTCGTCCCTTTTGCCGTGAGCCGTCCTGCCGCCACCGCCTTGCCGTTGACCGTCAGTTCGCCCCGGCTGTTCAGCGCTAAATCTCCGGCTGCGGCCTTGCTACCGTCGCTGTTAATTCCGGCGCCCAGCGCTCCGTCTGCATCGCTGCGGATGGCCGCCGCGTTCAGTGTGGTCTGCTTACCGGCGGCGACTGAACCACTGTTGCTCAGCAGGCCAGCGGACTGGACATCGGTGTTGACCGCCGCGTACATTTTGCCGCTGTTAGCCACGCCGCCCTGCGAGGCAAGCCGCAGATTTTCTGCGGCGTTGAGGGTGCCGCGGTTAGTGATGCTACCGTCCGCGTTGACAACCACGTCACCCGCCGACGCGCCGATATTTCCGGCGTTGTGCACGCCGACGCCTTTTTCGGTACCCAGCAGGCGGATTTTACTGGCGTACATGCCGCCGAGGGCCGCCACGTCGATGGCCACAACCGGCGACACGCTACCGTCCGCCGCTTTCGCCGTCACCTCGTTGTGTTGCGCACCAACGCGATTACGCCCCGCCGTCACCTTCAGATCACTGGCCCAAATCCCGGCGTTGACGCTGACCGCACGGGCAATCAGATCGGTGCTGTCCTGCAGGCCGCTGTCGAGCCCCGCCCCTTTCACCACAATCTGACCTTTGTCGACCTCATAGCCGGCGATCAGGCCATTTTTCATCTGCGGCTGGCCGGTAGTCAGCGTCGCGCGGTTGGCGTTGATAAAGCCGCAGCCGTCACAGGTAATACCGGACGGATTAGCGATCACCACCTGCGCTTTTTTACCGGCAACCTCCACGTAACCGTTGAGCAGACTGGGAATGCGCGAATTCACTTCGTTGAGGATCACGCTGGCCTCGCCGCGTGCCAGCCACGGGTTGCCGGTGACCATGCCGGCCAGTTGTGACTGCGTGTTGGCATGTGAGTTATTCAGCACCACGCCGTGTTTATCCACGTCAAACTGGCTGTAAACGTTGCGGGAAACCCCGCCCGCGCTCGGCGTCTGGATATTGATCTGCGGCGTGCCGTTAGCGGCGTTAATGATAGTCGCCTGCTGGCTGCCGGGTGCGCTGCGGTCGGCCACCACGACCGCCTGGGTTGACAGGGTGATGCAACCCAGTGCCAGCAGTAGCGCGAACTGCAGCGGAGACAGGACGCTGACGCGGCGGCGCAGCGTCTGGCCAAGGCCGGAAGATGGGGAAGAGGAAGAACGGCCGGAAGCGGCGATATCGGCCACTACCATCAGCATGCCGCGCGCTTTATTAAACACGATACGGAAAAGGTTCTTATTCATCACAGTATCCTTACTGTTATTCGGCGCCTGCGGCAGTTAGCGATTCCGGCCCTGCACGGGGTTAAAACTGAGTGTTGAGGTTAAAACCGAGTGACAGCGGATCGGTTTTAAAGCCATCAGGTTTGGAGAACGGCACGGCGGCGAACAGGTCGTAGCCAATACTGAAGGCCGCGCCGCGCACGCCAATGGCTCCGCCGGCCAGATGGTTGCCCACCAGGTACTGCGTGCCGTTGCCGCCCACTTCGCCGTAATCCACGCCCAGATAAATCTCCTGCGACGGCAGCGGCGTAAACCAGCCGATATCATTGCGCACAAACCAGCCGCGATCGGCATTCAGGCTGCGCTCGCCATCAAAGCCGCGCACCGACCAGCGGCCACCAATGGCAAACTGATCCTGCGGCGTCAGCAGGGTATTGCTGACCTGCCGTTGATACTGCACGTTGTAATGGAAGCGCTGGCTGGCGAGGGAAAACGGCACGTCCAGCTGGGCGTTGAGCTGCAGGATTTTCGACAGCGCGGTGGCATCGCCAAAATATTCTTCCGGGGCCGGCATCGCGCCGAACCAGCGGGTACCGCGCTGATAGCTGGCGCCAGCATCAAGCATGGATTGCCCGATATAGTGACGGTGCTGTAAGCCGATGCGCCATGCCGAGGTGCGACGGCGCTGAACCTCCACCTCGGTGTCGTTGATAAAGTTTTTCGACTCTTTTGCCAGCACGTCGTAAGTGACGGTGGTTTTCTGGCTGCTATTGCGGTGCAGCACCCGGCTGAGCTGGAAATCCAGGTTCTGGCTTTGGCCGCTGTAGCGGTAGTCCTGATTCAGTCCGGCCACCGTCTGGTGATAGTCGTAGCTGTTGGCGGTCACGCTCGCCGTCCAGTAGCCGAACGGCACGGAATAGTGGCCGGTCAGGTTGCGGGTGCCCTTGCCCCCGTGTTTTTCCAGGCTGGTGCTGCCGGAGAGATAGAAGAGATCGCTGAGCGAGAATGGGTTATCCAGCGACAGGGTTAAGCCGCCCTGATAGCGCCCGGTGCTGCGGGTGCCGGCGTCGTCCAGCGATGCGCCGACGCGCCACATTTTTGTCTGCTGCCAGCTAAGCTGCACGTCGCTCTCGCCCGGCTGCTCGCCGGGCACAATCTCCATGCTGGCCTGCACCGTCGGCAGCCGCTGCAGGTTTTCCAGCCCCTGCTCAATGTCGCGTAAATCAAGCAGATTGCCGGCATGGGCCGGGAAGGCAGCGTACAGCGAAACGTAACGGTCGCTGCCCGGCGTCAGGACCACCTTGCGCACCTTGCCGGGCACAATCACCAGCTTTAGCTCGCCGCTGGTCAGATCCTGGGCCGGTGCCAGCACCCGCGTGGTGATATAGCCATGATCGATTAGGCGGTTCTGCAGCGCGCTCATCAGCAGGTTAATGCCCTGACCGCCGAGGCACTGACCGGTGGCCTGACGGGTGATAAGCCGCAGCGGCAGCCAGTGCGGTAAGACGTCTTTGCCGCTGAGCACCACCTTATCGATTGGAAAACAGGGGTTTTCCTGTGGAAACTGAATGCGGCTGAAGCTGGACGCAGGCGGCGAGAGGCGCACGTCGGGTGTAGGCGGTGTGAGCTGCTGCTCCAGCGCTTTTTGCCGCTGCTGTTGCAGAACAAGCGGTTCATCGCCAGGCGCGGCGAGGGTGTCATTTGGCCCAAAAAAAACAGAGAAAATCGCCAATAGCACCGCGTAGCGGCTGCAGGTTAAACGCGGGGAATGTAATGACATATAACAATCCTTGTTATAGAAAAATTATCTGACCCGCAGATTCCTTCCAGGGGCCCTGGTTAACGCCTGATGAGACATTGACCTCTTGATATCACTGGTACTAATCGCTCACACAATAAGCACAGGTGAACGGGAACGCAACGATATTTAAGCTAAATTTCGCGGCCTCAGTCTTATCCTAAAGAGTCAGCCGCAGCGTCCTAATCCACAGTTTCAGACGTTTATTGGGGACTAATAGAAGCAATTAAACAGCGGTTTTCGAAACAGGTTTAAAAATTAACAGATCGCGAATCTGACCATGATTAAAACCGTGAAATAATACCCTTACGAAAATATTGATCAAAAGCTGTACAGTCTGGTATAAGTGCTCAAGCCGATTTTAGCGTCAGCCTCTCAGCCTTAACTTATTCTATTCATTGAAATATTTTATACGCGGATTGAGATAAGAACGCCTTTTACTTCATAATTAATTCATACATAAAGTGTTCTAAAAGGAAATAGAATGATGCTAAAGTGTTTCCGTCATCCACAGAAATGCCACCAGGCGACGACTTTTCCTAACGATTATTTGACTTAAATCTCTCATATCTCGCCTCTGATCCTCACCTCAAAACTCTAATTTCAGAGGGTTAATTTATTACAGAAGTGGAGTCATCTGCACCATGCCCAAGCAAAGAGTTGTCAAATCTCCGGGTGAAGAACATCTCGCTTTTATGTGCCGTTCCGCCTTTATTATTGGTTTAATCGTGATATGTGGTTGGTGTACGGTATTTCTTATTTTACATGAATGGTCGATGGCCTCTTCAGATATCCTCCTGATTATTTCCGCAATTATCTGCTGGGGCGTAACGGAAAAGAGAAGTTTTTCGGCAGGTCTGATGCTTGCTCAGATAGTTCATATTGCCTACGCCATCTATTTCTGTTTATTTTTCGACATCCCTGAAATTGATGTACCAAGAACAACCCACCTTTATCTTCTGACGATTGCGCTGGTTGGCTATATCAATTACCAAAGGCAGAAGAGTCTGCTGCAACTGCTCATAATATTACTCTCGCTGGCGACGTTCAGCGTATTTAGTGCAGCCAATTTGGTCTTCCCTTTCGCAGAACCTATTCCGCCTGAACTCAGATCGGTTCTCCCCTGGATTAACGGCATATTGTCGACCGCTATCCTCTCTGGGGGCATCGTCGCCATGCATATAGATTTCTCCCGCAGAAGCGAAAAAATCCGATCTCTTCAGAATGCGATTTATAACGACGAATTCGTTATCTATTACCAGCCGCTGCTTAATTCGTTGGGTCATATTTCTGGGGCCGAAGCGCTGTTACGCTGGAATCATCCCAAAAAAGGGTTGGTTCCACCGTCGGAATTTATTCCCGATGCGCAGCAAGCCGGGCTGATGCCTTCGGTGGGTGAATGGGTGATCGTGAATGCCTTTAAAGAATTAGCGGAATGGCGGTTGGATCCCAAAACCAGTCACCTGACGCTATCTATTAATGTCACCGTCGACCATTTGATGAAGCCAGACTTTGTTCAAAGCCTGCTGAACCAGGCCAAAATTGCGCAGATCACCCCCTCACTGGTGAAGATTGAACTCACCGAAAGCGTTTTTGCCTCTGATATTGAAACCGTAGTAGCAAAAATGAGTGCGCTATCGAATGCAGGATTTAGATTCTCGCTGGATGATTTTGGTACCGGTTTTTCATCATTAAGTTACCTTCGCCGTCTGCCTCTTGAGCAAATAAAAATCGACCGCAGTTTCGTGTTTGGCGCGAAAGAGAGCATGAAAGGCGCCGTTATCGCCAGGCATATTGCGCGAATGGGGCTCGATCTGAAACTTGAGGTGCTGGCAGAAGGGATTGAAACACCGGAACAATGGTCGTTGATGAAGAGTTTTGGCTGCACTGCATTTCAGGGCTTTTACTTCTCCCGCCCGTTAAGCATCGCGGATTTCAGGGAATTTACCCACAAAAAGGCCGCCCCGTAGGCGGCCTCTTGCGACACTTCCGTATGCAACCCTTCCTTATTTGTACAATTCTGCAGTCATATACACGTTGTTATTGGTGTTAGCACTGGTGATTTTGTACTGCTCGCCGTGTTGCTGTGCCTGTGCAGCGATTTTAGCTTCAGCGCCGTCCAGAGTTGATGAGGTAACGGAGACGCTCTGCGCGAAGCTACCAAATGAAATCAGGGAAAGAGCGGCTACAGCGGCAAGTGACAGTGTTTTGATGGTTTTCATGGTTGTAATCCTTAAGTTATTTGTTTTGGAGGTTTGTTTGCCTCCGATGAAACAATCATAACTCAAGTTATTATTAGTGTAGTAACAATTAGTGCTGTTATTGTGATCTTGCTATCTATTATTAACATCCCTATCCCGCACGTTGAGGCTTCAGGCCGGGGCCCGATGTAGATTATTCTCCAGAGTCTCTCTATGATGAGAAGGTTTCCCACACGCTTGTTGGGACTTATCAACCAGTTAGGGACTTCGGCGGGATGACAACTTTACATGACCTTGATTTGCGACAGCTGGAAGCCTTTGCCAATGTCATCTCCTCTGGCAGCGTGACGGCGGCGGCGAAAGTGCTGGATCGTTCACAATCTTCGGTTTCCCGGCTGATCCAGGAGCTGGAGCAGTCGCTGGGTTATCCCCTCTTTATCCGTAACGGCCCGCGCATTCACCCCACGGAAGAAGCGCTTCAACTGCATCAGTACGTGCAAAAAGCGCTGCTGTCGCTGCAACAAATCCGCCTGCGCGCCAATGAAATTGGCCATCAGCAGCATCGCCCACTGAGTATTGCGGCCACGCCCGCTCTGGCCGCAGGTTTGTTACCTCAGGCGCTGGCATTGCTGGGCCTGCAAAACAAAGTACAGATTGTCAGCCAGTCCGCTGAACAAACCGCGCATGCCGTGATCACCGCCGAAGCGGATCTGGGTTTGTGTAGCCTGCCGCTGGAACATCATGCGGTGGATTTGCACTGGATTGGGCAATCCCGATGCGTGGTCGCGCTGCCAGAAAGCGATCCGCTGGCATCAGAAGAGTTAATTGCCATTGGTCGTTTAGCTGGCAGGCGTTTAATTGTGCCGTGGAGCCCGCTGCGCCTGCGAGGACGTTTCGAAAAGGCGCTGAAAAAGCTGAAGATCCCGCCTCATGAAACCATCGAGACCAACTCCTCCGCCAATATTCTCGCCTGCGTGCGTGCCGGTCTTGGCGTCGCCATTCTGGAGCCGGTCACCGCCTGGGGAATGCCGCTGGAAGGCGTCGCTATTCGCACGCTGGAAGAAGAGATCCCCTACTTTTTTGGGGTGATCACCCCGCAGGGTCGGCAACTCTCAGCGGCAGCTCAGTCGCTGGTTGAAGCGCTGGAGACCGCAGCCGCCAACCTGCTTCCCGCCTTCCAGCGGCTGCCGGCCACCGAACATCAGCGGGTTATGAAGCTGATAAATCAGGACTGATTTTCCAACACCCTCCTTTTCTGAACGCCCCGCCACTCATCTCAACACGCCTTTTCACTGCCGCCGCCTGCGGCATATGCTTTTTTCAGCATAAGATATAAGAATTTCATTGGTTAACAAGTAATCACCCTGCTTGACTCCCATCCGGGGGAAGTGGATTATGCGAAAACTGATTTATTACCATGCGCCAGACAGATAATGAATGCTAAATCATGCGCCAGGCAGATAATAAAATTATCTCTCCACGGGCATAAATTTGCTGGATTTCATCTTCGCCAGGCCTTTACCGCAGCACTTGTGACAGACTGAATTCACCACAAGTCGGGGAAATTTATAATGACAACGCCTGCACCTTCGCCACTGCCAATCGGCCTTTCCGGGTTGGAAGCCCAGCTTCAGCAAGATCTGGAGTTTCTGGAGCTGCCCGCAAAACCCTGGGTTCCTCAGCATCAGTATCAGGGCGAAGCCGTACGCGATGTTGTGGTCATTGGCGCGGGCATGTGCGGACTGGCCGCCACGGCCAGGCTGGTGCTGAGCGGCATCAATAATGTCATCGCTTATGATGCGGCCCCGCAGGGTTTAGAAGGACCGTGGATTACCTTCGCCCGCATGGAAACCTTGCGATCGCCGAAAACGCTGCACGGCCCGGCGCTGGGTCTGCCTCAGCTGACCTTCCGCGCCTGGTTTACCGCGCAGTGGGGCCAGCAGGCCTGGCAAGAGTTGGACAAGATCCCAAAAAGCCAGTGGATGGAATACCTGGTCTGGTATCGCCGCGTGCTCAATCTTCCGGTGCAGAACAACGTGCGCATGACCGGCATCTCGCAGGTTGGCGAATTTATCGCGCTCGATGTTGAAGGCGCGGAAACGGGCCGTGTGCTGGCCCGTCGACTGGTTCTGGCCACCGGACGGTCCGGATTGGGCGGTTTCGCCGTGCCGGACTTCCTTAACGGTATCGATCGCGCTTACTGGGCACACTCGGCGGACGACATTGATTTTGCCGCGCTGCAAGGTAAACGAGTGGCGGTGATCGGCGCGGGCGCGTCCTCAATGGATAACGCCGCCACCGCACTTGAAGCGGGTGCCGGTTCGGTAGAAATGCTGATCCGCCGCAAAGAGATGCCACGCATCAATAAAATGACCGGGATTGGCAGCCAGGGCGTAGTACACGGCATGCATCAGTTGCCGGATGCCTGGAAGTGGAAGTTTGTCGACTACACCGCTTCCACCCAGACGCCACCGCCGCGCTCTTCAACGCTGCGCGTGTCGCGCCATCCCAATGCCCGCTTCCTGCTGGACTGCGGCATCATCGCGGTAAAACAGCAGGCGGACGGGCTGCTGATTGAAACCACTCAGGGGCCTCGCCAGGCTGATTTTCTGATCGCGGCCACCGGCTTTTCCAATGACTTTAACGGCCGCCCGGAATTTTCCGCGCTGGCCTCGCATATCCGCAACTGGGCCGACGGACGCTATCAGCCCGCGATGGGACCCGCCAGGCAGAATATGTTGGAAGCGCCGGATCTTGGCCCATCCTTTGAGTTCCGCGAGCGTGTGCCGGGTGCCTGCCCGATGCTGGCACATATCCACTGCTTTAATGATGCGGCGATGCTGACGCACGGCAAGGTCTCCGGTGATATTCCGGCAGTCAGTGCCGGTGCCGATCGTCTGGTTCGCGGCATCACCGCCTCGCTGTTTGCAGAGGATGTCGACGCCCACTTTGCCAGCATGGTGGCTTACGACATCCCGGAACTGCAGGGTGACGAATGGGTTGATTCAACCCCCTTGCTACATCAGGAGAACACGTTGTGATCGACGCAATAGATAAGGCTGCCGGACTTTCACCGGACGACGCGCTGTTTAAGGCCCGTCGCTTTCGGACAGAATTTGTGGAGGGCGCAGAGCTTTGCCGCCTGTCTGTTTTACAGCCAGAGGACAATCAGGGACTGGCGCCGGCCTTGCGCCTGGCGCTTGCTCACCGCATGGCTGCGCTGAATGCCGCAGAAGAATTGATGGCGGACTATGAAGTGCAGCTGGCCGCGCTTTCCCCTTCGGAACAGTTGCTGAAGCTGGCGAATGGCGAAGTCGATCTGGATGAGCCGCTGGCGACGATTGTCCGCCATGCCGATCTGGTCACCATGACCCCGAGCGAGGCCGCTGCCAGCGATATGACCCGTCTGCAGCAGGCCGGGCTGAACAATGCGCAAATCGTTGCGCTGTCCGAGCTGATCGCTTTTGTTAACTTCCAAACGCGCGTTGCCGCTGGCCTGCGCCTGATGAGGTCCGCATGATCCCCATGGTCAGCCTGAAGCCTCTGGCCTGGCATCCTTACATCGCGCCCGTCGAAGTGGAAGACGCCACGCCGGCACAGCGTGATGCGATGAAGGTGACGCCATCCAACAAGAAGATTTCCGAGTACGTGCGCACGCTGGCGCACGATCCGGAAAGCTACGTTGCCCGCACCGTGTTGTTCAACGCCATTATGTACGTCGAGGGCGGGCTTAACCGTCCGGATCGCGAGCTGGGTGCATTAGGGGCGTCGATCGTTAACGGCTGCAAGTATTGCGCCGTGGTTCACGCACGCCGTCATGCCCAACTGACCAAAAGCGATAAGCTGGTCAGCGCGATCTATTTTGATAAACCTGAAATGCTTGGCCCGCGCGATGCCGCAATTTATCGCTTCGCCCGCCGGTTATCGGCTGCGCCTGCCGAAGCGACGGTGGACGATATCGCCTCATTGCGCTCTGTGGGTCTGGATGACGTCGAAATTATCGATCTTATCCACGCTATTTCGATTTTTGGCTGGGCAAATCGCCTGATGCACGTGCTTGGCCATGCCACGCCCGGGAAATAAAGAGGACTACCAACATGCTTGAACTCCACGATCTTAAGCTGTCTTACGGCAGTTCTCCGATCCTGAAAGGCGTCAATCTCTCGGTCAAACGCGGCGATGTGGTGTCGATTATCGGTCCGAGCGGCACCGGTAAGACCACCCTGCTGCGCTGCATAAACTATCTGGCGAAGCCCAATTCAGGGTTGATTACCTTCGACCAGGTCAAAATGGATTATCAGTCGCCCGATAAGCAGGCTATCCAGGCTATCCGCCTGCGGACGGCAATGGTCTTCCAGCAGTTCAACGTGTTTAAAAACATGACCGTGCTGCAAAACGTGATGGATCCTCTGGTGGTCGTACAGCGCAAATCGAAAGAAGAAGCGCGTGATATTGCGATGCAAGAGCTGAAGCGAGTGGGCCTTGACGCAAAACAGGATCACTACCCTTCCCAGCTTTCCGGTGGACAGCTGCAGCGAACCGGCATTGCCCGCGCGTTAGCGGTGAAACCGGATGTGATCCTGTTTGATGAGCCGACCTCGTCGCTGGATCCTGAGCTGGTTAACGAAGTGCTGAAAGTGATTCAGGACGTCACCTCGTCAGGCATCACCTCGCTGCTGGTCACCCACGAAATGCAGTTTGCCAAAAATATCTCGAACCGAATCGTCTTTATGGACCAGGGCGTTGTCGCCGCTGAAGGCACGCCGACGGAAATTTTCGATAATCCGTCCCTTCCACGACTCGCCCAGTTCCTGAATTCTGAACACGCACTCTACTAATAAAAGGAATAAAGACATGCCTGCAATCAAGACTACCTTACGTCGCCTGGCCGTTATCGGCGGCATGACGCTCGCCATGGCCTCCGCTGGATTGAGCTTCACCGCGTCTGCTGACACCGCCGTGCGCACCATTAAAATCGCCACTGCTGCTGAATCCAAGCCGCTGTCCTGGGGCGCGATTGGCGTTGAGCCAGAAGGCTACGAGCCTGACGTATTAAAAGCGATCAATGCCAAACTGCCACAGTATAAGTTTGTGATGACCGGCGCGGCAGACATCGCGCAGGAAACCGGACTGGCGACCGGGAAATACGACATGGCCACCGGCGGTTTCTATAAAGCGCCAGCCCGTAGCAAGCAGTTCCTGATCCCGGACAGCCCGATGGGTGCCAGTCTGATGAAAATCTACAGCCGCAAAGACAGCAATATCAACACCCTGAAAGATCTGGTCGGTAAGAACATCGTGCCGGTGACCGCAGGCGGCGGCGTCTACAAGCTGGTCACGCAGTGGCAGCAGGAAAATCCAAACGACAAAGTGAACATCAAAGCGTCAAGCGCCGGTGTGCCCTACCCGGATCGCCTGAAGGAAGTGCAGAACGGCAAGTACGATGCACTGATCCTGCCTTCCAACCTCGGTGAGCAGACGGTTATCGATAACCAGAAGCTGGCTATCCAGGCAAGCGAACCGATTTCCATCAACAATACCTATGTGTTGATCCACCGCTCGGCGGAAAATCAGGCGCTGAACGATGACATCAACAACGCGCTGAAAGCGCTGAAGGCCGACGGCACGCTGGATAAGCTTTCACAGAAATGGTTTGGCGAAGACGTCGTCAAATACATGAAGTAAGGCTGTTCTCATTTTGTCGCCGACGGGCAAAGCTGCACCCAGGAGTGTTTCAACGTGAATCTTTCTACCATGATCCCCGAGCTGCTCTCGGCTTTGCCGCTGACGTTAGCGATTATGTTTGTCGCGCTGATCGCCGGATTCTTTCTGGCGATAGTGGCCACCACCTTGCGCGTGCGCAGGTTACCGGTGCTCAGCCAGCTGGCCGATCTCTATGTTTCCTACGCGCGCAGTGTGCCGGTGGTGCTGCAACTGTTCGTCGCCTTTTATGGTCTGCCGCTGGTCGTCAGCGGGTTTGGCCTGGCGGATTTTATCACCGCCAATATCGCCTCGATGGTCGGGCTCAGCCTGTATCACGGCGGCTATCTGTCTGAAGTGATGCGCCCGGCCTACCTTGCGGTGGAGCGGGGTCAGCATGATGCAGCGGACAGCATGGGTTATACCTTCCGCCAGAAGCTGACGCGCATTATTGGGCCACAGGCGGTACATATGGCTCTGCCGGGTTACGGTAACTCGATCATTTACCTGATCCACAACGTGGCGCTGGTGATGTACATCGGTGCGGCAGATGTGATGGCGACGGCGCACCTGATTATGGAGCGAGATTATAACCAGTATCAGTTCGGGACCTATCTGGTGTTGGCGGTGATCTACTCCCTGCTGTGCCTGGCGGCCTGGCTTATCGTGCGATTCTTCGAGATGCGTCATGCCAAGTACACATCGAAAAGCGCCGCAGCCAAGATAAAGTTCACGGCAAGCGTGTGAAGGAATAAGGACTCAGAATATGTTTGATCTTGATGTGCTGCTGCCGGACTTCTGGAGCATTATGGATGCCGTGCCGGTCACACTGGCGATGGCGGTTACCATCTTTATTATCTCGACGCTGCTCGGTGGCTTGCTGGCGTTCATCGAACACAAAAAGATCCCGGTGCTGCGTCAACTGGTGGTGGTGTACAAAATCACCTTCAAAGGCATCCCGATGGTGGTGGTGATCTTCCTCGCCTATTACGGTTTGCCGCTGGCGCTGCAATCGATCAGTTCACTGCTTGGGGTAGAAATCAACGCGCATGCCATGCCGAACTGGGCGATCATTATTATTGCCCTGACCGCATGTGTTGCCGCGTTCCAGGCCGAAGTGGTGAAAGGGGCGCTCAACTCCTTTGACAGTGGTCAGTCCGATGCCGCGCATTCACTGGGTTACAGCAATGGCCAACTGTTCCGTCGGGTGTTGTTTCCGCAAATTATCGTTGCCGCCATCCCGGATTTGGCGAACTCGTTTATGGTGATCATGAAGGCGCTTTCTCTGGCCTTCGCGATTGAAGTGGTCGATATCTTTGCCCAGGCTCAGCTGACCGCCGCCCTGAACTTCTACTATCTTGAGGCGTTCCTGATTGCCGTGGTGTTCTATATGGTGATTGCCTACGTCGTGACGAAGGTCGCTGATAAGATTGAAGCTGCTCTGCGGGTTCGCACCTGAGGAACAGATTAAGCGGTCTTCTTCACCCCCTGAAACCAGCCTGCGGGCTGGTTTTTTTACGTGTAATTCACAAGCAAAACTTCCCTGGTATGGCGTAGTATAAAAAGTAAAAACGCTGTAATTCACGCCCCGGCATTATGTCAGGCTAAGGTTACCTGCTTGCTGGGTACGCAGTGAGACGGCATCATTTGCATCCTGGCGGCTGTCTCATCAACACCCAACGCCAGTCGTTTACGGGTTCTTTTTCTGCTCTCTCCGGTTTTTTAACTTCCCCACGCATTTCGGCATACGTCCTGCGCGCGGGTCTGTTTAAGTCCACCTCCTGCACTTTGATTTGTAAGCGTAATCTCCCGGTGTCATCACCCCGCGATTTTCTGCTCTGACATTCAATCATCTCCTTGTGCCGCAAAATGTAGGAGATCTGAAAGGTCGCCCGCCGTTCGGTAATAGCAAAAGCGTCGGAGATTTGTTGTCGGTCTATCCAGCTGTTCTGATGCCGGCACCACAACGCGATCAACAGATAGAGAGGTTTATCCGCATACTCCTCCAGAAGTTCTGGGACTTGTGCACTGTCATGGTTGCTTTGCGCCACGACTTTACGCAGCGGAGACTTAGTACTTCTGTCTTTTACGTCCACATCCTGTTCCTCCTTTCCCTGATGAAAAAAATCCCCGCCTCAAAATAAGCTAAGGCAGGGACGATGATTTAAAAATTACCAGCTGTAGTTCACACCGACAGTGGTCTGCCATGGACGTTCAGAATCATGGCCTTTGGTGTAGTCATAGGCGACGTAACCCCCAAAGTTGTCGGTCACTTTCATTTCGGCACCCAGGCCAAGCTGAATGGCAGCGCCATCAATGCTGTTGTTCAGCGTGGCGTTATTCACCCGAGTTTTGTTGTTGTCAGCAAACTCGTTGATGCCAGCCAGATGCAGGTAAGGCTTCAGGTGACCGGCGCCCATCTCGAAGGTGTAGCCGACATCTGCACCCAGTTCACCCTGCAGGGATTTATAATCATTCCCGTTGACGACCATGCCGTTGGTCAGGGTGTAGTGGGCACCGTCGAACGCGCGTCCGGTGGCTTTCACGTAAGGTTCAACAAACAGTCCGTTGTCTTCCCAGGTGTAACCCACCTTCATGCCGAGGCCGTAACCGTTGCCGGAGAACTCCGCATGCGCTTTGCGACCGTCCAGCATCCGCACCGAGGCACTGTTGCTGAAGTGATCGAACTGGCCCTGGGTATCAACAAACAGGCCATTCTCAAAGCGACGGGACAGGTAGAACTGCGCACCGTAGCTATCCAGGTCGCCCGTGCTGTTCATTACGCTGAGGTTAGAACGCGCGGAGCTGAAGGCTAAACCGGCCAGCCAGCTGCCGTTTTTCTCAATGTCGAAACGGTTATCCACACCCAGCATCACGCCATTGGTCTTCAGGTCATAGTCAGCACCTGCAGATACACGCTGTTCGTTTTTACCGCCGAAGTAAGAAATCCACACGCCGCCGTCATCGTTAGACTTACGGGAAGCGTTCAGATGTTTAGCCAGTGCATCAGATTCTAAGGTTGCTACGTTGACCTGAGCCGCCGGGATGCTCAGTGCGGTGGCGGCAGAGTTGGAGAGCTTGCCGCTGCGTTTGAAGTAGACGTTACGCTCGCCCGGTAAGGTGTCGTCATACTCATCTGACGCGATGTACTGGTATACACCCAGCTCGGTTTTACCGGTGAAGGTCGCATCGCTGTTGGCGTCTTTGTAGTTTACAAAGCTGTGGCCAACTTCTGCGTTGTTTTGAGCATCGTCCAGATAGTCGTTGTAAACGTAAGGTTCAATGCCGGAGCTGGCGATATGCAGCAGATAATTACCCGCAGCGCTGCCTTTTACCTGCAGAGAACCCCATTCATATTCGCCGCCCAAGTCCAGCAGCGGAGCGACAATACTGTCACCAATAATAATCTGCGAGCCAAGGTAGTTGCCGTTAACGTCTTTATCCTGCGTCAGGTTGTTATGCACCACCACGCGCGCGGTGCTGAGGTCCTGGGAGCGATTTTTACCGCCCAGGGTCGACGTTTGGCTGTTCAGGTTCACCAGATTCAGCGTTGAGGTGGTCAGGTTCAGGTCATGCAGATTGCTGACCGCGACTTCCGTTCCCTGAGTGGTAGAACGCGCAGCGGCATTCCATACCGAGCCGTTTTTCACGGTCAGATCCGGGTTCCACGTCAGCACCCGCTCAGCGCTTTGATGAGCATAATCGACAGGATTGAACAGCGTGGTGGTGCCGGTGACCTTACCATTTAACACGCTCTGGTCCAGATTAACGGTCACGGGTGTCCAGGCACTGTTGGCATTAGCCAACACGGTTTGATTCGTACTGCTGACCACGTTGTTATAAATTGACTGCGCGGTGGCATGCACGGTTGGCGCAATGTTGGACTGTGAGTTGGCATCGGTCACGTCCACCAGCTGCACGCTAAAGCCGGTGGTGCCGCCTGCGGTGATATCGCCGTTAATGGTGCTGCCAGCCACATTCAGCGTGGTGCCATTGTGGCTACGATCCAGCACGGAGGCGTCAGTGGTGCCGAGGCTTGCTCCGACCGCCGTATAGTTGCCAGCCGAGTCTCTTTTCACCGCGACGGTAATCACCGGAATGTTACCGTCATGTTTGATCGTGACATCCCCATTCAGCGTTGAACTGCTGATATCGGTACGGTTGGCATGTCCCGACAGGGCCAGCGACGTACCCGCAGCATTCACCCCACCGTTCAGGGTTGACTCGTTAATGGTGGCAAACAGACTTGAACCGGTGATATTCACTGCGGTAGACAGCTTGTCGGCCAGCTGATCGTAGGTGTTCTGATTGGTGGAGGTGTGGTTATCCTGACGGACCGCAGCGAGGTTTTGCGCGGTGATCTGCACCTGATCCAGCACGATATTCGCGGTGGCAGGCACCACATTGGTCAGCGTACTGCTGTCAATCTGATTGCCGGCACTGTCAGTCTGCCAGGTCGCACCGGTGTGGCTGAGGGACAGGCCGACGGCGTGCGGACGCTCACTGTAGGCTTGCTCAATGGTGCCGGACTCACTTTCAACGGCGGGACTGACGACATACGCGTCATCAGTCAGAGTATTATTGATAATGCTGTTGCGGATGCTCACCACATCACGCGCGTGACCGTTCCAGCCATTTTCATGCAGGGTGCCGGTCGAAGTGACCGCAGCCGTGACATCCGCCGCGAAGCTTTTCACCTTAGAGTAAATTTCTGCATCCAGCAGACCCACCACGCCACCGACATTCTCG
This sequence comes from Erwinia sp. 2186, assembly GCF_057812255.1. Classification (NCBI taxonomy): domain Bacteria; kingdom Pseudomonadati; phylum Pseudomonadota; class Gammaproteobacteria; order Enterobacterales; family Erwiniaceae; genus Erwinia; species Erwinia sp. 2186. The sequence goes on along the minus strand of NZ_CM173824.1, from coordinate 849,618 downwards.
GCCGTGCGCAGGTACACATCGGAGTTGCGATCCAGCTCGATGGTTTTGCTGACGGTCAGCGGGATCTGATGGCCTTGCGAATCAACGACGTAAGTGCCATCCGCATTTTTCTGGTATTCGATATTTCCGCTGGCGTCACGCTGATACAGGGTGACCGCCTGGGTTTTAACATAGCGATTATCCGCCGACCCCATGCGTAGTCCCTGCACCACGTTGGTTGGTCGTGAATAGCCCTGTTCCGTTAAGGAATTGGCCAGACGCTGCCCGTGGACAGAGCGCTGATAACCTTCTTCAATCAGATAGTTAGCATCAAACTCCAGCACGCCCGAAGCACTGTTCAGATAATCCAGATAGCCGCTGCTGCGAACCAGCGCATCAAAGCCTGGCGTTTGGATATTGATCTTCTGCCACGCCGTACCGGCGGTCACATCTTTGCTCCAGGTTAAATCAGAGCCACCAATAAAGACCGCACCGCCACCAGTATACTGTCCATTACCATCTTTACTCAGCGCGCTAACATCCGGCACAGCAATCGCGGCTGCATTAGCCGTCAGCGTGGTAGCGCCAAGACTAAATAAAACGGATAATGCGACAGCGCTCAGACTGAATCTGCATTTTTTCATTACTGAAATTCCTTTTAACATATAAAGACGCACAAAGGGTTATCAAAATAAACCCTGCATTCCTTCAGCAGTTAAACAATTAAGGCACGCAGTCCACAATTTATTAACTCCGAAAAAACATCCATGACATATGGCCTGTTAGGGGTAAATCTTGATTTGGCCTTTCGTTATTTACGTGACGTTATTACAGCCAGCAGTAAATATCGTGGCGAGTATGTGAATTGCAGATAAAAGCTGTAAAACAAATATTTTTTATCGTAATGATCTAAGCAACTTATTAACATACAAACTTAAATCATTGTATTTGATGAATTAATTGGTTTTGTGGCGCTTAAATTAAATAACCCTTTCAAATGACAAATAATGACAAATAATTACTTTAACTTTCCCCTGAGCTGATTAATCGCCATAATGCAAGATTATTCTTAACAGTTAAAGCGGCATAGGATTGGCGATTCATCGGCATAACCGATCGGTGCCACTAAGAATATTCTCAAGCAAAGAAATGACCTCAATAATATTTTTCCTTATAAGCACAGAACAGCTTTTAAAAATAAAGCGCCGCATCCCTTCCGCTGGCGAGATAAAATTAAAAAAAGACGACTTAACACTAAAAAAATTAAATAGCGAACGCCTCAGAAAATAATTAACTCTATACCCTCATCCGTTTAATCTGACTTCAGAACAGGATGAATCACCTGTCCTGACTGACACAGCATCTGACCGTCTAAACAAAGCCACCTGTTACGCATTCCATTAACGTGAAGGTCAGATTAGACAGGTTGTGACCAACGGCCATCACTGCGACGGGAAATACCACGCTGATTGCGGCGTCTGCCGCATTTGAAAGTCTGGGTGACGGGAAGAAAATGTCGCGGGGAAAACTGGGGACTAGTGTCGCCCCCGATCTGATTAGCCTTTCGGGAAAATCCACACGTGCGCGGCCGGCAGTGACAGATGACAGTGCGCCGGGTCGCGCAGTTCTGTGCCGTAGGCGCGGATCACAAAATCATCGCCCGCGGTGCGGAACAGGTATTCCCAGCGATCGCCCAGGTACATGCTGGTCAGCAATGGCAAGGCCAGCGCATTCTCCTCCGGGCCGTCGGTCAGGCGTACCCGCTCGACGCGAATGACCGCGGTGGCATCCTGTCCGACGGTCACCCCTTCGGCTGCCCGTCCCCATAACGCCCAGTCCACGCCCTGAATCCGCGCTTTGCCTTCGCTGACCTCCGTCACCTTGCCATGCAGGCGATTGTTGCTGCCCATAAACTCGGCGGTGAACAGCGTGGCTGGCGAACCGTACATCTCCTGCGGCGTGCCCTGTTGCACAATCACGCCGTTGTTCAGCAACAGAATGCGGTCGGAAATGGCCATCGCTTCGTTCTGATCGTGGGTGACCATCAAGGCCGACAGCCCCAGCTTGACGATCAGCTCACGCAGAAACACCCTCGCCTCTTCACGCAGCTTGGCATCCAGGTTGGACAGCGGCTCATCCAGCAAAATCACCGGCGGGTTGTAGACCAGCGCACGACCAATCGCCACGCGCTGCTGCTGTCCGCCCGACAGCTGGTGCGGATGCCGCTGGCCCAGATGCCCGAGGCCCAGCTGTTCCAGCACCGACTGCACGCGCTGCTTGATCTCCGCCGAGGCCACCTTACGCAGCTTCAGCGGATAGGCGACGTTCTCAAACACCGTCTTGTGTGGCCATAACGCGTAAGACTGGAACACCAGCCCAAGATTGCGTTCTTCCGCCGGGATCTCACTGCGCGGATTGCCGGCATAAACGGTTTTGTCGCCAATAACAATGTTGCCCTGCGTGGGTTTCTCCAGCCCGGCGACCGCACGCAGCAGCGTGGTTTTGCCGCTGCCGGAAGGGCCCAGTAGCGACACCACCTCGCCCTTTTTCAGCTGCATAGAGACGCCTTTCAGCACCGGATTGTCACCATAGGTCAGATGCAGATTTTCTACGGATAGCTCAATCATGTAATTTCACTCCAAAGCGCAGGGCGACACCAAGGCCAATCACCACCAGCAGGATATTGATAAAGGAGAGCGCCGCGACGATATCGATCGCGCCCGCCGCCCACAGCGACACCAGCATCGAGCCAATGGTTTCGGTGCCTGGCGAGAGCAGATAGACGCCGGTGGAATATTCGCGCTCGAAAATCAGGAACATCAGCAGCCAGGAGCCGATCAGCCCGTAGCGTGCCAGCGGGATGGTGACGTGGCGGGTGATCTGCGCGCGGGATGCACCGGTGCTGCGCGCGGCTTCCTCCAGCTCCGGCCCGACCTGCAACAGCGTCGACGAGATCAGCCGCAGGCCATACGCCATCCACACCACGGTATAAGCCAGCCAGACGCTGAAGATGGTGCTGCGCAGTGACCTCAGCCAGACGATAAAGTGTTCTCGCAGCCATTCCGCCATCGGCAACGCCGAAAGCCAGCCATGCTTCAGCGACTGATCCAGCCACATCGGCAGGAACAGGAACACCCACAGAAACGCCAGACCGGCCAGCAGGCCCGGCACCGCGCGCGGCACCAGCACGCTGTAGTCGAGAAAGCGCGTGACGTTATCCGGCTTACGGTGCATGGCAATGCCGATAAACAGGTAGCAGGCCACCGCCAGCGCGCCGCCGAACACGCCGATTGCCATCGAGTTGACGATGGCGCGCAGCAGGTTCGGCTGCTGCCAGATGGTGCGAAAGGTACCGATCGACAGCTCATCCCAGATCGACACGCCGACGCCCCAGTTAGAGATAAATGCGCGCAGCACCACGCCCAGCAGCGGCACGCCAATGGTGATAGTCAGCCATGCGGCCACCACCGCACCGGCCACCCAGCGCCATTTGCCCAGCGGCAGCGCGCGCGCCTGCGACGCCTTGCCCTTCAGCGTCACAAAGCGGTTCGCGGTGCGCATCAGCCGCCGTTGCAGCATCACCAGCGGAATGGTAATGCAGATCAGCACTACCGCGACCGCCGCCATCAGATGGTACGACGGCGTGCCCAGCTTGTTGGTCAGCTGATAAAGATAGGTCGCCAGCACCATATTGCCTTCCGGATCGCCCAGCACCAGCATCAGGCCAAACACCTCCAGCCCGAGGAAGAACAGCAGCACGCTGGCGTAGAGAATCGAAGGTCGCACCATCGGCAAGCTGACCGCCGTCATCACCTGCAACGGCGAAGCACCGGCAATGCGCGCCGCTTCTTCCACGTCCGATCCGACGCTTCTCAGCGCCGAGGAGATATACAGATAGGCATGCGGCACGTGGGTCAGCCCGGCGATCACCACGATGCTCGGCATTGAGTAGATATTCCACGGCACAAAGCCAATCAGCTTTTCTGCCCACAGCGAGAAGAAGCCGACCGGCCCGGCCGCCACCACATAGCCGAATCCCAGTACCATCGGCGAGACGAATATTGGCACCAGGATCAGCGGTTCAATCAGCCGCCGGCCGGGCAGATCGGTTCGCACCATCAGAAAGGCGAGGATGCCGCCTAACGGAATGGCGATAATCACCAGGCCGAAAGCCAGAATAAAGCCAGATTTCAGCGCCTTATAAAAATCGGGATCGGTAAAGATAAACCCGAAGGATTCGAGGCTGAACACTTTCGAAGGGGAAAAGAACGGGGCCGAGAGGAAGCTCTGAACCACAATAAACAGCAGCGGCACATAGATAACCAGCGCGGTTATCAGTACCACGATGCTGCGCGGCAGGCCCTGCCACTTTCTGCGCAATGCTATCATCAGTCATCCCTTGGTTGGTCGGCTAAGACTTGCCGGACGGGGAAACGCAGGCGCGCCAGCACAGCGCGCGCCTGGACAGGAGCCTTATTTCGCCGCGGCTTCGCGCCACTGTTTGATGTACTCAAGGCGTTTTTTCGGCTGCAGGTATTCCAGCAGCGATTCGTCCACCGGGATCGGCTTCAGCGCGTTGCCCAGTCGTTTGGTCATGCCGTCGATATCGTTGGTGCCTTCAATATCGTTACGCAATGACGGAATGTCGGCCTGGCTGGCCAGAATGGTTTGACCTTTTTCCGACAGCACATAATCCAGCCAGAGTTTGGCGGCGTTGGCATTCGCCGCTTCCTTGCTGATAAAGGAGACGCGGGAAAGCACCAACGTGTAATCTTTCGGGTAGGAAATGCCTAACGACGGATCCCCTTTGGCGCGCGCTTCGGCGTAGGAGCCAAGGATGTTAAAGCCAATCAGGTTTTCGCCAGACGAGACCCTTTCCATCATGGTGCCGGTGGATGACTGCACCGCCATCCCGCCTTTCGCCACGTCGGCCAGGGTTTTGAAATAGTTCGCATCGGCCTTGCTGTCCTGCACGGAAAGCATAAAACCGAGGCCGGATTTTTCGATGTCGTAGGTGGTGACTTTCTTCTTAAATTTGTCGGTCTGGCTGGCGATCAGTTTCGCCAGTGCCACATGGGAATCCGGCACGTCGCCCTGCGGGATCAGCCGTTTGTTGTAGATAAACACCACCGGTTCGTAGGTGGTGCCATAGGCTTTTTGCTGCCAGACCGCCCATTTGGGGATCTTGCTGATTTCCGGCGAGGCATATTCCGCCGCATAGTCGGTGGCCAGCTTCAGGCCGGTATCCATCGAGGAGCTCCAGACCACGTCCCCGCTGGTGCCGCCGGACGCCTGCTCGCTGATATAGCGGTTATAGAGCTCGGTGCTGTTCATATCGTTGTATTCGACTTTGATGCCGGGATAGGTGGCCTCAAACCCTTTGATCAGCGGGGCGGCCGCCTTGGTATCGGTGGTGGAATAGATCACCACTTTGCCCTCTTTGACCCCGGCCTCGACCAGCTTCTGGTAATCCGCCGGATAGCCCTGTGGCAGATCGGCGAACACCGGAGAAGCACAGGCTGCTGCCAGGGAAACCATCATCGCACTCAACTTTACGGACATAAATTTAACCTCATGGTTACATTTGGAAAACCTTATCCCAACATATAGCCCTTGCGCGGCGAGGTGCAATCAACATGGCGGCTTATCTTTCGGTTTTGTGAGGTTCGGGGCGGTTTTACGACCTAAAGGCGGGGAAGTCAGCCCTGCACTGCGGAGGCAGGCAGGGCGAAAGCAGAGGGATCAGTGCTGGCGTAAATCGCTGAGGAAACGCTTCGCGCGCTCGTGTTGCGGATTGCTGAAGAAGCGCTCCGGGTTGGCTTTCTCCAGAATTTTGCCCTGATCCATAAACCAGATGGTGTCGGCCACTTCACGGGCAAAGTTCATCTCGTGGGTCACGCACATCATGGTCATGCCCTCCTGCGCCAGGCCGCGCATCACGTTCAGGACTTCGCCGACCATTTCGGGATCCAGCGCGGAGGTCGGCTCATCGAACAGCATCACCGGCGGCTTCATCGCCAGCGCGCGGGCAATCGCCACCCGCTGCTGTTGACCACCGGAGAGCTGCGCCGGATAGGCATTGGCCTTATGCGACAGCCCGACCCTTTCCAGCAGTTCGCCGGCGTGGCGTTTGGCTTCAGACCGCTTAACGCCCAGCACTTTCATTGGCGACATCATGATGTTCTCCAGCACCGAAACGTGCGGGAACAGATTGAAGTTCTGAAAGACAAAACCAATCCGCGTGCGCAGCTGATTCAGCCGGGTGCTGGTGCCGTGAATATCGGTGCCGTCAAACAGGATCTGGCCCTGCTCAATCGGCTCCAGGCGGTTTACCGTGCGGATCAGCGTCGATTTGCCGGAGCCGGACGGGCCGCACACCACCACCACTTCGCCGCTTTGAATTTCTGCACTCAGATCGGTCAGGGCCTGATACTCGCCGTACCACTTGTTGACCTGATTGAACAATATCATGGGTCTCATTTGCCTTCCTTTATCAGTCAGTCTTGGTCAGAAGCAGGACCTGCGCGGTCTGCACGGCATCGGGCGTCACATTGCGGCGTTTGCGTGCAATGCGCTCTTCCAGTTTGTTGGCCAGCCAGGTCAGGCTGAAGCAGATCAGGTAATAGCTGATGGCCACAATCGCAAACACCTGGAAAGGTTTGGTCAGCAGCTGGTTATTCACCTGGTTGGCCGCATAGGTCAGCTCCGGCACGTTAATCACGTAACCCAGCGTGCTGTCTTTGATAATCGACACCAGCTGGCTGACCAGGCTGGGCAGCGCGTTGTACAGCGCCTGCGGCAAAATCACCACCCGCAGGGTTTTCAGGTAGCTCATCCCCAGCGCGCGGGAGGCTTCATACTGGCCGCCCGGCAACGCCTGAATGCCGCCACGCACGATTTCAGCGATATAGGCACTCTCGTAAATCACCAGCGTACACAGCATGGTGGCAAAGCCGCTGATGTTATGGCCAATCAGCAACGGCACGCAGAAGTAGGTCCAGAACACCACCATCAACAGCGGGATGCCGCGCAGCACGTACACCCAGCAGGCGGCGGGCCAGCTAAACCAGCGCCACGGAGAAATCCGCGCCAGGCCCAGCAACACGCCAATCGGGAAAGCCAGCAGCACCGCCAGTACCGAGATCAATAAGGTGCAGAGAACGCCGCCGAGCGGGCCGTTGGGATACTGGCCCATCAGCAGCAGCATGCCGTTATCGTGCAGAATGGTGAAGAGATCAGACATCGGATTACCTCGCGTAAGCCCGCTGGAAGCGACGGGCCAGTAACGCCCCCGCGGCCATCAACAGCAGTGAGAAGAACAGATAGCCCACGGAGGCCACCAGGTAGGCTTCGAAGGTCCGGAAGGTCTGGTTCTCGATATCACGGGTGACGTAGGTCAGTTCGGCCACGCCAATCACCATCGCCAGGCTGGTATTTTTAAACAGCAGCACGGTGTGGTTAAGCAGCGACGGCAGCGCATTGCGGATCGCCTGCGGCAGGATCACCGAACGCATTGAGCGCACGTAACTCATGCCCAGCGCGCGTGAGGCTTCGTTTTGCCCGTCAGGAATGGCGCGCAGGCCGCTGCGAATATCCTCGGAGAAATAGGCCGCCTGGCACAGGCCCAGCGCGCACATCGAGAACAGGAATTCGGCGTTGAAATCATTGACCCACATCTGCACCGACTCCGGCAGCAGCGTCGGGATGGCGAAATACCACATCATCAGCTGGATCAGCGTCGGCACGTTGCGGTGATAGGAGACATACGCCGAGACCAGAAAGACCGCCAGGCGTTTATTGGTTAATCGGATCACCACCAGCAGCAACGCCAGGGCCATTGCCAGCAGCCACGACCCCAGCGCCAGCTTGAGGGTGACCAGCGTGCCGTCGACGATCATCTGCCCAAACTGGCCGGTCAGGACGGCACTGAAATCAAATGTCATCGTCTGTTCACCCCTCGTGAAAGCTGTTATTCAGCGCGGTCGCCGGGACGCATGGTGGAGAGTCCACCCGGCACCTGCAGCGTTGGCGTAATTTCAATGTTGCCGATATTGACGGCCACCGGAGCCGACAGCGCAAAGGCAACGCAGTCGGCAATGTCCTTCGCCTGCGGCAGTTCGAAACCGTCGATAAAGCGGCGGCGCGCTTCTTCCTGATCGCCCATCACGTTGCCGAAGATCTCGGTGGCGACGCGGCCAGGGCAGATTTCGGTGACGCGCACGCGTTTGCCGTAGCAATCAACCCGCAGCTGACGCGACAGGGCATGCACGCCCGCTTTGGTGGCGTGGTAAATCGAGTTGCCGTTAAAGTTATAGATGGCGGCAATCGAGGTAATGTTGATCACATGGCCACGGTCACGCTTCATCATGCCCGGCACCAGCAGACGGCACAGGTGTAGCACCGCACGCAGGTTGACGTCCACCTGGGTATCAATGCCCTCTTCGTCGGCATCCAGAATCGATCCCGGACGGGACACGCCGGCGTTATTGACCAGGATATCCACTTCCAGCTCGTTACACAGACGGGTGATGCCGTCTAAATCGGCCACGTCTAACGCGTGGGGAATACAGCCGGTGCGGGCAGCCAGCGCCGTCAGCTGCTCTGCGCGGCGGGCCACGGCATGGACGGTGATCCCTTCCTGGCACAGACGTTCCACAATGGCTTCACCCATTCCGGCGGAGGCGCCGGTCACCAGCGCGATCTTATAATCTGAAAATGGCATCTCGCCTCTCCTGTCGTTCCCGGCCAACCATTTCGCCGGGTTTAGCAATAAATCTGACTGTATCCAGTAATCCCCAACCGGCATAAGACATAAACGGTGTGAGGCAATAAGGGGGACTTATAACGCCGGGTTCTCCGCGCTGTGCTGACGTAATTGCCGGGAAGGCGACAGCAGCGGGATGGCTAATTCGGCCAGCAGTTCCCGCAGCGTGTGCACCATGGCGATGGATTCCGGCGTGTCGCCATGAACCAGAATCGAGCTGGCATTCACCGGCAGCGTGACGCCATCAATGCTTTGCACCGTGCCGTCCAGCAGCAGCTGACGCACGCGGCTGCGCACCTGGTCTTTATCGTGGATCACCGCCCCGGGCTTGCTGCGGCTGACCAGCAGGCCATCGCTTTCGTAAGCGCGATCGGCGAGAAAGGTACAGACCACCGGCAGCGCCAGCGCCTGCGCCATGCGATCGACCGCATTGCCCGGCATGGTGCTGATGATCATATTGGCATCGAAGGTTTTCACCGCCTGCAGCAGCGTTCGCGCCAGCGCCTCGTCTTCGGAAACCATGTTGCCGAGCGCGCCGTGAAAGCTCATATGCGTCAGCGGATAGCGCGCCGCTGCGGCAAAGGCCGCCAGCGCCCCGAGTTGATAGGTGACGTAATGGGCCATCACTTCCGGCTCAATCTGCATCCGGCGGCGGCCAAAGCCCAGCAGGTCCGGGAAGCCAACGTGCGCGCCCAAATCTACCCCGTGTTGTTTCGCCAGCGCCACCGTGCGCGCCATGATCGCCGCGTCGCCGGCATGAAAACCGCAGGCCACATTGGCGGAGGTGATTAACGGCATCAGCGTGGCATCATCGGCAATCTGGTAATCGCCGAAGCCTTCACCGATGTCGGCATTTAAATCGAGATATTTCATGCGGCCTCCTCAGCGGGAAGCAGCGTGAAGATCGGCTCGCCGTACTCCACGCATTCGCCCTGAGCAATCGCCACCGACGCCACCACGCCCTTTACCGGGCTGCGCAGCGGCAGATAGACCGGCCCGACCTTCAGCAATCCCAGCAGCGCGTCTTTTTCCGCCAGGGCGCCGGGCGTGATATAAGGCCGATCGGCTAAAGGATGCTGCAACAGCACCACGCCAGGCATCGGCGCGCACAGGGATTCGGTTTTTTGTGGCGTGGCCGCAGGCGCAGGCACCGCCGCAGAGGGCGGGAGCACAGGCCGCGGTGACGTTTTCAGCCGCAGGCGATAATGGCCGTCGGTGAGTTCAATGCTACTGAGGCCAGACGCCCGCATCTTGTGGGCGATCTGACGGATATCGCGGAGTGCTAGTGTTCTGTTTTCCATTTCCATCCCGCCGGGAAGACTGACTAAACCGTGGGATCACTGTAGCGTGGCCATCCCGGCGCCTGGTAAGAGCGTTTCGCTTTACGGTGATAAGACAGACTTATTACCCCACCAGCGTCAGCGGGCGGTTGTCCACCGTGCGGTTCGCCATCAGCGACAGCAGAATGCCTTTCACCGCTTCCGCCGGCTGCGACAGCGGCAGGTGATCGGACATGCAGAACGACAGCGAGACCTGAATATCCGGCTGTTCAATCTTCGCCATCCACGCATCGGAGGCTTTTAACATCGCCCGCGCCGCCGATTCCGGCATCACCGTGCAGCCGAGGCCCGCCGCCAGTGCGGCATTCAGCGTGGTCTGCGACTCGATTTCACACTTCACGCGGTAGGCCAGCCCCTGATGAATAAAGGCCTCATCGATCACCTTGCGCATGATGTTATAAATGCGCGGCAGGAACAGTTCGGCGTTAGCGACGTCCGCAAGGCTGACGGTTTTCGCTGGTTTTGCCAGGCTGTGCGGGCAGACGAAATAGAGGTCTTCCTTAATCAGCGGCATAAAGCGCAGCCCGTGAATTTCGCGGTTGCCGTAGATCACCGCCATATCCATCCGGCCATTCATGATCAGCTCGCTGAGTGTGGTGCCGAAGTTTTCATTGAAGTAGAGAATGATGCCGGGGAACTGGCGATGCACCTCTTCCATCAGCGGTAACGCCAGCTGCTGCGCCGCGGTGCCCGGCGCCAGGCCCACCGACACGCTGCCGGAGAGCGCCAGGCCGGAACCGTCGATGGCGCTTTGTGCCTGCTCGCACTGCCGCAGAATGGTTTGCGCGTGGACATACAGCGTTTTGCCGGCCTCGGTAGGCGTCACGCCGCGCTTGGTGCGGATCAACAGCTGCTGATTAACTTCCCCTTCCAGCGTCGCCAGCTGCTGGCTCAGCGCAGGTTGAGCAATATGCAGAATGTCAGCCGCCTGGGTCAGGCTGCCGACATCGACAATTTTAATAAAGTACTTCAGCCGACGGAGATTCATCACCGCGTCCTCAAAATGCGAAACAGAGTCTGATATAAGCAAAATTGATGCCAGGCACGGGCTGAATGCACAAATTGTGCGGCTTATCCGACCGTTACCGCCTGAAGCGTCGCGTTCGGGTTCCGGCCATCGCGCCGATTTTCGGCCCTGCAGGCCGATACGCACCATACCAGTGCATAAGGCTGCCGCGCGGCGGGCTATTATTGTTTTGTGTTATGTCACCACAACAAAGCGCTATTGGCCTGGCTGCGCCATTCATTATTACCCTGCTTGGGTCCGCTCCCCTTTTCAGCCAGATGGCCAGGCGACACGCATGGCGATCGTTCTGGCCCTACTATTGGAATCCAAGCGCCATGCCTGATATTGCCGACCGTTTAAAGAACGTCTCCGTCTCTGCGTCCGTCGCCATGACCCAGAAAGCCCGCGATCTGGCGGCCGGAGGCGTGCATGTTGTGGCGCTGTCGACCGGCGAACCTGATTTCCCGACGCCGCTGCACGCCATCGAAGCCGCCTATGCCGCCGCGCTGGGTGGCGATACCCGCTATCCGCCGACCGACGGCACGCCCGCGCTGCGCACCGCCATCCAGAAAAAATTCCAGCGGGATAATCACCTGCACTATGCCCTGAGCCAGATCCTCACCGCCGGTGGCGCCAAGCAAATCATCTTTAACGCCATGCTGGCCACCATCAATCCCGGCGACGAGGTGATCATCCCGTCGCCGTCGTGGATCAGCTACGCCGATATCGTTAAGTTCGCGGGCGGCACGCCGGTGCCGGTGGCCTGTCCGCAGGAGAACGGCTTTAAGCCCTATCCGGCCGATCTCGACGCGGCGATCACCGACAAAACCAAATGGCTGCTGCTCAATTACCCCAGCAACCCGACCGGTTCCGTCGCCACCCGTCAGGAGTTACAGGCAATCGGCGAGGTGATGCTGCGCTATCCGCAGATCTGGATCATGACCGATGATATCTATGAACATCTGATCTACGACGACGTGACCTTCTGTACCCTCGCCGAAGTGGTGCCTGCGCTGTTTGACCGTGTGCTGACGGTGAATGGCGTCTCGAAAGCCTACTCGATGACCGGCTGGCGGCTGGGATTCTGCGGCGGCCCGCAGGCGCTGATTAACGCCATGAGCAACGTCAATACCCAGAACAGCGGCGGCGTCACCACCCTGACCCAGGCGGCGGCAGTGGCGGTGCTGGAGGGCCCGCAGGACCTGCTGAAAGAGCGGGCGGCAATCTACCGCCAGCGCCGTGATTACGTGCTGGAGCGTCTGACCGCCATAGACGGATTACGCTGCCATAAGCCGCAGGGCGCGTTCTATCTGTTCGTCAATATCGCCGCATTTATCGGCAAAACCACCGCCGGCGGCCGCACCATCAGCAACGATGCCGACTTTGTGCTGGCGTTGATCGAAGAGCAGCATGTGGTCACCGTTCAGGGTGCCGCCTACGGTATGAGCCCCTATTTCCGCCTCTCATATGCCACCAGCATGGACGTGCTGCAGGATGGCTGCAACCGGCTGGCCGCCTTCTGCGAAGGCATGCGTTAAGCGCGGAGCAGCAATAAAAAAGCGGGCAACCTGTTGGGGTTGCCCGCTTTTTTTGTTGCTTACAGTCCGACGACGCGTTTCATCGGCAGGCAGGAATCGCGCAGGCGCGTCAGCCAGCGGGCGATCTCTGCGGCCACCTGAATCGCTTCCTGCGCATCACTCTTCACCAGCTGGATAAACTTGCCGGGCTGAACCTGCGCCAGACGCCACAAATCCTCTTCAATGATCCCGGCCACTTTCGGATAGCCTCCGGCGGTATTGGCATCACTGAGCTGAATAATCGGTTCGCCCGCCGGTGGCACCTGCACAATGCCCGGCACCAGCCCGTAAGATCGCATTTCCACCACGTTGTCCGGCAGGATCGGTTCGCCCGCCAGACGATAGCCGGTGCGGTTGCTCTGCATCGACACCTTCCAGCTCTGCTGCCAGAAGCGTGCATGATCGGCGGCGAACAGCGCGTATTCTCCGGCAGGAATCGCACGCAGCTGCACCACGCCGCTGGCGCTGGTTGGAAACGCATGCGCCATGGCGACCGCAGGCGGCTCAATACCCATTCCGGCGGCCGGCAACGCCAGTGAAAGCGTCTCGCCCTGCGGCAGCCGATCGCCCTTCTGCAACGGTCGGCCTTGATGACCGCCGAAATTGCCACGCAGCGCGGTGCTGCGCGAGCCCATAACCAGCGGCACATCAATGCCGCCCGCGACGCACAGATAGCTGCGCGCGCCCTGACGGGGAAAGCGGCACTCCAGCTCCTGCCCCGCGCGCACCGCGCATCCCCACCACGGCGGCAGGTCAACGCCATCAAGCTGCGCACGGCAGTCTGCGCCGGTCAGCACGATGCTGGTATCGGTCAGAAAGCGCACGCGGAACGGGAACATCTGCACCTCAATGCAGGCGGCGTTTTCGTCATTGCCCAGCAGGATATTGCCCGCCCGTAACGCCAGCGGATCCATCACGCCGCTGACCGAGACGCCAATATGGCGGTAGCCGTTGCGCCCCAGATCCTGCACGGTATTGAGCGCGCCGGTTTTAATCATTTCAATCACAGTTCAATCCTCGCAGGGATAAAGCGCACGCTGTCGCCCGGTGCCATTAACGCAGGATTTTCTGCCAGCGGATCGAAGACGTTAAGCTCCGCAAACCCCAGCGCGTTCCAGCCGTTCGGCCCGGTCAGCGCGGAGACGCCCGCCTGCGCGCCGCCGATGGTCACCGTGCCTTTCAGCATATGCAGCGAGGGGACTTTTTTTCGTGGCGTGGCCAGCGTGGGATCGAGGCCGTGCAGATAGCCAAAGCCCGGCGCGCTGCCCAGCGCAAATACCGTGTAATGGCCGTTGGCATGACGCCGCACCACTTCCGCCGCCGTTAAGCCGGTGTGCTGGCAGATGGCCTGAAGATCGGTGGCATGTTCGCCGCCGTAAATCACCGGAATTTCGATTAGCTTGCCGTTAGGATCCACCGCTTCGGCCTTGTCCCACAGCTCGCTGAGCATCCGCAGCGTGGCGTCGTAATCGGTCGGCGTTTGCACAAACACCACCAGCAGATTGGTGACGCCGGGGATCAGCGAGTCAACGTCCGGGCGGTCGCTGAGCGAGGCCGCCAGCGACCAGATCCGCCGTTGCGCCGGCAAATCAAAGGCACCCGGCGCTTCCACCAGCCACGCACGGCTGCCGATGGTCGAGATCTTCACCCGGTCGCCATGGCCGTGCAGATGAAAAGAGGCGCTCGAAGGCGCCTCACGTAACCGCATCGTCATCGATTATTCCAGAGGTTCGAATTTCAGGCTGGACAGCGGCTGCACCTTCTCTTCGCGCACCATTTTGTAGTCGGTGTTGGGGCCAATCCATTTGTCCCAGATTTTGTCGATGGTGCCGTCATCGTCCATCGCTTTCAGGCTGGTATTCACTTTGGTCAGCAGCGCGGGCTCGCCCTGCTTCATGCCAATGCCAATCGGCTCCAGCGCCATTGGCTCTTTGATCATCCCCAGCTCGATGCCGTCTTTGCCGGCCTGGGTAATCATCTTGATGCCGGTCATGGTGTTGGTGACAAAGCCAACGGCTTTATTCTGCTCCAGCGCGAGGAACGCCGAGGCCGCATCCTGGAAGGTTACCGCTTTGGCGCCCGCCAGATGGATTGACTGCTCGGAAGTGGTGCCTTTGGTGGCACTGATGCGCTTACCTTTAAAGTCGGCTTTGGTTTTGTCGACGTCCGGCTTTTTCACCACCAGCATCTCTTTCGCCACGTAGTACGGGTCGCTGAACTGGATCTGCTTGCCGCGCGTTTTGGTGTACGCCAGGTTGGCAATCAACACATCGGCACGGCCGGTGGCAATCACCGCGATACGGGCTTCAATCGAGGTCGGCATCAGGTTGAGCTTTAGCCCCATCTGCTGTGCCAGCGCGGTACAAAGGTCAACATCCATTCCCACCAGCTGGCGGGTTTTCGGGTCCGGTGATGAAAACGGAGGAACGTCTGAGTAAACGGCACAGTTCAGCTGACCGCGCGCCTGGATATCGGACAGGGCATCGGCCTTAGCGGAAGAAAACGCCATCATTAATGGCAGTGCAAGTACGGAACAAGACAGTAGCTTCAGTTTCATCAGTAATTCCCTGGTCGGTAGCGATGACTTTCGTCCCCTGGCTCAGAATGAGCAAAAATAATGGGTTTGGCAGCGTTTTTACGGTGGCGGCTTTCGGCACCCTGATCCGACTATATAAGCCGCGTTTTGCCTTGTATAAGAGGGAAACCCTGTGTGGGGATATGCATTTTATATGACAGAAAATAGCCTGCTCGCTCTAAGGTAAAACGGACTTCCCCGTGGCGGGAACCGGGTTGCACGATGAAAAGCGAAGGTAATGATGAATTCCAAACTGGGTGTGTTGCTGAAATTACTGTCAGCCCTCTGCGCGACATTAATGCTGGCCTGCGTCAAAGGGCTGAGCGGCACCATTCCGACCGGTGAAGTCATTTTCTTCCGCTCGTTCGTCGCCCTGTTTCCGCTGCTGATCTGGCTGAAAATGCAGGGCAATATTCTGCCGCAAATCAAAACGCGGAATATCTTCGGCCATTTAATTCGCGGCTTTTCCGGCACCGGCGGCATGTATTTCAATTATATGGCGCTGGTCTATCTGTCACTCGCCGACGCCACGGCCATCAGCTACGCCGCGCCGCTGTTCACGGTGATTCTGGCGGCGGTACTGTTAAAAGAGACCGTTCAGCTCTATCGCTGGCTGGCGGTGGTCATCGGTTTCTCCGGCATTCTGGTGATGCTCTCTGCCCATCTGAACGACGGCGGCTCGTTACTGGCCGGTAACGCCTTAAACCTGTCCGCCGGTTTGGGCATTCTGTTAGGGCTGATGGCCGCGCTGTGCACCGCGGTTTCGCTGGTGCAGATCCGCTTTCTGAACGGCATTGAAAAACCCGGCGCGATTGTGTTTTATTTTTCGTTGATGACCATGCTGATTGGCCTGTCGACGCTGTTTTTCGGTTGGGTGATGCCGGATAGCACCCAGCTGTTGCTGTTGGTGGGCTGCGGCTTTTTCGGCGGCATGGCGCAAATTCTTGTCACCCTCAGCCTGCGCTATGCCGACGCCTCGCTGCTGGCGCCGTTTGATTACACCACGCTGGTGTGGTCGATGCTGATTGGCTATCTGTTTCTTAACAGCCTGCCGGGCGCGTCAACGCTGGTGGGCGCGGTGATTGTCGCCTCGGCGGGGATCTTCACCGTCTGGAGCGAAAGGCGCAAGCGCAAGCTGATGATGATCCGCACCCTGACCTGAGTTCGCCGTGCCGACATTTACCGCTCAGCGCACAGGTTTTACTGGCAGCGCGCCAGGTCACACGTTAAGCTCTGCGCAAATTTTTACAGCCAGAACCGATCGCCATGAAAACCAAACTGCTCGCCATCCTGATCCTCGTCGTTATCGCCATTGGTCTTTACCTCGCGCTGAAGCCCCACCCACAGAATCCGCACTACTATGCGGCGGCCTGCGTGATGATTAACGACATCGGCCAGCCGAAAAACCCGGATGAATTTATGGCGAAGTTGCAGACGGTGATCGTCAATGAAAACGCCTCCTATGCCTTTGATAAGGTGGAATTCGATCGCCATTCGGCGCAGGGTGCCAGCCAGCGCTACTACGCGCTGAGCCCGGCACAGCAGGCTGATACCCGCAAAGGTCTGGATAATTGTCTGGCAGTGATGCTGCCCGCCGCCAGACCGTAATCGTTGATGAAAAATGACAGGCCAATTTCTCTGGCCTGTCATTTTTATTTCAGAGACATAAATATAATTTATTAGTATTAAAGTCCTACTGCATTTATACCGCGTCTCAGGAATAGTATCAATAACCATAAACAGTGATGTTTTTGGGCATCCAGGATAAAGCCGGCTATTTATTTAATAAGAGCGAAAAATTATTAATAACCGCTGGGCGTAATTATTCTCCGTGCATTGCGGTTAATTCCTTGTAATTCAGTTACCCCATCTTGCAGTAATCAGAAAAAACCCGCCACTGCCATACCGGAAATTTCTTTATTAACGCCACACGTCCGTAGCTTACGCCTGATGCGTTGCGGCAGACCGCCCGCTGTAAGTATGGATGAAATATCAGCAAGCCAAATAAGAATAAGGCGAAATGATTACCCAGACTGAACCACGCAGTCAGGGCATAATCTGTAAAATCCGGCCAGGCAGGCTGCGCGATATAGAATGTCAGTTAAACAATAGCCACTAAAAATAACTCACATGTCATTCAGACCCTTTTATGAAGGAGGCGATAAAATGCCTGCCGAATATTATTATGTGACACAGCAAAAAGATAAATCTGATTTTCACATGCTGCATCGGGCTGGATGTCCTTCCCTGCCCAGAAAAGAGACGCTGCATTTTATTGGCAGCCTGTACGATGCCTCTCAGGCCATGACCGTGGCCAAAATGCGCGTAGGGCAGAAGGTCAAAGCCTGTTTCATCTGTTGCCGGCCGCAAAATGAGGCGAACAAGCCGCTGCCCGACAAGATGCACGCCCGGCAACATTCGGGAAAGTAACGCGCCTAAGGTCAGTACGGGCCGGTTTCATCAGGGCGATGTCACCGGTTTGGGTCTGAACACGGGCAGGCGGGAAATCGCCTGCCCGTAAGGCGTTACTGACTGACGCGGTAGCGATCCAGCCAGTGCGCATACGGTGCGGGCAGCACCCAGGACGCCTGCTCTTTCTTCAGGTCGCGTGCGGCCTGGTACGTCCAGTTCGGGTTGGCCAGATGCGCCTTGCCGACCATCACCAGATCCAGCTCGCCTTTCTCAATGGTTTGATTGGCAATAAGCGGCGCGTCAATGCCCCAGGCGGACGCCACGGCAATGTTCGCTTCGCGCTTCACGCGGGCCGCAACCGGGGCCAGGAAAGCCGGTCCCCACGGAATGTTTGAGTCCGGCGTGGAGAAGCCGACGCTGACGCTCAGCAGATCCAGGCCGTTAGCGCGGAACTTTTTGGTCAGGTCGATGGCTTCGCTCAGCGTCTCTTCATCGCGGCCATCGTACTCAATCACGCCGAAACGGGCGGTCAGCGGCAGATTTTCCGGCCACTGGTGACGCACGGCATCCAGCGTTTCCAGCAGGAAGCGCCCGCGATTTTCGGCATTGCCGCCGTACTGATCCTGACGCTGGTTGGCGTGAACCGAGAAGAAGCTCTGCGCCAGATAGCCATGGGCAAAATGCAGCTCCAGCCATTCAAAACCGGCCTCACGCGCGCGGCGGGTGGCGTCGGCAAAGTCGTTGCGCACGCGGGCAATATCGGCCAGCGTCATTTCCTGCGGGACCTGCGGCAGGTTGCTGCCAAAGGCCACGGCGGACGGGGAAAGGGTCTCCCAGCTGCGCGGATCGGTTTTAACGATATGATCGTCACCTTCCCACGGCAGGTTGGCGCTGGCTTTACGTCCGGCATGACCAATCTGGATGCCAGGGATGGCACCGGCCGCTTTGATTTCGCGGGCAATCTGCGCCAGCTTTTCCGCCTGCTCGTCATTCCACAGACCTAAACAGCCCGGGGTGATGCGACCTTCTGGCGAAACGGCCGTGGCTTCCACAATCACCAGCCCCGCACCACCGCGCGCCAGGCTGTTGTAGTGCACGCGGTGCCAGTCATTACTGACGCCATCAACAGCGCTGTACTGGCACATTGGCGGCACGGCAATACGGTTACGTAACGTTACGTCTTTCAATTCAAACGGGGAAAATAGCCCTGGCATAGAAACCTCAGTAGTCGAAAACAAATTCAGAAAATAGCGGGATACCATAACGCCCAATGGCACTGCGACCTGTAGCACCAAATGCCATCGGCGGCGTTGCGCGCGGTAACCAATCCCTTTTTCCGGCAATGCTTGGTCTTTATTCGCATTTCCTCTGCCCTTCCCCTTGGTTAATTCTGTTGACCCTTATTGGTCAATTTTGAGACACACCATGGAAATTTATTGGTATTTAACCGCACCAGACGGTCACCAACCCTGGACGGCCTCCGGCAGCCGTCAGGTTAATTATGCTTACTTCCAACAGCTTGCCCGCGCGGTCGATCACCTCGGTTTTACCGGCGCGCTGCTGGCGACCGGCGCGCACGATCCGTGGATCCTTGGCGCATCGCTGATCCCCTATACCGAGCGGATGAAGTTCCTGATTGCCATCCAGCCGGGACTGATTTCGCCGACGCTGCTGGCCAAGATGGCCGTCACCTTTAACCAGTTCTCGAAAGGTCGGGTGCTGCTGAACGTGGTCAGCGGCGATAAAAACACCCTGAGCGCCTATGGCATGCATCTGGATCATGATGCCCGCTATGCGCTGAGCGATGAGTTTTTGCAGGTGTTGCGTCCGCTGCTCAATGAGGAAAGCGTTAATTTCAAAGGGGAACATCTCGACGTTGAAAACGCCAAACTGGCGCTGAGCAACGGCGGCTATCCGCCACCGCCATTGTGGTTTGGTGGCTCCTCCGAATCCGCGCAGGAAGTGGCGGCTAAGCATATCGATACCTATCTGTCGTGGGGCGAAACGCCGCCGCAGGCCGCTGAAAAAATCGCGCAGGTGAAGGCCAAAGCCGAAAAGCATCACCGCCAGCTACGCTACGGCATTCGGCTGTACGTGATCGTGCGCGAGACCGATGAACTCGCCTGGCAGGCCGTAGATGCGCTGTACGCCACCATGGATGACAAGGCGATCGCCGCCCGTCAGCAACTTGCCAACGGTTCCGATTCGGTCGGCCAGTCGCGGATGAGCGCGCTGCATAATGACCAGAAACCGGCCGATCCGCGTGAACTCGAAATCTATCCTGGCCTGTGGGCGGGTATCGGCCTGGTCCGTCCGGGTCCGGGCACGGCGATTGTTGGCAGCCCGGAAACCGTTGAACGCACGCTGCGCGCCTATCAGGACGCCGGGGTTGAGGTGTTTATCCTTTCCGGCTTCCCGCTGCTGGAAGAGGCCTACCGGTTTAGCGAGCTGGTGATGCCGCGTCTTAACCTCAGCCAAAGCGAACAGCAGCCGGACAACAGCTTTACCTGGGGCAATCTGTGGGACCGTCCGCTGGACCCGGAGGAAAAGCCGCGATGAAAATTCGTCTGGGCAGCCACCCCAACAATCTCTCGCTGTTTATTCTGCGCCATCGTGGAGTGATTGAACCGCTGGCCGCCGAACGCGACTGGCAGATCGACTGGTTTGATTATCCGCAGGGCGCGCGCAGCGGTGAGTGGCTGGCGGAAGATCGGGTCGATATTGTCGGCACCGGCTCCACGCCGCCGATAACCGCAGAGGCGGGCGGGCTGGACGTCGCCTATCTTGCGGCCTCACCGCCACGTGATAACAACTGCGCCTTGCTGGCGCTGAAGGGCAACCCGCTGACGTCGCTGGCCAACACGCGTCTGTCGGGCATGCCGGGCTCCTTTACCGATCATTTTCTGGCGCGCCTGCTGCATCAACAGGGCCTGAGCCGCAAGGACGTGACGCTGGTGGATATTCAGGGCGACGCGGCACTGCACGCGCTGCTGGCGGGTGAAATTGATGGCTGGCTGGCGGTGGATCCGTGGCTGGCGCGGGCGCTGACTCACCCGTCGACAGAAGCCCGGATGTCAGTCGGCAGTCAGATCGTTAACCGCTCGTTGTTCTGGACGCGCCGCGCCTGGCAGCAGGCGCATCCCGACGCGGCCCGCTGGGTGGTTGAACAGCTGGCGCACAACGATCGCTGGATTGAGCAGAATCCGATCCCGGCGGCGCAGATCCTCAATCAGCAGCTTAACCCGGCGATCTGCCCGGCCGAATGGCAGCAGACCCTGCGCGCCCGGCCATGGGGGATCATCCCGGCCAGTGACGCCTTGCTTAGCGAACAGCAGCAGCAGGCTGATGACCTTTTTGCGGTGGGCTTTATTCCCGCTGCCGTATCGGTGTTTCCCAGGAGAAAAGCATGACCCGTTGGATAAAAAGCGCGGCCCTCAGCGCGCTGTTGCTGTGCACAGGCGCGGTACAGGCGGCAGAGTCAATCACCCTGCGCATTGGATTTTTGCGCGGGCCGACCGATCTGGCGTTAGCCAAAGAGAAAGGCACGCTGGAAAAAGCGCTGGCGGCACATCAGGTCAAGGTGGTGTGGGCCGGTCCGTTTACCGCCGCTGCACCGGCGTATGAAGCGCTGAATGCCGGGGCTATCGACATGACCACCGGCAGCTCCACCGCCTTTGTGACCGCCATTGCCGCCGGCTCGCCGCTGCGTTTCTTTGCCTATCAGGCGATGCCTGCCGACGGTGAAGGCCTGGTGGTGCGCAACAGCAGCGAGATCCATTCACTGAATGATTTGCGCGGCAAAAAGGTGGCGGTCAACAAAGGCGGCACCGGCGAATACCTGCTTTCACGCGCGCTAAGCAGCGCCGGCATCCCGGAAAACGCCGTGCAGAAGGTCTATCTCAGCCCGTCGGATACCGGCACCGCTTTTGTCGGCGGCCATGTCGATGCCTGGGCCATCTGGGATCCGTTCCTGTCATTGGCGCGGCAGAGCTACGATGCGCGGCTGTTAAGCAATGGCAAACAGCTGGGCTCGGAGAATGCCGCCGGCTATTTTGTCAGCGACGCGTTTTATCAGGCGCATCCTGACGTGCTGAAGTGGGTGTATCAGGTGTTGCAGCAGGAGAACAGCTGGGCCAAAGCGCATCCGCTGGAGGCCGGGAAAATCTGGGCAGCGCAGATGGGGCAAATGGGCGAGGCGCTGGCCGCGCAGTTAGGCCACGTTAACACCGTCCCGGTGACGCCGGTTGATGACGCGGCAATCGCGCATATTGAACACATTGCCGACTGGTATCAGCAGCAGGGCTTGATCAAAAGCCGCCCGGATATTCGCCAGCATGTGGTGACGCTGACGCCGTAATTTTGGCAGCCTGTGGTGATGTTGACGCCGTAGTTATGCCAGCAATGGAGGGTGCCAGGGATGGCGCCGGACTTTGCCATGCAGAATGCGGGTTTTCGGCCTGCGCCAGTCCCACTCAGGAGAAGGTGTCGAACAGCCGCTGCCGTATCCAGCGATGCCCGGCCGACGTATGGGTGCGTTCATGCCAGGCGACGGTTTTGGTAAAACCGGGGATCGCCAGCGGCGGCGCCAGCAGCGTCAGCCCGTGGGTATTCACCGCCAGCCGTTTTGGCACCACCGCAATCAGATCGCTGTCGCGCAGGATTTCCGGCAGCACCAGAAAACTGGTGACCGACAGCGTCACCTTGCGCTTCAGCCCCAACGCCAGCAACGCACTGTCGGTCACGCCGGAAAACATCTCGCCTTCGTAGGAAACCAGCGCATGATCCAGCGCGCAAAAGCGCGTTAAGGTCAGCTTTTTCGCCGCCGCCGGATGTCCCTCCCGCAGCATACAGACATACTCTTCATCGAACAGCCGACGCGCGTGCAGCTCTGGCGGCGTGCTCTCCGGCGTGACGATAGCCAGATCGATTTCCCCGCGTTCAAGCTGCTGCTGCAACTGGCGGTTTTCCACCGGCCTGACGGCGATCTGTAGCCCAGGCGCCAGCGTGCGCAACCGGGCGAGAAACGGCACCACCACCGCCCGCAGCGCATAGTCCGTCGAGGCGATCGTCAGCTGCATCTCGCTTTGCGCAGGATCGAATGCCGCGGGCTGCAGCATCCCGTCGATATCCCGCAGGATTTTTGCCACCGGCTCCGCCAGTTCCAGCGCACGCGGCGTCGGCACGATGCCGTGCGGCGCGCGGACAAACAGCGGATCGTTAAAGCTCTCGCGCAGTCGTGCCAGCATGCCGCTGACCGCCGGTTGCGTCAGCGACAGACGACGGGCGGCACGGGTGACGTTGCGCTCCTCCAGCAGGGCGGAGAACGCTTTTAACAGGTTCAGATCCAGCGTTCTGATATCAGCCATGGTGATAACCAAAATAAAAAACGGTGATTAGATTTATGTCAGTCTGACACGCATGCTGTGGGTTATCCACTCGCTGCAGGCAGAAACGTTGCGCCGCCAGCGGGTGACTCTCTCACCACTGAACACAGGAATTCCCATGCTTAACGCCATCATCTGGCCTGAAGGCTATCTGCCAGGCACCACCGATAACAGCGTCTCCAATGAAATCATCGTCGCCGGCATTACTTCGGCTCAGGTCTGGGCGCAGTTGAATAACACCGCGCTGTGGGCCAGTTATTACAGCAATGCCGATGATATCCGTTTTCACGATGCCTCTGGCCCGGAATTGCGCGCCGGCGCACGCTTTCGCTTCACCACCTTTGGCTTCCCGGTTGAAGCGGAAGTGACGGAATACGTGCCGCCGGTGGCCGGTGAAGCGGCGCGCATTGCGTGGCATGGCTGGGTGGAAGGCGACACGGATTCGCGTCTGGATGTGCATCATGCCTGGCTGTTTGAGGATCTGCCGGGCAACCGCGTGCGCATCCTGACCCAGGAAACGCAGATCGGGAAACCCGCGCAGGAACTGGCGCAAACCCGCCCTAACCCGATGCTGAATGCGCATCAGGAATGGATCGACGGACTGGCATCAGCCGCGCAAAAAGCCCAATAAACAGCAACATGGCGCTAAAGTTTGCCTTAGCTAAGATGTCTTTTCTGTAACATCTTCAACAAATGTCACACTTTAGTGCCCGCATATGCATCTTTCGTGTCGTGATTTGGCCGGTAATCTCTATCATGAGACCAGAAAACGACTAAAAATAATGCGATTGCCGGTTAATGAAATTCAGAAATTTTGAAGAAGAAGAAAAGCTTTTTGTTCGCAGGGCCTTAGTCGCCTTTGGGATAGTAGTGGCAGGGTTTATTACGCTGGTGGTGAATCTGTACCACCTGCAAATTGAGCAGAATCAGTATTACCAGACCCGCTCCAATCAAAATGACATCAAAATGATCCCTATCGCCCCGACGCGAGGGATCATTTTCGATCGCAATGGCATCCCGCTGGTCAGAAACGTCACCTGGCATGACATTGAAATCATTCCCTATAAAATCCAGGACATGAAGGCGCTGCTGACCGAACTGACGCCGATTGTCGACCTGTCGCCTGACGATATCGATACCTTTACCCGCGCGCTGCATGCCGGTAGCCGTTATAAACCGGTGGTGCTGAAAACCGAGCTGTCTGATGAAGAAGTCGCCCGCTTCTCGGTGAACCAGTACCGCTTTACCGGCGTTAACGTCAGCAGCTACGAAGACCGACAGTATCCCTATGGGCCGGACCTGGCGCACGTAATCGGCTACGTGTCGAAAATAAACGACAACGATTACAAACGTCTTGATAAAGAAGGGGTTGGCGAGAACTATGCCGCCGACCACAACATCGGTAAGCAGGGTATCGAAGGCTATTATGAGTCGGTGCTGCACGGAAAAACCGGTTATCAGGAAGTGGAGGTGGATAACCACGGTCGGGTGATCCGCGTGCTGAAAGAAGTGCCGCCGGTAGCGGGTAAAAACCTCTACTTAACGCTGGACCTGCATCTTCAGCAGTATGTCGAAACGCAGCTGGTCGGTCAGCGTGCGGCGGTGCTGATCGAGAACCCGAAAGATGGCCAGGTGCTGGCGATGGTTTCCAGCCCGAGCTACGATCCCAATCCCTTTGTGAAGGGCATCAGCTACAAAGCCTATAAAGAACTGTTGGCGAACAAAGACCTGCCGCTGATTAACCGCGTGACGCAAGGTTTGTATCCACCTGCGTCAACGGTAAAACCGTATATGGCGATGTCCGCGCTGCTGACCCACGTCATTACGCCGCAAACCACCTTCTTCGGCGCACCGACCTGGACGCTGCCGGGCACCGATCGTAAGTATCGCGACTGGAAAAAAAGCGGCCACGGCACGCTGGATGTCACCCGCGCCATCGAAGAGTCGGCGGATACCTTCTTCTATCAGGTGGCCTTTATGATGGGCATCGACCGCATTCACACCATGCTCAGCCAGTTCGGCTACGGCAAACCGAGCGGCATCGATCTGAATGAAGAGTACAACGGCCTGCTGCCAAGCCGCGAGTGGAAGCAGAAGGTGCATAAAAAGGGCTGGTATCAGGGTGATACCGTCGCGGTCGGCATCGGCCAGGGTTACTGGATTGCCACGCCGATCCAGATGGTGAAAGCGCTGGATACGCTGATCAACAACGGTCGGGTGATCCAGCCGCACCTGCTGTATGAAGCCAAACAGGGCAAGAGCATCACCCCGTGGAAACAGACGTTGCCGGAACAGCAGATTGGCGATGCCAAATCGCCTTACTGGAGCCTGGTGCGCCATGCCATGTTCGGCATGGCCAATGCGCCCAACGGCACCGGCTATAAATACTTCCACACCGCGCCCTACGGCATTGCGGCGAAGAGTGGGACCTCGCAGGTGTTCGGCCTGCGGCAAAACCAGGTGTATAACGCCAAGATGATCCCGATCCGTCTGCGCGACCATATCTTCTATACCGCCTTTGCGCCGTTCAACGACCCGAAAGTGTCGATGGCGATCATCCTCGAGAACGGTGGCATCAACGGCGTCACCGCCGCGCCGCTGGCGAGGAATATTCTCGACCACATCTTCCTGCCACCAGACGTGGCCCCGATGCCGGTCACCGCCGATCCGACCAGCAACTTTACCGCCCAATAAGCCGTTTACTGCCCTGCCAGCGCGTTTGCTGGTGGGGCGATATATTCCGGTAGTTTCCAGAAAACATTCAGACATAAATTCTTCGTTAAAGAAGGTGTTACCCCTTGCCGATAAACGACAATGAGGTAATGTCTTATCTTCGTGCGGCCAGCGTTTATTGGCGACTGAATCGATTTTGCTGGAAAGTAAATGACTAACGAACTTAGCCTGTTAAACGGGCTGCGACGCCACTTTATCCGTAATGTCGTCACGCCAATGATTCTGGTGGTGCTGTTCACCTTCCTTGCCTGTGGATTTACCGCCTGGTGGGTCACCACCGTCAGCAATACCAAGGCGTTGGAAAAACAGCAGCAGGTCATCAGCAATATTTTTGCTCAGCATCTGGCTGAATATCTGCAACAGCACCAAAGCCTGTTGGGCTGGCCCGCGTTGCTGCAACAGTTGAATGCCACGCCGGCCGTGAGCAATCCCTTCGGACACTGGCTGAATACCCTGGCCGGTGATGACGAAGTGTACCTGTTAGATGCGCAAAACCGTCCTCAGTCGGTGTGGCTTAAAGGCGAACGGGTGACCAGCGAGCGTTACCTCGTCGTCAGAAACTCACTGCTGCCGTGGCTCGACAGCCTGCAACGCCTTTCCCGCACCGCTTCCCCGGCGTTTACCGGCGACTTTATTCGGGTCAACGGACGGGTGGCCGAAGTCGCCTTAGGCGAGGTGCCGGGCAGCGGCGGCAACAAGCTGATTTTCCTGCGCTATCTGCATTATAACTTTGTCGATTTCCTGCAACACCGTGGCGTGGTGAACGCCTTCCGCTTTACGCCCAGCTCACCCGCGAGCGACAACAGTGCCGGTTTCCTGCTGCAATCCCGTCTGAATATCCCGGTCAGCTACGTCTCCTGGCAACCGATGCGGCCCGGCAGCCAGATGCTGATGGTGACCGGACCGCTGGTGTTGCTGGCGATGCTGGCGATTACGCTGATGTGCATCAAGATGACCCGCCGGCTGTGGACCTCGTCGCTGAAGCTTTCCGAATCAATGCAGAAGCTGGAAGCCAGCGAAGCGCAGGCGCAACAGCTGGCGCTGCACGACGTGCTGACCGGCCTGCCCAACCGCGCGGCAATGGAACAACAGCTGACGCAGCGATTGAGCAATCTGTCCGCAGAGGGCGAAAATATTGGCCTGCTGCTGCTGGATCTCGACCGCTTTAAGATGATTAACGACACCTACGGCCATCACACCGGCGACGATTTGATTGTGGAAATTGGTCAGCGGCTGTCGGCGCTGTTAAGGCCGGAAGATGCCGTGGGCAGGTTGGGCGGCGATGAGTTTGTGGTGGTGGTCAATCACCTGCAGGACGATCGGCAGATCACCGCGCTGTGTCAGCAGATTATTGCCTGCCTGACCACGCCGGTCACCTTGCAGGGCAATCGCCTGTGGGTGGGGGTCAGCATCGGCATTGCGCTGGCGCCGCAGCATGGTACGCAACGCCAGGAGCTGATGCGCAAGGCGGATATCGCGTTATATGCGGCCAAGGCCGAAGGACGCGGGCGCTACCATATGTTTGTACCGGCGCTGGACGACGCGCTGATTAAGCGTCAGCAACTGGCAGAAGAGTTGCGGCTGGCGCTGGAAAACACCTGCGGGCTGGCGCTGTGGTATCAGCCGATTATGGATATCAGCGGCACAAAAATGCTCGGCATTGAGGCGCTGCTACGCTGGCAGCATCCGACGTTAGGGCCGGTTTCCCCTGCCGATTTTATTCCCATCGCCGAAGAGACCGGGCTGATCATTCCGCTGGGCGACTGGGTGCTGCAACAGGCGGTGAAGCGGGCGAAAACCTGCCCGCATCTGAAGATGTCGATCAACGTGTCGCCGCTGCAATTCCTCGCCGGTGATTTTATTGCCCGCGTGAATGAGATTGTGCAGCAGCATGACGTTAACCCAAGGCAGATTGAGCTGGAAGTGACCGAAGGCGTGATGCTGGAAGATAAGCAGCAGGCGCTGCATACCATTCAAACGCTGCGCGCGGCGGGCTTTAGCATTGCGCTGGATGACTTCGGCACCGGCTACTCCAGCCTGAGTTACCTGACGCAGTTCCCGGTGGATACCCTCAAAATTGACCGCTGCTTTACCCAGTTGCTGGGGATTCAGGCGCAGGCCAACACCATCGTCTCCTCGGTAATCAAGCTTGGCCACTCGCTGGGCCTGTCGGTGACGGCGGAAGGGGTGGAAACCGAGGAGCAGCGGCTGGCGCTGGCCGCCGCAGGTTGCGATAAGCTGCAAGGCTTCCTGCTCAGCCGCCCGCAACCCGCAGACGTGCTGTTCGCCGCGGAGGCGGTGTAACCGGAGCGGTAAGATAAGCCTCAACAAGGCAGTAACATTAACGGCGCAGGACGATTTGCGGCACCGCATCCTGACTGTGGTGATGAACATGCAGATCGGCCTGATACCAGCGGGTTAAGGTGGCTTCGGTCATCACCTCAGCGGGCGTGCCTTCTGCCACCAACCTGCCCTGATGCAACAACAGCATACTGTCAGACCACAACGCCGCCAGATTCAGATCGTGCAGCACGCAGCACACCGTCAGCTGACCTTTGCGGGTGAGCTGATGCAACAGGCGCAACGCGTGTTGCTGATGATACAAATCCAGCGCCGAGGTCGGCTCATCCAGAAACAGCCAGCCACGCGGGCCGTCATCGTGCCAGAGCTGCGCCAGCGCGCGCGCCAGCTGAACACGCTGCTGCTCGCCGCCGGACAGATGGCGATAGTCGCGGTCGGCAAGGGTATCGCTGCCGGTTAAGGCCATCACCTCGTCCACCACCGCTTTGGTGCGCTGGCCCGGCCACGGCGAACGGCCCATCGCCACCACTTCCCTGACCGGCAGAGGAAACTCGACGTGGCTTTGCTGACGCATCACCGCGCGGGTCTGCGACAGATGCTCGCGCGACCAACTGCCGAGCGGTTTGCCTTCCAGCAGGCAATCGCCCGCCGCCGGTTGCAGATAGCCGGTCAGTAAGCGCAGCAGCGTCGATTTCCCGGCACCGTTTGGCCCGATCAGCGACACCATTTCGCCGGCGCGCAAACTCAGCGAGACATCATCAATCAGCAGCCGCTGACCAACGCGCCAGCTGAGGTTTCTCCCTTCCAGCAGCTTAGTCATAACGGCCCTCCTGGCGGCGCAGAATCAACCATAAAAACCACGGCGCACCCAGCAGACTGGTCAGCAACCCCACCGGCATTTCCGCCGGTGCGACCACCGTTCTCGCCAGCGTATCGGCAATCAGCATCAGGATCGCCCCGGCCAGACCGGCCCCCGGCAATAGCCAGCGGTGATCGCTGCCAATGCACATGCGCATCAGATGCGGCACCACCAGCCCGACAAAGCCAATCACCCCGCTCACCGCCACCGAAGCGGCCACCATCAGCGCGCTCAGCACCAGCAAAATGCGCTGGGTGTGCTTGACGTCCACGCCCAGATAATGCGCCTCTTCATCGCCCAGCTGCAGCAGGTTCAGCCGCCGGGCCTGCCACTGGGTGGCGACCATGGCGGGCAGGATAATCACCGCGCTGGCGATAACCGTGGACCACTGCGCCTGCCCCAGCGAGCCCATTCCCCATAAGGAGAGCTGGCGCAGCTGCTGATCGTTGCTGATCCACGAGAGGACGCCCACGGCCGCGCCGCAGACGGCATTAATAGCAATGCCCACCAGCAACAGCCGTGAAAGGGTGCCGCTGCCAGAGCGGCTGAGGGTAAAGATCACCACCGTGACCGCCAGGCTGCCGATAAAGGCCGCCAGCATTGGCCACCACAGCGCTAACATCGCCGGCAGGCTCAGTGGGATCACCACCGAAATTGCCACCATCAGCGCGGCACCACTGCTGATGCCCAACAGCCCCGGATCGGCCAGCGGATTGCGAAACAGTCCCTGCATCACGCCGCCGGATAACGCCAGCGCCGACCCGACCAGCACCGCCAGCAACACGCGCGGCAAACGGATGTTCCACCAGATTTGCCAGACCATGCTGTCGCGGGTTGACTGCCAGACCATCGGCAATGACAGGCGCATCGCGCCAATGTTGGCGGCAAACACCACGATGGCCACCATCAGCACTACCATCAGCACTAAGCGTCGCTGAATATGCTGTCCGTTCATTGCGCGAGGGCTTCCGCCGCTTTACGCAGTTTGGCAATCGCGCCTGGCGTTTGCAGGCCAAAGCCCAGCAGCGCCATTTCATCAACCACCAGCACATTTTGCTGCTTACCGGCCGGGGTCAGCGCCAGACCTGGCAGCTGCCACAAATTCTCTTCGCCGCCCATGCCCTTCAGCCCGTCCGCGCCAATCACAATCAGCTGCGGCGCACTGGCCACAATCCCTTCCTGGGTCAGCGGCTGATAATGCGGAATATTGCCCAACGCATTTTGCAGCCCGGCGCCACGGATCGCGCCATCGGCCGAGGTGCCGCTGCCTGCGCCCATCGCTTTCATTCCGCTGTGGTTAAGGATATACAGCACCTTCACCGGCAGCGGTTTGTCCGAAATGCCAGCCAGCTGTTTATCCAGCTTCTCCTCCAGCAGTTTGCCCTGTTCTTCGCGGTGCAGCGCGGCGGCGATGGTAGCAATTTTGCTGTGGATAGCGCTCAGTTCAGGCTTGCCGGTGACGGTAATAACCTTGACGCCGGCCTGCTCAACCTGCTGCAGCGCCAGAGACGGTTTGGACAGTTCGCTGGCGATCACCAGCGTGGGCTTCATCGCCAGAATCCCTTCGGCATTCAGCTGGCGCATGTAACCCACATTCGGCAGTTTGGTCGCCACGGCCGGTTGCAGACTGGTGGTATCACGGGCGACCAGATTTTGCTGCGCATCCAGCGCATAGATGATCTCCGTAACGTCGCCACCAATCGACACTACCCGCTCTTCGGCCAGCAGTGAAAAAGGCAGCGCCAACAGCGCAATCAGCCACAGTTTCATGCCGCTTCTCCTGCACCGGTCAACTCAGCCAGCTGTTCACGCCAGCGACTTTGTTCCGGCTGACCTTCGCTGCGCTGTCCGTACAGCTGGGCAATCTGCGTGCCGTCAGCGGCAAACAGTTCCAGGCTGGTGACAAAGCCGTCAGCGGTCGGCTTGCGGGTGATCCAGCTTTCGCTGATGGTGTTTTCCATCAGGTGCAGGGTGAAGGTCGGGTTGAAGATATTGATCCAGTTGTCCACCGGCACCAGCTTCTCAACCGCGCCGGTAAAGATCTGCACGCAGCCACGGTTGCCGATGAAAATCATGATTTCGTTGCCGTCTTGCTGCGCCAGTTTCAGCAGCGCGTTCAGCGTGCCGTTATCGACTTTCAGCGCCAGATCGCTGGCCACCGAGCGGAACGCCTGCTGACGGGAGATATTGTGGCGCTTCAGTAAACCGAAGAACTGATGCACGTCGGTCATCGCACGCCATTCCTGCTCGATCACCGCCGCATCGGGCTGGTTGGTCTGGACAGGTACCGCCGGCGTCAGATTCAGCGCCGGGGTTTCAGCCAGGGTGAAGTCGGCAATCAGCGCATCCCACGCCGCCTTGTCGGTGGCCGCCGTGGTGTAAATTTTCAGGACCGCATCGCCGTGTGCATCAAAAATCTGGATGCTGTGACGCTCGCCGCGTTCCGTTTTTTCTACCAGCGAAAACGCACTCTTCCACTGGGAAGGGAACAGGCGCTGATCGAGCGCGCGCGGGTTGAGGATCAGACCGGCGTGGCCACCCAGATGCAGGTTTTCATACCGTCCCACCTGCTCATGCACCGCGTAAGCGTTACGGGTGATGGACTGGGTTTCGCCCACCGCTTCCAGCGCCGGCAGCAGCGCGGTGAAGTCAGGACGCAGCGCCACCGCATCGTTCAGCGTTCTGGCCTGGGTCAGCTCCGCTTCACTGATGTTCATCAGATCCGCCAGGTCGCGGGCATACTTTTTCGGGTGCTCAGCTTTTAACGACTGATAACGCTGATAGAGGGTATTCAGTTCCATTTGCTCTCCTTGACGCCCTGCACGCGGTGCAGGGCAATGGGTAATAAAACAGGGTAATCAGAAGTCGACGTTCACACCCAGCTGGAAAGTACGGCCAGGCATCACCGCCAGCGCGTTGTCGTACGCATCCTGGTTGGTGGTGTTGGTCAGCTCGCGGCTGCTGAGGTAATCCCAGTATTTACGGTCGGTCAGGTTATAGATCCCGCCGCTGACCTTGACGTTTTTCGTCGCCTGCCAGTAAGCGGTCATATCCACCATACCGTAACCCGGTACGCGCATATATTCTTCACTGGAATCGGTTAAGGTGCTGCCTGCCGCGTTGGTGTAGCTTTCACGGTTGGTGGCGGTGGCCTGCTTTCCTTTCACAAAGGTGGCGGTCACTGCGGCACCGTAGCGTTTGGCCGGATCGTCCCAGGCCACGCCAACAATGGCTTTCATCGGCGCGACGCTGTCCAGATCGACGTAGCTGTCGCCGGAGTAGCTGGACTTCGATTTACCTTCGCTGTAACCCAGTGCGAAGGTGGCGCTCAGGCCGTTAACCTCTTCAAACCAGGTGCCAAAGTTCACTTTGGTGGTCACTTCACCGCCATAGATATACGCCTTATCGCGGTTTTCTGCCTGGTAAACAGTGTAGATATTGGACGGCACGTTGGTAAAGCGGGCCGGGCTGCCGGCGCGGGTATAACGCGTGTAGGCAATGAAGTTTTCGTAGGTGTTATAGAACACCGCGGTTTTTAGCGTCACGCCATCCACCACCTGCCCCTTCATGCCCCATTCCAGGTTGTTACTGGTTTCGGTTTTCAGATCGCTGTTACCAATCAACGCATACTGCGCCGGACCGGCATAGTTTGAACCGAGGTTCCACGAGCCGTACAGCTGGCTGGCGTTAGGGAACTGCGCGCCACGCTTGTACTGCACATAGGTCATCAGTGATGGCGTGATGTCGTAGTTGAAGCTCAGCGATGGCAGAACCTGGGTGTCCGAGTTCTCTTTGCCATACAGGGTGTTCAGCTCGGACTCGTCCAGCACGGTGCTGCCGGTGGTCAGGCTGGAGAGGTTTTGTGGCTTGGTGGTCTGATGCGCCACCCGCACGCCCGGCACGATCGAGAAGCCGTGACCGTCCAGATCGAACTGGATTGCATCCTGCACAAAGGCACCCAGCGCATAGCTGCGGCTGTCGGACTCCGGCTGCATGATCGCCGAATAGACGCTTGGGGCCGGTTCTTCCCGGAACGGACGTTTCGTCTCGGTGACACGACCGTTCAGGCCGGCGCTCAGCTCGTGGCGACCCAGCGCCTTGCTCAGCTGCGTTTCGAAGCCGTAGGTATCGACATCATAGTTTGAGTAGACGCGCTCCTGGCTGCTGGTGCTGATGGGCATCAGGGTGTTGTCGTGCGCCTGGGTCTGCTGGTAATAGACTTTGTTGCTGAGGGAATCGATAAACGCATTGGCTGGCGTCCACTCATCCTTCAGGCTGACGCCCCAGCGGCGGGTATTACTCTGCTGTTGCGAGGTGCCGAGAATGCTGCTGCCCGCCGAGTTCCAGGTGTCGTAATGGGTGTGGTTGGTCTTGTCGTAATAATCGACGGTGCCGGTCAGCTTGTGCTCGTCATTGGGCTGCCAGATCGCCGAGGTCATCAGCGCATTGGAGTGCCAGTTGGCCGGATAGGCATCGATGGTGCCGCTGTTATTGCGGGTTTGCTGGCCGTCACGGCGGCTGTAAACAAACACGCCACGCAGCGTTTCGTCGCCGGCTGCGGCGGTAATGCCGTTATGCCAGCTGCGGTTGGCCGAGTCGTAATCAGACTGATAACCAAAGTAGGTCGCTTTATACGGCGACAGGTAATCGTCGGCGGATTTCGGCTGGAAGGAGACCGCGCCGCCAATGGCGGTGTTGGCCGTCGCCGTTGAGGTCGCACCGGATTCAATGTCCACCTGGCCGTACATATACGGGTCGAGATAGTCACGGCCGATGCCGAAGGTGTTTAATCCGGCGCGGCTGACGTAGCTGCGGCCGGTGGCATCCGGCTGCGGAATGCCGTCCACGTCCAGTCCAACGCGGTTACTTTCCAGACCACGGATGTTGTAGCCGGTATAGCCGCTGCGGTCGAAGCCGCTTTTGCCAGCGGACGATCCGCCGCTGACGCCGGTGGCGCTGATTAACGGCTCATAGCGCATCACCGAGCCAAAGTCGTTGGTGCCCTTTTGCTGCATTTCTGCGGCGGTAATGGTGGTTTTGCTGCCCGCCTGTTTTTCCGGCTCGGGCGCGGTCACCGTCATGACGGCTTCCGACTGGCTTTTCTTGCCGGAGATCGCCAGTGGCGTGCCAGAATGGCTGGCTTCAGGAAGTGGTGCGGTGGTGCGTGTTTCAGCAGCGATGCTAAAACCGGTGGTAACCAGCGTGCCGAACAGCACGGACTTCTGGATAAACCCCTGAGAATTGAAAGATTTGCGCATTTAGTAAGCCTTTATTCTTTATTAGTATCGACTCATACATTGCGGCCGCAATCCAACAAGATTGCGAAAACTCCATACGCATCCGGCGCTGTGTAGGTCATTCCATGACGACTGTCAAACGCGAATGATAATGAGATTGATTCTCTATATCAACAACCTCCACAATTAATTCACAATGTTAAAAAAGCGTCAGCAACACCCACTTGACAGTGCAGCAACCAACGCCGGAAGATGAGCGCCTGTTTTTAGAGAAGGACATCGCGATGAAAACCGCTCCTGCCATCACCATTCACTACTGCTCGCAGTGCAACTGGCTGCTGCGTGCCGGCTGGATGGTGCAAGAATTACTGCATACGTTCAGCACCGATTTAGCCTCGGTCAGCCTGGTGCCCGGCACCGGCGGCATTTATCAGATCTTGATTGACGAGCACATTATCTGGGACCGTAAAACCGACGGCGGCTTCCCGGAAGCCAAAGAGTTGAAGCAGCGCGTGCGGAACTTCTGCTTCCCGGAGCGGGAACTGGGACATATCGACACGAAATAACCCCTGCGCGGGCGGCATCATCCTTGTGTCATCCGGCGGCTTCACGCTAAACTTAGCGCCGCATCGCTGCCCTTGCTGGCAGAAAGATGACACAAGGGCCGGAACAGGCCCGATAACAAGAAACACCCCTCACTTACCTGCCCTGCCTGAAGACCTGCGCTCCCGCCCTGGCTGGAGTAACTTCTCATCGTTAATTAAGTGCACCCTTTTCTATGGATACGTTAGATTCAGCTACACCCGCGCGTGGCGTCGGCCCGCTGCTCTTTTCCCTTGCGCTGGGCGCCTTCGCCATCGGCCTGAGTGAGTTCGTGATTATGGGACTGCTGCCGCAGGTTTCCAGCGCGATGAACGTCAGCCTGGCGGAAGGCAGCAAATTTATCAGCTACTACGCGCTCGGCGTGGTGGTTGGCGCACCGCTGTTCTCCCTCAGCACCGCCCGTTTGTGCCGTAAACATCAGCTGATGATTTTTATCTCGCTTTTTTTAGTCGGCAACCTCAGCAGCATGCTGGCCAGCAATGCGCATATGCTGGTGATTTCCCGTTTCCTGAGCGGGCTGCCGCACGGTGCCTTCCTCGGTGTAGCCGCGCTGGCTGCGGCGTCACTGGTGGAAGAGAATCGCCGTGGACAGGCGGTAGGCAGAGTGATGTTGGGCCTGACGCTGGCGTCGTTGCTGGGCAACCCGGCGGCGACCATGCTCGGCGAACATCTCGACTGGCGCTGGGCATTTGCCTGCGTCTCGGTGCTGACCGTGATTGATGCGCTGCTGATCTACAAGCTGTTCCCGGTGCAGAAAGAGCATGAGCAGAGCTCGCCGTTGAAAGAGATCCGTGGCCTGGCGAACCTGCGCCTGTGGTTAACGCTGGGGATTGCGGCGATTGGCTTTGGCGGCATGTTTGCGGTGATCAGCTATATCACCCCGATCCTGACCATGGCGGCGCACCTCTCCACCTTCTGGCTGCCGTTCGTGCTGTTCGCATTTGGTCTGGGCATGGTGATTGGTAATCTGGCGGGTGGCCGTATGGCTGACGGCAAAATCATGCTGTCGATTTTCAGCATCCTGGCGTGGAGCGTGGTGGTGCTGACCATCTTCCCACTGCTGATTGGCACCATTACCGGCCTGATGCTTGGCGCGTTCCTGGTCGGCACTAACCTCGCCCTGTGCGCACCGTTGCAGGTGCGTCTGATGCAGGTGGCGGGCAAAGCGCAAACGCTGGCCGCCACGCTGAACCATTCGGCGTTTAACATCGCCAACGCGCTGGGTGCCTTCCTGGGAGCGTATGTGGTGCAGCAGGGTTATCCGATGACGCAGACCGCCACCTACGGGGCCATCCTGCCGGTACTGGGCATGATGATCTTTATGGTGGCGCTGCTGAAAGAAGTGGCTGACCGTAAAAACACCGGCGTGAGATCGACCGATTTGATCTGATGTTGCTAACGGCCAGGCGCCCTGCCTGGCCATTCACTGTTTTACGCTTTCTCCGCCACAACCGGTTTGGTTCGCAACGCGGCATAAATCGTCAGCGTGGCAATCAGTAACGCCATGGCGCTGCCCATAAATACCCCTTTCGCCCCGGTAATATTGAAGATGACCCCGCCTGCCGCCGCACCGATGGTAATCGCTAACTGAATAGACGCCACCAGCAGACCGCCGCCGCTTTCTGCCTCATCCGGCATGGTCCGGGTGATCCAGGTAGACCAGCCCACCGGCACGGCGCCAAACGCCATGCCCCACAGCGCCACCAGCACCGCATCCACCAGCGGAGCCGATCCCATCACCACCAGACCGACACCGAGCAGGCCCATCGCCAGCGGCATACCGATCAGCGTGCGGTGCAGGTTACGCTCCAGCAGGATGCCGGCAATCAGCGTACCGGCGAAGTTCGCCACGCCAAAGCCCAGCAGGATCACCGACAGCCCGTTGACGCCGACCCCGGTGACGCTTTCGAGGAACGGACGCAAATAGGTGAAGAAGGCGAAGTGGCCGGAGAACACCAGAATGATCGC
The DNA here is from genome assembly GCF_057812255.1 of Erwinia sp. 2186. Taxonomy (NCBI): domain Bacteria; kingdom Pseudomonadati; phylum Pseudomonadota; class Gammaproteobacteria; order Enterobacterales; family Erwiniaceae; genus Erwinia; species Erwinia sp. 2186. The sequence goes on along the minus strand of NZ_CM173824.1, from coordinate 812,880 downwards.
CAGCAACGCGGTCTGCATGCCGGGACGGCGGATCAACGCAAACATTGAACTGCTTTTGCCCACCTGCGTCGACGGCATTTTCGGCAGTGCGGCAACCTGCCAGGCCAGCGCCAGCAAACCAATCACCGAGGCGGCGACAAACACGTTTCGCCAGCCAATCAGATGACCAAAGTAGCTGCCCATCGGCGCGGCAACGATAGTGGCAACCGACACGCCGCTAAAGACGATCGACAGCGCGCGCGGGATCATCGCTTCCGGCACCAGCCGCATGGTGGTCGCCGCCGCCAGCGTCCAGAAGCCACCGATGGCAATCCCCAGCAGCACGCGGCCGGCGAGGATAAAGCCCAGGTTCGGTGAAAAGGCCACCAGCAGATTGGAGACGATCAGCATCACCGAGAACATCAGCATCACCCAGCGGCGATCCAGATTACGGGTGGCTGAGGCGCTGAAAAAGCTGGTCAGCAGTGCGAATACCGCGGTAATGGTCACCGCCTGCCCGGTTACGCCTTCCGTTACGCCAAGACTGGCGGCCATTGGCGTCAGCAGGCTGGCGGGCAGAAATTCTGCCGTCACCAGTCCAAACACGCCAAGCGCCATCGAAAATACCGCGCCCCACTGGGGCTTTTCCTCTGCCATGCCGGCCTGTTTGAGTGTGTTCATTGCATGCTTTCCGTAAGAAGAAGTGAGTGTACAGAGTAGTGGGCTGCCGCCGGATGGTCTATGATGTTAAATCCGTATTTATTGATTCTCCGTCCGGAAGGATAGCCACCGTGATCACAGAAACCCACGATCTTGCCAGCGAGCTGCTGCTGGGAATGCGCCTGATGGGCGTGCAGTACAAGCGGATTGAGCTGGCGGCGCCGTTCGGCGTGGGCTTTATTAATGCGCCAGGTCAGGCACAGTTTCACTTTGTCAGCCGCGGTCCGGTGATGCTGAAAACCCAGGGCGGCAATCTGTATACCCTGAATACCGGCGATGCGCTGCTGCTGCCGCAGGGCACCGATCATATGCTGCTCTCCTCGCCGGATGTGCCGTGCAAAGACGTGCGGTCGTTTGAATCGACGCCGGTGTGCGGCAACGTTCGCTGCGTGAAGGCCTGCCCGTCCGAGGTGCCGGAAGCCGCGTCGGTGCTGATTTTCAGCGGCAGCATGGAGTTCGATCTGGGCGGCATGCAGATGCTCATCAGCGCGATGCCGGAAGTGCTGCTGGCCGATACGCTGATCCACAAATACCCGGAAGTTCAGCCGATGCTCGATGCGATGGAGCGTGAGTCGCTGAGCCGCAGAGCGGGTTACGCGGGGATCCTGTCCCGGCTGGCGGACGTGGTGGCGTCGTTTATCGTGCGCGGTTGGGTGGAATCGGGATGCGGACAGGCCGGCGGCTGGCTTGAAGCGCTGCGCGATCCGCGTCTGGGTAAGGCGCTGGTGGCGCTGCATCGCGAGCCGGGCAAAAACTGGACGGTGGCACAGCTGGCGTCCGAGATGGGCAGCTCCCGCTCGGTGTTTGCCGAGCGCTTCCTTGCGGTGACCGGCATGACGCCGGTGCGCTATCTGACCGAATTACGTATGCAGCTGGCCGTGCAATGGATCGGCCGCGATGGCGAAGCGATTGAAACGGTGGCCTGGCGTCTGGGATACGGCTCGCTGGCCGCCTTCAGCCGGGCCTTTAAGCGCACCGTTGGCAAAACCCCCGGCGCGCTTCGCACCGAGGAAACGCAACGGCTGACGCAGGGCGCCGCCTGAGTACCTTTTTTTACCGTTACGCCAGATACTTATTAAACCAGCCGAGGGTTCTTTCCCAGGCCAGATCGGCGGCTTTCTTGTCGTAGCGCGGAGTGGAGTCATTGTGGAAGCCGTGATTCACCTCCGGGTATATGTGTGCTTCATACACCTTGTTACTGGCCTTCAGTGCGGCCTCGTAGGCCGGCCAGCCTTCGTTGATGCGCGTATCCAGCCCGGCGTAATGGATCAGCAACGGTGCCTTGATGCGCGGGACATCTTTGGCATCCGGCTGACGGCCATAGAACGGCACCGCCGCAGCCAGCTCGGGATAGGCCACCGCAGCGGCATTGGCCACGCCACCGCCGTAACAGAAGCCGGTGATGCCGACCTTTCCAGTGGTGCGCAGGTCCTGCATCATAAATTCGATGGCGGCAAAGAAATCGTTCATTAATTTGGTCGGATCGATCTGCGCCTGCATCTCGCGCCCTTTCTCATCGTTTCCAGGATAGCCACCCAACACGCTCAGCCCATCCGGTGCCAGCGCGATAAAGCCGGCTTTTGCCAGCCGGCGCGCCACGTCTTCGATATACGGATTCAGTCCCCGGTTCTCATGCACCACCACCACCGCCGGCAGCTTGCCGCTGGCCTTCGCCGGACGCACCAGATAGCCGCGCACGGTTTTATTGCCGTTGGGCGAAGGATAGTGAATGTATTCCGGCAAAATATCCGGATCGGTAAATTCCACCTGTTCGGCCAGCGCATAGTTAGGGCTGAGCGAGGTCAGCAGCGTCGCCGCCGTCAGGCCGCCCACCGCAAACTTGCCCGCCAGCGACAGAAATTCGCGCTTATTTATTTTGCCGTGAACGTAGTAGTCATAAATTTCGAGGAGTTCGGGGGAGAAATCTTTCGCGGTCAATCGGGACATATCAATGCTCCTTACACGCCAGAGAAGGGGAAATGATGCTCAGTAACAGTCAGGCACATTGCCCACTTCGTCAAGCCTCACGGCCCGTAGAGCACTTTTTAACGACGCAGCGGGCGCTAAACTGCGTATGATCGTCAGCTGTTTACCCCTTTTCATTACGCCATTGAGCCCTGCCATGACTGAAACTGCTTCCCTGACGCCGATTTTTGACGGCCACAACGATTTGCTATTGCGCCTGTGGATGCCTGCTGAGCAGGATCCGGTGACGCAGTTTTTGCACGGCACCTTGCCCGGTCATCTGGATATGGCGCGTATCGTTCAGGGCGGATTCGCCGGTGGCCTGTTTGCGGTATTTATCCCGCCGGTCGAGTTTGTGCAGCAAAGTAATCAGGCTTACAGCGAGGCCGTGCACGATCCGTTAGCCATCACCGAGGCGCAGATTGCGCTGCTGCACAGGATTGAAGCGGAGTCCGCTGGTCGAGCAAAAATTTGCCGCACGGCGGGCGAGATCCAGCGCTGTATTGAACAGGGCGTGCTGGCGATGGTGCTGCATATTGAAGGTGCCGGGGCGCTGGATGACCAGCTCAGCCAGTTGGATCGCTGGATTGATGCCGGTCTGCGCAGCATCGGGCCGTTATGGAATCTGGCGAATCGTTTTGGTGTCGGCGTCACCGGCAGTTTCCCTGGCTCCCCCGATACCGGCGACGGGCTGACGCCGCTGGGCCTGGCGCTGTTACGCACCTGCAACCAGAAAAAGCTGCTGATCGACCTGTCGCACATGAATGAGAAAGCCTTCTGGCAGACCGCCAAACACAGCAGCGCGCCGCTGGTCGCCACCCATTCCAACGTGCACGCCCTTTGCCCGCAGCCGCGCAATCTGACCGACAGCCAGCTGCAGGCGATTGCCGAAAGCGACGGCTTTGTCGGCGTGAATTTCGGCAATGCCTTCCTGCGCAGCGACGGCAAACGCGACAGCGACACGCCGCTCGGCGACATCCTGCGGCACCTTGAAGGACTGATGGCGGTGCTGGGTGAGGATCGCGTGGGTCTGGGGTCGGATTTCGACGGCATCAGCGTACCGGAGACGCTGAAAGATGCGGCCGGACTGCCGCGTCTGGTCGACGCCATGCGCGCTGCGGGCTATTCGCAACAATTGATCGAAAAAATTAGCTGGCGCAACTGGTTAGCTGTTTTACGGAAAACATGGGGAGAATGAACCACCTGGAACGTTCTGGTGACTGTTCTCTCAATATCCCTGCTGCTTACAGGGTTGATATCGCAAAAGCTTAGGCGCAACATTTGCGCGCCAAATCTTTCGATATTTGACAACAAGCGTATTACCTGCCGAACTTAACGAGCAGAGTCCTGTATTTTTCATAAACACCGTGAGGATCCCACCATGTGGACTAAACCTAAATTTGTTGATTTGCGCTTAGGTCTGGAAGTGACGCTGTACATCTCCAACCGTTAATCCTTTATGCCCACAGCCTGCTGTGGGCATCTTCTCTTCTTTAGCTGGTCTACACATGCAGATTAACGTTCTCGGTTCTGCGGCGGGTGGTGGCTTCCCTCAGTGGAACTGCAACTGCAGGAACTGTCAGGGCGTGCGTAATGGCACCCTGAAAACCTCAGCCCGTACGCAATCCTCCATTGCCCTCAGTGACGATGGCATCAATTTTGTGCTGTGCAACGCCTCGCCAGACATTGCTCATCAGCTGGCGGCCACGCCTGCGCTGAGTAAAAAAGAGGTGCTGCGCGGCACCGCGATCGGTTCGATTATTCTGACCGACAGCCAGATCGATCATACTGCCGGGCTGTTGAGCCTGCGCGAAGGCTGCCCGCATCAGGTGTGGTGTACGCCTGAAGTGCATGACGATCTGACCACCGGCTTCCCGGTGTTCACCATGTTGACCCACTGGAACGGCGGGCTGATTCATCACGGCATTACGCCGGGTGAAGCCTTCTCGGTGGCGGTCTGTCCGGCGCTGACGTTCACGGCGATCCCGCTGTTGAGCAACGCACCGCCCTATTCGGCGTATCGCGGTAAGCCCCTGCCTGGCCACAATATCGCGCTGTTTATTGAAGACACCCGCACCGGTAAGACGCTGATGTACGCGCCCGGCTTGGGTGAACCGGACAGCGAGCTATTGGGCTGGCTGCACAAAGCCGACTGCCTGCTGATTGACGGCACGCTGTGGCAGGACAATGAGCTGGCTAACACCGGCGTCGGCCGCAATACCGGTAAGGATATGGGGCACCTGGCGCTGGCAGAGGAACAGGGGCTGATTGCGCTGCTGGCCTCACTGCCGGCAGAACGTAAAATTCTTATTCATATCAACAACACCAACCCGATCCTCGATGAAGAGTCCGCGGAACGTCAGATGCTGACGTCGCTGGGCATTGAAGTCAGCTGGGACGGTATGGTGATTGAGGTTTAGCGAGACGCAGATGAAACCCGATAATTTCCCGGCCCAACCGATGACGCCTGAAGCCTTTGAACAGGCGCTGCGCGACAAAGGCGCGTATTACCATATCCATCACCCGTACCATATTGCGATGCATAACGGTCAGGCCACGCGTGAGCAGATCCAGGGCTGGGTCGCCAACCGCTTTTATTACCAGACCAGCATTCCGTTGAAGGATGCGGCGATCATGGCTAACTGCCCGGATCCGAAAACCCGCCGCAAGTGGGTGCAGCGTATTCTGGATCACGATGGTCACGACGCCAGCGAAGGCGGTATTGAAGCCTGGCTGCGTTTGGGTGAAGCGGTCGGGCTGGACCGCGACGTGCTGCTCTCCGAGCGGATGGTGCTGCCGGGCGTGCGTTTCGCCGTTGATGCTTACGTCAGCTTTGCCCGCCGTGCCGTCTGGCAGGAAGCGGCCTGTAGCTCGCTGACAGAGCTGTTTGCGCCGCAAATCCACCAGTCGCGCCTCGACAGCTGGCCGCAGCACTATCAGTGGATTGAAGCCGAAGGTTACGGCTATTTCCGCGGCCGTTTAAGCCAGGCCAACCGCGACGTTGAGCATGGCTTACAGCTGGCGCTGGAATATTGCACCACCGTTGAGAAGCAGGAACGTATGCTGGAGATCCTGCAGTTCAAGCTGGATATCCTCTGGAGCATGCTGGATGCGATGACCATGGCCTATACGCTGCATCGCCCGCCTTACCACACCGTGACCGATAAAATGGCCTGGCACAAAGAGAGATTACTGTAATGCTCATCACCGAACAGCAGATCCCCGCCTTTCGCCGTGGCTATCGCCTGCAGTGGGAACAGGCGCAGGACTGCCATGTGATCCTTTACCCGGAAGGCATGGCAAAACTGAATGAGAGCGCGACCGCCATTCTGCAACTCGTGGATGGCGTACGCTCTGTGGCTGCCCTGATCGCTGAACTGAACGCGCAGTTTCCGGATGCCGGTGGCGTGGACGACGACGTCAAAGAGTTCTTTGGTCAGGCTTACGAACAAAAGTGGATAATTTTCCGTGAACCCGCTTAAACCTTCGGTCAATCCGCCACTCTGGTTGCTGGCTGAGCTGACCTACCGCTGCCCGCTGCAGTGTCCTTACTGCTCCAACCCGCTGGACTTTGCCCAGCAGGAGAAAGAGCTGACCACCGAACAATGGATTGAGGTGTTTAAGCAGGCCCGCCAGATGGGTGCCGTTCAGCTGGGCTTCTCCGGCGGCGAACCGCTGGTGCGCAAGGATCTGCCAGAGCTGATCCGCGCCGCAAGGGATCTCGGTTTTTACACCAACCTGATCACCTCCGGCATCGGCCTGACCGAGAAAAAGATCGATGCGTTTGCCGAAGCCGGGCTGGATCATATCCAGATCAGTTTCCAGGCCAGCGACGAAACGCTGAACGCCGCGCTGGCCGGATCGCAAAAAGCCTTCCAGACCAAGCTGGCGATGGCCAAAGCGGTGAAGGCGCACGGCTATCCGATGGTGCTGAACTTTGTGCTGCATCGCCACAATATCGATCAGATCGATCGCATTATTGAACTGTGCATTGAGCTGGAAGCGGACGACGTCGAGCTGGCAACCTGTCAGTTCTACGGCTGGGCGCAGCTCAACCGTGAAGGCCTGCTGCCAACCCGTGAGCAGATCGCCAACGCCGAAGCGGTGGTGCATCTGTACCGCGAGAAGATGACCGCCAGCGGCAACCTCGCCAACCTGCTGTTCGTCACCCCGGATTACTACGAAGAGCGGCCGAAAGGCTGCATGGGCGGCTGGGGAGCGATCTTCTTAAGCGTCACGCCGGAAGGGATGGCGCTGCCGTGCCACAGCGCGCGCCAGCTGCCGGTGGAATTCCCGTCGGTGCTGGAAAACACGCTGCATGAAATCTGGTACGACTCGTTCGGCTTTAACAAATACCGCGGGTTTGACTGGATGCCGGAACCGTGCCGCTCCTGCTCTGAAAAAGAGAAGGATTTCGGCGGCTGCCGCTGTCAGGCCTTTATGCTGACCGGCAACGCCGACAATACCGATCCGGTGTGCTCGAAATCGCCGCATCACGGCAAGATCCTCGAAGCGCGCGAGCAGGCGAACTGCACCAATATGCAGATCAGCCATCTGCAGTTCCGTAACCGCACCAACTCTCAGCTGATCTTCAAGACTGAGGCCTGATGAGTCAGGCAGCGCCCGGCGAACACCATCGCACCTTAGCCAACGGTTTGCGGATCGCGCTGATCCACGATCCGTCGGCCAGCCGGGCCGCTGCTCTGCTCCAACTCTCCGCCGGCAGCCATCAGGCCCCTGAACAGTGGCCCGGACTGGCGCATCTGCTGGAACACGTGCTGTTTGCCGGCAGCGAAAATTACCGGGATGAAAACCGGCTGATAGCCTGGGGGCCGGCGAACGGTGCCCGGTTGAACGCCACCACCCTTGCGCATCACACCGCCTGGTTTTTTGATATTGCCAGTACGCGCTTCGACGCGGGTTTGCGGCGGCTGGTGGATATGCTCGCCAGGCCGTTGTTAAGCCTCGAAGCGATTGCTCAGGAAGCGACGGTGATCGACGCCGAGTTCCAGATGCTGACCCGCCATAGCGACAGCCTGTGTGAGGTCGCTCTGAGCCAGACGGTGGCGGCGCCGCATCGCCTGCATGATTTCCATGTTGGCAATCGGTCGGCCTTTGGCGAGGATACTGGCGCGCTGCAGCAGGCGCTGCGCGACTATCATCAGCGATTTTTCCGCGCGCCCAATCTGCAACTGTGGCTGCACGGGCCGCAGTCGCTGGACGCGCTGGGCGAGCTGGCTGAACAGGTTGCGGCCGCGTTCACAGCACTGGCTGACGGCGATAACGGCCGCAGCGGTTTGCCGCAGCCACTCGCCGCCAGGCGTCAGTATGCTGAGCAGATTTCTCTGCCTCAGCAGCCTGAACCGCTTTCTCCCCTGACGCTCACTGCCGCGCGCCATTATGCTTTACGCCTGCCCTCAGCCCATCGCCTGCAGTTAAGCGTTGTCATCCCGGCTGCCGACCGCCAGATGCTGGCGCTGTTCAGCCAGCTGTTAACCGATAAAGCGCAGCACAGCCTGCTGGCGACCCTGCGCGACCTCAACCTGTGCGATGACATTTCGTTGCTGGAACCCTACCGCAGCCCGCAGCAGTCGCTGATTTCAGTGCAGTTCGACCTGTGCGAGTCGGCCAGTCCGCAGAGGGTTGAAGCGGTATTCAATCAGTGGCTACGCCAGTCGGCCAGTCTGAATCCTGAGGCACTGGCGCATTATGCCAGGCTGGCCCAGCGGCATGTCGACCAGCTTTCCGGCCTCGATCGGCTGCGCACGCGTGCCTTCGGTTTTGCGCCCGCTGAGCGGTCGGTAAACTTGCTGGAAGGCTGGCGGGCGTTACGCGCGGCGATGCAACCGGCAGCCCTCACCCGGCTGTGGGTGACGCCTGGGGTGGAAGTCAGTCGTAAAACGGTGCAGGGATTCACGCTGGACACCGGGGAACTCAGCTGGCCGGAAGCGTCGTGCGACGCCCCGCAAATGACCTTTTACGCGCCCGGCCAGCCGCTCAGTCTGCCTGCGCTGCCGGTTGAAACGGCTGCGCTGCAATGGGTTAACGCCAGTTGCGCGCCGTTGCTGTTGCTGAATCCGCAGGCCGGTCAGCCGTTTTCCCGCCGGGATGCGGCGACGCTTGGAGCCGCGCTGCAACCGGTTATCGGCCTTTGCCAGCACCAGGGCGGCGAGCTAAGCCTGACGCAACGCCAGGGCATCTGGCTGATCCAACTTAGCGGCAGTGCAAGCCTGATGCAGAATCGCGTGGCGGCGATGATTGAAGCGCTGAGCTCACCGTCAGCGGCGGCGATCGCGCAAGGCGATCGGCTGTACCGTAAAGCGCTGCGTTCAGAGCGTGCGGAGATTGCCATCCGCGTGCTGCTGGGACGGCTGCCGGAGGTGCTGAGCGGCTGCGCTGCTGAGCCGCTGACATCAACGGAAGGGCTGAGCGGCTTCACGTCTCAGCCGCTGGATGCAGTGGGCCGGTTAAGTGCCACGCCGAGGCAGGCGGCCACGGAAGGGTTCGGCGGTACGCCGTGGCAGGCAACACTGTACGGTGGCGATAAGGATCTGCAACTGGCGCTGTCACAACTTCTGTCTCGCTGGCCTGCCGGGCTCATTCCAAGCCCTGATGGCAGGCTCATGCCGTGCCCTGATGGCGGGATCATTCCAAGCCCTGATGGCAGGCCCAAGCCGGGCCTTTTGCCTCATCGCCCGCCCTTTTCCTTCCCAACAGAGAGTGACGAGGCGGCATTATTGCTGTTCTGTCCGCTGGCAGAAAACAGCGCGCAGTGCCTCGCTGCCTGGCAATGGCTGGCGTCGCTGTTTGAACCGCGCTTCTTCCAGAAGCTGCGCGTGGAGCTGAATATCGGCTATGTGGTGAGCTGCCGTTTTCATCAGTCTGCTGGCGTGGCCGGCATGCTGTTTGCCCTGCAATCTCCAACCTTAAACCAGCCACAGCTTTCACAACATATCGTCGATTTTATTGCCGATATGGCCGAGGTTATCGACACAATCACTGACGATCAGCTACGGGAGAAATCCACCATGATGAGTGATGCCCTGCCCGCCAGCGCGCCGCAATCGCATACCCAGGTGCTCGATAGCTGGCAGCAACAGCAACTGCATTTACCGCCGCTGACGGCAGATATTTTCTCCGCCCTGTCAGTGGAAAAAATTCAACAGTATTACCGCGTGTTCGCCACCGAAAATCACCGCTGGTTCTGGCTCAATAACAGTCCCTTCCCGTCAGCCCCTGAATCCGCATCAGGGGCTGCTTAAAGTTAACTCACTTTGTACCGATAACCCTTTTACCAGGCTTATCTTCCCTACAGAGTGCGCGCTATGCTTAAAAATATTAAAGTCGTCACCAGCATCATCATTATGTTGATTGTATTCAGTGCGTTACTGCTGCTCTCCAGCGGGCTCTCCTTTAACGCCATTCATCAGGACAAAGATAACTTCGTCCGCGCCAGCGTGCTGACCGAGCAACAGGGGCAGCTGAGCGATGCCTGGCAGACGCTGATTAAAACGCGCGTCACCATTAACCGTGCCGCCATCCGCATCCTGAAAAAACAGACCGATCCGGCCGCACTGGCGGGGATCACCAAGCTGCTGGCGACCGCCGGTACCACGCTGGACGATGCGGCGTTTCATTTTGCCAACTATCAGAAAGCGCCACAGCAAAGCGGCCAGAATGCTCAGTTAGCCACCACAATGGCCAATAATTACCAGCAGATGTACGACACGATGAAAATGTCGATTCAGTATCTGGGTGCCAATAATTATGAAGCCTACGGCAATCTGGATGCGCAGAAAGCCCAGGACGATTTGGAAAACAGTTACGAGAGCTGGCGTACGCAGAACCGCCAGCTGCTGGCGGTGGGCATGACCGAAAACCAGCAGGGCTTCAGCCATATGATGTGGACGCTGGCGACCGTGGTGGTGGTGTTGCTGCTGCTGGTTGTGGCGGTCTGGGTGGTAATTAAACGCGTACTGCTGTCGCCGCTGAAGCAGGTGCTGGCGCATATCCAGCGCATCGCGGCGGGCGATCTGTCTGAAACCCTGGTGGTAGAAGGCCGCAGCGAAATGGGGATGCTGGCGAGTAATCTGACGGCGATGCAGCAGTCACTGATTGTCACCGTCGGTCATGTGCGCGACAGCTCCAACGCCATCTTCACCGGGGCCAGCGAAATCTCGCTCGGCAACAACGACCTCTCTTCCCGTACCGAGCAGCAGGCGGCGTCACTGGAAGAAACCGCGGCCAGCATGGAGCAGTTAACCGCCACGGTGAAACAGAATGCCGAAAACGCCCGCCAGGCGTCGCAGCTGGCGAAAAGCGCCTCTGAAACCGCCGGAAAAGGCGGCAAGGTGGTCGATGGCGTGGTGAAAACCATGAGCGAAATTGCCGGAAGCTCGAAGAAGATTGCCGATATCACCAGCGTGATCGACGGTATCGCCTTCCAGACCAATATTCTGGCGCTGAACGCCGCGGTGGAAGCGGCCCGTGCAGGTGAACAGGGTCGCGGTTTTGCGGTGGTGGCCGGCGAAGTGCGTAACCTTGCCCAGCGCAGCGCCCAGGCGGCGAAAGAGATCAAAACGTTGATCGAAGATTCGGTTAACCGCGTCAATGCCGGCTCTTTGCAGGTCGAAACGGCCGGCGAAACCATGCACGATATCGTCAACGCGGTGGTTCGCGTCACCGATATTATGGGTGAAATTGCCTCGGCGTCCGATGAACAGAGTCGCGGTATCGATCAGATTGGTCTGGCGGTCACCGAGATGGATCGGGTAACCCAGCAGAACGCCTCGCTGGTGCAGGAATCCGCGGCGGCATCTGCCTCGCTGGAAGAACAGGCCAGCCGTCTGTCTCAGGCGGTTGCGGTGTTCAAAATTGGTCAGCAAACGCTGTTGCCCGCCGTCAGCCAGCCGGTGAAAGCGATAGCGACCCTGCCCCGTAAGGCGCTGACCGTCAGCACCGATCAGGGTAACTGGGAAACCTTTTAAGCTGTGACAGTCCGGCCTCACTCCGGGGCCGGTTATTTTGCCGGGCGTTGCGTGCCGCCGATAACCGGCAGCACCTCGCGCATCAGCGCCAGAAACTGCCGCAGCTTGGCGGGATAAAAGCGCGCATACGGGTAAACCAGATACACCGGTAACGGCACCGCGTGCCAGTCCGGACAGAGATGGCGCAGGCGGCCTTGTTCAATATCCTCTTTCACCGCCCAGGATGAGGCAATCCCCACCCCCATTCCCGCCAGCACCGAATTGCGCAAGGCATATAAACTGTCGGTCAGCAGCTGCGGACGGATATCTATGCGCTGCGTATTGCCCTGTTCATTATTCAGCACCACTTCCTGACGGTAAAAGGTACTTAACGCCACCCAGGGTAATTCGGCCAGCGCCGCCGGCTGGTCAATATCGCTGGCATTGTCGAGGAGCGCCGGTGCGGCCACCACAATGCGTGGCACCTCCGCCACTAACAGCGCCACCACCGACGGATCGGTCAGCGCGCCAACGTGTACCGCGCAGTCGATTCCTTCGGCGATAAAGTCCGGGCGACGATCGCTGAGCATCCATTCGATGGTCATTTTCGGATAGCGCTGCAGATAGTCCTGCAGCGGCGCAATCATCTGGTCCTGACCAAAGGCATGCGGCACCAGCACCCGCAGCACGCCTTTCGGCTCTTCCGCCGCGCCGCGCAGATCGTCCTCTATCGCCTGCCAGCGCTCGACCAGTTCCTGCGCATGAGCAAAACAGCGTTCGCCGTCATCGGTCAGCTTCATCACATGGGTGGTGCGCTGCAACAGCTTGACGCCGAGCAGGCGTTCAAGAGATTGCAGACGACGGCTGATGGTCGGCTGGGTGGTGCTCAGACGCAGCGCAGCCGCAGACAAACTGCCTGATTCAACGATGCGCACAAAGGTGTGCATTAACTCTATACGGTCAATGCCTGACAGATGGGATTCTTTCATACGTTAAACGTATAACAGTTTTACCGATCGGGCGACTACCCTTTGATCACCGATCCGGTAAAAATGTGATCATCATCGCACAACAGAGCTAACACCATGTCCATGACACAGACTGCCGACACCCACGAAAAAGGCATCACCGGCCGCACGGTCCTGATGCTCGCCACCGGCGCGGGCTTTTCCGTCGCCTCTATTTATTACAGCCAGCCGATGCTTGGCATCCTGGTTAACGAACTGCATGCGGGCGTCAGTACCGTCGGGCTGGTGCCGACGCTGACCCAGATTGGCTATGCGTTGGGCATTTTGCTGCTGGCACCGCTGGGCGATCGCCACGATCGCCGTCAGATCATTATTCTGAAAGGCGTGCTGCTCACGGCGGCGTTGCTGCTTAGCGCCTTCAGTGGCGGTATCAGCATGTTGCTGGTTGCCAGCCTGGCGGTGGGCATCGCGGCGACGATGGCGCAGGATATCGTTCCGGCCGCCGCCACGCTTTCGCCTGCGGCACAGCGTGGCAAAACGGTCGGCACGGTGATGACCGGCCTGCTGCTGGGCATTTTGCTATCCAGGGTGTTGAGCGGTTTCGTCGCGGAGTACTTCGGCTGGCGCAGCATGTTTGGCGCGGCGGCGGTGATGGTGGTGGCAATTACGCTGGTGATCTGGCGCAGCCTGCCTGCCATTCCGGCCAGCACTACCATGAGCTATCCGGCGCTGTTGGCCTCAATGCGTCATCTGTGGACCGAATACAAACCGCTGCGCAGAGCCACGCTGGCACAGGCGCTGTTGTCCGTCGGCTTCAGCGCCTTCTGGTCGACGCTGGCGGTGATGTTGCATGACGTCTATCAGCTGGGCAGTGCCACTGCCGGCATGTTCGGTCTGGCCGGTGCCGCCGGTGCACTGGCCGCGCCGTTAGCCGGTTCACTGGCCGATCGCCGTGGCCCGGAGCTGGTCACCCGCATCGGCACCGGGCTCGCCACCGTCTCGTTCGCGCTGATGTTTTTGCTGCCGCTGTTGCCTGCGCCTTATCAGCTGGCGCTGATCGTGATCTCGGCCATCGGCTTCGACTTTGGCGTGCAGTCCACGCTGGTGTCTCACCAGTCGATTATCTTCAGTCTTGAACCGGCAGCACGCAGCCGACTGAATGCGCTGATGTTTACCGGGGTGTTTATCGGCATGGCGGCAGGTTCGGCATTAGGCAGTGTGATTCTGGAACATGCGGGCTGGCAGGGCGTGGTCGCGCTGTTAACCCTGGCCGGATTTGGCAGCATGGTGGTGCGCTGGATGAGTAAAGGCTTACATCAAAAGGCGGACTGAGGGCAAATTCAGGACGAGTCTTTCTCGCAGGCATCGTCTGCGGGTAGACATGAAGCGGTCAGTCAGAAAACGCTGGCCGTTATTTCTTTCGGTAACGCGTGGGCCAGATTTGCTCAGGCCGGGCATCAAGAGCGGCGGCAATCAGCAGCTCGCCTTTGGGCCAGGGACGGCGCAAGGCATTGGAGAGGGTTGAAGAGGCCAGTCCGGATTCCCGGGATAAAGCCGACAAATTCGTGCCTCTTTTCTTTAACGCCGCAATAATGTCTGCGGGATGCCAATCATCTTTGTTCATTGCCTTCCCCAACCTGCAGATAAAAGTCTCACTTGTAGACGATGAGTCACAATCATATCACGTTATTTTCCTAATGTGACTAATAGTCCGTGGACTAATAGACTGCAAAGCGCAATGCTGAGCGCATGGAAAAGCTAAACACCACCAAAGTTCTTTTTGGAAAAAGAGTTAAACAACTCAGACTGCAGGCAGGCTTGTCGCAAGAAGCATTCGCACATAAATGCGGGCTGGATCGCACCTATGTGTCTGGAATTGAGCGAGGTTTACGCAACCCGACGCTGGAAGTGATTGCCATTCTGGCCAAAGGTTTGGGAATTGAACTTAAAAATCTGATTGAGTTTTAATCGCAGAAGCTAAATATTTTTATTTTTTTATACTGAGCTATTTCATCCGGTTGCAAGTGAGCGCCAAAATAAAACCTTTCTGACACGTTAAAAAAAACCTTTTTCAGTTTTTACTCACGAAAATAATTAATTTTTTCGGATTTTACCCGTCACCTTTTTTTAAAAAAACTGAGCGGCACGCTGGCCGCTCGTTCTGTCAGCACTAAAATCCGTAACGAATGGCATCCTTACTTTGCTGCATTAATCCGTCTATCTTCAATGAATACAACTCCACACCTGCCCCGTCTCCCGCCTGTGAACATTCCCGACGTTTCGCGTTGTAGGCTTTCATCAGCTGTGCCTGAGCAAAACCGGGTTTACCGTAACAGGTCACGCTTTGCTCCCAGCAGGCAATCGCGCGGTCGCTGTCCTGCTGTTCCTGGAAACGTTTCCCCAGCTCGTTAAGCGCAGTGGCGCACTCTTTGGCCGGAAGCCCTTGTTGCATGATGTCATCTATTGCCTGGTCCATAACGCCTCCGTTAATGGAAGAAGTTGAGAATGTGGCCGAAGATCAGCCCGACGCTGATCACGTCTGAGTCACTGAAGGTGACGTTGGCCATACCGTATTGCCCCAGCAGCGGCAGCAGCAGCGCCGGCAGTAAGGTGATAAACAGCCCGTGGAAAACGCCACCGATGATCGCCCCGCGACGTCCGCCCACCGCATTAGCAAAGATCCCGGCAGTCCCGCCGGCAAAGAAGTTGGTTAACATGCCCGGCAGGATCATCGCCAGACCGACCCACGGGAACAGCAGCATGCCGATCACCGAGCCGATGGTGGTGGAGATAAAGCCGATAATTACCGCGTTTGGCGCATACGGGAACAGTACCGGACAGTCGAGAGCCGGAACGGCATTCGGTACGATGCGCAGCGCGATGCCGCGAAACGCCGGAACAATTTCGGCCAGCAGTAAACGCACCCCGGACAGCAGCACATACACCCCAACCACAAACTGAATCGCCTGCAGGAAGGAATAGACCAGATAGTTAACGCCATTGGATGAGGCGGCGACCACTTCCGGACCGGCAACGATCGCCGGGATCAGGTAGATCGGGATCATCACCACCATCATCGACAGGTAGGTATCCTGCAGGAACGAGAGTGCCTGCGGCAGCTCCAGATCCTCGGTACTTTTGCTGACGTCGCCGGTCACTTTGGCCACGCCAGCCTGCACGATATAGCCGACAGTACAGAAATGGCCGAGCGCGAAATCATCGCCGCCGGTGATCTTGCGGACAATCGGCTGAGCCAGCGCCGGCATAAACACCGCCATCATTCCGGCAATCACCCCGCCCAACACGATCAGCTCGACGCCACGCAGTCCACCCATATAACCAATTACCGAACAGACGGTCGCCATCCACAGCGACGCCTGCCCGGTCAGAAAGATATATTTGTAGCGGGTGAAACGGGCAATGGCGATATTGACGATAAAGGCGATCACCATAATCAATGCGGTCTCACTGCCCAGCGTTTGCTGAGCGATACCGGCAATCGAACCGACGTCGGTGACCACACCGCGCATATGGAAGCCTTTCTGGAATATCTCACCTAGGAAGGTTAAGGTGCCGACAATAATATTGGCACCCGCCAGAATGACCAAAAAGCCTAAGAGGGTTTTTAAGGTGCCAGTAATCACCTGGCCCGGACTTTTCTTCAACGAGATCAGACCGATCATGGCGATCAATGAGATCAGTATTGACGCTTGTCCCAGCACATCATGGACAATAAAGTTAAGGAAAGACATGGTAGTCCCCTGTTTCTGTCACAGTAAACGGATAAGTTTAAAAATGGATCAGAGCATGTAGCCTTTTTCTTTTAGTATCGGCTCAAGCTTGGTTTTAATTTCATTCTTATCGACCAGACGCTTCAGATAAATAACGGTCGCGTTAATGGTGTAATGCTGAAACTGTGAACGGAAGTTCTCACCGGTCATAATAATGTCGGCGCGGGAGGAGGTGGCGCTGGAGATATCGCAATGCGAGAGATCGGCTTCAATGCCCAGATCCTTTAAGGCCGCTTCAATACTCATTTCGCACGCAAAGCTGCTGCCCAGCCCTGCGCCACACACTGCAAGAATAGATAACTTTTTCATCAGGTATTCCTTAGTTGATCATCTGTAAGTTTCTTGCCGCTACCACTAAATGCGGATCGGGTTGTCTTTTACCTGCTGCGATCGCCTGCAGCCTGATACATGTTGTTTGTCCCCGTGCCATGCCAATCACCAGCCCGCTTTCACCTTGCTGGATAAGCTGCAAGGCCTGCTGACCGGAAGCGGAGGCCAGTAACCGGTCGGCGGTCACAGGCGTCGCCGCGCGCTGACAATATCCCGGCAGGGTGTAACGCACCGGCACGTCGAGCGTCGCTTCAAGCTGCTGCCCTAACGCCACCGCACCGCCCTGGCTTCCTGCCATTACCCTTCCGCTGCCTGCCACGCCTTCGGCACACACCACGATGCCGTAGCCAAAAGGCGCGCTGAGACAGTGCCGTAAGCGCTGCTGCAACCAGTGCATATCCGGCGGGATCTCCGGGATTAACACCGCATGTGCCGCGCCGGCCAATGCGCCGCTGAGCGCCAGATGCCCACAGCCTGCACCGAACGCTTCCAGCAGATAAATCCGCCCCGGCATGTTGTGCGCCGTACCGTGCAGCTGGTCCAGCGCCTGCGCCATCACCCCCACCGCGCTGCTAAAGCCCAGCGTGTCATCCAGACCGGGGATGTCATTGTCTACCGTCATCGGGATCAGCAGGACTGGCTGCCCCTCTTCCTGCAAACACCTTGCCGCCTGCAGCGAGCCGCCGCCGCCGAACACCAGCAGCAGATCGACGTCAAGTTCCCGTAACCGCCTGCGGATGCTGGCCCTTCCCGCCGGCTGCCAGGCAAGCTGACTGCGGGCGCTGCGTAAAACGTTACGGTTGCTGGCGACCGCCAGCCTGACCTCGGTTTCATTCAGCATAAAAGGCGCGTGATGAAGAATGCCGTCATAGCCACCATGAAACGCCAGCACAGATTCAGCGTGCTGAACCAGCGGCAAAATAGCCGAATTAATCCCTACGGCATCTCCGCCGCTGGCAATCAGTGCAATTTTTCGCTTCATGATCGGGCTCTTTTAAAACTGGCTGAGAATATCCAGTACGGCGTGTTTACTTCGGGCATTCTTTAATTTATCCAGCACGTCGTCCTCGCAAAAAAGCCGGGACAGGCTGGCAATCATTTCAATATGTGAATGACTGTCGATGGCCGCCAGGGCAAATACCACATAAACAGGATCGTTATCAGGGCTATTAAAACTGACGCCTTCGGAAATAATGATTAGCGACAGTGCTGTTTTAATCACGCCCTCTTCCGGTCTGGCATGGGGCATTGCGATGCCTTCTCCTAACACATAATAGGGCCCTATTTCCCGATGCATATCATAGATGGCGTTCAGGTAGCGCGGCTCGACGGAGCCGTTGTCGACCATCGGCTGCACGGCCAGCTTCACCGCGTGTTGCCAATCATTAACATGGGTGAACAGTGAAAGATTACTTTCGTTAATCCAGTCAGTCAGCATAGTGTTCCTTATTTAGAAAATAAGCGTTAATTCAATATACTTTCCAGCCAGGGGTTAAAACGTGATCCAGTCACCTATTTTAAAATTAAATAAAAATAATTTAGCCTAAAAAGAGATTGAAAAATAAAGCAATAAGATCACGCTGGTAATTTAATAAAAACCAGTGACGTTTCATTTAAAATAAATGATATTGAGATCGTTCCTGCCATTAATTCCGGCGGAAAGTTATCAGATATAATTAACTGTGGTTAAAACCTCTCTGGTCCAGGCAATAATATTTTCATTGTTGATAACCTTGGTCTGGTCGGCAATATAAACCGGACTTAACTGCATCGGCCCGGCGCGTTCAGCCAGCGCAATCAGTTCAGGAATATATTCGGCACCGGGATGACCGGGTAAACGATCGCCCAACCGGGCCGCATAACGCTGCGCCGCCAGTTCGCCGGGAAGCTGACACCAGATTTCGGCCAGGGATCTGACGTTCGCCTGCTGTAAGTAATTCACCAGACTCTCTTTGGGTTGGAAGCCAAACCACGCATCAACAATAAAGGTGCAGCCTTGTGGCGCTGCGGCAATCACAGACCAAATGGCCTGATAGCTGGCAATGCCCAGCCGACGATTAAGCGGACGATCCAGCTGGTCGAACTGCTGCATAAACGGTTCTTTAATGCCGTCCACCGACAATACGGGCCAGCCGGTTGCCTGCGATAAAGCCCGCGCGATGCTGCTTTTTCCCGAAGCGGGGATGCCGTTAACCATCACGACGCGTTTACCGGCGTTGACCGGGTCGGCGTGGCTGGCGGTTGCCCTTCCATCAGACATGATTGACCTGCTCCTCGCTTTTCACTTCCGCCGTGGTGGCGGTAAAATATTTCCCGATAACCGCCTGAATCTCCCGCAGTCTTGGCACCGCTAAGGTTTCCAGCTTTTCACGGGTGACCGTGCGGTCCAGCGAGATGCAATCTTTCCATAATGCACGGCCTGCAATCACACCGGAAGCCCCATTACTCATGGCATCGGCCACCTGCCCGAGGAAGGTTGCGTGGTCAACACCGGCGGAGAGCACGGCCCACGGCACATCGCCGGAAATTTCAGTGATGGCGGCACAGGCGGCAGGCGATCCCGGATAGGGAATTTTCAGCACTTTCGCACCGCAATCCAGCGACAGTTTGGTGCCTTCATAGATAAGCGCAGGAACCTTGCTTTTATAGTCCGCATCGCTCTCGCCTTCTAACTGATAGGTAAGGAACTCGACCACCAGCAGCAGATCTTCTTTGCTGAAGTCTTCGATACAGTGGCGGAGAATAGTGAGGTTATGGTCGTTGGCCTCCGGACGATCGGCACGCAGGTAGACCATGATTTTGCCACCGTTGCCGCCCAGCTCACGCACGCGGCGGGCGTTGATGCCTTCCACCAGACGTGAATTGCGGTAGCCTTCGGCGGTGGTATCCCAGCCTGAGGCATCCAGCCCAATCAGCAGCGCGGTGTCGCGGGCAATGATGCCGTCATCCACCAAATCGGGGACCGCACAGACCGGATCCACCAGCACACAGGAGGCCTGGCTGGCCAGATACTGGGTGATATCCGCCTTGATGCGACCGAGCTGCTGTTCGGAAATGGCTTTCTGCTGATCCGGGTCGGATGAGAGCAGGCTGCGCATTGCGCCACGTTGATCGCAGGCAATGACCAGCATTGCGCCGTTGCTGCCGCAAATCTGTTGATAACCACGCAGTTCTGACGTTGACATATGTGACATTATTTTTGTCTCCTGGACAGTTTTTCAGTTTTAGAACACGGTTACAGCCTCATTTTTCAGTGTGCGACTTCATACCCGATCCCCCTGGAGCATCAGTGCTGATGCGGCGTCCTGTCAGGGTTTTTGCCGGGTATACGCATTGCAATTTGTGGGGTGTTGCGCAATAATCCTTCAATCGATGAACTGAGTGTAATACATTGCAGAAAGGAATTTCAAGCTGAAAGAACCTCTTTTACAAGACGCCGCGACAACGCGGGCGATGATGCATATGGTGGCAAAGTTGCACTATCAGTCAGACATGGCTCAGGTGGACATTGCTAAAAAACTGGGCGTATCGACCGCCACCATCTCGCGGCTGCTGAACAAAGCCCGCGCGGCGGGGATCGTGCGGATCGAGGTGGTGGAACTGACGTCGCCTGAAGAGATCACCGCCGATCTTATCCAGCGGCTGGGGCTGAAAAGCGCCGCTGTGGTGGAGCCACCGCCGACCAATATCCTCGGCTCGCTGGCCACGCCGCTGGCGGGCTTGCTGCAGCAGGCCGATCTGGCGGCCGGTTCGGTGATCGGCATTGGCTGGGGTCGTGCGGTGCGGGAAGTGACCATGGGCGGCCTGCCGAAAATTCCTGGCGTGATGACGGTAGCGATGAACGGCGGGATGCAGCAGGCGGCGGCGCATTTTCAGATCAATGAATTTGTCCGTCAGGCGGCGGAACAGATGGGCGGCGTGCCGCATTTCCTGCATGCGCCCTACCTGACCTCGCCGATGTTGCGTGAGGCATTTCTGGCTGATGCCGGCGTGCAGCAAATTATTTCACTGTGGGATAACCTCGACGTGGCGATTGTCGGCGTCGGCTTAACCCATCATCTGCCGGCCCCGTCAGAAACCACCACCGCCACCGCCAACGAGCAGGCGCTCAGCCAGGCGGCGGGCGACGTGCTGCGGCATTACGTGACCGAAAGCGGTGAGATCCTGCACTGGGAAGGCGAAGAGCGGATGATCGCCGCCTCCACCGCCCAGCTGCGCAATACCACGCTGAGTATTGGCGTGGCGGCCACGCCGGAAAAAGCGGCTGGCATCATTGGCGCGGTGCGCTCCGGGATGATCAACGCGCTGGTGACCGATGTCACCACCGCCCAGGCAATCCTCGACCGCTTAATGGTGGAGTGATAATAATTCCCCCTGATTTATTCGGGGGCGTTATTTTTAGCAGCACGTTATGCGTTTTTCAGAATTATCTTTCCGCGCAAATAACAATAAGAATGGTTATCAAAACCATTTGGAAAATTGAATAATTGGTATTAATGCGCGAATAGTTATCACTTAACTATCATAATGTTACGAACACCAAATAATAAGATAAAATCCGCAACTAACGGTTTTTATTTAGGCAACATGCGTGCATAATTGCGCCCAATGACACTTCTAATAATATCCCATCATCGCTAATGGAGCCTTTATGCTGACTGCCGACATGACCGCCAAACTGAACGATCAATTAAACCTGGAGTTCTACTCTGCCAATCTGTACCTGCAGATGAGCGCCTGGTGTGCTGACAAAGGGTTTGAAGGGGCTGCGGCCTTTATGCGTGAACACTCCGTTGAAGAGATGCAGCATATGCAGCGTCTGTTTAACTACCTGAGCGACACCGGCGCGATGCCGGTACTGGGCAGCATTGCGGCTCCGCCGGTGACCTTTAACTCGCTGAACGAAGTGCTGGAGCAGGCTTACGAGCACGAGAAGCTGATCACCGGCAAAATCAACGAGCTGGCGCACGCGTCAATGACCACTCAGGACTACTCGACCTTTAACTTCCTGCAGTGGTACGTTTCCGAGCAGCACGAAGAAGAGAAGCTGTTCAAATCCGTACTGGATAAACTGGCGCTGGTTGGCACCGGTGGACAGGGCATGTTCTTCGTTGATAAAGATCTGATGAAAATGAGCACCACCAGCAACCCACAGGCTTAAGCCGGGTCAGTCCGGGCGCGATAGCCCAAGTTAAAAAAAACGCCTGACAGCATTTGTCAGGCGTTTTGCTTTTCAGCGGCAGGTTATTGCTGCGGCTGCTGCTGCTTGTCCGGATCCTTGCGCTCCACGGTCGACACCGTTTTACGCAGCGCCTTCACCTGCTCGGGTTTCACCGCCGGCGCATTATTCCCCCAACTGCTGCGAACAAAGGTCGACAGATCCGCCACCTGGCGATCGTCCAGACGCCAGCCGAAGTCCGGCATGGTTAATCCGGTCACCGCCTGGTGCGTTACCGCCGCTTTGCCCCCGCGCAGGACAATGCTTATCAGTGACGACGGATCGTCGCTTAAGATCGCCGGGTTGTGTGCCAGCGCCGGGAAGGTTTTACTGTAGCCTTTACCGTCGGTGCGGTGACAGGCGGCGCAGTTATCCATATACACCTGCGCTCCCGGTTTGCTCATATCCCCTGTTACCAGCGCTGCCTGGGTACGGCTGTCGGGTTCGGGTGCCACGGCTTTTGGATTCGACGATTTCAGGCTTTTCAGGTACACCGCCATCGCATTCAGATCCCGATCGCTCAAGTGCTGCGTGCTGTGCTCAATCACGTCGGTCATCGATCCGAACGCGGCGCTGTTTGCCGTCCAGCCGGTTTGCAGGAAGCTGACGATATCCTGCTGCGACCAGCTGCCAATGCCGGCGTGCACGTTGCCGGTCAGGTCCGGCGCGTGCCAGCCTTCCAGCGTGCCGCCGGTCAGGTAAGCCGAATCCTTCTGGTCCAATGCTTTTTCCTGGAAACCGATGCCGCGCGGCGTATGGCAGGTGCCGCAGTGCTCCAGCCCCTGAACCAGATAAGCGCCGCGGTTCCATTCTGCAGTCTGACTGCTGTCCGGCTGATAACGACTGTCGTCCTGGAACGCCCAGTTCCACACCGTTAACGGCCAGCGCATGCTTAACGGCCAGGGAATATCGCTGTCGCGGTCGGCCTGATGCACGGCCGGCACTTCGTTCATAAAGTAGTCGTACAGCGCGTGCATATCCTCATCAGTGATCTTCGCGAATGCGGTGTAAGGCATCGCCGGATACAACCGGTGTCCGTCTTTCGCCACGCCGCCACGCACCGCGTTGGCAAAGTCGTCATAACTGTAATCGCCGATGCCGGTTTGCTTATCCGGGGTGATGTTGGTGGAATAAATTGCGCCTACCGGGGTGACCATCTTCAGCCCACCGGCAAAATTCGCGCCGCCCGCCGAGGTGTGGCACGCCGCGCAGTCACCGGCCTGTGCCAGATAATGCCCTTTGCTCACCGGCGCGTCTGTCGCCGATGCTGACGCGGAAGCCAGACCGGCAAACAGCAAAGACGCTAACCATCCAGAATGCTTGATCATCTTTTTTCTTCCCTGTTAAGCCTGAACCAGCGGTCCGGGATTGGCCAGATACTGCGTACGAATGGCATTGGCCGCAAACAGCGCGGTTGCCCCCACGATCCCGGTCGGGTTATAGGCCAGGTTCTGCGGGAAGCAGCAGGCGCCCAGCACAAACACGTTCGGCACATCCCAGCTTTGCAGGTACTTATTCACCACGCTGTTTCTCGGGTTATCGCCCATGATCGCGCCACCGGTGGTGTGCGTGGACTGGTACGGACGCACGTCGTAATGTGCGTTCATGCCCATAAAACTGACCTCGTAATGATCGGGTGCCATCGCCTTAACGATGCCTTCGGCTTTGTCCTTGATAAAGTTGGTCATCTTCAGTTCGTTCTGTTGCCAGTCGAAGGTCATCCGCAGCAGCGGCTGGCCATGAACATCGCGATAGGTCGGGTCAAGGTCGAGATAACACTGCTTGTACGGCATCACCGAACCGGACGATCCGACGCCCATCGCGTGCAGATAGTTATCCTTAATCGACTGCTTCCAGCCCGATCCCCAACGCGGCGCGTTTTTCGGCGTGCTCATTTGCTGAATAGGACGGCCGCCGGTGGTGGTGGCCGAGATGGTCGCGCCGCCAATGAATCCCAGGCTGCTGTGGTCGAAATTCTCGGCGTTGAAGTCGTCCATAAACACGCTGGTTGCGCCGGTTGCGGCAAACGGATTGAAGATTTTTTCTTTGTTGTAGAACAGCTTGATGCCGCCGTTCATCTGGTAGGCGTAGTTCTTGCCGACCACCCCTTCGCCGGTGATCGGGTCGTAAGGCTTGCCGATTTTCGACAGCAGCAGCAGACGCACGTTATTCAGCTGGAAAGTGCTCAGCACCACAATCGATGCAGGCTGCTCCACTTCCTGGCCCTGCGCATCGATATAGGTCACGCCGGTGGCTTTTTTGCCGCTGGAGTCGGTGTTCACCCGGATCACCTGCGCCTGAGTGCGCAGCTCAAAGTTCTTGTGCTGATAGAGCGCCGGCAGCACGGTGGTTTGTGGCGAGGCTTTGGAGTAGTTAAAGCAGCCGAAACGTTCACAGAAACCGCAGTAATTACAGACGCCCAGCTGCACGCCGTACGGGTTGGTATAGGATTCAGTGCAGATAGCGGCAGGCAGCGTAAACGGGTGATAGCCCAGTCCCTCCGCGGCCTGCGAAAACAGCTGGCCGCCGTACTGACGCTTTTGCGCTTTGGTCGGATACGGATTCTGACGCGGCGCTTCAAAAGGATTGCCGGTTTCCTGCTTCTGGCCGTTGAGGTTGCCCGCATCGCCAGACGCGCCGCAAATCTTCTCAAACTTGTCGAAATAGGGCTCCATTTCCGCGTAGGTAAACGGGTAATCCTGCACCGTCATATCCTGCGGAATAAACGAGGCGCCGTAACGTTCAATCACCGTGCTGCGCATTTTCAGGTCGGCTTCCAGCGGACGCCATAACATCCCGTTCCAGTGCACGCCTGCCCCGCCGACGCCATCGCCCGGCAGGAAAGAACCGAAGCGGCGATACGGCATGGCGGTATCCGCCGTGGCATGACGCACCGTCACCGTTTCGCGCGCGGCATTCTGGAACAGCTTCAGGCGAATGCCGTAGGTCAGCTCATCGGTATTGCGCGGGTAAGCAAAATCAGGGTAGGTATCGCGTTGTTCGCCACGTTCAAGAGCGAGAATATTCAGCCCGCTGTTGGCCAGTTCCATCGCCATCAGGGATCCGGTCCAGCCGAAGCCGACGATCACCATATCCACGGGATCTTTTTTGATTGCTGCCATGTGTTAAACGCTCCGTTTGCCTGAAATACTCACCGGTCCCAGCGGGTAAGGCTGGTTGGGATGATCCATTTGATCCTGGTAATCGGCGCGCGCACCGGGGAAACCAATCATTTTCCAGGAGGCCAGCGTTTGATTGCCGCCGTGCATCGGATCGGCAAGATAACCTTCCTTGGTGTTTTCCAGCAGTTGCTCAAAGAACAGCTTGCCCGGCACGTTCTCAAAGGTCAGCTTGCCGCCGTCCAAATCGTGCAGCACCGCTTCCTGCTGCAGGTTATCGAGGTCGGCAAACGCCTTTTGAAACTGCTGCTGACAGTGCTGATTAATGGCCTTGATCCCCTGGCGATAGGTTTCGCGCGGGACCAGGCTGGACTGGTAACCGAGTTCTGGCACAGCGTTGGCAAACGGCGGATGCATGTACCACAGGTGACCGTGACCGTAAGGCAGTTCCATCTGTTTATCGATATAGACGGGAACCCCTTCGCTGACGGCACCGGGGCCGTTGCTGTCGGTCGGGATAAGGCGATCGCAGGCGGCCAGAATAAAGCGCCATTCATCGTTGTTGAAATAGTTGGGAACGTAATGGGCGGAGACGCCCTCAGATTTGGCTTCAGCGGCGGGCGCGGCGAGGGCAACGACACTGCTTCCTCCGGCCGCTGCCAGTGGGATCAGCGACAGGGTTCTCTGCAGGAAACGCCTTCGGGAAGGCACCTGCGCTTCTGTTTTTTTTTCCATGACGACATTTCCAATGCAAGCGCGCCGGGGTGCTACCCGACACAATAGTTACTTGTGTAATAGTTTTAGTGCTAATTGTTTAGCGTTTATAAAATAGCCGTTAAAGATATTGTGTAAAAGTGAACAGGAAGTTAAATATGTTAATAAGTGTTTCTGGTATGGTAGATTTAAGACCATCTGAAAGCTGAATAACCGTGTCAACAAAATGAAAAATAAGGATATTTACAAAAAGTGCGGTTTATGCGTTTAGAGCATAACAGTGGCACTGAGTTTGGCTTAAGTTCAGTGCCTGTTTAGCAGAATGGCAGGTGTGGAGGAAATATCGCGGGGCTTACTGCTCTTCAAGCGGGAATTTGACGCCCTGGCAGTGCATCCTGAACAGCCTGGCGAGGTGCGCGCCCATCGGGGTGAGCGTGGTGTCCTTGCGTTGGATTAGATAGAAGGTCGCTTTGGGCAGCGGCTCCTTAATCTTTAATGCCACCAGATGATTGCCGAGGATCGGATCGGAAATCACATCCAGCGAGAGGATGCTGACAAAGTCACTTTGCGCCACCAGGCTGGTGCAGGCCATAAAGGTTTCGCAGGTGACGCTGATCGCCGGGGCCATGCCCATATCGGTAAACAGCTCGTGCAGCAAGCGGTAGTAACTGCCCTTCGGCGTCGGCATCGTCCAGTCGCAATGTTGCAACTCCGCCAGCGAGGTGGCGTGTTCAAGCGGATGCCCTTTGCGTACCACCACCCGATATTCCCGCTCCATCAGACGCTCATAGCTCAGCTCGTTATCCAGATGGCTCTGATAATAGGTATTGATGGTGAAATCCAGCTCGCCCTGACGCAGTTCGGGGATCATCGACACCAGCTGACCTTCCACGATCCTGACCTTCACCTTCGGGTACTGGCGATGAAACTGAGTTATCACCTGCGGCATAATGGTGCGGGCAATACTTCCGCCCACGCCAATATTGACCGAGCCGCCGGCATGGCCCAGCCGCTGTTGGATATCCTCCTGCGCCACCCGTAACTCTTCGAGGATCAGGCTGGCATGCTGAAAGAAATTATCGCCGACATCGGTCAACTCAACCCCTTGCCTGCGGCGAATAAACAGCCGTGCACCAAGGACTTCCTCCAGCTCCTGAATCGATTTTGTTAACGCCGGCTGGGACAAATTTGATGCACGGGCGGCGGCACGGATACTGCCCGCCCGGGTGACATCGACAAAGGCACGGAGCTGATGAAGCTTAATGGAAGCAGGCATAAAACCTCGTCAAGGGTGATAACCGGTGTTTATCAGTGCAAAGATATTGGCATCTTCTTCCCCCTGCTGCCAATGTGTACAGTCAAAAAAAAGACACATTCTCCACCCGGCCCTTCTGTTGGCCATTTGGTACCCCCGGCAACATCGTTTTTGACTGACCCGGCGCGGCTTTTTTGCGCCAGTATCCAGATACCTGTTTACCCGTCCCTGATAAATTTCGGGCCCGTTTTGCTGCCTGCAAAATTTATCCTGTCATTCTGAGGAAGAGAAAATGGAACAAGCTGTTGCTGATTTCGTCCGTGAAATCGCCCCCACCCTGCAAACCCGACGACGCGACCTGCACAAATATGCCGAATCCGGCTGGTTAGAATTCCGTACCGCCACCCTGGTGGCCGAAGAGCTGCACCGGCTGGGATACCCGCTCAAGCTGGGCAGAGAGGTGATCGATGCTGACGCCCGCATGGGCCTGCCGTCCGCCGAGGTGCTGGCGCAGCAGGAACAGCGGGCGCTAAGCCAGGGCGCACTGCCGCAATGGCTGTCACATTTTTCCGGCGGCTTTTGTGGCATCGTCGCCACCTTAGAAACCGGCCGCCCAGGTCCGGTGATGGCTTTTCGGGTGGATATGGATGCGCTGGACGTGATTGAGCTGCAGGCGGAAGAACACCGCCCGTTCGCCGACGGGTTTGCCTCCTGCAACGAGGGCATGATGCATGCCTGCGGCCACGATGGTCACACCTCGATAGGCCTGGGGCTGGCTCAGGTGCTGAAGCAGTTTGAGTCCCAGCTGTGCGGCACCATCAAGCTGATTTTCCAGCCGGCCGAAGAAGGCACGCGCGGCGCGAAATCGATGGTTGCGGCCGGCGTGGTGGATGACGTCGATTTCTTTACCGCCATCCATATCGGCACCGGCGTCCCGGCCGGTGAGCTGGTCTGCGGCAGTGATAATTTTATGGCCACCACCAAGCTGGATGTCACCTTCCGTGGCGTCGCCTCCCACGCGGGTGCGCGGCCGGAAGAAGGGAACAATGCCCTGCTGGCGGCGGCTCAGGCCACGCTGGCGCTGCATACCTTGCCGCAGCACAGCGGCGGCAGTTCGCGCATCAACGTCGGCGTGCTGCAGGGCGGCACCGGGCGCAACGTGGTGGCTGATCGCGCCTTCATGAAGGTGGAAACCCGTGGCGCAACCAACGAGATTAACGACTTTATCTACCAGAAAACCCTGCAGGCACTGGCGGGCGCGGCAGCGATGTATGGCGTGCAGCACGAGGTGACGCTGATGGGTGCGGCCCGCAGCAGCAAGCCGACCCAGCCGTGGGTCAACTATATTCGCCAGCAGGCCAGCCGTATTCCTGAACTGACCTCGCTGGTCGATCAGCGCGGGCAGGCCGCCGGATCCGAAGACGCGACCTATATGATGGAGCGCGTGAAGGAATTGGGCGGACAGGCCTCCTACATCATCTTCGGTACCGAACTGAGCGCCGGGCACCATAACGAGAAGTTTGATTTTAACGAGCAGGTGATGGCCACGGCGGTGAAAACCCTCGCCGCGCTGGCGCTCAATATTCAGGACTTCAGGGAGGAGGCGTAATGTCTGACGAATTCAGCGCCTTTGTCGCGCACTATATCGACAGCAACCAGTCCCGCTTCACCGCCCTGAGCGATGCCATCTGGGATCATCCCGAAACCCGCTTCACCGAAACCTTCTCCGCGGATCTGCTGGCGACGGCGCTGGAAGAGGAAGGCTTTGCCGTCGAGCGCGGCGTGGGCAATATCGACACCGCGTTTATCGCCAGCTTTGGCAGCGGCAAGCCGGTGATTGCGCTGCTGGGCGAGTACGATGCGCTGGCCGGATTAAGCCAGCAGTCAGGCTGCGCTACGCCCGATCCGCTGGTCGAAAATGGCAACGGCCACGGCTGCGGTCACAACCTGCTGGGCACCGCCGCGCTGGCCGGTGCCTTTGCGGTCAAAGCCTGGATGATCCAGCAAGGCTTACCGGGCACCGTGCGCTTCTACGGTTGTCCGGGTGAAGAAGGCGGTTCCGGCAAAACCTTTATGGTGCGCGAAGGCCTGTTTGATGACGTCGATGCCGCGCTGACCTGGCACCCGGAAGGCTTCAGCGGCATGTTCAATACCAGCACGCTGGCCAATATCCAGGCCGCCTTCCACTTCAAAGGGGTCGCCGCCCACGCAGCTAACTCCCCTCACCTCGGTCGCAGCGCGCTGGATGCGGTGACGCTGATGAACACCGGCGCGAACTTCCTGCGCGAGCACATCATTCAGGAAGCCCGACTGCACTATGCGGTGACCAATACCGGCGGCAGTTCCCCCAATGTGGTGCAGGCCGATGCCGAAGTGCTCTATTTGATCCGCGCGCCCGAGCTCGATCAGGCCGAAAACATCTATCAGCGGGTGATCAATATCGCCAGGGGCGCGGCGCTGATGACCGACACCACCCTGACCCTGCGCTTTGATAAAGCCTGCTCGAACTATGTGCCCAACCGGGCGCTGGAAAGGGTGATGTACGGTTACCTGTGCGAGTACGGCATTCCTGATTACAGCGCCAGCGAGCGGCAGTTCGCGCACGAGATCCGCCAGACGCTGAGCAAAGAGGATTTGCAGAACGCTAAGCTGAACATCGCCCGTACCGGCGGCGCGGCAGGCAAGGCCTGGGTGGCGGCGCTGGGTGACAAGCAGCTGATGGACGAGGTGGCGCCCTACTGTGAATCCGACGAGGTGATGTACGGCTCAACCGATGTCGGTGACGTCAGCTGGATTGCGCCAACCGCGCAGTGCTTCACCCCCTGTTTTGCGCTGGGTACGCCGCTGCACACCTGGCAGCTGGTGGCGCAAGGCCGCACGCCGATTGCCCATAAAGGCATGTGTCTTGCAGGTAAAACCCTGGCCGCCACCGCGATTGCGTTGCTCAGCGATAGCGCGCTGCTGGAAAACGCACAACAGGAGTTCCGCCAGGCGCGCGAACAACAGCCTTATCACTGTCCGATCCCGGCGGGTGTGAAACCCTCACCCCTGGCTTAGTTCCACCGTCCGACCCTGAGGCTGGGCTCGATCCCAGCCCAAAAATTATAAGCATAAGCAAACACAACCAAGACCGAGGGTAAAGCATGAGTGAAGCAACCAGCCCGGGGAAAAGCCCAGGCAAGATTTTTTACTGGATTGAGCGGGTCGGCAATAAGATCCCGAATCCCTTCCTGCTGTTCGTTTACCTGATCGTGGTGCTGATGGTGTCGACCGCAGCGATCTCCTGGCTGGGCGTGTCGGTGAAGAACCCGGCCAACGGCGAGATCATCCACGTTAAGAACCTGCTGAGCGTTGCGGGGATCCAGTGGATCCTGCCGAACATCATCAAAAACTTCAGCGGCTTTGCACCACTGGGATCGATTCTGGCGCTGATGATCGGTGCCGGGCTGGCGGAAAAAGTCGGCCTGTTGCAGGCGCTGATGCATAAGATGGCGTCGTTTGTCAGCGCCCGGTATGCCAGCTATATGGTGCTGTTTATCGCCTTCTTCAGCCATATCTCTTCCGATGCCGCGCTGGTGGTAATGCCGCCGCTGGGCGCACTGATGTTTATCGCGGTGGGTCGTCATCCGGTGGCTGGCCTGCTGGCCGCCATTGCCGGTGTGGCCTCCGGCTTTACCGCCAATCTGCTGATTGTCACCACCGACGTGTTGCTCTCCGGCATCAGTACCGAAGCGGCCAAAGCCGTCAGTGATACGGTGCACGTCAGCGTGGTCGATAACTGGTTCTTTATGGCCTCATCGGTGGTGGTGCTGACCTTTGCCGGCGGTCTGCTGACCGATAAGTTTGTTGAACCGCGCCTGCCGGCATGGAAAGGCAACAGCAATGAGCAGTTGGCCACGCTGACGCCGAGTCAGAATCGCGGGCTGATGATGAGCGGCATCGCCGGGCTGATTTTTGTTGCGCTGGTGGCGCTGCTGGTGGTGCCGGAAGGCTCGCCGCTGCGTCAGCCGGGCACCGGCTCAATCATCCCGTCGCCGTTTATTCAGGGTATCGTGCCGCTGATCATTCTGTTCTTTTTTGTGGTGGCAATTACCTACGGTGTGGTGACCAAACAGATCCAGCGCCCGGACGATATTCCGCAGCAGCTGATTGAACCGATGAAGAGCATGGCGGGCTTTATCGTGATGGTGTTCCCGCTGTCGCAGTTCGTGGCGTTCTTTAACTGGAGCAACATGGGCAAATTTATGGCGGTGGGGCTGACCGATATTCTGGAGTCCGCCGGGATGACCGGTGCGCCGGCCTTTATCGGGCTGATGTTCCTTTCGGCGTTCCTGTGCATGTTTATCGCCAGCGGTTCGGCGATCTGGTCAATTCTGGCGCCGATCTTTGTGCCGATGTTTATGCTGCTGGGCTTCCATCCGGCGTTCGCCCAGATGATTTTCCGCATTGCCGACTCGTCGGTGCTGCCGCTGGCCCCGATGTCGCCGTTCCTGCCGCTGTTCCTCGGCTTCCTGCAGCGCTACCGCAAAGACGCGCAGCTGGGCACTTACTACATGCTGATCATGCCCTATGCGCTGGTGTTCTTTAGCGTGTGGTTCCTGCTGCTGCTGGCGTGGTACGCGCTGGGCCTGCCGATCGGGCCGGGCGTCTGGCCGGGCATGCCGACCCAGGGCTAGTTTCCTGGCGGCGTAAGGTAAAAAGGGGCAACCACGGTTGCCCCTTCTGCTTTCTGGCTGACGGCTAGCGGTGCGCGGCAGCCACCGCATCCTGCAGGTTCAGGCGCTGCCAGAAGTTCTGCTCTGGCGTGTTGCCGGAAAGCGGATAGCCGCCGGCAAGCGCGGTAGACACCATCAGCTGACGACGCTGGGCATCGGTCAGATCGGGCAAGGGCCCTTTCAGCAGCACTTCCGCCCCTTCTGGCACCACCACCGGCGAGGCCTTCACTTTCTGCTGTGGCAGGTTGTAGGTCATGGTGAAGCGGTAGAAGGTTTTCATCTCAGGCGCGATATAGGGATCGGCTTCGCCAGCCGGTTTAGCACAGACCTCCAGTGAGGTGCCGCACTCCTTCTCCAGCGCGTGACGCAGCTGATCGCGTGCCTCAATAAACAGGCCGCGATACTTCGCATCATTGAGATAATGGGCCACGTTACGCTGCGCCACCATCCGCGATCCGATCAGGTCGATCGGGTAATGCACGCCCAGCACCATGCGCGAATAGCCGTAGCGGGCCGCACGATCCACCAGCGGCACAAACCGCTCTGGCAGCATTTCGCCCAGCAATAAGGCATCGGTATAGGCGGTATTGGTGTGGCCGCTCGGATAGGATCCTTCGGTGGCGCTGTAAGGTTTGTTGTCCTTCACCACCGCCGTGTCCGGCACAAAGTGAATGCTGTTGCCGTCGATCAGGAACGGACGCGGATTGTTGAACTGTTTTTTAGCGCTGCCGGTGCCCACTTCAGTGGCTTTGATCAACGCGGCGGCTTTGCCGATCTCGCCTTTGTTGTAAGCGTTCAGGAAAGCCTGACCCAGTTTCGGTCCCAGCGCATCCGCCAGGAAGAACAGATGATCCTGGCCTTCGGCGTCGATCAATGCCTGCGTGCGCTGGCCCTGGCTGGCATTCAGGTTAACGTTCTCCACGGTTTTCAGACTGGCGGCAATGGTGCTTTTCGGCAATGCCGGGAACGCGGTTAGCAGCTGGATACCCGCCTGCTGATTGGCTTTCTTCTGGAAGTCGTAGCCACTCTCTTTCAGCCACTTTTTATCCGCCAGCTGTTTGCTCTGTTTGGTGTCGTCCAGCTGGTCACGCGTCAAGGTAGCAGCATCCCCTTTCAGCGCGGCGATCAGCGACTGCTGGATTGCCGCATCAAAGGCGACAAACTGCGGGCTGTCGCTGGCGGGTGTGGTGGTGTCGGCGATGGCGCGGATGTGTTCGAAGGTCAGTGTTGCCGGTTTCGCCTGGGCCAACTGGCTGAGCACCAGTGCGCCTGCCAGCAGAGAGTAACGATAGCGCATTGCCGTTCCTTATGAAATTGAAGGTGTTAACTGCCTGGAGAGCAGACTAGAAGACAATTATGACAGAAATGTTGCAAGGCATATTCTGTTACCATTTGCGCCCGTTGCGGGGGGGAAACGCGGGCGAAACCGGACGCCGCCCGCTGCGGTGATGACTAGCTTACGATCGGTTTTTTGGTTTTATCCAGCGCCTGCATAAAGCGGTCATCCAGATGCAAATGCTGTTTCACCAGTTCCGGCGGCGTTGAGGCCAGCCACTGATTGAGGGAAATATCGGCGTAGTAGCTGCTTTTAAACAGCTCAAGGAAACGCAGCGGCTTATCGCCGGTGTTTTCGATGTAATGCCCCATGGCAAAAGGCACGTAGCCGACGTCGCCCGCGCGGAAGTCAAAGGTGCGCGCCTGGCCGGACGAGGCAAATACCCCCATCCGGCCTTCGCCTTCCAGATAGTATTGCCACTCGTCATTGTTCGGATGCCAGTGCAGCTCACGCATCGCGCCGGGTTGCAGCTCCACCAGCGCAGCGGCGATGGTTTTCGACACTTTAAAGGTGGAGGAGTCGGTGATGCGCACCGTGCCGCCTTTCAATGTAATCGGATCCTGCGCCAGCATCCTGTGACTGAAAGCAATGCTGGAGCGGGTTGCGCCGCCGATCGCATCGGCATTCAGTGCGCCGGGCACCTTGCCGGCAAAGATATATTCATCGGAGGGCGAAGGCAGCTTGCTAAAGGTTTCCGCCGGGACGCCAAAGTTCTTCGCCAGGATCTCCGGCGGAACATGCTTAAACCAGTCGCTCAGCAGGAAGGTACTGTCTTCATCAAAACCGCCGTTGTCGAACGCCAGCAGAAACTCGCAGCCGTCCGGCCCGAGCCCCTGGATCGAGTGCGGCACGCCAGGCGGGAAGTACCACAGATCGCCGACGTTCACGTCATCAACAAACCAGTTGCCGTCGGTATCCAGCGCGGTGATGCGCGCTGAACCATATAGCATATAGGACCACTCCCCCTCTTTATGCCAGTGCAGCTCGCGAATGCCGCCGCTGTTCAGGCGCATATCCACGCCGGCAATGGTGGTGGAAATCCCCAGTTCACGCTGCGTGACCTGGCGGGTCCAGCCGCCGGTGCCCTTGCGGACGTGCGAGTCGCTAAAGGAGAAGCGCAGGTTGGGCAGGGTTCCGCTGTCGGTCGGCGGAGGATTAACGATATCGGGATTTTCACCCATGCGGATCGGATCGTTCGGGCCAGGATCGCTCCCGCCGGTTTTACCGGTGAAGGGTTGCGCCACCGGTTGATCGTGAGCGTGCACCTTTCCAGCCGCTAACGCGACGGTGCCACCAGCAGCAAATGCCATAAAACTGCGACGAGTAATGGGGTTCATGATGAGCTTCCTTGTGTAGGGTCTTATTAGCCGATGACCTTTTTAGCCCCAGCGAAAGATAAGACTAACCACAGTAATGCCCTGCGCCACTCACCCACGGCGGAATACCCTTACCAAATGTAAGCCACCGTTATGCAGAATTTTTTATCGTTAGTTCAACCGCACTTAAACCAAATTAGCCCTTCTATCGCCAGGCAATATTCCCTGCTTTGGAATGACGTTTTCGCAGAAGCATGCGTTTGATTCGCGCGCTATCCATGCAAAATATTTATCAATAAGTTAATGGAATGTGAAATAAATGTTTACAGTGAACCGCGCCGTT
The DNA here is from genome assembly GCF_057812255.1 of Erwinia sp. 2186. NCBI lineage: Bacteria > Pseudomonadati > Pseudomonadota > Gammaproteobacteria > Enterobacterales > Erwiniaceae > Erwinia > Erwinia sp. 2186. Next base: position 778,145 of record NZ_CM173824.1, on the reverse strand, counting down.
CGGCCTCGCGATTCAGGACTGATGCACGGCGATATAGCGATCGAAGCGGGTGGATTTCAGTTGCATCAAGTCCACCACCACCAGGCCATCAATGCAGTTGTTGAAGTCCGGGTCGCTGCCAAAATCGATAAACTGCACGCCGCCCGGTTCGCACAGCTCGGAGTACTGCTTATACAACGGCGGAATGCTGGTGCCGAGGTTGTTCAGCATCCGCTTCAGGGTTTTCAGATCCTGCTGATAATCCTCGCCGCTGAACTGCGCCAGCACGTCGGGCAGCGAAGCCGGATAGGGTCGGCGTGACGTGGCCAGCGGCAGCGCGGGCGCAAAATAGAGGCGATAGAAGGCGACCAAAAGATCGCGCGCGGGCAGCGGCAGCCCGCCAGAGATGGACACCGGACCAAACAGGTAGCGATATTGCGGGTATTTCGCCAGGTAAGCGCCGATGCCCAGCCAGAGATAATCCAGCCCGCGTTTACCCCAGTACGCCGGTTGGATAAAGCTGCGGCCCAGCTCGATGCCCTGCATCAGCACGTCGTTCATCCGGTGATCGTAATGGAACAGGCTGTGGCTGTAGATCCCTTCCAGCCCTTTCTGCGTCAGCTGTTCGGCGGTGGGCAGAAAACGGTAGGCGCCAACAATATCCAGCGCCTCGTCGTCCCACAAAATCAGATGGTAATAGTCGTCATCGTAGTCATCGAGATCGCGTCGTTTGCCGCTGCCTTCACCCACCGCACGGAAGGCGATTTCCCGCAGCCTGCCCAGCTCGCGCAGGATCGGCACATAGTCTTCGCCGTTACGCCGCCACAGATAAATCATTTTGCCATCCGCCGTCTGGCCCAGCACTTCACAGCCTGACAGCGCGCGCTTCAGCACCGCACGATCTTCTGCGCGGGCAATGGCCGGTTCGGTCTGGAACAGACCGGATTTCCCCTGCGCGGTGCGGTACAGATGACGACGGAAGCGCTTTGCCAGCTCTTTGGCCGGCGTGTGGCCGTCATGCCAGTGGGCATAAGGAATGCGCGCGCCGATGGTCAGCTTGAGCCGTGCGCCGCGGTTTTTGAACATCTCGCGCACCAGCAACAGCATCGACAGCGGCTGGTAGATCATCGAGGTGAGATAGAACAGCGAGGTATTGCGCCCGCTGACGTGGATCGGCACGACTGGCGCGCGGAAACGGGCGGCCAGCCGGACAAAGCCGTGGTTCCATTTGCCGTCCTTTACTCCTTTGCTGCCAAAACGCGAGACTTCGCCTGCCGGGAAGAAGATCAGCACGCCCTGATTTTCCAGCTGCTCCTGCATCTGCGCCAGCTGCTGGCGGTTGGTGCGGTTGCCCATATTGTCGACCGGCAGCATCAGGCTGCTCAGCGACTCCAGGCAGTTCAGCAGCCGGTTGGTGACAATTTTTACATCGCGGCGCACCTGCGAAACCGCGTGTAACAGGGCCAGGCCATCCAGCGTGCCCAGCGGATGGTTGGCGACAATCACTACCGGCCCCTGACTCGGGATCTGCTCCAAATCGCGCTCGCTCAGTTCGCAGCGGATATCGAAGTAATCGAGTACCTGTTCCGCCATATCCAGCCCTTTAAGGTGGCGGTATTTCTGATTGAACTGCTGAAACTCTTTTTCACGCAGCAGGATCCTGAGCAGGGATTTTTGCCAGCCGGGGGTATTTCGCTGTGGGCAGAGGTCGTCTAATACGGATTCAATAATAAACACAGGCATCTCTCCAGGCGGTTTACCGCGACAGTAAAGAGCCTGAATGACGCTTTCATGGCGAATAAATGACGACATAAAGAAGCCTGCAGCGGCGGTCGGTATTCATCGCTGGCCGCACGCCGCCAGCATTGCCATTAAGCGCATAACTTCATACGTTTTCACTATTTCCGCGCGATTTTCAGCCACGGCATACTGAACGCTCTGTTTCAGGAGAGAGTTATGGCTGATTACCTGCATGCGTCACAGCGCCGCGCCATTAAACGGCGTGAAGCCCACTGGTTGTGGCAAAGCGAACTGCCCACCTGGGCGGTGATCGTCACCGTGTATGCCGGCTGGTTTGGCGTGGTGGCGAACTGGCAGGCGTTAACGCCGTGGATCGGCACGCCGCTGCTGGTGCTGCTGACCACCTGGTATATGTCGCTGCAACATGAATGTATTCACGGCCATCCCACCCGGTGGCCGCGGGTGAATCAGCTGCTGGCGCAACTGCCGCTGGCCGTCTGGTATCCGTACCGGCTGTATCGCGATTCGCACCTGAAACATCACCGCAATGAGTTCCTGACGCTGCCGGAAGAGGATCCCGAAACCTACTATTACAGTGCGGCGCACTGGCAACGCTATCCGCGCCTGTTTCCGCTGCTGGCGGCGGTGCGCAACACCTTAAGCGGCCGGGTGGTGCTGGGCCCGCTGTTGGATATCGTGGGCACCGCGCAGGATGCCGTGCGCAAAATACTCGCCGGTGACTGGCGCGAACTGCTGATGTGGCTAAACCACGGGCTGCTGCTGGCCGGCGTTTTTTACTGGCTGGAACGGCACGGTATTGCAACCGGCTACTACCTGTTCGCCGTGAGCTATTTCAGCCTGAGCCTGACCAAAATCCGCTCCTTTTACGAGCACCGGGCGGAAGAGAATCCACAGGCGCGTTCGGTGCTCAACGAGGCGGGGCCGTTCTGGCGACTGCTGTTTTTGAATCTGAACTATCATTTGGTACATCACGATCTGCCGGGCCTGCCGTGGTATGGCCTGCGCGAGGTTTATCTGGCCGATAAAGCGGCGTACCGGCAGCGCAGCGAAGGTTTTGTGGTCGACGGTTACCGCGCGTGGCTGCCCGCGTTAATTACCCCGATCGCGGTGACTGTCCACCCGTTTGCCGATGGAGCAAAAAGCACAGATGATTGCCTCACTGCCGATGTACCCCTTCACGCCCCAGCATGTGGAAGCCTTCTGGCAGACGCTGAGGAACACTCTGCCGTCGCTCACGACGCCCACCGCCCTGAGCTGGCCGGATCCCTTGTTGCCTCACTGGCAACGTGACGATCTGCTGCTGAGCCAGACCTGCGGCTATCCGCTGGTCACCCTGCTGCCGGACGTTCAGGTGGTCGGGGCATTTTGCTACTCGGCGGCCAGTTGCGATGGCCCGAATTACACCAGCTGGCTGGTGGTGCGGGAAGAGGAATCGGGTCAGGCGCTGGCTGATTTTGCCGGCCGCAGGCTGGCCTTTAACAGCGAAGATTCCCAGTCGGGCTACCACAGCGTGATGAAAATGACCGGCGGCCCGGCGATTTTTTCTGCCACCGTTGCCTCCGGCGGCCATCGACGGTCCGTGGCGTTAGTTCGCAGTGGGCACGCCGATATTGCCGCCATCGACTGTATCAGCTGGGCACTGCTTCAGCGGGATTTCCCGGAAGAGCTGCGTGGGTTAAAGATTATTGACCAAACGGCGAGCGTACCAGGCTTACCGGTAATCACTTCCGCCCGCACATCCGCTGAAACCCTCGCCGCGCTGCGCGAGGGACTGACTCAGGTGGTGACCGATGCTGCCAACCGCCCGATGCTGGACGCCTTGTTAATTAAGGATTTTACCCCCCTTCCCCGATCCGCCTGGCAGGTTCTCCTCGCGTAATTATTCAGAACTGGATGATAAACGGGCTTAGCGCTTGCCGTTCACAATGTCACCAGGTTACACTACAACAAATCATAACTTATTATTTTTATTGATTATTTTACTTACCAGCAAACGTAAATCTTTGGCACTAATGGAAATCTGGCGACGATCGTCCCGCCGATGCCTTACTGATAAAGTTAAAAATTTCGCGGCAGTCAAAATCATCAGTACGGCCTATCGCAATGAATAACCTGACCTCCCTGTTGCTGTCCGCATGCCTGCTATTGAGCGGCTGCGCCTCGCTGTCCAGCAACAGCATCGATACCTCCCCGGAAGCCAGCCTGCTGGCAAGCTGCCATGTGCCGGTAAAACAACAGATCGATGCGCTGGCCAAACCATTGATCGACGCGCACCGCACGCCCGGCGTGGTGGTTGCGCTGTTGCATGACGGCAAACGCCAGGTGTTCAGCTACGGCTTTACCGATACCGACCGGCAGATCCCGCTGACCGGCGATACGCTGTTTGCGGTGGGCTCCGTGACCAAAGGCTTCACCGCAGAGAGTGCGGCGCTGCTGGTGCAACAGGGCAAACTGCGCTGGGACAGCACGCTGCGGGAGATGCTAGGCAATGAGGTGGCGCTCAGCCCGGATGCCAGCAGGATCACCCTGATGGAACTGGCGACCCACACTTCCGGCCTGCCGCGCCAGATGACCACGCTGCATATGCTCGGCAAGCTGACCGACTATCTGTTTACCGGCAATCCTTTCTATGACGACCTGGATCAGGGCGAGTTTGTTAGTTACCTGCGCGATTTTTCCGCGCCGGCCCACCGTTCGGTGATCTACTCCAACCTCGGCTATTCGATTCTGGATTACGTGATCACCCGACACAGCGGCCAGTCGCCGCAGCAGATCGCCAGCCAGCAGATTATCGCGCCACTGGGCCTGCGCCATACCGGCTATCAGCCTGAGCAATTGCCGGGCTATATGCTTCGCGCCCGCGGACATGCGGGCGATCAGCCTAAATTTGTTCGTCGGGGGCAAGTGGTGCCGGAGTGGCATTTTGCCGGCAATATGGTGGGAGCCGCCTCGCTGTGGTCCAGCGCCAACGACCTGTTGACCTATCTGAATGCGCATATGAACGGCAGCGGCAATCCGGCGCTGGACGCGGCATTTGATGATGCCACCACCATTCGCTTTAAAGAGCCGAAGTATGACTCTTCCGCGTTAGCCTGGCTGAGCAATAATATCGACGGTCAAAGCATTCTGTATCAGTCCGGCTTTATCGGCGGCTATGCCAGCTATATCGGTATGGACATCAAACACCGCACCGCCATCGTGGTGCTACAGAACAGCTTTAACTGGGATAATGATATCGGCCACCGCATGCTGCTGCGGTTGGCCGATGGTGACGATCGTCCTGGCGCCTGCCCGTCCTATTCATCCAGCTCTAAAGGCGGTAACTGAGCGAAGACGCTGAGCAGACCGGCGCTCCACAGCTGGCGGATTTGTGAGTAGTAGGGATGCTTTTCGGTCAGGTGATACTGTTGCGCGATGCTGTAACTGTCGGTGGGATAAATCATCACGTCCAGCGGCAGTCCGACCGAGATGTTACTGGCCAGCGTGGAGTCCATCGAGATCAGCGCGCACTGCATCGCCTGGTCCAGCGGCGTATCAAAGCGCAGCACGCGGTCGATAATCGGTTTGCCGTACTTACTTTCACCGATCTGGAAATAGGGCGTGTCGGTGCTCGACTCGATGAAATTGCCCTGCGGGTAGATCTGGAACAGCCGCGGCTCTTCGCCTTTGATCTGGCCGCCCAACATCAGCGTGCCGCCAAACTCTTCCCCGTCCCGTTTGATCACTTCACGCAGCGTATCGCCCACCAGCAGCGCCACATCGTACATGTTGCTGCAGCTCATCAGGTTGGGCTTCTTCGCGTCTTCGCACCCGCGCCTTAACAGGCTGAGGGCACTTTGCGTGGTGGCCAGGTTGCCGGCACTTTGCAGGACCAGCGTGCGCTCATCGTCCTGTTGGAAAACATGAAGCTTACGGAAGGACGAAATATGATCGACCCCCGCATTGGTTCGGGAGTCCGAAACAAAAATCATCCCTGACGATAAACGCATTGCCACACAGTAAGTCATAGTTTGCCCGAGTTATTAATTACTGCTGCGAATTCACCAGTTGCACCGCAGCCACCGCTAACATGTCTTCGCTCCCGCCGCCCAGCCTCATGCCCCGTACCGGGCAGGCATCCATATAATCTACGCCCACCGCCAGCTTGAGATGCTGGCGCGTGCTGCGGGTATTATTGGTGATATCAAAGCTGTGCCAGCTGCCGTCCACCCAGGCCTCAACCCAGGCGTGCGTAGCCACATGTTCAACGGTGTCAGTATAAAGGTATCCGCTTACATAGCGAGCGGGGATATGCAGGCTGCGACAGCAGGCCAGAAACACGTGGCTGTGATCCTGGCAAACCCCGGTGCCCGCGGCAAATACTTTCGCGGCGTTATCAGTAACCATTGTGCTACCCGGCTGATAAGGCATTTTCAGTAATAACTCGTCCATCAACCGGTCCAGGCTGGCCATTGGTGCTTCCGGACGGAAATAGCGCAGGGCAAAGTCGCGGATTGCCGCATCAGGCTGAGTTAACGGCGTCACGCGCAGGAACACTAACGGCGACAGACAGCTGTCCGGATCCGGTGCCATGTCGCCATCATCGAGGATTTCCACCATGCCGCGCGCTTCAATCTCAATCGACTGGTGCGGCGTATCCAGCGTCAGCACGTGCAGCACGTTGCCGTAGGTATCGGTAGTACAGATCGCCTGCTCGGGCAGGATCAATTCCCAGGAAATAATGTTCTGATGGACCGAATTCTGCGGCGTCAGGCGCAGATACTGGGTGCTTTGCTTCACCAGACTCTGATAACTGAAAAGGGTCTTATGGGCGATATCCAGTTTCATTTTGCCTCCAGGTAAGTCTGTTGAATGCTCACGGCAATGTTGCCAAGGTCGCCAAGGAAATCCTGCAGCCAGCTGTGGATCCCCTCTTTTATCAGCGAGTCATACGAGGTGAAGCGCAGCTCTGCATCCAGCACCGTCACCAGCAGACGCGGGCGATTTTCACCGCTGCCACCGATCAAGTTTAGCTGGTTGGAAATTTCATCAATGCAGGATCGTAAGGATCGCGGGCTCTCTTCCCGCAGGATCAGCATCTCATTGACGCTGGCACTGGCCAGCTCCTGTTTGTAGATGGTGTGGTAAGCCTCGCGCGCCGATACCGAGCGCAGCAGGGTATCCAGCCGGTAATATTCGCGCACCGAGTCGTCATCCTGCTCGGTCAGATAGTGGGTCACGTCCAGCAATCTGGCGGTGCAGTCCGCCCGCTCCAGCAGCGTGCCGAGCCGGATAAAGCTCATCGCATCGCCGCGCATCAGCGTGCCAAACATCGCGCCACGAAACAGGTGCGAACGCTCTTTTACCCAGTCGAAAAAGGCATCCGCGCCGATGCTGCTGACGCCTTTGCGCCGCAGCTTGCGCATCTCAATCCAGCTGGAGTTGATGCTTTCCCACACTTCGGAAGAGAGGCTGCCGCGCACCGCGTGCGCGTTGTTCCATGCCGATTCCCAGCAGCAAAAAATACTGCCCGGATTGCGTTCATCGAGCACAAAGAAATTGAACAGCTGCGGCATCGCCAGCTTGTCATTCAGCGTCCAGAACAGCTCGCTGGTGCTGGTCAGGTTAAGCGGTACGTGCAGCTCATCGTCGTGGCTGCTGCGCACCGGCATCAGCGACAGACGGTTGGTCACGTCCAGCACGCGGGCAATGTTTTCAGCACGCTCTAAATAGCGCGCCATCCAGAACAATCCACTGGCTGTGCGACTCAGCATTGGTCATCCTCCAGCACCCAGGTATCCTTGGTCCCACCGCCCTGCGATGAGTTCACCACCAGCGAACCTTCGGTCAGCGCCACCCGCGTTAGCCCGCCCGGCACCAGCCGGATTTCAGCCCCGCTGAGGGCAAACGGCCGCAGGTCGATATGCCGGGGCGCCAGCCCTTGCTCGACAAACGTCGGGCAGGTTGAGAGCGCCAGGGTGTTCTGCGCAATGTAGTTTTGTGGCCGGGCAATCAGCAGCGAACGGAACTCTTCCAGCTGTTTCTGAGTGGCCACCGGACCAATCAACATGCCGTAGCCGCCCGCGCCATGCACCTCTTTCACCACCAGCTTTGGCAGGTTAGCCAGCACCCACGAAAGCTCGTCCGGACGACGGCACTGCCAGGTCGGCACGTTATTGAGGATCGGATCTTCGGAGAGATAAAACTTAATCATATCCGGCACATACGGATAGATGGATTTGTCGTCCGCCACGCCGGTGCCGATGGCATTCGCCAGCACCACATTGCCGGCGCGATAGACCGACAGCAGCCCCGGCACGCCGAGCATGGAGTCGGCGCGGAAGGCCAGCGGATCGAGGTAGGCATCATCCACGCGGCGATAAATCACGTCGATTTTGCACGGGCCCGCCGTGGTGCGCATCATCACTGCCCCGTCCTTCACAAACAGGTCGGCACTTTCGACCAGCTCCACGCCCATCTGCTGGGCAAGGAAACTGTGCTCAAAGTAGGCACTGTTGAAACGACCGGGCGTCAGCACTACCACCACCGGATCGTTCACCGGGGAGCTTTCGCGCAGGGTTTGCAGCAGATGCGACGGATAGCGTTCGACCGGCGCAATCCGCTGTTGGGCGAACAGTTCCGGGTAGAGCCGCATCATCATTTTGCGGTTTTCCAGCATGTAGGAGACGCCGGACGGCGTGCGCAGATTGTCTTCCAGCACGTAGTATTCACCGTCGCTGTTACGCACCATATCGACGCCGCAGATATGGGCGTAGATATCGCGATGCAGATTCAATCCCTGCATGCAGGGTTGATACTGGTCGTTAACCAACACCTGCTCCGCCGGGATGATGCCGGCTTTCAGGATGTGCTGCTCGTGGTAGATATCATGGAGGAAGGCATTCAGCGCCTGAACGCGCTGGCGGATGCCTTTGTCCAGCATCGCCCATTCACTGGCCGGAATAATGCGCGGCACGCTGTCGAACGGGATCAAGCGCTCAGCGCCGCCATCCTGACCATAAACATTGAAGGTAATGCCGACGCGGTGAAACAAAAGTTCGGCCTCTTCCCGCTTGCGTGCGATCGCCTCATGGTCGGCTTTTTGCAGCCAGTGCCAGTAGTCGCGATAGTGCTGGCGGTGCTGACCGCTGCCCAGCAGCATTTCATCATAAAAGGTTGATGCTAATTCATAGCCTTGATTCATGATTTCCCTTCCACTGTCGGTGAACCCGTTACTTATCTGCACAAAGCGTGCCAGTACCCAGGGTGACAGAGCGGAGCCTGATGCCGTGCGAGGGCACCATCAACGCCTGGCCTGGCCGGTGCGCCGGGAAGTATCCCTGGAAAGGAGGTCATAAAGGAAACGCACCATAACGGTGCGTTTAATCAGCGGCGATCAGTTTTGTTCCAGCGGGTGCCAGATTTCGGTGACGGCCCCTTCACCGCCGGTGATCGGGTCATGCTGCGGCATCGGAACCCGCTTAATTTCTACTATAGACTGGTTCAGAAGATTCAGCTCATCGCGGCGGGTATCTGGCTGCATCCCACGCGGGTAGGCGCCGACCGCAAAGAAGTCATCGCTGGCGGCCAGCTGCTGATGGCCAACGCCCGCCGGGATCAGCACCGCGTCACCGGCATAGACGGTAACCGCCCGGCCGGTTTCACCGCCAAACAGAATTTGCGCCCAACCGGCAGCAATCCCCAGCAGTTCATGGGTGTTGGGATGGTAATGGGTGTAAGGGAAAACCGGGTAGCGCCAGCGCGGCAGCCACTGGTGGCGGGCAAACAGGTCTTCGAAAAAGCGGGCAATGTCTTCTTCTTCATCCGGCGCAACCTGCGGATAGATGATCAATGGCAGCGGATTGTTCGGTACACCGCTGGCGGGCTGGAACGTCATATATTGCGGATTGGATGACGCGCCGGCAGAGAAAGTACCGGCAGCGAAGGACATCATGGTGAGTAGGCTCCCAGATTGCGGCAACATACGGCGTCTCCTGTTTCTGGACTTGATTAGTTGTTAATTAATTGTGGCAAATAATCCACAAGATGCAATGTTTGCGCGACGGCGCAGATCACATAACTTATTAATTTACGGGAACTTAACTCAAATCAGCGCAGCGGCAGATCCTTCAAGAGAAAGAAACGGAAATCGGGCTCAAAAAGGCGCGGTGCGATCGCGTTTACAACGGTAGGCAAACTGTTATAGCCATATTAATGAAAACTGTGTCTGCCCTGGCTTTACGCAGTGTGTTTTACTGTGAACAGTCACGAATGAGGTGAGAAAAATGCACGACGTAAAACAGATACTGCAACGCGAGATCGACACGCTGAATCAACAGGAACAGCGCGATAACCGGCCACGCCTGAGCATGACCTTCCTGAAAAACCATCCTGGCTTATGGATATCAATGTATGTCTGTTACGCATTGACCGTAGCGCTGTGTTTCACCACCGAATTCCTCGGCTGGCCGGCGTTCTGGGGCGCGACGTTTTTTGTGCTGTTGATGAGCGGCTTGATGATGCTGGATGTGAATCCGCGCTACCGTTTTGAAGATATCGATACGCTGGATCTGCGCGTTTGCTATAACGGCGAGTGGTACTACATTCGTACCCTGTCCGATCAAGCGATTCAGGAAATCCTCTCCAGCAGCCAGGTTTCTGACAAGGTGAAACAGGGCATTGAAAAGCTGCTGTCGCTGAAAGGCGAAGTCGATTTCTACGACGTATATCATCTGACCTGGGGCCAGCAGCGCGCCTCAACTATCTGATGGCAATGGGGCCAGGCAAACTGGCCCATTAATCGCATCCATCAGCTCCTGCCCCGACGTCCGTCCGCCCTGCCTTTACAGCATTTCCGCAATCAGTCCCCCGAGAATCGCTACCGCCGCCTCCTGCGCATCGCCCCACGCCCATGACGCGTTAAAGCGGAAATAATTCGCGTATTGTTCGCCTGACGAGAACATTTTTCCGGGTCCAATACTGATGTTGTTGTTCAGCGCGCGGTAATAAAGTTCGGTGGTGTTCACCTGGCGCGGCAACTCCACCCACAAGAAATAGCCGCCCTGGGAATCGTTGATCCTCGCCTCTACCGGCAGATGACGCTTCAGCGACTGTCGCGCCTGATTCTTGCGCTGCTCCAGCAACATCCGCAGTTTGCGCAGATGGCTGTCATAGCTGCGGGTCAACAGGTAGTTGGCCAGCGCCAGCTGCATCGGCGTGCTGGTCGACAGCGTGCTCATCAGCTGTAAGCGCTGGATGCGCTGCGCATGCTGACCGGCAACCACCCAGCCGACGCGAAAGCCGGCCACCAGATTCTTGGAGAAGGACGAGCAGTGCAGCACGCTTTGCTCCAGCTCAAAGGCTTTAGCGGGCAGCGGCTTTTCATGACCAAAATAGAGTTCGTTGTAAACGTCATCCTCAATCAGCGTCACCTTATGGGCAGAGAGGATCTCCACCAGCCGCTGCTTTTTCGCTTTGGTCAGCGTATGGCCCACCGGGTTCTGCTGGTTGGTCATCATCCAGCAGGCCTTGATCGGCCAGCGCTCCAGCGCCCTTTCCAGCTCGTCTAAATCCATCCCATGCTGTGGATCGGTGGCGATCGCCACGGCCTTCAGCTTCAGCCGTTCAATCACCTGCAGCGCGCCGTAAAAACACGGGTTTTCGATCGCTACCCAGTCGCCGGGTTCGGTGACCGCCTGCATACTCAGGTTCAGCGCTTCCATCGCACCGTTGGTAATAACGATTTCATCCGGGGAGACCTGAATGCCCTGCAAGGCGTAACGCTGCGCCAGGGTTTTGCGTAAGGCTTCATTGCCCGGCGGCAGGTTATTCAGCGCGTCGGCGGGCTTCATGGTGTGGGAAACCGAGGCCAGCGAGCGCATCAGCTGCCGCTGCGGGAACAGTTCAGGATCGGGGAAGGCAGAGCCAAACGGCAGAATGCGCGGGTCGCGGCAGGCTTGCAGCACATCAAAGATAAAGGCATTGATATCGACAGACTCCGCCAGCTGCACCTTCTGGTGGCTGGCAGGCTGGCTGAGGAAGTCCGCGCGCGGGGCAACGTAGTAGCCGGACTGCGGGCGGGACTGGATCCACCCCTGGCTCTCCAGCACCTGATAGGCGTGCATCACCGTCATCAGGCTCATGCCGCTTAACGCGACCTGCTCTCGCAGCGAGGGCAGTTTTTCTCCCGGCAGCCAGACTTCCGACGAAATCTGCTGCTGGAGTTGGTCGATGAGCTGCTGGTATTTAGCCAAAACTGTTACATGCCCGAACAAGGAATTTGGCAACTATTATAGGTTGCCGCGGGCAGATTAAACAGTGTCGATGAGTGGCGTGATGCCAATCAGCTCTTTTTTCAGGGTCGGCAACACATCCACTTCAGTGTCACCGACGAAGTGCTTTAGCCCGGCAACCTGATCCGGTGGGATCGGTCGGCCCAGCAGATAGCCCTGCAGAGAGTTACAGCCGAGGCTGGTAAGAAACGCCTGCTGTTCTTCGGTTTCCACCCCTTCGGCCACCACTTTCAGGTTCAGGGTCTGCGCCAGCGCCACAATGGCGGTGACGATGGTGGCATCCTCGCTCTGCGCCTGTAACTCATTGACGAAGGCGCGGTCAATTTTCAGCTCGCTGGCCGGTAAACGCTTCAGGTACAGCAGGCTGGAGTAGCCGGTACCAAAGTCGTCAATCGAGGCTTTGACGCCCAGATCGGTTAGCTGTGTCAGGATGCGGATACTTTCATCCGGATCGCGCATCGCGGTGGTTTCCGTCACTTCCAGCGTCAGCAGCTCGGCCGGAATATGATGAACCTTCAGCGCGGTGAGCACGGTTTCCACCAGCCCGGGCTGTTCAAACTGCAACGCGGACAGGTTGACGGCCACCGACCAGTGCGGATTGCCCTGCAAATGCCAGATACGCAGTTGGCGACAGGCTTCGTTGATCACCCAGTTGCCGATACTGACAATCAGCCCGGTTTTTTCCGCCAGCGGCAGGAATACGTCCGGGGACATCAGGCCGCGCTCCGGGTGCTGCCAGCGGATTAACGCTTCAAATCCGAGGATCGGTCCCTGCGGAGCACAGAACTTCGGCTGATAGAACAGACGGAGTTCTTCACGCTCCTGCGCCAGCCACAAATCGTTAATCAGCTGCAGTTGGCTCTGCGCAATCATGTTCATCGACGGCTGGAAGAAGGTGTAGCCGTTACGGCCGTTATTTTTGGTGTGATACATGGCGGCATCGGCATTGAACATCAGCTCGCGCTCGTCACTTCCATCGCCAGGGAACACGGCAATGCCGATGCTCAGCGACACCATCAGTTCATAACGGGAAATTTCAAACGGCTGGTCGATGGCTTTGACCAGCATATCGGCCGTGGTGGCCGCATCATTGGGATCGTTGATCTCCACCAGCAGCACAAACTCATCGCCGCCCAGACGGGCCAGCGTGTGGTGGCCCTTCAGCAGATGGTTCATTCGGTCGGTGACGGCAACCAGCAGGTTGTCACCGATATGGTGGCCGAAGGCATCATTAACCGCCTTAAAGCCATCAAGATCCATAAACATCAGCGCAAAAGAGGTGTTTTCCCGCACCGCTTTATTCATCGCCTGGTCCAGACGATCTTCCAGCAGAATACGGTTAGGTAAGCGGGTCAGGTTATCGTGTAGCGCCAGCTGAGCCAGCTCGCGGTTGGCATCGGCCAGCGAAGACGCCAGCACCGAGGTTCGCGCCTGCAGGCGGGCATCCAGCGTCGACACCACCAGGGTGATCCCCAGAATGGAGAGCGTCACCACCACCACCAGCACCGCCAGCCAGTTGCTGTTAACGCCCATTTCAGTGGCGTGGCTGTGCATCGGGAAGCTGGCGGCCGCCATGCCGGTGTAGTGCATCCCGGCGATCGCAAAGCCCATTACCGTTGCCGCACCCGCGCGCATCAGCGCCAGTCGACCGCCGCCCTGACGCAGCTTAAACGCCAGCCACAGCGCCGCAGTGGACGCGGCCAGCGCAATCACCACCGACAGCATGATCCAGTTCCAGTTCCAGATGATGCCCGGCTCGAACATCAAGGCCGCCATGCCGGTGTAGTGCATCGCCACCACGCCGCTGGCTAACACCAGCGCGCCTACCATCAGGCGATGCAGCGGCAGTTCGCCGTAGCAAACAATCCACAGCGCGAAGATAGAGGCCGCCACCGCAATCAGCATCGACACCACGGTCAGCGTGGGATCGTAACTCATCACCATTGCCATGTTCATCGCCAGCATGCCGATAAAGTGCATCGACCAGATGCCGACGCCCATCGCAAAGCCGCCGCCAAACAGCCAGACCTGCGCTGTTCTGCCTGTAGTGGTCGCCACTCTGCCCGCCATATCCAGTGCGGTATAGGAAGCCAGAAAAGCCACGAAGATGGAAACGATGACCAGAAGCTGGTCGTAGGAGCTCATAAGCATAGGGAAATCTCTGATGCTGATGCCGTTTTACGGGCGCCGGGTAGTTAAACAAAATTGCTGAAAAAAACTGCCTTTGAGATCAGTGTATCGGCTAAAGATCAGGCAACTTTATGCCTGTGACAATAAAGAACGGAAGCTTAATAAAATAAGCACAGCGCAATGATAGATATCCCTATAATTTATCTCGTTTATTAATTGCCAATAGCGATCCTACGAACATAGCAGAGGCACTTTTTTTTGCGAAGTTATAAATAGGAAAAGTCCCGTTTATTTTCACAGCCCAGATCGGGTAAGGGTTTGGCGCAGAAATGATTTCTACCGGTAAATTGATAAGCTTTATTTTAAGGTTTCGCTTCGCTACAAGGTCCAGGCTGATCTATAGTAAAGAAAAACAAGACAAAGCTGTTAATTCAAACGCCTGAAGCACAGCCCTCAGGTGTTTATTGTGACAGCGATCAAGTAATTTTATTGCAGAATTTAGCGTCACTTATATTAATTTCACATCAGGCGAAAAAGCACGTTCATCTGTCTAATCAGTAAGGAATGGTTATGAAAATGAAGCTTTTTCTGCTGGGCTGTGGCCTTAGCCTTGGCGTGGCCTCTTCTGGCTTTGCCGCCACCACAACGGGAACCATTAACGCAAGGCTGGTCCTGACCACCGGCTGCCTGGTTAACGGTCAGTCCGCCACCACCGGCGTTAACTTCGGTACCTTAGACTTTGGTAGCAGCGCTGCCACCTTCGATACCCTGAACGCCACCTTAGTCGGCTCGCTGGGTAACGGCATCTTTGTCCGTTGCACCACCGGTCAAACCTACAACGTTCAGCTCACCAGCAGTAATGCGGCCCCCGCTACCGTGTTCGGTGCGGTGACGGCACAGCCACGCTATCTGGTACTCGGCAGTGACGCCACACAGGGAATTGCTTACACCCTGTATGGCACCACCTCCTACACCACGCCAATTGCTAACAGCACAAACCTGACTAATACCGGCACCACCGATCCGGTCAACGGCGACAACTACCCGATTTACGGTCGTATCACCGGCGGTGGATTCAATGCGGCCATTCCGGCAGGCACCTACACCGATACCATCAACGTAGCCGTCAATTACTGAGTCTGAAGACAGGGAAAACAACGTGCTGGAGTGGGTGATGCGACGAGGCGGGAGGCTTTATCCGCTGTGCCTGATGCTGCTGTTAATCAGCCATCAGAGCTGGTCGCTACCCACTCAGACTTTTCAGGTGACCGCTTCGGTGGTCAACGGCTGCGTGGTGTCGGGGACCAATCCGGGCGTGTTTGGCACGCTCGATTTTGGCACCCAACCGGGTGTCGGCAGCAGCAGCGTCAGCGCCGCGTTTGTGCAAAGCACCACCATCACGCTGGCCTGCACGCCCGGCACCACGCTGAATATGAGCATTGATGGCGGCAGCAACTACGGCTCCAGCCGTAATCTGAAGGTGGCAAATAACACCAATTTGGTGGCCTATTCGCTGTATACCAATGCCAGCCACAGTGCGGCAAGCGCTATCCCGGTGAATCAGAACGTGGCGCTGACCTATAGCAATGCAAATAACATTACCCTGCCGATTTATGGCCTGCTGCAGCTGAGCGGCGTCAACCGGGCAGGGACTTACAGCGACACGCTGACCGTGACGCTGAGTTGGTAAAACAGGGATTTCAGAAGGATTGAATAATGAAGACGCTACGACTTTTTGGCCTGCTGATCAGCCTGATGGGCAGTGCTCTGGTGGCGCCAGCCTGGGCTGGTAACTCGGTGTTGATCTGGCCTATCGATCCTAAAATCCCCAGCGGTGATAAAGCCACCGAGCTGTGGCTGGAGAACCGGGGAGAAGCCACCACCTTAATGCAGGTCAGGGTGTTTACCTGGCAGCAGATTAACGGGCAGGAACAGTATCAGACGCAGCAAACCGTGGTCGCCAGCCCGCCGCTGGTGAGGATTGAACCGGGGAAAAAACAGCTGGTGCGGTTGATCAATCAGACGCCGCCACCGGCAGGCAAGGAGGTCGCGTACCGGGTATTGCTGGATGAGATCCCCACCCCGCAAACGCCGGGTAAAGACCAGGCCGGGCTGAACTTCCAGATGCGTTACTCGGTGCCGCTGTTCACCTACGGTGAAGGCCTTTCCTCCGACTCGGCTAAGCCCGATCTCAGCTGGCAGACGGTCAGTCAGGATGGCCATTCCGCCATCAGGATCACCAATAACGGCTCTGGCCACGCCAGACTGAGCAAAGTCTCGCTCGGCAGCCGCATTCTGTCCAACAGCCTGTTTGGCTATGTGCTGGCAGGATCCAGCAATACCTTCCCGTTGAATTTCCCGGCTTCCAACAGTTCGGAACTGAGCGCGCAGCTGGAAAATAACAAAAGCTGGCGTAGTACCGGTTCCTCACAGTAACGCATGAGCAGGCGATGCGTTGCGTCACTGGGACGCTGCTCCCTGGCCGTCACCGGCATCATCAGTTGCCTGTTCCCTGTAACCGGCAGCGCGGAGACCTTTTCCTCACTGCCGCCGCCGCCGCAACAAACTGCGCCAGGTCAGCAGAACAATCAGTACATGCTGGGACTGGTGGTGAACGATCAGGACAGCGGTCAGGTGGTGCCGGTTGAGTTTAAGGATGACCACTATTTATTGCGCGCGGGCGATCTGCAGCGCGCCGGGATCCCCACCTCGAAGATAAATGCCTCGATTGTCGATGTCTCGACGCTCCCCGAGGTCAAAGCCGAATACGATCGACCGCGTCAGCGCATCCTGCTGACCGTGCCGCCGGCCTGGCTGCCGAAGCAAACCATCGCCAGCGCCGAAACCAACGGCCCGCGCTATCCGGGACGCACCACCGCAGGCGCCCTGTTCAATTACGATCTGTATACAAGCCACACCTCGGCCAGCGGCACCCGACTTTCTGCCTGGAACGAATTCCGCATGTTCAGCGACAGCGGGCAGTTTTCTACCAATGGCGTCTATCAGGAACAGCTTTCCGGTACGCCGGGCAGCCAGGACGAGGGCTTCCTGCGCTACGACACCTGGTGGAGTAATCAGGATGAGAACCACTCGCTCAGCTGGCGGGTGGGCGATCTGATCACCGACTCGCTGGCGTGGACCAGCAGCGTCAGGCTGGGCGGTATCCAGATCGCCAGGGACTTTTCCGTGCGCCCGGATTTGGTCACCTATCCGCTGCCGTCGTTTTCCGGTCAGGCTGCGGTGCCGTCAACCGTTGACCTGTTTGTGAACGGTTATAAAAACAGCAGCAACAACGTCCAGCCTGGCCCGTGGTCACTGACCAATATGCCGTTCGTTAACGGCGCGGGGAACGCGGTGGTGGTGACCACCGATGCGGTGGGCCGGCGCGTGACCACCACCCTGCCGTTTTATGTGTCGAGTAACCTGCTGAAACCCGGCCTGTCGGACTTTTCATTTTCTGCCGGTGCGCTGCGTGAAAATTACGGTCTGAAGAATTTTGATTACGGAGCCGGTGCGGTCAGCGGCTCGTATCGTTATGGCCTGAACGACTGGCTGACGCTGGAAAGCCACGCCGAAGGTGCCGATGCGCTGGCGGTGGGCGGCGCGGGCGGCCAGATGAGAGTTGGCTCGCTGGGCGTGGTCAATGCAGCGCTGACGCAAAGCCAGATGGAAGGCGACACCGGCACGCAGTACAGCTGGGGTTATCAGTACAACAACAGCCGCTTCAGCGTCGGCACGCAGCATATCGTGCGCTCGTCGGGCTTCGGCAATCTGGCCCTGTACGGCGATCGTAACGGTAACATCGGCGGCTCGGAATACACCCTCAGCCGCCGCAGCGCCCAGTACAGTGCCAGCCTGTCGCTGAACCAGTATGGCAGCGTCGGCGCCGCCTTTATTGATATCACCAGCGGCACCGGCGACCGCACCCAGCTGTGGAACCTGTCGTGGAGTAAGAACCTGTGGGGCAACAGCAGCCTGTACGTCTCGGCCAGCCGCGACCAGCAGGAAGGCGAATGGTCCGGTGCCATTTCACTGGTGATCCCGTTCAGCGATCTGGGCACGGTCAGCGTAAGTCAGGAGCGCGATCAGCAAGGCGGATCTTCACAACGCATTACCGCCTCGCGCGCGATGCCGACCGAAGGCGGATTTGCCTGGGATGCCTCGTATGCCAATCAGAGCAGCGACAGCGATTACCGCCAGGCGAGCCTGAGCTGGCGTAACGCCAATATCGAAACCTCCGCCGGCTTCTATGGCGACAAGGACTACAGCACAGAATGGGCGGATTTAACCGGCTCGGTGGTGTTGATGGATGGCAGCCTGTTTGCCGCCAATCAGGTCAACGACGCCTTCGTGCTGGTGAAAACCGACTACCCGAACATCAATGTCCGTTATGAAAACCAACTGATGGGTAAAACCAATGACAACGGCTATCTGCTGGTGCCGGGCATCAGCTCCTATTATCCGGCGAAGTACGACATCGATACGCTCGATCTGCCGGCGGACATGACCACCTCCAGCGTGGAACAGCGCTTTGCCGTTAAGCGGGACAGTGGCTATCTGCTGCACTTCCCGATTGAACCGCTGCGTGCCGCCAGTGTGATCCTGCACGATCAAAACGGCCAGCCGCTGCCGGTGTCCACGCAGATCCTCCGCGAAGGTCAGGCAACCGAATACGTTGGCTGGGATGGTCTGGTGTGGATGGAAAACCTGAAAACTGAAAATGTTTTCCGCGCAGAAACGCCGGATGGTCGCCACTGCGCGTCAACGCTCACTGTGGCGGGCGGCCGCCCGAAATCGCTTGAAACTTACGGGCCGCTGACCTGCTCGCTCACATCCGATCCCTCTTCAGGAACGTCACCATGAAAAAGCTGCTTTCCGGCCTGTTATTCCTGCTGCTGCTGGCCTGCGCGATCCCCGGCTGGGCCGCCTGTACGTTGCCCTCTTCCACCGCCAGTTTCGGCACCGTCAGTTCGTTTGCGGTCAATACCACTGCCAGCAACATAACGGCCAACGTCAACGTCAACTGCGGCTCGGGCAGCGTGCTGTCACTGCTTTCCACCGACTATATAAGGCTGCAGCTCGCCAGCGCCACCTACACCAGCGGCACGCGGGCAACGTTAAAAACCGTCAGCACCGGCACCGACAATATCCCGCTTCGCACCTGCACCGACGCCGCCTGCGCCACCGAAATCGCGGTCGGTGGCGTCACCACCACCTACAGTCAGGCGCAGCTGCTGAACCTGCTTGGTCTGGGCGGCGGGCAGAACTTCAGTATTCCGCTCTACCTGCGCACGGTACCGGGGCAAACGGTGGCCGCAGGCACCTATACCGTCAACCTGAATATCCTGGTCAACTACAACATTTGTACCGGCATTGGCGCGTTGGGACTCTGTCTGCTGGGCAATCAACAGACGGGATCGGGAACCATACCCATTACTACCACGCTGATTGTCACCAATGACTGCACCACGATCACCGCACCCGATATCAGCTTCGGCAGCGCGCCGCTGGTCAGCAGTTTCAATACCATTTCTCAGTCGATTAATGTGATTTGTACCAAAGGCAGCACCTATACGGTGGGGATGAGCAACGGCAGCCATGCGGTGGGCACCCAACGCTATATGACCAGCGGCAGCAACCAGCTGGCCTACGAGATTTATCAAAATGCCACCACCACGCGCTGGGGGCCAACCGGTAGCGACCGGGTGTCGAGTACCGCCTCCAGTGCCCTTAGCACCGATGGCCTGACCCGCACCTTCAACTACACCGCGAAGGTGCTGACCACCCAGGCCACGCCGGTGGCGGGCAGTTACAGCGACAGTGTGGTGATCGACCTGTCGTTCTGAGTCGATGACCACCGCCGTCAGCGGCTTCTGACGGCGGCTTTTCTGCCTGAATAATGGCTGGCACTGCATGTGTTAATAATTTGTTACGAAGAGTCTGCCCAGCGCCCGGCTAACGGTGACCGTCATCACATTAAATCCGCGGCTGGCACGATAAAACGGAAGAAAACCCAAAAGGATGCTGTATGACTGCCGTGACTTCTCCCCCAAATCCCGCCCGCAAGCCTCAGGGTAATGCCAGAACCATCTTCAATGTGACCAGCGGAAATTTCCTGGAAATGTTCGATTTCATGGTGTTTGGTTATTACGCCACGGCTATCGCCAAAACCTTTTTCCCGGGTGACGATCCCTTTGCCTCGCTGATGCTGACGTTGATGACCTTCGGTGCAGGTTTCCTGATGCGGCCATTGGGCGCCATCGTGCTGGGGTCGTATATTGACCATCATGGCCGCCGCAAAGGGCTGCTGATGACGCTGGGCTTGATGGCCATCGGCACGCTGACCATTGCGGTGGTGCCGGGTTACAACACGCTGGGTGCCGCCGCGCCGATCCTGATCCTGTTAGGACGCCTGTTGCAGGGCTTCTCTGCCGGGGTTGAGCTGGGCGGCGTTTCGGTTTATCTGGCCGAGATCGCGCCGAAGAACCGTAAGGGCTTCTTCGTTAGCTGGCAGTCGGGTAGCCAGCAGATCGCGGTGATTTTTGCGGCGCTGTTAGGCCTGGGCCTGAACCATCTGCTGGAAAAAGATCAGGTCACCGAATGGGGCTGGCGTATCCCGTTTTTGATCGGCTGTATGATTGTGCCGTTCCTGTTCTGGATCCGGAGCAAGCTGGAAGAGACCGAAGCGTTCAGCCAGCGTAAAACGCACCCGTCGATGAAGCAAATCATCCGCTCGGTCGCCAGCAACTGGGCGCTGGTGCTGGCGGGCATGCTGATGGTGGTCACCACCACGGTGATGTTCTATATGATCACTGCGTTTACCCCCACCTTCGGCAAAACCGTGCTGATGATGAGCGACAAACAGAGCTTCTTCGTCACCCTGTGCGTGGGCGTGTCTAACCTGATTTGGCTGCCGATCATGGGTGCCGTGTCCGACCATTATGGCCGCCGTCCGCTGCTGATTTTCTTTACGCTGCTGATGATTGCCACCGCGTGGCCGGTGCTGCACTGGCTGGTCGGTTCCCCGAGCCTTTCCCACCTGCTGGAAGCGGAACTGTGGCTCTCGTTCCTCTACGCCAGCTATAACGGTGCGATGGTGGTGTATCTGGCAGAAGTGATGCCGGCGGAAGTGCGCGCGACCGGCTTCTCACTGGCTTACAGCCTGGCAACCGCCCTGTTCGGCGGCTTCACCCCGGCCATCTCCAGCTACCTGATCCACGTCACCGGCGATAAGGCGATGCCTGGCGTCTGGCTGACCTTTGCCGCCGTGTGCGGATTGATTGGGACAATGATTATCAAGCGCCTGATCCGTCAGTACCAGACCCGACACAGCGGCGCCCCGGCGGTGCAGCTGTAATAAAAAAGGGCCGACATCTGCATGTCGGCCCTTTTTTTAACGCCCGTCGGTTACTTCCCGGCGGTTTCCATTCCCATCAGACCAATCTTCAGATATCCCGCCTGACGCAGTTTATCCATCACGCCCATCAGCGTTTCATAATCCACAGACTTATCTGCCTGGAAGAAAATGGTGGTCTCTTTATTGCCTTCGGTCTGGCTGTTCAGCGCATTCAACAGCGTTTCCGGCGTCACCGCATTGTTGCCAATGAACAGCTGCTTGTCGGCTTTGATTGACAGGTAAACCGGCTTCTCAGGACGCGGCTGCGGCGCACTGGTGGAAGCAGGAAGGTTAACGCGGACGTCAACGGTTGCCAGCGGCGCGGCGACCATAAAGATAATCAGCAGCACCAGCATCACGTCGATAAACGGCGTGACGTTGATTTCATGCATTTCGCCGTTGCTTTCGAGATCTTCATTCAATCGCATTGCCATGGTGCTTATCCTACCCGCAGTTTCTGAGCGGGCGCACGCTGTACGCTGCCGCTGGCGGCCAGGTCCAGATCGCGGCTTTGCAGCAGCATCACCTGGGCGGCAACATCGCCCATTGACGCTTTGTAGTTGCCGATCAGGCGGGCAAAGACGTTGTAGATCACCACGGCGGGGATGGCCGCAACCAGGCCGATAGCGGTGGCCAGCAGGGCTTCCGCAATCCCCGGTGCAACCACTGCCAGGTTAGTGGTCTGGGTCTGGGCAATGCCGATAAAGCTGTTCATGATGCCCCACACCGTACCAAACAGACCGACGAACGGTGCGATGGCGCCGATGGTGGCGAGGAAACCGTTGCCGCGGCCCGCGTGACGGCTAAAGAACGCCACGCGGCGCTCCAGGCGGAAAGAGGTACGCTCTTTGATGCCGTTGTCGTCGTCGGAGCCTGCGGAAAGTTCCAGCTCGTTTTCCGCTTCTTTCAGAAACTGCGTGGTCAGGCTGCCCGCTTTAAAGCTGGCGCTGATCTGCGCGGCTTCCTGCAGAGAGCGTGCACCTGCCAGCGCGTTCTGTTCGTTTTTCAGGCGGCGTTTCGCGGCGCTGAGTTCAAAACTTTTACTGAAGAAGATCGCCCAGGTCACGACAGATGCCAGCAGTAAGCCGATCATCACCACTTTTACTACGATGTCCGCATGCTGGTACATGCCCCAGACGGAAAGATCCGTCTGCATCAAATCATTCGTCACGCTGTGTCTCCAACGTCATTCAACGGGTAAAAAAAACCAGTGCGGATCATACCAAATCAGTGCTGAATTGATAGTGGTTATCATTACTATTTACTTTTGGGGTAACATTTTTTACACACTTTCCTGATTTAGCGCATATCCAGCCGACTTTTGCTGAATCTTTCTCACAGTGCCCTACGCTTAATTTCGCCCAGCCGCCTGCCGTGTTAACGTTAAGGCAGACCAGACATCCGCAAACAGAGCATTCCGATGACCAGTAAAAAAATTGAAACGGCGCTGATTGCCGCCGGACGCAGTAAACGTTTTACCCAGGGCTCAGTGAATAGCGTGATCCAGCGGGCCTCCTCGCTGGTGTTTGATAGCGTGGCTGAGAAAAAACGCTGTACCGCCGGCCGTGCCGATGGCGAGTTATTTTACGGCCGTCGCGGCACGCTGACCCACTTTTCCCTGCAGGACGCGATGACCGAACTGGAAGGCGGCGCGGGCTGTGCGCTCTATCCTTGCGGCGCGGCTGCGGTTGCCAACGCCATTCTGGCCTTTGTTTCTGCTGGCGATAACGTGCTGATGGCGGGGTCGGTCTATGAACCGACGCAGGACTTCTGCACCAAAATTCTCAGCAAAATGAATGTCTCCACCACCTGGTTCGATCACTGCATCGGTGCGGAAATTGCCGAACGGGTGCAACCAAATACCAAGGTGGTGTTTCTCGAATCTCCGGCCTCGATCACCATGGAAGTGCAGGATGTCCCGGCGATTGTCGCCGCCGTGCGCAGCAAAGCGCCGGATGCGGTGATCATGATCGACAATACCTGGGCCGCCGGCATTCTGTTCCGCGCGCTGGATTTTGGCGTCGATATTTCCATTCAGGCCGGCACCAAGTATCTGATTGGTCACTCTGACGCGATGATCGGCACCGCAGTTGCCAATGAACGTTGCTGGGCACAGCTGCGTGAAAACTCCTATCTGATGGGCCAGATGGTCGATGCCGATACCGCCTATATGGCCAGCCGGGGATTAAGAACGCTGGCCGTGCGCCTGCGTCAGCATGAAGAAAGCGCCATAAAGGTCGCCCACTGGCTGGCAGATCGGGCCGAAGTTTCCGTGGTCAATCATCCTGCTCTGCCACAATGTAAGGGACATGAATTCTGGCAGCGCGACTTTACCGGCAGCAGCGGCCTGTTCTCATTTGTGCTGAAAGCGCGTTTGACCGACCCGCAGCTGGCTGAGTATCTCGATCGCTTCGAACACTTCAGCATGGCCTATTCCTGGGGCGGCTACGAGTCGCTGATCCTCGCTAATCAGCCGGAAGAGCTGGCGGAAATCCGGCCGGCCGGCGGCGTGGATTTCACTGGCACGCTGGTGCGCCTGCATATTGGCCTGGAGAACGTTGACGACCTGATTGAAGACCTGGCTGCCGGATTTGCTCGTCTTTCCGCCTGTCCTGCCTGATAAAGCTAAACGGACGATTAACGGTGCGACATCCGCGCCCTTGATCAAAGTGTGGTGAGGGGATTAGCGCTACAATGGCAGCTTAACGCAGTAAACAGGAATTAAGATGGGTGTATTGCATGAGATTGTTCAGGCGCTGTGGCATCAGGATTTTGCTGCGCTGGCCAATCCGGACGTCATTTGGGTAGTTTATTGCATTATGTTCGCTACCCTGTTTCTTGAAAATGGCCTGTTGCCCGCCTCGTTTCTGCCGGGCGACAGCCTGCTGTTACTGGCAGGCGCGATGATTGCCAAAGGGGTGATGGACTTTGTGCCTACGGTGGCGATCCTGACGCTGGCCGCCAGCCTCGGCTGCTGGCTAAGCTATTTACAGGGACGCTGGCTGGGCAATACGCGGCTGGTGAAAAGCTGGCTGATGCATCTGCCGGTGCAGTATCACCAGCGGGCGTGGAATCTGTTTCATCGCCACGGTTTGACGGCTTTGATCGTTGGCCGTTTTCTGGGCTTTGTCCGCACCATTCTGCCGACCATGGCGGGGATTTCCGGCCTGAAAAACGGCCGCTTCCAGCTGTTTAACTGGCTGAGTGGTTTTCTCTGGGTGGCCATTTTGGTGTCGCTGGGCTTTGCCATCACCCAGGTGCCGTTTATCAAAAGGCACGAAGATCAGGTGATGACCATTCTGATGGTGTTGCCGCTGGTGCTGCTTTGTGCCGGATTAATCGGCAGCGTGGTACTGCTGATCCGCCGTAAAAAATCGGCGTAAAAAAAGGCCGGTGCTCCGGCCTTTCTCTTATCCCGCCTGACGCATCCGCGTCGCTTCTTCGCCCGGCGTGACGCCAAAATAGCGCTTAAACTCGCGCGAAAACTGCGAAGCACTTTCATACCCTACCCGCATTGCCGCCGCGCTGGCCTTCAATCCTTCATGCAGCATCAGCATCCGCGCCTGATGCAGCCGGTAGCTCTTCAGATACTGCAACGGCGAGGTGCTGGTCACCGCTTTAAAGTTATGGTGAAACGCCGAGACGCTCATATTCACTTCTGCGGCCAGCAGGTCAACGCTGAGGTTATCGGTGTAATGGTGTTCGATGCGGCGCAATGCGCGGGCAATCTGGCTGAACTGGGTGTGGCGGCTGACCAGCGCCATCAGCGCCCCGCCGCACGGGCCAAGCAGCACATGATAGAGAATTTCCCTGACAATCTGCGGGCCCAGCACGCGGGCATCGCGCGGATTCGCCAGCACGTCCAGCAGCCGCTCGGCGGCACAGAGCATCTCTTCCGTCAGCGCGGAGGAGTGAATGCCCCGGGTTTGCGGTTCAGGATGGAAGCTGTCGTCATCGCCAATATCAATCAGCAAATCCTGCAGCTTGACCGGATCGACGTTCAGCAGGATCCCGGCCAGCGGCGCTTCCGGCGTGGCGAAAGTTTCACACTCGACCGACAGCGGCACGGTCAGCATCAGGTATTCCGTGGCATCGTAATGAAAAACATTATTGCCGAGGTAGCCGGTTTTCTGCCCCTGGAACAGGATCACAATCCCCGAAGAATAGAGCACCGGCGTCCGTCCGCTGGGCTTGTCGGCATAAATCAGGCGAACATCCGGCAACGAAGCCAGCGGCGAAGCGCCCGATGTCACCAGATGCACCACCTTCCTGGCAAGCTGAGTACAAAGCGTGTTGCGATCCATAGACGAGTTTTACTCTCAGAGAATTCCAAATAGCATCATGCCCAACGGCGCGGCTATTCTCAACTAGACTTAGAGTCACTCGCCGGCACAGAGGTGCCGGTTCATTCGCTGCAAAGGAGAAAACATGGCAGAGCAACCTGTAATTAAACTCCATGACGGCAACATGATGCCGCAGATTGGCCTTGGTGTCTGGCAGGCCAGCATTGAAGATACCCGCACCGCTGCAGTTAAGGCGTTGCAGGTCGGCTATCGCTCACTGGATACCGCCGCCATCTACAAAAACGAGGAAGGGATTGGGCAGGCGCTGCAAGAAACCGATATCCCGCGCGAAGATATCTTTGTCACCACCAAACTGTGGAATGACGATCAGCTGAACGCGCCGCAGGCGATGGAAACCAGCCTGAAAAAATTGCAGCTGGAGAGTGTCGATCTTTATCTGATGCACTGGCCGTGCCCGGCAAAAGACAACTACGTTGATGCCTGGAAAGCGATGATTGAGTTACAAAAACAGGGGCTGACGAAAAGTATCGGCGTCTGTAATTTCCAGGAAGCCCACCTGAAACGGCTGCTGGAAGAGACCGGCGTCAGCCCGGTGGTCAATCAGATTGAGTTGCATCCGATGCTGCAGCAGCGCACGCTGCACGCGTGGAATGCGATGCACCATATTCAGACCGAGTCCTGGAGTCCGTTAGCGCAAGGCGGTAAAGGCGTATTTGATCAGGAGATCATTAAAAACCTGGCGAAGAAATACGGCAAAACCCCGGCGCAGATCGTGATTCGCTGGCATCTGGATAGCGGCCTGGTGGTGATCCCGAAATCGGTCACGCCGTCGCGCATTGAAGAGAACTTTAAGGTGTTTGACTTCCGTCTGGAGAAACCTGAAATCAGCGAGATTGCCAAGCTGGATAAGGGTAACCGACTGGGACCAAACCCGGATGAGCTGAACTAACTGTGCAAACGGGGCGAATTAATCGCCCCGTTTTTTTTGCCTGCCTGCCCGACTCTCGCCACCTAAATCGTTGGCTGTATCAGCATCTGACCCGCCGAGCCGCGGTCGGCCATTTCCAGCGTCTGGCTGTAATAGACGAACGGAAAAGGTTCAGCTGAGGACTGCAGCAATGAGACAAATAACTCCACCGTGCCGTCGACCCAGACCGTATCTTTCCAGCCGCGATCTTCTGCCCAGGGCTGCGCGCCGTTGACGTTTTTAATCAGGAACTTCACGCCCTGAATATGGAATGACTGCGGCAGATCGGCATGGATAATCCAGCGCTCAAAGGTGCCCTGCTGCGCCTGCACGTCAATTCGCTCCATATCCCATAGCGCGCCATTGATGCCCGGCAATGAATCACCGAGGCTGAATTCACGCGTGCGGCTGACCGAACCTTCAATCACCTCATCGGCCAGCAAGCGCATTGGCAGGTTATCGGTGACCAGCGGTAACAGCCCGGTCGGACGCAGCGTCAGCACCAGCGTCGAGGTCAGAATGCTGGAGGGTTCGAACAGGCCGCGCAAGCGGTCAACGATACCGGCTGCGGTGCCCGCCGTGATCGACACTTCGTCGCCCTGGCTCATATCCACCAGCACTTCACGGCGTTCGCCCGGTGCCAGCGACAGCTGCTTGACCGCCACCGGCGCAGGCAGGAATCCCTGATCGCTGGAAATCACGTTGAACGGGCGGTTGTCGCTCATTAACAGCTGATAACAGCGGGAGTTGGAGGCGTTAAGCAGGCGCAAACGCACCCAGCCGCGCGAGACATCGACATACGGATTCTGCACGCCGTTGACCAGCAGCGTGTCGCCGACAAAGCCACCGCTGGACGGCGGGTCATACTGCGGTGAACCAAAGTTATCCAGGCGCTTATCCTGGATAATCAGCGGGAAATCATCGACGCCGTAATGATTGGGGATCGGCAGCGCTTTGCTGACCTCATCCTCAATCAGCCACAGACCGGCCAGCCCGTTATAAACGTGAGGTGCCATGCGGTTTGGCGTGTTGGCGTGATACCAGCAGGCGGTGGCTGCCTGGCGGATCGGCAATACCGGCGCCCAGTCCACGCCCGGTGACATCAGTCGTGGTGCGCCGCCCGCCAGTGCGCCCGGCACCTGCAGACCGCTGATGGTCATCGAGACGGGTTCATTCAGTCGGTTGCTGTAGATCAGCTTGACATCATCGCCGCTCCACACCCGCACCGTCGGCCCGAGATAGAGGCCGTTAACGCCCCACACCTGCGCCTTGTTGCCATCGCCGGTGAAGGACCAGTGGCTGCGTTGTAAGGTCAGGAAAATGGGCTGCCCGCGGCGCGATTCCACCAGCGGCGGGACCGGCAATGCGGTGCCCGGCCCGGCGGCGAACGCATTAACAGGCAACGAGCCCGCGCACAGCGCGATACCCGAAGCCTGAATAAACTGACGTCGACTGAAAGACATAAAAACTCCGTAAACCAAAACGCAGTCCTTATGCCGGACTGCTATCCATCTTTTATGATTCTGGTCTTTGCTGTGTGAGGGTAAGCCAGCCCGCAGGCTGGCTGAAATTATCTTTTATCGGCGGCTTCGCGCGCGGCCACTTCTGCATTCAACTCGTCAAGTTTCGCCATCATCAGTTCACGGCAGTGCGTCGCCAGCTTGCGCACCGACTGGTCGGCAAAAGCAGCCGTATCCACCGGTGGCAGCATTTCGATAATCACATGGCCGTTGTTCAGGCGGTTCAGCTTAATTTTATCGTGGGTGTTCGACACCACAATCGGGATGATCGGCACACCGGCGGCCATTGCCGCGTGGAATGCGCCGGTTTTAAACGGCAGCAGGCCACGGCCACGGCTGCGGGTGCCTTCCGGGAACATCCAGAACGAGATTTTTTTCTTCTTGAACTGATCGACCAGCTCGCCAATGGTGCCGTGCGCCTTGGAGCGGTTATCACGGTCAATCAGCAGGTTACCGGTCAGCCAGTACAGCAGGCCAAAAAAGGGCACCCACAACAGCGTTTTCTTGCCGACGGTCACCGTCGTCGGCTGCACAATCTTCGCCGCGGTGATCATATCGTAGTTATTTTGATGGTTGGCAATATAGATGGCGTTAGGGTAATTATCGGCGCCTTCTGGACGGCGGAGTTCGACTTTCAGGCCAAATACCGTCGAAAGTTTGCCAAAAAGATGGCCAAACGTGGCGACGTGACGCGGGTTTCTCGGGCTGAATAAGCACCAGATGCAGCCAAAGACACACACCAGGATTGAGTAAATCACCACGACAATAAAACGTAAAATTGAGAGCATCACATCCTCGTTATTGCTTTCAGACTCCCCTGAGTCGGCAGACGGTAACCTGACCTGTTACCGGGGCGAACGCCCTGCCTTCGGGGTACGGATAAAGTATATCCTGAAATCTTGAAATTGACTGCATTTCACTGGGTTAGCCAGGCTTTCGCCTGGCCAGCACGCAGTATACAGGGACCGTTACTCTTCGCTGTCAGCAACCGGTGCTCTGACCGGACCGTCAACTTCCACCCGATCGATACGCTGCAATCCACGTGGCAACAGCGTACCGCGACGCCCGCGCTCTGCGCGGAACTTCTGCAGATCGTCAGGCTTCAGCGTCAGCTTGCGTTTACCGACGTGCAGCGTCACCGAGGTTTGTGGTGTCAGCAGCAGCAGCCAGGCCAGATTATCTTCACCGGACGCCGCCTGCGCGGAAGGAATGGAGATAATTTTGTTGCCCTTGCCTTTCGACAGCTGCGGCAGATCGCCCACCGGGAACAGCAGCATCCGGCCCGCAGAGGTAATCGCTAACAGCAGATCGTCATCATGATGGATCGCCAGTGGCGTCATCACTTTGGCATTCTGCGGCAGCGTGAGCAGCGCTTTACCGGCGCGGTTACGGGAAACCAGATCGCTGAAGGTACAGACGAAGCCGTAGCCCGCGTTCGAGGCCATCAGCAGTTTCTGATCGTCGGCCTCCATCAGCACCTGCTCCATCACCGCGCCCGGCGGTGGCGTCAGCTTGCCGGTCAACGGCTCGCCCTGACCACGCGCCGACGGCAGCGTAATCGGATCCAGCGCATAGCTGCGGCCGGTGGAGTCGACAAACACCACCGGCTGATTGCTCTTGCCACGGGCGGCGGCGCGATAGCTGTCACCGGCTTTGTAGCTCAGGCCACCCGGATCGATATCATGCCCTTTGGCACTGCGCACCCAGCCCGACTGCGACAGCACAATGGTCACCGGCTCTGACGGCACCAGTTCGCTTTCGCTGATGGCTTTCGCTTCTTCACGCTCACGCAGCGGTGAACGGCGATCGTCGCCATACAGGTCGCTGTCTGCCTGCAACTCTTTCTTCAGCAGGGTATTCATTTTGCGCTCGGACGCCAGAATGCCCTGCAGCTGATCGCGCTCTTTCGCCAGCTCATCCTGCTCGCCGCGAATTTTCATCTCTTCCAGTTTGGCGAGATGACGTAATTTCAGTTCGAGGATCGCTTCAGCCTGCGTTTCGCTGATCTCAAAGCGCGACATCAGGACCGGCTTCGGCTCGTCCTCGGTACGAATGATGTGGATCACGTCATCGATATTGAGGAACGCTACCAGCAAACCTTCGAGGATATGCAGACGACGCAGCACTTTATCCAGACGGTGCTGCAAGCGGCGGCGCACGGTATCACGACGGTAGATCAGCCACTCGCTGAGGATCTCCAGCAGGTTTTTCACCGCCGGACGGTTGTTCAGGCCGATCATGTTCAGGTTGATGCGGTAGCTTTTTTCCAGATCGGTGGTGGCAAACAGGTGGTTCATCACCTGGTCCATATCCACCCGATTGGAGCGCGGCACAATCACCAGCCGCGTCGGGTTCTCGTGGTTGGATTCATCACGCAGATCTTCGACCATTGGCAGCTTTTTATTGCGCATCTGGGCAGCAATCTGCTCAAGCACGCGGGCACCGGAGACCTGATGCGGCAGCGCGGTGATCACCACGTCGCCATCTTCACGTTTCCACACCGCGCGCATGCGCACCGAGCCACGACCGCTCTGGTAAATTTTACGAATTTCGTTACGCGGCGTAATGATTTCGGCTTCGGTCGGATAGTCCGGCCCCTGCACGATATCCAGCAGCTCGTCGAGAGTGGTTTTTGGTGCGTCGATCAGCGCGATCGCCGCCTTCGCCACTTCGCGCAGGTTATGCGGAGGAATATCGGTTGCCATGCCCACCGCAATCCCGGTGGTGCCGTTCAGCAGGATATTCGGCAGCCGCGCAGGCAGCATTTTCGGCTCCTGCATGGTGCCGTCGAAGTTCGGGACATAGTCGACGGTGCCCTGTCCCAGCTCGCCCAGCAGCACTTCGGCATATTTCGACAGACGGGATTCGGTGTAACGCATCGCGGCGAAGGACTTCGGATCGTCCGGCGCACCCCAGTTTCCCTGACCATCCACCAGCGGATAGCGGTAAGAGAACGGCTGCGCCATCAGCACCATCGCTTCATAACAGGCGCTGTCGCCGTGCGGATGGTATTTACCCAGCACGTCACCCACGGTACGGGCCGACTTTTTGAACTTGGCGCTGTTGTTCAGCCCCAGCTCTGACATCGCATAGACAATGCGGCGCTGTACGGGCTTCAGCCCGTCGCCAATATAGGGCAGCGCACGGTCCATGATGACGTACATGGAATAGTTGAGGTAGGCCTCTTCCGTAAACTTATGCAGGGCACGACGCTCTGCACCATCCTGCGTCAGGTCACTCATTACTCTTGATTCCTCACATCGCGGCGCTGTTGGCGCGCCACATCGGGGTCGTTTGGCGTGGATAGTACCTTATCCAGGCGGGGTCTGTCACAGGGTACCGTGGGGGCAAAGCGGATTCAGGCGGGGAAAGATTGCCCCGCCATCAGGTTTATTTTTTAACGGCCAGCCACTGGCTGACAACCTGCTGATATTCGCCGGTGGCATTGCTCAAATGCAGCCACTGGTCGACATACAGTTTCCAGCTCAGATCGTCACGCGGCAGCATGTAGGCTTTCTCGCCGTACTGCATCGGCTGCTCAGGATTGATGGCGCAGAGCTTGGGATAATGCTTCTGCTGGAACATCGCTTCCGAGGCATCGGTGATCATCACGTCGGCCTTTTTATCCACTAACTGCTGGAATATGGTGACGTTGTCGTGGAACAGCGTCAGGTTAGCCTGCGGCAGGTAAGCGTGGGCAAACGCCTCGTTGGTGCCACCCGCCGGTTCGATCAGCCGCACCGACGGCTTATTCAGCTGTTCAATGGTGCGGTACTTCTTCTTATCGGCACAGCGCACCAGCGGGATCTTGCCATCGGTACCCAGCGGGGTAGCAAACCAGGCGGTTTGCTGGCGCTTCAGGGTGACCGACACGCCGCCCAGGGCGATATCGCACTGCTTGGCGATAAAATCTGGCGTTAAGGTTTTCCAGGTTGTGGGCACCCACTTCACTTCCGCGCCGAGATTTTTAGCCAGTGACTGCGCCATCGCGATATCAATACCTTCATATTGCCCGTCAGCGCGCAGGAAGGTGTACGGCTTGTAATCGCCGGTGGTGCAAACCGTCAGGACTTTGCTTTGCAGCACGCGGTCCAGATGTGACTGAGCACTGGCGCCGCCTGCAACCAGCAATAACGCGGCAACCCCGCTTTTAATGCGCATTTTTTTTATCATTGTTGTCTGTCTCATGGTAACTGTGCCGAAATCCTACCTTGTGAAGCGCCATTATTGCTCAAAAAGCAAAAGTGTTGTGATCAAACACACATTTTTCTCTGCGGTTCTCGCGCGTAGACTGGCCGTAATGTCATGAACTGGAGAACAAAGAGCATGAGCAAGATTTTAATTATTGATGCAGGAAAAGCCTTCGCCCATTCAAAAGGCGAGCTGAACCACACGATGACCGAAGTGGCCGCTACCTTTTTACGCGATGCCGGCCATCAGGTCGACGTCACCGTGGTTGACGACGGGTATGTGGTAGCCGATGAAGTGCAGAAATATCTTGATGCAGATACCGTGATTTACCAGATGCCAGGTTGGTGGATGGGCGAGCCGTGGATCCTGAAAAAATACATTGATGAAGTCTTTACCGAAGGCCACGGTTCGCTATACGCCAGCGATGGCCGTACCCGCTCCGACGCGGCGAAAAAATACGGCTCCGGCGGGCTGATTCAGGGCACCAAATATATGCTTTCCCTGACCTGGAATGCGCCACTGCAGGCCTTTACCGATCCCGAGCAGTTCTTCGAGGGCGTCGGCGTCGATGGCCTGTACCTGCACTTCCACAAGGCAAATCAGTTCCTCGGCATGGAAGGTTTACCGACCTTTATTTGTAACGATGTGATTAAACAGCCGGAGATTGCCGCAGATATTGCACGCTATCGGACTCATCTGAGCGAAATCTTTGCTTAACTAGTCAGACGACAATCCCAAAAAGGAACGACTATGCTCACCGTGATCGCTGAAATTTGCGTAAAGCCAGGCCGCCGTACGGCCGTTTTACAGGCTATTGAGAACGTAACGCCAACAGTGTTGGAGGAAGCGGGCTGCGGAAGCTATCAGGCGCTGACTGACTATAAAGCGCAGGTTCCCTGGAAGCAGCATTCGCCGGATTCCATCTTTATGGTCGAGCACTGGGATTCTCTGCGCCATCTGGAGCAGCATCAGCAGGCTGCCCATATGGAACAGCACCGCACCAACATCAAAGCCGATGTGGTGGATGTGAAGATTTTCGTGCTGGAAGCGGCTAAGTAACCTGCCTTAATCACTTCGCCCGGATGAGCACACCTCTCCGGGCGATTTTTCTGACCCTGTCGGTATTCGCTATATTTTCTCTGCACTTGCCCTTTTTTAAAGCAAAGGCTTGCTGGCGATCTGCTCGCTAAGAAAATCCAGGAAGCAGCTGATCCGCACCGATAAGGTGGTGTTGCGGTAGTAGACCGCGTGGATCGGGTGATGCATCTCGCGCGTCAGGTCATCCAGCACGGTAACAAGCCTGCCGCTGGCGCGATCCTCGCGACTGAGAAAATCAGAGATGCGCACGATCCCCTGCCCGTAAACCGCCAGCTGCCTGAGCGTTTCGCCACTGGATGCCGACATTGTCGGTTTGATTTGCAGCGGCTCCCCTTCACTCTTCCACACCGGCCAGACGTTATGACGATCTAACTGGCTGAAGCCCAGCAAACGGTGATCGTCCAGATCCTCCACGCGCGTCGGCACACCATATTTCGCCAGATAGTCCGGGCTGGCCACCAGGCGTAATCGGCTGCTGCCTAATGCCCTGGCATGAATACTGGAATCCCTGAGTTCACCAATCCGGATGGCGATATCGGTCTGCTGCTCCAGCAGATCGATCACCAGATCGTCGGTGTTCAGTTCAAGTTGGATTAATGGATAGCGCGCGGTGAATTCGTCCAGTAACGGCACGATCACATGCAGCATAAACGGCGTGGCGGCATTGACCCGCAGCCGGCCAGAAGGGATTTCACGCCGCTGAGCAATCTGCTCCTCGGCGGTTTCGACCGAACGCAGGATCTCCCGCGCGTGCTCCAGAAAAATCTGGCCCTCTTCGGTCAGGGCGATGCGACGGGTGGTGCGGTGCAATAAGGTGGTCTGCAGCTTCTTTTCCAGCCTGCTCAGCGCACGGCTGATGCCGGAAGTGGTCTGGCTCAGCTGTTCGGCGGCAGCGGTGATCGAACCGGTATCGACAACCACGACCCAGGCCCGCAGTTCTTCAAGCGTGATTTTCAAGGATGGCCTTAGCGAAAGTGAGGACCGGCTGAGTATATCCCAGAAACTGTGAAGTCATAAAAAAAGGAGCCTCGAGGGCTCCTTTTGCAGGTGCAGAGATTACTTGCTCAACTGCGCCTGCGCGTCTTTTAACTCTTCGTTAGCGCTGTCCAGTTTCTTCTGCTGTTTGGCAATTTTCTTGCTGTTGCCGCTGGCCTGCGCTTCACGCAGATCGGTTTCGCGCTCGGCGACTTTGGCCTGCTTCTCACTGACCTTCTGTTGGCGATCGGCCAGCAGACCTTCGTTAGTGCAGTGCTGATCGATCTCTTTCAGCGCTTTTTCCAGGCCCGCTTTCTGTGAACTGTTGCCATGGGCGTCGGCATAATTAATTTGTTCGACAACCTCTGCGCGTTTCGCGGCGCAGCCGGTTGCCGGTTCCGCGGCCTGGACTGAACCCCACACCATCAGCAGCGAAGTCAGTAGAATGATTTTTTTCATGATTTAGCCTTCCTCATTAGCCTTTGAACACATTATCGATAGCGGCCTGAGCGCACTGCTCATCCAGATTTCCGCCTGGTGCACCACCCACGCCTACCGAGCCGATCACCTGGTCGCCATCACGCAGCGGCAAACCACCAGCCAGCAACAGGAAACCCGGGATGTCACGCATATTGGCGGCACCGGCGTTCGACTGCGCGGCTTCCATCACTTTGCCAGAGGCGTTTTTCGCGCTCAGCGCGGTGAAGGCCTTCATGCGGCTGGCTTCAACGGTGTGCGGGCCGGCGTTATCCATGCGCTGCAGGGCTTTCACGTTGCCGCCACGATCGAGGACGGTCACGCTGACGTTATATTTTTTTGCCGAACAGGACTGAATGACGGCAGACGCCAATTCATTGGCCTGCTGCAGAGATATGTTTTTTTCAGTCAGCGACGCGGCATGTACCGGCAGTGCGCTAAAGCAGGCCAGTACGGCCAGAGCAGAAAGGGTCTTTTTCATCTCAGTATTCCTGTTTTCGGTAAGTGGACCCTATTCTGCAGGAAACGTCAGAGGCGAACTATTCGGTGGATTACCCATCGCGCCTGGTAGATCTACCAGGTTCAGACAGGGTTTGCAGCCGGGCATACTGCCAGACCAGCGTTGCCAGGTTGTTGACCTCAAGGCGGGCAAAGATCGAGGCACGATGCGCTTCGGCGGTACGCGGGGAAAGCGCCAGCGTCTTAGCGATCTCTTTGGCGCTCTGCCCTTCGACCAGCAGCGCCAGCACCTCGCGCTCACGGTTCGTCAGCTGAGCAAACTTATTCTCCAACTGCTGCCGTTCCTGCCGTTGCCCGGCGCGCAGTTCGCTCTCTTTGAAGGCCTCGCTGATGCACTCAATCAGCGCATCGCTGTCGATGGGTTTGGTAAAAAACTCCCAGGCACCGTGCTGGAACGCCCGGCGGCACAGGTCGATAGTGCCGTGGCCGGTCATCAGGATCACCGGCAGCAGCGGATAGTGACGGGACGTCTCTTCCAGCCAGCTCAGCCCGCTTTTTCCCGGCATGCGGATATCCAGCAACAGGCAACCGGTCAGCGAGGGCGTGACCGACGCGTCGCTTTCAAAGGCGGCAATGCTGTCGAAGGTGTTGACCTGCCAGCCCAGCGTCTGCAACAGAAAGCTCAGGGATTCCCTGATCGACGCATCATCGTCAATCAGCCAGATAGGTGACTCGTTCATTGCTTCTCCCAAAGCTGAAAACGCAGGTGTATGCAGGCTCCGCCAGCCTCATGGTTCGACAGGCGAATCGTCCCGTTCATGCGTAATACCAGGGTTTCCGCCAGCGTCATCCCCAGGCCGATACCCTCGGCGCGGGTGGTATAAAACGGCATCAGCGCCTGCTTCAGGCCCTCTTCCGAAAATCCTTTCCCGCCGTCGGTCAGCGTTATCAGCACGCTGCGATCGTCCACCCTGCACTGCACCCGAACCCAGCCTTTGCGCTGCGCGCTCTGCGCCTGCACCGCATTGCTTAACAGATTATGCAGCACCTGCTCCAGCCACAGGCGGTCGGCGCGCACCAGCGGTGCTGGCGTAACAAAATCGCGCTGCACGGCTATCTCGCCTTCGCGGATCTCCCGCGCCAGCAGATCCTCGACATGTCCCCACAGACGTTTCACGTCCACCGCTTCCATCTTCACTTCACGTTGTTCAAGGTGATCGCGGAAGCGCTGCAGCAGTAAGGCAATGCGCTGAGTCTGGCTTAAGGCGCCCTCTAGCGCTTTCGGCAGCAGGCTGAGATCGCCCTTGGCCACCAGCCTTTGCGCGCCCTGTAACCAGGTCTGGATGGCGGTCAGCGGCTGATTGATCTCATGCACCATGCCCGCCGTAATTTCGCCCAGTGCGTTGAGCTGTGAATGCTGATAAAACTGCGCGCGGCGATCGGCCTGGCGCTGGCGCTGCAGCTGATGCAGCAGCAGAACCAGCCCACTAAGCAGCAGCGCCAGCAGTAACGAAGGCCATATTTTGACTGCCGCCCAGTTTGCCGACGCGTCAGCGGTCAGCGTAAACGGCTGGATCTCCTGCGCAAAGGTCGTCGACCAGTGCCAGAGCCCGCCAGACTGCCCGCTGCCGGCGGTGAGCAGCACGTTTTCCTGCCAGCTTAACGTCAGATGGCTGAACTCAGCCTGCTGTAATGCCGCCGCGATGACCGGGCGAAAGTCCACCAGCTCGCGGACATTCTGCCAGGGATTATTCAGCCAGTAACGGCCATTATCCGCGAGGGTAATCCGCACTTCTTCAGAGCTTCCGCCAGGCAGGGGTTCAATGGCGACAATTTGCGGGAATTTGTGATTAAGCGCTTTGGCATCGCTGCCGGGTGAGATCAGCGGCAATACCGCCGCATTCTGCGTCAGCCGGTACGCAATCTGCAGCTCCACTTCCTGAAACGCCTTATTGAGCGCTTTCCATTGTTGATACAGCTGAATGCCGGGCACCACCATCAGCGGGATCGCCATCAGCAGTAACCAGATGATCAGGCTGCGTTTTATCAGCGGAAATGTCACCAGAAGATCCTTAATCAGCACATTGGCGGCAGAGTAGCCTGTATTATCGCCAGGGATCAACTAAACGGACAGAGAATAAGGGAAAGGGTAAATGTCGCGGCCATCACAAAATTGGCCGATTGCGGTTAAGGACATGTTAACTTCCGGGAGGATCCCTTAGCATAAGCCGGTTAATTAATTATCTGGAGCACTGTGATGTTTAAAGGACTTTCCCCTGTTGTTTGCCTGTCTGCCGTACTGACGTTGACCTCTGCTGACGCTTTTTCTGCCCCGACGCTGAGTAGTGAACAGATCAAGAGCGTGGTCGATGGCCAGATTGCCCCGCTGCTTAAAGCCCAGCAGATCCCCGGCATGGCCGTGGCAGTGATCTATCAGGGTCATCCCTGGTTCTTTAACTATGGCGTGGCGGAAGTGAAAAGCGGCCGCCCGGTTTCTGCCAGCACTATTTTTGAGCTGGGCTCGGTCAGCAAAACCTTTACCGGCGTGCTGGGCGGCTATGCCGTGCAGAGCGGGCTGATCAAGCTCGATGATCCGGTGGCGAAATACAGTGCAGAATTGTCCGGTAAACAGTGGCGCGATATCACCCTGCTCAACCTCGCCACCTATACGGCGGGAGGATTGCCTCTGCAGGTGCCTGATGCGGTCACCGACCAGAAATCGCTGTGGAATTACTATCAGCAGTGGCAACCACAGTGGAAAGCCGGAACTATGCGCAACTATTCCAACGCCAGCATTGGCCTGTTTGGACTGTTAGCCGTGGCGAAATCCAACAGCAGCTTTGCTTCGCTGATGCAGCAGCAGGTTTTCAACCCGTTAAGCCTGACCCACACCTACCTTCGCGTGCCCGAATCCGCTCAGGCTGACTACGCCTGGGGCTATAAAAATGGCCAGCCGCTGCGCGTGACGCCGGGTCCATTGGATGAACAGGCGTATGGCGTGAAGTCCAGCGCGCAGGACATGGCGAAATTTTTACAGGCCAATATCGATCCCGACAGCCTGCCATCTGAGGATGCGGTGCTGAAAAAATCGCTGCTGACCGCGCAGAAAGGCTATTACCAGGTGGGGAATTTCCGGCAGGGACTGGGTTGGGAAATGTATGACTGGCCGACCAATCCCCAGACGATTATTGCCGACAGCGCCAATGACGTTGCCCTGAAGCCACGTGAGGTCCGTGCGCTGGTGCCGGCCCGTGCGGCAACGCCCGCCAGCTGGATCCATAAGACCGGCAGCACCAATGGCTTTGGCACTTACATTGCCTTTATCCCTGCGGAGAAGCTCGGGATCGTGATGCTGGCGAACAAGAATTACCCGAACCCGACTCGCGTGGAAGCCGCGGCGAATATTCTGCAGGCATTGCGTTAAGCTGTTAACCCGCCAGCGTTGACGCAATAAACAAGGCCCGGACGGTTTCCTGTCCGGGCCTTGTTTATATCGGCGTTAGATTACGCTTCGATATCCGCCGTATGGCCGTTTTCCTGCAGCCAGTTGCGGCGATCTTCCGAACGCTTCTTCGCCAGCAGCATATCCATCACCGCCATGGTCTTCTCCACTTCATCATCTTCAACCGTCAGCTGAACCAGGCGACGGGTGTTCGGATCAAGGGTGGTTTCACGCAGCTGTAAGGGGTTCATCTCGCCCAGCCCTTTAAAGCGCTGTACGCCAGGCTTGCCCTTTTTACGCTTGAGCTGATCGAGAATGCCGGCTTTCTCTTCTTCATCGAGCGCGTAATAAACCTCTTTACCCAAATCGATGCGGTAAAGCGGCGGCATCGCCACGTAGACGTGGCCGTTTTTCACCAGCGTGCGGAAGTGACGCACAAACAGCGCGCAGAGCAGCGTGGCGATATGCAAGCCATCGGAGTCCGCATCCGCAAGGATACAGATTTTGCCGTAACGCAGCTGGCTGAGATCTTCGCTGTCTGGATCGATGCCAATCGCAACCGAGATATCATGAACTTCCTGCGAGGCTAACACCTCATCCGAAGAGACTTCCCAGGTATTCAGGATCTTACCTTTCAGCGGCATGATCGCCTGATATTCACGATCGCGGGCCTGCTTGGCCGATCCGCCTGCGGAATCTCCTTCCACCAGGAACAGCTCGGTGCGGTTAAGATCCTGCGCGCTACAGTCAGCCAGTTTGCCAGGCAGTGCCGGGCCGCTGGTCAGCTTCTTACGCACCACCTTTTTGGCGGCACGCATACGCCGTTGCGCGCTGGATACTGCCATTTCGGCCAGCATCTCAGCGGTCTGAATATTCTGGTTCAGCCACAGGCTGAAGGCATCCTTCACCACGCCCGAAACAAAGGCTGCGCACTGACGTGAAGACAGGCGCTCTTTGGTCTGGCCGGCAAATTGCGGATCCTGCATTTTGACCGACAGCACGTAAGCACAGCGATCCCAGATATCTTCCGCAGACAGCTTCACGCCGCGCGGCAGGATATTGCGGTATTCGCAAAACTCACGCATCGCATCCAGCAGGCCCTGACGCAGACCGTTGACGTGCGTCCCGCCCTGCATAGTCGGGATCAGGTTGACGTAGCTTTCGGTCAGCAGCTCGCCGCCTTCCGGCAGCCACAACAGCGCCCAGTCCACCGCTTCCACATCGCCGGCGAACGCGCCGACAAATGGCCGCTCTGGCAGCGTAGGCAGACCGTTTACCGCTTCACACAGGTAATCGGTCAGGCCATCGGCATAGCACCAGGTCTGTTCGGTGTTGTTCACGTTGTCTTTGAAAACAATTTCAACGCCCGGACAGAGTACCGCTTTTGCCTTCAGCAAATGGCTGAGGCGCGAAACGGAAAATCGTGGGCTGTCGAAGAAGTTCACGTCTGGCCAGAAGCGGACGCGGGTGCCGGTGTTGCGCTTACCCACGGTGCCGGTGACGTGCAAATCTTCCACTTTATCGCCGTTTTCGAAGGCCATTTCATAGACTTCGGCATTACGGCGAACCGTCACTTCCACTCGGGTGGAAAGGGCGTTAACCACCGAGATCCCCACGCCGTGCAGGCCGCCAGAGAACTGATAGTTTTTGTTGGAGAATTTACCGCCGGCGTGCAGACGACAGAAGATCAGCTCAACGGCTGGAACACCCTCTTCCGGGTGAATATCCACAGGCATGCCGCGGCCATCGTCGATAACTTCCAACGATTGATCGGCATGCAGGATCACTTCGACGCGTTTGGCATGGCCCGCCAGCGCCTCATCGACGCTGTTATCGATCACTTCCTGACCTAAGTGGTTAGGACGTGATGTATCGGTGTACATCCCCGGACGGCGACGAACGGGTTCAAGGCCGCTGAGTACCTCAATGGAGTCAGCGTTATAGCTGGATTGAGTCATCGTATAAATCTGATTGGTGGCTAAAAGTGAGAAGCCAGTCGCCGCGACTCACGTCAGCCGGAGGACAAGCCCAGGAAGTCGAGGATCGGGGAGAAATGGCGTTCGAATCCGATAAAAGCATGATTGCCGCCCTCTTCAACCGTCTGGCGGCAGGCACTGTAGTAGTCCAGGGCCTGACGGTAGTCGAGCACTTCATCGCCCGTTTGTTGCAGCAACCAGAGCAAATCCGGTGACTTTAACGGGTCAATCTGCATCATTTTCAGATCGTAAATATGGCGTGACTCTAACACATATTGCTGGCCGGTGTATGGGTTCTCGTTGTTGCCCAAATAATCCGCCAACAGCTCAAAAGGCCGCACCGCCGGGTTCACCACCACCGCCGGAAGATGGAAGCGTTGTGACATCCAGGTGGCGTAATAGCCGCCTAACGAAGAGCCGACAATGCCGACCTGTTCACCGGATGCAGACATCAGCCAGTTCTCCAGCATCTGCGCGGCTTCGCCAGGAAAAGCAGGGAGTTGCGGCACATGCACCCTGAGATCGGGATGGTGAGCGGCCAGCCATTCACGGAACTGGGTGGCTTTGGCTGACTGCGGGGAACTGTTAAAGCCATGCAGATAAAGTAGCGTGGCCATCCGTCAGTATCCTTCCGAATCGGGATCGGGACTGAAGGCCCGCGTCGCCAGGCGTTCAACCTGCGTTTCCACCCGACCGTCCGGCAGAAGATCCAGCCAACGCCAGCCCGGCGCTTCGGAATCAATGGTGAAATTGGTGCAATGGGGTTTGAACTGCACGCAGGTCGACGGTGTCGCCAGCAGGCGGCGTCCGTTCCAGTTCAGATCGAGATCCTGATGAATATGGCCGCACAGTAGCGTGGTGGCCAGCGGGTATTTTTGCAGCACCGCATCCAGCGAATGGGGATTGCGCAGGCTGTGTTGATCCAGCCAGGTACAGCCAGAAGGCAGCGGATGGTGATGCAACAGCACCAGCGTGTGACGATGCGGTTCTTTCGCCAGCGTATTCTCCAGCCATTCCAGCTGATAGTCGCTGAGCATGCCGTGCGGCACGCCAAACACCTGGCTGTCTAACAAGACAATCTGCCAGCTGTCGCCGATCAGCACATGTTTCTCATCGGCAATCTGCGATTCGGCCAACGTACTGAACATCGCGGGCTGGAAATCGTGATTTCCTGGCAACCAGACGCAGGGCGCGGGCAGGCGCGCGATACCCTCAGCAAAATGCTGATAGGCTTCGACAGTATGGTCCTGAGCCAGATCGCCTGTGGCGACAATCAAATCATAGTGACGGGGGCTGGCGGATATTGCCTGCAGTACCGCGTCATAACTGGCCCAGGTGTTCACACCCAGCAGCGTTTCATCTTTACCTGCAAAGAGGTGGGTATCGGTTATCTGTAAAATCCTGACCGTAGACCCACCCGCCGCAGGAAGTAGTAGCCGGCTATCCAATCAAAATCCTTAGGGTTAACGCCATCTCAGTTGTCTGTCTTAGCAAACCGGTACGGCCATCGCGCCATGCGCCAAACAGTAGCGCAACCAGTCTGCGAGGAACTGGTTTATCTGATGCTTTTCATCACGCTGATGGAGCTTTTTATTAGGATAATCATAGCGCGCTTTGAAGCGATAGATCTGTTGCGTTGAACACACTTCCGCAACCATCGCATCGTGATACAGCCTGACGGACATGGCAGGCAGGCTCCAGTAGCTCACCGCGGGCGCGGTTTGCTTCACTTCCACCAGCGTGGTGTAACGCGTCGATTCCTGGATGGTGACAGAATAATGGGCACCGTTCACCTGATAGGTCACTGACCCTCCCGCCTGGTCTTCTTTAGGCAGCAGGCGACGCAGCTGGGCGAAATTGGTTTCGCACACGCGCATCATTTCAGGGAAATCAGGTACATAGCGCTTTATCATTCGGTTTTCCACTCGTTGCGTAGTTTTTTATGGTGCAGTTCAAGCCATTGCAAAGCGATGACAGAGGCTGCGTTGTCTATTTTCCCCTCTTCCACCCACTGGTAAGCCTGCTCACGGCTGACCACATGGACAAGAATATCCTCATTCTCTTCCTCCAGACCGTGGTTTCCCTTCGCCACGCTGGCATCCACTTCTCCCACCAGGATATGCAACCGCTCGCTGGTGCCGCCAGGACTGGCCAGATAGCTCAGCACCGGCTTCACGCGCGCGGGGGTTATCCCGGCTTCTTCTACTGCTTCACGCCGCACCACATCTTCATAGGTTTCGCCCGGCTCAACGATCCCGGCGACTAATTCTAACAGCCAGGGCGTCTCACTGCTGTCAAACGCGGGAATTCGGATTTGTTCGATCAGGACCACTTCGTCGCGCACGGGGTCATAGGGTAGCAGCACTGCGGCATGTCCGCGCTCAAAGACTTCCCTTTTTACTTCACCACTCATCCCACCCTTAAACAAGCGGTGACGAAATCGGTAGCTGGTGAGTGAAAAAAAACCGCTATAAAGTGTCTCTCGTGCAATAATTTCTACATCGTTTTTTGTGAAAGTCACTGGGTATTTTTTGCTGTTTTCCATCGGGGCAGCTCCATTCCGGATGAGTGCGAAAACGAGAAAAGCAACCCGAATCCGCTGAGAGTGTGGTTCTTAATGAATTATTTGAGTAAATTAGGGCAACATGGCACGTTCAGCCAACTTAACTGTTCCGTTTACTCTGCTAGAATCGGCGATTATTTTTTGGCTTACGTCAGCGCTACCATAGCAATTTTGCTGCACTACAAGGAATGCAAATGAAGAAACTGCTCCCGTTACTCATCGGCCTGAGCCTGGGCGGCTTCAGTGTCGCCAGTCAGGCAGAAAACCTGTTGCAGATTTACCAACAGGCTCGTTTGTCTAACCCCGATCTTCGCAGTTCTGCAGCAGATCGTGATGCGGCCTTTGAGAAAATCAACGAAGCCCGTAGCCCGTTGCTGCCGCAGTTAGGCCTGGGTGCTGATTATACCTATAACAACGGCTATCGCGACAGCAGTGGCCTGCATTCCAATACCACCAGCGGAACCTTGCAGCTGACTCAGACCATTTTTGACATGTCAAAATGGCGTGCGCTGACCCTGCAGGAAAAACAAGCCGGCATCCAGGATGTGACTTATCAGACTGCACAGCAGACGCTGATCCTGAACACCGCTACCGCCTACTTTAACGTGCTGAATGCGATTGATACGCTGTCCTACACGGAAGCGCAGAAACAGTCTATTTATCGCCAGTTAGATCAGACCACCCAACGCTTCAACGTCGGTCTGGTTGCCATCACTGACGTGCAGAACGCCCGCGCCCAGTATGACAGCGTGCTGGCTAACGAAGTGACCGCACGCAACGCGCTGGATAACAACGTTGAAATCCTGCGTCAGGTCACCGGCAACTACTATCCAAGCCTGGCGTCGCTGAACATTGACCGCTTTAAAACGGAAAAACCTCAGCCGGTTAACGCACTGCTGAAAGAAGCCGAAAGCCGCAACCTGAGCCTGTTGTCAGCGCGTCTGTCCCAGGATCTGGCACGCGAAACC
The DNA here is from genome assembly GCF_057812255.1 of Erwinia sp. 2186. Taxonomy (NCBI): domain Bacteria; kingdom Pseudomonadati; phylum Pseudomonadota; class Gammaproteobacteria; order Enterobacterales; family Erwiniaceae; genus Erwinia; species Erwinia sp. 2186. The sequence goes on along the minus strand of NZ_CM173824.1, from coordinate 733,668 downwards.
ATCCGTTCAGCCGAAACTGGCCATATGCCAACGCTGGATCTGACCGCCTCTACCGGTATGTCTAACAGCAAATACGGTGGCAGCCGCGCCAACCAGACGTCTGCGACCGATGACAGCATCACCGGTTCTAACCAGGTTGGCCTGAGCTTCTCTCTGCCGCTGTACAGCGGTGGCGCCGTCACCTCTCAGGTTAAGCAGGCGCAGTATTCATTCGTTGCTGCCAGCGAGCAGCTAGAAAGCGCGCACCGTTCTGCCGTTCAGACCGTGCGTTCTTCCTTTAACAACGTGAATGCGTCCATCAGCAGCATCGACGCGTACCGTCAGGCCGTGGTCTCTGCCCAGAGCTCCCTCGATGCGATGGAAGCCGGTTATCAGGTGGGTACGCGTACCATCGTTGATGTGCTGGATGCGACCTCCACGCTGTTCAGTGCTAAACAGCAGCTTTCCGATGCCCGCTACAGCTACATGATCAATGAGCTGAACATCAAGTCGGCACTGGGTACGCTGAACGAGCAGGATCTGCAGTCGCTGAATGCGCGTCTGGGCAAAGATGTGTCTACCTCTCCTGAGGCGGTGGCACCTGAAACCCCGGAGCAAAATAACGCGGCTGATAACGGCAATGCTGCACCGGCTCAGGTTCATGCTACGCCGGTTGCGCAAAGTACCGCGCCAGCTCGTGCCAGCGGCAATCCATTCAGTAAGTGATCCCCTGAGGGGCAGCGCCTGCTGCCCCTTCACAATCAAACGTATAGCTAAGTAAAGATCCCCCTCCGTACTGCCCTCATCGCTTCATTTTTCACCGCTGTTACCCTATTCTATGCACTACCTTTGGGCACAGGACAGAACGTGATGAAACGGACTAAACAAATCAATCATGCCTCCTTTCGCAAAAGCTGGAGCGCACGACACTTAACCCCGGTAGCCTTAGCGGTCACCGCGGTCTTTATGCTTGCCGGTTGTGAACAATCGGATGAAAGCGTTTCCTTGTATCAAAATGCCGACGACTGCTCCAGCGCCAACCCGGGCAAAAGCGAGCAATGCACCACGGCGTTCAACAACGCGAAAAAAGAAGCGGAAAAAACCGCACCGAAATATGCCACTCGTGAAGACTGCGTGGCGGAATTCGGTGAGGGTCAGTGCCAGCAAACCCCTGCTCAGGCGGGTGTAGGCACAACCAATAATGCCGAATCTCAGCAGAGCGGAAGCTTCTGGATGCCGCTGATGGCAGGCTACATGATGGGCCGTATGATGGGCGGCGGTTTTGGTGGTCAACAGCAGCCGCTGTTCACCTCACGCGCACCGAACAGCCCGGCCAACGGCAAGTTTGTTGATGCCAGCGGTAAAAGCTTTGGCGCTGCCACACCAGGTCGCACCATGAACGTGCCGAAAACCGCCATGGCGCCGAAACCTGCCACCACCAGCACGGTCACCCGTGGCGGCTTTGGTGACAGCGTAGCTAAGCAGGCCACCGCGCAGCGTAGCAGCGCGACATCCGGTTCCCGCCGCACCTCAGGGGGCTAATGCCATGAAGCGTCTTGCTATCGCTGAACGCCCGGACTGGCGTGAAAAGGCCACCGAATACGGTTTCCGTTTTCATACCATGCACGGCGAGCCTTACTGGTGTGAGGATGCTTACTACCAGTTTACGCTCCAGCAAATTGAGAAGCTGGAGGACGTAACCAGCGAACTGCATCAGATGTGTTTACAGGTGGTGGAGAAAGTGGTGAACAGCGAAGAGCTGCTCGCCAAATTCCGCATTCCAAAACACACCTGGGACTTCGTGCGCGCCTCGTGGAAAACTAACCAGCCGTCGCTCTATTCGCGGCTGGATCTGGCCTGGGATGGCCATTCCGACATTAAGCTGCTTGAGAACAACGCCGATACGCCGACCTCGCTGTATGAAGCGGCGTTCTTTCAGTGGATCTGGCTGGAAGATCAGCAGGCGGCGGGTAACCTGCCCACCGGCAGCGATCAGTTCAATAGCCTGCAAGAGAAGCTGATTGAGCGCTTTGCCAACCTCCATCAGCAGCATGGCTTCAGCTGGCTGCATTTTGCCTGCTGTCGCGACACCGACGAAGATCGTGGCACGGTTCAGTATCTGCAGGACTGCGCCACCGAAGCCGGCTTACCGAGCGAATTTCTGTTTATGGATGAAATTGGCCTGGGCGAAAGAGGCCAGTTCACCGATGTGCATGACCAGGTAATCGGCAACCTCTTCAAGCTGTATCCGTGGGAGTTTATGCTGCGTGAGGTGTTCTCTACCAAGTTGGAAGATGCTGGCGTTCGCTGGCTGGAACCGGCATGGAAAAGCATTATCTCCAACAAAGCGTTGCTGCCGCTGCTATGGCAAATGTTCCCCAATCATCCGAATTTGTTGCCGGCGTATTTTGCCGAAGATGAGGTGCCGCATATGGATAAATATGTGGTTAAGCCGTTGTTTTCGCGCGAAGGTTCGAACATCAGCATCATGGAAAACGGCAAGGAAATTGCCAGTGCCGATGGACCTTATGGCGAAGAAGGCATGATTGTGCAGCAGTTCCACCCGCTGCCAAAATTTGGCGACAGCTACACCTTAATTGGCAGCTGGCTGATCGACGATCAACCGGCTGGTATTGGCATCCGCGAAGACCGGGCGTTGATTACACAGGATCTGTCGCGGTTCTATCCGCACACCTTTATTGAATAACGCTGTTATGTCTTTCAGTTGAGCACTCCGTTAACGCGGAGTGCTTCGCTGATGCTGTTCATGTCTTTCCACCCTGTTCTCGGCCCCGGTTCTGCCCCTTCCTTTCCTTTTCCGTCTTTCACGGCAATTTTCTCCTTAGTTTTTTAAAATTTGCGCTGCAGGCAGTCTGATAATTCCTCTTATTCACCTCAAAAATTCCTAAGCGGTTATGCTAACAATCATCAATAATATGAAGACGCACACGCCGAAATAAACAATCGTCCAGAATGACATCAGGATAAAACACAAGGATATCAAGATCTAAAGGTGCCAATAAACGCCCTATATATCCAGTAGTGGCACCCGTAATGGATAACGCTAAAGATTAAGATCTTTATTAATTCCATGATCGTTTTAACAAAACAAGATCTGTTCAACTAATCGTCAAAAACGATTTCATTAAGATCTCTCCCATCTTTATCCTCATGCAAAAGTTGTTAAGAAAAATCCAGTCCTGCGGAGGAATCTTAATAACTTTATTAAAGTTGCCGCCTTGTTATTAGATGAGAGCACCTGTGTGCTTTTCATTTTTACACTCGGCCTGGATAGCCATAAGGATATGTACAATGAAGATTCATCAATTCGTCTCACTTGCGCTTCTTTCACTGACGCTTTGCGCCTGCAGTTCGCCGCAAGGAAAAAAAGGAACGGTCAAAAAAACTGGCGACAGCCTGGTGCAACAAAAGACTGACGGTAAGAAGTGTGTTGATAACTTTGATATGTTGAAAGGCCTGAATTACGAAGCCTTTAATCAGTACCGTCTGCAATTCGATAAAATCAATAACTCCCACGCGTATTTTAAAAGTCATGAAGGCCTGATGGAACAGGATCCGAAAGAGCTGATGACGCTGACTCTGAATGACAAACTGAACATGGTCTGCGAGCGTGTAAAAAGCCAGGCTTTCCTGGAAATTCAAAAAAAAATGAAATCCATCAGCCAGATCTAAATAAACCGCTTTTTGCCGCTGACAGCCTGTCACATTAACAATCAAAAAATCTTTTCCTACATTTTTTTCTCTACTTTCCATAACCTCCTCTCCGGGGTTATGGAACTTTTTTTCCGGACGGGAAGATATGGACTTCAAATTCAAAAAAATAGCCTCTGTTCTTGTTATTCTGAACCATCTGTTTGTCTCGATTGCTATACCGCTTTATTCTTCAGCCGTCCGGGCTAATTCAGACATGCTGGCATTAAGCGAGACGATGGCGGAGCTCAACGCGGGGATAAGTACCCTGCCAGACCGCCTTACCCTTGAGCCCGCGCCTGCAACTACAGCGCAGGAAAGTAGCGATCCTTCGCCGTCGGCACTGAACCTTTCGGCCCCTTTATTCCCTGCCTCACCGGCCTACGACGCCTCTTCTTCCTCTGGCCCTTTCAATACTGCGGCAGAGTTAAATAAAGAAGGCAGCAATGACCTTATTTCACAGCTCCCTTCGCTGGAAGGAAGCCAGAGCAGCTTATCAGAAGAAAAATCGCTGCTGTTAAATGAGGATATGCAACGTTCCCGTGAAGCGGATGAAAACGATCTGCGCCCGCTCGAAGGCGTTAAACAGTTCTGGCAAATCATGGGCGCAGACAGCCGTTCTCAGGCGGGTATGGGCGTCATTACCGGCATTGCGAATGATATGGCCAGCAGTGCGCTGCGTGACTGGATGGGCCAAAGCGGCAATACCCGCATCCAGTTCAATTCCGCGGGTGAAGCCAGCGCCGATTTACTGATCCCGTGGTGGGATACTCCGAGCACGCTGCTGTTCAACCAACAGGGCGTTCGCGTCAATAAAGAACGCACCACGCTCAATCTCGGGCTGGGGCTGCGTCATTACCTTTCCGACCACTTTATGCTCGGGGTCAACAGCTTCTATGACCGCGATATCACCGGCAACAATGCGCGATTCAGCGTCGGGGCCGAAGCCTGGACCCACTACCTGAAACTGAGCGCCAATAAATATCAGCGCCTGACCGACTGGCACCAGTCACCACTGGATGCGATGGAAGATTACGACGAACGTCCTGCCAACGGTTTTGATCTGGCCGCCGATGCCTGGCTGCCGTTCTACCCGCAATTTGGCGCGTCGGTGAAGTATGAAAAGTACTTTGGCAAAGGCATCATTCTTGATAATTCTGCCAGTCCCAGTGACCTGCGGGATTCCCCTTCCGCCGTCACCACCACGGTGAATTACACGCCGATCCCGTTGCTGACCTTCAAAGCGGGCCACAAATCCGGTAGCGGATCCGACAGCTTTGTCGGTCTGGACATTAATTACCGCCTGGGCCTGTCGTGGCAAGAACAGACCGATCGTGAAACGGTCAAGGTGATGCGCAGCCTGCCTGGCGCACGTTACGATTTTGTCGATCGTAACTACAACATCGTCATGCAGTATCGAAAACAGAATCTGATTTCACTCTCCTTACCCGCCTCGGTTAGCGCTGAAGCAGCGTCCACCACGGTGATCACCGCCAGTGTTCGCGCGAAATACGGGTTGAAGAAAATTGACTGGCGCGCAGCAGAACTGATTGCGGCGGGTGGCTCGCTGTCTCAGGATTCGGCGACGTCTGTGGCGGTCAAATTACCGAAGTATCTGCACGAAGGGGTTAACAGCTATACCGTTTCGGCCATCGCCACCGATAACCACGGCAATGTCTCGCCAGAAAGTACCGTGGTGATTAACCTTATCCCTTCCAGCACCATCATCACGCTGGAGGTTAAACCGGCCGATAATGTGGTGGCCAACGGCGTGGATGCTGCACAGCTGCATGCCAAAGTCACCGGAAAATCCGGTGAACTGTTAAGCGATCATAACGTGCGCTTTGTGGTCTCAGGCATTGATGACAGCTGTATTCTGAAGGGCGCTAACAACTGTGAAGCGCTGCATATTACCGATACCTCGGGTAGCGCGATGGTGCCGCTGGCCTCAACCCGCGCCGGTAAGGTCACTATTTTCTCGCATCTGGATAACGGTAACCGCGACAGCAAAACGCTGAACTTTATCGCCGATAGCACTACCGCTGAAATGGCCGAGCTGACCATGGACGTCAACAATGCCGTCGCCAATGGCAGCGTCGCCAATAAAGCCAGGGTGCTGGTCGCCGATTACTACGGCAACCCGATCCGTAATGTGCCGGTCACCTTCTCTGTCGCTGGGAATGCGACGCTTTCTACCACCGCCACCGTGACTGACAGCAACGGTTCTGCCACCGTGGAGTTGACCAGCAAACTGGCTGGCACCGTCACCCTGACCGCATCAGCCACCGGCATGACCAAAAGTGCCGAGCTGACATTTGTCGCAGATTTGCGTACCGCGAAAATTGATGATCTGTTCGCGACGCCAGCCACCGAGGTGACGGCGAATGGCGCTGATGCCACAGTCCTGACGGCAGTAGTGAAAGACACCAACGGCAACCGCGTCAGTGGCGCGCCGGTGATTTTCAACGCCACGGGTGCGGCCAAACTGGGCCAGACCACGGTTATCTCTGATGCCGACGGAGCCGTCAGGGTTAATCTGACCAGTATCCGAGCTGGCAGCAGTACGGTAACCGCAATCACCGGAGAAGATAAAACCGGTAAGCAGGTCACCGTCACCTTTATCAGTGATATCAGTACCGCGCAGATAGACCAGTTCACCGCTTCGCCAGAAGCTGGCGTGAAGGCGGATGGCACTGAAGCCGCCCAGCTCAACGCCGTGGTGCAGGATGCTCAGGGCAACGCCGTCAGTGGGATTCTGGTTAACTTTGCGATAATAAGCGGCAATGGTCGACTCAGCGCGACTGAGGCCATATCGGGCAATGACGGCACCGTTACGATTAGCCTGGCCAGCGCCACAGCCAACAGCATTACCGTCAGCGCCACAACGCCTTTTGACGCGACGGGTAAACAGGTTTCCGTTGAGTTTGTTGCGGACGTTGCCACGGCCAGCGTTGAGAGCCTTATTGCCTCACCTGCCTCTGAGGTGAAAGCCAACGGCATTGCCACTTCGATCCTCAGCGCGCAGGTGAAAGACGCCAGGGGTAACCTCGTCAGCGGGGCAAAAGTGAGCTTTAGCGTGCCTGCCGATGGAAAAGGCAAATTAAGCCAGTCATCCGCTATCACCAGCAGAGAGGGTATCGCCACCGTCCAGTTGACCAGCACGCAGGCGGATACCCTCACCGTTACGGCGAAAACCGATTTTGATACCACAGGAAAGCAGGCCACCGTCAGCTTTATTGCTGATGCCACGACAGCGAGAATTGCCAGCCTGAGCGCATCGCGTGATACAGAGGTGAAAGCCAACGGATCTGACAGTTCACTGCTGACCGCGAAGGTAAAAGATAACTTTGGCAATGCCGTAGCGGGCGTTACGGTCACTTTCCGCGTGCATGGCCATGCCATCCTGGGTGAGTCGACCGCTGAAACCGACAGTGACGGCACCGCGACAGTCTCCCTTACCAGCAAAGCGGCAGGAAGCAGCACGGTGACGGCAGTGGTCGACGGTGACAACATCGGTAAGCAGACTGTTGTTGGCTTTATCGCCGACGTAGCCACAGCGAAAGTCGAGAGCCTGATCCCTTCACGCGATAATGATGTGCTGTCCAACGGCAACGATATGTCGGTTCTCACCGTGACGGTCAAGGATGCCAACGGCAACCTGGTCAATAATGCTAAAGTGTTCTTCAACGTGTCCGGCAAGGGATCGGCGACGCCATCTCCAGCCACGACGTCCAACGGTATCGCGACCGTGCAACTAACCAGCACTGAGGCCGGGATCGTAACCGTTACGGCCACCACAGACGCTGATGCCTCCGGTAAGCAGACCTCAGTCACCTTCAGGGCCGATGTGGGCACAGCCAAAATCGACAGCCTGAGCGCTTCACGAGATTCTAATGTGAAAGCCAATGGCACCGACAGTTCAATACTTACCGCCACGGTGAAAGATGCTAACGGCAACCTGGTGGACGGTGCGAAGGTGTTCTTCACTTCATCAGCAGGCAAGGGGAAACTCAGTCAGACCTCTGCCACCACCGTCAACGGTGTAGCCACGACCGTTCTGACCAGCCTTAGCGCTGAAACCATCACCGTTACGGCAACAACCAACGTCGATAGCACCGGAAAACAGGCTGCCGTCAGCTTTATTGGTGACTCAGACACCGCGACAATTGCCGACCTGAACGCGTCGCGTACGGAGAATGTGAAGGCTAATGGTCAGGACAGCGCCATGGTTACCGCCACGGTGAAAGATGCTCAGGGAAACCTGGTCAATGGCGCGACCGTCACATTTAAGGTCTCAGATGGCGATGGCAAGTTGAGTCCGACTTCGGCAATCAGCCAGAATGGCATCGCAACCGCGCAGCTCACCAGCACAAAAGCTGACATCAGTACGGTCACCGCTGTCACCGACTTTGATAAAATGGGCAAACAAACTTCTGTCAGCTTTATGGCCGACCTTGCCACGGCGAAAGTAGCCAGCTTAAGCGCCACACGAACAGAAGGGATAATAGCTAACGGCACAGATAGTACAACCCTTGTTGCGACCATAAAAGATGCGAACGGTAACTTGGCCAGTGGGGTGCATGTGAACTTCAGCGTGCTAAAAGGTAAAGGGGATCTACAGGCAACGGGTATCACAGTAAATGGAATTGCCAGCGTTGATATGGTAAGTACCCGTGCTGAAATGAACACTGTTACGGCAGTAACGTCGTTCGACACTCAAGTAAACGAGACGCTCTCCATAAGCTTTATCGCTGACCTTTCCACAGCGAAAATAGAACACTTCACCGCTTCACGTGTCTCGAATGTTTTAGCTAACATGTCTGATAGCTCGGAACTTAACGCCATCGTAACTGATGCTAATGGAAACCACGTGAAGCAGGCTGACGTGTTCTTTAACGTTGATGGTAATGGCAATTTAAGTGTCAAGGCAGCCAAAACCAACGATGAAGGCTATGCCACGGTGAATCTGACAAACCGCACTGCGGAACTCAGCACCGTCACCGCAACCACGGACGCTGATAAAACCGGTAAAAATACAACGGTCGGCTTTATCGCCGATCGCACTACGGCGAAAGTAGTTAGCTTCACCGCCTTCCCTCCAACAGCAGTGGCAAATGGCTATTCAGCGATCACCTTGACGGCGGTAGTTACGGATGCCTACAACAACCCGGTGAGTCAAGTGCCGGTAATTATAGGCGATGCGTATATGCTAATGACCACCGACAGCGACGGTAAAGTTAGCGAGGAGTTTACTAGTACCAACGCAGTGACCGAGACTTTACTTGCCATTACGGAGACTGACCCGAACGGTCAACAGGTCACCGTAACCTTTGTCGCAGATGCTCAAACAGCCAGTATTGCCACGCTCACCGCGACGCCGGCATCAGGGATCAAGGCCGATGGCAAAGCGACTTCCACCATTGATGTCACGGTGAAAGATGCCAATGGCAATGTCGTGGCAAACGAGGAGGTAACCTTCCATGTGACAGGTAATGCCGATCTGAGCCCGTCCACAGTCAAAACCAACGGCAAAGGGGCAGCCAAGGTGACGCTGAAAAGCGCTACTGCTGGCAGCACGACCATCACCGCCGTTACGGCTTTCGACACCACCGGTAAACAGACTGCCGTCAGCTTTATTGCCGACGCAGACACGGCAAAAATCGACAGCCTGATCCCTTCACGGACGGATAACGTCAAGGCTGACGGCAGCGATAGCTCTGTGATCACCGCCACGGTAAAAGATGCCAACGGAAATCGGGTCAATGGCGCAAAAGTCACCTTCACGGTAACGGGCGGCAAATTAGCTGAGGACAGCGTTACTACTGTAGATGGCGTCGCCAGCGTGCAGCTAACCAGCCTGTCGGCGGAAAGCATCACGGTCACCGCGACCGTCGGCGCGGACTCGACCGGTAAACAAACCAGCGTCCTTTTTAAAGCCGACCCGGCTACGGCAACCATCGACAGCCTGATCCCGTCACGGCCTTCAGACGTGAAGGCGAACGGCACTGACCACTCCGTGCTGACTGCCACGGTGAAGGATGCTAACGGTAACCTCGTCAGCGGCGTCACCGTGTCCTTTAAAATCAACGTTGGCAATGGGACGTTGAGTCAGAATTCAGCCACTACCGTCAATGGTTTAGCGACTGTCGAACTCATGAGCCGTACCGCTGCAATCACCACGGTCAGAGCGCATACCGAAACGGACACGAACTTCAAAGAGGCCGCCGTCAGCTTTATAGCCGATAGCACTACGGTGAAGATCGACACGCTTACCGCTTCACGATCTTCAGACGTGACGGCAAATGGCGCTGACCGCTCGGTAATTAGCGCCAGGTTAAGAGATGCCAACGGTAATCCGGTCAGTGGATTTGATGTGACATTTACCGTGACATCCGGTGAGGGTGTGCTGGCTAAGACCACGAGGAGCAATGTGAACGGCGTGGCGACGGCGAACCTTACCAGCCGCAGCGCCAGTAGCAGCACCGTCACGGCGACCCTCGAGGGCGACAGCATCGGCAAACAGGTTAGCGTCAGCTTTGTGGCCGATGCCGCGACTGCGCATGTTGACTTCCTGGACGCCTCGCGCAAATCCGACGTCATCGCCAATGGTGCCGACAGTTCGGTGCTTAGAGCCAGGGTGGTCGATGCCTATAACAATGCTGTGAGCAACAAACCCGTCAGCTTCAGCGTAAGCGGAAACGCCAACCTGGCCGGCACGTCCGCGACGACGGACAGCGAGGGGTATGCAGAAATGAAACTGACCAGCCTTATTGCGGACAGCAGTACCGTTACTGCAACCACTGATTACGATAAAACCGGTAAGCAGGCTTCCGTCAGCTTTATTGCTGACCAGGCCACGGCCAAAGTCGACAGTCTTAGCGCTGCGCCGGAGAGTGGAATTACCGCTAACGGCACGGATAAATCTGTGCTGACGGCAACGGTGTCGGATGCCAACGGAAATCGGGTCAATAACGCCCGGGTGACGTTCACCATCAAGGGCAACGCCAACCTCATTAACTCATCGGCGACAACAGGCAATGATGGTAAAGCATCAGTGAGCGCCATCAGCTTTACCGCAGGCAGCAGCACGGTGCTGGCGCAGACAGCTTATGACAAAACCGGGAAGCAGGCCTCCGTCAACTTTATTGGCGATATTGCTACCGCCGCCATCAACAGTTTTACCGCGTCTCAAAGCCAGGTAATCGCTGACGGTAAGTCATTTGCCACCCTGACGGGAATTGTGAAAGATGCCAATGGCAATCTGGTGGCAGGGGCCGCAGTAACCTTTAAAGCGCCAGCTAACGGCACCCTGAGCCAGTCTTCAGCTGTTTCCGACAGTGAAGGCAAGGTGGTGGTAACCATTGCCAGTAAAATAGCGGGGATTCATGAGACGAGAGCCGTGACCAAGTATGATCCTGAGGGTAAGAACGCTGCAGTCAACTTTATCGCCAACGAAAACACGGCAAAAGTGACTGACATTATGATGTCAGCAAATATTCCACTGGCTAATGCTAAAGATCAGTCGATCCTCACCGCTGTAGTACAGGATGCAAATGAGAACCCTGTCAGTGACGTAGAGGTGATTTTTACCCTCAGTGGCAAAGCGACGCCAAATCAGCTTACTGCCCGCACCGACAACAACGGTTACGCGAAGATGACGCTCACCAGTACCGTGGCAGGCAGCAATACGGTTACGGCCAGGACGGATATGGTTAAAGACAGCAAGAGCATCACCGTTGTCTTTAAGGCAGATGCGTCTACCGCCACGATAGCCAGCCTGACGGCAACGCCGGCAGAAGGCATTATTGCGGACGGCGTCGCCGTCTCAACCATCAAGGCTCTGATCACCGACGCCTACAATAACCCTGTGTCGGATACATCAGTTACCTTCTCCGCACCAGGTACGCTTAGCAAAGGACAGGTACAGACCGACAGTGCAGGTATGGCTGTCACGACAGTGAGCAGTTCTCAAGCAATGACAATGGACGTCATGGCCAGCACTAAGGGCATTGAAAAAACGGTGAGCGTTACCTTTATCGCCAATACTAAAACAGCCGTCGTCGACAGCCTGACGGCCTCGCCAGCGACCGGCGTGACGGCGGATGGTAATACCTTCTCCACGCTCACTGCCGTGGTGAAAGATGCCAAGGGGAATCCCGTAAAAGATGTGGCGGTCACCTTCCAGGCGGCAGGAACAGTTATATGGGGCGCAAGAACCCTTAAAACAGATGCTGAAGGAGTCTCCACAGCGGAAATTGCCAGCACCCTTGCAGGTAGCATAACTCTCACTGCCATCATCAGCACTGACACAACCGGCAAGTCCACAAAGGTTATCTTTGTTGCCGCCCCAATTAATGCCAGCAACTCAGTCTTGCAACTTAGCAACAACATATTGCCAGCTGATGGGAAATCTACGCTTGCCATAACGTTAACTGCGAAAGATAAATTTCAGAATGTCGTCACTGGAGGGAAAGTTGCCTTCAAGGTCGCTAATTTAGAAGGAACGAAAATAAGCGCAGTCACTGAAAAGAATGGGGTTTACACGGCGACACTGACCGGCGGGACGAAAGCGGGTACAGGAACTATCTCCGTTCTGCAAAATGATGTCTTAGTGGAAAACATGTCGGTTGATGTGGGCTTGTATTCGCCGCAGTTAACCTTAGTAATTAATTAAGCGACTCCGAAACTGTGTTTATAGTTAACAGGCCGGTAATCGCCGGCCTGTTAAAATTGACGCTACCGAAGACGGAATAAAACAGCCGAGGCTCCATTAATTAACTGATGTAAAGGAACTACGATAAATGAAAAAATCATTGAAAAGAAAAATCACCTTTGGCCTGTTCACCCTGACACTGTCATTTAATGCTGCCGCCCTTGACTGTTATATTGGTAATACGGTCGATGAAGTTGTATCAATCGGTAAACTGGTACTGCTCTCTGGCACGCAGAATGGCAGCCGGGTCTGGGAATCAAAAGAATATGTGCGTGATATTACCTGCAAAGGAAGTATCCAGGAAAACGTCTATTTTTATCCATTTCCCTATATTAAGAGCGAGACGCCGCCAAGCGGCGTAGAAATGGGACTGGTATATGATGGTAAAGATCTCGGTACCTTTGATGAAAGCTCAGGAAATGGCAACATCAACACCAAAATTGATACCGGCTGGACAATCAACGGAGCGGCCGCTACAAAAACATTTCGATTTCAGGCCTATCTGAAAAAGACCGGGGATATCGACACCAGTAAGGTATCAGGCGCTATCCGTCTGTTTCAATTGGATGGCAAAGGTGGATTAAACAAAGCGGCTAACGCAATGAATTATAAATTCAGCCTCTCAGAGTGGAATCAGGCCGGCACGGTAAGCTGTTCCCATACGGTTTCTAACAGCACATTCAGTCTTGCAGTGCCCACAGCCCAAGCCCTGTCAGCCTCATCAAGCCTCAGTGCGCAACCGGTGGTGAATATTGCCTGCTCGTCGGATACCTCCGGGCTGGCTAATTTAATTTCCACTGTAACCGGTGACTTTTCGCTGTCAGGAAATGCCATGACAAACAAAAGCGATCATTACGGCACTGACAAAGACCAATTTGGTTTTGCCGTCGCCCTTAAAGGAACCGCTGTCACGCCCGGTAAGACCGTGCCGTTAACTATCCCGATTAGCGCAGGCAAGGCAAGCTACTCTGTGCCGCTGGTATTAACCCCAAAACTGGCAGCATTAACCCTGAACAGTCCAGCGTGGATCTTTAACAATGCCGAAAAAGAGGTGAAGGCCAAAGCAACGCCGGTTTTCACACCTCATTCTGTCAACACCAACTGATGGTGTGCATTTAGCCCACCTTTACCGAAAGCATACTGAGCGAAGACATCACTAAACCATCCACCGGGATAGAGACGGCTTCACCCGGCAAACGGGCACCCAGCACGTAAAGCAGTGGCAGGTAGTGCTCAGGCGTCGGGTTGGATAACGCAGCGCCGCTGTGCTGACTGAAGTTCACCAGCGGATGCTGCTCTGCTTCCCCTTCCCAGCTCAAGTTTTCACGCACGTAGTCGTTAAAGGATGAGGCCCACGGGTAAGGTTCAGCATTGCCTTCCCAACGCACCATGCGCAGGTTATGCACCACGTTGCCGCTGGCGACAATCATCACGCCCTGCTCGCGCAGTGCCGCGAGCTTACGGCCCAGTTCAAAGTGATAAGCCGGCGGTTGCGTACCGTCGACGCTCAGCTGAACCACTGGAATATCGGCTTCCGGGTACATTTTAATCAGCACGCCCCATGAACCGTGGTCAAAACCCCACTCCTGATCCAGACGGACATCGTAAGGTGCCAGCGCGTCAACCACCTGGCGGGCCAGGTCCGGTGAACCCGGAGCCGGATAAGTGGTGTCAAACAGCGCCTGAGGGAATCCGCCAAAATCGTGAATGGTTCTTGGCTTTTCCATCGCTGTAACCGCCGTGCCCCGGGTGTACCAGTGCGCGGAGACCGCCACGATAGCTTTAGGACGCGGTAAGGTTTGGCCCAGCTCACGCCAGGCTTCGGTATAAACATTTTCTTCCAGCACGTTCATTGGGCTGCCATGGCCAAGAAAAAGTGCGGGCATACGTGACTGACTCATAGTGGTTCCCCTGAAGATGTCGGCTTAATGATCGCTACATTACGCCCTTTCGACAGGGGATGAACCCGGATAACAGTGATGAAGATATTCAAGAAATTTGAACAGCGAAAAATACAAATCCTGACGTTACAACTGATTATTTTTTGATAAGGTATAGCAAAGGCTATACTTTATTCTTGTCTTCAGGAGGTCACCTTGTCCGTGCCATTAATACTGACTTTACTTGCCGGTGGCGCGACCTTTATTGGCGCGTTTCTGGGTGTTGTCGGCCAGAAACCGTCGAACCGGGTGCTGGCGTTTGCGCTGGGTTTTGCTGCCGGCATTATGCTGCTAATTTCGCTGATGGAGATGCTGCCAGCGGCGCTGCACGCTGAAGGCATGTCTCCTGTTTTGGGTTACGGCATGTTTGTGGTTGGGCTTCTGGGTTACTTCGCCCTCGATCGGAAGTTGCCCCACCAGCATCCACAGGATCTACTTAGCGGCGGCCAACCTCCCCGCAACCTTCGGCGCACGGCAATCTTACTGACGCTCGGCATCAGCCTGCATAATTTTCCAGAAGGTGTGGCAACCTATGTCACCGCCAGCAGTGACCTCGAAATGGGCTTAGGCATCGCGCTGGCCGTTGCCATCCACAATATTCCTGAAGGACTTGCCGTCGCCGGGCCGATGTATGCCGCAACGGGTTCAAAAAGGAAAGCGATCTTCTGGGCAGGCGTGTCAGGCATGGCCGAAATCCTGGGTGGCGTGCTGGCCTTCCTGGTGCTCGGTCCACTTGTGTCACCAGTGATGATGGGCGCGGTGATGGCGACCGTGGCCGGGATTATGGTGGCGCTGTCGGTCGATGAGTTGATGCCGCTGGCGAAAGAGATCGATCCGAAAAGTAATCCCAGCTATGGCGTGCTGTGCGGGATGGCGGTGATGGGCCTGAGCCTGACCATGCTGCAAAGCAGTGGCTTAAGTTAAAGCAGCGGCTTAAGTTAAAGCAGTGGCTTAGTTAAAGCAGCGGCTTAAGTTCGTGCATAAAAAAACCGGGTGACAGGCACCCGGTTTTTTTCATCGTCGGGCAATTAGCTGGCCTGACGAGACTCGTTGCTACGGCGATAAGCCACCAAATCTTCGATGGTCACAACCGGCATATTCTGCTGCTTAGCAAACACGATAGCTTCTGGCGCATGCGCCATAGTGCCATCATCGTTGGTCAGTTCACACAGCACACCCGCCGGTTTGAAGCCGGCCAGCGTCACCAGATCGATAGTTGCTTCAGTATGACCACCGCGCGTCAGCACGCCGCCTTCGCTGGCGCGAAGTGGGAACACATGGCCAGGACGATTCAGGTCAGAAGGTTTGGCATCGTCGGCGATAGCCGCACGGATGGTGGTCACGCGATCTTTCGCCGAAACGCCGGTGGTCACGCCTTCTGCCGCTTCAATGGTGACGGTGAAGCCGGTGCCATAAGCACTGGTATTGGTTTCGACCATCATTGGTAGCTCAAGCTGACGACGACGCTCTTCCGTCAGACAAAGGCAGACAATGCCGCTGCCGTGGCGAATGGTCAGCGCCATCTGCTCAACGGTCATGGTTTCGGCGGCAAAGATCATGTCACCTTCGTTTTCACGATCTTCATCGTCCAGGACCATCACACCGCGCCCGTCGCGCAAGGCAGCGATAGCACGTTCTACACGCTCTTCAGGCGTGCCAAATTCAGAAAGTAGCGTCTGATTCATGGTAATAAAACCTTATAAAATGTATGGGTTACCAGAATCAGGGCGTGCTTAGGAGTGTCATGCAGTGACAAAAAATAACGGCGCGGCGGGCAAAGCCCGGCCTGATACGTTACTCTCTCCCATCCGGACTTTAACCGTCGGCCCCGGAGTTACACCGGGTCTGCTGACCTTCAAACCGGGAGGTCTGAAGCGCTCGCGGGCTTTCGGCATGACGCCGATTTACCGCCGGTGGGGAATTACACCCCGCCCTGAGAATAAGCCTGCTTACTATAACGCCGATAAAAAGCCAGGGCAACGAACAAAATGTGCCTTTAGTTTGGCATTTTTCTGCTTTGCTTATTTCTGGTTTATCCTTTCGGATTATCGCATTACACTTAAAGAAACTTTGCCGCTACCAGGAAGCCGCTATGATTGACCCCAAAAAAATTGAACAACTCGCCCGTCAGGTTCACGAATCCATGCCAAAAGGCATCCGTGAGTTCGGCGACGATGTTGAGAAAAAAATCCGTCAGACGCTGCAATCGCAGCTGACCCGTTTAGATTTGGTCAATCGCGAAGAGTTTGATGTGCAAACTCAGGTGTTATTACGCACCCGTGAAAAGCTGGCTGCGCTGGAGCAACGTCTGGCCGAGCTGGAAAGCCGCGGTACCGACGCAGCGCCAAAAGACGTGATTAAAACCGAAGATATGCAGTAATTCTCTGGTTTCAGGCCAAAAAAAGGGGCGATCTCAGATCGCCCCTTTTTCTTTCTGACCGCGGTCAGTCTTTCGCTTTAATCGCTTCGATGATTTTGCTGGTGGAGATGCCATCTTCAAAATTCAGCACCCGCACTTCGCCACCGTTAGCCCAAACTTCAACACTGCCCGCAATCTCTTCCGGCTTGTAGTCTCCGCCTTTCACCAACAGGTCTGGCAGCACATCAGCAATCACCCGCTGCGGCGTGTCTTCTTCAAACGGCACCACCCAGTCGACCGCTTCCAGCGCGCCCAGCACAATCATCCGGTTGATCAACGGATTGATCGGACGGGTTTCGCCTTTCAGCCGTTTGGTCGAGGCATCGCTGTTAACCGCAACAATCAGGCGATCGCCCAGCTTACGGGCGTTGGCCAGATAGGAAACGTGGCCAGCGTGCAGAATGTCGAAGCAGCCGTTGGTCATCACCACTTTCTCACCGCGACGACGAGCCAGCGCGACCGCTTCTCTCAGCTGCGCTTCATCCATTACGCCAAAACCCGACTCCGGACGTGCACGGATGGCGTTTTCCAGTTCAACCGGCGACACGGTAGAGGTCCCCAGCTTACCGACCACCACACCCGCCGCCGCGTTGGCGAGGAAGCAGCTCTCTTCCAGCGTATTGCCCGCCGCCAGCGCCGCCGCCAGCACGCCAATCACCGTATCACCGGCACCGGTCACGTCATACACTTCCTGTGCCTGAGTCGGCAGATGGAACGGCTTTTTGCCCGGTTGCAGCAGCGTCATGCCGTTCTCTGAACGCGTCACCAGCAAGGCTGACAGATCGAACTGCGCCATCAGCGCCATACCGCGCTCAACAATCTCGGCTTCGTCCGCACATTTGCCGACCACGGCTTCAAACTCAGAGAGATTTGGCGTCAGAATGGTGGCGCCGCGGTAACGCTCAAAGTCAGTGCCTTTCGGATCGACCAGTACCGGCACATTGGCCTCGCGGGCGATCTTAATAATGGTTTCTACGCTGGCCAACGCCCCTTTGGCGTAGTCAGACAGCACCAGCGCGCCCGCTTTAGGCAGGCCCTGACGAACACGCTCATGCAGCGGCTCAGGATCGACGCCTTCAAAACCTTCTTCGAAATCAAGGCGGATCAGCTGCTGGTTACGCGACAGAACGCGCAACTTAGTAATGGTGGGATGGGTGGCAACCGCAACGAAGTCACACTGCACGTTAACGCCACTCAGGCTGGCGTCCAGCGCGCGGGCGGCATCATCAATACCGGTCAATCCCACCAAACGTGAGCCGGCGCCCAGTGAGGCGATGTTCATCGCCACGTTAGCCGCGCCGCCAGGACGCTCCTCAACGTTATCCACTTTTACTACCGGAACCGGGGCTTCAGGGGAGATGCGGCTGGTTGGGCCGTACCAGTAGCGATCCAGCATCACGTCGCCAACAACCAGAACACCTGCACGGTTAAAATCGGGCAGCGTAATTTTCATTCCAGACACTCCAGGCTGAAGTCAAAAATAGTGCGCGGGATGATAGCACAAGCTGACAATCCCGCACATTCACCCGTAATCTTACACGCTATCGCTTGCAAACCCGGGCAAGCAGCAGATTAACTGCCGAACCAGTGCAGCCAGCTGTTGTTAACCACGCTCTTCTCCGCGCTGAAAGCATCCGGCGAAACATGCCCCGGCAACTCCTGCAACGCGAGGTGGTGCAGCGCGTCACGTAGCGTGACGTAAGCCTGGGTCAGCGCCTTCGCTTCTTCGCTGCTCATCCGGTCATTATTGGCCATCAGTTCCAGAATGCGCACGTTATCGGACCAACGGGTCAGCTTCGGTTCACTGGCGGCATAGCGTAAGACCAGGTATTGCGTAATGAATTCAATATCGGTGATGCCGCCCCGATCGGCTTTCAGATCCCAGCGCCCTTTATGCTTATTGCCAAGGTGCGCGCGCATTTTCTCGCGCATCTCGCGCACGTCGATCTTCAGCTTATCGGCCTCACGCGGCAGGCACAGGATGCCACGGCGGATATCATCAAAACGCTGGCTCAGCGCCGCCTCGCCAAATACGATGCGGGCGCGGACCAGCGCCTGATGCTCCCAGGTCCAGGCTTCATTACGCTGGTATTCATCAAAGGCGTCGAAAGTACTGACCAGCATGCCTGCGGCTCCGGATGGACGCAGCCGCGCATCCACTTCATACAGAATGCCGGACGAAGTGCGGGTGCTGAACAGGTGCATAACACGCTGGGCCAGACGCAGATAGAACTGCCTGCCGTCAATACTGCGCTCGCCGTCGGTCACCGCATCGGCCGGGCAATCATGCAGGAACACCAGGTCCAGATCCGAGCTGTAGCCCAGCTCCCAGCCACCCAGCTTGCCGTAACCCACCACGGCAAACCCGCGTTCCTGAAGCTGAGTCAGGTGCGAAGGACGACCATAACGCTGCACCATCATCTGCCAGGCCTGCTGGACCACCTGCTCGATCATCGCTTCTGCCAGCCAGGTCAGATGATCGCTGACCTTCATCACCGGCAGCGTGCCGGCAATATCTGCCGCCGCAATGCGCAGATGCTGGGCCTGCTTAAACTGACGAAGCGCTTCCAGCTGCTGCTCCTCATCCTCTTCCGGGATGCGCAGCAGATACTGGCGCAGCTCATCACGGTAGGCATCGGTGGCGGTCGGCTGGTAGAGCGTGGCCGGATCGAGCAGCTCATCGAGCAATAACGGATAGCGCGCCAGCTGGCTGGCCACCATTGGCGACGCCGCACACAGGCGGATCAGGTGCTTTAACGCGCCGTGATACTCGGTCAGCAGCTCCAGATAGGTGGTTCGCGTTACCACGCCCAGCAGCAACGGCGTCAGGCGGCTTAAGGCAACGGCAGCATCATCGCGCGGGCAGACTTCGCTCAGTAGACGCGGCATCAGCTGATCGAGCGCCTGCCGTCCACGCGGGCCAATGGTGCGTTTATCCACATCCTGACGGAAGTCGTTGATGGTTTGCAGCAAACGCTGACGCGCCTCGCTTTCAAGGTGGGGAACCAGCGGCGCAAGCTCGGCCTCTTCCAGCCGATCCTGCCAGAGCACGCCATAATCATCGGCTTCTTTATTGCCGCCGGTTTCCGGGGTGTCATCGCCAATCAGGTCATCGAAAATTGCGCGCACCGCGGCCATATGGCCCTCAAGCTGGCGGGTCAGCGCAGCCCAGTTCTCCACGCCCATCGCCCAGGCCAGACGCTCGCGGTTTAACGCGTCCGCCGGCAGCGTCTGGGTCTGTTCGTCATTGATGCTTTGCAGCAGATTTTCCAGACGACGCAGATAGAGATAGGCCTCACTGAGCTGCCCGACCTGTTCGCCAGGCAGCAAATTCAGCTCGCCAATGGCCTGCAAGGTGGGTAACAGCGCACGCAGCTGCAGCGAACGCTCACGCCCGCCCCGGATCAGCTGGAACACCTGCACAATGAATTCCGTTTCGCGGATGCCGCCTGCGCCCAACTTGATGTTGTCGGTCAGGCCGCGCCGCCGGACTTCACGGGCGATCATGCTTTTCATATTTCGCAGCGACTGGATCACGCTGAAGTCGATGTAACGGCGGTAGATAAAGGGCCGCAGCATCTGCTGTAATTCCTGGCTCCAGCGATCGTCCGTCCCGCCCATCAGGCGCGCTTTGACCATCGCATAGCGCTCCCAGTCGCGTCCCTGCTCCTGGTAATAATCTTCCAACGCGGCAAAGCTCAATACCAGCGGGCCGCTGTCACCAAAGGGCCGCAGCCGCATATCCACGCGATAGACGAAGCCGTCGACCGTCGGTTGATCGAGCACTTTGATCAGACGCTGGCCAAGCCGCGTGAAGAACTGGGCATTATCCAGCTCGCGGCGTCCGCCGGTGGTGGTGCCATTTTCCGGCCAGGTGAAAATCAGGTCGATATCAGAAGAGAAGTTCAGCTCGCCGCCGCCCAGCTTGCCCATGCCGAGGATCAGCAGCGGCTGCGGCTCACCGGCGGCATTGACCGGCGTGCCGAATTCACGGCAGCAGGCCAGCCAGAGCCAGTCACGGGCGGCGACAATCAGGGTTTCTGCCAGTTCGCTTAGCTGCTTCAGAGAGTCTTGCGTACTGCTGGTTGCCAGCGTCTGCATCCAGGCAATACGCGTCAGCATCTGCCGCCGGAACAGGCGCAGTTCACGCATCAGGGCATTTTCATCCGCCACACCTGCCAGCTTTTCAGCCAACCAGGCCGGATAGTGCCGCCACTCGTCCGGCGCGGGCGCCTGCTCCTGCAGCGATTGCCACCAGTCAGGATGGCGTGCCAGGTTGTCCTGCACAAAATCACTGAAGGCCAGCACGCCCTGCTGTCCGGCGCTCAGTTCTCCCCATGTCGGGCTGAGCTGTTGGGCCTGTGCCACCAGCAGCGGCGGCAGGGTCTGAGTAAGCGATGGCGACATAAAAACTCCCTGTGAGCAGCGTAAATTCTCTCTATTCTCTTAACGCGGCGAACGACCTCAGACGGTGCCGTTTTTCCAGAAGGCCGGTTGCTTAACCGCCTGGCGACAATGACCTTCCAGCCAGATTTCCTGACCGCTTTCGATCGCCTGCGCCAGCTGCTGCCAGCTTTGCATCCAGGCATCGACCGTCTCAGCGTCGTAGCCACCGGACAGTAAACGGGCGGCCAGCAGCTGACGATGCAGGCGGGTCAATTTATCCTGATACTCATTCATCTGACGCACATCGCCGAAGGTTTCTTTCAAATCGGCGGCAATTCTGCCGAGCATAATGTCGCAGAAGCGTTTGAACGATCCCTGCAGCTTGGCATCGCCTTTCGCGTCGATAAACCCGCGCCAGCGCTCGGTTACAATCCAGTTAGTAAGTGCTAACTGGGTATCCAGAGAGAGCGTGCTGAAACAGAGAGCGTCGGCCTTAACATCATCTTCCCGCAGCGCTTCTTCCAGCCCGGTTAAGGAGTGACGCAGCTCATTGCTGGCCTTACGCGGCACCAGTGAACCAAACAGGGAGAAAGTCTGGCGCAGGGTTTCAAGCGCCTGCTGCACTTCATGCTGAGCCGCGCGGTTGCCACGCAGCCACAGCTCTTCGTGATACTGCCACTGGCTCAGCGCCAGGGTGAACGCCGCCAGCATCGCCTGCTCTACCGTGGCTTTCGGTGCCACCTTCATTACTTTCAGCGGGCGCAGTTCGCGGGTTGGATTGCCTTTGGCCAGCGCGTATCCACGGGCGGCTTTGCTCAGGCTCCCCAGACGCAGTCCGCCCATATTTGCCAGTTCAGCGGCAAAGGCCAACAGATCATCACGTTCACCGGATTTCAGTTCCAGCTCAATTTCATTCAGCGGCTCGCTCAGCTCACCGGCGGTGACATCGCCGCGATCAAACGCAACTTCAATCTCGCTTTCCCGGTAAGTAACCACCCACTTTTCACGAACGAAATGGGTGCTGAACAGCGGCTGCAACTGCTGCTGCAGCGCGGCCAGATCGCAGCCTTGCGGCCAGATATCTGCTGGCAACAGAGCAATATCCAGCTCGGGTTTGGCAAGCGCCACATTGTATTCCGGGCGCTGATGCAGGCCACCAATGGTCTGCCCTGCTGTCTTCAGCGTCATTTCATAGCTGTCGCCGAAGCCACGAATGCGCAGCCCCATATCCCAACCGCGCAACTGGCCGTCGGCCGTTTCGAAGTAGATATTGGTGAGTTTCTGCGGTGCAGAGTGCTGATGCGGCCAGTTTGCCAGCTGTGCAGGCAATTTTTCGGCGGCGTCGGAGGTCGCGATGAACTTTAATTCGATTTCGATGGTCATATTTTCTTAACCAGATAATTAGCGGTACGGTAAAGGGCTTTTGGCGCGATTTTGCCGCTCATTTCATCAATGGGGCACACGGTGGCCAGATATGACGTGAAGAGTAATGCAGAATCGCCGTGGCTGTCTTGGCTTTCTTCTCTATTTCGCGTCTGCTCGCGTCGGCCCTCGCAGAGCGCTGAGACCAGGAAAGTTCTCATTCAGCTTTCTGCGAGCCAGCTCCAGACTGTTCCATTACTTTTGTCCAGGATCCATGTAAAAAAGACATCGAATGAAAAAAACTCAGCTTATTGGCCTCACTTTACTGACTTTTAGCGTAGCAGCATCCGTTCATGCCGAAGAAAAACGCTATATCTCCGACGAACTTTCCACCTGGGTTCGCAGTGGTCCCGGTGACAATTTCCGCCTTGTCGGCACCCTGAATGCTGGCGAAGAAGTCCAGCTGCTGCAATCGAATGACAGCACGCATTATGCACAGATCCGCGACTCAAACGGCCGCACCACCTGGATCCCGGAATCCCAGCTGAGCCAGCAGCCAAGCCTGCGTACCCGCGTGCCGCAGCTGGAACAGCAGGTCAAAGACCTGACTGACAAGCTGGCAAACATTGATGGCAGCTGGAACCAGCGCACCGCCGAGATGCAGAAGAAAGTGGCCGGTAGCGATGGCGCCATCAACAGCCTGAAGGACGAGAATCAAAAGCTGAAAAACGAACTGGTTGTGGCACAGAAAAAAGTGAGTGCCGCCAACGTTCAGCTTGATGATAAGCAGCGCACCATCATTATGCAGTGGTTTATGTACGGCGGCGGCGTGGCCGGTGTCGGCCTGCTGCTGGGTCTGCTGTTACCGCATATGATCCCGAGCCGTAAAAAGAAAGATCGCTGGATGAACTAACCCTTCACCGGTCAGCATCAGGGCATCCATTGATGCCCTTTTTGTCGTGCCTGTCATTCAGCAAACCTGACCCGCAAAGGTGGGAGAGGATCACCACATCTAGTATGATGACGGAAACGTTTAACTCAGGAGCGTGGTAGTGAAGACTTACCTTGTCGGTGGCGCGGTACGCGACGCACTGTTAAATCTGCCGGTCAAAGACAAAGATTGGGTAGTGGTGGGCGCCTCTCCGGAAGAGATGCTCAGCCAGGGTTACGAGCAGGTTGGCCGTGACTTCCCGGTGTTTTTGCATCCTGAAACCCATCAGGAGTACGCGCTTGCGCGCACCGAGCGCAAAAGTGGCAGTGGCTATACCGGTTTTGTCTGCTATTCCGCCCCGGATGTGACGCTTGAGCAGGATTTACAGCGCCGCGATTTGACCATCAATGCCATTGCCCAGGATGAACAGGGCCGCTTATACGATCCCTACGGTGGCAAAGCGGACCTTGATCAGCGTCTGTTGCGCCATGTTTCCGCGGCCTTTAACGAAGATCCGCTGCGTGTGCTGCGCGTGGCGCGATTTGCCGCGCGTTTTGCCCATCTGAATTTTGTGGTGGCGGAAGAGACCCAGGCGCTGATGCGCTGGATGGCAGAGAGCGGCGAGTTGAACACGCTGACGCCAGAAAGGGTGTGGAAGGAGACGGAAAAGGCGCTGGAAACCCGCAACCCGCAGGTCTACTTCCAGGTGCTGAGAGACTGCGGTGCTTTAGCGGTGCTGTTCCCGGAGCTGGACAATCTCTACGGCGTGCCCGCGCCGGCCAAATGGCATCCTGAAATCGATACCGGCATTCATACGCTGATGACGCTGGCTATTGCCGCTCAGCTTAGCCCGGATATCGCTGTCCGCTTTGCCACCCTGTTCCACGATGTCGGCAAGGCGCTCACGCCACCTGAGAAGTGGCCGAGCCATCACGGTCACGGCCCGGCCGGCGTCCCGCTGGTTGCCGCCGTGTGCCAGCGTCTGCGGGTGCCGAATGCGATTCGCGATCTCGCCCTGCTGGTGACTGAATTTCACGATCTGGTGCACACCGTGGAACGTCAGAGCGCCGAAACCCTGGTGGCGCTGTTTGATCGCATCGATGCCTGGCGTAAGCCTCAGCGTGTGGAGCAAATTGCCCTGACCAGCGAGGCGGATGCTCGTGGGCGCACCGGTTTTGAGAGCAATGCGTATCCGCAGGGTGATTATCTGCGTCATGCGTTTGAAGTGGTGTTAAGCGTGTCGACCAGGGAGGTGGTGGCAGCCGGATTTAAGGGTATGGAAGTCAGGGAAGAGCTGAACAGACGGCGCATTGCCGCGCTGGAACAGTGGAAGCAACAGCAGGATTAAGGTCCCGAAGCGGCCTGAGCAGGCCGACTCCGGGGCAAAGCACGCTTAACTACACAAAGATCATGTAGACCGCAGCGGCCACAATAAAGCGGTAAATCGCAAACGGCACGAACGAGATGCGCTTAATCAGGTTGAGGAACACCTTGATGGCAATCAGCGCGACCACGAATGCGGTCAGGAAGCCGACGGCAAACATCGGCAGATCGGCCATGCTCAGGAAGCCAATACTCTTGTAGAGATCCAGCACGGTCGCCCCCATCATCATTGGCACGGCCAGGATGAAGGAGAACTCTGAAGCCGCATAACGGCTCACGCCCATCAGCATACCGCCTGAAATGGTCGCGCCCGAGCGGGAGAAGCCCGGCCACAGCGCCAGACACTGGAAGCAGCCGATCACGAACGCCTGACGATAGGTCATATCATCCACGCCGACCGCTTTCGGATTTTTAGGCTTCAGGTATTC
Organism: Erwinia sp. 2186; assembly: GCF_057812255.1. Lineage (NCBI taxonomy): Bacteria > Pseudomonadati > Pseudomonadota > Gammaproteobacteria > Enterobacterales > Erwiniaceae > Erwinia > Erwinia sp. 2186. The sequence goes on along the minus strand of NZ_CM173824.1, from coordinate 708,416 downwards.
TGCCGCCAGCAGCAGCACGCCGCCGACAACCAACGCGTACATCACGTTAATCGGATTGAAAAGCTCTTTGATTTTGTCGTGGAAAATCAGACCGATAACGACAGCGGGCACCATGCCCAACAGGATGTGGATAAGCGTCAGATGACCTTTGCCCGTGCCTTCGTGCGGCACCTTGCCAAAATGAATGCCGATTAAACCAAACAGTCGACGCCAGAACATCACTACGACAGCTAAGATTGAACCAAGCTGGATAACAACCTCAAAGGTGTCCGCCTTGTCGCCTTCAAATCCTAACAAATGACCGACGATGATCATGTGCCCGGTGGAGGAGACCGGAAGAAACTCCGTAAGCCCCTCAACAATGCCGAGTATTGCTGCCACCCATAGCTGATGAATATCTGCCATCCAATCTACCCCTATCCGTATAAAAAACATTAAAAAGGCGGTTGCTTATCGCTACCGCCAAATTCTGCCCAGGTTGAGTTAGGCCAACCTTAAGACAGAGCATAATGTGGTTTGGTTTCACCGTGATGGCAATCACATTGGGTTTATTTCGGATTAGTCCCGCGTTCGATGATCACCCCGACCTGGGCTGCCTGGGCCACTGCGCCTGGCTTGCTGAGCTTAATTCGCACCCAGGGAGAGTTGAATCGGGTCAGCAGCAAGGCAGCCACTTCTTCCGCCACGCGCTCAACCAGCGCAAAACGGCCACCGGCAACGTGATTAATAATGGTCTCAGAGACGTCGGCGTAGCTCAGGCAGTCGTTCACATCATCACTGGCGGCGGCTTTGCGGTTGTCCCAGGCCATTTCGACATCGAACACCAGCTTCTGCTGAATGGTTTGTTCCCAGTCGAAAGCACCAATGGTGGTTATGACCGTGAGTTGTTCAATAAATACAATATCCATGATGGCCGTCTCTGTTTTTGTGGTTGCCGGATACCACTTCCGGCGGATTATGCGTATTATCCACGGATGACGAGAACAAAACGACCCCTACTGGATGGAACGGTGTTATGAGTGTATTCGCGCTTGGTATGATTCTTTTCGCGTATCTGTGCGGCTCCATTTCCAGCGCGATCCTGGTTTGCCGACTGTTCAGACTGCCGGACCCGCGACTTAATGGTTCCGGTAATCCCGGTACGACAAATGTGCTGCGTATTGGCGGGAAAACCCCTGCAGCGATGGTATTGGTGTTTGATGTTCTGAAAGGCATGCTGCCGGTCTGGCTGGCTTATCACTATGGCGTTTCGCCACTCTATCTCGGCCTCATCGCCATTGCCGCCTGCCTCGGTCATATCTATCCGGTGTTTTTCCACTTTAAAGGCGGAAAAGGCGTGGCGACAGCCTTTGGTGCCATTGCGCCGATTGGCTGGGACTTAACCGGGCTGATGACCGGGACCTGGCTGCTGACCGTGCTGTTGAGCGGCTACTCCTCCCTTGGCGCGATTATCAGCGCACTGATTGCCCCCTTCTACGTCTGGTGGTTCAAACCCCAGCTGACCTTCCCGGTCGCCATGCTCTCGTGTCTGGTGCTGCTGCGTCATCACGACAATATTCAGCGTCTGTGGCGTGGGCAGGAATCGAAGATCTGGAAGAAAAAAAAGAAGAAACCTGACGCCTGAGAACGCCGGGCAAAGCCATCGCCCGGGCGGGCATTGAAGGGTTTATTGCGTCATCCGTAACGCCTCTGCCATCACCGGCTGATGATGGCAGAGTGGAACACTACGCCTGGATTGCAGGCAGTTCCGCCAGCGGCCAGCGCGGACGTACTGTCACGCTCAACTCGCCCCGCGTTCCGCCTTTCATCCGCACCATACCCGCGTAAGCAATCATCGCGCCATTGTCGGTGCAGAACTCCGGTCGCGCATAAAACACTTCCCCACCGCGCGCCTTCATCACCTCCGCCATTTTGCTGCGCAGCGTGCGGTTGGCACTGACGCCACCGGCAATCACCAAACGTTTAAAACCGGTCTGCTCCAACGCGCGCTTGCATTTGATCGCCAGCGTATCAACCACCGCATCCTCAAAGGCACGGGCGATATCAGCACGGGTCTGATCGTCATCGCTGTTTTCACGGATGGTGTTGGCCGCAAAGGTTTTCAGCCCGGAAAAGCTGAAATCCAACCCAGGGCGATCGGTCATCGGACGCGGGAAGATAAAGCGCTTTTCGGTGCCCTGCTGAGCCATTTTCGACAGCATTGGGCCGCCAGGATAATCCAGCCCCAACAGCTTGGCGGTTTTATCAAAGGCTTCGCCTGCCGCATCGTCCACTGACTCGCCCATCAGGCTGTATTCACCAATGCCGGTCACGCTGATTAACTGAGTGTGACCACCCGATACCAGCAAGGCGACAAAGGGGAATTCCGGCGGATTATCTTCCAGCATCGGTGCCAGCAGATGGCCTTCCATATGATGAACCGGGATCGCCGGCACATCCCAGGCAAAGGCCAGTGAACGGCCGATAGTGGCCCCGACCAGCAGCGCGCCGACCAGACCGGGACCGGCGGTATAGGCCACCGCATCAATGTCTTTGGCCTGCAATCCGGCTTCTTTTAACGCCGCCTGGATCAGCGGTACGGTTTTACGCACGTGATCGCGCGACGCCAGTTCCGGCACCACACCGCCGTAATCGGCATGCAGTTTGACCTGGCTGTAAAGTTGATTGGCGAGCAAACCGGCGGTTTCGTCGTAAATGGCGATTCCGGTTTCATCGCAGGATGTTTCAATTCCGAGCACACGCATGACTTTATTTACCTCATTCTGGCGGCGCGCAGTGTACCATGAAGGCCGCTGCCATTCGGCAATTTTGCAACGAAAAACGTGACTCCCTGAAAAAGCTGGGGAAAATATTTTCGCGAGCGCCTTCCCTTTGATGTATACTCCTTGGCCTGAAAAAACCGGCAGTGGCACAGGCGCATCTGTTGGTAAGTTAATGCTATGGTGCTTTACAACGCTGCCTGTGTTGGAGTAAAATTCCGCACCATTTTGAAACAAGCTGGCACCGACGTCAGCAACAAAACCGATTTTATCGAGGTGAGAGTTACATGCCGGTAATTAAAGTACGTGAAAACGAGCCATTTGACGTAGCACTGCGTCGCTTCAAGCGTTCTTGCGAGAAAGCAGGCGTTCTGGCTGAAGTTCGTCGTCGTGAGTTTTATGAAAAACCGACTACCGAACGTAAGCGCGCTAAAGCGTCAGCAGTTAAACGCCACGCGAAGAAACTGGCTCGCGAAAACGCACGCCGCACTCGTCTGTACTAGTCGTTGGGGGTTCGCCCTCACGTTTTACAGATAAGTAGTAGTTAAGAAGGCCGTGCTTTCCGAAAGGAATGCGCGGCTTGTTCTCGTTTATGCACTGATAAACCGGGGCCTATGGCTGGACGAATTCCACGTGTATTTATCAATGACTTGCTGGCGCGCACGGACATCGTGGACCTCATCGATGCACGGGTAAAGCTGAAGAAGCAGGGCAAGAACTACCACGCGTGCTGTCCTTTCCATAACGAAAAAACCCCCTCTTTCACCGTGAACGGTGAGAAACAGTTCTACCACTGCTTCGGCTGTGGCGCCCACGGCAATGCTGTCGACTTCCTGATGAACTACGATCGTCTGGAGTTTGTGGAAAGCATCGAAGAGTTGGCGACGCTGTACGGATTAGAAGTGCCGTACGAAAGCGGAACCGGCCCGAGCCAGTTAGAGCGTCATCAGCGTCAGAGCCTTTATCAATTGATGGGCGGCCTGAATGAGTTTTATCAGCAGGCGTTGTCACAGAGTCAGTCTTCAGGTGCACGCGAGTATCTTGCCAATCGCGGACTGAGTGACGCTGTCATCAAGCACTTTTCTATCGGCTATGCCCCTGCAGGCTGGGATAACGCCCTGAAGCGCTTCGGTCGCAATCAGGACGATCGCCAGTCGTTAATCGATGCGGGCATGTTGGTCACCAACGACCAGGGCCGCAGTTACGATCGTTTTCGCGAACGGGTGATGTTCCCGATCCACGACAAGCGCGGGCGGGTAATAGGATTTGGCGGTCGCGTGTTAGGCGACGGGATGCCGAAATACCTCAACTCCCCCGAAACCGATATTTTCCATAAGGGTCGTCAGTTATACGGCCTGTATGAAGCGCAAAAGAATCATCCCGAACCGGCGAAGCTACTGGTGGTTGAAGGCTATATGGATGTGGTGGCGCTGGCGCAGTTTGGCATTGATTATGCCGTTGCCTCGCTGGGAACCTCGACCACACCGGAGCATATTCAGCTGCTGTTCCGCACCACCGACACGGTTATTTGCTGTTATGACGGCGACCGGGCCGGTCGTGAAGCGGCCTGGCGCGCGCTGGAAACCGCATTACCTTACATGAATGACGGTCGTCAGCTACGCTTTATGTTTCTGCCTGATGGTGAAGACCCGGATACGCTGGTGCGTAAAGAGGGTAAAGAGGCCTTTGAAGCCCGGATGGAGCAGGCGATGCCGCTCTCCGCGTTCCTGTTTGACTCTTTACTGCCGCAGGTTGATTTGCGATCGCCAGATGGTCGCGCGCAGTTGAGCACCCTGGCGTTGCCGTTGATTACCCAGGTGCCGGGCGAAACGTTACGCATTTATTTGCGTCAGGAGCTGGGCAACAAGCTGGGCATTCTGGACGACAGCCAGCTGGATAAGCTGATGCCGAAGCTGGGCGAGAAAGCCCGGCCTCCTCAGCAGCCCCAGCTAAAACGCACAACCATGCGTATACTGATTGGACTGCTGATCCAGAATCCGGCGCTGGCGACTACCGTGCCGCCGCTGGAAGGATTAGAAGCGTCAGATCTGGCCGGATTCCCACTTTTTGTGGAGTTAGTGAGCACTTGCGTAGCTCATCCTGGCCTGACCACCGGACAGCTACTAGAGTTGTACCGTGGAACAAATTTTAGCCAGAGCCTTGAAACTCTGGCCACATGGAACCACATGATCGTAGAAGATGAAGTGGAAACCATGTTTCAGGACTCCCTGGCCAGCATGTATGACGCGGCGCTGGAACGCCGGCTCGAAGAGCTGATTGCGCGCGACCGCACACATGGCCTGAACTCGGAAGAACGCCGCGAGTTCTGGACGCTGAGCCAGGCCTTAGCCAAGAAATAAGTTATATTGCCGAATTTGTGAAGCGTATATCGGCGACGTCAGTTTGAACGCGAGCACTACCAGCGATCAAATAGATAAGCCAGATAGCTTCCATACAGAATATGTAAAGAACACTGCGGCTTAAGTGCCGATAATCCGCCAGGTCGAGCCTGGCAGCCGCTTGGATGGGCAGCGGCATAAATCCAACGCCCTCACTGTTATTGTTGGCTTGTTAGCCGACCGACACCAATCTAATTTAACAGAAGTGTGGATACCGTCTTATGGAGCAAAACCCGCAGTCACAGCTTAAGCTTCTTGTCACCCGTGGTAAAGAGCAAGGCTATCTGACCTATGCCGAGGTCAATGACCATCTGCCGGAAGATATCGTCGACTCCGATCAGATCGAAGACATCATTCAGATGATCAACGACATGGGCATCCAGGTTGTAGAAGAAGCGCCTGATGCCGACGATCTGATCCTCAACGAAAACAGCAGCGACACTGACGAAGATGCCGCCGAAGCCGCCGCTCAGGTGCTGTCCAGCGTTGAATCTGAAATCGGGCGTACCACTGACCCGGTGCGTATGTACATGCGCGAAATGGGTACCGTTGAACTTCTGACGCGTGAAGGCGAAATCGACATCGCTAAGCGTATCGAAGACGGTATCAACCAGGTTCAGTGCTCCGTTGCCGAATATCCGGAAGCTATTACCTATTTGCTGGAACAGTATGACCGTGTTGAAGCGGGCGAAGCACGCCTGTCAGACATGATCACCGGCTTTGTCGATCCTAACGCTGAAGCAGAAATTGCCCCTACCGCTACCCACGTGGGCTCTGAGCTTTCTGAAGCAGAACGTAACGACAACGACGAAGAAGAAGAAGACGAAGACGACGCGGAAGATGACAACAGCATCGACCCGGAACTGGCGCGCGAGAAGTTTAACGACCTGCGTGTTCAGTACGAGAAAGCGCGTACCGTTATCAAAGCTAAAGGCCGCAGCCACGCTGATGCCGCCGCTGAGATCCAGAATCTTTCTGACGTCTTCAAGCAGTTCCGCCTGGTGCCGAAGCAGTTCGACTTCCTGGTCAACAGCATGCGCATCATGATGGATCGCGTTCGTACGCAAGAGCGCCTGATCATGAAGTTCTGTGTTGAAATCTGCAAAATGCCGAAGAAGAACTTCATCACCCTGTTCACCGGCAACGAAACCAGCGAAACCTGGTTCAAAGCCGCGCTGGCAATGAACAAGCCATGGTCTGAGAAGCTGAAAGACGTCGCCGATGACGTGCAGCGCGGCCTGATGAAGCTCGGACAGATTGAGCAAGAAACCGGCCTGACCATCGAGCAGGTTAAGGACATCAACCGTCGTATGTCTATCGGTGAAGCGAAAGCCCGCCGTGCGAAGAAAGAGATGGTTGAAGCGAACTTACGTCTGGTTATCTCGATTGCCAAGAAGTACACCAACCGTGGTCTGCAGTTCCTGGATCTGATTCAGGAAGGTAACATCGGTCTGATGAAAGCCGTTGATAAGTTTGAATATCGCCGCGGTTATAAGTTCTCAACTTATGCCACCTGGTGGATCCGTCAGGCTATCACCCGCTCCATCGCTGACCAGGCGCGCACCATCCGTATTCCGGTGCATATGATTGAGACCATCAACAAACTCAACCGTATTTCCCGCCAGATGCTGCAGGAAATGGGTCGCGAGCCGACGCCGGAAGAACTGGCCGAACGCATGCTGATGCCAGAAGATAAAATCCGTAAGGTGCTGAAAATCGCTAAAGAGCCTATCTCTATGGAGACGCCGATTGGTGATGACGAAGATTCGCATCTGGGTGATTTCATCGAAGATACCACGCTGGAGCTGCCGCTGGATTCCGCGACCTCCGAGAGCCTGCGCTCTGCCACGCACGATGTGCTGGCTGGCCTGACCGCGCGTGAAGCGAAAGTACTGCGTATGCGTTTCGGTATCGATATGAATACCGACCACACGCTGGAAGAAGTCGGCAAGCAGTTTGACGTAACCCGTGAGCGTATTCGTCAGATTGAAGCGAAGGCGCTGCGTAAACTGCGTCATCCGAGCCGCTCTGAAGTGCTGCGCAGCTTCCTGGACGATTAATCGTTCCCTAAGCGCCAGTAAAAAAGCCCCTGCATGCAGGGGCTTTTTTTATGCCTGAAGCCGGGCAGCGTCCTAACGGCCTCGTGCCGCAAGGGCGGTATCCAACTCGCGGTAAGCGGCCGCCAGCTGCTCCTGAGACGCCCGGTTCAGCCCGCTGGGGTTGGGTAGCACCCACACTTCGGTGTCGCCAATGGTTTGCGGCTGCCTGCCCCACTCCACCTTACTGACCCGGAACGCCTGCTGGTAAGCCTGCTTGCCCAGCACCGCCAGCGCATCAGGCTGGTACTGCAGCACTTTCTCAATCAGCGCTTTGCCGCCGTCACGCAGCTCCATGCCGGACAGCTCGGTCGCCTCTTTGGTAGGCCGCTCCACCAGCATTGTGATGCCGCAGCCGGTCTCCAGCAGCTGCATCTCCTCTTCCGGCTTCAGCTGCCTGACGGTGAATCCCGCCTGCCAGATGGTCTTCCAGAAGCGATTGCCGTTATGGGCAAAATGAAAGCCCTTATGGGCGGAGGATTTTCCCGGATTGATGCCGCAAAAAATCACCCGCAGGCCCGGTGCCAGAATATCGGTAATATTATGCTCGTCGATCTCACTCACTGGTTATCTTCTCTTCCAAATGCCGCGTTTATTCTGCTAACGCATAATAGCTCAATACTTCACAACCTCGCCCGACAGACGGCGTGGCGGTCACGGACAGGCTGGCAATATCAATGACGCTCAGGGTGCCATCATCTTCGTTAGCAATCAGCAGCGTGCGGTTGTCGGGGCTGAAACAGCCGTCCATCGGCTTATTGCCGACAGCCACCTGACCGAGCGGATTCAGCTCGCCGTCAAACAGGCTGATCACCGGCTCCTGATCGCCAATCACCACCAGCAAAGAGCCATCCTCACTGAAGCGGACAATCTGTGACGCCTTCTGGTGGCCGGTGAGCGGCAAGGTGCGGATAAGCTGATGGCTTTCCGCATCCAGCACATACAGACGCGGCTGGTCGCCATCGGTTGCAACGATCGCCGGATGGCACGGCGACGCCGCAATCCCGTTTATCGGTCCCGGCATCGCAATATTGTCCACCACCTGACCTTTGCCGTTTTCCAGCGCCACCACGGTTATCGAGGCATCTTCTTCGTTGTCGGTAAACAGCTTACGGCCGGAAGGCAGGATGGTCAGGCGATGGGTATTGTGCGAAGGCACCGCAATCTGGCTGACGATCTTATCGGTATTGGGGTCGATCGCCAGGATCGTCGCGCTGTTTTCGCAGCACTGATAGACATAGCCATCGCTTGCCAGCCGCGAAGTATGCGGCGACTCCAGCGGGCTGACATCAATAAATCCGCTGACCTGGCGGGAGATCAGATCGATCACCGCAATCTTGTGGCCGGGATGGGGATTATCGCCGTGGATGCCATCACCAAAGATCGGCACATAGGCTTTATGCTGCTGCGGCAGGATCAGTAACTCGTGGGGACGCGGAGGGAAAGCATTAAGCTCCTGCTCTACGGCAAAGGTCTCAGGATTGAGGAACAGCACGTTGCTGCCCTGCTTATCCACTGCGATCAAACCATAGCGAGTGGCCGACGTCATACACACCTCCAGTAAAATGAACGTTTCATTTAAAGGTAGCGCATAACGTCGTCAAGTTTTGCGGGAAAAGGTTACAAAACTTGCTGGATCCCCCACATCGCCAGCGCATGATCCTCATGGGAAGGCAGTCCGCTGACCGTCACCGCACCGATAATCCCGCCACCGGTAAGCAGTAATGGGAAGCTGCCGCCGTGGTCGGTATAGCGCTCAGGATCCATATAATTCATCGCTTCCATCCGCGTGCCGGCCGCTTCATTCACTTCGCCGGTGTATAAAGAGGCATGACCGTTGCGCAGGGTGCTGTTGCGCTTGCGGGCAATCCACTCCAGATTTTCGGCGCTGGAACCCGGCAGCGCGGCGCAGAACAACACCTGACCGAAGGCATAAACTTCAATCGCCACCGGGTAGTTTTCCTGTGAGGCGCGCTGGCGGATCAGCTCACCCACTTTCCAGGCATCATCAAAGCTGAACTGGGTCAGACGAACAAGTTGCTCCTGCTGCAGCAGGGTTTCAAGGCTGGGAACGCTGGACATCGGACTCTCCGTGAGCGGGAAACGAGGCCTTCAGCTTAATTGATTACTATTTTCCAAAATAGATAAATATGAAATATCAGTTCTGTTTTTGCGAGCAAGATCACTGCTCAAACGCCGCCCGCAGCCAGTGAATAAAGCCGCTGACCGCGCGCGGCACCTGCGCAGACCACGGGCGCACCACGTACAGCATCCCGGCAAAGGCGCCCACCGTCTGCCAGTCTGGCAACACCTCCACCAGCCGCCCTTCGCTTAAGGCCGCGCGGGCGCTGAAGTCCGGCAGCAGCGCGATGCCCAGCCCGTCCAGCGCCGCATCGCGAATGGATTCACTGTTATTGGTGGCAAACGGCCCGCTGACGTTCACCGTCACCGATTCTTCTCCCGCCTGGCGTGAGGCAAAGGTCCAGCGTGGCATCTCCGTGCCGCGCGGGTAATACAGACACTGATGATCGCTCAGGGCCTGCGGCGTTTGCGGGAAGCCGTGCTGCGCAAGATACGCCGGGGAAGCAACCACCTGCGCATGCGTGGCACACAGCGGCAGCGCCACATGGGTTTCGGGCAGGGTATCGCTGTGGCGGATAGCGAGGTCAAAGCCTTCACTGGCCAGCGATACCAGTCGGTCGGACACCTCAAGCTGCACACGCACCTGTGGATGCTCGCGCAGAAAGGCGGTGATATGCGGCACCAGCTGCTGGCGGGCAAATGCCACCGGCGCCGTCACCCGCACCAGGCCGCGTAACGGCCCCGCCGAGTCACGCACGCTGAAAAAGCTCTGTTCAATCTGCGCAAAAGGCTGGCGTAACTCTTCCACCAGCTTCTCACCGGCACTGGTCAGCCGCAGGCTGCGGGTGGTACGCGTAACCAGCGGCACGCCCGCCAGATGCTCCAGCTCTTTAATTTTCTGGCTCATCGCCGCTTTGCTGACCTCCAGGCGCTCGGCAGCCCGGGTAAAGCTCCCCTGCTCTGCCAGCACCGTCAGCCAGTGCAGATGGATCCACAGCGCGTCGGTCTTTACGTCTTTCATGGTTATTGTTCACAATAGTAAATAATCAATTCAAGTATAGCGCTTTTTCCCGTCTCATAATCCCCGTAAAGTGAACCTCAGATAAGCCGCAGCCATCCGGCTCAATTGACTGTTTTCAGGGGATAAACCAATGCCATTACTGCAATTCGATGTGATTCAGGGCCGTTCAGAATCGGAGATGAGAACCTTACTGGACGCAGCGCACCGCGCGGTGCTGGCGGCGTTTAAGGTGCCAGCGCGCGATCGCTACCAGATTGTTCACGAAAACAAAGCGTATCAGATGGTGTTTGAAGATACCGGACTGGGTCTGACCCGTACTGATAATCTGGTGATGGTGCGCGTCTTTACCAGCCCGCGCAGCGATGAGCAGAAGCAGTTTTTTATGGCCGAACTGTGCCGTGAGCTGAAAGAGAGCTGTGGCATTTTGGGCAGCGACGTGATGATCAGTTTTATCACCAACGGCAAAGGCGACTGGAGCTTTGGCAACGGCGTGGCGCAGTATATGACCGGCGATCTGTAAACTGACGGCACGCTTGTCCGGCAAGCGCGCCGACGATTATTCCCAGCCAGCGGGCTGTTGATGCCAGCCGGTCAGCGATTCCAGCCGGTGCGCCATCGCCAGCAGCTGTGACTCATGGTGGTAGTTGGCCACCAGCTGCGCACCAATCGGCATCCCTTCAGCACTCAGCGCCACCGGCAGGGTAATCGCACAGCCATCAAGATAGTTCACCGCACGGGTCAGCAGCGCCAGCGTGGCCTGCTGCTCATCCACCTCGTCAACCGGGCAGGCGGTGATGGTCAGCGTTGGCATCAGCAGGATATCCCAGTCGTCCATCAACTCATGGAACTGCCCGATATGCTGCTCACGCTGGCGTAACAGGCCTTCGAAGCTCTCTTTATTGATCGCCGCCCCGTGCAGCAGCTTCTCCGCCGTTAACGGATTGTAGCGATCGCGGTGGCTGGTCATCATCTCGCGATGCCAGGCCCAGGCTTCCGCCGAAATAATTTCCCCGCTGCGGGCGCTCAGCCCGGTCCATGAGAACGGCAGCTTAATGCGGGTGACCGATATTCCCGCCTCGCTCAGCCGTCTCTGGGTCTTTTCCAGCGCGGCGACAATCTCTGGGTCGATTGCCGCGCCCAGCGTATCCGGCTCAATAAACGCCACCTTTAACGTGTCCGCCACCGCAAGGCGCTGCGTATCGCCACTCATACTGCGGTAAATCAGCTCCGCGTCGGCCACCGTGTGGGTTAACGGACCAATCGAATCCAGCGTGGTGGAGAGCGGAATACAGCCTTCGCGGCTGATGCGATTTTGCGTGGGCTTCAGGCCCACCAGGCCATTCAGCGCGGCGGGAATACGCACCGAGCCGCCGGTATCGGTGCCGATCGCCGCCGGCACTAAGCCCGCCGCCACCGCCACCGCCGATCCGCTGGAGGATCCGCCCGGTACGCGATGCACCTCGCAATCCCAGGGATTCCACGGCGTGCCGGCATTCTGATTGATCCCCCAGCCGCCAAAGGCAAACTCCACCAGCTGGGTTTTTCCGGCAATCACCGCGCCGTGTTGCAGCAACCGGGTTACCGCAGGCGCGGTATGGGTTGAGCGGCTGTCCGGCAGCTGACGGGAGCTGGCGCTGCAGGGCGTGCCCCGCCAGTGCAGCAGATCCTTAATGCCCAGTGGCATCCCCTGTAGCGGCCCAAGATCGACGCCGGCTTTCAGCAACAGATCCTGCCCCTGCGCTGCCGTCAGCATCGTCTGCGCAAACACCGTGACAAACGCATTGAGCCTGTCGTTATAACGGGCGATGCGGGCGAGATAAAATTCCGCAATCTCTTCACAGCTCAGCTCGCCGCGACGTAACGCGGCGGCCAGTTCGGCGATCGGTGAAAATGGCGCAATCATGCGGTCTCCATGGCCTGTCATCATTTATGAAGGAGACAGTGCAATATCCGATCCATATTTTTACAGAAACATGCCGCGCGCATCGATATTGATGATTTCCGCCGTGCCATGGCTGTTTCTCATCACAAATTGCGTAAATTGTGCCATTACCGCGCAGGAGTGATTGGGGAAAACGCGCATCAGGCTGCCGAGCGGCGGTGTATTGCCATAATGTGGAATAAAGCCGTGCTCTTCCGATAATTTTTCGACGCGATACTGCCGATCCGTCAGCGCATTAACCGCCAGACCAAAATCGGCTGCACCAGTTCCGTGCGGACCCTTGTCAGAACTGAGTGCTTTTGAGCCCGCATCAATAATGGCGTAGCGATCGTTTACCGACACCACCCGCGCGACCACGCTGATGGCCACCTCATCCAGCGTGCACAGCTGCAGGCGCAACCCGGTAAGATCGCATAAGGCGTAATTGCCGGGACGGATCTCGTCATACCCTTCAGGCAACGGCGCACCAAGGATCGACGGCGTTGCACCGACGGACAGCGCGCAATGCGTAAATCCGGCCTGATGCAGGCGCTGGCGCAGTCCCTGCATACACTGGGCTTCTGCCTGCACGATCGCCGCCATCTGCTGCGGGTTCTGTGCGCCATAGGCATGTCCGGCATGAGAGACCAGCCCGGCAAAGTGCAGGCCGGCGGCTTGCACCGCGTGGGCCAGCTGCAACGCTTCGTCGCCTTCCGGATTGACCCCAACCCGTCCAAGCCCGACATCAACCTTGATCCACACCGATAAATCCAGCGAAGTGACCGCCGCTGCGGCCTGCGCGATAGCCGCCACGCCGGCCTGACTGGCGACAATCACCCCCAGTTTGCAGCCGTTGCTGGCGGCCAAGGCAAACAGCGCGCTGACGCTTTCAGCCAGTACCACCGGGTAAGCCAGCAGCACATCGCGCACGCCGCCGTTGATAAACACCACGCCTTCACTGGGTTTCGACACGGTGATGCCGACCGCGCCCAGCGCAATCTGCTGTTGTGCGATCGCCACGCTTTTATGGGTTTTCACATGAGGACGGAGCCGGACGTTCCCCGTCGCGGCGCGCTGCTGCATCTGCTGTAAATTACGCGTAAGCCGTTGCGCATCGATTTCAATATAGGGCGTCAGCCGGTCGTCATAAAATGGACGATCGCTGCCTGCCACTGCTTCTGAACCTGCCTTGAGTTGATTCACACTGCCTCCATCGCATCGGACTCTCCCGTCATCAGGAGCGAGTTGCCCATCCTAACCCAAACGCGCCTCAGCGAAAAAAAAAGCGCCCGTGCAAATGCAGGGGCGCTCAGAGTCTGCCTGAACCGTGAATAAGGTCACGGTTTACAGCGAATTAGAAGTCGTAACGCAGACGGACCAGGTTCATATCACCCAGGTTGTCGGTGCTGGAGGTGAAGACGTGTTCGTAGTCAACACGGAAGCCGTAATCCAGCTGGAAGGTCACGCCGACGCCGTTATCGATGCGCTGATAGTTGCGGTCGTTAACGTACTCCAGACGGTCACCCATAAAGTACGGCATCACCGATTTCAGGGCGTACTGGCCCACCGGGATGGTGTAACCGGCCAGATATTCAATGCCCCACGCATCGCCCGCGAAGTAGTTATTCACGTTAACTTGCTTGGTGGTCAGGAAGTTCTGGTAGTAACCGCCGCCGAAGCTGAAGGTCCAGTTGTCCGGTTTCCAGCTCAGAGAAGTGCCGTAGATGTTCTGATCGTAGGTTTTGTTGTCGCCGTTGCCAGGGTTACGCATCTCTGCGCGGGTGTAGTTCCACGCGGTGCCCCAGGTCAGGTCTTTGGTCAGGTGATAATCCACACCCAGCGAGCCGCCGCCCTGACGCTTGTAGCGTAAGCCGTTGCCCGGCAGGTATTCGTTATCGCTGAACAGGTACGACGCATAGACGTCAGCCGCGCCGAAGGTGTTTTTGTACTTCAGCATCTTACGGCTACGGTATGAACCATCGTAGTCGCCGTTGATGCCGTTGCCCGGTGCCTGGGCAAGCATGTCGTAATCCCAGATATCGGTTTTCGCGCCGACCACATCATAGTAAACGCTGTTCTGCTGGCCGAAGGTCATCTGGCCCCAGGTCTTACTTTTGAAACCGGTATACAGCATACGGCGGCTGGTGTTGTTAGCGCCGTCAGCGTGATGATTATCCCAGTCAAACACCGCCGGAATATTCACGCCCAGCTCGTAGTAACCGATCCAGCTAATGTCATCAAACAGGTAGTAATCCGCCGCAAAGCGGAAACGGGTGCCACCATCGAAGCCGTTACGCTTGTAAGAGCCGTTATCGCTGGCGCCGGTCATATTGTTGAACTGCGGACGAATACTGCCGCCAACGGTAAAGTTCAGGCGGCTGAGCGGGTCGCCAGCCTGAGGATCTTGCTTCAACACAGTCACTTCTGCATGGGCGGCGAATGACGCACTGCCTGCCAGCAGCCCCAGACCAATGGCCTGAGATAAAACGCGCATTTTTGTTAACATAATGTATCCCTGGAAAGAATCGTCTTAGAATTTTGCCCGCTGATAATAGCCTGAGAAACATGACAAAAAATCGCCTTTCATGACCGTTTTGTGCGGTTTTGCTGACGAAATCATTAAGTAAATGTGTCATTTGACGCATTTACTCACGAAATCAAGCATTTTGTGCGGTTTTTAGCGTTTCCTGTGCAGCATTCTCATCAGAATTGATGTTTTGCAATAATTTGCCGATAAGCGCCGTTAACGCTGCGCGGGTTAACACTTTTGCAACACCAAAGTGAATTTCTGTCCCTGACTGCTATACCTCACAAAGGATTGCATAAGGAGGACAGCATGGCATCAGACAGCAGCAGGCCTGACGATCGCGAGGCGCGACTGACCCGGCTCCGGCAACTCACCCGCACGCCGGTACTGATTATTGGTGGCGGCATTAACGGCATCAGCACCTTCCGCGAGCTGGCCCTGCAGGGGATCCCGGTGGTGATGGTGGAAAAAGGCGACTGGTGTCAGGCTGCCAGCGGCGCGTTGTCACGGATGATCCACGGCGGATTGCGCTATCTGGAAACCGGTGAGTTTTCGCTGGTGAAAGAGTCGGTACAGGAGCGCGACCGGCTGTTAAAAAATGCGCCGCACTTCGTCGCCCCGCTGCGCACCACCGTGCCCATTGACAGCTGGGGTGGTGGCCTGATGAATGCCGGAAAACGCTTCCTGCGCCTGTCCGAAAAACCGAGTCGTCGCGGCGCGCTGGTGATCAAAACCGGCCTGGCGCTGTATGACACCTGGTCCCGCCGCTTCGGCACCCTGCCCAAACATCAGCTGCACACTAAACAACAGACCCAACAACGTTGGCCGGGTTTTGCCGACTGGGTGAAGTGCAGCGCCGCCTATTACGATGCGTGGATTGCCGCACCGGAACGGCTGGGCTTTGAACTGATTGACGATACCGAGCGTGCGGCCGCAGGCGCGCTGGCGCTGAACTATGTCAGCGTTGAGCAGTGTGATGGCGAGAACATCACCCTGCGCGACAGCTTCAGCGGCGAGACGTTTTCGCTGCGACCGCATGTGGTGGTCAATGCCACCGGCGCGTGGATCGATCGGCTGAACGGCACCTTAAGCCCGACCCTGCCGGAGCAAAAGCTGATTGGCGGCACCAAGGGCTCGCATCTGATCCTGCGCAGCCCGGAGCTGCTGCAGATGCTGGATGGCGAAATGGTCTACTACGAGAATCAGGAAGGCCGGGTTTGCATCATGTTCCCGTGGTACGGCAACGTGCTGGTGGGCTCGACCGATATTCGGGTGGATAACCCGGATGATGTGGTCTGCGAAGCGGACGAGAAAACCTATATTCTGCAATCGCTGCGCTTCGTCTTTCCCCACCTTAAGGTCAAAGACGAAGACGTGCTCTATACCTTCAGCGGCGTGCGCCCGCTTCCGGCCAGCGATTCGGCCTTTAATGGCACCATTTCACGCAATCACTCATTAGTGTTACTGCCGCCGGTGGCCGGACGGGAGTTCACCACCCTGTGCCTGGTCGGCGGCAAATGGACCACCTTCCGCAAATTTGGCGAAGAAGCGGCAGACCGCGTGCTGAAGCTGCTGGGCGAAAGCCGCAAGGTCAGCACGGTGGAGTTGGCGATTGGCGGCGGCCGCAATTATCCCAATGCGGCGCGAAAACCCATCTGGATGCACGAACTGAGTGAGGAATTCGGCCTGACGCCGGCGCGCGTTTCACAGCTGGTTGCCCGTTACGGCACCCGCGCCCAGGCGATGCTGCATACCATGGCACTCCAGCCTGACCAGCCGTTGCAGGCTAACCCGAACTGGAGCCAGAACGAAATACGCTTCCTGATCGCGCACGAGCAGGTGCAGACGCTGGAGGACCTGTTGGTTCGCCGCACGCCGCTGGCCATCAGCGGACAGCTGACCGTTGATCTGATTGCGGAGATCAACCGCCTGCTGGCGGAGGCGCGCGGCTGGTCGCCGGAACAGGCCGCGCAGCACCTCGATCACACCCTTGCACGTCTTGCCAGCCTGCACGGGCTCGGCAGGCTTTCTCCTGTGGCCGTTAATAAGGAAACCCGCCATGTCAGCCAGTCAGAAAGTGAGGCTTAACCGACTCTTTAATCAGGGTAAATGCCTGGATGTCGCCATCGATCACGGCATCGCCAACGAGCCCGATTTCCTGATCGGCCTGGAAGATATCGCCAGCGTGATGCGCAGCCTGGTCACCGCTCAGCCTGACGCGATTCAGGTCAATTACGGCCAGGCCGATCTGCTTCAGCAATTGCCCCAGCGCCACAAGCCCGCGCTGGTGCTGCGCACCGACGTCGGCAATGCCTATAACGCCGCCCGTCATCGTGAGATGTGGGCGGTGCTGCACAATCCGGACGATCCGATTCTGGCGGCCCTGCAAATGGACGCGGCGGCAGTGGTGGTGAATCTCTATCTGATCCCCGATGAGCCGGGCATTTTTCGCCAGTGCATTGAGAATATCGGCCGGCTGCGCCACGCCTGCGAGCGTTACGGCATGCCGCTGATGATTGAGCCGCTGGTAATGGCAGCGGCCGGACAGGGCGCGGCCTATGGCTCGCTGGGCGACGTGGAGAAAATGGTGCCGCTGGTCCGGCTGGCGCGCGAACTGGGCGCGGATATCATCAAGGTTGATCCGACCGATAACGTGGAAGAGTTTCACCGCGTGGTGGAAGCGGCCCGTTGTCCGACGCTGGTGCGCGGCGGCGGCAAGGGTGAACTTGGCCCGGTGCTGACCAAAAGCGCGGCGCTGATGGCGCAGGGCGCATCCGGCATGGTGTATGGCCGTAACGTCTATCAACACAGCAATCCGGCCAGCGTGGTGACGGCGCTGATGGCGATAATTCATCAGGGCGTCAGCGGAGAAGAGGCGCTGGCGATCTATCAGCGTGCTGGCTGAAACGGAGAAATGCGATGAGCCAACTGCTGGGCATTGATGCCGGCAACACCATGATTAAGGCGGTGTTGTTCGATCTGGATGGCACGGTCCGCGCCGTTGCCAGCTGTGCGGGCGAAACCCACCAGCCACAGCCCGGCTATGCCGAACGACCGGTGAACGAGGTCTGGCTGGGCGTCACCGCCGCCATCAAAGCCTGCCTGGCGCAGATGCCGGATGCGCAGGTGATTGCCGTCGGTGCCGCCGGGCATGGCAACGGGCTGTATGCGCTGGATCAGGCGCAGCAGCCGTTAATCGGCATTCAGTCGGTCGACAGCCGCGCCGCCGACCGGGTGGAGGAGCTGGAACAGAGCGGCAACGCAGCGGCGATTTATGCCCGTTCGCTGCAAAAAGTCTGGGCCAGCTCAACGCCGGTGTTGCTGAGCTGGCTGAAGCGAAACTGGCCGGAACTGTATCAGCGCATCGGCCATGTGCTCTGTGCCAAGGACGTTATCAGTCACTTCCTGTCTGGCGAAGTCAGTGCTGACTATTCCGATGCGTCCGGAGCCGGGCTGATTGATCACCGCGTTCGCGGCTACAGCGCCGACCTGCTGGCCCTGTACGACCTGGCGGACGCCCTGCCGCTGCTTCCCGCCCTGCATGAATCCTGCGAAGTGGTCGGCACCGTCACCCCACATGCCGCGCAGCTTACCGGTTTACCTGCCGGTATTCCGGTGGTGGCGGGGATCTTTGACGTGGTGGCCAGTGCCGTTGGCTCCGGCGTGGTGTCGCCAGGCGAAGCCTCGATTGTGGCAGGCACCTGGAGCATTAATCAGGTGGTGGTGTCCCGCCCCGATTATCTGCGTCCGGTCTTTATGAACGCCCTGATTGAGCGCGATCGCTATATGGCGATTGAAGCCAGCGCCACCTCGGCGACCAATCTGGACTGGTTTATCCGCGAGTTTGCCGACGGCCGCAGCGGCGGCGCAGAACAAAGCAGTGATTTAGTGGCAAAGGTGGTGCCGGATGCGCATCTGCCGGTCTACCATCCCTACCTCTATTCCGGCCGGAAAGAAGAACCGGCCAAAGCCGGATTCTATGGCCTCAGCGGCTGGCATACCCGCGCCGATATGCTGTTCGCCTTATTTGAAGGCGTGACCTTTTCTCACCGTGCGCATATCGATCGGCTGCGCGCGGCCGGGCTGCCGTTCACCTCGGCCACTCTTTCTGGCGGTGCCAGCCGCAGCTGCGTCTGGCCACAGATGTTTGCCGACGTGTTGGCGATCCCGATTCAGGTCGCGGAGTGTAAAGAGACCGGCGCGTTGGGCGCGGCAATCTGTGCCGGCGTCGGCGTGGGGATCTGGGCGAATCTGGCGGAAGGCGTGGCGCAGGCGGTCAAGCTCAACCCGGTGATTTTGCAGCCCGACGCTGCCCGCGTTGCCTTCCATGAACCCCGTTATCGCCTGTTCAAAAAGCTGGAGCGGGCGATGGACAGCCTCTGGCATGAAGAGCTTAACGACCTGGCTTAACGTGATCTAAATCTGAATTCCGTTACGTCGCTGGCGGGCAACCGGCGAGCACATAACGTTAATTTAACTTAACACTCCGCAAGCAGGCTGGCGGAGAACACCCGCATTTTACTGATAATTCAACGAACTTCCCGTCATCTGCCCCACTTACGCCCCGAAAAACGTTAATGTAACCGATTTGAAAATAATACAAACTTAAACAAAGTGTAAACAGACCGTCATAAATCGCGCGGTCAGGCGCATTTTGCTGGGTGGTAACAACATTGCCAGGGATAATTCGCTGCGCTAAATTGGCATATTACGCGCAGATCAGACCACTGCTACTTCCGGCACAGGGCAGGGATCGCGTCAGGTTGAGGATAAAAATAAGCTCATGGGTTCAGAATTACTCTCGCTGGTACTGTTCATTGCTTCAGTGTCGCTTTACACCTGGAAAGCCGGAAGAAATAAACTGTGGTTCAGCGCTATTCTGCTGTTTCTTGGCATCTATATCATTCTGAACGCCTCAATGCTCGCGAGTAATTATTTTACCGGCGAAGGCATTAATGACGCGGTTATTTACACCATTACCAGCAGCTTAAGCGGCGCGGGGATCAGCAAATATATTCTTCCGGCGGTGGGATTGATTGTCGCGCTGGTTGTGCTGTTTGGCGTTTTGTCCTGGCTGTTACGCCTGCGCAAAGGCCATCGCGCCAGTCCGCTCTACAGCCTGCTGGCGGTGATTCTGGCCGTTGCCTCGATCAATACCACGCCGGCCTATCAGCAGGTGGCCAGCCTGATTAAATCCCAGGTCGGAAAAGGTAACTCCGATTTTTATACCCATTACAAAGTGCCGGGAAAACAGCTTCGCGGGGATAAGCCCAATCTGGTTTATATCTATGCCGAAAGCCTGGAACGCACCTACTTCGATGAAAAAGCCTTTCCCGGTCTGGCGCCGGAACTGAGCAAGATTAAAGATAACGCCTACGACTTCAGCAATACCGAACAGCTGCCGGGAACCGAATATACCATTGCCGGGATGGTGGCCTCGCAGTGTGGCATCCCGCTGTTTGCACCGTTTGACGGCAATGCCTCCAGCTCGCTCTCCACCTTCTACCCGCAGAACGTCTGCCTGGGTGACATCCTGAAGTCTTCCGGCTACCAGAACTACTTTTACCAGGGCGCGAGCCTGAGCTTCGCCGGCAAAGACCTGTTCCTCTCCTCGCACGGCTTCGACCATCTGTATGGCTATAACGAGCTGAAATCGGTGGTCAAAGACCCCAACTACCGCAACGACTGGGGCTGGTATGACGACACGCTGCTGGACGTGGTGTTCGATAAATACTTTGAGCTGGCAAAGCAGAACCGCCCTTTCTCGCTGTTTGCGTTGACCGTCGATACCCATCATCCGGACGGATTTATCTCGCGCAGCTGCCAGCGCAAAGACTATCCGTATGAGGGCAAACCGAACAAATCCTTTGCCGCAGTGGCCTGTAGCCAGGAACATATTGCCCGGCTGATCCAGCGCATTCAGGCTACGCCGTACTTTAAAAACACCATTATCGTGGTCAGTTCCGATCACCTGGCGATGAACAACACCGCCTACAAATACCTGAATCAGCATGACCGCAGCGATCTGTTCTTTATGGTGCGCGGCAACGACGTCACCAGCAAAGTGCTGCCGGTGAAACGCAGCACGCTGGATA
Organism: Erwinia sp. 2186; assembly: GCF_057812255.1. Classification (NCBI taxonomy): domain Bacteria; kingdom Pseudomonadati; phylum Pseudomonadota; class Gammaproteobacteria; order Enterobacterales; family Erwiniaceae; genus Erwinia; species Erwinia sp. 2186. The sequence continues at coordinate 687,516 of NZ_CM173824.1, read as the reverse complement.
ACGGCGCGACGGTGCTGGATGCGATGGGTGGCGATAACTTTATCGGCCTTGGCCGCAGCAGCCTGTCGTCGACCTCGATGGTAGCCACCTATCTTAATATCAAAGACAAAATCAACGAGTGGAAGCCCGACGTCATCAAGCTGTGGAACTTCCCGAAATCGATTTCCGATTACAAAATTGATACGGTCAGCAACACCTTCAGCTTCTCCGGCATGCACTTCAAGCTGCCGCTGCTGCTGTCGGTGAAGCCGAACAGGATTGAGCCAAAGTTTGACGTCTACCTCGCAACCCCGCTAAAGCAACAGCTGGCGAACTTTGCGCCCGACGAGAAGTTTGTCTGGATTGATCGCTGCTTCAAAATGGGCGATGTCTGGGACGAGAAGCTGGAGCTGAACCCTGGCCTGTGCGTCGCTGACGGCACGCTGAACTCTGCGCCACAAATTGAGCAGATTGAACCGGGCAACACGCTGGGCAAGGTGTCCTTCAAAAAGACCGGCGATAACAGCGACGCGCGTTATCAGCAGGCGGTAACGCGCCTGAGAGTCACCGATGACGATCTGCGTTATACCGCCGACCACATCATGTTCGGCCTGCCGGGCCTGCCGAAGCAGGTGCAAAAGGTCACCGGCCTCTCCTTTATCGAACCCTGGGGTGGACGCTGGTCTGACGCCAATCTGCTGCCGACCGTCACCGTGCAGTATCTGGAACCGCTGCCGGCAGCCTTTGACCTGACGCTGACCGCGCGGGCCTTTGGCAAAAACAGCCAGAAGCCGTTCACCGTTAAGGTGGGTGACCGCACGCAACAGATTACGCTGACCAATGCCGACAGCACGCTTAAGATTCATTTCACTAATCCAGCGCAGTCGCGCACCATTGAAATCCTGCCGCCAGCGCCGGAAGAGACCGCCGAAGGCGCTATCGACGGATTTGCAGCGCGTAAGCTGGGCATCGGACTGGTCAGCCTGCAGGTGACCGCCACCGAATAAACTGAGAGCTGCCTCACAAATATTCATCAAGTTTTCGCCCCTGTTGCCGATTTAACCTGCTTCAGGGGCGCAAACGAAAGCCCTGTCTTTCAGAGGGAAACATGTGATGGCATCAGTGAAAAATATGAAGGTCGGGGTTCGCCTCGGCGCTGCGTTCAGTTTGGTGATCCTGTTGTTGATCATCGTGAGCGTAACCGCAGTAGTCAAAATCAGCACCATTAACGACGCGGTCAGCAGCATCGTCAGCGATCGTTATATCAAAGTCCGCCTGGCATTTGACGTGCGCGATGGCGTCAACGATCAGATTAAATTCCTGCGCGGCATGGTTATCGACACCACCCGCCCACAATACAACGTTAAGCGCTTCGGTCAGCTCACTGACGCCACCGACAAAACCAATCTGGCGGTGGGCAAAATTGCCCAGCTGCAAACCACGCCCGTGGGTATCAAAAAAATTCAGGCGGTTAAAGACGCGGCTCAGACATTTGAAACGGCTAAATCCACGCTGCTGGAGATGATCCGCGCCGGTAAACAAGATGAAGCGGCCGAATTCGCCCTGCAAAAAATGACCCCGGCACAGAATACCTATCTGAATCTGGCCTCCGCCTTTGCCGACTCGCAGTCGCAACAGCTGGTTGCTGAAGGCGCGCTGGCCGGCACGGAAGGGAACAGTGCGATTCAAATCACCCTGATCTTCTCTGCCCTGGCGATCCTGGCCGCAGTCCTGCTGGGCTATTTCCTCGCCCGCTCTATCGTGCGTCCGTTGCGTGAAGCGGTGACCATTGCCGAGAACGTGGCGGCAGGCGATCTGCGCACGGTGATCCGCGTCAACTCTACCGATGAAACCGGTCAGCTGATGCAGGCCCTGAAGCACATGAACGAAAACCTGCTGCGCATCGTCACCGAAGTGCGCTCCGGCACCGATTTGATCCATAACGCCTCCAGCGAAATTTCAGCGGGCAATATGGACCTGTCATCACGCACCGAGCAGCAGGCCAGCTCGCTGGAAGAGACCGCCTCGGCAATGGAGCAGATGACCTCAACCGTCAAGCAGAACGCCGACAACGCCCGCCAGGCCAATGAACTGGCCGCGCTGGCGTCGAAAGTCGCCAGCCAGAGCGGTGATGCGGTGAAGCAGGTGGTCAGCACCATGGAGATGATCAACGGCTCCTCACGCAAAATTGTCGACATCATCAGCGTGATCGACGGCATTGCCTTCCAGACCAACATCCTGGCGCTGAACGCGGCGGTAGAAGCGGCGCGTGCCGGTGAACAGGGTCGCGGCTTTGCGGTGGTGGCCTCGGAAGTGCGCAGCCTGGCGCAGCGTTCTGCTTCAGCGGCGAAAGAGATTGCCCAGCTGATTGAAGACTCGGTCAGCAAAGTGGACGAAGGCGGCAAGCAGGTGGCAAAAGCCGGTACCACCATGGAAGAAGTGCTGAGCAGCGTGAAAAGCGTGACCGCCATCATGGGCGAAATCTCAATTGCCAGCTCAGAGCAAAGCACCGGCATCAACGAGATCAGCATGGCGATCACCCAGATGGACCAGGTGACGCAGCAGAACGCCGCGTTGGTAAACCAGTCGGCGTCGGCGGCGCAATCGCTGCAAGAGCAGGCAGAACAGCTGTCGCGGGCGATCAGCGTGTTCAAGGTTAACGACGCGCAGTACCACGGTCAGGCGCTGGCCTGATTGTTGAGAGGGCACGCCTGTGCCCTCTTGATACAAATTTGTGGCGAAAGTCGCTGATAAAAGCACGCTGACGGCTTTTTAAGCCGGGTTAAAACAGATTACTATAAGGTTTCTCTTAAGCCTGACTCAGATGGATGACCGCACGTTGAAACCCCTTCTTCACCGTTTGCTGGCACTAATGCTTGTTGCCCTTCCGCTTAGCGGCATGGCAGCGAGAACCAGCCCCGACCCGCTTCTTGCGTCCCAGATTGTTGACCGCTACGCGCAGAACATCTTCTACAACACCAAGGCAACCGGCATGGCGATGGTGGCAATTGATGCCAACCAGCGCGTTTTTGCCAGCCAGGGTTATGTCCGTCCAGGCAGCAACGTGCGCCCGCAGAAAGACTCGGTGATCCGCATTGCCTCGCTGACCAAACTGCTGACCAGCGAACTGCTGGTGAAGCTCTCTGAACAGGGCGTGGTTCGCCTTGACGATCCGTTAAGCAAATATGCCCCTGCCGGCAGCAGCGTGCCGGGTTACGCCGGGCAAACCATTCGCCTGATCAACCTGGCGACGCACACCAGCGGCCTGCCTCGCGAACAGCCTGGCGGCAAGGCGCAGCGTCCGGTGTTTGTCTGGCCGACGCATGCTCAGCGCTGGAACTGGCTGGACAATGCCCAGCTGAAAGCCGCGCCGGGCAGTCAGGCGGCCTACTCGAACCTTGCCTTCGATCTGCTGGGTGATGCGCTGTCTAAAGCCTCCGGCGTGCCCTATCCGGCGCTGCTTCAGCGTGAAATTACCCGTCCGCTGGGCATGAAGGACACCACCTTTACGCCGTCACCGGACCAGTGTCGTCGCCTGATGGTGGCCGCGAAAGGCGCCAGCCCGTGCATGAATACGCTGGCGGCGATTGGCAGCGGCGGCATTTACTCGACGCCGGATGATATGGGCCGCTGGATGCAGCAGTTCCTTTCCTCCGACGTGCATCCGCGCACGCCGCAGGCCGACCGCATTCAGACCATGATTTATCAGCGCGACCAGTTAAGCAGAGTCATCGGCATGGATGTGCCGGGCAAAGCCACGGCGCTGGGCATGGGTTGGGTATATATGGCCCCTCAGGGCGGCCGTCCTGGCATCATCCAGAAAACCGGCGGTGGCGGTGGCTTTATTACCTATATGGCAATGGTGCCGCAGTACAGCGTTGGCGTGTTTATTGTGGTCACCCGCTCGGCGCAAACCCACTTCACGCCGATGAGCGATGGGGTGAATAATCTGCTGACCGAATTAATCGGCAATACGCCTGACAGTGCGCAATTAGCGGCCAGCATTATGTCCAACTAATATGCGATTCACCCGGCGGACGCCTTAAATCCGCCGGGAATAAGCCACGAATATATCTGGATGTAAATATCCATTATAAAGTTTAAATAATGGATCATCCGGGTGCGCAGCGCACTACTGGCGCTCACCGCCTTTTTTCTCCGCGAATGTATTAAACCCCCTCCGCAATTATTCCGCCCGTATTACGCCCTTATTTCATCAGAAACTCACCGGTAAATTAATACCGTCACGCGCCGTTATTTTTACTGGCACGTAATATGCTACATCCCCCTTTTACCGTATTACCCAAAATAGAAAGCGGTAAGCAATAACCCGCGACATCACATCATGAGGTTCCTATGGCGAAGGCGGCATTTAAACAAAAGTTAGGGTTGGTTGATCTCAGCCTGTTGGGGATCGGCTCGATGATCGGCTCCGGCTGGCTGTATGCGGCGCTGACCAGCTCCGGTTATGCCGGGGCACAGACCGGATGGGCATGGATTTTAGGGGCAATTATCGTGCTGATGATTGGCCTGGCGTTTGCCGAGCTTTCTGCCGCCATTCCGCGCGCCGGCGGCTTTGTGCGTTACCCCAACTTCTCACACGGCAACGTGGTCGGCTTTGTGATCGGCGTCAGTTCGTTGCTGGCCTACACCAGCACCGCCGGGGTGGAAGTGGAAGCGGTGCGTCAGTATGCCCAGTACTGGTGGCCGGCGGTCAGTAACAGCGCGGGCGGCCCGACGGCGTTGGGCTTCGCGGTGCAGATCCTGCTGCTGGTCGGCTTCTTCCTGCTGAACTACTGGAGCGTCAGCTTCTTTGGCCGGGTGAACACCATCGTCACCACCTTCAAATTCATCGTGCCGCTGCTGACCATCGGCACGCTGTTTATGTATTACCACGGCGCAAACCTTGATGTGCCACCACCGCCACCGGGCGGCGCGCATGGCATCTTCACCTCGCTGACCGGTGCCGGCATCGTGTTTGCCTATCTCGGCTTCCGTCAGGCGGTGGACTTCGCCAGTGAGGCCAAAAATCCGCAGCGCAACGTGCCGCTGTCGATCATCATCGCCATCGCGGTGAGCTTCGTGATCTATATCGCCCTGCAATATGCGTTTATGGGTGCGGTTCCGTCCGAAGCGCTGTCGGCGCACGGCTGGGATGGTCTGAAGCAGGTATTCCAGTCGCCGTATGCCGATCTGGCGCGCAGCCTGGGGATCACCTGGCTGATTAACCTGATCCTCGTCGATGCGGTGATCTCTCCGGCCGGTACCGGCAATATTTACCTCGCCGGGGCCAGCCGCGTGCTGTTTGCCTGGGCGCGTAACGGCCACCTGTTTAAAATCTTTGGTGAAGTGGATGCCAAATCCGGCGTGCCGCGCGGCGCGCTATGGCTGTCACTGATCCTGTCGATTGCCTGGACGCTGCCGTCGGAGTTCCAGGTGTGGGGCGGATTGATTGGTGCCGTTACCTCGGCCACCGTGTTCACCTATATGCCAGGCCCGATCACCCTGGGCGCCTTCCGTCGTCATCTGCCGGATATGCCCCGTCCGTTCCGCCTGCCGGTTGCCGCCATCCTCAGCCCGCTGGCGTTTGTCGCCAGTACGCTGCTAATTTACTGGAGCGGCTGGTCGGTTAACGAAATCCTGATCCCGATTCTGGTGCTGGCGTGGGTGGGCTATGCGCTATTCGGTAAGAAGTCGGACACCTCAGGCCGCGATCTGAAATGCGCCTGGTGGTTGCTGGTCTACTATCTGCTGGTGCTGATCCTGTCGTATCTCGGCACCTTTGGCGGCATCAATGCGATCGCGTCGCCGACCGATATGATCCTGGTGACTATCGCCTCTCTGGTTTGTTACTACTGGGGCGTGGCGGCCAGCCTGTCGGTGCCCGAAATCACCGATGATGAAGAAATTTCCACCGACGCTGACGAAAAACCGTCCGGCAAATATGCCCACAATTAATCCATCGCGTTAACCTCACCAGGGCGAGAAAAACTCGCCCTGGACTGATCTCCATCAATACCCCACCGGCTATTTCCTGCGCATATTTCCCCCCGACCTCTCGAGTAATAATAAAAACCTTCAAGGCAGGAGCCGATATGCAACACAGAATGGTATTGAATGAAACAGCCTGGTTTGGTGCGGGATCGATCGCGCAAATCGTCAGTGAAGTGAACAAACGCCACTTTACCAAAGCGTTGCTGGTGACCGACAAAGCGCTGATGAAAGCTGGCGTGGTGGAGAAAGTCACCGCGCTGCTCGACCGTCACCATCTGCCCTATATGATTTATGACGAGGTGGTGCCGAACCCGACCATCAGCGTGGTGCAGCAGGGCGTGGAGCTGTTTAAAACCGCCGGCGCTGACTACCTGATCGCCATCGGCGGCGGCTCTCCACAGGACACGGCAAAAGCCATCGGCATCATTATCAATAACCCGGAATTTGCCGACGTGCGCAGCCTTGAAGGCTTCGCCGACACCCGCAACCCGTCAGTACCAATCATTGCTGTTCCCACCACCGCCGGCACCGCTGCCGAAGTCACCATCAACTACGTGATCACCGATGAAGAGAACCGCCGCAAATTCGTCTGCATCGATCCGCACGATATTCCGGTGGTGGCGATCGTCGATGCCGAAATGATGGCCAGTATGCCACCCTCGCTGAAAGCGGCCACCGGCATTGATGCCCTGACCCATGCGATTGAAGGCTTTACCACCAAAGGCGCGTGGGAGTTAACCGATGCGCTGCACCTGAAGGCGATGCAGATTATCAGCCGCTCGCTGCGGGCGTCGGTCGCAGGCGAAGCCAAGGGTGTGGAAGATATGGCGCTGGGACAGTATATCGCCGGCATGGGCTTTTCTAACGTCGGGCTGGGGCTGGTTCACGGCATGGCGCATCCGCTGGGGGCGTTTTACAACGTGCCGCACGGCGTGGCCAACGCCATTATCCTGCCGCACGTAATGGCATGGAATGCCGAATACACCGGCGAAAAATACCGTGATATTGCCCGGGCGATGAACGTCCCAAGAGTTTGCGGCTTGAGCCTGAGCGAAGTGCGGGTGGCGGCGGTCGACGCGGTGAAACAGCTGTCCGCCGACGTCGGCATCCCCGCCAGGCTGCGTGATGTCGGCATGAAAGAAGAAGACATTGCCGCGCTGGCGCAGGCGGCACTGGACGATGTTTGCACCGGCGGCAACCCGCGCGACGCCACGCTGGCCGATATTACCGAGCTGTATCGCCAGCTGTACTGACCGGACCAACCGACCCCCGGCGGATAAAACGGGGAGTGAAAGTGGGCTGGGAGCCGGCATCATCGCCACGGATTTGTGAAATCACGCGGCGGGCGGCTTCCCGGCCCATCTCATACACCGGCTGCTCAATCACCGACAGCGGCGGCGACACGATTTCCGTCCACGGGAAATTGTCATACATCACAAACGACAAATCCTGCGGGATCCGCAGCCCGCGCAGCGCGAATTCACGCATCAGCGACTGGGCGATCAGGCTGTCTGAGGCGACAATCGCCGACGGCGGCGGGCCATTCTCAAACAGTTCCGCGACAATCTTGCCGATTGCCGCATCATCAATCGCATCGGTTTTAATCATCTCCGGCAGGAAGGTCACGCCCGCCTGCAGAAACGCCCGTTCCATGCCCGCCACACGCTGCGCCACCGGGGTCAGCCCCAAATCCTCCGGCTGCTGATAGCCGCCCTCGCACTGCATGCTGGTGACATAGGCAATCCGCCGGTGTCCCAGTTCCAGCAGCTGCTGCGTGGCTTCCTGTGCCGCAGGCGTAAAGTCCACGCCGATCACCTCCACATCCAGATCGTAAACGCCCCGATCGAACAGCGTCAGCGCACAGCCATCCGCCAGAATCTGCGCCAGATGCGGATTGTCTCCGGCCGCCGAGCTGCAGGGCGCGACGATAATGCCGTCCACGCGCTTATCCAGCATCACCCGCACCGCTTCCTGTTCGATGTCCACCTGCTCATCGCTGTTGCTGAGGATCACATGGTAACCCGCCTGGCGCGCCACGTCGGAGATGCCGCGCAGCGCGAGGCCAAAGTGCGGATTTTCGATATCGCCGACAATCACCCCCAGCGTGTTCGAGCGTCCGGTGTTCATGCTGCGCGCCAGCTCGTTGGGGCGATAGCCTAAGCGGCTGGCGGCATCGGTCACGCGGGTGGCCACCTCGTCACTCACTGCGCCATAGCCGCCCAACGCGCGGGCGGCCTGCGCTTTCGACACGTTCGCTTCGCGGGCCACATCGGCGACGGTCGGGGCTTTGGCCCGTGCTGCTGCTCTGGTCATAATAATTTCGAATCACATGTTGAGTGGATGAAGATTGACGGCTTTTACCGGCTGTGTCTACTATCACTATAGCTGACTTGAGACCGGTCTCACAACCACCCTGTCGCCCTTCAGCCACCTGCATTGAGACCGGTCTCATACTAATAAACCGATCCGCTCTCAATAGTCGTTGATGTTATCCACAACAAAAACGGACTGACTATGAAATCGCATAAGCCCCTGATCGCTCTGGCCGCTTCCCTTCTCGCGGCGGTCTCTTTATTCACCAACGCTGCTTCGGCGGCCAGTAATGACAATCCCTATGGTTTGATTGAGCCCGGCCACCTGCGCGTCGCCAGCCTTGGCGATGCCAAACCCTATACCTTCACCGATGCCAACGGCCAGTTCACCGGCTTCGACGTCGAGTTCTTTACCGACGTGGCGCACCGCATCGGCATCAACAACGTGGACTTTATCGGCCAGGACTTTGCCGGGATTTTGCCGGCGGTGGCGAACGGTCAGTACGACGCGGGCGTGGCGGCGATTGGCATCACCAAAGCGCGCGAGCAGACGGTGGACTTTTCCTCCGGCTATCTGGCGGGTTACCTGACGGTGCTGACCAGCAAAACCTCCGGGGTGAAGAACGTCGATACGCTGGCCAAACACCGGCTGGCGGTGATCCAGGGCACCCTGCAGGAGTCTTATGCGGTCGATCACTTTAAACAGACCGACCTGGTGCGCTTCCCGGATAACAACGCGGCGATCTCGGCGATGAACAACGGCACGGTGGATGCGGTGTTCCTCGATTATGAGTCGGCCAAAACCTACGCCGACCGTTATGACCTGATCCATGCCGCAGACATTCCGTCGTTTGACGCGCCGGCCGGTTTTGCCATCGCCAAAAACAAGCTGGCGTTCAAAACCGCGCTGGATAAAGCGATTAAGTCGGCGATGGAAGATGGCACCTGGAAACGCCTGTATGAGAAATGGTTCCCGGGCTCGCCGATGCCGAAACAGTATCTCCCTGCCGCTGACCAGACCAGCCAGTCCTGAAAACGCGCCCCTTTACCCGGCGGCGTGACCTTCGCGCCGCCTAAAGAAAGTGAGTCCTTGCTATGGATATTTTCGAGATCCTGAGGAAAACGTTTTTCGACTTTCCGTCGATGTTACAGGTTCTGCCGCAGCTGCTCGGCACCGGGCTGATCAACACGCTGATCATCTCCCTCTGCGCCACCGTGCTGGGCACCTCAATCGGCCTGCTGCTGGCGCTGATGGGCATTTCGCCGTCCCGCTGGCTGCGCATTCCTGCCCGCCTCTATACCGACCTGTTTCGCGGTTTGCCGTCGATCCTCACCATCCTGCTGATCGGCCAGGGCTTGGCCCGCTTCAGCTATCAGATTTTTGGCCCCAGCCCCTATCCGCTGGGGATTTTCGCCCTGAGCCTGATTGCCAGCGCCTATATGGGCGAGATTTTCCGCGCGGGGATCCAAAGCGTGGAACGCGGGCAGCTGGAGGCCTGCCGCGCGCTGGGCATGAGCTACGCCCGCGCCATGAGCCTGATCATCATTCCGCAGGGCATCCGTCGCGTGTTACCGGCGGTGGTGAATCAGTTTATTGCCATCATCAAAGACTCCTCGCTGGTGTATCTGCTTGGGCTGATGGTCAACGAACGCGAGCTGTTCCGCGTCGGCCAGGATGCGGCAGTGCTGACCGGCAACCTGTCACCGCTGATGCTGGCCGGGCTGTTCTACCTGATGATCACCGTGCCGATGACCCATCTGGTGAACTATGTCGATGCCCGTTACCGCACCGGACGCCGCAAAGCGACCGCGCCACAAAGCGGGCTGAAAGAAGTGGACGAAGTGCAGCAACGCAACGCGCTTGCCACCCATCCTGCGTCGCAGCTGACGCCCGACAGAGGACAATAAGATGCTGAAGCAGACTTCCCCGGCAGCGCCGGTCGAGGAGCGCGCGTTTCACGGCGCCAGCCTTGAGCTGCGCGACCTGACGCTGGCCTACGGCGAGATTGAGGTGCTGCGCAAGGTGTCGATCAGCGTCGCACCGGGCACCACCACCTGCATTATTGGCCCGTCCGGCTCGGGAAAATCGACCCTGCTGCGCGGCATCAACCGGCTACACGAGCCGAAATCCGGCGATGTGTTGCTGGCTGGCCGTTCAGTGTTGAAAGAGAACCCCGACGCGCTGCGGCTGCGCATTGGCATGGTGTTCCAGCACTTCAATCTGTTCCCGGACCACAGCGCCTTGCAGAACGTCGCGCTGGCCCCGTGGAAAATCAAAGGATTGCCGAAAAAGCAGGCCTTTAAGCTGGCGGCAGACCGGCTGAATGAAGTGGGCCTGACCACCCGCGCCGACCACCGCCCGCGCGATCTGTCCGGCGGCCAGCAGCAGCGCGTGGCGATTGCCCGGGCGCTGGCGATGGATCCGCAGGTGATGCTGTTTGATGAGGCGACCTCTGCCCTCGATCCCGAGCTGGTGAAAGGGGTGCTGACGCTGATGGCCGACCTGTGCACGCGCGGCATGACCATGGTGGTGGTGACCCATGAAATGGGCTTTGCCCGCAAGGTTGCCGACCAGGTGGTGTTTATGGATGAAGGTGAAATTGTCGAAAGCGGCACGCCGGAGCAGATCTTCGACCGACCGCAATCGGCCCGTTTGCGCCAGTTTCTTTCGGAAGTGCTGTAACGCCCTGTTGGCCGTTGACCGCCTCTTACTCTGTCTGACTGATAAGGAATTTGTTCTATGGCTGTAACCGCTTCAAGCAAAACCGTTGCCGTGATCGGCGGCGGCATTATCGGCGTTTCCATCGCCACCCATTTGCAGCGCTTTGGCGCACAGGTCACGCTGATTACCGAGGCTGAGCCTGCCTCCGGCGCGTCCGGCCGCTCGCTGGCCTGGCTGAATTCTGCGGGTGAGCGCTCACTTGCCTACCATAATCTGCGCATGGCCGGGATCGACCGCTATCGCACGCTGTTTTCTCAGCAGCCCGACGTCGACTGGCTGCGTTTTGACGGCGGCCTGTGCTGGAGCAAAAACGACGAGGCCGGCAGCCTGGCGCGTCATGCTTATGAAGCGGCCCACGGCTATGCCTCGGTGCTGGTTGGGCCCGACACCGTCGACCGCTTTACGCCGAATATCGCCACCGGGGCGATGGCCGCCACCGCCATCTTCAATCCCGGCGAGGGCTGGGTCAGCCTGCCGCCGCTGATTAGCCAGCTGCTGGCCGAGTTCAAGGCCGCAGGCGGCAAGCTGGTTGAGCAGGCCGGGAAAGCCACGGTGCAAACCGACAGCGCAGGACGTGCCACCGGCGTGTCCACCCATGCGGCCGGTGCGTTTTCCGCCGGGGTGGTGGTGGTGGCCTGTGGACCTAATACCCCTGAGGTAGTGAAGCCGCTGGGCGTGACCATCCCCAACGGTTCGCCCGTCTCAATGCTGGTGACCAGCGAACCGGTCGATCACGGGCTGAAAGCGGTGCTGAATACGCCAAGATCGGCGGTGCGACCCAATCCGGGCAGTACGTTAGTGATGGATCATGACTGGTATGAAGCGCAGTTTACCCAGGATGCCGCAGGCAACTATCAGATCCCGCAGGCGGTGGTCACTGAGCTGATGGCGGAGACGACAAAGCTGCTGGCCGGGCATCCGCCGTTGCAAGCCGCTGGCTGGAAGGCCGGTCTGAAGCCGATCCCGGGCGATGGCGATCCGGTGCTGGGTGAACTGGAAAAAGTGCCGGGCTGCTATGTCGCCTTCACCCATTCAGGCGCCACGCTGGGGCTGATTGTTGGCGAGCTGCTGGCCGGGGAAATTGTCAGTGGGGAGAAACATCCGATGCTGGCGGCGTTCCGCGCAGAGCGGTTTTAAGGGGTCAGGCGTAACCGGATACGAGGTTACGCCCGACTTTATCGTGAAGTTAACCTCACCATTATCCTGAGGTTACACCGACCGTTATCGCAAGGTTACGCCCCGTCGATCACGCCTTGCGCAGCTGCCCGAACGCGGTCTGGATGCGGCGACCGGCTTCGCGTACCGACGCCAGGTCCGTCGCAATCGACAGGCGGAAATACGGCGACAGGCCATAGGCGCTGCCTGCCACCCCGGACACGCCGCTCTCCAGTAAATAGCTCAGCACATCCTCTTCACTTGCCAGCGTGCGGCCATCGGGCCGGATGCGACCCAGCACGTCCGCGCAGCGGCACAACACAAAGAAGGCCCCGGCCGGCGAGCTGACGCTGAGGCCATCCACCGTGCTCAGTGCGTCCACCAGGCTGTCGCGACGTTGCTGATAAGCCGCAAGCTGAGGCACCAGAAAATCCAGCCCGCCGTTAAAGGCCGCCACCGCCGCAGCCTGGCTGACCGATCCGGCCCCCGAGCTGTTTTGCGACTGAACCACCGCCATCGCGTCGGTCAGGACCTTCGGGCCCGCGCCGAAGCCAATGCGCCAGCCGGTCATGGCGTAGGTTTTCGACACCCCGCCCACCAGCAAAATACGATCCTTCAGGTCCGGCGCAACGTTCAGCAGGCTTTGATGCTGGCGGCCATCGAACAGCACGTGCTCATACAACTCATCCAGCAATACCAGCACCTGCGGATGCTGGCGCAGCACCGCCGCTAGCGCCGACAGTTCGGCGGCGTCATACACCGCGCCGCTGGGATTACCCGGCGAGTTCAGCACCAGCCAGCGGGTTTTCGGCCCAATCGCTGCCGCTAACTGCTGCGGTTGCAGCTTAAAGCCCTGCTCCAGCGGGCAATCCAGCAGCACCGGCTCACCGCCGTTAAACTTCACGCTGTCCGGAAAAGTCGGCCAGTAAGGCACCGGCACCAGCACTTCATCGCCGTCATTCAGCGTGGCGGCGAAGGCGTTAAAGATGATCTGCTTGGCGCCGTTGGCGATCACAATCTGGTTGATGTCATACGCCAGCTGATTTTCGCGCAACAGTTTACGCTGCACCGCCTGACGCAGCGCCGGCGTGCCGGGCGTCGGCGTGTAGTTGGTCTCGCCGCGCGCAATCGCCTGACATGCCGCCTGCTTGATATGTTCAGGCGTATCGAAATCGGGCTCACCCACCGTAAGATCGAGAATATCCACCCCTTCCGCCTGCAGGCGCTGGGTGAGCTGACGGGCGGCAGCATTCGCCGACAGGGAAACGCGCTGAACACGGCGGGACAGGGTAATGGTCATGAAGAGATCTCGCGGTTAAGCCGGAGCGCATCCGGCTGAGAAAAGGATCAGTTGTAGTCGGGCAGCCCGAGGTTTTCGCGCAGGGTGTTGAACTGATACTGCTCGCGGAACAGGCCACGGCGCTGCAACTCCGGCACCACCCGCTCGATAAACAGATCCAGCTGCTCCGGCACGGTGGCAGGCATGATGTTAAAGCCGTCCGCCGCCGACTGCTCGAGCCACTGCTGGAAGTCATCGGCGATATCTTCGGCCGTGCCCACTACCACGCGATGCCCACGGGATCCGGCGGCTACCGCTGCCAGCTCGCGCAGGGTCAGGTTGTCGCGTTTCGCCATCTCGGTAAACAGCCGCACCCGGCTCTGGTTACCCTCGCCTTCCGGCGCATCCGGCACCGGGCCGTCCAGCGGATACTGGCTGAGATCGAGGCCAAAGCGTGCCGACAGCTGGCGCAGGCCATTCTCAATATCCACCAGCGAATTCAGCGCTTTCCAGGTCGCCTGCGCCTCTTCGCGGGTTCTGCCAACAATCGGCATCACGCCCGGCAAAATCAGCAGATGATCCGGATTGCGTCCGGCGTCTTTCACCCGCTGCTTCTGGGAGCGGTAAAACGCCTGACCTTCTTCCAGGCTGGCGGACGCGGTAAACACCACTTCGGCGGTTTCCGCCGCCAGCGCCTGACCATCCTCCGAAGAACCGGCTTCAATGATCACCGGCCGTCCCTGCGGCGAACGGGAGATATTCAGCGGGCCCTGCACCTGATAATGCTCGCCCTGATGGTTAATGGCCTTGATCTTGTCATCAACAAAATAGCTGCCGCTGGCGGCATCCGGTTGCACCGCGCCCTCTTCCCAGGCTTCCCACAGCTTGAAGGAGACCTCGAGGAATTCGCGCGCTTTGGCATAGCGTTCCGCATGGCCCGGCATATCGTCGCGGCTGAAGTTGCGCGCCACGTCGGTGGAGAACGAGGTCACCACATTCCAGGCCGCACGGCCACGGCTGATATGGTCAATCGACGAGAAGCTGCGCGCGAGGGTAAAGGGATCGCTGAAGGTGGTGGAAGCGGTGGCCGCCAGGCCGATATGTTTGGTTGATACCGCCAGCGCCGACAGTAAGGTCAGCGGCTCAAGGCGCGCCATGGTGGATGGCAGGCGGTGCACGCTGGTAGCCAGCGCATCACCGACGAAAAACATATCAAACAGGCCGGCTTCGGCCTTCTGCGCAATCTGGATCAGCCAGTCGATATCGGTCGGCGAACCCAGCTGGCGGGTCAGACGCCAGCCGCTGACGTGCTGCCCCAACGGCTGAACAAACAAACCCAGGCGAAGCTGGCGGGGTGAAGACGGAGTCGGTTGCATAATCAGTCCTGGAATAATAAAGCGCACGCCAACACGGCCTGCGTCTGAAAAGGGTTAGCCAATTTCGGTCGCCAGCAAGGCTTTTTCCAGCGTGGCCGGGGAAATCTCGAACGGCAGACGCGCGGCGCTGGCGGGCGAAAATTTCACTTCGCGGGCGATGCGTTGGATCGCCTCTGTGCGGTTGCCGATCAGCGGTGCCAGGGTTAACGGCGCATCGTACTGTCGCAGTAGCGCCAGCAAACCGGCGTCGGGCTGGCCATCCGGCTGCTGCATTCGCGACTGCACCAGCAGGCTGAAGCCGACTTTCTCACCGTGCAGCCAGTCGTGCAGCTCGGGCTGATGCGTCAGACGGTTGTGAATGGCGTGGGCAAAACCCGGCGTCGGATCGGCATCGCGAATGCTGTTGGCCATACCGGCTAACACAATGCAGCCTTCAATGACTTTCTCCAGCGCGGGCGTAACCTGGCCCTGCTGATTATCCCGCACCGCCTGCTCGCCCCATTGTGCGAACACTTCCACCGCCTGACGGGCCATCAGCGCCTTCAAATTCAGCGCCAGGTTGTCCGGGTTATGCCGCTGATAGGGCTGAAATTCATACCACTTGGCCAGCGCATCGACGATGCCCGCTTTCAGGAAACGGACGTCGCTGCGGGCAATGATTTCGCTGTCCACCAGCACCAGCTCGGGCATCTGGCTTAACGGCTGGCTGCGCTGATGGGCACCGCTGGCGGTATAGAGAATGCTGATCGGTGACCAGGCGGCGCAGGTGGCGGCCAGCGTTGGCAGGGTGACAATCTTCACCTCGTCCAGCGCGTTACCGACGGCTTTCGCCGTATCCAGCACGCGCCCGCCGCCGATGCCCAGCACCAGCGTGCTGCCATGCGCCTGCATCTCCGCCGTCAAATCCGCGATTGCCACCTCCGTACATTCAGTGGTGAGCATCGCCAGCTGATAGCGGATGCCGGCGGCGGCCAGGCTGTTTTCCAGTTCCGGGTTAACGGCCTGCCAGGCCGCCGGGCTGGAAATAATGAAAATCCTGTTCGCCAGCGGGGAAATTAATTCACCCACCCGCGCGCGAATACCGGGAAGTTGCGAATACTGTTTAGGGGATTTTATTGAAAACACGCTGTGACCTTTTAATTTATTCTGCGTGGAACCGGGCGAACTTTTTCCCTGAAACGTTTTACCTGAAACGGGCTGACTGCTGAGAAAGTGGTTGTCTGCCTTGCTACCAGCGGCGCTTCATTCATCATGCTACAAAGAAAAGTGCAGAAGCAATCAGGCATTCCCGATCCTTTACGACAAATTCGCAAGAGCTTATGCAAATAAAAGCTATAGGGATAAATAGCTTGCTGTGCGAAATTTAAAGACGGCATGATTATTCTCAACGCTTGCGAAACAGCATGACGAATAATAAAAAACGGCACTGAATCTTTTTATTTCCAGTCAGGGAGCACCGCATGAATCTGCATTTCCGCCAGCTGACGCTGGACGATCGTCACGCCTATCTGACCCTGATGCTGGCCGCGTATGCCCCCATCCGCGCGCTGGGGATCCACTTTGATGCCGCCACCGCCGACCTGGATCGGGTCACCCGCCACCTGCAACAGCATGCGGTGTATGGCCTGTTTGCCGACGACCGGCTGGCCAGTTCGCTGACCCTGCGTTTTCCCTGGGGACCGCTGCCCGGCCCGTTCGGCCTGCCGCATATCGGCTGGTTCGGCACCGACCCGGCGTATAAGGGTCAGCAGCTGGGCCGCGCTATGCTGGACTGGGTGGAGACGCATATTCTGCGGGCGCAGCTAAAAGCCCCGGCCGTTTCGCTCGGCACCGCCGTCAGCCATCCCTGGCTGAAAGAGATGTACCTGAACCGCGGTTTTGTCGCCATGCACCAGACCGATTTGGGCAAAGGACATATCACGCTGTATATGAAGAAAATTCTCGATGAGGCCGCCCATCAGCAGTGGCTGGAGAAATCCGCCTCATCGACGACCCGTCAGGATAAACCATGAATATCAGTGAAAAGCACCAGCCTCTGGCCGCGCAGCTGCAGGCCTTTCGTCACGAATTGCATCGCCATCCTGAGCTGTCCAACCAGGAGTTTGAGACCACCGCCCGCCTGAGAGCGGCGCTGGAAGAACATCAGATCCGCATTCTGGATCTGCCGCTGCCGACCGGTCTGGTGGCCGAAGTGGGCCATGGTGACGGCCCGCTGATCGTGCTGCGTTCCGATATTGATGCCCTGCCGATTGAGGAAAAATCGGGGGTGGAATACCTCTCGCAAAATCCTGGGGTGATGCATGCCTGCGGTCATGATTTCCATGCCTCGGCCGCCCTGGGTGCCGCCATTTTGCTGAAAAAAATTGAGGCCAGCCTGCCGGGACGGGTCCGCATCCTGTTCCAGGCCGCAGAAGAGACCGGCATGGGCGCGCCGGCGCTGCTGGCAACCGGCGCACTGGATCAGGCAAAAGCGATCTTCGGTATTCATAACGATCCGTCGCTGCCGGTTGGGGTGATCGGCAGCAAAGGCGGCGCGCTCACCGCAGGCGTCGATCGTTTCACCCTGACCATTACCGGCACCGGCAGCCACGCGGCTAAGCCGCACGAAGGCAACGATCCGATCGTCATCGCCGGACAGCTGATCGGCACGCTCCAGACGGTGATCAGCCGTAATTTGTCGTCGGCGGAGAATGCGGTGGTATCGATCACCCAGATCCACAGCGGCACCACCTGGAATGTTATCCCGGACAGCGCCTGGCTGGAGGGCACCGTGCGCACCTTTAGCGCCGGGGCACGCGAGAAGATTGAGCAGCGTTTTCGTCAGGTGGCGCAGGGGCTGAGCGAGACCTATGCTGCGCGCATTGAGCTGGACTGGCAGGCCGGTCCGCCGTCGGTGGTGAACGATCCGGCCTGGGCTGAATTTGCGCTGGCGCAGGCGCCGCTGGCCGGTTTTGCCGCCAGAGTGGTCGAGGCCAGCCCGATCGGCGAGGACTTCGCCTTCTATCAGCAGCAGATCCCCGGTGCCTTTGTGATGGTGGGATCCGGCGGGCCGTTCGCCCTCCATCATCCCGAATTCCGCGTTGACGATCGCGCGCTGTTCCCCACCGCCGATTATCTGGCGACGCTTGCGGTCAACGCGCTGGAAAAACTCAGTCAGGAAACGCACGCATCAGGACCCTCGCAATGAATCAGGCGGTGACCCTGCCCGCTGCGCTGCTGATGCGCCAGGCGGAAACCATCCTGACCGGCTGGGGAATGCCGGAGGATATCGCGGTGCAAACCGCCGAACTGATGGTGGAAACCGATCTGTTTGGCGTCGATTCCCACGGCATTTCGATGCTGCCGCATTACGATAAATTATTGCAGGCCGGACTGTGGAACCCGGCCGGACGGGCGAAAATCATCAGGGAAACCCCGGCGACGGCGGTGATCGACGGTTGCCACTCGCTGGGGCACGCCACGGCGTTACTGGCGATCCAGACCGCCGTGGCGAAAAGCGAGCTGTCCGGCATGGGCAGCGTGGTGGTGCGTCACTCCAATCATTTTGGCGCCGCCGGGCTGTATGCCCGTTACGCGGCGGCCAGAGGCAAGATTGCGCTGATCACCAGCACCACCCGCAGCAGAATGCTGGTGCCCAGCCGCGCACAGGTGCCGGTGCTGGGCACCAATCCCCTCGCCTTTGCCGCACCCGCTGAGCGAAACGCCGATTTCGTGCTGGATATGGCCACCACTACCGTGGCGGCCAACAAGGTCAAGGTATATGACTTTACCGGTCAGGCGTTGCCGCCGGGCTGGGTCAGCGATGAACACGGCGAGGCCGTCACCGACAGCGCGCTGGGCATGGAGTACGTTTTCCAGCGCCCGCCTGGCGGCCTGACGCCGTTGGGCGGTCTGGAAGAGACCGGCGGCCACAAGGGTTATGGCCTGGCGATGCTGGCGCAAATTCTGGCGGGCCCGCTGGCCGGTGCCTCCTTTGCCGCCACGCGTCCGGCAGGCGGCATGCCGGATATCGGCCACTTTTTCCTGGTCATCGATCCTGCGGCGTTTGGCGATCCGTCCGACTTCCGTCAGGGCCTCGACCACATTATTGATACGCTGCATGACACGCCGCCCGCCGATGCCAGTAAGCCGGTGCTGGTCGCCGGTGACATTGAAAACCAGACGCATCAGCAGCGCAGCCTGAGCGGCATCCCGCTGCCCGCCGCGCTGATCGCCCAACTTCAGGCACTTTGTCAGCGCAGCGGCTTTACCGATTTACTCGCTGCGCATCTGCCGCCGTCATCGTCATGAATCCCGGAGAGCCAATGGCCATTACCCCACCGCTAGCCAGAATGATTGTCCGCAGTCAGCCGGACAGCGCCGCGCGTGAGCGGGCCAGAGCGGGCCTGCTGGATTATGTGGCGGTAACGCTCCCAATACTGCGTGGCGACATCAGCGACAGTGGCCTGAGTGCGCTGCGCAGCGTCAGTCAGGCGCAGGATGCGCAGACGCGTGCTCTGCTGCTTGGTTATGCCGGCCACGCGCTCGATTACGATGATTTTCACCCTGATTTTCGCGGCCATCCCAGCACGGTGATCCTGCCGGCGCTGCTGGCGCTGGCGGCAGACGTTCAGCCCGACGCCGACGCGCTGCTGGATGCCTATGTGATTGGCGTCGAGGTGGCGGGAAGGCTGGGGCTGGCGGCGACGCAGCGTCACTACCAGTCCGGTTTCCACAGTACCGCCACGCTGGGCACGCTGGCGGCCGCCGCGGCGGTTGCACGCCTGTTGAAGGCCGATGAACATCAGGCGGCGGTGATCCTCGGCATCGCCACCACCCAGGCCAGCGGGCTGCGTGCCCAGTTTGGCTCCGCCACCAAGCCGCTGCATGCCGGGCTGGCGGCGCAGAGTGCGGTGCTTGCCGGACGGTTGACGCTGGCTGGCTTTGGCGGGCAGCCGCAGGGCGTGATCGAGGCGTTCTTACTCGCCTGCTGCGGCGAGCAGAGCGATGCGACAAAGCTGGTTGAGCACTGGGGAATGCCATGGCGCATCCAGTCGCCAGGTCTGGAGTTTAAGCCCTATGCCACCTGCGGAGGCACCCATACCGCCGCAGACGTGGCACGCCGCCTACGTCAGCAGGTGCTGCCACGGTTTCAGGGCAATGTGGAGGCGATGGACGCCGCCATCAGCCGCATTGAGGTGGCTTTCCCACCGGGCGGTGACATTGCCGCGTCGGTCACGCAGCCGAAAAATGGCATCGAGGCGCGCTTCAGCCTGGAATACGTGATTGCTTCCAGCCTGTTATTTGACGGCGTGGCGCTGGAGGATGTGGCGGAAGGACCGGTGAATCCGGTGATCGCCAGTCTGGCAGATCGCGTGCAGCGCTGTCCCGATTTCTCCGCTCCGCCGGATGAACTGGATCCGGCCGCGCGATTCCATAAGGTGACGATCTGGTTTACTGACGCCGAGCCGTTAAGCTGCCGCATGACGCGCAGCGAAAGCCTGGCAACGCCGGTCGATTTGCAGGCGAAATTACGCAGTTGCCTGGGCGCAGGTTCAGAGGACGAGGCCGAGGAGATTGCCTCGCTGTGCCAACTGGCCACGCCAGATTCCCTCCCCAGGTTAACGGTGATGCTGACCGCGGCGCTGTATTCCGCCACCCTGTAAAGTTGGCGTCGTTGATAGGTTTGGCGGATGCACAGGTCAAAAGCGGCTTCGGTGGTACGGCGTCAGCATAGTGCGCATTTTCCGGGACGCCGTAAATCCATCCCTGGAGGACTTCAGGTCAAAACCCGCTTCGGTGGTTTGGCGTCAGCATAGAGCGCATTATCCGGGACGCCGTAAATCCATCCCTGGAGGCTTGGCTGCGGCATCCCTGCCGCAGACACCCGGCTAATGCGCACCATGCCGCCACCCAATAGCATTAGCGTCTTGGGTGGTACGGTGGTCACACAGGTCAAAATCAAATCAAGTTTGGTCAATGCATAGAATGAACTCAGCGGGTTTTGACCTGTGCGTCCACAATCGACCATTCATTATTGAAGCATGAGGGGAAGGGAGAGAGGGGGGAAAAGCAAAGCATCGGCGACAGGGATGTCGCCGCTGAGCCCCCAGGGATGGGTTTACGGCGTCTTTGTGTTCCCCCCTCTCTCCCTGAGCAATACACCGAAACATCCAGACGACGTCCCTAACACACAGGTCAAAACCCGCTTCGGTGGTACGGTGATCACACAGGGCAAAATCAAATCAAGTTTGGTCAACGCATAGAGTGAACTCAGCGGGTTTTGACCTGTGCGTCCACAATTGACCATTCAACAGTGAAGCTTGAGGGGAAGGGAGATAGGGGGGAAAAGCAAAGCATCGGCGACAGGGATGTCGCCGCTGAGCCCCCAGGGATGGGTTTACGGCGTCTTTGTGTTCCCCCCTCTCTCCCTGAGCAAAACACCGAAACATCCAGACGACTTACCTAACATCCCTAAAATCCCCGACATCCCTGACATCCCTGATAATAGCGAAAACGTTCCTCGCAGGCTTTACGCTCCAGGCGCCACATCGCCAGCCGCTGCCGACGCTTGAGGCGGATTGCGGCTAATCACCGGCGGTTCGAACGCCCTTACGGCCGGCGGCTCACCCGTAAACCTGCGGATCTGCACCACGGTTATTTGCCCGGTGCAGCCCTGGCTCAGGCCTGAGGTGCCGATATCCAGCGTCAGCACGTTGGGATTGCCGTGACGACAGGTCGGCTGCTCCGCTAACGGATCGACCGGATCGTACCAGGCGCCGGTCGGCAACTGCACCACGCCGGTTCTGACCTTCTCGCTCAGCGTTACGCTGGCCAGCACCGTGCCACGCGGGTTGGTGATTTCCACCACGTCACCCTCGGCAATGCCCTGCTGCTGCGCATCCCGCGGATGCATGCTGCACACCTCACGCCCACCGCGCTTCTGGCTGACGCTGAAGCGGCCAAAATCCAGCTGGCTGTGCAGACGGGAGGCGGGCTGATTGGCAATCAGATAAAAGGGGTACTGCTCGTCTGGCTGCTGCAGCGGCGTCAGCCACACCGGATGCCCCGGACAGTCCGCATTGCCAAAACTGGCCAGCGTGGCGGAATAAATTTCGATTTTTCCGCTCGGCGTCGGCAGCGGATGCTGCTGCGGATCCCGGCGGAAATGACGCAGCAGCCTGCCCGCGTCATCACTCTGCGGCAGCTCGAGGATCCCCTGCTGCCAGAAGGTGGCGAAATCCGGCACGCTGACACCCTGCTGCTGCAGTTTTTCCTGCATTTGCTGATAAAGATGCGCCTGCCATTCGCGCGCGCTGCGCCCTTCGGTAAAGGCCTGCTCGCTGCCCAGCCGCCGCGACAGCTCGCTGAAAATACTGTAATCATCTTTCGCTTCGCCATAGGGCGCGGCCACCTGCTGCATGGCGATCAAATGCCGGTCGGTCGGCGCGCCGCCAACGTCTTCACGCTCAAGGGTCATGGTCGCGGGTAGCACCAGATCGGCATGACGGGCGGTCGACGTCCAGGCCACCTCATGCACAATCAGCGTGTCCAGCGTCGCGAACGCCTTGCGCAATCGGGCGAGATCCTGATGGTGATGAAACGGATTTCCGCCCGCCCACCAGGCAAGTTTGATGGTGGGATAGGTCAGCGTGCGCCCGTTGTAGCGAAACTTTTCGCCCGGATGCAGCAGCATGTCGGAGATGCGCGCCACCGGGATCAGCCGGTCGATACCGTTTTTGCCCTGCGGCAGCGCGGGAAAGGCCACCCGGTTATGCTGCTTGCCATAATGCCCCAACGCGCCAAGCGCATAGGAATAGCCGCCGCCCGGCAACCCCGGCTGGCCCAATGCGGCCGCCAGCACCAGCCCTAACCACACCGGCTGTTCGCCATGCTGCGCGCGCTGCAACGCATGCGCCACGCTGACAATCACCCGCTTACCGTGCAGCTGTTCTGCCAGCGCCTCGATGCGCGCCGCCGGAATACCACAAATCTCTGCGGCCCAGGCGGCATCACGAAGCTGACCGTCCTGCTCGCCGTTCAGGTAGGCCACCAGCTGCGGCCAGCCGACGCAGTAGTCCGCCAGAAAGGCTTCATCACTCCACTGCCGCTGCTTAAGGATCTGCAACAGCGCAAGGATCAGTGCCGAGTCGGTGCCGGGATGAATGGCAAGCCACTCGCCCTGGGCTTCGTCAGGCAGATCGCTGGCCAGCGGACTGACCGAGATAAAGCGCGCGCCGCGACGGGCCGCCTGCTGAATAAAGCCGCGTTCGGTATGTTCGCTAAGGCCGCCGCTGGCCACCTGCGAGTTTTTCAGCGCCAGGCCGCCAAACGACAACACCACTTCACTGTGTTCAGCAATTTCCTGCCAGCTGACGCCACGGCGTGCAATCTCGTTCATGTCGCCCACGATATGCGGCAGGATCACCGACGCCGCGCCCGAACTGTAGCTGTTAACCGAACGGACGTAGCCGCCAATGCTGGTATTAAGAAAGCGATGCACCTGACTTTGCGCATGATGGAAACGCCCGGCACTCGACCAGCCGTAGGAGCCGCCAAACACCGCTTCCGGGCCTGCCAGCCCGGCTACCCGCTTCAGTTCAGCGGCGGCCAGGCTGTAGGCCTGCTCCCAGCTGATGGCGATGTAGTCATCCGCCCCACGCCGGTCGTCAGGGCCTGGCCCATCCTCCAGCCAGCCGCGACGCACCATCGGCGTGGCCAGCCGCACCGGATGACGCAGGACATTCTCAAAATTCTGGAGCAGCGGGCTGGGATCGGGATCGCCGCTGAACGGGGTGATGTGCAAGGTGCCGTTGTCGTTGAGGGCGCTGAACGCCCCCCAGTGCGAGCTATGCATAGCGCGGGTAGCGGTCATGGTGTTTCCCGGTTAAAACGCGACGGTTAAAGTACCGTGGCTAAAAAATGACGGACGCGCGGGTTTTGCGCTTCGTCGAGTACGGTTGAAGTCGGTCCGGAGGCAACAATTTTCCCTTCTTCCATAAAGACGATGTTATCCGCCACTTCACGGGCAAAGCCGATTTCATGGGTGACGATCACCATGGTGATGCCGGAATGCGCCAGCTGTTTGATCACCTGCAATACTTCGCCGACCAGCTCCGGATCCAGCGCCGAGGTGGGCTCATCAAACAGCATCACCTCGGGATCCATCGCCAGCGCCCGGGCAATCGCCACGCGCTGCTGCTGACCGCCGGAGAGCTGCTGCGGCCAGTCGTGTTCACGTCCCGCCAGCCCGACCTGCTTCAGCAGCGCCAGACCTTTGCTTTCCGCCTGCTGACGGCTGAGCTTTTTCACCCGCATTGGCGCATCAATCACGTTTTGCAGCACCGTGCGGTGCGGAAACAGATTGAACTGCTGGAAAACCATGCCGATCTGGCTGCGTTGTGCGGCGATCTGCTTGCTGCTCAGCTCGTGCAGCAGCTGGCCCTTTTGTTGATAGCCCACCAACGCGCCGCCAATACGGATGGTGCCGCCATCGAGCTTTTCCAGATGGTTGATGCAGCGCAGCAGCGTCGATTTACCCGAGCCCGACGGGCCGAGAATGGTGGTCACCGAACCGGCGGCAATATCCAGATCGATGCCGTCCAGAATGGTGACGCCGGAAAAACGTTTGGTGATTTTACGTAACGAGATAGCTTCAGCCATTGCTCACTCTCCCCTGCTCTGCGGTAAAGGTTGCCGGCTTGCGTTTGAACCATTCGCGCTTCTCTTTACGGGTGACGCCGCGCGCAAAGTAGCGCTCAACGTAGAATTGTCCCACTGACAGCACCGAAGTCATCAGCAGATACCACAGCGTCGCCACCAGCAGCAGCGGGATCACCTGATAGGTGCGCTGGTAAATAATCTGCGCCGAAAACAGCACGTCCTGCAGGGCGATCACCGACACCACCGCGGTGGTCTTCAGCTGGCCGATAATTTCATTGCCCGCCGGTGGCAGGATGGCGCGCATCGCCTGCGGCAGCACGGTATAGCGGAAAATTTCGGAGGGACGGTAGCCCAACGCTTTGGCCGCTTCCAGCTGGCCGTTGCCGACGCTCTGGATGCCGGCGCGCACAATTTCTGCCGCATAGGCCGCCTGGTGCATCACCAGGGCGATCACCGCCGCGCTGAACGGGCTGATCAGCGAGTTCGACGACGCGCTCCACAGCTCGCCGACCCAGGGCAGCGAAACAGAGACCTTTGGATAGAGCGCGGCAATGTTGTACCAAAGAAACAGCTGCACCAGCATCGGCACGCCACGGAAGAACCAGGTATAGGCCCAGCTGACGCTGACCAGCACCGGATTGGAAGAGAGCCGCATTAACGCCAGCACCGTGCCGCCGGTGAAGCCCAGCACCACCGAAATCGCCGTCAGCTGCAGCGTCATCAGCACCCCTTGCAGGATCGACTGCTGAGTAAAGCTGTCGGCAATTACCTGCCACTCAAAACGCGGGTTCTGTACCATCGAACTGACCGCCGCGGCCAGCATCAGCAGCACCACTAAGGCGCTGATCCAGCGGCCATAATAGCGTTTGCCGACAATGCGCAGCGTGTCGGGATCCTGATGGCTGTCGTCTTTACTCATTTAAAGATATCCAGATTGCGTTTAGCTTCTTTCACCGCGCCGAAGCCGATGTTCCACTTATCGAGAATTTTCTGGTACGAACCGTCTTCGATCAGCGAATTCAGTGCGGCCTGCACCGCAGGCTCCAGCGGAGAATCTTTGGCGAAGGCCACGGACACCGGCGCATCGTCGACGTGGATCTGGCCCGGTAATGCCAGCACGGGAACCTGGCTGACCTGATAGGTCAGGCCTTCATACGGGCCGAAGAACATCGGTACACGGCCGCTCACCACCGCCTGAACACCGGCCGGACGATCCGGGAATACCGCCGTTTTAATCGGCTGCTTGCCGGCGGCCTCACACTCTTTGCTGGCCTGGTCCAGACGCGTCAGCTGCGTGGTGCCGGCACCGGCGCCCACCGTTTTACCGCAGACGTCCAGCAGCGAGGTAAACGGCTTCACGTTGGCCTCTTTCTGGGCAATGATCCCCAGACGCGAGGCGTTGTAATAGCCAACGAAATCGACCTGCGCCAGGCGAGCTTTGGTGGCGTTGATATTCGACAGCGCCACATCGTAACGGCCGGATTTCAGCCCCGGAATGATGTTGTCGAAGCCGCCGGTATCCTGCCAGTGCACCGGAATGCCCAGGCGTTCGCCGACCGCATTCATAATGTCGATCTCGCGACCGGCCAGCGTGCGGTTATCTTCTTTATAAAAGGTGGTTGGCGGCGTATTTGGGTTGGTTCCGGCAACGATATAACCGCGCTTCAGGATCTCAGCGGGCAGCTGGCTTTTCAGCTTGCTGTCGGCCGACACGTGCAAAGAGCTCTCAGTCGGGACATTTTGTTCCGCAGCCCAGGCCATTGGCAGGCTGGCGACCATCAATGCTGAAAATACCCATTTAGATAATGTCATTTGCACTCTTTCTCCTGAATAAAGATAACAATCCGCTCGCCAGGGAGACGGAAAAGAATAACGCCACCGGATCTTATTTAATGGAACGCTTGATTCATTCTCACTGAAGCCGCGGAACCAGGGCAAATGTGAAAATACGCTAAGCTTTGCCGGTTTTTGTTTAAGGCCCGTGGGGCACGGGTTCGCCTGCGGTTTCCGGCATCACAACCAGGATTTCGGCGGGATCTGCTGAAGAAGGGTTTTAGGGAGGCATGAAATCGGCTGCTAATTTTTAAACAAAATTATCATTTAGAGCTGAAATCGTCACATTTCGATAAATTCCTGCAATATCCCATTAACAAAACAGGGGCATCCCAGTAAGATTTGTGACTTCAGTCTCATTTCTCGCTCACTTTCGTTTTCCAGGGATACCATGCACCAGCCAAAAACCGATCGTTCTCTGGTTCCGCCCAAAAATGGAACCGGTTCCAATCGTCGTGAGTTCCTGCGCGCCGCCGTCAATCTGACCGTCTCGGCGGCGCTGTTCGTCGGGCCTGGCCGGGCGTTTGCGGCAAGCCTGGTCAGCGCCAGCGATCCGGTTAAAAACTTTATTAGCGTCTCGCAGGCCATCACCGAGCATAAGCAGATCGACAGTCGCCTCGCCGCGCGTTTCTACGAAGCCTTCGCCCGCAGTGACAGGCAGTTTACCGCCAGGGTCACCCGCCTGGCGCAGTTGCTGACCACCGGCGACAGCGCGCAACAGCTGATGGACAAAGCGACTCAGGCAGGACTGAAAGACTTCCTCTATCAGATCGTTACCGCCTGGTATACCGGCACCGTCGGCAGCGACTATCACGGCACGCTGGTCGCCTATAAGCAGGCGCTGATGTATGCCCCGGTGAGCGATGGCCTGGTGGTGCCAACCTACTGCGGCAATGGCCCGATCTGGTGGACCGCGCCCGTCCCGGATGAAAACGACGGTTTGATCGCCAGTCTCTAATTCAACACATTAAAAAATAAGATAAAAATGAACAAAAAACCCGTTTTTACTGCGCAAGGCGATGCCAGCGCGGATATTGTGATCGTGGGCTCAGGTGTTGTCGGTGGCATGATTGCCAATGAATTGGTCAGCCAGGGCTATTCCGTGCTGGTGCTGGAAGCCGGGCTGCGCATTGAGCGTTCCCAGGCCGTCGAGAACTGGCGCAATATGCCTTTTGCTAACCGTGCAGGGTCGGATTTTCAGGGGCTGTACCCGCAGTCGAAATTCGCGCCCGCCCCGCTCTACTTCCCGCCGAATAACTACGTTAACGTGACCGGCCCGAACGCCTCCAGTTTCCAGCAGGGCTATCTGCGTACCGTCGGCGGCACCACCTGGCACTGGGCGGCGTCCTGCTGGCGTCACGATCCCAGCGACTTTGTCATGCAGTCGAAATATGGCGTCGGTCGCGACTGGCCAATCTCCTATGACGAACTGGAGCCGTGGTACTGCAAAGCCGAAAACGAAATTGGCGTGGCGGGCCCGCACGATCCCGCCAGGCAGTCCCCTTCCCAGCGCAGCCAGCCCTATCCGATGGATATGGTGCCGTTTGCCCACGGCGACAGCTATTTCGCCAGCGTGGTCAATCCGCACGGCTACAACCTGGTGCCGATCCCGCAGGGCCGCAGTACCCGTCCGTGGGAAGGTCGCCCGACCTGCTGTGGCAACAATAACTGCCAGCCGATCTGTCCGATTGGCGCGATGTATAACGGCATTCACCATATCGAACGTGCCGAGCGCGCGGGTGCGGTGGTGCTGGCCGAAGCGGTGGTCTACAAGATGGATACCGACAGCAACAACCGCATCACCGCCGTGCACTGGAAAGACAGCGCGGGCGCGTCGCATAAAGCCAGCGGTAAAGCCTTTGCGCTGGCCTGTAACGGCATCGAAACGCCGCGCCTGCTGCTGATGGCGGCCAACGAAGCCAACCCGTCCGGTATCGCCAACAGCTCCGATATGGTCGGCCGCAATATGATGGACCACTCCGGTTTCCACTGCTCCTTCCTGACCAAAGAACCGGTCTGGCTGGGTCGTGGTCCGGCGCAGAGTAGCTGTATGGTTGGCTATCGCGATGGCGAGTTCCGCCGCGACTACTCCGCTAACAAAGTGATCCTCAACAACATCTCGCGCGTTGTCGCTGCCACCACTCAGGCGCTGGCAAAAGGCCTGGTCGGCAAGGCGCTGGACGAAGAGATCCGCTATCGCGCCGTGCACAGCGTCGATCTGTCGATCAGCCTTGAGCCGCTGCCGGATCCGGAAAACCGCCTGACGCTGAGCAAAACCCGTCTGGATCCGCACGGTCTGCCCTGCCCGGATATTTACTACGACGTCGGTGATTACGTGCGTAAAGGCGCGGAAGCGTCCCACGCGCAGCTGGAGCATATCGGCCAGCTGTTTGATGCCAAAGAGTTCAACATCAGCAAAGGGCTGAACGCCAACAACCATATTATGGGCGGCGTGATCATGGGCAAAGACGCCAAAGACGCGGTGGTGGATGGCAACTGTCGCGCCTTCGATCATGAGAATCTGTGGCTGCCGGGCGGCGGGGCGATTCCGTCTGCCAGCGTGGTTAATAGTACGCTGACCATGGCCGCGCTGGCGTTGAAAGCGGCACATGATATGGCGATGCGCATGAAGGGGCGGGAATGAAAAAACTGACATTGCTTTCCCTGCTGCTGGCCAGCATGACCGCTGCAAGCCTTACCGCTTCTGCTGAGGACCTGGATGTTAACCTGCTGCATAAAGGTCAGCAGGTTGCCTCCGCGTCCGACTGCCAGGCGTGCCACACCGCGCCGGGCAGCAAAACCGCCTTCTCTGGCGGCTACGCCATCGCCTCGCCGATGGGGGTGATCTACTCCACCAACATCACGCCAGCCGAAAACGGCATCGGGCACTATACCGAAGCGCAATTCTCTGCGGCGGTGCGCGATGGCGTGCGGGCTGACGGCGCGCAACTCTATCCGGCGATGCCGTACACGTCCTACAGCCAGATGACCGATGAGGATCTGCACGCGCTCTATTACTACTTTGAGCACGGCGTGAAGCCGGTCGATCGGGCCAATCAGCAGACCAGCCTGCCGTTCCCATTCAGCCTGCGGTTCAGCATGAAGTTCTGGAACCTGATGTTTGCTAACACCAAACGCTTCGAGCCGGACAGCAGCAAAAGCGCCGAATGGAACCGCGGCAACTATCTGGTCAACAGCCTGGCGCACTGTAATACCTGCCATACGCCGCGCGGCGTGCTGATGCAGGAAGAGAGCGCGAAGCCGCTGGCTGGCGGCCCGCTGGGCAGCTGGTATGCGCCGAATATCACCTCCGACAAGGTCAGCGGCATTGGTGGCTGGAGCGACCAGGAACTGATGCAGTACCTGAAAACCGGTCGCGCTGAAGGGAAAAACCAGGCGGCTGGCGGCATGGCGGAAGCGGTTGAAAACAGCCTGCAGTATCTGCCGGACAGCGATCTGAAGGCGATTGCGGTTTACCTGAAAAGCACCCCGGCGATCCGTGACGACGGCGACACCCAGGCCGCCTTCTCTTACGGCAAGCCGATGGATGTGGAAAACAGCATTCGTGGTCGCAACCCGAATAATGCCAACCACTCGCTCACCACCGGTGCCGCATTGTTTAGCGGAAACTGCGCCAGCTGCCACCAGCCGGATGGCGCAGGCAGCAAGAATCAGGCTTATCCGTCGCTGTTCCACAACACCGCAACCGGGCTGCGCGATCCGAATAACCTGATCTCGGCGATCCTGTTTGGTGTGCAGCGTAAAACCGCCGATGGTGACGTGCTGATGCCGGGCTTCAGCTCGCCGTCTTATGTCGACAAGCTGAACGATCAGCAGGTGGCGGATATCACCAACTTTGTCCGTCAGAACTACGGCAATCCAGAAGGTACGGTTACCGCAGGCGATGTTGCCTGGGTGCGCAAAGGCGGCCATCCACCGCTGCTGGCCGAAGTGCAGCCGTGGATCGTCCCTGGCAGCATTGCGGTAATCGTGATTGTGCTGATTATTGTTCTGCTGTGGCGTCGGGCACGACGTAAATAATAATCGCTGGGGTTAATTCAATTAACCCCAGCTATTTTACTGTTGGCAATGAGTTAACAATTCAGAATTAATTCGAACACCATCTTATTTATTTCGCTGACGCTAATTAACCTCTCCGTGTTTGTTAATTCTATTTCCGTTACCGCGCGCAAAGTTTGCCACTTCCCGGTTGGATGTCAAAACACAAAGCTTTAGCATCATCCTTGCCCGTATACGGAATAAACAAGGAGATGTTTATGGCAATACCCGTCTATTTGCGTTTAAAGGATGATGGCGGTTCGGCTATCAGAGGTGGTGTTGTTCTGGAGGGGCAGCCATGAAAAGACTGAGCATATTACTTCTTTTTTGTGCCCTGCCAGCATTTGCGGAAGATGCTCAGCATAAACCTGCTGGTCCCTGTGATATTCGCAATGTGACTTGCACTGCAGATCGTATCGACTTCAGAACCTGGTACACCGTGGTCATTAAAAATGTGGCAGCAGGCAAGACGGAGTGGATCAATCGAATTCCTGATTTTGAGAAGCATGCCAGTCGCAAAAATAACCTCGAACTTCTTACCGCAGCGAAATTAGGATTGGTTAAAAATCCCCGCGTCATGCTGAAGATGCTCAAACCGCTGGATGCAAAGGATCTGCATGGTTTTGCCGTTTTCAGCACAGATATGGTGTGTAGCAGCGACTTTGATTGGGTCACTGAAGATTCATACCTGCGATATTATCGCGCGGTGCACCGCTCAGTGCAGAAACTGGGCAAGGAGGGGGCGTATTGCCTGCAAATGCTGGAAGACACTCATGATGAAATCATGGCTGATGCCGCAAGAAACCCTGACAGCTGGGGGATAAATTCCGTTCCAGGCTACTGACCCACTAAAAAGCGCCTGAGATCTTCCGATTTCAGGCGCTTTCTAAACAAGATCCTTAACCGGGATCGGGATTAATCCACCAGCAATGCGCTGTCGATTTTCACCACGATCTTACGCAGCGGAGAGGGAACGCCGAAGGTGCACATTGGGCGATGCAGCTCCAGCGGGAAGATCACCGCCAGCGCGCCGGGTTGCAGGTGGATCAGCGTTTCGCTGTCGATCCGATGGCAGAAGCCCAGATCCTTCTGCTCTTCAAAAGGAGCAACCAGATCCAACTCCAGCCCGATCGGGCCTGCGCCAATGATCTCTTCCCCGGCCAGCACCAGATGGATATCAATATACTGGCGGTGGAACTCGGGCTGCTGCGCGTTAAAATCGCGCGTTTCGCTTTCCATCACCGAGTAGAAAATCGCCTCGCCCTGAATGGCGTATTTCCCCACCGCCTGGGTCTGCGGATTGTTCGCCTGGATGGCCTGCAGAG
The DNA here is from genome assembly GCF_057812255.1 of Erwinia sp. 2186. NCBI lineage: Bacteria > Pseudomonadati > Pseudomonadota > Gammaproteobacteria > Enterobacterales > Erwiniaceae > Erwinia > Erwinia sp. 2186. The sequence goes on along the minus strand of NZ_CM173824.1, from coordinate 655,840 downwards.
TCTTACGGATCACCGCTGGATAAAGCGGATTTTTTGCTGCCTGTTCGAGGGTATCAATGATCATAACGTTGTTCGGTCTCCGGTTGTAAGGATGCCACGGCGGGTGCCGCAAAAGTGGGCCGCAACAGGCTGACGCAGCGGGTCACAATAGTGCTCAGCGCAGGCGAGATATCCACGGGGATAACATCGCGCTCCTCTGCACCGGGTGCTTCCAGCGCGGCAAACTGACTTTTGAGCAGCGCCTCCGGCATAAAGTGCCCTTTGCGCCGCTTCATGCGGTCCAGCACGCAGTCGTAGTCGCCGTTCAGCCAGATAAAATGCACGTTCTGATTGCCTTCACGCAGCCGGTCGCGGTAGCTTTTTTTCAGCGCTGAACAGACCAGCACACCCGACTCATTCTTCTGCTCAAGGCTGAAAATCACGTCTGAAAGCCGGCCTAACCACGGCAAACGATCGTCGTCGTTCAGCGCCTGGCCGGACGCCATCTTGGTGATGTTCTGGCGGGGATGCAGATCGTCCCCATCGATAAATTTCGCCTGTAAGGCATTTGCCAGCGCGGTCCCGACCGAGGATTTCCCGGTGCCGGATACGCCCATCACAATAATGCATTGACCTGCCATTTCGGTTCCTCCGGGTTAGACCGCCGCCAGCATGCCGCCATCAACAAACAGCAGATGCCCGTTCACAAAGTCAGACGCCTTTGAAGACAGGAATACCGCCGCGCCGACCAACTCTTCGGGATTGCCCCAACGGGCAGCCGGGGTGCGCTTGCACAGCCAGTCGGTAAACTCCTGATTGTCCACCAGCGCTTTGGTCATCGGCGTCTCGAAATAGCCCGGCGCAATGCCGTTGACCTGGATGTTGTAGCGGGCCAGCTCTACGCACATGCCGCGCGTCAGCATTTTCACCGCGCCTTTCGCTGCGGCATAGGGAGTGATGGTGTCGCGGCCCAGTTCGCTCTGCATCGAACAGATGTTGACGATTTTGCCCGCGTTGCGGGTAATCATGCGCTTCGCCACGGTCTGGGACACCAGGAACACCCCGGTCTGGTTGGTGGCAATAATGTCATTCCACTCATCCAGCGGGAACTCGGTGAACGGGTGGCGGCGCTGGATGCCGGCATTATTAAACAGCACGTCGATTGGCCCGATGGTGGACTCAATCTTTTCAATCCCGGCTTCAACCCCTTGCGGGTCCGCGACGTTGAAGACCGCGGTGTGCGCGGTAAAGCCTTCGTCGCGCAGCTTCATCGCCGCATTCTCTGCGCGCTCTTCTGAGGTGCCGTTAATGATGATTTCCGCACCGTGCTGCGCCAGGCCGCGCGCCATAATAAAACCGATGCCCTGCGCTGCGCCGGTCACTAAAATTCGTTTGTTCTCTAAGCTGAATAGATTCATCTGTTCCTGCTCCATTGCATCAGGCAGTGAGTGGCTCGCGCGAGGTGAGTCTGTATGGGCCTTATCACACGGCTTTTAGCCCTTTTAAACTGTGATGCAGATCACCTATAGCGCTGTTACGAAACCAGGATACCGTTGCTGTGATCGCGACGGGCTTTTCACCGTAACGCGTGCCGCAAGACCAGGATTAACCGCACTTTAATCCAATTTCCTTTAAGGGTCGCAGCAGGCATAATGCAGGCATTCAAGGGCTGTCGGCTGATAACAACGATGAAAATGCAACGGATCACGTTACATGATATTGCCACTCTGGCGGGTGTAACAAAAATGACGGTCAGCCGCTATCTCCGCACGCCGGAAAAAGTTAAACCGGACACCGCCGAGCGGATTGCCAGCGTGATTGCCGAGGTGGGCTACCAGCCGGACCCGGATAATCACGCCATCGCCAGCAATGCCCTTCCCCGCATCGGCGTGCTGATCCCCTCTTTTAATAACCAGATTTTCTCCGACCTGCTGGCCGGCGTGGAGTCGGTCACCACCGCCCAGGGCTATCAGACGCTGGTGGTGAATTACGATTACGACAGCCAGCGTGAGGAAGAGCAGATCGCCACCGTGTTGGCCTTCAATGTTAAGGCAATCTTACTGACCGAATCGGTCCACACCGTGCGCGCCGAGAAGTATCTGAAAGCGGCGGGCATTCCGGTGGCGGAAGTGATGGGACTGACTACCACCGAAGGCCGCGTCAACGTCGGATTCAATAACTTCCAGGCCGGGTTTGATATGGCCAGCATGCTGATTGGCAGCGGCAAAAAGCGCATCATCTATTTCGGCTCAATGTCCGATATTCGCGATGAGCAGCGCTACGCCGGCTACTGCAAAGCGGTGGAAGACGCAGGCCTGCCCACCGGACGCATCGCGCCGAAGAAAGTCTCGTCGGTGTCGACCGGGGCCGGAATGATGACCATGGCGCGTCAGATGTATCCTGATATGGACGGCATTCTTTGCACCAACGATGACCTCGCGGTAGGCGTGTTGCAGGAGTGCCTGGCGGCCGGGATTGCCGTGCCTCAGGAGATGGCGATTGCCGGTTTCCACGGGCTGGAGATCGGTCAGGTAACAACCCCGAAACTGGCCAGCGTCATCACCCCGCGTTTCGAGATGGGTAAAACCGCCACTGAGATTTTGATTAAGAAGATCAACAACCTTCCGACCATCGAGCGGGTAGATTTGCACTATCGCCTGTCGATGGGATCGACCATCTGACGGCGGAAACCCGCCGATAAGCACCTTCGCGATCACGTAGTCGGTAACACAGATTTCTAACACGATTCAGTGTGATCCAGCTCGCAATTAAATACTCAGAAACCCCTTTAATAGTACGTATCCGACGTACTGCCTTTGAAGGGGAACCCCATGACAACTCAAGCCATCCTGCTAATCGCTCCCGTACCTGATGCCCTGATGGACCGACTGGCTTCTGGCTGGACGGTTCACCGCCTGTACGAGCAGCAGGATCCGCAGGCCTTTCTGGCCCAGTCTGGCGACAGCATTCAGGCGGTGGTGACGCGCGGCGACATCGGCGTTCGCAACGAGGTTCTGCAGCAGTTACCGCAGGTAAAGCTGATTGCCGTGTTCGGCGTCGGCACCGATGCTATCGACCTCAACACCACCCGCGCCCGCAAGATTGCCGTGACCATCACCTCCGGCGTGTTAACCAATGACGTTGCCGATATGGCGATGGGCCTGCTGCTGGCGGCCTCCCGCCGACTGTGCCAGGGCGACCGCTTTGTCCGCGAGGGTCAGTGGCTGAATAACGCGCCAACGCTTGGCACCCAGGTCAGCGGCAAACGCATCGGCATTGTCGGCATGGGCAACATCGGCCAGGCCATTGCCCGCCGCGCCAGCGGATTCGATATGCCGGTCAGCTACACCAGCCGCAGCCGCCGTGAGTCGCTGCCGTACAGCTGGTGCGACGATGTGCAGAGCCTGGCGAAATCCTGCGACTTCCTGGTGATTGCGGCCTCTGGCGGCGAATCCACCAAAGGGCTGGTTGACAGCGCCGTCCTGCAGGCGATGCCGAAACACGCCTGGCTGATCAACATCGCGCGCGGCTCGTTAGTCGATCAGCCCGCATTAATTCAGGCCTTACGCAAAGGCGAGATTGCCGGTGCCGCGCTGGACGTCTTCGAGCAGGAGCCGCAGGTTCCAGAAGAGCTGATTGCGCTGAACAACGTGCTGTTACAGCCCCATGTGGGTAGCGCCACTCACGAAACCCGTCAGCAGATGGCGGATGTGGTGTTCGCCAACGTTGAGGCGTTCTTCAACCAGAAGCCGCTGCCGACCGCCATCGATTAACGCGTTCATACCACCTGCCCAGGCCGGCTTTGTCGGCCTGCATCACCGGGATGGTCCGCCATCCACTTTTTCCAGAGGGCCTGAGATGAATAATAAAATACCCGGCACGCGTTGGCTGCGTGTGATAGCCCCGATTCTGATCACCTGCATTGTGTCGTTTATGGACCGGGTGAACATCAGCTTTGCCCTGCCTGGCGGCATGGAGCAGGATTTAGCCATCACCAGCCAGATGGCCGGTATCGCCAGCGGCATTTTCTTTATCGGTTATTTATTCCTGCAGGTGCCGGGCGGCCGCGTGGCGGTGAACGGCAGCGGCAAGAAGTTTATCGCCTGGTCTCTGGCGGCGTGGATGGTGGTGTCGATCGCCACCGGCTTTGTCACCAATCACTGGCAGTTGCTGGGTCTGCGCTTCGTGCTGGGCATCTCGGAAGGCGGGATGTTGCCGGTGGTGCTGACCATGGTCAGCAACTGGTTCCCGGAAAAAGAGCTGGGACGTGCGAACGCCTTTGTGATGATGTTTGCGCCGCTGGGCGGCATGTTTACCGCGCCGATTTCCGGTTGGATCATCAACGCCTTCGACTGGCGCTGGTTATTTATCATCGAAGGCCTGCTGTCTGCCGCCGTGCTGCTGGTGTGGTGGCTGGTGATCAGCGACCGTCCGGAAGAAGCCCGCTGGCTACCCGCGCGTGAACGTGAATACCTGATTACCGAACTGACCCGTGAGCGCGAAGAGCGCAGCAAGAAAGCGCCGGTTGGCAAAGCGCGGCTGAAAGACGTGTTCCGCAACAAAGGGTTGATGAAGCTGGTGCTGCTGAATTTCTTCTACCAAACCGGCGATTATGGCTACACGCTGTGGCTGCCAAGCATTCTGAAAAACCTGACCGGTGCCAATATGGCCAACGTGGGGTTGCTGGCGATACTGCCGTTTGTTGCGACCATTGTCGGTATCTACCTGATCTCGATGATCAGCGACAAAACCGGTAAACGCCGTCTGTGGGTGATGATTTCGCTGTTCTGCTTTGCCGCGTCGCTGCTGGCATCCGTGGTGCTGCATCAGCATATCGTCGCGGCCTATATCGCCCTGGTGTTCTGCGGTTTCTTCCTCAAAGCCGCCACCAGCCCGTTCTGGTCAATGCCTGGCCGTATCGCCTCGGCCGAACTGGCCGGTAGCGCACGCGGTGTGATCAACGGTTTGGGTAATTTGGGCGGCTTCTGCGGTCCTTACCTGGTCGGCATTATGATCTACTTCTACGGTCAGGGAACGGCCATCTGCGCGCTGGCAGGCTCGCTGATTATTGCCGGTCTGATTGCCACCACGCTGCCGAAACAGTGTGACCTGGTGGAGGATGCCGACGACGGGAAAGTCGGTGCCGGCCATGGCAAGATGGGACACGGTGTTTCGCATCAGGGACGGTAAGAATGTGTTGAGCGATCGCCCCGTCTTTTACGAATCTTTTTTATGGTAACGGGGCGGTTTCTGAGCGTTAACTGACATCGGCTTGATCGCTATCATTGACAGGATTTATTGATTGGCTGTTACGGGTAACGTGCAGCACCTTGTAATGACTCGAAAAGCCCCTGCTTTTACTGGCAGGGGCTTTTGTCGGTAAGGTTGCCGCTGAAGTTTATTTATATAGTTTCACCTGAAGATAATTTCATGATGGGAATATCTTTTTTGATTCAGTAACAATTTGACGTAGTTAACCCCATGAATTAGGCGCGTATTCTGGCAGGATGCTGCGCACTTAGTGTGCATTTGGTAGTCCCTGTCATGCAGTGGTTTTCGAAAAACGCCGTTTTGTTTTCAGTAAAGACCTGTCTTGCGGCCTTTCTGGCTGTCTATATCTCGCTTGAACTGAATCTGGATAAACCGGCCTGGGCACTGACTACCGTTTACGTCTCTTCCCAGCTTTACTCCGCATCGACCATCTCGAAATCGATCTTCCGTCTGATGGGCACGCTGCTGGGTGGGCTGTTTGTATTCCTGATTTATCCTGAAACCGTGCAGTCTCCGATGCTTTTCAGCCTGTGCGTGTCTTTGTGGGTCAGCTTCTGCCTCTATCTGTCGCTGCATGACCGCACGCCGAAAAGCTATGTGTTTATGCTGGCGGGCTACAGCGCTGCCATTATGGGTTTCCCGGCGGTGACTATGCCGCTGAGCATTACCGGCACGGTGATTTCACGTATTGAAGAGATCGCGCTGGGCGTCACCTGCAGCAGCTTTATTCATGGATTACTGCTGCCGGTTTCGATGCGCAACCTGCTCGAGCAAAGCGTCACCGTCTGGTATCAGAACGGGCGTAAGATGTGCAGCGATCTGCTAACCGGCATTCCGAAACATAACTCGCCGGAGCGGGAAGATATCCTGATCCGCATGGCGCAATATCCGCAGCAGGTTGAAGCGCTGATCACCCACTGCGTGTATGAAGGTGACGCGGCGCGCAGGCTGATCCGCCTGGTGAGCGTGCAGTATCAGCATCTCTCTTATTTGATTCCGACGCTGGCCGCGATTGAGATCCGTCTGCATCAGATGGCGCAACTGGATATTCGCTTTCCGGAAACGGTTTCCCTCGCCTTTCAGCAATTTCTGCTGTGGCTGAACGCCGGGGACGATCTCAGGGATAACGACGGGATTCAGGCCACGCTTACCGCCACGCAGGCCGATCTCAAACGTGCCTGGCAGAAAGGCGAGTTGCCGATTGACGAGTGCCTGGTGCTGACCGGGTTGCTTGAGCGCCTGGCCGACTTTGTGCGCATCGCCGGGGCATATCACAGCGTCAGCAACCTGGTCAGCGATCTGTCGGGCGATACCAGCCTCGCGCGTAAAGAACGCTCGCGCCCGCATACCGACACCGGGCTGCTGCTGCTCTCCGCGACCACCTCATTCCTCGCAACCTTTGGCGCCTGCCTGTTCTGGATGGGTACCGCCTGGCGTGATGGCGCCTCCGCGCCGATGATGGCCGCGATCCTCAGCTCATTCTTTGCCAGCGCAGACACGCCGGGCAACTCCATGAAGCTGTTTATTAAAGGCACGGTCATATCGATCATTATCAGCGTGCTCTACGTCGCGCTGCTGATCCCGCAGGCCGTGACCTTTGAGAGCCTGATTATCTGCCTGTCGCCGGGGCTTTTCGTGCTGGGGTTAGTGATTGCCAATCCATCGACCAATATGATCGGCCTGAGCGCCGCGATCCAGCTTCCCGGTTTAATCGGCCTGAGCCACCACCTGAAGCCCGACCTGACGCTGGCGATCAACACGGCGATCTCGTCGATGACCGGGATTCTGTTTGCGGTGGTGATCACCGCGATTATCCGTAACAAACGCCCGTCATGGATTGCCCGCCGCGCGGTGCGTTCGGGGCTGGGCGAACTGCTGCGATTTGTGAAAGAGATGGAGCGCAACGGCTCATCGCTGCTATCACGTCAGCACTTTATTACCCGCATGCTGGAGCGCGTGAACGTGATCCTGCCGCGTATGCGCCTCGATCCGCATCCCGACCTGCTGACCGCAGGCAACCTGGTGACCGAGGTGTGGCTGGGCGCGAACTGCTATGACTATTACGCCCGCAATCGCGAGATGTTGGGGCAGCATCAGCTGGACAGCGGACAGATGTTCCACGAGCTGGCGCTGTTTCTGAAGCGGCGAATGAAGTCCCTGAAAGTGGCTCCGCATCCTGCCCTGCTGGATGAGCTGGATTTGCTGCTGCTGGAGCTGGAAGGCCTCGCCACCCGCGATGAGCAGCTGTTCACGCCGCTGTTCCATCTGTACAGCATTCGCCTGTGGCTCTTCCCGGACCGGGCGTGGCCGGAGAAGCCATTAGCATATTTGAGGATGCGGCGGTGAGGGTTGGGGTGGTGATGTTAAAAACATCCGCGCAGCTATAAGCGAACATTGTTAAAGATTGGTTGTTTTTGGATTTACAATTACTGCGTTTTGTTATGTGATCGCGTAACTCTCATTATTACGAGCCGCCTCACAAAACAGGACATTTATGCGTTTCTATCAGGCCGATCCTAAGCTGGAGCATTACTGGCGTGGTGTGATCCTTTTTGGCAAGAATGTCGCGTCCTACAAATTTGCGCTAGCCCATGCGCTGTATGACCTGAAGCAGCCTGGCAACGACCTGATTACCCTGGAAATGCTGGCCGCACCATTTGCCCGCCATCTCTGTGCTCATCTGGAGCAGGCACCCAAACAGATCACCAGCAAGCAAAGCCAGTTTCTCGATGCCTGTTTGCAGTTCAATAAGGGTGAAATTACTGAAGAGCAGTTGATTGGCATTACCGTTAAGCGGGGATTTGCCAACGTGATTGATGCCTTTCATAACGTCAATCAGGCTGAAATCGACAAGCGTTTTTTCCTTGATGAACGTAAAACGGAGAAAGGCATTCGTCTGACCGACAATTACTACCATCTGACCGAAAACGATCAGTTTCCTAATCTGATTCGGGAAACCGAGGCGCGCTGGCGACTGGTTGAGGAAGCCTGGGCAATGGGCGTTTCACGTAACCTGATTGCCGTGGAATATGACGAAGACAGTAAGATGTTATTCAGCCGCAGAAATAACAAGCGCATTAACATTACCAGCTGTCGCGACAGCCTGAATGGCTATCAAAAAGGCTACTGTTTCTATTGCTACCGCCCTATCAGCATCGCGATGGGTGAAACCGAGCTTGCCGACGTCGACCACTTCCTTCCCTTTATGCTCAACCATTCACTCAATAATCTGGACGGCGTCTGGAACCTGGTACTGGCCTGCCAGACCTGCAATCGTGGGCATCAGGGGAAGTTTGCCCGGATACCTTCCACCAAATTGCTTCAACGTCTGCATGACCGTAATGAATACTTTATCAACAGCCATCTTCCGCTGCGCGAAACCTTGATCCGCCAGACGGGCAATACGCCGGCTTTGAGGCATAATTTCCTGCAGCAACACTGGCAAACGGCGAAAGAAACGCTGTTTCATATATGGGAACCTGTCGCACAGGGAGACGGTATTTTCTGATGAATGACGATTATTACCAGCAAAACGCACAGCGCTTTTTTGACGAGACGGTGGATGTCGATATGTCTGCCGTCTATCAACCGTTTCTGGCTCTTCTGAAGCCAGGCGCCCGTATTTTGGACGCGGGTTGTGGCTCGGGCCGTGATGCTAAAGCGTTTAGCGAGCGGGGTTATGCGGTTGATGCTTTTGATGCGTCTGCGGAATTGGCCGAACGAGCGGAACGACTTATTGGCAGACCCGTTGAGGTGATGCGCTTTCAAGAGCTGACTGCGGTTGAGCAGTACGACGGCATCTGGTGCTGTGCATCGCTGTTGCATGTGCCTGAGAAGGAATTGCCGGAGGTGATGGCGCGGCTGGCAAAAGCTCTAAAACCTGGCGGCGTTTGGTACGTATCCTTTAAGTATGGAAGCGGCGAACGGATGAAGGATGGCAGGCGATTTACGGATATGAATGAGGATTCGATAAAAAGATTAATTATGAGCGTTAAGTTCATAAATATAGAGAAAGAATGGTGCTCAAAGAGTTATAAAAAAAACACCGCAGAACTATGGATGAATATGATCATAAAAAAATCACAACCTCTTTGAAGAGGTTGGTTTTCATATAAAAAAAAATTTTATGTTAATTATCTCACACCACGATCGCGTAAAATGAGATTTATTTCTTCCAGTGCAGAAATCTGACGATGTTCGAAAGGAGTTCGTTTGTCTGATTGAGATAGAGCCGCTAAGGCCAGTACCCCTCCAGCTCCGCCAGTCAAGCAATTAACTAAATCAAATTTTCCTTGAATGAAATACCAACCTGCAGCAAACAACATAAGTATCGCAGCGAAGCCAAGGACCTTAAATAATATGTTATTTTTCCTGGCTCGTTCTCTTTTTAAGTTACTTATTCGATGCTTTTCCTCATGAATTAATTCTTGATTGCTACAATGAATAAGAAGCTTGTACTCAACGTTATTGGAGTGGTCGTTTATAGTAACATCGCCGTGAATATCGCCAGAGCCAAAATCCCTCATTCTATTTCCTCATAAAAAATTTTATGTTTATTATCCTTTAATATCGCCTGGCGGCAATATCTTCAAAAAAATGGATGCGACATCATCCTCAGCAAACAGATAAGCTGCAGGTACTTCTAAAGCCTCAGCCAGACGCTGAATGGTGTTGAAATCAGCCTCGTGAATCCCCTTTTCATATCGGTTTATACGGGTGCTGGCGACGAACTCGTCGATGCCCGCAGCAATGCCTAAGCTTTTCTGGGAAAAGCCCTTCGCCAGGCGTGCCTGCTTTAAGCGTTTGCAGAACGTTTCATGGATACTTGATCTCGGTTTCATAACTACGAGATTCGTAGATTTTATCTTTCACAGATACTACGAATATCGTAGCATTGCGTTGCTGGTTAACTTAACAAGAGTAACTTAGGAGATTGAAATGAGAAGGAATTGGCACCCAGCTGACATCATTGCCGCAATTCGCAAACAAGGGACTTCACTCGCTGCGCTCTCTCGTGACGTGGGTTTAAGCTCATCTACGTTGGCAAACACACTTTACCGACCATGGCCTAAAGGCGAAGCTCTGATAGCAGACAGGATCGGGGTTCATCCCGCTGAGATCTGGCCCGAACGTTATTATAATAGTGAGGGAAAGTTGATCGACCGCAAATCTCTGGTTAGAGTTCGAGCCGTTAGAAGAGTCTGAACTTTAATAGTCGAGCTGGCGTTTGATGCTCAGCCAAGTAAAGACTTAGATAGCTTAATGAATGTTGAGGGATTCAAGCCAGTACATAGTCTGCTGGCTTTCAAACTACTTAACTGCCTTTACTTACGCAGCGTAAAAAGGCAGATTTTAGGCACCTCCCGCCGGCAAAAGCACTACACCCAGCTGATCGGCTTCTTCCTCGATGGCATCCAACACGTTCTCTGACTCGGTTATCACCTCAGACTCAATCTCAACCTTCAGTTGGGAGTCTTCGATACGGTCGCCAAATAGCATCAACGCCGCATCACCATGCTGTTTAGAAGACCACTGAAGCCCTTGAACGTCAGGGAAAGCCTGATGTATTGCCAGCGCGTATTCCCGGGTGAAAACATACTGTTCGGCAGACGAGTCTAAAAGCTGGGCTCGCGTGACGCCCATTTTGCGCAGTGTTTTAGGGTTGAGGTCGGCAAGCTGAAGGTCAATAAGCGGCGTGATAATCGAATGCGCCATTCCGACCAGCTTTCCCAAATCGTAAGATGCGCCAGCGGAGTCTGCCGGCAGATCGTGGAACAGTGTTTCCATCACCGCCACGCCGGTATTTTCACCGCCGTACAACGTCGCAACCCCGTTACTCATTGGGCTGAAGCGAGAATTCCCCTTGCCTGGATTGAACTGCACTGCACTGTAATCCGCTGAATGCACCCGATGGAGCCGTTTGCAAGCAGGCCAGGTGACAAAGTTCACCTGCAAATTAGCTTTGGGCTGACGTATTTTGCGGGCAACGACCTCCTTGTCATCAGCATCAGCCATGAATGGCGCCCTCTCTCTCTGCCTGTGCCGCTAACAGAACTTGTTTTGGCTGGGATGCCAGCACATCTTTCGGTTTTTTGCCGCCAAGCCAGCTGTTCTCCGACCCAAACCAGATGGCGAGTCCCCACGGCGTTTTTTTCTCGCCAAACAGCGAGATCACCTGCTTCACTACCGGGATTGGCCTAAAACCCTCATCCAGCGCGTATTCCGGGTAGTTGTCCTTGCCTTGCAGCTGCAGGGCAAAAATACTGCCTGCCGATTTCCAGCGATTGGGTCCCGCGCTTGGATTACTGCTCTGGAAGTTAGCTTTTTCGGAGAGTTCACGCGCCGTCAGCCAGACAGAGTCTGCCAGAATACGGTCGTTCAGCTGTTCACGCCGTTGAGCATTCCGTTCGGCCCGGGCCTGTTTGCTGGTTTGTTCCAGAGGTTCAGTGACGACCGCCAGCGTTTTTCGTCTACTGGAAGCCGTGCTCTTGTTCACCGCAGGCTCTTTCTGGCTAAACGAAGCCAGCACGGCATTCAGGGCAGCCTGCATCGCCACCTTCATGGTTTCATTGAACGCCGGGTTACGTGCTTTCGTGCTGCCCAAATCAATCACCAGGTATTCCGCATCAGCATGGGTTTCCAGGCTGTGAAGCTGGTCGCCACTCAGGCTCCTCACATCGAAGGAGTGATCTTCACGCCGTGCAGAGTTGTTTTTCGCTGCCATCATTCACCTCGATTGACAGATGGATATATCGGTTATATTCATTATATCTTCGATGTGAGGTTTGTCGAATATTTGAGCTGAATGAATTGGGGCAAGCTGTAAGGATTGGGCTGTTCCTGTATCAGGATTAGCCCAAAACTTAGGATAGGGTGGGTTTAAAGCAGAACTGCTAGCCCATGCTTTCGCACAATGGAAAGGAGTTTTAGCGACATCCCACCAGGGCGTTTTGCCCCTGTTTCCCACTTTTGTACGGTGGAAACACTCGTATTCAGATAACGCGCAAAAACAGGCTGACTGATGCGGAAAGCGGTTCACAGGAAATTATGCTGGGTCATACTGCTTACACAACAAATACGACTCATCTCTCTGAATCCAAACAAAAAAAAAGCCACCTAAACGGTGACTTAATTTTTTATACACTATGGTGCGAAGGCCGGACTCAAATCTTCATACAAGCTCATGTTTTTATTGATTTTTTAATTGTAACAACATGAAAGTGCCCCATTTGTGCCCCCACAATAATTTTTGGCTATCATTTTAAAAACAGAGAGTTATGAAATCGCGCAAAAATCATTCATCAATTTTTGATGAAATTTTTCTCTCGGTTTGGTTCCGTGCTGTAGACCCTTACCGGTGCTGCTGACCCTAAAATTTTAGCATTAACCCAGAAAAAAAAGATTTTAAGTAAAAGTGTTCACCCTGTTCACCTTTCATTTTTATTGCTTATTATCATATGGTTAAGTGGTGATCACTTAAATTTTTACTATTCATCACTGTTCACCCGAGGGTGAACAGTGTTTGCTTGCAGACATAAAACTTCGGATTGGAAATTTTGGCTTTTCCAGATATTTATCCATACCACTAAAGCCTTTAGTTAGCTTAATGGCTTGGCAAATAGTAGTCAGGCTGAAGCTTATGGCGGAAGGTTACTACTTAGCACATAGTCCATCGATCATCATCTAAGATTAAAGGCTGCTATGAACGAAAAGCGAAAGAATAAAAACCTCTTAAATATTTATGCCTCATGTCAACTTATATCTAAGAAAGACTGTTGATAATGCTAAATGTAAATTATTTTCGCATATTTTTCCATGCTTCCTATTTCTATTAATAAAGGCTCCAAGTGTTGCATTGGAGATGGCGGCACCCAAATAGTCCTTACTTCATTCTGATATGAGTATCTAAAATGTTTAGAAAATAATATTTCAACATCCATTGCATTACATGACAGCGGATCTAAATATTTTACAGGAGATGCAAACCCATGAAAGTCCGGTTTTTTTCTTGAAACCGCTTTGATCATCTTTTGAAATAAAAGCCTTGGCTTAGAAATAATAATACAAGCATTGGCCTCAAAATCATCATATTCTCTGAGCGTATATTTGCTAGCGAAGCAATGAACATAATAGTTAGTCTTAGATTTAAGATGAAAATTTACATTTCCATATGTGGGTATAACCTCACTATCGTCATTTCTAATGATAAAATCATCTGACCTACTACTAATGAAAAATGAAAGCTCATCATCCTGTATAGCTTTATTCAACGACGGATCATTATATAATGATGCAGGAGAAATCCTTATCTTCCCCTCCTTAAACATAGGTTCTAAATATTTTCTCACTCCAAACTTATATATACACCCTTCCTTCAAACCATCAACTTTATCTATTGCTAACTTAGAAGGTGGTATATTAGGATAAGTCGCATTAACTATTGAAGCATCCTTTAGAAATCCGTCAGAAAAACCGTTGGGATAATCCCCATATCTTAGCACAAACTCTTCTAATATATGAGTCCATTTAATCATCCAGAATATACCATTATCATCTGAACTATGCAGCCCAATTTGCCCTTTTGAAGTAAGGGTAGTCATATTCTGAATGATATCCTTGGTTCTTACTCGTAACTCCAACTCAGATAGGTATTCCATATACCGATGTGACCGATATTCATTCCTCCAAAATTCATGACGTCTCAAAACTTGACCTCCACATTAAAATTTTATTCAGTTGGATATTATATTATACATCTCTTTATAAATACTCATTAAAATAAAATCGCAGTATATTATAAGTCGCTATCTTTTATTGATAATAAGATCATAGAGAGCAAGCAATCTTCTGTAATTACTACTTTTTTTGTCCGAAAATTCCATTAAGTAATCTTTAAGACTGGTTAATTCAATATTCCTTTCATACGCATTAAAGAATATCACATTATTTATCTTACTTTGACTTTTACCATAGTTTTGATAAATCTCCTCTATAGAATGAGCCTCTACCTTATGGGATTGAGGTAATCGTCTGTAAGCTGAAAAAAGGTTACTTACCTGATTTACTTTATACTTATCCATACTCACCATACCTGGGCATATGTTATCAAATCCATAAGCAGGTATGTGTGTGCGTGACGATATAACTTGTTTGGCTAAAAGTTCCACAAGCTCTTTATTACTTGTATCTATAATGTCAAAATAATTCTCCATCATTTCACTTAAGGTTTGGAAATGATATTTTATTATTTTAACTGAACCGACCGCTAACACCAGTTCATCGTTAGATAAACTATCTAAATCACCGACTAACTTCACTTTAATATCTCCGCCCTCCTTGATTTTTCGGAACACATCCTCCACCCTACGAATATCCATCACGGAAACTGGTAGCTTCAGTTCAGAAATAGATCTATAAATCGAAGAAAAATCATCGGTAATCACTTTATTTATTTTTATTATTCCCACCCCCTCAATATCTATGTCATGAGTAATAACATCAAGGGTGTTAATATTTTCAACACGTTCTATAAGCAGAAAATTTTTACGAATCTCATCCGCAATTTGAGTGTCTTTTGGAATATATGAGAATATTGTTTTTAAAACATTCTTTATATTTAAGTCGCTAATACTGTAACCTACGAAAATTATCGGATTGTGTATAAAGAGTGATAGGAGTTGGGCGCGAATTAGTTCATTTTTCGTATTGAAGTTATCATAATCACTTTTCGTTATTATAATACTTGACGGTTTAGATATGCATCCATGTATTTTGTATACAGAACCGTAAGGATTACTTAATAGAAGTTCATTA
This sequence comes from Erwinia sp. 2186, assembly GCF_057812255.1. NCBI lineage: Bacteria > Pseudomonadati > Pseudomonadota > Gammaproteobacteria > Enterobacterales > Erwiniaceae > Erwinia > Erwinia sp. 2186. The sequence goes on along the minus strand of NZ_CM173824.1, from coordinate 640,777 downwards.
CCTATAACAGTTCTAAATCCAAGAGTACCTTCAATAAAGTGGTCATAATTAGTAGTTATTACAGACGCAATATTTTTACTTGCGTTACTTAAAAGGGGGATTTCATCATTAACAAATTTTGTATTCTTTATATTTACTAATTTAGAAATAAATAATTTAAACCGACTAATTCCATAATCTTTGCTAGCCATTTCAAAATATTCGTCATTTAATTCTTTAAATTTTCCATTTCTATCTCTTTTTAGGGATTCTTCAAAAACCACCTCAAGATCCTCTGCAACTGCAGAATAGTCAACCCCATAATCATGGTGATTATGTTTTCTACGTAAATCTATAAATATTTCATTATTCCCTGTTAACTCTATGTTGATTTTCTCAAGTAACGCTGGCCAGCTATATGCCCCCTCCAGATACCTCATACTAAATCCAGCACCTACGAAAAGAATGGGATGATTTTTGTAGTTTGAAAAGAACTTGATAATATCCAATTTTGCCACCTACAATAGAATTTTTAAAACAACAGGAAACAACAGGAAATACTACAACCTTTAGAAGATACTATTTTTATCAAAAATCGACAGCTAATATAAGTCCTATATCAACCTTTTATAAAATCCTTCCTTGATTAGTGAGCTTACCCTCCATGATGTTTAGACTATGTCCATTTACTTAAGCTAAGGCCTATTCATTGTAACTTTAAGATCAACCACTTCTATTAGGGATTTAACAAAGAGCATTGGGCTAGATCAAGGTCAGTTAGTCATAGAGATATCATACTTTTAGGCAACGTGCTATTTGAAATAAAGGCAGTAGATCTGAAGAAGGAACCTATTATATGGCAGGCGGATTGCTATCGTTATGGTAGCAATAACCGCTGTTGGCACAAACCGGCCGGAGCCGGTTTGATGTTTTCGTATGATTTATGCATCGCAGCGCGGCAGCCAGTCGGCCTCGCAGTCTTCGCTCAGTTCAAGACTGGTCTGGATGCCGTTCTTAGTATTGCGCTTCAGCAATTCAATTTCGTACTCCTTCAGCGTCTGCGGCACCGCCTGGCCGAAGGCGGTCAGGCTCATGGGGTGCTGATGGCCTCTGGCCTCCATAAACGACAGGTAGGCGTGATAAAGGTAGCGGCGTGGATTCATCGGCCTGATATTGGCGTTGCCGATAAACAGCCCGGTTGGCGTGCTCAGCGGCGTCAGGTAGCCGCAGAAGTCAACCAGTGGGTCGGCGCTGCGCTTGATTTCCAGCGCCTCCTCTGATAACTGCTGCGCCTGGAGCAGCTCGCGGGCGTCATCAGGGTGGGTGAAGCGCTGCATCTGGTGGCGCACGATAACGGCCAGCTCACCGGCAATCTTCTCCAGCAGCTGCGGGTCGCGCTCGCTTGCCGGTATCACGTCCGGGAACGGCAGGATTACCCGCCGACGTGACACGCCGCCGCTGCGGTCGCTGAAGCGCATCGGGTTGTTGTTCACCGCCAGTATCACCGCCGGGATATGGGTTGAGTAGGCGTCCCGGTATTTCGGATCAATCGCCACGGCGTCGCCGCCGGTAATCACCTTGATGCCCGCGCCGTCTCCGCTCCATTTTTCCTGGTCGGGCAGAATAATCAGCGAGTAGCCCACAACCCCAGCACGTTCGCGCGACGACTCCAGCGTGTCGATGGTCGCCGCCGTGGTGTTGTCCTCTCCGGCCAGCAGGCGGGCAATCGAGGCCATCACGCTTTTACCGCTGCCGCCGGGGCCGGTCACCTCAAGGAACAGCTGCCAGTCGTAGCGGTTTGCCAGCACCATAAATAAGGCCGCGAGGATACGCTCCTGCTTCGCCTCATTGCGTCCGGCCGCCCGCGTCAGCCACTGCCAGAAGTTCGGTGCGTCGTCCGCCAGATTCTCACCCGCCTTCGGCGTGGTGTAGTCGACGCTGTTTATGGTTCTGAGCCAGTTCTCTTTTTTATGCGGCCCAAAGGTGCCGGTCGCGGTATCAAACACGCCGTTACGAAAGCCAATCAGCCGGCGGGCCGGTGCGCCCATCTGCGGCACCATCAGCTTGAGCGTGTCCACAATGCCGCCGATACCGGTTGCCGAGAACGGCGCGCGCACCTTCTGAAACAGCCCGGCGATTTCCCGGCTGAGCACGCGGTAAGGCAGCACCTGCCATGCGCCACCCTCATACCGGCACAGGTCTTCCCCCACGACCGGCACGGCCAGCGTGTTGAGGTAGTGCGCGGCCAGCAGCTCGGCCTTCTGGCTGGCGCTCATGGCCTTCAGGTCGGCCTCGCTTACCCGCTGCACCTAAGAGCGTGAAGCGGCCATTGAGGCAGGAAAGGAAGCCGAAACGAACTGGCGCATGCGTTTTCGCACCCTGCGCGGCAACCTGACCGACGAGCTGAAGGCGGAACACAGCCAGCGCATTGCCAGCCGTGAACTGGCCGACGAGTTTACCGGGCTGATTGAAGAGTTGGAGATTGATAAGCAGTTTGCGATGATTGGCGGCTGCAATACCGGCCTTTCGTACATCAACTCCCACCGGGCAGCATTTAATGCGTTTGCCGATGCGGCCTGGCAGTCGGCGCTGCGCAACGTCAGCCCGTCGCTGCTGTGGGCCATGCGCCTGCGCCTTCAGCGTGAGAAGGTCAATCCCCGTAACGACGACACGCGCAGCGATATGCAGGTCGTGGCGGAGCTGATTGGTAATGCGCTGACCCGTGCGGCCGCAGCGCTGCCAGAGAAGCCGCTGACGGAAGCGCCGGTGCTGGAAAATATCGGCCAGTGGCGTCCGGCCCTGACCGGCGTCGATATGAAGCTGTATCAGAGTCCGCTGGGCAGGCAAAAGCTGGCGGAAACGCTGAAGGAAAAACGCGAACGCCTGAAAGAGGGCAATGCCAAATGATGCACTGTCCGTACTGCAAAAGCCCGGTGCATTCCAAATCAAGCCGCTATATGTCCGAACAGGTTAAGGAGCGCTATCACCAGTGCACTAATCTCGACTGCTCCTGCTCGTTCAAGACCAGCGAGAGCATCACGAAGGCTATCACCTCGCCGCCGCAGCCCGAACCAGTCCCCGCTGTTACCCCGGAGCCGGTTAAAGAACGCCAGACTATCGGGCGCTACGGGTTCATCCTTCCGCACCCTGCATTAACCACAACGGCCGCTGAAACCAGCGGTCTTTTTGTTTCTGCATTTAGCCCTTTCAAAGCCCTTTTTATGGCCAGCCCGGTTTGTAAACAGCGATGCATGCATAAGGTGCATGGATTTGCATGCAGAATGCGGAACTAAAGATACCACTTCAGCCTACACCCGGCGCGGCTTTGCCCGGTTCATGCAAATGCATAAAAAACGATGTACAAAGCGGGCAGGGGAGGCGGGGGTAGCATTGCGCGCGGGCACATTTACAGGTGTATCGCAGGCGAAGCAGGACGAACGCAGGCGGGCGCATTGCGCTAGTTTGATTGTGGGTGCGTCAGGCTACAGAACGAGGCGGCGTGGCTTAGATAGTGCCATATTGTGGACTGTGGTGGATTCTGAGGGAGAGCGTGCAGCTGTTCCAAGCCGGGCCAGTCTCTTTAATTAGCCCTGAATGCAGAGGATGTGATGTCTTAATGAGCACTCAACCAGTTGTTGAGCTCTTTCGTCGGTTAATCCAGTGGTGTTAGTTCATTGCGAACAAACACCTTATATGATACAGAGGCTTTCTACTCATTTATTAAGCACCCATTCACCCCAGACTAAATCGTTCATGGTGTATAAAATGAAATAGCAATCATTATTAACCTATTAACAACGCTTTAAAAAAACCAATTAGATTATTTCAAAAAATATTTCGCACAATATAAAAGAGGTGCGAAATGCACCTCTTAATATCATCATAAAATATCATTAATTAATTCAAAATGATTTTTAATTGCCATTTTTTTAATATAAGCCAGATTGGTTCGCTCTCCAGGCGTATTATAAATATTAACTAACTCTTGACAGGCAGTAGACCAAGTTAAAATATCAGGCCTTTGACTAGTGACAAATGCTTCTAATTTCTCAAGCGCCTCATCAATCAAGATAGCAACGTCTTCAGCCGCCACTCGTGGATCTGACAAGAAATGATGAACTAGAATTTCAGTATTATCTACATTTTCATAAGTAAGATGTATCACTGCTGTGATGGCTTGACCCCCTCCCTCAACAAAATGATCACCAACTATTGAAAAATCACCAAACCCTTGAAATCCCAACTGCCGATAGTTGAGGTATAAATCTGAAAAAAACTCAATAATATTATTAGCATACCCAGCATTTGTCTGTGTGCGATTTAGTCCATCATGTATTAAAACTTTAAAGGTTTGATTAAAGTTAGACACATAACTCGCACTACATTTACCGTCAATGAATATATTACTTTTGAATAAGTTATCTGAGAGTTCAAGATTGAGAAGTTGCTGAGAGTTGGCATAACTCCCCTTATGAACAATAGACTTTGCTTGCTGAGGATATGTATTGAAAAAAGAAGTTACCTGTGTAGAACTAGTAGTATCATCGACAATAAAACCAAGTTCGACCTGTGGGTATAATTCGATAGCACCTTTAATTAAAGCTTCCGCAAGCCTTTCATTTCCCTCTAGCTCGCCACACTTAGGATTAACTATCAATATTAATCTTGCATTTACATTACTTGCATCCCTCAAGCAACTATATAAGTCTCTGTTACTCTCTCTAACAGGCTCAATCACAATAGCCATTTTTTTCTGAACTATTTTTGTCAAACATGACCTAACAGCTAATAGCTCATATTGTTTTGCTCTTAAATAACAATAATACATCCTGTAATCCCTTATTAGTTAACATATAGTTTCTACCATGTTTTCCCTAAGTGTCATTAAGTTCTTTCGATTCAATCGCAAATTTAACAATGTGGCTAACAACGACTGAGGAAGAAAAAGGAAAGAATCTTTTTCAAAGCGCTCAAGCCCCCTTGCTGTTAATATTTTTAGCATTTCCATATGCGCATTTTCTATGTCCAGATTTACAAAAGCATTTCTGCACATCTCTTTAATATCGGCAGCTCTTCCAAAAGCTTTAGTGCCCATCACTTCCTCATATAGATAAACATACTCTGAGGGCTTCAAACAATTAAACATTTTACCTTTAGATAACAAGGGAATGTTCGAAATAGCCATCCGTTCATAATTCAAAACATTCCTTTCATTTAAGGTCATTATTCCTGTGTTATCAGGAACAATTTTTAGCGCTTGATTAATTTTGGTTTCAGGTATAACAATATAAACATACTCAAAAACATCTTTATATACAGAGAGTTGCTCATCAAGCCTCTCAAATGAATCGAGTTCTGTTTTAATCTCGTAAGCAGTAGAAGTATCATTAAAAATAGCCACATCTGCGATGCAACCATTTACCTTAAATTCATTAACATAACTTACATTACTAAACCTGTGCGTTTTCCTGATTATAGACTTTGCTATTTCGTTCTTATAAATATATTCATTTCTGTATTTTTTCTTCAGCAATGTATAAATTTCATCGTAAATTTTATGTATAGGTTTCCCTTTTGAATTATAAGAAGGATAGTTATCCATAAGAATCCCTCTAAACAATTCACACCTATTCTTTTTTGCTATTTCCAATACTACATTACGACTAAATATTTTACTTATCGCTTGATAATTCATTCTATTTCATACCAAAAATTGTCGTTCTTAAAAAAATTAGTTAAAGAATAATTCTATCGAGAAACTCCATAGCAATATGATCAAAAAACCTTTTCTTGTCAAACTATTGTCAATATAAATAAAAAAGCTTAGCACAACAAATAACATTTTATATCAACTAGTTATCTCTATGTACATATGTGATTATGAATATTGAATTTATTATTGCTTTGCGAAATCGTAGGGAGTGACATATCGTACCTTGTAAGCAAATAGATCATCAGCCCACCATTGCACCATCAACCTACGTTCATCTAAATGTTCCGAAGTATGAATATATGCGGCCCTGACATTATTCCTTTCCGTGTGGCTCAATTGCCGCTCTATGGCATCATCACTCCATAGACCAGACTCACCCAGCGCGCCTCGTGCCATTGTCCTGAAGCCATGCCCGCAAACCTCGGTCTTCGTGTCATGCCTCATAGCACGCAGGGCATTGTTAACTGTGTTTTCGCTCATGACTTTTTTAGGATCGTGATCGCCGGGGAAAAGTCTCTCGTTGTCACAGCTTAATTGCTTCAACTTTTCCAAAAGGGCTAAAACCTGACGGCTTAGCGGTATAAGATGCTCTTCTTTTATCTTCAAACCACGGTGGGAGCAGCGAACTCCTTCAATCTCTTTGCGTTGTGCAGGAACACGCCACAAGTCCCTTTCAAAATCGAACTCATCCCACCGGGCAAAGCGCAGCTCACTGGAGCGGACAAAAGTCAGTAATGAACGCTCGACGGCTATACGCGTCATGATAGGCCCACGGTATGCGGCAAGGCGCTCAAGAAATTCAGGAAAACGGCTGAAGGGTAATGCGGGGTAAGGACGAGCCTTGACAGTCGAAAGTGCCCCGGCCATATCAACAGCGGGATAAGATTCAATGTAATCGTTCTGCACGGGATAGCGCATTATCGCAGTAACACGCTGCTGAAGACGCTGAGCGACATCGTGCTTGCCACTGGCAGCAACGGCTTTGCTTGGCGGTTTCAATCTGACGGGCATTGAGCTTCATTTGGGGGCACATTTCTATCGAAGTGACGATGCCCCCAGCAATGTCCGGATTGCAACGGATATGCCCGGACGAATTTGGAGCAAAAAAAAAGCCTTTCGGCTTTTTTTCTAGTAACTTACGGACTGTTACGGACGTTCTCACACATACTTATGGTGCCGAAGGCCGGAATCGAACCGGCACGCCTCGCGGCGGTTGATTTTGAATCAACTGCGTCTACCGATTTCGCCACTTCGGCACTGAAGGGTATGCGGAAAACGTTGGGGATTATACCGTTACCGACTCTGCGCGCAACTACTATCCGCCCTGTTGTGATGCAAGTGCTGAAAAAATCGGCGGTCGTGCGGAAAAACCTGACCCAACCTCTCCCCAAACGATCCTCCACATCAATAGCCTCAAATCAACGTTCCCCTTCTCCACCCCGTAAACTCACCGCGCAGCCAACCCACCAGCACCGCCATCCGCCCTCCCTTCCCTTAGGACTAATCTCAAAGGCCAGCACCAAATGCTTTCCACATTCACAATGCGGAACTCCCCCGCAATCCGGCAGTCCCAAAGGGGAGATACGGTGTGACGCCCGAAGGGCGTCGCGCTGGAAAACATACTAAAAGGTCTATTATGAAATTTTCTAAGATGGTTTTGGCAGTAACGGTTTCGACTTCCTTGTTCGCAGGCGTGGCTTCTGCAGCCAGCTGGCAGGATCAGCTGAGCAGCGCGGCGTCTACGCTCAGCCAGAACTCAAATTCTTCCACTGCGGCGTCCGGCACCACGCCTCAGCCTGCGGGAACGTCGCTTAGCTCGCTGACCAGCCTGTTAGGCGGCGGCAATCAGGCGCTCAGCTCCAGCACCATGACCAATGCCACTGGCGTGCTGCAATACTGCGTGAAGAACAATCTGGTGGATAACAACGTCAGCTCGGTGAAAGACCAGCTGATGGGCAAACTGGGTCTGACCGACACGGCCAAGCAGCAGGAAACCACCGATTACAAACAGGGCCTGATGGGTCTGCTGAACACCGGTAATAATCAGCAGGTGAACCTCAGCAGCCTGGGCGATACCGCGATGGGCAAGAAGGTGAAAACCAAAGCTTGTGACCTGGTCCTGAAGCAAGGCAAACAGTTTATCTCTTAAAACGGCGAGGCTGTCCCCTCACCGTCCTTCCCGGAGCCGCCATTGCGCGGCTCTTTTTTTATTTATCCGCCAGCTGAAACCGTTACAGTCATCATTGCGCGCTGAAAAAGGACAGTGCCCTTCTCGCTTCGCTGCGTGTCGGCCTGCTACGCTTAGTGTATGACTTCACCCACTTCTTTCGCTTACTTCAGGAACCATACCGATGACTGAACCGTTGCTGATTGCTAAAACCACCGACCTGTCGCTAAGCCTGTTGCCTGGCATGGCCAACCGCCACGGGCTGATTACCGGCGCAACCGGCACCGGGAAAACCGTCACGCTGCAAAAGCTGGCGGAAAGCTTCTCGGCTATTGGCGTGCCGGTGTTTATGGCCGATGTGAAAGGCGATCTGACCGGCATAGCGAAAGAAGGCGCGGAATCCGAGAAGCTGCTAGCCCGCCTGGCGAAGATTGGCGTCACGGACTGGTCGCCGCAGGGCAATCCGGTGGTGCTGTGGGATATCTTCGGCGAGAAAGGCCATCCGATACGCGCCACGGTCTCCGATCTCGGCCCGTTGCTGTTGGCGCGTCTGCTGGATCTGAATGAAGTCCAGAGTGGCGTGTTGCAGATTATCTTCCGCGTGGCGGACGATCAGGGCCTGCTGCTGCTCGACTTTAAAGACCTGCGGGCGAGGACCCAGTACATCGGCGATAATGCCAAAGCATTCCAGACGCAGTACGGCAATATCAACAGCGCGTCGGTGGGGGCAATTCAGCGCGGGCTGCTGTCGCTGGAGCAACAGGGTGCCGAGTACTTTTTCGGGGAGCCGATGCTCGACATCAAAGACTGGATGCGCACCGACAGCAGCGGCAAAGGGGTGATCAATATCCTCTCGGCAGAGAAGCTCTATCAGATGCCGAAACTCTACGCCACCAGCCTGCTGTGGATGCTTTCAGAGCTTTACGAGCAACTGCCGGAAGCGGGCGATCAAGAGAAGCCGAAACTGGTGTTCTTCTTCGATGAAGCCCATCTGCTGTTCAGCGATGCGCCGCAGGTGCTGCTGGATAAGATTGAGCAGGTAATACGCTTAATCCGTTCGAAAGCCGTGGGCGTCTATTTTGTCTCGCAGAATCCGGCGGATATCCCGGACACGGTGCTCGGCCAGCTCGGCAACCGTGTTCAGCACGCACTCAGGGCGTTTACGCCGAAGGATCAGAAGGCGGTTAAAGTGGCCGCGCAGACCATGCGTGCCAACCCGGCGTTCGATACCGTCGCCGCCATTCAGGAACTCGGCACCGGCGAGGCGTTAATCTCGTTCCTGGATGAGAAAGGCAGCCCGTCGATGGTTCAGCGCGCGTCAGTGATCGCGCCATTTTCCCGGATGGGGCCGGTCACCGACGATGAGCGCAACGGCCTGATCAATCACTCTCCGCTCTCTGGCAAATACGAAGAAGCGGTCGATCGCGAATCGGCCTACGAGATGCTCAGCAAAGGCGTGCAGGCCGCCAGCGACAAAGCCAATGCGCCGCCGGCCAAAGGGCAAAAAGTCGAGGTCGATGACGGCATCCTCGGCGGCTTGAAGGATATCCTGTTCGGCAGCACCGGCCCGCGCGGCGGCAAGCGAGATGGCGTGGTGCAAAGCGTCACCAAAAGCGCCGCGCGTCAGATTACCAATCAGATTATCCGTGGCGTGCTCGGCAGCATTATGGGCGGCCGTAAACGCTAAGCGACTGGAGTGAGGCCAGGCCGTCAACACACCATAAATTGTAAGATAAGGGTCAATGGACAAAGAACTCGAACTCACCAGAGCGAAACGTACGCCGTTGCTGCTGTTATGCGGCGCGGCAGGGGTCTTCATCGGCACCGTGCTTTACCCGCTATGGTTTCCGAATAATCATTGGGTCGGTGCGCTGAAGGCCATTTCCGAAGCGTCGATGGTCGGTGGACTGGCCGACTGGTTTGCGGTTAGCGCGCTGTTCAGCCGCGTGCCGATCCCGCTGGTTGGGCGTCATACCGCCATCATCCCGCGCAATAAAGATCGCATCGCCGATAACCTCGCGCTGTTTGTACAGGACAAATTCCTTAACACTACCTCGCTGCTGACGCTGATCCGTCGTCACGATCCGGCGCAGATGATTGCCAACTGGCTGAGCAGCCCGGAGAACGCGGCACGGCTGGGCGGCTATCTGCTGAAGATCGTACGCGGTTTCCTCGATCTGGCCGATGACCAGCGCATTCAGGCGTTTATGCGTCGGGCGATTCATAAAGCGATCGATAAGGTCGATTTGTCGCAGTCGGCGGCGATGGTGCTGGAAAGTCTGACCAAGAATAACCGTCACCAGACGCTGCTGGACGATGCCATCGCGCAGCTGCTGCATCTGGTGAACAAGCCGGGCACCCACGAGTTTATCGCCCAGCAGGTGATGCGTTATCTCAAGCGCGAGCATCCGCTGAAAGAGAAGATGCTGCCGACCGAATGGGTTGGCGATAAAAGTGCCGAGATGGCCGCCAATGCGGTGCGATCGATCCTTAACGATATCGAGCAGGATGGCGCGCATGAGATCCGTCAGGGCTTTAACCGCGCGGTGCAACGGCTGATCGAGCGGCTGCGCAACGATCCGGAAATGCAGCTGAAGGCCGAAGAGATTAAAGAATACCTGAAGCAGGATGACGCGCTGAATACCTATATCAGCCAGCTGTGGGGCGACCTGCGGAACTGGCTGAAAGCGGATCTGGATAAGGAAGATTCTGTGCTGCACAGCAAAGTCAGCGCCGCCGGTCAGTGGCTGGGGGAAACCCTGATGCAGGATGCCAACTTACGCGCCTCGCTCAACCAGCATATGGAAGAGGCCGCGACCAGCGCCGCACCGGAATTCTCGGCGTTCTTAAGCCGCCATATCAGCGACACCGTGAAGAGCTGGGATGCGAAGGATATGTCGCATCAGGTTGAGCTGAATATCGGCAAGGATTTACAGCGCATTCGCATTAACGGCACGGTGGTCGGTGGCGTGATTGGGCTGATCCTGTGGGGACTCTCGCAGGTTCCCGCCCTGCTCGCCTGGGCACAACTCACATAGCCGTCGAATAATAAGATTATTCCTGTCAGCATCCCCGATAATAATATTCCCTTCCCACAAGGGAATATTATTATTTTTAAGCGTATTTTAATAAAATCCTCATACTTTTCTGATCGAAAATTTAACATCCTCCTAATAAGATATCTCATCATTACTGCGGGTATTCAGACGGTTGAATACTATCGCAGATCAATCATTATTCATTAGTGCGTTTACAATCCAATTATTATCATTTTTAATACCCGATTAATGTGTTCGTAAATTGTTTAAAAAATAAGGCGAGATAACTCATTGCTAATGCGCAATGCAAAATAAAATAAATGCGAAGGAATATTATCGTGAGAAAAAGGACCGCTGCGTGTTACTGCACACTGTTCGCGTGCGTAACGTCTTATGCAGGCATCATGAGACAGGATGTTGATCTCCAAGACTATCGTGATTTTGGCGAAAACCTCGGCAAGTATGCTGTGGGCAATACCGACGTTAATGTCTACACCACCGATGGCCTGCTTGCGGGGACGTTGAATTTCCCTATGCCAGATTTTGGGGTCTCCGCTTCCCAGGGTTACGCGACATTAATTTCCCCTTCCTATGTGGCCGGCGTACAACATAACGGTGGCTATAAAACGGTAAGTTTTGGTAATGGTGCCAAATACGGCGCCAGCTATAAATTAATTAACCGTAATGAAATGAGCTCGCTGGATTTTCATGTCCCACGCTTAAACAAAGTGGTGACGGATACCGCGACAATTCCCTATGTCACCGGCACAGAATTAACAGATACCAGCCGCTACACCTGGTACGTCCGTGTCGGTACCGGCGTCCAGAAACAGGTCGATGCCGACACTCAAACCGTCGTTAAGTTGGCCGATGCGTACACTTACCGCACCGGCGGCACGATTCTTAATCCCAGCTTCTCCAGCGATTCTCTCTCCTGGACCACCTATGCGCCGACGGATGCCCGCGTCACGCCGCTGGATATTGGTGCGCAGACTGGCGACAGCGGCAGTCCGGTGCTGGTTTATGACAACGTTGAGAAAATCTGGAAACTCGCCGCCGTCACCGCAACGATATCAGGCCGCTATCCCTACGGCCTGAACACCAATTCAATCTATATCCAGGATGCGTTTGTTCAACAAATCATCGCCAACAATACCGATGCGGATGTTACCGACAGCAGTGCAGATGGCACGCTGCACTGGGGCTCAGACAGCATCACCCAGGGAAGCAACAGCTGGTCATGGCATGGTGTCGACGCCGCGTTACCCGCCAACGCCACAAACGAGGAGCTGGATGCGTCCAAAGATCTGCGCTTTAACGGTGACGGCGGCACGCTGGTGCTGGATCAGGCGGTCAACCTCGGCGCCGGAAAGCTGCAATTTTCCAGTGACTACTTCGTTAAATCGGCCGATGGCGCAAACAGCAGTTGGGTTGGCGGCGGTGTTGAGGTTGATACCGGTAAAACCGTGCGCTGGCAGGTTAACGGGCTGGCCGGTGATGCCCTGCATAAAATTGGTGCAGGTACGCTGTACGTCAATGCCAGCGGGAGCAATGGCGGCAGCCTGAATACCGGCGACGGTAAGGTGGTGCTCGATCAACAGGCGGACGCAGAGGGCAACAAGCAGGCGTTCTCCTCGGTGACCCTCGTCAGCGGACGCCCGACGGTGATTCTGAAGGATGCCGATCAGGTGGCGGCAGATAATATCTTCTTCGGTTATCGCGGCGGCACGCTCGACCTTAACGGCAACAGCCTGACGTTCAAAAACATCAATCATACCGACAGCGGTGCCACGGTGGTGAACCATCATTCCGCCAGCCCGGCCTCGATCACTCTGACCGGTTACAGCCGTGATGACGTGCCTTTTTACCGGTTCAACGGAAGCAATCACACCGGAACCATCGGGTCGCTCTATGTTTACAACAACCCTTACACCAAAGACACCGAATATTTCCAGCTTAACAAGACGTCCTACTGGTATTTCCCGACCGATAAAACCAGCACCGATACCTGGATCTATTTAGGTACCGATGGCGACGCCCTGATCGAAAGCCGGCTGTTACAGATGAACCAGATGGTTTTTCGCGGCTTTCTGGGTGGCGGTGGCGACCAGCAAGGCGAGTTGAACGTCAATGTCAGTGTGCCCGGCTCCTCTGCCGTAACCGCGTTCACTGGCGGCATGGATCTGAAGGGAAATCTGAACGTCTCGCAGGGTACCGTCCTGCTCTCGGGCCAGCCGGTTCCTCATGCGGCCGGCCTGGTGGTTAATGACGACTGGACAACCTCCCGCTTCAGCGCCGACCTTATTTCCGTTAGCAAAGACAGCACGTTGCAGGTCGGCGAGTATGCCCAGGTTGAGGCGAATATCGCTGTGGACGACTCATCTAAAGTAATGCTGGGCTATAACGCCAGCTCATCTGAGGCGGACCGTGTCTGGCGCTGTTATGCGGTGATCAATGCCGACATCTCCACCTGCAGCCAGCCACTGCGCAGCGCGACTGAACTGGCTGCGCTGGCTGCCAGCACCGTCACTGGCGATATCACGCTGGGCGAAAACAGCCTGCTGACGCTCGGTAAAGTGAACTATCAGGGAACGATTGCGGCGGCCACCAGCAGCAATATGACCATGGACAGCGGCGCTTTCTGGCAGTTGAGCGGCAACAGCCGCATTGGGTCTTTGAAAGCCGCCTCCGGTTCAACTATTTCGCTGCTGGCTGCGGATGGCGTGGCCTGGTCGCCAACCCTCTTTAATCTGGCATCGCTGGATGCCAACGGGCTGACGATTAGCCTCGCGGCTTCGCCTGCCACCGAGCAGGGCGACAAAGTGACCATTGAGGATGCCGCAACGGGCAGTAATAACATTCTGGATATCAGCGTGCTGGCCGATTCGGCAGAACCGGTGAGGTTGTTGAATGACATTGTGTTGCTGGATGCCCCAGCCGGCACGGCGCATGATTACTTTACCGTTCCCTCAGTTGCCCGCGGCTTCAGCCTGTATACACCGGACTATCAGGTGGTCGACAAAGATAACCGCGTGCAATGGATGCTGGCGCATAACGCCGTGGCAGAGCCGGAAGTGGTTGATGAGGTTGAAACACCGGTTGAACCTGAAGTGCCTGTGGTTCCGGTAGCTCCGGTTGAACCTGACGCATCAGCAGAAGCCGAAACACCGGCAGAATCTGAAGCGCCAGTGGTTCCGGTAACTCCGGTTGAACCTGAAACACCAGTGGTTCCGGTAACACCTGCTGAACCTGAAACGCCGGTTGAACCTGAAACGCCAGTCAATCCCGCAACACCTTCAGAACCTGAAACCTCGGTTGAACCTGACGCACCAGCAGAAGCCGAAACACCGGCAGAATCTGAAGCGCCAGTGGTTCCTGAAACCCCAGCCGAAACTGAAGCATCTGCTGATGCAGAAACCCCTGCCGAACCTGAAGCGGCGAAGTCCTCATCGCCAGAAGAAGCGGCTGAACCCGAAGCACCGGTCGACCCGACTCCCGACAAGCCTGCGAGCTGGTTTACCGTCGAGGATAACAAGCCGTTGATCCGCGATACCCGTGCGTTGCTGGCTTCCCGCCAGTATGTGTTCAGCGAAGCAATAAGCCAGCTGCATGGACGCGCCTCGCTGCTGCGCAATGCGCCGCAAAAAAGCGGTGAATGGGTGTCGATTGAGCAGAACAAGGGCAGCTTCGAAGGATTCACGGTGAATCAGCAGTCTCTGAACCTCGGCTGGGACAGCGTGCTGGGGCAGACGATGTTCGGCTTTAATGCCGGCTACACCCAGGGCACCACCAAGGGTAACGGGCAGGAAACTCACCGTATGGCGAGCGTGGGCGCTGACTACTCCTGGTCGTCTCCGGCTGGCTGGTTTGTTGATGCCGCGGTGCGCTATATGCACCTCAGCCAGGATCTGACCTTCGATCCGGTGCTGGATATTCACCACGGTAAGGCGAGAAGCCATATCCTGGCCGGCAGCGTTAAAAGCGGCTATCAGTTCACTGCCGATCGCGGCTCGCTGTTTATCTCGCCGTACGTAGGTTTGAGTGGCGGCAGCCTGTCTGGCTTCAGCCTGAAGAGCGACAGCGCGCAGGTTGGCCTCAGCGCCAGCACGCCTTATATCGCTACCGCCGGGCTGGAGGTGAAGAAGCGTGGCCTGTGGAAGACGAATCCGGATGTGATGTTAACGGCGGGGGTTGAATATCAGTATTCGCCGGGCAAAGCCGGTTCCAGCCTGACGCTGTCAGACAGCCAGCAGCAACGCAAATTCGGCGCGTTATCGGATAACCGCTACCGTGTGCATATGGGTGCCGAAGGCAAGATTGCCGATAACTGGTCGCTGGAAGGGAAAGCCAGAAGCAGCACGGGTGGCACCTTCCGCACCGACTACAGCGGCATCGCCGGTATAACCTACCACTTCTGATTGCTACCCTGTAAAAGAAAGACCCCGCCAGCTGGCGGGGTCTTTTTACTTTCAGGTCGGCGTTGAGAGCAACCGGGCTGCGTTTATCGCCGCTTCAGCAACATATAGACGCTGATCGCGAAGAACGCACCGCTTGGCAACAGGGCGCCCATAATCGGCGGAATGTTGTAAACCAGGCTTAGCGGACCGAAAATCTGGTCAAGCACGTAAAAGATAAAGCCAAAGCTGATCCCGGTGACCACGCGCATCCCCATCGATACGCTGCGCAGCGGACCAAAGATAAACGACAGCGCCATCAGCATCATCACCGCCACCGACAACGGCTGGAAGATTTTACTCCACATATTCAGCTGATAACGGCTGGACACCTGGCCACTCTGCTTCAGGTACTTCACGTAGTTGTAGAGGCCGCTGATCGACAGCGCATCCGGATCCAGCGCCACCACGCCCAGCTTGTCAGGGGTTAAGGTGGTTTTCCATTCGCCGCTCAGCGTCTGGCTACCGGTCACCTGTTTTGGATCGGTCAGATTCGACTGATCCACTTCCGCCAGGTCCCAACGTTTTTTATCCACGTTGTACTTGGCCGACGCCGCATAACGCACGGTCTCCAGACGACGCTCTTTGTTGAAGCTGTAGATGCTGATGCCGCTGAGTTCGCTGTTATCTTTGATCTGTTCGATAAAGATAAAGTTATCGCCATCTTTCGCCCACAGACCATTTTGCGTCGACAGCAGCGAGCCGCCCACCAGCTGTTGAGCACGGTAGTTACGCGCCATCTGCTCGCCCTGCGGCGCAACAAATTCGCCGATGGCCATGGTCAACAGCACCAGCGGAATGGCGGTTTTCATTACCGAGGCGGCAATCTGCATACGGGTGAAGCCCGACGCCTGCATCACCACCAGCTCACTGCGCTGCGCCAGCGTGCCCAGTCCCAACAACGCGCCTAACAGCGCCGCCATCGGGAAGAAGATTTCGATATCTTTCGGCACGCTCAGCACGGTGTACAAACCGGCACCCAGCGCGGTGTATTCGCCCTGGCCCGTTTTGCGAAGCTGGTCGACAAACTTGATGATGCCGGACAGCGACACCAGCATAAACAGCGTTGCCATGATGGTGTTGAAGATGGTTTTACCGATATATCTGTCGAGTACGCCAAACATCAGTAGGCTCCTCCCTTGCTAAAGCGAGCACGGAAACGCCGCATCGGCACCGTATCCCACACGTTAAGCAACACGGCCAGCCCCAGATAAGACAGGTTCACCACCCACATCCACAAGGCCGGATCGAGGCGAGCCTTTTGTCCGCTGGAGCGCAGGGAGCTCTGCAGCAGGAAGAAGATCAGGTACAGCAGCATGGCAGGCAGCATCGACAGCACGCGGCCCTGACGTGGGTTGACCACGCTGAGCGGCACCACCATCAACGCCATCACCAGCACCGAGAACACCAGCGTCAGGCGCCAGTGGAACTCGCTTCTGAACTCCGGCTTGTCGGACTGTGCAAGGGTTTTGAAATCCATCTGCTCGGCATCGTTCGGATCCAGCACCACGTCCTGGTGACCCACGATCGCCTGATAGTTCTCGAAATCCGTAATGCGGAAGTCGCGCAGCATCGCCGTGCCCTCAAAGCGCGTGCCCTTATCAAGGGTCACAATCTGAGAACCGTCCGGCCCCTGGGTCATATGGCCTTTATCCGCCAGCACCACCGACGGACGCGCGTTGCCTTTCGGCCGCAACTGCGCCAGGAACACGTTGCCAAAGTTGTTGCCCTTGACGTTCTCAATGAACATCACCGACTGACCATCTCCGGACTGCTGGAACTGGCCCGCCGCCAGCGCAGCAGCGCCAGGGTTAGCTTTAGCATTTTGTGTCACTTCGCTTTGATAGCGCGAAGACCAGGGCCCGAGCCAGGCAACGTTGACCGCCGCAACAATGGCGGTGAACAGCATTAGCACCATCGCTGCCTTCACCAGTACGGCTTTACTCAAGCCGCAGGCGTGCATCACCGTGATTTCGCTTTCGGTGTATAACCGGCCAAGCGTCATCAAAATGGCTAAAAACAGGCTCAGTGGCAGGATAAGCTGCGCCATTTCGGGCACGCCAAGGCCTAATAATGTCAGGACTAAATTTGTTGGGATCTCACCGTCCACCGCCGCGCCTAAAATCCTGACTAACTTCTGACAAAAGAAGATCAGTAGCAGGATGAAGAGGATAGCCAGCTGGCTTTTGAGTGTTTCCCTTACCAGATATCTAATGATGATCACGCTGAGTACGCCTGTGAAAACTTGTCTTTTTGCAGGAAAATCGCTAGTTTCATCGCTTATACGCCATTTTTTCTCATCAATGGCCTCCGTCATAGCTAAACTAGTATGACAACAATCGCGTTCTGGTGATGCAAAAAAATGATGTAACCCAAAATAATTGGGACTAATCATCACCAAAACTAAATCTGACGCCCGTTACTTTAACGGCGTAATGCCTGGCACCGAGCTTGACGAAAGCGCTACATTCTAGCCGCAGCAAGCGCCGTTGTCTTTAAGATTCAGGAGAGTGCATGGAGTTCAGTGTAAAAAGCGGTAGCCCGGAAAAACAACGCAGTGCCTGTATCGTGGTTGGCGTGTTTGAACCGCGCAGGTTGTCACCGATTGCTGAACAGCTGGATAAAATCAGTGATGGCTACATCAGTGCTCTGCTCCGCCGTGGCGAACTGGAAGGCAAAGTCGGTCAGACTTTGTTGCTGCATCATGTGCCGAATATTCTCTCTGAGCGCATTTTACTGATTGGCTGCGGCAAAGAGCGCGAGCTCGATGAACGTCAGTACAAGCAGGTTATTCAGAAAACAATCAACACCCTGAACGATACCGGCTCAATGGAAGCGGTGTGCTTCCTGACCGAGCTGCACGTTAAGGGCCGCAATACCTACTGGAAAGTGCGTCAGGCGATTGAAACCTCGAAAGAGACGCTTTACAGCTTCGATCAGCTGAAAAGCAATAAAACCGAACCGCGTCGTCCGCTGCGTAAAATGGTGTTCAACGTGCCAACGCGCCGTGAACTGACCAGCGGCGAACGCGCCATTCAGCACGGTCTGGCCGTCGCGGCTGGCGTGAAAGCGGCAAAAGACCTCGGCAATATGCCACCAAACATCTGTAATGCGGCTTACCTGGCGTCCCAGGCGCGTCAGCTCGCGGATGCCTACAGCAAAAACATCACTACGCGCGTTATTGGCGAGCAGCAGATGAAAGAGCTGGGCATGAACGCCTATCTGGCCGTGGGCCAGGGCTCGCAGAATGAATCGCTGATGTCGGTCATTGAGTACAAAGGCAACCCGGATCCGGACAGCAAGCCTATCGTGCTGGTCGGTAAAGGCGTGACCTTTGACTCCGGCGGTATCTCGCTCAAACCTGGCGAAGCCATGGATGAGATGAAGTACGACATGTGCGGCGCGGCGTCGGTGTACGGCGTGATGCGGATGGTGGCTGAGCTGAACCTGCCGCTGAACGTGGTCGGCGTGCTGGCCGGCTGTGAGAACATGCCGGGTGGCCGGGCTTACCGTCCTGGCGACGTGCTGACCACCATGTCCGGTCAAACCGTTGAAGTGCTTAACACCGATGCCGAAGGCCGCCTGGTGCTGTGCGATGCGCTGACCTACGTCGAACGTTTCGATCCGGACGTGGTGATTGATATCGCCACCCTGACCGGTGCCTGCGTGATTGCGCTGGGCCACCACGTCAGCGGTCTGCTGTCGAACCACAATCCGCTGGCGCACGAGCTGATCGGCGCGTCCGAACAGGCGGGTGACCGCGCGTGGCGTCTGCCGATGGCCGATGAATATCAGGAGCAGCTGGACTCCAACTTTGCCGATATGGCAAACATTGGTGGCCGTCCTGGCGGCGCGATTACCGCAGCCTGCTTCCTGGCGCGCTTTGCCCGTAAATACAACTGGGCGCACCTCGACATCGCCGGGACCGCATGGCGCTCCGGTAAAGCCAAAGGCGCGACCGGACGTCCGGTTGCCCTGCTCTCTCAGTTCCTGCTTAACCGCGCAGGCCTGAACGGCGACGATTAAAATCTGATGAAAAACGCAACCTTCTATCTGCTGGAAACCGACACCCCGGTTGACGGGATTAGCGCCCTTGAGGCGCTGGTCTGCGATATAGCAGAAGCGCGCTGGCGCGAGGGAAAACGCGTGTTGGTTGCCTGCGAGGATGAAGCGCAGGCCATCCGGCTGGACGAAGCTTTATGGCAACGTCCGGCCAGCGCCTTTGTGCCGCACAATCTGGCGGGCGAAGGGCCAAAATACGGTGCACCGGTTGAACTCGCCTGGCCGCAACGTCGGGGAAATTCTCCGCGCGACCTGCTGATCAGCCTGCTGCCGCACTTTGCAGATTTTGCCACCGCTTTCCATGAAGTGGTAGACTTCGTCCCTTATGAAGAATCTTTGAAACAGCTGGCGCGCGACCGCTACAAAGCGTATCGCAGCGTTGGATTCCACTTGAATACGGCAACGCCGCCCGTGCCGCCAACGACATAGTAGAAATGGAAAAGACATATAACCCGCAAGATATCGAACAGCCGCTTTACGAGCACTGGGAACAGCAGGGCTACTTTAAACCTCATGGCGATACCCGCCAGGAGAGCTTCTGCATCATGATCCCGCCGCCGAACGTCACCGGTAGCTTGCATATGGGTCACGCGTTCCAGCAAACCATCATGGATACCATGATCCGCTACCAGCGCATGCAGGGTAAAAATACCCTGTGGCAGGCAGGTACGGACCATGCCGGTATCGCCACGCAGATGGTTGTCGAGCGCAAAATCGCCGCTGAAGAAGGCAAAACGCGCAAAGACTACGGTCGCGATGCGTTCATCGAAAAAATCTGGGAATGGAAAGCAGAATCAGGCGGCACCATCACCCGCCAGATGCGCCGCCTGGGTAACTCTGTGGACTGGGAGCGTGAGCGCTTCACCATGGACGATGGCCTGTCTGACGCGGTAAAAGAAGTGTTCGTGCGCCTGTACAAAGAGAACCTGATTTACCGTGGCAAGCGCCTGGTCAACTGGGATCCAAAACTGCGCACCGCAATTTCTGACCTGGAAGTGGAAAACCGCGAGTCGAAAGGCTCGATGTGGCATATCCGCTATCCGCTGGCCGACGGCGCGAAAACCGCCGATGGCAAAGATTACCTGGTGGTCGCCACCACCCGTCCTGAGACGGTACTGGGCGACACCGGCGTTGCCGTTAACCCGGAAGATCCGCGCTACAAAGATCTGATCGGCAAATTTATCGTGCTGCCGTTTGTTAATCGTCGCATCCCAATCGTTGGCGATGAGCACGCGGACATGGAAAAAGGCACCGGCTGCGTGAAAATCACCCCGGCGCACGACTTCAATGACTATGAAGTTGGCCGTCGTCACCAGTTACCGATGATCAACATCCTGACCTTTGATGGTGATATCCGTGAGCTGGCGCAGGTGTATGACTGCAACGGCGAAGAATCTGACGTTTACAGCGCGGCTATCCCGGCAGAATTCCAGAACCTGGAACGTTTCGCGGCGCGTAAAGCGATCGTTGCTGCGGTCGACGCGCTGGGCCTGCTGGAAGAGGTGAAGCCTCACGATCTGACCGTGCCTTACGGCGACCGTGGCGGCGTGGTTATCGAACCGATGCTGACCGATCAGTGGTACGTGCGTACTGCACCGCTGGCGAAAGTCGCGGTTGAAGCGGTTGAGCAAGGCGATATCCAGTTCGTGCCTAAGCAGTACGAAAACATGTACTTCTCGTGGATGCGCGATATTCAGGACTGGTGTATTTCCCGTCAGCTGTGGTGGGGTCACCGTATCCCGGCCTGGTATGATGCGGAAGGCAACGTCTACGTCGGTCGCACCGAAGAAGAAGTGCGCAGCGAAAACAGCCTGGGTGCCGAAGTGGCGCTGAACCAGGATGAAGACGTGCTGGACACCTGGTTCTCTTCCGGCCTGTGGACCTTCTCCACCCTTGGCTGGCCTGAGAACACCGAAGCGCTGCGCACCTTCCACCCGACCAGCGTGCTGGTCAGCGGCTTCGAC
Source organism: Erwinia sp. 2186 (assembly GCF_057812255.1). NCBI lineage: Bacteria > Pseudomonadati > Pseudomonadota > Gammaproteobacteria > Enterobacterales > Erwiniaceae > Erwinia > Erwinia sp. 2186. Next base: position 619,400 of record NZ_CM173824.1, on the reverse strand, counting down.
ATCATCTTCTTCTGGATCGCCCGCATGATCATGCTGACTATGCACTTCATCAAAGATGAAGACGGCAAGCCGCAGGTTCCGTTTAAGACGGTCTATATGACCGGCCTGATCCGTGACGACGAAGGCCAGAAGATGTCCAAGTCGAAAGGCAACGTCATCGATCCGCTGGATATGGTTGACGGCATTTCGCTGGAAGACCTGCTGGAGAAGCGTACCGGCAACATGATGCAGCCGCAGCTGGCCGAGAAAATCCGCAAGCGTACAGAGAAGCAGTTCCCGAACGGCATTGAGCCACACGGGACCGATGCCCTGCGTTTCACCCTGGCGGCGCTGGCCTCAACCGGCCGTGACATCAACTGGGATATGAAGCGCCTGGAAGGCTACCGCAACTTCTGTAACAAGCTGTGGAACGCCAGCCGCTTTGTGCTGATGAACACCGAAGATCAGGATTGTGGCTTCAACGGCGGCGAAATGGAGCTGTCTCTGGCCGATCGCTGGATCATCGCTGAATTCAACCAGACGGTGAAAGCTTACCGCGACGCGCTGGATAACTATCGCTTCGATATCGCCGCCAACATTCTGTATGAATTCACCTGGAACCAGTTCTGTGACTGGTACCTGGAGCTGGCGAAACCGGTAATGACCGGCGGAACGGAAGTCCAGTTGCGCGGTACGCGTAATACGCTGGTGAACGTGCTGGAAGCCTTGCTGCGCCTGGCGCACCCAATCATTCCGTTTATCACTGAAACCATCTGGCAGCGCGTGAAAGTGCTGAAAAACATCAGCGACGACACCATCATGTTGCAGCCGATGCCCGCTTTCGATACCGCGAAGGTTGATGAAGCCGCACTGAACGATACCGAGTGGCTGAAACAGGCTATCGTTGCCATCCGTAATATTCGGGCGGAAATGAACCTGTCTCCTTCTAAAAAGCTCGATGTACTGCTGCGTGGCGCAAGCCCGGCTGTGGTGCAGCGCGTTACCGACAACCACAGCTTCCTGAAAACGCTGGCACGTCTGGACAGCATCACCTGTCTGGCCGCCGATGACAAAGGGCCGGTGTCGGTTACCAAGATCATCGACGGTGCCGAGCTGCTGATCCCAATGGCTGACCTGGTCGACAAGACCGCTGAGCTGGAGCGTCTGGCGAAGGAAGTCACCAAGCTGGACGTTGAAATCGGTAAGATTGAGAGCAAACTGTCGAACGAAGGTTTTGTGTCCCGCGCCCCTGAAGCCGTTGTGGCGAAAGAGCGTGAGCGCATTGCCGACTTTGAACAGGCTAAAGCGAAACTGATTGAACAGCAGGCGGTAATTGCCGCACTGTAAAGTGCAACGGGCGTCCAGCCAGTTGCCCACCGATCAGAGCCGGGCTTGCCCGGCTTTTTTGGCATGGTTAAACGAGTGAGTCTTATGACAACTGCAACGCAGCTCAATTTACACGTGCGTCCCATCACGCTGGACGATAACCCGCAGATTGCGCAGGTCATCCGCGATGTCTCCGCCGAATTTGGCCTGACGGCCGATAAAGGCTTCACCGTGGCGGACCCGAACCTCGACCATCTATTTGAGCTCTACAGCGAGCCTGACAGCGCCTACTGGGTAATTGAGCTGGAAGGTAAGATTGTTGGCGGCGGTGGCGTAGCGCCGCTGCAGTGCAGCGAGGAAGGGGTTTGCGAACTGCAGAAGATGTACTTTATGCCTGCGGTGCGCGGTTTGGGGCTGGCACGCGAGCTGGCGATGCAGGCGATGGACTTTGCGCGCGAGCGCGGCTTCAAACGTTGCTACCTTGAAACCACGGCTTCACTGACGCGTGCCGTGCGTCTGTATGAGCATCTGGGCTTTGAACATATCCCAGGCCCGATGGGCTGCACCGGCCACGTTGACTGCGAAGTCACCATGCTAAAAACGCTGTGATTTGAACCGGACGGAACTCCCCTTCCGTCCCGATCCCTTCCTGGCTCAACCTTCTTTTCGGCTAGCCGAAATCCGGCAATCCACTGTGGAATCGCAGCTGGCTGTCCAGTTCCTGGATCAACTTCGCTTCCGTCTCGCCAATGATCTGCACGCGCGCACTGATATCGGTTTTCGATATCTCGGCTGCCAGCGCCAGGTAATCCTGATAGTGTCGGGCTTCTGAGCGCAATAACGATACGTAAAACGACGCCAGCTCGTCATCCAGATGCGGCGCCAGGCTGGCGAACCGTTCGCAGGAACGCGCTTCGATGTAGGCGCCACAAATCAGCTTATCCACCAGCGTCTGCGGTTCATGATTGGTGATTTCCCGCAGCAGGCCTTTGGCATAGCGGCTGGCGGTGATTTTTACATAGGGAATATTGCGCGCCTGCATAATCTCCAGCACCTGATAAAAGTGGTGCAGCTCCTCTTTGATCAGTAGCACCATCTTATCCACCAGCACATCGCCATATTTCGCGTCGACGCGGCTGATCACCGTCTTCGATAAGGTTTTATGCTGCTCGAGAAACGCCAGGTCAGCGTTCTCACAATGCACAAACTGTTCCCACGGCTTCAGCCAGGCCAGCAGCGCATCGCCGCTCTCTTTGTCCGCGACATATCTGCGGATCAGCCACATGGCGGTCTGCGCCGCTTTCAGTTCGCACACCAGATGGTCGGTGAGCAGCAGCGGCAGGTTCTCCGGCTTACGGGCCTGCTCAATCCATGCCTGCGGCGTGCGGCAATGCAAAAAAGCGTGAATGGGAGCAAGGAGGTGTTCAGTGTTCATGCGGGTCCGAAAAGTGGTGAAGGTGAACCGGCGTTCCCTTCATAAAAGTCGATGGCAGCGCAATTCTGCCCGGTCAGAAATAAACAGGCCCGGAGCAATGTCCGGGCCTGATAACGCTTAAGCTGAATCAGTGACGGATGCCGTCATCTTCTTCATCGGCTTCGTCGCCTTCTTCATCTTCGTCCTGCGCATCAGGATCTTCGAAGTAGGTGCCCCAGCCATCGTAATCAACGTTGAACTTCGCCGCCAGATCGACCAGCTGTTCAACCTGCGTATCAATCAGTTCGGCATTCAGCGCGCCTTCGCTCAGAATATCGCAGCACATTACTTTGCTGCCATCTTCCAGTTCCAGCTCTTCTGGCTCGGTCACTTCGTAACCCAGCTTAAAGGCTTCAACCGCCGCTTTTTCCAGCGCGTCAAAACTGTCGCAAGAGAGGTGGTGTTCGATGGTGTAAAGCGCGTCCGGGTCGCTGCCATCGTCTAACAGCTCTTCAATAATCAGCCGCGTTTCTTCACGCTGCTCTTCCAGCAAGGCTTCATTTGCCATGATCCGTTCCTCTGTGTGTGGCATCTATAATGAGTATTTTCCCACAGTGCCGTTCCCGCCACTACCTTTAAACAAAAGTTTCTGCACGCCGGGGTTGAAAATGCATATTCATACGGTTAAATTGAATTTTAATTCAATAATTGTCACCTGGAGTGCTTTATGAGTCATTTATATAAACGCCATTTTCTCAGGCTGCTGGATTTTACCCCCGCTGAACTGACCGGATTACTGGCGCTGGCGTCCACGCTGAAAACCGATAAGAAAAATGGCGAGGAAATTCAGCACCTGAAAGGCAAAAATATTGCGCTCATCTTCGAAAAAGACTCGACCCGTACACGATGCTCTTTCGAAGTTGCCGCTTACGATCAGGGCGCAAACGTCACCTATCTCGGCCCGAGTGGCAGCCAGATCGGCCATAAAGAATCGATGAAAGACACGGCGCGCGTGCTGGGCCGGATGTATGACGGTATTCAGTATCGCGGTCACGGCCAGGCGCTGGTCGAGTCGCTGGCGGAACATGCCGGCGTCCCGGTATGGAACGGCCTGACCAACGAGTTCCACCCGACCCAGCTGCTGGCAGACCTGCTGACCATGGAAGAGCACCTGCCGGAGAAAGCCTTCAGCCAGATGGCCCTCGCCTATGTCGGCGACGCGCATAACAATATGGGCAATACCCTGCTGGAAGCCGCCGCGCTGGTCGGGTTGGATTTGCGTCTGGTGGCACCAAAAGGCTGCTGGCCGGATGAGGCGCTGGTCGCCGAGTGCCGTAAGGCGGCAGAGAAAACCGGCGGCAAAATCACCCTGACCGAAGATATTGCGGAAGGCGTGAACGGCGCAGATTTCATCTACACTGATGTCTGGGTGTCGATGGGCGAACCGAAAGAAGTGTGGCAGGAACGTATCGCGCTGCTGCGCAAATACCAGGTCAACAATGAGATGCTGGCGCTGACCGGCAACCCAAAAGTGAAGTTCCTGCACTGCCTGCCAGCTTTCCACGACGACCAGACCACGCTGGGCCAGCAGATGGCCGAGCAATACAATCTGCAGGGCGGCATGGAAGTGACCAACGACGTGTTTGAATCCGCGCACAGCGTGGTGTTTGATCAGGCGGAAAACCGTCTGCACACCATTAAGGCGGTGATGGTCGCGACGCTGGCAAAACTGCATTAAGTTGCCAGGGGCAAACGGTTTCGGCGCTGCGGTTTTTGCTTGCCGCAGCGAGCCGATTGCGTATAATGCCCCCCGTTTGCCGGGAGGAAGCATGAAACTGAGTCGCGTTAACATTGCTGGACTGACAAGCCTGAACCCAGGCTGGCAGCGCCGTTTTTCCTTCCATGGCACCACCGATCATAAAAAGAAGCCCCTCATTGAGGGGCTTTTTTTTGCCCGTTTTTCAGCTAACCGGCACGCGTAAAGGAGAGAGATAATGGCAAACCCGTTGTTTCACAAGCATATCATTTCAATTAACGACCTCAACCGTGAAGAGCTGGAGCTGGTGCTGCACACCGCCGCCAGCCTGAAGGCCACGCCGCAGCCGGAACTGCTGAAGCATATCGTGGTGGCGAGCTGCTTCTTTGAAGCCTCCACCCGCACGCGCCTCTCCTTCGAGACCGCCATGCACCGCCTGGGCGCGTCGGTGGTCGGCTTCGCCGATGGCAGCAACACCTCACTGGGCAAGAAAGGCGAAACCCTCGCCGACACCATCTCGGTGATTGGCACTTACGTCGATGCGATTGTGATGCGCCATCCGCAGGAAGGTGCCGCGCGCCTGGCAACGGAATTCTCCAACGGGGTGCCGATCCTGAATGCCGGTGACGGCGCGAATCAGCACCCGACGCAGACCCTGCTGGATCTGTTCACCATTCAGGAAACCCAGGGCCGTCTGAACAACCTGAAGGTGGCAATGGTCGGCGACCTGAAATATGGCCGTACCGTGCACTCGCTGGCACAGGCGCTGGCGAAGTTCGACGGCAACCGTTTCTACTTTATCGCCCCGGATGCGCTGGCGATGCCGGCTTACATCACCGATGTGCTGGACGAAAAAGGCATTGTCTGGAGCCGCCACGACAGCATTGAAGAAGTAGTGCCGCAGGTCGACATTCTGTATATGACCCGCGTGCAGAAAGAGCGTCTGGACCCGTCTGAGTACGCCAACGTCAAAGCGCAGTTTGTGCTGCGTGCGGCTGACCTCGCCGGTGCCCGCGACAATATGAAAGTGCTGCACCCGCTGCCGCGCATCGACGAGATCACCACCGATGTCGACAAAACGCCGTATGCCTGGTACTTCCAGCAGGCGGGAAATGGCATCTATGCACGCCAGGCGCTTCTGGCGCTGGTGCTGAGTAGCGAACTGGCTCTGTAAGGGGAATTGAGATGACGCACGATAATAAACTGCAGGTCGAAGCGATAAAACGCGGCACGGTAATCGACCACATTCCGGCACAGATTGGCTTTAAGCTGCTGTCGCTGTTCCGCCTGACCGAAACCGATCAGCGCATCACCATCGGTCTGAACCTGCCGTCTGGCGAGATGGGCCGCAAAGATTTGATCAAGATTGAGAACACCTTCCTGACCGACGATCAGATCAACCAGCTGGCGGTCTATGCCCCGCACGCTACGGTTAACCGCATCGATAATTATGAAGTGGTCGGCAAAATTGCGCCGGCGCTGCCGGATCGTATCGAGCACGTGCTGACCTGCCCGAATAGCAACTGTATCAGCCGCAGCGAGCCGGTCACCTCCAGCTTCGCGGTGAAAAAACGTCAGGATGACGTGCGCTTAACCTGCAAATATTGCGAGAAGTCGTTCGCCCACCACGTGGTGCTGGCAAACTGGTAATCAGCATCCAGCGGCCTATAATGGGCCGCGGGTGAACGCCAAACCCGGCCGGAGCGACCGCCGTTGCTCCGCTAACGCAGCATCTCATTATCAGGGAGAAAGTATGTCTCGCGAAATCAGCACTGAAAACGCACCCGCCGCTATCGGTCCTTACGTGCAGGGCGTCGATCTGGGTAGCATGATCATCACTTCTGGCCAGATCCCGGTCGATCCTAAAACCGGCACCGTGGCCGACGACGTGACCGCTCAGGCACGCCAGTCGCTGGAAAACGTGAAGGCGATCGTCGAAGCCGCCGGTCTGAAAGTCGGTGACATCGTTAAAACCACGGTGTTCGTCAAGGATCTGAATGACTTCGCGACGGTGAATGCCGCGTATGAAGCGTTTTTCACCGAGCATCAGGCCAGCTTCCCGGCGCGTTCTTGCGTGGAAGTGGCCCGTCTGCCAAAAGATGTGAAAATCGAAATCGAAGCGATCGCCGTTCGTCGCTAACCGGTTCACCCTCTCCCCGCCGCGGGAGAGGGTTTTCGTCCTACCGTTCCGCCCGCAATAACTGCTCAATCGGATAGACCAGCGCCAGCACCACTTCATCCTGGGTGGCCGCCGCTTTATCCAGCGTCGCCTGCATTTTCGCCACTTCATCCGACCCAAACGCCCGGTTATCCTCAATGGCATCCAGCAATGACAGGCCGATGCGGCTTATCGCTTCAAGCTGCTGCGCCACCGGCTGAAGCGGCTGTAGCGCATAATTTTGCGCCAGCAGCGGCATTACCTCCGGCACGTTTTGCTGCCACAGGCGCAGCTGATGACGTATAGCCTGCAGTGCCTGGCGGTCGCTCCGGTTGGCAATCAATGCCCCGACCTGCTGGTTAAGCTCGCGCACCTTATCGCTCTCAGCGGGTAACACATCGGCAAGCCGGTTTAGCGGTTCGTTCAGGTCATAATGTCCGGCCTGGAATTTCAGGTGCTGACGGGTGTAATACTGGGCCGGCTCCAGCGCTTGCGCGAAGATTTGCAGCGGCACGGTATTGCTGCTGTTCGCCAGCCGGATCATCTGGGTCTGCGTCTGTGCATGCTGTTGCAAACCCACCGAGATGGCTGACCAGCTGTCCACCGCCGCCAGCCGCCGGTACATGTTCTGCTCATTGGTCACATCCTTCGCCGACCACAGGCGCTCCGCGACGACATAGGCGCGCGGCCACAGGCGCACATCAATCACCTGCGGATTGACGATTTCTGCCCACAGCGCCGCTTCGCCGCCCAGCAGGTTATCTTTCATCTGCTGCTCACTGGGTACCGCAGGCTGGATGCCGGTCGGCACCGCATTCAGCTTAGTGCCCTGAGCAGGATAGCGGGCGTTGCCCACCCGCATATAGCCGCTGAGCCTGTCGCCATCCAGTGAGACCACCGGCCGGAAGTCCCCCATCCAGGTATCCACGCTGAAAGTCACCTGATGCGGTGACAGCCACTCGACGTCGCGCACCATCCGCCGCGATTTCCCGGCAAAATCGATAAAGCCGCGCCATTCGCCGCCATGCTCGATAAGCGTAAAGCTGCCCTTCACCGCGCTGCCTTTCAGCCTTGGCATGCTGAACTGCCAGCTCTGAGCGGTATCGCCCTGCTGCAGCCGATCGTGCCCGTCCAGGCCCACGGGATAGACTTCGTTGCGGTAGTGATAAGAGGCCGGCTGCGCCTGATCCAGATAGAAACCGGCGGAGAGAATGCCGTGATAATCCTGCTTGCTGACCTCGCCCAACGCATCCTGCCCCTGCCAGGATTGGATCAGAATGCTTTTCGGCAGATCCGGATGGGCGATCTCATCCCAGCCCATCATCTGGCGATGATGCTGCTCAAGGATCTTCTCCACCCGCTGGTTGAAATACGCCTGCAGCGCATGCTCATCCTTCAGCCCTTTTTCCCGCATGAAGTCCTGAACAGGTTTGGATTCCTTCCACTGCGTGGCATCGACTTCGTCGCCACCGATATGCAGCCACGGATCCGGGAACACCGCCGCCACTTCGCCGACCAGGGTGTCGATGAACTGATAAACCTGCTCGTTGCTGGGATCGAGCAGCGGTTTGAACACGCCCCAGCCACGTTCGATCTGATACGGCCCCGGCGCGCTGATCAATTCGGGCATCGCCACCGCCAGCGCCGTCGCATGACCCGGAAGATCGATCTCCGGCACCACACGCACGCCACGATCCGCTGCGTACTGCACGATCGATCTCATCTGATCCTGAGTGTAGAACAGGCCGTCACTGCCCTTTTCCTGCAGCTTTGGATAATGACTGGAGGCGAATCGCCAACCCTGATCGTCGGTCAGGTGCCAGTGGAAGACGTTCATTCTGGCCGAGGCAATGCCATCAATCTGGCGGCGAAGTGTGTCGAGCGGCATAAAATGACGGGCGGAATCGATCAGGATGCCACGCCAGGGAAAGCGCGGGCTGTCGTGGATAGTGACATAAGGGATCTCGCTAGCCTGCCGGGTGTTCTGCACCAGTTGCAGCACGGTTTCCATGCCACGCATCGCACCAAAACGCGTGGCGGCATTCAGCACCACGCCGTCACCGCTGACATGCAGGCTGTAGCTTTCATCGCTGTCCGGCTGCGGGATCGGATCGACGCGTTTGGCGATGATAATGCGGATGGTCGGCTGCGCCACCTCGCCGATTTGCGGCATCATCTGCCAGCCGGTTTGCAGGCCAATACGCTGACGCCAGCGATCTACCGATCCCGGCAGATCGTCGCCCTCAATGCGGATCGAAAGCCGGTTATCCAGCCGCAAACTGCCGCCGCTGGCGGGCTGCTCAACCTGTTGTGGCCAGGGCATCAACGGCAGGTTGCCAGCGGGGGTTGCCTGAGCATAGAGTGAGACAAACAGGGCGCTGGCAAGTAACGACAAACGCAAAAACTGAGGCATCAAAAGGTCTCCATAAGTATGACGGGCCAAAAAAGGCAAAAAACCCATAAAACATATTTCGCAATGCGCAGCAAGTGAGTTGTGACTAATCCCCCAGGCACTGTCTTGTTTTGTGACGCCTTGCCAGATAATGGCTAATCTTAGGGAATAAGAACGGATTACAGCAATCAACACAGCCAGACCCTTTCACCTGAGAATCAGGATTGAGCGATGACCAAAATTCCCCCGTGGTGGCAAAACGGCGTTATTTATCAAATTTATCCCAAGAGTTTTCAGGACACGACCGGCAGCGGAACGGGCGATCTGGCAGGCGTGATCCTGCGGCTCGACTATTTAAAACAGCTCGGCGTGGATGCAATCTGGCTGACGCCGTTCTATATCTCCCCGCAGGTCGACAACGGCTATGACGTGGCGAACTATATCGCCATCGATCCGATCTTTGGCACCCTGAACGACTTCGACAGGCTGGTCGAAGAGACGCATCGGCGCGGCATGCGCATTATTCTGGATATGGTGTTTAACCACAGTTCGACCCAGCATCACTGGTTCCATGAGGCGCTGGATCGCGAGAGTCCCTATCGTTCCTATTATATCTGGCGTGACGGCACGCCAACTCAGCCGCCGAACAACTGGCTGTCGAAGTTTGGTGGCAACGCCTGGCGCTGGCACCCGGAAAGCGCCCAGTACTATATGCACCTGTGGGCACCGGAGCAGGCCGAGCTTAACTGGGAGAATGACAATCTGCGCGCCGAGCTAAAGCAGATCGTCAACTTCTGGGCCGATCGCGGTATCGACGGGCTGCGGCTGGATGTGGTGAACCTGGTGTCCAAGCATCAGGATTTCCCGGACGATCCCGGTGGCGACGGGCTGCGGCTGTATACCGATGGTCCGCGCATCCATGAGTTTATGCAGGAAATGAGCCGCGACGTGTTCCGCCCGCGTGAGCTGATGACCGTGGGCGAGATGTCTTCCGCCACCCTTGAGCACTGCCAGCGCTATGGCGCACTGGATGGCGAAGAGCTGTCGATGGTATTCAGCTTCGATCACGTTGAGGTGGATTTTTACAACGGCCAGAAATGGACGCTGACGCCGCTGGATCTGGTGGCGCAAAAGGCGATCTTCAGCCACTGGCAGCATGGCATGCACAATCAGGCGTGGAACGCGCTGTTCTGGTGTAACCACGATCAGCCACGGGTGGTGTCGCGCTGGGGAGACGAAGATCGCTACCGCGTGCAGTCGGCCAAAATGCTGGCGCTGGTGCTGCACGGGATGCAGGGCACGCCCTATATCTTCCAGGGTGAAGAGCTGGGGATGACCAATCCGCACTTCACCCGCATCATCGATTACCGCGATATCGAAAGCCACAATATGTACGCCGAGCTGCGCTCTCAGGGTCGTGACAGCGATAACCTGCTGGCGATTCTGGCCAGTAAATCCCGCGATAACGGCCGCACGCCAATCCCCTGGAACGCGGGCGAGAATGGCGGCTTCACCAGCGGCACGCCGTGGATCGGTATGTGCGACAACCTGGAAACGATCAACGCCGAGGCGGCACTGGCCGACAAGGGATCGGTGTTTTACACCTATCAGCGGTTGATCCAGCTGCGCAAAGAGTTCGCGATCCTCACCTGGGGCGATTATCTCGATCTGCTGCCGGATCATCCTTATCTGTGGTGTTACTGCCGACGTATGGACAACGAGACGCTGGTGGTGGCAACCAACTTCAGTGCCGAAACCCAGGTCTGGCACCCACCGGCCTACAGCGGTCAGTGGGACGTGCTGATCAGCAACTATCCCGATACCCACGTCACGCCCGGTGAAGTGATGCTGCGCCCGTGGGAAGCGGTCTGGTGGTATCAGAAGCGCTGATTGCGCCTGCCGGCAATCGACCGCAGAGACGAAACGTCAGAGCGGCGCAAACAGCGTCGCCAGATCGTCACTGGTGAAGCTGGCGGGTTCGCTCAGTTCATCCTCAAGGATGCTGTCGGCCAGTTCGGCTTTCTGCCCCTGCAGCGCGACGATCTTCTCTTCAATGCTGCCCGCGGCAATCAGTTTATAGACGAACACCGGCTTGTCCTGACCGAGGCGATACGCGCGGTCGGTGGCCTGATTCTCTGCCGCCGGATTCCACCAGGGATCGTAATGGATCACCGTGTCCGCCGCGGTGAGATTGAGCCCCACACCACCGGCCTTCAGGCTGATCAAAAATACCGGGACCTCACCTTCCTGGAAACGCCTCACCGGCTCAATACGATCCCGCGTGCTGCCGGTCAGCGTCACAAACGGAATGCGGGCTTTTTGCAGCTCTTCCGCGATCAATGACAGCATGGTGGTGAACTGCGAGAAGATCAGGATCCGGCGATCCTCCGCCAGCAGATCGTCCAGCATCTCCCGCAGCAGCGCCAGCTTGGCGGAATGCTTCACCTTCGCGGCCTTATCGGTTTTGACCAGCCGCGGATCGCAGCATATCTGTCGCAGCTTGAGTAACGCATCCAGCACCAGCAGATGGCTGCGCCCGGCGCCTTGCTGCTCGACCGCCAGCCGCACACGATCCTGCATCGCACTGCGCACGGATTCGTACAGCTCGCGCTGGCTGCCTTCCATCTCGACCGAACGCACGATGGTGTTCTTCGGCGGCAGCTCTTTTGCCACTTCCTGCTTGCGTCGGCGCAGCATAAACGGCCTGACGCGTCGCGCTAACAGCTCTCTGCGCACCCGGTCACCGTTGCGCTCAATCGGCACGCGCCAGTCCTGCGTAAACTGCTTTTCGCTGCCGAGGAAGCCCGGCAGCAGGAAATCGAACTGTGACCACAGCTCGCCGAGGTGGTTTTCCAGCGGCGTACCGGTCAGGCACAAGCGGTGGCGGGATTTCAGCGAGCGGATCACCGACGCCGCGCGTGAGGCGCTGTTCTTGACGTACTGCGCTTCATCGAGGATCAGCAGATGATAGCTGTGGCCAATCAGCTGCGGCTGGTCACGCCATAACAGGGAATAGGTGGTCAGCACCACATCGTACTTTTCGATGTCATCATAAAAGGCTTTGCGATCCGGCCCGGTCAGCGCCAGCACCTTCAGCTCTGGCGTAAAGCGGCTGGCTTCCTGCGTCCAGTTATAGACCAGCGTGGTCGGCACCACGATCAGCGCCGGACGGTCCAGCCTGCCTGCCTCTTTTTCCAGCTGAAGATGTGCCAGCGTCTGCACGGTCTTGCCCAGTCCCATATCATCCGCCAGCACGCCGGAGAGGTCATGGGCGCGCAGGAACTGCATCCAGTTCAGCCCTTGCTGCTGATAATCACGCAGCTGGGCATGCAGCCCTTTTGGTGGCTCAACCGGCAGGATGCCTTCGCTGGACCTCAGGCGTTCCGCCAGCTGACAGACACCGCTGTCGCCGTGAAACTGCCAGCGACCGGTGTCATTCAGCGCGGTTAAGCGCCCTGCCTCGTAAGGCGCAATCCGCAGCGGCGTATGGGCCCCTAACGCAAACAGATCGATAAGATTGCCGACCAGCGGCTTCATGATGCTGGCGCTGATATGCAGACGTTCGTTGCGATCGCTTCGGAGTTCGATCACTTCCTCGTCGGGGATTTGATTGAGGTTGCCGGAGAACCAGCGGCGATCTTTCTGGAACAGCGCCGACAGTAACGGCTGCATCCGCACCTGGCGTTTGCCGACGTTGACTTCCAGCTCAAGGTTGAACCAGCCGTCCTGTCCCTGCACCGCTTTACCTTCGATGCCGGCAATGTCGGTGACGTTCCAGGTGAAGTCATCGTCCATGCTGACCTTCCAGCCGCGCTTGCGCAGTTTCGGCAGCTGTTTGCGGATAAACGTCCGCCACGCAGCCGGGGTTTCCGGGGCAAAGATCACCGGTGGCAATGGCGTGGATTCAGGCGTGTAGATGTGCCCGGCCGGGATGGTTTCCAGCCCGGCGGCATTCAGCTCCTGCAACCAGCTCTCCTCCAGCGCCGGCTGACGCTGAATCAAAAAAGGCGCGCCCTGACGGTCTTCAAAGCGTTCACCGCTGCTGCCCGCCGGGACGGCGATGCCCGAGTAGTCAAAATGCACCGCAGCGAAGTCCAGCTTCTTCTGCCGGTGGCCATAGCGACCAAAGCCACTGACAAATTTTGCGCGTGATTCAAGCCGCAGCGTTGGCACTGGCGTGGTGGAGATTCGGTGTAATGTGGGTTCTTCTGGCGCTTTCTCAGGCTGCTGTTGCAGATAAGCCAGCATCACCGCCGCAACATGGCGGCAGTTGTTTTTTACCGGACAGGTGCATTCGCCATTGGCCAGCAGCTTGCCCTGCGGCGTGCTGAAATGCACCATCACCTGGAAGGGTTCGATTTTTCTGCCCGGCACTTCGCCGGTCAGCAGGTTGTTTTGCCACTGAATATTCTGCGCTTTTTCCACCAGGCTTCTTCCCCTGGCAACGGTGCGCGCACCGATCCATCGGCTAACCTGTTTTTCATTGTACGTCACAGAAGGCATCAGACAGTATCCCGGGATGACCTGAGCAAAGACATGTTTGCTCCGCATAACAGGCAATAATATGAATTCCTCTGCTATGAATGCAACTGAAGCGCGTCATTCAGGCGCCAAAAAATACTTTCAGCTGCGATGTTGCCCGTTCTCCGGCCAAAGTTTCAGCGCCGTGGGCGCTGACAACCCGCACGCCACCACCCAGGCACAATGCGGGTGGTAGCGTGCTGAGGTAAAAAGACTGAAGTCGATTAACGCACTTACACGGCGGGCTGTGAAGCGGCGGCGGCTTCCACACTTTGCTGCCTGGCCTGTAGCTCCTCACGGGCTTTCAGGTTGTCCCACGCGCGGAAGAACGGGTAATAGACCACCAGCGAGATCCCAAGATTCACCACCTGTAGAATGGTTCCGGAAATGTGCCCACCGGTTGCCAGATAGCCGCTAACGAAGATCGGCGTGGTGAACGGCAGCGCAATCCCGGCGGGCGGTGCCACCAGCCCGGTAGACATTGAGAAATAGGAAACCAGCACCAGCAGCACCGGCGTCAGGATGAACGGCAGGAAGAAGTACGGGTTCATCACCAGCGGAATGCCAAACACCATCGGTTCGCTGATATTAAACAGCGCGCCCGGTGCGGCGATTTTACCCAGCTGGCGCATCTGTGCGCTGCGGCTGCTGACAACCATAAAGATCACCAGTCCCAGCAACGCCCCGGTCCCGCCCGGCGCGATCCACAGGTCGTAAAACTGCTGGGTAATAATGTGCGGGATCGGCAGGTTATGCTGAAACGCGTTCAGGTTTTCGGTCATATTAGACAGCCACACCGGCTGAATAAACACCAGCACGATGGCATCGCCATGCAGCCCCAACGTCCACAACACGCCAATCAGGATCACCGAGAAAATCATCCCCGGCAGCGTGCCGCCGACATGATGCATCGGAATGCCGATGATGGTGGCGATCATGTTATTTACGTCACCAAAGGAGGAGGCTTCCACCGCCAGCCTGATCGCCAGCACCACCGCCAGTACGCAGAAGCCGGGAACCAGCGCCAGGAACGATTTGGCCACCGCTGGCGGCACCCCTTCCGGCATGCGGATCACCAGATTTCGCCCGCTGACAAAGCGGTAAATTTCGGTGGAGAGTAACGAGATAATGATCGCCACAAACAGCCCCTGACTGCCCACCAGGTTAACCGGGATCACGCCATCAATCACTTTCTGCGCCGCGCCTTCTACTGGCGCAAACAAAGTGTGCTGCGGGATGGTCATCATAAAGGCCACCAGCGACATCGCACCGCTGGTGAGGGGATCGATGGTGCGGTATTTTTCCGCCAGCCGGTAAGCGATGCCGAAGCTGGAGAGGATCGCCATGATGTCGTAAGTGGCTTTCACCGGATACAACAGCTTGTCCCGCCAGCTATCGCCAAACAGGTCAGCCATCAGATGCCCCCAGGCGGGGATCGGTAGATAGGCAAATATCAGGAAGAAAGAGCCTATCAGCATAAACGGCATATTCAAAATGATGCCGTCACGCACCGACAGCACATGCTTTTGCCCGGCGACTTTCAGCGCTACGGGCAGGACATAACGCTCAATGAATGTTTTTTTCACGGTCACAGACACCCCCATCACCGGTTCGTCGCCGGTGTTTTTCACATCAGTTAAATTGCGGCAGATACGGTTTGTTTAGCGTCAGCACATCTTCCAGCAACGCTTCAGCACTGGCGAGATTTCCAATCAGTGGATTGGTTACCAGCGCCAGCAGCGCGCTCTGACGATCGCCTTTGACCGCGGCTTCGATGGTCAGCCTTTCAAAGTCTTTGACCTGTTGCGTCAGGCCATTCATGGCCGGCGGCAGGCGGCCAAACGCCAGCGGATGCGCGCCCTGGGCGTCAATCAGGCAGTTGGTTTCAACCACCGCATCATCCGCCAGTCCCTGAATCGCCCCGTTATTGCGGCAGTTCACCACCAGCTCTTTGCCGGCGTTGGTATAGATTGCGCTGATAAGTTCCACGGCCACTTCCGAATAGTGCGCGCCGCCACGGAAGCTAAGCTGCTCGGGCTTGGTGTCCAGCTGCGGATCGGCATACAGCGCAAAGAGCTCGGCTTCGACTTTCATCACCTGTTCGGCTCGGGTACCGCGAGATTTTGCTGCCTCAACTTCTTCTTCGATCATCGCGGCGGTTTGATAAAAGTAGCGATGGTAAGGACAGGGAATTGCGCCCAGCGCTTTCAGGAACGCCGGCGGCCACGGTAAATCCTTGATGTTGTTCATCGACAGGGCGTTGCCATCACACAGCAGGTCGATCGCCTTCGCCGTCAGGTCTTCACCCAACCGGCTGACCTTGTGCACCCAGACCATATGATTCAGCCCGGCAAAGCGCAGCGACAGCTCCTGATAAGGCACGGCAAGCATATCGGCAATCATGTGGTGCATGGTGATAGGCACGTTGCACAGGCCGATGATTTTTGCCCGGCTGTAGCGAGACACGGCTTCGGTAACAATCCCCGCCGGGTTGGTGAAGTTGATGATAAAGGCGTCCGGCGCCAGCTCTTCCACCTTGCGCGCCACGTTCAGCATGACCGGAATGGTCCGCAGCGCTTTGGCAAAGCCGCCAACGCCGGTGGTTTCCTGTCCCAGCAAACCATATTTCAGCCCCAACCGTTCGTCGGCCGCGCGGGCGGCTAACTGCCCAACCCGCAGCTGCGTCAGCACAAAGCTGGCACCCCGGATGGCGTCATCCAGCTCGAAGTGAACGCTGACGTTGACCTGCTCCAGCCCTTTGTGCCTGAGCATCCGGCGGGCGAGTGCGGCGATCGCTTCCACCTTCTCGCGCCCGGCTTCCACATCCACCAGCGCCAGTTCGGTGATTGGCAGCTGTTGATAGCGCTGGATCAGACCTTCCATCAATTCGGGCGTATAGCTGCTGCCACCGCCAACGACTGCGATCTTAAGCATGACTGACCTCCTGCGGTAAACGGCGATAGAGGGTGATGAAATCCGTCGCCAGATCCTGGATCAGCATCGCATTCATCAGGTGATCCTGAGCGTGGACGGTGATTAAGGTCACCGGCACTTTGCCGCAGCCTTCATCCATGCCGATCAGTTCGGTCTGGATGTGGTGGGCTTCGTTGACCGACTCTTTGGCGGCCGCCATCGCGAGATCGGCGGCGATAAAATCCCCGCTTCGGGCATTTTGCAGAGCGCAAAGCGCATGGCTTCGGGCGCTTCCAGCCCTGACCAGCAACTCCATGATCAGATTTTCCAGTGACATAAAAATTCCTCTTTGACGAAAAAAAAGTGCAGTAAGCCGCACGCTGCAAAGGCAGCGCGTAACAGCGATAAATAAAAAGGGAAGTGAGGGATTAGGCTCCCATCAGCGCCAGAGCTTTATCCAGTACGTTGTCACCGCGCATCATGCCGTAATCCAGCATATCGATAACGGCGACCTGCTTGCCCTGTGGAGCAGCCAGCGCCTGAAGTCGTGCGGCTTCATACTGAACCTGCGGGCCGAGCAGAACGATATCCGCGCCAGCCAGTTCCTGTTCGAAACTGGCCACCGGGACGGCTTCGATATCAATCTGCAGCGCGCGCTTTTGCGCTTCGGCTTTCATCTTAGTGACCAGCATGCTGGTGGACATTCCAGCGGCACAACACAATACGATTCGCATCAGCTTTCCTCCTGTGATGGCGTGGAAGAATATAAGCCTGAAGCCGATCGTTCTGTAAATACCCCCGGGACATAGGATTTGCTGATGTTTTTTGAAAGCCGTTAATAATCATCAGGATAGAATAAATGCTTTATGAAAATAATTTTCATGAATGTGATCTGGATAGATTTTCACAGATCGCGATCGGAGTGGGTATATTTAATAATCGATAAAAATCATTACCTTAATTGAAAAACCCTCCCTTTCACGCTAAAAACCCCCTTGTGAAAAAGTTTTTCATTAGCATATGATGGTAAAACAGTTCTCTGGTGATAAACGTCAAAGGCATAACGGTTCTGGATATTCTCTGGCAGTTGCAAACAGCACAGGCTCGCTTTCCCGCCCCACAGTCGCGGGTCGCGCGCTTTGTGCTGGATAACTTAACGTTTACTTCTCAGGCCAGTATTGAACAGCTGGCCACGAAGGCAGGGGTCAGTGCTGAGACGCTGACGGCTTTCGCACGCTCGGTAGGATGCAAAGATTTGAATGATTTTATGGCGCAGTTGCGGGCCCTGAACAGCAAACAGGTCGACGAGAATAGCGTTGCGCCTGCCGTCACCGGGGATATCGATTTTTCGACCACCACCGCGCTGGAGAAGCTCGCCGCTAAGGCCGGCATCGGCCCGGATATGCTCAAGCGGTTTGCGCGCTCGATTGGCCGGGAAGACTTCAGCGATATTCTGTTCCAGATCCGCCGCCGCCTGAACGAGCTGAGCCAGCAGGAAGCGAAGGTTGCCCGTGCGGTGCTGGAAGATGTCGACTTCGCCTCGTCCGCCTCGATTGAACAGCTTGCGACCCGCTCCGGCGTCAGCCCGGCGACGATCACGCGCTTTGCCAAATCGGTGGGCTGTGAAGATATCCGTGAGCTGAGGATGAAGCTGGCTCAGGCCAGCACCAGCCATTCACGCTATCTGCCGGCCAGAGAGGCCACTAATCTGCCTGCCGCATGGCAGCAGACGCTTGCAGGCGTTGAGCAGGCGCTGCAAACGCAGCTGCAAACCAGCGATACCCACGCCTTCAGCCTGGCCGCTGCCTGTCTTAAAAAAGCCCGCAGCGTGACGCTATTTGCGATGGGCAATCAGGATGCGCCGTTTGCCAGTGAGCTGCAGCATCGTCTGCTGGAAGCGGGCATCATGACCACCCTTTGCCAGGAAAGTAATCTGATGCGGATGACGGCCGCCACGCTAAGCGACGATCACGCGCTGCTGGTGCTGACCACCGATGAAGCCGATATCATGCTGCAAGCGGCGGTGTTACAGGCGCGCGAGCACGGTTTGCCGATCGTCACCCTTGCTCCAGCCTCCAGCCCGCTGGCGGCAATGTCACAGCATCTGATTGCCCTGCCTGCCGGGCAAAAACTGGCGCGTTATGGTGTGTTAATGGCGATTGATTTACTGCTGGCGGAGTGGCAATAAACCGGCTGACATCCCGCTAACGTCTCCCTGCATCAGGCATGGTCCGCGCCCCTTTCCGGGACGCTAACCGTGCGTTCTTAAGACTTTGCTGAACACTTGCGCCAGGTCAACAAACTGGCAGTTAAACTCCAAAAATCACTACATATAGCGTTTATCATGCCTGCTTAAATCCATATATAGATTTTTGCGAGGGATGATACGTGGTGAGGGTGATTAAACGTGATGGCTGCAGTATGCCGTTTGATGCAACGCGCATCGGCGATGCAATCAAAGGCGCGGCGCACGCGGCAGGGATTGAGGATCAGGAATATTGCGCTGAGGTAACGGTGCAGATTTGCCAGCAGCTTCAGCAACAGGACTGTCTGGATATTCATGATATCCAGCGCGCGGTTGAAAACCAGCTGATGGCCGGGCGCTATCCCGAACTGGCCCGGACCTACATCGAATATCGCCACGATCGCGACATCGCCCGCGAACTGCGGGGCAAACTGAATACCGCCATTCGCGGCCTGGTTGAGCAAAGTAACCCCGCCCTGTTGAACGAAAACGCCAACAAAGACAGCAAGGTGATCCCAACGCAGCGCGATCTGCTGGCGGGGATCGTGGCTAAGCATTATGCCTCACAGCATATTTTGCCGCGAGATGTGGTGATGGCGCATGAACGTGGCGAACTCCATTACCATGACCTGGATTACTCGCCGTTCTTTCCGATGTTCAACTGTATGCTGATCGACCTGAAAGGGATGCTGACGCACGGCTTTAAGATGGGCAATGCCGAGATTGAACCCCCAAAATCCATTTCCACCGCGACAGCCGTTACGGCGCAAATCATCGCGCAGGTTGCCAGCCATATTTACGGCGGCACCACCATCAACCGCATTGATGAAGTGCTGGCGCCGTTTGTCGAGGCCAGCCAGGCTAAGCACCTGAAAACCGCACAACAGTGGCAGATCGCCGATGCCGAAGCCTATGCCCGCGACCGTACCGAAAAAGAGTGTTATGACGCTTTTCAGTCGCTTGAGTACGAAGTGAATACCCTGCATACCGCTAACGGTCAGACGCCTTTTGTCACCTTTGGTTTTGGCCTTGGTACCTGTTGGTCGGCGCGATTGGTGCAGCAATCCATTTTGCGCAATCGCATCGCCGGTTTAGGTAAAAACCGTAAAACCGCGGTGTTCCCAAAACTGGTGTTCGCCATCAAAGAAGGCCTTAACCGCCGCGCCGGTGACGTCAATTACGATATCAAACAGCTGGCCCTTGAGTGCGCCAGTAAGCGCATGTACCCGGATATTCTCAACTATGAGCAGGTGGTCAGCGTCACCGGTTCCTTCAAGACCCCCATGGGCTGCCGCAGCTTCCTCGGAACCTGGGAAGAGAACGGTGAACTGGTGCATGAAGGCCGCAATAATATCGGCGTCATCAGCCTGAATCTGCCGCGCATCGCGCTTGAAGCCAAAGGCAACGAACAGCACTTCTGGACGCTGCTCGACCAGCGTCTGGCGCTGGCGAAAAAAGCGCTGATGACCCGCATCGCCAGGCTGGCGAACGTCAAAGCCCGCGTCGCACCCATTCTGTATATGGAAGGCGCCTGTGGCGTCCGGTTGAATGCCGACGATGACGTGGCGGAGATCTTCAAACATGGCCGCGCCTCCATTTCGCTGGGTTATATCGGGCTGCACGAAACCATTAACGCATTGAGCGGCGGCGAAACGCATCTCTACGACGATCAACAGCTGCGGGACAAAGCGGTGGCGATTGTCAGCCATTTGCGTCAGGCCACCGATCGCTGGAAAGCCGAAACCGGTTACGGCTTCAGTCTGTACAGCACGCCGAGTGAGAACCTGTGCGATCGCTTCTGCCGTCTGGATGCTGCAGAGTTTGGCGTGGTGCCTGGCGTCACCGACAAAGGCTATTACACCAACAGCTTCCACCTCGACGTGGAGAAAAAGGTGAACCCCTACGACAAGATTGACTTCGAAGCGGCCTACCCGCCGGTCGCCAATGGCGGCTTCATCTGTTACGGCGAATATCCCAATATTCAGCACAACCTGAAAGCGCTGGAAGACGTCTGGGATTACAGCTACAGCCGCGTGCCCTATTACGGTACCAACACGCCAATTGATGAATGCTATGCGTGCGGCTTTACCGGCGAATTCTCCTGTACCAGCAAGGGGTTTACCTGCCCGAAATGCGGCAATCACGATGCGGCCAGAGTGTCGGTTACCCGTCGCGTTTGCGGTTATCTTGGCAGCCCGGACGCCCGTCCGTTTAATGCCGGAAAACAGGAAGAGGTGAAGCGACGCGTTAAGCACTTGAATGGCCCGTTGGGGTGAATATCCATCAGTATTACCCGGTCGACATCATTAACGGGCCGGGCACGCGTTGCACGCTGTTTGTTGCCGGGTGCGAGCATCAGTGCAAGGGTTGCTATAACAAAAGTACCTGGCGGCTCACTTCCGGCCATCCTTTCACCGTGCAGCAGGAAGAGCAGCTGATTGCTGACCTGAACGATACGCGCATTCCCCGCCAGGGGTTATCCCTGTCGGGAGGCGATCCCTTGCATCCGGCTAACGTCGCGGATGTGCTGAGGCTGGTGAAGCGCGTGCGTCGTGATTGCCCGGGCAAGGATATCTGGCTGTGGACCGGTTACCTGCTGGCTGAGCTGACCGCCAGGCAAAAGCAGGTCGTTGAGCAGATTGATGTGTTAATCGATGGGAAGTTTATCGCGGCTTTAAAAGACCCGGCACTGCTGTGGCGTGGCAGCAATAATCAGGTCATTCACTACCTGCGGAAAGCCGATGGCTAAGCCCGTTATTCTGGCGGGCTGACATCGAACGCTCGTATCGTGCTAAAGCAGTAACAGACTCAGCCCGCCAACCAGCATTCCGCTTAATGCCACCAGCGCGCCGGTAAGCCACAACGAACGGGCCGGCAGCGCGCCATGCAGCATCAGCAGCGACGGCACGCTCACCGCAGGCAAGGTCATCAACAGCGCCAGCGCCGGTGCCATCCCCATGCCAGCCAGCATCATGGTCTGAACAATCGGGATTTCTGCCGCCGTTGGGATCACAAACAGGCAACCGGCAATCGCCATCGCCACCACCCAGAACAGCGTATTGCTGACCAGGCCATCCGCATGAGGGAACAGCCAGACTCGCGCCGCGCCGAGCAGGAGCACCGCGAGGATATACAGCGGGATGGTATTCCAGAACAGCGTCCACAGCGCGCGAAACCAGCGTCGCAAAAACGGCGTGTTATCGGTTTTAGGCCTCAGCGGAACCACGTTAGACACCTGCGCGTCTGGCGTCATTTTTTGTACCAGCCGCGCAATGCCCAACACCATCAGCAGCCCGGCCACCAGCCGGATTGCCGCAAACTGCCAGCCCAGCACAAATCCCATAAATACCAGCGTGGCCGGGTTCAGGATCGGATTACCCAACCAGAACGCCAGCGTTCCCCCTACCGAGGCTGAAGATTTCCGCAGCCCTGCGGCAACCGGCGCGGCACAGCAGGTACACATCATGCCTGGCAGGGAAAGCAGTGTGCCAAACAGCGTGCCGGAAAAACGGGGCTGCCCTAACGTGCGTAATAACCAGTTTCTCGGGATCAGTACCTGTACCAGAGAACCGAGGATCACGCCCAGCACGGCGGCTTTCCATACCGCAAGAAAATAGAGCTGCGCGTAGTCCCAGGCGGCCTGTAAAGGATGCTCGCTGGGGTTGGCCAACAGGGATTTACCGATGCTGTGCGTATCCGCCGCGAGGAAGGCTTTCAGGTAATAAGGCTGCCACTTGACGACCCACAGCCCGATGACCACCACAGCCAAAAACAGCAGCGGTTTCCACCTGGCAAACACAGGAAGAGCAAGGCGTGACGAGGTTATATGGGACATGGCGAAGGCTCCGGATCACTGCGGGCTACGCCCGACAGCGCATAGTACTCAGAATTCAATATCCACAATTTGATCGGGGTTCCGTTTTGAATTTTCGTCTGCACGGGCAGAATGACCGCTTCACAGGCATTACCCTCTACCTTAACCGTGGTCAATTAGCGCATTCACCCTTACCGGCTTGATTTATCAGCATGATGAACCACACTTAAGGGTGTTAATGATTTTAATCACCGGAGGAAAACATGAGCAAGAAGATTGCGGTACTGATCACCGATGAATTTGAAGACTCAGAATTTACTTCTCCTGCCGACGCTTTCATCAAGGCTGGCCATCAGGTTATCACCATTGAGAAAAAAGCCGGCGTGACCGTTAAGGGCAAGCAAGGCAAAGCTGAAGTGAAGATCGATAAATCTATCGACGACGTGAAGCCAGGCGACTTCGATGCGCTGCTGTTACCGGGCGGCCATTCGCCGGACAGCCTGAGAGGCGATGACCGTTTCGTTGACTTCACCAAGCAGTTTGTGGCGCTGGGCAAACCGATATTTGCCATCTGCCATGGCCCACAGCTGCTTATCAGCGCCGATGCGGTCCGCGGCCGTAAAATCACCTCCGTGAAGGCCATTGCGATTGATTTGAAAAATGCCGGTGCCGATTTCTACGATAAAGAAGTAGTCGTCGATAACGACACGCTGGTCAGTAGCCGCACCCCTGAGGATTTACCCGCGTTTAACCGTGAATCCCTGCGTCTGCTCGAAACGGCCTGACAGGTCTAAGGCCGGGTATTACCCGGCCTGTTATCCTCTGATCCAACTCAGCTTTTTGCCAAATCCCAACGCATTGTCGGTCATCTTCAATTCATCCAGCGTTATCTGCCATAACGGTGCGGAGACTTTTGCCGCGACCGGGAAACGCTTGATGTAGGCTTTGCGGGCATGAAGCTCTTCTTCGCCTTGCAGCAAGGCGATCTTGCCAGAATATTGCACCCCTTTTATCAGCAACACTGACCTGGGCTGTCCATTGATGGTGCCGGCCACCAATGGATCCTGGGCGATTTGCGCACCGTGACGGGTTTCGGTTTCCGTCATCAACCAGAACGCCACCTTTTCGGCGTCATAGACGTAAAAGCAGTTGGCACACCACACGGGATTGCCGCTGCAAAGAGACAGCACATGTTGTTTTTTAAGATAGCGGCTAATCGCGCTAAGGTTTTCGCTTGCTGACATGAGGCCTCCCTGAAAAACGCTACTTTGCCACATTCGTCGTGGGTTTTGCTATGCTGCGGGCAGAGGAATCGTGATGACTGAAAGAATGAGCGAATGTGAGCGTGCGCCCTGGCGCCTGTATATCCTGCGCACCGCCAGCGGCATGCTGTATACCGGGATCACTAACGATGTGGCCAGACGCTTCTTACAGCATCAGGCGGGGAAAGGGGCGAAAGCATTACGCGGGAAAGGTCCGCTGGAGCTGCTGTTTCACTGTGAGGCCGGGGATCGTTCTTCTGCCTCTAGGCTGGAATATCAGGTGAAACAGTTGAAGCGGCTGGAGAAGATCAGGCTGGTAGAGCACCAGCCTGTCTCATTAAGCGCCTGGCTGGAGGGGCTTAAAAACGGTTAAAGGGCGCCGAATAGTCAATATGCCCTTCTGCACCGGTAAACGCATTATCAGCCAGCTTGTAGACCTGAAAAGCGGCCTCCGCGCCCAGCGTGCGGCAACGAAGCTGATGCCTGGCCGCCGGTTCAAAACCGTATCGTTCGTAGTAGGCCGGATCGCCGAGCACGACTACCGCGGCATAGCCAAACTCGTTCAGCGTATCCAGCCCTTCGTAAATCAGCTTTTTGCCCAGTTCCTGCCCGCGAAAATCGGCATCTACGGCCAGCGGCGCAAGGCCGACCCACTGATTATCTTCGCCATTCAAGGTTACCGGACTGAATGCCGCGTAGCCCAGTACCTGGCCTTCCTCATCTGTGGCGACCACGCCCAGGGTGAGTAAACCATCTTCACGCAGTTGCTGAACCAGTTCGGCTTCCGCGGAGGTTTCAAAGCAACGGCGCAACAAACTGTCTATGCTGGCCGCATCCATTCCTATTTCACTACGAATCAACATGGTGCACCCGCGCGATCCGCTGGGGAATTCGCGTCCTCAGTCAGTCCAGCCTCAACCAGATCAGCCAGTTGCATAAGACCAAAGCGCAACGGCGCCGGCATGAATTCAAGCTCAATCGCATCCATCAGATTTTTCACTTCAAGCCCCAGTTCTGTATCCCCTTCAATCACCAAACGGCGCTGGAAAAACAGCGTATCGGGATCCAACCTGCGAGCGGCTACCAGTAGCAAATCGTTGGCGTCGCCGCGAAACCAGACGTCCGCTTCAACCCGATCGGCTACCCGTAATTTTCCCTGTTCAACAGTCGTTGCCCAGCTCAGCCCGAGGTCACGGATCTCAATCCCTAACCAACGCCCCTGCAGAAAGTTTAACTCACCTTCAGCCAAAGCATGGTGAAATTGCCAGTTCAGGATCTGCTGCAGCATCTGCTTCTTGATCATGAACGGTGCAAACTGTAGCGGGATCCGCAACATTTGCGGGCCTTTTCGAACCAATTGAGCGCGAAATGGGTTCAACACCATCGTGACTCCTTTTGAGTAAATTTCGACTATTTTGCCATATCGACAAAACGCATCAGGCAGTTGGATCAACAAAGTGAGCGAACTTTGAGGAATTTGCCGGCAAATCTCTTCCCATCAATACGCCATTAGCTGCCTTAAATCAAAAATTGTCCGCTTCATGCTGACTAAACTCAACGCCTCTTCTGTTTATCCGGAATGTTTTGATATGGAATTGCTATGTCCTGCAGGTAACTTACCTGCCTTGAAGGCAGCGATAGAGAATGGTGCTGATGCCGTATATATCGGCTTGAAAGATGACACCAATGCGCGCCATTTTGCCGGGCTCAATTTTACCGATAAGCGTCTGCAGGAAGCGTCCCGCTACGTTCATCAGCATAGACGTAAACTGCATGTGGCGATCAATACTTTTGCCCATCCTGACGGCTACCAGCGCTGGGAACGGGCGGTGGATATGGCTGCAGAAGCCGGCGTCGATGCGCTGATCCTCGCTGATATCGCCATGCTGGAATACGCCGCCGAGCGCTATCCGCAGATTGAGCGCCACGTTTCGGTGCAGGCATCTGCCACTAACGCTGAGGCGATTAGGTTCTATCAACGCAACTTTGCGGTTTCACGGGTGGTTCTTCCGCGCGTGCTGTCCATTCATCAGGTTCGCCAGCTGGCGCGCGCGACAACCGTTCCGCTTGAAGTCTTTGCCTTTGGCAGCCTGTGCATCATGGCTGAAGGTCGCTGTTACCTTTCCTCCTATCTGACGGGCGAATCGCCAAATACCGTGGGTGCCTGCTCACCGGCGAAATATGTCCGTTGGCAGCAAACCTCCGCCGGGCTTGAGTCACGCTTAAATGAAGTGCTGATCGACCGTTACGACGCCGGTCAAAATGCCGGTTATCCGACGCTGTGTAAGGGCCGTTATAAGGTGGGCGATGTGCCGTATCACGCCATGGAGGAACCGACCAGCCTGAATACTCTCGAGCTGCTTCCCACCCTTTTGTCGGCAAATATCGCCTCAGTGAAAATTGAGGGACGCCAGAGAAGTCCGGCCTATGTGGCGCAAATCGCGCGTATCTGGCGACAAGCTATCGATCGCTGCAAGGCTGATCCGGAGAATTTCAGCGCACAACAAAGTTGGATGACCGCATTAAGTTCGCTTAGCGAAGGCACTCAAACCACACTCGGTGCCTATCACCGTGAATGGCAGTAAGGATCAGCATGAAATACGCACTAGGCCCGGTTCTCTGGTACTGGCCAACAGAGACGTTACAGGCTTTTTATCAGGCAGCCGCTGCCAGCTCGGCTGACATTATTTATCTGGGCGAAGCCGTTTGCAGCAAGCGTCGGGCAACCAGGCACGCCGACTGGCTGGGGATGGCCAAAGACCTGGCGGGCAGCGGAAAACAGGTGGTGCTCACTACGCTGGCATTGCTGCAATCACCCTCTGAACTGACCGAGCTGAAAAGGTACGTTGATAACGGCGAGTTCCTGATCGAAGCTAACGATATGGGCACGGTGAATATGGCCTCAGAGGCCGGTTTGCCTTTCGTCGCCGGACATGCGCTCAATTGTTATAACGCCGTGACCCTGCGACTGCTGCATAAAATGGGCATGATGCGCTGGTGCATGCCGGTTGAGCTTTCCCGTGAATGGCTGGTCAATTTACTCACCCAGTGTGAGGCGCTGGGGATCAGAAATCAGTTTGAGGTTGAGGTGCTGAGCTACGGCCATTTGCCGCTGGCTTATTCCGCCCGCTGCTTTACGGCCAGAGCGGAAAACCGCGGGAAAGATGATTGTCAGACCTGCTGTATTGACTATCCCCAGGGCAGAGCCTTGCGCTCGCAGGAAGATCAGCAGGTGTTTGTGCTTAACGGCATCCAGACCATGAGCGGCTACTGCTATAACCTCGGCAATGAACTGATTTCGATGCAGGGCCTGGTCGACATTGTGCGGCTGTCACCGGAAGGCAGCGATACCCTGCCGATGCTTGAAGCGTTCCGCAATAATGAAACCGGAAAACAGCCTCTGACCTTGATATCCCGCCAGCAGTGCAATGGCTACTGGTGGAAAGTGGCCGGGCTGGAATTGGTCAACTAACGCGGCGGGCGTAAAGCCCGCATCATCGTACTACCAATAAAGGCTGTTCAATATGGGTAACGATGGAGGATACTGGTCAGACTAGCCTGTCCTGAGCGCGAGCCATTGGGTTGGCGTTTTTTTAATCGCGGCTTTGCACTGCTGAAAAGTGCTGCAAACTGCCAATCCTTTTAAGAAGAAATCGTCCAGGATAGATATTTGTATTGGCTTACGCCCTTCGAATAAGTGAGCACCTATGTCTGATAAAAAAAATGTCCCACTTTCGGTTCTCGATCTGGCGCCGATCCCGCAAGGCGCCACCGCGCGCGATGCGTTTCATTCTTCACTGGCTCTCGCACAGCAAGCGGAAAAGTCAGGTTATAACCGTTACTGGCTGGCTGAACACCACAACATGACCGGCATTGCCAGTGCGGCGACGTCGGTGTTGATTGGCTATCTGGCCGCCAATACCACCACGCTGCGTCTGGGCTCTGGCGGCGTCATGTTGCCAAACCATTCACCGCTGGTGATTGCCGAACAGTTCGGAACCCTCGAATCGCTTTACCCTGGCCGTATCGATTTGGGACTGGGCCGCGCGCCGGGTTCGGATCAGCGCACAATGATGGCACTTCGCCGACATATGGGCGGCCATGTTGATAACTTCCCGTCTGATGTCGCCGAGATGATTGCCTGGTTTGATGCGGAGCCAGACGCGCAACCCGCCGTCCAGCCGGTGCCAGGGCTGGGGCTGAAAATTCCGGTCTGGCTGCTCGGTTCCAGCTTATACAGCGCGCAACTTTCCGCCCAGCTAGGCATCCCATTTGCCTTTGCGTCGCATTTTGCGCCGGACATGTTGTTCCAGGCCCTGCATATTTATCGTGAAAACTTTAAGCCGTCCGCGCGTCTTGAGAAGCCGCATGCGATGGTGTGCGTGAATGTGGTTGCTGCGGATAGCGAACGGGATGCCCGCTATATGTTCACCTCGATGCAGCAGCAGTTCATCAATCTCCGCCGGGGTAAGCCAGGCCCACTGCCTGCTCCGGTTGAGAATATGGATAACCTGTGGTCACCTTCAGAGCAGTACGGTGTGCAACAGGCGCTGAGTATGTCGATTGTCGGCGATCTGGATAAAGTCCGTCAGGGACTGGCTTCACTGATCCGTGAAACGCAGGCTGACGAAATCATGGTGAATGGTCAGATACACAATCAGCAGGCGCGTTTGCGCTCGTTTGAACTGGCTATGGAAGCGCATAACACGCTGTAATCCGCACGCTGCAGGGCAGGATTTCGCTGCCCTTATCGCTGATGCAGCGTCCGCGAATTGCAGGCAAAAAAAAACCAGCCCGAAGGCTGGTTTTTTTATTGGTCAGTCAGTGATTATGCATCACGACGACGAGTAGGTGCGTTGCCACCTTCGGTACGAGGACCGCGGTTGCCACCGTCACGGCTGAAACCGCCGCCACGACGCTCTCCACCAGCAGCTGGACCGTTACGGTCATTGCTGAAGCGACGACCACCTTCAGGACGATCGCTACGACCGCCTTCACGGTTGCCAGCGCCGAAGCCGCCACGGGCTGGAGCTGGACCACGACGCTCACCGCCACCAGTACGCTCTTTGCTGTGTGGCACTGCATCGCCAATCAGCTGCATATTCATTGGTTTGTTCAGAATACGCGTACGAGTGAAGTGCTGCAGGATGTCACCCGGCATGCCTTTCGGCAGCTCGATAGTTGAGTGAGTACCAAACAGTTTGATGTTACCGATGTAACGGCTGCTGATGTCGCCTTCGTTAGCGATAGCACCAACGATGTGACGAACTTCAACGCCGTCATCGCGGCCAACTTCAATGCGGTAAACTTCCATATCGCCAACGTCACGACGTTCGCGACGGGCTGGACGCTCGCCACCTTCACTTTTTTCACGAGGACCACGCTCTGGACGGTCACCACGACGATCGTCACGCTCTTTGAACTCACGACGAGGACGCTGAGGTGCATCGGCAGGAACGATCAGAGGACGTTCACCCTGAGCCATTTTCAGCAGAGCAGCAGCCAGCGTTTCGATATCCAGCTCATCTTCTGCAGGCTGCATTTTGCTCAGCAGTGCGCGGTACTGTTCCAGATCGCTGCTTTCCAGCTGCTGCTGAACTTTAGCGGCGAACTTAGCCAGACGACGCTCACCCAGCAGTTCTGCGTTAGGCAGTTCAACTTCTGGAATGGTCAGCTTCATGGTGCGTTCAATGTTACGCAGCAGACGACGCTCACGGTTCTCAACGAACAGCAGCGCACGGCCAGCACGACCCGCACGACCGGTACGGCCGATACGGTGAACGTAAGATTCTGCATCCATAGGGATGTCGAAGTTTACCACCAGGCTGATACGCTCAACGTCCAGGCCACGGGCCGCAACGTCGGTCGCAATCAGGATGTCCAGACGACCATCTTTCAGGCGTTCCAGAGTCTGCTCACGCAGGGCCTGGTTCATGTCACCGTTCAGGGCAGCACTGTTGTAACCGCTACGCTCCAGCGCTTCAGCAACTTCCAGCGTCGCGTTTTTAGTACGCACGAAGATGATAGCAGCATCAAAATCTTCAGCTTCCAGGAAGCGAGTCAGTGCATCAGTCTTACGACCGAAAGCCGTCCAGTAGCTCTGAGAAATATCAGGGCGAGTGGTCATGCTTGACTGGATGCGCACTTCCTGCGGATCTTTCATAAAGCGTTTAGTAATACGACGAATCGCTTCTGGCATGGTTGCAGAGAACAGAGCAGTCTGATGATTGTCTGGGATCTGAGCCATGATAGTTTCAACGTCTTCGATGAAGCCCATACGCAGCATTTCATCGGCTTCGTCCAGCACCAGGCCGCGCAGGTTAGACAGATCTAACGTGCCCCGCTTCAGGTGATCCAGCAGGCGACCAGGCGTACCCACAACAACTTGTGGACCCTGGCGCAAAGCGCGCAGCTGAACGTCATAACGCTGGCCGCCGTAAAGGGCAACCACGTTCAGACCTTTCATGTGTTTGGAGAAGTCGGTAATCGCTTCACCCACCTGAACCGCCAACTCACGCGTTGGTGCCAGCACCAGGATCTGAGGTGCTTTCAGGGAGCTATCAATGTTGTTTAGCAGTGGCAGCGAGAACGCTGCAGTTTTTCCGCTACCGGTCTGTGCCATACCCAGAACATCACGGCCTGCCAACAGGTGAGGAATACACTCAGCCTGGATTGGAGAAGGCTTCACGTAGCCCATACCGTTCAGAGATTCAAGGAGTTCGGCGTTCAGGCCAAGGTCAGCAAAAGTGGTTTCAATATCAGTCATGTAGTACACGTGCCTCTTAGATTGCGGCGGCCAGTCTACATAACTCGTCGTGAAAACATTCAGTCATTTTCATCAAAAAGTGTGAACCGGCTCAAATTAGTGGTTTCGACGAACAAGAAAGCCCTCATCCGCTAAGATGATGACATTTCGAAAAAAGGGCGATAGTAGTTCGTCAGCTATTGCTGGTCAGATTCTGATAAATCGTCTTGTGTCTGGCCGAGTAGGGCCAGCTCCAACAATGCATATCGGTGCTCAACGAAGTTGTGAACGTTGTTTGCGACCGTCAGCTTGAACAACGCTTCTGCGTCGTCCTTCTCCCCCAGACTTAGGTAATGTTTACCTAAATAGAAGTTGGTTTCACTGAGATGTTCAGCGAGCGAGGTGTTATCCGTTGCGTCTGCCTTGAGACTGTCCATCAGTGTACTTTCACTGATATTTCCCAGGTAGAACTCGACAATTTTCCATCCCCATTGGTCTCTGACCGCTTTGTCGTAACGCTGTTGAAGCGCTACTTTAGCCTTGTCTGCGTCCATCTCTCTTTCATCGAGATAGAGCCACAAGCTGCGGAAAGGATCGTTAGGATCGTCTTGATAAAACGCCAGCAGATCATCTTGCGCTAATTTATACCTTCCGCCGTAGTATAAGGCGATACCGCGGTTTAAATGCGCATAATTGTAAGTTGGATCAAGCTCAAGTACAGAATCGAACGCTTCATAGGCAGCATCAAAATTTCCTGCCTGCGTTAAGTATATGCCTAAGTAATTGAATACTTCAGGCATATCAGGTCTGACAGATAACGCTAATGAAAAATCATTTCGCGCCAGTGCTCTCAAACCTAAACTATCATACAACACTCCGCGCTCATATAACAGCTGTGCGCGTTCATCATCGCTAAGGGATCGACTGGCAAGAATTTGTTCCATACGTGCCAGAATCACTTCCTGTTGCAGCGTAGGCTGCAGCGGAACAGCCAGAACCTCGTTCTTACGCCAATCCGAGTTGCTGCATCCTGCCAGCGTTAAAGCTGTCGCAACGAAACACCAGCGTAAAAAAGGCTTCATTTCCCACTCCCAAAGACAAACAATGGGATGAATATCCTTTCATCCGCCTGCCGTGCACAAGGTGTCGTCCTGTCCTCGCGATGATACCGCTCTCCCTGTTCGCAGGGAGAGCTTAAGGGTCTGACTTTATTCTGCTTCAGGAGCTTCAGGAGCTGCTGGAGTCACGGCTGCTTCAGGCTCTGCAGCCTGCTCAGTCGCTTCTTTGATGCTCAGACGTACGCGGCCCTGGCGATCAACTTCCAGAACTTTCACCGGCACTTCCTGGCCCATCTGCAGATAGTCGGTCACTTTCTCTACACGCTTATCAGCGATCTGAGAGATGTGAACCAGACCTTCTTTGCCACCACCGATAGCAACGAAGGCACCGAAGTCAACGATGCGGGTAACCTTACCGTTGTAGATACGGCCCACTTCGATTTCTGCAGTGATCTCTTCGATACGACGGATAGCATATTTCGCTTTCTCACCGTCGGTCGCTGCGATTTTCACCGTGCCATCATCTTCGATTTCGATGGTGGTGCCGGTTTCTTCGGTCAGCGCACGAATCACAGAACCGCCTTTACCGATCACGTCTTTGATCTTGTCCGGGCTGATTTTAATCGTGTGAATACGTGGTGCGAACTGAGAGATGTCGCCACGCGGCGTGCTGATAGCCTGTTCCATCACGCCCAGAATGTGCAGACGCGCACCCTTAGCCTGGTTCAGAGCCACCTGCATGATTTCGCGGGTGATACCTTCAATTTTGATGTCCATCTGCAGCGCGGTGATACCTTCACGGCTACCGGCTACTTTGAAGTCCATGTCGCCCAGATGATCTTCGTCACCCAGGATGTCAGACAGAACCACAAAGTTCTCGCCTTCTTTTACCAGACCCATCGCAATACCGGCTACGGCTGCTTTGATTGGTACGCCTGCGTCCATCAGTGCCAGTGAAGCACCACAGACGGAAGCCATTGAAGAAGAGCCGTTTGATTCAGTGATTTCTGACACCACACGCACGGTGTATGGGAACGCGTCAGCTTTAGGCATTACTGCCAGTACGCCACGCTTAGCCAGACGACCGTGACCAATCTCACGACGCTTAGGCGACCCAACCATGCCAGTTTCACCTACGCAGTACGGAGGGAAGTTGTAGTGGAACAGGAAGCTGTCGGTCTTCTCACCCATCAGCTCATCCAGGTTCTGCGCATCACGGGCGGTGCCCAGCGTTGCGGTAACCAGTGCCTGAGTTTCACCACGGGTGAACAGCGCGGAACCGTGAGTACGTGGCAGAACGCCAGTGCGCACATCCAGACCACGGATCATGTCTTTTTCGCGACCATCGATACGCGGAGCGCCGCTCAGGATACGACTACGAACCACGTTTTTCTCAAGCGCATGCAGGAGATCGCCGATTTCGTTGTCATCAAGGCTAGCGTCTTCCGCCAGCAGTGCTGCGGTAGTTTCAGACTTGATCACGCCAACCTGAGCATAACGCTCTTGTTTTTCAGTGATCTGGTAAGCTTCGCTCAGGCGAGATTCAGCCAGCGCAGCAATACGGGTCTGTAATGATTCGTTGACAGCTTCTGGCTTCCAGTCCCAACGCGGTTTACCTGCTTCGGCAACCAGCGCGTTGATTTGGTCGATCACAACCTGCTGCTGCTCGTGGCCGAACACCACTGCGCCCAGCATCTGATCTTCGCTCAGCAGTTCAGCTTCAGACTCAACCATCAGAACCGCGCCCTGAGTACCCGCTACAACCAGATCCAGCTTACTTTCTTTCAGCTCATCGGTCGTTGGGTTCAGCACGTACTGATCGTTAAGGTAGCCCACGCGAGCGGCACCAATTGGACCATTGAAAGGCAGACCTGACAGGCTCAGTGCGGCAGAGGCACCGATTAATGCCACGATATCCGGGTGAACCTGTGGGTTTACGGAGACCACGGTGGCAATAATCTGGACTTCGTTGATGAACCCTTCCGGGAACAGCGGACGAACCGGACGGTCAATCAGACGAGAGATGAGGGTTTCACCTTCGCTTGGACGGCCTTCGCGACGGAAGAAGCTACCCGGAATACGACCAGCAGCGTAAGTACGCTCCTGATAGTTAACGGTCAGCGGGAAGAAGTCCTGGCCTGGCTTAGTGGTCTTTTTGCCTACAACGGTAACGAACACAGCGGTGTCGTCCATGCTTACCATTACGGCTGCCGTTGCCTGGCGAGCCATCATACCGGTCTCAATGGTGACGGTATGCTGACCATACTGGAATTTTTTTACGATCGGGTTCAGCAAAATTATGTCCTTAACGTACTGGCAAGGCACTGACCCTGCCGTTAATTTTAAATCCTCATCTGCATCCTCGCGACTAATGACAACCCTAATCCCTTATGGGACAAAGCCTCTCATTAGCCGCGCGAACCTCTGCAACTGAAGATCACACCCAGCAACAATACAATAGTTTGGCTTGAAATGCTGCCGCTCGCCTAAAAAAAGGGGCCATAAAGGCCCCTTTTTAGCGAAACTCGCACGAATCTGCCAACCCATCATTTCGGTACATCAGAATGCACCGAAACGACCTGGCAAACTCTAAGACTAGCGACGCAGACCCAGACGCTCGATCAGGCTGGTGTAACGTGCAACGTCTTTACGCTTCAGGTAATCCAGCAGCTTACGACGCTGAGAAACCATACGCAGCAGACCGCGACGGCTGTGGTGGTCTTTTTTGTGCTCAGAGAAGTGACCCTGCAGATGGTTAATCTGTGCAGTCAACAAAGCAACCTGAACTTCGGTAGAACCACTGTCATTCGCATCACGACCGTAATCAGCTACGATCTGCGCTTTAGATTCAACACTTAGAGACATGATACAACTCCAAATTATAAGATAAATGTACAGGCGCCGATCTCTAATTCAGCAACCCAATGGTAAAGCCGCGCCATTCTACTCTTAGCCAGAAGCTTACGCAAATGACTAGTCGGAATATTCTACAACCAGACGGCGTGGCGCCACGCGACCGTCATCGGCAATTTCTGCCATGCCAATAAACTTCTGCTCTTCACCTTCCGTCACGCGAACCAGGCCGGAAGAAGGCGCATTAACCGCCTGCACCGGCATGCCCTGGCGGAAGTAAGCTGACACGGCCAGCGGCAGATTAACCGCCGGATACGCGGCTGCCGGGCTGTCCATCGGCATCAGCAACGCATCAAGCAATTCTGCCGGCGTGCGTTCCGTACGGTAAGCTTCTTCACTCAGTTCAGCCAACTGTTCCAGCGTCACCATACTGGCGATCGGATAGGTCGCAACCTGCAAACGACGCAAATAGATAACGTGCGCGCCGCAACCCAGCATCTCACCGAGATCGTCGGTAATGGTGCGGATATAGGTGCCTTTGGAACAGTGGATTTCCAGCTCCAGCTCATCGCCTTCCCAGCGAATAAACTGTAACTCGTAAACCGTAATGCTGCGGGCTTCACGCGGGACTTCAATGCCTTCGCGGGCATATTCGTACAGCTTACGCCCCTGGTACTTCAGCGCGGAATACATCGACGG
Source organism: Erwinia sp. 2186 (assembly GCF_057812255.1). NCBI lineage: Bacteria > Pseudomonadati > Pseudomonadota > Gammaproteobacteria > Enterobacterales > Erwiniaceae > Erwinia > Erwinia sp. 2186. The sequence continues at coordinate 584,265 of NZ_CM173824.1, read as the reverse complement.
CACCTGCTGGGTTTCCCCACGGAATCTGTCCAATGCCTGCGCCAGTTGTTCTTCAGTAACGGTCACCGGACGCTCGCTGATAATCGCGCCATCAGCATCAGACGTATCCGTGCGCTGACCCAGACGGGCAATCACGCGGTAACGTTTATCTGAGTCCAGTAGATACTGAGAAAATTTGGTGGCTTCGCCAAGGCAGATCGGCAGCATGCCGGTCGCCAGAGGATCTAACGCGCCGGTGTGGCCAGCACGGTTTGCTGTGAACAACCGCTTCACTTTCTGCAGGGCATCATTACTCGACAGCCCCTGCGGTTTGTCCAGCAGCAGAACACCGTGGACGTCACGTCCGCGACGACGAGGACGGCTCATCAGTCTTCCTTCTTGTCTTCTTCTTCCTGTTCTTCCTGTTCTTCCTGCGGTCCACGACGTTCAACATCGTTTCTGACCACATTGGTCACCAGGTTAGACATGCGCATCCCTTCGACCAACGAGTTGTCGTAGAAGAAGGTCAGTTCAGGGACGATGCGCAGACGCATCGCTTTGCCCAGTAGTGAACGGATGTAGCCAGAAGCATCACCCAGTGCACGCAGACCGCCTTTGATAGCGTCTTCGTCTTTGTCGTTCAGGAAGGTCACAAATACTTTGGCATAGGCCAGATCGCGAGACAAATCGACGCCTGATACGGTAACCATCATGCCCAGACGGGGATCTTTAATCTCACGCTGCAGAATAACAGCAATCTCTTTCTGCAATTCCTGAGAGACACGCTGTGGGCGACCAAATTCTTTCGCCATAATAATACTCTCCAAATAATTCGGGAGGCACAACGGCCTCCCAAATAAGTCACTGTTTTCAGGCGACCATTAATCGATAGTACGTTGGATCTCGATAATCTCGAAGACTTCGATCATATCGCCAACACGCACATCGTTGTAGTTCTTCACGCCGATACCACATTCCATGCCGTTACGGACTTCGTTGACGTCATCTTTGAAGCGGCGCAGGGATTCCAGCTCGCCTTCGTAGATAACCACGTTGTCACGCAGTACGCGGATTGGGTTGTGACGTTTGATGTTACCTTCAGTCACCATACAGCCAGCAACAGCGCCGAACTTAGGTGATTTGAACACGTCACGCACTTCAGCCAGACCGGTAATCTGATGCTTGTACTCAGGCGCCAGCATACCGCTCATCGCCTGCTTAACTTCGTCGATCAGATTATAGATCACGGAGTAGTAACGCAGATCCAGACTTTCGGTATCCACTACGCGGCGAGCAGAAGCATCGGCACGCACGTTGAAGCCCAGCAGGATAGCGTTAGAAGCCGCGGCCAGCGTGGCGTCAGTTTCGGTGATACCACCTACGCCTGAACCCACGATTTTCACTTTCACTTCATCAGTGGACAGCTTCAGCAGCGAGTCGGAGATAGCTTCGACAGAACCCTGAACGTCAGCTTTCAGCACGATGTTCAGTTCGGAAACTTCACCTTCGGTCATGTTCGCAAACATGTTCTCCAGTTTAGATTTCTGCTGACGAGCCAGCTTAACTTCACGGAATTTGCCCTGACGATACAGTGCAACTTCACGGGCTTTCTTCTCGTCACGAACAACCGTTGCTTCATCACCGGCGGCAGGAACACCTGACAGGCCCAGGATCTCAACAGGAATCGAAGGACCTGCTTCAGTCACTTCGCGACCTAATTCGTCACGCATCGCACGCACACGGCCATACTCGAAGCCGCACAGAACGATATCGCCTTTGTTCAGCGTACCTTCACGTACCAGCACGGTAGCAACCGGACCACGACCTTTATCCAGGAAGGATTCGATAACCACACCGCTTGCCATACCCTGACGAACCGCGCTCAGTTCCAGCACTTCTGCTTGCAGAAGAATGGCGTTGAGCAAGTCATCAATACCGGTACCGGCTTTCGCAGACACGTTCACGAACATGTTCTCGCCGCCCCACTCTTCCGGAATAATTCCGTACTGGGTCAGTTCGTTTTTAACACGATCCGGATCGGCATCTGGCTTATCAACTTTGTTCACCGCAACAACAACCGGCACTTTCGCCGCTTTTGCGTGTTGGATAGCTTCGATAGTCTGTGGCATCACGCCATCATCTGCCGCAACGACCAGGATAACGATGTCAGTTGCCTGAGCACCACGAGCACGCATTGCGGTAAACGCGGCGTGTCCCGGGGTATCCAGGAAGGTGATCATACCGGTGTCAGTTTCAACGTGGTATGCACCGATGTGCTGAGTAATGCCGCCCGCTTCGCCAGAGGCGATTTTAGTGGAGCGAATATAATCCAGCAGAGAGGTTTTACCGTGGTCAACGTGGCCCATGATGGTCACGACCGGTGCACGGGATTCCTGCAGCGCATGAGTATCACGATCGCTCATTACCGCTTCTTCCAGCTCATTCTCACGGCGCAGCGTCACTTTGTGACCCATTTCTTCCGCTACCAGCTGGGCAGTTTCCTGATCGATAACCTGGTTAATGGTGGCCATGGCGCCCATTTTCATCATCGCTTTGATGACCTGGGAACCTTTCACCGCCATCTTGTTAGCCAGTTCGGCTACGCTGATGGTTTCGCCGATGATCACGTCACGGTTAACAGCCTGCACTGGCTTGTTGAAGCCCTGTTGCAGGGTGCTTGGCTTGCGCTTGCCGCCTTTACCGCCGCGAACCTGCGCACGCGCTTCTTCACGGTCAGTTTTCGCTTCAGAATGCTTGTTGCCTTTCTTGGAGCGTGGCGCTTTAGCCGGGCGGACTGCACGGGTACGACGGTCGCCTTCAACCTTCGCATCGTTTTCGTCTTCAGCCGCACGGGCGTGGGTAGAAGTGGTTACGTGGTAATCAGAAGTATCTTCAACTTCTTTAACCTCAGTCCACTCGGTGCCTTTCTCTTCTGCCATTTTACGAGCCTCTTCCGCTACGCGCTTCGCTTCTTCTTCAATCTTGCGATGCGCTTCTTCTTCGGCTTTACGCTTCAGTTCTGCAGCTTCTGCTTCGCGACGGGCTTTGTCAGACTGCGTTGCCCGGATTACTTCATCAGTAGGTTGATTGCTCACTTTATCTTTTTCCGCTGCTTCACGTTTGGCTTTATCAGCTGCCTCACGTTTAGCCTGCTCCTCGGCTTCACGCTTCGCTTTGTCTTGGGCTTCACGCTTGGCTTTTTCTTCAGCCTCACGACGAGCCAGTTCTTCCGCTTCACGCTGTGCCTGCTCTTCTGCTTCAGCCTGTTCAGCTTCTGCAGGATCGCCTTTTACATAGGTGCGCTTTTTGCGGACTTCAATTTGTACTGACTTGCTTTTGCCCCCGGTAACGGGAACATTCAAGGTGCTGCGCGTCTTGCGCTGCAGAGTCAGTTTACCTGAACCGCCGTTATGATCGCGATTCAAATGGGTCAGGAGCGTTTCTTTTTCCTGCTGCGTCACAGAATCAGTTTCAGACTTGCGGATCCCTGCATCAGCAAACTGCTGTACCAGGCGTTCTACCGGTGTCTGAATCTCTGCGGCCAGCGATTTTACAGTTACATCTGTCATGCTGTTCCTTCCTGCTACAGTTTATTACGCGTCGTCGCCGAACCAGCAGATATTGCGTGCAGCCATAATCAGCTCACCAGCCTGTTCATCGTTCAGGCCTTCAATATCTGTCAGGTCGTCAACACCCTGTTCGGCAAGATCTTCCAGCGTACAGACGCCAATCGCTGCCAGCTTGAATGCCAGCTCACGATCAAGACCTTCCAGATTCAGCAAATCTTCTGCCGGCTGGTTGTCGCCCAGGCTCTCTTCTTTCGCCAGCGCCAGGGTTGTTAACGCATTTTTCGCACGATCGCGCAGCGCTTCTACTGTCTCTTCATCCAGACCGTCAATTTCCAACAGCTCGTTGATCGGAACATATGCCAGTTCTTCAAGAGAAGAGAAACCTTCTTCAACCAGAACGGTAGCAAAGTCTTCATCAATATCGAGATGCCTGGTAAAGACGTCGATGGCAGCATGGGCTTCAGCCTGGTGCTTCGCCTGCAGATCGTCGACCGTCATTACGTTTAGCTCCCAGCCACTCAGCTGTGCGGCTAAACGTACGTTTTGACCATTACGGCCAATCGCCTGAGCCAGGTTACCGGCTTCAACAGCGATATCCATGGTGTGATTATCTTCATCTACCACGATAGAGGCAACATCCGCAGGGGCCATGGCATTGATCACGAACTGCGCAGGATTGTCATCCCACAGTACGATATCAATACGCTCGCCACCCAGCTCACTGGATACTGCCTGAACTCGCGCACCACGCATACCGACGCATGCACCAACTGGGTCGATACGTTTGTCGTTGGTTTTCACCGCAATCTTGGCACGTGAGCCCGGATCGCGCGCGGCGGCTTTAATCTCAATCACTTCTTCGCCAATTTCTGGCACTTCAATGCGGAACAGTTCGATCAGCATTTCCGGCTTGGAACGGCTGACAAACAGCTGAGCACCGCGCGCTTCTGGACGCACTGCGTACAGAACACCACGAATACGGTCGCCCGGACGGAAGTTTTCACGTGGCAGCATGTCTTCACGAATGATGACGGCTTCTGCGTTGCTGCCCAGATCCAGAGAGATGTTGTCGCGGTTAACTTTCTTAACCACGCCGGTGATGATCTCACCTTCCTGCTGACGGAACTGATCGACAACCATCGCACGTTCAGCTTCGCGCACTTTCTGCACGATAACCTGTTTCGCGGTTTGGGTGGTGATACGGTCGAAGGTCACAGATTCGATCTGGTCTTCTACGTATTCGCCCAGATTAAGCGCTTCGTCTTCGTAGCGAGCTGCATCCAGCGTGATTTCACGCGTTGGCATAGTCACTTCGTCAACGATAACCCAACGGCGGAAGGTGTCGAAATCGCCGCTTTTGCGGTCAATGCTGACACGGACTTCAATTTCCTGCTCGTATTTTTTCTTGGTCGCCGTGGCCAGTGCGCTCTCCAGCGCTTCGAAAATCTTTTCGCGCGGGAGTGATTTCTCGTTCGACACAGCCTCAACTACAGCTAAGATTTCTTTGTTCATCCTGGTATGCCTCAATCCGGACTTTTAAAAGTGGGGAACCAGGTTCGCTTTCTGAATGTTGCTCAGCGCGAACACTTCGTCGTTACCCTCAACAGCAACAGTGATCATTTCACCTTCTACAGATTTAATGATTCCCTGCCATTTGCGGCGGTTTTGAACGGCCATACGCAGCACCAGGCTCACTTCTTCGCCAATAAATTGTGCGTAATGCGCAGCGGTAAAGAGTGGGCGCTCAAGGCCTGGTGAGGAGACTTCAAGGTTATAAGCGACAGTAATCGGGTCTTCGACATCGAATACGGCACTTACCTGGTGGCTAACATCAGCACAATCGTCAACATTGATGCCATTTTCACTATCAATATAGATGCGCAACGTCGATGTACGACCGCGTACAAACTCGATACCGACCAGTTCGTAGCCCAGCGCCTCTACAGGTGCTGTGATCAGCTCAGTTAATTTTTGCTCTAATGTGGACAAGGCCACCCCCAAGACATAAAAAAAGGGCTTAATAGCCCAGTATGCTGTTTCCTGATAACAAAAAACCCCGATAAATCGGGGCTTTATGCGACTGGACCCTGTACGCCAAAAATCTGGCGGTTCGGCACAATCCAAAAGAATTTTTTTCAAAATCTGCTGAGATGCGCCGTTCGATGCATACAGTATATTTGAAAAAGAACTCTAAGGGAAAGTGGTTGCGGGGGCCGGATTTGAACCGACGACCTTCGGGTTATGAGCCCGACGAGCTACCAGGCTGCTCCACCCCGCGTCCGAAATAACGTGGCAAATACTACGCCGATCTTGCGTAAAACGCAAGCAATACTGAAGTTTGGTACCGAGGACGGGACTTGAACCCGTAAGCCCATGCGGGCACTACCACCTCAAGGTAGCGTGTCTACCAATTCCACCACCACGGCACTAAAGTGACGACTTTTTTATTTCTGTCGTGTCGAAATCACTGCATTTACTGCTTACTGTGGAATATCGCTACCCGGGGTTGCCGGTTTAGCTGGCTGGCTCTGCTGCGACTGTGCAGGCTGAGTCAGATTTTCCCACTCGCTTCCTTTCTGAGTCTTATTGGAGTTGAGGTTACCCAGAATCAAGCTAATGATGAAGAACAGTGTTGCCAATACCGCGGTCATACGGGTCATAAAGTTACCTGAACCGTTAGAACCAAACAGCGTTGCCGAACCGCCTGCACCAAATGACGCGCCCATATCAGCGCCTTTACCTTGCTGAAGCATGATCAAACCTACAAGGCCGATTGCAACAATAAGGAAAACAACTAAGAGAGCTTCGTACATAATTAACCTGTTTCCTTGCGCGGTAGCCGCACATCAAAAAGCTTCAAACCAGTTAGAGAGATAGCGTTGTCACTACCCATCAGAAGCGGGTGTGAATACTAACCAAAGCCGCCTGACTGCGCAAGGGCAATTTAGCACCAGGCATCTGATTGCGGAAAAAAACGGCAAATGAGCAATGAGTTGCTGGTAAATCACTCATCTACCGTCCTTTTCTGGCTTATCAGACCGCCTTCACCGCATCGGCAATCCGGTGTGCCAGCGCCGTCACTTGCGCTTCATCTTCGCCTTCAACCATCACGCGGATTAGCGGTTCAGTCCCTGATTTACGCAACAACACCCGTCCACGACCCTGCAGCTCTTTTTCGACTTCTGCAGTGACCGTTTTGACCGTTGCATCTTCCAGCGGATCGGTTGTTCCACTGAAGCGCACGTTAACGAGGATCTGTGGCAGCAACTTCATGCCGCTGCACAGATCGTGCAGAGTCATGTGGTTACGCACCATCGCAGTGAGTACCTGCAAACCTGCCACGATACCGTCACCGGTAGTTGTCTTGTCCAACAGGATCACGTGGCCGGAGTTTTCAGCGCCCAGACGCCAGCCTTTTTCCTGCAGTTTTTCCAGCACGTAGCGGTCGCCCACTTTTGCACGCGCAAACGGAATACCCAGTTGCTTAAGCGCCAGTTCAAGCCCCATGTTGCTCATCAGCGTACCGACGACACCACCGCGCAGTTGTCCCTGACGTAAGCCTTCACGGGCAATGATATACAGGATCTGATCGCCATCCACTTTATGGCCCAGATGGTCCACCATCATGATGCGATCGCCATCGCCATCATAGGCCAGCCCCACGTCCGCTTTCTCCGACAACACGCGTTCTTGCAGCTTGCGGACATCGGTGGCGCCACACTCTTTGTTGATGTTCATGCCATCAGGATTAACACCAATTGTGATCACCGTCGCGCCGAGTTCACGCAGGACGTTTGGCGCGATGTGGTAGGTGGCACCGTTGGCGCAGTCCACCACAATCTTCATGCCATTCAGGCTCAGTTCACTTGGGAAGGTACCTTTGCAAAACTCGATGTAGCGGCCGGCTGCATCAACAATGCGGCTGGCACGTCCCAGCTCTGCAGATTCTACGCAGGTGATAGGTTTCTCCATCTCCGCTTCGATCGCCTCTTCCACGTCATCTGGCAGCTTGGTGCCTTCGATGGAAAAGAACTTGATACCGTTATCATCAAACGGATTGTGCGAAGCCGAAATCACAATCCCCGCTTCGGCACGGAAGGTTCTGGTCAGATAGGCAATGGCTGGGGTTGGCATTGGTCCGGTAAAGGCTGCCGATAATCCTGCCGCCGCCAGGCCTGCCTCAAGGGCCGACTCCAGCATGTAGCCAGAAATGCGCGTATCTTTACCGATGATAATTTTCTTTGAGCCATTGCGTGCCAGCACCTTACCCGCTGCCCAGCCAAGCTTCAGCACGAAGTCAGGTGTAATAGGAGACTCACCCACTTTGCCGCGGATGCCATCGGTACCAAAATACTTACGGTTGCTCATAGCGTTACTCTTCCTTCGCTGACAGTGTTGCTTCGACGACGCGCATCGCTTCGACGGTTTCTTTAACATCATGAACGCGCAGGATGTGCGCGCCTTGCATCGCGGCGATTACCGCGCAGGCCAGACTGCCTGTCAGCCGCTGCGACGGGCCAACATTCAGCAGTTGCCCAATCATACTTTTACGGGACATGCCGACCAGCAGTGGCAGGCCGAACCGGTGAAAATCAGCCAGATGGGCCAGCAACTGATAATTGTGGGACAGATTCTTACCGAAACCGAATCCCGGGTCGAGGATCAACTGCTCTTTTTTGATCCCGGCGGCTTCGCATCTGGCGATGTGCTGCACAAAAAAGGCGTCCACATCCTGCAGCAGCTGTTTGTACTTCGGCGATTGTTGCATGGTGCCCGGATCGCCCTGCATATGCATCAGACAAATCGGCAGGCCCGTTGCCGCCGCCGCTTCCAAAGCACCCGGCTCCTGCAGTGAACGGATATCATTGATGATGTGCGCACCGGCATTTGCGGATTCCCGGATCACCTCTGGTTTTGATGTATCGACCGAAATCCACACTTCAAAACGTTGAGAAATAGCCTCAACCACCGGAATAACCCGTTCCAGCTCCTGCTCAACACTGACTTCCGATGCGCCAGGACGCGTGGATTCGCCGCCGATATCAATAATGGTGGCACCGGCATTGATCATTTCGTTGGCATGGGTCAGCGCCTGAACCAAATCGTTATACTTGCCGCCATCAGAGAAAGAATCCGGGGTCACATTCAGGATCCCCATCACATGAGGATGGGAAAGATCGAGGATGGTGTCTCTGGCGTAAAGCTTCATAACGGTAAGTCTCCAAACGGGTTCAGCAGGTCAGTTGGACCGGGTAATGAAATTGTAGATATAAAAAACCCCGGACAGCGCCGGGGTTTGGAGTGAGCTTAAACGAACAAGTAAATTACTTGTCGCCCAGCTGCTCTGACATGGTGTTACCAGGATTAGGCGTGCGCGGTTCATCAACCGGGCGCGGCGCCTTAGGCGTACCGTTGCTGTCAGAATTATTGGTGCTGCCCGGATCTTCCCAACCCTGTGGTGGACGCACTTCACGGCGTGCCATCAGGTCATCGATCTGTGGAGCATCAATGGTTTCATACTTCATCAGCGCATCTTTCATCGCGTGAAGAATGTCCATGTTTTCGTTCAGAATACGACGTGCACGTTGGTAGTTACCTTCAACCAGTGATTTCACTTCCTGGTCAATGATACGCGCGGTCTCATCAGACATGTGCTTCGCTTTAGCCACTGAACGACCGAGGAATACTTCACCCTCTTCTTCAGCATACAGCAGCGGGCCCAGTTTCTCTGAGAAGCCCCATTGCGTTACCATGTTACGCGCTATTGAGGTGGCTACCTTGATGTCGTTAGAAGCACCGGTAGAAACACGCTCAACACCGTAGATGATCTCTTCTGCCAGACGGCCACCGTAAAGGGTAGAAATCTGACTTTCCAGTTTCTGACGGCTGGCGCTGATCGCGTCGCCTTCAGGCAGGAAGAAGGTCACACCTAATGCACGGCCACGAGGAATGATGGTCACTTTGTGCACCGGATCATGCTCCGGCACCAGGCGACCAATGATCGCGTGACCGGCTTCGTGGTAGGCCGTCGACTCTTTCTGCGATTCTGTCATCACCATGGAGCGACGTTCCGCACCCATCATGATCTTGTCTTTCGCTTTTTCGAACTCAACCATCGACACAACGCGTTTGTTACCACGGGCTGCAAACAGCGCAGCTTCGTTGACCAGGTTAGCCAAATCGGCACCTGAGAAGCCTGGCGTACCACGGGCAATAACGGATGCTTCAATGTCGGTCGCTAATGGAACGCGACGCATATGCACTTTCAGGATCTGCTCACGGCCTCGAACGTCTGGCAAGCCTACAACAACCTGACGGTCAAAGCGGCCTGGACGCAACAGCGCCGGGTCAAGTACGTCTGGACGGTTAGTCGCGGCGATGACGATGATGCCTTCATTACCTTCAAAACCATCCATCTCAACCAGCATCTGGTTCAGCGTCTGCTCACGTTCATCGTGACCACCGCCTAAACCAGCGCCACGCTGACGACCGACTGCATCGATCTCATCGATAAAGATGATGCAAGGCGCGGCTTTCTTGGCTTGTTCAAACATGTCGCGAACACGGGATGCACCCACACCAACGAACATTTCAACGAAGTCAGAACCGGAGATAGTGAAGAAAGGCACTTTAGCTTCACCGGCGATGGCTTTCGCCAGCAGCGTTTTACCGGTACCCGGAGGCCCGACCATCAGAACGCCTTTCGGAATTTTACCGCCCAGTTTCTGGAAACGGCTTGGCTCACGCAGGTATTCAACCAACTCAGCCACTTCGTCTTTCGCTTCGTCGCAACCGGCAACATCAGCGAAGGTAGTCTTGATCTGATCTTCCGTCAGCATGCGGGCTTTGCTTTTACCAAAGGACATTGCCCCTTTGCCGCCCCCGCCCTGCATCTGGCGCATGAAGAAGATCCAGACACCAATAAGCAATAGCATTGGGAACCATGAGATGAAGATCGACGCCAACAGGCTCGGTTCTTCAGGCGGTTCGCCAACCACTTTCACATTTTTAGTCAACAGGTTATCAAGCAACTTGGGATCGTTGACAGGAATGTAAGTCGTGTATTTGTTGCTGTCTTTTTTGACAACGTTGATTTCACGCCCGTTAATACGTGCCTCGCGGACCTGATCCTGGTTCACTTCTGACAGGAAGGTTGAATAGTCAACCCTACGGCCATTCGACTCGCTGGGCCCAAAGCTTTGGAATACAGACATCAGCACGACCGCGATGACTAACCAAAGAATTAGGTTTTTCGCCATGTCACTCAAGGGGATTAACCTCTTATTACAACTGTGTTAACAGACAGCGTAGGGTACTATAGTTTGCGCCCTGTCGCTACAATGTACACTTCACGCGAACGAGAGCGCGAAGCGTCCGGCTTACGAATTTTTACTTTCGTAAACAGGGAGCGAATTTCCCGGAGGTAATCTTCAAAGCCATCTCCCTGAAACACTTTTACTAAAAAACTGCCGCCAGGTGCCAATACATCACGACACATTTCCAGTGCAAGCTCAACTAAATACATTGCACGTGGAATATCAACTGCTGGCGTTCCTGTCATGTTGGGAGCCATATCGGACATCACAACCTGTACTTTGTTGTCACCTACTCGTTCCAGCAACGCTTTCATGACCAGTTCATCACGAAAATCGCCCTGGAGGAAATCGACACCGGCGATAGGATCCATCGGCAGGATATCACAACCAATAACACGGCCTTTTGACCCAATCTGCGTTACCACATATTGAGACCAACCTCCGGGTGCAGCACCCAGATCGACGACGGTCATGCCAGGTTTGAACAGCTTGTCACCTTGCTGTATTTCATCGAGTTTAAACCAGGCGCGAGAACGCAGCCCTTTTTTCTGTGCCTGAAGCACATATTTATCGCTAAAGTGTTCCTGCAGCCAGCGGCTGGAACTGGCCGAACGCTTTTTACCAGTCATACAATTTCCAACTATGATTCAACGCATGCGATAAATAAACCGCGCAAATCAGCAAAGCCGATTTGGTGATACACCAGAGATGGCGGTAGAATGACCCGTTTTCAATCCCAATGTAAGTAAAAAATACGATGAATCTGAGTACCAAACAAAAACAGCACCTGAAAGGACTGGCCCATCCGCTGAAGCCCGTTGTCATGCTGGGCAACAATGGTTTGACCGAAGGGGTGCTAGCCGAGATCGAACAAGCACTGGAGCACCACGAGCTCATCAAAGTGAAAATCGCCACGGAAGACCGTGAAACGAAAGCACTGGTTGTTGAGGCTATCGTGCGCGAAACCAAAGCAGCAAACGTGCAGGTTATCGGCAAGATGCTGGTACTGTACCGTCCAACGAAGGAACGCAAGATCTCCCTTCCGCGCTGAGGATCAGGTAACAATTCTGAAACTTAGACCGGAGAAGGTGACACGCTCCTGATGTTGATAAAAGGCCGCATAGCGGCCTTTTTCCTTTCTTTACAATACGCGTGATAGTTTCAGCGTAGCAGAAATCAGAGATATTCTATCTTCAAAATCTCATACTCGACATCGCCGCCGGGTGTTTTCACGATCGTCACATCATCAACTTCTTTGCCAATCAGGCCGCGCGCCATTGGCGAGTTCACAGAAATCAGATTTTGCTTAAAATCAGCCTCATCATCGCCCACGATGCGATAAGTCGACTCTTCGTCAGTATCCAGGTTCAATACCTTGACGGTTGAACCGAAGATCACCCGACCGTTCGCGTTCATTTTGGTGACGTCGATTACCTGAGCATTAGACAGTTTTGCCTCGATCTCCTGGATACGACCTTCACAGAAGCCCTGCTCTTCGCGCGCTGCGTGATACTCAGCGTTTTCTTTTAAGTCGCCGTGCTCACGTGCGTCTGCAATTGAGGCAATAATTCGGGGGCGTTTAATGGTTTTCAGCTCTTCCAGCTCTTCGCGCAGTTTGTCCGCGCCCCTTAACGTCATCGGAATCTGATTCATCTCAATACCTCGTAAACTCTGTCCTGTGCAAAATTTCGTCATCCTGACAGGTTCATGCAGAAAAAGCGTTCTGCGGCGCTTGCCACTGAATTTCAAACGAAATAAACCAGACCCAAAGGGAAGCTCAGGGCCTGGAGGTTTTGCATTTTGATACGTATTTTAACCCAGAGTTCCTTATGGGTCATCGTTTACTTTCCACAACGATGCACCGTAGTATGTCAGCATCACCTGTCAGTAAACGCGAGATTATGCGATTTTCACGAATTGTTACCGGTTTAGCCTGCGCATTTATGCTGAATGCCCACGCTGCTTCGGTTGAAGACTACACCCAATATTTACCTGATGGCGCAAACCTGGCGCTGATTGTGCAGAAAATAGGCGCAACCACGCCTTCAATTGACTACCACAGTAAACAGATGGCGCTGCCGGCCAGTACGATGAAAGTCTTGACCGCCCTGGCGGCGCTGCTTCAGCTTGGGCCGGACTACCATTTTCATACGCAACTGGAAAGCAAAGGCACCATTAATGATGGCACGCTGCAAGGCGATCTGGTGGCCCGTTTTGGTGGCGATCCGACGCTGACGCGTCAGGACTTGCGCAATATGGTCACCACGCTGAAAAAGCAGGGTGTGAAGCATATTCAGGGCAATTTGGTGATTGATACGTCGGTATTTGCCAGCCACGACGAAGCCCCAGGCTGGCCGTGGAATGACCTGACGCAGTGCTTTAGTGCGCCGCCAGCCGCTGCCATTGTTGACCGTAACTGCTTCTCGGTATCGCTTTACAGCGCACCGAATCCAGGGGACAAGGCGTTTATCCGCGTGGCCTCCTATTATCCGGTCAGTATGTTTAGCCAGGTGCGAACGCTGGCGAAAGGCTCGCCGGATGCACAGTATTGTGAGCTGGATGTGGTGCCAGGCGAATTAAACCGCTTCACCCTGACCGGATGTATGACCCAGCGTACCGAACCCTTGCCGCTGGCCTTTGCTATTCAGGATGGCGCTAGCTATGCCGGTGCCCTGTTAAAAGCGGAGTTGCAGGCAGCCGATATCGATTATTCCGGCCATTTACTGCGTCAGACTCAGGTCACGCAGCCAGCTAACGTGCTGGCAGAAACGCAGTCTGCACCCTTACACGATCTGCTGAAGATCATGCTGAAGAAGTCGGACAATATGATTGCCGATACCGTGTTCCGCACCATTGGACATGAGCGATTTGGCGTCCCTGGCACCTGGCGCGCCGGCTCTGATGCCGTGCGTCAGATACTGAGGCAAAAGGCGAATGTCGATCTGGGCAACAGCATTCAGGTAGACGGTTCGGGGCTTTCACGGCACGATTTGATTTCCCCGGCGACCATGATGCAAGCGTTACAATACATTGCACAAAATGATCAACAGCTGAATTTCATTTCCATGTTGCCTCTCGCAGGCTACGACGGAACGTTACGCTATCGTGGTGGTCTTCATGAAGCAGGCGTCGACGGAAAGGTATCAGCCAAGACCGGTTCATTGCAGGGTGTGTATAACCTTGCTGGCTTTATGACGACAGCCAGCGGGCAGCGCGTGGCATTCGTCCAGTATCTTTCTGGCTATGCCGTTCCGCCGGAAGATCAGCGCCAGCGACGTATTCCGCTGGTCCGCTTTGAGAGCCGGCTTTATAAGGATGTTTACCAAAATAACTGACAATTATGAAACTACTGGTTGTTGAAGATGATGCTTTGCTGTTGGGCGGACTGGTTCAGGCGCTGACGACTGAAGGGTATGCGGTGGATGCGGCTAAGAATGGCGCTGAAGCCTGTGCTCTGCTGCAAAGCGGCCAGTACAGCCTGATTGTTCTCGATCTTGGGTTGCCGGATCGGGACGGCAGGCAGCTGCTGCGGCAGTGGCGTAAAGAGACTATCGATCTGCCGGTGCTAATCCTCACTGCCCGTGATGCCTTAGAGGATCGGGTTGATGGACTGGATGCCGGTGCCGATGATTATCTGGTTAAACCCTTCGCGCTGGCCGAATTGAAGGCCAGAGTCCGGGCTTTGATTCGCCGCTATCAGGGTCGCAGCGATAACCTGCTGCAACAGGGCGATCTCTCCCTTAACCTGTCTTCTCAGCAAGTTTATATAGACAATCAGCCTGTTGAGCTGACGCCGAAAGAGTTTGCACTGCTGACGCGTCTATTGATGCGCATCAGTCAGACGGTGCATCGTGAAACGCTGCAACAAGACCTTTATAGCTGGCAGGATGATACCGGCTCTAACACGCTTGAGGTGCATATCCACAACTTGCGCCGCAAGCTGGGCAAAGACCGCATCAAGACGGTGCGTGGCGTGGGATATCGTCTGGAAGAACGCACTTGAACAGTATGCGTCGGCGTTTGCTGATTATGCTGGCATTGATCCTGCTGTCCTGTCAGATGATGAGCGCGGCCTGGCTGTGGCATGAAAGTCGCGAACAGATCAGTTTCCTGGTTAACGAAACGCTCTCTGCTCACGCCCGCAATGAGCGAGTCGAAAATGAAATCCGCGAAGCGATAGCCTCACTGTTGCTGCCTTCCGTGGTGATGGTCTGCTTCACGCTGCTACTCTCTTTCTGGGCGATCAGCTGGATCATTCGCCCGTTGAAGTCATTGCAGAACAGCTTGTCTGAACGTTCTGCCGATAATCTCACGCCGCTGCCTAATTTCTCTGACATGGATGAAATTGCTGCAGTGACGCGCGCCCTGAATCAGTTACTGGGCAGGCTCGATCATACCTTGCAGCAAGAGCGGCTTTTCACCGCTGATGCCGCACATGAGCTGCGTACACCGCTTGCCGGATTACGGCTTCACCTTGAACTGCTGGAGCAACAGGGTGTTACCCAGGGTCCGATGCTAGTGAAACGCATCGACCAGCTCATGCATGTCATTGAGCAACTGCTGATGCTGTCCCGTGCAGGTCAGGCTCTGGCCGGTGGCCATTATCAGGTGGTCAGCTGGGAAAGTGTCTTCCAGCCATTGCAGCAGGAAATGGTTGAGATGCTATTGCTGCGCCAGCAGACGCTGGAGGTCTCAGGTGACCTGTCGCTTGAAGCTGAAGGCGATGCCGTTCTGTTGCGATTGATGGTGCGTAATTTGCTGGAGAATGCCTCGAGATACAGCCCGGAAGGCAGCCATATCAGCCTGTTGGCAGAAAGTGAAAACGGCGGCAGCCGTTTCACTGTCAGAGATGAAGGGCCAGGTATTGATCCTGAAGCGGCAGCCGACCTGACAAAAGCGTTTCGCAGGATGGATCAACGTTATGGCGGCAGTGGGTTGGGACTGAATATTGTGCTGCGCATCGCGCAGATCCATCACGGTGAGTTGCGATTAACCAACCGAGAGGATCGAAGTGGGCTCAATGCCACCTGCTGGTTGCCGCAAAATCTGAACTAGACGTGGTGGGGGTCCGTCCCCACCGCCACCATCCTCAGAAATGCGTGTTCAGGCCCATATACCAGGTCCGGCCCGATTCGTTATAGGTGTTCGCCCCTGCGCCATACATATACGCATTGGTCGTGGCATTACCGGTTGTTTGTGCATTCCCTTCCCTGAAATGACGTTTATCCAGCACGTTATCCACGCCAAGAGTGACGCTCACGTATTTGTTCACATCGTAGGTGCCGCTCAAGCCAACGATGGAGTAGGGACTGACCGTCGATTGCTCCGTCCCGCTGACTGACTCTCCCTTGTAGTTATATTTTTTCGGCGTCTGTCGACCGTACCAGGTCAGGGTGCTTTGCAGGGAAAGCGCGTCTGAGGCCTGCCAGGCCAGCGTCGAGTTAAGGGTATATTCCGGGATGATTGATAAGCGGTCGCCTGTCGTTTTGTTTTTGCTTTGCAGCATATACGTCAGATTGTTGTTCCAGCTTACTGATTCAGTCAGCGGCAGGTTAACCGTTCCCTCCAGCCCTTCTACTACCGCTTTTGGCACATTTTCCCACTGGTAGATATCAGCACCGCCCGAAGTGGACGTACCACTCGGTTGATAGCCCGCTTCAATTTTATTGCGATAATCATTGCGGAACCAGGTGATCCCGGCCTGATAGCCCTCATGCTTATACTCAATCCCCACTTCCTTGTTAATGCTGGTTTCTGCTTTGAGGTCGTCATTCCCCATCAGATAGCAGGCGCCGGCACTGTCTGCACAGCCTTGCCCACGACTGTACAGGACGTAATTTGGATTGGTCTGGTAAAGGCTCGGTGCTTTGTAGGCGCGGGCAATGCCCAGCTTCAGGGTGAAGTCATCGTCCAGCGCCTGTGAAAGGTTCAACGAAGGACTCCAGTTATCACCGACAATACTGTGGTGATCAAATCTCAAACCGGGCACCAGCGTGGTACTGTCAGTGAGCTCGATATTGTCTTCAGCAAACAACGAGAATATTTCTGCAGAGGAGTAAGGGCTGCGGTTGCTGCTTCCGATCCCTTCAATGTTACCGCCGGACAGCGCCTGAGTATTGGAAGCCCCGTCTTTCATGCGTTGCTGATTCCATTCGACGCCAAACGTTGCGGTCTGATTGACCAACAGCTCAAAAGGAACGCTGATTTCACTGTGCAACAATACGTCATCCAGCTGGATGGTGGAGAAGCCGCTGTCGGAGAAAATCCCTTCCGTACCGCCTGCCAGCCCTTCGTTCATCCGGCTGTTACGCGTGTTTTCATACTGCGCATAACTGCGGGTGCTGATGCCGTTATCCCACACGCCTGTCCACGTGGTGGCGAAGTCCTGACGGTAGAGACGGTTAGTCTCATTGCCATAGTTGTCCTGCACCAGTGCGCTGGTATTGGTATTTTGCGTGTCTCCGGCGTACAGATTTCCTTGCCGACTGTAGCCTGCACTGAATTCCAGTACCTGGCGTGGCGCAAACTCCCAACGCAATTTGCCGTGGATATCTTTATTTTCCACCCCTTCCCGCCCTGCCGGCACCGTATCAGCATACGTGCCGGTTCTCAGTGACTGATGCCCTTCATTGATAAACTGCGCATCAGCCTGCGTTTTACTGAGGTTGCCATACAGCATAAAGCTGACGGCATCAGAGAGCGGCCCACTGAGTGAGAAGTTGGTGCGTTTGGTCGATCCTTCAGAGCGATGCTCCGGCATATTCAGATAGCTATTCCAGGCACCATGCCACTCATTACTGGCCTGCTTAGTGATAATATTCACCACGCCACCTGCGGCGCCGTTACCATAGCGCGCTGCGGCAGGCCCGCGAATCACCTCAATATGGTCGACCATTTCAGGTGGAACCCAGTTGGTGTCTCCACGCGTATCACGCTCGCCACGCCAGCCTAACCGTACCGAGTTGCGGCTGGAAACGGGCAGACCGTCAATCAGGATAAGCGTGTTTTCTGGACCCATGCCACGAATATCAATCTGACGGTTGTTACCGCGCTGTCCGCTGGTTGAGTTGCCGGTCAGGTTGACGCCTGGCATGGTCCGAATGATTTCAGAGAGATCTCTGGCGGGAGGACGTTTTTTGATTTCGTCGGCCGTAATGGTCGAAACGCCTGGCGCCTGAAGCGTCTGCTGCGCGGCCGTCACCATCAGCGTGCCACCATTGGCATCAACGGTGTCTGCCTGAGCCAGCGCGACGCCTCCCAGTCCTGCGAGAATCGTCAGTGATAAGCGTGAAAATCTGGTCATGAAGCCTGTTTCCCTACAAATATGCCCTTCAAAATTACCCGGGCCAAATTGGCAAAAGTGCGGCAACACACTATTGCAAATGCAAATAATTATCAATACGATTATTACAATCATTTCTATTTTTGTCAGAAAGTTCACTCAGTGGTTTGATAATCTATGACGGCTTTAACATCTGTAATCGGAACAGAGGCCTGGTGGCAATCTGTCGCTCAACAAGGCACCCCATTTATCGCCAGGGAAAAGGGAAAAAACGCCTTAGTGACTTTCCTCTGGCGCGATCCTGACGGGGATGAGTTCCACTCGGCGATCCGCAACGTCTGGCTGAACATTATCGGCATAACCGACCATCATCGTGGTGGGCTTCCCCACTCTCTTAAGCGCATTGCTGGAACCGACGTCTGGCAGACCACTCTGTCCCTGAGCCAGGGCTGGCGTGGCAGTTACTCTTTGATGCCTGACACCGCAGATGAGTTGCCCGCCGAACCGCTTTCGATGCTTTCCCTGAGACAGTGGTGGCAGCAGAAATTCCCACTGGCACAACCCGATCGTTACAATCCGCTGGCGGGCTGGCAAAACGGACGTGGTCACTGGGTGTCTCCGCTGCATATGCCTGCAGCACCAGCGCAACCCGAGTGGCAGACTGAGGATAATCGGCTTGAAACCCTGAACTTGAGCTGGGAGAGCGTGTTACTGGGTAATACCCGAGACGTGGCGATACTGGCCACCGGCGAAGAAAATCCCCTTCATCGTCCACTGGTGATCCTGCTTGACGGGAAATTTTGGCTAAAGAGTCAACCTGTTGCAGCGCCATTGGCAACGCTGACACGCAGCGGAGACCTGCCTGAAGCGGTATACATATTTATCGATTCGGTGGATAACTCGCTGAGAGCCGCAGAGCTCCCCTGTAATCCGCTCTTCTGGCAGGCCATTCAACAGGAATTGTTACCCGAACTGCGGCGGAAAATCGCGTTTTCCGGGCAAGCAAAAAATACCGTTGTTGTTGGACAGAGTTTTGGTGGCCTCGCGGCGGTGTATGCGGTGCTGAACTGGCCTGAACGCTTTGGCTGTGCGCTTAGTCAGTCAGGATCTTTTTGGTGGCCACGCCGGGATCACCAACCTGAGCAAGCGACAGGGTTGTTGATACAACAGGTTGTAAAGGGAATTGCCGGAATGCCCGGGCAACGCATTGCACTGGATGCAGGCTGGCATGAGAAAATCATTCTTGATTCGAACCGGCAGTTATATCCCCTGCTGGTCGATGCTGGCCTTGATGTCCGCTTTCGGGAGATTGACGGCGGTCATGATGCCCTCTGCTGGCGCGGAGGGATCACGGACGGACTTAAGTGGTTATGGTCCGACTCAGTGAGCAGCGAAGAGATCCCTAAGTCGCGTTAAAAGATGGTTTGCACTGTAGTAGTCAAGGCGGAAGCTGTCATTCCCCAGCGTATAGACCTTCTGATGCTGAACGGCAGGCGACGCCGCCAGTAAAGGCGCAGACAGCAGTGCCACTTTGCCAGATTGATCGGCGGCGAACATCAATACAGATTGCCCATTGATCCCCGTCACCAGGCTCTCGCCACTGAGTGGGATAATGTCTTTGCGTTGCAACCTCCGTTGCGCCTGAGCCAGTTCAGCGGGCACCGTGGCCAGGGTAAACCCCAATGATTCCAGCAATTGCCCCTGCGCAGAGTCGCGGGTCCAGAGATTAGCGGCCTGACTTTGTGGATTGAACACCAGTGCAGAGACGGGCTGCGGTGGCAATACTATTGCCGCTTTGACGGCAGCGACTCGTCTGGCAAATGACTGAATAGAAGCCTCCGCTTCGCTCTCCTTTCCGGTGGCTTTTGCAAGTTGTCGCTCTGTTTGCTGCCAGCTCTGCTGGTCGTAATTAATCACCAGCGTGGGTGCAATCAGCGAAAGGCGGTCATACAGCGTGACAGCTGAGTCTTTTCCCGTTGCGCTGACCACGATCAAATCTGGATCCTGCGCGGCGATGGCTTCCAGACTGGCTTCCCCTGTGGGTAACGGTTTTACCCCGCGGGCGCTGGCAATATCGCCCCATTGACGAAAGAACCCCCGATCATCGGCAAGCCGTTTTCCAGGCTGAGTTACCCCGCTGGCAATAACCGGGGCTTCAATCGCCAGTAATGAACCAGTAAGCGTCACGCTGGTTGAAACAATACGTCGCGGCGGCTGCTTAAGCACAACTTCCCCCTTTGAGGTTGAAAGATGGCGCGGCCAGTCAGGACGGGCATCAGCCTGGGCGAGAAAGGGGATCAAAAGCAGGCTGAACAGTAGCGGGTAACGCGTGAGGAAGGCAGAGGTCATTATCAGGCTCGTTGGCAAAGCGCCGATGTCAAAACATGGCAAATCGAAGGATGGCAAAGATGATAATAATTATCTTTACCATTTAAAAGACTTAATTGCCCGAGCTGCAGACATAAAAAAAGGACACCGGGGTGTCCTTTTGTTGGATTAACGCTTGTAGATGATTTCGACGCCTTCGTCGTCCTCTTCATCCCAGTCGTCATCCCAGTCGTCGTCTTCCACTTCAACAGCAGATTCTGCTTCAGCTTCTTCGAGTTGCTGGCGATGATAGTCATCCCACATGAACTCGACTTTCTCAGGCTGCTTCTGTGCTTCTTCCACTTCTTTTGGATTGGCGTTGATAAAGGACATCACATCCCAGCACAATGGCGTTACGCCAGTACGGTTGGCAGCAGAGATCAGATAGTATTTATCTGTCCAGCCCAGCGCATCAGCAATCGCTTTAGCACGAGATTCCGCTTCTTCTTCGTCCAGCAGGTCAACTTTGTTGAACACTAACCAGCGCGGTTTGTTGAAGAGCTTCTCGCTGTATTTTTCCAACTCACCGAGGATGATGCGGGCATTCTCAATCGGATCGGATTCATCAATTGGCGCCAGATCGATGGTGTGTAACAGCACACGGCAGCGCTCAAGGTGCTTAAGGAAGCGAATACCCAGACCCGCGCCATCAGATGCCCCTTCGATCAGACCCGGGATATCGGCGATCACAAAGCTCTGTTCAGTGTCCATACGAACCACGCCGAGGCTTGGTACCAGCGTGGTAAACGGATAGTCAGCCACTTTTGGTTTCGCGGCGGACACCGCACGGATAAAGGTTGATTTACCGGCATTCGGCAAGCCAAGCATACCCACGTCAGCCAGCAGCATCAGTTCCAGCTGAATATCACGCACTTCACCCTTGGTCCCCATCGTTTTCTGACGAGGAGAACGGTTTACGGAGGATTTGAAGCGGGAGTTGCCCAGACCATGCCAGCCGCCTTTCGCGACCATCTGGATCTGACCATGCGTCATCATGTCGCCCAGCGTCTCGCCAGTGCCCTGATCGATGATACGGGTGCCGACCGGCACTTTAATAATAATGTCCTGACCACGTTTGCCGGTACAATCACGGCTCTGACCATTCTGGCCACGCTCTGAACGGAAAGATTTTTCGAAACGGTAGTCAATCAGGGTATTGAGGTTTTCATCGGCCTGCATGTAGACATCGCCGCCGTCACCACCGTCGCCGCCGTCCGGACCGCCTCTTGGGATATATTTCTCACGACGGAAGCTGACGCAGCCATTGCCGCCATCGCCCGCAGCGACGAGTATCGTCGCTTCATCAACAAACTTCATGTTACTTCTCCGTAAATCATTCGCCCGACGCTGGCAAGGTGACGCGTGTCCGGGAGTGATCCGCCGTAGCAAGCTGGTGTGCCTGGTGACGGAAACTGGGTTTCTGGCGCCGCAAAAGCTGTCTTCACGTCGATTCCAGAAAGGGGATCCGCCTCAAGACATCGTGCAGCTGAATATAAAGTGTACAGCAAAAGTGACCTTTGCTGTGAACCCTCAGACGTAATTACGCCGGGGCAGAACGCAGAATGTAAAAAGCCCCGCAATCATAGCGGGGCTTTTAGATTCGCTGCTGAAAGCGGTATCAGGTACCGCTTTCAGGCACGAAAACCTTACTCAGCAACGATGCTGATGTATTTACGGTTGTTCGGGCCTTTCACTTCGAACTGGACCTTGCCGTTTGCAGTTGCAAACAGAGTGTGGTCACGGCCGCAGCCTACGTTGGTGCCCGCATGGAATTTGGTTCCACGCTGACGAACGATGATGCTACCTGCCAGAACAGATTCGCCGCCGAAACGCTTAACGCCGAGGCGTTTTGCATTGGAATCGCGACCATTTCGAGTGGAGCCGCCAGCTTTCTTGTGTGCCATTTGTCAGATCTCCTCTTACGCGCTGATGCCAGTGATCTTCACGTCAGTAAACCACTGACGGTGACCCTGCTGCTTACGGTAATGCTTACGACGACGGAACTTAACAATCTTGATCTTGTCGCCGCGACCATGAGCAATAATTTCTGCCTTGATCAAGCCACCTGAAACTAAAGGCGCGCCAATTGACACATCTTCACCGTTGGCAATCATCAGAACCTGGTCGAATTCAATCGTTTCGCCGGTTGCGATGTCCAGCTTTTCCAGGCGAACGGTCTGACCTTCGCTTACTCGGTGTTGTTTACCACCACTTTGGAAAACCGCGTACATATAAACTCCGCTTTCGCGCTTGCCGTCTTAGTTTCAGGCTGCGCTATAAATATTCACAATAGGGCGCGAATTCTACGCAACTTCCAGGATAATGACAAGTGCCTGATGCGGGGTATTGCAGAAAAAAAACGCTAAGCGAATGCAATTGTTTCGTTGCGCTGATTTTCCAGTACAATCTGTAATACATAACCTGCCGCAGGCACGGGTAAAGACGCTTATCATAGCAGCATACTGAGCAATAGCTGAACAGACTGATGAACTTAGAACAGATAAACGAACTCACCGCGCAAGATATGGCGGACGTCAACGCAACTATCCTCGAACAGCTGAACTCTGAGGTCTCCCTCATTAATCAGTTGGGTTACTACATCATCAGTGGTGGAGGCAAACGCATCCGTCCGATGATCGCTGTTTTAGCGGCTCGCGCCGTTAATTACACCGGGAAACAGCATGTTACCGTAGCAGCCCTGATCGAATTTATTCACACGGCCACGCTGCTGCATGACGATGTGGTGGATGAATCCGACATGCGTCGCGGCAAAGCCACGGCCAATGCTGCTTTTGGTAACGCGGCCAGCGTGCTGGTTGGCGACTTCATTTACACGCGTGCTTTCCAGATGATGACCAGCCTCGGATCGCTCCGGGTACTGGCGCTAATGTCTGAAGCAGTGAACGTTATCGCTGAAGGCGAAGTCCTGCAGCTCATGAACTGCAACGACCCGGATATCACCGAAGAAAGCTACATGCGGGTGATTTACAGCAAAACCGCCCGTCTGTTTGAAGCGGCAGCCCAATCTTCAGCCATCCTTGCTGAGGCTGTGCCAGAGCAGGAAAAAGCGCTGCAGGACTACGGCCGCTTCATTGGCACCGCTTTCCAGTTAATCGACGATCTGCTGGATTACAGCGCCGATGGTAAAACGCTCGGTAAAAATGTCGGTGATGACCTGAGTGAAGGCAAGCCTACCCTGCCGCTGCTGCATGCGATGCGCAATGGTACCCCTGAACAATCCCAGATGATCCGCGAAGCGATTGAACAGGGCAACGGACGCCATTTATTGGAACCCGTTCTGGAAACCATGCGCCAATGTGGCTCTCTGGAATGGACGCGTCAAGCCGCGGAGCATGAAGCGGATAAAGCCATTTCGGCGCTTAAAGCACTGCCTGAATCACCCTGGCGCAGTGCGCTTGAAGCGCTTGCTCACATGTCAGTACAGCGCGAATACTAGTCTTTTAAGCGCGGGAAACCGCGCTCTGCCCCCCTTTTTCCAGCCCTTTTCGTCGTGAACTCATCCTCCATCCCTCTTTGCCTGATACCTTGCGCAGTTAACCGGCCAAAACTTCTGCAACTTATGCGTTTCCTCGCAAAAAGTTACCTCAACATTTAGAAAATACTGGAAACAAAGTTCCTGAAGTTGCTATAAATGCCTCGCGGTGTATTACGACTATGAGCAGTAAAGCAGGCACTGTTTCCAAACATAGTCATGCTGCTCAGCCGTTAATAAAGGAATGTCCTGAGAAGTCAGGTGTACAAGGAGGAGACACAAATGGTCAAATTTAAAGATGACTGGCACAACGCAGACATTATTGCGAGCCTGCGCAAAAAGGGAACCAGTCTGGCAGGGGTTTCACGCGATGCTGGACTCTGCTCATCGACACTCGCCAATGCGCTATTTCGCCCCTGGCCAAAAGGTGAGTGGCTGATTGCGGATGCGCTGCAAATTCATCCCGCCGAGATCTGGCCAAGCCGCTATTACCATCCCATCACGAAAAAGCTTATCGACCGCAAGGGGCTGATGAGGTAATAAATAAAGGCGGTAGTTTCCTACCGCCTTTCATTGCTGAGGACGAAAAAATTACTCTTCGCCGCTCACGCGCTCAATGTTCGCGCCCAGCGCCTTCAGTTTATCTTCGATGTGCTCATAGCCACGGTCGATATGATAAATACGGTCAACAATTGTGGTGCCTTCTGCGATACAACCTGCCAGAACCAGGCTGGCTGACGCACGCAGATCGGTCGCCATTACCTGAGCACCGGAGAGCTTCTCAACACCATGACAAATCGCGGTGTTGCTCTCTATCTCAGCATGCGCACCCATACGGATCAGCTCCGGGATGTGCATAAAGCGGTTTTCGAAGATGGTCTCGGTGATCACACCGGTGCCTTCTGCCACCAGATTCAGCAAGCTGAACTGAGCCTGCATATCCGTTGGGAAGCCCGGATGCGGCGCAGTGCGGAAGTTGACCGCTTTAGGCCGCTTGCCATGCATATCCAGACTGATCCAGTCCGGACCGGTTTGAATTTCTGCACCGGCTTCACGCAGCTTAGCCAGTACGGCATCCAGCGTGTCCGGCTGAGTCGCGTGACAAAGGACTTTTCCGCCAGAAATCGCCGCAGCAATCAGGAAGGTTCCCGTTTCAATACGGTCGGGCAGAACGCGGTAAACTCCGCCGCCCAGACGCTCAACGCCTTCAATGGTAATACGGTCGCTGCCGGCACCGGTGATTTTCGCACCTAAGGTGTTCAGGAAGTTCGCGGTGTCCACAATTTCTGGCTCGCGCGCAGCATTCTCGATAACCGTCGTACCGGTAGCCAGTGTGGCTGCGCTCATGATGGTAACGGTCGCGCCAACGCTAACCTTGTCCATCACGATATGTGCGCCTTTCAGACGGCCATCGACGGACGCTTTCACATAGCCTTCTTCAAGCTTGATCTCAGCACCCAGCTGTTCCAGACCGGTAATGTGCAGGTCAACAGGGCGGGCACCGATGGCGCAACCGCCAGGCAGAGAAACCTGCCCCTGACCAAAACGGGCCACCAGCGGGCCAAGCGCCCAGATGGAAGCGCGCATGGTTTTCACCAGATCATAAGGTGCGCAGTAGATATTGACGTCACTGGCATCCAGATGCACAGAACCGTTACGCTCAGCCTTAACACCCAGCTGGCTTAACAGCTTCATGGTGGTATCGATGTCCTTCAGTTTCGGGACATTCTGAATCTCTACAGGCTCTTCCGCCAGCAGAGCGGCGAACAGGATCGGCAGCGCAGCGTTTTTTGCGCCGGAAATAGTGACTTCCCCGCTTAAACGGGTCGGACCCTGCACACGAAATTTATCCATTGCACCAGCTCTCTTTTAAAAAAATAAAGGTCTGTTCGCCTCACCACGATCTTGCGCGGTGACCACAGCGAAACAGCTTAAAAACCGTTTAACTTACGGTCGCGCGCCCACTCTTCAGGGGTAAATGTTTTGATTGAGACTGCGTGCATGCGGTTGTCAGCGATATACGCCATCAGCGGTGCATAGACAGTCTGCTGTTTTTTGACCCGGCTGAGATCGGCAAACAGTTCGCCTACCGCGATAACCTGAAAATGGCTGCCATCGCCAGTAACGTGGACTTCCTGCAACGGTAACGCGCCCATCAGCACGGATTGAATTTCACTAGTTTCCATGAGGCTTCTAAATTTAATAGATGATAAACAGGCACACATATTAGTGGAAAGTGCCGCTATCTTAAACAAGCAAAAAGCCCCTGACGGTGCAGGGGCTCTTTCTGTTCAGTTTCCGCCAGGCATTTTATCCGCGGGAAACAATGATCTGCTGCAAGTTATACAGGGTAATCAACGAATGAAGTTTATCGTTGATGCCCGTAAATTGGGGCGCTTTGCCCTGTTGTAATGCTATCTGCCGCAGATGGACCAGCAGCGCCAGCCCAGCCGAATCAACCCGATCCAGTTCAGAAACGTCGATTGTATCGATCTGTTTCATTACCGTCTCGCGCTGCTTCCACAGCGCTAACAGGGTTTCGCGCTGCAGTTCGCCGGACAAATGTAACTGGTTTGCCTCAAGACGCCAGCTCAGTTGATCGCTCATTACTGCTGTTTATCCAACGTGATAGGCTGTTTAGCATAAGACTTCAGCTGCTCGGTCAGGCCATCGATGCCCTTCTGACGCAGCGTGTCGCTCCACTCATTTTGCTTAGTGGTAATCATGCTTACCCCTTCAGCAATCATGTCATACGCCTGCCAGTCGCCGCTGCGGCTGTTTTTGCGCCACTGGAAATCCAGACGCACAGGTGGACGACCGTTCGGATCAACAATGGTGACGCGGATCGCGATAATGGTTTTGTCTGCATAGGATTGCTCAGGAGCAATCTGGTAAGTCTGCCCGTTATACAGCGCCAGCGCCTGACCATAGGCCTGTGCCAGATAATCACCAAAGGCTTTGAAGTACGCATCGCGCTGCGCAGGCGTCGCATCTTTGTAATAGCGACCTAACACCAACGCGCCGGCGTATTTGATTTGCACATACGGCAACAGCTCTTCACGCACGATCTGACGCAGATAGTCAGGATCCTGTTTGATTTTAGGCTGCTCGGTCTTCAGCCGGGTGAAGGTTTTCCCTGCCGCTTCGTTCATCAGCTGATAAGGATTGGTTTGATCTGCTGCCGCATTGGCTGCAACCGGGGCAATAACCAGCATTGCCATCATCAGGAAACGTTTAAACATGACTTGTCCTCTTATGGTGTAGTCGTAGCCGCCGGCGCGGGTTGCCCGTTAGCTTCCGGTGCCGCCGACGAATCATCTTTCTTCTCATTACCATTGCCGCTCTTATACAAGAACTGGCCAATCAGGTCTTCAAGCACCATCGCCGATTTGGTATCCTGAATGGTGCTGCCATCTTTAAGCATAGCGGTTCCCATATCGGGATCGTCAAAACCGACATTCAGCGCCAGGAATTGCTCCCCCAACAGACCGGAGGTTCTGATCGCCAGCGAGCTGGTGTCAGGCAGTTGATTATATTGGTCTTCGATATCCATCGTAACGCGCGGCGAGTAAGTTTTTGGATCAAGTTCAATGTCGGATACCCGACCAATCACCACACCGCCCACTTTGACCGGTGACCCGCTTTTCAGGCCGCCAATATTGTCGAAAGTCGCATAGAGTTTCCAGGTTGGCGTGCTGCCCAGCGATTGCAAATCCGCCACGCGCAGGCAAAGAAACAGTGCCGCAAACAGCGCCAGTAATAAAAACACACCTACCCAAATTTCGCTTTTTTTCGTTTGCATTGAATCAGTTCCCAAACATCAGTGCAGTCAGCACAAAATCTAAACCGAGTACCGCCAGAGAAGCATGTACCACAGTGCGAGTGGTTGCCCGGCTAATCCCTTCCGAAGTTGGGATAGCATCATAGCCATTGAACAGAGCAATCCAGGTCACCGTGAAGGCGAAGACCGCACTTTTGATTACGCAGTTAAGAATGTCCGTGCGCACATCAACAGCATTTTGCATCGCCGACCAGAAGAACCCGCTGTCGATGCCTTTCCAGCTGACGCCAACAATGGCGCCGCCCATGATACCAACCGCCACAAAAATCAGCGTCAGCAATGGCATGCTGATAAAGCCCGCCCAAAACCGGGGTGAAATAATCCGACGCAGCGGATCGACCGCCATCATCTCCATACTGGAGAGCTGTTCAGTGGCTTTCATCAGGCCAATTTCCGCCGTTAAGGCAGAGCCTGCCCGGCCCGCAAACAGCAGCGCGGTCACAACCGGCCCCAGCTCGCGCAGCAGCGAAAGCGCCACTAACATGCCAAGGCTGCTGTCGGCACCGTAGGTGTTTAATACCAGATAGCCCTGCAATCCCAGTACCATGCCAATAAATAAGCCCGATACCACAACGATCAGCAGTGACAGTACACCAATACTGTAAAGCTGTTTTATCAGCAGTGGCGCGTGCTTGCGAAAGCGGGGAATACCCACCAGCGCGTGAAAGAGCATTAATCCGGCACGACCAAAGGAAGCACAGGTATTGATCCCCTGTCGTCCAAGCGCACGTAAAAACATCAGTTAGTTAACTCCCTGAACCGGTTAAGTCTTGCAGATAATCGCCTGCAGGAAAACGAAACGGTACCGGACCATCGGCGATACCATCAATAAACTGGCGGACACGCGCATCTTCATTTTCATGCAGGGATTTAGCCGTTCCCTGAGCAATCACCTTCTGCCCGGCAATAATATAAGCGTAGTCAGCGATACTGAGCACTTCCGGAACATCGTGAGAAACCACAATGCAGGTCATCCCCAGCGAATGGTTGAGTTCATCAATCAGTTTAACCAGCACGCCCATGGTAATGGGATCCTGGCCGACGAAAGGCTCATCGAACATGATCAGGTCAGGCTCTAAGGCAATCGCACGGGCCAGCGCCGCACGGCGTGCCATGCCGCCTGAAAGTTCGGAAGGTTTCAGCTGTGCCGCTCCGCGTAATCCTACCGCTTCCAGTTTCATCATCACCGTGCTGTGCAGCAACTGCGGGGGAAGCTGAGTGTGTTCACGCAGCGGCCAGGCAACATTATCAAAGACGGTAAGATCAGTGAACAGTGCACCGGACTGGAACAGCATGCTCATTTTTTTTCTGGCTTCATATAAGCGAGAGCGAGTCAGGCTGGGAATATTTTCGCCGTTAAACCAGATTTCTCCGCTGTCAGGGCGTAACTGGCCACCAATCAGACGTAATAAGGTGGTTTTACCAATGCCTGATGGCCCCATAATAGCGGTCACTTTCCCTTTTGGCACAGTCAGCGAGATGTTATCGAATACTGGGCGATCTCCACGGGCAAAGCTCACGCCCCGGACATCCACCAAATTCGTCTCCGTCTGGCTCATAGTTACCTCTCCACATTTCAGGCATTAAATTTATCTCCGATGGTAGCGTATAACCCATCGGACAGGACACTTTTACAGAAACTTACCTCGAAGACGTGGCTAAAGTTGGCATAAGTTTTACTTTTCGCTCCCAGACCGTCAAAATCAGCACAATAACTTAACACCCTTGCTTTACTCGTCGCGCAAGGCCAGCCGACGATTATACCCGATCAAAGGACATTTCATGCTCGTAGCTATAGCACTGTTGGTTATCGGTTTAGTTCTGCTGGTATATGGTGCCGATCGTCTGGTCTTCAGTGCCGCTATTCTGAGCCGCGCGCTGGGCATTCCTCCGCTGATTATTGGTATGACGGTGGTCGGAATAGGCACCTCGCTACCTGAGCTGATTGTCTCTTTCTCCGCAGCAACCCATGGACAGATGGATATCGCCGTGGGCACGGCCATGGGATCGAACATTACCAACATTTTGCTGATCCTCGGTGGTGCGGCCCTGCTTCATCCCCTTACGGTGCATTCAAATCTGGTTCGTCGTGAACTGCCACTGATGCTGCTGGTCACATTATTATGCGGCGTAATGCTGTTTGATAATAACCTCAGCCGCAATGATGGCGTGGCCTTGATCGCCATTGCGGCGGCTTATTTACTCTTTATTATCAAAATTGCCCGTAAAGCCGAACGCGAAAACAACGACTCGCTGACACGAGAGCAGCTGGCTGAGCTGCCGCGCGACGATACCGGTAATACCGTCGCCTTTTTATGGCTGGCGGTGGCGTTGATTATTCTGCCGATGTCTACGCGGATGGTCATCGATAACGCCACGGTGATTGCGGACTTCTTCGGCATCAGCGAACTGATTATTGGCCTGACGGTGATTTCCGTTGGCACCAGCCTGCCTGAACTGGCGACGGTGATCGCGGGCGCACTCAAAGGCGAAGATGATATCGCTATTGGCAACCTTATTGGTTCCAACATCTACAATATTGCGATTGTCCTGGGCGTTCCGGCACTGATTCACCCAGGGGATATTGATATGCACGCGTTCGCTCGTGACTATTGGGTCATGCTGGGCGTCAGCGCGCTATTTACCTTAATCTGTTTACAGCGCAGCCGCTGTATCGGCCGCGTGGCCGGTGCGCTACTGCTCTCTGGCTTTGTTGCCTGGGTTGCACTGCTCTACTGGCTGCCTTCGGCTACCCTCTGGTAAAAAGGAATGGAAATTATGGCACCTGGCAACCTCGAACCCGGCTTTGACTTTCAGCAAGCCGGGAAAGATGTCCTGAATATCGAACGTCAGGGCCTGGAGCAGCTTGATCAATACATCAACGACGATTTCACCCAGGCATGTCAGCGCATCTTCAGCTGCTCAGGGAAAGTCGTGGTAATGGGCATGGGCAAGTCGGGTCACATCGGCAAAAAGATGGCCGCGACCTTTGCCAGCACCGGTACACCCGCTTTCTTTGTTCATCCTGCTGAAGCCAGCCACGGCGATTTAGGCATGGTAAGCGCGGGTGATATTGTCATCGCCATCTCCAATTCCGGCGAATCCTCTGAAATTCTGGCCCTTATCCCGGTGTTAAAGCGGCTCCACGTCTCACTGATTTGCATGACCAGCAAACCCGAGAGCGCGATGGGTCGTGCCGCTGATATTCATCTGTGTGTTAAAGTACCGCAGGAAGCCTGCCCTCTGGGCCTGGCGCCGACCACCAGCACCACGGCGACACTGGTGATGGGAGATGCGTTGGCGGTTGCGCTGTTAAAAGCGCGTGGTTTCACTGCCGAAGACTTTGCCCTGTCCCATCCGGGCGGCGCACTTGGCCGTAAGCTGCTGTTAACCGTCAATGATATTATGCACACCGGTGATGAGATCCCGCATGTCAGCCGCGAGGCTTCTTTGCGGGATGCGCTGCTTGAAATTACCCGCAAAAACATGGGCATGACGGTGATTTGCAACGATCTGATGAAGATTGAAGGCATCTTTACCGATGGTGACCTGCGCAGGGTGTTTGATATGGGCATTGATTTCCAGACGGCCGACATTGCCAGCGTAATGACCTCAGGCGGCATTCGGGTCCGCCCAAATCTGCTGGCGGTGGATGCGCTCAACCTGATGCAAAGCAGGAATATTACCGTCGTGATGGTGGCTGACGGTGACACGCTGCTGGGCGTGGTGCATATGCATGACATGCTGCGCGCTGGCGTGGTTTAACAAGGAACAGAAGACAAATGAGTACTGCTGCAGAGTGGGTTGAAACTTGCTATGGCGAGGTGAGCCTTGATGTCATGACCCGCGCGCGCGAGGTCAGACTGTTGATTTGTGATGTTGATGGCGTCATGTCCGATGGCGTGATCTATCAGGGCAACAGCGGAGAAGAGCTGAAAGCTTTCAACGTCCGCGACGGCTATGGTATTCGTTGCCTGCTGACATCCGACGTGGAAGTGGCCATTATTACCGGCCGGAAGGCAAAATTGCTGGAAGATCGCTGTGCCACTCTCGGGATTACGCATCTTTACCAGGGACAATCTGATAAGCTTTTGGCCTTCCGTGAACTTCTGGATACACTAGCACTTCGCCCCGAGCAGGTGGCTTACATCGGTGACGACCTGATTGACTGGCCGGTGATGGCCGAAGTCGGTCTCAGCGTTACCGTAGCTGATGCCCACCCGGTCCTGCTTCCTCGCGCAAACTACGTAACCCGTATTGCCGGTGGTCGGGGAGCGGTGCGTGAAATTTGCGATCTGATTTTGATAGCACAGGATAAGTTTGATGAGGCCAAAGGGCAGTCTGTATGAGTAAAACCAGACGTTGGATCACGCTGTTACTGGCTTTGGTGGCCATTGTGCTGATTGGCTGGAATCTGGCCGGTCCGGATGACAGCGCACAACCTGTTGCCAACAGCGACCAGAATCCCACCTACACCAGCCAGAGCTCAAATACTGTGGTTTACAACCCTCAGGGTGGTCTGAACTACAAGCTGGTGTCGGATAAAGTGACCTATTTTTCCACTGAGGCGGTCAGCTGGTTCGAAAACCCGGTGATGACCACGTACGACGAAAACAAAATTCCGACCTGGTCTATCCGGGCAGACAAAGCCAAGCTGACCAATGACCGTATGCTGTATCTTTACGGCCACGTAGAGGTTAACAGCCTGACTCAGGATGCTCAACTTGAGCGGATTAAGACCGATAATGCCATAGTGAACCTCGTCACCCAGGATGTAACGTCGGATGATCAGGTCACACTTTATGGCAGTAGCTTCAACTCTACCGGGATGAAGATGCGTGGAAATTTACGGAAGAAAACAGCCGAGCTGATTGAAAAGGTCAAAACCTCTTATGAAATCCAAAATGCAAAACAACCTTAAGTTCCTGGCGCTCAGCTTGCTGCTGGCTACCAGCCTGCCCGCTCTGGCGCTGACCGGCGACTCCGATAAACCGGTGAATGTCGATTCCGAAAATCAGGCCCTTGATATGCAGGGTAACGTTGCCACCTTTACTGGCAACGTCATCGTGACTCAGGGCTCGATCAAAATCACCGCGGATAAAGTCGTGGTCACTCGCCCGGATGGCGACAGCAAGAAAACCATCGTCGATGCCTATGGTAATCCTGCCACCTTCTACCAGATGCAGGACAACGGCAAGCCGGTGAAAGGCCATGCGCAGAAAATGCATTATGAGCTGGCGAAAGATTTTGTCGAGCTGACCGGTAATGCTTATCTGGAGCAGCTCGACAGCAACGTGAAGGGTGATCGGATAACCTATCTGGTGAAAGATCAGAAAATGCAGGCTTATGGCAGCAGCGGTAAACGCGTGACTACCATCCTGGTTCCTTCCCAGTTGCAGGACAAAGGCACCCAGTCTACCGGCCCAAAAAAGAGTAACTAATCAGCTATGGCTACGTTAATTGCGGAAAACCTGGCGAAGGCTTACAAAGGCCGTCGCGTGGTCGAAGATGTCAGTTTGCAGGTCAAATCCGGTGAGATTGTTGGCCTGTTAGGTCCAAATGGCGCCGGCAAAACCACCACCTTTTATATGGTAGTTGGCATTGTGCCGCGTGATGCGGGTCGTATCATCATTGATGATGAAGACATCAGTATCTTACCGTTGCACGCCCGCGCTCGCCGTGGGATTGGCTACCTGCCG
Source organism: Erwinia sp. 2186 (assembly GCF_057812255.1). Taxonomy (NCBI): domain Bacteria; kingdom Pseudomonadati; phylum Pseudomonadota; class Gammaproteobacteria; order Enterobacterales; family Erwiniaceae; genus Erwinia; species Erwinia sp. 2186. Next base: position 550,719 of record NZ_CM173824.1, on the reverse strand, counting down.
CAGGAAGCGTCGATCTTCCGCCGCCTGAGCGTCTATGACAACCTGATGGCCGTGCTGCAGATCCGCGACGATCTGACCACAGAACAACGCGAAGACCGCGCCAATGAGCTGATGAACGAATTCCACATCGAGCATCTGCGCAACAGCATGGGTCAGGCATTATCCGGTGGCGAACGCCGTCGTGTTGAGATTGCCCGCGCGCTGGCCGCCAATCCAAAGTTCATCCTGCTTGATGAGCCCTTTGCCGGTGTTGACCCGATTTCAGTTATTGATATCAAAAAGATTATCGAACACCTGCGTGACAGCGGCCTTGGCGTGCTGATCACCGACCATAACGTGCGTGAAACGCTGGCGGTATGTGAGCGCGCTTACATCGTCAGCCAGGGGCACTTAATTGCTCATGGAACTCCGGCAGAAATTCTGGAGGATGAACAAGTTAAAAGAGTCTATTTGGGCGAAGAGTTCAGACTCTGATAAGGTGTTAAAACCAGGTAAGATTTTCGAGGAATTAGTATCCTGAATATGAAGCAAGGTTTGCAACTCAGGCTTAGCCAACAGCTTGCCATGACGCCACAACTGCAACAGGCGATCCGTTTGCTGCAGCTCTCTACGCTTGAACTACAGCAGGAAATTCAGCTGGCGCTGGAAAGTAATCCGTTGCTTGAACAAACCGACATTCATGAGGAAGTGGACGTACGCGAATATCAGGAGAAAGAGGCTCTGGATACCAGGGAAGCGCTGGAACAGAAAGACATGCCCGAAGAACTGCCTCTGGATGCGACCTGGGACGAAATTTATACCGCCGGAACGCCGTCAGGCACCGGAACCGATTATCACGACGACGAGCTGCCGGTCTATCAGGGTGAAACCACGCAGACCCTTCAGGATTACCTGATGTGGCAGGTGGAGCTAACCCCGTTTACCGAAACTGACCGGGCGATCGCGACCTCGATCGTCGATGCCGTGGACGACACCGGTTATCTGACCGCCTCGCTGGATGAGATCCTCGACAGCATTGGCAACGATGAATTGACCATGGATGAAGTGGAAGCGGTATTGAAACGCGTCCAGCGCTTCGATCCCGTTGGCGTCTGTGCCCGCGATCTGCGGGATTGCCTGCTGGTCCAGCTTTCCCAGTTCCCGCCTGAGGCCTTGTGCCTGAAAGAGGCAAGGCTGATTGTCAGCGAACATCTGGACTTACTGGCTAATCATGACTTTCGTAGCCTGATGCGCGTGACGCGGCTGAAGGAAGACGTGCTTAAAAACGCCATGCAGGTGATTCAGTCGCTCGATCCGCGTCCGGGTCAGTCGATTAATACTACCGAGCCGGAATATGTCATCCCGGATGTGCTGGTGCGCAAAGCCAGCAATCGCTGGACGGTGGAACTGAACTCAGACAGCGTACCCAGGCTGAAGATTAATCAGCATTACGCTTCACTCGGCGGTTCGACGCGTAACGACAGTGACAGCCAGTTTATCCGCAGCAATTTGCAGGAAGCGAAGTGGCTGATAAAAAGTCTGGAAAGCCGTAACGATACGCTGCTGAAAGTGACGCGCTGCATCGTCGATCAGCAACAGGCGTTTTTTGAACAGGGCGAGGAATTTATGCGCCCCATGGTGTTGGCGGATATCGCCAGTGCCGTGGATATGCATGAATCCACCATTTCGCGCGTGACCACGCAGAAGTATCTGCACAGTCCGCGCGGAATTTTTGAATTGAAGTATTTTTTCTCCAGTCACGTCAACACCGACAGTGGTGGCGAAGCGTCCTCCACGGCGATACGTGCACTGGTGAAAAAATTAATCTCGGCGGAGAATCCCGCCAAACCACTGAGCGACAGCAAGCTCACGACCTTGCTCTCTAATCAAGGGATCATGGTAGCGCGCCGCACTGTCGCAAAGTACCGAGAGTCTTTATCCATCCCGCCCTCAAACCAGCGCAAACAGCTGGTCTGATCGAACAGATAAGGAAGAACGTATGCAACTCAACATTACCGGGCAGAACGTGGAAATCACTGAACCATTGCGTGATTTCGTGACGACCAAATTTGCCAAACTGGAACAGTACTTTGATCGAATTAATCAGGTCTATATTGTACTGAAGGTCGAAAAGGTCACTCAGGTAGCGGATGCGACTTTGCATGTGAATGGCGGTGAGTTGCATGCCACCTCGGAAGGGAAAGATATGTACGCGGCGGTTGACGGCTTGATAGACAAGCTGACGCGCCAGCTCAATAAACATAAAGACAAGCTGAAGCAGCACTAAATTTCACTCAAGCATTGATTATTTCTTCGCCACCCTAATCTTAGGATCAGGCATGACGTAAGATAACCGGCTCGGCTCCCTTTAACCGGGGAGCCGGGCCGTTAATCAATCAGGCAGGCTGAGCAGTCGACCGATGACCCTCTCCCCTCTTCTCAGGTGAAGATGTGTCCCGTAATTTTGCCAGGCAGAAGTGAACACGTAAGTGAAACTATGATGAACAATGAATTAACACTGGAACTGAGCTCGGTACTGAATGTGTCCTGCACCCGCAGCGGCGTCCATTGCCAGAGTAAGAAGCGGGCGCTGGAAATCATCAGCGAGCTGGCGGCTAAACAGCTTAACCTTCCGCACCAGACCATCTTCGAAGCGATTCTGACCCGTGAACGTATGGGCAGTACCGGAATTGGTAATGGTATCGCGATCCCGCATGGCAAGCTGGTAGAAGACACCCTGCGTGCGGTGGGCGTTTTTATCCGCCTCGATCAGCCGATCGCTTTTGATGCCATTGATAATCAACCGGTAGATCTGCTTTTCGCCTTACTGGTACCTGCCGATCAGTGCAAAACGCATTTGCATACGCTGTCGCTGGTTGCCAAACGTCTGGCGGATAAAACCGTATGTCGCCGCCTGCGTGCTGCGCAGACCGATGAAGAGCTTTACGAGATCATGGCTGAGACTCCTGAGGAGAGCCACTGATCATACCGGGCGTGGAAGCCCCGGCTCATTTTAAGCATGTGGGTTATTCTGGCGGCCTTAGCAGCCAGGGCTGAATACCCTCAAACAGGCAAATTCAGGAGAACAAGTCATGGTGCTGATGATTGTCAGCGGTCGATCGGGATCGGGTAAGTCTGTCGCCTTGAGAGCACTGGAAGATATGGGCTTTTACTGCGTGGATAACTTACCCGTGGTTTTACTGCCTGAACTGGCCAATTCTCTGGCCGACCGCAACATGTCTGCTGCGGTCAGCATCGACGTGCGCAATATGCCTGAGTCACCAGAAGTGTTCGAAAAAGCCCTGACCAGCCTGCCAGACAGCTTTTCTCCTCAACTGCTGTTTCTCGATGCCGACCGCAACACGCTGATCCGTCGCTATAGCGATACTCGCCGCCTGCACCCTCTTTCCAGCAAGAATTTATCGCTGGAGAGCGCCATTGACGAAGAGAATGAGCTGCTGGAACCGCTGCGCTCTCGCGCTGACCTGATTGTTGATACCTCCGAGATGTCGGTGCACGAGTTGGCCGAGATGCTGCGGACGCGCTTATTGGGTAAACGCGAGCGTGAGCTGACGATGGTTTTCGAATCCTTCGGCTACAAGCACGGTATTCCTATCGATGCTGACTACGTCTTCGATGTGCGCTTTTTGCCGAATCCCCATTGGGATCCAAAACTGCGTCCGATGACCGGCCTGGATCGCCCGGTAGCGGCGTTTCTCGACCGCCATACGGAAGTACATAACTTCATTTATCAGACCCGAAGCTATCTGGAATTGTGGTTGCCGATGCTGGAAACCAACAACCGCAGCTATCTTACCGTTGCCATCGGTTGTACCGGGGGTAAACACCGTTCCGTCTATATCGCTGAACAGCTGGCTGACTATTTCCGCTCTCGCGGTAAAAATGTCCAGTCCCGTCATCGCACGCTGGAAAAACGTAAATCATGACTGTCAGGCAAACCGTTGAGATCAAAAATAAGCTGGGAATGCACGCGCGCCCGGCCATGAAGCTTTTCGAACTGGTGCAGAGTTTTGATGCGGAAGTGTTACTGCGTAATGAGAGTGGCACTGAAGCGGAGGCCAGCAGCGTGATAGCGCTGCTGATGCTGGATTCAGCCAAGGGCGGCCATATTGAAATTGAAGCCTCTGGCCCTGAAGAAGAGAAGGCGCTGAGTGCGGTAATTGAGCTTTTTAACGCCGGTTTCGACGAAGATTAACCGTTTTATACCAGGCATAATCACCGATTATGCCTGGGAAAACGTTCTCACATCAGCTTATGTTCGCGTAAAAATCCCTCTCCCCCAAGCTGCCTCATCTGGCGCAAAATCCACTGCTGGCGCTGACGGATATAGCCTGACGGTGCATCGGCTTTAAAACGAATTGGATTCGGTAATACGGCCGCTAACAGCGCGGCTTCAGACATCGTCAGACGACTCGCCGGCTTATGGAAGTAGCGCTGAGAGGCTTCCTCAACGCCGAAAACGCCGTCACCAAACTCGGCCACATTCAGGTAAACGGTCAGAATACGTCTTTTGGTCCACACGGTTTCAATTCCCACCGTCAGGCCCGCCTCTAAGCCTTTGCGTACCCAGCTTCTGCCATCCCATAAAAAGACGTTCTTGGCGGTCTGCTGAGACAGGGTCGACGCGCCGCGGATCCGCCCACCCTCTTCGTTATCCAGCACTGATTGAATGGCCTGCACATCAAAACCCCAGTGCGTTGGGAATTTCTGATCTTCAGAGGCCATTACCGCCAGGGGCATCCAGGGTGAAATGTCATCCATGCTGGTCCAGTCAGAGTGCGCGACATAACTAAAATTGCCGCTAAACCAGGCACCTAGCTGTCGTTCTACCATAACAGCGGAGAACGGTACCGGCAGAAATGAAAACAGTAAAATACCCGCAACCCACACGCCAATCACGGTCAAAAACGCGCGTAAAACCCACGTTTTGAGCAGTTGAAAACCCTTTTTGTTTCGTTTTTTCATACCATAATATCCATGACTATCTTATCAATTCCTGTAAGAGGATAGCTGTATGACACTTTTCTTCTTAAACAAGAACCTGACGCTAACATTGCCAACAAAAGGCGCTTTTAAGGGATAAAGCCCGGCCAGAATTAAAATGTCCTAGCCGCTTCAACCACTTCCGCACTTCAGGAATCGGTTCCATAGAACAAACGAACGTAAAACATCCTCAGGAACATCAGTTAAGCGGTCCGAATCAGTTGATAAAAAAAGATTCGCATAGCTTATAAATTTCTTACCTAAGCATTTGCAAAACAGGTCGGAAGCAGCCCAAAACCCTGAGAAGATTCTGAATAGGGGCTTTTACTGGGCTAACAAGATAAGCGCTTCATCCAGATCGCAAAAGTTATTAAATACGCCTTCATTAATCGGTAAAAACTTCCAATTGCGCTTTTATCATTCGCCCTGTAAACGGTTTCATTCCCGAGACCGTAATCTCACAAAAAGAATATGTTATACAGAGAGTTAAACTTTTCAGCAGTCTGACCATTTTTGATTAGCAGCGTTGCTAGCGCGCCGACGTGCTGGCTACACCACCACGTCAATCGGATTCCCGAAAAAATCGCCACATTCGTTTAAAAAACCACCAATTCAAAGCAAAAAATCATTTCCAGCTTGACTGTGTTATCAAATTAATGTTTTCTGTCTTAAATCGCTGCTCAACATCACACATTTTAATGAATCTGGTAACATGTGATGTAAGATTTGCTAAGGTAGTTCCTGAGCGTTTTACCCAATACCGCGCCTGTGCTTTTAAACTCTTCTTCTAAGAATAGCGCAGGTTACCCATTTCCCTGGTGTTGGCGCAGTATTCGCGCACCCCGGCCTCGGTCGGGGTCATTTTTTTCCAGCGTCCGAAACCCATTCCCGTAACACGTCCACGTCGTTCCGCCACTCTTGCTTCAGCTCGTCAATCCATTCCTGAACGTTGTCCCACCAGGCTGGCAGCTCCGGACTTTGAATCTGTTTCGCCAACTGTTGTAAATGCACCAACCCCACAGAACCTGCCGCGCCTTTAATCTTGTGCCCCTCTTCCGCTATCCCTTTCTGATCGCGCGCCATCATGTTGGAGTCCAGCACGTCCAGATAGCCCGGCATCATCTGCTCGAACATCTCCATGCTCTGGTAAATCAACTGCGGGCCCACCAGCTCGATATATTGCTCAAGCATGGTGACGTCCAGTAATCCCAGTTTCTTCTCGTCCACTTTGCGTTCCTCGGCTTCGTCTTGCTGAAAGTCCCAGTATTTTTTGATGATGGCGGTCAGCGCCGGCACGGCCAGCGGTTTGCTCAGCACGTCATCCATCCCGGCATCCAGATACTCTTTTTTGTCCTTGAGCACGTTGGCGGTCAACGCGACCAGCGGCGGCAAATGTTGCTTGCCATGACGCTGATGGATCTCACGGGCGACATCCAGGCCCGTCATATCCGGCAGCTGAATATCGAGCAACACTAAATCAAACTCTTCAGGGTCGAACATGGCGAGTGCTTCTTCACCCGTCATCGCCACCTCAACGCTGTTACCGAGCTTTTCCAGCACCGAGCGGGCAACCACCACGTTAAGCTCGATGTCTTCAACCAGCAGCACGTGAAGCGCAGGAAGCGGCATATCATCCGCTGGCTGCTGATCTTCCGGCTGCTCAGCGATACGTGGGGCATTCACCGTCAGGGTAAAGCAGGAACCTGTGCCAGGCGCGCTGTGAACCGTAATATCACCGCCCATGCTCTGTGCCAGCCGGCGTGAAACGGCCAGGCCAATCCCGGTCCCGGTGGCAGGCTTGCCGCCATGCTGGTCTTTCACCTGGTAATACATGGCAAAAATCTTGTCCTGCTCGTCCTGCGGGATCCCCATACCGGAGTCTTCCACTTCGAAGCGCAGGCAGTCTTCGCCCAGATACGCCACGCGAACAATAATGCTGCCCTTCTGGGTGAACTTCACCGCATTGCCGATCAGGTTCCACAGGATTTGCCGCAGGCGCGTGCCATCGGTCATGATTTTGTGAGGCAGCGGCAGTTGCGGGTCGAGCACAAACTTCAGTTCTTTCGGCTGGGCCAGCAGCCCGGAGAGGTTTTCCAGATCGGCAAGGAAGCCGGTAAAATCCACCGGCTGAATATCCAGCTGGACCTTACGCCGCTCGATTTTGTCCATCTCGATCACATCGTTAAAGATATTGCCGAGGGTGATTGCCGACACGTGGATGGTTTTCAGGTATTTGAGCTGCTCCTGATTTAAATCGGTATCCAGCAAAATACGGCTCAGGCCGACGATGCCATTAAGCGGCGTACGAAGCTCGTGGCTGATTGTGGAGATAAATGTGGTCTTTTCCCTGCTGGCATTCTCTAAAGCGTCCTGGTAGCGCTTACGTTCCGTTATATCGCGTCCGAAGCCCATCAGCCCACTGCGTTTACCAATGCGGTCGTAATAAGGCACCTTACGAATTTCGAAGCAGGCTTTGCGCCCATCCGGATACTGCAACCACTGCTCGTAAGTTAACGACACGTTGTGACGGAAGACTTTATCGTCAGTCTCCAATACCTTAGTGGCGGCATCTTCGTCATACACATCGCGCGGCGTCAGCCCAATCAGTTGCTTTTCGCTTTTTCCCGTCAGCAATTCCATCGCGCGGTTACAGCCCGAGAACTGTTGATCAATGTTGCGATAGAAGACCAGGTCGGGTGATGCATCCAGGAATGAGCGCAGGAAGGAGGATTGTTGCTCAAGTTCGATCTGCGCTTCCTCGCGCCGGGCCATCTCTTCCTTCAGCTTGGCCATCACCTGCAAACGCGCCTCTTCAGCTTTGATACGGTCAGCAATTTCGTGATTCAGCTGGGTGATGTTTTCTTTCATCTGCTGATTCAGCTCAAGATCGCGGTGACGCATCTCTTCCAGCTTATCGACCAGCCGCGACAGGCGCTGCCTCGACTCCTCAAGCTGCTCAACGACGACTGAGAGAAAATAGACCGCCCACGGCGTAATCAACAGGCCAAAAAACACCGATCGAACCATATCGATACTTTCGACATGACCGCGCAATACCATGGTGACCGCCATCTGGACGATCATCGCCAGGACCACCAGCGCTGAAGCCAGCAACAATGAGAAGCGGACCAGTCCCAGCTTGACCATCAGGTCGACATAATATTGTGCTAAGAGACGAATTTGTTTCATAAAAGATTCCTTCCGGGCCAATAGCCCCAATCATACCGTAAAAGCTTAAAAGACCCACGTAACCTGTACAAAGCATCAGCGCACCAGCCTGGTGCAGCACCCGCGCTGAATGACTGCTTACGCACTCACTTATTCAAAGAAATAAACGGCCCTTAACGGATTTCTGCTACGGCACGCGGTTAAACAAGCCCGGCACGATCGCCTTACTTCGCCCTGGTTGAGAGCGGTTGTGGCGAATTGTTAAGGAGGACTTTCACCGTCACGTTTGGCATAAAATAGCGATCGCTGATCTGCCTGCAAGCTGCGTCTTTGCTGGATCCACAGCATAAAAACCACCTGCCTTAAAATGAACCTGTCGTCGCCCGAATCTTTTGTCATCTTTCTGTCGCCATGATGATGGACGCTTTATTGAACTGCATAATCCGCTGGTCGGTTCTTCTACTGGTTTTCCTCACTGAACTGGCTAATTCATAGTGATAGGGCGATCTTTGCGCTCTTAACCCTTTACCCTATCGAATAACAATTCACATTAAGTGAGAACTTACTCATTGCGGTGATGATTAATTTTACTAATGATGGGTGGCTGTTTAATTCAAATAAGCGTACGGGATAAAAACAGTATTTTTCAGTAAATAGCGTATAATTGTCAGAACATTCTCCTACCAATAACCCCAGCACCAGCATGGTGCAGAGATATGGCGCCTGCACTACAGTGAGACAGCTCACACTTATTGCGGTCTTTGCCTTGCAGGGTTTAGTAGAAAAAACGCCGACAAATCCTTACACATCAAGAGCCTGAGCTGTCATAAGGTCGTAAAAGCCTCAGTAAGAACGCTATTTGACCTGAGTACGCTTTCCCGATAAGTTGGAAATCCGCTGGAAGCTTTCCCGACGGGCCAGTGTCTCGGCATATCTATGCAGCAAGAAGACTCCCTCGTGATGCAAGTTATCTCCCTTTAAGAGATTCGGAAATTTGAGAGCAGCCCCCTTCAAGGACGTCAGGAAAAAAGTCTGGAGAGGTAACGCTCGGGGTAACGGCGTCCGCATTAAGCGGTCAGGAAAAATGAGACAGAGCCTGAGAGAGACTCCTCAGATGCACTCTGTGCTTGAAACACTATAGGTAATGTCACAAAGAAGTTGAGGAGGCCTCCGATGTCCAACACAAAACCTTTTCCCTATGGCTTGTACGATCCTTCAAGAGACAGCGATAGCTGTGGCGTAGGTTTTCTGACGCGTAAGGACGGCGAGCAAACTCATGAGATCCTGCAGATGGCCCATAGCGCCTTGTGCACGGTACCTCATCGCGGGGGTATGTCGGCGGAAGGCGTCGGTGACGGTGCTGGCGTCAACGTGGACATCTCTTTGCACTTCTTCCGCAAAATTACCGGCCAACAGCTTGAAGCGGGTCGCTTTGGCGTCGGCAACTTCTTCGTGCCTAAAGACGTTGAACTGCGTGCCAATGCGGAACGTCTGGTTGAAGATACGCTTGCAGCCTATGGCCTGCCTGTTCTGCTGAAGCGCGACCTGCCACTCGATGGTAGCGTGCTGCGTCCTGCTGCGCTCTCTTTCCAGTTGCCGATCGTCCAGTGGGTGTTTACTGCCCCGCAGGATGTCGACACGCAAAACGAATTCGAAAAACGTATCTACCGTGCCTTGCTGGACATCGAAGCGCGCGCCTTTACCGAAAGCCAGTTTGGCGGGCTCTATCCGCTGTCGCTTTCTTCGCGCACGCAGGTTCTGAAGGCCCGTCTGAATTCCAATGAAGTGATCCCTTACTTCAAGGATCTGACCGATCCGGATCATCAGGTGCGTGGGTTGTTCTTCCATACCCGCTTCTCAACCAACACCGATCCGCACACCACCATGGCGCAGCCTTTCCGGCTGATGGCCCACAACGGCGAGCTGAACACCGACCGTAAAAACCGTATTGCTGAGTCTGCGCTGGCGCTGGCTCGCGGCAAAAAAATTGTTCGCCCGAAAGGACAGTCCGACAGCTCGCGTCTGGATCAGAGTATCCAGAGCCGCCTGATGGAAGATAACCTCGACCTGATCAATGCCGTGGTGTCGATGATGCCGCCGGCGTGGGAAAACGATCTCACCCTGTCGACCGAAGTCCGTGCGATGCTGGAGTACTTCTCTTTATATGAAGAGAAAAACGATGGCCCGGCCGCGCTGATCTTCGGTAACGGTGAAGTGATTGGCGCGCGTCTGGACCGTCTGGGCCTGCGCCCACTGCGCTCTGTGGAAACCGCCGAGTATATCGGTGCGATGTCAGAAGCCGGTCAGATCGCCTTCCCACCGGAAAGCGTATTACGCCGTGGCCGTATCGAAGCGGGCGGCATGCTGTATTACGATCACAGCGAAAAGCGCAGCTACACCACGCTGGAAGCGCTGGAAAAACTGGCGGCTGAAAAAGATTACCCGGCACTGGTTGAACAGGCCCGTGTCATGCTGGAAGAATTGCCTGTGGTTCCTGCTGAAGAACAAGGTTCACCGCTGCGCTACAGTGGTGACCTGAAAACTTATCAACGGTTTGTGGCTTACTATTACAACCAGGAAAGCTTCAAATTCATGATGGACCCGATGCTGAACACCGGCGCAGAGAAAATTTCTGCCATGGGTTACGGCAACGCGATCAACGGTCTGTCCGATCATGAAGGCGGGATGGCGCACTACTTCTCTCAGCGCTTTGCTCAGGTAACTAACCCACCGTTAGACTCGATCCGTGAAGTTGACGGCATGACCTTGCGCGTTGCGCTGGGTGCTAAGCCGCATCTGGGCCGCAGCAAAGGCCGTCAGATTATCGTGCCGACCCCGATCCTGACGCATCTGGATATGCTGCAGCTGCGTGAACAGAATGTCGCCCCTTATGCGCGTTTCGATATGCTTTACATCCCGGTGGTGGGCACCGAGCCACAGAACCGTATCGACAATGCCAATGCCCTGGAAAAAGCCATTGATGACCTTGCTCAGCAGGTTGTCGACTTTGCCCGTGAGCAAGGCGGTATCGCGGTTCTGACTGACCGTCATATCTCTTCTACCCGTGCCGGTATCCCGATGCTGTTGATGGTGTCTGCCATTAACCAGCGCCTGGTTCAGGAAGGGTTGCGTCTGGACGTTTCTCTGGTGGTTGAAAGCGGCCAGAGCATCTCCTCGCACCATATCGCGGCAACCCTCGGTTTCGGCGCGTCGGCCGTTTACCCTCTCGGCGTGCAAATGCGCGCAGAAGAGAAGTACGGCGAAGGCGAAGAAGGCAATAAAGCATTCAAACGCTATGCCAAAGCTGCTGAAAAAGCCCTGATGAAAACCATGGGTAAAGTCGGCCTTTGTACCGTTGAAAGCTACAGCTGCGGTGAGTTCTTCGAACCGAACTTCCTTAATACCGACGATCCGGTACTGAGAAAGTACTTCCCGAACATTAAAACCCCGGTTGGCGGCGCTGGCTTTGCCACAATCGCGCAGATGGCCGTAGACTGGCACCAGAGCGCCCTGAAAATTCAGGGTGAGTCAGAAGTGCCGCTGTTGGGTCTGTTTAAAGAGCGTGCGGAAGGTGCCGGTCACTCCTACGGTACCATTGCTGTGCGTACCTTTATTGATATGACAGAGCAGCCGATCCGTTTTGCTGACAAGCCACGCGATGAAGATCAGTTCATCCGTTTGCTGACGCTGGCGAAACTGGATAATGCCTTCAATATCAAACCCAGCGCTTTTGCGGACACCAGCTTTGAACGTATCCCAAATGACGTGATTGATAACTTCACCATCACGCCGGACTATCGCGAATTCTCCAGCCTGATGCTGCAGGAACGTAAACGTCGCCCGGCGGCGCTGCGTGACATTCTGACCTTCCCGGCCGATCTGACCCACGTCGACAGCCAGGCAGAGTTTGCCCGAAAACTGGGTCGCTACTCGTTAACTAACAATGGTTTTGCGACCCGTGGTCTGGTATGTGAAGCCACCGAAGGCCGTGAAGGTCACTTCACGCTGCGCCTGACCGACAGCATCGTTGGTCTGAAGCCAGAGAACGAGCGCCTTGCGGCACTATTCAGCGCACTGAAAACCCGTTTCACCGATGAGATCGGCGAAAGTGAGATTGTGGCCGGTGGCCTGCAGCTTGCCGCAACCGGCAAAGCGGCTGAGTACCTGTCACGCATCTTCACCTCGGCCCCTTCTCTGCCGCTGAACGAAATTCAGCCTGCCAGCGAAATCACCCGCACCTTTGCTTCCGGTGCGATGAGCCACGGTGCGCTGGTTGCGCCGGCTCACGAAGCGGTGGCACACGGCACCAACATGGTTGGTGGCATGAGCAACTGTGGTGAGGGTGGCGAGCACTATTCCCGTCACGGCACTATCCGTGCATCACGCATTAAGCAGCTGGCTTCCGGTCGCTTTGGCGTGTGGGCTGCGTACCTTGCGGACCCGATGCTGGAAGAGCTGGAGATTAAAATCGGTCAGGGCGCGAAACCTGGCGAGGGCGGTCAGCTGCCTGCGGCGAAAGTCACGGTTGAAATTGCTGCGGCCCGTGGCGGTACGCCTGGCGTGGAGCTGGTTTCCCCTCCTCCGCACCACGACACCTACTCGATTGAGGATTTGGCGCAGTTGATCCACGACTGCAAGGCAGCTCGCGTGCGCGTCATCGTTAAACTGGTTTCCTCTGAAGGCATTGGCACCATCGCCGTCGGCGTGGCAAAAGCCGGTGCGGACGTTATCAACGTCGCGGGCAACACCGGTGGTACCGGTGCGGCTTCGGTTACCAGCCTGAAATACACCGGACGCGTGGCGGAAATCGGCATTGCCGAAGTGCATCAGGCGCTGTGCGCTAACGGCCTGCGTGAAAAAGTTCTGCTTCGCTGCTCCGGCGCGCAGCAAACGGGCAGCGACGTCGTGAAATCTGCCCTGTTGGGTGGCGACAGCTTCGAATTCGGCACCACCGCGCTGATGATGCTGAAATGCGTGATGGCGAAAAACTGTAACGTGAAATGCCCGGCCGGCCTGACCACCAATGCCGAAGCCTTTGATGGCGATCCCCGTCAGCTGGCGCAGTACTTTATGAACGTCGCGCATGAAGTGCGTGAGATTCTGGCCCGCCTTGGCCTGCGTTCACTGCGTGAAGCGCGCGGTCGCTCTGACCTGCTGCACCTGATGGATCACCCACTGGAAGTCGGCAAGCTGGACTTCCGTGCGATGCTGACCGTGGTACCCGAACTGAAAATCGCCCGTCCGGTCTATCTGGAAAAAGATTTCGAGCTGGACAACGGCTGGGTCGAACAGCTGAAACTGGAGCTGGTCGACCAGGGCCAAACCGATATTCAGTTCGGCAATGGTATCACCCTGAACAACCGCAACAAGAGCGTTGGCGGACAGCTGGCCATCGATATCGAGCGCCTGTTGAACCACACGCTGGATGCTGCTCAGCTGAGCAAAATCCCTGCAGCATTGCTGGACGATCGCGGACGCCGTTATCTGGCACCCAATACCGTCAATATCTCTACCTCAGGATCGGCCGGTCAGTCCTTCGGCGTATTCTGCAACGACGGTATGCAGCTGAAGCATTACGGCACCTGTAACGATGGCGTGGGTAAAGGCCAGTGCGGTGGTGAAATTGTGGTGATGTCGCCTGGCGGCGGCTCGCAGGATGCTGAAGGCAACGTGTTGATCGGTAACTTCGCGCTGTTTGGTGCTACCGGTGGACGCCTGTTTGTCCAGGGCCAGGCGGGTGACCGCTTCGCAGTCCGTAACTCCGGCGCAACGGCCGTGGTTGAAGGCGTTGGCGATTTCTGCTGTGAATATATGACCAATGGCGCGATCCTGAACCTGGGCACTTACGGCACCGGTTTCGGTAACGGCATGAGCGGTGGCTTTGCTTACCAGTACGACCCGTACGGCACGCTGGCAGGTTCAGCAGCCGGAGACTCCGTGCTGTTTGGCTGCATCGCTGACGACAATGAAATGGCGCGCGTGCACAAGGACGCGGTGCTGACAATGCTGAACTGGCATCTGGAAGCGACCCATTCACCTCGTGCGGCCTGGCTGCTTGAGCACTGGGAAACCGAGTGCCAGCACTTTGTCTTTGTGATGCCGCGCTCCCTGCTGTTGTACCAGGAAAGCACCGAGATCCTGAAGGCCAAGACCCGTAAGGATCTGCTGGAAGAGCTTTCAACCGCGCTGGCAAGCCATCAGGTTGCCAAGTTCAAAGCGGCCTGGCGCAGCAAGAAAACGATTGCCAATGGAGTGGTACCTGAATACGGTGCAACTGACACGCAAGATATGTTTGTGCTGCTGAACAACTATACCGTGCTCAGCTTTGCACAGCAGCTGGCGCTCTCCCGCCTGCCGAAAGGTACGCCGGTAGAAGATGCCGCGGTAGAAAAAGCCGTACGTAACCTGTTGATGACAGAGGACTTCGCACTGATCAGTAAGCTGCAGCGTCACGCACGTTCAGCGATTGAAAATTACAGTGATGATGAACTGGCCTGCCTGATTGCAGCCAAACGTATGGCGGACTACAAGGCTGCCCTGACGCAACGTAACATCCGCTCGATGGACAGCCTGGCGACTTATGGTTGGATCATTTATCAGGATGCGCGTAACAGAGAAGTGCTGGGCGGACTGCCTGACTTCGAAGAGCTGTTTGCTCGCGCCGCACTGCCTGAAATCGCTGCAGCCGTCGGGAAATTATCCTGACGGTTTACCGGACTGAATGTGACTATCTACTGAACACGACGAAACGGGATTGAGTACAGATAACCCATGAAAATTCCTTACATTCCTGAAGACGCGCCATTCAATGGCGACCAGAAATACTGGCTGGCGGGGTTTCTCGCCGGGCTACACTCACGCCTGCTGGTACTGGAAGACAGCAAGCAGGTTGCCAGCGGTACCAGTTCTGCGGCAACCACGCAGTTGCATATCCTGTTTGGCTCGCAGACCGGTAATGCCGAAGCGCTGGCACAGAGCGCAGCGAAAGCTGCCCGTGCTCAGGGTCTGGTGCCTGTGGTGCAGGGCCTGGGTGAAGTGGATATCGACGTGTTCGCGACCATGCGTCACGTGCTGGTGATCACCTCAACCTACGGCGAAGGCGAAATGCCTGACAACGCCCAGCTGTTCTGGCAGGCCATTTCTGCCAGCACCGCCCCGCGTCTGGAGCAGATGCACTTTGCCGTACTGGCTATCGGTGATACCGGCTATGATGGCTTCTGCCAGGCCGGTAAATTCATCGATATGCGCCTTGAGCAGCTCGGCGCGAAACGCGTCAGCGACCGTATTGATTGCGACATTGATTACGAAGAGCCTTCTAATCAGTGGATCTCTACCTCTATGCCACAGTTTGCCGCCAGTGCCGGCAGTAGCGGTACCGCGCTGGAGAATTTACCGGAAGCCCCGGTGATCCCTGGCAGCAACAAGCAGAATCCTTATGCCGCAGCACTGATCACCAATAAGCGTCTTTCTGGTGATGAATCAGGCAAAGATATCCGTCACTTCGAATTCGATTTGACCGACAGCGGGCTGAAGTACGAAGCCGGCGATGCGCTGGGCGTGATCCCGGTCAATGACCCTTCGCTGGTAAAACTGCTGCTGACTCAGCTGAACTCGGATTACGATACGCCGGTTTCAGGCTTCGACAGAACGCTGGGCGACCTGCTGACCTATCAGTTTGAGATCTCTGAGCCTTCGCGTAAGCTGATTGAATGGGTTGGCCAGAACACCACTAACCAGGAACTGCGCCACGTTCTGCAGCATGACGACAAGGACGCGCTTGGCGTCTGGTTGTGGGGCAAAGACACGCTGGACCTGCTGCAACTTGAGCTGACCCGCTCGCTGAGCATTCCAGAGTTCGTTGCGCTGCTGCGCCCATTACAGCACCGTGCTTACTCCATCTCTTCAAGTTCGAAGGCGTACCCAAATCAGGTTCACCTGACTATCGCCACGCTGCGTTACCACAGCACTGGCCGCCCACGTAGCGGCGTAT
Organism: Erwinia sp. 2186; assembly: GCF_057812255.1. Lineage (NCBI taxonomy): Bacteria > Pseudomonadati > Pseudomonadota > Gammaproteobacteria > Enterobacterales > Erwiniaceae > Erwinia > Erwinia sp. 2186. The sequence goes on along the minus strand of NZ_CM173824.1, from coordinate 534,578 downwards.
GCTCTGCTTACCTGGCGGAGCGTGTCGGTCGCGGTGAAAAACCGGCTATCTTTATTTCGCCGAACAAAGCGTTCCGCGTGCCGGCGAACAACGATGCGCCATTGATTATGATTGGTCCGGGGACCGGTATCGCGCCATTCCGCGCCTTCCTGCAGGAACGTCAGGCTGCCAGCGCGAAAGGCAAAAACTGGCTGTTCTTTGGTGACCAGCATCAGGAACACGACTTTATCTATAAAGACGAATTGCTGGGCTGGCAGGAAAGCGGCTTACTGACGCGTCTGGATTTGGCCTTCTCCCGCGACCAGTCGAAGAAAATCTACGTACAGAGTCGCATGCTTGAGCAAGGTGCAGAGCTGTTTGCCTGGCTGGAACAAGGCGCCTACTTCTACGTCTGTGGTGATGCATCACGCATGGCGAAGGACGTGGATAAAGCCTTGTATGAGGTGATTACTCAGTTCGGTGGGATGTCTGTAGAGCGCGCGGCCGACTATGTTGACCAGCTCAAAAAAGAAAAACGTTACCTGCGAGATGTTTACTAATCTCAGCGATAAAAAAACGGGCCGAAAGGCCCGTTTTTTATTTCACGACGCGTAACGCCGGTCGACCACCGCGCGGTGGCGGGTCGTTGTCCGGATTGTCATCATCGTTCTGCACGCTGTCATCCGGGCGATCGCCGTCGATAACAGACATCACCGTTTCTGGCGTGTCGTTCTGCTCTGAATCCGGGTTATATTCCCCGGCTTCTTCGTAAACCGGCTCAGGCTCAAACATCGTACCTGCACCGTTTTCACGTGCATAAATAGCCATCACTGCCGCCAGAGGAACCGTAACCTGACGAGGCACGCCGCCAAAGCGGGCGTTGAAAGTCACCTCATCATTACCCAGTTCCAGGTTGCCGACCGCACGCGGAGCGATGTTCAGAACGATCTGACCATCACGCGCATACTCAAGAGGCACCATCACACCTGGCAGATTGATATCCACGACCAGGTGCGGGGTTAGCTGGTTGTCCAGCAGCCAGTCATAGAACGCCCGCAGAAGGTACGGGCGACGAGCGGTAAGTTGCGACATTTCCATCGTAATCAGCCCCGTGTTTGCAGGCGCATTTCACGTTCCGCTTCCGTCAGGGAAGCCAGGAAGGAATCACGCTCGAAGACACGCGTCATATAGCCTTTCAGCTCTTTAGAACCTGCGCCGACCAGCTCAATGCCCATCTGCGGCAAACGCCACAGCAGCGGTGCCAGGTAGCAATCAACCAGGCTGAACTCTTCGCTCATAAAGAACGGGGTACGGGCAAACAGAGGGGCGATAGCCAGCAGCTCTTCACGCAGCTGCTTGCGCGCGGCTTCTGCTTCCTGCGCCGTGCCGCTCTCGACCTTACGCATCAGGCTGTACCAGTCTTGCTCCACGCGGTGCATCATCAGACGGCTTTCACCACGGGCGACCGGGTAAACCGGCATCAATGGTGGATGCGGGAAGCGCTCATCAAGGTATTCCATGATGATACGGGATTCGTACAACGTCAGTTCACGATCAACCAGCGTTGGAACGGTACGGTACGGATTGAGGTCAATCAGATCCTGGGGCAGGCTATCCATTTCTACCTGCTCGATCTCTACGCTAACACCCTTCTCCGCCAGCACGATACGAACCTGGTGGCTAAAAATGTCAGTAGGACCAGAAAACAGCGTCATTACCGAACGTTTGTTGGCAGCGACAGCCATGTAAACCTCCAAGTTTATCCAGAAAATTACTGCGCAAGCCCGCCAGGTGGCGACTAACCTGCTTAATAGAGTGCCATTAGCATGATGTGAAGCCGAACCAGCATCCACTGAGGATTTCATGCATCAATGCTCTGCTAATGCGCGCAAAGTGACACACAGTTTACCAGATTTTAGACAGCTTGTGGGGGCGGGAACGCGGATTTGACGGGAAAAGGGTAAACCCCGTCGCGATTTCCATCATTATGCCGATGGCGGAAAAGAAAAAACCCGGTGCAAGCACCGGGTTTTTCGATAATCGACTCTGCCGAGGCAGAATAAATTAACGCTTGGAGAACTGAGGACGACGACGTGCTTTACGCAGGCCGACTTTCTTACGTTCTACCTGACGAGCATCACGAGTCACGAAGCCTGCTTTACGCAGTTCGCCACGCAGTGATTCGTCAAACTCCATCAGAGCGCGTGTGATACCGTGACGGATCGCACCAGCCTGACCAGAGATACCACCACCTTTAACAGTGATGTACAAATCGAATTTACCAACCATGTCCAACAGTTCCAGCGGCTGACGAACTACCATGCGGGCAGTTTCGCGACCGAAGTACTGTTCTAAAGAACGCTGGTTAATAACGATGTTACCGCTACCCGGCTTGATAAAGACGCGTGCGGAAGAGCTTTTGCGGCGACCAGTGCCGTAGTTTTGATTCTCAGCCATTGCCTGTAATCCCGATTAAATGTCAAGAACTTGCGGTTGCTGTGCCGCATGGTTGTGCTCGTTGCCCGCGTAAACTTTCAGTTTACGGTACATAGCACGACCCAGCGGGCCCTTTGGCAGCATGCCCTTAACCGCGATTTCAATCACACGCTCAGGACGGCGAGCAATCATCTCTTCGAAGGTCGCTTGCTTGATACCACCGACAAAGCCGGTGTGATGGTAATAAATCTTATCGGTACGCTTGTTACCGGTTACGGCAACTTTCTCAGCGTTAAGAACGATAATATAATCACCGGTATCAACGTGCGGAGTATATTCCGCTTTATGCTTACCGCGCAGGCGACGAGCCAGTTCGGTCGCTAAACGACCTAAAGTTTTGCCAGTTGCGTCAACAACAAACCAGTCACGTTGGACCGATTCTGGCTTAGCTGTAAAAGTTTTCATTTAAAAGCTTACCCAAATTAAGTTACACGTTGGTGAAATCCCAAACGCTTGAATAAACGGTTGAGGCTCACACGACCATCTTGACCAGCAAGCCCACCCCTTCGGATAGAGTTACTGGAACACAAAGAGTTTTGGGAAAAAAACCTTTGTTGTAACGTGGGGTCGCAAGATTATAGAGAAGTCGACCACAAAGCGCGACCCTTTTCTTACAATAATTGCACCCCGGTGCCCCGCCCTGGCTTGCTTCAGGGCAAATGCGCCAGCCGGAGGTACTCTTCGCTTTGCATCTCCTGCAAGCGGGAGACGCAGCGTTGGTATTCGAACTTCAGCCGCGCGCCTTGGTATATCTCAAACAGCGAGGCTTCGGCGGAGACCACTAGCTTAACATGCCGCTCGTAGAACTCATCCACCAATGCCAGAAAACGTCGCGCCTGGTCCTCCGTTTTGTAGATCATCACCGGCACGTTATACAGCAATACGCTATGAAAACGGCGCGACAGCTCGATGTAGTCATGTTGACTGCGCCCTTCACCGCACAGCGTTTTGAAGTCCATCGCCACCACGCCTTCCGCCATGCCCTGGGTCGGCAAAGAACGGTGATTAATCTCCAGCACCGGTTTGTCGCTGCGCGCGACACCAGCCAGCGCCACGAACATCCGCTCCATCTCTTTGCTGGTGTCGTCATTTAAGGGCGTCATCCACAGATGGGCTGAGGTCAGCGTGCGCAAGCGGTAATCAATGCCGGCATCCACGTTCATGATTTCGCAATGCTGCTTAATCATTTCAATGGCAGGCAGAAAACGCGCGCGCTGCAGGCCATTGCGATAGAGATCGTCAGGCGGAATGTTTGAGGTCGCAACCAGCGTAATCCCTCTGGCGAACAGCGCTTCCATCAGCGTGCCCAACAGCATCGCGTCGGTAATGTCTGACACAAAGAATTCGTCGAAGCACAGCAGGTCGGTTTCGCTTTTGAAACGATCGGCGACAATTTGCAGCGGATCGCTTTGTCCCTGAAGCTCAGTCAGCTCCTGATGGACGCGTAACATAAAGCGGTGAAAGTGCAGACGCTGCTTACGCTCTCCAGGAATTGCCTGAAAAAACATATCCATCAGCCAGGTTTTCCCACGGCCGACACCGCCCCACATATATAAGCCCCGGGCCGCCGCCGGCGCCTCGGTTTTTCCTTTGCCCATCAGCTTGTTCAACTTGCCAAAAAGTCCTTTCGCAGGCTGGGCAGAAACCGGCTGAACGCGAGTCAGCGCCTGATAAATTCCGTCAAGGCGCGTCATGGCGTCGAGTTGTACTGCATCAGGCTGGAATTCGCCTTTTTCCAGCGCCTGCTGGTATCGCGCCAGAGGAGACATCGTTTGCATAATTTATTCACATTCCCTGAAAAATTCGGTGCGTCAGGTGGTTGATTGTCGAAAAAAAGGCCGCTATACACTAAGCGATGCAGCCTCAGGATTCCACTTCCATCAGATTAGCGGTTATAGTGGCAGGTAGTGAACTGGCGTTGGCCAGTAGCCCTTACGGAACAACGAAGACAACACGGGAGTTATTATGACCTGGGAATACGCGCTTATTGGCTTGGTAGTTGGATTAATCATCGGCGCGGCGGCCATGCGTTTTGGCAACAAAAAGCTTCGCGAACAGCGGAGCCAGCAGTACGAACTGGAAAAAACGAAAGCAGAGCTGGCCGACTATCGTGAAGAGCTGACCAGCCACTTTGCACAGAGTGCTGAATTGCTGGACAACATGGCGCGCGATTACCGCCAGCTGTATCAGCATATGGCGAAAGGGTCTAATGACCTGCTGCCAAACCTGCCGGGTGAGAAAAACCCGTTTGCTTATCAGCTGACTGAATCAGAAGCGGATAACGATCAGGTCCCGGTTCAGATGCCACGTGACTACCCGGACAGCGCTTCAGGCCTGCTTCGCGGTGACCGTGCAGCACAGAAATAAGCAGAATGATTGAAGGGCGCTCAGCGCCCTTTTTTTCTTTTGCCATAGCAACATCTGCACTCTGAGTTTTAGGTTAATACCTGAGTTCCCCCCACCTTTTGTAGCGAGAGCGTCTTAGCGATGAAGAACAAATCCTTACTGTTAAGTGCATTGGCATTGAGTATTGGCATGAATCTGACCATTACTCCCCAGGCGATGGCTACGCTCCCCGCGCAAATTGAGGGGCAACCGCTGCCAAGCCTGGCGCCAATGCTGGAAAAAGTGCTTCCTGCGGTCGTTAGCGTCCATGTGGAAGGCACCCAGACGGCTGCGCAGTCTCAGGAGATCCCTGAGCCGCTGAAAAAATTCTTTGGTCAGGGCCAGGACGGTGATTCCCAGCCGCAGCCATTCGAAGGTCTGGCTTCAGGCGTGGTGATCAACGCCGATAAGGGCTATGTGCTCACCAACAATCATGTGGTCAATGGCGCCAGTAAAATCAGTGTCCAGCTGAGTGATGGCCGTGAATTTGATGCCAAACTGATTGGTCACGATGAACAAACCGACATCGCGCTGATCCAGATCAGCGGCGCAAAAGGCCTGACGCAGATTAAAGTGGCGGATTCCGATCAGCTTAAAGTCGGTGATTTTGCCGTCGCCATTGGCAATCCATTTGGCCTTGGCCAGACCGCCACTTCAGGGATTGTCTCTGCGCTGGGGCGCAGCGGCTTGAATCTTGAAGGTCTGGAAAACTTTATTCAGACGGATGCCGCCATCAACCGCGGTAACTCCGGTGGCGCGCTAGTGAACCTGAATGGCGAACTGATTGGCCTGAATACCGCCATTCTCTCCTCCGCCGGGGGCAATATCGGCATTGGCTTTGCCATCCCAAGCAATATGGCGATGAACCTGGCTCAGCAGCTGATTGATTTCGGCAAAGTGAACCGCGGTCAGTTGGGTATTAAAGGCACTGAGATGACGGCGGATATGGCCAAAGCCTTCAATGTGGATGCCCAGCGCGGCGCGTTCGTCAATGAAGTGCTGCCAGGCTCTGCGGCGGCGAAAGCGGGCATCAAGGCCGGGGATATCATCACCAGTCTGGATGACAAGCCGATCGACAGTTTCGCTGCCCTGCGGGTGAAAATTGGTACTACCGCACCGGGTAAAGACGTCAAGGTCGGCCTGATCCGTGAAGGTAAGCCGGTTAACGTTACCGTTAAACTGGATGCCAGTACGCAAACCTCGACCACGGCCGATCAGACCACTCCGGCTCTGCAAGGTGCTACCTTCATCGATGGCGCCGCGAAAGACGGAACCAAAGGCGTGGTAGTGGATGACGTGACTAAAGCCTCACCCGCTGAGCAATATGGCCTGAAAAAAGGCGATGTAATTATTGGCCTCAACCGCACCAAGGTGGCTAATCTGGCCGAGCTGCGCAAGCTGCTGGAAGCCAAGCCACCGCTGCTGGCGTTGAACGTGATCCGTGGTGATGCGAGTATCTATCTGCTTTTACGTTAAATCATGAAGCGGACACCTGCGTGTCCGCTTAACTCATGCTATCCTGCCAAACGTTCATTCACTCACCATTTAAAGCCATGTTTCCTAAACTATTGCGTTCAGTGCTTCTTGGCCTTGTAGTTGCGGGTTTGCTGCTGGCCGGCATGCCAGCATTGCGGATCGGCAGTGACTTTTTCTCGCACAAAGATGACAGCGCTAATGAAACGCCTGTCAGCTACAACTCTGCCGTGCGTCGGGCTGCCCCGGCGGTAGTGAATGTCTACAATCGCAGTGCCAATGCCTCTGCTGACAACCTCGAAATCCGCACGCTGGGATCTGGCGTGATCATGGATGGGCGTGGCTATATCCTCACCAATAAACACGTGATCAACGATGCCGAGCAGATTATCGTTGCGCTGCAAGATGGCCGCATCTTTGAGGCAATGTTAGTAGGTTCGGACAGCCTGACCGACCTAGCGGTGTTGAAGATCACCGCGTCCAGCCTGCCCGTTATCCCAATCAATCCCACGCGCATTGCCCATATCGGCGATTTAGTGATGGCTATCGGCAACCCGTACAATATTGGGCAGACGGTGACCCAGGGGATTATCAGCGCCACTGGCCGCGTTGGTCTGAGCCCTTCCCGCTACCAGAACTTCTTACAGACAGATGCTTCCATCAACAAAGGGAACTCGGGCGGCGCCTTGATTAACTCTCTCGGTGAACTGATGGGAATCAATACGCTGTCGTTTGATAAGAGTAACGACGGTGAAACGCCGGAAGGCATTGGCTTTGCCATCCCTACGGCACTGGCTGCGAAAATCATGGATAAGCTTATCCGCGATGGTCGCGTAATCCGTGGGTTCATCGGCATCAGTGGCCGTGAAGTGCCGCAAATGCACGGACAAAACAGCAGCCTGGATCATATTCAGGGCATTGTGGTGACCAATGTTTCTCAGGGAGGCCCGGCAGCCAAAGCGGGTCTGCAAATCAATGATGTGATCACCAACGTGAACCATAAACCGGCTATTTCGGCGGTGGAAACAATGGATCAGGTTGCGGAGATTCGACCGGGAACCGTCATTGACGTGGATATCATTCGCAACGATCAAAAAATGACGCTGCCGATTACCGTGCTGGAATATCCGGGGAATTAAGCGGGAAGTGATGGAATGCAGGGCCAGACAGCGCTGGCCCTGTAGCAGGCTTATTTAACGAATTCTTCGCCCAACGTAATGTCTTTCTTCAGCGTATCCAACATGCCGTCCAACGACTTCTGCTCAAAAGCGCTCAGCGTGCCGATTGGCTTGCGCTCAACGATGCCGTTTTTACCCAGCAGCAGCGGTTGTGAGAAGAAGCGAGCATGCGCGCCATCTCCCTCAACGTAAGCACATTCCACAACGTTGCTTTCACCGTTCAGAGCGCGTACCAGCGACAGACCGAATTTGGCCGCAGCCTGGCCCATCGACAGCGTCGCGGATCCGCCACCTGCTTTCGCCTCAACCACTTCGGTACCCGCGTTCTGGATACGTTTCGTCAGATCGGCCACTTCCTGTTCAGAGAAGCTGACGCCTGGGATCTGGGAGAGCAGAGGCAAGATAGTCACGCCTGAGTGTCCACCCACTACCGGGATGTTCAGCTCGGCAGGATTTTTGCCTTTCAGCTCAGCGACGAAGGTGTTGGAACGGATGATATCCAGCGTGGTAACGCCAAACAGTTTGTTTTTATCGTAAACGCCGGCTTTTTTCAGCACTTCCGCAGCAATCGCGACCGTGGTGTTAACCGGGTTAGTGATGATACCTATCAACGCCTTAGGGCAGGTGCTGGCAACCTGTTCAATCAGATTACGAACAATACCGGCGTTAACATTGAACAGATCGGAGCGATCCATGCCTGGCTTACGCGCCACGCCAGCGGAGATCAGGACCACGTCAGCGCCTTTCAGCGCCGGCGTTGCGTCTTCGCCACAGAAACCTTTGATATTGACTGCGGTAGGGATATGGCTCAAATCAACAGCTACGCCAGGCGTAACGGGAGCGATGTCGTACAGAGAGAGGTCGGAACCCGCCGGAAGCTGGGTTTTTAGCAGAAGTGCGAGAGCCTGGCCAATACCGCCAGCTGCGCCGAGAACTGCAACTTTCATCCTGAACTCCTTATTATAGTGAGCGTAAAGTGCTGTGAGTCCATCTGGTTATGAACATAGTCCAGCCTTTAGCGCTTTGCGATTGCTTTCATGTCGATCTGAGCACTCACGCCCAAAACCGCTGAAGCAAATGATTAACCGCATAGGGTGCAAGGCCGCTCGTAGCCAGCGACAAACAGCACGATTCGGCCTTACATTACACCCTTAGCGCTAAGCAGAACAACATCAATTTAATAACAAATCGTTTACTTTTTGCGCTACATCCTTGTCTGAGCGGGCATTTTTTTTCCATCAAAAGTTTGGCATACTGTCACCCCTTCACCGCTCCCCCGCATAAAACACCCTGCCTTATTGCATAACCATTCATTTAATTGCATAATCACCGCCAGTCCCATCAGGGAATCCCCTTTATTTCTGACTCTTAAGCGGAAGCCTATGCGTAACCCATCAAAACAGGAAGACCTGATTAAAGCCTTTAAGGCTTTATTGAAGGAAGAGAAGTTCAGCTCGCAGGGCGAGATCGTCGCCGCTTTACAGGAAGATGGCTTCGACAATATCAATCAGTCTAAAGTCTCCCGCATGTTGACCAAGTTTGGTGCCGTGCGCACACGCAACGCCAAGATGGAAATGGTCTATTGCCTGCCTGCGGAACTGGGCGTGCCGACCACCACCAGCCCGCTTAAAAACCTCGTGCTGGATATCGACTACAACGATGCGTTGGTGGTAATCCATACCAGTCCAGGTGCCGCGCAGCTTATCGCTCGCCTGCTGGATTCCCTCGGCAAAGCTGAAGGGATCCTTGGCACCATTGCTGGCGATGACACCATCTTTATTACCCCTGCCCGCGCCTTTACGGTAAAGCAGCTGTTCGAAGCGATCCTGATCCTCTTCGAGCAAGAGTTATAAGCAGCAGCAATTAACGCCTGATTTTTAACCTAAGGCTAACCACCCCGTATCATCATCTTTTCTTAGAGCCGGCGCCTGCCGGCTTTTGCTTTTCTGACCTTCCACGCCTCACTATTCAGCATGATGCACTGCCTCGCGGGCGACATGTCAGGCAGAAAAACCAGATACTCTCGTCTCATGGTGTGATCCACCACAAATAAGCGCACGAATGGCTAAAGTCACATATCCCTGTGTTTTTACATGTATTTAACATGGATAGGGCAACTTATAAGCGTTTTTTATAACGTCTGGTTATTAAAATGCAGTTTTCGGTTAAAGTATCCCAACAAAACATTATTAGCACGCTATTAATTTTTTACGTTATTAGATCTATACTTGTTTTCGTGATGACAATCACACTAAACAAAAAGATAAAAACATACTACGAGGAAATAATCATGAACATTAAAACTACTGTTGCGGCTGTAACCGTTCTTTCTGCTCTCTCTTTTGGTGCTTTTGCAGCTGAATCTGTTAACGCGGATCAGGCGCAAAATCTGCAATCAGTTGGCACCATCTCCGTAAGCGGCGTTGCCGGTTCACCGATGGACATCCGCCAGCAGCTGAATGCGAAAGCTGACGCTCAGGGCGCAAGTGCTTACCGTGTTATCGAGGCGTACAACAACGGTAACTACCACGCGACTGCAGAGCTGTACAAATAAGCAAAGATTACCCGGCAATACGGTATTAACGACTAAAAAAAACGGTATCCCCAAGAATAATAAACGCTTTTTAGCCCTTTCGGTTACCGCTCAACCCTATCTGGAGCATCTAACATGAAAACCAAATTAGCAATCGCAGTACTCGGCCTGGCCTCAGTTCTTTCTTTCGGCGCCAGCGCCGCTCACCTGATAACTGACCAGCAGGCAAGCGAGCAGAACCTGCAGTCAATGGGCACCATTAGTGTCAGTGGTGTTGATGGCGCGCCAACCGATATCCGTCATGAGCTTTCTCAGAAAGCGGATCAGCAAGGTGCCAGCTCTTATCGTGTGATCGAAGCGCGTAACGATGGCAACTACCACGCCACCGCAGAGCTGTATAAATAAATTCTGATAAGTACAAAAAATTAGAAGGTGCCAGCACCTGCGTGTTGTCGAACGCGCGAATCCCTCTCGCTGGCTTGTCACTGCTACTGTAAGACATTCCTCGTCAGTATGACGAACCCTTTGGCCCCGCTTGTCGGGGCCCTTTTTGTTTCTGCTGACTAGCGAACGTTAAATCGGAGCTGCCCTTCTAGCTCCTCTTCTGCTTCATCAAACAGCAGGATTAACGCGCCATAACGCCGCTTCTGTCCGCTCCCCAAATGTACAAATTCAATTTCCAGGGGTAATGGCAACAGCGTCACCGCGTCCCATAAGCTGTCCAAATCCTTCACATTCAGATCGGCCAGCGCAAACCGTTCGCTGAACTGGCGGTAGAAGTGTGCCTGATCGACAATTTCATCAAAATCAAAAATCTCTGTTCTCATGCTAGCCGCTCCACGAGGCCCACGGTTGGGCGGCATACTGCCGCCCGGTGAGTTACAGTCCCCCAATATGCAGGGCTTTCACTTCTAAAAACTCTTCCAGTCCCAGCACCGAACCTTCACGTCCAAGGCCTGATTCTTTTACGCCGCCGAAAGGTGCCAGTTCCGTCGAGACAGCACACTCGTTTATGCCGACCATGCCACTCTCCAGTGCCGCCGACACGCGGAACACACGCTGAAGGTTTTGCGTATAGAAATACGCAGCCAGCCCGAACTCGGTATCATTTGCCCGACGAATAACCTCGTCTTCCTCATCAAAGCGGAAGCAGGCTGCGACGGGGCCGAAGGTCTCTTCTTTTGCCAGCTTCATCTTCTCATTGGCTTCGGCTATCACCGTGGGCTGCCAGAAATTGCCACCCAGAACATGGCGGGCACCGCCAGTAACAATCTTGCCTCCGTGGGCGACCGCATCCTTGACGTGTTCTTCCACTTTCTCCAGCGCAGAAGCCTCTATTAGCGGCCCGACGATCACCCCTTCTTCCATGCCATTACCGACCTTCAGTTTTTTCACCTCATCAGCCAGCTGGCTGACGAAGCGGTCATAAACGCGGTTGTGGATATAGAAGCGGTTCACGCTGACGCAAACCTGGCCAGCGTTACGGAATTTATTGACGATGGCGCCTTTCACCGCGGCATCAATATCGGCATCGTCAAACACGATATAGGGTGCGTTACCGCCCAGTTCCATCGAGACCTTTTTCATCGTCTCTGCGGCATTCCGCATCAACAGCTTGCCGACGGCGGTCGAGCCGGTAAACGAGATCTTCCGAACCGCCTTGCTGGCCATAATGGCATCGCTGATTGCATGGGTGTCGCCCGCGACAGCATTGAGAACTCCATCGGGTACACCGGCTTTCTTCGCCAGTGCCAGCAGCGCAAAGGCTGAAAGTGGGGTGTTGTTGGCGGGTTTGATAATGCCGGTACAGCCTGCGGCCAGTGCAGGACCAAGTTTGCGGGTCAACATTGCCATGGGGAAATTCCACGGCGTGATCGCGGCCACCACACCAATCGGTTCCCGCGTGGCCAGGATCCGCGAGCCGGCTTTGGCAGGAGGAATGATCTCGCCATTAGCGCGCTTGGCCTGTTCAGCAAACCATTGAATGAAGCTGGCGGCATACTCCACTTCGCCTTCAGCTTCCTTCAGCGGTTTGCCCTGTTCGGCGGTCATTAACTTCCCGAGCCAGGCTTTGTTGTCGATCATCAGCTGATACCAGCGGTTGAGGATTTCGCTGCGCTCTTTGGCCGTTTTAGCACGCCAGGCGGGGAAAGCCTTCTCTGCAGCCGCGATCGCCTGCTCTGTTTCGCTTTTACCGGCTTTGGCGACCTGGGCTACCACTTCACCCGTTGCCGGATTCAGTACATCGAAGGTGGCAGCGGTACGCAGCCATTTGCCATCACAAAAATAGCCGGTCTGGAACAGTTCGTGATCCTGAAGTAATGAGGTGCTCATCGTGTTCTCCTGAGGGGTTTGCCATCCTGATGGAATAAGTATAGATGGCACACTTTATCCCTGTATGAACCCGTCGGAGAGAAACGTGAATGGGAAAGCGCTGATACCGAACGGTATCAGCGTAAAGTCAGATTTGGATGAGGGTGTTCTGGTACTTTTTCAGCGTATTCGCCAGCCTTTTGACCGGCTCGGTTACGTTCAGCGGCGCGTCATAATGCACCAGCTTGCCCTGATAAGTGTCCAGCTCGGCCAGCAGCTGCTCGAAATAACGATGACGTTTTGCATCGGTTCTTGCGGCAATGACCTGATCGGCGGTATGCCGCAGCTGTTTATGGTAAGCCGATAAATCCTCATTAACCGGGATATCTGCATCCCGCAAACGCTGGTGCCCGATGATCAACGTCAGGGCAATGCGGAATTTATCGATATCACCAGGGAAAATGTTCAGCAACATAAAGAGCTGGTGATACAGCGCCGGAAGATGATTCTCACGACGGCGAGCCTGATTGGTACTCATGGCGGCCACCGCGGCATACATAAAGCGATTCAGCAAAATGCGGCCGGTGCGGGCTTTCGACGTGTCCCGGATCAACAGGATCACCAGCAGCGCAAGGAAGCAGCCGATAGCCTGCCCCAACGCGTTATCCAGAAACGCGGTGACGTTAAAGGTCATCGGGTTATCCAGGGTAATAATGTTGATGGTGCCGACCAGGCCACCCAAAGTACCAATCTGCCGCCGCTGGATCAGTATTCCACCGATAAATGCCATCACACCCAGCGAGATGCACAACAGCAGCATACTTTGCTGGGTTGACGGCATGATCACCATGTAATAGAGCGATCCGAGTGGGATCGCCACGATCATGCCGTAGAGGAAATCCTTCGCCATCATCAGGGGATTCGGCATACGCATCGCCAGCGCGGTGATCACCGCCAGCATGACCATCGCGCCGCTTCCGGAAGCCCAGCCGGTCCACAGCCAGAAAAGAGAGCCTACTGCGGTGGCCACAAACGTCCTGATACCGTTGATCATCGCATGGCGGGATTCGGCCGAACGCATCTTCACCACCGGCTCATCCTTCAGCACTTCCCGCTCGATACGGCTGATGCTGCTATTGGTATGGATGCCTTTTAACAACAACAGGTAGCGCGTGGCGGCGACCACCCAGTTCTGCAACGTAACCGGCGTGTTTTTGCTGCCACTGGTGGTGATAACCCGTCGCATGATCTTCATCCGCTTGTGGATGTCACCGATGTTTTCTACTGATTTATCAAAAAAGATATGGAACTGCGGCGGGACATACTCTTTTCGGCTGTCCTGGATCAGATAGGTTTCGGCGGCCTGGGTAATCAGCGCCAGCGAAAGGGTATTCAGCGCACGCATGCGCTCATCGATTTTCTGCCAGCGGCTGGACTCCATCATCAGGTTGCCCCGCATGCCGTTCAGCGCCGTGGTGCGGCGAACCAGGTTGGTCCACAGTCTGTCGACTTCTTCCTTGTCGCCGTGCGCGACACAAAGCTGCATCAGCTTGTACTGATCCACCAGCAGGGCATCAATTTCCCGGTCAATGTCCTGCTTCACCGAGCGCGGCGAAAACAGCATATCGGCGAGGATGGCGCAGACAATCCCGATGATGATTTCGCTACAGCGTTCCACCGCAAACTGCGGAGCCAGCAGCACTGAACCGTTCGCATCCACACTGACCACAATGATGAGCGCGGTGTAACCCGCCAGGCCCAGCGCATAGGAGTTTTCAATTTTGATCAGGGAAGAGAGCCAGACGCAGAGTCCGGCCCACATGCAGCAAAGCAGCATCATTAACGCCGGTGCCCTGATGGTGGCGATCATGATGGTCAGTGCCGCAATACACCCCAGGAAGGTGCCGATGATACGCAACATGCCGCGGTGGCGAAGCGCGCCGGAGAACGGATCGCCACCGGCAGCAAACGCCGTTCCGCCTGCCACGATGCAGGCGGTCATTACCGCCCAGCGAGGCGTCTCAAGATTGAAGTGAAAACCGATTAGCAAAGACAGCACAATGGCAAAAGTCAGCTTGATCGGGAACCGCAAACGGTGCCACTGCATAATGCTCTCCTGCTTAGCCGAACTCACGCAGGCGATGCATCAACTTCGACATCGGTGACATCTGTTCCGGCTTGCGATCGGCTGCGCCGGTTACCACTACCGTCGCCGTGGTGCCGGATGGATAAAGATTGCCCTGCTGCTCGTCCAGGTGAATACGCACCGGCACACGCTGCGCCAGACGCACCCACTCCAGGTTGGAGTCAATGGTCGCCATCCCTTTGCTGTCGATGGTGCTGCTGCTGTTAGTCACACCCGCCGCAACGCTGTCCACCGTACCATGCAATACGCGGTTGCTGCCCAGCGGCGTAATCTCGACACGGTAACCCGGACGGACGCCTTCCAGCTTGGTTTCTTCCATATAGGCCAGCACATAGAAAGTATGCTGCTGCACCAACGCCACGGCGGTTGAGCCACGGGTAATGAATTCACCGCGGTAAACGTTCAGGTTAGTCACCCAACCATCGGCCGGCGCTTTCACCACGGTACGCGTCAGATCCAGTTTTGCGGTATCGCGCGTCGCGATGGATTTCGCCAGCTGGTGCTCGGAGGTCTGGTAATCGTTATTGGATTGCTCGATGGCCTCACGGGACATGGCAGAAACACCTAACTGATTGCGGCGGGCCGCTTCACGACGTTTCTCGTTCACCAGCGCCTGGTAGTAAGCCACATCGGCTTCAGCTTCATCCAGTGCCTGTTGATAGCGCGGCTGATCGACCACGAACAGCACCTGGTCTTTCTTCACCAGCTGGTTATCGCGTACCTTAACATCCGTTATCAGGCCGCTCACGTCCGGGGCAATCGCCACGACATCCGCAGTAAATTTAGCATCACGTGTCCACGGGGATTCTGTGTAGAACACCCATGCGCGGAAAATCAGGATAACGGCGATGACGACCAGAATCAGGGTTATGGCGTATCGGGCAATTTTTGTAGTTAGCGCTTTCACTATGACCTCAGACAAACAATCGGGAAACCAGGTAGAACAGGCAGCAGTAGAGTGCTGTATTAAACAGTGCAGGATGCCAGACCAGGTCATAGATCCCGGTGGGTGTCAGCAAACGACGCACCAGCCAGAACAGCATCAATGACACAATAATTTCGAAGAAAATGGGCGGAAAAGAGAGCCCAAATATCACAATAACCGGAAGCATACTCATCTTTTATCCTTGTCAGTACCTTACCGGGCACACGCCTTCTGGCAGACTCAAGCCACCTCCCGGTTCAGGGGGGCTGCTGCTTTACAGGTTGATGATGATAGAGTAACAGACAAGCTGTCAGATAATCATAACCGGCGCTCAATGAATAATAGCGTATTCAGGAGCCAGCATTGTGGTGAGTAGAGTTACGGAAAGGTAACCCGGCGCCGCTATAATAACGCGCCTGACTATGTGTTTTCTACCTAATGTGATCTAAATCACTTTTAAGCCAGGGTTAACAATGGAAAGACTTAAGGGCATGTCCGTTTTTGCACGGGTGGTAGAACTGGGATCCTTTACCGCGGCGGCTAACCGGATGCAAATGAGCGTCTCGGCCGTCAGCCAGACTGTAGCCAAACTGGAAGATGAACTCCAGGTCAAATTGTTGAATCGCAGTACCCGCAGCCTGGGACTGACCGAAGCCGGGAAGATTTACTTTCAGGGCTGTCGCCGAATGATGTCTGAAGCGCAGCAGGTTCATGAACAGCTGTACGCGTTTAACAATACCCCAGTGGGAACCTTGCGCATTGGCAGTTCTTCCACCATGGCGCAAAACGTGCTGGCCAACATGACGGCAGAGATGCTGCGGGAATATCCCGGCCTGACCGTAAATCTGGTCACCGGCAGCCCGGCTCCCGATCTTATCGCTGACGGGCTGGATTTAGTGATCCGCGTCGGCGCGCTGCAGGACTCGAGTCTGTTTTCACGGCGGTTGGGGTCAATGCCGATGGTGGTTTGCGCCGCAAAAAGCTATCTGACCCAACATGGCACACCGGAGAAACCGTCAGATTTAGGTAACTTTTCTTGGCTGGAGTACAGCGTCCGCCCGGATAACGATTTCGAGCTGACCTCGCCTGAAGGCGTCTCTATCCGCCTTTCTCTTCAGGGGCGTTTTGCCACCAATGACTCACAAACCCTGATCCGCTGGTTGGTTTCAGGAACCGGCATCGCCCATGTGCCGTTAATGTGGGTGATCGATGAGATTAACGCCGGACAGGTGGAGATCCTGTTTGCCCATTATCAATCCGCACCACGGCCGGTTTATGCGGTTTATACGCAGAAGGACAAGCTGCCGTTGAAGGTGCAGGTGTGTATTAACTATCTCACCGAGTATTTCGATAAGGTGGCGGACGTTTATCAGGAATCGCGACAGGAGTAGAGGCCAGAAAAGCAAAAGGGACGATTTCTCGTCCCTTGGGTGTCGCTTTTCAGCCAGGTGGCTAAACGGATTACGCGGTGCCCCCAACCGTCAGCTTATCAAGCTTCAGCGTGGGCTGACCCACACCGACCGGCAGACTCTGGCCTTCTTTACCGCAAACGCCCACGCCTTTATCCAGCGCCAGGTCGTTTCCGACCATCGAGATTTGCTGCATCGCTTCGATGCCCGAGCCAATCAAGGTCGCGCCTTTTACCGGTTTGGTGACCTTGCCGTTCTCAATCAGATACGCTTCTGAGGTAGAGAACACAAACTTACCTGAGGTGATATCAACCTGACCGCCGCCGAAGTTCGGCGCATACAGGCCGTACTCCACGCTTTCGATGATGTCCTGCGGCGTGGATTTACCGGCCAGCATATAGGTATTGGTCATACGCGGCATTGGCAGATGAGCATAGGACTCACGGCGGCCGTTGCCCGTTGGGTTAACCCCCATCAGGCGCGCATTGAGCTTATCCTGCATGTAACCTTTCAGAATGCCGTTTTCAATCAGCACGTTGTACTGACCCGGTACGCCTTCATCATCGACAGCCAGCGATCCACGCAGACCTTCGATGGTGCCATCGTCGACCACGGTACAGAGCTCAGAAGCCACCAACTGGCCCATCTGGCCACTAAAGACCGAGGTTCCACGGCGGTTAAAGTCGCCTTCCAGACCATGACCGACCGCTTCATGCAACAGCACGCCCGGCCAGCCGGCACCCAGTACCACCGGAATGGTGCCTGCCGGGGCAGCAACCGCATTCAGATTAACCAGCGCCATTCGCACCGCTTCACGCGCCCAGGCTTCAGCACGCATTTCGCCAGACTCATCAGCCAGGAAGAATTCATAGCCGAAGCGCCCGCCGCCGCCGCTTGAACCACGCTCACGCTTGCCGTTCTCCTCTACCTGCACGCTGACAGAAAGGCGAACCAGCGGGCGAATATCGGTGGCCAGCGTGCCGTCAGTGGCGGCCACCAGAATCATTTCATACACGCCGCTCAGACTGGCGCTGACTTCCTGAACACGTTTGTCCGCAGCACGGGCGGCGCTATCGACGCGGTGCAATAACGCAATTTTTTCTTCACGGGTCAGGCTCTGCAGCGGATCCACCGTTGGGTACAACGAACGATGCATCACCGCGCCAAGCGTATGGGATTTTCCGTTCCCCTGCTCACGGACAATGCTGCGCGCAGCGGTAGCGCTCTGCGTCAGGGCATTCAGCGTAATCTGGTCTGCATAGGCAAAACCGGTCTTTTCGCCGCTGACGGCACGGACGCCGACACCCTGATCGATATTCCATGAACCGTCTTTAATGATGCGGTCTTCCAGCACCCAGGACTCGTGAAAGCTGGACTGGAAATAGAGGTCGGCATAATCCAGTTTACGTTCAGACAGCTGACCGAGAAGGGAAAAGAGATCCTGTTGATTAATGTTGTTAGCAGTTAGTAACTGCTCACTTACCAGATTCAGACTCATGAATTCTCGCTCTGTTTGGATGAGCCAGTAACCGCTGGCATCGCATATCTATAGCCTGAGGCAATTCGCAGGTCACGTCAAATTCACTTCGCGCTCTTTTCAACGGGCTTACGCAGCACTTCGTCAATCTGCGGCTTATCTATCGAGCCGGAAATATGGTAGCGAAGCACCGAAATTTTGTTCCACAGCGGACCGAGCACTTTGCTGGCGGCAAACACCGCCGCACCGACAATCGGATTGACCGCAAACGCTGCAGCCACACCGACGGTCGCGGAGATCTCCGGTGCCACCACCGCTTCCATATCGATCTGGCGTTTCACCAGGTCCATTTTGCCCTTCATCGCAATGTCAGCTTCCAACCCGTCCACCAGCAAATTGTCGGTGTGCATCACGCCCTTTTCAATCCAGGCCGTTCCGCTGATCGAGTCGTAATAGAAGCCCTGACTGAAGGTATCGCTGAAATCCAGCCGCATTTTACGCAGCAGCGCGTCGAAGCTGACCAGCCGCAGTAGCTGTCCGGCTCTGCCGGTATTCACATCGGCAATTTCACCGGCACCGAAATGCGACTTCAGCACGCCACTTAAGGTCGCTTCTGACGGCTGCCACGGAGCGGACTGCCAGTGAAGATCGTAATCGATACTGAACGGCGAATTCCGCAATGGCGTATTCACCCCAAACCAGTTGGTGGCATCATTGATTTTCTTGCCACTCAGCACGCCTTTTAAAGCCGTACGCTGGGCGCCAGGACGATTAACCCACTCGCCCTCGACTTTCAGCCGCGAGCTTCCGGTATCAATCAGGCCATTTTTCAGGGTCAGCGTGTCGCTGGAGTGGCTGACATCTGCCGCCATCCGGCCAAATTTCTGCCCGCGGAGCCAGCATTCATCGCAGGTCAGTGCCAGCGCTGGCCAGCTGCTGAAATCAATCTTGCTGCTGTCGCCCGGCAGAGGAGAACTGCCTTCGGCGGAGGCCCATTCCGGATTGTAATAAAGGTAGTTGAGATGAGCAGCCCAGGGTGAGCGTTGGTTCATCTTCAACGTGCCGTTAATCTCTTTACCCTTAGCCTGAATCTGCGTGTCTCCCGATACGGTCTCACTCAGCGTGGCTTCAAGATCGTGCCACAGCTGGCCACCCAGCGTCAGCGCTGGCGTGCGTAGGGTGATATTCCCCGGGATAAACGCCCGGCTTTTAGTGGCCTGCTGCGAAGACGATCCACCTGCCGTTTTGCCCGTGCTTTGGCTGTTGAACAGCGCCAGCCAGGCTTCGCCATCCAGCGGAGGCAGATTCAGGACCATCCCGTCCGCCTCCGGAAGGGCTGGCAGACCTTTGCTGTCGTTCTCCCAGATTCCACGATCGATCTTCAGCTGCTTGCCCAATAGCCACTGACTGTTGAAGTGGCGGTCACTGCCGACTGAACCGCTGAGGTTGAAACTTTTGAGGTCACCCTTGGCGCTGACTTTAACCGGCATCGCCACATTCCGCTCTTTATCCAGCGGTGGAGGTAAGTGACTACTCACATTTTTCAGGTCACCGTCCAGCACAACCTGATAATTTGCGCTGCCAGCGTGCGGCAGATTGATCAGCACGTTGCTCTTCCAGCTGGCATCGCCGGTGAGCTTGTCACGGATCTGCGCAGGAACCACATCCATCTTGCCTGGCTGCCAATCCCCTTTAAGATCAACACCAATCTGGTAGTTCTTGTCGCCCTCAAGGGTGTTGAAGCTGACGTCCATCGGCTGCCCGAACCAGTTGGCCGTCATCGGGTCACTCTTCAGATCGCCATTATCGTAGGTAAAGTGGCCAGTCAGCTGCTTGATGGTGCTATCAAGCGGCTTGATGTACAGCGTGTTGTCCTTCAGATTCACATCGCCGGTGGCCCGGACCAGCTCGCCATCGAGCGGAATATCCAAATGTAAGCGACCACTCACATCGCCGCCAATCTGCAGCTCATCAAGCGCGGCACCCAGTGACGGTTTCAATGGCGTCTGATTAAAGTAATCGCCAATCGCTTTGCCGGCACCGTTGATGTCAGCATCAATGATCAGCTTCTCTTTCAGATAATCCGGGATTACCGCCGAGATATTTCTGCCATCAACCTGCCCCAGTTTGGTGTGTTCGGCTTTCATAAACAGGCCGTCATTCACGAAGTCGAGGTTGATATCCAGATTTTGCAGATCCGGCCAGCCTGGCTGGAACTGGAAGGTTGATTGTTTCAGCGGCACCCAGACTTCAAACTGCCCGTCATTATGCTTGAACGGGAACAGTTGGGGGTTGCCGGCGAAAATCAGTGAGGCATTCTGCACCTGCCCGCCCTTAATGGCGCCGCTGAGGTAGTCCACCAGCGATTTGCCCATCAGCGGTTCAGGGAAGTAACGCCAGGCATCGCCGGCATCGGTCACATTGATGCCGGCCAGAATATCCAGTCGGGGCGCTTTGTCCTTCGGCTGGGCGTAGGTGAAGTCGCCTTTCGCCCACAGGGAACGCGCCTTCACATCTAACTGATGGCCTGCAAGGGTGAAGTGGTCGTTGGCGTACTGCCAGCTCAACGCCCCTGTGGCATGTTCTATTTCAAGCGGTGCCCGGAACATCGAACCGTAAGGTAAGGTGGCGTTGTTGACGTTGAAATCGACCTGCCCGTTCGCCACCGCACCGCTCACCGATCCACTGAAATGCGCCATACCGGGCAGCAGTTCCCAGTGTTGCCAGCTGAGATCCCGCCATTTGGCCTGGAAACGGCTCTGTTCAGGTTGTTGGACAGGAATATCCACCGCCAGCGCTTCAATGCGGCCTTTAGGTTGCAACGCACGCCAGTTTTGCAGCAGTGTTGGGGTCAGTTTGGCAAACAGAGGGATCAGCGGATCCAGCCGTTCCAGATCCAGCTGCGTGGCGCGCACGCGTACTTCTTCATTGTGATCCGGGCCTGGCAATACGCCATTCTCAGGCTGCCACATTCCCGACAGCTGGCCTTTGGGCCACGGGTGGCCGTCGGTCACCAGATTGGTCTGAGGAACCTCAATGCTCCAGCCGCTGTTGAAGCGGGCAATGTGCGCGGTAACGTTATCGACGGTCAGATGATGCTGCTGTTGGTCGCCCTTCCAGCTCGCGCCGCCTTTTTTCAGCTGAATATCGCCATCATAGATTTCACCCTCTTTCAGGCTCATCCACGCCGCCAGACTGAATCGTGCACTGTCCAGGCTGGTATTATCGCGCATCCACTGGCCTAGCCAGGGTTTCACGTCGACATCATCCGCCTGCATCCACACCCGGCCGGTATCCAGATAGCCGTTACTGTCGCTCAGATCCAGCCGCACCTGAATTTCACCATGCTGACCGTTAAAACTGGACAGGCTGACCACGCCTTCCGCACGGTGACGGTTTTTTTCGTTTAGCCAGGTGAGCTGAGGAACATCCAGTCGCGCACGCTGACCGGAAAGGGTGACAAAGCTGATGTGACTGTCGCGAAGATCGAAGTGATCGAACTGACGAAGGAACAGATCGCTGAACTTACCCGGCTCCAGCTGCAGTTTCTCACCGTTGCCTGAGGTTAACGGCTGACTGGTGGCCAGATTTAGTTGGTAGAAGGTCAGATTACGGAACTGCCAGCGCAGGTGCAGCATTGACTGCCAGATATCCAGCGCCAGCGTGATGCGTTGGGCTTTTAAGTCATCACCTTCTTTCAGGCTGACGTGCAGATCGCGGATTTCCAGCACCGGGCCGAAGTTTTCCCAGGTGCCGTTCAGCGCACTGGCTTCCACCGGCATGCCGGCCACAGACGAAATTTTTTCCAGCAGCGGTTCGCGCCAGCTGTTCAGATGCGGCATCACCAGACGCAGCCCACTGACCATCAGCGCAACAATCACCACGATGGTTGCGCCAGTCAGTAGCAGGATCCCTGGTAATCGCCTCACACACTTCTCCTTGTGCTGGTCACATCATGATCACGTCAAACTGCTCCTGGGTATAGAGCGGTTCAACCTGGACTTTGACCTGCTTGCCAACGAAGATTTCTACTTCGGCCAGCGCGTGTGATTCTTCGGATTTCAGCGCTTCACCCACCGCAGGTGAAACGTATACCAGGAAGCGGTCCGAGTCATAAGCATGATGTACGCGAACAATTTCACGCATGATCTCATAACAGACCGTCTCAACCGTTTTCAGCGTGCCGCGTCCCTTACAGACCGGGCAATCCTGGCAAAGCACATGTTCAATACTTTCCCGGGTGCGCTTACGCGTCATCTCCACCAGCCCAAGCTGGGAGAAGCCATGGATACCGCTTTTTACCCGGTCTTTACTCAGACCCTGCTCAAGGGAATGCAGCACGCGGCGTCGGTGATCTTCATTGGTCATATCGATAAAGTCGATGATGATAATGCCGCCGAGATTACGCAGACGTAACTGCCGGGCAATGGCATGCGTCGCTTCAATGTTGGTATTGAAGATGGTCTCATCAAGATTGCGATGGCCGACGAACGCGCCGGTATTGATGTCAATGGTGGTCATCGCTTCGGTTTGATCGATGATCAGATAGCCACCGGACTTCAGCTCCACTTTGCGATCCAGCGAACGTTGGATCTCATTCTCAACGTCAAACAGATCGAAGATCGGTTGCTTGCCGGTATACAGTTCCAGTTTGGCGGTCATCTCCGGGATATATTCGCCGGTAAACTCCACCAGGTGCTCGTAGGTCAGACGTGAGTCAATGCGGATCCGGTCGAGCGCTGCACCGGCAAAATCACGCAGGATGCGCTGGGATAAGGCCACTTCGCCATACAGGCGGCAGCGCGTCTGGTTGCGTTTTCTGCGCTCAATCACCTTGGTCCACAGGCGTTTCAGAAATGCCGCGTCAGACGCCAGCTCAACCTCACCCACACCTTCAGCCGCCGTACGGATGATGTAACCGCCCAGTTCGTCACAGTAAGCAGACACCACCTTTTTAAGACGGTCGCGCTCGGCTTCACTTTCAATACGCTGAGACACTCCCACGTGTGAGGCGCCAGGCATAAACACCAGATAGCGTGATGGCAGAGTGATGTCTGTGGTCAGGCGTGCGCCCTTGGTGCCCAGGGGATCTTTCACCACCTGAACCACCAGGTCCTGCCCCTGTCGGACCAGCTCGGAGATATCGCGCACTGAGAAGTTTTTCTGTTCATCTCCGGCGACGCATTCCGTATGCGGCATGATATCCGAGGCGTGCAGGAAGGCGGCCTTTTCCAGACCGATATCGACAAAAGCGGCCTGCATGCCGGGCAAAACACGGCTGACGCGCCCTTTATAAATATTGCCCACAATCCCACGGCGCGCTTCGCGCTCGATATGGATTTCCTGCAGGATGCCGCCATCAATATAGGCTACACGCGTTTCCGAAGGGGTGATATTTACCAGCAGTTCAGCGGTCATGTTGTTCCCTTACCTCACGCAGTGACTGAAAATGGCTGAGTAACTCAGCGGTTTCAACCAACGGCAACCCGACCACTGCGTGATAGCTTCCATTAATTTTGCGAACAAAATTGCCTCCCAACCCCTGAATGCCATAGGCTCCGGCTTTATCCATCGGTTCACCGCTGGCAATGTAGGCGGCAATATCCTCAGCGGTTAAGGTACGAAAAGTGACGTCGGTGACCACCAGACAGTCCAGGATGCTCGCGTTATCTGCCAGCGCAACGGCGGTCAGTACCTGATGCGTCTGACCAGACAGTTTAGTCAGTATTTTGGCGGCGTCAGCCTGATCTTCAGGTTTTTCCAGCACCTCACCGTTCAGCACCACAATGGTGTCTGCGCCAAGCACCGGCAGATCCCGTTCTGCCACGGCAACACCGGCCTGAGCTTTTTCACAGGCGAGACGGCGAACGTAGGCTTCAGCCTGCTCGTCCGGGCGTTTCAGTTCTTCAACTTGAGTAGAAAGGCGTTCAAAGCGCAGGCCAAGCTGCGTGAGCAGCTCGCGACGACGGGGAGAACCAGAGGCCAGATAAAGGGATACCATAATCGTCCTTATTGTACGGCAAACTGGCGGCGTATTTTTCTCATCAACAAGAACAGCCAGGGCCAGAGGATACCGTCTACTACGCTACTCCAGAAAATTTCCGGTCGGAATGAGACGTTTATCACTAAAAATTCAGCCCAAAATACAATGACATCCATTGCCAGCGACAGCACCATGACCATCAGCGCCTGCTGCCAGAGCGCGAGGTTACGGAACAGTTGGAATTTGAACGCCACCAAATAAGCCACGATGCTGAAAGCCAGAGCACGAACGCCTAGCGTCGAGCCAGAGATAAGATCCATTATAGAACCCATCACAAAGCCCGTGCCGACATTCACACGATGAGGCAGAGCCAACACCCAGTAAATCAGGATCAGAAGAAGCCATGACGGCCTGAACATAAAGAACTGTTCAGGCCACGGCATAATTTGTAATACCAGTGCGACCAGGAACGACAGCCAGATAACCCAACGCCCATGGCTGCGATAACTGCTCAAGGCTGGCCTCCGCGGGCAGCAGGCGCGGCCTGACGACCCGCAGAAGAAGGCGCGGCAGGAACAGCGGTTTGACCGGAAGCAGCGGGAACGGACCCCGCAGGTTGCCCCGGTGCGGGCGGTCCCATCAGTTCATTCGCGGCAGGCAGAACCTGCGGCATCATCTGCATCAGTCGCTCATTGGCCACCCGGTGCACTTCATTCGGTGCCATTGGCATCGTGCCATTACGATCGGCGCCCCAAAGCAGCAACAGATAGCGCAGACGCTGTAAACCTGCGGTAGGTCGGGCCTGGATCACGGTGTAAGCGCGCTGGGTATCAAGCTTGACGGAAGAGACCACACCAACAGGATAGCCCTCAGGGAAACGGCCGCCCAGTCCGGAGGTCACCAACACATCGCCAACGCGAATGTCGGTGTTACCTGGCAGGTGTTCCAGCTGCAAGTCTTCAGTACAGCCGTTGCCCGCCGCGATCACCCGTATATCGTTACGCAGTACCTGAATAGGCAAGGCATGGGACGAGTCACAGATCAGCATCACCCGGCTGGTGATTTTGCCCACGGCAACCACCTGCCCGACCACACCTTTATCACTGATCACCGGCTGGCCTTCGTAAACGCCGTTCACGCTGCCTTTATCAATCACCACCTGGTCGGTGTAGGGATCGGTACCGGTGGAGATCACCTGGGTGACCATCTTGTGCTCGTCCTGACGCAGAGGGGAACCCAACAGTTCGCGGAGACGGGCATTTTCCTGCTTAAACTGACCCAGCATCAGCAATTCGCTGTTCTTGAGCATCAGTTCGCGCTGTAAGCCTTTGTTTTCCAGTTCGAGCTGCTGGCGAGAGGCCAGTGTTTCAGAAACACTGTCCAGAATTTGACGTGGCCCGTTGGCCAGAAAATAGAATGGGCTGACCGCCGTATCCATATAGGTGCGTATCTGGCTGAAAGCGCCCATACGACTGTCGGCGACAATCACGCCTATAGCCACAATAACCGCTAAAAATAAGCGTAACTGCAGGGAAGGTCCCCTGCTGAAGATCGGCTTCATAAACTCGGCGTATTCCTCGACATCTTAAAAAAGGAGTGCAGGACAGAGCGTACCTACACTCCTTAAAGCAAATTATTCTTCGCTGAACAAATCGCCGCCGTGCATGTCGATCATTTCCAACGCTTTACCGCCACCGCGAGCAACGCAGGTCAGCGGATCTTCTGCCACCACGACCGGAATACCGGTTTCTTCCATCAGCAGACGATCGAGGTTACGCAGCAATGCGCCACCACCGGTCAGAACCATACCGCGTTCAGAGATGTCGGATGCCAGTTCAGGCGGACACTGTTCCAGTGCAACCATCACCGCGCTAACGATACCGGTCAGCGGCTCCTGAAGCGCTTCCAGGATTTCGTTGGAGTTCAGCGTGAAGCCACGCGGCACACCTTCTGCCAGGTTACGACCACGGACTTCAATTTCACGCACTTCATCGCCCGGATAAGCAGAGCCGATTTCATGCTTGATACGTTCAGCGGTCGCTTCACCAATCAGTGAACCGTAGTTACGGCGCACATAATTAATGATCGCTTCATCAAAGCGATCGCCACCGATACGGACGGAAGAAGAGTACACCACGCCGTTCAGCGAGATAACCGCCACTTCTGTTGTACCGCCACCGATATCCACAACCATTGAACCGGTTGCTTCAGACACCGGCAGGCCGGCACCGATTGCCGCAGCCATAGGCTCTTCAATCAGGAACACTTCACGTGCTCCTGCGCCCTGCGCGGATTCACGGATTGCGCGACGCTCAACCTGCGTCGCGCCGACAGGCACACACACCAGCACGCGCGGACTTGGGCGCATGAAGCTGTTGCTGTGAACCTGTTTGATAAAGTGTTGCAGCATTTTTTCGGTAACAAAGAAATCGGCGATGACGCCGTCTTTCATTGGCCGAATAGCAGCGATATTGCCGGGGGTACGACCCAGCATCTGTTTTGCATCATGACCGACTGCCGCAACGCTTTTAGGGGAACCGGCACGATCCTGACGGATGGCAACGACGGAGGGTTCGTTCAGAACGATACCCTGCCCTTTCACGTAGATCAGGGTATTGGCTGTACCCAAGTCGATGGACAAGTCGTTGGAAAACATGCCACGGAATTTTTTAAACATACTAAAGGATAATCCTGCAAGCTGGGGGCGGAAAATAAAATCCGCTTACTTTACCAACCACACGAAGCAGCGACAAGGCGCAAAAATAGTCTACTTCGGTGAAAAATCACGCTATCTCACGCAAGGGCCACACCCTGAAGTCGCGTTGCGAACCACAAGCCTGATGTCAGGCTAATGCGCTCAGAATTCAGGGCTGACAGACGGACATAACGTACATAAAATTTAACATTCTTTGGGTCACTGGCTGACCAGATCCCCCATGCCGGCACCACAGCCGCGCGGGTATTCTACGTGAAATCCAGCACAACGGCAGATTAAACTTGATATCTTTGCGAATATTTTTTTACGCCGGTGTTTAGCGGCTGCGACGGCGCGATGAAATCGCCCTGACCACCCGCCACACCTAGCTCCGCAAGGATTTGCCACTCGCCTCTGGTGCGGACACCCGCCGCGAAAACCTGGGTAGAAGTCCTGGTACAGCTCTCCAGAAGACTCCTGACAAACAGCTGATTCTCTGTACGACGCTCGATGTTTCTTACCAGGGCAGGATGCAGCTTAATCAGCTCCACCTCAAACTGCCTGATATAAGCCGTACTGACCACCGTCAGGCCCGCCTGATTAATCGCAATTCGACAGCCAAAACCCTTTAACAATCGAAACGCGGAACCCAAACGGCTGATGTGTTGACACACATCTGCTTCTGCAAGTTCAAATAAAATGTGGTTTCTTTGCAATTTAGTGCATTGCAGCAGCATATCCCTGAGCCAAATCTGAAAAGGACGCTGCATAAGGGCATCAACCGTCAGCGGAATGGCGAAGGTTTCCTCTGGCCAAATCGGCAACAGCGACAGGATGCGGGTGACTAACTGACGGTCGTATCCTTCGGCCATGCCTAACTGCTGAACGAAAGGCAGATACTCGGCTGAGAGCAGCTCCTTCTCTCCATCATAGATACGCGGCATCATTTCCCGATGATGAACGGTCCCATCAAGGGTCACTGCGGGTTTCAGATACAGTCTTGGGCCGCCACGGTGCAGGGTATTTTCCAGCAGCGTGCGCCATTTAACGCTGCCGCGGGTGAACTCTTGCTGCGGCGCTTCACCCACCGACCAGTTGTTTCCACCCAGTAAAGCGGCATGTCGGGTAGCCAGTTCAACGTTTTCCATTACCTGCTGCGTTTCCTGCCCGCTGTGCCAGGCGCTGATACCGATGTGGATTATATCCTCGCGATCCAACATTCGCGTCGGCGGCAGCGCATCCACGGCATGGATGAGCTGGGAAGCAATGCTGTCGGCATCTTTCAGGCTGCGGTGAGGAAGGAGAACGGCAAAATCACTGCGGAAATAGCGCGCCAGCAAGGCGCCGGGATAACGCATCACAAAGGTCGATAACAGGTTAACCAGCGCAAACAGATAGTCTTTGGTCTGGTTATGTCCCCAGTTATCCCGCAGCGTGTCAAAGTCCGGCAGGCGGATCATCATTACCATGCCGTGCGTGCCACCGGTTTCGGTGTCCTCCAGCATGGTCGCCAGTTGGTTATCAAAGAACAGGCGATTGTTCAGCCCGGTGGTCGCGTCCTGCGCGGCAAACGCCCGGATTAAGGTATCAATGCGCGTGCGCTGCTCGCCCGCTTCCTGCAGGTCTGCCAGCAGTAAATCGATGGCGCTGCTGGCCTTGGGTGGCCACTCATTTACCGTCCCCGCCCTTACCGTGCCTCTCTCTCCTTTAATCACCTTGCCGGCTCTGACCTCAAGCCGCTCCATGCCCTGAAGCTGCCGGTTAAGCCAGCGATGCGTCACGATCAGCAGCGTGGTCATGATCGCCACTATCGCAATGACCACGCTAAGAATGAAGGCGCCGATAAACGATTTCAGCCAGGTTTCGGTTGAATCGACCCACTGAACATGGAGGCGGTAACCGGGATGTTTTGGCAGCGGAAGGATTGTGTCGCGATACTGGTTTTGTTCATCATCCAGTACCGGATCCTGATGATGCACGAGGGTTAACCGGGTTTGATCACCTTGCATCAGCTCGGTGCGAACAATTTGCAGTGGCCCCATCACTTTGCTTAGCCACTGAGCAACCTGTTCGGGTGACTCACTTTGCAGCGCGGTATCCACATCGCCAGCCATCAGTTCAAGCCGGTGTTCACTTCTCTGCGTGCTGAGGTAAAAAAAACTCATAATGCAGCCCACCAGCATCAGTAACATCGCCAGTGCGCTCAGTAAGGTGATCATCGTCGAAAGTTTGGTGGTTAATCGCATCCCTGTGCCCATCACTGCGGATAAAGTAACGCGTTTCGCGCCCTGAACCCGTGCCGAATAAATGTATGACTCTCCGCTGCCCAAAATCAGACCGCCACTGAAAGTACCATATCCTGGCGGGCGTTGACCTGGCGGATGTCAGATTAATGACCCGCCCTGCGAGTATACGTGTCTCCGCGTTTGCCTGACGTTTCACCGTTCATTTTCGGGTGATTCTCATTCCAGGAAATTTCACATTTTTCGTCCTTTATTCGCGCAAAGCCGACTC
Organism: Erwinia sp. 2186; assembly: GCF_057812255.1. Classification (NCBI taxonomy): domain Bacteria; kingdom Pseudomonadati; phylum Pseudomonadota; class Gammaproteobacteria; order Enterobacterales; family Erwiniaceae; genus Erwinia; species Erwinia sp. 2186. The sequence continues at coordinate 505,072 of NZ_CM173824.1, read as the reverse complement.
TTTGGTCATGCTAACAGGAAGAGAAGAACGAGCCTGTGGAGGCCGCCTGATGAAGCCCTTTGATAAACTTACCGAACGCGATGTTACCCCCGAGAGCATTTTTAACGCCCGTCGCCGCGAGTTGCTGAAAACGCTGGGTATTAGCGCGGCGGCGTTATCGCTGCCCTCTGCGGCTCACGCCGACGTCTTATCCTGGTTTAAAGGTAACGACCGCCCTAAAGCGCCTTCTGGAAAACCCCTGGACTTCAGCAAACCCGCTCAGTATCAGGCCAATTTAGCCCTGACGCCGGAAGATAAAGTCACCGGCTACAACAACTATTACGAGTTTGGCCTCGATAAGGCCGATCCTGCGGCTAACGCCGGAACGCTGAAAACCGACGACTGGAAAATTGAAATCGGCGGTGAAGTCGCGAAACCACTGACGCTATCCATGGACGATATTTTCAAACGCTTCCCGCTTGAACAGCGTATTTACCGGATGCGTTGTGTTGAAGCCTGGTCGATGGTCGTGCCCTGGATCGGTTTTGAATTGGGCAAACTGCTGAAAGCAGCCGAACCCACCAGCAACGCGCGTTATGTGGCGTTCCAGACCATCTATGCACCGGATGAGATGCCGGGCCAGAAGGATCGTTTTATTGGCGGCGGTATCGACTATCCCTATGTTGAAGGATTGCGCCTTGATGAGGCGATGCATCCTCTGACGATGCTGACCACCGGCGTATACGGTAAAGCGCTGCCCCCGCAAAATGGTGCACCTGTTCGGCTGACCGTGCCGTGGAAATACGGTTTTAAAGGCATCAAATCGATTGTCAAAATCACCCTGGTCAAAGATATGCCGCCAACCACCTGGAATCAGCTCGCCTCTAACGAGTATGGTTTTTACGGCAATGTGAACCCGCATGTGGATCACCCTCGCTGGTCGCAGGCGACAGAGCGTTTTATCGGTTCAGGTGGCATTCTCGATGTCAAACGCCAGCCTACTTTGCTGTTTAACGGCTATGCGGATCAGGTTGCTTCTTTATACCGTGGGTTGGATCTGCGGGAGAATTTCTAGTGATGCGTATTACCGCCAGGCAAATTACCGGCTTAAAAGTGATCCTGCACCTTGCGGGTTTTCTTCCTTTACTCTGGTTGCTTCTCTCCATCGACCAGGGCTGGTTCAGCGCCGATCCGGCGAAAGACATACAACATTTTACCGGCAGAATGGCGTTAAAGTTCCTGCTGGGCTCGCTGCTCATTACTCCACTGGCACGCTACGGTAAGCAACCGCTGTTGATCCGTGTGCGCCGCCTGCTGGGCCTGTGGTGTTTTGCCTGGGCGACGCTACACCTGGTAAGCTATTCGGTACTGGAGCTGGGCATCAGCAATCTCGGCCTGCTGGGCTCCGAACTGATCTCCCGACCTTACCTGACGCTGGGCATTATCAGCTGGTTAATCCTCTTATCTCTGGCCCTGACGTCGTTTCAGAAAGCGCAGCGCAAGCTGGGCAGACGCTGGCAAACCCTGCATAACGGTGTTTATCTGGTGCTGATCCTCGCACCCATCCATTACTTATGGTCGGTGAAGACTTTCAGTCCACAACCGTGGATTTATGCGCTAATTGCAGCGATCTTGCTGGCATGGCGCTACAAAAAATTCCGCCAGTGGTTTCGTTAAAAACCCGCTCAAGACTGTGTGCCACTCCGCATATCTGGCATTAAACCACCTGCCGTTTTTGCCAGGTGGTTGATAATCTTCGCTGATACGACCAGTATTTAGCTGCGAATTGCCACGAAATCGTTATAATGCCCGACTTCAAACTTGCGAACCGACCTAATTTCATCTGGAATGGTGACAAATGGCGTTTCGCGTTGTATTTTGTGCGATGCCTCAATTATCGCAGGAGATAGCAGCAAGATGACGGATAAGTTTCACATACTGCTTTTAAACGGTCCCAATCTTAACCTTCTCGGCACACGTGAGCCTGAGAAGTACGGTAAAACGACCCTGGCAGAGATTGTAAGTGACCTTACCACGCAAGCTGATGCGCTCAACGTGAAGATGAGCCATCTCCAGTCCAATGCGGAACACGCGTTAATTGACCGCATTCATGAGGCGAAAGGCAATGTCGATTATATCGTCATTAACCCGGCGGCATTCACCCATACCAGCGTAGCGCTTCGGGATGCCCTGCTGGCAGTCAGCATCCCATTCATTGAAGTGCACCTGTCGAATGTGCATGCTCGCGAGCCTTTCCGTCATCATTCATATCTTTCTGATATTGCTGCCGGCGTAATCTGTGGACTTGGTGTCGACGGTTATTCCTGGGCTTTGCAGACGGCGGTTAAACGCCTGTCACAATCTAATTAAACAGAGTACGGAACCACACTCATGGATATTCGTAAGATTAAAAAACTGATCGAACTGGTTGAAGAATCAGGCATTTCTGAACTCGAAATTTCTGAAGGTGAAGAGTCTGTTCGCATCAGTCGCGCACCGGCCAATACGGGCTACCCAATGATGCAGCACTATGCTGCACCGATGATGCAGCAGCAGCCTGCGCTGGCTAACGCCGTCGCACCTGCAACTGCACCAGCGATGGAAGCCCCGGCTGCAGCCGAGATCAGTGGCCACATCGTACGTTCACCAATGGTGGGCACTTTCTACCGTACCCCAAGCCCGGACGCTAAAGCGTTTGTGGAAGTGGGTCAGAAAGTTAACGCTGGCGACACTCTGTGCATCGTTGAAGCGATGAAAATGATGAACCAGATCGAAGCCGATAAATCCGGCGTAGTAAAAGCGATCCTGGTTGAAAGCGGCCAACCCGTTGAATTTGACGAGCCGCTGGTAGTCATCGAATAACGAGGCGAACCATGCTGGATAAAATTGTAATAGCTAACCGTGGTGAAATCGCGCTGCGCATTCTGCGTGCCTGTAAAGAGCTGGGCATTAAGACTGTTGCCGTGCATTCAACCGCGGACCGCGATTTGAAACACGTACTGCTGGCAGATGAGACCGTCTGTATTGGTCCTGCACAGTCCGTAAAAAGCTACCTGAACATCCCTGCCCTGATCTCTGCTGCAGAGATCACCGGTGCGGTGGCAATCCATCCCGGCTACGGCTTCCTGTCCGAGAATGCGGACTTTGCTGAGCAGGTTGAGCGTTCAGGCTTCATCTTTATCGGCCCGAAAGCTGAAACCATTCGCCTGATGGGTGACAAAGTTTCTGCAATCAATGCGATGAAGAAAGCTGGCGTACCTTGCGTACCTGGCTCTGACGGCCCGCTGACTGAAGACATGGATAAGAACCGTGCCTTCGGTAAGCAAATCGGCTACCCGGTAATCATCAAAGCTTCTGGCGGCGGTGGTGGTCGTGGTATGCGCGTTGTGCGTCATGAAAAAGATCTGGAACAGTCCATTAATATGACCCGTGCTGAAGCCAAAGCGGCTTTCAACAACGATATGGTCTATATGGAAAAATACCTGGAAAACCCACGCCACATCGAAATTCAGGTGTTGGCGGACGGTCAGGGCCACGCCGTTTATCTGGCTGAACGTGACTGCTCCATGCAGCGCCGCCACCAGAAAGTGGTGGAAGAGGCTCCAGCACCCGGTATCACTGAAGAGATGCGTCGCTTTATCGGCGATCGTTGCTCTAAAGCCTGTATCGAAATCGGTTACCGTGGCGCAGGGACTTTCGAGTTCCTGTACGAAAACGGCGAGTTCTACTTCATCGAGATGAACACCCGTATCCAGGTAGAACACCCGGTTACCGAGATGATCACCGGTGTTGACCTGATCAAAGAGCAGCTGCGTATTGCTGCCGGTCAGCCTTTGTCGATCAAACAGGAAGACGTGGTGATCCGTGGCCATGCGGTAGAATGCCGTATCAACGCCGAAGATCCGAACACCTTCCTGCCAAGCCCAGGCAAGATCACCCGCTTCCATGCACCAGGTGGTTTTGGCGTGCGTTGGGAATCGCATATCTACGCTGGCTACACTGTGCCACCGTACTATGACTCCATGATCGGTAAACTGATCACTTACGGTGAAACCCGTGATGTGGCAATCGCCCGCATGAAAAACGCGTTGGCTGAGCTGATCATCGACGGCATCAAAGTGAACGTTGAGCTGCAGATGAAGATCATGTCTGACGAAAACTTCCAGCACGGTGGAACCAATATCCACTATCTGGAGAAAAAACTCGGCCTTCAGGAAACCTGATTAGCCTGATGTTTTGAAAAAAAGGCCGGTCTGACCGGCCTTTTTCTTTGCATTTTTAAGGTGAGGAGAGAGATGGACAAGCGCTTCGTTCAGGCTCATCGCGAGGCTCGCTGGTCATTCTGGCTGGCTGTCGCCTATCTTATTGCCTGGTCGCTGATGGCCTGGCTACCGGATGATAAACAAGGCATTACCGGGCTACCACACTGGTTTGAAATGGCCTGTCTGCTGGTTCCTGCGCTATTTATCCTGCTGTGCTGGCTGATGGTCAGGCTGGTATTTCGTGACATTCCTCTGGAAGATGAAAAGTGAAACTTCAAATCATCCTGCCGCTTATTGCCTATCTGCTGCTGGTCGCCGGCCTCTCTGTGTATGCCATGCGTAAGCGCCGTGAAGGCAGCTTTCTGACTGAATATTTCCTCGGTAGCCGATCGATGGGCGGCTTTGTGCTGGCCATGACCATGGCGACGACATACATCAGTGCCAGTTCGTTTATTGGCGGACCCGGTGCGGCCTATAAATATGGGCTGGGTTGGGTACTGCTGTCGATGGTACAGGTCCCCGCCGTCTGGCTTTCGCTGGGCGTATTGGGGAAAAAATTCGCTATCCTCGCCCGACGTTACAACGCGGTTACCCTCAACGATATGCTTTATGCCCGTTATTGCAGTCCGTTACTGGTGTGGTTCGCCAGCCTCAGCCTGCTGATCGCCTTTATTGGTGCCATGACCGTGCAATTTGTCGGTGGTGCGCGGCTATTGGAAACCGCCGCAGGCATTCCCTACGATAGCGGATTGCTGATTTTTGGTGGCACCATCGCGCTGTACACCGCTTTTGGCGGCTTCAGGGCCAGCGTGCTGAATGATGCCATGCAAGGTGTGGTGATGCTGGCAGGCACCTTCCTGCTGCTGTTTGCGGTGATCCATGCCGCTGGCGGGATGCACAGTGCCGTCGATAAGCTTCAGCATATTGATCCCCAGCTGGTGTCCGCCAGTGGCGTTGACCATATTCTCAGCCCGACCTTCCTGGCGTCGTTTTCGGTGCTGGTCTGTTTCGGCGTGATCGGCCTGCCGCATACCGCGGTGCGCTGCATCTCCTATAAAGACAGCAAGGCGGTCCACCGCGGGATCATTATTGGCACCATCGTGGTCACGATTCTGATGTTTGGCATGCATCTGGCGGGCGCGCTTGGACGGGCGGTGATGCCTGACCTGGCAATCCCGGACCAGGTGATCCCAACGCTGATGATCCACGTTCTGCCGCCCGTCGCTGCCGGGATCTTCCTGGCGGCACCGATGGCGGCGATCATGTCGACCATCAACGCGCAACTGCTGCAATCATCGGCGACGATCGTCAAAGATCTCTATTTGCGCCTCTATCCACAGCAGATGGACAATGAGCCGCTGCTGAAGAAGATGTCAGGCGTGATCACGCTGTTGCTTGGCCTGCTGCTGCTGCTGGCCGCGTGGAATCCACCTGAAATGATCATCTGGCTCAATCTGCTGGCCTTTGGTGGGCTTGAAGCGGTCTTCCTCTGGCCGCTGGTACTCGGGTTATACTGGGAAAAAGCCAATGCCACTGGCGCGCTCAGTAGCATGATTATGGGTGCGGGTTGCTATACGCTGCTGGCCAGTTTTTCGCTGCAGCCATGGGGATTCCACCCGATCGTGCCCTCACTGATCCTGAGTCTGATTGCCTTCGTCGTTGGAAACCGTTTTGGCCATGCCGCTGCCCCGTCAGCGCAGGCTTCCACCCCTGTTTGAATAAAGAGAATTGCCATGCCCTGGATACAGATGAAAATTAATACCACCGGCGCTCAGGCTGAAGAGCTGGGCGATGCGCTGATCGAGAACGGGGCTGTCTCGGTCACGTTTCAGGACACGCATGACAACCCGGTGTTCGAGCCCTTACCCGGCGAAACGCTGCTGTGGGGCGATACCGATGCGATCGGCTTATTTGATGCTGAAACCGATATGGATCTGGTAGTGATTGGCTTAGAAGCCTGTCCTCTGCTGGGCAGCGGCTTCGCCCACAAAATTGAACAGATCGAAGATAAAGACTGGGAACGTGAGTGGATGGTCAACTTCCATCCGATGCGTTTTGGTCAGCGTCTGTGGATCTGCCCAAGCTGGCGCGACGTGCCGGACCCGGAGGCGGTAAACGTGATGCTCGATCCTGGCCTGGCTTTTGGTACGGGTACGCATCCTACCACTTCAATGTGCCTGACCTGGCTTGATGGTCTGGATCTGCAAGGCAAAACGGTGATCGACTTTGGCTGCGGTTCCGGCATTCTGGCGATCGCCGCACTGAAGCTGGGTGCCGCCAGCGCGATAGGGATCGATATCGATCCTCAGGCGATCCAGGCTAGCCGTGACAACGCTGAACGTAATGGCGTCTCTGATCGCCTCTCGCTGTATCTGCCGCATGAGCAGCCAGATAATCTGAGTGCCGATGTGGTGGTGGCTAACATCCTTGCAGGCCCCTTACGCGAGCTGGCACCGCTGATTAGCGTCCTGCCGGTGAAGGGCGGCTCTCTGGGTCTGTCAGGCGTACTGGCAAGCCAGGCTGAAAGTGTTTGTGAAGCCTATCAGGAGCTGTTCATCCTTGATCCGGTAGCAGAAAAAGAAGAGTGGTGTCGGATTACGGGCATCAAAGCCTGAGATGTTAACAAAAGGTGAGATCGTCTGGTTTTGATGATTTCATCCGTCACATGTCTCGTTATCCGGGGCATGTGATGCCTTTTATCTGGCTGTTTAGCCTATAAAAAAAGAAAAATATTTGTTCGTAATTTAATCGCTTTTTATTAAGCTATTGAATTTAATCACTAAAATAATTTACCCCTAACGGATATCTCTACCAGCACCCCGTAAGCCGGTGGATTGTTCAAAGTTTGGCCTTTCATCTTCGACAGAAAATGCGTAATATACGCCGCCTTGCGGACACACTATGGTCACTTTTATTTCATGCGCATTGGAAACCACCAGCTTCGTAATCGTCTGATTGCCGCGCCAATGGCCGGGATAACCGACAGACCGTTCCGGACCCTTTGTTATGCAATGGGCGCTGGTATGACCGTTTCCGAGATGATGTCGTCTAACCCTGAAGTCTGGGCGACGGACAAATCCCGGTTGCGCATGGTTCACAGTGATGAGCCCGGTATTCGTACCGTGCAAATTGCAGGTTGTGACCCTCATGAGATGGCTGAAGCAGCGCGTATCAACGCTTTATCTGGCGCGCAGGTGATTGACATCAACATGGGATGTCCAGCCAAAAAAGTGAATCGCAAACTGGCGGGCTCTGCCCTGCTGCAACACCCTGAGCTGGTGAAGTCTATCCTGCTGGCGGTGGTTGATGCAGTGGACGTTCCCGTTACGCTGAAGATTCGCACTGGCTGGGATCCAGACAACCGTAATTGTGTTGAAATTGCCCAATTGGCTGAACGCTGCGGTATTCAGGCCCTGACCATCCACGGACGCACTCGCGCGTGTTTGTTCAACGGCGAAGCTGAATATGACAGCATTCGGACAGTTAAGCAGAATGTCTCCATTCCCGTTATCGCGAATGGCGACATCACTGACCCGCATAAAGCCAGAGCCGTGCTCGACTATACGGGGGCTGATGCCCTGATGATAGGACGTGCGGCTCAGGGAAGACCTTGGATCTTCCGGGAAATCCAGCATTATCTGGACACTGGGGAGCTGCTGGCACCGATGCCCTTAGCTGAAGTAAAGCGCTTGCTCATCGGGCACCTACGGGAACTGCACGACTTTTATGGTCACCGCAAAGGATACCGTATTGCCCGGAAGCACGTCTCCTGGTATCTCCAGGAGCATGCCCCAAACGACCAGTTTCGGCGCACATTCAACGCCATAGAGGATGCCAGCGAACAGCTGGAGGCGTTGGAAGCATACTTCGAAAATCTTGCCTAATAGAAATAAAGAGCTGACAGAACTATGTTCGAACAACGCGTAAATTCTGACGTACTGACCGTATCTACCGTAAACTCACAGGATCAGGTGACTCAAAAGCCACTGCGTGATTCGGTCAAACAGGCACTGAAGAACTATTTTGCTCAACTGAATGGTCAGGATGTGAATGACCTGTATGAGCTGGTTTTGGCTGAAGTAGAACAGCCATTGTTGGACATGGTGATGCAATACACCCGTGGCAACCAGACCCGTGCGGCCCTGATGATGGGCATCAACCGTGGTACGCTGCGTAAGAAACTGAAAAAATACGGCATGAACTAAGTTTCGGTTCATTGTGTTGGAGGCGCTACCATTCGTTAGCGCCTTTTTTATTGCCTTTTTTCAGGCCCAGAATTATCCGGATCGTGTAAAGTACACCTTTCTGGCTCAACTTCCTGTCCGTGATGTTGTCGAAGTTTTTGTATCGCTGATGATTTGCGTCTCTATGCGCTACATACCCTATGCACGCTTAAAGAGAGAATTATGAAGTCTTCCCCCCGTTTCACCCGCCGCTTACTGCACCCACGTTACTGGATAACCTGGATCGGACTGGGAATTCTGTTTTTGCTGGTTCAGCTCCCTTTTCCTCTGCTGGAAAAACTGGGCACCTGGATGGGCCGGACCTCGATGCGGTTCCTCAAGCGCCGGATTCGCATTACCCGCCGCAATCTGGAGCTGTGTTTCCCTGAGATGCCTGCCGATCAGCTTGAACAGCACATCGTAAAGAATTTTGAATCACTGGGTATGGGATTACTGGAAACCGGCATGGCCTGGTTCTGGTCGGATCGCCGGGTGAAGCGCTGGTTTACCGTTGAGGGCCTGGATAACCTGAAGGCCGCGCAGGTAGGTGGACGAGGTGCGCTGATCATTGGCGTTCACTTTATGTCTCTTGAGCTGGGAGGCCGTACGATGGGCCTGTGTCAGCCAATGATGGCCATGTACCGCCCGCACAACAATAAACTGATGGAATGGGTTCAGACTAAAGGTCGTATGCGCTCTAACAAAGCGATGATCAACCGTCGCGACCTGCGTGGCATGGTGAATGCCTTGAAACAAGGCGAAGCCGTATGGTTTGCTCCCGATCAGGATTATGGTCCTAAAGGCAGCGTATTCGCGCCGCTGTTCGCCGTTCCTCAGGCCGCGACGACCAGCGGTACCTGGATGATTGCCCGCATGGCTAAACCAGCCCTGCTCACCGTTGTCCTGATCCGCAATGATGATGGCAGCGGCTATAAGCTGGTGATCCAGCCTGAGCTGAAAGATTACCCTGTCGCGGATGAGCAGCAGGCTGCGGCGTATATGAATCAGGTGATTGAACACGAAATCATGCGTGCGCCCTATCAGTATCTGTGGCTCCATCGCCGCTTCAAAACCCGTCCTGAGGGTGCCAGCTCCCTTTATTAAATCTCTTTCTCCCTTCTTTTCAGAACCAGCTCACATTCTGTGAGCTGGCTTCGCCGAATTCATTACAATCTCGTAACATAAAGTACGCTTTTGCTCACATTGCTTCCATATAGTGAAACGCGATGCACCATTTGTGACCAATCCACCTGTTTTTGCCCACCCGTAGTGCGCGATATTAAGCAAACTTTCTGGATGCTTCTAATTATTAGCAAACCTTTCCAACAAATTCAGGGCTCTGCAATTTTGGCATTACCTTTGCAGTGTCGTGGATGGCTTCGGCCACAGACAGGAAAAGTGCACCACAGCGTGCGTTAAACATAATAATGATTTCGCCACACAGGATGCTTTATGAAAAAAATGATGCTCTCCACTTTGGTTGCCGCTGCAGCGCTGTTTGCAGTTGCGAATCAGGCTCACGCCGGCACCACCCTGGATGCCATTAAGAAGAAAGGTTTCATTCAATGCGGTATCAGTGATGGTCTGCCTGGCTTCTCGTTTGCAGACGCCAGTGGCAAATTTAGCGGTATCGATGTGGACGTATGCCGTGCAGCAGCTGCCGCCGTGTTTGGCGATGCAACCAAAGTGAAATACACCCCACTGACCGCAAAAGAACGTTTCACTGCTCTGCAGTCTGGTGAAGTAGACATCCTGTCTCGTAACACAACCTGGACCTCTGCGCGCGATGGCGGCATGGGCTTCATTTTCGCTGGCGTAAACTATTATGACGGCATCGGCTTCCTGACCCACCAGAAAGCAGGGCTGAAGAGCGCGAAAGAGCTTGATGGCGCAACCGTTTGCATTCAGGCCGGTACAGATACCGAACTGAACGTGGCTGACTACTTCAAAGCCAACAACATGCAGTACACCCCGGTAACCTTCGACCGTTCTGACGAATCAGCGAAAGCGCTGGATACCGGTCGTTGCGATACGCTGGCATCCGACCAGTCTCAGCTGTATGCACTGCGTATCAAGCTGGGCAAACCAAACGAATTTATCGTGCTGCCAGAAGTGATCTCTAAAGAACCGCTGGGACCGGTTGTCCGTCGTGGCGATGATGACTGGTTCACCATCGTGAAATGGTCTCTGTACGCCATGCTGAATGCCGAAGAGATGGGCATCACCTCTGCAAACGTTGATCAGTTGGCCGCTAAACCTACCAACCCAGATATGGCTCACCTGCTGGGCTCAGAAGGTGATTTCGGTAAAGACCTGAAGCTTGATAACAAATGGGCTTACAACATCGTTAAGCAGGTTGGTAACTATCAGGAAGTCTTTGACCGTAACGTCGGTAAAGACAGCCAGTTGAAAATTGCCCGTGGCCAGAACGCCCTCTGGAACAAAGGCGGCATCCAGTACGCACCACCAGTACGTTAATTCCCACCGTTTACAGGGCACCGGCTTGCCGGTGCCTTAGTCAGAATTTTCGTCACTGAGGTTTCAACATGTCTCAACGCCCAACCGTAAAAAGGGATTTTTCATTCAGTAATCCTGCGGTGCGCGCCTGGCTGTACCAGATCATTGCGATTGTCGTTGTTCTGGGTGTGGCGGGGTATCTGGTTCACAATACCGTCATTAACCTCGCAAGCCGCGGCATTACCTCCGGTTTTGGTTTCCTGGAACGTAGCGCTGGCTTTGGTATCGTTCAACATCTGATCGATTACAGCGAAGGTGATACCTATGCCCGGGTGTTTCTCGTTGGCTTAACCAACACTTTGCTGGTCTCTGCTCTTTGTATTGTCTTTGCCTCGCTCCTCGGCTTCTTTATTGGCCTTTCACGCTTATCCGACAACTGGCTGCTGCGGAAAATCTCGACGATCTATATCGAGACCTTCCGTAATATCCCGCCATTGTTGCAGATCTTCTTTTGGTACTTTGCCGTCTTACGCAACCTTCCGGGACCGCGTCAGGCAGCCAGTGCGTTTGATTTAGCCTTTGTCAGTAATCGGGGTCTCTATATTCCATGGCCACAGTACGCAGTGGGTACCTGGCCGTTTGTCATTGCGCTGTTGGTGGCGGTAGCAGGCACTGTTGCTCTGTTCCGCTACAACCGCACCTATCAGTTGAAAACCGGGCAGCTTCGCCGTACCTGGCCTGCCAGCGTGGCGATGGTGATTATCTTCCCGGTTATTGCGCATCTGACGTTTGGTGCCGCTATGCACTGGGACATTCCTCAACTTCGCGGCTTTAACTTCCGTGGCGGGTTTGCCCTGATCCCTGAGCTGGCAGCCTTAACGCTGGCCCTGTCGATCTATACCTCAACCTTTATCGCTGAAGTTATCCGCTCCGGCATCCAGTCCGTACCGTATGGTCAGCACGAAGCGGCACGTTCGCTGGGGATACCGAATCCGGTTACGCTGCGCCAGGTCATCATTCCTCAGGCCATGCGCGTGATAATCCCGCCATTGACCAGCCAGTATCTGAATATCGTGAAAAACTCCTCGCTCGCCGCAGCGATTGGCTATCCCGATATGGTTTCGCTGTTTGCAGGAACGGTGTTGAATCAGACTGGCCAGGCTATCGAGACTATCGCCATCACCATGGGTGTCTACCTGGTCATCAGCCTGCTGATTTCGCTGTTAATGAACATCTATAACCGCAAAATCCGCCTGATTGAGCGTTAAGATAACGGGATCAATATGACTTTAGCTACTCACGAAACCCCGCCCGTCCCGACGAATGCTTTTTCCCGCACCGTTAGTTGGGCAAGAAAAAATCTGTTCTCCAACTGGGGAAACTCTCTGCTGACCCTGTTTTGCATTTGGGTTATCTGGACGGTGATCCCGCCGGCGCTTAACTGGCTGGTCTTCCAGGCTAACTGGATTGGTACCACCCGCGCAGACTGTACTAAGGATGGCGCTTGCTGGGTGTTTATCCATGCCCGCTTTGGCCAGTTTATGTATGGGTTATATCCGCATGAACTGCGCTGGCGTATCAACCTGGCTCTGGTGATTGGCCTGCTTTCAATTCTGCCGATGTTCCTCAAAAGCATGCCGCGCCGTGGCCTGTACATCGCCGTTTGGGCGGTGGTTTATCCGATTGCTGTCTGGGTACTGCTATATGGCGGTTTCTTTGGGCTTGAGCGGGTAGAGACGCGTCAGTGGGGCGGATTAACGCTGACGCTGATTATTGCCTCCATCGGCATCGCCGGTGCCCTGCCGTTGGGGATTTTACTGGCTCTGGCAAGACGTTCCTCGATGCCGGTAGTGCGTGCCCTTTCAGTCATTTTTATCGAATTTTGGCGCGGCGTACCGCTGATCACCGTGTTGTTTATGTCTTCGGTGATGCTGCCGCTGTTTATGTCAGAGGGCAACAGCATTGATAAGCTGATCCGTGCGCTGGTTGGCGTGATCCTGTTCCAGTCAGCGTATGTTGCAGAAGTGGTTCGTGGTGGATTACAGGCGCTACCAAAAGGCCAGACTGAAGCCGCAGAGTCACTGGCGCTGGGCTACTGGAAGACACAGGGTCTGGTGATCCTGCCGCAGGCGTTAAAACTGGTGATCCCGGGTCTGGTGAACACCATCATTGCCCTGTTCAAAGATACCAGCCTGGTGATTATCATCGGTCTGTTTGACCTGTTCAGTAGCGTACAGCAAGCGACCGTCGACCCCGCGTGGTTGGGGATGTCGACTGAGGGCTATGTCTTTGCTGCACTGGTCTACTGGATTTTCTGTTTTAGCATGTCGCGCTATAGCCAGTATCTGGAGAAGCGTTTTCACACCGGGCGTACACCGCACTGAGGCTTAAAATGACCCAACCTATGAAACAATCCGACGACGCGATGATGATTACGCTCGAAAACGTGAACAAATGGTACGGCCAGTTCCACGTACTGAAAGATATCAACCTGCACGTTAAGCCGCGCGAGCGCATCGTGCTTTGCGGCCCTTCGGGTTCCGGTAAATCAACGACCATTCGTTGTATTAACCATCTCGAAGAGCATCAGCAGGGCCGTATTGTGGTTGATGGTATTCATCTCAATGACGATCTCCGCAATATTGAACGTGTGCGGACAGAAGTGGGGATGGTATTCCAACACTTTAATCTGTTCCCGCATCTGACTGTTTTGCAGAACTGCACGCTGGCGCCGATTTGGGTGCGTAAAACGCCGAAGAAAGAAGCTGAGGCACTGGCCATGCACTATCTGGAACGTGTTCGCATTTCAGAGCACGCCCATAAGTTTCCTGGACAGCTTTCCGGTGGACAGCAGCAGCGCGTGGCGATCGCACGATCGCTGTGTATGAAACCGAAAATCATGCTGTTTGATGAACCGACATCGGCACTGGATCCAGAGATGGTGAAAGAGGTGCTGGATACCATGATTGGTCTGGCTGAAGATGGTATGACAATGTTGTGTGTCACGCACGAGATGGGCTTTGCCCGTACCGTGGCTGACAGGGTGATCTTTATGGATCGTGGTGAGATCGTTGAGCAAGCGCCACCGCAAGAGTTCTTCTCCAATCCGAAGTCAGAACGTACCCGCGCGTTTCTTTCTCAGGTTATTCATTGAGTTAAGCACTGTTAAGTAGCCAACTGTATTAAACGCCCTGCCGACAGGCAGGGCTTTTTTATGCCCGCAGTGAGGGTATGGCCTATCAGGTAGGTGATTAGCATTGAGGGCGTGAGACGATTCTGGGTCCAGTGATAACTGGATTAAATATGGCGTCGTGCGGCAGCACGGCGTCTTTTTTTGTCTGGTTTTTGGGGTGGTTTGGAATTTTAGTGGCGGGTTTCGGCCGTTATCAGGCGGGCCTGGGGAATCCGGGAGCCGTTTTGAGGCGGGTTTTGCCTTTTTACGCACACAAAAAAGCCCCATGCTTTCGCATGAGGCTTGTCTGCTTAATTGATGCCTGGCAGTTCCCTACTCTCGCATGGGGAGACCCCACACTACCATCGGCGCTACGGCGTTTCACTTCTGAGTTCGGCATGGGGTCAGGTGGGACCACCGCGCTAAAGCCGCCAGGCAAATTCTGTTATTCACGCCGCCATAAGGCCGCGCAAATTTATCCGGTTCAAGCTGAAAATATCGTTCGTGTCTCTCAGACACCCACCAGAACGCTTCTGGTGTTGTAAGGTTAAGCCTCACGGGTCATTAGTACCGGTTAGCTCAACGCATCGCTGCGCTTACACACCCGGCCTATCAACGTCGTAGTCTTCAACGTCCCTTCAGGGGCCTTAAAGGCCCAGGGAAGATTCATCTCGAGGCAAGTTTCGCGCTTAGATGCTTTCAGCGCTTATCTTTTCCGCACTTAGCTACCGGGCAATGCCATTGGCATGACAACCCGAACACCAGTGGTGCGTTCACTCCGGTCCTCTCGTACTAGGAGCAACCCCTCTCAATCTTCCAGCGCCCACGGCAGATAGGGACCGAACTGTCTCACGACGTTCTAAACCCAGCTCGCGTACCACTTTAAACGGCGAACAGCCGTACCCTTGGGACCTACTTCAGCCCCAGGATGTGATGAGCCGACATCGAGGTGCCAAACACCGCCGTCGATATGAACTCTTGGGCGGTATCAGCCTGTTATCCCCGGAGTACCTTTTATCCGTTGAGCGATGGCCCTTCCATTCAGAACCACCGGATCACTATGACCTGCTTTCGCACCTGCTCGAGCCGTCACTCTCGCAGTCAAGCTAGCTTATGCCATTGCACTAACCTCACGATGTCCGACCGTGATTAGCTAACCTTCGTGCTCCTCCGTTACTCTTTAGGAGGAGACCGCCCCAGTCAAACTACCCACCAGACACTGTCCCCACGCCGGATCACGGCGCCAGGTTAGAACATCAAACGTTAAAGGGTGGTATTTCAAGGTTGGCTCCACGCAGACTGGCGTCCACGCTTCAAAGCCTCCCACCTATCCTACACATCAAGGTTCAATATTCAGTGTCAAGCTATAGTAAAGGTTCACGGGGTCTTTCCGTCTTGCCGCGGGTACACTGCATCTTCACAGCGAGTTCAATTTCACTGAGTCTCGGGTGGAGACAGCCTGGCCATCATTACGCCATTCGTGCAGGTCGGAACTTACCCGACAAGGAATTTCGCTACCTTAGGACCGTTATAGTTACGGCCGCCGTTTACCGGGGCTTCGATCAAGAGCTTCTCCTTGCGGATAACCCCATCAATTAACCTTCCGGCACCGGGCAGGCGTCACACCGTATACGTCCACTTTCGTGTTTGCACAGTGCTGTGTTTTTAATAAACAGTTGCAGCCAGCTGGTATCTTCGACTGGCTTCAGCTCCGGGAGCAAGTCCCTTCACCTACGCGCCAGCGTGCCTTCTCCCGAAGTTACGGCACCATTTTGCCTAGTTCCTTCACCCGAGTTCTCTCAAGCGCCTTGGTATTCTCTACCTGACCACCTGTGTCGGTTTGGGGTACGATTCCGTGTTACCTGATGCTTAGAGGCTTTTCCTGGAAGCAGGGCATTTGTTACTTCAGCACCGTAGTGCCTCGTCATCACACCTCAGCGTTAAAAGAGTTCCGGATTTACCTAAAACTCCCGCCTACATGCTTAAACCGGGACAACCGTCGCCCGGCTAACATAGCCTTCTCCGTCCCCCCTTCGCAGTAACACCGAGTACAGGAATATTAACCTGTTTCCCATCGACTACGCCTTTCGGCCTCGCCTTAGGGGTCGACTCACCCTGCCCCGATTAACGTTGGACAGGAACCCTTGGTCTTCCGGCGAGCGGGCTTTTCACCCGCTTTATCGTTACTTATGTCAGCATTCGCACTTCTGATACCTCCAGCAGACCTCACAGTCCACCTTCGACGGCTTACAGAACGCTCCCCTACCCAACAACGCATAAGCGTTGCTGCCGCAGCTTCGGTGCATGGTTTAGCCCCGTTACATCTTCCGCGCAGGCCGACTCGACCAGTGAGCTATTACGCTTTCTTTAAATGATGGCTGCTTCTAAGCCAACATCCTGGCTGTCTGTGCCTTCCCACATCGTTTCCCACTTAACCATGACTTTGGGACCTTAGCTGGCGGTCTGGGTTGTTTCCCTCTTCACGACGGACGTTAGCACCCGCCGTGTGTCTCCCGTGATAACATTCTTCGGTATTCGCAGTTTGCATCGGGTTGGTAAGCCGGGATGGCCCCCTAGCCGAAACAGTGCTCTACCCCCGAAGATGAGTTCACGAGGCGCTACCTAAATAGCTTTCGGGGAGAACCAGCTATCTCCCGGTTTGATTGGCCTTTCACCCCCAGCCACAAGTCATCCGCTAATTTTTCAACATTAGTCGGTTCGGTCCTCCAGTTAGTGTTACCCAACCTTCAACCTGCCCATGGCTAGATCACCGGGTTTCGGGTCTATACCCTGCAACTTAACGCCCAGTTAAGACTCGGTTTCCCTTCGGCTCCCCTATACGGTTAACCTTGCTACAGAATATAAGTCGCTGACCCATTATACAAAAGGTACGCAGTCACACCACGAAGGTGCTCCCACTGCTTGTACGTACACGGTTTCAGGTTCTGTTTCACTCCCCTCGCCGGGGTTCTTTTCGCCTTTCCCTCACGGTACTGGTTCACTATCGGTCAGTCAGGAGTATTTAGCCTTGGAGGATGGTCCCCCCATATTCAGACAGGATGTCACGTGTCCCGCCCTACTCATCGAACTCACAATAAGTGCATTTTTGTGTACGGGAGTATCACCCTGTACCCTGCGACTTTCCAGACGCTTCCACTAATGCACAAACTGATTCAGGTTCTGGGCTGTTCCCCGTTCGCTCGCCGCTACTGGGGGAATCTCGGTTGATTTCTTTTCCTCTGGGTACTTAGATGTTTCAGTTCCCCAGGTTCGCCTTGCAACACTATGTATTCATGTTGCAATGATGCACCAAAGTGCACCGGGTTTCCCCATTCGGGTATCGTCGGTTATTGCGGTTCATATCACCTTACCGACGCTTATCGCAGATTAGCACGCCCTTCATCGCCTCTGACTGCCTAGGCATCCACCGTGTACGCTTAGTCACTTAACCTCACAACCCACAAGCGTCCCGAAAGACACTGCTGTTGTAAGCATTTGAGAGACTCGAACATATCGTTGATTTCATTCTTATTACGGAGAATGAAAACGACATGTCGTTTCAATTTTCAGCTTGTTCCGGATTATTAAAGAGCATAATACTTCGCAGCACACCGTTGCCGGTACGCTCTGAAGTATTGTCAGAAAACTGCATGGTGGAGCTAAGCGGGATCGAACCGCTGACCTCCTGCGTGCAAGGCAGGCGCTCTCCCAGCTGAGCTATAGCCCCATACAGTTACTGCAGAGACCATCTACTACCACTCAACGTGAGTTCATCAGCCACCGTCAGGCGACAAATGTTAATTTTTGCTCAGGCAAGGCATGTTTTCGCGCCGCATAGTTCACTATGCAAGCCGGAAACATAACGCAGCATGAGTGAAAATTTGGTAGGCCTGAGTGGACTTGAACCACCGACCTCACCCTTATCAGGGGTGCGCTCTAACCACCTGAGCTACAAGCCTGTAGAGGTTTTTTCTGCTCGTTACTTTTCTATCAGACAATCTGTTGTGGACACTACGCGGGAAAGTATCTTCAGGTAAGGAGGTGATCCAACCGCAGGTTCCCCTACGGTTACCTTGTTACGACTTCACCCCAGTCATGAATCACAAAGTGGTAAGCGCCCTCCCGAAGGTTAAGCTACCTACTTCTTTTGCAACCCACTCCCATGGTGTGACGGGCGGTGTGTACAAGGCCCGGGAACGTATTCACCGTAGCATTCTGATCTACGATTACTAGCGATTCCGACTTCACGGAGTCGAGTTGCAGACTCCGATCCGGACTACGACGCACTTTGTGAGGTCCGCTTGCTCTCGCGAGTTCGCTTCTCTTTGTATGCGCCATTGTAGCACGTGTGTAGCCCTGGCCGTAAGGGCCATGATGACTTGACGTCATCCCCACCTTCCTCCGGTTTGTCACCGGCAGTCTCCTTTGAGTTCCCGACATTACTCGCTGGCAACAAAGGATAAGGGTTGCGCTCGTTGCGGGACTTAACCCAACATTTCACAACACGAGCTGACGACAGCCATGCAGCACCTGTCTCACGGTTCCCGAAGGCACTAAGGCATCTCTGCCGAATTCCGTGGATGTCAAGGCCAGGTAAGGTTCTTCGCGTTGCATCGAATTAAACCACATGCTCCACCGCTTGTGCGGGCCCCCGTCAATTCATTTGAGTTTTAACCTTGCGGCCGTACTCCCCAGGCGGTCGACTTAACGCGTTAGCTCCGGAAGCCACGCCTCAAGGGCACAACCTCCAAGTCGACATCGTTTACGGCGTGGACTACCAGGGTATCTAATCCTGTTTGCTCCCCACGCTTTCGCACCTGAGCGTCAGTCTTTGTCCAGGGGGCCGCCTTCGCCACCGGTATTCCTCCAGATCTCTACGCATTTCACCGCTACACCTGGAATTCTACCCCCCTCTACAAGACTCTAGCCTGCCAGTTTCAAATGCAGTTCCCAGGTTAAGCCCGGGGATTTCACATCTGACTTGACAGACCGCCTGCGTGCGCTTTACGCCCAGTAATTCCGATTAACGCTTGCACCCTCCGTATTACCGCGGCTGCTGGCACGGAGTTAGCCGGTGCTTCTTCTGCGGGTAACGTCAATCGATAAGGTTATTAACCTTATCGCCTTCCTCCCCGCTGAAAGTACTTTACAACCCGAAGGCCTTCTTCATACACGCGGCATGGCTGCATCAGGCTTGCGCCCATTGTGCAATATTCCCCACTGCTGCCTCCCGTAGGAGTCTGGACCGTGTCTCAGTTCCAGTGTGGCTGGTCATCCTCTCAGACCAGCTAGGGATCGTCGCCTAGGTGAGCCATTACCCCACCTACTAGCTAATCCCATCTGGGCACATCCGATGGTGTGAGGCCCGAAGGTCCCCCACTTTGGTCCGAAGACGTTATGCGGTATTAGCTACCGTTTCCAGTAGTTATCCCCCTCCATCAGGCAGTTTCCCAGACATTACTCACCCGTCCGCCACTCGTCACCCGAGAGCAAGCTCTCTGTGCTACCGTTCGACTTGCATGTGTTAGGCCTGCCGCCAGCGTTCAATCTGAGCCATGATCAAACTCTTCAATTAAAAGTTCGATTTGCTGAAACAAGTTCAGCGGTGCTCAAGTGTAAAACGTCATAATGAATTTCATTATGTGTTCACTCTTAAGGCTTGATATTTTTTTGCGCCTTGCGGCGCTGATATCAATCCTGCGAGTGCCCACACAGATTGTCTGATAAATTGTTAAAGAGCGTTGCGGTAAGTGCCTTGGCGCCTTACTGCGAGGTGGCGTATATTACGCTTTCCTCCTTCAGAGTCAACTTCTTTTTGGGAAGTTTTTCTCTGGCGATTCAGCTTCCTGAACCTCTGACCCGGTGACTCGTAAGCCGTTGTTCCGTGTCAGTGGATGCGCATTATAGGGATCCCATTTCAGAGCACAAGGCTTTTTTCGATCTTTCTATTTGGTTGCTGGATTTTCACGCTTTCCGCCGAGATCTCAGACGATCCGCACAAAATTACCGCAAAATCATCGACAGTTATTGATTGGTAAACCCCTGCAGCACTACCCTTCAGGGATCCTATTGCAGAGAGGTAGTTATGTCAGGGAACCTAAGATCGTTTAAAAACACCCGCCCGCAGCTCGGCCAGCGCGTAATGGTCGATGCTTCAAGCGTGGTGGTAGGCGAAGTGGACTTGCAGGACGATGTCAGTATCTGGCCACTGGTTGCCATCCGCGGGGATGTGAACCGTGTCGTGATCGGCAAACGCAGCAATATTCAGGACGGCAGTGTTTTGC
This sequence comes from Erwinia sp. 2186, assembly GCF_057812255.1. Classification (NCBI taxonomy): domain Bacteria; kingdom Pseudomonadati; phylum Pseudomonadota; class Gammaproteobacteria; order Enterobacterales; family Erwiniaceae; genus Erwinia; species Erwinia sp. 2186. Next base: position 484,695 of record NZ_CM173824.1, on the reverse strand, counting down.
ACGTTACCCATAAGTCTTCTTATAACCCTGAAGGCAATCCGCTGATCGTCGGGGAAGATGTCACCGTTGGCCATAAAGCCATGTTGCATGGCTGCACCATTGGCAATCGGGTATTGGTAGGAATGGGATCTATTCTGCTGGATGGGGTAATAGTAGAAGACGATGTGATGATTGGGGCCGGAAGCCTGGTCCCTCCGGGTAAACGTCTGGTGAGTGGCTACCTTTATTTAGGAAGTCCGGTAAGGCAAGCTCGCAAACTGACAGAAGCTGAGGTGGCGGGTCTTCTCTACTCATCGAATAATTATGTCGGCTGGAAAGATGACTACCTTGCTCAGGAAAGCCAGACCCAACCCTGATCGTTTTCTTGCGCGTCTTTAATAGAGGCTTCCGCTTCATCTTCCAGATCCCAACGATGGGCAAGGAAACACGGCACTATTGCCAGCTCATTACCGTAGCGGCGAACCATCGTTTCGCCGCTGATCGCACAGGTAAGCAGGAAGCCATTCACCAGGGCTGGAAAACAAACCGCCTTTTCTGTCTCGTCCCACCATTCCCTGTCGGGAAACTGGATAGCCTGATTCACGCGCTGAGTTCTGACTTTAATACCGCAATGACCGGAGTAATATCGGGTAGCTTGCCGTGCCATAAAAAGAATGAGTGAGCCGCTTGCCCCACCAGCATTCCCAGACCATCTGCCATAGCCACAGCTCCATGCTGCTGGCACCAGTTCAGAAAAGGTGTCGTCGTAGCCAGGTAGAACATATCGTAACAACGGGTTTTTTCAGTGATCAGTGATGATGGCAATGCCGGAATATCCCCACCAATCCCGCTGGATGTGGCATTGATGATCAAATCAAAGTGTTCACCATCAAGTTGATCCATCGCTTTCGCCTGAATACCACCAGCGTGTTGGAATACTTCGGCGAGGATCTGCGCTTTAGATACCGTGCGGTTGGTAATGGTCAGTGAACAGCCAAACGACAATAAAGGAAGGATCACGCCACGAGCGGCACCTCCAGCCCCCACTAACAGAATACGATCGCCCGGTTTGATCAGATTCAGTCGTTCCAGATCCGTCAGCAAACCAATGCCGTCGGTGTTGTCACCTAACAGACGGCCATCCTCCAGTTTTTTCACCGTGTTGACGGCACCGGCCAGAGAAGCACGTTCAGTCAACTCATCGGCTCTCTCGTAAGCCTGCTCCTTGAATGGCAAGGTAACGTTGGCTCCTTTGCCACCCTGCGCCATAAACTCTGATAAGGAAGCAATGAACTCATCAACAGGCGCACAGATGCGACCATAAACATGAGAGATGCCGGTCTGCTCAGCAAAAAGCTGGTGAATACGCGGTGATTTGCTGTGATTGATCGGATTTCCGAAAACGGCAAAGGTGTGCATCTTATTTCCTGTTATCCCTGACGAATGAGTTCGCCGGTTAAAACATCACGAATCTCTGACGGATTCAGCCGACCGCCGGTATTTCCCAGAAAGACCGGGAAGTCAGACCCAAACTGCTGATGAACTTCAGCAGCAGTACGGCAGGGTTCAAGCCCGGTTAAATTCGCGCTGGTAGACACCAGCGGTTTACCAAAGCCCAAACAGAGACGCTGCACATCAGGATGGTCAGTGACTCTGACTGCCAGAGAATCAAAACGGCCAGTCAGCCAGCGAGGAGTTGAGGTGCGCGAAGGCATCACCCAGGTAACCGGGCCCGGCCACGAGGCGAACATCTTCTCTTTCTGCGCATCAGTAAGGCCGAGATCGTCGATGTAGGGCTGAAGCTGAGCATAATTTGCAGCGATAAGGATCAGCCCTTTCTCCACAGGCCGCTGCTTTAATGCCAACAAAGCCATTACCGCTGACTCACTGTCGGGATTGCACCCCAGGCCAAAAACAGCCTCGGTAGGATAGGCAATGACGGCATTTTGCCGAAGTTGGTGAATACAGGCTTCTACAGAACCTGGGACGGACTCATTCTTCACTGCTGGTTCCTGATGTTGCCGGCTTACCACAGGCTTTGCTGGCGCAATAACGCCGAAGACCGCGAGCCGTTTTTTTCTCTATTAAAAGCGGGAAATGACAAAACTCACATTCACCCTCGACTGGCGTGAAGTTCACCGCAAACTGGCAATCTGGATAGCGTTCGCATGCGTGGAAGGTTTTGCCATAGCGTGACCGCCGCTGAACCAGCTTTCCTTGATTGCACTGAGGGCAGGCAAGCGTCGTGGTATCGGGCTTATCGATAACTTCAGTATGTTCACATTCCGGGTAGCGGCTACAACCGACAAACATGCCGAATCGTCCCTGGCGTAAAACCAGTTCCGACTGACATTCAGGACAAAACTGTCCTTCCAGAACTTTGACTATGTTGCTATCTGCCTGACTTTTCAGGGGGCGAATGTAATCACACTCGGGATACTGCGAACAGCCGAGAAAAGCGCCGTGTTTGCCGGAGCGAATAACCAGTTCTGCCCCACATTGGGGGCAGGGTTCATTTTTTCGCACAGCGAAAAGCGCTGTTTTATTCATAACATTTCTTACACGAAGACGATCTTCAGTGCACTATTCCTTCGTTGACGTCGAAAAGAAGTTCTTCCATCTGTTGATAAGCGTTTTCACATCCTGGGATATTAAACAGCACCATCAGCACCACCCATTTGAGATCTTCAAGATCAAACTCGATAGTATCGAGGGCCATAATACGTTCGATGACCATTTCCCGGGTTTCAAGATTCAGCACCTGAATTTGCTCCAGGAACAAAATAAAGCCCCGACAGTTAGCATCTAAACGCTGACTCTCTTCCTCGGTGTAGATACGCATAGACAGCGGATCGGTAGCCAGCAGGATCGGAGCGACAAGTCCCTCCTGATAATCTGCGAGCTTTTCCAACCAGTTCAACGCATTATAAATATCTTCACGATGAAAACCGGCATCGGTTAAATCATCAGTCAATTTATCCTGATCAACGCGCATTTCTGCCTCGCTGTGGATATACGTTTCAAATAAGTACATTAGTACGTCGAACATGGCTTGCCCTCCTCAATCGGACATAGCCGCCGGGTACAGCTGCGATCCATCCTGCTAACTCCAACTCAAGCAGCTTAGCTACGATGGTTGGCACAGGTTGGCCGGCACGTTCAGCGACGACGTCAACAGGTGTAACCTCATCTCCTACGTTAGCCAACACATCAGCAAATGGCAATGGAGTATTGCCCTGCTGATGTGAATATATTGTTGAATTTGACGTATTGGACAACCATTTGAGGTCACTTTGCAGCTGTTCAAGGATGGAATGGGGATGTGCCGTTAATAACGCGCCCTGCTGAATCAACCAGTGAGTGCCTTCACTACCCGGATTGCCAATGGCGCCAGGCAAAGCATACACATCGCGATTTTGCTCTAAAGCCAGCTTCGCGGTCACCAACGAGCCGCTTTTTAATGTCGCCTCCACCACTAATACGCCCAGGCTCAAACCGCTGATGATACGATTACGCCGGGGAAAATTGTGCGCAACCGGCGAAGTGGATAATGGGAATTCAGAGATCACCGCACCACCACTTGCGATAATCTCCTTTGCCAGAGAGATATGCTGTCGGGGATAAAGGTGGTTCAGGCCGCTGCCCAATACCGCGAGGGTTTTCCCTCCAACCTCCAGTGCCGCACGATGAGCAATCCCATCTATTCCCAATGCCAGCCCAGAGGAGATAGTGATACCACTCAACGCCAATGTCTGAGCGAAATAGCTACCCCAATTTCTGCCATAAGGTGAACATCTACGGCTCCCCACGATAGCAATTTGCGGCGTGAGTAAAATGTCAGGGTCACCCGCAATGAAAAGCAGCGGCGGATAACTGGCAATATTTTTCAAACGTTCAGGATAGTTAGAATTGTCGCATGTCAGAAGATGGTGCTGAGGTTGCTCCAGCCAAAGAAGGGTTTCCTCCACAATCGTTGGATCATAGTTGAGAAAAGCCTGCCGTTGTTCGTCATTTAAGCCGGCGCGGATGAGATCTTTCTCTGCCACACTGGCCGTTTGCCGCAAGCAATCCACAACCCTTAATCGTTGCTGGTTGCGTATACCTATAACGCCGGAAAGACGTAACCAAATCTCCGTTGGTGTCATGATGCATCCCTGTAAATACTGAAAAGTCCCTAAGGCTAACGTAGCGGGAATGCTGTCAATCACCGACCGAAATGTCTACAATAAGAAAGATAAATATCTAATCCCTTGAACACAGATCTGGAAAGTTATGTCAGTTTTGCAGGTATTACATTTTCCTGACGAGCGCCTGCGCATCGTTGCGAAACCCGTTAAAGAAGTGAATGCCGATATTCAGCGCATCGTCGATGATATGTTTGAAACGATGTATGCCGAAGAAGGTATCGGGTTGGCGGCCACTCAGGTCGATATCCATCAGCGCATTATCGTGATTGACGTTTCTGAAAATCGCGAAGAACGTCTTGTGCTTATTAACCCGGAAATGCTGGAAAAAAGCGGCGAAACGGGAATTGAAGAGGGTTGCCTCTCCATTCCTGAACAGCGTGCACTGGTTCCCCGCGCTGAAAAAGTCAAAATCCGCGCGCTGGATCGTGAAGGAAACAGCTATGAGCTGGAAGCAGATGGTTTACTGGCTATCTGTATTCAACACGAAATGGATCATCTGGTCGGTAAACTGTTTATTGACTACCTGTCGCCGATGAAGCGCCAGCGTATCCGCCAGAAGCTGGAAAAACTTTATCGCCAGACTGCTCGCGATCAAAACGAGCCTGAATAAGGGAAAAGCGTGTCTGAAGCCCTGAATATTATCTTTGCCGGCACTCCAGACTTTGCAGCGCGTCATTTAGACGCGCTGTTGTCTTCTGGGCATAACGTTGTTGGCGTTTTTACGCAGCCAGACCGTCCGGCAGGCCGTGGAAATAAACTCACCGCCAGCCCGGTTAAGCAGCTGGCCGAGCAACACAATCTCCCGGTGTTCCAACCAAAATCCCTCCGACCGGAGGAAAACCAGCAGCTGGTTGCCGATTTACGCGCTGATGTGATGGTGGTCGTCGCCTATGGCTTGATCCTGCCAGCGCCGGTGTTGGCGATGCCACGTCTGGGTTGTATCAACGTGCACGGGTCGCTGCTGCCGAAATGGCGTGGCGCTGCGCCAATCCAACGCTCACTGTGGGCGGGAGATAGCGAAACCGGCGTGACGATTATGCAAATGGACGTCGGGCTGGATACGGGCGATATGTTGTATAAGCTTGCTTGCCCAATCGGGCCTGAAGATACCAGCGCCACGCTTTACAGCAAGCTGGCTGAACTGGGCCCTGAAGGTATGTTGGTCACCTTATCGCAACTGGCTGACGGCACTGCGAAGCCTGAAGTACAGGATGAAGCGCAGGTCAGCTATGCTGAGAAGCTAAGCAAGGAAGAAGCTAAGCTGGACTGGAGCCTTTCGGCTACCCAGCTGGAACGCTGCATCCGTGCCTTCAACCCGTGGCCTGTTAGCTATTTCACTGTCGATGACCAGCCAGTAAAAGTCTGGAAAGCGACCGTATTGCCTCACTCAGATCAACACCCCGGCAAGATCGTTCAGGCCGATAAAAACGGCATTCAGGTTGCTACCGCTGACGGTGTCCTGAACATTGAAGAACTGCAACCTGCCGGCAAAAAGCCGATGAAAGCGCAGGATCTGCTGAACTCCCGCCGAGAGTGGTTCACGCCGGGCAACATTCTTGCCTGATGCCTCGCCCGGTTTACAGCCGGGCTGATTTTGACTTGCGATCCCTATGAAAAAAAATACCAATTTGCGCAGCATTGCTGCCCAGACTATCGAAAAAGTGGTCGAGCAAGGCCAGTCGCTCAGTAACGTGCTGCCTGCTGCGCAGAAATCCGTGGCTGAGAAAGACGCGGCGCTGCTGCAAGAGCTTTGCTATGGCGTGTTGCGTACCCTTCCTCAACTGGAATGGATTATTGGCCAGCTGATGGAACGCCCGATGACGGGCAAACAACGTACTATTCACTTCCTGGTGATGGTTGGCCTTTATCAGCTGATCTTCACCCGTATTCCCGCTCATGCCGCGTTGGCAGAAACGGTTGAAGGTGCAATCTCCCTGAAACGACAGCAGTTTAAGGGATTGATTAACGGTGTATTGCGTCAATTCCAGCGTAAGCAGGACGAGTTGGTGCAGCAGATGAATGTAGGTGACCAGAAATACCTGCATCCGAAATGGCTGCTGGAAAGACTGAAGCGTGCGTGGCCGAATAACTGGGAAGCCATTGTTGAGGCCAATAATCAGCGGCCGCCAATGTGGCTGCGTGTTAATCGCCAACACCATAGCCGGGATGCCTGGCTGAAGCTGTTACAGGAAGCAGGCAAAGAAGCCGAGCCGCACCCACTGCATGCAGATGCTTTACGACTGGAGACGCCTTGCCCGGTGTCACAGCTGCCGGGATTTGATCAGGGCTGGGTGACGGTTCAGGATGCTTCTGCACAAGGATGCGTGGCGCTGTTGGATCCGCAAAATGGCGAATCTATTCTCGACCTTTGCGCCGCTCCGGGCGGCAAAACAACTCATATTCTTGAAGCAGCGCCACAGGCAACTGTGCTGGCGGTTGATATTGATGAGCAACGTCTGGCCAGGATTAACGAAAATCTGCTGCGTCTCAATATGACGGCAGAGGTAAAGGTCGGCGACGGTTGCCTTCCAGAAACATGGTGTGGCGACAAACAGTTTGACCGAATTCTGTTAGATGCCCCTTGCTCGGCAACCGGTGTTATCCGCCGTCATCCTGATATTAAATGGCTACGCCGCGATCGTGACATCCCTGAGCTTGCTGCTTTGCAGCAGCAGATCCTGGATGCTATCTGGCCGCATCTGAAGCCTGGCGGTACATTGCTGTATGCAACCTGCTCCATCCTGCCGGAAGAGAATCATCTGCAGGTTGCCGCTTTCCTTGAACGCCATGAAGATGCCATGCTGTCTGATACAGGCGATGCCAACCATCCGGGTCTGCAGGTCTTCCCTGCTCCACAGGATGGCGACGGCTTCTTCTATGCAAAATTACTAAAACGATAACTGCGCCGGCCGGGGACAAATTCCCGGCCAGGTTGACTCCCAACGAATCAGACTAAAGCAAAATGAAAATAATCATTCTTGGCGCCGGTCAGGTCGGTGGCACACTCGCCGAAAACCTGGTTGGTGAAAACAACGACATTACCGTCGTAGATACTGATTCGAATCGTCTGCGTCAGTTGCAGGACAAATTCGACCTGCGTGTCGTACAGGGGCACGGTTCACATCCTCGCGTATTACGTGAAGCGGGCGCCGAAGATGCCGATATGCTGGTTGCGGTGACCAATTCGGATGAAACGAATATGATCGCCTGTCAGATCGCCTACTCGCTGTTTAACACCCCCAACCGTATTGCCCGTATTCGTGCTCCGGACTACATCAGGGATGCGGAAAAACTGTTTGTCCCGGAAGCGATCCCAATCGATCATTTGATTTCGCCAGAGCAGTTAGTGATCGATAACATCTACCGGTTGATCGAGTACCCTGGGGCATTGCAGGTAGTGAATTTTGCAGAAGGCAAAGTGAGTCTCGCGGTTGTGAAGGCGTATTATGGCGGCCCGTTGGTCGGCAATGCGCTTGCCGTCATGCGCGAACATATGCCGCATATTGATACACGCGTAGCGGCTATCTTCCGTCAAGATCGTCCCATCCGTCCGCAAGGATCGACGATTGTAGAAGCCGGTGATGAAGTCTTCTTTATTGCTGCCAGCCAAAATATCCGGGCGGTGATGAGCGAATACCAGCGTCTGGAAAAACCGTACAAGCGCATTATGATCGTCGGCGGCGGTAATATTGGCTTTGGACTCGCCCAGCGGCTGGAAAAAGATTACAGCGTTAAACTGATCGAACGCGATCAGCAACGTGCAGCAGAGTTGGCAGAGCAGCTGCAAAACACCATCGTGTTTTATGGTGATGCTTCCGATCAAGAACTGCTTGAAGAAGAACACATCGATCAAATAGATCTGTTCATTGCCATCACCAATGACGACGAAGCCAACATTATGTCGGCTATGCTCGCCAAACGGATGGGCGCGAAAAAAGTAATGGTGCTCATCCAGCGTAAAGCCTATGTCGATCTGGTGCAGGGCAGCGTGATAGATATTGCCATCTCACCACAGCAGGCAACTATTTCCGCATTGCTGGGGCATGTCCGTAAGGCTGATATTGTCGGGGTTTCGTCATTACGCCGCGGTGTTGCAGAAGCCATTGAAGCCATCGCTCATGGTGATGAAACCACGTCGCGCGTCGTGGGCAGACTGATTAATGATATCAAACTGCCTCCAGGCACCATCATCGGCGCCGTTGTGCGGGGTAATGATGTCATGATCGCCAATGATAATTTGCGTATTGAGCAAGGCGATCACGTCATCATGTTCCTTACTGACAAGAAGTTTGTGCCCGATGTTGAACGCCTCTTCCAGCCGAGTCCGTTCTTCCTGTAGTTTCGCGCCGGCGGACTTTACTGCCGGCTGCTTTATTCCGGTGATAATTCATTTATTCACTCATCACCATGGAAAAAAACCAATCGTTTGTTAGACTTAACAATTGGCACAGGAAAGGAGATAACAATGAGTTTATTCAAAGAGTTTCGCGATTTTGCTATGCGCGGCAATGTTGTCGACCTGGCGGTCGGTGTCATTATCGGTGCAGCATTTGGTAAGATCGTTTCTTCTCTGGTGGCGAATATCATTATGCCACCGCTAGGGTTACTGATTGGTGGTGTTGATTTCAAATCGTTCAGCTGGATATTGAAGCCTGCAGAAGGCGAAACCCCAGCGGTTGTGATGCAATACGGTATTTTCCTTCAGACGGTATTTGATTTTGTGATCGTTGCCTTCGCAATCTTTATGGCGATCAAGGTAATGAACAAGTTGTATCAGAAAAAAGAAGTGGAAAAACCAGCGGCGAAACCAAGTGCAGAAGAGACGCTGTTAACGGAAATTCGCGATCTGCTCAAGCAGCAGAATGGCCAGCCATAATTCTGGCGTTGGCTGTAAAAAAACCGCTCCTGGCGGTTTTTTTTTGCCCTGAAAGCAGAAGGCCAGTCGTAAAGCTGTCTTTACCACTGGCCTCCCAGTTACCCTTCTTCGCGTGTTTGTCTTTACGCCGGAAGCTTCCTTTGCCTTTTTGATTCACTTCTATCCGAACTTTGAATAATGGATCGTGCAGTAACGCTTCAATCGCATTGTCGCGAATGACACCTTTCTTATGTTGATAACCTGACATGTGATTTTCCTTTAATGAATGACGGCATGAATATAGAACCCGTTGAATAAAAAATCAATCTGCTGCTGCAATTTCCCCCTTCTCCAGTGCCTCGAGGATTGAACAGTAAACGCTGCTGTGTGAAGTCCCGCAGCAGGCATCATTTAATCGCCGTAGTGAACGCTGCATATTCTCCAATTCGGCAATCATTCCTTCGACTTCCTGCAAGCGTGACTGGACGATGGTTTTAGATTCCTGGCAGGTATGATGCTCCGGATCAACGCGGATCGACAGTAGTTCCCGAATTGCTTCAAGACTAAAACCCAACTGTCTGCCATAACGAATAAACTTCAAACGCTGCAGATCCTTATCGCTATAAAGACGAAATCCGCCTTCAGTTCGAATTTCATGATCCATCATCTGCTGCTTTTCGTAGTAGCGGATGGTATCTGGCGTGACATCGGCCAGCTTCGCCAGTTGCCCAATTTTAAACATCACTCTTCTCCTTTGAACCGCTTATGAACGTGATTACGGTAGTCACCGCGCAGGAACGTAGTGCTCATACCCGCTTGTCTGAGTTTTAGTTCAAGTAAGACCAGACGCTTCGCATGCTGATTATAGCGATGGTCATCGGGCTCGAGCCCTGCAAGGAGTTGGTCAAGTTCGACCGCTTCACGACGCATTTCCAGCTCAGGTGGCAGATAGCCAGAATTTTTCATCAGACGATAGGCCGCGCGTAATTCAACTGGAACATGACTGTCATCATCCAGCTCAAGCTTTTTACCGCTGCCAGGCAGATCGTCCAGCTCACCGTTCTTTTGTGCTTCAGAGATATGTTGCTCTACCAGTCGATCAATAAGCCACATATTGGACTCGCTGAATGGAGAAGGAAGGGATAAGGATAACGCTTGAAAGGGCTGAGGGGAATTTTAGACATAAAAAAACCGGGCAAGCCCGGTTTTTCCGTAGTGCAACAGATTACTCTGCTACAGCTTCTGCTTGAGCTTCTGGACGATCAACGAGCTCGATGTAAGCCATCGGAGCGTTGTCACCAGCGCGGAAGCCACACTTCAGAATGCGAGTGTAACCACCTGCACGACTCGCAAAACGCGGGCCGAGCTCATTAAACAGTTTTGCCACGATCTCGTTATCACGAGTACGGGCGAATGCCAGACGACGATTAGCTACGCTATCGGTCTTGGCAAGAGTAATCAGCGGCTCAACTACGCGACGCAGCTCTTTCGCTTTTGGCAGGGTCGTCTTGATAATCTCGTGACGAACCAAAGAGCCAGCCATGTTGCGGAACATAGCCTGACGATGGCTGCTGTTGCGGTTCAGTTGACGACCACTCTTACGATGGCGCATGACCTTATCCTTCTCAGTGAAACCTTAACCTGTGATCGGTTTATTCATCAGCAATGCTAGCGGGTGGCCAGTTTTCCAGGCGCATGCCCAGAGACAGTCCACGCGAAGCCAGCACATCTTTAATCTCGGTAAGAGATTTTTTACCAAGGTTAGGCGTTTTAAGCAGCTCAACCTCAGTACGCTGTACCAGATCACCGATGTAGTGGATAGCTTCTGCCTTAAGGCAGTTAGCAGAGCGGACAGTCAATTCCAGATCGTCAACAGGGCGCAGCAAGATTGGATCGAATTCTGGCTTCTCTTCTTTAACTTCCGGCTGACGTACATCACGTAAGTCAACGAATGCTTCAAGTTGTTCTGCCAGGATGGTTGCCGCACGGCGGATCGCTTCTTCAGGATCTATAGTGCCGTTGGTTTCCATTTCGATGACCAGCTTGTCCAGGTCAGTACGCTGTTCAACACGCGCTGCTTCAACATTGTAGGCTATACGCTCTACAGGGCTGTAACAGGCGTCTACCAACAGACGACCGATCGGGCGCTCATCTTCTTCCGAATGAATTCGGGCAGAAGCCGGCACATAACCACGACCACGCTGAATTTTGATACGCATGCTAATCGCAGCATTCTCATCGGTCAGGTGGCAAATCACGTGCTGCGGCTTGACGACTTCGACATCACCATCATGGGTGATATCGGCTGCAGTTACAGGGCCAATGCCAGATTTATTCAAGGTGAGAATAACTTCATCTTTCCCCTGAACTCTTACCGCCAGCCCTTTCAGGTTGAGCAGGATTTCCAGGATATCTTCCTGTACGCCCTCTTTGGTGCTGTACTCATGTAGTACACCATCAATTTCAACCTCGGTCACCGCGCAACCCGGCATGGATGAAAGCAGAATACGGCGCAGTGCGTTACCAAGAGTATGGCCAAAGCCACGCTCTAAAGGCTCAAGGGTCACCTTGGCGTGCGTCGAACTCACTTGCTCGATATCTACCAGGCGCGGTTTTAGAAACTCTGTCACAGAACCCTGCATTGTGTCCTCTCTTTGGTACTAAGCTTTACTTGGAGTAAAGCTCGACGATCAGGTGTTCGTTAATGTCCGCAGACAGATCGGTACGTTCAGGAATACGTTTGAACACACCTTCCATCTTAGTCGCATCAACTTCCAGCCAGGTTGGCTTTTCACGCTGTTCAGCCAGCTCCAGAGCGGCTTTCACGCGAGACTGCTTTTTGGCTTTCTCACGGATGCTAACAACGTCATTCGGAGTTACCTGATAAGAAGCGATGCTGACAACGCGACCGTTTACCATGATAGATTTGTGGCTAACTAACTGACGTGATTCTGCACGAGTAGCGCCAAAGCCCATACGGTAAACAACGTTATCCAGACGACCTTCAAGCAGTGCTAACAGGTTTTCACCTGTGTTGCCTTTCAGACGAGCTGCTTCTTTATAATAGTTACGGAACTGACGCTCCAGCACGCCGTAGGTACGACGAACTTTCTGCTTTTCACGTAACTGCACACCATAATCAGACAGACGCGGTTTACGCGCACCGTGCTGACCAGGAGCTTGTTCAATCTTACACTTGGTATCAATCGCGCGAACGCCTGACTTCAAAAAGAGGTCGGTACCTTCGCGACGGCTCAGCTTGAGCTTAGGACCCAAATATCTTGCCATTTTCTTTCTCCAACATTCCTAAAAAACGGGCGTTATACGCGACGTTTTTTCGGCGGACGACAACCGTTGTGAGGGATCGGAGTCACATCAGTAATATTCGTGATGCGGAAACCAGCAGCGTTCAGAGCACGAATCGTTGATTCGCGGCCTGGACCTGGACCCTTAACCATAACTTCCAAGTTCTTAATACCGTAATCTTTCACGGCCTCTGCGCAACGCTCTGCAGCAACCTGCGCAGCGAATGGCGTAGACTTACGAGAACCACGGAAACCGGAACCACCGGCTGTTGCCCAACCCAGCGCATTACCCTGACGATCGGTAATAGTTACGATGGTGTTGTTAAAAGACGCATGGACATGAGCCACGCCATCAGAGACTTGCTTTCTTACACGCTTGCGTGCACGAACTGGTGCCTTTGCCATTATTCAATCACCCCGATTATTTCTTGATCGGTTTACGCGGACCCTTGCGGGTACGTGCGTTGGTCTTAGTACGCTGACCGCGAACTGGAAGACCACGACGATGACGTAAACCACGATAGCAGCCAAGGTCCATAAGACGCTTGATGCTCAGGGTGACTTCACGACGCAGATCGCCTTCAACAACAAACTTAGCTACTGCATCACGCAGAATATCGATTTGTTCTTCAGACAGCTCACTGATCTTAACATTTTCAGCGATTCCCGTAGTTGCACAGATAGACTGTGAACGGGTCTTACCGATGCCGAAGATTGCAGTTAATGCAATCACGGTATGTTTATGATCAGGAATGTTAATGCCTGCTATACGGGCCACTATGCACTCCTATTTAATTACTTATGCGTCCCATGCCGAAAAGCCCGTTTTCAGGATACTCAAATGGAAACGCATAGACATACAAAAGATTGGCTGGCTAATCTAGCCAGCTCAACCCGACTTTGCAAGAAAAATATTAGCCTTGACGCTGTTTATGCTTAGGCTCGGCGCTGCAAATAACACGAACGACACCTTCGCGGCGAACGATTTTGCAGTTACGACATAATTTCTTGACGGAAGCACGAACTTTCATTTTTACTCTCCGTAACTTCAGTAAGCGCCTGATTAACGGCCGTAGCCTTTCAGGTTTGCTTTCTTCAATGCAGACTCATACTGACTGGACATCATCAGAGTTTGCACTTGAGCCATAAAGTCCATGATGACAACCACTACGATCAGCAGTGATGTACCGCCGAAGTAGAATGGGACTTTCATCGCATCACGCATGAACTCCGGGATCAGGCAGATGAAAGTAATGTAGAGCGCGCCGACCAAAGTCAGGCGAGTCATTACTTTATCGATGTACTTCGCCGTCTGTTCTCCCGGACGAATTCCTGGTACAAATGCACCGGACTTCTTCAGGTTATCTGCTGTTTCACGCGGGTTGAACACCAGCGCTGTGTAGAAGAAACAGAAGAAGATGATTGCAGTCGCATAGAGTAGCACATAAAGCGGTTGTCCGGGCTGCAAATTCATCGAAATAGTCGTCAGCCAGTTCCAACCGGTACCGCCCCCGAACCAAGAAGCGATGGTCGCTGGGAACAGAATAATGCTGGAAGCAAAGATTGCTGGGATAACCCCGGCCATATTCACTTTCAACGGTAAATGTGTGCTCTGTGCAGCATAGACACGACGGCCTTGCTGACGTTTCGCATAGTTCACCACAATGCGGCGTTGACCACGCTCAACGTAAACAACGAAGAAGGTCACTGCAAATACGAGAACTGCAACCAACAGCAACAGGAGGAAGTGCAGGTCGCCTTGCCTTGCTTGCTCGATAGTATGGCCAACGGCCGGCGGCAATCCCGCAACAATACCAGCGAAGATTATGATTGAGATACCGTTGCCGATACCTCGCTCAGTAATCTGTTCACCCAGCCACATCAGGAACATTGTTCCGGTAACCAGGCTAACAACAGCGGTAAAGTAGAAAGCAAAGCCTGGGTTTAACACCAGGCCCTGCATTCCAGGCATATTCGGTAAACCGGTAGCAATACCGACAGACTGAAATATCCCTAATACCAACGTACCGTAACGGGTGTACTGGCTAATCTTACGACGGCCAGCCTCCCCTTCTTTCTTTATTTCAGCTAACGCTGGATGAACCACCGTCAGCAGCTGGATAATAATAGAGGCCGAAATGTACGGCATAATACCCAGGGCAAAGATAGAAGCACGGCTGAGGGCACCACCAGAGAACATGTTAAACATTTCAATGATGGTGCCACGCTGTTGCTCAAGCAGTTTGGCAAGTACAGTGGCATCGATACCAGGGATCGGAATAAAAGAACCAATTCGGAAAACAATCAGCGCACCAATAACAAACAGAAGTCTGCGTTTTAGTTCGCCAAAACCACCCTTGGCACTTTGAAAATCTAATCCTGGTTGCTTAGCCATCTGCTACTTATTCCTCAATTTTACCGCCAGCAGCTTCGATTGCAGCACGAGCGCCTTTAGTGACACGCAGACCGCGAACCGTTACCGGTGCAGAGACTTCGCCAGACAGAATAACTTTAGCGAATTCAATCTGAATTCCGATAATGTTGGCTGCTTTCAGCGTGTTCAGGTCGACGATTCCGCCTTCCACTTTCAGCAGGTCAGACAGACGAACTTCTGCCGTAACCATTGCTTTACGTGAGGTGAAACCGAATTTCGGCAGACGACGGTACAGAGGCATCTGGCCGCCTTCGAAACCGCGACGTACGCCACCGCCAGAACGTGAGTTCTGACCTTTGTGACCACGACCAGCGGTCTTGCCGAGGCCAGAACCAATACCACGACCAACACGCTTCGCAGCGTGTTTAGACCCTTCGGCCGGAGACAGAGTATTTAAACGCATCTGTTACTCCTCCACTTTAACCATGTACGAAATCGCGTTGACCATACCGCGTACAGCTGGCGTGTCTTCACGCTCTACGGTGTGGTTAATACGACGCAGACCCAGGCCAAGCAGCGTTGCCTTGTGTTTTGGCAAACGACCGATCGAACTGCGGGTTTGAGTAATCTTAATAGTCTTAGCCATGGTCATTACCCCAGAATGTCTTCAACGGATTTGCCACGCTTAGCAGCGACCATTTCTGGGGAATTCATGTTGCCCAGGCCATCCAGCGTTGCACGAACCACGTTAATCGGGTTAGTGGAACCGTAGGCTTTAGCCAAAACGTTATGAACCCCAGCGACTTCCAGGACGGCGCGCATTGCACCACCGGCAATAATACCGGTACCTTCAGAAGCCGGCATCATGAACACACGAGAACCTGTGTGCACACCTTTAACTGGGTGCTGCAGAGTACCGTTGTTCAACGCAACATTGATCATGTTGCGACGAGCTTTTTCCATAGCTTTCTGGATCGCTGCTGGAACTTCACGCGCTTTTCCGTAACCAAAACCGATACGACCGTTACCGTCGCCAACCACTGTCAATGCAGTGAAGGAGAAGATACGACCGCCTTTAACGGTTTTAGATACGCGATTTACCGCGATCAGCTTTTCCTGCAGTTCGCCAGCTTGTTTTTCGATGTGTGCCATCTTACACCTCTACCTTAGAACTGTAGGCCAGCTTCACGGGCAGCATCTGCCAGTGCCTGGACACGACCATGATATTGGAAACCAGAGCGGTCGAAAGAAACATTTTTGATGCCTTTTTCGATTGCGCGCTCAGCTACTGCTTTACCAACAGCTGCTGCGGCGTCTTTGTTTCCTGTGTACTTCAATTGCTCACCGATTGCTTTTTCTACAGTAGAAGCAGCAACCAGGATTTCAGAGCCGTTTGGAGCAATTACCTGTGCGTAAATATGACGCGGGGTACGATGTACCACCAGGCGAGTTGCACCAAGCTCTTTGAGCTTACGGCGTGCGCGGGTCGCACGACGGATACGAGCAGATTTCTTATCCATAGTGTTACCTTACTTCTTCTTAGCCTCTTTGGTACGCACGACTTCGTCGGCGTAACGAACACCCTTGCCTTTATAAGGCTCAGGACGACGGTAGGCGCGGAGATCTGCTGCTACCTGGCCAATCAGCTGTTTATCAGCGCCTTTCAGCACGATCTCAGTCTGAGTTGGACATTCAGCAGTAATTCCGGCTGGCAGCGCGTGGTCAACAGGGTGAGAGAAGCCCAGGGCCAAGCTCACAGAGTTGCCTTTAACGGCTGCACGATAACCTACACCAACCAGCTGTAACTTCTTAGAGAAGCCTTCGGTAACACCGATAACCATACCGTTCAACAATGCACGAGAAGTACCAGCCTGTGCCCAACCATCCGTGAAGCCTTCGCGCGGGGCGAAAGTCAGGGTGTTGTCAACATGCTTAACTTCTACAGCAGAGTTCAAAGTACGAGTCAGCTCGCCGTTTTTACCTTTAATCGAAATTACCTGACCGTCGAGTTTTACCTCTACGCCTGCAGGAATCACGACAGGTGCTTTAGCAACACGAGACATAAATTCCTCCTTAAGCTACGTAGCAGATAATTTCGCCACCAAGACCAGCCTGGCGCGCTGCACGATCGGTCATAACACCTTTAGAGGTAGAAATAACAGCGATACCCAGTCCTGCCATAACTTTTGGCAGCTCGTCTTTGCGTTTGTAGATGCGCAGACCTGGACGACTAACACGCTGAATGCTCTCTACCACTGCCTTGCCCTGGAAATACTTAAGAGTAAGTTCCAGTTCTGGCTTGGTGTCGCCTTCGATTTTAAATTCTTCAATATATCCTTCTTCCTTCAGCAGCTTGGCAATAGCCAATTTCAGCTTGGAGGAAGGCATGGTAACCGCTACTTTATTCGCAGATTGACCGTTACGGATACGGGTCAGCATATCCGCGATCGGATCTTGCATGCTCATCTGTCTTTACTCCCGTGATTCAATTGGTAATTACCAGCTAGCCTTTTTCAAGCCAGGTACTTCACCGCGCATAGCGGCTTCACGAAGCTTGATACGGCTCAACCCGAACTTGCCCACATAACCATGTGGACGGCCAGTTTGGCGGCAGCGTTTACGCTGACGAGACGGGCTGGAATCACGCGGCAGAGTTTGCAGCTTGAGAACAGCATTCCAACGATCTTCGTCGGATGAGTTCACACCTGAAATGATAGCTTTCAGTTCCTCGCGTTTAGCGCGGTACTTGTCAGCCAGTTTCACGCGAACGACTTCGCGTGCTTTCATCGATTGCTTAGCCATCAGTAACCCTGCCTTACTTGCGGAATGGGAAGTTAAAAGCAGCCAAAAGTGCGCGGCCTTCATCATCAGATTTCGCAGTAGTGGTAATGGTGATATCCAAACCACGAACGCGGTCGACTTTGTCATAGTCGATCTCTGGGAAGATGATCTGCTCACGAACGCCCATGCTGTAGTTTCCACGGCCATCGAATGACTTAGCGGACAAGCCACGGAAGTCACGGATACGTGGAACAGCAATAGAAATCAGACGCTCAAAGAACTCCCACATGCGTTCGCCACGCAGAGTTACTTTACAGCCGATCGGATAGCCCTGACGGATTTTGAAGCCTGCAACTGATTTGCGTGCTTTGGTGATAAACGGCTTTTGACCGGAGATTGCTGCCAAGTCAGCTGCTGCGTTATCCAGCAGTTTCTTGTCAGCGATCGCTTCACCCACACCCATATTCAGGGTGATCTTCTCGACCCGAGGGACTTGCATGACAGAATTGTAGCTAAACTCAGTCATGAGTTGTTTAACTACTTCGTCTTTGTAGTAATCATGCAGTTTCGCCATCGTACTACTCCAAATTACTTGATAGTTACGCTGTTAGACTTGAAGAAACGGACTTTTTTGCCGTCTTCGAATCTAAAGCCTACACGGTCCGCCTTGCCGGTGGCAGTGTTGTAAAGTGCAACGTTAGAAACCTGCAGAGCAGCTTCCTTTTCAACGATGCCACCTGGTTGGTTCAGGGCCGGAACCGGCTTCTGATGTTTCTTAACCAGGTTGATACCTTCAACAATTACCTTGCCAGAAGACAGGACATTCTTAACTTTACCGCGCTTACCTTTATCTTTGCCGGTCAGCACGACAACTTCGTCATCGCGACGGATTTTAGCTGCCATTTTTCGCTCCTTAGAGTACTTCTGGTGCCAGAGAGATAATTTTCATGAACTTTTCAGTACGAAGTTCACGAGTTACCGGCCCAAAAATACGCGTTCCGATAGGCTGCTCGCTGTTATTATTTAAAATAACGCATGCATTACCATCGAAGCGAATGACAGAACCGTCCGGGCGACGAACACCCTTCCTGGTGCGCACCACTACCGCTTTCAGCACATCACCTTTCTTAACCTTACCGCGAGGAATTGCTTCCTTGATGGTAATTTTGATGATATCGCCTACGCCTGCGTAGCGACGGTGCGAGCCACCCAGAACCTTGATACACATTACGCGACGTGCACCGGAGTTGTCGGCGACGTTCAGCATAGTCTGTTCTTGGATCATTTTAGTGCTCCGCTAATGTCAACTACTACTTCGGGACCTGATTCAGGTCGATTGATAGCCCATAATTGAGGGCGCAGCATTATAACACTGCTTTTCGCATATGGGTAGAAAAAATAAACGGCTCAAAACGAGCCGTTTATCTTATTTTTAACGAGGGCACATTCTATTACAGAATCGCTTTCTCTACAACGCGAACCAGCGTCCAGGACTTAGTCTTGGACAGCGGGCGGCATTCGCGGATGATAACCACGTCGCCGATACCGCATTCATTGTTCTCGTCATGTACGTGCAGTTTAGTCGTACGCTTGATGAATTTACCGTAGATAGGGTGTTTCACAAAACGTTCGATAGCAACGGTCATGGATTTCTCCATTTTGTCACTAGTCACACGACCTTGCAGAGTACGGATTTTATCGGTCATTACGCACCCGCCTTCTCAGTCAGTAAAGTCTTTACGCGTGCAACATCACGACGCACTTGCTTCAACAGATGAGACTGTTGCAGCTGGCCGGATGCTGCCTGCATGCGCAGGTTAAACTGCTCACGCAGTAGGTTAAGAAGCTCAGTGTTCAGCTCTTCAACGCTTTTTTCACGCAGCTCTGTTGCTTTCATTACATCACCGTCTTAGTTACAAAGGTGGTTTTGATAGGCAGTTTTGCTGCTGCCAGCTTGAATGCTTCACGGGCAAGCTCTTCCGGAACGCCGTCCATTTCATACAGGACTTTGCCCGGTTGGATCAAGGCAACCCAATATTCCACGTTACCTTTACCTTTACCCATACGCACTTCCAGCGGCTTCTCGGTAATTGGTTTGTCCGGGAATACACGGATCCAAATTTTACCTTGACGCTTAACTGCACGTGTCATTGCACGACGTGCGGCTTCGATCTGACGGGCGGTCAGACGACCACGGCCAACAGCTTTCAAACCGAAAGTACCGAAGCTAACATCCGTGCCCTGCGCCAGACCACGGTTGCGGCCTTTATGCACTTTACGGAATTTTGTACGCTTTGGTTGTAACATCAGCGACTCTCCTTACTTACGGCTTTTACGCTGCTGCTTTTTAGGTTGAGCAGCCGGTTCCGGTTGTTCAACAGCAGCCATACCACCCAGGATCTCACCTTTGAAGATCCATACCTTAACGCCGATTACACCATAAGTGGTGTGCGCTTCAGAGGTGTTGTAGTCAATGTCAGCACGCAGGGTGTGCAACGGCACGCGGCCTTCACGGTACCATTCGGTACGCGCGATTTCAGCACCGCCCAGACGGCCACTAACTTCAACTTTGATCCCTTTAGCGCCCAGACGCATTGCGTTCTGTACAGCACGCTTCATAGCACGACGGAACATCACACGACGCTCCAGCTGTGAAGTGATGCTGTCAGCAACCAATTTAGCGTCCAGTTCCGGCTTACGGACTTCAGCGATATTGATCTGTGCAGGAACGCCAGCGATATCCGCTACGACCTTGCGCAGTTTTTCTACGTCTTCGCCTTTCTTACCGATCACGATGCCAGGGCGAGCAGTGTGAATAGTCACACGGATGCTCTTAGCTGGACGCTCGATAACGATACGAGATACAGACGCTTTGGCCAGTTCTTTAGTCAAGAACTGACGCACTTTAAAGTCGCTGTCCAGGTTGTCAGCGAATTCTTTGGTATTGGCGAACCAGGTAGAGTTCCAAGCTTTAACTATACCCAGGCGAATACCATTAGGATGTACTTTCTGACCCATTGCTAGTCTCCAGAGTCTCAGCGATCGGACACAACCACAGTAATGTGGCTGGTGCGCTTCAGGATGCGATCTGCACGACCTTTTGCACGAGGCATAATGCGCTTCATGCTAGGGCCTTCGTCTACGAAGATCTTCGTGACTTTCAGATCATCAATGTCAGCGCCATCGTTGTGTTCGGCGTTAGCAATGGCAGATTCTAAGACCTTCTTAACCAGTACAGCCGCTTTCTTGTTGGTGTAGGTCAAAATGTCCAGAGCCTGCGACACATTCTTACCGCGTACAAGATCCGCAACAAGGCGAACCTTCTGTGCAGAAGAACGAGCGTGGCGATGTTTAGCGATAGTTTCCATCTCTTCCTCCTGCTTAGCGTTTCTTGGCTTTCTTATCAGCCGTGTGGCCGCGATAAGTACGGGTCGGTGCAAATTCACCCAGTTTGTGACCGACCATTTCGTCGGAAACAAAGACAGGAACGTGCTGACGACCATTATGGACAGCGATGGTCAAACCGATCATGTTAGGGAAGATCGTTGAACGACGGGACCAGGTGCGCAAAGGCTTCTTGTCTCCGCTTTCCACCGCTTTCTCTACCTTCTTCAGCAAGTGCAGGTCAATAAAAGGACCTTTCTTGAGAGAACGTGGCATGGCTTATCCTCTAAAATTATTTGCTACGGCGACGTACGATAAATTTATCAGTACGCTTGTTGCTGCGGGTCTTCTTACCTTTGGTCTGAACGCCCCACGGAGTTACCGGGTGCTTACCAAAGTTACGACCTTCACCACCACCGTGTGGGTGGTCGACTGGGTTCATCGCAGTACCGCGAACGGTAGGACGAACACCACGCCAACGAGCAGCACCGGCTTTACCCAGAACGCGAAGCATATGCTCAGCATTACCGACTTCACCCAGGGTAGCGCGGCAGTCGATTTCGACTTTACGCATTTCACCTGAACGCAGACGCAGGGTTACGTAGGAACCTTCACGCGCAACGATCTGCACGTAAGTACCAGCTGAGCGAGCAATCTGTCCGCCTTTGCCTGGTTTCATTTCTACGTTATGCACGGTAGAACCCACTGGGATGTTACGCATCGGCAGGGTGTTACCTGCTTTAATCGCAGCATCAACGCCAGACTGAATCTGGTCGCCAGCTTTCAGGCCTTTAGGGGCCAGGATGTAACGGCGCTCGCCGTCTTTGTACAGAACCAGTGCGATGTTCGCAGAGCGGTTCGGATCGTACTCAAGACGTTCAACGGTTGCTGGGATACCATCTTTGTTGCGTTTGAAGTCAACAATACGGTAAGCCTGCTTGTGACCACCACCGATATGACGGGTAGTGATGCGACCATTGTTGTTACGGCCGCCGGATTTGCTGTTTTTCTCTACCAGCGGGGCGAATGGTTTGCCCTTGTGCAGCTCCGTGTTTACCACTTTAACTACATGGCGACGACCCGGAGATGTCGGTTTACATTTAACAACTGCCATTGTTCTTCTCCTCCGACTTACTCAGCGCCGCCGACGAAGTCCAGATTCTGGCCTTCTTTCAGGGTGACGTAAGCTTTTTTCCAGTCGTTACGACGACCAATACGCTGACCAGAACGTTTAACTTTCCCTTTAACTACCAGGGTGTTAACGTCTTTTACTTCCACTTCGAAAAGCTTCTGTACAGCGGCTTTGATTTCTGCCTTGGTCGCGTCTTTAGCAACTTTGAGAACGATGGTGTTTGTTTTTTCCATCGCGGCAGATGCTTTTTCAGATACGTGCGGCGCGCGCACGACTTTCAGCAGACGTTCTTCACGGATCATGCCAGCATCTCCTCAACTTGCTTAACTGCGTCAGCAGTCATAACGACTTTGTCGAAGGCGATCAGGCTAACTGGGTCGATACCAGCTGCATCACGTACGTCAACCTTGTACAGGTTGCGCGCGGCCAGGAACAGGTTCTCTTCCAGTTCGCCAGTGATGATCAGCACGTCTTCCAGAGCCATGTCTTTCAGTTTCTCAACAAGCAGCTTAGTTTTAGGCGCTTCCAGAGAGAACTGCTCGACAACGATCAGACGATCTTGACGTACCAGTTCGGACAAAATGCTTTTCAGCGCGCCGCGGTACATCTTTTTGTTAACTTTTTGACTGTGATCCTGTGGCTTCGCTGCGAAAGTTACACCACCTGAACGCCAGATCGGGCTCTTCACAGTACCAGCACGAGCACGGCCGGTACCTTTCTGACGCCACGGTTTCTTACCGGAACCAGTTACTTCAGCGCGGGTCTTCTGAGCACGAGTACCTTGACGGGCACCTGCTGCATAAGCAACAACAACCTGGTGTACTAGCGCTTCGTTGAAATCACGACCGAAGGTAGTTTCGGAAACAGTCAGCGCGCTTTGCGCGTCTTTCAATACTAATTCCATTGCTATCCCCTTACGCCTTAACAGCTGGTTTAACGATCAGGTCGCAACCGGTAGCACCGGGTACTGCACCTTTAACCAGCAGCAGGTTGCGCTCAGCGTCAACGCGTACCACGTCCAGGCTCTGAACAGTGACACGTTCGTTACCCATCTGGCCTGCCATTTTCTTGCCTTTAAACACTTTGCCCGGAGTCTGGTTCTGACCGATAGAACCCGGTACGCGGTGGGACAAGGAGTTACCGTGAGTAGCATCCTGAGTACGGAAGTTCCAGCGCTTTACAGTACCGGCAAAACCTTTACCTTTAGATGTTCCAGTCACGTCAACTTTTTTAACGTCGCTGAAGATATCAACGTTAATGCTCTGACCAACAGCGAACTCATCACCTTCAACGGTGCGGAATTCCCAGAGGCCACGGCCAGCTTCAACGCCAGCTTTAGCAAAATGACCTGCTTCAGGCTTAGTAACACGGTTTGCTTTTTTAGCGCCCGCAGTTACCTGGATAGCAGTGTAGCCGTCGTTTTCCAGGCTCTTAACCTGAGTCACGCGGTTTGCTTCAATTTCAATCACGGTTACTGGGATAGAAACGCCATCTTCAGTGAAGATACGAGTCATGCCCACTTTCTTACCGACTAAACCAATCATTGTGTTCAACCTCTCAATCGCTCAATGACCTGATTAACCCAGGCTGATCTGCACGTCTACACCTGCAGCCAGATCCAGACGCATCAGAGCATCAACCGTTTTTTCAGTTGGCTCAACGATGTCAACCAGACGCTTGTGAGTGCGAATTTCATACTGATCGCGCGCGTCTTTGTTGACGTGCGGGGAGATCAGAACAGTAAAACGCTCTTTGCGGGTCGGCAGCGGAATAGGACCACGAACCTGCGCACCAGTGCGCTTGGCAGTCTCTACGATTTCCGCAGTTGATTGATCGATCAAACGATGATCAAACGCTTTAAGACGGATACGGATTCTTTGGTTCTGCATGAGACCAGAGCTCCAATTATTTATAAACGAAAAGATTACTACTCAAACCCATTACGATTGATGGGAGAGTGTAATCGTCTGCACATAACTCCCCTATTGGGAGTATTGTCAGGTGAGCTAATTGCTAACCTGCGGTTCAGATTGAACCGGGCCGTCATTTCTGACGAGCCCGCGCATTATACGTGTCTGAGCACACAAAGCAAACTGTTTGTCGCAAAGGACTGTAGTGGGAAGCTGGAAGGGGAAAGCGCTTGATGGAACTCAGAAATGACAACGCCGCTGAAGTGACTGTTTCAGCGGCGAAAATATGTACACCGACATTGCAACTGCCCTACCCTGCTATTCGACTTTTATTTGTGTCTGTAGATAATTTTGAACCCCAACCTTGCCCATCAGCTCGAGTTCGGTTTCCAGGAAATCGATGTGATGCTCTTCATCCTCCAGGATCACAATCATCATGTCCCGACTGACATAGTCATGCACCTTGTCGGCGTAGGCTATCGCTTCCCGCAAGTCTCTCGCCCCTTCAAGTTCCAACGCTAAATCTGACTTCAGCATCTCTTCAACATCCTCTCCGATGCGAAGTCTGCCCAGATCCTGCAGGTTGGGTAATCCTTCAAGAAACAGAATGCGTTCAATGTACTTGTCGGCATGCTTCATTTCATCGATGGATTCGTGGTACTCAATATCGTTAAGCCGCATCAGTCCCCAATTCTTGAACATCCGCGCATGCAGGAAATACTGATTAATAGCAACCAGCTCATTTCCAAGCAATTTGTTTAAATGACTTATAATTTTGGCATCGCCCTTCATTTTGCTTCCTCCGCTTCCAGTTAATCAAATCGTAGACGCGGATTGGGGGAAGTCAAAAAACCATGACAAATTATAGGGAGATTATCAGGCGATCTCTTTGTACTGCGGAACGTGCTGCATTTCTTCATCCATGATTTCGCGCGCGGCACGGATACATTTGCCACATTGTTTGCCAACCGGGACCAGTTGACGAAGGTGCTGTAACGATTTCGGTTGATAACGACGGACAACTTCGCGGATGGTTTTATCACTAACGGCATTACACAAGCAGACGTACATTTTGCGACTCCAGTACAGTTTCTGATCATAGTGTAAATGCGAATCGTTTTTATTTCAATCGCTACCCGCCTGCCGGCGTCGAATTACAGGCATAAAAAAAGAGCACCGAAGTGCTCTTTTTATTTGCACCGGCAGAGCGAACCCTGCCGTTTCAAATCATCGACAATTAAGCGATAACTTTAGCAACAACGCCCGCACCAACAGTACGGCCGCCTTCACGGATTGCGAAACGCAGACCGTCATCCATCGCGATTGGGTGGATCAGGGTAACAACCATCTGGATGTTGTCACCAGGCATTACCATCTCAACGCCTTCTGGCAGTTCGATGGTACCAGTCACGTCAGTTGTACGGAAGTAGAACTGTGGACGGTAGCCTTTGAAGAACGGAGTATGACGGCCGCCTTCATCTTTGGACAGAATGTAAACTTCTGACTCAAATTTGGTGTGTGGCTTGATTGAACCTGGCTTAGCCAGAACCTGGCCACGCTGGATTTCTTCACGCTTGATACCACGCAGAAGAACACCACAGTTCTCGCCTGCACGACCTTCGTCAAGCAGCTTACGGAACATCTCAACACCAGTACAAGTAGATTTAACGGTGTCTTTGATGCCGACGATTTCAACTTCTTCGCCAACTTTAACGATACCGCGCTCTACACGACCGGTAACAACAGTACCACGGCCGGAGATAGAGAAAACGTCTTCAATTGGCAGCAGGAATGGCTTGTCAATTGCGCGCTCTGGTTCTGGGATGTAGCTATCCAGGTAACCAGCCAGCTCGATGATTTTCTCTTCCCACTCAGCTTCGCCCTGCAGTGCTTTCAGTGCAGAACCGCGAACGATTGGCAGGTCATCACCAGGGAAGTCGTAGGCAGAAAGAAGTTCACGAACTTCCATCTCAACCAGTTCCAGCAGCTCTTCATCATCAACCATGTCACATTTGTTCATGAATACGATGATGAAAGGAACGCCAACCTGGCGACCCAGCAGGATGTGCTCACGGGTCTGAGGCATAGGGCCGTCAGTTGCAGCAACAACCAGAATTGCACCGTCCATCTGCGCAGCACCGGTGATCATGTTTTTCACATAGTCGGCGTGGCCTGGGCAGTCAACGTGCGCATAGTGGCGAGTCGGGGTGTCATATTCAACGTGAGAAGTGTTGATGGTGATACCACGCGCTTTTTCTTCTGGTGCGTTATCGATCTGGTCGAATGCACGAGCAGAACCGCCGTAGGTTTTAGCCAGAACGGTGGTGATAGCTGCTGTCAGGGTAGTTTTACCGTGGTCAACGTGGCCGATAGTACCAACGTTGACGTGCGGTTTGTTACGTTCAAATTTCTCTTTAGCCACGACGATATTCCTTACTTTAATGCTCTCACTCCATGGTGAGAGCATATGATCAATATTTTAAAACTGTAGCTTATTTGCTACGAGCTTCAATAACGGCCTGAGCGACATTGTTCGGCGCATCATCATACTTCAGGAACTCCATAGAGTATGAAGCACGGCCTTTAGTCAGAGAACGCAGCTGAGTTGCATATCCGAACATTTCAGACAGCGGAACTTCAGCGTGAATCTGAACGCCAGTAGCGTTAGATTCTTGTCCCTTCAGCATACCACGACGACGGCTAAGGTCACCGATAACGTCACCGGTGTTCTCTTCCGGAGTCTCTACTTCAACCTTCATGATCGGCTCAAGCAGAACTGGAGTTGCTTTCCTAAAGCCGTCTTTGAACGCGATAGAAGCAGCCAGTTTAAACGCCAGCTCAGAGGAGTCAACGTCATGGTAAGAACCAAAGTGCAGACGAACACCCAGATCAACTACTGGATAACCAGCCAGAGGACCTGATTTCAGCTGCTCCTGGATACCTTTGTCAACCGCAGGGATATATTCCGTTGGAATAGTACCGCCTTTGATGTCGTTGACGAACTCGTAACCTTTAGGGTTCGAGCCTGGCTCCAGTGGGTACATGTCGATAACAACATGACCGTACTGACCACGACCACCAGACTGCTTGGCGTGTTTGCCTTCGATATCGGTAACTTTGGCGCGAATCGCTTCACGATAAGCAACCTGAGGTTTACCGACGTTCGCTTCAACGTTGAATTCACGCTTCATACGGTCAACGATGATGTCGAGGTGCAACTCACCCATACCGGCGATGATGGTCTGGTTAGTTTCTTCATCAGTCCATACGCGGAATGATGGATCTTCTTTAGCCAGACGACCCAGAGCCAGACCCATTTTTTCCTGGTCAGCTTTGGTTTTTGGTTCAACAGCGATCGAGATTACTGGCTCTGGGAATTCCATGCGCTCCAGAATGATCACGTTGTTCGGATCACACAGAGTGTCACCGGTAGTCACGTCTTTCAGACCGATAGCCGCGGCGATGTCGCCTGCACGAACTTCTTTGATCTCTTCACGCTTGTTGGCGTGCATCTGTACGATACGGCCCAGACGCTCACGAGCAGACTTCACCGGGTTATAAACTGTGTCACCGGAGTTAACGATGCCAGAGTAAACGCGGAAGAAGGTCAGGTTACCAACAAACGGGTCGGTAGCGATTTTGAACGCCAGCGCAGCAAACGGTTCTTCATCATCAGAGTGACGAACAGCTGGGGTATCTTTACCATCGTCCAGCATACCGTTGATTGCAGTAACGTCAGTTGGAGCCGGCAGATATTCAACAACCGCATCCAGCATCGCCTGAACACCTTTGTTCTTAAATGCAGAACCACAGGTAACCAGGATGATTTCGCTGTTCAGAACGCGCTTACGCAGAGATGTTTTGATCTCTTCTTCAGTCAGCTCTTCGCCGCCAAAGAATTTCTCCATCAGCTCGTCAGAACCTTCAGCAGCGGCTTCAACCAGCTTGGCGCGCCATTCATCAGCCAGTTCCTGCATATCAGCTGGGATCTCTTCGTAAACGAAGGTCACGCCCTGATCGGCATCGTTCCAGTTGATGGCTTTCATTTTCACCAGGTCAACAACACCGGTGAATTTCTCTTCTGCGCCGATTGCCAGCTGCAATGGAACTGGGTTTGCACCCAGGCGCACTTGCATCTGATCAACAACTTTCAGGAAGTTAGCACCCATGCGGTCCATTTTGTTAACGAACGCGATGCGTGGAACTTTATATTTGTTAGCCTGGCGCCATACGGTCTCAGACTGTGGCTGAACACCACCAACTGCACAGTAAACCATTACTGCGCCGTCAAGCACACGCATGGAACGTTCTACTTCGATGGTGAAGTCAACGTGTCCCGGGGTGTCGATGATGTTTACATGGTGTGGCTCAAACTGCTTAGCCATACCAGACCAGAAACAGGTGGTCGCAGCGGAAGTGATGGTAATACCACGTTCCTGTTCCTGCTCCATCCAGTCCATGGTGGCCGCGCCGTCATGTACTTCACCGATTTTGTGGTTTACACCGGTGTAGAACAGAACACGTTCGGTCGTCGTCGTTTTACCGGCGTCGATGTGTGCGCTGATTCCGATGTTACGGTAGCGCTCAATGGGTGTTTTACGAGCCATTTGATTCCTCTGATTCTCGGACGTTCTAAGTTAGTAAACCCCAGCGGGTGAGTCACTGGGACGCCCGCTGGGTTAATAACAACTACGAAGCTGTTACCAGCGGTAGTGAGCGAACGCCTTGTTGGCTTCGGCCATACGGTGAACGTCTTCACGTTTCTTAACTGCAGTACCTTTGTTCTCTGCAGCATCAGAAAGTTCGTTCGCCAGGCGCAGAGCCATCGATTTATCACCGCGTTTACGAGCAGCTTCAACGATCCAACGCATTGCCAGAGCATTACGACGAACCGGACGGACTTCAACTGGTACCTGATAAGTAGAACCACCAACGCGACGGGATTTAACTTCCACGGTTGGGCGGACGTTGTCCAAGGCTACTTCAAATGCTTCCAGTTCGTTTTTACCTGAACGCTGAGCCAGGGTCTCAAGCGCGGTATAGACGATTGATTCAGCTGTAGATTTTTTACCGTCTACCATCAGGATGTTTACAAATTTAGCCAGCAGCTCTGATCCGAACTTAGGATCTGGCAGGATTTTACGCTGGCCAATTACGCGACGACGTGGCATGGAAATACTCCGTTGTTAATTCAGGATTGTCCAAAACTCTACGAGTTTATTATGACATTTAATATAAAACGTTTGGCCTTACTTAACGGAGAACCATTAAGCCTTTGGCTTCTTCACGCCGTACTTGGAGCGTGACTGCTTACGGTCTTTAACACCTGAGCAGTCCAGCGCGCCACGGACGGTGTGGTAACGCACACCTGGCAAGTCTTTTACACGACCGCCACGGATCAGGATCACGGAGTGTTCCTGCAGGTTATGACCTTCACCGCCGATGTAGGAGGTAACTTCAAAACCGTTGGTCAAGCGAACACGACATACTTTACGCAGTGCGGAGTTCGGTTTTTTAGGGGTAGTAGTATATACGCGAGTACATACACCACGTTTCTGCGGGCAGGCTTCCAGCGCAGGTACGTTGCTCTTTGCAACTTTACGTGCGCGTGGTTTGCGAACCAGCTGATTAACTGTTGCCATTAAATAGCTCCTGGGATTTGCTTTTGCTTCGTAAACACGTGATAAATCGCCTCGTGGTATAACGAGGACGCAGAATTTTAGGGCTGAGCTCAAAAGGTGTCAAGAAATAACCAGGATATCTTCAGTTACCAGGTCATTTGTTGTGGGTTTTTTACCGTCAGCGCGACGAAATCAGTATAGCTTACTGTCGCCACACTGGTTGAAATTTGAGCAGAAAGCCCACGCGCGACAATGTCTTCTTCCAGCACATACAGGGATATAGGGGCATTCTGCAGGATTTCAAGGCTACGCGTCCCTTCAATTGCGGCCAGCACGCCATCCTGAATGAGCAGAACATCGTCGCCTGCCGCAAATAAACGCACGATCGCGGCTAAATCGGTCTTAAAGGGGGACGCGGTCAGAGTGTGAAGCATAAAATCCTCAAAACGTGATGATCCGATCGTACTTTCCAAGCGCTTCTCGCAATGCAGCAGGCGTCATCACTTCGACCGGCAGCACGTCGGTCATTTCGGCACGCAGACCACGTTCAGCCAACGATTCCGCACAGACATAGAAATGCTCGATGTCATACAGCGGCAGCACGCCAAAGGTCGCAATGTAATTGCGCGAAAGTATCTGTTCGGGATGCTGGCCTGAGATTAGCTGGAACACACCATCGCTGACAAAAAACAGCGCCAGCTCTTCACTCAATGCAGACATCGCCATCACCGCATCAAGCCCTTCGCGGCCGGCACTGTTGCCATGAGGAGCCTGGCTGAACACGAACGCCACACGGTTCATCAGAACTGCACCAGACGGTCACAGGTCAGCGCCGCTTCCGCCAGCGCACCCAATCCCGACAGTTGGAAGCCTTCCGCCAGATTGGCCGCAGGCAGCCCCAGATTGGTCGCTTCCTGCCGATCGGTAATGCCCCGACGTAACGCCGCGGCCACGCAGATATTCAACGTCACGCCCTGCTCCTGATGCAGGCGTTGCCAGGCCTGACTGAGGTGAAATTCGTCGCTGGCCGGTGAGGTTAACTGGCTGGCATTCAGCACGCCTTCACGATAGAAGAACACGCTCTCCAGCTGATGACCGGCGGCCATTAAAGCCTGGGCGAAAAGATAGGCGCTGCTGGATTGCTGCGTGCCGTAAGCCGGTCCGGTGACCAGCAGGGAATAACGCATCAGCGATCGTGCCCCTGCAAATCACCGTTCTTGAACTGGCGGATGTAGAGATAAACCGTGTGCTTGGAAATATTCAGCCGGTCGGCGACCTGGTTAATGGCATCCTTGATATCAAAGATCCCCTTCTCATACAGGTTCAGCACGATCTGACGGTTTTTGGCGTTGTTGGACACATTGCGGTCGCCGCTCACCTCTTCGATGGTGAACTCCAGCGTTTGCATCACCAAATCGTCAACCGACGACGCGAAGTTCACGGAAGATGCCGCGTCCTGTGTCTCCGGTGGCATAAACGTCGCCATAATCTGAGAGAAAGGCACATCCAGGTTCATGTTGATGCACAGCAGGCCAATGACACGTTGATCGCCGTTGCGGATGGCAATGGTCACCGATTTCATCAGTACGCCGCTTTTTGCCCGCGTGAAGTAGGCTTTGGAGACATTGCTGTCTGCGCCATTCATGTCATGCAGCATACGCAGCGCCAGGTCGGTAATAGGCGACCCAATTTTACGCCCCGTGTGCTCGCCATTGGCGATTCTGACCGCTGAGCACTTCAAATCTTCCAGTGAATGCAGCACGATTTCGCAGTGGGAGCCGATAAGCATTGCCAATCCATCCACCACCGCTTCATAGGATTTGAGGATATCAAAGTCAGTTTGCACGAAGGGATGCTGTTCCAGTAATTCCAGATCGGCCACATCACCGGTAAAAATTGAACCAGACATTTAGACACCACCCTTTAAGAGAGCCTGTCGCACGGCGCAAGGGCAGACTCATTCTGAAGAAAATGCGTGAGGCACAGTCTATCAAATATCAGAAACGCCTGTCCTGACCTTTGTCATGAAATGCCGGGGAACGCAACAACAAGAGGGATTTTACAGCGGGGAAAGCACACCGCCACACAATGTGTGGCGGTGAGAGGTGTTACTTCGCCTGCGTGGCGGCTGGGGCTTCTGCTGGGCTCGGAGCATTAGCATCCGCTTTGGCAGCAGGTTTGATGTCAAGCAGCTCAACATCGAACACCAGCGTGGAGTTAGCCGGGATACCCGGAACGCCGTTTTTGCCGTAAGCCAGCTGTGGTGGGATCACCAGCTTAATCTTACCGCCTTTCTTCACGTGCTTCAGACCTTCAGTCCAGCCTGGGATAACGCCATCCAGACGGAATGACAGTGGCTCACCGCGGGTGTAGGAGTTATCGAATTCAGTACCGTCAATCAGCGTACCTTTGTAGTTCACTACCACCGTGTCGCTGTCTTTCGGTGCGTCGCCGGTACCTTCTTTCTCAACCTGGTAAAGCAGGCCAGACTCGGTTTTCTTCACGCCTTTTTCTTTCGCGAACTTGGTGGCATAAGCCTCACCTTTCGCGGTGTTCTCTTTTGCGTCTTTTTCCATCTTGGCCTGAGCGGCGCCTTTCACGCGGCCTTCAAATGACTGCAGCGTCTGCTCGATTTCCTGGTCTGAGAGTTTGCTCTTACCCGCAAAAGCGTCCTGAACACCGGAGATCAGCTGATCTTTATCCAGTTTGATGCCCAGTTTCTCTTGCTCTTTCAGTGAGTTCTCCATGTAGCGACCCAGTGACGCACCCAGCGCATAAGCGGACTGCTGGTCGTCATTTTTGAAGGCTGCATTCTTCGGTGCCTGCTGTGGTGCCTGTTCAGCCGGTGCTGCTGCCGGAGTAGTTTCGGCAGCCATTGCCAGTGGCGCATTCAGCGCAACGGCCATGGTGGTGGCTAACAGTGTGACTTTAAACAGTGATTTCATCCATTTCTCCAAAACCGAAGGCTCTCACCTCGGAAATCGTTTACAGGCCAGGGCCTGCACTATAACTGTCTGCGAGGAAGCTACACAATCTCGCAATGAAAACTAAGTTAACTTCCGACCGCAGTCCCCTGCGAAAGTTTCACCACAGAGATGCAGACGCGAAAGAACTTTTTCAACCGCTGGAGCGAAATTAACCGCAAAATCCCTATTTCAAGCCAGGCTTTGCCGTTAGAATCACGCCATTCGGCCAGTATACCGGCCAGTGCAGCAACAAGAGGAAAACGTATGCAACAATCATTGTTTGAAGAGCGGATGGAGATGCTGGAGAGCCGACTGGCCTTTCAGGAACATACCCTGGAAGAGCTTAACCAAACGGTGATTCATCATGAACTGGAGATGGCCCGTTTGCGTGAGCAAATGCGCCTGCTGACCGATAAGCTAAAATCAGCGGCTCCTTCGATGATCGCGTCACAGTCTGAAGAAGCCCCGCCGCCGCACTACTAACGGCCGGTTCAGCGCATAAAAAAAGGAGCCCGTGGGCTCCTTTTTTCGTGTCGGGCACTTAGTGGCAGCCACAGCCGCCAGTACCACAACCGCCTTTACCATGGTCGTGATCATGGTCATGGTCGTGATCGTGGTCATGACCGTGCTCACCGTGAACGTGGCCATGGGCCAGTTCTTCCGGCGTCGCTTCACGAACCGCAACCACTTCAACGTTGAAGTTCAGGTTCTGACCGGCCAGCATATGGTTACCGTCAACCACAACGTGCTCGTCTTCAACTTCGGTGATTTCTACCGGAACAGGACCCTGATCGGTTTCTGCCAGGAAGCGCATGCCAACCTGCAGTTCATCAACGCCCATAAACACGTCTTTCGGTACGCGCTGTACCAGGTTGTCGTCATACTGACCGTAAGCGTCGTCGGCAGCGATGTTCACTTCGAACTTATCACCCGCCTGATGCTCTTCCAGGGCTTTTTCCAGACCTGAGATCAGGGAACCATGACCGTGCAGGTAATCCAGCGGTGCGCTCACCGGGGACTCATCGACCAACACGCCGTCTTCTGTACGTACCTGGTATGCCAGGCTGACCACCAGGTCTTTAGCTACTTTCATGATTACTCCTAACCGTTGAGAACGTTGAGTCCTTAGTTTGTTGACCTGTTTGCCAACGCGAAAGACTCTAAATTGCGCCGATTGTAACGAATTTCAATGCCGCTGTGTGTTACAGCTTAAAAAAAGCTGAGGCATAACGCTACTCAGGATGGAAAATTCCAATCACTTGCTCATTGGTTCTGACCTGTTCCTGCGCCTGTTTGTCGGCTTCACGCATCTGGTGGCCGCACTTAACACACTCAACCACATCGATATTATTCTCCTGCCACAGCGCAAGCGTGTCCTGAGCCTTGCATTTTGGGCAGGTGGCACCTGCAATAAATCTTTTACGCATAATCGATCCTATTCAAATTCGTCCCAGCCATCAAACTGGCGTTTTTCATGCTGCATCTCAGCCTGAAAAATATCTTCCAGCTCACGACGCGCCTCTTTTACCCGGGAAATTTGCTGGCTGTCAGCATGATTTGGCATCAGTTCACGCAGCATCCGCATATCTAACCGGCGAAAATGTTGCTGGGCGCGAAACGCCTGATGAGGATGCATGCCCAGCGTCATCAGCGCCTTGCGTCCTAACTCCAGCGCACTGGAGAAGGTCTCACGCGAGAATTGCGTCACGCCAGCCTGAATCAGCTCGTGCGCCTCCACACGTCCCCTCGCCCTTGCGAGGATCTGCAGGTGCGGGAAGTGATGCTGGCAGAGATGCACAATCTCCATAGCATCTTCCGGGCCGTTACAGGTAATCACGATAGACTGGGCGGTTTCCGCGCCAGCGGCACGCAGCAGCTCCAGCTCGGTCGCATCCCCATAGTATACTTTGTAACCGTATTTTCGCATCAGGCTAACCGCACTGATATCGCGCTCCAGCACGGTAATGCGTTTCTCGTTGGCCATCAGCAGGCGGGCGACAACCTGACCAAAACGCCCGAAGCCCACCACTATCACCTGCGGCTTATCATCCTCAACGAACGGTTTTTCGGCGGTCTCATCCACTTCGTTAAAGCGTCTCTCCAGAATCTTATCCACGCCCTGCATCAGCAACGGCGTGGTCATCATCGACAGAGTGACGGTAACCAGCAGCAGCGGCATCTGATCGCCGGTGAAAAGCTTAGCTGAGGAGGCAGCGGAGAACAGCACGAAGGCAAACTCACCGCCCTGGCTCAGCACGCCGGAAAATTGCAGGCGTTCTGAACTGCGCAGGCCAAAGATGCGGGAAAGCAGATAGAGCACGCCGGCTTTGATGGAAACCAGTGCCACCACGCCAATCAGGATTTCGGTGATATGGGTATAAAGCACGCCCAGATTCAGCGCCATGCCGACCGAGATAAAGAACAGGCCCAGCAGCAACCCTTTGAAGGGATCGATGGCGATTTCAAGCTCATGGCGGTATTCACTTTCCGCCAGCAGGATCCCGGCGATGAAGGTTCCGAGCGCCATCGAAAGCCCCAGCGCATCCATAAACAGCGCCGAACCCAGCACCAGCAGCAACGCCGCTGCGGTAAAGACTTCACGCACGCCGGAAGCGGCGATAAAGCGGAAGATCGGCTTCAACAGATAGCGACCCCCAATCAACATGCCGGCAAAGGCCAGCACCTTCATGCCAACCTTCATCCAGTCGGTGTGGCCGCTGTCACCGCCGGCCAGTAACGGCACCAGCGCCAGCGCCGGGATCACCGCCAAATCCTGGAACAGCAGCACCGAAAAGCCCAGCTGACCGGACTCGTTACGGTTCATGCCCTTATCGCGCATTAACTGCAGCGCCATCGCCGTCGAGGACATCGCCAGGCCAATGCCGCCAATGGTCGCGGCCTGCCAGGAGAAGTCCGTCAGCAGCAGCAGCCCGCCCAAAATGGCCGCACTGAAGATAACCTGCGCCGCACCGACGCCGAAGATAGACCGACGCAGCTCCCACAGCTTTGAGGGCTTCAGTTCCAGGCCGATGATAAACATCAGGAACACCACGCCCAGCTCGGAGAAGTGAAGGATCTCGTCCACATCGCTGATAAAACCAAGTCCCCACGGGCCGATGGCAATACCCGCCAGCAGATAGCCCAGAACCGCGCCAATGCCTAAACGGGCCGCAATCGGTACAGCGATAACCGCAGCAAATAAATAGACCACGCCTGCCGTCAGGAGAGTTTGTCCTTCCATTCAAATACCTCCATAAGGCAAAGGGGAAGCGAGCCAGTCACTGTACGCTCGCGAAAAATTCTTCATCACGTCCGGGGTCTGGCGACGGGCCCAGTAGATGATCATCGGCGTTAGCCAGTGCATCCGGCACATCTGCGCCGTCAGCTCGAACGGACGCATAATGTCTGACATCGGATAGCGGTTCAGCCCTTCCTGATGGTAAGCCGCTTCAGGCTCACCGGTGGTGATCACACTGCGCCAGTATTTGCCTTCCAACACGTTGCCGCCGGGACCGCTGGCAAACCCGCGTGACAGCACACGATCGAGCCACTCTTTCAGCAGCGCCGGGCAGCTGTAAGTATAAAGAGGATGCTGGAAAACTATGATGTCGTGCTCGCGCAACAACTGCTGTTCGTAGTGAATATCGATAAAGAAATCAGGATAGTGCGCGTAGAGATCGTGAACGGTCACGTGCGGCAAATCATAGGCCGGTTGCAGCAAAACCCGATTGGCTATCGAGTCTTGTGATTCCGGGTGTGCATAAAGCAGCAAAACTTTAGGTGGCTGCGACATCATTCCCCTCCAAATCATCGTCACGGCGGGGAAATTCCGCTACCATGCTCGACGCAACGGAATGCAAGATTCCGAAAAAATTGATGGTTTAATTTAACATATCCTGACTATTACGGCGCTTATGATTGTCTTCTCATCGTTACAAATTCGACGCGGTGTCCGCGTACTGCTGGACAATGCCACAGCCACGATTAACCCCGGGCAGAAAGTGGGCCTGGTGGGAAAAAACGGCTGCGGTAAATCCACGCTGCTGTCGCTGCTCAAAAACGAGATAAGCGCCGATGCAGGGAGCTTTAGCTTTCCCGGCACCTGGTCGCTGGCCTGGGTCAATCAGGAAACCCCGGCCCTTTCCGTTCCGGCGATTGAATACGTGATCGATGGCGATCGCGAATTCCGTCAGCTGGAAGCTGAACTGGCACATGCCAATGAGATCAACGACGGCCACGCCATCGCCACGCTGCACGGTAAGCTGGATGCGATTCAGGCCTGGACAATACAGCCTCGCGCCGCCAGCCTGCTTAACGGTTTGGGCTTTTCTCAGGAACAGCTGCAACGCCCGGTAAGCGATTTCTCCGGCGGCTGGCGCATGCGTCTTAACCTGGCGCAGGCGCTGATTTGTCGCTCTGACCTGCTGTTACTCGATGAACCGACAAACCACCTCGATCTTGATGCAGTGATCTGGCTGGAGCGCTGGCTGAACAGCTATCAGGGCACGCTGGTATTGATTTCGCATGACCGCGACTTCCTCGATCCGGTGGTCGACAAAATTCTGCATATCGAAAACCAGTCGATGAACGAATACACCGGCAACTACAGCTCGTTCGAAATTCAGCGCGCCACCAAGCTGTCGCAGCAGCAGTCGATGTTTGAAAATCAGCAGCAAAAAGTGGCGCATCTGCAAAGCTTTATCGACCGCTTTAAGGCCAAAGCCAGCAAAGCCAAGCAGGCACAAAGCCGCATCAAAATGCTCGAGCGCATGGAGATGATCGCGCCTGCTCACGTTGATAACCCGTTCACCTTCAGCTTCCGCGAGCCGGAAAGCCTGCCTAACCCGTTGCTGAAGATGGAAAAAGTCACCGCCGGTTACGGTGATAAAATCATCCTGAATTCCATCAAGCTGAACCTGGTTCCCGGCTCCCGCATTGGGCTGCTCGGCCGCAACGGTGCCGGTAAATCCACGTTGATTAAGATGCTGGCCGGCGATCTGGCGCCGTTAAAGGGCGATATCGGCCTGGCAAAAGGCATCAAGCTTGGTTACTTCGCCCAGCATCAACTGGAATTCTTACGGGCAGATGAATCTCCGCTGCAGCATATGGTGCGTCTGGCGCCAAAAGTGTTGGAACAGCAGCTGCGGGATTATCTGGGCAGCTTTGGTTTCCAGGGCGATAAAGTCACTGAAAACACCGAACGCTTCTCCGGCGGTGAAAAAGCGCGGCTGGTGCTGGCACTGATTGTCTGGCAGCGCCCTAACCTGCTGCTGCTTGATGAACCGACCAACCACCTGGATCTGGATATGCGTCAGGCCCTGACCGAAGCGCTGATTGATTTCGAAGGCGCACTGGTCGTCGTTTCGCACGATCGTCACCTGCTGCGCTCCACCACCGACGATCTCTACCTGGTTCACGATGGTCAGGTCGAGCCGTTTGATGGCGATCTGGAAGATTACCAGCAGTGGCTGAGCGATCTGCAAAAGCAGACCTCGGCGTCAGAGCCGAAGCAGGACAGCGCCAACAGCGCGCAAAACCGTAAAGACCAGAAACGGCGTGAAGCGGAACTGCGCACCCAGACTCAGCCGCTGCGTAAGCAGATCGAGAAGCTGGAAAAGCAGATGGAAAAGCTGAACACGCAACTGTCAGAGGCGGAAGCCAAACTGGCCGATGGCGACATCTACGATCAGAGCCGCAAAGCCGATCTCACGTTAGCGCTACAACAGCAGGCTACGGCAAAATCGGCGCTGGAAGAGTGTGAGATGGAATGGCTGGATGCGCAGGAGCAGTTGGAAACCCTGATGGCCTCCTGATGCCACACGTCAGAGGCGCGTGAAATGCGCACCTCTGACGCTTTCCTGATTTACTGTGCGGCCAGACGCTGACGCAGCGTCGCAAGATCCTCAGTATTCAATAGCTTGCCATTGAGAAAACGCGTTTTCAGTTCCCCGCCGCGCTCCTGCGCCCAGTTTTGCCCATCTTTAAGCGTTAATTCCCCGGCGGCATTCCGATCGACCCGCAACAAGCCACGCGCTGAATTCTTCATGCCGCTGTCGGTTTTAGGCTGCTTAAAGATTTCACGCCCAACGCCATTCACTTCGCCGTAAGTCGCTTTCATCGCAAAGCCGAAGGTGTCCCGGG
Organism: Erwinia sp. 2186; assembly: GCF_057812255.1. Taxonomy (NCBI): domain Bacteria; kingdom Pseudomonadati; phylum Pseudomonadota; class Gammaproteobacteria; order Enterobacterales; family Erwiniaceae; genus Erwinia; species Erwinia sp. 2186. The sequence goes on along the minus strand of NZ_CM173824.1, from coordinate 446,060 downwards.
TGTTGTACTGGTAGGTGTAAGAGCCGACCCCAAACACCACGTTACTGCTGGCAAAGCCTTTGGCTTCCAGACGGCTGAGGATCTCATTCGCGCGTTCCAGCGTAATCGAGTCGCCATAAATCAGCCCCACATGCGGATCCAGCACTTTGTAGCCCTTGCTGTTCACCGTACCGCCAAAGATTTCCCATAACACTTCAACAGAGCCTTTTTGCTGGGCGGTTCGCGCGGGATCCGTCGCCTGATCATCACCCGTTCCACATAAGATTTCCACCGGGTTACCGCTGTCCGGGCGAAACACCAGACGCCCCTCACGCGCCATAATCTCCGGCCGCAGCTCGCGGCTGTATTCGGTCAGCACTTTCCAGTAATCCCAGGTATCCGACACCACAGAGACAAATCCCTGCGGGTAAAGCTCGGTAATCAGTCGGCGGAAGGTGGCGATTTCGCCCTGCTCTTCTCCCATGCACATCACGCTGTGCTCGGTGGCCGGAATGCTGCCGGCGATAAAGTAATCTTTGGCCGGCGTGTAGTAACGGCGGGCATACAGAATGGAAGGCAAACTGTCGGTGCCGGTAAAGCTCAGCAGATGCCCGACACCCGCCTGTGCGGCATCATGCAAGCCTGACATTCCCCGGAAGGAGAAGTCGTGGCACTGAAAATCGATATGGCTGTTATCGTCACAGGTCCGGTCCGCCCACAGTTGGCAAATCTGTCGGTAATGGCTGGCGACGGTGGCATTGGTGGACGATTTCCATAACTCCGCCGACATCACGCTTTCCAGGTAATTGACCAGCCAGAAAAATTCATCAACCGTGTTGGTGATGGTCAGCACCGGAATTTTCATCGGCACTTTGCTGCCTTCATCCAGACTTTTGATCTCCAGCGGCAGATAGCCTAAGCGGTGCAACGCACGAATATGATCAACGCTGACGCTGCCTTTTCCAAGGTAGCTGTCCATCAGCTGTTGATACTCATCCACCACCACCTCTTCTGGCTGGGCGAAAAACTTGTCGTTGAACAGATCGACCATGAACCACTGCAGAAAACCCTGCAGGCCAAAGAACACCAGACGGTCGTCGGCCAGCGGCGAATGGAAGAAGCGGTTTCCGCGCGGCGTGAAGTTGGAATAGACCTTGTTGGTGCCCAGCGGGTATTGCTCACGGTGCGAGGTCTTGTAACCATCAATGGCCAGAATCGGATTAGTTTGCATGGTTATCTCCTTCGCGGTGGAAAATGGCATCGCTGTTAATCAGCTCGACATGCGGCTGCGCAATGGCCGGATCGGCAATGGAAGTGGTAGTCCAGATATGGTCAATGCCCTGACTCAGCAGATGATCAACCCCTTTAGTAAACAGGCCATGAGTGACATACAGGCTGACCGAGCGGGCTCCCGCCCCGCGCAGAACGGCGGCCGAACCGATAAAGGTGCCGCCAGCATCACACAGGTCATCGGCGATCAGCACATCGCGTCCCGCAACCTCGCCTTTCAGCAGTTCAAATCCACTTAACCTGCCGCTGGTGATATCTCTGTGCTTGGCCAGGATGCCAAAGTCGCTGGCCCCGACGTGCTGAGCCAGCGCATGAATTTTTTTCAGCGCGCCAGCGTCCGGCGCTATCAGCATCATTCCCTGTTCCAGTTTGCTCATCAGACTGCGGCTATGTTGCAGGCAACGATGTTGTGGAATAGCCATCATGCGATCGAGGACACCTGCAGCCACATCACTGTGCGGGTCCAGCACTTTCACCCGGTCAAAGCCCAACTGATTGATGAAACCAGCAAAGACCTTCAACGCGAAACTGTCGCCATCACGCATGTTGCGATCCTGACGGGCATAAGGCAGCCAGGGCAGTTCGAGGGTCGTTAACGTCAGGGTGTAGCGTTGGCGAGCAGCATCCAGTAACTGCGCCACAAGCATCAGATCGTCCATGCTCTGCATTGCTGTCGCCCGCAGCGTCAGCACGTTTGCCCGTGGGCGCAGTGGCGGAAGCAGGTGAGCCCAGACCGCACCATCAGGAAAGCGGCCGGTATCGAATGCCGTTTCCTGTCCATCGAGGGTTAATGAGAGTTTCATCATTGTCAGACTCCTTTCAGTTATGATTAATGTCCGAGAGACATTTATATAATTGTCCATGAGACACTATTAAGCAAGCGTTTGATTTCCATTTCGGGTGATAAACACATAACCATCTGATTTAATGCAGATTAAAACATCATTCACCCAGCGGTATTTGAATGACGCGCAGCAGACTGATAATGTGTCTTTGTGACACTTCTTCGCAGGCAATCCCATGACAGCAGAACAGCAGTATCTGGCCGGCTATGATCCCAGCCGCTATCCCACGCCCATTGTCACCGTCGACAGCGTCTTGTTTACTCTCTTTGACCAACGACTCTGTGTGTTGCTGGTGCAGCGTGCCAACCATCCGCAGCAAGGTTTTTGGGGGTTACCGGGTGGGTTTATAGATTTAACGCGTGATGACTCAACCAGAGCCACAGCAATGAGGAAGTTGCAGGAGAAAACGGGCGTGATTCCGCCCTGGCTGGAGCAATTAGAAACGTTTTCCGGCCCCGACAGGGATCCGCGCGGCTGGAGCCTGACATCGGCCTGGTATGCGTTGATCGCGGCAGAGAATTGCCAGTCGGAAAGTGATGCCATCAGTGATGTGCAGTGGCAGCCAGTGGCAGAGCTGGCGTCGAGGTCAGATATTGCCTTTGACCATCAGCAGATTATTGCCGCCGCTTTGCAGCGATTACGGCAGAAGACGCTCTATTCCTTGCTGCCGGTGTACTGCCTGCCCGCAGCATTTACGTTGACTCAGCTTCAGGATGTCACCGAAACGATCCTTGGCCAAACGGTGCAGCGCAAAAGCCTGATCCGCCGGTTTGACGCTTCTGAGATGTTCGAAGAAACCGGCGAAAGCGTGGCCACCGGTGCGCGAAAAGCGAAGCTCTATCGCCTGAAAGCGGGCGCCGATGTCCGCAACTTCTCGCGCAACCTGATGGCCGCTGACTAATTCACAGCCCTCAGCGTTCAGCGCGGTAAAAAGGCTTGTCACCCAGGATGGTGGCCCGATGCATGATCCTGCGCTGCGGCAGATAGTCGGCGTTAGCATAATGCTGCGTGACCCGGTTATCCCAGATAGCAATATCGTTCTCCTGCCAGCGCCAGCGGACCTGAAACTCCGGTTTGGTGACATGGGCAAACAGGAAGTTCAGCAGCGCATCGCTCTCCTTCTGGCTGACATCCACAATGCGCGTGGTAAAGCCTTCGTTGACGAATAACGCCGGCTTGCCGCTGACCGGATGGGTGCGGATCACCGGATGCAGCAACGGCGGGTTCTTCTCGACCGCCAGCTTCCAGCGCGCATGCTCCTCTTCACTGCCACGATGCTTAAACTCCTGAAATGACTTGGTAAAGTCATGCTCGGCCTGTAATCCGCTCAGCAGCACCTTAAAGGGTTCAGACAGCGCCTCATACGCGGCAATGCCGCTGGTCCACAGCGTATCGCCACCCGTTTCCGGCAGCTGTTTGGCCGCAAGGATCGCGCCAGCCGGCGGCGTGGCAATAAAGGTCACATCGGTGTGCCAGTTATCGTTGTCCGGCGGATTATTGTCATGGGTATCCAGCACGATAATCTCTTCCACACCCGGCGCGTGAGGATAAACCGGGTGGATATGCAGGTCGCCAAAGCGGGTGGCCAGCGCACGCTGCTGCTGAGGCGTGACCGGCTGATCGCGGAAGAATAAGACCTGATGGCGGATCAGCGCATGATAAAGCTGTTCGAATTGCGCATCGCTCAGCGGACGGCTGAGGTTGATGTCGGAAACCTGAGCGCCGATATTCGGGCCCAGCGCGGTAATCGTCAGACGTTCGTTCATGAGTGTACTCCGTGCCACGGGGTTAAGCGGCGCTGAAGCGCGCGCAGCCCCAGCTCAAGGGTGAAAGCGATCAGGGCGATGACGGCAATGCCGGCCAGCACCACATCGGTCGCTAAAAATTCTCCGGCGGACTGCACCATAAAGCCCAGTCCACGCGTGGCGGCGATCAGCTCAGCGGCCACCAGCGTCGACCAGCCCACGCCCAAACCAATGCGCAGACCGGTGAGGATTTCAGGCAGTGCGCCAGGCAAAATCACAAACCACAGCACCTGCCAGCGGCTGCCGCCCAGCGACTGGGCCGCGCGGATGCGTACCTGCTGGGCGCTTTTCACCCCAGCCAGGGCTGACATCGCCACCGGGGCAAAAATGGCCAGGTAGATCAGCAGGATTTTGGAGGTCTCGCCAATGCCAAACCAGATCACCATCAGCGGCAGATAGGCCAGAGGCGGAACCGGACGATAAAGTTCGATCAGCGGATCGAGAATGCCGCGAGCGGTTGCACTCAATCCCATCAGAATGCCTACCGGCACGCCGATAATCACCGCGGCAAACAGCGCGATCAGGATGCGGGTCAGACTGGCGGCCAGATGCTGCCAGAGCGTGGCGTCCATAAACCCCTGTGAACTGGCAATGGTCAGCAGCTGATGGAACACCTGCTGCGGCGCAGGCAGAAACAGCGGCGCAATCAGTTTCAGCGCCGTGACGCCCCACCAAATCGCGAGGATCACCAGCAAGGTCGCCGCACTCAGCGTGATCTGGCGGCCAAAGGGCCAACGCAGACGCACGCGGCGTGGCACGGTTTTTTCGGTGGATAACAGGCTCATGAAAACACCTCGCGTTGCTGGAAGACCTGGCCTAAAACGTATTCTCTGCGCTCAATAAACGCCGGATCGGACTTGATGGATCGGCAGGACTCGCCAGCGATATAACGACGGCCAAAGTCGAGAGGCAGTCGTTCAATCACCCTTCCCGGTCCGGGCGATAGCAGGATCAGCTCACTGGCAAGAAACACCGCTTCTTCGATATCGTGAGTGATCAGCAGGATCTTCTTGCCGCTCTCCTTCCACAAGGTCAGCAGCAGTTCCTGCATCTGCTCGCGGGTGAAGGCGTCAAGCGCGCCGAAAGGTTCATCCAGCAGCAACAGCTGCGGGTCGGCGGTCAGCGCCCGGGCAATGCCCACCCGCTGGCGCATGCCGCCGGACAGCTGCCAGATAAAGCGTTTTTCAGCGCCTTCCAGCCCAACCTTCTTCAGCATCTGGCGAGCCACCTCGCGGCGAGCGTTTTTCTCGACGCCGGCCAGCTGCAGGCCAAAAGCGACGTTATCCAGCACGTTGCGCCACGGAAGCAGCCCTTCATGTTGAAACACCACGCCGCGTTCAGCGCCCGGCCCGGTGACCGCCTTGCCATCCAGCATAATGCTGCCGGATTCGGCAGGCAGAAAACCGGCAATCAGATTCAGCAACGTGGTTTTGCCACAGCCTGAAGGTCCCAGCACCACCAGCAGCTCACCAGAATCAATCGACAGGTTGATATCCTGCAGTGCGAGATGCCCTTCATAGCGAGCCGTAAGATGCGAGACCGTCAGCATGGGAACTCCTTATTGCGTCGCGAGAGGTTTAACGAAGCGATCGGTAACGTAATCGCTGTAATCGGTGGCCGCCTGCGGCACCTTACCCTGCTCTTTCAGGAATTTAGCGGTATCGACAATCGCCTTATCGACCGGCTTCCCGAGTTGTTCAACCTGCTGCTGGGCGGTGAGATAGGTATTGCCTTTCACCAGACCGGGAACCTGTTGTTCCGGCACGCCGCTCAGACGGGACAGTTTGCTCAGGTTGTCGCCTTCTTTCAGCCACTGCTCGGGATTATCGAGATAGCCTTTCTGTGCCGCGAGCGCGCTGCGGGCAAAGGCGGTGACCACTTCCGGGTGTTTCTGCGCAAAATCTTTACGTACCACCCAGACATCCAGCGTTGGCGATCCCCATTTCCCGACCTGATCGGAATCGGTCAGCACCTTGCCGGTTTTTTCCAGTTCGTTAACCGCAGGTGCCCAGACGTAGGCGCCATCGATGTCGCCACGCTGCCAGGCAGCAATAATGGCGGGAGGTTGCAGGTTGATAATTTGCAGCTGATCGGGACGGATGCCCCAATGCTTCAGCGCGGACAGCAGGCTGTAATGGGTGGTGGAGATAAACGGCACGGCGATGCGTTTGCCGATCAAATCTTTCGGGGTTTTGATGGTGTTTTTCACCACCATCGCTTCAGAGTTACCCAGCTGAGAGGCCAGCAGAAAAACTTCGATCGGTACCTGCTGGCTGGCGGCTACGGCCAGAGGGCTTGAGCCGATGTTACCAATCTGCACATCGCCGGAAGCCAGCGCACGCACCACGCTCGCGCCGCTGTCGAATTTACGCCAGTCGACTTTCGCCCCGCTCTCTTTGGCAAAGGTGTTGTCAGCCTGAGCGACTTTCGCCGGTTCGGCAGACGTTTGATAGGCTACAGTGACGTCCACCGCCTGAGCGCTAAGCGCCGACAATCCGAGTGATGCTGCAATAAGAGTAAGAGTGAATTTTCCTGCCATGATGTCTTCCGCCGCACGTTATTGTTTGAATAACGCCTTTGTAACCGACAGTGACCATTGCAAGAAAGTAATTAGAAATTATCTGTTATAACCTTTTGTCCTTAGATCAAATGCGGGGTTTCTTAGTCAGAATCCGGGTATAGCCCATAAAAAAACCACCGGCAGAGAAAGTGCCCCTTGAGAGCACCATTCCTGCCGGTGGTTCATATTGCCGGGCGGGGAATTAATGCCAGATCAGCAGCACGCAGGCCGCGGTCAGGATCCCCATAAAGACATTGAATATCGTCCACGCGCGGCGGCTGCGCAGAATACGGCCAATCAGCGAGCCGAAGCCCAGCCAGATCACGCCGGAAACCACATTCACTAACGCCATCCCGGCGCTGATGGCGAGCACCGAACCGCGGTAGGCCTCACCGGCGAGGCTAAAGCTGGCAACTGCGCCCAGCGCCATCAGCCAGGCTTTCGGGTTAATCAGCTGCAGCAGGCCGCCTTGCCAGAACGGCATCGGCGCGGCGGGTGCCGTTTCGGTGTCCAGTTTCTCGTACTTCGCGCTGGCGATTTTCCATGCCAGCCACAGCAGATAGGCACTGCCGCCAATTTTCAGCACCAGATGCAGCGAAGGATAGAGCAGGATCAGTCCACCAATGCCAAAGGCCACCATCAGCAGCATCACCTGCATGCCGATCATGATGCCAATCAGCAACCACAGCGAGCGCAGAAAACCAAAGTTGGCGCCGGAGGCGGTGAGTAACATATTATTAGGGCCTGGCGTGATGGCAGCGACCCATAAAAAGCCTAACATCGATAAAAACAAACTCAGTTCCATATGAAACGGGTGCTCCTCACCCCCTGACCAGAAACGAACTTGTCGAAGCTAGCAATGTGACAGAGATCCTACAAGCATTTTGAACATGAATTTTAATCACTCAGCAGCCGCCTCTTTTCAGCCCTTAACCGGCATGAGCAATGCGCACCTGCAAACGCTTCTGCCGCGCCTGGTTCGCCGTCGGATTACCTTAAAACCTCACTGGCAGCGCCTGACGTTGCCGGACACGGATTTTGTCGATCTGGCGTGGAGTGAAGACCCTGCGGGTGCCAGACACAAACCGCGGATGGTGCTGTTTCACGGTCTGGAAGGCAGCTTTCACAGCCCCTATGCCCACGGGCTGCTGGAAAGCTGTAAAGCGCGAGGCTGGTTGGGTGTGGTGATGCATTTTCGTGGCTGCAGCGGCGAGCCAAATCGCCTTAACCGGATTTATCACTCTGGCGAAACCAGCGATGCCACCTTCTTCCTTAACTGGCTGCGTGAAGAGTGGGGTCAGGTTCCCACCGCGGCGGTTGGGTTTTCGCTGGGCGGGAATATGCTGGCCTGCCTGATGGGCGAGCAGGGCAAAAACTGCCTGCTGGATGCGGCGGTGGTGGTATCGGCCCCGCTGATGCTGGAACCCTGCAGCCAGAAACTGGAGCAGGGATTTTCCCGCGTTTATCAGCGCTACCTGCTCAATCTGCTGAAGCAAAACGCTGAACGCAAACTGCTTGCCTGGCCCGGCACCTTGCCCATCGATCTGACTGAACTCCGGGCGCTGAAAAAACTGCGGGATTTTGATGATGCCATTACTGCCCGGGCGCACGGTTTTCAGGATGCGACCGATTATTATCGCCGCTGCAGCGCGATGCCACGATTGCCTGGCGTGGCGAAACCGCTGCTGATCATTCACGCCAAAGACGATCCCTTTATGACCCGCGAGGTGATCCCCGCGGCCGATCTGCTCCCTGCTTCAGTGACCTACCAACTGACCGAACATGGCGGCCATGTAGGATTTGTCTGCGGCACCTTACGTAACCCGCAAATGTGGCTTGAGCAACGCATTCCTCAATGGCTTTCAACCTGGCTGGACAACTAACGTGATTATTCCCTGGAAAGAGCTCGACGCTGAAACCCTCGATAACCTGATTGAATCATTTGTCCTGCGTGAAGGCACCGACTACGGTGAGCAGGAACGCTCGCTGGAACAAAAAGTGAAGGATGTTCGCCGCCAGTTAAGCAGCGGCGAAGCGGTGCTGGTGTGGTCTGAACTGCACGAGACGATCAATATTATGCCGCGAGGTTCCGTGACCGGTTAGAACGCGGCAGACCGCCATGGCCGGGGTCGATCGATGCCGGTTCTGGCAGCCAGTGACGCGGCGGCCAGGCGGGAACGAAGCAGAACGTCACGCTGATTGACCCGCGTCAGGTTTCCGGCTCGCATCACCGCTTCACCCTCGATAAACACATCGGTGACTTCGTGTCCGAGCGCGGAGTACACCAGCGCGGAAACCGGATGATGGATCGGCGTCATCGCCGGATGATCGGTTCCGATAACAATCACATCGGCTTTTTTCCCCACTTCAAGCGATCCCACCAGATGGTCCAGCCCGATGGCGCGCGCGCCGTCAATGGTCGCCATCTCCAGCACTTTTTCAGCGGTGATAATGGTCGGATCGCGATGGACGCCCTTCTGCATCAGCGCGGCGGTTTTCATTGCCTGGAACAAACTGTGGTTGTTACTGCTGGCCGGGCCATCGGAACCCAGCCCGACGGTCAGACCGGCGGCCAGCATCTCCGGGATTGGCGGAATGCCGGACGCCAGATAGAGATTGCTGCACGGGTTATGCGAAATCCGCACATCGTGATGTTTCAGCGCGCGAATATCCCGCGAACTGCACTGCACGCAATGAACGGCCAGCACATCCGGCCCGAGAAAGCCAATGTCGCTGAGGAATTCCGTATCGCTGCTCTGAAAACGCAGCTGCGCCTGGGCAATCTCAAAGTCGGTTTCCGCCACATGGGTGGTGATCAGCACGCCGGTTTCATTGGCCAGCGCCCGCGTGCCGCGCAGGACTTTCTCATCCAGCGCCCAAATCATACTCGGTGCCAACCCGACTTTGACCCGCCCATCCGCACGGTGATAGCGGTGGATCACCTGGCGGGCATCGGCCAGCGCCGCTTCGGGGGTTTCAATCAATTCGGCAGGAATGCCGTGCTCTTCACCGGTGGTGAGGAATCCCCGACAGACGTGGCCACGAATGCCGCTGAGCTCAAAGGCTTCAATCACTTTGGCGGTCAGGCCTGGCCGTGGATGCGCATACATAAAATCCACCAGCGAGGTCACGCCCGAGCGGATGGACTCCACGCAGCCATGCAGCGCGGCGGCGAAAACATCCTCTTCGGTCAGCGCCACGGCGCTCGGCCCGGTCATGCAGGTGAACCACTTTTTCAGCACCATATCATCGCCCAGCCCCTTCAGCAGCGTCTGGAACAGATGCGTATGGGTGTTCACCATGCCGGGCATAATGATGCTGTCACGGCAATCAATGATCTCGGCTTCCGGGTTCGCCGCCTGCAGCGTTTCCCGCGAGCCGATGGCGGCAATGCGATCGCCGCTGATTAACAGGCTGGCCTGCTGGTAGATATCCCGGTCGGGATTCATCGTGATGATCCAGCCATCAGCAAGAATATAAGACAAGAGGCCCCCTTAAAGCTGCGGCAGCAGTTCGGCTGAACTGACGACGAAACCGAAACATTGCTGCACGTTGTACAGCGTGGCATCCAGGCAATACGCCGGGGACGTGGTCGCGCTGCAGTCTTCCAACAGCAGGCAGTCGTAGCCGTGAAAATTGGCGTCCTGCAGCGTACAGAGCACGCACTGATCGGCATTCACGCCGGCAAACAGCAGCGTGGTGATGCCCATATTGCGCAGCACGCTGTCCAACACGGTGTCCTTAAAGCCGGACATGCGATATTTACTGATGCGGATGTCATCCACTGCCGGCGTTAACTCATCGATGACCTCGGCGGCCCAGCTTCCTTCCTGCAATACCGGTTCACCCGATACCGGCAGCGGATCGCCCAGCCCCACGCTTGCGCCGTCGCCGTTATAGACGTGCAGTAACGCCGGGCTGAGATTGAGCTTGTCGGGCCGGTTTCCCCAGTTAAGCCAGACCACCGGCACACCCGCTTCACGCAGCGATGGCAACAGGGATTGCAGCGGTGCAATCGGCGCACGCGCCGGCGTCACATCGACGCCAATGTGCCCCAGCCAACCCTCGGGATGACAAAAGTCATTCTGCATATCAATCACCAGCAGCGCGGTGCGCTGCAAATCGAAGGTGATTTCTCTGCCACGGCTGAGCAGGCTAACCGGATGGCAGGAAACCGGTGGCCGCACCATGTTGACCTCGCTGGCCGACACGCGCCATTGGTTGTGCGCCGCACTTCCCAGGGGATTCAGTCCTGACATATTAACTCCCGCTTAATACACGCAAATCTTCTTCATCCAGCGCCATCGGCTGGCCGCTGCGGATCAGTTCCGCAAACCCTTCGTTCGGTGTCATCACGGTCAGGGTGTACAGCTTGCCGCTGCCGGTATTGCGGATCAGATGTTCATTACCCGGATGCAGCAGCAGCGCATCGCCCTTGCCGATGGTCACCTCATCGCCATTGCAGCTCGCCACGCCCTCACCTTCCAGCACGTAGAAGAACTCGTGAGCATGGGCATGTTCATTGGGTGGCGTTGCGCCGCCGACGGTAAAAATCTCCACCACGAAGATGTTTTCAATACCGTCCTGCTGCTGGTCGAACAGCACCGCAAAGTAGTTGGTGTCTTTCGGGCTGATGCGGAAGACCTGAGCCTCCGCGGGGTTAGTCAGGCGGAAATTTTTCATCCATTACTCCTTGCGATAGGGTTGAGTTAACGCCGCAGGCTGCACCGTGCGTCCAACGACGCCCGACATGGCGAGGATCGTCAACAGATAAGGCAGCGCCAGCAGCACCTGCGGCGGCAGGCTGCTTTCAAACAGCTGAAGCGACAGTTGCAGCGCATCCGCCGCACCAAAAATACAGGCGGCAATCAGCGCTTTAACCGGGCTCCAGCGGCCAAATATGACGATGGCCAACGCGATAAATCCCTGGCCGCTGACAATATTGTCGCGGAACAGACCAATCTGCGCGGTGACCAGATAGCTTCCCGCCAGGCCCGCGCCCAGACACGAGAGCAGTACGCCCCAGGTGCGAATGCGCAGCACGTTGAGGCCCGCGGCATGCGCCGCCCGAGGGTTTTCCCCGACGGCACGCAGCGAAAGGCCGAACCGGGTATGGAACAGGCCATAGTGCGCAATGCCGACTAACAATAAGGTGAGATACAGCGGCAGAGGCTGGGAGAACAGCACCGGCCCGATGCCCGGCAGCGTGGAAAGACCGGGAATATGGATGGCGTTAAGCATGGCGATGGTTGGCGAAGAGCTGTCGCCCATCACCAGCGAGTAGGTCCAGGTTGCCACGCCGCCGGCGAGGATGTTAAAGACGATGCCAATGACGATCTGGCTGGCATGCGCCCGTAAATAGAGCGCGGCCAGCAACATCCCCACCACCAATCCGGCCACGCCGCCGGCGAGAAAGCCCAGCGCGGTAGAACCGCTGTAGACGGCGGTCATATAGCTGGCCAGCGCACCCATCAAAATGGTGCCTTCAAGGCCAATATTCAGCACGCCCGAGCGTTCAGCATAGATTTCGCCGAGGGCTGCCAGCAATACCGGGCCGGCCAGGCGCACCGCTGCCGCCAGCCAGGTGACAATAAACGCCGTATCGATATGCATCAGTGCAGTCATGACTTCTCCTCCATCAGAGAAGAGTGCGGCGAACGAGCAGGCCAGCGCAGACGGTAATAGCGCAGGATATCGCCCGCGAGGATCAGGATAACCACCAGGCTTTGCAGGATAAGCACCACCGAGGTGGGCAAGCCCGTCTGGCGTTGCATCGCGCTGCCGCCAACCTCAAGCCCGCCATACAAAATGGCGGTTGGGATCACCAGCAACGGATTGAGTCTGGCAAGCAACGCCACCACCACGCCGATAAATCCCACGCCGCCCGATAAGCCTTCCATCAGACGATGCTGCACACCCAACACCGCACACAGTCCCGCCAGTGCGGCCAGTCCACCGCCCAACAGCACCGCCTTCATTTGACGGCTGGCAACATCAATGCCGCTGTAGCGCGCGGCTTTGGGATTGAGTCCGCTGACAATGATTTCAAAGCCCGCCGGCGTCGCCCGGATCAGCCACCAGACGTACAGCGTGGCGATAAGCGCGATGCCTAATCCCCAGTGCGCCCGCATACCGTCCATAATAAACGGCAACCAGCTCTCTTTCGGCAGACGCGGCGTTTGCGGCAGATCGCCCATCGCCCGCATCGGTCCGGAGACCAGATACTGGATCAGGAAAATGGCGACATAGTTCGCCATCAGCGAGATCAGCACATCGTTGCCGCCAAACCGTACCCGCAGATATCCCACCCAGCCGGCCCACAGCGAACCGGCGACAAAAGCCGCCACGATAACGGCGGGCCAGTAAGCCCAGTCCGGCAAACTCCACGGCAAGCCCTGCGGCGTGCCGGCTAACGCCACCCAACTCGCCGCCGCGGCGCCCACTAAAAAGCAGCCTTCAAAGCCGATGTAGCCGAGCCCCGCGCGCCAGATCACAATCGTCCCGAGCGCAATCAGGATCAACGGTGTGGCCTGCACCAGCGTCTGCCCGATGCCACGCACCGAGCCGAACGCTTCGCTGAATAAAAAGCCATAGGCGCTGAGTGGATTGCCGCCGAAAGGGATAAACAGCAGTCCGGCGAGGAAAAAGGCCACCAGCATGGCGCCGGAGGTGGTGATGGCAATGGCGGTTGAGGAGTCGGCGGGTGCCAGTCGTTTTTCAAGCAGCCTGGTCATTGTCGGCTCCTGAAACAAGTTTGCCACCGGCCATCAGTTCGCCGAGCTTTTCGGCCGTGGCGTCTGAGGCATCGAGGATCCCGGCGATTTGCCCGCTGTACATCACCGCCACCCGGTCAGACAGGTTGAGGATCTCTTCCAGCTCGGCCGAAATCATCACGATAGCGCAGCCGCTGTCGCGTGCGGCCAGCAGCGCCTGCCAGACCGCTTCCACCGCGCCGACGTCCAGTCCTCGCGTCGGCTGTTCCACCACCAGTAACTGCGGTTTACGGGCCACTTCGCGACCGAGGATCAGTTTTTGCAGATTGCCGCCGGACAGTTTTCCGGCTTCGAAGTCGGTATCCGGGGTGCGGACCTTGAAATGATTGACGATCGCCCGTGCGTGCCGCGCAATTTTCTTGCGGTCGAGCAGCCAGCCGCGAGCATGGGTAAAGGTTTGCTGCGCGCCTAACATGGCGTTATCCGCAATCGACAGCGAGGTCACCGATCCGACGCCCCGACGATCGGCGGGGATAAAACCCATGCCCTTCGCGCGTCGCCCGGCAGGAGACAGCCCGGTGATATCTTCGCCTCCCAGCCAGATGCGCCCGGCTTCCACTTCGCGCAGATTCAGTAACGCTTCAGCCAGTTCGGACTGCCCATTACCGTCGACACCGGCAATGCCTAAAATTTCACCGGCGGCCACCTTCAGCGAGGCTCGCCAGATTTTTTGCTGACCGGATTCGTCCCGCACCGCGATATTGTCGACGTGCAGCACCTCTTTTCCCGGCCGACAGGGCGATTTATTCACCCTCAGCACCACATCTCGTCCCACCATGCGCCGGGCAAGATCGGTTTCCGACGTCTCGCTGACCGCCACGGTATCGATCATCTTGCCGCCGCGCATCACCGAGACGCGATCGGCTATCGCCATAATTTCATACAGTTTGTGCGTCACAATGATTACCGAGCGCCCTTCGGCACGCAGTGATTTCAGCGTGGCAAACAGCCCTTCTTTTTCCTGCGGTGTCAGCACCGCGGTGGGTTCATCGAGGATCAACACCTGGGCATCGCGATACAGCAGCTTGAGGATTTCAACCCGCTGCTGCACGCCAATCGGCAGATGCTGCACCTTCGCCCAGGGATCGACCGCCAGACCATGACGATCCGACAAGGTCTGCAAACGCGCCGCCGCCGTGCGTAAATCCAGCCGACCGCTGCGGGTCTCTTTCAGTCCGAGGATCACGTTTTCCACCACGGTCATCGGCTGCACCAGCATAAATTCCTGATGGACCATGCCGATGCCACAGGCAATGGCATCACCCGGATCGCGCAACGTCACCGGCTTACCTTCGATAACGATCTCGCCTTCATCGGGCTGATACAGGCCATAGAGGATCTGCATCAGGGTACTTTTCCCGGCGCCGTTCTCACCGAGCAGCGCATGAATTTCCCCGGAAGCCACCTGCATCGTCACACAATCATTGGCCGTGACGCGCGCAAAACGCTTGGTGACCTTATTGAGCGCGACACGGACTGACGGAGTTGATGCCATATCAAAAATCCTTTGCTCACACGTTAGGAACGATGCTGCCGTTATCCAGCTGCTGCCAGATGGCGGTAAACGTCTGCCAGGCCTCGGCGCTGACCAGCTTGCTGTTGTATGGCTCGCTGCCGTAAACCACCGACCAGGCTTTGGCGACCGTTGGCGACCACTCTTTGCCGCCCATAAAGCGTTTACTGGCGACCGAGTGGCCGACTTCTTCTACCATCCAGTCAAGGTTCTGCTTCAGGCTGCAGGCGATATACGCCGGCGCCACGTCCTTCTGATCGGCATAACAGCCGATGGCCTTGACCTTCGCCGCCGCCGCGCCTTGCAGCGCCCCTAAGCCGGTCACATCGGCGGTATGCCAAATCACATCCGCACCGTTGCCGATCAGGGTGGTGGCCGCTTCCCGACCTTTGGCCGCATTGTCATAATCGCCGGTTACCACGCCCAGGCCTTTTACTCCCGGACGCGTTTTCTCCGCGCCGGCAATAAACGCCCGCATCATCGCCTGCTGCGTCGGGTTATCCCCGCCGCCGACAAAGCCCACCGCCTTGCCCTTATCGGAAATCAGCGCCGCCAGCGCGCCGGCAGCATAAGCCGACTGCAGGTAGGCCAGATTGACGTACTCAACGTTGGCAGGTGCTTTGCTGTCTGGCTTGAAGGTCGACGCAAAGAAATAGGTGTCCGGATAATCAGGGCCGACTTCAGCAAAGGCCGAGCCGTATTCGAAGCTGTGTCCGATAATCAGCGAATAGCCGTCGTCGGCATAACCGCGGATAGTCTGTTCCATCTGCGCCTGCGGCACGCTTTCGCTCCAGGCAACGGTGAAGCCCTCTTTTTTCAGGGCCTGTAATCCCTGATAAGCGAGCATGCTCCAGCCGCCATCGGCGACGGAGCCGGGTAATAACAACGCGATCTTAATGCTTTTATCGGCCGCCATTGCACGCTTCGAAAGTAACGGCGCCAGAGCCGGTAACATCACCGCACCCGCCAGCATTTTTGCAAATCCCCTGCGACTTACACCTGCCATTTTTTTGCCCCCTCAACTGAAGATTGTTCAGTTATGCCGCGATTTTCGTTACCTTAAAAGCACATATTTTCGTACTCATTGATGCCTTAAAGGCAACGCAGGAGTTTTGCATGTTGCAACACCGGCTCTGGACCTACCTGGATGAAGTGGCGCGCTGCGGATCGATCCGCAAAGCCGCAGGTCGGCTGCATATCTCAGCGTCGGCAATCAACCGCCAGATCCTCGCGCTGGAGGAAGAACTGGGCACGCCGCTGTTTCAGCGCTTGCCGCGTAAAATGGTGTTAACCGCGGCGGGGGAAGTGTTGATCCACCATGTGCGGCAGACCTTTAAAGAGCTGGAATGGGCGCAGATTAAGATTGAAGAGCTGAAGGGATTACGGCGAGGCGAAGTGACGGTGGCGATGATGAGCGGGCTGGCCGCCAATTTGATCCCGCGAATGGCCGCTGAATTTCGCCGGGCAAATCCGCGGGTGAAACTGATCCTCCGGCAGATGACCACCGGCGACGACATTACCGCCGCGGTGGGATCCGGTGAGGCCGACCTCGGGCTGGGGTTCGATTTTGACCTGCCGCCCTCGTTGCGCATGCTGGGCAGCGCCGTCGGCAGACTGGGTGCGGTGGTTGCTCCCGGCCATCCGCTGGCCGATAAAACCAGCCTGAGGCTCAGCGACTGCGTGCCTCATCCGCTGGTGATTGCCGATAAGTCGATGGTGATCCGCCCGTATCTGAATGAGCTTTTTGCCCGGGCGATGGTCACCGTGCATCCGGTGATTGAAACCAACTCAATCGAAGTGATGCGCCAGGCGGCGATGTTCGATCAGGCGCTGACCTTTTTAACGCCGTTTGATATCGAATTCGATCTGCGCAGCGGGCGTTTGATGTATATCCCGGTACGTGAACTGTCACAGCAGGCACAAACGCTGATGCTGATTGGTCACGACCGGGGCACCAGCGCGATCGGCAGCGTGCTGGCAGAAACCATCAAAGTGATGATGGGACAGATGGCGTAACGGCGTTGCCGCGAAGACAACGCCCGTGGATCTTTAGCGCTGGAAAGGAGGTTGATAAGCCTGCACTTCCTCAATCAGCCGGATCAGGGCCTCAGCCGCCCGATCGGTTTCAATCTTACCGCGTTCAGCATCTGCCGCCGCCGCATTGCCGGTGGTGCCGGACGGATGCAGATCTTCCGCCATCCAGCCAAAGCCGACGCCGCCTTCCGGGGTCAGAATACCGCCCGTTTCCGCCAGCGCCACCGAGGCGGAAACAAAGTTCTGCGCATAGTCCATCTGCACCAAATCCGGGTGCAGATGCAGCATCACGCTGGTTTCGGATTCCCCGCCGTGAATGCCGTGCTGTAACTCCTCCGCGCTAAACAGGTCGGAAGAATCAATGGTGCGGAACCAGCTGGCGCCGACCGCAAACAGGTCGAGTTCGATGCGCAGCTGGCGACAGACGATTTCCATCAGCTGCGGTTGCCCACCATGGGAATTCCAGAAAATCAGTTTACGGATCCCGGCACGCCAGGCGCTTTTCGCCACCTCAAACCAGACTTTACCCAACACCTCATAAGGAAGGGTTAAGGTGCCGGGAAAATTGAGGTGCTCATCGGATTTCCCCACCGGCAGCGCCGGGAGGATCAGTACCGGCAAATCCGCCGGCATTAACTCGACCGCGCGCGCAATAATGCCCGCGTTGATGGCGGCATCCACCCGGACCGGCAGGTGCGGACCATGCTGCTCGACGGCGCCAATCGGCAGCACCGCGATCACTTTATCCATGTCCAGCTCACTGAATTCTCGGGTGGAAAGATCCCACCACCAGCGTGACGACGGCATATTCATCTGGCACCTTCTCCTGCATCATTTTTGTCAGTCTGCGGATATTCGTGGCCGAATTGAAGCAGCAAAAATGCGGCGCAGCGTTGCTTTTTTGGCATCAGAGAGTGGCAAAGATGACACCCGTGCGCGAAACATGGTACCAATGCGTGATCGATGTGACTTTACTCAGGGAGGTATGCGCATGTCAGCCAAACATCCGGTTATTGCCGTCACCGGCTCCAGCGGGGCGGGAACCACCACCACCAGCCTGGCCTTCAGAAAAATTTTCCAGCAGCTGAATCTGCATGCCGCCGAAGTCGAAGGCGACAGCTTTCACCGTTATACCCGTCCTGAAATGGATATGGCGATCCGTAAAGCGCGCGATATGGGCCGCCATATCAGCTATTTCGGCCCGGAAGCCAATGACTTCGCCCTGCTCGAACAGACCTTCGCGGAATATGGCCGGTCAGGCAGCGGCAAATCCCGCAAATATCTGCACACCTATGATGAAGCGGTCCCCTGGAATCAGGTTCCGGGAACCTTTACGCCGTGGCAACCCCTGCCGGAACCGACCGACGTGCTGTTTTATGAAGGGCTGCATGGCGGCGTGGTGACGCCGCAGAACAATGTCTCGCAGCAGGTTGATTTGCTGGTTGGCGTGGTACCGATCGTGAACCTGGAGTGGATCCAGAAACTGGTGCGCGATACCAGCGAACGCGGCCACTCACGCGAAGCGGTGATGGATTCGGTGGTGCGATCCATGGAGGATTACATCAACTTTATTACGCCGCAGTTCTCCCGCACGCACATTAACTTCCAGCGTGTGCCGACGGTGGATACCTCTAACCCGTTCGCGGCGCGCGGTATCCCGTCGCTGGATGAAAGCTTTGTGGTGATCCATTTCCAGGCGCTGGAAGATATCGACTTCCCGTATTTGCTGTCGATGCTGCAGGGATCCTTTATCTCGCACATTAATACGCTGGTGGTGCCGGGCGGCAAGATGGGGCTGGCGATGGAGCTGATTATGGGGCCGCTGGTGAAGCGTCTGATCCAGGGTAAGAAAATAGAGTAAGCCCCGCGGGCACGGGGCTTAGGGCTTTGATGGGATGACTTACGCCGGTAACTCAATCACTTCATAGCTGTGGGTGATTTCCACGCCCTTGCCCAGCATCAGTGCCACCGAGCAATATTTCTCCGCGGAGAGATCGACGGCACGCGACACCGCTTTATCGCCTAAGGCCACGCCGGTGACGATAAAGTGCAGATTGATGTGGGTGAACAGGCGCGGGGCCTCTTCACGGCGTTCGGAGCTGAGCTTCACTTCGCAATCCTTTACGTCGTGGCGGCCCTTCTGCAGAATGGAAACCACGTCGATTGCGCTGCATCCGCCCGCGGCCATCAACACCATCTCCATCGGGCTCGGGGCTTTATCGCCCGCATTTCCGTCCATCAGAACCTGATGCCCGGATGAGGATTCTCCCAAAAACGTTAACCCTTCAACCCACTTGACTCGAGCCTGCATAACAATTTCCTCTAATTCATTCAGTTATCGCCAGATTACGCTTTAGGCAGAAAAACGGCAATGCGGCAATTTTCGCACTATGCTGAAGCGAGACAACACAAGACACTCGTTGAAAGCTGTGCTACAAACAAAGCTGTAATATTTTCGTCAGTACTCTACAGGCACGACGAAACGAATCGCATAACGAGCCAGGCTTTTAACAGAGGCCCGAATAAATTTCCTGATGGGAAACGCTTGACTATTTCAACGCCTGGCAGGGAACTCTGCCCCTGTATTTAGGCACGATTACAACAGAGGATAACAGCGAATGGTTCTCGGCAAACCGCAAACAGACCCGACACTTGAATGGTTCCTGTCTCATTGCCATATTCATAAGTATCCATCCAAGAGCACGCTGATTCATCAGGGTGAAAAGGCAGAAACCCTCTACTATATCGTCAAAGGTTCAGTAGCGGTGCTTATCAAGGATGAAGAAGGCAAAGAGATGATCCTGTCTTACCTCAATCAGGGCGACTTTATTGGCGAGCTTGGCCTGTTTGAAGAAGGTCAGGAGCGTAGCGCGTGGGTACGCGCGAAGACAGCCTGTGAAGTGGCTGAAATCTCTTACAAAAAATTCCGTCAGCTGATCCAGGTTAACCCTGACATTCTGATGCGCCTGTCTGCACAGATGGCGAATCGCTTGCAGGTCACTTCTGAGAAAGTGGGCAATTTAGCTTTCCTCGATGTGACGGGTCGCATCGCGCAGACCTTGCTGAACCTGGCAAAACAACCGGACGCCATGACGCACCCGGATGGGATGCAGATCAAGATCACCCGCCAGGAAATTGGGCAAATCGTTGGCTGTTCTCGTGAAACAGTGGGACGCATTTTGAAGATGCTGGAAGATCAGAACCTGATCTCGGCACACGGTAAAACTATCGTTGTCTACGGCACTCGCTAATCGGCTCTGATCCACGGCGCAACACCTGGTGTTGCGCCTTTTTATTTGGTGTGGAGTGATGTGGCGTCGACTGATTTATCACCCGGAGATCAACTACGCATTGCGCCAGACGCTGGTGCTCTGTTTACCGGTAGCGATGGGATGGCTACTGGGCGACTTGCAAAAAGGGTTGCTGTTTTCCTTAGTCCCTGCCTGTTGCAACCTCGCTGGCCTTGATACTCCTCATAAGCGCTTTTTCAAACGCCTGATCGTTGGCGGAAGCCTGTTCGCCTTCAGCAGTTTCCTGATCCAGTATCTTGCCGGTCACCACGTTCCCCTGCCCGTGATCCTGTTTTCGATGGCGATGCTGCTGGGCGTCACCGGTGAAATCAGCCCGCTGCATGGCCGCCTGCTGCCCGGCTCGCTGATAGCCGCAATCTTCACCCTTAGCCTGGCAGGACGCATGCCGGTGTGGGAACCGCCGATGCTCTACGTGCTCGGCACCATCTGGTACGGCGTGTTCAACTGGGTCTGGTTCTGGCTGTGGAAAGAGCAGCCGCTGCGGGAAACCTTAAGCCTGCTCTATCGCGAGCTGGCGGGTTACTGCGAAGCGAAATACACCCTGCTGACCAAACTCACCGATCCGGAGAAAGCCCTGCCTCCGCTGCTGGCGCGCCAGCAAAAAGCGGTCGACCTGATCACCACCTGCTATCAGCAGATGCATATGCTGTCAGCCACCAACAACAATCACCACAAGCGGCTGACCCGCGCGTTTCAAATCGCGCTGGATTTGCAGGAGCACATCTCCGTCAGCCTGCATCAGCCGGAAGAAGTACAAAAGCTGGTGGAGCAAAGCCATGCCGAAGCGGTGATCCGCTGGAACGCGCAGACCATCGCTGCCAGGCTGCGTGAACTGGCCGACGATATCCTCTACCACAAGCTGCCCGAGCGCTTCACCATGGATAAGCAGCTTCAGGCGCTGGAGAAGATCTCACGGCAGAATCCGGATAACCCGGTGGGCACCTTCTGCTATTACCACTTCAGCCGCATTGGTCGGGTGCTGCGTACCCAGCGTCCCCTTTATCAGCGCGATTTGATGGCTGACCGGCAGCGCCGACTGCCGCTGCTGCCGGCCATCAGAAGCTATTTGTCGCTGAAATCGGCCGCCTTGCGCACCGCCGCCCGCTTCGCGGTGATGCTCACCTTTGCCAGTTCGCTGGCGCTGTTCTTTAATCTGCCCAAACCCTACTGGATCCTGATGACGGTCATGTTTGTCAGCCAGAACGGTTACAGCGCAACCCGCGTCCGCATCCAGCACCGTGCGCTGGGCACGCTGGCCGGGCTGGTGATTGCCGCGGTGACCTTGCGCCTGCAGGCACCCGAATCCATCGTGCTGCTGGTGATGTTAGCCATCACCCTTATCAGCTACCTGTTTATCCGTAAATTCTACGGCTTTGCGATGATTGGCTTTACGGTCACCGCCGTGTATTCGTTGCAGCTGCTCTCGCTTAACGGCGCAGACTTCCTGCTGCCGCGTTTACTGGATACGCTGATGGGTTGCCTGATTGCCTTCGGCGGTACCATCTGGTTGTGGCCGCAATGGCAAAGCGGGTTGCTGCGGCAGAATGCGCATGACGCGCTGGAAACCTATCAGGATGCGCTGCGGTTATTGCTGGGGAATGAACAGGACCCGGTAAAGCTGGCCTATCAGCGTATCCGCGTTAATCAGGCGCACAACGCCCTGTTCAACTCGCTCAATCAGTCGATGCAGGAGCCAGGCTTTGATCCCAGCTATCTGGCGGATATGAAACTGTGGGTGACGCACAGCCAGTTTATCGTCGAGCATATCAATGCCATGACCACGCTGGCGCGGGAACACACCATGCTGACCTCGTCGCTGGCGGAGCGTTATCTGCAGGCCTGTGAGGTTGCGTTGCAGCGTTGCCAACAGCGGCTGGAGTATGACGGGCCGAGCTCAGAAGCGAACGTGCTGGATACGCAGATGGAGTTGAATCAGGGGCCGGTGACCATCCTGGAAAGGCATGTGAAGCGGATCCTGGGGCACCTCAGCGTGATGCACACCATCTCGTCACTGGCGTGGAGCGCGCGGCCGCATCATGGGCGCTGGTTGTCCCGACGGTTAAGGAAGTCGACGTAAGCAGAATGGTGCGGAGAACGGCAGGCGCGGATCGGGAGCTGAGCCACTCAGCTCCCGTTTTTGTCGGTTAAGACAGGACTTTTTCGACGGCTTTGGCGAAGCGCGCCATGCCTTCTTCAATGTCGGTCGGCTCAATCACCAGCGAGGGCGCAAAGCGGATCACATCGGTACCGGCATTCAGGATCATCACCCCTTCAGCGGCGGCGGCATTCAGAATATCGCGCGCTTTGCCCGCATGTTGTGGCTTCAGCGCCGCACCAATCAGCAACCCTTTACCGCGAATGTCGCTGAAGAGATCCAGCTTCGCGTCCAGCGCTTTCAGCGCGGTGACAAACTGCTCACGACGCGTTTCCACCCCGCTCAACACCGCTTCGGTATTGATGATATCCAGCGCGGCTTCGGCAATGGCACAGGCCAGCGGATTTCCGCCGTAGGTGGTGCCGTGCACGCCTGGCGACATGGTGGAGGCAATTTCGTTGGTGGTCAGCATCGCACTGACCGGGAAACCGCCGCCCAGCGCTTTCGCGGTGCTGAGGATATCGGGCGTCACGCCGTAATGCTCATAGGCGAACAGCTTGCCGCTGCGACCCATACCGCTCTGCACCTCATCCAGTACCAGCAACGCCTGATGTTCGTCACAGAGTTTGCGCAGCCCCTGCATAAATTCAACGGTCGCGGGCATCACGCCGCCTTCACCCTGAATCGGCTCAACCACGATGGCGCAGGTGTGATCGTCAATGACCGCTTTGACCGCATCCAGGTCATTGAACGGCACATGCACGATATCGGCAGGTTTCGGGCCAAAGCCGTCAGAATATTTCGGCTGGCCACCGACAGAAACGGTAAACAGCGTGCGGCCATGGAAGCCGTTGTGGAAAGCGATGATTTTGCTTTTGTACGGCGAATGGCGTTTAGAGGCGTAATAGCGGGCCAGCTTGAAGGCGGCTTCATTGGCTTCAGCACCGGAGTTTGCGAAGAACACGCGCTCGGCGAAGGTGGCGGCGATCAGCTTGCTGGCAAGGCGCAGTGCGGGTTCGTTAGTGAACACATTGCTGGTGTGCCAGAGGGTTTCACCCTGCGTTTTTAACGCTTCCACCAGCACCGGATGGCAATGTCCCAGCGCGGTGACCGCAATCCCACCGGAAAAATCGATGTACTCTTTGCCCTGCTGATCCCAGACACGGCTCCCTTTGCCTTTCACTGGCACAAACTGCGCTGGTGCATAAACAGGCAATATCACTTCATCAAATGTCGCCCGCGTTACCGCTAATTTATCCGCTGCCATTGACTACCTCATCATTTGTAACGTTGCAGGAAAGTGAAATTATAATCATAAAATATGCATAATAAATCACTCAAAGGCAATTTATTTACGCGCGAGAAAATTCGCCAGCAGCTGATGCCCTTGCTCGCTAAGGATACTTTCCGGATGGAACTGCACGCCCTGCAGCGGCAAATGGCGATGGCGGAAGCCCATAATCTCGTCCGGTTGCCCGTCTGCGAGGGTCCAGGCGGTGATTTCAAAATCATCGGGCAGCGAGCCGTTTTCCACAATCAACGAATGGTAGCGGGTGACGGTGAGCGGATGATTCAGCCCGGCAAACACGCCGCCATCGTTGTGTTCAATGGCGGAGACTTTCCCGTGCATCACTTCGCGCGCCCGCACCACGCGCGCGCCAAACGCCTGGGCAATCGCCTGATGCCCCAGGCAGACGCCCAGAATCGGCAGCTTTCCGGCGAAGGCGCGGATAGCCGACAGAGAAATCCCCGCGTCGTCAGGCGTGCAGGGCCCCGGAGAAATCACCAAATGTTCGGGCTGTAGCGCCGCGATCTGCTCAAGGGTGATCCGATCATTCCTGTGGACTTCAACCTCGGCGCCCAGCTCGCAAAAGTACTGGTAAAGGTTCCAGGTAAATGAGTCGTAGTTGTCGATAAGCAGTAGCATGGTGGCTCCGGGCGGGATCAGGACGGCGCTATTCTACGCACTTTCCGGCCGTTCGCTTACCACTTTGCCAAACGCGGCGGTCAGGAAGCTGAGATCCCCGTCCAGACTCGCCTGGTTCGCGGCCTGCCAGCTTTCCGCATCCATATTCTTCCACTGAATATCAAACCCGGCCTGAATGATCACCTGCTCAAACAGCAGTCGCTGAGCGCGCCCATTGCCGTGCAGGAACGGATGCAGCACCGTGAGTTCGCAGTAATACCACGCCAGACGTTCGGTCAGCGTTTCCAGCGGCAAATCGGCCAGGCCATTCTCATCTTCAAGCGACTGCATCAGCGCATTGCCTTCTTTCTCGATATATTCGAAATGGCAGCACGGCGTATCGCCCAACTGGATATCAACGCGGCGCAGTTCGCCCGCATCCTCAAGGACATCCTGAAATAACGCATGGTGAAGCGCCCGCAAATGGGGAAGTCCGGGATGAGCAGGGCCGGGATCGAAGGCGGTGCCGTCTAACTGAAAACTGGCGAGGAAATTGGCCTCCAGTCGTTGCTGCCAAAGGCTGTGTTTTTGTTTCTCGGTGACTTTTTTGGACATGCTGCCTCCATGACGAAGTGATTGCTGCTTAATGCGGCCGGGCGGCCGCGTGCAAGATGCCTGCACTCAGTATAAGCAGCAATCACCCATCGGGAGATTAAGGCAGTACTTTTGCGGAGAGGATCACCACCGGTTTCACCGGAACATTCTGGTAAGGACCGACGTTCTGCGACTGAACCTGGGAGATTTTATCCGCCACGTCCTGGCCTTTCACAATCTTACCGAACACCGCATAGCCAAAATCACGCTGGCCATGGTCGAGGAAAGCGTTGTCCGCGACGTTGAGGAAGAACTGGCTGGTGGCACTGTCCTTGTCCGCGGTACGGGCCATTGAAATGGTGCCGCGCTTGTTCAGCAGGCCATTGTCGGCTTCGTTTTTAATCGGCGCGTTGGTCGGCTTCTGCTGCATATCCGCAGTAAAGCCGCCGCCCTGCACCATAAAGCCGGGGATCACGCGGTGGAAAGTGGTGTTGTTATAAAAACCACTGTTGACGTAATCAACGAAGTTCTTGGTGGAGATCGGTGCTTTCTGATTGTTGAGTTCCAGCTCAATGTTGCCAGCGGAGGTGGTCAACATCACATGCGTGTCTCCCTTGGCTGCCAGAGCAGATACGGAGATCGAGGACAGCGCGAGAACGGTCGCAACCGCTGTCAAAGTACGTTTTAACATGAAAGATTCCTTACAAAGGGCTACAGGCAAGAAAACTGATTGTAAAGAGGCGCTTACCCGTGCGCCAGCGTTTTACCTATATTTACGTCGAAACCTGTCCGGGCAATCGCTTGCGAGAGCCGACAAAGCGTGAGCTTGCTCACGTTATTCATGAATATGAAAACAAATGTTTCATTAATTATTTAAGCTGATCACGATTATCGTTACACTTCCGACGCTTACCGTGGGCGTCCTGCTCCACACTCCCTTTGACTCACAGGTTTCCAATTATGACTAATCGCGATCGCATCGGGCTTACCTGGATCAGCTTCTTCTCTTATGCGCTTACCGGCGCAGTGGTTATTGTGACCGGGATGGTGCTGGAAAATATTGCTGACTATTTCCAGTTACCTGTTGCCCAGATGAGTAATACCTTTACCTTCCTGAACGCCGGTATCCTCGCTGCGGTGTTTCTGAATGCCTGGCTGATGGAAATTATTCCGCTGAAGCGCCAGCTGATCTTTGGTTTTGTGCTGATGGTGTTGGCGGTGCTGGGGCTGATGAACAGCCACAGTCTGAGCGTCTTCTCTCTGTGCATGTTTGTGTTGGGTGTGGTCAGCGGCATTACCATGTCGATCGGCACCTTCCTGATCACCCATCTGTACGAAGGCCGTCAGCGCGGTTCGCGCCTGCTTTTTACCGACTCCTTCTTCAGCATGGCCGGAACGATTTTCCCGATTATTGCCGCCGCCATCCTCGCACGATCGCTGCCGTGGTACTGGGTGTATGCCTGTATCGGCGTGATCTACGTAGCGATCTTTGTGCTGGCGCTGTGCTTTGAGTTCCCGGTGCTCGGCAAGAAAGCCCCAAACCAGCCGCAGGGTGAGAAAGAGAAATGGGGTGTTGGCGTGCTGCTGCTCGCCGTTGCTGCCCTCTGTTATATCCTGGGCCAGCTTGGCTTTATTGGCTGGGTACCGCTGTACGCCACCAAAACCATGGGCATGGATATCAGTCAGGCTGGCGGTCTGGTCGGTAACTTCTGGACCTCGTACATGATCGGCATGTGGGCATTCAGCGCCATCCTGCGTTTCTTCGATCCGCAGCGCATTGTCACCGTGCTGGCCCTGCTGGCGACCGCACTGATGTACTGGTTTGTCACCTCGACCGACGCGTCGATGCTGAAGTGGATCATGATCAGCCTGGGCTTCTGCTCCAGCGCGATTTACACCACCATCATCACCCTCGGCTCGCTGCAGACCAAAGTCTCCTCGCCGAAGCTGGTCAACTTTATCCTGACCTGCGGCACCGTCGGCACCATGCTGACCTTCGTGGTGACCGGGCCGATTGTTGAGAAAGGCGGCGCACATGCGGCGCTGTTAACAGCAAACGGTCTGTATGCCGTGGTGTTCGTGATGTGTCTGCTGCTGGGCTTCGTCAGCAAGCATAAGCTGCCTGGCCATATGTCCGCGCACTAAGCACCACACAGATCAACGAAAGGCCGGGAAACCGGCCTTTTTTATTGCCTGCGGGAAAGGCTCAGCGCCTGAAATCCACCGGCTCGCTTTCCTGCAGATGAATGGTGGTTTCGGCAGGCCGGGTCTCTGCAATCACCCTTCCCTGACGAATCGAGTAGCGCACCGGCACCTGACGACGCACGGCATCAAAACCATTCTCCGCCGGCAAAATAATCAGGTTGGCGCTGTTACCTGCCTCGAGTCCGTAATCCGTCAGGTTCATGGTTTTGGCGCTGTGATGGGTGATCAGATTAATGCCGGCATCAATCTGGCCGTAACCCATCAGCTGGCAGACGTGCAGCCCCATATGCAGCACCTGCAGCATATTTGCCGTGCCTAACGGATACCAGGGATCGAACACATCATCGTGGCCAAAGCAGACGTTGATCTCCGCGTCGAGCATCTCTTTCACCCGCGTAATGCCCCGGCGTTTAGGGTAAGTATCAAACCGCCCCTGCAGGTGAATATTGACCAGCGGATTGGCGACAAAGTTGATGCCGGAGAGCTTCAGCAGGCGGAACAGCCGCGAGGTATAGGCGCCGTTATAGGAGTGCATTGCCGTGGTGTGGCTGGCGGTGACGCGTTCGCCCATTTTCTCGCACAGCGCCAGCGCGGCGACCGTCTCGACGAAACGGGATTGCTCATCATCGATTTCATCGCAATGCACATCGATCATCCGCTGGTACTTCTGCGCCAGCGCGAAGGTTTTATGCAGCGACTCCACGCCATATTCACGGGTGAATTCGAAATGCGGGATCGCGCCAACCACATCCGCTCCGAGCTTCAGCGCCTCTTCCAATAACGCTTCGCCATTTGGATAAGAGAGAATGCCTTCCTGGGGGAACGCCACCAGCTGAATATCGACCCACGGCGCCATCTCGGCCTTCACTTCCAGCATCGCCTTCAGCGCGGTCAGCGTGGGGTCGGACACATCAACATGGGTGCGTACGTGCTGAATGCCGTTGGCAATTTGCCATTTCAGCGTCTGTTTTGCCCGCTGCTTAACATCGTCGTGGCTCAGCAGCGCCTTGCGTTCCGCCCAGCGCTCAATGCCCTCGAACAGCGTTCCCGACGCATTCCAGGCCGGTTCGCCCGCGGTCTGCGTGGTATCCAGGTGAATATGCGGCTCGATAAATGGCGGAAAGGCTAATCCTCCTTCCGCATCCAGCGCATCCACCGTGGGAGGATTCTGCGTCTGCGGGGAAATCTGCACGATCCTGCCGGCGTCGATCTCAATTTGCCAAAGGCCTTCCCGCGCCGGCAAACGAACATGCGTAATCCATTTCAAATTAACAGCCTGCATACACGCTCCTGAGGGTCAGTGATCTCTTCTTTAACCATAACATTGTTTACGCGGGCTGCACGGCAGATTGTCAGTCACCGGCTGATGCGTTTCAGCTGAAGTTCTGCAAATTCCAATACTTACAATAAAAGCCAGAAAATCAGCAGCATACCCATAAAGGAGTATTTAAAAAGCGCTTTGATGTACATCAATAAGTCGGAGGTCGGGCGCGCTATTGTAGCGGCATTACATTGCATTGTGAGGCAAATATGAGCACCCGACTCGTCATCATTGGCAACGGCATGGTAGGCCACCGGCTGATTGAAGAACTGCTGGAAAAGGCGACGCCCGGCCAGTTTGCCATCACCGTTTTTTGCGAAGAGCCTCGCGTGGCCTACGACCGCGTACACCTTTCCGCCTATTTTTCCCATCATACCGCGGAAGAATTATCGCTGGTCCGCAACGACCTCTACCTGAAAAATAACGTGGAGGTGCTGATTGGCGAACGGGCCATCACCCTGAACCGGCAGGAGAAGGTAATCATTTCCAGCAGCGGTCGCGCCGTACACTATGACAAGCTGGTGATCGCCACCGGCTCCTATCCGTGGGTGCCGCCGATCAACGGCGCGGACGGTCAGGACTGCTTTGTTTACCGCACCATTGAAGACCTCAACGCGATTGAAGCCTGCGCACGCCGCAGCACGCGCGGTGCGGTGGTGGGCGGCGGATTGCTGGGGCTGGAAGCGGCTGGCGCGCTGAAAAATCTCGGCATCGAAACCCATGTCGTGGAGTTTGCTCCGGTGCTGATGGCGGAACAGCTGGATCCCCTTGGTGGCGCGCAGCTGCAGCAGAAAATCGAACGGATGGGGGTGAAGGTTCACACCGGTAAAAACACCCAACGCATCACCGACCGCCCGGAAGGCGGCAAACGCATGCAGTTTGCCGACGACAGCGCGCTGGACATCGACTTTATCGTCTTCTCTACCGGTATTCGCCCGCAGGATACCCTCGCCAGACAGAGCGAGCTTGCCCTCGGCCCGCGTGGCGGCGTGCTGATTGATGACCACTGCCTCAGCTCTGATGGCGATATCTATGCCATCGGCGAATGTGCCGCCTGGCAGGGCCGCATCTATGGGCTGGTTGCGCCGGGCTACAAAATGGCGCAGGTCACCTGCGATCATCTGTTGGGCAACGACAACCTGTTCGCTGGCGCAGATATGAGTGCCAAGCTCAAACTGCTGGGTGTGGATGTGGGCGGCATTGGCGATGCGCATGGCCGCACGCCGGGTTCACGGAGCTATGTTTATCTGGATGAGAGCAAGGAAATCTATAAGCGGCTGGTGGTCAGCGAGGATAACAGGCGGCTGCTCGGTGCGGTGCTGGTGGGCGACACCAGCGATTACGGCAACCTGCTGCAGCTGATGCTCAATGCCATCGAACTGCCTGAGAATCCGGATGCCCTGATCCTGCCGGCCCATGCCGGGAGCAAACCCTCAATCGGCGTCGACTCGCTGCCGGACAGCGCGCAGATTTGCTCCTGTTTCGATGTCACCAAAGGCGATCTGGTCAGCGCCATTCAGGGCGGGTGCCATACCGTGGCTGCCCTGAAAGCAGAAACCAAAGCCGGAACGGGCTGCGGCGGCTGCGTGCCGTTAATGACCCAGGTGCTGAATGCCGAACTCAGCCGTCAGGGCATCGAGGTGAATCATCACCTTTGCGAGCATTTCAGCTATTCGCGCCAGGAGCTGTATCACCTGATCCGTATTGAAGAGATCAAAACCTTTGATGCGCTGCTGGCGAAATACGGTAAAGGCTACGGCTGCGAGGTCTGTAAACCGACCGTCGGCTCGCTGCTGGCTTCCTGCTGGAATGAATACGTATTAAAGCCTGAGCACACCTCACTGCAGGACAGTAACGATATCTTCCTCGGCAATATTCAGAAAGATGGCACCTACTCGGTGATCCCACGATCCGCCGGCGGAGAGATCACCCCGGAAGGGCTGATGGCCATTGGCGACATTGGCCGCCGCTACAACCTCTACACCAAAATCACCGGCTCCCAGCGCATTGGCCTGTTTGGCGCGCAGAAGGATGACCTGCCGGCGATCTGGTCACAGCTGATTGCCGCCGGCTTCGAAACCGGTCACGCCTATGCCAAAGCGCTGCGCATGGCCAAAACCTGCGTGGGCAGCAGCTGGTGCCGCTTTGGCGTCGGCGACAGCGTCAGCCTGGGCGTCGAGCTGGAAAACCGCTACAAGGGCATCCGCACGCCACACAAGATGAAGTTCGGTGTCTCAGGCTGCACACGCGAATGTGCCGAAGCCCAGGGCAAAGACGTCGGGATTATCGCCACCGAGAAAGGCTGGAATCTGTATGTCGCCGGGAACGGCGGCATGAAGCCGCGCCATGCGGATTTGCTGGCAGCCGACCTGGATAAGGAAACGCTAATCCGTTATCTCGACCGCCTGATGATATTTTACATCCGCACGGCCGATAAGTTGCAGCGCACCTCGCTGTGGCTGGAGAGTCTGGAAGGCGGCATCGACTACCTGAAACGGGTGATCATTGACGACTCGCTGGCGCTCAATGCGCAGCTGGAAGCCGAACTCGCCAGACTGCGCGCGCGATTTGTCTGCGAGTGGAAAGAGACCGTGGACGATCCGCGTCAGCACGCGCGCTTCGCCCACTTTATTAACGATTCACGGCGCGACCCGCTGGTACAGGTCATCGGCGAACGCGAGCAGCATCGCCCGGCACGGCCGGAGGAGCGCATCCCTGTTGTTCTGATGGAGGAGCAATCATGAGTCACTGGCATCCGGTCTGTTCTCTGGACAGCATCCTGCCCGCCACCGGCGTGTGTGCGTGGGTGAACAATCAACAGCTGGCGATTTTCCGCCCCCGCGCCGATGAAACGGTGTATGCGCTGAGCAATATCGATCCCTTTGCCGGGGCCAGCGTTCTGTCGCGCGGATTAATCGGCGAGCATCAGCAGGCGCTTTGGGTCGCCAGCCCGTTGAAAAAGCAGCGTTTCCGTCTGCATGATGGCCTCTGTATGGAAGACGAAAGCCGTTCCATCGCCAGCTACCCTGCCCGCGTCCGTGACGGTCAGGTAGAGATTGCTGTTTGATCCCCGACTGATATGTAAAAATCCCGCACCGGCCGCGTTCTGGCGGCCCTTTTCTTTCTGACTGGTGAGCGTTGTATGGACTATCTTCCCCTGTTTTGTCAGCTGCGTAACAGAGCCTGTCTGTTAGTCGGCGGCGGTGACATTGCCGAACGTAAAGCGCGAATGCTGCTGAAAACCGGAGCCGACCTGACAGTCTGTGCAACCCATTTCTCCCCGCAGTTCCGGCTCTGGCAGCAGGAAGGCAAGGTCACCTTGATTGAGGGCACCTTCCGCGCGGAGATGCTCGACGGTTGCTGGCTGGCGATCGCCGCCACCGACGACGATGCGGCGAATCAGCAGGTGGGCGACTGCGCCGAGGCACGACAGGTGTTCTGTAACCTCGTCGATGCCCCGCAACAGGCCAGCGTCATTATGCCGTCCATCGTTGACCGCTCGCCGTTGATTGTTGCCATCTCCAGCGGCGGCCGTGCGCCGGTGATGGCCCGACTGCTGCGGGAAAAAATAGAGGCGCTGTTGCCTCAGCATCTGGGGAAAATCGCCGCCTATGCCGGTTCTCTACGCCAGCGGGTTAAAAATCAGTTCGTCGAGATGGGTCAACGCAGACGGTTTTGGGAAAAAGTGTTTCATCACGATCGGCTGGCACAGTCGCTGGCCAATCAACAAACCGACCAGGTTGCGCAGCTGACCGAAGCGCTGTTTGCGGAACCGCTGGAGAGCCGCGGTGAAGTGGTGCTGGTTGGCGCAGGACCTGGCGATGCCGGGCTGCTGACGCTGAAAGGCCTGCAGCAGATCCAGCAGGCTGATGTGGTGGTGTACGATCGCCTGGTGTCCGACGCGATCCTCGAGCTGGTGCGCCGCGATGCGGAGCGCATCTTTGTTGGCAAGCGGGCCGGTTTCCACTGCGTGTCGCAGGAAAGCATTAATCAGCTTCTGCTGGAACAGGCGCAACAGGGCAAACGGGTGGTGCGCCTGAAAGGCGGCGATCCCTTCATCTTTGGCCGCGGCGCGGAAGAACTGGAGGCGCTGCTGGATGCAAAGATCCCCTTCTCCGTGGTGCCTGGCATCACCGCCGCATCGGGTTGTTCAGCGTACAGCGGCATTCCGCTGACGCACCGCGATCATGCGCAAAGCGTCAGACTGGTCACCGGCCATCTGCAGGCGAATGGCACGCTCGACTGGCAAAACCTGGCGGCGGAGCAGCAAACGCTGGTGTTCTATATGGGACTGTCACAGGCGGGAGAGATCCAGACGCAGCTGCTGGCTCACGGCATGGCGGCCGATATGCCGGTGGCGCTGGTAGAAAGAGGTACGTCGCCCCAGCAACGGGTGGTCAGCGGCACGTTACAGCAGCTGGCAAGTTTGGCAGCAGAAGTCAGCAGCCCGTCATTGATTATTGTTGGCCGGGTGGTGGCCTTGCGGGAAAAATTGCGTTGGTTCTGAGGAATGGAAAGATAAACCAGAAGCGAAAACGTCCGCTTCTGGTTTATTCAACGGCCGTTACGGCTGCGCAACAAAGCCGATGGCTTCGTAGACTTTTTTCAGCGTCACCTGCGCCTGCGAACGGGCTTTCGCCGCGCCATCACGCATAATCTGATCCAGCAGCGCTTCATCATTACGGAAGCGGTAATAACGCTCTTGCAGATCGGTCAGCATGCCGGAAACGGCTTCGGCAACCGCGCCTTTCAAATGACCATACATCTGGCCTTCAAACTGCTGCTCCAGCTCAGGAATACTGGTGCCGGTCACGCCAGACAGGATATCCAGCAGGTTAGACACGCCCGCCTTATTCTTCACGTCATAACGTACCACCGGCGGCTCATCGCCATCGGTCATCGCGCGCTTGATCTTCTTCACTACCGCTTTTGGATCTTCCAGCAGGCCGATGACGTTATTACGGTTATCGTCAGATTTGGACATCTTCTTAGTCGGCTCAAGCAGCGACATCACGCGCGCGCCTGATTTCGGGATAAACGGCTCTGGCACCTTAAAGATATCGCCATACAGCGCGTTAAAGCGTGACGCCACGTCACGGCTCAGTTCCAGATGCTGCTTCTGGTCTTCGCCTACCGGCACCTGCGTGGTCTGGTACAGCAGGATATCGGCCGCCATCAGCACCGGATAGTCAAACAGACCGGCGTTGATGTTCTCTTCGTAGCGCGTCGATTTGTCCTTGAACTGCGTCATGCGGCTCAGTTCGCCGAAATAGGTGTAGCAGTTAAGGATCCAGCTCAGCTGAGTATGTTCAGGCACATGCGACTGAACAAAGATGGTGCTTTTTTCAGGGTCGATGCCGCACGCCAGGTAAAGGGCCAGCGTATCCAGCGTCGCTTTACGCAGTGCGGTCGGATCCTGGCGCACGGTGATCGCATGTAAGTCGACAATACAGTAGATGCAGTCATGGCTATCCTGCATGCTGACCCACTGACGCAGCGCACCCATATAGTTACCGATGGTCAGTTCGCCGGAAGGCTGTGCGCCGCTAAATACGATGGGTTTGCTCATGTTTTTCGTCCTGATAATTACAGCCCGAGTGCGGGCAACAAATCGTTAAAATGGTCCAGTACAACGGTAGGCTGGCTGGTGGCAATCGGCTCACCGTAGTTATAGCCAAACGTCATCCCGATTGAGGGACAACCGGCAGCCTGAGCCGCCAGAATATCATTGCGGGAATCACCGACAAACACCAGCTCCTCCTGCAACAGGCCGAACGTGCCTAACACCAGAAACAGCGGTGCCGGATGCGGTTTTTTCGCCACCACATCATCACCGCCGATAATCAGCGAGAAGTAGTCTGCAATGCCCAGTGAAGATAACAACGGCGCGACGAAAGGCGTCGGTTTGTTGGTCACCACTGCCATTGGCAGGCCTTTCGCTGCCAGTGCCGCCAGCCCTTCCTTCACGCCCGGAAACAGCTTGCTGCCGCTTTCGATGGTGGTGGCGTAATGGGTATCCAGCAGCACGCGCGCATCGCGGATCAGATCGTCTTCCGGCTGATGGCCTAACGCCCAGGTCAGCGCGCGTTCAATCAGGATATCCGCACCGTTACCGATCCAGGTGGAGACGCGTTCAACGCCTGCGGCCGGTAAGCTGAGTGCCGTTAATGCCGCATCGACCGCGCTGGCCAGACCTGGCGCACTGTCAATCAGCGTACCGTCCAGGTCGAAAGCCAATGCGCGAACCTTAGTGAAATGAGCCATGGCGTGATTTCTCCAGTTCGGTGCGCATATCGTCGATCACTTTTTTGTAATCCGCTTTGCCAAAGATCGCTGAACCG
The DNA here is from genome assembly GCF_057812255.1 of Erwinia sp. 2186. NCBI lineage: Bacteria > Pseudomonadati > Pseudomonadota > Gammaproteobacteria > Enterobacterales > Erwiniaceae > Erwinia > Erwinia sp. 2186. The sequence goes on along the minus strand of NZ_CM173824.1, from coordinate 411,488 downwards.
GCAACAAACATATCTGCGCCCGCATCGGCAATCTCAGCGATGTTTTCAACCTTCACGCCGCCATCCACTTCCAGGCGAATGTCATAACCGCTCTGGTCGATCAGCTTGCGAACCTGGCGCAGCTTATCGAGGGTGCCGGGAATAAAGGATTGACCGCCGAAGCCCGGATTGACTGACATCAGCAGAATGACATCCACCTTGTCCATCACGTAATCCAGGTAGCTGAGCGAGGTGGCCGGATTGAACACCAGACCGGCTTTACAGCCGTGCTCTTTAATCAGCTGCAGCGAGCGGTCGACATGCTCGGAGGCTTCCGGGTGGAAAGTGATGTAGCTGGCACCGGCTTTAGCAAAGTCCGGGATCAGACGATCGACCGGCTTCACCATCAGGTGCACATCAATCGGCGCGGTAATACCGTAGTCGCGCAGCGCTTTCAGTACCATTGGCCCCATGGTCAGATTGGGAACGTAGTGATTGTCCATCACATCGAAATGCACGACATCGCCACCGGCGGCCAGCGCTTTTGCTGTGTCTTCACCCAGACGGGCAAAATCCGCAGACAGAATTGATGGGGCAAGTAAAAACTGTTTCATCCATTTCTCCCAATTAGCGCGCCTGACAACAGGCACGTACCGCAGTTGAGGGCTAACTCCCGGCGAACAACGCCAGCAGTTCATCCACCTGATTACGTCCGTTACTGTTGCGACTGATCGAACGCCGCGCTTTAATTTGATGCAGCTTTGCCGCCTGATACCATTCGCGGGTCAGCGGGGTATCGTGATTGGAGATCAGCACCGGAATGTGGCTCTCCATCGACAGCTTCTCCGCAAGTTGCGCCAGATGCTGTTGTTGCAGCAGGCTGAAACTGTTGGTGTGGTAAGCGGTAAAGTTCGCCGTCGCTGACAGCGGTGCATACGGGGGATCGCAATAGACCACCGCCCCTTTATGTGCACGGCTCAGGGTAACATCGTACGATTCACAGACAAAGGTGGCGTTTTGTGAACGTTCAGAGAACCAGTACAGCTCGTCCTCCGGGAAATAGGGTTTGCGGTAACGGCCAAAAGGCACGTTGAACTCACCGCTCAGGTTGTAGCGACACAACCCATTGTAGCAATGGCGGTTGAGATACAAAAACAGCAGGCCACGGCGGTAAGGATCCTCACAGCGATTAAACTCAGCACGACGAGCGTAGTAGAACTCGGCGTCGTTGGTTTCACTGGTAAACAGCTCGCGGGCATCGGTGGTGAACTCGCTGACGCGGGTTTTAACGATGTTGTAGAGGTTAATCAGGTCGCTGTTGATATCCGCCAGCAGGTAACTTGGAAATTCAGTGTTAAGAAACACCGATCCGGCCCCGACAAAAGGCTCTATCAGACAGTCGCCTTCCGGCAGATGACGATGGATATCTTCAAGCAGCGGGTATTTGCCACCCGCCCATTTTAAAAAAGCGCGATTTTTTTTCATGCCGTCGTTTTTATTACACTTATTTTTCTGGCTGCGATGACAACAACAACCTATCTGCGCTTTGAATAGTTAGCCCTCCGAAGAGGGCTAACAGTTTCATCAGTAAATCAGGCTCGCCTGACCTCTATTCAGTGGACTCTTTCTTCACCTGGCTGACTGGCTTCACCCATGGGTTTTGTGCACGAACCTCAGCAGGCAGCGAGGCTACGGCGCGCTTCGCATCTGCTGGCGTGGCATACGAGCCGCTGACCAGCACATACCATGGCTGACCGTTACGTGCGGTTTTATACACGTGGTAGCTGCTCAGGTTTTGTTTCTTCGCCCAGGCATTCAGGGTATCTGAACGCGAGGCGCTGCTCAGCTGCAGCGTATAGCTGCCACCCGGCGTTGAGCTAGAGGCTTTTGACGGCTCAGAGGCGCTACGCGCGGCTGGCGTGGTGGCAGCGTGCTTAGTCTCTTTTGCAGCAGGTTTAGCCGTGGCTGGCTTGTGGGCAGTTGCCGGAGCCTGATGCTGAGTCGGATGACGTGGCTGGCTGGCGGCGGGCTTAGCTGCGGTTGCAGGCGGCGTATTGCCACCCGGCGCAACGGTTGCCGGTGCGGTAGGCAATGAGCTGCCGGAATCCTGCGCACCCTGTGCGGCGGCATCGACCTGACCTTGCTGATTGCTCAGGGCATTATTCAGATCGCCCGGCAGCTCAACGCGCTGCTGATTAGCCGGGGTTTGAACCGGTGCAGCCTGAGTTGGCGTGGAAGAGATTGGCGGTGCGCTGAGTTCCTGCGGGCCATTGCTGGTCGCCGGCGGGTTTGCCGCGGTGGTATCAGGCGCAGGCTGGGATCCAGACTGGCCGCTCATTGATGAGGAACCAGAAAGATCGATATTTTTATCGCTGCCGGACTGTGCAGGTGTTGTAGCCGCAGTACCGGTTGGCGCAGCTGGCTTCTCAGCCGTCTGGCTTCCGTTGCTGTCACCCGGCGAGTTCAGCGCGGAGCCGATACCAATCACCAAAAGCAGCAGCACCAGAATACCGACGCCCATCATCATATGCTGGCGGGATACCGGGACTTTAGGGGCAGAAGACGTCTTGCGGGATCGCTGCGGGCGGCGATCACTGGTGTCAGGTTTTAACTCGTCTTCCGGTTTAAACTCGTCCATTCAACCTCCTACAGTAGAGCAGCGACGCCACTCAACATCCTCTGAGCGGCGGATAACTTGATCGTTGGGCACAAGCCCGATGTAACAGCTTCAGACTGGCAGGCAGTCGTTGATCGCAGCCAGCACCGTATCATGGGCCACGCCGCTGCGCACTTCGGACTGGCCGATAGCGAGAGGTAACACCAGACGAAGTTTTCCAGCCAGTACTTTCTTGTCACGCATCATATGCGGCAAATACGCTTCAGCCGCCATCGATTCCGGGCCGGTGACCGGCAGACCTGCACGTTTGAGCAACCGGATGATCCGGTCGGTATCGTCAGCAGAGAATTGCCCCAGACGCTCGGCCGTGCGGGCAGCCATGACCATGCCGGCAGCGACGGCTTCACCGTGCAGCCAGTTACCGTAGCCCATATGGGCTTCGATCGCGTGGCCGTAGGTATGGCCGAGATTCAACAGCGCGCGTTGCCCTAATTCATGTTCATCTGCGGCCACCACGTCGGCTTTCAGCTCGCAACAGCGGCGGATACAGTACGCCAGCGCGTTGCCATCAAGGGCCAGCAGGGCATCGATATTCGCTTCCAGCCAGTCGAAAAACTCAGCGTCGAGAATAATGCCGTATTTGATCACTTCAGCCAGGCCAGACGCTAACTCGCGTGGCGGCAGGCTTTTCAGGCAGTCAATATCAATCACCACCGAAGCGGGCTGATAGAACGCGCCGATCATGTTCTTGCCCAGCGGATGGTTAACCGCCGTTTTGCCTCCCACAGAGGAGTCAACCTGCGACAGCAATGTGGTAGGAACCTGAATAAAGCGCACGCCACGTTGATAGCTGGCGGCGGCAAACCCGGTCAGATCGCCAATAACCCCACCGCCTAACGCGATAAGGGTAGTGTCACGACCGTGAGGTTTTTCGAGAAGAGCGGTAAAGACCTGATCCATGACCGCCAGCGTTTTATACTGCTCGCCGTCGGGAAGGATCACCTGGTCAACCTCCACACCAGCGCCTTCCAGCAGCTGGCGCACAGGCGTGAGATAGAGAGGGGCCAGCGTCTGGTTTGTCACCAGCATGGCCCGATCGCCCGCCTTAAGCGGCCAAAAAGAAGCCGGATCGGTAAACAGTCCGGCAGCGATGGTAATGGGGTAACTTCTCTCCCCCAAAGTGACGGTAATCTTCTCCATGAAGCGTTATCACCTTTTTATTACTTTGGCCCGCAGGCGGTCAGAGCTGGACTCAGCTCTTTTCCAACATGTTGATGATCTGATTCGCGACCACTTTCGCACTCTGGTCGTCGGTACGGATCGTCACGTCAGCGATCTCTTCGTAGAGCGGATTGCGTTCTGCGGCCAGCGCTTCCAGCACCTCGCGCGGTGGAGATTCCACCTGCAGCAGAGGACGCTTTTTATCGCGCTGAGTGCGGGCAAGCTGCTTCTCAATGGTGGTTTCCAGATACACCACTACGCCGCGAGCCGAAAGACGGTTACGGGTTTCACGTGATTTAACGGAACCGCCACCGGTCGCCAGCACAATGCCTTGCTTCTCAGTGAGTTCGTTGATGATTTTTTCTTCGCGATCGCGGAAGCCTTCTTCGCCTTCGACGTCGAACACCCAACCCACATCCGCTCCGGTACGTCGCTCAATTTCTTGATCGGAATCGAAAAATTCCATATTGAGTTGCTGAGCTAACTGACGCCCAATAGTGCTTTTGCCGGCACCCATAGGCCCAACCAGAAAGATATTGCGTTTCTCTGCCATTTTTTCGGTATTACTACGACAATTCGTTAATGATACCCCGTCCAACCGGACAGGACATGAACTGAAACCTCATGAGCGTTGTGCGAGAGTCAGAACAAAATTATCTCAACACTGAAGGTGTTTTGGCAACCGTTTAAATTGACCTTGCCCATTGCGCGCTATCTGGCGCGTTTCAGTCCGCTTCATTTATCACCCCGATGTCATTGCATCGGCTACGCCGGTTGCGCACGATAAAAAACGGGTTCTGTGTATTCTTCGGAGCCAAACTGTGGCCCATAAATCAAAATCGCTAAACCTTGTAAGCTAATTCCGCCCTTGCGTCAAACCCATATGCCTTCAAGGCCGGAAAAAAGCACCCGGTTACTCAGTTTGGACTAAAAAAAGCATTACTCATCACGAATCAGTCGTGGCGTGATGAAGATCACCAATTCTCGCCTTTTTTGTTCATTAATATCATAGCGAAACAGCGACCCCAGTATCGGAATATCGCCAATCAGCGGAACTTTGCGTTGGCCGCTGGCGGTGGAACGCTGAAAGATGCCGCCCAGGGCCAGCGTCTGGCCGTCTTTCAACGTCACCTGCGTCTGGATTTCCTGTTTGTCGATGGCCAGATATTCGCCCTCGCCGCTGCGCATGGTTCGGCCAGGCACGTTTTGCGTTAGCTGTAACTTCAATAAAATCCGGCCGTTAGCCTGAACCACTGGCGTCACCTCCATGCCCAGCACCGCCTCCTTAAACTCCACCGTGGTGGTGCCGCTGGTGCCGCTGGATACTTCATAAGGGATTTCGGTGCCCTGTTTGATGCTGGCGGGTTGCTGATGGGAAGTAAACAGACGCGGGCTGGCGATAATTTCCAGCTTATTTTCCTGTTCCAGCGCGCTAAGCTCCAGATCGAGCAATTTTCCGTCCAGTCGGGCCAGCGTAAAGCCCGCCGTCAGGGCGGCATCCGCAACAGGCAGAGAGACGGTAAACTGACTGGTGCGCAACGCCTGTGTGATTTGCTCATCGCTGGTGGTGCCCCAACGAACGCCCAACTCTCTCAGGCTCTCCTCGTTGATGGTGACGATATGGGCCGCCAGCTCGATTTGTTCCAACGGCACATCCAGCGCCTGTACCCAACGTCGGGTGGCATCCAACGCTGGGCGCGTGTCACGCAGCAGTAAACTGTTGGTTCGGGCATCGACGGTAACACTGCCGCGCTCACTCATCAGTCGTGCACGCTCCAACTGCAAACTGCTGTTAACGATGCTGGCATCCGCGTGGGCCAACGTCAGCACTTCGGTTATCAGCAGCTGTTCTTTCTCGGCCTTCTCACGCTGATGCTCCTGTTCCAGCGCTTCCTTGCGTTGCTGTTCCAGCGCCCGGCTTTCCGGCCACACCAGTAAAATACTGTCTTCGGTTTCGACACTGAGTTGAGCCATGCGGGCCACCAGCTGAAGCGCCTGTTGCCAGGGAACGTTCGTCAGCCTGAGAGAAAGCGTACCCTGCACTTCTGGCGCCACCATCAAATTCAGGTTCTGCCAGTCTGCCAGCGCCTGCAGTACCTGCCCCACCGGCGCATCGTCAAAGGCCAGCGAGACCGGTCGTTCATTGGCCTTTAACGGCGTCAGTACGCCCATCAGCATCAGCAGACAAACTATCCTTTTCATAAATGCTCCCTTTTAGGTTCCTTTTAAACGCTGGCTCACACCCGTTCAGATCCGCCACGGTAATGCTCAACGCGGTGATCTCCTGCAACTGCCAGCGCTGGTTAAGCTGTTGGCCCTGAGTAAGCTGGATCCACTTGCCTTTTTTCGCCATCAGCCAGGCATGGAAATCGTCAGCCTGGCCAATGATGCCTTTCAGCTGCCAGTGAAAAGGCATCGGATGTTGCTCGCATTCACTCACCAACGGCTGAAAGGGATCGCGACCGGCCTGACTGTCCGCAGCCACCAGCAACAACAGGCTAACGATGGCCCTACAGAGGTTTCCGCGTTCAGTCTTCATGATTCAGGGCCAGCGTCAGATGGAAACGCAGCTGCGCGTGTTCAGGCTTGAGGGTGAAGCTTGATAGCGTCACGCCGGCGGGCAGCGTGCTCAGATAGCCGAACAGGCTTTCCACCTGCGGCCAGCTAACATCCAACGTCAGGCTTCCTCCCTGGCGGCTGGGTTGCCAGTCTGCCAACTCGCCACCAGAAATCTGGGTCAACGTCAGTAAAGAGAAGGCTGTTTTCTGCTCAGGCTGCAGCGCCTGCTGAAGTTGCGCGATTTCCTCCCTGGCACTGACAAAGGATCCCGACGCCATCAGACGTTGCACAAGAAGCTGATACCGACTGCTTTGCAGCCGATGCTGAGCCAGCAGCTTTATCGCCTGCTGGTCGGCCGGTGCGGCCCAAAGATGCCAAACGCACAGTGCAGAAGCACAGACGGCCATGCACAGCAGCGAGCCCTGCACCCAGACCGGTAAACTCAGCCAGCGAGACCAGGCGCTATTCATCTTCTTCTCCTGCAAGCGTCACCAACAGGTTAAAGGCCAGCCTGCCTTGTGGGCCTCGACTCAGCTGCCCGGTTTTTACCTGCGCGGCCAATGCCAGCGTTTGCAGCTGCAGGCGAAACGTCTCCAGATCGCTTATTCCCTGGCAGACTCCTGAGAGCGTCAGGCTGGTGGCGTTTTTAGCCATGGCGCTCAGCCACAGCGTGTCTGGCATCACCTCGGGCAGACTCAGGGCAAAGCTTCGCCAGCGATCAAGGCGATGTTGACGCTGCTGGCGCGCCGCAAGCTGGCGTTGCAGGCCCTCTTTTTCCAGCGTGAGTGCCGACATCTGCCGGGTCTGCTCTTCCAGCCGCTGGCTGGCACCCTGAATAAAGCTGTCCAGACGTTGGTATTGCTGGTTAAGCGCCCGCGTCCCGACCGTTGGCATTCCGGCGGCGATCAGTGTCAGCACCAGCACACCCAGCACCCATGCCCAACGCTGACGCGCCCTTTTCAGTTTGAGTGCCCGCCAGGGCAACAGATTGACCCAAACCATCAGGCATCTCCTGGACGAAGCGCCAGTCCGGCAGCCAGCGAAAAAGCGCCACTGAGCGTGGGTAACGGCGGCTGCTTCAGGGCAAATGCGGCAAAAGGATCCAACCCCTGCGCGCGCTCCGGCAGCGGTTCCTTTTGGTACGAGCTGTAATAAAATGCGTCAACGTCCGCTAACTGCCTCTGCTGTAACGCGGCAAAATCTGGCGCATCCTGCACTGAACTCCAGCCCCAGCGAGGCCTGCCCGCAAATGGGCAATACCACAGCCAGTGATCCTGCAAACGGTGAACCAGCGCGGCCGACGGGTTAAGCGGTAACGTGGTTGAAAGGGCGTGCAGTGCCGCGGGCGACAGCTCCAGAACTTGGGGGTTGAGTCTGGCCTGATGAAGGCAGTGCAGCCAGCTCTGCAGCGCATCCTGACGGGCTGCGGTCAGATAGAGCGCTTTGCCGGCGTCGGCCTCCACACGGTAATCCAGCGCCAGCGTCTCCGGTTCAATTGGGAAAAATCGCCTCGCCGCTGCGGTGATGTACCTGCTACGCTCTGGTTCACGCAATTGGCTGCCCGGCAGCTCGATCTGCCGCTGCAGCACCAGTTGCGGAGGAAAACCCACCCGTAGCGAGATGCGGTAAGGGAGCCGCCTGCGCCAGTTTTGCAGCACGGCGATCACCGGCTCAGGACGTTGCAGCAGCCCGTTAACTAACGTATCTTGCGGCAACGCATGTTGCCACCAGTGGCGAAGTTGCCAGCCGTTCCGACGGCGCTGGATGCCGAGGGCACAGAGTTGCCCGTTTTGAATATCCAGGCCGACTTGCCATGTCTGAAATGCCATTCGCGCGATCTCCATATCGTCAGTATCTAAAAGGACGTATCCAAGCTTCTGGCTTGCCTTTATACTACCGCGCGATTGTTTATAAACTGCCCAATCGACTCAGAATGGAAAATATCAGGTGAAGTTCGTAAAGTATTTATTGATCCTTGCAGTGTGTTGCATTTTGCTTGGAGCAGGCTCGGTCTATGGTTTGTACAAATACATAGAGCCCCAGCTGCCCGACGTTGCCACACTGAAAGATGTGCGTTTGCAGACGCCTATGCAGGTTTACAGCGCCGACAATGAGCTGATTGCTCAGTATGGCGAGAAGCGCCGTATTCCGCTGAAACTGCAGCAAATCCCGCCGGTGATGGTGAAAGCCTTTATCGCTACCGAAGACAGCCGCTTCTACGAGCACCACGGAGTCGATCCTATCGGCATCTTCCGTGCGGCGAGCGTGGCGCTGGTGTCCGGGCATGCGTCACAAGGGGCGAGTACCATCACCCAGCAGCTGGCGCGTAACTTCTTCCTCAGCCCTGAGCGTACGCTGATGCGTAAAATTAAGGAGGCTTTCCTCGCCATCCGCATTGAGCAGATGATGAATAAAGACGAAATCCTTGAGCTCTATCTGAACAAGATCTACCTCGGCTACCGTGCGTATGGCGTGGGCGCCGCCGCGCAGGTTTACTTCGGCAAAACCGTTGATCAGCTGTCGCTGAGCGAAATGGCGATGATTGCCGGCTTGCCTAAAGCCCCTTCAACGTTCAACCCACTGTATTCACACGAGCGCGCGTTACAGCGCCGCAATGTAGTGCTGGGTCGCATGCTGGACCAGAATTACATCACTCAGGCGCAGTATGACGAAGCGCGCAACACCCCGCTGGAAGCCAACTACCACGCGCCGGAAATTGCGTTCTCTGCCCCTTACCTGACCGAGATGGTTCGTCAGGAGATGGTTAAGCGTTATGGCGACAACGCCTATAACGACGGCTTCAAAGTCACCACCACCATCACCCGTAAATTACAGTTGGCTGCCCAGAAGTCGGTGCAAGACAACGTGATGAACTACGATATGCGTCACGGCTACCGTGGCCCGTCGAATGTGTTGTGGAAAGTGGGCCAGAACCCATGGGACCACACGGCAATCGTCAAGTCCCTCAAGGCATTGCCGGTATATGGTCCGCTGTTCCCGGCAGTGGTTACCGAGGCGAACAGTGATGAAGCCACGGTCACCATGCGTGACGGCAGCAGCATCGCGCTGAATCTGGCGGGTATGCGCTGGGCACGTCCATACAAATCCGACACGGCACAAGGCCGCACGCCAAAATCGGTGACGGAAGTGGTTCAGGCCGGTCAGCAAATTTGGGTCTACAAAGTGGATTCCGGCTGGGCGCTGGGTCAGGTGCCGGATGTGAACTCCTCACTGGTTTCGCTGGATCCCCATAACGGTGCGGTTCGTGCGCTGGTGGGTGGCTTCGACTTTAATCAGAGCAAATTCAACCGTGCCACTCAGGCACTGCGCCAGGTGGGCTCGAACATCAAGCCGTTCCTGTACACCGCCGCGATGGACCGTGGGCTGACGCTGGCCTCTATCCTTAACGACGTGCCGATTTCACGTTGGGATGCGGGTGCCGGCTCTGACTGGCGTCCGAAGAACTCACCGCCAACCTACGATGGTCCAATCCGCTTGCGTCAGGGTCTGGGACAGTCGAAAAACGTGGTGATGGTGCGGGCTATGCGCGCAATGGGCGTCGATTACGCGGCACAATATCTGCAGCGTTTTGGCTTCCCGGCACAAAACATCGTTCACACCGAATCGTTAGCGCTGGGTTCCGCGTCCTTTACCCCGCTGCAGATGGTGCGCGGTTACTCCGTTATGGCTAACGGCGGTTTCCTGGTTGACCCTTACTTCATCAGCAAGATCGAAGATGAGCAAGGCAACACCCTGTTTGAAGAGAAACCGAAGGTCGCCTGCCCGGAGTGCAATCTTCCGGTCATTTACGGCGAAACCAAGAAAGCGGTCGCTCTGAGTGAAGACAGCGTGGAAAACGTTGCCGTCTCGAAAGAAGGTGAAAAGACCGCCGTTCCTCAGCCACAGCTTGAGCAGGTTTCGCAGAAGCAGGCCGAGCAGGATGGCGAGCAGCAATACGCGCCTCACGTGATCAACACGCCGCTGTCGTTCCTGATTAAGAGTGCAATGAACTCGAACATCTTCGGCGAGCCAGGCTGGATGGGAACCGGCTGGCGCGCAGGTCGTGATTTAGGTCGCAACGATATCGGCGGCAAAACCGGGACAACCAACAGCTCGAAAGATGCCTGGTTCTCTGGTTATGGCCCTGGCGTGGTGACCTCGGTGTGGATTGGCTTTGATGACCACCGTCGCGATCTGGGTCGCACCACGGCGTCGGGTGCGATCAAGGATCAGATTTCAGGGTATGAAGGCGGCGCGAAAAGCGCTCAGCCTGCCTGGGATCAGTATATGAAAGCTGCGCTGGATGGCGTGCCGGTTCAGCCCCTGACTCCGCCGGAAGGCGTGGTGACGGTGACCATTGACCGTGGCACCGGCAAGCTGGCGAATGGCGGTGGCAACACCCGTCAGGAATACTTCATCGATGGCACCCAGCCTACCGAGTACTCCGTGCATGATGTCGGCACCACGCTGATGGATAACGGCCAGAGTCATGAACTGTTCTGATCGTTAAGCCAACAAAAAGGGACGCGCCGTTATCCGGCGCGTCCCTCTGAATCAACGAAAGCGGGCCTGGTGCCCGCTTTTTTAATAGCGAATGCGGCCCTGCTTCACCAGCCATTCACGGACCAGGAACAGCGCACTGACGTTACGCGCCTCGCAGAAGTCCGGTTCTTGTAACAATCCCAGCAGGTTATCCAGCGGCCAGCGCAGCTGCGGAAGGGGTTCAGGTTCATCTCCCTCCAGCTTCTCTTCATAGAGCTTTTCCGCCACCACGATGTTCATTTTGCTGGAGAAATAGGACGGTGCCAGCGTCAGTTTACCCAGCGTTTCCAGCGTTTCCGCGCCGAAACCCGCTTCCTCTTTCAGCTCACGGTTTGCCGCTTCAAACGGGGTTTCGCCTGGGTCAATCAACCCTTTTGGAAAGCCGAGTTCATAGCATTCCAGCCCCACCGCATACTCCTGGATCAGGATAATGTGGTCGTCGATAATCGGCACGATCATTACCGCTTCGCGGTCAGTGGGTTTCATCCGCTCATAGACTCTACGGGCACCGTTACTGAATGCCAGGTCTACGGCCTCAACGGTGAACAGGCGCGAGCGTGCCACGGCTTCCACATTAAGGATTTTGGGTTTCTGCAGTTGTCTGGTCATAGTGGCCCCAGGAAAAAAGCCAAAAAATGAGCGTCATAGCCCGTAAGTCACGGCATATTGACCGTCGTACCCCCATTGTGCGGCACCGGAGTGGGGATGCCAATCATCGCATGGATTATTTTACGTAGTTATAACAAATGCGCGTCGGCTAGCATGAAAAGTTTTAAAAAAAGTCAATCAGGACCAGTAAAAATAGGATTATGCCGATACTGATGCGGCAAATGAGTTGATACCATCTCAACAGGGAATCTTATACTAATAATCTAATTTTATGATTTTGCGCGCTATTTTTGTATACACAGCGGATTGCCAGAGCCGTCTAAACCCGCCACAATGTCGGTAACGATATGATCAAAGCCGGGTATCATCATAATGACGACGGGAGCATCGTGGCAGGAATGAGGGAAGCATGAGCACAATAGTCATTATATTGGCTGTAATGCTGGCCTGCTCGATGGGAGCGGGATGTTTCTTTTGGTACGCTATGCGGCATCGCCCGCCGTTGGCGAAACCACTGCCATTCATCAGTCCTCCATTTCGTAAACTGAGCGACGACGAGCGCAAAGCCGTTGAGCGCTATATCAGCCTGCTTGAAAAACATCGTGATAACACCTTACCCGGTGGTACCAGCAGGACGGCCGAACCGCTGGTCCTCACCTCGCAAAGCAGCAACGTCTACCCTGTCACCCGCTCGATTACCCGCTACGGCCTCTCCACTGATGATCCCAACAAATGGCGTTACTACCTGGATGCGGTAGAAGTCCATTTGCCGCCGTTGTGGGAACAGTATATTGCTGAAGAGAACTACGTTGAGCTGATCAAAACGCAATCCATTCCGCTGGTCATTTCGTTAAATGGCCATTCGCTGGTGAATTACGTTTATGAGCAGCCCGCGCTGGCCCCGGCTATTCGCCCGGTGTCGCAAAACGCCTCGATCAGGAAAGAAGAGAGCGAAAACATTGAGCTGGTCAGCGTGCGCAAGGAAACCGCCGAAGAGTACGCCCTCAGCCGCCCGGACGGCACGCGTGAAGCGTCCGCAATCTGCATCGCCTTCCTGCTGTTCTTTGTCAGTCTGGTCGGCCCTGAACTGTTGATGCCGTGGCTGGTGCTGGCTGGCGCCGCGATGATTGCGGTCAGCTGCTGGTTCCTCTACCGTCGTCCTGGCGAAAAAGATCTCCGCGAAATTCACTGCCTGCGCGGCGCGCCTAAGCGCTGGGGATTGTTCGGCGAATCGAACCAGGGACAGGTCAGCAATATTTCACTGGGCATCATTGACCTGATTTACCCGCCACACTGGCAGCCCTACGTCTCTACTGATTTGGGCCAGTCGACTGAAATAGATATTTACCTGAACCGCCAGGTTGTCCGCCAGGGGCGTTTCCTCTCGCTGCAGGATGAGGTGCGCAACTTCCCGATTCAGCGCTGGAAAAAGAATCTGGTGCTGGCGGCAGGATCGTTACTGGTAATGGTGCTGCTGGTTGCGTGGATCCCGCTCAGTATGCCGCTCAAGCTGAGCCTGGCGTGGTTAAAGGGCACCGAAAGCGTTCAGGTTCAGACGGTCAACGATCTGGAAAAAATGCCGCTGCATATCGGTGACAGCCTGAAGGTCAACGGTGAAGGCATGTGTTCCATCCCGGCAACCTATCAGGGCAACCGCACTTACGCCTTTATGCCGTTCGACTGCTCGGCGGTTTACTGGAATAACGCCGCTCCCCTGCCCCAGCCGCAGTCCGACATTATTGATAAAGCCACCGCGCTGCTCAGCACCACCAGCATGCAGCTCCACCCGCAAAGCAATACCGATCCGAAGCTCAACCCCCAGCTGGCAACGGCTATTCAGAAATCCGGCATGATCCTGCTGGATGATTTCTCAGACATCGTGCTAAGAACCCAGGAGTTATGCAGTCAGGATCAGGATTGCGTGCGGCTGAAGAATGCGCTGGTTAACCTTGGTAATGCCAAAGACTGGGATACGCTGGTGCGCCGGGCGGATTCCGGCTCGCTGAACGGCATGAATGTGCTGCTGCGCCCGGTCAGTGCTGAAGCGCTGGAAAATCTGGTGAATACCGCCACCTCTTCGTTCTTCTACCGCGAGACGCGCCGTGCGGCGGAAGCGCTGAACAGCCCACCGCCAGGCGGCTTCCTGATCCTCAGCGATGAAGGCCGGCAGCTAGTAAACCAGCCGGCACCGAGCGTTTCACTGTTTGATTTCAATGCACCCGACCAGTGGCCCGAGCTGCAACGTCTGGCCGGCATGCTGCTGCACACCCAGTTTTACGCCAGCGGCATCGTCACCAATATCACCACCGATGCTAACGGCACGCGTCATATCGCGCTGCACAGCGCGCCGGACAAACTGACGCTCTGGCGTTATCTGGGCACCAGCCTGCTGCTGCTGGTGGTTACGCTCAGTTTTGTGATCAACGGCCTGTTGGCGTTGAAGCGCATCCACGGTAATCGCCAGCGCCTGATTGCCATCCAAACCTATTACGACAAGTGCTTCAGCCCCTCGCTGAGCACCAGCCAGAGCATTCGCCCGTTATTCTGAGCCGGTCAGTTTTATGCTATTTTTAAGGCTGACAAGGCGAATGGCCTCCCCTTCTGACTCCCCTGATTATCCTGCGATGAAGCGCCTTGAATTCCAGCGATTCACCCATACATAGGGGTATTCCCATCAAGGAGCAGCGATGAAAGAGAAATCCGCAGAGGCGATTCGGCTGGATAAGTGGCTGTGGGCCGCTCGCTTCTACAAAACCCGTTCTGCGGCGCGCCAGATGATTGAGGGTGGCAAAGTCCACTACAACGGTCAGCGCAGCAAGCCGAGTAAAATCGTTGAGCTGAATGCTGAACTGACGCTCCGGCAGGGAAATGATGAACGCACCGTGATCGTGCTGGCCATCAGCGAACAGCGCCGCCCGGCGGTGGAAGCTCAGCTGATGTACGAAGAGACGGCTCAAAGTATTGAGAAACGGGAAAAGATAGCGCTGGCGCGAAAAATGAACGCGCTGACCATGCCGCATCCCGACCGCCGCCCGGATAAAAAAGAGCGACGGGACTTAATGAAATTTAAAAATTCTGGCGACGAGTAATCCGCCCAAACGAGAGAGAATCATGGCTCATCAAGATCAAATGCACCGTTACCTGTTCGAAAACCATGCCGTGCGTGGCGAACTGGTTACCGTTTCCGACACCTGGCGTGAAATCATCAAAGGCCACGACTATCCGTTACCGGTGCAGAAAGTACTGGGCGAACTGCTTGTTGCCACCAGCCTGCTGACCGCTACGCTGAAGTTTGACGGCGATATCACCGTCCAGCTGCAGGGCGATGGCCCGCTGAATCTGGCGGTCATCAACGGCAATAACCGCCAGGAAATGCGCGGTGTTGCCCGTATGCAGGGTGAGATTGCGGCAGAAAGCACGCTGAAAGAGATGGTCGGCAACGGCTACCTGGTGATCACCATTTCCCCGGCGGAAGGTGAGCGTTATCAGGGCGTGGTAGGGCTGGAAGGCGAGACGCTGGCGGAGTGCCTGGAAGATTACTTTATGCGCTCTGAACAGCTGCCAACGCGCCTGTTTATCCGTACCGGCGAAATCGAAGGCCAGCAGGGCGCGGGCGGGATCCTGTTGCAGGTGCTGCCGGCGCAGGATGCTAACCCGGATGACTTCACCCATCTGGCCACGCTGACCGAAACCATCAAAACCGACGAGCTGCTCGGCCTGCCGGCGAATGATGTGTTGTGGCGCCTGTATCACCAGGAAGAAGTGACGATTTTCGATCCGCAAGACGTTTGCTTCCGCTGCACCTGCTCGCACGAGCGCTGTGGCGAAGTGCTGGCGACGCTGCCAGAAGCCGAAGTGGACGAAATCCTTGCCGAAGATGGCAAAATCGACATGCACTGTGACTACTGCGGCAGCCACTATACCTACGACGCGGTGGATATTGCGGCGATTCGTAACGGTTCTTCCGCGAGTAACGATCAGCTTCATTGATGCGACTCGCGTCGCAAACTGATGCGTTAATATGCACGAAATGGTCAGGCCTTAACCGGCCTGGCCCTGCCCCTTCCTCTCTTCACGCGCTGCTTCTCATTTCTGCTGCTTTTGCCTTTCACTGCATCTTCACACGTGTAGACTGCGCGCGATCGTGTTTTCCGCATGAGGATGGATATGCGGAACATCACGGTTAATGGTCTTCCATTACCCTACACTACGTTGCAGCACAGAGCCGATAAAGGAGCAGTAACATGCGTGATCTGACCCCGCAGGACCTCGTCGCTTATGGCATCACGGACACGGTTGAAATCGTCCATAACCCCGATTATGAAACGCTTTTTCATGAAGAAACCCGTCCAGGACTGTCCGGTTGTGAACGAGGCATTCAGACACAATCTGGCGCCATTGCCGTCGATACCGGCATTTTTACCGGCCGCTCACCCAAAGATAAATATATCGTCCGCGATGACACCACCCGCGACACGCTGTGGTGGAACGATCGGGGCGAAGGTAAGAACGACAACCAGCCGCTCTCTGAGGAAAACTGGCAGGCCCTGAAATCCCTCGTCATTAAGCAACTGTCACACAAACGCCTGTTTGTGGTGGATGCCTGGTGCGGCGCCAATCCCGATAGCCGACTTTGCGTGCGCTTTATCACTGAAGTCGCCTGGCAGGCGCACTTTGTGAAAAACATGTTTATCCGCCCGGATGACGCCGCGCTGGCCACCTTTGAGCCGGACTTCGTGGTGATGAACGGCGCTAAATGCACCAATCCACACTGGCAAAAACAGGGGCTGCACTCCGAGAATTTTGTTGCCTTCAACCTGACGGAACGTATTCAGCTGATTGGCGGCACCTGGTACGGCGGCGAAATGAAGAAAGGCCTGTTCGCCATCATGAACTATCTGCTGCCGTTAAAGGGCATTGCTTCGATGCACTGCTCGGCGAACGTCGGCGAAAAAGGCGATGTGGCGGTGTTCTTTGGCCTCTCCGGCACCGGTAAAACCACGCTTTCTACCGATCCGCTGCGCCAGCTGATCGGCGATGATGAACATGGCTGGGACGATGACGGCGTGTTTAACTTTGAAGGCGGCTGTTATGCCAAGACCATCAAGCTGTCTGAACAGGCTGAACCGGAAATTTATCAGGCGATTCGACGCGACGCCCTGCTGGAAAATGTGGTGATCCGTGCCGATGGCACCGTGGATTACGATGATGGCAGCAAGACCGAAAACACCCGCGTCTCCTACCCGATTGAGCACATCGATAACATCGTGAAGCCGGTCTCTAAGGCGGGCCACGCCAGTAAAGTGATCTTCCTGACTGCCGATGCGTTTGGCGTGCTGCCGCCGGTTTCACGGCTCAGCCCCGATCAGACCCAGTATCACTTCCTGTCGGGTTTTACCGCCAAACTGGCGGGCACCGAACGCGGCGTGACCGAACCTACGCCGACCTTCTCCGCCTGCTTCGGTGCGGCTTTCCTGACGCTGCATCCAACGCAGTATGCCGAAGTGCTGGTGAAGCGGATGGAAGCTGCCGGTGCGGAAGCCTATCTGGTCAATACCGGCTGGAACGGCAGCGGCAAGCGCATCTCCATTAAGGATACGCGGGCGATTATCAACGCCATTCTGGGCGGTGAGCTGTCGACAGCCGAAACCGTGACGCTGCCGGTGTTTAATCTGCAGATGCCTGTCGCGCTGCCGGGTGTGGATAGCCATATTCTCGATCCGCGAAACACCTGGAGTGATGAAGCCGAGTGGCAAGGGAAAGCCAACGATCTGGCCCAGCGGTTTATTGATAACTTCGATAAATACACTGATACGCCGGCCGGTGAGGCGTTAATCAAAGCCGGTCCGCAGCTGTAATGCAAAAAGGGCTTAGTCATCGACTAAGCCCTTTTTTTACAGACAGATTTAACCGTTACGCGACGGGCGGTGCCGGCAGGCTGTTGGCCGGTGGCAAAGGCAGATAGGCACGAATGCGTAACCCACCGCGATCGCTGTCACCAATCTCCAGCGATCCCTGATGCGCGTCGATAATACGCTGCACAATCGCCAGGCCTAATCCCGTTCCGCTGGTGCTGCGGGCGCTGTCTCCGCGCACAAACGGCTGGAACAGGTGCTTCAGCTGATCGGGCCGGATGCCCGGACCATCATCTTCAACCTGGAACCAGGCGCGCTGCAACTCGCTGCCGCTGCTGACCTTTATCCAACCGTTACCATAGCGGGCGGCGTTCACCACCATATTGGCCACCGCACGTTTAATGGATAGCGGGTTGATATCGACCATCAGTTCGCTGGTCATCACCTCGTTCTCAATCTCACGCTCATAGCCGCTTTCCGCCGCGACCACTTCGCCGAGTACGCCATTCAGGTCCGCACGCTCAAACTGCATCTCCTGGCCGGTACGCAGATAATCAATAAACTGCTCGATGATGGCGTTGCACTCTTCGATGTCTTTATTGATCGACTCAGCAAGATAGCCATCTTCCTGAGACATCATCTCGGTTGCCAGACGGATACGCGTCAGCGGCGTTCGCAGGTCATGACTGACACCCGCCATTAACAGCGTGCGGTCATCGGCCAGCTGTTTAACGCCAGACGCCATCTGATTAAACGCCCGGGTAACCGAGCGCACTTCTGACGCTCCGTACTCTCTCAGCGGCGGCGGAATAATGCCTTTACCCACCTGGATTGCGGCGTGCTCCAGCTCCACAAGGGGTCGATTCTGGATGCGGATAAACAGCCAGGCACCGCCAATCGCTAACAGCATGATCGCCAGCGTGTAGCGGAACAGCGGCGAGAAGTCCCCCTGATGAATTTCCGTCAGCGGCACCCTGACCCAGATATCCGGCGACAGCCAGGTTTTCAGCCACACCACCGGGGAGTTTTTATTCACCTCGACGCGAACGTCGGTCGGCCCACCCAGTTGCTGCGCCATCTGTTGGCTGAGGAATTCGTAATGCTGCGCCCAGCGCAATCCGCTCTCTTCCGCCGCCGCATTGGTATACAGCGAAATGCCTAACTCGCGGTATATCTCACGGCGGAATGCAGGTGGCACCTCAAGCTGCGTGCCATCCTCCAGCTGTAACCGATCGGTCATCAGCATTCGCACTTCATACGCCAGCACTTTGTTGAACTGCTGCAGGCTTGGCAGGATGGCAAAGTTCAGCACCACCAGATAGGTCGTGACCAGACTGACAAACAGCAGGGTCACGATCAACAGCAGCGTACGGGCAAAGGAACTGCGGGGAGAGAAGCGGATCCGCCTCATGCCTTACTGCCGTCCGGCACGAAGACGTAGCCCAGGCCCCAAACGGTCTGGATATAGCGTGGGTGCGCCGGATCTTCTTCCACCATGCGACGCAGGCGGGAAATCTGCACGTCAATCGAACGTTCCATCGCACTGTATTCACGGCCACGCGCCAGGTTCATCAGCTTATCGCGGGACAGCGGTTCACGCGGGTGGCTGACCAGCGCCTTCAGCACGGCGAACTCGCCGCTGGTGAGTGGCATAGGCTCGTCTTCACGGAACATTTCACGCGTGCCGAGGTTCAGTTTGAACTTACCGAAAGCGATCACCGCTTCTTCCTGCGACGGCGCGCCCGGCAGTTCATTCGCCTGACGACGCAGAACGGCACGGATACGGGCCAACAGCTCACGCGGGTTAAACGGTTTTGGAATGTAGTCATCAGCGCCGATTTCCAGGCCAACGATACGATCCACTTCTTCGCCTTTCGCCGTCACCATAATGATCGGCATTGGGTTGCTCTGGCTGCGCAGACGGCGGCAGATAGACAGGCCATCTTCGCCAGGCAGCATCAGGTCCAGCACCATCAGGTGGAAGGATTCACGCGTCAGCAGACGATCCATCTGCTCAGCGTTCGCCACGCTACGCACCTGGAAACCCTGTTCGGTCAGATAGCGTTCCAGCAACGCACGTAAACGCATGTCGTCATCCACGACCAGAATTTTGTAGTTCTCTTGCATGTCGATACTCCCAAAGGCGCAATTGCCCGAGCTATTATTTTCAAAAAAGATGCCTGAATGTAACAGTCAATAATGGTTTATATTCTAGCCGAAATTGTTACAAAGCATATTAAACAGCAGCTTATCTTTAATTTTGGCGGAAAAACCTGCGCTAATGCACAGCTTTTCAATGCCGAATAGTCAGAACAAACAAACAGTAAGCGCGGGCAGAAAAATGCAGAAGGGATTTGCATCAGTGCGCGCCGCACAACAAAATAGTCGCAGCATTCCCGTGAAAGAAATGGATTACGATGAAAACCCAACTGATTACCCGCGAAGGTTACGACAAGCTGAAGCAGGAACTCGACTTTCTCTGGCGGGAAGATCGGCCTGAAGTGACCAAAAAGGTGACCTGGGCGGCCAGCCTCGGTGACCGCAGTGAAAATGCCGATTACCAGTACAACAAGAAACGGCTGCGCGAGATTGACCGCCGCGTGCGCTATCTCACCAAATGCCTCGAGCAGCTGCGCATCGTGGAATACTCGCCGCAGCAGGATGGCAAAGTTTTCTTTGGTGCCTGGGTCGAGATTGAAAACGACGCGGGCGACGTGAAGCGTTTTCGCATCGCCGGCTACGACGAGATTTTTGGCCGCAATGACTACATCTCAATCGATTCACCGATGGCCCGCGCGCTGCTGAAGAAAGAGGTCGGCGATTTGGCGGTGGTGCCTACGCCGGTTGGCGATGCGCACTGGTATGTGGTGGCGATCGACTACGTTAAACAATCCTAATCACGCGGATGTGGGCGCTGAGTGTCGCCCGGCGACTGGCAATTTCCGCCTGCAATCCGTATAACTGTCCGCTGTCTATAAGCCATAAAGTAACCGATGATGAAAGATTCGCTGAGCCGCATTATTGCAAGTGAGCTGCAGGCGCGAGCAGAACAGGTTGATGCCGCTGTCCGTCTGTTGGATGAAGGGAATACCGTGCCGTTTATCGCACGTTATCGTAAGGAAGTGACCGGCGGGCTGGATGATACCCAGCTGCGTATGCTGGAAACCCGCCTGAGCTACCTCAGGGAGCTGGAAGAGCGACGCCAGTCGATTCTGAAATCCATCGGCGACCAGGGCAAGTTAACCGATGAGCTGAGCACCGCCATCAGCAACACCCTGAGCAAAACCGAACTCGAAGACCTTTACCTGCCTTATAAGCAAAAGCGCCGCACGCGCGGAATGATTGCGCTTGAAGCCGGTCTGGAACCGCTGGCCGACACGCTGTGGCAGGATCCTTCACATGACCCTGAGCAGCTGGCCGCGACCTTTGTCGATGCCGATAAAGGCGTTGCGGACACCAAAGCCGCCCTTGATGGCGCGCGCTATATCCTGATGGAACGCTTCGCTGAGGACGCCTCGTTGCTGGCCAAAGTGCGTGACTACCTGTGGAAACATGCCCACCTGGTGTCGCGCGTCGTCGACGGCAAACAGGAGGAAGGCGCGAAGTTCCGCGACTACTTCGATCACCACGAAGCGCTGGCCACCGCGCCATCCCACCGTGCGCTGGCGATGTTCCGCGGCCGCAATGAAGGCATCCTGCAGCTGTCACTGAATCCCGATCCGCAGTTCGATGAGCCGCCACGTGAAAGCCACGGCGAGCAGATCATTATCGATCACCTGCAGCTGCGCCTGAACAACGCACCGGCTGATGGCTGGCGTAAAGCGGTGGTCAGCTGGACCTGGCGCATCAAGGTGCTGCTGCACCTCGAAACCGAGCTGATGGGCACCGTGCGCGAACGCGCCGAAGATGAAGCGATCAACGTCTTTGCCCGTAACCTGCACGATCTGCTGATGGCGGCGCCGGCAGGCATGCGCGCCACCATGGGCCTCGATCCGGGTCTGCGTACCGGCGTGAAGGTGGCGATCGTTGATGCCACCGGCAAGCTGGTCGCGACCGATACCATTTATCCGCATACCGGCCAGACGGCAAAAGCCGCGGCGGCCGTGGCGGCGCTGTGCACAAAACACAACGTTGAGCTGGTTGCCATCGGCAACGGTACCGCGTCCCGTGAAACCGAGCGCTTCTACCTGGATATTCAACAGCAGTATCCGCAGGTCAAGGCGCAGAAAGTGATCGTCAGTGAAGCCGGCGCATCGGTCTATTCCGCCTCGGAACTGGCCGCGCTGGAATTCCCTGACCTCGACGTGTCCATCCGTGGTGCGGTGTCGATTGCCCGCCGCTTGCAGGATCCGCTGTCTGAGCTGGTGAAAATCGACCCGAAATCCATCGGGGTTGGCCAGTATCAGCACGACGTCAGCCAGAGCCAGTTGGCGAAGAAGCTGGATGCGGTGGTCGAAGACTGCGTGAACGGCGTTGGCGTTGATTTGAACACCGCTTCCGTGCCGCTGCTGACCCGCGTGGCGGGCCTGAGCAAGATGATGGCGCAGAACATTGTCAGCTGGCGCGACGAGAACGGCCGTTTCCAGGATCGTCAGCAATTGCTGAAAGTCAGCCGTCTGGGACCGAAAGCCTTTGAGCAGTGCGCGGGCTTCCTGCGCATTAACCAGGGCGATAACCCGCTGGATGCCTCAACGGTTCACCCGGAAGCCTACCCGGTGGTGCAGCGCATTCTGGCCGCCACTCAGCAGGCGTTGAATGACGTGATGGGCAACCCTACCGAGCTGCGCAACCTGCGTGCCGTCGACTTTACCGATGAGAAGTTCGGTGTCCCGACCGTCACCGATATCATCAAAGAACTGGAAAAACCGGGCCGCGATCCGCGTCCTGAGTTTAAAACGGCCCAGTTCGCAGAAGGTATCGAGACCATGAACGATCTGCTGCCCGGCATGGTGCTGGAAGGCGCGGTCACGAACGTCACCGGCTTTGGCGCCTTCGTCGATATCGGCGTGCATCAGGATGGTCTGGTGCATATCTCTTCGCTGTCAGATAAGTTCATCGATGACCCACACAAGGTGGTCAAGGCGGGCGATATCGTTAAGGTGAAGGTGATGGAAGTCGATTTGCAGCGTAAGCGCGTTGCGCTGACTATGCGTCTTGATGAGCAGCCAGGCGAAGGCAACGCTCGCCGTGGCGGCGGCAATGCCGGCCGTGACAACGCGAAACCCGCTCAGGGCAAACCGCGTCCACGGCCGGCGGCTCCGCCCGCTGTCAGCAACAACAGCGCGATGGGTGATGCGCTGGCCGCGGCGTTCGGCAAGAAACGCTAAGCAACACGCGCGGATCTGCCGGTCCGCGCGTCATTTCACCTGTGTTTAGTTTCGCTCCCCTCAAGCTTGTTCTGCATCAATAAGAGCGTGAATCGTTCTCATTATAATTGCCACCGTTGAATATCACGGCGCCTCCCGCCGCCAGGTGGAACTATGCAGATCGTCCCGCAGCAGTACTATAAAATCGTCAGCTTCTCTCCCTCCGTCAGCGCCGCGTTCCGACAGAAACTGCTGGCGCTTGGGCTGTTGCCCGGCGCCCATTTTCAGGTCAAACGCATTGCCCCGCTGGGCGATCCGGTGCAGATCGAAGTTCGCCGCGTCAGCCTGATGCTGCGGAAAAAAGACCTGGCTTTCCTGCAACTGGAGCCTCAGCGCTGAGGGGACGATGAAGATGAAAACCTGCACCATTGGCCTGATTGGCAACCCGAACTCGGGTAAAACCACCCTGTTTAATCAGTTAACCGGCGCGCGGCAGCGAGTAGGCAACTGGGCTGGGGTGACGGTCGAGCGCAAACAGGGGCAGTTCGCGACGCAACGCTATGCTGTGCAACTGGTCGATCTGCCCGGTACCTATTCCCTCACCACCCTTTCTGCCGACAGCTCACTTGACGAGCAGATTGCCTGTCACTACATGTTAAGCGGCGAAGCCGATCTGGTGATCAACGTGGTCGACGCCAGCAATCTGGCCCGTAACCTATGGCTGACTCAGCAGCTGCAGGCATTGGGCGTGCCCTGCATCATCGCTCTGAATATGCTGGATATCGCCGCCAGCCAGCAGATTGATATTGATATTCCTTCCCTTGAAAAGCAGCTCGGCTGCCCGGTTATTCCGCTTGTTTCCACTCGCGCGCAGGGCATTGAACAGCTTAAGCAGGCAATTGATGACCATTCACGGCGTGCCGGGCAGTTTGCGGTCAGCTATCCCGCCGGGATCCTCGCGCAGGTGGCCACGCTGAGTGACGCGATGCTCGGCGAGCGATCGCCGGTACAACGCCGATGGCTGGCGTTACAGCTGCTTGAAGGCGATATCTACAGCCGCTCCCAGGCCAGCGACGCCGCAGCCTTGCTGCAAACGTTCCCTGACCTGGCGGAAGCGCCGCTGAAAATTGCGGCAGCCCGCTATCAGGCCATTGATGCGGTGTGTGACGCGGTGACCGTGCCGCATCGGGCAACCGCGCACCGGCTTTCAACCCGGCTCGACAGCCTGGTTCTCAACCGCTGGCTCGGCCTGCCGATTTTCTTTGGCGTGATGTACCTGATGTTCTTCTTTGCCATCAACCTTGGCGGCGCGCTGCAACCGCTGTTTGAGATCGGATCGGCGGCGATATTTATTCACGGCACGCAGTGGCTTGGGGCCATGGCGCACTTCCCGCTGCCGCTCACGTTGTTCCTGGCACAGGGCATTGGCGGCGGTATCAATACCGTGATGCCGCTGGTGCCGCAAATCGGCCTGATGTATCTGTTCCTCTCGCTGATGGAAGACTCCGGCTATATGGCGCGCGCGGCGTTTGTGATGGATCGTCTGATGCAGGCGCTGGGTCTGCCCGGCAAATCCTTCGTGCCATTGATTGTCGGTTTTGGCTGCAATGTGCCGTCGGTGATGGGCGCCCGCACGCTGGATGCGCCGCGCGAGCGCCTGATGACCGTGTTGATGGCACCGTTTATGTCCTGCGGTGCCAGGCTGGCGATCTTCGCCGTATTTGCTGCCGCCTTCTTCGGCAAAAGCGGCTCGCTGGTGGTGTTCAGTCTTTATCTGTTGGGCATTGTCGCTGCCATTGTGACCGGGCTGCTGTTGAAAAAAACCTTACTGCGTGGGGAAGCGTCGCCGTTTGTGATGGAGCTGCCGACCTGGCACGTGCCCCATCTGAAAAGTCTGCTGCTGCAAACCTGGCAGCGGCTGCAAAGTTTTGTGCTGCGGGCCGGCAAAGTCATCGTGGTGGTTAGCGTGCTGATTGGTGCGCTGAACAGTTTCTCGTTCAGTGGTCAGCCGGTGGACAGCATCAACGATTCGGCGCTGGCTACCGTCAGCCGCACCCTGACGCCACTGCTGTCGCCGATGGGTGTGCAGCCGGATAACTGGCAGGCCACGGTCGGCCTGGTAACCGGCGCGATGGCGAAAGAAGTGGTGGTCGGGACGCTGAACACGCTGTACACCGCTGAAGCCCTGCACGAGCAGCCGTTTGACGCTGCCAGCTTCAGCCTGACCAGTGAGCTGAAAGACGCGCTGACAGAAACCTGGGACGGGGTTAAAGAGACCTTCAGCCTGAGCGTGCTGCTGAATCCGGTTGAAGCCAGTAAGGGCGACGGCGAAATGGCGACCGGCGCGATGGGGGTGATGCACAGCAAATTCGGCAGTGCCGCCGCCGCTTACAGCTATCTGATCTTCGTGCTGCTTTACGTGCCCTGTGTGTCCGTGATGGGTGCCATTGCGCGGGAAAGCAGTCGCCGCTGGATGTTTTTCTCGATTGGCTGGGGGCTGAATCTGGCTTACTCGCTGGCAACCGCGTTTTATCAGTTGGCCACCTTTAGCGATCATCCTCAATCCAGCAGCCTGATTTTACTGGCCGTTGCCGCTTTCAATCTGCTGCTGTGGCTGCGGCTGAAAACCCTGACCTTACCGCCGGAACGTCTGTCATTGAGCGTCGTCAGCCACTCACCGTGTGCGGGCTGTACCAAAAGTGGGCGCTGCCACTGATTTCCCTGACGAGACGCTGAGCGTCTGGCCGTTGAAGTTGCGATTCTGCTTCAACGGTCTACAGTGAAAACTATCGTGCTGTGGATAAATGCGGCGGCTCACTGCATCTCAATGGATAACATTACTCCCTTACTCGACAAAATTTACGACGGCACCTTTCCCCTCGTCTGCAGGGAAAAGCTGGCGGATGCTATTCTGCGCACCCGCAACGAACTGAATCATCAGCGTAAAGCGCATTGGGATGAAAAAGACGTGGTGCTGATCACCTACGCCGATCAGTTCCGCGAGGCCGATACGCCCACGTTGCGTACCCTCTCACGCTTCTATCAGCAACATTTGCAGTCCAGCTTTACGTTGGTTCACCTGCTGCCCTTTTTCCCTTATTCATCGGATGATGGCTTTTCGGTGATTGATTACCATCAGGTCAACGGGATTTGCGGGGACTGGTCAGATATCGCCGAACTGCACGGACAGACGCGGTTGATGTTTGATTTTGTCTGCAACCATATGTCCGCCCACAGCGGATGGTTCAGGCATTTTCTGGCGCAGGATCCGGGCTGGGATGATTTCTTTATCAGCATGCCACCGTCCACCGATTTGAGTGCGGTCACGCGTCCAAGAACCTCGCCCTTACTGACGCCGTTTCAGATGGCGGACGGTCAAACCCGCTTTATCTGGACCACCTTCAGCGCCGACCAGATCGATCTCAATTTTGCCAATCCTGAAGTGCTGCTGAGCATGGTCAACGTGCTGTTGGATTATCTGGCAAAAGGGGCCGATTATGTCCGGCTGGATGCCGTTGGCTATATGTGGAAAACGCCCGGAACCTCCTGCATCCATCTGGAAAAGACCCACCTGCTGGTCAAACTGTTTCGCGCCATCGCCAATGCCGTGGCGCCAGGCACGGTGATCATCACCGAAACCAACGTGCCGCACAAAGACAACATCAGCTATTTGGGCAACGGCCAGGATGAAGCGCAGATGGTGTATCAGTTTTCACTGCCGCCGCTGGTGCTACACGCCATTCACAACGGATCGGCACGCGCACTGAAACAGTGGGCAGCCTCACTTGATGGCTCTGGCGGCACGACGACCTGGTTTAATTTCCTCGCGTCCCACGATGGCATCGGCCTGAATCCGCTCCGGGGCATTTTGCCGGAAACCGAAATCGTCTCGCTGGTCAGGGATTTGGCGATGGAAGGGGCGTTGGTTTCGTATAAAAACAATCCGGATGGCAGCACCAGCCCTTACGAAATCAACGTCACGTATATGGATGCCCTGAACAAAAAAGACGATGACGACAGCACCCGGCTGCAACGATTTATGTTGGCCCACGCCCTGTTGCTGGCGTTTCCTGGCGTGCCTGCGCTCTATATCCAGAGCATACTGGGCTCGCGCAACGATATGGATGGGGTGAAAGCCGCCGGACATAACCGGGCGATTAACCGGCAGAAGTACAGCCTCAGCCAGATTGAAGCGGAATTAAGCGATACCCATTCGCTGCGATATCGGGTTTATCACGCACTCGCCAGCCTGGTGCAACTCAGAACCCGGCAAACCGCCTTTCATCCGGATAATCCCATGCAGGTACTGGAAGGTGATAACGCGCTGTTTGTTATGTATCGCTGGTCCGAGAAAGATCATCAGACGTTGCTGTGCATATATAACCTCAGCAACCGGGAGATCGCATATACGCTGCCGGACGCCCGACGCTATCGCGATATTATTACCGACAGGATTTTCGACGGTGAGAAACCACTGACGTTAACGCCGCTCTCTTATATGTGGCTGAAGAGCTGATGGGAATGCGGAAATAACAACAGGCAGGGAAACCCTGCCTGTTGAGAGAAATTCAGACCCCTGTTAAACCGTGCTACAGCGGCCTTTAACACCTGAAATTACTTATACACGTCGGCAGCAGCACTGAATTTACCGTGCTCACGTCCGGCGATCACCAGATAGTATTTCCCACCTTTTTCATCCGCTTTTTGAGACAGATCTTTTTTAGCATCCATCGGAGAAGTCGCTTCCGCGGTAGTGGTCACAGTACCAATTTTTTCGAGATTCATTGTTTTAACTTCTTCTTTGGTCACTTCTTTAGCCGCCATGGCCGTAAAAGAAACCGAGCCTACCAGCAGGCTAATCGCAACAGTTTTAAAGATTTTCATCAAAGACACTCCTGTATAGTTGTTAGGAATAAGCAATCGCTTGATGAGAATTCAGGGAGGGAAAAATGAGCCAACTCCCTGACAGCTCAGAGGTAATCAGTAAGCGATCCTGCTTACAGAGGTAATTATTACCCGTAATAAATAATTCGCCAGTTTTTGGCCAAAGTTTATGCGCTATTTTTCGAGCCGAAATCAATCAGTTGCTGGCAGAAAACCTCAGGATGGGAAATAAACGGCGCGTGCGCGGCTTTTTCCACAATCGTGGACTGGCTGGCAGGCCACGCGGCATCGAGCAACGGCACAATTTTACGCGGCACCAATCCATCCAGCGCGCCATAGATACGTAACAGCGGTACCGTCAGCGCTTTCATCTCTTCACGCAGGTCGACCGTGCGTAATATCTCCAGTCCGGCATCCAGCACGGCACTGTCGGGAGCCGGCAGGTCCAGCACCACGCTTTTCAGCAAGCGGGCATCCTGCCTGGCGCTTTCGGTGCCCAGCGTTTGCAAGGCAAGGAAACGCTCGACGGTGCGCTGAAAGTTTTCACTGAGCTGCTGCTGGAAACCCGCCAGCGTCTCAGGTTTGATGCCCGGCCAGCCATCTGCGGCAGAAAACGCCGGCGAGGAGGCGACGGTGATCAATCCGCTGACGCGTTCAGGATGCAATAAGGCCAGCTTGCTGGCGACCAGCCCGCCTAAAGACCAGCCCAGCCACAGCGCTTTTTCCGGCGCCTGCGGCAACAGGGTGGCGACCATCTGCTCAACGCTCATTGGCGAAAAATCCCGGCTGCGACCGTAGCCTGGCAGGTCGACCAGGTGCAGACAAAAATGCGGACTCAGTCGCTCAACCACGTTTTGCCAGACATCGGCATTCAGCCCCCATCCGTGCAGCATCACAAGATTGCGATCGCCGGTGCCGATTGTCTGCCAGTAAAGCTGTGTCATCCGTTATTGTCCTGTTTTTGCCATGGAGGCCGCTATGCTACCAATGCCCACCACATGTTGGCTATGCCAGATGCCGCTGACGTTTGCCCATCACGGCATTTGCAGCGTTTGTCTGCGCCACCTTCCGCCGTTGCCCACCTGCTGTCCGCGCTGTGGCCTGCCGTCTGCCAGCGCCAGAAAGGAATGCGGCGCCTGCCTGCTGAAACCCCCTTACTGGCACCAGATGATTATGGTCAGCGACTGGCGACCACCGCTCAGTGACTGGGTGAAGCGGTTAAAATTTTACCAGGCCACCGCACTCTCAGCCATGCTGGCGAGGCTGCTTTTGCTAAGCTGGTTAGATGCGCGCCGGAAGCACAAGCTGCGCAGACCTGACCTACTGCTCTGTGTACCCTTACACCCATCACGCGCCTGGCGACGGGGCTATAATCAGATGGATGACGTGACTCGCCATCTCGCCCGTTGGCTGAAATGCCGTTATGCCCTGGCGGGAATTTCCCGGCACAGGAAAACGCGGATCCAGCACCAGCTGCTGGCCACCGCCCGAAGACGAAATCTGCGTGGGGCGTTCAGGGTTGAAATTGCGGTGAAAGGCCTGCATATCGCATTAACAGATGATGTGGTCACCACCGGCAGCACCGTGGGAGAGATTAGCCGCATTTTGTTGGCCGCAGGCGCGGCCAGCGTGCAGGTATGGAGCCTGTGCCGAACCTTGTAGAGCGTCGGCGATGGGCGTAATATCGTTAATTAATTGTATAAACTATTGAGCAATCGCCATGATCCTAATTACTGATTCTGCGCAAGAGCACTTCGCAAAACTGCTGTCGAAACAGGAAGATGGCACACAAATCCGCGTATTCGTAATCAATCCAGGTACGCCAACAGCCGAATGCGGCGTCTCTTACTGCCCACCCGATGCAGTAGAAGCCACCGACACCGAACTGAAGTTTGAAAAGCTGTCGGCCTATATTGATGAACTCAGCGCCCCTTATCTGGAAGAGGCGGAAATCGATTTCGTTACCGATAACCTCGGCTCTCAGCTGACGCTGAAAGCGCCTAACGCCAAAATGCGTAAGGTGGACGATAATGCCCCGCTGATTGAACGCGTTGAGTACCAGCTCCAGGCGACCATCAACCCACAGCTGGCCAGCCACGGCGGTAAAGTTTCGCTGATGGAAATCACCGATGACGGTTACGCTATCCTGCAATTTGGTGGCGGCTGTAACGGTTGTTCTATGGTCGATGTGACCCTGAAGGAAGGCATCGAAAAAGAACTGCTGGTGGCTTTCCCTGAGCTGAAAGGCGTACGCGATCTGACTGAACACCAGCGCGGCGAGCACTCTTTCTACTGAGTGGCATTAACGGGCGGATCCTTCCGCCCGTTTTCATTTCCGGTTTTACTCCCCCGCTTTCTTAACGGATTTCCCGCTTAGCTCACCCGCCTTGCGCCTGCGATTAATATCCTTAATCAGCCGGTTAACCCGCACATCGGCAAACATCTCTTCCAGCGTCATGCTGAGCTTTCTGCGCCAGTTCGGGTATTGATCGGTGGTTCCGGGCACGTTGACCGGCTTATCCATATCCAGCCAGTCCTCCGGTTGCAGTCCCAGCAGCGCACTGTTGCTGTCGGCAATAAATCGCTGCATCCCGCGATTCAACTCCGGGGTCATTTTCATCACGCTGGCTTTCTTGCCGTTGCTTTTAGACAGGCAGCCATATTGATGCAAGGCCGTCAGCAGAGCCTGCTTCTGTCTGGCGCGATCCTGATACAGCCGGTGCAGCACCACTTTGTCCGGGTAGAGCCCAAGCCGTTCCCCTAATACCAGATCGCCGGCATTCCAGAAGCCGCGCAGCGTTGGCAAATCGTGGGTGGTGGCACTCGCCATCGACTGACGGGGCCAGGCGGCGGGTGAACGGTACTGGTCCATATTCTGCTGCTCGAAGTACAGCACCTTCCAGGAGTAGATACCGCCATCTCGCAGCAGTGAGACGATCTCCTTCGGCACCGTGCCCAAATCTTCGCCAATCACCATGCACTGATTGCGCTGGCTCTCCAGTGCGAGGATTGCCAGTAAGTCTTCCACCGGATAGTAAACATAGGCACCGAAGTTGGCGGTTTCACCGTAGGGGATCCACCATAGCCGCAGCATCGACATCACATGATCGATGCGCAGCGCACCGCAGCTGGCCATATTCGCCCGAACCAGGTCGATAAATGGCTGATAGCCTCTGGCTGCCATAACGTGTGGATCCATCGGTGGCAGACCCCAGTTTTGCCCCAGCGGCCCCAGAATATCCGGCGGCGCCCCGACGGAAGCGCCGAGGCAATACAGCTCCGGATCGCACCAGGTTTCCGAACCGCCCTCGGCCACGCCAACCGCCAGGTCACGGTATAAGCCGATCGGCATCTTGCGCTGCTGGCTCAGCTGCCAGCAGGCATCAAACTGCCGGTTTGCCAGCCACTGTAACCACAGCCAGAAGCGGATTTCACTCTCCTGCTGCTGGCAAAACTGCTGCACTTCTTTCGAGTGGGCCTGCTGCAAGGTCTTCGGCCACACGGGCCAGCCCCAACGATCGGGGTTGTCCGCCAGCATAATGCCGTGCAGCGCATCATAGGCCGCCTGCCAGTAGAGGCTGCTACCGCCTTCGGCGATAAAATCCTCAAATTGCACCACGTCGGGATCGCTATTTTTGCGCTGGGTAAAATGCTGCCACGCATGACGCAGCCCGCTGATTTTCAGCTCGCCAACCCGTGCATAATCCACCCAGTCACTTTCACGGGCTTTGGCCAGCTGCTTTTGCGTGCCTTTTTGTTGCCACCAGCGTTGCGCCGCTTTGCCCTGCTGGAAATCCGGCACCTCAGCCACAGCGATATACAGCACGTTCAGCCAGCGCCGGGACGAGGGACTGTACGGGCTGGCGCTTTCCGGGTTCGCGGGATACAGCGAATGGATCGGATTCAGGCCGATAAACGCGCCACCCCGATCGGCCACTTCCGCCAGCAAGCGTTTTAAATCGCCGAAATCCCCCATTCCCCAGTTCTGTTCAGAACGCACGGTATACAGCTGAACGCAGGATCCCCACAGTTTTTTGCCCTGCAGCAACGGCTCAGGTTCATAGCAGCGCTTAGGGGCCACAATGATCCGGCACTGCCACTGCTTTCCAGCCTGCTGAAGATGCAGCTGATGGTAGCCGAAGGCCAGATTGGCCGGCAGCCGGATCGCTTCCCCACCGTTCACCGTTCCGCTGTGTTCCCGCCCGTTCTCCATCATCAGCTGCCACTGATATTCGCCCTTTCCACCGACCGGCAGTTGCAGCAAACGCTTACGAATAAACACTTTGCAGGCCGGTACCGGCCCGGGTTTTTCTTTGTGCTTCCCCGACATCGCCGCCAGCAGACGCTGACGGATGGCCACGCTGACCTCTTCCGCCTCACCACGGGCGTTGATGTATTTTGTGGCGATCCCGGCGGCGGCGGCTTCCTGTTCAAATTTCTTTTTGTCCATTGCGGCTCCTTAGCGCTTCGCCTGCCAGATACGCTGCTGATAATCGCGGATTGAGCGATCGGAACTGAACATCCCGGTACGGGCAGTGTTCAGGATGGTGGCGCGGGTCCAGGCTTCCCGATCGCGCCACAGGGTTTCCACCCGCTTTTGCGCCTCGATATAGCTGTTGAAATCCGCCAGCACCAGCCAGGGATCGCCGCCCTTATCCAGGCTGTGCAGCATCAGGTCGAAGGCATGTTTATCACCATCGCTGAAGAAGCCTTTTTCCAGCTCCTTCAGCAGGCCATCAAGATGCTTATCCTTCTTACGCAGCTTTTTCGGTGAATAGCCGCCCGCTTTCAGCGCCTTCACTTCATACACCGAGTTACCGAAGATAAAGATATTCTCTTCACCGACCTGTTCGGCAATCTCAACGTTTGCCCCATCCAGCGTGCCGATAGTTAACGCGCCGTTCAGCGCCAGTTTCATATTGCCGGTACCGGACGCTTCATAACCGGCAGTGGAGATCTGTTCGGAAAGGTCCGCCGCCGGGATCATCAATTCCGCCGCCGTAATCCGGTAGTCAGGGATAAACACCACTTTCAGCTTGTCGCCTACCAGCGGATCGTTGTTGATTTTCTCCGCCACTTTATTGATGGCGTAGATAATATTTTTGGCGAGGTAGTAACCCGGTGCCGCTTTGGCACCAAACAGGAATACGCGCGGAACAACGTCTTTCTCAGGGTTTTCGCGCAGCGCTTTGTAGCAATGCAGGATGTGCAACAGACCCAGATGCTGGCGTTTGTACTCGTGCAGGCGTTTGATTTGCACATCGAACAGCGCATCCGGGCTGACCACAATGCCGGTCACCCGCTTGATATAGTCGGCCAGCCGCACCTTGTTATCGTGTTTGATCTGGCGATAACGCTTACGGAAGGCTTTATTATCGGCAAAGGGTTCTAGCCCTTTCAGCACATCCAGCTGATTGGCCCATTCGACCTTCAACGTCTCGTCGATCAGCCCGGCCAGCGCCGGGTTACACTGTTTTAGCCAGCGGCGCGGGGTGATGCCGTTGGTGACATTGTGGAATTTGTTCGGCCACAGCTGGTGATACTCGGGGAACAGATCTTTCACCACCAGCTCAGAATGCAGTGCCGCCACGCCGTTAACCGCAAAGCCACCGACCACGCAGAGGTTCGCCATCCGCAGCTGATGGTCGTAGAGCACCGCCAGCTTCTCCCACACCGCCTCTTCGCCAGGCCAGTGCTGCTCCACGACCTTTTTGAAGCGTTTGTTGATCTCGTTGACGATCATAAAATGGCGTGGCAACAGCGTGCGGAACAGTCGTTGATCCCAGCGCTCCAGCGCCTCCGGCATCAAGGTATGGTTGGTGTAAGCGAAGGTTCTGCTGGTGATGGCCCAGGCGTCGTCCCAGCTCATCTGATGATCATCGAGCAAGACGCGCAGCATTTCAGGAATGGCGATGGTGGGATGGGTATCGTTTAGCTGGATCACTTCATAATCCGGCAGCTCGGCGATATGGCGCCCGGCCAGATGATGGCGGCGCAGAATGTCGGCCACCGAGCAGGCACACTGGAAATACTGCTGCATCAGGCGCAGCTGCTTGCCTTCCTGATGGTTATCATTCGGATACAGCACTTTGGTCAGCTTAGCTGCGTCAATCCCCTGCTGTTCAGCCTTGAGGAACTTGCCGTCATTAAATAACGTCAGATCAAAGGGATGCGCATGCGTGGCCTGCCACAGTCGCAGTGGCTGAGTGATGCCGTTGCGATAGCCGGTGACGGGCAGATCCCAGGCCTCACCCCGCAGCGTAAACGCCGGTTCCCAGCGGGAGATACCGCCCTGTTTAACCACTTTACCGCCCAGTCCAACGTTCACATCCAGCGCCGCGTTATGGCGGAACCACGGATAGCTGTTGCGCTGCCAGTCGTCCGGCGCTTCAAACTGCTGGCCGTCAACAAAGGACTGGCGGAACAAGCCGTACTGATAGTTCAGCCCGTAGCCGATTGCCGGTTGTCCCACCGTCGCCATCGAATCGAGATAGCAGGCCGCCAGTCGCCCCAGCCCCCCGTTGCCTAATGCCGGATCGACCTCTTCTTCCAGCAGCTCGCTCAAATCGCACTGGTGCTTAGCCAGGCTGGCTTTGACCTCATCATACCAACCGAGATTCAGCAGGTTATTGCCGGTCAGCCTGCCGATTAAGAATTCCATTGAAATGTAGTTAACGTGGCGCTGTTTCCTGGTCGGTCTGGCCACCGGCAAGGCCGCCAGCATCTCGGCCAGTGCGCCGCTAAGGGCCTGCCACCATTGATGCTGCGTCATTTCACTGGCTGAAGCTAAACCAAGATGTTGCCACTGACGGGTAAGGGCCGCGTCAAAACGCGCCTGATTGAATTTCTGCTGCGACATACCGCTTCCTTATTAAAAGGGAAAAATGGCAAAGTGCAAACCGGCTTACGACTCTTACAGTTAAGACCGGAACAGAATAAATTGCTCGTTGAGGGAAAGATAAACTTGATACAAAAGAAGAAAGGAGAAAAGCGCGCGGCATCCTTGCCACAGTGTGCAGAGCCCGGGCGTTAGCACAGCTCCAGATGCACTTCGTGCTGCTCGATGGTCTGCATCACGCTCGGTGGCGGCGTCTCATCGGTAAACAGGTAGTCGATCAGGCTCATATTTCCCAGATTGACCATCGCGTTGCGGCCAAACTTGGAGTGGTCAGCGACCAGCATGACGCAGCGAGAATTTTCAATAATCGCCCGCTTGGTACGCACTTCGTGATAGTCGAAGTCCAGCAGAGAACCGTCCATATCGATGCCGCTGATCCCCAGAATGCCGAAGTCCAGGCGGAACTGAGAGATATAGTCGAGCGTCGCCTCACCCATAATGCCGCCATCACGGGTACGCACTTCGCCACCGGCAACGATCAGACTGAAATCGGGTTTCGACATCAGCAGCATCGCGACATTCAGGTTGTTGGTTACCACCCGCAGATTGCTGTGATTCAGCAACGCGTGCGCCACCGCTTCCGGCGTGGTGCCGATATCAATGAACAGCGACGCGCCGTCAGGGATCTGGCTGGCAACGCGCTGAGCAATACGCGCTTTTTCGGCCGACCACATCATCTTACGATCCTGCCAGGCGGTATTTTCCGAACTGGATGGCAGGGCAGCCCCGCCGTGATGACGTTGAATTTTATTCTGTTCTGCCAGGTCGTTCAGGTCGCGACGGATGGTTTGTGGGCTGACGGCAAAATGATCCACCAGCTCTTCCGTACTGACATATCCCTGACGACGCACTAATTCGATAATGGCGTCATGACGTTGCGTTTGCTTCACAAAACTCTCCTGTCCAGGCGTCCCTGCTGATGAATGCTTTAGGATCTTTTAACGTGTCGGGTATCAACAAATGCCATGGCCAGACCGACCAACAGGCCGGTAACGTGCGCGGCGTTGGCAATAGACAAGCCAAACCAGCCCATGTAGCCCACCACCAGCCAGACGACCGCGAAGGCCATCAGCCCACGTTCAAGGTAGATGCCACTTTGCGGGTCGCGCTCGCCTCTCAGCCACGCGTAGCCCATCAGGGCATAGACGGCGCCAGACAGGCCACCAAACATCACCCCACTGTATTTGGACTGCATCCAGCCACTGAGCAGCGCCGAGATCAGCAGGATGACAAACAGCTTGCCGCTGCCCAGCCTTTTTTCCACCGCGCCGCCCAGATACCACCACCACATCAGGTTAAAGGTGATGTGCAGGATCGAGAAGTGCAGCAGCGCATGGGTGAACCAGCGCCACAACTCAAAGTGCTGGTCCGCATCAGGCCAGGCCAGCAGGCTCATGACCGTCTGGTCGCCAAAAATCTGCATCAGCACAAAGACCACGATGCACATCACCATCACGGACAGCGTGAGCGGTCCGGCGCGCTCACGGATATTGGCCAACAGTGAGGAGCCCTGATAATGAATGCCGGACGAGGTGCTGCCTGAATGCCAGCTCGCCGCCTGATAGCGCGGGTGGTTCGGGTCGCGAATAAACTGGCTAAGTTCGTTTTCGACCAGATTGACTTTCGAATCATCATCCAGCCAAACCGTATAATGGTTATCGTGCTCCACCCGCAACTGGATGCCACGGGTTGCCATATAGTCCACAAAGGCTTGCGCCATGCGGGGGTTGGAGAATTCAGTGATGCGCATCATCGCCGTCGAAAGTCCCTGTTAATTAAAACGAAAGAACAGTATACCGCACTGTTTGAAGAGGGTCAGTTAAAGCGCAACGGCTTCCACCTGCTGCGGGAACACCACACGCCAGGCTTCAAAACCCCCATCAACGCTGAACACCTGATTAAATCCCTGGTTCAACAGATACTGCGCGGCACTTTTACTGCTGATGCCGTGATAGCACATCACCAGCACCGGCGTGTCGACATCCGACTGCGCGATAAAACCGGGCAGCGACTCATTGGTCAGATGAAAGGCCCCGCTGGCATGCGCGGCGGCATAACTCTGCGGATCGCGGATATCAACCAGCAGCGCGTTGTTGTCGGTCATCTGTGCCTGTGCCTGCTGCACGCTGATGCACTCAAATTGTTCCATGGTGGGTTCTCGTCAAAGTCAGACAAATCAGCCTTATTGTAACGCGAAGGTTGCCTGGAATAACCCGATATGTTGCAGGGTTAAGCGGCTTTTCCTTGCTCAATTATGTTACCTGCATCACGCATAAATGTTTTTATTCGGTTAACGCTGGCATCAATGTGCGAATACGATTATTATAATGCTCGAAAACGAACATTTAAGAACTATTCCGAACATCGGGGGAAGATGACGTGGAAACCAAAGATTTGATCGTAATCGGCGGCGGCATCAACGGCGCTGGCATTGCGGCTGATGCTGCAGGACGCGGCCTGTCTGTGCTGATGCTGGAAGCGCAAGATTTGGCCTGCGCGACCTCTTCCGCCAGCTCCAAACTTATCCACGGTGGCCTGCGCTACCTGGAGCATTACGAATTCCGTCTGGTCAGCGAAGCGCTGGCAGAACGTGAA
Source organism: Erwinia sp. 2186 (assembly GCF_057812255.1). Lineage (NCBI taxonomy): Bacteria > Pseudomonadati > Pseudomonadota > Gammaproteobacteria > Enterobacterales > Erwiniaceae > Erwinia > Erwinia sp. 2186. The sequence goes on along the minus strand of NZ_CM173824.1, from coordinate 374,423 downwards.
GTGCTGTTGAAGATGGCACCGCACATCGCTTTCCCAATGCGTTTCCGTCTGCCGCACCGTCCGCATCTGCGTCCGGCGTGGATGATCCGCATCGGTCTGTTTATGTATGACCATCTGGGCAAACGCACCAGCCTGCCGGGCAGCAAAAGCTTGCGTTTTGGCTCAGATTCGGTACTGAAGCCTGAAATCGTGCGCGGTTTCGAATATTCCGACTGCTGGGTGGACGATGCGCGCCTGGTTGTGCTGAATGCGCAGGAAGTTGAGAAGCGCGGTGGCGAAGTCCGCACCCGCACCAAAGTGACCCGCGCATGGCGTGAAAATGGCCTGTGGATGGTTGAAGCCGAAGATATCGACAGCGGCAAAACCTTCACCTGGCGTGCCAAAGGTCTGGTCAATGCCGCTGGCCCATGGGTTAAGCAGCTGTTTGATGATGGCCTGAAGCTGAAATCGCCATACGGTATTCGCCTGATCAAGGGCAGCCACATCGTGGTGCCACGCGTGCATACGCAGAAACAGGCTTACATTCTGCAGAACGAAGATAACCGTATCGTGTTTGTGATCCCGTGGATGGACGAATTCTCGATCATCGGCACCACCGACGTGGAATACAAAGGCGATCCGAAAAACGTCCATATCGACGACAACGAGACCGAATACCTGCTGAAAGTGTTCAACGGCCACTTTAAGAAGTCGCTGAGCAAAGAGGATATCGTCTGGTCTTACTCCGGCGTGCGTCCACTGTGCGATGACGAATCTGATTCACCGCAGGCGATCACCCGCGATTACACGCTCGACGTGCGCGATGATAACGGCCAGGCACCGTTGCTCTCTGTCTTTGGCGGCAAGCTCACCACTTACCGTAAGCTGGCTGAGCACGCGATGGAGAAATTGTCGAAGTACTATCCGAAAGCGGGTCCGGCCTGGACCAAAACCTGCGTGCTGCCAGGCGGAGATATTGCCGGTACGCGTGAAGATTACGCCGCCAGTCTGCGTCGCCGTTATCCGTTTATTACTGAAGGGATGGCCCGTCACTACGCCCGGACTTACGGTAGCAATACCGAGAAGCTGTTAAGCGGCGCGACCAGCCTGGAAGAGTTGGGCGAGCTGTTTGGTCACCACTTCTATGAAGCCGAACTGCGTTATCTGGTGGAAAACGAGTGGGTGCGTGAGCAGGATGATGCCCTGTGGCGCAGGACCAAAATCGGTATGTGGCTGAACGATGAGCAACGCGCCCGCGTTGGCGAATGGCTGGCTCAGCACGCGAAGAAACCGGCGCTGTCACTGGCTTCCTGATTCATCCCGTCGACGTAAAGAAAAGGGGCAGAATGATTATTCTGCCCCTTTTACATTTCAGCTTTTAACGCGCGGGATTACAACCGTACCGGTTTGATCCCCCAAATCTCGTCAGCGTATTCCTGAATCGTCCGGTCCGAGGAGAAGTAGCCCATATTGGCGATGTTCAGCAGCGCCTTGCGGGTCCACTCATCCGGGTGACGATAAAGCGCATCCACCTTATCCTGGGTATCAACATAGCTGCGATAGTCGGCCAGCAGCTGGTAATGGTCGCCCAGATTGACCAGCGAATCGAACAGATTACGGTAGCGGCCCGGTTCCTGAGGACTGAAGGTGCCGGTGGCGATTTGCGTCAGCGCCTGATGCAGTTCCGCATCCTGCTCGTAAATCTTGTGCGCGCTATAGCCATTCTTGCGCAGCGCTTCGACCTGCGGCGTAGTGTTACCGAAGATAAACATATTCTCCTCGCCCACGTGCTCCAGCATCTCGACATTGGCACCATCCAGCGTGCCGATGGTCAGCGCGCCGTTCAGCGCAAATTTCATATTACTGGTGCCGGACGCTTCGGTCCCCGCCAGTGAAATCTGTTCCGAGAGATCTGCCGCCGGAATGATGATCTGCGCCAGACTGACGCTGTAGTTAGGCACAAAAACCACCTTCAGCCGGTTTCTCACCAGCGGATCGTTGTTAATGACCTTCGCCACATCGTTGATCAGGTGGATGATATGCTTCGCGGTGTAGTAAGCCGAGGCAGCCTTACCGGCAAAGATATTAACGCGCGGCACCCAGTCAGCATCAGGATCCTCTTTGATGCGGTTATAGCGGGTGATCACATGCAGTACGTTCAGCAGCTGACGCTTATATTCGTGGATGCGCTTGATCTGCACGTCAAACAGCGCGTGCGGATCGATAACCACCCCCATTTTCTGCGCAATATAGTCGGCCAGCCGCTTTTTGTTGTGCAGCTTGGCATCGCTGATCTGCGCCAGGAAGCTGGGGTAATCGATATGCTGCTTCAGCTCATCCAGCTGGCTCAGCTCGGTACGCCAGGTGCGGCCAATCGCCTCATCCAGTACGCCGGAGAGTTCAGGATTCGCCAGCGCCAGCCAGCGACGCGGGGTCACGCCGTTGGTTTTATTGCAGAAACGGCCAGGGAACAGCGCGGCAAAATCCGCAAACAGCGACTGCACCATCAGATTGGAGTGCAGCTCAGAAACGCCGTTCACCTTGTGGCTGACCACCACCGCCAGCCACGCCATACGAATTTTTCGGCCGTTGTTCTCATCAATGATCGAAATGCGTGACTGCAGATCCCAGTCGTCCGGGTAGTAATCCTGAATGGTTTTCAGGAAGTAATCGTTAATATCAAAGATGATTTGCAGATGGCGCGGCAGGATCTTGCCGATCATATCGACCGGCCAGGTCTCCAGCGCTTCGGTCATCAGCGTGTGGTTGGTATAGGAGAACACCTGACAGGTGACTTCAAACGCATCATCCCAGCTGAACTTATGCTCATCGATCAGCAGGCGCATCAGTTCCGGGATCGCCAGCACCGGGTGAGTGTCATTCAGGTGAATGGCAATCTTGTCGGCGAGGTTATCGAAGGTTTGATGCATCCGCCAGTGGCGGCTGAGGATATCCTGCACCGTGGCCGAGACAAGGAAATACTCCTGACGCAGCCGCAGTTCCCGGCCAGAATAGGTCGAGTCATCGGGATAGAGCACGCGGGACACGTTTTCCGAATGGTTCTTATCTTCCACTGCCGCAAAGTAATCGCCCTGGTTGAATTTCCCCAGATTGATTTCATTACTGGCCTGCGCTGACCACAGGCGCAGGGTGTTAGTGGCATCGGTGTCATAGCCCGGGATAATCTGGTCGTAGGCCATCGCCTGCACTTCTTCGGTTTCCAGCCAGCGCGATCGGCTGCCTTCCAGCTGGATACGTCCGCCGAAGCGCACTTTGTAGCGGGTGTTAAAGCGCTGGAACTCCCAGGGATTACCGTATTCCAGCCAGTAGTCCGGGGACTCGGCCTGGCGACCATCAATGATATTTTGCTTGAACATGCCGTAGTCGTAGCGAATGCCATAGCCGCGGCCAGGCAATCCTAACGTGGCAAGGGAATCCAGGAAGCACGCAGCCAGTCGGCCTAAACCACCGTTCCCCAAACCCGGATCGCTCTCTTCTTCAATCAGGTCTTCCAGATTGAAGCCCATCTCCTCCAGCGCGGCCTGAGCATCATCGTACATGCCCATCGCCAGCAGCGCGTTGGAAAGGGTTCTGCCTACCAGAAACTCCATCGACAGGTAATACACCTGCCGCACATCCTGGGAAAGCTGCGCGCGGTTGGAACGCAGCCAACGCTCAACCATCCGATCCCTGACCGCCAGCAGCGTGGCATTCAGCCATTCATGCTTGTTGGCAATCGAGGGATCTTTACCGATGGTAAACATCAATTTATAGGCAATCGAGTGCTTCAGCGCATCGACGCTGAGCGTGGGAGCGGTATAGGTGAAAGGTGCGTTCATATCAAAATTCCCATAGCCATTACAACAGTCGTTGATAGAGATCGCGGTAGGCCACAGCGGCCACCTGCCAGCTAAAATCCATCCCCATCGCCTGACGCTGCACGTAGCGCCAAAGTGAAGGACGGGACCACAGTACAAAAGCACGGCGGATAGCCCTCAGTAAAGACCAGGCATTGCTGTCCTCAAAAACAAATCCGCTGGCCATGCCATCGGCGAGGTTTTCCAGCGAACTGTCATTGACCGTATCCGCCAGTCCACCGGTGCGCCGGACCAGCGGTAAGGTGCCGTATTTCAGGCCGTACAGCTGGGTCAGTCCACAGGGTTCAAAACGGCTCGGGACCATAATCACGTCGGCACCGCCCATAATGCGGTGGGAGAATGCTTCATGATAGCCAATCTGTACACCCACCTGGCCCGGATATTCGGCCGCCGCCGCAAGAAATCCTTGTTGCAGTACGGCATCTCCGGCGCCCAGTAATACCAGCTGTCCGCCCTGCTCCAGCAGGCCAGGCAAGGCTTCCAGCACCAGATCCAATCCTTTCTGTTTGGTCAGCCGGCTGACCACCGCAAAGACCGGGACCTTGTCATCAATCTTCAGGCCCATGGTGATCTGCAGCTGGCGTTTGTTCTCGACCTTGGCATCCAGCACATCGCGGTTATAGCGCGCGTTAAGCAGCAGGTCTTGCGCCGGGTCCCAGATGGCCGGATCGACCCCGTTGAGGATCCCGGTCAGCCGGCCCTCAAGCTGTCGCTGCTTCAGCAGATCTTCCATGCCGTAACCATACTCCGGCAGGGTGATCTCCCGGGCGTAAGTAGGACTGACGGCGGTAATATGGTCAGCATAAAACAGGCCGGCCTTCAGGTAAGAAATCTGCCCGAAGAACTCCAGCCCGAACATGTTGAAGAATGACCAGGGTAACTGGATGTCATCCATATGCTTGGCGGCAAACAATCCCTGATATGCCAGATTATGGACAGTAAATACCGATTTTGCTGGACGGCCACGAGCCGCCAGATAGGCGCAGGTTAGCCCGGCATGCCAGTCATGCGCATGGACCACCTCAGGTCGCCAGTAAGGATCCAGCCCACAGGCCAGTTCACAGCCAATCCAGCCCAGCAGCGCAAAGCGGAGATAGTTATCCGTATACGCGAACTGTGACTCGTCGTGATAAGGGCTGCCGGGTCTGTCATACAAACCCGGCGCATCTATCAGGTAAATCCCTACGCCATCAAACTGCCCATAGAGCAGCTCCACGTAGCCCGCGAACGTTTGCAGCCTTGCCACGACCTCTGTGTCCGGGATCCCTTTCTTTAAATCAGGGAAGCCTGGAAGCAGGACTCTGGTATCAATGCCTTCTGCAATTTGCGCCGCCGGTAATGCCCCAACAACATCAGCAAGCCCGCCGGTTTTAAGCAGCGGGAAAATTTCTGAACAGACATGTAAAACCTGCATTATCGGCTCCTTTACGGTGTGCTGACGCGGTCCTCCGCATCAAAAACCTTGCCCAGACTGAACTGCTTCTTAGTTAACTGCGCCAGCCCAATTTGGCCAGCATGGATCGCGTCACCAGTACGATCCCCTCTTCGGAACGGTAAAAACGCCGCGCATCGTCATCGGGATTTTCACCGATTACCGTACCCTCCGGCAGCTCGCAGGCTCGGTCAATCACACAGCGGCGCAGGCGACAGGATCGCCCCACGACCACATCCGGCGAGAGAACTGAGGATTCGATATTGCAGAAAGAGTTGATTCGAACGCGGGAGAACAGCACCGAATTCACCACCACCGAGCCGGAAATAATGCACCCGCCCGACACCAGCGAATTCATGGTCATACCGTGACTGCCTGAGCGATCCTGCACAAATTTCGCCGGGGGAAGCGGCTCCATATGGGTGCGGATCGGCCAGTCGCGGTCATACATATCTAACTCTGGCGTCACCGAGGCCAGATCGAGGTTGGCTTTCCAGTAAGCTTCCAGAGTTCCCACATCGCGCCAGTAAGGCGGCGCGGTCTCATCACTTTGCACGCAGGAGATGCTGAAGGAGTGCGCCAGCGCCTCACCGGTGGAGACAATCTGCGGCAGAATGTCTTTACCAAAGTCATGATTGGATTCGGGATTTTTAAGGTCTTCTTCCAGCAACTCATAGAGATAGTCTGCGGTAAACGCATAGATCCCCATGCTGGCCAGCGCCTGCGTTTTATCGCCCGGCATATGCGGCGGATCGGCCGGTTTTTCGAGGAATTCCACTACCCGGCTTTCATCGTTAACCGCCATGACGCCGAACGCGCTGGCTTCTTCGATCGGCACAGGCAGACAGGCGATGGTGCATTTGGCGTCATTTTCCACATGGTCCAGCAACATCCGCGAGTAATCCATTTTGTAGATATGGTCACCCGCGAGGATCACGATGTACTTCGCCTGATAACGACGAATAATATCGAGATTCTGCGTGACCGCATCCGCCGTCCCGCGATACCAGTGTTCCGTTGCCTGACGTTGCTGCGCAGGCAGCAGGTCGACAAACTCGTTCATCTCCTCGTTGAGGAAAGACCAGCCACGCTGGATATGCTGCACCAGCGTGTGGGATTGATACTGGGTGATCACCGCGATCCGCCGGATCCCGGAGTTCAGGCAGTTCGACAGCGCAAAGTCGATAATGCGAAATTTGCCGCCGAAGTGGACAGCAGGTTTTGCACGTTTCGCGGTGAGATCTTTCAACCGGGTACCGCGTCCACCGGCAAGGATGAGGGCTACAGTTTGTGTCGGCAATTGTCTTGCCAGCATCAGGGGATCGTTCTTCTCTAATTTGATCATGTCTGACTCCTGTTATGATTGCTTTTGGAACACGCACACACCGTGGGCTGGTCCATGCCAGACAGTTATAAGGATCGGGTTATCATCCCCGGCGAAGGGTGGAATGGCATGCCATTCCCCTTGAGGCAGTTGTAAATCGCACACTTCTTCGGTGGCGTTAAACGTAATTAACCAGTTCTGAGACAGGCGAATTTGCAGACGATGCGCCCCGTTTCGCCACTCCTCAACGCTCAACGGCTGACCCGTGGGCCCCAGCCACTCAACGTTTCCATCCCCTTCCTGCCACCAGCTATCGCTCTGCAGCGCAGGGATCTTGCTGCGCAGATGGATTAAGGCGGCAGTGAAGTTAAACAGCCCACTGTCATTGTTTTCCCAGTTAAGCCAGGTCAACTCGTTATCCTGACAGTAGGCGTTATTGTTGCCGTGCTGGCTGTGGCTGTGCTCGTCACCCGCTAACAGCATCGGTGTGCCTTGCGCCAGTAACAGCGTGGTCAGCATGGCGTGCACGCTGCGGCGGCGATGTTCAGCCACCAGCAACGGCGCGTTCAGCCCTTCCACACCGTGGTTGTGGCTGAAATTGCTGTTGTTGCCATCGCGGTTATCTTCACCGTTGGCTTCGTTATGTTTGTCGTTGTAGCAAACCACATCGCACAGGGTGAAACCGTCATGGGCGGTGATCAGATTGATGCTGGCCGACGGCAATCGCCCAGGCTGTTGGAACACGTCGCTGGACGCAGCAAAACGCTTCACCAACTCGCCATTGGAGATGTCGCCATACAGCCAGTAACGGCGCACAACGTCGCGGAAATGGTCATTCCATTCGGCAAACGGCGGCGGGAAGTTTCCCACCTGGTAACCGCCTGGCCCGATATCCCAGGGCTCAGCAATCAGCTTGCAGGCCGATAACAGGGGGTCGGCCTGGATTGCCTGGAACATCTCCGCATCGCGCTGGTATTCCGGCGTACGGCCTAAGATGGTGGCGAGATCGAAGCGGAAGCCATCGACGTGGCACTCCTCCACCCAGTAACGCAGGCAGTCCAGCGTCCAGGTCATCACTTTCGGATGGCTGATGTTCAGCGTGTTGCCACAGCCGGTCCAGTTCTGGTAGCCACCCTGATCGTCGAGCCAGTAATAGCTTTTATTATCGACACCGCGTTTGGACAGCGTCGGGCCGGTCTCTTCCAGCTCGGCGGTGTGGTTAAACACCACGTCGAGGATCACTTCGATGCCCGCCGCATGCAGCGCCTTCACCGCCTGCTGGAACTCATCGCGCGGATGCACCCCGTTAACGCCGGAGGCATAACGCGCATCCAGTGCATAAGGCGCCAGCGGGTTGTAGCCCCAATAATTGGTCAGCCCAAGGCGCAGCAAACGCGGCTCGTGAGCAAAATACGCCACCGGTAACAGCTCCAGGCTGGTGATGCCGAGGCGCTTGAAATAGCTGATCATCACCGGATGGCCCAGCGCCGCATAGGTACCCTGGATCTCCGCAGGAATATCCGGATGGCACTTGGTCAGCCCACGAACGTGTGCTTCATAAATGACGGTCGAGCCCCAGGGCACGCGCGGTGGCTGGTCATCTTCCCAGTCAAAATCATTGGCCAACACCACGCTTTTTGGCGCCACTGCCGCGCTGTCTTCGCAATTCATCTCCGTTTCACCGCACTGGAAACGCGGGTCGTCGGTGACTTCGCCTTCCACTTCGCGGGCACAGGGATCGACCAGTAATTTGTTGGGATTGAAGCGGTGTCCGGCGTCGGGCTGCCAGGGGCCATACACCCGGTAGCCATAGCGCTGGCCGGGTTTTATCGCCGGCAGATAGCCATGCCAGATATCGCCGGTATGTCCCGGTAAATCCACGCGTGTTTCCTGGCCCTGCTCGTCAAACAGACAGAGCACCACGCGCTCTGCATGCTGTGAGAACAGCGTAAAGTTCACGCCTTTGCCGTCGTAATCAGCGCCGGAAGGCGTGGCTTTGCCAGGAAGCACGGGGCTCATCACGCCTCCCTCGCCAGCCAGACGGTGGACAGCGGCGGCAAGGTCATGCTCACCGAGTGTTCACGATTGTGGCTGGGCTGCGGATCGCTGTGGATTGCGCCCTGATTACCGGCATTGCTGCCGTGATAATGGCTGGAGTCGGTGTTGAGCACTTCCCGCCAGCTGCCCGCGCCGGTGACGCCAAAGCGGTAGTTCTCACGGGTGACCGGCGTAAAGTTGCTGACAACCATCAGCTCGTTGCCCTCGCGATCGCGGCGCACAAAGACAAACACCGAATTTTCGAAATCGTCCACCACCAGCCATTCGAAGCCCATCGGGTCGAAGTCGAGCTGATAGAGCGCGGGATGGGCACGGTAGGTGTGGTTTAAATCGCGTACCAGCCGCTGCACGCCGTTATGCCAGTTGTCGTGCCCTTCCAGCAGATGCCAGTCGAGGCTGACGTCATGGTTCCACTCTTTGCCCTGCGCAAACTCGTTGCCCATAAACAGCAGCTTTTTGCCGGGGAAGCCGAACATCCAGCCGTAGTAAGCACGCAGGTTGGCGAATTTTTGCCAGGCATCGCCCGGCATGCGGTCCAGAATCGATTTCTTGCCGTGAACCACCTCATCGTGCGACAGCGGCAGCACAAAGTTTTCGGTGGAGTTATAGAGCATGCCAAAGGTCAGGTTGTTGTGGTGATGCTTGCGATGCACCGGATCCAGCTTCATATAATCCAGCGTGTCGTGCATCCAGCCCAGATTCCACTTGTACCAGAAGCCCAGACCGCCCATTTCCGGCGGACGTGAGACGCCAGGGAAATCGGTCGACTCTTCGGCCACCGTCACCGAACCCGGTGCGGCGGAGCCCAGCGTGCGGTTGGTGTAGCGCAGGAAGGCGATAGCTTCCAGATTCTCTCTGCCGCCCAGGTGGTTAGGCACCCATTCCCCTTCGGCACGGCTGTAATCGCGGTAGATCATTGACGCCACCGCATCGACGCGCAGCCCGTCAATGCCGAAGCGCTCAATCCAGTACAGGGCGTTGCCCGCCAGATAATTGCTGACCTCGCGGCGGCCGAAGTTGTAAATCAGCGTGTTCCAGTCCTGATGGTAGCCTTCGCGCGGATCGCCGTGCTCGTACAGCTCGGTGCCATCAAATTTGGCCAGGGCAAAGTCATCGGAAGGGAAATGGCCGGGCACCCAGTCGAGCAGCACGTTCAGCCCGGCTTCATGCGCCGCGGCAACGAAGTTGCGAAAGTCATCACGGGTACCAAAACGCCGGGTTGGCGCGTACATGCCGGTCGGCTGATAGCCCCAACTGCCATCGAACGGATGTTCGTTAATCGGCATCAGCTCAAGGTGGGTGAAGCCCATCTCTTTGGCATAGGGCACCAGCTGTTCGGCCAGCTCTTTGTAGCTCAGCCAGAAATTGTTATCGGTGTGCCGACGCCATGACCCCAGATGCACCTCATAAATCGAGATCGGTTGGTCAAAATCATTGGCGCGACGACGGGCCTCCGGCATCTCGGTTTTCGGGGGTATCCCACAAATCATCGAGGCACTGTCCGGCCGCATCTGCGCTTCAAATGCATAGGGATCGGCCTTCAGCCGCAGCTGACCGTGCAGATCGATAATTTCGAATTTATACAGCTGCCCGTGGATCGCGCCGGGAACAAACAGCTCCCAGACGCCAATCTCCTGGCGAAAACGCATCGGATGGCGACGGCCATCCCAGAAGTTGAAATCACCCACAACCGAGACGCGCTGGGCATTCGGCGCCCAGACGGAGAAGCGCGTGCCGATAACGCCATCAATCACGTCCGCATGGGCACCCATAGTTTCGTACGGGCGAAGGTGCGTGCCTTCAGCCAACAGCCAGCTGTCCATTTCCGCCAGCAGTGGACCAAAGCGGTAGGCATCATCAATCAGGTTTTGCTGACCATGCCAGGTGACGGCCAGCTGGTAGCGGAAGGGGTTTTTACGTCGTGGAACCACGCCGTGGAAAAAACCACGAGAGTCCAGACATTCAAGCTGAGCGCATTTGCGCCCGGTATTGGTTTCAATCACCCAGACTTCGGTTGCATCAGGTAGCATTGCCCGTACTTCGAGGCCGCTCTCGGTCTGATGCATACCAAGAAACGAAAATGGGTCTGCATAGTGGCCGGAAATTAATTCATTAATAAGCCGACGATCCGTAAGCTCGGACATGACTTTCTTCCCTTGATGGTTGGCAGGCAATCTCTTGTTACCCCGAAAAGGCAACGAATGCTCTGCTCTTTATTGAACCAAAAGCACGCTGACCGGAAAGGTAGCCATCCAGTGCGAAAACCGCCGCAGCGTGCGACAACTTCATCAGATAAGGTAAAGCGTTTCGGGCCGTGTCCCGCAAGCAGTCCCGGCCCGTTATGTTTCAATGATATTTTTAAGCATAGCCAGGGCGCGGCTAAAGCCAGCACCGAAAACATAAAAATATGCCTTTCAGATCAAACTTTCGGAGATTGGTGACGGACAAGTCGGAAAACGCGGGAGGGAAAGCGCAGCAGGAGGCGGATTGCAAATAAAACACCCCGCTGCCAGAGGCGAACGGGGTGTGGGTAACGCGGCGTTTAAGGCTTAACCAACCAGCAGACGCAGCATGCGACGCAGAGGCTCAGCGGCACCCCACAGCAGCTGATCGCCGACGGTGAAGGCAGACAGATATTCCGGCCCCATATTCAGCTTACGCAGACGTCCTACCGGCGTTTTCAGCGTGCCGGTCACCGCAGCAGGCGTCAGCTCACGCATGGTCAGCTCGCGATCGTTTGGCACCACGTGGACCCAGTCGTTATGGGAAGCCAACAGCTGCTCCACTTCTTGCAGCGGCACGTCTTTTTTCAGTTTCAGCGTGAAGGCCTGGCTGTGACAGCGCAGCGCACCAACGCGAACGCACAGTCCGTCGACCGGGATCACGCTGGCTGGCTGCAGAATTTTGTTGGTTTCGGCCTGGCCCTTCCACTCTTCCCGGCTCTGACCATTTTCCAGCTGCTTGTCGATCCACGGGATCAGGCTGCCAGCCAGGGGGACGCCAAAGTTATCGGTCGGCAGCACGCCGCTGCGGCCCATCTCGGTCACTTTACGCTCGATGTCGAGGATCGCAGAGGCCGGGTTCTGCAGCTCTTTCGCCACGTGGTCATGCAGCATGCCCATCTGCGTCAGCAGTTCACGCATATGGCGTGCGCCGCCGCCGGAGGCCGCCTGATAGGTGGCCACTGAAGCCCACTCCACCAGGTTGTTAGCAAACAGGCCACCCAGCGACATCAGCATCAGGCTGACGGTACAGTTACCGCCGGCGAAGGTTTTGATGCCTTTCTCCAGGCCCTGATGGATAACGTTATGGTTGACCGGATCAAGGATAATCAGCGCATCGTCGTTCATACGCAGGGTGGAAGCGGCATCAATCCAGTAACCCTGCCAGCCGGCAGCACGCAGTTTTGGATAGATTTCAGTGGTATAGTCGCCACCCTGACAGGTAATAATAATATCCAGGGCTTTCAGCGCCTCGATATTGAAGGCATCCTGCAAGGTTCCGGCAGACTGCCCGCCAAACTCAGGGGCCGGCTGGCCGTGCTGAGAAGTCGAGAAAAAGACCGGGCGGATCACGTCGAAGTCACGTTCTTCTACCATGCGCTGCATAAGAACGGATCCAACCATGCCACGCCAACCGATAAGTCCTACTGATTTCATGATGCACCTGCTGCAGACCACTGGCTTGCCCGGCCAGTCAATGGCGGGGGGAGAGTAGACCTGACCTGTTAAAGTTATAAGAAAGAAGTATGGTTAACACCTTACAAAATGCTGCAAAAGTGGCAAGTGAATTAAATCGATTATCGGCAAATTTTTAGCAATATCGCTAATATACCCGTAATAATTCAGCAAACGGGCAGGCGGATAGCGCCAGACCTGTCGGCTGGAAAATGCAGGGTATTGGCCGCTAACGGCGCTTAACAGAGATGGATACGATGACTGAAATGATCTCAGCAACGATATTATTGTTGCTTATTATGGATCCGCTGGGCAATTTGCCGATTTTTATGTCGGTTTTGAAGCATCTGGAGCCTAAACGTCGACGGGTGGTGTTGATTCGCGAAATGCTGATCGCGCTGGTGATCATGCTGCTGTTTCTGTTTGCCGGCGAGAAAATACTCGCCTTCCTGAATCTGCGCACGGAAACGGTGTCGATTTCCGGCGGCATCATTCTTTTTCTGATCGCCATTAAAATGATCTTCCCTTCCCATGAAAGTAGCAGCAGCGGATTGCCTGCCGGCGAAGAACCCTTCCTGGTGCCGCTGGCCATTCCGCTGGTGGCAGGCCCGTCGCTGCTGGCCACCCTGATGCTGCTGTCGCATCAGTATCCCGATCAGATGACGCATTTGGTCGGGGCACTAATGATTGCCTGGGGCGCAACGGTATTTATCCTGCTGATGTCCGGCGTATTTTTACGGCTGCTGGGGGAGAAAGGCGTTAACGCGCTGGAAAGGCTGATGGGCTTGATTCTGATTATGCTGGCGACCCAGATGTTCCTCGATGGTATCCGGGCCTATCTGAAGATTTAAACAAAAAGGGCGCTCACTGAGCGCCCTTCTGCTATTCAGCTGCCCATCAGGACAGCAGCTCGAAGGCAATCATGCCGACGATAGCGCCGACGGTCCCCAGAATGGTTTCCATCATCGTCCAGGTTTTCAGCGTCTGGGCTTCCGTTGCGCCGGTAAAGCGGCCGAACAACCAGAAACCGGCGTCGTTGACGTGGCTGAAGATAATCGAACCCCCGGCGATACAGATCGACAGCGCTGCCATCTGCGCGCCTGAATAATGCAGCGGCTCAATCACCGGCATAATCAGGCCAACCGTGGTCAGGCAGGCAACCGTTGCTGAACCCTGAATGATGCGCACCGCACCGGCCAGAATAAAGCACGCCAGCGCCACCGGCAGACCCGCGCCGGTCAGCGTGTTACCCAGTGCCGGGCCGACGCCCGAATCCACCAGCACCTGCTTGAACACGCCACCGGCACCAATCACAAGCAGGATAATCCCGGCAGGTTGCAGCGCGCTGCCGCAAATCTGCATCACCCGCTCTTTATCCATCCCCTGACGGTACGCCAGGCCATAAATCGCCACCAGGCACGCCAGCAGAATGGCGATAAACGGATGGCCAATAAACTCCAGCCACTCGTACAGACGCGTGCCGGGATCGGTAAAGCGGGCACCAATGGTTTTCAGTCCCACCAGCACCAGCGGGAACAGGATCAGCGACAGGCTGAAGCCAAACGAGGGTAGCTTGCTCTCATCAAAGTCCGGATGGGTGGTTTCGGTGGGCAGCGTGAAGGTCACGTGACGGCTGATAAAGTTACCGAACAGCGGACCGGCAATCAGCATGCTTGGGATCGCCGCGCACACGCCCAGCAGGATCATCCAGCCAAAGTCGACGTGCATTTGCGAGGCCAGCAGCATCGGCGCAGGGCCGGGGATCAGAAAGGCCGCGGACGCCGCCACGCCGGCAAACAGCGGAATAACCAGCTTCACCAGGTTGTCGTTGGTCCGACGCGCCACGGCAAAGGCAATACTTATCAGCAGTACGATCGCCACTTCAAAGAACAGCGGCAGCGCGCAGATTAAACCGGCCACGCCCATCGCATAATGCGCGCGGCTCTGGCCAAAGGTCTTCAGCATCTTGATGGCGATCTGATCGACCGCGCCCGTTTCATGCAGAATTTTGCCGAACATTGCCCCCAGCGCAACCACAATCGCGAGGAAGCCCAGCGTACCGCCCATGCCTTTCTGCATGGTGTCCGCAATTTTATCGAGCGGCATACCGGAGAAGATCCCGGCCCCGACAGAAACTAACATCAGAGCGACAAAGGCGTGCATACGCGCTTTCATCACCAGGAACAGCAGCAGTAAAACAGAACCCGCTGCGGTCAAAACCAGTGTTGCAGTAGCCATTACATCCAACTTATTTTTTTATCGCGCCTTCGATAGTGGTAATGGTCGCAGCCACAACCTCATCCAGCGTCTGATTAATGTCCACGACCAGCACATCGCGCTCATCAGTGCCCGGCTCTTCCAGCGTGGAAAACTGGGTGACCAGCATTTGCGGCTTGAAGAAGTGCCCTTTGCGCGCGCGCAGACGGGATTCAATGGTGTCGAAATCGCCCTGCAGATAGACGAAGGACAGGTTGTCGTTGCCTTTGCGCAGGATGTCGCGGTAACTCTTTTTCAGCGCCGAGCAGACAATCAGCGAGATGTCGTTGGTGCGCTGCATGGCGAACGCCGCATCGTTGATCGCTTCCAGCCAGGGTTTACGGTCATCATCATTGAGCGGATGGCCTTCAGACATTTTCTCGATGTTGGCGCGAGGATGAAGAAAATCCCCATCAAGGAACGCCGCCTTCAACTGGTGTGCAACGGCGTTGGCAACAGCTGATTTGCCGCTTCCGGATACGCCCATCAACACGAACACGTGATTGGACGAAGGGGATGTTTTCATTATTTATGCTCCGGCAGAGAAGTCTATGGAGATGGCCGTTCTGGGTCAGCCCAACTTGTTATCGGTAACATTGTCTGGACGGCCGTCCGCTATGGCAACAGCTGGGGAGGAAAAAGCTGGTAAATGTGAAGTAGCTCAAAAAAATGACAGTTTCAGAGTGATGGCGGCACAAAGGGACAACTTTCATCCACAGCGTGCGGGCAGCAAACCCTCTTGCCCACGCGCAGTGGATAAATTCGCCCTGCCGTCAGATACTGCCACCTTCCGAAATGGTAAAGCCGACATTCACCTGTTTGGCATCGCGCAACTCACCGCGGATGCTGGACAGCAGCAGTGCGGCAGATTCACGACCCATTTTTTCACGCGGTGTCACCACCGTTGCCAGTTCAGGTGTTACCACCTGAGTAATATCATGGCCGTGAAAACCGGCAATCGCCATTTCCTGGGGCACCCGCAATCCCTGACGCTGGCATTCAAACATCGCACCGACCGCCAGGTCATCGTTGGTACAAAACAGGCTGTCGGTATCGGGATAGCGGCGCTGGGCTTCCTTCAGCAGGGTTGCGCCCATCGAGAAAGAGGACGCCTCTTCCATCATGATGCTGCGCGGCTCCAGGCCGGCTTCCCGCATCGCCTTCTCGTAGCCCTGCTGCTTAAGCAAGGTACGCTCATCCAGGCGGGCGCCAAGGTACACCGTACGGCGATGGCCTTTCTGCAGAATGGCATGGGTCATTTGCCGCGCGGCTTCGACGTTATCGAAGCCGACCGCCATATCCAGGCAAGGCGAAACCGAATCCATCATTTCCAGCACCGGGATACCGGCGGTTTCCAGCATGCGCAGGCTGGCGGCGGTGTGGGTGCGTTCGGTGAGGATCAGGCCATCAATGTTCCAGGCCAGCAACGAGCGGATTTGCAGCTCTTCTTTTTCCGCACTGTAGCCGAAGTGGCCCAGCATGGTCTGGTAGCCCGCGGCATCGGTTACCGCTTCAATGCCGCGCAGCACATCGGCGAACACCTGGTTGGTCAGCGAGGGAAGCAGCACGCCAATGGCGCGACTGGTGGAATTAGACAAAATATCGGGGGCTTTATTGGGGATGTAACCCAGCTCATCCAGCGCCTCGGCAATCCGGCTCTGTAAGGCAACAGAAACCTGATCGGGATTACGCAGATAGCGGCTGACGGTCATTTTGGTGATGCCCACACGATCGGCAACATCCTGTAATACCGGTCTTTTCTTCTTCATTATTGTAAAGGGTCAGGGGAGAGATGAAGAGAGTGTAACAAAATTGAAAGGGAAACGGTGAAGGGTGCGGTAAACCGCACCCAAAGTGTGACGGACTTAAACAGCAGGCAGATCGAACAGCAGGATTTCGGCATCGCTACCGGCTTCAATCGCCAGAGCCGCTTCGTCCCAGACCGCAAACGCATCGCTGGTGGAGGCTTTTTCACCGTTGACGGTGACATCCCCTTTCACCACCTGGATCCAGATACGGCGTCCGGCTTCAATTTCCACAGCGCCCTGTTCGCCCTGCTTCAACGCCCAACGCGAGAGCGTCATATCCTGGAACACTTTCAGCGAACCGTCACGAGCATCGGGAGACAGCACCAGCTGGCGGCCCTGCACGTCATCGAAGCGGCGCTGAGCATAGCGCGGCTCGATGCCGGTTTTTTCCGGGATAATCCAGATCTGATACAGGTGCAGCGGCACCTCTTTGCTGGCGTTGTACTCAGAGTGACGCACACCGGTACCGGCGCTCATAATCTGGAACTCACCCGCCGGGATCTGCTCTTTGTTGCCCATGCTGTCTTCGTGCTCAACCGTACCGGACAGCACGTAAGTCAGGATTTCCATGTCTTTATGCGGATGGGTACCAAAACCCTGTCCACCGTCGATCACATCTTCGTTAATCACCCGCAGCGCCGAGAAGCCCATAAAGTTGGCGTCATGATAGCTGGCGAAAGAAAATGTGTGGTAGCTGTCCAGCCAACCGTGGTTAGCGTGACCGCGATCTTGTGCTTTGCGTAGATAAATCATGTTCAATCCTCCTCAACGTTTTCACATAGTCTGGACCTGTTCTGGAGGGGATGATAGCGGATAAAATTGTCTCCTCTGTTCAAATTATTCGATGGAATCGAGAGCAGTTAAACAGACAATTTGTCGCTGGATTGCGGCGGAGGTAAACGGCAGGCAAAAAAAAAGCCAGCACCCGAGCTGGCTAAATAATACTTGGAAGCAATGTGAGCAATGTCGTGCTTTCCCGATGGTCCGTGAAGCCCATGCCGGGAACGCATGACAATAATAATCATTATCATTCGCACTTGTAAAGCATTTTTTTGCTTGATTTATCGGCTAAAGGCCATGATCTTAAAGAGGATTAGCGGAAAACAAGGAGCAGGGATATGAGTGAGATCGTTATACGTCATGCCGAACCGACTGATGCTGAGGCGCTTTTTCGCATCCTCAGTCAGCCCGAAACCTATCGCGATACGCTCCAGCTTCCGCATCCCTCGCAGCAAATGTGGCAGCAGCGGCTGGACTCGCCGAAAGAGGGTCAGCAGCGGTTTGTCGCCTGCATTGATGGCCAGGTGGTGGGCGATCTGACGCTGGAAGTGAACACCCGGTTACGTCGTCGTCACACCGCATCGTTTGGCATCTGCGTCGATGTTCATCATCGCGGCAAAGGCGTGGCTTCAGCGCTGATGAAAGAGATGATCGTCCTTTGCGATAACTGGCTGAGCATCGAACGCATTGAGCTGACGGTGTTCGCTGATAATGCCACGGCGATTGCCCTCTATCAGCGCTTCGGCTTTGTTACCGAAGGCGTTGCCCGCCGTTTTGCGGTCCGCGAGGGTCAGCAGGTGGATGCGCTGTTTATGGCGCGTCTTAAAAATGCGCCATCGCCGGTCTAAACATTGAACGGCGTGGCCACGATCACCCGTGAAAACGCCGTTTGCTGCGCTTCTTCCGCCGGCAGGAAACCATGAAAACGCAGGATGGCACTGAACGCCGTGCGCGCATCCTCCCGCAGATCGTGGTCAATTACCGCGTCCAGCTTCCCGGCCGTCAGTAACTGGCGGTTCTCCTCATCCAGATCGTGGCCAATAAAGACTTTCACCTCACGATCCATCGCCGCAAAGGCCCGCAGGATGGCGCTGTTGCCGCCGCCGACGCTGTAAACGGACTGGATGGTGCTGTCCTGTTCCAGCGCTGCGCACATCTGGGTAAAGGTCAGCTGATCGATGCCATAGCCTTCGCTGACCGCGACGGTATTCAGCCAGGGCGCGCGTTGTTGTAGCGTCGCCATAAACCCTTCCATACGCTGCTCTTCGCCGCGAAATCCCGCGCTGCTTAGCGCCACAGCCACCGTTTGTGCCTCAGTCGGCAGCCAGCGCGACATCAGCCAGGCCGCCGTTCGCCCTGCCCCTTCATTGTCCATGCCGACATAACGAATGCGCTCGCTGTACGGTAGGTCGGTGACCAGGGTCACCACCGGAACGCGCAGCGCGGCCAGTTCGGCCACCGCGCTTTCCAGCAACGGATGGTCGCTGGCCTTTAGCAGCACGCCGTAGCTGTCATTGCCACAGCGGCGCAGTTCACGCACCAGCTCTTCTGGCGTGGTCTCCTCAACAATATGGCAGCGCAGAGTCAGCCGGAACGGCGCAAAGCTTTTTATCTGGCTGAGCAGCGCCGCCAGCGTCAGCGAGCTGAAGCGCTCAGGCGCATGCATCACTAAATCGATCGGCAAGGTACGGCCGCTGGCCAGGCTGGCGCGCTGCTGCAACTCCAGATCGCGGATGGCCTGCGCAATCCGCCGTGCGGTTCGCGGATGCACGCTGCCCCGCTGGTGCAGCGCCCGATCGACCGTGGCTTTACTGACGCCCGACTGGGCCGCGATTTGCTTAAGTGAAAACGGGTTAGCCATAAATTGAGGTCTTTTTGAGGTCATGCCGACGTATTGTTAATCAAATGTAATTGCTAAGGTCAGGGTCAGCAAGTGAACAGACCTTACCTTCCCCGACAAAAAGAAAGGACAAATAATGAGCCTGACTGAAAGCACTATCTTCAACAATAAGGTGTTCGTGGTCACCGGTGGCACCCAGGGACTGGGCGCGGCGGTGGCCCAGCTGCTGGCGAAGCGTGGCGCGCGCGGCATCGTGATCTGCGGGCGTAATACCGACGCCGGACGCCAGCAGGTCGAAACCCTGAGCCACTCCGGCTGTAAAGCGATCTTCGTCGAAGCCGACATCAGCTCACCGGCAGCCTGCGAAAAGGTCGTCGCCGCGGCTGAGTCCTTTTTTGGCACGCTGCACGGGTTGGTTAACTGCGCGGGCATGTCCGATCGCGGCACCATCCTCGACACCTCGCCGCAACTGTTCGACGCCATTATGGCGGTCAACGTGCGGGCGCCCTTCTTCCTGATGCAGGCGGCGATCAAGCTGATGATCGCCAACGGCGTTGAGGGCAGCATCGTCAATATCATCACCATGACTTCACACGGCGGCCAGAGCTTTCTTAGCGCCTATGCCGCGTCAAAGGGCGCGCTGGTGACGCTGACCAAAAACGTTGCCTTCAGCGCCATGCGTAACCGCATCCGGGTCAATGGCCTCAACATCGGCTGGATGGATACGCCACATGAGGACGATATCCAGCGGCAATACCATCAGGCAGAAGACGGCTGGCTGGAAAAAGCGGAGCAGCAGCAGCCCTTTGGCCGCCTGCTGAAACCGACTGAAGTTGCCCGTGGCGTGGCTTTCCTGCTCTCCGAAGAGTCAGGAATGATGACCGGCGCGGTGATCGACTTCGATCAGTCGGTGGTTGGCTGTGGTGATAACGGTGGCTTCCAGCCATCCCATACGTTGACGCTGTGAGGTGCCCAATGACTCAGATTTACATTAATGACAGCCAGATTTCGCTGGATGATTTCGCTACCCTCTGTGCGCAGACCTTGCCGACGGCCGACTTCCCGCTGGCCCGCTCCGCCGAAAAAAACGTGCTGATTTACCACCGTGACGATCTGCTGAAAGCCGCAGAAACCGACCGTCAGAAGCTGCTGGCCGAGCTGCATCGCGCATTATCCAGTGGGCCCGGCGTGTTTGTGGTGCAGGGTTTGTATGAAGACCTTTCCGCCGTGGATCGCAGCAGCATGCTGTTTGAGGAAATTCTCGCCAGTGAAGCCGCCAGCGGCGGCGGTGGCGATCACTTTGCCAAAGCCGGCAGCAATGGCCGTATCTGGAACGCCCTGCAAAAGGTGGCAGAGCGCGATGCCGATGCGTTTATCGATTACTACAGCAACCCCTTACTGGCGCTGATTTGCGAAGCCTGGGTGGGGCCTGGCTATGAAATGACGGCGCAGGTGAATCAGGTGCGTCCGGGCGGCAAAGCGCAGCAGCCGCACCGCGATTACCATCTGGGTTTTCAGGTTAATGAGGTTGTCGCCCGCTTCCCGCTGCCGTTGCAGATCCTGTCACAATATCTGACGCTGCAGGGTGCGGTCGCCCACAGCGACATGCCGTTGGAATCTGGCCCCACGCAGCTTCTGCCGTGGTCACAACAGTATGCCGAAGGCTATCTGGCCTGGCGCGATCCGCGCTTTATCGCCTTCTTCCAACAGCACGCCATTCAGCTGCCGCTGAAAAAAGGCGATGGGCTGTTCTTCAATCCGGCGCTGTTCCATGCCGCCGGCAACAACGTCACTGCGGATCATATTCGCACCGCCAATTTGCTGCAGGTCTCGTCGGCCTTTGGCAAAACGATGGAAAAAGTGAATCACGTCAAGGTGCTGGAGGCGATCTATCCGGCCTTGCTGAGCAAAACCCTGAGCGACGCACAGCTGCACGCGGTGGTGGCCGCGAGTGGTGAAGGCTATTCCTTCCCCACCAATCTGGATACCGATCCGCCATTGGGTGGGCTGGTGCCGAAGACTCAGCAGCAGTTGATTCTGGAGGCGTTGCAACAGGGCTGTTCAGGCGGGGCGTTTAATCAGCAGCTCGCCGCACATGAACGAAAAAGAGAGGCGTAAGCGCCTCTCAGGAAGGAACGTGCAGAACCCCCGACCGCCGGGGGTTCTCAGCCGGTTAGTAACCCGCCGTTAAATCATCAATGGTGCGTGGATCGGATGCGCCATACAGCATGCCGTCCGGCCCAATCATAATGCTCTGCGTGCTGCCCATCGCCGGCATCACCTTCACATGCTGACCTTTGGCTTCCAGCAGTTTCAGGCTGTCCGGGCTGAAGCCCTTTTCAACCCGCAGCTGATCCGGCAACCACTGGTGATGGAAGCGTGGTGCGTTGGTCGCTTCAGCGATATTCATCCCGTAATCGATGCTGTTGACCACCATTTGCAGCACGGTGGTGATTATGCGGCTGCCGCCAGGGCTGCCGGTCACCAGCCAGGTTTTGCCATCTTTCGCCACGATAGTCGGCGACATTGATGACAACGGTCGCTTATACGGCCCCACCGCATTGGCTTCGCCGCCCACCAGGCCATAGACGTTCGGCGTGCCCGGCTTGGCAGAGAAGTCATCCATTTCATTGTTCATCAGGATGCCGCTGTTACCCGCCACGATACCGCTGCCAAAATAGGTGTTGAGCGTGTAGGTCACCGCCACCGCATTGCCCTGCTTATCCACCACCGAGAAATGGGTGGTCTGGTTACTTTCATACGGTGCCAGCTTGCCCGGTTTGATCTCCGAAGACGGCCGCGCCTTATTCACATCAATCTGCTGCGCCAGCGATTTCGCATAGGCTTTGCTGGTCAGCGCCTGCCACGGCACCTTCACAAAGTCCGGATCGCCGAGATATTCCGAGCGGTCGGCATAGGCATATTTTTCCGCTTCCGCCATCACCTGCATCGCATCGGCGCTGCCAAAGCCCATTTTCGCCAGATCGAAGTTTTCCAGGATATTCAGGATCTGCACGATATGGATCCCGCCGGAAGAGGGCGGTGGCATCGAGAAGACTTCATAGCCGCGATAGGTGCCGCTGATCGGCTTACGCTCAATCGCCTGGTATTTCGCCAGGTCCACTTTGCTGATTAAGCCGCCGTGCGCCGCCATTTCCTCGTCAATCTGCGTGGCGATAGCGCCCTTGTAGAAGGCGTCCGGTCCCTGGCTGGCAATCAGCGTCAGGCTGTGAGCCAGATTGCGCTGCACCAGCGTCTCGCCGCGGGCATAAGGCTGACCATCGGCCTTGTAGAAAATCGCTTTGCTGTTGGGATGGTTAATCAGCACTTCTTTGCCATAGACCTTCAGATCGTCAGCCAGCGCCTGATTGACCACGATGCCTTTGCTGGCCAGTTTGATCGCCGGCTGGATCAGACGGCTGAGCGGCATAGTGCCGTACTCTTTATTCGCCAGCGCAAAGCCCGCTACCGTGCCAGGCACGCCGGACGCCAGGTGAGAGGTGAGGGATTTTTTGCTGTCGGCATTGCCCTGCGCATCGAGGAACATATCGCGACTGGCGCGGGTTGGGGCCATTTCGCGGAAGTCGATGGCGGTGGTACGGCCTGAGGCGGTGCGCAGCATCATAAAGCCGCCGCCGCCGAGGTTGCCGGCCTGCGGATGGGTGACCGCCAGCGCAAAACCGACGGCAATCGCCGCATCCACCGCGTTGCCACCCTGCTTAAGGATATCCACGCCAACCTGAGTTGCTGTCGCATCCACTGACGACACCATCCCATGTTGCTCTTTCACCGGATGGAAGGTATCCGCATCCACCCCGTAAGAAACTGCCGGTGCGGTGGGCGCAGCACTGGCACCCTGCCACAGTAACAGCCCGATCATTAGCGGTCCCGCAAGCCGCGTTAACTTACCCTGTCCTGTCATCTTCACCTCTTGTTAGTCTTATTTACGTTTGTTTACTGCTGATAAGTGTGTACGAAATAAGAGAAAAGGCGAGGCGGGACTGAAATTCAGTTGACTCCTGGAGGCAGTTTGGTGGCCCTGACATACACTTGAGTAATCTAACACGGAGGCAGTTTATGAAATGGTTAGTTATTTTTATTGCCGCACTGGCACCGTTGAGCGGCATGGCCAACATGTTGAACAACAATCAGCCAAACCAGCCGGGCTATAATCCCAGCACTCAACGGATGCAGAGCCAGATGCAGACGCAACAGTCCCAGCAGAAACTGAAGTTGCAGCAGGATCAGCAGCGTCAAAGCCAGGACACACAGCGGAAAGTTCAGGAGCAGCGGAACAGTGCTTCCCAGCGCGTGATCCAGTCACAGCCGGGAACCAACACCCTGCCGCCGGTGCAGCAAAACAACAATTAATCCCCACCTTACCCACAGTGCTGGCGCGACAATAAAGCGGCAAGCACTGAGAACCCCGACGCTGTCGCAAGTCAGTGGCCGGGGTTCATCTATTCAGCTCATGCGGTTGCCGCCTCAGCGATGCAGTTGAGAGGCAAAGTCGGGGCCAAGGGTGTCGATGGCATCAGTACAGATCGCATCGACACCCCACTTCAACAACTGTGCAGCCCTGTCGGCATCGTTCACCGTGTACACCAGAATACGTAAGCCGGATTTTTTCAGCTCAGCCACGCGCTTCTCACTCAAGACCTTGTGATTGAAGTGAATCGACACGCACTCCAGCGCATCGGTCATTTCCTGCCAGTTATCGTGCCATTCATGCAGCAGCAAACCCCGTGGCAGCTCCGGTGCCGCCTCTTTCGCCGCGGCCAGCGCCACCGTTGAAAACGACGAGAGCAGCGGTGCTGCGGGCTGCATATGCCAGAGATCCCGCGCGGCCAGCGCCACCACCCGTCCGGTTTCGGCTTCCAGCCCGGTGGTGGGTTTGATCTCGATATTGGCCATCATCTGGTGCTCGGCACAGCGCTTCGCCACCTGCGACAGCAACGGCAGGCGCTGATCGGCGAAATCCTTGCCGTACCAACCGCCGACATCCAGCTGCACCAGCTTTTCCCAGGGAAGCTGCCCGGCAATTCCCCAGCCATTGCTGGTCCTGTCCAGCGTGTCGTCGTGCAGCAGGAAGATCTCGCCATCCTGCGACAGCTTCACGTCAAATTCGATCATCTTGTGGCCCAGTTTCGCGCCCACATCAATGCCGGCGAGGGTGTTTTCCGGGGCGAGTTTACCGCCGCCGCGATGGGCCACAATCGGGGGGTAAGGCCAGGCTTTGTTCATCATTCGAGCCGTTGTCCAGTAGAGGGTTCAAAGAAGTGTAGCGAGTCTGTCGGCAGATGCAGCCACAATGTGCTGCCAATCGCCGGACGCTCGATATGCGGCAGGCGTACCACCAGCGACTGCCCGCCCCACTTGCCGTGCGCCAGATTATCCGCGCCCAGCATTTCCAGCGTTTCCACCACCAGCGGTAAGCCGTCCTGCGGTGACGCGAGTTTAATATGCTCCGGGCGAATACCCAGCGTCAACGGACGGCCCGCCCAACGCGCTTTCGCTTGCGACAACGGGATCGTAAAGCGATCGGACAACGTCAGCCGGCTGCCATCATCATTTAGCTGGCCATCCATCAGGTTCATCGACGGCGCGCCAATAAAGCTGGCGACAAAGCGCGTCGCCGGACGCTCATACACCTCCACCGGCGTACCCAACTGCTCCAGCACCCCTTTGTTCATCACCATCACCCGCTGCGCCAGCGTCATCGCTTCCACCTGATCGTGGGTAACATACAAGCTGGTGGTGTTCAGGCGGCGGTGCAGCAGCTGCAGCTCAAGGCGCATCTGCACGCGCAGGCGGGCATCGAGGTTGGATAAGGGTTCATCGAACAGGAATACCGCCGGTTCACGCACAATCGCTCTGCCCATCGCCACGCGCTGCCGCTGGCCGCCAGAAAGCTCACGCGGGCGGCGATGCAGCAAGGCTTCCAGCTCCAGGCTTTTGGCGGCTTCCAGCACTTTCTGCCGCACATGCTCTTTGCCCATGCCGCGAATCTTCAGGCCATACGCCATGTTCTGCTCAACGCTCATATGCGGATAGAGCGCGTAGTTCTGGAACACCATGGCGATGCCCCGATCTTTCGGTTCAAGATCGGTGACGCGCTGGGTATCGATATAGATATCGCCGCTGGTGACCTCTTCCAGCCCGGCGACCATGCGCAGCAGCGTGGATTTTCCGCAGCCGGAGGGACCCACCATCACCATAAATTCACCGTCGCGGATTTCCACGTCGAGCGGCTGAATGATCTGATTTTTGCCGTCATAGGATTTGGTAACAGCCTGAAGTTTTA
The DNA here is from genome assembly GCF_057812255.1 of Erwinia sp. 2186. Classification (NCBI taxonomy): domain Bacteria; kingdom Pseudomonadati; phylum Pseudomonadota; class Gammaproteobacteria; order Enterobacterales; family Erwiniaceae; genus Erwinia; species Erwinia sp. 2186. The sequence continues at coordinate 349,087 of NZ_CM173824.1, read as the reverse complement.
CGCCTGCCATAACTTATTTCTCGCTCTCAACCAGCCCGCGAACAAAGGCGCGCTGCATCACTAAAACAATCACAATCGGCGGCACCATGGTCAGCAGCATGGCGGTCATCACCAGATTCCATTGGGTCGAGCCGTCACCGTTGCCAATCATGCTGCGGATACCGGCGACGGCGGTGCCAAGGTCCGCTTCGCTGATGATCAGCAGCGGCCACATATACTGGTTCCAGCCGTAGATAAAGGTGATCACAAACAGCGCCGCGAGGTTAGTTTTCGACAGCGGCAGCACGATGTCCCAGAAGAAGCGCATCGGGCTGGCACCATCAATCCGCGCCGCTTCAATCAGCTCGTCCGGCAGGGTCATAAAGAACTGGCGGAACAGGAAGGTGGCGGTGGCGGAAGCCATCAGCGGCAGCGTCAGCCCGCTGTAGCTGTCGAGCATATTCAGGTTGGAAATCACCTCGACGGTCGGGAAGATCCTCACCTCAACCGGCAGCATCAGGGTGATAAAAATCATCCAGAAGAACAGCCCGCGCAGCGGGAAGCGGAACCACACCAGCGCGAAGGCGGAGAGGATCGACACGGTGATTTTCCCCAGCGTAATGCTCAGCGCCATGATCGCGCTGTTCATCAGCATCACGCCAAAGGGCGCGCTGTTCTGCGCCACGCCGTGCTGCCAGATGTTGGCAATGTTATCCAGCAAATGGCGGCCGGGGATCAGCGTCATCGGCACCTGGAACACTTCGCTGTTGCTCAGGGTGGCGGCAACAAAGGCCACGTACAGCGGGAACAGCACGGTGAGGATCCCCAGTCCCAACATGATATGGCTGAACATCGTCAGCCCTGGTCGGTTCTCTATCATTGGTAGCGCACCCTTTTCTCGACGTAGCGGAACTGGATCACCGTCAGAATAATCACCAGCACCATCAGCACCACCGACTGGGCGGAAGAGGAAGAGAGGTCGAGTCCGGCAAAACCTTCGCGGTAAATTTTATAAATCAGCGTGGTGGTCGACTGCACCGGGCCACCGCCGGTGGCGGCGTCAATCACCGGGAAGGTGTCGAAGAAGGCATACACCACATTCACCACCACTAAAAAGAAGCCGACCGGGGTGATCAGCGGCAGAGATAACTGGAAAAAGCGCCGGACCGGACCCGCGCCATCAATGGCGGCGGCTTCCGTCAGCGATTTTGGAATGGACTGCAGCGCGGCAAAGAAGAACAGGAAGTTGTAACTCATCTGCTGCCAGATCGAGGCCAGCACCACCAGAAACATCGCCTGACCGCTGTTTTGCGCATGGTTCCAGTCATAGCCGAGGTAACGCAGGAAATGGGTAATCAGCCCCAGACCCGGACTGAACAGGAACATCCACAACACTGCGGCGACGGCGGGCGCCACGGCGTAAGGCAGTAAAAACAGCGTCTGATAGAAGCGCTTCAGGCGCAGGACATGGTCGACCAGCGCGGCAAAAAACAGCGAGACCACCAGCCCGATGACCGTGACCAGCCCGCTGAAAATCAGCGTGGTCAGAAAAGAGTCGAGGTAATACTCGTCGCCGATCAGGCGCCTGAAGTTTTCCATGCCGACAAAGGTGCTGGAAAGGCCGAACGGATCGACGCTTTGCACCGAATACCACAGGGCTTCACCGGCGGGCCAGAGGAAGAAGATCACGGTGATCAGCAGCTGAGGCAGCACCAGTAGATAGGGCAGCCAGCGCGAGCGAAAAACGGGACGGGAAGAAGACATAGCGTCGTCCAATATGAGGAGTAAGGGGCCGCGTTCACTACCCTCAACGCGGCCCTGAAAACGGGTTCAGGGGCGCATCCAGCCGGGAATTGGACTGAATGCCGCCCCTGTGGGCGAAGCGTTATTGCTTAGCCGTCTGCTCAAAGCGGCGCAGCAGCAGATTGCCACGGGTCACCGCGTTATCCAGCGCCGCCTGCGGCGTTTTCTTACCGGTCCAGACGCCTTCCAGCTCTTCGTCGACAACGGTACGGATCTGCGGCATGTTGCCCAGACGCATCCCTTTGGTGAACGCTAACGGTGGCTTGTTCAGCATCTGACGCGTGGCGATGTCCGCGCCGGGATTTTTATCGTAAAACCCTTGTTTGCGGGTCAGCTCATAGGCAGCGGTGGTGATCGGCAGGTAGCCGGTTTTCTGGTGCCATTCAGCGGCGATATCCGGCTGTGCCAGGAAGGCCATAAACTCGGCCACGCCTTTGTAGGTGCTGGCGTCTTTGCCTTTCATCACCCACAGGCTCGCGCCGCCGATGATGGCGTTCTGCGGGGCGTCAGAGACGGTGGCGTCGTACGGCATCATGCCGACGCCGTAGTTAAATTTGGCGTAATGACGGATATCCGCCAGCGAGCCTGAAGACGCGGTGGTGATGCCACAATCGCCGTTGTAGAACTTGGCGGTGGATTCATCTTTACGGCCGAAGTAGGTAAAATCGCCCTTCTTGTTCATATCTTCCAGCATCTGGATATGACGAACCTGCGTCGGCTTGTTGAATTCCAGCACGGTATCGGTGCCGTCAAAACCGTTGTTTTGGGTGGCGACCGGCAGTGCATGCCAGGCGCTGAAGTTCTCAATCTGGATCCATCCCTGCCAGCCACTGGCGTAGCCACAGGTCATGCCCGCTTTACGCAGCGCAGCGGCGTCCTTTTCCAGATCCTGCCAGGTTTTCGGCGGCTGATCCGGGTTCAGACCGGCTTTTTTGAAGGCGTCTTTGTTGTAATACAGCACCGGCGTCGAGCTGTTAAACGGCTGAGAAATCAGGTGGCCGCTGGCGTCGCTGTAGTAGCCCGCCACGGTCGGCACGAACTGCTTCTCATCGAAGGCCACGCCGGCGTTTTTGAACACATCGTAGACCGGTACGATCGCTTTAGAGGCCATCATGGTGGCGGTACCCACTTCGTAAACCTGCAAAATAGCCGGCGCTTTGCCTGAACGCACGGCGGCAATCCCGGCCGCCAGGCTCTGTTCGTAGTTGCCTTTGTAGGTCGGCACGATTTTGTAATCTGGGTGAGATTCATTAAAGCGTTGTGCCAGAGAATTTACTTCCACACCCAGTTCGCCTTCCATCGAGTGCCAGAAAGGGATCTCGGTGGCAGCCAGTGCGTGACCGCTGAAGGTCAGTCCCAGTACCATGCAAAGTGCGGTTTTACGAAATGAGAACGATGTCATATCGGTATCCTGTGCCCGGAGTCAATCGCGCGATATCGCGCATTCTTATTGTTCGGGAAGTAACATGACACGGGAAAATGACGGAAAGATAACGGGTTTATGACGGAAAGGTGACAGGCAGGTGACGCACGAGGCGAGTGAATTACCGCCTTTTTTGCGCTGACGGGCACAAAAAAGGGCGGGGAAAATCCCGCCCTGTCACCCCGACTTCGCCCGCAGGCGGCGGGCCTGGCGGCCTTGAAACCGCCGGGTTTACAACACATTAGCCGCCGAGATAGGCACTGCGCACCGCTTCGTTCGCCAGCAAGGCGTCGCCGGTATCCTCCAGCACCACATGGCCGTTTTCTAACACATAACCGCGATCGGCCAGCTTCAGCGCCTGGTTAGCGTTCTGCTCCACCAGGAAGATGGTCATCCCTTCCTGACGCAGCTGCTCGATGGTGTCGAATATCTGCTGGATAATGATCGGCGCCAGGCCTAACGAGGGCTCATCCAGCAGCAGCAGGCGCGGCTGGCTCATCAACGCCCGGCCAATCGCCAGCATCTGTTGCTCACCGCCGGACATGGTGCCGGCACGCTGAACGCGGCGCTCGTACAGGCGTGGGAACAGCTCATATACGCGCTTGATGCGGGTCTGATACTGCTGACGCTCGGCGAAAAAGCCGCCCATCGCCAGGTTCTCTTCCACCGTCATCCGTGAAAACACGCGGCGCCCTTCCGGCACAATGGCAATGGCTTCACGCATGATGCGCGCGGTTTGCCATTCGGTGATCGCTTTACCGTCGAAGGTAATCGATCCCTGCGTCGCGCGCGGCTCACCACACAAGGTGCCGAGGATGGTGGTTTTGCCCGCGCCGTTGGCCCCAATCAGGGTAACAATCTCGCCCTGATTGATATGCAGACTGACGTTATGCAACGCCTGAATTTTGCCATAATGGGCGCTGACGTTCTCGAGAGAGAGCATTGGATTCATATCAGGCTTCTCCCAGATAGGCACGGATCACGTCCGGATTGTTGCGGATCTGTTCCGGCGTGCCGTTTGCCAGCGGCGTGCCCTGGTTCACTACATAAATGCGGTCAGAAATGCCCATAACCAGTTTCATATCATGTTCAATCAACAGTACCGAGACGTTGTGCTGACTGCGCAGTTCGGCAATCAGCTCATCAAGCTCGTGGGTTTCTTTCGGGTTCAGGCCGGCGGCTGGCTCATCCAGCATCAGGATTTCCGGCCGGGTGACCATACAACGGGCGATTTCCAGACGACGCTGCTGACCGTAGGCCAGGTTGCCCGCCTGACGGTTGGCCATTTCCAGCAGCCCCACGCGATCCAGCCAGGTGGCGGCACGATCCAGCGCGTCGCTTTCGGCTTTACGGAAGGCCGGCGTTTTCAGCAAACCGGCAAACACGCCGCTTTTCAGATGCTGATGCTGCGCCACCAACAGGTTCTCAATCACCGTCATTTCGCGGAACAAACGCACGTGCTGGAAAGTACGGACAATGCCCATCCGGGCAATTTTTTGCCCCGGCTGGCCCGCGATATCCTTGTCGCGCAGCATGATGCTGCCGCCCGTCGGCCGGTAGAAACCGGTCAGACAGTTAAAGACGGTGGTTTTCCCGGCGCCGTTCGGGCCGATTAATGACACGATCTCCTGCGGGCGCAGCTCCAGCTCAACGTTATTTACGGCGAGCAGGCCGCCAAAGCGCATCATCAGGCCTTTTACGGCCAACAAAGGCTGTGTCATGGCTGCTCTCCTTTTTCTACCGTCTTCAACTTCAGATGCGGACGCTTCATCGGCAGCAGACCCTGTGGCCGCCAGATCATCATCAGCACCATCAGACCGCCGAGCACCAGCATGCTGTACTCATTCAAATCACGCATCAGCTCGCGGGAAACCACCAGCAGCACCGCGGCGAGGATCACCGCAAACTGCGATCCCATGCCGCCCAGTACCACAATCGCCAGCACGAACGCCGACTCGGCAAAGGTGAACGATTCCGGGCTGACAAAGCCCTGGCGTGCGGCAAACAGGCTACCGGCAAAGCCGGCAAAGGCCGCACTGATGGTGAAGGCGGTCAGCTTGATGCGCGTTGGGCTCAGGCCCAGCGAGCGGCAGGCAATTTCGTCTTCACGCAGCGCTTCCCAGGCCCGTCCCAGCGGCATCCGCAGCAGGCGGTTAATCACAAACAGCGTGATGATCACCAGCAGCAACGCCACCATATACAGGAAGATAATGCGGTCGCTGGGATCGTACTTCAGGCCAAAGAAGTTATGGAAGGTGTCCCACCCGCCGTCGCGCACGCTGCGGTTAAACTCCAGACCAAACAGCGACGGTTTTGGGATCTGGCTGATGCCGTTCGGGCCACCGGTAATTTCGGTGTTGTTGAGCAGCAGAATACGCACGATTTCGCCGAAGCCGAGCGTCACAATCGCCAGATAGTCACCGCGCAGGCGCAATACCGGGAAGCCGAGCAGCAGGCCAAACATCGCCGCCACCAGACCGGCCAGCGGCAGACACTCCCAGAAGCTCAGGCCGTAGTAGTGATTCAGCAAGGCAAAGGTATAGGCGCCAACGGCATAGAATCCGCCGTAGCCCAGCACCAGCAGACCGGAAAGGCCGACCACCACGTTCAGGCCAAGCCCGAGCATCACGTAGATCAGCGTCAGCGTGGCGATATCCACCGTGCCGCGTGAGACGATAAATGGCCAGGCCACGGCGGCAATGATCATTACCAGCAGCACCAGCTTTTGCTTCGGCGTGGAGCCGTCAATTCCCGGCAAAACCATCGCCGGGCCGGAGATTTTTTTCAGGCTTTTTTGCAGCAAAGGACGCAGCAGCTGGAACAGGAACACCACCGCCGCGCCCAGTGCAATCCAGTTCCAGCGGACGCGACCGGCGTTATTCACCACCAGATGCGTGCCGTCGAGGTCGAGGCGCATGCCCATAAAGAAGGCCGCCAGCAGCACCAGCATCAGCGCGGAGGCAACGGCGTTAACCAGGTTGAGATGTTTCATACTTTCTCAACCTCCGGACGACCGAGAATACCGGTAGGCATTACCAGCAGCACCACAATCAGCAGCGCAAAAGAGACCACGTCTTTGTATTCGGTACTGAGATAAGCAGAGGTCAGCGCTTCGGCGATGCCGAGGATCAGCCCGCCTAACATCGCGCCAGGAATACTGCCGATACCGCCCAATACCGCCGCGGTAAACGCCTTCATGCCCGCCATAAAGCCAATGTACGGATTAATCACGCCGTAGAACTGGCCGAGCAACACGCCGGCAACCGCCGCCATGGCCGCGCCGATAACAAAGGTCAGCGAGATAACACGGTCGGTGTTAATGCCCAGCAGGCTGGCCATTTTCAGGTCTTCAGCACAGGCGCGACAGGCGCGTCCCATGCGGGAATAGCGGATAAACAGCGTCAGCGCCAGCATCGACAGGAAGGTCACCACCCAGATCACCACCTGCATGGTGGAGATAGTGGCGGAGAAGCCGTTGCTCTCGCCCAGCGTCCACTGCCCGGTGATCAGGCTTGGCAACGCAAGATCGCGGGAGCCTTGCGTCAGGCTGACGTAGTTTTGTAAGAAGATCGACATCCCGATGGCCGAGATCAGCGCGATCAGACGCTTGGAGGATCGCACCGGCTTATAGGCCACACGCTCAATGCTCCAGCCGTAGGCGCTGGCAATCACAATCGCGACGATAAAGCCGGCACCGATCAGCATCCAGCTGACATCGATGCCCATCATCATCAGGGCCGCAATCACAATAAAGGAGACGTAGCTGCCGATCATATAGACCTCGCCATGGGCGAAGTTGATCATGCCGATAATGCCGTAGACCATGGTGTAACCAATGGCTATCAGCGCGTAGGTGCTGCCCAACGTTACGCCGTTGAACATTTGCTGCAGGAAATAGAGAAACTGCTCGGACATACCTTGCTACCTTACTTCTTTCCGCACGGGCGGAGAGAATGGAAAAAAACGCCCGGGAACCCTCACCAGACGTTTACTGTTACCGACGACCTGTTCGGTCGTCTTCACCGCTGTCAGCCTTCCCCGGACAGCCCCTGCCGCCGGGAAAGTATGGCTGATTTATTTCACTGCGGTCGAAGAACCGTCCGCGTGCCATTTGAAGATGCCGAACTCAAAGCCTTTCAGATCGCCCTTCTCATCCCAGTTCAGGTCGCCCATCACCGTTGGCACCGCTGCGCCTTCCTTCAGATTTTTAGCGATATCGGCTGGCTCAGCACTTTTGCTGCGCTCCATCCCGGTGGTCAGCGCCTGCAGTGCGGCGTAGGTGGTCCAGACGAATGGGCCGGTTGAATCCAGCTTCTTCGCTTTCAGCGCATCAACAATCGGTTTGTTAGCCGGCACCTGGTCGTAACGCTTCGGCAAGGTCACCAGCATGCCTTCAGACGCAGCACCTGCGATGTTAGACAGCGAGGAGTTGCCCACGCCTTCTGGTCCCATAAACTGGGTCTTCAGGCCGGCAGCACGTGCCTGACGCAGCATCTGGCCCATCTCCGGGTAGTAACCGCCAAAGTAGACGAAGTCGACGTTCTCTTTCTTCAGGCGTGCCACCAGCGTGGAGAAATCTTTGTCGCCCGCGGTGATACCTTCAAACATCACCACGTTGCCGCCTGATTTTTTCAGGCTGGCCTGCACGGAACGCGCCAGGCCTTCACCGTACTGCTGCTTGTCATGGATGACCGCGATGCGCTGAGGCTTGATCTCTTTCAGGATATAGGTCGCGGCAGTTGGGCCCTGGTCGGAATCCAGACCGGTGGTACGCATGATCATCTTGTAACCACGGGTGGTCAGATCGGCGTTGGTTGCCGCCGGGGTGATCATCAGCACGCCTTCATCTTCATATATGTCGGAAGCAGGCTGAGTAGAAGACGAGCAGAGGTGGCCAATAACATAACGGATACCGTCATTGATCACTTTGTTGGCAACGGCCACCGCCTGTTTTGGATCGCAGGCATCGTCATATTCCACGCCAACCAGTTTGTCACCGTTCACGCCGCCTTTGGCATTGATGTCAGCGATCGCCTGCTTGGCACCGGTGAACTCCATATCACCATACTGCGCTACCGGGCCGGACATCGCGCCAACAATGGCCACTTTAATGTCTTTTGCCATGGCCGCGTGGCTCATCGCCAGTGCCACACAACCTGCCAGAAACGCGCTACCTTTACTGATTTTCATCCGTACTACCCCATCTGTTGTGATTGCTGTTTTATTGCCGCTGGATCCCAGATAAAACGCTGAAGAAAGAGAGAGTTATCGAAATACGCGGCGATTTTTATAAATAAGGCTTTAATTTTCAGGTTATTAAACAGGAATATTCTGCTGTAAATCAACTGACACATTCAGAAATACCCAGGTCCCGCAGGATAAAACACTGGTGGCAACGGTGGCTTTTTCAGCAAAATGGCAGTCTTTTATGCTGATTAATAGTTCAGCGATAAGCTTTCACGCTGGGTTAACGCGCCGCACCAAACAGAATACTCCGTTTTCGCCGGGGAAAAGTTAAGCGCCCTTCTTTGGCTAAATTCGCTACAATATGCCTTTCATACTCGTTCGGTATTCGTCATGAAACTGACCATCATCAGATTGCAAAATTTCACCGATCAGGACCGCCTCGATCTGGCGAAAATCTGGCCAGAGGCTGACCTCGTTGCCCTTGAAGCGTCGCTGAATGAACATCAGCAGGTTTGGGCCGCCAAATTCAATGACCGCCTGCTGGCGGCAGTCAACGCGTCAATCGCCGGCACGCAGGGCGAGCTAAAGGATTTCATGGTGCGTGAGGTGACGCGCCGACGCGGCGTGGGCAGTTACTTACTGAATGATTTGCTGGCGCAGAATCCGGGGATCGTGCAGTGGTGGATTGCGGACCGTCAGGTTGAGGATCGTGAGGTGATGGCTGCGTTTATGCGCCAGGCCGGCTTTATTGCTCAGGTCGGCGGCTGGGGCTTTCTGGCGCAATAACGGGCGGACTGACAAAAACAAAAAGGGCGACCGAAGTCGCCCTTTTTTTGTTACCGCATGGATTACGCTTCGATAGCGACACGCAGTTTTTTCATCGCGTTCTTTTCCAGCTGACGCACACGCTCTGCTGAAACGCCGTATTGATCGGCGAGCTCCTGCAGCGTGGTTTTGTTGTCATCGTCCAGCCAGCGGGCACGGATGATATTCTGGCTACGCTCATCAAGACCCTGCATCGCATCGCTGAGTTTATCAGCCGCATGGGATTCCCAGTTGTCTTCCTCAATGCCATCGGCAAAGTCAGACGACTTATCCTGCAGGTAGAGCATAGGCGCCATCGAGCGGCCTTCACCTTCATCATCCGGTGTCGGATCGAAGGTCATGTCCTGGGCCGCCATACGCGACTCCATCTCCAGCACGTCTTTGCTGGTGACGCCCAGTTCACGGGCAACCATTTCCACTTCTTCCTGGTTGAACCAGCCTAAACGCTGCTTGGCTTTACGCAGGTTAAAAAACAGCTTGCGCTGTGCTTTAGTGGTGGCGACCTTCACGATACGCCAGTTACGCAGGACGTATTCGTGGATCTCAGCTTTAATCCAGTGCACCGCAAAGGAGACCAGACGCACGCCGACTTCCGGGTTAAAGCGGCGAACCGCTTTCATCAGGCCGATGTTACCTTCCTGAATCAGGTCAGCCTGCGGCAGACCGTAGCCCGAATAGTTACGAGCGACATGAACAACAAAGCGCAGGTGAGACAGGATCAGCGTTTTAGCTGCTTCCAGATCGCCCTGGTAATGCAGCCGTTCAGCCAACGCTTTTTCCTCTTCTGCCGTCAGCATAGGCCAGACATTGGCGGCCCGGATGTAAGAATCCAGGTTGCCTAAAGGAGCAATAGCTAAAGTTTGCATTTCTTTGGTCATTCAAACCCTCTCTGTATTTAACAATAATGCCGCGCAATTCCCTGCACAGTCCACAAGAGTACGTGAACGGCAGCCAGAATTAAAAGCAATCTGTGCTACTTCGACGTCAAAGTTATCCACAAGTTCACAATCGTCGGTGAATAAATTACACACCGTCTGGGCAGGAAGAGTATAGCAGGAGGAAGTGACAAACTGATGACTTCCTCTGAAGCACATTACTCATGCAACAGAGGAAGATTATAACAAAAAACGTGTAAAGGGGTTACTGCGGCGTAAAACGACGTAAATGTTGTACGGTCGCCAGCCAGGCGGCTATCCAGCCAATCATCGCCGACACCAGCAGCAACAGCAGGCTCTCATCCCATGCCAGTCCGGTCAGGTTGAAGGTGGTGCCAAACACCGCCGCCACCTGTGTCACAACGGACTCCAGACGGAACACCAGCACTTCCGACAGGATCAGCGACAGCAGCGCACCGGCGAATCCTAACAGCGCGCCGCCGTAGAGGAACGGACGCAGGATAAAGCCATCCGTTGCACCGATCAGCTTCTGCACGTTGATGGTATCGCGCCGGGCAAAGATGCTCAGCCGCACGCTGTTGCCGATCACCAGGAACACCGCCACAATCATCAGCACGCCGATCATCGCCGCCACCTGCCCCACCAGACCGGTCAGCGCCGCCAGACGGGCAAACCAACTGTCGTCCATCTTCACTTCATCCACGCCCTGCACTTTCGACACGCGGTCGCGCAGGTTGGTCATGGTGTTGTCATTCTGGAAGTTGAGCTTCGGGGTGATAATTGCCACCGCAGGCAGCGGATTCTGCTCAAGCATATCCATTGCCCCGCCAAAGCCAGACCAGTTACGGAACTCGCCCATCGCTTCTTCGCGCGACAGGTAGTTCACCTTGTCGACGCCATCTTCTTTCTTCAGCTGGCTGACAACACCTTCAGCGGCATCGTCATCCAGCGTTTTGCTGAGATAGACCGTTAGCTGCGGTGCCGGATACCACTGTGCCGCCGCCTGGTTGACGTTTTTCCACACCATATAGCAGACGCTTGGCAGAGTCAGGGAGATGGCGATAACCATCACCGTCAGTAACGTCGCCAGCGGCTGACGCCACATATCAGATAAGGTGCCGCGCAGCGCATAACGCCACTGCTCCTGCCAGCCGCCCTTCAGCGCTTTGCTTTTGGAAGGCTGCTTCTGCTTCGCGGCTTTGGGCGCAGGCGCCCGGGAATTGCGTTTATTAACCACCCTGGCCTCCGTGCAAACGTCCCTGATTCAGGCTCATCAGGCGGTAGTTGCGGCGGGCGATCAAGGCCCGGTCGTGGGTTGCCATCAGAACGGTGACGCCAACCCGGTTAAATTCTTCAAACAGACGCAGGATGTCTTCCGACAGCGCATCGTCGAGGTTACCGGTCGGTTCATCGGCCAGCAGCACCGCAGGTTTATTCACCACCGCACGGGCAATGCCCACACGCTGCTGCTCACCGCCCGACAGCTGAATCGGATAGCTTTTGGCTTTATCCAGCAGGCCGACTTTATCCAGCGCGGCCGACACGCGGCGGCGAATATCTTCGCCGCTGGCACCGGCAATGATCAACGGGATTGCCACGTTGTCATACACAGATCGATCCATCAGCAGATGGTGATCCTGGAAAATCATGCCAATCTGGCGGCGTAAAAACGGCACTTCGCTGCTTTTCAGGCGGCTGATATCGTGGCCGCCAAACCAGATCTGACCGGCGCTTGGCCGCTCGATGCCACAAATAAGCTTCAGCAAGGTACTTTTCCCTGCCCCGGAATGTCCGGTCAGAAACGCCATTTCTCCCGGACGCAGATGGAAATCTACCCCCTGAAGCGCTTGCCGACCGCCGAGATAAGCCTTACTGACTTCTTCAAAGCGAATCATCCTAATTAGTCCTCTCGGGCAAAAAGTGCCTCTATAAAATCGTCAGCTTTAAACGCGCGTAAATCTTCAATGCCTTCACCCACGCCGATATAGCGGATCGGGATGGAGAACTGATCGGCTACGGAGAAGATCACGCCGCCTTTTGCGGTGCCATCCAGCTTGGTCAGGGTAATCCCGGTCAGACCCACCGCTTCGTGGAACAGCTTAGTCTGACTGATGGCATTCTGACCGGTGCTGGCATCGATGGTCAGCATCACTTCGTGCGGCGCTTGATCGTCGAGCTTTTTCATCACGCGGGTGATTTTCTTCAGCTCTTCCATCAGGTGCGATTTGTTCTGCAGGCGACCGGCAGTATCGGCAATCAGCACGTCAACGTTACGCGCCTTAGCGGCCTGAATCGCATCGAAAATCACCGAGGCTGAATCCGACCCGGTCTGCTGGGCGATCACCGGAATATTGTTACGCTGGCCCCACACCTGCAGCTGCTCAACCGCCGCGGCACGGAAGGTATCGCCCGCCGCCAGCATCACAGATTTGCCTTCGGCCTGATACTGGCGCGCCAGTTTACCGATGGTGGTGGTTTTGCCGACGCCATTGACGCCCACCATCAGGATCACAAACGGCGTTTTGCCGGTGACGTCCAGTGGCTCTTCCACTTTAGCCAGGATCTCTGACATTTCCTGCTTCAACAGGCCATAAAGCGCTTCGGCATCACGCAGCTGTTTACGGCTCGCCTGCTGCGTCAGGTTTTTGATAATGCGGCGGGTGGTTTCCACGCCAACGTCGGCAATCAGCAGCTGTTCTTCCAGCTCTTCAAACAGATCGTCATCAATCTTTTTGCCGCGGAACAGGCCGATAAAGCCGGAGCCCAGATTCTGACGGGTTTTCACCAGGCTGCGCTTCAGGCGGGCGAAGAAACCTTCTTTAGTCGGACGCTGCTGCTCGGCCTGCTCTGACTGCTCCACTTTCGCTAACGCGGCGGCGATGGACTCTTCTTCCTCAATCACCTCCGGCTCTGCGTCAGTCGCTAACGCCAGCGCTTCCAGCTCTTCAGGCAAGATCTCATCGTCCGGTGCGATTTCAGCAATCTCTTCCGGAACGGGCGCGATGATAGCCACTTCTTCGGGCTCAGGCTGAACAACGGCTACCTCTTCCAGCAGGCGCTCTTCTTCCCGCTCAGGATGAACAATCGCTATCTCTTCCGGCAGAAGTTCTTCTTCCGGCTCTGGCTGAACCACCGCCAGCTGCTCCGGTAAAACCTCTTCTTCCGGCTCGGGCTGAACGCGCGCGTCGTCTTCCGGCAAAAACGCTTCCAGCGGCGCGGGCGTAATTACCGCCTGCTCTTCCGTCTGAGGTTTCGCTTCAGGCTGCGGCTCAGCGGCAGGTTCACGGTAAGCTTCCGGGTGCGCGGCCTGATCGTGGGCCACATTTTCAGTGACGTTGACCGCCGCTTCGGCGCGCTGCTCTGCCTCGGTTTTTGCGGGCGTGGCGGCATCCGTTGACGTCTCGTCAGCGGGCTGCTGTTCCTCTAACGTCTCTTTTGTCTCTTCCTGCGGCGCCTGCTCTTCACGCCCTAATCCCAGCCAGGAAAAAAAGCCACGTTTTTTATTTTTTGCCATGGTGCAACCACACTCCTCGCGGGGAAAAATCTGTCAGGTCGTTGAAAATTGACTTAATCCCCTAGTCTAACACTTTCCTGCTAACGCAACACAGCACCCTTTTTACGTTTCCTCAGCCCGGTAAGCCCGTTAAACTGTGCAACAAATTATGAAGAGTTCAGCAGCATGAATAAAAAACCCCGCAGCGGCGGCGCCGGACAAATCCGCATTATTGGCGGTCTGTGGCGCGGCAGAAAATTACCGGTCCCGGACAGCGCCGGGCTTCGACCGACCACCGATCGCGTCCGCGAAACGTTATTTAACTGGCTGGCACCCGATATTCAGGGCGCACGTTGCCTGGATTGCTTCGCGGGTAGCGGTGCATTAGGGCTGGAAGCGCTGTCGCGTCACGCCGCTTCTGCCACACTGTTAGAGCTGGAGCGCCCGGTTGCGCAGCAGTTAGAAAAGAACCTGACCACGCTCGGCTGTAAAACCGGCCGGGTGATCAACACCAACACGCTGCAATTTCTGGCGCAAAACGGTGAGCCTCACGATTTGGTGTTTATCGATCCGCCGTTCCGTAAGGGATTGCTGGAACAGACCCTTGGACAGCTGGAAAGTAACGGCTGGCTGGCGGATAACGCGTTGATTTATGTTGAAAGCGAAGTGGAACATGGCCTGCCGCCGGTGCCGGTAAGCTGGCAGCTGCATCGGGAAAAGATCGCCGGACAGGTGGCCTATCGCCTGTACCACCGCCAGATCGCGAAGAAGGAAGCGAACCATGATGATTAATATTGGCAGGCTGCTGATGGTCTGTGTCTGGGCATTTTTACTGCTTAACCTGGTGCATCCGTTCCCCAAGCCGCTGAAGTATTTTATTGATGTGGCGCTGTTCTTTATGGTGGTGATGCACGGACTGCAGCTGGTGCTGATGCGCGCTACGCAGCCGAAAGATGCCCCGAAGCTCAGCTTCATGATGCAAACCAAGATTTTCTTTTTTGGCGTGTTTGAGCTGCTGGCCTGGCAGAAGAAATACCTGCCGAAGAAGTAACGCAGTGGCAAAACCAGCCGAAAAAGCGCGGAACCCCATGCTTTTTCGGCAAGCCCACTAATTCGCGCTAAACGAGATAAACCGCGTCCCCTGCACCTTCAGCTGTCCCTTTTCCCCCGGATCAATCTGCCGGTAATCCTGCTCTTTCAGCACCAGTTTGAAATCCCCGGCCCCGTTGAGCGGATGAAACCAGGCTTCATAACGCTTATCCTCAACCGGGATCACTTCACGCTGACGCGAACGGCGGTTCGGCATCGGAACCTCGCGCTTGGCTTTTACCTCGGCGGGAAGTGAACGCACCGGGGAAGCGTCATTGACCGCCACTTCTCTCCGCTGCTTGATAAACTGACGCGTCGCCAGCACGGCGATGATAGCCAGTACGATGAAAAAAATGACCTTCATATTTTTCTTCTTCCTCCTTATCAGGCAATGCCAATCATTCCCACGGCCAGAAAGGATACAACCAGACGCCTCCCATTGTCACATCGTCGGGCTCTGTCCTAGACTAGATTCAGAATTGTGGAGTTTTGCTTCTGAATACAAAGGGACACATTATGATTTGGTCGTTTCTGGCAGTTTTCTTTTCCGGTTGGCTCTACGTGGATGCGTCATACCGTGGGCCTCAATGGCAACGCTGGGTATTTAAGCCCGTCACCTTGCTGTTTCTGCTGGCGCTGGCCTGGCAGGCACCGATCCTCAATACCACCGACTATCTGATCCTGTTTGGCCTGCTGGCCACGCTGATTGGCGATGCGCTGACGCTGCTACCTAACCGGCGCATGCTGTACGCGATTGGCGCATTTTTCCTTTCGCATCTGCTGTATACCCTGTGCTTCGCCAGCCATATGACGCTGACCTTCTTCTGGCCGATCCCGCTGACGGTACTGGTGATAGGCGCGCTGTTGATTGCCACCATCTGGTCCAGACTGGAAGATCTGCGCTGGCCGATCTGCACCTTTATCGGCATGACCCTGTTGATGGTCTGGCTGACCACCGAGCAGTATTTCTTCCGCCCAACCGATTACAGCTTCTCGCTGATGGTGGGGACTTCGCTGCTGCTGCTGGCCAATATCGTCTGGCTTGTCAGCCACTATCGTCGCCGGTTCACCTCTGACCGGGCGATTGTCGCCGCCTGCTACTTTGCCGGTCACTTTATGATCGTGCGTTCGCTGTATCTGTAATCGCCGTAAAAGCCTTGACTCTGGAGTCCACTCCAGAGTGTAAGATGCGTCATCGGCGGGAGCGTTTCCCGCCGTTGCCCATCAGGAGGCGCCATGCATCAGCACTCATCTTCTTGCCCTTGTGGCCAACGCCATGCTCACAGCCAGCAGGGTTGCAGCAGTAAACCTCGCCCAACCATCAAAAAAATCTCGATGATGACCTCAGTCACCGCTGAAACCAGCTGTTGCAGTGAAGCCGGCTGCGGTTCAGGCAGCGATGCCGATGAGGAAAGCGACAGGAGAGGTTCCGCAGAACGTTTCAGCTGGATAATCAGCGGAATGGATTGCCCCAGCTGCGCACGAAAAATTGAAACCGCCGTTAGCAAGCTGAGCGAAGTCGATACGGCTCGCGTGCTGTATGCCACCGAAAAACTGGTCGTGAAGGCCGATCGCGACGTCCGCCAGCAGGTTGAAGCGGCGGTGAAGCAGGCCGGTTTCACCCTGCAACGTAGCGATGCCGTCAAAACCGACGCCGCCACGCCGGGCTTCTGGCCGGAAAATCGCGCCATTATTCTGCTAGCCGTGATGATGCTGGCCAGTTGGCTGATCGACCTTGTCAGCCCTGAAGCCGGACAGATCGCTTTCACCCTGACCACCCTCGCCGGTGCCTGGCCCATTGCCCGCAGCGCGCTGCGTTTGATCCGCAGCGGCACCCCGTTTGCCATTGAAACCCTGATGACCGTCGCGGCCATCGGCGCATTATTTATTGGCGCCACCGCAGAAGCCGCGATGGTGCTGCTGCTGTTCCTGCTGGGTGAACGGCTGGAATCCTTTGCCGCCAGCCGCGCCCGCCGTGGCGTGACCGCCTTAATGGCCCTGAAACCGGAAGAAGCTGTCCGGGTGAGCGGCGAGAAGCGTGAAACGGTTGCCCTCAGTGAACTGCGCCCCGGCGACAGAATTGAAGTGGCCGCCGGCGCGAGATTGCCCGCCGATGCGCGTTTACTCTCGCCGTTTGCCAGCTTTGATGAAAGCGCATTAACCGGCGAATCGGTGCCGGTCGAGCGTCAGCAAGGCGAAGCGGTTGCCGCAGGCTGCCTGAGCGTGGACCGCCAGGTGCTGTTAGAAGTGGTATCCAAACCGGGTGAAAGTGCCATCGACCGCATTCTGCATCTGATTGAAGAAGCCGAATCCAACCGGGCACCGATTGAGCGCTTCCTTGACCGCTTCAGCCGCATCTACACGCCGGTGATTATGGCGATGGCGCTGCTGGTCGCGGTGATCCCGCCGCTGCTGTTCGCCGCCGACTGGCAGCCGTGGATCTACAAAGGCCTGACGCTGCTGCTGATTGGTTGCCCATGCGCATTAGTGATTTCAACGCCTGCCGCCATCACCTCCGGGCTGGCCGCGGCCTCCCGCCGGGGTGTGTTAATTAAAGGCGGTGCCGCGCTGGAGAGCCTGAACGCTATCCGCACCTTTGCCTTCGATAAAACCGGCACGCTGACCGAAGGAAAACCGCAGGTCACCGCGCTGATCCCACTGGCAGAGGAGAGTGAAGATTCCCTGCTGGCCAAAGCGGCAGCGGTGGAAGCCGGTTCGTCGCATCCCTTAGCCAAAGCCATCGTGGCGCTGGCTGGCCAGCGTGGCTTAACGCTGGCAGCGGCAACCTCGCAACGCGCGCTGGCCGGCAGCGGCGTTGAGGCTATCGTCAGTGGTCACTCACTGTTAATCAGCGCGCCCGCCAGGCTGGATCAAGGCACGCTCAGCCCTGAACAGCAGGAACGGGTGACCGCGCTGGAAGCCGAAGGAAACACCGTGGTGGTGCTGTTGCAGGAGCATCAGCCAACGGCGCTGATCGCCTTGCGTGACACGCTGCGTGCCGATGCCGCCGCCGCGTTGGCGGAGTTAAAAGCGCTGGATATTCAGGCGGTGATGCTGACCGGAGACAATCCGCGCGCCGCTGCGGCGATCGCCGGTGAGCTGGGCATTGACTACCGCGCAGGCTTGTTGCCTGCCGATAAGGTCACCGCGATTGGCGAACTGAATCAGCAGCAGCCGGTGGCGATGGTCGGTGATGGTATTAACGATGCGCCGGCAATGAAAGCCGCGACGACCGGGATTGCGATGGGCAGCGGCAGCGATGTCGCGCTGGAAACGGCGGATGCCGCACTGACGCACAACCGGCTTGGCGGACTGGCGACGATGATCCGTATCTCCAGGGCCACGCACGCCAATATCCGGCAAAACATCACCATTGCGTTGGGGCTAAAAGGGGTGTTTCTGGTGACCACGCTGCTGGGGATTACCGGTCTGTGGCTGGCGGTACTGGCAGACTCCGGCGCGACCGCGCTGGTCACCGCGAATGCGTTAAGGCTGCTGCGCAAACGCTGAGTGGCTCCGCGTAAAGCCGGGCCCGAGGCCGATGCTTAGAGCCCTTTCTTCAGCAGATACTTATAGGGTGTCTGCTCGGTCATCTGCGCCACCAGCTGGTGTTCCATAAAACGGCAGAAGCCGGGGATATCACGCGTGGTGGCCGGATCGTCGGCAATAATCAGCAGGGTTTCGCCCTCCTGCATATGACGCACGGTTTTACGCACCATCATCACAGGTTCCGGGCAGCGCAGGCCCATCGCATCAAGGGTTTGATCGGGATTGGCGAACAGATCGCTCATAGCAGTCTCATTAAAACGGAAGAAATACCTGCGCTCATTTTACCCTCACCTTTTGCATGTGCAAGTGGGTACCGCGACGATAACGTTTGCGCTAAAATTAACCGTTGCAATAGCACTCTGTTTCGGTAAGATGCCGCGCAATCGCTATTGCGACACAATTTTTCATTGGGTTCCCTCACCCCAATCTTCAAAAAGGTCATATGATGATTTCGTTCTCGAATAGTCAGCGCACGCATGCGTTGATTTGGCTGTCCCTTTTCCACGTGCTGGTGATCACCTCCAGTAACTATCTGGTGCAATTGCCGATCTCCATTTTCGGTTTTCACACCACCTGGGGCGCGTTCAGCTTCCCGTTTATCTTCCTGGCAACCGATCTCACCGTGCGCATTTTTGGCGCGCCGCTGGCTCGTCGCATCATCCTTGCGGTGATGGTCCCGGCACTGTTTATCTCCTACGCCGTCTCCGCGCTGTTCTATCAGGGTGAGTGGCAGGGCTTTGCCGCATTAGAAAACGTCAACCTGTTCGTTGCCCGCATCGCCTGCGCCAGCTTTATGGCCTACGCGTTGGGCCAGGTGCTGGATGTGCACGTCTTCAACCGCCTGCGCCAGCTGCAGCAGTGGTGGATTGCCCCGGCCTCCGCGATGTTCCTCGGCAATATCAGCGATACGCTGGCGTTCTTCTTTATCGCCTTCTACAAAAGTCCCGATCCGTTTATGGCGCAGAACTGGGTGGAGATCGCCCTGGTGGATTACAGCTTCAAGGTGCTTATCTGCATGATTTTCTTCCTGCCGGCTTACGGCCTGTTGCTGAATGCCATGCTGAAGCGTCTGGCGGAAAAATCGAACCGCGCTCAGGTTAACTTCGGCTAAGCTGCATTCTGTGACAGAGCGACAGTTGCTTTTGCCCGCTGATTACTATTTTATGAGGGGCTGTAAAGCAGCACACGACTAACGTAAAAGGGATCATGATGCGTAACTTACTGAAATATGCCGGTATCGGCTTACTGGTGGTTGGACTGACCGCCTGCGACGGCAAAGATGACAAAGCCTCTGCGGATGATAACGGCGTCAGCAGCAGCCAGAGCAGCCAGGCCGTCACCCTGATGGACGGCAAGCTGGGCTTCACCCTGCCAGCCGGGATGTCCGATCAGAGCGGCAAGCTCGGCACCCAGGCCAATAATATGCACGTCTATGCTGATGCGACCGGCCAGAAAGCGATTATCGTGATTGAAGGCGACGCGACTACCGATGGACTGGACGTGCTGGCTGGCCGCCTTGAGCAGCAGCAGCGCAACCGCGATCCTCAGCTGCAGGTCGTGACCAATAAAGCGATTGAAATCAGCGGTCAGCCTGCTCAGCAGCTGGATACGGTGATCTCCGCCAAGAACCAGTCTTCCTGGTCTTCCGTGGTGCTGGCGAAGGTGGATGGCAAACTGCTGACCATGCAGATTACGCTGCCAGCAGAAAACCAGCAGCAGTCTCAGACCGACTCTGAGAACATCATCAAAACGATTGCGCTGAAATAATCGCCGTTGTTTGAATGACAAAAAGCCCCTGCCAGCTTGCTGGTCAGGGGCTTTCTTATTTCACTGCCGCCTCCGTTACAGGCCGGCGGTCTCGCGGATATATTTTCTGGCTTTCACCGCATACTCAAACGGATTGGCTAACGCCGGATCCTGCTCGGCTTCCACCACCATCCAGCCTTTATAGCCCGACTCGTCCAGAATTTTAAACACCGGCGTAAAGTCGATCACGCCATCGCCAGGCACGGTAAAGGTGCCTTTCTTGACGCCATCAAGGAAGGAGAGCTTCTGGCTTCTCACCTCGGCGACTACCTCATCACGCACATCTTTCAGATGCACATGGTTGATGCGCGGCAGATACTTTTCGAGGATCGCCAGCATCTTCGCCTGACTGCCTTCCGAATAGTAGGCATGGCCAGTATCAAACAACAGGAACACGTCGTCATTGGTGATCGCCATAAAGCGGTCAATCTCTTCCGTGGTCTGGATAGCGGTGCCCATATGGTGATGCAGACAAACCTGCATGCCTTTCTCCGCCGCCAGTTTCGCCAGCTCGTTATAGCCGTCGGCGGTCAGCTGCCACTCTTCATCAGTGAAGTAAGGCTTCTCATCCAGCACCGACAGCGAGGTGCCCTGAATGCTCTTACTCTGCTCGGAACAGCCGATCACCTTCGCGCCCATCGCGTGCAGGAAATCGCGGTGGTTGATAAATTCGTCGATGGTTTTCGCTTTATCGCCGTTGGCAAAAAAGGTGCTGAACCAGGCGTTGCAGATCTGCACGCCGCGAATATCCAGCATTGGCTTCAATACCGCCGGATCGCGCGGGTATTTGCTGCCCACTTCACTGCCGGTAAATCCCGCCAGCGCCATTTCGCTGACGATTTGCTGGAAGGTATTTTCCGCACCCAGCTCCGGCATATCATCGTTGGTCCAGCCAATCGGGGCTATTGCCAGCTTAACGTTATCTTTGTTCATCGCACTCTCTCGCAAGGGGTACGGCAGCGCAGGCTGCCAGAAGTTATCTGCTCAGCAGCTCACGCTCGATCAGTTCGCGGGTTTCCACGGCCTGACGGTTCATTTTTTCCGGATAACCGAACAGCGAAGAGGCAATAATCGACTCACCGCCCACTTTGTAGGTTCGGTTGGCAAAATCCATTTCGCGCAGCGTCTGGAACAGGGTGTCGAAATCGACCTCCCCTTCACCGACACCCACATGCTGGTGAATGGTGGCATCCACGCCTGGCGGGTTAACGATGTAGCGACAATGCTTGGTGTGGTTCATGGTATCGGCAATCAGCACGTGGGACAGATCGCCACCGGCGTACTCCAGCATGCTCTTCACATCGCCCTTTCCTTTGTCATAGAAGAAGGTGTGCGGCACGCTGTACAGGTACTTCACGTTCTCACTGCGGAATGACTTCACCAGATCGGCGGTTTCGTTATTCTCTTCGCAGAAATCCCACGGATGTGACTGGATTTCGATGCGGATACCTTCACGTTCGACGATAGGCAAGATTTCTTCCATCGAGCGATAGAACATCTCTTCGCAGATTTCCGGCTCGTTCGGCGTCCCGGAAAGCTCGGTATTGATCACCTGCACGCCGGTTTCCACCGCGATCTCAATCATGCGCTTCCAGTTACGGACAGCCGCCTGACGGCGCGCTTCGTCCGGGCCGGACCAGCGGTAAACCACGATGTACGACGAAATCTCCAGCCCGGTTTCACGCAGCGCGTTTTTATACTCGGTGATGATCTCCCGGCTGGCCTTCGGATGCTTATAGAACGGGTTAATCTGAGGGTGCGGAGACTGCTCAATGTACTTGTAGCCCCAGTCCGCCACCTGATGAACCATTTTGGTAATGCCCATGTCTCTGATGACGTCTACGTCAAAGGCGATTTTCATTGCGATCTCCCTGAAGCTACTTGTTGTAGAAGGCTGGACGTGCTGGCAGCTCAACCGGCTCAATAGCGCCGCTTTCCTGCGCTTTCAAACAGGCATCGGCGGCAACGGAAGCGGCATAGCCGTCCCATGCTGACGGGCCCTGCAAGGTTCCGGCGGTGGCATCGTTGATAAAGGCCTGCAGCTCAACGTCGTAGGCATCAATAAAGCGGTCTTTCCAGTCGGTCAGAATGGTGTTCGACAGCTTGGCGTCTTTGCGCAGCTGAACAGAAGACGGCTCTGGCAATTTGGCAATGCCGGTTTCACCGACCACTTCACACTGGATGTCGTAGCCGTAAGCGCAGTTGACGTAAATCTCCACGTCAATGCGGGTGCCCTTATGGGTTTCAAACAGCACAATCTGCGGATCGCGCAGTTTTGCGTGGGTGTTTTTGGTCGAGCGCGGGAAGACCACCTGCACAGATTTGTAGTCGTCTTCGGTCAGCCAGCGCAGCACGTCCAGCTCGTGGATCAGCGTGTTGGTGATCGCCATATCGGTGGTGTAGCTTTCCGGTACGGTCGGGTTACGGTGCGCACAGTGCAGCATCAGCGGCTCGCCAATATCACCGTCGGTGATCACTTTCTTCAACGCGCGGTAGCCGGCATCGTAAGGACGCATAAAGCCAACCTGCACCAGACGTTTGCCGTGGGCGATTTCCGCATCCACGATACGGCGGCAACCTTCAGCACTCAGCGCCAGCGGCTTTTCGCAGAACACCGGTTTACCCGCAGCAACTGCCGCCAGGGTGAACTCTTCATGCGTTGGGTCCCAGGACGTCACAATGATCGCATCCACTTCCGAAGAGGCGATCACATCGTGGCCGTTGGCATACACTTCCGCGTCCAGACCTAAACGGCTGACAATGCCTTTCGCGCCGTCGATGTTGATATCCGAGACGGCAACCACTTTGGCGCCCTGCAGCACTTTGCTACAGCGACGAATATGTTCCTGACCAATAGCACCGGTGCCGATTACGCCAAGTTTCAGAGTCATAAAATATCCTTTATATGTAGGGGAGAGCGCGGGCATCAACCTGACCGTTATTTGCAGCCAGTGAAGATGTCCGCACTGAATTCAGAGTAAGCAAAATGAATCAGTATTCGCGTGCCTGGTCGATATGTTCGTTGAGCATTTTGGCGACCGCATCGACCCGTTCAGATTCGGAAACCTGCGCCCCGCCAACGCGCCACCAGCTGAAGTATTTGTGCACCATGGTTTTCGGCAGCACTTTGATATCAATCAGCGTGGAAACGGTCTGCTTGCGGGCGTCTTCCAGCGCGTGCTTCAGCTGGTCGAGGGTGGTGACGCGATAGGTTTTGCAGCCGTAGCCGCCGGCAATCGCCGCGAAGTCTACCGGCACAAAGCCGCCATTCAGCTTGCCGCCTTCCGCATTACGGAAGCGGAACTCGGTGGTGAAGCTGTCCATCCCGTGTTCCATCTGCAGGTTGTTGATGCAGCCGTTGGTCATGTTGTCGAACAGCAGGACGTTGATTTTGGCCCCTTCCTGAATGGAGGTCACCAGCTCGGAGTGCAGCATCATAAAGGAGCCATCACCGACCATGGTGTAGACCTCACGGTGCGGCTCGGCCAGCTTGACGCCCAGCGAGGCACTGACTTCATACCCCATGCACGAGTAGCCGTACTCCACGTGGTAGCTGTTGTAATCTTTGGTGCGCCAGACGCGCTGGAGATCGCCCGGCAGGCTACCCGCAGCGGCGACGATCACCGAATCCTTTGGGAGATGCTCATTCAGTGTCCCCAGCACGCTGCTTTGGGTGAGGAAGGAATCGGTCAGACGGTTGAACTCGGCATAGACCGCTTCACGATCCATATGGTCATCAATTTCCGGCACAAAGCCGTCGTTGCTGTAAACCGACTGATAAACACGCTGCGTTTCTTTCAGCAATTTGCTCTGCGCCTGGCCGATTTTCTCGCCCCAGCAGCTGGTGAAGCCCTGTGCAGCCAGACGCTCATCCAGTGCGGTCAGCGCTTCACGCGCATCGGCCACTACCTGCACGGCATCGAGCTTGTAGGCGTCAAAATTGCTGACGTTAATGTTGATGTAGCTGACGTCCGGATTGTGGAAAATCCATTTCGAGGCGGTAGTAAAGTCGGTGTAACGGGTACCGACGCCGATCACCAGATCCGCCTCTTTCGCCAGCAGGTTAGCCGCCAGACAGCCGGTTTCGCCCACGCCGCCGACGTTCAGCGGATGGTCAGAAACAATGGTGCCTTTACCGGCCTGGGTTTCCGCGAAGGGGATCTGATGGCGCTCGGCGAACTGGCGCAGCGCCTCACCGGCTTCGGAGTATTTCACCCCGCCACCGCAGACGATAATTGGCTTACGCTTACCGGCGATCATCTTCAGTGCGGCTGCCAGCTGGGCTTCGGTTGGCAGGCGGCGATCCAGCAGATGTACGCGCTTCTGGAAGAAATAATCCGGGTAGTCATAGGCTTCGCCCTGCACGTCCTGCGGCAGAGAAATCGTTACCGCGCCGGTTTCAGCCGGGTCGGTCAGCACGCGCATGGCATTGATACAGGCGGTCATCAGCTGCTCCGGGCGGCTGACGCGGTCCCAGTATTTGCTGACCGCGCGGAAGGCATCATTGGTGCTGATGCTGAGGTCATGACTCTGTTCAATCTGCTGCAGAACCGGGTCCGGCTGGCGGGTAGCAAACACATCGCCGGGCAACAGTAAGAGAGGAATTCGGTTAGCCGATGCGGTGCCCGCAGCGGTGATCATATTGGCCGCACCCGGTCCAACAGAAGAGGTACAGGCGATGATTTCACGGCGCAGTTTCTGTTTGGCGAAGCCGATGGCCGCGTGCGCCATACCCTGTTCGTTACGACCCTGCATAACCACCAGGTCGCCGCTGTCCTGCTCCAGTGCCTGACCGAGGCCCAGCACGTTGCCGTGACCGAAGATGGCAAAAATCCCTTTAACGAACTTGGTTTCAACGCCATCTACCGACAGATACTGGTTGTCCAGGAATCTGACCAGAGCCTGTGCTGTGGTTAATCTACTCTTACCCATGTGCTCTTCCTTAACGGTGAGGCTGAAAAAGTGAAACGTGAGGCGATTATAAACAAATATTTTTTTCACTAAACAGAATTACAGAAGAAACATTTCATTTTGCGAGAGAGATCAAATTATGCGATGAAACGACTCTGCGCGGGGTGATCGCGCGGTCAGATTTGGAACAATAAAGAGGATATCTGAGCAGTAAAGAAAATTTCGTTTCACTTCAAGGGCTTTGCCCGAACGGCTTTTGCAGTTTGCGAGCAGGCTCACACCGCCTGGATCGCCACCACCCGCCGCCGCTTTTGCCCCCCCGCAACGACGATCCCCAGAGTTTTATCCACCTCACACTTTTGGGGTATTAATTTCATTTTGTGTTGAAGTTGAAATTTTTATTCTCCATACTCATTTCCATATTGAATCCGGGCGTCCGGACGTTACGTTCAGGCGAGTCCGCTGGAAAAGCGCAGCTGAGTCGGCTTATCAGAGAAGGAAACAACAGGTATGAGTACACAACAGAAACGGCTTGATGTGATTTGTATCGGGCGCATTGCCGTTGACCTCTATGGCCAGCAAATTGGCGCCCGCCTTGAAGATATGAGTACGTTTTCGAAATATCTCGGCGGTTCGTCGGGTAACGTGGCGTACGGCACGGCGATCCAGGGGCTGAAGTCCGGCATGCTGGCCCGCGTGGGCGATGAACATATGGGCCGTTTTCTGCGCGAAGAGCTGCAGCGCGTGGGTGCCGATACCGAATGCCTGATCACCGACAAAACCCGGCTGACTGGCCTGGTGATCCTCGGCATTAAGGATCAGGACACCTTCCCGCTGGTGTTCTACCGCGATAACTGCGCCGATATGGGGCTGATCCCGGAAGATATCAGTGAAGAGTACATCACCTCTTCCCGTGCGGTGGCGGTCACCGGCACGCACCTTTCGCATCCTCAAACCCGTGCGGCGGTATTAAAGGCGCTGGAAATTGCCCGTCAGAACGGCTTACGCACCGCGCTGGATATTGATTACCGTCCGGTGCTGTGGGGACTGACCTCGCTCGGCGACGGTGAAACGCGCTTTGTGGAATCTGAGCACGTCACGCAACAGCTGCAGGAAGTGCTGCACTATTTCGATCTGGTGGTCGGAACGGAAGAAGAGTTTCATATTGCCGGCGGCAGCACCGATACCCTGACCGCGCTGAAAAACGTTCGTCAGGCGACGAAAGCCACGCTGGTCTGCAAACGTGGTCCGATGGGCTGCGTGGTGCTGGAAGGCGAGATCCCGGACAGCTGGGAACAAACCAAATTACAAAGCGGCGTGCGCGTGGAAGTATTGAACGTGCTGGGCGCAGGCGATGCCTTTATGTCTGGCCTGCTGCGCGGCTGGTTGAATGATGAAAGCTGGGAGCAGGCCTGTCGCTATGCCAATGCCTGCGGCGCCCTGGTGGTGTCACGCCATGGCTGCGCGCCAGCGATGCCAACCAAAGCTGAACTGGATGATTTCCTCAGCCGCGATAAGGACGTCAAGCGTCCTGACCTCGACAGCCGCCTGAATCACCTGCACCGCGTCACCACCCGCAAGCAACAGTGGCCAGAGCTGTGTGTCTTTGCCTTCGACCACCGTAAACAGCTGGTGGATATGGCTGATGAAGCGGGCGTCGACACGTCACGCCTGCCTGAACTGAAGCTGTTGCTGCTGCGTGCGGCAGAAGAAGCCGCCGGTGAAGCCGGGCTGGATGGCCGCAGCGGCATCCTCGCTGACACCACCTTCGGACAGCCGGCGCTGAACGCCATCACCGGTAAAGGCTGGTGGATTGGTCGCCCGATTGAGTTACCCAGCTCCCGTCCGCTGCGCCTTGAGCACGGCAACATCGGTTCCCAGCTGGTCGACTGGCCGCAGGAACACGTGGTGAAATGCCTGGTGTTCTACCATCCGCATGACAGCGCCGAACTGCGTAAAGAGCAGGATGAGCTGGTGATGGACGTGTGGAACGGCTGTAACAAAACCGGCCACGAACTGCTGCTGGAAGTGATCCTGCCGGAGGGCAATCCGGACAAGAAAGAGTCTTACTACCTCGATATCCTGACCCACTTCTACTCGATGGGGATTCAGCCGGACTGGTGGAAACTGCCGCCGCTGAAACTGGAAAGCTGGCAGGCAATCAGTGGCCTGATTGAGCGGGAAGACCCGAACTGTCGCGGCATTCTGATCCTCGGCCTCGATGCGCCGGAAGAGAAGCTGAAAGCCGGTTTCGCTGACGCCGCAAAAGCCCCGTGGGTGAAAGGGTTTGCCGTCGGCCGCACCATATTCGGCCAGCCTTCACGCCAGTGGCTGCAAGGCGAGCTGGATGATGAGGCGCTGATCGCACAGGTGAAAAGCAACTACCATCAGTTGATCAATTACTGGCGCGAAGTGCGGCCAGCGAAGTAATCCGTTAACCTGGGCAGGAACGCGACAGGATCGGCGGTTGGCTATGCCAGCGGCCGCTGAACAGTCACCGGTTCCTGCCCTTTTACCTTCCTGTTCTGCCCTTTCAACCTTCACATCCCGCCCTTTTCACTCCGCTTATTTCTCTTCGCGAACGAATTCCCCCTTCCTTCTGCTCTCTTTTCAGCCAGAATCTGTGATTCCATTCATATCCCGATGAAATAGATCCCCTGAAATCCGTTAGAAAGTGAAATTTTTTGTTCATCTGGTAGAATATCGGACAGAACAAACGACTTATTTTATTTAGCGAGCCGAAGTAATGACCAACAACCCAACGCAGCTTTCCCTGTTGCAGGACGACATCCGCCGTCGCTACGACACCCTGAGTAAGCGCCTGAAACAGGTGGCTCGTTATATTCTGGACAACAGCAACAGCATTGCCTTTGACACCGTGGCCTCGATTGCCCAACAGGCCGACGTACCGCCTTCTACCCTGATCCGCTTCTCGAATGCCTTTGGCTTTAGCGGCTTCAATGAAATGAAACAGGTTTTCCGTCAGCACCTGATGGAAGAGACGGTGAACTACACCGAGCGCGCGCGGCTGTTCCGCCAGACCTCGACCGATGAAACGGCTGCTCCACCCGAGAACCCGGCTGAAATCCTTAATGTGTTCACCATGGTGAATTCACAGGCGCTGCAACAGCTGGCGATGCAGACCAATCCCGAGCAGTTGGATAAAGCAGTTGAGATGCTGCATCAGGCAGAGAACATCTACGTGATTGGCCTGCGCCGTTCGTTCAGCGTGGCGTCCTATCTGACCTATGCGCTGCGCCATCTGGAACGCCGTGCCTTCCTGATTGACGGCCTGGGCGGGATGTTTACCGAGCAGCTCAGCATGGTGAATCCGAAGGATGTGGTGATTGCCATCAGCTATTCGCCGTATGCGCGTGAAGCGGTGGAACTGGTTGAGTTAGGGGCCAAACGTGGGGCGCATCTGATTGCGATCACCGACAGCCAGGTCAGCCCGCTGGCCGCCTTCAGCGACGTCTGTTTTGTGGTGCGTGAAGCGCAGGTTGATGGCTTCCGTTCGCAGGTGGCATCGCTATGCCTGGCCCAGACGCTGGCCGTTTCGCTGGCGCTGAACAACGCCGATAAGGCATAAAAAAACGGGTGGAAAATTCCACCCGTTTTTTTGTCGCATCCCGTTCTACTTTTCGACCGGATACGCATCGCTGTTCACCCAGGCGTGATCCTTCTCCCAGGTAAATTTCCACAGTCGAACCGGCCCGGCCATCACGTTCAGATAGTAATTGTCGTAACCGGCAATGGTGGCGACCGGGTGATACCCGCGCGGCACCGTGACCACATCGCGGTTATAGGCCGCCATGCACTCATCCAGCGAGCGATCGTCGGTATAGACGCGCTGCATAGCAAAGCCCTGCTCCGGGTTAAACCGATGGTAATAGGTCTCTTCCAGATAGGTTTCGTTTTCTGAGTTTTCCTGATCGTGCTTGTGGCTCGGATAGGAGCTGGTGTCACCTTCGTTGGTATACACTTCCACCACCAGCAGGCTGTCCGCAGGCTTATCATCAGGCAGAATATTGTGAACCAGACGCTTGTTACGCCCCTTGCCACGCTGCTCCACGCCGACATCCGCCGGCGAAATCAGTCTGGCCGGTAGTGCGCCCTTGCCCGGCGCATTACAGACCGCCAGCTCAAGGTCGGAATCCGCATAGACTTCCACTTTGTCGTTGTTCGGCACATACACCGAGTAAGGCGGCGTGCGTTCAAACGGCGACATCCGCTTACCGATGCCGGGGAATTCAGCGTGCAGCGTCTTCACCGACGCCAGTCCGGCAACCAGCACCAGGCACAGCTCTTTATCGCCACTCTCCAGCTGCAGGGTCTGCCCCTTTTTCAGCTGATAAGCATCAAAGCCAACGTAACGCCAGCCCACGCTCTCCGGCGTCACGTGCTGAATGCGCCCTTGCGCATCCGGTTTTTGTACTTTGGACAACAATGACATTCAGTTCTCCTTCACTCTCCTCTGGCGCCTTGCAGCCGCGCCAGAGGTTTTGGAATGTATGAATTATCCCAGCGTTGGCATGCTGAACTCTGAAACGGTTTTCTGACCGCTCGGCCAACGCACGGTCGCCGTTTTCATTCGGGTGTAGAAGCGCACGCCGTCTGGCCCATGCACGTTCAGCGCGCCAAACACCGAACGCTTCCAGCCACCAAAGCTGTGGAAGGCCATCGGTACCGGCACCGGCACGTTCACGCCGACCATACCGGCCTGCACTTCACGCACAAAGTCACGGCCGGTGTGGCCATTGCTGGTGAAGATGGCGCTACCGTTACCAAACTCGTGGCTGTTAACCAGCTTCAACGCGCTGGCGTAATCCGGCGCACGCATGATGCTCAGCACCGGTCCGAAGATCTCTTCACGCCAGATCACCATATCGGAAGTCACGTTGTCGAACAGCGTACCGCCCACGTAGTAACCTTCGTTGTAGCCTTCCACCTGGAAGTTGCGGCCGTCGACCACCAGCTTCGCGCCTTCCTGCTCACCTTTATCGATGTAGCCCAGCACTTTCTTCTGGTGCGCAGCGGAAACCACCGGCCCCATCTCATTCTCTTCACTGCCTTTGTGAATGCCCGGGCCCACGCGCAGGGCTTTCACCAGCGGCGTCAGCGCAGCAATCAGTTTGTCTGCGGTGTCATCACCTACCGCCACCACAACCGGCAGCGCCATGCAGCGTTCGCCCGCTGAACCAAAAGCACCGCCCATGATGGCATTTACGGTTGCTTCCAGGTCGGCATCCGGCATCACGATGGCGTGGTTTTTAGCCGCACCAAACGCCTGCACACGCTTGCCATGGGCACTGGCGGTTTTATAGATATGTTCTGCCACGCCGGAAGAACCGACGAAGCTCACCGCCTGCACGCGCGGATCTTTATACAGCTGCTCAGCATCTTCATTCGAGCAGTGGACCACGTTAAAGACGCCATCCGGCAGGCCGGCTTCGGTCAGCAGTTCTGCCATACGCACCGATGCAGAAGGATCCAGCGCCGGTGGCTTGAGGACGAAGGTATTGCCGCAGGCCAGCGCGATGGGGAACATCCACAGTGGCACCATCGCCGGGAAGTTGAACGGGGTAATCCCGGCCACCACGCCCAGCGGCTGCATCAGCGAGTAGCTGTCCACGCCGGTTGCCACGTCGGCAGAGTTCTCGCCCTTAATCAGATGCGGGATACCGCAGGCAAATTCGACCACTTCCAGACCGCGCGTCAGTTCACCCAGCGCATCTGACCAGACTTTACCGTGTTCGCTGACGATCAGCTCAGCCAGCTCTTCGCGGTGTTGTTCCATCAGGGCTTTAAAGTTAAACATCACGCGCGCACGGCGCAGAGGCGAGGTGCGTGACCAGTCTTCAAAGGCGTTATGCGCCACTTCAATGGCGTGAGTCACCTCATCGGCGGTGCTTTGCGTCAGTTCGCGCACCGGTTTGCCGGTAGCCGGATCGTAAATTGGGATGGTTTCATTGCTGGCGCTCTGAGACGTTTTTCCGCCAATAAAATTGCCTACGATAGTCATGTTCTGGCCTCTTTGATGTGAGTATTCCCTGCGGGCTGCCGCGTTTAGCCGCTGGCAACCTGACCGGACAAATCCCGAATGCGTGCATGGACAGTATTATATTGGAATAAATTTTTCAAATATTTCACTTTAGAAAATTCATTTTTAGCGGCCTGGATCGCATTTTTACCCGCTGAGCGGTTGCCAGAGCCGATTGCTACCGCCCGTCAGTGAAATCCAGCGGAAACTTAACAATGGCGCGGCTCATGGGCATGTCAGCGTCAGACAATTAATTGCTATTTACGCCTGCGACAGGGCTCACATTTCCTCCCTTTCGTTGCGGCTTTACGTCGAAAAAAACGAAATTTTGCGAGAGCGATCCAAAAATTTAAATTTCATAATTCACCAAACATGAAATAAATGTTCTTTTATAGGCCATAACCTGAGGCCATCCTCCTTCTGCACAAAAAAGGGCCTCTTCTGATCCTCTCTACCTTGCTTGCAGGAGCAGTACCATGGCGATTGACCCTACCCGTTTCTGTATTAACCGTAAGATTGCCCCCGGCCTCAGCATCGAACAGTTTTTCCAACTGGTGAATAAGCTTGGGCTGCATAAAGTCGAACTGCGTAACGATATGCGTGGCGGGAGCGTCACCGACAATCTGAGCCATGCCGAAGTGAAAGCGCTGGCGCAGCGTTACGATCTGGAAATTGTCACCATCAATGCGGTCTACCCGTTCAACCAGGCTGACGATGCGTTGATGGCGAAAGCGGAAGGCTTACTGAAAGATGCTCAGGGCGTTGGCGCAAAAGCGCTGGTGCTGTGCCCGCTGAACGACGGTACGCCGGTTTCCGAGCAGCAGACGCTTGAGGCGCTGCAAAAACTCGGTCCGCTGTTTGCTCAGTATGGCATTGAAGGGCTGGTTGAGCCGCTGGGCTTCCCGGTGAGTTCGCTGCGCTCGGCGCAAAAGGCGCAGGCGTTGATCCGGGATGCCAACGTGCCGTTCCGCTTGGTGCTGGATACCTTCCACCATTTCCTTTATGAGAAGGCAGAAGAAGAGTTTGCCAGCGGGGTGGATATCAACGCGATTGGCCTGGTGCATCTGTCTGGGGTGGAAGATGGCCGCCCGACCAGCGAACTGACCGATGAAGAGCGCATTATGCTGACCGAAGGGGATGTGCTGAAAACTGCCGCTCAGGTGCAGCGTCTTGAGCAGTTGGGCTACCGGGGAATTTATGCTTTCGAGCCGTTCTCCTCGGTGATGGACAGCTGGAAAGCGGCGGATATTGAGCGTGAAATCCGTCGTAGTATCGCAATCTTGCAGGATTAATTCCGGGGGTAAACGCCCCCACCCTTATCTGTGTCACTTTGGCGGCAGCTGTCGAACTGCCGCTATTTTTTTGCTGTTACCCGCGTGCCCGCTGGCGTCCAGCCGGGCTCAGGACATCTCGACCAGCGCCTCTTTTTGCCCCTTCAGCATCCGCTTCAGTCTGACCGTCAGCAGCATGGCCACGCAAACCAGCAACGCGCTGATCAGGTAGATCACCGGCACGCCGAGATAGCTCATGGCAAACCCGGCCAGCGGCCCGGTAATGCCCAACGACAGATCCATAAAGGTGGTATAGGCGGCCAGCGCGCTGCCCTGATTTTGGGGCGGAACGGCTTTCACCGCCACCACGCCAACGGCCGGGAACACCAGCGAGAAACCGGCACCGGTGAAGAATGCGCCCAGCTTTGCCATCCACGGGTCGACCGATCCCCACACCAGAAACAGCCCCACGGCTTCCACCGCAAAGCAAACCAGCGCGACGGCCAGCCCGCCATGGCGGTTAATGGCATTAGGAAACAGCAGACGCGTACCGACAAATGCCCCGCTGAACAGGGTCAGCGCCCAGGCAGCGCCATCCCATCCCTTATCCTGATAAAACAGGGTGATAAAGGTGGCGATGACCCCAAACCCGGCGGAGCCCATCGCCAGGATCACGCCATATCCCCAGATTTTGCCCAGCACGGCGCGGAACGGCAGCGGCTTGCCTTTGCTGCTGGTGACGTTCGGTCTGGGAAGCGCAAACAGAATGGCGATCAGTGCGATTGCGATAATGATCCCCGCCAGCAGCAGCAGGCCGCCCCACTGATAAATGCCCACGCCGAGCGGTGCGCCAATCGCCATGGCACCGTAGGTGAAAATCCCGTTCCACGAAATAACCCGACCAATATGCAACGAACCCACCACGCCCACGCCCCACAGCGTGGAGCCGGTGCCGGCGAAGCTTTGCCCGACGCCTAAGATCACCCGCCCCAGGCAGAGCATCACCAGGCTTAACACCGGCAGCGCGCTTTCCACCGCCGCCAGCGCATAGCAGATGCCACTCAGCAGCGCGCCGCACAGGCCAAACACCACCACCTTTTTTGGCCCCCACAGATCGGCATAGCGGCCGGCATGGGGACGACTGAGCAGGGTGGCGAAGTATTGCAGGCTGACCACCAGGCCCGCCCAGAAAGCGCTGTAGCCCATCACGTCATGGACGTAGCCCGGCAGGACCGCCAGCGGCAAGCCAATGGTCAGGTAGCTGGCAAAATTGAAAATCACCACGGAAATGATGCGCAGATTCAAGCGTAAACCGCTTTGAGCAGGCTCCAGCGCGGGTTGATCAGGCATGGGGATCGGGACTCTGTTAACAACAACACGAGGGTTCACTATACCTTGATTTCCCCCCTGCCTGTCATCCCCCGTTTACATGATGGTCACAATTGCCGCCATAAATCCGTCACATAGCGCTCCTATACTGCCGCCTTAATGAAGTCCCAAAGAGGATAAAAAATATGTCAGCTCCCCTGATTTTCCCCCAGGAGAGCGCGAACCGTCGGTCACCGCTGACGGTCTGTGGGCTATGCCTGTTCATTACCGAGGCCGCCTTATGACGCGCACTCCGATCCGCATTGCGCTAAAGGGCATTCAATATGCCTTTGGCGATCAGCGCGTCCTGCAACAGCTCGACCTGACGGTTGAAGCCGGCACCACCGTGGCGCTGCTGGGCCCGTCCGGCTGTGGCAAAAGCACGCTGCTGAAACTGCTGGCCGGTCTCTTGCAACCGCAGCAGGGCGAAATCCACTTTGGTGACCGGCTGATTGCCAGCCCGCGAAGTGCGCTTCCCCCGGAACAGCGTGATATCGGCATGGTGTTTCAGGACTACGCGCTGTGGCCGCATATGACGGTGGCGCAGAACGTCGGCTTCCCGTTGTTGATGCGCAAGGTAGCGACCGCCGAACGGCTGAAGAAAACCATGATTGCCCTTGAGCGCGTTGGCCTGGCCAACTTCGCCCTGCGCCGGCCTGCCGATCTGTCAGGCGGCCAGCAACAACGCGTGGCGCTGGCGCGCGCCATCATTGCCGAGCCCGGCATCCTGTTGTTTGATGAGCCGCTGTCTAACCTCGACCGCGATCTGCGTGAATCCTTATGCCGTGAAATGAGCAGCCTGCTAAGCCAGCTCGGCACCACCGCAGTGTATGTCACCCACGATCGTAACGAGGCCGAACTGCTCGCCAGCCGCATTGTTCACCTGTCACACGGTTCGGTGACGTCCATCCAGGCCGTCACGCCATTCTCTGGGGAATTAGCATGAAATCCATTTTGACTAAAAAAACAGGAGCCATCGTCGCGATGATCTTCACCTCCGCCATGATGATAAATGACGCCAGTGCGCTGACGGTGTATACCGCCGGACCGGGTTCGCTGGCCAAAAAACTGGCCGCCGGTTACGAGAAGCAAACCGGCGTGAAAGTGAATATTTTCCAGGCCACCACCGGCAAGGTGATGGCCCGTCTGGAAGCCGAACAGGCCAATCCGCTGGCCGACGTGCTGATTTCCGCCTCCTGGGATACGGCAGAAGATTTGCAGCATCGCGGCTGGCTGCTGCCGTATCAGAGCGCCAACGCGGCTAAGGTGCCGGATGCGCTGAAGAGCGATGCCTATGTGGCACAGGGTATTTCCGCACTGGGCATCGTCTGGAACACCAAAAGCGGCACCCCGGAGCCGAAAGAGTGGGCCGACCTCACCACGCCTGCGTTTAAGGACAAGGTGACCACCCCCGATCCGTCGATGTCTGGCGCCTCGCTGGACCTGTTAATCGGCCTGCAAAACGGCATGGGTGACGGTGCCTGGCAGCTGTTCGATAAGCTGAAAGCCAACGGCATGGTGATCAGCGGCCCGAATGCGCAGGCGCTGACGCCGGTGTTACAGGGTGCGAAAGCCGCCGTCTTCGGCGCGGTGGATTATGTCTCGTACGGCAGCATTCAGGATGGCGAAGCGATCAAAGTGATCTTCCCGGAAAGCGGCACCGTGGTGGCCCCGCGCCCGATGATGATCCTTAAGTCGACGCAGCACGCCGCCGACGCCAAAGCCTTTATCGATTATGTGCTGTCACCGGAAGGCCAGGGGTTAGTGGCTGCAGCATGGTTGATGCCGGCGCGATCGGATATTGGCGCGAAACGCCCGCTGCTCAGCGATCTGAAAATCCTGCCTGCGCAGAGCGAGGTAAAGAGTGACCGCGCGGCGGTTCTTCAGCGCTTTGGTAAATTATTTGCAGCACCATAACGCGACGCGACGCCCTGGAATTCTGCCTGTGAAACTGCGCCTGATGCCCCTGCTGACCGTGGCACTTTTGATGGTATTGGTGGCGCTGCCGCTGCTGTTTATTCTGCTGCAGGCGCTGTTCCCGGCGCTAAGCGAAGGATCGCTGGCCGGGGCGTTTTCGACTATCCCGGCGCTGCTAAGGGATCCAGAACTGCCGACGCTGCTGGTGGGCACGCTGAAAACCGGCGTTGGCGTGGCGCTGTTCAGCGCGCTGCTGGGGATCCCGTTGGGCACCCTGCGCGGCCTGTTTCATCTGCCGCTGGCCCGCGTTTGGGATGTGCTGATGCTGATCCCGTTCCTGACCCCGCCCTATATCGCCGCGCTCAGCTGGATGCTGGCGCTGCAACAAAATGGCTACCTGATGCAGCTGGGCGGGCCGAACCTCAACACTCTGCTGTTCAGCCAGACCGGCATCATGCTGATCATGACGCTGAACATTTTCCCGGTGGTGTACTTTGCCGTGTCGCGCAGCATGCTGGCGAGCGGTCAGCGGCTGGCCACGGTGGCCCGGGTGCATGGCGCTTCCGCCTGGCGGGCGTTCTGGCACGTTTCACTGCCAATGGCGCTGCCCGCGCTGGCGGCGGGTGTGCTGCTGGCCTTCACCCTGGCGATTGAGGAGTTCGGCGTACCGGCGGCACTTGGCCCGCGTGCGGGTGTGGTGATGCTGACCGTCGGCATTGAACAGCGGCTGGCGGACTGGCCGATCGACCTGCCCGGTGCCTCGTTGCTTTCCGTGATGCTGGTGCTGATTGCCCTTGCGGCCTTTGCGCTGCAAAAGCAGCTGACCGGCAATAAAGAAGTGACCAGCATTACCGGCAAACCGGCGCAGAGCAGCCCGGTTCTGCTGGGTGTGTGGAAAATCCCGGTGATGGCGCTGTTTACCCTGGTTTCAGTGGTGGTGGTGGCGATGCCGCTCTGCTCGCTTTACCTCACCGCGCTGATGTCGACGCTGTCCGGCGGGCTGCACCTGGCTAACCTCACCGATCGCCATTTTGTCGCGCTGTTCGCGCAGCAAAGCGAAGCGTTATCGGCCCTTTCCACCAGCGTGGCCCTGGCGCTGGGTGCCGCTGCCATTACCGGCGTGCTGGGTTTTCTGGCGGCCTGGCTGGTGGTGGAAGGCAAAATGCGTGGCGCGAAAATAATCGATGCCCTGTCGTTGCTGCCTGCCGCCATCCCAGGCGTGGTGGTCGGCGTGGGGTTAATCCTGCTGTGGAACCGATCGTTCTGGCCGGTTTCGCCTTACAACAGCTGGACGATCTTACTGCTGTCGTACTGCTGCATTCTGCTGCCGTGGCCGGTGCGCTATGTCGGCAGCGCGCTGAAACAGATTGGCGGCAATCTGGAACCCGCCGCCCGCGTGCACGGGGCCAGCTCGCTGCAGGCGCTACGCCATATTATTCTGCCGCTGGTGTTTCCCAGCCTGCTGGCGGCGATGCTGATGGTATTTGCTATCGCCTCCCGCGAGCTGGTGACCTCGCTGCTGCTGGCACCCGCCGGTACGCAAACGGTGGCGGTGTTTATCTGGCGGCAGTTTGAACAGGGCTCGGTCGGTCAGGGAATGGCGATGGCCAGTATTGCGATGACGGTGAGTTTGCTGCTGATGCTGGCGGCGCTGGCGCTGCTGCAAAAACAGGGAAAAGCCTCCGATCTTTCCTAAAAGCATCCTGGCACTGTTCAGAGGCGTTAAACTTACGCATCTGAGGTTGAACTGGAGAGGGAATGAGCGAACTGCAGCAGGAAAAGATCGGGCAGAATATGCTGTTGAAAATGGCCACGCTGATTGTGATTTTGGCGGGTATCAAAGCGGCATCAGAGATTCTGGTGCCGTTTTTAATGGCGCTGTTTCTGGCCAT
This sequence comes from Erwinia sp. 2186, assembly GCF_057812255.1. Taxonomy (NCBI): domain Bacteria; kingdom Pseudomonadati; phylum Pseudomonadota; class Gammaproteobacteria; order Enterobacterales; family Erwiniaceae; genus Erwinia; species Erwinia sp. 2186. Next base: position 311,638 of record NZ_CM173824.1, on the reverse strand, counting down.
TGTGTTGAACCCGCTGGTCACCTATTTGATGCGCAAAGGCGTCAGGCGGGGCCTGGCCATCAGCCTGGTGATGCTGGGCGTGCTGATTGTTATTGGCCTGCTGGTGGCGATGGTGGCCGGATCGGTCAATGAATTCAGCGACATCTACCCGCAAATCCGCGCGCAGATGGAGCATAAGCTGGGGATCGTGCAGCACTTTGCCGCCACCTTCCATATCAACCTCTCCACCGAACGTATGGCCGAGCGGCTGGATCCGAATTCGTTGATGAACGTCGCCACCACGGTACTGAGCCAGTTCTCTGGGGCGATGACCAATGTGGTGCTGCTGCTGATGACCGTGGTGTTTATGCTGTTTGAGGTGCATCACCTGCCCTACAAGCTTCGTTTCGCGCTGGTGAACCCGAAAATCCGCATTGCCGGTTTGCATAAGGCGCTGAAAGGCGTCACCCATTATCTGGCGCTGAAAACGCTGATCAGTCTGATTACCGGGGCCGCCGTCTGGCTGTCGCTGTTTCTGCTGGGGGTGAAGTTTTCACTGCTGTGGGGCGTCGTCGCCTTTGTGCTGAACTTTATTCCCAATATCGGCCCAATCATTGCCGGCATTCCGCCGCTAATCCAGGCACTGCTGCTGAATACGGTGTTTGATGCCGCGATGGTCGCGGTGCTGTTCACCGTGATTCATATGGTATTTGGCAATATGCTGGAGCCGCGCGTGATGGGCAAAGGGCTGGGACTCTCCAGCCTGGTGGTGTTTCTGTCGTTGATTTTCTGGGGCTGGCTGCTGGGGCCGGTGGGTATGCTGCTTTCCGTGCCGCTGACCAGCGTGTGTAAAATCCTGATGGAAACCACGCCGGGCGGCAACAAGCTGGCGATCCTGCTGGGGAATGGCAGACCGAAAGAGAAAAAGGCGCTGACCCGAAGAAAGTCGGCGAGCGAATAAGCGGCGTTCCGGCCTCAACGGTGGCGGCTGAACCCGCCACCCACCTGATTACTGTCCGCTAAAAAGCCGATCGTAGACGTGCTGGATATGCCGCTCCATGCACGCTCTGGCTCGCTCAGGATCGCGTTCAACGATCGCCTGGCTGATATTGGCGTGATCCTGATTCATCTCGCGCGGGAAGTCGCTTTCAGCGTAGTGACTCTCCAGCCGCAGAAAACGGCTGCTTTTGCGCTTATTCCACAGGTATTCCATCATCTCGGCCAACACTTCGTTGCCGGTCATCGCGGCGATCAGCAGATGAAAGCGCTTGTCTTCATGCAGGAACTTCTCGTCATTGACGTGCAGCTGGATCAGGTCCTGAGTCACTTCCTTCAGCTCGGCGCGCTGGTCATCCGTGCCATTGCGCGCCGCCAGCTCGGCGGTCATGCCTTCGTACAGCAACCGGGCGTTAATCAGCGCTTTCAGGCTGAATTCATCCTCCACCAGCGGCGCATCGGTTTTTGGCAGCAGGCTGCTGACAAATACGCCATTGCCGGTCCGGATTTCCACCCAGCCGGTAATTTCCAGCGCAATTAACGCTTCGCGGATCGATGAGCGGCTGACGCCCAGCTGCTTTGCCAGCTCACGCTCTGGCGGCAGCATCGCACCCGGCGCAAATTGCCCTTTGCGGATGCAGCCAATCAGCAGCGAGGAAATCTGCCGGTAAAGTCGTTCAGGTTTTAAGGTAGGTAATTCCATTATCCGCGCTCCTGCCGGGCCATCTGGCAGGCAGCTTAGCATAAGCCATCGGGCTTTTTGACCGTGGCCGACGGCCAAACCTGCGATCCGGATCACGGCACTCCACCGCCGTTGCGTTTTATCCTTGGTCCAGCGGCCTGACCACTGGGCCGGAACCGGTTTTTTCCTGCGTATTTAAGGAGCTCTGCATGGAACACACATGGCGCTGGTATGGCCCAAACGATCCCGTTTCGCTGGACGATGCCCGCCAGGCGGGAGCAACCGGCATCGTCACCGCCCTGCATCACATTCCGAATGGCGAGGTCTGGCCGGTAGAAGAGATTCAGGCTCGCCAGGCACTGCTGGCTGAAAAAGGGCTGGTGTGGTCGGTGGTGGAAAGCATACCCATCCATGAGTCGATCAAAACCCAGCGTGGTGATTATCAGCATTACATCGCCAACTATCAGCAGTCGATCCGCAATCTTGGTCGCTGCGGCATTGATACCGTCTGCTACAACTTTATGCCGGTCCTCGACTGGACGCGTACCGATCTGGCCTGGACCCTGCCGGATGGCGCCAAAGCGCTGCGCTTCGACCATATCGCCTTTGCCGCCTTCGAACTGCATATTTTACAGCGGCCGAACGCCAGCCAGGATTACGACGCGCAGGAGCAAAAAGCCGCCGCTGACTACTTCAATGCCATGACGCCGGACGCCATCGAGACCCTGACCCGCAACATTATTGCCGGGCTGCCCGGCGCGGAAGAAGGCTACACGCTGGAGCAGTTCCAGGCGCAGCTTTCGCAGTACGACGGCATTGATAAAGCCGGTCTGCGTAGACATATGGCGGCGTTTCTGCAGGCCATCGTGCCGGTGGCGGAAGCGTCCGGCATCGTGCTGGCGGTGCATCCGGACGATCCTCCGCGCCCAATCCTCGGCCTGCCGCGCATTGTCTCCACGCTGGAAGATATGCAGTGGCTGAAAGAGACTGTGGACAGCGTGCATAACGGGTTCACCTTCTGCACCGGCTCCTACGGCGTGCGGGAAGATAACGATTTAGTGAAGATGGCGGAAACCTTCTCCGACCGCATTCACTTCGCCCATTTACGTTCGACGTTGCGCGAAGACAACCCGAAAAGCTTCCACGAGGCGGCTCATCTTGGCGGTGATGTGGATATGGTTGGCGTGGTGAAGGTGATTCTGGCGGAAGAGCAGCGTCGCCGTCAGCAGGGCAACACGCGCGGGATCCCGATGCGTCCCGACCACGGTCACCAGATGCTGGATGACCTGCACAAGAAGACCAATCCGGGCTATTCGGCCATCGGTCGTCTGAAGGGGTTAGCGGAAGTGCGCGGTGTGGAAGTGGCACTGAAGCAGATCTATTTTAACGACTGAGGTTGCGGGGCCAGACGCGGGTCTGGCCCGTTATTTAGCGTCTAGTCGACAATAAACAGCTGCGCGCCGGTGTGGGTCCAGGAGCGATGCGCTTCGGCATCATCGGCGACCTGATAACTCATCCCCGCCGTCAGGGTGAAGACCCGACCATCGTCGAGTTCGGTATGCAGCTCGCCGGAAAGACACAGCAGAATATGCCCTTTGGAGCACCAGTGATCCGCCAGGTATCCGGCGGTATATTCGACCATTCTGACGCGAACGTCGCCGAAATGCTGGGTGCGCCACAGCGCTTTGCCGGTTTCGCCAGGGTGTTCAGTGGTGGCCAGTGCAGACCAGGCCGTGGTGCCAAACGGAATATCACTCATCTTCATGGTGCGGATGTCCTGGATTTTGGAGGCTGGTCGCAGCATAGCAACGGCGCAACGCGTATGTCCTGCTGTATTTAACGCCGCAACGGCTTAAAAATGCGCGTACTTGGTATAAATCAGCAAAGGGGTGTTTATGCTGTGAATACTCTCCCCGGTGCGCAAACGGTCGATAACCTCGATACCCAGCTCAATTTCCCGTTGAATATCATGGCCCAGCACAATGTCCATTTCCCCGGTTTCCAGCAGGCTGCGGGTATAGTCACTCAGCTCATGGCCGATAAACACCACCTCGTTAGCCAGCCCCTTTTCCGTCAGGGCACGAGCGACGCCGCGATTACCGCCGGCCATATTATAAATGCCGGCCATCGGCGGGTTGTCTGCGAGAAACTTTTTCACGCTTTGATACGAGCTTTCCGATTCATCGTTGGTATTCACCCTTTCCACGACCGTCAGATGCGGAAACTCCATCCGCAGCGCCCGGCGAAACCCCACTTCCCGCTCTTCCTGGGTGCGGTAGGTCGAGCTGAAAATCAGCAAAATATTGCCGGGCTGTTTCGGCAGCATCCGGCCCATCAGCCAGCCCGCGGTGGAGCCGGTGCTGATCTGATCCAGGCCGACATAGGCGGTGCGCCGCGAATTGGGCAGATCGCTGGTCAGGCAGATCACATGCACGCCGTTATCAATCGCCTCGCGCACCGCGCGGTTGATTTTAACGTCGTCGCGGCAGACCAGTAACACCGCTTCCGATTCTGCGGCACGGCGGGCGATCAGCTGGCTGAAGCGCTCGGTGTTCACCTGCACATTCGCCACGCTGTCAAAACTGAAGGCGATTTCCGGATGAGCCGCGATATAGCGCCGGGCTTCCTGCTCCACCAGGCTGATAAAACTGGTGCCGGACTCGCAGATAAAGGCGATGCGCCGCTGCTGCCCGGCAACGCCGCTCTCATCCCAGTTGCCGCCCAGTCGCTGTATCGCCAGTTTGACCTTTTTTCGCGTGACGTCACGCACGCCCGCGCGCCCGTTCAGCACCCGATCGACGGTGGCCATACTGATCCCGGCCTCTTTAGCGATTTCGGCGATGGTCGGTCCTTTCCAGCTGTTTTTGTCAGGCATGCCTGCATCCCTTTCCTTGCGCATGAGGTGTTTTTCATCATAGTGCAAAGCCCGCATTCAGCCAGTGAGGCTAAGCCAATGATTCCAGTCTGTTTGCTGAAAAATGATGGACTTCACCTCATTTAAATATGTGATTTAACGCATTTTTTGATGATGCCGTTTGGCCTTTGCGTTGACTTTATTTCGGCCAAAAACGATCACTCATGCACCAACCCTTTCTCTCCCTCAGCTAAGGAATCACTGTATGTATAACGTTGCCCTGTTCGGTGCCGGTCGTATCGGTCAAATCCACGCGGCCAATATCGCGGCACACCCAGATTGTCGCTTACAGTATGTGATCGACGTGTATCCTCCTGCCGCACAGGCGCTGGCAGATAAATACGGGGCGACGGTGGTGAGCGCCGGGCAGGCGCTGGATGACAGCAGCATCAACCTGGTCACCATCTGCAGCGCCACCATCACCCATGCCGACCTGATTGAAGCCTCGGCCAAAGCGGGCAAAGCCATCTTCTGTGAAAAGCCGGTGGATCTGAGTTTAGAGCGCGTCGAGCGCTGCCTGGCCACGGTCAAAGAGTGTGGCGTGACCCTGATGGTCGGCTTTAACCGCCGCTTCGACCCGAGCATGGCGCAGCTTCAGCAAAGCCTGGCCGCAGGCGAGATTGGCAATACCGAAATCGTCACCATTATCTCGCGCGACCCCGGTGCGCCACCGGCGGAATACCTGAAAACCTCTGGCGGCCTGTTCCGCGACATGACCATCCACGATTTTGATATGGCGCGCTGGCTGCTGCAGGAAGAGCCGGTGAGCGTCTATGCCAGCGCCTGTTCGCTGGTCGATCCCGCCATTAAGGCGCTGGGCGATATTGATACTGCCGTCGTCACGCTGACCTGTGCCAGCGGCAAAATGGCGGTGATCACCAACAGCCGCCGCGCCACCTACGGTTACGATCAGCGCATTGAAGTGCACGGCAGCGAGGGGATGCTGGCAGTGAATAACCTGCCGGAAAGCAGCCTGGTAAAATCCGACATTGGCGGCGTGGTGGCGCAGAAACCGATGTATTTCTTCCTGCAACGCTATGCCGATGCCTATCGTCTGGAGTTCGCCAGCCTGATTGAGCACCTGAAGAGTGGCAAAGCCATCTCCCCTGGCGGCGAAGACGGTTTGCAGGCGCTGCGGCTGGCTGACGCCGCGCTGGCGTCGATGAACAGTGGGCAGGTGGTGCGGCTGTAACCCGGCCTAATGCGCCTCAGCGGTCACCGGCGGTGCACTGGCGGCGGGTTTGCGCATCAGCAGCACCATCAGCGTGGTGATGATGAATCCGACCATAATCAGCACAAACGCATCGGCAAAAGCCTGCGTTTGCGCTTCACGGAAGGTGAGTGCAGCCAGCTGCTTTAACGCGGCGGTATGGGCGGTAGCGACGTCCATACCGCTCTGCTGCCAGATCTGCGTCAGCGTATCCAGCTGGCTGTCCATCGCCTGATTGGTCATATTCAGATGGTCACCCAGCCGGCTGAAATGCAGGTTTGTCCGGTCATTCAATACCGTCCCACACATCGCAATCCCGATGGCGCCGCCCAGGTTGCGCATCAGATTAAACAGTCCCGACGCCAGCTTCAGCCGCTCGGGCGGCAGCCCGCCCAGCGTCAGGGTTACCGCCGGGGCGACGGCGAACTGTTGCGCCGCGCCGCGAAAAGCCTGCGGAAGCAGCAGCTGTTCCGCTCCCCAGTCATGGGTTATCGGGGTGAAAAAGAACATCGACAGGGCAAACGCCGCCAGACCGATCATCATCAGCCAGCGCAGATCCACCCGGTTAGCAAACCACGAGTAGATCGGGATCGACAGGATCTGGAAGATCCCGGTGGAGAAGATCGCCAGGCCAATATCCAGCGCGCTAAAGCCGCGTAAATTCCCCAAAAAAAGCGGCGTAAGGTAGATGGTCGAAAAGATACCGACGCCGGCCATAAACGAGAAAAAACAGCCCAACGCAAAATTACGATCCTTCAGGGCCAGCAAATCGACCACCGGACGCGGATGCCGCAAGGTGCGCCAGATAAACCCTAAGCCCGCCAGGCCAGAAATCCACGCGGTGATAAGGATAGTGCTGTCATCCATCCAGCCCCAGCGCGGCCCTTCTTCCAGCGTGTATTCCAGACAGCCCAGTGACAACGCCATCATCAGCATGCCGGGATAATCCGCGCCTTTCAGCAATGACCAGTCCGGCTCATCGACGTTGACCAATATGGGCACCGCAATGGTGATAAACATCCCCGGCACCAGGTTAATAAAGAACAGCCAGTGCCACGAGTAATTGTCGGTGATCCAGCCGCCGACGGTCGGGCCAAGCGTCGGTGCCAGCGAAGCCAGCCCGCCCACGGTCGCGGCGGCAATCACCCGCTGCGGCCCACTGAAGAAGGCAAAAGCGGTGGTGAACACCATGGGGATCATCGAGCCGCCCAGGAAGCCCTGCAATGCCCGGAAGGCGATCATACTTTGAATGTTCCACGCCCAGCCGCACAGCAGGCTCATCACCGTAAATCCGGCGGCGGAAGCAGCAAACAGCCAGCGGGTAGACATCACGCGGGCCAGCCAGCCGGAAAGCGGGATAACAATAATTTCGGCAATCAGATAACTGGTCTGCACCCACACCGTTTCATCGGTGCCTGCGGACAGCCCACCGCCGATATCCCGCAAAGAGGCCGAGACAATCTGGATATCCAGTAGCGCGATAAACATCCCCACGCACATGGTGGCAAAGGCAAAAACCTTGCTCGCCATGCTCATGCCCGCAATACCCGCCTGGCCGTTCATTAGCGGTCCTGCTGATTAACGTTGACGGTCACCGACAGGCCCGGACGCAACGCGCCAAGCCGGCTGTCGTTACTGTCTAACAGAATACGCACCGGCACCCGCTGCACGATTTTGGTGAAGTTGCCGGTGGCGTTTTCGGCGGGCAATACGCTGAACTGCGCGCCCGTTGCCGGAGAAAGGCTGCTGACATGGCCGTGAAACACCCGGTCGGGCATGACATCAGCACGGATTTCGGCTTTCTGGCCGGGTTTCATCTCCGCCAGCTGGCTCTCTTTAAAATTGGCATCGATCCATAATCCCTGGCTGGGCACCAGTGACAGCAGTTGCGTGCCGGCGGCAGCAAAGGCGCCGGGCCGCGCGCGGCGGTTACCGACCGTGCCGGCAAACGGCGCGCGAATGTCGGTATAGCCGACGTTTAGCTTCGCCATATCCAGCTGGGCCAGCGCCTGTTCAAGGGCGGCCTGCGCCTGCTGGCTGCGGGCATCCAGTACCGCCAGCTGACGCTGCGATGCGGTGGTTTCGGCCTGGGCTTTCTGTTCAGCGGCAACCGCCTGTTGCCAGGCGGCGGCGGCCTGCTCGCGGCTCTGTCGGGAGACGGCGGCGCTGCTCACCAGCGCGGAATAACGCTGATTATCATCCCGCGTGCGGCGGGACTCTGCCTGCGCCGAACGTACGCTGGCCTGCGCGCTGGCAATTGTCGCCTGTTGCAGCTGACGCGTGGCGGCAATGTCCACCAGCTGCGCACGCTGCGCGCTGACGTTGGCCTGCGCCTGCGCCAGTGCCGCCTGATAATCCGCACTCTCGAGGGTAATCAGCCGATCGCCTTGCTGCACCTGCTGATTGTCCAGCACCCAAACCCGCGCAATGTATCCCGGCACTTTGGCTGACAGCACGCTGATATCGCCGCCGACATAGGCATCATCGGTTTGCTGCAGGTATCGCCCGGTGTGATACCAGTGCCAGCCATAGCCCGCCAGCGCGCAAAGCAGCACCACCAGCAGCAGAAATGTTAGTGAGCGCTTACGGGGTAGCGTGAACCGGCGCGGTGCCGTGGCACCGTCATTCAGGGTCAGGCTCATGATGGGTCACGATAAATGCTGGGTGGGACAAATTTACCGGCAACCCCTGCCCGCTTTTGCTGCACGTACTCATGGCGATAGCGCACCGCCTCGTCGGCCGCCGGGCCGGGCACAGAGGCATATTCCGTGGCGGTGATCGCCCGGCCGGTCTGTTTATCGGTCAACTCCAGCTCGACCACGCGGCCTGAGCTGCGCTCGACCAGCTGCATCGAGCGGCCTTCCGGTGCAAGCCAGCTGTTGCCCCATTGCAACAGCGACAGGATCACCGGCCGGAAATCACGTCCCATTTGCGTGAGGTGATATTCATAGCGCAGCGGCTTTTCGCAATAGGCGACCCGTTCAAGCAGACCGTCTTCTACCAGGTCTTTCAGCCGTCGGGTGAGGATATTTGGCGCAATATTGCTGCTTTTTTGCAGTTCATCAAACCGCGTCAGGCCGGCAAACATATCGCGCAGGATCAGCATGCTCCAGCTGTCGCCAATTCGGCCCAGGCTGCGGGCAATCGGACAGGACATCTGATAAAGGGGATCGGATTTCATGGCGGGCTTCCACTCGTGACTTGCATTATGCAAGTAACAGTAGCCAGGTCACTTGCATTATGCAAGTGACTTTATTTCGCCTGCCATCGGTCGCGCTGAATTCCTCATGTTCCAGCAAGAAGTTAACGCTACTGCGCCGCGAACACGCTGGTGTCGGTGATCGACTGGACGTCCACTTTCGCCGGCAGGATCGCCAGCGAGGAGAACAGATCGGAGACCTTCTGCACTTTCGCAATATCCTCCGCCGAGACCGGGCGAATGCCGTGAGAAATCCTGACGGTAATCGCCCTGGCGTCTTCCGGTGACAGTCGGGTCAGTGAAGAGTAAACCTGATTATATTCATCAGGATGCTGCAGCGCCCATTCCCGCGCTTTCGCCAGACGGCGGGCAAAGTCGGCTATCGCCAGCCTTTTTTGCGGATCCTTTAACGAACTCCCGGTGGCGGTAACAAATGACAGCGCGGTAGTCAGTCCTTTGCCGTCGCGCAGCAGGCGCGCGCCGTGCTGTTCGGCGATGCCGAGATAGGGATCGAAGGTCGCCCAGGCGGCAATCTGCCCGGAGTTAAACGCGGCGCTGGCATCGGTTGGCAGCACAAAACGGACCGGCACCGCATCACGCTTTACCCCCGCCTCTTCCAGCGCCTGATACAGCAAGTGCTGGGAAATGCTGCCCCGGGCGGAGGAGACCACCACCGGTTTGCCCGCCAGATCCTTGACGCTGTGGATCGGTGAATCGGCCGGAACAACCAGCCCATTCGAACCGGGATCGCCGACGTTAGTCGCAATAATCTTTAATTCCACCCCGCCCGAAGCCGCCATCAGTACCGGCAAATCCCCGGCATAGGACGTATCCACCGCGCCGGCGCGTTGCGCTTCGAACAACGGCGCCGCGCCCTGGAAATTGGCCCAGCGATACTGATAAGGCGCGTCTTTCATCACGCCCGAGGCGTCCACCAGCGAACGCAGATTACGCGCCTGATCGCCCAGCACCAGCGTCACGCCTGAAAGGTCACTGGCCGCGCTGGCGGCATAAGTGGTGCAAAGCAGCAGCACAGCCGCTAAATATTTCATGGCGATCCCTTATTAAAGTGCGTTGCGTTGCAGCTGGCGGATATAGGCATCCCAGTGCAGGAGATATTTTTTGTTTTTAATGCCGTTATCAAACACCTGCGCGGCTTTCTCCGCCACGTCGTCCGGCACGATGGTCAGCTCGCTGCCGCCGGTCTGGGCAGCCAGCTGAGCCACGCAGGCGCGCTCCAGGTAATAGAGGTTATAGAAGGCTTCTTCAAGGTTGTTGCCGCAGGTCAGCAGGCCATGATTGCGCAGGATCAGCGCGTTGAGATCGCCCAGATCGGCGACGATGCGCTGCTGCTCGTCCAGATCCAGCGCTATCCCTTCGTAGTCGTGATACGCCAGACGTTGGAAGAAACGCATGCTGTGTTGGGAAATCATCAGCAGACCCTTTTTCTGCGCCGCCACGCCAATCCCGGCGGCGGTATGGGTATGCAACACGGCATGGGTTTCCGGGCGCGCGCGGTGGATGGCGCTGTGGATCACGTAGCCCGCCGGATTAATGCCCAGACCGGTGGGATCGTCGATGATCTCACCATCCAGATCGATCTTAACCAGCGTTTCCGGGGTGATCTCATCGAAGGTTTGTCCGTAGGCGTTGATCAGGAAGTGAGGCTTTTCCCCCGGCACGCGCAGCGAAAAATGGGTATAGATATGGTCGGTCCAGCGGAGCTTCGCCGCCAGCTGATAACAGTGCGCCAGTTTGACCCTTGCCTGCCACTCCTCGTCCGTGATCCTGCTCCGTAAAGGCGCTGCACTTTTTAGTACCACCGCATCAGTCATTTTCGCTCCTGTTGTTGTCCGGGTTACGCGGCCAGACCGCGAAGGCATCCTGACACAGGAGAAAAACGGCGGGGAAACGATCAATCCGGCAATAATTTGCAGAATATTGACTAAAGCCCGGTCTCTGCGCTTATGATGCTGGCAGACTGTCTGGCTTTTCGTCAGCTATACCGTCATTTGCGGCTGGCCGGCACTTTTTTACGCAACGTTTTGTTGGGTTACAGAGGTACGACGTGGACTCTATTTTTAAGACCAGCCCGCAAAAGAAGGGCCTTTTTCTGACCATTGCCGGTCTGGCACCGCTGCTCCTCTGCCTGCTGTTTACCTTTATCGACGCCCGACAAATTGTACAACGTCAGCAATCCGTAACGGCCTCAATGCTGCTCACGCAGGCCGAGTCGATTAGCGATCAGGCGTGGAATATGGTCGGCTATCTGCGCAAGTTCTCCGATAAATCCTGCACGGACATTAATGAGCAGCTGCAGGAATACGCCTCGCAGTACCCCTATTTCCGCTCAATCGGCGTGATGCAGGATGACGAAGTCACCTGTTCGTCAATGTATGCCGGTTTACGCGGCGACCTGAAGACCATGCTGCAAGGCCCACCACCAGAAACGCGCAAAGCCTGGTGGATGACCTCGCTGGCCGGCACGTTTTCGGTAAAGGATCGCCCGGCCGTAATCTATGTGCGCGACACCCCGAGCATGTTTAGCAGCTATGCGATAGTGGATGGCCAGTATCTGCTCGACTTTATGGATGCGGTGGGCAAAAGCCACGATTACGCCATCGTGTTGCAGTTTGGCGGCGGTTACCGCATCGCCAGCGGCACGCTCCCGGATGAGCGCGCTTCCCTGCTCAGGGCGCATACGCTGGTTGAAACCTCGCAACGCTATCCGATTGTCGCCACCGTCACCTCGCCTGCGCGTGACCTGGCGTTAACCTGGCGCCACGGCATGGTGACCTTTATCCCGATGGCGGCCATTTTCTCGCTGCTGTTGATGATGGTGACCAACAACTGGCTGAAGCGAAAGGTGTCGATCCGCGACCAGCTAAAGCGGGCGATTCAGCGCCGGGAATTCTCGGTAAATTATCAGCCGGTGTATAACGTGGAGACCGGCAAAGCCTCCGGTGCGGAAGCGCTAATGCGCTGGAAATTACCCAATGGCCGCTGGGCCAGGCCGGACCTGTTTATTCAGGCTGCCGAAGAAGAAGGGATGATTGTCCCGCTGACCCAGTCTTTATTGCAGAATATCGCCGAGGATATGCGCGACTGGCAGATCCCGCCGAACTTCCATATTGGATTGAATATCGCCGGTGAGCATATTCAGCATGCGGATTTTATGGCGGACATCCGTGAATTTGCCGCCAAAATAGCCCACCACCAGCCGAATATTACCCTTGAGCTGACCGAGCGCAGTCTGATTTCCGACGGCGACGATGTGATCAGCAAACTGCAGCAGCTTCGCCGCGAAGGGATTAAAATCGCCATCGATGACTTCGGCACCGGCCACTGCTCGCTCTCTTACCTGCAAACCTTCCCGCTGGACTACCTGAAAATTGACCGTGGCTTCGTGAACGCCATTGAATCGGTTGACGGCGAAGCGCCGGTGCTGGATGCGATTATCATGCTGAGCCATAAGCTGAAGCTGAGCATCGTGGCGGAAGGGGTGGAAACGCCGCTGCAGCTGGAGTATCTGAAAAAGCGTGGGGTGATCTTTATCCAGGGCTATCTGTATGCCCGGCCGATGAACGGCAGTGCGTTAATGGCGTGGATGGAAGAACAAAATCAGCAACCCTGGACGTCAGTGCCAATTCCGGTGAGAGAAGAATAAAGGCGAAGAGTTAGCTGCGACGTTTAAGCGCGGCGCGTAATGCCACGTTGACCGTTTCGTCAGCCACCGGCGGGGTTATTTTTGTTTCGGCTTTAATCCCTACCGCTTCACGGCGTGCTTCTACCCGCTGATTAATGCGTTCCAGCGTCGGCATAATATGATCGGCCAGCTGCTGATACTCCTGATAAATTTCCTCGCGGCGGGAATTGACACTTTGTTCGGCCAGTTTTACACCCAATGCCTGAAAGCGTTCCACCATGCCCTGCATCTGCTTTGACAACAGTCCGTAACGGTTCAGCACCCCGGCCTGTTGCGCCACACTTTTGCTCTGTAAATGCACCTGCTGCACTATTTTATCGACACTTTCACCACAGTTCAGCCACGCATTTTGCGGCGAAATAACCTGATTATCAATAATGTTAACGGCGTGATAATGACGCCAGAGACGTAAATTATTATCAATGCTTTCTTGCATATTAAGATAATAATTTTCAAAGGTGTTGCTATTTTTATTATACATTGCTGACTCCGCAAAAATGCGGCAGGAAGTATTACCCATAGTCTGTTCACACGCAACAAATAACTTTTTTGAATGCTATTAACTAATTTCACTTAATTCAGTCAATGAATTATCAGCAATTAACGGTTCTGTTCTCTTCTATTATTCTGCTCATCAGAATGAATACCTGCCAATGGCCGTTTTGCCGTGAAGCAGCCCCGTCGGCGGCTGGCCCTGGCTTTGTTAAATTCCTTGTCTGAATCAGATTCGGTCTGTTGCATCGCTGTAGCTAATTTCAGACAGAAATTATGTTAGCCGCGTAAGAAACGATATACTGAATGCAGACAGTTATCTGTTGATGGGCGCCATTACCCACCACAAATCGCTGTCAGTGGGGCTTCTGGCCCTGCACTATTTGACCCGTTTCGCCCGGTGCCAGGTCTTGCGCACGAGCAGAAAGGGGCAAGAATCTAATTGGGAAACAGACAATTACAGGGTGTTTTATATGAAGCTACGTAGGAAGCGTGTTAAGCCGATTGGCTTAAAAGACGTAACGATCATTGATGATGCCAGGTTACGCAAAGCCATTACCGCAGCGTCGCTGGGTAACGCTATGGAGTGGTTTGACTTTGGGGTTTACGGCTTTGTGGCCTTCGCCTTAGGCCAGGTGTTTTTCCCGGGTGCCGATCCGGGCTTGCAGATGATTGCCGCTCTGGCAACCTTCTCCGTTCCTTTCCTTATTCGTCCTTTAGGTGGTCTTTTCTTCGGCAGACTCGGTGACAAATACGGTCGCCAGAAAATCCTCTCTATCACCATTGTTATCATGTCGGTCAGTACTTTCTGTATCGGTCTGATACCGTCTTACGCCACCATTGGCATCTGGGCACCGATCCTGCTGCTGCTGTGTAAAATGGCGCAAGGCTTCTCGGTCGGCGGTGAATATACCGGTGCGTCGATCTTCGTGGCGGAATACTCCCCGGACCGTAAACGCGGCTTTATGGGCAGCTGGCTGGACTTCGGCTCCATTGTCGGCTTCGTCACCGGTGCGGGCCTGGTCGTGCTGATCTCCACCGTGGTCGGTGATGCCAAGTTCCTTGAGTGGGGCTGGCGTATTCCATTCTTCGTGGCGCTGCCGTTAGGACTGATCGGCATCTACCTGCGTAACGCGCTGGAAGAAACGCCTGCGTTCCAGCAGCACGTGGACAAGCTGGAAAAAGGTGACCGTGAAGGTCTGGCCGAAGGGCCAAAAGTGTCGTTTAAAGAGATTGCCACCAAGCACTGGAAAAGCCTGCTGGCCTGTATCGGTCTGGTGCTCTCGACTAACGTCACCTACTACATGCTGTTGACGTATATGCCGAGCTACCTGTCGCACAATCTTCACTATTCTGAAGATCACGGCGTGTTAATCATCATCGCCATCATGATTGGTATGCTGTTTATTCAGCCGATTATGGGCCTGATGAGCGATAAGTTTGGTCGTCGTCCGTTTGTGATTATCGGCAGTATCGCGCTGATGATTATGGCCATTCCTTGCTTCATGCTGATCAACAGTAACGTCACCGGGCTGATCTTTGCCGGTCTGCTGATCCTGGCGGTGATACTGAACTGCTTCACCGGCGTGATGGCCTCGTCGCTGCCAGCGATGTTCCCGACACACATTCGTTACAGCGCCTTAGCCAGTGCCTTTAATATCTCGATTCTGGTGGCGGGTCTGACGCCAACGCTGGCCGCCTGGCTGGTTGAATATACCGCGAACCTCTACATGCCGGCTTACTACCTGATGGTGGTGGCGGTGGTGGGCCTGGTCACCGGTATCATGATGAAAGAAACCGCCAATATGCCACTGCGTGGCGCGACTCCGGCGGCTTCCGATATTCATGAAGCGAAAGAGCTGTTGCAGGAGCATCACGATAATATCGAAACCAAAATCGACGATATCAGTGAGCAGATTGCCGAGCTGGAAGAGAAACGTAAACATCTGATTAATCAGCATCCTAATATCAACGAATAATGTTGGTCTGGACTGATAGCAGCAAAAGGCCCGCGAAATTCGCGGGCCTTTTTTTTATGGCTTAACGTTTTTAGTGCCCGTTTGCGGTGCTGTCTGGCGTGGTCCAGTAGGTGCCCTTTTCGGCTAACGGCAGGAACTGCTGATTCATCTCATCCAGCGTTTTACGCGGGTCGAGATCGGCAAACAGCCGGGGATGCAGCGCCTTAGCGAAGATCTCCACATCCAGCAGATGCCACGGACTCATATAGAAGTTATGCCACACCGCCAGCGCCCGACCATTGCGGATGGCCGGCAGCTGGGAGATGACCGACTCATTCGCCAGCGCCTTGCTGAAGCTGTGCTGAGCCGCCGCCGCATTGACCTGCGGGCCAAGCTGAAGCTGCTCCGTTTGCTGCGGGCCGCCCGAGCCGGTGGCCAGGTAAACCTCCGGGTTGGCGGCAATAATCGCTTCCGGGCTGAGCTGGCCAAACACGCCGCCAAACCGACCCGCCGCAATATTATTGCCCCCGGCAAACGCCAGTAAATCGGCCAGATTGCCGTGGCTTACCGTGGTGCAACATTCCTCTCTGCGGCCAATATGCAGCTGCAACAGCACGCTCGGTTTCGCCGGATTGGCGGTGGCCAGCCGATCGCGGATCAGATTCATATGCTGCTGATAGAAATCAATAAAGCGCTGCGCTTTCGCCTGGTCATTCAGCGCTTCGCCCAGAATTTTCAGGCTCGGCACGGTGTTTTTCAGCAGCTCGACGCGGGTATCGATATAGATTACCGGAATGCCTGCCGCAGTAAGCTGCATCTGGAAGCTGTCATGATTGCTTTCCTGTTTGGCATACACCGGCAGGATCACCAGATCGGGCTGCAGGGCGATCACCTTCTCCACGCTGATCTGGGTATAATTCGACTTGCCGACCAGCGGGATGGTTTTGATCTGCGGAAATGCGTCAACGTAACGATCCCAGGTTTGACGATCCAGCTTTTGCAGATCGCCTGGCCAGCCCACCACCCGTTTCGCCGGATTGCCTTCTTCCACCAGCGCCAGGGTGTAAATCATCCGGCTTTCCCCCACCACAATCCGCTGCGGGTTATCCGGCACCTCTACCTTGCGTTGCAGAATGTCGGTGATGGTTTTCGCCGGTGCCACGCTGCTGACCAGCATCAGCAGCAGGCTGATCAATGCCCTGTTCATCGCTTTTCCTTCTCCGTTGGCTATCAGAAATCGACAGACGCTTGCAGATACATTACGCGCGGCTCGCCTTCACTCACCCGCAGATTACCGCCACTGGACTGGTAATATTCCTTATCAAACAGGTTGTTCATATTCAGCTTCAGCTGCGTATGTTTCCCCACCAGCTGGCTGTCCCAGGCGATAAAGGCATCCGCCACGGTGTAGTCCGGCATGGTGAAGCTGTTTTCAGGATCGCCGGCACGGCTGCCGACGTAGCGTCCGCCGCCGCCAATACGCAGTTCGCCCGGCAGCCAGGAGAAGCGCAGGGTGTGGCTCAGATACAGGCTGCCCATATTGGTTGGCGCGTTGACCAGGCGGTTGCCGACGTTATCCGGGTTGAGGTTGTCCTCAACGATCTCGGTTTTGTCATAGCTGTAGGTCGCCGTCAGGTTCCAGTCTTTCGCCACTTCGCCGTTGATTTCAACTTCAGCCCCGGTTGAACGGGCTTTCGGAATGTTACGGGTCACGCCGTTGATAAATACCGACATGTCTTTTTCATCAATGCGGTACAGCGCCAGCGTGGCAGAAACCGCCGGCACCACCTGCCATTTGGCACCGACTTCATAGGTAGTGCCTTTTTCGGTCGAGGCGACGTTGCCGTCGTCATCGGTTTGCGTCGATGGGGTAAATGACTGGCTGTAGCTGCCGTAAAGCGACAGATCCGGCAGGATTTTATACACCAGCCCCGCCTGTGGCAGGAAGCTGTCACCCCGATCGTTCAGCGTGGTAGCGGGATTGGTCCAGCCGCTGCTGGCGGTCTGGGTGTAACGCTGGAAACGGCCGCCCAGCACCGCAATCCACTTGTCGGTCAGGTGAATGCTGTCTTTGGCAAACACCGACCGGCTGTAGAGGTTGGTTCGCAGGTTGCTGATTGTGTCGCTGACGGTGCTGCTGCTGACCACCGGCTCTTCACCATATACCGGGTCGTACATATTGAAGGTTTTAGAAACTTTGCCGCGATAGGAATACGCCTTATAGGTTTCGTCCTGCTCGTAGTCCACACCCAGCATCAGATCGTGCTGCATCCCCCAGATCTCCGGGCTGCCGCCGATATCCCATGACAGATAGGTGGTCTGATGGTTAAAGCCCCGGTTGGCGTCCGCCCGGCGCGAGACAATCCCGGTGGTGGTGTCGATAGCGGTGGCCCTGACTTCGTTGCTGTCATAGCGGCGCTGCATCCAGCCATAGTTAACGTGGGTCGCCCAGGTGTCATCCAGGTTATAGCCGTAAGTGACGTTCAGCCGCTTGTTTTTGCCGTAAGCATGGTTGGCGCTGTCGTCCAGCCGTTCATTATAGGGAATATCGACCGGTTTTTTGTTGATAAAGGCGGTGCCACGGTCATACGGGATATCGTATTTATTTTCCATGTAGCTGATATTGAACGAGGCTTTCTCGCCAAACCAGCTCAGGGAAGGTGCAATCAGCGTATGCTGATTCACGCCGAAGTTGCGCCAGTAATCTTCGCGCTGGCGTTCGGCAATCAACCGGAAGGCAAAACCATTGCCGAGCGGACCGGTGATATCCACCGTACCGGCACCGCCGCCGAAGCTGCTGGATTCGCCACTGATATGGGTATTCCACTCATACTGCGGCTTTTTGCTGACCAGATTGATCACGCCGCCAGGATTAAGGATGCCGTACATCAGGGAAGCCGAGCCTTTCAGCACTTCCACACGATCGATGGTCGAATCCATCGACAGGCCCTGATTGCTGCGGATGCCATCGAGGAAAATCGATCCGTCCGAGTTGGCGCCAAAGCCACGCTTAACGAAGCCATCTTCAATTCCCCCGAGCGTATTGCCCTGGGTGACGCCGCTGACAAACTTCATCGCGTCATTAACGGTTTTGACCTGGTAATCTTTGATCACCTGCGACGTCACCACGCTGACCGACTGCGGGGTTTCGTTACGCGGTGTGGCGGTTGTGCCGCCAATGGTCGCGGTATCCTGGCTGTAGCTGCCCACCGCTGTCGCCGGATCGGCATTGACGGTCAGGGTGCTCTCTGCCGCCAGCGCGGAGCCGCTGCCCAGCAGGCTGACAAACAGAACGAAATGCGGTTTTCCATGGAGGCGCGTAAAGGTGGAAACGGAGAAACGTGGCGTTTTCATAAAGTGATTGCGATGTTGTTAGTGTTTTTGTGCGCGAATGATAATAACTTTCATTGTCATTATCAATCTCACTGATAGCCTGCGCCTTTTAGTAAATAAAAAAAGGGCCCGAAGGTCCTTTCTACGTCGTGCGACACGCCGTTAGCTGGCCAGCGTGATCTCGATTTCCAGCGCCGCCATTTCCTGGCGGGCGGAGTCCGGCAGATAGGGATCGGTAATAATCGCGTCAAAGCGGGCCAGCGGCAGCGCGAGGAAGGTGGCGATCTTGTTGTATTTTGAGCTGTCAGCCAGCAGCACCCGTTTGCGGCTCACTTCACTTACCGCCCGCTTTACGGTGATCTTCTCCGCATCGGGGGTGAAGATCCCACGCATTCCCCAGCAGGACGCGGAGATAAAGGCGATATCAATCGACAGTCCCTGCAACGCCAGCGCCGCCGCATCGCCGACGCAGGAACGGTTATCGCGACAGAGCGTGCCGCCGGTGTGGATCATCCGGCACTGGCTGTTGTCGATAAAGAAGTTGGCAATCACAAAGTCATTGGTGACGATGGTTAAATCGTCCCGCATACCCAGCTCGCGGGCCAGCGCCAGCGTGGTGGTGCCGGCGTCCAGGTAGATGCAGCTGTTGCGGGGAATATGCCGGGCCGCCGCTTCGCCAATCGCCTGCTTCTCCTGGCTGAACATGCTGGTTTTATCCAGATGTGACGGCTCGCTGGCCAGTCGCTCGGTAGAGCGTACGCCGCCTGACACCAGCATGACCGCGCCCTGCTCTTCCAGCTTCTGCAGATCCCGCCGGATGGTCATATGTGACACCGCCAGCCGATCGGTCAGTTCAGCAATGCTCACCACGCCCTTTTCCTGCACCAGCGCTAAAATTTGTTGATGTCTTTCGACCGGGATCATGGTCTCTCCTTGTGAGCGGGTTATCTGCGGGACAAGTGTAATGGAGCAGAGGCGCGGTCTGCACCCCAATTTTTATCATTTTATCACGCATCAAGGGAACGGCTCAGGTTTTGATCGACCAGCGTAAAAGCACATAGCACTGATAATAAAGGGTTTAATGCTTTGTAGCGCGATTCACACGCATGTTAAACCTTGTGAAATGCAGGTTAATTACTGTTAATTAATGTGATGCGCATCACCAATTCTGGTGATAAAAGCGCCTATACTTCACACAACAAAACAAATTATCACCTAAATTAACACGGAGAGCGTATGCCTAACGCATCATCAATGTCGGTCTGTGTCGTTGGCCTCGGGTCTATGGGCATGGGTGCGGCGCAATCCTGTATCAAAGCCGGCCTGAACACCTACGGTGTTGACCTGAATCCTGCCGCGCTGCACACGCTACTGAGCAGCGGAGCCAAAGCGGCCGAAACCCGTGCGGATGGCTTTGCCGAACAGTTAGATGCGGTGCTGTTATTAGTGGTCAACGCGCAGCAGGTGAACCAGATCCTGTTTGGTGACAACGGCCTGGCGGCCCATCTGAAGCCCGGTACCGCGGTGATGGTGTCCTCCACCATCTCTTCTCAGGATGCGCTGCTGATTGAACAGCGTCTGGCGGAGCATCAGCTGATCATGCTGGATGCGCCGGTCTCTGGCGGTGCGGCGAAAGCGGCGCTGGGCGAGATGACGGTGATGGCCTCCGGCAGCGACAAGGCCTTTGCGCTGCTGCAACCGGTGCTGGATGCCGTGGCAGGCAAGGTCTACCGCATTGGTAGCGAAATCGGTCTCGGCTCGACGGTGAAAATCATCCACCAACTGCTGGCAGGCGTACATATTGCGGCCGGTGCCGAAGCGATGGCGCTGGCGGCGCGCGCCGGTATTCCGCTGGATACCATGTATGACGTGGTCACCAACGCGGCGGGTAACTCGTGGATGTTTGAGAACCGTATGCGTCACGTGGTGGACGGTGATTACTCGCCAAAATCGGCGGTGGATATCTTCGTCAAAGATTTGGGTCTGGTGGCCGACACCGCCAAAGCGCTGCACTTCCCGCTGCCGCTGGCCTCCACCGCCTTTAATATGTTCACCTCCGCCAGCAACGCCGGCTATGGCCGTGAAGACGACAGCGCGGTGATCAAAATCTTCAGTGGCATTACCCTGCCAGCGAAAAAGGAGCCGCAATAATGCGCCTGGGCGTGATAGCAGATGACTTCACCGGTGCCACCGATATCGCCAGCTTCCTGGTGCAGAACGGTATGGCGACGGTACAGGTAAATGGCGTGCCGGCCGAGCCGCTGGCATTGGAGGCTGAGGCGATTGTTGTCAGCCTGAAATCCCGCTCCTGCGCTCCTGAGAAGGCGGTTGCCGACTCGTTGCAGGCGCTGGCATGGCTACAGCAACAGGGCTGCGAGCGCTTCTACTTTAAATACTGCTCGACCTTCGACAGCACCGCCAAAGGCAACATCGGTCCGGTTACCGACGCGCTGCTGGCCGCGCTGGGCGAAACCCAGACCATCATCTCCCCGTCACTGCCGGTCAATGGCCGCACGGTGTATCAGGGACATCTGTTTGTGATGGATCAGCTGCTGTCCGATTCCGGTATGCGCCACCATCCGGTGACGCCGATGACCGACAGCAACCTGCTGCGTCTGATGGAAGCCCAGAGTGAAGGCAAAGCCGGACTGATTAACAGCCAGACGCTGGATCGGGGTGCCGACGCCGTGCGTCATGCGCTGGCTGAACTGAAACAACAGGGCGTGCGTTATGTGGTGCTGGATGCGCTGAACGAACAGCATCTGCTGACCCAGGGCGAAGCGCTGCGGGAAATGACGCTGGTGACCGGCGGCTCCGGCCTGGCGATCGGCCTGGCCCGTCAGTGGGCAAGCAGCGCCCATAACAGCGCGCAGGCGCAGGCCGCCGGCACGCCGCAGGGCGAACGCGCGGTGGTGCTCTCCGGATCCTGTTCAACCATGACCAATCGTCAGGTGGCGCGTTACCGCGATCAGGCGGCGTCTCTGGCGGTTGACGTTGAACGGGCGCTGGCACAGCGTGACGCCTATGCGATCGAACTCTGTGACTGGGTCGCTGAGCACAGCGGCGAAAGCCTGGCACCGCTGCTGTTCGCCACCTCTGAACCGGACACCCTGAAGCGTATTCAGCAACAGTATGGTGCCGAGAAAAGCAGTGAAGCGGTCGAGCAGCTGTTTGCCGCAGTGGTGCGTGAACTGCAACAGCGTGGCTGGCAGCGCTTTATCGTCGCCGGCGGTGAAACCTCCGGCGTGGTCGCGCAGACGCTGAATATCGATGCGTTCCATATCGGCCCGGTGATCTCGCCCGGCGTGCCGTGGGTCAAAGCCGTTTCCCAGCCGATCTCGCTGGCATTGAAATCCGGCAACTTTGGCGATGAAAACTTCTTCGCACGCGCTCAACAGGAGTTCTCGCTATGACTGAACAACAAGCACGGGAAGAGATGGTCCGGCTGGGCGCGTCCTTCTTCCAGCGCGGTTATGCCACCGGTTCGGCGGGCAACCTCTCGATGCTGCTCGAAGACGGTACGCTGCTGGCCACACCCACCGGCTCCTGCCTCGGTGAGCTGGTCGCCGACCGGCTGTCGAAAGTGACGCTGGAAGGGGAATGGATTGGCGGGGATAAGCCCTCGAAAGAGGTCAGCTTCCACCGCGCCATCTATCTGAACAACCCGGCCTGCGGGGCAATCGTCCATCTGCACTGCCTGTATCTGACCGCCCTTTCCTGCCTGGAAGGCCTGGATCCGCAGAACTGCATCCGCCCGTTTACTCCGTATGTGGTGATGCGCGTCGGCGATGTGCCGGTAGTGCCCTATTACCGTCCGGGCGATGCGCGGCTGGGTGAAGACCTGGCGAAGCTGGCGCCGCATTACAAAGCCTTCCTGCTGGCCAATCATGGCCCGGTGGTGGTAGGCAAAACCCTGCGTGAAGCGGCGGACAACACCGAAGAGCTGGAAGAGACCGCCCGCCTGATCTTCACCCTGGGCGACCGCCCGATTCGTTATCTGAACGATGACGAAGTGGCTGAATTACGGAGCTAAACATGCCTAAGTTTGCTGCCAACCTCTCGACCATGTTTACCGAGCTGCCGTTTATGGCGCGCTTTGACGCGGCAGCGGCAGCGGGATTCCGTGGCGTGGAGTTTCTGTTCCCTTACGACTATGCCGCCAGCGAGTTAAAGCAGGCGTTGGAACGTAACGATCTGGCGCTGGTGTTGTTTAACACCGGGCCTGGCGATGTGGCCGCCGGCGAATGGGGCGTCTGTGCCATTCCCGGCCGTGAAGAAGCCGCCCGTCGCGATATCGATATGGCGCTGGAATACGCGCTGGCACTCGGTTGCCCGCAGGTGCATATCATGGCCTCCACCGTGCCGGAAGGCGCGGATCGTGACGCTTACTGCCAGACTTTTATCAGCAACCTGCGTTACGCCGCCGACCGTTTCGCGCCGCACGGCATCCGCATTTTGCTGGAAGCGTTAAACCCGAAAACCAAGCCGGGCTATCTCTATTCCAGCCAGTACCAGACGCTGGAGATGGTTAAACGCATTGATCGGCCGGGCGTGTTTACCCAGCTCGATCTGTTCCATGCCCAGCTGGTCGACGGCAACCTGAGCCATCTGATCACTGCCTTCAGCGGCCAGTATCAACATATCCAGATTGCTTCCGCACCGGATCGCCATGAACCGGACGCAGGCGAAATCAACTACCCGTGGATCTTCGATTTAATCGATCGCAGCGGCTATCAGGGCTGGATCGGTTGCGAGTACTTCCCGCGCGGCGTCACCACCGACGGGTTGGGCTGGTTCGACGCCTATAAATAGTTAACGACGTACCGAGTAAACGCTGCGCGCCCTTAGCGCAGCGTTGGCTTTCTGTTGCCTGAATCAGGCCAGAGCCAGGGATGACCTACCCATACCATGTTGAAAAACATGATAAAATTATAAAATCCTACGAGGCTGAAATCATGTCCACCGCCCTGTTATTGACTATCGCCGTCGCCAGCGTGCTGATTTTGCTGCTGATGGTGATCAAACTAAAAATCCATCCGTTCGTCGCCCTGTTAGTGGTCAGCCTGTTAGTGGCGATCGCCACCGGCATCCCGGCGGACAACATTATGAAGGTGATCGTTGCCGGGATGGGCGGCCTGCTGGGGTCGATTACCATCATCATCGTGCTGGGCGCGATGCTCGGGGCGATTATTGAATCCTCCGGCGGCGCGGAGTCGCTGGCGCAGCGCTTCACCCATGCGCTGGGCATTAAACGCACCGTCGCCGCGCTGACCATGGCCGCCTTTATTCTCGGCATCCCGGTGTTCTTTGAAGTCGGCTTTATTATTGTTATCCCGCTGATTTACGGCTTCACCAAGGTCGCGAAGGTCTCGCCAATCAAATATGGCCTGCCGATGGCGGGCGTGATGCTGACCGTACACGTGGCGTTACCGACGCACCCCGGTGCGGCAGCGGCGGCGGGCCTGTTGGGCACCGACGTGGGCTGGCTGATGCTGCTGGGCATCGCGGTGTCGATCCCGGTTGGCGTGGTGGGTTACTTTGTGGCGAAAGCGATGAACCGCCGTCAGTATCATCTGTCGCTGGCGGTGCTGGAGCAGCTGCAGCTGGCTAAACCTGAAAGCGCGCCGGGAAAAACCGGGACGCAACCACCGGGCGCAACGCTGATTGCTTCATTGATCGTGGTGCCTATCGTGCTGATTGTGGTGGGCACGCTGGCGCATACGGCGCTGCCAGAAGGCAACGTTATCCGCCAGCTGCTGACGTTAATCGGTACGCCGGCGATTGCGCTGCTGATTGCGCTGGCGCTGTCGGCCTGGCTGCTGGCGCTGCGTCGTGGCATCAGCAAAGAGAAGCTGGGTGAACTGCTGGATCGCGCTATCCCAAGCTCGGCGGGAGTGATCCTCGTCGCCGGTGCGGGCGGTGCTTTTGGTAAAGTGCTGGTCGAGTCCGGCGTGGGTAAAGCGCTGGCGCTGTCGCTGGAAACCATCCATCTGCCGCTGATCCCCGCCGCCTTTATTCTGTCGCTGGCGCTGCGGGCATCGCAGGGGTCGGCAACCGTGGCGATCCTCACCACCAGCGGACTGCTGACCCAGGCCGTCACCGGCCTGAGCGATATGCAGCTGGTGCTGGTTACGCTGTCAGCCTGCTTTGGCGGACTGGGCCTGTCCCACGTAAACGACGCCGGTTTCTGGGTGGTCACCCGTTACCTCGGCCTGTCAGTGGCGGACGGGTTGAAAACCTGGACCGTGCTGACCACCGCGATGGGCGTCACCGGCTTTGTGCTGGTCTGGCTGCTCTCTGCGGTGATTTAAAGGCTTTATGCGGCAGAGCCCGACTCTGCCGCACGCTGTTAATCAAAATTGCGAACGCCCTCTCATATCCCTCGTTAATACGGACTTCCGCCGCCGACATTCCCGGGTAAACTGAAGCACTCCACGGCTTTTTAGTGGCTCTTCAACGCACGCCTTCATCTGGAATAACATGCGCAATGGTGAGTCTGCCACCTCAGTCATCAGCCGTCACCGGCAGATCCTCTACACCTTCCTGACTGGCCTGCTGATGACGCTGCCGCTGTGGAGCGAAAAGGTTTATTACCGGGATGACTTCTTCCGCATTGTTAATGGCCAGGCCAATCTGTGGATCTCCAACGGCCGCCCGTTAACCTGGCTGATCAACGTTGCGCTGCGCTTTAATACCAGCGTCAACGATATCTCGCCGCTGCCGCTGCTGATGGGCCTGGCGATCCTCGCCGCCGCCAGCGTGATATACGCAGAAAAACTGGCGCTACCGCTGCGCGGTTACTGGCAGCTGTTGCCCGCCCAGTTTATGATCCTCAACCCTTTTCTCGCGCAGTCACTGCTCTATAGCTATGACTCGCTGACCATGATGCTGTCGCTGGCCATGGCGATGATAGCCAGTCTGCCGCTCAGATTCAGTCGCGCTATTCATATCCTGCTGACGGCGGGGCTGATGCTGTTGGTACTGACCACCTACCAGACCGGATTGAATGTCTATCTCGGCTGTTGCGCCATTATCACCTTCAGGCTGTGGGTTAACCGTGAGGCGATCTGGCCGTATATCGGCGAAAAAATGGCGGCCGGTCTGATCGCCGCCGTGCTGTATAAGGTGATTATCGTCGCCTGGCTGGTGACCGACCCTTACAGCCTGGCGCACAGCAAAATGATTCCGCCCGGACCCGCTGCCTTTGCCACCTTGTTGCAGAACGTCGACAGCTTCACCGCGATGGTGCTGAGCGCGTTTCCGGGGTATAAGGTGCTGCTGATTGCGATTCCGCTGCTGTTAGCCGCTTTGGGGTTGCTGATATTACTGGTCAGGACGGCAAGAGAGGCGGGCTCCGCCAGGCGGAAAATGTTCAACGGTCTGGCGATCGTTCTGATGCCGTTTCTGGCGATCGCCGCCATTCCGGGGCTTTCATTGCTGCTGAGCGATCCGGTAATCAGTCCTCGCGTGCTGATTGCCTGGAGTTGCTTCAGCCTGTTTTGCTTCTGCGTCAATATTCTGGCCTTTCCAGCGATACGACGCTGGGTACAGGCTTTAACGCTGCTGCCGCTGCTTTACTGCCTGGTGTTGATGGTCTCGGCCTTTAACACCGTCGCCAACGATCAGCGCTACACCGCAAATCTGCTGCAGCGAATGAAGATCGACCTGTCGCATATCCCACCCCAGGACGTGAAGAATATTGCGTTTATCGGCCGGCCGGCCGATTCACCCGATATCATCATCAGCCTGCGTAACTTTCCGCTGATCAAGGCTATTCGCCTGCCGATGCTGATGGAGTCAGCGCCCTGGGAATATCAGGTGCTGGCCCTGCGGGAAAATATCGCCCAGCGGATAACGCCAACCCTGCCGGAGATGAAAACCGCGACGCCCGCCTATCTGTCACAGGACTGCGTCTACAAGCTGTTCCTGTACCAGCAAATCGCGGTGTTTGATTTCAGGGCCGGGCCCTGCCGCTGAGCGCCTGACACCTAGACGACGGCCAACAAAAAAGCCACTCCGCCGGATAACCGCGCGCCTTGATGGCGGCCGTACACCGGGAGTGGCTTTTACTGAACGCTGAAAACAAAAAACCCGCACAAGGCGGGTTTTTTTATCGCTGGTACCTGGCTGCTCGGGCTAATGCCGTCATCGCTGTCGCAAGTGTTAGCGAAGTATCAGCAATTACAGAGCAACTACGTTGCCAGCTGATGGACCTTTAGCACCGTTCTCGATAGTGAACTCTACTTTCTGGCCTTCATCTAAAGTTTTGAAATCGTTGCTCTGGATTGCAGAGAAATGTACGAATACATCTTTGCTGCCGTCTTCTGGAGAAATGAAGCCGAAGCCTTTGTCAGAGTTGAACCATTTTACTAAACCAGTCATTTTGTTAGACATAGATATTTCCTTTAATTTTTTGAGCCACTCAACGCGGCGAACTTGGCCTGAGTTTCAGATAATTACTTATGGGCGCACTTAGGAGGAGGCTCATGAGGAAGGGTATCTAGGGATAACACTTAAACTGAGGACTGCTTTACTAAAACTGCTTACATAAGGTCTGTGTTCCAAACCGATGACGCATACTACGCGCAGCACGACGCATTAAGCAAGCGTTAATTTTTTTGATGACTTTTTAACAAGTTGAGATCGTCCCCTTCTGCCGTTCCCCAACCGCGATAAGGAGACAGCAACCGGAGGCACCTTCACCTGCCTGACCGGTTGCTGTGAGCCGCTGGGCTTAGCCTGCGTTCTCTTCCACCACGACTTTTTTCGGCGCGGCGAAGTTATAAATCACTAACAGTCCGAAAATGCCGGTGATGATCATGGTGATGGTCCCTTTATCCATAAAGTGAGCCATGTTGCCCAGCAGGATCCCCACCACGCCGAAATCGGTGTCCGAGAAGGTGGTGTTGGTCAGGCCAATCTGTCCCAGTACCGGCAGCAACGCCACGGGCAGGAAGGTGATCAATATGCCGTGTGCAAACGCACCGCAGATCGCCCCACGCTTGCCGCCGGTCGCATTACCGAACACGCCCGCCGTTGCGCCACAGAAGAAGTGAGGCACAACACCCGGCAGAATCAATACCCAGTGCAGCTGACCGAGGATAAACAACCCCACCAGGCCACCGATGAAGCTGGAAATAAAGCCGACCAGCACCGCGTTAGGCGCATACGGGAAGACAATCGGGCAATCCAGCGCAGGACGGGCATTCGGCACCAGCTTTTCGGAGAAACCGGTAAAGGCAGGAACGATTTCGGCCAGGATCAGGCGCACGCCCTGCAGGATGATGAAGACCCCGGCTGCAAAGGTAATCGCCTGAATAAAGGAGTAAACCAGGTAGTTCTGACCGTTACTGAAGTTCGTTTCCACATACGCTTTACCGGCGGAAACCGACAGGATTAAGTAAATGATCATCATCGTCAGCGAGATAGAAATGGTGCTGTCACGCAAAAAACTGAGGTTTTTTGGCATGTTCATTTCTTCGGTAGATTTGGAACCTTTACCGACCAGCGAGCCAATCCAACCCGATAACACGTAGCCAATGGTGCCGGTATGCGCCAGCGCGACGTGGTCACCGCCGATGATCTTACGCATATAAGGCTGAGCAATGGCCGGGAAGGTCGCCATCAGAATACCCAACGCCAGCGAACCGGTATAAATAAGCTGGATGCCTTCAAAACCCGCCACCGATAAAATAATCGCGATCATACAGGCCATATAGAAGGTGACATGGCCGGACAGATAGATGTATTTCAGACGGGTGAACCGGGCGACCACGATATTCGCCACCATGCCGAAGGCCATAATCATGGTGGTAGGGGCACCATATTTCGCCAGCGCAATGGAGACCATCGCTTCGTTATTGGGAATGATGCCCTGTACATCAAACGCCTGTTTGAAAATGTCGCCCAGTGGCGTCAGCGAGCCGACCAATACCGTCGCCCCGCCCGCCAGCACCAGGAAGCCCAGAATGGTTTTTACCGTGCCCTTAATCACATCAGGCAGCGGCTTCTTCTGCGCAACAAGGCCGAATAATGCCACCAGTCCAACCAGGATGGAGGGCACTTTCAGCACGTCGACGACGAACTGCAAAAGGTTTTGAGTAAACATTTTAACCTCGAGGGTAAGGTGTTTATCTGGTTATGAGCGTTATTATTTGCCGAAATACTCGCGTACTTTTTGCTCAATTTCCTTCAGGTCAATAATGTTATTAATGATAATGACCTTTTGTTCCGGAAGATTGGCGCTGTAGGCAATGTCTTTTGCCATAACAAACACATCCGCCACATCAGGTGTCACCGAGCCGAGATCGGAGTGTTCCACTTCCGCTTCAATTCCGAGGGTTTTAAGCACTTTCTTGATGTTCATTTCCATCATGAAGCTACTGCCCAAACCTGAACCACACACCGCCATAATTTTCATATCAAACCTCAATATCTGTTGGTCAAAAGGAGAGTGTTAACGGGCAGATGCATCGCCCAGTAAAATCGTCATCATCTGTTCCTGGCTTGAGGCAGCAAACAGCCGATCCATAATCTCTTCATCGGACAGGACTTCCGCCAGCTGGGAAATCATCTCGATATGGCTGTTGCTGTCCGGCGCGGCAAACATGAAAAGCGCGCTGACCGGATCGTTCTCTTCAGAATCAAAGTTCACCGCATTGCCCAGCAGTACAATCGACAACCCCAGTTTTAAGGCGCCCTGCTCAGGACGCGCATGGGGCATGGCAATCCGCGGCGCGATAACGAAATACGGGCCGATCTGCTCTTTTTGTTGAATGATGGCATCAATGTAGTCTTGCGAAATGCTCCCTTCACTGAGCAGCGGACGTCCGGCGATCAGCAGCGCGTCCTTCCAGTCAGCAACGCTTTCAACGTATTGAATTTTATTATTATCTAACCAATTTCCCAGGTGTGGCATAGTCTTCATCCTGCTGTTTACATGAGCGATCTGATTGACGTGTACAGTCAGATAATGTTTAGCCTCATTTTCCCTGCCCGTTTCCCACCCACAAATCTCACTTAAAAACGGGAAAACCAGCGGGAAAAATGATTTCAAAATAAATCAATAAAATTGATTTATTACAGACAGTTAAAATCATGAGCACGGCAGATAGTGCATTAACCCAAAAGCCATGACCTCTGTAAGGCGATCCCGTCTAGACATGTTTCAGGTGTCTAGTCATCTCAATAATGTACGTGGACGTGTACAGATACAACATGTAAAGTTTAAAACCAGCTGGACAGGCTGACCCTCAGTGTAAATTCGTTAAGTTGATCACATATCCATGTAACCAAAGTGATATTCAGCACGGAAAGTCAGGCAAATCGCGGCCGGACTGGGGAAATCTGTCTTTCACTCTCACGGGAAAAAATCGATGGTTGATGGCATTACAGAAAAACAGCGAGAGGTTGTTGATTACATCCTCAAAAAAATTAAGGACGATGGCCTTCTACCCGGAGAGAAGCTGGATACCGAAATTTCCATTGCCAAAAACATTGGCATTACCCGCGCGACGGTGCGCGAAGCAACGCGCATTCTGATTGAGCAACAGCGGATTTACCGGGTGAAAGGATCCGGGCTTTTTGTTGGATCTATCGGGATAAGTAACCAGTCGGGGCGATTTCACGCGCTGTCGCCGTTTGATTATCAGGCGCAAAAGCATGGTCACAAAGGCGTCAGAAAAATCATTTCGGTCAGCATCATGAAGGTGCCGTCGGCGGATATGGCGCAGGCGCTGCGCATCAAGAACAGCGATCAGGTGTATAAGATTTTACGTTTGATGTGCTTCGATGATATTCCGGTGGCGCTGGAACATATTCACCTGCCGGTGAACCTGTTTAGCAGCATGGAATTTAGCAAGCTGGAAATCTCGAAATATTCGTATATCGAGGAGCTTACCGGGAAGAAAGTCCAGCTCAGGGATCAAAACCTGACGGCGTTAAATTTAACCGATCCGGACATCATCGCGTTATTAAAGCTGACGGAAAACGATGCGGTTATTCAGATCAATGAAACCGTGTTTCTCGACGACGGCGTGCCCTGTGAAGTGAACATTGCCATCATCAACACCCGACTGTTCCCGCTGAAGCAGAATTCCCAACGGCCTTAACGGCCGTTATCGTCGCCTTGTTGCCAGCGCTTTCAAAGCGCGGCTGAGTGACGATCACAGCGCCTGCGCACACGCCCAGGCCGATGCCCACGCCCACTGGAAGTTATAGCCGCCCAGCCAGCCCGACACATCCACCACCTCACCGATAAAGTACAGGCCAGGCACATCCCGCGCTTCCATGGTTTTCGACGACAGCACGCTGGTATCGACGCCGCCAAGGGTCACTTCGGCGGTGCGGTAACCTTCAGTGCCGTTAGGCTGAATGCGCCAGTTGTGCAGCAGCGCGACCAGCTCAGCCTGCTGGCGGCTGTTAAGCTGCTTTAAGGTGCATTCCGGCACGTGGCCGAGCAGCTGCAGGCTGTCGACCAGCCGGCGCGGCAGTACTTTTGCCAGGGTGTTTTTCAGGCTTTGATTCGCATGGCCCTCGCGCTCTTCATTAATAAAGGTGCCGAGCTCGCGTTCCGGTGACAGGTTGATGGTGACAAACTCACCCGGCAACCAGTAGCTGGAGAGCTGTAACACTGCCGGTCCTGATAATCCCCGGTGGGTAAACAGCAACGCCTCTTTAAACACCGTGCCGTCTTCGGCAGTGACGGTCGCAGGAACCGCCACGCCGGACAGCGTCTGCAGCTGTTCCAGCAGCGGCTTATGCAAGGTGAACGGCACCAGCCCGGCGCGGGTCGGAAACACTTTCAGGCCGAACTGCTCGGCAATCTTGTAGCCAAACGGCGACGCACCCAATCCCGGCATCGACAGCCCGCCGGTGGCGATCACCAGCTTATCTGCCTGCACCGTATCGCCATTCAGCTCCAACGTGTACGTCTCGTCGCGGGAAACGCTCAACACTTCGCTTCTTAGCCGCACCGTGACCTTCCCCGCTTCGCACTCTTTCAGCAGCAGGTCGACAACCTGTTGCGCTGACTCATCACAAAACAGCTGACCCAGCGTCTTCTCATGCCAGGCAATGCCGTGGCGGTTGATCAGATCGATAAAATCCCACTGGGTATACCGCGCCAGCGCCGATTTGCAGAAATGGGGGTTTTGCGACAGGTAGGCCGCCGGTTCGATAAACAGGTTGGTGAAGTTGCAGCGACCGCCGCCGGACATCAGGATCTTACGGCCGGCCTTTTTGCCGTTATCCAGCAGCAGCACCCGCTTGCCGCGTTGTCCCGCCTGTGCGGCACAAAACAAGCCAGCCGCACCGGCGCCAATAATGATAACGTCAAACTTTTCCACGACTCGCTCCGGGGCTGCTGAAAAAACGCTGATTGTAGTGATAAGGGGCCGCTGATACCAGAGTCACAAAACGCGCGTCCGGCAAAGATCGCAAAACAGGTTATTTTTTGCGCAGAGCAATGTTCTGAATTCATCTAATCGCCACATTAATGTCAAAAAAAGTCTATATTTCGCTTTCCCCGGCCGCGCTTTCTCGCTGATAATGCGCCGCGTTCATGTCCTCCAAAATGGCTTAACGCTTATGTTACATCTGTTTGCTGGTCTCGATTATCACACCGGTATCTTACTGGTGCTTGCGCTGCTTTTTGTGTTGTTCTACGAAGCGATCAATGGCTTCCACGATACGGCCAATGCAGTGGCTACCGTTATTTATACCCGCGCAATGCGATCGCAACTTGCGGTGGTGATGGCCGGGGTATTCAACTTCTTTGGCGTCATGCTGGGCGGACTGAGTGTGGCTTACGCCATCGTTCATTTGCTTCCCACTGACCTGTTGCTTAACGTTGGATCGGCGCATGGCCTTGCCATGGTCTTCTCCATGTTGCTGGCGGCAATTATCTGGAACCTCGGCACCTGGTACTTTGGTCTGCCGGCCTCCAGCTCCCATACCCTCATCGGGGCCATTATCGGCATTGGCCTGACCAACGCTCTGATTACCGGCACCTCAGTAGTGGACGCGCTGAACATCCCGAAAATGATCGGCATTTTTGCCTCACTGGTGATCTCACCGATTGTCGGCCTGGTGCTGGCCGGCGGCCTGGTTTTCCTGCTGCGTCGTTACTGGAGCGGGAACAAAAAACGTCTGCGCATTCATATGACCCCAGCCGATCGTGAAAAGATTGACGGTAAAAAGAAACCGCCATTCTGGACCCGGATTGCCCTGATTGTTTCCGCTATCGGCGTGAGCTACTCACACGGTGCGAACGATGGTCAGAAAGGCATTGGTCTGATTATGCTGGTGTTGATTGGCGTCGCCCCGGCCGGGTTCGTGGTCAATATGAACTCCTCTGGCTATGACATCACCCGTACCCGCGATGCGGTGAACCATCTGGAGCAGTACTATCAGCAGCATGCTGATTCGCTGACCCATATTATTCAGATGGCGCCACCGGCCGTTCCTACGCCGGAAGAAGTGCCAAGCGGCCCGCATGAGTTCCACTGTGATGCGGCCCGTGCGCTGCCGGCTATTGACCATGCCCAGAGCCTGTTGAATAACCTGCAGAGCTACGACAACCTCACCGTCGACCAGCGCGCGCAGCTTCGCCGTCTGCTGATGTGTATCTCCGATACCGCAGAGAAAGCCGCCAAGCTGCCTGGCGTCAGCAATGACGATCAGCGCTTCCTCGGCAAGCTGAAAAGCGACCTGTTGAGCACCGTTGAGTACGCACCGATCTGGATTATCGTGGCGGTCGCGCTGGCGCTGTCGCTGGGTACCATGGTTGGCTGGCGCCGTGTGGCGACCACTATCGGTGAGAAGATCGGTAAAAAAGGCATGACCTATGCGCAGGGTATGTCCGCGCAGATGACTGCCGCGGTCTCCATCGGCGTGGCGAGCTACACCGGGATGCCGGTGTCGACCACCCATGTGCTCTCTTCTTCCGTCGCCGGCACCATGCTGGTTGATGGCGGAGGCGTACAGAGCCGCACCATCAAAAATATCCTGTTGGCATGGGTGTTGACCCTGCCAGTGTCGATAGTGTTGTCCGGTGGACTGTACTGGATTGCGTTGAGGTTCGTGGCGTAATCAGCAGCAGAAAAAACAAAAGGGCGGAGATTATCTCCGCCCTTTTTCGTTTCTGATGTCGGCGCGGCGTTAGTGCCAAATCGCCAGCCCGACCAGACTAATTACAATCAATCCGCATAAGGCGCTGGTCAGGATAAACTGGCCTCGAACCCGCTCGCAGCGGCGAATAAACTCATCATCATGATGGTCGCGATAACGCTGTGACCAGATATAACGCACCAGTCGAACCTGCTTGCTCGGCTGCCCGTGTGAGGTAAAAAATCCCGCGCCATCCACATATTGATACAGTAAAGGGTCACACCCACGTAGCACCACTAAAAGCGCGCGCAAAGAGGAAAAGTAGCGCGCCATATTCACCACACAAACCACACAAAGAGCCCAGAAAAGCGCGATGGTGCTGATCATGATCCCCTCCCGGCAAGGCATCTAAAGGACGTTATCCGCGGGGAATGCCGGACAAGCCCCACAATGATTCGCCAATCACCTCATTGAACCAGACAGAATTGAAGTTGTAACCGCTGAGCGACCGTCATTAGCGCATAACGGGTCGTTAATATCAGTGTAGGAGATTTGATTAAAATAATTCCAGCGATGTTTTGCCTGAGCAGCAGAAAGAGAGAAAAATTCATTTTGATCCCGCTCGCAAAGGGCGCGGCCTGCACGCCCGTCTGTTAACAATTCGGGCTATAATAAATGCGAAAACTATAAAGGTGCCGGGATGTTTGCTCATCTCAGGCGCGGTACTAAACCATCATGCATTAAACATTAGCAACGGATTTCAATGTGTTATGATGCAAAAAGACAACTTTGTCGGCGGATAACTCTCCGCAACGAATGAAAGGAGTATCGTTATGTCTTACAAACACATTCTGATTGCAGTCGACCTTTCCCCTGAAAGTAAGCTGCTGGTCGCCAAAGCGGTGTCCATGGCGCGTCCTTACGATGCCAAAGTGTCACTGATCCACGTCGATGTTAACTATTCCGACCTGTACACCGGGTTGATCGATGTGAACCTTGGCGATATGCAAAAACGTATCTCTGAAGAGACCCATACCGCCCTGACTGACCTCTCTAACAGCGCAGGCTACCCGATTTCCGAAACCCTGAGCGGCAGCGGCGATCTGGGCCAGGTATTGGTTGATGCCATCAAAAAATACGATGTGGATTTGGTGGTCTGTGGTCACCATCAGGACTTCTGGAGCAAGCTGATGTCCTCGGCGCGCCAGCTGATCAACACCGTCCATATCGATATGCTGATCGTGCCGCTGCGCGACGAAGAAGACGAATAGTCTGAGGCATAAGACAAAAGAAAGGGCGGAAGATATTCCGCCCTTTTTGTTTTCGCCAACCGGCGTTTATTCGCTGATTAGCGGCGGATAGATATCAAACCGGTGGCTTTTGGTCACCACCGCTGCCTGCGTTACCACGCCCGCCAGGGGCGGTGCGTAGTCAGGCCGCTTCACCACCACGCGCTTCTTCGCCAGACGCCGGGCCGGTTCCAGCAGGCCATCGGCATCGTCATCGGCACCCACCAGCGTTTGAAAAACCCGCATCTCTTTTTTGACCAGCGCGCTTTTCTGCTTGTGGGGGAACATCGGATCGAGATAAACCACATCCGGCTGTTCAACGATCTCAGCGAGTGCTTGCAGGCTCGACGCGTGGATCAAGGTCAGCCGTTCGCGCAGCCAGCCGCCGATTTCGGCACTTTCATAGCCACGCCGTAAACCGTCATCTAACAGCGCGGCCACCACCGGATGGCGCTCCAGCATCTGCACACGGCAGCCAATCGAAGCCAGCACAAAGGCATCGCGTCCTAGGCCGGCAGTGGCATCGACCACCGCAGGCAGATACCCGCTTTTGATGCCGACCGCTCTGGCCACCGCTTCGCCGCGACCACCGCCAAAACGCCGACGGTGCGCCATCGCGCCTTCAACGAAGTCGACAAAAATCCCGCCAAGCTTAGGCTCATCGAGCTTGCGCAGTTCGAGGTGGGTGGCGGTCATCACTAACGCCATCGGCGCTGACGCATCGTGCTCCAGCTGCCAGCGATCGGCTAAAACAGATAAGGCGCCGTCTCCGGCGCCCGATTCATCCACTAAACAAATCTTCACGTTAACGCTATTCCTGAATACCGTAATGAGCCAGCATCGCATCCAGCTGCGGCTCACGCCCACGGAAGCGTTTGAACAGCTCCATTGGCTCTTCAGACCCGCCACGGGTCAGAATGTTATCGAGGAATGACTGGCCGGTTTCACGATTGAAAATACCTTCTTCTTCAAAGCGCGAGTAGGCATCGGCTGCCAGCACGTCGGCCCACAGATAGCTGTAGTAACCCGCCGCATAGCCACCGGCAAAGATATGGCTGAAGGCATGCGGGAAGCGGCCCCAGGCTGGGCTTGGGATCACCGCCACCAGCTGTTTAATCTCTTTCAGCATCTCCAGGATCTGCGCGCCTTTGGCCGGGTCGAACTCGGCATGCAGGCGGAAGTCGAACAGGCCGAACTCCAGCTGACGCAGGATAAACAGCGCCGCCTGGTAGTTTTTCGCCGCCAGCATTTTCTCCAGCAGCGCCTGCGGCAGTGGCTCGCCGGTTTCATAATGACCGGAGATAAAGGCCAGCGCTTCCGGCTCCCAGCACCAGTTTTCCATAAACTGGCTTGGCAGCTCGACGGCATCCCATGGCACACCGCTGATGCCAGACACGCCCGGCGTTTCGATGCGGGTCAGCATATGGTGCAGGCCATGACCAAACTCATGGAACAGCGTGGTCACCTCATCATGGGTAAACAGGGCAGGCTTACCCTTCAGCGGACGGTTGAAGTTACAGGTCAGGTAGGCGACCGGTTTTTGCAGCGAACCATCGGCAAGGCGCATCTGGCCGACGCAGTCATCCATCCACGCCCCGCCGCGTTTATGTTCACGCGCATAGAGATCGAGATAGAAGCTGCCGCGCAGCTCGCCGGTTTCGTCGAACAGGTCGAAGAAGCGCACGTCAGGATGATAAACATCGACGTCTTTGCGCTCTTTGGCAGTGATGCCGTAAATGCGTTTCACCACTTCGAACAGGCCGTTAACCGCACGCTCTTCCGGGAAGTAAGGACGCAGCTGTTCGTCGCTGATAGAAAACAGGTGTTGCTTCTGCTTCTCACCGAAGTAGGTCAGATCCCACGGGTTCAGGTCAGAAACGCCGTGCTCTTTCAGCGCGAAGGCGCGCAGCTGTTCGATTTCACGCTCGGCCTGCGGACGGGCACGTTTTGCCAGACCGGTCAGGAAGTCGGTCACCTGCGCCGGGTTTTCGGCCATTTTGGTGGCCAGCGATTTGTCGGCGTAGGAGTCAAAGCCCAGCAGCTGAGCCAGCTCGTGACGCAGCGCCAGCTCTTCAGCCATCACCTCGCTGTTGTCCCACTTGCCGGCATTCGGGCCCTGATCGGAGGCACGGGTAGAGAAGGCGCGGTACATCTCCTCGCGCAGTGCCTGATTGTCGCAGTAGGTCATCACCGGCAGATAGCTCGGGATATCCAGCGTTAACAGCCAGCCTTCCTGCTCTTTGGCTTCAGCCTGCGCTTTGGCCGCGCCCAGTGCGCTTTCCGGCAGACCGGCAAGCTCGCTTTCATCGGTGACAAGCTTGCTCCAGCCCATGGTGGCATCAAGCACGTTGTTGCTGTATTTCGAGCCCAGCTCGGACAGGCGCGCGGCGATTTCGCCATAACGCTTCTGCTTCTCTTTCGACAGGCCAATACCGGACAGCTCAAAATCACGCAGCGCGTTATCCACGGCTTTTTTCTGCGGGGCGGTTAATCCGGCGTAACTGGTCTCTTTCAGATTGCGGTAAGCCTGATACAGGCCTTCGTGCTGGCCCACCCAGGTGCTGTATTCGGACAGCAGCGGCAGCGTTTGCTCATAGGCTTCGCGCAGTTCCGGGCTGTTTTTCACCGAATTCAGGTGGCTGACCGGCGAAAACAGACGGCTTAAATGGTCATCAACTTCAGCCAGTGGCTGAACCAGGTTATCCCAGGTGTAAGGCGCGCCCTGGGCAACCGCTTTCTCCACCGCCGCACGGCTCTCGGCCAGTGCCTGAGTAACAGCAGGGACCACGTGTTCGGGTTTGATGGCGGAGAAAGGAGGAAGCGTAAAAGAGGAGAGTAACGGATTGGTCATTGCGCAGTCCTTATAGTCAAACATGTTTGAGGCGCGTTTAAGCGCGCGATTAGGTTAACATGAGGCTAAGTGTAGCGAAATTCAATGGCCTGATTGAGAAAACCCGGCTGTTGATCCTGGTCATTTTCACCCGTAAATCCTGACCTTTTCACCACGATTCCAGTTGCCTGCCCCGACGGCCAGCCGCATACTTTCGCCGTTTTCCGGTTAACACGATTTCTACACGGAGTGTTGTTATGTGGTACGTCTTTGCGGCCTCGTTACTTTTTCTGCCTTTTTACCGCCGCGCCTCGTACGGGCTGCTGGCGCTCGCGCTGATAATGGCGGCCGTGGATGGCACGCTTCACTGGCCGGCGATCGCCACCTTAGTGGTGCTCGGCGCCGTGGCGATCGGCCATCGGCAAATCAAAAAACCTGCCGCCGTTACGGTGGTGACTGAAGCGGTACTGGTGCTGGGCGCGGTGGCGCTGATGCTGCATCTGATCCCCGGATTCTCTAACCCGCAGATTGTCAGCGAGGTGAAAGCCGGACCAGAAAGCGCGCCTTTCAGCTTCTATTACAACCTCGATAAGGCGTTGATCCCCTTCCTGCTGCTCGCCTGTCTGCCCACGCTGCTTAAGCGTCCGGCGGCAGGACCGAAGAACACGCTGTGGTGGCTGGTGCTGATGCTGTCATTGCCGCTGCTGCTGCTGATTGCCACTCTGGCCGGCGGCCTGCGCGTCGAGCGGCACCTGCCCGAGTGGCTGGGTGCCTTTATGCTGGCGAACCTGTTCTTTGTCTCGTTTGCGGAGGAAGCGCTGTTTCGTGGTTACCTGCAACAACGGCTGAGCGAGAAGCTGGGCAACGTCTGGGGATTACTGATTGCCGCCGCGGTGTTTGGCCTGGCGCATATCGCCGGCGGCCCGCTGCTGGTAATTTTCGCCAGCCTGGCGGGGATAGTCTACGGCCTGGCGTGGCTGTGGAGCGGCAGAGTGTGGGTCGCCACGCTGGTGCACTTCAGCTTTAATCTGCTGCATCTGCTGTTCTTTACCTATCCGCTGTGGCAACGCCTGCCAGGATAACAGAGCATTTTAAGCGCAGGACAGTTATACTGACGCCAATATGTGCCGCCCAGCGGCGGCACGCTCTTCATACCCCACCGGACAGATCCCACGACATGCTGAGTTATCGCCACAGTTTTCATGCCGGCAATCACGCCGACGTTCTCAAACACACCGTTCAGAGCCTGATTATCACTGCGCTTAATGAGAAGGATAAACCCTACCTCTATCTGGACACCCACGCCGGTGCCGGGCGCTATCAGCTGAGCGGCGAGCACGCCGAGCGCACGGGTGAATATCTGGAAGGCATCGCCCGCATCTGGCAACAGGACGATCTGCCGGAAGAGCTGGAGAGCTATATTTCCTGCGTGCAGGCACTGAACAAGAACGGCAAGCTGCGCTTTTATCCGGGTTCCCCGCTGATCGCCCGTCATCTGCTGCGTCCTTTCGACAAGCTGAACATGACCGAGCTGCACCCAAGCGATTACCCGATGCTGCGCAACGAATTCCAGAAAGATGACCGTGCCCGCACCGAACGTGCAGACGGTTTCCAGCAGCTGAAATCCAAGCTTCCGCCTCTGTCACGCCGTGGCCTGGTGCTGATCGATCCGCCTTACGAAATGAAAACCGATTATCAGGCGGTGGTTCAGGGTCTGGTGGAAGGGTATAAGCGTTTTGGTACCGGCGTGTTCGCGCTGTGGTATCCGGTGGTGCTGCGTCAACAGATCAAACGTATCACCAAAGAGCTGGAAGCGTCCGGCATTCGCCGCATTCTGCAGATCGAGCTGGGCGTGCGCCCGGACAGCGACCGCTTTGGCATGACCGCGTCCGGGATGATTGTGATCAACCCACCGTGGAAGCTGGAGCAGCAGATGAACAACGTGCTGCCGTGGCTGCTGAAGCACCTGGTGCCATCAGGCACCGGCCACACCAAAGTCAGCTGGATCGTACCGGAATAAGTGACCACCCGTGGGACGCCGCCGCGCGTCCCACCGCATCAGCCCTGCCTTTCGAACGGCAAATCAGAGCCGGAATAGCGAGAAATCATGCGCCATCTCGGTATTTGGAAATATCGCCCGACACTCCGCCAGTAACCTTTCCGCATCCTCTCGCAGATAACGCGAACTAAGGTGGGTGACGATCAGCTTTTTCGCGCCCGCGTTTTTTGCCGCCGTGGCCGCCTGCACCGTTGAAGAGTGTCCCCGACTGTTGGCTTTTTCTTCCAGCGCCACTTCCAGCGTGGCTTCATGCACCATCACATCGGCATTCGCCGCCAGTTCGGCGGCTGCGGGCGTCGGGCTGGTATCGCCGAAAATCGCCAGCGTCAGGCCTTTGTTTGCCGGACCAAGATAGTCTTTGCCCCTGACCACCCGACCGTCGTCCATGGTCACGGTTTTGCCCAATTTGAGCTGCTGGAACAGCACGCCGGGCTTGATGCCGTCTGCCAGCAGCCGTTGCGCATCCAGCGCGCCCGGCTTGTCATGCTCTTCAATACGGAAGCCGTAACACTCAACCGGATGGGTCAGCGGCCAGGCGGTGACGCGGAAATGCTCGTCGCTAAACAGCTCGCCGGCGGCGATCTCGACAATCTCCAGCGGGAAGGTCAGCCAGGAGCCACTCAGGCTGAGGGTGGTGTCGATAAAGGCCTTGATGCCTTTTGGGCCGTAAAGGGTCAGGGTGTCGCTGATGCCATTCATCGAGCGGCTGGTCAGCAACCCCGGCAGACCAAAAATATGGTCGCCGTGCAGATGGGTGATAAAAATTTTCTCGATTTTCCCGGTCTTCACCTGGGAGCGCATCATCTGATGCTGGGTGCCTTCGCCGCAGTCAAACAGCCAGCAACCGCTGCGCGTCCCCTGCAAATTCAAGGCGATGCTGGTGACATTCCGCTGGCGGCTGGGCGTGCCCGCGCCGGTCCCTAAAAATAGCAGTTCCATCCGGCCTCTCTCTGCCTGTTAGTATGCGAAAACAGTGAGCCATCTCGCAGTAATTGTCGATTATCGCTGATTTCAGCCCCGCTGCCCTATCACAATCATAGACGCAAACTTTGCGGCATTTAACCGAGTGGCGTTACACTACTGCCAATTCATTTCACTGACTTATGGAATCACCGATGACCAGACATTATGACTACCTTGCTATTGGCGGCGGCAGCGGCGGTATCGCCTCTATTAACCGTGCCGCGATGTACGGACAGAAATGCGCGCTGATCGAAGCGAAAGAACTCGGCGGTACCTGCGTAAACGTCGGGTGTGTCCCGAAGAAAGTGATGTGGCACGCGGCGCAGATTGCCGAAGCGATCCATTTGTATGGCCCGGATTACGGCTTCGATACCACCGTTAACAGCTTTAACTGGGCGACGCTGGTCAAAAACCGCAGCGCCTATATCGACCGTATTCACACCTCGTACGACAACGTGCTGGGTAAAAACAACGTCGACGTGATCAAAGGCTACGCGCGCTTTATCGATGCGCACACCGTGGAAGTGAACGGCGAAAAAATTACTGCCGACAACATCCTGATCGCCACCGGCGGCCGTCCAACCCATCCGTCGATTCCGGGTGCGGAATACGGTATCGACTCTGACGGCTTCTTCGAGCTGGATGCCCTGCCAAAACGCACTGCCGTGGTCGGTGCCGGCTACATCGCGGTCGAAATCGCCGGAGTGGTGAACGCGCTGGGTTCCGAAACCCACCTGTTTGTGCGTAAACACGCGCCGCTGCGCAGCTTCGATCCGTTGATCGTCGACACGCTGGTTGAAGTGATGAATGCTGAAGGCCCGGCGCTGCACACCGAATCCGTGCCGAAAGCGGTGATCAAAAATGCCGACGGCAGCCTGACGCTGCAGTTGGAAAATGGTCAGGAGCAGACCGTTGATTGTCTGGTATGGGCCATCGGTCGTGAGCCAATGACCGACAACCTGAACCTGGACGTCACCGGCGTGAAGCTGAACGAAAAAGGGTACATCAGCGTCGATAAGTACCAGAACACCAGCGTCTCTGGCATTTATGCGGTCGGTGATAACACCGGTGCGGTTGAACTGACGCCGGTGGCGGTTGCCGCCGGTCGTCGTCTGTCCGAACGCCTGTTTAACAACAAGCCTGAAGAGCACCTGGATTACAGCAACGTACCAACCGTGGTATTCAGCCACCCGCCAATCGGCACCGTGGGCCTGAGCGAGCCGGAAGCGCGTGAGAAGTACGGCGACGATGAAGTGAAAGTGTATAAGTCGGCGTTCACCGCCATGTACACCGCCGTGACGCAGCACCGCCAGCCGTGCCGCATGAAGCTGGTTTGCGTGGGTAAAGACGAGAAGATCGTCGGCATCCACGGTATCGGCTACGGTATGGATGAGATGCTGCAAGGCTTCGCGGTCGCGCTGAAAATGGGCGCCACCAAGAAAGACTTCGACAACACCGTGGCAATCCACCCGACCGGTTCGGAAGAGTTTGTCACCATGCGTTAAGTCCTGCTTCAGGATCAAAAAAGCCAGCATATGCTGGCTTTTTTTATGAGCGGAGGGTCGGCGGAGTTACCCTTTCTCATTCGCCCCGGAGAGGCTCTGCAATACGGACAGCTGCGCGACAGCGTCCTGCATCGCATCCATACCGGCGGTCAGGCTGCGCAGGCTACCGAGGTGCTGGGCGATGCTTTCACGCTGGTGCGCGGTTTGATGGCTCATGGCGGCAATCGAATCCGCCGCGGCGATGCTGCGGGCCGCCATCTCGCTGGAGGTTTCCACCGTTTCGCTGGCAACGGTACGGATGCGGAAGATGGTATCCACCGCCTGACCAATATTGCCGGCCGTCGAATCGGCCTGCTCTTTCGACGAGTGTGCCAGCCGACGGACTTCTCCGGCCACCACCGCAAATCCCCGTCCGGCTTCCCCGGCGCGCGCCGCTTCAACCGCCGCATTCAGCGACAGCAAATTGGTCTGGAAGGCGATATTGCTGATGCCGCTGGTGATCTCATTGATGCCGTTAGAGATTTTCTCCAGGTCATCCAGCCCCTGGCCCAAACGCAGCTGAGCCTGCTGGCTTTTCTGCGCGATATCGCCAATCGAGCGGATACTGTTTTCCGCCATCCCCAGCGTCTCATTCTGCGTTTGCGTGGCGGCTTCCAGCATCGGCAAGGCTTCCATCAGCGGTGCCAGCTCCTGCTGATAGGCAATCACCCGCTTCAGCACCCGCGACTGAATGCTGTTCAACGCCTCCCAACGACGCAGCGCGCGTTGTGCATAGTGCCCGGCATAACCGGCGTACTGCACCGGGAACTGGCTCATCGCCTTCACGTCCTTGTTGAAAAACACCAGCGCAGAGAGCGTCTGGT
This sequence comes from Erwinia sp. 2186, assembly GCF_057812255.1. NCBI lineage: Bacteria > Pseudomonadati > Pseudomonadota > Gammaproteobacteria > Enterobacterales > Erwiniaceae > Erwinia > Erwinia sp. 2186. The sequence goes on along the minus strand of NZ_CM173824.1, from coordinate 268,552 downwards.
TAATCGGCACGCCGAGGATTTCGCCAAAGCTGGAGAAGCCGGCGGCCGGCAGCCCCTTAAAGAAATGCGCGTTATGCAGCTGCCCTTCATTGCCGACCCGGCGCAGGATGCAGTCATTCATCAGAATGGCCGCCGGCCTGCCGCGGTTGGCGATAAAGGTTTGCCAGTCCTGACGCGTGGTCTGTTTAAAATCTTTCTCTTCCAGAAGATACAGGCGATCGCCAAATTCCAGGTCGCAGAAAAACTGAATGCTGTCGGCCTCAATTTTGGCGATGGAGCGAATGAAATACTCCTCGCCGACCTTCACGCCAAAGGTCAGCCCTTTCAGCTTTTCGGTCAGCTGCGGCACGTTGCAGCCCAGCCAGCTGGCCAGCGCGTCAGTAAACCTCACCTGCTGGCCCTGCTGATCGAATACCGAACTGACCGTGCGGGCAATCGGATCGGCCTCGGCGATCAGCCAGCTTTTGTCTTTTGGGACAAAGTTCTGACTTTTGAACGGCGCAAAGGATTTGCCGGCGGCCATCTGGCAGAAAATGATGACCGCTTTGCCCTGCAGAATTTTGCCACCAACGCCGATCCAGGTGCCATCAAACTCAATCTTACCGCCAGCCGAGCCGCCGATCGCCAGGCACGGGAAGCGTCCGCAGTTGTACCAGGCCTGCATCAGGAAGCCTTCCGAGGCGGACAGGCCATCGCAGTAAATCATCGCGAAGGTGCGGTCGGATGAGAGTGGCATCCGCACCACCAGCCTGCTGAGCTCCTGCTGGATGGCGTTGATACGGTCGGCGGCGGTATGGGTGTCATTGACATGTAAATCAACGATATGGGTTTCATGACGCGCAATCAGGCTCTCCGGCAGCAACAGCCAGCTTCCCTGCTGACCGGCGCCTTCGCAATAGGTGGTCTCTTTGCCGCTGCTGCTCAGTGCGCCATTGGACGAGAGGGTAATCACCGTCAAATCGGCGGAGCTAAAGCGCTGCCAGCTCTGGCTCACCGGCTGAAAGTCGGCATACGGCGGCACAAAGGTCATGAGAATGCCGGCACTTTTTTCACTGAGTCCGGCCTGCGAAAGCGAAGAAGGCAGGCTGCGGCAGTCAAAGGTCCCGTTTGCGGGCTGGTGTTTATCACGAAACAGCAAAGACGACAGGCGCTGTTTAATCGCCATTAATGGAAACATGGTTTTACCTATACTTTTCAAAAGCTTGATTAATTATGGGTGGTGAAGCAGAAAGTCTGACGACCAAAGGAGGGCTAAAGGCATGTTCCATACGCGAGAAGAACTCAGAAGTGAGAGAAAACGCGGCTTGTGTTTACTGCCTCTCACGTCATAAACGTTATCGCCCGATTGCGGGAAAACTTTAGCGGTGGCGGGTTACGACGGGGTTTTTTACCGGCAGATGACGCGGCGTGGGGTGATTAAGCGTGGGTGCGGCAGAACATTGCACCGTCACGGTGCAGTTTACTTACGGGCGTCCAGCCAGATGGCGTAGGCTTCATCCCAAATCGCCGCCGGGGAACCGGCTTTACCGAGGCCAAAACCGTGTCCGCCACGGGTGATATTAATCTGCTCAACCGGCACGCCCATGCGGCGGCAGACGTTGTGCATGATCACCGTGTTGTGCGGATTAGAGATCGGATCGTCTTCCGCCTGCGCCAGGAAGGTCGGCGGGTAGTTGCGGGTGACGTAATTTTCCACCGACCAGTTCGCCTCTTCATTCGCGGAGGCATTGTTACCGACCAGCTGCTTGTGCGTGGTGGTGTGGGTATACGGCGGCTCCAGAGTGATCACCGGATAAATCAGCCCGACGCTGTCCACTACCGGGACCACATTATCCAGCGCATCCTGCGGCTCGTAGGTGACGAAATCAGGACGGGCGGCCGCCATACCAAACAGATGACCACCGGCCGAGAAACCGAGCAGATGCACCTTACGTTCCATTGAGCGCACCAGACGAATGGCGCGCTGGGCGTCCTGCAACGGGGCGAGGCTGCCTGCGTGCCACTTCTCACGCGGCAGGCGATAGCTGAGGACATAGGCGGTATAGCCACGCGCATTCAGCCAGCGCGCCACGGGCCAGGCTTCGCCACCCATGCCGATCCAGCGATAGCCGCCACCCGCGGCAATCAATACGGCCGATCCGTTCGGGTTTTCTGGCTGGAAGCGTTGGATCGCCGGGCTGACGATATTCGACCACGAGCCGTTGGCAGAAACATGCAGGTTTCCGCTGGGTCCGCCGCCGCCGGGCGGTTCGTCCTGCCACAGAGGGATAATATCTTCTCTGGCAAACAGTTTTCCGGTGGTCATCGCAAGCAACGTGGCGCCGGTTCCTAATATCAACCGACGACGACTAATCATCTGGCATTTCCGTCCTCAGTTATTAACAGGCGATCCCAGGCCATGGGAAGATACCTGATATCATGCAATGCAAATGCCAGAAGTTATTCGCAGAATAACCGCATTTCAGTGCGATATCAGGGAATGTCGGCGACCGTGATGTTTTTATATCGGCAGGGTATCCGGGCTCTTCACCGCTTTTTATGCGATTTGCCCCTGTGGATGCAAGCAAAACAGCGCGATAAGGTGAAAAAAGCGGGAAAACTGCCCGGAACGCCGGGCAGATGAGGCTTAGTGGCTACTGAGCTTCTCTTTCCGCGAAAGGCTGTCCAGATAGCCCATCACAAACGCCGAGAGGACGAAGGTCAGGTGGATCACCACATACCACAGCAGTTTATTGTCCGGAATATTTTTGGCATCCATAAACACCCGCAGCAGGTGAATGGAAGAGATGGCGACAATCGACGCGGCCACTTTGTTTTTCAGCGAGCCGGAATCCATTTTACCCAACCAGCTGAGCTTCTCTTTGTGGTCGGCGATATCCAGTTTTGAGACGAAGTTTTCGTAACCGGAGAGCATCACCATCACCAGCAGACCGCCGACCAGCGTCAGGTCGATCATCGACAGCAGCACTAACACCAGGTCGTTTTCTGCCATCGCCAATACATTCGGCAACAGGTGAAAAACCTCCTGGAAAAATTTTATCGCAAGTGCCAGCAGACCCAGCGACAGCCCGATATAAATCGGCGCCAGCAGCCAGCGTGAGGCATAAATGAGGTTTTCAGCGAAACGTTCCATAGCATCCCGTAAGCAAATTAACACGGGGGTCAGTATACCCGAGGAAATGTTAAATTTTGCATAGCGCCGGCTTATCGCAGCGATATTTAACGGATTTTACGCGAACAGAGGGCGTTTTACTTTGGCTGGCTGGAAAAGCTGATGTCGCCCACCGCGCCCACGGTCTCAACCGGCCGCAGCACCCGTTGCACCTGACGGGCATAGCCCACCAGTCCCTGAGTGAGGTCCTGGGTAGCAGCACTTCCGCTAAAGCAGCTGCCCGGATCGCAGTGAACAGTGATAACACTGACCGGCGCTTGCGGGCCCAGGGTCAGGGCAAAAGCAGGACCACTCATCGCCAGGGCGATAAGCAACAACAGGGTCTTTTTCATCTTGTTTAGCTTACAGGAGGTGTAGGGTTAAAGGTGTTGCCTGGCTACGCTGACTCAGTGCATTTCACGGTGCTGGTTGCGATAGTCTCTTGGCGTGATATTAAAATGCTTTTTGAACACCCGCTGGAAACACTGCTGGGAAGAAAATCCCAGATCCATCGAGATGGTCATAATGGTCTTGTGGGAACTGATCAGGCTTTTGGCCGCTTCGTCCAGTCGACGGCAGCGGATAAAGGTGCCTAAGGTCATGCCCTGTTGCTCTTTAAATGCACGTTGCAGGTGCCATTTTGAATAGCCCGAACGGGCGGCTACGGCTTCAATATTCAGACCATCATCCAGATGCTCTTCAATCCAGTCGATGATAATTTCTACGATTTCGCCTTTCACTTGCTCTCTCCCGGGACGCACAGCCTGCACAAGGCCGCCGCCATTTGCGCGATGGAATTATTATATGTTTATGTTTTTGTTATACTTTGAGGCGATATGCAAAAAATAATGCAACATATCAAATATTGATGGTGTGGATGTTATAAAGAAGTTTAAAATAGTTCAAATAGATAATTTGAATCTTCGTTTATAGATAGTATCTATAAGGCCGCATTATGATGGATCTCAATCTTGTCCGTGTGTTTATCGCCATTTACGAAACACGCAGCGTCAGCGGTGCGGCAGACCGGCTGTTCATTACCCAACCCTCTGCCAGTTATGCGTTATCGCGTCTGAGAAATGAAACCAACGACGAGCTGTTTAAACGCAGCCGGGCCGGCATGGAGCCCACCCCGATCGCTTTGCAGCTGTATAAGGTGTTCAAAAAGTCCCTGACCGGCATTGAAAAGGCGGTCGCGGATACGCGAAACTTTGTGCCCGCCACCTCGCGACAAAAATTCCGCCTCGCCCTGTCTGACCTCGGCGAACTGTTGCTGCTTCCCGGACTGGTGGCCTCATTGCGGGTGGAGGCGCCGCACATTCAGCTGGAAGTGGTGGCGATAGAATCCCTCAGGCTGAATGACTGGCTGTTGACCGGCAAGGTGGATGCCGCCATCTGCAACCGCAATGAAACCATCTCTTCCGCACAGCGCGAACTGCTGCTGTATGAACGCTATGTTTGCCTGCTGAACGAACAGCATCCCCGCATTGGCAGCACGCTGTCGTTTGATGAATATATGCGGGAACAGCATGTGATTGTGGCCGCCAGCAGCGGGCACCATATCGTGGAAGACCGGCTCAAAGAGTTTGGGCTGGAGCGCGACATTGCGCTGGAAGTGCCGCGCTTCTCCGCGCTGGGCGAACTGATTTCCTCCAGCGAACTGCTGGTCACCCTGCCGTCCGCTGCCGCCAAAATTTATCAGCGCAGGGGCAATGGCCGCCTGCTGGAGCTACCGTTCCAGGTGGCGGATCAGGAAGTCTTTGTCTATGCCCATACCGAAATCGGCGATATCTCCGCCAAGACCTGGTTCTATAATTTCCTGAAAGATATCGCGCCCGGCTTAATGGATCACTGACGCGGCCGTAGAAGCTTCTGCCGCTCAATTCCTCGACAGAGAGCACATTCCTGCAAAGCCTTTTTGGCCGAGCGGCATTCAGTGGCGGGAATGTGAAGCGCTTCAAGCGCCCTTGTGACTCTTGCTGAATTTCCCCGTTTTATTCCCGCGTTATTGCAACAAAAGCCCAATGACCGTTACCTGACGGCGCTCCTATATTTGAAAGAAAGGCCCACAAGGTAATCTGTTATGACCGCAAAAAACGGCTCGCATGTCCGCATCTGGATATTAATGTTGATCTTATTTCTGTCGGTAATTGCCTACGCTGACCGATCTATTCTGTCGATCGCCGGCGGCGCAATTAAGGATGAATTTGGCCTGTCGCCGATTCAGCTGGGATTTGTGCTGTCCGCGTTCAGTTGGGCCTATGTGATTGGGCAAATTCCCGGCGGTTTATTTCTCGACCGCTTTGGCACCAAAAAAGTCTATGGCATTACCCTGGTGCTGTGGTCAATATCGACGCTGGCGATGGGCTTTATTGGCGAGTTTTCTCAGGGCGTTACCAGCGCGCTCATTATTATGTTCAGCCTGCGTTTTGCGCTGGGATTAATTTAAGCCCCCAGCTTTCCCGCCAACGCCCGCGTGGCCATTATGTGGTTTCCAAAATCGGAACGCGGCCGGGCCTCTTCGCTGTTTGCCTCATCACAGTATTTCGCGGTGGCGATCTTCTCCCCGTTGTCCGGCTGGCTGGTGTCTGAATTTGGCTGGCCGTGGCCGTTCTTTGTGCTGGGCTTGATTGGCATTTGCGCCTTCTTTGCCTGGCTGTGGTATATGAAGGAACCGCGTCAGCATCCGCACGTTTCCCGCCAGGAGTTGGACTATATTATCGACGGCGGCGGGCTGATCGATATTGACTCCACTGCCGTCAGGAAAGATAAAAATCGCCTGTCGCGTGCCACCTTCCGCAAACTGCTGACCAACCGCATGCTGTGGTGCGCCTACATCGGCCAGTACTGCACCATTGCCCTCAGCTATTTCTTTATCACCTGGTTCCCCATTTATCTGGTGCAGGCACGCGGAATGGATATTCTGCACGCCGGGTTTGCCACCATCGCACCGGCGCTGTTCGGCTTTGCCGGCGGTATTTCTGGCGGCATCATTTCCGATTACCTGATCCGCACCGGCTGGTCAGTCTCCTGGGCGCGCAAGACGCCGTATATTGTCGGCATGCTGATGGCCGCCACGCTGATTGCGGCGGCGGTTGCCAACAGTAACTTCTGGGTTATCGCTATTATGTCCTTCGCCTTCTATGGCAAAGGGGTGGCGGCCGGGGCCGGCACCTGGGCGATTATCAGCGATACCGCGCCAAAAGAAGCGGTGGGTCTGGCTGGGGCGATCTTTAACTGCGTGGGCAATATTGCCGGTATCGTCACCCCGATTATTTTTGGCTACCTGGTGGCCATCACCGGCAGTTACAGCCTGGGACTGGTGTTTGTTGGCGCACATTGCCTGGTGGCGGCGTTCTGCTTCCTGTTTATCATGGGGCCAGTGGTGCGCGTCGGCGGCGAAGAGCCTGAGGATGTCGATTACACGCTGACCCACGGCGTTCGCTAACCTGCCCGCTTCCGTCACCGCCCCGGCTTTAGCGGCCCGTGCGGTGACGGTATCAGTCGTTGATCTTCGCGGTAAAAACCTTCACCTTAGCCTTTCACGATCTATCCGGTACGGGTTCCCGTACTCGCCGCAATGACGGAGTACCGCTATGTCTCTTACCCTTCTGACGCAGTTGGCCGACCTTCCCGCCAGTCAGTGGGATGCGTTAACGCCCGACGACCAGCCTTTTATCAGCCATGCCTTTCTGAGCACGCTGGAAGAGAGCGGCTGTCTGGGCAAAGGCAGCGGCTGGCAGCCGGAGCATCTGCTGTGGGTTGAAAATGGCGAGGTGCAGGCGGCGCTGCCGGGCTACCGTAAAACCCATTCCCGGGGTGAGTACGTGTTTGACCATGCCTGGGCCGATGCCTGCCAGCGGGCGGGCCTGCCCTACTATCCCAAGTGGCTGGCCGCCGTGCCGTTCAGTCCGGTCACCGGCGCACGCCTGCTGGGCGAGGCCGACGCGGCCAGCAAACTGCTGCAGGGCATTCCGGATTTCCTGCAACAGCGGCAGATGCATAGCGCCCACATCAATTTCGGCAATGCCTTTACCCACGATCGGCTGGCGGAGGAACCCAACTGGCTGCCACGCCTCGGCCTGCAGTATCACTGGCATAATCCGGGCTACCGCGATTTCCAGGACTTCCTCGATACGCTGATGTCGCGCAAGCGTAAGCAAATCCGTAAAGAGCGGCAGCTGGTTGCCAGCCAGGGATTCGAATTTGAGTGGCTGAGCGGTAACCAGCTGAGCGAATCGCACTGGGACTTTGTTTACGCCTGCTATGCCAATACCTATGCGGTGCGCGGCCAGCGTCCCTACCTCACCCGCGCCTTTTTCAGCCTGCTGGCGGAAAAAATGCCGCAGGCGATCCGCGTGGTGCTGGCGACGCAAAACGGCCTTGCCGCCGCCATGGCCTTCAGCCTGATGGATGGCAATACGCTGTACGGCCGTTACTGGGGCTGCCTGGAAGAGTTTAATCGCCTGCATTTCGAAACCTGCTTCTATCAGGGAATGGATTATGCCATTGCCCACGGCTTGCAGCGCTTTGATGCCGGCGCTCAGGGTGAACACAAGCTGATCCGGGGATTTGAACCGGTTATCACCGAATCCTGGCACTATCTGCGGCATGAAGGTCTGCGCGACGCCGTGGCCGATTTCCTGCAACAGGAGCGCGCTGGCGTGGCGCAGTGGGCAGAAGAAGCGCGGGAAGCATTACCTTACCGACGCCAGGGTGATGAGGCGTAACGCATAAATTAAATTAATATCATTAATAAAATAACTGCCAGCAATGGCGGCTATTTTCCATAAATAGCGATTTATAATTTAGCCAAACTTATGGGTCGCAATGTTACTCTGGTTACATGTTGTAGAGCCTGAAGGAAATAAAATAACGCTAAGGAAAGTCTGCAAATTCACTTAACTCAAATAAATAAATAGTCAATTCAAACAAACTCCATTACTTAATTGCCCGCAAAAATCCGCAGTACGCCACGTCAATAAAATCATTTATTACTGGCCCTGATAATCTCTTTCTTCCTGCCTCAGATATAATTCTTAGCGAATCCCGTCATTAACGTTAATTACAAGAGGTTCATCATATGCCGTCTAACAGCTCCACTAACACCTCTTCAGAGAATGGAATTTACGACCAGGCGAATGGCAATACATTAACGGTACTGGGTAAAGACGGAAAAGCCATTGAGTTTGGCAAAATAGTGATGGAGCTCGCCACCGTCAGCGGAGGAAACACATCGGTTACCACGGTCGGCACAATCGACGCGCTACGTGCGCTTGAACCCACCACCGCCGGGCAAATAGCGGTAATGATGGAATATACCGCCGGCACCAAAACCGGTGGCGGCGTATTCATTTATGATATTTCCGACAAATCCACGCCAGAAGATTACGGCATCAATGTTGTTACCCCCAAAGGCGCACGTTGGAAGCGTAATCTGGCCAACTATCGTGACGTCAACGTGGTATTTTTTGGTGCGGTCCCCGGTGGAACCCTTGACAGTGCCGAAGCAGTCACGCGGATGTGGAACTGGTCACAGAAGCACAGTCCCAGCATTGGTATTCAGTTCCCGGCCGGGCGTTATTTGATCTCAAAGTTTGATATCGCCAGCAAGGAAGTGAACCGATTTCGTCTGGCCGGCGACCTGGTCACCTTTGGATATTCACCCGCCACCACCCTGATTTCTGATAAAAAGAACGGCGAGGTGATGTTTAACGTTAATGCCCGCTACACGGAAATCACCAGCATCATCGTTGATGGTGAAAGTAAGGCCGCCACACCCAATACCAAAGGCTTTTATAAAAACATTATTCAGGCTGGTCAGTTTATTCGCGTCAGCAATATGATGTTTTATAATCTGGGCGGTAAAGGGTTAAGTATGCTCGATACCCTCGATTGTAAAATTGACCAGTGGTACGCCCGTGACTGTTCCGACACGGTGATTTATGCCACCTGGTCAAATAATCCGAGTGGTAAATGGGACCATATTACCGCCATCGAACTCTCCAACTTTAATATTCAACGCAGTACGCTAAAACCGGCCATCGATCTGCAACGTGCCACGCAATCCTTTATCTGGAATGGCTGGATTGAACATAGCGAATATCCCGGCAACCTTTCTAACGGTGACTGGTCTTTCATCGGGTTCAACCTTGAAACCTGCACCCATCCTTTTGAATGTCATTACACCCGCTTTATTAATACCCAATTCAATCTGCAGGCCGGTTCCAGCATGGATACCTCGGAAACCGGCGATACCTGGTCGTCTATTTCAGCGTATGAAAAAGGCAACGTGCATACCGAAAGTCACGGTATTGAGATCAACGGTTCGCTCAGCTACGACTATCTCTCCTCGCCCAATAAGATGGATAACCGCAAGGATGCCGAAACCTGGTTTTACCTGGGTGAACTGGCCCCGTCGCAGAACACCGTGCAAACCCGAATTCGCCTGTTAGCCAGCTGCGGTTACAGCAGCCAGGGCGAAACGCAAACCGGCTATTCTGAACGCTCGCCGGAAGGCAGTGCGGATATCTTTATTCTGAAAACCGGCGACAACTCTTTTACCAGCAGCTGGGTCGGTCAGGGTTCCTCTCCGGCTACCCGCGTGTTGACCCAGCCCGGTTCCTCGAACGGTAAGATTAAAATTTACGTCAAGCTCGGCAAATATACCGGCTATACCACCGCCATCATTGAAACCAATGATTTTAGCCGGTTCAGTAAGGGCATCCGTTTTATGTTCGAAAAGTCCTACACCGCGGTGACCGATGCCACGATGCTGGCCACCTTAAACGGGGCGACCGACAACTGCTTCCATCAGCACTGGCACGGCAAAGCCGCCGTGGGGATTGGCTTTAATAATGACAATGCCTTGCTGCTGAAAAGTGCCAATGTAGCGACGGCAGACGTGGGGACCGATGTGAAGTATCTGAAGGTGATGGTGGATGGCACAGCCTATGCGCTGGAGCTGAAAAAACTGAAGCCCGCCAGCTAGGCCGGAGGTGTGCGGCCCTGTGAAAACAGGGCCGTTTACGCTTAATCCTCGCCGACAAAGCCGCCGGTTTGATGGGCCCAGAGTCGCGCATACAGTCCGCCGTGCGCCAGTAGTTCCTGATGCGTACCCATTTCGGCAATTCGCCCTTTCTCCAGCACCACCAGCCGGTCCATTTTGGCAATGGTCGACAGGCGGTGCGCGATGGCAATCACCGTTTTTCCGCCCATCAACGTTTCCAGGCTCTCCTGAATCGCCGCTTCCACTTCCGAATCCAGCGCGGAGGTGGCCTCATCCATGATCAGAATCGGCGCGTCTTTCAGCAACACGCGGGCGATGGCAATACGCTGTCGCTGGCCGCCAGAGAGCTTCACGCCGCGTTCACCGACGTGCGCATCCAGCCCGTAACGGCCCTGCGGATCGGACAGCATTGGGATAAATTCATCCGCTTTCGCCTGGTGAATGGCCTTTTCCAGCTCGGCTTCGGTGGCATTCGGGCGACCGTACAGCAGGTTGTCGCGGATGGATCGGTGCAGCAGCGAGGTATCCTGAGTGATCATGCCGATTTGCGCCCGCAGACTTTCCTGGCTGACCTGGGCGATATCCTGACCATCAATCACAATGCGGCCACCGTCCAGATCGTACAGGCGCAGCAGCAGGTTCACCAGCGTCGATTTACCGGCGCCGGAAGGCCCAATCAGCCCGATTTTTTCGCCCGGACGAATGGTCAGCTGCAGGTTATCGATCACCCGACGACTCCCGCCGTAATTGAAGTTCACCTCGTCATAGCGAATTTCGCCGCGATGGACCTTCAGCGTCGGGGCTTTCGGTTTATCCATCACGCTGAGCGGCTGGGCGATGGTTTGCAGGCCGTCCTGCACCATGCCGATATTCTCGAAAATGCCGTTGACCACCCACATGATCCAGCCGGACATATTCACAATGCGGATCACCAGACCGGTGGCCAGCGCAATCGCCCCGACGCTAATCAACGACTGGGTCCACAGCCACAGCGCCAGACCGGTGGTGCCGACGATCAACAGGCCGTTCAGCGTGGTGACCACCACATCCATATTGGTCACCATCCGGCCCTGTTCGCGGGTTTTAGCGGTCTGATCGCCGATCGCCTCGCGGGCATACTGCCGTTCAAGGTCGCTGTGGGCGAACAGTTTTAGCGTGGTGATATTGGTATAACCATCCACGATGGTGCCCATTAATTTGGAACGCGCGTCGGAAGAGGCCACCGAACGGGATTTCACCCGCGGCACAAAGTAGGCAAGGCAGACAACATAGCCGACAATCCACAGCAGCAACGGCACCATCAGTCGCCAGTCGGCTTCGGCAAACAGCACCAGTGCGGTGATGGCGTAAATCAGCACGTGCCACAAGGCATCAACCGCCTGCACCGCGGAGTCCCGCAGCGCGTTGCCGGTCTGCATAATGCGCTGCGCGATACGTCCGGCGAAGTCATTCTGGAAGAAATTCAGGCTCTGGCGCAGCACGTAGTTATGATTCTGCCAGCGGATCATACTGGTCATGCCGGGGTTGATGGTCTGGTGCACCAGCAGGTCGTGCAGGCCAATAAAGATCGGCCTCAGCACCAGCGCCACCACCAGCATCCAGATCAGTGCCGACGCGTGATCGCTGAAGAAGGTGGCCGGCGGCGTGCTGTTGACCATATCGATAATGGTGCTGAGATAGCGGAACAGCGCCACCTCAATCAGCGAGCCAATCAGGCCGACCACCAGCAGCATTGCGAAGCTTTGCCAGACCTGGCGAAGGTAGTAAACGTAGAAGGCCCAGACGCTGTTGGGTGGCGTTGCGCCGGGGGCATCCTGGAAGATGTCGATCAGTTTCTCAAAGCGGCGATACAACATTAAAGGCTCACTTTTACGGCTAAAAGAACTGATTTTAGTGCAATTTCATCCCCTTCTGCGTCACTACGTGCGTTTTTATGCCTGCGGCTCGACCACAACCAACCGCGAACCGTACTTCGCGCGCTGTTTCAGCGTTGGGGAATTTTCGGTGACTATCTGGCTGATATCGCTCAACGGACAGACGTGTGCCAGCGCGCGATAGCCGATTTTGGAGCTGTCGACCAGTACCACCGTTTGCTCGGCAGACTTGATCATCGCCTGCTTGACCGGGATTTCGACGGTGTTGATATTGGTGATGCCGCTGTCGAAATGCACCCCTTCCGATCCCAGAAACGCCCAGTCAACGTGGATGCTGTTGATCTTGTCGACGGTCTCCTGCCCGACCAGGGTATAAACCTGATCCAGCATCAGCCCGCCGGCCACGTGCACGGTGATGCCCGGAAAATTGCCCAGCGCCATCGCGGTAAAAATGTCGTTGGTGACCACCGTCAGATTCTTTTTATCCTTCAATGCCAGCGCCAGCGCATACACCGTTGAACCGTTATCCAGAATCAACGACTGGCCATCTTTCACCAGGCTGGCGGCGTACTGCGCAATCGCGGTTTTGGCCGCGGCGTTCATCGTCAGTCGCTCAGTAAACGGCGTATCATTATTGCTTTCGGCTTCAACCGGCAACAGGCCGCCGTGGGTGCGCATCACCTTGCCGGTTTTCGCCAGCAAGGAGAGATCGCGGCGGATCGTTGAACTGTCCACGCCGAAGATCTCCGAAAGCTCTGCGGCATTCAGATAGCCCCGTTCAGCAATCATTTCTACTATTTGCGCTCTGCGCTGTGCCGCTGTCATCCCTCACTCCCTTGGTGTGTAATTGCACGTTATCATGCATATACTGACTCACAACGTGCAATTTGTCACCTTGAGAGGGCTTTATTCGCGGTAAAAACAATCATACTGCACGAATTTTCGCCTTGACTGCACGAATTCGTGCATATATGTTTAAACACATCAGGAATGTTTACCTTTAAGAGAATAAGACCCATGACGGCATTGTGCTTCAGTGACTACGAAAAAGAGTTAGCGCAGCAGGTCAGCGCCCTTGGCGACCAGCTCGACTATGCCCTGCCGGGCACACTGAATTCACTGGATCTCAACCAGTACGATCGCATTGTGCTGGCCGGAATGGGATCGTCTGATTATGCGTTGATCCCGATCGAACGGGCGCTGATCGCCCAGGGCTTACCGGTGTGGCGGATTGATGCAGGTCGCTTACTTGATATGCCAAAAATGGTCACACCAGGGACCTTATTATGGATAACGTCACAATCCGGGATGAGTGGCGAAGTGGTGGCGGTGCTGGATGCCGTCGCCACGCCGAAAACGCTGATTGGCGTCACCAACGATATCACCAGCCTGCTGGCAAAAAAGGCGGATATCCTGGTTGAACTGAAAAGTGGTGATGAAGCCACCGTCAGTGCCAAAAGCTATCTGAACACCTTAGTCGCCAGCTACCGGACGCTGTACGCCCTGACCGGTCAGGACGAGAAGCCGCTGCTGGCAGAGGTCCGCGCCGTGCTGCCGCAGGTGGCGGGGATCATCGAACAACGCGATCCGGTACAGCAGCTGACCGACCGTTTATTCCGCCATGCTAAACCGCGCGTGGCGCTGGTGGGTATGGGAGCCGATGCTGCCACCGCCTTAACCGGGGCATTGATTATCAAAGAAGCATCAAAAGTGAGTGCAGAAGGCTTTATCGGCGGCGAGTTCCGACATGGCCCGATGGAAACCTCGGGTGAAGGCATGCTGGCCGTGCTGTTTGGCGATGGCAGCGATGTCACGCTGCAAACGCTGGCCACGGATTTGCTGAGCAACGGCACCGAAGTGGTCACCGTTGGGCCGGTGGCCTACGCCCGCAGTCCGCGCTGGGACACGCCAGGAAACTCGCCGTTAACCCGTTTACTCTGCGCTATGCTCTGGGTTCAGCATCTTACCGTTACGCTTGCCCGCGGCAATGGTATGGTGCCAGGTGAATTCCTCTACGGCAAAAAAATAACGGACAAAATATGACAACTTACACACTTCCTCTCCGCGCAGGTATCGATATGGGTGGCACCGGGACACGCATTGTGTTGCTGGACGGTGAACGGGAAGTGGTGTCAGAAACGGTGGCGACGGCCTGGTTTACCACCCTGCCGCAAACGCTGCGGGCCAAGGCGCTGGTCGACAAGATTTGCCGCCTGTTGCCGAACGGCTCTTCGCTGGCAAGTTTAGGCATCGGCGCCAGTGGCCCGGTCAATAACGCCACTGAAATTATTGAGAATAACGACACGCTGGCCTGCTTTTCCTATTACCCGCTGGTGGCGCAATTACGCGAAATGCTGGCGATACCGGTGGCCATTGATAACGATGCGGTGGTGGCCGCGCTGGGCGAATACCATTTAGGCGCAGGCCGCGGCAGCCAGCGCATGATGATGGTGACATTAGGCACCGGCATTGGCGTCGCGCTGCTGGATAACGGCGAACCGTTGCGCAGTTTTGACGGCAAGCATCCGGAAGCCGGGCATATTCCGGTCTCTTCCGAACCGGTGATGTGTTATTGCGGTTTGCAGGGCTGTTGGGAGATGCTCGCTTCGCGCGGTGCCTTGCAGCAGGCGCTGGAAAACGAGCTGCCGGATTTGGTCTGGAATGGCAGCACCCCAGCGGTATTAACCGAAATGAAAGCCGCCAGGCCGAAAGTCGCCGACATTCTGTATAAATATGGTCATACCGTTGGGCGCGGATTAAATACGCTGCTGACGCTGTATGGCCCGGATATTACCGTATTAAGCGGTAGCGCGGCGGCCCTGCTTCCGCTTTATCAATCAGGTCTCGACTCTGCATTGGTCCGCGCAGACGGATATGCGGTAAATAACCATATTACGCATTCTGCCCTTGGCGATGCGGCCGGGGCGTTGGGCGCAGCAATATTGCCGACGCTCAGGGCCACTCGTTAACAGTCCTTAAATTAAATCACCTATTCATCTCTCGATGCGCGGCGGGCGCGTCAGGAACGGCGAGTCAGCCAGCACCATGGGAATCCCGCCAACTGTAAGAAATAAAATAAGAAAGTGCTCGTAATTATCGCCTGGCCCCTTTAGTTTACAAGGGCGCCAGGCGTTTTACCGTTGTTAAAAAAGATTGACCAATCGCTTTTCATTTACTGTAACTGGAGAGTTTGTATGACGCGTCGATTCACCCCCCGTTTGACCGGTTATGTCCTCACCCTGCTGGCACTCAGCGCCTCCGGGATGGCCTCTGCAAAAACCCAAATTAATGCCTTATTTATGTCTCAGGCCGCCTACAGCGAAAGCGATGTGCGTGCCATGACCACTGATTTTGAAAAAGCCCATCCCGACGTCAGCGTTAATCTTGAATTTGTCCCTTATGAAGCGCTGCACGATAAAATCGTCGCCGCACGCGGTGCGGGCAGCAATGGTTATGACGTGGTGTTATTTGACGATATGTGGCCCGCTGAATTCAGCAAATTCAATATGCTGAAAGATATCACCAGTAAAATTACCCCGGATGAAAAGGCGAAAGTCTTTGATGGCGCCTGGAGTACCGTCAGTTGGAATAACAAACAGTGGGGAATGCCGTGGATCCTCGATACCAAATACCTTTATTACAATAAAGCGATGCTGGCGAAAGCCGGAATTAAAGAGCCGCCAAAAACCTGGGCACAGGTGATGGAGCAGTCGCAGATCCTGAAAGAGAAAGGCATCGTGAAATATCCGCTGGTGTGGAGCTGGTCGCAGGCCGAAGCGCTGGTCTGTGATTACACCACGCTGGTTTCCGCTTTCGGTGGTCAATTCTATAAAGATGGCAAGCTGACCTTCAGCGATGCCGGATCGGTTAAAGCCGTCGATTATATGAAAACCTCGCTGGATAAAGGAGTCACTAACCCGAACTCCCGCGAATATCTGGAAGAGGATGTGCGTAAGGTGTTCTCTAACGGCGATGCGGCGTTTGCCCTGAACTGGACCTATATGTACAACATGGCCAACGATCCGAAGCAGAGCAAAGTGGCCGGTGACGTTGGGATTGTGCCCGCACCTTCCGAAAAACCGGGTGCGGTGGCGGCGATGAATGGCTCGATGGGCCTGGGCGTGACCCAGACCAGCAGCCACCCGGATCAGTCCTGGGATTACATTCGCTACCTGACGTCTCAGCCGGTGCAGGATAAATATGCCCGTCTGAGCCTGCCAATCTGGAAATCCTCTTATGACGATCCGGCGGTGCAGAAAGGCCAGGAGCCGTTAATTGCTGCCGCCAAACCGGCGCTGGACGTGATGCTGATGCGCCCAATTACCGCCGATTATTCCCGTCTCTCCAACACCCTGCAGCAACAGCTGCAGCAGGTATTGCAGGGACAGGTCACGCCGGAAGCGGGTATGGCAGCCGTGACGAAAAGCGCTCAGCGTCTGCATTAAGGAGTCGCGATGCTCAGTTTGTCACAACGTGAGCAGCGTCAGGCATGGGTGCTTCTGGCACCCATGCTGATCGTTATGGGGCTGTTGACCGCCTGGCCCCTGCTGCGAACCATCTGGCTCAGCTTTACCGACGCCGCGCTGATCGGCACCGGTGGCGAAATCAATTACGTGGGTATCGAGAACTATCTCTATGCCCTCACCGATCCCGACTTCCTTGCCTCTATCCTGCGTACGCTCTATTTCACCGTGGTGTCGGTGGCGCTGGAAGGCATTATTGGCGTGCTGGTCGCCTTGCTGCTCAATCAAAAGTTTTATGGCCGAAGCGTGCTGCGCGTGCTGGTGATTTTGCCGTGGGCGCTGCCGACCATCGTTAACGCCATGATGTGGCGACTGAATTTCAATCCTGACTACGGCAGCATTAACGCCCTGCTGACCCAGCTGGGCATTATTGACGGCTACCGCAGCTGGCTGGGTTCACCGGATTCCGCACTGAATGCGGTGATGCTGGCGGACGTCTGGAAAAACTACCCGTTGGTCACCCTGATGACGCTGGCCGCAATGCAGTCGATTCCGGAGGATCTGTTTGAAGCCGCCCGGCTGGATGGCGCGTCCGCCTTTCGCCGCTTCCGCGCCATTACCTTCCCGGCCATTGTCGGGCCGCTCAGCGTGGCGCTGATCCTGCGCACCATCGATGCCTTTAAAATCTTCGACATCATCTATGTGATGACGCGCGGTGGGCCAGTCGACACCACCAAAACCCTCAGCTTCTTCGTCTATCAGGAGTCGTTCAGCTATCTCCGTGCCGGCAGCGGTGCGGCCTACGCCATTCTGATGACGCTGATGTGCAGCATCCTGATTGCCCTTTATATGGCGATGCTCTATCGCCAACGCCGCAGGAGCGTAGTCAATGAAGCGTAAACTCCGGCTGGTTCTGCGTTATCTGGCCGCGCTGCTGGTTGCGGTCAGCATCCTTGGCCCGATGCTGTGGCTGTTCCTGATGAGCGTCAGCTCGAATAACGATCTGGCGCGCATTCCACTGGAGTGGTTACCGCGCAAATGGGATTTCAGTCGCTACGCGGCGTTGGTGTCACTTGAGCCCGGTCAGCCGGGGGCGTTATTCCTGCACGCGCTGGGCAACAGTATTCTGGTGGCCACCAGCGCCACGCTGATTTCGCTGCTGTTGGCGATCCCGGCGGCATTCAGCTTTTCCCGCTATCCGGGCCGTGACGGCTGGTTGTTTGGCAGCCTGGCGATTTATATGGTGCCGCCGGTGGCCTTCGTACTGCCGCTCTATTTCGTGCTGCAACAGCTCAATCTGCTGAACACCCACCTTGGCCTGGTGCTGGTTTACTGCTCGCTGATCCTGCCGTTTCTCACCTGGATGCTGAAAAACCAGTTTGATGCCCTGCCAAGGGACATCGAACAGGCGGCCCGTCTGGATGGGCTGCGCTTCTGGCAGGTACTGCTGCGTATCACGCTGCCGCTGGCGAAACCGGTGCTGGGCGCCTCGGCGCTGTTTGGCTGGCTGCTGGCCTGGGATGAATTCTTTTACGCCTTGCTGTTTACCAGCAATATCAGTGCCCAGACGCTGCCCGTGACCATTGCGGGCTTTACCGCAGGCCGCGCCACCGATGACGGGCTGATTGCCGCCGTCGGCATTCTGGCCTCAGTTCCGCCGTTGTTTATTGCTATCTGGCTGCAAAAAAGCCTGGTTAACGGGTTGGCCAGTGGCGGCAGTAAAGGCTAGCCGTCGCCCTTTTATGGAGAGAACGCTGAATTATGGCTCGTGTTGAACTGGTGAAAGTGGCCAAGCGCTACGGTAAACAAACGGTGCTCAGCCCGCTGGATTTAACCATTCCGGACGGCAGCTTTACCGTGCTGGTCGGCCCGTCAGGCTGTGGCAAATCCACGTTGCTCAGGCTGCTGGCCGGACTGGATACGCTGTCAGAAGGGGCAATCCTGCTGGATGCCAAACAGATCAACGATCTGGATCCGGCGGATCGCGATATTGCGATGGTTTTTCAAAGCTACGCGCTCTATCCCCACCTGACGGTGGCGGAAAACCTCGGCTTCCATATGAAGGTCAAGCGGGTCAAACGCGAAGAGCAGGAGAGCAAAATCGCCCGCGTGGCGGAGATCCTCGGCATCAGCAAACTGTTAAACCGCTTTCCCCGTGCGCTGTCTGGCGGCCAGCGCCAGCGCGTGGCAATGGGTCGGGCGATGGTGCGCAACCCGCAGGTTTTCCTGTTTGATGAGCCGCTGTCCAACCTCGATGCCCAGCTGCGCATGGAGCTGCGGGCGGAAATCAAAGCGCTGCATCAGCGATTCAAAACCACCATGGTGTATGTCACGCACGATCAGGTTGAGGCGATGACGCTGGCAGACCAGATAGTGGTGATGCGGGATGGCGTTATCGTCCAGCAGGGCAAACCGCTGGAGATATATGACTTTCCGGTGAACACCTTTGTGGCCCGCTTTATCGGCTCGCCGCCGATGAACCTGCTTGAGGGCCAGCTGGACATCAAGCAAGGTCAACCGGGCGTGCTGTGCAATGGCTTGAGGTTTACCCTGCCTGCGCGCTGGCATGACGCCGCCAGCCGTCAGGGAAACAAACCGGTGCTGGTGGGTGTGCGCGCGCAGGATTTCATCCCCGATCCCGCGTCGGCACAGCCAACCGCCACCGTCAAACTGATCGAAGTGACCGGCGAATCAAGCCTGCTGCACATTGACTGGCAGGGCTTTTCCTTACATGTGCAGTTCGCGGGTCGGGTGGATGCCCAGCCAGAACAGGCCATTGCGCTGGCCATCAACAGTGAAAAAATGCACCTGTTCGATGCGGAGAGCGGCAACCGCCTCAGTTAAACCGATAATGAGCGTTCACTGGATTGTTTCCAAACTGGAAAGAGTTTTTACGATTTTTCCGGGATAATAATCCCGCTAAAACCGGTGTAGCCTTGTGGTCAAAGCAACATCAACATCCGACGACAACAGAAATAACGAGGCTAAGATGGCAACAGGACTGGTAATTTTACTGCACGGCGTTGGCAGCAACGGAGAGGATTTGGCCGGTCTTGGCGCACACTGGTCTGGCGATCTGCCGGGCGTGAGCTTTGCCAGCCCCAATGCCCCTTTCCGTTTTGACCATGGGCCTGGCTATCAGTGGTTCAGCCTGAACGGCATCACGCCGGATAATCGTCCGGCGCGCGTGGAAGCCGCGCGCGACGCCTTCGACCGGCAGCTCAGCGCAATCCTGGCCGAACATCAGATGGAAAATCAGCTGGATAAAGTGGTGCTGGTGGGCTTTTCGCAGGGCTCGATTATGGAGCTGGACGCGATTGTTTCTGGCCGCTGGCCCGTCGCCGGACTGGTCTCTTTCTCCGGTCGCCTCGCCTCACCAACGCCGTATCATCCGGCGGTGAATACGCCGGTGCTGATGATCCATGG
The DNA here is from genome assembly GCF_057812255.1 of Erwinia sp. 2186. Taxonomy (NCBI): domain Bacteria; kingdom Pseudomonadati; phylum Pseudomonadota; class Gammaproteobacteria; order Enterobacterales; family Erwiniaceae; genus Erwinia; species Erwinia sp. 2186. The sequence goes on along the minus strand of NZ_CM173824.1, from coordinate 248,629 downwards.
TATGGCAGACAGCGTGATCCCTTATGGCGAAACGGAAACCGCCGCCGCCGCACTGCGCGAAGCCGGCGTTACCGTCAGCACCCAATTTGATGCTTCCATTGGCCACACCATTTCCGCCCAGGGCGCACGTTCAGCGGCCGAATTTATCGCCCGCTGCCTGGCTTAAGCCTGCAAAACGGTGTGAATGTGCGCTGGCACAGCGCAGTCTCAACAGCAAAGCTCCTGCGGGAGCTTTTTTATTTCCTTTATATTCATATAGTTAATACATCCCTTCCGCCCGCGCCACCTAATCCCGCATAGAAAGTGTGATTAAGATCGCACTTATTGTTAATCGACTAATAATTACCAGGGTTATTATTACACCCATCGAAGGCACACAGTCTTCACCTGCAAAACATGCAAACCATAAAGAAGGATTTTAACCATGAAAACCATCAAAACACTGTCTGTCGCCGCTATTGCCGCCCTGTCACTGGTTTCTTTCGGTAGCTTCGCTGCCCAGAGCATCTCTGCACACGGTGCAACCCTTGACGGCGCACAGGCCAAAATCGAAGCTCAGGCGAAAGCATCCGGCGCTGATTCTTATAAAATCACCAGTGCCCGTGCAGATAACGGCGTGTATATGACCGCTGAACTGTACAAATAAGGAATGGTGCATAAGGACGTGCCAGAAGAAGCTGCCTCCGGGCGGCTTTTTTTGTGCCTGCTCACTGGTACTCTTCAATCACCGGCGGCTCTTTGACCGGCAGGGTGATAATAAAGCGCGCACCGCCTTCCGCCCGGTTCTCGGCGCGAATTTTGCCCTCGTGAATGCTGACGATGGCCTGACAGATGGCCAGGCCCAGCCCGACGCCCGGCACCGCCGACTCTTTGTTGCCACGCGAAAACTTCTCAAAAATCTGCGTTTCCTGGCCGCCAGGAATCCCCGGCCCGCTGTCCCATACTTCAATTTCCAGTCGCTGCGCCTGCACACCGGCGCGAATGCCTATCTGCGCATCGTCACCGGCATATTTCAGCGCGTTCTCCAGCAGGTTAGTCAGCACCCGCTCCATTAGCGGCCCGTCAACGTGGATCAACAGCATCTCTTGCGGTAACGCCAGCGCCACTTTTCTGTTGCCCAGCGACGGTGCCATCATCTTCAGCGTGCTGCCGATCAACTCTTCCAGCGCCATCCACTCGGCACGCAGGCTAAATCCGCCGGACTGCAGGCGAGCCATATCCAGCAGATTATTGACCAGCCGGATGGTATTCAGCGTTTGCTCGCGCATCTCGCTGGCCTGAATGGCGTGTTTTGAGCCTTCCGTCGCCAGATCCAGCGTCAGGATCTCCGCCTGGCCAAACAGCACCGTCAGCGGCGTGCGCAAATCGTGCGACAACGCCGACAGCAGCGCATTGCGTAGCTGCTCGCGTTCCGCAGCCAGACGGGAAACCGCTTCGCGCTGGCTCAGGGCAATACGCTCCAGCGCGTTGGCAATCAGCACCGTAAAGGTTTCCACCAGCCGCTGCTGTTCCGGGATCATCAGCTGACGCAGATTTAGCGGCTCCAGCACCAGCAGGCCCAGGGTCTCATTACCGCTTTTCAGCGGCAGGATCTGCCAGGGCACACCCGGCAAGGTGTCGGTGCCGGCACCGGCGGGCTGGCCTTTATCGAAGCTCCAGCGCGCGATGGCGTTATCCGGCACGTTGTTCAGCCGCGACTCGCCAACCGCCACCAGTTCGCCCTGCTCGTCCGGCAACAGCAGTTCGCTGCGGGCCTGCAACGTGGTGTCCAGACTTCGCGGTAACGCCTGCGCAATGTCCTGTTGGCTGAGCGCGCGGCTCAGGGTCTTCGCCATCTCATAAAGATGCCGCGCGCGCTGTTCACGGTAACGGGCAACGCGGGCCTGATAGCGCACGCCCGCCGTCAGGTTGCCGACAATCACCCCCACCGCCAGCATCACGCCGAAGGTGACCAGATACTGCACATCCGACACCGCGATGGTGCCGGTCGGCATCACAAACACCAGGTCAAAGGCGACAATATTCAGCACGGTAGCAACGACAGACGGCCAGCGACCATAGCGCAGCGCCACCACCACCACCGCCAGCAGATAGACCATCACCAGGTTCACGGAGTCGACGCCCGGCAGCAGCCAGCGTCCGGCCAGCGTTACCAGCGAACATAAAATCAGGCTGGCCAGGCAACCGCGCAACGGATTTCGCCATTTGTCGCCGCCCGGACGGTTATCGGCCAGCGCGCTGGCCGGTGCCGAAACCGGCTCATCCAGCGCGACAATCACCATATCCAGATCCGGGCCGAGTTTGCCCAGCCGTTCAGCAAAGCTATCGCGCCGCCAGCGGCGGGCAGGCCGGCGACCGAGGATAATTTTGCCGAGGTTATGTTCACGTGCGTAACGCAGCACCGCGTTGGCATCGTCAGGATCGGAGAGCGTGGCGGTTTCCGCCCCCAAATCCTGCGCCAGCTGTAAGGTGCGCAGAATGCCACGGCGTCGGGCTTCAGAAAGCCGGTGCAGCCGGGGCGTTTCAACGTAGACCGCGTGCCAGACGCTATCCAGCCGCGCCGCCAGCCGGGCTGCGGTACGCACCAGTTTTTCGCTGCCGGTGTTATCGCCAATGCACAGCAGGATTGCATCGCGCGTATGCCAGACTTTCTCCCGACCCTGGCTGTCCCGCCAGGCCCGCATCTGATCGTCAACCCGATCGGCGGTGCGGCGCAGCGCCAGTTCACGCAGGGCAAACAGGTTGCCCTTACGAAAGAAGTTTTCAATGGCGCGTTCGGCCCGGTCGCCAATATAGACCTTGCCCTCTTTCAGCCGCTGACGTAAATCGTCGGCTGGCAAATCCACCAGCACCACTTCGTCGGCCGCATCGAAAAAGGGATCCGGCACGGTTTCCCGCACGCGGATCCCGGTCACGCCGCCGACCACATCATTCAGGCTTTCCAGATGCTGAACGTTGACGGTGGTCATCACGTCCATCCCGGCGTCCAGCAGCTCTTCAATATCCTGCCAGCGTTTAGGATGCCGGGAGCCTGGCGCATTGGTGTGCGCCAGTTCGTCCATCAGGATCACCGCCGGATGACGGGCCAGTGCCGCATCCAGATCGAATTCCGGATGGCGGTTTTGTCCGGTCGCCTTGCGCGGCAGAACCGTCAGGCCATCCAGCAGCGCCGCCGTTTCCTCACGCCCATGGGTTTCCACCACGCCGACCAGCACCTCCAGCCCCTGCGCACGCAGGCGACGCGCTTCCTGCAGCATCGCCCAGGTTTTCCCCACCCCGGCACAGGCACCGAAGTAGATTTTCAGCTTGCCGCGCCCGCTTTCCGTCGCCTGCAGCAGCAGGGAATCCGGGTCCGGTCGGTGCAGTTCATCGTTCATGGACGCTCCCTGTTAAAATCAAAAGTCAGTTATTGCAGTGCATCCAGCGCCAGGTTCAGCGTCACCACGTTGACGCCAGGTTCGCCAATAAAGCCGGGGAATGGCGTATGGGTATTATCATCAATCAGCCTTTTCACCTCTTCCAGCGGCAGCTGACGCGCCGCCGCCACGCGCGGTGCCTGCCAGAAGGCCGCTTCCGGTGAAATCTGCGGATCCAGGCCACTGCCCGATGCGGTCACCAAATCGACCGGTACCGCCGCGCTGACCTGCGGATTGGCTTTACGCAATGCCGCCACCCGCTGTTTTACCGCGTCATCGAGCGCCGGGTTGCTGCCCGCCAGGTTGCTGCCCGACGACGCCAGCGGATTATAAGGTGAATCGCCGGTGGCGGAAGGACGGCCCCAAAAATAGTCTGGCTGCGTGAAGTTCTGCCCAATCAACGCCGATCCCTGCGTTTTCCCGTCATTTATCAACAGTGAACCGTTGGCCTGCGACGGGAACCACCACTGGGCCAGCGTGGTGGTGAGTAAAGGATAAATCAGCCCGGTGATTAACGTTAGTAACAGCAGCAAAATCACCGCAGGACGTAATTGACTCATGATGTTCACTCCTTACAACCAACCGGTCAGGGTCAGTAACATATCGATCAGCTTGATGCCGGCAAACGGCACCAGCAGGCCACCAAAACCATAAATCCACAGATTACGACGCAGCAGCGCGGCGGCACTCAGCGGACGGTAACTGACCCCGCGCAACGCCAGCGGGATCAGGAACACAATCACCAGCGCGTTAAAGATTACCGCCGACAAAATGGCGGAGTCCGGCGAGTGCAGGCGCATCACGTTCAGCGCATTCAGCTGCGGGTAGGTCACCGCAAACGCGGCCGGAATGATGGCGAAATACTTGGCCACGTCATTGGCGATACTGAAGGTGGTGAGCGATCCCCGCGTCATCAGCATCTGCTTACCGATATGCACCACTTCCAGCAATTTGGTCGGGTTGGAATCCAGATCCACCATATTGCCCGCTTCTTTCGCCGCCTGGGTGCCCGAGTTCATCGCCACCGCCACGTCCGCCTGCGCCAGCGCCGGGGCATCGTTGGTGCCATCGCCGGTCATCGCCACCAGTCGTCCTTCCGCCTGATACTGACGGATCAGCGCCAGCTTGGCTTCCGGGGTCGCTTCTGACAGAAAATCGTCCACGCCTGCTTCAGCGGCAATCGCCGCCGCCGTCAGCGGGTTATCGCCGGTGATCATGATGGTTTTGATGCCCATTTTGCGCAGCTCGGCAAAACGCTCTTTGATGCCGCCTTTCACAATGTCTTTCAGCGCCACCACGCCCATTACTTTGGCGCCATCGCAGACCACTAACGGCGTGCCGCCGCTGCGAGCCACGTCCTCCACCAGCTTGTTCACTTCTGCCGGGAAGGTGCCGCCATTGCTGTCGATATGGCGGCGAACGGCGTCGACTGCCCCTTTCCGCACCATGCGATCCTGCACGTTAACGCCGCTCATTCGCGTCTGGGCCGAGAACGGAATAAAGGTCGCGCCCATGCTGTTAAGATCGCGCTCGCGCAGGTTAAATTTCTGCTTGGCCAGCACCACAATGCTGCGCCCTTCCGGCGTCTCATCGGCCAGCGACGCCAGCTGTGCTGCGTCGGCCAACTGCTCTTCGCTGACGCCCGGCGCAGGCATAAACTGGGTGGCCTGGCGGTTGCCGAGGGTGATGGTGCCAGTTTTATCCAGCATCAGCACATCGACATCGCCCGCGGCTTCCACCGCACGCCCGCTGGTGGCGATGACGTTAGCGGCCAGCATCCGGCTCATCCCCGCCACGCCAATCGCGGACAGCAGGCCGCCAATGGTGGTCGGTATCAGGCAGACCAGTAGCGCCACCAGCACGGTGATACTGACCGGATTCCCGCCCCAGACCGTGAACGGATAGAGCGTGGCCGTCGCCAGCAGAAAGACGATGGTCAGCGCCACCAGCAGGATGGTCAGCGCAATTTCGTTCGGCGTTTTGCGCCTTGTTGCACCTTCCACCATGGCGATCATCCGGTCGAGGAAGGTTTCGCCAGGGTTAACGCTGCACTGGATCACCAGCCAGTCCGAGAGGATGCGCGTCCCGCCGGTGACCGACGCAAAGTCGCCGCCCGATTCGCGGATCACCGGTGCAGATTCGCCGGTGATCGCGCTCTCATCGACGGATGCGCCGCCTTCCAGCACTTCGCCATCGCAGGGAATGATGTCACCGGCTTCCACCAGCACCACATCGCCTTTGCGCAGCGAATCTGCCGCGACCTGCTGATGTGCCGACCCGTATTTTGCCGCCGCCATTTTTTTGGCATAGCTGGTTTTCTGGATGCCTTTCAGGCTGTTGGCCTGCGCTTTACTGCGCCCTTCGGCCAGCGCTTCGGCAAAGTTTGCGAACAGCACGGTGAACCACAGCCACAGCGAAATCGCCCCGGTAAAGCCGGCGCTGCCCGGCGTTTTGCCTGCCAGCATGGCCAGCGCCAGCAGCGTGGTGAGCACGCTGCCCAGCCAGACAACAAACATCACCGGGTTGCGGAACTGCACGCGCGGGCTCATTTTTTTCAGGGCATCGCCCAGGGCAACCCTTATCAGCGCACCGTCAAACAGCGCCTGTTGATTACGACTCATGATCCTTCTCTCCGGCGATTAATGTGCAAACATGATCAGGTGTTCCGCCACTGGCCCCAGAGCCAGAGCAGGGATAAACGTCAGTGCGCCTACCAGCAGCACCGTGCCAATCAGCAGAGCGATAAACATCACCCCGTGGGTCGGCAGCGTGCCGTTGCCCACCGGCTGCACTTTTTTCATCGCCAGCGATCCGGCAATCGCCATCACCGGAATGATGATGCCAAAGCGGCCAACCAGCATGCAGAACGCCAGCAACAGGTTCCAGAACGGGGTATTGGCGCTCAGGCCGGCAAAGGCACTGCCGTTGTTGTTCGCGGCCGACGACACCGCATACAGCACTTCGCTGAAGCCGTGGATGCCGGGGTTGGCCATGCCGCTGCGTCCGGCGTCGGTCATCATCGCCAGCGCGGTGCCGAGCAGAACCAGCGTCGGCGTGATCAGGATCGCCAGCGCGGTCATTTTCATTTCCCAGACGTCGATTTTTTTGCCGAGGTACTCCGGGGTGCGACCGATCATCAGGCCGGCGATAAACACCGCCAGCAGGACAAACAGCAGCATGCCGTACAGCCCGGCACCGACGCCGCCAAACACCACTTCGCCAATCTGCATCAGCCACATCGGCACCATGCCGCCGAGCGCGGTAAAGGAGTCATGCATCGCGTTGACCGCGCCGCACGAGGCGGCGGTAGTGATCACCGCGAACAGGCTGGAGTTGAGAATGCCAAAGCGGGTTTCTTTGCCTTCCATATTGATGGCGCTGTCGGCACCCAGGCTGAGGAAGTGCGGATTGCCTTTCAGTTCGGCCCACATCACCACCACCACCGCGCCGATAAACATCAGCGACATCGCCCACAGCAGCGCATGGCCCTGACGGCGGTCTTTCACCACATCGCCAAAGGCAAAGCATAAAGCGGCCGGGATCAGGAATATCGCCAGCATCTGCACGACGTTGCTTAACGCGGTCGGGTTTTCAAACGGATGCGCCGAGTTAGCGTTAAAGAAACCGCCGCCGTTGGTGCCAAGCATTTTGATCGCTTCCTGCGAGGCGACCGGACCCATCGGCAGCGTCTGTTTCACCCCTTCCAGCGTGGTGAGATCCAGATAGCCGTTAACGTTTTGCAGCGTGCCCTGGCTGACAAAGAACAGCGCAATCAGCAGGGAAAGCGGCAGCAACACATACAGCGTGATGCGGGTCATATCCCGCCAGGCGTTGCCCAGCGTGCCCAGTGAGCGGTTAGCAAAGCCGCGGATCAGCGCGAAGGCCACCGCAATCCCGGTCGCTGCCGAGAGGAAGTTCTGCACGGTCAGGCCCACCATCTGGCTAAAGTAGCTGAGCGTGCTTTCGCCGGCATAAGCCTGCCAGTTGGTGTTGGTGACAAAGCTGACGGCGGTATTCAGCGCCAGATGCCAACTCAGATTCGGCAGGTGCTGCGGGTTAAGCGGCAGGCTGGCCTGGGTCATCAGCATCACTGTCAGCAGGATCAGGCCGCCGAGGTTAAACAGCAGAATAGCGAGCAAGTAGCTGCGCCAGCTCATGGATTCAGACGCTACGCCGCTGGCACGCCAGAGCAGGCGTTCGAAGCCGGCAACGCCGGCCAGCGGACGATCGTCAATCAGGCGAGCAAGACCGCTACCCAGCGGACGGGCGAGGATCATCAACAGCAGCAGATAGCTGGCGATCAGTAAAAATGCGCTGGCGGCCATCAGAACGCCTCCGCATTAATCAGGGCATATACCAGATAGCCCAACAACAGGAACACCAGCACAATGCCGGTAATTAAGGCCATGCTCACAACACACCTCCAGAGGCGCTTTCGAAGGCCTCTATTGTTGCGAGCGGGGTGCAAAGTTGATGTAAAAATGCAGGGGCGGGGTGTAAAAAAAGTATAAAAAAAGGCTGGGGTGCCTATATTAATTACTGCGAGGCCAGTTCCCGAAAAAATGCGGGATTGGCATGAATAGCGGCCAACACTTTAGCCGCCAGACCGGTGGGATTACGCCTTTTACTTTCCCAGCTTTTAATTGTATCAACGCTGGTACCCAGAGCCCTGGCCATTTCACTTTGCGAAACGTTAAGCTGCTCCCGGATCGCCCTGACATCGGCAATCTCAAAGCGGGTAACATTGCCAGGCGCTTTATCGCCATTCCTGATATCCACAGCCTCTTCTAAAGACGCTTTAAGATCATCAAAAATGTTCATATCACACCTCACTTTTCAATAATTTAGTTAACTTTTTCAGCTGGACTTTTTCCGCATCAGTCAGGCTAACCTTAACGTTTTTCGGATAGGCCATGACAAGATAAATAACCCTTTTTTTGGTTGACTATGTACACCTTTATACCACCAAAGCCGCAGGTAAAAAGCGGCTTTTACCCTGTCAGGATATACGCCCGCGCGCAGTGTAGCGCACAATATCACCTTCCTTGCGTAGCACTTATTTAAACTTAAAACTGGATCTAAATTTTGTGCAAGCGGCTTGAAATCAGGTAGCAACTATCTGCATTTCCCCACAAATAATCATCCTGCCTGGAAATAAAAAAGGCAGCGCCTTTAAAGCGCTGCCTTTATTTACTGACTCAGTCGTTAGTCAACGGCATCGACAATCGGGTCACGGACGATAAACAGGTAAGAGAGCGCGCCGAGTACGGTGACGCAGGCACAGACCATTAACGCCATATTAAACGAGCCGGTTTTATCGAGGATAAAGCCGGTTAAGACCGGGGCGAACGAGGCGAAGATAAAGCTCGCGAAGTTCTGGATGCTGCCGACTGACGCCGTCATACGCGAGGTGACGTTCACGTGGATCAGGCCCCAGCAAGAGGTGCCGGCAAAGTGGATGCAGAACAGCGCCATACCGATCAGCACCACCGCCGCGTAAGTGGTGGTTGCCTGCACCACCACGGCAGTAAAGGCCGCGGAGAACAGCATACCGGCAACGATACAGATTTTACGGGTTTTGACCGGCTGCATGCCGCGGCGCACCAGCGCATCAACCACATAGCCATTCAGTAACATCCCCGCCGCACCGAACAGGAACGGGATCGCCGTCAGCCAGCCGGTCGCTTTCAAATCCAGATGATAGGTGGTTTGCAGGTAGCCTGGCAGCCAGGCCAGATACAGCCACGCGGTGTAGTTGATGCCGCTGAAGCCAATCATCATGCCCCACATGGTGCGGTTCTTGAACAGGCCGCGCCACTCTTTCATGCTCATCGGCTCTTTGCGTGCGACGACGCTGCCGGCTTCCAGATAGTTCACTTCTTCTTTGGTCAGCGTTTTGTTATCGCGGTTGCGGTACAGCATGTACCAGCCGGCAGAGAGGAAGATGCCCAGCAGTCCGATCGTAACGAACATGCCGCGCCAGCCCATGGTCAGCATCATCGCCGCCAGAATCGGTGGACTGATCGCCAGGCCAATCATCGAGGCGGCGTTAAAGAAGCCCATCGGCATCCCGCGCTCTTTGATATTGAACCAGTCGTTGATCACCTTGACGCCGCACGGGTTCATCGGCGCTTCGCCAATCCCCAGGCCAATACGCACCAGAATAAACTGGGTGAAGCTCTGCACCAGCCCGGACAGGGCCTGGAAGCAGGACCAGACGAACATGCCGATCCCCAGCATAATGCGCGGGCCTTTACGGTCCAGCAGCGTGCCGCAAGGCAGCTGAGCGATACCATACGCCAGTGAGAAGGCCGACAACAGCATGCCGATTTCGGTGGCGCTCAGCCCCATATCGCCGCGGATGGTCATGTTAGCCACCGAAAGCGAACTGCGGTCGAGGTAGTTGATCACGGCGGCGAGGAACAGCAGGATCATCGCGGTGGTTTGCACGCGTTTGATGCGCGCTGAACGTACCAGTTTGCCGTGCGCCGGGACGATTTCTACCGTCTCTTTGTCAGAGCCAAGTTGATGGCCGCTGCCAGTCACAATCGGGCTGTTTTCCATAAAGCATTCCCCAGTGTCAGGTGTTCTTGTAATCCGCGCTCGGCGGTGAAGATGTCCTGCTCAGAGTAAATGCCCTGTTAATTACTTGGGGTAATCATGTTGCGGTTCCGTGCTACAGATTGGGCTTTGCCGTTTTTTATTGGTTTTTTATACCTAAGCCCCGGCGCAAAGCGAGATCCCAGTCACTTTATCCGCCCGCACGGAGGTGTGCATAACGCCGTACAGGCATCAACACACCCGGCTTCGTCAGTCGCTGTACTGCTTGATCGAGCGGATCATCGACTGTTTCGCGGTGGTCAGATGGCGGTGTAATTCACAGCTGGCCTCAACGTCATTGCGGCTGATTATCGCGGTGAGGATCGCCATATGCTCCTCCAGCGCGACGATATTGCGCTGCTTTAAATCGCTTTCATCCCACTGATAATGCGAATGGAAAATCACCGAAATGATCTCCAGCGACTGATCAATAAACGGGTTATCCGCCGCGGAGAGGATCAGCTGATGCATTTCGCGATCCAGCTGGGCAAACATCCGGTAACTGCTGGCGATGGTGTCGCGCATCTCCCGGTGGCGGCTGAGCAGGTCACGCGCTTTTATCCAGCGCTCATCATCGGCAGGAAGATTGAGAAAACGGTTCAGGGCGTGCGTCTCCAGCATTTCCCGCAGCTCAAACAGTTTTTCCGCATAACGCCGGTCGAACTTCTTCATCAGCCAGTGGCCGCGACGGGTGCTTTCAATCAGGTTATAGCGGCTGAAGCGCAGCAAAAACTCCCTCACCACCACCGGACTGACCCCCACCTGCTGCGCCAGCTGCAGTTCGGTAAAGCTTTCGCCGGCTGACAAGGTCTTCTGGTTGATCATCTGGAAAAACGCCTGCTCGAACTGGCGGGCCTGTTCATCCAGCGAGGTGCTGACCGCATCAAAGCCGTCGTCCTGGCTGGGCTGACGCACGATCAGATACTGGTCTTCCACCTTATCCAGCACGCCACGTTCATGCAGATGCGCCAGCGTATGGCGAACCGTGGTGCGGCTGACGTTAAACATCTCCGCCAATGCTGCCTGCGGTGGCAACGGCGAGCGGATATGCTGGCTGGCGATGCCTTCCAGCATCTGATTGACCACGTTGTGGCGAAGGTTTTGCGTGCGGCTCATGGCTTCTCCTGATTTTTATCCATTAAAAACCAATTCAGGCCCGATAAAGGCGCGTTCAGTCACAAATCCGGTTGTGCACCCTGCGCGGCGGCCCGGTTTTATTCCATAACTCAGGCCAGACAACGGAGAAAAACCCATGACCATGATGACCACGCTGGTGATCCAGCAGCCGAAAGAGATGTCCTACCAGCAGCGCGCGAAACCCCATGCCGCGCCGGGTGAAGCCCTGCTGAAGATTGTGACTGCCGGCATCTGCGGCACCGATATCCATGCCTGGGCAGGTAATCAGCCCTTCTTCAGTTATCCCCGCGTACTCGGCCACGAGCTGTGCGGTGAGGTTGTGGCGCTGGGTGCCGGCGCACACCGCTTCCGCGTCGGTCAGAAAGTCTCGGTGATCCCTTACCTCTCCTGCGGCAGCTGTGGCGCCTGCGAAAGCGGCAAAACCAACTGCTGCGAGAAAATTTCGGTGATTGGTGTCCATCAGGACGGCGGTTTTTGTGACTACCTCAGCGTGCCGGAAAGTAATCTGCTGGATGTCACCGGCGTCGATGCGGAAGCTGCGGCATTAATCGAACCCTTTGCCATCAGTGCTCATGCCGTTCGCCGTGCGGCGATTCAGCCCGACGAAAGCGTGCTGGTGGTCGGTGCCGGTCCGATCGGGCTGGGCGTGGCCGCCATCGCCAATGCCGCCGGCGCGCGGGTGGTGGTGGCCGATACCAGCCCGTTCCGCCGCTCCCATGTCGAAAAAAATCTGGCGCTGCCGGCGCTGGATGCCGCCGCAGGCGATTTCGAACAGCAGCTGCGGGCACAGTTCTCCGGCCGCCTGCCGGGCAAGGTGATTGATGCCACCGGCAACCCGCACGCCATGAACAACTGCGTCTCGCTGATTGCCCACGGCGGCAGCATCGTGTTTGTCGGTCTGCACAAAGGCGACATCCAGATCCCGGATACCGATTTCCATAAGAAAGAGACCACGCTGATGGGCAGCCGCAATGCCACTCAGGAAGATTTTGAGAAGGTCGCGCAGTTAATGGCCGCAGGCAAAATCAGTGCAGAGATGATGTTGAATAAACGCTTTGCGTTTGCCGATCTGGCGGAGGTGTTTGAAGCGGACGTGATTAACAATCGGGAATTAATCAAAGGTGTGATTCATTTCTGAGAGCATTGCTGACAGCGCGGGGAGAACGGCGGTTCCCCCGCGTTGCCGGTCAGGTGGTTAACAGCGTATGCAGCGCCTGCAAATCCCGCTTTACCCACTCAATATCCTGCGCAAACTTCTCTTCAGACATCAGTGACTGTCGGAACACGGTGATAAACACCGTTGCCCCGGCTTCATTCCCCACCACGCGCATCGGCACATACACTTCCTTGCCAAAACCGCTATCGACGTAATGATCCATCACGCCCCAGGGGTTGTGCTCGGTAAAACGCAGTTTCACCACGCCGTTCGGGCCGTTGGCTTTCCAGTGCGTGCTTTCCCTGACCAGCGATGACTGGCTAAGGCCGGAGGCCCACTTCGGGAAGAATTCGGGTTTCCAGATGGTTTCGTACAGGTCTACCCAGTTACGGGGGATGGTCACATTGACGGTTTGCGATGGCAGCACAGCTCCTCCTGCATCTTTTTAAGCGACAGCAGATTTAAGCACCCGCAGCGGGAGAGAGAAAGCGGCAGAGCGCCGATCTGTTAACTCCATCGGACATTCGTTGACGGCTGCGGCAAAAACCGCCAATCGTTTGCGCAGCGCGGCGCAGTTCGGTCAGATGCCGGCTCAGTGTTCGGCGTGAATTTGCGCCTCACACTGGCGCGCCAGCTCCCACAGCCTGGTGCGGATCACCTGCTTGAGTTGCAGCGTCGACTGCGATTGTGGCCGGTCGCGGCGGCTGATCAGCATCACCTCAAACGGTAACGGCTGGGCGATCGGCAACACCCGCAGCTGGTCGGCATAGCGGCGGCCGGTAAACAGGTCGACAATCCCCACGCCACCGCCGGCCAGCACCATATCGGCGATCACCGAATAGGTCTTGATATACAGCGAATTGGCCGGTTGCAGCGCCTTATCCCGCAGCGCGCGGTGCAGCACATGACCCAGCGGATCTTCCTGCTGCATCATCAGCAAATTGTTCTGGCATAGCCACTCGAGCGTGACCGCCGAGGTCTGCTCTGAATCCGCCGGCAACAGGGCCACCATTGACGAGTGAAACAGCGGCTCTGATACCAGTTCTCCCGGCACCTGCTGACCAAACACCAGCGCAAAATCAAGCCGATCCTCCAGCAAATTCTGGCACAGTGTACTGAAATGCTCGGTCACCAGGTCGACGTTGACGAAGCCGTTTTGTCGACGATATTCCACCATCGCCGGGGCGAGGATCATCTGGCCAAAAGCATGGGCCGCGCCCACCCGCACCGTCTGGCCTTCGCCGCGTCGCAGCTGCTCCGTTAACACGCCGATCGCCTGCAGGCGGCCATACAGCTCGCGGATCTCCGGGATCAACCGTTGCGCCTCCAGCGTCGGGATCATTCCCTGGCTGTGCCGTTCAAACAGGGTAAAGCCGAGCTGTTGCTCGGCATGGTTCAGCACCCGACTGACGTTCGGCTGTGAGACGTTAAGCTGCCGCGCCGCCGCACTGATGCTGCCGGCCTCAACAATCGCCTGGAAGACCTCAATATGGCGCAGGCGCATGGTTATTCACCCCAGGTGGCTTCCAGCACGCGGATCCAGTTGCCGTAGCAAATTTTTTCCAGCAATGGCCGGTCGTAGCCGTGCTCGCTTAACGCCCTGACCAGCAACGGCAATCCCGCCACGTCTTTCATGTCCGGCGGCAACGTGGTGCCGTCAAAATCCGACCCAAAGCCGACGTTATCTTCACCTACCTTTTCAACCAGATAATCCACGTGGCGGACGATTTCCAGCACCGTGGCATCGTCGGCTTTTTTACCGTCGCCACGCAGAAAGCTGGTGCCAAAATTCACCCCGACAAAGCCGTGGGTTTCGCGGATGGCCGCCAGCTGGCGATCGGTCAGATTACGCGACTGTGGGCACAACGCATGGGCGTTGGAATGGCTGGCCACCAGCGGCGCGTTGCTGATTTTCGCCGTTTGCCAGAAGCCCTTCTCATCCATGTGCGACAAATCCACCATGATGCGCTTCTGATTACAAGCGCGAACCAGCCTTAATCCCGCGTCCGTCAGGCCGTTGCCGATATCCGGCGATGAAGGGAAACGGAACGGCACGCCGTCACCAAAAATATTTGGCCGGCTCCACAGCGGGCCCAGCGTGCGCAAACCGGCGGCATACAGCACCTCCAGTAACGCCAGATCTTCATCCAGCGCTTCTGCTCCCTCGATGTGCATCACCATGGCGATTGCACTGTCCTGCATGCATTGACGAATGTCTTTCGCCGTGCGGCAGATGCGTGCCGCGCCGCCCGACTGCTGCTCAATGCGCAATAAGGTGGCAATCATCGACAGGGTGATTTCCAGCGCCTCTTCCCGCGATGGCGTCGGTTCTATCTCATTGTATTCCGGCACCGATCGGTTTTTTCTGACTGCTGGCGCGCTTCTTGCACTGGATCCAGCCGAAGGCACATACGCCGCGAATAAACCGCCTGCAAAACCGCCCTGCTTCATTCGTGGCAGGTCCATCTGGCCCGCAGCCGGACCGTTGAGAAAAGCGGAAGCGGGATCGTCCTGATGGGACAGCCACAGGCGCATCAGGAGATCGTTATGGCCGTCAAAGACGGGCACGGTCACGGCATCAGAACGCAGTTGTTGCATGGGGGAATTCCGCTCTCAGGTTAGGGGATTAACGGTGCGCCATGCTGAGGCAGGTTGCACCAGCAAAGCGCAGGCTGCTTCGCGCAGCAAAAAAAGGCTTCTCCTTTCAGTACTACCCGAGATCGTCGGTAGCTGTCAAGACAGAAAGCACAATAAAATTCATTATTTTTCTTAAATTTCAATATGTTGGAGATACCATGGTTACCAGAAGACGTTTTCTTGCAGGATGCAGTGCGGTTCCTTTTCTCTCATACCTCTCTCTGAACAGCGCCTTTGCCGCCACCCCGCCTTCGATGCTGGTAATGGCGATGCAGCTCGACAACATGACCAGCCTGGATCCGGCCGAAAGCTTTGAAGCCATCGGCTCTGAAGTCTGCGGTAACCTCTATCAACGCCTGGTGATGCCAAATCCGGCTAAGCCGAATGAAGTAATGGGCGAACTGGCGAAAAGCTGGGACGTTAGCAGCGACAGCAAGACCTTCACCTTCCATCTCGACCCGGCGGTTAAATTCGCCGACGGCAGCCCGATGACCGCCGATGATGCCGCCTTCTCGCTGCAACGCGTGGTGAAGCTGGATAAGAGCCCGGCCTTTATCATCAACCAGTTCGGCTTTACCAAAGACAACGTTGACCAGATGATTGTGGCGAAAGATCCCCACACGCTGGTGCTGAACCTGGCGGAACCCGCCGCCGAAACCTTCCTGCTGTACTGCCTGTCCGCGCCAGTGGGCAGCATCGTGCAGAAGAAAACCGCGCTGGCAAATCAGGCCGGCGACGATCAGGGCAATGCCTGGATCAAGCAGCACAGCGCCGGCAGCGGCCCGTTCACCCTGCGCGCGTGGAAAGCCAGCGAGAGCATTATTCTGGAGAAAAACGACAACCATCCGTCAACAAGCACCATTAAACGGGTGATCGCCAAACATATTATCGACCCGTCCGCCCAGCTGCTGATGCTGCAAAAAGGCGATGTGGATATCGCCCGCGACCTGACCACCGAGCAGCTTAAGCCGCTGATGGGCGACACGAATTTCCACGTGGTGCAGCAGATGGTCGGCACCCTGATGCTGATGTCCTGCAACACCAAAAACGAACATTTGCAGAAGCCGCAGGTCTGGCAGGCGCTGAAGTGGGCGATTGATTACGACAGCATCCAGAAAAATATCATTCCGCTGACCTACAAAGTCCATCAGAGCCTGCTGCCAGCCGGTTTCCCGGCGGCGTTAAACGACCAGCCGTTTAAGGTGGATGTGGCAAAAGCGAAAGCGTTGCTGGCCGAAGCGGGTTACCCGGACGGGTTTGAGCTGACGCTGGATCACTACTCCGCCCAGCCTTTCCCGGACATTGCCCAGGCTATCCAGACGCAGCTGGGCGCTATCGGTATCAAAGTTCAGCTGATTTCCGCCGAAAACCGCCAGGTCCTGACCAAGATGCGCGCCCGTCAGCATCAGCTGGCCATCACCGCCTGGGGCGCCGACTATTTTGATCCGAACTCCAACACCGAGGCGTTCAGCGTCAATACCGATAACAGCGACACCGCCCGCGTGCGTTCACTGGCCTGGCGTTGCAGCTGGTCCGACGAAGACTTCAACAAAATGACCGCAGCGGCCCTGCACGAAAAAGACCCGGCGAAACGTATCGCCCTCTATGAGCAGATCCAGACCATGCACCGCGAGAAGAGCCCGTTCATTTTCATGTTCCAGAAACTGAACACCTACGCCAGCACCAAAGGCGTCACCGGCATGCACATCACCGTGCTGAATGACAACCCTTACGAGTTGGTGAAAAAAGCCTGATGTCGTGGTTAACCCGTATTGCCAGCACGCTGGGAAGCCTGCTGCTGACGCTGTTTGGTCTGTCGGTTTTAACGTTCTTTATCGGTCGGGTCATGCCGACCGATCCGGTGCTGGCCGCGGTAGGCGATAACGCTCCGCAGGCCGTCATTGAGCGCGTTCGACAGGAAATGGGGCTGGATCAGCCCCTGTACATTCAGTTCTGGCACTATCTGACCCAAATCCTTCATGGCGACTTTGGTCGCTCCATTCTGACCTCTAACCCGGTCAGCCAGGACATCGCCCGCTTTTTCCCGGCCACGCTGGAACTGGCAACGGCGGCGATTATTGTCGCGGCGATTATCGGCATCCCGTTGGGCGTCTGGGCCGCCGTGCGTCAGGGGAAATGGATCGATCAGGTGATCCGCGTGGTGTGCCTGGCCGGTCACTCCCTGCCGGTATTTGTCCTCGCGCTCCTCAGCCTGCTGGTGTTCTACGCGGTGTTGGGCATTGCGCCTGGCCCTGGCCGTCAGGACATCATTTATCAGGATATGGTGCCGCAGGTTACCGGCCTGCTGACGGTGGATTCCCTGCTGGCGAAAGATTATGACGCCTTCTGGGATGCGCTGGCGCATATGGCCCAGCCGGTGCTGATCCTCGCCTATTTCAGCATGGCGTACATCACCCGTATGACCCGCACCTTTATGCTGAACGCGCTGAGCGGCGAGTTTGTTATCACCGCCCGCGCCAAAGGGCTCTCTTCACGTCGGGTCATCTGGCGTCACGCCTTTCCGACCGTGGCGGTTCAGCTGGTGACCGTGCTGGCATTGACCTATGCCGGGCTGCTGGAAGGCGCGGTAGTCACCGAAAACGTCTTCTCCTGGCCGGGGCTGGGGCAATACCTCACCACCTCGCTGATGAATGCCGATATGAACCCGGTCGTCGGCGCGACGCTGCTGGTGGGCACTGCCTATGTGCTGCTGAATCTGTGCGCTGATATTCTCTACCGACTTATGGACCCACGCGTAAAATGACAAACTTATCAAGAGCCTGGCTGCTTAACGAGACGCCAACCACCCGCAGTCAGGCGGTGTGGGGCAGACGTTATCGCCTGTGGCTGGGACTAAAGCGCCATCCGCTGGCGATGAGCGGCCTGCTGGTGGTGCTGCTGATGCTGCTGCTGTCACTCGCCGCACCGCTGCTGACGCCGTACGATCCCGGTTTTCAGGATCTGGCCAACCGTCTGGCCCGCCCTTCCACGCTGCACTGGCTGGGTACCGATGAGCTGGGACGCGACATTTTCACCCGCATCCTGTTTGGCGGCAGAACCACCTTAGGCATGGTGATTGCGGTGGTGTTGATCACCGCGCCCATCGGCCTGTTTATCGGCTGTATCGCCGGTTATGCCGGTGGCCTGCTGGATAAAACGCTGATGCGCATCACCGATATCTTTCTGGCCTTTCCCCGGCTGATTCTGGCGCTGGCGTTTGTCGCTGCCTTAACGCCTGGCGTCGAGAGCGCCATTCTGGCGATTGCCCTCACCGCCTGGCCGCCTTACGCACGCCTTGCCCGCGCCGAAACGCTGCAGTTCCGTCACAGTGATTTTATCGCTGCCAGCCGGATTAGCGGCGCGTCGCCGCTGCGCATCGTGTTGCGCCATATCATGCCGCTGTGCGTGCCCAGCCTGATTGTGCGGGTGACGCTGGATATGAGCTCAATCATTATCACCGCGGCCAGCCTTGGCTTTCTCGGCATGGGCGCGCAGCCGCCGTCGCCTGAATGGGGAACGATGATCGCCACCGCGCGCCGCTTCCTGTTCAGCGAATGGTGGGTGCCGCTGATGCCCTGCATCGCCATCTTTTTAACCTCGCTGGCCTTCAACTTCCTCGGCGATGGCCTGCGCGACGTGCTGGATCCTAAGGAGCAGTAAATGCTGGTTGAAATTGAAAACTTACGAATTGGCTTCACCAGCGGCACGGAGACCTTTGAAGCGGTGCGCGGCGTCTCATTCAGCGTCGGCAAAGAGAAGTTTGCCATCGTCGGTGAGAGTGGCTCAGGCAAGTCGCTGACCGCGCGTTGCCTGATGCAGCTGCTGCCCGGCAACGCGAAGGTCACGGCGGATAAGCTGAGCTTCGACGGTATCGATCTGCGTGGCGCCAGTGAAAAAGTCATGCGTCAGGTGCGCGGCAAACGCGTGGGCTTTATTTTGCAGGACCCGAAATACTCGCTGAATCCGGTAATGACCATTGGTCAGCAGATTGCCGAGGCCTGGCGTGAGCATAAAGGCGGCAGCAAGCGCGACGCGCTGAAGGCCGCCGTCGATCTGCTTTCGCAGGTGAAAATCCGCGACCCGGAATTAGTGGCGAAACGCTATCCGCATGAGGTTTCGGGCGGCATGGGCCAGCGGGTGATGATTGCGATGATGCTGGCACCGGATCCTGAACTGCTGATCGCCGATGAACCGACCAGCGCGCTGGATGCCACCGTGCAGGCGGAGATCTTACGGCTGATTGACGATCTGGTTTCGCAGCGCGGCATGGGATTGATCCTGATCAGTCACGATCTGCCGCTGGTTTCGCATTTTTGCGATCGCGTGGCGGTGATGTACAGCGGACGCATTGTCGAGATGCTGGCGGCGGGCGATTTGCAGCAGGCCCAGCATCCCTACACCAAAGGTCTGCTGGCGTGCCTGCCTTCGCTGCGCCATCCACGCGCCCGTCTGCCCGTGATGCAGCGTGAAGCCGCGTGGCGGGAGGAGTAACCATGATTGAAATTAAAGACTTACGCATTGCTTTTGGTTCGCTTGACGTCGTAAAGGGCGTGTCATTCAACGTCGCCAACGGTGCCAGCTTCGGTATCGTCGGTGAAAGCGGCTCAGGCAAATCGACCATCCTGCGCGCGCTGGCCGGGCTGAACAATGACTGGCGCGGCGAAATGACCTTCGGCGGCATGGCGCTGTCTGCCAACCGTGGACGCAACTTTTTCCGCCAGGTGCAGATGGTATTTCAGGATCCGTACGGATCGCTGCATCCGCGCCAGACAATCGATCGCATTCTGCATGAGCCGCTGCTGATCCACCGGATCGATCGCGCTGAGCAACGTATCGCTCAGGTATTGTCAGACGTTGGCCTGCCAGCCAGCGTGCGCTTCCGTTTTCCGCATCAGCTGTCTGGTGGTCAACGCCAGCGCGTGGCGATTGCCCGTGCCCTGATAGCCGAGCCGGAAGTGCTGCTGCTGGATGAACCGACCTCGGCACTGGACGTGTCGGTGCAGGCGGAAATTCTGAATCTGCTCAGTGATTTGCGGGAAGAACGCAAACTCACCTACATTATGGTGACGCACAATCTGGCGGTGGTGACCCACCTGTGTGCGCATATTGGGGTGATGCAACAGGGTGAAATGGTTGAGATGTTAAGCGCCGACGACCTGCGCGCGCGACGCATTCAACACCCGCATACCCTGCAACTGTTTGATTTAAGTATGACGCTGGAGGAACCGGCATGACCCTTAACTGGCAGCAGGCGAAACAGGTTGCGGATGAGATTACCGCCGGCTGGGGACAACCCGGCGCACCGGGCGGTGCTATCGCGCTGTTCGACAGTGAGAAAATGCACAGCATCAGCGCCGGTGGCCTGGCGGATCTGGCGCAGGGCCGCGCGTTCGATGGTGATACCGTGGTGCGCTATGCCTCGGTGACCAAGCATATTTTCGCGTCGTTAGTGACCGGCGCCGCCAGCCAGCATCTGGGTCTGGACGACCAGCTGGTGCAGCATCTGCCGCAGCTGACCGGGGAAAATGGACAGGTGACCGTCGGTCGCGCGCTGGATATGACCTCCGGCCTGCCGGACGTGCGCGAAACCCTCTCGCTGCTGGGCCTGTCGGTTTACAACGCCACCAGCGCCGCGGCCTTACTGGCTTTGCTGGCCGAGATGGGTGACCTGAGTTATCCGCCGGGCAGCGAAGTGTCCTATTCCAATACCGGTTATCGCCTGGTGGAGGAAGCGCTGAAGGCCAAAGGCGTGCTGTTCTCTGAGCTTATCGCCGGGCAGATTAACCGGCCGCTGGGCATCCAGTTTAGCGCACCGGAAACCTGGTTCGATGTCGTGCCGGGCCTGGTGCCAGGTTACTGGCAGCACAACCAGCAATGGCTGCTCGCCAGCGCCGGACTGCACCTTTCGGCGTCCGGCTGTATTACCGGCAGCGTGACCGACCTTAGCCGCTGGCTTCAGCACCTGTTGCGTGAGGAGCAGACGCTGAACAGGCTGGCTGCCCCGCGTCAGCTGGCTGATGGCCGGGTGACCGGCTACGGTCTGGGGATCGCCCACTCGTCGGCAGGCAAGGTGAAACTGCTCGGTCATGGCGGTTCGCATGCCGGTTATAAAAGCTATTTCCTGCTCGATCCGCAGCAAAAAGTGGGTCTGGCATTGGTCGCCAACCGCGAAGATGTCGCCAGCTTCGATTCGGCGCTGGCGATCATGGCGGCGCTGCAAGGGGAATCACTGCCACAACGGGGTCACAGCCTGACGCCCGGTCTGTATGTGGCGGAGGAAGGCAGTGACTGGCTGGAAGTGAATGCCGACAGCATCAACTGGCTGGGCAATGCCGAGAATCTCTATCACAGCGACGTGCCGGGTGAAGCAGTGTCGCTGTCCAGCACCTTCCCGGTCCGTTTGCGCCAGCAGGGCATCACCATCAGCGGTGAGATTGGTCTCGCCGCGCGTCAGTTTGTGCCGGTGGAAGCAGACAGCAGCACCCTGTCGGCGGTGCAGGGACGCTGGCACATTCCGGCCGTGCGCAGTGAACTGGTCATCAACGGTGACAAGATGGTGATGGGCATCGGCCCGGCGGCCATTCACGCCACGCTGGTGCCGCTCGGCAAAGGCCGCCTGCTGGCCACCGCGCAGGATGGTCTGTGGCAGAAGCGCTTTGCCGTGCAGGTCGATGGCGACGGCCTGACGCTGGTGCTTAATCGCAGCCGGATGGTGAAGTACCGGCGTTAACCACAGGCGGTGATAGCGATATAACGGGCGCAGTGTTTGATGATGTTGCCATCATTGGTGATCAGATTCATCTTGCGCATAGATCCCCCGCAAACAGGTCAGCACAAGCCACAAAGTTGACCTGTTTGACCTATTTGACCTGTTTGACCTGTTTGACCTGTTTGACCTGACTACTCGCACAATTTTGGTCGGTCAATAATTAACCGCAACGACAATGCGCTGCTGGAAACACGTTTGCACAGGTCAGGTTCAGTTCTGCGTCGAGGCCAGATAGGAGAACGCGCTCAGCAGGCTGACGAGGGTCGCCATATTTTGGGCGCTGTATCCGACGGTGACCGCATCCAGCCGCGTGACGCCGGGGACCAGGCAGAACAGATCGCCGAGCACCGGTTTAGTGACCATCAGTTCCAGCTGGTAAGGCGCGTTAACGCGGGTGGTGCTGACTTTTCTGCCGCGCCTGACGGCTTTTTCAGCGGCCTGACGAATGGCGGTGCGGGCGGCGTCCGGGCTGAGTGATTCGGCGCAGGTGTGTGAAATCGCCCGTTTTACGCAGACGTAATCGGCCGACGGATAGTAATCCGCCATCCACTGTTGCAGCCTGTCGTCTCCGGTCACCAGCCACAATGGCGCATTCTGCTCCGCGCCGGCGGCGGCATAGATATCGCTTTCGCCCATCACTTCGCCGTTGATTTTGACCCGGTAAAACGCCCGACCGTTGATGGTATGCGCCAGCACGCCAAACTCGCCTGCGGCGCTGTGAAAACCGACGAACATCATGCCGTCGTAAGGCTGATGCTCCAGCCCTTCCACCATCGATAATCCGCGCGGTTTGCCCTGCACCAGACGCGCGCGCGGGTCGATATTTTCCGCCCGCAGATTGGTCATCTGCGCATGACTGTCGGCGACCACCACTTCCGTCGCGCCACCGGCAAAGGCGCCGTCGATGGCAGCATTCACTTCCTGCTCCATTAGACCACGTGCCAGCTGATACTCGGCGTGACCCGGACTGCACTGTTCCGGGCGCATCACGCCTGCGATGCCTTCAATATCGGCGGAGATAAAAATTTTCATCGGGGAAGACCTTCAGCAGAAACCAGCGAGTTGCAGCGCGGCCAGCTTGCGCCGCGCCAGGGATACGTCAGGCGTCAGGGCCTGCAGCCAGTCGATCTAATAGTTCGCTTAATGCCGGGCGATGATGCCCACGGAATCCGGTGACCGCTTCGGCGCTCAGCAGCGCATCCAGCACCGCATGCTCCGTGGCATCGGCCGCGGCAGATAACAGCGGTTCCAGCGCCGACTCCTCCGGCGGCTGCGGCACCGGGTGGGTGGAGAAGGCCACCGCGATATCGCCGGAGCCGTGGCCCCAGTAGCTGCCAAGCCTGCCCAGACCGGCACCGGCGCGCTTCGCAATCCGCTTTAACTGCCGGGCATCCAGCGGCGCATCGGTGGCCATAATGATGATAATCGAACCCGCATCGCGCTGCGGCGTCAGCTCGGGCAGCAGCGGTTCTATCGCCTCACCCACTCTGACCCCGTCCAGCGTCAGCGCGGTTAAGGCGCCAAAGTTGGCCAGCACCAGCACACCCAGCGTGGCATTCAGTGTCGGGAGGTTGCGTGAGGCGGTGCCAATTCCCCCCTTCATGCTAAAGCAGCTCATGCCGCGCCCGGCTCCGACGCTGCCTCGGGAAAACGCAGCGGAGGCAGACTGCAGCGCCTGCTGCGCCATCTGCTCGGTCACCGCCAGCGCCTGAATGTCATTCAGCCAGCCATCGTTGCACTCCAGCGCCAGCGGATTCACCGTCGGCAGCGAGCGGCCCAGCTCCGGATTATGGCTAACCGCCTCGCGCACCAGGGTGGTAAACAGCGTGCCGACCGCCAGCGTGTTGCTCAGCAGGATCGGCGTTTGCAGCACGCCCAACTCTTCAATCTGCACCAGCCCGACCGGCTTGGCGAAGCCGTTTAACACCGCCGCACCGCAGGGTAACGGCTGGGTAAACAGGTTGTCGCCCGGCGGCACAATCGCCGTCACTCCGGTCTGGCGTTCGCCCTCGTCCAGCGTGGCGTGCCCGACCCGAACGCCCGGCACATCGCTCAGGCTGTTGGTGGCACCACAAATGCCGCGAGGATTGCCTAACCGGCGCGTCTCTCGCCAGCGCTGCAATAACAGGTCGAGCGCGGCCTGACGATAGTCCATCTGCTTACCCTTTCAATTTCGGATCTAAGGTGTCGCGCAGCGCATCACCCAACAGGTTAAACGCCAGCACGGTAATAAAAATCGCCAGCCCGGGGAACACGCTGACGTGCCACTCTCCGGCCATCATCATATTGCGGCTCATCGCCAGAATATTGCCCCACTCCGGCACATCCGGCTCCGGGCCAAGACCGATAAAGCTCAGGCCGGCTGCGGTCAGAATACTGGTGCCGATACGCATGGTGAAATAGACAATCACGTTCGACAGCGTGCCCGGCAGAATATGGCGGATCAAAATCACCCGATCCGGCGCACCGGCACAGCGCACCGCTTCAACGTAGGCCGCCTGCTTTAACGACAGCGTCGAGGCACGCACGATGCGGGCGAATACCGGCACGCTGAACACCGCGACGGCGATAATGACGTTATTTAAGCCTGGACCTAAAATCGCCACCACCGCAATCGCCAGCAGCATGCCTGGGAAGGCAAACAGCACGTCAGAGCCGCGCATAATCAGCATATCCACCCAGCGGCCGTAATAGCCCGCCAGCAGTCCCAGCACGATGCCGACCATCATCCCAAGGGTGACCGACAGCACGCCGACATACAGCGAGATGCGCGCGCCGTAGATAATGCGGCTGAGCACATCGCGACCCAGATCGTCGGTGCCCATCCAGTGCGCGGCAGAAGGTGGTGCCGACAGCGCCATCCAGTCGGGAGCCATTGGATCCCAGGGCGCTATCCACGGCGCAAACACCGCCACAATCACCAGCAGCAGGATAAAGCCACCGGACACCAGCGCCAGCGGGTTGCGTATCAGGTTCTGAATAAAATCGTGCCACGGCGAGCGCAGCGTACTGTTCTCGAGCACGGTTTGCGCGATGGCCGCTTCGGTTGTTGGCTTCATGCAGGCTCCTGACGCAGACGGATGGCCGGATTCACCACTGCGTAAAGCAGGTCCACCAGCAGGTTGATGACAATAAATTCAAAGACAAACAGCATCACCAGCGCCTGAATCACCGGCTGATCCTGGGTTTTGATCGACTCGATCAGCAGCCAGCCCAGACCCGGCCAGCTGAAGACGCTTTCCACCACGATCGATCCGCCGAGCAGAAAACCAAACTGTAAGCCGAGCATGGTGATCACCGGGATCAGCGCATTGCGCATGATATGTTTCCAGGTCACCAGCCGGTTACGCAGCCCTTTCGCCCTGGCGGTGCGGACGTAATCTTCCTGCGCCACTTCCAGAAAGGCCGAACGGGTGAAGCGCGCCATCACCGCCGCCACCGAGGATCCCAGCGTAATGGCCGGCAGGATAATGTCGCAGGGTTGGTTGAAGCCGCTGACGGAAAACAGGCCAAACGGCATCGCCACAAACTGGATCAGCAGCAGCCCCAGCCAGAACGGCGGCATCGATATGCCGCCCACCGCCAGACTCATCAGCGTCCAGTCCTGCCATTTCCCGCGTTTCAGCGCCGAGATCACGCCGATAATCAGCCCCAACAATACCGACCAGGCAAATCCGGCCAGCGCCAGCCACATCGTCGGCATAAAGCCCTGGGCAATCACCTCGGTGACCGGCTGTTGCGTGCGGTAGGTGACGCCAAGGTCACCTTTCACCAGCCCGCCCAGCCAGTGCAGATACTGCTGTGGCAGCGGATCGTTGAGGCCTAAATGCTGTCGTGCCGCCTCGACCGCCTCAATTGGCGCATCGGGACCGGCATAAATTCGTGCCGGATCGCCCGGCAGCAGTTTAATAAAAGCAAATACCAACAGGGAGACCACCAGCAACACCGGGATCATTTCCAGTAAACGTCGGACAAGATAGGCAAACATAGGCGATTTCCTGGTTAATTCGGGTGTACCAGCAGCAAAGGCGGGATCGCTCCCGCCACAGACTCAGGATTAATGGAACTCCGCCTGATCGAACAGGAATGAGCCGTCGGCCAGCATCGACACGCCGGTCAGGTTCTTTTTCTTGCCAACCAGGTTATCTGGCGAGCCGAGGAAGGCGATGGGCGCATCTTTCCAGATGATGGTCTGTGCCTGGGCATAAGCCGCCGCACGCTTCGCCGGATCGGCCGTTTGCAGCGCTGCCGCAATGGCTTTGTCCGCTTCCGGGTTGCTGTAGTAAGAGACGTTATACGACACCGGCACCCAGGATTCGGTGGCGAACAGCGGACGTAAGGCCCAGTCCGCATCACCGGTGGAGGTCGACCAGCCGCCGTAATAGAGGTCGAATTCGGCCTGTTTCGGATCCTTCACGCCCCACAGTTTCGCGTTACGCGCGCCGGAATCCATTGGCGTCACCGAGACGCGAATGCCGACCGCGCCCAGCTGCTGCTTAAGGAACTGCGCAGCACGCACGCTGGCGGTGGCGTTGGTCACCCACAGCTTGAGGTCCAGACCGTTGGCGAAGCCGGCCTCTTTCAGCAAGGCTTTGGCTTTTTCCGGGTTGTAGCGGTAATCCGGATCGCTCTGTTTGGCGTAGAACTGCACCGCCGGCGGGATCGCCGAGGTGGCCGGTTTGCCCATGCCCGCATAGGCCACTTTCAGCCAGATATCGCGGTTGATGGCGTAGTTGATGGCCTGACGCACGCGCACATCGGCCAGCGATTTATGCTGGGTGTTCATCGCCATGTAGTAGAGGTAGATACTTTCATCGCGCTGAACCGCCAGCTTGCTGTCGCTCTGCACGGTGTTGATCAGGTCGGAAGGCAGTGGATAGATCGCATCCACCTGGCCGGACTTCAGCGCCGCTACGCGGGTGGAGTCTTCCGGGCTTGGCGTGATGTAAACGTTATCGACCTTCGGCCAGCCTTTCTGCCAGTAACCGTCAAACTTGCTCAGCTTGACCTCTTTTCCCGGCTGCCAGCTGACAAATTTGAACGGGCCGGTGCCGGTTGGATGCAGGCGCAGCTGCGCTTCGTCCGGGTACTGCTTCAGCACGGTCGGGCTCCACATCACCGCCGACGGGTGTGCGAGGGTGTTGATAAAGGCACCAAACGACTGGTTCAGATCGATTTTGACCTGGGTTGGCGAAACGACGGTGACGGTTTTAATCATCTTATACAGGCTGTTACGCTTCAGACCTTTGGTCTGGTCGGCCAGCCTGTCGAGGTTGGCTTTTACCGCCGCGGCATCAAACGGCGTGCCGTCCTGGAAGATGACGTCTTTACGCAGATTGAGCGTGAATTCGGTGGCGTCCGCGTTGCTGGTGTAATCGGTCGCCAGCCACGGAACCAGCTTCATTTTGCTGTCGAACTGGAACAGGCGTTCAAAGATCCCCGCCTGCACCGAATAG
Source organism: Erwinia sp. 2186 (assembly GCF_057812255.1). NCBI lineage: Bacteria > Pseudomonadati > Pseudomonadota > Gammaproteobacteria > Enterobacterales > Erwiniaceae > Erwinia > Erwinia sp. 2186. The sequence goes on along the minus strand of NZ_CM173824.1, from coordinate 221,458 downwards.
CTGGCGTTGTCGGAGGTATCGTGCGGATCAAGACCGGTGATATCGACATAGGCGGAAATCCGCAGGTCCTGCGCCTGGGCGATGCCCGCCAGACACAGTGACAGCCCAAGGGCGACGGCAGAACGACGTAAAAACGGCTTCATGGTGTCTCTCCAGAATGGTAAATGAAATAAGCGCTAACGGTGCATGTCCCCTTCGGCAACCCAGTGATGCAGGTCCACCTGGCGGTAACGAAGTTTTGCCACTTCTTCCCCGGCTTTACGCAGCGGCGAGGGGATTTCGCCGTCGTCCAGTTCACGCACGGTACGGCGGGCAGGATCGGCCACCGGAACGGAGGCCAACAGACGACGGGTATAAGGATGCTGAGGATTGCTGAATACCGCATGGCGCGGGCCGATTTCCACAATCTGGCCGAGGTACATCACCGCTACGCGGTTGGCGATACGCTCGACGACGGCCATATCGTGCGAAATAAAGATCCACGCCACGCCGGTCTCTTTTTGCAGGTCCATCATCAGGTTAACCACCTGCGCCTGGATGGAAACATCCAGCGCCGACACCGCTTCATCCGCGATAATCACCTGCGGCTGCAGCGCCATGGCGCGGGCGATGGCGATACGCTGACGCTGGCCACCGGAAAACTCATGCGGATAGCGGCGGGCATGCTCCGGCAATAATCCGACGCTTTTCAGTAATGACTGGACCTGCGGCGTCGCCTCTTCCAGGGATTTCACCAGCCCATGCAGCAGCAGCGGTTCGGCAATGGTGAAGCCCACCGTCAGGCGCGGATTTAATGAGGCATAGGGATCCTGGAACACCATCTGAATTTCCCGACGCAGCGCATGAAACGCCGGCTCTTTCAGCATGCTGATCTCTTCGCCGCGAAAGTGAATGCTCTCCGACTCGCTGGAAACCAGCCGCAGCAGCGCGCGTCCGGTGGTGGATTTGCCGCAGCCGCTTTCGCCGACAATCGCCAGCGTTTCCCCGGGCCAGACGCAAAAATCGATCTGCTCAACGGCGTGGACGCGATGGGTTAGCGCGGAAAACATCCCGCTGCGGATGGGGTAATACACCTTCAGCCCCCGCACATCCAGCAGCGGTTTCTGCTCATAACGCGCGGTGATCTGCACGCCGGCCTCCTCATCCTGCTCTTCACCCAGCAGCGGAAAACGTTGTGGCCAGCGGCTGGCTTTCATATCGCCAAGACGCGGAACGGCGGCCAGCAACGCCTTGGTATAAGGGTGTTCGGGTGCGGCAAAAATCTGCTCCACGCGGCCCTGTTCCACCACTTCGCCGCGATACATCACCACAACCCGATCGGCAATTTCCGCCACCACGCCCATATCGTGGGTGATAAACAGCACCGCCATATCGCTTTGCTGTTGCAGGTCGCGGAGGATTTGCAGGATGCGGGCCTGAACGGTGACGTCCAGCGCGGTGGTCGGTTCATCGGCGATCAGCAGCTGCGGATCGCAGGCCAGCGCCTGGGCAATCATCACCCGCTGGCGCATGCCGCCGGACAGGGAATGCGGATGGCTTTTCATCACCCGATCGATATCCGCAATACGCACTTTGCGCAGCAGCTCGCGGGCCTTGGCGTTGGCAGTTTTGCTGTCGCACAGTTGGTGATCGCGCAGGGCTTCCGTCAGCTGATCGCCAACCCGCAGGACCGGGTTTAGCGAGGTCATCGGCTCCTGAAAAATCATTGCCATGTCGCGACCGCGCAGCTTGCGCCGCTCCTCGGTGCTCATGGTCAGCAACGGGTGCTTCACGCCGCTGCGCGGGCTGAAGTGGATCGCACCGCGCTCAATGGTGGCAGACGATGCCAGCAGGCCCATTACCGCCAGCGAGGTGACCGATTTACCCGAGCCACTTTCGCCAACCACGGCAACAATTTCGCCTTTATTGATGGTGAAGGAGACGCCTTTCAGCGCAAGGTTTTTCCCGGAGCGTCCGCTAAAGCTGACGCTCAAATCCTCAACCTGCAGTACAGGCGAGGCATTGCCGGATCCGGTGGCGGTGGGTTCTGAGTGAATACGTTCCGTCATCGTGACTCCGGTGGTCGCTGGATTAAAGCCAGATACGACCCTGGTTGTAGGAAAGATAAGGGGCGCTGTCCGCCGCGAGCCAGATCGGCCCGTCGAGATCAACATGTTCCGCCGAGACGGCCACCGGCAGCGCGGCTTCCATCGCCAGTGAGGAGCCGAGCATGCAGCCCACCATCAGCCGTAATTTGTGGATCCGCGCGGCGTCCACCATCGCCAGCGCTTCGGTCAGGCCGCCACATTTATCGAGCTTGATGTTGATCATCTCGTAGCGGTTGCGCAGCCCGGCGATGTCGCCGACGTGATGGCAGCTTTCATCCGCACAGACCGGGATCGGGTGATCGAAGCGTTGCAGATCGGCGTCGTTACCCGCAGGCAACGGCTGTTCGATCATCGCGATGTTGTAGTGGGTCAGCGCCGAGAACAGGCTGCTGAGATCCAGCCCGCTCCAGGCTTCGTTGGCATCAATAATCAGCGTGGCGTCCGGCGCGGCGGCGCGTATCGCCGCCACTTTTTCCAGAATCAGGTCGCGGTTGAGTTTGATTTTCAGCAGGATCGCCCCGCGCGAAACGGCATCCGCCGCCGCGGCCGCCATCATCTCCACGCTGTCGAGGCTCAGCGTTTCGGCGGTGATCACGCTGGCAGGTGGCCGCGCATTCAGACGCTGCCACAGCGTTTGTCGGTTGAGCGCCGCATCCAGCCGCCATAGCGCGCAGTCCAGCGCGTTGCGGGCCGATCCCGGCAGCAGACGGTTTTGCAGCTCGCTTAACGTCAGACCGTTTTCCACCTCTTCCTGCACCGCCGCCAGCTGCGCGGTAACGCTTTCGGCACTTTCGTGGTAATGGGCGGTGGGCGTGCATTCGCCACGCCCGATAAAGCCCTGTTCTTCCAGCGTGACCCGCACCACCGTCACCGCCGTGCGGGTACCGCGCGCGATGGCGAACGGACGCGCCAACGGCAGCTCGACAACTTCAACCTGCATCCGGCGCATAATCAGCCCCGCTCTTTCAGCAGCGCAGCAATCTCCGCGATGCCAAAACGCACCGGATCGGTGGCCGGCACGCCAAATTCCGCACTGATTTGCTGGCAGTAATCACGGGCTTCCTGCTCGCTGTAGTTAGAGGTATTGATGGCGAAACCGGCCAGCTGAACGCTGTCGCTGGTGACATGGGCGGCACGCACGTTGGCTTCCACGCAGTCTGCCAGGCTGACCATCGGCTGATGCGGCAGGTGACGCATATGCGGACGGTGCATCTCGTGGCACATCACCAGCCAGTGCGGCTGCGCGCCATGGATCAGGCCCATGCTGACGCCGGCATAAGAGGGATGGAACAGTGAACCCTGGCCTTCCACGATATCCCAGTGATCGGCCTCGTTGGCCGGAGACAGCGCTTCTGCCGCGCCAGCGATAAAGTCCGCAATCACCGCATCGATGGCGATCCCCTCGCCCGCCACCAGAATGCCGGTCTGCCCGGTCGCGCGGAAATCAGCCTTCAGGCCAATCTCACGCATGGCGGATTCCAGCGCCAGCGAGGTGTACATTTTGCCGACCGAGCAGTCGGTGCCGACCGTCAGCACGCGTTTGCCGCTGCGTTTCTTACCGCTGCCCACGTCCAGTTTTGGCCGCATATGGCGGATGTCGAACAGCGCAACGCCCTGCGCTTTCGCCAGCGCCACCAGCTCTTCGTTATCCACCAGGCGATAATGCAGGCCGCTGGCCACGTTCAGTCCGGCATTGATCGCGCCACGCACGGTGTCCATCCAGTGTTCCGGCAGATAGCCACCGGCATTGGCGGTACCGAGCACCAGCGTTTTCGCCCCGGCCGCGACGGCGGCTTCAATAGTCAGATCGTCGAGGCCCAGAGAGACGGTGCAGCCCGGCAGACGGATCTGCCCAACGCACTGCTCAGGACGCCAGACGTGGATGCCGCGTGCCGTTTTCGCCGCCAGCGGATCGGTAACGTCGCCAAGGAATAACAAATAGGGTTGAGGGATCAGCATCAGGGTTTTCTCTTATCAGGTTGCAGGGTTTGCCTGAGAAGACTATTTCACTGTTATGACAGCCGGGATAATGCTTGTTTATCGGCAGGGTATAGCCTGGGGTTATGGTGAGTCGCTATATACTAATTGATATAGCGATATGCTAACCTCTGCGCTCTTTTTACAGCATCCCCGCACAGGTGGCCGCCCGAGCCGCTCAGCATCGTAAGGCAAATTAAAACAATGGCAGTGGTAAACCCCTACTGGACCAACATCGTGCCCGGCGGCCTGAACGGCTACAGCGGTGCCGGTTATGCCAGCGCCCAGATTGGCGAACCGCGAATGGTGCAGCTTTCCATGCAGCTTAATTTCTGATGAGGTCCTGATGAACATGCGCCCGATCCTGCTGCCGCTGCTGGCGGCACTGAGCCTGACCACTTTTAGCCAGTCGCTATTCGCCCGCACGGTAACCGATGACGCGGGGAATCGCGTCACCGTTGCCGTTCAGGCAACGCGCATTGCCGATGGCTGGTATGCGCACCATTCGCTGCTGATGACGCTGGGTGCGGGCGATCGGATCGTGGCGACGGTAAATCACGCCAAAGACCGGCCGTGGATGTTTAAAATCCAGCCGTCGTTAAATCAGGCGCTGTCGGTGCATGGCCGCAGTTTTGAGAGCGAAGCGCTGCTGACGCGAAAAGTGGATGCCGTGTTTGTCGCGGCGGAAGATGGCGATGCCGCCGCCTATCGTCAGGCTGGCCTGCCAACGCTGGTGATGGGTTTTGACGACTTCCCGTCCATGAAGCGCTCCCTGCTGACCACGGCTGAGGTGGTCGGGACGGATAAAGCGCGTCAGCGGGCGCAGGCGTACAACGCCTACCTGGACCAGCATATTGCCGCGATTCAGGCCAAAACGGCGGCGCTGCCGGCCGACCAGCGCCCGCGCGTGCTGCATATTGAGTCGCTGCATCCGTTAAAAGTGGATGGTAGCCATACGCTGATTGATACCTGGATCAAACTGGCCGGCGGGCGCAATGCGGCGGCGGAAGTGAGCGGCAATATGAAGGAAACCTCGCCGGAGAACGTGCTGTTCTGGCAGCCGGATATCATCATTATTGGTGCCGGTGCAGGTTCTATTGCTGACTCCGATTACGCGACGTTATTCAACAGCCTGAAGGCGGTGAAAAACCATCAGGTGTGGCAAAACCCGGCCGGGGTTTTCCCCTGGGACCGCTACGGTACCGAAGCCGCGCTGCAAATCCAGTGGGCAGCAAAACTGCTGCATCCGGCGTTATTCCCGGATCTCGATATGGTGAAAACCACCCAGGATTTCTATCAGCGCTTCTTTGATTACCCGCTAACGGCGGATCAGGCCGGTAGGATCTTGCGGGCGTTGGGGCCGGAATGAGGCTGTAATCTGTGAGCACGCAAGCCACGCTGATAAGCCACTCAGTAAAGCGTGTCCTTAATCCGCCCCGGCAAAGCCCGATCGTAAGCCTCGCCGTCGATAGCTGACTGGGAAAGGGCTTTCAGGATGCTGCCGGTGCTGGGCAGCTGAGCGCGTTCAAGCTGGGTGGCGGGATCCCACAGTCGGGCGCGGATTATCGCCCGGCTACATTGGAAGAACACGCTATTTACCGTAATACGTAACACCGATCTCGGCCTGTTTCCCTCGACCGCAAAGCGTTCCAGCAGCTCGGGATTGATGCTGATCTCAGCAACGCCATTTACCCGCAGCGTTTCACCAATACCCGGGATCAAAAACAGCAGCGCCACACGGGGATCGCTGACGATATTTTTCAAACTGTCGATGCGGTTATTGCCTCGCCGATCCGGCAGCAGCAGGGTTTTCTCATTTTCGATATGCAGGAATCCGGCCGGGTCGCCTCTGGGCGAAACGTCCAGACCTGACGGGCCTGATGTCGCCAGTGCCACAAAGGGAGAAGAGTCAATAAACGGGCGGTAGGCCGGGTGAATATGGTCGGTTACTTTCATCAACGACGGCGCTGCAACCTCGCCATACAGCTGCTCAAGCGCGGCCAGCGTTGTAATGCAATCCTGCTCGTCTGACATGTTATCCCCGCAAATTTGATCGAAATCGTGCTTTGCTCGACGCCGACAAAGCACCTTGCCGATAATCATAGTACAGCGCCAGGATGGCAGAAGGGTTACCGGCAACGGTTTCATCCGGCCTTCGTCGCATATCAGCCCGGTAATCTTCGCGTTTTTGACCAGGCTATCTATGCTGTCAGTATCGCTTTTGCATGCTTTTTTCTGGGGAAATAACGATGAAGATGACTGGCATTCTGGCCCTGCTGGCGCTGGCGTTCTCAGGTACCGCCTGTTCGCAAATGTCTCAACTGCCGTTGGTGCCGCCAAAGCAGGATATTATCGCCACGCCGGTGGCGGCAAAGTGTGATGTCAGCCTGTGCCAGCAAAATTGCTATGTGCAAAACAGCCAGTGTCAGCGCAACAATGACAGTGGCTGTGGTGCCAAGATGCAGTCCTGCCTGCAGGCCTGCACCTCTCAGTGCCGTTAAGGTTGATCCAGATTTTTAATCAGCGCCTGATTAAACTTCGCCGGCTCTTCCATCTGCGGCGCGTGCCCCATTCCGGGGAATTCAATCAGCGTGGAATGCGGAATTAACGCGGCAACCTGTTTGCCCAGCTGGTTGTAATGGCCGATTTTTGCCTTCACCTCCGGCGGAGCAATATCGCTGCCGATCGCCGTGGTGTCTGAGGTGCCAATCATCAGCGTGGTCGGCATGTTCAGATCCTTAAACTCGTAGTACACCGGCTGAGTGAAAATCATGTCGTACAGCAGCGCCGAATTCCAGGCGACAATCTGGTGGCCCGGTCCGTTATTCAATCCGGCCAGCATGGTGACCCAACGGTCATATTCTGGCTTCCAGCGACCAACATAATAGGTGTTCAGCTCATACTTTTTGATGCTGGCCGCCGAGGTTTTCAGCTCGCGCTGATACCAGTCATCGACGCTGCGCCACGGCACGCCCTTCGCTTTCCAGTCTTCCAGACCAATCGGATTCACCAGCACCAGCTTCTGTACTTCCTGCGGATACATCAGCGCAAAGCGCGTTGCCAGCATGCCGCCGGTTGAATGGCCCACCAGCGTGACCTTGTCGATATGCAGCTTGTTCAGCAGGTTATGCGTATTCAACGCCAGTTGCTGGAAGCTGTACTGGTAATGAGCCGGTTTGCTGGAGGTACAAAAACCGATCTGATCCGCGGCGATCACCCGGTAACCGGCGTGGCTCAACGCATCGATCGAGTCCTGCCAGGTCACGCCACAAAAGTTTTTGCCGTGCATCAGCACCGCCGTGCGGCCGTTGGCCTGGCCTTTCGGCTGCACATCGATATAACCCATGCTGAGCGGCTGGCCCTGCGAGGTAAAATCGAATTTCTGAATAGGGTAAGGGAAATCAAAACCTTGCAGTTCCGGCCCGTAGGTCGGCGTGGTCTCCGCCGCCGAGGCAGAGAAACCGGTTATCAGGCTGGCAATGACCAGGCCACGAAGGATGTTCGACACAGGTTAATCCTTATCAAATTAGGAAAGGGAGAGGAAAAATCAGCATAAACAAGGCTTAACCATAGTGGATAAAAAAGTCTGTCTGCGGATGTGACAGGTAAAGAAGCGCAAAGAAGAAAAACCGTACTAAAATCGGCAATCAAGACGGCACTTCAATAAAAATGAAACGGCATTTTATTAAATTGGTGAGATCGGTGTCCGGTTTCTTCTTTTTAATGTCACCCACCCCCTAAACCTGGCAAAATCGCAAAGGTTTTCTGTTCGTGCTGGTTCTAACTTAGCTCATCCCCGACATAAGGCCGGGTCTGACAGTTGTCTAACCAGGATGGGCACTATGATGATACGTAAACCAGGAACGCTAACTTATTTAGCCTACGGATCAGGTGATTTTCTCGGCGCTGGCACCATGGCGCTAACCTCTGCGTGGCTTCTCTATTTTTACACCACCTTCTGCGGGCTCAGCCCGATTGAAGCCACGTCCATCTTTGCCATGGCCCGTGTGCTGGACGCCGTGGTCAGCCCGCTGATGGGCTATCTGACCGACCACTTCGGTTCGACCTGGCTGGGCAAGCGCTTTGGTCGCCGCAAATTCTTCATTCTGACCGGTATCCCGCTGGTCTTCACTTACAGCCTGATGTGGGTCGGCGATATGACTTACGTCTATTACCTGCTGACCTATCTGGTGTTCGAAGTGGTCTACACCTCAATTCTGGTGCCATACGAAACGCTGGTGCCGGAAATGACCGATGATTTCAAAGAGAAAACCAAGTTCTCTGGCGCACGCATCGCGCTGGCGCAGCTTTCGGCCATTCTGGCGGCTTTCCTGCCGGGCGTGCTGCTCAGCTACTTCGGCAAAGATAATGTGATCTCCTTCTTCTATTCCAGCCTGGTGTTCTCGGTGATTTGCGCCATCGTGCTGACGCTGGTGTGGTTTAACACCTGGGAACGGCCGGCCGAGAAAAAATCCGCTGCCGCACTGGAAGCCGAGCAGCAGAAACTGACGCTCGGGCAAAGCCTTTCCCGACTGAAGATTGAGCTGACGTCCACGCTGCGCGTGCGCATCTTCCGCCAGCATCTCGGCATGTATCTTGGCGGCTATATCGCCCAGGACGTGTTCAATGCGGTGTTCACCTATTACGTGGTGTTCGTGCTGATGCAAAGCGCCAGCCTGGCCTCTAATCTGATGGGCACCATGGCAATCATGCAGTTTATCGCCGTGATGGGCATGATCCCGCTGTGCATCCGCTTCGGGCCTGCGCCTTCTTACCGCATCGTGGTGGTGCTGTTCGGTCTGAGCACCCTCTCTTACGGCGTGCTGTATTACACCGGCCTGAGCGATGTGTTCTCGCTGCTGCTGCTGGTATCGGGCCTTGCCGGACTGGGTCGCGGCGGTATCAACTATGTGCCGTGGAATATCTACACCTACATTTCTGACGTTGACGAGGTGATCACCGGACAGCGCCGTGAAGGGATTTTTGCCGGGATCATGACCCTGACCCGCAAAGCCTCCCAGGCGGGCGCGGTGATGCTGGTCGGCATCCTGATGCAGCTCTCCGGTTTTGTGGCCGGCAGCAGCGTGCAATCCCCGACGGTCAGCCACGCCATTCTCGGCATCCTGTGTGGCGGCACGCTGGTGATGCTGTGCATCGGCTTCTTTATCTCCCTGCGCTTCAAGCTGAATCTGGCAACGCATCAGACGCTGCGTGAAGAGACCGAAAAAATGCGAGCAGCCGGCAATGTGGTGCCCGGCAATATCACCCCTCAGGCCCGGGCAACCGTCGAGATGCTGGCCGGACTGCCGTACGAAGCACTGTGGGGCAACAACAATATTGGCTACCTCAACCGCAACAAGCCTGCTGTGACGCCATTGCCCGTCGCGCCGCTGGTTGAACCTGTCGCCAGTCAGTTAACCCGTCATCCCTGAATATTCGAGGACAAAAAAATATGTTGGTCTATCCCGTAAAACACAGCGAACTGCTCCGCCAGCCGGACCGCTTTATCTCCAGTAAAGAATTACATCAGCTGATCAATAAGTTGGTGGATAACCTGGTGAACATTACCGATGAGTCCGGCGAGTTCCTGTTAAGACTGGATGACGGACGGGTAATTGATACCAAGGGTTGGGCAGGCTGGGAGTGGACGCACGGCATCGGGCTGTACGGTATTCATCAGTACTACCGCCAGACCGGTGACGATCGTCTGCGGGCCATCGTTGATGACTGGTTTCGCGACCGCTTTGCGGAGGGTTCCACCACCCGCAACGTCAACACCGTCTGCCCGTTCCTGACGCTGGCCTACCGCTATGAAGAGAGTAAAGACCCGCGCTGGTTGCCCTATCTGGAAAGCTGGGCCGACTGGATAGTGCACAAGATGCCGCGTACCGATTGCGGCGGTCTGCAACACATCACGCTGGCAGAGGAAAACCATCAGCAGCTGTGGGACGACACGCTGATGATGACCGTGCTGCCGCTGGCGAAGATTGGCAAGTTGCTGAACCGCCCGGACTACATCGAAGAGGCGAAATATCAGTTCCTGCTGCATACCCAGCATCTGATGGATCGCCAGAGCGGCTTGTGGTTCCACGGCTGGACGTTTGAAGGCCACCACAACTTTGCCAATGCCCGTTGGGCACGCGGCAACAGCTGGCTGACGATTGTTATCCCGGAATTCCTTGAGCTGCTGGATCTGCCGGAGAAAGACGCCACCCGGCGTTATCTTCAGCAGGTGCTTGCCAGCCAGCTGGCGGCGTTAGAGAGCTGCCAGCATGAGAGCGGCCTGTGGCACACGCTGCTGGACGATCCGACCTCCTATCTGGAAGCCTCGGCCACCGCAGGCTTTGCCTTCGGCATGCTGAAAGCCGCCCGTTGCCACTATGCCGACGACCGCTACATCGCTGTAGCTGAAAAGGCGCTGAAAGGACTGATTAAGCATATCAATGCCGAGGGTGAACTGACTCAGGTTTCCTTCGGCACCGCGATGGGCAAAAACCTCGATTACTACCGCCAGGTCCCGCTGACGTCGATGCCGTATGGCCAGGCGATGGCGATTTTATGCCTGGTGGAATACCTGCACGTTTATCTGTAAAAAAAGGAAAACCGCATGATCCTTAACGATTTTTCTCTCCACGGCAAGGTCGCCGTGGTCACCGGATGTAATACCGGGCTGGGGAAGAGTATGGCCGTCGGCCTGGCGCAAGCCGGGTGCGACATCGTGGCCATAAACCGCAGTGAACCCACAGAAACCGCTAAGGAAGTCACGGCGACAGGTCGACGTTTTTTGAGTCTGAAGGCCGATTTGGGCAAACAGGATCAACTGGCGTCGCTGCTTGAACGCGCGGTCGGCGAAATGGGGAAGATCGATATTCTGGTCAACAACGCCGGGATCATCCGCCGCGATGAGGCCCTGGACTTTAGCGAGCAGGACTGGGACGACGTGATGAATGTGAACATCAAGACGCTGTTCTTTTTATCCCAGCTGGTCGCCCGTCAGTTCGTTAAGCAGGGCCACGGCGGAAAAATTATCAACATCGCGTCCCTGCTCTCTTTCCAGGGCGGGGTTCGCGTGCCGTCGTATACCGCCTCGAAGAGCGCGGTGATGGGGCTGACCCGCGAGCTGGCCAACGAATGGGCGAAGCATGGCATCAACGTCAACGCGCTGGCACCCGGCTATATCACGACCAATAACACCGAGCAGTTACGCGACGACCCAACGCGCAACAAAGACATTCTTAATCGCATTCCGGCCGGACGCTGGGGAGCCCCGGAGGACCTGATGGGCCCGGTGGTATTCCTCGCCTCCAGCGCGTCTGACTACGTTAACGGATACACCCTTGCGGTGGATGGCGGCTGGCTTGCACGCTAGCCCTTTCTGCCCTTTTTGAACGAATAAGCCTTAAACGGGAGTAAATATGAATATTGCACTGATGATGGAAAACAGCCAGGCGGGAAAAAATGCGCTGGTATTAGCCCAACTGGAAGCGGTCGCTAAAGACAACAAGGATGCGGTGTTTAACGTCGGTATGCAGGACGATCAGGACCACCATCTGACCTATATTCACTTAGGTATCATGGCCAGCATCCTGTTGAATGCTAAAGCGGTGGATTTTGTCGTCACCGGCTGCGGCACCGGCCAGGGCGCGCTGATGTCGCTGAACATCCATCCAGGCGTGGTGTGCGGCTACTGTATCGATCCGGCGGACGCCTTCCTGTTTGCGCAGATCAATAACGGCAACGCCTTGTCGTTACCTTTTGCTAAAGGCTTCGGCTGGGGCGCGGAGCTGAACGTCCGCTATATCTTTGAGAAAGCCTTCACCGGTCGCAAAGGCGAAGGCTATCCGCTTGACCGTAAAGAGCCTCAGGTCCGTAACGCAGGCATTCTGAACCAGGTGAAAAGCGCGGTGATCAAGGAGAACTACCTCGATACGCTGCGGGCCATCGACCCGGAACTGGTGAAAACCGCCGTGGGCGGCAAACGCTTCCAGCATTGCCTGTTTGAACACGGTAAAGATGCCGAGATTATTGCCTGGGTCAGAAAATTGATTCAGCAATAATCATTTCATCATTACCGGCAGCCACTATCCGGTGGCTGCCGGTATTTTTTTACCCTGTAAAAACACGATTATGTAAACTGCCATTTCACCATCATGGTTTTAATAATGTTGCGTATAATTACTGCGGAAAGTATTATTCCCTGCCAGTTAGATTAAATAACACCCCTAAAATTGATCTACATCAGAGGTCAAGCTTCCCCTCTTTCCCCGCGCCCACAGGTTTATGCCTCGTTTAATTAACGGTTGCTACCTTTCATTTTTAAAAATCGCATTCAGTTAAACATCATGGGAAAAAACAAATGAAATCTGGAATAACCGTCCTTATTATTGCTGCCGTACTGACGTCTTCTGCGGCCTTTGCCAAGGAAAATAACGCCTGTGTTAAAACGACCGAGAAACAAGTGGCGTCAATGTTCGATCGCTGGAACGCCTCGCTGCAGACCGGCGATGCGAAAACCGTTTCAGAAAATTACCTGTCGGACGCGGTATTGCTGCCAACGCTCTCTAATCAGGTCCGTTTAAGCGACGAAGAGCGCATTCATTATTTTGAAGAGTTTTTAGCGAAAAAACCGGTTGGCCATATTGATAGCCGCAATATTCGTCTGGGCTGTAATAAAGCGATTGATACCGGAACCTATACCTTTACCTTTAAAGACGGCAGTAAAGCGGCAGCCCGTTATACCTTTACCTATGCCTGGAATGGCGAGAAATGGTTGATTTCAACTCACCACTCTTCTGCCATGCCAGAACAGGTTAAATAACCCCTTTATCTGATTATTCCCGTCCAGCCATAAAGGCCAATGTATATATATCGACAATGGCAATTGGTGCGCGGGGAACATAAGGCGCGCGCTGGGCGAAAGCAATGAATACGCTCCAGCGTTTCGTCGCGTGCTTCAGGCTTTATGCTGCACCGATACCCACCGTGGCCCGGGCCAGGCCAATGCTGAAGCACGGTACCAGAGCGGCAAAACCCACCATCGTGCGATCCTGAATCTTTAAAAGAGCCTGAATGAAATTCTGTCATCAATCCGATCAACACTGGCGAGCAGGCTGAAACAGTTGCAATTTAAAGGCTGCCTGATGGAAGATGCGTTAACTTCACCCTTTTTACCAGGAGCAGGTATGAAAAAAGCACTAATGCTGCTCGCCATTCTGGCAGCAACCGGCGCGGCGCAGGCCGCAGATGACTCTGAAGATCCGGCTCAGGGCTATATCGCCAATCTGTGTACGTTAGTGACCCAGGAAAAAACCAGCGGGTCCGTGGACAGCTACATTGCTAAGTTGAAGGCACTGGATGCACGCGGTCAGTCGCCTTCCGCGCAGGAAAAGCCTGAGTTTGATGAAGATGAAGCCAGAACGGTGATTGCCGCCTGGATGAACCTGAATGAAAACCAGAAAAAAGAAGCGCGGCAGAGCCCCGAAGCTTGTCAGAACGCCACGCTGGACGAATATCAGAGCCAGGATTAAAGCGCATCAGGGTCGGGCGAACCGACCCTGAACACTTCGCCACGCCGGTAAATTAGTGGGTGTGCAGCAGCCGCTCAAGTTGGCGCTTCAGATGGGCGTTCTCTTTCTCCAGATGCTCCACCTTCTCCATCAGCGTCAGCGCCATCGCAATACCCGCCCACTCCAGCTCAAGCTCAACCTGCAGTTGTCGTGCTTTGCGCAGGCTACGCAGCGCGTGATAATCGAAAATCCAGCCGGGCGTCACTTCCAGAGGGGTAATCACCCCAAGCCCCACCACTTCCGTCAGCTCTTCGGGGGAAATATCCACCGAACGGCAAATCTCAATCACGGTATAGCGGACATGTTCACTCATGATGCGTTCTCCCATGCTGAGCGCGGCTCGAAGGCGGCCTTCTCCGCTATCTCACGCCACAGGGCGGCCGTTTGCTCATCGGCTTTGCCCGGCATCACCACTTTCAGAATGGCAAACAGATCGCCGCTGCCTTTTTTACTGACCAGGCCTTTGCCTTTGACCCGCATTCGCTGGCCGTTCTGACTGCCCGCCGGGATGGTCAGCGCAATTTTTCCGGTCAAGGTTGGCACCTGAATCGTCGCGCCCAGCGCGGCTTCCCACGGAGCCAGTGGCACCACAATCTGCAAATTCTGCCCATCGACTTCAAACAGCGGATGCGGCGCCACGCGGATCACCAGATACAAATCGCCGTTCGCCGCACCGTGGCTGCCCGCCACGCCCTGGCCTTTCAGGCGAATACGCTCGCCATCGACCACGCCGGCGGGGATTTTCACCTTCAGGGTTTTTGCTATTTCATCCGTCTGGCGACCAAACTCATCCAGCACTGGCAGGGTGAAGGAGACGTTGCGGCTGTCGCCGGTCAGCGTCTCTTCAAGGAACATCGGCACTTCCATTTCCAAATCCTGACCTCGTCTTGGTGGATGACGTCGCGTCTGCCCCTGGAATCCCCCGCCCTGACGGCCAAAGATGGATTCGAAGAAGTCAGAATAGTCACCGGTATTACCCTGAGAATGTTGACCAAATCCGCCACCGAAGTCCGGTGCGGATTGTGAGAAGCGGGGATCGTCGCGGTGTAAGCGCAGATTGTCGTATTCAGCGCGCTTGTCGCTGTCCTTCAGAACCTCGTAAGCTTCGGCCATCTCTTTAAATTTCGTTTCGGCATTGGCTTCGGTGCTGACATCGGGATGGTATTTTCGCGCCAGCCGACGGTACGACGTTTTAATGGTTTTCAAATCTGCCGTCGGTTCAACCTCCAGCAGGGCGTAATAATCTTTAAATTCCATCTATTAACACCTTCTTTTCACACAACTATTTTGAGACAAGTCGGGTTCAATCCGTCGAAAACAAGTGAGGCCATAAGGCCCCACGGTGACCCTTAACGCGGTACTTAATGAGTGTAAGGCGTAAATGCGCGATGGGGGAAATAAATCAGACCATCCCGTTACAGGGTGTGGAGAGTTTAATGCGGCGATCGACAGGCACAGCAAATCGCCCGATGGCTGGACGGGTTCAGAAGGCGTAAGAAGATTTTTAGGGAGAGTAGAAGGCAGTGAAGAACAGAAGAAAGTGATAACCACCGGTCGGTCCCTGACCGAGGCTATCGAGGGTGTCTGGCCGGAACCATTAAGACATGGCGCCTGGCGGCACGTGTTTGAACGCTTCAACATAGCTGTGCAACACGCGTTTAAAGAATTTTTTCATTTCGGCTACCTGATTAAACTTTTGTTAGTAAAACGCAAAAAAAGTATACAAGAAGCGCGTTTTTCAGGCAAATAAATTTGAACCAGATCACAAAATTGGCGGGTAGTATGCAAAGGTGAACTTAAACGAAGGTTAAACAAGCGGGCCGCAGCCCGCCAACAGCAAGGGGAGAAAGAGGAGGGAAATCAGGCAAAAAGGCCTAAATGTTCAACCAGAATGCTGCTGCCGATACCGATCAGCACGACACCACCAAATATCTCTGCCCATTTGCCCATCACCGGGCCCAGGAAACGCCCCAGCAAAATACCTGCTGATGCCATCACCATGGTGGAAGCGCCGATAGCCAGCGCGGTGGTGACAATGTTCACCTGCAGGAAGGCCAGGCCAACGCCCACAGCCATAGCATCGAGGCTGGTTGCCACCGCAGTGGTGGCCAGCAACATGAAGCTGTGGCTCTGGGGCGCGTCTTCGACCGATTCTTTTTTGCGGAACCCTTCCCAAATCATACGGGCACCGAGTACAAACAGCAGCGTGAAGGCCACCCAGTGATCCCACTGCATAACGTAACGGCTGGCCGCAATGCCCACTGCCCAGCCAATCAGCGGGGTCAGCGCTTCAATAACGCCAAAAATCAGGCCGGTGCGCAGCGCCTCTTTCAGTGAGGGACGATGCAGGCTGGCACCTTTACCGATGGCCGCCGCAAACGCGTCCATCGACATGCCAAAGGCCAAAATCATTGTTGCGTACATGTTCATTGTAGTTATACCGGTTTGAGGGCCCTGGACGCCTTCAGGCATCAAAAACAGAGGTCCCGGCGAAAAAATAAGCGCGGGTGCTCAACAAGAAGCGCATCCTATCACGGGGTTTCGCAAAAAAAAAGACAACAAAATCAGGGATTTGAGTATAGCCTTGGCTATACTTTTTAACGAATGCTAATTTCGCGGTAAATTTTTAATCAAAAAGGCTAAAAGAATTACTGTGTTAACGGTCACATCCCTGAAGCCGTTGGGGGAATAGCCAGCAGAAATGAGGGATAAGGCGGGCAGGAAATGGAGAAATCTTTTGTTTAGAAAAGGGGCGGAGATCGGCAAATCCGCCCCCTGAGCGTTACCAGACCCGGTAAACCTTGCCGGTTTCAAACTGGGTGATGGTCATCTCGCTCAGCGGGTCAAAATGGACGCCGCCCGATTCACCTGCTCTGGCGGCAGGATCTGCACCCTTCGCAGAAGCGCAGCAGCTTTATTCAGTGGATGCGGGAAGAGGTGAAACGCGCGCTGGCGGTGTAAGCATTGAACCTGAAGCGAGTTTGCTGGAAAATGGCCGCTGATGACCCGACTGGAAGCCCCATGAATAACCCGTTTCTGACCTTTTTGATGCCGATGAGCACCCTGATGCTGGGCATGCTCTCCGCCCTGCTGTTGCCCGCGCCATGGTTTGGTCTGAGCCTGACGTACCGCCTGATGGCGATGTTCCATCTCAGTGATATCGGCCAGCTGTATACGCTGGTGTTTTGCCTGTGGTTTTTGCTGCTGGGGGCGATTGAGTATTTTGTGATCCGCTTTATTTACCTGCGGTTTGTGAAGGTCTCACGGGATTAAAAAATTCAGGGCGGATCGGCGATCCGCCCTGACTGCATTACATGCTGAGGATCATCAGCAGTCCGCTGGAGAAAATCAGCAGCCCGACGAAGAACAGCACGATGGTGGTGACCACGTTAGCGTATTTCATGCGTTTCTCCTCAGAACCACTGGCCGAAGCGGCGGATATAGACACGTTTCATCGCCTGCGCGACCACGCAGTACCCGAAGAGCGTGGCGACCAGCCATGGGAAGTACGACCATGGCAACGGCACCAGACCGACCGCATGCCCCAGCGGTGAGAACGGAATATAGATCCCCAACGCCATCACCAGCCCGGTCGCTATCATCACCGGCAGCGCCGCACGGCTTTGAATAAACGGGATTTTCTGGGTGCGCAGCATATGCACCACCAGCGTTTGCGACAGCAGCCCTTCAATAAACCAACCCGACTGGAACAGGGCCTGATGCTCGACGCTGTTGGCAGCGAACACGTGCCACATAATCACAAAGGTGGTGATATCAAACAGCGACGAGGTTGGCCCCATCCACAGCATAAAACGACCAATGTTTTTCGCGTCCCATTTGCGCGGTTTGCGTAAAAACTCCTTGTCCATTTTGTCCCACGGCAGCGCCAGCTGAGACAGGTCATACATCAGGTTCTGGATCAGCAGATGAATAGCCAGCATCGGCAAAAACGGAATAAAGGCACTGGCGATCAACACTGAAAACACGTTGCCAAAGTTGGAGCTGGCGGTCATGTTCAGGTACTTAATGATATTGCCGAAGGTTTCCCGGCCTTTAATCACGCCCTGCTCCAGCACCATCAGATTTTTTTCCAGCAGAATAATATCGGCGGACTCTTTGGCGATGTCCGTGGCGGTGTCCACCGAAATGCCGATGTCCGCATCCCGCAGCGCCGGCGCATCGTTGATGCCATCGCCGAGGAAGCCGACGGTGTGGCCGTTGTACTGCAACGCCTGCAGCACGCGTGATTTCTGCTGCGGCGTCAGGCGGCAAAACACCGTCCGTGCTTCCACCAGCGGGTAAAGCTCATCGTCGCTGAGGCGGGCAATCTCGGTCCCACACAGCGGCACGCCCGGGTTCAGGCCGACTTCATGGCAAATTTTGCTGGTAATAATCGCGTTATCGCCGGTCAATACCTTCACCGCCACGCCACTTTCCTGCAGCGCTGCAATCGCTTCGCCGGCACTCTCTTTCGGCGGATCGAGGAAGGTAAGCAGCCCGCAAATGGTCAGCTCACGCTCGTCCGCTTTGCTCAACGGCAGCGTCAGCGGATTGTCTCCCAGCTCACGTTCGCCCAGCATCAACACGCGGAAGCCCTGCTGATTCCACTCTTCTGCCTGCTGACGCCACTGTTGCCGGGCGGCTTCATCCAGCGGACGCTTTTCGCCGCCGTCCAGCCACCAGCTGGCCACCGCCAGCATCTCATCCACCGCGCCTTTGCAGATCAGCTGCTGCTGATTGTGTTCATTGGCGACCACCACCGACAGGCGGCGACGCTCAAAGTCGAACGGCAGCTCGTCAATTTTACGGTAGCGCCACAGTCCGGCGACCGCCTGGTTTCCCTGGCTGAAGCTGAGGATGGCCTTATCCATCAGGTTCTTGATGCCGCTTTGATGGCGACTGTTCAGCCAGGCCAGCTGCAGCACCTTGTCGTTATTGCGGCCATGGGCATCCAGATGCTGTTCCAGAATGATGCGATCTTGCGTCAGCGTGCCGGTTTTGTCGGTGCACAGCACGTCCATCGCGCCGAAGTTTTGAATGGCATTCAGCCGTTTCACCACCACTTTGCGACGGGACATAGCAATCGCCCCTTTCGCCAGGTTGGAGCTGACGATCATCGGCAGCATTTCCGGGGTCAGACCCACCGCCACCGCCAGCGCGAACATCAGCGCATCGGACCAGTCACCTTTGGTAAAGCCGTTGATAAACAACACAATCGGCACCATCACCAGCATAAAGCGGATCAGCAGCCAGCTGACGCTGTTGACGCCACGGTCGAACGCCGTTTGCGGACGGCTACCCACCACTGATTTCGCCAGCGAGCCAAACCAGGTTTCGCCACCGGTCGCCACCACCACGGCGGTTGCGGTGCCGCTGGCGACGTTGGTGCCCATCAGGCAGATGCCGGGCATCGACAGCAGGTCGGCATCATCGCTACTGCCGGCCGCGGTTTTCTCGGCGATGTTGGCCATCGCGTCATATTTCTCAATCGGAATGGCCTCCCCGCTGAGCGCCGCCTGGCTGACAAACAGGTCGCGGGAGGAGAGCAGCCGCACGTCAGCCGGGATCATGTCGCCCGCCGACAGGAAGATAATGTCGCCTGGCACCACATCATGCAGGGCAATTTCACTTCTGACCGGCTGCGCCGAGGCGCTGCTGCGGCGGATCACCGTCGCGGTGGTACGCACCATTGACTTCAACGCTTCGGCGGCTTTATTGGTGCGGTATTCCTGCCAGAAACGCAGCAGCCCGCTCAGCATCACCATCATCAGCATGATCAGCACGCCGGTCAGATCGGTTTCCTCACCTTTGCGCTGCGGCAAAATGTAATCGGTGACAAAGCTGATGCCGGCCAGCACCATCAGCACCCAGATAAAGGGATTGTTAAACGCCTGAAAAAGCTGGCGAAGGGCATGGGGTGCCTTCTCGTTCGCCACCTGGTTTTTGCCGTAATGGGCGAGGCGCTCGGCGGCCTCTTCCTGGGTCAGGCCCTGACGCTGGGTATGCATTCTGGCCAGCGTGCTGTCCAGGCTCTGTTTTGCGGCGCTGGCGATGGCCAGATCGCGGGCAAGGTTTAAGTTGGCATTGTTCATTTTCATCTGCCAGATCCTTTCTTTTTTTTGTTCAGGCGCGGGGAATCTCTCCTGCGCATGAGGATTAATCAGAATGTGTACGGATCGGGACGAGGGCAGGACAGCGTGAAGAAGGGACGATCAGTGCGTGTTTATCCCCCTTCTGCCGTGCAGCCGCCTTCGCCCATCGCTGGTCGGAGGTTCTTTCATCAGAAAATCCTTTATCAGAAAAAGTGTGTTTAGCGGCACTGCAGAAGATCGGGGATCAAACGCATAGCCTTCCGCGCCCAGTATTCACTGGACCTGATTACGATAAGTCAGGGGGGATGCGACGACCTTGAAAGGAGGTGAAACATTGCCCGCCGTTTTTCGGCAAGCAAACAAAGGAGTTGGCTTACCAGATTAAGATGTTACTTAAGGGGTGACTGTCCAATTTTGGGCTCCGTTGTGTGAATCGCCGTCACTATAGGCCGGGTCAGGACCGAAGTAAACCGCAAAATTTAGCACCATTTTGCGATCGAAAAATAAAAATACCAAATAAAATCATAAAGATAAATGGTAACTTACGGTGATTAATCGCTGTTTTTTTCTTAAACCATTAATCAACAGCGGCGAAATTCCCATTAAGACATTGCTTAAACCCAGTCTCATTCCCAGGCCGATCCGCTCTATACTTGCAGCGGAGACTCGGGCAGAAGGACAGGATGACAATGCTTCAACGGACTAAAATCTGGTTTAAACGCGTGGCGACACTGGTGGTCATTGTATCGATCGTGCTGCTGGGGCTGCGCGTGGCGCTAACGGAACGCGGGCCAGATTTGCAGCTGTGGCACACCTGGGTACCGCAGGAGCTGAGCGACAGTCAGATGGATAACAGCGACTGGGCGGGCTATCTGAAGAATGAGCAGAACCTGTTCGACGGCATCAAAATTAACGTCAGCGACAGGCTGCAGGACGACAATCCGGAAACCTATAACCGCTATGCGGAGCGCAGCCCGGTCAATCCGGAACACTTTTCCACCGACTGGAACCGCTCCTACATCATGATGCCGACCGGCACGCCGCGTGGCGCAGTGGTGTTGCTGCATGGCCTGACCGACTCACCCTACAGCCTGCGCCATATCGCTCAGGACTATCAGCAGCATAGCTATATCGCGTTGGGGATCCGCTTACCCGGCCACGGCACGGTGCCGGCGGCGCTGACCAGCGTGGTGTGGCAGGACTGGATGGCGGCAACCCGGCTGGCCGTGCGGGAAGCGAAAAAACGCATTCCCCCCGGTGCGCCGCTGCATATCGTCGGCTTCTCCAACGGCGGCGCGCTGGCAATGAAATATGCGCTGGATGCGCTGGACGATCCGACCCTGCCGGCACCCGACCGGCTGATCCTGATCTCGCCGATGATTGGCGTCAGCAGCTACGCCCGTTATGCCGGGCTGGCGGGGATCCCGTCGATCTTCCCGGCATTTGCCCGATCGGCGTGGCTGAGCATCCTGCCGGAGTTTAACCCGTTCAAATACAACTCATTCCCGGTAAAAGCGGCACGCCAGTCCTGGCTGCTTACCAGCGCCCTGCAGAGCCAGCTGCATCGTGAACAGGCCAGCCAGCGGTTGGCTAAACTGCCGCCGGTGCTGACCTTCCAGTCGGTGGCGGATGCCACGGTCAGCACGCCTGCGGTGGTCAGAGCCTTATACAATCTGCTGCCGGCCAACGGCAGCGAGCTGGTGCTGTTTGATATCAATCAGTCGGTGCCGCTCTCCCCGCTGATGCGCAGCAGCGCCCGCCATGCGGCAGAACATCTGTTACCTCCCGCGCCACGGGCCTACACCGCGACCCTGGTCACCAACGCTTCTGCCGGAAGCGATACGGAAGTGGCAAAAACCACCCCTGCCGGCAGCACCGCGACCCTGGTCACGCCGCTGGGGTTGCGTTACCCGGCAGACGTTTATTCGCTGTCCCATGTGGCGCTGCCCTTCCCGTTAACCGATTCCCTGTACGGGCGCACGCCGATACCGCCCAATGAATTCGGCGTCAGCTTCGGCTCGATGACGCCGCGCGGGGAACGCTCGGTGCTAATCGTCAGCCTGGATTCGCTGATGCGCCAGTCATCGAATCCGTTTTATCCCTGGATGCTTGAGCAGGTAAACGCGACGATCAAATAAGACTCTCGCCATGCGCTTCGACACGTTCTGTAACACGCCGTGTCGGGGTTAACGTCGTCCGTCGCAGGGGGTAAAGTCAGTCATAAATCTGGTTTGCTGGGCAAAAGTTGCGCAAAAGCCAGCATTTAACGCTAACCCACCACTTTTTATTGGCCGTTTGCTGGTGTTTATTGCCAGCAAACCGGCGTTTGGCGTTGCCATCGCCCGGCAATTATCCTCTGACACGCATAATCCTCTTTTCCCCGCCGCAAGCCCGTCGTGGCGCGGTTTTCGCCATTGAATGCCGTCTCCGCTGTGCGTAAGATTCTTTAACATGTTTTACAAATAAGAAACTGCTATGCAAGCCTCCATCGCCCCAACGCTCGACGCCGAAAACGACATCACGCCCGTAAATTCCCGCGGTAAAGTGATGGTCGCTTCGCTGGTCGGCACCGCTATCGAATTTTTCGATTTCTATATTTATGCTACCGCTGCGGTCATCGTTTTCCCGCATATCTTCTTCCCACAGGGTGATGCCACGGTCGCCACGCTACAGTCGCTGGCCACCTTCGCCATCGCCTTTGTCGCGCGCCCGATTGGCTCGGCGGTGTTTGGCCACTTCGGTGACCGCGTTGGCCGTAAAGCCACGCTGGTCGCATCGCTGCTGACCATGGGGATTTCAACCGTGGTGATCGGCCTGCTGCCAGGCTATGAAACCATCGGCGTCTTTGCGCCACTGCTGCTGGCGCTGGCGCGCTTCGGTCAGGGTCTGGGCCTCGGTGGGGAATGGGGTGGCGCGGCGCTGTTGGCAACGGAAAATGCCCCGGCGAAGAAGCGTGCCCTGTACGGCTCCTTCCCGCAGCTCGGCGCGCCGATTGGCTTCTTCTTTGCCAACGGCACCTTCCTGCTGCTCTCCTGGCTGCTGACCGACGATCAGTTTATGCAGTGGGGCTGGCGCGTGCCGTTTGTCCTCTCTGCGGTGCTGGTGCTGGTTGGGCTGTACGTGCGCCTGTCGCTGCACGAATCGCCGGTCTTTGCCAAGGTGAAGAAAGAGAAGAAGCAGGTCAAAATCCCGATTGGCACGCTGCTGTCTAAGCACCTGAAGGCGACGATTATCGGCACCTTTATCATGCTGGCGACCTACACGCTGTTCTATATCATGACCGTGTATTCAATGACCTACGGCACCACGCCGGCACCGGGCGGTCTTGGCTTCCCACGCAATACCATGCTGTGGATGCTGATGCTGGCGGTCATTGGTTTTGGTGTGATGGTGCCGATTGCCGGCCTGCTGGCAGACCGCTTCGGTCGCCGCAAAACCATGATCGTCATTACCCTGATGATTATCGCCTTCTCGCTGATTTTCCCGAGCATGTTAGGGTCAGGGAATCAGCTAATGGTGATGGCCTTCCTGCTGTGCGGCCTGAGCATCATGGGGCTGACCTTCGGCCCGATGGGTGCCCTGCTGCCGGAGCTGTTCCCGACGGAAGTGCGTTATACCGGTGCCTCGTTCTCCTATAACCTGTCGTCGATCCTTGGGGCGTCTGTCGCACCCTACATCGCCACCTGGTTAGCGCACACCTACGGTCTGTTCTACGTCGGCATCTATCTGGCCTCGATGGCCTGCCTGACGCTGATTGCGCTGTTGGCCAGCAAAGAAACCCGCCACGAATCGCTGTACGACTAAGCCTTGTTCAGGCAATAAAAAACCGGCCCTGGCCGGTTTTTTTCGTGCTGAAATCCGCTGCGGGAACGGGCGCTGCGCCCATCCCCGCCGGGGATTATTTCTTGCTCTTCATCTGTTGCAGCACGTTGGTACACTGATTCTGCTCGTTGTCGCTGGGTGAAATCAGTGCCAGCAGCGCGGCGGCGGGCGCCACGACCGCACCGAGAGCCACCGCTGCCGCACCCCGCGCAATCAGCGGACCGGCTTTCACGCCCGCATTCGGATTCTTGAAGGTGCCCTTCACATACAGCGGCGAGCGTAGGGTGATGATACGGATGCCCTTGCTCTCAGGATCGATCGACAAATCCATCCGCTCGTTGGCGAAGTTGGTGGTGCCGGAGATGTTAATCACCGCGTTCTCGGTATCGAAGACGAACAGTCGGGTTGAGGCTAAGCCGTTAGTGACGTTGAGGTCGGCTGCGGCACAGTTGATCCGCACTTCATCGTCGCCAAACAGCTTGCCGACCACGTAGTTACCGACGTTCAGACCGACAATCTCCATCAGGCTGCGGCTGATCACCCCGTCATTCATCAGCATCTTCAGCTCGCCGTTGCTGGTCGCCAGAATATCGGCCACCGAGTTACCGTTTCCGCTCAGCGTGGCGTCGCCGTTCATCTGCCCCATACTGCTTTGCATGGCGGAGACGTTCGGGAACAGCTGCTTCAGCTTCAGGTTACGGGCATGCAGATCGGCCCGCGCGCGCATCGGCGTGCGGTCACCTTCAAGATGAATGGTGGAGTTGAGATTGCCGCCGGCCATGCCAAAGCGCAGCGGATCCAGCAGGATATCGCCGTTTTTCAGCACCAGATGGGTGTACAGATCGCTGAGCGGCAGCGAGTTACTGTGCTCAATTTTCTTGCCGCTGAACTTCACGTCAGCGTCCATCGCGCCCCAGCTTTTGGTATCGAACTTATCGTGTGGCAACACGCGATCCGCCGGCTGAGTGGTGGCATCGCCCCGTTTGGCTTTCGCCTGCTCGGTTTTCTCGCTGCCTTTACCCGAATTCACGCCAATCAGCGGCCCTAAATCGGCCATTCTCAGCTGTTTCGATTCCAGCGAACCTTCCAGTTTTGGACGCGGTTTGCCCTGGGTGTAGGTCATGGAGCCGTGAATATCGCTGTCGCCAATATGGCCGTTGAAATTTTCATAACGGAATACCGGGCCACCCTTCTGCTGGAAGCGGGCGATCAGATGTCCATCGGTTTCATATGGCGGCGTATCCGGCAGCAGAATGCCGGTCAGGCCGTAGAGATTGGCCAGCGTGTCACCGGCGAAGCGCAGCCGGATATCCAGCCCGCCAAGGTTAAGCGGATCCTGCAGCGTCCCGGCCACCTGCACGCGCGTGGTGCCGTTGCGCACGTCGGCCTGCAGTGGGAAAGGATTGGTTTTACTGCGCAGCGACAGCATGCCGCCGATTTTACCGTCGCCGGTCAGCTTCTCGTTGTTGTAAGTACCGGAAGCCTTCCAGCCAAACACGTAATCAGACGCGCCCTTCTGGCTCTTATCATCCTTGCTGCCCGCCACCTGAACGTAAGGCACCGGCTTGCCGAGCGGATCAACGGTGACCTGCACATCGGCTTTGTTGATGGCATCCCGGTAGGCGATCTGTCCGCGGTCAAACATGATGTTGTCGAGGCGGAAGGTCCACGCAGACGGCGGCTGATTCGGGTCCGGGTTGTCACTGCCGGCCAGATTGAAGGTCCAGTTATTCTTTTTATCCGCGGTCTGGATCAGCCTGGCATCCGGCTG
Organism: Erwinia sp. 2186; assembly: GCF_057812255.1. Taxonomy (NCBI): domain Bacteria; kingdom Pseudomonadati; phylum Pseudomonadota; class Gammaproteobacteria; order Enterobacterales; family Erwiniaceae; genus Erwinia; species Erwinia sp. 2186. Next base: position 196,143 of record NZ_CM173824.1, on the reverse strand, counting down.
CGTCAGCTTTATCCACGGGATATAAACTTCTTTGCCCAACAGCGCCAGCGGGGCCAGCGTGGCATCCACGCGTTGCAGATGCACCATGGTGACATCAGGAATTTCGGGCGGATTGCCCAGCAGAATATCGTCGGCATGAACGTGCGGCCATGGCACCCAATTGCGCCAGCCAGGTTCATCCCGGTTGCGTTCCCACGCCACGCCCAGGTCACCGCGAATGGCGAACGGACGATTCAATTCAGTCGACACTTTTTGATTGATGGTCGGTTTGAGTCGGTTCCAGTCAAAGGTCGCAATGATGATCACCACCACGATCACCAGCAACAAAAAAATCCCGACAATCCAGCTAATTATTTTTCCCGTACGCGACATACCCGGTCTCCTTGCTCGCTTCGGCCTTCTGTAAAGATAGTCGAGAGCGCAGGAAACGGGATCAGATCAGCTGGTGCGGCAGCGATCCCAGCTGGTCAAAAGGCATCGGACGGGCAAAAAAGTAGCCCTGAGCAGCATAAGCCGGTGAATTTTTCACCTGCATCCATTCATCAAGGGTTTCAACGCCTTCGACAACCACCCCTTTGCAGTAGCGATTAATCAGGGCCAGCAGCATGTTGAAGAGATTGCGGCCCTCTTCTGACTTTCTCAGCATGATAAACAGCTCGCGGGCCATTTTGATGTAGTCATACTTCAGCTCGGTCAGCGCGGAAAAGTTGGCCATGCCGCAGCCGAAATCATCCAGCCACAGCGGGCCGAGTTCCGGCATCTGCGCGACGATCTCTTCCTGCGGCAGCATATGGTGTTCCACCAGCTCAAAGCGCACCCACGGGCAGCGGGCGACCAGCTGACGGATGGCAGCATGATGCTGCAGTTCCAACAGGGTTGGGCCATCAATATTGACCGAGGCAACGGTGCCACTGGAGGTGAACAGCGTTTCCCATTCCGCCAGCAGCTCAAGCTGCTCGGTAACAATGTGCAGGCGCTGTGGGATCTCAAGCGCTGCAAAATAGGACTCCGGTGATACCCTCTTGCCCGGTTCGGCGGGATGGAATACCGCCGTGAGCAACTCAATTGCCATCAGACTGCCGGTCACCCGGTAGATAGGCTGAAACGTATAGATGCGCTGGCACTCCTGCCAGTACAGACGCTCATCTTGTTGCTTTGTCACAACATTTGAGAGAGGAAACCGGTGACTGAGGTCGTTCAGCACCATGTAATTGATCCTTGATAATGATGAGACCGTTCGGGGAACGGATCTCCCGCAAGAGAGATATCGGCACCGGATCGCAGAACTTTATCGCGCCTGGCGCTAAAAACGCCCGGTAATTGCCCATTATTGCTGGCCGCAGCTGGCCGAAAATGCAGGCCGTTGCTGCTGTTTTCTCAGCGATTCACTGCGTGAGGAAAAAAGTAAAACGCCGTTTTAAAATATTGACTACGTGCGTCTGCGCAGCGAAACTGGTGCAAATTTGAGGGATGAGCTGACTACCATGACGCAGAAAAAAATTGCCGTTATCGGCGAGTGCATGATTGAGCTTTCACAGAAAGCCACCGACCTGAGCCGCGGTTTTGGCGGCGATACGCTGAACACCGCGGTGTATATCGCCCGTCAGGTTGACCCACAGCAGCTCAGCGTGGATTACGTGACCGCGCTGGGCACCGACAGCTTCAGCGGTGAGATGCTCGCCGCCTGGCAGCAGGAGCAGGTGCAGACCGGCCTCATCCAGCAGATGGATAACAAGTTGCCGGGCCTGTACGTGATTGAAACCGATGCGCAGGGCGAGCGAACCTTTTACTACTGGCGCAACGATGCCGCCGCGCGCTTCTGGCTGGAAGGCGAGCGCGCAGAGGACATTTGCCAGCAGCTGGCCCAGTTTGATTACCTTTACCTGAGCGGCATCAGCCTGGCGATCCTCAGCCCGCAGAGCCGGGAAAAGCTGATGGCGTTGCTGACCGCCTGTCGCCGCAACGGTGGGAAAATCATCTTTGATAACAACTATCGACCACGCCTGTGGCCGTCCGCTGAGGTCACCCAGGCGGCTTATCAGGTGATGCTGGCCTGTACCGACATCGCCTTCCTGACGCTGGACGATGAAACCCTGCTGTGGGGCGAAGCGCCTGTTGACGAGGTGATTGCCCGCACCCGTGCCGCCGGCGTCAGCGAGATTGTGATCAAGCGCGGTGCCGAATCCTGCCTGGTGTCGCTGGCCGATCGGCCACTGCTGGAGGTTCCGGCAGTGAAGCTGCCGGCCAGCAGCGTGGTCGATACCACGGCGGCAGGAGACTCCTTCAGCGCCGGCTATCTTGCGGTACGTTTAAGCGGTGGCAGTGCGGAAGAGGCGGCGATACGTGGCCATCTGACCGCCAGCACGGTGATCCAACATCGCGGGGCGATCATTCCCCGCTCGGCAATGCCGGCTTAAGCGCGTTCGCCGATTTTCAGCCCTGGCAGCAAACAGCCCCGCAATAGCGGGGCTTTTTATTATTCCCCGCCCGCCGATCCGCCCTTAAATTAACATCCGCAATTTAAGTCAAATTAATTACGCGGCTTATCCGTAAGCAGTCTGAATGAGTCAATTCCTAATTCAGGTCCAGCCGCAGATCGGCAAACGGATAATAAACTGAATATTATGATAATTACCTTAAACCCGCTTAATGGCGATCCGTGATGCAAACCGACTCGTTTTAAAACAATCAGATAGCAGCAGATAAATAACCCCAGACCGGCGCTTCTGGGCATAGTCTGAAACTGCGCTAAAAGCGTGAGCAAGGCTGGACGCTGTATAAATAAATGGGCAATGATTGTTTTATTACAGCCGATCCCCCCTATTCTCGCGCCGGGCTCGCCTATACTTAAATAATGAAATTCAGGAGCGCCTATGAAAACCGAAATTATTAATATCTGGCCTCACGGCGAGGCTCCCGGTGCCAGCGATTCCAGGGTCAGCCCACAAATTGTCGATTTAGCGAAAGAGTACGAACCTTACGACCGTGCCGCCAGCGGCGTGCGCAATCCTGAGCTGGCCTTCTGGTATCCGGAAGAATCCAACGGCGTGACCCTGCTGGTCGCACCCGGTGGCGGCTTCGAAAAAATCATGATCGATAAAGAAGGCAGCGCGCTGGCGATGTTCTTTACCGCGATGGGCTATACGCTGGCGGTGATGACCTACCGTTTCCCGCAGGATGGTCACCATGAAGCGGCTGACGCGCCCTTATCGGATGCGCAGCGTGCGGTGCGCGTGCTGCGGCACCGTGCCGCCCGTGGGCTGAACGGCAAGCGTATTGTGATGATGGGCTTCTCGGCCGGTGGCTATGTGGCCGCCAGCGTCGGTACGCGCTTCACTGAGAAACTCTATCCGGTGCAGGATATTGCCGACTCGCTGACCGCCCGTCCGGATGCGCTGGTGCTGATGTACCCGGTGATCAGTATGCGTGAAGGGCTGGCGCATCAGGGCTGTCGCCAGCATCTGCTGGGTGAGCATCCGACGCAGCGGGAAATTGACGCGTACTCGATGGAAACGCGCGTGACTGAGCAGACGCCACAAACCTTGCTGATCCACGCGGTGAATGATGAGTCGGTGCCGATCAATAACAGCATGGTGATGTTCAGCGCGCTGCGGGAACACAAGGTCTCCAGCGAGCTGCACTTCTACGAGAAAGGCGGGCACGGCTTTGGCATCCGCAACGTCGCCGATCTGCCGCTGGCCAGCTGGCCGATGCTGGTCAATGAATGGCTGCGCGCGCGGATCTGGTAGCACGCAAAAAAAACCGGCCGCGTTAGGCGACCGGGTTGTGGTCAGAACAGATCAGTTCTGCGAAGACGGGATATCAGAGACTTCCGGCTTGGTTTCATCCACCGCTGCGGCCGCCGCTTCCGGGGCCGGTGCCATGATTTTCTTCCAGCTCTCTTCCAGCTGCTGAACGTTGGTTTCCGGCTCGCCCTGCGGCTGCATCAGCATCATGGTCAGATCCTGTGACAGCTGCTGGCGCAGCTCCTGGTTCATCATCTGCAAGGTCAGGCCCGACAGGAAGCTCTGGCGCAGTTTCTGATACTGTTCCGGCGCGATATCCACTACCGCATTCTGCTGCGAGCGCAAACGCTGGCTCATCAGCACATCGGTATCAGTGCGGGCGTAGGTGGCAAACAGCTTGTTCAGCTCGGCGGTTTTCTGCGCCATCAACGCGTCAAACTCTTCCTGCGGCAGGCCGTTATCGCGGATGTTTACCATCTCCCGCGCAACCAGATTCAGGTTACTTTGCAGGGTGGCGTTATCCGCATCCAGATTGATGGCGCACTGCGCGCGCTGGTACAGCACGCGGCAGTCAAAGCCCACCTGCACCTTCTGCGCCTTGCTGTCGCTCAGGACATGCTGCACGTGCCAGAACAACGCTTCACGGGCCAGATCGCTCTGCCAGTAATGCTGCAAATTCTGCGAATCCCTGATCGGCTGCCACGGCGAATCCCACACCAGCGACAGACGATCCTGGGTCAGATTATTGTTAACCAGGTTAATCGGCTGCGGCGGCAGTGGCGACAGCGTTGGCATCGGCGACGGCGTATCACGCTTGCCCTTCAGCGGCGAGAAGGTTTTGTTGATCTGCTCGGCCAGGCTGCGGCTGTCGACGTTGCCCACCACCATCAGCGTCATCGCATCCGGCGTGTACCACTGCTTGTAGAAGTCGTTCAGCTTGACCGGGTCGATCGGCGCATTAGCGGGCGTGCCCGGATCGTGGCCCAGCAACGTGGAGCCCTTCAGCCGGTAACGCCACCAGACATCCTGCGGATTGGCAGGCCAGGTGGCGATCGGATCGTCAGCAGCCAGCGCGGTGTTCACCGTCTGTTCATTGATGGTCATATCGCCGACGGTCGCCGCCAGCCAGTTCATCGCTTCTTTCACCACTTCCGGCCGGTTGTTCGGCAGACTGAGGGTGTAGAGCGTGAAGTCATAAGAGGTGATCGCAGGCGGTTGCGGGCGATCGGGATCGATACTTTGCTGCCACAGCGAGCGCTGCTGCGCAGGGTCGAGCTTCGCGTTATGCACTAAGGCCAGGCGCGGTAAGAGGTGGCTGTAACCGGCCTGCTGGGTATTCTCCACCAGAGAGCCGGTATTAACCAGTAAGCGGACTTCAACGCGGTCGCTGGGACGCTGCGGAGTCGTTAAAACCTGCCAGGTGAACCCGTTATCGAGTTTTCCCTGCTGCCAGGCGGGATCGGGTTGGAGTGTTTCAGCCTGCACAGTGCTGCTGACCGCGGCCAGCAATATTCCACCAACCAAAAGACGAATTCTGGTGCCCTGCATGTGAACCCCTACTCAATCACAAACCAAAAAAAATCACTGGCGATCTACGGCCTGCTGCTATCTACGGGAGGGATAACTCAGGGAAGCCGCTGTTTTTTCTCAGAACAGCTTCTTAGACCACGCATTGGCGGGGATGTCCCACCACGGAGTGAAAAATGATAAAAATCTCTGGGGGTTATTATGCAAATGCCCGCCGCGAGGGCAAGTCGCGACGGGCATTTGAGGGGATATTTAACAAATTAACGGCTTATGCGGCGTTTTCGGGCAGTTTTTTTGCCTTATTTTTGCCATCCAGCGTGTCTTTCAACTGTTGCTCGTCCAGCTGATCGACCCATTTTGCCACCACCACGGTCGCCACGCCGTTGCCGACCAGGTTAGTCAACGCACGGGCTTCAGACATAAAGCGGTCAATACCGAGGATCAGCGCCAGACCGGCCACCGGCAGATGGCCGACCGCCGAGAGCGTGGCCGCCAGCACGATAAATCCGCTGCCGGTAACGCCCGCCGCCCCTTTCGAGGAGAGCAGCAGCACCACCAGCAGCGTGATTTGATGCCAGATATCCATATGCGCATTGGTGGCCTGAGCGATAAACACCGCCGCCATGGTCAGGTAAATCGAGGTGCCGTCGAGGTTAAACGAGTAGCCGGTTGGGATCACCAGCCCGACCACCGACTTCTTACAGCCCAGCTTTTCCATCTTATCGAGCATGCGCGGCAGCGCGGATTCTGAGGACGAGGTCCCCAGCACGATCAGCAGCTCTTCTTTGATGTAGGCGATAAATTTGAAGATGTTGAAGCCGACCACGCGGGCAATGGTACCCAGCACCACCACCACAAACAGCAGGCAGGTAATATAGAAGCAGATAATCAACTGACCTAACTGCACCAGCGAACCGACGCCGTATTTACCAATGGTAAAGGCCATCGCCCCGAACGCGCCAATCGGTGCCAGACGCATGATCATATTGATGATGCCGAAAATCACGCGGGAGAAACTTTCGATAAAGTTGAATACCAGCGTGCCTTTGTCGCCCATGCGGTGCAGGGCAAAACCGAACATGATGGCGAAAAGCAGTACCTGCAGAATGTTGCCGCTGGCAAAGGCGCCAATCACGCTGTTAGGAATGATATCTAACAGGAACGCCACCACGCCCTGCTGCTCGGCCTGCTGGGCATACATCGCCACCGCTTTGGCATCCAGCGTGGCCGGATCGATATTCATGCCAACGCCAGGCTGCAACACGTTAACCACCACCAGGCCAATAATCAGGGCGATGGTGCTGACCACTTCAAAATAGAGCAGCGCGACGGCACCGGTACGGCCGACCGCTTTCATGCTTTCCATCCCGGCGATCCCGGTGACCACGGTACAGAAAATAACCGGTGCGATGATCATCTTGATCAGCTTCACAAAGGCATCACCGAGCGGCTTCATCTGGGCACCCAACTCGGGGTAGAAATGCCCTAACAGCACGCCGATGACGATGGCGGTAATCACCTGGAAATAGAGGCTTTTAAACAGGGAAGTTTTCATAGAATGTCCATTAACGGCTTGGATGGCAGGCGCTTTCGCTGAGGTTATCGTCAGTCTTCAGCGCGAAAGTAACACTACGTTAACGGGATTGATATAACTTGAAACACTCAGCCGCCGGGCAACGCGCCGTTTTATGAGCTGAATCACTTCAGCACCGGTAATGACGCGTTGTGGTTTGCGTTAAGGATTGATACACGTGGAAATTATCCCTTACGGGACCGTATTACGGCGTGATTAATTCCAGATATTTGCGGTTAAAGACCGCCAGCGGTAGCGCCTCAGAATAGAGGTAGCCCTGCCCGATATTAATGCCGCGCGCCAGTAGCCAGTCGCGCTGCTGGCTGGTTTCGACGCCTTCGGCAATCACGTCCAGCTTGATGATTTCGGCAATCGCCGCAACGATTCGCACCATGGTGTCATCATTCGGCAGCACACAGACAAAACTGCGGTCCATCTTCAGCTTACTGATGGGTAACGACTTAAACTGGCTCAGCCAGTTCAGGTTGGCGTAGCCCATACCAAAATCATCCAGCGCCACCGAGATGCCGACTTTCTGCAGCTCGCTTAACAGCTGCAGTGCCTGTTCCGGCTCGCCCACCTGGGCGGTCTCGGTGATCTCCAGCATCAGGCTGCCCGGACTGATTTGGTGGCGATGGATCAGGTCCTGTAAGTGGGTGACCATATCCGCTTCACGCAGCTGCACGGCGGAGAGATTGACGCTGAGCGGCAGATTAATGCCCTGCTTCTGCCAGCCCGCCAGCACCCGGCAGGACTCTTCGAACACCCAGCGGCCCAGCGCGCTGATCACGCCAATCTCTTCGGCGTTCACAATCAGATCTTCCGGCAAGGCCCAGCTGCCGTCCGGCTGGCGCATTCTCAGCAGGGCTTCCGCGCCGACCAGCTTGCCGTTACGCATATCAATCTGCGGCTGCAGGAACAATGAGAACTGCTCTTCTTCCAGCCCCTGCAAAATGTCGTGTTCCTGGGTCAGCCGCTTGTGCGCCCGTTCCATCATCATCGGGTCATAAAACAGGATCTGATTTTTGCCCTGATGACGGGCCGACATCATCGCCGACGCCGCACGGCTTAAAAAGTCCTGCGCGGTGAGATCGCGCGCTTCACGCTGCGCCAGGCCGATGCTCAGGTTGGGCCGCAGCTGCATGTCCTGCAAAGTGACCGGCTGATTCAGCCGCAGCAGCAGCAGGCGTGCCAGGCGCATGGCGCGGAAAGGTTTATTGGCGCGCTTCACCAGCAGCACAAAATCGCTGCCTGACAGCTGGCCCACTAACGTATGGCTGTCGATACTGTTGCGAATTTTTTCCAGCAGCGTCAGCAACAGCGCATCACGCTGTTCGTCCTTCACCACGCCGTTGGCGTCCTGCAAGGTCTCGATGCGCAGCACCATCAGGGTGAAATTGTCGTCGTCAGAGACGGAATTAAGATGCTGCTCCAGCAGCGCCAGAAACAGGGTTTTGTTCGGCAGATTGGTCAGGGCAAAACGGGTGGTCAGCCTGCTCATCTCATCATGCACCGCTTCGCCCACCTGCTGATTGCGGTTGTAGCTGCGGATTAACATGCCCAACTCATCGTCACGGTGGCGCTCAGGCAGCGTCAGCTGATGGGAAATCGCCTCCTGCGGCGGCAGATCCTGCAGCTCCATGGCGATCCGCCGCAGCGGGCGAACGATCAGCTTATTGATGCACCAGCTGATGGCGATCGACAGGATCAATGCCAGCAGCAGGTAAGTGGTCACCATCGTCGACAGGGCGCTAAGAATAAACTGATACACCCGCCAGGAATCGGCCTGCAACACCAGCAGCGCCAGCGGCTTGGGATTGGCTGGCTCCACCGAGTAGAGCGGCACGGTGATCCTCACCGGCAGCTCAAACAGCGTGGCGATAAATTCCGGCACCGGTTTTTCGGGCTCAAAGTCGGTATGCAGCGCCTGCAGGCCATTCGGCAACACCACTTCGGCCCTGGCCAGGATCCCGGCCGGTTTCAGGGAGTTGAGGATCAGTTCGGCCTGCGGAATATCGGCTTTCAGCACCGCCTGGGACAGCGGCTGGCGCACGGTATGGGCGACGTTTTCCATCTGCTGGGCGTAGTCAATCCTGCGCTGCTGCACAAAATGGAAAAGCTGAATGACAATAAAAATACAGATGGTCACGGCGGCCACGCAGGATACCGTCGCCATCTGTTTTATTGTTAATGAACGACTGACGCGCAAACCCACTCTCCGAATTACTGAATGCCACCACCGGGGGCAGCAAAAAACTGCCCTGAGTATATCTTAAGGCGGCCGCTTGTTAAGCACTCTGTCCGGGCCAGGGGTTGATTAGGTGTTTTCTGAAGGCGATTATCTTAATTTTCTCACTAAATGCAGCCTGATAACCCTATTTAAAGTCCGCGTATGGCGTTAACGGCTCTGGCGGCAGATCCAGATCGCCCTGCCAGCCGGCCATCGAATAGCGCGCATAGATCAGCCCGTGGCTGGGCGTATAGTCTTTTGCCTGCTGAATATCGACGCCGACGCCCATCGTCCAGTGCGCGGTTAACCGGCGTTCCAACACCGCGCGCAGGGTATAGCCGAATCCGTTGCTGCTGCTGTCGCTGCTTTGCGGGTTATCCGTGGTCAGCGCGCCGAAATCGCGCGGATAGCGTGACTGGCCGTCGGTTTCCGAATGGGACCAGGAAACCGAACCGCCGAGATCGTAAGACCAGTTTTCCGTGCGCTGCCGCCAGCTGACCGGCACCGAGAGCGAGCTGTAACGCTGCGGGCTGTAATAGCCGCCCTGTCCAAGTGAGTAATCACTCAGATCCTTCGCGTAGTGCCACAGCATGCCGTTCAGGCCGATGGTGGCCCGCCGGTTGTTTTCGTTGATCAGCTTGTAGTAATAGCCCGCCATCAGGCGTTCGCGGCTGTTATCCGCCACGTTTTCGCCGGTGATCTGGTGCGCGCTGAGATCGGCCCAGACGCCGTTGGCGTTGCCCTGGTCATAGCTCAGGCCAATCGCGCCGCCGGTTGCCACCACGCCGCCCCAGGTTTTGCCGCTGGCGGTGTTGGGATCCTGCGCGCCGGCATAGGCGAGCAGCGAGCTGGAAATCGGCCGCCGCGACGCGGTCAGCGACACGCCGATATCCTGCCAATCGGTGTTCCAGGTGACGCCACCCACCCAGTTGGTGACCGCAAAGCCCAGCGGCGTGGTGCCAATATCCGCGCGCCATTTATCGCTACGGTAGCCGACGCCAAGGCTGGTGCCGTTCTGATGCTGGCGGAAATCGCGGTTGCAGGTGGCATCGTCGTTGGTACAGGTGCCGAACGTCTCATCAATATTTCCATCGACGTTGCGCGAGAAGGTGCCGGCCGACACATCAACATTATCCAGCCGCAGGAAGCTTTTGCCGTCGGCAAACGGCGTTTCGGCTTCCATCATGGTGGTGTGCGCGGTGAAGTCGGATACGCCGCCGGTGCCCTTATTGCGCGAATAGTCTTCTTCCAGCGTCAGCGTGCTGTCCTGCTGACGGTAAAGATCGGCGGCATCGCTGCGGATACCGCGTTTCAGCCAGTCATCCTGTGGGTCGTTGCGGGTCAGCCGGGTAAACGTCGGGTTATCCGGCGGCACCACCGGGCTGATGCCGCTGGCGACCATCGCCTGGCGGTAATCCTCCTGCGCGAAGTGAGGTTGCCCCTGTAGCGCTTCCAGACGGGCAGCATCGCGATAGATCAGCGCGCTGCTTTGCGATGGTCCGGCTTTTGCGGCCTGGGTTTTCAGCCCGGCATACAGCGAGGTGGCTTTCTGCGGCTCGCCCACCGCCAGCCAGGCATTGGCCACGCGGCGTCCGCTGTAGACGTTCGCCGTGGACGCCTCGGGCGGCAACGCGCTCAGCTGCTTACGCGCGGCGGCCAGCTGATGGCGGGCGATCAGGGCCTCAATGTTATCCAGGCTGGCTTCCGCGCGGGCGATTAGCAGGCCGGTTTCCAGCCGGGTATTGAGGTCGGTGATATTGTGATCCCACTTTGCCTGCGGCAGCGTGTGGATCTGCGCCAGCGCGGCCTGTGGCCGGTCGCTGCCTGACAAATAGAGCGCGTTGGCATAGACCTGTGCCGGCACGCCGGGCTGCTGGCGCGCCATCGCCTGCATCTGCCGATCGGCGGCCTGCGTCTGCCCACTCTGACGCAGTGCGCCCGCCAGTCGGGTGTTCAGCCAGACGTCGTCCGGCGACAGCTGGAGTGCCTGACGGTATACGTCTGCCGCCTGCCGCACGTTTCCGCCAGCGGCCAGCCTGTCCGCCTCGGCGCTGAGCGCACTGCTGCGCAGGCTGGCGAGGGTATCACCCAGCGCCTTTTTCTGTGAGGCCGGTAGCCCGTTGATAAACGCCATCGCCTTTTGCGGTGACTGCTGTTGATAGAGTGCGGCCAGCCGTCGGGCGGCGGTGGTATTGCCTGCATCCAGCCGTAACGCGCGGCTGTACTGCACTTCCGCCGTGGCCGGATTTTTCTGTGCCAGCGCCACGTCGCCCAGCCCAATCAGCGCATAGCTGTCGCGGTTATCCAGCGAGCGCGCCCGCTGATACTGACTGGCGGCCTGGGGAAGGTTGCCCGCCGCCAGTTCTTTGTCACCCTCGGCAATCGCCAGCCAGTACTGGTTGGAAGTCAGCAGGCTGCGCCATTTGCCGATATCGGTGCCCTGCGCATCGGCGACAATCGCCCGCTGAAAATAGCCGTTTGCCTCGGCGCGCTGGTTGGCCCGCGCCAGCGCCTGGCCCATGGCACCCAGTAAATCGGCATCGTCTGGCGTCGCCTTTAGCGCAGCACGCAGGGCGGGAATGGCAGCGCTGCTTTGACCGCGATCGATCATCGCCAGGCCGCGCAGCCGCTGCTGGTAAGCCGGATCGGCCAGCATTTTTTGCTGCCGCGCCAGCTCGGTCAGGCCGTCGGACTGCGGCTTGTCACTGGTAAAGGTGGCGAGATAGGTTTTCAGCTGGGCGACGCTTTGCGGCGTGACCGGCTGCGATTTGATATGGCTCAGCCACAGTTCGGCGGCCTGCACCCGGCCCGCCGGATCCATTGCCACCACTTGCAGTTGTTTAACGGCGGCGGTCGGGTTATTGCGGCTCAGCTCCATTTGCGCAATCGCCATGCGCACGTTGATGCTGCCCGGCGCATCGCGATCCAGCGCGGAGAGTTCGGCCAGCGCGCGGTTTTCCTGTCCCGGCAGCCGCGACACTAACCGCCAGTATTCCAGCGCGATATCCGGCGAGGGAAAGACGCCGTTAAACTGTTTATCGTAAGCCGCTTTGGCCTCTTCCAGCCGGCCAGAGGTGGCGAGAAGCCGCGCCAGCTGCAGCTGTTTCCTGCCCTCGTCAGATAGTAAGCGAATACTAACTTCAGCCTGCCGCGTCGCCAGCGAATCGGGCGAAACCTGCTTCAGCGTCACCATCAGCTGACGCGCTTTGTCCTGTTCACCCTGGTGCAGCGCCAGGCGGATCTGTGCCGCCAGCACCTGCGGATTATCCGGCGCAATTTTTTCCAGCCGGTACAGCGACTGGCTGACCAGATCGTATTTCTGGGTCGCTTCGCCAATCCTGACCTGTTGCAGCAGCCAGTCGACCGGCTCAACGTGATCGGGTGCCGCCGGCACGGCGCGGCTTAACGGCCACAGCAGCAGCGGCAACAACAGGCTGAGTCGCGAACGTTTCACTCCTCGTCGTCCTCGTCACCGAGGCGATGACGGCTGACGCGGCGCATCAGTCGCCACACCAGCAGCGCAAACAGGATCACCACCAGCGTGGCAAACGCCGCCAGCATCACCGGATGGGTGGCCAGCGCATTCCACACCCGCTCCCACCACGGCAAATGGCCCACCCAGTAGGTGTCGCCTACGCGCAGGCTGCGCACGCCGGATTCACGGATCACCGATGCCGAGCCAAAAATCGCCGCGCGTTTACCGCTGTCGATCAGCGCGCCATTCAGCAGTTCCCAGGCGCGCGGGCTGTCTGCCAGCAGCGCGACCACGCTGCGTTGCGCATCAAACGGCGACTGGAAGCCAATCACTGCCGCCATCGGCCCAGCGGAGCTGATGGTGGTCTGGCTTTCGGCGCGCAGATCGTCCGGGGCTGAGGAGCCGCTGGAGAACGCCGTCTGCCGGTTAGGCTTGTTGATCCAGCTTTTCGCCGCGTCCAGCAGCAGATTGACCTTGTCGTCATCCTTCATCTGTTCAGGCAACCGGCCGATCATCAGCAGATCGGCATCGCTGGTTTTCGCCTTGCTCCAGTCATCGGCGATCTGCATTTTCAGCGCCGGATAGCCGGTCTGCGCCGAGATATTGCCCAATGCGTTCAGCAGCGCGCTGACTTCGCCCGGCTGCGGACGGTTGTTGACCAGCACCAGCGTTTGCGCCAGGTCAGCATTACGGCTGAACGGGAAGCCGGCGTTGGCAAACGCGCCCAGCGACGGCATTTCCATATAGTGGCGATAGCCGGAGAAATCGACCGTCGAATTGCCGTCGATCACCACATGGTTGGATACCGGGGTGATGGTTTCGCAGCGCCCTTCGTTGGTGCCGTTATTAAACGAGCCGCCAATAAAGGTGCTGGCATAATCAAAATCGAAGCGCAGCTGATTGACCACGCCCAGCTGCAGCGCCGGAATGGTCAGCTGCGTGCCGCCATCCAGCAGCCCCTGCACCAGCGGAATATGCAGCAGCTGCTTGCCTTCCTCGCGCTTGTTGACCAGCGGGTAATCCTGCACAAACTGGTTGTTGAGGTTCACCGCCAGCCGCGATCCGTCATCCTGCACCGGGGAGGTATAGCGGTACTTGATATCCATATCGATACCGCGTGCGCGCACCAGGAACAGATCCGGCGGTAATTTCAGGGTTAACGAGATGGGCGCAGGCTGCATGCCGTCGGCCTGAAGCTGGCCCTGGAACTGTTGCAGCTCGGCGAAGGTGGTGGCGCGGTCGGTCCGTACCCAGTTTGGCGCATCGTAAGGCTTGCGTGCCGCCAGCTCCTTCACGCTGTCGATGCTCGAGGCCTGTCCACGCAGCAGCAGTTCGCCCTGCGCAATTCCCTGCACCGCTTTCAGCAGATCCTCGTCGTTGCGCCCCAATACCAACAGTAATTTTTGGTACTTATTGTCCGGCTGATCGATGATTTCCACCGTCGGTTTATCTACCGGCGGCAAATCCTTCAGAAAGTCCGGGCGCCGATCGTTGGTGGCAAACACGACGGCGTGCTGACGATCCGGCAGCTGGTTATACAGCACCGGGAAGGTCTGTCCACGCCAGTCCGCCTGAGTGCCGAACCACGATGCCAGCACCGCAGCCGCACGCTGTTGGCCGAGATCCGGCGCGCGGGCAAAAATCATCGGCAGGGTTAACGGGCGGCTGTCGCGCGCGTCGAAAAACGGCTCCGGGAAGTGCGATAAATCGTCCTTCAGCGGCAGCTTTTGCAGCGACAGATCCAGCGTACTGTCCTTGCCGATATCCAGCCAGATGGCGCTGCTGGCCGGGTTTTCGCAGATGTTGGCGTAATGCCCCACCAGCTCAAAGCGGATGCGGTTGAAGTCGCCAATAAAGCGCGGGTCAATCGGCACCTGCACCTGATTATTTTTACCGGCCTGTTCGGCGACTACCGGTACCAGACCGACCAGCTCGTCGTTCAGATAGACCTTCAGATGCGACATGCCCGGGATCAGCGACGGCGATGGGCGGAAGCTCAGGTTGAGCAACGCGTTGGTCACCACTTCATCGCTGCGCACGCCAAACTCAATCTGCCCCTGAGTGCGGGTGCCGGTCAGGTTGAAGTTGCCTGGCGGCGGGGCGATCTGGGTAAACGGCCGCAGATAATCACGCACCGGCGCGGCGGGATCGATAGCCGGAGGCGCCAGGCTGTCCGCCGTGGTGTTGACCGGCCGGGTGTAGCCGTCTGCTGCTGCCTGAACCCCTGGCAGCACGCCAAGCCATAATGCGGTGAACCAAGCTAATTTTTTCGTCATGGTGTCTTCATCAAGGTCAATCAGGAAACCGCGGAGCCTGTTCTGCTCACGCTGCGGGGGAAGAAGGAGGCCAGCCAGCCTGCCAGCTGCGTCAGCAGCGCAAACAGCCGGCGCAGCGGTGCGGGGCCATACTCTGCCAGCCGCAAATAGCCTTTAAAGCCCAGTACCACAATATCGGCCAGGCTTTGCACCGGTTTATCTTCCGGGAAACTGTCCTGCCACAGGGCCCAGGTATCGGCGCGGGCAAAGGTGCATTGAATAAATTCGACGTGCTGTTCGGTGGTCAGCTGATGCAGGCGGATGCCGGCGCGGCGGCCAAAGGTGCGCTGCACCTGGCACGGGAAGCTGAATTCCTGCTGGCCCCGGCGCAGCAGCAGCCAGACCTGTTCGCCTTCGCTGAGCAGATTGTCTTCGCGCAGCTCCAGGCCAACGCCGCCGTCGGAGTAGTCGCGCAACGTGCAGGGCAGCATATGGCCATCGGCCCGCGCCAGCGCCGCCGGCATGGCAATTTCCACCCGGTGCGCTTCACGGATCTGCCGGGCTTCCACCGACACCGCCACCGCGCCGCCGAGAATAATCATGTTGTAGAGCACCCACACCAGGCTGACGATCACCGTCAATACCTCGTGCGGCGGGCCATAGTGCAGTCGCCAGAAGGCGGCGAACACGCCCGCCAGGTTGATCAGCACCAGGCACATATACGGCTTGGTGATCACCCAGTCGAGATGCTGCTCTTCCACCAGCCCGCCTTTGGCGGTGACGTTGAACTTGCCTTTGTGCGGATTAAACAGCGCCACCGTGGTTGGACGGGCAATATACCAGGCCAGCACGGTTTCATAGACTTCGCTCCAGAACGAGTGACGCCAGCGGCCCTGAATACGCGAGTTGGTCATGCTGGTGTGCACCATATGCGGCAGCACAAAGATGGCGATCACCAGCGCCGGGGCAAAAATGATAAAGGCATGGAACAGCAGGAAGGCCAGCGGTGCCAGCAGGAAGATCAGCCGGGGAATACCGGCGAGGAAGTGCAGCATGGCGTTGGCATAACAGAGCCGCTGCACCAGCTTCAGCCCCTTGCCCATCAACGGGTTATCCAGACGGAAGATCTGCACCATGCCGCGCGCCCAGCGAATACGCTGGCCGATATGGGCGGACAGGCTTTCGGTCGCCAGGCCCGCCGCCTGGGGAATACGGATATAGGCCGAGGTGTAGCCTTTGCGGTGCAGCCGCAGCGAGGTGTGCGCATCTTCGGTGACGGTCTCCACCGCGATGCCGCCAATTTCATCCAGCGCGCTGCGGCGGATCACCGCACAGGAGCCGCAGAAGAACGCCGCATCCCAGACATCGTTGCCATCCTGCACCAGGCCGTAAAACAGGGTGCCTTCATTCGGCGTGCGGCGGAAGCGGCCCAGGTTACGTTCGAACGGATCGGGCGAGAAGAAGTGGTGCGGCGTCTGCAGCATCGCCAGCTTCGGATCTTTCAGGAACCAGCCCAGCGACACCTGCAGGAAAGAGCGGGTTGGCACGTGGTCACAGTCAAAAATCGCCACGTATTCGCTGCGGCATTCGGACTTCAGCGCATGGTTGATGTTGCCGGCCTTGGCATGGGCATTCCCGGACCGGGCAATGTACTTTATGCCGATCTCTGCGGCGAACTGGCGGAACTCTTCGCGGTTGCCATCATCCAGCAGGTAAATGGTCAGTTTGTCCTTCGGCCAGTCGATGCCGAGTGCCGCATACAGCGTCGGTTTCACCACGCTCAGCGCTTCATTGTAAGTGGGTACTAACAAATCTATCGAAGGCCAGCTGGCGGTATCTGCGGGCATCGGCACCGGCTGACGCTGCAGTGGCCACAGGGTCTGGAAATAGCCCAGCACCAGCACCACCCACGAATAGGTTTCCGCCGCGATCAGCAGCACGCCAAAGGTCAGGCTGACCGGGTCATCCCAGTTCAGCGTGGAGGTGTAGCGCCACCAGAGATAGCGGCAGGAGATGGTCAGCGACAGCACGATCAGCATCATGGTCGGCAAGCGCCCCGGAATGCGCCGCACCACCATCGCCACGCTCCACAGCAGCACCACAAACACCGCCTGGGTAAAGAAGTCGAACGGCTGAGAGATACACAGCAGCGCCAGCGCGGTCGCCAACAGGATCGCCAAACCAAACAGCCCTTTGCGCAGCGCAGCAGGCATCTGCTTTATGCGTCGGTCGGCCTTGCGCGCCAGCTGCCGGTCTTCCGCGCGCTGCGGCAGTCTGCCCAGCCAGATCAAGGCGCGCTGCCGCCAGCGTTGCAGCGGAATAATACGTGAGCGCTCACTACGGCTAACAGCACCGACCGGCAAGACCAGCATCAGCCACAGGCTCTGAAAAAGATAACGCAGCAGGTCTGCCGGACGCGGTTTTTCCGGCGAGATTTGCGGGTACAGGCGACGGCGATCGGCCTGCACCTTTTGCCAGGCCGGCGACTCAAAACGCAGCAGCGACCAGCCCAACACCAGCCAGAAGCAGTGCAAGGCGGAGGTGAGGGATGACGCACCGTGATGGCGGAAGCCGCTGTATCGTTGATGCAGCGCCTGCCAGACCGGCGGATTCAGCAGCCAGCGTAACGGCGTCACAACGTCGACCCAGGGCGGGCAATTGACGCCGGGGCGATAAACGGCTTCATGACGCCTGCTCAGCCAGATGGATCAGCGCCCAGCTGGCAAAGGTCATCATCTCTTCTGCCGCCAGGCTCTGCGGGCGATATTCGCTAAACGGCTGCTTGCTCAGCAGCGCTTCCGCCACCGCCTCATCGCGATGGAGTGTCAGCGGGATCAGGTTCTGCAACGTCGCCAGCCACAGCTGATGCAGATCCTGCTGCGAACGGCTGACCGGGAAGAACTGATTCAGTAAGAACAGGTTATTGGCGGTAAAACGCTGCTGATGCAGGCGGATATGGCAGTTGGCATCGGGCACCATCACGCTGATGGTGCGGTCAGCCAGCGCCAGCAACCCCCGCGTCCACGGCGTGGTGCCGGCAGGAACATCCAGCAGGATCCAGCGGTAGGTTTGCCTGAGTGTGGCAAGCTGCGCGGTCCAGCCATCCAGACCGGCCTGCGGCTGGCTGACAAAGGCCATCAGCTCGTCGTCATTCAGCTGGCCGAAGGGGATAAAATCCAGCTCGGGCGCATAGCGCAGCGCACTTTGCTGCCAGGGTTGGCGATCGAGCGCGGTGCGCAGCCAGCCACGGGGATGATCCGACGCGGTATTGAAGTGCATCCGCAGCTGGTTATCAGGCGACATATCGATGGCGATGACCGACTCACCCAGCGTATGCAGCGCCCAGCTCAACCCGGCCACCAGCGAAGTGGTGCCCGCGCCGCCGCGAAGCCCCTGAAAGGCAATCACCGGCATTACGCCGCCTGCTTACGGACGTCCGTGGCCCGTTCCGCCAGTAACGGCCAGCGGGCAACGATCGCCGCCAGTCGCTCTTCGCGGGCGATATCAATATAGCGCCAGTTTTGTAAAGAGAAGGCGTCGGCTAACGCGCGAATGTCATCCTGTGATTCATTGCTTACTGATAACAGCGGATGTCGCGGCTCACTCATTATCAAACCCTTTTTTACGCAGCGGAAGGTGCCAAAAGTGGCGGGGTGTTCTAAGAATTAACTTAGGGACAGTTTAAATGGGTTTGGCAGAACTTGTAATGTATATTTACAGCAAGATAAGTCAGGCAATCTATTTTCATCTGCTCACCACTCACTGTTTTTAATAGGACGTGTTGCGATAAAACTTATGGCCACATCATTTTCTTTAGGTTTCGAACAGGTCAGGGATGAATTAATCCTGATGCAGCCGTCCGGCTGTTATTGGGTGACCGCAAATCGGCAAGAAGATGCCCGCGTTCTGGCACGTCAGTGCATCAGCGCGCAGCGCTCGGTGGCCTTGATAACCTCCGGCAGTCAGCCGCAGGCGTTGCTGACCCCGGCACCGCCCGGCGGCCCTGATGCGATCCCGATGTTCTCCCTGCCGGAGACGCGTAAAGCATTGCTCAACCTGACCGACGATCTGGACCGGGTGCTGTCGGAAAAACCGCGTCTGGTTATATTGTTTACCGCTTCGTTGTTATGGGAAAAAATAGCGGCGGACGAGGTGAATATTTGGCTTAAGCAATTACAGCAGTGGTTGAGCGGTAAAAAGATTACGCTTCTGATTATTACGGCGGGTAGCGGAATTAATAACCTGCGCAATCATTTGCAAACCTGTTATCGCCACCTTGAAGGGCTTTCCCATCTCGACTGGCAGCAGGACAGCTGGAATTACCGCATTAACTGGTGGGCGAATGGCGGCGGCATGCTGGCCGACCGCGCCATGCGACTCAGCGCCTCGGAAACGGGCTTCGCGTTGTTGGATCAGGATGAGCAAAATACGCCGCTGACCCTCAACGATGAGCAGCGGTATCTCGCGGAACAAACGGTGCTGGAAGGCGCGCCGCCGCTGTCAACGCAGTGGACGCTGTTCGCCACCAATGAAGAGGTCTATGACCGCGCGTTGCAGGCCAATGCCGCCACGGTGATTTTCACCCTGAAAAACAGCGATCGTATTCCGCATCTGGCGGGCCGCATCCACAGCCTGCGCCGCACGCGCGGCAGCGGGCTGAAAATTGTGGTGCGCGAGATGGAAACCGCCCTGCGCTACAGCGATGAACGCCTGCTGCTGGCCTGCGGCGTCAACGCCATCGTGCCGTTTAATGCGCCGATGTCGCGCTTCCTGACCCTGCTGGAAGGCATTCAGGGGCAATCCTACAATCGCCACGTGCCCGCCGATCTTGATGCGTTGCTGAAATCGATGCAGCCGCTGCAGGAAAGAGGCTATCTGCCGCTGGAGGCGTTCTGCCAGTCGGTGACGCTGCTGGTGAACAACGCCCTGCTGCCCGAGAATGGCAAAGGGCTGTTGGTGGCGCTGCGGCCGGTGCCGGAGCTGAAACCGGAACAGGTGCTGACGCTGTGCAAACCCCGGCGCTTTGGCGATCTGGTGACGCTGGTCGATGACCGGATTTACCTGTTCCTCTCCTCCTGCCGCTTCAACGATTTGGATACGGCGGTGAAGTATATCTTCCGCCTGCCGCACGATGAGATTTTCACTAACCGGCTGGTGTGGCAGGAAGATCTACAGATTTTATCGGAGATCCGCCAGATCCCCGGCAAGGTGAAAACCGCCTGGCGCGCCGCGCCGGTGCAGCCCGCTGCCGATCCGAAGGCGTCGACGCCGGCCACGGAAGCGCCGCGCCGCCAGCCGCAGGACATCACCCTCGGCAAACAGCCGCCGGAAGCGTCAGAATGAATCTGTCGGACATTGTGCAGATCCTGATCCTTGTGGTGCTGCTGCTGTTATTACTGAAACCTGTTTATGCCCGCTGGCTGCCAAAAAAATGGCACCGGCTGATGCTACGCCTGACCCCGCCGCGCGCCCTGAAGTACGAAGGCACCTGGCGACGTAATGCGGCAACACCACCGGATAAGAAATGACTCAACGACCTGTTATGCCCGCGACGCGCTTTGTATGGCGCGGTCTGGGTGGCTGGAACTTCTACTTCCTGATCAAATTCGCGCTGCTGTGGTTTGGTTACCTCAATTTTCATCCGTTGAGCAACCTGGTGTTGCTGGCCGGCTTGTTGCTGCCGATCCGCTCCGATCGGCTGCACCGCCTGCGTAACTGGATCGCCATCCCGGTCGGCATCGGTTTGTTCTGGCACGATACCTGGCTGCCCGGCCCGGAAAGCATTGCCAGTCAGGGCAGCCAGCTGACCGGCTTTTCCGCGTCGTATCTGCTGGAGCTGGCCAACCGCTTTATCAACTGGGAGATGGTGGGTACCGCCTTTGTGATGCTGGTGCTGTACCTGTTTATTTCGCAGTGGGTGCGGATTACCGTGCTGGTTTCGCTGGCGCTGCTGTGGCTGAACGTGGTGACGATTGCCGGTCCGTCGGTGAACCTGCTTCCCGGCAGCAGCACGCCGGTCGCGGCGTCTACGTCTGCGCCAGCCGCGAAGGTCGCCGCCGACGGGTTGGATCAGTCTGCGCCGCCCACCAGCGCCAATCTGACCGCGTACCTCAATAAGTTTTACGACAGCGAAAAGCAGAAAGTGACCGCGTTCCCCGCCACCTTACCGGCGGAAGCGGCGCCGTTCGATATTCTGGTGATTAACATCTGTTCGCTAGCGTGGTCCGATCTGGATGCGGCGCAGCTGCGCGATCACCCGCTGTGGAAGCACTTCGATATTATGCTGAGCAACTACAATTCGGCGACCGGTTACAGCGGTCCGGCGGGCATCCGCCTGTTGCGCGCCAGCTGCGGCCAGAGCTCGCACAGCGATCTGTATAAACCGACCGATGGACGCTGCTATCTGTTCGACAATCTGGCCAGCCTCGGCTTTAAGCAGCAGCTGATGATGGACCATACCGGCGTGTTCGGTAACTATCTGCAGGAACTGCGTGAAGAGGGCAATCTGAAGGCACCGCTGATGTCGCAGGCCGGGATCAGACCGGAGCTCAGCTCCTTCGACAGCTCGCCGGTATTAAACGATGGCGAGGTGATGCAGCGCTGGCTGGATGAGCGGCAGAAAAGTGCCGATCCGCGCAGCGCCACCTTCTATAACCTGATCCCATTGCATGACGGCACTCGCGAACTGGGCAGCAGCAAAACCGCTGCCTGGCAGCCGCGCGCGAAAATGCTCTTCGATCAGCTGGATACTTTCCTGACCAATCTGGATAAATCCGGCCGTCGGGTGATGGTGATCGTGGTGCCGGAGCACGGCGCGGCGCTGGAAGGCGATAAAATGCAGATGTCCGGCCTGCGGGATATTCCCAGCCCGTCGATTACTCATGTGCCGGTCGGCATTAAGTTTGTCGGCATGAAAGCGCCTCATCCGGCCCAGGCCGTGGACGTCTCTACGCCAACCAGCCTGCAGGCCATTTCCGAACTGGTTTCCCGTGCGGTGGATGGTCAGGTGTTCAGCAACCCTCAGCTGAATCTGGCGACGCTTACCGCCAACCTGCCGCAGACGCCGGTGGTGTCGGAGAACGATAACGCGGTGGTGATGATCTATCAGGGCAAGCCGTGGATCCGGCTGAACGGCGGGGATTGGGTGGCGTACCCGAACTGATTGTTAAAAAAAACCCGCCTGCTCAACCGTTTGAGCAGGCGGGTTTTTTATTGCCTGCGGAGCAGACTAGTGGTCTTTCAGCGCCAGCCAGGCCAGCAGATGCAGGCTGGAGGAGAAGTAATCCTCTTTGGCATCCAGCTGGTCGGTGAGATAACCGCTCTGGTTCAGCGTCAAATCGCGCACCGCCAGCAGGCCACCGGCCATATTGTAGGGCGCTTTGTTATTGCTCATCACGTCGATCCACGCCGGGGTTTGCAGCCGGGAGAAGCTCATCCAGTAACGCTGGAAAGGCACCAGCTGCAGACTTTGCGCGTCATACCAGTAGACATACAGCGGCACGCGGATCGCGTCATAGCTAAAGCGCGGTGGCCAGGCGGTGGCCGGTGCCACCGTGCCGTCGGCATTCAGCGCCACCCAGTCAACCGGCAGGCCGGCATCGCCAAAGCGCATCTTGCCCAGCAGATCCATCCCGCTGTCGATCAGGTTGGTCCAGACCTTCAGATGACTGCGCGCGGCAAAATCACGCCACGCCGGGAACAGGAAGTAAGACGGGTTCAGCACCACATAGCTGGTTTTGTTGAAGCCCTGCACGCCAGGCAGCATCACGGTATGGCCACCAAAGGTGATCACTTCGCGGTCAACAATCGCCTTCTGAATGCGGTCGGACGCCTGCAAATACGCCTGATCCTGCCACTTCTGTCCGGCCTTCAGCAGCGCCCAGGCGATCAGCACATCGCCATCGGAGGCATTGTTCTTGTCCATCACCGGATCGGCGGCGGCTGGATTGTATTTCCAGTAGAACAGGCCATTTTGCGGGTTTTTCAGGTGCTGCTGAGTCCAGCGCCACAGGCTGTCGAAGCTGCCGCGATCGTTGTACCAGACCGCCATCAGCATCGCGTAGCCCTGCCCTTCGGTATGGCTGACGTTGTTGTTGCCGGTATCCTGAATGCGGCCGTCTTCGGTCATAAAGCGCCCTTTAAAGGTGCTCCAACCGTCTGACGCGGTGGCCTGCGCGCAGCCCACCATCATCGCAATGATCATCAGGCTCGCCCTGAGCAGAGACATCATTATCTTCCTCACCTCTGATAACGGAAATTCAGCGTGGCTTCGCTGTCGGTTTCTTCGCACACCAGCGGAACGGCCTGGTTGCCGCCCTGATCGCGTAGCCAGCGGGCGTATAAGCCCAGCAGCACCGCGCCCAGCGCCTGACGCCACTGACGGGCTTCAATCTGCCCGTCGCCCGGCGGCAGCGCCATATGCGAGATCACCATCGAATTCTCGCGCGGCTGCACATCAACAAAGCCCCAGTTAAACTGCGCCAGCACCGCGTTGATCTGGCTTTCCAGATCCGCCACGGTATTTGCCGCGCCCAGCGGATAGCGCCCTGCCAGCGTGTCACCCATTTGCTGCAGGAAGGCGTGACTCTCACGCTCTCCGGCATTGCGCAGCATGCCGTTGATCATCACGCTCAGTAAGTCGAACCAGCCTGGCTGATACTGCTGCTGACGATAGTAGTGCAGCGTACGGTCCTGAAGGTCAGTCATTCTTATTTGTCCCCGAGCATATAGCGGAAATAGAGTTTCGCGCTGCTTTCGTTGTAATCACCGAAGGTGTCGTAGCCCAGCTGGCCGCCAATGGTGACGTCTTTATTCACCTTGTAATCCGCACCGGCGTGCAGATTATAGCCAATACCGTTTTTGCTGCCGCCTTCGTAATAGGCCTCGGTGGCGTAGCCCGCATTGTAATAGCTTTCCAGCTGCGCCTGTTTATCCGGATCCGTTGGGAAGTAGGCGCTGCGATCCTGCGAGTAGGACTGATAACCCACCGAACCGCCGACCTTCACCTTCAGATCGTCGTAGTTCTTGCTCCAGTCAACCGGGAACGACACTGCGACAAAGTTCTGCGGGCTGAAGTAACCGCCCTGGCCGTACGTGTAGTAGCTGAGGTTTTTCGAGAAATCCATCCAGCTCATGCTGATACCGGTTTTCAGCTCGCTGCTGTCGTCATGGAACGGACGCACGTAGGCGCCCGCCTGGCCCATGATGCTCTGGTTGCTTTCCACGTTCTCACCGAGATAGCTGTAACCGCCCGCGCCGAAGTAGAAACCGGCGTCGCCGTTGTCGTAGCTTAACAGCGCATCGCCGCCGTTTTTGGTCACGCGGCCCCAGCGCTTGCCACTCAGCTTGTCTTCAACGCCGACATAAGAGAGCAGGCTGTCGGTGACCGAACGGCGTTCACCGGTCAGGATCAGCGTCAGGTAATCGGTCAGCTTCGGTGACCACTGAATGCCGCCCACCAGCGTGCTGAGATCCTGGCCCAATGGCGTCGAGCCCAGGTCAATTTTGAAGTTGTCGTTGGTCAGGCCGAGGTTCACTTCAACCCCGGAGGCGTTCTGCGATCCCGGTGAATCCAGCTTCACTTCCGACGGCAGCACGTTGTTGGCCTGCGCGCTGCGGCCCTGCTCCAGCGCCTGGGTACCAAAGCGCGGCGTGGCCGAACTGTTGGCACTGCCCGCGCTGAGGGTCACCGGCGTTAAGGTGAAGTCGAAACGGGTGTCGCCATACGGCACCGTTGACCAGGTCAGCGGCGCTTTGGCTTCGGTCAGCTTACTGAGGCCGGATTCGCCATCACGCCCTCTGACCTGCACGCCGCCCTGTGCCCAGGTGCCGGTGCGCTCCTGCAAATCGTCCATCATGGTATCGATCTGATGCAGCGTCTGGCTCTGCTGCGACGGCACGTCCACACTGGCGGTTTGCATCGCTGCATCGCTGCTGCCCGCCGGGGCGTTCTGCCACGGCATCACCGCGCCATACGCCGAAGGGGAACGACGCTGCGATGGCGTGGTGCGGTTGATAAACGGATTGTCTGCCAGCGCCAGGCCGCCGATTGCCGGGTTGGAGCCGCTTGAGGCGCCTTCCAGGCCGATCATCTTGCCGCGCGCGGTGCGCAGATACGCCAGCGCCTGCTGATGGTCGCCATCGGCTTCCGCCACGCGCGCCATAAGCAGCAGGCGCTCCGGGGTTTGCTCGCCACGCAGTCCGGCCACCAGGCCTTTTGCCTTTGGCAGATCGTGACTGGCCAGCGCCACGTCAATCGCGCCAACGCGGGCATCCTGGGTTGGCGTGTCGCGGGTCATCAGGTAGTCATACACCACGCCCGCTTCTTTGTTCATTTTGCCGGACTGATAGAGACGGCCCATGGCAAACATCAAATCGGTGTTCTGCGGATCGCGCTGCAACGCGCCGATTAGCTTGTCGTAGGCTGCGGCATACTGCTTCTGATTCCGCAGACGGTCGGCTTCGTTGATCACGTAGCCATTCTGAATGCCTGCCAGCTGGGTTTGCGTGCTGCGCGACTGCAGTTCCGGGTTGCTGAGGAAGCGCTGCGCTTCGCCGCTCAGCCCGGCCTGGTTCAGCACCGCCACCTGCGCAGCATAATCGCCGGCATTGCCCTGCACGCCGCGCTGCATATTGTTGCGTACCACGGTTACCGCCGTCGACAGATCGCCGGCATCGGCCAGCCCTTTCGCCAGGTTACCCGCATCGGCCGGGTTCTCCGGTGGGTTCACTGCCAGCGCTTTCAGGGTGTTCGCCGCCGCGGCATTTGAGCCCTGCGCCAGATACTGCTGCGCCACCGCCATCTGCAGATTGAAGTTGGCCCTGCGCGACAGCTCGCGCATTTCGCTGCTCTGACTGCGGGCAGGAATACGGGCGATCAGCGTCTGCGCCTGCTGCCAGGCCCCGCTTTCGCTGGCAAACAGTGCGCCGGCATAAATTTCGTTATTGCTTGCGCCGTTACGGAACGCCGGCTGCATGATGCCCGCCGCCAGGCTGGTGTTGCCCTGCTGCTGGTAAATGCGCGCCAGATCGAGGCGAAGCCAGGGATCGGTTGGGAAGCGCTGAGTGCCCTGTTGCAGAATGGCAATCGCCTGCTGGGTATTGCCTGCCGCCAGCGCCTGCTTCGCCTGACGGCGCACCGGATCGCTGGTCACCGCCGGTTTCGGCGTCACGCTTTCGCGCACGCTTTCCGGCAGAGACGACAGCAGCGTATTGGCTTCTGCGCCACGGTTCTGCTGACGCAGCACGTAGAACAGCCCTTCTTTCGCCGGACGGTTGTCCGGGTCGCTCTGGATCACCGAGCGGTAGGTCTGCTCTGCGGCGTCGAACTGGTTGCTGCGGCGCTGCACATCGGCGCGGAACAGCTTCGCCGACACGCCTTTTTCGCCGTCGGCCTGGGTCAGGGGTTCACTGAGGCTGAGCGCCTGCGCGGTATTCCCGGCCTTCATCGCCTGCTGCGCGGTGGCAAGCTGGGCATAGAAACGGGCGTCGGCGGCCTGGGTCATACGCTGCTGGCTGTTTTCACCGCCCTGCTTCGCGGCACGATCGAGATAGTCCGCCGCCGCGGCATAGTTGCCGTTACGCTGAGCGACATAGCCGAGACCGGCCAGCGCATCGGCATCTTCCGGGTTGGCCTGCAGCACCTGATTAAAGGCAGACTGTGCGCCGGAGACGTCACCGCTGTTCAGCGCGGTAAAGCCCTGGCCTTTTTCGGCGCCACCGGCGTTCTTACGGTAATAGTCCATTACCGCGCGATCCTGCGGGTGACGCTGCTGATAGTTCTGGTACAGCGGCGCATCGGCCGGCTGCGGACCGAGCCATAACAGGCCCTGACGCAGCGAGCGGTCCGCATCCTGGTTGCCATCCGCCATGCCGGCCAGCGTTTGCAGACCTTCGCGGCGGGTGGATTCCTGGTAGGTCAGCGCCTTGCCCAGCGCCAGCTTCGCGCCGTTATCCTGCGGATTTTGCGCCGAGAACTGGCGCAGGTTATCAATCGCCTGCGGCAGCAGCGAACGGTCGCCCGCCATGGTCAGGTAATATTCTGCCGCCACGCTGGCCGGCGGCTCGTTGCCGCTGAAGGTGTTGCGCCAGGTTTGCAGTGACGCCGAGATATTGCCGCTACGCGCCTGCTGACGGGCCAGCGACAGCTGGGCCGCCGGGATCGACTGCAGCTGACGGGCCTGGTCCAGCTCCACCAGATGTGCATCATCCGGCGAGACCTGGCTCAGACGCGTGCGCCATTTGCTGGCCGTCGCGCTGTCGCCGCTCTGCTGTGCCCACAGCGCCATCAGGTAAATGGCCTGAGTGTTGCTGCTGTCGACCATCAGCACTTTGTTCAGCGCATCGCGGGCCAGCTCGTCATGGGCCTTCTGGTGCCAGTAATTGGCCTGATCGAACAGCGCCTGGATGGCCGGGTTGTTCTCCGCTGCCAGCGCCGGGAAAACCAGCGCGGAGGCAGCCAGCGTCATGCCGGGAACCCAATGCTGACGAAGTCTGGCGGTCAGTGTTTTTATTTTCATCATGTCGGTTACTTCTTCTCGCCAGAGGAATCGGAATCATGTTGCGGGTTCAGTCGCTTCCAGGCGTGGCGCTTCAGCAGCACAACCGTGCTCAGGCCCACCAGCACAGAGAACAACAGCGCCAGCAGGGCTAACACCACCGCATGCTGGTTGGCATACCAGATCACCATCATGTACCACGGCATCTGGCCGCTCGGGAACTGCGCGCCGACGCGGAAGCTGCGGATACCGTTCTCATCGGTGATGATCGCCGTATCGCCGCGGATGCCGGCGTTAATGCGCGGCGACGTCAGGTCGTGATGCAGGCGGGAAAGCTGGGCATCGTCGGTGGCGACGGTCATCACCACCACCCGTGAACTGTTCCACGGCGAGCTGTAGCTGATAAAGCCGCGCCAGTCTTCGTTCGACGAGAAGTAGCGATCCGCATTCACCGCCTGACGGTACCAGTCACCGGTCAGCCAGCCGCGCAGGTTATCCAGCAGCGTGGGCTCTTTAACGCCGAGGGTGTGGCCGTTCACATCGTACGGCGTGCCCTGCAACATCGACTGGTTGAAGGCCGTCTGCGACAGGGTAGAAACCGCCAGCACATCGCTGTTCTTCAGGCGTCCCAGCGAGGTTCCGCCCGCCGGAATACCAAACATCACGCTGTTGTGGCTTAGCGCCACGCCGGTGGCATTGCCCGAGCGTCCGGCCATATCCAGCAGGGTGCTGATTTCAGCATTGCTTGGCGAGGACGGCAGCATCAACACGGTCTGCGAGTAGTCGGCAAAACGGGTGAACGGGAAGGCCGCACCGACGAAATACGACAGGTTCGGCAGCAGCGTAAAGTGACGCGTGTGGCTCAGGTCAATATAGGAGTCGTCTTCGATCCTGCTCTTGATATTGTTGTTGCTTAGCACGCTGCACGGCGCATCGGCCTTTGGCTTGATGTTGAAGTACAGCTGCAGCTGGTTGTCACCGTAAATCAGGTACGGGTCGAGCTTCAGGGTGTAGTTTTCCTGACGCGCATCGCCGCCCAGACGGTGCCAGACGCTTTCCAGCAGGCCGACCTTGTTGACGGTCAGGTTACGCAGGAAGGTGCCGTTCAGCCCGACGTTTAAGAACGATTTGTCCTCATCAATCCAGCTTTCCGACGGGAAACGGTAGTTCAGCTTCACCGGCAGGGTGTCGCCATCCCACAGGAACAGGTCCGGCGCGGCGCGGAAGTTCACCCGCAGCGCGTCATGCCAGATCCCGGTGGTGGTCATGCTTTGATCTTTACGCAGCAGATCGCTGAGGCGAACCGGACGATCGGTGTTGATCCAACGCGGCGCGTCGTACGGCTTGCTGACCGGGATATTCTGCGCAGCCACCGCCAGCGACGGCACGTCGACGCTCAGCGGCTGCGTCAGACGCCAGGCCGCCTGACGCAGCGCGTCATCGTCCTTACCGATCACCAGCATCAGCTTGTAAACCGGGTTCACCGGGTTATCGATCACCTGCAGGCTCGGGCCGGTCACGCGTGGGATCGCCACGCCCGCCACCATTTCGCCCGGATGAGCAAACAGGATGCCGTTTTTCTCTGGCAGCTCGTTACGCAGCACCGGGAAGCTGATGCCACGGTAATCGGTCTGGATACCCATCCACGAGGAGACAATTGCCGCCGCGCTGACTTCACCCGGCGACACCGCATCGCCAAACACCATCGGCACCACCGAAGGGGTCATGCGCAGCGGATCGATAAACGGGCGCGGGAAGTTGCGCAGCGTGTTACCGATATTCAGCTGCTGGCCTTCCAGCGACAGCGTGGTTTTCGGCAGGATGGTGACCTGATACTGACTGGCGCTGTCGCGCTCGCACAGCAGCTGATCGGCATCGTTAATCTTGAAGCTCAGGTTGTTGCTTGAGACCACCATCGCGGCGGGAATATCCAGCTGATAATCTTCGCTGGCGCTGTCTGAGGCGCTTAACGGCAGCGTGCCCAGCGGCTGACCGTTGAGCATCAGCTGCAGTGAGGTGTTACGGGCGGCCAGCGCCTGAGAGACCTTCAGTGACAGGTTCAGACGGGCGTTGGTGATCACTTCATCCGTTGGCAACGTGAAGACGATACCGGACTGCAGCTGACCGCCGGTCAACAGAATGCCGTTGGTCTGGCCCATCTGGCCGACCGACACGGTGCTGGTCAGCGGCTGATTCAGCAATACGGGCTGCGCCGGGGCGGAAACCACCGGAGCCGGCAGTGGCGGCAGGCCCGCCGGCAGACCGGTGGCCGGATCCGGCTGGCTGGTCGCTGCGCTGTCCGTGTTGGCCGGTTGGCTGGTCGCCATGCTGTCCGCGGCGGCCGGTTGGCTGGTCGCCATGCTGTCCGCGGCGGCCGGTTGACTGGTCGCCGTGTTGTCCGTGGTCGCAGGTTGGCTGGTCGCTGCGCTGTCCGCCGTGCCCGGTGCAGGCTGGGTAACATCAGTCGAGGTTTGCGCGTCCTGCGGCTGGGCAGCATCGGGCTGCGCGGCCGGATCGGCGGTAGGCTGGCTCATCTGAGAGGCCGCGCCAGTTGCCTGGTTCATCTGTGCCGAATAGCCCGGAGTGTTGCCGGTCTGCTGGCCCACATCGGCCGGCGGTGGGATCTGGGACAACGCATTGCTGTCCTGGGTCACGCTTTCCGGCGCGGCCCAGACGCTGCTCAGGGTCAGGACCCCGGTAAAACAGAGCGCAGGTAATATCAGTCGCTTCATGCCACGCCATCCTCTTCCTTCACGGCCTGACGATGACGCTTCGCACGACGATCTTTCCAGGTCAGCCAGAACAATTCAAATACGGTACGGATAATGGTAATCAGCGAGCGGAACGGTTTGTCCTTCTCGCCTTCTGGCTTGATCCAGGCGTCGGCGCGCGAGAGCACCACGCGCACCAGTTCGCGGCGGCGTGATAACGGGATCTCATCAAACATCAGGCGGATCACGCCGTTGTCCGAGCCCATAATGCTCACCGGAATCGAGATAGTGCCGGACTGCAACATCAGGTCGATGGCTTCGATTTCATCATTTTCATGACGGTCATCCGGCGCGTTAACCTGTGCGCCACCCATCGACAGATCCACCGTGGTGGTGCGTGAAGAGATGCCGCTGGCGTAGTGCAGCACCACCGGAATATTCACCTCGATACGGATGGTTTTACGGGTCTGCTTGGTTTCACGCGCCACGGCGATCGCCGCCATCAGGATGATCAGGCTGAACAGCGCCCAGCCGACGTTGAGGGCGATGACGTAAGGATCCACGCCGAAGTAGTCATGCGCCACGGCACGGACAATGCCGCTCACCACGCCAATCGTCAGCAGCGCGGCACAGATTACGTGTGGACGCACGATGTTGAAGTCGAAGAAGCCCACGTCCAGCAGTCCGCCCTTATCCGTCACGTTGAACTTGCCGTGCTTCGGCGAAATCATCGTCAGGAGGGTCGGGATAACCAGGTGGAAGGCCATTACCGTTTCGTAGATTTCTCCCCAGAAGGTGGCGCGGAAGCGGCCGTTCATGCGGGAGTTGACGTACAGCGACATCACCAGATGCGGCAATACGTAGGCGAAAATCAGGCTGGCAGAAGAGTGAATGATGTTCAGGTTGAACAGCAGATACGCCAGCGGTGCGGTCAGGAAGATCACGCGCGGCAGACCAAACTGGAAGTGCAGCATGGCGTTCAGGTAGCACAGGCGTTGCTGCCACTTCAGGCCACGGCCCAGCAGCGGGTTATCCACGCGGAAAATCTGCGTCATGCCACGCGCCCAGCGGGTACGCTGAATGATGTGCAGACCCAGACGTTCGGTGGCCAGGCCCGCCGCCAGCGGCAGCGCCAGGAAGGCGGACTTCCAGCCCAGACGCTGCATTTTCAGTGCGGTGTGCGCATCTTCGGTCACGGTTTCGGTGGCAAAGCCGCCGATCTCTTCCAGCGCAGACCGGCGGATCACCGCACAGGAGCCGCAGAAGAAGGTGGCGTTCCAGTTGTCGTTACCCTGCTGTACCGGGCCATAGAACAGCGCACCTTCGTTCGGGATATCGCGCGCGGCTTTCAGATTGCGCTCAAATGGGTCCGGCGAATAGAAGTAGTGCGGCGTCTGTAACAGGGCCAGTTTCGGGTCTTTCAGGAACGGTGCCACGGTGGCCTGCAGGAAGGCGCGGGTGGCGACGTGGTCGCAGTCAAAGACGGTAATCAGCTCGCCTTTGGTAATGCGCATCGCGTGGTTCAGGTTACCGGCTTTGGCGTGGCGGTTATCGTCACGGGTGATGTAGCCCACGCCCGCATCGGCGGCAAACACCGCAAATTCGCTACGCTTGCCGTCATCCAGCAGGTAGATTTTGATTTTGTCGCGTGGGTAGTCGATGCACTGGGCAGCGAGCACGGTATCGCGCACCACATCGAGGCTTTCGTTATAGCTCGGCACGTAGATGTCGACGGTCGGCCATAAGCTGACGTCTTCCGGCATCGGCTCGATGGTTCTCTTAAGCGGCCATGATGTTTGCAGGTAGCCGAGGATCAGGATCAGCCAGACATACACTTCGGCAATAAATAAGCCGATGCCTAAGATCGCTTCCACTTCGGAATTGAATGAGAGGGTTTCCGTCGCACGCCAGTATATATAGCGCGTCGACATTAATGCCGACAGGAACACCATTACCATAGAAATTTTGCGGCTTTTACTGAAGCCCATAACAAAAAGAATGGCAATAGAAATCAGACCAAAAATATACTGCTTCTGGCTGTCCATTGGGGTGATCACAATCACTGCGGCGAGCGGGAATAATACCAGCAGCAACAGGTAATACAGGACTTTTTTCATAAGTCATCCTGAAAACGAGACTATTATTTTTTACCGCAGCGCGGGCGCACTGCGGTGTTTCAGGCATCCATACCCGACGGCTGCGCCGTCGATTAGCGCGATCTCAGCGGCGCCTGCATTTCACCGTCGCCGACCTTGATATCCAGCAGCGCAGCAATACGCTTGCTGACGATCTCAATATCAAAGGCCGCCGCCGAAACAGGGCTGAAATCAAAGATGGACTGCTGCGAGGCATTGGCTTCCGCCACGCTCTCATCGCGATTCACCACACCCAACAACCGGTCGCCCAGTCGCTGTTGCATAAAGGCCGTTACGTCACGACTGATGTTGCGGCGGCTGTCACTCTGGTTCAGCACAAAGAAGTGTCCTGAACGCTGATTCAGCGCAGCGCCAATCATTTTTTCGTTTTCGATTTGCGGCAGCAGTGACAGCGAAGCGGTATCCGCCAGCATCACCACAAGGTGTAAATCGGCAAGATCGGTCATTGCCTTTAGGGCTGGACCCGGTCCTGGCGGAAAATCAGCGACAATCACCAGGCCTGGGTAGTTGAGGACGGTATGTAAACCCCGTGCGAGGAAGTTCGGGTCGCGGGATAAATTATCTTCAAATTCAACACGCTGCTGTTCAGTCACGTCACCATACGGCATCACAAAGATGTTGCCGCCGGTGGTTAAAATAGACTGGCTCCAGTCGGGTGATTCGGACGATTTCGCCACGTAACCCCGCCCGTCTGACAACGGCACGCCAAAATGCAGACGCAGGGCGTTCTGCACATCAAAGTCGATGGCCAGCACTTTGCTGCCGCCACGGGCGAGGGAATAGGCGAGGTTGGCCGCCAGCGTGGTTTTACCCACGCCCCCTTTGGGAGAACAAACACAAACTAACGGCATGAGGCAATTCTCTCCAGCAGAGGTTGCAGCAAAGTATCTTTCGATAAAGAGGTCACTGACGGCTCCGGCGCGGTGCTGAACAGCTGCTTAAAGCGCGGCAGATCGGCAGCCGGTTGCACCGGCGCTGCGGGCTGACGCACCGGGGCAGTCTGCGCGGGCGCTGCGGTGGGCAGCGAGGACAAAGATGCCATCAACGGTGACGCGGCTGGGGCAACGGCGGCCGGCGCTGGCTGCGCGGCAGCTTGCGCGGCAAAGTCCGGCTGTGCCGACGCCAGCGGATGCTGCGCCTCATTCACCGGGTTAACGGCCTGAGGCTCAGGTGCAGGTTCCGCCACCGGCGCGGGCTTCAGCGACGCGGAAATGCTGTCCAGCAAGGAGCCACCAATCTGCGCTGCCGCCGGTTTCGCCACGAGCGGCGCCACGCTGTGCGACGGCGCGTGTGTAGGCGGCTGATGCGGTGGTTTTGGCTGCTGAACAGGCGGCTGCACTGGCTGCGCGGCGTGTCCCAACAGGGCATCCAGGCTGTCTTCGGCTATCGGTTGGGGCGCAGGCACATCGATACGCTGACCGTTGCCTAAAGTCGACTCTGCGCCATCATTCATTAACTGTTTGATGATCGCCCAATTGG
The DNA here is from genome assembly GCF_057812255.1 of Erwinia sp. 2186. Classification (NCBI taxonomy): domain Bacteria; kingdom Pseudomonadati; phylum Pseudomonadota; class Gammaproteobacteria; order Enterobacterales; family Erwiniaceae; genus Erwinia; species Erwinia sp. 2186. The sequence goes on along the minus strand of NZ_CM173824.1, from coordinate 162,494 downwards.
CACTGTCTGAATTCTTCGTCTGTTCAGACATGTCCTTGAATTCGATATGGTTTGTTTGCGTTTTTTCTTTAAAACGCTGCAGGTCATCATAACTTTTCATGGGAATGATCGCGGAGAGTGGGGGGATTTCGCGGCAATATACCATACAATGTTTATATGCATCAGATTATTCTTATCGCCAGTCAGGGTGCAGAAGAATGATTAATTAACTCTTCAGGATAAATAAAATAAATGATTGCGCAGGCTATCAATCAACTTTGTTATTATTTGCCTTAATTAAATAATTTCGTCAGGTTAATTAAATAGAATGACGATTAAAAGACAATGAATGATAAGAGGAAATAGCCAACTTCTTTGAGTTTAGCAATACGTTAGGGGAAGTAATCAAAGTTTATGCTGGCAAGCGGTGAAATTTGACATAAGTCACCTTTGACTGGCCCTGAACCCCTACTTTATCCGGTGGTCCTGTTCCTCCCACCCTTTTGAACTGACCATTGGTCCTAAGCGCAATCGCCTGAGCACGCGCCACTAACGCCTTATTTCTCTTATAAATTCGTCTGCTACGCACAGATAAAAAAAGGGCGAATCGATGATTCGCCCTTCTCGCTTATGGCCGGACCTCAGTTACCGACCGGCTGACCTTCATCCTGATCGACGGCGAAGCAGGCTATCTGCTGGTCGCCATACTGCTTGAGCTGCGGTTGCAGCTGGGTGCAGGGACCAAAGCGACGGCGGCAACGGGCGTTAAACGCGCAGCCCGGCGGCGGATTCAGCGGGCTTGGCAGCTCGCCGGTCAGCTTGATGCGTTCGCGGCGCTCGTCCGGGTTCAGACGTGGCGTGGCAGACAGCAGCGCCTGGGTGTACGGATGGCGTGGGTTCGCAAAGATCGCTTCTTTACTGCCCCGCTCCACACAGCGTCCCAGATACATCACCATCACTTCATCCGCGATATGCTCTACCACCGACAGGTCGTGGGAAATAAACACGTATGACAGCCCCAGCTCCTGTTGCAGATCCATCATCAGGTTCAGCACCTGCGCGCGCACCGACACGTCCAGCGCCGATACGGGTTCATCGGCAATCAGCACGTCCGGATCCAGCATCAGGCCACGGGCGATGGCAATACGCTGACGCTGACCGCCGGAGAACATATGCGGATAGCGATCGTAATGCTCGGTTTTCAGGCCAACCTTGGCCATCATCGCCAGGGTTTTCTCGCGGCGCTCGGCTTTGCTCAGGCTGGTGTTAATCAGCAGCGGCTCTTCAAGGATCTGGCTGACCTTTTTACGCGGGTTCAGCGAGCCGTAGGGGTTCTGAAAGACGATCTGAATTTTTTGGCGGCGCAGCTTCTGGGCCGCCGGATCGTGCTTCAGCAAATCCTGTCCCTGATAGAACAGCTGGCCTTCGGTCGGCGTTTCAATCATGGTCAGTAAACGGCCCAGCGTGGATTTACCACAGCCTGACTCGCCTACCACCGCCAGCGTTTTGCCGCGCTCCAGATTAAAGGAGACGCCGTCCAGCGCCTTCACCAGACGCTCCTGACCAAACAGCCCTTTCTTCACCGGGTAATGCTTTTTCAGATCGATCGCCTGCATCAGCAGCGCAGAGTTATGTTCAGGCTTCATAAGTTGGTCTCCCGGCATCATCCAGAGGGTAATGACATTTGGACTGACGCCCCGGAATATCACGTAATTCAGGTTCTTCAACCCGGCAGCGGTCGTTGGCATACGGGCAACGCGGGTTCAGCAGACAGCCCTGCGGACGGTCATATTTGCCCGGCACCACGCCCGGCAGTGACGCCAGACGCGCCTTGTCAGCAGCAAACTCCGGCAGCGCACGCAGCAGCGCCTGAGTGTACGGATGGCGTGGCGATTTGAAGATATCAACGGCCTTACCGGTTTCCACCACCTGCCCGGCATACATCACGATGATGTGGTGCGCGGCTTCGGCCACCAGCGCCAGATCGTGAGTGATCAGGATCAGCGCCATGTTCTCCTGCTGTTGCAGCTCAAGCAGCAGCTCGATGATCTGCGCCTGAATGGTCACATCCAGCGCGGTGGTGGGCTCATCGGCAATCAGCAGTTTTGGCCGACAGGCGATGGCCATCGCAATCATCACGCGCTGGCTCATCCCGCCCGAAAGCTGGTGCGGATAGACATCCAGACGCGACGACGGATCGGGGATGCCGACCTGGTTCAGCAGGTCAATCGCGCGCTGGCGACGGGTTTTCTTGTTGCCGCCCTGATGCACCTTAATCGCTTCCATAATCTGGAAGCCCACGGTGTAACACGGATTCAGGCTGGTCATTGGATCCTGGAATATCATCGCCACTTCGGAGCCCACCAGCTGGCGGCGCTCTTTCTCGGAGATGCGTTTCAGGTCGCGCTGGTTAAACTCCAGCTTTTCCGCCATCACTTTGCCGGGATAATCGATCAGCCCCATGATCGCCAGCGAGCTGACGGATTTACCGGAGCCGGATTCGCCGACGATGCCGACCACCTGGCCCTGCTCGACCTGATAGCTGATGCGATCGACCGCTTTAAACGGTGCCTTCTCGTCGCCGAAATGCACCGACAGTTTGTCTACAGTGAATAGTGCCATCTGGTGCCTCTACTGCTTGAGTTTCGGGTCGAGGGCGTCACGCAATCCGTCGCCCATCAGGTTAAATGCCAGTACGGTCAGCAGGATCGCGACACCAGGGAAGGTGACCACCCACCAGGCACTTTGCGCATACTGCAACACGTCGGAGAGCATGGTGCCCCACTCCGGTGTTGGTGGCTGCGCACCCATACCCAGGAAGCCCAGCGCGGCCATATCGAGGATCGCGTTGGAGAAGCCCAGAGACGCCTGCACGATCAGCGGTGCCAGGCAGTTTGGTAAAATGTTGATAAACATCTGGCGGATCGGGCCAGCGCCGGCCACGTTGGAAGCGGTGACATAATCGCGGTTCACTTCCACCAGCACCGCGGCGCGGGTCAGACGAATATAGTGCGGCAGGGCCACGAAGGTCAGCGCGATGGAGGCATTGACGATCGACGGCCCGAAGATTGCCACCAGCACCAACGCCAGCAGCAGGCTTGGCAGCGCCAGCATGATATCGACCAGACGCATAATCACGTTGTCGGTGACACCGCCGACGTAACCGGCGATCAGACCGAAAATCACCCCCAGGATCAGCGACAGCACTACCACCAGACAGCCGACCAGCAGCGACAGGCGGGCACCGTACATCAGACGGGAAAGCACATCGCGGCCCACGTCATCGGTACCGAGAATAAACTTCCAGCTGCCGCCATCCTGCCAGGCCGGCGGATGCAGCAACGCATCGCGGAACTGTTCAGACGGCGCATGCGGCGCCAGCACGTTGGCAAAGATCGCAATCAGGAACATCAGAACCACGTAGACCAGGCCTATCACCGCGCCTTTGTTACGCTTAAAATAGTGCCAGAACTCCTGTAACGGGGTCATGGGCTTTGGGGCAGCGCTCACGCTGCCTGGATCGAGTGCAGACATATCCTCGTCCCCTTATTTCTTGTGGCGAATGCGCGGGTTAACCACGCCATAGAGCACATCAACCAGCAGGTTGACCGCGATAATCAGGATGGCCACCATCAGCACGCCGCCCTGCACCACCGGATAGTCACGACGCTGAAGCGCATCGATCAGCCAGCGGCCCAGACCCGGCCAGGAGAAGATGGTTTCGGTCAGGATGGCGCCCGCCAGCAGCGTGCCCACCTGCAACCCGATCACGGTCACCACCGGCAGCATCGCATTGCGCAGCGCATGGACCACAATCACCCGCATCCGCGTCAGCCCTTTGGCGCGCGCGGTACGGATGTAGTCTTCACCTAACACTTCCAGCATCGCCGAACGCGTCATACGGACGATCACCGCCAGCGGAATGGTCCCCAGCACGATGGCCGGCAGGATCATATGCATTACGGCGTCTTTGAAGTCGCCCGGTTCGCCCCAGATCAGGGTATCAATCAGCATAAAACCGGTTAGCGGCTGACTGTCGTCGAGGAACACCGTATCGCCTATTCGCCCCGCGACCGGGGTCAGGTTCCAGTGCACCGACACCAGCATGATCATCATCATTCCCCACCAGAAAATCGGCATGGAGTAACCGGTCAGCGAGATGCCGACCACGGTATGATCGAAGATGGAACCGCGTTTAACCGCAGCCAGTACCCCGGCAGGGATGCCGACAGCCACGGCAAAAATCATCGCGCAGATGCCCAGTTCCAGCGTCGCTTTAAAGCGCGGAACGAATTCCTGCCAGACCGGGATGCGGCTTTTCAGTGAAATGCCTAAATCGCCATGGAGCACGCCATAGACGTAGGAGACATATTGTTGCCACAGCGGCTTATCCAGACCCATCTGGGCCAGAAGCTGCGCGTGACGTTCAGGAGACATTCCGCGTTCGCCGGCCATAATCAGCACCGGATCGCCCGGGATCATATGGACAAACGCGAAGGTTAACAGGGTGATACCAATAAACGTTGGGATGACAAGTCCCAAACGTCGGAGTATGAACTGCAGCATATTCCGGATTCTCTTTTGGTTCCCGCAGGCTCGTAGCCCGAGAGATTATATTTGCTCACATCTTGCCGCGGATATTCTCCGCCGCGACGCTTTTCAGGGCGCCGTACCTGGCATTGATTGAATGAATTCAATTAATGATGACTTCAGATGGTGATAACCGTCGGGCGCAGAGTGAAGAACAAGGCGCGCGGCGCACAGCAACCCAGACATGGCATCGTGCCAGTCGAAGGTGGCGAGCGCCGCGCAACGCAGTTATTCAACCGCGCATCAGGTTTCTTATTCCTGAATATCAACGTTCTCGAAGTGATGTTTACCCAATGGGTCAACCACGTAGCCGGTCACTTTCTTGCTCACCGGCTCGTACACCGTAGAGTGCGCGATAATCAGCGCAGGCGCCTGGTCGTGCATCACAACCTGAGCCTGTTTGTAGTATTCAATACGTTTGTTGTGATCGGGCTCAGCACGGGCTGGCTGGATCTGGTCTTCAAACGGCTTGTAACACCAGCGGGAGTAGTTGGAACCGTCTTTTGCCGCTGCACAGCTGAACAGGGTGGCGAAGAAGTTATCCGGATCCCCATTATCACCGGTCCAGCCCATCATCACGGTCTGGTGTTCACCGGCTTTAGCACGCTTCAGGTACTCGCCCCACTCGTAGGTGACGATCTTGGCTTTCACGCCAATTTTCGCCCAGTCGGACTGGATCATTTCAGCCATACGACGCGCGTTCGGGTTGTACGGACGCTGAACCGGCATTGCCCACAGGTCGATGGAGAAACCGTCTGGCATACCGGCTTCTTTCAGCAGCTCTTTCGCTTTCGCCGGGTCGTAGGTGTAATCCTTGACCGCGTCGTTGTAGCCCCACATGGTTGGTGGGATCAGGTTTTTGGCCGCCTGGCCAGCACCCTGATACACCGCGTCGATGATCGCCTGCTTATTAACGGCCGTGATCAGCGCCTGGCGCACTTTCAGGTTATCCAGCGGTTTTTTCTCAGTGTTGAACGACAGGTAACCGACGTTCAGGCCTGGCATCTGCATCAGGTTGATATTTTTATCTTCCTTCATGCGGGCGATGTCAGCCGGGTTCGGGTACGGCATCACCTGGCATTCGCCTTTCTGCAGCTTGGCGTAACGCACGGACGCATCCGGGGTGATGGAGAACACCAGACGGTCGATTTTTGGCTTGGTGCCCCAGTACTGGTCAAAGGCTTTGTACAGGATGCGGGAGTCTTTCTGGTACTGCACCAGCTGGAACGGACCGGTACCGACCGGGTTCAGGTCGATTTTTTCCGGGGTGCCGGCTTTCAGCATGTTGTCAGCGTATTCAGCCGACAGCACGGAGGCGAAGTCCATGCCGAGGTCAGCCAGGAACGGAGACTCAGGACGGGTCAGCACGAAGCGCACGGTATTGTCGTCCACTTTCTCGATTTTGCTGATCAGCTTCGGCATGTCCATGCCTTCGAAGTATTCGTAGCTGCCGCCAGAGACGCCATGATACTTGTTGTTTTTATCGAGCTGACGCTCGAAGGAGAACACCACGTCATCGGCGTTAAAATCGCGGGTTGGCTTGAAGTCTTTGGTGGTCTGCCACTTCACACCCTTACGCAGGTGGAAGGTGTAGGTTTTACCGTCTTCGCTCACTTCCCACTTCTCTGCCAGGCCCGGCTGGATTTCAGTGGTGCCGATTTTGAATTCAACCAGACGGTTGTAGATCGGTACTGAGCTGGCATCGTAAGTGGTGCCGGAGGTGAACAGCTGTGGGTTAAAGCCTTCAGGCGACCCTTCTGAACAATAAACAAGGGTTTTAGCCTGGACGCCAGCGGCAACGGTGAGAGCAATCAGGCTCAGACCTACCTTCAGCATCCCTGTTTTAGAAATACGCATGCTTCTGCTCCAATTGTGATGTGGTGTTGTGTGCACGTGCGCAAGACCCTGTATTTTTTTAGTGCGGTCTTTGCGTTGCCTTAGGGCATTGGAGAAGGAGAGATTGGTCAGGGGAGAAACCATCAGACTAATCTGCATCCTGTCTCGCTGAGGCATCAATTTGTCAACAGTTGCAAGGAACGTCAATACAACTGTCAGGTATTTACACAGAGTGTGAGAAACAGCAAGCAAACATAAAAAAAACCAATTGCGGGGTTTTTCAGAGGAAACGATTGATTGCAGCCCGTTTCACCGCACAAAGATAATGCCCACAACTTTAATCATGGCAATTTGCTCTAAAAAAAAACGATTAATTTAGTCGGCTAACTGGGTTATTTATGAACGATACGCTTTGCTTATATCAACTTAGCCAGCTAAATATGCTGCAACTGACGCATAAGAAATCAGCAACAACCCGGGATCGGTCATAAGCGGAACGCGGCGCGAAATAAGGGGATGAAACCAGACGGCAGAAGGGTTTCAGCGACTTTTTTTCCATTTAAAATGGACAAATTTTTGTAACAGTCATTTTTTGCCAACAGGATTTTATGCTGCGGTTTTGCGGTGGGGAATTTCAGGCATAAAAAAGCCCGGAACGATCCGGGCTAATTGCAGGGGTTTTGCAGCCGATCAGGCTTTGTCGTCTGTCGTCGCCGTGGCCTGTTTCGGATCGGCACACCAGTTGTTTTTCTGATTGATGCCGCCGTCTGGCGAGGTATAGCCCAGGCAACCGAGCAGGGTATCAAACAGCTCAACGTGGCGATGGGTCTTGCCGACGCGCTGCTGGGCTTTCAGCCGTTCAAAGGCGCTCTGGTTGTTCGGATCGGCCAGATACTTATCGGACGCCCAGACAATCATCGGCACGCGGAACTGCTCCGGTGGCGCCATATGACGCGGCGTGCCGTGCAGGTGCATGTTCTCGCTGATCGATTCGCCGTGGTCCGCCGCATAGAAGACGATGGCTTTCTTATCACGCAGCTGGTCGAACACGCTGTCGAGCACCGTATCGGTGTACAGCACCGAGTTATCAAAGGCATTGACCAACATCGCCTTGCTACAGGTGTCATCGACGCCCATGCATTCAGGCTGATAGCGGGCGAACTCACGCGGATAGCGCTGGGAATAGAGGTAGTGCGAGCCTTTGGTATGCAGCACCACCAGATGCTTGCCGTCAGGATGGCGATCCAGCGACTTTTTCAGCTCCGGCACCAGCAGCATATCGTCGACCGATTTGCCCTGATTCTCTTTCTCCGAGCCAATCTGCTCGCGGAAGGCGAAGTTATCCGCATTGGTGTTGTTGTAGAACCACACTTCGCTCTGCATGGCGAACAGCTCCGAGCTGAAGCCCAGTTCTTTCAGTACCGAGAAGACGTTCTGCTCTTTCAGGGTGCGGGCCGGGCCTTCATCGGTTCCGCCCTCACGCACAAACATACAGCGCAGCGACAGCTTGGTGGCGGTATCGCAGGACTCGCCCCGGAATGCCACCAGGTTCTTCTCTTTCGACAGTTTCGGCGTGGTATCGCGGTCATAGCCGAGGATGCCCATATGATCCCAGCGGGTGGTTTCACCGATAACAAACACCACATAGGTGTCGTCCAACCCGGCTGGCGCGGTGTAGGTAAACTGCTTCGCCGGATCCAGCAGGTCCTTGCTGTCCATCTTCTCGTCGTAGCTGGTATAGGCAAACAGCCCCAGCGCCGAAAGCCAGTTCGACGGCAGATAGGAGTGCGCCACCACGCCGCCATAGCTTGGCAGATCGACGTTGGTCAGCTTTTCATTGATGTTCTGCTGCTTATCGAGGAAGCGGATCGGCAACCAGACCAGCGCGACGGCCAGCAGCAGGATCAGCAGCGGTTTAATGCGGTGTCCCGGGGTTTTCAGCTGCTCAAGCAGGGTCAGGCGCAGCGCGTTGCACCAGATCAGCACTAACGGCACGATGCTGACGGACAGCATCCACAGGACGAAGTGGTAACCAATCACCTCTTTCGACAGGTCGGTATCGGTGGTCATCACCGAGGCGACGATGCCGTAGCCAATAACGACGTTAAAGAAGCTCATATAGTAGCTGGCGGCGACCGAAATCAGCACCAGCGCGGTGGCGGTAATGCGCCAGAACACCTTGCCGCCGAGCGACAACAGACGCATCAGGAAGAAGGTCAGCAGGACGATTGCCACCACTTCCACCGCAGCAGAAAACCACTGCATGGCGTTAAATTGGGCCAGAAAGGGATCAAAACGACGGTAAAACACCGGTATATTCAAAAAGATACCGATGTAAAATGCCAGCATCAGCGAGAGCTTCTGCTGTGTTAGAGATTTAATAAAATTCATTCAACCTATTTCCCGGTGTAACAAAAACGGATCTTAAACGCTAATCAGACCGTACCGTTACGCCAGAGTTCGGAAAGCAGGTCGATTATCCCCAGGTAAAATCATCACCCAGGAACGTCAAAGCGAAGGAGCCCCTCCGCACAAGCCGCGTAGTTAACCACAATACGCGCCCGTTTTCCCAAAAATCGTTCAGAAAAAGCTCAAAACCAGAAAAAATCGGCGTCAGTGACGATGAATATAAATGCCCAGACCCAAGTCATTGGCGTTGTGGCAAGGCAGCAAAAGACGTCATCCCGATGAGCTTACATGAGTAAGTGATTCGGGTGGCTTCTTGCAGCTAACGCCGCCACAGCGTCAAGGACGCAGAGTATGCTCAGATCCCGCTGAACCAGTTGTATCCTTGATCCTCCCAATACCCGCCTGGATTCTCATTGGTGACAAAAATGGCCCCAATATGCTTGGCATTCTTAAATCCGAGCTTGGTCGGCGCGCGCAGACGCAGCGGATAACCGAAATCCGGCGGCAGCGGCTTTTTGTCAAAATCTAATGCGAGGATGGTTTGCGGATGCAGCGCGGTGGGCATATCCAGGCTGGAGTAGTAGCGATCGTCACACTTAAAGCCGACGTATTTGGCCGTCAGATCGGCTCCCACATGCTGTAAGAAGGTTTTCAGCGGCACGCCACTCCACTGGCCGATGGCACTCCAGCCTTCAATGCAGATCAGCCGGGTGATCTGCGCACTCTGCGGCAGCTGCTTTAGCTGATCCAGCGTCCAGGGCGCTTTCTTCTCCACCTTGCCGGACACTTCCAGCCGGTAGTCGCTGATATCGATATCCGGCACGTTGTACTCAGGGTAAAAGGCGTTGAAGCGGAATGGCCGGGTGATCTGCGCTTCGCTGTAGGTTTGCGCCAGCTTATCGCCGCTGAACAGCCAGGCCTGTACCCGATCGTTCCAGCGCGACATCGCCCACAGCGCTTTATCCACCTGATCGCCGTCCTGCAGGTTGCAACCGGTCAGCATCGACACCGCACCCAGCGTCAGGCCCGATCGCAGGATCAACCGACGCTGCAGATTCACCAGCTGTTTGCGCTGATCCGGCTCAAGGATAATTTTGGGTTTGTCACTCATCGGTGGGTGTCTCCCTGCGGCCACCGGTGATCATCGCCGGCAGCGTTTTCGGCACCAGCAACACCATCACCACATGCACCACCACAAACAGCATCACGCCGCTCATGGCAAAGAAATGGACGTAGCGGGCAATATCAAAGCCACCGAACAGGGCGACCAGCTGGCTGAACTGCACCGGTTTCCAGATCGATAACCCGGACAGCACCAGCAGCGCGCCCAATATCAGCACGCCCACATACAGCAGCTTTTGCACCGCATTGTAGTGCCCCTGCTGGTGCGGCAGCTTAAAGCGCAGCGCCTGGCCGATATCACGCAGCACCGACGCGGGCGTAAAGGGGAAGAAGCGACGACGAAAATGCCCGCTGAACAGCCCCCACAGCACGTAAATCGCCGCGTTGACGAACAGCAGCCACATCACCGCCAGATGCCAGGCGATATTACCGCCCAGCCAGCCACCAAGGGTGAGGAACGCCGGGAAGGTAAACGAAAACAGCGGCGAGGCGTTATAAATGCCCCAGCCGCTCATCACCATGCCAACCATCACCAGCACGTTCAGCCAGTGACACAGGCGGACGGGCCACGGATGGACCCGTTTTTTTGCAGAAGCCGGCATGGTTTCTCCGGGTTACATTGGCGGCGTCAGGCCGTCTTTACCGGCAGAAATGCCGCGTGCCACGATGTTGCCCTGCGCATCTTTCATGCCGAACAGCACCACTTTGGTTCCGGCTTTCAGCAGGCTCTTGTTGCCCGGCTCAATCAGCACCACCGGCACGTCGTCAGGCACGATCACGGTTTTTTCCATGTCATGCACTTTGACCGTCAGGGTGCGGCCGTTGCTGTTAACCAGCTTGCCGACGGTGCCGTTGGTCATGGTGTTGATTTTGCCGTCCGGCGATTCAAACGGGTTGAAGCCTTCACCGCTGCCACGCAGGCTTGGCGCAAACACGTGCACTTCCAGCGCTTTCAGCTCGCCATTGGCCATCGGAACCGCGGCGGTGCCGATAAAGCTGTCCGGTTTGATATCGCTCATTTTGGCTTTGCTGACGCTGTTGACCTTGGTCTGGTCGGTGATTTTTACATCCAGCTTATCGCCCTGACGGGTGGTGATCTGCACCGCCGAGTCGCTGACCGAATCGATTGTTCCGCGGGTAGGTTTGATAGTGGTATCTGCAGCGAAAGAGGTGCCGCTGACCAGCAGCGTGCCGAGCAGCAGGGCTGCAATACGGGACTTGATCATGTGTCTCTCCTGAGAAGGATGCTGTGTGTCGACTAGTTAGGGTGCTAAGTAAGCGTAAGCGGAGAACAGGAAACTACCAGGAAGAATACGGTTTTTTTGTATTTTAAAACGTTACGGGGCGCGCATCCCCGGCCTCAGAGCGGGCCGGGGGGCGTTTATACCATCAAATTAGTTGATGATATTCAGGGTCACGTCGATGTTGCCACGGGTTGCATTAGAGTACGGGCAAACGATGTGCGCAGCGTCGACCAGTTTTTTGGCTTCCGCTTCGTCCATGCCTTCCAGATGAATATTCAGTTTGGCTTCGATACCGAAACCGGTCGGGATCGCGCCGATGCCCACTTCGCCTTCAATAAAGGCGTCTTTCGGGATAGCGATTTTGTCGCGACCGGCCACAAATTTCATCGCACCAAGGAAGCATGCAGAGTAACCGGCAGCAAACAGCTGCTCTGGGTTAGTCGCTTCGCCGCCTGCGCCGCCCATTTCTTTCGGCACGCCCAGCTTAACGTCCAGCACGCCGTCGGAAGAGGTCGCACGGCCGTCACGGCCACCGGTGGCTTTAGCTTTTGCGGTATAAACTACTTTTTCGATAGACATGGTGAAACTCCTGTTGAGTGCTTTATACGCGATTAAATCGCGCGCTATTTATATAACAAAAAGAATCGATACTGATTTTAGTGCATCCGCGCTTACCCGTTAAGGTTGTCGCGCAGCGTTTCCAGTCCGGTTTTCAGCGAGGTCAGCGTATCGCCGTCACACGCCGTGGCGCAGAACACCGACTCAGGGATGTTCTCGGCCTTACGGCGCAATTCAGCGCCCTGCTCCGTTAAGGTCACCACCACCTGGCGCTCATCTTTGCGTGAACGCTGGCGATTAAGCAGTCCGGCGGCTTCCAGTCGTTTCAGCAGCGGCGTTAAGGTCGCGGAATCAAGGAAAAGACGCTCGCCAATCTCGGAGACGGTGACGTCATCCTTCTCCCACAGCACCAGCAGCACCAGATATTGCGGATAGGTGACATCGAGCTGGGTCAGCAGCTGCCGGTAAAGCTTGTGGAGCGCCAGATTGGCGGAATAAAGCGCAAAGCACAGCTGTTGATCAAGCAACAGTGGCGAGTCTTTGGCTTTTTTGTCATCTTTATCTTTCGTCATGACCAAAAATATAAATAGTGCACGATATATTTGCAAGCTAATTTCTATCTATGGGGGAAAACGGATGGATTCACTGGAAGAACAGGCACGGCGATATGCCACCAAAGCCCACGCGGAAGCGGGCCAGCGCCGCAAATATACCGATGAACCCTATATCGTTCATCCGGCGGCCGTGGTCGAACTGGTCAGAAGCGTGACCGACAACGAAGTGATGCTGGCGGCCGCGTGGCTGCACGACACGGTTGAGGACACGCCATCCACCTTAAATGACATCAGCAACTTTTTTGGTCCGCAAGTCGCGGAGCTGGTCGAGATGCTGACCGACTGCCCGCCGGCGGACGCCAAAAACCGTGCCGCGCGCAAAGTCGCCCATTTCCGCCACACGGCCAAAGCCTCGGCGGATGCGCAGACCATCAAGCTGGCGGACATCATTGATAACACTCGCTCGATAATCCATTTCGATCCGCATTTTGCCCGCGTCTATCTGGTCGAAAAACGCGTGCAGATTTCGCTGCTGACCGACGGCAATGCCGACCTGTGGAAGCAGGCATCGATCATCATCGAACAGGGCATTGAGCAGCTGACGCAGGCACCGCATCATGTACCGGCTGACTGGTTTGCCCGCCAGCAGCAAAAATATCCCGTTAACAGTGAGAAAACGTCATGAATACCTGGTTTACCGAAGTGCTGGACGCACATGTCGCCATTGAAAACTGGCTGAGTGAAGGCAGCGGCGACGTCGGGGCGTTACTGGCTCGCTTCCCGGCGGCGTTTTCCATGATCGGGCTGAGCGGCGCGGTGCTGGATCACTCCAAACTGAGCCAGTTTTTCCGCGCCAGCCAGGCGGCAAAGCCAGGGCTGAAAATCGCGATCGACGGGATGACGCTGGTCAGCGAATGGAGCGACGGTGCCGTGGTCAGTTACCGCGAAATCCAGTCGCTGCCGGGTTCAGCGCCTACCCAGCGGCGTTCAACCGTGGTGTTCAGCCTGTCTTCTGCCGGTATCGGCTGGCGGCATCTGCATGAAACACCTATAAGCGGTTAATTATCAATGGCATAAGCTCACATCCATCATTGCTAGCTTGATTGCTAGCAATATTAAGCCTACGCTTACGCCTGTCTTAACGCGTGAGAGAGGTCATGATGGATTTTGTAAAAAGAACGATTGAGCTGGCAATGCAGAACGTTGAAGAAGGTGGCAGACCGTTTGCCACGGTGATTGTGCGCAATGGCGAGATCGTGGCCGAAAGCGCCAATAAAGCCGCGCAGAGCCACGATCCGACCGCTCATGCTGAGATCCTGGCGATCCGCGAAGCCTGTAAAAAGCTGCAAACGGAAAATCTCTCCGACTGTGAGATCTACATTCTGGCCAGCCCGTGCCCGATGTGCCTGGGTTCGCTGTACTATTGCAGTCCGAAGCAGGTGATTTACATCACCACCCGCGAAGAGTACGTGCCGTTTTACCGCGACGATCGTCAGTACTTTGAGCTGGAGAACTTCTATCAGGAATTTGCCAAGCCGATCGCGCAGCGTCGCCTGCCGATGAAGCATCAGCCGGACGTTCAGGCACTGGACGTGTATAAGCGCTGGAAAGAGCTGAACCGCCCTGCCGAATAAGGCGTGGAGACGTCAGAAGAAACGGATCCTGCGGTGATAAGGTGGGAACCAACCAAGAACGGAAACCGACGCGTGCGGTTTCCGTTTTTTTTATTACTGGTGGTAGAAGATGTCGCCGGATTCAGCCTGCACGATTTTGCCATCGACTTTGGTGAACAGCACATAGTTGCCGCCCATATAGGTCCAGGCCGTGCCGTCTGCCGGTTTTGGCAGGTTACGGGTTTTCCAGTCCACGACTTCATACTTCTTGGTGCGGTAACGGTCGGGGATCACGCTACCGATATTGAAGCGCTGGAAGTCCGCGAAGAACGTTTTGATCGCATACGGGTGCGCCGGATCGGGCTTCTCAACGGCATCCTGATTGTGTTCCGCAGGCGTTTGCACGTCCGGGGTCTGACCTGGTGTGGTCACGCCCTGATTATCCTGAGAGGACGGCGTGCCGGTGTCCGCATCTGACGGGTCAGCGGCGGTGGCCGGATCCTGCGTGGCCGGTGCCTGAGCCGCCGGGTCGGTCTGAACTTGCTGAGCCTGCTCGCCTTCTGCATACGCAGTGGACATCACCGGCAGGGCTCCCATCAATACAGCGGATAACAACACGATCTTCGACTTACTCATAATTTCTCCAGATTGAACACCGTCAGCCCTGAGGCGTACTGATCAAATTCTACAAAATAATCGGTTCTGTTTTTACTCTTTTTGCACGTAAGGGCCGTGGAAACGCGCACGCTCGCAAATTTGCTGTAGAAGATAAAGCGTTCGCGGCTGGAAGGCACAGAAATTTTGTAAAGAAGGGTTCTTTTATTGTGAAGCCTTTGTTTCAAAGGCTCAGAACAGCCCGATTGCTCGGGCTGAATGACAGTGACTTAATGAACCGGCAGCAGCGTTTCGCCTTCAATCATGGCTAACCCCTCGCTGGTGCGGATAAAGCGCGGTGCTTTCAGGTCTTCAGTCAGAACGTAGAGCATATCGAAAAGCAATTCGGTGATCTGTTCTGCCTGCTCCTGCGGTTGCCGCTGGCTGAGCAACACCAGCGCCAGCGCAGAACAATAACCACAGAGCGTTTCCGAGTCGTTGGTCAGCGGACTGATATAGCCGCCAGACTGCACCTCATCGACCGTGAGCTGTTCAATCAGATAGTCAGGTAAAGGATAGGTTAATACCACCTTTAGCACTTCCAGTCCGGCGAACAGGCGGCCACAAAGCGCCATGCGCTGTTCCTCAAAGTCATTCTCAATTAATGCATCGCCATAACAACGACAAATATCCAGTATCTGGAATAAGTCCAGAGAGGTATTTACCGGTAATTTCAACAGCGCTGGAATACTCAAATCAAAAATTGAAGATTCAGATGTGAAATCATCGTAGCTGTTTGTGTTACTGTATGCCGTAGCCATATTCGTTAGCTCCTTTAACGTTTGTGGTCAGACGCCTCGATTGTGTGATAGCACTTTCGGGGCGTTGCTATTTGTTACGCGGGGTAATGCGTAACGGTGATAGTCTCCTGTATGCATATATAGTGAGTCAAATGAAAACTGAGTGAAAAATACTCAAATTTGAAGGGTTAGAAGTGGCTCGCAAAAAAATGTATTGAGGGTGGGTGTTGCAGGCTTTTTGTAAATACTCCTGAGTTAAAGACAGTTTAATATGTTAATAATTTCTCAGGAGTAATAGAAATTATTGGAATATATCCGTTAATACTGGTTTCCAGAACAAATCGGGAGATGGGTATATCCAGCCTTATCTGCCATATAAATCGGCGCACAGGTCGGCTTTCTCGGTTCCAGCTTTGAAGCGTCATCATTTTGAGCAGGTTGGGAATCTACTTTCTCGCTGTGTATCGGTTTTTTCACACTGGTTTTCTTAGGAGGTGACGGTTTAATGCGTGATTCTGGAATCGGTTGTTGGATACTTCGAGTGCCATAGCCTGAACAGAACCGCTTAGACTGGCTCAAGCTGCCATCGTTACAGATGAAACCCCCTTCAGCAGTACAGTAAGAGATACCGCCCTTTGAGCCTGAGCAAGGTTGCCGCCCACGCGCAGCTTCAGCTTGCATGGTGACCAACATCATCAGGGCGAGGAGAGAGAGTATTTTTTTCATTCATTATCCTTAACGTAAAAAACAACAAACCTGTAGAACACTGTACGCATAAATGATTGTGCTACATGAGCCTGAGCGGGAACTATCGGGCTTTACTTCTCTGATGCTATACGGCGTACCGTCATCAAAAACTCAAGGGCCGTTGTCTCCCACAGCTCTGGTGAAAAATCATGCCCGTACCTCTTCTCGAACTCATCCTCTACGCCATCACCATAAGCGGTAATGAAATCATCGACTTCATCAATAAGATCTTTCAACATCCAGTCCATAAATCTATTTTTATAGAGTTTTATGATCCCTTCCATAGATTCTTCACCGTCATTGATGAGGTCGTAATCTTGATTGAAATAACCGAATATCAGTTGATCAAGCAAATTGAATTTTTGCATTGTGTTCCTTATGCATCCGGGAAGGCGGTGAGAATATAATATGGCTTACCGTTGTACTTTTGAAACTCGATAACGACCCTGACATTTTTCAAAATCATTCTTTGACTGCTTCCACGCCTGAAACCATAACCCAGGACTTCATTTGTCGGGTAACGAATGGTGAGCCTGGCCTCGGGCCGTCCTCCAGCCAATACGGACTTTATCGATGATTTATTGATAAAAATCGCTCTTGAGATGGCATCCTCAGCTATGCGCACATCTGAAAATGTAGAGGAGAACTGCAATCGTTTATTTGTTTGAAATCTGGCCAAAAGGTCACTGTCACTCTTGCCGATATGCATGGAAAGGGTATGTCCGCCTAGCTTGAGATTAGTCGCTGACTCATGCTCTCTCAATCTGATGCGGCCAGCCCTCACCGCTGCAACGCGGGTAGCTCCAATCGCCAATGCGAATCCTAATGGCACGGCGATATCCACGGTAAGCCCGATCTTCAACGCAGTATCGTCGTCAGCACCGAAAGCTTTTGCCATCGCAGTAGCAGCTTTATAGGTGGCTGAGCGAGTATTATTTCCCGTAATAATCTGATTTGCAGCGGTATTAATACCATCAAGGCTGTGCGCTCCAACCACAATACATCCGGCTTTGGTTAATCCTGTCGGCTCAGGAGCGACACACAGAGCCGTCGCCCCCACAAGCTCCAGAGTGCCCATGACGAGTCCAAGGCCGCCAAATAAACGATTACTGAGAGTTTCACCTTCTGTAACGGACCTGTCTGAGAGTGCAGCTGCGAGCTGCACCGGGGACATCACGATTTTGACATCATTTTCCATAACTTCATCCCTGTTGGTTAAAATACATCCTGCTGCGTAGTATCCCTAGGATGACTGAATAAGATCCAGTTTAAATTCTAAAAAACATGATAATGCACTCAAATTAGGGTGCATTTTCAGGTTACTTTCTTAAGTGTCTTTCCAGGATTCCGAATGAAGACTGCAAGAATTTCACTCAATATTAAAATCGTCAAACGCTGATAAAAGAAGGTTAAACATTGATTAATCGCTGGCACTGCCTGCGATCGGCATAAATCATGAGAAATAAGCTTTTTCAGCACTCAGAGTGTAAGAATTTTCTGTCCAGCTTAACTTTATTAAAAAATAGGGCAGATGAATGTTGTTTAAAAAAAAGGCGATATTTAGTTAAAAGTTAACTAAAATTCATGGATCATTTCATTTAAAACCATTTAATTCAGATAGTTATGGATGTGTTGAAATATTTCATCGGGGTATTGATTAGAAATCCTTGATCGGATACTGTTAGTGTCAATGAGATAATCCCTAAAGGATATTGATGCTTCATAACGACGTCGTTATTAATGAAGGTTTAAGATTTCCTTCATCTCAATGAGCTTTTAAAGAAAGATATAGAATTTTAAGTGTTAAAACAGGGTGTTAGAAGATGGTGCTGGTCTTTTTAATCGATGAAACCAAAAACTGGTGAAAAAATGGAAATTTTGGACACGCTTAACGATCTCTCTGCAAAAATTAAACAACAGGCATCATTGATTAAAACTGAAGAGGCAACAAAAAGTGCCTTCGTAATGCCATTTATTAACAAAGTTCTTGGTTATGATGTTTTTGATCCAACAGAAGTCATACCTGAATACATTTGTGATGTTGGCACCAAGAAAGGCGAAAAAATAGACTTCGCAATAATAAAAAATGGTGAAATACAGATCCTTATTGAATGCAAAAAAATTGGCGAACCATTAAACATTAACCATGCATCTCAACTTTTCAGGTATTTCCATGTAACTACAGCACGCATATCTATATTAACCAATGGACAGGTTTATAAGTTTTTCACAGATCTAGACTCCCCTAACAAAATGGATGAGAAACCATTTTTAGAGCTTGATTTAGATTATATTGATGAGAACGTCGTCCCTGAGATTTTCAAGCTGACTAAAAGTGCATTTGATGTTGATTCAATTGTAAACGCTGCTGGTGAACTAAAGTATGTCAGTCAAATTAAGAAAATAATCTCATCGCAATTTATAAATCCTGATGATGATTTTGTACGGCTAATTGCATCGCGAGTATATGAGGGTGTGCAAACCCAGAAAGTCAGGGAGCTTTTTTCAGCACTTACCAAAAAATCGCTGACACAATGGATGACTGACCAAGTTAATGAAAGACTGAAATCAGCCCTCAACAGTACAAAAATTGTCGAGACAAAAACTGATGTTGAGAAAACTACCAATGATGATATCTCAACTGCAGAAGAGAATAATGATATTGTCACAACCGCAGAAGAGATTGAAGGTTTCCATATCGTTAAGTCAATAATCAGAACGACTCTCTCACCGGAGAGAATTGGGTTCAGAGATACTAAAAGTTATTTCGGCATACTCATTGATGATAACAACAGAAAACCAATATGCCGGCTTCATTTAAATAGAAGCCAGATGTATATTGGATTGTTTGATGATAACAAGAAAGAAATTAGACACCCTTTGAGTAATATTGATGATATATTCAATTTCTCAGAGGAATTGATTACAGCCGCTAAGTTATACTTATAAATATCCGGCCAGGCGCGGATATAAGATGAGTCATGTGAACTCAGAGTTAGGCGAAATCCTTAAGGCTACTCTCTAAAGGTGTAGCCTCCAGAGAGCGTTGACTTTACTTATTCTGGTAAAGATCCCAGCGGTTGCCATACAGGTCTTCAAATACAACAACTGTACCGTACTCCTCTTCGCGAGGTTCCTGGCAGAATTCCACCCCCTTAGCTTTCATGGCGGTGTAGTCGCGCCAGAAGTCATCAGTCTGAAGAAAAAGGAAAACACGTCCGCCACACTGGTTGCCGATAAAGTTTTCCTGCTTCTCGTTTGATGCGCGAGCCAATAGAAGATTACAGTCGCTGTCCGGGTTTGGTGTAACGACTACCCAGCGTTTTCCTGGCTGCGGTGTATCCTCAACGAGCGTAAAGCCCAGTTTTTCCGTGTAATACGCTATTGCCCGATCGTAGTCATCAACAACTATGGCCACATATCCCATGCATCGCTTCTGAGTTCTCATTTCTGCTCCACCAGGTTTCAGGCATACATGCCCGGAGAGTTCTTTTTATCATAAACAAACCTCATTCTGCGTTTAGATTGTTCAGAGTCTCTTCACCCGTCCCAGAGATGAAGGTTGCTGAAGGAAAACTCTCCTGCCCAGCAATGAGACTACTCTTATCACCCTTAAAGAAACACGGACAGCCAATTTGATCCTATGGACTTTCTTAACACTGCGCTGTGAGGGGCTTTGCAGGCAGATGTCCATTTCCCCTGCTTAACCGAATTGGAAAAAAATTTCCCATGCAAGCGCATTATAAAAAATGATTAAGATCATGGAAAAATATACCCGCGCGTTTCTTTACCCGGCCATTGACTATCTGTTTACAGAGTGCGCGTGATAATCAGCAACCTCTTTATCATTCATTTCGAAAATACCAAACCAGAGAGCTTAAAATGAAAGTATCTGCATCTTCAAAACGACTTATCCTGGCTTGTATGGTTGCGTCCGCTGCGTTGAGTCTCACCGCATGCTCAAGCAGTTATGTGATTTCAACCGATGACGGGCACATGATCACCACGCACGGTAAACCGGTTAAAGATAACGACACCGGACTTATCTCATATAAAGATGCTGACGGGGTCACCCACCAAATGAACCAGAAAGACGTTAAAGAAATCATTGAAAAATAAATGAAAAGACTACTAATGCTACTGCTTATTCCCCTCTGTCTGACAGGCTGCGTGGAATATAAATGGGTTAAGGCTGATGCGAATGAGCAGCAGGAGGCGATGGCAGAAACGGCCTGCCAGGCTCAGGCGCTACGTGATTTACCGCCCGATAACGTGGTGAGCGATAAATATACGTCTAAAAATAAGAAAGATAAGTCCACTGACACCAGTTATTCAACAAGTGACGTCAATGAAACTCAGCGCACTATCCTTGTTAAGGACTGCATGTTCAAGAAAGGATGGCAACAGATTGAAATTAAAAAATAATCGTTAAAAATGAGTTTTTTATTTGCAAACAAATGGCAGTCATTGTTCTCAGGGGGCCGCCTTTTCAGCAACTCAGTACTGCCCCCCCTTTCCATACTCAACCCAAATTCTCACAAGTCACAATCTTCAAATTAACCTTCATGTCCTTATACCAAGGGGGTTGATATCCCGCACCTCGGTACTGCCCACGTCAGTGTTGTAGCCCCCCCGCCACTCTTGTCACCCTTAAAGAAAAACGGACAGCCAGGATGCGTCAATGAAGAATTTCACAGAAGCTTCCAATTGTAGATTGATCGATCTACAATCATTGCTCCCCCCACAGGAGAACCTTATGAAAGCATCGGTTGGTAGGCCCAGAGAATTTGATCCAAAGGACTTTCTTAACACTGCGCTGGAGTGCTTCTGGCAGAAAGGATACCGGGCAACCTCGATGTCTGACCTTATGAAGGCGTCAGGCCTGGCAAGCGCCAGCATCTATAAACTTTATCCGGATAAACGGGCTATCTACCTTGCTGCACTTCAGCAATATATGGATGAAGGAACATCCAGAGGCATGAAGCGTGATACGGACTTGTCGCCAGAAGATGCATTGCGTGAAACGCTCGAATTTGTCGCCCTGTTCTCATCTGCTCCTGAAGGAGATAAAGGCTGCTTTACCATAGCCGCCGCCAGTGAACTCCTGCCGGGTGATGAAGAGGTCAAAAACAAGGTGTCTGATAAATTCAATAAGATAATTAATCAATTAGAGACCATATTGACCAAAGGCCAGGCACAGCAGGTCTTTCGGCAGGATGAAGATGCAAGAGTAATGGCCGTAAGTATTTTCATGCTGCTGGAAGGGATGCGTGTGTACGCAAAAATTCAGCCTGCAATTGAAGACCTCAGAAGGAGCAACGATTTTATCGTCAGGTCGGTGCTATCAAACAAGGTATCAACATGACAGAAGTGGGCACCATTGTTCAGCGCCATAAACGAAAACACACAATGGTGGTTCTTGAATACGAGAACGGCATCGCCCTGTGCGGCTGGATCGATAAAGGCCGGTTTTATAAAAGACGCTTTCCTGTGACTCATTTAAAGGTGTGTGCGCCGTGGTCAAATTTTTGGCCTTTTACATGAAAGCGCTCAGTTGTATTCTAAAGCTGATTTTTATAATCATGCTTGAGCCGAACAGGAATCACCGCGCGGCTTTTAGCAATGAATCAAAGAGCAAAAATAGCCTCAATTTCGATTGAAAGGTCAGGTGAGAAAAGGCGGCTGACTTCAACGAGCGAACTGGCAGGCAAATGATCGCCATAATGCCGGTAAAGCACTTTACGCAGATCATGGATCTCTTCAAAAGAGGTGATGAAAATAGTCACTTTGATCAGCGCTGAAAAATCTGTTCCTTCTGCGCTAATGATTTTCCTGATTTGGCCGAATATTTCTTCAGCCTGCCCTGCAATGCCCGAATGTTGAGCAGCAGTACCAAATGCAGTCAGTCCTGAAATATAGAGTGTGTCATTGTGCCGAACAGAGTGGACGTAGGGAGCCTTTACCTCGCCCAGTTCAGGATAATTCTTCCGTACCACCTTACTCATGCAGATTTCCTTTTGAGAGTGAACAGGTGCCAATCGTATCATCTCAACGTCCGTTTATAGCTCATAACTTGCTAGGTCAAACGAGTAACGTTAAGCGCGCAACTCTTCATATGAGACCATGACATGCTCCTGAAAAGCAGGCCTCACGGCGATATTTTCATAATACGCACGTAATCTGGGTAAAGACTTACGGACGACATCTATATCGTAATAACGGTATAGCACGTGACCAAACTGGATGTCGGCCAGAGAAAAAGCATCTCCCGCCAGAAAGCGGTGTTTTTCGCACTGCGCTTCTGCAACTGAGAGGTAGTTTTCTAACTTCACCATCGCTTCAGCTATAGCTTGTTCGTCTCGGTTTTCCTGCGGTGTACGTACAACACGCCAAAACACAGGGAGATTAAATGCTGTCGCAACATTAATTTTTGACCATTCAGCCCATTTATCTATATTCGCTTTTTGTATGTCATCCGAAGGCCAGAAGCTTTCAGCACCATAGCGATTAGCGAGATAGCGAAGAATGGCTCCCGTCTCCCATAAGGGTGGAGCGGTACCATCCTGCAGAACCGGAACAGTCCTGTTTGGATTAAGTGAATAGTAAAAATCAGTCTCAGTCCCTTTATACTTATCCCCTATGTCGTGCCTGACGTACGGCAATTCCATTTCTCCAATGCACCACATCAAAGCCTGAACATTCGAAGACGTCTTGCGACCCCATACTGTTAGCATCTGGACTCCTTTTGGCATGACATTCAAGCCAGGTTACCACAAGGGTCCTTGAGCCTATTGAACAATTATTAATATAGGACTTTGGTATTGTTGGGGCTTAGAGCAGAACAAGCCCAATTTCATATGCATTAGTTTTAGCGACTCAATGATTACGATATATAGGCAGGACCGTGTTGGTTTAGTTATGTTGCACTGCAAGACGCAATGAAGGCATGATATCGCTTCACAGGAAATGAAGGGCAAGGTAATGGATAAGGACACGTTAATTACGCTACTAAAATATAAACTGTGGGCGGATACAGCTACCCTCCAGTCGATACAG
The DNA here is from genome assembly GCF_057812255.1 of Erwinia sp. 2186. Taxonomy (NCBI): domain Bacteria; kingdom Pseudomonadati; phylum Pseudomonadota; class Gammaproteobacteria; order Enterobacterales; family Erwiniaceae; genus Erwinia; species Erwinia sp. 2186. The sequence goes on along the minus strand of NZ_CM173824.1, from coordinate 139,392 downwards.
GAAACCGATGATTCAATCCATCCCGAGAAGCATCACCTGATGCTGAGGTTGATGAATCACATCTACGTAGTAGACAGAATTTTCCAGGCTAACATGACCAGCCAACAACACGGATATACCGCCCTCAACACGCCAGAAACGCCATCAGTTGAAGAATTGCGAGTGAATATGCGCGAATGTACCGAGTGGTATATCGAGCGCGTGAGCGCCGTGCAAGGTGCCGATTTGGCTGAAGTTATCAGATTCCAGTTTGTCGATGGCGGTGAAGGTGAAATGAAGTCACTCGACATGATCAACCACGTGCTTTTCCATGGGACCTATCATCGCGGCGCTGTCGGATGGCTCATTTCCGAGTGCGGAGGCATTCCCCCCAAAGACGTGGTAACGGTTTTTCTTCGGGATCATAATCACTAAAAGGAGAAAGTTAATGATTGTCCGGACATGGCACGGTTGCGTTCCACTTAAACATACAGAGGGCTTTGCTAAGCATCTCGATAAAACAGGCGTGGAGCATTCAAGGAGTGTCGAGGGAAATAAGGGCGCATTCGTGCGAAGAGAAACGCAGACCGGTTGGGAGCATTTTTTCCTTGCCACCTACTGGCAGGACCTTAGCTCGGTGAAAGCCTTTGCGGGTGAAAATTATCATGTGGCAGTGACATACCCAGATGACGAGGTGTTCGAATTGCTTTCCGATCCCTATGTATTCCAGCATGAAGTTGAGGCTATCTCACCGCTTTAGGGGCAAATTTGGGTGACGTTATTTGGCATGATTCAGGTTATGACAGGAGGGAAATAATAACTATTTTATCTTTTTGACTTTGTTAACTTTCGTTTAGGGCTCATCAAATTTTCTAACATTCCACCACCAAACCATCCAATAAAAACAAGAGTAATGAGTACCAACTTCCCCCAATGTTCAGGGATAAAAATGAAATAAATGGTTGAAAGAAATAAAAATACAGCCAATAAAATCCAGTCAAAAAACATAACAGCAATTAACTTCATAATGGTTTTCATTCAACACCCTCAATAATGCTAATAATTTCATTGTAGTCAGGGGATGACATTGATTTTATGTGCTTAACGAGGGTAAAGCCCAGCTCTTTCGGATAAAACTCAATTGCCCGATCATAGTCATCAACCACTATCTCCACCTCTCCCGTGCAGAGCTTCAACGTTCTCATTTCTGCTCCGCCGGGCATAACCACTTTTAATCCCTATTGACAGTCTGGATGGGTCCAAAATTTGATGCCCACTTATGACACATTGCAGATTGTACTCCCTCACTAAAACCCGGAAATGATCACCCCACCTTCAACCCAAATTCTCACACGTCACAATCTTCAAATCGACCTTCCCGTCCTCATACAGCGCAGGCTGATACCCGGTTTCCAGATGACTCAACAGCAGCTCGATCGAAAGGCGCGCATGCTGATGGGCATTCTGGTCGAGGGTGAAATCCACCGCATCCTCCTGCAGCATGGCTTTGGTGATGCTGTACAGCTCATGGGTGATAAAGGCGCATACGCCCAGCCGCTGGTGCTTTTGCAGGATATCCCGCACTTCGGTATTGCCCACGCCGGTGTTGTAAACCCCGGCCACGTCATTTGACAGTGAGAGCGTCGAATCCAGCAGCGAGCGGATGGTGTCTCGCTGATCCTGTCCGGCCAGCGCTTCCCGCAGTTTCACCTGCGGCGCGTGGGCAGCCATCGCATCGCGAAACCCTTCAATGCGCTGGCGGTGGGCGCGATAGTCGATGCGCCCGCTGACCATAATCACATCGCCAGTGGTATTGATCGTTTTGCTCATCAGCAGTCCTGCGGTGCGGCCTGCCTGATACTGATTAATGCCGACGTGGCAAAGGCGTTGCGCATCCGGAATATCCGTCACGAAGGTCACCACCGGAATGCCGTTGGCATGACAGTGCGCCAGCGCGTCGTGGATCATGGGATAGTCATGACCAAACACGATCAGGCCGTCGCGTTTCTCACTGCTGGCGATAATGCGTTGCGCCAGAATTTCTGGCTGCGATTCCGGGATAAAGGTGCGATGCAGCGTTAAGCGCTGATAACCCAAATGGTTGGCGACGGCACTCAGATCGTTATTCAGCCGCTGAAAAAACGACGAGGGATTGCTGCTGAGAAACGCTTCGATTTGCCACGGCTGCTTATGCTCTTCCGGCAGATAGCGCTTCAGCCCCGCTTCTCGCGCGGCGTGCAGCACTTTTCGCACCGTCTCGGGAGAAACGCCGCCGCGATCGTTGAGTACCCGGTCTACCGTGGCCACGCCCACACCAGCCATTTTCGCCAGCATTTGCAGGGTTAACTTTTTCATTTTTACTCCCGGAAACCCGGTAAAAATCCTGACGAAAACATGCCGCGTTCACTTTCTGCATCACAGCGAAAAACAGGGCGATAGGTTGGATGAAATTCTTTGCCGACGCGTCACAATTCGAGCGATTGCAGGCAGGACACCTTTTTGTCCGGCGCAAAAAAGCAGCAGGCCGGAGGCAATGATGTAAAACCATCAACGAAAATCTTGGTCGCGATCACACTACGAATTATTATCCCCCAAGTTTGTTAATGCTTTATTAAACACTTTATTTACATGTGAAGTAAATATCTCTGATTTGATATTTAAAATTATCTAAATATCACGAATTTCTATTCCAAAATTAAAATAATAATTCCGCAATGTGATCAATTAACCGGCAGGGAATCTATGAAACGCAGAGAGTTTCTCACCTCAATGGCAGCATTGGGTGTGGCGACGTCATTGCCTGGCGCTCAGGCTGAAGTCGTCACCGGTGGCCAGCCCTGGCAACCAGGAAAAGTAAATACCCCTCCCACTCCGCCACGCACCGGCGGCTTACAGTTTCTGACCCAACATGAGTCTGACACCGTGGGCATCATTGCTGAGCACTTTATCCCGGCGGATGAATCCAGCCTCAGTGGCAAAGACGCGGGCTGTGCCACCTTTATCGACCGTCAGCTGGCGGGCGATTATGGCAAGGCCGTTGCCGTCTACCGCCTCGGACGCTTTGTGAAAGGCACACCTGAGCAGGGCCAGCAGTCGTTGCTGACGCCTGCGGAGCGTTACCGCCAGGGCCTGACCGCGCTGGATCAGGCTACCCGCAAAGCCTACGGCAAAACGTTTATCGAACTGGATGAGCCTCGCCGTGAGCAGATCCTGCATGCGATGGAAGCCGGTAAATTCGATTTAGGTGCCGACGTGGATACCAAAGTCTTTTTCGAGCTGCTGCTGCAAAACGTCCGTGAAGGTTTTCTCTCCGACCCGATATACGGTGGAAATAAAGAGATGACCAGCTGGAAAATGCTGGGCTTCCCTGGAGCACGTTATGACTTCCGCGATCTGCTGAGTAAAAAAGGGCAGAAGCTGAATATCATCCCCACCAGTCTGATTGATAACACCCTGTAAATACTGGCTGTTATATTTATGTAGAGAGCAAAGTCTTATGAATAACGTGCGTCCAAAAGCTGATGTCGTCATCGTCGGCCTGGGATGGTGTGGCTCTTTGATTGCCGAAGAGTTAACCCGTGCCGGCCTGAATGTTGTTGCCGTTGAGCGCGGTCCGTGGTTTGAAACCGCCACGGATTTTCCACCGTCGATAGATACCGATGAACTGCGCTGGGATACCCGCCGCAGTATGCTGCTGCCGCCCGCAGTGGAAACCACCACCTTCCGCAATAACATCACCCAACAGGCGCTACCCAGCCGCGACTGGAACCTGAATGAGCTGGGTTATAACGTCGGCGGATCCGGTACCCACTGGGCCGGCATGGCGTGGCGTTTCACCCCGTTCGATTTGCAGCCGTACACCCAGACCGTTGAGCGCTACGGCAAAAAGCAGATCGCCAAAGGGCTGATCCTGCAGGACTGGGGCGTGACCTATGACGAACTGGAACCGTTTTACGATCGCTTCGAAAAAATCGCCGGCGTATCGGGCAAAGCGGGCAAACTGAATGGCGAAGTGATCCCGGACGGCAACCCGTTTGAAGGCAACCGCAGCAGTGAATATCCGCTGCCGCCGCTGGAAGGCATGCGTCTGACCGATCTGTTCCGCGATGCGGCAAAATCCCTCGGTCAGCACCCGTTTATGGTCCCGGCGGGCCAGGCGTCCCGCGCCTACGTCAACCCGCTTGGCGTGCGTATGGGGCCGTGTACCTACTGCGGTTACTGCCTGTATTACGGCTGCGGTAACTTCTCCAAATCCAGCCCGAACGCCTGCGTGATCCCGGCGCTGATGCAGCGTGAGAACTTCACGGTGTTGACCGATTCCGCCGTGGTGAAGGTCAATAAAGCCGACGACGGCAAGACCGCCACCGGCGTGACCTATCTGGATCGCAATAAAAAAGCGTGGTTCCAGCCTGCGGATATCGTGATCCTTTCGGCATTCCAGATGCAGAACGTGCGTCTGCTGCTGCTTTCCAAAATCGGCGTGCCTTACGATCCGGTCAGCAAAAAAGGCGTGGTCGGCCGCGCCTACAGCTTCCAGACCGTGGCCGGTGCCACCCTGTTCTTTGAAGACGAAAACCTCAACCAGTTTATCGGTGCCGGCGCGCTTTCGCAGCAGGTGGACGACTTCAACGGCGATAACTTCGATCACACCAACCTCGGCTTTATCGGCGGAGCCGGCATTCTGGTGGTGGCGCGCGGTGCGCGTCCGATTGGCAATGCCGATGCGCTGCCGCCAGGCACGCCGCGCTGGGGCAAAGAGTGGAAAAAAGCCTATACCCATGCGTTCCAGAACGGCACCTTTATCTTCGGCCAGGGCACCAGCTATTCCCATGAGGATTACTACCTCGACCTGGACCCGGAATACAAAGATGACAACGGCAATCCGCTGCTGCGCGTAACCTTCGATTACAACGAAAACGACCGTCTTGCGGCGAAGTTTATCGAAGAGAAAAGCGTGGAAATCGGCAAGGCAATGGGCGCCAAAATCGTCAACGGCACCAACTCCGCCTCGGGCCACTATTCGCCGTATAACTTTGCCAGTGACCACACCATCGGCGGCGCCGTGATGGGGACCGACCCACAGACCAGCGTGCTCAACCGCTATCAGCAAAGCTGGGACATGCATAACCTGTTTGTCCTTGGCGCTTCATCGTTCCCCAATAATGCCGGCTACAACCCAACCGGCACCATCGGCGCACTCAGCCTGTGGACGGCAAAAGCCATTATTGAGCAATACGTGAAAAACCCCGGCCCACTGGTGAAGGTGTGACATGAAAAAGACCAAAATTTTGGGCGGCGTGGCGCTGATTGCCGTCGCCGTGGCCGCGGGGTTGCTGTGGCAAAATGGCACTACCCGCGCGGATGACGTTGCGGATAACACCCTCCTCACCAGCCAGCCGCCGGGAGCGGAGGATGCTGCCGCCGTGGCGCGCGGGAAGTACATTGCCATCGCCGGCGACTGTGTGGCCTGCCATACCGCGCCGGAGAGCAAAGATGCCTTTGCCGGCGGCTATTCGATCAGCACGCCGTTTGGCGGCATCGTTGCCAGCAATATTACGCCTGATACGGAAACCGGAATTGGCAGCTGGACCGAGCGTGATTTCTATCGCGCGGTGCGTCACGGCAAGGGCAAAGACGGCGAAAACCTCTATCCGGCGATGCCGTATAACGCCTACGTGAAAACCAGCGACAAGGACATGCACGACCTGTGGATGTATATGCGCTCGGTGAAGCCGGTGAATTATCACGCTCCGGAGACCCACCTCGGCTTCCCGTACAATATCCGTCTGGCGATGATGGGCTGGAACCTGTTGTTCTTTAAAAACAGCGGATACGAGCCGGACACATCCAAATCCACCGAATGGAATCGCGGTGCCTATCTGGTGGAAGGTCTGGAGCACTGTAGCGCCTGCCATACGCCGAAAAATCTGCTGGGTGGCGATACCGGAGCCTATCTGCAGGGCAGTAACCTGGCGGAATGGCATGCGCCGGATATCACCCCGAACCGCTATACCGGCGTCGGCAGCTGGAGCGACCAGCAACTCGTCGACTACCTGAAAACCGGCAGTAACCATGTGGCGGTGGCGTCCGGGCCGATGGCGGAAGCGGTGACCAACTCGACCCAGCATCTGACCGATGCGGATCTACGCGCGATTGCGGTCTACCTGAAATCGCAGCCGGACTCGGGGACCAAAGCCCCACAACCGCTGGCGGCCGATTCGGCGCAGATGAAAATGGGAGCCAACGTCTATTCCGCCAACTGCAGCGCCTGTCATAACAGTGATGGCAAGGGTATCCCGCAGCTTGCGGCCGGCCTTGCGAACAATCCGGGGCTGATGGCGGACGATGCGTCGTCGATTATTACCACTATCCTGCAGGGTGGCAGGGGTGCGGTGACGCAGTCCAACCCAACCAGCGGTGCGATGCCGTCGTTTGCCTGGAAACTGTCTGATGAACAGGTCGCGGCTGCCGCAACCTATCTGCGGAACAGCTGGGGCAATGCCGCGCCGGCCGTAACGGCCGATGATGTGGCGAAAAACCGGGCGTTGATAAACATGCCCGCGCAGATGCCAGAAAAGTAGTGGGTTTTGTTGCGATGAAGGCCGGCTTGCCGGCCTTTTTTACTGACACGTTAATGCGCTGAGCATCCTGCCCGCGCAGCCGCCTTACTGCACCACAAACCGTGCAATCGACGCTTCCAGCATCGATGCCTGGTCGCGCATCGCGCTGGCAGCCGCCGACGACTCCTGAACCAGCGCCGCATTCTGCTGGGTGACGCTGTCCATCTGCACGATAGCCACGCCAACCTGAGAAATTCCGCGGTTCTGCTCGTCGGACGCCTGAGCAATCTCGACCAGTATGCTGGTGACATTGCCGACAGAGTTCACAATCTCATTCATCGTTTCGCCCGCCTTGCCGACCAGTTGCGAGCCGCTGCCAATGCGCGCGACGGATTCAGCAATCAAGGTTTCAATCTCCTTTGCCGCCTGCGCACTGCGCTGGGCAAGGTTCCGCACCTCGCTGGCGACCACCGCAAAGCCGCGGCCCTGTTCGCCCGCGCGGGCAGCTTCCACCGCCGCGTTCAACGCCAGGATGTTGGTCTGGAAGGCAATACTGTTGATCACGGTGGTGATATCGGCAATTTTACTGGAACTGGCGCTGATCTGATTCATGGTGTCCACCACGCTTTTAACCAACACGCCACCTTTGTTTGCCGTCTCGGAAGTGGCGCGTGCCAGCTCGCTTGAGTGGTGAATATTCTCCACATTCTGCTTCACGGTGGCCGTCAGCTGCTCCATGCTGGCCGCCGTTTGCTCCAGCGCGGCCGCCTGCTCTTCCGTTCGGGCCGAAAGATCGTTGTTCCCTGTCGCAATCTCTGCGGACGCCTGGCTGACCTGGATAACACCGCTGCGAATATCGCCAATGATGCTGCGCAGATCGTTGCTGATGCCGCCAACCGCTTTCATCAGCTCGCCCAGTTCATCCCGACGCGAGGTCTCCAGACGCACGCTCAAATCACCCTGCGCAATCTGTCGTGCGATCTGCAGCGTGGCGGCGAGCGGACGGGTGATCTGCCGGGAAATAATCACCGCAATGACAATGCTGGCGATGACCGCAGCGGTAAGGATCATCAACATCCACAGAATAGCACTGGCGATATCTTCATGGGTGGCACTCAGTTGCTGGCTGAACAGCTGATTACTGGTGGTGGTCAGTTGCGCCCCCGCCGCGCCAAGCTGCCGGGTCGCCTCCTCTTCCGCCAGCGCCGACGTGTTATATTCCTGCACGCTGTCGCGTCTGGCGGCCAGCAGCACCGCCAGTTTTTCTATGGCATTGCCGTCCTCAGGGCTGAGGCGGGGCCTGGCCTGCTCAATAAGTTGAATCGTTTCAGCTAAAAAGCCAGTTAATGCCTGACGATTCTCAGCGCTGTTATCCAGCTCCATCAGCCGAACACGGACGCTGACACCGGCAAGGTGTTTAGCAACGTCGTTCAATGCGGCGGCCGTACCGTCCGGCGAGGCGCTGTATTTTTGCGCCATCGCCTCAGCGTCGGCGGTTTCACCGGTAAGCCTCAGTGCCTGCAGGATAATTTGACGGGAATGCACTTCGCTTACCGTCTCTGCACGATGCTCACGGTAGACGCTCATGGCGCCCGGAAGTGACGCAATCAACTGACTCTGTTCGGCATTCCAGTGCCGGGTTTTGAGTTGGTCAATGTTGGTTTCTACCGCCCGCAACCGCTCTTCATTCGCCGCGATAAATTTTTCATCATGGGTTTTTACGTACTGCTGGCGGGCATCTTTGGCCTGAGAGAACTGGTCATTAATGTTCTTCAGCTGGCTGAGTTTGTCCGCACGCTCCGCAATATCCCGCAGGTTTTTAATACCACAGGCCGCTACAGCAATGCTGAGGATCAGCACCAGCCCAAATCCCAACATGAGCTTCCTGCCGACTCTGATATTTTCCAAAAAAACACGTGATTTTTTCATAAAACTCGAATTCCCCTGTCGTGTTGTCCATGTGATTGCCAGTGAGGCCACAGGGTTATCGGCAGGGAGAGTGTTAATTTCACTATTTATAGTTACAAAATCAACAATTACTCAAGTTTACTAGTGTCGGGTGGTGAGGGGGTGTCGCTTGCGAGAATCGCAGGGGGAAATGACGGATTCTTATTCTTTTAGTTGGTACTGATTTTGAAAAATGTAACGCAGAGGAGTGTTGACGCTGACTGCGTGTTTGTCAAAGCCGGAGCGGGAATTTTTTTAACAGCATCCCGCCCGGCGTTTATGACAAAACATCTGACCTCTTGGCTTGCAACATATGAACGTAGAAACGGTAGTGGGTATTCCCCGGTGTTGGCATTACAAATAAGAAACTCTTGCATCCAGATACATCGCGCACTTTATAATAGCGTGCTACTTATGTCTCTAATTCATTCTGGCACTTATCTGGAAAAAGTAAAACAATTGCGCGATGAAATTAATGCATCGCTGCAGAAGAAAGCATTCGTTAAAGAAAATGACCGGGGCGTTAAGGGCTAAAAACACCCTCATTTATGAATATTGCGCATCAGCTCGAACGCCATTACCAGTACGGTGGCAATGAAAGATGTGTTCACTATGATCATGTTGATCATATGGTCCTCCTGTCCGTGCTGAAGCGCCGGATGCTTTCGCTGGATGTGGTTGGCTCATTGGTGGGTTCTGAGGGATTGGTGAACATATTCACGATAAACCTCCCGCAGCAAATTCCAGTTGCACGTTATCCTGGGGCAGAACACCCCAGGATAACGTGGTTAACGGAATTACGCCTGATGGGACAGAAGTTGCGTATCGCCCTGTTCAATCGGGATACGGCGGGGTTTTGCACTTTCCGGTACTTCCTGCTCAAGCGCCACCCGCAACAGGCCATTTTCAAGCCTTGCCCCGGTCACCTTCACATGCTCAGGAACGGTAAAGCTCAGACGGAAGTCAGCCTGATGTATTCCCCGGTGAAGCCAGGATGGGCCAGCCTCTTTTTCAGCATCAGCGTCAGCCTTGTTGTTACCGGCTTTGCGTCCGGCGACCGTCAGCTGGCCTCCTGTCACTTCAATCTCGAGTTCAGATTGCGTCCAGCCCGGTACGCTGACGGTCAGGGCATAGTGCTCGCCGTCGAGCTGCTGCAAATCATAGGCGGGAATAGACGCTGCGCTGGCATCGCCGGTCAGCTGGCTGAACAGTCTGTCCATACGGTTAAAGCGGTCAGACAGTATCGCGTCACTGAAGAAAGGAGAAACGGGAAAATTGCGTAGATTCATAATGATAATCCTCTGAATAAGGGTTCATCCAAAAGTTCATCGAAGCGGGGCGAGCCCCGGTCATGACTATTTATATAATCTGCTGTCGGATTTTCAAGACTCTCAAAAAAAAATTTTTTGGGCTCTGTCGTTACGTCATTCCCTCCCCCTCAAGACGAGCGGGACCGGCGTGAAACGGGCATAAAAAAACCCGCACAAGGCGGGTTTTTCTACGTTAACTGAAGCTTAACTGCTCAGGCTGTTGCCGTCATCGCTGTTTTAAACTCCGGTCACGGACCGAATTACATCGGTATGACATTTACCGCTGACGGGCCTTTGGCACCATTCTCCACGGAGAATTGCACTGTCTGACCTTCATCCAGGGTTTTGAAATCATTGCTCTGAATGGCGGAGAAGTGTACGAACACATCCTTGCTGCCATCCTGTGGAGAAATAAAGCCAAAACCTTTATCAGCGTTAAACCATTTTACTAAACCAGTCATTGAATCAGACATAGATACTTCCTTTATTTTTTTTGGCCACATGAGTGGCGAACGTGGTCTGTTTTGCAGAGATGAACTTATGGTGCATTTAGGAGGAGACTCACGAGGAAGGGTATCTTGGGATAACGCCTGAACTGAGGACTGCTTTACTAAAACTGCTTTCATAAGGTCTGTATAACAAACCGATAGATGCATACTACGCTTCACCGGGTGCTAAACGCAAGCGGTAATGAAATAAAAATTCCAGTTACCATGCTGACGGGAATTTTTTTCCAGTTCAGTGCCGGACAAGGAGTAAAAGCCCAGACAGTGACAATCCAGGCTTTTATATTCATAATATTCAATAGCTTATTTACATTATGGCTCTGTAGATAAAAGGGGGCTAAACCGTCAGTATCACGCTTCCCGTTGTACGTCCGGCCTCGAGGTCAGCGTGGGCTTGTGCCGCCTCCATCAGGCTGTATTCCGCTCCGATTGGATTTTCCAGCCCATTCTGAAGAGCCGCCATCAGGTCGCTGGCCCCCTGCCTGTAAAGTTCCGCGTCGTCAGCATAGGCCATTGAACTTGGCCGCATCAGAGCGATAGAGCGGGCAAAGCCAAGTTCCTCTACACGCACCGGTGGTACAGGTCCTGCGGCCTGCCCCAGACTTGCCACTGTGCCAAAAGGGCGAACCACGCCGAGCGTTGCAGCGAGCATGGCGCCTCCAATGCCATCAATGGCAAGATGCACCCCGCGCCCATCCGCAATCTCGCGTACGCTTTCAGCCCATGCCGGATCGGTGTGAAGAAGCACTTCAGCGGCACCTGCTGCTTGTGCAATTTTCATTTTTTCCATTGACCCCGTGGTACCAATCACCCGGGCACCTTTCAGGGTTGCCCAGCGGGTGACAATCTGCCCCAGGCCGCCCGCAGCGGAATGCACCAGCAGCCAGTCTCCTGCTTTAACGTTGCGTACCTTATGAAGCAACATGTGGGCGGTGAGACCTCTCAGCATCGTGCTTCCGGCGGTGCGAATAGTTATCCCCTCGGGTATTTTTATCAGCCGGCTGGCGGGAATATTTCTGAGCTCGGTATAAGCCCCCATCGGATTCCCGGTATAGGCAACCCGATCGCCTCGGGTAAATGCGCGAACGTTCTCCCCGACGGCGATCACTCTCCCGCCGCCCTCAAACCCGGGCACGGCCGGAGAGGATGACTGAGGGTACAGCCCTGAACGAAAGTAAATATCCACAAAGTTGACGCCTATTACCTCATGTTGGATCTGAACTTCATCGGGGCCCGGTTCACTCAGGGTGATTTCAATTGCTTTCAGGACCTCGGGACCGCCCGGCTGACTGATTACGATGGCTACTGACATAGTCTGTCCTCACTGTTTAAGTGAGAAAATTATAAAGTCGTTTATCTCAGGAAAAATACGGGTATAAAAGACCCATATATGTGTAAAAACGCACAAGGAGAAGGTGAATGGACTGGCAGGATTTACATTACTTTCTTGCGCTCGCTCGCAGGGGTTCTATGTCCGCTGCGGCAAAAGAGCTTCACGTCGATCATGCCACCGTCAGCCGCCGCATCGCCGCCCTCGAAAGGTCGCTCGGACTTCGTCTGACGGAACGTTTGCCCAGGCGTACCGCGCTGACAGAACAGGGCAAAGTCATTGCCTCTGTCGCTGAAGAAATGAACCGGGTGGCCGACCGGGTTAAAATACAGGCTACGTCGCTATCTGCCGCGCCTGCTGCTGTTATCAGGGTTAGCGCATCCCCGGCTGTCGCTGCACTGCTGATTGCGCCGGCCGTGGCCGACTTTACGCAAACTCATCCGACTATTTCGCTCTCCTTATCAGGAGCATCCCATCATGTTCAACTGAACAAAGGCGAGGCGGATATCGCGGTACGTCTGACAAGACCGGAAGACCCCGACCTGTTAACACGCCGGATCGGGACGATGCGTTTCGGCCTGTATGCTTCGCCTTCCTGGCAGGACAGGCCCCCCGCAAGTTGGTTATTCATTGGCTATGAAACGTCGCTGGATTATGTGACGCAGCAGAAATGGCTGGAGTCCCTGCTGAACGGACGGCGGATTATATTCAGGGCCAGCGACCTGATGGCCCAGCAGCAGGCCGCCAGGAGTGGGCTTGGCGTGGTGACGTTACCCTGTTTCATGGGGGACAATGACAGCTCTCTGATAAAACTGGCTGTAGATTCTCCTCCCCCAGGCAGAAGTATGTGGCTGGTTGCCTATCCCGAGTACCGACGCGATCCCTCCGCTGTTAGGGTGATGGAGTTTCTGGCTGACGTTGTTGGAAAGGCATGTCCGACTGACGATGCCCCTGAAACAGGAAGAGTAAGCGCATCATGACAGTTCATGCGATTCTCGGATTCATTACAGCCCCTGTTAACATCTCCCCCGTCCGGACCTCATAGCCCTCATGGGTTCAGGGCGAGCCCAGCTCATTACAGGAAATTGTGCTGCCGGTAAGACAATCCAACAAAAAAAATTGAACAGTGACGAAGAATAAACCCTATTCGCTTACTGAAATTTTTTTCCAGAGATTAATCAAACTCAAAAATACCATGCCTCAGAAACCTCCGAACTTATGACCTCTAAGAATATCCCTGGAGCCATAGCCACCCGTGCGCTGTAGGCTAAATAATCTACATATGTGATGGTTATGCGTATGTATTATGAGTGTAGATATGTGATGGTTATGCGTATGTATTATGAGTGTAGATATGTTCTTTTCCCGGCCCTGGCGGCCGGGATTTTTTATTGTACATCGTTAGCCTTATTGGATTCTCCCTCCTGTTTAAAACACGTTACCTCCCAATGAAGTCTTTTATCCCTCAGTTAGCGAAGCCCCTGCTCACTTCGGTTTAAACCGACCGCTTTAAACCAGATGCCGTCAGGACTGGAAATTAACGTCATATTTTTGCAAAAAAAATACCTATGCTTTTTATGCGTTTGCAACCCGGTGAATTCCTAATCGTGAAAATAGTTGCGTTTTCATTGATATATATCAAGAAACCTTAATTTTTATTGTGTGATTATTGATCACTTACTGAATGAGGTTTTAATGAATACAGCCAGATATTACTACTTAGTAAGTAGTTTAAACGCTTGGGTTTTACATAAAAAAGGTTGTGAACAGGTTACTGCAGCAAAATTCAGAGTATTTCTTGGCAGTATATATACGGATTTTCAGGCCAGCGGAATTGCACAGCAGCGGGTGCCAGAATTTAGTCTGTGTGAGGACTGCATGAATAGTTAATGAGTGAGTGTTAACAGTTTACCAGCATGATAAAAAACCTCTTCCGGTATGGAAGAGGTTTTTTTCGTTCACATAAAACTACTATCTTTCTGTGGGCGATTTTTTATTTTGAGATTAATTTAATTTTGCGCTCACTTCCTTACAAATCTGAGCAGCTGAAAAATATAATAGTGACTGGCATCAAATAATTTTGTCTGTTCCCGCCTGGCCAGTTTTTCGTTAAGCCCCCGCTCATGGCCACGGAAACCGACGCTCACCTTATAGTGAAAAAAACAGCTCGCAGACGGTCTGCTGTACCACCGATGGTGTTCACGCCCGGATGCCTCTTCGGACGTCAGGCTCCGTGCGGCGGCAAAGAGTGCCATGGCCGGCCGGCATGCTCAGACGCAGGGGTGAAATCACAGGTCTTGTCACTCAGAACCTTAATAATGATTTGGGTATTATAATATTCAGATCCTGATATTCCCGAGAAAATAGAATGAATCACACTGACTGGCAGAAATTTTTACTGAACGATCTTCCCCTGACGTTCCTGGGTGAAGTGGCGTTACGCGTATGTATTGCTTATGTGGTGGTTTTTATCTTTCTGAAAATATCTGGCCGGCGTGGCGTCCAGCAGCTCTCCCTTTTTGAAGTGGTCATTATTCTTACGCTGGGATCGGCTTCAGGTGACGTGACCTTCTATGATGATGTGCCCGTGCTGCCTGTGATTATGGTCTTCATTGTACTTCTCATCCTTTACCGTGCCACTACATGGTCCATGTCCCGCTTCACTGCTGTGGCCCGCCTGGTTGAAGGCGAGGTAATCACGCTGGTGTCTGACGGGCGCTACGTGGTGGAAAATCTGGACCGGCTCAATATTTCTCCGAACGAATTTTTGATGGAACTGCGTCTGAAAAACATAGAGCATTTGGGCCAGATACGTCTGGCCCTTGTGGAGGTTGACGGGCAGCTCAGCATCTATTGTTTTGATAATGAATTTGTCAGACCCGGCCTGTCGGTCCTGCCACCTGAGCATCGCCCGAGTTTCCCGGAAATTCAGGCTGCCGGCACCTATGCCTGCAATCATTGCGGCAGTGTTGAAGAACTTGATGTGAAGGGTATTCACCTCTGCTCCCGGTGCGGCAAGGATTTATGGTCTGTGGCGCTGAATACCCTGCGCACTGGCTGAAAGCAATGTGCAAGGGTGCGTGTATGAATCTTATTATCTGGCCAGGAATGAGGGGATACCGACCTCATCGGGCCGCCAGATCAGGGAATGCAGGATTAAAAGTGAGGCTTCTGAACCTTCCCGTGGCCGCCGGCTCAGCTTATCCGGTACTGTTATGCAGGTGCGGGAGGTTGCTGCTCCACATCCCTACTGATATTTAAAGAGGCTTTCCCGCGCAATGTTTTTCATTTTTACTTCACATATAATATCGAAATCCTTAAATGACAGAGCCCACTCGTTTAGATCCTCATTAAAATAATAGTTTGAATGTGCCCGCAGTTTCATTTTGGACAATTGCAGCGATTCCTGATCGGGAAATCCGCGCTCAGGAATTAATCCCTCCTGTGACACTGAGTAATGTAAAATGGGTCTCACTCCCCGCCAGGATTCTTTAATTAAAGCAATACGCTCATCATCTGGTTTTATGAACTGGTTTTCTTTTACCCAGTGATGGTGAATATCCAGTACAATCGGACACAACTTTCTGGCCTGCAACACATCATCCAATGAGCAAGAGACTTCATCGTTTTCAACGGTAAGCATCAGCTTAGCTTCAGGGCTCAGTCGCTGAAAAGCGGATCTGAATCCTTCAAATCCTCCCCGTCCGTTCATATGTATATTAATTTTAAAATCCTGAAAATTTTTCCCGTAACCGAGTAGCCTGGCGCATAAAACATGGTATTCGATGTCTGCCAGCGAGCGGTCAACTACCTCCGGTGTTTCGGATGCAAGCACAGTGTATTGCCCGGGATGAAATGAAAGACGTATGCCGCTGGTGCGCGCGCGTTCACCGCACGCCGAGAAAAGCGGTTTAAGTTGGAGTAACAGACGCTGATAATGGATGCCGGCTTCAGGAACGGTAAACAGGGGGAGCAAATCGCTACCTATTCTCATCATTCTTAATGCCTCGGGCAGTTGCGCCAGCTCATCAAAAATGTGCGACAGCTGGGCAAGGTTGTGTGTGGCACACTCAAACAGCAATTGCCCCTGCTTTGTCTCATCAAGGTTGAGAAATCGCTTTCGGGTTGGCGACTTAAAGGGCCATGGCTGCTTTAAATCCGCGTTAAGGTACTTGCAGGCAAACCCTAATTTCATCACTGTTCCTTTTCATAATTTCAGGTAATTGTATCAACTAACCTGAATTTTGCACGGTCAGAAATGTTTTTATTAATTGAATAGTCATTCACTTTTTTTCAAATATTTGCTCATGGATTTATTTCTGATTTTCATTAAATTCATCTGACTCTTTAAGCAGAACGCTGAACGCAATAACGATATATTCCCATTCAAAACGCATATTCAGGCAGGCCTTAAAAGACAAGGACAATCGCATTAACCCTGTAAATAAAGGTTTTATGGATGTTATCGGATGAGCAGGGAACAAGTTTGGAAGATGCTGGTTGGCGGAAGATCACAGGAGTGATAAAAACAGCTTAACCTCATGTTTTTATTGTGATTATTATAAAGAAAAAATTACTCCTATACACATTCTTATACACAAGTAATCTAGGTGAGATCATTCTTCTGAGTAAAAGATTGAACTGATACAAAAGAAAAATGATTTTATAGAAAAGTGTTCACCCTGTTCACTTTTGTTATTTATGATATAAATATCAATATGTTAACTGGTGATCAGTTAGCCTGTGACTCTTCACTACTCATCACCCTCAGGTGAACACCGTTAATCATCATGAGAAAAATCAATCTAATCACTTTCTTTTTTCGGGCAGCTGTATTCGTAAATGCAGCGAATGTCCTACCTTACGGTTTGGCCTAAGGCGGCCAGCTCTACGACTGGACACACAGCCCAATGCATATCTTGAAGACGCTATAAGCAAGGAGAAAAAGTTCGTAATTGATTTCACCGCTTGTTCCTAGTTTATAAAGTTCGGGTTGTATTATTCAGGGTCGCATAGATCATTACAGTAAATTTTTTATGATAAGAATTCACAGTTTACTGTAGACTCATTGAACAGGGGGCAGTAAAGTTGAACATGTCAAATCTCAAAAACGAACAAACACTTTAAGGATGAAAATGTCAGATAAAGAGTTATGGCCCCGCCCGAAATTTTCTAGGGATGTTAAGGCGCTTACTGCAAAGCTAATTCTTATTCTTTTGAGTGTGATAGCATTGGTAGCCACACTTTATCCCCTAGTGGATCAAAATAATATAACACCTTCCACGGCATCAATTATATCTATAGTGGGACTCATCATATTTTTGCTATATGCCTTTCTGGTATTCTATGAGATTTCCACTTTGGATGGCAAACGTATATTTAAACAATCAGACTCTACTTCAATAAAAAAATACATGCTTAACTGGATAGCATATGGCGGACGAGTAGCAATCTGGACTCGCGATATGAGTTGGGCCAATGATGACAGTTCAAAAGATCTTCTTTTAAAAAAAGCACAAAGTGGTGAACTAATTATCTGTCTGCCGACTCATACCTCTTTCTCAAAGGAGTTAGAAGAAAAAGGCGGGGAAATCTATGTGTACGGTATGGAATTGCTCAGTGACCCAAGTGCACGCTTCACCATTGCCTTCTACGGCAGAGATGGAAGCAAAGTCGCTATCGGTAGAGCCAGAGCAGACAAGCATATAATTGAGGAGTTTGACACAGGTTCTCATCCGGCATTTAATTTGGCTAATGAACTTGTTCAGATTGCTAAAAATGCCTCCCAAAAAAAGAATGGAAACCAGATATGATTTCGAACTTCTCCCATATTAAGAATATATCTTCTCAAGAATTGGCTAGTGAGTGGGACAGCTTGGCTTATGAAAGGCATCGTCAGATAAGTGCGGGGTTAGATATTACATTTAGTTATGTGATGGTACCATTAGTTGAGTCACTGGTTGGCAAAGATACCAAGGCTACTTTGATAGATATTGGTTCGGGTACCGGAGAGCTTACCTTACAACTTGCTACACGCTTCAAGAGGATTCTATGCATTGAGCCTTCAATCCGAAGTTTGGAAGTTGCAAAATCAATATTATCAACATTCTCGAATATTTTTTTTATTCACTCAGACTTTGAAGATTGTGAGGAAAATTTTTTCAAAGATTCAGAAGAGAAAAAAATATTTTTGGCGGCCATGATGCTTTCTGCAGATCCTCAACTTGACAAGTTCGCTCAAAAATTATCAAGACTTGCAAAGACAGGTGACGAGTTTGTTGCCACTATTCCTCATCCATGCTTCTGGCCAAGGTACTGGGGATATGACAAAGAACATTGGTTTTCATATAAAAAAGAAATAATGGTCAAAGCTCCTTTCAGGATATCTTTATCAGGTTCTGACTTTAAAACCACACACATCCACCGGCCGTTAGAGAAATACATTTCGGCCTTTTCTAAAAATGGTTTCCAATTACTTAATTTATCGGAACCTATTCCCGAAAAGAAAATTCAATCCCTATATCCTAATAATTGGGATTTCCCTCGCTTTTTAGCATTTAAATGGGTTAAAAACTAATCTAGCTTCTTTGAAAATGCCAGCCACGTTTTACTTATCCCAGACTGATCAACGTAAATCGAAGTTAGTAAAGACTGTTTCTGACACAAACCGGCCGGAGCCGGTTTGACCTTATGGAGTGTGATTAGCCATCGCAGCGCGGGAGCCAGTCAGATTCGCAGTCTTCACTCAGCTCCAGGCTGGTCTGAATGCCGCTTTTTGTCTTGCGCTTTAGCAGCTCTATCTCGTACTCCTTCAGCGTCTGCGGGATAGCCTGCCCGAACGCCGTCAGGCTCATCGGATGCTGATGCCCCCTGGCCTCCATAAACGACAGGTAGGCGTGATAGAGGTAGCGTCGCGGATTCATGGGCCGGATATTCGCATTCCCTATAAACAGCCCGGTTGGCGTGCTGAGCGGGGTCAGGTAGCCGCAGAAGTCAACCAGCGGGTCGGCACTGCGCTTGATTTCCAGCGCCTCTTCCGACGACTGCTGCGCCTGTAAAAGCTCGCGGGCGTCGTCAGGACGGGTGAAGCGCTGCATCAGGTGGCGCACGATAACCGCCAGCTCACCGGCAATCTTGTCCAGCAGCTGCGGGTCGCGCTCGCTGGCCGGTATCGCGTCCGGGAACGGCAGGATTACCCGCCGACGTGACACGCCGCCGCTGCGGTCGCTGAAACGCATCGGGTTATTGTTCACCGCCAGTATCACCGCAGGGATATGGGTTGAGTAGGCGTCCCGGTACTTCGGGTCAATCGCCACGGCGTCGCCGCCGGTGATCGCCTTGATGCCCGCGCCGTCGCCGCTCCACTTCTCCTGGTCCGGCAGGATAATTAAGGAGTAGCCCACCACGGCGGCGCGCTCGCGGGACGACTCCAGCGTGTCAATGGTGGCGGCCGTGGTGTTGTCCTCTCCTGCCAGCAGGCGGGCAATGGACGCCATCACGCTTTTACCGCTCCCGCCGGGGCCGGTCACTTCAAGGAACAGTTGCCAGTCATAGCGGTTTGCCAGCACCATAAATAACGCCGCGAGGATACGCTCCTGCTTCGCCTCATTGCGTCCGGCCGCCCGCGTCAGCCACTGCCAGAAGTTTGGCGCATCGGCCGCCAGATTCTCGCCCGCCTTGGGCGTGGTGTAGTCCACGCTGTTAACGGTGCGGAGCCAGTTCTCTTTTTTATGCGGGCCGAAGGTGCCGGTCGCGGTATCAAACACGCCGTTACGAAAGCCAATCAGCCGGCGGGCCGGTGCGCCCATCTGCGGCACCATCAGCTTGAGCGTGTCCACGATGCCGCCGATACCGGTTGCCGAGAACGGCGCGCGCACCTTCTGAAACAGCGCGGCAATCTCGCGGCTGAGCACGCGGTAAGGCAGCACCTGCCACGCGCCGCCCTCATACCGGCACAGGTCTTCCCCCACGACCGGCACGGCCAGCGTGTTGAGGTAGTGCGCGGCCAGCAGCTCTGCCTTCTGGCTGGCGCTCATGGCCTTCAGGTCGGCCTCGCTTACCGACTCAAACGGGCTGAGCGCTTTCGGCTGCGTGAACGCGGTCAGCATTGCATGAGTGGTCATTTCCCCTTCAGACTGAAACACGTCGTTCCAGTCGCCGGTGACGGGCGGTAATGCGGGCCTGCCGTTGCAGCGTTTTGCGGCGGCTTCAGCGCGCAACTGGCCGGTGCCGTTCTCGTCGTGGTCGGCGGCAATCAGTATCATTGCCTCCGGGTATTCGGCATGCAGGCATTCTGCCAGCGCGGGCAGGTTGTTGGCGCTCAGGGCGACGTAAACGGCCTGGCCGGTGAGCCGGTGCACCGTCAGCCCGGTGGCGTATCCTTCGGTCAGCCAGAGGATGTCGCCCGGTTCGCCCAGGCGGTGGAACGCCTCTTTTACCTGACCGCCCGCCAGCGTGCGTTTGGTGCCGTCAGCGTTAATCAGCTGGGCGTTGACCGTTTCGCCGGAAATACCGGTCAGCGGCACCAGCAGGTCGCCGGGCTGATAGGTGGTGTCGCTGATGCGCTTTGCGGTGGTCAGCGTCAGGGCGCTGACGTCAGCCAGCCCCTTGCCGGTCAGGTAGGCGTTCCCGGCCTGCGCTTTCGCACCGGCAATAAGTCGTATGGCCTCTTTTGCGGCGTTAAGGCGCGCATGCGCCATCTCTTCGCTGGTTTTCTCTGTGGAGGTCTGAACCAGCTTAACCGGCAGCGTACCCATCAGCCCGGCCACCCGGCAGGCGGCCTCCTTTGTGTTGACGTCCAGCGCCTTTTCAACCAGCGCCAGCCCGTCGCCAGCGCCGCACTGGTTGCAGACCCACGTCCCGCGACCGGCCTTGTTGTCAAAGCGGAAGCGGTCTTTGCCGCCGCAGACGGGGCAAGGCGTGTGCTGACCGGCGGCGTTAATGCTGATGCCCAGCGCGGGCAGCAGCTGGGGCCAGTGACCGGCGGCGGCGCTTACGGTGTCGGTGACGATATGTTTCATGCGGCCTCCTTAATGCAGCGTGGTTTTGGACGCAGCCAGGCGGCCACACAGCAGTTCATCCATCATGGTTTCACCCATGCGCGTGAGTCGCGGCGCCGCGACCAGCACGTCGGGCTGTACCATCTCGCTGAGCATGGTGCAGGCCATGTCCATACCGTTTTCCGGGCCGTACTTGCGCACGTAATAGCCTTCCAGCTCCAGCGCGATGGTCATCTGCACCTCGTCAAGCGAGGCGGAAACGTTGAGGCCGTAGTGCTCACAGGCGCTCAGGTAGCCCTGGGCAACGGCGCGGCGGTAAACGGCGGTGCGAACCTCAACGGGCAGGCAGGAATGATTAGTTGTCACGGGCGGAGACCTCCATATCGGTGAGCATGACGGATTCACAGGTGTTGACCACTTTACCCAGCTGGTCGGTAAGCAGCGCCACCACGGACGCCAGCGCATTGCCATCGGGGCCGCCGTGGCGGTTGCCGGAGCATTCGATAATTTCGAGCATGTCGAGCACGGTCACGCCGACGCTGTGGGCATGCTGAAGGCGCAGGAAATCGGCGTGGGGGATGGGATAAATGGCGTGTTGGTTATGTCGGGCTGACAGGGTATTCATGCGGCCACCCCATACAGCGGCAGGCGACCGGCAAAGGACAGCACGTAATCGCGGGCCAGCAGACGGCGGGCGGCGGATTCGGTTTCGGCGGTGGTGCGCAGCATGCAGGGACGGGCGGCGGTATCGGCACGGCGAACGGCGGCAAAAAGAAAGGTAAACTGCATGCGTGCAGAAATGAGGGTTGCGGCCATAGTGGCAGACTCCAGGGTTAGCTTATAAAAGCTACCACCAGAGTTCCTACACTCAGGGGTGGTAGCCCAGACGGGGGTAGGAATACCGGCAACCTTGGAAACCGGCCAGCCCGAAGGCTGCCCCGCCTGAGCCACCATTATTTTACAGACGCAACGGTATAAGAACCGCTGCGCAAAAAAATGGCGCACTGAGGCGACGACGTAAAAAAACACGCGTGGCGCGTGCTGTGTCGCCAAGGTTAAGCTCGGGTTCCTACGCCCGGCTGCCGATTTTGCGGCAGCGGGGAAACTGTATACCGGCGGCTCGCCAGAAAAAAGCCTTTTTTTATACATCGGCCCTTTTTCCTCAGCAATCGGTCAGGACGTGATCGGATTGCGGCGGATTTGATCGGAAGTTTTCGCTTTGCGCACTTTCACTTCCCTTTGCAGGCTCCGGCTTTTCGGCGAACACGGAAATATGGCCGTGACGGCCGCTGTTAAACGCGGGCAGCGTGGCGGTTTTGCCACCGGCGGCGGAAAGCAGGCTTTCGGCCACGTACACGGCCTCTTCCTGGCTGAGCGGGTAGCTGCGGGTGCCAACATTGAGCTTAATCATGCCGCACCTCCGGCACGCTGCGCGATGCGGGACTGCATCCAGTCGTCAATCTCTGACGCCAGCCAGGCAACGTTCTTGCCGCCGAGGGAAATCTGTGACGGAAACTGCTCACGGCAAATCAGGTCGTATATGGTCGAGCGGGACAGGCCGCAGATGCTGATAACTTCCGGCAGGCGCATAAAGCGGTCGCGGGGGTAGTACAGGTTGTTCAGGGGGGGCATTGCCGGGACTGAAGTTGAAGCGGTGGAAAGCATGGTGTTACCTCATTCTGTATCCGGGCGGCGCTGGCCGGTTCCGGTCGTGGTGTGCTGGTAACCCCCTATTGTGAGAATATTTTTGCCCGTGTAAACAAGCCCCTGCCCGCTGAAACGCGAGCAAAAACTGTCTAAAAAACAACCTAGTGTTGAATGTGGGTCAATATAGGTGAATATGGGGGAGCAGAGTAACAAAATGTTAATATCCAAAAGCTTCGCCTATTGATACGGGAGAATTAACTGGAAATAACATTCAAAAAGGCTGGCCAGAAAAAGGCTGTTAAAAAAACGGGTGAACAGTGGTGAATACCCGGTGAACAGTTAAATCTGAAGTGTTCACCCTCTTAATTACTGTTTTTATTATCTTTTTTATTAAGGTGAAGAGTAGTGAATAGTTTTATATAAAACTAAAAGCTCGGTGGGGGTATCAGTCCAGTACGTAGCCGTGTTTGCTGAGCGACAGGCAGGCAGCAATGAAATGATTTGTCCGGTGGTGAACGACAGAATAGCAACACCCTTTACAAAGAGAGAAAAGCTATGAGCACCCCGGAAAAGAGCGGCACCCTGGCAGCCTTTGAGCTGGCCCGAACGGCACACCTTGAGAAGATGAAAGAGTACAACGCCATCTGCGCCGACATTACCCGCTGCACCAAAGAGCGTGAAGCGGCCATTGAGGCAGGAAAGGAAGCCGAAACCAACTGGCGCATGCGCTTTCGCACCCTGCGCGGCAACCTGACCGACGAGCTGAAGGCGAAACACAGCCAGCGCATTGCCAGCCGTGAACTGGCCGACGAGTTTACCGGGCTGATTGAAGAGCTGGAGATTGATAAGCAGCTGACGATGATTGGCGGTTGTCATACCGGCCTGTCGTACATCAATTCTCACCAGGCAGCCTTTAATGAGTTTGCAGATGCGGCCTGGCAGTCGGCGCTGCGCAATATCAGCCCTTCACTTCTTTGGGCCATCCGCCTGCGCCTTCAGCGGGAGAAGGTTAATCCCCGTGACGACGACACGCGCAGCGATATGCAGGTTGTGGCGGAGCTGATTGGTAATGCGCTGACCCGTGCGGCTGCCGCGCTGCCTGAGAAGGCGCTGACGGAAGCCCCCGTACTGGAAAATATCGGCCTGTGGCGTCCGGCGCTGACAGGCTTGGATATGAAGCTGTACCAGAGTCCGGCGAGCAGGCAAAAACTGACGGAAACGCTGAAGGAAAAACGCGAACGCCTGAAAGAGGGCAATGCCAAATGATGCATTGTCCGCACTGCAAAAGCCCGGCACATGTTAAATCAAGCCGCTATATGTCCGAACAGGTTAAGGAACGCTATCACCAGTGCACTAATCTCGACTGCTCATGCTCATTTAAAACCAGCGAGAGCATCACGAAGGTGATCACCTCGCCGCCGCAGCCCGCACCGGCCCCCGCAGTCACCCCGTTGCCTGCTAAAGAACGCCAGACTATCGGGCGCTACGGTTCATCCTTCCGCACCCTGCATTAACCACCACGGCCGCTGAAAACAGCGGCTTAATTGTTTCCGCATTTCGCCCTTTCAACGCCTTTTTTCTGGCAAGCCGGTTTGTAAACAGCGATGCATGCATAAGGTGCATGGATTTGCATGCAGAATGCGGGGCTACAGGCATCCTCTCAGCCCACGCCCGGCGCGGCTTTACATGGTTCATGCAACTGCATAAAAAATGATGCACAAAGCGGGCAGGCGAGGCGGGGGTAGCATTGCGCGCTGGCCCCTGTAGAGGCACAGCACAGGCGAAGAAGGGCGCACGCATGCGGCCACGTGGCGTCAGGATGAATCATGTTGGATCGTGGTTGATGTTGGTTCGTAAGTGGTTGGGTGCAATCGCGCGTGTGTTGAGTCTGAGGTGGGTGACGAGGTATGAAAAAGCCGCCTGCTGGCGGCTTTGGTATGAAGGAAATGGACTATCAGGCAACTTTTAAAACTGGATAAAAAATAGTTTTAAAATCATCAGGAATAGCCTCTTTAAGTTGACTAATAATCGAACTGTTCTTAGGCAACTGCGATGCCAAGTCACTGAGCAGCGCATCAAGCTTTTCACTGCGATCCCATTGGATCTTATAGCTTGAGGAATCAATTTTTTGAGCAATCGATAGTAATTGTTGTCTATCGTTATAGACATATTTCATTTTAATTAAATTGACACCATCATCATGAATGTCTGAATAAGTTAAAATGAAATGAACCAACTCACCTTTCTTATAAGTTTCGATGTGTTGATATTCACGCTCAAAAATAGATGTAACTAACTCATGAGGCTGCACCCCTTTTACCATGCAAAAAGAAATTATTTTATTAATCTCTTTCATGATTTGAATATAGTTTGTCATTTAATCATCCTCTCAGCTTCTGCGAGAACCTTATCTAAATCATTAATCGACTGGAGAAGGGCCTTGTTATCTCGCTTATCAACCGGACCATACGCTTTGGCCAGTTTTATAAATACGTATCTTACTAAGATACCATCATTAGCGTCAGTTGTCTTTAAATAAGGCACGTAACGATTGAAAATAGCATAAAGCCCTGAACTTTTCTCACTAATACCATTATCAATCAGTAAATTAGAAACAGCATCTTGAGTGCGGGTTTTCAGAATTTCCCTCATTAATTTTCTTGCTTGATGAGGTCTTTTCTCAATTAACTCTGGATCAATAATTTCAGCAGCTTTCTGAACTTCTTTTTCTGCTAATTTCTGGCGTAATTCTTCCAATGCATCCTCGGGTAGATCTACACCTGCTTGCCTGATTTTTTCTATTTGTTGATTTACTGAGTCGCTTATCTCATGTCTTTTTTGTTCGAACAATGCATTAAAATCAATATCATTTAAGTAAGAATCCTTATCGCTGACATATACGTTTTCGCTTTCGACCCCTGCCAATTCGTTTCCTCTTTCGATATAATCTTTATCGGTGAACGTATATTCGCGAACAGTTGCCCTGCGAGCTTTCTCCACCTCCTTTTGGAAACTTTCCCACATGACGTTTAGGCCAATTTCCTCATGAAAGATTACTAAGCCATTATTATCAATTTCGAAATGTGTGATTTCAGATGCAGGTATAGCTCTCAATATCCTCCCGACAACTTGGGCGAAGGCATTCAGACTTCGATAAGGACGAAATATTGCTAGAATAGTTAGATATTTATGGTCATAACCTTCCATTAGCATATTTACGGAAATGACCACATCACATTGATGATGATCGACTTTCATCAAAGCATCAGAAAGATCACTTGGATCCATTTCACTGTGTACTATGACAGAAGTCATCCCCTTATCTTTGTACCAATTAAATAAATCCACTGCGTGCGCGATACTACAACCCACGGCTAAAATTTTATGAGGAACTTTTTTCGAAGTATTTTTTAGTTCTTTAAGTTTTTCAATGCTATGATCAATAACATCTAAAGAGCATTCTTTGGAAAGAGCAATGCTTTTTTCAATCCACTCTTTATCTTTGAGCATTAATATTTGTTCTTTAGATAGTTTTACTCCCGGTTGTTCCGGTGTTGTAAAAAATAGCTCATGCGCATTAACAGTTTCTTTTCTTAGCCACTTAACATATTTATCTCTCATAACCTCAGATAAAGGTGTTTCGTGAATTATTACACCTGGAATTTCCTGATTATCACCTCTGTAGGGCGTTCCAGTAACATGAAGTACTTTTGCATTTGAAAAATAATGAAGAGTATCACGCCAACTTTGTGCGGGTGCGTGATGGGCTTCATCAATAATAATGAAATCAAAGAAATCTGGAGGCACTCGGTTAATTAATCCATTACCCCTTGCAGAGGTGATTTTTTGGATGTTAGAGTAAACAATATGGCTACTTAGCAGATGTTCAGCGGATAATTCAGCTAGATACTCATTGACTATAGGAATATCTTTACTGCTAAATACAATATCAAAATTAACCCAAAAGTTATCAGCAAGAACCTCTTGTGTTTTTCTTATGCTGTCTTTTGTAATAAGTCCAGGAGTAATAATCAGGACTCTTTTACGAGCGACACCAAATGGAGCTATTGAAATCAAACCACTTTTACCGGTACCTGTTGGCAAAACTACTAACGCTTCTTTGTTTTCTTCATCACTGAAAAATTCTTTTATTTTTATATAAGCTTCAATTTGTGGCGTTCTAAGCTTTGTATTACCTTCAATGTTTACCGCTGTGTTTAAAAAGTAAGACATATCAATTGTCCTTAATTAGTTAGTAACCTTTACGTGGATAAAGCTGGTCTGCATAGAATTGAAGCATCCGATTTCTACCATCCATATACTGAGCATGGTTATAGACGCCACGAATGCTGTTCTTATCCACATGGGCAAGTTGAGTCTCGATCCATGCGCTATCGAAACCTTCTTCATGCAGTATCGTTGACATTGTGTGCCTGAAACCATGCCCCGTGGACCTCCCTTTATAACCCAACAACTCAATCACTTGGTTAAGGCTTTCCTTACTTATAGGCTTTTTACGGTTATTGCGTCCAATAAAAATGTAGGGATAGTGACCAGTGATTGGTTTTAGTTGTTGGAAAAAATCTATCACCTGTGCTGAAAGCGGTACTAAATGAGATCGGCGCATCTTCATCCGTTCTGCTGGTATCTCCCAGATACCTTTCTCAAGATCCACCTCATCCCACGTAGCAAAGCGCATTTCCTGTGTTCTGACACCAGTCAGCATAACAATCTTAGTCGCATTTTTTGTAATAATGCTGCCGGTATACGCTTCCAGATCACGAATAAAATGAGGCAGTTCTTCAGCCGATAAAAATGGATGATGTTTCTGCTTTGGCACTGCCAGAGCACTGGCCAAATCTGGCGCAGGATTATACTCAGCTCTGCCTGTGATAATCGCATAGCGGAAAACCTCGCCACAGCGCTGCCGCACCTTTCTCGTTTTCTCTAAAGCTCCCCGCTTTTCAATACGCCTGAGAACCTCAAGCAGCTCCAGTGGTTTAATCTCGGAGATAGGACGGTAGCCAATCTGCGGGAAAACATCTTGCTCAAATGTCTTAATGATTTCTTCGCGATATGCCAGGGTCCAGCGATCGGCTTTATTTGCGTGCCACTCCCGGCTTATGGCTTCAAAAGAGTTCTCGTTCGAGAGCTGCTGCGCCAGTTTCTGCGCTTTGCGCTCCTCAACGGGATCTATCCCGTTGGCGACCTGTTTACGCGCTTTATCGCGTTTATCCCGCGCTTCTGCAAGTGATACGAGGCTGTAGGAACCAAAGGACATCAGGCGAGCTTTACCTGCGAACCGGTAACGAAATCTCCAGCCCTTACTTCCATCGGGATTGATGAGTAGGGATAAGCCCTGTCCATCGCTCAGGGTGAAAGGCTTGTCTTGCGCTTTTGCGCGTCGGATTTGTATGTCTGTAAGTGGCATATGTATAAGTGAATTATGCGTATAAGAAATCTATACATACCACTATACATATTTTTCGCGGATTTAGGGAGATGGCCTAGGACTAGCACGGACAACAATCCATTATAACTTTATGATTTTAAGCAAATTAAAGGATTGATTAGGAATAACGCGGACGTTCTTTGGCGGAAGATCACAGGAGTCGAACCTGCCCGGGACCGCTGGCGGCCCCAACTGGATTTGAAATCCAGCCGCCTCACCGGAGACGACGATCTTCCTCTTTGAAGAGGCGCAGAGTATAACATTGTGTAAAGCCGAAATTCAGCCCTAACCTCGTCGCAATCTGGCTTTCGTTAAGCGCATCCCACAATCACAAAACACAGCCGCCCTCCGCCCGTGAAAACGATCGCCTAAAGCCATTGCAACGCCCATTTCCCTGCTTCGCTGCCCAAAGAAATGTCGATCGTCTCACCCGGACAGGATCATGTCCGTTTTTGGCCTTCTTTGACCTGCCCTTTCCCGCCATCATTGGGCTATACCCTCTTCCACTGGAGTCCGTAAATGTCCAATACCGTCCTTTTAGTGATTGACGCGCAGCAGTCCTTCTATCATCGTGGTTACCAGGATACGGTCGAGATGCCGGCGTTTGAACGCAGTATCAGCGCGCTGATTGGCGGCTGCCATGTTCGTGGCATTCCGATTGTTGATGTGTTCCATGTGGAAGATCATGGCCCGTTTTCGCTGGCCTCCGGCCTGGTTGAGCGTCTGCCGTTCCTCAACCATAAGGTGGCGAAAACCGTTCAGAAACGGGTGCATAACGCGCTGACCGAATCCGGGCTGGAGCCGTGGCTGCGCGAGCAGAAAATCGATCATGTGATTATTTGTGGTCTGCGCACCGAACAGTGCTGCGAAACCACCGCCCGCGTGGCGTCCGATCTGGGGTATAAGGTGACGTTCGTGACCGAAGCGACGCTGACCTTCCCGATTAGCCATAACCGCATCACGCTGAGTATCGCTGACCTGCGTCATCATACTGAAGCCGTGCTGATCAACCGATTCGCCTCCATCCGTACCGTGGAGGAGTGTCTGCAGGAGTTGCCATAAGATGACTATCCCGGTGTGGTTTTTGATGGTGCCAGGCATTGTTTCGCTGGATGTGACCGGCCCGGCGGAAACGCTGAAGCTGGCAGCGGGCGCGTTCTCGCTGCGCTATATCGGCCCGGAGGAGAGCATCATGACCTCCACCGAGATGACCGTCAGCCGCATCGAGCCGTTGCCCGATCGCCTGCCCGCCGGGAGCCTGCTTATCGTGCCCGGCGTGGAGGACTCGAGTCGCGGGTTTGATACGCCGCAAGGCGTGGCCGCGCGCAACTGGCTGATGCGCCAGCAGCCGGATATCCATGACCGCAAGATTTCACTGGTGTGCGTCTGTTCCGGCACCATCCTGGCGGCAAAAGCCGGCCTGCTGAGCGGCGTGCAGTGCACCAGCCATCATGAAGTGATCGCCCGCCTGAAAAAGGCCGATCCGACGGCGATCGTGAAGGAAAACCGCATCTTTGTCGAAGATCGCGGCATCTGGACCAGCGCCGGCATTACCGCCGGCATCGACCTGTCGCTGCACCTGATCCACCAGCTGTGCGGCTCGCAGACTGCGCTTAACGTCGCGCGTGAAATGGTGGTCTACTTCCGCCGTTCGGGTGAGGATCCGCAGCTGTCGCCCTGGCTGCGCTATCGCAATCATATGCATCCGGCCATTCACCGCACCCAGGATTTGCTGGTTGTCCAACCTGAACGGGAGTGGCAGCTGGAGGAGATTGCCGGCAAGGTGCATATCAGCCCGCGCCACCTGACGCGGCTGTTCAGGCAACATCTGGGCATCAGCGTGCGCGATTATCACGAACAGCTGCGCATCGCCATTGCCCGCCAGCGTCTGCAACAGGGTGAAGGGGCCGAAAAAGCCGCGTTGTCCGCCGGGTTCTCGTCATCGCGCCAGCTGCGTCGGGCATTGCAGCGCTGGGAGGCGTAAGCCTTACACCTTCCCGCGCAGTGGCCGGAAAAAGGCCCTGATTTCCTCAGCCAGCGCCTGAGGTTTTTCCATCGCCGCGAAGTGCCCACCTTCCGCCATGGTCTGCCAACGCTGCACGTTATAGCAGCGGGCAACCCAGGACATCGGCGGCATCGGCAGTTCCGCCGGGAATAGCGCCACGCCAAGCGGCGGCAGGATACGCTCTCCGGCAGCAAAGGCCGCAGGGCGCTTGCTGCCCTCAACATACAGCCGGAATGACGAACCGATGGTTTGCGTAAACCAGTACAGCGAAATGTTGGTCAGCAGGGCATCGTAGGTTACCGCCTGTTCCAGCGGGCCGTTATGGTCAGTCCAGGCCTGAAATTTTTCCGCAATCCACGCCGCCAGTCCCGCCGGAGAGTCGTTTAAGCCCACCGCCAGGCTCTGTGGTCGGGTGCTTTGCACGCGACCATAGGCAGCATGTTGCTGGCTCCAGGCCTGCACATGATCGAGATACTGCTGCTCTTCCGCCGTCACCGCCGGCTGCCCTTCTCCCAGCGGCGGCGAATAGGAACCGGGGATGTAATTCAGATGCAGGCCGGTGAGCCGTTCAGGGAAACGCCAGGCCAGCCAGGTCGAAACGCCCGCGCCCAAATCCCCGCCCTGCGCGCCAAATTTGTCATATCCCAACCCGCTCATCAGCGCCGCCCACAGTGCGGCGATCTCATAGGTTCCGGTCCCGGTTTGCTCAGGCGCGGCGGAAAAGCCGTAGCCGGGCAGTGAAGGCACCACCACATCGAAGGCATCGCGCGCATCGCCACCGTGCGCGGCGGGATCGGTTAACAACGGAATGATATCGAGCATTTCAACAAACGAGCCAGGCCAGCCGTGGGTGAGGATCAGCGGCATCGGCGCAGGTCCGCTGCCGCGCTGGTGAATATAGTGGATACGCTGGTCGCCCAGCTGCGCGTGGAAGTGATCGAAGCGGTTAATTCGCGCTTCCTGCGCCCGCCAGTCAAACTCGTCCAGCCAGTACTCCACCAGTGTTTCCAGAAAGTGCAGATCGATGCCTTCGCTGTCGCCAACGCCCGCAGTTTCTTTCAGCCAGCGCGTCTGGCGCAGTCTCCGCCGCAAGTCGGCGAGTTCCGCCTCAGCGATATTCAGATGAAAAGGGGTGGATTCCATAACGTCTCCCGTAATGCGCACATTGGCTGAAGTAACCCTCTGCAGGAGTCTACTCTCAGCCCATCCTGCGGTCAGCCGCTTTCATCCGCATCAAAAAAGGGCGGCCAGATTTCTCTGTCCGCCCTTCTGTTACTCAGCCTTGAAATTTACTTCTTCACGCTCTCAATAAAGGTTTTACGGGCGGTTTTCGAGCCCAGACGCTCCGCTTCATCCAGCAGTTTCAGCGCTTTATCCACGTCTCCGGCTTTGACGGCCTTCTTAATCGACTCATTAAACCAGGCATCCGAATCGTCCAGCATCGGCTCTGACGGTTTGGCCGGTGCGGCTGGCGCTGGCGCAGGTGCCTGCGTGCTGCCAACCACCACCGGTGCCGCTTCGGCCGGTGCGGATGACGGGAAGATCTGACCAATCATCACGTTACCGGCTTTCTGCTCGGCGGTGACCTTCAGGCTCAAGGTGCCGGTTGGCGTATGGCGCGCCACAGGATCCGGGATATCCGGCACCGCGTTGCCCACGCCAGCGGCATAGGCTTTGGCCGGGTTAACCATCTGCGTGGTGGCATCCAGATCGTTGCGGGTGGTGTACACCAGCAGGTAAATTTGTTTCTGCCCCAGCGCCGGGGTCAGCTTCAGCGTCCCTTCCAGCCGGTCGCTGGACACAATGCCCGGCTTCTCGTAAGGGAAGTAGCTGGAAGGATAAAAGGCCGCCGGACGCATCTGCTCATCCAGCACCAGAACATTTGGCGCATACACGGTTTTGCCGGTGGCGATACTGGTCAGGGTAATCTCCAGCGAACCCCGGTCGGCAGGCAAGGCGAATGCCGCCACCGCGCCCTGAATTTGCCCCTGATTAATCTGTGCGCTGGACATCCCGAGCGTCACATCCTGCGTCACTGGCGGCACCAGCGGCGTCCACGACAGGTTGCGTAAGGTCTGGCTTGCAATCGCCGGAGCGGTATTCGCATCATTCTGCGCCGCATTCACCACCGCAGGTGCAGCAGCCAGCAGGCTCAACGACAGACACAGTGACAGCAGATTCTTTTTCATCATTGTTTCCTTTGAAATCACCCTGAAGGCTGGCGGTTTATACGGATAACCCACCAGCCAGCACATCATGTTTTTTCTACTCTTCCCCTGCCACAAAACCTCAAAGTCATTGAGTGGCTCAGGTGCCCGTCAGTGCAAACTCAGAAGGCGGTAAATTTTTTAATAACCCTGCCACAAAACCTCAAAGTCATTTGAGTTGCAGGAAGGCGGCAACCGAGCTCATCCCCGGGAGCATACATAAGTATGTGACCGGGGTGAGCGAGGGCAGCCAACGCATCTGCGGCTCAAAAGACGAAGAGGTTTACCACCAGACTTCCATCTGGGCGCCAAACGTCACCTCATCGTCGTTCCCCCGGCTGAACGTCCGCGCGCTGGTGTCGTTCATCGCCAGGCCGTTATCCACGCCCGCATCGGTGTCGTAACCCCACTTCTCATCCCACTTGGCATAGGTCGCAAACAGGCGGATCGCCGGACGGGACCAGATGCTGTCACCCGCCTGCCACTGCTGCGCCAGGGTCAATTTATACTGACCGTTGCGGTCGCCGGTACGCTGCGACTTCACGTTGTCGTAACCCGCTTCCAGCAAGGTGCTCATGATCGGCGTCCATTTGTACATCGGGCGCACGCCGACGGTGTACCAGGTGGTGCCGTTGTTGTTGTCACGGTCGGTATCCTGATACATCGCCACGTACATCAGGCCCCAGGTATCGTTAAAGTCGATGGCACCGTGGTCCAGCACGCGCAGCATGTTGCCGTTATTGTTGATTGCGCCGCCGTTAGAGTGGCCGTTGGATGAGCCGGTGTTCGGATCGGTCATCGAGTCCGCCGCGTACTGCACGACGAATTTGTTGTAGCCGTTATAAATGCTCTGCGTGTGTTCTGCGGTCAGTAACCAGCCATCTTTGGTGGCATTGTCATCCAGCGTATAGCCGTCACGTGCGTTGGCGCGGCCGTAGTCCACACCCAGCTCCAGCACGCCGCCCGGGTTGGTTTCAATCCCGGCCAGACGGACGTCGAACACGTCGTTAGAGGTCGGCAGTTCGTTACGCTGGTCGGCGATATAGCCAAAGGAGCCGCCGCTTTCGGTGTTACGCGTGGCGGCGATAGAAAGCTTACCAAAGCCGACATCCACATCTTCCAGACCGGCACCGGGACCGGAAATGTCCCAGTAGTAGAAGTCGATCATATGCACGTCATGACGCTGGTAGAAGCGCTTACCTGCCCAGAGGGTGGAGCCTGGTAACCATTCGATCAGGTTCTTACCTAACACGTTGGCTTCACGGAAAGCCGGATCGGTTGCTTCCCAGTCATTCTGCTGTGAAACGGAGTACGCCACGTTACTGTTGAAATAGAAGCTCTTATCGCCCTGTTTCCAGATTTCCTGGCCCAGGCGTAATTCGGCATAGGTTTCGCACTCGTTACCCAGACGGTATTTACTCTCCGCCCCGGTCGCCTTGAAACATTGCTGCTCGCCGCCGCTGCCAGACCAGCCAATACCGGAACGCGCATAACCGGTGAAATCCACCGCCATTGCCTGTGTGGAAAGGACGCCTGCAGCCACTGCCAGCGCCAGAGAGGAATTACGTATTGTTATCATCATCTTCTCCTGTAGGGGGACATGTGCATTTAAACGCCCGGCTCCGGGTGTAACCGGCGACAGGCCGTCCCGTCTTCACGGAACAGATGACAGCGGTGTGGCGGCAGGCCGATAGCGAATGTTGCACCTTCTTCTACCAGCACCACGTCGTTCTGGCGGTAAACCAGGTTTTGACGAATTGCCGGAATCTGGATGTGGATCTGTGTTTCGTTGCCGAGCTGCTCGACCACCTGCACTTCGCCGGACAGCGCAATTTCCGCGCGGTCACCGGGCAGCAGGTGTTCAGGGCGAATACCCAGCGAAAGGTTGCTGCCGACAATGACGTCACTGCCGGATACCGACAGCCAGACCCACTGGCGATCGGGCAGCTCGACCTGCACGCGGTCAGGCTCGACGGCCACCACTTTTACCGGCAGGAAGTTCATTTTCGGCGAGCCAATAAAGCCGGCGACAAAGCGGTTGGCGGGATAGTGGTAAAGCGCCAGCGGCTTGCCAATCTGGGCGATCTTGCCGGCGTTCAGCACCACGATTTTGTCGGCCAGCGTCATCGCTTCAACCTGATCGTGGGTGACGTAAATCATCGTGCGCTTCAGGCGCTTATGCAGTCGGGAGATCTCAATGCGCATCTGCACCCGCAGCGCCGCATCGAGGTTAGAGAGCGGTTCATCGAGCAAAAACACCGTCGGCTCTGCCACCAGCGTGCGGCCAATCGCCACGCGCTGACGTTGCCCGCCGGACAGCGCTTTCGGGCGGCGGTCGAGCAGGTGCGCCAGCTGCAACACTTCGGAGACCTGGTTCACCCGCCGGTCAATCTCGGCTTTTTTGGTGCGCGACAGCTTGAGGCCAAACGACATGTTTTCGGCCACCGACAGGTGCGGATAGAGGGCATAGGACTGAAACACCATGCCGATCCCGCGGCCGGCAGGCGGCACCTCATTCATGCGCTGATTGCCAATCTTCAGCTCACCGGCGGTGATCTCCTCCAGCCCGGCGATCATCCGCAGCAGGGTGGATTTTCCGCAGCCCGATGGCCCGACGAAGACCACGAACTCGCCTTCTTCTATCTCCAGATTGATGTCGCTGGAAATCACGGTCTCACCGAAGGCTTTATATACGCCGCTGAGGGAAACGCTCGCCATCTGGACTCCTGTGAATGTGGACGACTGAATGCCACGCAGCATGACGACATCCCCGGCGGGCGTAATCCTCCGGCGGCCGGATTTTTGTGGGGGAGGAGCAGGGAGGATGAGAAGTCGCGGTGCGGGCCGGAACGGGCCGGGCAAAAGCGCGTTTCGTGATCTGCGCTGCAAAAAACGATGGCGAATAACGGCGCGCAGGCGGGATTACTGAAGGCATTGCTAGCGGCGTCACAATCTGAGAGGTGGGGGCGTAGGCGGGGGGATGATGAAGCCCCAGGGGGTTAACGCCACACTGGCATCGTACCCTCGCTTCTCCGTCTGGGGCCAAGCCCCACAGCAATGAAAGGACTGGATTATGGCCCTCAGCATCAAGAACGTTATCAAACACACTGTCGCAGTTTCCGCGCTGGCTACGCTGGTGCTCTCGTCGTCCGCCTTCGCCAAAATCGAAGAAGGCAAGCTGGTGATCTGGATCAACGGCGATAAAGGCTATAACGGCCTCGCCGAAGTCGGTAAGCAGTTTGAAAAGGACACCGGCATTAAGGTCACGGTCGAACACCCTGACAAGCTGGAAGAGAAGTATCCGCAGGTGGCCGCCACCGGCGACGGCCCGGACATCATCTTCTGGGCCCATGACCGTTTTGGTGGCTATGCCCAGTCGGGCCTGGTGGCCGAAGTCAGCCCGGACAAAGCCTTTAAGGACAAGCTGTTCCCGTTCACCTGGGATGCGGTCACCTTTAACGGCAAGCTGATCGGTTACCCGGTGGCGGTAGAGTCGCTGTCGCTGATTTACAACAAAGACCTGGTGAAAACCCCGCCGAAAACCTGGGAAGAGATCCCGGCGCTGGATAAGACGCTGAAGGCGCAGGGCAAAAGCGCCATCATGTGGAACCTGCAGGAACCCTACTTCACCTGGCCGATTATCGCGGCCGATGGCGGCTATGCCTTCAAGTATGTTGACGGCAAATACGACATCAAAAACACCGGCGTCAACAATGAAGGCTCGAAAGCTGGATTACAGTTCATCGTCGATCTGGTGAAGAACAAGCATATCAGCGCCGACACCGACTACTCGATTTCCGAAGCCGCCTTTAACAAAGGGCAAACCGCGCTGACCATCGACGGTCCGTGGGCCTGGTCAAACCTCGATAAGAGCAAGATCAACTACGGCGTCGCGCTGCTGCCAACCTTCCACGGCAAGCCGTCGAAACCGTTTGTTGGCGTGTTGACCGCCGGCATCAACGCCGCCAGCCCGAATAAGGAACTGGCGAAGGAGTTTATCGAAAACTACCTGATCACCGATGCGGGCCTGGCCGCCGTCAACAAGGATAAGCCGCTGGGTGCGGTGGCGCTGAAGTCGTACCAGCAGAAACTGGAAAGCGATCCGCGTATTGCCGCCACCATGGCCAACTCCAAAAATGGCGAAATCATGCCGAACATCCCGCAAATGAGTGCCTTCTGGTACGCCGAACGCAGCGCGATCATCAACGCGGTCAATGGCCGTCAGACCGTGCCGCAGGCGTTGAAAGATGTTGAAACCCGCGTCACGAAATAACCTTAGCGTTAGCTGAAATAAAGGGCTGCTTGCAGCCCTGATTCCACAAGGATTGCTGCTATGCCTTTCGCTCAGACCAGCCTGACAACGCCTGCCAAACGACCGCTGAAAACCGCGATCGCCAGGGCGTTGATCGTGCTTTTTGCCCTGCTGGCCGGTTATTTGATTGTGCTGATGTATGCGCAGGGAGAGTACCTGTTCGCCATTCTGACGCTCCTTCTCTCAAGCCTCGGCCTGTTTATTTATGGCAACCGCCGCGCGTACGCCTGGCGCTACGTTTATCCCGGCCTGGCGGGCATGGCCCTGTTCGTGCTGTTCCCGCTGGTGTGCACCATCGCCATCGCCTTTACCAACTACAGCAGCGTCCACCAGCTGACCTTCGAGCGGGCGCAGAGCGTGCTGATGGACCGCCAGTTCAGCGCCGATAACGCCTGGAACTTCGCGCTCTATCCGGATGGCGACAAGTGGCAGCTGGCCCTGACCTCGCCGGAAAACGGCGCGGTGATGGTCTCCAAACCGTTCGCCTTTAACGCTACCACGCCACAAACGCTGGAGATGGCGGCGCAAACCCTGCCGGAGACGGAGAAAGCCGGCCTGCGGGTGATCACCCAGAATCGTCAGGCGTTAAGCCAGCTGTCGGCCAGACTGGCTGACGGAACCCAGCTGCGCATGAGCTCGCTGCGCCAGTTTTCCGGCACCCAGCCGCTGTATCAGCTCAGTAAAGACGGCAACCTGCTGACCGACAGCCAGAGCGGCAAGGTGTATCGTCCCAATATGGACAGCGGTTTTTATCAGGCGATTGATGCCAAAGGCGGCTGGGAAACCGAGGTGCTGAGCCCCGGTTTTACCGTCGGTATCGGCTGGAAAAACTTCCTGCGCGTGGTGCAGGATGACGGCATCCAGAAGCCATTCCTGTCGATTTTTGTCTGGACGGTGGTGTTCTCGCTGCTGACGGTTGTCCTGACCACCGCGGTCGGCATGGTGCTGGCCTGCGTGGTGCAGTGGGATGAGCTGAAAGGCAAGGCGGCCTATCGCCTGCTGCTGATCCTGCCATATGCGGTACCGGCGTTTATTTCCATCCTGATTTTTAAAGGGTTATTCAACCAGAGCTTCGGCGAGATCAACCTGGTGCTCAGCACCCTGTTTGGCATCAAACCGGCGTGGTTTAGCGACCCGCTGACCGCCAAAACCATGCTGATTATCGTCAACACCTGGCTCGGTTATCCCTACATGATGATTTTGTGTATGGGCCTGCTGAAAGCCATTCCCGACGACCTGTATGAAGCCTCGGCAATGGATGGCGCCACGCCGGTGCAGAACTTCTTCCGCATCACGCTGCCGCTGCTGATTAAGCCGCTGACGCCGCTGATGATTGCCAGCTTTGCCTTTAACTTTAATAACTTTGTGCTGATCCAGCTGCTGACCAACGGCGGCCCGGACCGGCTGGGCACCACCACACCGGCCGGGCATACCGACCTGCTGGTCAGCTACACCTGGCGCATCGCCTTTGAAGGCGGCGGCGGTCAGGACTTTGGTCTGGCGGCGGCAATCGCCACGCTGATTTTCCTGCTGGTTGGCGGCCTGGCGGCCATCAATCTGAAAGCGTCACGAATGAAATTCGATTAAGGAGGCGTTATGGCCATGGTTAAACCGAAGTCTCAGCGGCTCAGGCTGCTGGTGACGCACCTGTTATTACTGAGCTTTGTCGCGCTGATCCTGTTTCCGCTGCTGATGGTGTTTGCCATCTCGCTGCGGCCGGGCAACTTTGCCACCGGCAGCCTGATCCCGGAGACGGTTTCCTGGGATCACTGGAAGCTGGCGCTGGGGATCGCCGTCACCAACAGCGACGGCAGCGTCACGCCGCCACCGTTCCCGGTGATGCTGTGGTTATGGAACTCGATCAAGATTGCGGTGATCACCGCCGCCGGCATCGTCACGCTGTCCACCACCTGCGCCTACGCCTTTGCTCGCATGAAGTTTCGCGGCAAAAGTTCGCTGCTGAAAGGGATGCTGATTTTCCAGATGTTCCCGGCGGTGCTGTCGCTGGTCGCCCTGTACGCATTGTTTGACCGCTTAGGCGTGTACGTGCCCTTCCTCGGGCTGAACACCCACGGCGGGGTGATTTTTGCCTATATGGGCGGCATCGCGCTGCACGTCTGGACCATCAAAGGCTACTTCGAAACCATCGATAACTCGCTGGAAGAAGCGGCGTCGCTGGACGGCGCCTCGCCGTGGCAGGCGTTCCGCCTGGTGCTGCTGCCGCTGTCGGTGCCGATCCTGGCGGTGGTGTTTATTCTGTCGTTTATTGCCGCCATTACCGAAGTGCCGGTGGCGTCGCTGTTATTGCGTGACGTCAACAGCTACACGCTGGCGGTGGGCATGCAACAGTACCTGAACCCGCAAAATTACCTGTGGGGCGACTTCGCGGCCGCGGCCATCTTATCGGCCATCCCGATCACTGCAGTGTTCCTGATCGCGCAACGTTGGTTAGTGGGTGGGCTGACGGCGGGAGGGGTGAAGGGTTAAGATTTTTTACCTGTAATACGGTTATTACAGCTAGTCCTGTGTCCTGGGTGGCCTTCAAGGCCACCCTTTTTTATGCCTGCGTCCGGTCAGATGACCGACACTTTCCTGCGGCGCTTATCCAGATCCTGAATCAGGCTGTTTACTTCGGCATCGGCAAACATCGCCTCCAGCGTCTGCGACAGCTTACGTCGCCAGTTCGGATACTGATCGCTGGTGCCCGGCACGTTAACCGGCGCGGCCATATCCAGCCAGTCTTCCGGTTGCAGCCCCAGCAGCGCGCTGGCGCTGTCCGCCACATAGCGTTGCAGGCCACGACGGATCGCCGGCGTCAGCTGGCCGGCCCGGTGCGCGGTTTTCACCGGCACGCAGCCATAGTGATGCAGGCCATCCAGCAAGCCCTGACGGGCCTTCGCCCGGTCGGCGTACAGCGTCTCCAGCACCGCGTCATCGGTGTACAACCCCAGCGTTTTGCCCAGCGTTAAGTCGTCCGCCTGCCAGTAGCTGCGCAGCGTCGGTAAATCGTGGGTGGTCAGCGTCGCCATCGCCTGCACCGGATAGGACTGCGGCGCACGGAAACTGTTCTCCGCATCACGCTCAAAGTAGAGCACTTTGTAAGAGTAAACGCCGCCTTCACGCAGCTTGCTGACAATCTCCACCGGCACCGTGCCCAGGTCTTCGCCAATCACCATGCAGCGGTGACGCTGGCTTTCCAGTGCCAGAATGGCCAGCAGATCGTCAACCGGGTACTGCACGTAGGCACCCTTATCGGCGGTTTCACCCGCCGGGATCCACCACAGACGCAGCAGCGCCATCACATGATCAATCCGCAGCGCGCCGCAGTGGATCATATTGGATCGCAGCAGATCGATAAAAGGCTGATAGCCCCGGTTGACCATCGCCCAGGGATCCATCGGCCGCAAATCCCAGTTTTGCCCCTGCGGACCGAGGATATCCGGCGGCGCGCCGACCGAGGCTTTCAGGCAGTACAGCTCGCCATCACCCCAGGTTTCCGCGCCGCCTTCCACCACGCCCACCGCCAGGTCGCGGTATAAGCCAATCGGCATCGCGGCCTGCTGGCTGAGCTGATAACAGCGTTCAATCTGCGTTTCGGCCAGCCACTGCAGCCACAGGTAAAACTCCACCTCCGGCGCCTGCTGCTCGCAAAACGCCCGCACCACCGGACCGCGCGCGTTGCGGTAAGCGTCCGGCCAGGCGTTCCAGCCCTGTGCCCTGCCGGTTTCTTTCTCCAGATGGACATACAGCGCGTCATAGGCCGCCTGTAACCACAGGCTTTCGCCACCTTGCTTCACAAAGCGGGCAAACGCCTGGCGCTGCGCATCATCCGCCTTGCGCGCCATAAATTGCGGGTAGGCCAGACGCAGCCCCTTCAGCTTGAGTGCCATCACCGCGCTGTAATCCACCCAGTCGGTGGCGCGCACCGCCTGCAGAGCATGCTGCGTGTCCGCCGCCTGCCACCACTGCTGCGCGGCCTCGCTATGCTGGAAATCGGGCACCGCGGCGACGTCGATATAAATAATATTCAGCCAGCGGCGGGATGAAGGACTGTACGGGCTGGCCGCTTCCGGATCGCCGGGACAGAGCGCGTGGATCGGGTTGAGGCCGACAAACGCGCCGCCGCGTGAGGCGACCTGACTTAATAGCGTGCCGAGATCGCCAAAATCGCCGATGCCCCAGTTGCTCTCCGAGCGCAGGGTATACAGCTGCACGCAGGCGCCCCACAGCTTTTTCCCCGCCAGCAGCGGCTCCGGTTCGAAGCAGCGTTTCGGGGCGACAATCACCCGACATTCCCAGCTCTGCGTGCCCTGGGTGAGCGTCAGGCGGTGATAGCCCGCCGCGATCGGCTCCGGCAGCGCCAGCGTCATGCGGCCGTTAACCCTGCCCTGCTGCTCGCTGCCGCTCTCCTGGCGAAACTGCCAGCTAAAATCGCCGTCGCCGTTAACCGGCAGGGCAAACCGCTCACCGCCGGTAAACACCCTGACGGTGGGCACCGGCCTGGCCGGCGGCCGGCGATCGTTGTTCCAGCCCATCGCCTGCAGCAGATCGCGTTTGGTTTCAGCCGCAATCGCCTGAGGCTTGCCGTGGGCGTTAATAAAGCCGGAGGCAATGCCCGCCTCTCTGGCCGCCTGCTCAAGTGCATTATTTTCCATCGGGGCTCCTCAGCGCTTCGCCTGCCAGATCCGCTGCTGATAGTCGCGGATCGATCGGTCGGAACTGAACATCCCGACGCGGGCGGTGTTCAGAATGGCACTGCGCGTCCACTGCGTGGCGTCGCGGTACAGCACGTCCACCCGTTGCTGGGCCGCACAGTAATCGGCAAAGTCCGCCAGCACCAGATACGGGTCGCCGCCCGACAGCAGGCTGTCCAGCAACGGTTTGAACGCGGTTTTATCACCGCCGCTAAAGAAGCCGTTTTCCAGCTCTTTTAGCAGGCTGTTCAGGTGCTTATCCTGCTTACGCAGCTTGAGCGGATCGTAGCCCGCGCTCAGCAGGGCTTTGACCTCATCAACCGTCTTGCCGAAGATAAAGATATGTTCATCGCCGACCTGTTCAGCAATCTCCACGTTGGCTCCGTCGAGGGTGCCGACGGTCAGCGCGCCGTTCAGCGCCAGCTTCATATTGCCGGTGCCGGAGGCTTCTTTGCCCGCCGTTGAAATTTGTTCTGAGACGTCCGCCGCCGGGATCATCAATTCCGCCACCGACACCTTGTAGTCCGGGATAAACACCACCTTCAGGCGATCGCCGACCAGCGGATCGTTATTGATTTTTTCCGCCACCTTATTGATGGCGTGAATGATATTTTTCGCCAGGTAATAGCCCGGCGCGGCCTTGGCGCCAAACAGGAACACGCGCGGCACGCAGTCTCTTTCCGGGTTATCGCGCAGCTGGCGATACAGCGAAAGAATATGCAGCAGGTTAAGGTGCTGACGTTTGTACTCATGCAGACGCTTGATCTGCACATCGAAAATCGCCTCAGGATTGAGGGTGATGCCCATCGTTTGCTGAACATAGTGGGTCAGACGGCGTTTATTTTCCTGCTTGATGTTCTGGTAAGCCTGCTGGAACGCGCGGTCATCGGCAAAGGCTTCCAGCCCCTTCAGCGCATCGAGATCGGTCAGCCATTCGACGTTCAGCTTGCTGTCGATCAGCGCGGCCAGCGCCGGATTACACTGCTTCAGCCAGCGGCGCGGCGTGATGCCGTTGGTGACGTTATGGAATTTCTGCGGCCACAGCTGGTGATATTCCGGGAACAGATCCTTGACCACCAAATCGGAATGCAGCGCGGCGACGCCGTTGACCGCAAAGCCGCTGACCACACACAGATTCGCCATGCGCACCTGCTTGTTCTGGTGAATAGAGAGCTTTTCCCACACGCGTTTGTCGCCAGGCCAGCGCTGCTCCACCACCTTTTTAAAGCGGGCATTGATCTGCTTAATCAGCGAGAAATGGCGCGGCAGCAGGCTGCGGACCAGCTTTTCATCCCAGCACTCCAGCGCTTCCGGCATCAGCGTGTGGTTGGTATACGCAAACGTCTGGCTGACAATGGCCCACGCGGCGTCCCACTCAAGCTGGTGCTCGTCCAGCAAAATGCGCAGCAGCTCCGGGATGGCGATGGTCGGATGGGTGTCGTTAAGCTGGATCACCTCATAGCGCGGTAATTCTTCAATTTTGCGGCCAAGGAAATGGTGGCGGCGCAGAATATCGGCCACCGAACAGGCGCACTGGAAATATTGCTGCATCAGGCGCAGACGTTTACCGGCCTGATGGTGATCGTTGGGATACAGCACTTTGGTCAGCTTTTCCGCCTCAACGCCCTGTTTTTCTGCCTTGAGGAATTCCCCGTCGTTAAACCGGCCCAGATCAAAAGGCTGCACCGCACCCGCTTTCCACAGGCGCAACGGCTGGGTGACGCCATTCTGATAACCCACCACCGGCAGGTCCCAGGCTTCCCCGCGCAGGGAGAATTCCGGCATCCAGTGTTCGCGTCCGTCATCCTGTTTCAGCAGCATGCCGCCAAAGCCAACATCCACCGACAGCGCGCTGTTGTGGCAGAACCACGGATAGCTTTCGCGGTGCCAGTTATCCGGCGCTTCCTGCTGCTCGCCGTCGCGGAACGACTGGCGGAACAGACCGTACTGGTAGTTCAGCCCATAACCGGTAGCCGGCTGGCCCACGGTGGCCATCGAGTCGAGGAAACAGGCCGCCAGCCGGCCTAACCCGCCGTTGCCCAACGCCGGATCGACCTCCTGCTCCAGCACGTCCGCCAGCTCAACGCCCTGTTCTTTCAGCACTTCCTGCACCGGCGCCATCCAGCCGAGGTTAATCAGGTTGTTGGCGGTCAGGCGGCCAATCAGAAACTCCATCGAGATATAGTTCACGTGCCGCTGCGGCTGTTTCGCGGCGGGCGGCAGCGGGCTGGCATTCAGCTGTTCCGACAGCGCCGCGCTGGTTGCCTGCCACCACTGGTGCGGCGTCATCTCCTGCGCCTGATGTAAACCAAAGCGCTGCCACTGACGTGTTAACGCCGCCTGAAACACCGATTTATCAAACTGAACCTGCATCACCTTTCCTCGCATCGGGTAAATTTTTCCCATGCTGAAGCTTCACCCATCGCGCGGCATCCTCCCGACAGGGATTAGCGAGGGAGGAGAAAAGGGGGCGTAGTCAGCCGCAGGTCAGCCCAGGGCCCAGGCATGGAAAATCTGATTTTTAAAAATGTGACGAAGTGCGACTAAACGAAACAAAAATCAGTAACGTTCTTGCAATCAATACGTTCCAGGCAGACCTTAAGGAAAACTGATTAATTACGCACACTAAAATAATTAAATCCCCCCACAAAACTTACGCTGAAGCCCCCAAACACGGCTTTGTCGCAGTTAGAGAAGGGGAAACTGTCCTCTGACCTCCGGCAAAAGATACTCATTATGCTTATCCCTTCGAAACTGAGCCGCCCGGTGCGGTTGCAAAATACGGTGGTGCGCGAGCGTTTGTTGACGAGACTTTCCGCTGCACAAAATTACCGCCTGACGCTGGTGACCAGCCCGGCGGGTTACGGCAAAACTACGCTGATGGCGCACTGGGCGTCCGGCAAAAATACCCTCGGCTGGTACTCGCTGGATGAAAGCGATAATCAGCCTGAGCGCTTTGTCAGTTACCTGATCGCCGCCATTCAACACGCGACGAGCGGCCACTGCGCCAAAAGCGAAGCCTTAAGCCAGAAGCATCAGTACGCCAGCCTGCCGGCGCTGTTTGCGCAGCTGTTTGTCGAGCTTTCCGACTGGGATCAGCCGCTGATGCTGGTGATTGATGACTACCATTTGATTTCCAACGCGGCGATCCACGAAGGCATGCGCTTTTTCCTGCGCCATCAGCCGGAAAATGTCTCGCTGCTGATCCTCTCGCGCACCCTGCCACCGTTAGGCATTGCCAACCTGCGCGTGCGCGACCAGCTGCTGGAGCTGAACTCCAGCCAGCTGGCGTTTACCCATCCTGAAACGCAGCAGTTTTTCGACTGCCGCCTGAAGGAACCCATTGAGCAGGCCGACAGTAATCGCCTGTGTGATGAGGTCGCCGGTTGGGCCACGGCGTTACAGCTGATCGCCCTGTCCGCCCGCCAGTCGACCACGCCAGCACAGCAGTCGACGCAGCAATCCGCGCGGAAACTGGCCGGGGTTAACGCCAGCCACCTGTCGCACTATCTGGTGGAAGAAGTGCTGGATCGCGTCGATGCGCCGACCCGCGATTTTCTGCTGCGCTGCTCGTTGCTGCGGTCGATGAACGATGCGCTGATCGTCCGTCTGATGGGCGGCGACAACGGTCAGCAGCGTC
The DNA here is from genome assembly GCF_057812255.1 of Erwinia sp. 2186. NCBI lineage: Bacteria > Pseudomonadati > Pseudomonadota > Gammaproteobacteria > Enterobacterales > Erwiniaceae > Erwinia > Erwinia sp. 2186. Next base: position 94,804 of record NZ_CM173824.1, on the reverse strand, counting down.
TGGAAGCGCTGGAAAGCCAGGGGCTGTTTATTCACCGCATGGATGACACCGGCGAGTGGTTTAACTTCCATCCGCTATTCGCCACCTTCCTGCGTCAGCGCTGCCAGTGGGAGCTGGCGTCGGCGATCCCGGCCATTCACCGTGCCGCCGCCGAAGGCTGGCTGGCGCTGGGTTTCCCGGCCGAGGCGATCCACCACGCGCTGGGTGCGCAGGACACCACCATGCTGCGCGATATCATGCTGCAACATGCCTGGGCGCTGTTCAATCAAAGCGAGCTGGCGTTGCTGGAAGAGTGTCTGAACGCGCTGCCGTATGACCAGATGATCCTCAATCCGAAGCTGGTGCTGCTACAGGCCTGGCTGGCCCAGAGCCTGCACCGTTACGAGGAAGTGGACGCGCTGCTGTCCCGCGCCGAAGGGGAAATGCAGTTGCGCAATATCGCGATGGCGCCCGATTTAACTGCCGAATTCGATGCGCTGCGGGCGCAGGTGGCGATTAACGATGGTCGTCAGGAAGAGGCCGGTCAGCTGGCGACCGAAGCCCTGCGCTTTTTACCGCACGACAGTTATTACAGCCGCATTGTCGCGACCTCGGTCACCGGCGAAATCCAGCACTGCAAAGGCGATCTGGCCCGTGCGCTGCCGCTGATGCAGCAGACCGAGCAGATTGCCCGACGTTATCAGGTCTACCATTACGCGCTGTGGGCGCAGCTGCAACAGAGTGAAATCCTGATTGCGCAGGGCTTTTTGCAGGCCGCTTTTGAGATGCAGGACCGCGCATTTGAGCTGGTGCGCGAGCAGCACCTTGAGCAGCTGCCGTTACATGAATTCCTGCTGCGGTTGCGTTCCCAGGTGCTGTGGTCCTGGTCGCGGCTGGATGATGCCGAAGCCGCCGCCCGTCAGGGCCTGATGGTACTGACTAACTTCCAGCCGCAGCAGCAGTTGCAGTGCCTGGCGATGTTAGCAAAATGCGCGCTGGCACGGGGTCAGCTGGATAATGCCCACCACTATCTGCAACGCTGCGAAACCCTGCTGAAACACGGCAAATACCATATCGACTGGCTGACCAACACCGATAAAATCCGCGTAATTTACTGGCAGATCACCGCCAATAAACCGGCGGCGCGGCAGTGGTTGCAACAGACGCGTAAACCCGGCGTGGCGGATAACCATTTCCAGCAGGGCCAGTGGCGCACCATCGCCCGCGTGCAGATCATGCTGGAACAGTTTAACGAGGCCGAAGTGGTGCTGGACGAGCTGAACAGCAATGCCCGCCAGCTGCGCCTGCTCAGCGATCTGAACCGCAACCTGCTGTTAAGTAACCTGCTGTACTGGCACACCGGGCGTAAAAGCGAAGCGCAGCGGGTGCTGATTGAAGCACTGGGGCTGGCGAACCGCACCGGCTTTATCAGCCACTTTGTGATTGAAGGCGAGATGATGGCGCAGCAGTTAAGGCAGCTGCTGCAGCTGAACCTATTGCCGGAACTGGAACAGCGGCGTGCGCAGCAGATCCTGCGCGAGCTGAATCAGCACCATCGCCACAAGTTCGCCCACTTCGATGAAAGCTTCGTCAACAAGCTGCTGACCCATCCGCAGGTGCCGGAATTGATCCGCACCAGCCCGTTAACCCAACGCGAATGGCAGGTGCTGGGGCTGATTTATTCCGGCTACAGCAACGAGCAGATCGCCGGAGAGCTGGCGGTGGCGGCCACCACCATCAAAACCCACATCCGCAATCTGTATCAGAAGATGGGCATTGCGCACCGTCAGGATGCGGTGCAACAGGCGCAGCATCTGCTGTCGGTGATGGGTTACCACTAACTCACCAGATGGGTCTTATCGATACGTCGCAGGCCCATCGCCAGCAGCAAACTGCCCGCCAGCGTCAGGGAAAACACCAGCGGGATATCGATAAACGGATGGTCGGTGTGATCCAGATGATGGGTACGCATAAAGTGGATAAACAGCGCGTGGAAGCCATAAATCGGCAGTGAATGGCGCGAGATCAGCGCCAGAAACGGCAGCGGTCGCTGATTGAGGCAGTTTTTAAACAGCACCAGCAGGCTGACCGCGGCAATAAACACCACTGGCCCGCAGTAGAGATACCAGGTGTCGGCAAAGGCACCGTTGATCGCCATCTGCTTTTTGGTCCCCATCGCAATCCCCGCCACGCTGGCAATAAACACCACGCCCGCCAGCCAGCTGACGCCGCGTCGGTTAGTGTCCATCATGCCAATTGCCCGGCCAAACAGCGCGTACAGCACGTAGTAAAAACTGTCCCCGCTGAGATACAGATTGAGCGGCAGCCAGTGGAACGGCCCGACCGATTGATCGAGGGTATTCGGGTTGGCCAGCACCGCCAGCACCAGCGTCACAATGGCCAGATAGCCGGCGCGCACGGCTTTCACCTGGATCAGCGGAGAAAGCAGGTAGATCGGGATAATCGCGAAGAAGAACCACAGATGGTAGAACACCGGCTTTTGCAGCAGGTGCTTGATGGAAATCCCCTGATTGATTGGCGTCAGCCAGGTGATATACGCCAGCGCCACCAGGCTGTAAAAGGCCAGACAGAGCACGATGCGCAGGAAATGCCGCCCCTGCGCGCTGCGTTCACCAAAGAACAGATAACCCGAAATCATAAAGAAAAGCGGCACGCACACGCGCGAGGCGGAATTCAGCAGGTTGGAAACATCCCAGGTGTGCTCGCCGATGGCCGTACTGTTGGTCACATACCAGGTGGTGGTATGGATCATGATCACCATCAGACAGGCCACCGCGCGCAAATTATCTATCCAGCCAATCTTTTCCTTCATGTCCGTCATGCCGTCCTCAGTTCCAGCGTTAGTGCGTACCAGAGGGTAGCCGGACGGCGATTGTTCAACAACCTTTGCGGTAAGAAATCGGAGGACGCTGACCGTACAGAGTCAGCTTGTCGGTTGGGAAAGCCTGAGTGAAGGAGCGATGGGGCACCGCCATCATAATGCGATGATTCACCGACGGAATAACCGCGTTCAGTTATTTGACGGACGGCTTCTTCCTTACATTCAGCTTTAAATCCTGGTATGCCCAGACGCGCCTGCTGTACTCAAACTATCGGGCAGGATCCTTTACCGGCGCGGGGGCAAACCACTCAATCCATACTCGACCATCGCCATGTAAACCGCAAAGTAGTTCAGCGCCATTTGCATAAAGGTCGGGTGCAGGATGATGGTGTTGTTCGCTGTATCGAGCGTCAGTAAACCGCCAACCTCTGCGGCTTGCAGGCATCGTCTGATGTGCGAACGTGACACACCACACTTGAGTGAGGCTTTCAGGTAGTTGTACTCGATCACCACCGTCTGCTGTTTGATGCTCTCGATATAGAGATCCATCAACAGCATGTGCCCGGCATCTCTGAAAACGAACGCCTTACAATCCGGTACCATCTCGAAGAGATATACCTGATTGAGGGTGATTTCGGAATATTTTTGGAAATAACTGGCGGTGAAATTTTCCATTTTCAAACATCCGGATACATCGAACTCCGGATAAAGCATCCCATAGGGGATCATCATGGTATTAATTAACGCACGGGTTTCATCAAGCGCTTTTGACGTTACCTGATAGTTTAACTTTCGTTTATCCAGCGGATCCTTTTTGACGTCCATACGACCGCCTACCCGGATAAAAAGCAGAAAAGAATCAATCGTGTTGTCACTGATTAACCCCGTTTTCTTACAAAAATTTTTCACCTGGCGAAGCGTCGGCTTTTCTGTCGTGTAGAAATACGCAATGAGGGCAGAACCGATAATAAAACGGTTTGCTTTAAAAATAACCTTAAAATAGAGTGGCTTAGTCAGATAAAGTCTAAACAGTAGTTTGCAGTGCTTCTGCATGACTGCCTCAATGTTTTTGTGGGACTTAATTACTTCTGCACGGAGAAAAATTAATTCGGTGAGTTTTTGTTTTCTTTTCATATTGCTGCTTACTTTACCTGGTTCCATAATGCAAATAAAAAAATACCGCCACTCTTTCTTTAGATTTTATTTATAACCCGTTGAGAAATGGTCCATCTTGCTATATAGAGGCGGTTAGTTTTTAACGATTCTTGTTAAAATCAGCAAGGGTCTTTATTGCCCTTCTGAGGATAATCCTAACACTAAAGCGGCCGTATAGCATAATACCTGATTTTATTTTGACCGGTTAAAATATTTTCAAAAGCCAATGACTTGCTTTTGGCTTGGATGTTTTAGTTAGCTACTTCAATGATTTATATGGTTTTTTCTGCAATAAGAATCCTTTTCCCTTTCTCTTAAAAAATTAACCACAAAAATGGACAGTGACATAACAAAGCCTGTGTGAGAATTTTCTTATCGCCAAGTTAAACCCGTGAGTTCAGATGTCCAGGTTAACAGGATTTCTCTCAGGAGGGGGAATTACCGGCACGTTTTTAATGGATTTCATAAGGATTTATCATGGAAGAGTCACGTCATCAGCCCCTGCGTTATGGCAATTCTTTTGCGTTGTTTTGTAAAAAGAAGTTCGCCAGGCTACTGTTTTTATCACTGATATTAATGACTTTTTTTTCCGTGCCTGCTTCATTGGCAAATATGAGCGTTTATCCCATGGAGGTTACGCTTAATAGTCAGGGAGCAGCGCAGGTTCAAACCCTGTCGCAAAGCGGTGAGCCGCAGTTTATTAAAGTCAGCATTAAGCGAATTGATCGCCCTGCTACACAATTTGAAAAAGAAATATTGATTGAAGATGCGGTTTCACGCTCGCTGATTGCGACCCCGGATAAATTCGCGCTGGCATCGGGTTCGCAACGCATCATTCGTCTTATTTCTTTACAACCTCCGGAGAAAGAGACCGCCTGGCGTGTTTACTTCGAGGCCGTCGGTGCGCCGGAGGAATTGAAAGATAACACCGGTCAGGAGAATAAAATCAGTAACCAGCTGGGCATCAATTTAGTCTGGGGCGTGCTGGTTCATATACCGCCGCAACACGCGGTATTATCACTGATCCCATTATCGTCGGGCGAGGTTAAAAACAATGGCACGGTGCGCATAGCGATCCGCGAAGTCGCTTTCTGCTTGCAAAAAAATAGCAGCAGCAGCTGCCAGTGGAAACAGGAACACGCCACGATATATCCGGATGAGACATTGCGGTTCAAAGCATGGACGCCAGATGAAATAAAAGCTGCACAGGAAATCAGAATTAAATATGTTGATCAGAAAACGAGAAGTATGAACGAATACGTTCTCGGGAAATAATCAATTTATTCTAAAAGAATAACAATCCGTTTGTTATGAAGCAGTTCATTGTCAATAAAACGGTCATGGATGCGCGTCATTCTTCAAGCCGCAGGCGCGTTGATTGTATTGAGTCACCTTCCTGCAGCTCGAATTATTTAGCGTTATGACCATTACATGGATTTTCATGGAGCTAAAATGCAAAAATTAATCAAACCACTTTTCATCGCTGCTGCGTTAACGGCTGCATTTAATGCACAGGCTGTGCAGAAAGATATCACTGTTAATGCCAACGTTGATTCGACGGTAGATATGACTCAGGCAGACGGCACTGCGCTGCCGGCAACCATTAATATGCAATATATTCCTGGCCGTGGTTTATCTACTTATTCACTGGATACCAAAATCTGGTCGAATTCTTCTACCGCTAATATCAACGTGGCGCTGGTGAGTACTGCCCAGTTAAACGAAACCGTAACCGGTACCGCCGTTCCGTTGAAAGTCACGTTGGGTGCAGATCTGAAACCGATCACCACCACGGCGACCTCCCTGACTTACGCATCCCTGTTTCCGGCGGGCACTGAGAACGGTTCTTCCGTTCTGCCATTGAAAATCGCCCCGGCAACCGTAGCGCCTCTGGCGACCGGCAGCTATTCCGGCGTGGTTAGCCTGTTGATTACCCAGGCAACGACGTCGAGCTGATTTGCCGGAGTTGATTGATAGATTATTTCGGGGGGCAGTTCGCCCCCTTGTTATTCTTTTTCAGCAGGACGCTGTAATGAAGGTCATTTTCCGGATCGTTACAATCGCCTCTTTCATTACCCTGATCCCCTTTCTTTCAGCCCGTGCCGCCACCCAGGTTCCACCTGGTTTTGAATCGCTGGTCACCGGCCAGACGCTGTGGGTCAATCTGTCTATCTACGGGCAATCGCTCGGACTTTTTGAAGCCTCCGTTAACCTCGATACCGTCACTTTCCTCAAACCGGAAGCCGTCGCGCAGGCGGTGATGGCGCATTATCAAAAGAGTCCTCAGCAGCAAGCGCTGCTGGATCATCTGATCGGCAAGCCTATGGCACGTAACGGGAATCTGGCGTGCAGCAGTAACGGCGGCGTGAGCGGGTGTGACTATCTGGAAACAGATTCGGTTGCGCTTATCTATGATGAAAATAATGGCAAAGTCGCGCTGTTCCTCGGCCCTGAGTTTGTGCCGCTTGCCGCAACCAGGAACTCGCCGTACTACGAACAGACGGCAGAAACGGAAGCGGCGTTTATACATCAGCAGAATATCAACTTCGTGACTAATAACGATGACCAGACGTTATCCGTACAGGGCGCAGGCGCGATCGGATTGACGGAAAATAGTTATGCCGGTATTGACTGGGACTATCTGGCGCAGAAATATCGCCAGCAAAATCATCAAGATGTGCATTTTAACAATGTTTTCCTGCGCCGCGACGTTGGCAAACGCTATTACGTTCAGGCGGGGCGCATGGACTCCCGGGATATTTTCAGCAACGCAGGCGGAAATATTACCCTCAGCCAGTTGCCGCTCAGCACCATCGAAGGTATGCGTGTCGGTTCCACGCTCGCCTGGATGAACAACTCACAGGCCGCGCAGGGCACGCCGGTGACGGTGTTTATCACCCGCCCCTCGCGTATTGATGCCTATCGCGATCGGCAGTTACTCGGCACCTTTTACCTGAATGCGGGGACACAGAACCTCGATACCACCGCGTTCCCTAACGGCAGCTACACCGTGACGTTGCGTGTTTACGAAGATAATCAGCTATCGCGCACCGAGCAGGTGCCTTTTAGCCGTACGGGCAATGTCACCAGCCAGAACATCGAATGGTTTGTGCAGGGCGGTGCCGTTCCTGACCACGAGGTACAGGGCAACGGTGCAGAATCAAAAAACGGTGCCGATCGCCGCGTGATGCAGGCGGGGATCAAAGTGCCGCTCACCCGTGAAGCCGCGTTCACAGGCGGTGTGGCCGCGACCAACCGCCACCATTTTGTCGAAAGCGCACTCGACTGGAGTCACGGATTCGATAACCCGCTGCTCGACGGCATTCTCACCACCCGCTTCAGTTACCTGAAGGGCAGCGAAGGCTCTCGCGGCAACATTCAGCAAGCCACTTATAACGACGGTTTTTCCCTCAGCTTTTACCGCAGCGCACTGTATGCGCAGGATTGTTACAGCAACAACGGTGGCCAATACGGTTTCAGCGGCTGCTATCAGAGCAGCAGCCTGATGTTCAGCGTGCCGGTGAAAAGCTGGTACGTGAACGCCGGTTACAGCGCCAGTAAAAATGAAGGCCGCAACGTGATCCCAGCCCAGCTCGATGATAACGATGTGGTGCCGGTGTGGACACGCCGCAGCAGCTATAACAAAACGCAGACTACCACCTGGCAGGCCGGGCTGGGGCGCGGTTTCAGCGTCGGCGGCATCAACATCAATACCAGCGCCAACCTTTTTACGCGTACCAGCAGCACCGGCATGAAGCGCGATAACGGCGGATTTCTTTCCGTTTCACTTTCGCGGGTCAGCACGCCGACGATTAATGCGCGCTCGAATTACAGCTCGGTGGGCATGACTTATCAGACTGACCGCAGCAGTAAAGATCAGGTTGGCTATAACGTCGCGCAAAACTGGTATTTCGATGCGCAGAATCAGCAGGAAATCGGCGTGAATCTCAACGGGAATCAGGACAATACGCTGAATGCGTCGGTTTACGGAAAAACCAGCGGCGAGTACGGCAGCGGCAGTCTGGCGTTCAGTTCAGCCTCTTCGGGTGCGTCGGGCCAGCATCTAAGCAGTAGCGGAAGCTATAACTCCTCATTGGCGGTGGCGAAATCCGGTCTGTACTGGGGAAAATGGGGCAACGGCCTGCCTGGTGCTGCCATCGGGCTGAACGTCGCGAGCACCGATGAAAGCCGGGATACCCGAGTGGATGTCTCCGTTGACGGCGCGGGCAGCGCAAGTCTGCGCGGTACCGGCCGTACGTTGTTCAGCGTGCCGGCGTATACGCAAAGTCATATCAGCATCAATGATTCCATCGAATCCACCGCCGGTATGCGCAGTGAAATCACGCAGGGTGCCGGACGCCGCACGCTTTTTATCGCACCGGGACGGATGCTGGTCAGCAAGGTGAATATCGTCTCGCGCTACACCTATCTCGGCAGACTGATGGTCAATCAGCAAACGCCGCTGGAAGGCGCGACGCCGATAAATGTCACCAGCTGGTCGGGATTAGGACAGGGCGGATTCACGGCGGAAACCGATCACCGCATGAAGAATTTATATATGGCGCGTGGGAGGCAGATGTACCGCTGCGAACTGAAGGTGAAAAGCACGCATGACGTCGTGCGTTATGTTGGCGACAGCGAATGTAAAACGGTTGAACTTGCGTCGGTGCCGCAGGACGTTCAGCAGCGAGCAAAAATGCTGATCGCTACCCGCCGCACGGATGAAGGTCCTCTTGCGCGGGCAGCGTTTTCTTCGCAGAAACAATAATAGGGATTTTGTATGAAAAGTAGACTTCTTGCCAGTCTGGCGCTGATATGCCTGATGGCCGGCGCACAGGCGGCTTCACTCACGCCGACAGGACGCAATACCAGCGTCGCCGTGTCCTTCGACCGGATGTCCGTACCGGCGCAGTTGCCCATCTGGACCAACGAAAACGGCGGTTATGACACCAACGACGCACCAAAATGGGGGAGGAACACGCTGGTGTGCCAGTCACGAACCAGCAATCAGTACGGTGCCTGCCTGACGTTTCCGGTCTGGCTGGAAGCCTCCCCCGCGCCGTATCCCGTGCCGGTCTTGTTTACAGAAAGCACCACTAAACAGACGCTGGTGCTCAATGTCTATATGACCAAACGTAGATCGCTAAATAATGTGGTCGTGGCAACCAATCTGGTTCCGCTGAATGCCTTTGGTGGAGAAGTTACGCCGAGGGGCGACGGTACGGATTATTCGGCGTATGTACCTTCTTCGGAGCTGAGTAAATTTCCCGCCGCCGGAACCTGGAGCGGAACGCTGAAAATGTCGCTGATGCAATGGCCCGTAACCTGTACCGGGAATTCGCAGAACGTGAATGTGGGCTGTACCAACGTGATCAAGCTGGGTGACTGGATCGCCAGCATGACCTTTAAGGTGACGGATTACGGTAATCAGCAGATCTATCTGCCGGAGTTTGGCAATGCGGCGGCGAATGTGGATCTCGGGCTGAAAATCTTCCCCGGCGCACGCGCAACCACCACGGTAAGCGGCAGCCGTTCGCTGGATATGTGCCTTTATGATGGCAATAATTCGGACAGCAACCGCGTAAGCCTGATATTTCAGGACGAAGGTTCTGCCGCGCCCTCCAGAGCCACGGGGTTGTTTTCGTTATATCTCATTGGCGGCAATAAAAATCTGGCACAAGATCGTCTGGATTATTCGATAGAGGTGATTAATCCGCTGACCAAAGCACGGCAGGCAGTGCAAAACGGCACCGAGGTCATCTGGAGCGGTACCAATAAAGGCGTATTACGGCGCGTCGTTTTACCGGGACAGCGAAATTCAGTGCTGTGCGTTCCCGCACCGATGGAGTTGATGACGCCATCTTTCACTTTGTCGTCAAAAACGGCGGGGCGATATCGCGGTACTCTAAGGATTATTTATACCCCGACCACGCAATAATTCCCTGAAAGACTTATTTTCTGATAAATAAAACTGTTGGATTAAAAATTATAGGTAAGACGCTTATACAGATGAAGACTGTTTTTGAGGTTAAGTTTTTTAACCACATTGGCCTGATGACTGTAGAGCGTTTTTTTGTTTTCACCGGTTATTTTCGCCACACCATCAATCGAACCTTGGGTGAATAAAGAACACAGGAAACTGAATTCGCATTTTGTTAAATCATTACTCATCACGGATGAGGAAAATGACAGGCCGTTTTTGTGAAGTATCAGCATCTCCGCAAGTTTAATAGAAATTATGTCTGTGGAGGATTTTTTATCGATAAAAAAGTCGGCTTTGATGCCGTGCTCGCTATAGTTAAAAATATTTTTCTCGAAATCTGAGAAGAAAATCAGCGTTGTGTTTCGGTTGGTTTTGAGTCGTGTCAGATAATCGATGTAAGTCAGCGCTGTGCGGAAATTTGCAGGTAAATCAAAAATAATCAACGGCGAAAAAATGGGTTTACTTTTCTGATCAAGCCTGTTTTTTACTTCACCAATATCGCTACAACAGCATAACAGTGATTCACCGATCAACGCAGTCATGCCCTGCTGGTGATAGTAGGACTGATCCAAATAAATAGCATCCATTTTTAATTTCCGATGAGATTCCCCTTATCCTCCGAATAATATCGGTTTAACGTTAAAAGTTAACTGTCCATTTTTGGTGTTAAGTTTGTCTGCTACGTCGAAGAGACCTGCTACCGGTCTCGGTCCGCTCTGTGCCAGGAGCGGACCTTGATAGAAGTTGAATTGGTTTACATACCGCGACGTTTTTCTAATTTGATATCAGTGCCGTTAATAGTTGTTTCATTGCCCCAGCCCAGTTGCATGTAGAATTTCGCCGCGCGACTATTTTTATCGGTTTCCAGCCAGGCAATCTCATGATGTTTGAATAATTCCTGCTCAGCTAGCACAACAAGCCTGCGACCTACGCCTCTGCCTTCATATTCCGGGAGAATAAAGGCCGCAAAAAGACAACCTTCATCCGGCAAAATCATTGTAAAACCAATGATTTTGTCGTTTTCAGTCGCAACCCATGCGCAATGATTCTTCTCAATCATATCGGCCACGACGCTTTCGGTAATCCCCATCTGACGCATTTCTTCACGACTAAGATGATTTTCGGTTACCGATGTTCTCACGTCGAACATACCATCAATATCAGAAAGTTGAGCTGTTCTTACATTGATACTCATGAGTCTTACTCCCTGTTTTATAATAAATTTTGCTAATGATATCCACCATTATCTTTTGAGAACCATAGGGATTTGAGCTGCAAGGGTGCTAATAATATCCGCTGTTCGCTCATAGATGCCCTTTGGTATTGTCGTGGGTAGTCCTGTGCCAAAAGCGTAGGTTACCCCTCGGGGCCATTAAAGATTAGCCTTGGGATGTTATGATAAATTCATTCAACTGTCAGGGTTCAATTAGGGTGAGCAAAATGCTCCTGGAAAAGCTAAAAGCACTTGAATGCAGTCTTCACGGTGCCCGGAGGAATGATCGAAAATGGCTTGAACAGATTTTGCATCCGGAATTTCGGGAAATTACACGCTCAGGCGTAATAGTTGACCGCGCGGAGACGATAGCATCTCTGACTGGCGAATTAAGTCCAACGATCATTCTTAGCAGTGATTTCCGGCTGATCAGCATCGGAGAGTACTGCGCCATTCTGCACTACAAGACGTTTAATTCGGACGGCAGCCGAGCATCCCTGCGTTCTTCCTGCTGGATGTATTATGACAGGGAGCGATGGGAGCTGGCATTCCATCAGGGAACACCAGAGGCGGGTGCGGTATAAGTTTGGCAAGGACACGGTAAAAACCGCCCCACCCGGTGGGTATCTCTTATAGGCACGAAAAGCCAATGTCCGTTCCTCGTTCATAGCGGAACCAGAGAATGTAAATAAACTCTAAATGAAATAATCATAAAATATTTTTTGATTTTTATGATTGCGAGAACGTCATACACTCCTCCGCTAGAATATTTATATGAAATAGCTAACCCATTATAAAAAACAAGGGATTTATATTATAATAAATACACAGTGACTTAAAATTTCACCTAAAAATTTTTATTAACATCATTGTAATTACAAACCGAAGGGCTTGTTTCACTAAAGAAAGTGAAATGAGCGTACAAGCCAATGCTAGTCCATTTTGTGCGGTACCATCTTCCATGGTTTTTTATTAAAAATTCAGCGTGGATCAGTTATTAAGATAATCTTCCCTAACGTTACGAATGAAACCTTGCATCTTCAACCGACTACTCTCATCCTCTTCTTTTTCTACTTTTTTGACCACGTTCTGGAACACCTTTCCTGCATCCACCACACCAAGTCTATTCATGATTTCCGCCAGAAAAATTACCGTCATTTTATCCCGGCATTGTTGTTCAAAATCCACTTGTAAAGCCATGTATACCTCTCTCAACACACTTATTAAAGGACTTAATTATACAGGAGAGACCTAACTAAGTTGAGCCTATTATGTGTTTCAACCCATAAACAGACCGGATAGATGAAAATTCGAGCGCATCAAGGGTACTCGCGGGGATTAATGAGGTAATCATATTAATTGGACAGATGTAATCCAGATTGATTAGGACAAATGCTTAATGTTCATTTTCTAAAAAAACGTTCGTTTTACGCTCTAAGCGGACCTTCATCGCTGAAAGCCTCTGCGCATCAATAAACACCTCTTAGTAGCCATCAAACACAACTGCCCACCCCACCGCCTGGGAACAGATCGAAGAGTGGAGAACTGGCCATGGCCTCCATCACGTCTGCCTGGAAGGTTTCTCCTTCTGGTCAAAAAGCCGAGGTATTATTTTTGATATCCCAGCCCGACCTGGCTTCGGCGCCTTTACCGCCGGAGGCACTCTGTTCCCAGTACTGCACTTTTACCGTCTCGGCCTGAAAAGCATATTGCATCCGGGCTTTGTCACCGCCGTCACTGAAAGAAACTCCGGCAATAAAAACGTTCTCCAGCGTGATGCGATAATATTCCAGTGCGGTACCGCCAGCCTTGCAGGCCGAGAGCTGTACTTTGCTAATTTTATGGCCATTCGATGCGTGCAGAAACATCGCCGGGGTGGATTTATCCATTGACGCCTGGGCAATCAGATTGAGATGGTTGGCGCCTCCCTTACCGGCCTGAACCCGGTTTACGCCCCAGCTGTAAGAGTGGATATCGGTCCAGCCCTTGTGGTCAGCGTCCTGAGACTCGCCATTGATGTTGTCGACCTTGATAAACAAATTACTCATTCCCTGAACCCTCTTCTGAGCTAATCCTTGCTGACTTCGGTGATTTTTCCATCTTGCGTCATAAGATACGCATTCCCGTGGCGTCTGAACTGCGTGTCGCCATTGCGGGTGCGATAAATCAGCATGAGGATATCTTTATCGATGCAGTTTTTAGGTGGTTTCATGTCAGCGAAGCATAACCTGTCCTCCCGGCCTAATTCCTGATACCCCTCACCAAAACCAAAGATCGTTATGTATCTTGGTCCCCCGGCATCGCTGGGGAGTATTTTATACTTTGAGTAAATAGCGGATTTATTTTTCATCCACCAGTCAATACTGGCGGAGGTTGAAACCGGAAGACGATCAACAAGGATTTCTGCATGAGTGGTATTTTGATGTGCATCGATCACTTTTACGCTTCGGAAATCTAGATAGATATATACGCCTGTGGCAGTCAGCACTAACAACAATATACTTATCATTAACTTTTTCACTTAACGGCTCCATCAATATCTGTTGTCGCTTCTATATGGGTGATAAAGAGACGAAATCTAAATGGGCTAGAACGTTGCAGGACAAACCCGATCCTCAAAAACTGCAACTGATGAAATTTAGGCTTACTGATGTCCAAAAGCTAATCCTTGCTGACTTCGGTGATTTTTCCATCTTGCGTCATAAGATAAGTATTCCCGTGGCGTCTGAACTGCGTGTCGCCATCTCGGGTGCGACTGACCTGCATGAGAATGCCTTTATCGATGCAGTTTTGAGGTGGTTTCATATCAGCGAAACATAGCCGGTCCTCTTGGCCTAATTCCTGATACCCCTCACCAAAAGCAAAGAATGTTATAGATTCTGGCCAACCGGCATTGCTGGGGAGTATTTTATACTTTGAGTAAATAGCGGATTTATTTTTCAACCACCAATCAATACTGGTCGAAGTGGAAAGAGGCAGATGATTAACAATTATTACTACCGAATACGGTGTAAGATGCACATCTATAACCTTAACTTCCCGGCCATTTAAATAAAAATAGACACCTGATGCCATAAACACCAATATGGCCAATGTGATAAACAGTTTTTTCACTACCTGCTTCCTTGTATATCGATAGTTGCTTCCATATTTGTCATAAATGGACTGAATCCAAACCGGTTAAATCTCTGTAAAACGAACCAGATCCTAAAAAAGTGAAACTGATGGAATCTTTGCTTACTGATGTCATTTACGTCCAGGCCAAAGTGATCCTGCCCGGTATACTTAACTTTTGCTCTCCAGCGATTTCCCCGGATATCCAGACTGATAATCTCGATATGCGTAGCATAGACATCATGAACAGTGATTCCCAATCCATTAATTTTATCAAAAACTAATGAGTCGAACTTCGGTAATACCTTATCACTGACACTATCGGTGATAGTGATGATTTCCTTCTGTGGAAAACCTTCTTTATCAAAATTGACGTTATCGTTAATGACCTGTTGGATTCCCAATCGAGTGCTTTTTTCAGAATCATCATTAAGGATCTGTTCACGATATCCCCTGTCCAGCTGCAAATCTCGGAACGGTGCGCCGTTCGCCGTTTGCATATGGCTGAACATTTGATTGATCAGATTTCTAAAGGGGCCATATATGGAAAAAGGCAGCGATGTGACCTGAAGTTCATCAAACAGCAGTCTCGCACACTCCTCGACACTGACTTTCCCCGCCCTTTTATCGCCATAGACGCCGGCAAAGCGCGATTGCGGGTTATTGAAGGCCGTCAGTCGTGTCAGCGTGTAAGGGTCAACGACGTTAGAGAGGGTGCTGAGGGCAAACTCGTCTTTCAGCCGTGATTCGGTAATGTCGCCGCAACGCATATCATCGGTGCCGTAATCGTCGAATGATCGCTGCGTGGAGAAGATAGTCTGCGGGAAACGGGCCATCGTCATCTGCGTTACTCCTTGTAACGGGAAATCCCTATTTTATTCAGACAGGCTTTTTATCAGGGGCGAATAACGAAACTTTACGTCAGATTAATCATGCAGAAAAGTGATAAACCTACAAAACAGCAAGTTTATTTTTAGGCTGTTGGCAGAAGGCGTTAATAGATTTGCTAATCTTAACTTATATCCCCCCCTTCATCATTAAGCAAATCCGTATTTCCGTGGCATCCCTGTTACCATTCTAAATTACTGCTTCGATTAACCGGCATCGGGATAGTCTTTATTATTCAATTCTCAGATTGGTTTTTATTTAAATTAAAAAGCCGCGATTAAGCGGCTTTAAGGTAACAAAGGTCGTGCGCGATTGCCTGCAAGTAAACCCGCCCGGCGACGCCAGGCCAGGTCAGTCCGCCGTTAATCTCGCACCAAAAACTTCTCGATAATGTCTTCGCGCGGCTCGACGCCCAGGCCAGGCTCTGACGGCAGCCAGGCGTAACCGTCTTCAATGCGCACCGGGTTCTTCGCCAGCGAGCGGCTGATTTCACCCGGCTCAACGCAATATTCCATTACCAGCGCATTCTCGATGGCGCAGAGGAAGTGCAGCGAGGCGGCGGTGTTGATGTCGGTGGTGAAGTTATGGTTACACACCTTACGGCCCCGGCTGTGGGCATAGTTGGCGATTTCAATCGCCTGGGTAAAGCCGGTGCGGGTCAGGTCGATCTGCACGATATCAATGCCGCCTTCATCAATCAGACGCTGGAAGCCGCTGACCGAACACTCCTGCTCGCCGGCCGCAATATGCTGCGTACAGGCGGCGGAAACCTGGCCGTAACCGGCAAAGTTATCCGGGTGCAGCGGCTCTTCAATCCAGAACAGGTTGAACGGATCGAAACGTTCGGCACGGCGAATGGTGGTTTTGGCATCCCACGCGTGGCCGACGTCGAGCATCAGGTCGACATCGTCGCCAATTGCGTGGCGAAGTGCGTCGAGATAGCGCATATCCAACGCCTCATTTTCACCAAACGGTTCCCAGCCAAACTTCACGCCGGTGTGGCCGGTATCGACCGCATGACGGGCGCGGGCCACAGTGTCATCAATGCTGTACTGGAACATATTGGAAGAGTAGACGCGCATTTTGTCGCGCATCGCGCCGCCCAGCAAATCGACAATCGGTTTATCCAGCGCCTTGCCTTTGATATCCCACAGCGCGATATCAATACCGGCCATCGCCTGGATCACCGCGCCGTTGCGGCCGTAATAGATGGTCGCTTTGTGCATTTTGGTCCACAGGCGCTTGGTGTCCAGCGGGTTCTCGCCAATCAGCAGCGATTTCAGGCCGGTGACCATGGTGTGGGAATACGGCGCGTCAATGATCGCTTTGGTCGCGTACGGGCTGCCGTCCACTTCGCCCCAGCCGACATAACCGGCATCGGTGGAGATTTTAATCAGCAGCGCATCCTGCGAGCTGTCGGTGCGCTTTTCAATGTTCGGCAGCCGTAAGTAAAAGGCTTCTACGTCGGTAATTTTCATCAAGTCGGTTTCCTGGTGGCAAAATAGTGAAGCAAAGGCGGCGTTACTCTGCCTGAGAAAGCAATTTGCGGCGTTCCGCGATTATTTTTTCGTAATCCACGTCCAGCGACTGCACGCGGATATGTTGTTCAATTTCGTCCGCCATTTTGCGGATATCGCCTTCGGCAAACACATCCACCAGACGCTGATGCTCCTCGATAATCGCCGCCATCGATTTGCCCATGGTCGAGAGGCCGAATATCACCGTCAGCTGGCGGGCGATGGACTCCCACAGATTGCTCAGCACCGGGTTCATTGCAAAGCTGCACAGCGTGCGGTGAAAAGCGGTATCGGCGGAGGCAAAACCGTACACGTCCTCGCGCTGCTGCATCAGTACCAGCTCTTCCACGCTCTGATTAAGAATGCGGATCTCGCGGGGGCCGTTGCGCCCCGCTTCAATCGCCCGGCGGCAGGCCAGCGTTTCCAGCGGAATGCGCACGTCGATAATCTGCTCCAGCCGCTGATGCGAAATCTCCATCAGGCGGATGCCTTTATACGGCTCGCTGGAGACAATCCCCTGGCTTTCCAGAATGCGCAGCGCCTCGCGGATCGGCACCCGGCTCATACCCAGGCGGGTCACCAGGTCCGGCTCGGACACCCGGTCGCCCGGCAGTAATAATCCCCGCGAGGCGGCCGAAAGAATGGCATCCACCGCGTGATCCACTAAGGTACGTGGCCTGGCGGGTGCCCAGCTGTCGTCAATATTCTCTTCGTCGAGCAAAGGCGCGTTAACCTGTTTTCCCGTTTTACGCGCGGGGGTCGCGGATTTTGCGGCCATAGCACTGTCCTGAATTAATGGGTACGGGTCTGGAACTGGCCGAAACCGGGTTCCACCTGCATTTCGCCCTCGCTGAAGACCGTCACGCCACGGATTATCGTGCGGACCACCTTGCCCTGGCAGGTCATGCCTTCAAAGGCGCTCCACTTGCCGAGGCCCTGGAAGTTCGCCCCTTCCACCGTCCAGCTGGAAGCCGGATCGTAAAAGGCCAGGTCAGCGTCAAAGCCCAGCGCGATAGCGCCCTTCTGTGGATAAAGATGGAAGGCTTTTGCCGGGCCAGTGGCGGTCATGCGCGCGATATCCTGCAACGACACGCCGCGTTTGAGGTGTCCTTCACTAAAGAACATCGGGCCCAGCGTTTCCACGCCGGTCAGGCCCATGCCGGCATCCCAGATGGTTTCCAGACCGGCCTGCTTCTGTTCCGGGGTATACGGACAGTGATCGGACGCCAGCACGTCAATTTCGCCACTTTGCAGCACCTGCCACAGCGCATCCACCACCGGACGCGGGCGGATGGGCGGCCCGCAGCGGGCGTTGGGACCGATGCGCACCAGATCTTCTTCATCCAGCATCAGGTAGTGCGGGCAGGTTTCGAAGGTCGCGCGGACGGCCGGGCGGGAATCGGCAATCAGCTGCGCGGCTTTGGCCGAACTGACGTGGACGATATGTGCCCGTGCGCCGGTGGCTTTGGCAATCTGCAACACGCGTCCAACCGCTTCAATCTCGGCGATTTCCGGACCGGCCAGCGCGTGGGCGCGGGTATCTTTGCGTCCGGCCTGGCGCAGTTCGCTGCCTGCGCCGATCAGAATGTCGTGGTTCTCGGCATGGACGCCAATCAGGCCATCAAAGGTTTTCAGTTCGCGCATCGCGCGCAGCAGGCCGTCGTCGTTCAGACGCGGCAGCCCCTTCTCATCGGTCGCCTCACCGTTCACCGCGCCGCTGCACAGAAAGGCCTTAAAGGCCACGGCACCGAGCGCATCCAGCTCCGCCAGCTGGCTGACGTTGTTGCCGTCCAGCCCGGCCCACATGGCGAAATCCACCGAGCAGCTACGGGCCAGCATCTCGCGTTTGGAAATGAAGTTTTTGGTTGTGGTCGCCGGCGGCAGCGAGTGCGGCATTTCGACAATGGTGGTCACGCCGTGCGCGGCGGCACCGCGCGTCCCTTCCCGCAGTTCCTGCTCGGGGAAGTCGTGCGAACCGGTGAAATGGGTGTGCACATCAATCGCGCCCGGCAGGATCACCAGCCCGGCGGCATCAATAATCTCGTCGGCCTGCGGCAGCGTGGTGCCGCGCGCGAGGATCCCGGCGATTTTGCCCTGGTCGATCAGCAGATCGGCCTGCACTTCGCCGCTTTCCAGTACCACCAGGCCATTAATAATCAACGTCTTCATGCCGTTTCTCCTGTTAAGGTTTCACGCTGGCGGCGAGGGACACGTCCACCAGCGCGGCAAAAGGAACCGGGATTGCCGGGCTCAGCCAGCCGGCGTCGGTCAGCAGCCGCGCAAAGCGGTCGAAATCGTCCTGCATCATCAGCGGAGACGCCGCAAAGACCTTCGCCTGCAGATAGGCATCCAGTCCGGTGACCAGCGCCGCTTCAGGGTAATCGGCATACCAGGGCTGAATCTGCGCTGCCAGCGCCTGCGCGCTGTGCTGCTGCAACCACTGCTGCGCGGCGTTCATCGCCGCCGTAAAGGCGAGGAACGCCGCATGTTTGGCGGCCAGCACGTCACGCCGCGCAATATAGGCACTCCACGGAATATCGCCGCACAGCGGTGCCAGGCTGGCGATGCTGTGCAGCTCGCCACGCGCAATATAAGGTGCCAGCGCGTGCATCGAATGCAAGGCGTAATCGGCTTCGCCACGGCTGACGGCAGCCATATCGGCCGCTTCGTCGCCGCTGCCGGCAATCAGCTCAACCTCGTTTTCAAGCTGGTGCTGACGCAGCAGCCAGGTGAAGCTCAGGGTCGCCGTGCCGACGTTGCCGACATCAATCACCCGCTTGCCGCGCAGGCTTTGCAGGCTAAACCCGCCGTCCGCAGTGCCGGCCGCGAGGAACCACGGGTTGGCAGACACCGCAGCAGCAAAGCACAGCAGTTCCGGGCCGTTTTCCTGATGATTTTTCATCATCACCATCGGGCCGCCAATGGTCAGATCGGCCTCGCCCGCAATCACCGCCGGTACCTGGCCACCCTGCACGGTGTGACCGCCGGATTCTGCGGTGGTGAAGTTGACGCGAAGGCCGTGCTTCGCAAACAGGCCGAGGCTGTCGGCCAGATACTGCGCGCAGTAATAAATGCGGGATTCGCTGCGGTCGCCCTGGTTAAGCGTTAAAAGCATCGTCATCAGACGGGTTCTCCGGCAGAGGTAAGAAACGACGGGTTCAGCTCGCGGATTTCGCTGACGCCGCACCAGTGGCTGAGGGCGGTGATTTCATTCACCCAGCCCGACAGCAGGCCAAATACCGCCTCTTCGCCACCGGCCACCAGCGCGCTTATCACCGGACGGACCACCAGCGATAATGACGCGCCCAGGCAGGCGGCGACCACCGCATCGGTGCCGCTGCGCACGCCGCCATCCAGTACCAGATCGCCGTGATACTGCTGACGCAATGCGGCCAGCTGTTGCACCGGCGTGGCCCAGCGCGAACTCTGGCGCAGGCCGATATTGGAGGCAATGATGCCCTGACAGCCGACGTTCTGCGCCGCAACCGCATCGTCAGGATGCAGAATGCCTTTTACCAGCAGCGGCAGCTGATGCCTGGCCGCCATTTCGCACGCCTGGCGCAGTTCGTCCCAGCCCCAGCACGGGAAAGCCGGTAACGCCTGCACGCCAGGCCCGGTGGAACCGATGGTTTTCATGCCGCGCTGCCGCAGCGCCTCACCAATCGAAAATCCGCCGGGCTGCAGGCCGGCAACCGGATGAACCGGCGCCAGCACCGTCAGAATAATGCCCTTTGCGCCGCATTCGGCGGCATGGGCGATCAAACCTGCAATGCGGGAGAGATCGCCCGCCGCGCGTAGCTGCAGCCAGCAGCCGTCATACACCGCACAAATCTCCTTCAGCGGCGTGACCGTCTCCTCAGAGATGGCCAGCGGCAGCTTCAGACGCTTGCAGGCGCGGGCAATTGGCAGCAGCCCTTCGGGATGGAAAATCGCGTCACCGGCAAACGCGCCGACGCCAAGCGGTGCCGCCCAACGCTGTCCGGCAAATTCAACCTGGGTGTTAATGCCTGTGTTGGCGCGCATCACGCGGGGCAGCAGGCGATAGCGTTGCAGGTCCTGACTGTTGACGTCGCAAGCGTCCAGCAGCGCATCCGCCGGCTGGCCCATCATATAGCGGTACAGCGGCTCGCCCAGACGCTGGCGGCTCTCCAGCTGGAAGGGCAGCCCGTTGGCTGACTCAGGCATGGTGACTCTCCTGATGGTCCTGTTCGTGTTTCAGGAAGGTGGCAAACGCGTCGGTTTCCGGCTGTTTCAGAATCGATGGCGGGCCCTGCTCAATCAGCTGGCCGCCCTGCAGGAACACCACGCGATCCGCCACGCTGGCGGCGAAGGCCACGTCATGGGTACTGATAATCATGGTGATGCCGGTTTGTGCCAGATTACGGATGGTCTGGTTAACTTCACGCACCAGCTCCGGATCCAGTGCCGAGGTCGGCTCATCAAACAGCAGAATACGCGGCTCGGCGGCGAGTGCGCGGGCGATGCCAACGCGCTGCTGCTGGCCACCGGACAGTTCGTGCGGCAGGTTGGCAACGAAATCACCCAGACCCACCGCCCGCAGCGCACGTAAGCCTTTCGCGCGCGCCAGCTCTTCCTGCACGCCCTGCACCCGCAGCGGAATGCTCATGGCGTTATCCAGCGCGGTCAGATGGTCAAACAGGGCAAAATGCTGGAAGACAATGCCGATGCCGGAACGGGCGCGGTTCATCGGCAGCAGGCGTTCCGGCAGCGCGCGGCCGCTTTCGTCGTAGCCCATGATGTGGCCTTCGGTGGCAATTTTGCCGCTGGAGCGTGGCGTCAGCGCCAGAATCGATTTCAGCAGCGTACTTTTACCGGAACCGGAGCGGCCCAGCAGCACCACCACTTCGCCACGGCGAATATGCAGCGACAGATCCTTCAGCACCGGCTTGCTGCCGTACTCCACGCAAAGGTTGTCGATTTCCAGCACCGTGGCGGCTTTGTTGGTGTCCCAGCGCTGTTTCGGCAGCGCGACCCCTTCGGCCTCCACCGGCATCGGCAATCTCTCCAGCCGCAGACGGGCGCGGCGGGCGCGGTCTTCAAGGTTGTAGTGACGCTCAAGCCACCACTGGCCGCCGGCCAGCAGCGAGGAGAGGATCATATAGATGCCGCCTGACGCCACCAGCACCGGAATAAACAGGAAGTTCTGTGAAACGATGGTCTGCCCACGCATGGTCAGTTCGTTCACGCCGACCACCGAGGCCAGCGAGGTGGATTTCAACAGGCCTACCGCTTCGTTGCCCATGGTTGGCAGAATGGCACGCAGCGCCTGCGGGATAACCACATGGATCATCTCTTTGGTCCGTGAATAGCCAAAAGCCTGCGCGGCGGTGCGCTGATTGCGATCGGTAGCGAGAATGCCGCCACGGATAATTTCCGCGCAGAAGGCGGTTTCGTTGATCATCAATGCCAGCAAGGCACTGAGAAAAGGACTGAAGCGCAGGCCAAACTGCGGTAATACGTTGTACAGCAGGATCAGCTGTAACAGGACCGGCGTGCCACGCAGAATATAGATATAGACCTGCACAGGAAAACGGATAATCCAGTGGCGGGAGGTGCTGGCCAGCGCCAGAAAGAACCCAATAATCACCCCACCTGCCAGCGCACCCACCAGCAATTCCAGCGCGATAACGGCACCCTGCCACAGATACGGCAGGGTTAAATACTTCAGAAAATCATCCACGCGCTTTCTCCCGCTGTCGGACGCTTACCTTACCCCGGCCCTGCAGCAGCGTTCGCCGCAGGGCCGGTCGTTCACTGACCTTACGGCTTACCCTTTATCGACGGCGATACGCTGTGCGCTGGCGCCCTGCCCCCAGTAATCCAGCAGTTTTTTCTGCGCGCCGCTCTCCTGGATCACTTTCATCGCATCCAGCACCGCATGACGCATCACGGTGTTGTCTTTGGCGATTGGGAAACCGACCATGATTGGCAGGTCGACGGTGAAGGCGGTGTCGAAGCCTGGGTCGGCCTTGGCAATTTCACGCGCGGAGCCCGCTTCGGTCAGGTAGATATCCGCACGGCCGCTTTTGATCGCCTGAATGCTGTTATCGGTGTTTTGCACCATCAGCATGCCCACTTCCGGCTTACCGGCCGCTTTGCATTTTGCCGTCTGCTCCGGCACCAGCTTGGTGGCTTCGTAAGTGCCGGCCGCCGCCGCGACGGTTTTGCCGCACAGGTCATCGGCAGAGAGGATTTTCTTCGGGTTGCCCTTGGCGACGATCGAACCGTCCTGCACCTGCACCGACGCCACAAACGCAATCTGCTTCAGACGTTCAGGGGTGACGTACAGCATCGGGCCGATATCGGCACGGCCGCTGGAGATCGAGGTCAGCAGCACGTTGAACGAACCGTTCTGATAGGTGTGCTTGAAGCCCAGGCAGCCGCCGATGCGATCGAACAGCGACGGGTCCAGACCTTCAATCACCGTTGGATCGGCCGCAGATGGCGCTTCGAAGCCTTTGGTGTAGCCGCCCAGACCCACCACCACGTCCTTGCCAACCAGCGAAGGATATTTGGTTTGCAGCGTTTTACACTGCGCCATCGCACCGAACGCGTCGGCGGAAGGTGTAACCGGGTCCGCAGCCTGCGCGGAGAGAGAGACCAGTGCGCCGGTCAGACCGGATACGAACAAAGCGATGCGTGCTAATTTCATGAAAAGATTCCCCTGGTGCTGGTATGTGTGGAAGCGATGACCTGCAAGAAATGAATCACGTTCGACTGCGTTTGTTGGTGTTGGCGTAAGATCAATAACCGTTCTCTTTACTCACCCGGTTTATCAGCGGCTCTTTGGCCAGGTACCGTTCGAGGTTCTGCTCGAACAACGTCAGGCAACCGTCGAGATAGGCGCCGTGGTCGTCCAGACTGCAATGCGGCGTGATGATCAGCCGCGGGCACTGCCAGAGCGCGTCGCCTTGCGGCAGCGGCTCCTCGTTAAACACATCCAGTACGGCACCGGCCAGTTGCCCGGCGGTCAGCATGTCGCTGAGGGCGTCGTAGTCAAAAACCCTGGCCCGACCGACGACGATCACCCCGGCACGCGCCGGTAATGTCGCCAGGCGTTGACGGCTGAACAGCCCGTCGGTGGCAGGCGTCAGCGGCAGCGTGGAGACCAGCACATCGGTATCGGCCAGTTCGGCATCCACGTCGGCGATGCGGATACAGCGCGCAACGTCAGCGGTGGTCTCTCCGCTGCGGGTCACGCCCGTTACCTGATAGCCCTGACGGGTCAGTAACGCTGCGGCGGCTGAGCCGATGCCGCCCAGCCCAAGCAGCAGCACTTTTTTACCGCGCGCGCAGCCGCCGAAAGTCGGACGCCACTGCTGACCGGCCTGATCCTGCAGAAAGCCGGGAATGCCGTAGTTGAACATCAGCGCCGACATCAGAATAAACTCCGCACCTTTGTCGCCATGCACCCCGGAAGCGTTGGTGAGCTGCACCGCGTCTGGCCACTTCTCCAGCCAGCTCTCCACGCCCGCCGACATCACCTGCACCCAGCCGAGCGTTGAGGCGGATGACAGATGCTGATACAGCGGGAATTTGCGGCCGGCCCAGACGATATCGGCCGCCGTTAAAAAGTCGGCGATCCGCTGCGGATCGCTGTTTTCACTCAGCGTAAAGCGTCCGCGCAACGCCGGGTTGGCTTCCAGACGTTGCATCAGCACGGCCTGCGGCAGTTGCAGCGCGTCAGGGCCGGCCGGGTCGTTTTCAATGTGAATATGCATGCTGTTCTCCCGCGCCTCAGCGCATTGCCGTCACTTCCATCTCAACCAGTAAATCCGGGTGGTTGAGCTGGATGCCGACCGTGGCACGGGCCGGGTACGGGAAGGCGAAATATTCGGCGTAGACGTCATTCAGCTGCGAGAACAGCGACAGATCGGTGAGGAAAATGGTGACGCGAACCACGTTGTCGAAGGTCATGTCAGCCTGGCTCAGCAGGTCACCGACGTTTTTCAGCACCTGGTGGGTCTGTTCCTGAATGGTGTTGCCGACGATGGTCGCGGTGTAGGGGTCAATCGCCACCTGGCCGGAAATAAACAGCATCGGTTCATGCAGTACCGCAGCCGACAGCGGCGCAGGGCCCATCGGACGGTCTTCCGGATTCATACCTGGGTAGCAAATAGCCTTTTTCATATGCGTCTCATCGTGCGGTTGATGCAGCCAAATTCGTATACGATTAGACGAAAGTCAACGCGCGAATTTTCACCAAACGGTCAGATTTGCCGCACTGGTATGGTGATCGCGGTCGATAAAGTGCGTGGGATTTCGAATTAAAGGGGTGTTAAATCATTTGCTTAGGCATCATCGCCCGTTCTCTGTCGTCGGCGAAAAAAGCGGCTGGACAGAACGTATACGATTTTCTGATGATAGCGCCTGGCAGGGTAATCAGCAGCAGAATGCGCCGATCTGCCAGGCTGTTGAGGCGCTGTCTGGCTATTGCCCGTTACAGCGGGCTGACACTCTGGCGGTCAAAGGGTATACTGACGCCCACTTTTTATAACCTCTCGTATCGCGTGCGGATCCAACATGCAAAAGTTTGATACTAAAACCTTTCAGGGACTGATCCTGACCTTACAGGATTACTGGGCTCGCCAGGGCTGCACCATTGTTCAACCACTGGACATGGAAGTCGGCGCCGGCACCTCTCACCCCATGACCTGCCTGCGTGCGTTAGGCCCTGAGCCGATTGCGGCCGCCTACGTTCAGCCGTCACGCCGTCCAACCGATGGACGCTACGGCGAGAACCCGAACCGTCTGCAGCACTACTACCAGTTCCAGGTGATCATCAAGCCTTCACCGGACAACATTCAGGAGCTGTACCTGGGCTCGCTGAAAGAGTTGGGCATGGACCCGACCATTCACGATATCCGTTTCGTGGAAGATAACTGGGAGAACCCAACGCTGGGCGCATGGGGCCTGGGCTGGGAAGTGTGGCTGAACGGCATGGAAGTGACGCAGTTCACCTACTTCCAGCAGGTTGGCGGCATGGAGTGCAAGCCGGTCACCGGTGAGATCACCTACGGTCTGGAGCGTCTGGCAATGTATATCCAGGGGGTGGACAGCGTTTACGATCTGGTCTGGAGCGACGGCCCGCTGGGCACCACCACGTACGGCGACGTGTTCCATCAGAACGAAGTGGAGCAGTCCACCTACAACTTCGAATACGCCGACGTCGACTTCCTGTTTACCTGCTTCGAGCAGTACGAGAAAGAGGCACAAAGCCTGCTGGCGCTGGAGAAACCTCTGCCGCTGCCGGCCTACGAACGCATTCTGAAAGCGGGCCACACCTTCAACCTGCTTGATGCGCGTAAAGCCATTTCCGTCACCGAGCGTCAGCGCTACATTCTGCGCATTCGCACCCTGACCAAAGCCGTGGCTGAAGCCTACTATGCGTCTCGCGAGGCGCTT
Organism: Erwinia sp. 2186; assembly: GCF_057812255.1. Taxonomy (NCBI): domain Bacteria; kingdom Pseudomonadati; phylum Pseudomonadota; class Gammaproteobacteria; order Enterobacterales; family Erwiniaceae; genus Erwinia; species Erwinia sp. 2186. The sequence goes on along the minus strand of NZ_CM173824.1, from coordinate 68,687 downwards.
GGCTTCCCGATGTGCAATAACAAGAAAAAATAAGAGGCCGCCATGACTGAGAAAACTTTTCTGGTGGAGATCGGCACCGAAGAGCTGCCACCAAAGGCACTGCGTAATCTTGCTGAATCCTTTGCTGCCCACTTCACCGCCGAGCTGGACACCGCGGGCCTGACCCACGGCGCAGTGAGCTGGTATGCCGCGCCGCGCCGCCTGGCGCTGAAAGTCGCCAATCTGAGCGCCGCACAGCCCGATCGTGAAGTTGAAAAACGCGGCCCGGCGATTGCCGCTGCGTTTGACGCCAACGGCGTGGCCACCAAGGCCGCCGAAGGCTGGGCACGGGGTTGCGGCATCACCGTCGACCAGGCCGAGCGTCTGAGCACCGACAAAGGCGAATGGCTGCTGTATCGCGCCCAGGTGACCGGCGAAAGCGCCCAGTCGCTGCTGCCGGCGATGGTCAGCACCTCACTGGCAAAACTGCCGATCCCGAAACTGATGCGCTGGGGCGATTCCGACGTGCAGTTTGTCCGTCCGGTTCACACCGTGACGCTGCTGTTGGGCGACGAAAGTCTGCCGGCGACCATTCTTGGCGTGGCGTCTGGCCGCACCATCCGTGGTCACCGCTTTATGGGCGAGCCTGAATTCACCATCGATAATGCTGACCAGTACCCGCAGATCTTGCTGGAGCGCGGCAAGGTGCAGGCGGACTATGAAGTGCGTAAAGCGCAGATTAAAGCCGATGCTGAAGCGGCCGCCCGCGAAATCGGCGGCGTGGCAGATTTAAGCGACAGCCTGCTGGAAGAAGTCACCTCGCTGGTCGAATGGCCGGTGGTGCTGACCGCGAAGTTCGAAGAGAAATTCCTCGCGGTGCCGGCCGAAGCGCTGGTCTACACCATGAAGGGCGATCAGAAGTACTTCCCGGTCTACGATACCGCGGGCAAACTGCTGCCAAACTTTATCTTCGTCACCAATATCGTGTCGAAAGATCCGCAGCAGATTATCTCCGGAAACGAGAAGGTGGTGCGTCCGCGTCTGGCCGATGCCGAGTTCTTCTTCAACTCAGACCGTAAAAAGCGTCTGGAAGATAACCTGCCGCGTCTGGAAACCGTGCTGTTCCAGAAAGAGCTGGGTACGCTGCGTGACAAAACCGACCGTATTCAGGCGCTGGCAGGCTGGATTGCCGGACAGATCGGTGCGGATGTTAACCATGCGACCCGTGCTGGCCTGCTGTCCAAGTGTGATCTGATGACCAACATGGTCTTCGAGTTCACCGACACCCAGGGCGTGATGGGCATGCACTATGCGCGTCACGATGGCGAAGCAGAAGACGTGGCGGTGGCGCTGAACGAGCAGTATCAGCCGCGTTTTGCCGGTGACGATCTGCCGTCCAACCCGGTTGCCTGCGCGCTGGCTATCGCCGACAAAATGGATACGCTGGCCGGTATTTTCGGCATCGGCCAACATCCGAAAGGCGATAAAGACCCGTTCGCACTGCGCCGTGCCGCGCTGGGCGTGCTGCGTATTATCGTCGAGAAGAACCTGCCGCTGGATCTGCAAACGCTGACCGAAGAAGCCGTGCGTCTGTACGGCAGCAAGCTGAGCAACGGCAAGGTGGTCGACGAAGTGATCGACTTTATGCTGGGTCGTTTCCGCACCTGGTATCAGGAAGAAGGCCACAGCGTGGACACCATCCAGGCCGTGCTAGCGCGTCGCCCAACCCGTCCGGCAGACTTCAACGCCCGTATGAAGGCGGTGTCGCACTTCCGTACGCTGGAAGAGGCTGCCACGCTGGCGGCGGCGAACAAGCGCGTCTCCAACATTCTCGCCAAGGCTACCGAGCCGCTGAATGACAGCGTGTCGGCGTCCCTGCTGAAAGAGAACGAAGAGATCCAGCTGGCGACCTACGTCTCCGCGCTGACCAGCAAACTGCAGCCTTACTTTGCAGAAGGCCGTTATCAGGATGCGTTAATTGAGCTGGCTCAGCTGCGCACCGCTGTCGACAACTTCTTCGAGAAAGTGATGGTGAATGCCGAAGAGCGTGAAGTGCGGATTAACCGCCTGACGCTGCTGGCTAAACTGCGTGAGCTGTTCCTGCAGGTTGCGGACATTTCGCTGCTGCAGTAAGCATGAAATCAGCGGGTGGCGTGTTTCCATCCGCTGGTACCTATAAAAAGGGCGGGATAATTCCCGCCCTTTTTGATCGCTTTAGTCGCGATATCGCCGACGTTAGCCGCGTTTAGAGGCTTTCATATCGATCACGAAGCGGTACTTCACATCCCCTTTCAGCATCCGCTCAAACGCCATTTCCACCTGATCCAGAGTAATCACTTCCACATCGGAGACGATGTTGTGCTCACCACAGAAATCCAGCATCTGCTGCGTTTCCTGAATGCTGCCGATTGAGGTGCCGGAAATGCTCAGGCGCTTAAAGACAATCGGCGTGACGTTTGGCGACGGGTGCGGCGCGTCCGGAATGCCCACCAGCACCAGATGACCGTTGGTCTTCAGCGTATGCAGATACATATCCAGATCGTGCGGCGCGGCAACGCAATCCAGAATCATATCGAGGCTGTTGGCTTCGGCCGCCATCTGCGCGGCGTCTTTCGACACCACCACTTTACTGGCACCCAGACGCAGCGCATCGGCACCTTTGGCGGGTGAGGTGGTAAACAGCACCACTTCCGCGCCCAGCGCGCTCGCCAGTTTCACCGCCATATGGCCCAGGCCACCCAGACCGATCACGCCAACGCGCTGGCCAGGCTGCACGTTCCAGTGTTTCAGCGGTGACCAGGTGGTGACGCCCGCGCACAGCAGCGGCGCAACCGCATTCAGCGGCAGATTTTCCGGAACGTTAACCACAAATTTGCCGTCGACCACGATGCTTTCGGAGTAGCCACCGAAGGTTTTGCCGCCGATGGTTTTCTCGTCCGCGTTATAGGTTGCGGTGAAGCCGGCTTCGCAGTACTGCTCTTCGCCCTGATGGCACTGTGAGCAATGTCCGCAGGAATCGACCATCACGCCGACACCCACCAGATCGCCGGCCTTAAACGCGGTGACGTCCTTGCCGGTGCCGATCACGCGACCCACGATTTCATGACCCGGCACTAACGGGAACTGGCTGACGCCCCACTCATTGCGCGCCATATGCAGGTCAGAGTGGCACACGCCACAGTAGTGGATATCGATATGCACATCGCCAGCCTGCAGCTCACGGCGTTGAAATTCAAAAGGTTCGAGGGGAGTTGTCGCAGACGTTGCTGCCAGACCATATACCTGCATGGGGGATGCGCCTTGTTTTGCAAAGCGGCGTAGAGTAGTGAAATGCGGCGGTGAGGGCAAGGCGGAAGTGTAATGAACCGATACTTATAGCAGAAGTGCTATAATTTCGAAATATAGCGAAATTGATATATTTTGCCGGTATAGCAAATTTGCTATATCTCGACTAGTATAGCGAAAGTGCTATAAATAATTGGCAGGTCTCTATGAATGTTCGTCGTCCGATAGATTTTAGTGCAGTAATCAAGTCTGCCCGCAGCCGGAAAGGAATGAACCAGGCTCAACTGGCAACGTTATGTAGTACGACACAATCGGCCATATCACGGGTTGAAAAAACCGGTGCCTGCCAGCTGGATACCCTGCTGCGTATCTGCGCGGTACTTGATCTGAAAGTGGATATCTTGCCACTGAATGAATCACGCCTGGAAACATCCAACCAGGAGATTTGGTAATGGCTGCCGAAAATCTCTGGTGTTATATGAACGATAAGTATGTGGGTGTTCTGTCTCGCAACAAAGGGCAACAGAGCTTTACCTACAGCGCTGAGTGGCTGGAGGATGAGCAAAAACGCCCTATATCGTTAAGTATGCCGTTACGCGCTGAATCTTGGAAAGGCGACGTTGTTGAAGCCTGGTTTGATAATCTGCTGCCGGACAACGACCGTATCCGTCAGGCGATTGTCGATCGCCTTGGTGCGCACAGCCGGAAAACGTTCGACCTGTTGGCTCTCCTGGGAAAAGATTGCGTAGGTGCAATGACGCTGCTGACAGAACAAACCGGGTCCCCACTGGAGAACGTTCAGGTACAGACGTTGAGCGAAGCAGAAATCGCCAGCATCATCCAGAATACCCGTACTGACAACGTTCTTGGCATGCAGCCCAAAGAAACATTTCGTATCTCCATAGCAGGAGCCCAAGAAAAAACCGCGCTGACCTGGTGGGACAATAGCTGGTGCAAGCCGTTGGGGAAAACAGCCACTACCCACATCATTAAGCCACAGATTTCGTCACGCAAAGGAGATCCTCTGGATCTCAGCAACAGCGTTGATAACGAATGGTTTTGCTTAAAGTTCCTGGCCGCACTGGGCATGGAAACGAATCGTTCTCAGATTGGCGTCTTCGGTAAACAGAAAGTACTGATGGTGGAGCGTTTTGATCGCCGCGTTGTGGGAGATAAAATTTACCGCTTGCCTCAGGAAGACTTATGCCAGGCATTGGGTAAAGCGGGGCAAAGTAAGTATGAAGAGCATGGAGGGCCCGATGCCAAATCCATTTCAGACCTGCTTAAATATGCCCTTCGTCCGGCTGAAAATCTGGAAACCTTTTTTAGGGCGCAGTTCTGCTTCTGGCTACTGGCAGCGATTGATGGTCATGCAAAGAATTTTAGCGTGTTTCTGCGGCCAGATGGCTACCAGTTAACGCCGCTATACGACGTGATGTCAGCTTATCCAATGTTTGGTAAAGGCCTGGAACCACGCAAAGCAGAAATGTCGATGTCAGTCCGGGGGAAACGCAATAAACACTATCGTTGGTGCGATATTTTACCACGCCACTGGATGAGCCATGCGCGTTATCTGGGTATCAATGCTGAACGTGCACAGGGATGGATAGATGAGATCATTGCCCGTACGCCGGCTGCGCTGGAAGAAGTGATGATGAATTTACCACGGCATTTTGATCAACATGTTGGCGAATGTATCAAGGCGGGAACGCTAAAAACAGTGCAGCGCTATCAGCGAAAACACCTGCTCCAGCAGTAAAGTCAAAACCCAACCCCCAGAAACACAAAACCCGCCAGATGGCGGGTTTTTCGGATTACCCCAGCAGTTCTCTGCTGAGACAGGGATTAAATTGTATCAACTGCATCAACTTTTGAGCGCTGCGCGACGGTTTCGTCCGCTTGGCTTCCCAACTCTTAACCGATGAAACGCTCACGCCCAATGCCAGGGCAAATTCGTCAATTTCCATGCCGGTGATTTCCCTGATGCGTTTTGGTTCGGGTATCGATACTTCACCCTTTAATGCGGGAGCGGCCTGGATAACTTCACGCGTTAAGACAATATGTTCGAGGCTTGATAACAACTCTCCCATTGGGTCTTTCAATTCCATAATTCTCTCCTCATAAAAATCACAAATGTGAACGGCCAGAGGGTAAAGAACCTGATTCTCAGGTTCAGAATGCTGGCTACAACAGCCGCTGGGGTGGCTCAGAGAGGTTGCTCAGAGAGACAGCGCAGGGAAACGCCAGGATCATAAGTATTAGATCAAATCCTGGGATTTACGTCATATTTTTAGACTATATTTCACTCTTGCTTTTGACTGCGCCGAAACGGAACAGTGCTGCACCATCGCAGCGCAGATGGCCGCATCAGTGGTCGGTAAATGTTAACGGCTTTGCCTCTGCCCGGCCTTTCGCCGCCGGAACAAAAATCTGCGTAAGGTTTAAATCTCCACAATTTCAATCAATTAGCGCGACATGGCTCACAAATTGATGAACCAATAAAAAATTGGTTCGGTTCTTGCCTACTTTAAAGAAAGAGAGACTGCGCAAACTATCACCAATTGTGATGGTAAGCGCCGATAACCGCCCTTTTTCTGATGAGTAAACAAGCGAACCAATTATGGGTGACACGCCAGAAACCGCCGTTAACTCCAGCTCCGCGCTGGAAAAGCTTCGTCAGCTGCTGCAACAGCACGAGGCGCAACCTGACCTGCCGCTGCCCACCGAACGCGAGCTGGCAGAACGCTTTGTCGTCGGCCGCCGGGAAATTCGCCGGGCGCTGGATGTGCTGGAAGAAGAAGGCCGGATCTGGCGCAAACAGGGTAAAGGCACCTTTGTTGGCCCGGCCGCGCCGGTGCAGCCGCTGGTGCTTCAGGATCTGCCGCAGCAGTCCAATCTGCTGGAGGTGATGGAGGCGCGCGTGCAGCTGGAGCCGGGCCTGGCGCGGATGGCGGCGCTGCGGGCGACCCATGAACAGATTGCGCTGCTGAAACGCCTGCTGGAAAGAATGCAGAGCATCACGCTCGGCGACGGCGATCAGCATGAACTGTGGGACAGCGCCTTTCACCGCGCCATCGCGGAAGCGGCGGGGAACCGGCTGATGCTCGGCCTGTTTGATGCCATTGATGCGGTGCGCCGCGAGCCCAGCTGGCAGCATCTGCGCGAGCTGGCCCGCACTCAGGATCGCCTCAACAACTATGACGACCATCATCAACGCCTGGTGCAGCACATTGCCGCCCGTCAGCCGCGTGAAGCGGCAGCGGCGATGCGCGAGCACCTGCTGGCCCTGCAACAGGCGCTGATTGAAGCCATCAGCAGCGGCGACGAGGAGCAACCATGAGCCCTGAACAACCTTCCCCGGTACTGGCCGTCTCCCAGCTCAACGTGCAGTTCACCGGCTCGCCGGTCAGCGTGCTGGACAATATTTCGCTTGAGGTCCATGCCGGTGAAACCCTGGCGCTGGTCGGCGAATCCGGCTGCGGCAAAAGCATCACCTCGCTGGCGTTAATGGGGCTGTTACCCGCCAGCGCCCAAGTGAAGCACGGCAGCCTGTCCTTCCTCGAGCAGAACCTGCTGACCCTAAGCCCGCGAGAGTACGCCGACATTCGCGGCAACCAGCTCGCGATGATTTTTCAGGAGCCGATGACCTCGCTGAACCCGGCGTTCACCCTGGGCGATCAGCTGAGTGAAGCGGTGATGCGCCACCGCAACGTCAACCGGCGTGAGGCGATGAAGGTGGCGTTACAGATCCTGGAAAAGGTGCAGATCCCCGCGCCGGAAATGCGGCTGAAAGCCTGGCCTCATCAGCTTTCCGGCGGCATGCGCCAGCGCGTGATGATCGCCATGGCGCTGATTAACCACCCGAAGCTGCTGATTGCCGATGAACCAACCACCGCGCTGGATGTGACCATTCAGGCGCAAATCCTCGCGCTGCTGAACACGCTGAAAGCCGACACCGGCACCGCGGTCCTGATGATCACCCACGACCTCGGCGTGGTGGCGGAAGTGGCGCAGCGCGTGGCGGTGATGTACGCCGGGCAGGTGGTGGAAACCGGCGACGTGGAGGAAATTTTCAACGATCCGCAGCATCCGTACACCATCGGGCTGATGGGCTCGATCCCCAGCCTCGGCGCGCGCAGTGCCGCGCTGGCGACCATTCCGGGCACCGTGCCGCTGCCTGAACAGATGCCGGCCGGCTGCCGCTTTGCCACCCGCTGTCCCTTTGCCGAAACCCGCTGCCATCAGCATAAACCCAGCCTGAAAGCCTTCGGTCCCCGTCATCAGGTGGCCTGCTTCCGTGCGCCGCTGGAACAGCACATTACGCTGGGAGAAATTGCATGAGTACGCCGATTCTGGAATGCAGCGACCTGAGCAAAACCTTTGCCGGTCCATCCCGCCTGTTTAAGCGCAATCCGCAGGTCACCGCCGTCGATCGTATTTCGCTAAAGGTGATGCCAGGCGAGACGCTGGCAGTGGTGGGCGAGTCCGGCTCTGGCAAGTCCACGCTGGGCCGGCTGCTGCTGCGCCTGCTGTCACCGACCCAGGGCAAGGTGTTTTATCAGGGCGAAGACATTACCCAGGCCAGCGGCGCGCGCCTGAATCAGCTGCGCCGCGAGCTGCAGATTATCTTCCAGGACCCGTTTGCCTCGCTCAATCCGCGCATGAACGTCGAAAGTATTGTCGGCGAGCCGCTGTGGCTGCATGAATCGCTCTCCAGCAGCCAACGTCAGGAAAAAGTGGCCGATCTGCTGCAAACGGTCGGCCTGCCGGCGGCCTGGTCCCGCCGCTATCCACACGAATTCTCCGGCGGCCAGCGTCAGCGTATCGGCATCGCCCGCGCGCTGGCTTCCGGTCCCAAACTGCTGCTGGGCGATGAGCCGGTTTCCGCGCTGGACGTGTCGGTGCAGGCGCAGGTGGTCAATCTGCTGGAGAACCTGAAGCAGCAGTTCGGCCTGACGATGATTATCGTGGCGCACGGCCTGGCGGTGATCCGCCATATGAGCGACCGCGTGGCGGTGATGTACCTCGGGCAGATTGTGGAGCTGGCAACGGTGGACGAGATTTTTGATGCGCCGCTGCATCCCTATACCCAGGCGCTGATCGCCTCCGCACCGCAGCTTCAGCCGGGCGTCAGTCGCCCGATCCCGATGTTGCAGGGCGATCTCCCAAATCCGGCCGATCCGCCCTCCGGCTGCCGTTTTCACACCCGTTGCCCGCACGTTAGCGACGAATGTCGGCTGGTTGAGCCGATTCACCAGGTTTTACCGGGCGGCCGCCAGATCGCCTGCCATCGCTGGCAGGAGATCAACCGCGACCGCAGCGTAATCACGATTGCTCCACCTTCTTCCGCCTTTTTACGGCGTCGTGCGCTGTTTGAACAAGCGGTTAAACACCATTCAATCCCCTCTGGAGAAGTGACGCGATGAAAGTACGCCACACGTTGTTAACCGCTTTTGGCGGCCTGATGCTGCTGGGCAGCCTGCAGGCTCAGGCAGAAAGCACCCTGCGCATTGGCCTGGGCGCCGATCCGGATATGCTCGATCCGCATCTGGCCCGCACCTACTACGGCCGTTTTGTCTTTGCGGCGATGTGCGACCGTCTGGTGGACGTCGATGAAAATCTGAAGGTGGTGCCAGGCCTGGCGACCGACTGGAAATGGAGCGAAGACGGCAAAACGCTGACCATGAATCTGCGTCAGGGCGTGACGTTCCAGGACGGCGAGACGTTTGATGCAGACGCGGTGAAATTCAATATCGACCGCGCGCTGACGCTGCCGGGATCGCTGCGTAAGAGCGAAATCTCTTCGATTGAGTCGGTAGAAGTGGCGTCGCCGTCCCAGGTGATTTTCCACCTGAAAACCGCCGATGCCGCCCTGCTCAGCCAGCTGACCGACCGCGCCGGCGCGATGCTGGCCCCGAAAGCCGCCGCCAAACCGGACTTCGCCACCCATCCGGTCTGTTCCGGCCCGTATCAGTTTGTCAGCCGCGTGCAGCAGGACCGTATCGTGCTGAAGCGTTTTGAAAATTACTGGAATAAAGCCGCTTACCACTTCGATAAGGTGGTGTTCCTGCCGATCCCGGATGCCTCGGTGCGCCTGGCTAACCTGCGCTCTGGCGACCTCGATCTGACCGAAGGCATCGCCGCCAGCGATGTGAAGACCGTTGAAGCCGACAGCAAGCTGGCCCTCGCCAAAACCACCGGCCTCGGCTATCAGGGCATTACTTTTAACATCGCCAACGGCAAGGTCGATCCGGCCAACCCGTTCGCCAAAGATGCCCGCGTGCGGGAAGCCTTCTCACTGGCTATCGATCGCGATGCGCTGAATCAGGTGGCGTTTGAAGGCGTATATACCCCGGCCAATCAGGCGTTTTCCCCGGTCAGTCCGTATCACGTCAAACTGCCCATCGCCCCGCGCGATGTGGAAAAAGCCAAGGCCCTGCTGGCCGCCGCAGGCGTGAAAACGCCGGTTAACGTTACGCTGCTGGTTACCAATAACCCAACCTCTCAGCAGGTCGGTCAGGTGATCCAGGCGATGGTTAGCGAAGCGGGCTTTAACGTCAATCTGCAAATGAGCGAGTTCGCTTCCCTGCTGGATCGTCAGCAGCGTGGGGACTATCAGCTCAGCCTGTCTGGCTGGTCGGGTCGTCCCGATCCGGACGGCAGCATCTTCTCGTTTATCAACAGCAAAGGCACCCTGAACGACGGTCGTTACAGCAATCCGCAGGTGGACAGCTGGCTGACCGAAGCCCGCCAGACCAACGACCAGGCCACCCGCCAGGCGTTGTATGACAAGGTGGTGAAGCAGCTGCAAACCGATGTGCCGATTGCCTATCTCTACTTTGAGCCGCGCATTTTTGGCATGAACAAGAAACTGCAGGGCTTTAAGGCCTGGCCGGACGGGCTGGTACGCCTGGCTGGCGTGAAGATGGCCCCGTAAGCCGGAGAGCGACAATGCTGGAATTGATCTGTAAACGCCTGCTGCTGGCGATCCCGACGCTGTTCCTGGTGAGCATTATGGTGTTCTCGTTGCAGAAACTGCTGCCGGGCGACCCGGTGCTGGCGATGGCGGGCGAAGAGCGCGATCCGGCGGTGATTGCCCAACTGCGCGAGCAGTATCACCTGAACGATCCGCTGCCCACGCAGTACCTCTACTGGCTGGGCAATGCGCTGCGCGGTGATCTCGGCACCTCGTTACGTACCCAGGAGCCGGTCACCGCACTGATTGCCAGCAAGCTGCCGGTGACGCTGGAGCTGTCGCTGCTGGCGATGATTGTGGCGCTGGTGGTCGGCATCAGCATGGGGATTATTGCCGCGGTGCGCAAAAACAGCTGGGTTGATCACACCACCAACTTTGTCGCGCTTTCGGGCATCTCGGTGCCGCACTTCTGGCTGGGCATCCTGCTGATTTTGCTGTTTTCGGTGCATCTTCAGTGGCTGCCCGCCTCGGGGTATGTCTCGCTCAGCGAGAGCCTGTCGCAGAACCTGAAAACCCTGCTGCTGCCGGCGCTGGTGCTGGGCACCGGGCTGGCGGCGACGCTGATGCGCCACACCCGCGCCTCGATGATTGCGGTGCTGAAGGCGGATTATATCCGCACTGCGCGAGCGAAAGGCCTGCTGCCCAACAAAGTGATCCTCAAGCACGCCTTCCGCAATGCGCTGGTGCCGGTGATCACCCTGACCACCCTGCTGTTTGGCGAACTGCTGGGCGGCGCGGTGCTGACCGAGCAGGTATTCACCCTGCCGGGCTTCGGCAAAATGATCGTTGATGCGGTGTTCAACCGGGATTACGCCGTGGTTCAGGGCGTGGTGCTGGTGGTGGCGATAGGCTTTCTGCTGCTCAACCTGCTGGCGGACGTGCTCTACGTGCTGATTAACCCGAAAATGCGAGGCTGACGATGAGTGAAGTTCTGGCTGCCGGCAGCGCCGCTGCGCTGCGTAAACCGACCAACCGCGTGCTGAAGAAATTCCTCGGCAATAATAGCGCGGTGATTGGCGCGGTGATTGTGATTTTCTTTGTGCTGATCGCCCTGCTTGCGCCCTGGCTGGCGCCCTTTGACCCGATCAAAGCCGATTTTATGGCGGTGCGCAAAGCCCCGTCGGCCCTGCACTGGTTAGGCACTGACGAGCTGGGACGCGATCTGCTCTCCCGCCTGATTTGGGGCGCGCGGACCTCGCTGCTGGCGGGCTGTATCTCGGTGATGATCGCCATTCTGATTGGCGTGCCGCTGGGACTGATTGCCGGTTACTGGCAGGGGATCTGGGATGGGGTGATTTCGCGCTTTATTGAAGCGCTGCTGGCCTGTCCGTTCCTGATCCTCGCCATCGCGCTGGGCGCATTTCTCGGCCCCAGCCTCGGCAATGCGATGATCGCGATTGGCCTGTCGGCGATGCCGATTTTTGCCCGCCTGACCCGTGGCCAGGTGATTGCGATCCGCAATGAAGAGTATATCGACGGCGCCCGCGCCATCGGGCTCCCGGACCGCTGGATCGTGCTGCGGTATGTGTTGCCCAACGTGATGTCGCCGATTCTGGTGCAGGCGACGCTGGCGATTGCCTCGGCCATTATTACCGAAGCCAGCCTGTCGTTCCTTGGCCTCGGTCAGCAGCCGCCTAACCCGTCCTGGGGCGCGATGCTGAACACCGCCAAAGGCTTCCTGGAGCAGGCTCCGTGGATGTCGATTTTCCCTGGTCTTGCCATTTTTCTTATCGTGCAGGGCTTCAATCTGCTTGGCGACGGACTGCGCGATGCGCTCGATCCGCGTAACGATTAATCATTAAGGAACTGCTATGAGTGGAATCAGTGATTTTAACGTCGGCTACCCGTCCTACCGCGCGCCGATGATGGGCCGCAATGCGGTGGCCGCCTCACAGCCGCTGGCGGCACAGGCGGGGATCAGGATGCTGCAACTGGGTGGCAACGCGGTGGATGCGGCGATTGCCACCGCCATGGCGCTGACGGTGGTGGAGCCGACCGGCAACGGCATTGGCAGCGATGCCTTTGCCATTATCTGGGACGGGAAAAAACTGCATGCGCTGAATGCCTCTGGCCGCGCGCCCGCCGCCTGGTCGCGGGAGACCTTCGCCCATCTTGCGGCGATGCCGGAAATTGGCTGGGATGCGGTTACCGTGCCGGGCGCGGTGTCCGCCTGGGTTGAGCTGGCGGAGAAATTTGGCACCCTGCCGCTGACCACGCTGGCCCAGCCGGCGATTGAGTATGCGCGCAACGGTTTCCCGGTGTCGCCGCTGATCGGTCATCTTTGGGAACGCGGCTATAACAAGCTGCGCGATCAGCCGGGCTTCAGCGCCTGTTTTGCGCCGGAAGGTCGTCCGCCGAAAGTCGGTGAGCTGTTCCGCAACCCGGATCAGGCGGACACGCTGGAGAAAATCGCCGCCACCAACGGCGAGTCGTTCTATCGCGGTGAACTGGCCGAGAAAATTGTCGCCTTTGCCAAAGAACACGGCGCGGCGTTGACGCTGGATGACCTGAAGAACCACAAGGCGGACTGGGTTGAGATGCTCTCCCGTCCGTTTGCCGGCGGCTCGGTGCAGGAGTTGCCGCCCAACGGCCAGGGCATCGCCACGCTGATGGCGCTGGGCATTCTCGAGCAGTGGGATATTGGCCGTTATGAGCCGGATTCGGTGCAGTGGCTGCATCTGTCGATTGAAGCGATGAAGCTGGCGCTGGTCGATCTGGAGCGCTATATCGCCGATGAGGATCATATGGAGTTTCCGGCGGACCTGCTGCTAAGCGACGAGTACCTGAAAACCCGTGCGGCGCTGATCGACCCGACCCAGGCCGGCGATTTCACCTTCGGCGCGCCGAAGCAGAGCGGAACGGTGTATCTGTCCACCGCCGATGCCAGCGGCATGATGGTCTCCTTTATTCAGTCGAACTTTATGGGCTTCGGCTCAGGCGTGGTGGTGCCGGGCACCGGTATCAGCCTGCAAAACCGCGGCGCGGGCTTTGTGCTGGACGAGGCGCACCCGAACGTGGTGGCCGCCAGCAAACGCGCCTTCCACACCATCATTCCGGCCTTCGCGCTGGATGCGGAAGGTCAGCCGCTGATGTCGTTTGGCGTGATGGGCGGCCCGATGCAGGCCCAGGGCCATTTGCAGATGGCATTGCGCATCATGCTGGCGAAACAGAATCCGCAGGCGGCGATTGACGCGCCGCGCTGGCGGGTGGTGGAAGGCCGTGAGGTCAGCGTGGAGCCTGCCATGCAGTTGAATACCCTTGCCGCACTGCGGGCGATGGGCCACAAGATTGTGGTGGAAGATCCGCTGCAGACCTATAACTTCGGCGGCGCGCAGGCCATCGTCCGCGACCCGCAAGGTTTCTATATTGCCGCCACCGAAAGCCGCAAAGACGGCCAGGCGCTGGTTTACTGAGTCCCCTGCCGGAAGTCAGCATTTATTCGCCCTTCCGGCGTTTTTTTCCCTGTCCTCCCCGTCCCTTACGGACTATTCTTAGGTGCGGCGCCTGCCGCCCCGATAGCTTGCCAGCCCTACAATTACAGGAGTTACTTCCCATGACGACAGGAATCTTTCGCGTCTGCTCGCGTCTGTTAGTGCCTTTTATGGCACTGGTTCTGGTCTTTCAACTGACTGGTTGCGGCGATAAAGAAGCCGACCAGCGTAAAGCCTTCATCGATTTCCTGCAGAACACCGTGATGCGCAGCGGCGAACATTTGCCGAGCCTGAGCGAAGATCAGAAGCAGAAATTCGGCAATTACGTCAGCGATTACGCCATCATTTATGGTTTCTCACAGCAGGTTAACCGCGCGGTGGATTCCGGTATGAAGCCGGTGGTGGATGAGCTTTCCGCCATTCGCACGCCACAGGATTACCTGACGCGCCGTGATTCGCTGCGCCAGGCCAGTGGTTCTCTGGGCGTGCTGACTCAGCAAATTCAGGCGGCCAAAACCCAGGCCGACAGCAGCAAGGCCGCGCTGAAGCAGCCTGAAGAGCTGAAAACGGTGTATGACAACGTCTACAACAAAGTGGTGACCCAGCCGGCCAACGCATTGCAGCCGCTGTTACCGGCCTTGCAGACGCTGAGCCAGGATGCGGTACAGACCGGTGACTTCCTGCAGCAGCAGGGCAGCAAAGTGACCTTTAACGGTCCGGCTATCCAGTTCCCGACGCAGCAGCAAGCCGAGCAGTACAACACGCTGATGCAAAACCTGTCTTCGAACGCTCAGGTGCTCGGTCAGGCGCAAAGTGCCATGCAGGGCGGTTTCCAGTAAGCCGCCCGGCTTAACGGCGATCGCTTTCCTTAACGGGCGGACGTGCTCCGCCCGTTAAAATTTCTGCTTACCTCTATCGGTTTTTCCCTTCAATCACTGTCCTGATGTTGAAATTAATCAAAAAAAACAGATACTTCCGACTTTATTCGGACGCAAAAATTATGATTCTGCGATGTGAGTCAATTATTTGATCTTAAAACCTGGATAGTCTTTATTTTTGATTAATGAAAAGGAATTTCATCATGGCTATCCCAGCGTACCTATTTATCACCGATGACGGTGGTGCACTGATAAAAGGCTCTGTTGATATTAAAGGCAGAGAATACAGTATAGAGGTTAACGGTTTTTCCCATAATCTGAGCTTGCCTACCGATATGATGACCGGAAAAATAACGGGAACCAGAAAACACGCCTCCATGCTTATTCAGAAAGATTTCGATACCTCCTCCCCCTATTTGTACAAAGCTGTCGCAACCGGCCAGACACTCAAAAGCGCAGAAATCAAATGGTACAACATTAACGATGCAGGCCAGGAAGTAGAGTATTTCAATATGCTTATGGAAGGCGTCAAAATCGTCGGCGTATCACCCTTGATGCACGATACGAAAGATCCCGTCCATGAAAAGCACAATCATCTTGAATGCGTAGAAATGCGCTACGATAAAATCACATGGAAGCATTGTGACGGTAATCTGATGTTCTCAGACTCATGGAACGAGAGGTCGTGAAATGCGATACCCCACAGTTGCAGCATCACCACACCCAATTTATGACGTTTCATCCTTTTCACCACCCGGTGTTGATCTCATCAAAAACCTTATGCTCGCGAGGATGCATAAAGGTCCATCTGCATTAACCTATAGCTGGTTTTATTCTCAGGTTCGTAATCGTGGTCCCTGGGATTACAAATTCCAGAGCGGTCGGCAATATGAGAACTTTGGCAACTTCCATTTTGGAGCAACTGGCACTGCTGCAGGAATAAAGCCAGAGGTTTTATTAAGAGCGGCTGGATGGGCTCAAGACCGGGCTGGTACGCGAGAAGAGAGCAACGGGATCTGGTATGGTCCTGCGCCTTATGGTGATGATCCAACGGATCAGGTGTGGATAAGGGCAGGGATTGATTTTGCAAAACGCTCGGGGTTTTAAGAAACGTTATTTGTTAATGCCGCTAGCCATATTGCTGGCTGGCGGCATTTTTTGGTTTTCCCACTTAACGCCTTTTTCGGAAAGCATTATTAAAAAAATCCCTCTCAGCAATCTGGCGGTGCTTTATGTCACGGAAGGTGATGCCGGTGCCACAACCGCCTGGTCCTATCGCTTCTATCTGTACGATGCGGCGAAAAGCGAGGGGGATTTTGCCGCCAGCATCAAGAAAGGAACGAAGCCCTTTCTGATCACCTCGGACAAAGACACGGTGATTAACGTCGATAACGGCAACCTCACCCTTTCTGTCCATGGGACGGTTTATTCTTATTACAGTAATGCCAGTTATCGACTCTCTTCAGGGGTCTATTCCGTTCCCGTTTATCTGCAGGCGTCGCCGTATTAATTCGCCCTGAAGGGGGGCAAGTGAACGTAATTTTATTACATCCCGCTAAGCCGTTGATTTCGAGCCGGGCGTAACTGTGATCGCACGCATTTTGCGCGGTAGATTTATTGTGATATGCATCACACATCGCGCACAAAGGCTCATCACATATTCGTGACAAAAATCACACAATTCAGCCTGTGTTGCTTATTTATTGTTCGGCGTCTTTTTTTTACACTGCATAAGTGTGATGCTCATCACTAAAACACCCCCTCTACCCCACCCAACATAGTGATATACATCACACTTTTCCTGCTTGCTACGCAGCGTCATATTCGCGTGTTAGAGTCCGCCTGCATACAGTGATAGAGACGGCTCCCCGCCGTAATCTCATAAACAAAAATCAACGCGCTCTCTTATTTGTCAGCGCGTACCAATAAGGGGTGTTTTTTTATGTCCTCATCAGATATCAAGATCAAGGTCCAGAACTTTGGTCGCTTTCTGAGCAACATGGTGATGCCAAACATCGGGGCGTTTATCGCCTGGGGTATCATCACCGCGCTGTTTATTCCTACCGGCTGGCTGCCAAATGAAACCATGGCCAAGCTGGTCGGCCCGATGATCACCTATCTGCTGCCGTTACTGATCGGCTACACCGGTGGTCGTCTGGTCGGTGGCGATCGTGGCGGCGTGGTGGGTGCTATCACCACCATGGGCGTGATCGTCGGTGCGGACATGCCAATGTTCCTCGGATCGATGATTGCTGGCCCGCTCGGCGGCTGGGCAATCAAGAAATTCGATGCGTTAGTCGACGGCAAAATCAAAAGCGGCTTCGAAATGCTGGTCAACAACTTCTCTGCCGGTATCATCGGCATGCTGTTGGCGATCCTCGCGTTCCTGGCTATCGGCCCGTTGGTTGAAGGTTTGTCCCATATTCTCGCCGCTGGCGTGAACCTGATGGTGCAGAACAACCTGCTGCCATTAACCTCCATCTTTGTGGAACCGGCGAAAATCCTGTTCCTGAATAACGCCATTAACCACGGTATCTTCTCGCCACTGGGTATCCAGCAGGCCAGCGAAGCCGGTAAGTCGATCTTCTTCCTGATCGAAGCTAACCCAGGTCCGGGTATGGGCGTGCTGATGGCGTACATGTTCTTTGGTCGTGGCAATGCTAAGCAGTCTGCGGGCGGCGCGGCAATCATCCACTTCCTCGGCGGTATCCACGAAATTTACTTCCCGTACGTGCTGATGAACCCGCGCCTGATTCTGGCGGTTATCCTCGGTGGTATGACCGGCGTGTTCACTCTGACCCTGCTGCACGGCGGTCTGGTGTCACCTGCCTCTCCGGGTTCCATCCTGGCGGTGCTGGCCATGACGCCAAAAGGGGCTTACTTCGCGAACATCGCCGCGATTGTTGCCGCCTTTGCCGTCTCCTTCGTGGTCTCCGCTATCCTGCTGAAAACCAGCAAGGTGAAAGAAGAAGACGATATCGAAGCTGCAACCCGTCGTGTTAGCGAAATGAAAGCGCAGTCTAAAGGCCTGTCTGGCACCGCAACCACCTCGGCTGACGGCATGAACAGCGACCTGACCCACGTGCGCAAAATCATTGTTGCCTGTGACGCCGGGATGGGTTCAAGTGCGATGGGTGCGGGTGTATTGCGTAAGAAGGTGAACGATGCCGGACTGACCAATATCTCCGTGACCAACACCGCCATCAACAACCTGCCGGGCGATGTGGATCTGGTGATCACCCACCGCGATCTGACCGAACGCGCCATGCGCCAGGCGCCACACGCGCAGCATATTTCGCTGACCAACTTCCTCGACAGCGGCCTGTATACCGACCTGACCAGCCGTCTGGTGGATGCCAACCGCACCGCTGGTCACCGTGAGAAAGTCACCGCCACGCTGAGCGACAGCTATGACGAGAGCCAGGAACACCTGTTCAAACTGAGCGCCCGCAATATCTTCCTCGGCAACCACGCCACCAATAAAGAGCAGGCCATCCGGTTTGCCGGTGAGCAGCTGGTGAGAGGCGGTTATGTTGAGCCAGAATATGTTCAGGCGATGCTGGATCGTGAGAAACTGACCCCAACTTACCTGGGTGAGTCCATCGCCGTGCCACACGGCACCATCGAAGCAAAAGACCGCGTGCTGCAAACCGGCATTGTGTTCTGCCAGTACCCGGAAGGCGTACGCTTTGGTGAAGATGAGGACGATATTGCCCGTCTGGTTATCGGCATCGCGGCCCGTAACAACGAGCATATCCAGGTGATCACCAGCCTGACCAACGCGCTGGATGATGAGTCGGTGATCCAACGACTGATCAACACCACCGACGTGCAGGAAGTGCTGGACCTGCTGTCAGGTAAACAGCCCGCTTAAACCGGGTTGCAGACAAGCATTACCTCCCAGGGCCGGGCATGCCCGGCTCTTTTTTTAGGGTCGGGTTTGTCCGGCCCCTGATCATTGATACGGGAAAAATTATGAAAGCATTACATTTTGGCGCCGGAAATATTGGTCGCGGTTTTATTGGAAAATTACTGGCTGATGCCGGGATTCAGCTGACGTTTGCCGACGTTAACCAGGTGGTTCTGGATGCGCTGAATGCCCGTCATGAGTACCCGGTTCATGTGGTTGGCGAGCAGGCTCAGGTCGAGATCGTCAAAGGCGTGAATGCGGTTAACAGCACCAGCGATGACATCATCCCGCTGATCGCTGAGGTTGATATCGTTACCACGGCGGTTGGCCCGCAGATCCTCGAACGCATCGCCGGTGGCATTGCGAAAGGTCTGGCAAAACGCAGTGATAACGGTAATACCCGCCCGTTAAACATTATCGCCTGTGAGAACATGGTGCGCGGCACTACCCAGCTGAAAGGCCACGTGATGAAGGCGCTGCCAGAGCAGTATCACGCCTTTGTTGACGCGCACGTGGGCTTCGTCGATTCCGCCGTGGACCGCATCGTGCCACCGTCTGAAGCCGGCACCACCGATCCGCTGGAAGTGACCGTTGAGACCTTTAGCGAATGGATTGTGGATAAAACCCAGTTCAAAGGCGATCTGCCCGCCATTCCGGGCATGGAGCTGACCGATAATCTGATGGCGTTTGTGGAGCGCAAGCTGTTCACGCTGAATACCGGACATGCCATCACTGCATATCTTGGCCAGCTGGCCGGGCACCAGACCATCCGCGATGCGATCCTCGATGAGAAGGTGCGTGCCGTGGTGAAAGGTGCGATGGAAGAGAGCGGCGCGGTGCTGATCAAGCGTTATGATTTCGATGCTGAAAAGCATGCTGCCTATATCCAGAAAATTCTCGGCCGCTTTGAAAACCCGTACCTGAAAGATGACGTCGAACGCGTTGGACGCCAGCCGCTGCGTAAGCTTAGCGCGGGCGATCGCCTGATCAAACCCACGCTGGGCACGCTGGAATACGGCCTGCCGCACGCCAACCTGGTGACCGGCATTGCCGCCGCGATGCATTATCGCAGCGATCAGGATCCGCAGGCTCAGGAGCTGGTCGGGCTGCTGAACAGCAAAGGCGTCAAGGCGACGCTGGCACAGGTATCAGGCCTTGAGGAAAACAGCGACGTGGTTGCTGATGTGGTGAAGGCCTTTGATGCCATGGCGTAACGCCCACTTCAACGGATGAACGGACAGGGCACACGCGTGCCCTTAAAGGCGGCCCTCGCCTGGTGATGAACGATATGCAGGCTCTCATGGAAAAACCACAGGCTTTTGAGAATCGGGTGCTTGAACGCCTGAACACCGGACGAACGGTCAGAAGCTTTCTGATCGCGGCGGTTGAGCTGCTGGCGGAGGCGGTGAACCTGTTGGTGATCCAGGTGTTTCGCAAGGATGACTACGCGGTGAAGTATGCGGTAGAACCGCTGTTACTGGGTGATGGCCCGCTGGGCGAACTGTCCGTGCGGCTGAAACTGATTTACGGCCTCGGCGTGATCAGCCGGAGCGAGTATGAAGATGCCGAACTGCTGATGGCGCTGCGTGAAGCGCTGAACGATGATGGCACCGAGTACCGTTTTACCGATGATGAGCTGTTAGGCCCGTTTGGCGAACTGCATTGCGTGACGGCATTTCCGCCGCGCCCTGACCTCTCCAGCGATGATGCCGAGCTGCGCGCCATGCTGCAGCAACGCTATCAGCAGGTGGTCAGATCGACGATGGTGCTTTCTCTGACCGAACTGATTTCGCGCATCAGCCTGAAGCAAGCGTTCAAAAAGTAACGCGTCACCTTTCCCTCTTGCCGTCGCATTGTGTATCCTTGCGGCAATGAATCACTTCACGGTTAATGACAATGAAAGAAGAAGTCCAGGCAGAAATCAGGATCCTCAGCGATAAGCTGGATGCCCTGAACTACAAAGAGCAGCCACTGCTGGCGTCCGGCGACACGGAAAAGCTCGGCGAACTGCTGAAAGAGAAAGATAAGCTGATCGAAGAGCTGGAGCGTCTGCGTGGGGTTCGCGAGCAGAAGCTGAGTGCGGAAGCGCAGAAGCTGAAAGAGTTGCCGTTCAGCCGTGCCATCACCAAGAAAGAGCAGGCCAATATGGGCGCGTTCAAAAAGAGCGTTCGTGGCCTGGTTGTGGTGCATCCGATGACCGCATTAGGTCGTGAGATGGGCCTGCAGGAGATGACCGGCTTCGCGAAAACCGCTTTCTAATCGCGCTTTCGCCGATAAAAATGCCCGCATATGCGGGCATTTTTCATTTGGGGATCCGGCTTATTTTTTGGCGTATTTCGCCTGCAGCGTGGCGAACCACGGCGCAACGAAGTCAGTCGATTCGCCCCAGCCTGGAATGATTTTGTTCAGCGTCGACACGTTGACCGCGCCAGACTGTGCCGCCAGCTGCGCCTGAGAGATCGCCGCCGCCTTAAACTGGTAGGTCGCTGGCGTGGTTTCGCCGCCAATTTTGTTGGCCACCAGACGCATATTTGTCGCACCAATCAGCTTGCTGTCGACCGCCACCGTTTGCTTCCACGGGCTGTCTTTCTGGTGCATCAACTGCAGATCCTGGTTGGAGACATCGATGCTGTATAGTTTGATCTCGGTACGGCCATTCTCCTGCAAGGCTTTATAGGCGCCCTGCGCGAACGCATCCCATGAACCCCAAATCGCATCGATTTTGCCTTTCGGGTATTTCGCCAGAATGGCGCCAATTTTGTTGGCGGTATCGCCCTGCACGTCGGAAGAAACCGCACCGATTGATTCCAGCTGATGCAGACCTGGATTGGCCTTCAGCACTTTCTCATACACCACCTGACGACGTTCCATCGCCGGGAAGCCCGCCACCCACAGCTTGACGATATTGGCCTTGCCGTTGGTGTCTTTGATCAGCTGGTCCAGCGACAGCTGCGCCAGCGACGCATCGTCCTGCGCGGTGACCGTCACGCCTGCAATCGGCTGGTTCACCGGCGTATCAAATACCGAGACCTTGATGCCGGCATCGGTAATGCGCTTCACCAGCGCCGTGGAGTACGGGTCTTTACCGTGCGACAGGATGATGCCGTCATACTTCTGGCTGATCGCCTGATTAACGAAGTCCTGGAAACGTGCGTCGTCGCCGTTGCTGAGGAAGGTGCTGACCTTAAAGCCCAGCTTGCGGCCTTCCTGAATGGCACCCGCAACGAACTGCGTGGTGTTGTCATCCGAACCGAGGTTACGGATCACCGCGATACGGATCGGGCCGTCGTGATTAGCGATAGCGGCAGGCACCGCAGCCGTGTCAGCAAAGGCAGGTACGGCGATCAGCAGGCTCAACGCCAGCAACGATGTAGTCAGTTTTTTCATTATTATGTTTACCCTGTCTGAAGAAGTAAGCGCCTAGCGGCGCTGGATGTAGGTAATGGCCAGTGCGATAGCCAGCACCAGGCCTTTGATGATATCCATCGCGTAATACGGCACCGAGAGCATCACCAGTCCGTTCTGTAACACGCCAAGGATGATGGCACCCACCAGCGTTCCCAGCGCGTTTGGCTTGCCGGAGCCCGCCAGAGAAAAACCGATCCAGGCCGCCGCCACGGCGTCCATCAGATAGCCGCCACCGGCATTGACCTGCGAAGAACCAATACGGGACGCCAGCAAAATCCCGCCCAGTCCCGCCAGCAGTGAAGCCATGACGTAGGCCAGCACCCGGTAGCGGTTGGTGCGGATCCCGGACAGACGCGCCGCCTCTGGATTGCCGCCAATCGCATACATACGGCGACCGTGTTTGGTCAGCGAAAGGCCCAGCTGCGCAACGACCGTCACCACCAGCATGATGATCACGATGGTCGGCACCTGCCCCAGCAGCGAGAAGTTGGCCGGGATGGTCCCTTCCGCCATATCGCCGCTCGGCATCACCATATTTTCGGTAATCGAGCCGCCGAAGCTGTAGGTCATCGCCACGCCCTGCACCACAAACAGGCTGGCTAATGTCGCCAACATGTCGGGAATGCGCAGGATCACGATGAGAAAGGCGTTGAACAGCCCGACCAGCGTGCACAGCAGCAGGGTGATGACGATGGCTTCCGTCGAGCCGTAGCCGTACCAGACGAACAGCGAGATCACCAGCGAGTTGGCCAGCGAGGCGGTCGAGCCCACCGAGAGGTCGAATCCGCCGATGGTCAGGGAAATCGACACCCCAATCGCAATCACCGTGACGATGGCGATAGAGCGCAGGATATTGATGATGTTAGTGGGTTCAAGGAAGCTGTCTGACGCCAGGCCAAAGGCGGCGATCAGCGCGACGACCGTCAGCAACATTCCCCATTTATAGAGAAATTCAAACAGTTGGTGGCGCACAGAGGGCGCAGCCTTCAGGGAAATATCTTTGCTGCTCACGCAGGCGTTCCTCCGGTGGAATAAAGTAAAAGCGTTTCTTCATCAACGTCACTGGCATCCATTTCTGCCACGATACGCCCGTCCCAGAGCACGCAAATGCGATCGCATAAGCCCACCAGTTCGGCGAATTCGCCGGAGGCATAAATCACCCCTTTTCCCTGGCGGGCCAGACCATCAATCAGTTCGAACAGGTCGGTTTTGGCTTTGATATCGACGCCTTTGGTCGGCTCATCAAAAATCAGCACGTCTGCGTCGTTGCGCAGCCATTTGCCGATCGCCACTTTCTGCTGGTTGCCGCCCGACAGGCGACGCAGCGTTTGTTGTGGGCCGGTGGTGCGCACGCCCAGCTTGTTGATCACCTCTTCGGCCCATTGCCAGGCCTGACGGTGACCAAACAGACTCCAGCGTGAGAAGCTGTTATCTGCGGTGACGCTGAGGTTCATCGCCACCGACTCATCAATAAAAATGCCTTCTTTGCGGCGCTCTTCCGGGATCAGCGCCATACGGTTGTCGACCGCGGCGTGCGGGGAAGAGGGTTTCCACGGCTTGCCGTGCAGCTCACCCTTCTCCACGCGGCTATTACTGGCACCAAACAGCGCTTTGCACAGTTCGGTTTTCCCCGCGCCGGCCAGTCCGGCAAGGCCGAGGATTTCGCCTTTGCGCAGCGTCAGCGAGATGTCCTGCAGCAGCGCATCGTCGTGCAGGCCGTCAACCTTCAGCAGGATCTCATTACTGAACGGCGGTCGGCGCGGCGGGTAAATGTCGTCCAGCTGATGCCCGAGCATCTTCTCGACAATCTGCTCGCCATCCAGCTGGGCCATCGGGCAGGTTTCAATCAAGCGGCCATCGCGCAGCACGGTCAGTTGATCGCAAATGGCGCGCAGCTCGTGGATGCGGTGGGAGATAAACACCACGCCGATGCCGTTGCTTTTCAGCCGGCGTACGACGGCGAATAAGCGCTCGCTTTCGTTTTGATCCAGCGGCGCCGTGGGCTCATCGAGGATCAGAAAACGGCAGTGGTGGGAAAGCGCGCGGGCCAGCAGAATTTGCTGCTTCTCGGCCAGCGTGCATTGATCGATGCGGCGACGGACGTCCAGCGAGACGTCAAGCTGCGCCAGCAATGCGCGCGCCTGTTTGCGCACTTCGCCCCAGTGGTAGACCTGTCCGCCTTCGGCCAGGCGATCCAGCATGATGTTTTCCGCCACGCTGAGCGTCGGCACCAGCGCCACATCCACTTCCTGCTGCACCAGATGAATACCCAGCTGCTTGGCATCACGCGGGGAACGGATGCTGACCGGCTGGCCATCGAGCAGGATGTCACCGCTGTAGTGATCGTAAGCGCCGGACAGTACTGCCATCAGCGTCGACTTCCCGGCCCCGTTTGCCCCGGTCAGCGCATGCACCGAGTGGCCTTCAAGGCTGAAATCAACGCCATTCAGGGCTGTAAAACCGCCAAAAGCGATGGAGATTTGACGCATTTCAAGGCGATTTACCACAGTCATGAACAATAACTCTCTGGCAGGTGAACAAAACAGGTTGCCGCATTTTTTATTGGATTGTTACGGCTGGCAACGAACGAAAGCGCATAAGCTAACACAAAACGTTATTAGCCATCCAGACATCCAGCCATATAAGCGGTTAAAACCAGTGAGACAGCGGTATCCAGCATAATCCGGGGGGATAATGACAACAGGCAGCATTTCACTCGGCGTGGAACCCACCGACCGCGAAGATCAAGGGGCATAAAAAAACCGTCATTACTGACGGCTTATTTTGCGGGCCACTTACCGCCCCCAAAGGGGCGGCCATCGTTGTCAGAACGTTTCCCAATTCGCTTCGCTGAGCTGGGTTGGGGTGATGGCTTTCGGGGCCGTTAGCGTTGAGCGCAGCGGTGCTGGCATCGCCGGGCCAGGCACCTTGCGGCCCGCAACACCTTCATCGGCGGACAGGCGGAACACCGCTACCGCCTGGCTTAACAACATCGCCTGCTCTTCCAGCGAATTCGCGGCGGCGGCGGATTCTTCCACCAGCGCGGCGTTTTGCTGGGTGGTGTTGTCCATCTCCACCACTGCCGTCGACACCTGGCTGATACCGCGGCTCTGCTCGTCAGAGGCGGAGGCAATTTCACCCATAATGTCACGCACGTTGGAGACCGACTGCACGATATCCTGCATCGTCATTCCGGTATTTTCGACCAGCTGCGCACCGCTGTTAACGCGATCCACCGACTCTTTAATCAGCCCTTCAATCTCTTTTGCCGCCTGTGCCGAACGCTGGGCCAGGTTGCGCACCTCGCTGGCGACGACTGCAAAACCACGGCCCTGTTCACCGGCACGCGCGGCTTCCACCGCCGCATTCAGCGCCAGAATATTGGTCTGGAACGCGATGCTGTTGATGGTGGTGGTGATATCGGCGATGCGCTTCGAGCTTTGCGAAATTTGCTGCATGGTTTCCACCACGTCTTTCACCTGTCGGCCACCGGTCTGAGCGGTGGTTGAGGCCTCAGACGCCAGCTTGCTGGCGTGGTGCGCGTTATCGGCGTTCTGTTTTACCGTGGAGCTTAACTGCTCCATGCTGGCGGCGGTTTGCTCAACGGCGGCAGCCTGCTGCTCGGTGCGGGAAGAGAGGTCGGTATTGCCGGCGCTGATTTCCGCCGCCGCATGGGCCACCTGACTGACGCCCGAGCGGATTTCGCCAATGATCTGACGCAGATTATCGCTCATGATGCCCACCGCGCTCATCAGTTGCCCCAGCTCATCGCGGCGCTCGGTGTTCACCCTGACGCTCAGATCGCCGTTGGCGATACGCTCGGTGGTTTCCAGCGTGTCACGCAGCGGACGGGTGATCTGGCGGGTAATGACCATGGCGATAATAATGCCCAGCACCAGCGCGGCGAAGGTGACCGCAGACATGGTGGTAATGGCGGTGGCGACGTTCTCGCGGGTCATTCTCAACTGTTTTTGTACCAGCGCTTCCACCAGCTTATTCATCTCCGCAGCCTGCTTAATCATCACCGCGGCCGCGGCTTTCTGTTCCTGATACGCCGGAACGTAGGACAGCACGCTGGCCTTATAGCTAATCAGGCGGTTTTTCAGCGGCTGCAGCGTGGCTTCCTGCGCGGGCGTCACCAGGCTGGCAAAAGTATCCAGCGTCACCGCCGCATTATCTGCCGAGGCGCTCAATATCGCCGCCGTTTGCTCGGAAGGCCCGGCAATCAGGCCGCGCACGGCGTAATGCACGTCCAGCAAGGCATAGTCCAGCTTGCCCATCAGCACCTGCAACTGCAGATCGGCGGTCGGCCCCAGCTCTTGCTTCAGGTCGAGGAAGGCCGCTTCACTGGCCGAGAGGTTCCAGCTGTTTTTGATGCCATCGCGGGTGTTCACCGCGTTGACATAGTTGGACTGCGCCTGCTGGTAGGCTTTGACCAGCCCAGGGAAGGTGTTCAGCCACGCGCGGCTTTCGGCATCAAATACCGAGGTGCTCATCATCTTGTCGAACAGCCCCAGCGCGTCGGCGATTTTTTTCTGGCTGAGGGCAATCTCTTTCTCGTCAAAGAACAGCTGATACTGCTTCTGGCTGTCCAGCGCAGCGCTGATATCGCTGCTGATGGCGTGGCTGAAGTCGACCTTGTCGGTCCGCTCTTTCACGTTGTTGAATTTCTGGATGCCGACGGCCGCAATCAGCGCAGCCAGCAGCAAAACCAGGGCGAAACCGGAACCGAGCTTCCTGCCGACGTTGAGGTTCTCGATGCGACGTTTAATGCTGTTAATCATTTTTATTATTTTCCCGTGACCCGATAGCGTATGGCGGCGAGCAGATGGACTGCGCGTTCGCCAGGTATGGTGATCCACTTAACAGTTTTACCTATCGGTACGGCAGGGCGAGGACTTTAACGGCCAGGCAGGCCAGCGGCAGGCGAATCTTCTGTTCGCCGGGGGAATGCGCAGAATGAACAGGAACTCTAATTAATTAGCAGGCAATAAAAAACCGACGAAGCGGACTCCGTCGGTTTATCGTCACGAATTAACGTGGCGGGGAATTATTTTGCTGCTGAGAAAAGCGCTGCCGCCTGATCCCAGTTAGCCACATCCCAGAACGCCTTGATGTAATCAGGACGTTTGTTCTGATACTTCAGATAGTAGGCGTGTTCCCACACGTCCAGACCCAGAATTGGGGTACCGGATGCGCCAGAGATCGCTTCGCCCATCAGCGGGCTGTCCTGGTTTGCTGTGGAAACAACGGCCAGCTTGTCGCCTTTCTTAACCAGCCACGCCCAGCCAGAACCGAAACGGGTGGTTGCCGCTTTTTCGAATTCTGCTTTGAACGCGTCAACGCTGCCGAAATCTTTTTCGATAGCCGCTTTCAGGTCGCCGCTCAGGGTTGTGCCGGTTTTCAGGCCTTTCCAGAAGAAGCTGTGGTTTGAGTGGCCGCCTGCGTTGTTACGCAGTGCTGCTTTCTTATCGGCAGGAACCTGATCCAGTTTAGCGATCAGCTCATCAACAGGCAGATCGGCAAACTCAGTCCCTTCCAGCGCCGCGTTGGCGTTGTTGACATAAGCCTGGTGGTGTTTGCTGTGATGGATTTCCATCGTCTGCTTGTCGAAATGCGGTTCCAGTGCGTCGTATGCGTAAGGCAAGGATGGCAGTGAATAACTCATGTTCATCATCTCCATTTAATGGTGGGCGGCGCTGTTTCTGTTAGCACCGCGTAAGCAGTCGGATCATTATAGTTAAATAAACGATCCGGAAAAGGGTTATCAATGCCCCGACGTTTATAAGGGTTTACCGCGCAGCAGGCGCAGCGGCGCTTTTATGCCCAAAGCCCGCGCGGATAAAACCAAACGGTCTAAGGCTTTATTTCCCTAATGCTGCCAACGATTTATCCAACGCGCCAACCAGCCAGTCGATATCGCTCTCCTGGAACGCCAACGGCGGACGCAGTTTCAGCACATTGCCATACGGCCCCGCCACCGAGGTCAGCACGCGGTTTTCACGCAGCTTCTCGGTGACATCCAGCGCCAGCTGTTTGTCCGGCGTTTTGCTGGTTTTATCGGTCACCAGCTCGAAGCCGATAAACAGACCGGCACCGCGCACATCGCCGACGCATTCGTATTTGTCTTTCAGCGTCAGCAGTTCACGCAGCAGCTTCTCGCCAACCACGCGGCTGTGTTCCTGCAACCCTTCTTCCTTAATCACTTTCAACACCGCCTGCGCCGCCGCCATCGCCACCGGGTTACCGCCGAAGGTGTTGAAGTACGGAATATCGTCGCTGAAGGAGGCCAGCACATCGCTTTTGGCCAGCAGTGCCGACACCGGAATGCCGTTACCCATCGGCTTGCCGGTGGTGACGATATCCGGCACCACGCCATGGCGGGCAAAGCCCCAGAACGCATCGCCGGTACGGGCGAAACCTGGCTGCACTTCATCGGCAATAAAGATCCCGCCGTTTTTATGCACCACGTCCACCGCTTTCTTCAGAAAGCCTTTTGGCCCCGGCAGCACGCCGTCAGAGGAGAAAATGGAGTCGGCGAGGAAGCCGGCAAACTTGATGCCGTTGGCTGCCATATCATCAATCTGCTTCTGAATTTCAGCCGCGAACCAGTCACCCAGATCGGGCGCGGTGACGCGATAACGATCGGGCGGGGACACCAGCCGGGTAGTGGTCGCCAGCGGCTGACCGGTGCCCAGCGCGGGCGAGACGCCAGACGTTAAGTCACTGGTGCCGTGATAGGCTTCCTGGCTGACGATAATGCCGGTGCCGCCGCTGTGCGCACGGGCAACACGGATCGCCAGGTCATTGGCTTCTGAACCGGTACACATGTACATCGCGCGGTCGATTTCAGATGGCATGGTCGCCAGCAGTTCTTCGGAGTAATCAAGGATACGTTCGTGAAGGTAGCGGGTATGGGTGTTCAGCTGCTGCATCTGCTGGTAAACCGCGTCGATCACCGCCGGATGGCAGTGACCAATACTGGCGACGTTGTTATAGGCGTCGAGGTATTTATCGCCGTTAGCATCCCAGAGATACTGGCCCGCACCTTTCACCAGATGGACCGGCTTACGGTAGAACAGACGGTAAGATTCACCCAGCACCTTGCTGCGTTTATCGGTCAGTTTACGTACATCAGCGTCCAGGCCGTCGGCATGCTCGGCGCGAAAGCTGTTGGTGTCCATGATGGTCGAACGTGTAGCCATGATAACTCCCGTTGCGAAGTGAGAATGAACGGGCAACCCGTGCGCCCGGATACCTTCATCATGGCAAGTTTTTGCCAAAATGCAACCAAATACACAAATACAATAAAATACACATGCAGCGACCCGCGATGTCGGTTAGGCTATGCCCATCCCCACTGGAAAAGGACACCACTATGCTGCAGGAAACCCGCTTACATCGCATTCGCGCGCTGCTGACCACATTAAATCACGTCAGTACCGAGCGGATCATTCGGGAGCTGGGGATTTCCAGGGAAACCGCCCGCAGAGACATTATCGAGCTGGAAGCCCTCGGGCTGGCGCGGCGGGTGCACGGTGGGCTGATTGCGCTGGATGCCGAGCCCGAGCCGCCGCTGACCGTCCGCAGCGAGGTCCGCGCGCGGGAAAAGCGTGCCATCGCCCGCGCCGCCGCGCAGCGGTTGAAGCCGGGGCAAACCCTGTTTCTCGATGCAGGCAGTACTACCACCATGCTGGCGGAAGAGCTGCGCACCATGTCCGGCCTGACCATCATCACCAACAGCCTGAATGCGGCGCTGAAGCTGTCGGCGGCCGAAGAGCATGAGACGCTGAATAATTCGGTGATTTTGCTGGGTGGCAGCATGCTGGCTGGCGCGCAGGAAACACGCGGTGAGCTGACCGTCGGCGAAATCTTCCGGTATCGCGCAGATGTGGCACTGATGTCGCCGGTGGGTATCGAGGCGAAAAATGGCGCCAGCAGTTTTCACCCGCACGAAGCGGCAATTGCGCGGGCGATGGCGCAGCAGGCCACGCAGCTGATATTGCTGGCCGATCACAGCAAACTGGGGCTGACCAGCCGCATGAATTATGCGGCGATCAAGGACATTACTGCGCTGATTACCGACAGCGGCGCGGCCAGCCTTCCGGCGTTTGCGGCGCTGGAAAAAGCGCTGCCGGAGGTGGTGCTGGCCTGAGCCGGAAGTCAGATCAGTCTTTGCGGGTGGGTGTAGACGGTGGCGCGGCCCGGTTTGCTGAAGCCGACCAGCGTCAGGTTGCTGCGTTCGGCGACCTCAACCGCCAGTTTGGTGGCCGCAGAGACCGCAAACAGGATCTCAATGCCGCACATCGCGGATTTTTGCACCATCTCATAGCTTGCCCGGCTCGATACTAACGCCGCGCCCTGTTGCCAGCCCGGCTGCTGGCATCGCAACCCCAGCAGCTTATCCAGCGCCACATGGCGACCCACATCCTCGCAGCCGCCTGCCAGATTGCCGTCGGGCATGATCCAGGCCGCAGCATGCGTACAGCCGGTCAGCTGCCCCACCGGTTGGAAACTTTTTAGCTGAGATAAGGCCTCATCCAGACGGGCGATTTCAAAGGTCTGGCTGAACGGCAGCGGTTGCAGCGGTTTGCCGATTTCCGCCAGCTGCTCCACGCCACACACGCCGCAGCCTGTGCGTCCCGCCATCGCCCGGCGTTGCTCTTTCAGCCCCATAAACCGGCGGCTGGACAGCTCAACCTGCACCTCAATGCCGCTGCACGACGGCTGGATCTCAATGCCGTAAATATCCGCCGGCGAGGCGATAATCCCTTCCGACAGCGAGAAGCCAATGGCGAAGGCTTCAAGGTCTTTTGGCGTCGCCATCATCACCACATGCGAGATGCCGTTATACACCAGCGCCACCGGGACCTCATCCGCCAGCCAGTCTGGCTCCGGGGTGTCCAGCGATCGACGCTGCCGCACCTCGACCTGGCTCAGCCCTGCGATCTCACTCACAATCTCGTCACATTTACTGCTCATATTCACCTGAAACCCATCCCACGGACTACGACCACATAGTTACTGTGGTAATGTTTTAACCACAAGCGTTCAGAAAAGATTCTAAAGATTCTGAACCTGTGATCGCCTTATCGCAAAACTTATTGAGCACTGTCGAAACAGGAATGACACCATGAATGTCAGCAGAAGAAGCTTCTTCAAAATCTGCGCGGGTGGGATGGCAGGAACCACGGCGGCGATGCTCGGCTTTATGCCCGAGGTCGCGCTGGCGGAAACGCGCCAGTACAAGCTGCTCCGCGCCCGTGAAACGCGTAACACCTGCACCTACTGTTCCGTTGGCTGCGGGCTGTTGATGTACAGCCTGGGTGACGGCGCAAAAAACGCCAAAGAGTCGATTTTCCACATTGAGGGCGACCCGGATCACCCGGTCAGCCGTGGCGCGCTCTGCCCGAAAGGCGCTGGCCTGCTGGACTTTATCCACAGTGAAAGCCGCCTGAAAACCCCTTCCTACCGCGCGCCGGGTTCCGATAAGTGGCAACCCATCAGCTGGGATGAGGCGTTAGATCGCATCGCCAGATTGATGAAAACCGACCGCGACGCCAACTTTATCGAGAAGAACGCCGCCGGCACCACGGTCAACCGCTGGCTGAGCACCGGCATGCTCTGTGCGTCCGCCTCCAGCAACGAAACCGGCTATTTAACGCAGAAATTAACCCGCTCGCTCGGCATGCTTGCCGTCGATAACCAGGCACGCGTCTGACACGGACCTACGGTAGCAAGTCTTGCTCCAACGTTCGGTCGCGGTGCGATGACCAACCACTGGGTTGATATTCGAAATGCGAATGTGGTGATTGTGATGGGTGGCAACGCCGCTGAAGCGCATCCGGTTGGATTCCGCTGGGCGATGGAAGCCAAAATCCATAACAAGGCCAAACTGATTGTGATCGATCCGCGCTTCACCCGAACCGCGTCGGTTGCCGATTTCTATACCCCGATCCGCTCCGGTACTGACATCGCTTTCCTGTCAGGCGTATTGCTGTACCTGATCAGCAACAACAGGATCCAGCGCGAATACGTTGAGGCTTACACCAACGCCAGCCTGATTGTGCGTGAGGATTACCACTTCGACGACGGGCTGTTCAGCGGCTACGACGAAGCCAACCGCAAGTACGATAAAACCAGCTGGAACTACGAGCTGGACGAGAGCGGCTTTGCCAAACGTGACCCGACGCTGACCCATCCGCGCTGCGTGTGGAACCTGCTGAAAGAACATGTCAGCCGCTACACGCCGGAGGTGGTGGAATCGCTGTGCGGCACGCCGAAAGCCGATTTCCTCTACGTCTGTCAGGTGCTGGCGGAAACCAGCGCCAAAGATCGCACCGCCACCTTCCTCTATGCCCTCGGCTGGACGCAGCACTCGGTCGGCGCGCAGAACATTCGCACCATGGCGATGGTTCAGCTGCTGCTGGGCAATATGGGAATGGCCGGCGGCGGGATTAATGCCCTGCGCGGCCACTCCAATATCCAGGGGCTGACCGATCTGGGGCTGCTGTCGCAGAGCCTGCCGGGTTACATGACGCTGCCGTCAGAAAAACAGGCCGATCTGCAAACCTATCTGACCGCCAATACGCCGAAGCCAACGCTGCCGGGCCAGGTGAACTACTGGAGTAACTATCCAAAGTTCTTCGTCAGCATGATGAAGGCCTTCTACGGCGATAAGGCGCAGAAGGAGAATAACTGGGGATTCGACTGGCTGCCGAAGTGGGACAAAGGCTACGACGTGCTGCAGTACTTCGAGATGATGTCGAAGGGCCAGGTCAACGGCTACCTGTGCCAGGGCTTCAACCCGCTGGCGTCATTCCCCAATAAAAACAAGGTAGTGCAGTCGCTGGCGAAGCTGAAGTTCCTGGTGACCATCGATCCGCTGAACACCGAAACCTCCAACTTCTGGCAGAACCACGGCGAGTTTAACGACGTTGACCCGTCGCAGATCCAGACCGAAGTGTTCCGCCTGCCGTCCACCTGTTTTGCGGAAGAGAACGGCTCGATCGTCAACTCCGCCCGCTGGCTGCAATGGCACTGGAAAGGGGCGGATGGCCCTGGCGAATCGCGCAATGACGGTGAAATCCTCTCCGGGATTTATCAGCGCCTGCGCGAGATGTATGCCAAAGAGGGCGGCGCGCTGCCGGAGCAGGTGCTGAACATGAGCTGGAACTATCTCACGCCGGACAATCCGGCGTCAGAAGAAGTGGCGATGGAAAGCAACGGCAAGGCGCTGGCGGATCTGATGGACGACAAGGGCACGCTGCTGGCGAAAAAGGGCCAGCAGCTGGGCAGTTTTGCCCTGCTGCGCGATGACGGTTCCACCTCCAGCGGCTGCTGGATCTTTGCCGGCAGCTGGACCGCAGACGGCAACCAGATGGCGCGGCGCGACAACACCGATCCGTCCGGGCTGGGCAACACCCTGAACTGGTCGTGGGCGTGGCCGCTAAACCGCCGCATCCTGTATAACCGCGCTTCTGCGGACCCACAGGGCCAGCCCTGGGATCCGAAACGGGCGCTGCTGCACTGGGATGGCGCGAAGTGGGTCGGGCAGGATATCCCGGACTACAGCACCGCCGCACCGGGCAGCGATGTCGGGCCGTTTATCATGCAGCCGGAAGGGATGGGACGCCTGTTCGCGCTGGATAAAATGGCGGAAGGGCCGTTCCCGGAACATTACGAGCCGTTCGAAACGCCGCTGGGCACCAACCCGCTACATCCCAAGGTGGTGTCCAATCCGGCCGCGCGCGTGTTTAAGGACGATCTGGCGGCGATGGGCAAAGCGGACAAATTCCCGTACGTCGGCACCACCTACCGTCTGACCGAGCATTTCCACTTCTGGACCAAGCATTCGCTGCTCAACGCCATTGCGCAGCCGGAACAGTTTGTGGAAATCGGTGAGGGGCTGGCGGGCAGGCTGGGGATTGTGGCGGGCGACACGGTGAAGGTGAGTTCAAACCGCGGCTATATCAAAGCCAAGGCGGTAGTCACCAAGCGCATTCGAACGCTGACCGTGGACGGGAAACCGGTCGATACTATCGGCATTCCTATCCACTGGGGCTTTGAGGGCGTGGCGAAAAAAGGCTTCCTCGCCAACACCCTGACGCCGGTCGTCGGCGATGCCAACACGCAAACGCCGGAGT
Source organism: Erwinia sp. 2186 (assembly GCF_057812255.1). Classification (NCBI taxonomy): domain Bacteria; kingdom Pseudomonadati; phylum Pseudomonadota; class Gammaproteobacteria; order Enterobacterales; family Erwiniaceae; genus Erwinia; species Erwinia sp. 2186. The sequence goes on along the minus strand of NZ_CM173824.1, from coordinate 34,674 downwards.
TCAAGGCGTTCCTGGTTAACGTAGAAAAGGCTTAGCCACATTAGCTGGCTAAGGGGAACGATTATGGCTTATCAATCACAGGATATTATTCGTCGTTCCGCCACCAACGGCTTCACGCCTGCCCCGCAGGCGCGCGATCATCAGCTGGAAGTGGCGAAACTGATCGACGTGACCACCTGCATCGGCTGCAAGGCCTGTCAGGTTGCCTGTTCGGAGTGGAACGACCTGCGCGATGAGGTCGGGCATAACGTCGGGGTGTACGACAACCCGGCCGATTTGACCGCCAAATCCTGGACCGTGATGCGCTTTTCCGAGGTGGAGGAGAACGGCAGGCTGGAGTGGCTGATCCGCAAAGATGGCTGCATGCACTGCGCCGATCCCGGCTGCCTGAAGGCCTGCCCGTCCGAAGGCGCGATTATTCAGTACGCCAACGGCATCGTCGATTTTGAGTCCGAGCAGTGCATTGGCTGCGGCTACTGCATTGCCGGCTGTCCGTTCGATGTGCCACGGCTGAATAAAGAGGACAACCGCGTCTATAAATGCACGCTGTGCGTCGATCGTGTCACCGTCGGTCAGGAACCGGCCTGCGTGAAAACCTGCCCCACCGGTGCCATCCACTTTGGCAGCAAAGAGGAGATGAAGCAGGTTGCCGCAGAGCGCGTGACCGAACTGAACAGCCGCGGCTACGATCATGCCGGGCTGTACGATCCGGAGGGCGTCGGCGGCACCCACGTGATGTATGTCCTGCATCACGCCAACAAACCTCAGCTGTACTACGGCCTGGCGGAAAACCCGTCGATCAGCCCGGCGGTCACCTTCTGGAAGGGGATCTGGAAACCGCTGGCGGCGATTGGCTTTGCCGCCACCTTCGCGGCCAGCGTGTTCCACTACGTCGGCATCGGGCCGAATCGGGTGGAAGATGACGACGATAACCTGCACGACAGGGAGGAAGACCAATGAGAAAGCGCGACCGCATTCAGCGTTACAGCGCGCCGGAACGCATTAACCACTGGATCGTGGCGTTTTGTTTTGTGTTTGCCGCACTCAGTGGGCTCGGCTTCTTCTTCCCGTCCTTTAACTGGCTGATGCATGTTCTCGGCACGCCGCAGCTGGCGCGCATTCTTCACCCGTTTATCGGCGTGATTATGTTTGCCGCCTTCTTGCTGATGTTCCTGCGCTACTGGCGGGATAACCTGATTGAGCGCGACGATCTGGAGTGGGCAAAGAACATCCGTAAAGTGGCGCAAAATGAAGAGGTCGGGGATACCGGCCGCTATAACTTCGGCCAGAAATGCGTGTTCTGGGCGGCGATCGTCAGCCTGCTGTTGTTGTTAGCCAGCGGCATCGTCATCTGGCGGCCTTATTTCGCCGACGCATTCTCCATCCCAATCATCCGCCTGGCGTTGGTGGTCCATTCCGTCTCGGCAGTGGTGTTGATTATGGTCATCATGGTGCATATCTACGCGGCGCTGTGGGTGAAAGGCACCATCACCGCGATGGTTGAGGGCTGGGTAACGCCGGCCTGGGCAAAAAAACATCACCCGCGCTGGTATCGCCAAATCAGAAAGAATAAACCCTAAAATCAGCCCGTTGCTGGCAGAACCGGGGTGCCGGTGCACCCCGGACGCGGGCAGAAAAATGGCTTAAAATTTCCCAAAACAAGGATCGGGGTGATACCGGGCGCTATAATTCCGAACAGAAATGCGTATTCTGGGCAGATATCCTCACCACAGGAAAAGAGACTGATGACTATTCGCATAATCCCGCAGGAGCAGCTGGAGAAAAGCGACAAAAATGCGGCGGATTTTATTCCGCCGTTACTTTTCCCCAGGTTGAAAAATTTATACAGCCGACGCGCGGCCCGGCTGAGAGAACTGGCGGAGAAAAATCCGCTGGGTGACTACTTACGCTTTGCGGCGGTGGTGGCCAGTGCGCAGGAAATCGTGCTGTACGATCATCCTTTGCAGATGGATCTTCATGCCCGACTGCTGGCGACGGCAGCCAGCGGAAAGCCGCCGCTGGATATCCACACCCTGCCCCGCGATCACCACTGGCAGCGGCTGCTGCACTCGCTGATTGCCGAAATGAAGCCCGAGATGACCGGTCAGGCGCTGGCCTCGCTGGAGAATCTGGAAAAAGCCTCGGCGACCGAGCTGGAAACCATGGCCAGCGCACTGTTCTCTAACGAATTTGCCCAGGTCAGCAGCGATAAATCACCGTTTATCTGGGCGGCGCTGTCGCTGTACTGGGCGCAGATGGCGGCGCTTATTCCTGGCAAAGCCCACGCAGAATACGGCGAACAGCGGCAGTTCTGCCCGGTGTGTGCCAGCGTGCCGGTGGCCAGCGTGGTGCATATGGGCACCCAGGGCGGCCTGCGCTATCTGCACTGCAACCTGTGCGAAAGCGAATGGTATGTGGTGCGATCAAAATGCAGCAACTGCGAACAGACCCGTGACCTGCACTACTGGTCACTGGACTCCGAAGTGGCACCGGTTAAAGCGGAAAGCTGCGGCGATTGCGGCACTTACGTGAAAATGCTCTATCAGGAAAAAGATCCGGCCGTTGAGCCGGTGGCGGACGATTTGGCCACCCTGATCCTCGACGCCCGTATGGAGCAGGAAGGTTTTTCACGTAGCAGTTTGAATCCCTTCCTTTTTCCGGGAGAATAACGGCAGCCGCTGGGGCCACCTGCGCCAGCGATGCTATCTGTCCACTCCGGCCGACACCTGTCGGCGCCACAGGGGAAATGCGTAATGAAATTGATTGGCACCTATACCAGCCCTTTTGTCCGTAAGATTTCCGTCATCATGCTGGAAAAGGGCATCACGTTTGAATTCATTAACGAAAATCCCTGGACTGATGAAAGCCACGTGCCCGGCTACAATCCGCTGGGAAAAATCCCGGCGCTGGTGACCAGCCCCGGTGAAACCTGGTACGATTCGCATATCATTGCCGCCTATCTGGAACAGATGGACATTGCGCCTGCGCTGGTGCCGCGCGATAAGCTGGCGGCGTTAAAGGTGCTTCAGCTGGAGGCGCTGGCTGACGGCATTGGCGATGCGGCGGTGATTTTGCTGCGCGAACAGATGCGTCCGCCCGAGTTTCAGATGGAAGCGCAGCTGCTGCGCCAGCGTGAGAAGATCCAGCGCGGGCTCGATGCACTGGAAATCGAGGCGGCAAAAGGCACGGTGCTCAACAGCGACACGCTGAATCTGGCCGATATCGCCACCGCCTGCCTGATCGGCTTCCTCAACTTCCGCCGGATTGTGCCGGGCTGGTGCGTTGAGCGACCGGCGCTGATCAAACTCGCTGAGAAGATGTTTGCCCGTGACAGCTTTGCCCGTACCGTTCCTCCAACCGCCTGATCCATTATACGGACGTAATGAAGACACTATTCAGTCAGCTTCCCGCCATCGATAGCCTGCTTCGGGAGCCTGCCATGCAGGCTCTGCGCGTTAAGTATGGCCATCAGCAAACCACCGACACCCTGCGCGCCCTGCAACAGGAAGCCCGCGAGCAGATTCTGGCGCAGCAACAGCTTCCCGTCTGGTGCAGCGACTGGTCGCAGGCTGCCGCGGCTCGCCTGCAACGGCAACAGAGCACGGCGCTCAAGCCGGTGCTGAATCTCACCGGCACGGTGCTGCACACCAATCTGGGACGCGCATTGCTGTGTGAGGAGGCCGTTGCGGCGGTGACTCAGGTGATGCGCTCGGCGGTGACGCTGGAGTATGCGCTGGAAGAAGGCGAGCGTGGGCATCGCGACCGCGCGCTGGCTGAGCTGCTGTGCCAGCTGACCGGGGCAGAAGACGCCTGCATCGTCAATAACAATGCCGCCGCCGTGCTGCTGATGCTGGCCGCGCTGGCTCCCGGTAAAGAGGTGGTGGTCTCCCGCGGCGAACTGGTCGAAATCGGCGGCGCGTTCCGCATTCCCGACGTGATGAAGCAGGCGGGCTGCACGCTGACCGAAGTGGGCACCACCAACCGCACGCACCTGAAGGATTACCGCCAGGCGCTGACGGAAAACACCGCGCTGCTGATGAAGGTCCACACCAGTAATTATCAGATTGCCGGCTTTACCTGCTCGGTCGCCGAAAGCGAGCTGGCGACGCTGGGCGAAGAGTGCGGCGTGCCGGTGATCGTCGACCTCGGCAGCGGCTCGCTGATTGACCTCAGCCAGTACGGCCTGCCGGCGGAACCGATGCCGCAGCAGCTGATTGCCGATGGCGCCAGCCTGGTGAGTTTTTCTGGCGACAAGCTGCTTGGCGGCCCGCAGGCCGGCATTATCGTCGGCAAGAAAGCGCTGATCGCCCGTCTTCAGCAACATCCGCTGAAGCGGGCGCTGCGGGTCGACAAAATGACGCTGGCTGCCCTTGAGGCCACGCTGCAGCGCTATCTGCAGCCGGAAACGCTGGCCGTTCAGCTCCCCACGCTGCGCCTGTTAACCCGCACGCCACACTCGATTGCCGAACAGGCCGGGCGCCTGTTGCCGGTGCTGCGCCAGGCCTGTGGCGCGCATTTTTTGGTGGAGATCGCGCCCTGTTTATCGCAGATCGGCAGCGGATCGCTTCCCGTCGATCGCCTGCCCAGCTTTGCGCTGACCCTGACGCCGCACGACGGCTCCGGCAGCCGCCTGCAGCAGCTGGCCGCCAACTGGCGAAAACGCGAGGTGCCGATCACCGGACGTCTCTCCGCCGGAAAACTCTGGCTGGATCTGCGTTGCCTGGAAGATGAAGAACTGTTTATCAGGATGATTTCGTTATGATTATCGCCACTGCTGGTCACGTCGACCACGGTAAAACGGCGCTGCTGGAAGCGATCACCGGCGTGAATGCCGATCGCCTGCCGGAAGAGAAAAGCCGGGGAATGACCATTGACCTGGGCTACGCCTACTGGCCGCAGCCGGACGGTCGGGTAATCGGCTTTATCGATGTTCCCGGCCATGAAAAATTCCTCGCCAATATGCTGAGCGGCATCGGCGGACTGGATCGCGCGTTGCTGGTGGTGGCCGCCGACGACGGCATCATGCCGCAAACCCTGGAACACCTGGCGATCCTCCAGCTCAGCGCGGTGCCGGCCCTGACCGTCGCCCTCACCAAGGCGGATACGGTTGACGAAGCCCGCCTGCAAAGCCTCAGTGGCGACATCACCGCCCTGACGCACGACATGGGCTGGACGATCGATCTGTTTATCACCAGCACCCTGTCCGGGATGGGCGTTCCGGCACTGGCTGCGCACCTCAGCCAGCTTCCCGACAGGGAAAGAGCCGCAGGCAAAACCTTCCGTCTGGCCACCGACCGGGCGTTTAACGTCAAGGGCGCGGGTACCGTGGTGACCGGCACCGCGCTCAGCGGCACGGTGAAGGTCGGCGATAAGCTGTGGCTGACCGGCCTGAACAAAGCGGTGCGGGTTCGTGGCTTGCATGCGCAGAATCAACCGGTTGAACAGGCGTATGCCGGCCAGCGCATCGCCCTCAATCTGAGCGGCGGCGTGGAGAAAAACGATATCTCACGCGGTGACTGGCTGCTGGAGTCCCCGCCTGAAGCGGCTTTCGATCGCGTTATCGTCGAATTGAGCAGCCACCAGCCGTTGCGCCAGGGACAGCCGCTGCATCTTCATCATGCCGCCAGCCATATCACCGGCCGGATTTCACTGCTGGAAGGCGCGCTGGCGGAGCTGGTGCTGGATAAACCCCTTTGGCTGGCCGATAACGACCGGCTAATCCTGCGGGATATCAGCGCGCAACAGACGCTGGCGGGCGCCCGCGTGGTGCAGCTTACGCCGAGGCGGCGTGGCAAGCGTCAGCCGGACTATCTGCGCTGGTTACATCAGCTGGCACAGTCTGCTGAGGATCCGCAGGCGATTGCGCTGTACCTGAAAGCCCAGCCGTGCCGCAGAGAAGCGCTAAGCTGGGCCCGGCAGTTAACGCCGGCGGCGCTGGCCGCCTGTGTGGCAAGGATTGCACCGGTTGAGGCCGGTGACACTCTGCTGCTGAGCGACACGGCAGAAATGTGGCAGGAGCAGGTATTACTGACGCTGGCGGAGTACCATCAGAATAACGGCGATCGGGCCGGTCTTGGCCGTGACCGGTTGCGCCGCATGGCGCTGCCCAACTTGCCTGACACCGTTGGCCTGGCGTTAATCGATCGCCTGTCGGCCAGCGGTAAACTCAGCAATAACCGGGGCTGGTTGCATCTTGACGGCTTCAGTATTCAGTTTGAGCCGGACGAAGCCGCGCTCTGGCAGCAGTGCGAGCCGCTGTTTGCCCATAACGCCTGGTGGGTCAGGGATCTGGCGACCACCCTTGCCGTAGACGAAGAACGCATGCGGCAGGTGCTGCGCAAGGCGGCCCAGGCCGGATACATCACCGCGATTGTGAAAGACCGCTATTTCCTCAGCGAACAGATGACGGCGCTGGCCGATATGATCCGCCAGCGTGATGCAGAAGGACTCTCCACCAGCGCGGCGGATTTCCGCGACAGCCTTGGCGTGGGTCGCAAGCTTGCCGTACAGATTTTGGAGTTTTTCGACCGCAGCGGCTTTACCCGTCGCAAGGGCAACGACCATTTACTCAGGGATGCCGGGATGTTCCTTTAATGAAAACACTGCACGTTCTGAAGCACTACTATCACGCCCGTCCCCGCCTGCTGGTGGCCTTAGTGCTGGCCGTGGTGTGCTTTTTCTTTTTACCGGGGCAGCAGCCGCTGGTGCAGAGGCTGTTGGTCAGCTGGAACGTGCTCGCCTGGCTGTACCTGCTGTTCCTTTGGTGGCTGCTGTTAAGAACGCCAACCGATCGGATTGCCCATATCGCCCGCGAACAGGATGAAAGCGCCGGCACCGTGCTGGCCCTGGTGTGCCTGACCTGTATGGTCAGCCTGCTGACCATTCTATTTGAGCTGACCGCCGTCAAACATCTGCCGCAGGCGCAGCAGGCCGGCCATATTGCCCTGACCGCCGCCACGCTGGTGGTTTCCTGGTCGCTGTTGCCGACCGCCTTTGCCATGCACTATGCCCACCTGTATTACCAGCAAGAGGGGCAAGGCGAAAAAACGCTGCTGTTCCCCGAAAAACCCGAGCAGCCAGGCTACTGGGATTTTATTTACTACGCCTTCACCATCGCGGTGGCCGCGCAGACGGCGGATGTCTCCACCGGCAATACCCGGGTTCGCCGCATTACCACCCTGCAGGCGGTGTTATCGTTCTTGTTTAATCTGGCCATCCTGGGCCTGTCGATCAACGTCGCAGCAGGCTTGCTCAGCTGACCATTTGAACTCAGAAGCGCGCGCTGACCCCGAGGTTATACATAAACTGTTCCCCGGAACTCAGCCCGCCGGTCTGGGAAACGGAGGCAAAGGCCGCCACCGAATCCCCCAGCGGCATATGGGCACCGACGGTGACATCCACCCAGTTGCTGTCCTGCTCTGCCGTATCACGGGTGAACGAGGTTTGGGTGGATTTCAGTCCGCCGCCCGCCCGCCAGACGTTATCGCCAAACTGGTGGTTATAACTGACCTCCGCCCACGGGTTCAGCCAGCCCAGCTGGGAATCGACCCGCCAGCCCAGCGCACCAATCTGTGAGTGATAGTTCTGATCATCAAAGCGCATGGCGGTGCTGCTGTTGCCCTGCTCCTGGTAGCCGTCCACCGAACTGTAATCCAGCGCGTATTGCGCTACCGGGCCGGTGGTCAGCAGCGTGCCGACCGGGAAGTCCCAGCCGGTGGTGACTCTCGCGCCGATCTGGGTGCCGTTGGTTTCACCGCTTTCGGTTCGCGTGGCGGGCCCCAGCGTCAGGCGACGCTTGATGCTGTCGTAACTGGCCGAGGCATAGTGCGCGTCGGTATTCACCCAGCCGTTATCGAAGAACGACAGCTCGCTGTAGGCCGAAATCAGCCAGCCGCGCATCTTATACTCATAATCTGGCGTCGGTTGCTGCGAGTCGTTAGAGCCGGAGACCAGCGCGCCCACCAGCAGCGTGTCGGTCAGCTTGTAGTCCACGCCCAGCGTCAGATTATGCGTGGTGGCATCGCCATCGCCGGCGGCGAGGTTGCCGGAATAGTCATTGTGTTGGCCAGCATAGCCGCCATACAGGCTGAACGCGCCCTGCGGATACTCGCCGTGGCGCTGCTGTTGCAGATGGCTGTCGAGGGTGGCGCGCGCATCGCGGGACATCGCCAGCGTCGCCTGATTCAGCGCCACCACCTGCGCAGGCGCGTCCAGCACCGACTGGATGTAATCGGCAATCAGCAAATGGGTGGCAGGACTGGGATGCAGACGGTCAGCAAACAGAAACGCCTGCTGGCTGGAGAAGCCCGGCGTTGAGGAGCTGCACAGCGCCGCAGACACGCCCGGCGGACAGGCCATGCCGGCGGTGTTACTCAGGCCATAATGCGCCGGATCGGCCAGCACTTCGTTAAACAGCCCGTTGATATCAACCCGGACAATGTTGCCACCCTGACGGGCCAGCTGCGCGTCTTCCTGTTGGTTATAGCTGTCGGTTAACGCACTGGCCTGCGCGCTGAGCGCTTGCCAGGCATCAAACAGCTGGTCGGCGATCGCATCCTGCAACACGCTGACCGTGGTGAGCTGTCCGGCCGCGGCGGTCAACGCCTGCTTGATCGCCTGGTTGCGGGCATCGGGATTAAGGGTAGTCTGACTGTTCAGCGAGGCAAACGCGGCGGTCAGCGCTGAATTAGCGACGGGTGCGAGGCCGGCCTGGATCACCGCCTCCAGCAGCGCCGGCGTGGCGCCAATATTGGGCACGGTGGGCACAATGACCGTGTTGGCGCCGGCGGTTAGCAGCGCATGAACCTGATTAGCCGCCGCGAACGCGCTGGTACTGACAATACCGTTCGCCGCCACGGGATTAAGCGCCGCGGCCGCCAGATCGTTACCGCCAACCCAGTGGACATACAGGCCATCCGCATCGGCCCGGCCCCCGTTGGCAGCGAGGTAAGTCTGCACCTGGTCGGCGGTATTATCGACCGGATTAAGCGCCGCCACCGCCACCGCATCACCGGCGGCGTAGTTGGTCCCGCCGCGATCGGAAGGGCGCAGAGATTGATTAATTTTGGCCGCCAGCACATCGTCGTACAGCGGATGCTGGCTGCCATCCCAGGTGTAACGGCCATTGTTGCCGCTGTCACTCAGGCTGTCGCCAAAGACATAAATCTGATCCCAGCCGAGGGCCGGGCTGCTTGCACAGAGATAACACGCCATCGACACTGCCCCAAAGGCCAGATAGCGTGTGCCATACCGTTTCTTTGACATGAAATGACTCCAGAAAAGAGCCTAAAATCGATAAGAGTGCGCGTATTATTGAATTTATTTACTGGTCAACCTGTCACTAACTATTGCCTGGAACGCGATAACGTCAAGGCAGCGGTGATTATTTTTCGGTCAACTTCATAAGGAAATTTAACCATGCAGCGATGCGGCTGGGTTTCACAGGATCCGATCTATCTTGCCTACCACGATACCGAGTGGGGCGTACCGATCACCGACGGCCAGGCGCTGTTCGAAATGCTCTGTCTGGAAGGGCAAATGGCCGGGTTATCGTGGCTGACGGTGTTGAAAAAGCGCGAAAATTACCGCAACGCCTTCCATCAGTTCGATCCGCAGGCGGTGGCGCTGATGAATGAGGACGACATTGAACGCCTGATGCAGGACAGCGGCATTATTCGTCATCGCGGCAAAATCGCGGCAATTATTGCCAATGCCCGCGCGCTGCTGGCAATGGAAGCCCGGGGCGAACCCTTTAACACCTTTATCTGGGATTTTGTCGATAACGCGCCGCAAATTCACCGACATGCCGATTATCGCACCGCACCGACCTTTAGCCCGGTCTCTGATGCGCTTTCAAAGACCCTTAAAAAGAAAGGTTTTAAATTTGTTGGTACCACCACCTGTTATTCATTTATGCAGGCCTGCGGGCTGATTAACGATCATGCTACCGGCTGTTTTTGTCACCCGGATAACCTGAAGTAGCGTCTCTTTACACTTTAAGACCAAAGCACCGTTATTTTTTGCAAATTCCTCGGCATAATCGGCGTTTTACGGGCAAATTTGCCCGCCGTTGCAATTGAAAAGGAATCCCGATGAAGACGCGTTTTACGACTCTTGCTCTGGTTTTGAGCGGTACGATCGCCCTGTCAGCCTGTACGACAAATCCGTACACCGGCGAGCGCGAAGCAGGTAAGTCTGGTATTGGTGCTGGCCTTGGGGCGGCCGTGGGCGCGGGTGTCGGCATGCTGTCATCCTCGAAAAAGGACCGTGGTAAAGGCGCGCTGATTGGCGCAGCGGCCGGTGCGGCGCTCGGCGGTGGTGCGGGCTATTATATGGATGTGCAGGAAGCCAAGCTGCGTGACAAAATGAAGGGTACCGGCGTCAGCGTTACCCGTCAGGGCGACAATATCGTGCTGAATATGCCGAATAACGTCACCTTCGACAGCAGCAGCAGTACGCTGAAACCGGCGGGCGCCAACACCCTGACCGGCGTGGCGATGGTACTGAAAGAGTATCCAAAAACCGCGGTTAACGTGGCGGGCTACACCGACAGCACCGGCTCCCGTCAGCTGAACATGACCCTGTCGCAGCAGCGTGCGGACAGCGTCGGCAGCGCGCTGATCACCCAGGGCGTGGCCGCGAATCGCGTGCGCACCAGCGGGATGGGCCCGGATAATCCGGTCGCCTCTAACAGCACCGCTGAAGGCAAAGCGCAGAACCGTCGCGTGGAAATCACCCTCAGCCCGCTGCAGTAAGTTTGTCCGTGCCGGGCGGCGCGTTTAGCCCGGCAATTCCCCCTATTCCGTCAAGCCACTTCCCTTTCACAACCGCATTCCACGGGCCGAAGCGCAAAGATGGGCGCGCCGGCGCTTATGCTTTATGATGGCCCGATCCGCTTTCGGCAATTCCGGGCTATCTTAGGGTAACAAGGCCAGTACTGGCTGAAAGGTCGTTTTTCTTCACTGTGACAGTTTTAAGGATCGCTATGAACCGCAAGGCGGCACGAGCCACCATCAGCGACGTCGCTAAAGCGGCAAAGACCGGGAAAACCAGCGTCTCGCGTTATCTGAACGGCGAGCAGAACGTCCTGTCGGCGGATTTAAAGCAGCGGATTGAAACCGCCATTGCCGAGCTCAACTATCGCCCAAGCCAGATGGCGCGCGGGCTCAAACGCGGCCGCACCCGCTTAATCGGCCTGATTATTGCCGATATCACCAATCCCTATTCGGTCGATGTGATGTGTGGCATTGAAGCTGCCTGCCGCGCGCAGGGCTTTACCTTGCTGATGTGTAACACCAACAACGAGGTCGATCAGGAGCAGCATTATCTCAACCTGCTGAGCAGTTATCAGGTCGAGGGGATTGTGGTGAATGCGGTGGGGATGCGCGAAGAAGCGCTGAACCAGCTTCAGCAATCCTTTTTGCCGATGGTGCTTATTGACCGAAAAATTCCTGATTTCCCCTGTGATGTGGTCGGTCTGAACAACGCTGAAGCGGCGACCGAGGTCACCACTCACCTGATCGGACAGGATTATCAGGCCATTCTGTTTGTGACCGAGCCGCTGGGCATGGTCAACACCCGCCACGAACGCCTGCGCGCCTTTCAACACACCATGGCACAGCACCCCGACCGCCTTGCCGAAAAAGCGGAAGTCGCCCTCACCGACAGCGCCGGCATGGATCGGGTTCTGCACGCCTTCTGGCAGCAGCACGGGGAAAAACGTTGCGCGGTGATGGTGGTTAACGGCGCATTGACGCTGCAGGTTGCCCGTTCGCTGAAGCGCCTTGGCCTCAACTGGGGTGAGCACATTGGCCTGCTGGGCTTTGATGAGCTGGAGTGGTCAGAGCTGGCCGGCGTCGGCATCACCACCTTTAAGCAGCCGACCTGGCAGATCGGCTATTCCGCGCTGGAACAGGTGATCCGCCGCATTGATGGCGACACCTCGCCACCGAATGACTGCGTGTTCTCCGGCGAGCTGATTGTTCGCGGATCGACGACCTTACTGCACAACAAAGCCTGATCCCCTCAGGCTTTTTCAGACCATTCCCGCCAAAATCCTGTTCACATCGTGAGCGCGATCATAAAACGACACTCTGCCCCTTTGCTTTGGAACCGGTTCCATTTAACGTTTTTATAACGCCAAGGCCATCCCGTGCCTGGAGGACCCGATGGAAAGAGAAGTGATAGTCGTCACCGCGGCCTATGGTCGCGAAAAAATTGCCGCACTCGGCGGCCAGCAGGCGGTCGTGCCGATCGTCGCCGCAGCGGGTGCAGATGGCGTGGAGATCCGCCGTGAATTGTTCAGCGATAAAGAGCTGCAATCGCTGCCGGCACTCGGCAAAGCCATTGCCGATGCGCGCCTGACCGCCTTTTATTCGGTGCCGGAAGCGCTGTTTACCGAACAGGGTGAGCTTAATCCGCACCTCGATCGTCACCTGGTCGAAGCTGAGCAATTAAACGCCCAGCGACTAAAATATTCGCTGGGGCACTATCAATGTGGTTTTGACGCATCCGCACTGCGCGAAAAGCTGGCAAGTCAGCCTGTCCAGCTGGTGGTTGAGAACGATCAGACCGATTGCGGCACGCTGGCTGCGCTTGAGGGCTATGCCCGGGACGGTGGCGAAGCACGCGCCGACAGCGGGTTGACCTTCGATATGGGCAACTGGCTGTGGGTGGGCGATGAGCCCATCGCCGCGGCCCAGCGCCTCAGCCCTTACGTCACGTATATCCACGTTAAAGCCGCCGCGCGCAAAGGTCACGCCTGGCAGGCTGTGGCGTTGGATGATGCCGATAACCTGTGGCGCGAAACGCTGGCGCTGTTACCGCGCGAGGTGCCGCGCGGCATTGAATTCCCACTGGAAGGCGACGATCTGGTTGCCGTCACCCGCCACTACGTTGACCTGTTGAAAGAGGATTAAGCGATGAGTCTGCATAACAACGGCACGCTGGATGCGGTGACAATTGGTGAAGCGATGGCGATGTTTGTGGCCACCGAAGCCGGAGATTTGGCGGCGGCCGAACGCTTTGTGAAGCGTATTGCCGGTGCTGAGCTGAACGTGGCGATTGGCCTCGCCAGGCTCGGACTGAAGGTGGGCTGGGTCAGCCGCGTCGGTGACGACTCGTTTGGCCGCTTCACCTTGCAACAGCTGGAAAAAGAGGGCGTGGATCATCGCCAGGTGACCACCGATGCCCGTTACGCCACCGGTTTTCAGCTGAAATCAAAAGTGGATGACGGCTCAGATCCGCTGGTGGAATATTTCCGCAAGGGCTCCGCCGCCAGCCATCTGTCCGTCGATGACTTCAACCGCGACTATTTTGGCTCGGCGCGCCACCTGCATTTAAGCGGCGTGTCGGCGGCAATTTCGACCTCCTCGCTGGCGCTGTCTAAACACGCCGCGCAGGAGATGAAGCAGATGGGCAAAACCATCTCTTTCGATCCGAATCTGCGCCCGGTGCTGTGGCCGAGCGAGCGCGAAATGGCCAAACAGCTGAACACGCTGGCCGGTTTTGCCGACTGGGTGCTGCCCGGTATCAGCGAAGGCAAAATACTCACCGGCTACGATCAACCGGAAGCCATTGCCGATTTTTACCTCGATATGGGCGTCAAAGCGGTGATTGTGAAAACCGGCTGCGACGGCGCCTGGTATAAAACCTCAGCGGGCGAAAAAGGCCAGGTCGAGGCAATCAAAACGGAGAAGGTCGTGGACACCGTCGGCGCAGGCGATGGCTTTGCCGTCGGGGTGATCAGCGCGTTACTGGAAGGAAAACCGTTGCCCGCAGCGATTCGTCGCGGCAACAAAATCGGCTCACTGGCGATTCAGGTGATCGGCGACAGCGAAGGGTTACCGACGCGCGCTGAACTGGGCGATTTCTAGCCCTTAACCACTGCCAGAGCCGGCAACATAATGAAACCGCATCGTTTCCCTACAGGACAGAATGCGGTAAACCTCAAACAGAGGATCCACCTATGAACAAACAGAAAACAATCGCGCCTAAACGCTGGTGGTACATCATGCCCATCGTGTTTATCACCTACAGCCTGGCGTATCTGGACAGGGCAAACTTCAGCTTTGCCTCCGCTGCAGGGATAAACGACGATCTGGGGATCACCAAAGGCATGTCATCGCTGCTGGGCGCCCTGTTCTTCCTCGGCTACTTCTTCTTCCAGATCCCTGGCGCTATCTATGCCGAACGCCGCAGCGTGAAGAAGCTGGTGTTCGTCTGTTTGATTCTGTGGGGCGTCTGCGCGTCATTAACCGGCATGGTGAGCAACATTCCGATGCTGGCGGCGATTCGCTTTGTGCTCGGCGTGGTGGAAGCGGCGGTAATGCCCGCGATGCTGATTTATATCAGTAACTGGTTCACCAAATCCGAACGTTCACGCGCCAATACCTTCCTGATCCTCGGTAACCCGGTCACCGTGCTGTGGATGTCGGTGGTGTCTGGCTATCTGATTGAAGCCTTCGGCTGGCGTGAGATGTTTATTTTCGAAGGGATCCCGGCGGTGATTTGGGCGGTTGCCTGGTGGTTTATGGTGCAGGATAAGCCTGCGCAGGCCAAATGGCTGAGCGACGATGAAAAAGCCGCGCTGCAGGCGCAGCTGCAAAAAGAGCAGGAAAATATCAAAGCGGTGCGCAATTACAGCGAAGCCTTTAAATCCCGCAACGTGATTATCCTGTGCGTTCAGTACTTTACCTGGAGCATTGGCGTGTACGGCTTCGTGCTGTGGTTACCGTCGATTCTGCGTAACGGCAACCAGATGGGCATGGTGGAAGCCGGCTGGCTGTCCGCCGTTCCTTACCTCGCCGCAACCATTGCGATGATTGTGGTCTCCTGGGCGTCGGATAAGTTACAAAACCGCAAATTGTTTGTCTGGCCGTTGCTGTTGATTGGCGCGCTGGCGTTTTTAGGGTCATATCTTGTAGGAGCCAATAATTTCTGGCTGTCGTTCACCCTGTTGGTGATTGCCGGTGCCGCGATGTATGCCCCTTACGGACCGTTCTTCGCCATTATTCCGGAGATGCTGCCGCGTAACGTGGCCGGTGGCGCCATGGCGCTGATCAATGCGATGGGTGCGCTGGGCTCATTCCTCGGTTCGTGGGTGGTCGGTTACCTGAACGGTGCCACCGGCAGCCCTTCAGCGTCGTATATCTTTATGGGAGGATCGCTGTTGATTTCAGTCTGGCTGACGTTGATTGTGAAGCCGGCGGAGAATAATCAGCCCCCGATGCCCCGCGGCGCTAAACACGCTTAAAAATGCAAAACGGGCCAGCTGGCCCGTTCCTCAATTTAAAAGGGAGACGAAATGAAACCTTCTGTGGTGCTGTATAAAAAATTACCGGACGATCTGCGCGCAAAGCTCGACGCCCATTTTACCGTCACCGAGATTAACGGCCTGACCCCAGAAAACCTGAGTCAGCACGCGGCGGCTTTTCAGCAGGCTGAAGGCATTCTGGGATCCGGAGGCAAGGTTGACGCCGACTTCCTGAGCAAAGCACCAAAGCTGCGTGCCGCCTCCAGCGTCTCGGTTGGCGTGGATAATTTCGATATCGCCGCCCTTAACGATCGCGGTGTGGTGCTGATGCACACGCCTACCGTGCTGACCGAAACCGTGGCCGATACCATGATGGCGCTGGTGCTGGCATCGGCCCGTCGCGTGACCGAAGTCGCCGAGCGGGTGAAAGCCGGTGAGTGGAAAAGCAATATTGGCGCGGACTGGTTCGGTATCGACGTTCACCACAAAAAGCTGGGTATTTTGGGCATGGGCCGCATCGGCCTGGCGCTGGCACAGCGCGCACACCTCGGCTTCAGCATGCCGATCCTCTATAACGCGCGTAAGCATCATGAAGAAGCCGAACAGCGTTTTGATGCCACCTATTGTGACCTTGATACGCTGCTGAAAGAGTCTGATTTCCTGTGCATCAGCCTGCCGCTGACTGACGAAACCCATCACCTGATTGGCCGTGAACAGCTGGCAAAAATGAAGTCCAGCGCGGTGCTGATCAATGCGGGCCGCGGTCCGGTGGTCGATGAGCAGGCGCTGATTGCCGCCCTGAAAGACGGCACCATCCACGCCGCAGGTCTGGATGTCTTTGAGCAGGAGCCGTTACCGGCAGACTCTCCGCTGCTGACGCTGCCAAACGTGGTGGCGCTGCCGCATATCGGTTCGGCGACCCATGAAACGCGTTATGGTATGGCCAGCGATGCGGTGGATAACCTGATTGCGGCGTTGACCGGCAAGGTAGAGAAAAACTGCGTGAACCCGCAGGTGATCAAATAAGCCGAGACGGGCTTAAAAGGAAGAACCAGGCCACCCATCCTGCCGGTGGCCTGGCGTTTACCCCTTAGCGTGCCAGCCAACCGCCATCGACCGCCAGCGTGTAGCCATGCACATAGTCTGAAGCGGGCGAGGCCAGAAACACTACTGGCCCTTTCATATCTTCAGGACGTCCCCAGCGGCTGGCCGGAATGCGGTCAACGATTTCACCGTTGCGCTTTTCATCCGCCCGCAGCTGCTGCGTATTGTTGGTCGCCATATAGCCCGGCGCAATCGCATTGACGTTGATGCCGTGCTTCGCCCACTCATTCGCCAACAGACGCGTCACGCCCATAACCGCGCTTTTCGACGCGGTGTAAGAAGGCACCCTGATCCCGCCCTGATAAGAGAGCATTGAGGCAATATTGACGATTTTGCCGCCGAGACCCTGCTTAATAAACTGTTTCGCCACCGTCTGGGACATAAAGAACACCGATTTAATGTTCAGGTTCATCACGTCGTCCCAGTCTTTTTCGCTGAAGTTGATCGCATCTTCGCGACGGATGATGCCGGCGTTATTGACCAAAATATCGACCCTGCCGAATTCGGCGACCGCAGTTTCTACCAGACCGGCAAGGCACTCAATCTGTCCCAGATCGGCGGTCAGGCTCAGAAAGCGACGACCCAGTCCTGCCACCATGCCGTGGGTTTCAGTAGGCTCGACAATATTAATACCGACAATATCGCAGCCCGCCTCGGCCAGCCCGACGGCCATTCCCTGCCCCAGCCCGGTATCGCAGCCGGTGACGATGGCCACACGGCCCTGCAAGCTAAACGTATTCAAACTCATGGTGATCTTCCTTTTCAGTGGCTAATTTAATTTTCACCCTTTTCTCTCAGGCGCGAATAAATCCCGCCGTAATAATCGGATTAGCCTGGAATAAAATTAAGAGAGGTCTAACAGCGCGTGCAAAGCATCCCTGATGATTTATCGAGGGCACACTATAGCCAAAGATAAACCCCGATAACCGTGATCGACGTCGAAATTAACGGGGATTGATACGTTATTTTCATAAAAACAAAACGCTGTTTCATTTATTATTAATGCGGCATGTTAATTACCGGTTAATTATTTCAAGGTAATGTTAAGGTATTATTTAATGGCAGCGACGACCAGCACAGGATGCCCCGGCCGCGCAAGGAAACCTGCTTTAACAAATGCTTTACCGTTTTCACGGAGGTGCGATTGCATCCCGCCTGGGCTGGCGTTAAGGTAAACCTCCACACGATCAGACAAAGTAGTTAACACGTTATGAGCTTTTCCGCCTTCGGTGACAAATTTACGCAACATTCAGGCATTACGCGCCTGATGGAAGATATGGGTGAAGGATTACGCACACCGGGAGCAGTGATGCTGGGCGGCGGCAATCCCGCACAGATCCCCGCAATGAATGACTATTTCCAGCAGCTGCTGCAACAGATGCACGATGAAGGCAAGCTTGCCGAGGCGTTGTGCAACTATGATGGCCCGCGCGGAAAAACCACGCTGCTGGAGTCGCTTTCTACTCTGCTGCGCGAACAGCTTGGCTGGGAAATCAGCCCGAAAAATATCGCCCTCACCAACGGCAGCCAGAGCGCGTTCTTCTATCTGTTTAACCTGTACGCCGGCCGTCGCGCCGATGGCAGCAAAAAGCGGGTGCTGTTCCCGCTGGCACCGGAATACCTCGGCTATGCCGATGCCGGGCTGGATGAGGATCTGTTTGTCTCCACCCGTCCAAATATCGAGATGCTGCCGGAAGGCCAGTTTAAATATCACGTTGATTTTGAGCATCTCAACATCACCGATGACACCGGGCTAATCTGCGTCTCACGCCCGACCAATCCCACCGGCAACGTGATCACCGACGAAGAGCTGATGAAGCTCGATGTGCTGGCGCAACAGCATCAGATCCCGCTGCTGATTGATAATGCCTATGGCGTGCCTTTCCCCGGCATTATCTTTAGCGAAGCGCGACCGCTGTGGAACCCGAATATTATTCTGTGCATGAGCCTGTCGAAGCTCGGCCTGCCGGGCGCCCGCTGCGGCATTATCATTGCCGATGAGAAAGTGATCTCGGCCATCAGCAATATGAACGGCATTATCAGCCTGGCGCCCGGCAGTATTGGCCCGGCCATCGCCAATGAGATGATCCAGCGTGGCGATTTGCTGCGCTTGTCGGAAGAGGTGATCAAGCCGTTCTATCAGCAGCGGGTGACCGAAACGATTGCCGTCATTCGCCGCTATTTGTCGGAAGATCGCTGCCTGATCCATAAGCCTGAAGGGGCGATTTTCCTCTGGCTGTGGTTTAAAGATCTGCCCGTTTCAACCGAAGTGCTGTATCAGCGGCTGAAAAAGCGCGGCGTGTTGATGGTGCCCGGCCACTTCTTCTTCCCCGGTCTGGAGCAGGAATGGCCACATACGCATCAATGTATGCGCATGAACTATGTGCCGGACAACGACACTATCGAACGGGGAATTGCGATCCTCGCCGAAGAGATCGCGCGGGCGCATCAGGAAGGATAAAAAAGGGCCGCTGCTGCGGCCCTTGCTTTTGGCGGGCCGAAAACCTCAGCATCCTGCACAACCGCATTTGTGACGCCGACGGGGCTTTCAGGGCATCGAAACGCAAATTTTTTAACCATCTGCCGATGAATGTCATACACTCAGGGAAGAATTCGTCGCACCAGTGCATGAGTCGCCACAGAGCGGCCGGGAACTCCCTGCACATGACGATAACAATCAGGCCGGCGTTGCCGTGACTGAAGGGATGATGATGATGAAAGTGTTAAATAAATGCCGCTGTGCCAGTCTGCTGGCCTGCCTTTCTCTGGTCAGCACCACGGGATGTTCCAGCATAATGAGCCATGCCGGCCCGGATCAGGGGTACTATTCCGGCACACGTGCTGGCGCTGCGACCGTTGCAGACAGCAATAACGGCTGGGTGATGCGTCCGCTTGCTGCCCTCGACCTGCCGTTTTCAGCCGTAGTGGATACGATTTTGCTGCCATGGGATTACTATCGTAGCGGCAAAGACCAGACGGCAAGCTCCCCGCGTGAACGCGTGCTGCAAAGCGAGCGGCTAAACCACACTAACGAAAGCCTCGCCACGGCGGCCCCAATGCCGAGCACTACGCCTCCTCAGTAACGGCGTCAGGCAAATTATTCCCCCACGCTGACCACAAACACCTGTTGCCAGCCGTTGACGTTGCGCAGGTAGGCCACATGCAATCCATCCGGCGAACAGACCACCGCATCCGCCAGTGGCGCGTCGTCCGTTCTTGCCGTCAGACGCTGCAGCTTGCCGCTCGCCACATGACATAGCATCACGCTGTTATCGTTGATCAGCGCCACTGTGCGCCCATTCGGATGCCAGCTGAAGGCGGACTGAATATCACTCTTCGCCTGGGTGACCTGCCGTGGCTCGCCGCCCGTTGGCGCAACCGTCCACAGCTGAACCACCCCCGCGTCATCTTTCATCAAAAAGGCAATGGCGCGCCCGTCAGGCGAACTGCGTAACCAGTGACGCGGCGCGGTTGCCAGGCCAGGATAAGCCCGTTGATGGGTGAAGGTCAGGCGGCGCTGGAAGACGTTTTCCGGCGGCGCAGGCAGGCTGGTTGGGGTTCCGGCCAGCGGCGCATCGCCCTCCAGCGCGTAATCGGCCATTTTCGCCGGCAGATCGACCAGAAACACCTCCGGCACCTTGTCGCCGTTTGCTGCCAGCGTGTCGCCAATAAAGGCCAGCGCCCAGCGCTGACGGTGACCATCATGTTTCAGATAGCCCTCTTCACCGACCCAGCCCTCTTCATATGCCCGGTTGATATCGTCACTGCCGGCCACCGGTGTTGAGGTGGTTTTGCTCACCAGTACGCAATAATGGCTGCCATCGTATTCGCGGGGATGCTGCTTCGGCGGGCACACCGCATGCAGCGGCACGGCAACGCCGACGTTACGTAAATCTTCGCCGTTGTGCAGCTCATGCATCAGATGATCGTTATAGGTAAAGCTGAGGCGCGAGCCGTCAGGGCTGAAGACATGCACGTGCGTGCCGCCCCGCAACGCGCCGGCGGTGAAAGGTGGCGTGATATCGCAGGCGTCCAGATTCTCCAGATGGCCGTGTTGAATAATGACGCCACGGCGATGGTGAAAATCATACTTCCACTGGCTGTCCGGGTGTTCCGGGCCGTGGATGCACACATAGCGCGGCGGTAAATCGGGGCTGGCGGTGACCACGCCGACATGCGCGCCGTCTTTGGCCTGATACAGCACTTCCGTCTGGCCGCTGAGGTTAACCCGCTCAACGGTCAGGCTGGTAAAGGTGGCGCCATTTGGCCGCACGTCATACACCAACCACTGGCTGTCTGCCGTCCAGATGTTGATGTTGGTGAGTTGGTGATTGCGTGGATCAAACGTCAGCTGTGTCTCTGTCATCATGCTTACCCTTAGCCGTCTATGCAGCTAAGGGTAATGCATTCAGCGGCTTTCGGGTACTGGCGAGACCAACGGTGAACCGTTAAAAAATGCGGCCACGTTATCCAGCACCAGCTGAGACATCGCCTGGCGCGTGGCCCAGGTGGCGCTGGCCATATGCGGCGTCAGCACCACATTTGGCCGGTGTTGTAATGCTGCCGGCACCCGCGGTTCGTCGCTGAATACGTCCAGGCCGGCGCCGCCCAGCGTGCCGGCATCCAGTGCCGCGATCAGCGCCTGTTCATCCACCACGCTGCCGCGCCCAACGTTGACCAGAATGCCGTCGCGGCCCAGCGCATCCAGCACGTCGCGGTTAATCAGATGGCGATTGCTGGCGGTACCGGGTGCGCAGACCAACAGGAAGTCGCACTCTTTTGCCAGCGCCACCACATCAGGCTGATAGCGATAGGCCACGTCTTGCAGCGGCGAACGGTTGCAGTAGGCGATCGACATATCAAATGCCTGCGCGCGTTGGGCTACCGCCTGGCCAATACGTCCCAGCCCGACAATCCCTAACGCCGCGCCGGAGACCTTGCGGGTCCATGGAAAGCTCCCCTGCGACCATTTTCCCTGCTCGATAAAGGTCTGTGCCGCCGGGATCTGACGGGACGTGGCCAGCATCAGACCGATAGCGAGGTCAGCGACGTCTTCCGTCAGCACATCCGGCGTGTGGCTCACCTTAACCTGATGATCACGCGCGGCCTGCACATCAACGCCGTCATAGCCGACACCAAATACCGCAATCAGCTTGAGGGCCGGTAAAGCGGCGATCTGCTGGCGGGTCACCACCCCTTCGCCGTTGGTCAGCACCACTTCAAACTCCCCCGCCATGCCGGAAAAATCGCGGTCGCTGAGGGTGCTGTATTCCACCACCTCATACGCTTCCTGCAGGGCGGACATCAGGGGCGCGGGCAAGCCGGCCAGCTGCAATACTTTCTTCTTCATTTCAATTACCTGACTGAGGGTGAGGAACGGATTTCAGCGCATCACGCGAAGGGCGTGACACGATAATGCCGATCACCCCACCGAGGATGAGCGCCACGGCCACAATCAGCAAACCGTAATGGTAGCTGTTGGTCATGTCTTTGATTTTGCCAAGGATCGGCGGTAAACCGAGGCCGACGAAGTTCGCCACGGTATTGATAAAGGCGATGGAGGCAGCCGCCGCCACACCGGCCAGTTTTTCGGTGGTGACCGCCCAGAAAATCGGGGTCAGCGCAAAGTTAAAGCCGACGGTCAGCACCAGCAACAGATAGGACACCACCAGATTGCCGGAATAAATCGCCACCGCCAGGGCCAGCCCGGAGAAGATCAGCGGCAGCCCCATATGCCAGGAGCGTTCGTTGGTTTTGTCAGAATGGCGACCGTTCAGGTACATAAACAGGCAGGCCATCACAAACGGCACGGCTGAAAGCAGGCTGATAACGAAGTTGCTCTGTTCGGCGGCCATACTTTTGATGATCAGCGGCATAAACAGCGTAATGCCGATGGAGCCAAAGGCCTGCAGGAACCACACCAGGCTCAGCAGCAACACCGTTTTGTCTTTCAAGGCGCTCCACCAGGCGTGATTTTTACCGATCTCTACGCCGACATTGTCCTGCTGCAAACGCTGCTTCAGCCAGGATTTCTGCTCCGGGTTTAACCAGGGCGCATGGTCGGGTGTATCCGGCAGGCGCCACAGTACCAATACGCCCAACACCAGGGCCGGAATACCTTCCAGCGCGAACAGCCAGCGCCATCCGGCAATTTCCGCAATGCCGTGCATATTCAGGATCGCACCCGATACCGGCAGCCCAATAATGGAGGCGGCAACCGAGCCCATATAGAAGAAGGACATCGCACGGGCGCGGTTACTTTTCGGGAACCAGCAGGAGATGTAATAGATGATGCCTGGGGCAAACCCGGCTTCTGCCATGCCCAGTAAAAAGCGCATCACGTACAGCTGATTGGCGCTGTGTACAAAGGCCATCCCGGTACTGACAATGCCCCAGGTAATCATGATGCGGGCGATCCAGCGGCGCGCACCGACTTTGGTCATAATCACATTGCTCGGGATCTCAAACAGAATATAAGAGATATAAAACATGCCGACACCCAGGCCATACATACTGGCAGACAACCCCAGATCCGCATTCATTTGCAGCGCGGCAATCGAGATATTGGTCTTATCCAGATTCGCCACAAAATAGCAGATGACGATAAACGGAATTATTTTCGCGTTCAGTTGTTTCAGCGTAGAGGTATACAGATCGGTGGTCATAATAATAACCTCGGTGGGCGTTATCGCCATATTCGGGCAGCAGAAACACCGCCCGCAGCGCACGCGGAGTTTTTAGGGTATGTCATTATTATTATTGCTATAACACTATCTAACTAAGACCCAGCTTTTACTCTTTTGCCTTGGCCTTTAATTAACTCTCTCCCATGTTAATCTCCAGGCCCCTGGTTTTCTGGCAAGGCAGCCAGGAAACCGATCCCGATGAGCTGACCATAGTCAGTGATTCGGGTCAGTTTCCGCAGCGAACGCCGCCAGAAGGCCAGGGGAGCAGGAGATTTACCATTCGGCGACGGAGCCGTCCGGGAACCGCCACAAAGGATTCCGCCAGTCCTGCACCTGCTGACTGCGTTCAATCACCAGCTGTTCGTTAATTTCCACGCCCAGCCCCGGTTTATTCAGCGGTGCAAAGTGGCCGCCCTTCATATTGAAGTCTTCTTTATTCACCACATAATCCAGCAATTCCGCGCCTTTATTGTAGTGAATGCCCATGCTCTGCTCCTGGAATACCGCATTGCGGGAAACAAAATCCACGTGCAGGCAGGATGCCAGCGCAATCGGTCCCAACGGACAGTGCGGTGCCAGCGCGACATCATAGGCTTCCGCCATCGCGGCAATCTTAAAGCACTCGGTAATCCCACCGGCGTGGGAGAGATCCGGCTGCAGAATCGCCAGCCCGCCCGCTTCCAGCACCCGTTTAAATTCAAAGCGGGAATACATCCTTTCTCCCGCCGCAATCGGCAGATGGGTCTGGGCCGCCAGCCGCGGGTAATATTCCGCCTGCTCCGCCAGCACCGGCTCTTCAATAAACAGCGGACGGTAAGGCTCCAGCTCTTTGATCAGGATTTTGGCCATCGGCGCACTGACGCGTCCGTGGAAATCCAGACCAAACTCGATCTCGTTACCAAAGGCTTCGCGGATCTGCGCTACGGTGTTGACTGCCGCATCCACTTTGCGCGAGCTGTCGATAATCCCCATCTCTTCGCAGCCGTTCAGCTTGAAGGTATCAAAGCCGATTTCGCGCAGTTTCTTAATGCCATCAATCACTTCGGCCGGACGATCGCCGCCCACCCAGCTGTAGGCTTTGATACTGTCACGCACCAGGCCACCGAGCAGCTGCCAGACCGGCACGCCCAGCACCTTGCCTTTGATATCCCACAACGCCTGGTCGATACCGGCGATGGCGCTCATCAGGATCGGGCCACCACGGTAGAAACCGCCGCGATACATCACCTGCCACAAATCATTAATGCGCGCCGGATCCTGGCCAATCAGATACTCAGACAGCTCATGTACCGCCGCTTCGACGCTTTTTGCCCGCCCTTCAATCACCGGCTCGCCCCAGCCAACCACGCCTTCGTCGGTTTCAATTTTCAGGAACATCCAGCGCGGCGGCAGGCGATAGGTGGTTAATTTGGTGATTTTCATTGTACGGCTTCCTTATAGGCGGCAACGAACGCGCGTGCCTGCGCTGCGGTGCGGGTTACCGGCTGTCCGGCGCGATAGAGATCGCTGCCCAGCCCAGCGCCCACGCAACCGGCAGCCAGAAACGCATGAAGATTTTCAGGGGTGACGCCGCCTACGGCGAACACCGGCACATCCGCAGGCAGCACCGCTTTCAGCGCCTTGATGTAATCCGGGCCAAAGGCGGAAGAAGGGAAGATTTTCAGCGCCTGCGCACCGGCCTTCAGCGCGGCGAAGGCTTCCGACGCCGTGGCGCAGCCTGCGGCCACCGTCATGCCACGCTCCACGGCGCGGCGGATCACGGCGGGATCGGTATTGGGCGTCACCACCAGCTTACTGTTAATGGCGGCCAGGCGATCGACCTGCTCAGGCTCCAGCACCGTACCCGCCCCGATCAGCGCCTGATGGCCAAAAGTCGTCACCATGTTGGCAATGCTCATTTCCCAGTCTGGCGAATTCAGTGGGATTTCAATGGCATCGAAACCGGCATCAATCAGCGCGGCGACATGCTCCTCAGCCTCTTCCGGGCGAATGCCGCGCAGAATAGCGATTAGCGGCAGCTTAGTTGACCAGTTCATCGGCGATACTCCTGATTCCGTATTGGAAGGCGGTGTCGCCTTCCAGCAAATGGGCCGATAGTCCACTTAAGGTCATCGCCTGCTGATAGCGATCGGCCAGTGAACTGCCGGCGATAAGGGTGATCGGCGCCGTTTCACCCGGCATAAAGGTCTCTTTCATCAGCGCAACTTCATGACCAATCAACAGGCCGGAAAGAAACTCGCTGACCGATTCCCGCGGACGCGTGCCCAGCACATGGGCCGCGCGCACCTCAAACAGTCTGCTGAGAATGCTGCGGTCGTTAGCGCCGGTTTCCAGCCCCTGACGGAACGCTTCGGCATCCGGCTGTTGTGCGGGTAAACCGGCACCCACCAGCGAATGATTGAGCAGAATATGGTGCAGTTCGCCGGTGATCACCGTACGAAAATCAACAATCTTGCCGCCATCTGCCCTTACCCATTTTGAGTGCGTGCCCGGCATCACGTAATGTGACGCGGGATGCCGTTGCGCGGCACCGAGCAACTGCGTTTCTTCGCCGCGCATCACATTGACGTTATCGCGGCGGTCGATGCTCAGCCCCGGCACAATCCAGGCGAGGCCATCCACCCTGGTCAGGCGCGACGCGATATCCGCCAGCGCGACCGGACAAGGCAGATAGGGCACGCTTAACCAGCCGGCGTTACTGCCCACCATGCCGGCCATCACCACCGGCACGTCGTCCACCGGCCAGCCTTCGGTCACGCGGGCAAAGACCTCTGCCGGCGTGCGGCCGTTCAGCCGGGTGATGCCGGATTCAGAACGACGTTCCTCCTGGCAGATGCCTTCACGGTAATACCAGGCACGCAGGTTGGTGGAACCCCAGTCGATAGCGATATAGCGGGTCACGTGATGTCCTTTAGTCGTCGGGTTGAACTGGCGATCATCGTCAGTGCCGCCTGTTCAGCCTCATCCGGCTTCTGATGGCGAATGGCGTCAAACAGCGCTTTATGCTCCTGCAATGTATTGGGCATATTGCCGCTATCAGGCATGTAAGTGCGTTCAAACACCGCTAACTGCAGCGAACTGATGGCCACGCTAAGCTGCTGAAGCACCGGGTTATGCACCGATTCCAGCACCGCTTCGTGATAGCGAATATCGGCCTGATTAAAAGCTTCGCGGTCGCGGTGGTGCGTGACCATATCGTTCAGCGCCGCTTCGATGTTGGCTAAATCCCGCGAGGTGGCCCGCTCGGCAGACCAGCGCGCAATTTGCGGTTCCACCAGGTTGCGCACTTCGCTCATCGCGGCAATCAGGCGCGGATCCTGATCGTGCTTCAGCGACCATTGCAGCACGTCGCTGTCGAGGAAGTTCCACTGGCTGCGCGGGGTCACAAAGGCGCCGCGATAGCGTTTCATCTCTATCAGCCGCTTGGCCATCAGCGATCGGTACACTTCGCGAATGATATTGCGCGAGGTGCTGAACTGCTCGCAAAGCTCAGCTTCTGCCGGCAATGAGGCACCGGGCGCATATTTGCCCGCTACCACCTCTTCGCCGAGGGTCAGAATGATACGGTCCGTTTTGCTGAGGTCGTCTTTCATGATGTTCCATGGAGAATAGCGAAGGGGCCATTGTAGTACCCATAACTCAGGTTGTACTACAATCCAGATCACAAAAAAGACAATCCACCCGAGGCAGATCGGGGGAAGCAGGAGAAATCAGGGAGGGATGCGAAGGAAGAGAAACGTCCCGGAATGGCCGGGACGCTGGGTCAGGCATTACAGCACAAACTTCTCGATGGCATAGGCCACGCCGTCTTCCAGGTTGGTTTTGGTGACAAACTGGGCGATAGCTTTGACCGATTCAATGCCATTTCCCATCGCCACGCCGGTGCCGGCAAATTCCAGCATCGCCATGTCGTTTTCCTGATCGCCGATGGCCATCACTTCATCACGGGACAGGCCGAGACGGTCGGCAAGCGCCTTAACGCCCGCGCCTTTATTCACCTTTTTATTCAGGATTTCAAGGTAGTAAGGCGAGCTTTTCATGATCGTGGCGCGCTCACGCGCTTCCTCCGGCAGGCGGGCAATGGCCTTGTCGAGGATTTCAGGCGGATCGATCATCATAACTTTCGGGAAGGTCATGCTGCTGTCCATCTCTTCAACCGCACGATAGTGCAGCGGAATGCCGGTCAGGAATGACTCATGCACGGTGAACGCGCTGATGTCTTTATTGGCGGTATACAGCTCGGATTTGGTCAGCGCCTGGAAGTGAACGCCCAGCTCACGCGCCAGCTTTTCAAAATAGAGGTAGTCATCGTGGGTTAACGTCGCTTCCGCCACGCACTCACCGGTAGCCGCCTGCTGAACCAGCGCGCCGTTATTGGTGATGCAGTATTGCCCTTCGTGCTGTAAATCCAGCTCCATCAGGTAACGCTGCACGCCGATAAACGGCCGGCCGGTGGCCAGTACCACAGAAACACCTTTCTCACGGGCGGCCTGAATCGCCTTTTTTACCCCGGGAGTCACTTCATGCTGTGGGTTTAGCAGGGTGCCATCCATATCAATCGCAATCAATTTTATTGCCATAACGTCCTCGTCAGCTAACGGTTTGCTTCATGCTAGCGCGATTCAGCTCGCATTGACCAGCCCGAACAAACGGCATATCGCTAAAACCCGTCGGGAACGGCACCTAAAGGCAAATTTATTCGATGTGTGGTTTTTGAACAAATGTGAGATGATAACCGAGCGTGACATTCAAGGAGGAAACAGAATGAATATTGTCATCGTCAGTAAAGATAGTTTTTTTATCTCGGGTGCAATCGGTCTTATCCAGGAAGCCTGGCTCCCGCAATATGAGGGAAATCCGGTGTTTTTGGTGGCGGATGCTAACAGAGAGTTACTCACAGCAAATATCATCCTCACCGATGAATTTAAGTTAATACCAGGTAAAAAATCTCGGGCAAAATCGCTTCAGGAATCAGAGGATCCGTCCAGGGAGCGTTGCCTGTCGATCTGGCTGGCCGCAGCGTGCCATGCAGAGAACCGTTCCTGCCAGCAACATAAATATCAGGTGACCCAACGTGATTCGAGGCAACGGCTGGTTGAACTGTTCAGCTATAAAAATGCCCGCGGTTCGGCTTCATCACCCTTTTACGATCCCCGCTATTGTGGCACCCAGGATCCGATTACCCTTAGCAAACAACAAGCTATGGTAGTCAAATATACGCGTCTGGGTCTGTCACTTACTGATATTTCGCGTCTGACCAGTCTGAGTGTCAAAACCATCAGCACCCATAAACGTGCGGTAATGCGTAAGCTCGGCATGAAAAATAACAGTGAGTTTTACCGTTATGCGTTAGTGGGGGGGAATCCGCCCTAGAGACAACGGCCATAAAAAAAGGCAGATCCTGGGATCTGCCTTTCTTGTGACTCAGTACGCGTTAAATATCGATGTTCGCTGCACGCAGCGCATTCTCTTCGATAAAGGCACGACGCGGTTCAACCGCATCGCCCATCAGCGTGGTAAACAGCTGGTCAGCGGCAATCGCATCTTTCACCGTCACACGCAGCATACGGCGGCTGTCTGGATCCATGGTGGTTTCCCACAGCTGCTCCGGGTTCATCTCACCCAGACCTTTGTAGCGCTGAACCGTCAGGCCACGACGTGACTCTTTCACCAGCCAGTCCATCGCCTGCTCGAAGCTCTCGATCGGCTGACGGCGCTCGCCACGTTCGATGAAGGCATCTTCTTCGATCAGGCCACGCAGTTTTTCACCCAGCGCGCAGATCTTACGGTATTCACCGCCGGAGACGAATTCGTTATCCAGAGGATAATCGGTGTCCACGCCGTGGGTACGGATGCGAACAATCGGCTCGAAGATATGCTGTTCCAGATTCTCACGCACCAGACCGCTGTAAGAGCTACCGTGCTGCTCTTTCTCGTTCAGCATCACAATCAGCCCGTCAATCCAGCTCTGTACCGTCGCCTGTTCAGACAGGTCGCTCAGCGTTGAGTGGTAGATCAGCGAGTTCAGCAGGGCTACCGGATAACGGCGCTCCATACGTTTGATCATTTTACGGGTGCTGTTGAATTCTGACACCAGCGTTTCCAGCGGCGCGCCGCCCAGTGCCGGTGCTTCGGCATTGGTGTGCAGGGTTGCGCCATCCAGCGCGATCGCGATTTGGTACTGATCCATCGCGTCATCATCCTTGATGTACTGCTCCTGCTTGCCTTTCTTCACTTTGTACAGCGGTGGCTGGGCAATATAGACATGGCCACGCTCGATGATTTCCGGCATCTGGCGGTAGAAGAAGGTCAGCAGCAGCGTACGGATGTGCGAACCATCCACGTCGGCATCGGTCATGATAATGATGCTGTGATAACGCAGTTTGTCCGGGTTGTATTCGTCACGGCCGATGCCGCAGCCCAGCGCGGTGATCAGCGTGGCAACTTCCTGCGAGGCGAGCATCTTATCGAAGCGCGCTTTCTCAACGTTGAGGATTTTACCTTTCAACGGCAGGATCGCCTGGTTTTTACGGTTACGTCCCTGCTTGGCGGATCCGCCTGCAGAGTCACCCTCCACCAGGTAGATTTCGCACAGCGCCGGGTCACGCTCCTGACAGTCAGCCAGTTTGCCTGGCAGACCTGCCAGATCCAGCGCGCCTTTACGGCGGGTCATTTCACGCGCACGACGGGCCGCTTCACGGGCACGGGCCGCATCGATAATTTTACCGACCACGATTTTCGCATCGGTCGGGTTTTCCAGCAGGTATTCCGCCAGCAGTTCGTTCATCTGCTGCTCAACCGCTGTTTTCACCTCAGAAGAGACCAGCTTGTCTTTGGTCTGTGAGGAGAATTTCGGGTCCGGCACTTTCACCGATACCACCGCAATCAGGCCTTCACGGGCATCGTCACCGGTGGCGCTGACTTTCGCTTTCTTGCTGTAGCCTTCTTTATCCATGTAGGCGTTCAGCGTACGGGTCATCGCGGTACGGAAACCAACGAGGTGCGTGCCGCCATCGCGCTGTGGGATGTTGTTGGTGAAGCAGTAGATGTTTTCCTGGAAACCGTCGTTCCACTGCAGCGCCACTTCCACGCCAATGCCGTCTTTTTCCGTCGAGAAATAGAAGACATTCGGGTGAATCGGGGTTTTGTTCTTGTTCAGGTACTCAACGAACGCCTTGATGCCGCCTTCGTAGTGATAGTGATCCTGACGAGCATCACGCTTGTCTTCCAGCTTGATCGACACGCCGGAGTTCAGGAACGACAGCTCACGCAGACGCTTGGCGAGGATTTCATATTCGAAATCGGTCACGTTGGTGAAGGTCTGATGGCTTGGCCAGAAACGTACGCGGGTACCGGTCAGATCGGTTTCACCAGTCACGTGCAGTGGCGCCTGTGGCACGCCATGAACGTAAATCTGATTGTGAACCTTGCCTTCGCGGCGAATGGTCAGCTCCAGCTTTTCAGACAGGGCGTTAACCACTGACACGCCGACGCCGTGCAGACCACCGGAAACTTTATAGGAGTTGTCATCAAATTTACCGCCTGCGTGCAGCACGGTCATGATCACTTCTGCCGCAGAAATGCCTTCTTCTTCATGGATGCCGGTAGGAATACCACGGCCATCATCCTGAACGGATACGGAGTTATCCGCATGAATAGTCACCAGAATATCTTTACAGTGACCGGCGAGTGCTTCGTCGATAGCGTTATCCACGACCTCGAATACCATGTGATGCAGACCGGTGCCGTCATCCGTATCGCCGATATACATACCCGGGCGCTTGCGTACTGCATCAAGCCCTTTAAGAACTTTGATACTTGAGGAGTCATAAGAATTCGACATCAACGTTTCTCGCTCGTTTAATCTTCAGGTTGAACCGCTATTTTACCTTGTTCCACGTGGAACATCTTGCCCTTTTCGTCAGTCATGTCGAACACGTGTTCGGCACTGATTGCACTAACAAAAACCTGGGCATGCGTGGCTTTCAGACGGGAGGCTAACAGCTGTCGCCGCGTCTCATCCAGCTCGGAGGCAAAATCATCTATCAGATACAGGCAGCGTCGCCCATTCTGTCGGGTGAGAAACTCACCCTGCGCCAGTCTCAGGGCGCACATCAGCAGCTTTAACTGGCCGCGTGACAGTAAATCTTCCACCGGCGTCCCGTCGGCACGGATTCGGAAATCCGCTTTGTGCGGGCCGCTGGCGGTGTAAGTCAGTGCCCGATCGCGTTCAAACTGGCGTTCGAGCAGTTCGCCGTACTCCGTCTCTTTGTCCCAGCCGCGCTGGAAAGAGAAGGTCAGCTTAAATTCAGGTAAAAACTGCGCGCAGGTGGCGTTGATATCTTCGGCAATGGCGTCGCTGTAGGCGGCTCGCCAGCGGCTGATCTGCTCAGCAAGGGGAACCAGCTCCTGATCCCAGGCGCGGATTTGCTGATAGCGTGACACCTGACGCAAGGCGGCATTGCGCTGTTTCATCAGCCTGCGCAGGTTGCTCCAGGCGGTAAAGAAGCCGGGTTCATTATGAAAACAGCCCCAGTCGATGTAGGCGCGGCGGTATTTCGGCCCGCCGTTAAGCAGCGTAAAACCTTCCGGCGTGATCAGCTGCATCGGCAGCATCTGCGCCAGCTCGGCGACTTTATGGCCGTCGCTGCCGTCGATGCGCACCTTGCTGTCTCCGGCGCGATTCTTGGTCAGACCGACCGAGATTTCGCGCTCGGCGCCTTCAATACGCCCGTGCAGGACAAACGCATCCTGTTCGTGGCGGATAACCCGTCCTGCCTGCAGGCTGCGAAACGCGCGACCGTGGCCGAGCGTATAGATCGCTTCCAGCACGCTGGTTTTGCCACTGCCGTTCGCGCCCACCAGAAAGTTAAAGCCGGGCGCCAGCGCCAGATCCGCATTTTCGATATTACGAAAGTCTTTGATAAGCAGGCGGGTTAAAGCCATACAGACGGAATTCCAAAACAGGCGATGATAATGCCGCATCCTGCCCTTTTTTTACGACAGGCCAGAGCGTCAACGGCGCAGTCAGTTTGCACCCGACCAGCGCGGAGCCGCCGCAGCGTACTAAAGTACGTGAGGACGGCGAGCACTGCCCGGGCGCAAAATGACAAGTAAGTTAGCCCGATAGTCTACTACAACCTCATTGGCATGACGACGTAGGCCGCGCTCTGGCTGGCTGCATCTTCAATCTGTACGCTGGAAACGGAGTCGGTCAGCAGCAGGCGCACATTTTCACACTTCAGCGCATTGAGCACGTCCAGTACGTAGCTGACGTTAAAACCAATTTCCATATCGGTGCCGCCGTAGGTGACATCCAGCATCTCTTCCGCTTCTTCCTGCTCCGGGTTGTTCGCGGTAATTTTCAGCTGATTTTCGCTGACATACAGACGAACGCCGCGGAACTTCTCGTTTGAGAGGATCGCCGCACGGGCAAAAGCTTGCTTAAGAATGTCGCAACCGGCATCCAGCGTTTTGTCCGGGTTCTTCGGCAATACGCGGCGATAATCCGGGAAACGGCCATCAACCAGCTTGGAGGTGAAGATAAAGTCGCCGACATGCGCACGAATATTGTTGCTGCCGATCTGCACCTGCAGTGGCGTATCGCCACCATCCAGCAGACGCACCAGCTCAATCACGCCTTTACGCGGCACGATCACCGAATGGCTCGGCAGTTGCTGACCGACCGGCATCGAACAGACCGCCAGACGGTGACCATCGGTGGCCACGGTACGCAGCTCTTCACCTTCGGTTTCAAACAGCATGCCGTTCAGGTAGTAACGCACATCCTGATGCGCCATCGAGAACTGGGTCGCTTCGATCAGGCGCTTCAGCGTGGCCTGCGGCAGCGTAAATTCCACTTCGCTGGTCCAGTCATCCAGATTCGGGAAGTCGCTGGCCGGCAGCGTGGAAAGCGAGAAACGGCTGCGGCCGGAGCGCACCAGCATTCTTTCGCCGTCCAGCATCACGGTAATCTCCGCGCCTTCAGGCAGGCCACGGCAGATATCGAAAAACTTACGGGCTGGCACCGTCGTGGCGCCAGGTTCGTGTTCCTGTGTCAGCGCGACACGGGCCACCATTTCCATCTCCAGATCCGTGCCGGTCAGCAACAGGCTGCCTTCATTGACCTGTAACAGCAGGTTGCCGAGGATAGGTAAGGTCGGCCGTCCGCCCAGTGGGCTGCTGACCTGCTGTAATGGCTTGAGTAAATGCTCGCGTTCTACAATAAATTTCATAGCGTCAGGAAGATAATGTTCTGATTAGATTTGAGAAATCTTCTTTAATATCGTGACTTTCTTCACGCAGCTGCTCGATTTTACGACAGGCATGCAGCACCGTGGTATGGTCACGACCCCCGAAAGCATCACCGATTTCCGGTAAACTGTGGTTGGTCAATTCTTTCGCCATTGCCATCGCCATCTGGCGTGGGCGGGCCACCGAGCGGGAACGCCGCTTGGAGAGCAAATCAGCCACTTTGATTTTGTAATACTCTGCCACTGTCTTCTGGATGTTGTCGATGGTGACCAACTTCTCCTGAAGCGCCAGCAGATCGCGCAGAGCTTCCCGCACAAAATCAATGGTAATCGCCCGGCCGGTAAAGTTGGCGTTGGCAATCACGCGGTTCAACGCGCCTTCTAACTCACGCACGTTGGATCGTAAACGCTTGGCAATAAAGAAAGCCACTTCACCCGGCAGGCGGATGTCGTTTTCATCGGCTTTTTTCATCAGGATCGCCACGCGCGTTTCCAGTTCTGGCGGCTCGATCGCCACGGTCAGTCCCCAGCCAAAGCGCGACTTCAGACGATCTTCCACACCGTTGATCTCTTTCGGATAGCGATCCGAGGTCAGAATGATCTGTTGGTTGCCTTCCAGCAACGCATTAAAGGTGTGGAAAAACTCTTCCTGAGATCGTTCTTTATTGGCAAAGAACTGAATGTCATCGATCAGCAACGCATCGACCGAACGGTAGTAGCGTTTGAACTCTTCAATGGCGTTGTTCTGCAGCGCCTTGACCATGTCCTGTACAAAGCGCTCGGAGTGCATGTAAACCACTTTGGCATTGGGTTTACGCGCCATGATGCCATTACCTACCGCGTGCAACAGGTGGGTTTTACCCAGACCGGTGCCGCCATAGAGGAATAAAGGGTTATAAGCGCCGCCAGGATTGTCCGCCACCTGACGCGCAGCCGCACGGGCTAACTGGTTTGATTTACCTTCAACGAAGTTATCAAAGTTGTGCTTGGTGTTGACGTTCGAGCGATAAGAGAGCTCCGCCGGTGCCGGCATGCTGTCCCAGCTTGGGCGGGTATGCACGGGGCGCGAACCCTGCACCGGTGCACTGGCATGGGCGCTGGCCATCACCGGCTGGCTGATCTGACGTGTCACCGGCTTGCTGCCCACTTCAAAACGCAGCAACGGTACATCCGTGCCGCAGAAATCATTCAGCAGGCCATTAATATTATTGAGGTATTTATCCCGAACCCAATCGAGTACAAACCGGTTTGGTGCATACAAGGCCAACGTGTTGTCGTTCAATTCGGCCTGCAGTGGGCGTATCCACATGCTGAATTCGGTGGCAGGTAGTTCATCCTGCAAACGGGCAAGACACTGTTGCCATAGCGTAAGTGACAC